>NZ_CP127244.1:0-4428600 GCF_030284585.1 Salinicola sp. JS01 | reverse complement strand
TGACCAGGCGGTCCGGCGCCGCCTCCAGAAATGCATGACGCCCGCACAGGGCGGGCGTTATAGGGACGCGGCGGAAACGATCAGCCGAGGGTGACGCGGGCGTAGCGCTTCTTGCCGGCCTGAATGATGTAACTCTTGCCGGTGGCCAGCAGAGCATTCGGCGCGACCACCTCGCCGTCGACCTTCACCCGGCCGTTCTTGAGCATATCCTTGGCCTGGGCACTGTTGGTGGCCAGGTCGGCGCGGTTGAGCACCGCGGCGATCGGGGCTTCGGTTGCGCCGTCGAAGCTCACCTCGACCTCGGGCAGGTCTTCGGGCAGCTCGCCGTCCGCCAGCTGGTTACCGGCGGAACGGTGGGCATTGGCCGCGGCCTCGTCGCCGTGGTAGCGGGCGATCAGCTCACGCGCCAGGGTCATCTTGATGTCGCGCGGGTTGGCCCCCTGCTCGATATCACGGCGAATCGCCTCGATCTCGTCGTTGGACTTCAGCGACAGCAGTTCGAAGTAGCGCCACATCAGACTGTCGGGCATCGATACCAGCTTGTTGAACATCACCCCGGGGGCGTCGTCCACGCCGACATAGTTGTTGAGCGACTTGGACATCTTGTTGACGCCATCCAGCCCTTCGAGCAGCGGCATGGTGATGACCACCTGCGGCTCGCGACCGAAGTGCTTCTGGATCTCGCGCCCCATCAGCAGATTGAACTTCTGATCGGTACCGCCGAGTTCGACGTCCGCCTCGAGGGCGACCGAATCGTAGCCCTGGACCAGGGGATAGAGAAACTCGTGGATCGAGATCGACTGCCCTGCGCGGTAGCGCTTCTCGAAGTCGTCGCGCTCGAGCATGCGCGCCACGGTGCTCTGGGCGGCGAGTTCGATCATGTCCGCCGCTGACATCTGACCGAACCATTCGGCATTGAAGCGTACTTCGGTCTTGGCCGGATCGAGGATCTTGAATACCTGTTCACGATAGGTCTGGGCGTTGGCCTTGACCTCTTCTTCGGTGAGCGGCTTGCGGGTGACGTTCTTGCCGGTAGGGTCGCCGATACGTCCGGTGAAGTCTCCGATGAGGAAGATCACTTCGTGACCCAGGTCCTGGAACTGACGCATCTTGGTCAGCAGCACGCTATGTCCCAGGTGAAGGTCGGGTGCCGTGGGATCGAACCCGGCCTTGATACGCAGCTTGCGGCCCGATTCGAGCTTCTTGACCAGCTCCTCCTCGACCAGGATTTCCTGCGTGCCCCGCTTGATCAGTGCCAGCGCCTCGGCGACCTCGCTCATCGTATCCGTCTCCACTCCAAACGCCATCGGTCTTGAAAGGCGGCAATAGTAGCATGACTCCGGGGTGCCGTTGAGCCGCGGCCAGCGGTGGTTCAGTCGTCGTCGGCCAGGGTGAACCGGCCTTCGCCAGTCTCGCCGCCAGCCTCGCCCGACGCCCCCGCTTCGCCATACTTGATCAGCATGCGCAGATCGTTGGCGGAGTCGGCGTGAGAGAGCGCAACGCGCTCATCGATCAATCCCTGGCTATAGAGGGCGTAGAGCGACTGATCGAAGGTCTGCATGCCCAGCTCCCGCGAACGCCGGATCAGCGGCTTGAGTTCACTGATCTCGCCGCGCCTGATCAGCTCGCTGATCAGCGGCGACTGCAGCATCACCTCGGTGGCCAGACAGCGCCCCTCGCCATCGCGCCGTGGCAGCAGTTGCTGAGCCACGACGGCGCGCAGGTTGAGCGACAGATCCATCCACACTTGGTCGTGGCGCTCGGACGGGAACAGATTGAGGATCCGCTCCACCGCCTGGTCGGCGTTGTTGGCGTGGAGTGTGGCGAGACACAGATGCCCGGTCTCGGCGAAGGCGAGTGCCAGCTCCATGGTGTCGCGACTGCGAATCTCGCCGATCACGATCACGTCCGGCGCCTGACGCAGCGCATTCCTGAGGCCGATCTCGTAGGACTCGGTGTCGATGCCCACCTCGCGCTGATTGATGATCCCGCGCTGATGTGGATGCATGTACTCGATCGGGTCTTCGATGCAGATGATATGCCCACCGCTGGTGCGGTTGCGGTGCTGGATCATCGACGCCAGGGTGGTGGACTTGCCGCTGCCGGTCCCCCCGACCACCAGTATGAGGCCGCGCCGGATGGTCGGCAGCGTGGCGACCGCCTCGGGAAGCCCCAGGCTCTCGAGCGCTGGAATGTCATAGGCGATGCGGCGCACCACCATCGCTTGCTGACTGCGCTGGAAGAAGGCACTGACCCGGAACCGCCCCTTGCCGCTCAAGCTGAGCGCAAAGTTGGCCTCATGCTCGCGCTCGAAATCCTCGCGCCCGCCTGGCGGCAAGGTGGTCGCCACCAGCTCGCGCACCTGTTCGGGGCGCAGCGGCACGTCACCCAGCGCGACCAGCTTGCCATCGAGCTTGAGACAGGGCGGTGCGCCGGTGGAAATCAGCAGGTCGGAGGCCTGCTTGGCGATCATGATATCGAGAAGCTGTTCAAACCATTGGTGCGGCGTCATGACGAGTCCTGAACGAAAAAACGGCTGCGACAGGCCCGGGGCCCGCCGCGCTCACCGGGCAGCGGTGTCGGTGGCCTCCCGGCACTAGCTCTCGAACCCTGTACGGGATTTGGCCTGCGCTTCCTGACGCGAGACCAAGCCATCGGCGACCAGTCGGGCGAGCGCGGCATCCAGGGTCTGCATGCCCAGATTGCCACCGGTCTGGATCGCCGAGTACATCTGCGCCACCTTGCCCTCGCGGATCAGATTGCGGATCGCCGAGTTGCCGAGGAGGATCTCGTGCGCGGCGACACGACCGCCGCCCTCGCCGGCACGCTTGAGCAGCGTCTGCGAGATCACCCCCTGCAGCGACTCCGACAGCATCGAGCGCACCATGCCCTTCTCGTCACCGGGGAAGACATCGATGATACGATCGATGGTCTTGGCCGCCGAGGTGGTATGCAGGGTAGCGAAGACCAGGTGCCCGGTCTCGGCGGCGGTCAGCGCCAGACGCACCGTCTCCAGGTCGCGCAGCTCACCCACCAGAATCACGTCCGGGTCCTCGCGCAGAGCGGAGCGCAGCGCCGGCGCGAAGCCCTTGGTGTCACGGTGCACCTCGCGCTGGTTGATCAGACAGCGCTTGCTCTGGTGGACGAACTCGATCGGGTCCTCGATGGTCAGGATATGCTCCTGGCGATGACTATTGATGTAGTCGATCATCGCCGCCAGCGTGGTGCTCTTGCCGGAACCGGTCGGGCCGGTGACCAGCACCAACCCCCGCGGCAGCATCGCCAGGCGCCGGAACACATCGCCCAGATCGAGCTCTTCGAGCGAACGCACGAGGCTGGGAATGATCCGGAACACCGCACCGGCACCGCGCCCTTGGGTGAAGACATTGACCCGGAAGCGGGCCACGCCGTTCACCTCGAACGAGAAATCGGCTTCCAGGTCGGCTTCGAAGTCGCGCCGCTGGCGATCGTTCATCACATCATAGATAAGCCGCCTGACCTGGCTGTCGTCGAGCGCCGGCACGTTGAGACGTCGCATGTCGCCATCGACGCGAATCATCGGCGGCAGGCCCGCCGAGAGGTGCAGGTCCGAGGCGTCTTGCTTTGCCGAGAACGCCAGCAGTTCGGTAATATCCATGGGCTTTTATACGATCCCCTGCATAAGGTCGCTGTCTAGTATGCCAGAAGCGTCGGTGCCCCAGTCCCTTCACGCGGCCAACCAGCGCCTGCAGGCTGCCCTGCAGGCCGCGGGGCGCCCCGCCGAGGCCGCCCGCATCCTGGCCGTCAGCAAGACCAAGCCTGCCGCCATGCTGCGTCAGGCCTATGACGCCGGTCAACGCGCGTTCGGCGAGAACTATCTGCAGGAGGCGCTGGAGAAGCAGGCCCAACTGGCCGCGCTCGACGATATCGAGTGGCATTTCATCGGCGCCCTGCAGTCGAACAAGACCCGCGACGTCGCCGAGCACTTCGCCTGGGTCCACAGCGTCGAGCGCGAGAAGATCGCGCGCCGGCTGTCGGATCAACGCCCGCCGACGCTCGCCCCGCTCAACGTCTGCCTGCAGCTCAATGTCAGCGGCGAGGCGAGCAAGGCCGGCGTCGACGCCGAGGCGCTGCCGGCCCTGGCCGAGGCGCTGCTGGCGCTGCCCAACCTGCGCCTGCGCGGCTTGATGGCACTGCCGGCGCCGAGCGACGACCCGGCCCGTCAGCGCGACGCCTTCCGCGCCGTGCGCGAGGCCTTCGAGGCGCTGCGCAGACGCTTCCCCGAGGCGCCGCTGGATACCCTGTCGATGGGCATGAGCGGTGACCTCGAAGCCGCCGTCGCCGAAGGTGCCACGCTGGTACGCCTGGGCACCGCACTCTTCGGCAGCCGCCCTACCGCCGGCGCCCGGCCGTGAGGCCACCCTTTTCTTCGCTGCGATACAGGATTTCGTCATGACCGACTCATCCCAGGCCAGCCACATTAGCTTCATCGGTGCTGGCAACATGGCCAGCGCCATCTTCGGCGGCATGCTCGACAGCGGCTATCCGGCCGCCGCCATCACTGCCACCTCGCGCAGCCAGGAGCGCCTCGACGCCATCGCCGCGCAGTATCCGATCCACACCACCCGCGACAATCTCGCCGCAGTGGCCGAGGCCGACGTGGTGGTGCTCGCGGTCAAGCCGCAGATGATGCGCGAACTGTGCCTGTCGCTGCGTGAGGCGGTGCAGGCGCGCCGCCCGCTGATCGTATCGGTGGCCGCCGGGCTCGAGGCGGCCACGCTGGAGCAGTGGCTGGGCGGCGAGCTGGCCGTGATACGCTGCATGCCCAACACCCCGTCACTGGTGGGCGCCGGCGCCAGCGGTCTCTATGCCAATGCCCGCGTCGACGCTGCCCAGCGCAGCCTGGCGAGCGAACTGCTGGGGGCGGTGGGGCTGGTCGAGTGGGTCGAGGAGGAGGCACAGATCGATGCCGTGACCGCCGTCTCCGGCAGCGGCCCGGCCTACTGTTTCCTGTTCATGGAATCGCTGGAAGCCGCCGGCATCACGCTGGGGCTGGCACCGGAGAGCGCGCGTCGGCTGGCGCTGCAGACGGTCTTTGGCGCGGCCAAGATGGCGCGGGAGAGCGAGTTCGAGCCGGCCGAGCTGCGCCGCCGCGTCACCTCGCCCAATGGCACCACCGAGCGCGCCATCCAGAGCTTCCAGGATGCCGAGCTACCGCGCATCGTGGCCGAGGCCGCCGAGGCCGCCGCAGAGCGTGCCCGCGAGCTGTCACGTGAACTGAGCCAGAACTGAAGTTGCCGAATCACTAGGAGATCATTCGATGGGCAGTCATCTTGGAAGCGCCGGTCTGATGCTGGTCAACAGCCTCGCCAGCATCTACCTCTTCGTCCTCATGCTGCGCTTCTTGCTGCAGTTCTCGCAGGCGGACTACTACAACCCCATGAGCCAGGGGATCGTCAAGGCGACCCAGCCGGTGGTGGCGCCGCTGCAGAAGTTCCTGCGCCCGCTCGGGCGGATCGACATCGCCACCCTGTTCGCCGGCTTTCTGCTCAAGGCGATCGTGATCATCGCCATCTTCCAGTTCGCCGGCTTCGGCATGCCGCCGCTGCAGGGCATCCTGCTCGCGTCCATCGCTGGGGTGCTCAACGCCATTCTGAAGATCTACTTCTTCGCCCTGATCATCATGATCATCCTGAGCTGGGTAGCACCCCGCGCGAGCCATCCCGGCGCGCTGCTGGTGATGCAGATCGTCGAGCCGATCATGGCCCCGGTGCGCCGGGTCATCCCGCCGCTGGGCATGATCGACCTGTCGCCGATCGTGGTCTTCATCGCCATCAACCTGCTCGACAGCCTGCTGGTCGGCGCACTCGCCCGCGCCGCCGGCCTGCCGGGCGCCCTGGTCGGATTCTGAACGCCGCCACCGCCCCCGGTCGCACGCTGTGCCCGGGTGGCGGTCGTCTGCCCCGCTGATTCTGGAGACCTCCGCGTTTCATGTCCGCTTCCTTCCCGCCCGATTCGGTCGGCCTGGTCACGCCCCAGACCGCGACCTTCGACACGCCGCTACCGCTCGCCTGCGGCAAGACCCTGGCGCGCTTCGAGCTAGTCTACGAGACCTACGGCACGCTCGACGCCGAGCGCAGCAACGCCGTGCTCATCTGCCATGCGCTCTCCGGCCACCACCATGCCGCCGGCTACCATGGCGCCGACGAGCGCAAGCCCGGCTGGTGGGATGCCTATATCGGCCCCGGCAAGGTAATCGACACCGACCGCTTCTTCGTCGTCTCGCTCAACAACCTCGGCGGCTGCCACGGCAGCACCGGGCCGGGTAGTGTCAACCCCGAGACCGGGCGGCTGTGGGGGCCCACCTTTCCGGTGCTCACCGTGGCCGACTGGGTGCATAGCCAGGCGCGCCTGGCCGATCACCTCGGCATCGACCGCTTCGCCGCGGTGGTCGGTGGCAGCCTCGGCGGCATGCAGGCGCTGCAGTGGACGATCGCCTACCCCGAGCGGGTCGCCAATGCGGTGGTGATCGCCGCCACGCCGCGCCTCTCGGCCCAGAACATCGCCTTCAACGAGGTCGCGCGCCAAGCGATTCGTTCCGACCCCGACTTCTTCGACGGCTGGTACGCCGAACGCGAGGCGATCCCCAAGCTGGGGCTGAAACTGGCGCGCATGATCGGCCACATCACCTATCTCTCGGAGCACTCGATGGGCTCGCGCTTCGGCCGCGACCTGCGCAGCGACCAGCTCAACTTCGGCTACGACGTCGAGTTCCAGGTCGAATCCTATCTGCGCCACCAGGGCGACACCTTCTCGACCCGCTTCGATGCCAACACCTACCTGCTGATGACCAAGGCGCTGGACTACTTCGACCCCGCCGGCCAGCACGACGGCGATCTCGCCGCGGCGCTGGCTCCGGTCGCCTGCCCCTATCTGGTGATCAGCTTCACCACCGACTGGCGCTTCGCCCCGGCGCGCTCGCGCGAGCTGGTCGACGCCCTGCTGCGCGCGGGCAAGGCGGTGAGCTACGTCAACGTCGACTCGCCCCATGGGCACGACGCCTTCCTGCTGCCCAACGACCACTACCAGGCGGTGTTCGGCAGCTTCATGCAGCGGGTTCATGCCGATATTTGCGGGGAGAGTCGCTGATGCGCGCCGATCTCGAACTGATCTACGACTGGGTGCCCGCAGGCGCCCGCATTCTCGACCTCGGCTGCGGCGACGGCACCCTGCTGGACACCTTGGGCCAGCGCAAGGGGGTCACCGGCTACGGGCTGGAGATCGACCCGGCGGGGCTCGCCGCCTGCCTGCGCCGTGGGGTCAACGTGATCGAGCAGAACCTCGACGACGGCCTTGGCAACTTCGACGACGACGCCTTCGACGTGGTGGTGATGACCCAGGCCCTGCAGGCGCTGCGGCGACCCGACAGCATGCTGGTCGAAATGCTGCGAGTGGCCCCGGAGTGCATCATCGCCTTTCCCAACTTCGCCTTCTGGAAGCACCGCCTGCACCTGAGCCTGCGCGGTCGCATGCCGGTGTCGCGTTCGCTGCCCCACGCCTGGTACGACACCCCCAACATCCACCTGTCGACCTTCCGCGACTTCGCCAACCTGTGCCGTGAAAAGGGCGTACGCATCGCCGACGAAGCGGTGGGCAGCGCCGATCACCAGCCACACTGGACCTCGCGGCGCTGGCCCAATCTGTTTGGCGAGACGGCGATCTTCCGAGTCTGCCGCGGCCGCTAGTGGGTGCTCGCTCGGCGTCAGTCGTCCGACGGCGGCAGTCGACGTTCGAGATCGACCGCCAGCCGGCGCACCAGGCGCATGCCTAGCGGCCGGCCCTCGGCCTGGCGCAGGTCGCAGCCATAGGCCAGCACCTCCACCCCCTGATCGGCCACCTCGCGTAGCCGCGCGGCGTAGGCGGGATCGAGATGCGCCGCTGGCGCCACGTCTTGAATGCCGGTATGCGCCACGCAGAACAGCAGCACGCTGCGCTGGCCCGCGGCAGCGAGTGTCGCCAGCGCATCGAGATGGCGCCGCCCGCGCTCACTCACCGCATCGGGAAAGTAACCGTGGCCGTCGCGCTCCTTCAGCGTCACCTGCTTGACCTCGACGTAGCAGGCGTCACCGGAGGCCAGGTCGAGGCGGAAGTCGAGCCTTGCGCCCTCGACCTTGACCTCCGGCGTCAAACGCACGAGGTTGGCCAGCGGCGCCACGCGTCCGGCCCGCAGTGCCGCCGCCACCAGGGCGTTGGCACGCCCGGTATGCACCGACACCCAGTCGACCCCGCCCTGACCGTCCGGCAGCTCGATCAGCTCCCAGGTCCAGGCCAGCTTGCGTGCCGGATTGGTGCTCGGCGACAGCCACACCCGGCAGCCGGGCACGTTCACCGCGCGCATCGACCCGGTATTGGGGCAGTGCGCCACCACCTCGCGGCCGTCATCGAGCTGCACATCGGCCAGAAAGCGCTTGTAGCGGCGCAGCAGCGTGCCGGGCACCAGCTCGATCCGGGACTGAGTCTCGACCTGGCTCATCCGCGCCCCCGCCGGGTCAGAAAGCGTTCGAGGCGCGCGACCGCCTCTTCCAGCCGCGCCACCCCGGTGGTGAAGGCGATCCGCACATGGTGGCCCCCACCGCGCACGGCAAAGTCGGTGCCCGGGGTGATCGCCACGTTCTCTTCCTCGAGCAGTGCGCGGCAGAACGCCTCGCTGTCGTCGGTATGGGCGGAGACGTCGAGCCAGACATAGAACGCGCCCTGGGGCGGTTGCGCCGGCGCCAGGCCGAGCCGCGCCAACCCTGCGAGCAGCGCATCACGACGCAGCTGCAGCTCGGCGCGGCGCGCTTCCAACTGGGCCAGGCACTCGGGCGAGAAGGCAGCCAGGGCGGCGTGCTGGGAGAGGGTCGGCGGCGCCAGGAAAACGTTCTGGGCCAGCCGCGACAGCGGCTCCACCGCGGCCTCGGGGGCCACCAGCCAGCCCAGCCGCCAGCCGGTCATGCCGAAGAACTTGGAGAAGCTGTTGACCACGAACGCCTCCGGCGCCGCACTCACCGCGGAGACCGGCGCGACGTCGTAGCACAGCCCCTGATAGATCTCGTCGACCAAAAGCGCCGCGTCGCGTGCCGCCACCGTCTGCGCCACCGCCGCAAGCTGCGACGCCGACAGCATATGGCCGGTGGGGTTGGAAGGCGTGGCCAGCATCGCCAGCCGCGTGGCGGGCTGCCAGTGCTGCGCGAGCAGCGCCGCATCGAGCTGCCAGCCGCTCTCCGGACCGACCGGAACACAGTCCACCGCGGCCTCGGCCAGCGCCATGAAGTGGCGGTTGCAGGGATAGGTAGGGTCGGCCATCAGCACTCGGTCACCGCGCTGCACCAGCAGCTGACTGGCCAGCAGCAGCGCCCCGGAAGCGCCGGGGGTGACGATCACCCGACGCGGGTCGAGTGTTACCCCGTGGCAGCGCTGATAGTGTTCAGCGATCGCCTCGCGCAGCGCCGGCAGGCCGCATGCCGGCGTGTAGCGGGTGTGCCCCGCCGCCAGCGCCTGCTGGCCCGCCGCGACCACCGCCTCGGGGGAGGGGAAATCGGGCTCGCCGATCTCCAGATGAATGACGTCGTCACCGGCGGCCTCGCGGGCCTGAGCCGCTTCCAGCAGGCGCATGACACGAAACGGCGCTACCGCCGCCAGGCGATCGCTCCAGGGCATCTTCTATCGACTCCTCTCAGCGGGACACGCGGCAGGACGGATACCGGCCGCAGCGGCCGGCTCCCCCCTACCGCCCCGTTTGGATGGCGCCACCGCGGCGCGCGGCGATATACCGGTCGCAGCGTCGCGATGGCCAAAAATAAAGCGCGGCTTTAGTTGCAATGCGGTAACTTTTTCGCTAAACAAGCATGGCTTCGGGCGGCGGCTGATGCTGCCCATGGTCGATTCTCGACCGAATCACACGCGTCACGACACTTGTGTAACGAGGCAGCCCCATGCCAGTAGCAGAAAAGAAAACGGAAGCGCCCAAGGCATTCACCCCGTACCAGCCGGCACCGGGTGAAGAGTACATGAACGAAAAGCAGCTTGCGCACTTCCGTGAGATCCTGCTGGGCTGGAAACAGGATCTTATGGAAGAGGTCGATCGCACGGTGCGCCACCTGCAGGAAGAGGCGAACAACTTCGCCGATCCCGCCGACCGGGCGACGCAGGAAGAGGGCTTCAGCCTCGAGCTGAGAACGCGTGACCGCGAGCGTAAACTGCTCAAGAAGATCAACGAAACGATCGACAAGATCGACGAAGACGATTACGGCTTCTGTGAAGCGTGTGGCGTCGAGATCGGCATCCGCCGCCTCGAGGCACGCCCCACCGCCACGCTGTGCGTCGACTGCAAGACGCTGGCGGAGCTGAAGGAGAAGCAGCTCGGCGGCTGATCGCGCCAATTAGCTCGGCGGTCCATGGATCGCCTGGGCCAGCAGCAGACGGGCACCGACGGGTGCCCGTTTTGTTTTTCCCGTTCTGCTGGCGCTTCCCATCACGCCGGCTTTCCCAGACCATCATGGAGAGACGATGCCCTACATCGGTCGTTTCGCCCCCACGCCTTCCGGCCCACTGCACCTGGGATCGCTGGTCGCCGCCCTGGGTAGCTGGCTCGACGCGCGCGCCGCCGGCGGGCGCTGGCTGCTGCGCATCGAGGACATCGACCCGCCACGCTGCCCGCCCCAGGCCGCGGCGACCATTCAACGCCAGCTGGCGGCCTTCGGCCTTACCTGGGACGGCGAGATCTGCTTCCAGCACCGGCGCGACGACGCCTACCAGGCCGCGCTCGAACGCCTGGCCGCCACCGGCCGGGTCTACCCCTGCGGCTGCTCGCGCAAGGAGTGGCAGCATCTCGGCCACTACCCCGGCTGGTGCCGCGAGCATCCGCGCCATCCCCAGCGCCCCCAAGCGTGGCGCCTGCGCACCGACCTCGGCCCCAATCCGGTGGTCTGGCAGGACCGGCTGTTCGGCACCCAGCGGCTCGACCCGACCACCCAGGGCGATGTGGTGGTCAAACGCAAGGATGGCCCGTGGGCCTATCAGCTGGCGGTGGTGGTCGACGATGCCGCCCAGGGCATCACCGACGTGGTGCGTGGCTTCGACCTGCTCGACAACACCCCGTGGCAGCGCCAGCTGCAGCAGGCCCTGGACTACCCCGAGCCGCGCTATCTGCACCTGCCACTGATTCGCGGCGAGGACGGGCAGAAACTCTCCAAGCAGAATCTGGCGCCACCGCTGCCACTGGACGACGCCGCCGTGCGCCCGCTGCTCCACCGGGCGCTCGCGCTGCTCGACCAGCGCCCTCCTGCGGAGCTGTCTCAGGCTCCGGTCGCCACCCAGCTAGCGTGGGCGGTGGATGCCTGGTCCCCACGGGCGCTGACACCCCATGCCTACCGCGATCTGACGTGAACACCGGCGGCGCGCGCGTCTACCCCCTTCGACTGACGACCATGGTCTAAGCGCAATTCATGTCATTTTGCGTCACCCTTGTCGCCATTGCAGGAGGGGTTCTGCACCAAGAACAAGCATCGGATGGCTTTTCTGCCCCGTTTTGAACCACCCCTCTCAGGCATACGGGCCGACAAGATCAAGACCTGGCCTCAAGGGAAAAGCTAACCCATTGATCAAAAAGAAAAAACCAGGGGATGGCACGCCCAGTGCACTCACATTGGACAAGAAGAACAAACGACATCCACCGGTCGCACCAACAATAACAATTGCGACAGGAAGACAGCACTGACGCCAACAACGACAACTCAGGCGTCGACTCGAACGACTCGCTGCCGCCGGAGCGACAACAACGACAACGGCCTCCAGGCAGCCAGAGGGACAACAACGACAACGCCCTCGAGTCATGCATGCAACCAGGACGCGACGTTCTTCGGTAGGCCGGGCAACAACAACAACGCGCCCCGTAACCCGAAGACTTCCCGAAACAACGACAACACTCGGGAAAAGGCATTGCCTGTCGTGGTTGGATTATTGTTTTGAATACGAGGTGGTCGCCACCCGCGGTATCGCGATGCCCTGCGTCGATGATGCCACCGCTCGGTGACTGTGTTGCGTATTCAAGGCGATGCGCCATCACGAACAAAAAGAAGCGGCATGGACGTTGCAGAAAATGCTTAAGAGGGGAGGCCGATGGCCTCCCCTTTTTGCTGTGCGCAGGTATTGCCGTGCGCGACTCACCCTCGAGCCAGCGGAGACAGGGAGACGAGGCTGGACAGATGGCCAGGGCTTCGCTATGCAAGCCTGCGGGGCTCCGCTACACTGGGGCTTTGCTATCTCGCGAGTCGACTTCGCCGCATGTTCAAAGGATTTTCCCGCTTTCTACAACGTCCCGGTGAACGTTTGAAGAGTCTCTTCGGCCCCGAGTCCGCCCGCGCCGACGCCGCCGAACCGGTCCTGCAACAGATCGTGCTCCCCCGCGACGAGCACAGCGTATCGCGCAAGAATCTGAGCGAGAATGCCCTCAAGGTGCTCTACCGGCTCAATGGCGCCGGCTACGACGCCTATCTGGTGGGCGGCTGCATCCGTGACTCCCTGCTCGGCCGGCAGCCCAAGGATTTCGACGTCGCCACCAGCGCCACTCCCGACGAAGTGCGCCAGCTGTTTCGCAACTCGCGCATCATCGGCCGGCGCTTCCGTATCGTTCACGTGCGCTTCGGTCGCGAGATCATCGAGGTCACCACCTTCCGCGGCAGCCACGGCGAGGGCGATGACGGCAATGTCAGCCAGCAGTCCGACGAAGGGCTGCTGCTGCGTGACAACGTCTGGGGCAGCGTGGAAGAGGACGCTATCCGCCGCGACTTCACCGTCAACGCCCTCTATTACAGCGTCAGCGACTTCAGCATCTACGACTGGACCGGCGGCATCGCCGATCTCGACCGCCGCCTGCTGCGCCTGATCGGCGACCCCGAGACGCGCTATCGCGAGGATCCGGTGCGCATGCTGCGTGCCGCCCGCTTCGCCGCCAAGCTCGATTTCGCCATCGAAGCCGGCACCGAGGCGCCAATTCGCGAACTCGCCCCGCTGCTGCTGCAGATTCCGCCGGCACGTCTGTTCGAAGAGGTGCTCAAGCTGTTCCTCTCCGGCCACGCGGTGCAGAGCTTCCGCTGCCTGCGCGAACTCGGGCTCTACGCCATGCTGTTCCCGGAGAGCGACGAGGCGCTGGCAGACCTGCCCTGGGCAGAAGTCCTGGTCGAGCAGGCGCTGGCCAACACCGATGCCCGCCTGGCCGAGGATCGCCCGGTCACCCCGGCCTTCCTCTTCGCTGCGCTGCTGTGGCCGTGCGTGGTACAGCGCACCGCCCGCTTGGCCCACGAGCAGGAGCTGCCCGATGTCCCCGCCCAGCAGGCGGCGGCACAGCAGGTCATAAGCCGTCAGCTCCAGCACACCTCGATTCCCAAGCGTTTCAGCATCCCCATGCGCGAGATCTGGGATCTCCAGCAGCACCTGCCGCGCCGGCGCGGGCGCAAGGTATTCCAGACGCTGGAGCATCCGCGCTTCCGCGCCGCCTACGACTTCCTGCTGCTGCGCGAGCAGGCCGGCGAGCTCACGCCTGAGCTGGGCGAGTGGTGGACCGAGTTCCAGCACGCCGACGAGAGCCGTCAGCACGAGTTGATGAAGCAGGTCGATGGTGGCCACCCGGCCTCCACCAACGGCAAGCCCAAGCGCCGCCGCCCGCGCAAGCGCCGTCGCCCCAGCAACCGCGCCGCACCGCCGACCCTGGATGAGTGATTCCACCGGCGCGCTGGCCTATATCGGCCTCGGCAGCAATCTCGAGGCACCGCGCGATCAGCTCGAGCGCGCCCTCGCGGCGCTCGCGGTCCTGCCGCTGAGCACCCTGGTGGCGCGCTCCTCGCTCTATGCGAGCGCCCCCGTGGGCCCCCAGGACCAGCCCGACTTCGTCAATGCGGTAGTGGCCTTGCGCACCCGCCTCTCGCCGCTGGCGCTGCTCGATCAGCTACAGGCGCTGGAACAGCGCCACCGTCGTGTCCGCCTGCGCCACTGGGGGCCGCGCACGCTGGACCTCGACCTGCTCAGCTACGCCGACCTGAGCCTGCACACCCCGCGCCTGACGCTGCCGCATCCGCAACGCCTGGCGCGGCGCTTCGTGCTCGAACCCCTGGCCGAGATCGACCCCACGCTGGTGCTCGACGGCATCCCGGTGAGCGAACGCGCCGCCGCCCTGACGCACCAGCCGCTGCACCGCCTGCCGGCGTGAGCGCCGGCGCACCGACGGCAGCCTAATGTCGTGTTGCGTCCCCCGAACAACGCTTTACACTCGGCCCCGCGCCCAAGGTACCCGGCGTTCGATACCTGCGAGAGAACCGTGATGAAGCCCGTTACCCTGAATACGCTGCGCGAACTCAAGACGCGCGGCGATACCTTCAGTTGCCTGACCGCCTATGACGCGACCTTCGCCCGCTGCGCCGATGAGGCCGGCATCGAAGTGCTGCTGGTGGGCGACTCCCTCGGCATGGTGCTGCAGGGTCACGCCAGCACGCTGCCGGTCACCCTCGATGACCTCTGCTACCACACCGCCTGCGTGGCCCGCGCCAAGCGCCAGAGCCTGCTGATGGTCGACCTGCCGTTCATGAGCAACGTCGACACCGCGCAACTGTTGCGCGACGCCGGCACCCTGATGCGTGCCGGCGCCGAGATGATCAAGATCGAGGGCGAGGCGTGGATGGCCGAGGGCGTCAACGAGCTGCACCGACGCGGCGTGCCGGTGTGCGCGCATCTCGGCCTGACCCCGCAGAGCGTGCACCGTTTCGGCGGCTTCAAGGTCCAGGGCCGCGAGCGCGATCAGGCCCAGCGCATCATCCATGACGCCCAGTGCCTGGTCGATGCGGGTGCGGCGGTGATCCTGCTGGAGTGCGTGCCGGCGGATCTGGGCAAGGCGGTGCGCGACGCCGTCGCCGCACCGGTGATCGGTATTGGCGCCGGCGCCGAGGTCGACGGCCAGATCCTGGTGATGCACGACGTGCTGGGGCTCAACAGCGGCTACGTACCGCGCTTCGTCAAGAACTTCCTGAGTGGCCGTGACAGCATCGCCGACGCCTTCCGCGCCTATCACGAGGCGGTCAAGGCGCGCACCTTCCCGGCCGAGGAGCACACCTTCTGATGCACACCCTGCACGCCATTGCGCCGCTGCGCGAGTGGCTCGACGGCGAGCGCCGTCACGGCCGGCGTATCGCCCTGGTACCGACCATGGGCAACCTGCATGCGGGCCATCTGGCACTGGTCGAGCGGGCCCGCGAGCTGGCCGACGTGGTGGTGGCGACGCTGTTCGTCAATCCCCTGCAGTTCGGCCCGGGCGAGGACTTCGCACGCTACCCGCGCACCCTGGCGGCCGACAGCGAGCAACTCGAACGCCACGGCTGTGACCTACTGTTCGCCCCGAGCGTGGAGACTCTTTACCCGCAGGGGCTCGAGGGTCTGACCCGGGTGCGGGTACCCGGCGTCTCGGAGGGGCTCTGCGGCGGCAGCCGCCCCGGCCATTTCGACGGCGTCGCCACCGTGGTCTCGCTGCTGTTCCATCTGACCCAGCCGGACGTCGCCTGCTTCGGCGAGAAGGATTTCCAGCAGCTGGCGGTGATTCGCAAGCTGGTCGCCGATCTGCACTTCCCGATCCAGGTCGAAGGTGTGGCCACGGCGCGAGCCGACGATGGCCTGGCGCTCTCCTCGCGCAATGGCTATCTCTGTGCCGAGGAGCGCCAGCGCGCCAGCGCGCTCTACCGCAGCCTGCGCGAGTGTGCCGCCGCGCTGGCCGAGGGTGACCCCATCGATACCAGCCTGGCCCGGGCGCGCCAGGCCCTGACGGACGCGGGCCTGACGCTGGACTATCTGGAACTGCGTGATGCCCACCTGACGCCGCTGGCGCCCCAGGCCAGCGGTGCGGCGCGGCTGCTCGGCGCCGTCTATCTGGGCCGCACCCGGCTGATCGACAATATCGCGGTCACCCTGCCAGAGCCCGCGCATGCCTGAACGCCGCTGGCGTGCGGCGCTGCCGGGCGATCTACGCGTGATCGCCGGCTGGATCGACTCGCCGCAGGCACTCGAACGCTGGGCCGGCCCGGGGCTCTGCTGGCCGCCGGAGCCCGCTACCCTGTGGCGCGAGTTCGGCGGCGGCGCCACGCCCGCCTTCACCCTGCGCGAGGGCGCGCATCCCGTCGCCTTCGGCCAGCTGGTGCCCAAGGCGGGCGACCACTGGCACCTGGCCCGGCTCATCGTCGCCCCCGAGCGCCGCGGTCAGGGGCTGGGGCGCAGCCTGTGCCGACACCTGCTGGCACAGGCCCGGCAACGCCAGGCTCGCTGCGTCACCCTCAATGTGTTCCGCGACAACCTGGCCGCATTCGCCCTTTATCAGGCGCTGGGCTTCGTCGCCCAAGGTACGACGGACGCCCGCGGCATCCAGCCGATGTGGCTACCGCGGTTTGCCGATTCCGGCCACACCACGGACAATGAGTGCCCGGAAGACGGCTGAGCGCCGCCTGCCGACTCGACGATCATGGTCAGAGACAGCCAATGAACCAACTGAGACCGGACCCGTTCTCACCCTACCAGTTCTACTCGGCGCAGCAGTGGGCTGCCTTTCGCGCCGATACGCCGCTGACGCTCGCCTCCGAGGAGGTGCAGCGGCTGCGCTCGCTCAACGACCCGATCGATCTCGACGAGGTGCGGCGCATCTATCTGTCGCTGTCACGGCTGCTCTCCTCCTACGTCGAGGCCAGCCAGCAGCTCTACGCCCAGCGCAAGCGCTTCCTCGACATCGACGACACCCAGAAGACGCCGTTCATCATCGGCCTGGCCGGGTCGGTGGCAGTGGGCAAGTCGACCACCGCGCGTATTCTCAAGGAGCTGCTGGCGCGCTGGCCGTCGAGCCCCAAGGTCGATCTGGTCACCACCGATGGCTTCCTCTATCCCAACGCGGTGCTCAAGGACAAGGCCCTGATGACCCGCAAGGGCTTCCCCGAGAGCTACGATATCGGCGCGCTGCTGCGCTTTCTCTCGTGGATCAAGGCGGGGGTGCGCAACGTCCAGGCACCGCTCTACTCGCACCTCACCTACGATGTGCGTGAGCGTGAGTTCCAGACCGTCGACCGCCCCGACATCCTGATCGTCGAGGGCATCAACGTGCTACAGGTGCGCGACCTGCCCGAAGACGGCAAGATGGTGCCGTTCGTCTCCGACTTCTTCGACTTCTCGATCTACATCGACGCCGAAGAGCGGCATATCCACGACTGGTATCTGGAGCGCTTCAAGCTGCTGCGCCAGACCGCCTTCCAGAACCCCGACTCCTTCTTCCATCGCTATGCCCAGATCGGCGAAGCCGAGGCGCTGGAGATCGCCGAGGGGCTGTGGCGCGACATCAACCGCCGCAACCTGCGCGAGAACATCCTGCCCACCCGCCCGCGCGCCGATCTGATCCTGCGCAAGGGACGCGATCATCTGGTCGAACAGGTGGCACTGCGCAAGGTGTGAGCCTCGCCGGCTGTGCAAACTTGCCGCACAGAACTTGTCCAGACATAGCATTTTGTCAGCCTGTGTGACGGCGGCGAACTTTCGCCGCCGTTTCCCCTCGGATAGCTGTCAACTTTGGTCGAAGACAGGAAGTCGGGATGCTGGTTTCGGTTCAGGCGCTGCGCGCCCTGGCGGCGTGGATCGTCGTCTTTCACCACTTCATGCAGGTGTTCTTCGGCTTCCAGGCCGATAACTGGGTCGAGTATCTGCTCTCCACCCGCGGCCAGGTGGGTGTGGACATCTTCTTCGTCATCAGCGGCTTCGTGATCACCGTCTCGACCCGCGGCAAGCGCCTCTCGATGCCCCAGTTCCTGCTTCAGCGCTGCGCGCGTATCGTCCCCGCCTACTGGCTGTATACCGCAATCACCGCGCTGGTGATCGTGTTCACCAGCGACGTGATGCCGGAGTACGGCTTCAGTGTCATCGGGCTGGTCAAATCGCTGCTGTTCATCCCTGCCGAGAACCCGGCCGGCTACGGCTACTACCCGATCCTGCCAGTGGGCTGGACGCTCAACTTCGAGATGCTGTTCTACCTGGTGTTCGCCGCCTCGTTGCTGCTGGCGCGGCCGTGGCGACTGTGGGGGCTGGTGATCGCGATCGTGGCGATCAATACGCTGTTTGCCCCCCAACCCTTCATCAGCAGCTTCTATAGCGACCCGATCATCTTCGAATTCCTGCTCGGCGTGGGTATCGGCGTCTACTACGCCCGCCACGGGCTACCCACCGGGCGGCTGTGGCCGCTGCTGCTGATCGGGCTCAGCGTGGCAGCACTACTCGCCTTCGACGACCCTTCCGGCGCGCTACGCTTCTTCGCCTGGGGGCTGCCAAGCGCCCTGCTGGTGATCGCCTGCATCGCGCTGGAGCCATACATCGGCGACAACCGGGTGTTCAAACGCATGGGCGACTGGTCCTACTCGACCTATCTGCTCCATGTCATCGTGCTGTGGTGCGGCAACTACCTGCTCACCCAGCGCCTGGGGCTCGGCCCCTATCTCACCCTGGCGATCTGCCTGCCGATCATCGCGCTGCTCTCCTGGATCAGCTTCGAGCTGGTGGAGAAGCGCCTGTCGCGACGGATCAAGCGCTGGCTGCCGGCACCCCGCACCACCGCCGTCAGCGCCTGAGAGGGTATTGACAGAAGTGTTCTTCAAAAAGCGCTCGTCACAAAAACGCCCGGCCCGCACGAGGCGGACCGGGCGTGGTCGAGCGAGCAGCGGGCGTGGTGCCCGCGGGCTTACTCGGGGGTCGCGAGCGAGGCTTCGAAGGCGGCCTGCTCTTCCGGGGTGATCTCCTTGATCGACAGCTTGACGCGGTTGCGGTTGTCGATATCGAGCACCTTGACCGTCACTTCCTGGCCTTCGCTCAGGTAGTCCTTCACGTCGTTGACGCGCTCCGGCACGATCTGCGAGATGTGCACCAGACCGTCGGTGCCCGGCATGAAGTTGACGAAGGCGCCGAAGTCGGCCAGACGCACCACCTTGCCACGGTAGAGCTTGCCGATCTCGGCTTCGGCAGTGATCGCTTCGACGCTGTCGATGGCGCGCTTGGCCGCGGCGCGGTCTTCGGCGTAGATGCGCACGGTGCCGTCGTCGTCGATGTCGATCGAAGCGCCGGTCTCTTCGCAGATACCGCGAATGGTGGCGCCACCCTTGCCGATGACGTCACGGATCTTGTCCGGATCGATCTTGATCGTCTGCATCGCCGGCGCGTAGTCGGAGACTTCGTTGCGGCTCTCGGCGATGACCGCGTTCATCTTGTCGAGGATCTCGAGACGCGCCTGGTGCGCCTGGGAGAGCGCGGTCTCCATGATCTCTTCGTTGATGCCCTCGATCTTGATGTCCATCTGTAGCGCGGTCACGCCCTGGGCGGAACCGGCCACCTTGAAGTCCATGTCGCCGAGGTGGTCCTCGTCACCCAGGATATCGGTCAGCACGGCGAAGCCGTCATCGTCCTTGACCAGGCCCATGGCGATACCCGCCACCGGGGCCTTGATCGGCACGCCGGCATCCATCAGCGCCAGCGAGGTACCACAGACGGACGCCATCGAACTGGAACCGTTGGACTCGGTGATCTCGGAGACCACACGGATGGTATAGGGGAAGTCGTCTTCGCTCGGCAGCATTGCCTGCACGCCGCGACGTGCCAGCCGGCCGTGGCCGATCTCGCGGCGCTTGGGGCCACCCATGAAGCCGGCTTCGCCGACGCTGTAGGGGGGAAGTTGTAGTGCAGCAGGAAACGATCCTTGCGCTCGCCTTCCAGCGACTCGATCAGCTGGGCGTCACGCAGCGTGCCCAGGGTGGCGATGACCACGGCCTGGGTCTCGCCGCGGGTGAACAGCGCCGAACCATGGGTGCGCGGCAGCACGCCGACCTTGACGTCGAGCGGACGCACGGTCTTGTGGTCGCGACCGTCGATGCGCGGCTCGCCGGCGATGACGCGACGCCGCACGGTGTGCTTCTCGAGGCTGGCCAGGGCACCGCTCACCTCGTCGGCACTGAACTGCGGGCTGTCGCCGGCGGCGAACTGGGCCAGCGCGTCGCTGCGGATCGCGGCCAGCGCATCCTGACGCGCCATCTTGTCGGTGATGCGATAGGCCTCGCCGATCTTGGCTTCGAAGGCGCCGGCGATGGCGCTCTTGAGCGCGGCGTTGTCGGCCGCTGGCTGCCAGTCCCACTTGGGCTTGCCCGCTTCCTGGGCGAATGCCTTGATCGCTTCCACCGCGACCTGCATCTCCTGGTGGGCGTAGAGCACGCCGCCGAGCATTTCGTCTTCGCTCAGCTCCTGGGCTTCGGACTCGACCATCAGCACGGCCTTGTCGGTACCGGCGACGACCATGTTGAGCTCGGTGGTGGCGAGCTCGTCCACCTTGGGATTGAGGAAGTAGCCACGCGACTCGGTGAAACCGACGCGGGCGGCGCCGATCGGGCCGTTGAACGGCAGCCCGGAGATCGCCAGCGCGGCCGAGGTGCCGAGCATCGCAGCGATGTCCGGGTCCTGGTTACGATCGGCGGAGAGTACGGTACAGATGACCTGGACTTCGTTCATGAAGCCCTTGGGAAACAGCGGACGGATCGGGCGGTCGATCAGACGCGAGGTCAGCGTCTCTTTTTCGGTGGGGCGCCCTTCACGCTTGAAGAAGCCGCCGGGGATCTTGCCGACCGAGTAAGTCTTCTCCTGGTAGTGCACGGAGAGCGGGAAAAAGTCCTGGCCGGGCTTGAGATCCTTGCGGCCGACGACGGTACACAGCACCACGGTGTCATCCATGGTGACCAGCACGGCGCCGGTAGCCTGACGGGCGACGCGCCCGGTTTCGAGAGTGACGGTGCTGGCACCGTACTGGAAGGTGGTTTCGACCGGATTCACGGGTATTCCTTCAACTTGTCGGATTCATGTGGGTCTTTTGACTCGGCGACCATTCTAGGCGTTCGCGCGGGCGAGAGCTACCGACGTCGCCCGCGTGGCGCACGCCGCACAGACGCGAAAAACCGCCGTGGAAAGCGCCTGCCAAACCCTCTGCCGATGGGCGCCGGAGGCGGGGCGAAGCGAGGGTCCTTTGCCAGGGATGGCAAAGGTAGCGCACAGGGATGTGTTTACAGCGCCCTCGCGAAGGCCTGCCGCCGGGAAAGCCCATCCAGCCTGGTGTGAACGGCGTGCGAAAGATGTTTCAAGGAAAAGGCGGAGGAGCAGGGCGAAGTGATGCCTCGGGTGCCGCGCAGGACATCAGCACGGACATAAAAAAACAGGCAATCCCGAGCGGGATTGCCTGTCTCGAACACGCGCTGCCGGCAAGATGCCGGCAGACGGTATCAGCGACGCAGACCGAGCTTCTTGATCAGCGACTGATAGCGGTCGAAGTCCTTACCCTTGAGGTAGTCCAGCAGCTTGCGGCGCTGGTTGACCATGCGGATCAGACCACGACGGGAGTGGTGATCCTGCTTGTGATCCTTGAAGTGGCTCTGCAGGCCATCGATGTTGGCGCTCAGCAGGGCAACCTGCACTTCAGGGGAACCGGTGTCGTTCTCGCCCTGACCGAACTCTTTGACGATTTCGGCTTTCTTTTCGGCAGTCAGTGCCATGAAACACTCTCCTAAGCAATATGCTTGAGTGATGAATGTCGGAGACCACGCATATTTGCAGTCTCCCGATGATCGCCGAAGCGCGCTTCGGCGTGTGGCGTCGAGCCGGGCTCGCCGCCGTCACTACCCTGGCGTCGGAATTCAGCCCGACGCCAGAGCCGCGGTATCGACCAGGCGCTTGGGCGCAATCTCCGTCGCACCGGTCGCCTCGACCAGCCCCAGAAAGGCGTGGTCGAGATAGAGTCTTGCCGTGCTGCCAGATGCCAACGTGCCGGCGGCCACCGCGGCGCGCTGCCCGTGAAGCAGGCGGTCGGCGGTCTCGGCGTCCACCGCGAGCGGTGGCAGATGGTCGAGCATCGCATCGGCCGGCAGCAGCTGCGCTAGCCGAGCGTCGTCGTCCATCGCCTCGAGCGCTGCGAGCGTCACCCGGTTGGCGCTGTCGAAAGGCCCTGTCTGCAGCCGCTCGAGCGCCGTGATATGCGCGCCGAAACCGGCTTCGCGGCCGATATCCTCGGCCAGCGTGCGGATATAGGTGCCCTTGCTGCAGCGCACCTCGAGCCAGAAGCCATCGGGCTCCCAGCCGAGCGGGCGCACATCATACACCGTCACACGGCGCGGCGCACGTGCCACCGTCTTGCCCTCCCGCGCCAGCTCGTAGAGCTTGCGCCCTTGGTGCTTGAGCGCGGAGTACATCGGCGGCACCTGCTCGATCTCGCCGTGAAAGCGCGTCAGCAGCGCCTCGATGGCCTCGCGATCCAGCCGTTCGGGGAGCGCCTGGCGGGCGATCACTTCGCCTTCGGCATCGCCGGTGTCAGTGATCTCACCCAGCTTTACCCGGGTACGGTAGACCTTGTTGGCCTCCAGCAGATGCGCGGAGAACTTGGTCGCCTCGCCGAGACAGATCGGCAGCAGCCCGGTCGCCATCGGGTCCAGCGTACCGGTGTGCCCCGCCTTGCGCGCCTGATACAGACGCCGGACCCGCTGCAGCGCGTGGTTGCTGGACATGCCCTGGGGCTTGTCCAGCAGCAGCACGCCATCGATCGCCAGGCCCTTGCGACGCCTGGCCATCAGCGCGGCTCTCCATCACCCCGCTGCGGCGCTCCATCACCCCGCTGAGGCTCTCCATCACCCCGCTGAGGCTCTCCATCACCCCGCTGCGGCGCGTCATCATCAGACGACGCGTCAGCGTCAGACGAGGCGTCGTCGGCAGGCTCATCGTGACGCTTGTCGCTGGCCACCGCTTCGTCGATCAGCGCCGAGAGGTGATGGCCGCGCAGCACGCTTTCGTCGTAGTGAAAGCGCAGCTCCGGCACGTGACGCAGCTTGATGCGACGCGCGATCTGCGAGCGCAGGAAGCCGGCCGCACGCTTGAGCACGCCCAGGTTCTCACGCACCCGCTCGGCGTCGTTCTCGCCCAGCAGGGTCACGAAGACATCGGCATAGCCGAGGTCCCGGCTGACCTTCACCGAGCTGACGGTGACCATGCCCAGCCGCGGATCCTTGATCTCGCGCTGGATCAGCACGGCCAGCTCCTGCTGGAGCTGGTCGGCGACCCGGTCGGTTCGTTTGAATTCGCGCATCGTTAGCTCCGTGGCCCCGGAGGCCGTGCCCCCGGGGATCGCCGCTTACAGCGAGCGTTCGACCTTGACCTGATCGAAGACCTCGATCTTGTCGCCGACCTGAACGTCGTTGTAGTTCTTGACGCCGATACCGCACTCCATGCCGTTACGCACTTCGTTGACGTCATCCTTGAAGCGACGCAGGGACTCCAGATCGCCTTCGTAGATGACCACGTTGTCGCGCAGCACACGGATCTTCTTGTTGCGATGGACGGTGCCCTCGATGACCATACAGCCAGCGATCGCGCCAATCTTCGGCGCCTTGAACACGTCGCGCACTTCGGCGATACCGACGATCTCTTCCTTCCACTCCGGCGCCAGCATGCCACTCATGGCCTGCTTGACCTCGTCGATCAGCTGGTAGATGACGCTGTAGTAGCGCAGATCCAGCCCTTCACGCTCGACGATCTCGCGTGCGGAGGCA
Source organism: Salinicola sp. JS01 (assembly GCF_030284585.1). Lineage (NCBI taxonomy): Bacteria > Pseudomonadati > Pseudomonadota > Gammaproteobacteria > Oceanospirillales > Halomonadaceae > Salinicola > Salinicola sp. JS01. The sequence continues at coordinate 4,404,955 of NZ_CP127244.1, read as the reverse complement.
TCGGCACGCACGTTGAAGCCGACCAAAATCGCCTCGCTGGCGAGCGCCAGGTTGGCGTCGGTGCCGGTGATACCACCAACCCCGGAGGAGACCACGGCGACCTGGACTTCGTCGGTGGAGAGCTCTTCGAGTGCCCCACGGATCGCCTCCAGCGAGCCCTGCACGTCGGCCTTGAGCACGACGTTGACCTTGGCCACCTCGTCCTGGCCCATCTGGCTGAACATGTTCTCCAGCTTGGCCTTCTGCTGGCGCGCCAGGCGCACTTCGCGGTACTTGCCCTGACGGAAGTTGGCGATCTCGCGCGCCTTCTTCTCATCACTCAGCACCATGAAGTCCTCGCCCGCTTCCGGCGTACCGTCGAGACCCTGGATCTCCACCGGCATCGACGGGCCCACCGACTCGACCTGCTGACCGAGTTCGTTGGTCAGCGCCCGTACGCGGCCGTAGTGCAGGCCGGCGAGCACGATGTCGCCGCGGCTCAGGGTACCGTTCTGAACCAGCACGGTGGCGACCGGACCGCGGCCGCGATCGAGCCGCGACTCGACCACCACACCCTTGCCGGGCGCTTCGGGAACGGCCTTGAGCTCGAGCACTTCGGAGACCAGCAGCACGGACTCGAGCAGCTGATCGATGCCGTCACCGGTCTTGGCCGAGACGGGCACGAACTGGGTATCGCCGCCCCACTCTTCCGAGATCACGCCGTGCTGGGAGAGCTCGTTACGAATGCGGTCGAGATCGGCACCCTCTTTGTCGATCTTGTTGATCGCCACCACCAGCGGCACGCCGGCCGCCTTGGCGTGTTCGACCGCCTCGATCGTCTGCGGCATCACGCCGTCGTCGGCAGCCACCACCAGGATGACCACGTCGGTAGCCTGGGCACCGCGGGCACGCATGGCGGTAAAGGCCGCGTGTCCGGGGGTGTCGAGGAAGGTCACGCCGCCGTGTTCGCCTTCGACGTGATAGGCACCGATGTGCTGGGTGATCCCGCCGGCTTCACCGGTCGCCACCTTGGTGCGACGGATGAAGTCGAGCAGCGAGGTCTTGCCGTGGTCGACGTGACCCATCACCGTCACCACCGGTGAACGGGTGATCTCGTCGCCCTCGTAGGAGATGTTCTCGAGCACTTCGGTCTCGAGCGCATCTTCCTTGACCAAACGCGGCTTGTGGCCCATCTCCTCGACCACGATCGCAGCCGTGTCCTGGTCGATGGTCTGGTTGATGGTCACCGCCGCGCCCATGCTGAACATGGCCTTGATCACTTCGTTGGCCTTGATCGACATCTTGTCGGCGAGGTCGGCCACGCTGATCGACTCGGGGATCGCCACTTCACGCACGATCGGCTGGGTCGGCTTCTGGAACCCGTGCTGATTGTCGCCACGTCCACGACGGGTGCCACGACGCTCGGCACGCTTGACCTTCTTGCCGCCGCGACGCCGCTCACCGCGATCGTCGTCGTCGTCACGCCGACCACGACGGCCGCCGCTGTCGCGTTCCTTCTCCTTCTTGGGATGCGCGCGACGGTTGTCGGTACGCTGCTCCTTGGGCGGCGGCTCGACGAACGGCTGGCTGTTGGAGACCGGCTCGTCATCTTCGACCTGCGGCTCCTGGGGAATGTCGTCGCCCGGGGCAGTGGGGGCCGGTGACGGCGCCGCGGCCTTGTTGGAGCTCTCCTGGCCTGCGCTCTCGGCGGCAGCCTTCGCGGCCGCTTCGGCCTGCGCCTGCTGCTCGGCCTGCTGCGCCTGATGATCGGCCATGTCGCCGACCAGCTGACGCGGACCGGACTCCTCGACCGGCGCCTCTTCGGCCGGCTCGGCGTCGCGTTTGACGTAGGTACGCTTCTTGCGCACCTGCACCTCGATGGTCTTGCCACGCTCGCCCGAGCGGATCTTGCTGCGGGTGTTGCGCGTCAGCGTGATCCGGTTGCGCGGACCCCGACCCCCACCATGACTCTTGGTCAGGTGGTCGAGCAGGCGCTGCTTGTCTTCTTCGGATACGGCGTCACTCTCCTGCTTGTGCGGGAGGCCTGCATCTTTCATCTGTTCTAGCAAGCGGGAGACATCGCGTCCCACCTTGCCGGCAAACTCTTTTACGGTCATGTCTGACATTACGACCCTCCTGAACCCGTGACCACGTTACTCTTCGCTCTGAAACCAAGGCGCACGGGCAGTCATGATCAGTGCCGCTGCGCGCTCCTCGTCCACGTCGTCGATATCCTTCAGATCCTCGATGGACTGTTCCGCAAGGTCCTCCATGGTGACGATGCCACGGCTGGCGAGAATGAATGCCAGGTGGCGGTCCATGCCGTCCATCGTGAGAAGGTCTTCGGCGGGCTGAGCGCCGTCCAGTTCCTCTTCCGAGGCGATAGCCAGGTTGAGCAGCTCATCCTTGGCCCTTGCTCGCAGTTCCTCGATCAGATCCTCATCGAACTCTTCGATCTCCAGCATCTCCTCGAGCGGCACGTAGGCCAGCTCCTCGATCGTCGTGAACCCTTCCTCGACCAGGATGCGGGCGACGTCTTCGTCGATCTCGAGATGGTTGATGAAATATTCGATCAGGCTGTCGACTTCCTGCTCGCGCTTGCCCTCGGCCTCGTCCACGGTCATGACGTTGAGCGTCCAGCCCGTCAGCTCGCTGGCGAGCCGCACGTTCTGACCGCTGCGGCCGATGGCCTGAGCGAGGTTGTCCTCGGCGACGGCGACGTCCATCGAATGGGCGTCTTCATCGACGAGAATGGAAGCGACTTCCGCCGGCGCCATGGCGTTGATCACCAGCTGGGCGGGGTTGTCGTCCCATAGAATGATGTCCACGCGCTCGTTGCGCAGTTCGTTGGACACCGCTTGCACGCGCGAACCGCGCATACCGACGCAGGCGCCGACAGGATCGATGCGCTTGTCGTTGGTCTTGACCGCGATCTTGGCGCGGGCGCCCGGATCGCGTGCCGCGCCCTTGATCTCGATAAGCTGCTCGGCGATCTCGGGCACCTCGATCTTGAACAGCTCGACCAGCATGCCGGGCTTGGTCCGCGACAGGATCAACTGGGAGCCGCGGGCTTCCGGATCGACCTTCCACAGCAGCGCGCGCACGCGCTCGTTCATGCGATAGCGCTCGCCGGGGATCATCTCGCCGCGCGGCAGGAAGCCTTCGGCATTCTCGCCCAGATCGATGATGAGGCCATCGCGTGTCGTCTTCTTGACGATACCCGCGACCAGCTCGCCCTCGCGCTCGGCGTACTGCTTGACGATCTGCGCCCGCTCGGCCTCGCGCACCTTCTGCACGATGACCTGCTTGGCGGTCTGCGCCGCGATACGGCCAAAGGCCACCGACTCGATCTGCTCTTCGACGACGTCGCCGAGGGCCAGCGGCGGATCGCGCTGTTCGGCTTCGGACAGCGGGATCTCGCGCTCTTCGCTGAGATACTCTTCGTCTTCGACCACGGTCCAGCGGCGGAAGGTGTCGTACTCACCGGTGCGCCGGTCGATCTCGACCCGAACGCTCACGTCCTGACCTTCGAAACGCTTGCGCGAGGCGCTCGCGAGCGCCGCCTCAACGGCTTCGAAGATCACGTCTCGGGGAACGCTCTTCTCGTTGGAGATGGCGTCAACGACCAGCAGTATCTCTTTGCTCATGCCTATGCCTCGCCGAAAAACCGGTTCTGTGGAAACGCCTTGCTCGCATCGAAGCGTGGATCCGGCGCCTCTTCTTGTGATCGATGGGTGGTGTCGACAGCGCGATCGGCGGCTACCGATCCACCGACAGTGATGTTCGGCGTCAGTCGTCGAACTGCGGCACGACGCGCGCTTGATCGATGCTCTCGATGGGGAAGCAGTACTCTTCGCCATCGATCTGCAGCAGCACATCGTCGTCCTCGACGCCGGCCAGCAGCCCCTGGAACTTGCGCCGGCCATCGAACGCCGTGCGCAGCTTCAGCTGCACGACGTGACCACGAAAACGCGAGAAGTGATCCAGGGTATAGAGCGGGCGGTCGAGCCCGGGAGAGGAGACTTCCAGGCTGTAATGGCTCGTGATCGGATCCTCGACATCGAGCACACCGCTCACCTGGCGGCTGACGTCGGCGCAGTCGTCCACCGAGATACCGTTGGGGCTATCGATGAAGATCATCAACTTGGAGTGCTTGCCCTGAGCCAGATACTCCAGGCCCCACAGCTCGAAACCCATGGCGGTGACCACGGGTTCGATGATCGCATATAGTGCTGCGTCCTTGGTGACCACAGACGACTCCTACAGCAGTTGCATCAGGCACCTGACCGGGAGTTGAGAGACATGCAAGGTGCTAGGTGGCTGACTGACGTTGGCGTCAGCAGGCTAAGTTGAGAACGACAAAGCCGCTAACAAAAAGCCCCTTCTCTTGAAGGGGCCTTTCAAAAAACTTGGTAGCGGGGGCCGGATTTGAACCGACGACCTTCGGGTTATGAGCCCGACGAGCTACCAGACTGCTCCACCCCGCAACATCAGGTTGGCGATTATAGGAACGGCTCCGCGATGGGTCAAGGAGCGCCGCTATTCACGCAATCAACCGGTTTCGTTCAGAGGTCTGGAATCCAGATCGATTCTCAGGCTTGACGATGGTGCCGAAGGCGGGACTTGAACCCGCACGACCGTAAGGTCACTACCCCCTCAAGATAGCGTGTCTACCAATTCCACCACTTCGGCATCAGGGGAGTGTCACGCTCGATAGCGTTGACACAGACTCACGAACCCTAACCTGGCACTCGCGAGTTTTCCTTCTCACTCAAGGATTTGACGATTTTTGCGGCGTCCCTTCCTCGAGTGCTGGCGCAGCATTATTCCCGGTTTGGTCGCCGTCGTCAAGGGTCGGCGCACCATTATGTTGCTGCTCGATCACCTGGGCGTCGGGAATGCCGCTCTGCGGCGCGCTGCTGGCGCTGGATGCGAAGTAGGCCAGCGCCAGCGAGGTGACGAAGAACAGCGCGGCCAGACCACCGGTCAGCTTGGACAGGAAGCCGCCGCTGCCGCGGGAGCCGAACACCGTCTGCGAGGAGCCACCGCCGAATGCCGCACCGGCCTCGGCGCCCTTGCCCTGCTGCAGCAGGACGAGCACCACCAGTGCGATGGCGATGAGTACGTGGATCATCAAAACTGCTATCTGCATGAAATCAACCTGCTGACTGACAAATCGCTATGAAATCGTCGACCTTGAGCGACGCACCGCCGATCAGGCCGCCGTCGATATCCTGCTGTGCGAGCAGCTCGGCGGCATTGCTCGCATTCATGCTCCCGCCGTAGAGCAGGCGCAGCTCTGCGGCGAGTTCGCGGTCGAACCCCGCCTGATAGGCGCGGATCGCCGCCATGACTTCCTGGGCCTGCGCCGGGGTCGCCGTGCGTCCGGTACCGATCGCCCACACCGGCTCGTAGGCGATCGTCAACTGACGTCGCTGCGCCGGCTCGAGCCGCGACATGACATAGCCCACCTGGCGCAGCACCACCTCTTCGGTGCGCCCGGCGTCGCGCTCTTCGAGCGTCTCACCGACGCACAGGATCGGGCGAATGCCGACCCCCAGCGCCGCGATCACGCGATCGAACACCGCCTCGTCGTCCTCGCGGTAGAGCTGACGCCGTTCGGAGTGGCCGACGAGCACCGACTCGACGCCGAACTCCTTGAGCATCTGGCCGCTCACCTCACCGGTACGTGCGCCGGCGTGTAGCGGATTGAGCGTCTGCGCGCCGAGCCCGATCGGCGTGGCGGCGAAGGCTTCCGACGCGGCCTGCAGATAGGGAAAGGGAGGATGGATCAGCACCTCGACCGACGCCGGCAGCGTCGTCTCGGCAAACGCCCGCGCGAAGGTCTCGACCAGTTCCGCCGAGCCATTCATCTTCCAGTTACCCGCGATCAGCGGCTTGCGCATGCTACCTCCCGTCGGTGGTGCGACATGGTATAAAAGCCTTGACAGCAAGACAACAAGAGAACTCGCGCTCCCTGCCGCCTCAGGTGATCAGATTCTCGACGCTCGCGGCGATACGCCCGGCCATCGCGGCGACGTCGAAGCGCGGACGCCCCTCCACCATGACCCGAATCAGTGGTTCGGTGCCCGAGGGGCGCAGCAGCACTCGACCGCCATCGCCGAGCTCCTGCTCCACCGCCGCCACGCTCTGGTGCAGCTCGGGGCTTTCGAGCAGCGCCTTGGCATCGCTGCCGCCGGGCAGGCGCACGTTGACCAGCGCCTGGGGGGCCTTCTCGAAACCCTCCAGCAGCTGCGACAGGGTAGCACTTTCGCGCACCATCACCGCGAGCACCTGCAGCGCCGAGACGATACCGTCGCCGGTGGTCTGCACGTGGCGGCAGAGAATGTGCCCGGAAGACTCGCCGCCCAGCAGCCAGTCGTTGGCCAGCAGGCGCTCGGTCACGTAGCGGTCGCCGACCTTGGCGCGCTCGAACGGAATCCCCTGGCGCTCGAACGCCGCGGCCAGGCCGAAGTTGCTCATCAGCGTCCCCACCACGCCGCCGCGCAGCTTGTCACGGGCGTGCAGGTCGCGGGCGATGATGTAGAGGATCTCGTCCCCGTCGACCAGGGTACCGTCGGCGCCGACCAGCAGCACGCGATCGCCGTCGCCATCGAAGGCGATGCCGAGGTCCGCCTCGCGCTCGCGTACCGCCGCCTGTAGACGCTCGGGATGAGTCGAGCCGACGCCGTTGTTGATGTTGAGCCCATCCGGCTCGGCGCCGATCACGCTGACATCGGCCCCGAGCTCACGGAAGACGTTGGGCGCAATGTGATAGGTGGCACCGTGGGCACAGTCGAGCACGATGCGCAGGCCGTGCAGCTCGAGCCGGTTGGGCACCGTCGACTTGCAGAACTCGATGTAGCGCCCGGCGGCATCGTTGATACGTACCGCACGCCCCAGGCGATGGGGGGCCATGGTCTCGAGCGGCTGGTCGAGCTCGGCCTCGATCTCCAGCTCGACCGCATCGGCGAGCTTGAGCCCCTCGGCGGAGAAGAACTTGATGCCGTTGTCCTGATAGGGGTTGTGCGAGGCCGAGATGACGATACCGGCGTCGGCGCGAAAGGTCCGCGTCAGGTAGGCGATCCCCGGCGTGGGCATCGGCCCCAGCAGCGAGACATCCGCCCCCGCCGCCGACAGACCGGCCTCCAGCGCCGACTCGAACATATAGCCCGAAATGCGCGTGTCCTTGCCGATCACCACCTTGGGCCGCGGTGCCTGCTGGGATTTCTGACGCGTTTGCTGGTCGGCGATCCGACGCGCCAGCACCCGCCCCATGGCCCAGCCCAGCTTGAGAATGAAGTCGGCGGTGATCGGCGCCTCGCCGACCGTGCCGCGAATACCGTCGGTACCGAAATAGCGTCTACTCATGGACCCCTCGCTCCTGCAGCACTGCCCAAGCCATGTCGATCGCGTCACGCGTGGGGGCGACGTCGTGCACGCGCAGGATGCGCGCGCCACGCTCGAGCGCCATCACCGCCAGCGCCAGCCCACCGGGGAGGCGCTGACTGACCTCACGTCCCAGCGTCTCGCCGATCATGCGCTTGCGCGACACCCCTACCAGCAGCGGCAGGTCGAGCGCGTCGAGTGCGCCCAGCCGGTTGAGCAGTTGAAGATTGTGTTCCAGTGTCTTGGCAAAACCGAAGCCCGGGTCGACCAGCAGCCGCGCCCGCGGGATCCCCGCCTGCTCGCAGGCGGCGACGCGCTGGCGCAGGAAGTCGATCACCGCCGCCTCGATCGGCTCGGCATAGTGCGGCGCCTGCTGCATGGTCTGGGGCTCGCCCTGCATGTGCATCAGGCAGATCGGCAAGGCGCTCTGCGCCGCCGCGGCCAGGGCACCGTCACGGGTCAGCGCGCGCACGTCGTTGATCAGCCCCACCCCCGCCTGCGCCGACTCGGTGATGATCTGCGGCGCACTGGTATCCACCGACACCAGGGCATCAAACTCGCGCACCAGCATCTCGACCACCGGCAGCACCCGCTCGCGCTCGGCGTCGAGCGCCACCGGCTGCGCCCCGGGGCGGGTCGACTCGCCACCGACATCGATGATATCGGCGCCCTCGGCGAGCATGCGCTCGGCATGGCGCCGGGCATCGTCGAGGCGCTGATGCCGGCCGCCATCGGAGAACGAATCCGGGGTGACGTTGAGAATCCCCATCACGCGGGGACGGGTGAGGTCTAAGAGGTGCTTGCCGCAGCGCAGCATCGATCCGGCGTGGGGCGTTTCCGTCATGGGCCTCGGCTCGCCAAGAAGCGGGAAAAAGGAATGGCTCGAAAAAAGAGAGTCACTCTAAGCAGCGCCGCCGCTGGACGCAAGCGCTTGGCTTCCGAGCACAAGCACTACGCACCGGACACGAGCACTAAGCCACCAGACACAAGGGCGCTGACAGACTCACACCGCCGAGAACGCAGCAGGGCGCCCTGTCGGCGCCCTGCTGCGAGTGGAACGGTGTAAGCGGCGTCCGGCTCAGGAACCGGCGGGCCCGCCCAGCGGATCGGAGGGGCGTCGACCCGGCTCCTCGTCCTTGGGCTCGTCCTCGTCCGGCTGTGCCTCGCCGCCGCCGACCGGCTCGCCGGTACCGGCGCTCGGCCCCTGATCGTCCCAGTCCTTCGGCGGACGCGGCTTGCGCCCTTCCATGATGTCCTTGAGCTGATCGGCGTCGATGGTCTCGTACTGCATCAGCGCTTCAGCCATCAGGTCGAGCTTGTCGCGGTTCTCCTCGAGGATCTTCTCCGCCGTGGTATAGCACTCGTCGATGATGCGGCGGATCTCCTTGTCGAGACGCGTCGAGGTCTCGCCGGAGTTGAGCTTGCCGCCGCCCTGACCCGGGCCACCGAGGAACTGGTGCGACTCGTCCTCGTCGTACATCAGCGGCCCCATCTCGTCGGAGAGACCCCACTTGGCGACCATGCTGTGGGCCAGCTCCGTGGCGCGCTTGATGTCGTTGGAGGCGCCGGTGGTGACACCGTTGGGCCCCAGCGTCATCTCCTCGGCGATGCGGCCGCCGAACAGCGAGCAGATCTGGCTGATGATCTGCTGGCGCGAGTAGCTGTAGCGATCCTCCAGCGGCAGGAACATGGTCACCCCCAGCGCACGCCCGCGCGGGATGATGGTGACCTTGTAGACCGGGTCGTGCTCCGGCATCAGCAGGCCGATGATCGCGTGTCCGGACTCGTGATAGGCGGTGTTGAGCTTCTCCTTCTCGGACATCACCATCGAACGCCGCTCGGCGCCCATCATGATCTTGTCCTTGGCCAGCTCGAGCTCTTCCATGCTCACGGTGCGGCGATTGCGCCGCGCCGCGAACAGCGCCGCCTCGTTGACCAGGTTGGCCAGGTCGGCGCCCGAAAAGCCGGGCGTGCCGCGGGCGATGATACTGGCCTTGACGCCGTCACCCATCGGCACCTTGCGCAGGTGCACGTTGAGGATGTGCTCGCGCCCACGAATGTCGGGCAGCGGTACGGTGACCTGGCGGTCGAAGCGGCCCGGGCGCAGCAGCGCCGGGTCGAGCACGTCGGGGCGGTTGGTGGCGGCGATCACGATGATGCCGTCGTTGGCCTCGAAGCCGTCCATCTCGACCAGCAGCTGGTTGAGCGTCTGCTCGCGCTCGTCGTGGCCGCCGCCCATGCCGGAGCCGCGATGGCGGCCGACGGCGTCGATCTCGTCGATGAAGATGATGCAGGGCGCCTGCTTCTTGGCCTGCTCGAACATGTCACGCACACGCGAAGCGCCGACACCCACGAACATCTCGACGAAGTCGGAGCCGGAGATGGAGAAGAACGGCACCTTGGCCTCGCCGGCGATCGCCTTGGCCAGCAGCGTCTTGCCTGTCCCCGGCGGCCCCACCATCAGCACGCCGCGGGGAATCTGGCCGCCCAGACGCTGGAACTTGGAGGGGTCCTTGAGGAAGTCGACCAGCTCGACCACTTCCTCCTTGGCTTCGTCGCACCCGGCGACGTCGGCGAAGGTGGTCTTGATCTGATCCTGACTGAGCAGCTTGGCCTTGGACTTGCCGAAACTCATGGGGCCGCCGCGACCGCTGCCGCCGCCCTGCATCTGGCGCATGAAGAAGAAGAAGATGCCCAGGATCAGCAGGATCGGGAAGCTGGCGATCAACAGCCGCGTCCACAGGCTCTGCTCTTCCGGCTTCTTGCCGACCACGGTGACCTTGTGCGACAGCAGGTCATCCATCAGCTTGGGATCCTGCGCCGCCGGGCGGATGGTCTGGAACTGGGTGCCGTCGCTGCGCTCGCCACTGATGGTGTAGCCATCGATGGTCACGCTGCGCACTTGGTCGTTCTGCACCTGCTGCACGAATTGGGAGTAGCTCATCGTCTGCGGCGAGCTATCCACGCTGAAATTGTTGAACACCGTCAGCAGCACGGCTGCGATGACCAACCAGAGAATTAGATTCTTCGCCATGTCGTTCAAGACACCACCCTCATAGTACGAATCTCGCCGCCTGCGTCTGCCATGCTCTCGACCCTACCTCAGATGGGGGCTCGCGGCCATGCTTGCAAGCCGTGTCCGCGCGAAAGTCGGTCAGATAGACACCACGTGTATCGGCCTGCCGAGGTGGTGAATGCCGCCTCGAACCGGCCCTGAAATCTGCTCTATCCCGATACTGCCTTGTCTTTATCCCGATACTGATTTGTCTCTGCTCTCGATGGGCGCGCTGTCGAAGCCCAACCCTGGCTCGACGCCAAACCCGGGCGCTGCCTACCCCTTGAACCCCTGGGCCAGCAGGTAGACCTCACGCGAGCGAGCCCGGGACGCCTCCGGCTTGCGCGTCACCACCTTGGTGAAGCTGGCGCGCAGCTCGCGCAGGTAGTCATCGAAACCCTCCCCCTGGAACACCTTGGCCAGGAAGTTGCCCCCGGGCGAGAGCGTCTGCCGGGCCAGGTCGAGCGCCAGCTCGACCAGATACATCGCCTGCGGCTGATCGATCGCCGCCATGCCGCTCATGTTGGGCGCCATGTCCGACAGCACCAAGTCGACGGGGCGCTCACCGAGCTCGGCCAGAATCGCCTCGAGCACGCTCTCCTCGGTGAAATCGCCCTGAATGAAGCTGACCCCGGCCAGCGCATCCATCTCGAGGATGTCGGAGGCGATCACCACCCCTTCGGCGCCGACCTTCTCCGCCGCCACCTGACTCCAGCCGCCCGGCGCCGCCCCCAGATCGATCACGCCCATCCCCGGGCGCAGCAGCGCGTCGCGCTGATCGAGCTCGAGCAGCTTGTAGCTGGCCCGCGAGCGGTAGCCATCCTTCCACGACTGCTGCACGTAGCGGTCGTCGAAGTGCTCTTTGAGCCAGCCGGCGCTGCTCTTGCTCTGCCGCGTCGCGGCGCCGGTCTTGCCTGGTGTCGAGGAGCGGGTCACGAATGGCCACCTGCGGATACGAAAAATGATGGAACGAAAACGGGAATAGGCCGCTGGAACGGGCCGCTGGATGCTGCCGGACCACGCAACCAGGGGGGAGAAGCCGGGTGCAGCGGCCGGACACACGCCGGAATCGGCCGTGTCACAAAGGGCTTTGGCGCCTGCCGCCTTTCCTGGCGCTGCCGAAACCCGTACCATGCGCGTTTCGACAGTGCGGTGGTGGGACCGATTGCAGCACCGCTAAATCTTATTAGTGAAGTCCAACGGTCAGGTTACCATGAGCTTGTCATCGGCACAAAAGAAAGCCTTCCGCAGCATCGGCCATCATCTCCAGCCGGTCGTCACCGTGAGCGAGAACGGTCTTGGCGAGGGCGCCCAGCAGGAACTCGAGCGCGCGCTGCGCGACCACGAGCTGATCAAGGTCAAGCTGGCGATCCCCGAGCGCGAGGATCGCCAGGCGATGATCGAAGAGCTGGTCGCCGTCTCCGGCGCCGAGCTGGTCCAGAGCCTGGGCAAGGTGGCGCTGCTCTACCGCCACAACCCCAAGGCCAATCCCAAACTCTCCAACATCGCCCGCGCCGAGAACCACCACGGCCGCCACTGAGTCCGAGGCCTGCGAACCGCAGACATCAGAAGGCGCCCGAATGAAAAGAAGCCGCGACAGTGTCGCGGCTTCTTTCGCTTTCAACGCCGTTTGACCGACGCGCAGCTGCGCGCGTGCGATCAGATATGCTCGACGCCGGAGATCTCGTACTCCACGTCGCCACCCGGCGTGCGCACGTTGACCACATCGCCTTCGCTCTTGCCGATCAGGGCCCGGGCGATCGGCGAGGTGACCGAGATCTTGCCCGCCTTGATGTTGGCCTCGTCCTCACCGACGATGCGATAGCGCACCTCTTCGTCGGTTTCCAGGTTGAGCAGATCCACGGTGACCCCGAAGATCACCTTGCCGGTGCGCGGCATCTTGGCCACGTCGATCACCTGAGCATTGGAGAGCTTGCCCTCGATCTCCTGGATGCGCCCTTCGATGAAGCCCTGCTGCTCACGCGCGGCATGGTATTCGGCGTTCTCCTTGAGATCGCCATGCTCGCGCGCCTCGGCGATCGCCGCGATCACCCGCGGACGCTCCTCGCCCTTGAGATGGTTGAGCTCTTCGCGCAGCGCCTGCTCGCCGTGGACGGTCATCGGGACCTTATTCATTGACTGCTCCTGCATGCTGTTCCTGAAGCCGCCGCACCGTGATCTCGTTGCCATACTCCAGCGCCATGCAGACGGCACGCGCCCCGGCCAACGTCGTGGCATAGGGAACCTTGCGTGCCAGCGCGGTACGCCGGATGACCGAGGAGTCATTGATCGCCTGACGGCCTTCCGTGGTATTCACGATATAGGCGATCTCGTCGTTCTTGAGCAGATCGACGATATGCGGACGGCCTTCATAAACCTTGTTGACGACGGCGACCGTCAGCCCGGCCTGCTCCAGAGCCTGGGCCGTGCCACGGGTCGCCACGAGATCGAAGCCCAAGGCTAGCAGAGATTGGGCAACCTCGATAACACCCTGCTTGTCCGGCTCGCGCACCGACAGGAACGCCTTGCGCTCGCCGCTGAGCTTGGGAATCGCTTCCCCCGCGCCCAGCTGTGCCTTGTAGAAGGCCTCGGCAAAGGTGGTACCGCTGCCCATCACCTCACCGGTGGACTTCATCTCCGGCGACAGGATCGGATCCACGCCGGGGAACTTGTTGAACGGGAAGACCGCTTCCTTGACGCTGTAGTAGCCCGGGATGATCTCGCGGGTGAAGTCCTGCTCCGCCAGCGTCTTGCCGGCCATGCAGCGCGCCGCGATCTGGGCCAGCGAGGTGCCGATGCACTTGGAGACGAACGGCACCGTGCGCGAGGCGCGCGGGTTGACCTCGATGACGTAGATCTCGCCATCCTGCCACGCCAGCTGCACGTTCATCAGGCCGACCACGTTGAGCTCGACCGCCATCTGCTTGACCTGCTCGCGCATCGCGTCCTGGACGTCGGCGGGCAGCGAGTAGGGTGGCAGCGAACAGGCGGAGTCACCGGAGTGCACGCCGGCCTGCTCGATGTGCTGCATGATGCCGCCGATCACCACCTGCTCGCCGTCGGAGACGGCGTCGATGTCGATCTCGACCGCCGCCTTGAGGAAGTGGTCGAGCAGCACCGGCGAGTCGTTGGAGACCTTGACCGCGTGAGTCATGTAGCGCTCCAGCTCCTCGGCCGAGTAGACGATCTCCATCGCCCGGCCGCCGAGCACGTAGCTGGGGCGCACCACCAGCGGATAGCCGATCTTCTCGGCCTTGACGAAGGCGTCCTCGAAGCTGCGCGCGGTGGCGTTGGGCGGCTGCTTGAGCCCCAGCTTGTCGATCATCTGCTGGAAGCGCTCGCGATCCTCGGCGCGGTCGATCGCATCCGGCGTGGTGCCGATGATCGGCACGCCGGCGGCCTCCAGGGCGCGGGCCAGCTTCAGCGGGGTCTGGCCGCCGAACTGCACGATCACCCCGACCGGCTTTTCCTTGTCGGCGATCTCGAGCACGTCCTCCAGCGTCACCGGCTCGAAGTAGAGCCGGTCCGAGGTGTCGTAGTCGGTGGAGACGGTCTCCGGGTTGCAGTTGACCATGATCGTCTCGTAGCCGTCTTCGCGCATGGCGAGCGCGGCGTGGACGCAGCAGTAGTCGAACTCGATGCCCTGGCCGATCCGGTTGGGGCCACCGCCGAGCACCATGATCTTCTGACGGCTGGAGGGCTCGGCCTCGCACTCCTCTTCATAGGTGGAGTACATGTAGGCGGTGCTCGAAGCGAACTCGGCGGCACAGGTGTCGACACGCTTGTAGACCGGGCGGATATCGAGCTGGTGGCGACGTGCGCGCACCTCGCTCTCGGCCACGCCCAGCAGCGCCGCGAGACGCGCGTCGGAAAAGCCCTTGCGCTTGAGCCGGAACAGCTCGTCGGCATCGAAGTCGTGCAGCGCGCGCTTGGCCACCTCGCCTTCCAGACGCACCAGCTCCTCGAGCTGGACCAGGAACCAGCGGTCGATGTTGGTCAGCGCGAACACCTCGTCCACGCTCATGCCGCTGCGCATGGCGTCGGCGACGTAGAAGATACGGTCGGCGCCGGCGGCCTGCAGCTCACCCTGGATCAGCGCCATGTTCTCGGGACCGAAGTCGGTGACCTTGGGATCGAGCCCGTCGACGCCGATCTCCAGGCCGCGCAGCGCTTTCTGCATCGACTCCTGGAAGGTCCGGCCGATCGCCATCACCTCACCCACCGACTTCATCTGGGTGGTCAGGCGGTCGTTGGCCTGGGGGAACTTCTCGAAGGTGAAACGCGGAATCTTGGTGACCACGTAGTCGATCGACGGCTCGAAGGAGGCCGGCGTGGCACCGCCGGTGATGTCGTTCTGCAGCTCGTCGAGGGTGTAACCCACTGCCAGCTTGGCGGCGATCTTGGCGATCGGAAAGCCGGTGGCCTTGGACGCCAGCGCCGAGGAGCGCGACACCCGCGGATTCATCTCGATCACCACCATGCGCCCGGTGTTCGGATCGACGCCGAACTGCACGTTGGAGCCGCCGGTCTCGACGCCGATCTCGCGCAGCACCGCAAGCGATGCGTTGCGCATGATCTGATACTCCTTGTCGGTCAGCGTCTGCGCCGGGGCAACGGTGATGGAGTCGCCGGTGTGCACGCCCATGGGGTCGAAGTTCTCGATCGCACAGACGATGATGCAGTTGTCGTTCTTGTCACGAACGACCTCCATCTCGTACTCCTTCCACCCCAGCAAGGATTCGTCGATCAGCAGCTCGTGGTTGTTGGAGAGCTCGAATCCGCGACCGCAGATCTCCTCGAACTCTTCCTTGTTGTAGGCCACGCCGCCGCCGGAGCCGCCCATGGTGTAGGAGGGGCGGATGATCACCGGGAAGCCCAGCTCGCCCTGGATCTCCCACGCCTCGTCCATGGTGTGGGCGACCTTGGCCTTGGGGCACTCCAGGCCGATGTTCTTCATCGCCTTGTCGAACAGGTCGCGATCTTCGGCCTTGTTGATGGCGTCGGCGTTGGCGCCGATCATCTCGACGCCGTGCTTGGCCAGCACGCCGTGCTTGTCCAGATCCAGAGCGCAGTTGAGCGCGGTCTGCCCGCCCATCGTCGGCAGGATCGCCGAGGGGCGCTCGCGCTCGATGATCTTCTCCACCGCCTGCCAGGTGATCGGCTCGATGTAGGTGGCGTCAGCCATCACCGGGTCGGTCATGATGGTGGCCGGGTTGGAGTTGACCAGGATGACGCGATAACCCTCTTCGCGCAGCGCCTTACAGGCCTGGGCCCCGGAGTAGTCGAATTCGCACGCCTGCCCGATGACGATGGGGCCGGCGCCGATGATCAGAATGCTGTCGAGATCCGTACGTTTTGGCATGCGCTAACACTCGTCGAATAAGGTGGTGCCGGCGACGGCCGCCGGCCCTGAAAGAGTCAAATCCCGCTGCTGGCTGTTCGAATCAGCCACCGCTGTCGGCGCCTCAGGCGGCGCCCTGCTGATGCTGCTGCATCATCGACACGAAGCGATCGAACAGCGGCGCCACGTCCTGCGGCCCGGGGCTCGCTTCCGGGTGCCCCTGGAAGCTGAAGGCCGGGCGGTCGCGGAGCTCGATACCCTGCAGGGTGCCATCGAACAGCGAGCGATGGATCGCCCGCACGTTGTCCGGCAGGCTCGACTCGTCCACCGCGAAACCGTGATTCTGGCTGGTGATCATGACGTGACCGCTGTCGAGATCCTGCACCGGATGGTTGGCGCCGTGGTGGCCGTGGTTCATCTTGAGCGTGCGCGCGCCGGCGGCCAGCGCCAGCAGCTGGTGGCCGAGACAGATGCCGAACACCGGAATGCCGCTCTCCAGGATCTCGCGGATGGCCGCGATGGCGTAGTCGCACGGCTCCGGGTCACCGGGGCCATTGGCCAGGAACACGCCGTCCGGGTTCATCGCCAGCACCTCGCTGGCCGGGGTCTGCGCCGGCACCACGGTCAGACGGCAGCCGCGCGAGGCGAGCATGCGCAGGATGTTGCGCTTGACGCCGTAGTCGTAGGCCACCACATGGTAGGCCCGCTCGCCCTGGGCGGTGTCGGCGTAGCCCTGACCCAGGGCCCATTCGCCTTCGTCCCATTCGTAGGTCTCGCGGCACGACACCACCTTGGCCAGATCCATGCCCTTGAGCCCGGGGAAGGCACGCGCCGCTTCCAGCGCACGTGCCACCGCGTCGTCGCCGGCGGCCTCCGCGCCCGCCAGAATGGCGCCGTTGAGCGAGCCCTTGCTGCGCAGCAGCCGGGTCAGACGACGGGTGTCGATATCGGCGATGCCGAGCACGCCGTTGGCGGCGAGATAGTCGGACAGGCTCTGCTCGCTGCGAAAGCTGCTGGCCAGCAGCGGCAGATCGCGGATCACCAGCCCGGCCGCGGCGATCGCGCCGGACTCGACGTCCTCGCGATTGATGCCGGTATTGCCGATGTGCGGATAGGTCAGCGTGACGATCTGGCGGGTATAGGAGGGGTCGGTGAGGATTTCCTGATAGCCGGTCATGGCGGTGTTGAACACCACCTCGCCGCTGGTCTGCCCATCGGCACCCAGCGCAGTGCCGTGAAATACACTGCCATCTTCGAGCGCCAGTATCGCAGGTCTATTCAAGGCCTCATCCTCCTCAGCGGGTCACCAACGAATGGCAAGGGAACGACACCCCCTGCCCTAGGGTCTGCCGGCCGTCGCCAAGCGCGAGATCATGAGGTGCACAGTCGGGTCGTCGGGCTAAGCCAGGTCGTAAAAAAGCGGGACGAAATCCGGAAGACCGGTTCCATCCCGCTGTGTTGTCCTGATCGGAATCGTCCTGATCGACACGATCCTGGTCGACGTGCTCATCGACTGCATTGCCTGCGGCTGCTCTCTCGCGGTGGCGTTCGCCCGGCCAAATTGGCGCGATGATACCGGAAAGTGGCCGCCGGCTCTACCCCGAAGTCAATCCCACCTTGGCGGTAGCCGGCGACGCGACTCAGGCTTTCAGACCGAGCACATCCTGCATGTCGTAGCGCCCGACCCCACGCGTGGCGAGCCAGCGTGCCGCGCGTACCGCGCCCTTGGCGAAGGTCATGCGGCTGGAAGCCTTGTGAGTGATCTCGATGCGCTCACCCTCGGTGGCGAACATCACCGTGTGCTCACCGACGATATCGCCCGCGCGGACGGTGGCGAAGCCAATCTCTTTGTCGCTACGCGGCCCGCACTGCCCGATCCGCTCGAAGACGCCGTACTCCTTGAGCGGACGCGCCAGAGCATCGGCCATCACCTCGCCCATCTTCAGCGCGGTACCGGAGGGCGCATCGACCTTGTGACGGTGGTGGGCCTCGATCACCTCGATGTCGTAGCCCTCGTCGCCGAGCGCCCGCGCCGCGGTGGCGAGCAGATTGAGGGTGAGATTGACCCCGACGCTCATGTTGGGGGCGAAGACCATCGCCACGCGCTCGCGGTAGCCGTCGAGCTCGGCCAGTTGGGACTCGTCGAGGCCGGTGGTGCCGATCACGATCGCCTTGCCGTAATTGGCACAGAAGGCGAGGTTGGCCAGAGTGGTGGCGGGCGAGGTGAAATCGATCAGCACATCGAAGTCGTCGGCGATGGCAGCCAGGTCGTCCGTGGCGGCCACGCCCAGGCGCCCGAGGCCGGCGAGTTCGCCCAGGTCGGCGCCGACCAGCGAGCTGCCGGTGGAGACGCTGCCGCCGGCCAGGCTGACGTCGTCATCCTGCTGTACGGCACTGACCAGGGTGCGACCCATACGACCGGCGGCACCGACGATGGCGATACGGGGGGCGTGAGAAGGCATGCGATCTCCAGCGGTAGGGTAAGCGTCGCGGCAGTATAACAACTGCCGCCAGCGCCCGCGCGGCGCCGGCTGACGCCCCCAATGACGCGCTGGACGCCCCAGCGTCGCTGCGACATACTAGCGCGTCATCGCAAATAAGAATCATGCGTAACTAATCCATTCGCCCCTCATAGCCGGATCTCGCCGTGACTCAGCCACGCTCCCTCTTCGCCGGATACGCCGCCAGGCTCGCCCGCATCGCCGTCATCACCTTCGCCCTCGGCGGTGCCGCCAGCGCCTGGGCCGACCCGATCACGGTAACCGATATCGCCGGGCGTCAGGTGAGCGTCGATGCCCCCGTCAAGCGCGTCATCCTCGGCGAGGGGCGCCAGATCTATCTGCTCGCCGCGCTCGAGCCCGACAACCCGTTCGCCCATGTGGTGGGCTGGCGCCACGACCTCGCCGAGGCCGACCCGGACAATTACGCCGCCTACGCCGCCAAGTTCCCCGAGATGAAGCAGATCCCGACCTTCGGCGGCTTCAAGGATGGCACCTTCGATGTCGAGCAGGCCGCCAGCCTGCATCCGGACGTGGTGCTGATGAACCTCGAGGCCAAGGCCGCCACCGAAGACGCCGGCTATGACACCAAGCTGGCTGCGCTGGGCATTCCGATCGTCTACGTCGACTTCCGCGAGAAGCCGCTCGAGCACACCATTCCCTCGATGCGTCTGATGGGCCGCCTGCTCGGCGACAGTCAGCGCGCCGAGGCCTTCATCGACTTCTCCCAAGCGCAGATGGCCCGGGTCACCGACAAGATCGCCGCCGCCGACCCGGCGCGACCCAAGGTGTTCATCGATCGCGCCGGCGGCTACTCCGACGACTGCTGCATGAGCTTCGGCCCCGGCAACTTCGGCGAATATGTCGAGCTGGCCGGCGGCCACAACATCGCCGACGGCATCATTCCTTCAACCTTCGGCACCCTCAATCCCGAGCAGATCATCGCCGCCGACCCCGATCAGGTGGTGGTCACCGGCGGCAACTGGGGCGCCTACGTGCCCGGCGGCAACTGGGTCGGCGTGGGGCCGGGCGCGGACATGCAGAAGGCCCGGGCCAAGCTCGAGAACCTGACCCACCGCACCGCCATGAGCGGCATCGAGGCGGTGAAGAGCGGCCAGTTCCACGCCATCTGGCACCAGTTCTACAACAGCCCCTACTATTTCGTCGCCGTGCAGCGCCTGGCCAAGTGGTTCCACCCAGAACTCTTCGCCGATCTCGACCCCGAGGCCACCCTGCGCGAGCTGCATCGGCGCTTCCTGCCGGTGGACTACGCCCCCGGCTACTGGGTATCCCTGCATGACGACTGAGAGCTCCCGCGCGGCCGCCGCGCCGTCGCGTTCGGCTGCCTTCACGCCGGCCGCGGCCGACGATGCCAACCTCTATCGCCGGCTGGTGCTGCGACGCCAGCTGATCCTGGCCGCACTGGCCCTGGCACTGTTCGCCAGCCTGTGCGTCGACCTTGCTCTGGGGCCGGCGCGCTTCGGCCTCGACCAGGTGATCGCGGCGCTGTTCACGCCGGGCTCGGTCGAGGATTCGCTGCGCGTGATCCTGTGGCAGATCCGCATGCCGGTGGCACTGATGGCGCTGGTGGTGGGCGCCAGCCTGTCGATCGCCGGCGCCCAGATGCAGACCATCCTCAGCAATCCGCTGGCCAGCCCCTTCACCCTCGGTATCTCCGCCGGTGCAAGCTTCGGCGCCGCGCTGGCGCTGGCCTTCGGGGTGACTCTGGTGCCGGCACTGGTCGACTACGCGATCCCGCTCAACGCCTTCATCATGGCGATGCTGACCGCGCTGGCGATCCATTTCCTGAGCATGCGCCGCGGCGTGACGATCGAGACCATCGTGCTGCTGGGCATCGCCATGGTGTTCATCTTCAACTCGCTGATGGCGCTGATCCAGTTCTTCGCCAGCCAGCAGGCGGTCTCCGCGGTGGTGTTCTGGACCATGGGCAGCCTGACCAAGGCGACCTGGCCCAAACTCGGCATCGCCTTCGCCGTGCTCGCAGTGGTGGTGCCGCTGCTGGCGCGCCACGGCTGGGCGCTGACCGCCATGCGTCTGGGCGATGCCAAGGCCGAGAGCCTGGGCGTCAAACCGCGGGCGCTGCGCCTGGAGGTGCTGATCATGGTCTCACTGCTGGCGGCGATCGCGGTCTCCTTCGTCGGCACCATCGGCTTCGTCGGACTGGTCGGGCCGCACATCGCGCGCCTGCTGCTGGGTGAGGATCAGCGCTTCTTCCTGCCCGGCTCGGCGCTGTGCGGGGCACTGATGCTCTCGGTGGGCTCGGTGCTGTCGAAGGTGATCATCCCCGGCACCATCATTCCGATCGGCATCATCACCTCGCTGGTGGGGATTCCGTTTTTCCTGTTCTTGATCCTCAACCACAAGAAGAACGCATGGTAACGCTGACGCTAGACCGCCTCTCGGCGCGCTACGGCCGCCGCCAGATCCTCGCCGACATCTCCACGCCGCCGCTCCACGGCGGCCAGGTAGTGGCGCTGCTCGGCCCCAATGCGGCAGGCAAGTCGACCCTGTTCCGGCGCATCCTGGGGCTGCTCGAGGGGGATGGCGAAGTGCGCATCACCGGCACCCGCAGCGAGCGTCCGATCGCCTACATGCCCCAGGACAACGGCGCCACCGCGGTGCTGACGGTCTACGAAGCGGTGCTGCTGGCGCGTATGCAGGGGCGCCGTCTCAAGGTGGCGGATGCCGATCTCGCCGAGGTCGACAAGGCGCTGGCAGAGCTCGGCATCGACACTCTGGCCGGACGTGACATCGGCAATCTGAGCGGTGGCCAACGGCAGTTGGTGGGCGCGGCCCAGGCGCTGGTGCAGTCCCCAGACATCCTGCTGCTGGACGAGCCCACCTCGGCGCTCGACCTGCACCGCCAGATCAGCCTGCTCAGCATCCTGCGCCGGCTGGCTCAGGAGCGGAACATGCTGATCATCGCCGCACTCCACGATCTCGGCCACGCCCTGCGCTTCGCCGATCAGGCGCTGGTGATCGAAAGCGGACGGCTGGTCGACTGCGGCCCCTGCGAACAGGTGGTGACACCCCCGATGCTGCGCCACACCTTCCAGGTCGAGGCACGCATCGAACCCTGCTCCCAGGGGCGGCCACAGTTGATCGTCGAAGCCGCCATCTAGGTACTGCACGAAAACTACCTGCCCGCGGCGACTTCTCGTATACGACCTAGTCGCCCGCGCCCTGTCCACTGGTGCCCAGGCGCCGCCGTGGCCACCCCAGCCGCCGCCCTTCCAGCGCCGCCAGCATGGCGCCCCCAGGACCAGCGGCAGGGCCAGCACGAAGCCGCTCGAGAGCGGCTGCCCGAACAGCCACAGATCCGCCAGTATCGGCCAGATCAGCGCCACATACTCGAACGGCGCCAACCGAGAAACCTCGGTCATGCGCAGCGCCAGCGTCATGCAGATATGCGCCGCACCGCCGAACAGCCCCGCCAGCACCAGCAGCACCAGCGTCGGCCACGCCACCGTCACCCAGCCCAGGGTAGCGGTCGCCAACCCCGCCAGCGTGGTCACCAGCACGAAGTAGAACGCGATCGAGGCGGGTGTCTCGGTGCGCGAGATGCGCCGCACCGTGAGCAGCGCCCCGGCAGTGAGCAGCGCGGCGGCGATACCCAGGGCGTAACCGGTGATCCGCGCCGGCGCCGGGGCGCCGCGCAGCTCGGGCAAAATCAGCACACCCACGCCGACGAGCACCAGCGTCAGCGCCACCAGACGATGACGCGTGAGGCGCTCACCCAGTAGCAGGATGCCGCCCAGTGCCAAGGCCACCGGCGCCAGCTGGGCCAGCAGGGTCGCCTCGGCCACCGGCAAGCGCGCCACCGCCGCGAAGGAGGCGAACATCGCCGCCGCCCCCAGCCCCGAGCGCAGCAGATGGCCGAACGGGCGCCGGGTGGCCAGGGCGCGCGGGAACTCGCGCCGCCACAGCATGAAGACGACGATCGGCAGCAGCGCGAAGGCCGAGCGGAAGAACACGGTCTGCCCCAGCGGCACCTCGTCGCTGACCGCCTTGACGCAGACCAGCATGCCGGCGAACAGTAGCCCCGAGAGCAGACGCAGCAGAATGCCGGCCAGCGGCCGATCGGTGGTGTCATGCATGGTAAAGGCGTCTCCTCGAGGACGGGATGATTCGGCTTCAGCGAGCGCCACATTATACCCGGCTGCGCCGCATCGCGCCGAAGGGCAACGGTGCGGATGGCAATGGACTAGAGTAGAAAAGTCCCCTGATCACCGGAGCCGTCATGTCCGCGCGTTCCCGCTCTCGCTCCCCGCTGGCATCCGCCGCCCTGCTGGCCCTGACCACGCTGGGGCTGGCCGGCTGCAGCGCCACGCCGCAGCAAACCGCCCTGGCCCCCGATGCGCTGCTCGCCAGCACCCCCAACATCCGCTGGTGCGGCACCCTGGCACTGCCCGGCAAGTGGCAGGATGGGACTCCGGTCGGCGGGCTCTCCGATCTCGGCTGGGATGCCGACGAATCGCTGCTGTTCCTGATCTCGGACCGCGGCTGGCTGCACCGTGCCCGACTCAGCTTCAGCGGCAGCGGTGAACTGCGCGGCTACGAGCCGCTCGACACCTACCCGCTGCGCGACGTCAACGGGGCGATTCTCAGAAGCCGCCGCAGCGACGCCGAGGCGCTGGCACTCGAACACGCCAACGATGGCATTCGCGGCAACACCCAACTGGTCATCGGCTTCGAGGGCGCGCCGGCGGCGGATGGCAACGGCGACGCCCGGTGGCAGCGCTTCTACCCCTCGGGGCTGGCCAGCGAACCGCCCCACCGCCCCGCGGCGCTATCCGACGTCGCGGCCAACGGTGGGCTGGAAGCGCTGACCGATACCCCCGATCACGGGCTGATCGGAGGTATCGAGCAACCGCCCACGGGTTGGCCGCCCAAGCTCACCCGGCTGTTCACCCTCGATGGCCAGCACAGCTGGCGCTATCCGCTCAGCGACGACCCCCACGCTGCACTGACCGCCCTGGAGACCCTCGACGGCGATCTGCTCGCCCTCGAACGCGCCTTCACCCCGCCGGCCTCACTGATGATACGGCTGCGCCGTGCCCATCTCGCCAGCGACGGCAGCGTAACGGTCACCGACCTGGCCCGGCTGGCCAACGGCGACGGCTGGTCGGTGGACAACTTCGAGGGGCTGACCCGCCTCGGCGGCCGGCGCTATCTGATGGTGAGTGACGACAACTTCAGCCTGATGCAGCGCACTCTGCTGACCTGCTTTACCGTGGTCGAACCAGACGTGGTCGAACCAGACGTGGTCGAACCAACCGCTGCCGAACCAGCCGCTGTCGAAGCAGACATCGCACCCTGAGCGTACCGGCCGCGCCCGCCCCTATGCATATCCATGCATAATGATTTTCGCTAGTTGCCAGCCACCCCGGTGGGATTCGATCCTGCGCACGACGTCTTCCGTGACTGCCTGCGACCTGATAGGCACAGCTTTTCATAGGTGACGACTTCCTCAAGACGGCCGGCCCGCGGCCGATGTAGTGCACGCGGGTGCCATCCGGCCACCGCGTCTGCGCCGACGATACGAAAAACGAAAAGAGGATCGAGCATGAGTGGGATCGACCAAGCCGCCCAGGGCGCCAGCGGCAGTGCCGGTGCGGGGTTCTTCGCCCGCGAGCGCACCATCGCGGGCCCCAATTTCAATCGCTGGCTGGTGCCGACCGCGGCACTGGCCATTCACCTGTGTATCGGGATGGCCTATGGGTTCTCGGTGTTCTGGCTGCCGATGAGCCAGCAGATCGCCGATGCCCCGGCCAGCTGCAGCAATCTCGGGCTGCTGCAGGCACTGACCACCACCAGCTGTAACTGGAGCGTGGCCCAGGTCACCTATGTCTTTGGTATCTTCATCGCCATGCTCGGCGTCTCCGCCGCCATCTGGGGGGCCTGGCTCGAGCACGCCGGTCCGCGCAAGGCCGGCTGTATCGCCGCACTATGCTGGGGCGGCGGCCTGATCGTCGGCGGCATCGGGGTCATGCAGCATCAGCTGTGGTTGGTCTACCTCGGCTGTGGCGTGCTCGGCGGTATCGGCCAGGGGCTGGGCTACATCACCCCGGTCTCGACCCTGATCAAGTGGTTCCCGGACCGCCGCGGCATGGCCACCGGCTTCGCCATCATGGGCTATGGCGGCGGCGCCATGGTCGGCGCACCGCTGGCGGTGGTACTGATGAAGCACTACGCCGCCGACGGCGGCACCGGCGTGGCCATGACCCTGATCACCATGGGTGTGATCTACGCCATCGTCATGGCCTGCGGCGCCATCGGCTTCCGCGTCCCGCCCAACGGCTGGAAGCCGGCCGGCTGGGTGCCGCCGAAGAAAGCCAGTGCCAATGCCATGATCGCTCACGGTCACGTGCACCTGAACACCGCCTGGAAGACCAAGCAGTTCTGGCTGATCTGGGGCGTACTGTTCCTCAACGTGACCGCCGGGATCGCGGTGATCTCGATGGCAAGCCCGATGCTGCAGGATGTCTTCGGCGGCGCCCTGGTGGGTCTGGATGACCGCGAGGCGGTGCTCAGCGCCGCGCAGAAAGCCGCCGTGGTGGCCGCCGCGGCCGGCCTGGTGGGGCTGATCAGTCTGTTCAACAGCGTCGGACGCCTGTTCTGGGCCTCGCTGTCGGACAAGATCGGGCGCAAGAACACCTACTACTGCTTCTTCGTCATCGGCATCGTGATGTACTGCCTGCTGCCGATGTGGGGCCACCTGGGCATGGCCGGGCTGTTCGTGATCTCGATCTGCGTCATCCTGAGCATGTACGGCGGCGGCTTCGCCACGGTGCCGGCCTATCTCGCCGATATCTTCGGCACCCAGATGGTCGGCGCCATCCACGGCCGCCTGCTCACCGCCTGGACCGCTGCCGGTCTGGTCGGTCCGCTGATCATCGCCGCGCTGCGCCAGGCCCAGTTGGATGCCGGCGTCGAACCCAGCCTGGTCTATGACCGCACGCTCTACATCATGGCCGGCCTGCTGTTCCTGGGCCTGATCTGCAATGCCCTGGTCAAGCCGGTCAAGCCAGAGCAGCAGATGAGCGACGAGGAGCTGGCCCGCGAGCGCGCGCTGCAGAAGGAAGACACCGTCTCAGCCAACGCCGAGACCGCTGCCCGCGGCAGTTTCGGTATCGGCGGCGTGCTCGCCTGGCTGGGTGTCGGCGTGCCCTTCCTGATCGGGCTCTACATCGCCCTGGCCAAGGCTGCCGCTCTGTTCTGAGGCAGCGCTTCGCCCACCCGTGCCGGCGCGCCAAAGGCGTGGCTCGGCGCGGGTATCCTATGCCAGAGGCGCCCACATGGGCGCCTCTGGCGTTTCAGGTACCGCTCAAGGATCACACGCCAGCGTCCCGCCCTCCTCACCTCGATCTTCCGCCAGCAGCGCATCGAAGGTCTGCACCTCGCCACAGCGATCCGGCGCATAGCCGCTGAGCGCCTCCAGCCGAGCGCGAAAGGGCGCCGAACTCATGAACGCCAACAGCTCCTGAACGTTGTGACGCCGCAGACGCTCTTCGGGACACACCAGCAGATAGTGCTCGCTGGCCAGCCCCAGGAAATCGAGCCCGAACTGCGCCGCCGCGGCCTCCAGCCCGAAACCGACATCGGCCATGCCAGAGGCGACGTAGGCGGCCACCGCGGTATGCGTGAACTCCTCCTGCTCGGCGCCCTGGATCTGCGCTTCGGCGATCCCCGCCTCGGCCAGCAGCAGCCGGAACAGCAACCGCGTGCCGGAGTGGATGTCGCGGTTGATGAAACGCTCGCCGGGGCGGGTCAGGTCGGCCAGCCCGGCGACTCGCGCGCGCTCGCCGCGGCGCAGGATCAGCCCCTGGCGCCGGGTGACGAAGCGGATCACCCGCAGCCGCTGCCGCGACAGTGCCGGTTGGTAAGCCTGCATCACCTGCGCCGCCAAGCGCGGCGAGGTGGGTAGGTGAAAGCTGGCCAGATCGCAGTCACCGCGCTCCAGCGCGTTCAGCGCCTCTTCCGGCTGGCAGTAGCGCAGGTCGAGCTCGCCGGCGAAGCCCGGCAGCAGCGCCACGGCATAGCCGTGGGTGGCGTGCAGGCGCAGCACCGGGTGGGCGCCCGCGACCAGCTGCTGCAGCTGATGGTTGAGCTCCGAGGCCATGCTGTCGATCTGCGGCCCCAGACGCGCCTTGACCCGCTGCTCGGACCACGACAGCGTCTCGCCCAGTGGCGATAGCCAGGTGCCGTGCCCCTTGCGCATGTCCACCAGCGCCATGCCGAAAAAGTTTTCGGCGCGATTGAGCAGATTCCAGGCGTGGCGATAAGAGATTCCCGCGGACTGGGCCGCATGGGTCAGCTTGCCGCTCTCGCGCAGATTCGCCAGCAGCGCGAACAGTACCGGATCGAGCAGCTCGCCCTCATCGCTGCGAAACAGCCACGCGGGGGTGATATTCAACTTTTTTCTAAGCATTTTCGTTCATATTTTGCGCGCTCGATGGGAGTGCTAGTTTGGTCTTCAGCGGCATCCACTTAAATCAGTTAAGAACAATATTTCATATAAGACGATGGACTGACGCGGGCTCCTGACAAACCCGATCGCGGCAGGCCATGCACACGACCAGCCACCGACTCGATGAGAAACAGGCCATGTCACACCCCACTCCGCAGCCCGCCGACACGGCGCTGGTGGCGCAGCTCCAGGCCGTGATCGACCAGCACGCCGCGCGCCCCGGGGCCATGCTGCCATTGTTGCACGCCATCCAGGCGCAGCACGGCTATATCCCCGACGCCGCCGTACCCATGATCGCCGAGGCGCTGCGCCATACCCGCGCCGAAGTGCACGGCATCATCAGTTTCTACCACCACTTCCGCACCCATCCCCCGGGGCGCCACGTGATCCAGGTGTGCCGCGCCGAGGCGTGCCAGGCGGTGGGCGCGCGGGCGCTGGAAGCCCACGTCAAGTCCGCGCTGGGGGTCGACTATCATGAGACTACGGCGGATCGCGAGTTCACCCTTGAGCCGGTCTACTGCCTCGGCAACTGCGCCTGCGGGCCGTCGCTGCGGGTCGACGACGAGATCCACGGACGCATGGACGCCGCCGGCTTCGATCGGCTGGCGGCCCAACTGAGCGCCACCGTGGTGGAGGTGAAGTGATGACGACCACGATCTATGTGCCGTGTGACACCACCGCCCGCTCGCTCGGCGCCGACGCCGTGGCGGCGCGCCTGACGCGGGCCGCCGAGCGCCTGGGTGTGGACATCCAGCTCAAGCGCAACGGCTCCCGCGGGCTATTCTGGCTGGAGCCGCTGGTGGAGGTGGAGACCGCGGCGGGCCGGGTGGCCTATGGCCCGGTCGCCCCCACCGACGTCGACGCCCTGGTCGACGCCGGCCTGTTCGAAGGCCGGCAGGAGCACGACCTGGCCCTCGGCGACATCGAAGCCCACCCCTATCTGGCGCGCCAGCAGCGGCTGACCTTCTCGCGCATCGGTCTGACCGACCCGCTGTCGCTCGAGGATTACACCGCACGGCAGGGCTTCGCCGGCCTCAAGCAGGCGCTGGCGCTGACGCCCCAGGCTATCGTCGACGAGGTCAAGGCCTCGGGGCTGCGCGGACGTGGCGGCGCGGCCTTCCCCACCGGCATCAAGTGGCAGACCGTGCACGACACCCCGGCGGCGCAGAAGTACATCGTGTGCAACGCCGACGAGGGCGACTCCGGCACCTTCGCCGACCGCCTGGTGATGGAGTGCGACCCCTTCATGCTGATCGAGGGCATGACCATCGCCGGGCTCGCCGTGGGTGCCACCCAGGGCTATATCTATCTGCGCTCGGAGTATCCGCTGGCACAGGCGATGCTCGATGAGGCAATCGTCCGCGCCGAGGCCGCCGGCTACCTGGGTGAGAACATCCTCGACAGCGACCACGCCTTCCACCTCGAAGTCCGCCTGGGCGCCGGGGCCTATATCTGCGGCGAGGAGACCTCGCTGCTGGAGAGCCTGGAGGGCAAGCGCGGGCTGGTACGCGCCAAGCCGCCGCTACCGGCGATCGAGGGTCTGTTCGGCCAGCCCACCGTGGTCAACAACGTGCTCTCGCTGGCCGCGGTGCCGTTCATCCTCGACCAGGGCGGCCAGGCCTACGCCGACTACGGCATGGGCAAGTCCCGCGGCACCCTGGCGCTGCAGCTGGCCGGCAACGTCGCTCGTGGCGGGCTGGTCGAGCTGGCCTTCGGCACCACCCTGCGCGAGCTGATGGAGAGCTTCGGCGGCGGCACGCGCAGCGGCCGCCCGCTCAAGGCGGTGCAGGTGGGCGGCCCGCTGGGCGCCTATCTGCCGCAGAGCCAGTGGGATACCCCGCTCGACTATGAGGCCTTCGCTGCCTTCGGTGGTGTGGTCGGCCACGGCGGCGTGGTGATGTTCGACGACAGCGTCGACATGGGCGCCCAGGCGCGCTTCGCCATGGAGTTCTGCGCGGTGGAGTCCTGCGGCAAGTGCACCCCGTGCCGCATTGGCGCCGTGCGCGGCGTCGAGGTGATCGACCGTATCCGCGCCGGCGACGCTGCCGACGACAATCTGGTCCTGCTCGCCGACCTGTGCGAGACCATGGTGGACGGTTCGCTGTGTGCCATGGGGGGCATGACCCCCTTCCCGGTGCAGAGCGTGATGAAGCACTTTCCCGATGACCTGACCCGGCCCCAGGCCGAAGGCGGGAGGTAAGCATGTTGCAATATTTCGAACCCGACGCATCCCACGCCGCCCAGTTCGCCCGCGACCTGGGCACCCCGGCGCGTTTCTCCGAGACCCAGGTGGCACTGACCATCGACGGCCACAGCATCAGCGTGCCCGAAGGCACCTCGGTGCTGCGCGCCGCGGCGCTAGCCGGCATCACCATCCCCAAGCTGTGCGCCTCGGACAATCTCGAAGCGTTCGGCTCGTGCCGCCTGTGCGCGGTCGAGATCGAGGGCCGCCGCGGTCTGCCGGCCTCCTGCACCACGCCGGTCAGCGAGGGCATGGCAGTCACCACCCAGAACGCCCGGCTGGCCAAGCTGCGGCGCAACGTGATGGAGCTCTACATCTCCGATCACCCGCTGGACTGTCTGACCTGCCCCGCCAACGGTGACTGCGAGCTGCAGGACATGGCCGGCGCGGTGGGCCTGCGCGAGGTGCGCTACGGCTTCGAGGGGGCCAACCATCTCGACGCCGAGACCGACGCCTCCAACCCCTACTTCAGCTTCGACCCCAGCAAGTGCATCGTCTGCTCGCGCTGCGTGCGCGCCTGCAACGAGGTCCAGGGCACCTTCGCCCTGACCATCGAGGGGCGCGGCTTCGACTCCAAGGTCGCCGCCGGGCAGAACGAGCCGTTCATGGAATCCGAGTGCGTCTCCTGCGGCGCCTGCGTGCAGGCCTGCCCCACCTCGACGCTGATGGAAAAGAGCGTGATCGAGCAGGGCGTGCCCGAGCACAGCGTGGTCACCACCTGCGCCTACTGCGGCGTCGGCTGCTCGTTCGAGGCGCAGATGAAGGGCGACCAGCTGGTGCGCATGGTGCCCTACAAGGGCGGCGACGCGAACCACGGCCACTCCTGCGTCAAGGGGCGCTTCGCCTTCGGCTACGCCACCCACAAGGATCGCATCAAGGAGCCGATGATCCGCGACTCGATCGATCAGCCGTGGCGTGTGGTCTCGTGGGAAGAGGCGCTCGGCTTCGCCTCTCGGCGTCTGCGCGAGATCCAGACCCAGTACGGGCGCGAAAGCGTCGGCGGCATCACCTCCTCGCGCTGCACCAACGAGGAGACTTATCTGGTGCAGAAGCTGATCCGCGCCGCCTTCGGCAACAACAACACCGATACCTGTGCGCGGGTGTGCCACTCGCCCACCGGCTACGGGCTGAAGACCACCCTGGGCGAATCCGCCGGTACCCAGACCTTCGATTCGGTGATGCAGGCCGACACCATCCTGGTGATCGGCGCCAACCCCACCGACGCCCACCCGGTGTTCGCCTCGCAGATGAAGCGCCGCCTGCGTCAGGGCGCGACCCTGATCGTCGCCGACCCGCGGCGGATCGACCTGCTCAAGACACCCCACGGCGGCAAGAGCCTGCACCTGCCGCTCAAGCCCGGCACCAACGTGGCGCTGGTCAATGCCCTGGCCCACGTGGTGGTCACCGAGGGGCTGGAGGATCACGACTTCATCGCACGGCGCTGCGAAGGCGACGCCTATCGGCAGTGGCGCGACTTCATCAGCGAGCCGCGCAATGCCCCCGAGGCGCTGGAAGCCGAGACCGGCGTGCCGGCGGCCAAGGTCCGCGAAGCCGCCCGCGCCTATGCCACCGCCGGCAACGGGGCGATCTACTACGGTCTCGGCGTGACCGAGCACAGCCAGGGCTCGACCATGGTGATGGGCATCGCCAACCTCGCCATGGCCACCGGCAACATCGGTCGCGAAGGGGTCGGCGTCAACCCGCTGCGCGGTCAGAACAACGTCCAGGGCTCCTGCGACATGGGCTCCTTCCCGCATGAGCTGCCCGGCTACCAGCACGTCGCCGACCCGGCGGTGCGCGAGAAGTTCGAGGCGGTCTGGCACACCCCGCTGGACGACGAGCCGGGGCTGCGCATCCCCAACATGTTCGACGCTGCGATCGCCGGCACCTTCAAGGCGCTCTACGTGCAGGGCGAGGATATCGCCCAGTCGGACCCCAACACCCAGCACGTGGAGTCGGCCCTGCGCGCGCTGGACTGCCTGATCGTGCAGGACATCTTCCTCAACGAGACCGCCAAGTACGCCCACGTACTGTTGCCGGGGGCCACCTTCCTCGAGAAGAACGGCACCTTCACCAACGCCGAGCGGCGCATCAACCGGGTGCGCCGGGTGATGCCGCCGGTGGCCGGCAAGGAAGACTGGGAGGTCACCCAGGACCTGGCCAACGCCCTGGGCTATCCGATGCACTACACCCATCCGTCCGAGATCATGGACGAGATCGCCAGCCTCACGCCGACCTTCACCGGGGTCAGCTACGCCAAGCTGGAGAAACTCGGCAGCATCCAGTGGCCGTGCAACGACGCCTTCCCCGACGGCACGCCGACCATGCACGCGCTGGACTTCCCCATCGGCAAGGGGCACTTCGCGATCACCGAGTACGTCGCCACCGAGGAGCGCACCAGCCGCCGCTACCCGCTGCTGCTGACCACCGGGCGTATCCTCAGCCAGTACAACGTGGGTGCCCAGACGCGGCGCACCGCCAACAGCGCCTGGCATGCCGAGGACGTGCTCGAGATCCACCCCAGCGACGCCGAGCTGCGCGGCATCGCCGATGGCGACTGGCTCGGCATCAGCAGCCGCGTGGGCCAGACCGTGCTGCGCTGCCGTATCAGCGAGCGCATGGCACCGGGGGTGGTCTACACCACCTTCCACCACCCCGGCAGCGGGGCCAACGTGATCACCACCGACAACTCCGACTGGGCCACCAACTGCCCCGAGTACAAGGTAACGGCGGTCCAGGTGGAGAAGGTGTCGCAGCCCTCGTCGTGGCAGCAGCACTTCCAGCACTTCGACGCGCGCCAGCAGCACTATCTGGCCGCCGCCGACGACGCCCCGGCCGCGCTTAAGTGAGCGCGGCAGGATTCGGCCAACCGGGGAGAGACGGATATGAGCGATAACACGGCGTCGCTGATCAAGATGATCAATCAGATCAGCCTCAACAACCGCCATCACGGCGACGATGCCCAGGCGGCCGAACAGGTCGCTACCCATCTCAAGAAGTTCTGGGCGCGCCCCATGAAGCGCGACATCATCGCCTACGCCGACGAGGACGGCAGCCAGCTCGATCCGGTGTCGAAGCTGGCCGTCGAGCGGCTCAAGGCGCTCTCGAGTACGGTCAAGGACTGGGAGGAGACCTCGGACGCGGGCTAGCCGCCGCGACCCGCGGGTCGGCAATCACCACCAAGACAGCGCCACTAATACAGCGCCACCAAGAAAAAGCCCCCGCCGGACGAATCCGGCGGGGGCTTTCTCATGACCCTGCGAGCGGCGCCGGGGTCAGGGCTTCATGTCTTCGAAGAAGCGCTTCACGCCGTCGAACCAGCCCTCTTTCTTGGGCGAGTGGCGGCTGGCACTGCCCAGGCTCTCCTGGAACTTGCGCAGCAGCTCTTTCTGCTCTTCGGAGAGATTGACCGGCGTCTCCACCACGACCTTGCACAGCAGGTCGCCGGCGGGGCCGCCGCGCACCGGTTTCACGCCCTTGCCGCGCAGCCGGAACAGCTTGCCGGTCTGGGTCTCGGCGGGGATCTTGAGCTTGACCCGGCCCTCCAGGGTCGGCACCTCGAGCTCGCCACCCAGGGCGGCGTCGACGAAGTTGATCGGCACTTCGCAGTGCAGATGACGCCCGTCACGCTCGAAGATCGGGTGCGGCTTGATATCGGCCTGGACGTAGAGGTCGCCCGCCGGCCCGCCGTTGAGCCCGGACTCGCCCTCGCCGTTGAGACGAATACGGTCGCCGGTATCCACCCCGGCCGGGATCTTCACCGACAGCGTGCGCGTCTCGCGTACACGGCCCTCGCCATGGCACTTGCGGCACGGCACCTTGATCACCTGGCCGCTGCCGTGGCAGGTCGGGCAGGTCTGCTGCACGGCGAAGAAGCCCTGCTGCATGCGCACCTGGCCCTGGCCGTGACAGGTCGGGCAGGTCTCCTTGCTCGAACCGGGCTCGGCGCCGCTGCCGTCGCAGTGCTCGCACTCGACGTGGCGCGGTACGCGGATATCGACCGTGGTGCCGAAGACGGCATCCTCGAGATCGAGCTCCAGGTTGTAGCGCAGATCGCTGCCGCGCTGGGGCGCGTTGGGGTTGCGTCGACCACCGCCGCCGCCACCGAAGATATCGCCGAAGACATCGCCGAAGATATCGCTGAAACCGCCGGCCCCGGCACCGCCGAAACCGCCGCCACCGAAACCGCCGCCGGCCTGGCCGTCGACACCGGCATGGCCGAACTGGTCGTAGGCCGCGCGCTTCTGGTCGTCGGACAGCACCTCGTAGGCATCGGAGACCTCGCGGAATTTCTCCGCCGCCTGCTGATCGTCCGGATTGCGATCCGGATGGTACTTCTGTGCCAGCCGGCGATAGGCCTTCTTGATCTCCTTGCCGTCGGCGCCCTTGTCGACGCCCAGCACTTCGTAGTAGTCACGCTTGGACATGACGTTGTTCGCCTCCGTATCGATGCCGTGCAAACGACAACGCGGGAGTCGTGTCTGGCTCCCGCGCTGCTGCCGTCACACGACGTCAGACGTCGTGATTATTGCTTTTTCCGATCGTCGTTGACTTCCTCGAACTCGGCGTCAACCACGTCATCCTCTTTCTTGCCGCTGGCCTGGGCGTCGTCGGCCTGGGCACCCGCGTCCTGACCGGCGCCTTCGCCCTGCTCGGCGTACATCTTCTGCGCCAGGTTGCCGGAGGCTTCGGTGAGCGCGTCGAGCTTGGCCTGGATGGCGTCCTTGTCGTCACCCTTGAGCGCTTCCTCGAGCTCGCCGATGGCGCTCTCGATCTTGCTCTTCTCGTCGGCGTCGACCTTGTCGCCGGCCTCTTCCAGCGTCTTGCGCGAGGCGTGGATCATGCCGTCGGCCTGGTTGCGCAGGGCGACCAGCTCTTCGAACTTCTTGTCCTCGGCCTCGTGCGCCTCGGCATCCTTGACCATCTGATCGATCTCCTCGTCGGAGAGACCGCTGGAGGACTTGATCACGATCGACTGTTCTTTGCCGGTCGCCTTGTCCTTGGCCGTGATGTTGAGGATACCGTTGGCGTCGAGATCGAAGGCGACTTCGATCTGCGGCACGCCGCGCGGTGCCGGCGGAATGTCGGCGAGGTCGAAGCGACCCAGAGACTTGTTCTGCGCCGCCTGCTTACGCTCACCCTGCAGCGCGTGGATCGTCACGGCCGTCTGGTTATCCTCGGCGGTGGAGAAGGTCTGGGTCTTCTTGGTCGGGATCGTGGTGTTCTTCTCGATCAGCGGCGTCATCACGCCACCCAGGGTCTCGATGCCCAGGGTCAGCGGGGTCACGTCGAGCAGCAGCACGTCCTTGACGTCACCGCCGAGCACGCCACCCTGAATCGCGGCACCCATGGCCACGGCTTCGTCCGGGTTGACGTCCTTGCGGGCGTCCTTGCCGAAGAACTCGGCGACCTTCTGCTGCACCAGCGGCATGCGGGTCTGGCCGCCGACCAGGATGACGTCGTGAATCTCGCTGTTGGAGAGACCGGCGTCGTCCATGGCGGTCTTGCACGGACCCAGCGAGCGGCTGACCAGATCTTCGACCAGCGACTCGAGCTTGGCCCGGGTGACCTTGATCGCCAGGTGCTTGGGACCGGTGTTGTCGGCGGTGATGTAGGGCAGATTGACTTCGGTCTGCTGGGCCGATGAGAGCTCGATCTTGGCCTTCTCGGCGGCTTCCTTCAGACGCTGCATGGCCAGGCTGTCACCGGACAGGTCGATGCCCGAATCGCTCTTGAACTGCTGCACCAGGTAGTCGATCAGCTTGAGGTCGAAGTCCTCGCCACCCAGGAAGGTGTCACCGTTGGTGGCCAGCACCTCGAACTGCTTCTCGCCGTCGACGTCGGCGACTTCGATGATCGAGATGTCGAAGGTACCGCCACCCAGGTCGTAGACCGCGATAGTACGGTCGCCGGTGGAGCGATCCATGCCGTAGGCCAGCGCAGCCGCGGTCGGCTCGTTGATGATGCGCTTGACCTCGAGACCGGCGATGCGGCCGGCGTCCTTGGTCGCCTGACGCTGGGAATCGTTGAAGTAGGCCGGCACGGTGATGACCGCTTCAGTCACTTCTTCACCGAGATAGTCCTCGGCGGTCTTCTTCATCTTCTTGAGCACTTCCGCGCTCACCTGCGGCGGTGCCAGCTTCTTGTCGTTCACCTGCACCCAAGCGTCGCCGTTATCGGCTTCGACGATGCGGTAAGGCACCATCTTGATGTCCTTCTGGACGACGTCGTCCTTGAACTTGCGGCCGATCAGGCGCTTGACGGCGTAGAGCGTGTTGGTCGGGTTGGTGACCGCCTGACGCTTGGCCGCCTGGCCGACCAGGGTCTCGCCGTCATCGGTGTAACCGATGATCGAGGGCGTGGTGCGAGCGCCTTCGGCGTTCTCGATCACGCGAGTCTTGTCACCGTCGAGCACGGCGACGCAGGAGTTGGTCGTACCCAGGTCGATACCGATGATGCGTCCCATAATTCCTCACCTCTAACAATTCGTTGACGATTCGATACGTTGTCTTGGCGGCGCGTGTGTGGCGCGATTGACTGCTATCTGGGGGCTTTCGGGCGCCTTTCAAGCCCCGTCGGCCCAGATTGCGTCAGGCCGACTTGCTGACGATGACCATCGCCGGCCGCACCAGACGCCCGTTCAGGGTGTAACCCTTCTGCATCACATCCATGACCGTGTTGGGGTCGAGCTCCGGATTGGGCACCATGCTCATCGCTTCGTGGAACTGCGGATCGAACGGTTCACCCTGCGGGTCGATCTGCTCGACGCCGAACTTGGCGAGCACGTCGAGCTGCATCTTCAGGGTCATCGACACCCCCTCGCGGTGGGTCTCGTCGACCTCCTGCATGCTCTCCAGCCCCTTTTCCAGACTGTCGACCACCGGCAGCAGCTCCTTGACGAACTTCTCCAGGGCGAACTTCCGGGCCTTCTCGGCATCCTGCTCGGCGCGGCGACGGGCATTCTGGGCCTCGGCCGCGGCACGCATCGACTGATCCTTGGCGTCGGTGAGCGCCTGCTCCAGCTCTTCGACCCGCGCAGCCAGCACTTCTGCCTCGGGGTTGGCGTCGCCGCCGGTCTCGCCTGGCTCATGCTCGAGTTCGTCGGCAACCGCGTCGAGATCACCCTCGAGCGGCGCCTGGGTCGGCTGCGGTTCGCCATCGCGCTCGGCGCGCTCGATCTCTTCGTCGACGGGCTTCTGCGGATCTCTGACCATGAGTCTCTCCCGATATAGATGTGATGAAAGCACCAGTATGAAGACAGCGTCGGCGTCATCGACGCTCGCTATTGATGTCCAAGTGACTGCCTATATGGGGCTGCCCGCGACGATCTCAAGCGTTGGCAGGCGTTGCGTGAGCGTCCGTGCACGCCACACGAGCCTCGGGCACCGCGGGGTGGATTGAAGCGCCGAACCGACTACTGTATAAACGAACAGACTACTGTATGGCCGCCATCGATCCTCGGGAGGCAGCATGCTGATCCAACTCGCCATTCGCGACTTCGCCATCGTCGACACCCTCGATCTGGAGTTCCAGTCCGGCATGACCGCCATTACCGGTGAGACCGGGGCGGGCAAGTCGATCCTGCTCGGCGCCCTCGGGCTCTGCCTGGGCGAACGCGCCGATGCCGGCGGCGTGCGTCATGGCGCCGAACGCGCCGATCTCAGCGCGCGCTTCGATCTCAGCGGCCGCGCCGAGGCGCGGGCCTGGCTCGCCGCGCGCGAACTGCCGAGCGAGGATTGCCTGCTGCGCCGGGTGGTCACCGCTTCCGGACGCTCCAAGGCGTGGATCAACGGCCAGCCCTGCACCATCGCCGACCTGCGCGAGCTCGGCGAGTGTCTGATCGACGTTCACAGCCAGCATGCCCACCAGGCGCTGCTCAACGAGGAGACCCACCGCCGTCTGCTCGACGATGCCGCCGGCCAGCGCCGCGCGGTCGACGAGCTGGCGGCGCTGTACCGCCAGTGGCAGAGCCTGCGCAAGCAGTATCGTCAGCGCAGCGAGAACGACGAGGAGCGCGAGGCCAAGCGCCAACTGCTGCGCTATCAGGTGGAGGAGCTGGATCAACTGGCGCTGCAGGCGGACGAGCTGGAGTCGCTGGAGCAGGAGCAGGAGACCCTGGCGCATCTGGAGGAGACGCTGCGCGAGGCGCAGTTCGCCGCAGACTGCTGCGACCACGACGAAGGCGGCGCGCTGGGCCTGCTACTGCAGGCGCACACGCGCCTGTCGCGGGTGCCGGGCAGTGACCGCGGCAGCCTGGCGGAAGCGCTCGGCATGCTCAATGATGCCCAGATCCAGCTCGAGGAGGCGGCCCGGGAGCTGCATCACTTCGTCGAGTCCACCGAGCTCGATCCGCAAAGGCTGGCTTGGGTCGACGAGCGCCTCGGCGAGATCCATCGCATTGCGCGCAAGCACCACGTCATGCCCGACGAGCTGGTCGCGCTGCATCAGCGCCTGAGCGCCGAGCTGGCCGACCTCGATGGCGGCGACGACGATCTCGACAGCCTGCGCGCGCGGCTCGAGGAGACGCGCCAGCAATACCGCGACGCCGCCCGCCAGATCAGCGAAGCGCGCCAGACCAGCGCCACCGAGTTCGCCCGTCAGGTGCAGGAGCAGCTCGCCTTCCTGGGCATGGAGAAGGCGCGCTTCGCGGTCGAGGTCAACCCGCTGGAGACGCCGCAGCCCCACGGCGTCGACCGCGTCAGCCTCTTGATCAGTGCCAACCCCGGTCAACCACCGCGGCCGCTGGCCAAGGTCGCCTCCGGCGGCGAGCTCTCCCGCGTCAGCCTGGCGATCCAGGTGGTGGCGGCCAGCCACAGCACCCTGGCCACGCTGGTGTTCGACGAGGTCGACGTGGGCATCTCCGGGGCCACCGCCGAAATCGTCGGCCAGCTGCTGCGCCGGCTGGGCCAGAAAGCCCAGATCATGACCGTGACCCACCTGCCGCAGGTCGCCGCCCAGGCGCACCAGCATCTGCACATCGAAAAGCAGTCCAGCGACGAAGCCACCCGCACCCAGATGGCGCAGCTCGACGAGGCGGGCAGAGTGCGCGAGATCGCGCGCATGCTCGGCGGCGTCAAGCTCTCGGAGCGCACCCTGGCCCACGCCCGCGAGATGCTGGCGGCGAGCCAGACCGGGGCGCACTGAGCGTCACCGGCACCTCGCCACCGGGACCGATCCCACCACACACAACGCAGAACGCCGACCCCTGGGGGTCGGCGTTCTAGTGATGTATCCGGTGCCCTGGCGGGCCTGGGTGTCACTTCTTGCTGCTGTCCTGGCGCGTCGCCTTGGAGCCGCGCGGGCGGACGTAGAGCACCAGCGCGTGCTCGACCAGCTCGTAGCCGTGCTCCTCGACGATCTCGCGCTGGCGCCGCTCGATCTCTTCGTCATAGAACTCGACGATGTCGCCGGACTCCAGGTCCACCATGTGGTCATGGTGCTCTTCCTGGGTCATCTCGAACACGGCATGGCCGCCGTCGAAATTATGACGCACCACCAGGCCGGCGGCCTCGAACTGCGTCAGCACACGGTATACGGTAGCGAGGCCGACGTCTTCTCCCGACTCCAGCAGCGCCTTGTAGACGTCCTCGGCACTCATATGGAGCTCTTCTTCCATACGTGTCGCTTCGAGAATCTGCAGGATCTTGACACGCGGCAGAGTGACCTTGAGTCCCGCCTTGCGCAATTCTTGGTTTTCGTCTGCCATGGTCGCTCTTCGCAGTGGCGTCCCGTGTCGGGTATGATCAATCCACGCAACGATAGTGAAAGACGGACTCAAATGCAAAACCTGATCAGAACGGCCGTACTCGTGCTCGCAGCGTCTCTCATCGCTGGCTGTAGCTACTTTGGCGTCTACAAACGCGACCTCGTCCAGGGCAACCTCATCACCCAGGACATGGTGTCTCAGCTCCATACCGGCATGAGCCGCGCCCAGGTCGTTCAGGTCATGGGAACGCCGCTGATGGAAGCGCCCTTCTCCTCCGACCAGTGGGACTACGTCTTCTATCTCGACAAGGCCTACGGCGGCACGGTGGAGAAGCGGGTCACGCTCACCTTCGCCAACGACCAGGTGGTCGACATCAAGAAGTCCGGTGACATGAATGCCGACGTCGAACTCGACCAGGACAGCGGCCCGGG
The DNA here is from genome assembly GCF_030284585.1 of Salinicola sp. JS01. NCBI lineage: Bacteria > Pseudomonadati > Pseudomonadota > Gammaproteobacteria > Oceanospirillales > Halomonadaceae > Salinicola > Salinicola sp. JS01. Next base: position 4,365,823 of record NZ_CP127244.1, on the reverse strand, counting down.
GCCGGCGGTCGAAGGTGCCGGCGAAGGTGCTGCGGTGCCGCAGGTCGGCCCCACAGGCCTCTAAGGAATCACTGCATAAATGCCTGCACGAGCGAATGACTACGTTGCGCGGTACTCGAAGGCTCGCCTAACCCCCAGTTATGTCTCGCCTTCTGCGTTCCGTGCGCCTTGTCCTTCATCTCGTTCGGCGATTTATTCAGCGCTTCCCTAAGCCCTCTCTATCGAGTGCCAGTCAGCGCGGCGGCCTGCGGGCCGCCCGCTCACGTCGCGCCTGCTTGGGATCGATACGCAGCGGACGGTAGACCTCGACCCGCTCCCCCGGCAGCAGTTCGCGCTGCTCGGGTTGGGCGAGACGTTCACCGAAGATCCCCAGCGGCGCACTCGCCAGCCAGGATTCGTCGAGGTCGGCAAAATAGGCCGGCAGATCGGCACGCATCACCGCCTCCCGCGCGGTCAGCCCCGCCGACCAAGCGAGCGTGACGATACGCTGATGCGTCGGCGTGGCGTAAGCCACCTCGACCAGCGCATCGCCTCCCACCGGCGCCTCGCCCGGCTCGGCATCGCTAACCTCGGAGACATCGGCTGCGAAAGGCATGGCGTCAGCGCCCATAGACCTGATCGGCGCGCCGGGTGAAAGCGTCGATCAGCTGCCCCGCCACCTGCTGGAACAGCCGACCGAAGGCCATCCCCAGCAGCCGGTTGCTGAACTCGAACTCCATCTCCAGCTCCACCTTGCAGGCGTTCTCGCCCAGATCACGGAACAGCCAGCACCCGTCGAGGCGCTTGAACGGGCCGTCGACCAGCGACAGATCGATGCGCCCGGGGCGCTTGAGATCATTGCGCGTGGTCACGGTCTGCTCGACACCGCCCTTGGCCAGGGTCATGCTGCCGATCAGATAATCCTCTCCGCGTTCGACCACCCGGGCTCGACGGCAGCCGGGGAGGAATTCCGGATAGCGTTCGAAATCATTGACCAGCTCGAACATCTGTTCCGGGGTATGCCGGACAAAAGCAGACCGGTGCACGCTTGGCATGTAGCTCTCCACTGATTTATCGCCCCGATGCGCGTATCATGGGGGCTATTTCTCACATGCTTGAATGGTAGCACGCTCGCCCCCAGGTCTGCGGGCGTACCGGATATCGCCGCGAAGAGGTGTCATGGGTAAGAAGAAAGGCAACGCGCCCGGCAACAACACGATCGCCCAGAACAAGAAGGCTCGTTTCGAGTATCACATCGACGAAACCTTCGAGGCGGGTCTCTCGCTGAGCGGTTGGGAGGTCAAGAGCCTGCGCGCCGGCAAGGCCCAGCTCACCGACACCTATATCCTGATCAAGAACGGCGAGGCCTGGCTGCTGGGCAGCCACATCACGCCGCTCAATACCGCCAGCACCCACGTGGTGGCGGAGCCCGATCGTACGCGCAAGCTGCTGCTGCATCGTAAGGAGATCGCCAGGATCTTCTCGCGGACCCAGGAGAAGGGTCACACCTGCGTGCCGCTCAAGCTCTACTGGAAGAAGAATCTGGTCAAGTGCGAGCTGGCGCTGGTGCGCGGCAAGCAATTGCACGACAAGCGCGCCACCCAGAAGGAGCGCGACTGGAATCGCGAGAAGGCGCGGGTGATGCGCGACCACGCCTGAGGCGCGACGTCGAGGGTTCGATTCGACGATTGAGATGGCGTGGGGTCATCCCCAACTGATAGAATGCTGGGGTTCCACGGGGGCGACATGGCTTCGACGCCGGTGACAATCCCTGAGGTGCATGCCGAGAGCGTAACGTATCTCGTAAATCCAACGTTACGATTAAATAGTCGCAAACGACGAAAACTACGCTCAAGGCGCACTGGCAGCCTAAGAACTGCTAGCTGTTGTCTGGCCTCGAAGCGATGTGCCCATTCATCGCGGAGAGGATACGAGCTAAAGCTGATGGGACCGCGTATGTCAGCGCTCTCCTGACATGCGTTAAACCTTAGAGAGATCGCAAGGTGTCATCCTGCCCGTCGGAGGTCACTGCGCTAAATCAAAAGACGGAACTAAGCATGTAGAGCCGATGGGTGAGTGCCGGCGGACGGGGGTTCAATTCCCCCCGCCTCCACCAAACAAGGGTTTCAGGGCATACCAAGACGTGTCACGAGACCAGCAAACAAGGGCCTTCGGGCCCTTTTTTGTTGTCTGGGCATATCCCCCCCCTGCGCCCACGCAATGCCCCTCAATGTCGCGCCCCACCAATCTGCAGGGTATCAGCAACCCTTTCAGCGCGATTTAGCTCCGTAGCGAAGGGGTTTCAGCAGCCTAGCAAAATCCTTAGACCCTCTTTCACGTCATGCCAGCGGCTTTCGAAAACCGAACACATCTATCCCACCAGTAGCTTAAAAGCTACAATGAAGATCATGATCGAGCTGACGCATTACCTCACTGCCGATGGCCATGACCCGTTCCAGCAATGGCTGGATACGCTCAAGGCGAAGGATCGGCAGGCAGCCATGCGGGTGCTGACCCGCCTTAACCGGCTGGCGGCGGGCAATCCGGGCGATGCCAAATCCGTGGGTGCTGGCGTGTTCGAGCTGCGAGTCGACTATGGGCCCGGCTATCGCGTCTATTACGCCAAGGTGGGCAAGCGTTGGGTCATGCTGCTGGCTGGCGGCAGCAAGAAGCGCCAGCAGACCGACATCGAACAGGCCAAAGCGTTTCTCGAGGACCATCACAGGAGGGTCAAGCGATGAGAAGTCACGACGATGTCGTGATCGAGATGCTGCGAGAAGATCCCACCATGGCGGTGGACTATCTGCGCACCGCATTCGATGAGCTGGACGAGGAAGGAGGAGAGACCGCCTTTCTCATCGCGCTGCGCCATGTGGTCGAATCCCAAGGTGGCATGGCAGCCGTTGCCGAGAAAGCCAAAGTGTCCCGAGAAAGCCTCTACCGGGCTCTTTCGCCTAAAGGCAACCCGACACTGCGCACCATGACCGCCGTCATCAAGGCGACGGGCATTCACTTCCACGATCTGACCACGCCGCGGCAGTCTGCTTGATGCGATGGTACCACCCCATCTCACTCTCGATGGGGGCATATCTGGGGGCACATCGGATCATGGATTACTGAAAACGCTTACTGGTCTGATACATAGGCGATTTTTTCAGTGGACCCCGCCTCCACCAACACCAGAAAAAAGCACCTCGAGAGAGGTGCTTTTTTTGTGCCTGCACGCTTGGCCCAAATCTTTAGCGCGGTCATCGCGCTAAAGGCTACAGCGCCGGGTGACGCCCACCGCGGCGGGGCCCGGCCGCCGCCATGGCGCGCTCCAGGTCCTGGCTCTTGCACTTGAATGCCGAGCAGCCGGCACAGCGAATATCCTGCGCCGTCTCGTCGAGTGTCGGCAGCAGAAAGCGCTCGCCGCCGCAGACGTTGCAGCGCAGTTCGAGGGTTACATTGAGCATGATCGATCCCTGACAGGGCACCAGCGCAGGCCGGCACCAGACTTGAGGTGGAAGAGACAGCGCGGCGGCCTCCGATCCGCCCACGCAGCGCCGCGCGGTGTCACAGCCGCGGCGGCTCGACTGAGCGTGGCAAAGAATCGCGCCTTGTCCAGCGCTATCGCCACCGTCGCTGGCAAATCCATCCCGATTCAGTGGCAAGCGGGCACGGATTGACTAGCCTCAAGAGATACGGCGGCGGCTGAATTTCCGCGCGACGATAAAATGTTACCCTAAGGATGTTTAAGTTGAGCGCGGACCGTCGTCAGCCGCCGCGTGTGCGTGCGTTCACCGCGCCGGCATGACGATATCCCCTCGTGGCACGGTCATTGAGACACGGTGCCCGAGACTGGCCCTGAAAACAGGGCCCTAAAGACATAGTCCTTAACGACATAGTCCTAACGACATAGCCCTTACTACCCTGCCCTTCAGACAAGGAGGTTGAAGCGTGCCCACCCCTCGCCCCGATCGCTGGCCGAGCCGCTGGCTACTCTTGATACTGCTGTTCTTCGCAGCCCCGCTGATGGCGCAACAGGGCGCCGGCTCGGAGGCGTCGTCGAGCGCGCCCGCCGAGCAGAACGCCCAGGAAGGCCCCGCCTACTCGACGATGGCCGACCTGCTGGAAAACGAGCAGTCGCGCCAGGCGCTGATCGACCAGCTGCGCAAGCTCGCCGCCGAGCAGCCCCAGGCCGGCGAGTCTCAAGGCAGTGCGCCCGCGCAGGCGAGTGCCAGCCAGGCCACCAGTGACAGTGCCGCGAGCACCGATAACGCCAAGGCTGCCGAGAGCGTCTCCTTCCCGCGGCGCATGGCGCAGATCACCAGCGCCTTCGCCGATGATATCGGCGGGCAGTTCACCGCCGTGGCGGCGCTGGTCGGTGGCTTCTTCGGCAGCGGCGACGCCGCCGCCAGCAGCGGCCCCGCCTTCAACCTGAGCGATTTCCTCGATGCCGCGCTGGAGCTCGCCATGGTGATCGTCGCCACCGTGGTCGCGTTCTTCGTGCTGCGGCGCCTCGCCGGGCCGCTGTTCAACCGGTTCAGTCGCTGGTCGCTGCAGGGTGATGGACGCGCCCACCTGCTGCGCGTGATCGTCAGCGTGATCCTGGCTGCCGTGGTCGACGTAGCCGTGGTAGTGCTGGCCTATGTCGCCGGCAACCTCGTCGCCACCTTCCTGGTCGGCGAGAGTGGCACCTTGAACACGCGCTTCTCGCTGTTCCTCAACGCCTTCCTGATGATCGAGCTGTTCAAGTGCGCACTGCGCGTGCTGTTCGCCTCCAGCCACGAAGGTCTGCGCCTGGTGCCGATCAGCGCCGCCCAGGCACGCTACTGCAACGGCTTCCTGGCCACCCTGGCCGGTTTCATCGGTTACGGCATGCTGGTAGTGGTACCGATTCTGAACATCAACCTCTCGCCGGCCTTCGGCAAGGTGATCAGCGTACTGATCATGCTGATCGCCCTGCTCGCGGCGATGACCGTGATCCTCAAGAAGCGTCTCGCCGTACGCGATCTGATTCTGGGCAAATCCGAGCAGGCCAGCATGGCCGCCTCGCGCATCGCCCTGCGTATGCTGGCCGGCGTGTGGCACGTGATCGCCATTCTGTATGCGCTGATGGTGTTCGGCGTGACCCTGCTGCATCCGGAAACCGCGCTGCCGTTCGTGCTCATCGCGACCCTGAAGACGATTCTCTACATCGGCATCGGCATGCTGGTTTCAGGCCTGCTGACCCAACTGATCGGGCGGCGTATCACGCTTGGCGATGACATTCGCCGGCGTCTTCCGATGCTCGAGGGGCGCCTCAACGCCTATGTGCCGAGCTTCCTCAAGGTGATCCGCATGATCATCCTGGTTGCGGTAGTGCTGTACACCCTGGACGCCTGGGGCGCCTTCGACCTGGCCGCCTGGTACGCCAGCGAAGCCGGCGCGCACGCCGTCGCCACCGTAATCCAGGTGATTCTGATTCTGGCCGTGGCCGCCATCGTGTGGATCGGTCTGGCCAGCCTGATCGAGAACTATCTCAATCCGGAAACTGGCGGCGGCGCCCCGACCGCCCGCGCCCAGACCCTGATGAGCCTGTTCCGCAACGCCCTGGCGATCACCCTTATCATCATGACGGTGATGATCGTGCTGTCGCAGATCGGCATCAACATCGGCCCGCTGATCGCCGGCGCCGGGGTGCTGGGTCTGGCCATCGGTTTCGGTGCCCAGAAGCTGGTCCAGGACGTCATCACCGGGGTCTTCATCCAGCTCGAGAATGCGATGAACACCGGCGACGTCGTCACCGTGGGTGGCGTCACCGGCACCGCCGAACGCGTCAGCATCCGCTCGGTGGCGATCCGCGACCTCTCCGGCACCTACCATATCGTGCCGTTCTCGTCGGTGGGCACGGTGTCCAACTTCATGCGTGAATACGGCAACCATGTCGGCGAGTACGGCATCGCCTACCGCGAGAACATCGATTACGCCATCGAGCAGCTGCAGGCGGCATTCGAGGAGCTCAAGGCGAGCGAGGAGCATGGCCACAAGCTGCTGGCACCGATGACCGTGGCGGGGGTGGTCGCCCTCGCCGACAGCTCGGTCAATATCCGTGTGGTGATCAAGACCACCCCGGGCGACCAGTGGGGTGTGGGCCGCGCCTACAACCGTCTGGTCAAGCTCTACTTCGACAAGGCCGGTATCGAGATCCCGTTCCCGCACACCACGCTCTACTTCGGCGAGGATCGGGACGGCTCGGCGCCGCCGGCCCACGTGCGCGTGCTGCGCGACGACAAGCGCGACATTCCGGGTACCGCTCACGAGGCCGCGTCCTCCGAGCAGCCCGATACGCGGTCGCACGATGCCACGCACAGCAAGCCGACCCACGACGACGTCGACGACGATGCCGGTGACGATCCGCGCTGAACGCCACGACGTCAAAGCACAAGTGAGAGAGTAAAAAATGAGGCCGCCCTTCGGGGCGGCCTCTTGCGTTCTGGGGGGGCATGTCGGCGGGTGGCGCCTACACCGCGTCGGGAAGGAAACCGGCCCCCCGCATGGCAGCCCCGCGCACGCCACTGGCGGCGCCCAGATGCGAGGCCACCACCCGCGGCACGACGACACCGGGAAAGAGATGACGCCCGAGCGCCGCCGGCAGCGCGGCGACCAGTTCGGGCAGGGAGGAGAGCCCACCGCCGATCACGATCGCCGCCGGGGCCAGTAGCTTGGTGACGTTGGCCAGCGCCTCACCGAGCAGATCGACGTGACAGCGGTGGGCCAGCTCCGCCGCTGGGTCGCCCGCCTGCCAGGCGGCGTACCAGGTCTCGGCGCGCTGCGCCTCGCCGCCGAAATGGCGAAACAACTCTACCAGCCCGGGGCCGGCGATATAGCGCTCGAGACAGCCGTGCAGACCGCAGCCGCAGGCCAGACGCGGCAGGTGGTAGCGCTCGCTGGCTGCCGCCGAGAGCGGCAAATGCCCCCACTCGCCGGCCAGGCCGCCACACCCGCCGAGCAGGCGCCCCTCGACGATCGCTCCGCCGCCGGCCCCGGTGCCCAGGATCGCACCGAAGGCGTGGCGCTCGCCGGCGGCGGCGCCGCCCGGTCCGACCTCCGAAAGGATGAAGCAGCGGCTATCGTTGTCGAACACCACCGGGCGGTCGAAGTGGGCGTGCAGCGAGGCCGCCAGCGGCAGCTCGCGCAGGCCGGGCAGATTGGCGGTGACGAGACAGCCGCGGGCATCGATCACCCCGGGCAGGCCGATCCCTAGAGTGCCCCGCGCGCCGAAGCGGGCGTCGGCCATGGCAACCATCGCTGCCAACCGCGCCAGCAGCGCCGGGCCATCCGCCGCGGGGGTCGCCTCGCGCCAGGTGGCGAGACGCTGCCACTGGGAATCGAACACCGCGAGCTCGATCTTGGTGCCGCCGACATCGATACCGTAGTGCATGCCTGTTCCTTGGATGAACGCCTCGCGGCGACAAAAAAGGGCGCCCACGGGCGCCCAGGAGAGCAATCGGTGGCCGACGTCAGCGCGTCACATCGCTGGGCTGGGGCAGCGCCGGCAACGACTTGTCCAGCAGCGTGACGCTCTGGCGGTAGTAGAGCTGGCTCTTGCTGTGGTCACCGAGGTTGGCATAGAGCCGTGCCAGCTCCGCACACACCACTCCGCTCGGGCGCTGGCGCTGGCTCGCCTCGAAGTACTCCTGCGCCTTGCCCCAGTAGGCGTTGCGCAGCGAGAGACGGCCCAGGGTGAGCAGCAGATCGGGGTCGTTGGGCCGCTCCTGCAGCCACTTCTCGGCGTACGCCAGCTGGCGCGCGGCGTCGACGTTGAGCAAGCCGTAGCGCAGCACCAGACGCGTGTCCCAGTGCTCCTTGAGGGCGTTGCGCAGCAGGCGTTCGGCATCGCCCTCCTCGCCGCCCTTGATCAGCGCATCGCTGTAGAGCAGAACCAGCTCGACGTCGCTGCGCAGCGCATCGGGCATATCCGCCCAGAGTGCCCGCACCCGCTGCAGATTGCCCTCCTGCTGAGCGGCGTGGATCAGCAGCTCGCGGTTGGCGCGCTGCTCGAGTTCGCGGCGCTCGTCGTCGGTGATCAGGCGGTGCTTGTCGAGCCGCGGCAGCAGCCGGCGCAGGCCGTCCCAGTCGTTGACGCTGAGATAAGCCTGCTTGAGCAGCTTGAGCACCTGCGGATGCTCCGGCAGTTGCTGCTCCAGGCGGGTCAGGGTGGCCAGCGCCTCCTCGAACTGTTGGCGGTCGAGCATCAGCTGCGCCTGCACCAGACCCACCGCAGTGTCGGCGCCCTCGGTGCTGTGGTGGGCGCGTTTGAGCAGCACGTCGGCCTGCTCGTAGCGGCCCTGATAGTGCGCTGCCAGCGCCGCCGAGAGGTAGTTGACCAGCGGCGTGCCGGAGTCGTCGGCAGCCTTGGTCAGCGCCTTTTCGGCACGTTTCCAACGCCCCTCGGCCAGCGCCACCAGGCCACGCACGGTGCGCTTCATGGCGGTACGGTGACGGGTGCGGCTGTTCCACACCTTGAGCCGGCTCATCGGCCGGCGTAGGCGCATCAGCGCGCGCAGGCCGAAGTGCAGGACCAGAAAGGCGATCAGCAGCAGCACGCAGCCGAACCAGAACGAGGTCTGGATCGAGGTATCGCCGACACGGATGAACCAGTATCCCGGCAGCGACTGCATCAACTGCCCGAACAGCGCGCCGACCGCCAGACCGAAGACGATCAGCAGGATCAGCTTTCTCATGCGCCCTCTCCCTGTGCCGATCCGTTCTGCGTCGCCTGACCGCCGTTCGCGTTACTACCACCGGTGCCGTTACCGAAGCGCTTCTCGATGAACTGCTTGAGCAGCTGCGACGACTGGCTGATGTCCGGCAGCTCCGGGCGCACGTTCTCGTCGCGCAGCGAGGAGAGCTTGTCGAGCGCGTTCTCGACGCCCTGATTGTCGGTGTCGTAGTAGCCCTTGATCAGCTCGATCGCCTTGCCCAGGCTGGCCTGATAGAGCTTGGGCTCGGCCTTGAGCAGCGCCAGCTGCGCCTGCTCCAGCAGCATGCGCACGTTCTGGCGCAGATAGGACTCCTGCTCAGGGGTGATCAGCGCCTCCAGCGGCTGGTCGTGGCGCCGCACGGTGACCAGATCCTTGAGCTCGCGCCCCAGGGTGGCGAGCTGCTCGCGCCAGCCGCCACTGGGCTGGGCGTCGCCCTTGCCGGCGGCGATCTGCTCGATGTCCTGTTTCAGCGGCAGGCGGGCCAGCTGCTCCTGCTGCGCCATCAGCGCCAGGTAGATACCGGTGCGGTCGATCACCGGCACCGAGTCGAGCGAAGCCAGCTCCGACTGGATCGCGCGGCGGATCGGCACCAGCGCCGGGTTGTCCGCCTCGCGCAGGCGGGCGTCGGCGGCCTCGAGCAGCGCCTTGGCGCCGGGCACGTCGCGCTCCAGCTGCAGCCGCTGGTTGGCCAGGCGCAGCAGGTACTCGGCTTCGGCGTGGAGCCACTCGCGCGGATCGGCCTGCTGCTGCTTGGCCAGCTCCGCCAGCACCTTGTCCAGGGTCTTGTCGAGGCTCTGGCGGTACTGGTCGAACTCGCCGCGCATCATCTTCAGCGACTGCTGACGGTTCTGGTCGAGATCGCCGACGCGCGCGCTCAGGTCGTCGATGGCGCCGCGGTTGGACTGGACCTGGTCCAGCTTCTGCTGCTGTTGCTGCAGCAGCTGCCAGCCGCGGTAGCCGATGAACGCCACGGCGATCGCCAGCACGATGACCAGGATCAGCGCCAGCAGGCCGAGCTTGCTGCTCTTGCCGTTCTTGCCGCCGCCACTGCGGCTGCCATCATGACTGCTGCCGCCTCCGCCGCTGCCGCCAGGCTTGGCGCTGGAAGACGCGGCCCCGCCGCCATCGCGCGACAGCGGACCGGCCGGCTTGGCAGCCTTGGTGCTCGTCTTGCTCTTGCCCTTGGCGGCGTCGCGCTTACCCTCACCGGCCTGGCTTTCGCCGCCAGCGCTCTTGGCAGCGCCAGTCTGGGCGCGCTCCTGTTTGGCAGTACTGGCCGCCTTGCCGCTGGCGCGAGAGGTACTGGGTTCGGCGCTGGCATCCGGCTGAGCCACGTCCGGCTTGACCGGATCGGTATGGCCGGCGGTATCGGCAGCGGTGTCGGGTGTCGACGCGGCAGTCGACGAAGCGGTCTTGTCCTGCTCGGCTTTCCGAGCGTCGCCGTCGGCCGGATTGTCGGAAGCGGAGGCCGACTGCGGTTGTTGATCGTTTCGTTGCTTGCTCATCTACGCTGCCTTTACTCGTGATCACCCTGATCGAAGGTGGCGCCCGGACGGCGCGTCGGGTTGGCGACGCTGCCATCGGAGCAGGATCGAACCGGCGCTCGACGGCGGGCCGGTAAGCCGGCACCGCCGAGCGCACGAGGTCAGCTCGCGCGCAGCGCAGTCACCGCCGCTGCCAGCGCCTCCGGCGCAGGCCCGGACGCCACGTGAAGCGAGCCGAATCCCAGCTGTCTCGCCAGTGTAGCCAACCGTCCACTCGAGACGATTAGCGGTTGGTTCAACGCTATCGGGCCACACCCGGTGGCCAGATGTTGCAATATTTCACCGCTGGTCACCACCAGCGCCGCATAGTCGCCCTGGGCCAGCCAGGTCGCCGCCGGGGGTGCCGGCGGGCGGTAGCGGCGGCGATAGAGCGTCAGCGTGTCGAGCAGCGCGCCGCGCGCCGTCAGCTGTTCAGCCAGCACCTCGCGCCCGCCCTCGCCGCGGGTCAGCAGCAGGCGCTTGCCTGCCACCGCCCGCAGCGACGGCGCCTCGAGCAACCCCTCACTATGCTCGCCGGCCCCCGTCGGGGGCAGCACGCAGGGCACCCCCAGCTCTTGATATAGCGTCGCCGCGGTGGCCTGGCCCACTGCATAGAAGCGTAGCCGCTGGGGTAGCTGCGGCCAGTATGACCCAATCGCCTCGGCCAGAGATACGCCCGCCTGCGGGCTCACCACGATGATGCCTTGAAAAGCGTCGAGGTCGAGCACCAGCGCCCGCGCGGCGGGCGACAGCGCCACCGGCTCGAACGCCAGCACATCCAGCGCCACCGGCTCGCAGCCGGCCGCGCGCAGCGCCTGCGCCAGCACCGCGCCACGCTCACCGGGACGCGTGATCAGGACCCGTGTCATCAGCCGTTACCGTAGACCTCGGCCAGAATGTCGCCGGCGCCCTGCTCCAGCAGTGACTCGGCGATACGAATCCCCAGCGCTTCCGGCTCCATCGCCGAGCCGCGCCCCTCGGCGCGCAGCACCTGCGAGCCATCCGGATGCCCGACCAGCCCGCGCAGCCACAGGGTGTCGCCATCGTTCTCGAGCACCGCGTAGCCGCCGATCGGCACCTGACAGCCGCCGTCGAGACGCGTGTTCATGGCGCGCTCGGCGCGCACCCGGGTCGCCGTGGGGCCGTGATCCAGAGCCGCCAGCAGCGCCACCAGCTCGGCGTCGTCGTGGCGGCACTCGATGCCCAGTGCGCCCTGACCGCAGGCGGGCAGGCTCTCCTCCGGCGACAGCTCGGCGGTGATCCGCTCGCCCAGCTGCAGCCGCTGGAGACCGGCGGTGGCCAAAATGATCGCCTCGAAATCACCGGCATCCAGCTTACCCAGCCGGGTCTGGACATTGCCGCGCAGTGGCAGCACTTCCAGATCCGGACGCCGCGCCGCCACCTGCAGCCCACGGCGCAGGCTGGACGTGCCCACCCGCGCCCCCTGGGGCAAGGCATCAACGCTCGCGTAGGTATTGGAGACGAAGGCGTCGGTCGGCGCCCCGCTCTCGAGAATCACCGACAGCCCCAGGCCATCGGGGAAGTGCATCGGCACGTCCTTCATCGAGTGCACGGCGAGATCGGCGCGACCGTCGAGCATCGCCTCCTCCAGCTCCTTGACGAACAGCGCCTTGCCGCCGATCTTGGCCAGCGGCGTGTCGAGGATCTTGTCGCCACGGGTGGAGAGCGGCACCAGCTCGATCTCCAGATGCGGGTGCTGCTGCGCCAGTAGCGCCTTGACGTGTTCGGCCTGCCATAGCGCCAGCGCACTCTTGCGGGTGGCGATTCTCAATCTGTTAGCGTCGAGCACGCGGGTCTCCGAAGTCTGGGGCACGGGGGCAAAGACCACCCGCCGCGGGGTGTACGTTCGTCGGCACGAATCTTGTAGGCATGATAAAGCAGTCACCCGGCCAGGAAAAATCACGCTCCCTCGACCTGGTAGCGGCCGCGCTCGCCCCCGTCCCACGCGGCCGCGACTCTGGTACACTCCAGACAGCGTTTCGCCGGCCCGCGCGCGCCATGCGCGACCCGCGATCACACCCGGCCACCCGGCACCCACACCCGGTCAACCTAGGCAGAGTTCGTATTCGATGACGCAGGCAACCAACCAATCCTGGGGCGGACGTTTCAGCGAGCCCACCGACGCATTCGTCGCCGCCTTCACCGCTTCGATCTCCTTCGACAAGCGGCTCTATCATCACGACATCCGCGGCTCCGTGGCCCACGCCACCATGCTGGCCCGGGTCGGCGTGCTGACCGAGGCGGAGCGTGATCGCATCATTCAGGGCCTGGGCGAGATCGAAGCCGAGATCGAACGCGGCGAGATCGAATGGTCGGTCGACCTGGAAGACATCCACATGAACGTGGAAGCGCGGCTCACCGACAAGATCGGCATCACCGGCAAGAAGCTCCACACCGGGCGCTCGCGCAACGACCAGATCGCCACCGACATCCGCCTCTACCTGCGCGACGAGATCGACGCCGTGGCGGCGGAGCTGGCGCGCCTGCGCCGCGGCCTGATCGAGCTCGCCGAAGCCGAGGCCGATACCATCATGCCCGGCTTCACCCACCTGCAGACCGCGCAGCCGGTGACCTTCGGCCACCATCTGCTGGCGTGGCAGGAGATGCTGGCGCGCGATCACGAGCGCCTCTTCGACTGCCGCAAGCGGGTCAACGTGCTGCCGCTGGGCGCCGCCGCCCTGGCCGGCACCACCTACCCGATCGACCGCCACGTCACCGCCGAGCTGCTGGGCTTCGAGCGCCCGGCGGAGAACTCGCTGGACGCGGTCAGCGATCGCGACTTCGCGATCGAGTTCACCGCCTTCGCCAGCATCCTGTTGATGCATCTGTCGCGCATGAGCGAAGAGATGGTGCTGTGGGCCAGCGCCCAGTTCGACTTCGTCGACCTGCCCGACCGCTTCTGCACCGGCTCCTCGATCATGCCGCAGAAGAAGAACCCCGACGTACCCGAGCTGGTGCGCGGCAAGACCGGTCGCGTCTACGGCCACCTGATGAGCCTGCTGACGCTGATGAAGTCGCAGCCGCTGGCCTACAACAAGGACAATCAGGAGGACAAGGAGCCGCTGTTCGACACCCTCGACACGGTCAAGGGCTGCCTGCGCGCCTTCGCCGACATGGCGCCGGCGCTGCGCGCCAAGCGCGCCAACATGCTCGAGGCGGCGCGCCGCGGCTTCTCCACCGCCACCGATCTGGCCGACTATCTGGTGCGCGCCGGCGTGGCCTTCCGCGATGCCCACGAGATCGTCGGCAAGGCGGTGGCCTACGGCATCGAGTCGGGCAAGGATCTCTCCGAGATGTCCCTCGACGAGCTCCAGCGCTTCTCCGACACCATCGGCGCGGACGTCTTCGAGGTGCTGACCCTGGAGGGCTCGGTGGCGGCGCGCAACCATATCGGCGGCACCGCTCCGGACCAGGTGCGCGCCGCGGCCAGCCGCGCCCGCGCGGCCCTCGACGCGCTTCAGGAGGCCCCGCATGTCGCGTAATCTGCTTCTCGTTGCCCTGCTCGCCCTGACCGGGCTGGCGGTGGCCGGCTGCGGCCAGAAAGGCCCGCTCTATCTGCCCGACAACGATCAGGCAGCCAAGACCTACGACCCCCAGGGCGCCCACGCCGAGGCACAGTCGGGTGATGCCGCAGCGCGCAGCGACGGCGCCAAGGCCCAGCCGCAGCCGCAGCCGCAGCCCGAGACTCGGTCCCAGGAACCCCAGGCGGAGACAATGCCTTGACGTTCGAAGCTTTTCCCCGGCATGACGGCGAACTGTACGCCGAAGCGGTCCCGCTGGCGCAGATCGCCGCCGACTACGGCACGCCCTGCTACGTCTACTCGCGCGCCGCGTTGACCCGACAGTTCCGCGCCTACAGCGACGCCCTGGGCGATATGCCACATCTGGTCTGCTATGCGTTGAAGACCAACTCCAACCTGGCGGTGATCGACCTGCTGGCGCGCCTCGGCGCCGGCTTCGACATCGTCTCCCAGGGCGAGCTGGAGCGCGTCCTGGCCGCCGGCGGCGATCCGGCCAAAGTGGTCTTCTCCGGTGTCGCCAAGCAGGCCGACGAGATGGCGCGGGCGCTGGAGGTCGGCATCAAGTGCTTCAACGTCGAATCGCGCCCGGAGCTCGAGCGTCTCGAGCGTGTCGCCGCCGAGCGCGGCCAGGTGGCCAACGTCTCGATCCGGGTCAACCCGGACGTCGACGCCGGCACCCACCCCTACATCTCCACCGGGCTCAAGGACAACAAGTTCGGCGTCGCCGCCGACGAGGTGCTCGATCTCTATACCTGGGCGGCCGAGCGCGAGCATCTCAAGGTCGTGGGGGTGGACTGCCACATCGGCTCCCAGCTCACCGAGCTCTCGCCCTTCCTGGATGCCCTCGACCGCCTGCTGGCACTGGTCGACCGCCTCGCCGAGCGCGGCATCGTGCTCGAACATCTCGATCTGGGCGGCGGCCTCGGCGTGGTCTACCAGGACGAAGTGCCGCCGCCGGCCGAGGCGCTGGTGGCCGCGGTGCGCGAGCGCCTGGCCGGGCGCGAGCTGACCCTGATCTTCGAACCGGGCCGCTCGATCGCCGCCAATGCCGGCGTACTGCTGACCCGGGTCGAGTACCTCAAGCCGGGCGAGAGCAAGAACTTCGCCATCGTCGATGCCGGCATGAACGACATGATCCGCCCCTCGCTCTATCAGGCGTGGCAGCGTATCGAGGCGGTCGACACCCGCACGCCGCGCCCCAGCGCCTGCTACGACGTGGTCGGCCCGGTGTGCGAAAGCGGCGACTTCCTGGGCAAGTCGCGCGAGCTGGCGGTGGCCGAAGGCGACCTGCTGGTGGTGCACGCCGCCGGCGCCTACGGTTTCGTCATGGCCTCGAACTACAACAGCCGCGGCCGCCCGCCGGAGGTGCTGGTGGATGGCGAGAGTTGCCACCTGGTGCGCCAGCGCGAGTCGCTGGCGTCACTCTGGGCGCTGGAGTCGCGGCTGCCGGAGACGTCGTGATGCTGTTGAATTTCACCAAGATGCACGGTCTCGGCAACGACTTCATGGTGGTCGACCTGATCAGCCAGCGCGCCTACCTGCGCGACGAGCAGATCCGCCGTCTCGCCGACCGCCACTTCGGGATCGGCTTCGACCAGCTGCTGCTGGTGGAGCCGCCGCGCCAGCCCGACATGGATTTCCGCTACCGTATCTTCAATGCCGACGGCGGTGAGGTGGAGAACTGCGGTAACGGCGCGCGCTGTTTCGCCCGCTTCGTGATCGACCAGCGCCTGACCCACAAGCGCGAGCTGCGCGTCGAGACCCTGGGCGGACCGCTGACGCTCAAGGTCGACTCCGATGGCCGGGTGCGGGTGGACATGGGCGCGCCGCGCTTCACTCCGTCCGCCGTGCCGTTCAGCGCCGAGCACGACGCCCCGCTGCATGAGCTTCAGGTCGAGGACCAGACGCTGACGCTGAGCGTCGCCTCGATGGGCAACCCGCACGCGGTGATCGAGGTCGAGGACGTCGACAGCGCCCCGGTGGAGACGCTCGGCCCGGCGCTGCAGCGCCACCCGAGCTTTCCGCGTCAGGTCAATGTCGGCTTCATGCAGATCGAGTCGCCCCACGCCATTCGCCTGCGCGTCTTCGAGCGCGGCGCCGGCGAGACCCTGGCCTGCGGTACCGGCGCCTGCGCGGCGGTGGCCTGCGGCATCCGCCGTGGCGTGCTCGCGAGCCCGGTCGAGGTGACCCTGCGCGGCGGAAACCTGACCCTGGAGTGGGCCGGGGGCGACGCGCCGATGATCATGACCGGCCCGGCCGAGCGGGTCTTCGAAGGGCGCGTGCCGCTGAGCTGAGCGCGCCCGCGGCGTCGCCACCAGCGTGACGCCGACACCATAACAACGATGGGACAACCACCGGTGGGCGCGGGTGCCGCCACGACGGCGCCCCGCCCCGCGCCCACCCGGGACGACAGGAGAACAGCCGCATGTCACGTGTCCAGGTCCCCGAGCCGCGCCAGACGCTCGACCCCGACCGGGTCGCCGAGTGGCTGGCCCAGCACACCGACTTCTTCGTCGGGCGCGAGGGGCTGCTGCAGCAACTCAAGGTGCCGCATCCGCATATCCCTGGCGCCGTCTCGCTGCTCGAACGCCTGGTGGCCGACCTGCGCCAGCGCGCCGAGAGCGCCGAGTGGCGGCTGGAGAACCTGCTCGAGTCGGCGCGCTACAACGAGGCGCAGTACCGGCGCACCCGCGAGCTGGTGCTGGGACTGATCGAGGCCGAGGATGCCGACGCCCTGGCCGAAGCGCTGTCGACCCAGCTCGCCGAGCGCTTCCGCACCCAGGCCATCGGGCTGTGGCTGGAGGCCGCGCCGGACTGCCACGCCACGCCCCGCGATGCGCGCCAGTGGCAGCCGCCGCGCTTTCGCCTCGATGCCGAGGCGCGCCGGCGTCTGGAACTGCTGCTCAACGAGCAGAGCAGCCGCTGCACCACGCTCTCCAGCGCCGACTGGGGGCACCTGTTGCCCCACTGCCAGGCCCCGGAGAGCGCCGGCTCCTGCGCCATCACCCGGCTCACCCAGGGCGAGACGCTGGGCTTTCTGATCCTGGCCAGCCACGACAGCGAGCATTTCCGGGCCACTCTCGACACCCTTTTCACCGAGTATCTCGGCGAGGTAGTCAGCCGTCTGCTCAAACGCGCCGAGCGCCCCCATGCAGGCGACGCTTGACGCCTTTCTGGCGCGCCTGGCCCGGCGCGCCAGCCCGGCCACGCTCGACGCCTACCGGCGCGACGTGACCCAGCTCGCAACCTGGCTCGAGACCCAGGGCATCGCTACCTGGCAGGCGCTCGATGTCGCTCTGGTGCGCCGCTACCTGGCCCACGAGCGCACCCGCGGGCTGGCGCCGCGCACCCTGGCCCGGCGCCGCGCGGCGCTATCGCGCTTCGCCGACTTCCTGGTCAGCCAGGGCGAGCTCGACCACAACCCGGTCAAGCTGACCCAGGCGCCGCGCCAGCCGCGCCATCTGCCCAGCCCGGTCGATGTCGACCTGCTCGGTCGCTTTCTCGACACGCCCCACGACGGCGATCCGCTGGCCATCCGCGATCAGGCCATGCTCGAACTCTTCTACGCCTGCGGGCTGCGCCTGGCGGAGCTGGCGGGGCTCGATCTGGACGCCCTCGACGCACGCCACGTGCGCGTACTGGGCAAGGGCGGCAAGCCGCGTCAAGTGCCGGTCGGGCGCCGCGCGGCAGCGGCCATCCACGACTGGCTGGGGATACGCAGCACGCTCGCCGGCGACGGCGAACGCGCGCTGTTCGTGGCCCAGCACGGCGGCCGGCTCGGCCACCGTGCGATCCAGAGCCGGCTGGCCGAGTGCGCCAAGCGCCGCGGCCTGCCCGAACATCTGCACCCGCACCGCCTGCGCCACTCCTTCGCCAGCCATCTGCTCGAATCGAGCCAGGACCTGCGCGCGGTGCAGGAGCTGCTGGGACACGCCAATCTCTCGACCACCCAGATCTACACCCGGCTCGACTGGCAGCAGCTCGCCGAGGTCTACGATCAAGCCCACCCGCGTGCCCGGCGCAAGCCGGGTGCCCCCCACGACGAAACCTGATCGCCATGCCGCTCGACGCCATCACCTTCGATCTCGACGACACTCTGTGGCACAACGGGCCGGTCATGGCCCATGCCGAACCCACCCACTACGCCTGGCTGCTGGAGCAGATCGACGCCCGCCCGCAGGCCGACGGCCGGCGCCTGGCGGAGACCTTTCCGCTGGAGGCCTACCAGCAGGTGCGTCAGCGCTTGATGCAGCGCTTTCCGCTCAGCCGCGGCGACCACAGCTGGATCCGCGAGCGCGCCATGCTCGAGCTTTTGCGCGAGCACGGCCTGCCCGAGGCGGAGGCAGAGCGCTGGGCCGCCGCCGGCTTCGAGCGCTTCATGCAGCTGCGCCATGCGGTGGAGCCATTCCCGGAAGTGGTGCCGATGTTCGAGGCTTGGGCGCGGCGCTACCGCCTGGGAGTGATCACCAACGGCAACGTCGACGTGCGCCGCCTGGCGCTGGGCGACTATTTCGACGTGATCATCCTGGCCGGCGAGATGCACGCCCCCAAGCCCGACACCCGCCCGTTTCTCACCGCCATGGCGCGTCTCGGCACCCAGCCGCACCGGGCACTGCACGTGGGCGACCATTGGCAGGAAGACGTGCTCGCGGCGCAGCGCCTGGGCATGCATGCGGTATGGATCGATGCCAAGCAGGAGGGAGAGCGCGAATTACCCCCGCGGGTGACGCGGATCACCCACGTCAGGGAGCTACCAGCGGTGGTCGAACGGATTGATCGAGAGGCATAACGGGTGAGGCGGTGCATCGCCCGCTCAATGGAACTCAGCCTTGTCTCGACAATGCAAACGCATTACCTTGTCACACCATGCACGCATCGTTCTGGAAAGGGGGCACCAACATGTCTATCGAAGCCGACTCTACCTTGACGGACCGCTTCCAGACGACGGTACCGGCCTCGGTCCGACAAGCGTTGAAGCTCAAGCGCCGCGACCGAATCCACTATTCGATTCGTGGCAACGGGGAAGTCGTACTGACCCGCGCCGAGGAACCGGCAGCGGCCGATCCCGTGATCACCAGCTTTCTGGCGTTCCTGGAGCGCGACATGCAGGCGCACCCAGAAAATCTGCACGCCCTGACGGCCGCCAGCGTGGCACGGGCCCAGCAGCTGACGGCGGATATCGACGTCGATCTCGACGAAAGGCTGCCAGAGGATGACGATGACCTCTGAGCCGCTGGTCATCAACGGATGGACGCTTCTAGCGCATCCGCTGTTCCTGGATCAGGTCGCTACGCTCACCGCACGCGTCGAGCGACTGGCAGCCAAGGATCCCACCGGCTACCGCAGCAGGCCAGCCACCAAACGCCTGGCGGCTATCATCAAACTGACGACTCACGATATCCCTCAGGACCCTGCTGGGGACCACTATCGGCAAGGCAAGACGCTGGGGTCTGAATATACCCACTGGCGCCGCGCCAAGTTCTATCAGCAGTATCGACTCTTCTTTCGCTACGACCTCGCCAGTCGCATCATCGTCTATGCATGGGTCAACGATGAAACCGCCAAGCGGGCGTTCGACAGCAAGAGCGATGCGTACGTCACCTTTAGCCGCATGCTCGATAGCGGCAATCCACCCGACAGCTGGCAAACATTACAGCAAGCCGCCCTGGCCCAGGCCGATCGCGCGACGCTATTGCTGAACAAGCCAGACGACCCGGACTGATTGCGCCCTTGCCCGCCTGCACCCGGGGCCAGCGACCCGAAGCAAGCGTTACCGTGCCTCCCCGCTCAGCCAGCGATCCATCACCGCGTAGGTCTGGTCGAGGCCCTGGCGCTTGAGCGCTGAGAACAGCTGCACGCTGACCAGATCCTCCCACTCGGCGAGCTGACGCTTGACCTGATGCAGCGACGCCTTCGCCGGCCCCTGCTTCAGCTTGTCGGCCTTGGTCAGCAGGATATGCACCGGCAGTTCACGGGCATCGGCCAGCTCCAGCAGCTGGATGTCGAAGTCGCTCAGCGGGTGGCGCACGTCCATCAGCAGAATCAGGCCGGCGAGGCCGCTGCGCCTTTTCAGATAATCGGCGAGATGCGACTGCCACTCTTTCTTCATCGCCTCGGGCACCTTGGCGTAGCCGTAGCCGGGCAGGTCCACCAGGCGCAGAGTGTCACCGTTCTCCAGACCGAAGAAGTTGATCAGCTGGGTCCGACCCGGGGTCTTGGAGGTCCGCGCCAGCGCATTCTGCTGGGTGAGCGCGTTGATCGCGCTCGACTTGCCGGCGTTGGAGCGCCCGGCAAAGGCGATCTCGACGCCATCGTCCGGCGGGCACAGCGCCAGCTTGGGGGCGCTGATCAGAAAGCGGGCCGTCTGGTAGTTGCGGCGCGGGGGCGTCGAGGTCATGGCAAGGGCTCTGCGGGCGGGCGTGATCGGTCGCGCGCAGTGTATCACGCCTGTGCCACCGGCGAATGCGGCATCAATATGTGGCGCGCCGAGCCTCTCCCCGGCTGTGCCGCTCTACTTTTCCCTGTCATTCTGGCAGGCTACCCTCAGTGACATGAGGAGACGTCGGCCGCGATGGGCAGGGAACCTCCTCCTCCCCGGGTGCTCAAACCCGAGTAGCTCGTCGCCGCAACGACCCCGCGTCGAGACGTCCGTTTTCG
The DNA here is from genome assembly GCF_030284585.1 of Salinicola sp. JS01. NCBI lineage: Bacteria > Pseudomonadati > Pseudomonadota > Gammaproteobacteria > Oceanospirillales > Halomonadaceae > Salinicola > Salinicola sp. JS01. The sequence goes on along the minus strand of NZ_CP127244.1, from coordinate 4,345,393 downwards.
ATCCATCAGGAGCAGTACACGCATGATCAAGTCGCTTGTGGCGCTAATGGCAGGTCTCACCTTCTCCGGCGCCGTGATGGCCGCCGGCATCGTCGAAGGCAAGGATTATCAGGTCATCGATCAGCCGATGAAGTCCGAGGCCCCGGCGGACAAGATCGAAGTCACCGAGGTGTTCTGGTACGGCTGCCCGCACTGCTATGCGCTGGAGAAGCCGCTCAACGAGTGGGTCGCCACCCTCCCCGACGACGTCGAGTTCGACCGCATGGCGGCACCGCTGGGCAAGGTGTGGGAGCAGCATGCCAAGGCCTTCTACGCCGCCAAGTCGCTGGGTATCGAGCACGAGATGCGCCAGGACTTCATGGATGCGATCCACAAGCAGGGCAAGCGCCTGACCGACGAGGATGACATCGCCGAGTTCTTCACCCACTATGGGGTGACCAAGGAGCAGGCGCTCAAGGCGCTAGACTCCTTCGGCGTCAAGAGCCAGATCCAGCAGGCGGTGGCCAAGATGCGCTCGTATCAGCTGATGGGCGTGCCCGACCTGATCGTCGATAACCACTATGTGGTGACCCCGGACTCCGCCGGCTCGCTCGAGAACATGCCGAAAATCGCCAGCGCGCTGATCGAGAAGGTGCGCGAGGAGCGCCAGGAGGCCAAGTGACACCATGTCCGTAGCCGCCTCGACGCCCGCCAGCGAGATCGCGCCGACACTGAAGCTGCTGACCTGCAATCTGCAGGTCGGCATTCACACCTCGGCCTACCACCACTATGTGACCCGCAGCTGGCAGCACCTGCTGCCGCACCCCAAGCGCAGTTCGCGCCTGGACCGGGTCGCCGGCGCGCTGGCCGGTTTCGATATCGTCGGCCTGCAAGAGGTCGACGGCGGCAGCTTCCGCTCCAGCCACGTCAATCAGGTCGAGTATCTGGCCCGGCGCTCGGCCTTCGAGTACCACTTCCAGCAGCTCAACCGCAATCTGGGGCGAGTGGCCCAGCACAGCAACGGCCTGCTCTCGCGCCTTTCGCCCACGCATATCGACGAACACCGCCTGCCCGGGATGCGCGGCCGTGGCGCCATCCACGCCCGCTACGGCAGCGGCCCCGATGCGCTGCACGTATTCGTCGCCCATCTCGCCCTGAGCCAGCGTGGGCGTGCGCGCCAGCTCGACTATCTCGGTGAGATCATTCGCCCGCTGCGCCACGTGGTGGTGATGGGCGATCTCAACTGCACGCCCGAGCAGCTGCAGAGCCATGCCCGTTTCTGCCACGCCCTCGAGCTCGAACCGCTCAAGCCGCTGCCGAGCTATCCCGCCTGGCAGCCGCGACGCGCGCTCGACCACATCCTGCTGTCGGCCTCGCTCAAGCCGGAAGGTTCGCGGGTGCTCGACGCCATGTTCTCGGATCACCTACCGGTCGCCGTAGATGTCCACCTGCCCGCCGCCTGCCGCGTCAGCATCGGCCTGTCACGTCACGAACGGCGCCACGACGACCCTGCCTGAGCGCTACCTTTGCCATCCCTGGCAAAGGACCCTCGCTTTGCCCTGCCCCCGGCGCCCCAAGTCAGCGGGTTTGGAAATGCTCGATTTATTCGTCTGAACCGCTGACCGCCCAAGAAAAAGCGCCTCCGAAGAGGCGCTTTGGCGTGGGTGCGAGAACAGCGCGTGGCGTCAGTAGGCGCTGTTGCCGGCGATCCAGTGAACCCAGTCGATCATCGGCGTGGGGTAGAGCCCCAGCAGGATCACCAGCGTGGCCACCCCGAGCACCACCATGCCGCCGGCGCGTTCGGCCCAGTCGTGGGTGGCATCGCGGCTCTGCATGCCCGGCTCGTGCAGGAACAGCGTCACCATCACCCGCAGGTAGTAGTAGAGCCCAATGGCACTGCCCAGCACCACGGCACCGACCAGCCACCAGCGATGCGCCTCCACCCCCACCGCAATGATGTAGAACTTGCCGATGAAGCCGGCGGTGAAGGGAATCCCCGCCAGCGACAGCATCGACACGGTCATCACCGCGGTCAGGTAGGGGCGGCGCCAGAACAGGCCACGGTAGTGGTGCAGCGGGCTGGCATCGGCGCTACCCCCGGTGGGCGTGTAGGGGCTGGAGACCAGCGTGACCACACCGAAGGCGCCCAGCGTAGTGATCACGTAGGTCACCAGATAGACCCCCACCGTCTCCACCGCCAGGCCCTGGTTGACCACCAGCGCCACCAGCAGATAGCCGAAATGGGCGATCGAGGAGTAGCCGAGCAGCCGCTTGAGGTCGTTCTGGGTCAGCGCCAGAAGGTTGCCCACCAGCATGGTCACCACGGCGATGAACCCGAGCAGGTCGTGCCACCAGTTCTCGTGCAGCGCCAGCGCCGACTGGAACAGCCGCAGCAGGACCAGGAACACCGCCACCTTGCTCGCGGTGGCGAGGAAGGTGGTCGCCGGCCCCGGCCCGCCCTGATAGACGTCCGGCGTCCACAGGTGGAACGGCACGATCGACAGCTTGAACGCCAGTCCCACCAGCAGCAGCCCGGCGCCGGCCAAGAGCCAGGGATCGCTGCCCTGGGTCGCCAGCGCCTGGCCCAGAGCGTCGAAGTCGAGGGTGCCGGTCATGGCATAGAGCAGCGCCATGCCGAAGAGCAGAAAGGCGGTGGCCGCCGCCGACAGCACCATATACTTGATGCCACTCTCCAGCGCACCGCGGTCGCGCAGGGTGTAGGCGAGCATCCCGAACAGCGGCATCGACAACAGCTCGATGCCGAAGAACAGCGTCGCCATGTGGCGCGCCGAGACCAGCACCAGGCCTCCGGCGGCTGCGCTCGTCAGCAGCAGGTAGAACTCGTCTCGTGGCCCCTCGTAGCCCTCCAGATAGTGGTGCGCCAGGGTCACGCAGGCGAGCGTCGACATCAGCACCAGCACGCCACCGAAACGTGCCAGGTCGTCCACCACCAGCAGATCGGTGACCGCCACCGTACCCTGGGACCAGCCGAACAGCAGCGCCAGCAGCGCCGCGTTGAGACCGACCGCGGTGAGTATCGCGCTCAGCGCATGGTGCCGCCGCCAGGCGATCGAGAGCATCACCACGATGACGGTGAGACAGACCAGAATCAGCGGAGAGATCGCCATCAGCGCCGCCATCATTGTGCACCTCCCATCATCGCACCGGCTTGCTGAAAGCTCTGCTGCACCACCTGCATCGCCCCGGCCGAGGTCTCCAGCATGGGCTGCGGATAGACCCCGAAGAAGATCACCAGCGCCACGATGCCGAACAGCAGCGCCAGCTCACGTCGATCCAGCCCGCCCAGCGAGCTCTCCTCCTGGGGTGGCCCGTAGTAGACCCGCTGCATGATGAACAGCGAGTAGATCGCGGCCAGAATCAGCCCGACGCTGGCGATCGCCACGGTCCAGGGGGCGACACCGAAGCTGCCGAACATGACCATGAACTCGCCGACGAAGTTGGCGGTACCCGGCAGCCCCAGCGAAGCGGCGACGAATACCAGGGCGAAGCCCGGCAATCCACGGATGCGCCCCCAGAGCCCACCCATCTGACGCATGTCGCGGGTGTGCAGGCGCTCGTAGAGCTGGCCGGAGAGAATGAACAGGCCGGCGGCGGAGAAGGCGTGGGCCACCATCAACGCGACCACGCCCTGCAGCGCCAGCTCGGTGCCGGCGTAGATACCGATCAGCACGAAGCCCATGTGGGAGATACTGGTGTAGGCGATCAGGCGCTTCAGATCCTGCTGGCCGCAGGCCAGGATGGCGCCGTAGAAGATGCCGATCAGCCCCAGCGTCATCGCCACCGGCGCGAACGCCTGCGACGCTTCGGGGAACAGCGGCAGAGCGAAGCGCAGCATGCCGTAGGCCGCCGTCTTGAGCAGGATACCGGCGAGGTCGACGCTACCCGCGGTGGGCGCCTGGGCGTGGGCATCGGGCAGCCAGCCGTGCAGCGGCACCACCGGCAGCTTGACCGCGAAGGCGACGAAGAAGCCGAGCATCAGCCACCACGCCACCTGCGGGTCCATCGGCGTGTTCAGCAGGTCACCGTAGGAGAAGGTGTAGACCCCGGTGGCCGCGTGGTGGACGAACACCAGCCCGAGGATCGCGATCAGCATCATCAGGCCGCTGGCCTGGGTGTAGATGAAGAACTTGGTCGCCGCCCCGATGCGCGAACTCCCCTTGGAGCCACTGTGGCCCCACAGCGCAATCAGGAAGTACATCGGCACCAGCATCATTTCCCAGAACAGGAAGAACAGGAACAGGTCGATGGAGAGGAATACCCCGACCACACCGCCCAGGATCCACAACAGGTTGAGGTGGAAGAAACCGACCCGGCGCACGATCTCGTTCCACGAGCAGACCACCGCCATCGCCCCGAGCAGCCCGGTCAGCGCGATCATCAGCAGCGACAGCCCGTCCAGCGCCAGATGCAGCTTGATCCCGAAGCGCGGGATCCAGTTAGCCTGCCACTCCAGCACCCAGGCGTGGGTAGCGCCCTGGGCGGGCAGCGGGAAGTCACTCCCGGCCCAGATCCCGAGCACCATCACCAGCTCCAGGAGCATGGTAGCCAGCGCGATCCAGCGCGGTGCCCGGTCGCCGAAGCGTTCGGCCTGCCAGCACAGCAGCCCGCCGATGAAAGGGATCAGAATCAGCCAGACCAGAATCATGAATCAGCCACCCGCGATGATGTGAAAAGCGTCGTTCGAGCGTTCACCGCCAAACGTCCCGTCTCTCTTGCTTGCTGCGCGCGCATCGCCTCACCCCACCAGCAGATAGACGAGCAGCAGCGTGGCGCCGAGCACCATCGACACCGCATAGTGGCGCAGTCGCCCGGTCTGGGTCAGGCGCAGCCCGTCATGCGAGAGCCGCGCCAGCCACGGCAGCAGATTGCACAGCGAGTTGATCCAGTCGCCGCGGTTGAGCCGCACCAGACCGCGATAGGGGCGTACGAACAGCCAGTCGTAGAGCGCATCGAAACCCCAGGCGTTGTGCCAGAAGTGCCACAGCCAGGCGCCGCGGGGGTCGGCCACGCCACGCCGGACTAGATCGCGCCGGCGCCGGAACAGCCACAGCGCCAGCAGTACACCGCCCACCGACACCGCCATGGCCACCAGTTCGAGCACATGCGCGCCGCCACCTTCGGTATTCGGACCGGCCGGCAATACGTTGCTCAGCGGCGGGGTCAACTGGGCGCCGAGCGCGGTCGACATCACGATCAACACCACCAGCGGGATGCCATGGACCAGCCCCTTGTCGGCGCGCGCCTCGCGGGCATGATCGCTCTTGGGCTGACCGTGGAAGGTACCCAGGATCAGACGCACGGTGTAGATCGAGGTAAGCAGCGCGCCGAACACCCCCGCCAGCATCAGCACCCAGTGTCCGGCGCCCAGCGCCGAGACCAGGATCGCGTCCTTGCTGTAGAAGCCGGCGGTCACCAGCGGCAGCGCCGCCAGCGCTGCCCCGCCGACCACGAAGCCGGCGTAGGTGAGCGGCAGCTTGCGCCACAGCCCGCCGAGCCGGCGCATGTCCTGCTCGTGATGGGTGCATATGATCACCGAACCGGCGGAGAGGAACAGCAGTGCCTTGAAGAAGGCGTGGATCATCAGGTGGAAGATCGCCGCGCTGTAGGCGCCCACGCCCAGCGCCAGGAACATGTAGCCGATCTGGCTCATGGTCGAGTAGGCCAGCACGCGCTTGATGTCGGTCTGGGCCAGCGCCGCGAAACCGGCGAGCGTCAGCGTCAGCGCGCCGACCACCCCGACCAGCAGCAGCACGTCCGGGGCCAGCTCGAACAGCCCGTGGGTACGCGCGATCAGATAGACCCCGGCGGTGACCATGGTCGCCGCGTGGATCAGCGCCGACACCGGGGTGGGGCCGGCCATGGCGTCGGCGAGCCAGGTTTGCAGCGGCAGCTGGGCCGACTTGCCCACCGCACCGCCGAGCAGCATCAGCGCGGTCAACTGAGCCATCGGGTCGCCCTGGACCCACAGCTCCGGCGCCCGAACCAGCAGCGTCTGCAGGTTGAGCGAGCCGAGCTGGACGAACAGCAGGAACATGCCGATAGCGAGGAAGACATCGCCGGTGCGGGTGATCACGAACGCCTTGAACGCCGCCCAACCGTTGGCCGGGGTGCGGTAGTAGTAGCCGATCAGCAGATAGCTGCAAAGCCCCACGCCCTCCCAGCCGAAGTAGAGCAGCAGCAGGTTGTCGCCCAGCACCAGCAGGATCATGCTGAACACGAACAGGTTCATGTGACAGAAGAAGCGCGTCACACCGTCCTCGCCGCGCATGTACCAGGCGGCGAAGAGGTGGATGAGGAAGCCGACCCCGGTGATCACCCCGAGCAGGGTCAGCGACAGGCCGTCGAGCATCAGCCCCACGGTGGGCTGGAAGTCACCCACCGAGATCCAGTGCCACAGGGTCAGCGTGTGCGCCGCCTGGCCATGGTCGTAGAAGTCGAGGCCCACACCCAGGGTGCAGAGCGCGGCCAGCCCGATCGAGACCACCCCCACCGTGGCGCTGGCGCGCTCGCTCAGGCGCCCGAAGGAGAGCGCCAGGATGACCCCGCCCAGCAGCGGGAAGAGAAAGGTGCCCGTCAGCAATACGTCTGTGAAGTGGTTCATCCGCGCAACCTGCTCGCCGCATCGATATCGAGAGTCTTGAAGCGCCGGTAGAGCTGCATCAGCAGCGCCAGCCCCACGCTCGCTTCCGCCGCCGCCAGGGTGATCACCATCAAGAACATCACCTGGCCATCGGCCTGGTGCCAGTGGGTGCCACCGACGATGAACGCCAGCCCCGCGGCGTTCATCATGATCTCCAGGCTCATCAGCACGAACAGCATGTTGCGCCGCGTCATCAGTCCGGCCAGCCCCAGCACGAACAGAATCGCCGCCAGTAGCAGGCCATGCTCCATGGGTATGCCGCTCATGCCCCTCTCCCCTGTCGATCTGCCGTCTCGTCGCCGGCCGCCGCGCCGGGCCGTGCGCCAGCCGCTGCGCTGCGGGGCGCGCTGTTGGCCGCGGCCATCTTGTCGGCCCGCTCGCGCTGGCGTTCGCGCGCCAGATCCGCTTCATCGTGGGCCTCGCTGCGCCCCAGGTGCGAGGCGGCCACCAGCGCCGCCAGCAGCAGCATCGCAGCCAGCTCGACCACCACCAGGTAGGGGCCGAACAGCGTGATGCCGACCATCTTGGCGGTCAGCGTCTCGCCGCTGATGGTGCCGTCATAGGCGCCACGGGCCAGGGTCACCACCATCACCACCAGCAGTACCCCGGCGAGTACCGCCGGCCCCACCCACAGCCTGGGCGCGAGCCAGGCGCGCTCCTGCTCTACCGCCGACTCGCCCAGGTTGAGCATCATCACCACGAACACGAACAGCACCATGATCGCGCCGGCATAGACGATGATCTCGAGCGCCCCGGCGAAGGGCGCGCCCAGGGCGAAGAACACCATCGCCACGCTGATTAGCGACACGATCAGATAGAGCAGCGCGTGGACCGGATGGGTTCCGGTGACCACACGCAAGGTCGCGAGTATCGCGACCAGACCGCTCAAGTAAAACGCGAGTTGCATGACTTTCTCCCCGACAAACTGGCTCCCCGACCCGCTGGCCGGTCGACTGGCTACCCGACGCTCGCCCGCCCCGCAGCGTTGTGCTCAGCGGCGCCGGCGCGACTCGCCACGCCCACCACCGGCCGACGCACGGCAGCGCGTGGACAACGCCTCACGGCAGCAGCGACTTGACGTCGATCGGCTCGGCCTCGTTCTGCGCCTGCCCCTTGTCCTTGCCTGCGATGGACAGCCCGGCGACACGGTAGAAGTTGGTGTTGTGATCCTTGCCCGGTCCGTCGATCAGCAGATCCTGCTTCTCGTAGACCAGCTCCTGACGTCTGAACTCGCTCATCTCGAAGTCCGGCGTCAGCTGGATCGCCGAGGTCGGACACGCCTCCTCGCACATGCCGCAGAAGATGCAGCGCGAGAAGTTGATGCGGAAGAACTCTGGGTACCAGCGGCCATCGTCACGTTCGCCCTTCTGCAACGAAATACACGCCACCGGGCAGGCCACCGCACACAGGTTGCAGGCGACACAGCGCTCCTCGCCATCGGGGTCGCGGGTGAGCACGATGCGCCCACGGTAGCGCGGCGGCAGATAGACCTGCTCCTCGGGGTACGACAGCGTCTCGCGCTTGCGCCAGGCGTGGCTGAACACCATCCACAGGGTGCGCAGCTGCGTGCCGGTACCGGTGACGATCTTCTTGATCTGACTCAGCATGAGCTCCCTCCCTTATGCGCTCGGGTCGATGAGCAGAATCATCGCCCCGGTAACCAGCAGATTGATCAGCGTCAGCGGCAGGCAGACCTTCCAGCCGAAGCTCATCACCTTGTCGTAGCGCGGCCGTGGCAGCGCCGCGCGCAGCAGCACGAACAGCACGACGAAGAACACCGTCTTGAGCAGGAACCAGACGATCGGCGGCAGCAGCGGGCCGTGCCAGCCGCCGAAGAACAGCGTCACCAGCAGCGCCGAGATCAGCACGATGCCGATGTACTCGCCGACGAAGAACATGCCCCACTTCATCCCCGAATACTCGATGTGGTAGCCGTCGGCCAGCTCCTGCTCCGCCTCCGGCTGATCGAACGGATGGCGGTGGGTGACCGCGATACCGGCGATGACGAAGGTACAGAAGCCGAAGAACTGCGGCACGATGAACCACAGGTTCTCCTGGGCGTTGACGATGTCGCGCATGTTGAACGAGCCGGTCATGGCGACGATGCCCATCAGCGCCAGGCCCATGAAGACCTCGTAGGAGAGCGTCTGCGCCGAGGCGCGCAACGCCCCCAGCAGGGCGTACTTGTTGCCGCTCGACCAGCCGGCGAAGAGCACCGCATAGACGTTGATGCCGGCCATGGCGAAGAAGAACAGGATGCCGATGTTGAGATCCGCCACGCCCCAGCTCGGGGTGATCGGGATCACCATGAACGACAGCAGCAGCGAGGCCATGGCGATCGCCGGCGCCAGCACGAAGAAGGTGCGATCGGCGAACGGCGGGATCCAGTCCTCCTTGAAGAAAATCTTGAGCATGTCGGCGGCGATCTGCAGAAGCCCGAAGGGGCCGACCCGGTTGGGGCCGTAGCGGTCCTGCCACAGCGCCAGCAGACGCCGCTCGATCATGCTCAGCAGCGCTCCGGAGACCACCACCACGAGCAGGATCACCACCGCCTGGATCATCGCGATCAGGCTCGCTTCGACCTGAGGTGTCCACCAGCTCATGCCTGCGCCCCCCCATCAGCGGCCGCGGTGTCGAGGGCGACACGCCCCCAGCCGAGCGTGGCCGGCAGCGCCCCCACCAGCGGCGCCAGCGTGCCCTGGGGCAGCGCCACCAGGCCCCGCGGCAGGTCACGCCCGAGACGCGCCGGCAACGTGATGCGGGTGTCGCCGAAGCTCACCGCCACCGGGTCGTCGGCGGCAATACCCAGCGCCTCGGCATCGGCGTCGTTGAGCGTCACCGCCGGCGGCGCCATGCGCGCCTGGATCGGTTCGGCCCGGCGCGAGGTCTCGTCGCCGCCGAACAGCTGCGGCAGCGCGATCATCTGCCACTCGCCGTCGCGCACGGCGAACGCCTCGGGGATCGCGTCACAGTAGCTCGCCTCGACGGTGGCATCAGCGTCACGGAACAGACGGATGCCCGGGTCGCCGGCGCGCAGATGGCCACCGATCTCGTCCTGGAACTTGTTCCACGCCTGCGGCGAGTTCCAACCCGGTGCCCAGGCGAACGGCACCTCGCGACGCGGTTCGCGGTAGCCGGCGTAACCCTCCATCGAGAACGCGAAGGGGGTATCCAGATCCACCGGCGCCCGCGGCTCGTTGACATCGAGGTTGGCACGCATGGCGGTGCGACCGCTGTAACGGTGCGGCTCGCGCGCCAGCTTGAGACCGTGGATGCGGAACTGGGCCTCGGGCATGGCGTGGTGCAGCGGGGCGAAGACCGCCGCCGCGCCGGCCACCGCCTCGGTGAGATCGTCGAACAGTACCGTGGTCATCGGCTGACGCTCGAGAGTCGCCTGCAGCGCGTGCAGCCAGCGCCAGCTCTCGCGGATGCGCGTGTCGGGGCGCAGGTAGCTAGGGTCGAAGACCTGATAGAAGCGCTGGGCACGGCCTTCCAGACTGACCAATGTGCCATCGCTCTCGGCGAAGGTGCCCGCCGGCAGGCCGATGTCGGCCTGCTCCCAGGTCGCGGTGCGCTGGTGGTCGATCACCACCAGCGCGCTGGCCCGGGACAGGGCGGCATCGATCCGCGCAGCCGGCAGCCGTGCGTAGAGATCATTCTCCAGGATCACCACGCCGTCGGCGTCGCCCTGCTCGAGCTGGGCCAGGGCCCAGTCGAGGGACTCGCCGCCGAGCAGGCCGAGGCCGACACTGTTGGCCTCGCGGCGCACCAGGGTCAGCCCGGCGCCGGCCTTCTGCCGCCGCGCCAGGGCCCGGGCCACGTTGCCCGCGGCCTCGATCACCGCCAGCGAGGCGAGCGCCTCGCCGGCGATCACCAGCGGCCGCTCGGCGGCCAGCAGCGCATCGGCGATCTCACCCACCAGCGCCTGGGTCGCGTCATCGAGCCCTTCGACCGCCGGTGCGGTGGGATCGAGGGCGTGGGCCACGGCGAAGCCCAGCCGCGCGATGTCGTCGGGTGCCGCACGCCGGGTACGGGTGGCGATGGCGTCGAGCTTGGTCGCTTCCGGCGTGGCCAGGAACAGCGGATGCGCCGCGTCCTGGGCGATGGTCTTGACCGCTTCGGCGTTCCACTCGGGGATACCGCGCTCGGCCCCCAGCTCGACGCCCTTGCCGCGCACCGCCTGGCGCACCGACAGCGCCAGCCGCGCAGCGCTCTGGAGCAGGTCCTCGCCGAGCACCAGCACCGCATCGCACGCCTCGATCTCGCGCAGGCTCGGGGTGGCCACGCCGCTGTCCCGATTGAGCGCCTGCATGCGCTGCAGGCGCTCGAGCTCGCCGGCCTCGATGCCAGTGGAGAAGCACTCCGCACCGACCAGCTCGCGCAGCCGGTGATTGCTCTCGAGACTGGCCCGCGGCGAGCCGATGCCGATCAGCCGCTTGGCACCGCGCAGCGCGTCGGCGGCGCGGTCGAGCGCCTCGTCGATCTCCATCAGCGTCACGCCCTGGGCGGCATCGCCGCGCTGGCTGCGCTGGAACAGCTCGGGCCGGGTCGGGCGATCCTTGCGGTTGACGTAGCCGTAGCCGAAGCGCCCGCGGTCGCACAGGAAGTAGCGATTGACGTCGCCGTTGTAGCGATTCTCGATGCGCCGAATATCGCCGTAGCGCTCACCAGGGCTGATGTTGCAGCCGCTGGCGCACTGGTGGCAGATGCTGGGGGCGAACTGCAGATCCCACTTGCGGGTGTAGTGATCGGAGTGGGTCTGGTCGGTGAACACCCCGGTCGGGCACACCTCGGTGAGGTTGCCGGAGAACTCGCTCTCCAGCGTGCCCTCTTCATAGCGCCCGAAATAGACGTTGTCGTGGGCCCCGAAGGCGCCGAGATCTTCGCCGCCGGCATAGTCCTGGTAGAAACGCACGCAGCGGTAGCAGGTGATGCAGCGGTTCATCTCGTGGGCGACGAAGGGCCCCAGGTACTGGTTGCGGTGGGTACGCTTCTTGAAGCGGTAGCGGCGCCGATCATGGCCGGTCATCACCGTCATGTCCTGCAGGTGGCAGTGGCCACCCTCCTCGCACACCGGGCAGTCGTGCGGGTGGTTGACCATCAGCCACTCGATCACCGTCTCGCGGAAGGCCTTGGCCTCGTCGTCGTCGATCGAGATGTAGGCGTCGTCCTTCACCGGCGCCATGCACGACATCACCAGCATGCCGCGGGTGTCATCGGCGTCCTTGTACTGCTTCACCGCACACTGGCGGCAGGCCCCCACGCTGCCCATCGCCGGATGCCAGCAGAAATAGGGGATGTCCAGGCCCAGCGAGAGGCAGGCGTGGAGCAGGTTGTCGCTGTCTTCGACCTCGTAGTCGTTGCCGTCGACATGAATGGTGGCCATAGCGTCACGCGCCTCCTAGATGCTGCCGACCGGAATCGGGTCCGCGTGCGCTTCGCCCCGGGGCCGGGTGATGCCGCGCTCGAACTCGTCACGGAAATAGTGGATCGCCGAGGAAAGCGGCATCGCCGCGCCTGGCGCATGAGCGCAGAAGGTCTTGCCGGGGCCCAGGTCCCGCGCCATCTGCTCGAGCAGCTCGATATCGCCGGGCTCGCCCGTGCCCGCCTCCAGCGCGCGCAGCAGCTTGACGCTCCACGGCAGGCCATCGCGGCACGGGGTGCACCAGCCGCAGGACTCGCGGGCGAAGAACTCCTCCAGATTGCGCGTCAGTGAGACCATGCTCTGGTCGTCGGCGACCACGGTGATCAAGCCGGTGCCGAGGCGGCTGCCGGTCTTGCCGATGGTGTCGAAATCGAGCGCCAGGTCGAGGTGCTCCGGCAGCAGAAAGCCGGTACTGCCGCCGCCGGGGAGCCAGCTCTTGAGCGTGAGACCATCGCGCATGCCGCCGGCGAGCTCGAACAGCTCACGCCCAGTGATGCCCATCGGCAGCTCCCACAGCCCCGGGCGCTGGACCTTGCCCGAGGCGCCGTAGAGCTTGGTGCCGCCGTCGCTGCTGCGCTCGCCGGAGAGCGCCTGGAACCAGTCGGCGCCGTGGTTGACGATGCCCGGCACGTTGCACAGGGTCTCGACGTTGTTGACCACGGTGGGCAGCCCCCAGGCGCCGGACTGCCCCGGGAAGGGCGGTTTGGCCCGCGGGTTGGCGCGCTTGCCTTCCAGCGAGTTGATCAGCGCGGTCTCTTCGCCGCAGATGTAGCGCCCGGCACCGGTGTGCAGGGCAATATCGAAGTCCCAGCCGCTGCCGCGCACATCGCTGCCCAGCCAGCCATCGGCGCGGGCGTCGTCGAGCGCCCGCAGGATCGAGGCGGCGGCGCGGTGGTACTCGCCGCGCAGGAAGATATAGCCTTGCTTCGAGCGGTTGGCATAGCCAGCCAGGATCATGCCTTCGATCAGCAGGTGCGGCTGCTGCTCCATCAGCAGGCGATCCTTGAAGGTGCCCGGCTCCATCTCGTCGGCGTTGCAGACGATATAGCCGCGCGGCACGTCATCGCCCTTGGCGGTCAGGCTCCACTTCATCCCGGCGGAGAAGCCGGCGCCACCGCGCCCGCGCAGGTTGGCGCCCTTGACTTCGGTGGTCAGGCTCTCGTAGGTGTGCTGCTCCAGCGCCTTGGTCACCGCGGCGTAGCCGCCGGTGTCGCGATACTCGGCGAACAGCACCGGGCTGGCGTCGTCGTGCAGGCGCCAGGTCAGCGGATGGGTCTCGGCACGGCGTTCGCTGGCCGGCTGCAGAATGCGGCTCATCTCGAATTCTCCCGCGTCTTGGGCATCGGGCTCATGCGTAGGCCTCCAGCAGCGCCGGCAGCGCCTCGGGGGTGACCGGGCCGTGCAGGTCCTCGCCGATCAAAAGCGTCGGCCCGCGGTCGCAGGCCCCGAGGCAGCACACCGGCAGCAGGGTGAAGCGCCCGTCCGCCGTGGTCTGGCCCATCTGGATGCCGAGGTGGTCGATCAGCGCGTCGCGCAGCTGCTCGTAGTCGGTGAGAAAGCACGAGCTGCTGTCGCAGATCAGGATCACGTGGCGCCCCACCGGCTGCCGGAAGATCAAGCTATAGAAGGTGGCCACGCCTTCGACGTCGGCGACCTTGATGCCCAGGGTCGCGGCGATCGCCGGGATCGCGCCGTCGGGTACGTAGCCGTGGCGCTTCTGCACGATCTTGAGCGCCTCGATGCTGGCCGCCTGCGGATAGGGGTAATGCGCACGCTCCTCGAGAATCGCCGCACGGTCGGCGGGGTCGAGAACGAAGGCGTCGCTGGCGATGGTGGCTGTGTTTTGCGTCATAACGGTCTCTCCAGCGGCCTCACCGATCCACGTCGGCCATGACGAAGTCGATACTGCCCAGGTGCGCGATCAGATCCGGCACGAAGCCGCCGCGCATCACCGCCGGGATCTGCTGCAGATGGGGGAAGCTCGGCGTGCGGATCCGCGTGCGGTAGCTCATGGTGCTGCCGTCACTGGTCAGGTAGTAGCTGTTGATGCCCTTGGTCGCCTCGATCATCTGCATCGACTCGTTGGCCGGCAGCACCGGGCCCCACGAGACCTGCAGGAAGTGGGTGATCAGGGTCTCGATGTGCTGCAGCATCTTCTCCCGCGGCGGCGGCGTGGTCAGCGGGTGGTCCGCCTTGTAGTCGCCGGCGGGCATGTGATCGATGCACTGCTGCAGGATGCGCACGCTCTGGCGCATCTCCTCGATACGCATCATCCCGCGGTCGAAGGCGTCGCCGTTGGCCGCCGTGGGCACCTCGAAGTCGAAGTTCTCGTAACCGGAGTAGGGGCGCTTCTTGCGCAGGTCGAAGTCGAGCCCGGTGGCGCGCAGGTTGGGGCCGGTAACGCCCCAGTCGAGTGCATCGCGGGTATTGAAGGCGGCGACGAAGCGGGTACGGTCGCGCACGATGGCGTTCTCCATCATCGCCTTCTCGTACTCCGCCAGACGCTTGGGCATCCAGTCGACGAAGCCCTGCACCAGTTTCTCCCAACCCTTCGGCAGGTCGTGGGCGGTGCCGCCGATGCGGTACCACGCCGGGTGCATGCGGAAACCGGTGATCGCCTCGATCACCTCGTAGGCCTTCTGGCGGTCGGTGAAGGTGAAGAACACCGGGGTCATCGCCCCCAGATCCTGCAGATAGGTACCCAGGAACAGCAGGTGGCTGTTGATGCGGAACATCTCCGCCATCATCACGCGGATGGTCTTGGCGCGATCGGTGACGGTGATGCCGGCCAGCTTCTCCACCGCCAGCACGTAGGGCAGGTTGTTCATCACCCCGCCGGTGTAGTCGATGCGGTCGGTGTAGGGGATGAAGCTGTGCCACGACTGGCGCTCGGCCATCTTCTCGGCACCGCGGTGGTGATAGCCGATGTCCGGCACGCAATCGACCACCTCTTCGCCGTCGAGCTGCAGCACGAGGCGGAAGGCGCCGTGGGCCGAGGGGTGGTTGGGCCCGAGGTTCAGGAACATGAACTCGGTCTCTTCGCCCTGACGCTTCATGCCCCACGCCTCGGGGTCGAAGCGCAGCGCCTCCTGCTCCACCTCCTGGCCCTTGACGGTCAGGGTGTAGGGGTCGAACTCGGTGGCGCGGGCGGAGTAGTCCTTGCGCAGCGGATGTCCGCTCCAGGTCGGCGGCATCATGATCCGGGTCAGATGCGGGTGGCCGCTGAAGTGGATACCGAAGAGGTCGAACACCTCACGCTCGTACCAGTTGGCGTTGAGGAAGATATCGCTGATCGAGGGCAGCGTCAGGTCGCGCTCGGAGAGCGCCACCTTGAGCATGATGTCGGCATTACGCTCCACCGACAGCAGCTGGTAGAAGACGGTGAAGTCCGCCGGCGGCAGGCCGCGGCGGTGGGTGCGCAGGCGCTCGTCGACCGCGCTCAGATCGAAGAGCATCGAGAACGGCCCCTCGAGCCGGCGCAGGCGCTCGAGCACTTCACGCAGGCGCTCGCGGGCGACCCACACCACCGGCATGCCGGTGAGCGTCTGCTGCGGTGTGAACACGGCATCGCCGAAGTGCCGGCAAAGCTCCGCCACCACGTCGGCAGCGGGCGTGGCGGCACGGGAATTCATGGTGTCATCGGCTGCGGTCATGGCAGGCGGTCCCGGTCAATAGATCAACGGTCATCTCAGCGATGGCCACGAAAAACAGCGTCAGTGCTGCACGCCAGGCGTCGCCTAGATACCGTCCGGGGTCCGCAGCTCCTTGACCGCGATCCGCCGGTCGCGATGCTTCTCGCGCTGGGAGGGCATCTCCGCGCGGTAGACGCCCTGGTCGCCGACCACCCAGGAGAGCGGCCGCCGCTCCTCCTGGATCGAGTCCTGGAGCAGCTGCAGCCCCTGCAGGAAGGCCTCCGGGCGTGGCGGGCAGCCGGGCACGTAGACATCGATGGGCAGGAACTTGTCGACGCCCTGAACCACCGAATAGATGTCGTACATGCCGCCGGAGTTGGCGCAGGAGCCCATCGAGATGACCCACTTGGGTTCGAGCATCTGGTCGTAGAGCTGCTGGATGACGGGGGCCATCTTGATGAAGCAGGTACCGGCGATGACCATGAAGTCGGCCTGGCGCGGGGAGGCACGAATGACCTCGGCGCCGAAGCGGGCGACGTCGTGGGGCGCGGTGAACGCCGTGGTCATCTCCACGTAGCAGCAGGAGAGGCCGAAGTTGTAGGGCCACAGCGAATTCTTGCGGCCCCAGTTCACCGCCGAGTTGAGCACGTCTTCGAGCTTGCCCATGAACACGTTGCGATGAACCTGTTCACGCATGGGGTCGTCGACGCGTTGGCGTTGATCGAGGGGATAGCGATCAGACGCGGTGTCGCCTCCCTCCGCTCGGGTCAGGGTGTATTGCATGGTCAGCCTCGACAAGCCAGATAAAGTAGCGGTCATGGGCATGTCGGCCGGTCAGGACGCCGGCATGCCGAATAATCGTTGATCGACGACCGTTCATGCGGTCGTTCTCGCCCAGGTCAGCGCGCATGGCGCTCGGCACCGGGTACGGCAGCCAGCTCACGCGCACGCGGCGCATCTTCGCGCCCGCGCTTGCGCGGCGCCCAGTCGAGCGCCCCGACGCGGGCGTCGTAGACCAGGCCTGCCAGTAGAATGAGGATGAATACCGCCGCCCCGGCGAATCCCGTCCAGCCCACCTCACGCACGGAGACGGCCCAGCCGAACAGGTAGACGGCCTCGATATCGAAGATCACGAAGAGCATGGCGACGAGGTAGAACTTGACCGAGAAGCGCTGGCGCGCGCTGCCGGCACCGACGATGCCGGATTCGAACGGGAGGGATTTGCTGCGCCCATGACTCTTGCCGCCGAGCAGGCTGGCGGCGCCGATCATGAAGCCACACAGTGCGAAGACCGCGACCACGAACAGCCCCGTGGCCCAATATTCGGCAATCCAGGCGGTGACTTGATCGGACATGTGCTCCCTCACACGAAGGCCATGCGGCACACGCCGGCAATGGCGGGGTGATACGAGTGACCCGGCGGCGCACTGACCAGCGCGCCCGTGTTCGTAATTTTACTACTTTACGCCCATTCCACGGTGCCGTCAGCTTGCTAATTCGTCCAATTGCAAAACTTTCAAAAGGTCGTGCAAACGACCTGGCAAACTTATTGATGGCGAACGCGCTTCTGGCGGCGAGCGCCGTACCTCGACCGAGACATTGACGGCGATCCCGCCGCGTCGACCCTCTCGCGAGGCACTATCTATAGACCAACCAGACCAACTATCTATAGACCAACCAAACCAACTATCTATCGGCCATGCGGCGATTTGCTTTACCTTAGGCTAGACCTTTTAGCCACTGTTGCAACGACCCGACATGCTTTTTTCCCGCCCGCCCAACGTCCTCACCATCGCCGGTTCCGACCCCTCCGGCGGCGCCGGCCTGCAGGCCGACATCAAGACCTTTTCCGCCCTCGGCGTCTATGCCACCAGCGTGATCACCGCGGTCATCGCCCAGAATACCTGCGGCGTCGCGCGGGTCGAGCCGGTCTCTGCGACGATGATCCGCACCCAGCTCGACAACCTGCTCGACGACGTCGCCATCGACGCGGTCAAGATCGGTATGGTCGCCAGCCGCGAAGTGGCCGAAACCCTGGCCGCCGGGCTCACCGCGCGGCGCCCGCGCTGGATCGTGCTCGACCCGGTGATGGTGGCCAAGAGCGGCGACCGCCTGGTCGACGACGCCGGGCTGGCGGCGGTGCGCGATATCCTGGTGCCGCTGGCCGACGTAATCACCCCCAACCTGCCGGAAGCTGCCGCCCTCCTCGGGCGCGATACGCCGCGCTCGGCCACGGACATGGAGGCGCTGCTCGGCGAGCTGGCCGCGCTCGGCGCCCCTTATGGCCTGCTCAAGGGCGGCCATCTGGATCAGGCGCGCTGCCCCGACCTGCTGTGGACACCCCAAGGCAGCCGCTGGCTCGACGCGCCCCGGCTGGCGACACGTAACCTGCATGGCGCGGGCTGTGCGCTCTCCTCGGCGATCGCCGCCGAGCTGGCGCGGGCAAGCGTGGCGGCCGAGGGCGCGGAGGCGCCGACGCAGCCCCAGGTCGAGCGCGCCATCGAGGCCGCCAAGCAGTGGCTGCACGCGGCCCTGGCAGCGGGCGAGCGTCTCGAGGTGGGTCAGGGCAAGGGGCCGCCGCATCATTTCCACGCCTGGTGGTGACACCGCATTCGGGCTGGATGCCCATACCGGGCACGACCGGCAGATAGCGGCTAACGTGATACAGTGAAACGGCGCGATCACGGGAAGCCATCATCGTGTCACGCGATTTGACACTCCGGGCTTCCTGTTATCTTCTGAAATGGGATTGAAAGAACGACTAAATACAACGACCTATTAGAGGTATCCGTATGCAGACGCGACATATCGCCACCGGCATTCTGGCCCTGAGCATGATGGGCAGCGCCTCGGTCGCCCTCGCCGACACTTGGCGATTCGGCCTCGAAGAGACGGAAGGTAGCGTGCAGTACGAATACGCACAGGCTTTCAAGCAGCTCATCGAGAAGAAGAGCGACGGTGACATCACCGTACAGATCCTGCCCTATGGTGTCTGGGGCTCGAGCTACTCGACGCTCTACGATGCCATTCAAAACGGCTCCATCCCACTCTCCTTCGGCTCGGGCTTCCTCGGCGGCACGGTGCCCGAAAGCCAGCTGATGAGTCTCAACTACGTCATGCCCAACGACCAGTTGGAGACGGCCGAGATTCTCAACTCCGACGCCTTCATGAAAAGCGATGCCTGGCAGCAGTCGTTCCGCACACGCGACCTGGTCCCGCTGGCGGCACTGCCCGAGGGCTACCAGGTGTGGACCGCCAACAAGGCCATCCATACCCCGGCGGACATGAAGGGGCTACAGATCCGGGTGATGGACAACAGCCTGCTGCGCGCGACCTATCAGGCCTACGGCGCCTCGCCCATCACCATCGCTTACGGCGAGCTCTACAGCGCCCTGCAGCAGGGTCAGGCCGAGGGCAATATCCAGCCGGTCTGGGCCCACGAGAACATGGGCTTCTACGAAGTTCAGGACTACATGATCTTCGCCGAGCAGTCGCAGTTCATCGCCAACCTGATCGCCAACGAAGATTGGTACGATGGCCTCTCCGACGATCAGCGCCAGCTGCTCGACACCACCATCCACGAGATGGTCAAGAAAGGTGACGAGATCCAGAAGCAGCTCAATCAGGATCGTCTGAAGACCATCGAAGAGAAGAGTGACATCAAGATCATTCGTCTCGATCAGGCGCAGCGCGACGAGTTCCGCAAGCTCGCCAAGCCGATCCGCGACGACTTCGTCAATATGGTCGGCGAGCGTGGCGGCAAGGCGTTGGACATCCTGCTTGAGCAGGAGAAGGCGCGCGGCGACAAGTCGGGCGACGACAGCCAGAGCAGCTGACCGCTCGCACCAACTACCCAAAACCTGAAGCGCCCCGCCAGCATCATGCTGGCGGGGCGTTTTTATTGCTGGCTCGTCTAGCTGGCTCCGTCTGGGGGATCGCCGGGCGCGCCCCCCTTGGCTCTCTGGGTGCCTAGTCGCCGCCCAGCGACGGCAGCAGCAGCGATATCTCGGGAAAGGCAATCAGGATCAGCGTCGCCAGCAGCAGGATGGCGATGAACGGCGGCGTGCCGCGGATCACGTCGATGTAGGGGCGCCGGAACACCGCGATGGCGGTGAAGATATCGCAGCCGAAGGGCGGCGTCGCCGAGCCAATCGCCGCCTGCAGGGTGACGATCACGCCGACATGGATCGGATCGAGCCCGGCGGACTGCACCAGCGGCTTGAAGATCGGCACCAGGATCAGGATCACCACGATCGGGTCGACGAACATGCAGCCGACGAAGAACGCCGCGGCGATCAGCGACAGCGCCAGGAACTGATTGTCGCCGATCGAGTCGATCAGCGGGCCGAGGATCTGGTTCGGCACCCCGGCGGTCGCCAGCGCCTGGGAGAAGGCGGCACCGATCGCCACCAGAATGAACACCACCGCGGTGATCAAACCGGTGGAGAGAGCGATGCTGCCGAGATCCCGGATCGACACCTGGCGATAGATCACCACCTCCAGCAGCAGCGCATAGGCCACCGCCACCGCCGACGCCTCGACCGCGCTGAAGAAGCCACCGTAGATGCCGCCCACCACCAGCAGCGGAAAGCCCATGGGCAGGATCACCCGCTTCAGCGCCCGGGCGCGCTCGCCCCAGCTCGCCTTGGGCTCGGGGTCGATCCCCTTGACCCGCGAGTCGATCCAGCAGTAGATCGCGAACAGCACCAGGATCAACAGCCCCGGCAGAATGCCGGCGAGGAACAGATCGCCGATCGAGGTCTGCATCGCCACGCCGTAGATGATGAAGCCGATACTCGGCGGGATCAGCAGCGCGATGTCGCTGGCATTGATGATCAAGGCCAGGGTGAAGTCGTCCGAGTAGCCCTTTTTCAACAAGCGCGGACGCATCGGCCCGCCCATCGCCACCACCGTCGCCTGGGTCGAGCCGGAGACCGCACCGAACAGCGCACAGGAGGCCGCGGTGGTGATCGGCAGCCCGCCGCGCAGATGCCGGGTAAAGGCATCGACCACGTCGAGCAGGCGGTTGGCGGTGTGCCCCTTGGTCAGGATATCCGCGGCGAAGATGAACATCGGCACCGCCGCCAGCACCCAGCTGCCGACCCCGCTGATCATCCAGCTGACCGCCTGGTCGGGGCCGAAGAACGTCATGCCGGTGAACATCATGTAAAGCGTACCGGCCGCCAGCGGCACCATCATGGGAAAGCCCAGCAGGAGCAGCACCAGCATGATCAAGCCCAATCCCATCAGCATGAGAGGCATCCTTCTTCGATTGTCGTTATTGGCGTGGTCTTCGTTAGTGCCGTCAGCCGTCGGATGATACGGCCCTGCCCCGCCACCCTCACGGCTGGGTGTCGGCGGCGCGTTCGGCGGCCGCGTCGTCCAGCACGCTGTCGTCGTAGCCCTCGCGCTCGGTGAGCGAGCGCCACACGCCGGGGCTGATCATGTTGCGCAGCGCGGTGAGCACGTACTGGATACCCGCCAGCACGAAGCCGATCGGCAGCGCGGTATAGACCATCCAGAAAGGAATGTGCAGCGCCGCGCTGGTGCGACCGCGATCGTGCAGCGCCACCACGTACTCGAAGGACTTGAAGCAGAAGTAGAACATCAACAGCGCAGTACCCAGCGAGATCACGATCAGCAACGCCTTGCGTGCGCGACCCTCGAGCTGATCATAGATCGCGGACATGCTGATATGGCGGGCGTGACGGGCGGCGTAGCTCACGCCGACGAAGGTGATCACCACGATCAGCATCTCGGTGATCTCGTAGGTGCCGGCGATGCCCTGGCTGAACAGCAGGTTGCCGACCACATGGGCGCTCATCAACAGCGCCATGGCTAGAATGCAGCCGCCGATCATCACGCGTTCGAGCAGCCCCAGCAGCCGATCCAGCGCCAGCAGGGCCCCGAGAAACCCACCACGAGAACGCTGCTCGTCACGCTTGGCAGAAGTCGAGTTCATGACGTTGTCCTTATTATCAAGGTGAGTCGTTGCCCGCGCTCCCGCCCTCGTGCCCACCGTCGGCGGCGTCCTCCGGAGACCTCGCCGGGGCGCGCAGCACGGCGCCACGAATGCGGGGCGCTTACCCAAGGTTAGCGCGTAAAGCCCGGTGTCTGCCACGTAACAGCGTGTCTTGCCCCGCCCGGAGGCCGTTCGAACTCGTCGACTCCCCGTCCAGCCGTGGGCGCCGAGCGGTGCTAAGCTTGGGGCTCGTTCAGCGACCTCTGATGGAGCCCCGCCCTACCATGCGAGCCCTGATTCAACGCGTCACCCACGCCAGCGTAGCGGTCGACGGCGAGCGCATCGGCGCGATCGACCACGGGCTGCTGGCCCTGATCGGCGTCGCCGCCGACGACGATCGTGCCCGCGCCGATCGCCTGCTGCACAAGCTGCTCCACTACCGGGTGTTCAGCGACGCCGAGGGACGCATGAACCGTAACCTGCAGCAGGCCGAGGGCGGGCTCCTGCTGGTGTCGCAGTTCACCCTGGTAGCGGCCACCGACAAGGGGCTGCGGCCGAGCTTCTCCAGCGCCGCGCCGCCGGCGCTGGGGCGCGAGCTGTTCGACTACCTGCTGGATCAGGCGCGTGCCGCCTGGCCGCAAACCGCCACCGGCGAGTTCGGCGCCGACATGCAGGTGTCGCTGACCAACGATGGACCGGTCACCTTTCTGCTGGAGACCTGAGAGGGTGTTTACCCCATGCCGGCACGCCCGGCCGCCGGTGCGCTGCCGCCGCGACTACAGTCAGGCAGACAGTCGCAGATGCAGATGCAGATGCAGATGCAGATGCAGACACGAATACAGAATCGCAGACAGACACGAATAACACGGCAGCATCTCGACGCTGCCACATAGCGCAATACCACAGGGAATGCGGCCACGGCCGCCACGCAGAGGAAGCCAACACATGACCACACCGCTCGCCATCATCACCGGCGGCGCCCAGGGTATCGGCCGCGCCACGGTCGAGCTGCTGCTGTCGGAGGGCTGGCGCGTCGCCGCCCTGGATCGCGACCCCGAAGCGGTCGCCGAACTCGACGAGGCCTACATCGACGCGCCGCTGCTGGCGATGGTGGTCGACGTCAGCGACGAGCTGCAGGTGCAGGAGGCGTTTGCGCATATCAACGGCTGGCAGCAGGAGCACGGCAAGGCCGATGGCTTCGACCTGCTGGTCAACAATGCCGGGATCGCCGACCCCGAATGCGGCCCGCTGGAGGCGCTGGCGTTGGCCGACTGGCGCCGCTGGCAGGAGAGCCACCTGACCGGTGCCTTCCTGTGTACCCGCGCCGCCATCTCCGGGCTACGCCAGCGCCACGGCGCCATCGTCAATATCGCCTCGACCCGCGCGCTGCAGTCCGAGCCCCACTGCGAATCCTATGCCGCGGCCAAGGGCGGGTTGCTGGCGATGACCCATGCGCTGGCGGTCAGCCTGGGGCCGGAGATTCGGGTCAATGCGATCTGCCCCGGCTGGATCGAGACCGGGCCGTGGCAGAAGGCGGCGCAGCGCAGCCAGCCCGAGCACCGTGAGATCGACCGCACGCAGCACCCGGTGGGACGTGTGGGCGAGCCGCAGGACGTGGCTGCCACCGTGGCCTTTCTGGCCAGCGACAAGGCAGGGTTCATCACCGGGCAGCACATCAGCGTCGATGGGGGGATGACCAAGAAGATGATCTACGCCGAGTAAGAGGGTTTTCACAAAATGCCTGCGCTCGACGATACGGCGTTGAAATCGACCTCACTGAACGAAGTTCAGAACGTCCGAAGGACGGCCCGAAGGGCGAGCGGAGCGAGTAAAGTACTCATTTACACCCCGTAAACTGGAACGCCAGCCCGGTCCTCTTTTCGGCCGATTTCGCCTTAGCTACGCGCCCCGGTCTGGCCTTCGCTCGTCGAATTTGTAAACACCCTCTAAGCCGGACGGCAAGCTATTGCGCTTGCCGAACCTCTCACCGCTCAAACATTACGGCAAAAGCCCCGCTCCCAAGGAGATGGCCGCGAGCAGATAGCCCCGGGGAGATAGCCTCAATCCTTGGGATGCCACTTGCCGTCGTCGCCCTTGGCGTACTTGGCTTCGACGGCCTTCCACGCCACGGCGTGGGCGACCTCCTCGCGGGAGCTGTCGCCGCGCCGATCCTCGGGGTTCTTGTACTGCTGCCAGGCGCTGTTGAACGCCTCCTGGTAAATGGTCCGGGCGTGGGGCGGCAGCACCTTGCGCGCGCTCTCGGGAATATCGTCACGGCTGTCGTAGGGCATGGGTCATTACCTGGCTGCGGAATCCACCCTCCAGTGTAGCCCCGTCATCGCGGTGTCAACGCCAGTCATCGACGGTCAGCTCGTGACGCGCCTCAGGAGGCGGTCTGCAGCTCGGCCTCGAGTGCCTCCAGCGCCTCCTCCGCCGCCAGCCACTCGCCCTCGAGCGTCTCGACCCGCCCCTGCAGCTCGCCCTGCTCGCGCACCAGCCGGGTCAGCTCCTCCTTGCGCGCGGCCTCGTAGAGCGTGGGGTCGGCGAGTTGGGTCTCCAGCGCGGAGAGTTCGCCCTGGGCGCGCTCGAGCGCTTTCTCCGCGGCGTCGCGGCGCTTGCGCAGCGGCTTGGTCTGCTCGCGCAGCTCGGCGGCGGCACGTCGAGCCGCCTTGCGGTCGCCGCTGTCGCTGGGGCGGCGCTCGTCGCGGGCGGCCTGGCGCTGCTCGCTCTCGCGCGCCTTGAGCCACTGGTGATAGTCGTCGAGATCGCCATCGAACGGCGTCACCCGGCCGTCGACCACGCGCCAGAACAGATCGACGCTGGCACGCAGCAGGTGGCGGTCGTGGGAGACGATCACCACCGCGCCCTCGTAGGCGGCTAGGGCCTCGGCCAGCGCCTCGCGCATGTCCAGATCGAGGTGGTTGGTGGGCTCGTCGAGCAGCAGCAGGTTGGGCTTCTCCCACGCCACCAGCGATAGCGCCAGGCGCGCCTTCTCGCCCCCGGAGAAGCGTGAGACATCGCCGAAGACGTCATCGCCGCGGAAGCCGAAGCCGCCCAGGAAGTCACGGATCGACTGGTCGCTGGCGGTGGGCGAGAGACGCTGCACGTGGGTGAAGGGCGTGGCGCCGAGGTCGAGATGCTCCAACTGATGCTGGGCGAAATAGCCCACCACCAGATTCTCCCCGGGTACCCGCGCGCCCGCCTGGGGCGAAAGCTCGCCGATCAGGGTCTTGATCAGGGTCGACTTGCCGGCGCCGTTGGGGCCGAGCAGCCCGATCCGTTCCCCCGGCAGGATCGAGACGTTGACGCCTTCGAGAATGCGCGCCTCGGGATAGCCGAGATCGGCGCGATCCAGCGACAGCAGCGGGCTGGAGATCTTGTCGGCGCAGGGCAGCTCGAAGCGGAACGGCGAGTCGGCCCGCGCCGCGGCAATGGTTTCCATGCGCTCGAGCATCTTGAGCCGGCTCTGGGCCTGGCGCGCCTTGGTCGCCTTGGCCCGGAAGCGCTCGACGAAGCGCTCGATCTCGGCGCGGCGCGCCTGCTGCTTCTCGAACTCGGCCTGCTGTTGGGCCTGGCGTTCGGCGCGGGCGCGCTCGAAGGCGCTGTAGTTGCCGCGATAGAGGGTCAGCCGCGCCTGATCGATATGCAGGATGTGATCGCACACCGCATCCAGGAAGTCACGGTCGTGGGAGATCAGCATCAGGGTGCCGGGATAGCGGGTGAGCCACTGCTCCAGCCACAGCAGCGCATCCAGATCGAGGTGGTTGGTGGGCTCGTCGAGCAGCAGGATCTCCGACGGCGTGAACAGGGTCCGCGCCAGCCCCACGCGCATGCGCCAGCCGCCGGAAAAATCCGCCAACGGGCGGTAGAGATCGCGCTGGGCGAAACCCAGCCCGGCCAGCAGCTGTTCGGCCCGGGCCCGCGCGGTGTAGCCGTCGAGCGCCTCAATCTGGCCGTGCAGCGCCGCCTCGCGGTCATGCTCGCCCGCGGCCTGGGCCGCCGCCAGCGCCTGCTCTGCCTGGCGCAGGGCGACATCGCCGTCGAGCACGAACTCGACCAGAGCGCGCTCGATCGCCGAGACCTCCTGCGCCATGTGGGCGATACGCTTGCCGCCGGCGATCTCGACGCTACCTGCGTCGGCGCCGAGCTCGCCGAGGATCAGCGCGAACAGGCTCGACTTGCCGGCACCGTTGGCGCCGACGATGCCCACCTTGTGACCCTCGTGCAGCATCAGGTCGGCACCTTCGATCAGCCGGCGCGTGCCGCGTTGCAGGGCGAGTTGGCGGAATGCAATCATGCCGGGCTCCAGAGCGCATCGAATGGGCGCTCATTCTATCAGCCAACGCCGCCGACACGGAGTGCCGATGACCACCGCCGACGCCGCGGACGACCTGTGGGATTTCGCCCTGGCGCGCTACGCCCGCCCCGGCGCCCAGGCGCGCTGTCTGAGCCTGCAGGACGACCACGGCTATGACGTGTGCGAGCTGCTGTGGCTCGCCTGGCTCGCCGAACACGGCCGTGAACCCGCCCCCGACGCCACCCAAGGGCTGGCCGAGATACGCCACTGGCAGGAGACGATGACCCGGCCGCTGCGCCAGCGGCGGCGTGAACTCAAGGCCGCGCTCGAGACCCGCCCGCGTCTAAGCGAGCTGCGCCAGCGCCTGCGGCAGGCGGAGCTGCTGGCGGAGCGCGAGACGCTTATCCGCCTGGCCGAGCTGCCGAGCCGCCGCGCCGCATCGAGCACACTGCCCGCGCCCTACGACCCGCTCGCCGCGGCCCTGGCGCTGTGCGCCGCCTGGGCCACGCCGACGCGGGCAGCAGCGCAACCGACCACGGGCCTCGGCACGACGTCACCGGCTTACGCCACGTTACAGCCACTGCTGACCCTGTGGCTGGCCGCCGCGCCGGATGCGGAACCAAATCCCAGCTGTTAGAGTCCCAACAGCAGCGCCACACCGATGCCTGAGGCGTTTTCACCCCGAGCCAGCATCGGCTTCAACCCCGACTCCCCAAGGAGACTGCATGAAACGTTTGGTAACCGCCGTCGCGATCGGCAGCATGATGACGCTGCCGCTGGCGGCTTTCGCCCAGGACAAGGTCGACCTCGACAGCGACCAGGCCAAGCTGAGCTACAGCATCGGTGCCACCCTGGGCCAGGGTCTGTCGCAGGACGTCAAGAATCTGGATGTCGACGCCTTCGCCGCGGCGATTCGTGACGTCTACGGCGATCACAAGCTGCAGATGAGCGACGATGAGATCAGCAAAGCACTGACCCAGTACCAGCAGCAGAAGATCGCTGAGCAGAAGGCCGAGCAGAAGAAGGTCGCCGACGCCAACCGCAAGGAGAGCGAAGCCTTTCTCGCCGCCAACGCCAAGAAGAAGGGTGTGAAGACCACCGACTCGGGCCTGCAGTACCAGGTGCTGAAGTCCGGTGACGGCGCCTCGCCCAGCGACGACGACACGGTCAAGGTCAACTACGAAGGCAAACTCCCCGACGGCACCGTGTTCGACAGCTCCTACAAGCGCGGCGAGCCGATCTCGTTCAAGGTCGGCCAGGTCATCCCGGGCTGGCAGGAAGCGCTCAAGATGATGCACGTCGGTGACACCTGGCTGATCACCGTGCCCTCCGACCTGGCCTACGGTGCAGCCGGCACCGGCGGCCCGATCGGCCCCAACCAGGCGCTGCAGTTCAAGGTCGAGCTGCTCGGCATCAACCCCGACCAGGGTGATGCCAAGGGCGACAAGGCGGCCAAAGGCAGCGACGCCAAGACGAGCAGCGACGGCAACTAAGCCGCTCTCCCCCCGCCCTACCCCTTTAGACGCCGGCCATCAGGCCGGCGTCTGCGTCCATAAGCAGTCCTTCTCACTGGCACTGCGCTTGGCCTCGCGCCGCGACAGCGCATCGGCCAGCCCGGCGCTGTCGAAATCGAACCAGCTGCCCTTGAGGCCGTGGTCGCTGACCACCACCACCTGGGCCCGCCACGCCTCCACGTAGCCGCTGCACAGCCCCAGATCGCCGTAGCCAACGAAACGCTCGCGCTCCCCCGGCATCCGCGTCAGATTGAAGCGCTGGGAGCGGATGTTCATGTGGCGCCCGATGAACTCCACGTAGACCTGCTTGGCCGCCAGCCCGTAGACATCGACCTCGAAGCGCAGGTCGCCGCGCTCGGGTGCTTCGTTGAGTGAGTAGGTCAGCCCGGAATCGAGACCCAGCCCCGCCTGGCAGCCACCGTCGAGCAGCACGCAGCCGTGCTCCGGCGGGTACCAGGTGATCTCGCTATCGGACTCGCGCAGATAGTAGTCGAGCAAATACCACAGGGCGACGACGATGGTCGCCAGGGTGACGCCGATCAGCAGCGTGAGCATGCGTGGCCGTGCGGTATCTTCGTCGTAGACAGCCATGGACGTGACGGGGCTCCCGGCAGAGACAAGGGATCGCTACCATGGGCGTTCGAGGCGGCGTGACGACAACCACACTCAGGACGCTAGATGAGCGATATCGCAGGGGCACTCGGCCCGCTTTTCCTTCTGATTCTACTCGGTGCCGGCCTGGGTTGGGCACGTTTTCCCGGCGCCGATTTCTGGCCCCAGCTAGAACGCCTGATCTACTACCTGCTGTTCCCCGCCATGCTGGTGGCGACCCTGGCCGATGCCGATGTCGCCCGGGTGCCGGTGCTGCGCCTGGGCGTGGCGCTGCTCGGCGGGATGCTGGCGCTGGCACTGGCGGTATGGCTGGCGCGCCGGCGCCTGGCGCTGGATGCTGCCGCCTTCACCTCCACCTTCCAGGGCGTGGTGCGCTTCAACACCTATGTCGGGGTGGCCGGCGCCGCCGCTCTGCATGGCAGTGCCGGCACCACCGTGGCGGCAGTCGCGGTGGCGCTGATGGTGCCCACCGCCAACCTGCTCTGCGTGCTGGCATTCATCGCCAGCGGCACCCTGGGCCGCGCCAGTCTGGGGCGCAGCGCCCTGGCGCTGGCGCGCAATCCGCTGATCCTGGCCTGCCTGCTGGGGATCGCGCTCAACCTGAGCGGCATCGGTCTGCCCGGCTGGAGCGCGCCCGCGGTGGAGCTGCTCGGGCGTGCGGCGCTGCCGCTGGGGCTGGTCGCGGTAGGCGTGGCGCTGCGCCCGCAGGCGCTGTGGCGCGGCGGACGGGCGTTCTGGACCTCGAGCGCGCTGAAGCTGATCGTCACACCGCTGACGGTGGCCGCCCTTGCCGCGCTGGCCGGTCTCTCCGGCATCGAGCGCGATGTGGTGCTGCTGTTCGCCGCGCTGCCGACGGCGACCTCCGCCTATATCCTGGCGCGCCAGCTGGGCGGCGACGCCGAACTGATGGCCGCGATCATCACCGGCCAGACGCTGCTGGCGATGCTCTCACTACCGCTGCTGCTGCCACTGCTCGGGGTCGGCTGAGCGCCTAAATAAAAAAGATTCTCGTTTCGCTTGCAATCCCAAATGAGAATGATTACCTTTGACTTGTGGCGTCGCCAAACGCCACTGACCAACGTCAGGAATGTCAGGTTCCTGCCATGGTTATCTCCTCATCAAGCTAGTCACGGTCCTTCGCGCCGCCCTGCCCAGGGCGGCTTTTTTTGTGCTCGCCATCTCTGCGCAGCGTCTACTGATACGCGCTCTACGATGTGACAGCGCCGGGCACGGTCCGACAAGTCAACGCGTCACGCAGTGCCTAGCTGGGGCTCCGCGCGCTCAGTGCATCCCACTGCCACGGCCCACGCCCGCTCAGGCGCTGACGCAGCAGCTCCGCCAGCGCTTCCACCGCGGGCTGGGAGGCGTCATCGATAGCGCGGGCGAAGTGCAGCCGCGCCTCGCAGCGCCGCAGTGGCGGCAGGCCGTCGCTCTCACCCAGCGCGCGCATGGCGCCGGTCACCCGTTCGCGGTCGAGCACTCCGATCGCCATGCCGGTCTCGATCGCTTTCTCCACCGCGTGGATGCTGGTGCTGGTGAAGATTGCCCGCCACGGCCGCTGCGCCGCATCGAGGGCATCGGCCGCCAGCTGGCGGTAGGGGCACTCCGCCGGGTGCACCGCCAGCGGCACGATCTCCTCCTGGTGCAGCGCGCCCTGGGCCGGCCCTGCCCACACCGGGGTGGGGTACCACAGGGGCTCGCCGCCCTCCAGCCCGGCGGCGTGGTCGAGCACCACCGCCAGGTCCAGACGTCGCGCCCGCAGCCCCCGCGCCAGCCGGCCGCTGGTGTCGGTGGTGACATCGAGCAGGATGCCCGGATGGCGCGCCATGAACTGCGGCAGGGTGTCGTCGAGCAGCTCGCGCGCATAGTCCTCGGGGATACCCAGACGCACGCGCCCGCTCAGACGCTCGCGACTGAAGCGGCTGACCAGGGTGTCGTGTGCCCGCAGCAGCGCCTGCGCCTCGCGCAGCAGCAGCTCGCCGCTGGCGGTCAGGGTCACGCCGCGCGGGCCGCGCTCCAGCAGGCGCACGTCGAGCTCGGTCTCCAGCCGCTTCATCTGCATGCTGATGGCGCTCAGCGTGCGGTGGCGCACCTCGGCGGTGGCCGCCAGCGAGCCGCTCTGGGCGACCACCTGAAAGGTGCGCAGCAGCTCCAGATCGAGGGTCGATCCGACTTCAAACATATTGAACCCTTATCGATTTTTATTCGATTCATTGAAGCCTGCATGGCGTCCAGACTCAAGCCGCAGCACCCCGACACGGGTGCCCCGAGACAGTCAGCCCGAGACAGTCAGCCCGAGGCAGTCAGCCCGAGACAGTCACCACGCGACGAGAGGAGGCGTCGGCATGCGCCACGCGACACTGAACGCAGTCCTGATGAGCGGCTTCGTGCTCTGCTGGAGTTCCGGCTTCATCGGTAGCGAACTGGCCAGCCGCGCCCCCTTGAACGCGCTGGACCTGTTCGCCTGGCGCTTCGTCATCGCCGCCGCGCTGGCCGCGCTGTGGTGGCGACTGCTCGATCGGCGGCCAGTGGCGCTGTCGGCCTGGCTGCGCGAGATGGCGGTCGGTGCCCTCACCATGGGCGGCTATCTGCTGTGCGTGGTGCTCGCCATCGGTGAGGGCGTCAGCGCCAGCGTCACCGCGCTGATCACCGCCCAGCAGCCGCTGCTGGCGGCGGCGATCGCCACGCTGTGGCTGCGCGAGCAGCTACCGGCGGCGGCCTGGCTCGGCCTCGGCGTGGCCGGCAGCGGCGTGGTGCTGTGCATCGCGGGGGACTGGCAGGGAGCAGGCGGCGCTGGCGGCTGGGCCTATGCGCTGCCACTGCTGGCGGTGATCAGCGTGACCCTTGGCAGCGTTCTCGCCGCCCGGCGCCCGTCGGGACTGGGGCTGGCGGCATCGCTCACCGCGCAGTTGAGCGCGGCAGCGCTGATCTTCGGTGTGGCCGCGGCGGGCGCCGGCGGCCTGGCGCTGCCCGGCAGCGCGCTGCTGACCTGGCAGACGCTGGGCTGGCTGGTGCTACTGTCGAGCTTCGGCGGCTACGGCTTCTTCACCGTCTGCCTGCGGCGTCTCGGCGTCAACGCGGTCTCCAGCGCCATCTATCTGACGCCGCCGGTGACCCTGGCGTGGAGTGCAGGGATGTTCGGCGAGCACGTGGCGCCGCTGCAACTCGGCGGCATGGCGCTGGCCCTGGCCGGGGTGGCCCTGGCTCTGCTCGCCCAGCGCCGCGGCCGCCACACCCGCGGCGCGGCGCACTATCCGCGGCGTCCCGGCGGCGGCGAGTGCGCCTGAGCCAGGGTCAATCGCGACGAAAGATCAGATCCCAGACCCCATGACCCAGACGCTCGCCGCGGCTCTCGAACTTGGTCAGCGGGCGGAAGGCGGGACGCGCCACATAAGGTGCGCTCTCCGCGGGGGCAGTGTTGGTATAGCCCGGCGCCGCCGCCATCACCTCGGCCATGTGCTCGGCGTAGGCTTCCCAGTCGGTGGCCATGTGCAGGGTGCCGCCGGGCTTGAGCCGGGTTCGCACCAGCTCGACGAACGGCAGTTGCACGATCCGCCGCTTGTGGTGCTTCTTCTTCGGCCAGGGATCGGGGAAGAACAGCTGCAGGGTGTCGATGCTCTCCGCCGGCAGGCACTGGGCCAGCACCGCCAGGGCATCCTCGCGATAGACGCGCAGGTTGGTCAGGCCACGCTTATCGGCTTCGTCGAGCAGCTTGCCGACACCCGGCGCATGCACTTCGATACCGATGAAGTCGGTCTCCGGGTGGGTCTCGGCCTGCTCGACCAGCGACTGCCCCATGCCGAAGCCGATCTCGACCACCCGCGGGGCGTCACGTCCGAACAGCGTCACCGGGTCCTGCAGCCCGTCTTCCAGGGTCAGCCCCCAGCGCGGCCAGACCTCCTTGAGGCCGCGCTCCTGGGCGGCGGTCATGCGCCCGGCGCGCAGCACATAGCTCTTGATGCCGCGCTGATGCGGGGTGTCGGTGGCGGTCTCGGTGGGGTCCGTCGGCTTGTCGGTCATGCGGCGTGGCTATCGTCTTGGTGGGTGAAAGAGACCCACCGCCGAGGCGGCGGGCACAGGCAGGTCAGGGGTTGATGCGCCCGGCGAACGGCGATGACGGGCTGGCGCTGTCGCGGCGCGGCATGCGCTCGGCGAGAAACGCCTCGCGCCCGGCTTCGATCGCCTTGCGCATGGCGCCAGCCATCATCACCGGGTGGCGAGCATGGGCGATGGCGGAGTTCATCAGCACCCCGGCGCAGCCCATTTCCATCGCCAGGGCGGCGTCGGAGGCGGTACCGATACCGGCATCCACCAGCACTGGCACCTCGGCCTGCTCGAGAATCAGGCGCAGCGTGGCCGGGTTGAGCAGACCGTTGCCGGAGCCGATCAGCGAGCCCAGCGGCATCACCGCACAGCAGCCGCGGCGCTCGAGCTCCTTGGCCACGATCGGGTCGTCGCTGGTGTAGACCATGACATCGAAGCCGTCGTTGACCAGCGTTTCGGCGGCGGCCAGGGTCTCGACCACGTTGGGATAGAGGGTGTGCTCGTCGCCTAGCACCTCGAGCTTGACCAGGTTGTGGCCATCGAGCAGCTCCCGCGCCAGACGGCAGGTGCGCACCGCATCCTTGGCGGTATAGCAGCCGGCGGTATTGGGCAGCAGGGTATAGCGCTCGGGCGAGATCACGTCGAGCAGGTTGGGCGCGGCCGCATCCTGGCCCAGATTGGTGCGCCGCACGGCGAAGGTGACCACGTCGGCCCCGCTGGCCGCGACCGCGGCCGCGGTCTCGTCGAAGTCGCGATACTTGCCCGTGCCCACCAGCAGGCGGGAGTGGAAGCGACGGCCGGCGACCGTCAGCGGGGTGTCCTCGATCAGCTGCGACATGCGTGACTCCTGATAGGCGTGACGGCGCTCA
Organism: Salinicola sp. JS01; assembly: GCF_030284585.1. Classification (NCBI taxonomy): domain Bacteria; kingdom Pseudomonadati; phylum Pseudomonadota; class Gammaproteobacteria; order Oceanospirillales; family Halomonadaceae; genus Salinicola; species Salinicola sp. JS01. The sequence goes on along the minus strand of NZ_CP127244.1, from coordinate 4,312,398 downwards.
GCCGCCACCGATGGCATGCACGATCTCCACGCGGTCGCCCTCGGCAAGCGCGGTCTGCGCATGCTGGCTGCGTGGCACGATCTCTTCGTTGAGCTCGATGGCGACACGGCGCCCGCCCAGGCCCAGCGCCTCGACCAGGCGCGCGAGCGTGGGGTCGTGATCGAGCTGGTGGGGTTCACCGTTGAGCTGGATCTGCATGACGACGCTCCAGAGGTCTCCAGTCGTGGGGGCGTATTGTAGCGTCTTGCGCCGAACACGGCACGTCTGCACCCGCACTTCGCCCGCCGCGCCGCGGCCGTCAGGCGCACAAAAAAAGCCGGCCCCTGGGGGCCGGCTTGCCAACTTACGTAGCGCACCTCAGTCGTCGCGGCGCGGCCAGACGTCGGCCTCGACCTGCTCGGGACGCTTGAGCACGCCCTTGGGATCGAAGGTCGGCTCGCGCACGCCCTGGCGCCGCTGGGTCTCGTAGTCGCGCAGCACACGCAGGGCGATCGGGCACAGCAGCAGGATGGCGATCAGGTTGGTGGTCGCCATCAGCCCCATGGCGAGGTCGGCGAAGTCCCACACGAATTGCAGCTTGGCGATCGAGCCGATCATCACCATCGCCAGCACGGCGATACGCAGCACCGATACGGCCGCCTTGGCGTGACGCTTGAACAGATACTCGATGTTGATCTGCGAGTAGGAGAAGTTGGCGATGATCGAGGTGAAGGCGAACAGCAGGATGGCGATGGCGATGAAGATCTCGCCGAAGCTGCCGAGGTGATCGACCATGGCATCCTGGGTCAGCTGGATACCCACGATATCCTTGCCCGGCGAGGTGGTCATCAGCTGCTCGTAGACCCCGGAGAGCAGAATCACCACCGCGGTGCAGCTGCAGATCACCAGGGTATCGATGAACACCCCGAACGACTGTACCAGCCCCTGCGCCGCAGGGTGCTTGACGTCGGCCTGGGCGGCGGCGTTGGGCGCCGAGCCCATGCCCGCCTCGTTGGAGAACAGCCCGCGCTTGATGCCGTTCTCCATCGCGATCTTGATGGTGTAGCCCACCGCACCGCCCACCGCCGGGCCGTAGCCGAACGCGCTCTTGACGATCAGCGCCAGCATCGCCGGCACTTCGGAGAGGTTGGAGAGCAGCACCCACAGCGCCACCAGGAAGTAACCGATGGCCATGATCGGCACGATCTTCTCGGCGGTACGCGCCACCGACTTGAGCCCGCCGTAGATGACCAGCGCGGTGAACGCGACCAGCACCACGCCGGTGATCCAGTTGGGGATCGAGAACGCCTGCGCCATGCCCTGGGCGATGGTATTGGACTGGGCGCCGTTGAACGCCAGGCCATAGGCGATGAGCAGGAAGATCGCGAACAGCACGCTCATCCAGCGCTGGCCCAGCGCGCGCTCGATATAGTAGGCCGGCCCGCCGCGGTAGACGCCATCGGCGTTACGCTGCTTGTAGACCTGAGCCAGGGTCGACTCGATGAACGAGGTGGCGAAGCCCACCAGCGCGGTCATCCACATCCAGAAGATCGCCCCGGGGCCACCGACCCAGAGCGCGATCGCCACGCCGGCCAGGTTGCCGGTACCGACCCGGGCGGCCAGCGATGTGGCGAAAGCCTGGAAGCCGCTGACGCCGGAGCCGGAGCCGCGGCTGGTGAAGGTGACCCTCGCCATGTGCGCGAACAGGCGGAACTGCATGCCCCGGGTCAACACGGTAAACAGGATACCCGCCCCCAACAGCAGGTAGAGCAGGATATAGGTCCAGACGAAATTGCTGATCGGGTTCATGATCGCGTAAATCGCGTCACGGAGCGTGTCGATGAATTCCATTTCGGAGATCCTTGGTGGAAAGCGGTGACCCGAGCCGTCCCAGACGGCTGCCGAAGCGGCTTTTTACGCGCTAGACTGACGAGCGTCAAATCGCGGCACGCGTCGCGCGGTGTGCAGGACCGCTCCTCGAAGCTGTGCGCAACACGCACGAACTCCGCAGAAAACGCCCCGACACCCGAACGCGTGCTCTGGATACGCGTCACCGGTCCAGGTTGCCAGGCGGCCCGACAGTGCGGGCGCGCCTTACAGCATAGTCAGCGCAAGGAAAACGCAACATGCCCCAAAAGTGTAGCGCCGCACGTCCCGCCTGGGTCGGCGTGGCCATCAGCGGCCTGCTGGTGGTGGTCGCCGGCGCCTTCGGCGCCCACGCCCTGGCCGACCGCCTCACGCCGCGCTATCTCGAGGTGTTCCATACCGCGGTGCGCTATCAGGCCTGGCACACCCTGGCGATCATGGCGCTGCTGGCGTGGCGCGCGCAGCAACCGCTGCGCGGGCAGCTGGCAGCCATCGCGCTGTGGTTCGCGGGCATGGTGCTGTTCAGCGGCTCGCTCTATCTGCTCACCCTGAGCGGTATCACCGCCCTGGGTATCGTCACGCCCTTCGGCGGGCTGTTGCTGATGGCGGGCTGGGTGATGCTGGCGATCGCTGCCTGGCGTCAACGCCCATCGGCGTGATGGCAGCCGGTGGCGTCAATCGTCGCGGTCGGGCAGCACATAGGTCGCGGTGACCAGCGCCACCGGGTCGTTGTCGCCGGTGGAGAAGAGCTGCACCTCCCCCACCGCCAGACGCCGGCCCAGCTTGAGGATGCGCGCGTTGGCGATCAGGTCGCGGTCACCGCGGGCGCGGCGCAGAAAGTGGCAGTTGAGGCTGCTGGTCACGGCCATCGCCTCGGGGCCGATCTCGGCCAGGATCGCCACGTAGAGGCAGACATCGGCCAGCCCCATCATCGATGGTCCCGAGACGCTGGCGCCGGGGCGCAGGTGTTCGTCCTCGATCGCCAGGCTCATGGTGGCGCGCATGTGGTCGACCGCTTCGATGGTCCCCTGGCGATGTGGAAAGACGTCGTCGAGGTAGTCCTCGATCTCGGCGGCGGTCATCACGGTCATCGAACTCTCCCCGGCAGCGGTTCTCGGCACGCCGGACCTCATGCCCAGGCACAGGACGCTCGAGAACGTTGCGCCCAAGATAGCGCAAGCCGCGCATCAGGCACAGCGGGGCGCTCTGCACGTCCCTAAGATCATTCCGACGAACATCGTGAGCGTAGCGCCGCCTCACACTCGCTGCCCCACACTCGCCCCCCAAACACGCCAACGCCAGCGACCGGAGGTCGCTGGCGTCGAGATCGGGCGGTTACCGCCTTTACCTAGTGTTTCTTTCACACCGGTGGCCGGGATGGGCTTACTCGGTGGCAAGGCGTTGCGAGGGCGCTGTGAACCCATCCCTGGGCGCTACCTTTGCCATCTCTGGCAAAGGACCCTCGCTTCGCCGTGCCCCCGACGCCCATACAGGCGTTTGGCAATGCGCTATCAGCCCTTGGCCTTGTCCACCGCGCGCCAGTGATGCAGCAGCGGCTCGGTGTAGCCGGAGGGCTGCTCGCGCCCCTTGAAGATCAGCTCGGAGGCCGCCTGGAAGGCACTGGAGTCGGCCAGGTGCGAGGACATCGGCGTGTAATCCGGGTCATGCGCGTTCTGCTCGTCGACCACCTTGGCCATGCGCTCCAGCGTCGCGCGTACCTGGGCCTCGTCGACGATACCGTGGTGCAGCCAGTTGGCGATGTGCTGGCTGGAGATACGCAGGGTGGCGCGATCCTCCATCAGGCCCACGTCGTGAATGTCCGGCACCTTGGAGCAGCCCACGCCGTGCTCGACCCAGCGCACCACGTAGCCGAGGATGCCCTGGCAGTTGTTGTCGAGCTCCTGCTGGATCTCCTCGGCGCTCCACGCCGCCTTGGGGTCCACCGGGACCGTCAGCAGGTCGTCGAGCAGATCGCTCTCGCCCTGCTCCTCGAGCTCGCGCTGGATCGCGGCGACATCGATCTGGTGGTAGTGCAGCGCGTGCAGCACCGCGGCGGTGGGCGACGGCACCCAGGCGGTATTGGCACCGGCCTTGGGGTGCCCGCTCTTCTGCTCCAGCATCGCCGCCATCAGGTCCGGCATCGCCCACATGCCCTTGCCGATCTGGGCACGCCCGCGCAGGCCACAGGCCAGCCCGACCTGGACGTTGCTGCGCTCGTAGGCGGCGATCCAGCGGCTGCCCTTCATGTCGCCCTTGCGCAGCATCGGCCCGGCGTTCATCGCCGTGTGCATCTCGTCGCCGGTGCGGTCGAGGAAGCCGGTGTTGATGAAGGCGACTCGCGCCTTGGCGGCCTCGATACACGCCTTGAGGTTGACCGAGGTGCGCCGCTCCTCGTCCATGATGCCCATCTTGAGGGTGTGCTCGGACAGCCCCAGCAGCGTCTCGACGCGGGCGAACAGCTCGTCGGCGAAGGCGACCTCCTTAGGACCGTGCATCTTCGGCTTGACGATATAGACCGAGCCGGCGCGCGAGTTGCCGCCGTCACGCGCCAGATCGTGCATGGCGATCAGCGCGGTGACCACCGCATCGAGCATGCCCTCGGGGATCTCGTTGCCGTCGCCGTCGAGAATCGCCGGCGTGGTCATCAGATGGCCGACATTACGCACGAACATCAGCGAACGCCCCGGCAGGGTCAAGCTGCCGCCGTCGGGCTGGATGTACTCGCGATCCTCGGCGAGGCGGCGGGTGACCGTCTTGCCACCCTTGTCGAAGCGCTCTTCGAGATCGCCTTTCATCAGGCCCAGCCAGTTGCGATAGACCAGCGTCTTGTCCTCGGCATCGACCGCAGCGACCGAGTCCTCGCAATCCATGATCGTGGTCACCGCGGCCTCGACCAGCAGGTCCTTGACCCCGGCCGGGTCGGTCTTGCCGATGGCGTGGCTCGAGTCGATCTGGATCTCCAGATGCAGGCCGTGGTTCGAGAGCAGCACCGCTTCGGGCGCGCTGGCCTCGCCGCGATAGCCGACGAACTGGCTGGGGTGCTGGAGCCCGGTCTCGCGCCCGCCTTCCAGGGCGACCGTCAGCCTGCCGTCGCGGATCAGGTAGCGCGTGGCATCACGGTGCGAGCCGGTGGCCAGCGGCGCCGCCATGTCGAGCACGTTGCGCGCGTAGGCGATCACCTTCTCACCGCGCTTGGGGTTGTAGCCCTTGCCCTTCTCAGCGCCATCGCTCTCGGCGATGACGTCGGTGCCGTAGAGCGCGTCATACAGGCTACCCCAGCGCGCATTGGCCGCGTTGAGCGCATAACGCGCGTTGCTCACCGGGACCACCAGCTGCGGGCCGGCCTGACGCGCAATCTCGGCATCGACGTTGGTGGTGCTCGCGGTCACACTGGCCGGCGCCTCGACCAGATAGCCGATATCGGAGAGGAACTGGCGGTAGGCGGCCATGTCACGGATTTCACCCGGATGCTCGGCGTGCCAGCGGTCGAGCTCCGCCTGCAGCCGGTCGCGCTCGGCGAGCAGTTCGCGGTTGCGCGGCGCCAGCTCGTGAATTAGCGCATCGAAACCGCGCCAGAAGGTGTCGGGGTCGATCCCGGTGCCGGGCAGCGCTTCCTGTTCGAGAAAGCGCTCGAGCTCGGTCGCCACCTGCAGACGGTGGTGAGAAACACGCTGCGTCATACTAGCCTCCAGTGCGGGCCGCGGCCCGGCGTCAGAAGAGACGGACGCCGCACGGGCGGCGCCCCGGAAAACAATCCATGCAAATCATTTATGGAAATCATTTCCACATAAATCGTTTCCCCATGATAGAGCGCGCTGCCGGCGATGTCTCGTTCGACCTTGGTCCACCTCATCGCCTCCGGCACCATACCGCCGGCGTCAGGCAACCTCCGTCATGGTTTCACAGGCCACTGGCGGTTAGCATGAGAGGTCTCAGGAGACTCGCGCATGCTCGACTTTTCGCCATTGAAGGCCCTCGGTCCCATCCACCGTATCGCGTCGCCCGGCACCTCGCCACTCGCCGCCTACCTGGACCACTACCATCTGACACCACTGCTCGACGCCCATCCCGGCACCCAGCTCCACGCCGGCTTCCTGAGCGCGGCGGGCGACGCCGGCAAGACCTTCGACCTGTGGTGCCAGGTATGGGCGCCCCCGGCCCCGCGCGGCACCCTGTTCGTGGTGCACGGCTACTTCGACCATCTGGGCCTCTACGGCCATCTGCTCGCGCGACTGCTGGCGCAGCAGTGGCAGGTGGTACTGTGGGATCTGCCCGGCCATGGCCTCTCCAGCGGCGCACGCTCGACCATCGACGACTTCACCGACTACGTGCTCTGCTTCAATGCCGTCGAGGCCGCGATGCAGGCGCACGAGCTGGCGCCGGGGCCCTGGCTGGCGGCCGGCCAGAGCACCGGCGCCTCGATCGTCGCCACCGACACCCTGAGCCGTGGCAGCGAGGCGCCATGGCAGGCGCTGGTGCTGCTGGCGCCGCTGGTGCGCCCGTGGGGCTGGAATCAGTCGCGCTGGCTGCACAGCCTGGCCAGCCCGTTCGTCGACACCATTCCGCGCAAGTACCGCCCCAACACCAACAATATCGCCTTCGCCGATTTTCTGCGCCTGCACGACCCGCTGCAGGACGATCGCCTGGCCCTGACCTGGGTCAGTGCCATGCGCCGCTGGATGCCGACCCTGCTCAAGCGCCCACCGGCCGAGCTGCCGGTGCTGATTCTGCAGGGCGAGCAGGACATGACGGTCGACTGGCGCTGGAATCTCAAGGCGCTCAAGCGCAAGTTTCCGCGTGCCGAGATCGTGCGCCACCCGGAAGCGCGCCACCATCTGGTCAACGAGTCGGCCACCATCCGCGACACCCTGTTCGACCAGCTCGACCGCTTTCTCGCTGCCCCCGGCACGCCGGCAGCGACTCAAGCGCCGCCGCCGCAACAGCCCCCGGAAACGACGCCGTGAGCCGCCGGGCGCTCAGAGCCCTCGTCGGGCTCGGCCTGATGACGCTGCTGAGCGCCTGCAGCGGGCTCTCGAGCGCCCCCGAGACGCCGCGCCAGGCGCTGCGGGGCCTGGCAGCGAGCGCCGCCACGGGGCTGCTGAAGCAACCGCCGTGGCCCGTCGCGCAGACACCGAAGATCACCGTGCTGCTGGGTCCGGCGGAGGTCGCCGCGCGCCTGCCGATCTCGGCCGCGGCGCTCAACGAGGCCCTGGGGCGCGCCCTGCTGAGCCAGCCGGACTCTCCTCACGTGCTCGATTGGGTTCCGGCGCAGCTCGACGGCGCCACTCCAGACCAGTGGCTGCTGCAGGCCAGCCTGAGCGCCGATGCGCCGCCGCTGGTCCTGAGCGACCGCACCCTGCAGCCCTACCGGCTACGCTTCGACCTGACCCACGTCGCCACGCCATCCGAGCACTGGCAGTGGCAGGCCAGCGGTGCACTCGATCTCGATGCCCTGCCCGGGTCCCGCGGCGCGCCCTGAACCGTCTTCCCCCTTTCATTTGCAGCCGGATCGAGAGCCCATGTCACGCTTTGCCCGCCACCTCGACACCCAGGATGGACCGCACAACCCCTTTCCCGGGCTGCCCGCGCTGGAGCGCCGGCTCGGCCATGCGCTACCGCACCGTATCGGCTCCAATGAGGGGCTCGACATGCCGCACCGGGCGCTCGGCGCGCGTTTCGGCCCTGAGCTCGCGGCCCTGGCGCGCACCTACGGCGACGCCGAGGCGTGGTCACTGCGCGCGCACCTGAGCCAGGCCCTCGACCTGCCCCACGACGCCCTGCTGGTGGACGCCGGTGCCGACAGCCTGATGGCGCTGGCACTGCGCGCGCTATGTGATCCAGGAACATGCGACACCGGTAGCCCGGTGATCACCAGCGCCGGCACCTATCCGACCTGGAGCTACTTCGTGCGCGGCCACGGCGGCCGCGAGATCGAGGTCGACTACGCCAGCGCCAACGGCCACCTGGCGCCGGATCTCGACGCCCTGGCGGCAGCGGCGGTGCGCGAAGGCGCGCGGGTGGTCTATCTGGCTAACCCTGACAATCCCAGCGGCCATCTCCACCGCGATGCCGACGTGCTGGCCCTGCGCGACGCTCTGCCCGACGACTGCACGCTGGTGCTCGACGAGGCCTACCACGACTTCCGCGACGACGCCTGGGCGCCGGCGGCGAGCGCGGTGTGGCCGGGGGTGATTCGCCTGCGCACCTTCTCCAAGGCCCACGGGCTGGCCGGGCTGCGCGTCGGCTACGCCATCGCCCCGCCCGAGACCCTGGCCGTCATGATGAAAGTGAGGATTCACTACGCGGTTTCGTCGCTGGCGCTGGCCGCGGCCGAAACCCTGCTGGCAAACCCGGAGGAGACCCGCGCCCATGTCGCCGCGGTCATCCAGCGGCGCGAGGCCCTTTCAAGCTGGCTCGCAGCGCAGGACGCCGAGGTGCTGCCCAGCGCCACCAACTTCGTGGCCGTGCGCCTCGACAGCGCCGAACGCGCCGCGGCCGTGCACCGCCGTCTGCTCGACGAGGGCACGCTGATCCACCGCCCGGCGCATCCGGCCCTGGGGAATATACTGCGGATCAGCGCGCTGGATGACGCCCTGGTGCCGGGGCGGCTCGATGCCGTCGCCGAGGCGCTCAACGCTTGAGCTCTGTCTGAAAAACCGGCAAGCGAAAGCGAGACCGGGGCGCGCAGCCAAGACAAAAACCGGCGGAAGCGGGCCAAGCGGCGCTCTCGCCGGTTTTTAATGCCGTATTGCCGGGCGCGGATAGTTTTCATATAACGTCTGGCCAGGAGCCCGGCGAAAAAACTCAAGAATAATTGGAGTTGAGCAGCAGCCCCATGGAGGCCAATATAAAAATCGCCCCACTCGCCCGATAGATCCATGACACGCTATTTTGGGAAAGAAACCTTCCATGAACCTTGTGAGCCAGATAAGCATACATCGACAAGAACAGGAAAGAGAAAGCAATCAACGTTACCGTTAATATCAAAAAATCCATCACACTTGCCGAGTTCACATCAATGAACTGTGGAAACAAGGCGAAAACAAAAATCAACGCTTTCGGGTTGCTCGCCGCGACCATCAATGCCTCAGCATATAAATGTCGCTTTGACACCAAACCGTTGTATGAAGCTTCTGTGGCGCCATCTTGTCCGGACAAACCGGGCAAGGCGCTTTTATACAACAGATTCTTGAATCCAATATAGAGCAAGAACAAGGCACCCAGAATCTCGATGCCTTTAAAGAGGATTGGAAATTGAATGAGAAAGCGACCAATCCCAAACGCCGAAATCAGACACAGAGCCAGCAGGCAAGACACATTCCCCAAAACGCCAACGAGTGCGGAACCGAGTCCGAACCTGATGCTATTGGTCATGATGAGCAGTACCGCCGGGCCGGGTGTAGCGGTTGCGGCCAGACACACCATGACATAAAGCCAATAAGATTCAATGCTCATGCTTCGACACCCTGACTTTCGCCTTGATACGTTTTTACAAGCTCCGCTCAGGCCTGCCTTGCGCATACTGTGAGCAAACATGCTCCACTTGGGAGCAACTCATTGGTTCATAGTCATCATAGCAATAAAGACTAACAGGGCCTCAGGCACGACGATAGAGCGCCAGCACCCCAGCCGCCAGGATAAAGAACGAGCCAAAGACACGGTTGACGATGCGCATGCGCGAGGCCGAGGTGATGAAGGCCTTGAACTGGCTGGCCAGCACCGCATAGCCGCCCATGACGAGGACATCGACGCCCAGCAGGGTGACACCCATCACCAGCAACTGGCCGACATGGGACGCCGCCGGCTCGCCCATGGCGATGAATTGCGGAAACAGGGCGACCAGAAATACCGTCGCCTTGGGGTTGGTCAGGTTGACCAGCGCGGCCTGCCAGAACTGCCGGTGCGGGGCGCTCTCTGCGCGACCCTGGATGGCGACCGCCCCGCTCGTGCGCCACTTCTGGATGCCCAGCCACACCAGATAGGCGACCCCGATCCACTTGATCACCAGGAAAGCGGTGGTCGAGGAGGCCAGCAGCGCCCCCAGACCGACCGCCACCACCAGGATCTGGATCGCATAGCCCAGCTGCAGCCCTAGAATGGTGGGCAGAGTGGCGCGAACCCCGTGGGTCATGCCGCTGTTCATGGTATTGATGGCACCGGCGCCGGGAGACAGGCTCACCAGACAAGCCGCCAGCAGAAAGGTGAGCCAGATACCGAAAGTCATCGTCTTGCTCTCTCAAGCGTAGGGAGGAGGCAGTTTACCACCGAGGCGATGAACGCTTGGCGACAAGGGGACTTCGGCTCACGCCCCACCCTCAGCCCCGCAGCGGATCGCCGGCATTGAGCAGCCGGTCGAGCTGGCGATAGCCGATCGCTTCCATCAGTTGGGCTCGCCCGACCCGTGGCTCCTCGCCCAGATCGGTCAGGGTCAGGGCGACCCGCAGCACCCGGTGGTAGGCGCGGGCCGAGAGCTTGAGCCGATCCAGCACGCCGGCGAACCACTCGCGCTCGGCCACGCTGAGGGCACAGGCGGCTTCCAGCTCCGGGCCGGGCAGCTGGGCGTTGAGCCAGCCGCGGGCGCGCTGACGCTCGCGCGCCGCCAGCACCCGCTGACGCACGCTGGCCGAGGACTCGCCCGGGGTCTGATCGGACAACTGGGTAGCCGGCAGCGCCGGGACTTCCACCTGCAGATCGATACGATCGAGCAGCGGCCCGGAGAGGCGCGACTGATAGCGCTGGATCTGCGCCGGACTGCAGTGGCAGCGCTGGCGCGGATCGCCAAGGTGGCCACAGGGGCACGGGTTCATCGCCGCCACCAGTTGGAAGCGGGCCGGAAAACGGCGCTGGTGATTGGCCCGCGAGATCAGGATCTGGGCCGATTCCAGCGGTTCGCGCAGCACCTCCAGCACATGGCGGTCGAACTCGGGCAGCTCGTCCAGGAACAGCACGCCGTGGTGCGCCAGCGAGATTTCCCCAGGGCGGGGCTTGGAGCCACCGCCCACCAGCGCCACGCTGCTCGAGGTATGGTGCGGGTTGCGAAACGGGCGCTGGCCCCAGCGGTCCATGATCGAGAGCCCGCACACCGAGCGCACCGCCGCCACCTCCAGCGCCTCGTCACTGCTCAGCGGCGGCAGGATGCTGGCCAGGCGGCTCGCCAGCATGGTCTTGCCGGTACCCGGCGGACCCGCCAGCAGCAGGTTGTGCCCGCCGGCTGCGGCCACTTCCAGCGCCCGGCGCGCCTGGTGCTGACCTTTGACGTCGGCCATGTCGGGCTGAACCATCTCGGCGCGCGGCGGTGTCCCAAGTTGGTGCGCCGCGAGCCGCTCACGGCCCAGCAGATGCCCCACCACCGCCAGCAAATGCCCCGCCGCGAACACCTCGCCCCCCTCGGCCAGGGCCGCCTCATCGGCATTGGCCGCGGGCACGATCAGCCCCCGCCCGGCGGCCCGTGCGGCCAGCGCCGTCGGCAGTACACCCGTGACCGGGCGCAGCGTGCCATCCAGCGCCAGTTCGCCGACCACTTCGAGCTGCTGGGCCGCCTCCACCGGTATCTGACCGGAGGCCATCAGGATGCCCAGGGCGATCGGCAGGTCGAAGCGGCCGCCATCCTTGGGCAGGTCGGCGGGCGCCAGATTGAGGGTGATACGCCGGGTGGGGAACTCGAAACCGGCGGTGAGCAGCGCGCTGCGCACCCGCTCCCGGCTCTCGCGCACGGCGGTCTCCGGCAGCCCCACCAGGGTCACCCCCGGCAGGCCGTTGCTGAGGTGCACTTCGATCAGCACTTGCGGCGCCTCCAGCCCGAGGCTGGCGCGCGTGCGCACGATGGCTAGGGTCATGTCGCCTCCGTGACGGCGCGTCCCGGCCGATGCCCGGGACACAGGCGGGCCGGCGGCTCGTCACCGCCGGCCCAAACAGGATAAGGGGCCGATTATCCTGTTATCGCCTTTACCGCCTGACCCTTTAGCGCAGGTGCGTCAAGACTCCAATCAGAGGGCTATTCATCACCCCGCTCAGGGCTGTCCATCCCCCCCGCTCAGGGCTGTCCATCCCCCCGCTCAGGGCTGTACGCCATCGCGGCTGCCGTCGGTGTCGTCCTCGGCCAGCGTCGCGTCGGGCTGGGAGGCGCGTTCGCTGTGCAGGGCGTTCTCGAGCGCCGCCACCTGGGCTTCCAGCGCCTCGACCCGCTCCCGGGTACGGGTGAGCACGTCCATCATGATGTCGAAGTCTTCGCGCGAGACGATATCCATGCGCTCCATGGCGCCGCGCAGCACCCCCTGAACATTGCGCTGGATGTCGCCCGGGGCCTGGGAGGCGCCCTGCAGCTTGTCGCCGATCTGCTTGGCCAGACGCTCGAAACGGTCGTGTGTCGACATGGTGTGATCTCCTGATTCGTGACTGCCCTTCAGCATACGCAAACTGCGCCACTGGCGCCCGCGCCAGATGCCTGCCGGCGACACGATCCGCCGGCGCGCCTTCTCAGTGCAACGGCATGTCACACACGCATCAATTTGGTGCGGCTAGCCGCGCGCATGTTCGACATGCCCCGCGCTCCCGGCCGGAAGGCACGAATTAAGTGAATGATTGTAAAGACGTTATTAGCGGGTGGCATGGCTTCTGCGTGGTCGCTTCAGGCGCAAGCCGACTACGGGAGACAAGGGATGAAGCTCATCACCGCCATCATCAAACCCTTCAAGCTCGATGACGTGCGCGAGGCGCTGGCCGACAACGGCGTCCAGGGCATCACCGTCACCGAAGTGAAGGGCTTCGGCCGTCAGAAAGGCCACACCGAACTCTATCGCGGCGCGGAATATGTCGTCGACTTCCTGCCCAAGGTGAAGATCGAGGTCGCCGTCGAGGACGACCGCGTCGACGGGGTCCTGGACGCCATCCGCGAAGCCGCCAACAGCGGCAAGATCGGTGACGGCAAGCTGTTCGTCACGCCACTCGAAGACGTCATCCGGATTCGCACCGGGGAACGCGGGGCCGACGCCGTCTAAAACGGCGCGGAAAGAGGAGACACACAGAATGAACGATCAAGTCGTACAACTATCCTATGCGCTCGACACCTTCTATTTCCTGGTGACCGGCGCCCTGGTGATGTGGATGGCGGCCGGTTTCGCCATGCTCGAGGCGGGCCTGGTGCGCGCCAAGAACACCACCGAGATCCTGACCAAGAACGTCGTCCTCTACGCCATCGCCTGTACCATGTACCTGCTGGTCGGCTACCACATCATGTACTCCAGCGAGAGCGGCGGCGTCATCCCCAGCCTGGGCTTCCTGATCGGCGCCGAGCACAGCGTCAGTGACGTCATGAGCAGCGGCGGCGACGTCTACTACTCGGCCCGCTCCGACTTCTTCTTCCAGGTGGTGTTCGTCGCTACCGCCATGTCGATCGTCTCCGGCGCCGTGGCCGAGCGCATGAAGCTGTGGGCGTTCATGGCCTTCGCGGTGGTGATGACCGGCTTCATCTACCCGGTTCAGGGCTACTGGAAATGGGGCGGTGGCTTCCTCGACGCCGCCGGTTTCCAGGATTTCGCCGGCTCCGGTGTGGTCCACCTGTGCGGCGCCACCGCCGCGCTGGCCGGCGTGCTGCTGCTGGGTGCGCGCAAGGGCAAGTACGGCAAGAACGGCGCCATCTACGCCATTCCGGGCGCCAACCTGCCGCTGGCCACGCTGGGTACCTTCATTCTGTGGCTGGGCTGGTTCGGCTTCAACGGCGGCTCCGAGCTGATGGTCTCCAACGTCGATGAAGCCAACGCGGTCGCCCAGGTGTTCGTCAACACCAATGCCGCCGCTGCCGGTGGCGTGATCGCCGCGATCATCCTGGCCAAGCTGTGGTTCCGCAAGGCCGACCTGACGATGGCCCTCAACGGTGCCCTGGCCGGCCTGGTCGCGATCACTGCCGAGCCGCTGGCTCCCACCGCGCTAGGTGCGACGCTGATCGGTGCGGTCGGTGGCCTGCTGGTAGTGTTCGCCATCGTGAGCCTCGACAAGCTCAAGATCGATGATCCGGTCGGCGCTATCTCGGTGCACGGCGTGGTCGGCATCTGGGGCCTGATCGCGGTGCCGTTCTCCAACACCGATGCCTCTTTCGGCGCGCAGCTGCTGGGTATCGCCTCGATCTTCGCCTGGGTGTTCATCGCCAGTCTGGTGGTCTGGGGCATCCTCAAGGCGGTCATGGGCCTGCGCGTCTCCGAAGAAGAAGAGTACGAAGGTGTCGATATCGCCGAGTGCGGTATGGAGGCCTATCCTGAATTCAACGTCGGCAAGAAGTGAGCCGATTCACCGAGTGAGCTGGCGTGCTCCCCTGGCCCCCTTCGGGGGGCCTTTTTTCATTCCCGCCCATCGCGGTGTATGTTTAAGATAGAGCCCACCGGTTACGGTGTTCGTTCGAGCTAGAGAGTCGCCGGGCAGTCGTCAGAGGCGCTAGGCCAGGGCCGCGGGCCAAGGCTGGGCCAAGACCTGGAGCTACACCCATTTCGCACAGGCCTCGTCCGCACACCGCGACGAGACGATCCGTTCAGAAGAGCGCCACGCACGCGAGGAGAATTTCCCCATGAAACTGGTCACCGCCATCATCAAACCCTTCAAGCTGGACGACGTGCGAGAGTCCCTGTCAGAGATCGGCGTGCAGGGCGTCACCGTCACCGAGGTCAAGGGCTTCGGGCGTCAGAAGGGCCACACCGAGCTCTACCGTGGTGCCGAATACGTGGTCGACTTCCTGCCCAAGATCAAGCTGGAAGTGGCCGTGGACGACAGCATGAGCGACCAGGTGATCGACGCCATCACCAAGGTCGCCAATACCGGCAAGATCGGCGACGGCAAGATCTTCGTCTCGCCGCTGGAGCAGGTGATCCGTATCCGTACCGGTGAGACCGGCAAGGACGCGGTGTAAGGCGCAAGCGCTCACCCCGCCTGCGCGAAAAAGCCCTCGTCGACACCGCGTCGACGAGGGCTTTTTTGCGTTTCTTCACACAAGTCCGGGCTCCCCGGGCGGTCACGCCCGGGGAGAGATCACTTCTCGACGAAGGCGCGCTCGATCACGTAATCCCCCGGCTCGCCCATACGCGGCGAGATGGAGAAGCCCAGCTCATCGAGCAGGTCGCTGGTCTCGTCGAGCATGGCCGGGCTGCCGCAGATCATGGCGCGATCCTGCTTGGGGTCCAGCGGCGGCAGGCCGGTATCCTCGAACAGCTTGCCGCTGCGGATATGGTCGGTCAGACGCCCGGTGGTGTGGAAATCCTCACGGGTCACGGTGGGGTAGTAGACCAGCTTCTCGCTGATCTCCTCGCCCAGATACTCGTGCGCCGGCAGCTCCTTGCCGATGAAGTCGGCGTAGGCGAGCTCGCTCACCTGACGCACGCCGTGGATCAGCACCACCTTCTCGAAGCGCTCGTAGACCTCCGGGTCTTGGATCAGGCTCATGAACGGTGCCAGGCCGGTGCCGGTCGAGAGCATGTAGAGGTTGCGCCCCGGCAGCAGATCATCGCACACCAGCGTGCCGGTGGGCTTGCGGCTGACCATGATCTGGTCGCCGACCTGCAGGTGCTGCAGGCGCGAGGTGAGCGGGCCGTCGGGCACCTTAATGCTGAAGAACTCGAGGTGGTCCTCGTAGTTGGGGCTGGCGATGGAGTAGGCGCGCACCAGCGGCTTGCCTTCCACTTCCAGACCGATCATCACGAACTGGCCGTTCTTGAACCGCAGCCCGCGATCGCGGGTGGTGCGGAAGCTGAACAGGGTGTCGTTCCAGTGATGGACGCTGAGGACTTCTTCCAGCGCGAACTTGCTCATGCCAGGCTCCTTTGAACGGATCGGAAAAAGATCAGATCGAAAAAGAATAAATGACTGATCCGAGTAGATGCCGAAACTATAAGAAGCGAATGCTATTCTGTTAAGTGGATTATCTGGATAAGGTTTATCGATCCTGTCGATATAGGAGTCGGCCATGCGCTACACCCTGCGTCAGCTCGAGGTGTTCGTCGCCATCGCCCAGCATCAGAGCGTCTCGCGCGCGGCCGAGACCCTGGCGCTGTCGCAGTCGGCAACCAGCGCGGCACTGGCCGAGCTGGAGCGCCAGTTCGACTGCCAGCTGCTCGATCGTATCGGCAAGCGGCTCAAGCTCAACGCCCTGGGCTTCCAGCTGCTGCCCAAGGCAGTGGCGCTGCTCGACCGCGGCGAGGAGATCGAAGAGCTGCTCAAGGGCCAGCGCGGCATCGGCTCGCTGGAGGTCGGCGCCACGCTGACCATCGGCAACTATCTGGCCACCCTGCTGATCAGCGACTTCATGCAGCGCTATCCCGAGAGCCGGGTGCGGCTGCAGGTACGCAACACCGCCTCGATCGTCGAACGGATCGCGCTGCACGAACTCGATCTGGGGCTGATCGAGGGCGACTGCCAGCACGACGACATCGTCATTCAGCCATGGATCGACGACGATCTGACCGTGTTCTGCTCGCCTCGCCACCCGCTGGCCGCCGAGGGCAGCGCCGATATCGAGCGCCTGCTGCGCGAGTCGTGGATCATGCGTGAGGTGGGTTCGGGCACCCGGCGCACCCTGGAGCACGCCATGCGCCACCGGCGTGGCCGCTTCGACATTCTGCTGGAGCTGGAGCACACCGAAGGGATCAAGCGCGCGGTGGAGTCGGGGCTGGGGATTGGCTGCGTCTCCCGGCTGGCGCTGCGCGACGCCTTCCGGCGCGGCAGTCTGGTGCCCATCGCGACCCCGGAGCTCGACCTGACGCGCAGCTTCGCCTTCATCTGGCATCGCCACAAGTACCTCACCACGGCGATGCGCGAGTTTCTCAGGCTATGTCGCGAGATGACCGCCGACGCCCGGCGCAGCGACGAGATCGATCTGCCGCCGGTGCCGTGATCTCGGCAGACGGGTAGCGGGCTTGCGTGACGTGACCGCCACCAGGAGGCAGACAACAAAAACGCGGATGGCAGAGTGCCATCCGCGTATCGTCACGATCCGGGATGTTCAAGGCCGAAGACGTTGGCGGGTCTCAATGCCAGCCGAGCTGTGCGGCGATATCCGCCTCGCTGGCCTTGGAGAGATCCTTGTCGATGGACTGGGTGACCATCTCGAGGGTGGGCTTGTCGAGCTTGTCGCGCAGTTGGCCCAGGAACTGCGGCGCGGCGATCAGAATCAGCTCGTCGGCCTTGCCCTGGGTACGCGCGTCGCGCAGGTAGCCGGCCACTTCCTTGGCGAAGAACATCGCCTGCTTCTCGGAAGTGGCGTCCTCGTTGCCGGTCTGACGCCGGCTCGGCCCCGAGGTCGACTCGCCCCTGCCGCCGGTGCGCAGATCACCGGTATGCAGTTGCGATTCCGGATGCGTCAGCGTCTCGATCTCACGCATGACCCGCGCCTCGCGGGCGAAGATACGCGCACGCGCGGCATCGGCGACCACCACGTAGACCTTGTCCATGAGCCATTCTCCTTTTCCGTGGATGGGCCATGCCCGTAGCGTGGGCATGGCCGTGGATAGCACGCTCTAAGCGTGGTCGAGAATGGCGCTACGCTCAAGCGTGGCTGAGCGCCGGCCGCGCGTCGTCGGCGTCGAGCTTGAAGCCGCCGACGATCGCCGCCAGCTGGGTCGCCTGGTCGTGGAGCTGTTCGGCGGCAGCCGTGGACTGGGCCACCATGGCCGCATTCTGCTGGGTCATCTGGTCGAGCTCGCCCACCGCCTGATTGACCTGCCCCACCCCCTGGCTCTGCTCCTGGGCGGCGACGTTGATCTCCGAGAGCGTCGCCGCCACCCGCGAGATGGCATCGACGATCGCACTCATGCTGTCACCGGCGGAGCGCATCAGCTCGGTGCCCTCACGGGTCTGCGCCACCGAGGTGCCGATCAGCGCCTTGATCTCGTCGGCGGCGTTGGCCGAGCGGCTCGCCAGCTGGCGCACCTCGCCGGCAACCACCGCAAAGCCGCGCCCCTGCTCGCCGGCGCGCGCCGCTTCCACCGAAGCGTTGAGCGCAAGCAGATTGGTCTGAAAGGCGATCTCCTCGATCAGGCGGACGATATCGGCGATCTGCTCGGTGCGCCCGTTGAGCGCCTCGATGGTCTCCACCGCACGCCCCACCACCTCACCGCCGCGCGCTGCGCGCTCGCTGGCATCGCGGGCCAGCTGGTCGGTCTCGCTGGCGGCAGTGGCGGTGTTCTCCACCGTGCCGGAAATCTGCTCCATGGCGCTGGAGGTCTCCTGCAGATGGCTGGCCGCAGTCTCGGTCTGACGCGACAGATCCTGGCTGGCACGGGCGATCTCCTCGGAGGCCTGGCGCACCGCCTGGCTGGTGACATTGACCTGGCCCAGCACCTCGGAAATCTTGCCGGCGAAGGCGTTGAACGCCATGGCGATCTGGGCGATCTCGTCGCGCCCGTCGATCGCCAGGCGGCGGCTCAGGTCACCGTCGCCGTCGGCGATATCGGCCATGGCGTCGCGTGCCGCCTCGAGCCGGCGAAAGCCCGGCGACACCAGCAGCCACAGCAGCAGTGAAACGATCAGCGCCGCCACCAGCAGCGACACCAGGGTGGTCTTGAACAGGCTGCTGGTGCCGGCATTGGCCTCGGCGCAATCCAACGCGATCACCAGACGCCAGTCGGTACCCGGCACCGCCACCGCGTAGAGCAGCACCCCGCGGCCGTCGATCACGCTCGGCGTCGGCAGCGGGCTCTGGGCCACCGCCGCGAGCTTGGCGGCATCGAGATCGGCGGCGATCGCACTCGCCGGCTTCAGGCTCAGATCGGCATCGCGGTAGGCGACGATGGTGCCGTCGGTGTCGGCGAGGAAGGCGAAGCTCTTGGGCGTGGGCTGGATCGAGAGCACGTTCTCCTGCACCTCGTCGAGGGGCACGTCGGCACCGGCCACGCCCAGCAGCTTGCCATCACGCTGGATCGGCGTGGCGAAGGCCACCACCAGCTTGTTCGTCACCAGATCGAGATAGGGGTCGCTGGCGGTGGTCTGCCCTGCCGCCACCGCGCCGCGATACCAGGGGCGCTGGGTCGGATCGTAGTCCACCGGCGGCTCCCAGCCGTCGTTGGTGATCAGGCGCTTGTCCGGCGTGCCCAGATAGACCTGACTGAAACCGCCGGCGCTGGCGGTCTGCTGCAGCGCGGGGATCAGCGTGTCGCTACCGACTGCCGGTGCCACCGCCTCGATCATCTTGCGCTTCGATGCGGCCCAGGCGGCAATCGCATCGCGGTGCCCCTTGGCCACCGATTCGAGCAGATCCTGATTGACCGACTGCTGATGGCGGCTGACCAGCCAGTAGCTGATGCCGCCGGTGGCCGCGAGCGCGACCAGGATCATCGCCAGGCAGCCGGCCATGATACGAATCTTGAAGGATTTCAGCATGCTAAGTCCGTTGAGAGGGTCCGTTGAGAAGGTTGACTCGACTATCATCGGCCTTCCGATAACGAACTTTACGCCGGCTGAAAACGCCGCCTCCGGCGCCGCCGAAACGCGCGCGCGAGCCCGCGCCGGAGGCCTCGCTGACCTCCGCCGGGGCTCGTCTGCCGCTCGCGTCAGCCGGTGGCCGGCGGGACCCAGGCGATCATGTCGACCTCGACGTCGGCGCCCCCGGCCAGCCCGGTGACCCCGATGCAGGTGCGCGTCGGCAGCGGTGCCTCGAAGTAGCTGGCGTAGACGCCGTTGACCTCGTCGAAGTGGCCCATGTTGGTGATGAAGACCCGGCTCTGGACCACGTGTTCGAAGCCGCTGCCCACCGCCTCCAGCACGATCGCCAGGTTCTGCATCACGCGGTGGGTCTGTTCGGTGAAGGTGCCCAGGAGCATCTCGTTGGTCTCCGGCACCGTCGGCATCTGCCCGGTGATGAACACCAGATCCCCCACCCGGCAGGCGTGGGAGAAGGGCGCGATCGGCTGCGGCGCACCGGCGACCATGCGCTTGTCGATACCCATGTCAGTGCCCCAGGATCTGGCTCAGGAACAGCTGCGTACGCTCCGAGCGCGGATTGTTGAAGAAGGTCTCCGGTGGCGCCTCCTCGATGATCTGGCCCTGGTCCATGAAGATCACCCGGTCGGCCACGGTCTTGGCGAAGCCCATCTCATGGGTCACGCAGAGCATGGTCATGCCCTCGTGGGCGAGCTCGATCATGACATCGAGCACCTCCTTGATCATCTCCGGGTCGAGCGCCGAGGTGGGCTCGTCGAACAGCATCACCTCCGGGCGCATGCACAGTGCACGGGCGATCGCCACGCGCTGCTGCTGGCCGCCGGAGAGCTGGCCCGGGTACTTCTTCGCCTGGTTGGCGATCTGCACCCGTTCCAGGTACTCCATAGCGGTCTTCTCGGCTTCCGCGCGGGGTTTCTTCTGCACCCAGATCTGCGCCAGGCAGCAGTTCTCCAGCACCGTCAGGTGCGGGAACAGGTTGAAGTGCTGGAACACCATGCCGACATTGCGTCGGATCTGCTCGATCCGCTTGATGTCATGGTTCATGGGGATGCCGTTGACCACGATCGAGCCCTGCTGGTGCTCCTCGAGATGGTTGATACAGCGGATCATGGTCGACTTGCCCGACCCCGATGGGCCACAGATGACGATGCGCTCGCCCCGGGCCACGGTCAGGTCGATGTCGCGCAGCACGTGGAAGCTGCCATACCACTTGTTGAGATGCTCGATCTGGATCATCGGCTCATCGCTGGAGGCCGAGCCCGCGACCGCTTGCGCTTCACTCATGGCTTGATTCCTGCCTTCATTGTCATTGTCTCGCCCATACCCCGAGCGGCACTCGCCAGCCCGGGGGCGTCATGTTTCAGGCGCTGGCCACTGGCGGGTTCAACGCCGATAGCTGGTATTGAGGCGCCGCTCGATGTACTGGCTGTAGCGCGACATGCTGAAACAGAAGATCCAGAACACCAGCGCCGCGAACACATAGCCCTCGGTGGAGAAGCCCAGCCAGTTGGAGTCGGTGAGCCCGGCACGGATGATCGCCAGCAAATCGAACAGCCCGATGATCAGCACCAGCGAAGTGTCCTTGAACAGCGCAATGAAGGTGTTGACGATCCCCGGGATCACCAGTTTCAGCGCCTGCGGCAGGATGATCAGCCCCATGCGCTGCCAGTAGCCCAGGCCGAGCGCCTGCCCGGCCTCGTTCTGCCCCTTGCCGATCGCCTGCAGCCCGCCGCGCACCACCTCGGCCATGTAGGCGCTCCAGAAGAACATGATGCCGATCAGCGCCCGCAGCAGCTTGTCGAACTCGACGTTGCCGGGCACGAACAGCGGCAGCATCACCGAGGCCATGAACAGCACCGTGATCAGCGGCACGCCGCGCCAGAACTCGATGAAGATGACGCACACGCTCTTGACGAACGGCATCTTGGAGCGCCGCCCCAGGGCCAGGATCACCCCCAGCGGCAGCGACCCGACGATACCCACCGTGGCCACGGTCAGGGTCAGCATCAGGCCGCCCCAGGCACGGGTGGGCACCTCGGGCAGGCCGAAGTGACCGCCCAGCAGCAAAAACCAGGCGATGATCGGGAAGCCGACCAGCGTGAACAGCCCGACCAGACGCTTCTTGGGCAGCCGCGGGATCGCCAGCCACGCCACCAGCACCGCCATCAGCGCGAACACGATGTCTACCCGCCAGCGCTCGGCGGCCGGATAGAAGCCGTAGATGATCGACTCGAAGCGGGCCGAGATGAACACCCAGCAGGCGCCGCTGCCGGTACAGTCCTCACGGGTCGAGCCGAGGAAGTTGGCATCGACCACCGCCCACTTCAGAAACGGCCACAGAATCCACGCCAGCAGGCCGATCACCGCCACCGAGACCACGCTGTTGAGCGGCCCATTGAACAGATTGGCGCGCAGCCAGCCGCTGATCCCGCGGCGCTGATCCGGGGCCTCGCGCGCCTCGATCATCTGAGTGCGAAATGTCGATTCACGCATCTCATCGCTCCTTCAGCAGGGTGCGGGCGTTGTAGAGGTTCATCAGAAACGACACCGTCAGACTGATGACCAGATAGACCGCCATGGTCATGGCGATGATCTCGATCGCCTGCCCGGTCTGGTTGAGCGTGGTGCCGGCAAACACCGCCACCAGATCGGGATAGCCGATCGCCGTGGCCAGCGACGAGTTCTTGATCAGGTTGAGATACTGGCTGGTCATCTGCGGCACGATCACCCGCATCGCCTGCGGAATCACGATCTTGCGCAGGGTGATGGCGCCGGGCAGGCTCAGCGAGCGCGCCGCTTCGGTCTGGCCGTGGGAGACCGAGAGGATGCCGGAGCGCACGATCTCGGCGATGAACGCCGCGGTGTAGATCGACAGCGCCAGCCACAGCGCCACCAGTTCGGGCAGGATATTGATCCCACCGCGGAAGTTGAAACCGCGGAGTTCGGGGAGCGTCCACGCCAGCGGTGAGCCGCTGGCCACGAACACGATCAGCGGCACGCCGATGACGATCGCCGCCCCGATCCAGTAGACCGGCAGCGCCTGGCCGGTGGCCGCCTGACGCCGCTTGGCGAAGCGCGCGAAGAGCAGCGTGGCGACCACCGCGATCAGCAGCGCCCAGAGCGTGGCGGAAAACCCCGCCAGCGGCTGCGGGTCGGGCATCACCACCCCACGCACGTTGAAGAAGAACAGATCGAACAGCGACAGGCTCTCCCGCGGCGAGGGCAGTGCCCGCAGCACGGCGTAGTACCAGAACAGGATCTGCACCAGCAGCGGGATATTGCGGAAGATCTCGACGTAGATGGTGGCCAGACGCGCCAGCAGCCAGTTGGACGACAGCCGGGCGATGCCCACCGCGAAACCGATCAGGGTCGCCGCGACGATGCCCAGGGCGGAGACCAGCAGGGTGTTGAGCAGGCCGACGACGAAGGTGGTGCCATAACTGGAGTCGCTGGTGTAGTCGATCAGTGACTGCGGAATCGAGAAGCCGGCACGCCCCTCGAGGAAGCCGAAGCCGGTCTGGATACCGCGGGCTTCGAGGTTGTTCAAGGTGTTGTGGATAAGATAACCGATGAAGAGCGCCAGGATCAGAAACAGCACGGCCTGGACGATCAGCGCACGAATGGTGGGATTCCGCCACAGCGGCCCCTGCCCTCGGCGAGGTAGCGAGGTGGATGGACGCAGCATGAGAAGTCGGGTCTCTACTCGAGCGGTGAGCGGCAACGGCTCCCGGCGCACAGGCCGGGAGACGACGTCGGGAAACGTCTGCTGGCCGCCCGCCGCAAGCGCCCTATCGGGCACGCGCGGCGGGCGGCTTCACGCACTCAGCGAACCGGCGGCGCGTACTGGATACCGCCCTGGTTCCACAGCGCGTTGATGCCACGCTCGAGACCCATCGGCGAGTCCTTGCCCACGGTGCGATCGAACATCTCGCCGTAGTTGCCCACCATCTTGACGATGTTGTAGGCCCAGTCGTTACCGATGCCCATCTGCTCGCCGAAGTTGCCATCCTTGCCCAGCAGGCGGGCGACATCCGGGTTGGGCGGGTTGTCGCGCATCTGATCGACGTTCTGGCTGGTTACCCCCAGCTCCTCGGCGTCGAGCATCGCGAACAGCGTCCACTTCACGATATCGAACCACTGATCGTCGCCCTGGCGCACTACCGGGCCCAGCGGCTCCTTGGAGATACGCTCGGGCAGAATCTCCACGCTGGAGGGGTCGGCGAGCTGCAGGCGCAGCGCCGCCAGCTGCGAGGAGTCGGAGGTGAGCACGTCACAGCGGCCGCTGTCGAAGCCCTGGGCGGTCTGGTCGGAGGTATCGAAAGCGACCTGCTGGAACTGCATGTCGTTGGCCTTGAAGTAGTCGGCCATGTTGAGTTCGGTGGTGGTGCCGGACTGCACGCAGATCGAGGCCCCATCCAGCTCCTTGGCGCTCTTGATGCCGAGGTCCTTGCGCACCAGGAAGCCCTGGCCGTCGTAGAAGTTGACCCCGGTGAAGTTGAGGCCCAGCGAGTTGTCACGGGTCGCGGTCCAGGTGGTATTGCGCGAGAGCACATCGATCTCGCCGGACTGCAACGCGGTGAAACGCTCCTTAGCGGTCAGCGGCGCGAACACCACCTTGGTCGGGTCGCCCAGCACGGCGGCGGCGATGGCACGGCACACTTCGACATCGATGCCGGTCCACTTGCCGTTCTCGTCGGGGGAGGAGAAACCGGTGAGCCCGGTGCTGACACCGCACTTGAACTCGCCGTTGCTTTTCACGTTGTCCAGGGTGGCAGCCTGAGCCTGCGACGCCGCCAGGGCAGTCAGTGCAGCGGCGGAGAGAAGAGACAGGCTTTTGTTCTTGTGGCGCATGGTGGAATCCACTCCCTTGCGTTGTCATTTGAGTGCATGTCGAAGCATGCCCAGATGAAATTAGCAAAGTCCGTTCCACTTTCGCGCTAGCGCCTGAAAATCCTGGATTCAACGCTCGCCTAGGAGGCTTACGATCTCCACCTGCACTCACCACGTGGCGCAAACTGCGAAAACACGGGCAACATTCTGTTTCAAAAGCGTGCGTGAGATACCGCCGCGCACCAAAAGGAGGCGCCGCACCATGGCGCTAGCGTTGAATCGAGCCACCGGTGGCGAAGACGATGCCACCAATGGATAAGGAAAAAACGATCGACTCGTGGGAAGCCGATGATCGTCGGCCATAGCGTCGGCGGTCGGCCCCGTCGCGACAAAGCATGGACGCGCAAAGCGTGGACGGGAAAAGGCGAAGCGTGCAGGACGACACGGCGCGCAGGAAAAACGCACGCCGGACTCGGGAAGACAAAGGCGAGAGCGAGCGCACGAACGGATGGATAAGTGTACGGACGGATGGGTAAGTGTACGGGCGAGTGAGCAGGTGAAAGATCGCAGCGCCGCGGCCCCCCGGTTCAGGCCGCGCCAGCGCGCCGCCGGGCGAGCCAGGTCGCACCCAGGCCCACCGCCAGCGCGCCCAACGTATTGGCCAGGATATCGGCCCAGTCACCGCCGGCGCGGCCGGGCACCCCCAACTGCAGATACTCGATGAGAATTCCGTAGGCCAGCGCCGCCAGCGCCGACCACCACCAGCGCCGGCTGGCCAGGCCCAGCCACAGGGTCAAACCGGCGTAGCCGAGCAGGTGGTTGAACTTGTCCCACGGCAGGTGCGAGGGCATCTCGGCCGCCGGCGTCAGGCTGCCCCAGGCCACCGCGCCGGCCCAGATCAGCGCGGCCAGTGCCGCCAGGGCCCGCCACGTCGCGAGCCGACGCCCGTTCGCTGGCCGAGTCATCGCGCCCCCTCGGCCAGCGTCGTCGGCAATCCCAGACATGTGCAGAGGCCGGCATCGAGACGTTCGCGCCAGCGTGGGTCATCCTCAAGTCGCGCGTCGTTATCCGGTGCCAGACGCCGACGGTAGCGTCCGATACCGCGGTAGACGGCGTTGCGCAGCGGCGCCGGCACCCAGCGCAGCCACGCCAGTAGCCGCCAGCCTGCTCGCAGCCGGCATCCCAGCCGCCACAGCGCCTCGCTCTCCTCGTAAAGCTCACCGCCGGTGACATAACGGATCGTATCGCAGCGCGCGAGCTCGCGGCCCAAGTGGCGCGCCACGCACTGCCCCAGCGCGCTATCGAGACCGCTCAGCGCCAGCGTCGCACCCGCATCACGCTCATGCGCCAGCAGCCAGCGCACCGCACGTCGGCAGAACGGGCAGTCGGCATCGAACAGCAGCAGGCCGTCGATGCCGCGGGCGCCTGCTTCAGCGGTGATAGGCCGGGCTCGCGGCATGCAAGGCGTCGAAGAAGGCCGTGACGTGATCGGGATTGGTGAACTGGCTGATACCGTGACCCAGGTTGAAGACGTGGCCTGGGCCATGACCGTAGCTGGCCAGCACCCGCTCGACCTCGGCACCGATCCGCTCGGGCGGCGCGAACAGCACGTTGGGGTCGAGATTGCCCTGCAGCGCCACGCGCTCGCCGACCCGCCGCCGCGCATCGCCCAGCTCGGTGGTCCAGTCGAGACCGACGGCATCGCAGCCGCTGTCGGCGATCGACTCCAGCCACTGCCCGCCGTTCTTGGTGAACAGGATCACCGGCACCCGGCGGCCGTCGTGCTCGCGGATCAGCCCACCCACGATGCGCCGCATGTAGGCCAGCGAGAACGCCTCATAGGCCGGGGTCGACAGCGCCCCACCCCAGGTGTCGAAGATCTGCACCACCTGGGCGCCAGCACGGATCTGGGCATTGAGGTAGTCGGTCACCGCGGTGGCGAGCAGGCCCAGCAGGGTGTGCAGCGTCTGCGGGTCGCCGTAGAGCATCGCCTTGATATGGCGGAAATCCTTGCTCGACCCGCCCTCGACCATGTAGGTCGCCAGGGTCCAGGGGCTGCCGGAGAAGCCGATCAGCGGCACCCGGCCATCGAGCTCGCGGCGGATGGTGCGCACCGCATTCATCACGTAGTCGAGATCGTGCTCGGCATCCGGCGCGCTGAGCGCCGCGACCTCGGCAGCGGTGCGCACCGGATGGCGGAACTTGGGCCCCTCGCCGGTCTCGAAATAGAGCCCCAGCCCCATGGCGTCGGGGATGGTGAGAATATCGGAGAACAGGATCGCGGCATCGAGCGGGTAGCGCGCCAGCGGCTGCAGCGTCACCTCGCAGGCCAGGTCGGCGTTGCGGCACAGGTCCATGAAGCTGCCGGCATCGGCGCGGGTGGCGCGGTACTCCGGCAGATAGCGGCCGGCCTGACGCATCATCCAGACCGGCGTGCGGTCCACCGGTTGGCGAGCCAGGGCCCGCAGCAGGCGATCGTTTTGCAGTGTCATAGCGCTCTTCGCACGGGAGATTTGCCTGCAGTGTAACGGATACACGCGCAAGCCTGATATAATGCCGCCCCTCAACGTCCTAGGGGTGAGCCCGCGCCTTACCCGCAGGGCCCGTTTCGCGAGGTCAACGTGTCGATCCGTTTCATCGCCGCATCGCAGCTGCCCACACCCTGGGCGACCTTCACGCTGCACGGCTTCCAGGAAGAGTCCACCGGCAAGGAGCACGTGGTGCTCACGCTCGGCGATGTCACCACGCCGGAGCCGGTGCTGGCTCGCGTCCACTCCGAGTGCCTGACCGGCGATGCCCTGTTCTCGATGCGCTGCGACTGCGGCTACCAGCTGCAGGAAGCGCTCAAGCGCATCGCCGACGAGGGGCGCGGTGCACTGCTCTACCTGCGCCAGGAGGGGCGCGGCATCGGCCTGCTCAACAAGATCCGCGCCTATGCCCTGCAGGACACCGGCGCCGACACCGTGGAGGCCAACGAGCGCCTCGGCTTCGGCGCCGACCAGCGCCGCTACGATATCTGCGTGCCCATGCTCGACCACCTCGGCATCTCCGCGCTGCGCCTGATGACCAACAATCCGCGCAAGGTCGAGGCGCTCAGCCGCGATGGCGTGCGTATTGACGAGCGTCTCGCGATCACCACCGGGCGCAACCCCTTCAACGAGCACTACCTGACCACCAAGGTCGGCAAGCTCGGCCACATGATGGCGCTCGACGACTTCACCCCCGCCAGCGACGTCGACATCGAGCGCGATGCCTGACCCGGCGCCGCCGGGCCTTCCGGCGGCGTCATCGTTGCGTCATCATGACTCGGGAGACTGAACGTCGTCCCGGCGTGCGGGTCCAACCCACGTCTATGCTCACGATCCTGCCACGCATCCCGCAGGAGGCTCAGCCGTCATGCCCGATTCCGCTTCGCGCCCTCTCACGTCTTCTCGATATCCGACATCACACCCCGAGCACGCCTCGCCGTCCCAACCCGCAGAGGAGGAAGAGTACACCCGGCTGGAGGAGTGGCTGCACAGCATCAGCCACGGCATCGGCGCCGCGCTGAGTCTCGCCGGCATGATCGTGCTGATCGTGCTGGCCAGCATCGCCGCCGAGGTCGACCCGTGGAAGATCGTCAGCGTCTCGCTCTACGGCAGCTGCCTGCTGGCGCTCTACACCGCCTCGACGCTCTATCACGGCTTTCGCAGCCAGCGCCTGAAGCGCGCCTTCCAGGCCTTCGATCACTGCGCCATCTATCTGCTCATCGCCGGCACCTACACCCCCTTTTTGCTGGTCAACCTGCGCGGGCCCATGGGCTGGGCGCTGTTCGGCGTGATCTGGGGGCTGGCTCTGGGCGGCATCGCCCTGCGCCTGATCTGGCCGCAGCGCTTCAACCTGCTGCGCGTGTTCATCTACCTGATCATGGGCTGGCTGATCGTGATCGCCTCTGACAGCCTGACCACGCAGCTATCCCCCACCGGCCTCGCGCTGCTGGTCGCCGGCGGCATCACCTACACGGTCGGCGTGCTGTTCTACGCCCTGCGCGCAATCCCCTTCCACCACGCCATCTGGCACCTGTTCGTGATCGGCGGCAGCGTCTGCCACTTCCTCGCCATCTATAACGCGGTGCTGCCGTTCGAGACATGATCCGAGCCCAGCCGCTGCGCGCCTTCGCCGTCGCCGCCGAGCACGTCACCGGGGTTGCGTAGCGGGCACTGCGCCAGAGACAGACAGCCGCAGCCGATACAGCCATCGAGCTGGTCGCGCAGCAAAGTGAGCTGAGTGATGCGCTCGTCCAGGGCCGCTCGCCAGCGCTCGGACAAGCGCCGCCAATCCGCCGCCGTCGGCGTGCGCGAATCGGGCAGCGTGGCCAGCGCCTGCTGGATCTCCGCCAGCGGCACCCCGGTGCGCTGGGCGATCTTGATCACCGCGACCCGGCGCAGCACGTCGCGGGTATAGCGGCGCTGATTGCCGGCGTTGCGCCAGCTATGGATCAAGCCCTTGGTCTCGTAGAAATGCAGCGTCGAGACCGCCACGCCGCAGCGCCGGGCGACATCGCCCACGCTGAGCGCCTGCTTGGTCGCGGCGAGCCGGCGGGGCCGGGTGTTGGAACTCTCCATTGGGCTTTACCTCAACCATACTCGAGGTCTTACGCTGGCGGAAAACGTCCGCCGCGGCAAGCACCGACGGCGGTACTCGCGACGACACCGACGTACAATGAGCTCAGGCTTCCACCGGCCAGCGCCACGCGTCGCCGGTACCGCCACGCTCTTCCTCAGTGATTGCAGGTTTGCCATGTTCCAATGGTTCGAAAAACGTCTCGACCCCTTCCCGTCGGCGGAGCCGCAGCGCCCGCCGGATACCCTGATCGCCTTCTGCCTGCACTATACCCGTGGGGCCTGGCCCTACCTGCTGGCGGCGACCACGCTGATGGCGCTGATCGCCGGCGTCGAGGTGTGGATGTTCGGCTTCCTCGGCAATATCGTCGACTGGCTCGCCGACCAGAATCGCGCCACCTTCCTCGCCGACCAGGGCTGGAAGCTCGCCGGCATGGCGCTGGTGGTGCTGGTGGCGCTGCCGGGGATGGTATGGCTGCACTCGCTGTTCCAGCAGCAGACGATGATGGGCAACTATCCCATGCGTATCCGCTGGCAGGCGCACCGCTATCTGCTGCGCCAGTCGATGGGCTTCTATCAGGACGAGTTCGCCGGACGCATCGCGACCAAGGTGATGCAGACGTCATTGGCCGTGCGCGAGTGCGTGATCAAGCTGTTCGACGTGCTCAACTACGTCAGCGTCTACTTCCTGGGCACGCTGTTGCTGGTGGGCAGCGCCGACTGGCGTCTGGCCATACCGCTGGTGGTGTGGCTGGCCGGCTATCTGGTGCTGCTGCGGGTGTTCGTGCCAGTCATGGGCCGGGTGTCGGAGTCCCAGGCCGACGCCCGCTCGCGCATGACCGGGCGCATCGTCGACAGCTACAGCAATATCCAGACGGTCAAGCTGTTCTCCCACGCCAGCCGCGAGGCGGCTTTCGCGCGTGAAGGCATGGCCGGCTTCCTGGTCACGGTCTACCGCCAGATGCGCCTGGTCACCGGTCTCTACGGGCTGCTCTATCTGCTCAATGCGCTGCTGCTGTTCAGCGTCGGCTGGCTGTCGCTGTCGCTGTGGCTCGACGAGGCGGTGAGCGTGGGCGCGGTCGCCGTGGCGCTGGGCCTGGTGATGCGTCTGTGGGGCATGTCGCAGTGGATCATGTGGGAGGTCTCGGCGCTGTTCGAGAACATCGGCACGGTGCAGGACGGCATGTCGACGCTGTCACTGCCGCATCAGATCGAGGATCGCGACGACGCCACCCCGCTCGAGGTCTCTCGCGGCGAAATCGTGTTCGACCATATTCGCTTCCACTACGGCAAGGGCAGCGGTGTGATCGACGATCTGGCGCTGACCATCCGCCCGGGCGAGAAGATCGGCCTGATCGGCCCCTCCGGCGCGGGCAAGTCGACCCTGGTCAACCTGCTGCTGCGCTTCTACGAGCTGGAGGATGGGGCCATCCGCATCGATGGCCAGGACATCGCCACGGTCACCCAGGAGAGTCTGCGCGCCAAGATCGGCATGGTCACCCAGGATACCTCGCTGCTGCATCGCTCGGTGCGCGACAACCTGCTCTACGGCCGCCCGGACGCCAGTGACGAGATGGCCTGGCGCGCCGCCCGCGAAGCCCACGTGGCCGAGTTCATCGAGGGGCTGAGCGATATCCAGGGGCGCACGGGCTTCGATGCGCATGTCGGCGAGCGCGGGGTCAAACTCTCCGGCGGCCAGCGCCAGCGTCTGGCGATCGCCCGGGTGATGCTCAAGGACGCGCCGATCCTGATTCTCGACGAGGCGACCTCGGCGCTGGACTCCGACGTCGAGGCTGCCATTCAGGAGAATCTGGACCGGCTGATGCAGGGCAAGACGGTGATCGCCATCGCCCACCGCCTCTCCACCATCGCCGCCATGGACCGGCTGGTGGTGATGGAGCAGGGGCACATCGTCGAGCAGGGCACCCACGCCGAGCTGATCCGCGCCAACGGCCTCTACGCCCGGCTGTGGCAGCGCCAGTCCGGCGGTTTCCTGGAGAGCGAGGCGCTCGACGCCGAGGCGTGATCGAGGCTCAGCGCGACGGCACACCCTCGACGCCGGCCAGCGCCGAATCGCTGCTCCCGGCGTCGGGGATCACGCTGAAAGTGCCGTCGGTCTCCAGCACCACGGCGTGCACGCTCTCGATGTCGGCGATGCCGCGCTCGCGCAGCGCGGCCAGGATCTCCACCGCCACCACCCGCTCACGGGCCATCGCCGCGTGGCGCAGGGTGCCGTCGTAGAGCAGCAGGGTCGGGCGCGACTTGACCAGATCCTCGACCCGCTTCGAGCGCACCGAGGTGAAGGTGATCACGAACTGCAGCGCGACGATCAGCACGAACGCCACAACGCTCTGCGCCAGCGACACCGTCGGCGTGATCAGCGCCGTGGAGAGGGTCGAGCCCAGGGCGATGGTGATCACGAAGTCGAAGGCGTTCCACTTCGACAGCGTGCGCTTGCCGGAAAGCCGGATGATCACGACCAGCGCGACGAAACTCAGAAAGCCGACGATGAGGGTATGGGCAATCGGGGACAAGGGCAGGCTCCGCTGAAGACAAGAACCCTCAGGCTAGGCGCCAGAATGGCGCCGCGCGAACCGCCCCGCCCCTAGCTCGCCAGCTTCAACCCGATCACCGCGACCACGATCAGGCCGACGAAGGCGAGCCGCAGCGGCCGGCGCGACTCTCCCCACAGCCACATGCCCAGAAGCGTGCTGCCGAGGGTGCCGATACCGGTGAAAATGGCGTAGGCCACGCCCATATCGATCGAGCGCATGGCGATGGATAGCAGCCCCAGCGAGCAGCCGAAACCCATCACGAGCAGCGCCACACCGCTGGCACGCTGGCCGCGATGCAGGCGTGCGAAGCCGCTCACGCCGACGATCTCGCAAGCGCCGGAGGCGAGCAGCGCCAGCCAGTGCCAGGTGGTGATATCGAGCGTCATGCGCTCACCTGCTGCAGCCCGATCACGCCCACCATCAGCAACACCAGAAAGCCCAGCACCGGCCACTGGAACGCCACCCCGAACAGCAGCCAGTCGGCGATCACGGTACCCGCCGCGCCCATGCCGACGAAC
Source organism: Salinicola sp. JS01 (assembly GCF_030284585.1). Classification (NCBI taxonomy): domain Bacteria; kingdom Pseudomonadati; phylum Pseudomonadota; class Gammaproteobacteria; order Oceanospirillales; family Halomonadaceae; genus Salinicola; species Salinicola sp. JS01. The sequence continues at coordinate 4,280,634 of NZ_CP127244.1, read as the reverse complement.
ACCGTGTAGACGGTGCTGGTGGGGAGATAGCGCACGGCGCGGGAGGCCAGCCACAGACTGGCCACCGCCAGGCCGACCGTGAGCCCCCACTCGAGGCGGCTGTCGGCGTGCTTGAGCCCGCTGGCCCAGCCCACCTCGGCGAGCCCGGCCAGCGGCAGAAGCCCCCAGCGGGCGCGCAGACGGAAACGTCGAGTTCGATGTGTTCGGCTCATGCTGGCTCTTCCCTGCTCGTCTCGGTCGGGTGACCGGACCAAGAACACCTTTCACAACCGCTATACGACGTGGGCTTATCCGGCGGCAGGGCGTCGCGAGGGCGCTGTGAACCCCTCCCTGGGCGCTACCTTTGCCATCCCTGGCAAAGGACCCTCGCTTAGCCCTGCCCCCGGCGCCCATCGTCAGATGGGTTTGGAAACGGGTTCTAACCGTGGATCGGCGATACAGTCTTTGTCGCTGTCGCCGTCGTCGCTATAGCCTTACTAACTAACGGTCGTTAGTTTATTGATACCCATCAACTCTGGCAAGCTCTCGCTTTTCCTCGCCCCCTCGCCCAGGAGTGCCGCTTGGACACCCGCAGCCATCTCAAGCAGATCGCCCTGACGCGCTTCGCCCGCCACGGCTACGAGGGCGTCAGCCTGGCCCAGATCGCCACCGATGCGGGAATCAAGAAGCCCTCGATCTACAACCACTTCGAGAGCAAGGCCGCACTCTTTCTCGAACTCGCCGACGACGCCGAGAACACCCTCCTGGCGCTGGTGACGGAGAGCCTGGCCAGCCAGCGCCAGGCGCCCTTCGAGCAGCGCCTGCGCCATCTGGTGGAGTGCTGCTGCACCATCTCCTACCGTGAGCACCAGGGGGTGTTCTACAAGCGCTTTCTGCTCTTTCCCCCCAGGAGCTCAGCCGCGAGGCGCGCGACATCAGCGCCCGTGCCGAGCAGCGTCTCGACCAGCGTCTGGGCGAGATCTTCCACGCCGGCCAGGCGGATGCCGCCCTCGACCCGACGCTGGACGAGGCGGCCTTCATAGCCGCCTTCTACTGCCTGGTGGATGGGCTGCTATCGGAGACCTTCATGTACGACAAGGCCGCGCTGGCGCGGCGCTTCGAGAGCATATGGCAGGTCTTCTGGCGCGGCGTGCGCGCGGGCTGAACGGCGCCGCTCACGCCGCCAGCGGTTTGCGCCAGGCCTGATAGCAGTGGCGGTTGCGCGCCTGGGCCACCACCGAGTGGGCGCGCAGGCCGGGAATATCGATGGCTTCCAAGCCGTCGAGCGCGGCGATGGTACCCGGCGGGCAGGCGTTGCGCGGGGCGATGTCGTTCCAGCCGAGCAGGAACAGCCCACCCGGGCGCAGGCATCGGCTGGCACCGATGAAGGCGGCTTCGATCGCCGCCGGGTCGTCGAGCCCCCAGCCCAGCACGCCGTTGCAGATCACCGCATCCAGCGAGGCGGGGGCGAGATGCGCTTCCAGATGAGCCATGTCAGCGACGATATGGCGAGCGCCGCCGAAGACCGCCTTGGCCGGGTCGATCTCCATGGTGATCACCTCGGCCGAGGGCAGTAGCGCGGGGTAGTGACGGGTGTACCAGGCGCAGCCGACCAGCAGCACGTCTGCCACCGCCGGGTCGGCGTCGAGCGCCGGCAGCACGCACTCCTCGAGCAGGCGACGATCGCCGTAGCGGTAACGCAGGACCAGGCCGCGCCGGTCGATGGCGCCGAGCAGTCTGGCGGTGGTGCGATAGAAACCGGCTTTCCCTGGCATGCAGGACGTCCTGTGAGCGCAGATCCGGTTCGATCCTATCCAAGCCGGGGCACGGCGTCGATGCCGGCCGCGGCGGGCGGTGTCAGGCGCGACTCTCGCGCTGCTTGCGGATCACTTCGTAGGCGTTGCTGATCTCGGCGGTGCGCTCCTTGGCCATCTCGCGCATGCTCTCCGGCAGCCCCTTGCCGGCCAGCTTGTCCGGGTGGTTCTCGCTCATCAGCTTGCGATAGGCGCGCTTGACCTCGGCATCGCTGGCCTCCTCAGAAATGCCCAGCACCCGGTAGGCGTCCTCCAGGCTCTGGCCGCTGCTCGCCTGGCTGCCACCGGCCTGGTGCGGGCCGCCGCGCAGCATCGCCTCGATCTGCTGGATCTCGGCCTCCGAGAAGCCCAGACCGCGGGCCACCCGCAGCAGCATGGTGTGCTCGGCTTCGTGCATCTGGCCGTCGGCGGCGATCGCCGCCAGCTGCACCTGCAAAAAGACCTGCAGCAGCGCGCGCTGGCCGCCGGTGACCCGGCGGATGGTGGCGACCTCGGCGTCGAGATCGAACTCGGGGCTCTTGCCCCGGTTGAACGCCGCCTTGGCCCGCTCGCGCATTTCGCCATTGAGGTGCAGGCGATCGAACAGCATCTCCGCGGTGCGAATCTCGTCGCGGGTGATATGGCCGTCGGCCTTGCAGATACAGCCCATCACCGCAAAGGTGGATTCGAGAAACTGGTGCTGGATGCCCACCACCCGCCCCACCACGGACTGGCGCAGCTTGCGGCTGATCCACCAGCCGATACCGGCCCCGATCAGAAGGCCCGGCAGCTTGCCGGCGAGGTAGCCGATGAAGGCGCCGATCAGAATGGCAATAGACATGGAAGTCCCATCAGTTGTCGTTGAGGTTCAGGCGAGCGCGGATCGCCGCCTCGATCCCGGCGGCATCCAGGCCGCAGTCGCGCAGCAGTTCGGCGGGCTTGCCGTGCTCGATGAAGGCATCGGGGATGCCCAGATTGAGCACCGCCGGCGTCAGCCCCTCCGCCGCCAGCAGCTCGTTGACCCCGCTGCCGGCGCCGCCGGCGACCACGTTCTCTTCCAGGGTGACCAGCAGCTCGTGGGTCTGCGCCGCGGCGACGATGGCGTCGCGATCCAGCGGCTTGACCGAGCGCATGTTGAGGTGTGTCGCCCCGAGCCGCTCGGCGACCTCGGCCGCTGGCGTGTTCAGGCTGCCGAAGGCGAGCAGCGCCACACGCTCGCCCTCGCGCCGGGTCTGCGCGCGGCCGATCGGCACCTGCGCCTCGAGGTCCTGGGGCAGCTCACTGCCGGGGCCGGTACCCCGGGGGTAGCGCACTGCCGCCGGGCCGGAGTGGTGATAGGCGGTGGTGAGCATGGCGCGACACTCGGCCTCGTCCGCCGGCGCCAGAACCACCAGACCGGGCACACAGCGCAGGAAGGAGAGATCCAGCGCGCCGTGGTGGGTCGGGCCGTCTTCGCCCACTAGCCCGGCACGGTCGATGGCGAAGGTGACATCCAGGTGCTGCACCGCGACGTCGTGCACCAGCTGATCATAGCCGCGCTGCAGGAAGGTCGAGTAGATCGCCACCACCGGCTTCATCGCCTCGCAGGCCATGCCGGCGGCCAGGGTCACCGCGTGCTGCTCGGCGATCGCCACGTCGTAGTAGCGCTCGGGATAGGTCTGCGAGAAACGGATCAGGTCGGAGCCTTCGCGCATCGCCGGCGTGATACCGATCAGGCGCGTGTCCACCGCCGCCATGTCGCACAGCCAGTCGCCGAAGACGTTGCAATATTTGCGCGGCTTCGGGCGCAACATCTCTTCGCTGCGCGGCTTCGGGCGCAACATCTCTTCGCTGCGCGGCTGCGGGCGCGATGCATCGTCGGGCTTGGACGTCGAGGCTGCCGCGGCGGGCGGGCGCTCGGCGTCGACCCGCGGCGGCGCCGACGGCTTGCGCTCGAGCTTGGTGATGGCATGAAAACCGATCGGGTCGGCCTCGGCGGGCCGGAAGCCGCGCCCCTTGCGCGTGCGCACGTGAAGAAACTGCGGCCCCTCCTGATCACGCAGCGCCTCCAGCGCCTGGTTGAGCGCCGCCAGGTCGTGGCCGTCAATGGGGCCGATGTAGTGAAAGCCCATCTCCTCGAACAGCGTGGCCGGGCTGATCATGCCCTTGACGTGTTCCTCGGTGCGCCGCGCCAGCTCCAGCGCCCCGGGCAGGTGCGAGAGTACCCGCTTGCCGTTCTCGCGCACCGCCGCATACGGCTTGCTGGTGAGAATGCGGGTCAGGTAGCTGGCCATGCCGCCGACGTTCTCGGAGATCGACATCTCGTTGTCGTTGAGCACCACCAGAAGGTTGGCCTTGACGTGGCCGGCGTGCGCCAGCGCCTCGAAGGCCATCCCGGCGGTCAGCGCGCCGTCGCCGATCACCGCGCAGGCGCGGCGCTTCTCGCCCTTGGCACGCGCACTCAGGGCCATGCCCAGCGCGGCCGAGATCGAGGTGCTCGAGTGGCCCACGCCGAAGGTGTCGTAAGGTGACTCCTCGCGCCGCGGAAAGGCCGCCAGGCCGCCGTACTGACGAATCCCGGTGAGCGCGTCGCGGCGCCCGGTGAGGATCTTGTGCGGATAGGCCTGGTGGCCGACATCCCACACCAGGCGGTCGTGGGGGGTCTGCAGCGCGCGGTGCAGCGCCACCGTGAGTTCGACCACGCCGAGCCCGGCGCCGAAATGGCCGCCGCTGACACCGACGCTGTAGAGCAGGTAGGCGCGCAGCTCGTCGGCGACCTGGCGCAGCTGCGCCAGCGTCATCCGGCGCAGCCCGGCCGGCGCATCGAGCGTGTCGAGCAGCGGCGTCAGCGGGCGCTGCGTGGGGATCTCGTCGAACAGCTTCATAGAATAGGTCGTTACCGGTCAGTGATCGCGATCGATCATGAAACGGGCCAGCCACGCCAGCGGCGCGCCCGCGTCACCCAGCGGCGCCAGCGCCGCGAGGGCTTCGTCGAGGAGCTCGCGGGCCCGCGCCTGGGCACGCTCAAGCCCCAGCAGCGCAGGATAGGTCGGCTTGTCGCGGTGCGCATCGGCGCCCGAAGTCTTGCCCAGGGTCTGGGTATCGCCGGTGACGTCGAGCACGTCGTCGTGGATCTGAAACGCCAGGCCGATGGCCGCGGCGTAGCGGTCGAGCGCCGCCACCCGCGGGTCGCTCTCGGCCACCGCCACCAGCGCCCCCAGACGCACGCCGGCGCGGATCAGCGCGCCGGTCTTGTGCTGGTGCATCGCCTGCAGCGCGGCGAGGTCGAGCGGTGTGCCCACCGCGGCGAGATCGATCGCCTGCCCCGCCGCCATGCCGTCACGGCCGGCGGCCTGGGCCAGGGTCGTGACGAGCGCGGCGAGGCGCGGGTGCTCGCGCGAGGCGAGCACCTCGAAGGCCAGCGACTGCAGGGCGTCGCCGGCGAGAATCGCCAGCGGCTCGTCGAAGGCGCGATGCACCGTGGGCCTGCCGCGGCGCAGGTCGTCGTCGTCCATCGCCGGCAGATCGTCGTGGACCAGCGAGTAGGCGTGGATCATCTCCAGCGCGGCGGCGGCGGGGTCGAGCGCCTCGCTCTGCGCCCCCAGCGCCTGGCCGGCGAGATAGACCAGCACCGGGCGCAGCCGCTTGCCGCTGCCGAGCACGCTGTAGCGCAGCGCCTCGTCGAGTGCCGCCGACACCCCCGGCGAGCGCTCCAGCCAGGCCGCCAGCACCTGCTCGCTGCGCGCCCGCGCGGCGGCAACGGCGGCTTCCGGCAAGGTCTGCTCGTGCACGTGCTCAGGGCTCATGCGGCGGCTCTCCAGCAGTCTCGAACGGTACCGACTGCAGCGTGCCGTCGGCCTGTTCGAGCAGCGCCTGCACCTTGAGTTCGGCGCCATCGAGGCGGCTCTGGGCGTCGCGGGTCAGACGGATGCCGCGCTCGAAGGCGGCCAGTGAGGCTTCCAGCGTCAGTTCGCCGGATTCGAGCTGCGCCACCAGCCGCTCCAGTTGGGTCAGCGTGGTGGCGAAGTCCTGGGGAACGTCCTGTTCGGCCATCTTGTCAGACATGGTGCACTCATAGCGTCGCTCCCAGTGCCTCGCGCGGGCGCGGGCGGGAGCCGGGTCGAGGGCGCGGCGGCCAAGCCACCGGCACCAAGCGAAAACGGTCTTCGAGTATACACCGCCGCCCCCGGGGGTCGTCTGCCCTCGGGGTGAAATCGTCGCGCGGTTTGCGCATTGTCGGCATCGATTCGGCCCAGTTCCGGGTGCCTGCCACGACGCGCCCACGATTGCACGGCATTCATGTCTGCGTGCGTCATTTTCATCCTCACCCGCGACGTCTGTGTTACGCTATGCGCCCGCTGGCGGCGGCCTCCCGACACTGTGTGAGCTCGCGCGACGTCCGCTTTCGCCGACGGATTTCCCATCACCGCGACGCGCTCGCGACAAGCCGATGAAGAAAGGTTGATCCCCCAATGGCCAAGACGTCTCTGGACAAGAGCAAGATCAAGTTTCTGCTGCTCGAGGGCATTCATCAGTCCGCCGTGGATTCGCTGCTCAACGCGGGCTACACCAACATCGAAACGCTCTCCACGTCACTCAGTGAAGAAGAGCTGATCGACAAGATCCGTGACGTCCACTTCATCGGCATCCGCTCGCGCACGCAGCTCACCGAGCGGGTCTTCGCCGCCGCCGAGAAGCTCACCGCGGTAGGCTGCTTCTGCATCGGCACCAACCAGGTCGACCTCGACGCCGCCCTGGCACGCGCGATCCCGGTATTCAACGCGCCCTTCTCCAATACCCGCTCGGTGGCCGAGCTGGTGCTGGCCGAGACCATCATGCTGCTGCGCGGCATCCCCGAGAAGAACGCCCGCGCCCATCAGGGCGGCTGGCTCAAGTCGGCCAAGAACTCCCACGAGGCGCGCGGCAAGACCCTGGGTATCGTCGGCTACGGCAGCATCGGCGCACAGCTCTCGGTGCTCGCCGAGTCCCTCGGCCTCGACGTGATCTACTACGACGTGGTCACCAAGCTGGCGCTGGGCAACGCCCGCCAGGTGGGTAGCCTCGAAGAGCTGCTGGCACGCGCCGACGTGGTCAGCCTGCACGTGCCCGACCTGCCCGCCACCCGCTGGATGATCGGCGCCGAACAGATCGCGCTGATGAAGCAGGGCGGCATCCTGATCAATGCCTCGCGCGGCTCGGTGGTCGAGATCGAGCCGCTGGCACAAGCGCTCCAGAGCGGCAAGCTGCTGGGCGCGGCGATCGACGTCTTCCCGGTCGAGCCCAAGGGCAGCGACGAGGAGTTCGTCTCGCCGCTGCGCGGTCTGGAGAACGTGATCCTGACCCCGCACATCGGCGGCTCGACGCTGGAAGCCCAGGAGAACATCGGCATCGAAGTGGCCGAGAAGCTGGTCACCTACTCCGACAACGGCACCACCATCACCTCGGTCAACTTCCCCGAGGTGGCACTGCCCTCGCACCCGGACAAGCATCGCCTGCTGCACATCCACGAGAACGTGCCCGGGGTGCTCTCGGAGATCAACCGCGTGCTGTCGGAGAACGGCATCAACATCGCCGGCCAGTTCCTGCAGACCAACGACAAGGTCGGCTACGTGGTGATCGACGTCGACAAGGCCTACGGCCCGCAGGCACTCGATGCGCTCAAGCAGGTCAACCACACCGTGCGCCTACGCGTGCTCTACTCCGAGACCGACTATCGCGCCTGATCCCGGTCATCGCGCCCGAGGCGCGGCACTTGTTGCCAGACCTTCTGAGGAGGAGCGCAGGCTAAGCCCACCTCTTCAGATCCGAGGCCCGCGCTACCCGGCGCGGGCCTCGGCGTATCTGGCCGACGGATCACTGTCTGACCACCTCTCACCGTCTGACCATCTCTCACCATCAGGGGTCACTGATAGCGCATGACCGCAGCGTGCTGCGCCGCCAGGCGTTTGAGCAACTGGTTGCGTGCAGAAGCGGAGATCGGCTGGTCGAGCAGCGTCGCCTGGAGCGCATCGACCAGACGATTGAAGTCGGCCTCATGGATGCCCATGTGCTGGTGCGCCTTGTCCATCGGCGCGCCACGGTAGACACAGGGGCCATCGCTGATCACGCACAGGTAGTCCTGCAGCGAGCCGACGAAGTAGTCGATGTTGGTGTTGGCGAAGAACGCCACCAGCTCGGGATCATCGGCGAGACGATAGGTGAAGTCTTCGACGATGGCGTGAATGCCCTGCTCGCCGCCGAGCTTTTGATAGAGGGTCGGCGCGGGCTTTGGCGGCGAGGCAGCACAGCCGCTCAGGAGCAGCGCCAGCAGCGCCGCGGCCCAGCGCCCACGTGAGTGAATGGGATACATCACAGGCTCCCCGTCAAAGCGCGAGTTGCAGCGAGAGATAGCCGCCGCGCTGGTTGTCGAGCCCGGCGATATCGCCGAGATCGAGCCAGGCACCGGTCAGCGAGAGGTGGCGGGTCAAGAACAGCGCGGTGAAGACATCCTGCCACGCCTGCTCCTCGGCAAAGCCGAGGTTGTCGGGCTTCTGCCGATACTCCACCCCGACCACCCAGGCCGGGGTCAGGAACAGCCCCAGCGAGCCTTCGGCCACCAGCGAGCGCCCGCTGTCGCGATCGCCGCCGAAGCCGAGCAGCCCGCCCTGGTTGGCGCGGGTCGAGCGCAGCGTCAGGTTGGCCAGCAGGTTGCGCCCGGCCACGGCGTCGAAGAACAGCTTGCTGCCGGCCAGATAGAGATCGTTACCCTGGGTCGCCTCGGCGCCCACGGCGCGCGCCAGCGCCTGCCCCTGATCGAGCCGCTTGTGCTGCACGCCAATGCTCCAGCTGCCCCAGGGGTGGTAGAGCGGATCACCGAACAGGCGCAGCTTGGCGCCGTAGATCTCCTGCTCGAGCACGCCGCCCAGGGTGTCGAGCGCCAGCCGCTGGCGGGCGTAGGAGAGTTCCACCCGGTCATGCCAGTTGAGCCCGATCCCGCGCACGCGCAGGCCGTAGTCGTCCAGCCACGCCTCGCTGGCGGCCACGCTCATCGCCACCTCGGTATCGCTGGCGGTGCCGGCGAGCACGCCCCAGGGCGAGAGCCCCCCACCGGCGGCACCCTCGATCTGGGTCACGCCACCGGTGCCCAGCAGACGGCTCCCCGCCTGTGCCGGCGTCGCCAGCGTGGCAGCCGCGGCCAGCGCCGTGGCACCCACCGACAGGCGCCGCAGCCAGCGGCGTAGGCGTCTCGCCATCAGGTGTCTCCTCGTAAGGTCATGGTGTCGAAGGCTCGAGCGGGCGCAGAGGCCGGCGCACGCCGGGCGGATAAGCGGCGATCCAATCTGCCACGGCGGCCGCGGGCAGCGGACGTGAGATGCCGTAGCCCTGCAGATAGTCGCAACCCAGCTCGACCAGCAGCGCCCGGGCGGCGTCGGTCTCGACGCCCTCGGCGACCACCTCGAGCCCCAGGTTGTGGCCGAGCTCGATGGTCGAGTGCACGATGATGCGGTCGTCGGAGTGCTGATCGAGCTTGAGAATGAAGGATTTGTCGATCTTGAGCTGGCGTACCGCCAGACGCTTGAGCTGGCCCAGCGAGGAGTAGCCGGTGCCGAAGTCATCGATCGCGGTGCTGGCGCCGCGCTGCGACAGCTCGGCCAGCACCCGGCGCGACACCTCCGGGTCGGAGATGATAGCGCTCTCGGTCACCTCCAGCCCCAGCCGGGACGGGTCCAGACCATACGCGGCCAGCGCCTGATCGAGCCGCTGCGGCAGCGCCGGGTCGATCACGTCCTGGGCCGAAAGATTCACCGCCACCGCCAGGCACAACCCCGCCTCGGCCTCCCAGGCGGCCAGTTGCCGGCACACCGTGTCCAACATCCAGCCGGTCAGCTGGGAGATGATCCCGGCACTCTCGGCCAGGGTGATGAACTCGTCCGGCGGGATGAAACCGAACTCCGGATGCTGCCAGCGCATCAGCGCCTCGAGCTCGACCAGCGCGCCATCGGCGGCGGCGATCTTGGGTTGGTAGACCATGCTCAACTGCCCCCGCTCGGCCGCCAGTTGCAGATCACGCACCAGCGTCATTTCGCGCAGACGCTTCTCGTCCTGCCCTTCCACGTAGCGCAGATAGCCGAGCCGTTGCTGCTTGGCCATGGCCATGGCGACCTCGGCCCGCCGCAGCAGCAGCGGTGCGCTGCGCCCGTGTGCGGGGAAGTTGACCTCGCCGTAGACGAGCTGCAGGCGCAGCGGCGAGTGGTCGAGTTCGATCGGCCGCGCCAGCTCCTCGCGCAGCGACGCCAGCCAGCGCGACTCGATGGCCGCCGAGTCGACCAGCAGCAGGAACTCATCGCCGCCCAGGCGGTAGGCGTGACACACCGGCGCCGGGCAGTCAGCGAGACGTTTTGCCAGCTGGCGCAGGGCCTGATCGCCGACGGCGTAGCCGAAGGTGTCATTGATATGGCGAAAGCCGCAGATCGACAGCCGCAGCAGCGTGAACGGCTCCCCCACCGCGACCGCCTCGGCGATGTCCTGCTGTACCGAGTGGCGATTGGCCAGCCCGGTGAGTTGATCACGCCGCACCTGCTCGCGCTGCTGGCGCTCGCGGCTCTCGATATCGCGCTGCATCGCTACCAGAGTGCGCCCGAGCAGGCCGATCTCGCCGCCTCTGTCGGCCGGCACCTCGGTGACCTCCTCGCCGCGCCCGATCTTCTGGGCCACCTGGGCCAGGCGGATCAGTGGCCGTGACATGCTGCGCGCACTGAAGGCGGCGACCAGCGCTGTCAGCGCCAGCGTCACCGCAAAGATCGCCGCTAGCCGCCAACCGAGGGCCTGGAATACCGCCAGCAGATCCGCACGCGAGTGCTCCACCACGGCATAGACCTGGCCCCGATCTGCATCCGCGGGGATCTCGGAGGTCATCAGCGGCGAGGCGAGCAGCAGCGCGTCCAGCCTGGCGTCGACGCCACTGTGGTGCAGATACTCGCCGCGCGCCAGATCCGCGCGCAGCGCGCTCACCGCCGCGGGCGGCATCTGGGCCAGCGCGCCGGCGACATAGCCCTTCATATCGCCCGCCGTATCGCCCGGCACGCCCGAGGCCCGGTGCGCGCCACTCACCAAAAAACTGACCTGCAGCCGGGTCAAGCGGCTTATCTCCTCGGCCAGCGGCGTATCGAGCAAAAACCCCATGCCGACCCAGCCGATCAGGTTGGGCGCGCGCACCGGGAGCATGACGAACTGATAGGGGCGCTGGCCCTGCAGCACCACACCGGTCGCCTCGCCGGCCTGACGTACCTGTCGCCATAGTCGCGGGAACGGCATCGGCGTACCGGGGGCGTGATGGCTACTGGCCACGATGGTGCCGTCCGGCGCCGCCAGCAGCACCATATCGGCGCCCACCCGCTGGCCATGGTTGGCCAGAACGCTGGCCAGCGTGCCCACATCCTGAGAGGCGATCGCGCTCTTGAAGCCGAAGTCCGAGGTCAGGATGCCGACACTGTCGCGCAACTGTTTGCCGCGCTCGTCGAGCAGCTGGCGCATCACCCCGAGCCCCACCTCCAGCTCGCGCCCGCCCTTGTGCATGACATCGCGATGGATGGTGCCCAGGGTGGCGATGGCGGCGACCAGCTGGGCCACGACCATCACCGCCAGCATGATCAGCAACAGACGTCGGCGGAACGACACTCAGCGGGCCTGCGTCTGTTCGAGCGCGTGCCGAAAGCGCTGCTGCAGAGCCGAGGGCTCGGGCACCGAGGGCAGGCTCGCCGCGAGTTCGAGCGCCACTTGGCGCGTCTCATCGGCGCCGATCTCGCCTTCCCACCACACGAGATGCGTGTCTTCCAGGCGTGGGTGCCACACGCGCAGCCGGTGCCGCCCTGGCGGCAGCGCGAACGCGGCGCGGCCATCGTCAGCGGTGAGTGCGCGGTAAGGTGCCTCGCTGACCACGATGAAGGCCTCCATGGCGTCATGGATATTACAGCCGAGCACGACCACCCCGGCGCGATCGAAGCGCACCGGCGGCGGCGTTTCCTGCAGGTAGAGATCGAGGCTGAACGGGTGCGCCGGCGAGAAGGAGTAGACCTGATGGCGAGTGGTATCGCGATTGGGAAAGCTGACCTCGGCACCCACCGGCACCAGCAGCACGTGCGGAATGAACGTGGCATGGCGCTGAACGATCTGGTAGCCATCGGAGGCGGCGCGGGTCGCACCCGCTGTGGACGGCGCGTAGACCTCGATCACCGCCTCACTCAGCGGCGCGCCGGTAGCGGCGTCGGTGATCTGCAGCTGGGCGCTGACGGCGGGGGCCGCCCACGCCAGCAGCATCAACGCCAGGGCCGCCAGCGGTGCGCTCAGGGTCCAGCGGTGCGAAGGGGTCGGGCACATCTCGGCGCTCTCGCTCGGCGGCAGTGCGCGGACGTCGCGGCCAGCCGCCGATCATGCCCGCGCACCGCCCACCTAAAGGGGGTGGCAGTACGTAGAACGTCTATCGGCGGCTCGATCTCGAACTTTACTTCATCCCCGTGATATGCAGCGCAAACACTCGCGCTCCCAGGTGGGATGAACGGCAGGCGTTCAGGGCAGCTCGCCGCTGCCCTGCTGGCCGCGGGTGGCATCCGCCGGATTGGCGGTGGGGCCATCCTGAGGGACGCCGGGCTGAACCTCGCGCTGGCCATCGGCGTAGGTGTTGACGGTACAGCCGGCGAGCAGCGACAGCAGCAGTGCGGCTAGAGCAAAAGAGAGCAGATGACGCATGATGAGTTCCTCGTGATCCCGCCGGGCACCCTGTGGACGGCCCGGTGTCGTTATGATGGCGCTCGAAAAGCGCTGAATGGATCGCCGAACGCGATGCCTTTACGGCGCCCGTGTCGTGACACCCTAAAAATCGATGCCGATACCAGCATAGACCGTTCGCCCTGGCGCTGGCTCGAAGTAGCGCGCGTTGCTGGCGTTGATGCGCACGTTGGCATAGTGCTCCACCGCGAACAGATTACGCACGCCGACATAGGTCTTGAGCCAGGTATCGCCACCCAGATGCCAGCCGTCGCCACCGCGCAGATTGACCAGCCAGTAGTCGCCGACGCTCACCTCGCCGGCGTTGTCCGCCACCATATCGCCCACGTACTGGGTCTCGACGCTGGCGAAACGCTGGCCTACCCCCTCCCAGCTCAGGCGGTTGACCCAGGTCTGCTGCGGCAGGCCGGGGATGCGCTTGCCATCGTAGCGACCCTGGGTATCGGAGAAGTGATCGAAGTGGTAGCGCGCCAGCGTCAGGGCGCTGTCGAGGCGCCAGCCGGGGGTGAACTGCCAGCCGAGCGCGACCTCGAGGCCATCGCGCTCGCTGTCACCGGCGTTCTGGTAGAAGGTACGCCCGGATTCGCCCTCGTAGGGCACCAGCTCGTCACGCACCCGCACCGAGAACAGCGCGACGTCGTAGTCGACGCCATTGGTGAAGCTGCCGCGCGCGCCCAGCTCGCGGCTCCACGCCTTCTGCGGCTCGATATCGCCGTTGAAGCCGCCAGCGCCGCTGGGATTGGCGAACTCGGAGAAGGTCGGCGTCTCGTAGGCGGTGGCGGTATTGGCATAGAGCTGATGGTTGGCGCGGTAACGGTAGCTGATACCCGCGCTGGTACTCCATTGATCGAAGGTCCGCTCGCCGCTGTCATCGCCGTCCTCGTTGGCGGGGTCGATATAGGCGTCGTCGATCTTCATTTTGACCCGGTCGTAGCGACCGCCGAGGGAGAGCGTCCAGCGCTCGTCGAGGTCGAGATCGCCCTGCACGAAGGCCCCCAGCGAGGTCGCCGTCTGGGTCTCGTCGGCCGCCGTGCCGGTGACCTCGCCGCTGAAGGCGACGCTCTTACGTCCACGATCGTCGCGCTGATGCGCGACATCGACCCCGGCGACATAGCGCAGCGGCATCTGCGCCAGGTGCACGGTCTGGTGATACTCGGCGCTACCACCATAGTAGTCACGCTGATAGTCGATCAGGCTGTCGCCGGGATAGGGCAGTTGCTGCTCGAAGTCGCGGCGCAGATAGAAGCCCTTGAGATAGAGCGCCCCGGGCCCCGCCGAGAGATCCTCGTACTGCAGGCCGAATACCTGCTGATCGACGTTCTGGCCGGTGTCGTACTTCTCGGTGAAGGCCCCGGCCTGATCGCGGTCGGCATGCACCTGTGCCCGGGTCAGTCCGCTGGGGTCTTCGGAACGCGGGTTGTCGAGCAGATTGACGATGGCGGTGAGCGCACGGTCGCTGCCCAGCTCGCGGCGCAGCTTGGCATTGAGCAGATACTTCTCGGTGGCGCTGTGGTCGCGGTAGCCCGAATAGTCGAGGGCGGAGAGGCTGACATGGTGCGACCAGGGGCCATTGACCCCGCCGTTGCTCACCGCGTACTTGCGATAGCCGTGGCTGCCCCCCTCCATACGAATGTGGCTACCCGGATCGTCGCGCCCGTCCGCCGTGGTCACGCTGATCACCCCGCCGGCGGCATTGCCGTACTGCACCGCGGCCGGCCCGCGGATCACCTCGATGCGTTCGGCGCTGTCGAGATCGATGGCGTCGAGCTGGGCCTGACCGTCGGGCAGCGTATAGGGGATACCGTCGACCATCACGGTGATACCGCGTACACCGAACGGCGCCCGCGCGCCGAAACCGCGGATGGCGATGCGCTGCCCCTGGGCGAAGTTGTTGCGGTTCTGCAGATAGAGGCCAGGAACGAGGTCGAGCGACTCGTCCAGCCTGACCCGCTGCTGGCCCTGCTGGATCGCTTGGCGGTCGACCACGGAGACGGCCGCCGGCGTGGCGTAGAGCTCCCGCGCCAAGCGTGGCGCGGTCACCTCGATGACCGGCTGGGCCTCGGGCGCGGCACTGCCCGTCTGGGCCAGCGCACCCAGCGGCGCGAGCAGCACCCCGGCGCCGAGCGCCCGGGAGAGAATTCGGATTGTCATGGCGTTCCCTGCGAGATCCCCCGTCATGGCGCGACGACGGCGCCGCCTGCGGACGACGCCTGGCGGCATCGAGGTGCGGGGGTGTCCGGTGATGATGGCGAGAAGCGCCCACTATGCCGCAGCCAGCCAGGGCTGACAAAACCGAGTTGGCGCCGCGCGCCAATCGTGACCATGCTCAAGGCTCGGGTGTCATCGCCCCTGCGGCGGCGGCGCCATCTTCTGCAAGCTCATTCCGTGTAAGTTCATCGTCTGCAAGGAGGCAAACGCATGGATCTCGCCATCAGCGGCAAGACCGCACTGGTGACCGGCGCCCAGGGCGGCATCGGTCTGGCGACCGCGCGGCGGCTCGCCGCCGAGGGCGTCAATCTCGTCCTCAGCGACATCGACGCCGAGGCGCTCGAGGCGGCGGCGGCCGATCTCGACGGCGCGACGCTCTGCGTCACCGCCGATGTCACCGATCAGGCCCAGGTCGATGCCCTCGTCGCCCGCGGCCGCGAACGCTTCGGCCATATCGACATGGTGGTCCACGCCGCCGGCATCACCGGCGCCAAGGGCGACCCGCTGACGCTACCGGACGCCGATTACGAAGAGGCGTGGCAGATCGACTTTTTCTCCGCGGTGCGTCTGGCACGCGCGACCATCCCGGCGATGCGCGAACAGGGCTGGGGGCGCTTCATCTGTCTCACCTCGGAAAACACCGTACAGCCCTACTGGGAGGAGGCGGTCTACAACACCGCCAAGGCGGCGCTGAGCGCCTTCATCAAGAATCTCTCCTACCGCGAGGCGGCGCACGGGGTGCTGTGCAACACCGTGGCACCGGCGTTCATCGCCTCGCCGATGACCGACGGCATGATGCACCAGCGCGCCAAAGCGCTGAACTGCTCGTTCGACGAAGCGGTGGAGAGCTTTCTCGACGAGGAGCGCCCGGGCATCGTCGCCAAGCGCCGCGGCGAGGCGGACGAAGTCGCCTACATCATCGCCATGCTGCTCTCCCCCCACGCCTCCTTCGTCAACGGCAGCAATCTGCGCGTCGATGGCGGAGCGGTGATGTCGGTACAGAACTGACATCCGAACCCTCTGACGATGGGCGCAGGATGAGCCCACGTCGCCTGGCGGCTGTGAAGGGTGCTCTTGATCACATGTGGTAGACCAGCGACACCCCGGTGGTGGTGTCGGTCTGGCTGGAGGCTCCCGGCGGCGGGTTGTCGTTGAAGTCGGCCTCGTAGGAGAGCTTGAGCGCCAGGTCTTCGTTCATCGCCACGACCAGCGCCGTCTCGGAGCGCCCGATGATGTTCTCGCGCGACGACTCGGTGGCCAGCGTCTGCGTGAAGCGCGAGTTCTCGGAGAACTGCCAGCCGTAGTCCAGTCCGGCGTAGAACAGCGCCAGATCGTCACTGCCGTCGCCGGTGTATTCGTCGTGACGCACCCCGGGGCCGACCTCGACCGAGAGCGAATGCGGCGGCCCCTCCAGGAGTTGGCGGCCGTAGCCACCGATCAGCGTGCTCTGCGAGTCATAGCCGGAGAAACGGTCCTTGTCCCAGCGCGCCAGCCCGAACAGATAGTTGGCGCGAGAGAGGTTGTAGCGCGTGCGACCCTGGACGAAATACTCCTCGGCGGAGGTCTCGTCATCGTCGCTGGCGCTCTTGGCCCCCAGCTTCAAGTTGTAGGACCAGGGCGCATCGAACCAGGTCATGTCGGCGCCGGCCAGCAGGCTCTCGCTGTGGCTGTTGCCGCTGATCTTGTGATAGCCCAGTTCGGCCTGCCCTTCGAACGGCTTCTCGGCCTCGGCCGGATTGTCCAGCGCCTCGAAATCCTCGAGCTGGGCCTGGGCACCGCCGGCCAGCGCCAGCAGCCCGGCGCCCAGCAGCCACTGCCGGGCCCGCATCAGCATCTTCGCTCTTCCTTGATGAATCACGTACACCTCCTTATCTACCTGCCATTAACGCTACTGCCGTTCCGCATCCGGCCGGGCGACAGGAAGCGCGCCCCGCCGCGGCGCGGTCGGGCGAAAACGGGGGATATAGACCACTAGTGCTTTAGAAGGTGCGGCAGAAACCAGGGTGTGTACGAAAAACCAACGCGCGTAAACCGTTCTCGTACAAGGCGGGCGTGAACGGCGCGGCAAGCCGGCCGTGGGATTGGGGCAAAAAAATGGCGAGCCAATGGCTCGCCAAGCTTCCGTCTGTGAATAAGGTCTCTTACCCGACGGAAGAGCGCTCGGGTGGGCCACCACCGCCGCGGGCGATGGCCGCAAGTAGAGAGGCGTCGACGTCGGGCAGGGGGCACCCGCATCGCTCACCGGATGCCAAGTTAAGCGAGCGGGATGCCGGCGTCAATATTTATGGAAAGGATTTCCAATTTCGTGATGCGGCATGTCGGCATGGCATCAGAAGCAGGTTTCCAGGGTCTGCTCGACATTCAGATCGGCATCCACCAGCAGCAGGCGGCGCCACTTGTCGAAGGTCAGACAGGGGTGCGAGGTGCCGAAGGCGATCACGTCACCCACCGCGACCTCGGCCCCGGCGGGCAGCTCGAGAAACAGGTGCTGATCCATGATGTGCACGCTGCGCCAGCCGTCGACCTCGCACGGCGTCGCCTGACCCTGGGGATAACGGCGCAGGGCAATGGGCAGATCCGGCTCGTGACCGATATCGCGCTTGCCCAGGGCGACGATCGCGCGCCCCGGCTCGGGCAGCGACTGCACCTGGGCAAATACTTCCAGCGCCGGCTGCAGCTCGCCCGCCAGCCCGGGGTGGCGCGACTTGATCTCGGCCATGGCGCCGGCATAGAGCTTGTGGTCGTGGACCACGTAGCAGCCGGGGCGCAGCACCGGAGTGTAGTGCTGGCGCAGCTCGGCGCGGTCGAAGCCCTCGGCGATCAGGTCGAACCACTTGGAGCCCGAAGCGGTGACGATCGGCGCCTCGCGCGCCAGCGCCCCGCTCTCGCGCAGGCTGCGCACCGTCTCCACCAGCCGCGCGGCGTAGGCGCGCACTGCCGCGACCTCGTCGCCGCCGTGGATCAGTCCTTCGTAGCCCTCGACCCCCACCAGCGCCAGCGCCGGCTCGGCGGCGATCGCCGCCACCACCGCCGCGACCTGATCAGCGTCGCGACAGCCACAGCGCCCGCCGGCGACACCCAACTCCACCAGTACCTGCAGACGCAGCCCGCGGGTGGCGAAGAAGGCACCCAGCGCGCGCACGTTGTCGACCCCGTCCACCACGCAGTAGTAATCCAGCCCCGCGGCGATGGCATCCGCCACCAGCGCCATGTTGGGCTCGCCGATCAGCTGGTTGACCATCAGCACACGCTCGATGCCGTGGGCGTGGGCCGCCGCCGTCTGCACCGCGGTCGCCAGGGTGATCCCCCAGGCCCCCGCCGCCAGCTGACGCTTGAACAGCTCAGGCGCCATGGTGGTCTTGCCGTGGGGCGCCAGCTCGGCGCCGTGGTCGGCGGCGAAGCGCTGCATCCAGGCGATGTTGTGGGCCAGCGCCGGCGCCAGCACGGCTGCCGCCGGCAGCGGTACGTCGCGCAGCAGCTTGGCCGGCGTCGACGCGCCGTAGGGCGTGCCCTTCTCGATCACGGGGACACTGCGGGTCACGGAAACATTACTGGGCGAGTGGTGCATGACGGGCCTCCGGAGGCAGAGCGAAAGCTGCCAGAGAAAAAGATGACGGCACGGGAGAGAACCAGCGGCGAATGCCGCAGGAAGAGCCTCGCGCCGCCGGATTGTCGACCAACGAGTTATTTACTAACACGAAACAGAAGAATATGTTAATTACTAACACAGCGACGCCAATCGGCGATGTCAGGCTCGGCCTGCTGGCCGGGCCCTTCGCGTTACCCAGGCCGTTACCTTTACAGAGGAGTTTCGCTTGAGCCAGCAGATCGACATCCTGTCGTTGATCACCGCCCGTCTCCCCAGCCTGCGCGCTGCCGAGCGCAAGGTCGCCGGGCTGATCTTCGACGATATCGATTTCGTCGCCGAGGCGAGCATCGGCGAAATCGCCACCCGCGCCGGGGTCAGCGACGCCACGGTGACACGCTTCGCCCGGGCGGTGGAGTGCCGCAACGTACGCGACCTCAAGACCCGCCTGACTCGCGCTCTGGCCGCAGGGCGCCGCTTCATCCAGGAGGCGAACGAGGAGGATGGCCTCGGCGTGATCTACGACAGCGCCACCCAGACCCTGGCGCTCAACCGCACGCTGATGGAGCAGGCCGACGTCGAGGGTGCGGTGGCGATGCTGGATAGCGCGCGCCAGATCCTGGTCTTCGGCGCCGGCGGGGGCTCCACGGTGATGGCCCAGGAGCTGCAGTTCCGGCTGGTGCGCCTGGGCTATGCGATCAGCGCCTATCCGCAGGCGCTGCTGCCGCGCATGGTCGCTGCCACCCTGGAGCCGGAAGACGTGGTGGTGGCGATCTCGGCCAGCGGCTACACCCCCGAGATCAACGATGCCGCCGAGCTGGCCCGCGAGTACGGCGCGCGGGTGGTCGCGATCACCGCGGTCGGCTCGCCGCTGGCCGGCATCGCCGACCTGGCGCTGCCGCTGGCCTCACGGGAGACCGACTTCATCTATTTTCCGTCGTCATCACGCTACGCCATGATGGCCGCCGTCGACATGCTGGCGCTGGGCCTGGCACTGCGCCACCGGGCGCGGACCCGCGACAAGCTGCGGCGGCTCAAGATCACCCTCGATGCCCATCGCGGCGGCGACGATCGCCAGCCGCTCGGCGACTGAGACGCCAGGAGCGCCCATGTCCCACCTCTATGATCTGCTGATCCGCCGCGCCAGCATCATCGATGGCAGCGGCCGCGATGCCTTCGTCGCCGATGTCGCCATCGACGGCGAGCGCATCGCCGCCGTAGGCGACCTGGCCGAGGCCCATGGCCGCGAAGAGATCGCAGCCGCGGGGCTGACCCTGACCCCCGGCTTCATCGACGTTCACACCCACGACGACACCAACGTCATCCGCACCCCGGAGATGCTGCCCAAGCTCTCCCAGGGGGTGACCACGGTGGTGGTCGGCAACTGCGGCATCAGCGCCAGCCCGGTCAGCCTCGATGGCGAGGTGCCGGACCCGATGAACCTGCTCGGGCGCGCCGAGGATTTCCGCTACCCCACCTTCGCCGCCTACGCCGAGGCGGTGACCGCGGCGCGTCCCAGCGTCAACGTCGCCGCACTGATCGGCCACACCAGCCTGCGCAGCCAGGTGATGGACCGCTTCGACCGCCCCGCCAGCCCAGCCGAGATCGCGGCCATGCGCGCCCAGCTCGAGCGCGCCCTGGCCGAGGGCGCCCTGGGGCTCTCCTCGGGGCTCGCCTACCGCAACGCCTTCCACGCACCCAGCGCCGAGATGAACGCGCTGGTCGAGGCGGTGGGTCATGCCGGCGGCGTCTATACCACGCATCTGCGTGACGAGTTCGCGGGACTGCCCGCGGCGATGGAGGAAGCCTTCGCCACCGCCGCCCACGGCCAGGCGCCGCTGGTGATCTCGCATCTCAAGTGCGCCGGTGCCGGCAACTGGGGCAATGCGCCGCTGGCGCTGGCCAAGCTCGACGATGCGGCGCGCCGCCACGGCGTGCACTGCGACTGCTACCCCTACACCGCCGGCTCCTCGACGCTGGACCTGGGCCAGGTCACCGACGAGATCGATATCTTCATCACCTGGTCCGACCCGCACCCCGAGATGGCGCGTCAACCGCTGAAGACGATCGCCGCGCAGTGGCAGCTGTCGCTGGAGGACGCCGCGCGGCGGCTGCAGCCGGCCGGGGCGGTCTATCACAACATGAGCGAGGCGGACATGCGCCAGGTGCTGGCGCATCCGCTGTCGATGGTGGGTTCCGACGGTCTGCCCAACGATCCGCATCCGCACCCGCGTCTGTGGGGCGCCTTCCCGCGGGTGCTGGCGCACTACAGCCGCGATCTGCAGCTGCTGCCGCTGGCCGCGGCGGTGCACAAGATGACCGGGCTTTCCGCCGCCAACTTCGGCCTCACCGACCGCGGCGAGATCCGCCCCGGCGCCTTCGCCGACCTGGTGCTGTTCGACCTCGACACCCTCGAGGACACCGCCACCTACAGTGCACCGATCGCCAAGGCCCGCGGCATCGAGCTGGTGGTGGTCAACGGTGCGATCGGCTATCGCCACGGCCAGGCCAGCGCTACCCGTAACGGGCGCCTGCTGCGGCGCGAGGTGCGGCTGTCACCGCGCCCCTCGCGGCCCGCCGCCTGATATTTCGCATCGGCCCCGCGCGCCGCGTGGGGCCTTCCCTGACCCAGAAAGGAGATTTTGCATGAGCATCAAGCGTTATGGCGTCGAAGGCGGCGTCGGCACCGGCGGCCAGAAGCTGCCCTTCGCCCGCGCCACCGAAGCCGGTGGCTGGCTGTTCGTCTCCGGCCAGACGCCGATGACCGATGGCGAAGTGGTCGAAGGCAGCATCATCGAACAGTCGCGGCTGGCCTTCGCCAACTGCCTGAAGATCGCCGAGGAGGCCGGCTACGGCGTGGAGGACGTGGTCCATGTCACCGCCGTACTCACCGACGCGCGCTACTTCAGCTCGTTCAACAAGGTGTTCAAGGAAGTGTTCGGCGACCACCCGCCGGCGCGGATCTGCAGCGTCCAGGACCTGGTGGTGGACTGCAAGGTGGAGGTCGACATCAAGTGCTATCGCGCCGATCGCGCCTGACAAGCGCCTAAGCGGCGGTATAGCGAGGCGCAGGCCAACGCTGCGATGGGCCCACTCCGCAGGATCGCAACAGACGTCAGCAGAGCGCAAAGATTAGAAGAACGGAAACATTAGAAGAACAGAAAGAAAGGTGGCCGCGCCCCGGCAAGGGCGCGACCGCAGTGAAAAACCCCACGGGACATGACATTTCACACTGCTCCGGTCGCGGCAACGACCGGGACGACAATTATAAGAGGTAGCCATGAACAGCCAAGTCTTCCTCGGCACCTTCGTCGCCTACGTGATCGTGATGATCGCCTTCGGCTGCTGGGTATCACGCCACAGCCGCGGTAATGGCGACGACTTCCTGCTCGGCGGGCGCAGCCTGCCGCTCTTTCTGACCATCGGCACTACCGTGGCGACCATGGTCGGCACCGGGTCGAGCATGGGCGCGGTCGGTTTCGGCTACGCCAACGGCTGGGCCGGCGCCCTCTACGGTATCGGCGGGGCGATCGGCGTGCTGCTGCTGGCGTTCTGGTTCGCCCCGGTGAGACGCCTGCGCTTCATGACCATGAGCGAGGAGCTCTCCTACTATGTCGGCGCCAACCGCCTGGTGCGCAACGTCGTCGCGGTGCTGATCTACATCGCCTGCATCGGCTGGCTCGGCGCGCATATCCTCGGCGGCGGCCTCTACCTGTCGTGGATGGCGGGGATCGACCTGACCACGGCGCGCATCCTGGTCGCTCTGGGCTTCGGCATCTACTGCGTGATCGGCGGCTACATGGCGGTGGTATGGACCGACACCGTGCAGGCGGTGGTGCTGTTCGTCGGCTTCATCGTGATGGCGATCATCGCGCTGGTCGAGGTCGGTGGCTTCTCCGGCCTAGGCGCCAACATGGATGCCAGCGCCATCACCTTCCTCGGGATCGGCAAGATCGGCCTGGTGCCGGCGCTGTCGCTGGCGGCGGTGATCGCGGTCGGCGTGCTGGCGACGCCCTCCTACCGCCAGCGCATCTACTCCGGCAGCTCGGTGGCCTCGGTGCGCAAGTCGTTCGTGATCACCGGCGTGCTCTACCTGTTCTTTTCGATCATTCCGGCGATCATCGGCATGGCGACCCATGCCCTCAACCCGAACCTGGACAACAGCAACTTCGCCTTCCCGTTCCTCGCCACCGAGATCCTCCCGCTGTGGCTGGGCCTGCTGCTGCTGGTGGCGGGGCTTTCGGCGACCATGTCCAGCGCCAGCTCCGACGCCATCGCCGGGGTCTCGATCCTGCTGCGCGATATCTACGTACTGTTCACCGGCCACACGCCGTCTGCGCGCAAGGTCGTGGGGCTCTCCCGGCTGGCGCTGGTCGTCACCATCGGCCTGGCGCTGCTGTTCGCGCTCACCTCCAACAACGTCATCAGCTATATCACCAGCATGATCGCCACGGTGATGGCAGGGATGTTCGTCTGCGGCGTGCTCGGGCGCTTCTGGCCGCGCTACACCTGGCAGGGGGCCATCGCCACCCTGATCGCCGCGTCGGCGACCTCGCTGACCGTGATCAATGTCGATGCCTGGGCGGCGTTCTGGGGCAACCCCAGCATTCCCGCCGTGCTGGTCGCACTGGTCGTGGGTGTCGTCGTCAGCCTGGTCACGCCCGCCTCGAAGGTGACGCCGCAACAGGCGCTCGAGATCATCGACGCCGAGCGCGAACGCATGGAGCGGGCAGAAGACCCCGCCAGCGCCCTCAGCGGCAAGCCGGTCTGATAGAACCGCTGCGGCAAGCTTCTCGCTGCCCCGCCTTGGCGGGGCAGCGTCGCTTTAGACGACGACCCGAATCCTCATCTCGCGCTCGTCGAGATTGTCGGCACCGCCACGGTCGACGACCAGAAACTCCCCCTCGCGCTCCAGCACCGAGTGGATCGCATGCCAAGTCCCGGCCCGGTAGTTGACCCCCTGGCGGCCGTCGGTGACGAAGGCGCGAATCGCGCTCGGATCGATGTCGTCGCCCGGCGGCGCCACCACGACCACGAAGCGCTCTTCGTGCAGCGGCATGAACGCCTGACTGCCCAGCGGATGACGCTCGAGCAGATCGACCTCCAGCGGCAGCGCCACCGGCTGGCTGACGAAGAGACTGATCAGTGGCGGCGTGGCGGCATCGCGGATATCGACCTTGGCCAGCGCATGGTGGCGCTGGGTGCGGCCGGCGTTGATCGCGAACGACTCGCCGATACGCGCATCGATCACCTCACCGAAAGGCGCGAAGGCCGCCGCGGTCAGCGGCTGCGCGTTGAGTTCCTGCATCTGCTCTGCTCCTGTCATCGTTCGAGGTCATGTTCCGTCTTCGGTTTTACCCCATGAGGCCGCGCGCGTCGCGCCGTTTCAGGATCCGTTGACGCGGTCATCGTATACAAACGCGGTCACTGCGCGTGCCATCAGGGGGCGTGCTGACGATGCCGAACATCCCGCCATCTATCGCCACGGCCAACCCACCCACTTCTCACGACTCCCAGCCACCCCTTCCCTTATCGCTCCGGGGATTGTATAAAATATAAAATAATTCGATCACAGCCGCTCTTTTCTGTCCTCTGAGCACGGGAGCCCCCCATGCAGCGTATCCACGTCATCGACTCCCATACCGGCGGCGAGCCGACCCGGCTGGTGATGTCGGGTTTTCCGGCGCTCACCGGCGACATGGCCGCCCAGCGCGAGCTGATGCGACGCGAGCACGACCAGTGGCGGCGAGCGTGTCTGCTCGAACCGCGGGGCAACGATGTGCTGGTGGGGGCGCTCTACTGCGAGCCGGTCTCACCGGACGCCAGCTGCGGGGTGATCTTCTTTAATAACACGGGCTATCTGGGCATGTGCGGCCACGGCACCATCGGGCTGGTGGCCTCGCTTTATCACCTCGGCCGGCTGGCGCCGGGCACCCATCGCATCGACACCCCGGTGGGGCAGGTCAGTGCCATTCTCCACGACGACGGCGCGGTCACCGTGGGCAACGTGCCCGCCTACCGCTACCGCCAGCAGGTGCCGGTCGAGGTGCCGGGCTACGGCGTGGTGCATGGCGATATCGCCTGGGGCGGCAACTGGTTCTTCCTGGTAGGCGAGCACGACCAGGCGCTGACGCTGGCCAACGAGGAGGCGCTGACGGCCTTTACCTGGGCGATCCGCCAGGCGCTGGACGCGCAGGCCATCACCGGCGAGAACGGTGGCCACATCGACCATATCGAGCTGTTCGCTGCGGATACCCACGGCAACCCGCCGGCCGACAGCCGCAACTTCGTGCTCTGCCCCGGCAAGGCCTACGACCGCTCCCCCTGCGGCACCGGCACCAGCGCCAAGCTGGCCTGCCTGGCAGCGGACGGCAAGCTCGCCCCCGGCGAGACCTGGGTCCAGGCCAGCATCACCGGCAGCCGCTTCGAGGGGCGCTACGACTGGCAGGGTGATCGCATCCTGCCCTTCATCACCGGCACCGCCCACGTCACCGCCGATGCCACCCTGCTGATCGATGACAACGACCCGTTCGCCTGGGGCATCACTGCCGACCACGCATGACTTGCGAAAACAATGCCAGAGGACACCATGACCGACTCCATTTTCAGCGGCTGCATTCCCGCACTGATGACCCCCTGCACCGCACAGCGCACCCCCGACTACGACGCCCTGGTCGCCAAGGGGCGCGAGCTGGTCGATCTCGGCATGCGCGCGGTGGTCTACTGCGGCTCCATGGGCGACTGGCCGCTGCTCAGCGAGACCCAGCGCCAGGAGGGCGTGGCCCGTCTGGTCGCCGCCGGCGTCCCTGTCATCGTCGGTACCGGTGCGGTCAATTCCAAGGAAGCGGTCGCCCACGCCGCGCATGCGGCCAAAGTCGGGGCTCAAGGCTTGATGGTGATTCCCCGCGTTCTCTCCCGCGGTACCTCCAGCCAGGCCCAGCGCGCACACTTCTCCGCCATTCTGGCCGCCGCACCCGAGCTGCCGGCGGTGATCTACAACAGCCCCTATTACGGCTTCGCCACCCGCGCCGAACTGTTCTTCGCACTGCGCGAGGCGTTTCCCAATCTGGTCGGTTTCAAGGAGTTCGGCGGCGCCGAGGATCTGCGCTATGCCGCCGAGCACATCACCTCCCAGGACGACGACGTCAGCCTGATGGTGGGGGTCGATACCCAGGTGGTGCACGGCTTCGTCAACTGCAACGCCAGCGGCGCCATCACCGGGGTCGGCAACGCTCTGCCACGGGAGGTTCTCAAGCTGGTCGAACTCAGCCGCCAGGCCGCCAGCGGCGACCCCGAGGCGCGGCGCCTGGCGCTGGAGCTGGAGCGCGCGCTGGCGGTGCTCTCCTCGTTCGACGAGGGCGCCGATCTGGTGCTCTACTACAAGCACCTAATGGTGCTCAACGGCGACACCGAGTACCGCCTGCACTTCAATGAGAGCGACGCCCTCACCCCGGCCCAGCAGCGCTACGCCGAGACCCAGTACGCCCAGTTCCGCGAGTGGTATGCGCGCTGGTCGCAGGCACTCGATGCCTGAGCCACGGCCAGGCCGGGACGACGCTCCTTTCCGGTGATGCTCCCCTGCATCAGACGTTTCAGCGGCCCCCACGGGGGCCGCGCCCGCTTTCCCTCCCCCGCATCTTTTCCCCTACGTTTCATCTCCCCACATTTCTTCCCCACACTTCATCCCCGACTCGCATTCAACACGCGCCCACCATCTAAGTTCAGTGAGCGATAACCTTTTTAAAATCGACTCGACCAAAGCGTGATTGGTTTTCAATGACTTTCGTCGCTCAATAAAAAGCCAAGAGATATCTCGTCATAAAAGGCGAAGTTTTTTAAAACGCACTCATCACGCAATAAAACAGTGGTGTACGAGCCTGTATCTCATGCGCCACCGGCAGGATCGAGCAATCGAATAAATACCGCCGACAGCGTGTCGAGAACGGTCTTCGCGACAACGACCCCAGGGTCTGAATCCGCCAGACCGATAGCCCCACACCGACACCCTCGCGGCCGATCAATCGCCTCATTGGCGCGCATCGCCTGCCACGAAGACGGGCAAAACCGGCGCCATCACGGGAGACCACCGATGAAGAAATCACTCGCCCTCAGCCTCGCGTTGATGGGGTTCAGTGCCACCGCGTCCGCGGCACAGGTCGTCGGCTTTTCACAGATCGGCTCGGAGTCGGGCTGGCGCGCGGCGGAAACCACCATTACCCGCAAGCAGGCCGAGCAACGCGGGATCGATCTCAAGTTCTCGGATGCCCAGCAGCGTCAGGAGAACCAGATCGCCGCGCTGCGCTCGTTCATCGCCCAGGGGGTGGATGCCATTCTGCTCGCCCCCGTGGTGGCCACCGGCTGGGACAACGTGCTCAAGGAGGCCAAGGAGAGCGAGATCCCGGTGATTCTGCTCGACCGCCAGATCGATGCGCCCAAGGATCTCTACATGACCGCGGTGGGCGCCGACAGCGTGCACGAGGGTGAAGTCGCCGGTCAGTGGCTGGTCGACAAGGTCGCCGGCAAGCCGTGCAACGTGGTCGAGCTGCAGGGCACCACCGGTTCGTCGGTGGCGATCGAGCGCAAGCAGGGCTTCGGGAAGGCGATCGCCGACCACCCCAACCTCAAGATCGTGCGCAGCCAGACCGGTGACTTCACGCGCTCCGGCGGCAAGGAGGTGATGGAGAGTTTCATCCGGGCGGAAAACGGCGGGCACGATATCTGCGCGCTGTTCTCGCACAACGACGATATGGCGATCGGCGCCATCCAGGCGATGAAGGAAGCCGGCCTGCACCCCGGCAAGGAGATTCTGACCATCTCCATCGACGCCGTGCCCGACTACTTCAAGGCGATGGCCAACGGCGACGCCAACGCCACGGTGGAGCTGACGCCCAACATGGCGGGCCCCGCCTTCGACGCGCTCGAAGCCTACTGGAAGGATGGCACCCAGCCGCCCAAGTTCATCCAGACCGACTCCAAGCTCTACACCCAGAGCGACGACCCCGAGGGCGAATACCAGCGGCGCAAGGATCTGGGCTACTGATCGTCCATGTCCAAACTCTCTGACCATGGGCGCCGGGGGCAGGGCAAAGCGAGGGTCCTTTGCCAGGGATGGCAAAGGTAGCGCCCAGGGAAGAGTTCATAGCGCCCTCGCGACGCCCTGCCGCCGGACAAGCTCACGTCGTCTGGCGGTTGTGCCATGCGTTCTAAGCCACGCCTGCGGCCGGCATCGCACACTGCCGGCCTTCCGGCCCTTCCCCGCGGCGCTCTCGACGCCGCCGGGTCCGCTCACTCGGGGTGACCGACCATGCTGCTTGCCATCCAGTCACTGACCAAGACCTTCGTCGGCATGAAGGCGCTCGATGCGGTCGACTTCGAGCTCGCCCGCGGCGAGGTGCACGCACTGCTGGGCGAGAACGGCGCCGGCAAGTCGACCCTGATCAAGTGCCTGACCGGCGCCTATCGCCGCGACGCCGGCACGCTCTTGCTGGATGACGCACCGATCTCACCGGATTCCACCGCCCAGGCCCAGGCGCTGGGCATCGGCACGGTCTACCAGGAGGTCAATCTGCTGCCCAACCTGACCGTGGCCCAAAACCTCACCTTCGGCCACGAGCCGCGCCGCTTCGGCATCGTCGACACCCGAGCCCAGCGCCGCCAGGCGGCGGCGATGCTGGATGGCTACGGGCTCGCCATCGACCTCGACCGCGATCTCGGCAGCTATTCGGTGGCAGTGCAGCAGCTGGTTGCGATTGCCCGCGCGGTGGCGCTGTCGGGCAAGGTGCTGATTCTCGACGAGCCCACCGCGAGTCTCGACGACCGCGAGGTGCAGATGCTGTTCGCGGTGGTGCGCCGGCTGCGCGACCAGGGTCTGGGCATCCTCTTCGTGTCGCACTTCCTGGACCAGGTATATGCGCTGTGCGACCGCATCACGGTGCTGCGCAACGGGCGCAAGATCGTCACCGCGCGCTGCGACGAACTCGACCGGGTGCGGCTGATCGAGCACATGCTGGGGCGCGAACTGGCAGCGGAGGAGCATGCCGCCAGGCGTGCCGAGGGCCACACGCAGGCTGCCGGGGAGCCGCTCGTCACCTTCGAGCAGGTGGGCCGCCGCGGGCATATCGAGCCGTTCGATCTCAGCGTCCAGCGCGGCGAGGTGATCGGCATGGCCGGCCTGCTGGGCTCGGGGCGCACCGAGACCGCCGAGATGATGTTCGGCATCAAGCGCGCCCATAGCGGCCGCGTTCGCGATGTCGAGGGCGCAGGCGCGGACGAACTGCACCTGCGCGGCCCGCGCGACGCCATCGCCGCCGGCTTCGGCTTCGCCCCGGAAGACCGCAAGACCGAGGGTATCGTCGCCGAGCTGACGATCCGCGAGAACATCATCCTGGCGCTGCAGGCCCGCCGCGGCTGGATGCGGCCAATACCCCGCGCCGAGCAGCAGCGCATGGCCAACGACTACATCGCACGCCTGGATATCCGCACCTCGGGGCCGGAGAAGGCGATCGGCGAGCTCTCCGGCGGCAATCAGCAGAAGGTGGTGCTGGCGCGCTGGCTGGCGATGAACCCGCGCTTTCTGATTCTCGACGAGCCGACCCGCGGCATCGATGTCGGCGCCCACGCCGAGATTCTGAGCCTGATCCGCGAGCTGACCGCCAAGGGCATGGCCGTGCTGGTGATCTCCTCCGAGCTGGACGAGCTGATCGCCGTGTCCGACCGCGTGATCGTGCTGCGCGACCGGCGTCAGGTCGCCACTCTGGTGGGCGCGGAGATCGGTCTGGAAGCGGTGGTGCAGGCGATCGCCAGCACCGACACCCGCGCCGAGGAGACTCCCGCATGATGCCCGCCGGCGTGAAACGCGTGCTGCCGCAACTGATCACCCTGGCCGTGCTGGTGGCGCTGGTCAGTGCGGTCTTCCCCGACTTCCTGCAGCTGCACTACAGCGACGGGCGGCTGATCGGCCCGGTGATCGACGTGCTCAAGCGCGGTGCGCCGGTGGCGCTGCTGGCGATCGGCATGACCCTGGTGGTCGCCACCGGCGGTATCGATCTCTCGGTGGGCACGGTCATGGCGATCACCGGTGCGGTCGCCGCGGCGGCCATCGTCGCCGGCCACGGGCTGCTCTGGGCGCTGGGCCTGGCGCTGGCCGCCGGCCTGTGCGCGGGGCTGTTCAGCGGCTGTCTGATCGCCTTCCTCGGCATCCAGCCGATCGTCGCCACCCTGATCCTGATGATCTCCGGGCGCGGTATCGCCCAGCTGATCACCGAAGGACGCATCCTGACCTTCAACCTGCCGGGGTTCAGCTTTCTCGGTTCCGGCCACCTGTTCGGCATCCCGGTGCCGGTCTGGCTATGGCTGGCGGCGGCGACGCTGACCGTGGTGGTGGTGCGGCGCACCGCGCTGGGGCTCTTGATCGAAGCGGTGGGCATCAACCGCCGGGCCAGTGCACTGGCCGGCATCAATGCCCGTGTCATCCTGCTCGCGGTCTACATGATCTCGGGGCTGTGTGCGGCGCTGGCGGGGATCGTCACCACCGCCGACATTCGCGGGGCGGATGCCAACAACGCCGGGCTATGGCTGGAGCTGGACGCCATCCTGGCCACGGTGATCGGCGGCAACTCGCTGCTCGGGGGGCGTTTCTCGATCCCGGCGGCGGTGATCGGCGCGCTGATCATCCAGACCATCAATACCGGCATCCTGCTGGCGGGCTTCCCGACCGAATACAACCTGGTCATCAAGGCAGCGCTGGTGGTCGCCATCCTGGTGCTGCAGTCGCCCCTGCTGGCAGGCGATCTGAAGCGGGTGGCCGCGCGCCTGACACGCCAGCGCCACGCCGCCCCGGCGGCGAACAAAGAGAGGGCGAGCCCATGATCAATCCCCGGCGCTATCCGCTGCTGGCGACCATCGCGATCTTCGTCATCGCCTACGCCATCTGCTATGTGCAGTTTCCCTACATGCTCTCCACCCGGGTGGCCGGCAATCTGCTGACCGACAACGCCTATCTGGGCATCGTCGCGGTCGGCATGACGGTAGTGATCCTCTCCGGCGGCATCGACCTCTCGGTGGGCGCGGTGATCGCCTTCTCCGGCGTTTTCATCGCGGTCATGCTGCGCGACACCGGGCTGCACCCGCTGCTCGTCTTCGCTCTGCTGCTGGCCCTGACCACCGCTTTCGGCGCGGCCATGGGTGCACTCATCCACCGCCTGGGCATGCCGCCGTTCATCGTCACCCTGGCCGGGATGTTCCTCGCCCGCGGCGTGGCCTACATGCTGACCATCGACTCGGTGGCGATCGATCACCCCTTCTTCGACACCCTCCAGAGCACCTACTGGCTGATGCCCGGCAAGGGGCGGCTGACGCTGATCGGGGTGATCATGCTGCTGGCCTTCGTGGTGGGCTACGTGGTCGCCCACCGCACCCGCTTCGGCGCCAATGTGTTCGCCCTCGGCGGCGGCCAGCAGACCGCGCGGCTGATGGGCAGCCGGGTCGGGCGCACCACGGTGATGATCTACGCCTTCTCGGGGCTGATGGCGGGCCTCGGCGGTATCGTCTTCGCGCTCTATACCGGCTCCGGCTATCCACTGGCGACGGTCGGCACCGAGCTGACCGCGATCGCGACCGTGGTGATCGGCGGCACCCTGCTCAGCGGCGGCGCCGGCTATGTGTTCGGAACCCTGTTCGGGGTGCTGACCATGGGGCTGATCCAGACCTATATCGTCTTCGATGGCACGCTCTCGAGCTGGTGGACCAAGATCGCCATCGGCGTCCTGCTGCTGGCCTTCATCGTGCTGCAGAAGGCGCTACTGCGACTGGGCACGCCGCGCGGCGCGGCGCCGGCCTGATATCTCGCGCGCCAGCACGCTCGCCTCCGCGCACGCACCAGGAACCAGGAACCAGGAACCCGGGAACGGATGGACGCCATCGGAGCATTTGTACACAATATGCAAAATTCCCACACAGTCTCCACATCATGGCATTCAAGACCCGGGCCCAGTACGTCGCCGACGACCTGCGCCGACGCATTCTCGGCGGCGAATTCAGCGGTGGTACCCAACTGCGCCAGGATGCCCTGGCCAAGGATTACGGCGTCAGCCGGATTCCGGTACGCGAAGCACTGCTGACCCTGGAAGCCGAGGGGCTGGTCGAGTTCCACGCCCACCGCGGCGCCTTCACCACCGAGCTGTCGGTGGCCAAGATCCGCGAGCTGTTCGACCTGCGCGTGCTGGTCGAGGGCTACGTGCTCGAACGTGCCATCCCGCGCCTGACCCCGGCGGACCTGGCACAGGCCGAGACCATCCTGAGCGACTACGACGCCGCCCTGAATGCCGGCCACCAGATCGATCACTGGAGCGATTTCAACTTCGCCTTTCATCGCGCCCTTTACGCCCCCGCCGAGCTGCCCGAGGCGATGGCGATGATCGCGCAGCTCAACACCAAGTCGGATCGTTACATCCGCATGCAGCTGCTCTATACCCGCCAGATCGAAAAGGCCGAGCGCGAGCACCACGCGCTGCTCGATCTCGCCCGCCAGGGGGACGCCGCGGGCGCCTGCCAGGTGCTCGAGCGGCATATCCTCGACGCCTGCGAGGGGATCGTCGCGGTACTCGAGCGCCACCTGGCCAGCCAGGCTTGAGCGCGAGCCGCCCCGCGCATTCACCGGCGACAGCCTCGACGAGGTTGCTCGCCGTCTCTGTGCGCCGCGCGTGATCCCCGCGCACCGCCGGCAATAGCCATCGACAAGCGCCCCGGCGGCGGGCATGATGGATTTTATACAATCTACAAAGCCATCATCGTGATGCGCGCCAACACGAGTCATCGGCGCGCTACCCAGCGCGAGACGCCTGCCCATGCCCACTCTCTCCACCGCCCCTGCCTCGCCGAATGCCCGGGGCTCTTCGGACGCCCGAAGCGCTTCAGATGCGGATATCGCCGTGGTCGGCGCGGGCATCGTCGGCGTCTGCTGCGCGCTGGCGCTGGCTCGCCAGGGTCAGCGCGTGCTGGTGCTCGACCCGCAGCCACCGGGAATGGGGGCCTCCTTCGGCAATGCCAGCCATCTGGCCACCGAGCAGGTTTTCCCCATCGCCGATGCCGGTATCCTCAAGCGCCTGCCGTGCATGCTGCTCGACCCGCTGGGCCCGCTGCGCCTGGACTGGCGCCACCTGCCGCGCGGGTTGCCGTGGTTCGCGCGCCTGCTGTGGAACCTGCGCCCGGCGCCCTATCGCGCCAGCGTGGCCGGGCTCGGCGCGCTCAACGGCGCCAGCCTGGGCGCCTGGCAGCGGCTGCTGGCCTCGGTGGACGCCGCCCCCTTGCTGCACCAGCAGGGCTCGGTACTGGCCTACGAGAAGCCGGAGTCGCTGGCGCTGCTGACAGCGCTGGCCGAGCGCACCCGCGCCCAGGGCGTGCCGGTGGAGCCGTGGGACGCCGCCAAGCTCCATGCCGCGGCGCCGACACTCTCGCCACGCCTGCGCGGCGGGCTCTTCTTTCCCGCCACCGGCCACTTCCTCAATCCGCTGCGGGTGGTGGAAACCGTGGCCGAGGCGGCGCGGCGCGAAGGCGTGCGCTTCGTTCGCGAACGGGTGCAAGACGCTCACACATCGGCGGATGGCGTCACGCTGACCACCGCGCAGCGCACGCTGCGGGTCGACCGCGTGCTGATCGCCTGCGGCGCCCACTCGGCCGCGCTGACAGAGGCGCTGACCGGCGTCCGCGTGCCGCTGGACACCGAGCGCGGCTACCACCTGATGCTGCCGCGGGAGCCGGAGCGGCTGCCGTTCGCGGTCACCGCCTTCGAGCGCCGCTTCATCATGACGCCACTGCCCGACGGCCTGCGCCTGGCCGGCACGGTGGAGTTCGCCGGGCTCGAACGCCCGCCCAACCTGGAGCGTGCCTGGCAGTTGCATCGTCTCAGCAAGGGGCTGTTCACGCACGAGCTGGACATCACCGATGCCAGCACCTGGATGGGCTTTCGCCCCTCGCTGCCGGACTCGCTGCCGATCATCGACCGTGCCCGCGGCGGTCGCGTGCTGCTGGCGTTCGGCCACCAGCACCTGGGGCTGACCCAGGCGGCGATCAGCGCCGAGATGATCGCCGCGCTGGCGACTCCCGGCGATGCTCCCCTCGCCCCCAGCAACCCGGACGCAGCCCACGACCTGCCGGCGTTCGCACCCTATCGCCTGACGCGCTTCGGCCGCGAGCGCTGACGATGGGCGCTCAGTCAATCGGCGCTAAAGTGATGAACGCCAGGCCCGGGCCTTGGACTCAGCGGCGTGACAGCCGCAGCGGCATCTGCCGATTGACGTCCTTATAGAGCAGATAGCGGAACGGCCCCGACCCGCCGGCATAGCAGGACTGCGGGCAGAAGGCGCGCAGCCACATGAAGTCGCCGGCCTCGACCTCGACCCAGTCCTGATTGAGGTGATAGACCGCGCGCCCCTCTAGCACATAGAGGCCATGCTCCATCACATGGGTCTCGTCGAACGGAATCACCCCACCCGGCTGGAAGGTGACGATGGTCACATGCATGTCGTGGCGCAGGTCGGCAGGGTCGACGAAGCGTGTGGTCGCCCAGCGGCCGTCGGTATCCGGCATCGGCGTCGGCGCGATCTCCTGCTCGTTGGTGACGAAGGCCGGCGGTACCTCCACCCCCTCGACGACCTCGTAGGCCTTGCGGATCCAGTGAAAGCGCACCGCCTCGGCGGCGTGATTGTAAAGCTGCCAATCGCACCCCGGCGGCAGGTAGGCGTAGCCCCCCGGGGTCATGACATGCGTCTGGTCGGCCAGGGTCAGGGTCATCTCCCCTTCGACCACGAACAGCACGCCCTCGGCCTCCGGGTCCGGCTCGGGGCGCTGGCTGCCGCCGCCGGGAGCGACCTCCATGATGTACTGGGAGAAGGTTTCGGCGAAGCCGGAGAGCGGGCGCGCCAGCACCCACAGCCGGGTCTTCTCCCAGTGCGGCAGGTAGCTGGTAACAATATCGCTCATCACCCCTTTGGGGATCACCGCATAGGCCTCGGTGAACACCGCACGGTCATGGATCAACTGGCTCTGCGGCGGCAGACCGCCATGCGGGGCGTAATAGCGGCGTGGCGGCTGGACGCCGCGGGGAGCATCGGATTGCGACATGGGTCCTCCTCGGTGAAGGCGCGGTGTCACCCGGGCGACTCGCGATCGAGCCCCGGGCCGGCACAGGCCCGTGAAACATCAAGCAAAGTGCATGAAACGCCAATGAAACCAGCGTAACGGAAGAGGGCTTTTCGCGGCCATCGAGTTGTGAAACTATCGATCGGGTCCGAACGGCCCCGCGTCTCGGACGCGCCCAGGGCGTCACCACAAGGATAAACAGGGGGCGGCGTCATACGCCGCAGGCACGCGCTCTCCGCCGGCTCGTCCGGCCATCACAACAGCAACACGACAGAGAGGACGAAGCGTCCATGAGCCCATCATCCGAGGCGGATCTTGACCGTTCGCACAAGAAACGATCGTTTCATATACCGCATATCTACGCCATTCTTTTCCTCTTCATCATCCTCGCGGCCATCGCCACCTACCTGATCCCCGCCGGCGTCTACGAGCGCGTGCCGGGGCCAGCGGGACGCACCACCATCGACCCGGCCTCGTTCCATTACGTGCCCGCCACGCCGACCGGGCTGACCGACTTCCTGCTGGCGATCCCCAACGGCCTGATGAGTGCCGGTCAGGTGGTGTTCTTCACCCTGATCATCGGCGGCATGTTCGCGGTGCTGCGGCGTACCGGCATCATCGAACTGGGTGTGGATAACCTGACGCGCCACTTCGCCGGACGCAGCCTGTGGGTGATTCCGGTACTGATGACGCTGTTCGCCGTCATCGCCACGCTGATCGGCACCCAGGAGCTGTCGCTGGTTTACGTGCCGGTGATCCTGCCGCTGATGATCGCGCTGCGCTTCGACTCGGTGGTCGCCGCCGCGGTCGCGCTGTGTGCCACCACCGCCGGCTTCACCGCCGGCGTGCTCAACCCGATCAACACCGGGCTCGGCCAGCAGCTCTCTCATCTGCCGCTCTATTCGGGCTTCGGCCTGCGCCTGGTGGCACTGGTCGCCATGCTCGCGGTGGCCGTGGCGTGGGTGCTGCGCTATGCCCGCCGCGTGCGTGACGACGCCAGCGCCAGCCTGCTCGACGACGACGCCGGCGAGCACGCCAAGCGGCACCACTACCAGCATGCGCTGGATGCCGACAAGCCGCGCGCCAGCGGACGCCAGAAGGCCGCCATCCTGGCCGCCCTGGGCTTCTTCGCCGCGCTGGTCTACGGCGTGCTCGGGCAGGGCTGGTTCATGCTCGAGATGGCGGGGCTGTTCATCGTCATGGGTATCGTCGTCGGCCTGATCGCCGGACTTAAGGTCGATGCCATCTGTGAAGGCTTCAACGAGGGCTTCCGCGACGTCATGGTCGGCGCCATGATCGCGGGTATCGCCCGCGCCGTGGCCGTGGTACTGGAAGATGGCCAGGTACTCGACACCATGGTCCACGGCCTCGGGGTCGCGGTGGGCGGGCTGCCCACGCTGTTCTCGGCGCTGGGCATGTATCTGGCCCAGCTCGGCTTCAACTTCGTGGTCCCCTCCGGCAGCGGTCAGGCGCTGGTGACCATGCCGATCATGGCACCGCTCTCGGACCTGCTCGGGGTGACCCGCCAGACCGCGGTCCTCGCCTATCAGCTTGGCGATGGCATCGGCAATATCCTCTACCCCACTTCCGGCTACTTCATGGCCACCCTGGCCCTGGCCGGCGTGCCGTGGCAGCGCTGGGTGCGCTTCTTCCTACCCCTGTTCGGCGCCTGGGTGGCGATCGCCGTGACCCTGTTGCTGTTTGCCCAGGCCAGCGGCTGGCAGGGTTAGGCGCGCTACGAAAACGGCCTGCGCTCGTGAATGGAGCGCAGGGTTCCGGGCAGCCCTTCAGGGGCCCAGCTCGTCGAGCGACTCATACAGGTCGGTGATGCCATCGATCCGCGCCCGTCCCGATGCCAGCCGGCGGTGCAGCAGGGCGTTGACCAGTAGGCAGATCAGGCTCATCGGCGCGGCGTAGCTGTCGAAGGCCGAGACGCTGTCCAGCGGGCACTCGAGCCGCCAGGTGACGCGCTCGGCGTAGCGCGCTGTGGTGGCATCGCCGATCAGCACACAGCGCTGCCCGCGCGCCGCCAGGGTCTCGACCAGCGCCTCGAACACCCGCGGCCGGCGGCGGAAGCCGAACAGCACCACCAGGGTCTCGGGATCGAGCTCGGCGAGCTCCTCGGCCAGCGACTGATTGGGCGCCGGCCACAGCGCCACGCCGGGGCGGCACTGCAGTAGCTGCTGGCGTAGATGCAGCGCCAGCGGGTAGCTGTTGCGATAGCCCACCACCGCCAGCCGCGGCGCGGCGTCGAGGGCGTCGATCACCGCCTCGAAGCTGGCCGCCGAGAGCCCGTCGAGGCAGCGCTGCAGATTCTCCTGCTCGCGGGCCAGGTGCCGGGCACAGCGCTCGGCGCCCTCGCCCAGGGCGTCGCTGCCCGCCGCCAGCGGCACGCCGAAGTGGCGCAGCTCCCGGGCGTGGGCCTTGACCGCCTTGAAGTCGGCGTAGCCCAGGCGCCGGAACAGCCGCGTCACGGTGGCCTTGGAGACCCCCGAGAGACGCGCCAGATCGGCGGCGCTGTAGATCGCGAGATCCTCGAAGTGATCCAGAATGAAGCTGGCGACGCGCCGCTCCTGCGGCGCCAGTTCGCCGAAGCGCTGCTGGAGCTGACGTCCGATATGGCCCTGCATGGGTGCTGTCCCTGCCTCTCGTTCCCTGACTCTCGTTACCTGACTTACCTTCCCTGGCTCACACTCCCTGACTCACACTCCCGGGCGCATCATGTTCTGACCAGAGCTGCGGCCACTCTATCATCGATATCCCCCGCCGCCGCGTCCGGGGCCACGAGCCGTATCCCCCCGACACCGGCTCATAGCACCGAGGCGATGAAGTGGGCGAGCTCCGGCGTCTGCGGCCGGGTGAATAGCGTCTGCGGGTCGCCGGATTCATGGATCCGCCCCTGATGCATGAAGACGACGCGGTCACTGACGTCGCGGGCGAACTTCATCTCATGGGTGACCAGGATCAGTGTCATCCCTTCACTGGCCAGGTCTTCGAGCACGCGCAGCACCTCGCCCACCAGTTCGGGGTCGAGCGCCGAGGTCACCTCGTCGCACAGCAGCACCTTGGGATGCATCGCCAGGGCCCGGGCAATCGCCACGCGCTGCTGCTGGCCGCCGGAGAGCTGGGCAGGATAGGCGTCGACCTTCTCGGACATCCCCACCTTGTCGAGCACCTCCTCGGCGATCTTGCGGGCCTCGGCGCGGGGCGTCTGCTTGACCACCACCGGTGCCAGCATCACGTTCTCGACCACCGTCTTGTGCGGGAACAGGTTGAAACTCTGAAACACCATGCCGACGTTCTGGCTCAGCTCGCCCGGCGACATCGCGCTGCCGTCGAGGCGCTGATCGGCCAGATGGATGGTGCCCCAGTCGTGTTGCTCGAGCTGGTTGAGGCAGCGCAGCAAGGTACTCTTGCCCGAACCGCTGCGACCGATGATCGACACCACCTCGCCGGCCTCGATCTCCAGATCGATGCCCTTGAGCACCTCCAGCTCGCCGAAGGATTTATGCAGGTCTTTAACGGATACCAGCGCCATAGAGCTTTTTCTCCAGATGACGGGCGTAGCGGGACAGCGGATAGCAGAGGATGAAATACCCGAGCGCCACCAGCGCGAAGATGGTGAAGGGCGCGAACGCCGCGTTGTTGAGCATGGTGCCGGCCTTGGTCAGCTCGACGAAGCCGATCACCGAGGCCAGCGCGGTGCCCTTGATGACCTGTACCGAGAAGCCGACGGTGGGCGGCACCGCCAGGCGCAGCGCCTGCGGCAGGATGACGTGGCGCATCGACTGCAGATAGTTGAGTCCGAGCACCCGGGAGGCCTGCCACTGGCCGCTGGGTACCGCCTCGACGCAGCCGCGCCAGATGTCGCACAGAAAAGCGCTGGTGAACAGCGTCAGCGCCACGCTGGCCGCGGTCCAGGCGGAGACATCGAGCCCCAGTGCCGCGGCACCGAAATAGGCCAGGAACAGCTGCATCAGCAGCGGCGTGCCCTGGAACAGATCGACGTAGAGCCGGATCGACCAGCGGATCGGCTTCAGCCCGCCCATGCGCAGCAGGGTCAACATCAGCCCGACGGCGGCTCCGCCGATGAAGGCGATCAACGACAGGACCACCGTCCAGCGCCCTGCCAGCAGCAGGTTGCGGACGATGTCCCACAGCGTGAAATCGGTCATGCCGCCCCCCTGGCGAAACGCGAACAGGCGGCGCCCGGCGAACTCGAACGCCAGCCGCAGCCCCACCGCCAACAGCAGATAGATCAGCGTCACCACCAGATAGACTTCGAAGCCGCGGAAGCTGCGCGACTGGATGAAGTTGGCGGCGTAGGTCAGGTCGAAGACCGAAATCTGGGACACCACCGCGGAGCCCAGCATCACGATGATGCACTGGCTGATCAGCGACGGATAAACCCGCGAGAACGCCGGCACCAGGACCACGTGCCGGAAGCTCTGCAGACGCGATAGCCCCAGCGCGCGGGCGGCTTCATGCTGACCTCTCTGGGTCGAGTCGATCCCCGCACGCAGAATCTCGGCGGTATAGGCGCCGAGATTGAGGATCATCGCCAGTAGCGCCGCGACCGTGGCGCTGATCGGAACGCCCAGCGCCGGCAGGCCGAAGAACAGAAAGAACAGCTGGACGATGAACGGCGTGTTGCGGATGACCTCGACATAGCCGCCCAGCAGGCGGCCAATGAGGCTCGGCCGGCCGTTGACGGCAGCGTCCCGCAGGTAGGCGACGACGATCGCCAACGCGATCCCGGCCATCGTCGTCACCGCAGTCAGCCACAGCGTCGTCATCAAGCCGTGGAGGATCTGCGCCGTGTAGGGCAGCAGCGTGGAGAAATCCAGCGTCATGACCGCTTACCCACTCAGGAGGAGAGATCGTCGGGCAGCGTGGTGTGGAACCACTTCTGCGACATCGATTCCAGCGTGCCATCCTGCTTGGCCTGCTCGATCAGCGCATTGACGCGTGCCTTGAGCGCCTCGTTGCCCTTGGCCAGGCCGATATAGCAGGGCGAATTCTTGATCCGCAACACCGTGGTCGGTGCCCGCTCGGTATTACGCTCAGCGATCTGTGCCGCGACCACGTTACCGGTGGCGATGTAGTCGACCTGGCCGGAGAGAAAGGCGGAGATCGTGGTGGCGTTGTCCTCGAAGCGCTGGACGGTGGTATCGCTCGGCACCAGATCGGAGAGTTCCATGTCCTCGACCGAGCCGCGGGTCACGCCGATGGTCTTGCCGGCGAGCCCGGCGGCGTCTGCGACCGTTGCGGCAGCGGGCGTGCCGAACACGCCGAGGAAGAACGGCGCATAGGCCTCGGTGAAGTCGATCACCGCAGCGCGCTCGGGGTTCTTGCCCAGGCTCGAGATCACCAGATCGACCTTGTCGGTCTGCAGGAACGGGATGCGATTGGCACTGGTGACGGTCACCAGCTTCAGATCGACACCCATCTGGTCGGCCAGATAGTGCGCCATGTCGATGTCGTAGCCCTGCGGTTGCAGGTCGGTGCCCACCGAACCGAAGGGCGGGAAGTCCTGCGGTACCGCCACCCGCAGTGTGCCGCGCTGTTCGATGGTGGCCAGGTCGCTGGCCTGGGCCGATAAAGCCGTGAAGCCGGCGACGACGGTGCAGCAGAGCGCCAGCACGAGTTGACGCGAGAATCGATTCTTGACGCAGGCGAACATGCCATACCTCCCCGAGAGAGCTTGTCAGTTGTTATGCCGATAGCGTGATGCCGATAGAGAAACGATTGACGACTTCTCTATCGGAGGAGAAACGTTGGTTTCACATCACGTCTTAGCAAGCTCGGCGCCAGATCGGTTATCTGCGCTGTCGATTCAGGGAGTTAGCCAGTGAAAAAAGCCCGACATCACGGTCTCGACGGCCCGACCAGGGAGAGAGAGTGGTCGAAACGGGGGCAAGGGAGCGCGCCCACGCACCACGAAGAGGCGTCGGGGGTGCCGGGTTCGATTCAGGTGAGCCGAACCCGGCGCGAGCGGCCCGTTAGGCGGGCGGGTGCTGGCTGGCCCAATGGCGGGCGATATCCACACGCCGGGTGATCCACACCCGGTCGTGGGCCTCGAGATGATCGAGGAAGCGCTGCAGCGCACGGAAGCGCCCGGGGCGCCCGATCAGCCGGCAGTGCAGGCCGATCGAGAGCATCTTGGGCGTCTCCGCCCCCTCTGCATAGAGCACGTCGAAGGCGTCACGCAGATACTGGAAGAACGGCTCGCCGTGATCGAAGCCGGTCGGCGAGGCGAAGCGCATGTCGTTGCTGTCCAGGGTGTAGGGCACGATGAGGTGGCGCTGGCTGCGCCCCTGACTGTCGTCGACATCGCGCCAGAACGGCAGATCGTCGCCGTAGTAGTCGCTGTCGTAGAGGAAGCCACCTTCGTCGACCAGCAGACGTCGCGTGTTGGGGCTGTCGCGGCCGGTGTACCAGCCCAGCGGGCGCTCGCCGTAGAGCGACTCGAAGATCGCCAGCGCGCGCTGTAGATGCGCCCGCTCCACCGCCTCCGGCACGTGCTGGTAATGGATCCAGCGATAGCCGTGGCAGGCCACTTCGTGACCCAGCTCACGGAACGCCTGGGCGGCTTCCGGATTACGCTCCAACGCCATCGCCACGCCGAACACCGTCAACGGCAGGCCGCGTCGTTCGAACTCCTTGAGCACCCGCCACACCCCGGCACGGGAGCCATATTCGTAGATCGACTCCATGCTCAGATGACGATCGGGGTAGGCCTCGGCCCCGGCGATCTCGGAGAGAAACTGTTCGGAGTGGCTGTCGCCATGCAGTACGCAGTTTTCCGCGCCCTCTTCGTAGTTGAGCACGAACTGCACCGCGACACGCGCCTGGCCGGGCCAGTTGGCCTGGGGCGGGTTACGGCCGTAGCCGATCAGGTCGCGGGGATAGCCGTCATGCGCGGGAGACGTCATTGCAGAATTCCTTGTTCTAGTACCGGGTGCAGTGCCGGTATCCGCTGCCGGTGTCCACTCGGCGCGCGATCGGCGGCACGAAAATGTATGCATACAAGGGAAACATGAATTGTATCCAGTCACGCTGCAAGCCTG
Source organism: Salinicola sp. JS01 (assembly GCF_030284585.1). NCBI lineage: Bacteria > Pseudomonadati > Pseudomonadota > Gammaproteobacteria > Oceanospirillales > Halomonadaceae > Salinicola > Salinicola sp. JS01. The sequence goes on along the minus strand of NZ_CP127244.1, from coordinate 4,239,118 downwards.
CCCATGATGCGCCGACACGAGCCGACTGTCTCGCGCTCAGGCATCGCGCCAGATGCTGTATACGCAAGCGCCCGGCGAAAAATCATTCGATGGCAGGTGACAACCTACTGACATGGCTTGAAAAGCTCGATGATGGCCGCCCAGACGACGTCTGCAGGGCGGCGTTGACGAGGTCATCCTGCTTGCGTTGCGCCGCCATCTCGCTTAGATTTTTTTGTATACAAAGACTATAGCTCACCGCCCATACCGCCAGGCCTCGATGCCCTGCTGCTGCGCCGCGTCGAGCCTCGTTCAGGAGTCACTCCCCGATGCGGATTCGCGTCATCAATCCCAACACCACCACCAGCATGACCACGACCATCGGTGAGGCGGCCGCACGCATCGCGGCGCCGGGCACCGAGATCGTGGCGACGACCCCCAAGAGCGGCCCGGTTTCCATCGAGAGCCACTTCGATGAAGCCATCAGTGCCGTCGGCGTGCTCGAAGAGGTCATGGCGGGGGAGCGCGAGGGCGTGGATGCCTACATCATCGCCTGCTTCGGCGACCCGGGGCTGCTGGCCGCCCGCGAGCTGACCCGTGCCCCGGTCATCGGCATCGCCGAGGCAGCCTTCCACATGGCCACGCTGATCAGCACCCGCTTCTCCATCGTCACCACTCTGGGTCGCACCGGCATCATCGCCGAGCACCTACTCGACCAGTACGGCTTTCGCCACCACTGCCGCCGCGTGCGCGCGGCCGAGATTCCGGTGCTGGACCTGGAGAGTGACGGCGACGCGGCGCTGACCCGCATCATCGAGGAGTGCCGGCGCGCCCGTGACGAGGACGGCATCGGCGCCATCGTCCTGGGCTGTGGGGGCATGGCCGACCTGACCGCTGAGATCAGCAACGCCGTCGGCCTGCCGGTAGTCGAGGGTGTGACCGCCGCGGTCAAGCTCAGCGAGGCCCTGGTGGGGCTGGGCCTGGGCACCAGCAAGGTCGGCGATCTGGCCTTCCCCCGGCCCAAGGCCTTCACCGGGCGCTTCGAGCATCTGTCTCACATGACGCGTACCTGACGCTTCCAGGACACTCACGAGACTCTCGCAAGTCACTCTCGCAAATAACTCTCACAAATAACTTTCGCACCTAACTCTCACAAGACATCGAGCGAGTGATACGAGCCACGAGGGCCGAACCCTGTTGGACAGGCCGCCCCGGTCACACAGCCATCAGCCAGGATAGCGCCACATGAAACCCTAGAGCCCGAGCAGCACGCCGCAAGAGTTCGCCCGGTTCACGGCCGGGACAACAACAACAGTGATCCCTTCTTGCGAGGACGACAGCATGCGTCATGATTCCAATGCGGCTCGGACCCTATCGGCCGAGCCAACCGACACGGCCACCAAGGCCGCCGGCCAGGAGTCGCTGGCCCCACAGCAGACCCGCATCATGGGTCGCACCTCCTATCTACTGGCCTGGTTCGGCGGCTGCGTGTCGATCGGCACCTTCACCATGGGCTCCAGCGTGGTCGGCACGCTGAACCTGGTCCAGGCGACGCTGGCGATCGCCATCGGCTGCTTCGTGATCGGTATCGCCCTGGCCCTGAACGGCGCCGCCGGCTACAAATACGGCATCCCTTTCATGGTCCAGGCGCGCAGCGCCTTCGGCTTCAGCGGCACCCGCCTGCCGGGGCTGGTGCGCGCCGTGCCCGCCATCGTCTGGTACGGTTTCCAGAGCTGGATCGGCGCCGGCGCGCTGAACATGGTCTCGGCGACCCTGTTCGGCTTCGACAACCTGATCTTCTACTTCATTGCCTTCCAGTTCCTGCAGATCGCCCTGTCGGTGACGGGCTTCCAGGGCATCAAATGGCTGGAGAACATTGGCAGCGCCTTTATCCTGGCCTCGCTGGTCTACATGTTCTACAGCACCACGCAGCGCTACGGCGACGAACTCTCGGCCAGCCTGCTGACCATGAAGGGCTCCTGGGGCATGCCCTTCTGGGGCGCGACCATGCTGTTCCTGGGCATCTACAGCACCATGATGCTCAACGTCAGCGACTATTCCCGTGAGCACAAGGCGGGCAGCGGCCCGGGGTTGTTGACCACTATCTACGCCATGTCGATCCTGCCCTGCACGCTGTTCATGGGGCTGATCGGCTATATGGTTTCCGAAGCCACCGGCGTCGCCGATCCGATCAAGGTGTTCGCCAATGCGGTCGACAATACACCGCTTCTGATGACCACTCTGCTGTTCATCGCCTTCGCTCAGGTCACCACCAACGTGCTCAACAACGTGGTGCCGCCGACCTACGTGCTGATGGATACCTTCAAGCTCAAGTACCGCACGGCCGCGGTGGTCGTCGGCCTGCTGGCCTTCGCTACCTTCCCCTGGGAGCTGGTCAAGGATGAGTCCGCCGCCGGCCTGCAGGTCTTCGTGCAGACCTACTCCGCCTTCCTCGGTCCCATCTTCGCCATCCTGGTGGTCGACTACTACCTGATCCGCCGCCGCACCCTGGATCTCGACAAGCTGTACGACTCGAGCGGGCCCTACCGCGGCGTGAACCTCGGGGCCGTGATCGCCACCCTGGTGGGTGTGGTCTCGGCCTTCAGTTTCTCCACCGTCTCCTGGTACGCCAGCCTGCTTCCGGCCGGGCTGACCTACTTCCTGCTGATGAAGTACTGGTCTCCATGCCAGCGCTTTTGCGACTGAGGCCACGGCATCGAGGGCATCGAGGACATCGGGAACGACGACAGGGCGGGCAAGGATGCTCTCCGAGAGCGGGCGCTGCGCAGCACAGGGCCTGGCATCAATCACAATGACAACTGGCCTTCACCATGACCGACCAAGAATTGAACATCCGGCATATCGACCGGACGCTCTTCAACGAAGACCTTGCCCCTCTGCCGAAGCACAAGCGTAGCTGGGGCTGGTTCGAGATATTCAATGTCTGGGCGAACGACATCCAGAGTCTGTTCGGCTACACCCTGGCCGCTTCGCTGTTCATCTCCTACGGCCTCAACGGCTGGGCGGTGATGGCGGCGATCATCCTTGCCGGCTTCGTGGTGATGTGGCTGGTCAATCTGAGCGGCAGGCCCAGCGTCAAGTACGGCATTCCCTTTCCGGTAATGATCCGTGCCAGCATGGGCGTGCGCGGCGCCAACCTGCCGGCCATGCTACGCGCGATCATCGGTATCTTCTGGTACGGGGTGCAGACCTACTTCGCCTCGACCGCCCTGACGCTGCTGCTGACGGCGCTGTTCGGCGACCCCGGCGGGCAGTGGCTGGGCTTGTCGGCCATCGGCTGGCTGTCGTTCGTGGTCGTCTGGCTGTTCCAGATCACGCTGTTCTGGCAGGGCGTCGACAAGATCAAGCACTTCCTCAACTGGGCGGGGCCGCTGGTCTATGTCGTCATGCTCGTGCTGATGATCGTCGTCTGGTTCCAGGCCGGTAGCGACCTGCTGCCCGCGGTCAGCACCATCTTCAGCACCAGCAGCGACTATCAGGGCAGCGCCATGGGCGCCTTCCTGACGATCACCGGCACCATGATCGCCTACTTCGCGGCGGTGGTGATCAACTTCGGCGACTTCTCGCGCTTCGTCAGAAGCGAACGCGACATGAAGCTCGGCAACCTGCTGGGCCTGCCGCTCAACGTGGCCATCTTCTCCTTCATCGCCCTGATCATCACCGCCGGCACCCTGGTGCTGTTCGGCGTACCGCTGACCAACCCCTCCGAGATCATCGAGCGAGTCGACTCACTGCCGCTGACGCTGCTCGCCGCGGTCACGTTCTTCGCCGCGACCGTCGGTATCAATCTGGTGGCCAACTTCATTCCGCCGGCCTATGACCTGGCCAACCTCTTCCCGCGCCGGATCAGCTTTCGCGTCGGCGGGCTGATCACCGCGGTGATCGCTTTCTTCGTCGGTGCGCTGTGGGTCGCCGTGATCAGCCACATCGGCATCCCCGGCTTCGTCAATGCGCTCGGCGCCGTGATCGCGCCCTTCTACGGCATCATCGTGGTCGACTACTACCTGGTGCGGCGCCAGCGGCTGGATATCCAGGACATGTTCTCGAGCGACCCCGGTGGCGCCTACCATTACGTCAAGGGCTGGAACCGGCGTGCCCTGTTCGCCTTCGGCCTGGCCGCGCTGTTCTCCATCGCCTCGGTGTGGGTACCGGCACTACAAGTGCTGGGCGGCTACGCCTGGCTGATCGGCGCCGCCCTGGGCGGCGGGCTCTACTACCTGCTGATGATGAAACAGCCCGAACGCAAGGCGGTGGCCACCTGATCGGTGAGCGCGACCCTGCCACAAAAAACCCCGCCATCGGCGGGGGTTTGCGTGTCGACGATGCCTCGGCAGGGCACCTGTCAGGATGAAAATATCGTATAGAAATCCGGTGCCTCATCCGCTTCGTCATGAATGGAGAGCGAGGCCTCGATCGCCTTGAGATGGCGCTGCATGAAGGCCACCGCGCGCTCGCCGCGGCCGCTCTCGAGTAGCGTCACCAACTCGTCGTGGTCATGGGATTCACAGCCCAGATGACCACGCCCGCCGTAGACCGCCAGGATCAGCGACGAACGCGAGCAGAGACGCTCGATGAACTCCGCCAGCGGGGCGTTGCCGGCCAGCTCGGCGAGACGCTGATGGAAGCGCGCCGAGAGCTGGATCGCCTGGCTCTGCTCCCCGGCGCGCAGTGCGCGCCGCTCGCTCGCCGCCAGCTCGCGCAGCGCCGCGACGTCTGCCGGCGTCAGGCGCCGGGCGGCCCACGGCATCAGCTGACACTCCACCAATTGGCGCGCGGCGAAGACATCGCGCGCCTCCTCGATGCTCGGCCGGGCGACGCTGGCGCCGCGGCGCGGGGTCAACGTGACCAGGTGCTCCAGCGCCAGACGCTGCAGGATCTTGCGGATGCCGGTGCGGCTGACGCCAAAGACCTCGGCCAGGGCATCCTCGCGCAGGCGCGCCCCCGGCTTGAGCCGGTGTTCGACGATCGCCTCGCGGATACGCCGGTAGATCTCCTGATGCCGCTCGGCACCGTCGCCGGCCTTGCCCGCCCCGCGACGGCGCGCGGGCTTGGCCGCAGGCGTCTGCCTCGCCGCCGTGGTGGCATCGGCGCGTTTCCCCATGCTGTCAGACTCCTTGAGTGCATCCTTGCGATTGTATTGGCCGGGCCGTGGGCTGCCCACGCCGCGGCAGATCAGCTGCCGCGGTAGGTCGAGTAGCCGAAGGGTGAGAGCAGCAGCGGCACGTGGTAGTGCTCGCCGGGGGCATCGACCGTGAAGCGGATCGGGATGAGATCGAGAAAGCCCCCCGGCGCGCCGCTGGCGGCGAGATAGTCGCCGGCGTGGAAGATCAGCTCATAGCAGCCGGCGCGGAACTCGGCGCCGGCCAGTAGCGGTGCGTCGCTGCGCCCATCGGCATTGGTCCGGAGCGTCGACAGCCGGGTACGGCGCTCGCCGTCGAGGCGATAGAGCTCGATGCGAAGATCCACGGCCGGGCAACCGCGGGCGGTATCCAGCACGTGGGTAGTCAGGTAACCAGAGTCGGTATCGCTCATGCACGCCTCGCGATCGAAAGCGGAGAAAGGGGCGCCAGCGCGCGTCGACAGCCCGCTGCCGGGAAAGGCTGGATCGACCCGAGCGCTTGGCGGTAGCTTAGGCTTTGTACGAAAACTACCTGCGCTCGGCAATACGGCGTTAAAAATCGGCTGGAACGCCAGCCCGGTCAAAATGCTCATTTACACCCTGTAAACTCCGCGTTTTCGCCGATTTTTGCCTTGTCTCGCCTTCGCTCGATGACTTTTCGTACAAACCCTAGAGCCAGCCCCACGGAACGTGACTCTATTCAAAGCGCTTCATATACCAGATTCAAGGGACGGCCCCGATGTCGGATCATCTGCACCCACGCCCCAGCCAGCTCACGCGCGAGGATTTCATCGCCAGCTATGGTGATATCTACGAACACTCGGCGTGGATCGCCGCCGCCGCCTGGGACAGCGGCCTCGATAGCCGCCACGATACTCCCGCGGGGCTCGCCACGCGGCTGCGCGAACCGATCGACGCCGCCTCCCCCGAGGCCCAGCTCGCGCTGATCCGCGCCCACCCGGACCTGGCCGCCAAGGCCGCCGTGGCCGCGACCCTGACCGCGGATTCGCGCCGCGAGCAGGCCGGGGCCGGGCTCGACCAGTGCACCCCGGATGAGTTCGCCCGCTTCGAGCAGCTCAACGCCGCCTACCGCGAGCGCTTCGGCTTCCCCTTCGTGATCGCCGTACGCGGTCTCGACCGCCACGCCATTCTCGACGCCTTCGAACAGCGCCTGGCACAGCCCCCGGAGGCCGAGCGCCACACCGCGCTTGCCCAGATCCACCGGATCGCCCTGCTGCGCCTGGAGGCGCGCGCCACCCCCGCCTGACGTCGGCCCACGAAGACAGCCTACTACCGCTCGGGTTATCCTGAACGATGCCCGGCGCCACCCGCATGGCGCGCGCCGGGCTCAGCCAGGAATCTCAATCACGAATCTCAACCACGAGAGCGGCAGCGGGTGACGGAACGAAAGCGGCAGCGGGCGAGCGACACCAACCAGCAACGGGCAGCGGACACGACGCAACCGCAGGTACCCGAGACGGCAGCGCAGCGGACCACCGGCGAGAAGCGCCGAGCGGTCGGGCGCCCCGCCGGTGGCGGCAAGAGTGCTGGCAAGAGCGGCGGTGGCCACAGCCAGTCGCTGGTGCGCGGCCTGACCATCCTCGAAGCGCTGGCCGCCGCGCCCAACGGGCTGGCACTCTCGGAGGCCGCCGATGCGGTCGGCCTGGCCCCTTCCACCGCCCACCGCCTGCTGCAGGCGCTGCACCAGCAGGGCTTCATCACCCAGGATGGCAGCAACGGCCTGTGGCGGATCGACGTCAAGACCTTCCGTATCGGTAACAGCTTTCTCGAGGCGCGCGATTTCGTCGCCACCGCGCGCCCCTTCCTGCGTCGGCTCACCGCGCTCAGCGGCGAGACCGCCAACCTGGGCATCCGTGACGACGGCATGGTGGTCTATCTGGCCCAGAGCGAATCGCCGCAGATGATGCGCATGATCACCCGCCTGGGCTCGCGCGCGCCGCTGCACGCCTCCGGCGTGGGCAAGGCATTGCTGGCGTGGATGCCCGAGCCGGAGTTCGCGCGCATCATGGGCGGGCGCGTCCTCGAGGGCGAGACCCCCAATACCCTCACCGATCTGCCCACGCTACGCGCCCAGCTGGAGACGATCCGGCGCCAGGGCTATGCGGTCGACCGCGAGGAGCACGCCATCGGTCTCAACTGCGTCGCCGCCACCCTGCACGACGAGAGCGGCCTGCCGCTGGCGGCGATTTCGGTCTCCGGCCCGGTGGCGCGGATCGACGACTCGCGCCTGCCCGAGCTGGCCGCGCTGGTCGCCGATACCGCCCGCGAGATCACCGCCAGGCTCGGCGGCAAGACCCCCAGCGAACCGCCGGCCTGAGGCGCGGGGCAAGTATCGCGACGTGCGACGGCTGATCGCGGGACGGATGATCCCGGCGAGCCTCGGCGCTACACTATCGCCCGGCCAGACCGGCCCCGATACCGCCACCCGCCAGTGAGGTCCGCCATGTCCCCGCACCTGCTCTCCGTCGACTCTCTCAATCGCGACGCCGTGGATCATCTGATACGCCTCGCCGAGCGCATGGAACCGATCGCCCAGCGGCGCCAGGTGACGCGGGTACTGGAGGGGGCAGTGCTCGGCAATCTGTTCTTCGAGGCCAGCACGCGCACGCGGATCAGCTTCAACGCCGCCTTCTGCCGCCTCGGCGGCAGCGTCTGCGACACCACCGGCTTCACCTTCTCGTCGATGGCCAAGGGCGAGTCGCTCTACGACACCAGCCGGGTGATGGGCGGCTATGTCGATGCCATCGTCATGCGTCACCCGGAGCAGGGCTCGGTGGCAGAGTTCGCCGAGGCGACCCGGGTGCCGGTGATCAACGGCGGCGACGGCCCCGGCGAGCACCCCAGCCAGGCGCTGCTCGACGTCTATACCATCAGCAAGGAGTTCGCGCGGCTGGGCAAGCCGCTGGCGGGGGCGCATCTGCTGCTGACCGGGGATCTCAAGTACGGGCGCACGGTGCACTCGCTGATCAAGCTGCTGTCGCTCTACGATCCCCTGCGCATCACCCTGGTGTCGCCGCCGGGGCTGGAGATGCCGCAGCACCTGATCGACCTGGTCGCCTCCCGCGGCCACCGTATCGAGACCCGACCCAGCCTGGCCGAGGACTTTGCCGATGTCGACGTGATCTACGCCACGCGCATCCAGCGCGAGCGCTTCACCGCGGAGATGACCGAAAGCTTCACCGAGCTGACCGCCGATTTCGTCGTCGACCGCGGCTTCCTCGACCGCCGCTGCTCGCCCACCACCGTGGTCATGCACCCGCTGCCGCGGGACAGCCGCCCCGGCGCCAACGACCTCTCCACCGATCTCAACGGCGACCCGCGCCTGGCGATCTTCCGCCAGACCGACAACGGTATCCCCATGCGCATGGCGATCTTCGCCCACCTGCTCAAGGTGGAAGAGGAGATCACCCGCGACCTGCGCGAGGTGCGCTGGTTCGTGCCGGAGACCTTCGGCGTCGACGATCGCACGCTGAAGGCCCAATAAGACATACCGGATCGAGCGACAGGCGGGATCGAGCGGCAAGCGTGACATCCGGATGCAGTGTCACGCCTGCCCGCGGGTGAACCAGTTCTCCAGAATCAGCTGTGCGGCGATGCCGTCGACGCCGCGATCGCGGTAGTTGCCGCGGTGGCCACCTTGGGCGGCGATCTGCTTGGCCGCCTGGGTGGTGCCGCGCTCATCGAACATCTCGACCGGCTTGCCGAAGCGCCCGTGCAAGCGATTGCCGAACTTGCGCGCACGCACGCTCATCTCCGACTCGCTGCCGTCGTCGTGGATCGGCAGCCCCACCACCAGCAGGTCCGGCTGCCACTCCGCCAACAGGCGTTCGATCTGCGCCCAGTCGGGAATGCCGTCCCGCGCCGGCAGTGGATCGAGGCCGCTGGCCGAGCCCAGCATCTCATTGCCCACCGCCACGCCGATCCGCCGAGTACCGTAGTCGAAGGCCATCACCAGACGCTGGCCGCGCTTGTCGCTGGCGCCGCCGCCGAGGCTTGCCATCAGGCGTGCCCGGCGTCGCGGGTCATCAGGTTGAGGTCGACCCCGAGCCGCCCGGCGGCGGCGGCCAGACGCTGCTCCGGGGGCTGGCGGAACAGGATGTCGCCGTCACCCTCGACCGTCAGCCAAGTGTTCTGCTTGAGCTCGTCCTCGAGCTGACCGGCCTTCCAGCCGGCGCAGCCCAGGGTGACCAGAAAGTGCTCCGGGCCGCGCCGCTGGGCGATCGCCTGGAGCATGTCCATCGAGGTCGTCAGGGCGATGTCCTCGGCCACCTGGATGCTGGAGTCCCACTCACCGGCGCTGCCACGGTGCAGGATGAACCCGCGGTCGCGATAGGTCGGGCCGCCGTCGTAGACCAGGATCTCGTTGTGCGGCCCCGGCTCGGACTCGATGTCGAGCTGCTCGAACAGCCCCTGCAGGGTGAGTTCGGAGGGCCGGTTGACGATCACCCCCAAGGTGCCATCGTCATCGTGGTCGCACAGATAGGTCAGGGTGCCGGCGAAATTGGGATCTTCCAGGTGCGGCATCGCCATCAGGAAGTAGTGTTTCAGGCTTTGCATGAGACTCCGTCGAAATCGCAGCGCGCCGCCGGCCTGCCGGCACGCCTGAGGTCAGCTTGCAGTGTAACACCCGCGTATCCCGGCGTTGTCGTCGGGGCGACGGAAGTCGCAGCGCCACCGGGCGTCGCGCGCCATTCACTGGCGCGCAGCGTGACAGGACACGCCGAGATGGGGTCGTGTCGCGGCGGAATCAAGCCAGACGCGTCTCGATCGCGGCCATCAGCAGCCCCGGGATATCGGTACCGCGCTGGTCGTCGATCTCGCGCACGCAGGTCGGGCTGGTGACATTGATCTCGGTGATGTAGTCGCCGATCACGTCGAGCCCGACGAACAGCAGGCCGCGCTCGCGGATCGCCGGCTTGACCTGCTCCACCAGCCAGTAGTCGCGCTCGGTCAGCTCGCGGGAGACCCCGCGCCCGCCGGCGGCCAGGTTGCCGCGGGTCTCGCCGGCGCTGGGAATGCGCGCCAGGCCGTAGGGCACCGGCTCGCCATCGACCAGCAGAATGCGGGTGTCGCCCTCCTTGATCTTAGGCAGGTAGCGCTGGGCCATGATCTGGCGCTGGCCGCGCTCGGTGAGCTGCTCGATCACCGCGCCGAGGTTGCGCCCCTCGGGGCCGATATGAAAGATCCCGGTGCCGCCCATGCCGTCGAGCGGCTTGAAGATGGTATCGCCATGCTCGGCCTGGAAGGCGCGCAGCACCGCCGCATTGGCGGAGACCACGCTGGGCGGGATGCACTGGGTGAACTGCTGGGCGAACAGCTTCTCGTTGCACTCGAACAGCGCCCGGGTCGGGTTGACCACCAGGGTGCCTTCGCGCTCGGCGAACGCCAGCAGGTGCACGGCGTTGAGGAAGTGCCCGTCCACCGGCGGGTCCTTGCGCATCAGAATCACGTCGAGCTCGCCCAGCGGCATCGCCTCGCGCTCGCCGAGATCGAACCAGTGCTCCGGGTCGCGGTGCACATCGAGCGTGCGCACGCTGCCCATGGCGCGCCCTTCGTAGAGGTAGAGATCCTCCTGCTCGAGGTAGTAGAGCGACCACCCCTTGGCCTTGGCCGCCCACAGCAGTGCCAGGGTGGTGTCCTTCTTGTAGGCGATATCGGCGATGGGATCCATCACCACGCCCAGCTTGATGGTGTTCTGACTCATCGGTGAGGTCTTCCGTGTCGGTGTGTCCCGCCGGCCGAGCGGGCGGGAGAAGCGTGGCGCTCAGTATGCCCGAGCGCCACGCGCAGCACCAAGACGCCGGCCGGCGCCCTAGCTCGCTCCCAGTCTTTGCCACAGAAAACGCCACGCCAGCGCGCCGAGACGGGCGCGCTGGGCGTTGTCGGCAGCGCCGCCGTGGCCGCCTTCGGTGTTCTCGTAGTAGTGGACGTCACCTGCGTGCATCGCTTCCATCTTCGCCATCATCTTGCGCGCGTGCCCGGGGTGCACGCGGTCATCGCGGGTCGAGGTGGTGAACAGCACCGCCGGGTAGTCCACGCCCTCGTGCAGGTTATGATAGGGCGAGTAGTCCTTCAGGAAGCGTTCCCAGTCGTCGCTTTCCGGATCGCCGTACTCGGCCATCCAGGAAGCGCCGGCAAGGAGCTGGTGGTAGCGGCGCATATCGAGCAGCGGGACTTCACAGACCGCAGCGGCGAAGTGGTCCGGGTAGCGGGTGATCATGTTGCCCACCAGCAGGCCGCCGTTGGAGCCGCCCTGAATGCCCAGCCGACGCGGTGTGGTCACGCCGCTGGCGACCAGGTCCGCGGCCACCGCGGCGAAATCCTCGAACGCCTTGTGGCGATCCGCCTTGAGCGCGGCGCGGTGCCAGCGCGGGCCGTACTCGCCGCCACCGCGGATGTTGGCCACCGCGTAGGCACCGCCCCGGGAGAGCCAGCAGCGCCCCACGTCGGGGGCATAGTGCGGCGTGAGCGAAATCTCGAAACCGCCATAGCCGTAGAGCAGCGTGGGCAGCGCTGTTTCACGTGAAACGTCGTCAGCGCCCGCCGGCAGCACGAGGAAATAGGGCACACGGGTGCCGTCGGCGCTGGTGGCGAAGCGCTGCTCGACCCGCATGCCGCTGGCATCGAAGAAAGCCGGCGCCTGCTTGACCGGGCTGGGTGCCACGGACGCGGTCTCGGCCTGGGCCAGGTCGAGGCGCGATAGCGTGGTCGGCGTCAGATAGTCGGTAACCACGACAAAGACCTCGTCGCTGGCCTCGTCGTCCACCGCCGAAAGACCGACCTCGCCGGTGGCTGGCAGGGCGTCGAGGGCAAAGCTCGACCATTCGCCCTCGACGCGCGGTTCGAGGCGCACGAAGCGGTGTTTGACGTCTTCGAGGATATCCAGCACCAGGTAGTGGCGGGTCCACTCGAACCCTTCCAGCGAGCGCCGGGCATCCGGCGTGAACAGCACGCGGAAGTCGCGGGCGCCGGCCTTGAACGCGGCGTAGTCGATCGCCAGCAGCGCCCCGCTGGGGTAGCGGGTCGTCTCTGGCATCCAGTCGTCGCGCAGCAGTACCAGCAGCCACTCGCGGTGCACGCTGGCCTGGGCCGAGAGCGGCAGGTCGAGCGGCAACTGGGTGCCATCGGGTAGCCTTTCGATCAAGCGCTGCTCGTAGAACGCCAGGGCGTGGTGGATGAAGTCGCGCTCGAAGCCGCGGGTGTGATCGCGAAAGGCCACCGCCATCAGATCACTCTCCGCCGCCTCGAACAGCGTCTCCGCCGCCGCCAGCGGCTGCCCCCGCCGCCAGCGCTTGACGCAGCGCGGATAGCCCGAGCTGGTGAGCGCGCTCTGCCCCGCGGCATCGGCACCGAAATCGGTATAGACATAGACCGTATCGCGGTCGATCCAGCTCATCCCGCCCTTGGCCGCGGGCCGCTGGAAGCCCTCCTCGACCCAGCGCTTGTCGATGAGATCGAACTCGCGCGTCACGTCGGCATCGGTTCCGCCCGGAGAGAGTGAGACCAGCGCCCGCTCCCAGGTGCCCGCCGGGTCCTCGGGCTCGAGGCAGTGCGCGCCGTGCCACACCCAGCTCTCGCCCTCGGCGGCGTTGAGCGCGTCGACGTCGATCAGCACTTCCCACGCCGGCCTGGCCTGGCAGTAGTCGGCCCAGTGGGTCCGCCGCCATACCCCACGCGGGTGGTCGGCATCCTGCCAGAAGTTGTAGTAGTGCTCACCGCGCTTGACCACGAAGGGGATGCGGTCGTCGGCATCGAGGATCTCGCGCAGCTCGGCGCTCAGCGTATCGAGCTCGGGGCCGCCCAGGGCGCCGAGGGTCTCGCGGTTGTGCGCCTCGACCCAGGCCAGCGCCGCGGGGTCGTCGATCGCCTCCAGCCAGCGGTGCGCGTCGGCCTCGGCGGTCACGTCGAGGTCGGCCCCTCCGCCCGCGGCATCGGGCGTCTTGGCAAGATAGAGAAATCCGGGGAAGCGGCGCATCGCGCGTCTCCTGCTTGTCGTCGTTGGCATCGAATCTCAGAGCCTACGCCATGAGCAGAGTTCACGCGCGCCCTGGCATGCGCCCCCGGCGCCGGCTCAGAAGTGATCGACGGCGGCAGCGCGCCAGTCGGCCTGCCACGCCTCGGGAATCTCATCCACCAGCAGCTGGCCGTCGGTCAGCCGTGGCAGCTCGAACGCCGCATAGCCACGCGCCGGCGCATAGCTGCTGCGGTGGCGGATATGGTCCGGGGTCAGCGCATCGAAACGCTCGAGCCCCATGGCGCCGGTGATCGCGGCGAAGCCATCCAGGGTTGCGCGGTGATAGCGCGCCACCCGCTCGGCCTTCTCCGGCACGTTGATCGCGCGTGCCCGCTTGGGGTCCTGGGTGGCCACGCCCGTGGGGCACTTGTTGGTGTGGCAGCGCCGGGCCTGGATACATCCGACCGCGAACATGAATGGGCGCGCAGCGTTGCACATGTCGGCGCCGAGCGCGGTCTTGACCACCATGTCGTAGCCCAGGGCGACCTTGCCGCTGGCGACCAGGCGGATCTTGTCGCGCAGCCCGGCGCCGCGCAGGGCGTTGTCGACGAACGGCAGCGCCTCGTCGATGAACACGCCGAGGCGGTCCGAGAACTCCTGCGGTGCCGCGCCGGTGCCACCCTCGGCGCCATCGATGACGATGAAGTCGACCAGGGTGCCGGTCTCGATCATCGCCTTGCAGATACCCAGGAATTCGTGGCGCACACCGAGGCACAGCTTGATGCCCACCGGCTTGCCGTCGCAGAGTTCGCGCAGCCGGGCGACGAACGCCATCAGCTCGCGTGGGTTGGAGAACTCCGGATGCGCGGGGGGCGAGGCACAGTCCTGGCCGGCCTCGATCTGGCGCGTGCTGGCGATCTCCTGATTGACCTTGGCCCCCGGCAGCAGCCCGCCGTGAGAGGGCTTGGCCCCCTGAGAGATCTTGATCTCGACCATCTTGACCTGATCGCGGCGCGCCTTGTCGCGAAAGGTCTCGGCGTCGAAGCGGCCATTCTTGTGGCGACAGCCGAAGTAGGCGGTGCCCAGCTCCCAGATCAGATCACCGCCGTGCTTCTCGTGATAGGGGCTGATCGCGCCTTCACCGGTGTCGTGAGCAAAGCCGCCCTGCTTGGCCCCCAGGTTCATCGCCTCGATGGCGTTGCCCGAGAGCGAGCCGAAGCTCATCGCCGAGATGTTGAGGCGCGACGAGCGGTAGGGGCGTGTGCACTGGGGGCCGCCAATGGTGATGAAGCGCTGCTCGTCGGGCACTTTGCGCGGCGCCATCGAGTGGAAGGAGAAGTTGTAGCCGGCGGCATCGACGTCACGGATGGTGCCGAACGGCGAGGTGTCGCCGGTGCCATCGGCACGGGCATTGATCAGGTTGCGCTGCTCACGGGAGAAGGGCCGCCCGCTGGTCTCGGACTCGAAGAAGTACTGGCGCAGCTCCGGGCGCACAAACTCGAGCATGTAGCGCAGGTGGCCAATCAGCGGATAGTTGTAGAGCACGTTGGCGGTGGAACTCAGATCGCGCCAGCCGATCAGCGCCAGCGGCACCCATAACAGCAGCAGCCACAGCCAGGGGTGCCAGACCACGCCGACGGCGAGAATCAGCGCCAGCATCACGGGAACGAGAAGATAAAAGAGGCGACGGTACATGTCGTGGTGTCCATCCGAGGAGTCGGTCTTTCAGTGTTGGTCGCGGTGACCGATTGTTCAAATCGGTAACACGCCCCTCTCCGTTCTCCTCTCCTTTCCCTCACCCCTTTTCACTCCCTGCTCGCTATTGTCCGACATTGATCATTCAATATCTGACATAAAGACCATCGTCGACTGTCGTCGTTGCCCACTTCATGCCACTTTGATAGATCAGGTTTCCCTACTAGAGGTCTCTCCCATGGACGGCTGGACGCAAACCCTGTCGGCCGGGCCACTGCTCGGCATCGCCGCCGCCGCGATCGCCCTGCTGCTGGTTCTAATCATTCGCTTTCATCTGCACGCCTTCCCCACCCTGGTGCTGGTCAGCCTGCTGACCGCCTTTGCCACCGGCATCCCCGCCGGCGCCATCGTCGATACCATGACCGACAGCTTCGCCGGCACGCTGGGTTCGGTGGCGCTGCTGGTTGGCTTCGGCGCCATGCTCGGCAAGCTGGTGGAGCACTCTGGCGGTGCCCAGGTGCTGGCCGAACGCATGGTGTCGCTGTTCGGCGAGTCGCGCGCACCGTTCGCACTGGGTATCGCCTCGCTGATCATGGGCTTCCCGATCTTCTTCGATGCCGGGCTGATCGTGATGCTGCCGATCATCTTCGCGGTGGCCAAGCGCCTCGGTGGCCCGGTACTGCTCTATGCGCTGCCGGCGGCGGCGGCGTTTTCGGTGATGCATGTGTTCGTGCCGCCCCACCCCGGCCCGGTCACCGCCACCGAGCTCTACGGTGCCAATCTGGGCCTGGTACTGCTGGTGGGGATCCTGATCGCCTTCCCGATGTGGTACCTCTCGGGTTACCTGTGGGGGCGTTTCGCCGCCAGCCGCTTCGACTTCAAGCTCGAAGTCAGCCTGTTCGGCGGCCAGGACAACGACACCATCGAGAACCCGCCCAGCGTGGGCACGGTCATCGCGCTGCTGCTATTGCCGCTGGCGCTGATCTTTCTCAACACCGGGCTCGATTTCGCCCGCGCCGCCGGCGTGGCCGACAGCGACGCCACCTGGTTCCAGTTTCTCTCCTCGCTGGGCGAGACGCCGATCGCGCTGCTGATCTCGGTGCTGGTGGCGATCTACGTACTGGGCAGCCGCCGCGGTGAAGGCGGCAGCGCGCTGGAGAAGATCGTCGACTCCTCGCTGGGGCCGATCTGCTCGGTGATCCTGATCACCGGCGCCGGCGGCATGTTTGGCGGCGTGCTGCAGGCCTCTGGCATCGGCGATGCGCTGTCGGATTCGATGAGCGATCTGGGCATGCCGGTGATCGTCGCCGCCTATCTGGTCGCGGTGGTCATGCGCCTGGCCCAGGGCTCGGCCACGGTGGCGCTGGTCACCGCCGCCGGGCTGATGGCACCCGCCGTCGCCAGCGGCGATTTCTCGGCCATGCAGGTGGTCGCGATCACCCTCGCCACCGCCGCCGGCTCGGTGTTCGCCGGCCACGTCAACGACTCCGGCTTCTGGCTGGTGGGGCGGCTATTGGGCATGGACGTCAAGACCACGCTGATGACCTGGACCGTGCAGCAGGCGCTGGAGTCGATGGTCGGCTTCCTGCTGGCCGGCGTCGTCTATCTGCTGTTCTGATCCAGCCAGGGGGAGATATCAGGGGTATCAATCGGGGGGTAGAGATCCAGCGTATAGTCAACGCCTATCGCAACGGTAGTCAGCGACATTGGTTGGTCGGCTAATCGTTAACTAGACTTTGGTCGACCTGCCGATACCGGCAACCAATTCCGTCGCCAGTCTGGAAAGGAGTTCTCGATATGGCATCGCTGTTCGAACCGTTCGATCTCAACGGCACACGGCTCAATAACCGCATCGTCATGGCGCCGATGACCCGCTCGCGCGCGCCGGACGATATCCCCAACGAAATGGGCGCACTCTATTATCGCCAGCGCGCTTCCGCTGGCCTGATCATCTCCGAGGGCACGCCGATTTCGCGCCAGGGGCAGGGCTATCTCTACAACCCCGGTATCTTCGGCCCTGACCAGATCGCAGGCTGGGCCAAGGCGACCCGCGCGGTACACGAGCGCGGCGGTGTCTTCTTCGCGCAGATCTGGCACGTGGGCCGGGTCTCGCATACTTCGATCCAGATCGCCGGCCAGCCTCCGGTCGGCCCCAGCGAGCAGCAGGGTGGCATGGCCTTCGGCTATAACGACGCCGGTACCCCGGACATGCTCGCGGCGAGCCAGCCGCGCCGGCTCGAGACCGCTGAAGTCCGCGAGATCGTGCGCGATTTCGCCCAGGCGGCGGTCAATGCCCGCGAGGCGGGCTTCGACGGGGTCGAGGTGCATGGCGCCAACGGCTATCTGTTCGAGCAGTTCCTCAATCCCCACGTCAACGACCGCGACGACGCCTATGGCGGCTCGCGGGAGAATCGCTGCCGCCTGCTGCTGGAGGCCGTCGACGAGGCGAGCAAGATGATCGGCGCCCACCGGGTCGGCGTCCGGCTGTCGCCCTTCGGCACGCTGTTCGACATGCCGGAGTACGACGACAACGGTGAGACCTATCTGTATCTCGCCCGTGAATTCGACAAGCGCGGACTGGCCTATGTCCACCTGCACGATCAGGGTGGCCAGGGCATGCCGCCGATGCCGCGCGAGTATCTGCGCCGGTTCCGCGAGGTCTACCACGGTAATCTGCTACTCGCCGGCAACCTGGATCAGGCCGAGGCACAAGCACTGGTCGATGAAGGCACCATCGACCTGCCGGTATTCGGGCGTCTCTACACCTCCAATCCGGATCTGGTCGAGCGCATGCAGAACGGCTGGCCGCTGGCCGACTTCGACCCGGATACCTTCTACGGTGGCGATGCCCGCGGCTATGTCGACTTCCCCACCTATGCCGAAGAGCAGGCGCGCAAGGCGCGCGAGCAGGCGATCCAGGCGAAGTCCTGACATCCTGAAAGCTAGAGCGCCGCGTCAGATCATTGCGGCGCTCGATAGGCGCGCCACGCTGCGCACGCCACTCAGAGCGGCCAGCCCAGAGCAGCTAGCCCAGACGCCCCGGCCAAGCGCCGGGGCGTCTGCGTGTCGTCACCCATGGCGCTCTCTCGCCGAGGGCGATCACTCATGTCCGCGCGCCTCGTTCCCGCGCGCATAGAAGCGCTGAATACTGGAGAAGTCGTGGCCCTCGCCACCGGCGGCAGCGTGAAAGCCATAGAGACTCTTGGCCAGCGCCCCCAGCGGCGTGGTCGAGTGGCTCCTGAGCGCGGCCTCCTGGGCCAGACGCAGATCCTTGTTCATCAGCGTGACGCCGAAGCCGCCTTGATAGTCGTGGCTGGCCGGCGCCTCGGGCATCACCCCGGGCCAGGGGTTGTAGACCTTGAGTGCCCAGTTGCTGCCGGAACTCTCGGCCATGATCGCCGACAGCACAGCGGGGTCGAGGCCGTTGTCGACGCCGAGCTGCAGCGCCTCGGCGGTGCCCGCCATGAGAATGCCCAGCAGCATGTTGTTGCAGATCTTGGCGGTCTGCCCGGCGCCGCTGTCGCCGGCATGGAAGACGTTGCGCCCCATCGTCTCCAGCACGGGCCGGGCGCGCTCGACCGCCGCCGCCGGGCCGCCGCAGATGAAGGTCAGGGTGCCGGCGCGGGCCCCGCCCACGCCGCCGGAGACCGGGGCATCGAGCATGACCCGCCCCAGCTCGCCGGCACGCGCCGCCAGCGCGCGGGAGGTCGCGGCGTCGATGGTTGAGCAGTCGATGATCAGCGCCGCCGGGTCGATCGTCTCGAGCAGGCCGGCGTCAGCGGCGCCGTCGCCCAGATAGAGCCCCTGGGCCGCCGCCGCCGAGGGCAGCATGCTGATCACCACCTCGGCCCCGGTGACCGCCTCACGCGGCGTAGCGGCAGCGCTCGCACCGCTGGCCACCGCCGCCTCGACCAGCGCCGGCAGCAGATCGAAGACACGCACCGTATGCCCCGCCTTGACCAGATTGGCGGCCATCGGCCCGCCCATGTTACCGACACCGAAAAATGCGATGTTCATCGTCCACTCTCCCCTGAGATGGCGTATCCGTCTCTCGTCCTGACCTACCCGTCTCTCTCGTTCTCACGTATCTGCCCCAGGCCCTGACCTATCCGCCGAGAGACCTGGGAGGCTGGCCGCGGCGGCGTCTCACTGCAGCTGTATGGAAAGATTGGGCCCGGCCACGTCTTGCTCCTCGAACCAGCGACTGGTGACCGTCTTGGTCTCGGTGTAGAAGCGCACCGCCTGCTTGCCGTAGGCGTGCTGATCACCGTAGAACGAGCCCTTCCAGCCGGTGAAGCTGAAGAACGGCAGCGGCACCGGGATCGGCACGTTGATGCCCACCTGGCCCACCTCGACCCGCTGCTGATAGCGCCGCGCCGCCGCCCCGCTGGCGGTGAAGATCGAGGTGCCGTTGCCGTAGGGGCTGGCGTTGACCAGCGCGATCGCCTCGTCGAGGGTGTCGACGCAGATACAGCAGAGCACCGGACCGAAGATCTCCTCACGGTAGATCGCCATCTGCGGGGTGACCTCGGTGAACAGCGTCGGCCCCACCCAGTTGCCATCGGGCAGCCCGGCCACCTGGCAGTCGCTGCCATCCAGCCGGCAGGTCGCCCCTTCGGACTTGCCGCGGGCGATCAGATCGAGAATCCGCGCCTTGGCCTGAGGGCTGATCTGCGGGCCGTAGGCGGCATCGGGATCGTCCCAGGCGCCGGGGCGCAGCTCGGCGAAGGCGGCGGTGAGCGGTTCGATACACTCGCGCGCGCTGCCGACGAACACCGCCACGCTGATCGCCATGCAGCGCTGGCCGGCGGCACCGCAGGCGGACCCCACCAGGGCGTTGACCACCTGGGTGGGGGCGGCGTCCGGCATCACCACCATGTGGTTCTTGGCCCCGGCGAAGCACTGGGCGCGCTTGAGATGGTCGGTGGCGGTACGGTAGACGTGCTGGCCCACCGCCACCGAGCCGACGAACGAAACCGCGGCGATCTGCGGGTGCGTGAGCAGCGCATCGACCTGCTCGCGGCCACCGTGGATTACCTGCAGCAGATCCGGCGGCGCGCCGGCTTCGAGAAACAGCTCCGCCAGCCGGTTGGGGGTCATCGGGTCCTGCTCCGAGGGCTTCAACACAAAGGCGTTGCCGCAGGCGATCGCCAGCGGGAACATCCACAGCGGGATCATCGCCGGGAAGTTGAACGGGGTGATCCCCGCGCACACGCCCAACGGCTGGGTCCAGGAGTGGGTATCGATGCCCCGGGCCACGTT
Organism: Salinicola sp. JS01; assembly: GCF_030284585.1. NCBI lineage: Bacteria > Pseudomonadati > Pseudomonadota > Gammaproteobacteria > Oceanospirillales > Halomonadaceae > Salinicola > Salinicola sp. JS01. Next base: position 4,219,067 of record NZ_CP127244.1, on the reverse strand, counting down.
CTCCAGCGTCTCGCCCATCATCAGCGACGCCACGTTGGCGGCCTGCTCGACCACTTCGATCCCGCGCCACACGTCACCCTTGGCATCCTCGAAGGTCTTGCCGGTCTCCCGCGAGAGACCCGCAGCGATCTCCGCCTGATGGGCCTTGAGCAGCGCCTGGTAGCGCATCATCAAGCGTGCCCGCTCGCTCACCGGCACCTCGCGCCAGCGCTCGAAGGCCGCCCGCGCCGAGGCCACGGCGCGCTCGATCTCCTCCGGGGTCGCCGCCGGCGCCTCGCACAGCACCTGCTGCGTGGCGGGGTCGGTGACCGCGATCCAGTGTTCGCTCTCGCTCTGGGCGAATTCGCCCGCGATCAGTTGAGGCAGTCTCAAGGTCATGGTCAGCTCCTGAAGCGCTGACAGACCGAGCTGACGCCAATGGCCATCGTGACGTGGATGCCACCGGCAGCGCCGCGCGGTCCGCCTTCTAGGGTGATCCCGAGCCGTGTCGAGCCGGGCCGTTCGATCAATGGCTAAGGTGTACCACGCGCCTGGCGATCATAAGATGGTGGAAATTGCCGGGAGATGGACAATGTTGCGCCAGCCGTTGCCACCATTGTCGGCCCAGACCTCGCCCTGGCCGCTGCCGCTGAGCGGGCGACGGGTGGTGATCCCCCAGGCGGCGATCGCCACGCTGGAGACCCACCCGCTGTGCCGTGAGTGTCTGCCCCATGGAGTCGGCTTCTATCCCCACGCCGCCGGCCACCAGATGCGGCGGCCGGCCCCGCGCGACCATCTGCTGATCTACTGCGAGGCGGGGTCAGGCATGGTGGAGTGCGCGGGTCAGCTCTTTCCGGTGCGCGCCGGCGACGTGCTGCTGCTGCGCCCGCAGCGCGCGCATCGTTACCGCGCCAATCCACGTGATCCGTGGACGATCTACTGGGTGCACCTGGGCGGGACGGCGGCGGCGGACTACTTCGATGCCATCGCCGAATCGCACGACGAGGTGTGTATCCCTATCGGCCACCATCCGCGAATCGTCGCCGAGTGGGAGCTGCTGCTGTCGGTGGTGACACGCTTTCGCACGCTGCCGCTGATCCACGCCGCCAATCAGCTCAAGGCGCTGCTGACCTACATCGCCCTGGTGCGCCATCAGCGCGAGGCTCGCCATGCGGCGCTGGACGTCGCCCGAGTCAACGCCTGGCTGCAGGCGCACCTCGACCACCGGGTGGAACTCGCCACCCTGGTCGAGGCCACCAGCGAGCTCTCGCGCTGCCAGTTCATCCGCGAGTACAAGCGCCAGACCGGGCAGACGCCGATGCAGGCGTTCCAGCACTTCAAGATCAGCCGCGCCTGCTACCTGCTCGATGTCACCCCGCTCGGCGTAGGCCAGATCGCCGCCGACCTGGGCTACGACGACCCCTACTACTTCTCGCGTCAGTTCAAGAAGGTGATGGGCGTGGCACCCCGCGACTACCGCCGCGAGCGTGCCACGCATTGAATGCCCCCGCTCGTCTCCAGCGCTCCACCTAGGCCGGCAATGCGTCTGCAAGCGCAAGTTTCACCACAGGCGCCCTACATTAAATTTACTTCAGGCCGATAATCTCCCGCCCAGCACTCGAACTTTAATTCGAAATCAGGAAAGGACTCCGGGACGATGCATTGGCCCATTACCTCCAAGACACCCCAGGCGCTCTCCCGCCTGCTGACACAGCTCGAATTCGGTGAAGCCCCGAGCTTCGGCAATACACGCGAGTCACGCCGCCTGGGCCCCATCGTCGAGCGCATCGCCGAGCTGATCGACCGCGCCGGCGACAGCGGCGATACCGAGACCGCCGAGGCCTTGGAACACCTCCAGCAGCGCTTCGACCTGATCTGCGATGTCACCTCCGACGGTCTCTGGGACATGACCGTGCGCAACGGTAACGCCGCCGACCCGAGCAATCCGTTCCAGTGGTCGCAGCAGTTCCGCCGTCTGCTCGGTTTTCGCGATACTCAGGACTTCCCCAACGTGCTGGGTAGCTGGTCGGACCGGCTGCATCCGGAAGACAAGGCGCGCACCCTGGCGGCGTTCAAGGCCCACCTGGCGGACAGCAGCGGGCGCACGCCGTTCGACGTTAAATATCGGCTCGCCACCCGCAGCGGCGATTACCGCTGGTTCCGCGCCCAGGGCGATACCCTGCGCGATGCCCACGGCGCGCCGCTGATCGTTGCCGGTTCACTGCGTGACATCCACGACCAGACGCTGCGCGAGGCCGAACTCGACAAGGTCGTGACCCGCTTCGAACTCTCGCGCGAAATGCTCAATGACGGTCTGTGGGACATGGAGGTGATCGCCGGTGACCCGGTCAATCCCAACAATCCATTCTGGTGGTCGCCGCAGTTCCGCCGCCTGCTGGGATTCGAGACCGTGGAGGAGTTCCCGGACGTGCTGGAGAGCTGGTCCGGCCGCCTGCACCCCGAGGACAAGGAGGGCGCCATCCAGGCGTTCGGCAATCACTTGAACGACTATTCGGGGCAGACACCCTACGACATCACCTTCCGCCTCAAGTGCAAGAACGGCGCCTATCGCTGGTTCCGCGGGCGGGGTCAGACCCGGCGCGATGCCGACGGCCGGCCGCTGCGCGTGGTCGGGGCGCTGGTGGATATCCATGCTCAGCACGAGCAGTCACTGATGCAAGAGGCACAGCAGGCGCAGCAGGCCCGGCTGGAACGGACCATCGCCAGCGTCGACGATATCGTCTCGACCATTCAGCGCATTGCCGATCAGACCAATATCCTGTCGCTCAATGCGACCATCGAAGCCGCGCGGGCGGGAGAGAGCGGGCGCGGGTTCGCGGTGGTCGCCAGCGAAGTGCGCAAACTGGCCAACGAGATCCACGACGCCACGCGGAAAGCACGCGAGCTGGTCAACCGTGCCACGACCGAGGATGGCAACGCGGCGTCATCCGCGGCCGCTCTTAGCCACGCCTGACAGGCAGGGGCCGCCGGCGCCCGGCTCTCCCGGTGCGACTCGCGGCCCCGCTCAAGGTAGATAAGAAAAGAGGGTGGATACGAAAAGAGGGTAGGTACGAGAAGAGGATAGATAGGAAAAATCGGCGAGCGCAGGCAGGTGACGTACGCAGCCTACAGGTCGCCGAAGTAATGTTGCAGCAGCGTCAATGCCACTACCGGGGCGGTTTCGGTGCGCAGGATGCGCGGGCCGAGGGTGAGCGGCTGGAAGCCGGCATGCTGCGCGGCGGCGACCTCGGCGTCGGTGAGGCCGCCTTCGGGGCCGATCAGCAGTGCGGCGCTGTCGACCGCCTCGGCCTGACGCCAGCTGTCGTCGGTGGCGGGGTGGAGCACCAGACGCAGGCGCTCGTCACGCGCGGCGAGCCAGGTGTCCAGCATCTGCGGCGGATGCACCCGTGGCACGCTGGCGCGCCCGCACTGCTCGCAGGCGCTGACCGCCACGCCCTGCCAGTGGGCGAGCTTCTTGGCCTCGCGCTCGCCTTTCAGGCGCACATCGCCGCGCTCGACGTAGAGCGGGGTGATCGCCGCCACGCCCAGCTCCACCGCTTTCTGGATCGCATAATCCATGCGGTCGCCCTTGGAGATCGCCTGCCCCAGATGCACCGCCAGCGGTGACTCGCCGCGGCCGGATGCGAGCGACTCGACGCGCGCGACCACGCGCTTGCGCCCGGCCTCGATCAGGCGGGCGTGAGCTTCGAGCCCGGCACCGTCGAAGAGCACCAGCGGCGCGCCCTCGCCCAGGCGCAGCACCAGCGCCACGTGGCGCGCGGGCCCCTCGGGCAGAACGACGTCGCCGCCGACCCGGAAGTCGGCGGCGACATGAATACGCGGCATGGCCATGGCGCGCTTACTGCGTGGTGTCGCTGGCCTGGGCGGCGCGCTGCTGCTTCTGGGCGTACATCGCCTCGAAGTTGACCGGCGCCAGCATCAGCGGCGGGAAGCTGCCGCGCCCGACCAGGCTATCGATGCACTCCCGCGCGTAGGGGAAGAGCACGTTGGGGCAGAAGGCGCCCAGGGTGTGGTCGAGCTGCGCGCCGTCGAGGCCCGCGATACGGAACAGGCCGGCCTGCTCGACCTCGACCAGGAAGGCGGTGGCGTCGTCTTCGTTGTTGGAGACCTGAGCCGTCACCTTGACCACGACCTCGTAGAGATCCTGGCCGACCGACTCGCTGGTGGTGTCCAGATCGAGACCGACCTTGGGCTTGAACGGCTGCTGGAACACGCGCGGGGAGTTGGGGGCCTCGAACGAGATGTCCTTCACGTAGATGCGCTGCAGGGAGAACTGGAGCTGCTGTTCCTGCGTGCCCTGCTGATTGTTGTCTTCCGCCATGGTGCGTTTCCTTTGGATGAGATCGGAGCGGTTGGCGTGTGGCCCGCGGACGGGCGCGTATCGGGTCGGCTCAGCGCTTGACCACCGGCAGGCTGTCGGCCTGCCACTGGGCCATGCCGCCCTTGAGCTTGTAGACCCGCGAGAAGCCCGCCTGGCTCAGCTCGGTGACCGCAGCCGCCGAGCTCTGGCCATGCTTGCAGACCACCACCACGGGCTGGTCCTTGTGCTTCTCCAACTGGCCCAGGCGCTCCTTGAGGCGGGCCTGGGGCACGTTCTTGGCGCCGGCGATATGGCCGGCCTTGAACTCGGCGCTGTCGCGGATATCGATGACGACGCCATCTTCGCGGTTGATCAGCGTGGTCGCCTCGCTGGTGGAGACGCCGGAAGCGCTGCCCCGCTTGGCCTCGAACGCCAGCCACGCGAGCAGCACGACCAGGAAGGCGCTGACCAGCAGCGGATGATTTTCAATGAATTCGAACAACTGATCGATCATGGGTCTGCCGACACTCTCAAAGCGGGAATGCTGGGGCCGGGAAGCGCCGGGCCGCAAGACGCGGCGGCGCGGTTCCTGGCGCGCGTGGCCAAGCGCTGGCGCGGCACCTGAACCCAGGCAAGAGCACCACGCTGGCTGAAACTCACGGCCCGTTTTCGGGCGCCGGCCATTATACACGAGGCGGCAGCCGAGACGAGGCGCACGCCGGCCGAGCCGATACCGCGGGTGCGCTATCTCCCATGGGTACGCTATGCTGCGAGGCCGGGGCGCGCCCGCCGCGCCGCCGTGCGTATCGTCACCCTGTGTGTTTTCCGTTCATCCGATCTTACCGAGGCTTGTCATGGCAGAGACTTCCACGCCGCGCCCCGTGGCGCTCTTGATTCTCGACGGCTACGGCCAGAACGACGATAGCGCCGCCAATGCGGTCGCCAGGGCCGAGACGCCGGTGATGGATCGGCTCAAGCGCGACTACCCCAATACCCTGATCCACACCGACGGCCCCTATGTCGGTCTGCCCGAGGGGCAGATGGGCAACTCCGAAGTGGGCCACATGAACATCGGCGCCGGGCGCATCGTCTATCAGGACTTCACCCGGATCACCAAGGCGATCGAGGATGGCGAGCTGGGCGAGATCGCGGCGCTGACCACGCCGATCGACGACGCCGTCGCCAATGACCGCGCGGTGCATCTGATGGGGCTGCTCTCGCCGGGTGGCGTGCATAGTCACGAAGATCACCTGCTGGCGGTGGCCGAACTCGCCGCCGACCGCGGCGCCAAGCGCATCTACCTGCACGCCTTCACCGATGGCCGCGACACTGCGCCCAAGAGCGCCGGCGCCTCGATCGAGCGCGCCAACGCCAAGTTGGCCGAGCTGGTCGGCGGCGACAACGGCTTCGTCGCCTCGCTGGTGGGCCGCTACTACGCCATGGACCGCGACAACCGCTGGGACCGGGTGGAGCAAGCCTACCGCCTGGTGGCCTTCGGCGAGGCCGAGCAGGTCGCCGAGAGCGCCGAGGCGGGGCTGGAAGCGGCCTACGACCGCGGCGAGACCGACGAATTCGTCAGCGCCACCGCGGTACGCCCGAACGGTGACAAGCGCGCCATCGCCGAGGGTGACGCCGCGCTGTTCCTCAACTTCCGTGCCGACCGCGCGCGCGAACTGACCCGCGCCTTCGTCAATCCGGATTTCGACGGCTTCGACCGCGGCGAGCGGCTTAAGCTCGCGGGCGAGGGGCTGGTGATGCTGACCCAGTACGCCGACGACATCGATGCGCCGGTCGCCTTTCCGCCCAAGGATCTGGTCAACACCCTGGGCGAAGTCGCCGCCAGCCATGGTCTCAAGCAGCTGCGCATCGCCGAGACCGAGAAGTACGCCCATGTCACCTTCTTCTTCTCCGGCGGCCGCGAGGAGCCGTTCGACGGCGAGGATCGCGAGCTGATCCCCTCGCCGAAGGACGTCAGAACCTACGACGAGAAGCCGGAGATGAGCGCCTATGAGCTGACCGACACCCTGGTCGGCGCAATCGAAAGCGGCAAGTACGACCTGATCATCTGCAACTACGCCAACGGCGACATGGTCGGCCACACCGGCGATCTCGACGCCGCCACCAAAGCGATAGAGGCAGTGGATGTCTGTCTCGGCCGGGTGGTCGAGGCGATCCAGAAGGCCGGCGGCGAGTGCCTGGTCACCGCCGACCACGGCAACGCCGAGCTGATGACCGACCCCAAGACCGGTAACCCGCACACGGCGCATACCACCTTCATGGTGCCGCTGGTCTACGTGCATCGGGATGGCCAGGACGACGCGGCCACGCTGCAGGCGGATGGCCGCCTGTGCGATCTCGCGCCGACGCTGTTGCATATGCTGCACCAGCCGGTTCCCGAGGAGATGACCGGCAACGTGCTGATCGAGGGGGCCTGACGCGGGCATGGCGGCAGTGCAACGTGACACCGCAGGACCCCGGCGCTCGTGACGCGCGGGGGTCTGCGTTTGGGGGTGATCGTGCTGGCCGGCAGCCTGCTGCTGGCCGGCCCGGCGTGGGGTCAGGCCAACCCGCAGGAGGCGCGCGCGCGTCTCGATAGCCTGGCCACCGATATCGAAGCGCTGCAGGGCAAGCTCAAGCAGACCCAGGCGGCGCGCGGCGACGCCCAGAGCCAGCTCGAGACGGTGGAGACCGCGATCGGCGCGATCCACAAGCGCATGGACGCGCTCCAGAACGAGCGCCACGATCTCGACGACCAGGTGGCCACGCTCAGCGCCCAGCGCCAGACCCTGGACGCCGAGCGCCATCGCCAGCGCCAGGCCCTGGCGCAGCAGTTCGACGCCCTCTATCGGCTCGGCACCACGCCGCAGCTCAAGCTGCTGCTCAATCAGGACGACCCCGCCGAAGTCGATCGCCTGCAGCACTATCTCAATGCGATCTCGCAGGCGCGCCAGGCACGCCTCGACAAGCTGCGCGATCTCAACCGACAGCTCGACCAGAACCTGGCCGCGATCGACCAACGCCGCCAGCGGCTCGATCAGGTGCAGCGCGATCTCGACCAGCAGCGCGAACGCCTGGCCACCAGCCTGCGCCAGCGCCAGACGCTGGTCGCCAAGCTCGACTCGCGCTATGCCAGCGAGCAGTCGCGGCTGGAGGATCTCAACCAGGACCGCGCCCACGTCGAGCGGCTGCTCGATCGCATGCAGCAGGAACTGGCCAAGCTCAAGCAGCCGCCGCCCTCGACCGCCATACGCAAGACCCGAGGCGATCTGCCATGGCCGGTACAGGGGCGCGTGCTCTCGAACTATGGCGACGGTGATGGGGTCGATCGCAACGGTGTGCTGATCGGTGCCGCCGCCGGCAGCGCGGTCAAGGCGGTGCATGCCGGGCGCGTGGTGTTCGCCAACTGGATGCGTGGCTTCGGCAACCTGCTGATCCTCGACCACGGCGATGGCGTGCTCACCCTCTACGCGCATCTGCAGCAGTTCACGGTCACCCCCGGCCAGCAGGTCTCCAACGGCCAGACCGTGGGTGCCGTGGGCGACACCGGCGGCCAGACCCGCCCCGCGCTCTACTTCGAGGTGCGCCAGAACGGCGAGCCGATCAACCCCAACCGCTGGATGGCCAAGCGCTGAGCCACTCCCGTCTTACGCCGCGTTAACATCCGCCCCGGGAGGCGCTATGCTGGGGTTATCAAACGCCGTTCCATCATCCGGCCAGCCGTATTGACGTAGCGCCGGGTGGCAGCCCCCGTCGGCGCCAGCGGCCCCTCATCCAGCCCGAGTCGCGGAGACCGCATGACACCCACCCGCCCGAATGCCCTGGCTCGTCGCCGGTGGCTCGCCCCCGCCGCCTGCGCCCTGAGCCTGGCCCTGGCCATTCCCGGTGCGGCGCTGGCCGCCGAACCGGCCGCGACACGCCAGCCCGCCGACGACGACCTGCCGGTCAAGGACGTGCAGACCTTCGCCGAGGTCTTCGAACGCATCAAGCGCGCCTACGTCGAGGAGGTCGATGACAAGACCCTGCTGCGCAACGCCATGCGCGGCATGCTCAGCCAGCTCGACCCACACTCGGAGTATCTGGATGCCGATGCCTTCGAGGCGCTGCGTGAAACCACCGAGGGCGAGTTCAGCGGCGTCGGCATCGAGGTCGGGCTGCGCGACGACCAGCTCACGGTGATCTCGCCAATCGACGACACGCCGGCGGCCAAGGCGGGTATCCAGCCCGGCGACCGTATCGTCGCCATCGACGGCACGCCCACCGAGAACCTGACGCTGCAGGAAGCGGTCGACCTGATGCGCGGCGACCCCGGCAGCCACATCCAACTGACCATCCTGCGCGACAGCGAGCAGACGCCGCGCACCTTCGACCTGCAGCGTGAGTCAATCCAGTCGGAGAGCGTCACCCAGCGCGAGCTCGAGCCCGGCTACGGCTACCTGCGCATCAGCCAGTTCCAGAGCCGTACCGGCGACCAGACGCGTGAGGCGCTCGCAGCGCTCACCGCCAAGGGGCCGCTCAAGGGGCTGGTGCTGGACCTGCGCAACAATCCCGGCGGCGTGCTCTCCAGCGCCACCGAGGTCGCCGATCAATTCCTCTCCAGCGGCCTGATCGTCTACACCAAGGGCCGCCTGGTCGACGACGACATGCGCTTCACCGCCCACGCTGCCACCCTGGCGCCGGACGTGCCGCTGGTGGTGCTGATCAACGGCGGCAGCGCCTCGGCGGCGGAGATCGTCGCCGGTGCACTGCAGGATCAGCAGCGGGCGGTCTTGATGGGCACCCAGAGCTTCGGCAAAGGCTCGGTGCAGCAGGTACTGCCGCTGGGCAACGGCGATGGCCTCAAGCTGACCACGGCGCGCTACTACACCCCCAGCGGGCGCTCGATCCAGGCCGAGGGCATCACCCCGGACGTGCGTGTAGTGCGCGGCCGGCTGGAGGTCGACGACACCCCCGGCTTCCAGCTGCGCGAATCCGATCTGCGCGGCCACCTGCAGAACGCCAGCCCCAGCGCGCAGCGCAACGCCCCGGAAACGCCCATCGCCGCCAACGACTATCAGTTGAGCGAAGCGCTCAACCTGCTCAAGGCGCTCAACGTGGTTCACTCGGCCCGCGCGTCGGCCAAACCAAGCGCAGCCGAGCGCGAGACCGCCGACTGAACCGAGCGCTGGCCGAGCGTCGATCGATGAAGGGGAGCGAGAATGGGAACGGGAGTGAGAGTGGGCGTATAAATGGAGTATATAAAGTAACGTAGAGAGCGTCGTGGAGACGGAGGCGTCGACATGAATCGAAGTGAAACACTACGGCGACTACGCGATCATATGCCCACACTGGTGGCAAAGTTCCAGGTCGAGTCGCTGGCGCTGTTCGGGTCTGTCGCTCGCGACCAGGCGGCGGCGGAGAGCGATATCGACATCCTCGTCAGCTTCCAGGGGCCGGCGACCTCGGCGCGCTACTTCGGTCTGCAGTTCTATCTCGAGGATCTGCTGGGCAGGCCCGTGGATCTGGTCACCGACAAGGCGCTTCGCGCTGAACTCAGGCCCCGAGTCGAGCGCGAGGCGGTGCATGTCCCGGCGCACGCCTGAACGTGAATGGCGTTTCTATCTCGATGACATGATCGGTTTCATCGAGAAGATCACGAGCTATACCCAAGGGCTCGACCAGGCGTCATTCGTCGCCAGCGAGCTGACCTACGACGCCACCCTGCACAATCTAGCCCTACTGGGCGAGGCCGCGACTCGCATACCCGATACCGTCCGCCAGCGCCATCCCGAGATCCCCTGGCGCCTTATCGTGGCGACGCGAAATCGCTTGATGCATGCCTATCTCGGCATCGACGACGACACGATCTGGAGCATCATCCAGGACGAGCTGCCCAAGCTGTCGAATCAATTGGCATCGATTCGCGCCGCGCAATGAGCCACTACCGACACCGCTGTGGCACGTCGCCATATTCGCCCAGCGCCTGACGGATCAGCAGGCGCTTGAGCAGCGGCAGCCGGTCGACCCCGGAGAGCCCCCAGTTGCGCGCCAGCCGCAGCGCCGGCTGACGGCTGCCGAAGAGCCGCTGGAAACCCTGCATGGCGGCGAGCATCGCCGCGTTCTCGCCGCGCCGGCGCCGCGCATAGCGCGCCAGAATGCGCGGGTCGCCGGGCTCGGCCCCGCGCTGGCGGGCGCGTATCCACTCCTCCGCCAGCACCGCGGCGTCCATCAGCCCCAGATTGACCCCTTGCCCGGCCAGCGGATGCAGGGTGTGGGCGGCATCGCCGATCAGCGCCAGGCCCTCGGCGACATAGTCGCTGGCGTGGCGCTGCACGATGGGAAAGTGAGGCGCGGCATCGATCACTTCGAGCCGCCCCAGGCGCCCGTCGATGGCCCGTTCGAGCTCTCCGGCCAGCGCCGCGGGCCCGCTCTCCTGCTCGCCCAGTGCGGTGAGCCGGCGGGCCTCCGCCGGCGTGGTCGACCACACGATCGAACAGTGGTGCGCTGCGCCATCGATCGCCAGTGGCAGAAACGCCAGCGGGCCGCTGGGCAGGAAGACCTGGCGCGCGGTGCCCGCATGGCCATGCTCGCAGCGTACGCTGGTGACCACCGCCGCCTGGCCGGTATCGCGGGCGGAGAGCGCGATGCCCGCCAGGGTGCGCAGCGGCGAGTGAGCCCCATCGGCGCCCACCACCAGCGGCGCACGCCACTGCTCGCCGCTGTCCAGGGTGACCACCGCCTGCCCCGCCTCGCGGGTGTAGCCGGTCAGGCGCACGCCGCGCAGGCAGGTGACCTGGGGCAGCGCCTCGAGCCGCGCCTCGAGCCCGGCGACCAGTAGATCGTTCTCGACGATATGGCCCAGCGCCTCGACGCCGACGTCATCGGCATCGAAGCCGATCTCGCCACCGCCCTCACCGTCCCACACCTGCATGCGGCGATAGGGCGCGACGCGCCGGGCGGCGACCCAGGGCCAGACGCCGAGCGACACCAGCAGCCGCTGCGAGGCGGCGGTCAGCGCGCTCACCCGCAGGGCCGGCGCGCCCTTGCCAGGCGGCGTCGCCCGTTCGGCGGGCGGCGCGGCATCGAACAGCGCGACCCGCCAGCCGGCTTCGCCCAGCAGCAGCGCCAGCGTGGCGCCGACCATCCCGCCGCCGACGATCAGCACGTCGCTGGTTGGCTGTGTCATGTCGGATCTCCCGTCTTGCTCATCGTCATCTCTCGAGCCCCATGGCTCGTCTCGCCACCATTCGCTTGAGCGGCGCGACGGTGTTGAGCCCACCCAGCCCCAGCCCGCGCGCCTGCCCCATCAGCGGGTAGTTCAGGCCGAATAGCCGGATCAAGCCGTCGCTGAAGCGCACGATCTGGCGATAGTCGGCGCTGCGCCGCGCCTCGAATGCCGCCAACACGCTGGCATCCCCCGGCGAGCGCTCCTCGGCCCGGGCACGTTGGATCTCGGCGGCCAGGTCCATCACCCCGCGCAGGGCGAGGTTGAAGCCCTGCCCCGCCACTGGGTGCAGCGCATGGGCGGCGTTGCCGAGCACCGCCAGGCCGGGGCGGATCGTCTCGCGCGCGGTGACCAGCGACAGCGGATAAGCGTAACGCTGGCCGACCCGCTGAAAGCGCCCGGCGCGGTCACCGAAGGCGTGCTGCAGCCGGCTCAGAAAGGCATCGTCGGAGAGCGCCAGCGCGGCCTGTTCGGCACCCTGCTCGAAGGTCCACACCAGCGTCATGCGCCGCCCCGAGAGCGGCAGCAGCGCGATCGGCCCCTCGCTACTGAAGCGCTCGAAGGCCCAGCCCTGATGCGCCCGGCTGGTCTCGACCGTGGCGATCAGCGCGCTCTGATCGTAGGCGTGGTGCGCGCTCTCGATCCCCAGGCGCTCCTTGAGGCCGGAGCGGCCACCGTCGGCGAGCACGGTCAGCCCGGCCTCCAGCCTCTGGCCGTCGTCCAGGGTCAGCCGATAGCCTTCGGGAGTGGCGTCGAGCGCCTCGACCCGGGCCGGACAGTGCCAGTCGAGTGGCAGCTCGGCGAGCCGGCGGTGCAGCACACGGCCCATCCAGGCATTGGGGATCACATAGCCCAGCGCCTCGCTGCCGACATCCTCGGCGTGCAGCCGGGTCACCCCTAACTGGCCGCGCTCGCTGATATGGATATGGCGGATCGGCGTGGCCTGCGCCGCCATGCCCTCGTCCTCGGCGTCAGACCACAGCGCCAGGCGCTCGAAATGGCGCCGCGAGCCGTAGGCGATAGCGCTGGACCGCACGTCGAAGCTGGGCTGCAACGGCGACGTATCCGTGGCGGGCAGCGGCTGGGCCTCGACGATCGCGATGCGCAGCCCCTCTTCGCGGGCCAGCTCGCCCAGCGCACAGGCCAGGCTGGCGCCGACCAGGCCGCCGCCGATGATCGCCACGTCGACCTGCACCGGTTGTGTCGCTTCACTCATGGGCACTAGTCTCCTCAGCACGGGCCGGTGCGGCCCGGCCTCTTCGTCACGTCCTGGCCGCCGCCATCAGCGCTTCGATCTCGTCGGCGGCCTTGGGCACGCCGGCGGTCAGCACCTCTCCACCACCAGCGGTCACCACCACGTCGTCCTCGATACGAATGCCGATACCGCGATAGGCCGCGGGGATATCCTCGGCGTCGGGGATATAGAGCCCCGGCTCGATGGTCAGCACCATGCCAGGTTCGAGTGGGCGCGGCTCGCCGTCGACCCGGTAGCTGCCGACATCGTGCACATCGAGCCCCAGCCAGTGCGAGGTGGAGTGGAGATAGAAGCGCCGGTAGGCCTTGGACTCGATGCACGCGTCGAGTTCACCTTCGAGCAGGCCCAGCGCCAGCAGCCCGGCGGTGAGATCGCGCACCACGCCATCGTGGATCGCTTCCAGCGTGGTGCCCGGTGCGACCGCGGCCACGGCGCGCTCTTCCGCCGCCAGGACGACGTCGTAGAGGGCACGCTGGGCCTCGCTGAAGCGACCGTTGACCGGGAAGGTGCGGGTGATGTCGCCGGCGTAGAGATCGAACTCGGCACCCGCATCGATCAGTACCAGATCGCCGTCGGCGAGCCGAGCGGCGTTCTCGACATAGTGCAGCACACAGGCATTGATGCCGCCGCCGACGATGGTGCCGTAGGCGGGCGCGCGGGCGCCGTGCCAGGCGAACTCGTGCTCGATCGCTGCCTGCAGCTGATACTCGAAGCGCCCCGGGCGGCTTTCGCGCATGGCGCGGCAGTGCGCCTGGGCACTGATCTCGGCGGCATGGCGCATCAGCGCCAGCTCGCTCTCGCTCTTGGTCAGGCGCAGTTCGTGGATCAGCGCGCTGACATCGACGAAGCCGCTCGGGGCCGCCGCGCCGCGTCGCGCGCGCGCCTGCAGCCGGGCACGGATGCCGTCGGCCAGGGCCATGGCGTGGCTATCCGCCAGCGGCAGGTAGAGCGTGCGTCGCCCTTCCAGCAGGTCGGCCAGGTCGTCGCGACTGGCGTTGTCGAAAGCCTGATCCATCCCGTAGTCGCGGATCGCCCCTTCGGGGCCGATGCGAATGCCGGTCCAGGCCTCCTTCTCGGGGTCCTTCTCCTGGCAGAACAGCAGCGCCTCGCCGGCCTCGCGGCCGGGCAGCAGCACCAGCAGCGCGTCCGGCTCGGGAAAGCCGCACAGATAGTGGAAGTCGCTGTGCTGGCGGAAGGCGTAGTCGCTGTCGTGGTTGCGGGTCTTGAGCACGGCACCGGGCAGCAGCACCGCTGCGTCCTGTGGCAGCTCGGCCATCAGGCGCTCACGCCGGGCGGCGTACTCTTCCTGGGTGATCGGGGCGGGCCCGGGGCGCAGGTCCTCTGTCGTCACGGCGTCTTGTGTCGAACTCGCGGCTGTCGGCATGCTCTCTCCATAGGCGGGGTGTCCATCGCGCCAGGTGTCGTGCTCTTGGCGGTGCTCGTGGTGATGATCGTCATGGGCATCGCGCTGGCAGCTCAATGCAGTGTCGGCGTGTCGTCGTTGGCGCCAGCGTCAGCCGAAGGGTCCTGGTCGCTCTGCTCGACCTGGGGCTGACCGGGGTGCTGCTCGGTATACAGCAGCATCGCCGCCATGCGCGCGTGCTCGGTGAGCGCGAACAGGTCGTTCTCGTTCTCCGGGTCGTCGTCGATCTCGACCTCGATCGCCGCCAGCTGGCCAAGATCCTCGAGCGCTTCGCGTAGCGGGCTCGACCAGCGTTCGTAGGTTTCGCCATCGACTTCGTTGACCACTTCGGTGAAGCCCTGCACCCACTCCTTGAGTCCCTGAGCGCGCTCGCCCAGCGAGAACAGCTCGTCGGGCAGCAGCGGCTCGAAGTTGAGCTCCGATGCCGCCAGCGCGTCCAGGGTCTGGCGGCGCCAGCCCAGCAGCACATCGGCATCTTCGCGTCTCTCCGGCTGTTCGACGTTGAGCGCCAGGCTCACCTCCTCCAGCCAGCGCTCGGCGCTGAGGTCCTCGAGCGCCAGCTCGGCGCACAGTCGCCCGTCGAAGAAGGCCGGCGACTGCAGACTGCCGTGGGCCAGAAAGACATTGGCGACGGTGGAGAAATCGAGTTGCTCGTTGATGATCGACATGTCGGCATCCGTAGTGGCACGCCGCCCTGTGGCCCGCGCCGGCAGCGCGTTGACCGGGTGTGGGCGGCTCTCTATAGTGGCTGGTCAATCGCGGCGCCAGCGGTGCCGGCGGCCATCAGCATAGCCGCTGACGTGCGAATCCCCCCATTTTACCCGATCGGTCTTCAAGGCCCACCCCGGAGCGAACCATGAGCGACACGTCTCGCCCGACCACCGAAGTGACCCTCTTGGGCAAACCCTACGTGATCGCCTGCCCGCCGGAAGAGCAGGAACAGCTGAAGCGCGCCGCGCGCTATCTCGACCGCGCCATGCACGGCATCCACTCCCGCGGCAAGGTGCTCGGCGCGGAGAAGATCGCGATCATGGCGGCACTCAACATCACCCACGAGCTGCTCAGCGCCTTGGATGCCAACCGCGCCGGCGAACAGAGCTTGAGCGAGCTGGGTGAGCGTCTGGAGCGTGCCCTGAGCGGTATCGGCAACGACACCCCGCAGGCCTCCCGCTGAGCCGGCAGCCCGGCCGTCGCCCCGTCTGAGTCGATTGCGATTGGGCAACGCCGCCCCCTCTGCTACGATAGTGTCGTTCCCTGGGGTGTGCGCCAGTCGTTACAAGTCCCTCGAGCCTATGCGCAGTACCCAGGGGGCCAATAGCTAGGCAGGCCCGTGTGCATGTCCGCGCGACGGAAAGCCTAACGGCCTGCCTGCGGCCACCCACCTTGAACCAATGGGTTCAAGGGCCAGAACGACAGCGGCACTCTGGGGAACTCTGCTTGTCTTCGACGTCGATCACCAGCGCTCTCGATGACGGGTCCACCGCTGACGGACCCAACGCGCTTGCCCTCTCGGGCGATCGGCGTCGCCTGCGGCGCGATCTGCGCCGCGCCCGCCGCGCGCTGAGCCCACACCAGCAGCGCATCGCCTCGCAGGCGCTGTGCAGGCGCCTGCGCCAGTTGCCGGAGCTCCAGCGCGCCCGCCGCGTGGCGCTCTACCTGCCCAACGATGGTGAAATCGACCCCACGCCGCTGATCGCCTGGCTGCGCCGGCGTGGTGCCGAGGTCTATTTGCCGGTACTGCGCCCGCTGGTCGAGAACCGGCTGTGGTTCGTGCGCTACGACAGCGATACGCGCATGCGCCGCAATCGTTTCGGTATTGCCGAGCCGCACACCCGCTTCGGTGCCAAACGCCAGCGCCGACTGCCGGCGTGGGCGCTGGATAGCGTGCTGATGCCGCTGGTGGGGTTCGATGGGGCCGGTGAGCGCATCGGCATGGGCGGCGGCTTCTACGACCGCACCTTCGCCTTCACCCGCCTGCGCCGCCCGGCGCCACGCCTGATCGGTCTGGCCCACGCCTGTCAGCGAGTGACGGCGCTGCCGGTGGCCGCCTGGGACGTGCCGCTGGATGCGATCGTCAGCGACTGCGAGGTTCTCCGCCCGCAGCGCACCAAGGGCACGAACGACGACGGCCGGTAGCGCTCGAAACGCTACCGGCCGTCTTGCGATCAGTGCCCCCTCTGGCGGTCACTGATCGGGCGTGTCTGGTCTATCCATTACTGCTCTGGCTACTACGACTCTGGCTACTACGACTCTAGCTACTACTACGGTCTATCTACTCATCTAACTAACCTGAACTATCTACTACCCACTATCTAATAGTTACAGACTACTGACTATTGCCTACGAGCTTACTATCCGCAAAGGCTGCCCGCGGCCGTTACCCGCCGTATTGCTATCTTGCCGTATTGCTACAGCCTCAAGCGCCGAGCAGCGTCTGCGCATACCCCGTCGCGACCACACCCACGCCGAAAATCAGTACCAGTGCCATGACCAGGTCGGGCTTGCGTTTCATTTCGACTCCCAGAGATTCGGTTCGGTCTCCGCCCCCGCGGCGACGCGCACGACTATAGGGTTAGGCTAAAAGCTTGACAAGACGCTTGCCAGGCGGACTCGCCCCTTTTTTCGTTACCGAAGATTATCGGACGTTACCGAAAAAGGTTTAGCTCGAATTGACCCCGAAAAAGGAGCTATTTCATCATCGCCAAAACGCCGCTGACCTCATGCAGAGGCCAGCGGCGTCAGGGGTGGAAGAAAGCAACCTCGGCGGCGTGCTCAGGCCATGAACAGCCGGTAGGCGGTGTTGTCGGTCTCTTTCCAGTAGCGGTAGCCGATCCGATCGAAGTGCTCCTCGGCATGGGCCCGGTCGCCATTGGGCATCTGCAGCCCGACCAGCACTCGCCCGTAGGCGGCACCGTGGTTGCGATAGTGGAACAGCGAGATGTTCCAGTCGGCGGGCAGATGCGTCAGGAAGTTCATCAGCGCGCCGGGGCGCTCGGGGAATTCGAAGCGATAGACCTCTTCCGAGAACTCGACCTTGGGCCGACCGCCGCCGAGGTGGCGAATATGCAGCTTGGCCAGTTCGTTATCGGTGAGATCCTCTACGGGATAGTCCGCGTCGCGCAGCTTTTGGATCACCTCGGCGCGATCCTCACCACCCGGCTTGACCTGCACACCGACGAAGATATGCGCGCGGTCGTCATCGGCATAGCGATAGTTGAACTCGGTCACCATGCGCCGCCCGATGGCGCGGCAGAACTGCTTGAAGCTGCCCGGCCGCTCGGGGATCTCGACCGCCAGAATCGCTTCACGCTGCTCGCCGAGCTCGGTACGCTCGGCGATGTGCTGGAGCCGGTCGAAGTTGATGTTGGCGCCGGAGTTGATGCACAAAAGCGACTGGTCGCGCGCCTGGGTCTGCTGCACGTACTTCTTGAGCCCGGCCAGCGACAGCGCGCCGGAGGTCTCGGCGACCGCCCGGGTGTCATCGAAGGTGTCCTTGACCGCGGCACACATCTCGTCGGTATTGACGGTGATGACGCCATCCACGGTGTGACGCAGGATCTCGAACGGTGCCTCGCCGATCTGGGCCACCGCGACCCCCTCGGCGAACACCCCGACCTGATCAAGCACCACCCGCTCGCCGGCGTCCAACGCCGCCTTGAGGCAGGCCGAATCCTCCGCCTCGACGCCATAGACCTTGACCTCCGGGCGCAGATACTTGATGTAGGCGGCGATCCCGGCCAGCAGCCCGCCGCCGCCTACCGGCACGAACACCGCATCCAGCGGCCCGGTGTGCTGGCGCAGAATCTCCATCGCCACGGTGCCCTGGCCGGCGATGACGTCGTTGTCGTCATAGGGCGGTATATAGGTGTAGCCGTGTTCGGCGATCAGCGTCTTGGCGTGCGCCAGCGCTTCGCCGAAGGCATCCCCCTTGAGCACCACCTTGGCGCCCCAGCCGCGTACCGCCGCCACCTTGATCTCGGGGGTGACCCGAGGCATCACGATCACCGCCTTGACCCCCATCTGGCGCGCCGCCATCGCCAGCCCCTGGGCGTGGTTGCCGGCCGAGGCGGCGATCACGCCCTTCTCCTTCTGGGTCTCGTCGAGCTGCGCCATCTTGTTGTAGGCACCGCGAATCTTGAACGAGAACACCGGCTGCAGGTCTTCGCGCTTGATCAGAATGCGGTTGCCGAAGCGGCGCGAGAGCGAGGGCATGGGCGAAATGGGGGTCTCCCGGGCCGCTTCGTAGACGCGGGCCTGGAGGATCTTCTTGACGATGTCTTCGAGTAGCATTGCGGTGTCCTGGCGTATCGCACTGGCGTATCGCACTAAAAGAGGCTGCCTGAGCGCGCCGCGGAGAGCCCGACGGCGGCGATGAACGTGGCGGATCGACATTGTTAACAGACGCCAGCCCCGAGCGTCCAGCGTTAACAGATGCCCGCCCCGCGCGTCAGCGCCATCGGCAGCGCAGGCGGCTTGCTCTATACTGGCGCCTCTCTTTTGCCAGCCTGCCAGAGCCGACATGAACCAGGACGACCTCAAACGCGCAGTGGCCGCCGCGGCGCTCGAAGACATCGATAGCCTGCTGACGCCGGATGCGGTGATCGGCATCGGTACCGGCTCCACCGCCAATCATTTCATCGATCTGCTCGCCGCGCGGCGCCATGACTTTCGCGGTGCCGTGGCCAGTTCCGAGGCCAGCGCGGAGCGCCTGAAGGCCAACGGGATCGACGTGCTCGAGCTCAACCACGTGGGCACGGTGCCGGTGTATGTGGACGGCGCCGACGAGATCGATGGCCACCTGCGCATGATCAAGGGCGGCGGGGCCGCGCTCACCCGCGAGAAGATCGTCGCTGCCTGCGCCGAGCGCTTCGTCTGCATCGCCGATGCCAGCAAGCGGGTCGAGGTGCTCGGCGGCTTCCCGCTGCCGATCGAGGTGATCCCCATGGCGCGCTCCTACGTCGCCCGTGAGATGGTCAAGCTCGGCATTACGCCGGTCTACCGCGATGGCGTGCTGACCGACAACGGCAACCGCATCCTGGATGGCTACGACAAACTGTTCGACGAGCCGGAAGCCATGGAAGCGGCCCTCGATGCCATCGTCGGCGTGGTCACCAACGGCCTGTTCGCCAAGCGTCCGGCCGACGTGCTGCTGCTTGGCGGTGCTGGGGGGGTCGAGCGCTTCACCCGCTGAGAGGGTGTTTACAAAATGCCTGCGCTCGACGATACGGCGTTGAAATCGACCTCAAAGTACTCATTTACACCCCGTAAACTCCGTCTTTTTCGGCCGATTTCGCCTTGTCTCGCCTTCGCTCGTCGAATTTGTAAACACCCCCTGAGACCGAATCAGAGCCGATTGGGGCAAGCCAGGTCGCGGGCGTAGGCGACCAGGTTGGCGCAGGTGACCTGCGCGATCTCGTCCAGCGCCTCGGCGGTGAAGAAACCCTGATGGCCGGTGATCAGCACATTGGGGAAGCTGGCCAGGCGGGCGAAGACGTCGTCTTCGATGATCTCCGCCGAGTGGTCGTGGAAGAACAGCTCGCTCTCCTGCTCGTAGACGTCGATCGCCAGCGCGCCGAGCTGGCGCGACTTCAGCGCATCGATCACCGCCGGGGTGTCGATCAGCGCGCCGCGCGAGGTGTTGACCAGCATGGCGCCGGGCTTCATGCCCGCCAGCGCGGCGGCGTCGATCAGATGGTGGGTCGCCTCGTTCAGCGGGCAGTGCAGCGAGACGATGTCCGCGCGTGACAGCAGCGCCGCCAGCGGCACGTTCTCGCCGTAGGCTTCGAAGGCGGCCGCAGGCGCGGGATCGTAACCCAGCACCTCGCAGCCCAGCCCGTGCAGGATTCGCGCCATGGCCAGGCCGATGCGGCCACTGCCGACCACCCCGGCGGTCTTGCCATGCAGGGTCACCCCGAGCAGCCCATCGAGGGCGAAATTGCCCTCGCGCACCCGGTTGTAGGCGCGATGGGTCTTGCGGTTGAGCGTCATGATCATGGCCAGCGCGTGTTCGGCCACCGCCTCCGGCGAGTAGGCCGGCACCCGCGCCACGAACAGGCCGAGCCGCCGGGCGGCCTCCAGGTCGACGTTATTGAAGCCGGCACAGCGCAGTACCACGGCGCCTACACCCTGGGCTGCCAGGGCCTCGAGCACGGCCGCTTCGAGGGAGTCGTTGACGAACACGCAGACGGCGTCACTGCCCGCCGCCAGCGCCACCGTCTGCCGGGTCAGGGCGACGGGCTGGTAGTGCCACTCGATCCCGGCGTCGGCGAAGCGGGTGGCGCCGACCTCGTCGAGAAAGCGACGGT
This sequence comes from Salinicola sp. JS01, assembly GCF_030284585.1. Taxonomy (NCBI): domain Bacteria; kingdom Pseudomonadati; phylum Pseudomonadota; class Gammaproteobacteria; order Oceanospirillales; family Halomonadaceae; genus Salinicola; species Salinicola sp. JS01. Next base: position 4,198,583 of record NZ_CP127244.1, on the reverse strand, counting down.
CGTAGGACTGGGCACTGTAGACGGTGACTCGCATGGCAACGCTCGCACGGCAATCGAAGAGCCCCTATCGTAATCGATCCCCAGGGCCTCACCAGTGACAGGACGCCGCAACCCGTGGCTCGACCGCTCACCTCAATGCCACTCACCTCAATGCCATTCACCTCATCGCCACTCAGCCTACTGCCATTCACCCCACTGCCGCGCATCCACCGTCCGGGCCATAGCTGCGCCTGACCCAAGCGCCACTCCTTTCCCCTGACCGAGCATGATCGCCGGGCGGTTACGATCGCGACCTGAACGCGCTCGCCGGTCGGCACGCCCAGTTGTTCCAGGCTGGACTCGCCACCCTCGACGCCGCGGGGTCGAGCTGACCCGAGAGCGCCAGATACTTGTGCATCACCAATAGCCCCAGCAGCAGCTCCTGACGCGGATCGCGAAACTGGGCGACATGGGCGTTGGCGCGGCGCACGATCGCCTCGGCCTCGGCGGGATGGGCATCGTAGTAGGCCATCTGGGCTTCCATGTCGCTGCAGTCCTCCTTCAGCGGCACATAGTGCACGTAGGGTTCGAGCGTTCCCTCCATGAACCAGGTCTCGAAGCGCGGCGGCGGCATGAAACAGAGCGAGTTGGAGGCCAGAATCCACTTGAGGTTGGTGGCCACGTCCTTGCCTTCGAGGCTCAGCACGTAGCGATAGCGCAGCTGTTCGCGGATCGACAGGTAGGGTCGATAGTCGCGCTGATCACGGCGCTTGGCATGGCTCTGGCCGATATCCATGCGCGGATGGTCGCAGAACTCACGCAGCACTGCGGCGCGATGCGCGTGGAAGCACTTGCCCCGCCACACCACGCCCGAACGCTTGTCGCGAAACGCCAGACGATCGTCGACGAACTGGAAATGACGCACACTGTTGAGCTTGAGCAGCACGCCGTTGGCGTTGCTGGGCGGCGTGGCGCGACAGATCGGGCGGCTCTTAACCAGCGTGGGCCGCTCCGGCACCCAGGTGACGTCGCCAAAGCGGTAAGCAAAGCGGTGCTGCGGGGCGAAGTGGCGCACGATCTGCTTGGCATCGAGATAGTAGGCGCCGCGCCGCTCGTAGCGGAAGTCGCCGACGGCGACCGCACCTTCGCCGGGATCGAACGCCTCCTCCAGGCGGTTGTAGTAGTCGACGCGCGCGGCGAGCCGCTGCCACTCGGCTTCGGGGAGTTGTTCCATCCACTGTATCAGGCGCCGGCGGTAGTACGCATCGGGGATCAGCAGGCGCGCAACACCCGCGGTATAGAAGCGCAGCTTGCGGCTCTTGAAGCGGATATCCATCGGCGGTCACCGGTCGTGATTCCTGGTCGGGGACGATTGTCGGGGTCGGGCATGACAAGCGTTTGACAGGTATCACGGCGCGGTGCCAGCGTGCCTGGCGTCAGCTATCGCCGGTGGCGGTATCCAAAAGATACGTGGCGAGATGCTGGCGCGTGGCGGCGAGCGCGCCGCGGTTGGCCGCGACCACCTGGCGGCCGGCAGCACCCAGCCGCTCGCGCCGCGGGGCATCGTCGAGCAGTGCCGCCACCGTCTGCCCCAGAGCCTCGCCATCGGCGACCTCGCAGCGCGCCTCGTGCTCGGCCAGGGTATCGGCGATCTCGCGCAGGTTGTCGAGGTGGGGCCCGCTCACCACGGCCACGCCGAGGGCGGCCGGCTCGAGCAGGTTGTGGCCGCCGATCGTCACCAGCGAGCCGCCGACGAAGGCAACATCGGCGCAGCCGTAGAGCTTGATCAGATCGCCCATGGTGTCGCCCAGCAGCAGCGTGGTTTCGGCGTCCACCCGAGCGCCGGCGCTGAGCCGCACCAGGCGCTCGCCGGCGGCCTCGCACAGCTCAGCCACGGCCTCGAAGCGCTGGGGATGACGCGGCACCAGGATCAGCAGCGAATCGGGAAGCTGGCGCCGCACCCGAGCGTGGGCGGCGAGCACCTGTTCATCCTCGCCGGGATGGGTGGAGCCGGCGATCCAGACCGGTCGCGGCCCCCAGCGCTGGCGCAGACGCCGGCTGGCCGCCAGCACGCTCTCGTCGACATTGAGATCGAACTTGAGCGCGCCGGTCATCGCCACCGCCTCGGGACGCGCCCCAAGGGCCCGGAAGCGCTCGGCATCGCTTTGCGACTTCGCCCCGACCCAGTCGAGCGGCGCGAGCATGCCGCGACACAGCGCGCCGAGACGCCGATAGAGGCGAAAGGCACCGGGGCTGAGGCGCGCGTTGGCCACCACCACCGGTATGTCGCGACGGTAGCAGGCCGCCAGCAGGTTGGGCCACAGCTCGGTCTCGGCGATGATCGTCAGGCGCGGATTGATGCGCGCGACGAAGCGCCGGGTCGCCCCGGGAAAATCGAGCGGCAGGAAGTGGTGGCGCACGCGGTCGCCGAAGGTCTGCTGCAGCTGCCGGGCGCCGGTGGCGGTCATGGTGGTGACGATCAGAGCGTGATCGGGGTAGTCGTCGAGCAGGGCACGAATCAGCGGCGTCGCAGTGACCACCTCGCCGACCGAGGCTGCGTGCAGCCAGATACAGCGGCGCGCGCCCACCGCGGGCACATAGCCCAGCCGCTCGCGGCGCGGGTGAGTGGGCAACCACTCACGCCACACCCGCCACCAGATAAGCGGTGATAGCAGATAGAGCAGTAGCGAGTAGAGTCGCCGCGCCAGCCGGGGAGACATCGCCGCTCAGCGCTCGCGGTCGAGAATGGTATCGATCATGGTGGTGGTCGAGACGCCATCCTCGAATCCCAGCACGCGCACCTCACCGCCGTTGGCGATCACCGCCTCGCCGCCGGCGATCTGCTCGGGAAGGTAGTCGCCGCCCTTGACCAGCAGGTCGGGCAGCACCGCCTCGATCAGCCGCGCTGGCGTATCCTCGGCAAAGCCCACCACCCAGTCGACCGCAGCCAGCCCGGCCAGCACCTGGGCACGCCGCGCCAGGGTGTTGATCGGCCGCTTGGGACCCTTGAGCCGGGCCACCGAGGCGTCGTCGTTGACCGCCACGATCAGCCGGTCACCGAGCTTGCGCGCCTGCTCCAGATAAGCCACGTGGCCGGCATGGAGAATGTCGAAGCAGCCGTTGGTCATCACCACCTTCTCGCCGCGCGCCTGGGCCGCGCGCACCGCAGCGATCAGCGGCGCTTCGGCAATCACGCCGAACTCGGCCAGCTTGTCGCCGTGCAGTGCGGTGTAGAGCTCGGCCACCGAGAGCACCGCGGTGCCCGGCTTGGCCACCACCAGCCCGGCGGCCAGATTGGCCAGCATCACCGCTTCACCGAAACCGTGCCCGGCGGCCAGGGCCAGCCCCAGCACACCGATCACGGTGTCACCGGCGCCGGTGACGTCATAGACCTCGCGCGCATGGGTCGGCAGGTGCAGCGGCGCGTAGCCTTCGCGGATCAGCGTCATACCGCGCTCGCTGCGGGTCACCAGCAGCGCTTCCAGGGCCAGCTCGGCGCGCAGACGCTCGCCCTTCTCGGCCAGCTCAGCGTCATTGGCGCAGGGGCCGACGATCGCCTCGAACTCGCCCAGGTTGGGGGTGATCACGCTGGCGCCACGGTAGCGGGTGAAGTCGCTGCCCTTGGGGTCCACCAGCACCCGCTTGCCCGCCGCCCGCGCCGTGGCGATCAACTGCTCGACCCGGTTGAGGCTGCCCTTGCCGTAGTCGGAGAGAATCACCACATCGACCTCGGCCAGGGCCTGCTCGACCTGGGCATCGAGCGGCGCGGTATCGACGTTCCACAGCGGGCTCTCGAAGTCGAGCCGGATCAGCTGCTGATTGCGACTCATGACTCGCAGTTTGGTGATCGTGGGCACTTCGGGGCTACGCTGAAAGTAAGTGCTCACATTGGCAGCATCCAGCGCGCGTTCGAGACGCTCGGCGTTGTCATCATCGCCGACCACGCCGGCGAGACTCGCCCGCCCACCCAGCGCCGCAATGTTGAGCGCCACGTTGGCAGCCCCGCCCGGGCGATCGTCGGCCTCTTCCACCTTGACTACCGGCACCGGTGCCTCGGGCGAAATGCGCGACGTGCCGCCATGCCAGTAGCGGTCGAGCATCACGTCGCCGACCACCAGCAGGCGGGCGTGCTCGAGCTGGGAAAGATCGACTTTCATGCGTTGGGCTCCCTATCGTCCTGAGCCACCGGCCCCTGCTCGGGCCGATGAATCCCGCCATCATCCCGGTTCGTGGCAGTCTCCGCCAGCAGCCGATCCAGTTGCCCGACCACGTCGTCGAGGGTGATCAGGCTCATGGCATCGGCATGGCGCACGCGGGTGCCCCAGTTCACCGTCTCCGGGGTCTGGTGCAGATAGTGCGCCAGGGCATCGGGATAGCGGTCGACCACGTGGCGACGCCAGCAGTAAGGCGCGGCGCGATCCGGGTTGGTGGTGGCATAGAGCCCCAGGGTCGGTGTGCCCAGGGCGTTGGCCATGTGCACCGGGCCGGAGTCCGGCGCGATCACCGCGCGGGCGCGATCGAGCAGCGCCAGCAGGCCCTTGAGCGAGGTGCGGCCGATCGCATCGATGATCTCCACCTGCGGGCATAGGCGCCGAATCTGCTCGCCCATCTCGCGCTCCTGGGGGCTGCCGCCGCCGCTCAACACGCTGACCAGGCCGTGGCGCTCCCAGGCATGCGCGATCACCGCGGCATAGCCCTCGGCCGACCAGTTGCGGAAATTGCGCAGCCGCGGATTGGCGCACGGGCTGATCACCAGATAGGGCGCTTCACCGCTGAGGCGGGCGGCCTCGGTATAGGCGGCGTCGGGAATCGGCAGCGACCAGTCGAGCGAAGTGTCCTCGACCCCCAGCAGACGGGCGAAATCCATGAACGACTCGAGCACGTGGGCGCGCGGGTGCGGCGCCAGCTGGCGCTGGGTGAACCAGTGCTGCCAATCCTTGGCCCGCGCCTTGTCGTAGCCCACGCGCAGATCGCACTTCAGCCCCAGCGACAGCACGCTGGCCCGCAGCGCCTGCTGCATGTGCAGCAGCACATCGAAACGCGTACCGCGCAGTTGGCGCCAGATCCGGCGCATGCCGCCGAAACCGGTGGACTTGTCGTAGACCACGAACTCGACGCCGGAGAGCCCCTCGAGCAGCGCGTGCTCGGTCTTGCCCACGATCCAGGTGATACGCGCATCCGGCCACTGACGCTGCAGGGCACGCACCGTGGGCACCAGATTGCACACATCGCCCAGCGCCGACAGGCGCAGAATGGCGATATGGCGGGGCGAGCCTTGAGCGGGAAAAAGGGTGTGGGTCATTGATTTGTCGCGGGACGGAAAGCGTGGGAGGGATACTACACTGGGGCTGCCTCGATTTCATGTACTCGGCCCGCGCAGCGGGGCTCTCAGCGCGCACCTGGCGCCCCCGAGCTGAGCTGCGCGACCCTTTTATCGCGGTGTGATATCTCGACGTTCCATATCCGCCAGGGTCCGTTCCAGCCAGATCTTTCGACGCTGATAGGTTGCGGTGGATTGGTGAGCCTTTTTGTAGCTCTCCTTGGATACGACGAAGTTTCCCATCTCACCATGACTCTCACGATCGGCGTAGCGGTTGTCGGCTGCAAAGAAACGCGCTTTGCACGTTTCACTCCATCGCGTCTCCAAAGCGTCGTTGAAGCAGTATCCAGTGGCGAAATAGGGCACGAAACCATGGCGCTCGGCATCGCGGATGATCTGCACACCGATCGGGGCTGAACTACGCCCATCGATACCGACCTTCTGTAAGCATTTACGACTGTTGGATACATAGAGTGCCCTTGGTCTCTCACGAAAGAGGTGCGTCACCAGCAGATCGAAGACATGCTGAATGATAGGGTCGCCACGCTGCGCCGCGATGAACCAGACTTCTATTGGACGCGTGACGACTGCTTCCCGGCGAAAGGTGTAGAAGCCGAACTCACCGATGAGTAGGGGCATCCATGTCTCGAGAGGCTTCAGACAGAAAAGCGTTGCATCCGCCCAGACCCCGCCAAAGCGACTCAATAGATACAGTCGCAGGACATCGGCCTTAGTCGCCACCTTTAGGCGCACGCGACAGAGTTCAAAAGCAGCCATGAAATCGAACCCCAAGTGCGCCTCCAGCGTGTCATCGCTCAGCAGCCTGACCTCGTAATCTGGATTCATCACCTGCCAGGATCTTACGCTCAGCTGCACGACCTCGGGTGCCTGCTCCAACGGTGCATGCCAGTACATCCAGATGATTTTCGAACAAGCACCCGGACTTTCGCGTGTCTCGGCCGCGCTAAGAATGGCGCTTGCTGCCCGATGAGCATGCCTACCGGCCTGCGCCTTTCCAGAACCGCCAATGCCGTGAACGTAACAATAGCGCTTGTCCAGCCAGGCGCTATGTCGCCTCAGCCAGAAGCCCTTACGCTCGAAATTTCGACTCGCCAACCACTGATTCAGCATCGAAAACTCATTTGTCGCCTATCGATTTATCGTATGCAAAGACGCCTTTGACATACCGCGTGAAACCAGAGTGGTATTGCATCAGAGCCCCCTTTACACTCAGCTCTCTCATGCTCTGCGATCATCAAGATATGCCAGTTTCAGACGACACCGCCCCGACTATCGCACATCTCGTCAGCCTCAAGAATCTGGGCGGGGTCGAGCGCTATTTCGCACGCTTCTACCGTGCCTATGGGCATCGCCTGACACTGAGTATTCTTCTGCAGACGCAGGACATACATCCATTCATCCGTCCCTCGCTGGCAGATGCGACAGCCCGTATACACAGCATCAAAGGGCCCGGCCACTGGAGGCTACCCGAGCAGTTGGGTCTGCGCGGCGCCTATCAGCGCTCACTTGCCAAGCGGCTGACGCCCGATGCGGTCCTGGTCTGGAACAAGCTAGCGGGTAATCCCATGCCCCTGTTGGAAGGTCAGCGCGTCTTCCACTATGAGCACGGCACCGCCTGGACGGACCAGGAACCAGCGGCCGTCGCAAGCTATCTGGCTCGGATTCGCGGCCTGGTGGCAGTGTCTCGCGCGGCACAGCGCATGCTGGAGATCCGCTGGCAATTGCGGCAGGACCTGCCCGCCCTCGTTCTACACAATGCCATTGCGGTGCCCGAGCAGCAGACCGAGCACCCGGAAGGCCGCTTTCGGCTCGGGTTCGCGGGACGCCTGAAGGGCCTGAAGGCGCCGATGGTAGCACTGGAGACCTTCCGCTGCGTGCAGGCTCGCATCCCGCATGCCGAACTCTGGATTGCCGGGCAGGGGCCGCTGGAGGCCACGCTGCGCGAATGGACACGGCGCTGGGGACTAGAGGAGCGGGTCAAGTTCTGCGGCCTGATCGACGACATGGCCAGTTTCTATACCCATTTGGATGCATTCATCTGCCCGTCCTGGCGCGAGCCGTTCGGGCTGGTGGCACAAGAAGCAATTGCTTATGGCCTGCCGACCGTCGTCAGCAATGTCGATGGGCTGCCGGAAGCGATCATGGATGCTGGTTGCGGTGCCATCGTCGAGCCACGCCGTCCCAAGGCGAGCTTGAGCGTCTACGGCGATGCCTGTGCCGACGGCCCAGACCTGGTTTACTCTCCGGCGAAAGACGATCTGGTAACCGCAAGCGTCGTCGATCCAGAGGAAGCCGCAGAGCCACTGATCGCCTGGGCGCAAGATTCCAGGCTACGACGCGAGATTGGAGACCGGGCCCGAGAACGACTAGCCAGCCAGCAAAACCTTCAACGCTACGGTGACCAATTGATGGCCTTCCTGCGCCAGCACTGTTGAATCGCCCTATCGGCTGAACGCCATTGGCGTTAACGCCGACAGGCGCATGACAAGACGCTCATTTCACCGAGCCTCTGCTCTGCATCAGGGCCTCGAAAGAGCGCTTCAGCTTTTCCGTCTGTCGGCGATAGGAGTAAGCGCTCGCCAACTGCGAAAGCGACTCGCCTAAAGCGGTGCGGTCATCTTGCTCGATCAGCCGCTCAATCCGCTCCACCCAGCCTTGAGTATCTCGGCTATCGAGGATCAGATCGGAGTGCGACTCCTCGAGCAGCTCCGCCGCGCCGGTGGTGCGCGACAGCAGCACGGGTGTACCGCAGGCCATCGCTTCGAGCGAAACCCTGCCGAACTCTTCGATATGTGCCGGCAGCACGAATAGATCCAGCGCGCCATAGAGGGTCTCGACATCGCTGACCGTCGAGCGCCACTCGAAAGCGTCGGCGATGCCGGCGGCTGCGGCCTGCTGGCGGTAGGGAGCGGCATCGTCCTTCCCCACCACCAGAAAGCGACAACGCCCTGGCAGGCGCTGTGTCAGCGCCGTCGCCATCTCGACGAAGCCCGCCACGTTGCGCTTGGTGAAATTACCAGAGGTGATCAAGCCGATCAGGAAGGTGTCGTCATGAGCGCCGAGCGCTTGGCGCCGGGCATGGCGATCTTCGCGCGCACGTTCGATATTGAATGTCTCGGGATCGTAACCGGGATAGCTGATCTCTATCTTGGCGGCGTCGATGCCGTAGCGCGCTTGAAAATCCTCCGCCATCAGGCGCGAGTTGACCGCCACCTGGCGAAACTGGCCGCCGCTGAGCACGTGATCATGGATCGCCGCGACCTCGTGTCCAGCCGGCAGTTCGCGCCCATGAATCAGGCGGCTGGCGAGATGCACGCAGTTGTGCATGTAGACCGTATCCGGCGTCTCGACGTCGCCGTGGCTCACCAGCAGCGCTGGACGCTGACGACGACACCAGGCCTGCACCCGGCGATTGAACCAGAAGCGCCGGAAAGGCCCTTTCAGCGGCCAGCGCCATAGGCGAACCAGCTCGGCACCGAAGTGCTCGGCCAGCGCAGGGCGGCCACGCTCGGCCAGAATGACCACGCGGTAGCCCAGGCCCCCCAGGGCGACCGCCTGCTCGAAGGCGTTGCGACTGGCGCCAGTGCTCTTCTCCACCTGGCGAATGGCAATGACCGCCAAGGGCTTGTGTGAATCGCGGGTCACGAGGCTTCCTCATGGATGAAAACGGATAACAACGAACGTCGAGTGCAACGCTATGCGCGGCAGGTGCCTGCGCCGGGCCACGCAGCGCGCCTATGCGCCCACCTTCCGGCACGGGTACAATGCCGCGCGAACAGTGGACGGCGCCTGGCCGTCAGTCAAACCGCCGGCTGAACATGGCGGCGCCAACAGGACCCGGCCATGGCCCTTGCGACCTATCATCACCGCGGCACCCACATCTTATACGATCCGGCCCGCCTCGCTCAGCCCGATCATGCGCTGCTGCCAACTCCAGGCCCGGATTGGCTGAGCCCCGCCGCGTGGCGTGCCAAGGGCCTAGTGGTGGGCTCGGCACCCGGCCGCGGCGCGAGTCAGTTCCTGCAGGTGGAAGACCAAGCCTGGGTACTGCGCCCCTATCGGCGCGGCGGCATGGTCGCCCGCCTCAGCGAGCAGCGCTACCTCTGGCAGGGTCTGGAGCGCACCCGGGCCTTCCGCGAGCTGCGCCTGACCCTGGCGCTCTACGAGCGCGGCCTGCCGGTACCGGCCCCAGTGGCCGCACTGGTCTGCCGCCAGGGACCCACCTACCGTGCGGCCCTGCTGACCCAGCGCCTGGCCCACTCGCGCGCGCTGGCCGACTGCCTGGATCCAGACGCGACCGAGCTGCTGCATGAGGTGGGGCGAGTCACTCGGCGCTTCCACGACGTTGGCCTCGACCATGTCGATCTCAACGCGCGTAACCTGCTGATATCGACCGACCCGGTTTCAGGCCACGACAAGGTGTGGATGATAGATTTCGACCGCTGCCGTCTGCGCCCGGCCGGAGCCTGGCAGCAGCGCAACCTGGCACGTCTGGAACGCTCCCTGGCGCGCTTTTCCCCCGCGAACGCCAGCGCCCTCTTCGCCGCCATCCGCGATGGCTATCACGGCGCCAACGTTTCTGATCAAGGTTAGAGCCCCATGCACGACACTCTGAGACGCCGCTGGCGTACCACACTGGTCTTCGCCCTGCTGCAGCTACCGTTGGTGTGGCTGATCGCCCTGCGCTATACCCCCTATCTGGCCCTGCCGCACGATGCCATGGGCATCGCCTATCTGGTCCTGACCTGGGTCGGACACTTCGGCATGCTGGTGCTGCTCGGCTGGTTGCCGCTGGGCGTGCTGGCGCTGGTGCTCAGGTCACGCTGGCTATGGCTGCCGGCCACACTGCTGGGCGCGCTGGGACTGTGTGCGCTGCTGCTCGATACGGTGGTCTACGCCCAGTACCGTTTTCACGTGAACCTGTTCATGGTGTCGCTGTTCTTGAACGACAAGAATGGCGAGATCTTCGACTTCACCACCTCCACCTGGCTGGTGGTCGGTGCCTGCGTCTTCGTGGCACTAGCACTGGAAGCTTGGCTCGCCCGCCGGGTGATCATCGGCGATCGCGCGCGCCGCCTGCCCAAGGGCCTGATCTGCGGCGTGATTCTGCTGACACTGATCGGCAGCCACGTCGTACACCTGATCGCGGATGCTCGCTACATGCGCAGCGTCACCCAGCAGGTGGGCATCTACCCGCTGCTGTTCCCGGCCACCGCCAAGGACTTCATGGAGAAGCATGGCTGGCTCGACCCGCGTGCGGCGCGCGCCGAGCGCGCCGACATCGACGGCAAGCAGGCGCAGAATCTCGACTGGCCCAAGCACCCGCTGAGCTGCCAGGCAGACTCGCCGCCCAACGTGCTGGTGGTGCTGATCGACTCCTGGCGCGCCGATGAATATGGCCCCGAAAATACGCCCAATCTCTACGCCGCGCTCGACGCCGACGGCCGACGCTATCTCGATCACTTCAGCGGCGGCAACGCCACCCGCAACGGCACCATGAGCCTGTTCTATGGCCTGACCGGCAACTACTACGCCTATCTGGACAATACACAGACCCCGGCGCTGTTGATCACGCAGATGCAGAAGCAGGGCTACGCCATGGGTATCTTCGCCTCGGCCAGCCTCAACGGTATCGGTTTCGATCGCACCATCTTCTCCTCGATCGACTCGCTGCGTCTGCGCACCGAAGGGCCGACGCCTGCCGCGCGCGATCGCCAGATGACCGACGACTGGCTGGCCTGGCTGTCGCAGCAGGAGCAGTCAGACACGCAGCCGTGGTTCGGCATGCTGTTCTACGACGCCCCCCACGGCTACGACGTGCCGGCGGACGCAGCACAGCCTTATCAGCCTTCGGTCCAGGATATGAACTATCTGAAGCTGGGGCCGGATACCGACCCGACGCCCTACTTCAATCGCCACCGCAATGCCGTGCACTACGACGACACCCTGCTCGGCGAGGTGATCGACGATCTCAAGGCCAAGGGTGAGTGGGACAATACCCTGCTGGTAGTCACCGCCGATCACGGCCAGTCGTTCAACGATTTCGGCAAGAACTACTGGGGCCACAACAGCAACTTCGCCGCCCCCCAGACCCACGTGCCGATGATCGTGCACGGCCCTGGCGTCGACCCCGGCACGGTCGACGGCATGACCAGTCACCTCGATGTGGCACCGATGCTGATGCGCCATGCCCTCGACTGCACCAACCCGCTCTCCGACTATGCCCAGGGCGTAGACCTGCTTACCCCGGGTATCGATCAACCCTGGGTTCAGGCCAGTAGCTATCTGGATTACGGCATCATCGAGCCGTCACGGATCACCGTGATCGACGGTGCCGGCCAGTGGCAGATTCTCGACCACCGCCTCGACCCGATTCCCGGCGCAGAGTTCTCGCCCGCGGTTTTTCAGGCGATGCAGACTTTCCGTCAGTTCTATCGCTAGGGCATCGACGGCTACAATGGACGCCGCCCAGCCCCGGGCGCGCGTCCATCGATGACTCAGGATACAGCCATGGCTAATATCAGCGGCGTGGTGATCACGCTCAACGAAGCGGACAACATCGAAGCCTGCCTGGCCTCGCTGGGACGCGTGTGCCAGGAGCTGATCGTGGTCGACTCCGGCTCGCACGATGCCACCGTGGCCCTGGCCGAGGCCTGCGGCGCACGTGTCATCAGTCAGCCCTATCTGGGTGACGGCCCACAGAAGAACGTCGGCCCGGCGGCCGCCAGCCATCGCTGGGTGCTGTCACTGGACGCCGACGAGCGTCTCACCGACGCGGCGGTGGCCAAGATCGGCGCACTCGATCTCGAGAACACGCCGCACGACGCCTTCGCCCTGCGCCGGCGCAACTTCATCGGCAGCCGCTGGGTGAAGCGCTGTGGCTGGTACCCGGACTACTGCCTGCGACTCTACGATCGCCAGCGCTGCGCCTTCTCCGACTCGCGTCAGCACGCCTCGGTGCAGGCACGCCAGCCGCACCGGCTCGATGCCGATCTCGAGCACTACTCCTTCGCCAACCTGGGCGAGCTGTTCGGCAAGGCCAGCGGGCGCTTCTCCAACCGCGCCGCCAAGATCATGTATCTGAAGGGCAAGCGCGCCAACGCCGGCTCGCCGGCGCTGCACGGTGCCAACGCCTTCATGCGTAAATACCTGTTCCAGGGCGGCATACTGGGCGGGCTGGACGGCCTCTCGGTCTCACTCTCCGCGGCAGTCAACGCCTATCTCAAGTACGCCAAGCTGCTCGAACTCCAGCGCGACGCCCGGGTGCGCGACACCGAAGATTTCGACAAGGTGTGGTGAACGCATGCCGGCCGCTCCCCTGCATATCCGTCACGTCAATCTGGCCCGCGGCTTTCGTGGCGGCGAGCGTCAGACGCTGCTGCTGATCGAGGCACTGGCAAAGCTCGGCCAGGGCATCACCCAGAGCTTGGTATGCCGGCGCGATTCACCGCTGCGTACCCAGTTGACCACTCCGGAGGTGCAGCTGATCGATGCCGATCACGCCCTGGCCGGACACCTGCGTGGGCCGCGCCCCAGTCTGGTCCACGCCCACGAGGCCAAGGCGGTGCACTGGGCCTGGCTCGAGCGGCGCCTGCGCGGTACACCCTATCTGCTCACCCGACGCGTGCCCCAGCCGGTCAAGGACAAGCCCTTCAACCGCCTGACCTATGGTGCTGCGGCCCGCGCCGTGGCGATCTCCTCGGTGATCGAGACCCACCTGCGCCAGCGCGCTTGGTGCCCGGTCGAGCGTATCCCCAGCGTACTTTCCGGTCAGCCCAGCGACCCGGCGAAGGTGGCGGCGCTGCGCCAGCGTTTCGCCGGTCACCCGGTGATCGGCCACATCGGCGCGCTGGTCGACCGCCACAAGGGCCAGCGGGTCCTGCTCGATGCCGCCCGCCGCCTGCGCGAGAGCCACCCCGAGGTGCGCTTCCTGCTGCTCGGCGAGGGCGAAGATGGGGCGGCACTCGCGGCCGAGAGCCGGGATCTAGACAACGTGATCTGGGAAGGTTTTCAGCCCAACGTCGGCGACTATCTCGAGATCATGACGCTATTCGCCTTCCCTTCACGCAACGAAGGCCTGGGCTCGACGCTGCTCGACGCCATGGATCATGGTGTACCCATCGTGGCCAGCCGGGTCGACGGCATCCCGGATCTGATCGAGGATGGCGTAAGCGGCCTGCTAGTGCCGCCCGCCGACGGCGCCGCCCTGAGCGCGGCGCTGGCACGGCTGCTCGACGATCCGCCACGCCGCCGAGCGCTGGCCGCGGCCGCCCGTGCGCGTTTGGCGGCCTTCACGCCCGAGGCCATGGGGGCGTCCTACCTGGCTTGCTACCGCAGTATCCTCGACGAGCACGAGCCAAAGTCGCCCGGTAACTGACGGCAGGCCGGCCGGGGCATGCTCGGGCTCGCTGCCACCAATAGAATAATGAGCGGACGGCGGGCACCACAAACCGCCAGCACCAAAGACAAGACCATGAAACTACTCATCACCGGCATGGCCGGTTTCATCGGCCACGCCGTGGCCAGTCAGCTGGCCCCGCGCGGGATCGAGATCGTCGGCATCGACAATCTCAACGACTACTACGACGTGGGGCTCAAGCGCGCGCGCCTCGCCGATCTCGAACCCTATGCCAACGTGCGTTTCGTCGCCTGCGATCTGACCGATCGCGACGGCATGCAGGCGCTGTTCGCGCGCGAACGCTTCACCCGGGTGATCCATCTGGCTGCCCAGGCCGGCGTGCGCTATTCGCTCGAGAATCCCCACGCCTACACCGACAGCAATGTAACTGGCCACCTCAACGTGCTCGAGTGCTGCGCGCATCACGCCATCGAGCACCTGGTCTACGCCTCCTCCAGCTCGGTCTACGGCATGAATCCCAAGGTGCCGTTCTCGACCCAGGACAGCGTCGATCAGCCGATCAGCCTCTATGCGGCCACCAAGAAGGCCAACGAGCTGATGGCCTATACCTACGCCCACCTGCATCGTCTACCGGTGACGGGGCTGCGCTTCTTCACCGTCTACGGCCCCTGGGGGCGACCCGACATGGCGCCGTTCAAGTTCACCCGGGCGCTGCTGGCGGGCGAACCGATTCAGGTCTTCAACCACGGTGACATGCAGCGTGACTTCACCTATATCGACGACATCGTGGCCGGAGTGACACGCATTCTAGAGGTGATACCGCCGGCAGGTAGCCTCGACGGCGGCGAACGCCCGCCCTACGCGCTCTATAACATCGGTCACGGCAGTCCGGTGGCGCTGATGGATTTTATTCACGCCCTCGAGAAGGCGACCGGTCGCCAGGCACGCTGCGACTTCCAACCGATGCAGCCGGGCGACGTGCCGCGCACCTGGGCGGACACCGAAGCCTTCTTCGCCGCCACCGGCTACCGCCCCCGAATCGGCGTGGAGGAAGGCGTGGCACGCTTCGTCGACTGGTATCGGCGCTTCTATCGCGTCTGACATCATCAGGCACCGCTGCCATGGTCACCCCGGGCAGCGCAATGGACGGCGACGTGGCATCATGGCGCGCAGGATGGCGCCCCAGGCGCTCACCAGATCTATCAGCGGAGCGGTGGCATGAGCAAAATTCGGGTCGGGGTGATCTGCGGCGGCAAGTCGGCGGAGCACGAAGTCTCTCTGCAGTCGGCGAAGAACATCGTCGACGCGCTGGACCGCGAGCGCTTCGCGGTGAGCGTCATCGGTATCGACAAGCAGGGGCAGTGGCATCTCAATTCGGCCGATGACTTCCTGCGCCATGCCGATGATCCGCGGCGTATCGCACTCAACCCATCGTCGGGCGATCTCGCCCTGGTCCCGGGCCGCCCCAGCTCACAGCTGATCGCCGCTGACGACGCGCGCCAGCTCCTCGACCAGCTCGATGTGATCTTCCCCATCGTCCACGGCACCCTGGGCGAAGATGGCTCGCTGCAGGGGCTGCTGCGCATGGCCAACTTGGCGTTCGTCGGCTCCGGCGTACTCGGCTCCGCCGTGGGTATGGACAAGGACGTGGCCAAGCGGCTGCTGCGCGATGCCGGCATTCCTGTTGCGCCCTTCGTCACTTACACCCGTCACAGCGCCCGCGAAGCGAACTTCGAGGCCCTGCGCGAGACCCTGGGCACGCCGCTGTTCGTCAAGCCCGCCAACCAGGGCTCCTCGGTCGGCGTCAGCCGGGTCGAGAGTGCCGCGGCGTTCACCGAGGCCCTGGAGCTGGCTCTGGCGTTCGACCACAAGGTGCTGGTCGAGGCCGCCATCGACGGCCGCGAGATCGAATGCGCGGTGCTCGGCAATGAACACCCCGAGGCCAGCGTCTGCGGTGAGATCGTGGTATCCCAGGGTTTCTACTCCTACGACACCAAGTATATCGACGACGGCGCGACCATCGCCGTGCCGGCAGACATCGAAGAGGCGGCGAGCGAGCGTATCCGAGCGCTCGCGGTGCGCGCCTTCCAGGTGCTGGAGTGCGCCGGCCTGGCCCGGGTGGATGTCTTCCTGACGCCGGCGGGCGAGGTGGTGATCAACGAGATCAATACCCTGCCGGGCTTCACCCGTATCAGCATGTACCCCAAGCTGTGGCAGGCGAGCGGGTTGACCTATCCCGCCCTGGTGACGCGCTTGATCGAACTGGCACTGGCGCGTCACGCCGCCGATGGGGAATTGCGTAGCTCGCGCGACTGAGATTTTTTGCGCAAAGTCGGCGAGGAAGCCGGTCACCGAACGGTCATGATAAAGTCATCCTGACCCGCCGCGAGCCGGCACGCTCGAGCAACGGCACTCAGGCGGTACCCGGGATGGGTGCCGCGCCTCAGCAGACGTTCACGGATCGAAAACGTCATGACTCTCTCCCGCAATATGCGACGTTGGTTTGTACTCACTTACATCGGACTCTGCATCGGCTATGCGGTCATGGTGATGTGGGTACTGCCCTGGTGGACCCCGGCGCTGATCGCGCTGGCATGGCTGGTACCGGCCCATCGCTTCGGCTGGGGCGCCCCCGAGCAACGTGCCGCGCGGCGCCGGGCGTGGCCCTGGTCGCTGCTGCCGCTGGCTCTGTGGTGGGTCTATATCTATCTCGACGACAGCTTCGGCAAGCTCGATCTCGGCGCGGTGATCTTCCACCTCCAGGCCGGCATCGAGGAGAACGGCAGCACCGACCGCCAGATCGCCGGCGCAATCTACACCCTCGCCGCCATCCTCATGCTGGTATGCGTGACCTGGCTAGTGCGCGCAGACCACCGCTGGCGCCTGTGGGAGCGCGTGCTGAGTCTGTTTCTGCTCGCTTTCAATCCGCTACTATTCGGACTCTCGCTGCGTGGCGCCTCGGTGATCGACGATAACGCCTCGTGGCTCGCCGATCGCTATCGTCCGCCGCAGATCGTCTCCGCTCCAAAGCAGCCACCCAATCTGATCTATCTCTATCTGGAGAGCACCGAGCGCACCTATGCCGATACCCAGCGCTTCGGTAACGCCTATGAAGACCTGGCCGCGCTGGGCCGACGCGGCGTGGTCTTCCACGGCGTTCAGCAGCTCGACAACACCGGCTGGACCATGGCCGGCATGGTTGCCAGCCAGTGCGGCGTCCCGCTGATGCCGGCGGGGCTGATGCACGACAACCAGTTCGAGCCGCTCTCCGACGTGCTTCCCGGCGTCGACTGCCTGGGCGACCTGCTCAAGGCCAGAGGCTACGCGCTGACCTTCATGGGTGGCGCCAGCACCAAGTTCGCCGGCAAGGCGAAGTTCTATCGCGGCCACGGCTTCGATACCGTGCTGGGCAAGGACGAGCTGCTGGATCGGGCCCCCAAGGACTATCTCAACGACTGGGGGCTCTATGACGACACCCTGCTGGGCCTGGCCGAGGCGCGCATCCGCCGCCTGCACGACGCCCACAAGCCCTACGCCTTCTTCGGTCTGACCCTGGCTGCGCATCCGCCGTTCGGCCATCCGTCGCAAACCTGCCGCGACAATCAGGGGCCGTTCGACGGCACCGACATTCTCTATTCGGTGAAGTGTACCGGCTGGCTGGTCAAGAACTTCATCGCGCGGCTCGATGCCGATGGTTTGCTCGACAACACGCTGGTGGTGGTGTCCAGCGATCACCTGTCGATGAAGAACTCGGCCTGGGAGCAGCTGATCGCGGGGCCGCGTGAGGACACCCTGATCCTGTTGGGCAAGCACCAACGCCCTCGTATCGTCGAGCGCCAGGCCAGTATGGTCGACGTCCTGCCGACGGTGCTCGAGGCGATGGGTTTTGGCATACCCGACCATCGCGCCGGCCTGGGTGTCTCGCTGCTGTCGCCACAACCAACGCTGGTCGAGCGCTACTCGCTGGAGGAGCTGAACCGACGCATGCGCAGCGAAAATCGGCTGCAGGAAGAGCTATGGAACGGCGTCAACTAGCACGCCGTTCTGTCGCGTTGCTCTTGATGCCCTTCGCCGCTGGCATGCGCCCGCTCCTCTCCACAAAGCGCCCAAGAGGCGGCACGCATGGGTGATGGACACGCCGTCGGCCGCTGCCTGCGCGGCGCCGGCCAACTGAAGGGCTCCTCGCGACGGGTTGGATCCAGATCACCCGGCTCACGCGCCGGCAGGCACCCTGGCAGCGCCGCGGCGACCCGGGCCAGCGCCTGTTCGCCCCGCGCGCCCTGGACCACACGCGCCCACCACTGGCGATGGACGGCGCGCACCACCACCGGAATCGACGGCAGGCCCAGCCGCTGAGCCATTGCCAGCCGGTGCAACCCGCGATTGATCTTGAGCAGCGTACCGTCACGGGTCACCGCCACTCCCAGCGCATCCTTGCCCAGGCTGGCATCGAAGCCATGGGTAGCCATATGGTCGAGATAGCCCAGGTAGGTGCGCAGATAGGCCAGGATCTTCTCTTCGGAGTCGAGCACCAGGCCTTGGCTGCGCGAGCGCCAGGGATTTCCCGCCGCCAGCCGAGAGCGATACTGGCGAAAGCGTTCGGTGCGGGTGAGATCGTCGCGGTTCTCATCCAGATCGCTGATGAAGCGATAGCGCGAACCGAAGCGCAGGTCTCCCCGGCTACGGTCCCAATCGCCATCCCAGATGAACGCGGACGACGGATTCTTCTTGCCGCCCACGCCCGCGGCGTTGCGATCGCGAATCAGCTGACGCGGATCGATCTCGACCACCAGCGCAGCGCTCAGTCGCGCATCGACCACCCGGCGTGGCAGGCCTCGCCGGGCCACAAGGTCACCGCCCGGCCAACCCCGTTGCCAGTAGCTGAAGAGAGCGGTTTCCAACGGCCGCACGACGCCCTGCTGGACGGCACCACGCAGCCGTATCACCCTGCGTGTGTGGGGCCCTTGATCCGCTCGCTTCGACGCGCTCGAGCACGCTCGCCCGGACCCATAGCAAGAGTCCTGTGTCTCGGCTATCGGCGCTGGGGAGCAGGAGATACGGCACATGGCTAACTCGAGAGGTAGATTGCAGCGGTTTCATGAGGTGCTGCTCAGAAAAACAATAGCACCCTAATAAGGATGCTATTAAATTACACTCAGGATAGCAGGTCGCGCATTATAGTCCAGGCGTTATCGTTGGTAACACGATAGTGACATAGCCTCATCAATGGTGTGGTCCATCAGGGCGTGGTGGGCAGATCCAGAAACTGCTGCATGATGCGGGTATCACGATAGCGCTCGACCAGCTCCGGGTCGCTCGCCAGATCGGGCGGCTGGCTCAGGCCTTCGCGAATCTTCTGCGCCAGACTAGCAACACTTTCATCGGCGATCAGACGTGCCTGATCGTGTACGAGCACGTTGCGCACTCCGCCGGGGCAGCCGATCGCCGCACAGGGTGTACCGCAGATCAGGCTCTCCGCCAGCACGATACCGAAGGCTTCGCTGTGCGAGCTCAGGACGAACAGTCGAGCGTGTTTCATCCACGGATAAGGATTGGTCTGGCTGCCCACGAAGTGAACGCGCTGGCGCAGCCCCAATTCGTCGACGAGCGCCTCGAGCTCTGGCCGCTTGGCGCCGTCACCGACGATGACCAGATCCTCTTCGATCTGCGCTTCACGATAGGCACGGATCAGCCAATCCTGCCGCTTGACCCGAGAAAGCCGAGATACATGTACGATGAAGGATCGCGATGGTAGTTCGATCGGCGCCTCCGCCTGACGTCGTACGCTCTCGATATCACACAGATTGGGGATGATCACGCTGTGCGCTGGCGTGATGCCATGGCGCTGCCACAGGACCTCGAGCTGCCGGGCCACGAAGTCGCTAACGCTGATCACCCGCTTGCCTTGATAGAGGCACGCCAGATAGCGCCCTCTCAACCAGCCGCGGTGCTCTCCCGGCCACGACTCGGTGACCTGCCATAGCCGCGGATCGCGCCACGACCAGGCGGTTTCGAAAGCTCCCTGGCCCCGAATCACGATCAGATCCAGGCGGCCACATTCACGCTCCAGGCGCTGTACGAAACGCTTCAGATAGCGCCCGCCATACCAGCCACGCCAGACGAAACCCGACCCCGGCAGCAGCGGCTTGAGCAGTGCCCGGGTGAAAAGATCGTAGAGCAGGCCGATACCGGTTCTGCGGAAGTCCTTGTCGAAGTCGACCCGATGTACCACGACACCGGGCGCCGGCTCCAGCTCATGGCCGCCCTTGAGTACGAGCACGTGCACCTCGTGCCCCTCGCGAACCAGCACACTGGCCAGATCCAGGGTGGCACGCTCGATGCCACCGATCTTGAGCTTGCGTAACACCAGCAGCACGCGCTGAGACATGGGTCATCACTCCTGGAAGCCGTCGTCGGCGGCGACTCGGGGGTCACTGCATCGCCCGCAGCACCAGCGACGGCGTCAGCTGACGCAGGCAGTCGTGGTGGCCCAGCGGACAGGTACGCTGGAAGCAGGGCGAACAGGAGAGCGCCAGATAGTGGATCTGGGCATCATCGCTCAGCGGCGGCGTGTAGGCCGGCGAAGAAGAGCCGTAGAGCGCCTGGATACGCGTGCCGACCGCGGCGGCGACGTGCATCAGCCCGGAGTCGTTGGTGACCACCTGCTCGCAGGCCGCGAGCAGGTCCACCGCATCGGCGAGACGGGTCTTGCCGCACAGGTTGCGGGCGTGTTCGAGCCCGTCGACGATCGTCTCCCCGGCCTCGACATCCTTGGGGCCACCGAGTATCCACACCGTGTAGCCCTGGCTGATCAGCGTCTGGGCCAGCTCACGGAAGTAGGCCAGCGGCCACTGCTTGGCCGGGCCGTACTCGGCCCCCGGCATCATGCCGATGGCCGGGCGCGTGCCGAGGTCCAGCGTTTCGCACAGGCTCGCCTGGCGTTCGGCGTCGACGCGCAGTCGCGGATGCGGCAGGGGGAAGTCGCCCTGCGCCGCGGTCTGCGCGTCGAGGCCCAGCGCCACGAAGCGTTTGACGGTCTGATCGAGCACGCTTTTGTCGAGCTGGCGACGATCGTTGATCAGCCAGTAGCGCTGCTCGCCGGTGAAGCCGGTGCGCTTGGGGATACGTGCCAGAAACGGCACCAGCGCCGACTTCAGCGAACGCGGCAGCACGATGGCGTGATCGAAGCGGCCCTGGAGTTGGCGCGCGAGTTCGCGGCGGGTACTCCAGCCGAATTCACCGTGCTTTACATCGAGGGCAATGGCCTCATCGACCTCCGGCATGCGCTCGAGAATCGGCAGCGACCACCCCGGCGCCACCACCCCCAGCATGGCGCCGGGATGGCGCTGCTTGAGAGTGATGAACAGACTCTGCGCCATGACCATGTCGCCGACCCATGACGGGCCGACGACGAGGATCCGCGGCGCGCGGCTTACTGTCTCAGCCATTCAGCCATTCCAGATAGGCCGTGACGCCCTCGCGCACGGTCTTGAACTCGCCACTGTAGCCCGCCTCGCGCAGGCGCCCGATATCGGCCCGGGTGTAGCTCTGATAGCGCCCCTTGAGCTCATCGGGGAAGTCGATGTACTCGATCTCGCCCTGGGCCCCGCCATGGCGTGCATGAAAGTCGATAACCGTCTCGGCGATCGCCTTGAACGGCTCGGCGCGCCCGGTGCCCAGATTGAAGATGCCCGAGACCTCGGGGTTGTCGAGGAACCACAGGTTGACGTCGACCACGTCGCCCACATAGACGAAGTCGCGGCTCTGCATGCCGGCCTCGAAACCATCCCAGGCGCCGAAGAGTTTCGGATTCTCGCCACGCTGGACCTGGTTGTGATGGTGAAAGGCGACACTCGCCATCTTGCCCTTGTGCTGCTCGCGCGGGCCGTAGACGTTAAAGTAGCGAAAGCCCACCACCTGGGTCTCGAAGCTGTCCCAGCGCGCACGCACGTACTGATCGAACAGCAGCTTGGAGTAGCCGTAGACGTTGAGCGGCTTCTCGTGCTCCGGCGCCTCGACGAACACCTCGCTGCCGCCATAGGTCGCCGCCGAGGAGGCATAAAGAAACGGGATGCGCTTGGCCTGACAGTAGCGCAGCAGCGTCTTGGAGTACTCGAAGTTGTTCTCGAGCATGAAGCGCCCGTCCCACTCGGTGGTATCCGAGCAGGCGCCTTCATGGAAGATCGCCTCGATCGGCGGCAGGCCACCGATCTCGCCGCGCAGTTCGGCCTGGACCCGAGCCAGGAAGTCGTCCTTGTCGAGATAGTCGCCCAGCGTGCAGTCGGCCAGATTGACGAACTTGGTGCCATCGCTGAGGTCATCGACCACCATCACGTCCTGGCGACCGCGCGCGTTGAGTGCCTTGACCAGATTGGCCCCGATGAAGCCGGCCCCGCCGGTGACTACGATCATGTCGCTATCCTCTCTGTCTCGACTCGGCCATGCCGACAGCGGCCCGGGGATATCGCCCGCGGTCGATTGCTGCCGGTGCCTATAACCGATTGAGTGCTAATTGTATACTTGGCGGCTTACGAATTCATGGGCAACGGTACGCAGTCAATGACAGAGTCGACGGCAGATGCGAAAACCTTTCAGGGGCTGATCCTCGCCCTACAGCAATACTGGGCGGAACACGGCTGCGTCGTGCTGCAGCCGCTCGATATGGAAGTGGGCGCCGGCACCTTCCACCCGGCCACCTTTCTGCGCTCGATCGGTCCGGAGAGCTGGAACGCCGCCTACGTCCAGCCTTCGCGCCGCCCCACCGACGGGCGCTATGGCGAGAACCCCAACCGCCTGCAGCACTACTATCAGTTCCAGGTGGTGATGAAGCCTTCGCCGGCAGACTTCCAGGCGCTCTATCTCGGCTCGCTCGAGCGTCTGGGCATCGACCCCAAGGTCCACGACATCCGCTTCGTCGAGGACAACTGGGAGTCGCCGACACTGGGGGCCTGGGGCCTGGGCTGGGAGATCTGGCTCAACGGCATGGAGGTGACCCAGTTCACCTACTTCCAGCAGGCCGGTGGCCTGGAGTGCTATCCGGTCACCGGCGAGCTGACCTACGGTCTCGAGCGCATCGCCATGTACCTGCAGGACGTCGACAGCGTCTACGACCTGGTGTGGACGATCGCCCCGGATGGCACCCGCGTGACCTACGGCGACGTCTATCTGCAGAACGAGCGCGAGCAGTCGGCCTACAACTTCGAGCACGCCGACGTGCCCTACCTGTTCGAGGCCTTCGACCACTGCGAGGGCGAGTGCAACAAGCTGCTCGCGGCCAATCTGCCGCTGCCCGCCTACGAGCAGGTCCTCAAGGCCTCGCACACTTTCAATCTGCTGGACGCCCGCCACGCCATCTCGGTGACCGAGCGTCAGCGCTATATCCTGCGCGTGCGCACGCTGGCGCGGGACGTGGCCCACGCCTACTACGCCTCGCGTGAGGCGGCCGGCTTCCCGCTGGCACCGGAAGCGCTGCGGCGCGACCTGCTGGCGCAGACATCGCAAACCACTCAGGGAGACGCATGAGCATGGCAGCCAACACCCTACTGATCGAACTGGGCGTCGAGGAGCTGCCACCTGGGGCCCTGCGCGATCTCGCCCAGGCCCTGCGTGACGGCGTGACCAAGGGGCTCGCCGAGGCCGAAGTGCCCATGGCCAGCGCCACCGCTCTGGCCTCTCCCCGCCGCCTCGCCGTGCGCGTCGAAGCGCTCGCCGACAAGCAGCCCGATCGTGAGGTCGAGAAGCGCGGCCCGGCCCTCGCCGCCGCCTTCAAGGATGGCCAGCCGACCAAAGCAGCCGAGGGCTTTGCCCGCTCCTGCGGTGTGAGCGTCGACGAGCTGATCCACCTGGAGACCGACAAGGGCACCTGGCTCGGCTACCGCGAGCAGCAGCAGGGCGAGTCCATCGACGCCCTGCTCCCAGCCATCGTCGCCAACGCGGTCAACGCCCTGCCGGTGCCCAAGAACATGCGCTGGGGCGCCTCGCGCATCGAGTTCTCGCGCCCGGTGCACTGGCTGGTGCTGCTCTACGGCGATCGCGTCATCGATGCCGAGGTGCTCGGCCTGCACGCCGGACGCGCCACCCGCGGCCACCGCTTCCATGCCCCCGAGGCTTTCGACCTGGCCCACGCCGACGACTACCAGGCGGCGCTGGAGAACGCCTATGTACTGGTCGACATGGACCGCCGGCGCACGCGCATTCGCGAGCAGGTGCTGGCGGAGGCCGAGGTCCACGATGGGCAGGCAGTCATCGATGATGCCCTGCTCGAAGAGGTCAACGGCCTAGTGGAATGGCCGGTGGCGCTGACCGGAAGCTTCGACGAGCGCTTCCTCGAGGTCCCCGCGGAGTGCCTGATCTCCTCGATGAAGGCCAATCAGAAGTACTTCCACCTGCTCGATGAAAACGGCAAGCTCATGCCGCAGTTCATCACCGTGGCCAATATCGAAAGCGAAGATCCGCAGCAGGTGATCTACGGCAACGAGAAAGTGATTCGCCCGCGCCTGGCCGATGCCGTCTTCTTCTTCGAGACCGATCGCAAGCAGACGCTGGCCTCACGCCAAGCCTCACTGGCCAACGTGGTGTTCCAGCGCGAGCTCGGCAGCCTAGCCGACAAGGCGGCACGCAGCGAGGTGGTGGCGCGCTTCATCGCCGAGAAGATCGGTGGCGACAGCAGCGCCGCGGCGCGCGCGGCCCAGTTGGCCAAATGCGACCTGGTCACCGAGATGGTGCTCGAGTTCCCCGAGCTCCAGGGCATCATGGGCACCTACTACGCCCGTCACGATGGCGAACCCGATGCGGTCGCCGATGCGCTGCACGAGCAGTACCTGCCGCGTTTCGCCGGCGACGAGATTCCGCGTACGCCGACCGGCATGGCGATCGCCCTGGCCGATCGTCTGGATACGCTCACCGGCATCTTCGGTATCGGCCAGCGCCCTACCGGGGCCAAAGACCCGTTCGCCCTGCGCCGCGCCACCATCGGTGTGCTCAACATCCTGATCAAGGGCGAGCTGGACCTGGACCTGCGCGAGCTGCTCGAACTCGCCGCCTCCCAGCACCGCGACCTGCCCAAGGCGGACGGCCTGGTAGATGACGTCCTCACCTACATGCTCGATCGCTTCCGCGCCTGGGCTCAGGACGAAGGTCTGCCCGTGGATGTCTACCTTGCCGTACGCGCACGCCCGGTGACGCGTCCGCTCGACTTCGCCCGTCGCCTGCGCGCGGTGCATCGCTTCGAGCAGCGCGAGGAAGCCGCCGCCCTGGCGGCCGCCAACAAGCGCGTGGCCAACATCCTCTCCAAGCAGCAGCACCATGCCGGCGCCGAGATCGACGCTTCGTTGTTGAGAGAAGAAGCGGAAATCGCCCTGGCGCGTGCCGTTACCGACTGCCGCGATCAGGTGGAGCCGCTGTTCCGTCAGGCCGACTACGCCCAGGCGCTGGATATTCTGGCCACGCTGCGCGCGCCGGTGGATCGCTTCTTCGACGAGGTCATGGTGGCGGTCGATGACGACGCCGTGCGCACCAACCGCCTGGCACTCCTGGCCAGCCTGCAAGGGCTGTTCCTCGCCGTGGCGGACATCTCCGAGCTGCAGCAGTAACGTTTCACGTGAAACATTCCCCGCCCGGAACATTCGGGCGGGTCTCTTCTCTCCCGGTATCACCCCGAGTCTCTAGCCTCCGCACGCCCCTTCCGCCCCTGTCGCCCCTGTCGCCCCTGTCGCCCCTGTCGCCCCTGTCGCCCCTGTCGCCCCTGTCGCCCCTGTCGCCCCTGTCGCCCCTGTCGCCCCTGTCGCCCCTGTCGCCCCTGTCGCCCCTGTCGCCCCTGTCGCCCCTGTCGCCCCTGTCGCCCCTGTCGCCCCTGTCGCCCCTGTCGCCCCTGTCGCCCCTGTCGCCCCTGTCGCCCCTGTCGCCCCATCATCGCCTCACTGGCCAAGCACACCGCAATAGCCAGATTGTTCCACGTGAAACATCGCAGGACCGAGTTGGCGCCAGAGCGCGGCAGCGCGATAATGCATTGACATTCGCCTCGAACCAGGCCGCGCCATGCAGAAACTGGTCATCCTCGACCGCGACGGCGTCATCAACGAAGATTCCGACGCCTATATCAAGTCCCTCGACGAGTGGCACCCCTACCCCAGCGCTATCGAAGCCATCGCCACGCTTACACAGGCAGGCTGGCAAGTGGCCATCGCCACCAACCAATCGGGTATCGGCCGCGGCTACTACGATCGCAACACTCTGGATGCCATTCACGCACGGCTGCGCGCGCTAGTGCATCAGGCCGGCGGCGAGATCGTGCATATCGCTTACTGCCCCCATCTGCCGCAGGACGAGTGCGACTGTCGCAAACCCAAGCCGGGCCTACTGTTGCAGATCCAGCAGGCCCTGGGGCTGCCGACACTGACAGGCAGCTGGATGGTGGGCGATAGCCTGCGTGACATCGAGGCAGGAATCGCGGCCGGCGCGCAGACCGCACTGGTCAGCACGGGCAAGGGGGGACGCTACGCCCACGACGTCGCCCGCGAGCATCCGGAGACCTGGCACTGCGACGATCTCACAAAATTCGTTGAACGCCTGTTGTTGGCAGCGGACTGAGTCGAGC
This sequence comes from Salinicola sp. JS01, assembly GCF_030284585.1. Taxonomy (NCBI): domain Bacteria; kingdom Pseudomonadati; phylum Pseudomonadota; class Gammaproteobacteria; order Oceanospirillales; family Halomonadaceae; genus Salinicola; species Salinicola sp. JS01. The sequence goes on along the minus strand of NZ_CP127244.1, from coordinate 4,172,309 downwards.
TCGACCTTTTCGCCGAGAAAGCGAACGAACTCTCTCAACGACTGTGGTGATCGCCGCCAATGCTCTGCGCTGAATCCTGAGTGAGCCCTGAGACCGGCATGTTTCACGTGAAACATATTGACCCGACCGCAGGCTTGGCCTGGCAACGTTACGTCACAAACGCTACGTGAAGACTCGGCTATTCTTGGGACAACAAGCCCAAGGGATGGGACAGGGTCATGACAACGGGGAAGAAGATCGGCCTTTCACTACTGGCCTTCGTGCTGGTAGTCGTTATCGCACTGGTCATCGTGGTGCTGACATTCGACTGGAATCGTCTCAAGCCCACGCTCAACCAGCGGGTCTCGGCGGCCATTCACCGCCCTTTCGCCATCGAGGGCGACCTCGATCTCTCCTGGGAGAGACCGAAGGATGTCGACGGCTGGCGCGGCTGGGTGCCCTGGCCGCATCTGCACGCCGAGCAGATTCGTGTCGGTAGCCCTGAGTCCATCACCGATGCCGATCTCGCCAGGCTGCGCGCGCTGGACTTGACGCTGGCGCCGCTATCGCTGCTCGAGCGCCGCGTGACGATCCCGCGCATAGCGCTCAGCGGCGGTGAAGCCACCCTGGTCAAGCGGCAGGATGGCAACAACAACTGGACCTTCGATCTCGGCGATACAGCCGACGATGCCGATACGACCGACACCCAGCCCGGCTGGACCGTGGATATCGGCGATATCACCTTCGACCCCATCGCCCTCCACTATCGCGACCCGACCCTGGATGCCGATGTCGATGCCACCCTGAGTCTGCTGGGCCAACCCATCGCCTTCAGCGAGCTGAGCGGCGAAGTGCCTGTGACGAACAGCGGCACTGATCGACCAGTCGCCGACTACGCCTTTGGCTGGCAGGCCAGCGGCACCTATCGGGGCCAGCAAATCCGTGGTGAAGGCAAGCTGGGCAGTCTGACAGCGCTGCGCCAGGCGGGCGCACCCTACCCGTTGCAGGCCGATGTCACCGCAGGCCAGACGCGCGTGAGCGTCGCCGGCACGCTGACCGATCCGCTGGCGCCCAAGCGGATCGATCTCGATCTCACCTTCGCTGGCCAGAATCTGGGCGACCTCTACCGGGTGATTGGCGTCACACTGCCGGATACGCCACCGTACTCGACGCGGGGCCATCTGAGCGCCGACCTGGCGACGCGGGACGCGCTCACCTTTCGCTACCGGGACTTCGACGGTCAGGTTGGCGACAGCGATATCCATGGCGACCTGACCTACACCCTGGGCAAACCCCGCCCGTCCCTTACCGGAGAGGTCGTCTCGCGCCAGCTGCGTTTCGCCGATCTGGCACCATTGATCGGTGCCGATAGCAGCGGCGATGATGGCGAATCCCAGCAGGAAGCGCCGCAGCAGCCAACCGACAAAGTACTGCCGGTGGCGGAGTTCCAGACCGAGCAGTGGCGCGCCATGGACGCCGACGTCAAGTTCACTGCCCAGCGTATCGAGCATGGCGACTCGCTGCCGCTGGAAGACCTGTATACCCACGTCCGGCTCGACAATGGTGAGATCCTGCTCGACCCGCTGCGCTTCGGCGTCGCCGGCGGCAACCTCAACACCACGCTGCGTCTGGATGGCAGCCAGACACCGCTTCAGGCGAGAGTCGACCTGCATATCCGGCGCCTGCTGCTCAGTCGCCTGTTCCCTGAGGTCGAGTTGATGCAGAACAGTCGTGGCGAGCTCAATGGAGACGCCTCGCTCAGCGGCCATGGCAACTCGATTGCCGCCCTCCTGGGTAGCAGCAACGGTGACCTCGGCATGATCGTCAGCGATGGCCTCATCAGCCGCAATCTGATGGAGCTGGCCGGGCTCAACGTAGGCAACTACCTGGTGGGCAAGCTGTTCGGAGACGAGCAGGTTCGTATCAACTGCGCCGCCACCAGCCTGGAAGTCGACGATGGCCTGGCACGTCCGCGCTTCTTCGTCATCGACACCGAGAACGCGCTGATCAAGATCGACGGCAGTATCAACTTCGCCAACGAAAGGCTCGATCTCAACATCGTGCCTGAGAGTAAGGGCGCTCGGGTATTCACCCTACGCTCGCCGCTCTATGTTCACGGCACTTTTGCCAACCCCTCGCCAGGGGTGGATGCCAGCTCACTACTGGCACGCGGCGCGGTGGGTGCCTTCCTCGGTACCGTCGCCGCGCCCGCCGCTGCGCTGCTAGCCCTGGTCTCGCCGAGCGCCGGAGAGACCACGCCGTGCAATGACTTCCTGAGCCAGATTCAGACCCGGCCGTGATGCCTGATTGTTTCACGTGGAACATTGCCGGCGTTGCATAGCAGTGGTTGCTGCCACGCCTCGTGGGAGCGGCAGCCGAGGGGCTCGCCCTCTCTGGCTCGGATGCCGCCCGCTTCCCAGATACGTGGGTTTTGCGGCTCCGGTGGCTGTCCCCATTCTGCCCCCGCCATCGACGATTGATCGCCACTCGATCAGCACGGCGAATCTTGTGAGGGCGCATCAGGCGTGCGGATCAACGGTCGCAGGCCTTGTTCCACGTGAAACATCTCGCAGACGATCTCATCATCCATACTCATGAATGCGTCCGACGAGTATCAGTGGCTCGGGAAAGCGCACACAGAGAAGGAGCTACTTGCAGCGATCCACGCATAAAAGAGGCCCGCCCTGGTCTTGAAACGACACAGTGGCGGGCCGGGAGGCAACTCGTGTGGAAGGTCAGTCGCGGGACGCGGTATTGCCACCTTGGGCATCGTGATGAGCCGCGCTGTCGGTATCAGCGCTATCACGATAGTGGCGGCCCAGGGATGCCAAGGCGTCGATCAGCTTGTCGATCTCGCTGCTGAAGCGCTGCTGCTGCTGAGCGTAGAAGTGGCGGGTATAGGAGGAGCCCTTGTGCTTCTTGACCAACGAATCGAACTGCTCGCCCAACTGCTGGGTATGGAAGCGCAAACGCTCGGTCAGAAACTCGGCATGCCCTTGGTGACAGGCCACATCCATCAGCGCCCTCACCTGCACGGTGAGCAGGTAGAGCTGCATGACATTGCGCTCCTGTACCTCCTTCTGCGTGGAGACGCTGTCATCGAGCAGATTGATCGCACTCATCTCGCAGCAGTCCGTTGCCTCCGACATCGGACGCTGCTCGCGGCGTTCCTGCGTCTGCATCATGATGACCTCCTCGGCTACGGTGCGTGCAATACCTTCAGTCTAAGCAGCGCCGGGGCTTAACTCCCTCAGCCATTAGTCGAAAGCGTCAATGCGCCGCAGGCCGGTTCGAACGGGACGACATCACGCGCCCATCCACGCGATGCGAAAATCTGACTTTCAGGGTGGCCTGGGCATTCGATGAGAGTGCTCCGGTCAACATCACACACGCTCTCGTCTCATGCGCGATCCGCACGCGTGGTTGCCTGGGGCGCGGCCGCCGAGATCAGTTCGGCGAAGCGTTGCAGATCGACGTTGCCCCCGGAGAGCATGATCCCGACACGCTGTCCCTTGATCCCTACGCGGCCCGAAAAAGCCGCCGCGGCCGCCAGGCAACCGGTCGGCTCGACCAACTGCTTCATGCGGCCGGCGAGAAAGCTCATGGTCTCGACCAGCTCAGCGTCAGTGACGGTGACGATCTCATCGACGCACTGCTGCAGCACCGGGAACGTCAGGCAGCCCAGTGCCTGGGTCTGAGCGCCATCGGCGATCGTGCGCGGCGTGGCAATCGTGACGATCTCGCCACTGGCCAGGCTTCTCTGGGCGTCGTTGCCGGCTTCCGGCTCGACGCCGATGATCCGGCAGCGCGGATAGCGCGCCCTGGCAACCGTGGCACAGCCTGACAGTAGCCCACCGCCGCCCAGCGGCACGATCAGCGTATCCAGCTCGCCCACATCGTCGAACAGCTCCTTGGCCGCAGTTCCCTGCCCCGCCATGACGTGGGGATGATCGAACGGCGGGATCAGGGTCAAGCCTTCGGCCTCGGCCAGTTCCCGGCCCAACGTCTCGCGGTCCTGGGTATAGCGATCATAGAGCACCACCTCGGCACCATAGCCCCGCGTGGCCGCTATCTTGATCGCAGGCGCATCCTCGGGCATCACGATGACGGCACGAATGCCGTGCAGTCTGGCCGAGAGCGCAATCGCCTGAGCATGATTGCCCGAAGAAAAGGCGATCACCCCCGAAGCCTTCTGGCCATGATCGAACTGACTGAGGGCGTTATAGCCACCCCGAAACTTGAAGGCGCCGACGCGCTGGAGATGCTCGGCCTTGAAGTACAGCGCGGCGCCGCTGCGCGCATCGGCTGTCGCCGAGCGCAGCACGGGCGTATGGTGGGCGATGCCCGCCAACCGCCGGTGTGCCGCCACCACATCGTCATAATCGATCGCCAAACAGCTCATGCGCTATCTCCTGTCACCTACCACCATCATCTGTCCCCTGTCACGGCCGTCCCTGACACCCGTTGGCGGGCTGCGTAATATGTTAGGTGCTGTCTGAAAAGTCGACGAGCGAAGGCAAGGCCGGGGCGCACAGCTAAGGCAAAAATCGGCGAGAACGCGGAGTTTACGGGGTGTAAATGAGCATTTTTGACCGGGCTGGCGCTCCAGCCGATTTTTAACGCCGCATGGGCGAGCGCAGTACTTTTCAGACAGTGCCTTGTGACAGTGTCACGCGCAACGCCCCCCAAGGAAAGTGACAGATGACGACATACGACTGGCGCTGGTACCGCGGCGAACAGCTCGATACCCACACCCTCTACGCCCTGCTGGCGCTGCGCACGGCGGTGTTCGTGGTCGAACAGCAGTGTGCCTACCAGGAGCTGGACGGTCATGATCTGGATACCACGACCGAACATCTCGCGGTGTGGGCAGATGGCACCTTGGCCGCATCACTACGCCTCCTGGCGCCGGTATCGCCAAGCGAGCCTGTGACCATCGGGCGCGTGGTGATCGCGCCCGACCATCGCGGCGCGGGCCTGGGTCATCGGCTGATGACGGCAGCGCTCGAACATCTCGCCGAGCGCTGGCCGGGTCGCGACGCCTACCTCTCCGCTCAGGCCCACCTGCAGAACTACTACGCTGGCCACGGTTTCGTCGCGGTGACAGACACTTATCTGGAGGACGATATCCCGCATATCGGTATGCACCGGCACGGCGGCTGAAAGGATCCGAGCGCAGATGGCACCTGCGCACAGGCTCGAACTGGCGCCACCAGCGAGTCATTGAGGCCAGGCGCCCAAGACCCGCAGCACTCACCGGACATAAAAAAACCGGCACCCTCGCGGGTGCCGGTCGCATGCGTCACGACGCCGTTCAGGCGCCGAATTCGCTCAGCATGGCCTCGATCAGGTCCAGACCCTCTTCCAGCACCGCGTCACTGATGGTGACCGGCATCAGGAAGCGGATGGTGTTGCCGTAAAGGCCGCAGGAGAGCAGGATCAGCCCGCGCTCGCGCGCGGTCTTGCACAGCTTGGCCGCCAGCTCGGTGTTGGGCTGCGCGCTCTTCTTGTCGCTGACCAGGTCGAACGCCGCCATGGCGCCCAGGTTGCGCGCATTGGCGACCGAGGCGTAGTCCTGCTGCCACTTGTCGAAGCGCGCCCGCAGTTTCTCGCCCAGCGCCTGGCTCTTCTCCAGGATGCGCTCCTCCTCGAACACCTCGAGTACCGCCAGCACCGCGGCACACGACACCGGGCTGCCGGTATAGGTGCCGCCCAGCGAGTTGCCGCCGGATGCGTCCATGACCTTGTCGGTGCCCACCACGGCGGAGATCGGCATGCCATCGGCCATGCTCTTGGCCATGGTCATGATGTCCGGCTCGACGCCCGAGTGCTCGATCGCGAACAGCTTGCCGGTACGTCCGAAACCCGACTGCACCTCGTCGACGATCATCAGGATCCCGTGCTCGTCGCAGATCTCGCGGATCGCCTCGAGGAAGCGCTTGGGTGCGGCGTGGAAACCGCCCTCGCCGAGCACCGGCTCGATCACGATCGCCGCGGTGTCGCGCGGGTTGGCGTCGGTCTTGAGCACCATCTTGAGGTGGCGCAGGGCCTCCTCTTCACTGACCCCGATCGACTCGACCGGATAGGGTGCACGATAGACCTGCCCCGGCATCGGGCCGAAGTCGTTGCGGTAGGGGGCGACCTTGCCGTTCATCGCCATGGTCATGAAGGTACGCCCGTGATAGCCGCCGGAGAAGCAGATCACGCTGGAGCGCCCGGTGGCCGCCCGTGCCACCTTGACCGCGTTCTCCAGCGCCTCGGCGCCGGAGTTGGCCAGCATCACCTTGGCGTGACCACGCACCGGCGTGACTTCGCTCAGCTTCTGCGCCACGCGCACGTAGCCCTCGTAGGGCATCACCGTCTGGCAGGTGTGCATGACGCGGTCGAGCTGCGCCTTGACCGCCTCGACCACCTTGGGGTGCCGGTGACCGATATTGAGCACGCCGATACCGCCGGCGAAGTCGATGAAGCGCTTGCCGTCCTCGTCCCACAGCTCGGCGTTCTCTGCCCGCGCGGCGAATTCGACCGCCGGGCTGGCCGCACCGCTGGCCACGTAGCGCTGCTTGAGTTCATTGAGTTCTGCGTTGGTCATGCAACTCTCCTCCTGAAACGGCGCGCGTCATGGCGCCGATGAGCCGTCCCGGACGTCCGCACGGGTGTCGACGGGACGAGGGTGACTGTCACGATTTCGTGTAAGAGGCACGGATGAGACGATCGCCTACCTCTCGACCGTAGCGCTGTCGCGCCCACACGTACAGCAGCAATCCGCCGATCATCCAGCCGCCGAACACCACCCACTCCACCGGCACCAGCGCCGACGGGCTGCCCGGCAGATAGAGAAACACCATGCCCAGCGACAGCAGGACCGCGAGTACGCCGACCAGACCGCCGGCCTTGACCCGATAGGGGCGCGCCATCTCCGGCTCGCGCCGGCGCAGAATCAGAAACGACAGCGACACGAACAGATAGGCGATGACGATCCCCAGGCCGCCGGCATCGACCAGCCACACCAGCGCCGGGCGGCCGAAGAACGGCGCCAGGGTGGAGAGCACGCCGATCAGGATGATGGCGTTAGTGGGCGTCTTGTAGCGCGGGTGCAGCTTGCCCAGGAACGCCGGCAGCATGCCCGAGTGGGCGAGCGCGTAGATCGCCCGCGAGCCGCCGATGTAGAAGGCGTTCCAGCTGGTGATGATCCCGGCGATCCCGGCCAGCACCATCAGATTACCGGCCCAGGCGCCATCGAACACCGCCTGCATGGCATCGGGCACGCTCAGGGTACTGCCGCCCAGGGCGTCGTTGTCGAGCATCAGGCTGGTGCCCAGCACGATCAGGGTGTACCAGGCCACCGCCATGAGTACCGACAGCACCAGTACCTTGCCGATGTCACGGAACGGCAGATCGATCTCCTCCGCCGCCTGGGGGATGACGTCGAAACCGACGAACAGGAAGGGCACCAGCACCAGCACCGCGACGATACCGCCGAAGGCGCCGTGTTCGCCGCTGGCGAACAGCGGCTGCATGTTGCCGGTGTCACCGCTGAACAGCGAACCGGTGACGAACATCACCCCGGCGATCAGGATCAGACCGGTGACCACCTTCTGCAGCAGCGCCGCCGTCGAGATCCCCAGATAGTTGATCACCATCATCACCAGCGAGCCGATCACCCCGACCGCCACCCAGCTGGCCTTGACCTCCCAGCCTGCGATGGTCCACAGATCGCCCACGGCATAGCCGGGGAACAGGTGCTCGACCACCGTGGGCAGCGCCACCGCCTCGAACGAGGCGACGCTGACATAGCCGAGCACGATGCTCCAGGTACAGACGAAGGAGGCGAAATGCCCCAGCGCGCGATAGCTGTAGACGTGCTCGCCGCCGACCTGCGGCATCGCCGCCGCCAGCTCGGCGTAGGTCAGGCCGACCAGCAGCACCGCGATGCCGCCGATGATGAAGGCGATGATCGCCCCCAGGCTGCCGCCGTCGAGGATGGCGCCGCCGGTGAGCACGATCCAGCCCCAGCCGATCATCGCGCCGAAGGCGAGCGCCAGCACATCGGCCCGCGCCAGCACGCGCACGAACTCGGTGGGTTGAGAAGCGTTGGACATAGCAAGATCTCTTGACGTTGTTGTTGATGAAGCGTGTCGATGACGCGCGGTTGCCGAAGCATCGTCGACGAGTCGCTATTGGGGCGACCCTGGTGCCACGCTATCACCGCCGCCGGCAGCGATGAGTAGACCACTCCTGCTACTCAGATAGACCACTTGAGCGGCAAGCGCCATAATTCCATCGTCACTGCCTGCCCCGGAGGCACCCATGGAAGATCGCCGCCGGGCGCTGACCCGGATCGAGAGCGGCTACCACGCCCAGCCCGCCCATCTGACCAAGCACCAGCGCCTGGAGCAGACCCTGCTGTGGCTGATCGAACGCCACTGGCAGAAAGGTCAGCGTCTGCCCGGGCACCGCGATTTGTGCGCGTCGCTGGGCGTGGCCCGCAATACCCTGGCCGGGGTGATCGAGCGGCTGGTCCAGCAAGGCCACCTGATCACCGACCACGGCCGCGGTACCTGGGTCCACAAGCCCGCGCCCCCCGAAATCAGCGCGCCCACCACCGGGCCGATCTCCCGACGTGCTCACCGGCTCCTGGGCGATGTCGGCGCCAGCCCGGTACAGAGTGGCGCCTTCGTCCCCGGGGTGCCGGATATCGTGCACTTCCCGCTGGCCCGCTGGCGTCAGCTCTACTCGCGCGTCTCCGTGCCGCACAACACCCTGCTGCTCGCCTACGCCTCGGGCGGCTACGGCCCTCTCAAGCGTGCGATCGCCGGCTTCCTCGCCCGCTGGCGCGGCATCCACTGCGAGCTCGATCAGATCGTGATCACCGAAGGCGCCCACCACGGTCTGCAGCTGTGCGCCCTGGCGCTCGCCGACGAGGGTGATCGGGCGGTGATGGACTCCCCCTTCTACTGGGGCGCGCGCAATGTCTTCCAGGCCTGCGGCCTGAGTGTCGATCACGCCATATGGGACCCTCGCCACGGCTATCGTCAGCCGTTGCCGCCCCCTGCGCCGCGCCTGGTCTACTTCACCGGCTCGCACCACTATCCGCTGGGTGTACAGTCAGTAATCGCTCACAAACAGGCACTGATCCAGCATCTCGCACCCGAGTGGATTCTCGAGGATGACTACGAGTTCGGGGACGGCGACCGCCAGCCCCTGGCGTTCGACCCGCGCAGCGGCAACCGCATCCTGATCGGCTCCTTCTCCAAGCTGATGTTCCCCGGGCTACGGCTGGGCTACCTGGTGGTGCCCAGCGCTCTCAGCCATACCCTCAACCGGGTGCGTACCGGAGTCTTTCGCGAAGGCCGGCTGCTGGACCAGGCGGTGCTCGCGGCTTTCATCGACGCCGGCGATCTGGATCGCTGGTGCCACCGAATCGCCGCCGACTACCTGGGCCGCCAGCGCGAGCTCCACGCCCTGCTGGCAGAGACGCCTGGGGTGATCGCCGTCTCCCCGCCGGCACCCAATATCAGCTTGAGCGTCGAGCTCTCCCCCACCCTCGACGACGAACGCCTGTCGCACTACCTGCTCAACCGCCACCACCTGGTGGCACGGCCGCTGAGCCGGGTCTGCGCGCCCGGCGATACGCGTCGCGGTCTGGTACTCGGGGTGGGCATGGCCGAAGGGGAGGCGCTGACACGCCAGGGTCGGCAGCTGGCGGCGGCGATCCGCACTTTCGTCGAGCAGCAGGCGTAAGTCTCGACAGCGCCAGGGTCCGTCGCGCGGCGTAGAGCGTTGTTTCGAGAAGCGTTGTTTTTAGAAACCCTGTTATCAAAAGACGCCGCCTCGAAAAGCGCTGTCTCTAAGAGTGCCTTTTACAACCGCTGGACGACGTGGGCTTATCCGGCGGCAGGGCGTCGCGAGGGCGCTGTGAACCCCTCCCTGGGCGCTACCTTTGCCATCCCTGGCAAAGGACCCTCGCTTTGCCCTGCCCCCGGCGCCCATCGTCAGAGGGTTGGGAAATGGCCTCTAAAAGCGTTGTTTCTAAAAACTGGGTTTCTAAAAAACCATCCCTGAACGCAAAACGGCCCGCCCCCGGTCGGGGGCGGGCCGTCGGCTGGCCTGGCAGTGTCTCGAGCGCGCTCAGATATCCAGATTGGCCACCAGCGCGAAGCGCTCGATGAAGTCGCGGCGCGGCTCCACTTCATCACCCATCAGGGTGTTGAACATCTGGTCGGCAGCCACCGCGTCCTCGATCGAGACCCGCAGCATACGCCGCGACTGCGGATCCATGGTGGTCTCCCACAGCTGGTCCGGGTTCATCTCGCCCAGCCCTTTGTAGCGCTGGATCGAGAGCCCGCGCTGGGCCTCGAGCATCAGCCACTCCAGCGCATCGTAGAAGGTCTCGATCGGCTTCTGGCGCTCGCCACGGGCGATGTAGGCGCCCTCCTCGACCAGCCCGTCGAGGGTCTCGCCGAGGCCCGCCAGCGCGCGGTAGTCGGCGCTGCGGAAGAAATCGATACCCCACACGTAGTCGGTGGTGACACCGTGGGCGGTGAGCGACACGCTCGGCAGCCACAGACCGCGCTCGGTGTCCTCCTGCAGCTGGAAGGTGTAGCGCGGGCCGCCCTCGTGGGCGATCAGCGAATCCATCTCCACCTGCAGCGCCTCGATCCACTGCTGCAGGGTGCCGCGATCGCTCAGGTTGGCCTCCTCCAGCTTGGCGGCGTGGACCATCTTGCGCAGCACCGCATTGGGATAGACCCGCGACAACCGGTCGATGCGCTTCATCACGTCACGATACTGGCTCACCAGCGCCTCGAGCTGTTCGCCGGCGATCCCCGGTGCGTCGGCATTGACACACAGGCGGGCGCCGTCCAGCGCGGTGGTGGTGAGATAGTCGGTCATCGCCTGCTCGTCCTTCAGGTACATCTCCTGCTTGCCGCGCTTGATCTTGTAAAGCGGCGGCTGGGCGATGAACACGTGCCCGCGCTCGATCAGCTCCGGCATCTGGCGGAAGAAGAAGGTCAGCAGCAGGGTACGGATGTGCGAACCGTCGACGTCGGCATCGGTCATGATGATGATCGAGTGGTAGCGCAGCTTGTCCGGATTGAACTCCTCGCGCCCGATGCCGCAGCCCAGCGCGGTGATCAGCGTGCCCACCTCGGCCGAAGAGAGCATCTTGTCGAAGCGCGCCTTCTCGACGTTGAGGATCTTGCCCTTGAGCGGCAGGATCGCCTGGGTACGCCGGTCACGGCCCTGCTTGGCACTGCCGCCGGCGGAGTCACCCTCGACCAGGTAGAGTTCGGAGAGGCTGGGGTCCTTCTCCTGGCAGTCGGCCAGCTTGCCCGGCAGCCCGGCGATATCCAGCGCGCCCTTGCGCCGGGTCATGTCGCGCGCCTTGCGCGCCGCCTCGCGGGCACGCGCGGCGTCGATCATCTTGTTGACGATCGCCTTGGCCTCGTTGGGGTGCTCGACCAGATAGTCGGCGAACTGACGGCTCAGCTCCTGATCGACCGCTGTCTTGACCTCCGAGGAGACCAGCTTGTCCTTGGTCTGCGAGGAGAACTTGGGATCCGGCACCTTGACCGAGATGATCGCGGTGAGACCTTCGCGGGCATCGTCGCCGGAGGTCGCCACCTTGGCCTTCTTCTGGATGTCCTCGGCTTCGATGTAGCTGTTGAGGCTGCGCGTCAGCGCCGCGCGGAAGCCGGCCATGTGGGTGCCGCCATCGCGCTGCGGAATGTTGTTGGTGTAGCAGAAAACGTTCTCGGCGAAGGTGTCGTTCCACTGCATCGCCACCTCGACACCGATGCCATCCTCGCGCTGGACCTCGAAGTGGAAGACCGGATTGAGCGCGGTGCGGTTGGTGTTGAGATGCTCGACGAAGGCGCGCAGGCCCCCCTCGTAGTGGAACAGCTCCTCGCGACCGTCACGCTCGTCGACCAGGCGGATCGCCACGCCGGAGTTGAGGAACGACAGCTCGCGCAGGCGCTTGGCCAGCACATCGTAATGGAACTCGATGTTGGCGAAGGTCTCGCTCGACGGCTTGAAGCTGATCTGGGTGCCCGACTTCTCGGTCTCGCCGACCACCGTCAGCGGCGCCTGCGGCACGCCGTGGTGATAGACCTGCTCGTGAACCTGGCGATTGCGCCAGATGGTCAGCTTGAGCTGTTCGGAGAGCGCATTGACCACCGACACCCCGACCCCGTGCAGGCCACCGGAGACCTTGTAGGAGTTGTCGTCGAACTTACCCCCGGCGTGGAGCACGGTCATGATGACCTCGGCGGCGGAGACCCCTTCGTCGTGAATGTCGGTGGGGATACCACGGCCGTCGTCGGAGACGGTGATCGACTCATCCGGGTGGATGACGATGCGGATCTCGCTGCAATGGCCGGCCAGCGCTTCGTCGATCGAGTTGTCGACGATCTCGAACACCATGTGGTGCAGGCCGGTGCCGTCATCGGTGTCGCCGATGTACATGCCCGGGCGCTTGCGCACCGCGTCCAGCCCCTTGAGGACCTTGATGCTCGATGAATCGTAGGCCTGTTCGCTCATTGCTCACTCCATGGTGAAATCATTCCGAATGCAGCCGTCCGCCGGCGATACACGATGCCACGACATCCGTGTCCGGCTGCCAGACGTCGGCCAGCGCCGAGCGCTCGACGCTGGTGATGAAGACCTGACAGTCGAGCGTCTCGAGCCACCGGCAGAAGATGCGCTGGTGTTCGCCGTCGAGCTCCGCCGGCAGGTCGTCGATCAGATAGAGGCAGGTCTGCCCGCTCAGCTGCTCGAGCAGGCGCCCCTGGGCCAGTTTCATGGCGCTGACCACCAGCTTCTGCTGCCCGCGGGAGAGCACCTCCACCGCGGCGTGGCGCCCGACCCGAATGCGCAGGTCAGCGCGCTGTGGCCCCTGCTGGGTGAAACCCATCTGGCGATCGGTGTCGCGACCGCTCTCGAACACCTCGAGCAGGGCGCGCTGGCGATCCCAGCCGCGCGAGTAGCGCAGGCTCAGATCCGGCAGCGGCAGCAGTGCCGCCAGGGTCTCCTCGAACACCGGCAGGAAGCGCGTCATGTAGCCGTCGCGCAGCGCGTCCAGCCGCTCGCTCCAGTGGGCCAGTTCCTGCTCCCAGACGCCTATCGACGCGCGGTCGATTCTATCATGCCTGAGCAGGGCGTTCCGATGTTTCAGCGCACGCCGCACGCGCTTCCAGGCGTCGAGAAACAGCGGCTCGGCATGGAATACCCCCCAGTCGAGAAACTCGCGTCGCGCCGCCGGCGAGCCCTCCAGCAGGCGGAACGCATCCGGGTTGATCAGCTGCAGCGGCAGCGCCTCGGCGAGCTGGGTCACGCGTGCCGCGCGCTCCCCGCCGATGCGGATCTCAAGCTCCTGGGTATCGCGCCGCCGGCGCACTCCCAGCGGGCGTGGCGGATCGCCGTCGAGACGCCCGAACAGGGTCATCTCCTCGGCATCGTGGGTAATCAGCGCCTTGAGCTTCTGGGTACGAAAGGAGCGCGCCATGCCCAGCACGTGGAGCCCTTCGAGCAGCGAGGTCTTGCCGCTGCCGTTGGCCCCGCTGATCACATTGATGTGCGGCCCCGGCGTCATCTCGAACGGATGGAGATTGCGCAGGCCGTGAAAACTCAACCGATCGAGCGGCATGGCACGTAAAGACTCATGACGAGAGACGAGAGGAAACGCCCGGACCGCGGGCAGCATGGAAAGAAGCACCCGAACATTTAACCGCCGAAATGTAAGAAGTTGGCGAGCGACGATCAGGCGCGGCAAAAATCGGCGAACCAGCGGAGCTTATGTGGGTATAAGTGAGCAAGGTTCGCCGGTTTTTAACAAAGCATGATCGAGCGCAGCCACTTCCCTGCACTCAAAGGCGCATCGGCATGACCACGTAACGGGCATCCCCACCGCCCGGCTCTTCCATCAGCGCCGAACTGTTGGCATCCGACAGCGTCATCTGCATGCGATCGGCGTCGAGCACGTTGAGCACATCGATCAGATAGCCGACGTTGAAGCCGATTTCCAGCGCGTCCCCGGCATATTCGATGCCGACGTTCTCCTCGGCCTCTTCTTGCTCGGGGTTGTTGGCCATCACCTTGAGGTTGTTCTCCTCGAGCTGCAGGCGCACGCCGCGATACTTCTCGTTGGAGAGGATGGCGGTACGCGCCAGGATCTGACGCAGCTCGCCGCGCTCGGCGATGAAAGTCTTGTCGCCGCCCTTGGGGATGACCCGGTCGTAGTCGGGGAACTTGCCGTCGACCAGCTTGGAAGTGAAGGTGAATTCGCCGGTATTGGCACGGATATGGTTGGCGCCCAGCGCCAGCTCCACCGGCTCCTCGCTGCCGTCGAGCAGCCGCGACAGCTCCAGCACACCCTTGCGCGGGATGATCAGCTTGCGCGAATCGGTAAGCTCGATCTCGGCGCTACGCTCGCACACCGCCAGACGGTGGCCATCGGTGGCCACGGTGCGCACCAAGTGGTTGGCCAGCTCCAGCAGCATGCCGTTCAAGTAGTAGCGCACGTCCTGCTGCGCCATGGCGAAGGAGGTGGCGTCGATCAGATACTTGAGCGTGCCCCGCGGCAGCGACAGCGTGGTGTCGTTTTGACCATCCTCGATGTTGGGAAACTCGGCCACCGGCAGGGTGGAAAGGGTGAAGCGCGAGCGTCCCGCACGCAGCACCACGCGGCCATCCTCCAAGGTGAAGCTGATCTGCGACTGATCCGGCAGCGACTTGCAGATATCCATCAGCTTACGCGCCGGCACGGTGACGGAGCCCGGCTCGTCGACCAGGTCAGCGGTCGCGCGGCCGATCAATTCCACCTCGAGATCGGTGCCGGTCAGCGAGATACCGCCGTCCTGGACTTCGATCAGCACATTGGAGAGCACCGGCAGGGTCTGACGGCGCTCGACCACGCCGGCCACCAGCGTCAGCGGGCGCAGCAGGGCTTCGCGGGAGATGGAAAATTTCATGGGAGCTCCGTGGTTGAATTCGATCCTGAAAGAAACGTCGGCGCCGCGGCGACGCTGCCGGCTGGGGTTCATTCTTGCTGCCCGGGGCGCTACGGGCAATCCCTCCGGCAACAGCCACCGCCAGCCGGGGTCAGCTGGTCAGCAGCCGCATCAGATTCTTGTAGTCCTCGCGGATGTCCGCGCTCTCCTCCTTCAGCGCCACCACCTTGCGGCAGGCGTGCAGCACGGTGGTGTGGTCGCGTCCGCCGAAGGCGTCGCCGATCTCGGGCAAGCTGTGGTTGGTCAGCTCCTTGGCCAGCGCCATGGCGACCTGGCGCGGCCGCGCCACCGAGCGCGAGCGGCGCTTGGAGAGTAGATCGGCCATCTTGATCTTGTAGTACTCCGCCACCGTGCGCTGGATGTTCTCGATGCCGACCTGCTTGTCCTGCAGTGCCAGCAGATCCTTGAGCGACTCGCGAATGAAATCCTGGGTGATCGGCTTGCCCATGAAGTGGGAGTCGGCGATCACTTTCTTCAGCGCCCCCTCCAGCTCGCGCACGTTGGAGCGGATCTTCTGGGCGATGAAGAAGGCGGCGTCATGCGGCAGGTCGACCTTGGCCTGATCGGCCTTCTTCATCAGGATCGCCACCCGGGTCTCCAGCTCCGGCGGCTCGATCGCCACCGTCAGGCCCCAGCCGAAGCGCGACTTGAGGCGCTCCTCCACCCCGCTGATCTCCTTGGGATAGCGGTCGGAGGTGAGGATCATCTGCTGGCCGCCCTCGAGCAGCGCATTGAAGGTGTGGAAGAACTCCTCCTGGGAGCGCTCCTTGCCAGCGAAGAACTGGATATCGTCGATCAGCAGCGCATCGACGCTGCGGTAGAAGCGCTTGAAGTCGTTGATCGCATTGAGCTGCAGCGCCTTGACCATGTCGGCGACGAAGCGCTCGGAGTGCAGATAGACCACCTTGGCGTTGTCGCGCAGACCGGCCAGATGATTGCCCACCGCATGCATCAGGTGGGTCTTGCCCAGCCCCACGCCACCGTAGAGGAACAGCGGGTTGTAGGCGCCACCGGGGTTTTCCGACACCTGGCGCGAGGCGGCCCGCGCCAGCTGGTTCGACTTGCCCTCGACGAAGGTTTCGAAGGTGAAGTTGGGGTTCAGCCCGCTCTGGTGCTTGAGACTGCCCTCCACCTGCACCTGGCGTTCACCGCCTCGCCGGCCGCCCTCTTCACGCTCGCGGCTCTGGTCGAGCGCCTGCTCCTCGGCAACCTCGGGCGAGCGCGGCGGGGTCTGCACGCTGGGCGCACTGGGGCGCTGCGGCGGCTGGCTGGGGGCCGACACCGGCGCGCCCAGATCCCGCGGCGACACGGCGGCCGCGCGGCGGCTGCCCACCACCAGACGCACCTTGGGGGGCTTGCTGCTGGATGCCACTTCGCGCAGCAGCTCGTTGATACGCTTCAGGTACTTGTCGCTGACCCAGTCGCGCACGAAGCGGTTGGGCGCCAGCAGACAGAGCTCGTCCGTCTCGCCATCCTCCGCCTGCAGGGGGCGGATCCAGGTGTTGAACTGCTGCGAGCTCAACTCATCCTGAAGCGAATTGAGACATTGTTGCCAGAGAGCGACCGACACACGACCTCACGGGGATTTCGGCAGATGAAAAGAAAACGGCCGCACAGTGTAGCGCCGGCCAGGCAGGTTATCCACACGTGGTCGCCAGGTCATCTCTCTGTGGATAAGCGGCAGAGAACCCGTTGACAGCCTTGGGAAAACGATCGCGAGATGGCGCTCTGCCATAGACGCCCAACGCCTCGGGAGTTCTCGCCACACGCAGGATTTTCACCTCTCTTACGCATCTTCCCCACAGCCGAGAAAATCCCATAAGCATATGAAAATATAAGGTTAATATGAGTTACCCACAAACATTATCCCCATCCTTAACCACATGGTGCGATTGACAAGCAGACAGCTTGGGGATAAGCCGCAGACACGCATGGCCGCCCTCGGCTGCCGATCGCTTCGCTACCTAACGGCGTGCGCGCGTGACCGCCGCGGCGATGTGACGCAAGGGTTTCGCCCACAAACGGGTGTGGATAATTCAGAGAAAAATTGCACCCGATCGCCTGATTCACTAGAATTCCCGCTCTTGAGCCGAGTGAGCCCGGTTTCCGTACGCGTGTCGGGCATCCCGTTTCGAACCAGTTTTTCGAGCTAAATCAATAGCTTAATCACTCAACCAATTGGGAAAAAGCCACCATGAAACGTACTTTTCAGCCGAGCGTCCTGAAGCGCAAGCGCGTCCACGGTTTCCGTGCCCGCATGGCGACCAAGAACGGCCGTCAGGTCATCAATCGTCGTCGTGCCAAAGGTCGCAAGCGTCTCAGCGCCTGATCGGACATCGGGTGTCCGATCAAGGTTTCCCCGGCAGCTTCGGTTGCTCAACGCCGGGGACTACAAGCACGTTTTCGACCACGCTCCCTTCAAGGTCCACGGTAAAGGCATGCTGGTGTTGGCACGCCCCAACGCGCTTGGCCATCCGCGGATCGGGTTGATCTTCAGCAAGAAGAACGTGCGTCGTGCCGTCGACCGCAATCGCCTCAAACGCCTCGTGCGCGAATCCATCCGTCTGCAGCAGCATCGCCTGCCGCCCGTGGATATCGTTCTTCTCGCTAGGCGAGGCGTACACGAGCTGGACAATGCAAGCGTCGCACGCCAGCTCAACGGCATGTGGCGACGCCTGGAAAAGTCCGCGCGTCAGACACGCCACGACACCTCGTCGACCTGATCGGACATCCCCGCGCTGCTGGCCGGGGAGCTTCGGCGTCCATCGCCGAATGATCGCCGTTGCCCGGCGCCTACCGAACCACTCCCTCACCGGGCAGACCCCTCTATGGATTTCAAACGACTCCTTTTCGTGATTCCGCTGGCCGTACTCGCCTATCTGCTGATCATGCAGTGGAATCAGGACTACGGTCAGAACGTCGTGAACAACCCGGCACCGGAAGTCGCCTCCGCCGCCAGTGATGGTGGCAACGAGAGCAACGCCCTCTCCGCCCCCGACAGCAGCGGTAAAGGCAAGACCCAGCCGATCGAGGACGACATGCCCGCGGGCAGTGAACCCGCCAAGGGCAGCAACCTGATCCAGGTCCAGAGCGACGTGCTCGATCTGCGCATCAACCCCAACGGCGGCGATATCGTCTACGCCGCGCTGTTCGGCCATGACCAGGTCCTCGACTCCGACAAGCCCTTCGTGCTGCTCAGCGACAACAAGGTGCGCAGCTACGTGGCCAAGTCCGGCCTGCAGATCGAGGGGCACAGCGGGCGTATCGATTTCCGCGCTGACAAGTCGAGCTACACCCTCGGCGAGGGCGAGAAGACGCTCAACGTCGACCTGCACGGCAGCGTCAACGGCGTCGATATCATCAAGCGCTTCGTGATCGACCGCGACAGCTACGCGATCAAGGTCGAGTACCTGCTCGACAACGAAAGCCAGCAGCCGGTCACCGCCCGCTTCATCGGCCAGCTCGCCCGCGACCAGAGCGCCGACCCGACCAGCGGCCAGGGCGTCGGCATGCACTCCTTCCTGGGCGCAGCCTTCTCGTCGCCGGAAGAGAAGTACAGCAAGGTCAGTTTCGAGGACATCCGCAAGGGCAACTTCCAAAACCGCGACGTCAAGGGCGGCTGGGTCGCGATGATCCAGCACTACTTCACCTCCGCGTGGGTGCCCAACCCGGATCAGCAGAACCTCTACTACGGCAGCGTCGACAATCGCGATCGCACCGTGGCGGCCTTCGCCGGCCCCAACGAAACCGTCCAGCCGGGCCAGAAAGAGACACTCGCCGCGACCCTCTACGTCGGACCCAAGGTGCAGTCGGAGCTGGAAAAAGTGGCCCCGCACCTGGAGCTGACGGTCGACTTCGGCTGGCTGTGGTTCCTCGCCAACCCGCTGTTCTGGCTGCTCGACCATATCCACGACATCGTCGGCAACTGGGGCTGGTCGATCGTCCTGCTCACCGTCTGCGTCAAGATCGTGCTCTTCCCGCTGGCAGCCAAGGCCTACAAGTCGATGGCGCGCATGCGCAAGATGGGCCCGGAGATGCAGCGGCTCAAGGAGCAGTACGGCAACGACCGCCAGAAGATGTCGCAGGAGATGATGAAGTTCTACCAGAAGGAGAAGATCAATCCTCTGGGGGGCTGCCTGCCGATGGTGATCCAGATGCCGGTGTTCATCGCGCTCTACTGGATGCTGATGGAGTCGGTGGAGCTGCGCCACGCGCCCTTCATCCTGTGGATCCATGACCTCTCGGCCAAGGACCCCTACTTCATCCTGCCGATCATCATGGGCGGCACCATGCTGCTGCAGCAGTTCCTGAACCCGACCCCGCCGGACCCGATGCAGGCGAAGATCATGAAGATGCTGCCGATCGTCTTCACCTTCTTCTTCCTGTGGTTCCCGGCCGGTTTGGTCATCTACTGGATCGTCAACAACTCGATCTCGATCCTGCAGCAGTGGTTCATCACCCAGCGCGTCCTCAAGGACGACAGCGGTGGCGGCAAGGCGCTCAAGAAGAGCTGATCGCCCTCCGCGAACCCTCCCAGACCCCCGCCCCGGCGGGGGTCTGGCGTTTATGTCCCGCCTTCCTGTACAACTACCCGCGCGCGGCCCCGAGCGTCGCCGTTACCCCGTGCCACCGGAGACCATGATGAACGCACCGCTCTATCGTCAGGACACCATCGCCGCCCTGGCCACGCCCCCGGGACGGGGCGGCGTGGGTATCGTGCGAGTCTCCGGGCCCGCCGCCGGCGTCATGGCGGAACATCTGCTGGGCCACCGTCCCCAGCCGCGTCACGCCCACTACGGCCCCTTCCACGCCGAGATGGGCATCATCGACGAGGGCATCGCCCTCTACTTCCCCGGCCCCCACTCGTTCACCGGCGAGGACGTGCTCGAGCTCCAGGGCCACGGTGGCCCGGTGCTCATGGACATGCTGCTGGAGCGCTGCGTGGCGCTGGGCGCGCGCCTGGCGCGGCCGGGCGAGTTCTCAGAGCGCGCCTTCCTCAACGACAAGCTCGACCTGGCCCAGGCCGAAGCGATCGCCGACCTGATCGATGCCAGCTCCCGGGCCGCCGCGGAGAACGCCCTGCGCTCACTGCAGGGCGAGTTCTCCAGCCGCGTCTCGCAGCTGGTCGCCGAGCTGATCGAACTGCGTCTCTACGTCGAAGCGGCCATCGACTTTCCCGAAGAGGAGATCGACTTCCTTGCCGACGGCGTGGTCGCGGCCAAACTGGCGGCTCTGCGCGAGACCCTGGCCGCGGTGCGCGCCAGCGCCAACCAGGGCGCGCTGATGCGCGAAGGCATGAGTGTGGTGATCGCCGGACGCCCCAACGCCGGCAAGTCGAGCCTGCTCAATCGTCTCACCGAGCGCGACAGCGCCATCGTCACCGAGATCGAGGGCACCACCCGCGACGTGCTGCGCGAGCATATCCATATCGACGGCATGCCGCTGCACGTGATCGATACCGCCGGCCTGCGTGACACCCCCGACGCGGTGGAGCAGATCGGCGTCGCCCGCGCCTGGGCCGAGAT
This sequence comes from Salinicola sp. JS01, assembly GCF_030284585.1. Classification (NCBI taxonomy): domain Bacteria; kingdom Pseudomonadati; phylum Pseudomonadota; class Gammaproteobacteria; order Oceanospirillales; family Halomonadaceae; genus Salinicola; species Salinicola sp. JS01. Next base: position 4,151,791 of record NZ_CP127244.1, on the reverse strand, counting down.
CGAGAAGGCTGACCGCGTACTGCTGCTGGTCGACGCCCGCACCACCGCCGAGACCGACCCGAGTGCGATCTGGCCCGAGTTCGTCGCCCGCCTGCCTCACCCCGAGCGGCTGACGCTGGTGCGCAACAAGATCGACGAGAGCGGTGAAGGCGATGCCGCCGACTTCGATGCCACGCCGCCGGTGATCCGCCTCTCGGCGCATACCGGCGCGGGGGTGGATGAGCTCAAGACCCATCTCAAGGCGGTGATGGGCTTCGATGCCACCACCGAGGGGCGCTTCTCCGCCCGCCGTCGCCACCTGGATGCCCTCGAACGCGCCAGCCAGGCGCTGACCAGCGGCACGGCCCAGTTGGAGGGCGCCGCCGCCGGCGAGCTGCTCGCCGAGGATCTGCGCGATGCCCAGCAGGCACTCAACGAGATCACCGGCGAATTCACCGCCGACGATCTGCTCGGCGAGATCTTCGGCAGCTTCTGTATCGGCAAGTAAACAGAGAGTGAGCCGAATATAACCTCTATTCGGCTCATAAAATGAGCCGAATATGCTACGCTTTTGGCTCATCGCCCCCACGAGCCACCATGACCATGTCCTCAGCGCCTTCATCGACGACCTGGATCTGGCAACAACCGCAGTGGCCCAGATTCCATTGGCAGACAGCAGCCGTCGCGCCGGCGCTACGTCGAGCCACGCTGCGTCAAGGCGAGCTGCTGGGATTGAGCCACAGGGGCGATGACACTCAGCCCGAGCAAGCGCTGGAAACGCTACTGACCAATATCGTCCACTCGTCCGCCATCGAAGGCGAGAGACTCAACGTGCAGTCGCTGCGCTCCTCGCTGGCACGGCGCCTAGGGTTGAGCGACGCGTCAGCCTACCCCGTCTCGCGCCGTTCGGAAGGGCTGGCGGAGTTGATGCTCGAAGCCGTTACCGCGCTGGAAATACCGCTGACGCTGGATACGCTGCTGCGTTGGCATGCGCTGCTGTTTCCAGAGCCGGGGCTGTTGCAACCCGTCGCCGCCGGCCAACTGCGCCGAGATGATGACGGCCCGATGCAGGTGGTCTCGGGGCGCATCGACCGGCCCAGGGTGCATTTCGAAGCGCCTCCGGCCAGCCGCCTGGGGGGCGAATTGACACGCTTCGTCGAGTGGTTCAATGCCAGTCTCGACGATAACGCGCTGGATCCCCTGATCCGTGCCGGACTATGTCACCTCTATCTGATTACGCTGCATCCGTTCGAAGATGGCAATGGACGCCTGACGCGGGCGCTGACCGATCGCGCCCTGGCACAGGCCGAGGCGCAGAGCATAAGGCTCTACGCCATGTCGGAAGCGATCATGGCCCGGCGCAGCGACTATTACGCCGTATTGGAGTCCACCCAGCGCGGTGGTCTGGATATCACCGCATGGTTGGTTTGGTTCCTGGAAACCCTGGAAGCCGCGATGCGCGAGGCCATCGCCAAGGTCGAACGTACCTTCGAACGCCAGCGGTTCTGGCAACGACACGCGATGACGGCGCTATCCGACGCTCAGACCCGCGTACTCGAGCGCCTGCTGGCGGGCGGCGAGCGTGGTTTCGAGACGGGCATCAGTGCGTCTCAGTACCAGAAGGTCGCCAAGGTCAGCAAAGCGACCGCGACGCGCCATCTGCAGGATCTGGTCGAGAAGGGTTGCCTGGAGCCGATGCCCGGTGGCGGGCGTAGTACGCGGTATCGGGTCAGTGGCGAGCAGTAAAAGCCGAGGTTGAATATCGGCAGCATGGCCTGAGAGCGGGTACACTCGAGAGTTACGACATAAAAATTAAGAATGTCTTATCAGCGGCTCAGAGGAACACTCGATATGGCGAGGATGTGGATGGTGCGCAGCGATGGCAGCAGTCTCTACGCGAACGTAATGTCGCAGCCATCGGCTGGGGTCAGTTGGCTACCCACGCAGAGCCCAGTATCAAACGCCAGAAGCTGGTCGAAATTTATCAACCCCTTGAGCCACAAACGAAACAAGGCACCATCATCGCCGGTGCCTCCCAGGTTTGGCGCTTCGTCAAAGAAATCCAGGATGGTGATGGTGTCATCACCTACTCCCCCGTCAGTCGACTTTACCTAATGGGCAGCATCAGCGGCCCAATGGAGTTCCATACCGAATGGGCTGAGCAGAACATGCCCCTGGCACGGCCAATGCAATGGCAGTCACAGGAGTTAGTCCGTGACAGTCTGGGTACCGGCACCAAGAACAGTCTGTGTTCCACCTTGACCATGTTGGAGGTTCTACCCAGTGCCAAGGATGAAATTCCAGCGGCACTCAAGGGCGAGCTAACGCTTGTCGTCGAGGAGAGCAGTGAAGAGTCCGTGGTCGATCCACTGGCCGACATCGAACTACACATCAAGGGTTTGGTCAGTGAACTCGATTGGGACGAGATTCAGCAGTTGGTCGCTGGTTGAATCGCGCCATGGGCTACAAGACGCAGGCGTCACCGCCCGGCTCCGACCGCGGCAAGGATATAGTCTCCTCGCCGGACGGCTTTGGCTTTGGCTTTGAGCACCAGCGTATAGTCGTGGAGGTTAAGCACCGCAAGGGACAGATGGGCAGCCAGGAGATTTGCGGCTTTCTCGGTGGGCGCCACAAGGACAATCGCGGACTGGATGTCAGCACCAGCGGCTTCACCAAGGATGCCCAGTACGAAGCCGACCGCGCCTCCACCCTCCTGGCGATGTGGACGCTGGACCACGTGGTCCGCTCTTTGATCGAAAACTACGACGCCACCGACGCCGAAACCAAGTGCATAGAGCCACTGAAGTGGCTGTAATGGCCAGCGTGAGCTAGAAATGAACAACATTGATCCAACTGCCATGCCACAGAAGCTCAACCGACATGCGACAATGCGACTTCAACACACCATCAAGGTGAGCATATATGGCGCAAGCTGACACCTTGGTTGCCCTGGTAAAAGCAGCCAGCAGCGGCGACCAACCATCCTTCCGAAAATCGGCCGAAGCCTTGGTACAGGAAGAACGCGGGAAGGGTCACCGTATTCTGGCCGATCGCCTGGAAAAAGCACTGCTTGCGTCCTCTTCCCAGGCACGTTTGTTCGAATCACCGGCTTCGACGGCCCGACAGACACATGCCAGCGGCTTTACACGGAAGGATCTGGTGACAGAGTCGATACCAGAACGCTCCCTGGATAGTCTGGAGCTCGCTGACAATCTTCGCGGGCAGTTACGGGAAGTCATCGAAGAACAGCATCGCGCTGAATTGCTACATGCTCATGGCTTGAGCCCAAGGCATCGTATCCTTTTGGCGGGTCCCCCTGGAAATGGCAAAACATCTCTCGCTGAAGCTCTGGCATTCGAGTTGATGGTCCCATTGATCGTTGTGCGCTATGAGTCACTGATTGGCAGCTATCTGGGTGAGACGTCTGTTCGCTTGAAGTCCCTGCTCGACTATGCCCGGACACGGCACTGCGTGTTGTTCTTCGATGAATTCGAGACTTTAGGCAAGGAGAGGGGAGATACCCACGAGACGGGAGAAATTAAACGTGTCGTCAGTTCCCTACTGATGCAACTCGATGACCTCCCCGACTATGTGGTGGTGGTTGCCGCCAGTAACCATCCAGAACTCCTGGATAGGGCCACCTGGCGTCGCTTTCAGGTTCGACTAGAGCTTCCCCTTCCCACACGTGCACAGTTGACCGCATTCATCACCTCGATCGGCCAGCGTAGCAAGGTCAATTTTGGCCTGATGGCTGAGACCATCGCAAAAAAACTACTGGGCTTAAGTTTTTCAGAAGTGGAAGAGTTCTGCCTGGGTGTGATTCGACGGGCGGTGCTGGACAAAAAAGTGGATGACGCTAGAAGCATCGTCTATTCCAGGTTGGAACAATGGAATAAACGACTGAAACCTGCCGATAAAGAACCACCAGGAAAATAAAACACTAGGGGGGAGTATGCCTGCTGAGTACTTACCGTTGCTGGTCTTTCCTGAAAGGCGAATTCTCCAACCAGAAAAAGGTAAGGGGTTTCCGCCGGGTACACAGAGCTTGCCCAGTCATGGTGCCCAAACAGTACGTATCGGCAGGCAGATCGAACAACTGGAGCAAGATTTCGCACGCTACCAGGCCAGCCTGACCGGAGCACTGGCTGGGTTGGAACCTGAAATGGTTTTGGTCATCGAAATCGTTGGACTTCTGGACGACTTCAAGCAAGCTGTCGAAGCTGCTGGTCTAGAGTGGCTGGGAGAGACCGAGATCGACGATCTGGAAGCCGAAGATGAAGGCTTCTACAAGATAGATAATGCATTGGAACGAACGGTCAAGCCACTGAGCGGCCGAATGTTTCTGGCTATGAGTAACATGGCCGGCATGCAGGAAATACTCTCTCTTTGGGAACAGTGGAAGGCGCATAAAAGCTTGCCCCACGGCAAAACTAAATGGAAAGCTATCTTCGAGCAGCTAAATGTGCTACGACGCTGGGGGATTGAAGAGACACTGGTCGAAACCGGAATGATCGACCTCTGGCAGGACCTTCTGGACCCTATCAACCCTGATGAGAAGATCACCTTCCAGATAGAACTTTTCTACCGAAAAAATTCCGAAATTCGGAGGAAAAACGAAAACATTATCCGTTCTTTGCTTAAAAGTCTTGGAGGCAGGGAGCTTTCCTACTTTCTGGATATACCAGAAATCGCGTTCCACGCAGCCAAGGCCGAGTTACCTGCCCACGCCATCCAGTCGCTTCTCGATCAAGTGGTTGCGGAAGGAAAGGATGTCGACATCGAATTATTCAAATTCGCCGGCATCATGTATTTCCGCCCCACCGGCCAGAGCCTGACGGTTTCAGAGGACGGCGAAGGTGAACCTGCCATTTACCCCCAAGGAATAAGCGACCTTCCTCCTGTCGCAGCGCTTCTCGATGGTGCACCACTCCAATTGCATAGAGCCTTGGAAGACCGACTTCTGATGGATGATGCATTTGGTCTGGAGGCTTCCTACCAGCCCGGTGAACGCAAGCATGGTACCGCCATGGCATCCTTGATTCTACATGGAGATCGCAGCAATCCGGAATCTGAGCCGCTAAGACGCAAGTTGTATTGCATCCCGGTAATGCAGCCTAACCATCAGACCCGAGAGCACGATGAGCACATGCCGGACGACATCTTCTTTGAAGACCGCATCCATATAGCTATAAGGCGCATGTTCGAAGGCTCAGGGGAGGTTCCTCCACAGGCGCCGACGGTCAAGGTGATCAACCTTTCAATAGGTGATCCTGCACGAGAATTTATTCATGCACCCAGTCCATGGGCGCGGTTACTCGACTGGTTGGCCTATCGCTACCGCATACTGTTCTGCATTAGCGCGGGCAACTACTGCGACGAGATTAATATCGGATTCAATCAACAGCAGTTCGCTGCTCTTTCTCATAATGACAAGATAAAAGCCACCGTCAAAGCAATATCTCAAAGCCTCTCTTCTCGACGTCTGCTTTCACCGGCTGAAGCGATGAATGCCATTACGGTAGGGGCAGCTCATGCCGATGACTCAGGAGATGCCTATCAGCAATATGGCCAGCGTGTAGATGTGTTTCCTTCGCACGCTTTGTTCAGCCCCGCCTCCCGGCTGGGGTTCGGTTTTCGGCGCTCCATCAAACCAGATATTTTCATGCCAGGAGGGCGGCAACTCTACAACGCCCCTATGCTGAATAGTGCCACCCTGTACAGCATTGACCATTCAATCGGTGCTCCAGGTCAAAAAGTGGCACTCGACAGCCAACAGCAAGGCGTATTGAGCAACGAAGCCTTCTGGCGCGGCACCAGTAACGCGACGGCACTGGCAACTCGTGGCGCGGTTCAGTTGTACGATATGTTGGACCGACTCCGTACCGAAGAAGGAGAGGACATTCCCGAGACGTTGATATCGGTGCTGATAAAAGCGCTATTGGTGCATGGCGCTAAGCAAAACGACACTGGCAAACAACACATCGAACAAGCGTTAAAAGATACGCGCAACTCTCGTCAGTTCAAGCAAGTTATCACGCGCTATCTTGGCTATGGCACTGTAGATATCGAACGTGTGCTGACTTGTACTGCTCAACGGGCAACAGTTTTAGGCTGCGGAGAAATCCGAGAAAACGAGGTGCATGAGTACGCGTTCCCCATCCCTCCCGGTTTTTCTTCCCAAAAGATCTGGCGGAGGTTAGTCGTAACACTCGCCTGGTTGACACCGATTAATCCGAATCACCGCAATCTCCGGGAAGCCAAACTAACCGTATCACCAGGAGGCGAAAACTGGTCCAAGCAAATCCTGCGTCTAGAACGTCAAGACGGAGAGTGGAGACAGGTCGAGCGCGGCACCGTGCAGCATGAGGTGCTGGAAAGCAAAAAACAGATTCAAGCCTTCGAAGATGGCGAGACCCTGCGCCTTCGTGTCACTTGCAAGAAAGACGCAACCGACCATCTCGATGCAGTCATTCCCTACGGCCTTGCCGTCACGCTGGAAGCTAAGGAAGACATTCCTATCTATCAACAGGTCCGCGCCCACATCAAACCGCAGGTTCGCATCGCTCCTGGCATAGACAGATAATCACTGAAAAGCATGAAGCATACAGATCACCGGCGAATTCACCGCCGACGATCTGCTCGGCGAGATCTTCGGCAGCTTCTGTATCGGCAAGTGATCGGCCAAAAGTCGACTTCTCCGATGCCGTCGCCGGCGCTATGCTGATGGACGGATATTCACACTCGAATGACGGTTTCCCATGTCGCCACGCATCCCGCATCCGCACGCTTCCCGCCTTACCGAACTGTCGGTAGGGCCGCGGGTGCTGGCGGCGACACCTCCCCCCGCTCCTCTGCCGCACGTGTCGTGGCCGACGTCTTGGCTGACACCGTGGCTCCGCCTGCGGTTGTCGCGAGTGTCGCTGGCGTGCAAGCGCCGCCACGCCTCGTCGCGCTGGGCTGATCCGCCCGGCGATCCCAAGCCCAACAATCCCCGTTCGCTGTGCATGCTGGTCGACGCGCATCGCGTCCAGCAACGGGGCGTCACGTCTTCGACAGATGAGTCTTTACATGATCCGTTCTTCTTCATGGGGCCAGGCCGCCCCGATGGCCCTGTTCGTGCTGCTGTGGGGCAGCGCCCCGATCTTCACCCGCTGGGGGCTGGATCACGGTTCGCCGCTGGCGCTGCTGATCCTGCGCTTTCTGCTCGCCCTGGCCGTGCTGCTGCTGCTCGCCGCCCAGCGCGAAGCCTGGCTACCACCGCGGGGCCAGCGGCTGCGCGTCGCCGGCGTCGGCACGCTGCTGATCGGCGGCTACTCGGTGTGCTACTTCGAAACGCTGGACCACGCCATCACGCCCGGGCTGTTGGCAACCCTGCTGGGTATCCAACCGCTGCTGACGCTACTTTTGACCGAGCGCCGGATCTCCGGCTGGCGCATCGCCGGGCTGTTGCTGGCGCTCTGCGGCCTGGCACTGGTGGTATTGCAGAGCCTAGTGGCCGCGCACTTTCCCGCATCCGGAATCTTGCTGGCAATGGCCACCCTGGCCTGCATGACCCTCGGCGCGATCGGGCAGAAGTCGATCGCTCTGCCGCCAAGCCAGGTGCTTCCACTGCAGTACATGGCAAGCCTGGTGCTGTTCCTGCTGCTGACGCCGTGGCGCCCGGTGAGTGTCAGCTGGCAGCCTGGGTTGATCGTCGCCGTGGTGTGGTTAGGACTGGTGATTTCGGTACTGGCACAGCTGCTGCTCTATCGCATGATCCGGCAGGGCAACCTGGTCAACGTCACCAGCCTGTTCTATCTGGTGCCGATCGTCACCGCAGTGCTGGACTATCTGCTGCTGGGCAACGCGCTCTCGCCGCTGGCCATCCTCGGCATGGCCGCGATCCTAGGCGGCGTGGCGCTGGTGTTCCGCACGCGTTAGCCACACCCAGGGTACCGTGGTGCGCGCACCGCGTTCATACTGAACGCCATCGCACACCGGAGATCCACGATGACCACGCGTACCCTGCTCTGCTACGGCGACTCCAACACCCACGGTACCGAGCCGGTCAGGGCGCTGGGGCCGCTTTCACGCTATCCCTTCGAGACGCGCTGGACCGGAGTGATGGCCGCGGCCCTCGGCAGCGAGTGGCGGGTGATCGAGGAGGGGCTACCGGCACGCACCACGCTGCACGACGACCCCATCGAAGGGGTGCACCTCAACGGCCTGCGCTATCTGCGCCCGTGTCTGCTCAGCCAGCTGCCGCTGGATGTGATGACGCTGATGCTGGGCACCAACGATCTCAAGGCGCGTTTCTCCGTCACCCCCGACGATATTGCCCTGAGCATGCAGCGGCTGCTGTGGGAGATCGACGCCGTCAGCACCCAGTTCGGCGTGGCCGCCCCCAAGGTGCTGCTGATCGCGCCGGCGCCGATCCGTGAGATCGGCCCACTGGCCGGTATCTTCGCCGGCGGCGAGCGCAAGTCGCGCCAGCTGGCGAGCCGCTACCGCAAGATGGCGCGGGAGGCAGGTGTCGGCTTCGTCGACGCCGGTAGCCTGATCCAGGTCAGTGAAGTCGACGGGGTACACTTCGAACCCGATCAGCAGCGTCTGCTGGGCGAGGCGATCGCCGCCGAAGTGACTCGCCTGATCGACTGAGCGCCAAGATCGGGCGCGGCAACCAAGCGGCCTGATCGAGGGCGGTGGATCAAGCCGTCTCCGGCCGCGCGACGCCAGCCCCCTGGATCAGCAGCTCCGTCACACGCTGCCCCACGCGCCTCACCGCAAGGGCAATATCGTCATCGAACACGGCGTGGTTCAAGCGCAGACAGTGGCGGTACTTGCCGGTGGCGGAGAACACCACCCCGGGGGCGATGCGGATGCCCTCTGCCATCAGGCGCTGATTGAGCGCGACGCTGTCGATGCCCTCAGCGCACTCGAGCCAGAGCATGAAGCCCCCAGCCGGATAGCTGACCCGGGTCGAGACGGGGAAGGCGCGGGCGATCACATCGAGCATGCGGTCGCGGTTGCCCTGATACTGGGCCCGCATCCGCCGCAGGTGCGGCTCGTGGTGCCCCTCGCGGATGAACTCGGCCACCGCCATCTGCCCCTGGGTCGCGGTGGAGCCGGTGCCGACGTACTTCATGTGCAGGGCGCGCTCGTGATAGCGGCCCGGGGCGATCCAACCGATGCGCAGCCCCGGCGCCAGGGTCTTGGAGAACGAGCTGCACAGCAGCACCCGGCCATCCTCGTCGAACGACTTGATCGTCGGCGGGCGCGGAAAGCCGTAGCTGAGATCGCCATAGACGTCGTCTTCGATGATCGCCACGTCGAAGCGCCGGGCCAGCGCGTAGAGCGAGCGCTTGCGCGCCTCCGAGAGGGTATAGCCGAGCGGGTTGTTGCAGGTCGGGGTGAGCTGGATGGCGCGGATCGGCCACTGCTCCAGGGCCAGCTCCAGCGCCTCCAGGCTGATGCCGGTCTCGGGGTCGGTGGGGATCTCCATCGCCTTCATGCCGTAGGCGCGGATCGACTGCAGCGCGCCGTAGAAGCTGGGGGAGTCCACCGCGATGATGCCGCCGGGCTCGCACACTGCGCGCATGGCGATCGAGATTGCCTCGTGGCAGCCGGTGGTGACCACGATGTCATCGGGATGCAGCCGGCAGCCCTGGCCCACCGCTAGCCGGGCGATCTGCTCGCGCAGCTCGGGGCGCCCGTGCAGGGTGTCGTAGTTGAGCCCGATCAGATCCTGGCGCCGGCTGACCCGGGCCAGCGCACGCAGCAGCGGCTTGAGCGTCGGCGCATCGATATCCGGCATGCCGCGGCCCAGGTTGTGCATGCTGGCGTCCGGCAGTACACAGGTGCCCTCGCGCACATGCTCCCACTGGGACACCTCCACCGGGCGCTGGGCGGTACGCGCGACCGGCGGCGCGGGCAGGCGCTCACGCCGCGGCGAGACGAAGTAGCCCGACTTGGGCCGCGCCTCGATCAGTTGAGCGTCTTCCAGCTGATGATAGGCGTGCTGCACGGTGGAGAGACTGACCCCGTGCGCCTGCGCCAGCGCACGCACCGAGGGCAGGCGCTCGTGGACCTGATAGAAGCCGGCCTGGATACGCTCGCGCAAATGATCGGCCAGGCGCTCATAACGGTGCATGTTCCCCTCCCCGCCTCGCATGATGTGTCACGTCCGTCATTGTGTATGCTCGCGTTTGGCACTTCACGTGACAGATCGCGCACAAAGCGGGCATACAGAGCGCAAAAGCGCCTATCTGTGTGCCAGAGATAGTCGTTTTCTGCCTCTGTGTGGCACGCCGGCGGCTGCCTAAGCTGGACGCTCCCTCATCGAATCCGGGAGCCTCCGCCATGCGCTTCATGCCCTTGCACCTGTTCGTCACCACGCTGAATACCGTGGACGGTATCCTGTGGGGTGATATACACCAACGCCAGCGCTCGCTGCGGCGTGACTCGCCCAACGTCTGGCAGCGTCGGCGCACCCGCCGCCAGTTGGCCGAGCTCGATGCGCACCAGTTGCAGGATATCGGTCTGTTGCCTAGTCAGGTATACCGGGAGACTCATCGTCCGTTCTGGCGCTGAGTCGACCACGGAGATAGCCCAGCCAGCCGGAGAATGAAGCGATGAGTGAGCACACACTATCGACCGATAGCACGCCAGAGAAACGTTCTCTGTTGCAGGCTAGCCAAGCTCGTGGACGCCGTGGCTATCGCTACGTGCTGCTGGATGTCTTCACCGCCACGCCCTTCGCGGGCAATCCGCTGGCCGTGTTTGCTGATGCCGCCGCGCTGACAGACACGCAGATGGCGCAGTTGGCCAAGGAGCTGAACCTCTCCGAGAGCGTGTTCATCACCGCACGCGAGCCCGGTCGTATCGCCTTGCGCATCTTCACCCCCAGCGGCGAGCTGCCCTTCGCCGGGCATCCCAGCGTGGGTACCGCCTGGCTGGCGCGGGCGCTGGGCTGGCACGACGCGGACACGCCTCTGATCCTCGCGGAGGGCGTGGGCGACGTGCCAATCCGTTTCGCCGGCACTCAGGCCTGGCTGAGCACGGCGCAACCGCTCGAAGTCAGTGAAGACTCACTGTCGATCGAGCAGGCAGCGGAGATCGTGGGGCTGTCCCAGGCGCAGATCGCTACTCGGCCGGTCAGAGCCTCTTGTGGCGTGCCCTATCAGTTGATCGAACTCGCCGATCTCGATGCACTGGCCAGCGTTCAAGTCGAGAGTGGCGCGCTCGCCCGCGCCCTGCCCGCTGCCAGCGAGCGCAATCTCTACCTCTACGTACGCGACACGTCGCTGCGGCTGCGCACGCGGATGTTCACAGGGGAAGCGAGTCTCTACGAAGACCCCGCCACCGGCAGCGCCGCCGCACCGCTGATCGGCTATCTGTCCCGCCAGTCGGGCACCCGGACGCGCGACTGGCAGGTCGTCCAGGGGGTGGAGATGGGGCGGCCGAGCCATATCCACGGCCGCGTGACCCGCACCGAGGCGGGCCAGCAGACGATCCAGATCGGCGGCGAGGCGATCATCGTCGGCGAGGGTGTGCTCTACGTCTGAGCGCGCCACGGATGCCCAGGTCCGGATTGCGCACCATCGCGGTGCAAATTATTCCCCTTTCCCGATAACACCGCTTTATCGATAGGCGTCTTTGAGCGACCCTCGGCCCGAACGGCACGCTTACTGCATGGTAGAGACAGAGCCTTCCTCGGGAGAGATGCCATGTGGTCGCTGCTTCGCCCGCTCCGTGCCCTGCTCGGCAGTGTCGCCCTGCTGCTGCTGGGCAACGGTCTGATCAACACCCTGCTGACCCTGCGCGGCGCCAGCGAAGGATTTCCGACCGCTCTGATCGGTCTGATCATGTCCGGCTACTTCGTCGGCTTCGTCTGCGGCACCTGGGTCAGCGGGCGCCTGATCCGGCGCATGGGCCATATCCGCACCTTCGCCTTCTGCGCTAGCCTCTGCGCCTCGACCGCACTGCTGCACCTGATCTTCATCGACCCCTGGGTCTGGCTCGCGCTGCGCGTGCTCTACGGGCTCAGCTTCATCACTGTGATGACCGTGATCGAGAGCTGGCTCAACGCCCAGGCCGCCAGCCACGAGCGCGGCCGTGTCTTCGCCCTGTACATGGTGATCAACCTGGGCGCCCTGACGCTGGCCCAGCAGATGCTGCGCCTGGACACTCCCGAGGGTCATCTGCTGTTCCTGATGACCGCGATCTTCATCTGCTGGGCCCTGCTGCCGATCACCATGACCAAGCGCAGCCAGCCGGTGATCACGGCACGCCCCAAGAGCCAGCTCAAGGCGCTGCTCGGCTTCGCCCCGCTGTCGGTGGCCGCCGCCGCGCTCTCGGGGCTGGCGATGGGCGCCTTCTGGGCGCTGACGCCGGTCTACGCCCGCGCCCAGGGCTTCGATGTCGGCGGTGTCGGTCTGGTGATGAGCGCGGCGATTCTGGGTGGCGCGCTGCTGCAGATTCCCATCGGGCGCTTCTCCGACCGCCACGATCGCGCTCGGGTGATGACCTGGGTGGTGCTGCTCGCCGCCCTGTGCGCCGCGGTGATGCCTCTGGTGCCTGACCCCAGGGCGCTATTGGGTCTATTCTTTGTCTGGGGCGGCTTGGCATTTTCCCTCTACCCCCTGGCGGTGGCGCAGTTGGTCGACCAGTTGCACCCCGACGAGATCGTCTCAGGCTCGGCCGACATGCTGGTGGTGCAGGGTGCCGGCAGCGCCTTGGCGCCGATTCTCGCCGGCGCTGCGATGAGCCTGTTCGGTAACCAGGGGCTGCCACTCTACATCGCCGGCGTGCTGGCCCTGCTGGGGCTCTACGCGCTCTATCGCCGCCGCCGCGTCTCGACCCTGGTCAGCGGCGACAGCGCACATTTCGAGCCGATGACACCGACCAGTAGCCAGGCGCTGGAGATGATGTACGACGACGTGCAGCAGGATCTATTCGCCGACCCCAGTTTTTACGCAGAGCACGAACGCCGGCGGATCCTCGACACGGCCGCAAAGGCCTGAGGCGCCCCCGGCCGACGTTGCAGGGAACTACACCCCGGCCGCGCCGGGCAGGAGAAGAACATGCTACTCGCGACCGATCTCGACGGTACCTTTCTGGGTGGCGCCCCGGAAGACCGCCTGAGCCTCTATCAGACCATCGCCGCGCATCCGGACATCCAGTTGGCCTACGTCAGCGGGCGCAGCCTCGAGGCGATCCTGCCGCTGCTCTCCGACCCCACGCTGCCGCAGCCCGACTATATCGTCGCCGACGTCGGTGCCAGCCTCTATCACGGCGATACCCTGCAGCCGATCCAGGCGCTGCAGAACCCCATCGACGCATGCTGGCCGGGCGAGTCGCGTATCGCCAGCGCCATGACCCGCTTCCCCGAGATCGTGCGCCAGGACGAGCCGCAGATCCGGCGCTGCTCCTACTACTGCGCGCCGGAGCAGGCCGAGAGCCCCGAGCTCGCCGCGCTGGCCGACGAGCTCGGCTGCGAGATGCTCTACTCCGCCGGACGCTATCTCGACTTCCTGCCACAGGGCGTCAACAAGGGCTCCAGCCTGCAGAAGCTGGTCGAATGGCTGGGCATCGCCCACGACGAAGTGCTGGTGGCCGGCGACACCATGAACGACCTGGCGATGCTGAGCGCCGGCTTCAAGGCGGTGTGCGTGGGCGACGCCGAGCCCGAACTGCTCGAGCGCACCCGCCAACTGCCTAAGGTGATGCACGCCAGCGCCGTCGGCTGCGGCGGTATCATCGAAGCCTTCGCGCACTTCGGCTTTCTGGGCGCGCGCGGGCTGGCGGCGGAGAATCGCCGCGACACCCCCCATGCCGGCAAGGCCGAGCTGGTGATGGTCTACCACCGCCTGCCCTATGAAGAGTATCGCGTCGACGGCAAGATCCGCCGCCGCCGCCCGACCTCGCCCAATGGCATCATCCCGACGCTGCAGAGCTTTTTCGCCAACCAGCGCGGCTCGTGGATCGCCTGGTCGATCTACGAAGGCGACGAGGAGCCCGAGGACTTCGTCACCCATACCAGCGTCGACGCCAAGCAGTATCCGCTGCTCACCGCGGCTCGCGTGGCGCTGACCAAGGCGCAGGTGGACATCTTCTACAAGCGCTTCTCCAAGGAGGCGTTCTGGCCCACGCTGCACACCTTCTGGGAGCGTGCCCGCTTCCGCGAGGAGGACTGGGACACCTACTGCGAAGTCAACCGCGCCTTTGCCGAGCGCACCGCCGAGGAGGCCGCCGAGGGCGCGCTGGTCTGGATCCACGACTACAATCTGTGGTTGGTGCCGGCCTATCTGCGCGAGCTGCGCCCGGACCTGCGCATCGCCTTCTTCCACCACACCTACTTCCCCTCGGCGGATGTCTTCAACGTACTGCCGTGGCGCCGCGAGATCGTCGCCAGCCTGCTGCAGTGCGACTACGTCGCCTTCCACATTCCGCGCCAGGTGGAGAACTTCGTCGATGTCGCCCGTGGCGTGGTGCCGCTGACCACCCTGTCACGCCAGAATTGCGCCCCGCGTTTCCTCACCTACGGCTGCGCGGTGGGGCTGGAGACCATGACCACGGCGATCGACACCGGCTCACGCGTGGTCAGGCTGGGCGCGCATCCAGTGGGTCTGGATATCGGGCGTATCCGCAACGCGCTGGAACACGACGGCGCCGAGGCGCGCATGGCCGAACTGCGCGACGAGTTCGAGGGCATGAAGCTGATCCTCTCGGTCGAACGCCTCGACTACACCAAGGGGGTCCTCGAGAAGCTCAAGGCCTACGAGCTGCTGCTCGACGAGAACCCCGAGCTGCGCGGCAAGGTCACGCTGGTCAGCATCTGCGTGCCGGCGGCGCGCGAGATGACCATCTATGACGAGCTGCAGACCCAGATCGAGCAGACCATCGGCCATATCAACGGCCGCTTCGCCGATGTCGGCTGGACCCCGGTGCAGTTCTACTTCCGCGGCTTCCCGTTCGAGGAGCTGATGGCGTGGTACGCCATGGCCGACGTGATGTGGATCACCCCGCTGCGCGACGGGCTCAATCTGGTGGCCAAGGAGTTCGTCGCCACCCAGGGGCTGACCCAGGGCTGCGGCGTGCTGGTGCTGTCGGAGTTCACCGGCGCCGCGGCGGAGCTCAAGGGCGCGATCCTGACCAACCCTCACGACCTGCACGATCTGGCACGCACCTGCTATCTGGGGCTCAACCTGCCCCGCGCCGAGGCCCAGGCACGCCTGCGCCAGCTCAACGATATCGTCGAGTACAACGATATCCGGCGCTGGGGCGACGAGTTCATCGCCGCGATCAAGGATGACAGCGAACCCAGCGCCAGCGCTTAAGCACTGCCATCTTGCCGAGCCCGCCGATTGGCGGGCCTGGTGTTTCAACGCTCCGCGGTCCACCACTCCCCATGATGCACCGCCCGCTCGGCGAGCAGCGGTGCCAGCGTGGCGAAGGCGTTGTCCAGGGTCTGATCGAGCTGCCACGGCGGGTTGAGCAGTACCAGCCCGCTGCCGTACATACCGCGCTCGGCATTGGCCTCGCGCAGGGTGATCTCGCTGCGCCACAGCTTGGGAATGCGCGCCTCGCGCAGCCCCTCCAGAAGCGTCAGGTGACGCCCGGCCGGCAACAGCGGATACCAGATCATGACCACCGCGTGGCGCACCTTGCGCACCACCTGGACGAGCGTGTCGACCACCTCGCGGTACTCCTCCTTGCGCTCGTAACTGGGGTCGATCAGCGCGCACAGCCGCGGCGTGGGTACCGGCAGCCGCTGACACAGCCCCTTGAGACCGTCGGCATGCAGCCGCTGGGCATTGGCATGGATCGGCGCCTGCGCGTCGAGGTGCTGATGCTCGCCGGGGTGCAGCTCATACAGCGTCAGCCGATCCTGCGGGCGCAGCGCGTCGCCGAGCCACCACGGCGAGCCCGGATAGCACTCCAGCACCGGGCCGGCCTGCAGCGTGGCCAGCCGCGCCAGCCAGGCGCCCAGGGCAGGCTCGGCGGCCAGCGCCTGGCGCCGCCGCCACAGCCGCTCGACACCCTCGCGATACTCGGCGAGCTTCTGCGTCTCCGTCGCTGCCAGCGGATAGAGCCCGCGCCCGGCATGGGTGTCGACGAAACTGATCGCAGAGGACTTGCGCGTCAGCGCCTCGAGCAGGTGGAAGAGCCCCAGGTGCTTGTGTACATCGGCGAAGTTGCCGGCATGATAGGCGTGCTGATAGGCCAGCATCGGCGGCTACCCCTCGCAGTGAGACGCTTCGCGGTGAAGCGCCTGGAAATGTAATGTCTGCTGATGAAGCGTTCAGCCGTGAAACGCGCGAACGTGAAACGCGGCCCCGAGAGGCCGCGTCATCCCACCAATCGATACGCGATCAGGACTGTTGCGTCGGCGTCAGGGTGATCTCGACGCGACGGTTCTGAGCCCGCCCGGCATCGGTGTCGTTGCTCGCCACCGGATGGCTCTCGCCATAGCCCACCGCGCTGATCCGCCCGGACTCGACGCCGCCCTGTTCGAGGTAGCTCGCCACTGCCTGGGCGCGGCGCTCGGAGAGCTTCTGGTTATAGCTCTCGGCGCCGGTGCTGTCGGTATAGCCGGCAACACCGATGCGGGTGTCCGGATAGGCACGCAGCACCGCGTTGACGTCGTTGAGCGCCTGACGCGCCGGCGTCTGCAGCTCGCTCGAATCGAAGCCGAAGGTGACACTGCTGGGCATGTTGAGGATCAGGTTGTTGCCGTTACGCTCGACCCCGATACCGGTGCCGTCGAGGCGATTGCGCAGCTCTTTCTCCTGGGAGTCCATGTAAGCGCCGACGCCGCCACCGATCGCGGCACCGGCAGCGGCACCGATCAGCGCACGGTCGCGAGTACTGCTGCCACCGTGACCCGTAAGAGCCCCAGCCACCGCCCCGGCCACGGCACCGATACCCGCACCGCCCCAGGTGTTGGTGTTGCCGCTCTCCTGCTGGGAAGATTGCTGCTGATAGCCGTCGTTACTGGCACAGCCGCTGACACCCACGGCCACGGCGAGCGGTACGGCCAGCCACCAGGTCTTGTTCATCATCGTTTTCATGCGCGAATCGCTCCTTGCCCTGCGTCGCCGGATCGATCCGACGACGACGTTATGTAGTGACACGGCTCGCGACGGGTCACGCCTCGTCGAGCAGTGCCAGCAGATCATTCAAGAATAACAGTCCTTGCGGCGTCGCCTGCAGCCGAGACGGCGAGTCCACCAGCAGGCCTCGCTGCCGCGCCACGGCGAGACGCGGCGTCAACTCAGACAGCGCGCGCCCGGTATGGTTTTGCCAGTCGTCGAGATCGACACCTTGCGTCAGCCGCAGCGCGTTCATCAGAAACTCCAGCGGCAGCGTCTCCTCATCGACCGTACGCCCGCCGGCGACGAAGCCGCGCGGGTCGTTGGCTCGGCGCAGATAGGCCTGCGGCTGACGCGTCTTCCAGCGCCGCTCGATCTGCAGCCCACCGTCGCCATCGGGTCGGCTCAGCTTGGCGTGGGCGCCGGCGCCGATCCCCAGATAGTCGCCAAAGCGCCAGTAGTTGAGATTATGCCGTGCTGCGCGCCCGGGCCGGGCATAGGCGGAGATCTCGTAGCGCGAGAAGCCGGCCACCTCGAGCAGCGCATGGCCAGCATCCTGGATGTCCCACAGCCGCTCCTCGTCGGGCAGCGGCGGCGGCTGCGAGAAGAATTCGGTGTTCGGCTCCAGGGTCAGCTGATACCAGGAGAGATGCGTCGGCCCCAGCGCCAGCGCCTGCTCGATGTCGGCCAGCGCCAGCGCGGTGTCCTGCCCCGGCAGCCCGTGCATCAGATCGAGATTGACGTTGTCGAACCCGGCGTCGCGCGCCAGCTGCATCGCCTGTACCGCCTCATCGCCGCTATGGATGCGCCCGAGTGCGGTCAACTGCGCGGGCTGGAAGCTCTGCACACCCAGCGACAGGCGATTGATTCCCGCCTCGCGGTAGCCGGCGAAACGCCCGTGCTCGGTGGTCCCGGGGTTGGCCTCGAGGGTGATCTCGATATCTGCGGCAAAAACCAGCCGCTGGCGCAGCCCGGCGAACAGCTTCTGGTAGGCCTCGGGGGAAAACAGGCTGGGGGTACCGCCACCGATGAAGATGCTGACGATCTCGCGCCCCTGCACCCACGCCAGGTCGGCGTCGAGATCCTCGAGCAGCGCAGCCACATAGGCCGCCTCCGGCAGGGCAGCGCCGTAGCCGACCCCGTGCGAGTTGAAATCGCAGTAGGGACACTTGCGCACGCACCAGGGCACGTGGATATAGAGCGCCAGCGGCGGCAGCCCGCCGGGCGCCGCCGCATCAAAGAAATCCAAACTCACGCCTTCAGCCGCGCAATCAGCGCCTGCAGGGCGCGGCCGCGGTGACTCAGGCGGTTTTTTTCCTCGGCGCTCAGCTCGGCGACACTGGCACCGCACTCCGGCACCCAGAACAGCGGATCGTAGCCGAAGCCGCCCTCGCCCCGTGGGTAGGCAAGAATATCGCCCGGCCAATCCTGCTGGACGATGATCGGCACCGGGTCGTCGGCGTGACGCAGATAGACCAGCACACACCAGTAACGCGCCCCGCGCTGGCCCTCGGGCACTTCGCGCAGCGCGCTCAGCAGCTTGTCGTTGTTGGCGCGGTCGCTCTTGGGCTCCCCGGCGTAACGCGCGGAGTAGATGCCCGGGGCACCGCCCAGCGCATCCACCGCCAGGCCGGAGTCGTCGGCCAGGGCCGGGCCGCCGCTGGCACGGGCCGCGGCGCGCGCCTTGAGCAGGGCATTTTCGACGAAGGTCAGGCCGGTCTCCTCGACGTCATCGACGCCGAACTCGGCCTGGGCCCGGACACGAAACCCCAGCGGCCCGAGAAGCTGTTGAAACTCGGCCAGTTTTCCCGGGTTACCGCTGGCGACAACGAGATCTTGCGGGGTGGCGGTCATGCGCGTCTTCCTGCCAAAAGCCCCATTCTACGGGCCGCACGGAAGCGGGTATAGCGTTGCCGGAAACGCCAGAAAACGCCGAGCCCCCACCCCGGCGGACTTCGCTCTTTCGGGTTCAATTGAGCCGCATGCGTTCCTGAATCAGCGAGGCCAGGGTCAGGTTGGCGTCGGCTGCCGTGGTATCCAGATGCACCAGGTAGCTAGCCTCATCGTCGGCGAACGGCTCGAAGCGCTCGAGCTGGCGGTCGAGGATTGTCAGGCTGGTTTCGGATGGCTCGCCGCTACGACGGGCGCGCTTGACGATGCGCGCGCGCAGGGTGGCGTGATCGGCCTCGAAGCTCACCATCAACACCGGCAGCCCGCGGCGCTCGGCCTCGAAGCGCAGCAGCTTGCGCTGTTCGCGCAGCAGGCAGGTGGCGTCGATGCACGCCGGTAGCCCCGCCTCCAGTACGCTGCCAGCCAGCTCGGCCAGGCGCTGGTAGGTCTGCGCCGTGGCGGCCTCGCCATAGACTTCGTCGGCGTCTGCGGGCAGCGCGCTGAAGTCGAACAGGCGCTTGCGCTCGACGTCGGAGCGGATGCGTACCCCGCCCAGACGGCGCACGATCTCCTCGGTGAAGCGGCTCTTGCCGCTGCCCGACACGCCGACGGCGAGGATCAGATAGGGAAAGCGAAATTCGCTGTACTCCCGAGCCATCGCCAGATAGCGCCGGAACACCTCTAGCGGCTCCCCCTCTGGCAGATCGTCGATGCGCCCGGCGTCATGGTCGCGGATCAGCTCGATGCGCGCCCGCAAAAGCGCCCGGTAGCGCTTGTAGAAGTCGAGCAGGCGCACCACGGGGTAGTCGCCGGAGAGTTCGAGATAGCGGTTGAGCGCGTGGTGGGCGAACTCGCGCTCGCCGCGCGCCTCCAGATCCATGATCAGAAACGCCAGCTCGCAGGCGACATCGCACCAGCGCAGGCGCTCGTTGAACTCGATGCCGTTGAACAGGATCGCCTTGCCCTCGAAGCGCACCGCGTTGCCGAGATGGATATCACCATGGCTCTCGCGGATGAAGCCGTCACGGCGGCGCGCCGCGAGCAGTGGCTCGAGCCGGGCGAAGCTCTCCAGGGTCAGTGTCTTGACGCACTCGAGCTCGGCGCGGTCCTCGCTCGTCTGGCCGACCGCTTGCTGGTCGAGCAGCGACTCGATCAGCTCGAACTCCTCCACCAGCATCTGCCGGGTATGCGCCGGCGAGCCGTAGGGGCTGTCGTCAGCGATGCGTGGCGCCGACTCGTGCAGCGCCACCAGCTGGTCGATCAGATCGTCGAGCAGCTCCAGCGACAGCTCGCCGCTGGCCTGCAGCGAGCTCAGCAGATGGCGGTTGCTGAACTGGCGCATCTTGACCGCGTATTCGATCGGCGCGCTGTCGTCGTTGACCCGCGGCGCCTCCTCGCTGCCGGAGATGGCGACACAGCCCAGATAGAGCGCCGGCGCCACACGCCGGTTGAGCTCGACCTCCTGCTCGCACAGCCGCCGACGCTTGTCGAGGCTGGAGAAGTCGAGGAAGGTGCCGTAGTCCAGCGACTTCTTGATCTTGTAGGCGTAATCGCCGGTCAGCACCACCCAGGAGATGGGGGTCTCGAATACGTCGATGGCACCGACCGGATGGTCGAAGCAGTCACTCTCCTTGAGTGCCTGGATCAGCGCTCGGCTCATGCCGGATCTCCCTGTCGATGGCGGCGCGGTCGGCTCACCGGGCCATGGCCGCGAACGCACGCTCGCTGGCCAGCAAAGTGGTCTGGATGTCGTCGTGCGTATGCGCGCTCGACATGAAGCCGGCCTCGAAGGCCGACGGCGCCAGATAGACGCCGGACTCCAGCATCCGGGCGAAGAAGTCGCGGAACGCCTGGGCGTCGCAGGCCATGGTCTGGCCGAAGTTGTCGACCCGCTGCTGGGCGGTGAAGAAGAGCCCGAACATGCCACCGGCACGCTGGGTGATCAATCCCACCCCGGCTTCTCTGGCCCGCGCCTCGAGCCCGTCGCAGAGGGTCTCGACGCGGGTCGCCAGGGCCTCGTGGAAGCCCGGCTGGCGCACCTTCTCGAGCAGCGCGATGCCCGCCGCCATGGCCAGCGGATTACCCGACAGCGTACCCGCCTGGTAGACCGGCCCCAGCGGCGAGATCTGGCTCATGATCTCACGCTTGCCGCCGAACGCGCCCACCGGCATACCGCCGCCGACGATCTTGCCCAGGCAGGTGAGGTCCGGGGTCACGCCGAAGTGCGCCTGGGCCCCGCCGAGGGCGACACGGAAGCCGGTCATCACCTCATCGAAGATCAGCACGCTGGCATAGCGGTCGCACACCTCGCGCAGCGCCTCGAGGAAGCCAGGACGCGGAGGGATCAGGTTCATGTTGCCGGCCACCGGCTCGACGATGATGCAGGCGATCTCGTCGCCCAGCGACTCGAAGCACTCGTGCACCGCCTCGATGTCGTTATAGGGCAGCGTCAGCGTGTGCTCGGCGAGCGCTGCCGGTACACCGGGCGAGCTCGGCTCGCCGTGGGTCAGCGCGCCGGAGCCCGCCTTGACCAGCAGCGAGTCGGAGTGACCATGGTAGTTGCCCTCGAACTTGACGATCTTGTCACGCCCGGTAAAGCCGCGCGCCAGGCGAATCGCCGACATGGTCGCCTCGGTGCCCGAGTTGACCATGCGCACCATGTCGATCGACGGCATGATCTCGCAGATCAGGTCGGCCATGGTGGTCTCGATTGCGGTCGGCGTGCCGAAGGAGAGCCCGCTGTCGAGACGCTCGCGCACCGCCCCGAGCACGTCCGGGTCGGCGTGACCGGTGATCATCGGCCCCCAGGAGCCGACGTAGTCGATGTAGCGCTTGCCCTCGACATCGAACAGATAGGCCCCCTGGGCGCGCTCGACGAAGACCGGCGCGCGCGACATCCCCTTGAAGGCACGCACGGGAGAATTGACGCCGCCCGGAATATGGCGGCAGGCACGTTCGAAGAGTTCGGCGGAGGTCGTCATGAGGTCATTTCTACCCATCAACAGTTACGGA
This sequence comes from Salinicola sp. JS01, assembly GCF_030284585.1. Taxonomy (NCBI): domain Bacteria; kingdom Pseudomonadati; phylum Pseudomonadota; class Gammaproteobacteria; order Oceanospirillales; family Halomonadaceae; genus Salinicola; species Salinicola sp. JS01. The sequence goes on along the minus strand of NZ_CP127244.1, from coordinate 4,129,838 downwards.
ATTCAGAAATCGGTGCCAGACGCGCATCCAGCGCGCGTACCGCGGCGGCGATATCGGGGCTGGCGAAAATGGCGTTGACCACCGCCAGCAGCTCGGCGCCGGCTTCCCGCGCGGCGCCAATGGTAGCCGCCTCGATGCCGCCGATCGCCACCCGCGGCAGGCCGAAACGGGCGGCCTCGGCGAGCACGGATAGCGGCGCCGGCGGCGCCTCGGGCTTGGTGCGCGAGGCGAAGAAGCGGCCGAAGGCGAGATAGCTGGCGCCGGCATCGGCGGCCTGCGCGGCCAGCGTCAGCGAGGCGTGGCAGGTGGCGCCGATGATCGCGCTATCGCCCAGGCGCTGGCGGGCCAGCGCCAACGGGGTGTCCTGCTGGCCCAGATGCAGCCCGACCCGCTCGCCCCAGCGCTGCTGCAGACGTTCGGCCAGGGCCAGGTCGTCATTGACGATCAGCGTCACGCCGAAGCGCTCGCCGAGCGCCGCCAGCGCCGTGGCCTGGCGCCAGCGGCGCTCGGCATCCGCCGACTTGTCGCGGTACTGCAGCAGCACCACCCCAGCCGCCAGCGCCTGTTCGCAGGCCGTAAGCAGCGTATGGTCGTCCGCCAGCAGCTGGCTGTCGGTGATCGCATAGAGCCCTCGGGGCAGTGCCCCTGGCCTGCCGCCAGGTGGTATCGGCATCGTCACTCCAGCGTGGCATCGAAGTCGGGCGCCCGCCACACCCGGTCGGGCAGAAACTGCCCCCGGCCCAGCGCCAGACCGTGATCGAGGGTATCCCAGGTAAAGCGCTGCGCCTGGGCGCAAGCGGCGGCCAGCCCTTCACCGGCGGCGAGCCGGGTAGCCAGCGCCGAGGCCAGGGTGCAGCCGGAGCCGTGATAGTCGGCGGGCAGCCGCGGCCACTGCCACTGGCGGTTGAGCTCCGGGGTGTGCAGCGTATGCACCACATGCCCGGCGGTCGGCTCGCCCTCCAGCGGGTCGGTGCCGGTGACCAGCACCGCGGCACAGCCGAGCGACATCACCTCGACCACCTGGGCGACCTCGTCCGCCGCCGGCTGGGTGGCCAGCAGCGAGAGCTCGCGGCGGTTGGGGGTCAAGATATCCACAAGGGGTAAGAGGCGATTGCGGATGTCAGCGGCCAGACCGGGTGTGGATAACTCAGAACCACTGCCGCTGGCGATCACCGGGTCGACGATCAGTGGAATGCCCGGGCGCATGCGCGCCACGTCGATGATCGCCGCCAGTACCTCGGCGTCGGGGATCAGACCCACCTTGATCGCGGCGATGCGAAAATCCTCGAACAGCGCCCGGGCGGCGCGGCGGATGAAGTCGCCGCTGCACGGCTCGACCGCATGCACGTCGCGGGTCGACTGCACGGTCATCGCGGTGGGGATGGTGACCGGCCAGCCGCCGCAGCCGCGCACCGCCTCGGCATCCGCCACCAGCCCGGCGCCGCCGCTGGGATCGTGCCCCGCCAGCACCAGTACCACCGGCTTGTCTTCATAACGGATCATCTGCCCCTCCCGCACCCGCTCATGGGGGCCATTGCCGTGGTGTCGAGGTAGCCTGTCAGTCGTCGCATGCGTGCTTTCCTCTTCACTCGCTGTCCGTCTAGGCGTTATCTACTCGCTATCGGTAACAAGCCTGCGCTCAGCGCTTGCGCCGATAATAATTCTCGATCGCCTCGCGGGTGATGATACCGGAAATCTTGCGGATCATCGGCGCCGTGGTGTGCTCGACGTAGAGCGCCTCTACCCCGGATTCGTTGAGGGTATCGTAGGCTTCCGACAGCGTCGCCTCCAGGTGCACCGGGGCCAGCTCCAGACGCTGCCCGGGCACCTCCTCGAGATCGATCTGCGGATGCTCGGCGAGCCAGGCATCGTCATGCAGCACGCGGGCCAGGTTGGCCGCCTTCATCGCCAGCGGCGGCTTCTCCTTGTCGTCCTGCATGATGATCAGCCAGGTCGGCTTGGCATCGAGCAGCGACTTGGCGCGCTCGTGGTCGATCACCCGCGGCGTGCGCGCCAGATTGCGCTCCATCACGGCCGGCACCGCCACCCGCGACAGCGCCTGCATCAGCGGCTGCTGCAACGGATGCAGCCCCTGCTGAGCCAGATGCGACATGAAAAAGCCCTGACAGCCGCAGAGCTGGCGCGCGGTCATCACCGCCACCACCACTGCCAGCATGCCGGGCAGCATGATCTCGGTATTGCGGGTCAACTCCAGCAGCGCCAGCAGCGCCGCCAGGGGGCCTGCAGCGCCGCCGCCATCATCGCCGCCATGCCCAGCACGGCGTAGAGCGCCGGGGTATCGACCACGCTCGGCCACAGCATCGCGCCCAGCGCCCCCAGCAGCGCGCCGGTCGCCGCCCCCGAGACCAGCAGCGGGCCGATGATGCCCACCGAGACGCCGCCGGCCATGCAGATCGCGGTCAGCGCCAGCTTGACCACGGCCAGGGCCAGCAGCACATCGAGAGTCATGCTGGCGTTGAGCATGCGGTCGATGCTGTCGTAGCCGATCCCCTGGACCTGTGGATACCACCAGGCGGCGAGCGCCGTCAGCCCGCCGATCAGCGCCAGACGCAGGGCGAACGGCAGCCGGGTCACCGCCGGATGGCCCTGGGCGAGTCGCACGAAGCCCCCCGCCAGCAGCCCCACCACTAGTGCGGTGAGCACGATGCCGGGCAGATCCATCAGCGAGGAGAGCTGCAACGGGGGAACGCTGAACGCCGGTTCGGCGCCGTAGACCGCCCACGACACCAGCGCGCCCATGGTCGAGGCGAGAATCACCGGCATGAAGCCGGCGATGGTGTACTCCATCATCACCACTTCCATGGCGAAGATGACGCCGGCGATGGGGGTGTTGAACGACGCCGCGATGCCCGCCGCGGTGCCGCAGGCCACCAGCACGCGCAGACTGTTGTGGGGCAGACGCAGACGCGAGCCGATCCAGCTCGAGGCCGCCGAACCGAGGTGGATCGCCGGCCCCTCACGGCCGGCGGATAGCCCGCCGATGACCGAGATCACCCCGACCCACCACTGGTTGATCCAGTTGCGCAGCGGCATCTTGCCCTGCTGATAGGCAAGGCGTTCGATCACATGGCCGATCCCCATCTTCAGCGCGCGGCTGGGCTGCGGCCACAGCCAGACGCCGATCAAGCAAACCGCGATCAGCGGCAGTAGCGCGCGAATCGGCGGCGGCAACGCCTCGAACGCCTCCGGATTGCCATCGGGCATGAAGAATAGAGCTCCGAGCTTGAGCAGCAGGCGGAACAGCACCATCACGCTGCCGGTGAGAATGCCGGCGAAGATGCCCAGCAGGCACAGCTGAGGCATGGCATCGACGCTCGCCAACTGGCTGCGGAAACGATCGAGACTCAGACGTCGCAGAGCGAACCTCGGCATGCGTGAACCGCCCTCCTGGATTTCCCGATGGCCAGCATCCGCCTTTTGTGGGACACGCTGCGGCCACCGAGCGAGCGTGAAACGGTCATGACATCATACACGCTCGGCGACCCGCCCGGGCCCGGGTGACTTCCACGTGCGAGCGGCGGGCGTGGTCATATCCCCCTATGGCATCCCCCTATGGCGGCCGCGCCAAAGTTGACCCTTTTACTGGGTATTAACGATAATGGCCCCATCGACAGGCGATCCGGCCTGCGCAACCCTTCCACCGACGAGGTCGGCACCCCCGACACTCAGGGAACGTGACGATGAGTACAGTGGAGTCCTTCGCTCCGACCCCGATGTTCTTCACCGATGCCGCCGCCCGCCGGGTCAAGGCGCTGATCGCGGCGGAGAACAACCCCGACCTCAAGCTGCGGGTCTACGTCACCGGCGGCGGCTGTTCCGGTTTTCAGTACGGCTTCGATCTCGCCGATCAGCTCGCCGAAGATGACACCGTGATCGACAACGACGGCGTAAGCCTGGTGGTGGATGCGCTCTCCTATCAGTATCTGGTCGGCTCCACCGTCGACTATGAAGAGGGCCTGGCCGGCGCCCGCTTCCTGGTCAAGAATCCCAACGCTCAGTCCACCTGCGGCTGCGGCGCTTCTTTCTCGGTGTGACCCGGCGCGGCGGGTCTCGCCGCCGCGCGCCCATCGTCTCTCTTGACGCTAGCCCCGGACCTCCTCAAGGTAGTGAGTGATTGTTTTGCTCAATCAACCACTTGAGGTCTACATGAAAAACAACGCTCGCCTCCGCAAGACACTGGCCCTCTCCGCCCTGGCGCTCTGCCTGGGCGTCGGCGGTGTGGCCAACGCCCAACAGACCACGCTCAAGGCCGTCACCGATCCCAGCTTCGTCCCGTTCGAGATGATGGATCAGGACAGCGGCAAGATGGTCGGGTTCGACATGGATATCCTGCAGGAAGTCGCCGATCGCGCCGGCTTCGACGTCGATCTCAAGACCATGGATTTCAACGGCATCATCCCCGCGGTACAGACCGGCAACGTCGATCTGGCCATCGCCGGCATCACCATCACCGACGAGCGCCAGAAGATCGTCGACTTCAGCGATCCCTACTACGACTCCGGCCTGCGCATCCTGGTCAAGGATGGTAGCGAGGTGAAGACGCTCGATGATCTCGCCGGCAAGCGCATCGGCACCAAGATCGGCTCCACCAGCTACGACTTCCTCCAGAAGCAGCTCGGCGACAAGGCCGAGATCACGCCCTACCCGGGCAGCTCCGACATGTACATGGCGCTGATGGGCGGCAACGTCGATGCCGTGTTCTACGACGCCCCCAATGTCGGCTACTTCGCCCAGACCAAGGGCAAGGGCAAGGTCGAGACGGTCGGCCCGCTCTACGAAGGCCAGCAGTACGGCATCGCCCTGGCCAAGGGCAGCGACTGGGTCGAACCGGTCAATCAGGCGCTCGCTGCGATGCATAAGGACGGCAGCTACGACGAGATCTACGAGAAGTGGTTCGGCAAGGCGCCGGACGCCAAGTAACGCTGCATCCCGAGCGGGCCGGAGACACCTCCGGCCCGCTGCCTTCGGGCCCTGATATCGCGGCGTGGCGACGGCGTCGGTCGTCGCTGGCGTCCGCTCGACGGAGACCTCTTTCGTGGACCTGCATTTTCAGTTCGACTGGCAGGCGGCGATCGCCTCCCTGCCCTATCTGCTCAAGGGTGTGCCCTACACCCTGCTGATCTCCTTCGGTGGTCTGGCCATCGGTTTCGTCATCGGCATGCTCTTCGGTCTGATGCGTATCGCCCCCAGCCGCTGGCTGCGCTATCCCGCCGTCTTCTATATCGAAGTGTTCCGCGGCACCCCGGTACTGGTCCAGGTACTGTTCATCTTCTACGGGCTGCCGACCCTGCTGGGCGGGCCGATCGATGCGCTCACCGCGGGGATCGCAGCCATCGCGCTCAACGCCGGGGCCTATATCTCGGAGATCGTGCGCGGCGGCGTGCAGTCGATCGAGCGCGGCCAGCGTGAGGCGGGGCTGTCACTGGGCCTCTCCGCCACCCAGACCTTCCAGTACATCATCTGGCCCCAGGCGCTGCGACGCATGATTCCGGCCCTCGGCAACCAGGGCATCGTCAGCATCAAGGACACCTCGCTGTTCTCGGTGATCGGGGTCGGCGAGCTGGTGCGCCAAGGTCAGGTCTACATCGCCCAGACCTTCACCGCGCTGGAGGTCTACTTCATGATCGCGCTGCTCTATCTGGCGATCACCCTGAGCCTGTCGATGGCTCTGAGTCTGCTCGAACGCAAGGGGCTGGTGGGATGAAAGACGACAAGCAGATCCAGCGCGATACCACACCGATCGTGCGCCTCGACAAAAACGACAACAAGCAGATCCAGCGCGACGCGGCGCCGATCGTACGCCTCGACAAGGTCAACAAGCACTTCGGCGAGCTGCACGTGATGCGCGACATCGACCTCAGCGTGGCCCCGGGCGAGGTGGTGGTGATCATCGGCGCCAGCGGCTCAGGCAAGTCGACCCTGATCCGCTGCGTCAACGGACTGGAGCCGTTCCAGTCCGGGCGTATCGAGGTCGACGGCAAGACCCTGGCCCCCCACGGCGCCAGCGGCAAGTCGCTGCAGGCGGTACGTACCGAGGTCGGCATGGTGTTCCAGCAGTTCAACCTGTTCCCTCACCTGTCGATTCGCGACAACGTCACCCTGGCCCCGCGCAAGGTGCGTGGCTGGTCGCGCCGGCAGGCCAACACCACCGCCGAGCGCCTGCTCGAACGCGTGGGGATCGCCGACCAGGCCGACAAGTACCCCAGCCAGCTCTCCGGCGGTCAGCAGCAGCGCGTGGCGTTGGCCCGGGCGCTGGCCATGGAGCCGCGGCTGATGCTGTTCGACGAGCCTACCTCGGCGCTGGATCCGGAGATGATCGGCGAAGTCCTGGATGCCATGCGCGAACTGGCCAAGGACGGCATGACCATGATGATCGTGACCCATGAAATGGGCTTCGCGCGTGAAGTCGCCGACCGCGTGGTGTTCGTGCACGGCGGCGAGATCGTCGAGCAGGGAACGCCGGAAGCGGTCTTCGACGACCCCCAGCACGAGCGCACCCGCGCTTTCCTTTCCCGCGTGCTGAAACACTGACCCCTCTCCCACCCGGCAAGAACGGGGCCACCCCGGCGGTGGCCCGTTCTCGCTAGCTTCGATCGTCTCTCATGAGCCCCTGGCTGGCTGCGGTTCCTGCGCCGCTCTGTCTTCGCGTCATGCCCCTTCCCCTGAAGCCCATTTCCAAACCCTCTGACGATGGGTGCCGGATTCCCCTCGGTATCCCCCCCGAATCCCCTTCGAATCGTCTCGATATCTGCACGCCATAGCGCCAGAAAGGTTATCCCGAGCGGTTTTTTCCGCCTGTGGATAGTTTTTTGGCCTATCTGGACCCAGCCCGCGTCGGGCGTGCCCTTCAGCGCGATGTCCATGCTGGGGACCGTCACGGTGACAGCAGGCGTATGCAGCGGTGGACAAGCGCTGGGTGGCTGGCGCTGTGTATAAAGCCGCTTTTCGTCCACAGCTTGAGCGCTGTCTATCAGCAGCCTCATCAGTGCTTTTCAATGCTTTCGATAACAATCCAAGCAAATGTTTTCTATAGAGAAAATCTGCTTGTCCACAAAATATGTCCACACCAGTAGTAACCATCACTACAGAACTTCTTTTCTATTTTTCTTTATTTTTTTAGTAATGACTCTGTGGTCTGGCTGACACCGCCACGCGGTGTGGAAAACCCCTGACGGTTACCCACAGGACGTTTATACTGGGCGGCTTTCGCGACTCCGGTCGCCGCTGCCGGTGGGATCCTTGACTCCGAGTCAACAATCCCGGCGGGCAGCCATTTTCGAGATTCATTCACTGTCGGGTGCCGGTTCGAGCACTCAACGAGGTGGACTGTGGAGTACCCCGACCGCTTTCAGGTCATCGTCATCGGTGGCGGCCACGCCGGCACCGAAGCCGCGCTGGCGGCGGCCCGCAGCGGCGCACGCACGCTGCTGCTGACACACAACATCGAGACGCTGGGCCAGATGTCGTGCAACCCGGCCATCGGTGGCATCGGCAAGAGCCATCTGGTCAAGGAGATCGATGCACTCGGCGGCGCCATGGCCACCGCGACCGATCTCGCCGGGATCCAGTTCCGCGTGCTCAACTCACGCAAGGGTCCGGCGGTGCGGGCGACCCGTGCCCAGGCCGACCGTGTGCGCTACAAGGCCGCCATTCGCTCGCTGCTGGAAAACCAGACGAACCTGACGCTGTTCCAGCAGGGGGTCGACGATCTGGTTGTGGATAACGACCGGGTCACCGGCGTGGTCACCCAGACAGGCATCCGCTTCATGGCCGATACCGTGGTGCTGTGTACCGGGACCTTCCTCGGCGGGGTGATCCATATCGGTCTCGACCACCACGCTGGCGGCCGTGCCGGCGATCCGCCGGCCAACGCCCTGGCCCAGCGGCTACGCGCGCTGCCGTTCCGGGTCGATCGGCTGAAGACCGGCACGCCGCCGCGGATCGACGCCAAGAGCGTCGATTTCAGCCGGCTCGAGCCGCAGCCGGGCGATACGCCGCTGCCGGTGATGTCCTATCTGGGGGCGCGCGAGCAGCATCCGCGTCAGGTCGATTGCTACATCGCCCACACCAACGCCCGGACCCACGAGATCATCTTCGCCAATCTCGATCGCTCACCGATGTACTCCGGGGTGATCGAAGGCGTCGGCCCGCGCTACTGCCCGTCGATCGAGGACAAGGTCCATCGCTTCGCCGACAAGTCGAGCCACCAGATCTTTCTCGAGCCCGAGGGGCTCGACACCCACGAGCTCTACCCCAACGGCATCTCGACCTCGCTGCCGTTCGATGTCCAGCTGCAGGTGGTACGCTCGATCGAGGGGCTGGAGAACGCGCATATCACGCGTCCCGGCTACGCCATCGAGTACGACTTCTTCGATCCGCGGGATCTCAAGCACTCGCTGGAAACCAAATTTATCCACAACCTGTTTTTCGCCGGCCAGATCAACGGCACCACGGGTTACGAGGAGGCCGGCGCTCAGGGGCTGCTAGCGGGCATCAACGCGGCACGCCGGGCACGCGGTGAATCCGCCTGGTGGCCACGCCGCGACGAGGCCTACCTCGGCGTGCTGGTGGATGACCTGATCACCCTGGGCACCCAGGAGCCCTACCGCATGTTCACCTCGCGCGCCGAGTACCGGCTGCTGCTGCGCGAGGACAATGCCGACCTGCGCCTGACCGCCGCCGGACGCGAGCTCGGGCTGGTCGACGACCAGCGCTGGGCGGCGTTCGAGGCCAAGCGCGAGCGCATCGCCCGCGAGAGCGAGCGCCTGCGCACGACCTGGATTCAGCCCGGCACCCCGGCCGCCGATACCCTCGCGACCAAGCTCGGGCAGCCGCTGGCGCGCGAGTACAACCTGATGGATCTGCTCAAGCGTCCGGAACTCACCTACGCCGACGTGGCATCGCTCAAGGGCGAAGCGGAGCGCGACGAGACGGTCGCCGAGCAGGTCCAGATCGAGGCCAAGTACTCGGGTTACATCGCGCGCCAGCAGGAAGAGATCGAGCGGCTCAAGCGCCACGAGGCGACCCCGCTGCCGGAGGCGCTGGATTACGCCAAGGTCGAGGGGCTCTCCCACGAGATTCGCCAGAAGCTCGAGCAGGCGCGGCCGCAGACCCTGGGTCAGGCCGGACGCATCTCCGGGGTCACCCCGGCGGCGGTGTCGATTCTGCTGATCCATCTCAAGAAACGTCGCCTGATCGACGACAGCCAGGCGCTGCGTGCATGACCCCGGCCTGCGAACGCATTCTCGACCAGGGTCTGGCGGCGCTCGAAGTGGCCGTCGACGCCGCCCAGCGCCAGCGGCTGCTGGCGCTGCTGGGGCTGTTGCACAAGTGGAACCGCGCCTATAACCTCACCGCAGTGCGCGAGCCCGAGGCCATGGTCGCGCGGCATCTGCTCGACAGTGCCAGCGTGGCCTTCGCGGTGCGCGGGCCGCGGCTTCTGGATGTCGGTGCCGGTCCCGGTTTCCCCGGTCTGGTGCTGGCCATTCTCGACCCGCAGCTGGCGGTCACTCTGCTCGACAGCAACGGCAAGAAGGTTCGCTTCCAGCGCCAGGCGGTGATGGAGCTGGGGCTCGACAACGTCACCTGCGCCCAGCATCGGGTGGAAGCCTTCAGCGGCGAGTACGACCAGATCATCTCGCGCGCCTTCGCCGCACTGGGCGATTTCGTCGGCCTGACCGAGCCGCTGCTGGCGGCCGACGGCGAATGGCTGGCGATGAAGGGGGGCCTCGAGGCGGACGAGCGCGAGGCGCTGCCCGCCGGGGTGAGCATCGAGACCCGCCAGGCGCTCGAGGTGCCGGGGCTCGATGGGGCCGAACGCCAGCTTTTGCGGCTGCGCCGCATCGCGGGCGGCGATCGATAGCGACGGCGCATCGCCGTTGCGCTGCAGTTTCGACGAAGGGAGTCGCCAGTGACCAGAATCATCGCCTTGACCAACCAGAAGGGCGGCGTCGGCAAGACCACCACCGCGGTCAATCTGGCGGCCTGCCTGGCGGCGCTCGATCGCCGCGTGCTGCTGATCGATCTCGATCCGCAGGGCCACGCCACCATGGGCAGCGGCGTCGACAAGCACGATCTCGACGGCAGCGTGCTCGACGTCCTGTTGGGTGACAAGAGTGCCGCCGAGGTGATCGTCGACTGCGCCGTGGCCGGCTATGCGCTGCTGCCGGGCAACGGCGATCTCACCGCCGCCGAGGTCGACCTGCTCGACCGCGACGGCCGGGAGCGGGTGCTGACCCGGGCGATCGACAGCGTGGCCGCGGACTACGACGTGGTGATCATCGACTGCCCGCCGTCGCTCAACATGCTCACCGTCAACGCCCTGACCGCGGCCAACGGCGTGCTGATTCCGGTGCAGTGCGAGTTCTATGCCCTCGAAGGGCTCTCGGCGCTGCTCGATACCGTCGAGCAGATCCAGGAGAGCGTGAACCCCAATCTCGAGATCTTCGGCATCGTGCGTACCATGTTCGACCCGCGCAACAGCCTGACGCGGGACGTCAGCAAGCAGCTCGGTCAATATTTCGGCGACTCGCTGCTCAAGGCCACCATCCCGCGCAACGTGCGCGTCGCCGAAGCGCCCAGCCACGGGCTGCCGGTCACCAAGTACGCCCGCCTGTCGCGGGGCAGCCAGGCGCATCGCGTGCTGGCCAAGGAACTGATTCGCCGCCTGGCGCTGTAATGATGATCTCTGCGAGGAACACGCCATGACGACGCGCAAACGTCCGCTGGGACGCGGGCTCGATGCCCTGATCGGTTCGGGGGCCCGGCGCCGCGACGGCAGCGTGACCGAGAGCGCCGCCGACGCCGCGCGGGCCCAGGCGCTGCCGGCGGGCGAGGGCGGTGGTGAGCGGCTCGAACGCCTGCCGCTGCGTCAGCTCAGCCGGGGCAAGTATCAGCCGCGCCGCGATATCCAGCCGGAAGCGCTCGAAGAGCTGGCCGATTCGATCCGTGCCCAGGGCGTGATGCAGCCGATCGTGGTGCGTCAGATCGGTGCCGAGCGCTACGAGATCATCGCCGGTGAGCGCCGCTGGCGCGCCTCCCAGCTGGCCGAGCTGGAGACCATCCCGGCGGTGATCCGCGAGGTCAGCGACGAGGTCGCGCTGGCGCTGGCGCTGATCGAGAACATCCAGCGCGAGAATCTCAATCCGGTCGAGGAGGCGATGGCGCTCAAGCGTCTGCTCGACGAATTCGAGCTGACCCAGCAGCAGGTCGCCGATGCGGTCGGCCGCTCGCGCGCCCAGGTCGCCAACCTGCTGCGTCTGCTGGCGCTGGACCCGCACGTGCAGACGCTGCTCGAGCGTGGCGATCTCGACATGGGGCATGCCCGCGCGCTGCTTAGCCTGTCCGCGGCCAAGCAGCGCCAGGCCGCCCACGAGGTGGTATCGCGGGAGCTCACCGTGCGTCAGACCGAGGCGCTGGTGAAGCAGATCGCCGAGGGGCGCAAGAAACCCGACGACAAGCGCCCGCCGGCGGACGTGGGGCGGCTCGAGAATCGCCTCGCCGACCTGCTCGGTGCGCCGGTCAAGATTCATCACAACGCCTCGGGCAAGGGGCGGGTCACCATTCGCTACACCAGCCTCGACGAGCTCGACGGCATTCTCGGGCACATCCGCTGAGGCCTGCGCGCTGGCAAGGCGCTTCGGGGCGAAAACGTTTAGCGCGATAATGGAATTTGCGCACTTTTCGTGATCGTTTTTCGCGCAGGACGCCTCAGATCGGTGCAGGTTCGGTTGATGCGGCATGGCCGCTTCTCTATAATCCGCCGAGGTTTGCCAGGCGCACGCCGAACGCAGCAACGACAAAATACGCATTCAGAATCAACGGCGAGACCGACGCCATGCAACCAAGGGCACCGGCCAGGCTTCCTAGACCGCGCATCGCGGCGATGATTCTCGTGCAGTTCGGCGGCGTGATGGGCATGGCCCTGATCGCCTGGGGCGTCCTGGGGCAGGGCGTGGCGCTATCGCTTTTGTGCGGTGGGCTCGTCGCGGCCGTGCCCAGTGCCTTCTTCGCTTGGCGCGCCTTCCGCTACCAGGGAGCGGGGCAGGCGCGATACATCGTCAAGAGCTTCTACCACGCCGAGGCCGGCAAGTTCGGTTTGACGGCGGCACTGTTCACGCTGGTGTTCGTGGCCGTGCCCCCCTCAAACCCCGCTTTCTTCTTTGGCGCTTATGTGCTGACGCTGCTGCTGCAGTGGCTGGGGCCCTGGCTGCTGCGCCGTCCGTCACACATTCAATCTCGAGGCTGAACCATGGCTGGCAACAACCCGACGAGTACGGAGTACATTCAGCACCACCTGCAGAACATGACCTTCGGTCTGCATCCGGAGCATGGCTGGTCGCTGGCGCACTCTGCCGCAGAGGCCCGTGAAATGGGCTTCTGGGCGATCCATGTCGACACCATGGGATGGTCCATCGGGTTGGGGGTGCTGTTCCTGTATCTGTTCCGCCTGGTTGCCAAGCGCGCTTCCACCGGTGTGCCCACCGGTCTGCAGAACTTCGTCGAAATGATGGTCGAGTTCGTCGACGGTTCGGTGCGCGAGACCTTCCACGGCAAGAGCAAACTGGTCGCCCCGCTGGCGCTGACCATCTTTTGCTGGATCTTCTTGATGAACCTGATGGACCTGGTGCCGGTGGACTTCCTGCCGATGCTGGCCCAGAAGGTCGGTGCCTGGTTCGGTGCCGATCCGGCGCACGTCTACTTCAAGGTCGTGCCGACCACCGACGTCAACGCCACCTTCGGCATGTCGCTGTCGGTCTTCGCGCTGATCATTTTCTATTCGATTCGTACCAAGGGCCTCTCCGGCTTCCTCGCCGAGCTGACCCTGCATCCGTTCAACACGCCCAACAAATTCGCCCAGATCCTGTTGATTCCGGTCAATCTTCTGCTTGAGCTCGTCACCCTTCTGGCCAAACCGGTCTCTCTGGCGTTGCGACTCTTCGGTAACCTCTACGCCGGTGAGTTGATCTTCATCCTGATCGCGATGATCGGACTGTGGCAGCTGCCGCTGCACTTCCCGTGGGCGGTGTTCCACATCCTGATCATCACGCTGCAGGCATTCATCTTCATGATGCTCACCATCGTCTATCTCAGCATGGCGACCGAAGAGCAGCATTGAGACGCGTTTCCTTCAACCCCTAACCCGTAAACTCGACTGCAAGACTGACTGAAAACTGGAGACAACCATGGAAGCACAAGTTCTGGGCATGACCGCGATTGCCGTTTCTCTGCTGATCGGCCTCGGCGCACTGGGTACCGCTATCGGTTTCGGTATTCTGGGTGGCAAGTTCCTGGAAGGCGCTGCGCGTCAGCCGGAGATGATCCCGCAGCTGCAGGTCAAGATGTTCATCGTCGCTGGTCTGCTCGACGCCGTGACCATGATCGGCGTGGGTATCGCTCTGTTCTTCACCTTCGCCAACCCGTTTGTCGGTTAACGTCGCCGTCTACGGCCCGCGTGGCCGCGGTGACCTTAACCCCAAACTTGTGACGCGAGAGGTGCTGGCGTGAATCTGAACCTTACACTGATTGGTCAGGCCATTGCCTTTGCGGTCTTCGTCTGGTTCTGCATGAAGTATGTATGGCCGCCGGTCATGCAGGCGCTGCAGGAACGACAGAAGAAGATCGCCGACGGTCTGGATGCGGCCAGCCGTGCTACCCGCGATCTCGAAGTGGCTCAGGAAAAAGCCGAAGAGACGCTCAAGGAGAGCAAGGAGCAGGCGCAGCAGATCCTCGAACAGGCCAACAAGCGGGCCAATCAGATCGTCGAAGAGGCCCGTGACAACGCGCGGGCGGAAGGCGAGCGCATCATTGCAGGCGCTCGCAGCGAAATCGATCAGGAGATCAATCGCGCGAAGGAAGAGCTGCGTGCCCAGGTGGCGCTGCTGGCCGTGGCCGGCGCCGAGCGCATCCTGGAATCCTCCATCGACGAGTCGAAGCATCGTGAACTCGTCGACAAGCTCGCTGCCGAGCTCTAAGGAGGCGCACCATGGCTCAAACGTCTAGCGAAACCGTTGCACGACCCTACGCCAAGGCGGCGTTCGAGTTCGCGCGCGACAAGCAGGCGCTTCAAGCGTGGTCTCAGAGTCTTGCCCTGGCCGCGCAGGTGGCCGGGAACGCGGATGTCGGTGAGCGCGTGCTGGGCAATCCGCGGCTGACCGCCGCGGACAAGACCCGGCTGCTGCTGGAAGTGTGCGGCGACGACCTGAACGACACGAGCGTGCAGAACTTTCTGCACCTCGTCGGCGAGAAGGGGCGTCTGGCTGCACTGCCCGACATCTTCGAGGAGTTCGAGGCGCTGCGCGCCCAGGAAGAAAAGCGGGTCGACGTCACCATCGTCTCCGCCTTCGACCTGGACGAGGCGCAGCAGAACGTCCTCGCCGAGGCTCTGAAGAAGCGTCTGAATCGTGAAATCTCCATTACTACTCAGGTGGACCGCGAGCTGTTGGGCGGCGTGATCCTGCGTACCGGCGATACCGTCATCGACGGGTCGGTACGCGGTCGATTGCAGCGTCTGCGCGAAGCGCTCACCGCTTGAGTTCGAGGGACATGGCATGCAGCAACTGAATCCTTCCGAGATCAGCGACATCATCAAACAGCGTATCGACAAGCTGGATGTCGCCTCCGAAGCCCGTAATCAGGGCACCGTCGTCAGCGTCGCTGACGGCATCGTCCGCATCCACGGCCTGGCCGATGCGATGCTCGGCGAAATGATCGAATTCCCCGGTGGCGTCTACGGCATGGCGCTCAACCTCGAGCGCGACAGCGTCGGCGCCGTGGTCCTGGGTGACTACCTCGAGCTCGAAGAGGGCATGACCGCGCAGTGCACCGGTCGTATCCTCGAAGTGCCGGTGGGTCCGGAGCTGGTCGGCCGCGTGGTCGATGCGCTGGGCAACCCGATCGATGGCAAGGGCGACATCGAGACCACCCAGACCGACGCGATCGAAAAGGTCGCCCCGGGCGTCATCACCCGTCAGTCGGTCGACCAGCCGGTGCAGACCGGCCTCAAGTCGATCGACGCCATGGTGCCGATCGGCCGCGGCCAGCGTGAGCTGATCATCGGCGACCGTCAGATCGGTAAGTCCGCGGTGGCGATCGACACGATCATCAACCAGAAGGGCACCGGGGTCACCTGTATCTACGTCGCGATCGGTCAGAAGCAGTCGACCATCGCCAACGTGGTGCGCAAGCTCGAAGAGCACGGCGCCATGGACCACACCATCGTGGTCGCCGCCGGCGCCGCCGATCCGGCCGCCATGCAGTACCTGGCGCCCTACGCCGGCTGCACCATGGGCGAGTACTTCCGCGACCGTGGCGAAGATGCGCTGATCGTCTACGACGACCTCTCCAAGCAGGCCGTCGCCTACCGTCAGATCTCGCTGCTGCTGCGCCGTCCGCCGGGCCGTGAAGCCTATCCGGGTGACGTCTTCTACCTCCACTCGCGTCTGCTCGAGCGCGCCGCGCGCGTCAACGCCGAGTACGTCGAGAAGTTCACCAACGGTGAAGTGAAGGGCAAGACCGGCTCGCTGACCGCGCTGCCGATCATCGAGACCCAGGGTGGCGACGTCTCGGCGTTCGTTCCCACCAACGTGATCTCGATCACCGACGGCCAGATCTTCCTCGAGACCGGTCTGTTCAACTCGGGTATCCGTCCGGCCATCAACGCCGGTCTCTCGGTCTCCCGTGTGGGTGGTTCGGCCCAGACCAAGATCATCAAGAAGCTCGGCGGCGGTGTGCGTCTGGCGCTGGCCCAGTACCGTGAGCTGGCGGCGTTCTCGCAGTTCGCGTCCGACCTCGACGAGGCGACCCGCAAGCAGCTCGAGCACGGTCAGCGTGTCACCGAGCTGATGAAGCAGAAGCAGTACTCGCCGATGTCCGTGGCTCAGATGGCGCTGACGCTGTACGCCGCCAACGAAGGCTATCTGGACGATGTCGCGGTCGACAAGGTCCTCGATTTCGAGCGTGCCCTGCAGGACTACATGAAGTCCGAGCACGCCGACCTGCTCGACAAGATCAACTCAAGCGGCGGCTACGACGACGAGATCCAGAAGGGTCTCAAGTCGGGTCTCGAGTCGTTCAAGTCCACTCAGACCTGGTAAGCGGTGCGGCCCGCCTCCTCCGGGAGCGGGCCGCCTCGCCCAGCTGAGCGGCAGGAATCAGGTGATCCGCGATGGCAGCTGCAAAAGAGATCAAATCCCAGATCGGGAGCATCAAGAACACGCAGAAAATCACCAGCGCCATGGAAATGGTCGCTGCGTCGAAAATGCGTCGGGCCCAGGACCGCATGGCGGCCAGCCAGCCCTATGCCAACCTGATCCGCCGGGTGGTCGGCCACGTCGCCAAGGCCAATCCGGAGTATCGTCACGAATATACCCTCGAGCGTGAGGTCAAGCGCGTGGGCTATATCGTGGTCTCCAGTGATCGGGGCCTGGCCGGCGGCTTGAACGTCAATCTGTTCAAGGCCGTGGTCAACCACGCCCGCGACTGGCACGACAAGGGTGTCGGCGCCGACTTCGCGGCCATCGGCAGCAAGGCCGGCGGTTTCTTCCGCAAGCGTGGCGGCAACCTGCTGGCGGCCAAGAAGGGGCTCGGCGATGCGCCGGAAGTCCAGGATCTGGTCGGCAGCATCAAGGTGATGCTCGATGCCTTCGACGAAGGCAGTCTGGATCGGCTCTACGTGGTGTACAACGAGTTCGTCAACACCATGAGCCAGAAACCCGTGGTGCGTCAGCTCCTGCCGCTCGAGGCGGTCGAGGACGACACCAAGGGCGATGAACAACCCAGTCCCGGTACGAATCAGGGTAATTGGGACTACCTGTATGAGCCGGATGCCAAGACCCTGCTCGATCACCTGCTGGTTCGCTACGTCGAATCCCAGGTGTATCAGGCCGTGGTCGAGAACGCGGCCTGCGAGCAGGCTGCGCGCATGATCGCGATGAAGAACGCGACCGACAACGCTGGCAATCTGATTGACGATCTGCAACTGGTGTACAACAAGGCGCGTCAGGCGGCCATTACCCAGGAAATTTCGGAAATCGTCGGTGGTGCCGCGGCGGTATGACGACGTCGCCCCGCGGGGCGACGCTCGCGAGTACGGCTTGGCCTACAGGTTTCATTTGCAGGTTTACGAGGAACCACTATGAGCGGACGTATCGTACAAATCATCGGCGCGGTGGTTGACGTAGAGTTTCCGCGGGACAATGTCCCCAAGGTCTACGACGCGCTGACGGTCTCGGGCAAAGAGGCCATTCTCGAAGTGCAACAGCAGCTCGGCGACGGCGTGGTGCGCGCCATCGTCATGGGCTCCAGTGAAGGTCTGCAGCGCGGCATCGAAGTGGCCAACACCGGTGCCCCGATCTCCGTGCCGGTGGGCAAGGAGACGCTGGGCCGCATCATGAACGTGCTCGGCGAGCCGATCGACGAAGCCGGCGACATCGGTGGCAGCGCCAGCGCCGACGTCGAGCGCATGCCGATCCACCGTCAGGCACCGACCTACGCCGAGCAGGCCGCGTCGAGCGAACTGCTCGAGACCGGCATCAAGGTCATCGACCTGGTCTGCCCGTTCGCCAAGGGCGGCAAGGTCGGCCTGTTCGGCGGCGCCGGCGTGGGCAAGACCGTCAACATGATGGAGCTGATCCGTAACATCGCCACCGAGCACAGCGGTTACTCGGTGTTTGCCGGTGTCGGTGAGCGTACGCGTGAAGGTAACGACTTCTACCACGAGATGCAGGAGTCGAACGTTCTCGACAAGGTCGCACTCGTCTACGGCCAGATGAACGAGCCGCCGGGCAACCGTCTGCGCGTGGCCCTGACCGGCCTGACCATCGCCGAGAAGTTCCGTGACGAAGGTCGCGACGTACTGCTGTTCGTCGACAACATCTACCGCTACACCCTGGCCGGTACCGAAGTGTCGGCCCTGCTGGGTCGTATGCCGTCGGCGGTGGGCTACCAGCCGACCCTGGCCGAAGAGATGGGCGCCCTGCAGGAGCGTATCACCTCGACCAAGACCGGCTCGATCACCTCCGTGCAGGCCGTCTACGTGCCCGCGGACGACCTGACCGACCCGTCGCCGGCGACCACCTTCGCCCACCTCGACTCCACCGTGACGCTGTCGCGCTCGATCGCCGAGCTGGGTATCTACCCGGCCGTCGACCCGCTCGACTCCACCTCGCGTCAGCTCGACCCGCTGGTGGTCGGCGAGGAGCACTACGACACCGCGCGCGGTGTGCAGAACGTGCTCCAGCGCTACAAGGAGCTCAAGGACATCATCGCCATCCTGGGGATGGACGAGCTCTCCGACGAGGACAAGCTGGCGGTATCGCGGGCGCGTAAGATCCAGCGCTTCCTGTCGCAGCCGTTCTTCGTCGCCGAGGTGTTCACCGGCGCGCCCGGCAAGTACGTCTCGCTCAAGGAGACCATCCGTGGCTTCCAGGGCATCCTCAACGGTGACTACGACGACATGCCCGAGCAGGCTTTCTACATGGTCGGTACCATCGACGAAGCGGTCGAGAAAGCCAAGAGCATGAAGTAAGTCAGCCTGGTTCCGGGGTATCGTACCCCGGGGCCTCTGGCACAAGAGGATAGCGCTATGGCCACATTTCAGTGCGATATCGTCAGCGCCGAGAAGGAGATCTTCTCGGGCAGCGCGGAGCAGCTCATCGCTGCCGGCGTGGCTGGCGATCTGGGTATCCTGCGCGGTCACGCGCCGCTTCTGACCGAGCTCAAGCCCGGTCCGGTGCGCGTCATCCAGGAGAGCGGCGAGGAAGAGCTCTACTACGTCACCGGCGGCTTCCTCGAAGTCCAGCCGGACGTGGTCTCGGTGCTGGCGGATACCGCCATTCGCGCCAGCGACCTGGACGAAGCCGAAGCCGAGCAGGCGCGCCAGCATGCGCTGCAGTCGCTCAACGACCAGCAGTCGGAGCTCGACTACACGCGTGCCGCCGCCGAGCTGGCCGAAGCCGCCGCCCAGCTGCGCACGCTGCAGCAGCTGCGGCGCAAGGGCGGGCGCGGCTGATCCTGCGCACCTGCGCAGGTGCCGACCCCGCTGGCAGGACCCGAAAAAGGCGACTCTCCGGAGTCGCCTTTTTCATGCGGTGCGGTTACCTCGATAATGGCACCGACCCGATACCGAACAGGAAAGGATGATCCCATGTCACTCGACGTCGTGATTCTGGCCGCCGGCCAGGGAACCCGCATGCGCTCCAAGACCCCCAAGGTACTGCACCGCCTGGCGGGCAGACCGCTGGTGCAGCATGTCGTGGACACCGCCGCGGGGCTCGAAGAGGCGCGTCTGCACGTGGTGGTCGGTCATGGCGGTGAGGCGGTGCGCGAAGCCCTCGACGGACGCGGCCTGAACTTCTGCGAGCAGGCCGAGCAGAAGGGGACCGGCCATGCCGTTGCCCAGGCCCTCGACGACCTCGGCGATGGCAAGGTGCTGGTGCTCTACGGCGACGTGCCGCTGATCCAGGCCAAGACCCTCAAGGCACTCCTCGAGGGGGTCGACGAGCAGCACATGGGGCTTCTGACCGTGACCCTCGACGACCCCAGCGGCTACGGGCGCATCGTGCGTAACGACAAGCAGGCGGTGGTGGCGATCGTCGAACACAAGGATGCCACCAGCGCGCAGCGCGCCATCCGCGAGTGCAATACCGGAATCATGGCGATGACCGCAGCCCAGCTCAAGCGCTGGCTGCCGCAGCTCTCCGCCGAGAACGCCCAGGGCGAGTACTACCTGACCGACGTCATCGCCATGGCCGCCGGCGATGGGGTCGAGATCAAGGCTGCCCAGCCGGCGTCGCCGATCGAGGTCGAAGGGGTCAACGAGCGCCGCCAGCTCGCCACCCTGGAGCGCGCCTTCCAGCGCCGCCAGGCCGAACGGCTGATGGCCGCCGGGGTGACCCTGGCCGACCCGGCACGCTTCGATCTACGCGGCGACGTCACCGTGGGGCGCGATATCGAGATCGATGTCGGGGTGATCCTCGAAGGCCATGTCATTCTCGAGGATGACGTGGTGATCGGCCCCCATTGCGTGATCAAGGACAGCGTCATCCGCCGCGGGGCGGTGATCAAGGCGCACAGCCATCTCGACGGCGCCGAGATGGGCGAGGAGAGCGACTGCGGGCCCTTCGCGCGTCTGCGCCCGGGGACGCGTCTCGGCGCCCGCGCCCATATCGGCAACTTCGTCGAGACCAAGAACGCCACCCTCGGCG
Organism: Salinicola sp. JS01; assembly: GCF_030284585.1. Classification (NCBI taxonomy): domain Bacteria; kingdom Pseudomonadati; phylum Pseudomonadota; class Gammaproteobacteria; order Oceanospirillales; family Halomonadaceae; genus Salinicola; species Salinicola sp. JS01. Next base: position 4,109,613 of record NZ_CP127244.1, on the reverse strand, counting down.
AGGGCGTCAAGGCGGGGCATCTCAGCTATCTGGGGGATGCCGAGATCGGCCGCGACACCAACGTCGGCGCCGGCACTATCACCTGCAACTACGACGGTGCCAACAAGCACCTCACCCGGATCGGCGAGCGGGTCTTCGTCGGCTCCAACACCGCCCTGGTCGCGCCGCTGGCGATCGCCGACGATGCCACCATCGCCGCCGGCTCCACCATCACCCGCGAGGTGGCGCAGGGCGAGCTGGCCCTGGCCCGCAGCCGTCAGGTGGCCAAGCCCGGTTGGCAGCGCCCGGTGAAAAAGCCAAAAAACTGACTCTAGGCATCGCCAACTTCACCAGCGCTGGGATTAGCCACCCGATAGCGCCTATCGAGCGCACGCTGCGTATCTCTCGCCAAGCTGGGTCTTGCGACATGGATGTCGCAAGAGGCGCGTTGGGACAGGGATGTCCTTACGCGCCGACCCAAAGCGTGGGCGCGTGATACGCAGGGTTTCGTGCGCTTGTGGCGCGAAAAAGGGGAGCGCGAGGGGCTTGCCCCTCGCATTCACGAGCAGAAGGCTGGTCAATGAGCCCACAGTGGTAAGCGCTCGGCATTGAATCCAATCCGATACCTCCTCAAAGAGAATCTCCTCAACGACGCATACACTGCTGCCAGCGCGTTTCGACCCGCTGGGCGAACCAGGCGGTGGTCAGGTCGCGGGTGATCTTGGGACTTTCGAGCTTGATCCCCGGCAGGTGCGCATAGGGGGGCGGATGACCCGCCTGCCGCGCCGCCAGCGCGCGGACCTTGTCATAGAGCGCGGTACGCTCGAAGTCGAGAGAGTCTTCCTGCTCGAGGGCATCGCGGATCTCGCCGTTATCCATCCCCAGCCGCGGTTTCAGCGTGCGTACCGCGAGTTCGGTCTGTCCGGCCTGGCGTGAGCCGGGAATGATCAGGTCGCCGTCGAGGGCCAGCGGAATGCCGGAGAGCTGGCTCACCGCAGCCTGAAAGGCCGCATTGCGACTGGCGTACCAGCCCGCGTTGTAGTCGGCGAAGCGGTAGATCGGCTCAGCGTAGTGGGCGGTGTAGCCGAGCAGATGTGCGATGCCGAAATAGACGCCGCCGCGCCGGGTGAACACCTCGTGACGGATCGAGCCGTCGATCGGGTACGGGTAGTCGACGGCGTGCTTTTCGGCGAAGGCCACGCTGACCTGCATCGGCCCACCGGTATGCACCGGGTTGAGACCGCCGAACAGCTCCCGCCCCAGCGGCGCCATGTCGATGAAATCCTCGTACAGCTCGCTCAGTTGGCGCTCGCTGCGCACCTGGTCGAGGCGTTCGGCATAGGTCTCGCCGGTGGGCGAGGTCAGCTTCAGCCCCGCCGCGAGCAGAAAGCCGGGCACATGCAGCGCCGCGGCGCGGCGTTCGATCTCCTCGCGGGCGATACGGCCCAGATGGGGCACCTGCGGGTCGGCGTCGAAGGTCGACTCCTGGCCGATCACCGCCAGCGTGGCGCACAGGTTTTCGCGCGTGGCCGGCAGGTTCTGGGCCGCGAACGCCGCGGTGATGTCCGTGGCCCAGCCGTCGCGGTCGTGAGTGCCGGCAGGCATCAGCGTGACCAACTGCTGCTTGACGCTCGCCGGGGGCTGCTCGAAGCCGGGCTGCGGCGCCTGCGAGCTGCAGCCGGCGAGCAGGGCCAGCAGCGCCACGCCCAGCCAGCGGCGGGGCGCGCGCCGCACGCGGTCGCGGTGACAAGCCTTCGGACGAGGACGCCCGCCAGACGGGGCCAGGGCGAGGGGCGATAGCAGGGAAGTCGGCACGCGGGTCTCCATGGACGAGAAGGGATGATGATGCCCAGCCCGCGGCGGCTTGACCATGACATGGGACATTTTTACGCCCTCTTTACGCCTCACGGCGCTTTTCGATCTCGAATTTTTACGCCGCCGGCATCGAGACTGAGCCTCCCCTGACCTGGAGTGCTCGGCATGTCCTACCTGATGCTGGCGATCGCCGCCGCCACCGCGCTGTATCTGGGAGTCGCCCTGTGGCGGCCGGAGCGGTTCTGAGATGAGTGCGCTGACGCTCTGCTATGCGCTGCTCATCGGCCTGGCGCTGCCCCTGGGCCTCTACATGGGCCGTGCGCTGGATACGCATCGCCCCAGCGCGCTGGATCGCCTGTTCGGGCCGCTGGAGGCGGCCCTGATGCGCCTGGCCGGTGTCGACCGACGCGCGTCGATGACCTGGTCGGCCTATCTGCTCGCGGTGTTGAAACTCCACCTGCTGCTGATCGTGCTGGCCTGGCTCGTCTTCATGGGCCAGGGAGTGTTGCCGCTCAACCCCGATGGCATTCCCGGCATGCACTGGGATACGGCACTGCATACGGCCGTCTCGTTCGCCACCAACACCAATCAGCAGCACTACTCGGGCCAGGCCCAGCTCTCCTACCTGAGCCAGACCCTGGCCATCGTCACCCTGCAGTTCCTGACCCCGGCCACCGGGCTTGCGGTGCTGCTGGCGATCACCCGCAGCCTGCTGCGCCGCCCCGCAGCCGCGGACAATGCGACCGCCGGCGTGGGCAACTACTACCTCGACCTGACCCGCATCGTGATCCGGGTACTGCTGCCGCTGGCGCTGGTGACCGCCCTGGTCCTGGTATGGCAGGGCGTGCCGGCGACCTACCAGGGCGCCCAGCGGGTGACGATGCTCGAGAGTGGCGCGCTGCAGACGATCCCGCGCGGGCCGGTGGCGGCGATGGTGGCGATCAAGCAGCTGGGTACCAATGGCGGAGGTTGGTACGGGCCCAATTCGAGCGTGCCGCTGGAGAACCCCACCGCGCTCGCCGACGTGGTCGAGAGCGTGGCCCTGCTGCTGATTCCGCTGGCCTCGCTGATCGCGGTGGCGATGATCAGCGGGCGCCGTCGGCTCCTGCTGGGGATCGGCGGGGTGATGCTGGCACTGTCGTTGGCGAGCACCACCCTGGTGATGTTCTCCGAGCGCCTGCCCAATGCCGCTCTCCACGGTCTGGCGCTGGCCGGGCCCAACCTGGAGGGCAAGGAGCTGCGCTTCGGCAGCGACCTCTCGGCGCTGTGGGGTAGCTGGACCACCCAGACCTCCAACGGCTCGGTCAACGCGATGCTCGACAGCTTCAATCCGCTCGGCGGGCTGGGGCTGTTGATGGACATGTTCGTCAACGTCACCTTCGGCGGTATCGGGGTCGGCCTGATCGGCTATCTGCTCTACCTGATGCTGGCGGCCTTCATCGGCTCGCTGATGGTGGGGCGGGCGCCGGAGCTGTTCGGCAAGCCCCTGGAGACCCGTGAGATGCGCTGGATCTCGCTGGCGATCCTGGCTCAGCCGCTCAGCGTGCTCGGCCTGAGCGCCCTGGCGGTGAGCTTCCCCGGCCTCGCCGGCACCAGCAACCCGGGCTATCACGGGCTCTCCCAGGTGCTCTACGAATACACCTCGGCGTTCGCCAACAACGGCTCGGGCTTCGAAGGTCTCGCCGACGCCACGCCGTGGTGGAACCTGAGCTGCGTGGTGGCGCTGGCGCTCGGGCGCTTCCTGCCCATGCTGGTGCCGCTGGCGGTCGCCGGCTGGCTGGCCGGCAAGCGCACGGCGCCGCAGGGGCGCGGCAGCCTGGATCTGGAGAGCGGCGCCTGCGTCGGGCTCACCGCCGGGGTCATCGTCATCGTCAATCTGCTGGGGTTTCTGCCCGTGCTGGTGCTGGGCCCCATCGCCGAACAGTTGAGCCTGGCCGGCTGAGCCCGCGCCCGGACATCACGAGGAGCTCCCATGACTCTGCTTGCCTCTGATACTGCCGCGCGCCGCGCGCGCCCGGCACCGCTGTGGCTGATGGGCGAGTCCCTGCGCCGGCTCGATCCGCGCAGCCTGGCGCGCAACCCGGTGATGGCGGTGGTCGCCATCGGCACCCTGGTGTGTGCGCTCTACACCGCGCTGACGTTCGCCCGCGGCGAGAGCGGTACCGGCTTCGCCCTCGCCGTCAGCCTGATCCTGCTCGCCACGCTGCTGTTCGCCAATGCCGCCGAGGCCCTGGCCGAGTCGCGCGGCAAGGCCCACGCCGGTGCCCTGCGTGCCACCCGCGGCGAGTTGCAGGCACGCCGTCTTACCCAGAACGGCGAGGAGATGGTCGCCGCCGAGCGGCTGCGCCGGGGGGACCGCGTGCGGGTGGTCGCCGGCGAGCTGATCCCCGCCGACGGTGAGATCGTCGACGGGGCCGGCTCGATCAACGAATCCGCGGTCACCGGTGAATCGGCCCCGGTGCTGCGCGAGGCCGGCACTGACAACAGCGGCGTCAGTGCCGGTACCAAGCTGCTCTCCGACGAACTGCTCGTCGAGGTCAGCGTCGACCCCGGTGAGTCGCTGCTCGATCGCATGATCGCCCTGGTCGAGGGCGCCAGCCGCCAGAAGACTCCCAGCGAGCTGGCGCTCTCGGTGCTGCTGTCGACGCTCACCCTGATCTTTCTGATCGTCGTCGTCACGCTGGTACCGCTGGCCCAGTTCGTGGGTATCTCGGCTTCGCCGGTGATGCTGGTGGCGCTGCTGGTGTGCCTGATTCCGACCACCATCGGCGGGCTTTTGCCGGCCATCGGTATCGCCGGGATGGAGCGCGCCATGCGGGCCAATCTGGTCGCCAAGTCGGGCAAGGCGGTGGAGATCGCCGGCAGCATCGACACCCTGCTGCTCGACAAGACCGGCACGATCACGCTCGGTGACCGCCGTGCCACCGAGTTTGCCGCCTGCCACGGGGTCGACCCGGCGCGACTGCGCGAGGTCGCCGCGCTCTGCTCGCTCGAGGACCCAACGCCGGAAGGCCGCTCGATCGTGGTGCTGGCGAGAGCGCAGGGTGCGGCGCTGGCGCCCGTCGAAGACGCCGACGTGGTGCCGTTCAGCGCCGCCAGCCGGGTCTCCGGGCTCGACTTCGCCGATGGCCGGCGTTGGCGCAAGGGCGCGCCCAACGCCATCGCCCGGCAGATACAGGAAGCCGGTGGTCGCGTGCCGGCGGATTTCGAGACGCTGGTCGAGCGCATCTCGCGCCACGGTGCCACCCCCTGGCGGTGGCCGAAGAGGCGCGCCTGCTGGGCGTGATCGCGCTCTCCGACGTGATCAAGCCGGGCATCGCCGAGCGCTTCGCGCAGCTGCGCCAGATGGGCGTGAAGACGCTGATGATCACCGGCGACAACCCGATCACCGCCGCGGCGATCGCTGCCGAGGCGGGGGTCGACGACTACGTCGCCGAGGCGACCCCCGAGCGCAAGCTCGCGCTGATCCGCGAAGAGCAGGCCGCCGGGCGGCTGGTGGCGATGATGGGCGACGGCACCAACGACGCCCCGGCGCTGGCCCAGGCCGATCTCGGCCTGGCGATGAATTCGGGCACCCAGGCCGCGCGCGAGGCGGCCAACATGGTCGATCTCGACTCCGACCCCGGCAAGCTGCTCAGCGCGGTGGAGATCGGCAAGCAGCTGCTGATCACCCGCGGCGCGCTGACCACCTTCTCGTTGGCCAACGACGTGGCCAAGTACTTCGTCATCCTGCCGGCGATCTTTGCCGCCAGCGCGCCGGCGCTGGGCAGTCTCGACGTGCTCGATCTGCACTCGCCGCAGTCGGCGGTGCTGGCGGCGGTCATCTTCAACGCCCTGGTGATCCCCGCGCTGATCCCGTTCGCCCTGCGGGGCGTGCGCGTACACGCGGCCTCGGCCAGCGCCATGCTGCGGCGCAACCTGCTGATCTACGGCGTCGGCGGCCTGCTGCTGCCGTTCCCGGCGATCAAGCTGATCGATCTGGCACTCGGCGCCCTGATGTGACGCCCTGCCGCTGGATAAGTCGACTGCTTCTACCGGTTGGGAAAGACATTCTCAGAAAAGGTCGTGAAAGACGCTCCGAGAGGGACAAGACGATGAGCAACGAGACGATGAGTGATGTGGCGATGAGTGATGTGCAGAGGGTCGATGAGACTGGCGCGGCCGCCGCGCCGGCCCGGGCCGGCGCCGGCTGGGGCTCGGCGCTGCGTTTCACGTTCGCCATGGCGCTGCTGCTGGGCCTGCTCTACCCGCTGGCCGTGGTCGGGCTGGGACAGTGGCTGTTTCCCCATCAGGCCAACGCCAGTCTGTTGGCCGACCCCGAGGGGCGGGTGCTCGGCTCGACGCTGGTGGGGCAGGCGTTCACCGGCGAGCGCTACTTCCAGGGCCGGCCCTCGGCGGTGGATTACGCCGCCGACACCCTCGGCGGCTCCAATCTGGCGCCGAGCAATCCGGCGCTGCGTCAGCGCGTCGAAGCCGATGCCAAGCGCATCACGGCCCGTGACGGTGTGGCGCCGGGCCGGATACCGGGGGATCTGCTGACCGCCTCGGGCTCCGGGGTCGACCCGCACATCAGCCCTCAGGCGGCGGCGATCCAGATCGCCCGGGTGGCCCGCGCCCGTGGCCTGCGCGAGGCGGATGTCCGCGCGCTGGTGGCGCGCTATAGTGACAGCGGCGGGTTCGGCCAGCCGCGGGTAGCGGTGCTGCCGCTCAATCTGGCCCTCGATGGCATCGCCATGCGGCCGCTGCCGTGAGCCTGCGTCGGGTATCTGCCGGTGTACCGTGCCGCCCCTGTCGGAGCCCTGTGTGAACCACACCCAAGACCCCCCGCGTCCGGACCCGGATGCGCTGTTGGCCACCACCCAGCATGGCGCTGCGCTACGCATCTTTCTGGGTGCCGCGCCGGGGGTGGGCAAGACCAGCGCCATGCTGCGTACCGCCCGCGAGCGTCACGAGCGCGGCGAGGAGGTGGTACTGGGGGTGATCGAGGCCCACGGGCGCGCCGAGACCGAGCAGCTGTGCGTCGGGCTCGAGCAACTGCCACCGGTGACGCGCGACTACCGCGGCCGTGGCTACTCGGAGTTCGATCTCGACGCAGCGCTGGCCCGGCGTCCGGCGATCCTGCTGGTCGATGAGCTGGCCCACCGCAATATTCCCGGCGGGCGCCACGCGCGGCGCTGGCAGGATATCGAGGAGCTGCTCGATGCGGGCATCGAGGTGTGGACCACGCTCAATGTCCAGCACGTCGAGCGGCTCAACGACGACGTCGCCCGGATCACCGGTGTGCGCATGCGCGAAACCGTGCCCGACGCGCTGATCGCCCGGGCCCGCGACCTGTCGCTGATCGACCTCACCCCGCAGGAGCTGATCGAGCGGCTCAAGCAGGGCAAGGTGTACGTCCCCGAGCAGGCCCGCGCGGCGCTGGCGCGCTACTTCTCTCCGGGTAACCTGACCGCGCTGCGTGAGCTGGCGCTGCAGGTGATGGCGGAGCGGCTCGACAGCGATGTGCGCCGGGTGATGGATGCCGGCGGCGTCGCCGGGCCCTGGCCGGTGCGCGCGCGTCTGCTGGTGGCGGTGGAGGGGCGGCGCGGTGACCAGGCGCTGCTGCGCGCCGCCAGCCGCTGGGCGCAGCGCCATCAGGCGCCGTGGGTGGTGGTGCTGGTGACGCCGCTGCGCGAGCTCGATGCCGCGGCGGCCGGCGAGGTGGGCACGCTGCGCCAGCAGAGCGAACAGCTCGGCGGCCGCTGGGAGACCCTGCGCGGTGACGATCCGCTGGCCGAGCTGCTCGAATACGCCACGCGCCACAACGTCACTACGCTGATGCTCGGACGCACCCCGCTCAAGTGGCGCTGGTGGCAGGCGCCGCTGGTCGATCGTCTGCTCGCCCGGCGTCCGCCGTTCGATCTGATCCTGCTTGCCGAGGCGCCCGCGGCACCGTCGCGGCGTACCCGGCAGTGGCGCTGGCCGCGCTGGCGCGAGGGGCTATGGCCGCTGGCCAGCGTGGCCCTGGCGGCAGCGGTGGCGGCGGGGCTGTCGAGCCTGCTCGATCTGGCCAACCTGTCGCTGGTGTTCCTCGCCGCGGTGCTGGCCTGCGCGCTCAAGGCGGGGACCCGCGCGGCGATGCTGGCGGTGGCGCTGAGCGCGCTGGTCTACAACTTCCTGTTCACCGAGCCGCGCTTCAGTCTGGCGATGATCCATCAGGATCAGGTGCTTACGGTGCTCGTGTTCTGCCTGGTCGCGGCGGTGGCCGGGCAGCTGGCCGGCAAGGTGCGGCGCCAGCTGCTGCTGCTGCGCCAGAGCCGGCATCAGATTCAGGAGATGCTGTCGATCTCGCGCGCCCTGGCGGCAGCGGTGGACCGCGAGCGGGTCCGTGAGATCGCGGTCAAGGTGCTGGCGGACCAGCTCGAGTTGCCGTGCGTCTTCGTCGACAGCCCCGAGGCCGAGGCGCCGCCGCGGGTCAGCGCCTCGCACCCCGGCAGCATCTCACTCGACGCCGCCACCCTGCAGGCGGCGCACTGGAGCCAGCGCCACGCCCGTCCCAGTGGCCACGGCACCCAGACCCTGGCCGCGCAGCGCTGGCGCTTCGTGCCGATCCTCGAGCAGGGCGCCAGCGAGGGGCCGGTGCCGGCGGTGCTGGGGCTGGCGCTCGGCGAACGTGGAACGGGGCTCGACGAAGCCGAGGAGGCGCTGGTGGCCAACCTGATCAATCAACTGGGTGCCGCGCTGGCGCGCACTCGGCTGGTCGAGGAGCTTGGCGCGGCCAGGCTGGCGGAAGAGAACGAACGCCTGCGCTCGGCGCTGCTGTCGTCGGTCTCCCACGACCTGCGCACGCCGCTGGCGGCGATCATCGGCTCCGCCAGTGCGCTGCGCGACCTGTGGGCCGAACTGGCGGAGAGCGACCGTCGCGAGCTGCTCGACGGCGTGCTCGGCGAGAGCGAACGTCTCAACCGCTATATCCAGAACCTGCTCGACATGACCCGGCTCGGACACGGCGGGCTCAAACTCGAGCGCGACTGGGTCGCCCTCGCCGATATCTTCCACTCGGCGCTCACGCGCCTGGGCTCGGTGGTCGAGCCGCTGCGCATCGAGCGTCACCTCGACCCACAGTTGCCACTGCTCTACGTGCATCCGGCGCTGATCGAGCAGGCGCTGATCAACGTGATCGAGAATGCCGCGCGTTTCTCGCCGCCGGGCGGGCGACTGCGGCTGGTGGGCGAACGGGAAGGGGAGTGGATCGTGATTCGGGTCGCCGATCAGGGGCCGGGTATTCCGGAAGCGCTGCGCGAGCGTATCTTCGACATGTTCTTCAGCGGTGGCGACGGCGACCGGGGCCCCCAGGGCAGCGGTCTGGGTCTGGCCATCTGCCGCGGCATGGTCGGCGCCCACGGTGGCGAGATCCGTGCCCGCGCGGCGGACTGGGGCAGCGGTAGTGAGATCGTGATCCGGCTGCCGCTGTGGGCGCTGCCCGAGACCGACACGAATTCCGAGATCGATATCAATAGGGAGAGCCAACCCCGCCATGACTGACGTCTCCCCCGAGCGTGGGCCGCGCCTGCTGGTGATCGAGGATGACCGCCAGATTCGGCGCTTTCTACGTATCAGTCTCCGCTCCCAGGGCTTCGAGGTGGAGGAGTGCGAGAGCGGTGCCGCCGGGGTGGCGGCGTTCAACCGCCAGCCGCCGGCGCTGGTGCTGCTCGATCTCGGCCTGCCCGACGTCGACGGCATGGAGGTGCTCGACGCCCTGCGCGCCCAGAGCGAGGTGCCGGTGCTGGTGGTCTCTGCCCGCGGCAGCGAGCGCGAGAAGGTCGCCGCGCTGGATGCCGGCGCCAACGACTACGTGACCAAGCCGTTCGGTATCCAGGAACTGCTGGCGCGGGTGCGTGTGGCGCTGCGCGCGCCTGCCACCGGTGCCACCCCCACGCTTTATCATCTGGGCGAGCTGACGCTGGATATCGCCGGGCACCGTGTCACCCGGCGCGGCGAAGCGCTGCACCTGACGCCGCGCGAGTTCAGCGTGCTGTCGATGCTGGCGCGCCAGCCGGACCGGGTGGTCACCCAGCATCAGCTGCTGGCCGAGATCTGGGGGCCGGTGCATGTCCACGACACCCACTATCTGCGCATCGTCATCAGCCGCTTGCGCCACAAGCTGGGCGACGACCCCGACGCCCCGCGCCTGATCCAGACCGAGCCGGGGGTCGGCTACCGTCTGGTGGCGACGCCTTGAGTCGAGCCGCTCGCCGCAACGTTCAGGGCAGCGCCTTCACCAGGTCAGAGCCGTCCAGCGCCGGGCTCCGGCTCTCGTGCAGCTTGCCATCGCCATCCTCCTGGATGAACAGCACCGCCAGATGCTGGGCCCGCGCCACCGCCATGCCCGCCTGCTGACCCAGGCAGAGCATCGCCGTGGCCCAGGCGTCGCCCAGGCGCGGGTCGCTGCCGATCACGCTTGCCGAGACCAGATCGTGGGTCACCGGGGCGCCGGTGCGCGGATCGAGGATATGCGAGTAGCGGTGGCCTGCCGCATCGAAGAAGTGGTGATAGGTGCCCGAGGTATTGATCGACACCCCCGATTTACCAGTGATCGCGAGCACCCGCTCGACCGCCATGCGATCCGGCGAGGGACGCTCGATCGCCACCTTCCAGGTGCTGCCATCCGGCTTGCGCCCGCGCGCCAGCATGTCGCCACCGAACTCGATCAGATAGGCCTGGATGCCGGCGTTCTCCAGCACCTGACGCAGGCGCCACAGGGTGTAACCCTCACCCATCGAGGACATGTCCACCGAGAGCCCGGGCAGCGTCTTGCGTACCCGATCCTGCGCCGGGTCGAGCTGCAGATGGTCGAAGCCGACCTTGGCCAGGGTCGCTTCGATGCTTGACTGGCTCGGCGGCTGGAAGTGGTCGGCGCGAAAGCCCCACAGATCGAACAGCGGCGCGATGGTGGGGTCGTAGCAGCCCCGCGATTCGCGGTGCACCGTGTGCGCGATCGACAGCAGCTGGACGACATCGCTGGGGAGCGTCTGCCACTGGGTGGACGACCCGCGGTCGAAGCGCTCGATCAGGGAGTCGTCGCGGTAGTTGGAGATCCACAGATCGACCTGCTGCAGCGCCTGATCGATGTTCTTTTCGAGCGCTTCGGGGTCGACCTCGCGCTGCGACCACCAGCTGATGTGATAGGTCGTGCCCTCGGCCGCCCCCGCCAGCTTGTGGATCTCCGGCGGGCGCGAACAGCCCCCCAGCAGCAGCATGGCGAACAGCGTGACGACGGTGATGAGCCAGCGGAGATGGCGGCGACAGAGGGCAGTGGGCGAGGAAAGATGAAGCATCGCGGGATGACCTGAGATGAGCAGCGGTAAACGGCGTTCATTATCGCAGATCGGCTGACGAGCGGGCTGTCCGTGCGCGGAAGAGGGCGAATCCTAGACCTCTCGCTTGACATGAGACGCGCTTTAAGTTTCGATTCGATCTCAATTATCTTTCGAAGTGAAAGAATGCCGAAACGCGATACCGCCCAGCGACGCCACGCCATCCTCGCCTACGTCAACGCCCACGGCGAGACACCGGTGGAGGCGCTGGCATCGCGCTTCGCCATCTCCGAGGTCACGGTGCGCAAGGATCTCGCCACCCTGGAGAGCAGCGGCCTGCTATTGCGCCGCTATGGCGGGGCGGCGCCGCTGCCCCAGGAGATGCTGGCCGAACCGGCGCAGACGCTCTCGCCCCACAAGCGTGCCATCGCCCGCGCCGCCCGGGCGCGTATCCGTGAGCACAACCGCATCATCGTCGACAGCGGCACCACCACGGCGGCGCTGATCGGTGAGCTCGGCGGCCTGCGCGGGCTGGTGGTGATGACCAACTCCCTCGCCGTGGCCGGCGCCCTGCGCGAACTCGAACCCGAGCCGGCGCTGCTGATGACCGGCGGCACCTGGGACCCGCACTCCGAATCCTTCCAGGGGCAGGTCGCCGAACAGGTGCTGCGCGCCTACGACTTCGATCAGCTCTTCGTCGGTGCCGACGGCATCGACATCGACCGTGGCACCACCACCTACAACGAGCTGTTCGGCCTTACCCGCGTGATGGCGGAGGTCGCGCGTGAAGTGGTGGTGATGGTCGAGGCTGATAAGCTCGGCCGCCGTATTCCCAATCTGGAACTCCCCTGGGCAAGTATCGACATCCTGGTGACCGACTGGCGCCTCGCGACGGCGGATGCCGTCGCCATAGAGGCTCAGGGCGTGACGCTGGTGGTCGCCGACGCGCCCCAATAATCTCGAGGACATCGAACATGTGTGGAATCGTCGCCGCGTTGGCAGCGCGCAACGTGCAGGGCATCCTGCTGGAAGGGCTCAAGCGGCTCGAATATCGCGGCTACGACAGTGCCGGCATGGCAGTGCTGGGCGGCGATGGTGGGCTGGCACGCCTGCGCGCGCTGGGCAAGGTCGCGGCGCTGGAAGAGAAGCTCGCCGCGGAGGATCTCAAGGGGCATATCGGTATTGCCCACACCCGCTGGGCGACCCACGGCAAACCCTCCGAGGCCAACGCCCACCCGCACGTCGCCGGTGGCCGTCTGGCGCTGGTGCACAACGGCATCATCGAGAACTACGAACCGCTCAAGCGCGATCTCGAGGCCGAAGGCGTGACCTTCCACTCCGAGACCGACACCGAGGTGGTGGCGCATCTGCTCGAACGCGCCTTCGACGCCCACGGTGATCTGCTCGCCGCGGTGCAGGCGACCCTGGCCCGGATCGACGGCGCCTACGCGCTGGCGGTGATGCACGTGGAGGCCCCGCGCGAGATCGTCGGCGCGCGCAAGGGCAGCCCGCTGGTGGTCGGCGTAGGGATCGACGAGCACTTCCTCGCCTCCGACGCCCTGGCGCTTTTGCAGGTCACCGACCGCTTCATCTATCTGCAGGAGGGCGACGTGGTGCGCCTCTCCGACGCCCACGGTATCGAGATCCACAGTGCCGGCGGCGAACGCGTCGAGCGCGAAGCCCATGTCTTCGAGCATGGTGACGGCGCCGCCAGCCGCGGCGAGTATCGCCACTTCATGCTCAAGGAGATCCATGAGCAACCGGCGGTGGTCGCCGCCACCCTGGAGGGGCGCCTCAGCGGTAGCCGGGTACTGGAGAACAGCTTCGGGGTCGACGCCAAGGCGCTATTCGCGCGCGTCGAGCAGATCCATATCATCGCCTGCGGCACCAGCTATCACGCGGGTCTGGTGGCGCGCTACTGGCTGGAAAAGCTGGCCGGGATACCGACCCAGGTGGAGGTCGCCTCGGAGTATCGCTACCGCGAAGTGGTGGTGCCGAAGAACACCCTCTTCGTCACCCTCTCCCAGTCCGGAGAGACCGCCGACACCCTGGCCGCGCTGCGCTACGCCAAGGGCCGCGCCGACGGCCAGCGCTATCTCGGCGCGCTGGCGATCTGCAACGTACCGGGCAGCTCGCTGACCCGTGAATCGGATCTGGCGCTGATGACCCAGGCCGGGCCGGAGATCGGGGTCGCCTCGACCAAGGCGTTCACCACCCAGCTGGTGGCGCTGTTGCTGCTGACCCTGGCGCTGCGCCGTGAGCGCGGCGATGCCCGCGAGACGGCGCTGGTACAGGCCCTGCGCGGTCTGCCGGCGCTGCTCGAACAGGCGCTGGAGATGGACGGCCCGATCGCCGAACTTTCGGAAGCCTTCGCCGAAAAGCACCATGCGCTGTTCCTGGGCCGGGGGACCCAGTTCCCGATCGCCCTGGAGGGCGCGCTCAAGCTCAAGGAGATCTCCTACATCCACGCCGAAGCCTATCCGGCGGGTGAGCTCAAGCATGGCCCGCTGGCGCTGGTCGATGCCGACATGCCGGTGATCGCAGTGGCACCCAACGACGAGCTGCTGGAGAAGCTCAAGTCCAACCTGCAGGAAGTGCGCGCCCGCGGCGGTGAACTGTTCGTCTTCGCCGACGCCGACGTCGGGCTGACCGCCGCTGACGACCTGCGCGTGCTGCACCTGCCGCAGATCGATGAAGTGCTCGCGCCGATTCTCTACACTCTGCCGCTGCAGCTGCTCTCCTACCATGTCGCCGTGCTCAAGGGCACCGACGTGGATCAGCCGCGCAACCTGGCCAAGAGCGTGACGGTGGAATAGATCGCGACGGCGCGACGGGGACCAAGCGGTGCCCGTCGTGCCAACCGTTGCCTCGAATCATCCCTGACGCCAGACAGCCTGACTTCTCCCCCGCGCATACCGATCTCCGAAGCCGTCAATCCGGCCATAGCGCATCTCTAAATCGTTATGTTATAACTTCGCGCTTCTCGACCTTTCCAGCAGGAGCGTGGCGTGGTGCCCGAGCCCAACGAGCCCGTGTTACGGGTGGACAATCTGTCGGTGCGTCTCGGCGCGCAGCGCGTGGTGGATGGTCTCGATTTCACGGTCGGGGCGGGTGAGCGCGTCTGCCTGATCGGCCCCTCGGGTTCGGGTAAGTCGCTCACCGCGGCGGCGATCCTGGGCATCACGCCGCCCACGGCGAGCGTCGAAGGGCGTATTCGCCTTGGCGAATTCGATGTCGCCGGCGTGGTGGCGGCCCGGCGTCCGCGTGCGCTGCGCATCGGCATGGTATTCCAGAACACCCAGGCGGCCCTGAACCCGCTGGTGAGCGTGGGCGCCCAACTGAGCGAGCCTTTCGTGCGCTTCCACGGGCTACCGCGCCGGGCGGCGCGGGTCGCCGCCGCCGAGCTGCTGACGCGCATGCGACTGACGGCGGCTAATGAGCTGCTGACGCGCTCGCCCGCCGAACTCTCCGGTGGCCAGCGCCAGCGGGTCTGCGTGGCGCTGGCATTGGCCTGCAAGCCTTCACTGATCGTGGCCGATGAGCCGACCACCGCGCTGGATGCGTTGACCCAGGCAGAGGTGCTGACGCTGTTGCATGAGACCACCGGTGGCGCCGGGAAGCCTGCGCTGCTGTTCATCTCCCACGACATGGGGGCGGCCAGCCGACTGTGCCAGCGCGCGGTGATTCTGGAGCAGGGGCGGATGATCGAGAGTGGCCCGCTGGCGGATCTGGTTGCGTCACCCCGGCAGCGTTTCACCCGCGAGCTGGTGTCTGCGATGCGCAGCGCCGAGATGGCGCCCGAGATGCTGGCGGCAGCGGACGCCTGGCCCGCCGGTGCTGCGGTGGGTGAGCGATGAGACACCTCGATGATTGCCATCCGTCGAAACGCGACGAGGGCGTTCGCCCAGACGCCGATGGCTTTTCTCCAAACGCTGATGGCTCTCTCCTTAGCGCTGATGGCTCTTGTTTAAACGCTGATGGCTCTTCTCTAAACGCTGATGGCTCTTGTTTAAACGCCGATGGCGCTTCTCTAAACGCTGATGGCTCCCTCCTGCGCGTCAGTGGGCTGAGCCGCTGGGTGGCGGGGCCACGGCGCTGGGGCTGGCGGCGCGAGCGGCAGCCGATCTTGAAGGCGGTGGATTTCGCCATCCGCCCGGGGGAGTTGATCGGTCTCGCCGGGGTCTCCGGGGCGGGCAAGTCGACGCTGCTCAATCTGATGCTGGGCCTAGCGCGTGCCAACCGCGGCGAGATCTGGTGCCAGGGGCGGCGTATTCGGCCCGGTTCGGTGCGCGCGCTGCGCTGGTACCGCCGGGTGGTGCAGTACATCCCGCAAGACCCTGCTGCCTCCCTCGACCCGCGCATGCGAGTCCGCGAACTGGTGCGTGAGCCGCTGGTACATCTGGGTATCGATGGCGATCACCGGCGGCGGGTAGGCGAGGCGCTGGCCCAGGTAGGGCTGGATGGCAGTTTTCTCGAGCGCCGCCCCGACTCGCTCTCGGGTGGGCAGGCGCAGCGCGTGGCGATCGCCCGGGCGATCGTAGTGCGGCCCCGGCTGCTGCTGGCGGACGAGCCGTTGAGCGGGCTCGACCTGCCAGTGCAGGCCAAGGTCACCCGGGTGCTCAAGTCGCTCAACCACGATGCCGGCATCGGCCTTTTGCTGATCTCCCACGATCTCTCGGTGGTGTGCCGGCTGTGCCAGCGCACGCTGATCCTCGATGCCGGCGAGATCATCGAAGACCGCCCCACGGCGGCACTTTTCCGCCAGCCGGCCCAGGCGCATACCGCAGCGCTGCTGCGCGCCGCCACGACCTTTTCTACTGCCTTGTCCACGCCCGTACCGACCTCGGAAGCCGCCGGGCGCCGCCCCACGACCCAGGAGATCCCCTCGTGACCTTCCCTGCCACTGCGACTTTCGGCATCGCCGCGACGCCCCGGCGCGCCTCGACCACACGCCACCCGGTCAGCCTGCTGCGGCGCGCCCTGACGCTACCGCTGATGGTGCTGTCGTTCTCTCTTCTCGCCGGCTGCGGGCAGGATGAGGAGACCTCGGCGGCGCGTGACGATGCTCCCGAGAAGACACAGACGCAGGACCGACGACTCCGCGTCGCCATGCTGCAGCCGCCGCGCTCCGGGCTCAATCCGCTGACCGATGACGCCTTCAAGCTGTCACGCTGGCGCACCGCCGAGACGCTGATTCGGCTCGATACCAATGGTGATCCGCAGCCGTTTCTGGCCACCGAATGGGATCAGCTCGACCCGCAGACCTGGCGTTTCACCCTCCGCCCGGACGTGACCTTCCATGACGGCACCGCGCTGACCGTCGAGCGCGTGGTGGCCTCGCTCACCGCCGCGACCAACGCCGTGCCCAAACCGCGCATCCTAGACGGGGTCGAGATGCATATCGAGGCGGACGGCGAGAACGCGATCATCGTGCGCACCGCGGATGCCGACCCGCTGGTGCCCAACCGGCTCTCCAGCCCACAGCTGGCGATCATGGCGCAGCGGGCCTATGCCCAGGCGGGCCACGTCGACCCCACCCGCGCGGGCACTGGGCCCTTCGTGCTCACCGAGATCAACGGCACCCAGAGCGCCACCCTCGAGCGTTACGACGGCTACTGGGGCGAGCGTGCCGAACTCGCCGGCATCGACGCCGACTACGTGCCCGATGGCACTGCCCGCGGCGCCGCGCTGCGCACCGGGGCGGCGGATGTGGTCGAAGCGGTACCGGTGTCGCAGGTAGCGCTGATCGACCCCAAGCTGATTCACGAAGTGCCGATGCCGCGCACCAACACCCTCTATCTCAACACCACTTCCGGTGTGTTTAAGGACCCGGCTCTGCGTGCCGCGGCACGCGAGGCGCTCGACCGTGGCGCCATCGTGCGCACCGTCTACGAGGGGCGCGCCGATGTCGCCGAGGGGCTGCTGGGCCCGGCGGTGGCCTGGGCAAGCGGGCTGCGCCAGCCTGTTCAGCGCCCCGCCGCCGCCGAGCCCAGCGGCGCCCGCATCACGCTGGCTACCTTCACCGATCGCGCCGAGCTGCCTGAAGTGGCCGTGCTGCTCGAACAGCAGCTCGAGGCGGCGGGTTTCGATGTCGAGCAGGAGGTGCGCCAGTACGCGCATATCGAGCCCGACATGCTGGCGGGCAAGTTCGACGCCTTCATCCTGTCGCGGGCGACCCTGCTCGATTCCGGCGACCCGGTCGCCTATATGGTCAGCGACTTCTCCTGCGTGGGCTCGTTCAACATCGCTCAACTGTGCGATCCGGCGATCGACGCCGCGCTGGCCAAGGCCGGCGATCTGCCGCCAGGCCCGGAACGGCGTCAGGCGATCATCCAGGCCGAGGCGGCGATCCTGAAAACGGACGCCGCGATCCCCATGCTCCACGAGCGGGTGATCCAGGGCGAAGCCACCAATGTGGTCGGGGCACTGCGCGACCCGCGCGAGCGCGAGCTGATCGATGAGCACACCCACTTCCGTCAGGCTGACGATGCCCGCTAGTCAGGCGCCGAGCAGGGCCCCGCGGGCCATCACGATGGCATGGCGCTGGGAGGCGTGGCAGCGCCTGCTGCCGACGCTGTCGCGGCTGGTGACGCTGGCCGGCGTGGTGGTACTGGTGGGGCTGCTGCCGTGGCTCTCCGGGCGTGACCCGGCGCTGAGCATTCTGCGCGCCCGCGCCGGCGATCAGAATCCGAGTGCAGAGGCGCTGGATGCCATCCGTGCCCAGCTCGGCCTGGCCATGGGGCCGTTCGAGAAGCTGGGCCACTGGCTGAGCGGGCTTACGCACGGCGATGCCGGTGTCTCCTGGATCTCCGGCACCCCGGTGCTGCCGGGCATGTTGCAGGCGTCACAGGTCTCGCTGACGCTGATGGCTGCAGCGCTGGGCGTGGCGCTGGTGGTCACCCTGCTGCTCTGCCTGCCGACGCTCAAGCGGGGGCTCGCCGGCGAGGCGACGCCGACCTCCGGTGCGCTGGGGGCGGCGCTTACCGCGCTGCCGGAATTCCTGCTCGCGGCGCTGTTGCTGGTGGTCTTTGCCGCCTGGCTCAACTGGCTGCCGCCCTATGGCTGGGGTGACTGGCGCCATCTGATCCTACCGGCGCTGGCCCTCGGCCTGCCCGGCGGCGGGCTGCTCGGGCGGCTGTTCAGCGATGCGCTGACGGCGGCATTCGCCGAGCGCTGGGTGGTGACCTGGCACGTGGCCGGCTTTGCGCGCCGGCGTATCGCCCTGGCGGCGATCCAGCGCACCCTGTCAAGCCTGCTGCCGCAGGTGGGGCTGGTGATGGTGGGGTTGACCGGCGGCGCGGTCGCGGTGGAGCAGGTGTTCTCCATTCCCGGTCTGGGGCGGGCCACCCTGGGGGCCGCCTCGGCCCAGGACCTGCCGGCGCTGCAGACCGGTATCCTGATTCTGCTCGTTATCGCCATCGTGCTGGGTGGCGCCGCCAATCTGTGCCGGACACTGCTGCTGGGGCGCACCCTGCGTGCCGGCGCTGTGCCAGTGGCGATGGCGCCAACTGAACCCGGACGCTGGCGCTGGCTGATACCTGCGCTCGCGGCGGCGGCGCTCGCGCTGATCATCGTCGCGGGGCTTTGGCGTGATCCGCTGAGTTCGGCTTACCTGCGGCTGCAGCCGCCGAGCCTGGCGCTGCCGCTGGGGGCCGATGGGATCGGCCGCGATATCCTGGCGCGGGTCAGCCATGGCGCGCTCTCGACCATGGGCATGGCGCTGCTGGCGGTAGGCATCACCTTTGTGCTTGGAGTGACGATGGGGCTAATGCCGCGTCTCGCCGCCGGGCCGATCGAGATCACCAACGCCACCCCGCCGGTGATCGCCGGACTGATCGTCGCCGGTCTGATGGGGCCGAGCGCCAGCGGCGCGGTGATTGCGATCACGCTGGTGAACTGGGCACCATTGGCGGCCCACACCGCAGCGCTGGTGACCGAAACGCTGGGACAGCCGCACGTGCGCATCACCCCGATGCTTGGCGTGGGGCGGCTGCGGCTGCTCACCCGCTACCTGCTGCCGGCGGTGGTTGGCCCGGTGTTCCGCCACGCCATGCTGCGCCTGCCGGGCACCGCGCTGGCGCTGGCGGCGCTGGGCTTTCTCGGGCTGGGCCCACGGCCACCGGCGCCCGAGTGGGGGCTGCTGCTGGCCGAAAGCCTGCCCTATCTTGAACGCGCGCCCTGGGCGGTACTGGTACCCGCACTGGCGCTGGTGCTGATGTCGGTCCTGGCAGTCTCGCTCTCCAGCGCCGGGTCGCTGCCGCGGTGGCGCAGGACGGCAGCGCCGGTTTCAGCCTGAACGCCTGTGGCTACGGTGTTCGCGTGAGTGGGCCTCAGCTACCCGCATACGAGCGCATCGTCTGCTGATTCCAGGTCTCGAAGTGATCGAACATGGCCTGGCGCGCCAGGTCGGGGTCCCTCGCCTTGATCGCCGCGACGATGGCGATATGGGTTTCGTTGGTCTTCTTCAGCGACTGCGGGTATTGGCGCGCGAGCACGCGGCGGTGGTGAAGCACTTTTTTCAGCACCGACGAGAGTCCCTGGAAAATGATCAAAATGGCGGGGTTACCGGCCATGATCGCCAGCTGTTCGTGGAACTCGTAGTCGGCCTGGAGACCGTCGTTGATATCCGTGGTGGTGACGATGCGCTCGCAGAGCTGCTCCAGTGTTTCCAACTCCTGGGCGGTGTGATGCGTCGCCGCGGCCTGGATGATCTCGCGTTCGAACATCTCCCGCGCCGTTTCCATGTGATCGACGGAGATATAGTTCAACTTCAGGGCCAGTTCGAAGTAGAGCTGGATGAAGACGGGTTCGGGCATTTTCAGGAACGTGCCCGAACCCTGCCGGCGCTCGATGAATCCCAGGCTCTGGAGCACCGACAGCAGATTCCTGACCGATGAGCGATGCATCGAGAAGCGCTCGCACAGCGTTCTTTCCGGCGGCAGTTTCAGGCGTCCATCGCGGGACAGTTCCGATACCGAAACGAAGTCGTGCAATTTGGCCAGAAGGTCGGAATCAATCTCGCTCATAGGCGTTCCAGTCGCTGCCGTCGGTCGAAAGAGGTCGGCGGCAGCTTAGCATGTCAATGAATGTGCATACCGCCGTTCACATCGATCGTGGCACCGGTGATATAGCTGGAGAGGTCGCTGGCCAGGAACAGGAATGCGTTGGCGACATCGTCGGGCAGGCCGAGCCGCTTTAGTGGAATCCCTTCGAGGATCGGAGCCTTCATTTCCTCGGTCAACTTGCCGGCAGTGATATCGGTATCGATCAGCCCGGGCGTCACCGAGTTGACGCGAATGCCAAAGGCCCCCAGCTCGCGGGCCATCGCCTTGCCCAGACCCAGCATTCCGGCCTTGGCGGCGCTGTAGTGGGGCCCGCCGAAAATACCGCCGCCGCGCTGCGCCGAAACCGAAGAGGTATTGGCGATCGCGCCACCGCCCGCTGCCTTCATGTGCGGCACCACGGCCTGGGACATGTAGAGCATACCGCGCAGGTTGACGTCGAGGATTCGGTCGTAGCCCTCGGGGTCGATCTCTTCGAACTTCACCGGCTGGGTGATACCGGCGTTGTTGATGAGCACATCGATCTTGCCGAATCGTTCGAGCGCGCGCTCGACCACGTCGCGGCATTCGTCGCGGCGGGTGACATTGGCCACCACCACCAGACAGCGCTCGGGGTCGAACGCCTGGCGTACCGCATCGCAGGCCGATTCGTCGATATCGGAGATGACGATGTTCGCCCCGTGTTCGTAGAACAGGCGAGCGGTCTTCAAGCCGATGCCACGGGCACCGGCGGCGCCAGTGATGAGGCAAACCTTGTTGTCGAGAAGCATGTGGGTATCTCCAGGCGTCATTGAAGGTTGTCGAGCCATTCGAGGGAACGGCCGAGTTTTTCCTCGATCAGATCGAGAGGTAGTGGCTTGGCGTCCCGCCAGGGTTGCGCCTGGGGGTCCCGGTGGAGCCGGAAGGGAAGTTCCAGCGAGAACGACCGCTCGGCGGCCACGAGGGCGCGGAGTACGCGGGCCTCGTCGATATCGCTGTCGCCGAGTTCGGTGAAGTCGTACCCGTCAGCCGTGCGGCGGCAGGGCTTGATATGGAAGTGATCCGCCAGCGGCAGGGCCTGCTCGATGTCCGCTTCGGGTGAGCGTGCGGGCTGGTGCGAGAGCAGGTTGCCGCAGTCGTAGTTGATGCCGAAGGTCGCATCATCGAGGGTGGCCATCAGCGCCGGGATGTCGCCGGCGTGATCGAGCATGTTGGGTTCACCGTTGCCGGGGTTCTCGAGCAGGATGCGCACGCCATGGTGGCGGGCGATATGACCCATCCGCTCGGCATTGGCGAGAAAGCGTGCCCGGTTGCCGAGCGTCGCGGCATTGGTGATAACGAACTTGGCGCCGAGTGCTGCGGCGAATCGGCAGCGCGCTTCGAGTCGCGCCGGGGCGTTGTCGAGCCCGAGATCGATATGGCCGGAGAAGTAGCGGCAGTGCTGATCGAGACCGCGCATCTCGCGACACAGATCGTCGGCCAGTGCCAGGGTCAGATCGGCATCGGTGAACGCCTCCACGTAGCCGTCGATGAAGGCGAACTCGACTTGGCGCACGCCGCAGCGGGCCAGGGACGGCAGGATGCGGTCGAAGCCGTAACCGTCGTAGGCCGCTGTGCTGACGGAACACGAAAGCGCGCTCATGCCTGGCTGCCTCCCTCGGGGTCGCAGCCGTTGAGCCGGCGATAGGTGCGGATCAACTGGCTGTCGTCCAGACGGCCTTCGCCGCCCTCTGCCGTGGCCACGAAGAGCTGATGCGCGCTGTGGGCGAGAGGCGTATAGGCCCGCGACGAAGCGGCGGCGTCGCAGACGATGCCCAGGTCCTTGCAGAAGATATCGATGGCGCTGGTGACCTCCCCCGGCGGCGCGACCATTCGCGGCCCCCGGTCGCGCAGCATCCAACTGGAGGCGGCCGACCCCTGGACCAGCTCGAGGGCGACCTGCCGGTCGATGCCGCTCTTCTCGGCCAGGGCCAGCGCTTCCGCCGCCGCCGCGATATGCACCCCGCACAGCAACTGATTGACCGCCTTCATGGCCGCGCCCTGCCCGGGGCGATCGCCGACCTCGAAGATCGCCTGGCCGAGGATCTCGAACAGCACACGACAGCGCGCGAGTGGCGCCGCCTCGCCGGCGGCCATGATGCTGAGCGTGCCGGCTTTCGCCCCCACCACGCCGCCCGACACTGGGGCATCCACGTAGTGAAGATCCGGCCGTACGGCCGCGACCTCGGCGGCCAGCGCTGCGGCATCGGCCGGCGCGACGGTGGACATCTGCACGATGCAGGCGTCTGCGGGCAGCTGGGATACCAGCCCGCCGGCGACGAGAACATCGGAGAACAGCAGCGCGCGAATCTGCGCGGCGTTGACCACCATGATCACCAGCGCCTCGACGCTGTCGATAGCGGCTTTGTGGCCGGACGCCTGGCGGTGAAAGGCGTCGGCACGCTCGCTCAGGGCGTCCAGAGCGAGTACCTCGAGCCCGGCCTGGTCGAGGTTCTCGGCCATGGGCCAGCCCATGGCACCCAGGCCTGCAACAGCGACTCTCTTCATCAGGGTTCCTCAGTAAAGGATCAGTGCGGGCACGTACGAGACGAGCAGCAGCACGCTGATCGCGACGAGATAGAACGGAATGAGTTCGCGCACGACGCTGCCGATGCGCTCGCGCGCGATGGCCGAGGCGACGAACAGCGTGGTGCCGATAGGGGGTGTGAACAGCCCGATGCTCAGGTTCACACACATGATGATGCCGAGCTGGACCAGATCCATGCCGATGGCGTTGGCGATCGAGACCAGGGTCGGCCCCAGCAGCAGGATCGCCGCCGGTAGATCGAGGAACATGCCGATGAACAGCAGCAGCAGGTTGATCGCCAGAATGACCAGGATCGGATTGCCGAGGGTGTCCACCGCCCACTGGGCCACCGCCTGGGGCACACCACCGCTGGTGAGGATGTAAGCGATGATATTGGCGGCGGCGATGATCAGCATGACCATGCCGGTCGTCACCACCGTGCCCGAGAGCGCGGCGACCACGCGGGCAAGGGTCAGGTCGCGGTAGATCAGCGCACTGACCACCAGCGCATAGGCCACGGCGATGATGCTGACCTCCGTGGGCGTGGCGATACCGGTGCGCAGCAGCACCAGAATGATCACCGGCATCAGCAGGGCGGGCAGCGCCGTGACCAGGATGCTCCGGACCTCCTGTGCGGTGTATTTCAAGGTGAGGCGGGGAAAGTTGCGGCGCTTTCCGGTCACGTAGCAGGCGGTCATCATCCCGATCGCCAGCATCAGCGCCGGCAGCACGCCGGCAATGAACAGCGCCGCGATGGAGACGTTGGAGACCGTGGCGAACAGGATCAGCGGGATCGACGGCGGCATCAGACCGGCGATCACCGACGACGAAGCGGTGACCGCGGCGCCGAAGGCCCCAGGGTAGCCCTCTCTCTTCTGCCAGGGGATGAGCATCGACCCCAGTGCCGACGCCTCGGCAACGGCAGAGCCGGAAACACCGCCGAAGATCGTCGAACCGACCACGTTGACCTGGCCGAGCCCGCCGGGGTACTTGCCGACCAGCATCGAGGCGAGCGCCACCAGGCGTTGCCCCAGCTTGCCGGACATCATCAGGCTGCCGGAGAGCACGAAGAACGGAATCGCCAGCAGCGGAAAGCTCTGGGTCGGCTGGAAGATCTTCATCACCACCATGCTCGAGGGCATCGAGCCGAACACCGACAGCGCCGTCCAGCCGCTGATCACCAGCGAATAGCCCACTGGCATCGCCATCAGCATGAGCAGCACGAAGGAGATCAACATGTTGACCGTCATGAGGCTTCCTCCCCGTGGGTCGCCAGCGACTCGGCGACCGGCACCCGGCGGTCGAGCGCGATGAGAACGTTGAGCAGGGAAACCAGTGCCAGGCCAGCGAAGCCGACGACGACCGACCAGTAGGACCACGACATGGCGATGCCGGTAATGGGCAGGCGCTGGCCGCCCGCGATGGCGACCACGTCCAGCCCGTGCCAGGCGATGAATGAGAAGGCGACGACTGCGAGCAGGTTGGTCGCGAGACCGATCACGCGTCGCAGCGGCGGCGGCAGCCGTTCGACCACCGCCTCGATCCCGATATGCTCGTTCTTGGCCGCGGTCGCGACGATCGCGCACATGGTGAGCCACGGAAACAGGATGTTGGGGACTTCCGACGTCCAGTCGAGATTCGTCTCCCACACGTAGCGCACGAACACGGCCGCCAGCAGCGTGGCGAACATCACCAGCAGCGAGAGAATGCCGAGCCACTTGAACAGGTGATGAATCGCGGCTTTCAGGCGCAGCGGGGGCGAACCGGGATGCCCCGGTTCGCCATGCCTTCCTGCGATGACATCAGACATGGCGAACGCTCCCGTTTACTGTGACGCGGTTTTCGCGGCTTCGACGACCATGTCGACCATCTTCGGGTACTTCTGCCGCCAGGCATCGTAGACGCCGCGCGTCGCCTCGATGAAAGGCGCCTGATCCACCTCGTTGAATGTCACCCCCGCCTGCTCCATCTTCGCGCGCAGCTCCTTGTCGGCCGCGAGCGAGGCCTGGCGGTTGTACTTTCCGGCTTCGATGGCGGCGTTCTGGATGACCTTCTGGTCTTCGGGAGAGAGGCCATCCCAGACGATCTTGCTCATCAGCAGCGGCGTGGACTCGTACTTGTGGCCGGTAAGCGAGATGTACTTCTGTACCTCATAGAGCTTTGACGAATAGATGTTCATCAGCGGGTTCTCCTGGCCATCCACCACGCCCTGCTGCAGCGCGATATAGAGCTCGGAGAAGTTCATCGGGGTTGGTGTCGCCCCCAGCGCGTCGAAGATATCCACGGTCATCTCGTCCGGCGGCGTGCGGATCTTCAGCCCTTTCAGGTCGGCGGGCTTCTCGATCGGGCGGACGTTGTTGCTGACGTGACGGATGCCGTTGTCCCACAGCGCCAGCAGCACCAGCCCCTGCTCTTGCGCCAGGCGCTTGAGTTCGTCGCCGACCTTGCCATCCATCACCTTCCAGGCGGTGGGCAACGAATCGAACAGAAACGGCAGCCCCAGCACGGAGAACTGCGGGACGATGCTCGCCACCGGGCCCTGACTGTTGGCGCTGAATGCCAGGCTGCCCATGCGCATCAGGGTCAGCGCTTCCATGTCATCGCCATACTGGGCATTGCCGCCCACGTCGACGTGGATCTGGCCGTGGGTGCCCTCCTCGACGAGCTTGGCGAAGCGCTCGGAGGCTTCCCATTTGGGATTGCCCTCGGCGGCGTTGTGGGCCAGTTGCAAGGTCTGCGCTGCCAGCGCCGGCGTGTTGGCGGCGAGGGCGACGGCGAGAGCGGCAGCCAGGGCCGTGGTTTTCTGAAGCGCTTTTGGAATCGCTTGTGGAATCGCTTTTGGAATCGTTGTCGGAATCGCTTTCAGGATCGTTTTCAGGGTCGCTTTAGTCATTGTCGTTGCGCTCATGGTTGCTGACGGGGCATGGGGTTACTGACGGTACGTGGTGAAGCCCTCGCTATGGCGCGTTCCGGCTCAGCTGGCGTGCGTGAGCGAGATGCGCGACGCCAGGGTCTTCACCACTGCCTGGGTCGAGATGCCATAGCGGTCATGCAGGGTGGGCAGTGCGCCGGCGTCGAGGAACGCATCCGGCAGCCCGATCTGGTGGAACTCCGGATGCACGCCGGCATTCATCAGGAGTGCGGCCACGCTCTCGCCCAGCCCGCCGATGACGGAGTGATTCTCCGCCACGTAGACGGGGCGCTGGGGATGACGCCGAATCTCATCGAGAATCGTCTGCGCATCCAGCGGCTTGATGGTGGGCGAGTGAAGCACTCCCACGTGCATGCCGCGCTCGGCGAGGAGGTCGGCGGCTTCGATGGCACGCATGGTCATCAGCCCGGAGGAGATGATCAGCGCATCCTCGCCATCCATGAGTCTGCGCGCCTTGCCGATCTCGAAGCGGTAGTCCGCAAAGCGATCGAGCACGCGGGGCACCTTGCCGCGCAGCAGACGCAGGTAGACCGGCCCATCGTGGGCGGCCATGGCATGGGTGGCCTGCTCGATATCCACCGCATCACAGGGGTCGACGATGGTGAGGTTCGGCATGCCGCGGAAGATCGCCATGTCCTCGGTCGCCTGATGGCTCGGCCCGTAACCGGTGGTGAGGCCCGGCAGCGCGCAGACGATCTTGACGTTGAGTTTCTCCTCGGCGATCGCCATGCAGATGAAGTCGTAGGCCCGGCGTGAGGCGAAGACGCCATAGGTGGTCACAAATGGGATAAAACCCTCGCGTGCCATGCCGGCACCGGCACTCATCAGCAGCTGCTCGGCCATCCCCATCTGATAGTGGCGCTCGGGATAGGCCTGGGCGAAGACGTGCAGGTCGGTGTACTTGCCCAGGTCCGCGGTCATGCCGACGATACGCTCATCGGCCGCGGCCGCCTCGACCAGGGCATGGCCGAAGGGTGCCGAGGTGGTCGGCTGACCTTCCGCCGCCAGTGAAGCGATCATCGCGGATGTCTTGAGTCGCGGTTGGGTCGTCATGAGTGCTCGCTCCCTGCGGCGTGGGATGAATGGGCATAGGTATCGTCGAGTTGCTTCAGGGCGATGCGCCATTCGTCTTCGTCGACGCGTATGAAGTGGGTCTTGTCGCGGTCTTCGAGCAGCGGCACGCCGCGCCCCATCAGGGTGTCGCAGATGATGACGCAGGGTTTGCCGTCGGCGCTTTCCAGTGCGCTATCGAAGGCCTCGACCAGCGCGGCGATGTCGTTGCCGTTCACCCGTAGCGCGGTCCAGCCGAAGGCGCGCCACTTGTCGGCGAAGGGCTCGTAGTCGAGTACGCTCGACGACTTGTCGTCGGCCTGCTGATCGTTGACATCGACGATGGCGACCAGGTTGTCGAGCTTCCAGTGGGCGGCCGAGGCGGCGGCCTCCCAGGTCGAGCCCTCGTTGAGTTCGCCGTCGGAGAGCAGGTTGAAGATGCGCGAATGGCTCTGCTTGCGCTTCAGGCCGAGCGCCATGCCGACACCGATTCCCAGCCCGTGGCCCAGCGAGCCGCCGGTGATCTCCATGCCGGGGGTGTAGGCCGCCATCCCGGACATCGGCAGCATGCTGTCGTCGCTGCCGTAGTTCTCGATTTCGCTCTCGCTGATGACGCCTGCCTCGATCAACGCGGCATAGAGAGCGATGGCGTAGTGACCGATCGACAGCAGGAAGCGATCGCGCTCTTCCCACTCGGGGTCGTCGGCGCGCAGATTCATGGCACGGAAGTAGGCGACCGCGAGGACGTCGGCAATGCCCAGGGCCTGGCCCACGTAACCCTGGCCCTGCACTTCTCCCATGAGGAGCGCATGGCGACGGATCCGATAGGCGTGTCGTCGAAGGGCGGGAATATCGGCGGGGGCGATCACGCGGTGGGTAGCCGGCTGCATAGAACGGGTTCCGTGAATTGGTTGACCAATTAACGGTAATGAGGGCCTGCAGTGAAAAGAAGACCGACTTTGGTCGCAGCAGCGCCATCACTCGAAGTGGATGAATCGGCTCAACCCCGTCTGAACGAAAGAAGCGGCCACGCGGTCGCCAAAAAATGCTTCTGGTTATCAGATGATTACGGGATTCTTGAGTGACGCCTGTCTGTTACGGCTAGGTACGTCCAGGCAGGGGGCTGGAAGGGATCGGGTACTGCCAACCTGAGACTAATGGTTAACCATTTTAAGAGTGCTGGCGGCAGGTATGAGACGAGAGCGCCTCGTGGCACCGATAGGACATCGGTGCCACGAGGCGTCTTTAGCTCACCGCCACCAGCAGGCTCTCCAGCGACTCGCGCGGGATATCGCGGGTGATGAACACCGGCCGCGCAGCCGGGCTAGGCACTGTCTAAAAAGTACTGTGCTCGCCCATGCGGCGTTAAACATCGGCTGGCGCGCCAGCCCGTTCCGGTTTCGCCGATTTTTGCCTTACCTGGCCTTCGCTCGTCGACTTTTCAGACAGCGCCTAGGCGCTTCTCCGTTGAATGAGCAGGAGGAAGGCCGGGAGACAAAACGATGGAGGGATACAGTGAAGAGGCTAGGGCGACCTCTACAACTGGCATTCGTTGCCATCAACGCTCCAGAGGCAATTGGTATATCTCGGGAGAGTCGGAGAGCGACTGATGCACGCTTCGGGAAATCTCGTCGGCGAGCACCTCTCTCGCATTCGCCTCGAGCGCTGCATAAGTCTTATCCACGACCTCGCCAGGAGCCGTCTTGGGCACATCTAGATCGCGGGTGAGATCGGTGTCGATAAAGCCGACATGTAGCGCCAATACTTGGGTTTGCTGCTCGGTGAGCGCGTGTCGCAGGCCATTTGTCAGCGACCAGGCCGCGGCCTTGCTGACGCCGTAGGTGCTAAGAAAAGGCGTATTGATCCAACTGGCGACCGAGAGCACGTTGATGATTCCGCCACCACCATTGGCCTTCAGCACGGGTGCAAAGGCCTGCGTGACACGCAATGGGCCGAATAGATTCACCGCCAACTCTGCTTGCATGGCGATTTCCGCCTCAGCATCGAGAAGCGGGCGCGAGTCGGCAATGCCGGCGTTGTTGATCAGTAGGGTGACGTCATGGCAGCGCTTGGCTGCGATCTTCACCTCGTCAGGTGAAGTCACGTCCATTTGAACCGGTATCACGCCCGGGATGGCTACTCCATCAGGGTTGCGTGCTGCGCCATAGACCTTTTTCGCGCCCAACGTCAGCGCACGCTCGGCAAAGGCCTTTCCCAGGCCACGATTGGCGCCAGTCACGAGGACGACGGCATCTTTGAGTTTCATGGCTTTCTCCAGTGAAAACTATGGGACGTACTTCTCGAATGACATAATCAATCTAGCCTGATAGATTACGAGTGTCATCTAAAAAGAGTCGAAAGATGAGTCGAGTTTCCAAGGAACGTGCCGCCCTCAATCGCGAAGCCGCTGTGGTGGCGGCGTCCGCCCTGATCCGCGAAAAGGGACTGAACGGTATCGGCGTGCGAGAGCTGATGGCGTCGGTGGGTCTGACCCAAGGCGCTTTGTCGAAGCAATTCGGTAGCAAGGAACAACTGGCGGCCGAGGCCTGTCGTCACGCTTTTGAGAGCGCGAGCGAAGCATTGAGCGCTGCTGCGGGCGCGAGCGATGCCGATCAGCCGCGGCGTCTGACCGCGTTTTATCTCGAACCCAAGGCGGCGGATCGGAGCTGCCCGATGGCGATGCTCTCGTCAGACGCTGCGCGCTGTCCGCAGGCGAGCGCTTTCCGCCAAGCTTATGATGAGGGACTCAGCGCGATGATCACCGACTTCACCGGTAATCCGCCGTCACGTGATCGTTTGGCGCTGGTTGCTGCTTGGGTGGGCGCGGCGCTGTTGATCAACGCCACGCAGGATGAGGCGCTGATCTTGCAGATTAGGCAGGCGGTCGAGCAACTGAGCGAGACGATAGCCTAGTTGGATTCCGCTGGTGCAGTGGCGGGAAAGCGCGCGCGATGGCGGTCGGCGAAGCGCGCCAGGTCCGCCTCGGTGCAGGGCTGACCGGTAAAGATGCGAACGTACTCGGCGACCCGGGTAATGCGGGTGTCCTTGCTCTCCTGTACGTGCATGGAGATGTAACCGATCTGGAGCAGGTAGACGGTCCTCGCGCGAGTATCCGCCTCCAGCGCGGGGTAGCCGAAGCGCGAAAACATCGCCTGGATCGCGGCCAGCCGCTCGGCGTCGGCGCGCTGCACGCGCTTGGCCACCGCCGGGTCCTGCAGGCTCCAACTGCGTACGGCGTATTCGAATTCGGAATCGAACACCGCGGGATCGAACCAGCAGTCGAAGACGTTGAGCGTAGCTTCGACGATCGAAGCGGCGTAGCGCTCGCTTTGGGTGATGACGGCCTGGGTGTTCTGCGCCTCCCAGCGTGCCAGCAGCGCCTCCAGAATCTCCTCGCGATCCTTGAACAGCCAGTAGAAGCTGGTCCGCGAGGTCTTCAACTGCTTGGCCAGCGGCATGATCTTGACCGCGCCGACCCCGGCGCCGATCAACAGCGTATAGGCGGCATCGACCCACGCCTTGCGGTTGTTGGCGAGTTCGTCTTTCACGATGAGTCCTTGGTGACGGTGGGCAGGATGCTGAGCGTAGCAGGCCGGAGGCCGGTGTTTTAGACCCGCCTTGACCTTTCGTGTACACCAGTGTCATTTAAATTGACACTGGTGTACAGGTGGCGCTAGCGTGGAGTCCACCCCACAATAACAAGGGTGCCTGACCGTGAAGAACGATCCCCTGCTGCAGCCGCTGACGATCAAGAACCTGACGCTCAAGAACCGCGTCATGCTGACCTCCCACGAGCCTGCCTATCCCGAGGACGGCATGCCCAAGGCGCGCTATCGGGCCTATCACGTCGAGCGCGCCAAGGCCGGTGTGGCGCTGACCATGACCGCCGGCTCGGCGGCGGTATCCCGCGATAGCCCGCCGGTGTTCAACAACATCCTCGCCTACCAGGACGAGGTGGTGCCATGGATGCGCGAGCTGAGCGACGCCTGCCACGAGCATGGCACCGCAGTGATGATCCAGCTCACTCACCTGGGACGGCGCACGCGCTGGGACAAGGGCGACTGGCTGCCGGTGATATCGGCTTCCAACCACCGCGAGGTCGCCCACCGGGCCTATCCCAAGAAGGCCGAGCCGTGGGATATCGAGCGTGTGATCCAAGACTATGTCGATGCTGCCGAGCGCATGCATGCCGCGGGGCTCGACGGGCTCGAGATCCAGGCCTATGGCCATCTCATGGATCAGTTCTGGTCCCCCCTGACCAACGAACTCGACGGCCCCTACGGCGGTAGCCTGGACAACCGCCTGCGCTTTACCTTCGAGGTGCTCTCGGCGATTCGTGCCCGGGTCGGCGACGACTTCCTGCTGGGCGTGCGCTACACCGGTGACGAGTGTCTGCCCGGTGGCCTCGACGCCAATGACGGCATGGAGATCTCGCGCCGGTTCAAGCACAGCGGACTGATCGACTTCCTCAACGTGGTCAAGGGGCACATCGACACCGATGCCGGCCTCACCGACGTCATCCCCATCCAGGGCATGCCCAGCGCGCCGCATCTCGATTTCGCCGGCGACATCAAGCGTGAAATCGACTTCCCCACCTTCCATGGTGCCAAGATCCAGGACGTCGCCACCGCGCGTCACGCCATCGCCTCGGGCAAGGTCGACATGATCGGCATGACCCGTGCACACATGGCCGACCCCCACCTGATGCGCAAGGTGATCGAGGGGCGCGAGGAGGAGATCCGGCCCTGTGTCGGCGCCAACTACTGTCTCGATCGCATCTATCAGGGTGGCGCCGCCTACTGCATTCATAACCCGGCCACCGGGCGCGAGACGAGCATGCCGCACACCATTGCGCCGGCCGCGACGCGGCGCAAGGTGGTGGTGGTGGGAACCGGCCCCGGGGGAATGGAAGCGGCCCGGGTCGCCGCCGAGCGCGGCCACGAGGTGGTGGTGTTCGAGGCCGCCGACGTCCCGGGCGGGCAGATTCGCCTCACCGCTCAGAGCGAGCGTCGGCGCGAGATGATGGGCATCATCGACTGGCGCTACGAGCGCTGTCAGGCGCTGGGTGTCACCTTCCACTTCAATGTCTTCGCCGAGCAGGAGGAGGTGATCGCCGAGTCGCCGGAGGTGGTCATCGTCGCCACCGGCGGTTTGCCCAACGAGCAGGCGCTGAGCCAGGGCAACGAACTGGCGGTGACCGGCTGGGACATTCTCTCGGGGCATGCCAAGCCGGGGGCAACGTGCTGGTCTACGACGATGCCGGTGATCATACCGCGCTGCAGGCCGCCGAGATCATCGCCAGGAGCGGGGCCCGGGTCGAGTACATGACCGCCGACCGCGCGCTGGCGCCCGAGGTGATGGCGATGAACCTGGTGCCCTACCTGCGTTCGCTGCAGGTGCTCGATACGACCTTCACGCCGACCTTCCGCCTGGTCGCGCTGCGGCGCGAGGGTGACGAACTGGTGGCGTCGGTGGAGAGCGACTACACCCGCGTGGGCAAGGAGCGCCGCGTCGACCAGGTGGTGGTCAACTTCGGCACCCTGCCCATGGAGGATCTCTACGAGTCGCTCAAGCCGCTGTCGAGCAACCAGGGCGCGGTGGACTACGACAAGCTGATCGTGGGTGACCCGCAGCCGATCATGAAACCTGTGGACACGGCCGGGGGATTCCAGCTTTTCCGGATCGGCGATGCGATCTCGCACCGCAATACCCATGCCGCGATCTACGACGCCCTGCGTCTGGTCAAGGATCTGTGAGCGATCTCACGCGAATGGCACGGCTCAACTCTCGCGCAGCATCTGCTCCAGCATCGCGGCGTTGGGATCGTCGGGCTGGCTGACGATGGCATAGTTGTAGTTGCCCTTCGACCAGTACTGCGCCATGAGCTTGCCGTCGACTCGCTTGCCCGGCTCCAGCATGTGGTGACCGGCCCCCGGCGGGCGGATATACATCATCATCTGGCGTCCGCTCTGGTCGCGATAGACCACCATCGCGGCGGGCCCTTGATCGGTGGCAAGCAGACGGGCGTCGGTCATCTCCAGGCCGGCGGCGCTGAGATCCGGCGGCATGATCCCGTCGCTGAAATGGGCCCGGAATAACCTGGCGATCTGTTCCCGACCGTGGCTGGCCGGCACAGGCGCCGTGGTGGCCGTGGCGTCATTGGCATCGACGATATGGCCCTTGTCGATGGCGTCATGGCCGTCGAGCGAAACGTCAGCGGTGAACAGGCGGTAGGCCTGGACCGCATCCGCCATTGGCGGTGGCGAGTCCGGACTCGTCATGTCGCGCATCGTCCAGCCGCCGGTCAGGCCGATACCCAGGGCCATGACCAACATGGCAGCCGTGGCCAGCCAGCGCCGCTGCCCCGCTCGCTGACGGCGGCGAATCGCAGCCGGATCGAGTGCGGGGTTGGCCGGCCACTGTTCCGGATTGGCGTAGCGCGCGCGCAAGTGTTGGGCGTCCCGACGCCACGCCTCGAGTTCCGCCGCCCGCTCCGGATTGGCCTGGAGCCAGGCTGCCACCCACTGCCGGCGCTCGGCGTCCAACTGGTCGTCGAGATAGGCGTGCAGGTCCTGTTCGGTGGGTTGATTCGGGTTCATTTGAGCCTCCTGAGTGACGGTGCCGGACGCTTCTCGCGTGATTCTCCTTCATCCAGCTCGCGCAGAGATCGACGCGCTCTTGAGAGTCGCGACATGACCGTCCCCATCGGAATATCCAGGGTTTCGCTCACCTCGCGATAGCTCAACCCCTCCACCGAAACGAGCATGAGCAGGGCCCGCTGCTCGGGGGGCAACTGGTCGAAGGCGTCCCAACTGGCATTGACCACGACGATATCTTCCGCCGAGGCGCTGGTCTGAGGTTCGCTGGTGAACAGCTGCAGCAGCCGGGCATAGCGCCCGGCGCGACGCCGACCGTCGAGGAACTGCCGATACAGAATCGAAAACAGCCAGGCGCGAAGATCGCCGTCGGGGCGGCGGCGCTGCCAGTGG
The DNA here is from genome assembly GCF_030284585.1 of Salinicola sp. JS01. Classification (NCBI taxonomy): domain Bacteria; kingdom Pseudomonadati; phylum Pseudomonadota; class Gammaproteobacteria; order Oceanospirillales; family Halomonadaceae; genus Salinicola; species Salinicola sp. JS01. Next base: position 4,075,945 of record NZ_CP127244.1, on the reverse strand, counting down.
CCGATCGCTTTTTCCATCGTCGCCTGCACCAGATCGTCGGCATCGCTGGGATCGTGGGTCAGCGACACGGCAAAGCGCCGCAAACGGGGCAGGATTTCACGCAGTTGATCGTCATCGGGTGGATTCATGGAGGTTCCAGCGTATCGAAGGAAGTCGCTGTAGGACGAACCGGAGGGAATTCTATTCCCTTTCATCGTCAAGGGAATCGTCAATCGCTCTCCGGCGGGATTCAGGTACGCAATGACCGAGCGGGAATAAAGTATCGGCAGCGGCGTCCTACTCGCTCCATGCAGGCCACCTCCCCGGAGCAGACATGACCCCGAAAAACCCACCACCGCTGAACACGATATTCCGGTTCACGGTCATCGGACTCGTTGTCGCCATCCTGGCGACGGCCTTCGCCTATGTTGGCGGCTGGCTGGACCCCGGCCGGCTGACCCCGGATCGGATGATCAATACGCTGGAAGACAACGCCGGCGTTCATGAAGGTTATCGCCGCAATCACGCCAAGGGGTACTGCGTGGTGGGCAGTTTCGAGAGCAATGGCAATGCAGAGAGTCTCTCGCGTGCCACGGTTTTCGCGACGGGACAGGTCAGCCCGCTCATCGGCCGCCTCGCGATCCCCGGAGGCAACCCCCATGCCGATGATGGCATGCCGCCGATACGCAGTTTCGCGCTGCAATTCGAGTTGCCGAACGGTGAGCAGTGGCGAACCGCGATGAACGCGATGCCGGTGTTCCCGGTATCGACGCCACAGGCGTTTTGGGAACTGTTGCAAGCCTCCCAGCCGGATCCCCGGAGCGGCAAGCCGGACCCCGCGAAGATGGGGGCCTTCTTTGCCGGCCATCCGGAAACCAAGCCATTCCTGGCCTGGGTGAAAACCGCCCGGCACTCCTCGAGTTTCGTCAATGTCGAGTACAACAGTCTCGACGCATTCCGCTTCATCGATGCCGGCGGGACGACTCACTTCGTGCGTTGGGGGCTGGTGCCGGAAGCGCCGTTCAAGCCGATGACCGATGCCCAGAAGCAGGATCCCGATTTCCTCTCCCATGACCTGCGGGAACGCCTGGATAAAGGTCCCCAGCGCTGGCACCTGATCGTGACCGTGGCCAATCCCGGCGACCCCACCAACGATGCCACCCTGGCCTGGCCCGCGGACCGCCGCCAGATCGATGCCGGCATCGTCACCATCGATCGGGCCCAGGATCAGGCCGACGGCCCCTGTCGTGACATCAACTACGACCCGCTGGTGCTGCCCGACGGTATCGCCGGCTCCGATGACCCGCTGTTGAGCGCGCGCTCCGCGGCCTATTCGGAATCCTACAACCGACGCACTCGCGAGGAGGCCGAATCGGCGACATCCTCGACCCAGGAGCCACGATCATGAGCCCGCGGACTGCCGTTACCTTTTCCCTTCCTGCCCGTCTGCTTCACTGGCTGATGGCGATCATGATCCTGACGATGCTGTTTGTCGGCGTCGGCATGGTGGCCACGGTTTCCGAGCGTCATGTATGGCTCGTGCAACTGCATAAACCGCTGGGGATCGCGATTCTCGCGCTGGTCATCGTGCGGCTTCTGGTGCGCTGGCGATATGGCACCCCGGCGCTGCCCGCGGACCTGCAGCCCTGGCAGCGCCACTCCGCCCACCTCTCCCACTGGATGCTATATGCGCTGATGCTGGCGATGCCGCTGATCGGCTGGACCATGCTCTCGGCTGGCGGTTATCCGGTCACCCTCTTTGCCGGCGTCACGCTACCGGATCTGGTCTCGCCTTCTCCCACGCTCTACAGCGCGTTGCGTTTCGCCCACACCTGGTTGGCGCTGAGCCTGTTCGCGCTCATTCTTCTCCACTTGGCGGCAGCCTTGTACCACGGCTTGATTCGTCGGGACGGCGTACTGGCCAGCATGACGAAGGGCCGCCGAAAGCCCTGAATCATGGGTCGCTTTTTCATGGAAAAGGCGATTGAATTGAACCTGAGTAAAGCGGTCGGGGTAGGTGTAACCCCACGCCGATCGCTGTCAGCGTTTCCCTGAAGATATCAGGAAGTGCCATGTCGGTATGGACTAAAGGAAGTTGATGTCGGTATGGGAAAAGCAAAAATAATTCTAGGTTATAGGCACTGTCCGAAAAGTACTGTGCTCGTCCATGCAGCGTTAAAAATCGGCTGGAGCGTCAGCGCGCTCGGTGCCCCCGTCAAAATGCTCATCTACAACCCGTGAACTGAAGCGAAAGACGGGACTGTTTTCGCCGATTTTTGCCTTGGCTGCGCGCCCCGGCCCGGCCTTAGCTCGTCGACTTTTCAGACAGTATTCAGGGTAGAAAGACAGCAAAAAGCCGAGGTGATTAGCCTCGGCTTTGACGTGAAGGTCGCTATCCATCAAGCATCTCTCAGGCGGGATCGACGCTGTAGAGACGTTTCACAACGTCCATCTGAGCAGCACTCTGCCCTTCCGCTATCAAGCTCTGCTGGGCCCGGCCCAGCGCTTTCATGGTGGTCATGCCGGTGCGGTTTTGTTCGGCACGCAGCGCATTGGCGCTGGCTTCGCTTTGGCCGGCGCCGATATCCACGCGCCAGTCGCCGAACTGGTTGGCCGTCATCATCGCCGGCTGCAGATTCAGCGGCTGGTGCAGTCGCTGCATGGCTTCCTGCTGGGCGATGCTATCGTTGGCCTGCGCCAGCACGGGCAGAAATCCGGCAAGCGCCACGGCGGCGGCGACTCGGGCCAGGTGGGACACGATCTGAGTTTTCATCATCGACTCCTGTCATCGAAATGTCTGCGACCTCGACATGGGGCCGCGGTCGACAGCGGGAGAATTCCTGTCACTGTCGGCTGCAGGTAAGACGAATGACACTGCGATCTATTCCCCTTTTTGTTTCTCGGATTTCTCGTTCCATGTCAGAAGTGCATCCAGGGCGGGGCAAAGTTCCTGTCCCCAGGAGGTCATCCGATAGTCGACCTTGGGTGGCACCTCGGGATAGACCTTCCGGGAGACGATGCCGTCGTTTTCGAGCTCGCGAAGTTGCTGGGCAAGCATCTTCTGGGAGATGCCCGGGATCTGGCGTTCGAGATCGGAGAAACGCTGAATCTTGCCATCGAAGAGGTGGAAGATGATCAGCAGTTTCCATCTCCCTTTCAGTAGTTTGAATATCGATTCCAGCTCGAGCGCGGCGCTCTCCGGCGTGTGATTCTTGGCCATAACTTTTGGGTAAGCCTCTTACTATTTCGTGCGTTCTTGTTTCCCTTTCAGCAGCGAAGATAATGGCATTTCACCGAGCGGGTTGGCTTTTTGAACCAAGACGATAGCTAAAAAGGAACGATCATGGACCTGGGCTTACAGCATACTCGTGTCTTTGTGACCGGCGGTACCAAAGGTATTGGCAGAGCCGCCGTCGAGCTTTTCCTCGACCTGGGGGCGAGTGTGGTCACTGCCGCTCGCCACAGGCCCGACACGATGCACCCGGAGCTCGTCATCGCCGCGGATCTCGCCACCGACGAGGGCTGTCGCCTGGCGGCGGAGTCGGCGCGCGAGCGGCTGGGGCATATCGATGTCTTGGTGCATGTCCTGGGCGGGTCGTCGTCGCCGGGTGGCGGCTTCACCGCCCTGGGCGAGGATGAGTGGAGGCAGGAGCTCGATCTCAATCTGTTTCCCGCGGTACGGCTTGACCGCCATCTGGTACCGCACATGATGGCGCGCGGCTCTGGGGTCGTGATTCATGTGACGTCCATTCAGCGAGCGCTGCCTCTGCCGGAGTCCACCACGGCCTATGCTGCGGCGAAGGCGGCGTTGTCCACCTACAGCAAGAGCTTGTCCAAGGAGCTGGCGCCTCAAGGCGTGCGGGTGGTACGGGTGTCGCCGGGCTGGGTCGAAACCGAGGCATCAGTCGCGCTCGCCGAGCGATTGGCCGAGGAGGCGGGTACCGACTACGAGGGCGGCAAGGAGATCATCATGCAGTCGCTCGGGGGCATTCCGCTGGGACGGCCCTCCTCGCCTGGGGAAGTGGCCAATCTCATCGCGTTCCTGGCCTCATCCAGGGCGGCGAGCATCACCGGTTCCGAGTTCGTCGTCGACGGCGGTACCATTCCCGTGGCGTGAGTCTTCAACCATCCGCTGACCACGCCGCCCCGGTCAATTCACACGACACTGTCCATAGCCGATCTTCCACCGCCCGGTCCCTGGCCGCAGCACTGCGATGGGCGCGCTTGGGTGCGCCGCGGGTCTCGCTGAAGCCGTCGGGGCCGAAGTAGTCGCCGGGGCGCACGTCATCGGCGAGTGCAGCGTGGAGCGTGGGCCTGGCGCCTTCGGCGGCGGATTGGCTGACCAGCGGCATCACCAGCTTGAATGCCTGGCCGATCAGCGCGCGGCTCTTCACCCCGGCATCGAACAGCGCCGTGCGGGAGAGCCCGGGATGGGCGGCGACGCTCAACAACCCCCAGCCGTGCCGGTCGCTCCGTTGCTGCAGCGCCTGGGCGAACAGCAGCATGGCGAGCTTCGACTGGCGGTAGGCGCGCCAGGGATCGTAGTCGCGTTCTCCATTCAGATCGTCGAAATCGATCCTGCCGCTGCGGTGCGCCAGGCTCGAGAGCTGGACGACGCGCGCAGGCGCTAAATCCCCCGACGAGGCGGCGACCAGCAGCGGCAGCAGCAGGCTGGTGAGCAGGAAGTGGCCGAGATAGTTGACCCCGAACTGGCGCTCGAAGCCGTCCTCGGTGCGCTCGCGCTTGGGCAGCGCCATGATGCCGGCGTTGTTGATCAGCCGGTGCAGCTCGGTTTCGCGCTCGCGCAGGCGCGCGGCGAACTGACGCACCGACGCGAGACTGTCGAGATCGAGCCACTCGAAGCGAACCTCGGCACCGGGCTGATGGGCGCGCACCGCGTGGCAGGCGAGCTTGCCCTTGTCGGCATTGCGTCCGGCGACGATGACGCGATACCCGTTCGCTGCCAGGCCCTTGGCAGTTTCCAGTCCGAGTCCGGCGGTGGCGCCGGTGACAATGGCCAGCGGCGCTGCCGGCGGGGCGGATTCGGTCATCGAAGTCACTCCCGTGAAGGTCTATGTTGAAGATCGGTATTGAACGATAGATTCGGTGCAGCGTTCAGGTTTCCTCGAACAGGGATATCAATGGGAGTCGTCAATGGCAACGAGAAGTCTCATCGGACGTAGCTGGTGGATCCTGATGACGTTCGGCGTCATCGCCATCGTATTCGGCCTGATCGCGGTGTTTCAGCCGCTGGCCGCCATCGCGGCGTTGACCTGGATCATGGGCATCATGGCACTGGCGGAAGGCGTCTCCACGCTGTTCATGACGGCGACGGCCTATCGAGGCGCGGGCAAGGGATGGCTGATCGGCTACGGCGTGCTGTCGATACTGTTCGGCCTGCTCGCGATCTTCGATCCGCTCTCCATGGCCAGCGCGTTGCTGGTGCTGGTGGGTATCTGGTTGATCATCGCCGGCGTCTATCGCTTGCTGCTGGGGCTGCGCATTCGCCGCCCGGTGGCCGGCCAGGGCTGGGCGCCCGGAGAGGGATGGACCGTTCTCAGTGGGGTGCTGGCGCTGCTGCTGGGTATCCTGCTCGTCGTCAGCCCGCTCAGCGGCCTGGTGGCCACCGCGCTGTGGATCGGGATCGTCGCGCTGGTCTACGGCGTCATTCAGGTGATCGCGGCGTTGCGGGTGCGCAAGATGTTCGCCGGCTCTCGCTAGCGAGGGCCGCAATGTCCAGAGAGCGCCCAAGCGATCGGGCGCGCTCTCATTTGGGCATCAGCACCCACATCTCGCCCCGCTGTTTCATCCGGCTGGCGGCTTCGCCGGCGGCGTCGCCGTGGCCCCAGTAGAAGTCCGCTCTCACCGCGCCCTTGACCGCGCTGCCGGTATCCTGAGCCACCATCAGGCGCTGCAGCGGCTGGTTGGAAAGCGGCTGGGTAGTGGAGAGAAACACCGGCGCGCCGAGCGGGATCTCGTCGGGGTCGACCGCGATGCTGCGCTCGGAGGTGAGCGGCACCCCCAGCGCGCCCACCGGGCCGCTACTGTCGGAAAGCGCCTGGTCGCCGGTCAGCTCGCGGAAGAACACCATGCGCGGATTGACGTTGAGCATCTCTTCCACCTGGCTCGGGTGGCGCCGGGCCCAGGCGCGCACGCCGGGCAGCGTGGCCTCGGCGGGGGTGATCTCGCCGCGATCGATCAGCCGCTTGGCGAAGGAGCGAAAGGGCTGATTGTTGGTGCCGGCATAGGCCACGCGCATGGTGGTGCCATCGGTCATCTCGATGCGCCCCGAGCCCTGGATCTGTAGATAGGCTGCCTCTACCGGGTCATCGACCCACACCAGCTCGGTACCCTTCAGATCGCCGCTGCGCATCAGCTCGCGGCGGGTCGGGCCGACGTGGGTGTGCTTCTTCCAGTACTTCGGATACTCGTAGAGCGGCGTCTGGTAGGGGCCGCCACGCACCCGCGAGCCGCGCAGGATGGGCTCGTAGTAGCCGGTGATCAGCCCGGTGGAACTGCCGTCGCTGTTGGTCACCCGGTAGGGCGTGAAGCGGGTCTCGAAGAATTGCTGAATCGCCTGGGCGTTGAGCGGGTCGACCGACTTGGCATCGGCGCACACCCCGCGCCACAGCGGCTTGCGCGCCAGCCGGGTGCAGCTTTCGCGAAAGGCGCTCCACGCCGCCATCGGCTGATCCCGGCTCCAGCCGGGGAGGTGCTGCCAGCTGGTGGCGCGATCCTGGCGCTCGACCCGGGTCTCGGCATCGCCGCTCGGCGTCACGCTGGTGATCGGCGCGCTGCTGCAGCCGGCCACTACCAGCGCCAGCAGCAGGCTCCCCAGCAGTGCCGCATGCCGGTGCAGCGCAGCCATCGGGCGGACGCGTAAGCGCGGCGCCGAAAGAGACGCCGATAGCGGGCAAGACGATGCGGAAAAAGGCAGCGCGGGGGAAGACGACGCGGGTAAAGACAACGCGGAAGGAGAAGCGGCGGCGCGCTCGGCTGACAGCATACGGTTTCGATCCTTGAACACGGTAAGGTGGCGGCGCGGCGGGGCCTAGGTCGCCACTTCGCGAGCATATCGCCACCGCCTGCCAGCGTCGAGACGCCGCCGTGCCGAGGCCTAGCCCTGCCCCTCGTTCATTTGGGGCATTACACTGTGCTTTTTCCCCGCGGTAGGAACGCGCCATGACCCATGTCATCTCCATCCAGAGCCACGTCGCCTACGGCTATGTCGGCAACCGCGCCGCGGTCTTCCCACTGCAGCGGCTGGGGCTGGAAGTCACCGCCATCAACACGGTCCAGTTCTCCAACCACACCGGCTACGGCGCCTTCACCGGCGAGGTGTTCTCGCCCGCCCACCTGCGCCAGGTGCTCGATGGCGTCGAATCGCTGGTCGGTCTGGGCGGCGTGGATGCGGTGCTCTCCGGCTACATGGGCGACGAAGGCATCGGCCGTGCGGTGCTCGACAGCGTCGACCGGGTCAAGCAGGCCAACCCCGAGGCGCTCTATTGCTGCGACCCGGTGATGGGCGATGTCGGCCGCGGCTTCTTCGTGCGCGAGGGAATTCCCGAATGGATGCGCGATCACGCCATCCGCCGCGCCGATATCGTCACCCCCAACCAGTTCGAACTCGGCTTCCTTGCTGGGCGCGAGATTCACACCCTGGAAGACGCTCTCGCCGCCACCGCGGCGCTACGGGCCCAGGGCCCGCGGGTGGTGCTGGTCACCTCGCTCGAGGTGGCGGACGACGACGCCGGCCATATCGGCATGCTGGTGGACGCCGCCGGCGGCAGCTGGCGCATCGCCACGCCCAAGGTCGACTTCGCCATTCCGCCCAACGGCGCGGGTGACTTCACCGCCGCCATGTTCCTGGCCCAGAGCCTGCGCGCCGGGCTCGGCGACGAAGGCCCGGCGCGGGCACTGGAGCAGACCGCCGCCGCGGTGCAGATGCTGTTCGAACACACCCGCCGCGCCGGCACCCGCGAACTGGCGATGATCAGCGCCCAGCACGATATCGTCTCGCCGACGGTGACCCTGCACGCCGAGCGCCTGCGCTGACCGATGACCCTCGCGGAGACACCCCAGCCGCCGCTCTACCTGGGCATGGCGATGTGGGCCAACAACGACTGGCGCGGCAGCCTGCTGCCGGCCCACGGTGACGCCGGCCTGGCCGACTACGCCCGGGTGTTCAACGCGGTGGAGGGCAACACCACCTTCTACAGCGGCCTGCCCAAGGCGGAGACCATTGCCGCCTGGGCCGCGCAGGCGCCTTCGACCTTTCGTTTCTGCTTCAAGCTGCCGGGCCAGCTGACCCACGCCAAGCGCCTGCGAGAGATCGACGACGAGTTCGCGCGTTTCGTCGAGGGCCTCGGCCCGCTGGCGGATCGGCTCGGCCCGCTGATGGTGCAACTACCGCGGGATTTCGGCCACGCCGAGCTGCCGGCGCTGGCGCAGCTACTCTCGCGCTGGCCGCCGGGCCTGCCCTGCGCGGTGGAAGTGCGGGAGCTTGAATTTTTCCACAAGGGGTTGGCGGAACAGTCACTCAACCGCTTGTTGATAAGTCAAGACGTGGATCGCGTGATGCTCGACGTTCGCGCGCTATTTGCCACCCCCGCGGGGCTTGACAAAAAGCTCGCAGCCGCTCAAGGCGAAAAGCCGAAAGTCCCATTACACGTGCTCTCCACGGCGGTCAACCCTGTCGTGCGCTTCATCGGGCACTTCGATGAAGCGATCAACGCAGCGCGCTTCGCGCCGTGGATAGAACGGCTTGGCCTGTGGATAAAACAGGGGAAAACCCCTTTTCTCTTTGTGCATACGCCGGATAATCGCCAGGCGCCGGAGCTGGCGCGACAGTGCTACAGCCGGCTCGCCGAGCGGGTTGCGCTACCCCCGCTGGCCGAGTTTGCTGGTGACCGGCAGGAATCCCTGTTCTGAGTGGCATGCCCCGCTAGAAACAGCGGCAGCGCACCCTGCCTTGGTTGATCTTCACGTTAAGGTCAAATCCCGGTAGGGTGAAGAAAAGTTAACAACAGGCAATGCCCGTGTCCGGCCCAACCTACGCCATTGGCGAACTCGCGCAGCAGTTCGACGTTACCACCCGCACCATCCGCTTCTACGAGCAGGAAGGCCTGCTCTCTCCCGAGCGCCGCGGCAAGACCCGCGTCTACCGCGACAAGGACCGCGTGCGCCTCAAACTCGCCCTGCGTGGCAAACGCCTCGGCTTCTCGTTGATCGAGATACGCGAAGTGCTTGATCTCTACGACGACCGCAACCACGGCAGCGTACGCCAGCTCGAACGCATGCTCGAAATTCTCGCCGACAAGCGCGCCAATCTGGAACGCCAGCTAGAAGACATCCGCGCCATGCAGCGCGAACTCGATCAGGTCGAAGCGCGGTGCCAGAGTGCGCTGGGCGAATTGAAGGCATCCGAGCGTTCTTGAAGCTGGCCGCTCTCGTTATGCCAAGCAGCCAGTGACACTCCCCACCTCCTAAATAATCCTCGGTTTCCAAAGCACCAGTGCCCCTCCCTCTGACGCCACGACTGATTAATGCTTTAGTGGCGTTGTCTCTAATGTAATGCTTGGTTACTGTGCGTAGAACAGCACAAGAGAAGGCTTACAGCGTCACAAGCTTACAAAGGAGAGCCGCGCTGGGGCGATGGTAACCATCGTCATCCTCCATGGCTGGCGGTAGCGTGGCGGATTTCTCCATAGTGCACCTGAACGGGCACTAAGATATGACTGTATCTATGCACAGTTATATCGGGCCGAGCAAAATGCGCGAGCACGTGAATTCTGTAAAGCACGCCTAATTATTTTTAGAAATCTTTAAAATCAATGGGTTAATTTCGAAATGGCTGACTAGATAAGTCTGTTAAACGCGCGAGATTGTTCAAGTGGTAAAGTCAGCGGCTACCTACCCCTACTGGGCATAAGAAAGGATGAGTAATGAGCGAAAGTGGTGCAAATGAAAGTGGGGAATTAACGCCCACCAGTAAGGACATCTCCCTAACACCTTCACTGACAGCTCTATTTAAGCCTACTTTTGATTTGGTTGGCTTGGAGATAAGAAATTATGTCAAAGAAAGTATTGATAGCTTGAAAGAAAAACGTAGGAAAAGGAATCTCGAATCGCACATTAAAGCAGTTAATGAGAAGATAAAGGGAGATCGGCCTTTTGGCCAGAATGAGCCCTCTATCAATCAGCTAAGTCTCTTTGAAGATTGGGTAGAGGGTGTTCAGGATATTGATCCAGCCGATGAAGAACTTAGCGCCATCTGGCAAAGTTTGTTGATTCGGGCAGCGCAAGGCGAGCACATAGGAGAAGAAGTTCGGAATATACTAAAATCTTTGTCGCCAAAAGAAGCGCAGTTTCTCTTGGAAATAAAAAAACGAGTGCCAGCATTTCCTCTAGGGTCCGGTATAGTTAAATCCAGGGATCGATACTTAGCAAATCAGTTGTTGGCTAAAGGTTTGGCTGAAAAAGACTATGCGTTTCCGATTTTTTTTATAACAACGATGATTGCGTCCACAACTATTATGTTTTCTATTGTTGGAGGCTCTATGGGAGGCTTGAACATTGGAGTGGTTGCGAGCGGTGCAGCGGTCTTTATTGCTGCGCTGGGCTTTTCTCTCAGGTCAGGATTAGCTCGGTGGCGATTAAGCTGGCTCGGCCAAGAGCTAATCGGGCTAGTCAAAACTCCGAGCAGAGAATAGCGGACCGAGCCCAACAAGACGCTCTAGCCGACTGCTAAAGCGACGGTTGAACTTCGGCGTTATGCAGTGCGAAGCAGTTCAATTTGATCTAGGGGGAATAGTCATGAGCGATGATGCTGGCACAGAAAAGCCAGAAGAGGCAGCAAAGCCTGAATCACCTAAGAGTGGTGCAACTGGTAAAACAAGGGCAAAACCCAAGCGCAAGCCAAAACGTGAATTTCCTCAGTATAGCATCGAAGAGAGCAAAAAAGTTGTAGAGGTCATAAAAGACCTCAATGCAGGCAACCCATGGTCACCAGCCGACATCGCCTCCGCTTTAGATATGGGTAAAGGCAACAACTTTTTCTACCTCACCGCTTCATCTAGAGATTACGGTCTAACAATTGGAACACGCGATACGGCTAAGATTGAAATCGGTGACATTGGAAAACGATTTGCCTATCCCAAGTCGCCAGCGGAAGAATATGAAGCGGTGAAAAATGCGTTTCTTAATGTCGAGCTATTTAAAAAAGTTTATGAGTATTATCAGGGCGAAAATCTTCCTGAAATCCAGTACCTAAAAAATACACTCAAAACCGAATTCGGTGTCGATGAATCGTTGCAAGATGAGTTTTACGATCTTTACCAAAAGAACCTAAAGTTTCTAAATAGTGTAAAAGAAAAAACTGGAGTATCAGAATCTCCTAGTGCTGAGTCGGCAACCGCCGGGCGCTCAGGTTCTTCATCTTCTATTCTTCTGGGTGAGTCGAAAAATGCCGGAGGATTAGTCGCATTCGTTGCAATGCCTTTTTCTGAAAAAACGTCGCAGTATCCCAAAGGCTACTTCGATGAGGTGTTAAAACACCTGATAACTCCCGCTGCGGTTCAAGCAAACTTTAATGCAAAAACAGCAAAAAAAGCAGGGAGTGAGGTGATCCAATCCACTATAGTGAACGACCTAGATGCTGCAGATCTTGTTATTGTAGATTTATCTGAGCACAATCCTAATGTTCTTTTCGAGCTTGGAATGCGTATCGCCTTTAATAAGCCAGTATGTTTGATTAGAGCAAAAGGGACTACCCCGATATTTGATATCGACCACATGTTAAGGGTGTACGATTACAACCCTTGCCTGTGGCCATCAACACTTGAACAAGACATCCCCGGGCTTTGCGAGCACATTACCGAGACATGGATTAATAAAGATAAAGAGCGGTCATATTTGAGCCTGTTGCGTGAGAAGAGCAATGCATAACCAAACTTGTCACGGCGACAGCTTTTACTTTGCTGCTGCGCCTGCATTACAAATGCTATGCATGTTGGCGGCGATAAAGAATACTAAGTCATGCACTAGACACCACAGAATAAAATCAATCGGAGATAAGGTATGCCTTACCTGCACAATTACAGGCTTTTCGTAAGCCATGCTTGGCGTTATAGCGAACGGTATGACCGAGCGATCAAATTTTTAAACTCAGCTCCTAACTTTTCTTGGACAAACTACTCGGTGCCCGTTGACAAGAAATTTGGGCATATGTCAGTCCATGCACTTGAAGAAGAACTTCGTCAGCAGATCCGTCCCACCCAGTGCGTAGTTGTGCTCGCGGGAATGTATGTAGCCCATAGTGATTGGATCCAGTTTGAAATAGATTTTGCAAAATCGCTAGGTAAGCCCATTCTTGGAATTATTCCATGGGGTGCAGACCGGACACCGATAAGTGTTTCATTGGCAGCAAATAAGATGGTTGGCTGGAACGCTAATGCCATCGTTTCGGGTATTAGGGAGATAACACCTTGAGATCTTTGCACTTGGATTATCCGGCACTATATAAAGCTGCAAGTGATTTGTCAGAGAAATCTCAGAATTGGTATCACCGCCTCCTGAAATTGGAATACTGCCTTTTGATCTTGGCCGCAGTTATTTCGATGGTCGCCAATCCTAGTAGAGAAGTCCAGTCATTACATGCAGTAGTATTTATTGCACTTGCTGCGTTATTGTTTTATCGTTTCAAGAATAAGCCGGAGCAAGATTGGTATAAGGGGCGGGCACTCGCAGAGTCAATTAAAACCTCAACTTGGCGTTACTGCATGAGATCGGCTCCATTCGAGAATGTAACGGATGTTCGGATAATTCGAGCTGAATTCAGAAATCATCTACGCGAAATCTTACGAGCCAACCGATACATCGGAGATCGTATCCCTCCAGATTCGGCCGCAGATGATCAAATCACTGGTTCGATGGGTGACATTAGAGCACTATCGATTGAGGAACGTAAGCAGTTTTACATGGAAAACCGCATCAAGGAGCAGCGTGGTTGGTACACAAAAAAAGCGAGAGGCAATAAAAAAGCTGCAACGCGTTGGGTCGTCGTATGTACGGTGACATATGGAGCTGCGATTGTCCTGTTAGTGCTCCGTCCCTCATTTCCAGAATGGCAGATTTGGCCATTCGAGCCACTAATAGTGTTAGCGTCGTCAATTATCGGCTGGATGCAAATTAAGAAGTTTAATGAATTGGCCTCGGCCTATACGTTGACTGCACATGAAATTGGGATAATCCAAGGGCGCCTCGAAGAAATAGAATCTGAAGAATTGCTATCAGAGTTTATTAATGAAGCAGAGCTGGCTTTTTCTCGAGAGCATACGCAATGGGTTGCACGACAAAATGCGCTCTAACCAGCTCCGGCACGGTTGCGCCCACTGTATTGCACCCTCGGCTCAATTTTGTGGGCGCGCATGCTGCAAGTGTTATTCAATAGGGGAAATGTTTTGCTAGGACGAACTTTTAGTTTCAAGAAAACATAAAATCCACTTCTTCGTGGTTACAGCGAAGAAATTATAGATGAAATATATTTTTGCTTCCTGCGATGCAGAAAGAAGTGCGCATATTCGGGCTCAGGAGCGAGCCAGAGAAATAAAAATGGATCTTTCATTTGCTCAAGGAGAGCCCCGAGATACCGCTGACGCCAGCTGTGCTACTCGAACTGAGGAGTACCCTGGCCAAAGGTGAGGCGCTGCTGGAGCCGCGCAATTGCGATGTCGCTGTCGATTAAGTGATGCATGTCGGAGACTACAGTGCCGCTTCATGGGCTCACTCAAGGCGACGTTCGATATACTCGCAGAGCAGTGCGGGGGTAGCGTCTGGCTCGATGAGTGGCAGTAGCTAAGCTCAGCAGCCCGGATAGCCAATGCGCTGAGCATATGGATCTCATGTTCTGTACTGCAAGACTCGCGTCTATCGCGAGAAGGACGCTTGCGCCAACTCGAGCGTATGCTGGAAACCTTCGCCGAACAAGCGCGCCAACCTCGAACGCCAGCTGAAAGACATCCGCGCCATGCAGCGCGAACTCGATTAGGTCGAAGCGGGGTGCCAGAATGCGCTGGGTGAGTTAAAGGAATTCGGGCGCTCTTGAACCTGGCCTCTCTCGCTAAGCCAAGCGGGAAGCGCCCCCTCTAAACCTAAATAATCTTCGGTTTTAGACGCAGCGACGCCCCGCCTCTGAAGCCACGATTAATTCTTTTGTGGCGTTGTTTCTAATATTATGCTTGTTTACTGTGCGTATAACAGTACAAGAGATGGTCTACAGCATCACAAGCTCACAAGGGATAGCCGCGCTGGGACGATGGTAACCATCGTCATCCTCCATGGCCGGCGGTAGTGTGGCTGCCTTTACCAAAAAGCTAGTCAGACGACCTGCCGCTACATGACTGTATCTATGCACAGTCATCTCAGCCTGAAAAAAGCGCGCGAGCACGCAAATTCTGCAAATAGCGGCTAATTATTCTGAGGGCTATTTTAAGTTAATGGATTAAATACGAAATGTTTGGCTAGATAAAGCGTATTAAACGCGCAAACTTGTTCAAGTGACCAAGCGAGCGGGCTATCTAATATCTGTTATGTGTTAATTCCCGCATCAGTAAGTGAGAAACTAAATGAAAGATTTATGTAAATTTTATAATAAGAGAGAGGCTATCGAAAACTCCCATGTCATTCCCTCTTATATATATAAATGGCTAAAAGACACATCTCCAACTGGCTACCTTAGAGCGACTAGTGAACCAAATAAGCGTGAGCAAGACGGGTCTAAATCGCCCTTGCTATGCAAAGAATGTGAGCGTGATTTTTCGGAGCATGAAAATTTTTTTAAGAAAGAAATATTCTCGAAAGTGGCAAACTACAGAGATCCATGCCCTGAGCGATTAGAGGTTTCAGAATCATCTAAAATATGTATATACATCATTGCCTGGAGGGTTTTAGCTGATGCTTATTATTTTCCAAAGGCTAATCAGTATACACAAGATGAATTTGATAGACCCCCTGGTTTTTTAGTTGATATAAAATCTCTAATCAAAGGGAATAAAAGTAATAAGTTTCGGACTCATCTCATTCCTTGTACAAGAGAGGTTTTAACTAAATTAAACCTCCCAAAGGTTGATTGGTTTTATTACGAAAGGTCGGTTGGGGCAGAGCCAAGGATATGGGATGATTTGGAAAGGTTTTTAATATATATAAAAATCCCATTCTTGATAATATGTTTCGAAATGGTGCCCAATGATGGTGACTGTTGGGAAGGGACTCAAATTGATGATGTCGACAGCATCCCTCTTAATGCAATAAACTCATGCGCAGATTATGTTCCTGCTCAGGTGGAGCACTTTTTTGAAGTGTTTAAAAGAAGTAGAGATCGTGTTTCAGAAAAGCAGATAGAGAAGATGAAAAAGGATATGGAAAAGGCAAATCTAGACTGTGGTTTTTTTAAATCAATGAATAAAATGTGGTGAACACGCCAACACATAACAAGATCTTGCAATCTGACCTTCGGCCGCTTTCAGCTTTTGTGCAAAGAGCCGCACAAAAGCCGCCAGCATTTGGCGGCGGTGTTATGCGAATAAAGGAACTTCTAGATGACAGCAAGTGTGTTTTTAAGTCATAACCATCGCGACAAGGATTTTGTGAAAAAATTTGCGAGAGACTTGGAAAGTCACGGTGTTCGTTATTGGCTTGATGAGGCGGAAATGAAAGTAGGCGATTCATTGATACAGAAAATACGCGAAGGTATTGATTCTGTAGACTTCTTCGCCGTTGTCCTCTCTCCTAATTCTGTTGAATCACCTTGGGTTGCAAATGAGCTTGATGTTGCTATGAATCACCAGATAAACGGAAAGCCTATTAAAGTACTCCCCATTCTGCTCAAAGAGTGTGAGCCTCCAGGGTTTCTAATTGGGAAAAAATGGGGGGATTTTCAGAACGAAGCTCAGTACGAAAACTCATTTAGAGAGTTTGTTAATAGTATGGGTTTGGTATTTAATAAGAGCGTTATGATCTCTGAAAGAAGCTCAAGCAGTCTCGGAACTGCCCTAGATAAAGCTTTCTTGAAAAGTTTGCCTCTAATGTCAAAACCTTTTCATCGGCCATTTCAATATATTGGAATGCCCATCCACAAGGCTGAGGCAGAGGTTGGAGTCAATGCGAACCCTGTAGGTAACATTATCGTCGAGAATGATGATTGCAGAATGCTCTTAGAGGCAGAAGGCAACTTTATTAGCTATGTAGAAATTGATCTGAAAGCCACTGCTCCACATAACCAAAATAAAGAATTCGACTCTGAGCCTGTTCTTGGTGCTTTAAGCATCGGATTGACGGAACTTGATTTAGAAAGGAAGAAAACCCATTGCCACACCTACTATGACCATAGAAGAAAGCTCAAAGTCAGCGTTTCATGCCTTTATGATGGGGCACCGCTTTCAGTGGCATTCAGTTCAAAATACTATGGTATGTGAATCGCAGAACAAATCATTACAGCGGATAAGCTGCTGAATTCGGCGTTAAAGGGTAAATAAAATGCGGCGTACTTTCCCAAATATGTTGTTGCCACCAGAAATAGCGTACGAATTTCTTGGGACTTTCGCACGCTGCGAGTACGCCCTCAAGGGTTCTGGGTTTGCACGCGGAAATGAAAACTCTGTAGATGCAAACTGGGATGCCTTTGCTATAAGTATCGATCAGAGCTTTCAAACCTTGGGAGAACCTGAGTTCCGTGAGGCGATTGACTACCTGTTGACAGAGCCGCCGAGGAAGCAAGTTCTTAATAATGGTCGGATTGGTTGGAAGGAATCTCCACCCGATAAAAATTTACCGCAAGCGCAACAAGTATTGCTAATGGTTCGAAGGGTCAGGAACAACCTCTTTCATGGCGCTAAAATTTGGTCTCCTGAGAATAGTAATCGTGAGCGTGACATAAAACTTGTGAAGGCTGGATTGTTAGTTATGAAGCACTGCGTTAACCTCAGTGACGAAGTTTGCATGGCATACAAAGTGGGTGTTTTCTAGCAATTCAAATCAGGCTGGCGGCTTTTCCGTTCCTTGTTTTGTGATTTAACGCTACGCTATCACAAAAGAGCCCACTACAAAGTCGCATCTCTTTGCGGTGTTAGCTTTTCAGTGGTTCTACTAATTGAGATATTTGCAGGTCGATTTATTAAACACACATTCTTTGGGGGCTCACATGGTCGTCGTTTATGGCATCAAGGAGCACTTGAACTCTATCAAGGCACAGCTTTCGAACGTCATCCATGGCTGCATGCAGGATGTTCTCGGGTTGCCGGAGAGCAAGCGTGCCCATCGATTCGTGCCGCTGGACGCAGAGAATTTCTATTCCCCTGACGATAGAACGTCGGCTTACACGGTCATCGAAATCAACATGATGGAGGGGCGCTCCAAGGAGACGCAGAAGGCGCTGATCAAAGCGCTTTTCCGCCAGATAGAAGCCGAGATTGGCATATCGCCCATCGATATCGAGATCACGCTCAAGGAGCAGCCCGCTCACTGCTGGGGATTTCGTGGCATGACCGGAGATGAAGCGCGTGATCTACAATATTCGGTGAATGTCTGACGTGGCAGCTAGTGCCTAGACTCATGCACGCGGGATCAACCGAGTACTGACGATGGATTGGCTGACGTTCATTTCGAGCCTCGTCCGGTCGCTGGCCTGGCCGGTGTTCGCTCTGATTCTCGCGCTTCTCTTCCGCGACCAGATCCTGCAGTTTGGGTCCTTCATCAAGAAGCTGCGGGCCGGGCCCATCGAGGCCGAGTTCGAGCACGACCTTGAGCAGTTGCGCTCGCTGTCGCCAGGTCGGGGTGACGTCGTCGGCGTGCGTGCTGGTGAAGAAGAAACGTTTCTCACCGAGCTGGCCGAGCGCCATCCCCGTACGGCGATAGTGGAGGCGTGGACTCGACTGGAGCGCGCGGCCCGCGCGTCGCTGTCGTCACAGGAAGGCGGCGAGAGTGGCCCGGGCGAGGTATCAGCGGCTCGGCTGCCGGAGCTGCTGGTGCGGGCAGGGCTGATTGATCAGCCTCAGGTGACGCTGTATCACGAGCTGCGGCGTCTGCGTCGCGAGGTGGCTCGCGATCTGGAACCGGCGAAAGAGGCGGCACGCATCTATGTCGAGTTGTCTCTCGCGCTGCAATCCCAGCTAATCGCGCAGCCCTGAACAGTTGATCCATGAATGACGAGGTTCTGTATGAAAAGTCAGCGAGCGAAGGCAAGACAAGGCAAAAATCTGCGAAAACGCGGAGTTTACGGGTTGTAAATGAGCATTTTGAGCCGATTTTTAACGCCGTATTGCCGAGCGCAGGTAGTTTTCGTACAAAACCTAGCGCGCCGCCAGCGCAACCCCCACCTTTGACCGATTCGGCTTGCCGATCGTCTGTGTTATCCACATCCCTGTCTCTGCCAAGTTATCCAGATCCACGCCGCTGTCGATGCCGAGGCCGTTGAGCAGGTAGATCACGTCTTCCGTGGCAACGTTGCCGGTGGCGCCCTTGGCGTAGGGGCAGCCGCCGAGTCCGGCGACGGCGCTGTCGATCACGCTGATGCCCTCTTCGAGTACAGCGTAGAGGTTGGCCAGCGCCTGGCCGTAGGTGTCGTGGAAGTGGGCGGCGAGCTTGTCCCTGGGGATATCTCGGCTCACGGCGTCGAGCAGGCGCTTGGCCTCGAGTGGGGTGCCGACGCCGATGGTGTCGCCCAGCGAGATTTCATAGCAGCCCATCTCATAAATCGCCCGAGAGACCTCGGCGACCCGCTGCGGGGCGATGTTGCCTTCGTAGGGGCAGCCGAGCACGCAGGAGACATAGCCGCGCACGCGCACGCCGGCTTCCCGGGCGCGTTCGATCACCGGTTCGAAGCGCGTTAGCGACTCGGCAATCGAGCAGTTGATGTTCTTGTGCGAGAAGGCTTCGCTCGCTGCTGCGAAGACGGCGACCTCCTCGACGCCGCATTTCAGCGCGGCTTCCAGCCCTTTGAGATTGGGCGTGAGCGCGGAGTAGATCACACCTGGCCGGCGGCGAATGCCGGTCATCACCTCGCGGTGATCTGCCATCTGCGGCACCCATTTGGGCGAGACGAAACTCGCCGCTTCGATCCGCTTGAGCCCCGCCGCGCCGAGCCGCTCGATCAGCTCCAGCTTGGCGGCGGTGGCGATGGGCTCGGCTTCGTTCTGCAGCCCGTCCCGTGGGCCGACTTCGACGATACTGACGTGCTTCGGCATTGCCATGTCAGCTGTCCCCACCCGTGTCGGCGCCGGTGTTGGTCATCGCTTCGGCATTGGTGAACGCGAGCAGCTCATCCCCCTGCGCCACGGCGTCGCCCACCGCGACGTGGAAGGCTTCCACCGCGCCGTCGGCGGGGGCGCTCAGGGTGTGCTCCATCTTCATCGCTTCCACCACCACCAGCGGCGTGCCTTTCTCCACCGTTTGTCCGGGTTCGGCCAGCAGCGCCACCACGGTGCCGTGCATCGGTGCGGTCAGCTTGGCTTCGGTCTCTTGCGGCAGATGGTCGGCGCGGTCGGCGCGGCGCCAGATCAGGCGCGATTCTTGACCTGCGGCGGTGAGCACGATGGCGTCGCCCTCGCTGGCCGGGTCGAGCCGGGCGAAGAGGCGCTGGCGATGGCCATCCAGGGTGAGCGCCAGGGTGTCGTTGTCGAGGCGCTGGCACTGCCCGGCGAGTCGGCTCGTCTCCTCGCCGTCGCGCTGTACCTGAAGCTGCCAGGTCGCCTGTGCTGGCTCCTGTGCCAGACCCTGAGTCAGCGCCTGGGTGGCGATCACCTCATACGTGCCGCTGCCATCGGTCTCCTGGAAGGCGAGACGTACTCGGTGTGGTGCGTTGAGCCGCCAGCCGTCGCGGCGCTGCCAGGGGTCGTCGGCGCGCGATGTTCCGTCGGTATGGTTCCTGGCAAGCTGATCGATAGCAACCAGGGCCGCGCGGGCGATATCGGCGTCGGTGGCGTGGGGCGCGGCGAACAGCGCATCGTGATGATGCTCGATGAAGCGGGTATTCAGCTCGGCGGCGATGAAGTCCGGGTGGGTCACCAGCCGCTGCAGGAAGCGGCGATTGGTGGTCACGCCGCTGATATCCAGCGCGGCCAGGGCGCGGGCCATTTCGGCCAGGGCCTGGCCGCGATCCTCGCCGTGGACGATCAGCTTGGCCAGCATCGGGTCGTAGTGCATGGTCACCGTGTCACCGGCCTCGACGCCGCTGTCCAGGCGGATGCGCCCGTTTAAATCGGCGCTTGCCAGCGGCAGCGCAAAGCGCAGGAGCTTGCCGGTGGCGGGGAGGAAGTCGTTGTCCGGGTCTTCGGCGTAGAGCCGCGCTTCGATGGCGTGGCCGGTGAGCGTCAGCTCGCTCTGCGCCTTGGGCAGCGCCAGGCCGGCAGCGACCCTTAGCTGCCACTCGACCAGATCCTCACCGCTGATCATCTCGGTAACCGGGTGCTCGACCTGCAGCCGGGTGTTCATCTCCATGAAGTAGAACGGTGAGCCGCTCTCCTGCGTGGTCTCGGCGGCGGCATCCAGCAGGAACTCCACCGTGCCGGCGCCGACATAGCCGATTTCCTGGGCGGCGCGCACCGCGGCCTCGCCCATCTCTCGGCGCAGCGCTTCGGGCAGATGCGGTGCGGGGGCCTCTTCGAGCACCTTCTGATGGCGCCGCTGCACGCTGCAGTCGCGCTCGAACAGGTAGACGCCGGCGCCGAGGCTGTCGCAGAACACCTGCACCTCGACATGGCGCGGCTGGGTCAGATACTTCTCGATCAGCATGCGCTCATCGCCGAAGGCGGCGCGGGATTCGCGGCGGCAGCCATCGAGCGCCGCCTGGAACTCGCGCTCGGACTCGACCACCCGCATGCCCTTGCCGCCGCCGCCGGCGCTGGCCTTGAGCAGCACCGGGAAGCCGATCTTGCCGGCTTCTTCCCGCAGCAGGGCGTCGTCCTGCGCTTCGCCGCGATAGCCGGGCACCAGCGGCACGCCGGCGCTGGCCATGCGCGCCTTGGCCGCGGCCTTGTCGCCCATGGCGGCCATGGCGCTGGCCGGCGGGCCGATGAAGACGAGCCCGGCAGCGTCGCAGGCGGCGACGAACTCGGCGTTCTCGGAGAGAAAGCCGTAGCCCGGATGGATGGCGTCGGCGCCGCTGCGCTGGGCGGCGGCGATGACCTTGTCGATGGCGAGATAGCTCTCGCCGGCTGCCGCCGGGCCGAGGCGGATCGCTTCGTCGGCCTCGCGCACGTGGCGGGCGCGGGCGTCGGCATCCGAATAGACCGCGATGGTCCGCAGGCCGAGGCGCCGCGCGGTGCGAATCACGCGGCAGGCGATCTCGCCGCGGTTGGCGATCAGTACGGCGCGCAGCGGGCGGGGCGCAGTGGCGAGACTCATGAGCGCGGCTCCTTGTCGCCGCCGCTGGCCGCGAGCCAGGCGGGCGGGCGTTTGTCGAAGAAGGCGGCCAGCCCTTCCTGGCCTTCGGCGCTGACCCGTAGCTCGCTGATGGTGCGGCACGCAGCCTCGCGGGTGGCGTCGCTCTCCGGTTCGCGGGCGATCTGCGCGAGTAGCGCCTTGGTGGCGCGCTGGGCCTGGGGGGAGGCAGCGAGCAGGGTGTCGATCTGGCGGTCGATCTCTTCATCCAGCGCGTCGCCAGCCACCACCTGGTGCACCAGCCCCAGTTCGCGGGCGGTGGCGGTGTCGATCACTTCGGCGGTCAGCGCGTAGCGGCGCATCTGGCGGGCGCCGATGGCGCGCTGGACATAGGGCCCGACCACCGCTGGCGAGAGGCCGATCTTGACCTCGGAGAGGCAGAAGCGCGCCGCCATTGATGCGATCACCAGATCGCAGCAGGCGGCCAGCCCCACCGCGCCGCCGTAGGCCGCACCCTGCACTCGGCAGAGCGTGGGGCAGGGCAGGGTGTCTAGCCCGTGCATCAAGCGCGAGAGCTGGCGTGAGTCGGCCAGGTTGTCGTCGACGCTGTAGTCGACCATGCGCTTCATCCAGGCGAGATCCGCCCCGGCGGAGAAGTGCTTGCCGTGGGAGCCGAGCACCACCACCCGCACCTCGCCGCTCGCAGCCAGGGCGTGGAGGCGCTCGAGATGGGCGTTGAGTGCGGCGATCAAGGCGTCGTCGAAGGCGTTGTGTACCGCGGGGCTGTCCAGCGTCAGCCGCGCGACGCCGCGGGCATCGATGTCCAGTTGGGCGTGCTGTGAAGTCGTCATGGCATCACATCCTGAAGACGCCGAAACGCGTCTCTTCGATCTCTGCGTTCATTGCGGCGGAGAGTGCCAGGCCGATCACATCGCGGGTCTGCAACGGGTCGATCACGCCGTCGTCCCACAGCCGGGCGCTGGCGTAGTACGGGTGGCCCTGGCGCTCGTACTGTTCGCGAATCGGCGCCTTGAAGGCGGCTTCCTCGTCTTCCGGCCAGTCGCTGCCGTCGCGCTCCATCTGCTCCCGTTTCACCTGCGCCAGCACGTTGGCCGCCTGTTCGCCGCCCATCACCGAGATGCGCGCGTTGGGCCACATGAACAGCAGGTTGGGGTCATAAGCACGGCCGCACATGCCGTAGTTGCCGGCGCCGAAGCTGCCGCCGATCAGCACGGTGAACTTGGGCACCTTGGCGCAGGCCACGGCGGTAACCAGCTTGGCGCCGTGCTTGGCGATGCCCTCTTGCTCGTATTTGGAGCCGACCATGAAGCCGGTGATGTTCTGTAGAAAGATCAGCGGGATCTGGCGCTGGGCACACAGCTCGATGAAGTGCGCGCCCTTCTGCGCGGACTCCGAGAACAGCACGCCGTTGTTGGCGACGATACCCACCGGGTGGCCGCACCAGTGGGCGAAGCCGGTGACCAGGGTGTCGCCGTAATAGCGCTTGAACTCGTCGAAGTCGGAGTCGTCCACCAGCCGCCCGATCACCTCGCGCACGTCATACGGCTTGCGCAGGTCGGTGCCGACGATGCCGTAGAGCTCCGAAGGGTCGAGCCGCGGCGGGCGGGATTCGCGCAGCGCCAGTTCGCCGCGCTTGCGCCAGTTGAGCCGGGAGACCGCGCGGCGGGCGAGCTGCAGCGCATGGGCGTCGTTCTCGGCGTAATGGTCGACCACACCGCTGATCCGTGCGTGCACGTCCGCGCCGCCGAGATCCTCGGCGCTGATGGTCTCACCGGTGGCGGCCTTCACCAGCGGCGGGCCGCCGAGAAAGATGGTGCCCTGGTTGCGCACGATGATCGATTCATCGGCCATCGCCGGCACGTAGGCGCCGCCGGCGGTGCACGAGCCCATCACCACCGCGATCTGCGGGATGCCCGCGGCGGAGAGCGTGGCCTGGTTGTAGAAGATGCGGCCGAAGTCGTCGTGGTCGGGGAAGACCTCGTCCTGCTCCGGCAGGTAGGCGCCGCCGGAGTCGACCAGGTAGAGGCAGGGCAGGCGGTGCTTGCGGGCGATCTCCTGGGCGCGCAGGTGCTTCTTCACCGTCAGCGGGAAGTAGGTGCCGCCCTTGACCGTGGCGTCGTTGGCGACGATCACGCACTCCACGCCGCTGACCCGGCCGATGCCGGCGACCACGCCGGCGGCGGGCACCGGGGTGTCGTAGACCTCATGCGCCGCCAGCGCGCCGATCTCGAGAAAGGCCGCGCCCTCGTCGAGCAGCTGGTCGATGCGCTCGCGCACGAACAGCTTGCCGCGGGACTCGTGCCGGGCGCGGGCCTTGTCGCCGCCGCCCCGGGCGATCTCGGCGCTCAGCGCGTGGAGCTTGTCGACCTCCGCCCGCAGCGCCTGGGCATTGGCCTGGAAGGCCTCGGCGCGGGGGTTGATCTGGCTACTCAGTATGGCCATGCGACCCTCCTATGCCGATTCGGAGAACAGTTCTCGGCCAATCAGCATCCGCCGAATCTCGCTGGTGCCGGCGCCGATCTCGTAGAGCTTGGCGTCACGCAGCAGCCGCCCGGTGGGGTACTCGTTGATATAGCCGTTGCCGCCGAGCAGCTGGATGGCATCCAGCGCCATCTGGGTCGCCTTCTCTGCGCAGTAGAGGATCACCCCGGCGGCGTCCTTGCGGCTGACCCGGCCGCGGTCGCAGGCGCCGGCCACGGCGTAGAGATAGGCGCGGCAGGCGTTGAGCGTGGTGTACATGTCGGCGAGCTTGCCCTGGATCAGCTGGAACTCGCCGATCGCCTGGCCGAACTGCTTGCGCTCGTGGACGTAGGGCAACACCACATCCAGACACGCCTGCATGATCCCGATCGGGCCGGCGGCGAGCACCGTGCGCTCGTAGTCGAGCCCGCTCATCAGCACGCGCACGCCGCGGTTCTCCTCGCCCAGCACGTTCTCCGCCGGTACCTGGCAATCTTCGAACACCAGCTCGCAGGTGTTGGAGCCGCGCATGCCCAGCTTGTCGAGCTTCTGTGCGGTGGAGAAACCGGCGAATCCCTTCTCGATCAGAAAGGCGGTGATGCCCTTGGCACCGGCCTCGGGGTCGGTCTTGGCGTAGACCACCAGCACGTCGGCGTCGGGGCCGTTGGTGATCCACATCTTGTTGCCGTTGAGCACGTAGTGGTCGCCTTGCTTGTCGGCGCGCAGACTCATCGAGACCACATCCGACCCGGCGCCGGGTTCGGACATCGCCAGCGCCCCCACGTGCTCGCCGCTGATCAGCTTGGGCAGGTACTTGGCCTTCTGCTCGTCGGTGGCGTTGAGCTTGATCTGGTTGACGCAGAGATTGGCGTGGGCGCCGTAGGAGAGCCCCACCGAGGCGCTGGCCCGGGAGATCTCCTCCATGGCGATGCAGTGGGCCAGGTAGCCCATGCCGCTGCCGCCGTCTTCTTCGCTGACGGTGATACCGAGCAGGCCCATGTCGCCGAACTTCTGCCACAGGTCCGCGGGGAAGGCGTTGTCGTGGTCGATCTGGGCCGCGCGCGGTGCGATCTCGTCGCGGGCGAAGGCGTTGACCTGCTCGCGCAGCATTTTCAGCTCGTCGTCGAGGCCGAAATCGAGCTCGGTGTAGGGGGCGTGCATCGGATGATCCTCCGCTGTCGATGGACGAGAACGCGGGGTCGCGGGCCATGGCTCGCAGGCGCTCTCGGCTTTATACGTTGACGTTAACGTCAATATTTAGATAGAGCCAGAGCCCCTCGACCATGGTCTTAGGCACTGTCTGAAAAGTACTGCGCTCGCCCATGCGGCGTTAAAAATCGGCTCACTGAACAACGTTCAGAACGTCCGAAGGACGGCCCGAAGGGCGAGCGGAGCGAGTCACATGCTCATTTACACCCCGTAAACTGGAGCGCCAGCCCGGTCCGTTTTCGCCGATTTTTGCCTTGCCTGGCCTTCGCTCGTCGACTTTTCAGACAGCACCTAGGCTCTTCGAGGAGGACTAAGAGCATCGGGCCTCCCCCGGGACCGCCGCCCGATCCAGCAGCAGGATCTTGCCGTCGGCCTCGGCGACGATCTCGTCGCGCTGGTTGCGGCAGTGCCCCGCCAGCACCGCGATGCCGCCCTGATGGTGGGGCTTGGCGATCAGCTCGGCGATGCGCCACTCGGTGGTCAGGGTGTCACCGGCGAAGACCGGGGCCAGAAAGCGGCAGTCGTGCGCCAGATAGGCGACTGCGGTGGCATAGAAGTACATGCCGATGGAGGCGGTCATGTAGGCCGAGGTCATCGGCCCGTGCAGGATGCGCTGGCCGAAGCGTGTCTGCTGGGCGAAGGCGTCGTTGCTGTGCAGCGGGTTGAAGTCGCCGAACAGGCCACAGGCCTGGACGATATGCACCTCGGTGATGGTCAGGGTCTGGCCGAAGATGTCATCGACGGCGATCTCGTCGAAGGCGTTGCCGACAAAGTTCATGCGATCACTCCAGGGCTCGCAAGGGGCGTGTTCATGGGGTCTCGTCGCGATCCAGCGTTCTCTCGTCATGATCCAGCGTTCGCAGTGCCTTGCGCACGATCTTGCCGGTGGCGGTCATCGGGAATTCGTCGACGAAGTGGATCTCGCGCGGGTACTCATGGGCCGCCAGGCGCGAGCGCACGTGCTGCTGCAGCGTCTCCACCAGCGCCGGGGAAGCGTCCCAGCCGTCGGCGAGCACCACGTAGGCGGCGACGATCTCGGTGCGCAGTTCGTCAGGCTTGCCTACCACGGCGGCCATGCGTACCGCCGGGTGGCCCAGCAGGCAGTTCTCGATCGGCGCGGGGCCGATGCGATAGCCGGCACTGGTGATGACGTCGTCGTCGCGGCTGAGAAAGCTGAAGTAGCCCTCGGCATCGCGCCGGCCCATGTCGCCGGTCAGCAGCCACTCGCCGGCGAACTTGGCCGCGGTCGCCTCCGGCTTCTGCCAGTAGTGCAGAAACATTACCGGGTCCGGCGCGCGCACCGCGATATGCCCGGTCTCGCCGTCGGCGAGGCGTTCACCCTCGGCGTCGACGATGGCCAGCTCGTGCCCCGGCACCGCCTTGCCGATCGCCCCCGGTCGGTGCACGCCGAGCGCCGCGCAGGCCGAGAGCACCATGTTGCACTCGGTCTGGCCGTAGAACTCGTTGATGGTGAGCCCGAAGGTCTCTTGTCCCCACGCCAGCAGCGCCTCCCCCAGCGACTCGCCACCGCTGGCGACGCTGCGTACGTCGAGTCGCCAGCGGCGTTGCGGCTGCTCGACCCGGCGCATCAGCTTGAGCGCGGTCGGCGGCAGGAACAGGTTGCGCACGCGGTGGCGCTCGATCAGCGCGAACGCCGCCTCCGGCGAGAACTTGAGCATGCGGTGGGCGACGATCGGCACTGCGTGGTAGAGCGCCGGCAGCAGCACGTCGAGCAGGCCGCCGATCCAGGCCCAGTCGGCCGGGGTCCACAGGCGGTCACCGGGCTGCGGCAGCAGGTTATGGGAGATCTCCACCCCCGGCAGGTGTCCCAGCAGCACCCGGTGGCCGTGCACTGCGCCCTTGGGGCTGCCGGTGGTCCCGGAGGTGTAGATGATCAGCGCCGGCTCGTCGGGTGGGTTGGCCATTTCCGGTGACGAAGGCGTCGCTGGCAGCGGCTAGCTCGGCGTGGAAGTCGAGCGCGTCAGAGGTCGGCCGACCCCCGTCGGGCACGCCATCGACGGTGTAGATCGCCTGCAGCGCGGGTAGCTGGAGGCGGATCTCGTCGAGCGTCGCCAGGCCGCGGGCATCGCTGACGATGGCACGCATGCCGCAGTCGGCGAGCCGGTGATGCAGCGCCTCGGGACCGAACAGGCTGAACAGCGGCACCGAAATCGCCCCCAGCTTGAAGCAGGCCAGATGCACCAGCGCGGTCTCGTGGCGCTGGGGCAGCAGCACCCCGACCCGGTCGCCGGGCTGCACGCCCTGGGCGGCCAGGCTGTTGGCCAGCCGGTTGGCACCGCGCTGGAGCTCGGCGAAGGTGATCTCGCGGGCGCTGCCATCGTCACCGATCTCGATCATCGCCAGGCGCTCGGGGTCCTCCGCCCAGCGGTCGCAGCAGACACTGGCGATGTTGAAGCGTGCCGGCACCGCCCACGCGAAGTTGGCGTGGAGGCGGTCGTAATCGCTCTCCGCTGGCAGCAGGGCGTTGGCGTCGGGGGTATTCATCGGCTCAGAAACTCCCGAACAGGGTGCCCAGGGTGATCACCGCGACCAGCGTGATCATCGGCACCACGATGGTGACCATGGCGATGTTGGGGTAGGCCTGGCGGTGGGTGAGGCCGCAGATCGCCAGCAGCGTGATCACCGCGCCGGAGTGGGGCAGGGTGTCCATGCCGCCGGCGGCGATGGTGGCGACCCGGTGCATCAGCTCGGGATTGAGACCGACCGCATTGGCCATGCGCAGATAGTCGTCGCCGAGCACGCTGAGGGCGATGCTCATGCCGCCGGAGGAGGAGCCGGTGACCGCCGCCAGCACGTTCATCGACACCGCCTCGGAGATCAGCGGATTGCCCGGCGCCAGGCTCAGCACCGCATCGCGGATGACCACGAAACCGGCGAGGCTGGCGATCACCGCGCCGTAGCCGACCTCGGAGGCAGTGTTGAACACCGGCAGCATCGAGCCGAAGCAGCCCTTGTTGATGGTGCCCTTGAGATCCGCCCAGTGGCGCCAGCGGCTGACGATCAGCCAGGCGCACGACACCAGCAGTGCGATGATGATCGCCCACAGCCCGAGCATGGCGCCGGGGTCGAGGGTGCCGAAGCGCGCCTCCGGCAGTCCGGAGAAGTCGAGACCGGGCAGGATGGCGTAGGTCAGCAGGGCGTTGAGGCCGATCACCATCACCAGCGGGGTGAAGGCGGCCAGGGTACCGATCTCGGGTACGCCGGCCGCGGTCTCGAGGGGCTCGATCTGCTCGTCGGGGTGATGGCCGTAGCCCTCGCCCCGGCGCGTCGCCCGGCTCGCCCGAGATTGCAGCCACCAGGTACCCAGCCCCAGCATCATCGCCCCGGCGATGATGCCGAGCCCGGGCGCGGCGAAGCTGGTGGTGTGGAAGAACGGAATCGGGATCGCGTTCTGGATCGCCGGCGTACCGGGGAGCGCGGTCATGGTGAAGGTGAACGAGCCCAGGGCGATGGCGCCGGGGATCAGCCGCTTGGGCGTTCCGGTCTCGCGGAACAGCGCCGCCCCGATGGGGAAGACCGCGAACGCCACCACGAACAGCGACACCCCGCCATAGGTGAGAATGGCGCAGGCCAGCACCACGGTCAGCACCACATGGCGGGTGCCGAGGCGCTTGATGATCCAGCGCGCGATGGCGTGCGCGGCGCCGGAGTCGGCCATCAGCTGGCCGAACAGCGCGCCCAGGATGAACAGCGGAAAGAACTTGATCAGATAGCCGCCGAGCGCCTTCATGAAGGTATCGGTGTAGATCGGCAGCAGCAGCCCGCCATCACCGGAGAGCAGCACCGCCAGTGCCGCCATCAGCGGCGCCAGCAGCAGCACGGTGATACCGCGATAGGCGAGCACGATCAGCAGGATCAGCGAGACGACGATAGCCAGGGTACTCATGGTGCCAGGCCCTTGTGTCGGGGACTCGTGGCGCAGGCACGCCGGAGCCGCGTTGTTGTGGTTGTGAACGTTGTCAGCGCTGCGGGAGACGCGCGTGGCGCGATGCCGCACGGGACGACATGACCATAGATATCGATTAACGTTAACGTCAACGTGGTGTCGCGCCAACTAGCCGAAAGGGGGAGGCGCTTCGGACATACCTAGAGCGGTGCTCAGACCAACGCAGTGATCTACAGCCCGATCGAGATAGTCAGGGCCAATGGTCTTTCACCCTACGAGTATCTGCAGTTTGTTTTCGAAACCCTGCCGACCCTGTACGCAAGACTGTCTCCGCTCTCTGCTGCCCTGGCATTGGACGGAAACATGGCCGGCCTGAGTCAGGTCGGTACAGCTGGGGTTTATGGAGTGCGAAAAACCCGTAGTGCCCCTGTATCCGGCCGAATCATTACGCCTCCTCCACGGGGACAAAGCGCGGGGACGCGGCGGGGGTAACGCGCGCTGCCGCTCGTCGATGTGGGATCGGCTGTGAGGTGCGGGCGTAGATCGATGCCACGCTCTGGCTGATCACCGAGGTCGCGCACGACATGAGCGACACCGGCTACATCACCACACTATCGCTCGAGATCGATGCGGGCTAGAAAAGATAACCCTGGGCGCATAAAAAATTGGAAAGATACGCCCAGAGTTATAAGATATGACCCATACATACGGCAACAGGGGCGGGGGGTGAAAAGCAGAGACCTGATCAAGGAGTTGGAAGCCGATGGCTGGGTACTGGACCGCATCCGAGGTAGCCACCACGTCTTCAAACACCCAACGAAGCCAGGAGCCGTGCCGGTTCCTCACCCCAAGAAGGACATGAAGATCGGCACGATCAACGCCATCAGGAAACAAGCCGGGCTCAAGTAGCCCGGCTATCTGCGACTCACCGCCCAGGAGGAACGAACATGCAATATCCGATCGCCATCGATTGGGGCGACGACACCCACGCCACCGGTATCGTCTTCCCCGACATTCCCGGCGCCATCACCGCCGGCGACAGCGTCGCTCACGCCTATGAAATGGCGGTGGAGGTCGCCCATATCCAGCTCGAGGAGCTGGTCAGCGCCGGCCAGCCGATCCCCAAGCCGGGCAGCATCGAGCAGCACCGCCAAAACCCCGACTTCGAGGGCTGGGGTTGGGGGTTGGTCGAGATCGACGTCACGCCCTACCTGGGCAAGACCGAAAAGGTCAACGTCACCCTGCCCGGAACGCTGGTCAAGCGAATCGACGACTATGTCAGCCTCCACGGCATCAAGAGCCGTTCGGCCTTTCTGGCGTCCGCCGCGCTCCACGAACTGGAGCATCGCTCCCGCTGATTAAGAGATCGCGGCCATTCGCGTCGGCACCCCTTGACCTCGCGGCCCCGGCAACTGCCGGAGCCGCGTTGTTGTGATTGTGAGCGTTGTCAGCGCTGCGGGAGACGCGCTTGGCGCGATGCCGCACGGGACGACATGACCATAGAGATCGATTAACGTTAACGTCAACGTGGTATCGCGCCAACTAGCCGAAAGGGGGAGACTCCCCGCTGCCCCATCTGTCGATCAAGGAGACCATCGATGTCGATCTGGAAACGTTCCGCTTCCCTGGAAGCCCTCGCCACCCAGTGCCAGCAGACGCTGGTCACACATATCGGGATCGAGTTCACCGAGCTGGGTGACGACTGCCTGCGCGGGCGCATGCCGGTGGATGCGCGCACCCACCAGCCCTATGGCCTGCTCCACGGCGGCGCCTCGGTGGTGCTGGCGGAGACGCTGGGCAGCATTGCGGCGAACCTGTGTCTGGCCGACGAGAGCAAGATGGCGGTGGGGATGGAGATCAACGCCAACCACGTGCGCGCGGTGCGTGAAGGCTGGGTCGAGGGGTGTGCCCGGCCGCTGCATCTGGGCAGTACCACCCAGCTGTGGGAGATCCGTATCGAGGACGAGCGCGGCCGGCTGGTGTGCGTGTCGCGGTTGACCATGGCGGTGGTCAAGGCGGCCTGATAGGGGCCGCCTCGACAGGCGGTATCAGGGCGCCAGTTCGTCGCTCATCGCCTGGCGCATGCGGAATTTCTGTACCTTGCCGCTGACGGTCATCGGGAAGTTGTCGACGAATTTCACGTAGCGCGGAATCTTGTGGTGGGCGATGCGCTCGCGGCAGTAGGCGCGCACGCCCTCGGCGTCGAGTTCGGCGCCGTCCACCAAGCGTATCCACACCGCCACCGCCTCGCCGTAATGGGCGTCCGGCACGCCGAACACCTGGGCGTCGGAGATCGCCGGGTGGGTGTAGAGAAACTCCTCGATCTCGCGCGGGTAAAGGTTCTCGCCGCCGCGGATGATCATGTCCTTGATGCGCCCGGTGATCGCCACATAGCCGTCGTCGTCCATCATCGCCAGGTCGCCGCTGTGCATCCAGCCGTGGGTGTCGATCGCCTGGCGGGTGGCGGCGTCGTTGTCCCAGTAGCCCTGCATCACGCTGTAGCCGCGGGTGCAGAGTTCGCCGCTGGTGCCGCGCGGGAGCACCTGGCCGCTGGCCGGGTCGATGATCTTCACCTCCAGGTGTGGATGTATGGTGCCGACGGTGGCGACGCGCTTCTCCAGCGGCGCGTCGGGGCGCGTCTGCAGGCTCACCGGGCTGGTTTCGGTCATGCCGTAGGCGATGGTGACCGCTTCCATGTGCATGCGCTCGATCACCCGTTTCATCACCTCCACCGGGCAGTTGGAGCCGGCCATGATGCCGGTGCGCAGGCTGGAGAGATCGAAGTTGGCGAACTCGGGGTGCTCGAGCTCCGCGATGAACATGGTGGGTACGCCGTAGAGGGCGTCGGCGCGCTCGGCTTCCACCGCGCGCAGGGTGGCCGCCGGATCGAAGGCGGCGTTGGGGTAGATCATGGTGGCGCGGTGGGTGAGACACGCCAGGTTGCCCATCACCATGCCGAAGCAGTGGTAGAGCGGCACCGGGATCACCACGCGTTGTGCCGGCTGCAGGTTCATGCCGGCGCCGACGAAGTAGCCGTTGTTGAGAATGTTGTGGTGGGTCAGCGTCACCCCCTTGGGCGCACCGGTGGTGCCGGAGGTGTACTGGATGTTGATCGGGTCGTCGAACTGCAGTTCGGCCTGCAGCGCCGCCAGCCGCTCGGCGGGTACCGCCTCGGCGAGGGTGTGCAGCTCGTCCCAGCGCCACATGCCCGGGGTGGCGAGCTCGGGGTCGAGACACACCACTTGCTTGAGTTGGGGCAGGCTGGCGCAGTCGAGTCGGCGCTGCTCTGCGTTCGGAGCGGGGGCGTCGCGCAGCTCCGGGGCGAGCTGGCAGAGGATGTCGACGTAGTGGGAGCGGATCTCTCCGCCGGCGCGGTGGGCGCCCTGCAGCACCAGTACCGAGAGCCCTGACTGCAGCAGCGCGTGCTCCAGCTCGCGCGCCCGATAGGCCGGGTTGAGGTTGACCAGGATCGCGCCGAGCTTGGCGCTTGCCAGCTGGGTGAGCGCCCACTCCGCACAGTTGAGTGACCAGATACCCACCCGGTCGCCGCGCTCGACCCCCAGCGCCATCAGGGCGCGGGCGATGCGGTTCGCCTCGTCGCGCAGCTCGGCGTAGGTGTAGCGCAGATTCTGATGGCAGCTCACCAGTGCCTCGCGGTCGGGGCAGTCGCTGGCGGTGGCGTCGAGACAGTCACCGATGGTCAGGCCCAGCAGCGGCTGCTCGCTGGTGCCGCTGACGTAGCTGGGCGCTGGAAATTGAGCATGCGCCGAGGCGCCCGGGTCGTGGCTGTGCATCTCTCTTCCTCTCTTCTTGTCGTTGTCCTGAACGGCCGCGCTTTTCAGGCCGCGCCTAGCGCAGCCGTTCGATGCCTACCGCCGTCGCCTCGCCGCCGCCGATGCAGATCGCCGCCACGCCCCGGGTCAGGTCGTGATGGGTGAGCGCGTTGAGCAGCGTGACCACAATGCGCGCGCCGGAGGCGCCGATCGGGTGGCCCAGGGCGCAGGCGCCGCCGTGCACGTTGACCCGTTCGTGGTCGAGAGCGAGCTCACGCATGGCCGCCATCGCCACCACCGCGAAGGCTTCGTTGATCTCGTAGAGATCGACGCTCTCCCGCGACCAGCCGAGCCGCTCGTACAGCTTGCGCACGGCGTGGATCGGCGCCACCGGGAAATCGCCCGGGCGCATGGCGTGGCTGGCGTGGCCGTGGAGACGCGCCAGCGGGGTCAGACCCTGGCGCTCGGCCTCGCGCTGGCGCATCAGCACCAGCGCCGCGGCACCGTCCGAGATCGAGCTGGCGTTGGCCGCGGTGACGCTGCCACCCTCGCGAAAGGCGGGCTTGAGCTGGGGGATGCGCTCGAGATTGGCCTTGTGCGGCTGTTCGTCCTGGTCGACCCGGCGGGTGTCGCGGCCGGCGGGGGCGTCGAGGGCGACGATCTCATCCCGAAAGACACCGCTCTCGATCGCCTGGCGCGCGCGGGTCAGCGAGGCGATGGCGTAGGCGTCCTGGGCCTCGCGGCCGAAGCCGAAGGCCTGGGCGCAATCCTCGGCATAGGTGCCCATCAGCCGCCCCGGCTCGTAGGCGTCCTCGAGCCCGTCGAGGAACATGTGATCGAGCACCTGGGCATGCCCCATGCGCAGCCCGGCGCGCGCCTTGGGCAGTAGGTAGGGGGCGTTGCTCATGCTCTCCATACCGCCGGCGATGGCTTGGGCGGCGTGACCCAGCGACAGCGCGTCGAACGCCTGCATCACCGCCTTCATGCCGGAGCCGCACATCTTGTTGACGGTAGTGCAGGGCGTCGACTCGGCCAGGCCCGCG
Source organism: Salinicola sp. JS01 (assembly GCF_030284585.1). NCBI lineage: Bacteria > Pseudomonadati > Pseudomonadota > Gammaproteobacteria > Oceanospirillales > Halomonadaceae > Salinicola > Salinicola sp. JS01. The sequence continues at coordinate 4,042,181 of NZ_CP127244.1, read as the reverse complement.
CCGAGTGCCGCCTGGCGCGCCGGCGCCTGGCCCTGCCCGGCGGGTAGCACGCAGCCCATGATCAGCTCGTCGAGGCTGTCGGGCGCCAGCCGGGCCTGTTCGAGGGCGCCGCGAATCGCCGCCGCGCCCAGCTGCGGGCAGTTGAGCCCGCCCAGGGCGCCCTGGAAAGCGCCCATCGGCGTGCGCTTGGCGCCGACGATGACGATCGGGTCCGGGGTGTTCATAGTCTGCTCTCCCATACTGGTGAGGGATCGATGTTCAGCCGCTTTTCACCGCGCACTCATGCGAATGGCGCCATCCAGACGAATCACCTCGCCATTGAGATAGCGGTTCTCGAGGATCTGACAGGCCAGCGCGGCGTACTCCTCGGCGTGGCCCATGCGCGGCGGGAACGGCACCTTGGCGTTGAGGCTCTCGCGCACCTCCTCCGGCATGCCCTGCATCATGGCGGTGTCGAAGATGCCGGGGGCGATGGCCATCACCCGGATGCCCGAGCTGGCCAGCTCGCGGGCGGCGGGCAGGGTCAGCCCGACCACACCGGCCTTGGAGGCGGCATAGGCGGCCTGGCCGATCTGGCCTTCGTAGGCCGCCACCGAGGCGGTGTTGATCACCACCCCGCGCTCGCCGTCGTCCTCCGTCGCCGGGTTCTCCTGCATCGCTGCCACCGCCAGGCGCAGCATGTTGAAGGTGCCGATCAGGTTGATGTCGACCACCCGGCGGAAGCGTTCGAGATCGTGCACGCCGCGCTTGCCGTGGATCTTCTCTGCCGGCGCCACCCCGGCGCAGTTGATCAGCCCGTGGAGAGCGCCGAAGTGGTCGCGGGTGGCGGCGATCACCCGCTCGGCATCCGCCGCCTGGGTGACATCGGCGGTCACCGCCAGGGCGTTCGCCCCCAGCGACTCGGCGTGGGCCTGTACTGCTGCCTCATCATGGTCGGCCAGGGTCACGCGGGCGCCGGCCGCCACCAGCCGCTGGGCGGTGGCGGCGCCCAGGCCGGAGCCGCCGCCGGTGACGATGAAGGTGTGGTCGGCCAGTTGCATGCGTAAAGCTCCTTGGACTGTGTAAAAAACGGCCTGCGCGCGCTGACTTTTTTCAAACCCTAGCGTGGCGGTGAACGCGCCGCGGGGCAGGGTCAGGGGTTGCCGGGCGGCTGACGCAGTTCGGGGAAGTCGCTCTCGCGGTACTCGTCGTGGGCGCCATTCGGGTCGGCGGCGGCGGTCGCTGCATGGGCGCGCAGCTCGACCCGGCGAATCTTGCCGGAGATGGTCTTGGGCAGTTCGAAGAACTCCAGCCGGCGGATACGCTGGTAGGGGGCCAGCCGCGCGGCGGCGAAGCGCAGGATCGAGAGCGCGGTATCGCGGTCGGCTTCGAAACCCTGGCGCAGGGTCAGATACGCCTTGGGCACGTTGAGGCGCAGCTCGTCGGGGGCCGGTACCACGGCGGCTTCGGCCACCGCCTCGTGCTCGATCAGCAGCGACTCCAGCTCGAACGGGCTGATGCGGTAGTCGGAGCTCTTGAACACGTCGTCGGCGCGGCCGATGTACCAGTAGTAGCCGTCGGCGTCGCGGCGGGCGACATCGCCGGTGCGGTAGTAGCCCTCGTCGAGCACCTGGCGCATGCGCGCGGCGTCGTCGCGGTACTCCTGCATCAGGCCCACCGGGCGCTCGTCGAGGCGGATCGCGATCTCACCCTCGTCGCGCTCCTGGCCATCGGCGTCGAGCAGCGCGATGCGATACCCCGGCAGCGGCCGCCCCATCGAACCGGCGCGCATCGGCTGCCCCGGCGGGTTGCCGATCTGGGCGGTGGTCTCGGTCTGGCCGTAGCCGTCGCGAATCTCCAGCTTCCAGGCCCGGCGCACCCGCTCGATCACTTCGGGGTTGAGCGGCTCACCGGCGCCGACCAGCGCGCGCAGCTGGGTCCGGTAGCTGGCCAGATCCTCCTGGATCAGATGCCGCCACACCGTCGGCGGGGCGCACAGGGTAGTGACCCCGTAGCGTGCAATGGCGTCCAGGGTCGCCGCGGCGGAGAAGCGCGCGGCGCGGTAGACGAAGATGGTGCAGCCGGCGTTCCAGGGCGCGAAGACGTTGGACCAGGCGTGCTTGGCCCAGCCCGGCGAGCTGATGTTGTAGTGGACGTCGTCCGGGCGCAGGCCGATCCAGTAGAGGGTCGAGAGCGACCCCAGCGGATAGCTCTGATGGGTATGTACCACCAGCTTGGGCCGCGAGGTGGTGCCGGAGGTGAAGTAGAGCAGCAGCGGCTCGTCGGCCCGGGTCGGGGCGTCCGGGGTGAAGTTGTCATCGGCGTCGAAGGCATCGTCGTAGGCCTGCCAGCCGGGCACCGCGTCGCCCACGGCGATCCGTGTCAGGCCGGGGTCGAGCCCGTCGAACTTGGCCGTATGCGCCTGACCCACCACCAGATGGCGGATATTGCCGCGCTGCAGGCGGTCGGGCAGGTCCTGCGCCGCCAGCAGTGTGGTCGCCGGCACGATCACCGCGCCGAGCTTGATTGCCGCGAGCAGGGTCTCCCACAGCTCGACCACGTTATCCAGCATCAGCAGCAGGGCGTCGCCGCGCTTCACCCCCTGGGCGCGCAGATGGTTGGCGAGCTGATTGGAGCGCCGGCGCATGTCGTCGAACGAGCGCTTGAGCTCGCCGCCGTCTTCGTCCACCAGCCACAGCGCGGTGCGGCTATTGCCCGCGGCCTGAACGTCGAAGACATCCAGGGCCCAGTTGAAGTGGGTCAGGCGTGGCCAGCGGAAGTCCCGGTAGGCGCGGGAATAGTCTTCGCGCTGGGCGAGCAGGAAATCGCGGGCGGCGAAGAACTCGGCGGTGGCGGACATGACGATCGGCTCTCCTGGTGGTGGCGCGGGCGGGCGACGCTTACCCGATGACGTGGTCGTGCAGCTCGCGTAGCGGATGCGCCTGCCGCGGCCACGCCGGGGCGAGGCAGGCCTCGAGGTCGGCCGCCGGCACCGCGCCGTGGGCGTGGCGCCAGGCCGGCGCGTGGTCCTTGTCGATCAGCAGCGCACGCACGCCCTCGGCGATATCGCCGTGGGTGGCGCAGGCCAGCGACAGGTCGAGCTCGCTGCGCAGCGCCTCGGCCAGCGAGACCCGCCGGCAGCGCGCCAGCTGGCGCAGGATCAGCCGTGCCGAGAGCGGTGAGCCGGCGGCCAGGCTGCGCGCGGCGCGGGCGATCCAGGCGTCGTCGCTGTCGCTGGCGGCGATGACCGCGGCGATCAGGTCTTCGTCGCTGTCGGCGTCGGTCAGTGCGGCGATCGCCTCCTGGCGCGGGGCGACCTCGGCGGGCGGGGCGAACTCGCGGCTCGCGGAGGCGTGCGTGCGCAGCACTCGGTCGAGTGCCGCGCGCGGCCGCGACCAGTCGGCCTCGAGCAGGTCGTCGATCACCGCGTCGCGGCGTTCGGCGGCGATCAGGCGGTCGGCGAGACCGACGAACAGGGCGTCGCTGGCGTTGAGGCGGGCGCCGGTCAGGCCGAGGAAGATGCCGCTGGCCCCCGGCATGCGGTTCAGGAACCAGCTCGCGCCCACGTCCGGGTAGAGGCCGATGGTGATCTCCGGCATCGCCAGCATCGAGCGCGGCGTCACCACCCGATGCGAGGCCCCGGCCAGCAGCCCCATGCCGCCGCCCATGACGATACCGTCGCCCCAGGCGACGATCGGCTTGGGATAGGTGTGGAGGGCGTGGTCGAGGCGATACTCGTGGGTGAAGTAGCGCGCCACGGCGCCATCCGCGGACTCGGGATCGCGGCCGGTGCGGCCCTCGGCGATGGCGTGATAGAGCGCGACCACGTCGCCGCCGGCGCAGAACGCCTTGTCGCCGGCGCCCTCCAGCCACAGCGCGACTATCTCGGGGTCCGCGGCCCAGGCGTCGATCTGCGCCTGGATGGCCTCGATCATCTCCAGCGACAGCGCATTGAGACTCTTGGGGGCATCAAGGACGATGCGTCCGAGACGGTGGCCGTCGGCGGTGGCCAGGGTGTCGAATTGCACCGGCGCGCTCATGCCTGATCTCCCTCGCCGGTATCGTCGCCGGCGCCCGGGGTCGGGTCCTCGCGCCAGCGCGGCGGGCGCTTGTCGAGGAAGGCGCCGATGCCTTCCCCCGGGGCGGCGGTGTCGAACAGCTCCATGAACAGTTCACGCTCCATGCGATAGCCGTGGGGCAGGCCGTGGTCGCGAGCGTTCATTATCAGGCGTTTGCAGCGCGCCAGCGCGTCCGGGCTCTGGCCGCCGCTCTGCTCGGCCAGGGTCAGCGCGGTGGGCAGTGCCTGGCCGGATTCGACCAGCTCCTCGACCAGACCGATGCTCAGCGCGCGCTCGGCATCGATCCGCTCGCCGCACAGGATAATGCGCTTGGCCCAGCCTTCGCCGACCAGCCACGGCAGGTGCTGGGTGCCGCCGGCGCAGGGCAGCAGCCCCACCTTGGCTTCGGGCAGCGCCAGCTTGGCCTGGCGCTCGGCGATCCGGATGTCACAGGCCAGCGCGCACTCCAGCCCGCCGCCCATGGCGTAGCCGTTGATCGCGGCGATGGTGACCCCGGGGTAGGCGCTCAGGGTCTCGAAGGCGCGGCCGAAGCGGGTCGCCATCTCCAGCGCGGTGGCCTTGCCCTCGGTGAAGCGCTTGAGGTCGGCCCCGGCGGAGAAGAACTTGTCGCCGGCACCGGTGATCACCAGCGCCGGCGGCTGGGGCTCGGCGGCCAGCGCGTCGAGATGCTCGGCGAGCGCCGTCAGCGAGCCCTCGTGCCAGGTGTTGGCGGGCGGGTTGTCGATGGTCAGCACGGCGATGGCGCCACGGCGTTCCAGGCGCAGTCCGTCGGCGGCGTGGTCGGTCATATCAGGGTCTCCAGGTCGTCCTTGTCGAGCAGGCGGCGGGCGATCACCAGGCGCATGATTTCGTTGGTGCCTTCGAGAATCTGGTGCACCCGGCAGTCGCGCACGTGACGCTCCAGCGGGTAGTCGCGCAGGTAGCCGTAGCCGCCGTGGAGCTGCAGGGCCTCGTTGCAGATGGCGAAGCCCTGGTCGGTGGCGAAGCGCTTGGCCATGGCGCAGTAGAGCGTGGCGTCGGGGTCGCCGCGGTCGAGCTTGCTCGCCGCCAGACGCACCATCTGGCGCGCGGCGACGAGCTGGGTGGCCATGTCGGCGAGCTTGAACTGCAGCGCCTGGAAGCTGGCCAGCGGCCGCCCGAACTGTTCGCGCTCGTTCAGGTAGCGGTGGGCGGTGGTGAGCGCGGCCTGGGCGGTGCCCACCGAACAAGTGGCGATATTGATACGCCCGCCGTCGAGGGCGCGCATGGCGATACGGAAGCCTTCGCCTTCGTCGCCGAGGCGGTGGTCCGCCGGCACGCGCACGCCATCGAAGCTGATCGCCCGGGTGGGCTGGCTGTTCCAGCCCATCTTGGTCTCTTTCTTGCCGTAGTCGATGCCCGGCGTGTCCGCCGGCACAGCGAAGGCGGAGATGCCGCCGGCGCCGCTATCGGGCGCGCCGGTACGGGCCATCACCACCAGCAGGTGGGTATCTCCGGCGCCGGAGATGAACATCTTGTTGCCGTCGATCACGTAGGCGTCGCCGTCGCGGCGCGCCCGGGTGCGCAGCGAGGCGGCATCGGAGCCGGCGTTGGGTTCGGTGAGGCAGTAGGAACCGAGCTTCTCACCGGCGAGCATCGACGGCAGCCAGGCCTCGCGCACGGCCTCAGTGGCGTAGCTGGCGAGGATCCAGTTGACCATGTTGTGGATGGTCAGAAAGGCGGTGGTGGAGGTGCAGCCCTGGGCCAGCTCCTCGATGATCAGGGTCGCATCGAGGCGGCTCAGCCCCAGCCCGCCGGCGGCTTCAGGGGTGTACAGGCCGCAGAAGCCGAGATCTCCGGCCTGACGCAGGACATCCACCGGAAAGACGCTGTTGGCGTCCCATTCGGCGGCGTTGGGTGCCATTTCGCGCTGGGCGAACTGACGTGCCGCCTCCCGATAGGCCTGCTGGTCGGCGTCGAGTTCGAAGTCCATGAGCAGTCGACACTCCTCGTCTTGGAAAATCCCGTCTGGAACGCATCCGCCTGGAAATAGCCCGGCCGGGCGTAGTCCGTCTGGAGATAGTCCTTCTGGAAATAGTCCGTCTGGAAAGAATCCGTCTGGAAATAATCCGTCTGTAAATAGCCTCATGATCAGAGGACGCACGCGCCTGACCGGGTAGATCGGGCGCGTCGCACTGTTCTAGCGACGCTGCGTCGCGCAGGACAATAGGACCTAGTGCTGAAAGACCAAGGTCGGATGGCGGCGAGTTGACATTAACGTCAAGGTCATATGTCGAAAGCCGCTCACAAAGCGCATCGCTCTCTCGGCCATCTCGATTTCAGGAAGCGCCAGATGAAGACGACCCGATCCACGGCGAAGCCGGTCCACAAGCCCGTCTTCGCCAATGGCGACGATATCCAGATCCCCGTATTCACGCTGCTCAAGCCCGATGGCACCCTCTACGCCGGTGCGGGCCAGCCGAGCCTGGAACGCGACACGGCGCGGCGCCTCTACTGCGCCATGCTCTACACCCGGGTGCTCGACGAGCGCATGATGGTGGCCCAGCGCCAGGGGCGGCTCAGCTTCTACATGCAGTGCACCGGCGAGGAGGCCGCGGTGGTGGGCGCCACCGCGGCACTCGACGATGCCGACATGATCATGGCGCAGTACCGCGAACAGGGGGCGCTGGCCTACCGCGGCTTCACCACCGAGGCCTTCATGGATCAGCTGTTCGGCAACCAGGGCGACCCCGCCCACGGCCGCCAGATGCCGATTCACTACGGCTCACGTGAGCTCTACTACCTCACCATCTCGTCGCCGCTGGCGACCCAGATTCCCCAGGCCACCGGCTACGCCTACGGCCAGAAGCTGGCCGGCCAGGGCCACTGTACGCTGGCGATCTTCGGCGAGGGGGCGGCCTCGGAGGGGGACTTCCACGCCGCGCTCAACATGGCCTCGGTGCACAAGGTGCCGGTGATCTTCCTGTGCCGTAACAACGGCTACGCCATCTCCACCCCGGTCACCGAGCAGTTCGCCGGCGACGGCGTCGCCGCGCGCGCGTTCGGCTATCGCATGCAGTCGATCCGGGTCGACGGCAACGATGCCCTGGCGGTCTACGAGGCGACCCGCGAGGCCCGGCGGCTGGCGGTGGAGGAGAACGAGCCGGTGCTGATCGAGGCGATGACCTACCGCCTGGCGGCGCACTCCTCCTCCGACGACCCCTCCGGCTACCGCAGCAAGAAAGAGGAGGAGGCGTGGCGCAAGAAGGATCCGCTGCGCCGCCTGCAGCGCTGGCTGCTCGATCGCGGCTGGTGGGAGGAAGACGAAGAGCGCGAGCTGGTGGAGTCGCTGCGCCGTGAGGTGCTCGATACCATGAAGCGCGCCGAGAAGCGCCGCCCGCCGGCGCTGGAGACGCTGGTCACCGACGTCTACGCCGAGGTGCCGCCGGCGCTGCGCGAGCAGTTCGAGACGCTGGTGGCGCATGTGCGGCGCCACCCGGAGGCCTATCCGCGCAGCGCGCCCTGGCTCGATACCGACCAGGCCGATGAGGCGCTGCGGGGTGATGCTTCGACCAATGGTGGGGAGGCACGCCCATGAGCCGCATGAATCTGCTCCAGGCGATCAATAACGCGCTGGATACCGCCATGGCGGCGGACCCGCGGGTACTCTGCTTCGGTGAGGACGTGGGCGTGTTCGGTGGGGTCTTCCGTGCCACCAGCCATCTGCAGGAGAAGTACGGCCGCGAGCGCTGCTTCAACACCCCGCTGGTGGAGCAGGGCATCGTCGGCTTCGCCAACGGGCTGGCGGCCCAGGGCTCGGTGCCGGTGGCCGAGATCCAGTTCGCCGACTACATCTTTCCGGCGTTCGACCAGATCGTCAACGAGAGCGCCAAGTTCCGCTACCGCTCCGGCAGCCTGTTCGATGTCGGCGGGCTCACCATCCGCGCCCCCTACGGCGGCGGTATCGCTGGCGGCCACTACCACTCGCAGTCGCCGGAGGCCTATTTCGCCCACACCCCGGGGCTGACCGTGGTCGTGCCACGCAATCCGCACCAGGCCAAGGGGCTGCTGCTGGCCGCGATCCGCTCGCCGGACCCGGTCATCTTCTTCGAGCCCAAGCGCCTCTACCGCGCCGCCGTGGGCGAAGTGCCGGACGAGGACTACCAGCTGCCGCTGCGCCAGGCCGAGGTGATCAAGGCCGGCGAAGACATCACCCTGCTCGCCTGGGGCGCCCAGGTCGAGGTGGTCGAGCAGGCGGCGGAGATGGCCGAGGAGGCGGGTATCTCGTGTGAAATCATCGATCTGCGCACCATCGTGCCGTGGGACGTGGAGACCGTGGCCAGCTCGGTGCTGAAGACCGGGCGGCTGGTGGTGAGCCACGAGGCACCGCTGACCGGCGGTTTCGCCGCCGAGATCGCGGCCACCATCCAGAGCCGCTGCTTCCTCTACCTGGAGTCGCCGATTGCGCGGGTCACCGGGCTCGATACGCCGTTTCCGCTGACGCTGGAGAAGGAGTACATGCCCGGGCCCCTGAAGGTGTTCGAAGCGATCCAGCAGACGATGGATTTTTAGGCTATGTACGAAAAGTCGGCGAGCGATGACCAGACAAGGCAAAAATCAGCGAAAAGACGGAGTTTACGGGGTGTAAATGAGTACTTTGAGCTGTTTTTTAACGCCGTATGGTCGAGCACAGGCAGGTTTCGTACAAAGCCGAGGAGGGTGAGATGAGCGATTTCCTACTACCCGATCTCGGTGAAGGCATCGTCGAGTGCGAAGTGGTCAAGTGGCTGGTCGCCGAGGGCGACAGCATCGCCGAGGATCAGCCGGTGGTCGAGGTGAGCACCGACAAGGCGGTGATGGAGATCACCGCGCCCGACGCCGGGCGGGTGACCCGGCTCTATTGCGGCGAGGGGCAGACCGCCCGCGTGCACGCGCCGCTGTTCGCCTATGTCGTCTCGGAGGACACGGCGACGCACACCGACAGTGCCGCCGCCAGCCCGGCAGCCCGCGCGCCCGCGCCTGAGGCGGCCACCCCCGACACGGAAATTCCGCAGCCGCCTGCGCCGCAGGACGAACAGACGCCGCAGGACGAACAGGCGCCACTGAACGAACCGACGCTGCAGGACGAGCCGGCCCCCGCCGCGGCCAAGCCTTTCCTGCTGCCCGATCTCGGCGAGGGCATCGTCGAGTGCGAGGTGGTGGCGTGGCAGGTCGCGGAAGGCGAAGAGATCGCCGAGGATCAGCCGGTGGTCGAGGTGAGTACCGACAAGGCGGTGATGGAGATCACCGCGCCCGAGGCGGGGCGCCTGGCGCGGCACCACTGCCAGGTCGGCGAGAGCGCCCGGGTGCATACGCCGCTGTTCACCTATCACCCCGCGACGAGCGAAACGTCCACCGCTTCCGGCACGACAACCGACACGGTCCCTGGTGCGGCAGCCGATGTCTCGCAGTCGGCCTCGCAGTCGACCGCATTGGCGAGTGTTTCACGTGGAACCTCGGCGCCCGCGGCATCGCCGACTGGGCGGCGGCGTATTCCCGCCAGCCCGGCGGTGCGCCGGCGGGTGCGCGAGCTGGGGCTGACACTCGATGAGATCCCCGGCAGCGGCAAGGATGGCCGCGTGCTCAAGGAGGACGTGCTGGCATTCCAGCAGCGCCGTGACAGTGCCGCCGAGACAGCGCAGCCTGCGGCCGAGCGCGGCGACGAGAATCAGAGCCAGGCCCAGAGCCAACCCCCGACCGCTGGCGAGCCAGCGGCGGAGGATCGGATCGAGCCGCTCAAGGGCATCCGCGCGGTGATGGCGCGGCGCATGAGCGAGGCCGCGGCGAGCATCCCCACTTCGCCTACGGCGACGAGTTCGATGTCACCGAGCTGCTGGCCCTGCGCGAGCGGCTCAAGGCCAGTTTCGCCGAGCGCGACGAGCGGCTCACCCTGATGCCGCTGCTGATGAAGGCGCTGGCGCTGGCGGTGAGCGAGTTCCCGCTGCTCAACTGCCGCTTCGATGCTGACGCCGAGGCGATCCACTATCAGCCCGGGTGCCATATCGGCATGGCGGTGGATAGCCAGAGCGGCCTGCTGGTGCCCAACGTCAAGCATGTGGAGACGCTGAGCCTGCGTCAGGTGGCGGCCGAGGTCGAGCGCCTGACCCGGGCCGCGCGGGAGGGCCGGGTCGCGCCGGCGGATCTCAAGGGCGGCACCATCAGCATCTCCAACATCGGCGCGCTCGGCGGCACCTACGCTATGCCGATCATCAACGCGCCGGAAGTGGCGATCGTCGCCCTCGGTCGGGTGCAGCGGCTGCCGCGCTTCGATGCCGAGGGACGGGTGGTGGCGCGCTCGATCATGACCGTGACCTGGTCCGGCGACCACCGCGTGCTCGATGGCGGCACCATGGCGCGCTTCTGCAACCGCTGGAAGGGCTACCTCGAAGCGCCGGAGAGCATGCTCGCCGAGCTGCGCTGAGTCGATCCCATGACCTCCGAGCCGACGGGACTGCAGCAGTTCTATATCCCCGAGGAGCAGTCGGTCTACCTGCTCAGCCAGAGCCAGGCGCGCCAGCTGCGCGCCTGGATCGCCCGCTGCTGCCGCCAGCTGACCCAGATCGGATATCGCGACGTCGAGCTGATCGGCAAGGGCGCCTACGGCTTCGTCTTCGCCGGCATCGAGGCGGGTGGCGCCAGCCACGTGTTCAAGTTCACCCGCCAGAATCTGCCCCAGGCGTTCCACGAGCGCCTCGAGGAGGAGGCGTTCATGCTCGAGCAGGTCGAGCATCCCCGGGTGCCGCGGCTGATCGCCTATCGCACCCTGCGCCATCAGGCGATGCTGGTGATGCAGCGCGCCCCCGGGGTCAATCTGGAGGAGTACTCGCTGCGCCACGGGCGCCTGCCGGCGCGGCTGATCATCGCCATCGCCGCCCAGCTCGCCGATATCCTGCGCGCGCTGCGGCGCGATGCCGAGCAGGGGCGCATCGTGGTCCACGGCGACATCAAGCCCTCCAACCTGATGTTCGACCCGCAGAGCGGGCACATCGCGCTGATCGACTGGGGCTCTTCGGTCTTCGCCCAGCTCGATGCCGCGGGCCAGTTCCTGTCGCGCCATGTGATGGCGCTGATGTCCGACGACCTGCAGCACACCAATGCGCGCATGGGCGACGTTTACTATATCGGCGAGGCCCAGCTCAACGGCGCGCTATCGTCGCCGCGCTTCGACGAGCAGGGTGCCGCGGCGACCCTCTATGCCCTGGCCTCGGCGCAGTCGAGCCGCTTCGGCCGTGCCACCATCCCCGCCACCGCGCTGGGCCTGCCGGTGGAGTTCGCGCGCCTGCTGGATGCCATGCTCGCCGACGACCCCAGACTGGCGCGCCGCGCCGGGGACTATTTCCTCGCCCATATGCCGCGGATCGCCCGCACCCGGCTGCCCGAGGTCGCCTCTCCCGCGGAGACACCGCTGGTGCCGGTGTGGGTACGTTCGCTGGAGCAGGAGATCGAGACCGTGGTCTACAGCTCGCGCAAGGCCTTCCTGCGCGAGGACGCGCGCCAGGAAGGGCGCGACGAGGACGCCCTGCGGGCGGTCAACGACGTGCAGCTCGACCGCTACTACAAGCACTTCATGCAGGGCATGGGCGATCTCGAGAAAGCGTTCCTGGTCGCGGTGGGTCGGCTCGGCCGCTATCCGGTGGTGGGCGGGCTGGCGCTGCGCTGGAGTGATGCCGGGGTGGAGGTCGACACCTCGCTGAGCCTGCACGAGAGCGAACTGCGCAGCGCCTTCGTCGCCGCGGTTAACAATATGGTCACCCTGGCGCGGGCGATTCATCGCCCCGAGGGCGTGTTCAAGGCGTGTCTGTTCAATGCCCGGCGCACCCTGCACATCGACCGCGACGACCCTGCCCAGCCGTTCGTGCCCAAGCCCGGCTGGGCGATCCCCTACGAGGTCAGCCCCACGCCGGAGCTGGAGGACACCAGCCGTGAGCACTCCTATTTCGAGGATGGCCCCGACCCGGAAGAGTTCCTGCGCCTACCGCCGGTGATGATCGAGGCGCTGTCACGCCTCAACGCCATCCACCACACCGGAATGATCATCTTCGAGGCGCTGCCGACCCATCTCAAGATTCACAGCCACTACCGCCTGCTCGATCCGGCCCGCGAGGGGGAGTTTCGCCAGTGTCTGGAGACGCTGCTGGCGGCGGTGCCGGAGATCGACGGCCTGGGGGTCTCCGGCTACATGAAGATGCCCTACAAGAACGCCCGGCACTTCGCCCATCGGGCGCATCTGCCGGAGCGCTTTCATCCTCGCTGAGACGGTGCTTTAGCGAGGAGATTCCGGGTTTTTTCCCCGTTTTTTATCGCTTTTCCCGCGTCACACGGGATCAACAATGCGCGAGTCGCTATAATCCGCGCGGAAAATAAGAAGCCCCGGCCGGCCCGGTGGACTTCCAACAACACATCCAGTCGATGGTGAACTCATGGCCAAATCCCACACCCATGCGCAGTGGTCCTCTCGCACGGCCTTCGTCCTGGCGGCGACCGGCTCGGCGGTCGGGCTCGGCAATATCTGGAAATTCCCCTACATGGTGGGCGACAGCGGCGGCGCCGTGTTCGTGCTCGTCTACCTGGTGTGTATCGCGCTGATCGGGCTGCCGATCCTGGTCTCCGAGTGGCTGCTCGGCCGCCGTGGCCAGTCCAACCCGATCAACACCATGCAGACGCTCAGTCGCAAGGAGAAGAAATCGCCGGACTGGGTGCTGGTGGGGATCGCCGGCGTGCTCGGGTCGTTCCTGATTCTCTCTTTCTACAGCGTGGTCGGCGGCTGGTCGCTCAACTACACCTGGAGCACGCTCAGCGGTGATCTCGGCCGCTCCAGTGGGGTCAGCGTGGGTGACTACTTCACCACCCTGCTGGGCCAGCCGGGTACGCTGCTGCTGTGGCACACGCTGTTCATGCTGCTGACCTTCGGCATCGTCGCCGGCGGGGTCAAGGGCGGCCTGGAGCGCGCCGCCAAGTGGCTGATGCCGTTGCTGATCGTGGCGCTGATCGTGCTGATCGGCTTCGGCATGACCACTTCCGGCTTCGGCCAGGCGGCCACCTTCATGTTCTCCCCCGACTGGAGCAAGCTCAACGGTGGGGTCATCCTCGCCGCGCTGGGGCATGCCTTCTTCACCCTGTCGCTGGGCATGGGCATCATGATGGCCTATGGCTCCTACCTGGGGCAGGACGTCGATCTGATCAAGACCGCGCGTACCGTGGTGATCCTGGATACGGTGATCGCCCTCGGCGCCGGCATGGCGATCTTCCCGGTGGTCTTCGCCAACAATCTCGACCCCAGCGCCGGCCCGGGCCTGCTCTTCGTCACCCTGCCGCTGGCGTTCATCGACATGCCCTGGGGGCTGGCGTTCGGCACCATCTTCTTCGCCCTGCTCACGGTGGCCGCGCTGACCTCGGCGATCTCGCTGCTGGAGCCGGTCACCGAGTTCCTCGAAGAGCGCACGCCGCTGTCGCGACTCGGTTCGGCGTTCGTCGCCGCCCTGGCGACCTGGAGCCTGGGGATCGCCGCGCTGCTGGCGTTCAACCTCTGGTCCGGCTTCCAGCCGTTCGGCTTCAACGTCTTCGATCTGCTCGATGCCCTCACCAGCAAGCTGATGCTGCCGCTGACCGGGCTCGCGGTGATCGTCTTCACCGCCTGGTTCCTGGACAGCGACGACGTCAAGCAGGAGCTGGGCCTGGGGCCGAAAGGACGCGTGCTGTGGCACTACGTGTCGCGTTACGTCGCCCCCATCGGCGTCATCGTGGTGTTCTTCAACAGCCTCTGATGCTCGGAAGCGCTTGAGTTTCGAAAGCGCCTGTTTTCACAAGCTGAAAGACGCATACGGCCGGGGCCCGGGGGCATGATGCTCCCGGGCCCCGGTGTCGTTTTCGCCGATTTTTTGTCTCAGCCACGCGCCCCGGTCTGGCCGTCGCTCGCTGACTTTTCGTACAAATCCTAGCGCCGGCATCGGCGCGAAAGAAGGGGTAGGGCAGCGGCCGCGTGGCGCTGCCCCGAGGGCCAGACACCCCCTCAGCGGGGCGTCTGGTGTGCCGAATGGATCGCCCTAGTCGGGCAGCTCGGCGATATGCTGCTGTAGACGGCGCCTCTCCGCGCGCTGTTCGATACCGCGACGCGCCTTCAGGTAGCGTACCGCGGCGCGACGCTTGCGCTGCTCGTGCTCGTCGACTTCGAGATGCATGAAAATGTCGAAAATTTCGCTCTTCAGGGCGTGAAGATTTTCAATGTCCTTCATTGATCGAATCTCCTGGCATCCTCAGGTCATCGGGTTGGGTGCCCGATATGCATACTATACCCAACTTTACAAGATCATGACGTCCGACTTTTTTCCCTTTTTCGGCGCCCGGTGGGCGCGTGATCCCACCCGGCGAGTGGGGCATACTTAGGGTTCGTACGAAAAGTCGGCGAGCGAAGGTAAGACAAGGCAAAAATCGACGAAAAAGCGGAGTTTACGGGGTGTAAATGAGCATTTTGAGCCGATTTTTAACGCCGTATTGCCGAGCGCAGGCAGTTTTCGTATAGACCCTAGCCACCCCACGCTAAAGCGAGACCGATAATGCTGCGATACGAGGGACGGGCATGAGCCGTTCGCTGTTCGACGAACTGCGTGTGCACATGGATCGCCTGCGGCGCTCCGAGCAGAAAGTCGCCCGTTTCGTGCTGCGCCACCCCGAAGAAGTGATCCTGATGCGGATCACCGATCTCGCCAGCGAAGCCCAGGTGAGCGAGCCGACGGTGGTGCGCTTCTGCCGCGCCATGGGCATGGCCGGTTTCCAGGAGTTCAAGCTCAAGCTGGCCCAGATGATGGCCAAGGGCAGCCAGTACGCGCAGTTCTCGCTGACCGATGCCGAGAGCGTCTCCGAGTTCTCCCACGGTATCTTCGATACCACCATCGAGACCCTCGAGCAGGTACGCGACAGCCTCGACAACGAGGCGCTGGGCCGCGCGATCGCCGCGCTGGCGGTGGCCAATCGGGTCGAGTTCTACGGCTATGGCGCCTCCGGCGTGGTCGCCGCCGACGCCCAGCACAAGTTCTTCCGCCTGCAGATCCAGACCTCGGCCTACGCCGATCCGCACATGCAGGCGATGTCGGCGGCGACGCTGAAGGTCGGCGACGTGGTGGTGGCGATCTCCCAGACCGGACGCACCCGGGCGCTGCTGGCCAGCGCCAAGACCGCGGTCAAGGCCGGCGCCACGGTGATCGGGCTGTGTCCCAGCGACTCGCCGCTGGCCCACGAGGTGAGCCTGGTGCTGCCGGTGGACGTGCAGGAGGACACCGAGGTCTATATCCCCATGACCTCGCGTATCGCGCATCTGTTGACCATCGACGTGCTGGCGGTGGGCGTGGCCAAGAATCGCGGCCCGCAGATCAGCGACCAGCTCAAGGCGATCAAGCGCAGCCTGGGCACGCTGCGGGTGCCCAATACCCCCTCGTCTTCGGCCTGACGCACACGCCTTCTCGGTTCCGCGCTCTCGGACGCCGTGCTCTCGAATCCCGCTCTCTCTGTCTTCTCTCCGCCTTTTCTCTGCTCCCCCGGCGCTTGCCGGGCCGCGCCCGTGCGGTCCATGCGTTCGTTCGGGACTCGTTCGCTCAGACGCGCTCTGCCGGCGCGGCGCCCTTCGCTGCCGGGCCAAGGCATGTCACAAATACTGTATATATAGACAGTATTTGGGTTTGTGAGCGACACTATCCCCTTCGAAGGCCAGGGGGATGTCGCCCATGTCTGAGTGTCATCGTCAGCTTTGCCGCCACGTTGCCGCGAGCTGCCGCCTCCGGTGTACCTGGCGTTGCCAGTGCCAGTGCCAGTGCCATTGCCGGAGCCGCGGGCGGTGAGTGCGCTCGATCGGCTGCTCGATAGCCGCGTCGTCTGGCGCGCTCAGGAGAGCGCCGCCGAGTCTCCCGCCAGCGCGGTCGCCAGTGGCCACCCGACGCTGGATGCGGCACTCCCGGCGGGCGGCTGGCCGCGCGGGGCGATCAGTGAGCTGCTCTGTAGCGGTGCCGGCAGCGGGGAGCTCGCGCTGCTGTGGCCGCTGCTGGCACGTCTGACTCGCGAGCAGCGCCCGGTGGTGCTGGTGGCGCCGCCGGCGCTGCCCTATCCGGCGGCCTGGCGGCGCGCCGGGGTCGAACTCGACCACTGCCACTGGCTCGACGTGAGCGGGCGCGAAGCGCTCTGGGCCACCGAGCAGTGCCTGCGGGCCGGCTGCTGTGCGGCGGTGCTGGCGTGGCTGCCGCAGGCCGATGCGCGGGCGCTACGTCGGCTGCAGGTGGCCGCGGCGAGTGGCGATACCCTGGGCTTCGTGCATCGGCCGCTGGCGCGCGCCAGCGAGGCCTCACCGGCGGCGCTACGGCTGCGCCTCCATCCGCCGGGCACCGGGCGCACGCCGGCGCTGGAAGTGCTCAAGTGCCGCGGCGGGTGGCCGCGTGCCACGCACATCGCCCTCGAAGCGGGGGCGTGACGCCGTGAGCTGGGCCTGTCTGCTGTTTCCGCGGCTGGCGCTGGAGGGGGCGCTGCGCCGGCGTGACGACCCCACGGCGCCTTTCGCGCTGCTCGAGGGCGCGCCGCCGCGCCAGCGCATTCGTGCCGCGAATCAAGCCGCACGCGACCAGGGGGTCAAACCCGGCCAGCCGCGCGGGCTGGCCGAGGCGTTCTGCCCGGCGCTTGACTGCGCCCCGCTGGAGGCCGCGGCGGTGGAGCGCTGGCGCCAGCGTCTGGCCGCCTGGGCCTATGCCTACAGTGGGCAGGTGAGTCTCGACTATCCGCATGCGCTGGTGTTCGAGGTCGCCAGCAGTCTGGCTCTGTTCGGCCCCTGGCCGGCATTCGAGGCGCGGCTACGTGGCGAGCTCGCCGCCCTGGGGTTTACCCACCGCCTGGTGGTGGCGCCCAATCCGGCGGCGGCGCGGGTGCTGGTCAATGCCCACGACGGCCTGGCAGTGGACGACGCCGGGCTGGAAGCGGCGCTGGCGAGACTGCCGCTGGCGCGTAGTGGGCTGGCGGCGGAGAGCGTGCAGACCTTGAACCGCAGCGGCTTCCGCCGGCTCGGCGAGCTGTTCACGCTGCCGCGCCCGGCACTGGCGCGGCGCTTCGGCGGCGGCGTAATGCGCCATCTCGGCGAGCTGCGCGGGGAGTGGCCGCTGGCGCTGGCAGTCTATCGCCCGGCGACGCACTTCTCGCGCAGCTTCGAGTTCGAGCGCCCGGTGCACGCCATCGCCGGGCTGGCCTTTCCGCTCAAGCGCCTGCTGCAGGAGCTGAGCGCTTTCCTGCGCGGCCAGGATGCCGGGGTCGAGCGTTTCAGCCTGGTGCTGGGGCTGGAGGGTGGCCCGGCGCAGCGCTTCGAGGTTGGCTTGCTGGCCCCCCAGCGCGACGCCGAGACGCTGCTCGAACTGACCCGCGCGCAGCTCGAGCGGGTGCGTCTTGAAGGGCCGGTGCTGAGCGTGACCCTGGCGGCCTCGCGGTTCACCCCCTACGCCCCGGTGCGCCGCGAGCTGCTGGCCGGCCCCGCGCGCCAAGCCCAGGTCTGGGCGGCGCTGCATCAGCGGCTGGTGGCGCGGCTGGGCGAGGCGGCGCTGAAGCCGCTGGTCGAGCATCGCGAGCACCGCCCCGAGGCCGCCGTGTTCGCCGCCGCCGGGCCGCGCGCCACCGACACCCCCGAGGCCCGATTGCGTCCCGGCTGGCTGCTCGCCGAGATGACGCCGGCGGAGCCCGGTATCGCCCGGCTGCTGGCCGGGCCTGAGCGGATCGAGAGCGGCTGGTGGGATGGTGACGACGTGCGTCGCGATTACTATCTGGCCGAGTGGCACGATGGCCGCCATGCCTGGGTCTGGCGCGAGCCCGGCGGTGAGGGCTTCCATCTGCACGGGTGGTTCGGATGAGCCGCCCGCCTGCCTGGTCGCCCGGCGATGCCGCCAACGATGCCGCCAACGATGCCGGCGCGGCCGCCCACGGCGACGAGACAACGGGCTCCGGCGCGGCTACGGGCGCCCATGATGAGACAACGCCCCCGGGTGCGGCTGCGGGCGCCCACGAATCGCCGGGCCACGAGGCCAACGCCTACGCCGAGCTGCACTGTCTCTCCGCCTTCAGCTTCCAGCGCGGTGCCTCCACCGCGGACGAACTGTTCGCCCGCGCCGCGCGGCTTGGTTATCACTCGCTGGCGATCACCGACGAGGCGACCCTGGCCGGCATCGTGCGTGCCTGGCAGGCCGCCAGGGCCCACGGGGTGCGCCTGATCGTGGGTGCCGAACTGCGTAGCGAGAGCGGCCTCAAGCTGGTGCTGCTGGTGGAGAACCGTCACGGCTATGCCCAGCTGTGCGGGCTGCTGACGCGGATTCGCGGCCGCGCGCCCAAGGGTGAGTACCGGCTCTACGACAGCGACCTGGCCGCGCTCGACGGCGGTGCCGGCCTGTTCGCGCTGTGGCTGCCGGGCGACAGCGCCACGCTCGCGGCAGGCGCGCGCCTGGCCGGTTACTTCCCCGGCCGGCTGTGGCTGGCAGCGGAGCTGCACTACGGTTTCACCCAGGGGCTCGACGATGCTGCCCGGCTAACCCGCTGGCAGGCCCTGGCGGCAACGCTGAAGATACCGCTGGTGGCCGCGGGCGATGTGCACATGCACGCCCGCGGGCGGCGCGCGCTGCAGGACTGCCTGACCGCGATCCGCCAGCACCAGAGCGTGTTCGAGGCCGGCGATACGCTGTTCCCCAACGGCGAACGCCATCTGCGTACGCGTGCCGCGCTGGCAGCGATCTACCCCGCCGAGCTGCTGGCGGAGAGCGTGGCACTGGCGGCACGCTGCCACTTCGATCTCGGCGAACTCGAGTACACCTATCCCCATGAAGTGGTGCCGGCGGGGCAGACTCCGGCGGCGTGGCTCGCCGAGCTGACCCGCCAGGGCGCACGGCGGCGCTGGCCCGATGGCGTACCGGAGACGGTGCAGCGTCAGCTCGACCACGAGCTCGCGCTGATCACCGCGCTGGGTTACGAGCACTACTTCCTGACCGTGCACGACATCGTCGCCTTTGCCCGCGGCGAGGGCATCCTGTGCCAGGGGCGCGGCTCGGCGGCCAACTCGGCGGTCTGCTTTGCCCTCGGCATCACTTCGATCGACCCGGCCCATAGCGCGCTGCTGTTCGAGCGCTTCATCTCGCCGGAGCGCAACGAGCCGCCGGACATCGACGTCGATTTCGAGCATGCCCGCCGCGAGGAGGTGATCCAGTACGTCTTCCGCCGCTATGGCCGCCAGCGTGCGGCGTTGACCGCGGTGGTCAGCCACTATCATGCCGCCGGCGCGATCCGCGATATCGGCCGCGCGCTGGGCTTCGCCCCCGAGCGTATCGACCAGCTGGCGCGCTGTGCCGGGCGCTGGAGCGATGAGATACCCGATGCGGCGCGCCTGCGCGAGTACGGCTTCGTCCCCGAAGAGCCGCCGCTGCGGCGGCTGTTGGTGCTGGCCGCGAGCCTGATCGGTTTTCCGCGCCATCTGTCCCAGCACCCCGGCGGCTTCGTCATCTCGGACGCCCCGCTCGATACCCTGGTGCCGGTGGAGAACGCGGCCATGGCCGAGCGTACCGTGATCCAGTGGGACAAGGACGATCTCGATCTGGTCGGGCTGATGAAGGTCGACGTGCTCGCCCTGGGCATGCTCACGGTGCTGCGGCGCAGCTTCGACCTGCTGCGCCGCCACCGCGGCCTCGACTACGGCCTGGCGGACCTGCCCGCGGAGGACCCCGAGACCTACGCCATGATCCAGCGCGCCGACACCCTGGGCGTGTTCCAGATCGAGTCCCGCGCGCAGATGGCGATGCTACCGCGGCTGAAGCCGGCCACCTTCTACGATCTGGTGATCGAGGTGGCGATCGTGCGCCCGGGGCCGATCCAGGGCGACATGGTGCACCCCTATCTCAAGCGGCGCAGCGGCGAAGAGCCGATCACCTACCCCTCGGCGGAGGTCGAGGCGGTGTTCGCGCGCACCCTCGGCGTGCCGCTGTTCCAGGAGCAGGTGATGGCGCTGGCGGTGGCGGCGGCCGGCTACACCCCCGGTGAGGCGGACCAGCTGCGCCGCTCGATGGCGGCGTGGAAGCGCCACGGCGGGCTCGAACACCACCGCCAGCGGATCGTCGAGGGCATGCTGGCGCGGGGCTATACGCAGGCGTTCGCCGAGCGCCTGTTCGAGCAGATCAAGGGCTTCGGCAGCTACGGCTTCCCCGAATCCCACGCCGCCAGCTTCGCCCTGCTCACCTATGCCAGCTGCTGGCTCAAGTGCCACGAGCAGGCGATCTTCGCCTGTGCGCTGATCAACAGCTGGCCGATGGGCTTCTACTCGCCCGATCAGGTACTACAGGACGCTCGCCGCCACGGGGTCGAGGTGCGCCCGGTCGATATTCGCCTGAGCCAGTGGGAGAGCACCCTGGAACCGGTGGACGAACACGTCGGCGCGGACACCGGCGAGCTGGCGATCCGCCTCGGTCTGCACATGATCCAGGGGCTCGCCGAGGCCGATGCCGAGCGCCTGCTGGCGGCGCGCGACACGCCCGGCTGCGATAGCGTGGCGCGGCTGGCCGCGCGTGCCGGGGTCAAGCCGGCGGTGATGTCGCGGCTGGCCGATGCCGGTGCCCTGGCGGCGCTCGTCGGTGACCGCCACCAGGCGCGTTGGGCGGTGGCGGGTATCGAGACCACGCTGCCGCTGTTCGGCGAGCTGGAGGGGGAGGAGGCGGCGCTCGCGCTGCCGCCCATGGCGGTGGCCGAGGCGGTGCGCGCCGACTACGCCAGCGTCGGCACGACGCTGGGCCCGCACCCGCTGGCGCTGCTGCGCCAGGCCCGCGGCCTCGGCGGGGTGGTGGACTCGCGCCGTCTGGCCACGCTGCCCGGCGATATCGGGGTCAACGTGGCCGGGTTGGTGGTCGGGCGCCAGCGCCCGGGCTCGGCCAAGGGTGTGACTTTTCTCACCCTCGAGGACGAGTTCGGGCTGGTCAACGTGGTGGTGTGGAAGCGGCTCGCCGAGCGCTACCGCCGCGTGCTGCTGGAGGCGCGCCTGCTGCGGGTGGTGGGGCGCCACGAGTGTCATCAGGGCGTGCGCCATGTCATTGCCCGGCGCCTGATCGACCTCAGCGCGCTGCTCGACGGCCTCGCCCCGCGCAGCCGCGACTTTCATTGAGTCGATGTCACTCTGGGCCGATGCCACTGAACCGAAGCCCACGGCGAGACCTGTCGGGCTGGCCGACGGTGGCTGAATTATGCTTAGGTAAGGAACCATAAGTGCTCGCTTTCGGTCTCTTGAGAACGCTGCATAAATGCCTGCGCTAGCGAATCGCTGCGTTGCGTGGTACTCGAACACTCGCCTAACCCCCTGTTATGTCTCGTGTTCTGTGTTCCATGCGCCTTGCGCTTCATCTCGCTCGTCGATTTATTCAGCGTTTCTCTTATGGCCGGGGCACGAGCGCCCGATTTCATCGATAACCGAGAGGCAGCGGAGTATGGAGAGCATTGGCGTAGGGCCCTGGATCGCGATCGTCGTGGCGGTGGGCGCCGTGGGCGTGCTGGTGGGTTACTGGCTGGGGGCCAAGCTCGGAGGGCACAACACCGAGCCGATGCGCGAACTGCATCGTGAGCAGAAGGCCTACAAGGACGAGGTGCGTGAGCATTTCGAGCAGGTCTCGGCCACTATGACGCGCATGGTCGAGGACTACCGCGACCTGTACCACCACGTGGCCAAGGGGGCCGAGAAACTCGCCGATATGCACCATGAAACCGTGATCGAGCCGCCGCCCAAGCCCGAAGCCATCACCCGCCAGCGTGCGGCCTCCGACAGCGAGAGCGACGCCGGTGCCGCCCGCCGCGCCTCGGCCACGCCGACCACCCAGGCCGCCGCCGAGGCCAGCGCCGGGCCCGCCGGCACCACCCACGACCACGGCAAGCCGCTGGACGCCAAGCAGCAGGCTCCGGGCTCGTCGACGCCCTCGGCCACCGAGCGCCCGCAGGACGCCGCCATCCGCGCTGCCGCCGAGGACGCCGCGAGCAAGCGCTGAGCGTGGCCCGGCGCCCGCAGCGGGCGCCGGGGCAAACGGCGGCTGTGGTAGACTGGTAGTTCGTTGCGCGGCCGTCATATGAGCAGGCCGGCACGTGCCTTCGGGCCGTGCCGGCCTGCGTGTGGCCGCGCCGGCCGCTTCTCCAACCGCAGGTCTCGCAGCTCTCCATGGACGACGTCTCGGCACTCATCGACTCCCTCAACGCCAACCAGCGCGACGCCGTGGCCGCCGCGCCCGGCAACATGCTGGTGCTGGCCGGCGCCGGGTCGGGCAAGACCCGGGTGCTGGTGCATCGCATCGCCTGGCTGTTGCAGGCCGAGGGTGTCTCGCCCTACGCCATCCTGGCGGTGACCTTCACCAACAAGGCGGCGCGCGAGATGCGTACCCGTCTGGAGGCGCTGCAGGGCGTCTCGCTGCGCAGCCTGTGGGTGGGTACCTTCCACTCCATCGCTCACCGTCTGCTGCGCACCCACTGGCACGATGCGCGCCTGCCGCAGCACTTCCAGATCATCGACAGCGACGATCAGCTGCGGCTGGTCAAGCGCCTGCTGCGCGACCACGGCGTCGACGATGAACGCTTCCCGCCCAAGCAGGTGCAGTACTTCATCAGTGGCTGCAAGGAAGAGGGCCTGCGCCCGTCCCAGGTCGCCACCCACGGTGACGCCTACATGGCGCAGATGGTCGATCTCTACGAGCGCTATCAGTTGACCTGCGAGCGCGGCGGGCTGGTCGATTTCGGCGAGCTGCTGCTGCGCAGCCTGGAGCTTCTGCGCGACAACGCGGCGCTGCTCAAGCACTACCGCGAGCGCTTCGGGCATATCCTGGTCGATGAGTTCCAGGACACCAACACCCTGCAGTACGCCTGGCTCAAGCTGCTCGCCGGCACCGAAGGCGACGGCGAGAGCGCCTGCATGACGGTGGTCGGCGACGACGACCAGTCGATCTACGGCTGGCGCGGCGCGCGGGTCGAGAACATCCGCCGCTTCGAGAGCGAATTCCGCGACACGCGCACGGTGCGCCTGGAGCAGAACTACCGCTCCACCAGTGCCATTCTGGATGCCGCCAACGCCCTGATCAGCCACAACACCGGGCGCATGGGCAAGGAGCTGTGGACCGACGGCGACGCCGGCGACAAGATCTCGGTCTACGCCGGTTTCAACGATCTCGACGAGGCGCGCTTCATCGTCGACACCATCAACGAGCAGCACCGCAACGGCCACGCCCGGCGCGAGATGGCGGTGCTCTACCGCTCCAACGCCCAGTCGCGGGTGATCGAGGAGGCGCTGATCCGCAGCGGCGTGCCGTACCGCATCTACGGCGGCCAGCGCTTCTACGAGCGGCTCGAGATCAAGAACGCCCTGGCCTATCTGCGCCTGCTGCTCAACCGCGAGGACGACGCCTCGCTGGAGCGGGTGATCAACGTGCCGGCGCGGGGCATCGGCACGCGCACGGTCGAGATCCTGCGCATGCGCGCCCGCGATACCGGCGTCTCGCTGTGGCAGGCGCTCCACGACAGCCTGGGCGATGCCACCCTCAAGGGGCGCGCCGGCAACGCGGTCAACGCCTTCGCCGAGCTGATCGAACGGCTCGACAACGACACCGCGGGGATGGCGCTGCACGAGATCATCGATCACGTGATCACGCTCACCGGGCTGGTCGAGCATCACCGCAACGAGAAGGGCGAGAAGGGCCAGGCGCGGGTCGAGAACCTGGAGGAGCTGGTCAACGCCGCGCGCGCCTTCCAGCAGAGCGAAGGCAACCCGATCGACCTGCAGGAGGCCGGTGAGGGCGCGGCGGCACTGGAGCCGTTCCTGGCCGAGGCGGCGCTCAACGCCGGCGACCACGAGGCCGACGAGTTCGAGGACTGCGTGCAGATGATGACGCTGCACTCGGCCAAGGGACTGGAGTTCCCGGTGGTATTCGTCGCCGGCATCGAGGAGGGGCTGTTCCCGCACAAGATGTCGCTGGAGGAGCCGGGGCGTCTCGAGGAAGAGCGCCGGCTCTGCTATGTCGGCCTGACCCGGGCGATGCGCAAGCTCTATCTCACCTACGCCGAGATTCGCCGCCTGCACGGCCGCGAGACGATGGCGCGGCCGTCGCGCTTTCTGCGCGAGATCCCCGAGGCGCTGCTCGAGGAGGTCCGTCTGCGCGGCCAGGTGTCGCGTCCGGTGACCTCGCGGCCGAGCGTCGGCGTGGCGCGCCAGCAGAGCGTCGAGGGTGGCGACGAGCTGCCCTCGCTGGCCCTGGGCCAGCGTGTCAGCCACCCGCTGTTCGGCGAAGGGGTGATTCTGGACGCCGAAGGCGAGGGCGCACGCGCCCGGGTCCATGTCAGCTTCGAGGGCGAAGGCGACAAGTGGCTGGTGCTGGGCTTTGCCAAGCTGACGCCGCTGTGACCGCCAGAGCGCTGTAATGACCAGAGCGCTATGATCGCCGGGCCGGTGTCATATGCTTGCAATAAAATCGCGGCACCATGCTGCGATAGGTGGTAATACGCCCACGCCGTCCGCGTACGGCCATCGCCCTGACGTCTCGTCCTTTCGGAGCCCTCGATGGATATCACCAGCGATACCCACAGCCAGCACATCTCGCAGCAGTTCAACCAGGATCTCGAAGCGCTCAAGAGCCAGCTGATGGCCATGGGTGGCCTGGTCGAAAAGCAGCTGCAGGAATCCATCTCGGCGCTGCTCGAAGGGGACAGTACGCTGGCCACCCGCGTGCGCGACAACGACACCAGCGTCAACGACCTGCAGCTCAAGATCGACGAGGAGTGCGTGCGCATCCTGGCCCGGCGCCAGCCGGCGGCCTCCGACCTGCGTCTGGTGATCGCGGTGATCCGCGCCACCAACGACCTCGAGCGCATGGGCGACGAAGCCAACAAGATCGCCCGCAACGCCATCGATCTGATCGATGCCGGGCGCATCCCCCAGGGTAGCGTCGAGATCCGCCACATCAGCGAGCACGTGCGCCGCATGCTGCGCGACGCCCTGACCTCCTTCGCTCGCTTCGATACCGATCTGGCGCTGAGCGTGCTGCAGGAAGACGACTCGGTGGATACCGAGTACACCTCCGCCATGCGCTCGCTCTCCACCTTCATGATGGAAGACCCGCGCTCGATCAGCGGCATTCTCAACGTGATGACGGTGCTGCGCGCCCTCGAGCGGATCGGCGACCATGCCGACAACCTGGCCGAGCACGTGGTCTATCTGGTCAAGGGCCGCGATATCCGCCACACCTCGATCGACAAGCTCGATGCCGCCTCGCTGGGCCAGAGCGGCCCGGCGGAAAAGCACAGCATCAAGCGCGACGACAAGCCCGACCAGGGCTGAGTCGGGCGATTGCCCCCGCCGTGACGCCAGGCTAGCTTGCCGGGGGCGCGGACTGTGTTAGCTTGTCGATCTTGCAACGCACTGTCCGGATGGCGGAATTCGAATGATCTACTCCCTGCAAGCGATCGTCCGTGGGACCCGGCTGGTACTCGAACCGGGCCTGCGGCGCTTCGTCATCGGCCCGATCGTGGTCAACCTGCTGCTCTACGGCGGCGCCATCTACTATCTGATCGGCAACTTCGGCGGTTGGCTCGACTACGGCATGCGCCAGGTGCCCAGCTGGCTCGAGTGGCTGGAGTGGCTGATCTGGCCGCTGCTGGTGGTCGCGCTGGTGCTGATGGTGTTCTTCACCTTCACCCTGGTCTCCAACCTCATTGCGGCACCGTTCTACGGCTTTCTCGCCGAAAAGGTGGAGACTCGCCTCACCGGGCGCCCGCCCAGCGACGAGCGCGGCTGGATCAAGACCGGCGTCGACGCCCTGGGGCGCGAGCTGGTCAAGCTGGGCTACCTGCTGCCGCGCATGGCGCTGCTGTTCCTGCTCGGCTTCGTGCCCGGGCTCAACCTGATCACCCCCTTCCTGTGGGCGGCGTTCTCCGCCTGGATGATGGCGATCCAGTATCTCGACTACCCCATGGACAACAACCAGGTCGCGTTCACCGACATGCGCCGACGGCTGCGCGCGCGCTGGTGGCCGACCCTCACCTATGGCGGCTGCATGTCGCTGGCGACCTGGGTGCCACTGCTCAATCTGGTGCTGCTGCCGGGCGGTGTGGCCGGCGGGGTGATGCTGTGGGACCGCTACTACCGCTCTCTTCCCGTGCCGGCGCGCTGAGGTCGATATGTCGGATCTGCGTGATGTCGTGAGTTGGCAGCGTGGCCTCGGGGCGCTGCTGCTGGTGGCCGCCATACTGCTGGCGGGGGTCTCTCTCACCGGCCTGCACGAGAGCTTCGCCGCGCTGGGCAATGTCCAGGCGGGGATTCTGGCGAGCCTGATCGCGGGGTTGTTCACCCCGGTGGGGGCGCTGCCGATTCTGCTGCTGCGGCGCATCAGCCAGCGGCTGGAGGATTCACTGATGGGCTTCGGCGCCGGCGTGATGCTGGCGGCCACCGCCTACTCGCTGATGCTGCCGGGGTTCGAGGAGGCGCTGACGCTGAGCCGCAGCCAGTGGCCGGCGCTGGCCATCGTCTGCGCCGGCATGACCCTGGGCGGAGTCACCATCCTGGCGATCGAGCGCCTGCTGCCCCACGAGCACTTCGCCCTGGGCAAGCAGAGTGGGGCCGATGCGCTGCAGATTCGGCGTATCTGGCTGTTCGTGCTCGCCATCACCATCCACAACTTCCCCGAGGGGGTGGCGGTGGGTGTGGGCTACGGCACCGGCGACGTCTCCGCCGGGCTGGCGCTGACGCTGGGGATCGGCATCCAGAATCTGCCCGAGGGGCTGATCGTGGCGCTGGGCTTGATCGCCATCGGCTATTCACGCGGCATGGCGCTGCTGGCGGCACTGATCAGCGGTCTGGTGGAGCCGGTCGGCGGTATCGTCGGCGCGCTGGCGGTCAATCTGGCCTCGGCGCTGCTACCGGTGGGGCTGGCCTTTGCTGCCGGTGCCATGCTGTTCGTGATCAGCCACGAGGTGATTCCCGAGTCGCACCGCAAGGGCCACGAGAGCTTCGCCACCGCCGGCGTGCTGCTG
This sequence comes from Salinicola sp. JS01, assembly GCF_030284585.1. Classification (NCBI taxonomy): domain Bacteria; kingdom Pseudomonadati; phylum Pseudomonadota; class Gammaproteobacteria; order Oceanospirillales; family Halomonadaceae; genus Salinicola; species Salinicola sp. JS01. Next base: position 4,015,092 of record NZ_CP127244.1, on the reverse strand, counting down.
GGGTTCATGCTGATGTTCGTGTTCACCCAGGTGCTGTGAGCGGCGTCTGGCAGCGCGGCGGGGCGGTCATGCACGTGCCCGACACGCAGGCCCGGAAAAAAACCCGCCCACGGGGTTGAAAGCGCCCCTGGGGCACGCCATGTAGGTGGTGTAAGACGACATTTTTGCCAAGTCGCTCCGCGTCGGGCGGCTTTGTAAAAGGCACTGAAGATCAGCAGGTTAGCGTCAAAAAGGCAGGGCGCCAGACGGTGCCGATCGGTTTGACACCGCCGCGCGCTGCTCACTATGGAAGCGCTGAATAAATCGCCGAACGAGATGAAGGGCAAGGCGCCCGGAACGCAGAAAGCGAGACATAACATTGGGTTAGGCGAGCTTTCGAGTACCGCGTAACGCAGCCACTCGCTCGTGCAGGCATTTATGTAGTGATTCCACTATTGTTATTCACCCGCGAGGCGCCCGTGCCTCTTGAGAAAGGGAGTTTGATCATGGCTCATAGCTTACCGTCACTGCCGTACGCCTACGACGCGCTGGAACCCAAGATCGATGCGATGACGATGGAGATCCACCACTCCCGTCACCATCAGACCTACGTCAACAACCTGAATGCCGCGCTGGAAGGCACCGGGCTGGAAGACGTGCCGGTCGACAAACTGATGGCCGACATCGACAAGGTGCCGCAGGACAAGCGCCAGGCGGTCATCAACAACGGCGGCGGCCACGCCAACCACTCGCTGTTCTGGACCGTGATGTCCAAAGATGGCGGCGGTGCCCCGACCGGCAAGGTCGCCGAGGCGATCGACAGCGAACTCGGCGGCTACGAGAACTTCAAAGAGGAGTTCAAGAAGGCGGCCACCGGTCGTTTCGGTAGCGGCTGGGCGTGGCTGGTGGTGACCCCGGAGAAGAAGCTCAAGGTCATCAACACCCTCAACCAGGACAGCCCGCTGATGGACGGCCTGACGCCGATCCTGGGTCTGGACGTGTGGGAGCACGCCTACTACCTGAAGTATCAGAACAAGCGCCCGGACTACATCGCGGCCTTCTTCGACGTCATCAACTGGGATGAGGTCAACCGCCGCTACGCCGAAGCGACTGCCTGATCGGCTCACCGCGCCCGGCACGCAGCCGGGCTACGTGACCCTGCCATGCCCCCGCCTCGACGGGGGCATGCTGCGTCTGGGGCCTGTATCCCGACACGCCATGTCTGCTAGGCTGTCGCTCGATGCTGGCGCTCGCCGGCCCGCCTTGTGACGCCTCCTCGCGTTTCCCGCGCCATCCCGCTGACGGTTCGACATCATGACTGCACTTCGCTGCGATGCCACACTGACGCTTACTGATGTAAATAATTTTCAATCGCGCCTGAGAGCCTTTCTGGATGAGTACGATGTCGGCTATCGCAGTGAAGGTGCCAGCATCGTGGTCGAGCTGCCCGGCGGCGAGGCGAGCTTCACCGCTATCCGGGTCGGCCTGCGCCTGGCGGCGTGTGCCGCCACCCGCGACGGCCTGGAGACGCTGCGCAGCGTGATCGAGCACTATGCGACGCTGTTCGCCGGCGACAACGCCGTGCCATTGCACTGGCATGGCGATGTCGTTGCCGCGCCGACCTTCGCCAACTTCCGCGAGATGCGCGTGGTCAAGAGCGAGGCGCTGTCGCCGAGCATGCGCCGGCTGACCCTGGCCGGTGAGGACCTGGCGCGCTTCGACCACGACGAGGAGTGGCACGTGCGCCTGCACTTTCCGCCGCCGGGGCTGGCGCGGCCGCAGTGGCCGCGACCGACGGAGGAGGGCGCCACGCTGTGGCCGCCGGAAGAGGTGCGCGCGGCGATCCGCTACTACACCATCCGGCGCCTGGATCGCGAGCGCGGCGAGGTCGAGATCGACTTCCTGCTGCATGCGGCGCCGGGGCCGGGCGGTGACTTCGCCCGCCGCGCCCGGCCCGGCGATCTCTGCGGTATGGCCGGGCCCTACGGGCGCGGTGTCGCCAGCGCTGCGCACTATCTGCTGGCGGGGGACGAAACCGCGCTGCCGGCGATCTCACGCCTGCTCGAGACGCTGCCGGCCGCGGCGCGCATCGAGGCGTGGCTGGAGGTCGAGTCGCCGGCGGATCGGCTCACGCTGCCGGCTCACCCCGGCGCGCATTTGCACTGGTGCTATCGCTGCCAGGGCCACGCCCCCAGCGAACAGCTCGCCAGCGCGGTGGTCGCGGCGCTGCCGACGGCGGACAGTGACCGCTTCGTGTGGTTCGCCGGCGAGGCCGAGGTCAGCCAGCGCCTGCGCAAGCGCTTGAAGCAGGAGTTCGCCCTGGCCAAGGGGCAGCATCTGATCACGGGTTATTGGAAGCGCGAGGCGGGTTGAGCGGTGGGCTGTCGGCTCACCACGCCTAGCGCGTGCGCTCGAGCACCAGCAGCGGATCGATACGCGTATCGAACCAGTTCATGCCCCAATGCAGGTGCGGCCCGGTGGCCCGACCGGTGGCACCCACCGCGCCGATCACCTCGCCCTGGTCGACGTGCTGGCCCACCGCGACGTCGATCCGCGACAGATGCAGGAAGTTGGAGCTGATGCCGTAGCCGTGGTCGAGCAGCACGGTGCCGCCGGTGAGGTAGAGGTCGTCGGCGAAGGTGATCACGCCGCTGGCCGGCGCCTTTACCGGGGTGCCGGTGGCGGCGGCGATATCCATGCCCGAGTGGGCCGAGCCGGGGGTGCCGTTGTAGACCCGCTGATTGCCGAAGCGCCCGCTGATGCGCCCCTTCACCGGCCAGATGAAGGCCTCGGCGAAGCCGACCCGATCGTCGTCACGCTGGCGCTGGGCGCTCACCGCGGCCTGCTCGCGGGCGATGCGGGCGGCGATCTTGGGCGGCGGCGAGACCGTCTTCGGCGGCACGCCATCGATACGTTCGATCGGCCAGTCGCGCGGGGTGATCGCCACCGACGCCTGCTGCTGTCGGCCATCCGGGGTGACGATCTCGATCGACTGCGCGCCCTGGGCGTCGCGGCCGACGCCGAACACCACAGTACCGTAGCCGGTGACCCGCAGCGTGTGCCCCGCCACCCGTACCTGGCTGCCCGGCGGCACCCGCCCGATCACCACCGAGCCCTGTTCGACGCTGGCGGGGAAGGTGATCGCGACCGGTGCCGCCACGCCAGCGGCGGCCCACAGCCATAGCGTCGCGGCCAGGAGCAGGGCGCTTGCAGCGCGATACGGGTGGCGTCCAGTGGGGCGAGATCGCAGGCGGGTGATCGGCAGCATGGGTACGGCGCTCCGGCAGAGAGAAAGGCGCCCATCTTAACCTGTCGTTGCTGCAGGTCTGGAGCGCCTGTTGTAGCCGGTAAACGAAGTGGGCCGGTGGCAGGACGTCGCGAGGACGCTGTAAACCCCTCCCTGGGCGCTAACTTTGCCATCCCTGGCAAAGGACCCTCGCTTTGCTCTGCCACCGGCGCCCATTGTCGGAGGGTTAGGAAATTAGCGCTTGAGTCGTGATGGCGTCGGCTGGAGGGGGCAAAGAGAGCGGGGCCGGCATGCCGGCCCCGCGGGTGTGGGAGTGCGCTGTGTGGCGCTTAGAACGACTCCCAGTCGTCCTCGGTGGTGGCCATGGCCGGCCGGCGGGTCGCGCTCAGACGGGTGGCTGGCGCTACCACCTGGGGCGCTGCCACCTGGGGCGCTGGCGTCGACACCTGGGGTGCGGACGTGGCCGTCGCCATCGGGCGCGACTCGGCCCCGGCGATGCGGAAGCCGGCCAGGGCCTGCTCCAGGCGCTGGACCTGTTCGTTGAGACTGGCCGCGGCGCTGCTCGCCTGCTGCACCAGCGAGGCATTCTGCTGGGTGACCTGATCCATCTGCACCACGGCTTCGTTGACCTGGTCGATGCCGTTGGACTGCTCGGCGGAGGCGACCGAGATCTCCTCGATCAGATCGGTCATGCGCGAGACCGACTCGACCACCCGACCGATGGTCTCGCCGGCCTCGGCGACGATCCTCGACCCCGCTTCGATCTTGCGGTTGGAGGCATCGATCAGCTCGCGGATCTGACGCGAGGCGTCGGCGCTGCGGCTGGCCAGCGTGCGTACCTCGTTGGCGACCACGGCGAAGCCGCGCCCCTGCTCGCCGGCGCGGGCCGCTTCCACCGAGGCGTTGAGGGCGAGGATATTGGTCTGGAAGGCGATCGAGTCGATCACCTCGACGATGTCGGTCACCTGGCGCGAGCTGTCGGTGATGCCTTGCATGGTGGAGACGACCTGATCCATCATCGCCCCGCCTTCGCTGGCGGTGCTGCGCGCCTGGCCGGCGAGGCCATTGGCCTGGCGCGCGTTCTCGGCGTTCTGACGTACGGTCTGGGTCAACTGCTCCATGCTCGAGGCGGTCTCGCCGATCGAGGCGGCCTGCTGGTCGGTACGTGCCGCCAGGTCCTGGTTGCCGCTGTGAATCTGCCCCACGCCCACGGTGATGGTGGTGGAGGCCTGACGCACGCCGCCCAGGGCCTCGGCCAGATGCACGCGCATACCCTCGATGGCGTGCAGCAGGCTATGGCGGTCATTGGGCTTGAGCGTCAGCGCCCGGGTCAGGTCGCCCTCGGCGATGCCCTGCACCGCGTTACGCGCGTGGCGTGGGTCGCCGCCCAGATCACCCAGCACGCTGCGGATGATCCACGCCATCACCAGGGTGATCGCGATGCCGATCGTGCCGGCGATCAGACTCATCTTGAGCACCCCCATCCAGAACGCGTGCTGGATGTCGCTGACATAGACGTTGGCGGCGAGATACCAGTCCCAGGCGGGGACATGGCGCACGTAGTTGATGCGCGAGACGTCCTCGCCGTCGGCGTTGGTCGAGGTGTATTCCAGGGTGCCGTCGTCGGGCGAGTCGGCCAGCGCTTTCAGCTCGCGATAGAAGTAGACGCCGTTGTCGTCACGGAAGTTGCTCATGTCGGTGCCGATCGCCCGCTTGGGGTGATAGACGAGGTGAATCTTGCCGTTGAAGGCGTAGACATAGCTGCCGTCGAGATCGAGCGCCGACAGATTGCGCCGGGCGAAGTCCTGCGCCGCTTCGACGCTGAACTCACCCTGGGCGGCGCGATCAGCGTAGCGCTGTACCAGCGTCTGGGCGCTGGCGACGAAGCTCTTGAGACTCTGGACCCGCTCGGCCATCAGGGTGTCGCGCTTTTCCAGGGCCATCCAGCCCACCAGCACCAGCATGCCGAACCACATCAATCCCACCGTGATCCAGAGTTTTTGCCGCATCGTCATCGCGAAAGCCGTCCTTATCCGAGGTATCTGCCGATTCATGTAGAGGAATGTATTACTAGTCCGCTCACTTTATCGGCAGCACCTACTTAAGATTTAGATAACAATCCGCTGCGCATCGCGCCGTTGCCATGGAAGCGTGCGCGACGAACCCGGTGCGATAAAAAGGGGCGATGGGAAAGGGTCGATGGAAAAAGGGTCGATGGAAAAAGGCCCGCTCAATCGTGAGCTGATGGAGAGTGGATCTAATGCTGAGACCAGTAAGAGCCAGAGGCCAGCGAGAGCCAGGGGACAGCTAGCGTAGGGCAGCCGTGCGTGAAAAGGCGGAAAGAGCCGGGCCGCGCAGTGCCGCCCGCGGCGTTCATGGCTGCGCCGAGATCGCCGGCGTGTTGCCTTCGTCGTTTGTGATCAGACGCGTGGCGGGGAAGACGCAGCGGAAGCGGGCGCCCATGCCGGGTCGGCTGACGATCTCCAACTGAGCATCGTGGCGCAGCAGCACGTGCTTGACGATGGCCAGCCCCAGGCCGGTACCGCCGGTGGCGGCGCTGCGCCCCTTGTCGACGCGGTAGAAGCGCTCGGTCAGGCGCGGGATGTGCACCGGGTCGAAGCCCTCGCCGTCGTCCTCCACCTCGATCGCGGCGCCATCGTGCCAGGGCTTCCAGCGCAGGGTGATACGGCTGCCTTCGGGGGTGTAGCGCACGGCGTTGAAGACTAGGTTGGAGACCGCGCTGCGAATCTCCTTGGTGTTGCCGAGCAGGCGATGAGGCTCGTCGACCTGCAGCGCGATCTGCTGGTGCCCCGCGCTCAGCCCGCGGGCGTCGTCGACGATGCTCTCGAGCAGGGCGCGCACATCGATGGCGTCGCGGTCGTCATTGGGGCTGTCGATCTCCAGGCGTGACAGCAGCAGCAGATCCTCGACCAGGTTCTGCATCCGCGTGGTCTGCGCCTGCATCTGCGAGAAACCGCGCTGCCAGCGGGTCGGCAGCTGATCGGCGTGGTCGGAGTAGGTCTCCAGATAGCCCGCCAGCACGGTCAGCGGGGTGCGCAGCTCGTGGGAGACATTGGCGACGAAGTCGCGGCGCATCATCTCCAGCTGGTGCAGCCGGGTCACGTCGCGCACCATCAGCAGGCGCTCGTCGTCGCCGAACAGGGTGATATGGAACTGCAGGGTGTGCGCGGCGTCGATCGGCGAGGGGATCATGAGCGGCTCGCGGTAGTCGCGGGCCTCGAAGTAGTCGATGAAGCGCGGATCGCGCAGCAGGTTGGTGATCGGCTGGCCGCGGTCGTGGTCGGGCTGCAGGCCGAGCATGTCGGAGGCGGCGCTGTTCCACCACTCCAGGTCGCCGCGCGGATCGAGCATCACCACGCTGTCGCGCATCGCCTCGCAGGAGTCCTGGATGCGCCGCAGGATATCGCGCAGCCGTTGCTGCATCTGGCTCTGCGCTTTCTGGTAGGTGTAGAGGCGGTCGAACAGATCGCCCCAGACGCCGGTACCGGGCGGCGGCGCCTCGCGCGGATGGCGCAGCAGCCACACATAGAGCAGGCGCACGTGGCGTAGATGCAGGAAGACGTAGAGCCCTAGCCCCGCGGCCAGCCCCCAGCCGAGGCCGGCAAACAGCGCGCCGAACAGCTCGCCCAGCAGCGTACCCATCGCGCCGAGCCCGAACAGCATGTAGCCAAGGCGCCACAGCTCGTTGATCCAGTAGCGCACGCTGCGACTTACTCCCTGATCGAAAAGCGGTAACCGGTGCCGCGCACCGTCTGGATCAGATGCTGGTGCTTCTCGCCCAGCGACTTGCGTAGCCGGCGGATATGCACGTCGACGGTGCGCTCCTCGACGTAGACGTTGCCACCCCAGACCTGATCGAGCAACTGGCTACGCGTGTAGGCGCGCTCCTGATGGGTCATGAAGAACTGCAGCAGGCGGTACTCGGTGGGGCCGATCTCCAGCGCGCTGCCGTGGGAGGTGACGCGATGGCTGGCGGGATCGAGCTTGAGCCCCTCGACCTCGACCGCCTCCTCGATGCCCGGTGGCGTGGCCCGGCGCAGCACGGCCTTGAGCCGGGCTACCAGCTCGCGCGGCGAGAACGGCTTGGTGATGTAGTCGTCGGCGCCTGCTTCGAGCCCCTGGACCTTGTTGTCCTCCTCGCCCTTGGCGGTGAGCAGGATGATCGGCATCTCGGCGGTGGCCTCCTCGCGCTTGAGGCGGCGCGCCAGCTCGATCCCGCTGGTGCCCGGCATCATCCAGTCGAGCAGCATCAGGTCCGGCTTGTGGTCCAGCGCCATGGCGTGGGCGCTCTGGGCGTTGTCCGCCTCCAGCACGCGGTAGTCGGCCATCTCCAGCGCCACCGCGATCATTTCGCGGATGGAGGGCTCGTCGTCAACGATGAGTACGGTCTTGGAGCTCATGACAGGCCTCGAGTGAGCCGCCGGAGGAGGCGCGCGTGCAGCGGACAACCTTCCGGCCGTGACAGAACGGTGACGATTACAGCGTGAAAATATGACAAATACGTGACATCGATGTCATCCCTCACATCTCGCATCGAGACCATCGACCCTGGCGGCGACCGCTGGGGGCGCGAAGAGGCGATCGATGAGGGCAGCGGCTCATATCACCGGCCACAGGCTCAGCACCACCCCGGCGAACAGTAAAAGCCCCGACCAGAAGTTGTTGAGAAAGGCCTGGAAGCAGGGGCCGCGCTCGCGCCCACGGATCAGCCACTGCTGATAGACGAAGGTCGCCGCCATCGCCGCCAGCCCCAGCCAGAAGAACCCGCCCAGCGCCAGGCGTGCCCCGATCCCGGCCAGCAGGCCCAGCGTGGCCAGTTGCAGCAGACCGATGATCAGCTTGTCGGCGCGGCCGAACAGGCGCGCGGTGGACTTGACCCCGATATTGATGTCGTCGTCGCGGTCGACCATGGCGTACTGAGTGTCATAGGCCACGGTCCAGGTCAGGTTGGCCAGCAGCAACAGCCACGCCTCCAGCGGCACGCTGCGGCTCACCGCCATGAACGCCATCGGGATGCTCCACGAGAACGCCAGCCCCAGCACCACCTGGGGCAGGTGGGTGTAGCGCTTCATGAACGGATAGAGCGCGGCCAGCGCCACGCCGACGAAGGAGAGCAGCACCGTGGGCAGATTGGTGAAGCAGACCAGCACGAAGGCCGCCGCCACCAGCACCGCGAACAGGGTCTTGGCCTCGTGTTCGCGGATGCGTCCGGTGGCCAGCGGGCGCTCCTTGGTGCGCTTGACGTGGCCGTCGATCTTGCGGTCGGCGTAGTCGTTGACCACGCAGCCGGCGGCGCGCATCAGATAAACGCCGAGCACGAAGATGATCAGGTTGGCGCGGTCCGGCAGGCCGTCGGCGGCGAGCCACAGCGCCCACAGCGTGGGCCACATCAGCAGCCAGGTGCCGATCGGCTTGTCGAGCCGGGTCAGGCGCAGGAAGTCGGGGATTCGCGCCAGGCCGCGGGGGCGTGGCGTGGGGTCGGCGGCGGACATCGAATTCTCCAGAACGGCGAGCGGGACGCGACTGGCTGGACCTTACACCACAACCCCGCCGGCAGCGAGGCGCGGCGATAGGCGTGGCAGTTGGCGCAGCGATAGCGTACGGGGCGTAGCGATAGATATTGCTTTTGTCACGCTGACGCGCTCAGACTCGAGGTGGGCGCGGTCAGCGGATGTCGGCGTCGCTCCTGGGTGTCGATAGACGCTGGCAGCACTGGGATCGCGGAACAGGGTGGCTCGATCCTTGGGAGTAGAACAATGACAAACCACGGTAAACCCGCCGTCGGCATCCACTACCAGCAGCAGGATGCCAGCTATTTCGACAAGCGCGGCCTGCGTCGCCACGCCGGGCCCTGGTCGCTCTGGGCCCTGGGTGTGGGCGCGGTGATCTCGGGCCACTACTCGGGCTGGAACCTGGGGCTCGCCTCGGGCGGCTGGGGCGGCATGGCGATCGCCACCGCGATCATCGCGGTGATGTACCTGGGCCTGACCTTCTGTATCGCCGAGATGTCGCCGGCCCTGCCGCACACCGGTGCGGCCTACTCCTTCGCGCGCTCATCCATGGGGCCCTGGGGCGGTTTCGTCACCGGCCTGTGCGAGAACGTCGAGTACGTGCTCACGCCGGCGGTGATCGTGTTCTTCATCGGCTCTTATCTGGGCAGCATCTTCGAGACGCCGGCGGCGTTCCAGCCGCTGTGGTGGCTGCTGGGCTATCTGCTGTTCGTCGGCCTCAACATCGTCGGGGTCGAGCTGTCGTTCAGGGTGACGCTGGCGGTGACCCTGCTGGCGCTGGCGGTGCTGGTGGTGTTCTGGTTCAGCGCCGTCACCCATCTCGACTTCTCGACCTGGGCGCTGAACATCGCCCCCGGCGGCGGTGAGCTCGAAGGCGGCCACGGACCGCTGCTGCCGATGGGTATCGGTGGGGCGCTAGCGGCGATGCCGTTCGCGGTGTGGCTGTTCCTGGCCATCGAGCAGTTGCCGCTGGCCGCCGAGGAGTCGGTCGACCCGCGGCGTGACATGCCGCGCGGCATCCTGCTCGGCATCACCACCCTGATCGTCTCCGCGACCCTGATCCTGGTGCTCAACCCCGCGGTGGTAGGCGTTGGTAGCTACGCCCTGAGCCAGTCCGGTGAGCCGTTGCTGGATGGTTTCCAGGCGATCTTCGGCGCCGGCACCGCCAAATTCCTCGCGCTGCTGGCGCTGGTCGGGCTGATCGCCAGTTTCCATACCATCATTTTTGCCCAGGGTCGCCAGATCTACTCGCTCTCCCGCGCCGGCTACTTTCCTACCTTCCTCTCGGTGACCCACGGTACGCGCAAGACGCCGTACGTGGCGATGATCGGCGGCGCGCTGGTGGGCATGACCATCATGCTGATCTGCTTCTTCGGCCTCGGCACCCAGGAGGGTTCGGCGGTGATCGGGGGCACGCTGCTCAACATGGCGGTCTTCGGCGCCATGTGCTCCTACATCGCCCAGGCGCTCTCCTTCATTCTGTTGCGTCGCCATCACGCCCATATCGAGCGCCCCTACCGCAGCCCCTTCGGGATTCCCGGCGCCGTGGCGACCCTCGTCATCGCGCTGATGACGATCTACTTCCAGCTCAGCGACAGCACCTATCGGATCGGCGTGATCGGCGTCGCCCTGTGGCTGGCGGTGGGTATCGGCTACTTCGCCTGCGTCGGGCGGCATCGTCTGATCCTGTCACCGGAGGAGGAGTTCGCCATGCAGCGAGGCGAGCAGGCCGAGGCGGGCGACGACGGCCGCGCGGTGTGATCCCGATCTCCCTGACACTGTGAGTGAGGAAAGGCCATGAGTGATCACCAAGCCAGAAGCGTGCGCACCGCCGCCCAGGCGCGCGAACTCGTCGAGGCGCGCGGGCTGAGCCACGTCAAGGTCGGCATGTTCGACATCGACGGCGTGATGCGCGGCAAGTACATGCAGCGCGACAAGTTCTTCGCCGCGCTGGAGAAGGGGTTTGCCTTCTGCGACGTGGTGCTGGGCTGGGACAGCAAGGACGAGCTCTACGACAACGTCGCCTTCACCGGCTGGCATACCGGCTATCCGGATGCGCCGCTGCGGATCGTCCCCGAGAGCTGCCGCGAGGTGCCGTTCGAGGGCGACATGCTGCTGTTTTTGGCCGAGTTCGAGGGCGATGCCGGCCAGCTCTGCCCGCGCGGGCTGCTCAGGCGCGTGATCGCCCGTGCCGAGGCGCTGGGGTTCGCTGTCTTCGGCTCGCTGGAGTACGAGTTCTTCCTGTTCCAGGAGACCCCGGAGTCGATTCGCGAGAAGGGCTATCGTGACCTCAAGCCGCTGACGCCGGACATGATGGGCTACTCGATGCTGCGCAGCTCGGTGCATGGCGAGCTCTACCACGACCTGCTGGCACTGGCGGAGACCATGGACTTCCCCATCGAGGGGCTGCACACCGAGACCGGCCCCGGCGTGCTCGAGGCGGCGATCGGCGTCGACGATGCCCTGAACGCCGGCGACAAGGGGGCCTTGTTCAAGACCTTCACCAAGGTGTGGGCGCAGCGGCGCGGGCTGATGGCGACCTTCATGGCCAAGTGGTCGCCGGACTATCCCGGTCAGAGCGGGCATATCCATCTCTCGCTGCGCCATCGCGACGGCGACCGTTCGGCTTTCTTCGATGCCGACGCGCCCCATGGCATGAGCCAGCTCCAGCGCCACTTCGTCGCCGGCCAGCAGCGTTTGATGCCGGAGCTGCTGGCGATGCTTGCGCCGACGATCAACAGCTATACCCGGCTGGTTCCCGGCTTCTGGGCGCCCACCGATGCCACCTGGGGGGTCGAGAACCGCACCTGTGCGCTGCGCGTGATCCCCGGCTCACAGACGTCCCAGCGGGTCGAGTATCGCCTCGGCAGCGCCGACGCCAACCCCTATCTGGCCCTGGCTGCCGCGATCGGTTCCGGGCTCTACGGCATCGAGCAGGGGCTCGAGCCGGAGGCGCCGGTCACCGGCAATGCCTACGAACTCGAACACCCGGCGTCGCTGGCGTTGCCGCGCACGCTGTGGGATGCCGCCAGCCGCCTGCGCGGCTCGGATGCCGCCCGCGAGCTGTTCGGCGACGCCTTCGTCGAGCACTTCGCCGCCACCCGCGAGTGGGAGGAGCGCCAGTTCCGTCGCCATATCACCGATTGGGAGTTGGCGCGTTACTTCGAGATTATTTGAGCCCCCCGGGCACGGCCGGGATAACGACACTTTCTGGGTGGGAGCAGCGCATGGCACGACAACACACGATTTCCCCCGTGGATGGCGGGGTCTATGTCGAACGCGAGCTGGCCGAGAAGGCGCAGATCGAAGCCTGCGTCGCCGACGCCGTGGCGGCGCAGCGGGCATGGCGCGAGACGCCGCTGGCCGAGCGCGCGCGGCTGTGTACGGCGATGGTCGATGCCTTCGTCGCGCGGCGCGATAAACTGGCCGAGGAGCTGACCTGGCAGATGGGGCGGCCGATCGCCGCCGCGGGTGGCGAGATCGGCGGCTTCGAGGAGCGCGCTCGCGGCATGATCGCCCTCGCCGAGTCGGCCCTGGCGCCGATCCGGCTGGCCGACAAGCCCGGCTTCACCCGCTATATCACCCGCGAGCCGCTGGGTGTATCGCTGATCGTGGCGCCGTGGAACTTCCCCTTCATGACCGCCGTCAATGCGGTGGTGCCGGCGATCATGGCCGGCAATACGGTGATCCTCAAACACTCGGCGCAGACGCCGCTGTGCGCCGAGCGTATCCATGAAGCCTTCCAGGCCGCCGGACTGCCCGAAGGGGTGTTTCAGTTCCTGCATCTGGCGCATGCCGATACCGAGGCGCTGATCCGCGACTCCCGCATCGCTCACGTCTCCTTCACCGGGTCGGTGGCCGGCGGCGAGATGGTCGAGCGCAATGCCGCCGGGCGCTTTATCGCCACCGGGCTCGAACTGGGCGGCAAGGACCCGGCCTATATCCGCGCCGACGTCGACCTCGATGCCGCCGTGCCGGCGGTGATGGATGGTGCCTTCTTCAACTCGGGGCAGAGCTGCTGCGGCATCGAGCGCATCTATGTCCACCGCGACATTGCCGAGGCCTTCGTCGAGCGCGCGGTGGCCTGGGTACGCGAGCTCAGGCTGGGCAACCCCACCGACCCGCAGACCACGCTGGGGCCGCTGGTACGGCCGGCAGCGGCCGACTTCGTGCGCGGCCAGATCGAGGCCGCGGTCGCCGCCGGCGCCAAGGCGTGGATCGACCCCGCTGACTATCCGCTGTCGGTGCCGGGCAGCGCCTATCTGGCGCCCCAGGTGCTCACCCAGGTGACCCACGATATGGCGGTGATGCGTGAGGAGAGCTTCGGCCCGGTGGTGGGCATCATGACGGTGGCCGATGACGACGAGGCGGTGGCGCTGATGAATGACAGCGCGTTCGGCCTCACCGCCGCCGTGTTCACCCGCGATCTGGCCGTGGGCGAGGCGCTGGCCAAACGCCTGGACGCGGGCACCGTGTTCACCAATCGCTGCGACTATCTCGACCCGGAACTGGCCTGGACCGGGATCAAGCAGTCCGGGCGCGGCTGCTCGCTGTCGCAGGTCGGCTACGAGACGCTGACGCGGCCGAAATCCTTCCACCTGAAGCACGCCTGAACCGCGCCGACCGCCCTACAGGAGATCCGTCATGAGTGACTTCGATCGCGCACGCTATAGCGCGAACTGGAACTACCCCACGCCCATCCGCATCGGCGCCGGGCGCGCCGAGGAGCTACCCGACGCCTGCCAGGCGCTGGGCATGCGCGCGCCGCTGTTGATCACCGACCCCGGGCTGGCGGCGCTGCCGATGGTCGAGCAGGCACTCACGCGCTGCCGCGAGGCGGGGCTGGCGGTCGACGTATTCAGTCAGATTCAGGGCAACCCCACCGGGGCCAACGTCGCGGCCGGCGTGGCCGCTTTCCGCGCCGGTGACCACGACGGCGTGATCGCCTTCGGCGGCGGTTCGGGGCTGGACGCGGCCAAGGCGGTGGCGCTGATGGCGCGCCAGCCCGAGTCGCTGTCGCTGTGGGCGCTGGAGGATCGCGGCGACAACTGGCGCCAGGCGGATGCCGACGCCGTGCTGCCGGTGGTGGCGGTGCCGACCACCGCCGGCACCGGCTCCGAGGTCGGGCGCGCCTCGGTGATCACCGACGAGCAGGCCCAGGTCAAGCGCATCATCTTCCACCCGCGCATGCTGCCCGGCGCGGTGATCCTCGACCCGCTGCTGACCCGTGAATTGCCGCCGGGGCTCACCGCCGCCACCGGCATGGATGCGCTCTCCCACTGTCTCGAAGCGTGGTGCGCGCCCGGGTATCACCCCCAGGCCGAGGGCATTGCGGTGGAGGGCATGCGGCGTATCCGCGATGCGCTGCCGCGGGCCTACCTGCACGGCGACGATCTCGCCGCGCGCAGCGACATGCTGGTGGCGTCGATGATGGGGGCCACCGCCTTCCAGCGCGGGCTGGGCGCGATGCACGCGCTGGCGCATCCGCTGGGGGCGCTGTTCGATGCCCACCATGGCATGCTCAATGCGGTGCTGATGCCCTACGTGCTGCGTGCCAACACCCGCGCGATCGGCGAGCCGATGGTGCGCCTGGCGCGCTATCTCGACCTGCCGCAGCCGGGGGTTGCCGCAGTGATCGATTGGGTGTTGGATCTGCGTGAGCGCCTGGGCATTCCCCATGCGCTGAGCGCGCTGGGCATCGACGACAGCCATGCCGAACGGATCGGACAGATGGCGGTGGAGGACCCTTCCGCCGGGGGCAATCCGATTGCCTTCGACGCGGCGACCTACCGCGGGATCTTCGAGGCGGCTCTCGCCGGGCGGCTGTAGGCGGTAAGCGGGGGCTCACACAGTCCGGAAGCCGGGCTCACCCCGCGGGCGGCAGCGCCAGGTCGGCGGCCATCTGCCTCAGGAAGCGTTCCTGCACCAGCAGTTGGATGCGGCCGTGGCGAAAGCGCGAACGGCGCAGCCAGACGCCGGCAGGGTCCGCACTCAGCTCGATCGGCCCGCGCTCGAGATCCGGTTGGGCGAACAGCCAGCTGCCCAGCGAGCGCTCGCCCAGGGCGCGCAGGCTGCGGCAGCCGCCGCGGGTCAGCGGCGCCACCGAGCGCGCCGCGACCCAGGGGCGCTCGCCGCTCATCAGCAGCACCTCGCGGATCCAGGCCACGCGGCCCGGCGCCAGGCCCAGCGCCTGGGCTTCGTCGCGTCGCGGCACGCCGATGCCCTCATCGAGCAGGCGGACGCGAAAAGGCCGCGGCGAGGCGGCAATCAGACGCGCGGTGAGCGAATCGGTCGAGGCGACCCAGCGCCACCAGCGCGGGTCCATCACCGGGCGCCAGGCGGCGGCCGGGCTCCAGCGCCGCAGCGACGGCGTGGTCTGCCAATGGCTCGCAGCCACGGAGGTAGGCGCCGAGGGGTCGGCATCCGAAGACCGGGTATCCGTAGCGCTTGAGCGCACGCGACTGGGCAGGCGAAGGGATGAAGATGAGGACACGCACGACTCCGGACAGGACTGGCCGCGAGGGCCCGGGCGCGGCGGCCCTGGGGCGGCGTAGTGTATCATGGGGCCATTCCGCGACCGAGAGGAAGGCATGAGTGCGCCCCTGACGATCATCGGCACCGGCATGGCCGGCCTGGGCCTGGCCCGTGCGATACGCAGCCGCGACCCCCACCGCGCGCTGACCCTGATCACCGCCGACAGCGGCGATGAGTACGCCAAGCCGCTGCTCTCGAGTGCCTTCACCAAGGGCCAGAGTGCCGCGGCGCTGGCTCAGCGCGACGCCATCGGTGTGGCCGATGCGATCAATGCCACCCTGCGCTGCCATACCCCGGTCGACGCGATCGACCCGCGCCAGCGCACGCTGCGGCTGGGCGCCGAGCGCCTGCCCTACGAGCAGCTGGTGCTGGCCATCGGCGCGGCGCCGTGGCAGCCGTTCGCAACCCCCGAGGCGCTCGCCGAGCGGGTCTTCCAGGTCAACGATCTCGATGACTACCGGCGTTTTCGCGCCGCGCTCGAGCGCCACCCCGGGCAACCGGCCCGAGTGGCCATCGTCGGCGCCGGGCTGGTGGGCTGCGAGTTCGCCAACGATCTCCACGCCGGCGGTCATCGGGTCGCGCTGATCGCCCCGGAGCCGGCGCCGCTGCCACGGCTACTGCCGCCACCGCTGGGGCGGGCGCTGGCCGAGGCGTTCGCTGCCGCCGGTATCGCCGGCTACTTCGAGCGCCAGGTGCAGGCGCTCGAGTCCAGTGACGGCGGCGTGTCGCTGACGCTCGACGACGGTGAGCGCCTCGCTGCCGATCTGGTGCTGGTGGCCACCGGGCTGCGTCCGCGCACCGCGCTGGCCGCCGCCGCCGGGCTGCAGACCGGCCCCGCGGGCATTCTCACCGACCGCTATCTGCAGACCAGCGACCCGCACATTCATGCGCTCGGCGACGTCGCTTGCGTCGATGGCCTCAACGCCATGTACGTACAGCCGCTGCAGGCCAGCGCCAAGGCGCTGGCCGCCACGCTCACCGGCACGCCGACGGCGGTCGCCTACGGCGCCTGGCCGGTGATGGTCAAGACCGCGCTGCTGCCGATCGCCGCGCTGGTGCCGCGGGAGACCCCGGCGCGCTGGCGCATCGACGGCGAGGCGGGGGATTTCAGCGCCGTGGCCGAGGATGCCGCCGGGCGGCTGATCGGATTCGCCCTGACCGGCGCCTGCGTTCGGCGCAAAGTCGAACTGGCGCGGGCGGCACCGCCGTTGCTAGGCTAGCAGCGGTGGTCGGGCGCGAACGGCAAATGCTCATGTAAGGCTTTACAAACCGCGTCGAGAGCTGCCTATTATGCGCTGGGGGCGCGCCGACCCGACTGGCGCGCCCCGATAACAACAGCGCTTAGGAATCGCGAGGCGTCGCTATCCGCGACCTCGCCCCAGTAGAGCCAAACAAGGAGGGCTTTATGCGTAAGCCAGAACTCGCCGCGGCGATCGCCGAGCGTGCGGATCTTTCCAAGGACAAAGCCAGCCAGGTACTCAACGTCATCCTCGATGAGATCACCGGCACGGTATCTAAAGGCAGTGACGTCACGCTGATCGGCTTCGGCTCGTTCACCGTGCGCGAGCGTGCCGCCCGCACCGGCAAGAACCCGCAGACCGGCAAGCCGCTGAATATTCCCGCCAGCAAGACCGTGGCATTCAAGCCCGGCAAGGCGCTCAAGGACGCGGTTAGTAAGTAATCGCTGCCGCGACGGGCTCGACGCCTGACGGCGAGTGGCCATCGATGACCGATCCCCCGTCACCGGGCGGGTCGGCATTTCTTTCTTGACCTGACGGCTTGCGAGGGCGCATGAAGCTCAAGTTGATGCTGTGGTGGCTGGGCGTGATGTTGAAGCGTACGCGTGCGCGCAAGCCTGAATTCCGTGAGGCCCTGACGCGTCTGAAGCGCTTCGATTGGGGCGTGGCGACCGAAGACCGAGCGATTGCTCGCCACTACCGGATGACGCCGGAGCGCGTCGACAGCCAGAGCGGGCTGCCGGTGGATCTCAATCTCGAACTGCGCTTTCGCGATGCCGACAGCGCCACTCATTTTCTGCGCAAGCCTTCCCAGCGCGCCTTCCGCGAAGGCCTGTTCGACGGACGTCTGCGCCTGGTCGGCGATTCGCGCGATCTGGAGCGGTTGCAGAGTCTGCTCAAATATTTATAGCAGGCCTAGTTCGAGTACGACTGGCCTGTAAGACGCTCGACCGACCTGCACAAGGCCCCCGACGCTTTCGCGTTCGGGGGCCTTTCGCGTTCTGGGCCTTGCCCACGTAGACGCGGGTATCAGCTATCGCTGCCGCCGGCCTCGGCTTCGCTCGAGATACGGATATGGATCGCGTCGCTGACGTTGGGCACGTACTGGTCGAGGCCGTAGTCGCTGCGCTGAATGGTCGTCTCGGCGTCGAAGCCGAGCGCCGGTACCTTGGCCATGGGGTGCTCGCCGACCTGGTTGAGGGTGGCGTGGAGTACCGCCGGATGGGTCACGCCCTTGATGGTCAGCTTGCCGTGCACGTCGTAGTGATCGTCGCCGGTGGCCTCGATGCTTGTGCTCTCGAAGGTCGCCTCGGGATACTGCGCGACGTCGAAGTAGCTCTCTCCCAGAAACTCCTTGTTCAGCGCCGGCACGCGCGTATCCACGGTCTTCACCGGGATGCTCACCGTCACGCTGGAGTCGGCGATGTCGTCGCGGTCGAAGTGGATCGTGCCCTTGACGTCGGAGAAGCTCGCCGTGGGATGGGAGAAGCCGAAGTGGCTCCACGAGGCCACCACGCTGGTGTGGCTCGGGTCCATCTGGTAGGTCACGCTATCGGCCAGGGCGCTTAAGCTGGCGGTACCGGCGAGCAGAGCGGCGGTCAGGGTCAGGGATTGGCGCAGGTTGCGATAGGGCATCTTGTCACTCCAGAGATAAGAACGTCAGATCTTGGGTAGCACGCGCCTCGAGGCGCGTGCACTTCTCACTGACGGCCGACGCGGCCGCGCCGACCGCCGTCGAATCAGGCCGCGTCGATCACCGGCAGGTCGAACACCAGCACCTCGGCATCCTCGCCCTGTTCCAGCGTCAGCGTCGGCTCGTCGGTCAGCATCAGTGCATCGCCACCCGCCAGCCGGGTGCCGTTGACCGTCAGCGCGCCACGCACCAGGTGCACGTAGGCCTGGCGCTGTGCGCCCAGCGCCAGTTCGGCGCGCTCGTCGCCATCGAGCAGCGAGGCGTAGATGAAGGCGTCCTGCTGCAGCGTGAGCGAGCCATCGCGGCCGTCCGGCGACAGGATCAGGCACAGCCGGCCGCGCTTGTCGGCGGCGTCGAAATCCTTCTCGGCATAGCGCGGTTGGAGGTTGCGCGCGCGCGGGAACAGCCAGATCTGCAGGAAGTGCACCGGCTCGCTGGCGGAGTGGTTGAATTCGCTGTGCTCGACCCCGCTACCGGTGGTCATGATCTGCACCCGGCCAGGGCCGATCGCCGAGCCGTTGCCCAGGGTGTCACGGTGGGCCAGCTCGCCGCTGAGCACGTAGGAGAAGATCTCCATGTCGCGATGGCCGTGCTGGCCGAAACCCTGCCCCGGCGCCACGCGGTCTTCGTTGATCACCCGCAGGACGCTGAAGTGGACGTGCCGCGGGTCGTGGTAGCCCGCGAAGGAGAACGAATGGAAGCTCTTGAGCCAGCCGTGGTCGGCATAGCCGCGTTCATCGCTGCGTCGAATCGTCAACATGGCGTCTCTCCTGAAAGAGGGCCGACACCCGGGTCGGCACCGTTGGAGAGAGTCTAGATTCTATTTTTTGGTATAAAAGCGCGTTTTGTCGCCTGTTTCATCCTATTCAATAGAATGGTCTCAGCGGTGCGTTCTCTCCGCCAATTCACGCACCAGCGCCAGGGCGGCTGCTTGCCCCTGTGTCTCCAGGCGCTCGACCAGAGCGCTACCCACCACCACCGCGTCGGCCACCGCGGCGACCGCGGCCGCGGCGTCACCATCGCGGATACCGAAGCCCACTGCCAGCGGCAAGGGGGTGTGCTCGCGCAGCTGGGCCAGCGCCGTCCCGAGATCGCCGCTGGGGGCGCTGCCGGCGCGTCCGGTGATGCCGTTGTAGGCGATGCGGTAGACGAAGCCGTCACCCTGGGCGAGCAGTGCCGGCAGCCGTTCGGCCGGGGTGGTCGGGGCGACCAGCGGAATCCGCGCCAGACCCAGATCGCGGGCCCGGGCGGTGAAGGTGGCGCCGTGCTCCGGCGGCAGGTCGACCACGATCAGGCCATCCACCCCCGCTGCCGCGGCGTCGCCGAGAAAGCGCGTCTCGCCGTAGCACTGGATCGGGTTGAGATAGCCCATCAAGACCAGCGGGGTGGCGGTGTCCTGGCGCCGGAACTCGCGCACCATATCGAGGGTGCCGGCCAGGGTCTGGCCGTCGCCCAGCGCGCGCTGGCCGGCGCGCTGGATCGCCTCGCCGTCGGCCATGGGGTCGCTGAAAGGCATGCCCAGCTCGATGATATCGGCGCCGGCGGCGGGCAGCTCTGCCAGCAGTGCCTGACTGCTGGCGCGGTCCGGGTCGCCGGCCATGACGTAGGTCACCAGCGCGGCGCGCCGTTGTGCCTGGCAGGTGGCGAAGCGCGCTGCGAGACGCGACGGCGGAGTGAGATCGTGCGGGCTCATGGGGTTGCCTCCTGCGCGGGTAGATGCTCGATGATGGTGGCCATGTCCTTGTCGCCACGGCCGCTCAGGCAGACCACCACGGACGCCTCGGGCGGCAGCTCGGCGGCGACTCGGGTTGCCTCGGCCAGCGCGTGGGCCGACTCCAGCGCCGGCAGGATGCCCTCCAGACGGCAGCACAGCGCGACCGCGGCCAGCGCTTCGCTATCGGTGACGCTGACATAGCGCGCACGCCCGCTGTCGTGGAGCCAGGCGTGCTCGGGGCCGATGCCGGGATAGTCGAGCCCGGCGGAGATCGAGTGGGCATCCTGGATCTGGCCGTCGGCGTTCTGCAGCAGATAGGTGCGGTTGCCGTGGAGCACCCCGGGGCTGCCGCCGTTCAGGCTGGCGGCGTGGCGCCCGCTTTCGATCCCTTCACCGCCGGCCTCGACGCCGATCAGCGTCACCGGGTCATCGAGGAAGGCGTGGAACAGCCCCATGGCGTTGGAGCCGCCGCCGACACAGGCGATCAGGCTGTGGGGCAGGCGTCCGGTCTTCTCGACGATCTGCGCCCGCGCCTCGCGGCCGATCACCGACTGGAAGTCGCGCACCATGCGCGGATAGGGCGCCGGGCCGGCCACCGTGCCGATCACGTAGAAGGTGTCATCGACGCTGGCGACCCAGGCGCGCAGGGCCTCGTTCATGGCGTCCTTGAGCGTCGCGGTGCCGTTTTCCACCGCCACGATCCGGGCCCCGAGCAGGCGCATGCGCTGCACGTTGGGCTGCTGACGCTGGATGTCCTTGGCGCCCATGTAGATGGTGCAGGTCATGCCCAGACGTGCCGCCACCGTGGCCACCGCCACCCCGTGCATGCCGGCGCCGGTCTCGGCGATCAGCCGGGTGCGACCCATGCGCCGGGCCAGCAGCGCCTGGCCGAGGGCGTTGTTGATCTTGTGCGCGCCGGTATGGTTGAGATCCTCGCGCTTGAGATAGATCTGCGCGCCGCCGGCATGGGCGCTCAGCCGCTCGGCCAGGTAGAGCGGCGTGGCGCGGCCGACGTAGTCGCACTGCAGGGCTGCCAGCTCGGCGTTGAAGTCGGGGTCCTGACGGGCGTCGTCGTAGGCGGCTTCGATCTCACCGATCAGCGGCATCAGCGTTTCGGCGACGTAGCGCCCGCCGTAGCCGTCGCTACCGCCGAAAAAGCCGTTTCTATCGGGATAGTCAGTCATTGCGGGGGCTCCGGTTGGCATCATGGCGTCCACGTTAGCCTGGTGCGGGCCCGGAAAAAATCGATAAACTCTCGCCGACCTGTGAGTAAAACTCACAATAGAGTGCCTGCGAGAACCTCGTGGGCGAGCCCGTCGACCGCGAGGATCGTCATGGCGCCAATCTCGTCACTCCCGTCGCTCAATGCGCTGCGCGCCTTCGATGCCGTGGCCCGGCTGGGCAGCGTTACCGCCGCCGCCGAGGCGCTGCATGTCACCCATGGTGCGGTCAGTCGCCAGCTGCGCACGCTCGAAGCCCACTTCGGCACGTCGCTGTTCGACAAGTCGGGGCGCGGGCTCGTGCTCACCGCCCATGGTCGCCTGCTGCAGCCGTCGATCCGTGAGGCTTTCGCCCGGCTCGGCGAGGGCTGCGCCGCGCTCTCCCGCGAGCTCGCAAGCCAACCCTTCACCCTGGCCTGCCCCGGCAGCCTGCTGGCGCGCTGGCTGATTCCGCGGCTCGACCGGCTCAACGCGGATCTGCCGGCGCTGCGTCTGCGCGTGGTCTCCAGCGAAGGGGAGCTCGATCCGCGGCGCGAGGATATCGATGCCACGCTGCGCTTCGCCGCACCGCCGTGGCCGGCGGATATCGCGGTGTTTCCGCTCCAGGCCGAGCGGATCGTCGCCGTGGCCACACCGGCGGTGTGGGCGCACACGCCTCACGCGACGGCCGATGCGATGCTGGGGGAGGCCACCCTGCTGGATACCGCCTCACGGCCGCAGGCGTGGCCGCAGTGGGCCGCGGCGCTGGGCGCCGAGCCGGTGACGCTGGCCGCGGCACGTGCGCGCGGGCGCACCTTCGAGCATCTCTACTATCTGCTGGAGGCGGCGCTGGCGGGGCTGGGGGTGGCGATCGCCCCCGAGCTGCTGGTGGCGAACGATCTGGCCCAGGGGCGGCTGGTAGCGCCCTGGCCGGCACAGGAGACCGATGCCGCACTGGGGCTGTGGCTCGCCCCGGGGCGTGAGCGGAGCCGCGGCGAAAGTCTGGCGAACTGGCTGGCTAGAGAGCTGGCAGCGGGCTGACGCACCGGGGGCGCGTGCCAACGACGCTCAACGCGGCTGGCGCGCCTGCTCACGGGCCTGCATGCGCTCCATGGCGCGGCGGTAGGAGCCGTTGCGCACCGCCCAGCGCATCACCGGGGCGAGGGTGCGGATTCCGCCACGCACCGCGCGGCGTTCGGGCGCGGCGAGTTCGAGACTCAGCAGGGTGGCGGCCCAGGGCGGCAGCAGGTCGATGCCGGCGCGCATGAACAGCGCCCCCACCGGCTTGACCAGCGGGCTTGGCGGCAGCGCGTGGAGCAGAATCTCGGTCACCTCGCGGGTGCGCGCATCGCACACCAGATAGCGGCGCTGGTGTTCGAGGTAGGCATCGACCGCCGCGCGGCTGGTGGGCACCTGGGTCGCACCCAGCGCCTCGGCCACGCGGGCGGTCTCGGCGAAGTAGCGGTCCTGCTCGGCAAGCGACAGGCGCGGATTGCGGTAGCGCAGGTGGGCAGCGAGAAAGCGGCTCATCTCGGCCACATGGACCCAGGTGAGCAGCGCCGGGTCGCTGGCCGCATAGGCGCGGCCATCCGCGGTCGTCCCCTCCACCCCGGCATGCACCCGGCGCACCCGCTCGAGCAGGCGTTCGGCGTCGTCGTGGGAACCGAAGGTGGTCACCGCGATGAACTGGCTGGTGCGGCGCAGGCGGCCGATCATGTCGTGGCGGAAGTTGGAGTGGTCCCACACCCCGGCCAGCGCCAGCGGGTGCAGCATCTGCAGCAGCAGGGCGCTGATGCCGCCGCACATCATCGAGGTGAAGTCGCCGTGCACCCGCCAGGCCACGGTATCGGGGCCGAACAGCCCCGGGTCGCCCTTGGGCTGGGTGTAATCGACCCCGCCCAGGGTGCGCCCGGTCAGATGGCTGATGCGCTTCTCGATGGCATCGCGCAATGGCGTGAACGGTGCGCTCATGGAGAGCGCTCGGGGATGTCGGCGGCGGGCGGCGTGGCACTCGGTACGCCGTCGCGGATGGCCCGGGAGAAGGCCAGGCTGCCCGCGGCGTAGGGCACCGCCCGGGCGCGCGGGTCGATATAGCCGCGCTGGCGC
Organism: Salinicola sp. JS01; assembly: GCF_030284585.1. Classification (NCBI taxonomy): domain Bacteria; kingdom Pseudomonadati; phylum Pseudomonadota; class Gammaproteobacteria; order Oceanospirillales; family Halomonadaceae; genus Salinicola; species Salinicola sp. JS01. Next base: position 3,991,851 of record NZ_CP127244.1, on the reverse strand, counting down.
AGTGTCTCCAGCGCCACCCCCGGGGCCAAGCCACCGACATCGTGGACATAGCCGGGCAGATAGCCGGAGAGGATCAGCCGCGGGTCGCGCGGCAGGCCGTCGACGATCCGGGCGACCATGTCGAAGACGATGGTGGTGCAGTTGCTGGTCAGGGTGTTGTAGAACGCGGGCTCGGCGCGCAGGCGCTCGGCCTCGTCGAGATAGGCCAGGAACAGCTCGCGCCGGGCCTGCGGCGTCAGCCCCACGCTGTAGAGGTAGACGTCTTCGCCGCGGACATTGCTGCGCAGGCGCAGGATATCGTTCTCGTCGGCGGCGATCAGATTGAGCTCGAACTGCTTGAAGAAGCCGCCGGCGATCGAGAACGCCTCGTTCCGCTCGCGGCGAATCTCCACCGAGAAGGTGAGGTGGCGGCCATCGGCGAAGCCGAAGCTGACCAGGGTGTGGGCGATCGCCGGACCCATCCAGTAGGAAACGATCATGTCCACGCTCGCAAGCGTCGAGAGGTCGTAATCGCGGCTCTCCCAGCGCACGCGGGCGAGATCCGGGGTGAGCCACTCGAAGTCGCGCACGTTGTCCAGGTGTACCCGGTCGCCGTGGCGCTCGACCACCAGCTGCCGCGCCACGTCCGGGGCCCAGTCGCGATCGTTGCGGGGCGTCAGCTGTTGCCACCAGATCACCACCGCCAGCAGTGCCAGGGCGAAGGCGAGGCGGGTGGCGAGGCTCGCACGCTGTAGGCCGCGGTGGAGGGGCTGGCGAGCCGCGCTGCCGTGTGGCCGATAGCGGCGCCAGGCCGGGGCGAACAGGGCGGTGAGGCCGAGTGTCACCCACAGGGCGATGACCGCCAGCACCAGCGGATGCGGCCCCGGCAGCGCGAAGTGCAGCGCCAGGGCGCCCCAGGCGATGACCAGCGCCAGCGCCAGCGCGCGCAGGAGATGACCCACGCCACGCAGCAGTCGGCGCGTGCGGGAGGCGGGGGCGGTCGAATGGCGGGATGGCTGTGCTGGCATGCGTGGCTTGCGTTCCTGTTCTGGGGCCGCCCGGCGCGGCGGGCGCACCACGATGGTGCCGGAGTCCCGGCGTGGAGGGAAGCGCGAGGCGTTGCCGAGGGCGGGGCGAGAGGCGTTATACTAAAGTCTAATCCGGGTCTGTCCGCTGCCCCGACAGACTATCGTGTGATCATCACCATCTTGCTGGAGCCGCCGCAATCTCCGACTCGCTCTCCCACTCCCTGCGTCGCCTGTGGACCCTCGACAAGTTCGCCTACAGCCTGCGCGTATTCATGGCCTTCAGCGGCGCCATGGCGTTGAGCTGGCAGCAGGACCAGGTCGGACTCGCCATTCCGCTGTTCCTGGGCATCATCGCCAGCGCCCTGGCCGAGACCGACGATAGCTGGGAGGGGCGGGTCAGAGCGCTGCTGGTGACCCTGGCGTGCTTCTTCGTCGCCTCGCTCAGCGTCGAGATACTGTTTCCGTGGCCGTGGCTGTTCGCACCGGGGCTGGCGCTGTCGGCGTTCGTCCTGATCATGCTGGGGGCGGTGGAGCAGCGCTACGCCACCATCGCCTCGGCGACTCTGATCCTCTCGGTCTACTCGATGATCAATATCGAGCAGCACGGCGGGACCAGCGAGGATGTGTGGCGCCAGCCGCTGCTACTGGTGGCGGGTGCCGCGTGGTACGGGGTCATCTCGGTGGTGTGGTGTGCGCTCTTCTCGCGCCAGCCGGTGAAGCAGAGCATGGCCCAGCTCTATCGCGAGCTGGGCACCTACCTGATCATCAAGGCGACCCTGTTCGAGCCGCTGCGCGGGCTCGACGTGGAGGCGCGCCGGGTCGAGCTGGCGCGCCAGAACGGGCGTGTGGTGAGCGCGCTCAATCAGGCCAAGGAGATGATCTTCCGGCGTCTCGAAGGCCAGCGTACCAGCCGCAAGCTCAATCGCTATCTGCGTCTCTACTTCATCGCCCAGGATATCCACGAGCGCGTCAGCGCCTCGCACTACCCCTACTCGGCGCTGGCCGAGACCTTCTTTCATCATGACGTGCTGTTCCGCTGCCAGCGCCTGCTCGACCAGCAGGGGCGAGCGTGCAAGCGGCTGGCCAAGGCGCTGCTGCTGCGCCAGCCGTTCGATCACGGCTTGAGCGAGCAAGCGCTGGAGGATCTGCGCGCCTCGATCGTCTACCTGCGTGCCCAGCGCAACCCCGCCTGGACCCCGCTGTTGCGCTCGCTGCAGGCGCTGGGGCGCAACCTGGCGACGCTGGAAGACCAGCTCTCGCGCGCCCACAACCCCGATATGGTCGCCGATCAGCAGGATGCCAGCCTGTTCAACCGCTCGCCGCGCAGCCTCAAGGACGCCTGGGAGCGGGTGCGCCTCAACCTGACCCCGGGCTCACCGCTGTTCCGCCACGCGCTGCGGCTCTCCACCGCGCTCTTGGTAGGCTACGGCGTGCTGCATCTGGTTCATCCCACCCAGGGGTTCTGGATCCTGCTCACCACGCTGTTCGTGTGCCGGCCCAACTTTGGCGCCACCCGACGCTTTCTGTACCAGCGTATCGTCGGCACCGTGCTCGGGCTGGTGGCCGGCTGGGCGTTGATCAGCCTGTTCACCGACCCGCTGATGCAGTCGCTGATCGCGATTGCCGCCGGGGTGGTGTTCTTCGCCAATCGCGAGAAGCACTATGTGATCGCCACCGCTGCCATCACCACCCTGGTGCTGGCGAGCTTCAACCAGGTCGGCGACGGCTTCGACCTGATCCTGCCGCGCCTGATCGATACCCTGATCGGCGCGCTGATCTCCGGCCTGGCGGTATTCTTGATCCTGCCTGACTGGCAGGGGCGGCGGCTGCACAAGGTGGCCGCGGCGGCGCTGGCCAACAGCACCGCCTATCTGCGCGAGATCATTCATCAGTACGAGAGCGGCAAGCAGGACGATCTCGCCTATCGGCTGGCGCGGCGCAACGCCCACAACGCCGACGCTGCGCTCTCCACCGTGCTTTCCAACATGCTGCAGGAGCCGGGCCACTACCGGAAGAAGGATGCCGACGAGGGGTTCCGCTTCCTGGTCGCCTCGCACACCCTGCTGGGTTACCTCTCGGCGCTGGGGGCCCACCGCGGCAGCGTCAGCGCCAGCGCCCAGGATGCCGAGCTCTACGCTGCCGCGCGCACCCTGGCGGATCGCTTCGACGCGCTGGCGGCGCGGCTGGCCGCGCGCGAAACGCCTCCCGACCCCAAGGCCGTGCAGGCCGAACTGATGGCGGTGTTCGAGCGCGAGCCAACCAGCGCCCAGGACGACGCCGACGACGAGCGCCGCCTGATCCAGGGTCAGCTGTTGCACATCGCGCGCCAGCTGACGCCGCTGCACGACGCCGCCGAACGGCTGATCGCCCGGCCCGCCGAGAGCGCCTCGGGCACTTCCGCCCCGGCCTGAGGCCAGGCCGCGCGCTCACCCTGAGCATCCCGCGGGTTTTACATCGATCTCTCTCGCCGATGCTCTCGACTGCACTCGGCCTGGCCTGGGACCTGGCCTGACCTTGCACCTGGACTAACGTCGAGGGCGCCGGCGTTTGACTTCCGACGGCGCTGGAACGAGCATGAGTCCTTCTTGAGCATTTTTGTGAATTTTTCACAAAATGCATCATCTGCTCTTAGGGTGACTCGTGATTCCCAGCCAGCGCCGCCAGCAGCTGCTCGACCTGCTCGATACCCACAGCGTGCTCGGTATCGCCGAGCTCGCCACCCATCTGGCGGTCTCGCACATGACCGTGCGCCGGGATATCCAGCGTCTCGAGCAGGCTGGGCAGGTGCTCTCGGTCAGCGGCGGCGTGCGCCGGATCGCACCCCTTCATCGCGAGCCCGCCTGGCCGCTCAAGGCCGCCACCAACATCGCGGCCAAGCGCGCCATCGCCCGCCATGCCGCCTCGCTGGTCAAGCCGGGGCAGACCCTTTATCTGGATGCCGGGACCACCCTCTACGAGCTGGCGGCGCTGCTCACCGGCCACCACGAACTGTGCGTGATCACCAACAGCTTCCAGGTCAGCGCGCTGCTCGCCGACTACCCGCAGATCGAGCTGCACCACGCTGGCGGCCGGGTCGACCCCGACAACCACGCCACCGTGGGGCCGGCGGTGGCGGCCTATCTGAGCGGCGTCAATCTGGATCTGGCCTTCTTCAGCTCGTCCTCGTGGCATCTCGAACGCGGCCTGACCACGCCGGACGAGGCCAAGCTGGTGGTCAAGCAGCAGCTGCTGCACAGCGCCGCGCAACGGGTACTGCTCGCCGACAGCGCCAAGTACGGCCGCTTCGGGCGCTTTCGCGCCTGCTCGCTGGAGGCGTTCGATCTCATCGTCACCGACGATGCGCTGCCGTCGCCGGCGCGTCAGGCGCTGGCCGAGCGCGGCATCGCGCTGAGCTGCGTGCCCGTCACCGAGCCCGCCGCTGCCGAAGGCGCTTTCCACCCTCACCCCGACCCGCTTCTCAACCGCTAGCCCAGGAGCCCCACGATGCCTCTGATTGGCTGTATCGCCGACGATTTCACCGGCGGCACCGACCTCGCCAACAATCTGGTCAAGAGCGGGTTTCGTACCCGCCAGGTCATCGGCGTGCCCGATAGCGACAGCCCAAACGAGCCGGTGGACGCCGTGGTGGTCGCGCTGAAATCGCGCAGCATTCCGGCCGCGGACGCCGTCTCCCAGTCGCTGGCGGCGCTCGAGTGGCTGCGTCGCCAGGGCTGCGAGAAGTTCTACTTCAAGTACTGCTCCACCTTCGACTCCACCCCCGAGGGCAACATCGGGCCGGTGGCCGAGGCGCTGATGGCCGCGCTGGGGGTCGATGGCACACTGTTCTGCCCGGCCTTCCCGGCCACCGGGCGCACGGTCTATCAGGGGCATCTGTTCGTGGGCGACCGCCTGCTCAACGACAGTGGCATGGAGCGGCACCCGCTCAACCCGATGCGCGATGCCGATCTGGTGCGCTGGCTGGAGCAGCAGACCCAGGCCGCCACCGGTCTGGTCGACCACGCCTGCCTCAGCCGCGGTGAGGCGGCCACGCGTGAACGTATCGATCAGCTGATCGCCAAGGGGCGGCCGCTGATCGTCACCGACACCCTGGACGATGCCCAGCTCACCACCCTGGCCCGCGCCAGTGCCCATCTGCCGCTGGTCACCGGCGGCTCCGGGCTGGCGCTCGGCCTCGGCGCGCTCTACCAGCCGGCGGTCAGTGATCCCGGCCAGCTGCCGCCGGCCCAGGGCAGTGCGGTGATCCTGGCCGGTAGCGCCTCGCGGCGCACCCGCGAGCAGATCGAGCATGCGAGTACGCGTCTGCCCACTTATACCCTCGACCCGCAGCGCCTGGCTGATGACTTCGACGCCACCCTCGAAGCGGTCATGGCCTGGGCCACACCGCAGCTCGGCGAGACGCCGCTGCTGATCCACAGCGACACCCGACCCGAGGCGGTCGAGGCGGCCCAGGCGCAGCTCGGGGTCGAGGCCGCCGGGGCGCTGATCGAGCGTGCCCTGGCGACCCTGGCCGAGCGTCTGCTCGCCCAGGGCGTGCGCCAGTGGATCGTCGCCGGCGGCGAGACCTCCGGGGCGATCGTGCAGGCGCTGGGGATCGCGGCGCTGCGCATCGGCCCCGAGATCGCCCCGGGGGTCCCCTGGACTCACGCCGCCACCGCCGAAGGCGATATCCATCTGGCGCTGAAGTCAGGCAACTTCGGCGCCCCCGAGATGTTCACCAGCGCCTGGGAGATCATTCGATGAGCGACGCCACCAGCGAACGCCAGCTGCGCCAGCGCATCGCCACCCTGGGCCAGCGCCTCTATGCCCGCGGCCTGAGCCCGGGTACCAGCGGCAATATCAGCGTGCGTCTCGACGAGCAGAGCTGGCTGTGCACGCCGACCAACTCCTGCATGGGCGAACTCGAGCCGGAGGCGATCAGCCGGCTCGACTGGGAAGGCAACCATCTCGGCGGCGAACCGCCGAGCAAGGAGTACTTCTTCCATCTGGCCTACTACCGCCATCGGCCGGCGGCGCAGGCGATCGTCCACCTGCACTCGAGCTACTCCAGCGCGGTGGCCTGTCTCGACGATCTCGACCCGCACAACGCGCTGCCGCCGATCACCCCCTACTTCGTGATGCGCATCGGCAACCTGCCGCTGCTGCCGTACCGCCGCCCCGGCGATGCGCGGCTGGGCGACGACATCGCCCGCTACGCCGCCAAGCACGCCGCGGTGCTGCTGGCCAATCACGGCCCGGTGGTGACCGGCAAGACGCTCGACGCCACGGTCAGCGCCGCCGAGGAGCTGGAGGAGACCGCCAAGCTCTACCTGCTGCTGCGCGACAAGCCCTACCGCGAGCTCACCCGGTCGCAGATCGAGGAGCTCAAGGAGGTGTTCGGCGCCGAGTGGGAGAGCTGAGCAGGGGAAGTAGAAGAGAAAAAAGAGGGAAGACATGCCTGCGCCGGACGGGCGCAGGCGGTTGGTGGTACCCGTCTATGCCTAGGAGGCGCACGCAAAGTCGGTGATCACCGTGGCCCCCACACCCTGGAACGAATCCATCGCCATCAGTGCCGCCGGCGCCTCGGCCAGGCCAATATGCCGGCCCACCAGCCGCGCCGGGTCGAGCCGGCCGTGGCGCACCATGTCGAGCATGGCGCCGTAGCGGTGCGCCTGCATGCCGTGGCTGCCCAGAATCTCCAGCTCCTCGGCGATCACCCGGTGCATGGGCAGCGGCGGCGACTGCTGGTCTCCCGCCATCAGCCCCACCTGCACGTGCTTGCCGCGGGTGCGCAGACTCAGGATCGAGTTCTGGCAGGTGAGCCGGCTGCCCAGCGCGTCCAGCGAGACATGGGCGCCACCCTGGCTCAGCTCGCGGACCGCCGCGACGACATCCGCACACTGCGTGGCATTCAGCGTCGCCGTGGCGCCGAGTTCCCGCGCCAATTGCAGCTTGGCGTCGTCGATATCCACCGCCACCACCTGGGCGCCCAGGGCGCTGGCGATCATGATCGCCGACAGCCCGACCCCGCCGCAGCCGTAGACGCTGACCCACTGCCCGCCGCTGACCCGACCCTGATCGACCACCGCGCGGAAGGCGGTGGCGAAACGGCAGCCCAGGCCCGCGGCGGTGGCGAAGTCCATGCTCTCGGGCAGTGCGACCAGGTTGAGATCGGCATGCTGCAGACTGGTGTACTCGGCGTAGGAGCCCCACTGGGTGAAACCGGGCTGCACCTGGTGGTGGCACACCTGCTGGTGGCCGCTGCGGCACTCGTGGCAGGCGCCGCAGCCGCTGACGAAGGGCACGGTGACCCGCGCGCCCGGCTGCCAGCGGGTCACCTCCTTGCCCACCGCGACGATGGTGCCGGCCAGCTCGTGCCCGGGCACGTGGGGCAGCACGATGTCGCTGTCGTGCCCCATCCAGGCGTGCCAGTCGCTGCGGCACAGCCCCGATGCCTCTACCCGCACCACCACACCATGAGGCTCGGGTGAGGGGTCGGGCACGGTCTGGATACTGGGAGGTGTCTGGAAGCTTTCGAAGACCACGGCTTTCATGGCGATGACTCGTACGCTGGAGAGTGGGAGAGACGCGGCGTGACGACTGGCCGATCCTGCGAGACAGGCTACCGCGAATGGTCGAAATAGCTTTGCGTTATTTCCCCTCATCGCGGCTGAATGGCAAGCTTGTTTTAACGAATCGCCGGACTAGAGAAGGATCTTCCCTTGAAGCCGCTGGATGACATCAACCTGCGTCTGCTCGATCTGTTGCAGCAGGATGGCCGCATGACCAACGCCCGGCTGGCCGAAGCCCTGGCGCTGAGCGAGACGCCGTGCTGGCGACGGCTCAAGCGCCTGGAAGAGCAAAAGCTGATCACCGGCTATCAGGCCAATCTGGATCGCAAGCGGCTGGGGCTGGGGGTGCTGGCCTTCGTCCAGCTCAACTGCTCGGAGCACGATGCCGGCTCGGTGGCGGCGTTCGAGCGGATCATCCACGCCAGCCCCAATATCCTCGCCTGCCACAACACCACCGGCGACGACGACTTCCTGCTGATCATCGTGGCCAAGGATCTGGACGATTACAGCCAGTTCGTGGAGCGCGAGCTGCGACGGCTGCCGGGGGTGACCAATATCCGCTCCAGCCTCTCGCTGCGCGAGGTGAAGTCGACCAACCGGCTGCCGCTGGGGTGAGGCACCCTTATTTGCTTCCCGTCGATCAAAACCCGATCAAGAAAATTTGCCTGTGAGAGGTGTGTTTAAGTTATTGTTTTACAGGTTTTTTTCAGGATCATGAAAGGGCCGGGATCGCCCAGGATGAAAACTCGATCAAGAAATCACGCCCAGCCCGGGACGTACCCGGCGCGTGGGTGATCGGGGTCGGCAACTTTGATCAGTCCTGCTGCCTGCGTCTTCCTGATCACGGCCGAGGCCTGCGATGCGTTTCTGGGATCGATGCCGAAACGTTGGCAAAGCGTGGCGTTTTTCATCCGCTCCCCGCCACTCAAGAACTTCAGCACGGCGTGCTGGTAACAGGCTCGAACGCGTTCGTCAGGCGTCATGTCAGCGAATTTCCGCGGCCCATAGAGCACTACCTGCGTGGCGTTGCCCTCTTCTCGAAACAGCGGGGGCGGTAACTGGTACAGCTCGACCTCGGCAACGACCTTGTCCAGGCCGCTGCCCTGTTCTTCACAGAATCTCATCCGTCGCATGAGAGAAGCCAGCGTTTCATTGCGAGAGCGCGGCGGCAGATCGATCATGCGTTCTGCCTGGATCAATGGCCGCCCCGGGTTGGTGATTTCCATCCGGTCACGGAATATCTCGATCTGCGGGCCTGCCCCAGTAATCGTCATGTCCTGGTGAATCAGCGCATTCGCCACCAGCTCACGAACGGCCAGTTCAGGAAACAGTGGTCGAGATTCGCGGCGTGCTCGGCCGATGTATTCGTTATGCGGTACGACATCGTTGATATAGTCGACCAGCCCCTCGAAGCCACAGGCGTAACCCTTCTTGCCATCCAGGCGGTGGGTGACTGTCGCGGCGCGGTTGTGACCATCGTAGACGACCAGGCGCACCGCCTTGCGCGACAGTGACGCCTCGAAATCCTCGAGGCGCACGGCAAAAAGCATCGCACCCAGGTGGGTGATGTTCCAACGCTCGCCGACATCGCGTTCGATGAGCCGATCCGCGGACAGGCGTTCGAAAATTCCCGCCCGGTTGTCCGGAAGGGGCTGATGCGTATAGCGAAAATATTGGGCATAGTCGAGCAGTGCCAGTACGTCGTCGCCCGTCTGGTAAGACAATGCCACGCCGTATTCCCAGACATAAGGGCGTAGAGACTCGATGAGCTGCTGATAGCGCTCAGGGTAGTCGGCCAGCTTCGGTGTCGTGCTACCGATACGGATATAGGCGATATTCTTGAAAGCGATAGGCGCTGTCGTAGCGGCGGGGATCTCGAGCATGACCACTCGCCCGTCTGGATGATCGATCACGCGGAAGATGAAAGCGATACTGGGCTGCAGCTGATTGGCGAGCCAGAGCTGCAACTCCTGCCCCTTGACGCGCTGGCCGTCGGGCTGGAAATGGGTTCCCACCACGGCATGCTTGGTATCGTCGATACCCCAGAGCATGTAGCCACAATCCTTCCTCTCGATTCGCGCCGCGTTGGCGAGTGCGGAACAGCGCTTGCCGATTACGTCCGGGTCGATGTTGTCCTGCTTGAACTCCAGCCAAGGCAACTCTGCGGGATGGTTGCGTAACTCATCGACTAGATCGATATCCCGAGCACGATTCACGGGCTGCATACCTTGCCTCCGTTATTCGTATCATTGGCGGCGGGTCTCAAGGACACATCGATGAAAACGTCGGCGGTCACCGTGTCCGTTAACGATTGGCCACTCAGAGGCGGGCTGACATTGTGCTCAATGATGTCGCATTGCTCGGTCGGGCTCATGCGTGTTCCTATGGATCGCTCATCGGAAGTCTTGTAGATGGGTGATGGCGTATCGAGGCCAATGCCTCACACCTGCCCGTACCGGCCCGCCTCGTCGCCGAGCCAGCGCTGGATCAGCGCCGGGGCCACGTCGGGGGCCTCTTCGAGCAGTGCCGTTGCCAGCGCGGTGACCGTGTCGAGCAGATCGCGGTCGCGCTCCAGATCGGCGATCTTCATCTGCGCCAGCCCGGTCTGGCGGGTGCCCAGTACTTCGCCGGGGCCGCGCAGTTCGAGGTCCTTCTCGGCGACCTTGAAGCCGTCGGTGGTGTCGCGCAGGATGCCCAGGCGCTCGCGGGAGTGGTGCGACAGCGGCGGGTGGTAGAGCAGCACGCAGTAGCTGTCGACGCGCCCGCGGCCGACTCGGCCCCGCAGCTGATGCAGCTGGGAGAGACCCAGGCGCTCCGGGTTCTCGATGATCATCAGGCTGGCATTGGGCACGTCGACCCCCACCTCGATCACCGTGGTCGCCACCAGCAGATCGAGCTCGCCACGCTTGAAAGCGTCCATCACCTCGCCCTTCTCGGCGGCCTTCATGCGCCCGTGGACCAGCCCGATCTGGAGTGCCGGCAGCGCCTCGGTCAGGGTGTCGCGGGTGACCTCGGCGGCCTGACAGGTGAGCGCCTCCGACTCTTCGATCAGCGTGCACACCCAGTAGGCCTGGCGCCCCTCGGCGCAGGCGCTGCGGATCCGCTGGATCACTTCCGGACGCCGCTCGTCGGGCACCGCCACGGTATGCACCGGGGTGCGGCCCGGCGGCAGCTCGTCGATCACCGAGAGATCGAGATCGGCGTAGGCGCTCATCGCCAGGGTGCGCGGGATCGGTGTGGCGGTCATGATCAGCTGATGCGGGGTCAGGCCGCCGTTCTCGCCCTTCTGGCGCAGCGCCAGGCGCTGGTGCACACCGAAGCGGTGCTGCTCGTCGATCACCGCCAGCCCCAGGCGCTGGAAGCTGACGTCATCTTGGAACAGCGCATGGGTGCCCACCACCACCTGGGCGCGGCCATCGGCGATCGCCGCCTTGGTGTCGCCGCGCGCCTTGCCCTTGAGCTTGCCGGCGAGCCAGCCCACCTCGATGCCCAGCGGTTCAAGCCAAGTGCGGAACTGGCGGAAGTGCTGCTCGGCGAGAATCTCCGTCGGCGCCATCACTGCGGCCTGGCAGCCGCCGGCGACCGCGGCCAGTACCGCCATCGCGGCGACCACGGTCTTGCCCGAGCCGACATCGCCCTGGACGAGACGCAGCATCGGCACCTCGCGCTCCAGGTCGCGCCCGATTTCGTCGAGCACGCGGCGCTGGGCCTGGGTCAGCGAGAACGGTAGCTGGGTCAGAAAGCGCGCCTGCAGGTGGCCGCTGCCGGCGAGCTTGGGGGCGCCGTCGGTCTGGATGCGCAGGCGCACCTGACGCAGGCTCAACTGGTGCGCCAGCAGCTCCTCCAGCGCCAGCCGGCGCTGGGCCGGATGGCGCCCGGCGGCGAGCACTTCCTGGGGGGCGTCCGGCGGCGGCTCGTGCAGATAGCGCAGCGCTTCGAGCAGGCCGGGCAGGCGAAAGCGCTGGCGCAGCGTCGCGGGGATCCACTCCGGCAGCGCGTCCGGCGCCTCCGCCAGGCGCTTCATTGCCTGCTGGATCAGCGCCCGCAGGCGCGGCTGGGCGAGCCCCTCGGTGGCCGGGTAGATAGGGGTCAGGTGCTCGTCCACCGGCGGCGCTTCGCTCTGCACCAGACGATATTCGGGATGATAGATCTCGAGCCCGGTGCTGCCGGCGCGGGCTTCGCCGAAGCAGCGCACCTGGACACCCTTGACGAACTGCTGCTGCTGGGCCGGCGAGAAGTGGAAGAAGCGCAGGCTGAGAATGCCGGAGCCATCCTTGAGCCGCACCAGCAGGCTGCGCCGGCGCCCGCGGATCACGTCGGCGGCGCTCACCTCGCCCTCGACCACCGCCTCAGTCCCTGCCCGCAGGGTGCCGATCGGGGTGATCCGGGTACGATCCTGGTAGCGCAGCGGCAGATGGAACAGCAGATCGGCGATCTGGACGATCCGTAGCCGGGCCAGCTTGAGCGCGAGCGCTTCGCCGACGCCGGCGAGGTCGGTGACCGGTGCGTCGAGGCTCATGCCGCCTCGACGTCGCTACCGTGAACCTGATCGATCGCCTGGATCAGCGCATCGATCGCGCGTGGCCGCGGGAAGCTGGCACGCCAGGCCAGGGCCACGCTGCGGGTTGGGGCGTCACCCTTGAACGGCCGGCTCTCGAGCAGGCCCCCCTCGTAGTGGCTGGTGCCGATGGCCAGCTTGGGCAGCACCGTGATGCCGAGCCCCGAGGCGACCATGTGGCGGATCGTCTCGAGCGAGCCGCCCTCGGCGATCAGGGTGTTCTCGGGGTTGTTGAGCTGGGCGCTGATCGCCGGGCACGCCTCGAGAATCTGATCGCGGAAGCAGTGGCCCTCGCCGAGCAGCAACAGACGCTCCTTGAGCAGATCCTCCTTGTCGATCGCCGCGCGCTCGGTCCACGGGTGGTCGGCCGGCAGCAGGATCTCGAACGGCTCCTGATACAGCGTCTTGGTGACCACGTCCGGCTCGTTGAACGGCAGCGCGACGAAGATCGCATCCAGTTCGCCGCTGCGCAGCTTGCGCCGCAGCACGCCGGTGAAGCTCTCTTCGATGTACAGCGGCATCTGCGGGGCGATGCGCGACAGTGCCGGAATCAGATGCGGGAACAGATAGGGGCCGATGGTGTAGATGGCGCCGATGCGCAGCGGGCTGATCAGCTGGTCCTTGCCCTCGCTGGCCATCTCCTTGATCAGCGTCGCCTGCTCCAGCACGCGGTGAGCCTGCTCGACGATACGCTCGCCCAGCGGCGTCACCTGGACGGTGGACTTGGAGCGCTCGAACAGCGCGATGCCCAGCTCCTCCTCGAGCTTCTTGACCGCCACCGACAGCGTCGGCTGCGAGACGAAGCAGCGCTCGGCAGCGCGACCGAAGTGGCGCTCCTGCGCCAAGGTTACGATGTAACGGAGTTCTGTTAGAGTCATGAGGTGGGACCGAAAGGCTCCCTTTATTCGCAGAGAAGAGAATCATCGCAAAGGGCCGTAGACGTCACCCACGTCCGCGACCTGAGACCGTCTCTCGTGGTCATTCGTGTCTTCACGGATGTATTAACAAGGATGTTTTACCAAGAGGCCAGGGAAAGGTGAAGAAAACCACATTAATTCTAGGTTGCGGCGATATCGGCACCCAGCTCGGCAAGCAGCTGATTGCCGCCGGGCACCGGGTGATCGGCGCGCGGCGTAACGCTGGCGCGCTGGAAGGCACCGGGATCGAGCCGGTGGCGCTGGACGTCACCGACGACGCGGCCTTGGCCGCGCTGCCGGATGCCGATTTCGTGGTCTACGCGGTAACCGCCGACCGCTTCGAAGAGAGCGCCTACGCTGCGGCCTATCCGGAAGGGCTCAAGGCGGTGATCGCCCAGTTCGCCCAGCGCGAAACGCCGCCCAAGCGGCTGTTCTTCGTCTCCTCGACCAGCGTCTACGCCCAGCAGGGCGGCGAGGAGGTCGACGAGACCTCGCCCACCGAGCCCAACGGCTTCTCCGGCACGCTGATGCGCGAAGCCGAGCAGGCGCTGCTCGACCATACGCTGCCGGGCACCGTGGTGCGCCTCTCCGGCATCTACGGCCCGGGCCGCGACCGCCTGATCCGCCAGGTGAAGGAGGGCCGGATCGCCGCCGCCAACCCGCCGATGTACTCCAACCGCATTCATCGCGACGACTGCGCCGGGGTGCTGGCGCATCTGATCGGGATGGCCGAGCGCGACGAGCCGCTGGAGTCGATCTACCTCGCCAGCGATGGCGAGTCGGCGCCGCTCCACGAGGTGATGGCGTGGATCGCCAAGCAGCTCGAGGTGGAAACGCCGGAGGTGATCCAGTCACCGCTGCGTCGGCGCTCGAGCAAGCGCTGCAACAACGCTCGCCTGCGCGCCTCGGGCTACACCTTCCACTACCCCTCCTTCCGCGAAGGCTACGCCGATATCCTCAAGCAGGGCGGTTTTCTGCGCGACACCGCCAAGGCGTGATGTCGGGCGGCGATGATGCCGCCCGCCAACGCTCAGCCAGTCGAGACATAGCCCGTCGAGAGATAGCCAGTCAATGCGAGATACGACAGAGCGCCCATTGCCGGGCGCTCTGTCGTTACTGGGTGGTTATTGAGTGGTTATCGAGTGGCTAGCGCCTATTCGGCACGTCTCGTGCGAGCTGGCCTATCTGACGTCGTCCACCCGCTCGGTGCTCTCGCCTGCCAGGGTCGAGCCGTGAGCGTGGCGCAGCGGCCCGGCCAGCTTGCGCAGCGCGACATAGAACACCGGCGTCAGCAGCAGGCCGAACAGGGTCACCCCGAGCATGCCGGCGAACACCGCGACCCCCAGCGCCTGGCGCACCTCGGCGCCCGCGCCGTGGCCCAGCGCCAGCGGTATCACCGCTGCGGTGAAGGTGATCGAGGTCATGACGATCGGGCGCAGGCGTAGACGGCAGGCCTCCAGCGCCGCGGCCACGGTCTCGCGACCCTCGAGCTCCAGCTCGCGGGCGAATTCGACGATCAGGATCGCGTTCTTGCACGCCAGCCCGATCAGCACCACCAGCCCCACCTGGACGAAGATATTGGTATCGCCGCCCACCAGACGCACCCCGATCAGCGCCGAGAGCACGCACATCGGCACGATCAGGATCACCGCCAGCGGCAGGGTCCAGCTCTCGTACAGCGCGGCCAGCACCAGGAACACCAGCATCACCGCCAGCGGGAACACGATCAGCGCGGCGTTGCCCTGGGTCGCCTGCTGATAGCTGAGATCGGTCCACTCGAAGTCGATCCCCGCCGGCAGCACCTGGGCGCCGATCCGGGTCAGCTCGGCCATCGCCTGGGGCGAGGAGAGCACCCGCGGGTCGGCCTCGCCGGCGAGATCGGCGGCGGGGTAGCCGTTGAAGCGCAGCACCGGGTCGGGGCCGAAGGTCTGGTGGACCTTTATCATCGAGCCGATCGGCACCATCTCGCCCTGGGCGTTGCGGGTGCGCAGGCGGGCGATGTCCTCGACGCTGTCGCGGTAGGGGGCGTCGGCCTGGGCAATGACCTGCCAGGTGCGGCCGAACTGGTTGAAATCGTTGACGTAGGTCGAGCCCAGATAGGTCTGCAGGGTGTCGAAGAGGTCGGCCACCGCCACCCCCTGAGACTTGGCCTTCAAGCGGTCGACGTCGGCATCGAGCTGGGGCACGTTGGCCTGATAGCTGGTGATCGGATAGGACATCCCCGGGGTCTGCATCACCGCCCCCTGGAAGGCGTTGACCGCTTCCTGCAGCGGGCCGTAGCCGAGGCCGCCGCGATCCTCGAGGAACAGCTGATAGCCGGAGCCGTTGCCGAGCCCCAGGATCGGTGGCGGCATGAACGAGAAGGCGATGCCATCCTTGAGCGCGGCGAGCTTGCCGGCGAGCTCGGCATTGATCTCCACTGCCGTGCGGGTGCGCTCGGTGAACGGCGTCAGGGTCAGAAACGCCAGGCCGGTGTTGGAGGTGTTGGTGAACTGCAGCGCATTGAGTCCCGGGAACGAGATCGCGTGCTCGACCCCATCGGTGTGCATGGCGATGTCCACCACCTGGCGCAGCAGGGCGTCGGTGCGTTCGAGTGAGGCGCCCTCGGGCAGCTTGACGCCGGCGATCAGGTACATCTTGTCCTGCACCGGAATGAACCCGGGCGGCACCGTCTTGAACAGATAGCCGGTGGCCCCGAGCAGGATCAGATAGATCACGAACACCGCGCCGCGGCGTTTCAGGCTGCGCGACACCACGCCCCGGTAGCGCTCGGAGCCGGCGTTGAAGAGCCGGTTGAAGGGCCGGAACAGCCAGCCGAACAGGGCGTCGATCACTCGCGTCAGGCGATCCTTGGGCGCATCGTGGGGCCTGAGCAGCATCGCCGCCAGGGCCGGCGACAGCGTCAGCGAGTTGATCGTCGAGATGACCGTGGAGATGGCGATGGTCACCGCGAACTGGCGATAGAACTGGCCGGTCACCCCGGAGAGAAAGGCCATCGGCACGAACACCGCGCACAGCACCAGGCCGATGGCCACGATCGGCCCCGAGACCTCGCGCATTGCCTGATGCGCCGCGGCGCGTGGCGCCAGCCCCTGCTCGATGTTGCGCTCCACGTTCTCCACCACCACGATGGCGTCGTCGACGACGATACCGATCGCCAGCACCAGCCCGAACAGGGTCAGGGTGTTGATCGAGTAGCCGAGCAGCAGCAGCACCGCGAAGGTGCCCACCACCGAGACCGGCACCGCCAGCAGCGGGATCAGCGAGGCGCGCCAGGTCTGCAGGAACAGCGTCACCACCAGCACCACCAGCAGCACCGCTTCCAGCAGGGTCTGGATCACCGAGTGGATCGAATCGGTGACGAACAGCGTGGTGTCGTAGACGCTGCGATACTCGAGCCCGGCGGGGAACTGGGTCGCCAGCTCGTCCATGGTATGGATCACCTGATCGCGAATCTCCAGCGCGTTGGCCCCGGGCGACTGGAAGATGCCGATCGCCACCGCGTCCTTGCCATCCAGACGGGCGCGCAGGGTGTAGTCGCCGGCGCCGAGCTGCAGCCGGGCGACATCCTTGAGCCTGAGAATGTCGCCGTCGGCGCCGGTCTTGAGCACGATGTCGCCGAACTCCGCCTCGCTGGTCAGGCGCCCCTTGGCGTTGATCAGGGTCAGGAAGTCGCTGTCCGGCATCGGCTCGCCGCCGATCTGCCCGGCGGAGACCTGCACGTTCTGGTCGCGGATCGCCGCCACCACGTCACCGGCGGTGAGGCCGTGGGCGGCGACCCGGTCCGGGTCGAGCCACACGCGCATGGCGTAGTCGCCGCCGCCGAACAGCTGCGCCTCGCCCACGCCGGGGATGCGCGCCAGCTGGTCGCGCACGTGCAGGCGGGCGTAGTTGCGCAGGTAGAGAGTGTCGTAGCGGTCGTCCGGCGAGACCAGGTGCACCACCATCAGAAAGGTCGGCGACTGCTTCTGGGTGGTTACGCCCTGGCGGCGCACCGCCTCGGGCAGGCGTGCCAGGGCCTGGCTGACCCGGTTCTGCACCCGCACCGTGGCCTGCTCGGCGTCGGTGCCGGGGCGGAAGGTGACGGTCATCTGCAGCACCCCGTCGGAACCGGCGACCGACTTGTAGTACATCATCCCTTCGACGCCGGTGATCGCCTCCTCGAGCGGCGCGGCGACGGTGTCGGCGATCTCCTTGGGGTTGGCGCCGGGGTAGACCGTGCGCACCAGCACCGAGGGCGGCACCACCTCCGGATACTCGCCGATCGGCAGGTTGGGAATCGAGATCGCGCCTAGCGCGAGCATGACGATCGACAGCACCGCGGCGAAGATCGGGCGGTCGACGAAGAAACGCGAAACATTCATGCCTTGGGGCTCCTGTGCGGCGGATGCGATGCCCGCCGCTTGTCGTCGTTCCCGGGAATGGTTGGCGCAGGCGGCGCGTGGTGAGCGCCGCCGCCGCTCAAGAGCGCGCGGCGAGCGCGCCCTGGGCCGCCGGCTGCGGGTCGGTCGGCTGCTGATCGACCGGCCGCGGTTCGACCGGATGCGGTGAGATGGTCATGCCGGGGGCGTAGATCTTCTGGGTGCCGTTGACCACGATGCGGTCTCCCGGGGCGAGGCCGTCGCGGATCACCACTCGGTCGCCCACCGCGGCGCCGGTCACCACCGGTTGCGGCGTGACGCTGTTGTCATCGGCCACTCGATAGACGAAGCGCCGATCCTGGTTGGTCAGCACCGCCTGGCGGTCGATCAGCAGCGCCGCGGTGAGCGCGGCGACGGGCATCTCGACGCGGGCGAACTGGCCGGGGCGGATGCGCCCGTCCGGATTGTCGAGCACGGCGCGGTAGGTCAGGGTGCCGGTGGTGGGATCGATACGGTTGTCGACGAAGTCGAGCCGACCGCGATGGGGAAAACCGCTCTCGCCGGTGAGACTGACCCGCACCACCACGGGGTGGTCGGGGTCGACGCTCGCCAGCGTGTTCTCGGCGCCGCTCTCGTTGCTGTCGAAGTAGACGTAGAGCGGGTCGACCGAAACCAGCGTGGTCAACAGCGTCTGGTCGGCGCTGGCCAGGTTGCCGCGGGTGACCAGCGCCCGCCCGATGCGCCCGGAGATCGGCGCGGTGACGCGGGTGTACGCGAGGTCGAGTTCGGCGCTGGTGAGCGCGGCGCGGGCCTGCGCTTCACGCGCACGGGCGTCCTGGGCCGCCGCCTGGCGCTGGTCGTGCTGCTCCTGGGAGATCATGTGGCGGCCGATCAGCCGGCGCGAGCGGCTGGCTTCGACATCGGCGAGCTGACGCTGGCTACGCGCCTGGGCCAGGGCCGCCTTGGCGGCATCGACACGCGCCGCATAGGGGCGCGGGTCGATCTGGAACAGCAGGTCGCCGGCTTTGACCAGCTGGCCCTCGGTGAAGGCGATCTCATCGACATAGCCGCTCACCCGCGGGCGTAGTGCCACGGTCTCGGGCGCCTCGATGCGTCCGGTGAAGGTCTCGGTGAGCGTGATCGGCTCGGCCGCGACGGTGGCGACATCGACCTCGGGCGGTGGCGGGGCAGCGGCCTGGGGCTCGCCGTGGGCATCGCAGCCGGCCAGCAGCAGTGCCGCCAGCAGCCAGGTGGTCGTGAGCCAAGTGGCTCTGAGACAAGTGATTCGTAGCCAGGTAGTTCGCAGAGACGCGATCTGCCGCCCTGTGACCGGCGTGACGGCGGCCAACCTCGCACCAGGCGCGGGCGGCTGGTTGAACTTCTCCATCATGGTTCGCTCCGTGTGACACTCCCCGAAGGAGGGCAAGCTATTGGCTCAACTTAAGTTGAGGTCAAGCGTGGCGGGGAAACCGCCCGGGGGTCATGGAGTGCCAATCTAAGGGCTGGCGGCGGCGGGGCGTTATCGGCTTCCTGTCGATTGATTGCCCGATTCTCCGCAGAAACCGGTCGCTCACGGAAGACGTTTCATGACCGCCTCGGCGCGGGGCCGGCGCAGGGAAAGCGCCTTGCCGAATTCTTCAGAGTACTTGCCCGATTCTGCAAGTCTCTACCAGACGCGCCCAATATCGCCGAAAGTGGGCTTATACTCGCGCTCTATCGCTTGATGCCTTTCCATCCGCTCAGCAGGGGAGTGACGCCGTGACCGCCGCACAGCCCATCCCGAGGCACGCCGAGTCGTCGTCCGACGCCTTGATGAATACTCTTGTGGCGAGAATTCTCGCCCACGCCGATGCGGAGGGGTTCATCGCCAGCGCCATTCCCGGTCTGGAACTGGTGCGCGCCAATTCGACCACGGCCTGCATGGGCTCGCGGGTCTACGAGCCGGCGCTGTGCCTGATCGCCCAGGGCGCCAAGACGGTGTGGTTGGGGGATCGCCAGATCGACTATGGCCCGCTGAGTTGCATGGTGTCGGCGGTGCCGCTGCCGATTCTGGGCAAGGTGACCCAGGCCTCGCCCCAGACCCCGTATCTTGGTCTCAAGCTCACGATCGACCCCCAGGAGGTCACCGATCTGATCCTGGCGATGGGGCTGCCGGTGGCGCGCCAGCCGGAGGAAGAGTTGTGCCCGGAGGGGGCCTGCGGGCTCGGCCATGTGCTGGCCGATCGGGATATGTTGGAAGCGCTGTCGCGTCTGGTGGGCCTACTGGACACGCCCCAGGACATCGCGATCCTGGCGCCGCTGGTGCGGCGGGAGATCCTCTATCGGGCGCTGGTCGGGGAGCTGGCGCCCTACATGCGCAAGTTCGCCATGGTCGATGGCCAGACCCACCGCATGGCCCGGGTGATCGAGGTGCTCCAGGCGCGCTTCCGCGAGCCGCTGCGGGTGGGCGATCTCGCCGACATGGTGAGCATGAGCGAGTCGTCGCTGTTCCACAGCTTCAAGCAGGTGACGCGGATGTCGCCGCTGCAGTTCCAGAAGCGCCTGCGTCTGCATGAGGCGCGCCGGCTGATGCTGGCCGAGGGCATGGAAGCCGCCACGGCCAGCTATCGCGTCGGTTACAGCAGCCCTTCCCACTTCAGCCGTGAATACAGCCGCATGTTCGGGGTGCCGCCGCGGGCGGACGTGATCAAGCTGCGCGGCGATCTGCCGGCAGCGACACCGGCACCGGCGGGGCGCTGAGGCGCCACCACCGTGGCCGGCGTGCGGGGTTCAGTCGCCGATCACCATGACCGCTTCGGCTTCGACCAGGCTGCCCTTGGGCAGTTGCTTGACGCCCACCGCGGCGCGCGCGGGGAAGGGCGCGCTGAAAAACTCTTCCATCACCTTGTTGACCACGCCGAAGTTGTCGAGGTCGGTGAGGTAGAGGTTGAGCTTGACGATGTCCTGCAGCGAGCCGGCGGCCTCTTTGCACACGGCGGAGAGGTTGGTGAAGACCTGACGCGCCTGGGCTTCGAAGTCGTCGGAAACCATCTCCATGGTGGCCGGGTCGAGCGGGATCTGGCCGGAGAGATAGACGGTGTTGCCGGACTTCACGGCTTGGGAATAGGGGCCGATGGCGGCCGGGGCGTTGTCAGTGTTGATAACGGCTTTGTTGCTCATGGCGTACCCTCCAGATGTTATCGATTGAGATACCGCGATCTTTTCCTGCGTATCGGGCTGCGCTTCACGTTTTATCGCGTCCCGGGACGACGACTTTTTATCGCGTCCCGAAACCGACGCGTTGGTCCGGCGTCCCGGGACGACGTAAAAAACGACGCCCCGCCGTGGTTGGCCATGGCGGGGCAGCGTGTGTTCGTCTGTCTGGCCGGCGCGGGTGGGCGTCGGGGTCTTGCTATCAGCTTCTCGCGCGAACGATGCGGCCGATGTGATTCAGGTTGCGCAGGCGCTTGATGATCCGGGCCAGGTGGATACGCCCCTTGACCAGAATGGTCAGGTTGACGATCGATAGCCGGGCATCGCGCTCTTCGATGCCGATGCGCTCGATATTGGCATCGGCGTCGGTGATCAGGCTGGCCAGTTCGGCGATCAGCCCGCGCCGGGTCTCCACCTCGATGCGCAGCGGCACCGGGAAATCCTGCTCGATCTGGTTAGACCACGTCAAGGAGACCAGCTTGTCGGGGTCATCGCGCAGCTCATCGAGATTACCACAATCGTGGCGGTGCACGACGATCCCCTTGCCCATCGACAGGTGACCGATCACCGGATCGCCGGGCAGCGGGTGGCAGCAGCGGGCGAAGCTGATCGCCATGCTCTCTGAGCCGTTGATGACGATCGGTCCGGCGTGCGGGCCCGTCTTGGGTGAGCTCTCCGGCGACCCCGGGGCGTCCTCGTCATCGCTCAGGCTGGCATCGGCCAGGCGCTTGGCGGTGGCGTGGGCCAGCCGGGTGCCGAGGCCGATGGTCTCGAGCAGGTCATCCTCGTCGGCCAGGTCGAGCTCCGCCAGCAGCGCCGTGAGACGCTCCGCGGGCAGCTTCTCCAGGCTGGTGTCGAAGCTGCCCAGCGCGCGGTTGAGCAGGCGCCGGCCGAGCTGGATCGCCTCGCTGCGCTGCTGGCTCTTGAGCGCGTGGCGAATCGCCGAGCGCGCCTTGGCGGTGACCACGAAGTTGAGCCAGGCGAGATTGGGCCGGGCGCCGGGCGCGGTGATGATCTCTAGGGTCTGGCCGCTCTCCAGCGGGGTCGAGAGCGGCGCCAGGTGGCGGTCGATACGGCAGGCGATACAGCTGTTGCCGATATCGGTGTGCACGGTATAGGCGAAGTCGACCGCCGTGGCTCCCTGGGGCAGCTCCATGATGTCGCCCTCGGGGGTGAAGATGTAGACATCGTCGGGGAACAGGTCGTTCTTGACGTGTTCGATGAACTCCAGCGAGTCCCCCGCGTGGCGCTGCATCTCGAGCAGCCCGCGGACCCACTCGCGGGCCCGGGCGTGGCTGCCGACGGCGATCGGCCGCTCGGTCTGGCCGGCCTTGTAGAGCCAGTGGGCGGCGATGCCGTTGTTGGCCATCGCCTCCATCTCGCGGGTGCGGATCTGTACCTCGATCGGCATGCCGCTGGGCCCGAACAGGGTGGTGTGCAGACTCTGGTAGCCGTTGGCCTTGGGGATGGCGATGTAATCCTTGAAGCGCCCGGGCACCGGCTTGTAGAGGTTGTGCACCGCGCCGAGGATGCGATAGCAGTTGTCGACGTCGTCGGTGATGATGCGGAAGCCGAACACATCCATGATCTCAGCGAACGGCTTGCGCTGATCGTGCATCTTGCGATAGATCGACAGCAGGTGCTTCTGGCGGCCGACCACGCTGCCGGTGAGATCGTCCTCGTCCAGCCGGCGCTGCAGGCTGGTCTGGATCTGGCGCATGGTCGTGCGGCGGTTGCCACGGGCCCGGGCCACGGCGCGCTTGATGCGCTCGGCGCGCATCGGGTGGATCGCCTGGAACGAGAGATCCTCGAGCTCGACGCGGATGGTGTTGATCCCCAGGCGTCCGGCGATGCGGGCGTAGATCTCCAGCGTCTCGCGGGCGATGCGGCGCTTCTTGTCGGGTCGCAGCGCCCCCAGGGTGCGCATGTTGTGCAGGCGGTCGGCGAGCTTGACGATGATCACGCGGATGTCCTGGGACATCGCCATCACCATCTTCTGGAAGTTCTCGGCCTGGGCGACCGCCTTGTCCTCGAAGGTGATCTGGGTCAGCTTGGAGACGCCATCGACCAGCTCCGCCACCGCTTCGCCGAACTGGCTGGCGAGGGCATCCTTGGTCACTCCGGTATCTTCGATCACATCGTGCAGCATGGCGGCCATCAGGCTCTGATGGTCCATGTGCATGTTGGCGAGGATATTGGCGACCGCGAGGGGGTGGGTGACGTAGGGCTCGCCGGAGCGGCGGGTCTGGCCGTCGTGGGCCTGCTCGGCGTAGTAGAAGGCGCGCCGGACCTGCTGAATCTCCTCAGAGGGTAGATAGCCGCCGAGGCGATCGGCCAGGTCATCGATGGTGAACATACAGCGCGCCTATTCCAGGAGTCGTGCCGGCGTCACGCCGAGGCGCGCGCCGCGGGCTCGCAAAGCTCGTTCAGAGTTCGAAATCCTGGTGCGGTTCGGGGCGCGGACGCGGCGGGGCGGCTTCCACCGGCTCGTCGAGCACGCTCTCGTCGATCTGGCCGGCGGCGATCTCGCGCAGCGCCATCACGGTGGGCTTGTCGTTCTCCCACGGCAGCAGCGCGTCGCGAGAGCCGCGCGAGAGCTGGCGGGCGCGCTGGGAGGAGATCATCACCAGCTTGAAACGGTTCTCGATATGGTCCAGACAATCTTCGACGGTCACGCGTGCCATGGTGGTAACCCTGCTGCCAGAAAATGAGTGGTCGCACCCCAGCCGAAGCGGGGCCATGCGGGACCGTGCAGTCTACTGGACCTTTGGCGTAGCTGACAAGGTGAAAGGCCCGCGTGCCGCCCGCTGGCGCGGGGCGGCGCGACGCTCGCCGTGGCGCGCAATGAGGGTCAGCGTGGGATATCGAGCAGCTCGGCGAGCAGGCTGGCGTAGCGCGTGCGCACCTTGTCGAGTCGCGAACGGCGCGCGTGCACGATGCACTCCAGCTCGTGCAGGGCGTGCTCGAAGCTATCGTTGATGATCACGTGCTCGTACTCGTCGAAGTGCGACATCTCGCTCACCGCATCGCGCATGCGCCGGTCGATGACGGCGGCGTCATCGGTGCCGCGCCCGGCCAGACGCTCGCGCAGCGCCTCCTTCGAGGGCGGCAGGATGAAGATCGATTCGGCCTCGGGGGCCAGTTCGCGGACCTGGCGCGCGCCCTGCCAGTCGATCTCCAGGATTACGTCCTCGCCCAGTGCCAGGCGCTTCTCCACCTCGGCGCGGGAGGTGCCGTAGTGGCGGTCAAAGACCCAGGCGTGCTCGAAGAACTCGCCGCCCGCGATCATCGCCTCGAAGGTCTTCTCGGTGACGAAGTGGTAGTTGACGCCGTCCGCCTCGCCGGGCCGCATGGCGCGGGTGGTGTGGGAGACGGCGACGCCGATCGCCGCGTTACGTTCGAGCAGCGCGCGCACCAGGCTGGTCTTGCCGGCCCCGGAAGGGGCGGAGACGATGTAGAGCGTGCCCTGGGCGGCGGGCGTGGCAGCAGCGTTGGCGAAGGCGGAGACCGGGGTGTCGGGTCGAGACATAACGGGGCCGTGATCAGGGTGCGTGAAGCCGCACAGTATGCCACGAATCCACAGGCGGTTGGCATCGCGCTGGCGTCGAGCAGGATCGATACCCGGCGCAGTGGTGGCGGTGAGCGGTTGCGCCCTGGCGCGGCATTCACGATGCTTGTCGGCGTCATCGCCGTTCACGGCGCGCGCTCCGAGCCCGCGCGGGCGACCCACCTCCTGCACAAGGAACTGTCATGAACGCTTCAGCCACCGCGGCCCGCGGCGGGCGCGCGGTCTTTCTGGGCGCCGCCTTCGCCTTCGCGCTCACCATGATCGGCACCACCATGCCGACCCCGCTCTATCCGATCTATCAACAGACCTTCGGCTTCTCGCAGCTCACCATCACCATCATCTTCGCGGTCTACGCCGCCGGGGTGATGGCGGCGCTGCTGCTCACCGGGCGCTGGTCCGACCAGCTCGGGCGGCGGCCAATGCTGCTGGCGGGGGTGCTGATCTCGGCGGCCAGCGACCTGGTGTTCTGGCACGCCCAGGGGCTCGGCCCTATCCTGTTCGCGCGGGTGCTGTCGGGCATCTCCGCCGGCATCTTCACCGGCACCGCCACGGTCGCGGTGATGGAGCTGGTCCCCGACGCCTGGAAGCGGGTCGGGCCGCTGGTCGCCACCGCCGCCAACATGGGCGGCCTGGGGCTGGGGCCGATGGTCGCCGGGGTGCTGGCCGCGCTGGCACCACTGCCGCTGGTGGTGCCCTACGTGCTGCATCTGGCGCTGGCGCTGCTGGCGGCGCTGTTCATCTGGCGCGCCCCGGAGACGGTCACGCGCCCGGCGCGCATCCGCCTGCGGGTGCAGAAGCTCAAGGTGCCGCCGGAGGTGCGCGGGGTCTTCGTGCCGGCGGCGATCGCCGCCTTCGCCGGTTTCATGGTGTGCGGCTTCGCCACCTCGGTGACCCCGGCCTTCGTCGGCGGCCAGCTCGGCTATCACAACCCGGCGCTGATCGGTGTCGTCGCCGGCAGCCTGTTCATCGCCTCCACCCTGGGTCAGATGGTGCAGGACAAGCTGCCCGAGGCCCGGCGTCTGCCGATCGGCTGCGGCGTGCTGCTGGTCGGCGTCCTGCTGCTGGCCTGGGGCATGGCCGCGCAGACTCTGGCGGGGTTCATCCTCGGCCCCATCGTGGCGGGCATCGGCCAGGGCATCGCCTTTCGCGCCGGGCTGGGCGCGGTGGCCGCCGCCAGCCCGGTACAGCACAAGGCGGCGGTGGTCTCGACCTTCTTCGTGGTCGCCTACGTGGCGATCTCGCTGCCGGTGATCGGCATCGGCCTGGTCGCCAGCGTGCTCGGGCTACAGCTCACCGGGCTGCTGTTCGACGCTCTGGTGGCGCTGCTCTGCTGCGTGGCCATGGGTCTGCTGCTGCGCCGCCCGGCGGCCAAGGCGGAGTGAGGGGGTGAGTCGATGGGTATGGCGCAGTCTGCGTGGCGCCAAGTGTAGATGAACCCCCCGCGGGTGCGGGCAGCCTGGAACTGAGGGTTTATTCGTGCTTTAAAATACCTGATACTCCAGTTGGATTAATCAGCAGGGGGCGCAATGAATAAGCGAATGTTGGCGGTAGTGTCTCTATCACTTTTCATCTATGGCTGCGATGGCGAGCCTAAGCTGGACGGTAGTAGCGACGATACGATGAAAGACTCTATGACAAAAATGCTTGACTCAGTCGGCACCGAGAGCGACAGGGATCAGTTGAAACAGTCGATAAAAGTCATTTGGACAGATAATCTTGATATTCAGAGTTTGGGTGATCTTGCAAAGCTCGACCCTCAGCAGAAAGCGTCTGAAATGCGCTCTGAGCTCAATGGTTTGACAGCAGAGCAAATTAACCAGAAAGCCGCTGTAATTTTGGCTGAACGACAAGAAAAAGAAAAGACGCAAGCGCTGCGTGACATCGCTGGTTTGCAGGCGAAAGCAGAGAAAGCAAGCAGTGATGCGGAGAAGCTTAAAGCCTTTAAGATAGATGATGCAAAATTCTACTGGCAAGACCGTGAATATGGAATGGGTGAGCCTGTTATCGATATCACGGTCACTAACGGTACGGATAGTGCGGTATCCCGGGCTTACTTCGAAGGTACGGTAGCCAGCCCCGACAGGTCGGTTCCCTGGATTCAAGAGGCTTTTAATTACGAGATAAGTGGTGGCATTGAGCCAGGCGAAACGCTCCATTGGAAGCTTGCGCCAAACCGATTTGGCGCTTGGGGAAAAGACACACCCGATGATGCTATCTTGACGGTGAAAGTGCTTCGTCTAGACGGGCCTGATGGGAAAGAGCTTTGGGATGCCGAGGGCTTGAGCGATCGAGAGAAGGAAAGATTAGAAACGCTTAAAGCGAAGTATCAGTAGTAAGTGTTGTTTTTGAAAACAAGCCGCCTCCGGGCGGTTTTTTTGTGCCAAAAAACGTAATGGTAACGCGCTCGATTGGTCAGCTGGCTCTCGATTTGGTCGTGAAGATTGGCAGTTTTACTGGGCCGTTGTACAAGGCCAAGTGAACGGCTAAATCTAGAATGACGGTTATTTTCAAATCCGTAAAGGCTGACAGTTGGTCCGTGCCGGGCATTGGTTCCGCGGTAGGCTGCGCGGCAAGCGCTGTTGTTTCTTTTAAGAATAACGCGGCGGTCGATTCCCGCGGGTGCGGGGCAGCCCAAATATCTTCACTGTGAGTCAAAGCATGGAGTTTGCCGCTGCGCAGCATCTGGACGGTGTGGCCTTTTTCCCATGAACGCCTAACGCGAGGGCGGGTTCAGACGGGTGTCGAGCGAGAACCGCTCTTGCAGGACCACGCGATACTTACCCTGGGCGGCATGTGGGTTCATCACCAGGTTCGCGCTGTGGCGCGATACGGTCGAGGGCACGACGAAGAAGGGGTGGGTCTCGAGCAGAGCGTCGCCGTAGCGCTGCTGGCCCGCGCTGGGCGTGCCCGGCACCAGCCAGTTGGGATTCGGCAGCGTCTCGGCGTCCACCCAGTGAACGCAGCTCGGGTCTGGAATCTCGATGCACAGGAGCGTGTGCGGGTCGGTATCCAGGGTCGCGAAGCCCTTGTGAACCGCGACTTCGAGTATCGCGGTAGCCGCATCCAGCGAGCCATACACGGTGGGCCGGCCGGGGGAGTTCCAGCGCCCGCCCGCGCGCTCTGCGCCGATGCCTTTCTCCCAGGTGGCGACATGGCGGTCGCGTTCCAGGCGCCAGAACCGGAGGCTTCGGCTCGCGGCGGCCATCGTCAGGTGTAGGCCCCGTAGTCCAGGCGCGTCAGCAGGTCATCGACCAGGTCATGGCCGACCGGGGTGGTGATCAGGTCCAGCGGTTTGCGCCCCTCCAGGGCCATGGCCGGGGTGTCCAGCCAGCGCTGGGCGGCTTCGGTGCTGCCGAAGACGTCTTCTGCGCGGGTGAGCGTTTCGGCGAAGCGCCAGGCGCGGCCGCTCTCTTCCGGGCTGAGGGTGTC
The DNA here is from genome assembly GCF_030284585.1 of Salinicola sp. JS01. Classification (NCBI taxonomy): domain Bacteria; kingdom Pseudomonadati; phylum Pseudomonadota; class Gammaproteobacteria; order Oceanospirillales; family Halomonadaceae; genus Salinicola; species Salinicola sp. JS01. Next base: position 3,964,271 of record NZ_CP127244.1, on the reverse strand, counting down.
GGGTTTGTCCCGCCGGCGATACAGGGTGCGTTCGGATACCCCGAGGACTTTGACCGCGATCTTTCTGTCCTGAAGCAGATCGACCTCTTCGAGGAACTTGATCACCCCTGACGAGGCAAAGCCTTTCTCGATGAGGCGATGGATTTCGAAGGGTGAGGTGACCGCAACCCGGCGTTTACCCGTGAGGCGGCGGATCGCCCGCTCACTGATGCTGGGCTCCAGGGAGGGCTCGAACGGGGTGGTCGTCATGCTGAAATCCTCACGGCATTCGCCATATGACAAAATCATAGCGCCATCTGGCGCAGGATGTCATCTCGAACGGCATCCCCCGGGCCTTGCGGGCTCTGATATGCTACGAGCCCCTCGTTCACCCCCTGCCAGGAGTTTCCGATGACCGCCGCGCCCGATACGCTCACCCTCCGCCGCCCCGACGACTGGCACCTGCACCTGCGCGATGACGCGATCACCCGCACCGTGCTGCCCTACACCAGCGCGACCTTCGCCCGCGCCATCGTCATGCCCAACCTGGCGCCGCCGGTGACCACGGTCGAGGCCGCCGCGGCCTATCGTGAGCGTATTCTTGCCGCGCTGCCCGCCGGTCACGACTTCACGCCGCTGATGACCTGCTATCTCAACGAGAGCGTGAGCGCCGAAACGCTGACCCGCGGCCACGCCGATGGCGTCTTCACCGCGGCCAAGCTCTATCCGGCCAACGCCACCACCAACTCCCAGCACGGGGTCAAGCGCATCAGCGACGTCTACCCGCTGCTGGAGACGATGCAGCGCATCGGCATGCCGCTGCTGGTACACGGCGAGGTGACGCGGGGCGAGATCGATATCTTCGACCGCGAGAAGGTCTTCATCGACGAGGTGATGAGCGATATCCGCCGTCAGTTCCCCGAACTGCGCGTGGTGTTCGAGCACATCACCACCAAGGATGCGGCCCAGTTCGTGCTCGAGGGCGACGAGTACCTGGGCGCCACCCTGACCCCGCAGCACCTGGCCCAGAACCGCAACGACATGCTGGTCGGCGGTATTCGCCCGCACCTCTACTGCCTGCCGATTCTCAAGCGTCAGGAGCACCAGGCGGCCCTGCGCCGCGCGGTGGCCAGCGGGCATCCGCGCTTCTTTCTCGGCACCGACTCCGCGCCGCACGTGTGTGCCGCCAAGGAGACCGCCTGCGGCTGTGCCGGGGTGTTCAATGCCGAGGCGGCGCTGTCGGTCTACGCCGATGTCTTCGAGCAGGAGGGGGCGCTCGATCACTTCGAAGCCTTCTGTTCCGAGAACGGCCCGCGCTTCTACCGCCTGCCGCTGAATGAAGGCACGGTCACGCTGACGCGCCAGCCCACGCCGGTGGCGCCCAGCGTGGGCGAGGGTGAGAACACATTCATACCCTACAAGGCCGGTGAATCGCTGACCTGGAAGACGACGCTGAACTGATCGACACTTCGCGCGGCAAGTGAGCAGTAACGAAACGGCCCGCTGGCTTGACGCAGCGGGCCGTTTGCTTGCCTGCCGTGTGCTCGGCAAAGACACTAGAACGTCACGCTGGCCTGCAGCGTGACTTCCAGCGGATCGCCCACCACCACCCGCGTATCGCCGCCGCTCGAGGGGTAGTAGGTGGTGTCGAACAGGTTGTGGACGTTGAGCTGGAGATGGGTGGCGTCGCCCAGCCAGCGGGTATCCCAGGCGACGAAGGTGTCGGCGACGGTGTAGGCGTCGAGGCGGAAGCTGTTGTCGCTGTCGCCTTCGCGGCTGCCCACGTAGCGCAGCCCGCCACCGACCCGCCAGCGGCCGTAGTCGGGGGCGAGTGCCAGCTCCTGTGCCAGCAGCAGCGCGGCGGTGTGGCGAGCGACGTTGGGCTGCGCGTTACCGGCGGTGCCGCCGTCGGCGTCCTCGAGGACCTCGGCATCGGTGTAGGCGTAGTTGGCCAGCAGCGACAGCCGCTCGGTCAGCTGGCCCTGCAGTGACATCTCCACCCCTCTGGCGCGGCTCTTGCCCACCGCCCGCGACACGCCGTTGTCGCTCACCACGACGTTCTCCTTGGTGATCTCGAAGTAGGCCAGTGCCGCCTCCATCCGCTCGTCGAGCAGGCGGCGCTTGAGCCCGACCTCCCAGCCGCGGCCCAACTCGGGATCGAAACGCTGACCGGTGTCGCTGTCCGGGGTGTTGGGCACGAAGGATTCGCTGTAGCTGACATAGGTCGAAGTCAGCGGGTCGATCTGGTAGAGCAGGCTGGCATGCGGCAGAAAGAGCGTGTCGTCGGTGTCGGTCGCGACCACGAAGGGGCGGCCCTGGCCGCCATACTGTTCGGTCATCTGATAGCGCCCGCCGAGCCCCAGAATCCAGCGTTCGCCGAGATGCAGCGAGTCGTCGACATAGGCCGCGGTGCTATCGATCTCGTCCAGGCGATGGCTACGTGCGCTGTCGTAGCGGGCGCCGTCCAGGGTCAGGTCACCGTGATGCGGAGCGTAGATCGAGATCGTATCGGTGGCACCGCGATAGCGGTCGGCCAGGTAGTCGCGGCGGCGCTCGTGATCGAGACCGAGGGTCATCTCGTGGCGGATGCCCGCCAGCTCGACGTCGCCGAGCAGTTCGGCGGCGGTATAGATCACCCGGCGGTCGAAGCCATGGTTGGCATCGGCGCGACGCCTCGCGCTACCGTCCTCGCTGACGCTGAGCACTCGCGGCTGGCCGTCGTCGTACTGGCGCCGGGTCCAGCCGTAGGTCAGGCGGCTGGTCCAGGCGCGATTCAGATCCTGCTCCCAGCGCGCGCTGAACGACTGATCGTGACCGGTCACCCGCGACCACGGCTCGTCGAACCGGCGCTTGCGCGGCACATCCACGGGGTCACCGTCGACGAAGGCGGTACCGCGATCCAGCGTCAGATCGTAATCGCGATAGGTATAGGCGAACCACAGCCGGGTGTCGTCGTCCTCCCAGCTCAGCGAGGGTGCCACCACCGTCTGCCGGTGGCTGCCGAAGTCGCGCCAGCTATCCTCGTCCTGCTGGCCGACGATGAACCGGAAGGCCGCGCCGCTGTCGCCCAGCGGACCGGTGACGTCGACGCTGGCATCACCGCCGCCGAACGAACTGCCCTTGCCGCTGAGGGTGCGCTGCCAGGTGTACTGCGGCTTCTTGCTGACGATGTTGATCACCCCGCCGGGCTCCTGGATGCCGTAGCGAAACGAGCTCGGCCCCTTGAGCACCTCGATGCGTTCGGTAGTGAACAGCGGAAAGGTATCGCGCGGCTGGCGGATGCCGTCGCGCAGGATCGAGCCGTCGCTGTTGCTGCCGAAGCCGCGCTTGATGAAGCCGGCTTCGGTGCCGCCCATGGTGTTGCCCTGGGTGACTCCGGCGACGAACGCCATGGCGTCGGTCAGCGAATCGGCGCCGATGTCCGCGAGCAGCTGCGGCGTGAGCGCATCGACGGTGCGTGCCTGGGCGAGAAAATCGGTGCGCCGGCCGGTGACGAGGTCCGAGGCCCCAGGGCGGTAGCCTTCGCTGGCGTCACCCGTGGCCCGGGCGCTGACCACCACCGGGTCGAGCGCGACCTCGCCGGTGTCTTCGGCGTGCGCCGGTGTGAGTGGCAACAGTGCCAGCATGGCGGCGAGTGGCTGCCAGCGCGGCAGGGCGCGCCTCGGGGCGAAGGATCGTGCAGTCATGTGTGGTGTTCCCAGGCGGCGCCGAGTGGCGCTCGGTGCCGGTGCGTTGTCGTTGAAGGTCGTCGTGATTTGTTGTTGTCGAGCGTCTTGGCTTGTCGTCGTTGAACGCCGTGGTGCGTCGTTGGCGCGGCGCGGGTTGATCAGTGTCCGGGAAGCGATTCCCCGTAAGTGGCGCGGAAGGTGCCGTCGGCGGCGATCGGCAGGAAGTCGCGGAACAGCGCCTGCTGCGCCCCGTCAGGATCGAGTGCGGCGCACGCCTGGGGATGCAGCCAGCGGGCGATGGCTGTCAGCGCGAGGGCGCTGAACGGGCTCTGGTGATAGCCGTGCCAGAGGGCGTGGAGGCCACCCTGATTGACCGCGGAGAGCGTCGCCCAGCCCGGGCGACGGTTGACCACATCGGCCAGGTCACGCTGTGTCTGCGCGGGGGCGACGCCGAAACCGGCGCGCACCGAACCTCCCGCCGGCCACTGGGCTGCGGTGGCGATGATCACCGCCGGGTCGCGTGCCAGGATCGCTTCGGGGTTGAGCACGTTCTCGCTGCCCGGGGTCATGCCGGCGGCGATATTGTTGCCACCGGCCCGGGCCACCAGATCCGCGAGGCCGCTATCGAAGTTGCTGCGACAGCACCCCACCTTGAGGCCGGGGGCGATGTCGATCAGTACGCTGGGAGCCTGGTTTCTGGAGGTGTCATGGGCGGCGGCATCGACGCAGTCGGCGACCGCCGCCTCCAGCTCGGCCAGCCGCCGGTTCAGCGCCGCCGCCCGGGGCTGGGCGTCGAGTGCACGACCCAGCAGGGTCAGCGAGGGGCGGGTATCCGCCAGCGGATGCTGCTGGAAGTCGATGAACAGTACCGGGATGCCGAGGGCGTCGAGCTGTGCCAGCAGCCGGGTACCGCGGATGGCGCCGTAGCGGGCGCGATTGACCAGGATCAGATCCGGTGCGAGCGTGAGCAGCGCCTCGGCGCTGGGCAGCGGGTCGCCACCCGCCAGCACCGGTAACTGGGCCAGGGCGGGGAAGGCGTGGGTGAAGCGCGCCTGGGCTTCGGGGTCGAAGTCGGCGAGCGAGCCGTGCCAGCCGCTCAGGCGGGCTACCGGATCGGGCAGCAGCGCTGCCAGCGCCAGCAGATGCCGCGGGTCGTCGAGAAAGATGCGCTGCGGCGCGTGATCGAGGGTCACCACGCGCCCGGCGAGGTCGGTCACCTGTCGCGGATAGCGGGTCGCGGCGGGCCCATCGGTGCGCGTCCGGGTGTCGGTGTCGTCGTGGTCTGCGGCCTTGGCCGCGCTGGCGAGAGGCAACAGGCCCGCCAGCAGGCAAGCGCAGAGGATCAGGCGATGAAGCGATCGGCGCCAGCGGCGCAGGGAAGAGGCGGAGCGGCCGTGGCAGGCGAGCATCGGCAGTATTTTTCTAGTTGATTAAAGATAATCATTATCATTTTTATTTATAGGCAGGTCAACGCGGCGCACCCTGCTGCGCCACTGCCCGGGGAGAAGCGATGGGCCCCTGCGGGCTGCGCTAGCCCCCGAGTCTGGCGCGATCAGCGGCGGTAAAGTCGCGAATCTCCCACCGGTCTCCGGCAACCGGCGCGATCCACAGCGGGATGGCGTTGGCCGAGCGCGGGCCGGTGGGGCTGCCGTTGGTGAGCCAGCGCACCGCGCGTACCAGCCCGGAGTGGCCCACCACCAGCGGGGTATCGGCTTCGTCGAGCAGCGCATTGAGGGTGGTGGCGATACGAGTGACGAACGCCTCCCAGGCTTCGCCGTTGGGCGGCGTGTCGGTGTAGGGGATCGCGGTGGGGATCGGCTGCCCCTCCAGATCGCCCCAGTGGCGCTCCATCAGCCCCTCGATCAGGCGGTCGGGCGCGCGTCCCAGCGCCAGCTCGGCGGTGTGGCGGGCGCGCACCAGCGGGCTGGCGACCGCCAGCGACCAGTCGAGGCCGCCAACCAGCGCCTGGGCGCGGCGCGCCTCGGCCTCGCCGCGGGCGGTGAGGGGGACGTCGTGCTGGCCGCCGATACGCCGCTCCTGATTGCGCGTGCTCTGGGCGTGGCGCAGAAAGACGAACGGGCGACGGTTCAGATGGGGCATGGCGATGGCTCGAACAGGAAAGCGGGCGCGACTGACGCGGCGAAGGCGTTCATCTTACCCGCCTCGGCGCGGCTGTCATCCCTCGGCGGTCTCGGCCCGAAAGCGTGCGGTAGCCGGGTCGGCGCGGTAGTGGCGGGCCCAGGTCGGCGCTTCCTGGGCCAGGGTGAGCACGCCATCGAGAAGGCGCGCCACCTGCTCTTCGCTGTGGAGCAGATGCAGGCTCAGTCTGACCCAGCCGGGCTTGTCCAGTTCGTGCCCCTGGTCGAGGCGTTCGACCAGTGCCGCCGAGGCGGAGGCGTCGATCCCCAGCAGGCGGTGGGCGTAGGGCCCGGCGCAGGCGCAGCCGCCGCGGGCCTGGATGCCGTGGAGATCCGAGAGCATGCGGGTGAACAGCTGATGGTGAATCAGGTCGCCGTCGGCGTCGTGTATGCGGAAGGAGAAGATCGGCAGCGCCGCCACGTCCTGGCGCCCCAGCAGTTCCAGCCGCGGCTCGTCGGCCCAATGGGCGAGGGCGCGTCGGCGCAGCTCGGCATCGCGCTGCGCGATCTCGGGCAGCCCGATCGCGGCCTTGACCATCAGCGCCAGCGCGGCGCGGATGTCACCGATCACGTTGGGCGTGCCGCCCTCCTCGCGCGCCGCCAGGTTGGCGCTGTAGCGATGCGCCCAGGGTGAGACGAAGCTGACCGTGCCGCCGCCGGGCAGCGAAGGCGTGTGCCGCCGCACCACGCTGTCGCGCACCACCATGACCCCGGAGGCGCCGGGGCCGCCGACGAACTTGTGCGGCGAGAAGACGATGGCATCCTTGCGGCAGTCCGGCGCGGGCGCCATGTCCATCGCCAGATAGGGGCCGGCACCGGCGTAATCCCATATCGCCAGGGCGCCGTGGCGCTTGAGCCGGCGGGTGATGTCGTCGACGTCGCTGATGATGCCGGTGACGTTGGAGGCGGCCGAGAAGGCGCCGACGATCAGGTCACTGCCGGCGGCCGCTACCAGCGCCTGCTCCAGCGCCGCCGGGTCCGGCCCGCCGGCGTCGCCTTCGGGGATCTCGACCACCTCGGCGCCGCTCTCGCGCCAGGCGAGCAGATTGGAGTGGTGCTCGTAGGGGCCGACCAGCACGCGGATGCGCTCGCCGCGGCGCACCCCGGCGGCAATATCGAGCAGTGCCACGATCCGGTTGATACCGGCGGTGGCGCCGCTGCCGCTGAACACCACATGGCAATCCTCGGCGTTGAGCTCCCGCGCGATCAGCGCCCGTGCCTCCTGGCGCAGCCGGGTCATGGTCTGCCCGCAGTGCGACGCCTCGGTGTGCGAGTTGGCATAGAACGGCAGGACCTCTTCACTGACGAAGCGCTCGACCTGGCGCAGCGCGCGCCCGGAGGCGACATAATCGGCGTAGAGCAGGCGGCGCTGACCGAAGGGCGTGGTGATCGGCAGGTCGTCGCCGATCAGGCCCTGGCGCAGGCGCGCCAGCAGGTCGGGGCCGGAGAGGGCGTGTGTGAAGTCGGCGAGTGTGGTCATGGAGGCCTCGATACTAGGCTTTGTACGAAAACTATCTGCGCTCGGCAATACGGCGTTAAAAATCGGCTCAAAATGCTCATTTACACCTCGTAAACTCCGCGTTTTCGCCGATTTTTGCCTTGTCTTTCCTTCGCTCGCTGACTTTTCGTACAGAACCTAGAGGACGTGCAAGCGCAACGAACGAGGCTATGATATCCCGTCTCGGGCGGGTAGATTTCTCGTTATGACCCGGTATCGACCCAGACATTGAGTGATTTGACCCCATGAGCGGCGTGAAATTGGATCATTTCAACCTCGCCATTCTGCGCGAGCTGCAGCAGCACCCCGGCTGCGCCCAGCGCGAGCTGGCCGAGCGGGTCAATCTGTCCCAGAACGCCTGCTGGCGGCGGGTCAAACAGCTCGAAGAGGCCGGCGTGATCGAGGCGCGGCGGCTGGTGCTGAGCCGTCAGGCGCTCGGCTTCGGGCTGGTGGTGTTCTCGATGATCCGCACCCGCAGCCATTCACGCGCCTGGCTGGCGGCCTTCCGCGAGCATGTGCTGGGCATCCCCGAGGTGATCGATTTCTACCGTATCGGCGGCGATTACGACTACATGCTCAAGATCGTGGCGCGTGATATCGGTGCCTTCGACCTGATCTATCAGCGCCTGATCGACGGCTTCGAGATCGACACCGTCACTTCCTATTTCGCCATGGAGGCGCTGGCCGAGAGCCGCCCGCTGCCGGTGTGAGCCCGGCCCCTCCATTGAACTCCCTGCTGCCGAGGAACCGTCATGCCTGCCGCCAAGCCGCTCGAGGTGCATATCTACACCGATCCCGCCTTCCGCCAGTCGCCGGATTTCAGCGCCGAACGGGTGCGCGACATTCTGGACGAGTGCGCCGGGCTGGCATCGCGCATCGCGCTGAGCTTCAGCCGTGATGCGGCTACCCTCGACGCCGCCCTGGCCACCGCCGAAGTGCTGGTGGTGGTCGGCAAGCTGGATCTGGTCGATGCCGTTGCGCGGGCGCCCGCGCTGCGCTGGGTGCATATCACCAGCGCTGGGGTCGACCGGGTGCCGCTGGCGGCGCTGCCGGCGGGGCTCTACATCACCAACGCCCGCGGCAATCACGAGGCGCGCACCTTCGAGTTCTCGCTGACGGCGCTGTTGATGCTCAACAACGCCGTGCCGACGTTCGTCACCCAGCAGATCGAGCGGCGCTGGGCACAGCGCGCGCTCGAACCTATCGAAGGCAAGCGGGTGGTGATCCTGGGCATGGGTGCGCTGGGCAGTTCGGCGGCGCGGGCGGCCCGGCAGCTGGGACTTAAGATCACCGGGGTCAGCCGTAGCGGGCAGGCCCACCCGCTGGCCGATCTCAGCCTGCCCCAGGCGCGTCTGCCCGAGGCGCTGGCCGAGGCCGACTTCCTGCTGATCACCCTGCCGCTGACCGCGCAGACGCGATGCCTGGTCGGTGCCGCCGAGCTGGCGGCGCTGCCACCGCATGCCGGGGTGATCAATATCGGCCGCGGGCCGGTGCTGGACGTCGCCGCCCTGGCCCAGCGCCTGGAGGCGGGCCAGTTGGGCGGGGCGGTGCTCGATGTCTTTCCCGAAGAGCCGCTGGCGCCGGCGTCACCCTACTGGCGCACGCCCAATCTGATGGTGATTCCCCACAGCGGCCTTTATGACGCTGACTATGTACCGCGCTGCCTGCGCAGCTTCTTCGCCAACGTCAGCCGCTATCTGGCGGGCGAGGCGCTGGAGAATCGGGTCGATTCGACGCTGGGCTATTGAGAGCGGCGCGCGCCTGAGGTCAGGCCGATCACAGCGTCTGCCACAGCATCGGCCCCGGGTCGCCGAGGGTCTCGGCAATGGTGTCGAGGGCTCGCTCGAGGGCGTCGCGACTCTCCGCGGCGCTGATGCACAGGCGCAGCGCCTGGGGCGCGCTGACGCTGCCGAGGCAGAAGCTCTCGGCACTGCTGACAGCGATCTGGCGCTCACGCAGCTGCGCTTCGACGTGGCTCGAACGCAGATCCGCGGGTAGCGGCAGCCACAGATAGAAGCCGCCGCGCTGACCTTGTGGGTGGAACGCCGCGAGCTTCTCCTGGGCGCGATCGAAGCGCCACGCCAGCTCTTCGCGCTGCCAGGCGAGCAGCGCATCGGCGTCGCCGCTGGCAATCCAGTGCGCGACCACGCCATTCATCAGCGGCGGCGGCATCCAGCACTGCGCGCGCAGCGCCGCCGTCAGCCGCCCGTGCAGCGCCTGCGGGGCGCGTATTGCCCCTACTCTGAGCCCGCCGCCGAGCAGTTTCGAGACCGAGAACAGCGTCAGCGTGTGCGCCGGGGCGAGCTGGTAGAGCGGCGTCTCCGTGGCACCCAGTTGCGGGTAGATATCGTCCTCGATCAGCCAGAACCCGCGCGCCTCGGCCAGCGCGGCCAGGGCACGGCGGCGTGGCTCGCTCAGACGTACCGTCGTCGGATTGTGGCAATCCGGCATCACATAGAGCGCAGCGAATGGCTGCTGGTCATGGGCGCGGGCCACCGCATCGACGTCGATGCCGTGCGCATCGTGGGGTATCGTCACGCCCTTGAGCGACAGTTGCTGCAGCGCGCTGATCAGGCCCGGATAGGTGAGACGTTCGGCGGCGACCCGTTCCCCTGGCAGCAGCAGGGCGCTGAGGCAGAGATGGATACCGTGCATGCCGCCCTGGTCGAGCAGCAGCTCGGCCGGGTCGAGCGTGCGGCCCATCTTGCCCAGCCAGGCCGCCAGGGTGGCAATCTGCCATGCCTGCCCGGGTTCCGGCTGGTAGTCGATCATCGCGCTGAGCTGCTCCGGGTCCTGCTGGATCGCCTGCATCGCGCGGGCCAGATGCAGGCTGCGCTGCGCGGTCGGTGGCGGCGTGGCGTGGCTGAGATCGATCGACCCGCTGTCGCGCGGCTGCGTGAACAGATGGTCGAAGGCGCCGATACCGGCCTCGGCGCCACGCACATAGGTGCCGCTGCCGACCCGTGCGCTGACCACCCCGCGCTGCTCGGCCACGGCGTAGGCGCGGGTGACCGTCCCCACGGTCACGCCCAGAGCGTCGGCGAGGCGGCGCTGCGGGGGCAGTTTGTCGCCGGCGGCCAGCTCGCCGCTGGCTACCGCGGCGGCGATGGCGTCGGCGAGCTGACGATAGCGCGGGCCGCTGCCAGAGAGTGTCGGTGTCCAGATTGTCATGGTGACAAAAATCGGGTTGACCCGTTTCCTGGTGAGCTTATGCTCGAATTGTTCGCAAGGTGACGCGAAAAGTCAATAAATTGCACCCATACAATTTGGCCCGGCAAGGCGCCGGTTCGAGAGGAGGTCAGCATGTCCACCCAGCTGCGGTTTCGCGATCTACCCATGGCGCGTGAGAGTCTGGCCAGCGTGACTGCGGTGGATACCGATGGCGCGGTGGCGACCGACGCCACGCTCTTCTATCCCCAGGGGGGCGGCCAGCCCGGCGATAGCGGGGTGTTCATCACCGCCGATGGCCGCTGCCTGACGGTGCACGACACGCGCAAGGGCGAAGGCGGCGCGGTGTGGCACTATCTCGACCCCGGGCACTGCCTCACCGTCGGCCAGAGCGTGACCCAGCAGATCGACTGGCCGCGGCGCTGGGCGCACATGCGCATGCATACCGCCCTGCACCTGCTCTCGGTGCTGGTGCCCTATGGGGTCACCGGCGGCAGCATCGGCGCCGAACGCGGTCGCCTCGATTTCGATCTGGGCGAGGCCAGCCTCGACAAGGCGGCGCTGACCGCGGGCCTAGAGGCGCTTATCGCAGCCGACCACCCGGTCTCCAGCGAGTGGATCAGCGAGGCCGAACTCGACGCGCGCCCCGAGCTGGTCAAGACGATGTCGGTGGCGCCGCCGCGGGGCGCCGGCATGATTCGCATGGTTCGCATCGGCGATATCGACTATCAGCCCTGCGGTGGCACCCATGTGACTTCCACCGCCCAGATCGGTGCGCTGCACGTGGCCAGCATCAAGAACCGCGGCGCCCGCAATCGCCGCATCACCCTGGCATGGAATCAGACCGCGGAGGGGCAGGCATGACCTCGCTCGCTTGGTGGCTGTCGCTGACACTCTTCGCCGCGTCGATGACCGGCTCCCCCGGACCCAACAACGTCATGCTCACCGCGTCCGGCGCGCTCTACGGCTACCGTCGCACGCTGCCGCACATCTTCGGCATCATGGCCGGCGGCTTCGTACTCTTCCTGAGCATCGCGCTGGGGCTCGGTACGCTGTTCGAGCGCTACCCGCTGATCCAGCAGAGTCTCAAGGTGGTGGGCGCGGTCTATCTGCTCTATCTGGCGTGGAAGATCGCCAGTGCTCCGCCACCGAACCTTGTCGCTCGGGATGGGGCGCGACCGCTGACCACGTGGCAGGCGGCAGCCTTCCAGTTCGTCAATCCCAAGGTATGGGTCATGGGCATCGCGCTGGTGGCGGGTTTTCTGCCCCACGAAGGGCCGCTCGTTCTCAACGCCCTGGTGCTGGCGCTGGTGATGGAGAGTGTGGCGTTCTTCTGCATCTCCTTCTGGGCGATGTTCGGCATGGCGATCGGGCGGCTGCTGAAGACGCCGCGGGCGTGGCGTATCTTCAACGGCGTGATGGGCCTGGCAACCGCTGCCTGTGTCGGGTTCATTCTGAGCTGAGATTCCGGAATATCAGTCGCCCGGCCCGGAGAGAGGCGTGAGCTATCTGACCCTGTTCGTCACCGCGCTGGTCTCCGCCACCCTGCTGCCGGCGTCGTCGGAGGTGCTGCTGGGGGCGCTGGCCACCCAAGGGCATGCGCTGTTCTGGCTGTGGTTCTGGGCCACCGCGGGCAACACTCTCGGGTCGGTGATCAATGGCGTGCTCGGCCGCCAGGTGGATCGCTTCCAGCAGCGGCGCTGGTTTCCGCTCAGCCAGGCGCAGCTGGCCCGCGCCCGGGTGCGTTTCAACCGCTACGGTCAGTGGTCGCTGCTGTTTGGCTGGCTGCCCATCGGCGGGGATGCGCTGACGCTGATCGGCGGCGTCATGCGGGTGCCGTGGTTCAACTTCGTGGTGCTGGTGGCGATCGGCAAGGGTCTGCGCTATGCGATCGTTCTCTGGCTGGTGCTGGGTGTCGCCGGTGGGGGAGGCTGACGCTCGGAAGCCGCTGATTACTGGGCCTGGGCAAGTCGATTACGCCCGCGGCGCTTGGCACGATAGAGCGCGCGGTCGGCGCGTTCGAGCAGGGCGTCCTGGCTCTCGTCGCGGTAGGCGGCGACGCCTGCCGACAGCGTCACCTCGAGAGAATGGCTAGTGAGCGGGGTCGACGCCAATGCCTGGCGGATGCGCTCCACCGCCTGGGTCGCCTGATCCAGGGCGACCCCGGGCAGCACCAGCAGCAGTTCGTCACCTCCGAGCCTGATCGCGGCATCGCTCTCGCGCAGCGATTGACGCAGCAGCTCCGCGACACCGACGAGTATCTCGTCACCGATGGCGTGTCCGTGGGTGTCGTTGATCTGCTTGAAGCCGTCCAGATCGATCACGGCGATGCACAGTGGCTGGCCGTAGCGCTGGTGCTCGTGAATCTCCGCTTCGAGCCGATCGAGTCCAGCACGCCGGCTCTGCAGGCCGGTCAGCTCGTCGTACATGGCGATCTGGGTCAGGCGCTGGTTGGCCTCGCGCAGGGAGCGCTCGAGCGTCTTGTGCTCGCTGATATCGACCACGAAGGTCGCCTTGTAGACGTTGCCCTGATCATCCTCCACCCGGACCGCCTCGGCCATAATCGAGATTTGCCTGCCCTGACGGTTGACCACTTCCCACTCGGCGCGCGACCCCGGCGTGCCGATCAGCGGGTCGCTGTCCTCGCCCGTCTCGATGAAGGCGCGGTGCATGCGGCGCATCATGTCGCGGTGTTCGGGGGCCAGTACCAGCGTGAACTCCTCACCCAGCAGCTCCTCCTCGGTATAGCCGTAGAGCTTGCAGTAGGCGGCGTTGACCATCTGGAAGCGACCCTCGGCATCGGTGATGCAGATCGCCAGCGGGGTCGAGCGGATCAGGGTCATCAGCGCCGCGTCGGAGAAGTGTGGAGGCGAGGTCGAGCGCGGTGGCATGTCAATGTCCTGATCAGCGTGTAGTGGGATAGCGACCCGCGAAGCATCTTGTGGGCGGGTCGCCGAGTTGGTTGGTCGTCGAGTCAATGGGGCGCCGAGTGAATGGGGCGCCGAAAGAGTGAGTCGAGCCATGGCCCTAGACGGCGCGCCAGTGTAGCGGCGGGCGTTCGCCGGCGACAGCGGCTCAGAAAGTGGACCCTGGCTGGCGCAGGAAGGCGATCTCCTCCGGCGTCGAGACGCGTCCGAGCATGGCGTTGCGATGGGGATAGCGGCCGAAGCGCTGGAGGATCTCGCGGTGACGGTGCTCGTAGTCGAGCTGTGTCTCCATGCCGGGAACGTCGAACAGCGTGACCGCACGCGCATGGATCGCCAGCGATTCGCTGTGCATGAACGGCATATAGGCGAAGATGCGCTGCGTCAGAGGCAGCTTGGCATCCTCACCGCGGGCGATCAGCTCCTGGGCCAGCGCCAGGGCCAGCGGGTCCTGGGCAAAGGCGGCCGCCGTGTCGCGATGGACGTTGCGCGAGAACTGATCGAGCACCACGATCTCGGCCAGGCGCCCGGCGGGGGTATCACGCCAGTGCCATAGCTCGCAGCGCGCGGCGGCTGCCAGCGTGGCGCCGAAGCGATCCGCGATCTCGCCGTCGAGTGCAGCATCCTTGGCAAACCACTGCTTGGCTGTGAGCGTCTCGAACCAGAAGTCGCACACGGCCTGGGGCGTGGCGATGTCGTGGGCAGTCTTGCTCTTGCTATCGGCGGTATCGGTATCCGCTGTCTCGGCGCTATCGCGGGGTGTGTCCGGCATGGCGAGTCTCTTGGTGAATGAGTTTCCTCAGCATAGTTAACCAGTGCCCGAATTGGCTATAGGGCCGGGCGGCATAGGCGCGTCACCGCGATACCCGGCGACGAGCTTCACTATTCATGAACGCTGTTTCCTTATTCTGCCGGCACACTCGACTCATCTCCCGGCGACTGGCGCCTCGGCGCCACCGACTGTTCACCCCCGGCGAGAGAGGAGACCCACATGGGCAACAACCGCAATACGGCGTATTGCCTCCCGCCTTACAGCCGTCTCGGGCGCCGTCTCACGGCCCTGACCCTGATGGCCACCCTGGGGTTGAGTGGCGCTGCCCAAGCGCATCCGGGGGGTGGCCCTGGTCACGGCCCTGGCGGGCCCCCGGGCCACGCGCGCCAGCATGACCACCACCATCACGAACGCGGCCATGACCGCTACCATGAGCCATCACGGGCGTGGCATCCCGGCGGGCGGATCGCCGCGCGCTACTATCGCGACGACCGCTACTGGGTACGCGACTGGCACGCGCGGCATCTGCGGGAACCACCCCGCGGGCATCGCTGGCTGAATATCGATGGCGATTACGTGCTCGCTGCGGTCGCCACCGGCGTGATCACGGCGATCATTCTCAATCGCTGAGCCGGTTGCCTGGCCTGGCGCTGTGCCAACAGCAAGACGCCCCGGCCCCTGTGTAAGGGGCCGGGGCGTCCGGGTGGAACGAGCGTCGGCGCTGCCGACGCCGGTTCAGACCTCGACGTTGAGGGTGACGTCGATATTGCCGCGGGTGGCGTTGGAGTAGGGGCAGACCTGATGCGCTTTCTCGACCAGCGCTTCGGCCTGTTCACGATCCATGCCCGGCAGCTTCACCGTCAGGGTGGCTTCGATGCTGAAACCGTTACCCTTGGGGCCGATGCCGACTTCACCCTGGATCTGGGTCTCTTCCGGCAGCTTGGCTTTCTCTTGCGATGCCACCAGCTTGAGCGCGCCGATGAAGCAGGCGGAGTAGCCAGCCGCGAACAGCTGCTCGGGGTTGGTACCGTCGCCACCGGCGCCGCCCAGCTCCTTGGGTGTGGAGAGCTTGACGTCGAGCGCTTTGTCGTCGGAAGCGGCGCGGCCGTCGCGGCCGCCGGTAGCTGTGGCCTGGGCGCGGTAAAGAACTTTATCGAGTGACATGAGACTGCTCCTTCGAGTTCAGGGTCGTGCGCCATTGAATCGTGCGCGACCTGGTTGGGTGAAAGCGTTTTGCCATCTATTTCACTACTGTCTATTTCACAGCGGTCTATCTATTTCACAACGCGCTATCGATCGCTCCGACGCATGATGCGATCACGCCGCAGGGCCATGCTATCCGACCGCTGCGTCACTGGCCGTCGAGTCGCCGACGCAGCCCGTGCAGGGCGTCGCGCAGTTCGGCGGCCTCTTCGGGTGTACACTGGCCCGCGCAGCCGGCGGCATGGGGAACCGCCTTGGCGCGTTCACGCAGCGCACGGCCCTTGACGGTCAAGGCGATCTCCACCTGACGTTCATCCTGGCGCGAGCGTTGACGTGTGACCAGGCCGGCCGCAGCCAGGCGCTTCAGCAGTGGCGTCAGCGTCGCCGAGTCCAGGTAGAGGTGTTCGCCGATCTCCGACACCGTCTGACGATCCCGCTGCCATAGCACCAGCATGGTCAGATACTGGGGATAGGTCAGATCGAGCTCGCGCAGCAGGCCGCGGTAGAGCTTGTTCATCGCCAGTTGGGTCGAATAGAGCGCGAAGCAGAGCTGCGATTCGAGCGCCAGGGCGTTGTCGGTGTCATCCGGTGTCGTCATGCAGGCAAGATAGATCGCGCACGATTCAATCGCTAATTAGCTTTGTCTATGATCGCTCGAAAGGCCGTCTATACGCTCCCGCCAGCGATCCCAGGCCGGCCGTGGCGCCAGCGATTCGCGCAGATAGTCGAGAAAGGCGCGCACCTTGCGCGTGCGCAGGCGGCGCTCCGTGGTCAACACGTGAATGTCGCGGCGACCCGGCATCACTTCGCCGCGCCACGCCTCCAGTAGTGGCACCAGCTCGCCTTGTGAGAGCGCATCGCCGATCAGCCAGGTGGGAAACAGCACCAGCCCCTGGCCCAGCAGCGCGGCGCGCAGCAGGCTCTCGGCATCGTTGCTGTAGAGGTTGCCGCTGACCTCGAACGGGGTCGAGCTGCTCTGCTCCGGCGTCTGGAAATACCAGCGCTGGCGGCCCATCTCGCCCTGGTAGAGCAGGCAGTTGTGCTCGCTCAGCGCCTCGGGTGTCTGCGGGGCCCCGTGCGCTTCGAGATAGCTTGGGGCGGCGGCCACCACATAGTTCATCGGTGCCAGGCGGCTCGCCACCAGCGAGGAGTCGGCCAGGTCGCCGACACGAAAGGTGATGTCCTGGCCTTCTCTTACCGGGTCGATGACCTGGTCACTCAACTGCAGCTCGGCGGTGATGCCGCGGTGGCGGCGCTGGAAGGCATGCAGCAGCGGCACGATCTGGCGCTGGCCGAAGGCGACAGGCGCGTTGATGCGCAACACGCCGCTGGGCTCGGCGTCGGGGTAGGCCAGCGCCTCGGTGGCGAGATCGAGCCGTTCCAGAATCGCGCGGATCTCTTCGTAGTAGCGCCAGCCCGCGTCGGTGAGCGCGACGGCGCGGGTGTGCCGGTAGAGCAGCGGCTGGCCGAGCGCCTCTTCCAGAGCGCGAATCTGGCGCGAGACCGAGGAGACCGCACGGTGGAAATGCCGGGCGGCGGCGGTGAAGCTGCCGGTCGCGGCGACGCGCTCGAAGACGCGCAGGGCGTTGAGATCCAGCGTGTCGAGCGCCTTCCGCGTTGTCGGTCTGTCCGCCATCGAGTTGCGCCCCATGCAATAAAGATTTGCGAGGCTTTCGATTGTAGCAACGATCCGGTGCTACCAGACTGCGCTCATCGATCCGGCGCGCTGCCGGGTCTTCCGGATTCGATTCCCTGACTGGATAGGAGGTCATCGACCATGCGTAAGGGGACTGCACTCGTCGTCGGCGCCACCGGCATCACCGGCGGCAATCTGGCCAGCCATCTCGTCGCCAGCGGCTGGACCGTCTACGGCCTGTCACGCCGCGCCACCGAGCAGAGCGGGGTGATTCCCGTCGCCGCCGACCTGCTGGACCCAACCGCCACCGAGCAAGCGCTGGCCGGCCTGCCGATCACCCACGTCTTCTACTGCACCTGGATTCGCCGTGACAACGAGCGTGCCAATGTCGAGGCCAACAGCCAGATGATGCGCAATCTATTCGCCGCGCTCGAAGCGGCCCCGCTCGCGCATGCCTCGCTGGTCACCGGCACCAAGCAGTATCTGGGCTCGTTCGAGGCCTACGGCAGTGGGCGGATCGAGACGCCGTTCCGCGAGTCCGAGCCGCGCGTGCCCGGCGACAACTTCTACTATGCGCTGGAAGACGTACTGTTCGAGACCGCCGAGCGCCGGGGCTTGGCCTGGAACGTGCATCGCCCGCACACCGTGATCGGCTATGCCCGCGGCAACGCCATGAACATGGGCACGACGCTGGCGGTCTATGCCTCGATCTGCCGCGAAACCGGGCGGCCGTTCGTCTTCCCCGGCTCGCAGACCCAGTGGAACGCGCTCACCGACATGACCGATGCGCTGGTGCTGGCGCGCCAGATGGAGTGGGCGGCGACCACCCCGGGTGCAGCCAATCAGGCGTTCAACACCGTCAACGGAGACGTCTTCCGCTGGCGTCGGATGTGGCGCGAAATCGGTGAGTATTTTGGTCTGGAAAGTCAGGGCCCCGAAGCCTCGGACGACCCGGAGACGATGCAGCCGCTCGACGAACAGATGGCCGGTGCCGAATCGATCTGGCGCGAAATCGCCGCCAAGCACGATCTGGTCGAGCCGGATGTCGACAAGCTCGCCTCCTGGTGGCACACCGATGCCGATCTCGGCCGCGACCAGGAGTGCGTCAACGACACCACCAAATCGCGGGACTTCGGCTTCGATCACTTCCGCGAGACGCGAGCGGCGTTTTTCGATCTGTTCGATCGTCTGCGGGCGGAGAAGATCATTCCCTGATCGATCCATCTGATCGATTCGTCCCGATCGGCTAGAGAAAAGAAAACCGGCGCCCTCCTGGCGCCGGTTTTCGTCGTCTTGGATGGCGTCGTCATGGATCGCCAATGATGGCCTTTGCGCTGCGTAAGACGTCGACGAGTGCAGGCACTCTTTAGCCCAGAAAGCTGAACTTCTCGCGCAACTGCTCCCAATGCGCTCTCGAGCTGGCCGCCAGTACCGTGCCCTTGTGAATCGTCGGCTGGTAGGGCGTGCCGTCGAGCAGCGCCGAATAGCCCCCGGCTTCGGCGTGGATCATCAGCCCTGCGGCGTGATCCCACGGCATCAGCTTGCCGGTGAGCATGAAGTCGACGAAACCGAACGCCATGGTGCGGTACTCATGGCAGGCGCAGCCGAACGCCATCATGCGCTGGAAGTCGGGAAAGGTCGCGGCGAGCTGGTACTGCTGCGGCTTGGGGAAGAGCCGGATCGATGTCGAGCCGACCATCTCGCCGAAGTTCGCGGTATCCGACACTTGCAGCCGGCGCTGGGTGCCATCCGGGCGGCCGAACCAGGCGCCCTCGCCGTGGCGCGCGACGATCCAGTCGTCCGCCATGGGGTCGTAGAGCAGCCCGAAGATCGTCTCGCCGAAGCTGGTGGCGGCCAGGATCACGCCGAACTGGTTGAGCCCGCGGGCGAAGTTCCAGGTGCCGTCGACCGGGTCGATGATCAGGGCCAGCTCGGCGCCGGCGATATCACCCAGGCTGGCGCTGCCATCGGCCACCGCCTCCTCGCCGATCACCGTCGCCTCCGGCAGCAGCTCGCGAATCGCCGCCGTCATCATCCGCTCGGCGCCCTGATCGGCATCGGTGACCAGGTCGTCCGGTGCGCTCTTGGCGCGGATCGCTTCTTCCGACAGGTTGCGAAAGCGCGGCAGAATCTCGCGCTTGGCGGCGTCGCGCACGATATCGATCAGACGCTGCTGTTGCTCGAGGCTGATGGCTCTGGCTGGCATGCGAATCTCCTGGGCGATGGGGGAGCCCCTAGGGTATCCGATTCCGGCGTGGTTGACGCCTCTCTGCCGCCAGGTAGGGATTTGTGGTGTAGGCACCCTAAATGCTGCGTCGGCATGGCCATCAAAAGGTTCTGATATCCCTAATAAAGAATGATGCAAAATGCTTTTTTCTGGATTCTATCTGCTGGGATATTGACGGCTTTTGGGCGAGTTTGCGCCGGCGGGGTGGCGCGGGTCGGCATCTCCCCTACACTGAGGTAGGCATACATCACAACGACAGCGAACAGGGAGACACGACCATGGAAAAGAATCCCGACAAGGGCTACATCGCGCTGCTGGGCTGGAGCCTGGGCGCGGTGGAGGCCGCAGCAGCCTTTGACCGTCGCTACGTGGTGGTCGCCCCGGAGTGGGCCGAAGAGTACTGCCGCCAGCACGAGATCCCCTACCTGCCATGGAACTTCGAGCGTCTCAACGACCGTTCGATGGAGATCGCCGAGACCCTGCGCGACATGGGCGTGGACGCGGCGGTGCCGCTGTTCGAGGAAACCGTGGAGTGGGCCGGGGCAATCAACTCGGTGCTGATGCAGAACCCGCGCCTGCACGGCCAGGCGGTGCTGTTCCGTGACAAGGCGCTGATGAAGCGCCGCGCGCAGTTGGGCGGCATCCGCGTAGGTATCTTCGAAGAAGCCCACGAGAAGAGCGACGTGGTGCGCTTCTTCAAGCGCGTCAACCAGACGCTGCTCAAGCTCGACGGCGACCCTGACGACCCGATCCACCTCAAGGCCTTCGACAAGGCCGGCTGCCTCGGCCACCGGGTGATCCGCACCTATGAAGAGATCGACGCCATCCCCGAGAGCGAGTACCCGCTGCTGATGGAGAGCCATCTGGACGGCTGGGAGTTCGCCGTCGAAGCCTGGGTCTGGGACGGCAAGATCCAGTTCCTCAATATTTCCGAATACGTCACCCTCGGCTACTCGGTCTTCGTGCCGGCGACCCCGGAGCTGGAGCAGTACCGCGAGCAGATCACGCGCCAGATCGAGCTCCTGATCAAGACGTTCGACATCCAGTTCGGCCAGATCCACCCGGAGTACTTCGTCACCAGCGACGGCACCATGTACTTCGGCGAAGTCGCCTATCGCCCGCCGGGGTTCAAGGCGTTCGAACTGATCGAGCGCGCCTACGGCTTCAACGCCTATCAGGCCTCGATGCTGGTGTTCGACCCCAAGGCTACCGCGGAAGAGGTCGCCGCCTTCTTCCCCGAGCCGGTCACCGGCGCCAAAGGGCACGCCGGCTGCTTCGGCGTCTATCCGCGCCGGCGGGTGGTCAGCCGTCTGGAGATCCCGGAGGAGACCGAGCGGCACCCCTATTTCGACTACCACGAACTCAGCGCGCCGCTGGAGGAGACCGTGACCAAGCGCACGGCGTTCGGCACCCACTGGGGGCTGCTGTTCTTCTTCGGCGACGACCCGCACACCCTGCGCGACCTGCTCAAGCATCAGGAGTCGCTTGATTTCTACGTCTGATCCGCGACAGTGGCAGAGTCTTTTCGAAGTTGCCCAGAGTGGCGGGGAGTGTCAGCGCATGTCGTCAGATAACGAGCTGCCGGTCAGCGAGCAGCGCCTTGGTGCGCTGCTGCAACAGCTCGAGGCGGCACTCGCCGCCCTCGAATCGGCGCCCAGTTTTTCCCGCCCGGGACGCGCCGGGCGGGTTTTCGACCTGGCGCGGCGTATCCTGCTCGAGCCGGGCGGCTGCGCGGCGCTGGAGCAGCGCGCCCAGGCGATCGAGCAGGCGGGAACCTTCGCCGACTCCGACTGGGCCGAACCGCAGCGCCTGCAACCGGCGCTGACCCCGGCCTCGCTCGGTAGCCCCCAGGCCGAGACGGTGGTGATCGAGGCGCTCAGCGAGCTGCGCCTGCTGGCGGTGGCGCATGGCGACTACGCCCATCCGTTGATCTCCGCCGAGCAGGCGCACAATCACCTGACCCAGGTGCTGGCGCTCAATCTGTCGCGTATCTTCGCCTTCTCCGGCGAGGCCGAGCGCGAGACCCAGGGGCGTCTGGCCGAGGTGCCGCGGGCGCTGATGCGCTATCTCGCCGAGCGGGTCGGCTACGAGTTCATCGTCGAGACCATGATCGACGAGATCTGGCGGCTGCTCGGCCAGCGCCCGCTGATGGTCGCCCCGGTACGCCGCATGATCGATCAGCTGGCGCTGTGTCAGGCCAACCCGGAGATCGACCTCGGCACCAGCGGCCAGGGCGCGGCGCGGCTGGTCAGCAGCCTCTACGGGCCGACCCAGGGCTGCCGCGAGGACCCAGGCGTCGAAGCCTATGTCGGCCGCCTTGCGGGAATGGACACCGCGGCGCTGCAGCAGGAGGCCACCGGCATGGCGCGGGCGATGCACGACACCGGCCTGGTCTCGCCCTATCACCCGGTGCTGCTGCGCTATCTGCTCGACCACGGCGACCATTTGATCAGTGAAGCGCTGGGGCTCTCGACCACCGGGCGCGACTGCCTGCTCTGCTATCACCAGTTGATCCGTGCCCTGATCGATGCGGTGGCGCATCCGGCCACGGCCCAGGGGATCTACGGGCTGGCGCTGCTGCTCGAACGCGGGATTCTCTACCAGCCGCCGCTGGCGCCGGCGCTGTGGCGTCAACTGGGCCTACTGCTGAGCGACAACGCCCGCCAGCGTCTGCGTCTGGCCTACGGTGATGCCACGACGCCCGAGGCGCGGCTGGTGGAGGGCGTGCTGTGCATGCTCGGCCTGCCGCTGGGCGTGGGGCAGGGCAACAACCCCACCTGCCAGTCGGCACGCGCGCTCTCCATGTGGGCCTACAACGACCCCGACTATCTGCTGCAGATGGTGACCTGGGCGGCGCGTGACGACGAGATCGTGATGCACTTCGAAGGCCAGCCGATCTCGTCGAACACCAGTGGCGCCGGGCTCGCCAGCGGCATGACCCTGGATCTCGATCCGGTCTCGCTGCTGGTGGTGCCGCATCTGGACCGTATCTATGCCGAAATGGGGCGGCTGTGCATCGGCCGCGACGGCGACCCGCACCGCTGGGTCAACCCCGAGTTCCACGGCTGGTGGGCCGGGCGCGGCTTCCATATCAGCGTGGATATCGCCAGCGGGCGGATCGACGACCCCGAGACCTTCTACCGCCACTTCTACGCTGCCTACCACCCGCTCTACAACGGCAACCAGCCGCTGGTGCACCCGCAGCCGGCGGGGATCGCGGTGACCGACAGCGCCGCGCGCTTCATCGGCTGGCATGCGATCACCATCCTGCGGGCCGCGCTCGGCCCCGACGAGGGCATGCGGGTCTACTTCTTCAACCCCAACAACGATAGCGGCCAGGATTGGGGCGACGGTGTGCGGGTCAGCACCGACGGCAACGGTGAGCGCTTCGGCGAAGCCTCGCTGCCGTTCGCCCAGTTCGCCTCGCGGCTCTATATCTTCCACCTCGACCCGCAGGAGGAGGGCGCCCCGGCGCATGTCTCCGCCGACGAGCTGGGCGAGGTGATGGGCTACCTGCGGCGCAGCTGGGGGGCCGAGCGCCTGGCCCCGGCCTGAGCCGGGGCCATGACCTGATGTGCCGGGTCGTGGCTCAGCGTTGCTGAACCGAGGCCACCTGGCGGTCGCGGCCGGCGCCCAGGGCCGCGACCATGGCGCCCAGCGCAATGGCCACCAGCAGCCCGCCGACCGCGTTCCAGCCGCCGCTCCAGTCGTGCAGCAGGCCCACCAGCAGCGGCCCCAGCGCCGCCAGGGTATAGCCGATGCCCTGGGCCATGGCGGAGAGGCTGGCTGCGGTCAGCGCATCCGGCGCGCGCAGCGCCAGCAGGGTCAGCGCCATGCTGAAGGTGCCACCCTGGCCCAGCCCGAGGATCACCACCCACACCCAGATACCGCCGATGGGCGCATATAGGCAGCCCATCAGCCCGGTGAGTGTCAGCCCCATCACCGCCACCAGCACCGCACGCTGATCTTTCATGCGACTGCCGATCCACGGCGCCGCCAGCGCCGTGGTCACCTGCAACAGAATCGACACCGACAGCGCCAGCCCCGCGGTGACCGGCGCCAGGCCGCGGTCCTGCAACAGCGTCGGCAACCAGCCGAAGACGGTATAGGCGAGCGACGACTGCAGCCCCATGAACAGTGACACCTGCCACGCCAGCGGGTCGTGGCGCAGGCGCGCCCCGGTGCGGGCCGCCACCCGGGTAGCCGCGCTGCCGCGTAGCTGCGGCAGCCACAGCAGCGCGGCGACCACCGCGGGCAGCAGCCAGAACGCCAGCGCGCCTTGCCAGTCCGCGCCCAGCGCCTGGCGCAGCGGCTCGGTGGTGCCGGCCGCCGCCGAGGCGCCGAGATTGAGCGCCACGGTGTAGAGCCCGGTCATGATGCTGACCCGCTCGGGGAAGTCGCGCTTGACGA
The DNA here is from genome assembly GCF_030284585.1 of Salinicola sp. JS01. Taxonomy (NCBI): domain Bacteria; kingdom Pseudomonadati; phylum Pseudomonadota; class Gammaproteobacteria; order Oceanospirillales; family Halomonadaceae; genus Salinicola; species Salinicola sp. JS01. Next base: position 3,940,648 of record NZ_CP127244.1, on the reverse strand, counting down.
TACCCGGCAGCAGCACCCCGATCACCCCGATACAGCCGCCGGCCAGGGCGGAGCCCAGCAGCAGCCCCAGGGCGCCGACGTAGGGGCGTAGCGCCAGCGCCACCCCCAGTACCAACAGTGCCAGGAACACGCTGCGCTCCGGCCCCAGACGACGTACCAGGCGCGGCGCCAGCGGCGCCGCCAGCCCCAGGAACAGCACCGGCAGCGTGGTCAGGATGCCCTGCACGCTGGGCGAGAGTGACAGCGCCTCGGCGATACTGCCGAGCACCGGCGAAACACTGGTGAGTGCCGGACGCAGATTGAGCGCCACCAGCAGCAGCGCAACGAGAGTGAGCAGGCCCCGGCGGGGCAGAGTGGAACGGGACACGGGAATCATCCTTGAGTATCGCGAAGGCGGCACCCCTGGCGCCGCCGAGACGTGGCGAAGGATGGTGGCTGGCCGCGCCGAGCGCAAGGCACAGTGAGGCACGCGGGGTGTATGGCGTGCCTGGGTGCCTCTGAGCATCTGAGTGAGCCAGAGCGGGCGGGGCGCGCTGGCGCGGGTGGCCGTTGCGCGTGTTCGAGGCTTCTCCGCCGGGCGCCCGTCAATCTCGCGGGCCAAAGGCTTGATGTAAAAGGCTTCTTCAGAGAGTCGCGACTGAATTCGGCGGTTACAGCGCGCCATGGGAGACAGCTCGGCGTTCGCTCGTATCTGCCATTCTCGATGACGCAGAGCATCGGCAGAGTACCAGTGACTTGCGTGTAGGCGTCGGTCAGAGAAAGGAAAATTTCTGGCAGAAGCGAACAAGAATGACCGGACTTGCTGGCACATATTGGTCGGCCAGGGCGTGATGCCACCATCGATCACTAACCGTCATCGATCACCAACAACAAGTCCAAATGCTCTCCAAGGAGGTAATGCATCATGGTCGATACCACGAAAGTAGGCCCGATGCCCCTGACCACGACACCCGGCCGGCCGACCATCGGTTTCAAGACCATGATCGCGATCTGCGTGGGCTGTGTCGTCGTCCAAGGGTCCATGGCTTCAGCGCTGCTGGGCTTCGGCCTCGGGGGGTTGAGCTTTCTGGCTGCCATGCTCGTAGCGGCCCTGCTGGCCGTCTGCAATGCCATGACGTTCTCTGAACTTTCGCTGATGTATCCGCAGTCGGGTACGCTCGCCACTTACACCCAGAAAGCCATCGGGCATTTTCCCGCCATTGTCTCGGTGTTTGCCGGATATGTCGTGGTGGCCATTTTCGCATTACCCGCCGAGCTGTTATTGGTCGATGCACTGTTACAGACGCTGTTTCCCGAGATACTGCCCCCGCACTTGGTGCCCATAGCATTGTTGCTGTCGATTGCCTTGCTCAACATCTTCGGTACCGATGTCTTTGCGAAGCTCCAGAATGTATTCACTTTTGCGATGGTCGTCGCCATCTCCCTCGTCGGCCTGGTCGCGCTTCTGCAGCCGCCAAGCCCTGAGGTGTCTCAGGCTGCGGCAGGCATCGACTGGGGCGTCGAAGGTATCGTCGATGGTAGTTTCATAGGGCTTGTTGCCCTGTCGATGTGGCTCTTCCTCGGCTGCGAATTCATTTGTCCGCTCATAGAAGACATTCGTCAGCCGGAAAAACGAATTCCTCGTGCCATGATCCTATCTATTGGCATTCTCTTCGTGCTTTTTACACTGTTCTGTTTCGGCGCAGGGCGTTATCTCTCGATCGATACCATGGTGACTTCACCCTTGCCGTATGTCGACCTGGTCGATGGCGTCTTCGGTCGTTCGGGGCTGATCATTGTCACTGTCATGGGGATAACTGCGACCTGTAGTACACTCAATACCGTACTGGCTGCGGTGCCGCGCATGCTTTCGGGGATGGCCGATAATGGTCAGGCCTTCAGCATCATGAGTAAACGACATTCTCGTTACAATACGCCCTGGGTAGGCATTGTCTTCCTGACCCTGTGTGTGCTCATCCCATTCTTGTTGGTCAGTCCGAATCAAATCATCTCGTTGGTGATCGCGGCGGCGACCAGCTGGCTGCTGGCCTACATCGTCGCACACATCGATTTGATGGTTCTGCGTCGGCGTCGGCCTGAGCATCGCCGCCCCTATCGCGCACCCTTTTATCCCTTCCCGCAGATTTTCGGCATCATCGGTATGGCCTATGTGGCTGCCAATGCCTCACCGTCGCCGGAGATGACCGCCTTGATCTACACGCTTCTGGGGGTGGTGCTGGGCATCGTCAGCCTGACAGCATTCGTCTGGGTGAAGTTCAAAATGAAAAAAGGCCTATTCGAACCCGATCTCAGCGATTAGTGACCGACACGGTTTGTGGCTTATCAATACTGTTTGTAGTTTATCAATACGGTTCAAGAAGGGTCCGTTGACTCTTCTTGACCTCGAGAGGAGTTTGACATGGGACGAATCGATACCGGATTGACCACGAAAGACCTCGATAGCATTGGTTCGGTCGAGGAACTGGGTGCCACCATCGAAGAGGGTGACGTCCAGGCGTTCATCAAGATGACGTTGAATACGCCCCAGGATGCGGTAAGCGCCGGCTACTTTGGCACCACGAGCGGTCGGTTCCGGATGGTATATCCTTTTACGGAGCAGGCTTGCCTGATCTCCGGAGAAGTCATCCTGACCGATGAGACGACCCAGGAGCGCATCCACTACAAGGCCGGTGACAGTTGGCTGTACGAGAAGGGAACGCCTGTGCTGTGGGAGGTGGTTTCTGGCGAGTTCGTGAAGCACTACCTTGCCGTGGTGTGAGGCTTTGGCGCGCGGAAACAGCCGATGGCAAGTGGCCGCGCACCACCGAGCGTCTTTCTCGCAGCGTCTGTCTCATAGCACCTTTCTCACAGCGTCTTTCTCATAGCGTCTTTCTCACAGCCTCTTTCTCATACCCATTCCAATGAATGGCTCACGCTGGCCATCGCCATGATGACCGCCTATCGCTACCTTGTTGGAAAGGTAGCGATAGGCGGTGTCGATCGGGTATCAGACGGTGCCGGTCACTATGTCTGCTCCCTTCTCCGCCACGGCAATGGTCGGGGCATTGGTATTGCCGCTTGGCAGGGTGGGGAAGATCGAGCAGTCGATGACGCGAAGGCCCGTCACACCGTGGACCTTCAACTCGATATCGACTACCGAGTCTCTGCTGTCCTGGCCCATACGGCATGTGCCGACCGGGTGATAGGTCGTCTTGCAGTACTGGCGGATGAAGTCTTCCAGCGCGTGTCGGTTGTCGTTCATATCCTGTGCCATCAGATCGCGCGCCTTGGGCGGAGAGAAAATCTCGTCGATCACGCTGGCAAGTGCCGGTGTGTCGAGCAGCCTCAGCCCTGCGCGCAACGCGCGCACCTGATGCTCGAGATCCTCAGGTGCCTCGAGAAAGCGAGCGTCTATGACGGCGGTCTTGGCGCCATTCGGCCCGGTAAGGCGAATGTTGCCGCGTGAGGCCGGGCGTAGATGGCCTACCTTGAGCGTGATGCCGTGGGTGCGCCCCCGGCCAATGCCATTGGGGTCGTCCCAGGTGTCGAGCACCGGCATGAAATGAATCTGGGTATCCGGGCGGCCTTCGCCGGCGGTGTCCAGAAAGGCGCCGCCTTCCAGTATGTTGGAGGTCATGAGGCCGTGGCGGTACAGCAGCCATTCGGCGCCATGACGTAGTGCGCGCAAGCCGGCGTCTTCGCCGTACAGGGAGGTCGGGTGCTTGAGTGTGGCGTTGAGCGACATGTGCAGGTGGTCCTGCAGGTTGTCGCCCACCGGCAGGTCGTACAGGCACTCGATGCCCTGCTCGTTGAGATGGTCGCGATGGCCGATACCAGAGCTCATCAGAATTCTAGGGCTACCGATCGCGCCAGCGCTGAGAATGACCTCGCGATGGGCGCGCAGTGTCATCTCGCCTCTGCTGGCGTGTCGTGCCTGAATGCCGACGGCCCGTTGCTTGTCGATCATCACCCGTAGCACTTCGGTATCCGGGAGAATCGTCAGGCGCGGGTCGTCGCGCACCTCGCTCAGATAGGCCTTGGAGGTGCTGTAGCGTTCGCCGTTGAAGGTGGTGGTCTGATAGTAGCCAACGCCCTCGGGGGCGTTGGCGTTGAAGTCGTTGACGTAGGGCAGGCCGCTCTCTTGGCCGGCGCGCACGAAGGTCTGTGTCAGCGAGTGGCGATAGCGGTTTTCGCTGACTTTCAGTGGACCGTCATTGCCATGCAGGGGCCCGGCCAGCGATTCGTTGCTTTCGCTCTTGATGAAATACGGCAGCAGTCCCTCGTAGTCCCAGCCGGTGCAGCCGTAATCACGGCTCCAGGCGTCATAGTCGCTGCGATGCCCGCGGATGTAGATCATGCCGTTGACTGAGCTACTGCCGCCGATCAGCCGCCCTTGGGCGATGCTCATGGCGCGGTGGTTGGTCGCGGCATGCGGTGTCGTCATATATGGCCAGGTGCGCGTTGGAATCACCTTGCCGAGCGCTGCCGGCATCCGCACCAACAGACCGGCATCCGAGCCGCCGGCCTCGACCAGCAGCACCGTGGCGCGGGTGTTCCGAATCAAGCGATGGGCGATGACACAGCCGGCGGAGCCAGCGCCGACAATGATGTAGTCGTATTGATCCTGCATGTCGCCTCCCGGACATGGATGGTGCGCGTGGCGCTACAGGATCAGAGTAGGAGTCTAGAGGAGTGGCCAATTGACCTGCCATGACAGTTATTTGACCGTCACTGCCATGGTTTGAAAATCTATCTATATCAATAGGCTATAAAAATATTATCGAGTATGGCACGCCACTGCGGGATCCGCTCTTGGTCACCGTCTCACGGTGAATCTTCGGGTTCGAGCTTTTGCACCTCTTCCAGCAAGCCCATCAGCGTGCGGTACTTCTCCGGCCCCAGGCGCTGCTGGATTTTCTGATACTGGCGCATCATTTCACCCTTCATGCTATCGAAAAGCGCGTTGCCTTGAGGCGTCAGGGTGACGCATAGCCGACGCTGATCGGTTTCGGGTTTCCAGCGCCTGACCAGGCCATTCTGCTCGAGCCTTACCAGCACCCCGGTCAGACTCGGGCGCAGTATGCAGGCCCGTTCGGCGAGCTGGTAGCTTTCCAGCGTCTGATCTTCGGCCTGCCACAGGATGCGAATGACACGCCACTGCTGCTCGGTGACGTTGTGTTGATTGAGGTGCGGCCGGAAAAAGTCCATGGCGGATTCACGGGCCTGCAGTAGTGCCAGAGTGAGTGAGGGAGTCGGGCGCGCCATGTTGTGCCTTTTCAAAGGAAAGTCGAAATCAGGGGATGTCGAAACGATCCGGTTCCGGCGTCGACTGATCAATGGGGTGCCACTGGTCCGATATGGCGATACGGCCCCACGGATCTGCCCTGCGCCCCATCGGATGATGGCAGCAGGGATGGCCCTTCACGGGAGGCCGACCATATCATAATCGCCCGCCTGGCTATATCTCTCACGGCGGTGTCTCTCATGGCGGCGTCTTTCATAGCGGCATCTCTCATAGCGATATAAGCACGAGATGGGCACGCCGCATGAGCCGGGGTGTGTGGGGCTGCGGTGCCGTGCGGGCCGACTTCGATGCCGAGGGTATGGCACGGCCGCGGGGGCCGGCGAGGCCTTGCGTGCCGGAGCGACAAATACCCTGGCCCTCCCCTCGGAAGGGGCGTGGGCCAGGTTGTTCAGGCTCGTGCGAGCAGTCTCTGCTTACTTGATACCCATGCACAGATACTTGACCTCGAGGTAGTCCTCGATGCCGTAGTGCGAGCCTTCGCGGCCGACGCCGGAGGCTTTGATGCCGCCGAATGGCGCGACTTCGGTCGAGATGATGCCTTCGTTGATACCGACCATGCCGTATTCGAGCGCCTCACCCATGCGCCAGCTGCGGCCCAGATTCTGGGTGTAGACGTAGGCTGCCAGACCAAACGGCGTGTCGTTGGCCATGGCGATGGCTTCCGCTTCGGTATGAAAGCGAAACAGCGGAGCGAGCGGGCCGAAGGTCTCCTCGCCGGCGACATCCATGGCCGGTGTCACATCGCCAAGCACCGTGGGCTCGAAGAAGCTGCCGCCCAGTGCGTGGGACTTGCCGCCACACAGGACCTTTGCGCCATGTTCGACGGCGTTGTCGATGTGCGCGCGTACCTTGTCGACCGCCTGCTGGTTGATCAGAGGGCCCTGCTGGGCGCCCTCTTCCTCGGCCGGTGCCACCTTGAGCGCTTTCACCGCTGCGATCAGCTTTTCGCTGAAGGCCTCGTAGACGCTGTCGTGCACCAGGAAGCGGTTAGTACACACACAGGTCTGACCGCTGTTGCGAAACTTCGAGGCGATCGCGCCCGCGACGGCGGCGTCCAGGTCGGCGTCATCGAAGACAATGAACGGCGCGTTGCCGCCCAGCTCCATACTGACCTTCTTGATGGTGCCGGCGCACTCCTCCATCAACTGACGGCCGATTTCGGTGGAGCCGGTAAACGACAATTTTCGAATGGTCTCGCTGTGCGTGAGTTCGGTACCGATCTCCCCGGCACGTCCGGCCACCACGTTGAAGACACCGGCCGGTATACCCGCACGTTCGGCCAGCTCGGCCAGCGCCAGTGCCGACAGCGGCGTTTCGGAAGCGGGCTTCAACACCATGGTGCATCCGGCGGCCAGCGCAGGGCCGGCCTTGCGCGTGATCATGGCGATGGGAAAGTTCCACGGCGTGATCGCGGCGACCACGCCTACGGGCTGCTTGATGACCACCAGCCGGCGGTCGGGCTTGTCGTTGGGAATCACGTCGCCGTAAACGCGCTTGCCTTCCTCGGCGAACCACTCGATGAAGCTGGCGCCGTAGTCGACCTCACCGCGGCTCTCGGCCAGCGGCTTGCCTTGTTCCGCGCTGAGGATACGGGCCAGGTCCTCTTTATGCTCCTGCATCAGCGCGAACCAGCGCTTGAGAATCAGCGAGCGAGCCTTGGCGGTCAGGTCGCGCCAGGCTGGCAGCGCGTTATTGGCGGCGGCGATGGCGCGACGGGTTTCGGCCTTGCCGACGCGGGCGACGCTAGCCAGGGTCTCACCGTTGGCCGGGTTGGTCACCGCGAAGGTATCGCCGCTGTCGGCGTCGAGCCACTGGCCGTCGATGTAGGCCTGCTGGCGCAGAAGAGTCGAATCCGTGAGGTTCATACTGGGTTTCCCATGCAAGGGCCAAAACGGGGCCGGGTCTGGTGAATGGAGGAAAGACAGGTAATGTCAGTACACCGATGACGACGGTGTCGCGGGGGCTTCATCGCCTTTGAACTCGCCGGCCAGCGCTTTCAGCGCGTTCATCAGCACGCTGGTATCCACACCCACCGCCACGAAGGTAGCGCCGAGTTCGAGATAGCGTCGGGCCAGGGTTTTGTTGGCAGAGAGGATGCCGGCGGCCTTGTTGGCCTTCTGGATACGCGCAATGCCATCCTCGATGGCGCGCTGCACGTCGTCATGGCCCGGGTCGCCACGATGGCCCAGCGAGGCACTGAGATCCGCAGGGCCGATGAAGACGCCGTCGACGCCCTCCACGGCGGCAATCTCGTCGAGGTTTTCGAGCCCCGTTTGCGTCTCGATCTGAACCAGCAGGCAGACTTCCTCGTCAGCGCGGTCGAGATAGCCCGGGATAGAGTTCCAGCGCGAGGCGCGTGCCAGGGCGCTGCCCACGCCGCGAATGCCCTCGGGGGGATAGCGGGTGGCGCGCACTAGCTGGCGGGCTTGCTCGGCGGTGTCGACCATTGGCACCAGCAAGGTCTGCACGCCGATGTCGAGATACTGCTTGATCAGGGCGGCATCGCCCACCGGCGGGCGCGCGATCGGCTGAACCGGATAGGGGGCTACGGCCTGCAGCTGTTCCAGTACGCTACGCAGATCGTTGGGTGCATGTTCGCCGTCGATCAACAGCCAATCGAAGCCTGCATTGGCGGCGAGTTCGGCGCAGTAGCCGTTGGCGAGTCCGAGCCAGAGACCGAGTTGGGCTTCGTTGCGGCTAAGGGCTCGTTTGAAAGTGTTGATGGGCATATCCATCAGGCGCTCCTCGCGTAGTGTCACATGACATCGTCAATCCGTATTACAGCGGAAAGACGGCGTTGATCTGGCCGGTACCGGAGCTGCCGAACGGCGCGGTCAGGATCTCGGCTGGGCGCTCATAGCCCTCTCCGAGCACGCCCATCAGCATGGCCGTGTCGTGCATGCCGCCTTCGCCGTAGCAGTGCTCGGCGTACTCCGGCAGCATCTTGCGGAACTCGTCGAACTTGCCCTCGCGCCATAGCTCGACGACACGGATGTCCATCTGGCGATCGAACTCTCGCGACCAGCGATGCATGTTCTCCTTGGCCTGGTTGTTGTCGGTGAAACGGTGCGACAACGAGCCAGAGGCCAAAACCATGACCTTGTGGTCGCTCGCCTCGATCGCTTCGCGCACGGCGGCGCCAAAACGGATGCTGTCGTTCAGATCGTGCCAGGCGTCCCAGGCGGCGATGGAGACCACCTTGAAGGCCTGCTCATCCGGCACGTCCATGTGCATGTAGCGCATGGGCACCAGCGTGCCGTACTCGAGCTTGAGGCTCTGAATGTTGTGCGCCATGGTGCGGAGTCCGGCGTGATTGGCGCGGTCGGCGATGGCCTGTCCGAGTTCGGGGCAGCCGTCGTACCGGTAGGCCATGTTCTGAATGAAGTGCGGTAGCTCGTTGCTGGTATACACGCCTTCGAAATGGTCGCCACCGTTGATGTGATAACCGCTGTTGACCAGCCAGTGGGTGTCGAAGACCACCGCGACATCGGCGCCTGCCTCCCGGGCGCGGCGGGCGATCTCCTTGTGGCCTGCGATGGCTTCGGCACGGCAGCCGTGATGCTCACCGGGTTGCTCGGAGAGATACATCGAAGGCACGTGCGTGATCTTGGCGGCGAGTACGATTTCACCCATGAGGCAATTCCTTGGAGTGGACGGGCGGGGCCGATGGCCTCGGACACGAGTCAGGCAATGCCATGGAGCGAGGTACCCGTCGGTGGTTAATATAGAGGCCTAGCGCACGGGTGAACCGCGCGCCTTCAGGAGCGCAAACATGGCGTTGGACTTCATTCCCAACATCACCATCGGTCAGGAGTACGACCAGCGCTACGCCGATGCCCCGGTGCACTACGAAGCGCTCGGTCGCATGGCAGATTTCTATGGTCGGAACATGCCTGTGCACCATCACGACCGCTTTTTCCAGGTGCACTACGTCAAAAGCGGCATGGTGCGGGTCTATCTGGACGATCGGCAGTTTCACCAGCAGGGGCCGATGTTCTTTCTGACACCGCCGACCGTGCCCCACTCCTTTACCACCGAAAACGGCAGCGATGGCCATGTGCTGACGGTGCGCCAACAGCTGGTGTGGTCGCTGCTCGAAGAGCTTCCCGAGCTGGGTGACGCTGCGGCCGTGTCGCCGGTGTGTGTAGCGACAGGTCGGGCGAGAGAAGAGGCACGGCTCGACGTCAATCGTATCGAGCGACTGTTCGACGAGCTGCGTCTCGAATTCGAGGCCGACCGTCCGGGGCGGGAAACGGCGATGATCACGCTGACGCGGCTGATTTTCGTCAGCCTCTTTCGGCTGTCGTCCAATTCGCTGGCTGCCCAGCGTGTGCGCCACGAAGACCTGTCGCTGTTTCACCGCTTCAATCTGGAGATCGAGGCCCACTACACCGCGCACTGGACGCTGTCGGATTACGCCCGCGCGCTCAACGTCACCGAGGCGCGCCTCAATAGCGTCTGCCGTCGCATTGGTGGCGTGCCCAGCAAGCGCGTGGTTCACGATCGCGTCATGCAGGAGGCTCGGCGACTTCTGACCTTCACCCGCATGAGTGTCAACGAGATCGGCTATCGGCTCGGATTTCACGATCCAGCCTACTTCTGTCGATTCTTTGCACGTCATGCGCATACCACCCCTTCGGGTTACCGTCGCGACCAGTCGGGCCATCGATAGCTTTCCCGCGGCTCAAGCGAAGGTCAGCGATACGCGGCCGAACGCACCGTAGTCGGCTTCGATCCGGCTGCCGGACGGGCACTCCACCGGACCGATGAAAGAGCCCGACAAAATGACCTGACCGGCTTCGATACGCTGGCCGTAGGTCGCCATGCGCCGGGCCAGCCAGATGAGACCGGTGACCGGATCGTCCAACACTCCGGCGCCCAGACCCGTGGCCACCACATCGCCATTGTGCTTGACGATCGAGCCGACCCAGCGCAGGTCCTGCGCCTCGGGGGCGTGGCGTTCGCTGCCCAGTACGATGCCGGCGTTGGCAGCGTTGTCGGAGACGGTGTCGACGATCACTCGCGCCTGGCCGGTCTCGGCGTCTTTTCTGACGATGCGGGTATCGAGAATCTCGAGGGCGGGCGCCACGTACTCGGTGGCAGCCAGCACGTCCTCGCGGGTCACTTCACCCTCGAGCGGCGCTTTCATGACGAAGGCGATCTCGGCCTCGATGCGTGGCTGAATGAAATGCCCCTTGGGGATCACCGCCCCCGTCTCATAGCGCATGTAGTCATAAAGCACGCCGCTGTCGGGCGTATCGATGCCGAGCGCGTCTTGCATGACCTTGGAGGTCAGCCCGATTTTCCAACCGAGGATGGCGTGCTTCTGCGTCTTGCGCGCCATCTGAGCGGTCTGGATCGCGTAGGCATCGTCCAGTGTCATGCTCGGATGGCGCTTGGACAGCAGACCGATCTGCTCGCGTGTCGCCTCCGCCGCGAGCAGATCGTCGGCAGCGGCGGCAATCTGCTCGTCAGTCAGTGCCATGGCGTTCATCCTCCACACCGTTGATCAGCGTACCGATACCGTCGGCCTCGACCTCGATCACGTCGCCCGGCTCGAGCCAGATCGGCGGCTCGAAGCGAGCGCCGGCACCGGTCGGCGTGCCACAGACGATCACGTCGCCCGGCACCAGGGTGGTGAAGGTCGAGACGTAATTCACGATGTAGCGGAAATCGAACATCATCCGCGAGGTGCGGTCATGCTGACGTACTTCGCCATTGACGCGGGTGGTCAGTTCGATGTCGTCGAGCTGCTCAGCGCGCTTGAACGGCACCAGCCAGGGGCCGATGGCGCCGGTGGCGTCGAAGTTCTTGCCCTGGGTGACGTTGAACTTGGCGTGGCGCACCCAGTCGCGAATGGTGCCTTCGTTGCACAGCGTCAGCGCGGCGATGTGTTCATAGGCCTTTTCACGCGAAATTCGGCGGCCACCCTTGCCGATGACGATGGTGATTTCGCCTTCATAGTCGAGCTGCTCGCTCTCCGGCGGGCGCACCAGATTCTGGTTGTGGCCGACGAAGCTACGCGGAAAGCGGATGAACAGCGAGGGTTTGCTCGGTGCGGCCTGACCGTCCTTGTACTCTTCATTGCGCGAAGGGAAGTTGACCCCGACGCAGATCAGTTTTTCGGGGTTCGCGATGGGAATCAGGTAGGTGACGTCTTGTTCGCGGTAGCTCGGGCTCCGGCCTGCGGCGACGGTCAGAAGCTCATCGATGGCGCCAGCTTCGATCACCTCCTTGAGTCCTTTGAAGCGGCTGCCGAACTCTGGCGTGAGATCGACGATGCCGCCGTCGGTGACCACCCCGAAACGGTCGGCACCGTTGGCGTGAAAGGCGGCGAGACGAGGGGGGAGTGGGGTACTCATGGGCTATCTCCTAATGGCCCGAGCTGCCCCCGGGCCCTGTGAATCACGGATGCGACGCGAGTGCCGGCCGGCTCACGGCGCGACGATCGGCGTGGCATTCAGCTGAGAATCCCTGAGTTCGAGGTTCTCGAACTCGGAGCCGTGCTCGAACCAAGAGCGCGGCGCGGGGGCGCCCCAGAGGGTCTGGCGCTGGGGGTCTTTCAGATCCCACTTGATCGCCTCCAGATCCGGATCGACGGTCTGGTAGTCCGAGCAGTAGATCTCGATGCGGTGGCCGTCCGGGTCGAGGATATAGAGGAAGAAGGCATTGGAGATGCCGTGACGCCCTGGGCCGCGCTCGATGTTGTCGACGTAACCGGTCGTCGCCATCAGATCGCACAGATCGATGATGTTCAGCGGAGTCGGCACCCAGAAGGCGGTGTGGTGCAGGCGCGGGCCGCGGCCGTTGGTGAAGGCCATGTCGTGCACACCGCCCTTACGGTGGGTCCAGGCTGCCCACAGCTTGCCGCTCTCTTCGTCTTCGGTGTATTCGGTGACGCGAAAGCCAATGCGGTTGTAGAACGCGACCGCCTCGTCGACGTTGGGTGAGAACAGGTTGAAGTGATCGATGCGCAGCGGCTTGACGCCCCGATAGAGTACGTACTGCTGATGGATCGGGGCTAGCCGGTCCATCTTGAAGTAAAGCTCGATCGGCACATCGAAGCAGTCGGTGGTGCGCAGCGTGCGGCCCTGGTAGGGACGCTCGACCCACTCGACCGGGTGGCCGTTTTCCTGGAACCAGGCGTGGGCCTTGTCGAGTTCCTGTTCGTCGAACACCTTGAAGGATAGCGACTTCACGGTCGCACTATCGCTTTTCTCCAGCACGATGCAGTGGTGTCCGCGCTCCTCCATCGCACGCAGATAAATGCGCTGGTCGTCTTCGTCGGTGACCTGAAGGCCGAGTGTGTCGACATAGAAGTGACGGCTCTTGGCCAAGTCACTCACGCCGAAAACGACGTGGCTCAGGCGAATGATGTTGAACGCCGGGTAGAGATTGGGTGTTGGGATGGGCATGGCGAGACTCCTTGATGCGTTAGGGAAACGCTGCATAAATGCCTGCGCGAGCGAATCGCCGCGTTGCGTGGTACTCGAACACTCGCCTAACCCCATGTTATGTCTCGTGTTCTGTGTTCCATGCGCCTTGCGCTTCATCTCGCTCGTCGATTTATTCAGCGCTTCCTTAGGCAGGGCGGTATACGCCGCCCTGCGGCCGTTATGTCACCCGAGCTTCGGTACTTTGTGGGGCTTGCGCGGAAAGGAGACATTGACGGTCTCCATATAGAAGTCGAACGACCAGTCGCCTCCGTCGCGACCTATGCCGGAGGCCTTCACACCGCCGAACGGTGACTCCAGGTGACGAACGTTTTCGGAGTTGACCCAGATCATCCCGGCTTCCAACTCATCGGTCATGCGCATGGCGCGGTCGAGATCGTTGGTCCAGAGATACGCGGCCAGACCATACTGTGTATCGTTGGCCAGGCGCAGAGCTTCCTCTTCGTCCTTGAACGAAATCGCGGTCAGGACCGGGCCGAAGATCTCTTCCTGGGCCACCGTCATGTCGTTGCGGGCATGGGTGAACAGCGTCGGACGGACGAAGCAGCCTTCCTCGCCGATCTTTTCACCGCCGGCGGCAATGGTGGCGCCTTCTTCACGCGCCTTGTCGAAATACGACAGCACCTTCTCTTCATGCTCGGGGTGAATCAGCGGACCGACCACGGTTTCGGGGTCTAGCGGGTGGCCGACTTTCACACCGTTGGCGATGTCCGCCACGCGACGAGTGACTTCCTCGTAGATGCTCTCCTGCACCAGCAGGCGCGATGACGAGGTGCAGCGCTCGCCGTTGAGGGAATAGATCATGAAAGTGGCAGCGTTGACGGCGCGTTCGATATCGGCATCGTCGAATACGATGACCGGATTCTTGCCGCCCAACTCGAAGTGGAAGCGCTTTAGCGTCGGCGCGGCCTGAGCCATGATCAGCTGGCCGGTGCGGCTCTCACCGACAAAGGCGATCGCCTTGATGCCGGGGTGTTCTGTCAGGGCGCGGCCGGCGTCTTCGCCAAAGCCGTTGACCAGGTTCAGGACGCCCTTGGGCAGCCCGGCCTCTTCGGCGATTTCGACCAGCAGCTTGGCGGTCATCGGCGAGAACTCGGCCGGCTTGTGTACCACCGTACAGCCCGAGGCCAGTGCCGGGGCGATTTTCCAGGTCGAGAGCATGAACGGCGTGTTCCATGGCGTGATGACGCCGATCGGCCCCAGCGGGCGCTTGGAAGTCACGTTCATCTGCGTGTCGTTTCTGAGGGAAAGCCCATCCTCTGCCTGCGGTGCCCGGTCAGCGAAGAAGCGGAAGTTGGCCGCGCCGCGAATGGCCGCCTTGGACATGAAGCGCAGTGCCTGGCCGGTGTCCATGCACTCGGTAAAGGCGATCTCTTCGGCGCGGGCCTCGATGGCTTCCGCCACCTTGATCAGGATGGCGCGGCGCTCCTTGCCCGGCGTCTTGCTCCAGGTCTTGAACGCTCTTTCGGCAGCGGCGACGGCACGGTCGATGTCGCTGGCATCGCTCTTGGCGACCTTCGCGAGTGGCTTGAGATCGACCGGAGACAGTGTTTCGAAGGTCTTGCCCGAATCGGCTGGCACGGACTCGCCATCGATATGATTCAGTACGCCACCTTCACGGAAGCGGGATAGGTAGCCTTCGGCGCGGGACCGGTTATCGCTGAACGTGCTCATGATGCTCCTTCCTTCACTCGTTGCCCGTAGCGTCGGGCGTGTCTGTAGGGGCTTTTCCAGCTCAGGTGCGGCACGCTGCGGCGTCTCTCCCGCACTCGACTTTCGTATAACGCCTTCAAAGCCATCTCGTTAACATATTAACGTTATAAGTTGTCATGTTAATGAAGTCAATGCTCGACGCGACGCGTCAGGACGTTTCGAGAAGCGGCGTGGGGGCGTACACGGCAAGGCGGGCCAACATGTCTTTGGCGTGTGGCGTGTGGTGCGGCGCCTCTAAAAGCCAAGGCGACAGTGGCATGAGACGGAGCAGCGGACGCTGGCAGCAGGCTGCGAGCCGGTTGGCCCGCATCGGCCTGTCACGGTCCTCGCCTCATGCCATCGCCGCGCAAGCGATTCGTTCGAGGGGCTGGGCCTCTATCAGTGCACCAGCCGTCCATTGGTCTTGGGTCGTGGCATGGTCTCTGGCCAGAGGTCGTCGCGGGCGGCCTCCCGCGATGCGGGCTTCTTGCGCCGGCTCAGGTCCGAAAACTCGCCCACGGCGTGCATATCGGCCCCCGACACCTCGGCGTCGGATAGGTCACTATCAGATAGGTAGATATCCTGAAGAGCCCCGACAGCATCTTTTCTGCTCCAGAGCCGGATCAGTTCATCTAGCTTCTGTTCTATCAGCGTTTTTATCGAAGGATCGCTTGCCATGCATGGCCTCCCAGACAGGGACCGTCGCTCTAGCGGGTGCCTTTTCTGTACCCGGCCATTTGGTGCGTCACCTTACCCAGCGTACAGATGAGGTGCCTGAAGTGTTCCTTGCCAATCACTCTTCTACGGCGAATGGAGCGCATGATGTCCCAGTGCCTCGAACCGCCCGTCATACCGTCGGCCACGACTCGACTGATGACATGGCTCGGGGTCACGCCGAACCCGGAATAACCCTGCACGAAGAAGACGTTATCGTGGTTTGGCAGGGTGCCGATTTGCGGGAACAGGTTGGCCGTGCACTCCATTGGTCCGCCCCAGGCAAGGTCGATCTTGACGTCCTTCAGGTAGGGGAAGATGTTCAGCATGGCCTTTCTGTTATGTGCCTTGAGGTCTTGAGGTATGTGTTCCACGAAGTGCGTGGCCGTGCCGAACAAGAGGCGGTTTTCATTGGTGACACGGTAGTAATCGATGACCGGGCGTATGTCGCTGAATGCCCCGCGTATTGGGCTGATGGTCTCGATGAGCTCGTCGGACAGCGGCTCGGTGACAAGCTGGAATGCGTAGGTGCTGATGATCGTCTTGTGAAGGTTAGGTTGCAGCTTATTGATGAATGCGCCGCAGGAAAACAAGACTTTCTTGGCCTTTATGGAGCCCTTGGCCGTTCTGACCGTCACCGTCGGCCCATATTGCAGATCCAGGACCGGCGTGTACTCGTATATTTTTCCACCGAGCTCGCAGAAGGCCTTGGCTTCGCCGAGGAGCAGGTTGAGGGAATGGATATGACCATTGCCCATATGCATCAGCGCACTGCCATAGGCATCCGAACCCACGATGTTCTTGACTTCGGAGCCCTCGAGATAGGCTATCTCCTGATTGGGCGTGATCTCCTTGAGCTCCTTTTCCATGGCCTGAAGCGTCTTGGCCTGACGCGAATTGAAGCCCAGATAGCCATAGCCGTGGCGAAAATCGGCATCGATGTCATATTGTCGAATGCGCTCTTGAATCGTTGCCGATCCCTGGTCGCTGATTTCGAAGATGGCCTTGACACCTTCGTCCCCGACATCCTTGCGGATTTTTTCCAGGTCATGGCCGATGCCGGCCATGACGTGACCGCCGTTGCGACCGGATCCCCCGAAGCCCAGATAGTTGGCCTCTAGCAGGACGACGTTTTCGACACCGCGTTCCGCGAGCTCCAGCGCGGTATTTACGCCGGAAAATCCGCCGCCGATGATGACGACTTCTGCATCGATATCGCCCTCGAGATCCGGATAGTGGGTCTCATACTTCTTGGTCATCGTGTAGTAAGTCGAAGGCATTTCTACGGATAGCATCATGCACCTCTTTTCTGATGTTTTTATCGAATGAGTGATAGCTCAGACCGTTCCGGAAATGCTGGCTTTCTGTTTATCCTGAACCAGATAACGATAGGCATAGAGCAATAGGGACAAGAACAAGATGCCGATACCCGTCAAGACTTCCTTGGCGCCACCGTAGCCGGCAATGTCGGCCGAGGTAGCCCCAACCATGATGACGATGCCGGTAAAGAGGCTGAGCACCCAGGCCAGGGGGAATCCAGCCTTTGCCAAGGCGAACGGGTCTCGGGTGATCGGGCAGGTCCTTGCGCAGCCAGAGAAAGCCGGTCAGCGCAAAGAAGATGGCAAGCAGATAGCCCAGATTCGCGGTAACCAGAATCGCGATGGGCGATGCGGAGACGACGATCATCAGGAGGTTGAGCACCACCGCAACCGTCATGCAGCGGCCGGGGACCTGATGCTTGTTCAAAGTGCCCAACTGCTTGATCGTAATACCTTCTATCGCCATCCCGTACAGCGCACGCGAGCCATCCGCCAGGGCGGCATTCAAGCCCATGAACAGGCCTACCAGCAGCATGCTCACGAAGACGCTGCTGTAACCGACGCCCAAAACATCATTGAAGGCGCCGATATAGAACCCGAATGGGTCCTTGGCCGCGACGGCTTGATCGACCAGGCCGCCGATACCGAAGGCGACGGCGGCAAATACCAGGACGGTATAGAGCCCTGACGTGAGCAAGGAAAGTCGCATGTCTCTCTGCGTGCGGTATTCCGGGCCGAAGGCAGCGCACATTTCGGTTCCGTAGGTGCTCCAGCTGACGAGGAAGAACCAGACGAGGATGATGCGCACCGCCGACCATCCCGAAAGCGAGTGCTGTTCGGCGTCGAGGAATCGGTGGATGCTCCAGCCGTCACCGAATATCGGTGCGAGGGAGAGAATCACGATGGGGATGAGCAGCAGGGCGCCCATATACTTGGACAATGAGGCCGCCAAATGCACACCGCGGCGGTTGATCTGCCAGAAAATGACGATCAGGGCAGCGCCGATGAGCTGTGGGATGCCGATCTCCAAGATGCCCAGGGTGAAGTGCCAGTCAGCGTTCGGGAACCACTGGGCTTGCATCAGTGACCCAGCGCTGACACCGATGATGGAAAGAACGGAGGACCAGCCCATCCAGTATCCGAAGGCTGCCAGAGGGCCGACGAAACGGTTTCGCCTGCGCCAGCCCTCTACGGCGATCATGGCGATGCCACCGGGTTTGTCGGGGAACATGGCCGTGACTTCCAGGAATATCCAGTTTTGACAGGCGCCGATCGCTGCAGAGCCTGCCCAGACGATGAGCGCCCACACTGGCCCCAGCAAGCCCAGGGCATACCCGAATGAGGCAAAGATGGAGCCCGATACCGCCATGGAAAGGGCGAACGCTTCGGTCCACTTCAAGGTGGCCCGCATTTGTGAACTATCGCCGGTTGTCGCTGCAGCATTCTTTGTCATTTTTCAGTCTCTATGTTACCGATCTGAATGTCACCGATCTGAATGTCGCCGATCTGAAATTGTTGTGTTGCGCCTGTCACTCCGTCGTCATCTCGCCCGTGTTCGTCACCGATAGGGGGTGTGGTACCTCTGGACCATGTGCCTGGGCTTGTACCCGCTGATTGCCGTCACGTTAATTAGCGTTGATAATGGCCTGGTTATTCTCTATCGGTCAGTAGACCGATAGCGATTGTTGCGCCAGCCTAGAGCGCCATCAATTAGACCTTCGTCTTTGGTCATTAACTTGTTAATGTTGAAAGGTTTCCTACCGATGAGCAGTGTCGAAGACAAGAAAAGACGCGTCAGGAAGACCCGCGAGGAGAGGCGGTCTGAGATCCTCGATGCCGCCACCAAGGTGTTCGTCGATGAAGGGTATGCCGAGCTAACGTTGCGGCGTATTGCCAAGGAAGTGGATATCCGCCTGAGTACGGTGCAGCATTACTTCGAATCTCGTGAATCGATCATAAAGACTCTGATATACAACCGTGTTCAGACCTATTTGAGTAACCATGCTGCGTTGAAGGAAGAGGTTACGGGGAGTGGTGAAGACAAGGTTCGCGCCATCTTCAAATCCCTTGTCGAGGATAGTTTGAATGTCGAAACGTGTCGTTTCTTCACGCAGATGTGGGCGATGGGATTTCAGAGTGACATTTTTCGAGATCAGCTGTTTGAGATGTACGATTGCCACCGGGAAGACATCGCCGAGGTCATCGCCTTGGTGAGGCCTGATCTGAGCCCGACCGAGCGCTTCCAGAGGGCCACCATGATTTCGTCGATGATCGAGGGCTCTCTGATTCATTTGGGCGTCGGTCTACCGTCCGATGACAGGCTGAACGGAGTGCGCGAGAGGATGCTAGAGGTCTTGGTGAATCTGGCCAAGACCTGATGGTTGCGCCCAATGGGGGGCATCGGTGACCCTCCCAATGGGACATGGTGCTCACTGCTTGGACAATCGGGCATGAATCGGTGTGTCTTTCCAGCTCAGCGCGGCATCGATTTCGCGAATTTCCAAAGACAGGGCGAAATGCGGAGTGGCAAGCGGGTCGGCGAGCACGCGCTGCACGGCCGCGAACAAGCGCTCGCCGGCAGCCTTGAGATCGCTCTGGGCGCGACCGCTGCCCACGCTCAAGGTCATGGCCAGAAACTCATTGTCAGGGTGGTCGTCGGCCACGATGCAGTAGTCGGCGGCAAAGGCGCGGATGCGAATGCCGGCCAAGGGAAACAGCGCCGATTCGCTCATCACCTGGTGGGCGGCACGGCAGACCTCGCGCACGTCGACGTGGCGCTCGAGCCCGGGTGAGTATTCGATATGTAAATGGGGCACGGCGTCCTCCTTGGTAGCCTAGTCTTTCTGTCGGTCTCTTTCTGTCGATCTCTTCCTGCTGGCGCCTTTCTATTAATTTATTAATGAATGGCATATGCCCTTCTGTCAAGCACTGCGTCTGGTCATTTCGTCCCCGCCGGAGCGATGTCGTAGCGCCTGCGGCGTGGCCGCATTAGACGGTGTCAGCGCTACATCGTTCATAGATTAACGATTTGGTGTGGGGCTCGAGCGGTATGCCGACCAAGGTAGGGTGGGAATCTGTGAAAAGTACAATCGAGTCTGTGTAAAACACATCCTCATTGGATTCGATGGTCTTCAGCATGGAGAGCGTCCTGGCTTCCGAGCGCGCACAGGCACGCTTGCCGAGCGGCGCGTATACCGAGCGCCCAGCCGAAGCCGACCCGATCAATGAGGAGACGATCATGCAATTTCATCACTACGGCTATGTGTCCGGCGATCCCCGTGTTCAGCCCGCGCTCGGCGAGGGTCTCGATCGGCCCGAGGCGCTGCCCGACGAGGTAGACGTCCTGATCGTGGGCACCGGACCTGCCGGCATGATCATGGCCGCCCAGCTCTCGCAGTTCCCCCACGTTCGCACGCGTATCGTCGAACGCCGCCCGGGACGCCTGGAAATCGGCCACGCAGACGGTATTCAGGCGCGCAGCGTCGAGACCTTCCAGGCATTCGGCTTTGCGGGTCGCATCACCGCCGAGGCGTATCGCATCACCGAAATGGCCTTCTGGAAGCCGGATCCGGCGCGACCCGATCACATCATCCGCACGGCACGCGCGGCCGATGATCCCGAGGGCATCAGCGAATTTCCGCATTTGATCGTCAACCAGGCGCGTGTGCTCGACTATCTGGCCGAGTCCGCCGTCAACGGGCCGGCGCGCATTCGTCCGGATTTTGGTATCGAGTTCAAGGGCCTGGAGTTCGATGACCAGAGTGACTATCCCGTCAGTGTGACACTCAAACATGTGGCGGGGCCGGAAGAGGGCCGTGAACGTACGGTGCGGGCCAAGTATGTGGTCGGCTGTGATGGTGCGCGCAGCGGCGTGCGCAGCGCCATCGGCTGCACGCTGAAGGGCGACCAAGCCAACCACGCCTGGGGCGTGATGGACGTGCTGGCGCGAACCGACTTCCCCGATATCCGTACCAAGTGTGCCATCCAGTCGCATGCCGGTGGCAGCATCCTATTGATCCCGCGCGAGGGCGGGCACCTGTTTCGCATGTACGTCGACCTCGGCGAGGTGCCGGCGGATGGCAGCAATGCCGTACGCAACACGCCGATCGAGCAGATCATCGCCAAGGCCAACGAGATTCTCACGCCTTATACCCTCGATGTGCGAAACGTGGCCTGGCACAGCGTTTACGAAGTCGGCCACCGGCTGACCGACCGCTTCGATGACGTCGAAGACCCCGATACCGGTCGCTTGCCGCGAGTCTTCATCACGGGTGACGCCTGCCACACCCATAGTGCCAAGGCCGGCCAAGGCATGAACGTCTCGATGCAGGATGGCTTCAATCTCGGCTGGAAGCTCGGCTATGTGCTCTCGGGCCGCAGTTCCGCCAGCCTGCTGTCGACCTACTCCGCCGAGCGTCAGGTGGTGGCCAAGAACCTGATCGATTTCGACAAGCAGTGGTCGACGATGATGGCCAAGCGCCCGGAAGAGTTCGAAAACCCCGGTGAACTAGAGGAGTTCTACACCCGTACCATCGAGTTCCCGGCGGGCTTCATGACCGAGTACGCGCCCTCCATGATCACCAATGGCGCCGAGCATCAGGCGCTCGCGACTGGCTTTCCCATCGGTAAGCGCTTCAAGTCGGCCATGGTCTCGCGGGTGTGTGATGGCAACCCGCTGCAGCTCGGCCATCAGGCCAAGGCCGATGGGCGTTGGCGCCTTTACGTGTTCGCCGACGCGGCCAACGCCGATGGCGCATCGAAAACGCGAGACCTTGCCGAGTGGCTGACGCAGGCGACCGAATCCCCGCTCAATGCGGCGTTCCCGACCGGCACGTGGGTCGACTGGTTCGACGTCAAGGTGATCTATCAGCAGCGTCATGAAGACATTGCCATTCAACAGGTGCCGAGCGTCTTCAAACCCGAAGTAGGGCCGTTCGCGCTGGAAGATCTCGAAAACGTGTTCGGTGTGGCGCCCGACCAAGACATCTTCGATGTCCGTGGCGTCGACCGTGACGGTGCCCTGGTGGTGGTTCGCCCCGATCAGTACGTGGCCGACGTGTTGCCGCTGTCGCACGTCGAGCGACTCTCAGAGCTGTTTTCGCGCTT
This sequence comes from Salinicola sp. JS01, assembly GCF_030284585.1. Lineage (NCBI taxonomy): Bacteria > Pseudomonadati > Pseudomonadota > Gammaproteobacteria > Oceanospirillales > Halomonadaceae > Salinicola > Salinicola sp. JS01. The sequence goes on along the minus strand of NZ_CP127244.1, from coordinate 3,919,079 downwards.
TCAGGCATGAGCCGAACGAGCATCGCCCGCGACGTTGTCACAGCCGGCAGGTCTGCGGTCACCGGCCAAGCTTGCGCTCCCAGGGGCGGTACAGGCCTGTGGCTGTCGCGATGCGAAAAATGCCATTCGAGTCAGTGCCATGGGCATGCGGTCGTTGATACGGACCCAGCGCTTTCATGCATCAGCGCTTTCATACATCAATGGATTGGGTCCGCGCATGTTCGCTGATTGGCAAAAGGTGATCGCATGACGATATCCATCAGACGCGGCGTGCTGGAAAACGCCCGGACGGCGCTGCTGCTCGGGGCCTGCCTGGCCGCGGGGATGTCGAGCCCTTCGGCCTCGGCAGTGACGACGCTGCGGATCGCGCACTTTCTACCGGCGGTCGCCAACGCGCAACGCCAGGTGCTCGACCCCTGGTGCGATGAGCTCGAAGCGCGCTCCGACCATGAAATTCGCTGTCAGATCTACCCCTCGATGCAGCTCGGCGGCATTCCTTCCCAGCTGCCCGATATGGTGCGCCATGGCGTGGTGGATATCGCCTGGACAGCGCTGGGGTATTCGGCGGGGCGCTTTCCCCGCTCCGAGGCGCTGGAGCTGCCCTTCATGCTGCCCGCCGGCGGGGTCGCGGGCAGCCGTATTGCCTGGGCCTTCAGCCAGGGGCCAGCGCGGGCGGATTTCGACGACTATCACCTGCTGGCCATTCAGAGCGATGGCGGCGCGGTCTTCCACACGCGCCATACCGCCATCCGTGACATGGCCGACATGGCGGGGCTGAAGCTGCGCTCACCGACGCGCATGGCCTCTCGGCTCATCGATGCCCTGGGGGGCTCGGCGGTGAGCATGCCACCAGCTCAGATCGCCGACACGCTCGCCAAGGGCGTGATCGACGGTGCCTCGGCTGGCTGGGAGGTCGTGCCACCGACCAAGCTCGATGAGGTCACCCGCTACCACACCGAATCCGGCGCGCATCAGGCCACGCCGACCGTGACCGTGCTGGCTTTGCTGATGAACAAAGAAAGCTATGCGCGGCTGCCCGACAAGTCGCGCAAGGTGCTGGACAGCCTGAGCGGCGAGGCCCTGTCGCAGCGCTTCGGCCAGGCCTGGGACGACGCCATCCTGCCGGTCAGGGCGCGCCTCGCCAATGACCCCGAACATACCGTCATCGCCCTGGACGACGACGCCTATCGCAGCATGAGAGAGGCCTCACAAGGCGTCACCGATGCATGGATGGCGTCGCGCGAGCGGGGGCTCGATCGGGCTGCGCTGGTGCGCTCGCTCGAAGCCATGGTGACGTCGATGGCGCCAGCGTTGAATCAGGTTTCAGCGTCGCATCAGGTTTCAGCGTCGCAGCAGGTTTCAGCGTCGCAGCAGGTTTCAGCGTCGCATCAGGCGCCGGCTGGGCAGAACAGCGCGCGCAGGGAGGGGGCATGAGAACACTGCTGCAGCGATTGGCCGTTGGGCTGGCGCTGGTAGGCGGCGTCCTGCTATTGGCCGCTATCGCGCTGTCGCTGGCCTCGATGCTGAGCCGGAGACTGTGGGCGGCGCCCATTACGGGAGACATCGAGCTCCTACAGATGACGATGGCCGTGGTAGTGGCCTGTTTTCTGCCGCTGTGCGAAATCCGTGACCGCCACATTCGTGTCGATATCATCGCCACCTTGCTGCCGCGCAGGGCCAACCGCGTGCTGCTGGCGATCTCGCATCTGGCGCTGGCCGCGATCTGTGCGCTGCTGACTTGGCGTACGGGGATGCTGGCAATGGACAGCTTCGCTTTCCATGCCCAGAGCGTGCAGCTCGGTCTGCGCGAGGGGGTATTTCAAGTCGCCATGCTGCCCGGCATCGCCCTGATGGGTCTGTGTGCGCTTTATCAGAGCCTATATCGACTCACCCATGACGAGGTGCCCGCCGTGATCGAAGAGGAGGCGGCTCAATGAACGGACTTGCGATGGGGGCAGTTGCCTTTGGTGCCATGCTGGTGCTGCTGGGATGCCGCCTGCATGTGGGCGTGGGCATGCTGTTGGCTGGCGCCCTGTGCTATCTCCTAGTCTACGGTGGCGATACGCACGCGCTACTATATACCCTCAATAATCTGGTCTACGCACGCTTCTCGAGCTATGACCTGGCGGTGATCCCCATCTTCGTTCTGATGGGGCAGTTCGCGATTCACGGTGGGCTTTCCTCGACGCTCTTTCGCACCAGTGCCAAATGGATTGGCCACTGGCGAGGCGGGCTTGCAATGTCGGCGGCCGGTGCCTGCGCCGGGTTTGGCGCTATCTGTGGCTCTTCGCTGGCCACCGCCACCACCATGAGCCAGGTCGCTTTGCCCGAGCTCGAGCGTCACCGCTACAGCCAGCGCCTGGCGACCGGCACGATTGCCGCGGCGGGGACGCTGGGCATTCTGATTCCTCCCTCGGTACCGCTGATCGTCTACGCCGTACTGACGCAGACCTCGATCGCGACCCTGTTTCTGGCGGCGGTGCTGCCGGGCCTACTGGCGGTAGCGGGCTATCTTGCGGTGATCCGGCTGATGGCGATGCGCACCATGAGCGACGTCGAAGCCTCGTCACGCTATAGCTGGGCCGAGCGATTGGCCAGCCTGCGCGAGATCGCGCCGGTGCTGGTGATCTTCTGCGTGGTCATCTTCGGGCTCTACGGCGGCTGGGCGAATCTGACCGAGGCCGCCTCGCTCGGCGCGGCGGCCTGCGGGGTCTATGCCGTGTGGCGCGGCATGCGCTGGGCAGGATTCTACAAGAGCCTGGTCGGGACGGCGGAAGCCAGCGCCATGATCTATCTGGTGGTGATCGGCGCCGATCTCCTCAACAGCGGGCTGGCGCTGGGGCAGATGCCGGCGGCGCTGGCCGATTGGGTACTGGGTAGTGGTCTGACACCGCTGGCGGTGCTGCTGGTGATTCTGGCGATCTACCTGGTGCTGGGCTGCATGATGGACTCTCTGTCGATGATTCTGCTGACCATCCCGATCTTCTTTCCCATCATCATGCAGTTGGAGCTGTTCGGCCTGACCGGGCCAGAAAAGGCGATCTGGTTTGGGATCGTCGCGCTGATGGTGGTGGAAATCGGCCTGATCACCCCGCCGATGGGGATGAACCTGTTCATTGTGCAGAAATACAGCCACGGCACGTCGCTGGCCACGGTCAGCCGCGGCATCGTTCCGTTTCTTGGGGCCGACATGTTGCGTATCGCCATCATCGTTTTCGTGCCGGCGCTGTCGCTGGTGTGGCTGGGGTAGCGCCCAAGAACACGCTTGTGTTTTTTCGATCTCCCTTTCGACCGGCTTCGCGCCGGTTTTTTTTGTCGGCGCAACGGACGGCAGCGCCGAACAGGTTTTCGTCAAGGGCAGACAAGAGTGGCGGGTGGCGGCTCGCTAGCCTGTCGTCAGAAGGCCGGTACGCCAGGCGCCTTCGCCATCACGGTAAATAGCATCACCAAGACAAGCATCACCACGACAAGCATCACCACTTATAAGCACCACAATAACAAGGGATGACTGATCCATGACCACCTCACGCTACAGCCCTCTGCTGCCGCGGCTTGCCGCCGGTACCGTCATTACACTGTCGATGTGTGGCAGCGCTTCGGCACTCGAGCTCTACAAGACGGCGGACACCACCGTCAGCCTCAACCTCAGCGGGATGGCTGGGGTGTCTCATAGCCAGAAGGGCTACGCGCAATCGGAGACGGCCGAAGCGAAAGGACGTGACTGGCAGGATGGGTTCGTCAAATACGGACTCGGCCTCACGCATACCCTTTCTCCTACGGGCGCTTCGCTTTACGCCAACGTGGCCTGGGTTTCCAGCGCAACCTGGGGGCAGGGCGATGCCGCGGGGTTCACCACGGGTGACGAGCGGCGCACCCATATCGAAGATCTCGTCGTGGGCTGGAAATCCGGCGACCTGTTTCCCGCCTTGGGTCACGACGGTATCGATATATCCTACGGTCGTCAGTACATTCAGGTCGGCGATGGCTTCTTGATCTCGGGTGATTCGCTCAGCTTTGGCCGGGGCGTACTCGATGGTGAGCTGAATCGCGGTGGCGCCTACTATCTGGCTCCGCGGCAGTCCTTCGAAAAGACGGCCGTCTTGAGGCTCGGTGGCGACCAGGGTTGGCGGGGCGACTTGATGTGGCTGAAATCCGGTAATCCGGGGCAGGCGAAACCCGAGATGGCGGTGGGTTCAGTGGAACACGTGACCGATGACGATACGTTCGGGGCAACCTACATCAAGGTGCTCGACACCGATAGTGACTTCGCGTTCCTCTACCCCGATCGCAAAGATACCAAGGTCTATAGCCTGTACGGCCATAGCAATGCCGGGGTCGAGAACCTGTTTCTGTCGGCTCAGTACGCCTATCAGAACAAGGGCAACGACGACAGCGAGAACGCCTGGTATCTGGAAGCGGGCTGGAAGTTCAGTGAGCTGACCTGGTCGCCCTATGTGAGCTATCGCTTCAGTCGTTTCTCCGAGGGCTATGACCCGCTGTTCTACGGCAACGGCCGCGCGCTGGGAACCTGGTTCCAGGGGGAAGTGGCGGCCAACTATGCAGGGCCGTTCTCCACCAACACGCGTGTGCATCAGGTCACGCTGTCGCTGACCCCCACCGAGAATCTGAGCCTGGGCGTGATGGCTTACCTCTTCGATACCCTCGACACCGATCAAGGGCGCAATCTCGATGCCAACGAGATCGATCTCTACGGCACCTGGACGATCAATGACCATTGGTGGGTGATGCCGATACTGGGGCGCTATAACCCGGATGTCTCGGCAGACAACGGTGGTTCGCAGCTCGGCGACAGCGGTACGAACTACTACTCCCAGTTGCTGGTCGGCTTCAATTTCTAGCTCGAGTTCCAGCACGATCTCTAACAATCGGCAGCCAGCGTCATGTGTCCGGCAGAGCGAGGCAAGCGCCGCGTCTGCCGGGCGCGTAGGCTCGGTGCATATTAGCTTGCGGCGCTATTGGCGCTGCCGTTGCTGAATTCGCGTATGCGCAGGAGGTTGTCATGAGTCAGATCACTACCGCACAGGGCGTGCAGGACTTCTTGGCGCGGGCCACCGGCTCGTTCATCGACGGGGTCTTCCTGCAGGAAGGTCGCGCCTTCGAGGTGCTCGACCCCTCTACCGGTCAGGCTCTCACCACGTTGCACGAAGGCGACCGTGCCCTGGCCGACCGAGCGGTCGCGCTGACCAAGGAAAGCTTCGAGGATGGGCGCTGGTCCGGGCTGACGCCGGCAGCGCGGGAGCGGATTCTGCTGCGTTTTGCCGACCTGGTCGAGGCGCACACCGAGGAGCTGGCCCAGCTCGAGACCTTGAATCAGGGCAAGTCGATCAACATCTCCCGCGGCGTCGACGTGGGCTTTTCGGTCGATTTCATCCGCTACATGGCTGGCTGGGCCACCAAGCTCGAAGGCAGCACCCGCGATGTCTCCATCGGCATGCCGGAGGGCGCGCGTTTCAACGTGTATACCCTGCGTCAGCCGCTGGGCGTGGTAGCGGCCATCGTGCCGTGGAACTTCCCGATGATGATCGCGCTGTGGAAGTTGGTGCCGGCGCTGGCCGCTGGCTGCACGGTGGTGCTCAAGCCCGCCTCGGAAACGCCCCTGAGCGTGCTGCGCCTGGCGGAGTTGGCGCTGGAAGCCGGCGTGCCGAAGGGCGTGTTCAACGTGGTGCTGGGCTCGGGCTCGGTGGTTGGCACACGCCTGGCCGAGCATCCTGACGTCAAGAAGGTCACCTTCACCGGCAGCACCGAGGTCGGCAAGGTGGTGGGGCATGCCGCCGTCGAGCACATGGCGCACTTCTCGCTGGAGCTGGGCGGCAAGAATCCGATGCTGGTGCTCGAAGATGCCGATCTCGAGAAGGCCGTCAACGGCGCGCTGATGGGAGGGCTGTTCAACCAGGGCCAGGTCTGCGCAGCGGCCTCGCGCTTCTATGTGCATCGCAGCATTCATGATGCCTTCTGCGCGCAGCTGGCCGGCGCCGTCGATACCATGCAGGCCGGCCCCGGCATGGACCCCCAGGCGCAGGTCAATCCGCTGGTCTCCAAACGCCAACAGGAGAGCGTGCGCGGCTATCTCGACCGGGCGCGTGAGCAGGGCGCCACCATTCATATCGGCAATGACGTGCCCGCGGAAGGTTTCTATGTCTCGCCGGCCATCATCAGCGGCGCCGATCACGCGATGGAAGTCGCACGGGAAGAGGTCTTCGGGCCTGTCCTGACCGTGATTCCGTTCGATGACGAAGAAGACGCGCTACGCATGGTCAACGACAGCGAGCTGGGGCTGGCTGCCAGCCTCTGGACCAACGACCTGTCCAAGGCAATGGCCCTGACGCCGCGTATCGAAGCCGGCACCGTGTGGGTCAATACCCATGTGACGCTCGACCCGGCGATGCCGTTTGGTGGTCTCAAGATGTCCGGTCTCGGCAAGGAGTTCGGCCCGGAGGCGGTCAACGCTTACACCGAACTCAAATCGGTCTGTATCGCCTACTGATGCAACCGGCTGGCCGCTCGATGGCGAGCGGCCAGCTAATGTCTGTCTGTCGATCGATGTCTGTCGGTCGATATCTGTCGGCTAGCCAGTGTCTATCGGTCAGTCTCGAGTCGTCTCTGCGCGGTGAGAACTAAGCCAGTGAGAACTAGGCCGATGAGAACTAGGCCGAAGTCAGGCGGCCTGCTCGAGCCGGATACGGCGGTACTCGCGCGGCGAACGCGAGAACTCCCGCTTGAAGGAGCGGCTGAAGTGCGCCGAGTCGGTAAAGCCCCACTTGTAGGCAATCTGGGTGATGGTGCGCCGGCTCTGGGCCGGGCTGGCCAGCTCCTCGGCGCAGCGGGCCAGACGGCGACGCTGCACATAGCGACACACGGTTTCGCCGTGCTGCTCGAACAGACGATAGAGTTGACGCACCGACATGTGAAAGACGCTCGCCAACCGCTCCGGACTGATCCCCTCTTCATGCAGATGCTGGTCGATGAACTGCTGAACGCAGAGGAACAGCGTGTCGTCGGCCCGCTCCAGGAAAGACGCTGACATCGTCTGATGCTGATGAATGGCCGGTAGCAGGGCCACCAGTGATTCCAGTACGCCGCGCTCTCTCTCTTCCGCTGCAGCCAGTGGCTCGGTCACCATTCGATTGACGATCAACTGCAGGATCTGACTGCTGGCGCAGTCGGCCGCGATCTTCATGAAGGGAATCGAGGCATCACCGAAACGACGGGCTACGTCGCTGCGCGACAGGTGCAGTGAATCGTGCTCGATCAGGCCGTGGGGAAGGATCTCGCAGGTCGTGACGGAATCCATCAGCGCCATTTCTCCCGGACGCAGCGTGATGGAGGTGTCGTTTTGCACCAGCGTGGCGTGGCCCTGCTTCTGAACGATGAGAAAACAGAAGCGATCTTCATCGTGGCGCTGGGTGTGGCCGTTGGTAATCTTTTCGGCGTTGGTGACGATGTTGGCAATGTCTATGCCGCCATTGGCGCGTCTCGAGACGCTGCCCTGGAAACTGCGTCGGTCCCGGGGCGTGGAGTCGAACTGGCCGCACGTCTGCCGTAAGGCGCCAAGCCAGACATCGAACGGCAGCAAGGTTGCATTCGTGGTTAGCATTGGGTCACCATGATCATTAATATTTTAATGGTCCAAGGGACTTTAAAGAAAAACGGACCCCGTCACCACCATCCATTAGTCAAGCAAGCCCCGACTCGACAGGGCGCTCATAGGAGCAGGCAAAAAACGTGCCATGACCGGAGCGACGCTCCGAAGGAGTCATTGATGGCCATCACCCTGCATCGCTGTCTCGATGCGGCCGAGCATGCCCAACGACTGAAAGGCTGGCAGCAGGAGGCCAGTCAGATCGAGGCCGGCGTGTTTTCGGGCGAGATCGTGGATGTGTCGAGCCATGAGGTACGTCTTTTTCGCGAAAGTGCCAATCTGGGCCTGTACCAGCAGATGCACTTTCCCGAGTGCCAGTGGCACTTGGTCACCCCCGTTCGCTGGCCGGGCGCCCCGCTGTTCGATGCCGGTACGGTGACCGTACTGCCGAGCTGTGAGCAGTTCTGGAGCGTGGCGCCATCGCACTACGACCTACTGGTGGTCTCCATCGACCGAGGCCGCCATGCGTGGCTCGGCCGTCATGAACATCGGCTGCGCCGCCTTGATGTGCCCGCAGCGCTCTTGAACCAGGTACGTGGGCAGTGGCAGTCGATGACCGACTATCTACGCCACCGCGCTGACCGGGCGCCACTGCCCCCGGCCCTGCAGCAGTCACTGATCCAGCAGCTCGAGGAGAGTATCGAGCTGCTGCTGTGCGACACGACGCTCGTCGGTGAGCCGGACGTCGCCAACTACCGAACCCGGCGCTATATCGTCGACCGCTGTCAGGCCCTGATTCGCAGTCGCCCGGATGACCCGCCTTCGCTGATGGCGCTGTGCGGTCAGCTCAGGATTTCCAGGCGCACCCTGCAGTACAGCTTTCAGAGCGAGGTGGGGCAGTCACCGGTGACCTATCTGCGCGCGCTGCGGCTCAACGCCGTACGCCGCAGCCTGCTTCACGATCCGACCCAGACGCTGGCTGACGCCGCCGCCGCCCAGGGCTTTTTCCATCAGAGCTATTTCTGCCGCGAGTACCGCCGCCTGTTTCAGGAAGCGCCTTCCGCTACTCGGGCTCGTCTTCTCGAGATCGGGCGATAGGACGTGACTCAGCCCCGTCGCGAACTAGAAGCGGCCGAATCGATAGGGAGCCGGACTGATGATCGGCGTCTCGTTCATGATCAGATCCGCCGCCAGCTGACCCGCCGCCGGCGAAGTGCCAAACCCATGGCCGGAGAAACCGGTGGCCAGTGTCAGCCCCGGTACGCCCGGCACCGCATCGATCACCGGGTTGGAGTCCGGGGTTATGTCGATCATGCCTGCCCAAGACTCCTCGACGCTGGCATGGGCAAACACCGGCCAGGCCGCGGAAAGGTTGCGCATAGCTTCGTCGTTGAGCCCTTCGTTGATCGGCGGGTCCAGGGTGCGCACGCGCTCGAAAGGCGAGCGGCCGTGCTTCCAGCGTCGGGGCAGCGCGAGATCGCGCCAGAAGTGCTTGCCCAGGGCTATGCGCATCAGCCCCCGTTGAGCGCGCAGCGCGCTGAGATATTTCGCGCCGATCAGCAGGTGGTCGAGTGTCAAAGGGGCATCGAGCGCACCACGCTGGGTCACGATAAAGCCGCCACCCCGGTGTTTTCGGAAAGAGAAATCCGGCCCGCCCACCGCGGCATCGGTCGGGCTCTTCAAGGGGCCGGTGCGCAGCACCGACAGAATCAGCGGCAGCGTCGGCAGGGAGATGCCGAGATTACCCAGAAAGCGGCGTGACCACATGCCGCCGGCCAGCAGCACCTGGTCGCAGCGTATCTCACCGCGCTCCGTCACCACCCCGCCGATACGCCCGCCAGTACGGACGATATTGCGCACCGCGCAGTGCTCGACGATTACCGCGCCGCGCTCGATGGCGGCTTTGGCAATGGCGCTGGCAGCCAGCGTCGGCTCGGCGTAGCCATCTGAAGGCGTGAAGATGCCGCCGGCCCAGTCGCCGCGACCGCCCGGCACCTGCGCATCGATCTCGCGGGCGCTCAGCAGCCTCGAGTCCAGCGCGAGAGACGAGACCGATTGGAGCCAGCGCTCGTGCACGGCGAGCTGTTCGGAGGTGCGCGATAGAAACATGATGCCTGACTGGCGATAACCGACATCGCTGCCGGTGCGGCTGGCCAGGTTGGCCCACAGCCGGTCGGCGGCCTGTGCCAGCGGCACATCCTCGCCGTGGCGGCTGGTCTTGCGAATCCAGCCCAGATTGCGGGAGGACTGCTCCCCGGCCAGGCGGCCCTTCTCCAGTACGACGACCGGTACGCCACGTTCGGCGAGTGTCAGTGCGGCGGTCAGCCCGATGATGCCGCCGCCGATGATGACCACGGTGGTCGAGGCGGGAACGTCTCTTGAAGTCTCGACGGGTGCGATGGTCGGTGCCATGAAAGTGTCCTGATCGGTGAGCCAGCAAACCAGTAGCGACGGGGCGATGCCGGAGACAGTGAGGACGCGTTATCTCAGTGCGGGCTCATCCCACAGGTTGAGCTTGACGCCGATGCCCTCTTCCACGGCCCGGCGGTAGACGACCGTGGCCCAGGCGACGTCCTCGACCGGCATGCCACCGACCGACATCATGATGATCTCCTCATCATTCCGACGCCCCGGGCTATCGCCGGAGACGATCGCGCCCAGATCCTCCAGATCGTCGGCCGCGAGGGTGCCGGCGTGAATCATGTCCATGAACTTGACGCCGACCAGCGGAATACAGTTGTGGGCGGGCTTGGGCACTTCCTCGTACCAGGCTTCATACAGGCCGGTGTCGTCGAGCACCTTGCGCACATCACTCGCTTCCATGCCTTCATCGAAGTTGCACGGCGCGGGCATGGCCAGAAAGGCGCCAGGCTTGACCCACTCGCGCTTGACCAGCGGATATGTTGCGGGGTCGCCGACTTCGCCGGAGGCACAGTAGGTCACGATGTCCGAATCACGCACCACGGCTTCTGCGCTGTCCACCACCTCGACATTGGCGATCTGCGGATAGTGCTCTTCTATCCAGTTCAAAAAGACGCTGAGGTTCTCGCCACTGTGCCCCTTGATCTTGAGCGTGTCGATCTGCGGACACACGGCCATGAAGGCCGCCACGCTGGTACGGCCCATCACGCCCGGCCCCAGCAGGCCGATGACCCGAGAGTCCTTGCGCGCCAGGTGGCGGGCACCGACACCCGGCACCGCCCCGGTGCGGTAGGCCGACAGCAGGTTGGCCGACATGTAAGCCAGCGGCGCCGCGGTGTCCGGATCGGTGAGTGTGAACATCAGAATGGAGCGGGGCAGGCCCTTCTCCTTGTTGGCGATATTGGAGCCGTACCACTTCACCCCGGAGGTGCAGAAACTGCCGCCCAGATAGGCCGGCATCGCCATCATGCGGCGATCCGCGGTCGGTTTGGGCATGGTGGGAAACGGTGACTCCGGCGGAAACATGATCATCGCGCCGTGCGAGTCATTGTTGGGGCCGGCCATACGGTAGTCACCGATGTGCAGCAGGTGAAAGACTTCTTCCATGGTGTCGACGCAGGCGGCCATGTCGGTGACGCCGGCGCGGATCATGTCCTGCTCGGACAGATAGATGAAATCGATCTTGGTATTGTTGTTCATGGGGGCTGCCCTCGACGAGTTCATGCGAATGCGATCTCTCGCATGGTGCCTCTCGTCGAACGCGGGCGTTAGCACAGATCGGCAATCTGCGTGCCGAGGTATCGCCGCCCGATTGGTCTCGTCATCGGTTCCTGTTATTTCCACCTCCGACGCATGTATCACCACGCAACGGCATAGGGCTGCTGCACGCCTCTCAGGCGGAAAGCGGCCGCCGATCCACGCGGGGGTGAGTTGGCTCGTCTGCTATGCCGGTATTGGCGTCGAGTGGCATGTCGTGAATCCAACGACCTGACGGATGGCGCCTCAAGTAGATGAGCTTCACTTATCTGAAGTAGCACAGGGTGAGCCATAAACCGGGAATCGGGTCGTGGGAGAGATGCGATGAGACGTTACGTTGCGATACAGTGGCTAATAAAGAGGATTGCGCCATGGCATGCGCAGAGTGCCAGCGTGTCGTTCCGTATCCTCATCGATAGCCCGCTGGAGAGACGATGTCGACGCCTCACTCGCAATCGCAGAACTTCGGTTTCTTGGCCGAGTACGACCCGCTATTCGTGCAGCTCGCCGGCGCCGCAGAACAGGCCTTCTCCAGCGATCCGAACACGACCCTGATCAAGCTGCGTCAGTTGGGCGAAGCGATCGCGCAGCATATTGCGGCGCTCTCGGGTATCGAGTTCGATAGCAAAACGCCGCAAAGCGATCTGCTGTATCGCCTGAACCGGGAGTTGCAGTTCGACTCGGTGGTGCGTGAGTTGTTTCATACGCTGCGGATCGAGGGTAACCGGGCCAACCATCAATTCAGGACGCAGCACCGCGAGGCCATGGAGGGGCTGAAGGTCGCGCGCGAGCTGGCAATCTGGTTTCACCGTGCCTTCGGTCAGCACAGCTCGGCCTTCAAGCCGGGGCCTTTCGTGCCGCCTGCCGATCCGAGCGCGCAGCAGCGGCAGCTCCAAATCGATATCGAAACGCTCAAGCACGAGCTATTGCGTGCCAACGAAGCTCTGGACTCCAGTCAGCAGTTAAACGAGTTGATCGAACAGGAGCGCTCTGAGTACGAGGCATTGGCGCTGACGATGGACGAAGAATCCCGCGCGAAAGCCCGGGAATCGGCCTCTCATGAGCAGGCCCTGGTCGACCAGCAGCAGGCCTACGAGCAGAAGATCGCGGCTCTACAGCGCCAGCTCGCCGAGAGTAGCCAGCAGGCGGTGACATCGACGCGCCGGCAGGTCACTCAGCAGATGCAGAGTGCCAGCCAGCAGATCGTGCTGGATGAGGCGCTGACGCGGATCTTGATCGATCAACAGCTCGTCGAGGCCGGCTGGGAAGCGGACACCCAAACACTGAGCTTCAAGAACGGTGCGCGGCCCGAGAAAGGGTTCAACCGCGCCATTGCGGAGTGGCCGACGGTCGGCCATGAGAAAGCCGACTACGTGCTCTTCCACGGGCTGACACCCCTGGCCGTGGTGGAAGCCAAGAAAGAGAACGTCAATATCGCCGGCAAGATCGGCCAGGCGGAGCGCTACAGCCGCGGCATGAAGATCGAGGCGCCGCTCATGGGCGCCTGGGAGCTGGCCGGGCGCACCATCGCCTGGGCGGACGAGCAGGAGGGGCACTACAAGGTGCCGTTCGTCTACTCCTGCAATGGGCGACCCTATGTGCCGCAACAGCCCGAACTCTCCGGCACCTGGTTCCGCGACGTTCGCGAACCGAGCAATCTGAAGCGTGCCCTGCAGGCCTTTCACACGCCGGCCGGTCTGCTGGACCAGCTTCGCCGTAGCAAAGAAGACGCCGAAGCCCACTTGGCCAACGAACCCTTTGGCTATCTAGGGCTGCGTGATTATCAGCAGAAGGCCATCATCGCCACGGAGACCGCGCTAGCGCAGGGTACGCGCCGGGCGCTGCTGGCCATGGCGACCGGCACCGGCAAGACGCGCACGATCATCGGTTTGATGTATCGGTTCCTCAAGGCCGAGCGCTTTCATCGCATTCTCTTTCTGGTGGATCGCACCGCGCTCGGCGACCAGGCGCTGGGCGCGTTCGCTGAAGCGCAACTGGAGCAGAATCAGTCGCTGTCGACGATCTATAACGTGGCCGAACTCGGCGACATGGCCGCAGAAGCCGAAACGCGGGTCCAGGTCGCGACAGTGCAGGCGATGGTCAAACGGATCTTCGCCAGTGATTCACCGCCGCCGGTGGATCAGTTCGACTGCGTGATCGTCGATGAAGCCCACCGCGGCTACACGCTGGATCAGGAGATGACCGAAGGGGAGATGGCGACCCGCGATGTGCGCCAGTATCTTTCCAGCTACCGCCGTGTCCTCGATTACTTCGATGCGGTGCAGATCGCCCTGACGGCGACGCCCGCGCGCCATACCAGCGAGATATTCGGCCGGCCGGTCTACACCTACTCCTACCGCGAAGCCGTGGCCGATGACTGGCTGATCGATCACGAGCCCCCGGTGCGCTACGAGACACTGCTGACACAGCAGGGCATCACCTTCGACAAAGGCGAGACCGTTAACGCCATCAATACGCAGACCGGCGAAGTGGAAACCGCCGAGTTGGAAGACGAACTCAGCTTCGAGGTCGATGCTTTCAACAAGGGCGTGCTCAACCCGAACTTCAATCGTGTCATCTGCGAGGAGCTGGCCAAGGAGCTCGACCCCTTTGGCGATGAAAAGACGCTGATCTTTTGCGCCTCCGACCGGCATGCCGATGAGGTCAAGAATAAGTTGGATACCGCCTTCAAGGCGATCTACGGCAAGACCTTCCCGCAGGCCGCGGTGGAAAAGATCACCGGCAAGAGCGACCGGGCCAACCAGTTGATCCGCCAGTACAAGAACGAGCGCTACCCCAACATTGCCATTACCGTCGATTTGCTCACCACGGGTATCGACGTCCCGGCGATTTGCCATCTGGTGTTCCTGCGTCGGGTGAAGTCGCGGATTCTCTATGAGCAGATGATCGGACGGGCCACGCGACGCTGCGACGAGATCGGCAAGACCGTCTTTCGTATCTACGACCCGGTGGATATCTATGCCGCACTGGCGGCGGTCAGCACCATGCAGCCGCTGGTGAAAGACCCCAATGTCACGCTCGAACAGTTGACCCGGGAACTCACCGACCCGGAGCAGCGCGAACGCGCGCTGAGCACGCCGGGTGAACGGCCGGACGAGAGCCAGGCCCATGTGGTGCTGCGCCAACTCAGCCAGAAGCTGATGCGCTTGCTGCGCAAGGCGGAGAAAGCCGCCGAGAAGAAGCCAGCGCTACGTCGCAAGCTCGATGAGCTGGAAACCCTTTGGGAGGTACCGCCCAAGTCGCTGCACAAGCATCTGATCGAGCTCGGCCCCGTCAAGGCAGCGGAGTTCGTCCAGCAGCACGCGGGCCTGATCTCGCAGCTCGAAGAGGTGAAGTGGCTGATGGGCAGCGAGCGCATGCCAATCCTCTCCGAGCACAAAGACGAGATCCGCGAGCGTACCCAGAGCTACGGCGTGCACAAGCGCCCGGAGGATTACCTTGAGAGCTTCGAGGCGTTCATCCATGACAACCTCAACGAATCGGCGGCACTCGCCACCGTGGTCAATCGCCCGCGCGACCTGACCCGCGACGATCTGCGCCAGATCCGGCTGCTGTTGTCTCAGCATGGCTATTCGGAAGCGAAGCTGCAGACGGCGGTACGCAACCAGACCAATCAGGATATCGCCGCGAGCATCATCGGGCATATCCGGCGTGCTGCCCTGGGCGAGGCGCTGGTGCCGTTCGAGCAGCGGGTGAAAACGGCGCTGGCGGGCATCTACGCCGAGCACGCCTGGACGACCAGCCAGCGCAAGTGGCTGGAGCGACTGGGCAGGCAGCTCACGCACGAAGTCGTGCTCGATAGAGAGACCATCAATCGTATGCCCGCCTTTGTCGGCGGTGCTCGGCAACTCGATAAGTTGCTCGACGATCAACTGGATACGGTACTGGAGAGCATGAACGATGCACTCTGGCCGGAGCAGCAGGCGTAGCCAAAGCGATGGGGGCGGTTGGCGCTCATGTCGATTCGCTCGATACGATTCCTGAGCGTTGGCCGGTCAGCGAATGAGCGCTCCGATGGCCGGGCTTGCAGCCGACGATGCCCAAATGCCACAGGACGTGTATAGCTAAAGCCCGTTTTTTGGCATTAGCGTCATGGTAATGCCAAGAGATTGCGGTTTTCTTTGCATGTCGGGCGATTTGTATATAGATTTTCGATTTTTCTATACATGACATGAGGTGTCGTCGTGCTTCCCACCTTGCCGTTGCCCGGGATCGACCAGTGGGAAACGCGTGCCGTACTCAAGCAGGCGGCACGCGCGCATCGCTACCTGGCCGAACTTAAGGGCGTCGCGGCCACCATTCCCAATGAAGAGATCTTGATCAACACGCTCACGCTGCAGGAAGCGCGGCACAGCTCCGAGATCGAGAACATCATCACGACACAGGACGATCTCTACCGCGCTGTGGTGGCGGAGGAAGCCCAGATCGACCCGCAGACCAAGGAAGTGCAGGATTACGCCACGGCGTTGCGCGCCGGTTTCCGCAGCGTTCGGCAGAGTCGGCTGCTACGCCTGGACGACATTCTCGTGATTCAGGAAACGCTCGAACGGAACCGGGCGGGTCTGCGCAAGCTACCGGGCACGGCGTTGAGAAACCAAGCGACCGGCGAGGTCGTCTACGAGCCACCCCAGGCCGCGCCGGAGATCGAGCGCTTGATGAGTAATCTGGTGGACTATATCAACGACGATCAGCGCTGCGACGCCGACCCGCTGGTGAAGATGGCGATCATTCATCACCAGTTCGAGAGTATCCACCCGTTCTACGACGGTAACGGGCGGACCGGCCGCATTATCAACATGCTCTATCTCGTCTCCAAAGAGCTACTCGATCTGCCGGTGCTCTATCTCAGCCGCTATCTGATTCAGACCAAGGCGCGCTATTACCAGGAGCTGCAGGCCGTCCGCGACAGTGGTGACTGGGAACCCTGGCTGCTCTACATGCTGGAGGGCATCAGCCAGACCGCGCAGCAGACCATCGAGCTGATTGGCCAGATTCGCGATCTGATGCAGCACACTAAACACCGGATGCGTGAAGAGTGCCCCAAGATCTACCGCCAGGAGCTGCTCAACAACCTGTTCAACCACCCCTACACCAAGATCGAGTTTGTCATGGACGACTTGGGCGTGAGCCGTATTACCGCGACCAAGTACCTGGATGAACTGGTCTCCATCGGCTTGCTGGAAAAAATCAAAGTGGGCCGCAGCAACTTTTATATCAATGCCGCGCTGATGGCGCTCTTCCTCGAGCGCGGATAACCCGACGGGAATTCATCGTGTCCAACAACGACATCGTTCAAAAGCTCTGGAACCTCTGCGACGTCCTGCGCGACGACGGCATCAACTACTCGGATTACGTCACCGAGCTGGTGCTGCTGCTGTTCATCAAGATGGTGCATGAGGTTCACGAGAATGCCGAACCCGGCACCCTGGAGCGCCATCCGCTGCCGGTGGGCTGCCGCTGGACGGATCTCAACGGCAAGTCCGGCTTCACCCTGCTGGACGACTACAAGCGTATCCTGCTGAGCCTCTCCACGGGCCGCGACAGTGACGGCCACCTGGTGCATGCCGACCCGCTGATCAGCGCAATCTATACCGACGCCCAGACCCGCCTGCGCGAGCCGCGCCACCTGGAGCAGATGATCAAGGCGCTGGATCAGATCGACTGGTTCAGCGCCCAGCAGGATGGACTCGGTGATCTTTACGAAGGGCTGCTGGAAAAGAACGCCAACGAGACCAAGTCCGGTGCCGGGCAATACTTCACCCCGCGCCGGCTGATCGATTCGATGGTGCGCTGCGTGAAGCCCCGGCCCGGCGAGACCGTGCAGGACCCGGCCGCCGGTACGGCGGGCTTTCTGATCGCCGCGGACCGCTACATCAAGGATCAGACCGATGAGTTGTTCCTGCTCGACGCCCGCGATCAGGCCTTTCAACGTTACGAGGCCTTCGTCGGTATCGAGCTGGTGCCCGGCACGCGCCGCCTGGCGCTGATGAACTGCCTGCTGCATGGCATGGAAGGTGACAACGAAGGCGTGGTGCATCTGGGTAACGCGCTCGGCGATGCCGGCAAATCCCTGGCCAAGGCGGATGTGATTCTCGCCAATCCGCCGTTCGGCACCGCCAAGGGCGGCGAGGCGAGCATTACCCGCGACGACCTGACCTACAAGACCAGCAACAAGCAGCTCGCCTTTCTCCAGCATATCTACCGCAATCTCAAGCCCGGCGGCCGCGCCGCCGTGGTGCTGCCGGACAACGTGCTGTTCGAGTCCGGCGTTGGTACCGAGGTGCGCCGTGACCTGATGGACAAATGCAACCTGCACACCATCCTGCGCTTGCCCACCGGCATCTTCTACGCCCAGGGCGTGAAGACCAACGTGCTGTTCTTCACCAAAGGCAGTGCAGCGGACAAGTATCAGGACACCGGTTGCACCGACAACGTCTGGGTCTATGACCTGCGCACCAACATGCCGAGCTTCGGCAAGCGGACGCCCTTCGGCGAGCAGCATCTCAAGCCCTTCGAAGCGGTCTACGGCGATGACCCCAACGGCCAGAGCCCACGCCAGGAAGGGGAGTGGTCGTTCAATGCCGAAGAGATCGCCGTCGATGCCGAGGCCAGCGAGGAAAACCAGGGTGTGAGTGACGACCGCCTCGCCAAGTCGCGCTGGCGCTGTTTCTCCCGTGAGTGGATTCGCGCCAAGGGCGACTCTCTGGATATCAACTGGCTCAAGGACAGGGACAGCGTCGACGCCGCCGATCTGCCTGCGCCGGAAGTGCTAGCCGGTGAAGCGATGAGCGAACTGGTGCAGGCATTGGGCGAGCTGGAGGGGCTAATGCGTGAGTTGGGCGCCGAGGAAGAAGCCGACGGGCAGCGGGTGTTATTGAAGGAAATTATGGGTAGCACGCCGAATGAATGAAATGATCACCCCTACAGAATGGGTTACATGTACGATTGGTGATGTCTGCGCACTTAACCCAAAAGCACAGCTATCAGACGATCTTGATATTGGCTTTATGCCGATGGCAGGGATGCCTACAAGCTATTTTGGTGATTGCCGGTTTGAGGCGCGAAAATGGTCAAATGCCAAGAAAGGATTTACACAATTTAGAGACAACGATGTTGTTTTTGCTAAAATAACCCCCTGCTTCGAAAATAGCAAAGCGGCAATTATTAAAGGTTTTCCAAACGAGTGGGGAGCAGGTAGCACCGAATATTATGTTCTAAGGCCCTATTCCGGTTTGGTAAGGCCAGAGCTATTGTATGCCGTGATTAAATCAAAAAAATTCATGATTAACGGCGCTCTAAATATGTCTGGTTCGGTCGGCCACAAGCGTGTGCCCAAAGATTTCGTATCAGGCTATGAGTTTACCCTTCCTCCCCTCGCCGAACAAAAGGTCATCGCCGATAGACTCGATACCCTGTTGGCACAGGTGGAAAGCACCAAAGCCCGCCTAGAACGCATTCCCGAGATTCTCAAGCGCTTTCGTCAATCCGTGCTGGCGGCGGCGGTGAGTGGGGGGTTAACAAAAAAGCTATCTGCTACTGACTGGAAGAAAACAACTATTGGTGAGGTCGCTTTAGAAATCCGATACGGAACATCAAAGAAATGCTCTGAGTTAACCAGCGGGACACCGGTTCTTAGAATTCCTAATGTCGGCGATGGATTTGTTGTCAAAAATAAACTAAAGTTTGCAGAATTTGACCTTGGGGAGATAAGGAAGCTCGAATTAAAGCCAGGGGATCTTCTTCTTGTGCGCTCCAATGGTAGTTTGGATTTGGTCGGCAAAACAGCTTTGGTCAAAGATGGGGATGCTGGGTTTGTTTTTGCTGGTTACTTGATTCGTCTTCGTTTGGATGCGGAAGTGGCGAATCCTGCATATATATCCATTTTCCTTCGGAGCCCCGAAGCCAGAGCTGCCATCGAAGAAAAAGCAAAATCGACCTCAGGTGTTAATAATATTAACAGCAAGGAGCTTGCAAGCTTGTGTTTAAAGCTCCCGGTTGTTGATGAACAAACCGAAATCGTCCGCCGAGTCGACCAGCTCTTCGCCTACGCCGATACCGTCGAGCGCCAGGTCAATAGTGCCCTGGAACGCGTCAACCAGCTCACCCAGTCCATCCTCGCCAAGGCGTTTCGCGGCGAGCTGACCGCCCAGTGGCGTGAGGATAACCCCGCACTGATCAGCGGCGAGAACAGCGCCGAGGCGCTTTTGGAACGTATCAAGGCAGAGCGTGCCGCGCAGACGCCGAAAAAACGCACGAAGAAAAAGGCATCGGCATGACGTCATCGCCTTCACCCACGCAAGCCGAACGCATTCTGTCGTTTTGGCACAAGGTCGAGTTTTTCGAGTCCGCCGAACTCAAGGATATCGACGACGGCAAGGGTGCGATTCACTATCGCAGTGCCGAGCTTGTCGACACGCCAGACTGCCTGCCGTGGCTGAACGCGGAGCACGTTCGGCGGGCCGGGCGCCGTTATCGGCCCGGCAGTGGCTACCGATACAAGCTCTATCTGGGGCTGTTCAAGCGCAGCGAAATCTTCGCAATCGCTCGCGATGCCTACCCGAGTCAGAGCGATGCTTGGGTGGAGCGCAGCCGCGATGAGGGGCTGACCTGTTCGTTGACGGTGAAGGTCAAGCAGGACGGTGTCATCGACCGAGAAAGCTTTAAGATTTCTACCGCAACCTGGGTGCTGGGGGCACTGCAGCAGGGCTGTCTCGATACGGTCACGCTCGAGGCCTTCGAGGCTGCCTCGGAGGTTTTTCGCGAACGGCTGAACACGATTCTGACCGTTGCCGACAATCTCAAGCACGAGCATGCGTTACCGCTCTGTCTGACTCCTTTCGAGCTGATCGAGATGCTCAAGGCGATGCAGAGCTGGACGGCGTTTTCACCAGGCAGTGATGCGCCAGCGGTGGTTGTTCAGGTGTGCAAGCCGAAGAAAATCATGAACGACTCGGTAGGCTCCTGTGACGTCTCCACAAGCTGGACGCCGCTCGAAGTTTTGCCCCGCCGGCTGCAAGCCCTAACCAATGAAGCGCCTTCGGCGCCGGCATCTGACATGGTGCCGGGGGCTGAGAGTGAGGCTGAGAGTGGGGCAGAGGAAGTCCGAGCGCCAGAAGACGCGTTACCCCTGGTGAATGAGTTGGACATTCTCAATAGCTTCTATATTCGCGACCTGGAGCGGGTGCTGGCCCAGGCCAAAGAGCGGGGACTCGCGCCCGGCTCGCCGCTGGCGCGTTATCTGCAGGGGCCGGGTGAGAAAAAGCCAGATCTGCTGCTATCCGAGGGCAAATCGCTTTTGATGCGCAACCTGGCCATGGAACGAATGCCCCTGGGTCGCTGGCCTGGTGAAGACGCCCACGCGATGAGCCTGATGCAGCAGTTTGCGATCAACACCATCGATGAAGAGCTGGCCGAGAGCGGGCTCTATTCCGTCAACGGCCCGCCGGGTACCGGTAAGACGACGATGCTGCGCGATCTGGTGGCGAGCAACGTGGTCAAGCGGGCGACAGTACTGGCAGGGCTCTCCGCGCCCGAGGCCGCATTCGAGGAAGACATCGAGGTCAAGATCAACGACCAGCCTCAGCCCATCAAGACGCTCATTCCCGAGTTGACCGGGTTCGAGATGGTAGTGGCCTCGAGCAATAACGCGGCGGTGGAGAACGTCACCCGCGAATTGCCGCAGGCGAAGGCGCTGGGAGCGGCGTATCGAGAGTTGGGCTATCTCAAGCCGGTGGCACAGAAACTTGCCGCCGAGCATGACAAGCGTGATGACGGCAAAACGCATGTCGAGGCGCTGACGTCTGATAAAGACTGTTGGGGGTTGATCGCCACGTCGCTGGGCAAGAAGGGTAACCGCGATACCTTCGGCGAGCGGGTCTTTTTCACGTCGATTGCCAAATGCGAAGCGCAGGGTGAGGCCGAACACTACTCGACGCTGATCCCAACGCTCAAAGCGCTAGCGGAAGGGCGTGACGCCAAACGAGATTTCAAAACGGTGCAGCACGCCTTTCGGGAGGCGCAGCGCGAGGTCGAATCCGCACAGGCGGATCTCAAGCGCCTGCTGGCGCTCAAGCATCTCGAGGCGCAGACGGCGTCAGTACGGCGTCAGGCAGAGAAGCACCGTGGCTTCGCGGCCCGTGTGGCGCTGTGGAAAAGCGAGCAGCAAGCCAAGCGCACACCATTTTGGCCGCTGGGCGAGTATTGGAAGCAGTGGGCGATTCTCAAGCAGATTCAGCGGCGCGAACGCCGTGCCGCTCAGCAGGCGGAAGTCAGCCAGCAGCGGCTGGCTTCACTGGAGCGGCGGCTGGAAAGCGAGCAGGCCGAGTGCGCACCGCTACAGCAACGCTACCCCGATGTACTGCTGCCGGATGATTCACTCGATCTGGAAGCCGCCGAGGTACAGCGCACCTCGTTTGGACACTGTAAAGCGCTCAACCAGGCGCGCGGAAAGCTCACCGCATGCGCGTTCGAATTGCACCAGGCGTGGCTGGTTGCGTTGTATGCCGATCGCAGTAATCAGCTTGTGCCCACGATCAATGCGCTGATGCCGATGCTGAACGGGAAAATCGATGACCGTGATGCGGCAAAAGCGCTATGGCAAATGCTGTTCATGATCGTGCCGGTGGTCTCATCGACCTTTGCCTCGACCGCCAACCAGTTCAAGGCGCTCAACGAAGGCGAGATCGGCTGGCTATTCATCGATGAGGCGGGGCAGGCTTCACCGCAACAAGCGGTGGGAGCGCTATGGCGGGCCAGGCGAGCCATCGTCGTGGGCGACCCGCTACAGATCGAGCCGGTTTTCACCGTACCGGCCGAACTGGTCGAGGCCATGGCGAAGGGCGAGTTCGAGCGCGACTGGTATAAGTGGTCGCCGACGGTGTCATCGGTGCAGGTAGTGGCGGATCGTGCCAATCCCTACGGCACGAAAGAGATATCCGACGCCTTCTGGGTCGGCAGCCCGCTGCGCGTGCATCGGCGCTGTGATGAGCCGATGTTCAGCATCGCCAACCGCATCGCCTATAACGACAAGATGCTCCACGGTAATGACAGCCTGCCGCCCGGGCCGGGCGATAGCCGCTGGTTCGAGATCGACGGTAACGTCAGTGGCAAGCACTTCGTCCCTGCGCAGGCAGCGAAGGTGGCCAGCATGCTCAAGCCACATATCGAGCGCACCGGCGCGCCGCCGAACGTCTATGTGATCTCGCCGTTCAAGGCGGTCGCTCAAGGCGTCAGACAGCACCTGGAACGCGAACTGCCGGCGGCTCAGTTTGGCGGGCAGGACAATCTGCGTAACTGGCTCAAGGCTCGCGTGGGCACGGTCCACACCTTCCAAGGCAAGGAAGAAGACAATGTCATTCTCGTGCTGGGGCTTTCTCGTGATTCGCCGGGCGCTGCCGAGTGGGCTGCCAGCAAGCCCAACCTGCTCAACGTTGCGCTGACCCGCGCTAAGAAGCGAGTTTATATCGTGGGTAGCACCGATATCTGGGCCAACAAGAAATATTTCTCCGAGGCGAAAGCGCAACTGCCTGTGTCGACGTCGAAGTGAGTGGCTCGTTGAGGGGAAGCGAAAATATCCAGCCGAGTATGATATGGATGTAGAAGGGAATGATATGGAAGACGAGCCAGTGATGCCGGAGACGGGTAGAAATCGCGGGTTCAGCGATTTTGTGGTGTACGTTGATGAAAGTGGTGATCACGGCATGCTCAATATAGACGCCAACTATCCGGTCTTCGTACTGGCCTTTTGCATTCGTTATCGAAAAGCATCGTCTCACCAGCCATGAAGCAATGGAAAATCCCTACCATTTGGCGTTGAAGCACTGCCTTGAAACGCTTTTCGATCTCGTGAAAGAAAAAGGTCAGGAAAAGCTCGTGACACACTTCATCGTTGAAAAGCGCGGTGCGAAGGAAGATGACGAACTGGAACTGGAGTTTCGTCGCATCTGTGATGGTGACAACAAGTATCGGCAAGACCTACCTTTCAGCATCCGTATGGCCGCGAAAGCCAGTAATTCGGCGGGTCTGCAGTTGGCCGATCTTGTGGCACGGCCGATTGGACGTCATGTCCTCAACCCCGCACAGGCCAATCGGGCATTCGATGTGCTGAGAAGGAAATTTTACTGCGAAGGAGGCAGGAAAACGGTAGGGGATGGGTACGATCAGTGGGGACTCAAGCACTTACCCTGAGCTTCTGTGTCGTCCAGATAGCGAAAGACCTCGATGAAACTCACCGAGGTCTCGACGCCGACCGGGCACTCCCAGTCCATTTGCCGATGATTCTGAGCGCCAGAACGCGGTCCGTCAATGCCGTTTTGCGCTTTATTTGGCACTAGTGCTGTTTCGCGGCCCCATACCTTCCCGGTATGCACCACCACGTAACGGCATTGGGCAGGCGACTAGGCGCGGCGTTACCTTACGCCCAGCGGCGCCGGAGCCCCGGCGCCCAGACCGTTCGAACCCCCTGACTGAAGACGATACCCACCATGATGGCGACCCCGGATCTCGGCACTGACGCCGACGCGATCCCCACCCGTGAAGAGAAGGACCTGCTGGGCGTGCTGCCCGTGCCCCAGAGCGCCTATTACGGCATCCAGACCCAGCGCGCGGTGGAAAACTTCCACCTGAGCGGCGTGCCCCTGGCGCACTATCCCAAGCTGGTGATCGCGCTGGCCATGGTCAAGCAGGCTGCGGCGGAGGCCAATCATGAGCTGGGCTATCTCGATGCCACCCGGCTGGCGGCGATCCGCCACGCCTGCCAGACGCTGATCGCCGGCGAGCACCACGATCAGTTCGTGGTCGACATGATCCAGGGCGGGGCGGGTACCTCGACCAACATGAACGCCAACGAGGTGATCGCCAATCTGGCACTCGAACACCTCGGCCACGCCAAGGGCGACTACGCCCACCTGCACCCCAACAACCACGTCAACATGGCGCAGTCGACCAACGACGCTTACCCCACCGCGATCCGCCTCGGCCTGCTGCTGGGCCACGATGCGCTGCTGGGCAGCCTGGCGCAGCTGCGCGATGCGCTGGCGGACAAGGGCGCGGCCTTCGCCGACGTGCTCAAGATGGGCCGCACCCAGCTGCAGGATGCGGTGCCGATGACGCTGGGCCAGGAGTTCAACGCCTTCGCCACCACCCTGGGCGAGGATCTGGGCCACCTGGAAGCGCAGATCCCGCGCCTGCTGTGCGAGGTCAACCTGGGCGGTACCGCCATCGGTACCGGGATCAACTCCGACCCGCGCTATCAGCGCCTGGCGGTGGAGCGCCTCGGCGCGATCAGCGGCCAGCCGCTGGTGCCGGCCCAGGACCTGATCGAGGCCACCTCCGACATGGGGGCGTTCGTGCTCTTCTCGGGCATGTTGAAGCGCCTGGCGGTGAAGCTCTCCAAGATCTGCAACGACCTGCGCCTGCTCTCCAGCGGCCCGCGCGCCGGCTTCAACGAGATCAACCTGCCGCCGCGCCAGCCCGGCAGCTCGATCATGCCCGGCAAGGTCAATCCGGTGATCCCCGAGGCGGTCAACCAGGTGGCGTTCGAGGTGATCGGCAACGACCTGGCGCTGACCATGGCCGCCGAGGGCGGGCAGCTCCAGCTCAACGTGATGGAGCCGTTGATCGCCTACAAGCTGTTCGACTCCATCCGCCTGCTGACCCGCGCCATGCACATGCTGCGCGAGCACTGCATCGAGGGCATCACCGCCAACGAGGCGCACTGCCGCGAGATGGTGGAGCGCTCGATCGGGCTGGTCACCGCGCTCAACCCGCATATCGGCTACGACAACGCCACGCGCATCGCCCGCGAGGCGCTGGTCTCCGGCCGCGGCGTGCTGGAGCTGGTGCTCGAAGAGAACCTGCTGGATGAAGCCTCGCTCGCCGATATCCTGCGCCCGGAGAATATGATTGCGCCGCGCTTGGCGCCGCTGCGAGTTTAGGTAACGCATAAGGCAGGTGCAGACAGAGAAGCCGCGACGGTCATGGCCGTCGCGGCTTCTTGCGTTGGGGGCGTCAGACTGACGGGGCGGTATCTGGGAGGAGGCGATCACGGCATAAGATATATTTCAAAAAGATATAACGTTAGAACTTAAATGGCACTATGCTGGGGAGGTCGCCCACCAAGGAGCCGTCATGCATACCTTCGCTCTCTCCCGTGGTGATCGGGAACGCGGCCGGCCCGATGTCGCCGGTTTCTTCGACCCGCGCACCTTCAGCGTCCAGTACGTCGTCAGCGATCCGGCTACGCGCCACTGCGCGATCATCGATCCGGTGCTCGACTACGATGAGAAATCCGGGGCGACCGCGACCCATCACGCCGATGAACTGCTCGCCTATATCGCCCGCGAAGGGCTCGAGGTCGCGTGGATTCTGGATACTCACCCCCATGCTGATCACTTTTCCGCCGCGCGCTACCTGCACGACGAGACCGGCGCGCCGACCGCGATCGGCGCCCAGGTGGTCGAGGTCCAGGCTCTGTGGAAGCGCATCTACAACTGGCCGGCACTGCCCGCTGACGGCAGCCAGTGGGACCGCCTGTTCAGCGACGGCGAGACCTTCACCCTGGGCGAGCTGCCGGTGCGGGTGATGCATTCGCCGGGGCATACCCTTGCCTCGATCACCTATGTGATCGGCGACGCCGCCTTCGTCCACGACACCCTGTTCCAGCCCGATTTCGGCACCGCCCGGGCCGACTTTCCCGGGGGTAGCGCCCACCAGCTATGGCATTCGATTCAGGCGATTTTGGCGCTGCCCGACGACACCCGGCTGTTCACCGGCCACGACTACATGCCCGACGGCCGCGAGCCGCAGTGGGAGAGCACGGTGCGCGAGCAGCGCCAGAACAACAAGCACCGCCTGGGCGAGAGCAGCGAGGCGGAGTACGTCGCACTGCGCCAGCAGCGCGATCACGAGCTACCGATGCCCAAGCTGATCCTGCATGCGCTGCAGGTGAATGTGCGCGGCGGCCGTTTGCCGGAGCCGGAAGACAACGGCAAGCGCTACCTCAAGATCCCGCTGGATGCGCTCGAGGGCGCGGCCTGGGAGTGAGGTCCGGCCCGCTCGATACGCCGCCCCATCGATACGACACAAGCACAGGCCGCAGGAGAGACAGCCTCATGAGTGAGACCCCAGCCGCACAAACGGCATCCACGACCCGGCACCACGACGTGGTGATCGTCGGCGGCGGTGCCGGTGGCATCGCCACGGCGGCGAGCCTGCACCGACGCCAGCCCGATCTCGATATCGCCATCGTCGAGCCGGCACAGGATCACTTCTATCAGCCTGGCTGGACGCTGGTCGGCGGTGGCGTCTTCACCCCGGAGCAGACGCGCCGTCCGATGCGCTCGGTGATGCCGAGCTTCGTCACCTGGCATCAGACCCATGCCGAGCGCTTGCTGCCAGAATCCCGTCAGGTCGCGCTAGGTGACGGTTCGACGCTCGGCTACCGGGCGCTGGTGGTGGCGCCGGGTCTGGAGCTCGACTGGCAGGCGATCGACGGTCTCGAGGAGACGCTGGGTGAGAATGGAGTGACCTCGAACTACCGTTTCGATCTGGCGCCCTACACCTGGTCGCTGGTGCAGGCCATGCGCGGTGGCAAGGCGCTGTTCACCCAGCCGCCGATGCCGATCAAGTGCGCCGGAGCGCCGCAGAAGGCGATGTATCTCGCCTGTCATGAATGGGAAAAGCAGGGCGTCCTGAATGACATCGAGGTCCACTTCCACAACGCCGGCGGGGCGATGTTCGGCGTGGCAGACTTCGTGCCGGCGCTGGATGAGTACGTTCAACGCTACGGTATCCACAAGCGGTTCCAGCAGGATCTCATCGCCGTGGATGGCCCGGCGCAGAAGGCGCGTTTTCGCGTCACGAGCGAGGATAGCAGCGAAGAGATCGAAGCCGATTTCGACATGCTTCATGTCGTGCCGCCGCAGCGCGCCCCGCGGCTGGTGCGTGAATCGCCTCTGGCCAACGCCGGCGGCTGGCTCGACCTCGATGCCGAGACCCTTCAGCACAACCGTTACCCGGATGTCTTCGGGCTCGGCGACGCTAGCGGTACCGGCAACGCCAAGACCGCCGCTGCGGTGCGCAAGCAGGCCCCGGTGGTGGCGGACAACCTGCTGGCGGCACTCGATGGCAAGCCGATGCCCTCCGGCTATGCGGGGTATGGCGCCTGTCCGCTGACGGTCGAAAGGGGGCGTGTGGTGCTGGCGGAGTTCGGTTATGGCGGCCAGTTGCAGCCGACATTCCCTTCCTGGGTCAATCAGGCCACCCGGCCGACCCGGCTCGGCTGGCACATCAAGGCGCAGCAGCTCCCCTTCATCTACTGGCATCTGCTGCTCAAGGGGCGCGAGTGGCTGGCCAAGCCGCAGGCGCGCACTTGATCGAGGCCGTTAGATCATGAATCAGCCGCACAAGGCCGGGTTGGCACGCTGGCTGCCGATCCTCGACTGGGGGCGGCACTATCACGCCGGCCTGCTGGGTCAGGATCTGCTGGCGTCGGTCATCGTCGCGCTGATGCTGATTCCCCAGGCGCTGGCCTACGCCATGCTCGCCGGTTTGCCGCCGGTGGTGGGGCTCTACGCCAGCCTGGTACCGCTGGTGGTCTACACCGTGCTGGGCAGCAGCGCGACGCTCTCGGTCGGCCCGATGGCGGTGGTGTCGCTGATGACCGCCGCGGCCCTGGCGCCAATTGCTCCCGCGGGGTCGGCGGCGTATATCGCTGCGGCGCTGGTGCTGGCGCTGCTCTCCGGGGCCATCCTGCTGATCATGGGGCTGTGCCGGCTGGGCTTTCTGGTCAACTTTCTGAGCCACCCGGTGATGATCGGCTTCGTCAGCGCCTCGGGGCTGCTGATCGCGGCGAGCCAGCTCGAGTCGCTGCTCGGCATCCAGCTCTCCGGCGCCACCCTGCCGGCACTGGCGCAGTCGCTACCCGCCGCGCTGCCGGGGCTGAGCCCGCCGACGCTGCTGGTCGGGCTGGGCTCGCTGCTGGCGCTATGGGCGATCCGCCGCCACGGCAAGTCGCTGCTGGTACGCTGCGGCGTGCCGGCGGGCGCGGCCGCCGTGCTGGTCAAGCTGGGGCCGATCGTGACCATCGCGCTGGCCGCCGTCATTGCCGGTGCTGCCGGCTGGCTGGACGGTGAGGTCGCGGTGATCGGCCCGATCCCCGCCGGGCTGCCGCCGCTGCACCTGCCCGCGTGGGACCCGGCGCTGTGGCGTTCGCTGCTGGGTTCGGCGGTGCTGATCAGCATCGTCGGCTACGTGGAGTCGGTCTCGGTGGCCCAGGCGCTGGCGGTGCGCCGCGGCGAGCGGGTCGACCCGGACCAGGAGTTGATCGGTCTGGGTGGCGCCAATCTGGCCGCGGCCTTCACCGGCGGCATGCCGATCACCGGCGGTTTCTCGCGCTCGGTGGTCAACTTCGATGCCGGCGCTCGCACGCCGGCTTCCAGCGCCTTCACCGCAGTGGGGATCGCCCTGGCCATGCTGTGCCTGTCGCCGTGGCTGGGCGTGCTGCCGCTGGCGACCCTGGCGGCGACCATCATCATCGCCACCCTGTCGCTGATCGATCTGCCGGCGTTCAGGCGCGTTTGGCGCTACGCCCGCGGTGAGGGCGTGGCGATGACCGCCACCGCGGTGGCGACGCTGATGCTGGGCGTCGACGTGGGTATTCTGGTCGGCGTGGGCATGTCGCTGGCGCTGCATCTCTACGGCACCAGCCGCCCGCACAGCGCCGAGGTGGGGCGCATTCCGGGGACGGAGCACTTTCGCAACGTGCGCCGCCACGCGGTGGAGACCGACACCGGGGTGGCCATTCTGCGCGTCGACGAGAGCCTCTATTTCGCCAACGTGCGCCATCTGGAAGACCTGGTCACCGCGGTGGTCAATCGCACGCCGCCGCCCCACGATCTGGTGCTGGCGTGCCAGGCGATCAACGTGATCGACGCCAGTGCGCTGGAGAGCCTCGAGGCGCTCAACCGGCGCCTGCGCGAGCGCGGCATCGGGCTGCATCTGGCCGAAGTGAAGGGGCCGGTGATGGACCGCCTGAGCCGCACCGAGCTGCTGGCGACGCTCAACGGCCGGGTCTTCCTGAGCACCTTCGACGCCTGGTGCGCCCTGCACGGCCGCGGGGCGGCGCCCTTGAGTCATCCCTGTATCGCCACGCCGGCCTGCCCGGCGACGAAGTGAGTTCGACCATCGCGGGATCGCGAATGTCATGAGGAGGGAGCGGTGATGGACCTATCGAGTGCACTGCACGGGTTGCTGGGCGGGGGGCTGATCGGGCTCGCCGCCACGCTGCTGATGGGGCTGCTGGGGCGGATCGCCGGTATCAGCGGCATTCTTTCCGGCGCGCTGTTCGAGCGCGGCAGTGACCGCGGTTGGCGGCTGGCGTTTCTGCTGGGGCTGGTCTCCGGCCCGGCGTTACTGCTGCTGTTGGGGCTCGACTGGGGCAATGTGGCGCCTCGCGGCGGCGTGACAGCGCTCGGCAGTGCGGTGATCGGCGCACCGCTCGCCGGCACGCCGACGATGCTTCTGGCTGGGCTGCTGGTCGGCCTGGGCACCGGGCTCGGCAGCGGCTGTACCAGCGGCCACGGAGTGTGCGGGCTGGCCCGGCTTTCGCCGCGCTCGCTGGCCGCCACGCTGGTCTTCCTGCTGATGGCGATGCTTACCGTATTCAGCGTGAACCAGTTGGTGGGAGGTGGCGCATGAAGCCCGTGGCCGGTTATCTCGCCGGGCTGCTGTTCGGGCTGGGATTGGCGATCAGCGGCATGACCGACCCCGCCCGGGTGATTGGCTTTCTCGATGTCGCCGGTGCCTGGGACCCGACCCTGATCTTCGTGCTCGGCGCGGCCGTGGTCACCACCTTCATCGGTTACCGCCTGGTGTGGCGCCGCGCCACGCCGCTGCTGGCGGGACGCTTTCAACTGCCGAGCCGGCGCGATCTGGATGCCCGGCTACTGGGCGGTGCCGCACTCTTCGGTATCGGCTGGGGGCTCTCCGGCTACTGCCCGGGCCCGGCGGTGGCCTCTCTGGCAGGGCTGAGCTGGCCGCTGGCGGCGTTTCTGGTGGCGCTGGTGCTGGGTTGGTGGCTATCGCGCCGGCTTTCTCCCGCTCACTGAGGAGCCAACTCATCCTGGCATCATCGCCGTTCGTCAGACTTTGGCGGGAATGGATCGGGTGAAAACGGGAGAAACATGCGCGTACTACTCGTGGAGGACGATGCACCGGTGGCGGCCGGCATCGAGGCGGGATTGGCGCTGAGCGACTTCGTCGTCGATACCGTGACCACGCTGGACAGTGCACGCGGGGCGTTGGCCGCGATCGACTACGATGCTGTGGTGCTCGATCGCCGCCTGCCCGACGGCGATGGTTTAGCGCTGCTGCAGCAGTGGCGTCGTGCGGGTATTGCCATGCCGGTGCTGATGCTGACGGCAAGAGATGCCGTGGCCAGTCGTGTCGAAGGGCTTCAGGGCGGGGCCGACGATTATCTGGTCAAGCCGTTCGACCTGGATGAGTTGACGGCAAGGCTGCAGGCGCTGTTGCGCCGCAGCGCCGGGCAGATCGATCGCTCCCTTCGCCATGGGCACCTGGCGCTGGACCCCGTTGCTCGCAGCGTGACGCTGGATGGCGTACCGGTAACGCTGGTGCGTCGCGAGCTGATGCTGCTGGAGGCGCTGATGCGCGCGCGTGGGCGGATACTGAGCGCCGACCAGTTGAAGGATCGCCTTTACGGCATCGATGACGAGATCGAGAGCAACGCCCTCAACGTGCAAGTCTACCAATTGCGTCGCAAGCTAGGACGCGATGTGATCGAGACGGTCCGGGGCGTCGGCTATCGTCTCGGCGCGCTTCCCGCCGACGAGCGACTGCATGGCGATACGCCCTCATGAGCCTGCGGCTGCGTCTCGTCGCCACGCTCGGGATCACGCTGATGCTGCTGTGGGGGCTGACCGCGGCGTGGTCGATGCGCGATCTCTCGACCCAGCTCGAAACGTCGCTGGATCAGCGTCTGGCTCAGTCGGCGCGAATGGTCGCCGGCCTGCTCGATCGCGTGCCGGCGACTGCCTGGGATGGAGAAGTCGGCGAGACATCGACCATCCCTGCGCTCGAAGGCGTCGCCTGCCGCGTGTCGTCGCTGCGCGGGAAGGTGGTGGCGGGTACGCATCCGGAGATGAACGATGTTCTCGCAGTCGATGACGAAGGCTACAGCGACCGCGATCACAACGGCCAGCGCTGGCGCGTCTATACCCTGGTCGACGACGACAAGCGCATCACCGTGGCGGATCGCCTGCGGGAGCGGGAGTCGCTGCTGGCTCAAGTACGCCGTGCCGCGTTCTATCCCTTTCTACTCGCTTCGATCGGCAGCCTGATTGCACTGTGGTGGGGCGTAACCCGGGGTCTGTCGCCGCTGTCGAGGCTGCAGCGACGCCTGATGTCACGCGATCACGACGATCTCTCGGCACTACCGATCCGTGGCTTGCCGGGGGAAATTCGCCCACTGATCGACGGTTTCAACACCCTGCTTGCACGCACCCGGCGCATGCTGGAGCTGGAGCAGCGCTTTACCGACGATGCCGCGCATGAGCTACGCACACCGCTGACCGCGATTCGTACCCATCTTCAGATCGCACGACGCGTCGACGGCGATCCTCGCCGGGAGGCGATGCAGCAGGCGGAGGCGGGGGTGATGCGGCTGACGAAGACGCTCGACCAGTTGCTGTTGCTGGCACGCATGGAGAGCGAAGAGATCGCTCGGGGGCATGTCGACTCTACGCGGCTTGGCGACGCCCTGGAGGCCGCGATGGTAGAGACCGGCAGTCGCGATCGCTGTCACTGGCAAGCTTCGGTCGACCGGCTTCACGTGGCGTTGTCCGGGGAGTTGCTGGTGATCGCGCTGCGCAATCTGCTCGAGAACGCCATGCGTCACGGTTCGCCCGACACCCCGATCGAGATCGAGGCACACGAGACGGACGGCATGGCCGTGATCGATATCGTCAATCAGGGCGAGACCATCCCGCCCGAACAGATCGCCCGCCTGACGGAGCGCTTTCATCGCGGCAACCATCCGCAGGGCAGCGGCCTGGGGTTATCCATCGTCGAGGCGATCGCCACCCGGGCGGGCGGCAGCCTGCGGCTCGCCTCCGGCGACGGTATCGGGCTGCGAGTCACGCTCTCGCTGCCCCTGGCCTTATTCACCAGAGGCTTATGAGCAAGGGTGGGTGAGCAGGAGATGGATAAGCAGGGGGGACAGGAAAGCTTAGGGCGAGTCGCTACCCATGATGGTGTGCAGCTTGTCCGGGGAGGGTGCACCCATGACCTTGTGCACCTCGCCATCGTCGTCCTGATAGAAAATCACCGGTGTGGCATAGAGCTGGGCGTCGCGCATCACTTGCGTGTTGTCGGCGACCCACTGCTCGCTCTGATCGGTTCCCTCGCTGTCCGGCATGGCACCGGTGCGATAGTGCTCGGCGATCGCGGCGCTGGGATCGTCTGCCGCCAGAATCGCGGCGGCTTTCTCAGGGCTGTCTGCTTTCAGAATGCCCACCATCAGGTGACGAATCTGCACATCACCGCTTTCGACCCAGGGCTGAGCATCCTGCCAGAACTTGCGGCAGTAGGGGCAGTTGGGGTCGCTGAAGGTGTAGACCACTCGCGAGGCATCGATATCGCCCTCGCGAACCCAGTGATGATCCGCCATTTTCTTCCACAGTTCGGCGTTCTTGGGTCCATCGACGAGCTGTTCCAGCGGCTCGGCAGAGACGTCGCGGCCCTGGGCGTCGATCAGCGTGCCGACGACGGCATGCTCGCCGTCCGGGGTCAGATAAGCGGCCACGCTCTGCCCTCGGATGCTGGCAGCGTAGCCCCTGAGACCGCCGGGGGCATCGAATTCACCGTGAATGGTGAGGCCCTGCTGCTCGAGTGTCTGAATCGGCGCAGGCCAGTCGTCGGCGAATGCGGGCAGGCTTGCCGCCAGGGTAATACCGGCAGCCAATGGCAGCGTGAGCCGCAGTGGCATCATTCGGGGGGTGTGATCCCGCATCGTTGTCGTCTCCTTTTCTGGATATTCGGGGCGAGTGAAGCACTCGGGTTGAACGCGCGTCCGGGTCGTCATGGGGTGAAGCGCTCGAGACTGCGATCGAGCGTGGCGCGGGAAAGTTCGCCGAAGTGGGTATCGACGAGCTGGCCATCGGCGTCGTAGTAGAGGGTGGTCGGCATCGCCACCGCGCCCACCTTCCTACCAAAGGTCACGTTCGGATCGCGATAGAGATGATCGAGCGAGAGGGACTCCCGTTGCAGAAACGTCTCGATGGCGTCGACGCTCTCGCCCTGATTGACGAACACGAACGACACGTCTTCCCGCTCTCGTTGAGCCTGTTCCAGCATCGGCATCTCACGACGACAGGGTGGACACCAGCTCGCCCAGAGATTGACCACCATGGGCCGGTCGGATGCCTGCAGCACGGTGGGCAGAGCTACCGGCGACCCATCGAGGTTCGCCAGCGGGGTCGAGGGCAGGCTCGCCCCGCGGGGTGTCATCAATGTCAGGGCGCCAGCGGTCATCGACCACGCCAGGGCACCCGAGAGAACCGCTGCACCTAGGGGGCGACGCATGGCCGGCTGCCGCCAGAAGCGCCAGGCCAGATAGATGAAAGCGATGACCAGCCCCGCCAGTGGCTCGAACCCGCGATCCCGGATGTCTAGCCAGGACCAGAAGGTGTCGTAGCTCTGCCAGTAGCGGGCCACGAACACGATGCGTGCGCCGATCACGCCGATCAGCAACGCATTGAACAGAACATCGCCGACGCTGATCTGTCTGCGACGGCCCATCCAGGCACCCACGATCAGGGCGACGATCATGGCCACGACCAGCAGAAGCTGACCCAGACTCACGCCCAGGGGTCCCAGAGCGATACTGCGATCGAGCGAATTCATGGTCAGCCCTCCGTGGACTCGTTGACACGCGGTCTGGCTTGCGCATAGCGGTCGAGAAAGGCTTCGGCATCCAGCTCGCCGATGATGCGGGCGCTGCGCTGCTCCTGACCGTTGGGGCCGAACCACATCAGGGTCGGTGGTCCAACGACACCGAAGTGCTGCATGATCGCCTGGTCCTCGGCGTCGTAATCCGTGACGTCGATACTCAGTCGCTGCACGTTCTGTAGCGCCTTCTTGACGGCCGGGTCGCTGAACACTTCCCGTTCGATGACCTCGCAGGAGATACACCAGTCAGCCGTGAATTCGACCAGTGTCATCTGGCCGCTGTTGGCGGTTGCCTGGACGCGGCGTTCGAGCGTGGCCAGGTCCTTCACGCCGTCGAACGTGATAGGTCCGGACTCGCTGGCGTCTTTGGAGGCCGCTGTCCCACCGCTCGGGGTGTAGACCGTCAGTGGCCGCCACGGATCCCTGGCGCCACCGGCGGCACCGATCAGGATCAACGCGCTCCACAGACCGATGATGGCGGCGCTGGCCGTCGCAACCTGGCGCAGGACGCCTCCTGGCCTATCGCCATTTGGGTCGTTACCACGTGCCAGAGCGACGAGAGAGATCGCGGCGCCCAGGCCCAGCGCGCCCCACAGGCCAAGAACGATGGCATCCGCGAGGATTCGGGCGACGAACCAGATCGCCATGCCCAGCAGCACGAAGCCGAAAAGCGCTTTGACGCGGATCATCCAGGCGCCAGGCCTGGGCAGCAGCTGGCTGCCGAGCGTGCCGATCAGAACCAGTGGGGCGCCCATGCCGAGGCCCAGCGCGAGCAGTGCCGCACCGCCCAACCACGGATTGCCGGTTTCAGCGATGAAGAGCAGAGCACCGGCGAGTGGGGCGGTCATGCAGGGGCCGACCAGCAGGGCGGAGAGCACCCCCATGGCAGCGACGCCGGTGAAGCGGCCGCCGCGTTGTCTCGACAGCACCGCATCCAGGCGTTGACGCAGCGCCCGCGGCAGTTCGAGCTCGAAGGCACCGAACATGGCGAGCGCCAGCACCACGAACAGTGCCGAGAAAATGCCGATGAACCAGACGTTCTGGAACAGCATCTGCAGATTGGCGCCAGCCATGGCCGCGGCCACGCCCAATATCGCGTAGGTTGCAGCCATGGGGAGAACGTAGGCGAGCGAAAGCGCGAAGCCGGCGGCGCGCGTATTCTCCCCGCTGCGACGTTGGCCGACGATCAGGCTGGAGAGAATGGGGATCATCGGCAACACGCAGGGCGTGAAGGTCAACAGTAGCCCCATGC
The DNA here is from genome assembly GCF_030284585.1 of Salinicola sp. JS01. Lineage (NCBI taxonomy): Bacteria > Pseudomonadati > Pseudomonadota > Gammaproteobacteria > Oceanospirillales > Halomonadaceae > Salinicola > Salinicola sp. JS01. The sequence goes on along the minus strand of NZ_CP127244.1, from coordinate 3,883,563 downwards.
CGAAGAACGCTGCCAGCGTCCAGATGCCGTTGCCACCGGCAAGCTGCGCCGCCAGCTGCTGATCTTCCGCCATCGCCGCGTCTGTATGGGGGGCGGGGCTCGGTGCGACAGACGATGACGTGGCAGATGGCGCGTTCGCGATGTCGCTTCCCGAGGCATCGGCGAGCGACTCTAGATCGAAAGTCCGCTGCTGGGGTGGATAGCAGAGGCCGGCATCGGCGCAACCCTGCCAACGCAGGGTGAGGGTATCGGCTGCTCCGGGCTGCGTGGTCATGCGCAATGCATGACGGTAGATCTCGGACCGGCCGAAGTACTCGTCCTCGATGGTCTCCCCCTCGGGAATATCGAGCGATAGTTCGCGCTCATCGGCCTTGGCAGAGAAACTGTGGCGATAGAGGTAGTAACCGGGCTCGATCTGCCAGTCGATGTCTAATCCGTTGCCGTCTCGTACCAGCGTTGGCTTGAAGGCCTGATCCGGTGGCAGGAAGTCGCTCTGTTGCCCGAAAGGATCCTGCGCCATGGCCAGCGTGGCCATGGTGAACAGGACCAGCGCCCCTGCCCAGCGTTCTCGGCTAGATGGCATCCTCGACTCCCGTGCCTGTTCGTTTCGATACTGGCAGGTTGGACCAGAGAGATGAGCTGAAGATGAAGCGATGTTTGACACGCTGAATATCTAGCGCCGTCTATACCAAGCCTACTAGCGAGTGACCACCAGGAGCCCGATCAGCAGCGCCGCGCCACCCGCCAGGAAATTGGCGGTGAGCGGCTCGTCCAGCAGCAGCGCGCCGAACAGGACGCCGAAGATCGGCGAGAGAAACGAGAAGATGCCGAGCTGGGAGGCAAAATAGCGGCGCAGCAGGGCGAACCATAGCAGCAGGGCGGCGCAGGAGATCACCAGCGTCTGGAAAGCCAGGCTGGCGATCGCCACGCCGCTCAGCCGAATCTCGCCGAGACTTCCCAGTAGCGCGCTCGCCGGGAGCAGCAGCAGGCCGGCGACAACGAGCTGGTAGCAGAGTGTCTGCTCCGGTGGCACCTCGGAGAGCGAGGAGCGGCGAATCACCAGCGTGGTCGCCGCCCAGGCCAGCCCGGCCAGCAGCCCCAGCAGGTCACCGCGCAGGATGTCCGCGGTGTGCGCGAGTTCGGTTGCCGGGGCCAGCGCGAGGACCATCCCACCGAAGGCGATCCCCACCCCCAGCCACTGGCGCCGCGTCAGCTGCTCGCCCGGCACCAGCAGATGCAGCCCCAGGGCGGCGAAGATCGGTGCGGTGTAGAGGAACACCGACATGTGCGATGCCAGGGTGTAGTCGAGCCCCCAGGCGACGAACGCGAACTCCGCCACGAACCCCAGCCCCACCAGGATGCCCGGCCCGAGATGGGCGCGGAAATGGGCAACGCGTATTCCCCGGCGATAGGCCAGCGCCAGCACCAGCAGTGCCGCCATGGATGAGCGCAGAGCAATCTGAGTCAATGGCGAAACATCCGCCGCGGCGAGCTTGATCGCCACCTGCTGAAAGCCCAGCGCCAGGCAGAACAGCACCATCAGGGCCCCGGCCTGCGCGTCCAGACGCCGGCGTAGCGGGGCGTCGGCGTGTAGCGATGGCGGCCGGTGCGACGCTCGCGTCTGTGGCATGTCACTCTCCTGTGGATATCGAGGCCCTATCAGAGCAGCTGGGCGTCGCGACGCCAAGCGACTAGGCACTGTCTGAAAAGTACTGTGCTCGCCCATGCGGCGTTAAAAATCGGCTCAAAATGCTCATTTACACCCCGTAAACTCCGCGTTTTCGCCGATTTTTGCCTTGCCTGGCCTTCGCTCGTCGACTTTTCAGACAGCACCTAATGTGGTGGCCAAGGCTCAGGAAAGCTCACTCTATGAAAGTCGAACGTCTACCGCTGAACGCGCTGCGCGCCTTTGCCGAGGCGGCCCGCACAGAGAATTTCAAGCACGCCGCCGCGCGCGGTGGCACACTTCGTCGACTGGCTGCTGGCCGAGGCCAGTGCCTTCTCTCGGCAGACGGCCGGGTAAGCGCCTCGGGGTGGCTGGCGTCTGGGTGAACATGAGACAGTGCTGTCGCCCCGGCCAGCCGGGTTAGGGCGCCGCCCGGTGCCGTGGTGGCGAGACATGACCGTTCTCGACGCGCGAGCCATAGGCCGATGTACACAGTGACCGCTTCCCGCATCGGGGAGCTCTTCCACACCTTTCTCTGGCTGGGGCTCACCGCTTTTGGTGGCCCAGTGGCACATCTGGGCTATTTCCGCGAGGCGTTCGTGTTGCGCCGGCGCTGGCTCAACGAGGCGGATTTCGCCGATCTGGTCGCGCTGTGCCAGTTTCTGCCCGGCCCTGCCAGCAGCCAGGTCGGCTTCGCCATCGGCCTGCGCCGCGGCGGTCTGCGCGGGGCGCTCGTCGCCTGGTGTGCCTTCACGCTGCCGTCCGCCGTGGCGTTGGTGCTGTTCGCCGCCGGCGCCTCGGCGCTGGGCGGCGAGACCGGTCAGGCGTTGATCCATGGGCTCAAGCTGGTGGCGGTCGCGGTGGTCGCCCACGCCGTCTGGGGCATGGCGCGCAAGCTCTGCCCCGATCTGACCCGCGCCACCATCGCGCTGGTCGCGCTGTGCCTGGCGCTGCTGCTCGGCGGTGCCGCCGGCCAGTTGGCTGCCCTCCTGGTGGGCGTGGGGATCGGCCTGTGGCGTTGCCGCCCGGTGCCGGTGCCTGCCGGCGTTCAGCTGGTGAACGTCTCACGCCGCTGGAGCCTGCCGGCGCTGGTCGCGTTCGTGGTGCTACTGTTGCTGTTACCGCTGATGGCGGCGGCAGGGAGCGCGCCGGCGCTCGCGGTGATGGCCGCTTTCTACCGCACCGGCGCGCTGGTCTTCGGGGGCGGGCACGTGGTGCTGCCGCTGCTGCAGGCGGCGGTGGTCGAGCCCGGCTGGGTGTCGCAGAGTTCCTTTGTCACCGGCTACGGCGCGGCCCAGGCGGTGCCGGGGCCGCTGTTCACCTTTGCCGCCTATCTGGGCGCGGCGATGGCCCCCGGTGTCCACGGCTGGCTGCTGGCCGCGCTGGCCACGCTGATGATCTTTTTGCCCGGCATGCTGCTGCTGATCGGCGTGCTGCCCCACTGGGAGCGCCTGCGCGCCTCGGCCCGCGCCCAGCGGCTGATCCAGGGCGCCAACGCCGCCGTGGTCGGCATCCTCGCCGCCGCGCTGTATGACCCGGTCTGGCAGAGCGCGATCTTGGCCCCGCTGGATATCGTCCTGGCAGCGCTGGGCTTTGGGCTGCTGACGCGCTGGCACTGGCCTGCGTGGCGGGTGGTCTTGCTGCTCGTGGCGGCGGCCATGGGTGTTGGCCTGCTGGGGTGAGTCGAGGCACACCCCTACTCGATATTCTGAATCTTAATCTGTAATGGTAAATTTTAATGTATATATATCAATAGGTTGCTGGTATAGTACTAGTGCGTTTCTCATCGATACTCTCCAGTCTACTACCCAATCGAAGCCTGGAAGGACAGATCCCATTCAAGACCCCCATCACCTATCCAATGAGATGGCGAAACGGCCCCCGGTGTGGTCTATCGGTCGAATGACTTCCATCCTACCTGGGAAGATTGGAGGTGCGAACCAACCTCTCCAGGAGAGCCGGACGGTGTTTACAGGAGTGCCCTTCTGACGCCGGATAGGCGAAATCTGCTCCTGATGCCCGACGAGGGACAGTAACGCTACCTATACGTCGCAATCGATTCGATTTCGCCACATGTCGGGTCCAGCTGGAGGTGAGATGCAGCAGTCTGCGAAGGATGTGCGGCCGTTCATGAAACGGGTGGAGGAGCGCAAGCCCAGCGGCCGCCACCCGTTCGACCAAGAATGCCAGACCCTTGGGTATCGAGCACCGTCTGATCAAGCCGGGAAGGCCGCAGACAAGCGGCATGGTGGAGCGCTTCAACGGCCGCATCAGCGACGTGCTGTATAGCTCAGGCGAGGACCTGGAACAGACGTTGAAACGCTACACGTGGCTGTACAATTACCATATTCCCGTAGAAGGGACTGCACCATCAATCACGGTTTGCGGTGATGAAGGAGTGGCAGACCAAACGTCCTGAGTTATTTGCCAAATGGGTTGTCAATCACACGGGATCCGACAGGTATCATCAACTGTCCTTGCCGGACTTTACCTACGAGTGTCAACGCGTTCTCCGTAACAGTCGCGACAACCTCAAGCGACTGAGAAACCTGATTCAGGCGCTGTTCGAGCGTCATGGTTGCCTGCTCGTGCTGCGTGTGGATCTGGGGTATAGCCAGGAATATGGCGCCTGGATCGATTACGAGACGGCCAGGCATCACCGGGAGCGACTCTGCCAGCAGTTTCACACCAACGACCTATTTGCTCATCAACTGGGATACGCCTGGAAGCTGGAGTGGGGAATGGACAAGGGCTTTCATTACCACTTCGTGTTCTTCTTCGATGCCAACCGGCGAAAAGAGCCGGTCACGCTGAGCAAGAGGATTGGAGAGCTGTGGGCGCAGTCCATCACCGGGAAACAGGGGGACTACCATAACTGTAACCGGAACGCCGAGAACATCTACGTCCAGAATGCCATGGGCGAGATCGCCTATCACGACCTGACCAAGCGGGGGTATCTCGACACCGCGATCCGCTATCTGATCAAGGTCGACGACTGCGCAGCACTGCGCGTTCCCGGCCGCTCTTTCCAGACCAGTCCTATCCCTCGCCCCCTCCAGGGCGCCCGACTGGGTCGACCTCGGCAGTATTGACCGACGGCTGCCGGCCGATCGGCCTGCCTTGACCCGGCATAACGGCAGTGCCGTCTCGACTACGGCACTGCCTGTCAAAACCCGCTGATTTCCGCCCGCGCCCATGCCATGGCGGCAGTACCGCAGTTGGCTTGTTATCCCAATTCCTTACCAAGGAGGCTCGTCATGAGCGATTCCTACAGCGACCGCTGGCTCCGCTGGTTCGAAGAACAGCACCCGCACCTCAAACGCGCCCGTGAAACCCAGTCCCACGAAGCCGCCATCGGGGCGATACCAGCCTCTCCGTCGACGCCTCCAGCGCCGGCAAGGTTCAACGAGACAGCCCGGGCTACGTACCCGGCTGTCAGAAACGCCCCCTGCACCCCTTTCGGGACGAGCCAACCATCATCCGGTGAGTCAGGTACCGCTTCAGTTGAGGGGCTGCTTATGGAATTCCAGGCGCTGCGTCTTCGCCTGAACATGTCACAGCGGGCATTCGCCGAGCAATTGGGTACCAGTCCTCGAACCTATCAGGATTGGGAGCAGGGACGGCGGCTATCGCAAGGACCAAGTTGTGCCTTGCTGCGTTATGTACTTCGACACCCGCCAATACGTTGACTAGAGAAAAATATCTGAGCGGATGAGCAACCTTCAGGGCCCCAGTAGGGTTCTTTCCGATGAGCGTATCAAGGCATGTATATGCAACCATACTCGCATATGTTGTTTTTCCACAGGCCTGTCAATAATATTGCTAGACGGAATGTGTTTTGTCTAAATATAAAGTATGGATCGCTCGGAAAAAAACGAATGAAATATTGCAAGGCCTAGTTGTTCGGGAAATGTTAAGCTAGTGACTATTATTTCTTTGTTCTCACTGCATGGCTCGACAAGTTACAAGTTTAGAAACGGGCAATTAATCATACGGGACCCTACAGATAACTACTATAGGCGAGGCGATCATCCGGAACCCTATAGTTAGTGAGTGCGGTCGCCACCGTGTAGGGCATCACTGAAAGCGAGGCGCCGCTGAAGATAACGTGTCTCGTCGACGATTCGCGTGACGACCGGGGTCGAAAGATAGTGAGCCACCCGATCAGCGACATGCGCGATCAGCGTTGGATCGCTCAGTGACGTCGACCAGTCCTCACCACACGCCAGCGCGTCATGCTCACGACGATGCACGTTCCACCACTTGGCGCACCAGGTTATCGACCACAGCCACATGGCTCGGCGGGTGGCCAATAGGGCCGCATCGTCGGTCAACGGGTTGTCCGCCCCGAGCCGGGACTGCCATTGGCGATAGAAACGGACCACGCTCTCAGGGTTAAGCACCGCGTGGCTCGCCGGGTCCCAAGTGGTGGATGTGTACAGCGTGGCGTGTGCCAGGTCGAAGCCGGGGTGACTGTAGCGGCATTTTTCCAAGTCGACCAGTACGGCTTCACCCTCTGGCGTGATCAAGAAGTTGCCAGGATGCGTGTCGAAGCTGATCAGGCAGCGGTGGGCGTCGATACTTGCGACCGCCACGGCATCTTCGACGAGTCTGGTGAGTTCGGTATCAATTTGCCCACGTGCGGTGGCGTCGAGTAAGTCGGGTGGGAGGGTATCGAGATAGCGCGCTTGAGCGAGGATTTCGTCGCGCATTGCCTGCCAGGGCGAGACGGCGTTGCTCAGGGGAGGGCGCTCCGCAGGGGCAGGCAAAGGCAGCCGGTGGATGGCGGCGAGTGCCTCGGCGATGGCGTGAAGATCCTCGGGAAGCCGCGCCGGACGTCCGGGGATGGCGGTGACCAGCAGCCCGCCGCGGGGCAGTTTCACGCCGATGGGCAGCCGCCCGTGAAGTGTTGGGGTGTGGCCACTGGCACTAGCGCGTCGAAAGCAGTGTGCCTGGAAGTCCAGGTTGGCCTCGGGCCCGAGCTGCATCTGGCTTTGCTTGGGCAGGCGGGCGACCCAGTCCGGGCCGCTGCGGCGCGTGATCCAGACGTGGTCGTGGGCGAGCCCGGTATCGGGCATGTGCCGCAGGTCGACGCGGGGCTCGTCGAGGGCCGCGAGTTGCGCGCGCAGTGCCTCGAGTTGCGTGGCGGTGTCGGTCGTAGTCATGGGGGCGGGTCCGGTCGGGCGATGGCTGGCTTGCCGGCATGCGCCACCCGGCAAGGCGGTGTCGCTGCCTCGCTCGTCGGTGGCCGCTGTCGGAAAGCCCGCGTTCAGCGTTGCGTGGCGTCCTCGGCGATACGTGCGAAGAGGGCGTCGAGTTCACGCGCCTTGTCGGCGAGTGCGGCGGCGCGCTCGTCGTCATCGAGTTCGGCAACATAGGGCGCGAAGATCGCGCTGGGCTTCTTCCACGACAACGTCGCCGTGCCGTCGTCGTTTTCGGTGACGTAAAAGCGGATCGGCGCTTCGATCATCGCCGGTACGCTCAGCCGTAGTATCTCGACGGCAAGGTCGTTGCGGAAAACGCCGATGACCCGATTACCGGGAATTTTCACGCCGCGCTGGGCGGCAACCTGGGTTGGCCCGACGTCGGTCACGATTCCCATGCCGTTGTCGGTCACTGCGCTCTTCAGATGGCTCAGCAATGTGGTGTAGCTCTGTTGGGTGGATATGACCTGCCAGCCATTCTCCGGCCATCGTGTCTGCGCCATGCCGGGCGACACCACCATCATGAGCATCAATGCAAGGGTCCAACGACGAATTCTATCGGGGATGGATATCATGACGGTACCTCATGGAGTGGTGGGGATGTGCGCTGCCAGTGACGCAACGTCGAAGGATGTACGCCGAACGTGTCCGGGATCTCGATGCCTTGAGTGTCGGCCAGTAGCGCGATGATTGCCATGTGATGGATCGCATGGCTGGTCAGGAAGGCCAATTCGCGCTCGAGGCTGGAAACTAGCAGCGCACTCTGCTCACCGGCTTGATAGGCAAGAGTGATGGGGTGCGTAGCCGTCTGGTGTCCGCCCAGTCGAGACAGCCTCTTTACCAAGAAATGTAAATGTTCAAGGGTAATATCGGGATGTTGTTCCAGCGCAGGATCGCGCTGTCGATGTTCGTAATCAACGGGGGCCGTTGGTGCCGTTCCCTCCTGGGCCAGTAGGGCCTCGTAGTGATTGAGAATGTGTCGAACATGCTTGCCAATGGTGTGCCGGGCGTCGGTGCCGTGGACCGCGGTGTATTGGATGGACGAGAGATTGCCCACGAAGAGCGTCAGCTGGTGCAGGGTGTGGCATGCTTCGTCGATTAATGCGGGCAGCATGGGTTTGATCATGTCGGGGCTCTCCTGATTGAGAACATGGGCCGAGAAGCGCGTGGAAGAAACGCCTCCCACGCGCCTCGCTCAAGCGGCTTCAGTTTCAGGAGCTTTCTCCACTCTCGGCTTCCCCTTCCCCTTCTCCTTCTCCTTCTCCTTCTCCTTCTCCTTCGGCTTCCGCCTCGCCCTCGGCGCTAGCCAATAACGGAGCGGCGCTCTGGGCGGTTGTATAACTTGTGACATCGGTCGTGTTGTCTGCCATCGCCTGGGCGGCGAAGGGACCGGACAGCAGGAGAAGCATGGGGGTCGTGTAGATGATCCGGCGGCTCAGGCGTCCCATCAGGCAGTGACGCTTGTGTTCATGTGGTGTCATGATTGTACTCCTTTCCAACGGTGAATGACGGTGCTGAACACCGTCGATGAGAGGCCGTGACGACATGTCAATTGGCCTCGGGACTGGCTTCGGCCTCGGGACTGGCTTCGGCCTCGGGACTGGCTTCGGCCTCGGGACTGGCTTCGGCCTCGGGACTGGCTTCGGCCTCGGGACTGGCTTCGGCCTCCGGGCTGGCTTCGGCCGACGCGAACATGTAATACCCTGAGGGTGTGGCAACGTCGGAATAGATCGCGTATATGGCCGACGCACCGACCACGACGGCAAGTGCCGGGACGCTGTAGGCAATGCCGCGCGATAGGGTGTCTAGTAGGGTGCGACGCGAGTTCTGGGTCATGGGAAAATCTCCGTGGCGAGACGAGAGCGCGACAGCTTTTTTCGATCAGGCGCGATTGCCTTTGGCCATCAGATACAAGGCGATCAGCGCGAGTGTGACCTGGAACATCATGCCGCCGAGCGGATGGCTGGCCGTGGCCATGAAGTGCCACTGTCCCCAGTGTTCCAGGAAGATCGCACCCAGAAGGATCGGTACTGCAAACATTGCGCCGAGTCGGGTTGCGGCGTCACCCACGCTGTTGGGCAGGATGCCGCCGAGCAGAACCAGCAACCCGGTGGCGATCTCGCCCAGTGCGACGGCCAGAGCGATGACCCATGGCAAATCCATGATCTGGGCGAAGCCCTGGATACCGCTGCCCGCAAACTTGTCGGCCCCGGTGTACAAGAAGACACTCGCCATGGCCGCGCGCAGCAGCCAATGCGCCCAGGCCGCCCGAGAGAAGGGCCGAGAGGAGGTCAGTGTTGAGTTCATCATGGAGCGGTTCTCCTTATGACGATACCGTGGCGCCGTCGCCGAAGCGCTGGCATGGATTGATTCATTTCCCGGTCGGCAAGGCGTGACGCATGCCGTTTTCCAAGCGTTCTCCCACCAGTTCGGGGTGGTCGCCGGGTAGCGAGAACCTCGGCAGCTCCGCGAGCCATTCGAGCAGACTGGAAACGTCTTGCCCGTTGGGAGGTGACGTATCGGCATGCCTAGAGACCGGCAACAATGCTGCGAGAAGCATCAATGGTGTCGGTTGGGCAGTGTCGGCACCCCATGTCGCGACCCCGGCGATGCGCAGGCCGGTCGGCGGACTTGCCCAGAGCGTGATGAGTCGCCCGCCGGGCAGGCTCAGGGGGAGCGCCAGCACGCTAGCCTGGCTGGGTGCCGCGCGGTGCCAGGCGATGCCGCGCAACAGGTAGTAGCCGAGCGGCTCGGCCATTGCGCGCAGTGCCTGCCAGTCGTCGCCGGTCATGGGAACGAGGATGGCCGACTCGGGCGCGTCACGGTGAACCAGGAGTGTGGCATCAATCATCAACTGACCCTCGGCGAGTGCACGGTGTCCGAGTTCACCGATCAGGCGCGGGCCGATCTCGGTGAGACTGAGATGAGAGGCCACCAGGGCTGCATCGATCAGTAGGCGGTAGCCGCCAGTCTCCTGGATCAGTTCGAGTCGCGGCGATGCCGGGTCATGGCTGGGTTCCCATGGGGTGAGTATCCCGGCCAGACGCTCTCGCGCCGGTAGGCTATCGGTCTGCAAGGCCCAGGTGCGTCCTGCAATGGAAAGGCCAACCGGTGCCAGGTGCGAAGCATGAGTTCGCGTTGAGTTGTCACGCTCGGTGGATGGGCTTTCATGTGTGGCCGCCTGGTGCAGCAGCCCTTGGCGGCACCAGTCTTCCAGGCACTGCCAGACGTGGCGCTCCAGTGCATCCTGGTCGGGGGGCGGATGGCCGATCTGGCTGGCCTGATGCAGATGAGCGACGATGCCGCGCGGTGTCTCGCCCTCGCTGGCCAGCAGCCAGATCAGGGCAGCGCTGTCATTGAGCGAGAGCAGACCGCCGTGTTGGGTGTCATAGAGTGCTAGGCAGTCGTTGTCGATCAACTCGCAGACATCGCCGCGCAGAAGACTTGGCTCGGAGAGTGGTGTTGCCGTCAATGCTTCTGCCAGTTGCCAGTCCTGGCGACTCGGCAGAGTGAAAAATGCCAGGTGGTCAGCGGGTTCGGTGCCAGGATAGAGGCGCAGGAAGTCTCCAGCCCGTGACAGTTCGCGCTGGGCGTCATCGAACAGGGCCTGAGGTGAGTCGTCGCCGACAGCCGCATTCGCTTGATCATCGATACCCGTCAGTGCGATCAGGTCCTCGACCAGTCGCCGCTTGATGGCTTCCTCCTCCGGGCCACCGCTATCCGGACCGGCGCAGACCCCCAGCGAGGGACTCAGGTTGCACTCGAGGATCCAGGGCTTGAGGTCGGCGTCGATCAGGCAATCGATACCCAGCAATTCATAGCCGCCACGGCTGTCAACGCCCTCGTCGGCACAACGCTGGCGAAAATTATCCACAGCCGCAATGACGGTGAGCGTCAACTGATCGTGGAGACGTTCGAAGAGTGCCTCGTCATCGTGCCCCTGTTCGCGCAGCCACACACGATAACGATCCAGGTCGATGAACTCGACCGGCACCTCGGCGTCCGTGTTGTGGGCGTTGATGTCGGGGTTGGTGAGATGGCTGTAGAGGTTGCTGGTATCGTCGTGATCGTAGGGGGCTGACGCGAGCTTGGCAAAGCCCTGCCGATACACGTAGAGACGCAGGGGATCGAGGGATGCCAGCAAGATGTAGAGGCGTAGGACGTATTTGTGGCCGCGGATGGTGTGCGGGTCGCCGAGATACTCCTGGACCAACCAGTTGGTGTGCCGGGGCGCATCGGCGGCATCGTCGAGCAGGCGGATGCCCTTGCCTTTGGACGCATTGGAAGGCTTGAGTATCCAGCGTTGTGACGGATTGGCCAGGGCGGCTTCCTGCAAGGCATGATAATCGTCGGGCATGAGATAAGCACGCGGAAAGAAGTCGAGTCGAGCGACCTGTGAAGAATGCGGGCCGAAGCGTTCGCTCATCCGCTCACGTAGTGTCGCCAGCGATTGATACAGCCGGCTTTTCAGCGTTAGTGCATTGTTACCGGGCAGATGATTGAGCCTGTGCTTTGGCGTCAGCTTGCGAAATTGCGCCATCTCGGGAGTGCCCGTGAACCAGCCGGCCTGCCAGTTTTCAGCATCGCCGGCGATCCAGCCCCGTGCCTCAAGAGTCTCTCGGAAGAACCGATCCTGCTCGTCGGCGCGCTTACCACCCAACCAGTAACGAAATGCCTGAGACGATGGCGTGGTCATGTTCCTACCCCTGCTCGATATTGCGGTATGTCCTTGAGTCGGAGGCGGGCGGGGATCCTTACGGGCTGTTGAGAAATGATTCGATGGCACGGGGGAGACTCAGTAACGTGACCTTGAAGATGAATCCGCGAGGCCGATTTGCAATGTAAGGAATACCGACAAGTTACGACCAACAAGCTGTCGATCGGGGGAGGAGGAAGAGTGGCATGAATTATCCGCGAGTTTTGCTGGCGGCGGCGCTGATGCTGTTGCCGACCATGGGGCAGGCATACGAGTTGTCCGACTGGGAATCGGTGACCGAGGCGGCCCGGGGGCAGACCGTCTACTGGAATGCCTGGGGCGGAGACCCGCGAACCAATGCCTACATCGACTGGGTGGCTAAGCAGGTCGAAGAGCGTTATGACATCGATCTGGAGCACGTGAAGATCAGCGATACTGCTGAAGCCGTGACCCGTGTGCTGGCCGAGAAAGCGGCGGGTAACGACGACCAAGGTGCGGTCGACCTGATCTGGCTCAACGGCGAGAATTTCGCCGCCATGAAGGAAAACGACCTGCTCTATGGCCCCTGGGCCGAACAGCTGCCCCACTTCCAGTTGACCGCGCCCGAGCAGAACCCCGAGGTGCGTGAGGACTTCACCCTGCCGGTCGAGGGCTACGAAGCCCCCTGGGGTCGGTCACAGATCACCTTTTATTACGACAGCGCGCGTGTCGACGCGCCGCCGCGTAGCATTCCTGCGCTGCTTGACTGGGCCCGGGCGCATCCGGGGCGCTTCACCTATCCCCAGCCGCCGGCCTTTCTGGGTACGACCTTCCTCAAACAAACGCTGCTGGCCTTGACCGACCAGCCCGAGGCGCTTTACGCGCCGGTCGACGAGGCCGATTTCGACGCCGTTACCGCACCGCTGTGGCGCTATCTGGATCGCTTGCATCCCTTCCTGTGGCGTGAGGGCAAGCGCTTCCCCTCGGGCGGGCCCCAGATGCGCCAACTGATGGGCGACGGGTCTTTGAGCTTGGCATTCACCTTTACCCCCTCCGCCCCGGCCGCCGCGGTGCTCGATTATCAACTGCCACCGACCACGCGCAGTTACATCCTCGACGACGGCACGCTGGGCAACGTGCATTTCGTCGCCATTCCCTTCAATGCCCAGCACAAGGCCGGCGCCTTGACGGTCGCCAACTTCCTGCTCTCGCCCGAGGCCCAGGCCCGCAAGCAGGATCTCTCGTTGTGGGGCGATGCCACGGTGCTGGATATGTCGCGCCTGAGCCCCGAGCAGCGTGAGGCGTTCGCGCGCGATGGCCGGGCCGCCGAGAGCTTGCCGCCGCCCTCCTTGGGCGAGACGCTGCGCGAGCCCCATCCCTCTTGGGTCGAGCCGCTCGAGAAGGCTTGGCGGCAGCGTTACGGCGCGCAATGACAGCGGCCGTTGCCTATCGGATCGTCGTCGCTGTCCTGCCTTGGCTGACCATCGCCCTGCTCAGCGTGCCGGTGGTCGCCGGTGTGCTGGGGGCGCTGGCGCCGGCGTTCGGCTGGCTGCCGGCACTCGGCGGTGAACGCCTGACCCTGGCGCCCTGGCGGCAGCTCTTCGAGGTGCCGGGGATCGTCGACATGGCACGGCTCAGCCTGGTGACCGGGCTGGTCAGCGCGGCGCTGTCGCTGGGTCTGGTGGTGCTGTTTCTGGGCAGTTTCCTGCATACGGCGCTGTATCGGCGCATCCAGCGCTGGCTGTCGCCGTTGCTGGCGGTGCCCCACGCGGCGGCGGCGATCGGCCTGGCGTTCCTGCTGGCGCCGTCGGGATGGGTGGCGCGGGGGATCTCGCCCTGGCTGAGCGGCTGGGCCTACCCGCCGGATTATGCGTTTCCCGGCGATGCCTGGGGGCTGTCGTTGATCCTGGGGCTGGTCGTCAAGGAGGTGCCCTTCCTGCTGCTGATGAGCCTGGCCGCCCTGGTACAGTGCCAGGCCGGCGAGCGCCTGCGCGTGGCGCGCAGCCTGGGCTATCGTCCGCTGACGGCCTTTCTCAAGGGTGTCATGCCCGGGCTCTATCCCTTGCTGCGGTTGCCCCTCTACGCGGTGATCGCCTTCGCCACCTCGACGGTGGACGTGGCCATGATCCTGGGCCCCACGACGCCTTCCACGCTTGCGGTGTCGGTGGTCGGCTGGCTCAATGATCCTACGCTGTCGATGCGCTTCATGGCCTCGGCGGGGGCGATGCTGCAGCTGCTGCTGACGCTGGCTGCCTTGTCGATCTGGTGGGCGCTGGAGCGGCTGGTGGCGCGCACCAGCCGGGGCTGGTGCCGGGACGGGCGGCGCCAGTGCGGCGATCGCTGGCTGGCCGGTATGGCCTGGCTGGCCATGCGCACCGTGCTGGGCCTGATGATGGCCGCGCTGGCGGGACTGGCGCTGTGGTCGGTGGCCGGATACTGGCCGTTCCCGGCGTTCCTGCCCTGGCCGCCGACCGCGCACAACTGGCTGAACGCGGCCGATGATCTGGTCGCCCCGGTGTGGCAGTCGCTCGGCGTCGGGCTCGCCGCCACCCTGGTCTCCGTGGTGCTGGTGCTGGGCGCGCTGGAGGCGGAGACCCAGCGCCGCCGGCCGATGCGCCCCTGGGCGCAACTGGTCCTGTACCTGCCGTTGCTGGTGCCCTCGGTGGCGTTTCTGTTCGGGCTGGTCATGATGCAGGCGCAAATGGGCGTCCGGCCCGGCCTGGGCGCGGTCATCATCGGTCACGCGGTGTTCGTGCTGCCCTACGTCTTCCTGTCGCTGGCGGAAAGCTATCGACGCCTGGATCCGCGCTGGAGCCAGCAGGCGAGCAGCCTCGGTGCCGGCCCCTGGCGGATATTCTGGCGCGTGCGTTTGCCGCTGTTGCTGACGCCGGTGCTGACCGCGGCGGCGGTGGGCTTCGCGGTGAGCATCGGCCAGTATCTGCCGACCTTGTTGCTGGGCGCTGGACGCGTGGTCACGGTGACCACCGAGGCGGTCAGCCTGGCGAGCGGGGGAGACCGCAGGCTGACGGCCATTTACGCCCTGCTGCAACTGTTGCTGCCGGCGCTGGGGTTCATGCTGGCGATGCTGGTGCCGCGTTATGTGTTTCGACGGCGGCGCGGTCTGCTGCCAGGTGCCGACTGACGAAAGGATTCATGCCATGGCGTCACTGATTCTCGACGACATCGTCATTCATCAGGGGCAGCAACGTCTGCTGAGCCTGGACACGGCGGTCGCTCCCGGCGAGGTACTGACCGTCATGGGGCCCTCCGGCGTCGGCAAGTCCACCTTGCTGGCGTTCATCGCGGGGTTTTTGAGCCCGGCTTTCCAGGCGCAAGGGCGCGTGCTGCTCGAGGAGACGCGAATCGACACGCTACCCGCCGAGCAGCGCCATGTGGGACTACTCTTTCAGGATCCGCTGCTGTTTCCGCATCTCGATGTGGCGGGCAATCTGGCCTTCGGCATGGTGCGTGAAGGGACGCGCCGGCAACGCCGCGAGCGAATCCATGACGCCCTGTCGTCGGTGGGGCTGGAGGCGTTCGCGGGGCGCGATCCGGCGACGCTCTCCGGCGGGCAGAAGGCGCGAGTGGCCCTGTTGCGGGTGCTGTTGTCGCAGCCGCGCGCGATCCTGCTCGACGAGCCGTTCTCCAAGCTGGATGCCGCCCGGCGCGACGAGATCCGCCACTGGGTCTTCGAACGCGTGCGGTATTACCGCCTGCCCACGCTGATGGTGACACACGACGCGGCCGACGCCCGGGCGGCCGGTGGGCGTATCATCATTCTTGATGACGAATGCCGAGTCACTTCATGAGTCGCTGGTTGGCCATCCTTTAGGGATACGTCCGCATGTCACGACGACCGTCTGCTGTAATGGCCATTGATCACGAAGGCATGCCAATGCCAGCCTTCGAGTTAGTGGTGGGGGTGGCGATGCGGGCGACTGCACGTCCGTGCTGCTACAGATCGCCGCGATCCGCGGGGCGGTGAACGGGCTGATGGCTGCCATAATCGAGACACATCTGGCGGAGCACGTCGTCAGGGAACCCAGGCCAGCGACAGGGCAGTGGCAAACTCCAAGACGCTAGTCTGCCTCTATAACGAGGCTTGCCGAATAGCCGGCGCCCTGCACCGCATCAGCGAGCTGCTCAGCGGAGGTCTGGGTGGTGTCGACTGCCACCTTGGCCTCGCCGTTTTCATGAGAGACCGAGCACCCCTTGACGCCAGGCTGCTGTTCGAGAACGTGGCGGGCGATCTCCGCACAGCCGTTGCAATGCATGCCCTCGATCGCGAGTCGTAGTGTCTGCATGTCAGGCTCCTTTCGTTTGGTCGGCTCGCCGGCCAGCCTCTCGTCGTGCTCCAGGGCGTCGATGATGGAACAGCACCGCAATGGTCCCTCGCCGGGACAACGGTCGAGCAGCGTCATCAGCCCTCGGCGGATATGCTGGAGCCGCTCGATCTTACGATCCACATCCTGGAGTTTGGCGGTGGCTCGCTGCCAAACCTCTCCGGCATCGGTGTCGTGGTCGGTACGCAGCGAGAGCAGCTCGGCGATCTCGCGCAGGGAGAAACCGAGCTCCTGGGCGCGGCGAATGAACTGCACCCGCTGCACCGTCTCCTCCGAATAGACGCGATACCCTCCGCCCTCTGGGCGAGGCGGCTGTTCGATGAGCCCGCGTCGCTCGTAGAAGCGAATCGTCTCGACCCCGACGCCTACTGCCTCGGCCACCTTGCCGATGGTCATGTCACTCATGTCGGCACCTGCGTCGTTTCCGAAAAGAGTGTACTGGCCGTACCATGGTACGGGGACAAGGAGTGGACAGGTGCCAGCGACACTGTCGCTCACCCCGCACAGCAGGACAGCTGCGTCACATCCTTGGTGAAGGTCTGGGCGCAGAGCTTGAGGCCTTCCACCATGGTCAGGTAGGGGAACAATTCATCGCCGATGTCCTGCACCGTCATGCGGGCGCGCAGCGCCATCACGGCGGTCTGGATCAGCTCACCGGCTTCTCCCGCCACCGCCTGCACCCCCAGCAACCGTCCCGAGTCACGTTCGGCCACCATCTTGATGAATCCCAGGGTGTTAAAATTCACCAAGGCACGCGGCACGTTCTCCATCCCGAGTACGCGGGACTCCACACTGAATCCCTGTTGGAGTGCCTCGACTTCCGTCAGGCCGACGGTCGCCAGCTGAGGGTCGGTGAACATCACGCTCGGCATGGCGCTCAGATCCAGAGTGGCTTCGCCTCCCGTCATGTTGACAGCGGCCCGGCTGCCACCGGCGGCGGCTACATAGACAAACCCAGGCTGATCGGTGCAGTCACCGGCGGCGTAAATGCCCGGTACGGTGGTTTGCAGGCAGGCGTCCACCAGAATCGCGCCCCAGGCGGTTTCCACACCGATTGCTGCCAGATTCAACGTCTCGGTGTTGGGCGTGCGCCCGGTGGCCACCAATAGCTGGTCGGCACGCAGGGTTCCGGCATTGGTTGCCAGCACGAACTCCCGGTCGCTGTAGTCCACCTGGCTTGCCTGGGTCTGGTTGAGCATCTCGATGCCTTCGCGACGCAACGCGGTTTCCACGGCGTCGCTCACTGCGGGGTCTTCACCCGACAGCAGCCGGCTGCGGGCCAGCACCGTGACCCGGCTGCCCAGCCGTGAAAACGCCTGGGCCAGTTCCAGGGCCACGAACCCCGCGCCGATCACGATCAGCCGCTTGGGGACACTTTCCAGCACCAGTGCGCTGGTGGAGGTCAGGTAGGGCGTATCGGCCAGCCCCGGCACCGGTGGCTCGGCAGGACGGGCACCGGTGCCGATGAACGCGCGATCGAAGCGGACAGTCTGCTCGCCGCCCTCATTCAGCTTGACTGTCAGATGCTGGGCATCGATAAACCGGGCCTCACCATCCAGGACCGTGATGGCCGGATGATCGCGCAGAATCCGCTGGTACTTGGCTTCGCGCAGTTCCTCGACGCGGGCTTGCTGTTGCTCGCACAGCTCTGCCCGATCCACTATCGGCGCCCGGGCGCTAAGGCCTGGATCGAAGGGGCTTTCCCTACGCAGGTGGGTCACATGGGCCGCCCGAATCAGGATCTTCGAGGGCACACAGCCGGTATTCACACAGGTACCACCGAGGGTGCCGCGCTCGACCAACGTAATCCGGGCACCGCGTTCGGCCGCCTTCAGGGCCGCCGCCATGGCCGCGCCACCGCTACCGATCACGGCGATATGCAGAGTGTTGTCATCATTCATGGGAGGAATTCCTTGATTGCGATGGGAGAGTGTCGCAGCGAGAGTCGTGCCGCTTCTGGCGCCATAGCGCATAGAGGGTCAGGCCGATGAACAAGGCCAGGGCTGGGATCAGCGCGTAGTCCAGATAGCCGGCCAGCGCTGCCAGGCCCACGCTGCCGAGCAGGATCACCAGGATGGGCGTGAAGCAGCACAGGGCCACCAGGACGGTGCCGATCACGCTCACGCGTAGCAGGGATTTCGGTTTTTTCATGGCGACGTCTCTTGTCAAGAATGCGGGGTCGGGACTCGGTTGGAGCTTCCTTGGCGACTTTCTCTGGGTTAAGGTTATTGCCGTAGCCGGCTACGGAGTCAAGGCACATGCAGGATGAAGAAAAAACACTGACCATCGGCAGTCTGGCCAAGGTGTCGGGCGTGCATGTCGAGACGATCCGCTATTACCAGCGACGCGGCCTATTACCGGAACCCAGGCGCCCTCCCGGCGGTATCCGGCGGTATGGCTCCAGCGATATCGAGCGGTTAAATTTCGTGAAAACAGCACAACAAGTGGGTTTCAGTCTCAATGAGATCGGCGATCTGCTGCGGTTAGACGATGGCACGCACTGCCAGGAAGCCGGTGCACTCGCCGAGCACAAGTTACGGGATGTACGGGAGAAGCTCGACAGACTGGAGCGAATCGAGAAATTGCTGAACGAACTGGTCACCCGCTGCCATGCTCATCAAGGCAATATCACCTGCCCGCTCATCGCCTCATTGCATGAGGGGATCGAGACCGACGGCTCGCGATAACTATCTGTCATAATGCTTGCAAACGTAGCGCGATGAACTCCCAGTGGGTGGCAACGAGATCAGTGCAGGGTAATTTTCTTATTTGTAAGTTTTCGCCCCAGTAAACGACATATCAGTAGTAACCCTCTTGTGGGCATTCTCTACAATCAATGATCGTCTGATATTTCCCAGCTTCTTTCGCGGCGCAGCAAGGTGGCCGCGGATCGGCCTGCCCTGAATGAGGTGAGGGTTCATGCGTGGTAGGCCGTGTTGACAGTCGGAGGCAGGCCAATGAAGAGCCTACTATACGGGATTGGGCGCTTGCTGGCGGCTTATCTCAATCAACCTGTACATGCTGCCTACGCTCAGCCACCGGCTGATAGAGTGACGTTGGGCGAACTGCTCAAGCCCGCCGACGTCGTCTTGGTGGACGGTAATCGTCGCATCAGCACGGCAATCAAGTACCTGACGCAATCGACCTGGTCGCATGCCGCGATCTATATTGGCCGGACAGCAGGCACTGGCGATCAGCCCGCGTTCGTTGAGGCGGATGTCGAAACGGGTGTGCATGTCGTGGGGCTAGATAGTTTCGCAGGACTACAGCTGCGCCTATGCCGACCCATAGGCCTGACTCAAGAGGATGCCGCGCGGGTCGTGGCTCACGTCTGCGAACGTATCGGCAATTGCTACGATCTCAAGAATGTCTTCGACCTCCTCCGTTACCTGCTTCCCACCCCACCGGTGCCTTCCGGATGGCGGCGACGCATGCTGGCGCTCGGCAGCGGCGACCCTACGCGCGCGATTTGTTCGTCACTGATCGCTGAAGCCTTCCAGTCAGTGCGCTTTCCTATTCTGCCACTGATCGAGCTCCTGCCAGAGCTGGCCCGCGACTGTGACGACTGCCTCCACGAGCAGTGGCATATTCGTCACCACAGCTTGTTCGTGCCGCGAGACTTCGACGTCTCTCCTTACTTCGCCATCATAAAGCCCAATACGAGTAATGGCTTTGATTATCATGCCCTGCCATGGGACTCCTCCGGTATAGTGAGTGCCGACTCCTCGCTTGGGGGCTGGGATCGCCCCGGCGATCTAGATGTATCCGCGGTCATTGACAATGCCTTGAACGCTGGATAGGTCGATAGCAGAAAATCTGCTAGATAGTGATGGTGTCCGTGTAAGGAAATCGATCACGCAGCAACAAATAGATGAGAACCTAGAAACATCTCATCAGGAGGGCGTCACCATGAAACCTTCAATACCTTCAATAGTAAAGTCCTTCGCTGTCGTCGCCATATCACTGGCCTCATTCCCGGCATTTGCCATGGATAGCGTAGTCATCGAGCGATTCTACATACAGAATCAAGAGCCCTTGGATACGAGCCATAAGGTCACGGATAACCTAGACTGCTTAAGAGTTGGTGAAGAAGGTGAAGGCAGAGAGGCCATTCAGAAGAATATGCATGGAAATGAAAATGCGTATCACGGAAATATACCATATCTGTGTGTTATGAAAGGGGAGGGCGGCAGGTAGCCTCAGGAAGTACACCGAATAGGGCAGTATCCATTGACCCGTCATTACATTAGAGAGTGGATGGGTTTCCACTCTCTTTATTTGTGTCGATTAATTATGAAATATTTCAGGGGGCTTTGTGTTCTGGCTCCGTGTCGGAAGGCGTCGTGTGGGTGGTCACGACGGTAACGCCATGCGCCTGGGCCAGCTCGCTATCTCGGATACTGGTGGGCGCTGAAAATAAATGATATATGCATATTCAAAAAAATAATGATCCGTTTTGGACCAGTCACGACTCTTATTGATGACAATTTGCCGGGATCAGCCCGGCGATTGGACGTTATGAATGCCAATGCCATATGGAATTAATACCATGAAAAAGCTTAGCAAAAACTGGATGGCCGCTTCTTTCGCTGCGACGGCAATCACCTTGGGAGGAATCGGTACAGCGATGGCGGAAACGACGAGCCATTTCGTCAAAATACAATCGCAGCACTCGTTTGGCGAGACCGTCGAGGCGCTTAAGAGTTCAATCAAAGATAATCAAATGATGGTGATGGGCAGTAGTAATCAAGCCAAGGTCCTCTCGATGACAGGTCTTGATCTCAAGGGAGGGCAAAGTTTCTTGGTCGGTAATCCACAAGTTGGCAAGAAAGCATTTTCCATGAATCCAGCGGTTGGAGCTGAGTTGCCGATCCGTATCTATGTCTGGGGCACGAACGATGCTTCCTATATGGGGTATTACCAACCATCATCACAATTAATTGCCATCTCGCCAAAACTTGGAGAAATGGGAAAGATGCTCGACAAGAAGTTGTCCAATATTACCGAGCAGGCGGCCAAGTAAGTGTTTTTGTAGTGCTGGCATGGTCGCTTAGGATGTAAAGATGATTGACTGGTTGTAACGGGAAGCTCGTTGCGGTTAGAGGTTGACGAGACGCTGTCATCCATCTTTAAGTAATAAGCGAGTTTTTGTGGGTCGTCGTTGACTTATAGTCGGCCGGCGACCCTCGAATTTCTCTTGCCTGCAAGAATCTGTTGAAAATGTTTTGCTTTTCTTCTTGGGGGGCTCGTGTTGAAAATTCTCGAGATGAGTCATGGGGAAGCAGCTGCGGTTTTTTTGGCCATAATGTCGGCAAGCGTTTCGCCATTAGCCTTTACGATATCAGCTGGAACCAATTATTCTCTTGACTTTCTTGCCTTGTATGCAGTGCTTCCCTCAGTTGTTGTTTTCTTTCTGCTTATATCAATAAGTCTTTCTTTTAATTGGAGGAGGTTAAGTTATTCTCTGCTCTGGAGCATTGTCGCAGGTGTGGCGGGGACGCTGGTTATGGAGGTCGTTCGTGCGACAGGATTTAGGGTTTTTGGTGGTATGCCAGGGTCATTGCCCATGCTAATGGGAGTGTTGATGACAGATCGCATCATGGATGGCCCCAATGTCTTGTCGAATTTGATAGGATGGGGAGATCACTTCTTCAATGGCATCGGGTTCGCTGCTCTATATTTAATCTTACTGGGGCGCGTTCGTTGGTGGTGGGGTGTGTTATATGCACTGGTCATCGCTACCGTATTCATGCTGAGTCCGGTCATGAATATTATTGGCGCCGGATATTTTGGGCAGGATTTTGCGCCTGTGCGCTTTCCCTTGACAGTTTATATGGCTCACTTGGTATATGGTATTGTCGTGGGGCTAGTAGCCTGGCGTGCTCCGAGTATACCTATAGGCATTGTTCCTAAATTATATCAAAAGTTAGTAATGCTGAAAGCCAAGCGCGTTGGCTAACAATATGGTTGCCGGTCGTGAAGAGCCTCCTTGTTTTTCATGATGAATCCGTCGAGTCGGCGGCTGGCATCCAGTGCCAGCTAACTTGTAAGGATTTTGGGCAGGGTGCGACCAACAAGATGGGAGGTATTCCAGTTGTCAAAAACGGATATGTTCATCGAGGACCCAACCATGGTAGGCGATTCGACTTTGCTGGAAAGAGCTCGGCGCGGCGACGAGCAAGCTATTCATCAACTTATGACGATCTGCCGGGCTGATGTCCGTCGCATCGCTTTCTCGGAGTGTGATAATCCTTCTGATGCGGAGGATGCCGCACAGGAGTCATTACTCGTGATGCATCGACGAATAGGAGCACTGCGTACACTACAGGCATTTCCTAGCTGGATTTTTGTCGTCATTCGGCATGAATGTCGTCGCTTGATGCGAAGACAGCGGCGTTGGGGAGAGCTGGATGAAGTCTCCGAGCCGGGAGAAACCACGGCGCATGACTCATCTAACACGAATTTGGATGTTGCATCTGCCATTGCCGCCCTCGATGCACTAGATCGGCAATTAGTCATTCATTGTCATATCGAAAAGTGCCGGGTTGATGAGTCCGCCATAAAGCTTGGACTCTCTACCGCAGCCGCCAAGAGTCGCCTACAGCGCGCTCGACAAGTACTGCGGCGTTACCTACATGATTATTCGAGCCATGCTGTACAATGATCATTTAAAAGTTAACCAGCAACGGCCACGGTTGATGAATAAAGTGAGTGTGCCCATGAAGCGATCGCGGCAAAGCTGTTTTAGGACGGTCATCACCATAGGTCTGCTCATCGGCGCGCAGAACACTTTGGCCGATGAAATCGGCTTTTCCGCCCGTGACATGGTGTCCTGGTCGACGCGCTCCTTCGAGGGAGAGACTCATTACTCGGTTGTGCGAGAGCACGGCATCGAGGTACTCGAGGCAAATGCACAGGGCCAGGCCTCCGCGAAGTACCTGGAACGCGAGATCGATCTGCGCAAGACGCCTTACCTGCACTGGTGCTGGAAGGCGAGCGCTCGCTATTCGGGGCTCGATGAGCGTAGCAAAGCCGGCGACGACTATCCCGCCCGGCTCTACGTGGCGCGCAAGACGGGCCTGCTACCGTGGCAGGTGCAATCGGTGAACTACGTATGGTCCTCCAATCAGGCCATCGGTGCGCGCTGGCCGAATGCCTTCACCGACCGCGCGATGCTGTTGGCCCTTCAGGGGCAACGGTCACCACTTGATGAGTGGCGCGCGGAAGTCCGCAACGTAAGTGCCGATTTCAAGGCGCTGTTCGGAGACGCCGCCAGCGAGATTGATGGCGTAGCGCTGATGAGCGATGGCGACAATGCGGGCGGAAACGCCACTGCGCGGTATTACGGCGTGGGATTCTCCGATTCGCCGGAGCCCCCGAACTGCCCGGGATGAACCAAGCGAGGTTTTCTTCATGTTGAATATGATTCGGCGATTGATGAGAGGGGCAGAGCTCGTCGAGAGAACGCCGCAGGCCCAGGCGGAAGCCGATGAGCGAGCACAAGGCCTGGCGCTTTATCATTACGAAGGCTGCCCCTTTTGCGGGAAGGTCCGGCGTGCCATTGCCAGGCTGAACATCGAGATCGCGCTGCACGACATCAACCGGGATCCCGATGCCAGACAGCGTTTGATCGCCGGTGGCGGCAGGAGGACCGTGCCGTGCCTGCGGATCGATGATGGCGACACGACGACCTGGCTCTATGAGTCCAGCGATATCGTCGACTATCTAAAAAAGCAATTTGCAGCCTCGTGATAAGCCACATGACATGTCGTCTCTACCCGCTTCGATGGACATCGCATGCATGATCTAACGCCACGGCGCATGTCGAACCAGCCTCGATTGAGTGTCATCGTGCCAGTATTGAACGAGGCCTCGACGATCCAGGCGTGCCTGACCACCTTGCTGCCGCTGTGGATTTGCGGTGTCGAAATCGTGGTCGTCGACGGGGGCAGCGCGGACGACACCATCGCCCAGGCGCAGCCCCTGGCGGATCGGGTGCTGGTCAGCAAGCGCGGTCGTGCCCGGCAGATGAATTTTGGCGCCCGGGAAAGCCGAGGAGAGCATCTTGTCTTTCTGCATGCCGACACGCGCCTGCCGCGCCGCGCCGACCTGTTGATCGACTGGGCACTGAAGGGCCCGGCGTGCTGGGGGCGTTTCGACGTCGAGATCGAGCGCGGGTTCGCGCTGGCGGGGCTGGTCGGCTGGAGCATGAACCGGCGCTCGCGCCTCACCGGCATCGCCACGGGAGACCAGGCGATCTTCATGACCCGCGAAGCGTTCGAGCTCGTCGGTGGTTTCCCCGACCAGCCGCTGATGGAAGACATCGAAATCAGCCGGCGCCTGTGTCGTCTGTCCGCACCGGCTTGTCTCACTCCGCGGGTGACCACGTCTGCACGGCGCTGGCAGCAGCACGGCCCGTTACGCACCATCGTCACGATGTGGTGGCTGCGCCTGCGCTACTGGTGCGGTGTATCGCCCTGGGCCTTGGCAGGAGAGTACACCGATGTCCGCTGACGCGATGAGCTCCGACGCCGAGGTGACGCTGCTGGTGTTCGCCAAGGCGCCGATCCCCGGCAAGGTCAAGACTCGGCTGATGCCGTCGCTCGATGCCGAGCAGGCCTGCGATGTGCATGTCGAGCTGCTTAAACGTACGCTCGAGGTGTCTTGCCAGGTCTTTCCCGCCGCACGGGTCCAGCTGTGGGCGGGGCTGGCACCGCGCCATCCGCTGCTCGAAGCGCTGGCGGCGCGACATGGCATCGCGCTGCACGCCCAGCCGTCGGGGGATCTCGGGCAGCGGATGCACACCGCCTTGTCCGCCCAGCGCGGCCCGGCGTTACTGATCGGCAGCGACTGCCCAGTGCTGACGCCGGCGCTATTGGCGCGCTGCGTGGGGGCGCTGAACGCTTACGATCTGGTGATGCTGCCCGCCGAAGACGGTGGTTATGCATTGATCGGGGGCCATCGACTCTCCGCCCGGCTGTTCGAGGATATGGCCTGGGGAAACAGCGAGGTGGGGGCGCAGACGCTTGCCAGGGCACGAGAACTTGGACTTCGCGTGGTCTGCCCGGGAACGGTGTGGGATATCGACACGCCGCGCGATCTTGCGCGCTGGCGAAACCGGGGCGATTCGACATGAAAACGGACCGGGTAAACTGGTCAGGAGATGCGTTTTATTGCCATGATGGGTCAGGACCATCGATCAGGAGACGTGTCATGGCATCGTTGCCGGAGTCATCGCAAGGAGCGCGTATCGGGCGCCCCATGGAGACAGCCAGTGATCGACAGGGCCGCCTGGCGGCTGTTCGCCCGCGCCTGCTGGCCTTTGCTCGCCTGCAACTGCGCGATGCCTCCGAAGCGGAGGATGTGGTCCAGGAAGCCTTGATCACCGCCGTCGAGAAGGAGTCACACTTTGCCGGCAAATCCGGCTACGAAACCTGGGTTTTTGGTATTCTGAAACACAAGATTCTCGATGCACTGCGTGCTCAGAAGCGTCGCGGAAAGTTGCAATCCTGGGACGATGACGGCGTCGAGTCGGCCGTGGAAAGTCAGTTCCAGGCAACGGGGCGATGGCAAGACATGGCTAGACCCACGTCTTGGGGCGATCCCGAGAGCACGCTTGCCAGTGAGCGGTTCTGGCAGGTGTTCGAAAGCTGCATGATCGCACTTCCCGAGAGTATCGCCCGGATCTTCACCATGCGCGAACTCATGGGACTTTCCACGCGCCAGATCTGCGAGGAGGTTGGTATCAAGGAAAACAACTGCTGGGTCATCCTGCATCGTGGCCGGTTATTACTGCGCGCGTGTCTGGAAAAGGGCTGGCTGGCGGAGGCCGATTCATGAAGATGCTGATGTGTCGGGAGGCCACACGCCTCATGTCGAAACGTCTGGATGCGCCACTGGGACTTCAGGAAAAAATGACGCTGAGGTTTCACTTGGCAATGTGCGGAGCCTGCAGGCAGTGTAATAAGCAGTTTCAACTAATGCACGAGGCAGGAAGCCTCGTGGAGGCGCATGCCAGGGTAGCTTCCTTCGATGCGGACAGTGACTCTCGATGACAAACCACGCATCACGAGAAGAGCCGGCCCGGGACCCATTGACTGCTCTCTTGAAACCCATCTTTATGGGGAGCGATTTTTACCATGTCGCCAAGCAATGTGGTGATTGGCTGCTGTCGCATGAACATGCCGTCGCCCCGAGCTTTCATCTGGTGACCGAAGGGCAGTGTCGTCTTGCCTGGCATGACGGGGGCGAGGAGCATTTGCAGTCTGGCGACTTGGCGTTTTTCCCCGGTGATGCGCCGCACCAGCTGACACCCCAGGGCGTGTCTACCGACACGCCGGCGCAGGTGGTACCGCTACGCAGTTCGCGATCCGGCGTGGGGCTGATCTGTGGCCATTTTCGCTTCGTGCATGATGTACCCCCGGCCTGGTTTGGTGCATTGCCGCGTATCGTGCGTATTCCGCGGCAGGCGCGTGGGCAAACATTTCAACATGCGGTCGAGGCCTTTGCCGAAGAGTCGTCCAACGAGGATATGCCCGGACACGCTCCGGTGATGAATGCTTTGGCCAATGCCCTGTTGATCCTGATGCTGCGCCACTGCTTGGAGACGCGGTTGCTCGATCAGCGTCATTTGATGGCGTTTCTGGACACCCCGGTCAGCCGGGCGCTCAAGCTATTGCATGAAGACCCGCGACGCGACTGGACGCTGCACGAACTGGCCCGGGCCGTGGGACTTTCCCGTTCGAGTTTTAGTGAACGTTTTCATCGCGTCGTGGGGATGACCGTGGTGCGCTATCAGGGACGGCTACGCATGATATTAGCGGACCATGCCCTCGCCAACGGCGAGAGCATCGTGGGGGCCATGCTGGCCAGCGGCTATCGCTCGGAATCCACCTTTCGCAAGGCCTACAAGCGTATCAGGGGTGTGCCACCCTCGCGCCTCAAAACATAATCTATGGCGTGACTACTTCGTTGATCTGCAAAAGCGGCTCGACGTCGGTGAAATTGGGAATATCGTCCATTAGTTGCTGCCCCACAATATCGAATGCAGTCTCGAAGGCTTCCGGGGAGTCGAATCCCAGGTGCGCGATGAGATAGTAAGGTGAAGAAGTATCCGTGCCGCGATGCACTCGCACATAACACAGGCCATGTTTTCCCAAGAGGTTTTTCACCATAGGTACATGCTGCTCTAGATAGTAGCGATCATCGAACGTCAGATCGTCTTGGTTAGAGTAAGCCACCATGACATCGATCATCATCGACTCCTGAGATAAAAGTTCATTCGGCAAAGCACGATGCCGTTTGTGGGCGCACGCGATGAGTGCGTCCGACATCCTGTTCACCCTTGGTTTGAAGTTTTGGCAAGTTTTTGGAATGTCAGTCCTAGTACAGCTCCCCAAATCCAGTGCAATACCAATGTCATGACTGGTGCCATTGGACCTATTTTGATAGCGAAGAAGCCGGCCCCCGACATGGGCATGGGAATCAGCATCATCAATAACCACGCGCCGCTTGCAAAGATAAGGCCCTTTGCAACAAAAGACTTTGCGGGGATAAGAGGTGCCAGTAGGCTAAATAGTCCGCCCCACAGTATTGTGCCGATGGCGAAGTGCATTATCCAGCCCAGAATGGGAGTTGCAGGCAGTCCCAGTCGAGAATGCATCATCTGCGCAAGCATATGGATTGGGTCCAGATTCGGCATGATCCCCATGCTGGCCTTCATCACCATGATGGCGGATAAGACAACGGTTGCAACGAAACCGGCTATCAACCCATGTTTAAAACCACTCATGAAAAACTCCTTCTCGCATCTTTTTTGATGCCGCCATGCCTAGGCATGAAAGCTGTCCAGAATGCATTTTGCATTCACCTGTTGAGTCGTTGGGCAACACGAAACCTTACACGTCCCTATTCGGCACGCAGGGTGATATATCGGCTCTAAGTTGTTGGCTCAGCGTCTCTAGCGAATCAGCCTGCCAGTCAGGCTCCAAGAGCTGTGGGTCGATGACCTTGCCGGGGCGGGCGATGAAGCCGGTTCGGCATCCCGCGCTTGCGGCGCCGATCAAATCCCAGCCATGTGCCGCGATCATGACCAATTCTCGGGTCGAGACTTGCCAGTGATCGGCGACGTATTGATACGCCGGCTGGCTCGGCTTGTAGGTCTCTATGGAATCGACGCTGAGAATAACGTCGAATGAGGAATCCAGCCCCGCATGCTCTAGTTGTTGCTGTACGGTCTCGAGCGTGCCATTGGTCAGGGCGGTCAGTCGAAACCCATTGGCGCGCAGCTCGGCGAGGGCGGGTGCTGCATCGGGATGCGCCGGCAAGGCGGTCAGCATGTCGGTAAGCTGGCGTTGATGATCGTCGTCGATGTGGATGCCATGGCGCAGGCCGGTTTGCCGCAAGGCACTCTTAGCCAGAAGCCCAAAGGGGAGATAACGACCGGCAAGCGTTGCCGTCATCCATGTTTCTTCCAAGGTAAGGAACCACTCTCCGCGCACGGCCGCATTGCCAAATAGCATCTCGAAAAGTGGCGTCAATGCTGCGGTATCGAGCAGCGTCTCATTAATATCGAATACCAGGATCATGTGTACTTTCCTCGGTCAGGTAAAAGGCCCTATCACTCAAGCATGCATGGCATCGACTCGCAGTGACTTCGGCTTGATAGCGTACGCTGCGACATAAGTTTGAGACTCGAGGTAGCATTCTTCGCGCCCGATGGGGACTACCCTAGTGGTGAAATACGTCATCACGAGGAGAGCTACATGACAGACTTCGCACTGCATACGGTCGAAAGCGCGCCCCAGGAAGCCAAGGAGCGCCTGGAGAGCACGCAGAAAAAAATGGGCTTCCTGCCCAACCTGTTCGCCAAGATGGCAGAAGCGCCAGCGCTACTCGAGGCGTATCAGACGCTGGATGACATCTACTCACGGACCAGCCTAACGGCGGCGCAACAGCAGGTCGCGCTACTCGCCATCAGCTCGGTCAACGGCTGCAGTTTCTGCGTGGCGGCTCATACGGGAGGCGCCAAGGCGGCGAAGGTACCGGAGGGCGATATCGAGAAGCTGCGCGAGCTGAAAAACCCCGATGAGCCCAAGCTGAAGGCCGTAGCCAGATTCGCCAAGCACCTAGTGGAGGCACGCGGCTGGGCTGACGATGCCGAGGTACAGGCATTTCTGGAGGCCGGTTTCGAAAAGCAGCAGCTTCTCGAGCTGGTCATCGCCGTGAGTCTCAAGACGTTGTCCAACTACACCAACCACATCACCGGCACGCCACTCAACGACGAGCTCAAGGCTTTCGAGTGGCAGAATCCGCGTGGCTGATTAAGCACAGTCCATTAGGTGCGCTGTGGGCGATATGCCAGCCTTGGCATATCGCCCTTTTTATGGTGATAGCAGTTCGGTGTAAGGATCCTGGCATAGACCCGACTCAATGCGTGAACTTCGGCGATTCGGGCATACTGCCCGGGGCATGAGGCAGGCCGGGGCCGCGTCAAGCCTCGTCAACGTCCATGACCAGTCGGCCAATACAAGGGGAAGCGATTGAAACCGTATCGCGTAGTGATTCTGGGTGTGGTTTTGGCGGCAATCATGGCCTTCTTTGTGGGGGGCTTCGACGATTACCTCACGCTCGAGTCCATCAAGTCGCTGCAAGGGCGGTTCGATCAATGGTTCTCTGACTCTCCCTGGCTGGTCGCCGGCGGCTTCTTCCTCGTCTACGTACTGATCGCCGCGCTCTCCCTGCCGGGGGCCACGCTGCTTACGCTGCTGGGTGGGGCACTGTTCGGTCTGGGCTGGGGGTTTTTGATCATCTCCTTCGCCAGCACGATCGGCGCCACCCTGGCCTTTCTGGTCTCGCGAACGCTGTTTCGGGAATCGATCGAACGTCGCTTCGCGCGGCAGATCGAGACGATCAACCGCGGCATCGAGCGCGACGGTGCGTTGTATCTATTCAGCCTGCGCCTGGTGCCGATCTTCCCGTTCTTCGTGGTCAATCTGGCCATGGGCCTGACCCGGCTGCGCACCTCTGTGTTCTATGTCGCCAGCCAGATCGGCATGATTCCGGGCACGCTGGTCTACGTGAATGCCGGCCAGCAACTCGGCGAGCTGCAATCGCTGGGTGGCGTCGTGTCGCCGTCGCTGCTGCTTTCCTTCGCCCTGCTTGGCGTCTTCCCGCTGATCGCGCGCTGGGTCGTCGACGGGCTGCAACGCCGCAAACGCTACCGCGGATACGTCAAGCCCCGGCGCTTCGATGTCGACATCCTGGTGATCGGCGGCGGCTCGGCGGGGCTGGTGACCAGCTACATCGCCAGTGCGGTGCGGGCGAAGGTCGCGCTCGTCGAACGCGACGCCATGGGGGGCGATTGCCTCAATACCGGGTGCGTGCCCTCCAAGGCGCTGATTCGCGCCGCACGGGCCGCCCAGAACGTGCGCGACGCCGAGCGTCTCGGCGTCCATGCGGGGACGCCGCGAATCGACTTCGGCGAGGTCATGGGCCATGTGCGGCGTGTTATCGAGGAAGTGGCGCCCCATGACAGCGAGGAGCGCTATACCGGACTGGGCGTCGAGGTGAAACGCGGCACGGCGCGGTTGCTGTCACCGTGGACGGTGGATGTCGACGGCCAACCGCTGACGGCCCGGCATATCGTCATCGCCACCGGCGCCACGCCCAAGGTACCGCCGATTCCGGGCATCGGGCAGGTCGACGTGCTGACTTCCGAGAACCTCTGGGCGCTGACCGAGCAGCCGCGCCGCCTGGTGGTGCTGGGCGGTGGCGCGATCGGCTGCGAGCTCGGCCAGAGCTTCGCCCGCCTGGGCAGCCAAGTCACGCTGGTCGAGGGCGCCGAGCAGCTGCTGGGGCGCGAGGATGACGACGTCGGCGAGCTCGTCGCCGGCCTGCTCGCCGAGGAAGGACTCGAGATCATGACCCGCACCCGGGCGCTGTCGGTGACAGTCGAGAACGGCGAGAACCAGCTCCTCGTCGAGGCGGCCGACGGTCGCCAGACGCGCATTCCCTTCGACCGCCTGCTGGTCAGCGTCGGCCGTCAGGCCAACGTCGAAGGGCTCGGGCTGGAAGCGCTGGGAATCACCACGCGCGACAACGGGACCCTGGAGGTCAACGAGCAGCTACAGACTAGGCTGCCCAACATCTGGGCCTGCGGCGATGTCGCCGGCCCTTATCAGTTGACCCACGCCGCCGCGCACCAGGCCTGGCATGCCGCCGTCAACGCCCTGTTCGGCGAGTTCAAGCGCTTCAAGGTCGACTACCGCCTCATGCCCGCAGTGACATACCTGCAACCCGAAGTAGCGCGCGTGGGGCTCAACGAGCGCGAGGCCAGGGCCAAGGGCATCGCTTATGAGGTCACTCGCTACAACATGGCCGAGAGCGACCGGGCGATCGCCGAGCGCGCCACCACCGGCTTCGTCAAGATCCTGACTGTACCCGGCAAGGACCGCATCCTCGGTGCCACCCTGGTCGGCGAAAATGCCGGTGAATGGCTGGCAGAGCTGACGCTGGCCATGAAGCACAACATCGGGCTCAACAAGTTGCTGGGTACGATCCACCCTTACCCGACCCTCTCGGAAGCCGTCAAAGGCACCGCCGGCGTATGGAAGAACGCCCACAAGCCCGAGCGCCTACTCGGCTGGCTGGCACGTTATTTCCGGTGGCGCCGGGGGTAACGTTGCCGGGCTGTCCAGAACATTGATGTATCAGACCTGCGATCGTCCTCGAGGAATGACTATGCTGGATCGTCTTGCCAATCGACATTTGGAAGTACCTTTACGCCATCTGGCCAAACGGATGATTGGGCTGGGCGCGAGAGCGGATCATGTCACTCTGGTCGGGTTCTGCCTTGGGATGCTCGCCTTGCCGGCATTGGCGAGTGAACATTACGGACTGGCGCTGCTGTTCATCGTGCTGAACCGGGTGGCGGATGGCCTGGATGGTGCCATTGCCCGGCTGACAGGCCCCAGCGCTGCTGGTGGATTCCTGGATATCACGCTCGACTTTTTTTTCTATGCCAGTATCCCGCTCGGCTTTATTCTTGCCGACCCCTCACACAATGCGCTGGCCGGAAGCCTGTTGATGTTCAGCTTTGTGGGAACCGGCACGTCGTTTCTGGCCACCGCCATTTTTGCAGAGCGACACGGTATCCAGGATATGAGCGCTGGCAAAAAAGCCTTCCATTACAGTAATGGTCTGATGGAAGGGACCGAAACGCAGATTTTCTTCGTCGCCATGTGCCTGCTACCCGCCTATTTTCCAGGACTGGCCTTGACATTTGCCACCCTGTGCATGGCGACATCCGTGCTTAGAGTCTATGCGACGTTCAGGACGCTCAAGGCGTCCTCCTAGTCTCTCGATTTTTCAGGCGCTTCATCTTCAGATCATTACCCTGGGCTACCGTTGGCGTTGTGAATCCAAGTTTCCCCCGCCGTTGTTGACAGATGTGAGTGCAAGATCAGAGATCTCTCGATCGTCATCAACAATTTCTATGTCAGGATGAATGGTCATGTTTTTATCAAAATCCGCTTTCCTTTCCGCGTCGCTGCTATTGCCGAGTTTTCTCGCGCATGCCGCGAATGCAGCTCAGCTTCCCGTGCAGGTTCAGTTTCCACCTTTAATCATGCCGGAGGCGCCACACGGCGGCGCTCATCCCGTTGGCGGACCCGCCAATGTTTTTATCGACAATGCCAATAAACTGCTCGGCGCGTTGGATCTAGAGCTTGTCTACCATGTCACCGGCAGTGTTCCGGACTCTGATCGCGATGCTGTAAAGCCGAAGCTCGTCTCGATACCTGGTGACTACGCCAATCTTTATGAGGCAGTGGCGGCGGGACCTGATAGAGGCGGTCTGGCAGCTGCGATCGGTCTACCGATTTCCAATGGTCTTGAATCCGGTCAGTTACTGGTCGCCGGTCTACCATTCGGGTTACACCCGTCAGAATTCGCCTCGTGGTTGATCAGCGGTGGCGGCCTGGCGCTGGAGCAGGATATCTACAATGAAACCTTCGATAATAATCTTGTCGTTGTACCCATCGCCCTTACCTCGGGGCAGGAAGCGGGCTTTTTCCCCGAGCGGCTGCCCACCAGCATGACCGAAATGTGTCAGCAGCCCTGGCTGGCGCGCTGGCCGGCGCCGGCTTCAGGGGTCTGGCACCAGGCCTGTCAGACGGCAGGAGTAGAAACCACGAATATTGGCGCTGAAACGCTCTGTGCAGACCCGTCAGCGAGCTGCCCATCCGAAGGCAATCCAGTTAAACATGAGATCAACACCCTGACATTTGGCGGCTTCCAGCCGGGTCGGTTGCCGCAACAGTTGCGCCAGCTCGATCAGGTTGATGCCTACGAGCTGAACCTGCCTTATACCGGCGTTTTGATGATGAAACGCGCGCTGGGCCTTGAAAAAGAGCCCAACGACACCGTGGACCTCTCGCCCATTATCGAGAAGGCACCGTATTTCTACCTCAATGCCTGGCATCAGCCGCTCTCCTATATCGAGCTTCTGGTGAATCGTCAGGTATGGGAGAGTCTGAGTGAAGCGCAGCGCGTAGCGATTCGTACCAGCGGCCAGGCGTCGATGCTGGCAACCCTTTCCATTGGACTGGAAGCTCAAGGCAAGGCAATCGAGATTCTGGAGCGCAACGGCGCAGAGGTGAATGAGTGGCCGGTCGAGCTGCTTAAACCCCTGCAGGAAGCCACGATGCCTTATCTGGAAAGCCGTGCCGAGGCCAACAGTGCTGAAGGTGATGACTCCTATCGTCGGATCCTTGATCACATGCGCAGCTATCAGGAAGAGCGCCAAATCTACTTCAACACCGCAGACGCGCCGCGAGTCCTCTGATGACTGCTCTAACTCTCGTTTGCAGGGCAATGTCAGTTCGCGGACAACACTCTGGCCTTTACTCCCGGTGTGATAGGTCCTGATGCGATGAACGGTAGGGAAGAGGATGCGCGTACTTCTCGTTGAGGACGACGCACCGGTAGCGGCCGGCATCGAAGCGGGACTAGCGTTGGCCGATTTCGTCGTCGATACGGTGACTACACTGGACGGTGCACGCGGGGCGATGGCCGCGATCGACTATGATGCCGCGGTGCTCGATCGGCGTCTGCCCGATGGCGAGGGTCTGACGCTGCTGCAACAGTGGCGGCGTGCTGGTGTTGCCACGCCGGTGCTAATGCTGACGGCAAGGGATGCTGTGGCCAGTCGCGTTGAAGGGCTTCAGGGCGGGGCCGACGATTATCTGGTCAAACCGTTCGACCTTGATGAGTTGACGGCAAGGCTACAGGCGCTGTTGCGCCGCAGCGCCGGCCAGGTCGACCGCTCCCTTCGCCACGGGAGCCTGGCGCTGGACCCAGTTGCTCGCAGCGTGACGCTGGATGGCGCACCGGTGGCGCTGGTGCGTCGCGAGCTGATGCTGCTGGAGGCGCTGATGCGCGCGCGTGGGCGGATCCTGAGCGCCGATCAGCTGAAGGATCGCCTTTACGGAATTGATGACGAGATCGAGAGCAACGCCCTCAACGTGCATATCTACCAGTTGCGTCGCAAGCTTGGACGCGATGTGATCGAGACGGTCCGAGGCGTCGGCTATCGTCTCGGCGCGCTTCCCGCCGCCGAGCGACTGCATGGCGATACGCCCTCATGAGCCTGCGGCTGCGTCTCGTCGCCACGCTCGGGATCACGCTGATGCTGCTGTGGGGGCTGACCGCGGCGTGGTCGATGCGCGATCTCTCGACCCAGCTCGAAACGTCGCTGGATCAGCGCCTGGCCCAGTCGGCGCGAATGGTCGCCGGCCTGCTCGATCGCGTGCCGGCGGCGGCCTGGGATGGAGAAGTCGGCGAGACTTCGACCATCCCTGCGCTCGAAGGCGTCGCCTGCCGCGTGTCGTCGCTGCGTGGGCAGGTGGTGGCGGGTACGCATCCGCAGATGAACGATGTTCTCGCAGTCGATGACGAAGGCTACAGCTACCGCGATCACAACGGCCAGCGCTGGCGCGTCTATACCCTGGTCGACGACGACAAGCGCATCACCGTGGCGGATCGCCTGCGGGAGCGGGAGTCGTTGCTGGCTCAAGTACGCCGTGCCGCGTTCTATCCCTTTCTACTCGCTTCGATCGGCAGCCTGATTGCACTGTGGTGGGGCGTAACCCGGGGTCTGTCGCCGCTGTCGAGGCTGCAGCGACGCCTGATGTCACGCGATTACGACGATCTCTCGGCACTACCGATCCGTGGCTTGCCGGGGGAAATTCGCCCGCTGATCGACGGTTTCAACACCCTGCTTGCACGCACCCGGCGCATGCTGGCGCTGGAGCAGCGCTTTACCGACGATGCCGCGCATGAGCTGCGCACACCGCTGACCGCGATTCGTACCCATCTGCAGATCGCGCGACGCGTCGACGGCGATCCTCGCCGGGAGGCGATGCAGCAGGCGGAGGCGGGGGTGATGCGGCTGACGAAGACGCTCGACCAGTTGCTGTTGCTGGCACGCATGGAAAGCGAGGAGATCGCTCGGGGGCATGTGGACTCTACGCGGCTTGGCGACGCCCTGGAAGCCGCGATGGTAGAGA
This sequence comes from Salinicola sp. JS01, assembly GCF_030284585.1. Lineage (NCBI taxonomy): Bacteria > Pseudomonadati > Pseudomonadota > Gammaproteobacteria > Oceanospirillales > Halomonadaceae > Salinicola > Salinicola sp. JS01. The sequence goes on along the minus strand of NZ_CP127244.1, from coordinate 3,848,107 downwards.
CCGGCAGTCGTGATCGATGTCACTGGCGCGCGTCGGCCGGTCGGCTTCACGTGGCGTTGTCCGGGGAACTGCTGGTGATCGCGCTCCGTAATCTGCTCGAGAACGCCATGCGTCACGGTTCGCCCGACACCCCGATCGAGGTCGAGGCGCACGAGGCGGACGGCATGGCCGTGATCGACGTCGTCAATCAGGGCGAGACCATCCCGCCCGAACAGATCGCCCGCCTGACGGAGCGCTTTCATCGCGGCAACCATCCGAAGGGCAGCGGTCTGGGGTTGTCCATCGTCGAGACGATCGCCACCCGGGCGGGCGGCAGCCTGCGGCTCGCCTCCGGCGACGGTATCGGGCTGCGGGTCACGCTCTCGCTGCCCCTGGCCTGATTCACCCGGGCGGATGAGTAAGGACGGGTGAGAAGGGGGAAGGGAAAAGCTCAGGGCGAGTCGCTACCCATGATAGTGGCCAGTTTGTTCGGAGAGGGCGCACCCATGACCTTATGCACCGCGCCATCGTCATCCTGGTAGATAATGGCGGGGGTTGCATGAAGCTGGGCGCTGCGCATCAACTGCGTATTCTCGGCGACCCACTGTTCACTCTGATCGGTTCCCACACTGTCCGGCATGGCACCGGTGCGATAGTGCTCGGCGATCACGGCGCTGGGATCGTCTGCGGCCAGGATAGCGGCGGCTTTCGCGGGGCTGTCGCCGCCCAGAACGCCCACCACTATATGACGAATCTGTACATCACCGCTTTTCACCCAGGGTTGAGAATCCTGCCAGAACTTTCGGCAGTAAGGGCAGTTGGGGTCGCTGAAGGCGTAGACCACGCCTGGCGCATCGGCATCGCCCTCGCGAACCCAGTGATGATCCTCCAGTGTCTTCCAAAGTGCGGCATTTCTGGGCCCATCGACGAGCTGTTCCAGCGGCTCGGCGGAGACGTCGCGGCCCTGGGCGTCGATCAGCGTGCCGACGACGGCATGCTTGCCGTCCGGCGTTAGATAAGCTGCCACGCTCTGTCCTCGGATGCTGGCAGCGTAGCCCTTGAGCCCGCCGGGGGCATTGAACTCCCCGTGAATGGTGAGGCCCTGCTGCTCGAGTGTCTGGATCGGCGCGGGCCAGTCGTCGGCGGCGGCGGGCAGGCTTGCCGCCAGGGCAATACCGGCGGCCAATGGCAGCGCGAGCCGTAGTGGCATCATTCGTGGGATGTAATGTTGCATCATTGTCGTCTCCGTTTATTAATGTTTACCGGGAAGGTCGGGTGAAGCGCTCGAGACCGCGATCGAGCGTGGCACGGGAAAGCTCACCGAAGTGGGTATCGACGAGCTGGCCGTCGGTGTCGTAGTAGAGCGTGGTCGGCATGGCCATGGCGCCCACCTCGCGACCGAAACTCATGTCCGGATCGCGATAGAGATGATCGAGCGTGAGGGACTCCCGCTGCAGAAACGTCTCGACGGCATCGACGCTCTCGCCCTGATTGACGAACACGAACGACACGTCTTCCCGCTCTCGTTGAGCCTGTTCCAGCATCGGCATCTCGCGACGACAGGGTGGACACCAGCTCGCCCAGAGATTGACCACCATGGGCCGATCGGATGCCTGCAGCACGGTGGGCAGAGCTACCGGTGACCCATCGAGGTCCGCCAGCGGGATCGAGGGCAGGCTCGCCCCGTGAGGTGCTGTCAGCGTCAGGGCGCCAGCAGCCATCGACCATGTCAGCGCACCCGAGAGCACCGCTGAACCCAGAGGCCGACGCATGGCCGGCTGCTGCCAGAAGCGCCAGGCCAGATAGATGAAAGCGATGACCAGCCCCGCCAGTGGCTCGAACCCGCGATCCCTGATGTCTAGCCAGGACCAGAAGGTGTCGTAGCTCTGCCAGTAGTGGGCCACGAACACGATGCGTGCGCCGATCAGGCCGATCAGCAACGCATTGAACAGAACATCGCCGACGCTGACCTGCCGACGACTGCCCACCCAGGTGCCCACGATCAGGGCGACGACCATGGCCAGGACCAGCAGAAGCTGACCCAGACTCACGCCCAGGGGCCCCAGGGCGATACCGCGATCGAGCGGATCCATGTCAACCCCCAGTGGACTCGTTGGCGTTCTGTCTGGCCTGCGTATAGCGATCGAGAAAGGCCTCGGCATCCAGCTCGCCGATGATGCGGGCGCTGCGCTGCTCGCGGCCGTCGGGGCCGAACCACATCAGGGTCGGTGGCCCGACGACACCGAAGTGCTGCATGATCGCCTGGTCCTCGGCGTCGTAATCCGTAACGTCGATACTCAGTCGCTGCACGTCCTGGAGCGCATCCTTCACGGCCGGGTCGCTGAACACTTCCCGTTCGATGATCTCGCAGGAGACACACCAGTCGGCGGTGAATTCGACCAGTGTCATCTGGCCGCTGTTGGCGGTGGCCTGGACGCGGCGTTCGAGCGTGGCCAGGTCCTTCACGTCGTCGAACGCGACAGGCCCAGCTCCGTTGGCACCCTGCGAGGTTGTTGCCACACCGCTTGGCAAGTAGATCGAGAGGGGTTGCCACGGATCCCTGGCGCCACCGGCGGCACCGATCAGGATCAACGCGCTCCACAGACCGATGATGGCGGCACTGGCGGTGGCGAACTGGGGCAGAATGCTACCCGTGCCGTTGCCACGCGCCATGGCGACGAGAGAGATCGCAGCGCCCAGACCCAGCGCGCCCCACAGGCCAAGAACGATGGCATCCGAGAGGATTCGGGCGACGAACCAGATTGCCATGCCCAGCAGCACGAAGCCGAACAGTGCTTTGATGCGCGTCATCCAGGCGCCGGGCCGGGGTAGCAACTGGCTGCCGAGCGTGCCGATCAGCACCAGCGGCGCGCCCATGCCGAGCCCCAACGCGAGCAGCGCCGTACCGCCCAACCACGGATTGCCGGTGTCAGCGATGAAGAGCAAAGCACCGGCGAGAGGAGCGGTCATGCAGGGGCCGACCAGCAGGGCGGAGAGCACCCCCATGGCAGCGACGCCCTTGAAGCGGCCGCCGCGCTGTCTCGACAGCCCCGAATCCAGGCGTTGACGCAACGCTCGCGGCAGTTCGAGCTCGAAGGCACCGAACATAGCGAACGCCAGCACCACGAACAGTGCCGAGAAAATTCCGATGAACCAGACATTTTGGAACAGCATCTGCAGATTGGCGCCGGCCATGGCCGCGGCCACGCCCAGTATCGCGTAGGTCGCGGCCATGGGGAGAACGTAGGCGAGCGAGAGCACGAAGCCGGCGGCACGCGGATTCTCCCCGCTGCGACGTTGGCCGACGATCAGGCTGGAGAGAATGGGGATCATTGGCAGAACGCAGGGCGTGAAAGTTAACAGCAGCCCCATGCCGAAGAACGCCGCCAGCGTCCAGATCCCGTTGCCACCGGCGAGCTGCGCCGCCAGTTGCTGATCTTCCGCCATCGCCGCGTCTGTCCGGGGCTGAGGCTGAGTGGTGGAGCCTGGCGCGATAGACGCTGATGTCGCTGATAACGCATTCGACACATCGGCCGAAGCATCCGTTCCCGGCGCGTTCACGTCGATGGTGCTGCTCCCCGAGGCATCTGCGACGGACTCCAGATCGAAGGTTCGCTGCTGGGGCGGATAGCAGAGGCCGGCATCGGCGCAACCCTGCCAATGAAGGGTGAGGGTATCGGCTTCCCCGGGGTGCGTGGTCATGCGCAACGCATGACGATAGATCTCGGACCGGCCGAAGTACTCGTCCTCGGTCGTCTCCCCCTCGGGAATATCGAGCGCTAGTTCGCGCTCATCAGCCTTGGCAGAGAAACTGTGGCGATAGAGGTAGTAACCGGGCTCGATCTGCCAGTGGATGTCTAATCCGTTGCCGTCTCGTACCAGCGTTGGCTTGAAGGCCTGATCCGGTGGCAGGAAATCGCTCTGTTGCCCGAAAGGATCCTGCGCCATGGCCAGCGTGGCCATGGCGAACAGGATCAGCGCCCCTGCCCAGCGTTCTCGGCTAGATGGCATCCTCGACTCCCGTGCCTGTTCGTTTCGATACTGCCAGGTTGGACCAGAGAGATGAGCTGAAGATGAAGCGATGTTTGACACGCTGAATATCTAGCGCTGGCTATACCAAGCCTACTAGCGGGTGACCACCAGGAGCCCGATCAGCAGCGCCGCGCCACCCGCCAGGAAGTTGGCGGTGAGCGGCTCGTCCAGCAGCAGCGCGCCGAACAGGACACCGAAGATCGGCGAGAGGAACGAGAAGATGCCGAGCTGGGAGGCAAAATAGCGGCGCAGCAGGGCGAACCACAGCAGCAGAGCGGCGCAGGAGATCACCAGGGTCTGGAAGGCCAGGCTGAAGACCGCCACGCCGCTCAACCGAATCTCGCCGAGATCCCCCAGTAGCGCGCTCGCCGGGAGCAGCAGCAGGCCGGCGACAACGAGCTGGTAGCAGAGCGTCTGCTCCGGTGGCACCTCGGAGAGCGAGGAGCGGCGAATCACCAGGGTGGTCGCCGCCCAGGCCAGTCCGGCCAGCAGCCCCAGCAGGTCACCGCGCAGGATGTCCGCGGTGTGCGCGAGTTCGGCCGCCGGGGCCAGCGCGAGTACCATCCCACCGAAGGCGATCCCCACCCCCAGCCACTGGCGCCGCGTCAGCTGCTCGCCCGGCACCAGCAGATGCAGCCCCAGGGCGGCGAAGATCGGTGCGGTGTAGAGGAACACCGACATGTGTGATGCCAGGCTGTAGTCGAGCCCCCAGGCGACGAATGCGAACTCGGCCACGAACCCCAGCCCCACCAGGATGCCCGGCCCGAGATGGGTACGGAAATGGGTAACGCGTATCCCCCGGCGATAGGCCAGCGCCAGCACCAGCAGTGCCGCCATGGATGAGCGCAGGGCAATCTGAGTCAGTGGCGAGACATCCGCCGCGGCGAGCTTGATCGCCACCTGCTGAAAGCCCAGCGCCAGGCAGAATAGCACCATCAAGGCCCCGGCCTGCGCATCCAGACGCCGGCGTAGCGGGGCGTTGGCGTGTGGCGATGGTGGCCGGCGCGACGCTCGCGTCTGTGGCATGTCACTCTCCTGTGGGTAGCGAGGCCCCATCAGAGCAGGTGGGCGTCGCGCCGCCAAGCAAGTAATGTGGTGGTCAAGGCTCAGGAAAGCTCACGCGATGAAAGTCGAACGTCTGCCGCTGAACGCGTTGCGCGCCTTTGCCGAGGCGGCCCGCGCAGAGAGTTTCAAGCACGCCGCCGCGCGCCTGGGTGTCACCCCCGGCGCGGTGAGTCGGCAGGTCAAGCAGCTCGAAGATCGGCTCGGCGTGGCGCTCTTCGCACGCCAGGCCAACGGTGTGGTGCTGAACGACGCCGGGCGGCACTTGGCCCGAGAGATCGACGGCGGCCTCGAGCGCATCGCCGCCGGGGTGAGAGCGGTGCGTGAGCGTGCCCGGCACGGGCCGATGCTCACGCTCAGTGCACCGCCCTCGTTCACCCAGCTCTGGCTGTTGCCGCGGCTGATGGATTTCGAGGCCAGGGTCGGCGGCATCGAGATATCGCTGGAGGCCACGCAGTCATTCACGCTGCCTGTCTGGCAGGGCGATGGCGCGCGTCTGGCGATCCGCTATGGCCGTGGCCCCTGGCCCGATGTCGCCAGCTACCCGCTGTTCGGCGACGTGCTGTTTCCGGTGTGCGCCCCGACACTGCTGGCGCAGCAGATTCGGCCCATGAGGCCCGCCGACCTGGCTCAGCATACCCTGCTCGAGGTCGGCTGGGATTCGCCCCAGGGCGTCGTCTTTCCCGGCTGGCGCGAATGGCTCGAGGCTGCCGGTGTCGCCGACCGCTTGGCGGCGCCGCAACGGCGCTACTCGCTCTCGGGGCTGGCCCTGGACCAGGCCATCGCCGGGCACGGGGTCATGCTGGCCAATGCCCCCGTGGCGATGGATCGGCTGCAGAGCGGCTTATTGGTGCGCCCTTTCGGCGAGCGCTACGTGCTCGCCTCGCCGATGACCTACGAATTGCTGACCCCGCCCTCGGGCGACATGCCGCCCGCGGTGACACGCTTCGTCGACTGGCTGCTGGCCAATGCCTTCGCACGGCAGACGGCCGGGATGGCGCCCCGGGATGGCACCTCGGGGGAGCTCTTTCGCACCTTTCTCTTGCTGGGGCTCACCGCTTTCGGTGGCCCAGTGGCGCATCTGGGCTATTTCCGCGAGTCGTTCGTGGTGCGCCGGCGCTGGCTCAGCGAGGCGGATTTCGCCGATCTAGCAGCGCTGGGCTTTGGGCTGCTGACGCGCTGGCACTGGTCGGCGTGGCGGGTGGTCTTGCTGCTCGTGGCGGCGGCCATGGGTGTTGGCCTGCTGGGGTGAGTCGAGGCACGTCCCTACTCGATATTCTGCACCTGAAGGTGGATTTTGATAGGTTTTTTGCTTATAAAACAGTCATTTAGTTTTATTTTCCCCGTTCTTGATTGCTTGTTTATACCCATATTACTCCCCATTTGGCAGGAGGAGAGTCAGTCCTGTCTGAGTGCGAATGCAAACCTATCACAACCAACTCAAGGTAGCGCTCTCGCCGGGAGCCTCGCGCATGTGATGAACCAAATTTCTATCATCTTTGGGCTTGTATGGAAGATAATATTAAGCAGCGTAATGGTGAAGATGTCGCCACTGACCTAGGGGGTTGTAGATGCGTTGTTCGAGGGGCGGTAGCCCTACATCACTTCCCAGACACCTCCCGTGGCAGCGCGAGAGCCATCAGGGCGCTGGCAGCCACCAGAGCGGCCGAGATCCACAGACAGGCAGCCAGGCCATACACCTGGTACACCCACCCCGATAGCAGTGTGCCCAGCAGACGCCCCATGGCGTTGGCCATGTAGTAGAACCCCACATCCATGGAGACACCGTCGGCGCGGGCGTAGTGGACGATCAGGTAGCTGTGCCAACTCGAGTTGACCGCAAACAGCACACCGAAGGCCAGAAGGCCCGCCACCAACCACCCCACTTCGGCCAGGGGCAGCAGGGCCAGCAGCGCTGGCAGGCCGGCCAGGGCCAGGGCCCAGAACGCCGTGATGCCCCGAGCACCACCCTTCACCAAGCCGGTAAGGCGCGACGCCAGGGTCCCTCAACCCATAAGAAGACTTTGCATAGGGCATGGAGCACCCTAACGTAGCTTGCTCTCACATCTTCAGATTCGCCACCAAAGCATCGGCGAAAGTGTCGGTATTACCGCTGCCGCCCATGTCCGGCGTGACCTGCTCGCGGTCATTCTCGAGTACCTCACGGATGCTCCCCCGGATTTTCGCACCCTTCTCCACCATTCCCAGATGGTCGAGCATGTCCGCCGCCGCCAGCAGCAGGGCACAGGGGTTGGCAATCTTCTTGCCGGCGATGTCCGGCGCCGAGCCGTGCACCGCCTCGAAGATGGCCGCCTCGCTGCCGATGTTGGACCCCGGGGCCAGGCCCAGACCACCGACCAGGCCGGCGCACAGGTCGGAGAGGATGTCGCCAAACAGGTTGGTAGTGACGATGACATCGAACTGGTTGGGATTCATCACCAGCTGCATGCAGGCGTTGTCGACGATCATCTCCTGAAACTCGATCTCCGGGTACTCGCCTGCCACCTCTCGGGCTACATCCAGGAACAAGCCGGAGCTGGTCTTGATGATATTGGCTTTGTGCACCGCGGTGACTTTCTGGCGACCGCGCTGACGAGCCAACTCGAAGGCGTAACGCACGATGCGCTCCGAGCCGCTGCGGGTCACGCGGATGCTCGACAGGGCGGTCTCGCCATCCTCGGAGAGGCTCTGACCTTCGGCGAGATAGGCGCCTTCGGTATTCTCGCGCACCGTGATCAGGTCGATGTCGTCGTAGCGTGAACGGGTGTCGGGAAAGCTGATTGCGGGCCGCACATTGGCATAGAGGTCAAAGTGGCGGCGCAGCTGCACGTTGATGGAGGAGAACCCCTTGCCGATGGGCGTGGTCAGCGGCCCCTTGAGGGCGACACCATACTTTTCGATGGCCGCCAGCGTTTCGGGGGGTACCAGGGTGCCGTGCTGGTCCAGGGCGGCAAGGCCGGCATCGTGAAACTCGTAGGTCAGGTCGCAGTCGAGCGCGTCCAGCACGCGCAGGGTGGCTTCCATGATCTCGGGGCCGATACCGTCGCCTTTCATTACCGCTATCGTTTGACTCACCTTGGGGGTTCCTCGTGGTGGGTGGTGTGTTGAATGGAGTGGTCGTGCCGCCCGTCAGGCGGTGTCCAGGAAGGGCGTGGGCTGGCCCGTGTGGGTGAGGGCTAGGCGGTGCATGGCCCGAGTACAGGCCACGTAGAGCAGGTTGCGCTCCATGTCGGTGGCGTAGTTCTTCGCCGTCACCTCGGGCACGATGACCCGGTCGAACTCCAGGCCCTTGGCCATGTGAGCGGTGCAGACGACGATGCCCTGGCCGAAGGCGCTGCTCTTCTCGCCGAGCAGCTGCAACCTGTCGAATTCCCCATGCTCGCCGCTGTCGAGGGCCTCGAAGACCCGCTTCGCCTGCTTCTGGGACTTGCAGACGATGCCGAGTGTGTTGTGGTCGGAGGTGGCGAAGTCGCGGGCTAGCTCGCCGATGGTGGCGAGCTCCTCCTTGCGGCTGCGGGCCTTGATCACTTCCGGCTCCTCACCGTGGCGCTCGATCGCCTCCAGCTCCGGATTGGACGAGATGCGCTGGGCGAAGCGAGTGATCTGAAGGCTCGAGCGATAGCTCTTGTTGAGGGTCACGCAGGCTGACTGGCGCAGCACCCGGCGGATCTCCTCGGCCTTGGAGGCGCTATACGGATTCACCGACTGGAAGGCGTCGCCGAGGATGGTCTTCTTGCAGGAGAAGAGCCGGCCAATCACCGCATACTGCACCGGCGTGTAGTCCTGCATCTCATCGACCAGCAGGTGCTTGACGTCCCGCCAGCGCGAACGCACCCCCCTCCAGGCGCATTTTCAGGTAGATCAGCGGGAAGACGTCGGCATACTCCAGCCTGCCCCGCGAGGCGGTCCTGAACAGCTCCGGCCGACCCAGCCAGTCGTAGAAGCCCTTGTAGGTCTCGCGCAGGGTCGCCTGCCGGAGCATCGTCTTGACGGCCGCCTTGAGCTGCTTGCGCTCCTCGGGTTCCAGGTCGTAATTGTACTGGTTGCCGATCTTGCGCTCGATCTCCCAGCTCACCTGCTTCAGGCGTTCATGGGTGGGCAGGTGACGGTGCTTGCGGAACACCTCCTCGAGCAGCCAGGCGGGCACCAGGCGCCGAGCGATCCACAGGTCCTCGGCGGCGAAGCGGTTGGCCTCGACATGGGCTGCGTAGCGGTCGAGCTCGGTCAGGAAGTCCGGTGAGGCCTTATAGCGAAGCCGTGCCTTCATCACCTCGTCGTCCCTCTCCAGCAGCGCCGTGGTCTGCTCGAAGAAGCTCTCGAAGCGGTACTGGCCCTCCAGCAATTCGTCGGCCAGCTCCTCCATGCCGACCTGGTTGACCGTCTCCTCGCCGAGCTCCGGCAGCACGTTGGCGATGTAGTCGGAGAAAACCCGGTTGGGCGAGATGATCAGGATGTCCTCGGAGCGCAGGCTCTCCTTGAAGCGATAGAGCAGGTAGGCGATGCGGTGCAGGGCGATGGAGGTCTTGCCAGAGCCGGCCACCCCCTGGATCACCAGCACCTGGGCCTCATCGTTGCGGATGATGGCGTTCTGGTCGCGCTGGATGGTGGCGACGATGTTCTTCATGCCCTCGTCGGAGGCGCGGCCAAGCTCCTCCTGGAGGACGTCGTCCACCACGTGCACAGCGCTGTCGATCATCAGCTCGATCTCTCCGCCCTTGATGCGGAACTGCCGTTTCAGGGTGACCTCGCCGGCCACCGTCCCTTCGGGGCTCTCGTAGGTGGCGGGGCCGGTCTCGACGTCGTAGAAGAGCGCGGCGATGGGGGCCCGCCAGTCATGGACGCGACTCACCCGCTCCAGGTCATCGTGGAAGTGGTGAATGCCGATGTAGACCGGTTCGGCCTTGCCGCCTCGTGCGAAGTCGAAGCGACCGAAGTAGGGGGAATGCCGGAGCTTCTCGAGCTTGCGGCGCCGTGCCAGGGCGTTGTCGCCGGTCATCACCGCCTGCTGGATCGACTCCCGTGCCGAGATCTTCTCGATATGGTCCATCTCGTCGCGGCTCGACCAGAGGTACTCCTTCTGAGCCTGGATATCCTCGGCGTAATCGCCAGGCGGTCCTCCAGCTCCGCCAGATTGGCGTCGATGCGTGTCAGGGTATGCTCGATGTGGTGCCGCTCGGCGGCCCGTTCGGGAGTATCGACTTGCTGATTCATGACGTCGGCTGAAACTCATTGAATGAAAAGGAGAATAGCGAGGCACATCAGGTTGCGCCCACCTCACGGGTGCTGTGGAAGTCAATCTCGGGCCACTTCTCGATGGTTAGATCGAGGACCGACCGATTGGGCGCCATGAAGGCCAGCGCTCCGGCGGCATCCCTGGCCAGGCGGCCGGCATTGGCCTGGCTGAAGCGCTTCATGGCGGCGGTATCCGTGCTGCTGACCCACAGCGCCTTGTGCACCGGTACGCTCTCGAAGGCGGCATCGACACCGTATTCTGCCTGCAGACGGTGGGCAACAGTCTCGAACTGCAGCTGTCCCACGGCGCCCAGGATCATGCCGGTCTTCTCCAGTGGCTCAAACACCTGGATGGTGCCTTCCTCGCCCAGCTCCAGCAGCGCCTTGTTGAGCTGTTTGGCCCGCAGGGGGTCGTTCAGCCGCGCGGCGCGGAAGATCTCCGGGGAGAAGTGTGGGATGCCCTCCAATTCCAGCACCTCGCCTTCGGTGATCACGTCCCCGATGCGCAGGCGACCATGGTTGGGAATGCCGATGATGTCCCCGGCATAGGCGGAGGCGAGATGGGCCCGCTCCTGGGCCATGAAGGTGATGGCGTGATCGAGCCGGATGGGCTTGCCGCTGCGGATATGCCGCGCCTTGAGCCCCTGACGATAGGCCCCGGAGCAGACCCTTACGAAGGCGATGCGATCCCGGTGCTGGGGGTTCATGTTGGCCTGGATCTTGAACACGATGCCGGTGAAGGCATCCTCGTCCGGCCTGACCGTGCGCTGGCGGGCTTCGCGCTGGCGCGGCGGAGGCGCCCAGGCTACCAGTGCCTTGAGGATGTCGCGCACCCCGAAGTTGTTGATCGCGGAGCCGAAGAACACCGGCGAGAGGTCACCGACAAGGAAGCCGTTATGATCGAAGGGCTCCGCCGCCTCGCGCACGATTTCCACCTCCTCCTTGAAGGTGGCATGAGCAATCGGGAAGTGCTTCACGAGATAGGGATGATCCTCCCCCTCCAGCACCTCAAGGTCGGTCTCGGGTCGGTTCTCCCCCGGGGTGAACTTGAGCATGCGCTCGCTGGCCAGATCGAAGACGCCGGCAAAGTCCTTGCCCATGCCGATGGGCCAGGTGATCGGCGCACAGGGCATGCCCAGGATCTCCTCGATCTCGTCGATCAGCTCCAGAGGCTCGTGTACCTCTCGATCCATCTTGTTAATGAAGGTGATCACCGGCGTCTTGCGCAGCCGGCACACTTCCAGCAGCTTGATGGTCTGGGCCTCGACGCCCTTGGCGGCATCGATCACCATCAGCGCCGCGTCCACCGCCGTCAGCACGCGGTAGGTGTCCTCCGAGAAGTCCTGGTGACCGGGCGTGTCGAGCAGGTTGATCACGCAGCTATCATGCTCGAACTGCATGACGGAACTGGCCACCGAGATGCCACGCTGCTTCTCGACCTCCATCCAGTCCGAGGTCGCGAACTGGTTGCTCTTCTTGCTCTTGACGGTGCCTGCGGAACGGATTGCGCCGCCGTACATCAGCAGCTTTTCGGTAAGAGTGGTTTTGCCGGCATCCGGGTGCGAGATGATGGCGAAGGTACGCCGTCTGGCCACCTCGTCATATAGCGAAGTGGCGGCTCTGGGTGCTGTGCTGGTTGACATGGGAGACCTACTGGGAAAAAGAACTGGGGAATTGCACAGTAACTGGAGAGATCTCAAGTCAATCCCAGGTGGGTTCCCTGGCCATGCTCGTCTCCTGAGCGGCAAGCACCGGATCATGGGGGCGCCAGTAGACCGACTCGATACCCGGACCCGCCCCCAGCAGCAGCGCTGCCTGGATGGGGTCGAGCGCGTTATCGGCCTCGAGGCTTAAGGGCGATAGTCGCCGCTGCCCCGTGATCCTCTGCCCCATGAACAACAGGTCATACTCCACCCAGGCGTGTTCATCAGGCATTCGCTGCCGGACGCTGTAGAATCCTTCGCTCGCCAGGTGCTCACGGCGCATCTGTTGCAGATGATTGTCTTGCATCACTCACCCCTGCATGAAACGCCAGGCCCTGACGCCACGAATCAGGGCTCGGTTCGTGGCGTTCAGGAAGCGCCCCCGCTCGCAACGACCGGAGGTCACACCTGAGCCGTGAGTATCCTGGTAGACGACCAGCAAGGTCGCGCGCGAGTCGAGTGGCAGATAGTAGTGAACGCTGACCCAGCCATCGGCGGAGGAGAGTTCGCCCACATCGGGCAGGAAGGCCTCTTGGTCGCTCATGTCGATCCCCTTTCCCAGGGCCCGGGAAAGAGCCGGGCGCCCGGATAGATGCAGTCATCCCGAGCCGGCAACGCCGCTTCGAGACACGATCGGATTCGGGAAAATCGCAGACGACCTAGGGTGGACTAGTCAGGAAAGACAGGGTGTCGACGAGTAACTGGCTCAACGGAGGGCTCCTTTGCAGTTACCAGCGACCTTGAACAGGTATCTGGACGGAAAACTTGACGTATACGCTAACAGGGCATGGAACCAGGCTTCAAGCGGACTGGCCGTGTCGCCTCTGGTGGTCGGCCAGTCGATCGGCATAGCGGACCGCCTCTTGCTCCCCACTGGCGTGTAACCGGAGGTGGCGCAGATGGCGCAGCGCGCCGCACTCCCCGAGCAGGGTGTGGATCAACTCGCCTTCCAATACCTCTTCCGGCCGGGAAAGGCCGGCCTGTTCCGGGAGCGGCAGGGCCAGGGTAGTCACCTCGTAGGTCTCGGCCACCCGAAGGGCGAATCGATAGCTCTTGAGCAGCTCTCGCGAGTCGCGGTCTCGCAAGGGCTTCGGAGGCATGAACTTGATGGTTCGCAGTTCGCTCCCGGTCGGTGTCCAGGCCATCCACGCCTGCCCGACCGCGGCACGGCCCAGATCGTGTCGCTGCCTGTCCGTCGCGGGCCTCACGATGGCCTCGCATTCGTCGTCCCGGCCTTCCGCCGCGACCCTGACGTCGATCATCACGTCATCTTGCAGGAGTGTCAGCATGTCTCCTCACTCGGCACAATCGATGCATTTCAACACGGTCGGATCCCACTCCAGGCGCTTGGCCGAGATCCACTCGCCGCACTCGATGCATTCGCCGAACGCTTCCCGGTCAAGACGCATCAGGGCGGAATCGATCCTCAGCAGAGTCTGTTGTCGGCGCTGCTCTTCGGCCTTGGCCATGGCCTGCCCTTGAAGGGCATCCATGCGCGACAGGCGGCCTACGGACTGCTGGTCCAGCATCACCGTGGCGCGGGAGTCGCTGCTCTCGTGGCTCTGCTCGATCAGCTCGGCGCGCAGATCCTTGAGCCGCGTGCGTACCCGGTCGATATCAATATCGGGGTGATTCATGTCATGTCGCCTCCATCATGCCGGACGAACGCCAGTGATCCTGGGGCAGCGCGACGTCGCCTGGGTGATGCCTCGGGCAGAGGCTTCCGACCGTGCGCCGGACTCTACCACGATAACGCCGCTGGCGATCGCTGTGTAGACAGGAACGCTGGCGGCCCAAGTTGCGATGTCCCGCCCCCTTCAGGCGAAGATCCGGCTCCACTCGTCGCGCTTGGCCAGCAGACCACGAGCAATTTCCTGGGCGCCCTCCAGGCTGTGGCTGGCCGCCCAGCCGCACTGCATCTCGTTGCAGGCAGGCACCTCGGTGGCCTCGAGCACGTCCTTGAGGGTGCGCTCCAGCAGGTCGAGCACGCCCTCGTAGTCGTCATGGTTGATCATCGCCACGTAGAAGCCGGTCTGACAGCCCATAGGGCTGATGTCGACGACCTTGTCGGAGTGGTTGCGGGACTTCTCGGCCAGCAGATGCTCGAGAGAGTGCAATGCGGGCATCGCCATGTGATCCCGGTTGGGCTGACAGATACGCAGGTCGTACTTGTGAATGTGGTCGCCGTGCTCGCCGGTCTTGATATCAGCCAGCCGCACATAGGGCGCCTGCACCAGAGTGTGGTCCAGGTTGAAGCTCTCGACGTTCATCTTCTGTTCGGTCATGAGGATCTCCTGTGGTATGCAAGGGCACGTGCGGTCATGCCCGTGCCGTTTACGTCGGATTCAGAGTTCCGAGGCGTCGTAGTCGTGGGGCTCGTCGGTGTAGACGCAGACGTTGGCATGCTCCACGTCGCCGTCGTCCGCCTCGACCTGGCTGGCGAAGAACGCCTGGATCTCGCGACGGTTGCAGTGCGCCTCGAAGGCTTCTCGACTGGCCCAGATTTCATGGAAGACGATGGGGTAGCTGGCCCCCTGAGCGTTGGGATGGTCGATATGCCGGGTCACCGTGTACTGGATACAGCCATCCTCGCGATGGGCGTTGGGCTCGAGCGCCTGCAGGGCCTTGAACACGGCCTCCTCGCGGCCGGGCTTGGGCTTGAAGTTGGCGGTGCAGTAGAGCTTGCTTGACATGCTGTCTCTCCGGGGTCGTCGGGGTCAGAGCCTGGCGGCGTTCTTCAGCGCTTCGACCTTGTCGAGCTTCTCCCAGGGGAAGGCGGTGAAGGTCTCGTGCTGGGTCTCGCCGTTGACATCGGTCCAGGTGTAGGTGTGCTCGAACGGCTCGCGGCCGAAGTGGCCGTAGGCCGCGGTCAGGCGATACATGGGGTGCTGCAGATCGAGCATGCGGGTGATCGCGTAGGGACGCAGGTCGAAATGCTCGCGCACCAGTTCGATGATCTTGTCGTCGCTCACGCGGCCGGTACCGAAGGTATCGACCGACACCGAGGTCGGCTCGGCAACGCCGATGGCGTAGGACACCTGGATCTCGCACTTGTCGGCCAGCCCCGCGGCGACCACGTTCTTGGCCACGTAGCGCCCGGCGTAGGCCGCGCTGCGGTCGACCTTGGACGGATCCTTGCCGGAGAAGGCCCCGCCGCCGTGACGCGCCATGCCGCCGTAGGTGTCGACGATGATCTTGCGCCCGGTGAGGCCGCAGTCGCCGACCGGCCCGCCGATCACGAACTTGCCGGTGGGGTTGATATGGTACTTGGTGGACGACGTCAGCCACTCGGCCGGTAAAACCTGCTCGATGATCTCGCGACGCACCATCTTGCGCAGCTCGTCCTGATTGATCTCGGGGTCGTGCTGGGTCGAGAGCACCACCGCATCGACCGCCACCGGCTTGCCGTCATCGCCGTAGCGGAAGGTCACCTGACTCTTGGCGTCGGGACGCAGCCACGGCAGCATGCCGTTCTTGCGCAGCTCCGACTGGCGCTCGACCAGCCGGTGCGCATAGTGGATCGGCGCCGGCATGTAGGACTCGGTCTCGTTGGTCGCGTAGCCGAACATCAGGCCCTGGTCGCCGGCGCCCTGGTCCTCGGGCTTGGAGCGATCGACGCCTTGGGCGATGTCGACGCTCTGCTTGCCGATCAGGTTGAGCATGCCGCAGGTCTCGCCGTCGAAGCCGACGTCCGAGGAATCGTAGCCGATGTCCAGGATCACCTTGCAGAACCAGATCCTCGAGGTCGACCCAGGCACTGGTGGTGATCTCGCCGGCGACGATCGCCACCCCCGTCTTGACCATCGTTTCGCAGGCCACGCGTGCCTGCTTGTCGCGGGCGATGATGGCATCCAGCACCGCGTCGGAGATCTGGTCGGCGATCTTGTCCGGGTGACCCTCGGATACGGATTCGGAAGTGAACAGGGAGTATTCGCTCATCGGAAATTCCTGGTGAATAATTGGGGAAGCGGTGTCAGCTGACCCGGTGGTAGCCACCGACGACGCCCTTCTTGCTGAGCACGAACTGCCAGAGCTGGATGTCGCGGGCGCGAAAGGCACCGGCACAGCTCTGCAGGTAGTAGCGCCACATGCGATAGAAGCGCTCGCCGTAGGTATCGGCGAAACGATGCCAGTTGGCCTCGAAATTGGCATGCCAGGCCATCAGAGTCCTGTCGTAGTCGGCGCCGAAGTTGTGCAAGTCCTCGACTACGAACAGCCCCTCGGCGGCATCGGTGACATGCCCCAGAGCCGGCAGTTCGCCGTTGGGAAAGATGTACTTGTCGATCCAGGGGTCCGGCGAGGTATTGCGCACGTTCTTGCCGATGGTGTGCAGCAGGAAGAGGCCATCGCCCTTGAGGCAACGCTCCGCCATTTCCATGTACTCGCGGTAGTTCTTGCGGCCGACGTGCTCGAACATGCCGATACTGACGATGCGGTCGAACTGTTCGGTCTCGTCGCGGTAGTCCTTGAGGCGAAACTCCACTGGCAGCCCCTGTCTCATCAACTGCTTGCCGTACTCGGCCTGCTCGTGGGAGATGGTCAGGCCGACGCACTCCACGCCGTAGTGCTCGGCAGCGTAAGCCATGAAGCTGCCCCAGCCGCAGCCGATATCGAGCACCCGCATGCCGGGTTCCAACTCGAGCTTGCGGCAGACGAGGTCGAGCTTGGCTTCCTGGGCCTCGTCCAGATTACGGGCGTCCTTCCAGTAGCCGCAGGTGTAGGTCATGCGCCTGTCGAGCATGGCGGCATAGAAATCGTTACCCAGGTCATAGTGGGCTTCACCGACCTCGAAGGCACGCTTGGCGGTCTGCAGGTTGATCAGGCGGGTACGCAGGTGATGGAAGACCAGTTTGCGTGGGTTGACCTGTTCGGGAAGTCGGGCGCGCAGCAGGTGATAGAAGAACTCATCCAAGCGCTCGGCGTCCCAATCGCCGTTCATGTAGGCCTCGCCGAGGCCCAGGTTACCGCGGGCCAAGGCGTCGTCGATGACGCCATGGGCGTTGAGCTTGATATCCCAGGGGTGGTCCCCGTTGATGCGAATATCTGCTTTTTCCAGCAGCTCGGCGACAAAGCGCTGCGAGGAAGAGGTTTCATCGAAGAAAGCAGTATGGGCGAAGGTGGTACTGTCCAATGATCGATTCCTTGTCATGACCTCCCGGAGGAGGCGCGTCGTGTTCGGGGTCCTCTTGCGATGGTGGTTGGGTGGGGCGGGTCTCAGGGCGGCGTGGTCATCATGGGCAAGCGCTCTCGATAGTGTTCTTGCATCTTTCATGTAAAAAACCGGCACACACCAAAAGCACCCATAGCGGCGGGCCGGTTTCGGAAACCGTTATCGCAGCAGCAGGACCGGGATATCGGCTTTTCGCAGCATCTCGGTGGTGGTGCTGCCAACCAGTAGCTGGCGGATCCGCGAGTGGCCATAGGCCCCCATCACCAGCAGGTCGATGCCCTGCTCTTCCTGGTAGGTATGCAGCGTCGGCTCGACCTCGCCGGCACGAATCGCACCCTCGGCCTCGTGGCCCGCCTCGCGCAGGGTCGCGAGCGCCCAGTCGAGCTGTGAGCGGTGGTCGCCTGTCTCGGCGCCGACGATCACCACGTGCACCGGGATGCCCTGGAACAGCGGACTCCTGGCCAGCATCTCCACGCCCTTGCGGGTGGTCTTGCTGCCATCGAAGGCGATCATCACCTTCTCGGGGCGCTTGAAGGCCTCCGGCACCATCAGGATCGGCCGGTGCAAGCCGCGTACCACCCGCTCGAGGCTGGAGCCCAGGTGATCGCGATCCTGATGGGCGGTCTCGCCGCGCTTTCCCATCACCAGCAGTCGGGTCTGGTCGGCCAGCTCCTCGAGGGTCTCCACCAGCGTCCCGTTGCGCTGGTGAGTGGTCGGCTCGGCTACGCCATTCTCGACGGCCCGCTCCCTGGCCGCCTGGAGCATCAGCCGGCCTTGCTCCTGGGCTATCTTGGCGCGCTGCTCGTCCAGCGCCGACAGCTCTTCGAGCAGGTGCTCGCGGGATCCTAGCCCGATGTTCCCTGAGAGGTCCGCTTCTGCCGTCTGCGGGTGATTGTCGACCACGTGCACAAAGGTCAACGGCGCCTCCAGGGCCAAGCTGGCCCAGGCCGCATAGTCGCAGACGCCCTCGGAAAATTGTGAGCCGTCGATAGCGGCCATTACCTTGTCTGTCATCGTATTCCTGCTTCGTCTGAGTGGGAGTCTCGCCGGGATGTCGTCCCGGCTCCGGATGCCGGAGCGTGGCCCCGGCAGACGGGCATCAATGGCCGCCCATCAGCTTCTCGACCGCCTCCGGGTCATCATGGATGGCATAACGATCAACGATGGTCGCGCTGGCCTCGTTGAGACCGACCAGTTCCACTTCGGTGCCCTCGCGACGGAACTTGATCACCGCTCGGTCCAGGGCCTGGACGGCGGTGATGTCCCAGAAATGCGCCCGGGAGAGATCGATGGTGACCCTCGCCACGCTCTCCTTGAAGTCGAAGGCGGCGGCGAAGCGTTCGGATGACGCGAAGAACACCTGACCGACAATCTTGTAGATCCGGCGGTTACCCTCGTCGGCTTCCTCGGAACCGACGTAGAGGATGTTGCCGACCTTGTTGGCGAAGAACAGCGCCGCCAGCAGCACGCCGACGAAGACGCCGATGGCCAGGTTGTGAGTGCCCACAGTGACGACCACGGTGGCCACCATCACGAAGTTGGTGCTCATCGGATGCTTCTTGAGGTCACGGATCGACTCCCAGCTGAAGGTGCCGATGGAAACCATGATCATCACCGCCACCAGGGCTGCCATGGGGATCTGTGAGACCCAGTCGGCGAGGAACACCACCATCATCAGCAGGGCAACGCCGGCGATCAGCGTCGACATGCGCCGGCGACCACCGGATTTGATGTTGATCACCGACTGCCCGATCATCGCGCAGCCCGCCATGCCGCCGAGCAGGCCGGCGCCGATGTTGGCGATGCCCTGGCCCTTGCACTCGCGGTTCTTGTTACTGCCGGTGTCGGTGAGGTCATCGATGATGGTGGCGGTCATCATCGACTCAAGCAGGCCCACCACCGTCAGCATCACCGAGTAGGGCAGAATGATCATCAGCGTCTCGAGGTTGAGCGGCACCTCGGGCCACAGGAACACCGGCAGGCTATCGGGCAGTTCGCCCATGTCACCCACGCTGCGGATCTCCATGCCGGTGGCCATGTAGACGATGGTCAGCACCACGATGCAGACCAGCGGTGAAGGCAACGCCTTGCCAATCACCGGCACATAGGGAAAGAGGTAGATGATCGCCAGGCCGGCCAGCGTCATGGCGTATACATGCCACGTGACCCCGGTCAGTTCGGGCAGCTGTGCCATGAAGATCAGGATCGCCAGGGCGTTGACGAAGCCGGTGACCACCGAGCGCGACACGAAGCGCATCAGGTCGGCCAACTTCAGGTAGCCAGCGATGATCTGCAGCACCCCGGTGAGGAGGGTGGCGGCCAGCAGATACTCCAGGCCATGCTCCTTGACCAGGGTGACCATCAGTAGCGCCATGGCGCCGGTGGCCGCCGAGACCATCCCCGAACGCCCGCCGGTAAAGGCGATGATCACGCAGATGGCGAAGGAGGCGTAGAGGCCTATCTTGGGGTCGACCCCGGCGATGATGGAGAAGGCGATGGCCTCGGGGATCAAGGCCAGGGCCACGACGATACCCGCCAGGGTGTCGCCCTTGAGGTTGGAGAACCAACTCAGTTTCATCTTTTCGTACATGCAGCGGTCCGGTCAGTGGATGGGGGCCATACCGCATGCAGCCGTGCTCGTGCCATTGCTGACACGAGCACGGCCTGCCCCATACGAAGGGAGGCTCGCTGCGGTGTAACCATTGGGTGATGAGGAAATATACGATAGGCGCTAGGCGCCGAAGGCATCGGAGCGATGCCTGGCTATGCGAGATGGGATCGCAGCCAAAATACGGGGAAGGAATGCTAGGGCGGAGTCATCAGCCCTGAATGGGAGGTTGTCACGACTACTCGATATCCTTGCGCTAAGCATTAGTGCGAGGGCGCGAAGGCCAAGCTTTTGACCATTACCCTCAAAACTCGGGATCAGGATCCTATCAAATTTTCCCCTAGGGCGCATCCCCAGCTTGTGGAGGTCACTCCATCGATCGCCTGATGACGTTTATGACTCAACCAGCATCTTGAGCCGATAAGACATTGCCGGTGTTGATCTTCTGGGGGCTCAAGCCTCTCGACGAGCTTGCCTGCCTCCGACAGGTGGTTGAGTGGCCGACAGGCGTACGGGTTGGCTCACCCGGGGCCCTGCGTTGCATGCCGTCCCCTCCATTGTCACTATCCCAGATATCCCGATGATGGCACCATGACTCCTCGTTATGCCGTTTCAGGCATCACGCAGCGAATTTGTTGCAGATAACACCCCGTTTACCCCAACACGACGATTTGAAGAGCCGACATGATATCTACTCCTCCCCCTGCTAGACGGGAGGCGCTCGTCAACCGGCTTGACTGGACCGCCTGGTTCGTCTTCGCCAACGTGCCTCTCGCCTGGCTGCTGGCCACCGGCTTCCTCAAGCGAATGCCGATACTGGATCCGACGACCGCAGGATACGTCACCTTAACCTATATCGGGCAATACGCCGTGCTGGCTTGGCTCCCCGGCCTGGTTCTGGTGGCATTGGCCGTGTTCCTGCGCCATCGCTGGCTGGTGCCGGTCGCGATCATCGTCGCCACCTTGGGGCAGGCCCTGCTGGCGGTGGATATCGCGGTCTTCGAGCTGTATCGCTTCCATCTCTCCGGCTTCGTGCTCAACACCCTGATTCAGGCGGGGCGGCATACCTTCGATTTTTCCTGGATCGAATGGTCCATCGCCGGAGCGGCATTGCTGGCCATGCTCGCCGTGCAGGCCGCTATTGCGAGGGGGCTACTTATCAAGCGCCCCCGTCCGCGCTGGCTAGTCGTGGCCTTCTCGGTCCTGTTCGGCGCCCAGCTCGGAGCCCATGCCTGGCACGCCTGGGCCGATGCGGTCTATGACACCAGGATCACCAGTATCACTCGCTATGTGCCGCTGTATCACGCCACCACCGCCAAGCGTTTCCTGGAAGAACAGGGCTGGGTGGACGCGACCCGCCGGCGTGACGACTCGCAGTTGGCGCACCTGGAAGCCGGGATACGAGCCGATGGGCTGAATTATCCGACCCAACCGCTAAGCTGCCGGCCGCCGGAAACTCGCCATAATGTGCTGATGATCGCCGTGGACGCCCTGAGGGGCGACATGCTCGACCCGCGCTGGATGCCGGAGGTCTCGACCTTCGCCGAACGGCAGGCAAGGGTCTATACCCAGCATTACAGCGGTGGCAACTCCACCAAGGCGGGTGGCTTCAGCATGTTCTACGGCTTGCCGCCGACCTACTGGGACGCCTTCGAGAACTCACGCACGCCTCCGGTCTGGATCGATCGCCTCATGGCGCTGGGCTACGAGCCTCAGATCCTCTCGGCCGCGACCCTGATCAGCCCGGCCTTTGATCGTACCGCCTTCGCCGGCATCCAGGACATTCGACTCGACCCTCCGGGTGACGAGGCCTGGCAGCGTGACCGACTGATCACCAACGACTGGTTGAGCTTTCTGGAACAGCGCGGCGCGGGGGCCTCGCCCTTCTTCGGCTTCCTGTTCTACAAGTCGGTGCACGGCTACAGCGTTCCCTCCGACTACCCCCGCATCAAACCCTACTGGGAGACCCTCAATCGTCTGGCGCTCGACGAGGACTTCGATCGCACCCCCTACTTCAATCGCTACAAGACGGCCGTACGCTATGTCGACGGCCTGATCGGCCGGGTACTGGACGACCTCGAGCGGCGCGGCCTGCTCGATGACACCATCGTCATGATCACCTCGGATCACGGCGAGGAATTCAACGACAACGGCAAGGGCTACTGGGGACACGGCAGCAACTATAGCGACGCCCAGCTCAAGGTGCCGATGGTGGTGCACTGGCCAGGCAAGCCCGCGGGACGCATCGCGCGCCGGACCTCCCATGCCGACATTCCGGCGACCCTGATGCAGCATGCGCTGGGCTGCCGCGCCACACCGCCTCGCGCCTACACCATGGGCAAGAGCCTGTTTGCTCCTCGTTCACGCGACTGGCTGGTGGCCGGCAGCTACATGAACCATGCCGTGGTGACCGACGACCACCTGATCGTGACCTATCCCACCGGCCAGTATGAGGTAATGACGACCACCTTGGAGCCAGCCTCCGACTTCCAGCCGCCACCTGACATCTTGAGCGAGGTCCTCAAGGGGCTATCTCGCTTCTATCGTTGACGGCGACGTTATCGTGCCATGGCGCCCTGTGCAGCGTGTTATGTCGCTACCTAATGATTTCCGTATCTAACGGCATAAAAGCGGCCCTGGGCTGCTGTGCGCCATATCGTGGGACAGGGGGGTGAGACGATAAGTTGCCTCTAATGTCTCGGCCATGTAGACGTCTAGCTTGAGAAGCCTGAGGTATCACCGCTAACAAGGGGAGCTGGAAGAACTGATGTCAGAGGAACGTGTGATAGGCTTTGCGTGGTATTCGATGGCGAAAAGGCAGGAGGTGGGGAATGACGGATCATGGCCAGGATAACCACGAGTCTCACTCGGTGGGACACGAGGGAGGCAATACTGAGCACCGGCGGCAAAGGTTTGGCCTGAGTGAGCATTGGCGTGAGCAAGCTCGGAAGGTGGTTTCTGGTGAGATTGATGATGTCGAAGAGACTTCGCCAACACGTGATACAGGACCCAGCTTCTCATTTCCCAATGCATCACACGATGATGAGCCACCGGCCACTGTGAAGTCTCTCTTTCGTGACCCCGATCTCCAAGCGACGCTCAATAGCTCTTGGCCTTCTTGGCCGGCAGCGCCTGTTGGGGCGCGACAAGTGCCAAAGCAGTCTCGTCATGATAGACAAGTAGCCGATGTCATGTCCATGCTGCAAGGACAGTTCTATATCACTAATAATGAGTCGAGAAGCCCCCTTCTGACCGATAAGGCTACAGGCGAGACCTTGCCGTATATGGACCCAGCGATCCTTGGGCGAGTAAAGGGGGCATATTGGCGAGCATCCTCTGGCAGTCACCAGGATGTCTCCTACGGTGTTATAAAGTCTGCCATCAGAAATTTTGTTGATGGTTCTACCCCTCAATCTGTGTTGCCGGTTTATGGCCGTGCGGGCATCGAATTCAACAGCGGTCGGCGCGCGCTGGTGCTTGGAGAACACTGCTTGGTTTTCTCGCCGGGTCTGTCGAGCTATGAGATTTTGACAGGTATTCCCCATGTCATGCCTCGCGAAAGTTTGAGGGTTGGGGTGCCCGATAATGTTGGGAATGTTTTCCCTCAATCGGTATCTATATTGTTCGATTTTACTTCGCTTCCAAAAGATAGTGACCTGCTGGTAATCGCCTGGATGATCATGGCTTGGCGCTCAGATAGTTCGCCCGTATTGCTTGAGCTTCTGGGTGAATCTAATCCTGAGTTAATCTTCTCGCAGAAAATGATAAAGAACATCATAGATCCGGCTAGCATTCTTCTCGAAAGTGAGTTTCCCAAGACGATAAAGCAGTTGGACGTTCGGGCTCAGTGCCATTATCTGCTGAGTTTTCATCAAGTGGATTCACTGTACGAAACACAACAGAAAAACTTGTTTTCGATCATGCAGGGGAAGGCAGTCGAGTGGCGCACGAAAACTAAGCGTTCTGGGGTAGACCTCTCCGTCCGTTGTGCGGTCATGCTGAACAGTAGCGAGAGTGTGGTGACCTATGCACCGCTATCCGACGCTACCTTGAGTATAGAGTTGGATGATTTAGCAGGGGGCAACCCTCAAAATTCTGTGAAGGATCGCAGCATGGAGGAGAGGACCATCATCCATGGCCTTCTCCAAATATTTGGTTATGTTAATCAGTTCTGGTGCCATGTTGAAAATGATCGACAATTCGACCGCTATGGTGGTTTGCGAGACTTATGCCGGATAGGGGTGTTGGTGGCTGATGCGCTGGGTCGAGACAATGCCGAATTCTGGCAGCAATTCGATGCTAACCAGCAAAGTCGTCGCGATTATGAGCTGGAGGAGAATTCTGTCGCGATGGCCGTGAAGGAGATTATCGATGCATCGGATGATGGACAGATAGAGGCCACGGTCAAGGATTGGCTCGTGCTGCTAGATGGGTATCGCCCTGAGCCTGATCCTTCAGGTTCCTGGCCTGTCACGTCCCGAGGGTTGGCCGCCAAGTTCAAGCAGAGCAGGGCCTTGCTTGCGACGTTCGGGATTCAGCTTGTCCCTCTCGAAAGGCGTGGCCCCTATGGGCGCTGGCGTGCCTCATGCGATGCCTCTCGCCAGCAGTAGCAATGGACTACCTAGAGCGTGAAAACTGATATTGGGTTAGACATTGTGACTTATAAAACGCAAAAAATATTAAAATAGGCATTCTTCGGCGCTCATTTTGTTCGGTAATCCATTTTAATGTCTCGAACTCCATCGCTTTGGTGGATCTCTACCCACTGTCTGAGCAGGGCATGGCCGACCCCAGAGGGCAGTCGTCGACCCTGCTCCCACTCCTGCAGGGTCCGCACGCTGACCCCTAGCTCAGTTGCTAGCGCTGACTGGCTCATGCCACGAATCCGGCGCAAGGTCATGACGTCACGTAGCAGTCGACGGGTAGGTTCCTTGCGTTCCATCCTGGCGAGACGACGATCGCCCCAGGGATCGTGGGATGACGATTCTTCTTGGCTGTCACTCGTGTTGTGAGGGAACGAGAGGGAAGGAAACATCGAAGTCGAAAACATCGTCAGGCACCTTGTTGAGAGAGGCAGGACGGGTCCGCCGAAGACGGACCCATACCATGTCACTCAGTGATCAAAGGTGACTGCTGTTGAAGGCGACTACCGTCGAAGACGTGAGCCCTCTGGCCGAACGGCTTGCTGTAGGCCTTGCACAGGTAGCTAGCCATGTACACCGCTTCATTCATGGCCACCCAGTCATCCCGATGCAGGACGCAAGACCAAGGAGCTTGGGTGACCGGGTTTTTGCAGATATGGATCAGCTGATGGAAACGGGGATCGTCTTGGGCGAACCCCATTGCCTTCAGCCAGGAACGCATCATGCGGTGGTAGAGGTTATTGAATGAGTAGACCCCGAACCCATCTGGACCGAATGTCCCCAGGCTGTCGTAGGCGTTCCTGTTGAGCATGAGCATCAGGTGGTAGTGCGGCTTGTCGCTGTTGGCCTGCTCGCGTGCCCACAGATTGTGGAGCTGGGTAGGGTACTTGGTTTTCCTCTGCTTGAGCTCGTTGCGGAAATTGGTGAAGAACTGTGCCAGCACGTCGTTGGTCTCATGCATGGGCAGTCGTGGCATCTCACTCGGAAAGTGGAGATCCACACGAAAGGCGAAGGTGGAATGATTGATCCATGTCACGGCATCGAGCGTGTGCAAGACTCGATCCAGGTAGTTCTCGACCAAGGGGCCATCTGTCCAATGCTGGACGTCAAAGCCGCGATAGGTTTCTGTGTAGTGAAGACGCAGCTTGTCGTTGAGCGGATGACGAAGGGGGTGATGTTGAAACATGAGGAGATACCTCGCTGTGGGAATGATAATGGATTCCGCAGCGATGGTCTTGTCGATCGATAGAGGGATGATAGGGAACGGTAGGCATTGACCTGGACATGATGATGACGATCATCTGAGCTTCATATCAGGCGTTCTCCAGACGCCTGTCAGGTCAATCCCTAGACGGTCTTTTTGGATGATGATTCCATAGGGAGTGGTCTGTGTGGGACCACTCCTTGGATGATCACTCACTATCCTGGATGGGCTTTCACAAGTGAGCCCATCATGACCTAGTAACCTATCCCTGTAGACCCTGTTAGGTGTCTAGTAAATATCCCTATAATACTTACCCGTCAGTGACGCATGTCGGAACCCCAGGGAACGCCTATATTTGGACATTCCAATCGCCCCAGTTTCCTGGCGAATGAGGTGTCACTCACTTTCTCGGGAAATTCCGGTATCGATCTGTACAAGACGCCGCGACGTTCTAACGTCACGGTTTCGCTGCATCCCATCTCACAGCGCTGTAAAACATTACGTTGTCCCGACTCGTCATACTTGAACACATCGGATGGATGTTCTGAAACGTGATCAGGAAGCCGGCGGAGGCCGGAAAACCCGGCCTTTTAACGTTGCTGACGTATAGTTCAACGATTCATCGGGTATGCGACGCACGATCTTACCTAGTTGTCGATTCAACCGATTTTCAGCCCTGTACTACCTCCTTGAAGTCATCGATGGATGGCTTTGATTCCCGCTCTTTCCCTGCTTAGGAGGCAGTGCAATGCCGATCTCATGTCCCAGCTGCGGCGCGTCTCGGGTCATATCGCGCCATCATGGTCGGAAGGTAGGTGGCGCCACGGGTGCCGTGGCCGGCACCGCTAGTGGAGCAGCCGGCGCCTGGAGTGGCGCCGAGGCCGGCGCGTTGGTTGGCGCAGTAGGCGGTCCTGTAGGGATCGCCGTCGGCAGCATCGCTGGAGCTGTATTCGGTGGGCTGGTTGGTGGCACCGCAGGCGGCGTCGCCGGCGCTCGCCTGGGCAGCGAGCTGGATAGCCAAGTGCTCGACAATCTCGAGTGCCGGGCCTGCGGCCATACCTTTCGTCCCCATGTCGATTGACCCCTGACGGTCTGTCTCACGAGGCCATCGCTGCTCGGCGATGCCCCCACGTTTCTCTCTCTACTTGCTCACGGTCGGCCAGCTCCTAGGAGAGCGGGCCGTTATGCCGTGCTCGACATCCAAGGAGCTTTCCCTATGACACATCTGATCGAACAAATGGCCTACGTCGGCGATACCCCCTGGCACGGCCTGGGCCAGCAGCTGTCGCGTCATCAACCGCTGGAGATCTGGCGGCAGCAAGCCGGCATGGACTGGCACATCGAGGAATCGCCGGTACGTTTCATCACTGATGGTGCCGGCCACCTGGGCAGCATCCATTCCTTCCCCGAGCAGAAGGTCCTCTATCGCTCCGATACCCGGTCTCCGCTATCGGTGGTCTCCCAGCGCTACAAAGTGGTGCAACCGGAGGAGGTCCTGGAGTTCTACCGGGACCTCACGGAATACGCGGGGTACGAATTGGAGACCGCCGGGGTGCTCAAGGGTGGCCGCAAGTTCTGGGCACTGGCCCGTAGCGGCCTGGGCGGAGCCTTGAAGGGCCAGGACCAGGTCAACGACTACCTGCTGCTGGCCACGTCTTGCGATGGCTCACTGGCCACGGTGGCGACGCCGACCTCGGTCCGGGTGGTCTGCAACAACACCCTGACCATCGCGGTGGATGGTACCTCCCAGGGGGTGAAGGTGCCCCACAGCACCGAGTTCCGTCCGCAGCTGGTCAAGCAGCAACTGGGGATCTCCGTGTCCCAGTGGGACGACTTCATGTATCGCCTGAAAACCCTGGCCGAGCGCAAGGTCAGCCAGGAAGAAGCGAGGACCTACTTCCAGTCGGTGATCTGCAACGCCGAGGCGCCGCTGGAGGATCCGTCCAAGCTGCCGAACGTTCGCGCCCTCAATCGCGTCCAGAAACTCTACCAGGGCGAAGGACGTGGTTCTCAGCTGTGTACGGCGCAAGGCTCCGCCTGGGGGCTGCTCAATGCGGTCACCGAGTACGTGGATCACGAGAAGCGTGCTCGCAGCAACGACTACCGCATGGACTCCGCCTGGTTCGGCCAGGGCGCCGGCCTCAAGGACAAGGCGCTGGAGTCCGCCCTTGCGTTGGTGTCCTGAACGGCGTCCTGCGTTCTCCCACCCCCGTCTTTCCCCTACCACAGCATAGCGCCCGGCCCCTCAAGGCCGGGCGATGCTGTTTCTGGAGGTACTGATGCAACCGTCCATGACATTCGAGATCTGCCATGCCCTGACCCAGCTGACGCGTCAGTTGCTGGAGGCCGGCGAGCACGCGACCGAGACCCACGTGCTGGCCAAGGGCCAGGTCTATCGCGTGGCCCTGTCCCTGGAGCCGGTCCCGACCGAGGAGCTCCCTGACGTCATCCAACGCTATCGATAACGGAGGCCATCATGGCAACCCCCATTCATCCCAAGACCGCCAACCAGGCACCGATCGCACAGGCCACCCAGGACAGCACCGCGATCATCCAGGTGATCGAGCGGGCAGCCCTCAACCCCGAGGTCGATATCGACAAGATGGAGCGCCTGCTGCAAATGCAGGAGCGGGTGCTCGACCGCCAGGCGCTGATGGCCTATAGCGCCGCGATGGCGGCCATGCAGACCGAACTGCCAAGCATCGCTGAGCGCGGCAAGACCAATAACGGTCACTACGCCACCCTGGAGGACATCGTCGATACCGTGCGCCCGATCATGAAGAAGCACGGCTTCGCGGTGAGCTTCCGGATTCAGACCCAGGAACGCGGCATCCAGGTGACCGGCGTGCTGATGCATCGGGACGGCCATCGTGAAGAGACCAGCATGCTGCTGCCGGCCGATACCAGCGGCAGCAAGAACGCCGTCCAGGCCTTCGGCTCCTCTACCAGCTACGGCAAGCGCTACGTGCTCTGTGCACTGCTCAACATCACGACTCGTGGCCAGGACGACAACGGTCACGCCGCCGCCCCGGTCAAGCTGGTCACCCCCTTCCAGGCCGGACAGATCCGGCATCTGATCGCCGCCTGTCCCCCAGCGACTCAGGAATGGTTCGTCGGCAAGTACAGCGACGCCGAGCAGGTGCCCAGGGGCGACTTCGACCGGCTGCGTGCCTCCCTGCAGAAGCGGGCGCAGCCTAACCATCGACATCACTGACCGGCCGGTGAGGGGACTGGATTCCCCTCGCCGGTTTATGCCGTGTCACCGAGAAGGAGAACGTCATGCAGATCCTGACACTGGAACAGGGCACGCCCGAGTGGCATACCGCCCGTCTGGGCATCGTCACCATGTCCGAGCTGAAGACCCTGCTGGTCAAGGGCAAGGGGCCGGGAGGCTTCGGTGCCGGTGCGATGAGCTACATGCACCAGCTGATCGGCGAACGCATCACCGGCGAGCTCTCCGACACCTTCCAGGGCAACGCACACACCCAGCGCGGCCATGAGCTGGAACCCGTGGCCCGAGAGCTCTATCACGAGGCCACCGGCCTGCCCCGACTGGAGAAGGTCGGCATCATCCTCAATCACGGGGTGGGCTATTCACCGGACTGCCTGGTGGACACCAACGGCCTGGTTGAGATCAAAACCAAGCTGCCCAAGTACCAGATCGAGCTGCTGCTGGCCGACGAGCTTCCACAGGAGCACGTAGCCCAGTGCCAGGGCGGTCTGTGGGTCAGCGATCGGGAGTGGATCGACTTCGTCAGCTACTGGCCGGGGATGCCGCTCTTCGTGAAGCGCGCCTATCGGGACGAGGCGCTGATCTGCACCATCGCCGAGCGCGTTGAGGCCTTTTACGAGGAGTTTGATCGCCGCATGGCCATGGTCATGGCGGCTTGATGCCTGATGAAAACCTGGTGGATTTACACACCTAGTGGTCGGCAGTGAGGAGGTGGTGTCCTTCGCTGAGAGGGGGTTCCTTTGAAAAAATAACATGATAATGCCGACACAGCTTCCTACGCAGGAAGCTGTGTCGGCTGGTGGGGCGGTATTTTTTTATTCGGCGGGAATGTTGCGGCTAAGTGGAGTGACGAGCGTGGTTTTTTACCCTGTTTATGCAAGGTCTCTTTCGGCTATTTTTTCTAGGATCCAGTCCTGAATTTCTTCCTCTACCCAGGCGACATTTCTTTCCCCCAAGGATACTGGTTTTGGGAATCTTTCTTCGGAAATGTATTTGTAAATGGTGGAGCGTGCAAGACCTGTAAGGCTGGTGACATCTTTAAGCTTGATTAGTCTCATGGCGCTTTCTCCAAATTGGCTCATGAGATGTTGTTGATGTGTAGAAATTTACGTTGTGAGTTAGGGCGGGTTGATTGCAGGCCCAAGAAGGTCTGCGACCTTGCTAATCGCTTCTTTTCGCTCGTCAAAGTAGTCGTAACGGTCGTAGATGCCTTCGACGCCCTTGAGCTTGTGATTCAAGCAACGCTCCGCGACATGCCCCGGTACACCAACCGCAGCGAGTAAGCTGCGGCAGGTGCGGCGCAGATCATGCACAGTAAACTCGGTGATATCACCCATCCGGTTCTCTGGTTGCGGCTTCTTGCCAGGCTCCTTGCCGAATAGCTTGGCAATGGCACGATTCAGTGTGTCTTTGCCCATGTGGGCCCGCTTACTGCTGCGGCGATTAGGAAAGACATAGTCCGAGCCGCAGGCACGGATCTTGAGCTCTTCCAGCCAGCCGATGGTTTGCGGGGGGAGGGGAATGATGATCCCGGCACCTGTCTTGCTGCGCTCACCGCTCAGGTTCCACCGGCCGTTCTTCAGATCGAATTCTGACCACAGGGCTTCGGTCAGTTCGGTCTTACGTACCCCTAGGACGAGCAGTAGCGCGCAGGCGAGGTAGTTGTCGCGGCTGAAGCTGTCGCTATTGTCTCTGAAGGTTTGGAAGACGTTCCGAATCTCATCGAGGCTTAAAACCCTATCGCGGCTTTTCTCAATGCCGCCTGCGTCGTTGACGTTGAAGGCTGATGCTGGGTTGTAAGTTAAAATTCCCAGCTTTATGGCGTGGTTGAACATCTGTTTAAGATACATCAGTGTGTCATTAGCTATTGTCGGCCTTCCGCTTTTTGTTACCCTTCTAATTATTTCGCGGATATCAATTGGGGTGACGGCATCCAGCGATCTACCCCCGATGAGGGGTGCCACTTCTTTTTTGTATATCCGCTTTGGAATAGCTGGGTGCTTGAGTCTTCTCTCTAGCTCCGGGTACCAGTCTGCAAACAGGTCCTCCACTGTCCTGATCAAGGCTTGGCTATCGCGTTTGCGTTCCTCGATGGGGTCAAGGCCTTCGCGGATAGATTTCTGGTTTTCAACCGCTTTCGTCCGAGCTTCGGCGAGAGAGAGGTGGGCATGTTTGCCCAGCGTCATTTCACGCCGCTTGCCAAACAGCGTGTATCGCAACATCCAGTAAGGAGTTCCTTTCCTCGGTATCATCAGGTATAGGCCGTTGCCGTCGCTGTAGCGCCCTGCTTTACCCTCCTTGATCAGCGACTGGCTCTTCTTGGCGGTAAGGCTTCCCATTATTTCCTCTCGTCCCCCGCGGGAAAAATAAAACAAACGACCGTCTACCAGCTGCTCGGACTAGATAGGCGGCTTAATGTCATATGAGCTCGTCACTGGCGCCCATTGGGCCTTTTTGCAACGGCATTAGAGTGCCAGCGGGCATCCCCCCTTTACTCTCAGTCATGCACTCGGATCGACATGGCTGGGGAGTATCCGTAAGGGTATGTGTCGGAGGAAGGAGAGGCAATGCTTTTTCTCCCCGATTTACTCCCCGGCATGGTGTGGATTTCCGGGGAGTTTGGTGGACCTTTGTGGACTTGTTATGCCTTTGTTTCTTTGAAAAACAGTAGCTTAATGGTGTTTGATGGTCTTTGATGGATGCTACTCGATATTCTGAATCTGCTCGCGCATCTGTTCGATCAACACCTTAAGCTCCACCGCGCAGCGGGTGGTTTCGGCCACCACCGCCTTGGAAGAGAGGGTGTTGGCTTCGCGGTTGAGCTCCTGCATCAGAAAGTCCAGCCGCCGGCCGATGGGGCCCTTTTGCTTGAGCTGGCGCTCGACCTCGCCGACATGGGTCTCCAGACGGTCGAGCTCTTCGGCGACGTCGGCCTTCTGCGCTACCAGCACCATCTCCGCTTCCAGCCGCTGCGGGTCGAGTTCGGCGCGGGCGCTTTCCAGGCGTTCGAGCAGCAGGGCGCGCTGGCGTTCGAGCATCGTTGGCAGGTGGGCACGCACGTTGGCTATCTGCTCGCGTACGCCGTCCAGGCGCTCGCGGATCAGCGCCGCCAGACGCTCGCCCTCGCGGGCGCGGCCTTGTTCCAGATCGCTCAGCGCTGTCTCGAACAGGGCCAGAGCGGCGGCCTTGACCGCATCCAGGTCGAGGCGCTGGCTGGCCATCACGCCGGGGTGGGCGAGCAGTTCGAGGGCATTGGGCATCGGCGCTTCCGGCAGCGTGCGGCGTACCTGTTCGAGTGCCTGGGTCAGCGCCGCCAGCTGGGTGGTGTTGATCTCCGGGGTGGCGCCGCCCTCCGCCGGTTCGAAGCGCAGCGCGCACTCCACCTTGCCGCGCGAGAGCCGCTGGCGCAGGGCATCGCGGTAGGCGGGTTCGAGATCGCGCAGCGCATCGGCGAGGCGAAAGTGCGGCTCCAGATAGCGCTGGTTCACCGAGCGCAGCTCCAGCTGCAGGCTGCCCCATTCGGCTTCATGGGTCTGGCGGGAGAAGGCGGTCATGCTGTGCGGCATGGGAAATCCTTGGCGGCGTTTGGCGTGCGTCGCACGCGTTTGGCATCGAGTGTAACCCATCGCCGTCGGGGGATACGCACCCGAGCCGGCGGGGAATTCATCGCGCAGTCGGGTAGAATGCGGCGTCTCAATTCACAGGTTTTCGATGAGGCTTTCATGCGCCCGAGTGGACGACGCCCCGACCAGCCCCGCGAGGTCACGCTGACCCGCGGTTTCACCCGCCACGCCGAGGGCTCGGTGCTGGTGAGCTTCGGTGACACCCAGGTGCTCTGCAACGCCAGCGTCGAGGCCGGCGTGCCGCGCTGGCTGCGCGGCAAGAACCAGGGCTGGGTCACCGCCGAGTACGGCATGCTGCCGCGCGCCACCCACACCCGCGGCGGGCGTGAAGCGGCGCGTGGCAAGCAGGGCGGTCGCACGCTGGAGATTCAGCGTCTGATCGGCCGCAGCCTGCGTGCCGCGGTGGATCTGAAGAAGCTGGGTGAGTTCACCATCACCGTCGACTGCGACGTGCTCCAGGCCGACGGCGGCACGCGTACCGCCTCGATCACTGGCGCCTGTGTGGCGCTGGTCGAGGCGCTGCAGCACATGCAGCGCAAGAAGCTGATCAAGTCCGATCCCTTTCGCCAACTGGTCAGCTCGATCTCGGTCGGGGTCTACAAGAACACCCCGGTGCTCGATCTGGACTACCCCGAGGACAGTGCCGCCGATACCGACATGAACGTGGTGATGACCGAAGACGGCAAGCTGATCGAGGTGCAGGGCACCGCCGAGGCCGAGGCGTTCTCCCGCGCCGAACTCAACGCCATGCTCGATCTCGCCGAGAACGGTTGTCAGACCCTGTTCGAAAAGCAGCGTGAGGTGCTCGGCGTGCGCCGCTGAGCGGGCGACCGCGCTTCCCTACCTGGCCCGGCTCGCATGGCGGATGGCGTCGACTAGACTAAAGTGCTAGTCGTCATCATCAGTCACCGGGCCGAGCCAGGCGCTGCGCCGGCGCGGCCACTATCGCCAGGAGAGCAGCGTGGCCGAGTTCACCATTGCGGATCTGATCGTCGATACCCTCGCCCGTGCCGGCGTGCGTCATATCTGGGGCCTGCCGGGGGATTCCCTCAACGGCCTCACCGAGAGTCTGCGGCGTCAGGACCGGATTCGCTGGCGTGGCGTGCGCCACGAAGAGGTCGCGGCGCTGGCCGCCAGCGCCGAGGCCGATGCCACCCAGTCGCTGAGCGTGTGTGCCGGCTCCTGCGGGCCGGGCAACCTGCACCTGATCAACGGCCTCTACGAGGCCCAGCGTGCCGGCGTGCCGATGCTGGCGATCGCGGCGCAGATTCCCTCCAGCGAGATCGGCCTGGGCTATTTCCAGGAGACTCACCCCGAGAATCTGTTCCGCGAGTGCAGCGACTACTGCGAGCTGGTCTCTTCTCCCGAGCAGATGCCGCAGGTGCTAGAGACCGCCATGAACACCGCGCTGACCCAGCGCCGGGTGGCGGTGATCGTGGTGCCGGGGGATGTCGCGCTCAAGCCCGCACCGGTCAAGCAGGCGAGCTGGAATGCCCCGGTACGCGGCGTGACGGTGCCGCCTGCGGCGGCGCTGGATACGCTGGCCGAGCAGCTCGCCGGCCATTCGCGTATCGCGATTCTCGGCGGCTATGGCTGCCATGGTCATCATGCCCAGGTAGTCGCGCTGGCCGAGCGGCTCAAGGCGCCGGTGATCCACGCGCTGCGCGGCAAGCAGTCGCTGGAGTACGACAACCCTTTCGATGTCGGCATGACCGGGCTGATCGGCTTCAGCTCCGGCTATCAGGCCCTCAAGAAGTGCGACTTCCTGCTGATGCTGGGGACCAACTTCCCGTATCGCGACTTCTTCCCCGAACACGGCAATATCGTTCAGATCGATGAGCGCGGCGCGCATCTCGGGCGGCGCTGCTCGCTTCTTCAGGGGCTCGTCGGGGATATCGGCGCCACGCTGGAGGCACTGCTGCCGCGGCTGGCCGAACAGCCCGATCGCAGTTTCCTCGAGGAGACCCAGGCGCACTACCGCAAGGCGCGCCAGGGGCTCGACGAGTTGGCTACGCCGCGCGCCGAGGGCGAGCCGCTGCATCCGCAGTATTTGACCGCAAGAATCAGCGAACTCGCCGCCGCGGATACGGTATTCACCTGCGACGTGGGCACGCCGACGGTGTGGGCGGCGCGCTATCTGGCGATGAACGGCCAGCGGCGCCTGACCGGCTCGTTCATGCACGGCTCGATGGCGACTGCGACGCCGCAGGCGATGGGGTGGCAGGCGGCCTTTCCCGAGCGCCAGGTGGTGGCGCTGGCCGGCGACGGCGGCATCAGCATGCTGCTGGGCGATCTGATCACCCTGGTCGAGCAGCAGCTGCCGGTGAAGATCGTGGTCTACAACAACCAGACCTTGGGGTTCGTGGCGATGGAGATGAAGGCGGCGGGCTTCGTCGACGAGGTGACCGATCTGTCGCCGGCGAACTTCGCCGAGGTGGCCGCATCGCTGGGCCTGTTCAGCCAGCGGGTAGACTCCTCCGAGCAGCTCGACGTGGCGCTGACGGCGGCATTCGAGCATCCGGGGCCGGCGCTGATCGACGTGCACACGGCCAAGCAGGAGCTGTCGATTCCGCCGCGTATCCAGGCCGAGCAGGCCAAGGGCTTCAGCCTCTATACCCTGCGCGCGATCATGAGTGGCCGGGGTGACGAGGTGATCGATCTGGTCAAGACCAACTGGCCCTGGCAACGCGGCTAGGTAGCAGCGGTCACGCCGACCGCCATCCCACCCAACGCAAGACGCCCCGCATTGGCGGGGCGTCTACGCGTCGAGACCAACGGCCGAGATCGATCTTCTACATCAGAGCTCGAGATCGTACTCCACGATCAGCGGGGCGAACTCGCTGAAGGTGGCGTCGGTATCGATCCAGGCGTCCTTCACGTGGCGGCGGAAGTTGGGGCCGACCACCTGATAGTCGAGACGCCAGCCTTCCTGGCGGGCACGCGGCACTTCCTGGTCGAGCTTGGGCCACCAGGTGTACTGGTTGGCGTCGCGGTTGACCTCGCGGAAGGTGTCGATGAACCCAGTGGGGCCGAAGACCTGATCCATCCACGCCCGCTCTTCCGGCTTGAAGCCCGGGGTCGTCTGGTTGTCGGTCCAGTTGGCCAGGTCGAGCGTCTTGTGCGCGATGTGCCAGGTGCCGCAGATGATGTACTCGCGCCGCTTGCGCGCCATCTTGTTCAGATACTCGAGGTACTGGGTCATGAACGTCTGCTTGGCGGCCGGGTCCTGGCCATCCGGCATCAGGAAGGTGGCGATGCTGAAGCGGTCGTAGTCCGCCTGCAGAAAGCGCCCTTCGTGATCGCACTGCTCGAAGCCCAGGCCATACATGATCGCCTTGGGGATCTTGCGACAATAGAGCCCGACGCCGGAGAAGCCGTCCTGCTCGGCGTCCAGGAAGTAGCCTTCGTAACCCTCCGGATAGAGGATGCTGTCGTCCAGCTCGAAGCTCTTGGCCTTCAGGTTCTGCACGCAGACGACATCGGCATCCTGCTCGGCCAGCCAATCGAGAAAGCCTCGTTCGACGGCGTCACGGATCCCGTTGACATTGATGCTGGCGATTTTCATACCGTGTTCCTTCTTCGTCGCGCGTGTATGATACCCGAGCTTGCGAGATTTAGGTAAAAGCGAAGCGCCTTAAATGGGGGCGCAAGCGACACAAGACAACGGCCGAGACTGACACAGGGGGGCTCGAGTGAGCGCGGAGATCCAACCATATCAACGGGAGTTCATCGAATTTGCCATCGCCGAAGGGGCGTTGCGGTTCGGTGAGTTCACGCTCAAGTCCGGTCGGGTCAGCCCCTATTTCTTCAACGCCGGCCTGTTTCGCTCCGGCCGCGCCCTGGCCAGGCTGGGGCGTTTCTACGCCAGCGCCATCGCCGACAGCGGGATCGAGACAGATGTACTGTTTGGTCCAGCTTACAAGGGTATCTCGCTGGCGGCGAGCGCAGCCATTGCCCTGGCCGACCATCACGACCGTGATATCCCCTTTGCTTTCAACCGCAAGGAAGCCAAGGACCACGGCGAGGGCGGCAACATCGTCGGCGCCGACCTGCGCGGCCGAGTGCTGATCGTCGACGATGTCATCACCGCCGGCACCGCCATTCGCGAAGTCATGCAGCTGATCGAGACCGCCGGCGCGCAGGCCGCTGGCGTGGTGATCGCGCTGGACCGCCAGGAGCGCGGCCAGGATGGCGATGGCCTCAAGCCGCACAGCGCCATCCAGGAGGTCGAAGCGACCTACGCCATGCCGGTGATCAGCATCGTCAATCTCGACCAGATGCTCGCCTATCTCGAAGCGCGCGAGCCCGGTGCCGGCGAACCCGACGACTTCAGCCGCCACGCCGAGGCGATCCGCGCCTACCGCGATCGCTACGGCGTCAGCACGACGGCGTGATCCGGTCGCGCTGGGCTTTCACGCTGGGTTTTGACGCATCGGCCGACCCGCTCCCCCGGCGGCTCGGGTAGGGCGCTGGGGGATTACAAACGGTTTAAAAAACACCGTTTGATAATTTGTCGGATTATGTCACGCTTAAGCCGCAAGGCCAACGCGTTTCGGCGCGACTTTCTGGAGACGTGACATGATCAAGCGCAGCCATTTCAAACCTTTGGGCTTCGCCCTCGCTACCGCCACTTTCGTTTTCGCCAGTCAGCAGGCGATGGCGCTGAGCGTATCCGCCAACGGCGGCAAGGACTCCTTCGGGGTCGAGGCCAGCCAGACCATTCTGCCCAGCCTGCGTGCCGGGGTGGGCTATCTCAATACCGATGACAGCGGCCACAACGCCAAGGCGTACTCCGGCTCGCTGATGTTCACGCCGTGGCTGCCGGGCGTCGATCTCTCGGTGGGTGGGCGCTATCAGTACCAGGACACCCACTACGGCAACGGTGGCGGCCTGGGTCTGGGCGGTTCGGCCTTCGTCGACACCCCGATTCCGCTCACCTCGGTGGGTGCCTACGGCTTCTACACGCCCAAGGGCCTGGCCCACGGCGATATCGACAAGAGCTACGAGTATGGTGCCCAGGCGCGGGTGAACATCATCTCGCACACCTACCTCTACGGCGGCTACCGCTATATGCGCACCGACTTCGACAACGACGACGGCCACACCCTGGACAGCGGGCCGGTGCTGGGCGTCAGCGTCGGCTTCTGATGCCGCGCATCCGCCATCAGGCCGGCGATACCCAGCCTGTGTGACTGGCCACGCTAACTGGCCCCGCCATCGGCGCCCCATGTGGGCGCCGATGGCGTATCATGCGCTGGGCACTGTCTGAAAAGTACTGCGCTCGCCCATGCGGCGTTAAAAATCGGCTCAAAATGCTCATTTACACCCCGTAAACTCCGCGTCTTCGCCGATTTTTGCCTTGCCTGGCCTTCGCTCGTCGACTTTCAGACAGCACCCAGGTTTCGTACGAGTGGTTTTCGTACCAAGCCTAACGCCCCTCACCGCGAGGCTGCCGCCATGCTCGATATCGTCCTGTTCGAACCCGAGATTCCGCCCAATACCGGTAATGTCATCCGGCTCTGCGCCAATACCGGCTTCCGGCTGCACCTGATCGAGCCGATGGCTTTCGAGCTGGAGGACAAGCGGCTGCGCCGCGCCGGGCTCGACTATCACGAGTGGGCGCGGGTCCAGGTGCACGCCAACTGGGCGGCGTTTCTCGAAACCGTCGGCCCGGAGCGGGTCTTCGCGGTCTCGACCCGCGGTCGCCACGGCTACCACCATATCCACTATCGCGAAGGCGATGCGCTGGTTTTCGGTCCCGAGACCCGCGGCCTGCCCCAGGAGATGCTGGATGCCCTGCCGCCGGCGCAGCGTCTGCGCATTCCCATGCTGGCCGACAGCCGTAGCCTGAACCTCTCCAACGCCTGCGCACTGATCGTCTACGAGGCGTGGCGCCAGCTCGATTTCGCCGGCGCGGTGGATGTCTGAGCGCGGTGTGGCCCGGCGGTTTTACAGCCGCCGGGTCATGAACACGCTGTAGGGGTCTTCGACGTAATCGCCGAAGGGCCCGCACTCGGCGAACCCCGCAGCCGCGTAGAAGTGTCGGGCGGGCGCGAAGTGCGCTACCGAGCCGGTCTCCAGGCTCAGGCGCTCGAATCCCGCCGCTCGGGCTTCCGCCATCAGCCGGGTGAGCAGCGCCCGGGCCACGCCTCGGCGCAGATGGCGCGAGTCGGTGCGCATCGACTTGAGTTCGGCGTGTTCGTCATCGAGGCGCTTGAAAGCGCCGCAGCCGAGCAGTTCGCCATCTTCCCAGGCGGTATAGAAGTGCACGTCCGGGTGGCGCAGCGCCGCGAGATCCAGCGCGTGACAGCTCTCCGGCGGGGAGTGGGGCGCAAAGTCGGCCAGATGGGCTTCGAGTAGCGCAGCGATCTCGGGGCCGCGTAAATCGTCTCGGATGATCTGCATGAGGTGTATCATTCCCCGTCTGTTGTTCTCACTGTCAGCGTTCTGATCTCACCGTTCCTACCTCAGCGATTCTGCCCCCATGTCCGATATTCGCCAACGCCTCGCCAAGCTCAACCCGCGCCAGCAGGAAGCGGTGCGCTATATCGATGGCCCCTGTCTGGTCCTGGCCGGGGCCGGTTCGGGCAAGACCAGCGTGATCACCACCAAGATCGCCTATCTGGTCCAGGAGTGTGGGATGAGCGCGCGCAAGATCGCCGCGGTCACCTTCACCAACAAGGCGGCCCGCGAGATGAAGGAGCGCGTGGGGCAGATGCTCAAGGGGCGCGAGGGGCACGGGCTGACCGTTTCCACCTTCCACAACCTGGGGCTCAACATCATCCGTCGCGAGCTCAAGGCGCTGGGTTTCCGCCCGGGCTTCTCGCTGTTCGACCCTGAGGATGCCAAGGCGCTGCTGCGCGACCTGATGCAGAAGGAGGCCGATACCGACGCCGAGCAGATCGGCGCGGTGCAGAGTCAGATCTCCCAGTGGAAGAACGACCTGGTGCTGCCGGGGCACGCGATCTCCCACGCCGCGGACGAGGACGAACAGTACGCCGCGCGGGTCTACGAGGCCTACAACCGCCATCTCAAGGCCTACAACGCGGTCGACTTCGACGATCTGATCATGCTGCCGGTGGTGCTGCTGTCGAGCGACCCCGAGACCCTGGCGCGCTGGCGCAAGCGTATCCACTACATGCTGGTGGACGAGTACCAGGACACCAACGTCAGCCAGTACCAGTTGGTGAAGATGCTGATGGACGAGCGCGCCACCTTTACCGTGGTCGGCGACGACGACCAGTCGATCTATGCCTGGCGTGGCGCCCGCCCGGAGAACCTGGTCACCCTGGGCGAGGACTTTCCGCGCCTGAACGTGATCAAGCTGGAGCAGAACTACCGCTCCACCGCGACCATCCTGCGTGCCGCCAACACCCTGATCGCCAACAACCCCCACGTCTACGACAAGACGCTTTGGTCGGACATGGGCCAGGGCGACGCGATCCGCGTGATCGTCAATCGCCACGAAGAGGCCGAGGCCGAGCGCGTGGCCACCGAGATTCTCACCCGCCGGATCAAGGAGCGCGCCGAGTGGCGCGACTTCGCCGTGCTCTACCGTGGCAACTTCCAGGCGCGGCTGTTGGAGCTCAAGCTGCAGCACCACCAGATCCCCTACAAGCTCTCCGGCGGCACCTCGTTCTTCTCGCGCAACGAGATCAAGGACGCGATGGCCTACCTGCGTCTGCTGATCAACCCGGACGACGACAACGCCTTCCTGCGTATCGTCAACGTGCCGCGCCGGGAGATCGGCCCCGGCACGCTGGAAAAACTCGCCAACTATGTCATTGAACGTCAGGCGAGCGAACGTCAGCGCTCGATGTTCTCGGCCTGCCGCGAAATAGGGCTGGAGCAGGTGCTACCGACGCGTGCCGTCGAAAGGCTAGGGCGCTTCGCGCATTTCATCGATGGTGTGCGCAAGCGCATGGACCAGGGGGACGCCATCGCCGCGATTCGCGAGATGATCCGCGACATGGACTACGAAGCCTGGCTCTACCAGAACGCCAGCGCGCCGACCATCGCCGAGCGCCGCATGGCCAACGTCTGGACGCTGATCGACCAGCTCGAGAAGTCGATGCACCGCGATGACGAGGAGGGCGAGGCCTCTGAAGAGACCGACGACGTGCAGTCGGCGATCTCGCGCCTGGTCCTGCGCGACATCCTCGAGCAGCAGGCCGAGGAAGACGACTCCGACCGCGTGCAGCTGCTCACCATGCACGCTTCCAAGGGGCTCGAGTTCCCGCATGTCTATCTGATGGGGCTGGAGGAGGAGCTGCTGCCGCACCGCAACGCGATCGAGGCGGGCACCATCGAAGAGGAGCGCCGCCTGGCCTATGTCGGCATCACCCGCGCCCGGCGTACGCTGACGCTGACCCTGGCCCGCCAGCGCAAGGCCTACGGCGAGCTGCTCGACTGCACCCCGAGCCGTTTCCTCGACGAGCTGCCGGCGGATGACCTGGAGTGGGAAGGCCGCGCCGACAAGGAGAACCCGGAGCGCAAGCAGGAGCGCGGCCAGAGTGCCATCGCCGGGCTGAGGTCGCTGCTGGGCTGAGATACGACTGGACTGAGCCACGGCTGAATCGGGGGCGGTGCCAAGCGGGTGACGCGCGCTGCCGATAGCGGAACGCGAGCACAAAAAAGCCTGGCGGATGGGCCAGGCCTAGCTCGCATAGAACCTAAGACTGTCGCGAGCGAACAGGGTCACGATCGAACGGGTGAATCGAGGTGCTAGCGCCGCCGGCTCGATGCGAACCGGCGGCCGAGTGGGCTCAGAAGGTCGTCCACTCCTCTTCCTGCGGCTGGGCGGCTGCCTTGGGCTTGCCGGGCTTGGCGCTCGCCAGCCGGGCCTGGGGGGCGGGCATCGACGGCTGCGGGCGACGCTTGGCTGAGCCAGCGCGGTCTTCCGCCACCTTGAAGAAGGCCATCTCTTCGGACAGCGACTGGGCGTGTGCCAGCAGCTGGCGGCTGGAGGTGCTCGACTGGTCGACCAGCCCGGCGTTCTGCTGCGTGGCGGTATCCATCTGCGATACCGCCTGGTTGACCTGATCGATACCCTGGGACTGCTCGCGGCTGGCCACGGCGATCTCGCCCATCAAATCGTTGACCCGCTTGACCCCCTCGACGATCTCGTTGAGCGCGTTGCCGGCGTCGTCCACCAGGCGCGTGCCCGAGCCGACCTTCTCCACGCTCTCCTTCACCAGATCCTTGATCTCCTTGGCGGCATCGGCACTGCGTCCGGCCAGGGTGCGCACCTCGCCGGCGACCACCGCGAAGCCTCGACCCTGCTCGCCGGCACGTGCCGCCTCCACCGAGGCGTTGAGTGCCAGCAGATTGGTCTGGAAGGCAATGTTGTCGATCAGCCCGACGATGCTGGAGATGCGCTGGCTGGACTCATTGATCTCAGACATTGCCTGCATCGCCTGCTTGGCCACCACACCGCCCTGCTGGGCACGCAGACTGACTTCGTCGACCAGCGAATCGGCCTGGGAGGAGTTATCGGCGTTGTGGCGCACGGTGGCTGTGATTTCGTCCATCGAGGCGGCGGTCTGCTCGAGACTCGCGGCCTGCTCCTGGGTACGACGGTTGAGGTCGTCGGTGCCCTGGGCGATCTCGTCCGCTGCCTGCTGTACGGATTCGGCGTTGTGGCGCACGGCGGTGACGACCTGGGTCAGCCGCTCCTGCATCGTGGTGAGGTCGCGCAGCATGTCGCCGAACTCATCCTGACAGGTGACGTCGATATGTGTATCCAGACGCCCTTCGGAGAGTGCGGTGGCCAGCTCCCGCGCCTTGCCCAGCGGGACCATGACGCCGCGTATCAGCCACACCGTGAGCAAACTGGCCAGCAGCGTGGCGAGCACGATACTGCCGATGATCAGTAGACGCAGGGCGCTGAAGTTTTGCTCCGCAGAGGCGAAGCCGGCCTCGGCCTGGGCGATATTCGCCTCAATGGCTTGCTGTAGATTCTCCAGGGTAGCGGTATAGCTCTGCTTCACCGGGCCGTTCATGGCTGCCGTGGCGCTGGCGAGATTGCCGGCGTTTAGATCGCGCAGCACGCCGTCGAGCTGTGACTCAAGTGTCGCGCGGTTCTGCGGGAAGGCCTTGGCGGCTGCCGCTTCGGCACCGTCCTTCACGCTCGTCTGGTCGTAACGGGTCCAGTTTTCCTTGATGCTCTGGCGGTTCTCGTTGATCTGCTGGCTGATGGCGGCCAGGTCGGCGTCCTGGCCCGAGGTCAATGCTTCGCTGATTAGGCCACGGTTGAGCAGGATGCCGGTACGCACCTGACCCAGCGTGGTGATGGGCAGCAGGTTGTTGGTATAGGTGGCTTCGACGTGATCACGCTCCTGGCTGGCGCCATAGAGCCCGACAAGGCCAGTGACTATCAGCATGGCGATACACAGGCCCAAGCTCATGCCGAGCCTGAGTTTGACGCTGCGCTTGAGAAAAGACATGGCGGTGGGGTCCTTGGATAGGGGCTCCGCTGCCTGCACGCCAGGCTGGGCGGATGGGGCGTCGAGTGGGCGACGCTCTTTTTTTTCGTTGCTTGCGTGTTCAG
Organism: Salinicola sp. JS01; assembly: GCF_030284585.1. Lineage (NCBI taxonomy): Bacteria > Pseudomonadati > Pseudomonadota > Gammaproteobacteria > Oceanospirillales > Halomonadaceae > Salinicola > Salinicola sp. JS01. Next base: position 3,805,070 of record NZ_CP127244.1, on the reverse strand, counting down.
GCGCTATATCGGCAGAAACCCTGGCTAAGTTCAATTAATGTTTTCTATTGTAACAATCTTTTAACTTCTCGTAGCGCGTGGTGAGCAGGGAGAGGCAGCGGAGCTTGGCCGCTCTGCTGCGCGGGAAAGCCCGAGGCTGGACACCCCGCGGGCGAGCAGGTAGGATGGCCGCGCCGCAAACGGGCGAACATCCCCTTGTGACAACCTGCACTACGCGCCCTTAGCTCAGCTGGGCGTAGCCGGAAACGCAAAAGCTCGCTTTTGCCCGGCGAAGCGGCCACTGCGATGCAGCGCAGTGGACCGGACCCGAAGGCGCAGCCGGAGGGGAGCGTTGCCCGCCGTTCGCAGAACGGCCAAGCGCTTGGTAAGCCACCGCTTGCGACAACCTGCACTACGCGCCCTTAGCTCAGCTGGATAGAGCGTTGCCCTCCGGAGGCAAAGGTCAAAGGTTCGAATCCTTTAGGGCGCGCCATCTAAGTCAGTGAATACGAACGACTTTCCCGCCGTTCTGAATCTCCCTCCCCTTGCTCCATTTCTCCGCGTGACTATTTCGTGCCGGAGTCAGATTGTTCACCGCCTCGATCAGCACGTCAGGGTGCAGGTGTGCATACCGCTGTGTCTGCTCGACCGATGAGTGCCCGAGCATGTCTCGCACGCGCATCAGGTCCGTCCCCGACATCACCATCCAGCTCGCCAGGGTGTGGCGCTGATCATGCTGCCGGAAGTTCTCGATGCCAGCGGCGCGCAGTGCAGCGGCGAAACCCTTCTTCATGTCTTGCACGCGCGCGCCGCGCTTGTTGCAGAACACCCAGGGCGACTCCGGGCAGTGCCGGTTGCGCCACTCCAGCCGGCTCCTCAGCGCGGCGACGGCGACGTCATGCAGCGGCACAGACCGGCGCTTGCCGCTCTTCGTCGTGCCGGTCTCCAGCACCAGCAGTCGTCGCTCCAGGCTGACGCGGTTCCAGGTCAGCGCCGTGACCTCGCCCTTGCGCATGCCGGTGTAGAGGCACACCCGAATGTAGTCGGCCAGCCAGGGCGCACGCTCGCGCCCCTCGGCCGCCTCGATCAGTCGTTCCGCTTCATCCTCACCAAGCCAGCGCACGACGCCCTCGGGCTCCTTCAGCTTGCGGCCCTCACACGGGTTCGGAATCTTCCAGCCCAGCTCGGTCCTGCAGTAGTTGCACCCCGCCGAGAACGCCCCGACCTCGCGATTGATCGTTGCCGGCTTGACGTCGATCGACCGCATGCGGATGTACTCCTTGACGTCCATATCGGTGATCTCCGACATGAGACGGCCGCTGAAAAACGGGTAGAGCCGCTTGAGCGATGAGATGCGCCGGTCGAAAGCTCCGCGCGTCTGGTGGCCCTTCATGTAGGCCAGCATCACATCATCGAACGTCACCCGATCTTCGGGGCGAGACTCCTCCCTGCCCCACATGCGCTCTTGGTGTGCGGCTACCTTCCACTTCGCCAGCAGAGCCTCGGCCTCCTGCCGATTCACCTCGCCCGCTGGAACCCCAGTAGACCGCCTAACTCTCTCGCCGCGTCCGTCGGTGTATGACGCCCACCAGTACGGCGAGTCCTTCCGTTCGTAGATACCCTCTTTTGCCTTTCGCGGCATACGTCGATCTCCCCATCTGACGCATGCGGCCCCGCGACCGCATCATTATGACTGCCCCTGAAACGCTCCGCATAGGCCTCGAGGTCGCGGTAATGAATCAGCACCCGGCGCCCAGGATGTTTCTGCGCAGCGATCTCGCCCCGGCGGACGAGCCGGCGGATTGTCTCGGCTGAGTACGGGATCAGTGCCGCGGCCTCGATCTCGTCTGGTGTCCAAAGCAGCTTGTCCATCTCACCCTCCCCGGAGGCGCTTGCGTAGCGCCATGTCTTCGTCACGCTGTCGCTCTTCCTCTCGTTGCTGCTGAGCGGCGAGCGCTTCTCGGACCCCAGGTATCTGCAGCAGCTGTCGGTAGTGCTGGCGGGCGCCGTCAAGATCGGCGACGGCGCGGTCGCGCTGGCGGCGCATAGTTGGCAGCAGCTCCTCTGGCTTCAGCGGCTCGCCGTTTTCGCCGACGAGGCCGGTGCCGTCGCAGTTGGCACAGGGGCTGCTGTAGAACATCCCGCGAAATTCGCCGGTGCCGTCGCACTGCGGGCATGCCGTTGTCGCCGGCTCATGCCAGTGGAATGGCTTGCTCTTCGCCATCTAGCCTCCCTATGCCGCCTTCCGGCTGGCGAGAAACCGCTCGGCCAGCGCCTGGATGCGTGTCTTGTCGGAGTGCCTGGCGGCGAACTGGCGGCCCGGGTCGACGATGCCCGTCGATTGGCTGGCTTTCACGCCGAGCACCTCGACCATGGGCGGGTCAGAGCCTTGGTCGGTGTTGAGATAGATCGCGGTCACCTGTTCGAGCTGACCTTCTCGGTCCAGGCGGCCGATGATCTGTTCATGCACTTGTGGCGACCAGTCCAGCTCGCCGAAGATGACCGTCGAGCAACGGTGCTGCAGGTCGTCCAGCCCAGCGCCGCTGCGCAGCGACATGATGAATAGATTCGTCTCGCCCTCTACCAGTCGCCGCTTCGACTCCCGTTTCTGCGCGTCGCTCTCGCTGCCCGTGTACATCGCCGGGCGATACTCGGCGAGCTCTCGCAGCCAGATGTCGTAGACGTCCCTGTGCCAGCCCATCAGCAGCACGGGCATATCGGCCTCCAGCAGAATGCGGGCGTAGCGCGCCACGTTCTTCGCCTTGGCCACGCCAGTGGCGTGCCGCACCAGCAGGTCCAGCTCACGGCCAGCGCGCCCGCGTTCCATGAAAGAGCCAGTGGTGGTCTTCAGTGCGAGCTGGCGGGCTAGGTCATCGATCGATGCCAGCGCGTCGTCGTCGCTGTCGATATGCTCGACGATCGTGTTGATCGCCGGCATCTGCTGGCCGACGTCGCGCTTGGTGCGGCGAAGCATGATGTTCTGCTCTCGTAGGTACGAGCCCAGGGCCTCCGGGTCTGCCACCTGGCGATCATCTTTCAGCCACTCGCGCGCGAAGTCGTACCAGCTACCCAGCACTGCGTCGTCGAGGAACTGCATCACGTTCCAGATCTCGGCGCCGTAGTTGTAGATGGGGGTGGCTGACAGCCCCAGGCGGTAGACCGCGGCGCTGGCCAGCGCTTTGGCGGCTTCTCCCTTGCCGCTCTCAGTGCCGCGGCGCAGCTCTTGGATCTCGTCGAACGCAACCGCCTTGAAGAAGCCATCGCCGAATGTGTCGATCCACCCCAGCAGCTGGCTGTAGCGGTAGAGATAGACGTCGGCTGGCGGCAGCTCGTAGGGCTTGGTGCCCTTGATCTTGTGAACCTTCAGCGTTGTGAAGGCCTCGATCTTCTCCCGCCACTGATCCTGCAGGTGGGTCTGCATCACCACTGCGGCCGGCAGCGCCCCGGGCTCGAGCAGCAGTGCTGCGGTGGTGTAGGTTTTGCCGAGGCCAACGTCGTCGCCCAGCAGCAGGGCGTTGCGCGCCAGGCACAGGTCCACAGCTTGGCCCTGATACAGGCGAACGACCTGGCCCGGCTGCAGGCCCGACCGCTCGTTGGGTCGGTAGTCCGGGCGCAGGATCTGCTCCATTTCGGCCTGGCTCTGCTCGTACTGCGCCCGGCCGCCGTCTAGCGATAGCTGATCATCCAGTGTCATCGCCATGGGGTATCGCTGCAGGAACCAGGAGAGGTCGGCGCAGTGCTGGCGGTCATTGGGAAAGCTGAAGGTGCCGGTTTGGTGTTTCGGCACCCGCGGGAAAAGCTGCTTGAGGCGTATCGCGACATGCGGCGGGATGTCGCTCATCTGCCACCCGTCGCCAGCTCGGCGAAGGGTTCCGTAGGTCTTCGTCATAGCCATCCGGCTCCGAGAGAGGCAACCCGCGCGGGCTTGCCGTTGATTTCTAGCGGTAGCTGCATCGCGGTACCAGTCAGCAGCACCACCGCGTCGACTGAATCGTGAAGGGCATAGCGTTCGAGCTGGCGATAGATCCGCTTACGCTGCGCTCGGATCTTCAGCTCGATCACCACCGCGACGTCCTCGACCTTCACCAGAAAGTCGGGGATATCCCGATCGGATAGTCGGTGCTCGCGGGAGAAGCGCCAGCCGCCGGCGATGAGCGCCGACTCGAGGTCAGCCTGGGCGCGCTTCTCGACCACGGCGTCGATCCTTTGAGCGGCGAGGAATGAGCAGAGCAGGGAAGCGGCAATGTTGGCCGGTGGTGTCATGGCTGCCTCGTGTGGTTGGTCAGTCGCGGTTGTCGTCGGCCCACTGGCGGTTGGTGGCGGCCATCTGGCGCCGGCACCACCCGGCCGCCCTGGCAGCCAGAGCGACGCAGAGCGGGGCGACGATGTAGAGCGTCACCGCGCGCTCCGGTAGTCGCGGAAAAGGTGAGTGGCGAGCACGCCCGCGGGCGAGGCGAGGTAGTCGGCGCGCTGCTGAAGCATCCGGCGGCGAACGGCGGCCGGTTGGCTGGATTCGATTCGCTGCCGGTGCGTCTTCTCAGAGACCGGCTCGATCAGCGCCGCGCCGCGTCGGCCTTTCTGATACCGCTTGCGCAGGGTGTTCTCGTGCAGCCCGGTCTCTTCAGCCAGCTCGAAGAAGTCGACCAGCCGACCTGTGATTGGGTGTTCGATCTGAATGGCCATGGTGGTTCACTCCTTGATGCCCAGGTACTCGCGCCAGGGCACCTTTTGCCCGCCGACGAGAAAGCCCCAGGTGCCCCGGTGCGCGCCGGAGATGAAGAGGGTGTAGACGCCGTCGCGGCTGACGCTGGTGATGCGGTGAAACTGCCCATAGCCGATTCGAGCGGTGTCGCCACGCTGGCGGACTCGAAGTGAGCCCAGCCCGTGGCGGAATCCTCCGTTCATGTCCGGGCCGCTGTACGGCGCCACCTCCTCGAGATAGCTGCCGCGGAGGATGATCGTTCGAGCGTTCCACGGGTGGTCATGCAGGTGGCGATCATCGTCGGGCTTCATGATGTGGTGAACGCGGATCGAGATCGGGCACCACCGGTGTCGGGTTTTCCGTGTCTCGTGGTCGTAGGGGTTGAACAGCCACCAGCGGCGCATGTAGTTCTCGCCGTTCTTCACGATGTCGAAGTAGGGTGTTCGCTGGCTCCGAGTGATGAGCCAGTCAGCGATGCGTCGGCGACTGGACAGCCATGCCGTGATCTTCCATGCGATGTTCATTGCTGCTGCCCCTCCTGCTGGCGGCGGGCGTCCCGCGCTCGTTTGGCCTGGCGCCGGGCCCGCTTCTCTGCCGCGGCGCGCTGCCGTTCCTGGCTGCTAAGGTCGCCGGTGGTGGTCCGGGTCTTGCTCGCCGGCTGCTGGTGGAGATGCGGCACCGGCTGCTGGCCGCCCAGCTTCCAGGCGCCTGCCGATAGCCAAAGCCGGCCGCCGCCAGGAGCGTTGCGTTGCACCTCTCGATTCATGGCTGCTGCTCCAGTTCGCTGATCTTGTCCGGGCGGAAACCCGACCACTCGTCGAGCGTTTCGCCGTGGTCGTTGGTGACCACCACCACCGGCAGTGACCGGTGGCCGGCGGCTCGGAAACGCTCGCGATCTGATTCGCCGGTGTCCCACGTGCTGTACCCGTGGCCCGCCTTGTCGAGCGCGCGCTTGGTGGCTTCGCAACGTGGGCAGGCCGGGCCTGTGTAGACGGTGATGGTCATGTGAGCCTCAGACGATGCGGCCGGTGGCCGAGTAGATAAGGCGGTCGATCAGCTCCAGCACCCTGGCATCCTTCCCCAGGATTCGAGCCTCATAGACCGCATCGAGTAGCTGGTTGAAGCTCTTTCCCTCGATCGGGTCCCAGGTGCAGTCGATGAGATTCGACTGTTGCCCTGGTTCAGCAGCCTGCCGGTTGCGCTTTTTCAGCTCTTCGGCAAGGTCGTCGGTATCGAATTCTCTAAGATCCACATCCACATCGACGGTTACGTATGGCATGGCACGTGCCCCCAATTTTCCCCGGTGGTGACGCGATCGATGGTGCGCTGGTGCACCCCGTATCGCGCCGCGATTTTGGCGTTGGTGAGTTCGCTCAGCTCCCGCCGTAGCTCGTTGCGCCGATCGACGATGGCGTTGATTTCTGCAACCTTGCGCTCATCGAGCTTTGCCCAAGGCAGCTCCGATCCGCGGCGGACACGGAGCCGATTCAAAGGGTTGTCTTTCATGAATGCCTCCTGTGAGGTGTCCGCCGGGCTGGCGGGCCCGGCGTTCTCGTTACGGTGTCGGCGTGTGTGTCTCGGCCTCGCCGCTTTGGCCAGTGGCTTCATCGCCGTCTTTGGAGGGAGCTTCGGGCAAGGCCGGCAACTCGAAGTCGACCAGGGCACACAGCTCGTTGACGATCTCGACCAGGAGGGAAATGCCGACCATCGCATTGACGCGCCAGGCATGAGCTTCGTCCTCGCCGGCGGACTCTTCATCGGGCTCGATGAGAATGTCCCAGGTGATGGACTTGAGCTTGAAGTCCTTGGTCAGTCGGAAGTACACCGACCGGTAGACGAGACCCAAGTCCTCGACTTCGAAGCCGCGGTGTAGCTGCTTCAGAACTTCGCGGTTGCTGCCGACGTCGACTGACTGGTAGGTGACCCGCTCCGTGCCTTCTCCGCCTGTGGCGTGAGCCATCTTCACGGTGTCGTCGATTCCGAGCTGTCCGAAGGGACGGTATTCGGCGGTGCCGTTCTCGATGTGGTCGATCAGCTTTGCGGTGAGCCCCTTGGTCAGGCTGTTGACGTGGATCGTCTGTGTCTTGACGGTGTCGCACGCCATGACCAGCGCACGCATGACGCGGTCGGCATCCTTTTTCGAGGCGGTATCAACGAACAGCAGCTCGCTGGCGGGGTGGTAGTAGGCGTTGACGGTGTGGTAATCGACCAGCGCGCTCTTGCACAGCTCGCCCAGGATGCGTTCGCGGATGCCGGCCTTTTCCTCGGGTGATGGATAACGGCCGCTCCGCTTCTCGAAAGCCTCGATCTCTTCTTCGAAGCGTGCTTGGCGGACCTTCGCAGGAATCACCCGCTCGTCGACGCGCATGGTGATTGAGTAGCCATTGTCAAAGCTGGTGACCAGCTCCCCGGTCCGAGCGTTGGGTACGAAGCAGAGCCGAGTCAGCTCCGAATCGTGCAGGTCTCGATAGGGCAGTCTCTCCGTCAGGCTCTCCTCAAGCGTTTTAGCGTCGGGCAGAGAGGCGCGGTAGGTGGCCGAGTTTCTCAGGTGCATCGTCTTGTCTCCTGGCGTTGTTTTGGCTTCACGCAGCGTTCGCCGGCGCGGCCATGAATTTCTGCTCGTGGGTGAAGTTGGCCTTGACCAGGGCGCGGGCCATGGGCGGGCACACGCTGTTGCCGATCAGGCGCACCTGGGTGTGCTTCGGTACCGGCTTGCCGTCGATCTCGGCGAATCGGTAATGACTGGGGAAGCCCTGCGCCGCGGCGAGCTCGTGCGGCTGCAGCATGCGCATCCCGATGTCCGTGATGACGTACTGCTCGCCAGCGATGGTGACCGTGACCAGCTGGAAGCGGTCCTTGGTTGTGACCGTCGGCGCCGGGGCGTTGAGGTCGCGGCCGGTTTCGCCGGACCCACTGCCGTAGTAGGGCGCCAGGAAGGCGGCGACAGCCGCGGCGTGGGTGCCGCCGGCGCATACCGTCGGCATCGGCTCGGCGATGTCTCTGCCGCCGCGCTCGCTGCCCTTGAGGTTCACCATGCTGGCGGCGACCAGGGCGTTGTGGTCAGTGGCAGTGATCGTCGGCACCGGGTTGGTCAGGCTGTCGCCGACTACGCCGGTGAAGTGCTTGGCCAGAAACGCGGCCACCAGTGCGTGCTTTCCGCCGCCGGCGACAACGGTACCGAGCGGCTTCTGCAGGTCGAGCGTGCGCGGCGATTGGCCTGGGCGCTCGCCGTAACCGGTCTGCACCATCGTTGCCGACACCAGCCCCAGCGGCGCGGCGCCGCCCGGGTTCACGCCGGGCCGGTTCACGTTGGCGTTGGCCGTGATGGTGTGCATCGGCTCGTCAGCACGGTGGCCCACGGCGCCGCTGCGGAACTTCGTGATGTGGGGCGCGACCACCGCGAAGCCTGGCGAGGTGGTGAGCGTTTGCAGTGGCTCGCCCACTCCCTGCCCTCGAAAGGCGTCATACCAGCTGGCCGTGTGGTTGCACTTCACGATGAACGGATCGCCGCTTTCGACGACATAGCGCATCACGCCTTTGGCGATCCGCTTCATCGTGTTCTCTGCCAACTCACGCTTACGGCCGAATATCGAGGGGCACGGGATAGACCAGTCGATGCACTCGGCGGCGGTGCGATAAGCGGCAAGTTTGCCTCGCTGGACAGCCGGCGCCGCCGGGTCGCCGTGGGTAGCCTTGGGCCAGGAGATCGGCAGGCCGTCGCGGCGAGCGATCAGGAACAACCGCTTTCGGATCGTCGGTGTGCCGTAATCGCAGGCTCGCAGGATGCGCCAGTCGACCTTGTAGCCGTGTCGCTTGAGCGAGCGGACGAAGCCGCGGAACGTCTGGCCCTTGCGCGCCGGGTCTGGCACCAATTGGCCCTTGGCGTTCTTGACCAGCGGGCCCCAGTCGAGAAACTCCTCGACGTTCTCCAAGATGATCACCCGCGGTTTCACCCGGGCTGCCCAGCGCACAGATACCCAGGCCAGGCCGCGCACGCTCTTGCTCACCGGGCGCCCGCCCTTAGCCTTGGAGTGATGGCGGCAGTCTGGCGAGAACCACGCCAGCCCGACTGGCTGGCCGCCGGTGGCCTCGTCGGGGTTGATGTCCCAGACGTCGGCGACGGCATGGCGCGACTCAGGGTGGTTGGCGGTGTGGGTGGCGATCGCGGCGGCGTCGTGGTTGATCGCCAGATCCACCGGCCGCCCCAGGGCTTGTTCGATACCCTCACTGGCACCACCACCGCCGGCGAAGTTGTCCACCACCAGCTCGTGGCCGAGGTTGAGGCGTAGGCTCGTCATTGGGCTCTCCTAAGGGTATTCGTGCCACGTCGTGCGCCGGCACTGCTTCTTGCCTTCATTGATGACGCGCGTCTCTCGACGGCGGATCGTGAGCGACCGGCTGCGACCAGCGCGGCGTGCCAGGTCCATGAACTGGTCGCAGAACTGGGGGGCGTCGAAGAGCGGCGACACCTGCACAGCTCGCTCGCTATCCAGGTATTTTTCAGCGACCTCGGCAGCCCTTGCCTCGTACTCGGCCTGGGTCTCCCAGCGCTGCTGCTTCGGCAGGTACTTCGGCTTGAGCCGCTGAGCCATCTGCTTGGCGTGCGCCTCAGTCATGCCGAACACGGCGAACGTCGACATGTGATCCTCCTGTGCCCGGCATGGGGCGTTGAACTGGTAAGGAATCTTTACCGGTTGGGCATCTGAAAAGCGCCCGGCGCGGGGCCGGGCGAAGTGGTACGCAGGAGATGCCTTGGCATCGGGGAGGGCTCTCGCCGCGATCGCGCCGGGGCGGAAACGGCCGCGGGAAAGCCCTTCCCGATGGCCAGCAGATATCGCCCTGCTGGCGCGGCGCCGGTTCGGCCGCTGCGAATTGCAGCCGTCGCGGTCGTCTATGGGTTGGGCGTCGGGCTTCCTCCGGGCGCTGCCATTCGCGGTTGGCGCCTTTCACAGGTTCATGGTTCCGTCGAGTGGTACAGCCCTGGATGCCCTGGCTGGTGGTGGCACAACTCGACGCTCGGGGGCGGCTCTCGCCGTTGCTGTCTACATGGGCCGAATCTCCTGATAGCCGGCAGCTTGTCGGGGAGGGCCGGCGTCTCCCTTGTCGATCCCGGTTACAGCGTCCGGGGCAGCTTCCGCAGCCTTGGTTGTCGGCTCGCTGCTGGGCGATGCGGTGGCCGTCTTTCGAGCGATACCCTTGATCGCGTACTCAAGAGCCCTGCGACGGTCATTGCCATAGCGTTTGGCCGGCCCTAAGCGGGCAGCAGTGACGTTCTGGCTCAACGGCTGGCCAACTTCACCGCATCGGGAAGGGCTCTGCTTCACCGAGCCCGCAGATTCACCCGGTGGTTAAGCCACCGACGCTGCAGAGCCCTTCCCGATGACCCGCAGATTTTGCGCTGCGGGTGCCGCGTGGGGTCCGAGTTGTTAAAGAGCTGCTGCATCTGGCAGCGCCCGCGGCGCGGACGCTCTCAGTTGCAGGCCGCCGTGCGCTGGCGGCTGCGTCAATCAGTTACTGGCGTAGGCGTTGCTGTTCGTGCTGCTGAGCGACGGGGCGCAGACCTCGGCGGCGATGCCGTCGTAGTCGGGGTGGCCGTAGCGGCGGGCCGGTGGCACGCCGCGGGCGGCTTCGGCGCGCCAGGTAGCGACGCCGTCGCAGTAGCGGGCCTGCTGCATGAGCTGCACGTCGTAGTCGCTCGGGCCGAGCAGGTCGGTAGAAGCCACGGTGAGCACCACCAGGGTGGTGATCGTGGCGGCCACGCCGGCCAGGGGGCTGGTGATCAGGCGCATGAGGCCTCCTCCTTGCGTTTGCGGGCGATGGCGATCAGGCGGATCTGGTCGGCGATCCAGGCGCGGGCGTTGATCTCGCGGCCGAAGCACTTGTCGGTGATGACGACGATGCGCTGCTTGGCCGGCAGGAAGAGCGCCGGGCGGTAGCCGCTGGCGGGTGCGCCCCATTCGCGCAGGCGGCCCTGATACTGGACGCCGAGGTCGGGCTGGCCGTTGGTGCAGAGCTGCTCGTCGTAGACAGCAACGATCTGGTGCGCCGGGTAGCAGAAGGTCTTGAGGCTCATGCGGCCACCCCGCTGACGTCGTGGCTTTCCTGGCGGCGGGTCAGCTTCGTGATGCTGATCGTCTGGCGGCCGCCGCTGGAGCGCAGGCGCTGCATGTGCACGTCGGGCGAGATCGCGCTGATCGTGATCGCCAGCAGCAGCGGGGCGATCCAGCCGCGGCGCATAGCCTCAGCAACAGCCGCTGAAGCTCTATCAACGCCTAGCCGGCAGTAGGCGCGCTGGAGGCTTTTTGCCACCGTCGAGGGTTGGCAGTTGGTCGCCCTGGCGATCTCTTTGCGAGTCATGCCGATGGCGAGGCAGATCAGGTGGGCGGCTTCGCGCGGGGCGAGCTCTCCCTTGGTCCTGTCGGGGTTTGCTTTTGCGCGCCACCCGGATTGGATGATTTCCATGTTCAGCTTCCTGCGTCTGTTTTTCTGAACACAGCGTATATCTATCTAAACGCCATCGTCAAACAGAAAATTCAGAAAACTAAACATCGGGCGCAAAAAAAGCCCGCGGGCTAGGCGGGCTCTCTATGGCAGGGGTATCGAAGGGGCTATCGGATGCGCATGTCGGCGACGACGACGCCGAGGATCTTGCAGTTACCGTTGATGGCTATGTAGGGCTCGTGCCATGACGGGTTGAGCGCCTTGAGCAGTCGGCCGCTTCCCGGCTCTTCCAGGTAGCGCTTGAATGTCGCTTCGCTCGTCTCGATCATGACCGCGATCACGTCATCTCCCGACTGGGCGATGCGCTCCGGGTCGACGAATATCAGCCTGCCCGGGGAGTATTCCGGCAGCATGCTCTCGCCCACTACGCGCAGCACGAAGGTCTGAGCGCTGGCCCCTGGCGGCCGCGGGTACCACTTGACCGTCTCGGGGTCCATATCGACATAGCAGACCTCTGTCCACGCTCCCGCTTGCACCCAAGATATCTCTGGCGCCATGCCCTCGAACTTCGGGCCGGTCGCGAGTGCGTCATCAAGAGCATGACCAGCCACCGCCTGTGGCTCATCACCGCCTTCCTGCAGCCACGACGGGGAGCAGCCAAGGGCCTTTGCCAGCTTGAACAGCGCGTCACCCTTCGGCTTCGTCGCGTCTGACTCCCACTGGCTGACTGAGCTTTTCGACCTTCCCACAGCTTTAGCCAGGCTGTCTTGAGATAGCCCGGCGCTCTCCCGCATGCGCTTGATTCGACTGCCAATGGATTCGTTCATGTTCAGTAGTCTAAACGGGAGCATGTTCAGTTTCTTGCACTTTGGCGGTTAGAAAAATAAACTCAGCGGGCGCCATAGGAGAACGCCCATGACCAAACAGGACGTCATCGAATACTTCGGTGGCACTACCGCAGCAGCAAAAGCCCTTGGCCGATCCAAGGGCGCCGTCAGCCAGTGGCCTGATGCGCTGCCCGCGAATCTTCAATTCGAGATCGAGGGGCGGACCTGCGGAAGACTGCAGGCCGATGAGGCTCATCGTACTCGGCGGACGAGTGCTGCACAGCGGGCCTGATGGGTCTGGATGCGCATACAGGGGGAGCACACCATGATCTACGAAGAAGCTCGCCGCTTGAGGCGATCACTGAAACGCGACGACGAGTGGGACTTTGATCGGTTCGAGCTTACCCACAAGAAGACCGGCTACATCCTGATGATTGGTGCCGGCATGGGGAGGCTTCAAGCGAAATCGGTGCCATTTGGCCATCCCCGTTCGCGCCACATCGTCGAACGGCGGTTTGGCCCCATCGAGAAGCGAATCATCTGGCACGGCGCCGCGAGTCGCTACGTGAAGGCCATCCGGCGTTACAGCGAGATGGCCAACCGCTTCGAAGGTGAGGCATGAGCGCGCGCTTAGTTTCGCGCTTGGCTGACAGCCAGGGCGAGATCGTCAATGGCGCTGATGATCGCGTCCCCGGTGTCCGTGTCGATCAGCGATTCAATGCCAGAGAGGGCATTGATACTGGGGTATACCTCAACACCTCCTCGCGCCACCAACTCATCCATAAGGGCGTCGCCGCGCGCGTTCTCGCGCCCGACCCGTTTCTCGAGCTTTTCCACTCTTCCCAGAATCTCGGCCTGCATAACCAGGATCGCGTCGAGCTTCTGGTCAGTCGTCAGTTTGGCCATGTCGCCGGTACCTCAGTCGGTTGTGTGAGAACTCCCACTGTAACCGCTGGCGGCATGGCCCTCTATTGCCCGCTGATCGGCCGCTCGCCGGCGGCGGGAACGCTTCGGGGGAGCGCACCATGACCATGACCAAGAAGCCCAGCTTTTCGAGCTGGCTCACCAGCGACCTCTCTGACGAGATCAGCCGCATCAATCGCCTGCGTGCCGAGCTGTCCGGCGAGCGTCCCATGGACGAGGCCAAGCGCCAGCTGGAGCTGGCCCACGCCGGCGCGCGCTATCACGCGGCCACTGCGGAGCTGATGCGCCGCGCCAAACCGTTCGACGCCGCCGCTGAGGCCCGCCGGGCGAAGACGATCAGCTACCACACACGCGAAGCCGAGCGGTTCCTTGCCCTGGCGCTGGGTATCGAGCTCCCGGCCGGAGTGCCGCTGCCCGCGTTCGATGCACGGGTGAGCTGATGAGCCTATTCGCCATGAGCTGGGCGCGTCAGTCTTTGAAGACGCTGCCCACGGACGTCAAGACGCCATCTCGGCTCGCGCTGATGCTGCTGGCTGACTACGCCAACGAGGAGCACGTGTGCTGGCCGTCGATCCGGGCGATGTCCGAGGAGATGGGCTGTTCGGTGCGCAGTGTCCAGCGTGCCATCGATCTGCTCGAGCAGCGCGGGCTGGTGACCGTTGAGGAGCGGCAGGATCGCCATGGTCGCCAGCAGTCGAACCGCTACCGCTTGGCCGTCGGGCTAGGGTGTCAATCTGACACCCCTACTATCTCTACCCAATCCGGGGAGGGTGTCAATTTGGCACCCCGGGGTGACAGCGGTGACAGGGGGAGGGTGTCACCGGTGACACCCCTTGAACCTACCAAAGAACCTACCACCAACCCCAACACACACACCGGGGGCGTGCCGCTCGATCACGCCCAGCAGTTCGCCGACGACGGACAGCCGCTGGCGGCCGCTGCCCGGCAGTTCCCGATGACGCTCGACTGGCAGCCCGATCCGCAGCACCTCGCCGCGGCGTGCCAGCGCGCCGGCCTGCCGATCGACACCCAGCCGGCGGACGCCCAGCTCGCCAGCTTCACCGCTCACCACGCCGACAGCGGCCGCCGATACGGCGCCATGGCCTGGACGACCAAGCTCGTCGACTGGCTGCGCCGCGACCAGCGCTTCGCCCAATCCCAACCGCAACCGACCGGAGGTGCCGCTCATGCAAACGGCCGCCCACGCACTCAATCGCGCCGTCTCTCAGCTGCCGAGGCAAGGGAGCGGGACCGCCAGCAACGCGCAGAGCCAGCCGGGGGCGGAGCGTGCTTCGACGGCGAATGGTCATCCGCTCACTGAGCGCAGCATCGACTACCTCTTCGACGCGATGCGCTCGCTCTACGCCGGGAAGTTCGTCAGCCAGTGGGGTGACTACGACGACGGCACGTGGCTGGCCGAGCTGGGTCATCTGACGACCCGGCACCTGGAGCTGGGGCTGGTACGGCTACGCCAGCAGGTGCGCGACGCGGCCAAGAGCGGCGACGAGGCCTGGCCGCCGCAGCCGGTGCCGTTCGCCGCGATGTGCGAGCCGCGGCCCGAGGATGTGGGGCTGCCGACAGTCGATGCGGCATGGCGTGAGGCCTGCGCGCACTGCCACGACCCATCTGGCTGGCGCTGGAGCCACGACGCCGTGCGCATGGCCGGGCAGGCGATCGGCTGGCGCGAGATCCATGGCACCACGGCGCAGAGCGTCCGCGTCCGCCTGGAGAAGCGTTTCAGCCGCGAGTACGGGGCGCTGGTCAATCGGGTGATGGCTGGCCAGCCGCTTGCGACCCAGGGGCTGATCGAGAGCGACGGCACTCGCAACCGCGCCGAGCTGGCCGAGCGCGCCAGCCGTGAGGCCGCCCAGCAGCAGGCGGAGGCCGCGGGCCTGCCGCACCGCATGAATGCCAGCCAGGGGCTGGCGATGTTGAAAGCCGCCACGGGGAGGGCGTGAACATGACGCAGCTGATTCCGTTCGAGTTCGACAGCCAGCAGGTGCGCGTCGTTGAGGCCGACGACGGCGAAACCCTGTTTGTGGCCCGAGACATCGCCGCCGCGCTGGGGTATGCCCGCCCGACGAAGGCGATCCAGGACCATTGCAGGGGTGTCCTGAAACGGGACATCCCCACCGTGAGTGGCGTGCAGGCGTTCAGCGTGATTCGCGAGCCGGACGTCTATCGCATGATCGTGAAGAGCAAGCTGCCGAGCGCTGAGCGCTTCGAGTCCTGGGTGTTCGAGGAGGTGCTGCCGGCGATCCGCCGCCATGGCCGCTACGAGGCGCCTACCGCCCCGGCGCCGGCGGCAAACGATCATCTGCCGGACATCGCCCGCGCCTCGGCCATCGCCAGCGCGCTGGACGGCGCCGCCCGAGCCTTCGGTCTCGACGACAACATGCGGATGCTGAGCGTCAATCAGGCCGTGGTACGCCGCACCGGTGTCGACCTGCTCGCGGAGCTGGGTGCCACCCACCTGCTGAGCCCGATCAATGAGCGGTTGCTCACACCGACCGAGCTGGGCCTGCCGCTGGACATGAGCGCGATCGCTGTGAATCGCTCGCTACGCGACCTGGGCTACCAGCGCCAGGAGCGTGACGCGAAGGGCAAGGCGCACTGGGTCATGACCGAGCGCGGCCGTGCTGCTGGCGGTCGGATGATGGATACCGGCAAAAAGCATGGCGACGGCGTTGCCGTGCAGCAGCTCAAGTGGCCGGAGAGTGTGGCCCAGGTGCTGCAGGAGGCCGCGGCGTGATGAGACGAGCCCCGACCCGCATCCAGTGCCCGGCATGCCGGGAGTTCAAGACGCTGGGGAAGATGAAGCGCCAGGGCGAGGTGTTGCCGAGCTGCGTTGACTGCCAGCTCTCGCGCAACCGCCCGCACTACCGCGGCCGGAGGTACTGCGTATGAGCCACCGCGGTCTACAACCCACCGGTCCCGGTCAGCGTTGCCGCTCCAGTCACACCGACTACAGCGGCGAGGTCATCACGGATGAGCTTGTCGAGGAGGGCTGCCGCTATCGGAATGCCGCAGGCCTGATTCGGCGCGCGGGCCGTGACATCTGGATCTGCTGGTATCCCGGTGTCGTTGGCCCGTATCGCGTTGTCATCTCGCCCGAGAACCTGGAGGTGATCCAGTGACCCGATCCACCCGCTACAACCGCCCGCGCCGCCGCCGTGGGCCAGCCCGCCGCCATTGCGGCCTTTGTGGCCAGGCCCGCGGCGCGATGTGCTACGACCCGGGCGAGCCGTACTGCTGCCACTGCATGAGCCGTCGCCGTGCCGAGGGGGTGGGTCAGTGAGACGCACGGACACCCAGGCGGCCCGAGCGGCGCTGATCGGCGCCAATCCGCAGTTCCGGCTCTATCTCGACCATCGCCGCCGGCATCGCGAGGGGCTGACGCCCGGGCAACTGCCTGACGGCACGCACGATGAGCAGGACGCCGCGGAGTTCATCCGGCAGGCCTGCGGCATCGAGAGCCGCCGGGAGCTCGACACGAACGACCAAGCGCGCCAGATGCTCGATCGCATCGTGGCCGACTACCAACGCTGGGCACGCCGGCAGGCGAGGGGGCATTGATGGGATGGAGTGATTGCGGTACCGACAGCCAGGGGCGCCCGATCGGCTACGCCCATCCGGCGACGTGTGACCACCCCGGCTGCTCCGAGCAGATCGACCGCGGCCTGAGCTACGCCTGCGGTGGCATGCACGGCGAAGACGAGGTGAGTTGCGAGCGCTACTTCTGCTCGGCTCATCGCCTCAACACGGTCCTGTGCAGCGGGCGCTATCACAGTGTGTGCGACCAGTGCGCGGCCGAGCTGGCGGCAGAGCCCGACTGGGTAGATGACGAATCAGAGGGCGTGCTGCGTCACGTGCTCGAGCATCAGAGGATTGGGTAATGGATGACGTTCTGACGCTGCGCCCGATGGGCAACGGGCTGTGGATGGAAGACGCCGACAGCTCGCAATCACAGCAGTACGTGCTCAAGCAGCAGGCCAGCCTGAGCATGATGGCGCTGATCGAAGAGGAGATGATCCGCCACGAGAGCGAGCTGTCCGAGCAGATAGCTCAGATTTTCGAGGCGCGCCCCGGCCCATACACCGGCGCCCAGGTGGCGAAGCTGCTGCGAGACACGGCACGTGATGTCTGCCGCGCACCGCGCCAGGCCGAGGGAGGGCAGGACTGATGGCGGATATCCGATACCAAGAGACGATGTGGGCCGAGATGAAGCCCGACATCTATGGGGGCGAGAGCTGCGATCAGCATGTGCCAGCTTGGGAATGCAAGGCCGAGGGCGATATGGATGTTGAGCGCGGCCTGAAGGATATCGAGTTCTCGGCCAGCGCCTTCCCACCTGGTACCAAGATCGTCGTCTCGCTTCCGTGCTGTCCGGACTGCGGCCTCGATGCTGGATTCTCTCAGAACGGCGCTTGCGAATGCGGTTTCGACTGGAAGGCATGGGCCGAGGAGCGCTACCAGTGAGTCAGGCAGCTATGACGCGCCGCCGGCCAGCGCGGGCGCCCCGGGCCCCACGGGTCGACCATGAGGGTCTCGAGCAGATGGTGCTGATCCGCTGGCTGTTCGGCGAGCAGCAGCGCGGCACGCCGGTGGGCGATCTGTACGAGGTGATCTATCACGTGCCCAACGGTGGCCAGCGCAACAAGAAGACGGCGGTGGATCTGAAACGCCAGGGCGTGAAATCGGGTGTCTCCGACCTGGTGGTCATGGAAGGCCGCGGCGGGTGGCTCGGGCTCTACGTGGAGTTCAAGGCGACGCCGCCGAATCACGCGGCGACGGCAGCAAGCCAGCGCGAGTGGCTGGAGAAGGCTGATCGCCGCGGCTATTGCGCGGTGCTGGCTCGCGGCTTGGAGGAGGCCAAAGCGGTACTGAGGGAGTACGCCGGGTGGCCGCCGACGATCATCGAGCAGCGGCAGGCAATGCCGCACGGGACGAAGTGGTAAGGGTCAGGCCCTGATTGGTAAAGGCTCTGGCCCTAAGTGGTAAAGGATTGGGCCGTGAGTGGTAGAGGCTCGGGCTCGGAGTGGCAAAGAACCAGGGGATAGGGGGAGAGCATGCGGCAACTGGAGCTGATGGGGATCAATCAACTGCTGGCGGTGATCCGCCGCGAGCCGGAGGGCAGCACGCTGAGAGCCCGGGCGCTGCGCCGTTGTCTCGATGAGCTGATCGAGGTCGAGATCGAGTGGCGGCTGGACTACCGGCACCTCAACCTGGGGCATCACAAAGTGTCGCCGCTGGCGGGTGTGGGCGAGGGGCGCGGCGAGGTGACTGGCCGGGTCGATCATGTCATGGAGGCGGCGGAGCGATATCGGCATGCCTGCCGCTGGCGGTCAATGGCCCAGGCGCTGCTGGCGCACCTCACCGAGCGGCAGAGAATGGCCGTGCTGCTGGCGGGGTATGCGATCCCAGGGCAGCCGTGGGTGCGGCCAGTCCTTGGAGACCGCGAGCGGATCGAGGCGATCAAAGGTGGGCATCGCGGCCTCACCCTGGCGCAGGTGCGCGACGCGCAGCTGATCGTGCTGCAGCGGCTGGGCTGGCCTGCATTCGGCGGCTGGGGTGCGGAGGAGTGGTCTCTGCGCCGCGCTGATTGGTCGCTATCCCCGGCCTACAGTGCCGGCCGCCAGCGGTGCCGCTTCAAGCAGTGGCGCCCGGTCTCTGCTCGCGAGGTGTTCGGTACCCGAAAGGCACTGGAACGATCGGCAGAGAAGGCGCGCGCTCGGCTACTGGATGTGGTTAGCCAGCAGTCAGAAATGGCCGCCTGAACACTATATGTTGTAATCGAGGGGGGAAGGCGGTACAGTTCAGCTATCTTGTGATTTCTGCGCCCTGATCGGTTTCGACCGTTCGGGGCGCTGTCGTTTCTGACCCTGTTCGCCGCCCTTGCTTCGCTCCCGCGTGCTCCCCCACGTTTCCCAGGGCATGGGCGGCAACTTATTCGGCCTCTTCGATGATTCGCTCAAGCGCCACCTGCATGCAGTAGTCCATGCGGCGCTCGTTGGCCGATACCATCCGCAGGAACCTGGCTGATACGCCGAGGCGTGACGCCAGGCTGAGCTGAGACCCTGATATCTCGATGCATCTGCGGATCAGGCCCGGCGCCAGGGCCGGGTCATGATGTTCTGCGGCGTTGATCATTTTGTCGCGACAATCCATACGCCACGGCCATCCGCTTCGTACTGCGCCACGCCTGGGCCGTCTTCCTCATCGTAGAAGTCGATCAAGCCTCCATTGTCTTCCGGCAGTACTTCATAGCCCATGGATTCGCACAGCTCGATTGCAGACTTCTTGCTGCTTGCCATGCCGATTACGTCGCCGCCGTGGATCGCTACGTGATGTTCCATTTTTCTTTGCTCCTGGTCGTTTGCTTTGATCATTCTGCGTCCGCTTCCATGTCGGCGATAGCTGCGTTGACAGCTGTTCGCCACTGGTTGGCATCGATTTTCCACTCAGCCATATCAGTTTCGTCGGCTTCAGTCATTTCACGCAGATCGTTCAGATCGTTGGTGTCGTAGCAGGCTTCGGCGAAAGCGCGGGTTTTGTCGTCGGCGATGCTGCGGATGGCGTTGTTCATGTCGTTCTCCTGGTGTTTGTCGGTGGGCGTTTCCCGATCCGATGAATCTATCTTATAGGAACATTGTTCCTATCGCAAGGCTTTTCGTATCCCGTGGCGATATCTCTATTCTCGCCGCCCTTTATTCGGAGTTCCCCATGCGATTCATGCGAGATGTCGAGATGATCGGCAGCGGTCGCTATCCGCTGCGCGTGCGCCTCGCCTGGGGCGCTCATGTGTCCGACGCCTTCGTCGATGCGCTGTTCGCGCTGGCGGCGCGCTTCGGCTGGTCGCTCGATCACGTCAACTGGCTGATGGCCTGCATGGCATTCGAGACTGGCCGGACGTTCGACCCTGCCGTGCGCAATGCGGCGGGCTCTGGCGCTACCGGCCTGATCCAGTTCATGCCGCTGACCGCCCGCGGCCTGGGCACGACGACCGACGCGCTGGCGGCGATGACCGCCGTCGAGCAGCTTGCATTCGTCGAGGACTACTTCCGCCCCTATCACCGCCGCATCTCGACGCTGCCCGATATGTACCTAGCCATCCTGCTGCCCGCCTATGTGGGGCGCCCGGGTGGCGCGGTGCTGTTCACTGAGGGCCGTGTCTCGTACCGCCAGAATGCCGGGCTCGATGCGGACAACGACGGCCGCATCACCAAGGATGAGGCGGCCCAGCGGGTGCAGGAGATGCTGATCGAGGGCCTGCGCCCGGCACATGCGCGGGACGTGTGGCAGGAGGAGGTGGCGGCATGATCGGTTCCCTGATGGCTGCGGCCAATTTCCTGATCGCTGTCGGTCTCATCATCCAATGTCTGATCGCGCTCAATCGCGTCGATGATGGCTGGACACGCTTCGCCATCCATCTAGTGATTGCGACCGCCGGCGGGCTGTTGGCGTTTCGTGGTGCTGACATGGCGGTAGATATCGCTCTGAGCGACCGAACAGCCATCGGCCGGTTACTGCTCAATCTGTCGATGATCCCCGCCTGGATACTGATTCACCGGGCTTCGCACAAACGAGGGTAGCCGCGCGACATAACCGGGGATCGAGATGCCGGACCAAATCACTGAGCTCTGGCTGACGGTTTCCGCGTTCGCCCGAGAGCCTGCCCAGTCTGCGGCGCTCTGCGCGATATTCATGTCGTCTTTGCGCGTGCTGACGTCCGGCGGGCTGCGCAAGCCGAAGCGCTGGATCGAGACGTTGATGGTCGGCTTCCTGGCCTGGACATCGCTGCCGTTCATTCAGCATTGGGGATTCGAGGCCGACACCGGCCGTTTCTTCGCGGCCTTCCTGGGCTACATCGGCGTGCACGGCTTCGAGAAGCGTGTCGATCGGCTGCTGGACAACATCGCCGACGTTGCGTCGGCACTGAGGCGGAAATGATCAAGCGGTGGTGGCGGTCGCTCAGCAGAGATAGTCGGTCGCACCTGCTGGTCGCGGCCTTGTGCTTCGCCTGGGCGGTGTCGTCTCAGATGCAGGTGGGCGCCGCTGACCGGCGTGTGGTCGAGCAGCAGGCCAGCGAGCGCGCGGTGGCGTATGGGCTCTGGTACGCCCTGACGCAAGAGCAGGCCAAGGCCGGTCAGTTCGAGGCAGAGCGCAACGCCGCGTGGGCAGAGCTGCGCGGTGTGCGCTATCAGCTCGGTGCCGCGGATGCGCGGCTTGAAGCCTGCAATGCGACCACTGCGATGACGACGGATGAGGGCTGGACCGGCCAGCTGCAGCTCAAGACGGAGAAGACGCGATGAAGCTGGTACCCGAAGCGCGCAAGGCACACAAGCTGTGGTCGGTGCGGCTGGCGATCCTCTCGACTTTGATCTTCGCGCTGCATGACGTTCTGCCGCACTGGGAAGGGCTGCTACCCGAGTGGGCCTACACGGTGCTGGCGTCGGTGGTGGGTGTCGCTGGCGCCATCGCCCGGCTAGTGCCGCAGAAGGCCATCGACGAATACATCCGGGGCCGGCTGCAATGAGTCGGCTCTACGGCTGGATTGCCGCATGTGTGGCCGTGGTCATGGGTGCGCTTGCCTCGTTGGCCCTGCTCATGCGTGGGCAGCGTGATGCGGCCCGTGACGAGCTCGACAAGGCCAAGTCGAGGACCAAGGGCATTGAGGCAGCACGGGCAGTCGAACGACGAATCGATGAGCGCCAGCGCGCTGATCAGGCACAGGCCCGGGAGGTAGAACGTGAACAGATGGCCCAGCGCCGCGCAGGTGTTCGCCCTGAGTTTTTTGGCGATCCCCGGTTGCGCGACGACAGTAGCGACACCGACCAGCCCTGAATGCACGGTGCCGCCGATGCCGGCACTGCCTGTAATCGAGTCAGGCCACATGCAGTGCCTGGCAGACGATGACTACTGGCTGCTGCAGGACCGCGAGCGTCGGCTGACCGACTGGGCACTCGAGATGCGCGGGATGCTAAAGGAGCTATGCACACCCCGGCACCCCTGACTACTTGCTTGCGACCTTCTCCAGTTCAGAGCCGTCGGCATACCCCTGGCGATTGATGAGTTCAGCAACTGCTTCCGCCTGATCCAGATACTCAATGTTGAAGTCGATCAGGATCTCGCCGCCGTGGTTCATGGCGGCAATGGCATAGCGGTAGAGGTTGCCGTTGTCGCTGCGATACACCGGCAAGGGTCGAGCTGAAGCCAGGTTGTCGAATCGTTGCATTACACGCCTCCTTAGTTGTCGATCAACAACGTTGAGCTCCCGTCGCAGAAAGGTAAAGCCCATGCCCGCTAAAGCTAAGCGCCCGTGCCGCTCCCCTGGCTGCCGACACACGACGACTGAGCGTCACGGCTACTGCGAGGGGCATGCGCACTTGGCAACCGGCTGGACGCAGCGCCGCCGCGGGCAGAGCGGGCGCGGTGGTCGGCCTTGGCGACGCATCCGTGATCGCATCCTGCAGCGAGACCGCTACCTATGCCAGCCGTGCAAGCGGCAGGGTCGCATCACTCCGGCGACCGAGGTCGACCATATCGTCAACCGTGAGGCTGGCGGCACCGACGCGGACACCAACCTCGAGGCCATCTGTTCGGCCTGCCACAAGGCGAAGACGGCGCGCGAGTCGCAGAGCGGGCGCGGATGAGACGGATTCCCATCTAGGGGAGGGGGAGGGTCAAAGTCTGGGGCTTTCGAGCCCGGACACCGCCGCCTCAACTCAATTTTTATACCCGCGAAATTGAAAAATCAGGTTCGGCGAGAGGAGTTCGCAAATGACACGCGGTCGCAAACCCAAGCCGAGCCACCTCAAAGCCGTCCAGGGCAATGCCGGCAAGCGGGCGGTGAACCACGACGAGCCTGTCGCGGAGTCGCTGACCGAAGTGCCGCCGCCACCTGACTGGATGCCCGAGATCGGCGTCGAGATGTGGGAGCGGGTTGGTCCTTGGCTGGTCAGCTCGAAGATTCTGACGGACTCCGACCTGGCCAACCTCGAGGCCTACTGCGCCGCTTACAACCGCTGGCGTCTCGCCGAGAAGAACATCGCCCAGCATGGGCTGACGGTCGATAGCCCCATGGGTGGGGTGGCCAAGAACCCGGCCTGCACGGTGGCCAATGAATCACTCAAGCAGATGAACACGTTCGGCAGCGCTCTCGGGCTGGATCCTTCCAGTCGCGCCCGGCTGGCAGTGCCGGGTGCCAAAGCTGCCGCCAACCCCTTCGCCGCACTGGTGGGCAAAAAGCGATGATCCCGAATGGCCAGCTATCCCAACGTCAACGCCGCGAACAAGTACGCCAGGGACGTCGTGGCTGGCCGCATACCTGCCTGCAAGGAGGTGCAGCAGGCCTGTAAGCGACACCTCGACGACCTGGCCGCCTCCAAGGGTCGGGCGTTCAAGTACCGCTTCGACAAGGATGCCGCAGAGCGTGTCTGCGTCTTCGTGCAGCTGCTCCCCCACACCAAGGGGCGATGGGCGCGAGAGCGACGACTGATCGCGCTGGAGCCGTGGCAGCTGTTCATCTTCTGCTGCATTTTCGGCTGGCTTCGCAAGAAGAGCGGGCTGCGGAGATTCACCGAGGCCTACATCGAGGTCGAGCGCAAGAACGGCAAGTCGGTCATGGCCGCGGGCGTGGCCAACTACATGCTGTGCGCAGATGGCGAGTACGGCGCCGAGGTCTACTGTGGTGCGACCACGGAGAAGCAGGCCTGGGAGGTTTTCCGCCCAGCGCGCCTGATGCTGCAGAAATCGCCGGCGCTGGTCAGTGCCGCCGGCATCGAGATCATGGCCAAGAACATCTCGATACCGGAAGACGGCAGCCGACTGGAGCCGTTGATCGGCGACCCCGGTGATGGCTCCTCGCCCAGTTGCGCACTCGTCGACGAGTATCACGAGCACCAGACCCCGAACCTCTACGACACCATGCTCACCGGCATGGGGGCCCGCGATCAGGCGCTGATGTTCATCATCACCACCGCGGGCTTCAACATCGCCGGGCCTTGCTACGACAAGCGGCGCCAGGTCCAGCAGATGCTCGACGACGCGCTGCCCAACGAAGAGCTGTTCGGGATCATCTACACCATCGACAAGGGCGATGATTGGCAAGACCCCGCGGTCCTGCGCAAGGCCAATCCCAACTTCGGTGTGTCAGTCTCGGAAGAGTTCCTGCTCAAGGCGCAGCGCGACGCGATCCGCTATCCCAGTCGCCAGAACTCGTTCCTCACTAAGCACCTCAACGTCTGGGTCAGCGCCCGCACGGCCTGGCTGAACATGGCCGACTGGCACTCTGCCGGCGACGAGACGCTGACGCTTGACGACTTCGAAGGCAAGGAGTGCTGGCTTGGCGTCGACCTTGCCAGCAAGACGGATATCGCCGCCATCGCGATGCTGTTCCGCGATGAGATCGAGGACAAGAAAGGTCGGCTCAAGACGCGCTGGACCGTCTTCGTGCGCAGCTATCTGCCGGAAGGTGCCATCGAGCGCGCGAGCAACAACCGCGCTGCCTACGAGAGCTGGGTCAACTCCGGTGACCTGATCATCACCGACGGCGAGGAGCTCGACTTCGACGTCATTCGAGAGGACATCAAAGACCTCTCCGGCCGTTTCCAGATAACCGAGATCGCCTACGACCCATGGCGTGCTACCCAGTTGGCACACCAGCTGCAGAGCGATGGCGCTGACATCATCGAGTACCGCAACACGGTGCAGAACATGAGCCCCGCGATGCGCGAGATGGAGGCGGCGATCACTGGCGGCCGCTGGCGTCACAGCTGTGACCCGGTGCTGACGTGGATGGCCTCCAACGTCATCGCCAAGGCAGACGCCAAGGACAACATCTATCCGCGAAAGGAAAAGCCCGAGAACAAGATCGATGGCCCGATCGCGATTCTCATGGCGCTGGGGCGGGCCGTTCTCACCGAGAACGATGAGCCTCAGGAATCCATCTACGACACCTCGGACGTGACATGCTGATTTCAATCGTGACTTTCCTGGTCGGCCTCGTCGGTGCAGCGCTGGTGTCGTTCGGCGCCTGGCTGCTCTCGGCACCGGCGGGCTACATCGTCGCTGGCTCGCTGTGCCTCATCTGGTCCTGGCTGGTGGCGCGTGCCGCGGCATCGCAACGACAACCGAAGGTGAACGGGGAGGGCGGCTAATGTGGTTTCCCGCTCTCTTCGGTAGCACCCCCACTCGCAGCGCCTCCAAGGGCGGCGACTGGGCCAACTGGATCGGCGGCATGTCGCGCACCCGTACATCGGCCGGCGCCGGCGTCAACAGCGACAACGCGCTGCGCGTTGGCGCGCTGCGTGCGTGTGTCACGCTGCTGGCCGAGTCGGTGGCGCAGTTGCCCTGCGAGCTCTACCGCCGCACTGGCGACGGCGGCCGCGAGCGGGCATCGCAGCACCCGGTTTACGACCTGCTGCATTCCCAGCCCAACCAGAAGGACAGCTCCTTCGAGTACTTCGAACAGGGGCAGGGCGCCCTGGGGCTGGAGGGCAATCATTACGCCTTGATCGAGCGCGACGGGGCTGGCTATCCGATCGAGCTCATCCCGATCAATCCCAAGAAGTGCCAGGTCATGAAAGGCCGTGACGGCCTGCCGTACTACCACCTGCCTGAGGTCGGCAAGACCGTCGGCATGCGGCAAATGCACCACGTCAAGGCTTTCTCTCGCGACGGGTTCGTCGGCCTGTCTCCTATCGCTACGAACGCCGACTCAATCGGTCTGGCGATGTCGACCGAAGAGCACGCGGCCGCAGTGTTCGAGCGTGGCGCCACCATGTCCGGCGTCATCGAGCGGCCCAGCGATGCGACAGCTATCAAAGATCAGGCCGCAGTCGACCGGCTGCTCGACAAGTTCACCGAGCGCCACGGTGGTCTGCGCAACGCTTTCTCGGTAGCACTGCTGCAAGAGGGCATGAGCTACAAGCAGCTCTCGATGGACAACGAGAAGGCCCAGCTGCTCGAGAGCCGGAAATTCTCGGTCGAGGAGATCTGCCGGCTGTTCAAGATTCCGTTGCACATGGTCCAGCTCACCGACAAGTCCACATCGTGGGGCTCGGGCATCGAGTCCATGTCGCTCGGGTTCGTGATCTACACGCTGCTGCCCTGGCTCAAGCGCTGGGAGGCGGCCATGCGCCGCGACCTGCTGCTGCCATCGGAGCGTCGCGATCTCTATGTCGAGTTCAACGTGTCTGGTCTGCTTCGCGGAGACCAGAAGTCGCGCTACGACGCCTACGCGCTCGGGCGCCAATGGGGCTGGCTCTCGGTCAACGACGTGCGCCGGCTGGAGAACATGCCGCCGATCGCCGGCGGCGATCGCTACCTCACCCCGCTCAACATGAACGACTCCCAGCAGACGCAGCGCTCGTTGAACGCGACGCCGAAACAAATGCAGGAGATCGAGGGAATCCTATGTCGCAACTGATCAACTACCCGCATCTCGCGTCGCTGGTGTTCAACACCCCGCTCTATGCGACCCCCGACCTGATGCAGACGGTGCGCGCGGTGCTCGAGCCGCGCCTGCTCGGCCGTCTGACTGACATGCCCGAGCGCCTGGATGCTGGTGGTTCGCCCGAATCGCGGGAGATGCAGAGCCTGCGAGTGGTTGGCCGTCTGGCGATCATCCCGGTGCACGGCATCCTCACCGCGCGAGCTGGACAGATCGACGGCGCGTGCCAGGAGATCCTCAGCTACGAGAAGCTGCGCGGCCAGATCCACGCCGCCTTGCGGCATGAGATGGTCGAGGAGATCGTGCTCGACATGCACTCGGGCGGGGGCGCCGCCATGGGGTGCAAGGAGCTGGCTGATTTCATCCGGGTCAGCACCGAGATCAAGCCGATCACCGCGCTGATCAACTTCGCCGCCTTCTCCGCTTGCTACATGCTGGCTGCTGCCTGCTCGCGGATCGTCTGCAGCCCTACCGCCATGGCGGGCTCTATCGGGGTGATCATCGAGACCTACGAGGTCAGCAAGGCGGAAGAGGCCTTTGGCATCAAGTTCAACACCTACTACCGCGGCGCCCACAAGAACGACTGCTCGCCACACGAGCCGATCACCGACCAGGCTGTCGCCGAGATCGACCGTCGCCTGGATGCGGCCTACGCCACCTTCACCGAATCGGTGGCCGACCACCGCGGCATTGACCTGTCGGTGGTCACCGGCACTGAAGCGCGCATGTTCGATGCCGAGGGCGCGCGCGCCATCAAGCTCATCGACGAGATCGCACCCGCTCAGGAGGCGCTCGATTCCATCGCCGCCCGTTATAGCGGACAGCAGGCCCCGCGCCGCGGCAGCGTCTCAGCGCGCGCCGGCGCCATGAAACTCCAGAACACGCTCTAGCCACGCGGCGGAGCGGTACCAGGGCGGCCACATGGCCGCCTTTTCTTTGCCCGACGAAACCATGAGGAACGTCATGCCCAAGATCGAAGAACTCCGCCGCCAACGCGCCGACGTCAATGCCAAGGTGCAGGCGCTGGCCAATGCGGAAAACGAAGCGGGAGAACTCACCAGCGAGCAGCTCGAAGAGTTCGAGCAGCTCTCGACCGAGTTCGACACCCTCACCAAGCAGATCGACCGGCTCGAAGCCATGGAGCGCATGAACGCTGCCTCGGCCGAGCCGGTGCAGTCGCCTATCGCTCAGGGCGTCAAGTCTGCCGCCGTGCACGTCAAGCCCGAGCTGAAGCAGTACCCGGGCGCCAAGGCTGCGCGTATCGCGATGTCCGTGGCGGCGTCCAAGGGCGATATCGGCGGTGCCGTGAAGTTCGCTCGCGACGAGATCGGCGACCAGGACGTCGCTATGGCGATCGAGACCAGTGCAGGGTCTGGCGGGGCGCTGATCCCGCAGAACCTCCGCGACGAGGTGATTGAGCTGCTGCGGCCCAAGACCATCGTTCGCGACCTGGGCGCTCGGGTTATTCCGCTGCCCAACGGCAATGTGACCATCCCGCGGATGAGTTCGGGCGCGTCGTCCAGCTATGTCGGCGAGGGAAGCGATGTGCTGGCGAGCGACGCGACGCTGGACGACGTCAAGCTGAACGCCAAGACCATGATCACGCTGGTGCCCATCTCCAACCAGATGATCGGTCGTGCGGGCTTCGCCGCCGAGCAGCTGTTCCTGAACGACATGATCAGCTCGATGGCCAGCCGTGAAGACAAGGCGTTCCTGCGCGACACCGGCGCGGGCGATACGCCGACCGGTTTCGCGGAAACCGCGCGTCAGGCTAGCCGTGTGCTGCCGTGGTCCGGCGCCGAGACCATCGCGGAGATCGACGCTTATCTCGACTCGCTGATGCTGGCGCTGATGAATAGCAACAGCCTGCTGGTCCAGCCGGGCTGGGGGCTGTCGCCGCGCACCTACATGAAGCTGTTCGGTCTGCGCGACGGCAACGGCAACAAGGTCTACCCGGAGCTTGCCAACGGCCAGCTCAAGGGATACCCGGTGCGCCACACCACCAACATCCCGGCCAACCTGGATACCAGCGGCGCCGGCAATAACAACGAGTCGGAGATCTACTTTGCCGACTGGAACGACGTCGTCATCGGCGAGTCCGGTGGCATGACCATCGATTTCAGCCGCGAGGCCACCTACAAGGACGGCAATGGCCAGCTGGTCAGCGCCTACGCTCGCAACCAGTCGCTGATCCGCGTGGTGACCGAGCACGACATCGGCTTCCGTCACCCGGAAGGCCTGGTGCTCGGCACCAAAGTCACCTGGTAACGGCCCCAGCCGTGCACCCGGGCCAGCCGGCCCGGGTGGTCGATCATCCTTTCAGATAGGGAGGCCACCATGGCCAACACCACCAGACAGCGTCGCCAATCGGGCAGCCCCGATGCTGCCGCCGATCCGCAGGGCAGTGTCGAAACCAATGGCGTCGATACCCAGACGCCCGACGATACCCAGGCCTCGAACCCGGATCAGGGTCAAGACCAGGGCCAGGGCGCCGGCGATCCCGGCAACGCCCAATCGGCGACGGTTGCCGAAACGTCCACTGCCACCAGCACCACCGCCGCAGCCAGCGCCGCGGTAACCAGCAGTGCGAAGTCTGCCGCGCAGAAGGCAAACGAGGCTGTGCGCCCGGAATCCGGGCTACACAACCTCAACGGCAAGCAGCTCACGCGTGTGAAGTTCAAGCACCCGTGGCAGCGCTACGCGCCGAACGATCGTGCTGGCTTCGACCCTGCCACTGCCGCCGAGCTGATCAAGCGCAACATCGCCGAGAAAATCTGATCGGCCGCCGCCGGCAACCGCTGGCGGCCCCATTCCATGAATTCGAGAACACGCGATGCTGACGTTGGAAGAGGTCAAAGCCCAGCGCCGAATCGAGGCTGATGACAGCAGTGAGGATGAACTGCTCACTCAGCTCATCGCCGCGGCCTACCGCTATGCGGAGGCACACACCCAGACGGCTATCCGGCAGCAGCAGAAAACGGTGGTGATCGATGGCTTCCCTCCGCTGGATCGAGCTGTCGAGCTGCCGTGGCTTCCTGTCCAGGGCATCGACGCGGTCGAATTCGTCTCGCCTGCCGGCGACACCCATTCGCTGGACGAGCAAGCGCTGCGGCTCGACACCCGAGGCGACCCGCACAAGCTCTATCCGCGGTGGGGCGACCGCTGGCCTGACACTATCGCCGAGCCCGAGAGCGTCACGATTACCGCCACGGTCGGCTTCGCGGAAACGCCCGATGACATCAAGGTCGCGCTGCACTTGCTGATCGGGCACTGGTACGAGAACCGCGAGAGTGTGGTCATTGGCACCATCGCGACAGATGTTCCGATGGGCGTCGACATGCTGCTGTTCGACTACCGGCGTCACGCAGTGGGGTGAGAGATGCAGGCAGGAAAGCTCAATCAGCGCGTCACCCTGATGCGTCCGACTGCTGGCGGCCGTGACAAGTACGGCCAGCCGCTCGACAGCTATGAAGTGGTGGCCACCGTGTGGGCCTCGGTAGAGCCGCTGCGCGGGCGCGAGTTCTTCGCCGCCCAGCAGGTCAACTCCGAGATCACCACCCGCATTCGCATCCGCTACCGCCGTGAGTTCGCTGCCGTCCACGTCAACGAATGGCAGATCCACTACGGCGCCCGGGTCTACGAGATCGACGGCCCGCCGATCGACACCAACATGAGCCACACCCAGCTGGAGTTCATGTGTCATGAGCGGCTTTGAAGTCAGTGTCAGTGAAGAAGGCACGGAGCAGATACGAAAGCGCCTGGCCGGCCTGCAGGAAGAGCTGCAGCAGCGAGCCATCCGCGCCGGGCTGACGAGCGCCGGTAAGCCGATTCTCGAAACCATGCAGCGGCTGGTGCCTGTGCGCCAGGGCGACGACGGCGGCGACCTCAAGCGGTCGATCGGTCGGCGCTCGCTTTCCAAGAATGCCCGGCAGCGCCTGGGGCTTGCGGAGAACGCCGTTGCTCAGCGCCTCGGGCCCATCAAGAAGGTCAACGGCTACAGCCAGGCCTACGTCGGCCGGCTTGTGGAGCATGGCGTCGACCCCAGCACCCGCAAGGTGTTTCGACGTATCAGCGGTACGCACAACCTCAAGCGGCGTTACGCCCACATTCGGGCTTACACCTATCGGCACCCGGGCCAACGAGCACAGCCGTTCATGGCCCCAGCCTTGGCGCAGAACGCCAGCCAATTCGAGAGTCGCTTCTACGGCGGCCTTTCTGCCTACCTGAAGCGCAAGGGGTACTGAGATGCTGCAGCAGGTCATTGAGCGGCTCACTGCCGATGGCATCGACGCCTCGCTGTCCAGCAAGGCCGACCCCAGCCTCGCCGACACCGCGGCCACCATGGCCGAGCTGCTCGAGCAGCTGGTGCCCGGGCATGCCTACCCGCTCACGCTGCCGGAGAAGGAACCGCTGCCCAACGCTGTCTACCAGCCCATGGCGCGCAACTTCCTCGATGCCGACGGCTATCTGCTGGGGCGAGTGGACATCTACATGGTCACGCTGCGCGCCGCTCGCTTCGGCGATATCCAGCAGCTCACACAGCAGCTTGATCAGGCTGTGTCGGCTTTCACTGGCGTCGAGTCCATCGAGATCACTGACGCGGCGCAAGAGTACGAGAGCGACCAGCAGCAGTACCAAGCGCACTTCGAGATTCAGATCGCCACGCTCTCGACCGACACCCCATCGCTGCCTGCTGCATTCGTGCACACCGTGGGCAGCGATGCGGCGCCGCCTCGCACTACCTGTCGCCACCAACTGGTGACCGAGTCTCTGGCAGTGGTGCTGATCGCCACCCAGTCCGATATCGAGGCGTTGAGGCTGCGCGCCGTCAGCGCGCTGGTCGGCCTCGAGTCGCCGGGCGCCATTACGCCTCTGGAAGATGTCGGCGGCCAGCAGGTGGCGGTATCCGGCCGGCATGTCTATTGGCGCGAGCTGTTGCAGTGGCAGCGCCGCATTCCTACCTGATCACGGAGAACACCATGGCCGAACGCAAAGGCGGTAGCTACTACATGCGTGAGGGCAAGCCCGTCCTCAAGTTCCGAACCGGGCACAAGCCCGAGCCGACGCAGCCCAAGAAGGCCGCGAAACCCAAGCCCGCCGACAGCGCGGATGTGAAACAGGAGAGCAGCGATGCTTCAGCGTAAATCCTTCGCGCTGGTCAAGATCGAAACCGAATACGGCGTCGATCCGGGCCTGACCATCGACGACATGCTGGTGCTGACGGGCATCAGCGGCACCCGCTACGGCGGTAACACCACTGATCGAACGCGCATGCGGGGAACGCTGGGCGGTTTTGCAACGATCAACACCGGCCCCAACGCGCAGGTCACGCTGACCGCGCCGCTCAAGGGCGCCGGCACGCCGGGTGCCGTTCCCGAATGCGGTGCCATGCTTCGCGCGTGCGGTCATTCTGAAGTCATCACCGCCGATGATGGCTCTGGTGCCGGAAAGGTCGTCTATCAGCCGGTGTCCAGTGGGTTCGAATCCGCCACGGTCTACTGGATCACCGACAACCAGGTGCAGCGCATCACCGGCGCGCGCGGAACGGCAACGTTCACGCTCACTTCGGGCAGCGACCCGACGGTCGAGGTCGCCTTCACCGGCGCCTACAACCGGCCGGAGTCGTTCACGCTCGATGGTGATTACGAAGAGCTGGTCACAGAGGTGCCGGTCAACAAACAGAACACCAGCGGCTTCGACGTGCATGGCTACGAGGGCTGCGGTCAGTCCTTCACGCTGACGCAGAACAACACCGTCACCTGGCGCAACCTGATCAACTGCGAAGGCGCTCACATCACCGATCGGCAGAGCAATGGCCAGGTCAACATCGAAGCACCGGACCTTGAGACCAAGGATTACTTCGCCGAGATCGAGTCTCACCAGGAAGTGAAGAAGGGCCCTGTTTCTCTGATCCACGGCACCGAGGCTGGCAACACGGTCGTGTTCAATGCCCCGGCGGTTCAGCTGGCCTCGCTCAGCGATCAGGACCAGGACGGCTACGTTCACTACCAGATGGATGCTCGCTTCCTCCCGGTCGCCGGTGACGACGAGTACACGATCACGTTCCGCTGATCGGGTCGATCTATTCCCATCCCACGCATCATCACCCCGCGCCCGGCACTCGCCGGGCGCGCCTCATCTAATCGTCAGGAGTGACCCGAATGGGCATCGTTATCGTCAAACAACCCACCGCCACCGTCGAGATGGATGTCGAAGTCCCGCAAGCGGGAACGCTCGGCTACGACGTTACGTGGACGCTGCTGGATGCCGACGAGCTGGAGTCGTTCTCGCATTCGAAGCGCGACGTGATCGACATCATCATCGAGAACTGCAAAGGCATCGAGGGGCCTCGTGGGCTCGACGACAGTGGAGCCGAGAAGAAGAATCAGCGCACTGTCGCAGAGATCGATGAAGCTGGCCTGCGTGAGATCCTGCAGATCAACTACTACCGCCGCGCGCTGGTGCAGAGCTTCTTCGCGACCCAGCAGGGGCGAGCGGTCTACGCGGCAAAAAACTGAGCGACCTCGGTGCCGCGTGGGCAGGTGGCGGGCACCGGGGAAGCCTCAGAGAGGCGGCCAGCGTCATAGGTGTTCGGATCAAGAGCAGCTATGCACGCAACAACGACACCCAGCTATGGCCGGAGCATCGCGAGGCGTACGAGATATTTGGCGCCTGCGCAACGCAGTGGCGTGTGATCGCCGGGGTGGGTAACGCCATCCACCAGGGTATCGACTACACCGCCCTCGAATCGGTCATGCGGATGCGCGGCGTGGAGGACACGGCGGCACGTTTCGAGCAGATCCGGCACATCGAGGCCGGGGCGCTTGGTGTCATCAATAAGCGGTGAGGGGTGGCCATTGACCCCAGCGCCTGCCTGAGCCACTATCTCCTTGCCGCTGCAAAATCAGCGGCCGGGGGTGAGAGCCCGAATCAGAACAGCAGGCGCACGGCGCCAGTGGCGCTTTTTTTGCGCCCGCACGTTATGGCGGGCCGTGCGCGGGAGGCTTCGGCCTGCCGGGTTCGCCTGCGTTCCCCGGTCTCTCACCCTGCGTACGGTCCGCCCCCAATCAGCAAACCCGAATACTGTTCGGGTTCTTGATAGCCTCCTTCCCAAAGGCTTCTTGACCCCAGCGCCACCCTGCGCCACTATCTCCTTGCCGCTGCAAAATCAGCGGCCGGGTTTGGTCGCCCGAGCGAACATCAGGCGCGCAAGCGCTATCAGCGCTTTTTTTGTGCCTGCCAGTTATGGCGGGCCGTGCGTCGGAGCCTTCGGGCTGCCGGGTTCGCCTGTGTTCCCCGGTCGACCAACCTTCGTACGGTCCGCCCCCAATCCATTTGGTCGTGGAAGGGTGGACTCCAAGAACGAACCAGGAGAACACCAATATGGCTACGCAGGCCGCAAGCATCATTCCCGTCTTCACCGGCACCATCGGCCACGACACTGCCCAGCTCGTCGACGCCCGGACGCTGCATCGATTCCTCGAGGTAGGTAAGGTGTTTGGCGCGTGGATTCAGGAGCGGATCAAGCAGTACGGATTCGAAGAGAATCATGACTATCTGATTGCTTTCCAGAACGAGAAAACAAATTCCGCTCCCCGGAATGAGGGAGCGGAGGGTATTTTCCAAAACGGGAAAAAACCCCGCGGCGGCCGGCCTAGGACCGAATACCACCTCACCCTCGATATGGCCAAAGAGCTATCGATGGTCGAGCGCAACGAGAAGGGCAAACAGGCGCGGCGCTACTTCATCGAGTGCGAGAAGCAGCTGCACGCTGTCGCGCCGGAAGTCGCCCACCGCATCGCCGACGAGACTATCGGCACCGATGGCCTCAAAGTGCTCCGCGAGCTGATCGGCAAGAAGGTGCGGGTGCTACCGACCAGCGCCCGCAGCAGCGCCCAGCACCGGCTGTGGAATCTGCTGCACACCCGCTTCAACGTGCCCAAGGCGGAGATGATAGCCGCCAACGACATGGACGCCGCGGCTAACTTCGTCGGCCAGTGGGCCATCGAGGGCGAGTATCTCGAACGCGCCCGGCCAGCGCCGGCGGCCACGGCCACCGTGGACTTCCCGCGCAGGCAGAAGGCCGCCGACTTCACGCCCGAAAGCCTCTATGGCCCGGAGGCCTGGAATAGCGACCTGAGCACGATGATGGCCGAGCTCCGCCGGGCTGCCCAGTCGGGCACGCTGCTGCGCGTCGAGAACATCGACGGCGCCATGGAGGAGATGCTGGCGCTGCGCCATCTGGGCGAGATCAGTCATAAGGCGCCGGCGATCCGCGAACCCGAGACCCGCAAGTCGCAGACGCTCTACTACAGCCTGATCGCCCTGGAACACTTCCTCGAGGTGCTGGCCGGCAAGTCGCCGGCGGGGCAGGAGATCTCCGCCGAGCAGCGCCAGCACTACCAGCAGCGTGCCGAGCGCTGCGTCGCCGAGTGCATCGCCCTGGCGCAAGACCCGGGGCGGCTGGCGGAGTCCGGTGAGGTCGCCACCATCCTGCGTAACGTCGAAGCGCTCTCCGGGCGGGCCAACGCCCTGGAGCGAGATTTCGTCGAGCGCGTCGGCCCCGCGCTCAAGCTGCTCGATTCCCGCCTCTACGGCAACTGGCGCGAGCACATCGGCGTGCTGGCCCGCTATCTCAACATGAACGGCAAGCGCTCGCCGGTGCACGCGCTCTCATCGCAGTGAGGTAGGGCGCTCAAGTCAAGCCTTGCGGTCGCCGATAGCTCCAAGAGAGGAACGGCGACTGCGAGGGCGACATGGCTGACTACTGCCAGCAGTGCTCGGTGAGGGTCCACGGGCGCGACACACAAGACCTGGCTCGCCTGTGCGAGCCGGGCGCTACTGCCTGGGAGCTGTGCGAGGGCTGCGGGGACGTCGTGGAGGTGGATCACGCCGGGGTGAGGGTGGAGCGAGGCGAAGACGGCGGCATCATCAATGATGCCTGCCGAATTGTCCCGTCTCGCGATCTCACCCGCTGGCAGCGGTTGAAACGGCGTCTGTGGTGAAACTCAGAATGTCGCCGCCTGGATCTTCGTCCACGTCTTGCTGTCGGTGGTGGCCAGGATCTTCTTGCCGTCAGTAAACTTGGCCACGAACGTCACCTGCTTGGAGCGTCCGCCGGCGAGCAGGCCGGCCAGCAAACCGACGGGGCCAAGGATCACCGCCCCCGCGGCGCCCCAGCCGATGGTGCCGCCCAGGCGTTTGACGTTCTCTTCATTGGCCAGCTCGACAGCTTCAATATCCGAGGCCTCATAGCGGGCTTCTCTTTTGAAGGTGTGGTGTGGCTGGGAGAATGAGAACACTCCCCAACTGAAATTGCCGTGCAGGCCCTTGTAGTCGCCGGCGTGAATCTTGATCTCTGCCATGTCTTGCCCCCCCCTGGTTGAGATGATCATCTAATCACGAAGCACCAACCAACTGAACCTCGCCGCGGCGGGGTTTTTTATTGCCTGGAGATAAGCATGGCGCGCAACTACGAATCGGCGGTGCTGCTGACCGGTGACGCTTCCGGTGCCGTCAAGGCCATCACGCTCACCGATGATCACCTGCGCCAGCTCAACGCGCGGCAGCAGCGCAACCAGGACACCACGCGGCAGCAAAGCGAGTCCTGGGGTGGGCTCTCGACCGCGGTCAAGGGCGCGGCGGCGGCCATGGGCCTTTCTGTGGCCGGGCTCGCGGCGCTGGGCACCAGCCAGATTCGTGCGGTGGCCGAGACCGACCGGCTGGCTCAGTCGATCGGTGTGCAGACCGGGCAGCTCCAGGCCATGCAGTACGCGGCCCAGCGCGCCGGGCTAGAGCAGGACAAAATGGGTGACATCCTCAAGGATGTCTCGGACAAGATCGGCGATGCCGTGAGCAACGGCGGCGGTGAAGCCATCGACGTCCTGAACAACCTGGGCCTATCTGCACAGCGCCTGGCGGCCATGGCGCCGGACCAGCAGCTACTGGCGATCGCTCAGAATCTCGACAAGCTCGGCACCCGCGCGCAGCAGGTCAACGCGCTGGAAACGCTCGGCAACGATGCCTCGCGACTGCTACCGCTGCTGGAGAACAACGCCGCCGCGCTACGGCGGTTGATGCGCGAGGGCTACGACCTCAACGTCGCCATGAAACCGGGCGATATCGCCTCCTTCGTCGAAGCCCAGGGTGCGATCGAGACTATACACGCCGCGGTCAACGGCCTCACCAACTCGGTGCTGATCGACTTGGCGCCGGCGATCACGAGCACCGTCGAAGACATTCGTGGGTGGGTGGATGAAGCCGGCGGCATGGAGGTCGTGGTTGACCGGATCAGCAACGCCTTCGGCGTCGCTATCGATGTGGCCGAGGTTCTGTTCGCCGTCTGGCTGGGCCGCAAGGCGCACAAAGCGCTTACAGATACAGAGGGGTGGTTCCAGCGTCTGAGCACGGCTGCCAAGAGCTGGACGCCGGGTGCGATCCAGCAGCAGGTGGCCTATCAGGCGAAGCTGGGCGAGATGGCTGGCATCTCTCGCACCGCCGCGGTCTCGCAGGCCGCACTCGCTGGGACGATTCGCAGCGTGGGAACCGCAGCTCGGGGCACCTTTGCTCTGCTCGGTGGCTGGCCGGGGCTGATACTCACGGCTGGCGCGGCGCTCTACTCGTTCTCTAGCGATGCTGACGACGCTGCGGGCTCGGTCGATGTTCTCACGCAGAGCACCGACGAGTTCACCGAGTCGCTCCGCTCGATGACGAAAGTGAAAGCTGGCGCAGCATTGGTGCGTATCGCCGACGAAATCGAAGAAACGCGCGACAAGCTGCGGGACGCGGCCGCCGATGTGAGCCGCCTGAGCGGTGAGTTGGACGACAAGGGCCCGGTGCCGTTGCGCGGTCGTGATCGCGATCTCGCCCAAGACGATCTCGCCCTTGCGCTCGAGCGCGAGGAGGACGCTCGCAATCGTCTGAATCTTGCACTCGAGCGCCAGAATGCCCTTCAGGATATCGCCGCGGGCAAATTGAGTGACACCGCCGACGCCGCGAATACTGCCGCTGGCGGCTTGGGTGCCGTCGAGCGCGCGCTGGGGTCCAGCGACGAGAAGTGGGGCGAGTACCTGGCCAAGCTCAAGGCGTCCCGCGACACCCTCGGCATGACCGCGGCCGAGGCGGCGGAGTACGCCGCCGCCCAGGCCGGCTATACCGGGCTCTATGCCGAGCAGTCTGGCGCCATCGCAGGCCAGACCGAGGCGCTCAATGGCTACAAGGCCGCGATCGAACAGGGCGATCAGGCTGCTGCTGACTCGCATCTGGCCACCGCTCAGCGGTATGCCGAAGCCGAAGCGATGGTGCAGGCCGAGCTTGAAAACCTCGACAAGCTGTCCGGGTTGTTGCAGGGCGTGGAATCGGACCTCTCCGCGACAGCTCTCTCGGCCGCCCTGGTAGTGGGTGAGGGCGCGGCCGGCACGGCTGATTTGCTGGCCCGTGCCAATGCCATCATCGAAGCCCGCGCCGCGGCAATCCGCCAAACCACCACATTCGGCAGCAAGGCGCGCGAGGAGGCCCGGGCGCTCGCACAGTCGATCAAAGACGCTCAGCAGACCTACGACAGCCTACGCGAGTCGTTCGACCCGCTGGGCACCGCGGCCGACGCCTACGCCAAGAAACAGAACGCGCTCAACTTGCTGCAGCGAGAGGGCAAAGAGAGCGCCGACGCGATCGCCCAGGCGCAGGCCGAGCTGACTCGGCAGTATCACGCCAGCATCGACCCGCTGCAGGGGATTTTCGACCGCATGAACCCGGCGGCAGCGCGTGCGCGCGATTTTCGCCGAGAGCTCGAGCAGATGCAGAAAGCCGCCCGCGCCGCCGGGCGCAGCGAGCTGGAAATCACCGCGGCCACCGCGCAGCTCACAGCCGAGTTCGAAGCCGCCGAGCGCGCGGCCGACCCGCTGGCGGTCAGCGTCCAAGACGTTGTCGAGCAGTATAACCGGGCGTACTACGAGGGCCTGCGGCTGGAGCGCGAGCTGGCGGCGATCCGTGACGCCTGGGCGCGCGATCCAGCGAACGCCGAGCAGTACGCCCGCGCGGTGGCCGGCATCTCCGAGCGGATGCGAGAGCTGGCCCTCGAGTCCGACCCAGTCGCTCAGGAGATGGCGCGAGCCTGGACCGAGGCTGCCGACCGCATCGACGAGACGTTCGCCGACGCCTTTACCGGGGCGTTCGACTCGTTCGAAGACTTCAGCGGCCAGCTAATGGACGGCTTCAAGCGGCTGCTGGCCGAGCTGGCGTATCAAGCGTTTCTCCAGCCCATCGTCGTGGGTTTCACCGCCGACATGCAGCGCGGGCTGGATATTCCCGGGGCGCCCAGCGGCGCCACCACCGCGGGCGGCATCGGCCAGGTTGTGGACCAAGTCGGCGACCTCGGCGATTACGCGCAGTGGGGCAAAAAAGCGTGGAATGTCTTCAGCGGCGGCGGCAGCGCCGGCGCCTCGGGCGGGCTCTATGGCAACATCGCCAGCGGCAGCGCCGCGGCGAGCGGCGGGCTTTACGGCAATGTTGCGGCCAGCGGTGGGCTCTACGGCAATATCGCCACCGGCGGCTCGGCGGCGGGCACGGGGTTCATGGCGACTGCCGGCAGCATGGTTCCGCAGGTGGCAGCCGCGTGGGCCGCACAGCAGGCGCTCAACGCCGGCCTCGAGGGTCTCGGTGTCTATGACTGGCTCGGCCTCGACACCAGCGGCACTGGCGCACAGTGGGGTGGCACGCTGCTGGGACCGGTGGGCACGATCGGCGGCGCGATGCTAGATAATCTTTTCGGCAGCTCGCGCGAATTCGGCTTTCGATTCAGTCAGCGCGCGGAGAATCCCGAGGCTGCCGGCATCGATCTCGGCTACGACGCCGATGGCCGGCCCGGTATGCCGTGGTACAGCTCGGGTGGCTACGCCGATGGCGACCTCGGTCGCGGTCGGGATACCGCTTTCGGCTCATTCGGGTTTCTGTCGAAGGAGGTCGTCGAGCCCGCGGACATGATCGACCTGCTCGACGGGCTCGAACGGGTCGACAATCTGCTGGCCGCGGGGGCCACGGATGCGCAGGAAGCCGCCGGCCGGCAACGGCTGGATGGGTTCTACTACAAAGGCGACTCGTTCGCGGAGATGTTCGAGCAGCGCTACGGCGAGATTCGCCAGGGTTTCCTCGATAGTTCCAGCGATTTTGTCGATACGCTGATCGAGCGCGTGCCGGCGCTGACGATCGATAACGCTGAAGACCTCGCGCCCAAGCTCGCTAACGCGCTGCAGCTGGGCCAGCTGGTCGAGGGGTTCGAGGGCACATTCCGCGACTACGCCGATCGCATCGCGACCGATGTCGGGGTGCCGCTCGACGAGGCGCTGTCAACGATCCAGACCAGCTACGGAAATTTTACGTTCGTCACCGACTCGGCCAGCCAACTCGGGCTGCAATTCGACGCCCTGGGTGATGGCGCTGTCGAGGCGGCTAACCGCGTCGTCACGCTCTCCGGCGGCGTCGATGCGCTATCGCAGTCGCAGAGCGCGTTTTATCAGCTGTTCTACAGCGAGCAGGAGCGCGCCGAGCGGGCGACAGATGCGCTGCGCGACACCCTGGGCGAGGTCAATCTGTCACTGCCGAGCAGTGTCGACGGCATGCGCGATCTCGTGCAATCGCTCGATCTCACGACCGAGGCCGGGGCCGAGAGCTATGCCGCGCTCACGCGCAATAGTGCAGCAATCAGCGAGTACGTGCGGCGTCAGCAGGCCGTCGAGACTGAGCGCCAGGGTCTCGAGGACGAGCTGCTGAAAGCGCAGGGCAAGGCCACCGAGCTGCTGGCGCGCCAGCGTGAGCGGGAGCTGGCGGGGCTCGACGAGTCCAACCGCGCCCTGCAAGAGCGGATCTGGTCGCTGCAGGACGAAGCAAAGGCCCAGGAAGCGGCCGAGGCGGCGGCCGAGCGCGCCCGCGAACAAGCCGCCCTCGAATCCAGTATCTCGCTCTATGCGACCGGCACCGTCGATGCGGTGGAGGATGCCCTGGCGGGCTACGACGCGGCGATGTCCGCCGCCCAGGCGGCCGCGCAGGAGCAGCGCGCGGCGATGGAGTCGTGGCGGGACGCGGTGCGGACGGTCTCGCAGCTAGCCGACGATCTGCTGCTCTCCGATCGTTCGATCCTCGACCCCCTCGAACGGCTCGACGAGGCGCAACGGCAGTGGGTCGAGCAGTCCGTGCGCGCCGAGACCAACCCGGATGCGGCCTCGAATCTCGGGCAATCGGGCGATGCGTATCTCGAAGCGCTGGCAGCAGCCTACGGCCAGTCCAGCGCGGAGTATGCCCAGGGCGTGCTCGACGTCGAGGACACGTATCGCTCACTCGAAGACCTATATGGCGAGCAGCTCGACACCCTGGGCTCGCAGGAATCCATCGCCCGGCAGCAGCTTCGCGAGGAACAGCGCGCCACGGCCGCGCTGCGCGACCAGCTCTCGACGCTGGGCAACATCGGCGATCTACTCGGTGATCTGCCGACCACGCTCGCCCAGGCCATCGCCGAGGCCCTGCCGGGTTACGACCCCGGCTCGGTCGGCAGCGGTGGCGGGAGCATCGTCAGCGAGGACCAGTTCGACACCGCGGCGTATCTGTACAACAAGACGGCCCAGGTCAATGCGAATGCCCAGGACGGGCGCACGGACTGGACGCTCGACGAAGTGCGCGAGCGGATCATGCAGGATTACGGGTCGGTCTATCAGCATTACGTGCAGATCGGCGCGTCGGAGGGCGTGTCGCCGAGCTACGACGGCAACGACCAGTCGTCCGGCGCCGCGTTCGACCCGGATCTCTACATCGCCCGCAAACGCGACCAGCTCAATCGGACGGCGTACGAGGGAAAATCGGACTGGACGATCGACGAGGTGTGGTCCGCGTTCGCCGACGCCGGGCTGACGCCGTGGGAGCACTCGCAGCGCTACGGTGCCAAGGAGGGCATCGACGGCTATCACCGCGAGGGGCTGGATCGCGTGCCGTACGACGGCTATCGCGCGGTGCTGCACGCCGACGAGATGGTGCTGACGCGCGACATCGCCGACACCGTGCGCGCCGGCATGCAGTCGCTCGACGCCTCGCGCGCGCTGCCGCCGGCGATCGTGCCGCCGGCGTTCACCGGGGGTGGGCAGTCGGGCGCCGCGGCGTTCTCGACCGCGCGCCTCGAGCAGTTGCTCGAGCAGGCCAATCAGCGCATCGCCTCGCTCGAGGGCCAGTTGTCCGACCTGGTCGGCGCGACGGGGCGGGTGGCCAGCCACACTGGCGCGGCCCTGGAGCCGGCCCGGCGCACCGCCGAGGCCGCCGAGAGCACTGCCCGCAATGGGCGGATTTCCCGCAGGAAAGGAGTTGGCGCATGACAGATCAGGAGTTCGAGCGCTGGCTCGAGAGTCCCAGCGAGCGGCGCGTCATGCTGATCGAGATGGATCACGGCGGCGGCACGGTACAGATCGCCGATCAGCCCTACCTGGCCCCGATGGGGGACGACCTCGCCGACCCGACGTATCTCGATGTGTTGAGCGAGGCGGTGGGGATCTCGACGCGGGTCGACGGGCTGATCGAATACGGCGATCTGACGCTGATCGACGACGGCTCGATCACGCCGTGGCTGCATTATGCCTGGCGCGGCTGGCCGGTGCGGATACTGCTCGGCGACATGCGCTGGTCGAGGCATGATTTCCGGCCGCTGGCCGTGGCCACCAATCAGGGGGTGCAGTCGGGTCGCGCCGGTCGGATCGTGATGCGGATCAGCGATTCCAGCGCACTGCTCGATGACCCGATCGATACCGGCTCGCTGCCGGATGACGCGGGGCCGGTGCCGCTGGTGCTGGGGCGAGTGTTCAACGCCCCGACCTACCGGGTCTCGACCCAGACGTTGCGCTACGCGGTGAGCTATCTGCCGCTACAGAGCCTCTATGCCCGGGACATCGGCAACATCGTGCCGCGGACCGCGCACCTCGCCGACGGCGAGATGACGCTCGACAATGCCCCCGGCAATCAGAGCGACATCACTGCCGCGCCGATCGAGTCGCACGATACCCCGCTGGAAATCGTGCAGTGGGTCGCCGCGCGCTACGGCCGCGAGGTCGCCCCGACCACGTCGCTGCCGTCGGTGCGTGTCGGACTGCAGTCGAGCAACGAGATCAGCGGCGCGCAGATCCTCGACGCGCTGGCGGACACACTCGGTGCCGGCTGGATGATCGACGCCCTGGATCGCATCGACATGCGCGTGCTGACCGCCCCGACCGGCGCCGCCGAGATCACCCTCGAGCCGGACGACGTGCAGGACGCCACGCTGCAGCTCGACGAGATCGTGCCGCCCTGGGCCAGCCTGACGCTGCGCTGGGGGCGCAATTACGCCCCGCTCAACAACGTGGCGGCCATCGTCGACCAGAATGATCCGGCGCTGGCGGCCCGGCTGCGACAAGAGTGGCGGGAGACGAGTCGCTCGCAGTCGTTGCCCGATTACCCGCTCGCCGAGGCGGTGACCCTCGACACGCTGATGCAGGACGCCGGGGAGGTCGCAACCGAGTGCGAGCGGCGGCTGGCGTATCACAGCGTGCCGCGCGAGCACTGGCGTGTGACGACGTATCGGCCGACCGTCGCGCTCTATCAGTCGATCATCGTCAACGTCGGCACCGTCGCCGGTCGCCTGGGTCGTGTCACGGCCGTGCGGCAACTGGCCGGCGGCAAGGCGGAAGTGGAGTTCGTGCTATGAGCGATCAAAGCCTGCGAATGATCCTCGATAATCTGCACGACACGGCGTCGCTGACGGCGACGAGCGAGCGCTCGAGCGCCGGGGTGGAAAATACCCAGCGTAACGAGCGCAATCGGGTGTGGCGCAGCGTCGATACCGCGACGCAGGTCGTCGAGGGGACATTGAGCGTCGGCGCCTATGTCGATTGTCTCGCCATCATCGATCACAACCTGACCGCCGCCGGCTCACTGCGCATCGAGCTGCTGTCCGGCGAAACGGTGGTGCATGACTCCGGGCCGCTGGCCACCGCCGAGATCATCCCCGTCGGCGCCTGGCGGGTGGGCATCGACCCCTATGGGGCCACCTACAACGACAAGCTCGCGGTGACGATCACCGTCATCGAGACGCCCCTGGTCGCGATCACCCGCTACCGCCTCACGCTCGAGGATGCCGGCAATCCCGACGGCGGCATGCAGATCGCGCGCATCGCGCTGGGCATGGCGTTTCAGCCCACGTTCAACATGAGCTGGGGCGCGCAATCCGACTGGGTCGACAAGGCCACGCACGAGGACAGCGCCGGGCAGACGCTGCGCACGATCAATGGCGGGAGGCCGCGCCGGCAGGTTCAGTTCTCGCTCGACTGGCTGCAACCCGGCGACCGCGCGCGGCTCGTCGAGGAGCTGGCCCAGCGCGGGATGATGGCCGATGTATTTGTCGATCTTTACCCGCACCTCGCCGGTCTCGATCGCTTGGCCGCGTGTTTCGTGGGGCGACTGGCCTCGGGCTACGGCGATACCCACACCCATCCGCGCAACCGAAAATCAACGCTGACTATCACGGAGGTCTGACGTGCCCCTATTCGTACCCAGCGAGCTAAATTTCAACGACATCCGAATTACCACGGGCATGACGACCGAGTTTCCGATCCGTCTCGAGGCGTATCAGGATCGCGTCGCGCAATTCTCGGCTGAATGCCGGCAAATGGTCGCTTCGATCGA
This sequence comes from Salinicola sp. JS01, assembly GCF_030284585.1. Lineage (NCBI taxonomy): Bacteria > Pseudomonadati > Pseudomonadota > Gammaproteobacteria > Oceanospirillales > Halomonadaceae > Salinicola > Salinicola sp. JS01. The sequence continues at coordinate 3,761,056 of NZ_CP127244.1, read as the reverse complement.
CGAGACCTACACCGGCATGCAGCAGCAAATGGAGGACACCCAGGCTGCTGCAGCCCAGGCGGCCGAGGACGTCGAGCAGACCGGGCTGGATCGACAGGCCACGGGCGAGGACCGGCAGCAGACCGGCCTCGATGCCCAGGCCACGGGCGAGGACCGGCAGCAGACCGGGCTGGATGCCCAGGCCACGGCTGCCGACCGGCAGCAGACGGGGCAGGACGCCCAGGCCACGGCCGCTGACCGGCAGCAAACGGGACTCGACGTCACGGCGACGCAGCAGGCCCGCCAGGCCGCCGAAGATCTTTACGGCGATCTGCAGGCTGTGAGCGATGCCCGTACCGCCGCCGAGGGGGCGGCAACGTCAGCAGCCGAGGACGCCGATCGGGCCGAGACCGCCGCCGGTCAGGCCGAGGGGGCAGTGGCCGAGCACGAAGCGAAAACCGATGCGCACCCGCAGTACGTGAAGAAGACGACGCTGCAGGCAGATTACTACACCGCCGCCGAAGTGGACTTGAGGGTCGCCAACGCCGGCCCGTCGACGCAGGTTGGGGCGGTGGGGACGTATGCGTTCTTGCTATATCGCTATTCAACGCTGTTTGAGCCGGGTGATACGGCGGCAGGCAGCAATTTGTATTACACGAATGCAAATAACCAGGACGACCCATCGTATTTCCGAGGCCCGGTGAGCGGAACGTGGCGATGCATGGGGCACAGCTGGGCCTCCTCGGGGAATTCGAGAAAAACGTTATGGCTGAGGATCGCATGATGGATTTGAGAAATGCCGCCTACGCCGGCAACGGCACTATCGACTGCGAAATCGAACACCCCGAACTTGGGTGGATTCCTTTCACTGCATCCCCGGACGACCCCGACGAGCGCGCGCGAGGCATCTACCAGCAGATCCTCGATAGCGGGATCGAGATCGCGCCGTACGAGGTGCCACCGGTAGACGTCGAGGCCCTGGCTGCCAGCAAGCTCGATGAGATCAACCGCGCATCCGAGGCTGACCTCGTTGAGCTGCGCCGACAATACCCGCAATACGAGATCGACACCTGGCCCCAGCAGGAGGCCGAGGCTCGGGCGTGGCAGGCCGACAACAACGCCCCCACGCCGACCCTCGACGGTATCGCCGCGCGGCGTGGTATTGCATTCGATGAACTGGTGCGGCGCGTGATCGCCAACGCCGAGGCATACCGCCCGATCGTCACAGACGTCATCGGCAAGCGTCAGCGTCTCGAGGACCAGATCAGGGCGGCGGTCGACGCCGGTGATGCCGATGCGCTCCGCGCGGTGACGTGGGAGGGGCTGACTGCTGGCACCGCTACCAGCGCTTGATCCCGCCGGTAATCAGGTCCATGCACCGCGGCCCCCATAGCGCCTCAACCGCCGCCGGGCGCCAGAACAGATAGCGGATCTGCGCTTGGCCAGTATTGAGCATGATGTGAGCGTGGGAGCCGATCGCCAGCCGGTCATCGGGATCGAGCTCGTCGATGCGGCACCGGCCCGAGTAAACGAACTGGGCATGGGTCGCGTGGTACTCGATCCACTGGTCAGCCGGCGGCCGCCCCTCATGCCAGCCGCGGTCGCGCCGGGTCTGCGCCCACCTTTCAAGCGCCGCCCTGTAATTCATCGCTCACTCCCTCCAGCAGACCTACCGAATCACGTCCGCACCAGCAGCAGTGGATGCCCGCCAATCCATCGCCGGCGATCACGAAGCCGGCGATCTCTTCTCTCTCCTCAGCGCTCTCTCGGGTGCCGCAGGCACTGCACTCGACCTCTACCCAGCCAGAGCCGCTGGTGACCTCGATCACATCGACGCCTCAGCCTCAACTGGATTCCAGCTCACCAGCGCCTCGCCGTCGGCGGTGCGTGTCACTGTCACATAGTCGACGGTCTCGAACTCTTCGAGCAGACGATCCCAGTCTGCCGGGCTCTCGGTGTCGAATCGCTCCAGGCGCACATGGGTCGCCCCACGGTTGTTGGCGCCGGTGATCTGGTGCCGCACGCGCTCGGCGAGCAGCTCGTAGCTGCTGGGCTTACGTGGCTTGGCCATCTTGTGATGCCTCCCGATCACTGTATGCACATACAGTGTCGCGAAAGGGCTGGCGTGTGTCGACTGGCTAGCGTGGTGGCCGCGATGTGAAGGGTGGGATAGATGGCGGGTCGGTGCTCGCGTGTAGCGTGACTATTTCGTGCGCTACGGCGTCGCAAAAACGCGTGGTTACGTCACGTTCTGTCGCTTTGCCACGGGGCCGCATGACCTAAGCGATTGATTTTAAAGTGTGTGCACAGTGGCGCCTCGCCCTCCGGAGGCAAAGGTCAAAGGTTCGAATCCTTTAGGGCGCGCCATATTGTTACGAAAACCGCCACCCGTGCTCACGCCGGGTGGCGGTTTTTGTTTGTGGCGTGCAGGGCGCGCGGCAGCGAGTTCGAAGGAAAAGGCCGGTCTCTCTCAGCGATCGTCGAGCGCGAAGGCCAGCCCCATCTCCACATGCAGTGCGGTGGTGTCGTAGAGCGGCAGGGCGCTGTCCTGCGGGCGTAGCAACAGGGCGATTTCGGTGCAGCCGAGAATGATCGCGCGGGCGCCGCGGGCGTGCAGGTTGGCGACGATTTCACGATAGCGCGCGCGGGAGTCGTCGTTCACGATGCCCTGCACCAACTCCTCGAAGATGATGCGGTGGATCGCCTCGCGCTCGTCCTCTGCGGGGATCAGACAGTCGATGCCGTAGCGCTCGCTGAGGCGTTCGCGGTAGAAGGGCTGTTCCATGGTGAAGCGCGTGCCCAGCAGCCCGGCCTGGTCGATGCCATCCGCCGCCAAGCGTTCGCCGGTGGCATCGGCGATGTGCAGCAGCGGCATGTTCAGCGCCGCCTCGATCGCCGAGGCGACCTTGTGCATGGTGTTGGTGGCCAGCAGCAGGCACTCGGCGCCGGCGGCTTCCACTTGCCCTGCCGCCGCGGCGAGCCGCTGGCCGGCTTCTGCCCACTGGCCGCTACGCTGGAGCGCTTCGATCTCGGCAAAGTCGACGCTCACCAGCGCGATCCTGGCCGAATGGTGCCCGCCCAGGCGCTGGCGCACGCCTTCATTGAGCAGGCGATAGTAACTCTGGGTCGATTCCCAGCTCATGCCGCCGAGTACGCCGATCGTCTTCATGCGTCCCTCCGTATTGGCCAGACACTACAGCATCGATGATGGCGCGATGCCAGCGTCGTCTATGGCGGCGTGAACGTCTCAGACGAAATCCGAGAGCGGCGGGCCGCTTGTCGGGCCATGCCAGGGCGGGCGGCGGGCGATGATGAGCTCACGTACGCGGTCTGCGATCCACGCCTTGGCGTGGCGTGCCAGCGTGAAGCGGTGGTCGATGACGATGATGGCGTGGTGCAGGCTGGGCACATAGAGCGCCGGCTGATAGACCCCGGCAGGTGACGCGGGCTGGCGATACGCGCAGTAGACCGTATCGATGTCGGGAGTGCCGGCATGACAGATATGGCTATCGTAGATCGTCGCGATCTGCCGTCCGGCATAGTAGAAACGTTGCGGCGGTATCGGCACATCGAACCGCAGCCAGTCTTCATTCAGCACTAGCGTGTCTTGGCAGCGAAAACGGTTCATGGCGTCCTCGGGGTCAACACCTGAGTCAGGCTATGCGACGAAGTTGGGAAATCATCACCCATAATGTACTAATAGTACATATTAAAAGTACTAGAAGTTCAATCCGTTTTATCGGTATTGTGAAAGAGAGCGGCAGGGCAATGGGCCGGTCTGTCAGAGCGCTGTTGCGATGGGAGTCATGCGTCTGGTTCGGTCTCGTCCCGCGCCTCAGTGGCGGTCTGGCCGGTGCGCCGTAGGCGCTTTACCAGCTGCTCCAGCAGCAGCAGGTCGGCGTCTTCCAGCTCGCCGGCCTGCACCGCCGCTTCGATCAGTGATAGTGTCCGCGCGGCGCGCGCCGGCGATGGCTCGGCGACGCGCAGCGTGTTGCCAGGGGGGTACATACGCTGCCTCGCGCTCGTCGTCATCGCGCAGCATATGCCCCTGGCCGTAGTCCAGCCACGCCTCGCGCACGCCCAGCCAGCGTGCCAGCGCCACCTTCTTGGCGTGGCTCGGGCGCGCTTCGCCGTTGATCCACTTGCTCGCCGCCTTGGGGGTGACACGCACGGCGCGGGCTAGGCGTGCGCCCATCCCGTGGCCGTCCTTACCTGCGTGACGCAGTGCTTCGAGCAGGCGGGCGCTGAAGTCGTCCCGATGATCAGTGTGAACCATAGGTTCAATAGTCGCATCGCTTGAATGTACTTTCAGTACCTGATATGTCTGTACTCAAAGTACACGCTCAGCGAGGGTGCCATGAGTGCCATTCGATTTGCGGTGGAACGGGTGGGCGGGGTGTCGCGCTGCGCGCGAATCTGTGGGGTCTCACCTTCCGCGGTGTGCAAGTGGCTGCGTCGCGACTGCCTGCCGCGTACGGAGTACACCGGTGAGACGTGCCACGCGCAGCGCATGGCCACGGCCAGCGAGGGGGCGTTCAGCGCGGCATGGCTGCTGGCGCATGCCCGGCCCGAGTCGCCGGCCGGCAAGGCGCAGGTAAAACCTGACGGTCGGGCGGTCGCTGCGATGCCGGAACAGGAAAAACCGGAACAGGAAAAAAGGGCGCAAAAAAGCCCAGCCGAAGCCGGGCAACATTCAGACCATGAGTCGCCATCATAACGACCGACCGGCATCAGTTAAAATGCAAATAGCCAATGAGGCTATACGTTTTTTGAGAGCGGCTTTATCACGGGGATCACCGTACGGATTTATTGCGCCATGCGGTGAATTGTATCATTGTCAAGATTTCTATATTTACTTATTTAGATAATCATGTGCTCAGCGTAGCACCCTGACATGATTGCGCGGAAACGCAGGTCAATGGATGGGGCATGGCGCTGATTTGCCGAGATATCACTGGGTTGCCAGCGCATGACAGGTCTATCGGTTGGCGCTTGGATATGCGATCGCGCCGCTTGGCTGGCCAAAGCGGGAAGCCAATTGTCTGTCATGATAGAGCGCGGTATGGAGAATCTACCGTTCTCGCCTTCGGTGCACGAAAGCCGGCTGCGACGGACGGCATTTGCACGGTTGCCGGCGGTAAATACTCGGCTATGGGCTTGTCATCCCAGCGCTGGATGAACGCAAAACCGCCGGCACTGGGCCGGCGGTTTTTGGTGCGATAGGCCGTGTCGGCGTATCGACTTACAGGCTGGAGAAGCTCACGCTGCCATTGTCATGACCGGCCTGGTTGGCGTTGGCCAGACCTTGGGCGGCGGCGGCGCTGTGGCCTTGGGCTACCAGAGCGTTACCGCCGGCCGGGATCTGGGTCGAGAGCTGAGTCTCTTGGGCGACGTTTTGCAGTGCCTGGTCGGCTGCGGCGCTGTGGCCGCCGCTGACGGTGTCGACGCTGTAGGCGGTCGGCAGCGACTGATACTGGGCCGTCTGCTGGGTGTTAAGCTGTTCGCTCTGCTGCTCGAAGATCTGCTCGTTGATGAAGCTGTTGGCCTGGGCGGCGGTCGGCAGAGCAACGGCGAGTGCGACGGCGGCGAGAATACGTGCTTTCATGGTGTTACCTCCAATCATATCGTTGTGTGACCTGCCATTCCGTGGTGGTCACCCCTTGCGGGTCGTCGCTTGGCGACGTCGGAAACGGCACTGGCCTTTTCCGGGGGCGGCTCCTTGCCCCCGACCGTTGACGACAGTATGGAGATGAGTACGTTAGTCTGCTAATCACGTCTACCGAATTCGATTATCGATGCGATTGATACGAAAGTCGTAACTCGCCGCGTCCTGGCCTTGCGCGGGCGCGTCGGCACGCTAGGATGGGCCGCGATCGCCCGCCCACGCACTCTCAGGAATCTGCCCATGTCTTCACGCCCCCCTGCTGCCGGCCAGAGCGCCGAGCCCCACGCCAACGTGGGCGAGGTCGCCTATCTCCGCGTGTCGCGGGTCACCGATATCGGCGCCTTTCTGAACTGGGGGCGGCCCAAGGAGCTCTTGCTGCCGTTCGGCGAGCAGCGCTTTCGCCCCGATGAGGGCAAGCGCGTGCTGGTGATGATCTACGTCGACGATCGCATGCGGCCGGTGGCGAGCATGAAGCTCGACCGTTTTGTGCAGGACGAGTCCGAGGGACTGGCGGCGGGTGATGCCGTGCGGCTGACCATCGCCGATCTCACCGACCTCGGCGCCAAGGCGGTGGTCAATCATCGCTTCTGGGGCCTGCTCTATCACGATGACATCAGCCGTCCGCTGCGCCGGGGCGACAGTGTCCAGGGCTATGTGAAAAGGGTGCGCGAGGATGGCCGGCTCGATCTCTCGCTGCTGCCGCCGGGGGCGGCGCGGATCGATGTGGTGGGCGAGAAGATCCTCGCCGAACTGGCCCGCCACGACGGCTTTCTGGCGCTCGGCGACAAGAGCCCGGCGGAGACGATCAAGGCCCGCCTCGGCGTCAGCAAGAACGCCTTCAAGCAGGCCATCGGCCGCCTCTACAAGCAGCGCCGGATCGTGATCGAAGACGACGGCATCCGCCTACGTGCGGACGCTGACGCCGACTGAATCAGCGCCATGCTGACAGCCAGCCCAGGCCCGCTTCGGTCTCCCCCCTCGGCCGATACTCGCAGCCCAGCCAGCCGGCGTAGCCGGCGGCATCGAGCTGGGCGAACAGCCAGGGATAGTTGACCTCGCCGGTGTCCGGCTCGTGGCGCTCCGGCACCCCGGCGATCTGGATATGGCCGACCCCGTCACGGTAGCGCTGATAGGTCTTCCAGATGTCTCCGTCCATGATCTGGGTGTGGTAGAAGTCCATCTGCACCTTGACGTTGGGTTCGCCGAGCTCGGCGAGCAGCGCATGCCCGTCGGCCTGATGGTTGAGGAAGTAGCCCGGCATGTCGCGGGTGTTGATCGGCTCGATCAGTAGCGTGCGCCCGTGCTCGGCCAGCTTGCGCGCGGCGACGCGCAGGTTCTCCAGATAGGTCTCGCGCATCGCCTGGAATGACACGCCCTCCGCGACCAGCCCGGCCATGGCGTGCAGCTGGGTGCAGCCGAGCGCCTCGGCGTAGCGCAGTGTGGTGTCGACGCTGGCGCGGAACTCCCTTTCGCGCCCGGGCAGCGCGGCCAGTCCCCGCTCACCCGCCTCCCAGTCTCCCGGCGGCAGATTGAACAGCACCTGGGTCAGCCCGTGGCGCTCGAGCGCGTCGGCGATGTCCGCCGGCTCGCAGGCATAGGGGAACAGGAACTCGACCCCGGTGAAGCCGCACTCGGCGGCGCGGGCGAAGCGCTCGAGAAACGGCACCTCGTTGAACATCATGCTCAGGTTGGCGGCAAAGCGTGGCATGGCGTGGCTCTCTCGTCGGTTCAGCTAGCTCTCGGTGAGGCGTCGGTTCAGCTCGGGTCGTTGGCGGCGCTGCCGGGCAGGCTGATGCCCGGATAGACCTTGACCACCGCCGAGTCGTCCTCGCGCCCCAGGCCCTGGGCGGAGGCGAGGGTGAACTGGTTGAGCGCCTGGGCGGTCAGCGGCAGCGGGAACTTGTCGCGATGGGCGGTATCGTGAACGATCCCCAGATCCTTGACGAAGATATCCACCGCCGAGTGCGGGGTGTAGTCGCCGGCCAGGATATGCGGCACCCGGTTCTCGAACATCCATGAGTTGCCGGCGCTCTGGGTGATCACCTCGTAGAGGGTCTGCGGGTCGCAGCCGCCGCGAATGCCGTAGGCCATCGCCTCGGCGGCGGCGGCGATGTGCACGCCCGCCAGCAGCTGATTGACCAGCTTCACCTGGGAGCCCTGGCCGAGCTCGTCGCCGAGCCGGAACACCTTGGCCGCCAGCGCATCGAGCACCTTGCCGGCGCGCGCGTAGAGCGCCGCGGGGCCGGAGGTCATCATCGTCAGCTGGCCCTGGGCGGCTTTCACCGAGCCGCCGGAGATCGGCGCATCGAGCAGCTGGATATCGTGGGCGGCGAGTTCTGCGCCGAGGTCACGCACCGCTTCCGGGGCGCAGGTGGCGCACGAGATCACCACGCTGCCCGGGGCCAGCCCGCCCTGCGCCTGCACCAGCCCGGCATCCCCAAACAGCGCGTCACGCGTCTGCGCGGCGTTGACCACCACGGTGAGCACGATCTCGACCTCGGCGGCCATCTCGGCCGGCGTGGCGACGGCGTGGCCGCCGGCGGCGGCGAACTGCTCGCGGGCCTCCGGGCGCAGGTCGCAGCCCCAGGTCTCGAAGCCCGCCTTGACCAGCGAAGTGGCCATGCCCATGCCCATCGAACCGAGCCCGATCAGGCCGACCTTGGGGTTGGCGCCGGTGCCGTCAGCGCCGGCGGTGTTGTGCTGTGTCATGCCTTCTCTCCTTGCTTGTCTTTGACTGGCCTGTCTTTGCCTTGTCTGTCTTTGCCTTGTCTGTCTTTGCCTTGTCTGTCTTTGACTGGCCTTGGTTTATTCCGGCGCGCCCGGGCGCTGTGCCTGGAGGCGCGCGATCAGGTCTTCGGGCGCCTGGCGCAGACGCACCTCGGCGTGTTCCAGATGGCGGGCGGCGGCCTGTGCCGCGGCCTCGGCATCGCCGGCGGCGATCGCGTCGACGATCGCCTGGTGCTCGGCGACCACCTGCTGCATGAAGGTCTCGCGCAGCGATTCGTTGGTCCTTGTGACCTGGATCGCGTGGTGCAGGAAGCGGTTGTAAAAGTCGAGCACCGCGGTGAAGTGGGCGTTGTGCGCCGCCTCGGCGATGGCGCGGTGGAAGGCCAGGTCCTGCTCCACGCCGGAGAGGCCGGCCTCCACCGCTTCGTCGATATCCACCATGGCGTTGCGGATGCGCCGCAGCTGCGAGGGCGTGCGCCGGCTGGCGGCGAGCCGGGCGGCTTCCACCTCCAGCGGCCGGCGCAGTTCGAGCACTTCGATCACCGAGGCGAGATCCGAGTCGGGCAGGGCCAGGCGCAGGGACACGGTCGGCGCGTCGGCGACGAAGCTGCCGCTGCCGCGACGCGAAGTGACCAGGCCGGCGTTGCGCAGCATCGAGATCGCCTCGCGCACCACCGAACGGCTGATGCCGAAGCGCTGGCCCAGCGCGGCCTCGGTGGGCAGGCGCTCGCCGCGGGCCCACTCGCCGCTCTGGATCGCTTCGCTCAGCCGCGTGGCCACCTGCTCCGAGAGCTGGGGGCCGCGCGAGGGCGCCGAGATGTCTCCACTCACAGTGTGCTCCTTATACGTTGGTCGTAGCTTTGGGCCGGGAAACGCCGTCATGGCGCCTGTCATAGACCCTATCCGACCAAAGGCGATGTTGCTGCCAAGCATAATTTGTCAGACAAGATGCTAAATCTCAAACGCCCGCGCCATTCGCCTTTGGTCAGGCAGCGCCTAGGGCAGGGCGCTCAACCAGGAGAACAAGCATGCATGTCATCGTCACAGGGGGCGCCGGCTTTCTCGGCGCCAGACTGATCAGCCGGCTGCTGTCGGGAGAGATCACCATCGACGGGGAAGCGGTCACGCGGGTGACGTCGATCGATCTGGCGGCGTGTCCGCTCGACGATACGCGGGTCGAGTCGCTGAGCGGAGATGTCGCCGACCCGGCGCTGGTGGCCTCGGCGTTCGCTACGGACACCGGCGCCGTGTGCCACCTGGCCGCGGTGGTGAGCGCCCAGGCCGAGGCCGATTTCGAGCTCGGCATGCGGGTCAACCTGGAGGCGACGCGCACGCTGCTCGACGCCTGTCGCGAGCGTTCGCAGCCGCTGCGTTTCCTGTTCGCCAGTTCGCTGGCGGTGTTCGGGCCGGGGCTCGAACAGCCGGTGGCCGAGGCGATCGGCCCGCAGCCGCGCTCCTCCTACGGGGCGCAGAAGGCGATCGGCGAGCTGCTGGTCAACGACTACAGCCGGCGCGGCTTCGTCGATGGCCGGGTCTGTCGCCTGCCCACCATCGTGGTGCGCCCGGGCAAGCCCAATCAGGCGGCGTCGTCGTTCGCCAGCGCGATCATCCGCGAGCCGCTGGCCGGTATCGAGACCACTTGCCCGGTGTCCGGCGAGCTGGCGCTGTGGCTCTCCTCGCCGCGCACCGTGGTCGAGAACCTGGCCCAGACGCTGGCGCTGCCGGCGGAACGGCTCGGTGCCTGGCGCACCCTCAACCTGCCCGGGATCACGGTCACGGTGAACGAGATGCTGGCGGCGCTGGAGCGCAGCGCCGGTGCGGCCGCGCGTGAGCGGGTGCGCTTCGAACCCGATGCGCGCATCGACGCCATCGTCGCCAGTTGGCCCGGCGGGCTGGAAGTCACGCAGTCGCTGGCCCTGGGGCTGCGCGCGGATGCCGACTTCGACGCCATCATCCGCGCCTACCGCGAAGATGAACTCAACGATAAATCCAATCAAGGAGTCCACCCATGACAGACGCTGCTGTCGCAGGTCCCCAGGTCATCATCGGCCTGGGTATCGCTATCTTCGTGATGATCGCGCTGGTCATCAAAACCCGGGTGCATGCGCTGCTGGCGCTGGTGATCGCCGCTTCGATCGCCGGGCTGATCGGTGGGATGTCGCCCAATGCGGTGATCGATGCGATCACCACCGGTTTCGGCAAGACGCTCTCCACCATCGGCCTGGTGATCGGCTTCGGGGTGATGATGGGGCGGATTCTGGAAGTTTCCGGGGCGGGGCAGCGCATGGCCTACGCGATCCTCAGGCTGCTCGGCAAGGAGCGCGAGGATTGGGCCATGGCGATCACCGGCTATATCGTCTCGATCCCTATCTTCTGCGACTCCGCCTACGTGATTCTCAACCCGCTGGTGCGGGCGCTGGCGCGCAACAGCGGGCGTTCGGTCCTCACCCTGGGGATCGCGCTCGCCTCGGGGCTGGCGGTGACCCACAGCGCGGTGCCGCCGACCCCGGGCCCGCTGGGCGTCGCCGGCATCTTCGGGGTGGATATCGGGCTGATGATCGCCTGGGGCATCGTGTTCACGGCCCCGGCGCTGATCGTGATGGTGCTCTATGCACGCATCATGGGCCCGCGCATCGAGGCGATGATCGAGCGCGACGTGCCCGGTTCGCTCAAGCGTGACGATACCGACCCGGTCGCCACGCCGCTGGCGGAGTCCGAGCTGCCGTCGCTGTTCAAGGCGGTGCTGCCGATCGTGCTGCCGATCGGGCTGATCTTCCTGAATACCCTGGTGACCGCGCTGACCGGCGGTGGCGATGCCCCGGGCGCCGTCGTCCAGGTGGTGCAGTTCGTCGGCCATCCGGTCATCGCGGTGGGTATCGGCGTGCTGGCGGCGGTCTACGGCCTGGTGCCGAAGATGCCCAAGGATCAGGTGCTGGCGCATCTGGAAAAGGGCGTCGAGAGTGCCGGTATCATCCTGCTGGTGACCGGTGCCGGGGGCGCGCTGGGGGCGGTGCTGCGGGCCAGCGGCGCGGGTGACTACATCGGTCAGAGCATTGCCGGGCTGGCGTTGCCGGCGGTGCTGATTCCGTTTCTGATCGCGACCCTGGTGCGCTTCGTGCAGGGCAGCGGCACGGTGTCGATGATCACAGGGGCCTCGATCTCGGCGCCGATCCTCTCTGCCATGCCCGACGTCAACATGGTGCTGGCGGCGCAGGCGGCGTGTCTGGGCGGGCTCTTCTTCAGCTACTTCAACGATAGCTACTTCTGGGTGGTCAACCGTCTGCTCGGGGTCAAGACCGCCAAGCACCAGCTGCAGGTGCTGTCGGTACCCACTACCCTCGGCTGGGCCACCGGCCTGGTGGCGCTGCTGATCGCCAACGCCTTCATGGGGTAGTGCCCCAAGCGGTATCTGTGCGACCGGCGCCCGGGGCTGTCACCAGCCCCGGGCGCTGTCGTCTCGCCTTGGCTCAAAGCATGCGCTTGAGCAGATTGTCCCTCCGCACGAACTGATGCCAGCATACCGCGGCCAGGTGCAGCCCGATGACGTAGTAGAAGATCGTGCCCAGGGTCGTGTGCACTTCCTCCACGCTATGCCCCAGTCCCGGGCTGACAGAGAAGGGCGACGGCAGCGACAGTGACGTGCCAGGCACGGGGATGGCGCCGTCGCTCAGCCACACGGTGAAGATGCCCAGCAGCGGCTGCGCGAACAGGAAGGCGTAGAGCGCCCAGTGGGTGACCCGCGAGAGCCGTTCGAGGTGCGGATGCAGTGCCGGGGTGACCGGCGGCGGCGTGCGCCGCAGGCGTTCCAGCAGGCGCGGTATCGCCAGCAGCAGCACGCCGATGCCGGCCCAGAAGTGGCTCTGCAGCAGCACCGCGGGGATACCGCTGCTGCGCGGGAAGAGATCCGTCGAGAGAATCAGCGCATAGGCCAGCACGACGAAGGAGGCCACGCTCCAGTGAAAGTGGCGGGCCTTGGCGGAGTAGCGCTGTGGGGTTGTCGAGTTCACGGCGGGCGATCCTTGTCATAAACGAGTCGGCGTCGAGGTGAGCCCCCGGTGCGAGCGGCAGGTCGTACCACCGGAACAGGCTCGGGAAGCTCAGACTAGCGGCAGCAGGCTTAGGTTTGGCTTAAGGTAAAAACATCAGACTCATCGCGATGGGAGAGACATGGCCATACAGGAACCTGCGATGAACATTCCCAAGGAACGCCACTATTCCGACCGCGTGGGCTGGCTGCGCGCGGCGGTGCTGGGGGCCAACGACGGTATCGTCTCCACCGCCAGTCTGGTGATCGGCATGGCGGCCGCGGGCAGCGGCCTGGGCGGTGTCTTGACCGCCGGTGTGGCCGGGGCGGTGGCCGGGGCGATGTCGATGGCCGCCGGCGAGTACGTCTCGGTGAGTTCGCAGAAGGACACCGAGCGTGCCGACCTGGCCCGGGAGCGGCGCGAGCTCAAGGCCAACTACGAGCTCGAGGTACGCGAATTGGCGCAGATCTACGAAACCCGCGGGCTGTCACCGCCGCTGGCCCACGAAGTCGCCGAGACGCTGATGCAGCACGATGCGCTGGCCGCTCATGCCCGCGACGAGCTGGGCTTCAGCAGCGTCAACTCGGCGCAGCCACTGCAGGCAGCCTGGACCTCGGCACTCTCCTTCTTCTCCGGTGCGGCGCTGCCGCTGGCCTTCACCCTGCTCGGGGCGCTCTCCAGCGCACGCCTGGCGATCCCTGTGGTGGTGGCGCTGGGCTCGCTGCTGGCCCTGGCGCTGCTGGGGCTGGTCTCGGCGCGAATCGGCGGCTCGCGAGCGCGGGTGGCGGTGGTACGGGTCACCTTCTGGGGGGTGCTGGCGATGCTCACCACGGCGGCGGTGGGCTGGGCCTTCGGCATCGCCGGGGGCTGATCCCGCGGCATCTATTCGCCTCCCCGCGCTGAATCTGTCGGGCCGGCGCTTGCCAGGGCGGGCACGCTGAACTAGGTGTGAAAGGCGGCCGGAGAGCCGCGCCGAATCGCTCATTTCGTGTCGTATCGCGTGAGCTGATTCGATTCACCTGGGTGGAAAGTCAGTCTTTCCGCCGATGTTCAGTGACAGGGAGGTAACGTTATGGTGAAGAAGACCCAGATCCACGCCCAGCAGCAGACACTGCCCGGCAAGGAGAGCCTGATGCAGCCGCCGGCGGTCTTCATCCGTGACGGCTATCGCGGCAGCGGCAAGCTGGCGGGCAAGGTGGCGTTGATCACCGGCGCCGACAGCGGGATCGGCCGTTCGGTGGCGATCCACTTCGCCCGGGAGGGCGCCGATGTGGCGGTGATGTATCTGAGCGAAGACGACGATGCCCGCGAGACCCAGCGGCTGGTCGAGGCCGAGGGCCGCCGCTGCCTGCTGATCGCCGGCGACATGCGCGATGCCGCCTTCTGCCGCGCGTCGCTGGCACAGGTGATCGAGCACTTCGGCGGGCTCAATATCCTGGTCAACAATGCCGGCACCCAGCAGGTCAGTAACGACCTCGCCGAGCTCAGCGACACCCAGTGGGAGGAGACCTTCGCCACCAACATGCATGGCATGTTCTATCTCACCAAGGCAGCGCTGCCGCATCTGGGCGAGGACGACGCGATCATCAACACTGCCTCGGTCAACGCCTATATCGGCCCCGATTTCCTGGTCGACTACAGCGCCACCAAGGGGGCGATCATCAGCTTCACCCGCGCGCTCTCCAATCAGGTGGTCGGGCGTGGGCTGCGGGTCAATGCGGTGGCGCCGGGTCCGGTGTGGACTCCGCTGCAGCCGGCGACGCTGGGCGCACACGACCCGCAGATGCTCGAGGATTTCGGCAGCGAGACGCCGATGGGGCGTGCCGCCCAGCCGTGGGAGCTGGGGCCGTGCTATGTCTTTCTGGCGTCGCTGGATGCTTCATTCATCAGCGGCCAGACCTTGCATCCCAATGGCGGGGTCGTGGTCAACGGCTGAGTGATCGGCACTGACTTATCCACACTGAGGTATCCACGCTGAGGTATCCACACGGGGTTATCGACGCTGGGTTATCGACACTGAACTAGCACCGCTGGATTATCGACATCGCGGAGCACGGCCCCGACACTGGGTGCCAATGCGTGAACTCGACACCCGGGCAGAGGAGGCCCGTTACCCATGCCTGATAGTCATTGCGACGGGGTACCCCTGCCGGGCACTCAACGATCCGCTACCTCGCCAGATCTGCCGCCGCGGCGTGATAGTTGGTTGAATCGGCTCTCGCACTGGGCCTGGCTCGAGACGGAGGGACGGCGTCTGCTGGCGTTCTACCGCGCCTCGCGCCATCCCCAGTGCGGTTTCGCCGCCCTGGACGACGATGGCCGCCTGCCCGAAGACGCTCACCCGGACACCATGATCACCGCGCGCATGACCCACTGCTTCGCGCTGGCGGCGATGCGCGGCGAGCCCGGGGCGGCGCCGCTGGTGGCTCACGGCGTGGCGGCCCTGCGCGGCCCGCTCAGGGATGCCGAGCACGGCGGCTGGTATGGCGAGCTGCCGCGGGAAGGTGAGGAACAGACCAAGCAGGCCTACATCCACGCCTTCGTCGCGCTGGCCGCCGCCAGCGCCTGGCAGGCCGGCGATCCGGCGGCCGGGCCGCTGCTCGACGAGATCGTCGAGGTCATCGAGACGCGCTTCTGGGCCGAGGACGAGGGTCGCCTGCGCGAGGGCTTCTCGCGCGACTGGCGCGACAGCGAAGCCTACCGCGGTGGCAACAGCAACATGCACGCCACCGAGGCCTTCCTGCAGCTCGCCGACGTGCTCGACGCGCCCAAGTGGCGCCAGCGCGCGCTCTCCATCGTCGACAAGATCATTCATGTCCATGCCCGCGCCAACGGCTACCGCGTGGTCGAGCACTTCGACAGCGACTGGCAGGAGTGGCGCGACTACAACCAGGACACCCCCAAGGACCCGTTCCGCCCTTACGGCGCCACCCCGGGCCACGCCTTCGAATGGGCGCGGCTGATGCTGCACCTGGAGGGCGGCCTCTTGCGTGAGGGCGATAGCGCCCCCGGCTGGCTGCTGGAAGACGCCCGCGGGCTGTTCCGGCGGGCCACCGAGCTGGCCTGGCAGGTGGATGGCGAGCCGGGGCTGATCTACACCCACGACTGGCACGACCGCCCGGTGGTGCACGAGCGCATGCACTGGACCCTGGCAGAGGCGGCGTCGACCGCGGCGGCGCTGCTCAAGCGCACCGGCGACACCGAGTACGAAACCTGGTACCGGCGCTTCTGGGATTACATCGACGGCTACCTGATCGACCGCGAGCGCGGCAGCTGGTGGCAGGAGCTCGACCGCCACAACCGCCCCTCGAACGAGGTGTGGTCGGGCAAACCCGATCTCTACCACGCCTATCAGGCGACGCTGCTGCCGCGCCTGCCGCTGTCGCCGACGTTGGCGCGGGCGATCGCCGATGGGGCGCTGTAGCCGGGTGCCGAGGTAGCCTCTGCGGCAGGTGTGCTCACACGCAGGCCGTTGCGGCCGCTCCGCTTGGCGGCGTAGAGCGCGATATCGCCGCGCTCGATCAGCGCGGCCAGATCCGTCTGGGGCTGATGCAGCATCACCGCACCCAGGCTCAGGGTGACCGCATCCGGGGTGGCGAAGCTCTGCGCGGTGGTGGCCTGGAAACGGTGACGCAGATTTTCGGCCAGGGCGAGTACCTGAGCCTGGTCGCTATCCATCAGCAAGATGGCGAACTCGTCGCCGCCCAGCCGTGCGCACAGGCTCTTGTCGGGTAGTTCGGCCTGGATCAGCTCGCCCAGCATCATCAGCAAGCGGTCCCCCGCGGCGTGGCCATGCAGGTCGTTGACCGGCTTGAAGTGATCGACGTCCAGTAGCAGCAGGGCGCCGGGCCGGCTCACGGCCACATCGGCAAGATGCGCCGGCGCACGGGCTTCGAAGGCGCGGCGGTTGAACAGCCCAGTGAGCGGGTCGCGCTCGGCGAGAAGCTCGATCTGGCGCTCGCGGCGGTAGCGCACCGTGCCGGTCATGGAGAGCGCGATCAACAGGATCGCCATGACGCCTTCGACCAGCGAGACACGAATCACCACGCCGCGAAAACTGGCAAGATCGATCAACGCATTCGGCATCAGTGTCAGCACCACCTTGCCCAGATAGAACAGGCCGTGGAACAGCAGGGTGTAGTGCAGCTGGCGAGTGCCCAGGCTGGCATGCTCTGCATCCAGGCGCAGTAGCTGGCTGGCTCTGAGTGCCAGCCCGCCGACCAGCAGCGAGTTGGTCACCATGTAGAGCGCAGAGGCGCTGCCCTGCGGCAGCGCCAGCAGCAGACACCACCCCAGTGGCAGCGCCCACCACCAGCGCGACGGGCGCCGGCCGACGAAGCGCATCACCCCGAGTAGAAACAGCCAGTGGGCGAATACCAGCAGCCCGTTGGCGAACCACACCCCGATGAAGAAGTAGCCCTGCGAGCGCAGCAGCGCCAGCGAAGAACCGACAGTGATGCTGGCGAAGCCGCCCGACCAGTAGAGCAGGGAGCGATCCCGGGCGGCACGCCACTCCAGCAGCAGATAGAGCGCCGCGGCTGCCGCGATGGCGATGGTCAGGGTCAGCATCGTGATGGGGTCGAACGCCATACAGGGTTTCCGCTCGAATGACGATGGGAAAGGCGCTCGAGGGGCGCCGGGGTGGGGCATGGCCAGAGTAAAGCAAACTTCGGCGATGTCCTATCGGCCATGATGCCCGGGACTTGAGGCGGCATCTCGCGCGGCTGGCCCTCCTGAGCATTCATTCGAGTTTGATTATCAAGCGCATTGATAAATAATAATCGTTTGCATATGATCCCGGGCGATCGCCGTGCCCGCGCTGCCCCGTGGATGCCGGCGCCGACATCACAACGAGCGTCGCCGAGACGCCACGCAAGGGATCTACCATGCCAACCCCCGTTCGCCACCGGGCGTCGCCGTCGCGGCGTGCCCTGCGCATGCCGCTCGGCACGCTGCTGGGTGCCACCGCGCTGCTGCCGCTCGCTTCCGCCATGGCCCAGGACGACGAGACGACAGCGCTGCGGACATTGACCGTCTCCGCCGCGAGCCTCTATGACAACGTCGGCTACACCCGCCGCACCACCACCGCCGGCACGCGCTTCGAAGCGACGCTGCGCGAGGTGCCGCAGACGGTGAGCATCATCACCCGGCAGCGAATGCAGGATCAGGGGTTGTGGGATGTCGAGGATGTTCTGAGCAACGCCACGGGTATCTCGGTGAACCGTATCGACAGCAGCCGTGTCGATTTCTACGCCCGCGGTTTTCGCATCAACAGCTATCAGTACGACGGCATTCCCACGCTCAACACCGATAGCCGCTGGTACTTCGGCGACGGCGCGCTGAACACCGCGATCTATGAGCGGATCGAGGTGGTACGCGGCGCCAACGGCCTGCTCACCGGCGCTGGCAATCCCGGTGCCTCGATCGACTTCGTGCGCAAGCACGCCGACAGCCGCGAGCCCACCGGCTCGCTGAGCACGAGCTACGGCAGCTGGGACCGCTCGCGCAGCGTGGTCGATGTGACCACGCCGCTGACCCGCTCGGGCGACGTGCGGGCGCGGTTCGTCGGTGGCTACGAGGACGGTGACAGCTATCTCGACCGCTTTGGCGAGCGCAAGCGCTACGGCTACCTGGTCATCGATGCCGATGTCAGCGATGAGACCACGCTCTCGCTGGGCTATGACACACAGCGCGGGCGTACCTCGTCACCGACCTGGGGTGGGTTGCCGCTGTGGTACAGCGATGGCAGCGAGACGGACTACACCCGCGGCTTCAGCGTGGCGCCGGACTGGTCCTACAACGCCTGGGAGTCGAGGAAGACCTTCGCCCAGCTCGAGCACCGCTTCGGCGGGGGCTGGACGCTGCATGCGGCGGCGACCCATGAAGAGAGTACGCTGGACTCGCGGCTCGCCTACCCCTACGGCTTTCCGGACCGCGAAACGGGGCAGGGGGTCTATTACTACACCGGCTGGAACAGCGGCGAGCGCCGGGTCGACGGCGTGGATGGCTATGTCGAGGGCCCGTTCTCGCTGTTCGGTCGCACGCACCAGCTAGTGTTCGGGAGCAGCTATCACGACCAGTCCAATGACTACGAGAACAGCTTCACCAACGGCTTCGCGGTCGACGACTTCGATGCCTGGAACGGCACCACGCCGGCACAGGCATGGCCTGACTTCGCGCCCTCCGAGCGCGCCAGCAGCCGCCAGCAGGCGCTCTACGGCGTGGCCCGCTTCTCCCTGGCCGAGCCGCTGACGCTGATCCTCGGTGCCCGTTATACCGACTGGCACGGGCGCACCTGGTCGAGCACGCTGGGCAACCATGCGCAGGACGAGCGTGAGATCACCCCCTACGGCGGGCTGATCTACACCCTCGACGACACCTGGTCGGCCTATGCCAGCTATACCGAGATTTTCCAACCGCAGAGTTACCGGCTGGCCGGTGGCAACGGCTATCTCGACCCGCTGGTGGGCAAGAACTACGAGACCGGGCTGAAGGCGGCCTGGTTCGATGGCCTGCTCAACGCCTCCCTGGCGGTGTTCCGGCTCGAACAGGACAACGTGGCGGATATCGTGCTGACGCCCGGCTCACTGGTCACCACGGCGACCCCGGTGAGTGACGTGGTCAGTGAAGGCGTCGAGATGGAGATCAGCGGCGCGGTCAGCGACGATCTGGAGCTGACCGCCGGCTTCACCCACTACACCGCGACCTCGGCAGAAGGCACGTTCAATGGCGACCGGCCGCGCACCCAGGCCAATCTCTTCGCCAGCTACCGGGTACCGCAGTGGCGCCAGCTCACCCTGGGCGGCGGCTGGCGCTGGCAGAGCCGCACCTTCGCCAGCCAGGCCGGCCCCGATGGCGTGACCCGCGACTTCGAACAGCCCAGCTACACCATCGCCGATCTCTTCGGGCGCTACCAGTTCACGCCGAGCCTGGCGCTACAGGTGAACGTGCACAACCTGTTCGACCGCAAGTACTACAGCTATTTCGATACCTACGGTGTCTATGGCGAACCGCTCAATGTGACCTCGACGTTGAGCTATACGTTCTGAGAGGGTGTTTACAAAATGCCTGCGCTCGACGATACGGCGTTGAAATCGACCTCAAAGTACTCATTTACACCACGTAAACTCCGTCTTTTCGGCCAATTTCGCCTTGTCTCGCCTTCGCTCGTCGAATTTGTAAACACCCTCTGGGCGCTGAGGGCACCACTATCAGCGCTCCAGACGCGCGAGCACCCGCTGGCCGCGCCGCGTGCGGCGCGCCCGGCGCATGCCGCTGGAAGCCATCTTCCAGCCCAGGATACGCGCCAGGCCCACCGCGGCACCGGACGCCGCGCCCCACAGCAGCGCCTCGCGCCAGCGCACATCGGGGTCGTCTGGGTTGACCGGCGGCTCGAACGCGCTGCGCCGTGCGGTGTGCTTCAGCGCCTCCCGGGCGGCCACGCCCGAGGCGATCGCCATCGTGGTGCCCACCAGGGTCCATAGCGTTTGCGGTTTCATGCGGGCCTCCTTGCCGGGGTTGAATGCCCAGCATGGTCGATCGGGCTGCACCCTGTCAGCAGGGGGCGGTGCCTATCGTCAGAGAGCTTGAAAGTGAGTTCTTAGAGGGTGTTTACAAATTCGGCGAGCGAAGGCGAGACAAGGCAAAATCGGTCGAAAAAAGGACCGGGCTGGCGTTCCAGTTTACATGGGGTAAATGAGCATTTTGAGGCCGATTTTAACGCCGTATTGTCAAGCGCAGGCATTTTGTAAACACCCTCCTAGGCCAGCGGTATCTCACCGGGATTGGCACGGCGGCGTGACCACTGCCACAGCGTCCAGTGCGCCAGCAGCGGCCAGCGCGCCTGAAACAACTGCAGAAAACGCTGGCGCCACAGGTTGGTCAGCGGCTTGCTGAGGTCGAAGATCTGCTCCAGCTCGGTGTCGTGGTAGCCGAGCACGAGATGGCGCACGTATTCGGGCCAGAGCTCGATATGCTGAAGGTGGGAAAGCGGCGTCTCGGTGAGATTGTTGTAGCGCCGCTGGCAGCCGTGGCACTGGTACTCGGTGGCGCGGCGGCTGGTGATCACCTGAACCGAGGCCGAGCCGCAGTAGGGGCAGCGGCGGTCACTGGTGTCGCGCAGCCCGGCCAGCATCGCCTGGCACTCGGCCAGGGCCCGCGCCGCTTCATCGGTCAGCTCGGAGATCTCGGGAGACTGATGCGCCTGCCACCAGGTGTGGAGCGCGCTGTCGTAATCGGCCATGGCCTTGATAAAGGCGCGGCTCCAGGTCATCGACGCCTTGTTGCTTATCCCCAGGAAGTTCGCGATCAGCTCCTGGGAAAAGCCCTGAAAGCGGTAGCTCATCCAGGGTTTCCACTTCTCCTCCGAGCGCAGCAGATGCAGCGGCGTGCCGGTCAAGACGGTGAAGCGCTTGCGGCAGGTGCGGCAGGCATAGCTGTTGCGGCGCATGCCGCCGGTACCGGCGGGCGCGGCCAGATAGATCGCACGGCTTTCGCAGGCGGGGCAAGCGTGGGGGGCACTGCTGGGGAGCGTTGCCAGATAGGCGAGAAAACTCCGCGCCGCCGGGCGCAGCGACTCCGGCAGTAGCGCCAGGGCGGGGCGCGATAGCATGAAATCGATGGTTTCGGCGTGGCGGCGTGTCGGCGGAATCTCGAAGGTCGAAAACAACGACGAATCGGTGGTCGACATGGGTAGTACGCGCTCCCGATGAGTATGGCGTTATCGTTATTCTTCCATAATCCTTCTTTTACCCGAAGTAGTTGGTCACCTATCGGACTTTTTGGCCGATATCTCACACGCTTTGTAGCCGATCGCTTACAAACATTTCTCGCCTGATGCGTTATCCTGATTCTCTGACCCTTTTTCTCTGACCATTGTCTCTGACCCTCGTCGACCGGCTTCGCCACCGCGATCAGGAAAACCGTATGCTCAACGATCTCCTCGACACCTTCGATATCGATCTGTCGCAGTCGCAGCGGCTGCTGACTCTCGACGTCGCCGGCGTCGCGCTCGTGCCCCATCGGCTGGTGGGCGAAGAGCGCGTCAGCGCGCCTTTTACCTATACCCTCGACTGCATCTCCCAGCAGGGCGATATCGAACTCAAGACGCTGATGGCGCAGCCGGCGCGGCTCTCGATATTGCAGGCCGACGGCCGCTACCGCCCGCTGCACGGGCTGGTCTCCGAGGCCGCGCTGCTGGGCGAGGATGGCGGCGTCACCTACTACCAGCTCACCCTGGTGCCGTGGCTCGCCATGCTCGGCCTGGGCCGCGACAGCCGCATCTTTCAGGATCGCAGCGTCGTCGATGTGCTCACTGCCGTCTTTGACGATTACGACCTCGCCAAGGGCCGCTACCGCTTCGATTTGCGCCGCGACTACCCGGCCAGAAGTTACTGCGTGCAGTATCGCGAGAGCGATCTGAACTTTATTAGCAGGCTTCTAGAAGAAGAAGGATTATGGTACTACTTCGAATATTCGGGGTCCTCATCTTCCTCTGACAACGGCCAGGATAACGCCTCGTCGACAGAATCCGGGGCGGACTTCGACGGCCATCGGCTGGTGATCACCGACGATGTCGACACCATCCAACCGGTCAGCCCCCAGGCGATCCGCTTCCACCGCCAAGCGGCCACCGAGCGCGAGGACGCCCTGACCCAGTGGGGCGGCGTGCGTACCCAGCAGCCCACCCGGGTCAGCGTGGGCACCTTCGACTACAAGCAGCCCTCGCTGACCAAGCGCACCGGGCTGGATACCCTCAGCGACCAGGGCAACCTGCCCAAGACCGAGCTCTACGACTACGCCGGCGAGTACTACTACCACGGCCATGAGCGCGGCGAGCGGCTGACCGAGAACCGCCTGGAAGCCCATGAGTCCCGCGCCAAGCGCTTCCGCGGCAGCGGCGGCGCGCGCCAGCTCCAGGCCGGACGCTGGTTCGAACTCACCCAGCACCCGCTGCACGACAGCGGCGGCGAGGCCGAGCGCCAGTTTTTGCTGCTGGGCGTCACCGTCCACGCCGAGAACGCGCTGCCGGTCTCGGCCCAGCTCCAGGCGCTGCCGGGCAGCCTGCAGCCCCAGCTCGACGCCGCCAAGCAGGCGCACGGTCTCGAAGCTGATACCGCAGCCCCCACCGGCGAGCGTCTCTCCGACTATGCCAGCGGCGGCACCGGCCACTTTTTGGTCGATCTCGAGGCCCAGCGCCTTAGCCAGCCCTACCGCCATCCGCTGACCCACCGCCGCCCGGTGATCGGCGGGCCGCAGACCGCCACCGTGGTCGGCCCGGCCAATGAAGAGATCCACACCGACCATCTCAACCGCGTGCGCGTCCAGTTCCACTGGGATCGCCAGGGCCAAAACGATGAAAACAGCAGCGTCTGGCTACGGGTCTCCCAGCCCAACGCTGGCGCCGGCTGGGGCGGGGTGTTCGTGCCGCGTATCGGTCAGGAAGTGCTGGTCGACTTCCTCGAAGGCGACGCCGACCGCCCGCTGATCACCGGCCGGGTCTACAACGGCGAACAGACCCCGGACTGGCACAGCCACGGCCTGCTCTCCGGGTTCAAGAGCAAGACCTACCGCGGCAGCAAGTACAACGAGCTGGTGTTCGACGACGCCACCGACCAGGAGCGCGTCCGCCTCAACTCAGAAGCCGAGAAGAGCCAGCTCAACCTCGGCTACCTGATCCACCAGACCGGCAACACCCGCGGCGCCTTCCGCGGCACCGGGTTCGAGCTGCGCACCGACGCCTATGGCGCCATCCGCGCCAATCAGGGGCTCTACCTCACCAGTTGGGGCCAGCTCGGCGCCAGCGGTGACCAGCTCGACCTCACCCCGGCCAAACAGCAGCTCGACAGCGCCTACCAGCTCAGCGACAGCCTCAGCCAGAGTGCGGCAGACCACAACGCCGACGCCCTCGACGCGCGCGAGCATCTCAAGCAGGCCGGTGAAGACGCCGACGACACCTACGGCAACAGCGAACAGCTTGCGGATGCCAAGCAGGATAACGCCCGTGGTGCCACCGACAGCGGCGGCCGTGGCGAAGCGGCACGCATGAAAGCGCCCTGGCTGCATATGGCCTCGCCCGCTGGCATCACGATGAGTACCCCGGAATCGACCCATCTCGCCCAGGGCCACTCGCTGAGCGTCTCCAGCGGCGAGGACGTCAACGTCGCCACCGGCAAGAGCCTGGTCGCCTCGATCTCCGAGAAGCTCTCGCTGTTCGTCTACCGCGCCGGCATGAAGCTGTTCGCCGCCCGCGGCAAGGTCGAGGTGCAGGCGCAGAGCGACGAGATGGCGCTGACCGCCGAGAAGGACGTCAAGATCACTTCCACCGAAGGGCGGGTCGAGATCAACGCCGCCAACGGCATCCTGCTGAACAGTGGTGGCGGTTACATCCGCATCGAAGGCGGCAATATCGACGTCCACGGCCCCGGCAAGATCGACATCAAGGGCGCCCAGCACGTCTTCGGGGGGCCCGCGAGCCTGGACGCGGCCATGCCCGAGTTGCCGGAGGGGGCCTGTGAGACCCAGTTCGCCGGGGATGACTCGGCGTCTGCCGGTGCCAGTGCACTATAGCGGGAGGAACCGACATCATGGAGCGTCAGACAACGTTCTCAACGCAGTGTCGTCCAGCCGCCCGGGTGGGTGCGTCCAAGCCGTTCGATCTCGACTGGCTACAGCCAGGAAAGCATCGCTATGCACTGTTGAACCCGCTACATGTCGCGTCCAGCGATCGCGACGATCTGGATGGCCGGACGTTGCGAACGCCGAGCGTTAAGGTGCGCGATCCGCTGCTGCCCCAGTTGATCTGCCTGGAGGCGCTCTCGCTGACGCAGCGTGAACATCTGGCCCAGCGGATCGAGCAGTATGCCAAGCGCGGTCGCGCTTTCCTGTCTGCTCTGCTGCAGAGTGATGCTGACACCGAAGAGATAGTCGAGCACTTCCGGTTCACGCTCGAACAGGCCCGCCCCGGCAGCCGAAGACGCTGGTGGCTGCGCTACTATGATCCTCGAGTCTTTCGCCATCTCTGCTGGCTGCTCGAGACCGCGAGCATGGATCGCTTGCTGGGCCCTATCACTTGCTGGCGTTGGCCGGATCAGCACGGCAAATGGCATGCGCTCGCGCGCAACGAGGTGCCCGACCTGGCGATTCGTGTACCGCTGCTGTCCGCTGTGCAGTGGTCATGCATCGATCGTATGGCCTCGCTCAATGCCGTCATCGACCGGCTGGCCATGCTGAAGCCTGAGGCCGTGGCCTCATTCGATGCTTACCAGGCGTTGGACGGCCTGCTTGTCCAGGCGCAGCAAATCGGCCTTGCAACTGCCGAGGATTGCCAGCTCTACGCCGAGCAAGCCGCGCGTTTTCACCCCCATATTCACGATCACCCCGAGATGCGACGGCGCCTCGATCAGACGGTCGAGACACAGGGCAGCTACATACGCCGCTGTGAAGACCTTTCAGCTCAGTCGTTACTCGCCATGGCACGGGAACTGGAGACCATTACATGAGTGAAGCATCCGAGGACGTACAGTCGATCGCCAACTGTCGCGTATGCCAGCGCAGCGGATTGCCGATCTTGCCGCTGCGCTATGCCGTGACGCGAACCGATGGTGGCGATCAGGCCGGGCATCCTCCTGGTCCCGAGGTTAGCGGTGCTTTGCGCGATGAAAGCCTTACCGCTATGCCATTACCCCAGGGGCAGCGCTATACGCTCAGGCTGCTACGCGCCGGCTTTCTCTATGTTTTCAATGAGACGCGTGGGCGCTGGATTGGCCATATCGTTACCGACAAGGGCTACCTGATCGAGTATGTCGACGTCTCTCATGACGAGGTGATAGCGATCGACCCCGATAGCCCGCAGCCCATCGATGGCCGCTTGCAGCCGCCTGCCGACGAGCAGGAGTTTGCCTGCGCCGCCAATCCCTCGCACGCCTATCCTGGGCGTTGCGTAATGGTTCCCGATGCTGACAAGGCCGATAAGGTCTATCTGTCTTTTTCCGATGGGGCATGGACCAAGCGGGTGTGGAAAGAGCACGCGACGAATGCGAACCAGCGGCGTGACAACATGCGCCAGATCTCGCTCGCGGCATGGCGTGGCGGAAGTACACCCTACGCGGAGTCGCTGGAAAAACTGGGGGACATCGTCGCCGAGGCCGGACGTGTCTGGGCGCCGCCCGAAAGACATGGTACATCCGGCACATGGCGACCCGGCGCTTCGGGAACCTGGGAGCGTCAGGAAGGACACGCCTTCGAGTTCAGCCCATTTCCCTTCCATGGCATGAAAGAGCAGGTCGAGGGGCTGGAGCGATGGGCGGAAAAGCAGGCCGAGCCGCTGGATATGGCACCCATGCTGGTCGCGCTGGAAGACCCGGTGGGGATTGCTGCGGATCTGGCTGGTTTGATGGCAGTGCGTTTGAAGGAATTCATGAACAGTGATGGACGACGCTGGCCTCTAGCTACTGCAGCCACGCTCAACGCGTTGGAACCCGCCATCCGTGAGCAAGCCCAATTCCGTTATATCGACAAGAGGGTGGATTCGGGGCCTCTGCATCGGCCTATCTTCGCCGGTCCTGGGCAGCCTTCCTGGGAAGAGCAGCAACGTATCCATGCCTATCATGATCGTCTGGAAGC
This sequence comes from Salinicola sp. JS01, assembly GCF_030284585.1. NCBI lineage: Bacteria > Pseudomonadati > Pseudomonadota > Gammaproteobacteria > Oceanospirillales > Halomonadaceae > Salinicola > Salinicola sp. JS01. The sequence continues at coordinate 3,735,037 of NZ_CP127244.1, read as the reverse complement.
AAGCCGAGAAGCGGGAACAGACTTTTACAAGAATGAGCGTGATAAAGCACGGAAAGAGGTTTCCAAGGGAATCACTCCTGAGGAGCTCCAACGGGAAGCCGATGATGCTTGGGAGCGACACCGTAGTCGCTTACGAGATGGCCAGCCTGAATTCTGGAAGCAGACGCAGTTCAAGCCGGAGCAGGAACGTTTCGATCAGAACGTTATGTTGCCACTGGTTCATGCCCACCAAGCTTGGCTGACAGGATCTTCCATCCAAAAGCAATTCGAAGCCCACTTTGACGACGAAGATGCCGAATCAGGGCAAGCATTTACTGATACAGTGGTGTTGTGCATCCAAGACACGCAGCAGTACGGCCCTGCTTTTGAAAAGTATCTGGAGTGGCTGACTGCGCCCAGCATTACTGATGATAACTGGTTATTGCGTGGCTTCCTGCTCAACTTGAAAGTAGTGCGTAACGCTGTCAATGCACAGGCAGCGCCAAAACTGAAGATTGATCAAGTCGCCACATTATCTTGGACTGGGCTGGTGGCGAGCTACCAGTCTGCTACTGAGCAATTCCCGGACACGCAAGCGGCTCCCGGTCGACTTCTAGGTGCTGTTATGGCGCCCATGTTGAGCGCGCTGGATGAGCAAACAGTTCGACCGGCGCTGATTGCGCTGGGTGTTATTTCGGGTCGCAAGGTAACCCATACGCGTGTGTCTGGGCATGTCGACGACGCCATCGACGGTCTTATCGCAGAGATGCAGCGTGTTAACCCTGCCTTGCAAGGTGCCGACCAAACCCTGCTAAAAGAAAAGCTGCGGATCCAGACGCGTGGCAGTTACCGTAATATGCAAACGCTCGGTAAGGGTAATTTTGATATTTCAATTGTGTTTGATACGCTCTCCGTTGAGGAAATTGACACCTCTGCCGATGATCGTACAATTGCAAATCGAGTTGGTGATACGGTCATGGATTATAATCAATGGCGCCGAACTCAAGGCTCGGTTTGGGGCTCTGTTGGGGATCGCAACACTCAGCTAGGTATTGTCAGCTTAGTCTTAGGCATGTGGGCACTTAGGGCCCAAGGAAAAGCTATGGATGAGGCGACTGCCGAGAATCGCACCGAAACGCAATGGCGTTTCGGTGCTCTGGTATCCGGTGCCGTCGGTTCAGTGGCAGATATCGCTCATACCATTATGGAGCGAGTAAACCGTGTGACTAGTCGACTGTCCAAAGGGCTTGGGAGAATATTGCGCAGGGCCGCTGGAGGGCTTGGCAAGGCATTTGGCTTTGCCGCCGCGGCTATTATGGCTATGTGGGATATATATAATGCTTATGAAGAGTTCAAAAAGGGTAATTGGATCCTAGTCTCGCTTTACAGCGCCTCAGCGATCACTGGAGCCGGTGCCTTTATAGCGCTGACGCTTTTAAGTGCGACCGGTGTTGGTGTTTTGCTGGCTGCTGCGGCAATAGTGGTTAATATTTTTATTGCGCTCTGGAGTAATAATGATGTTCAGGATTGGATAGAGAAATGCTATTTCGGCGTCGAGGACTCCGATGAGAGGTTTTTCAGCTTGGAACTAGAAGCTGAGGCGTTTGAGGCGCTCGCCGGGCAAGCAGAGGAAAAATCATGAATTTCACCGGTCTAGGCCCTTATAAGTGGAAGTATAAGACAGATCGTCCATTAGGTGATGAGGAGAGGCGGAACTGCCTTCATAAGGAAGGTGCAGCTAGCAAAAAGCCTGATTATGACCTTTCTGTAATTTGTCTTAATAGTACTTACATGGAGTTGGTTGACCGATGGTATCCTAGCAAGGGGCATGCCGTAGTTTATGGGGTTATGGGTGCGACCCCTTTTGTTTTGGGCGCGGTTCTAATGCTGGTTGCTGCTTTGGAAAGGCAAGGCTCTTTTGCGATGTGGTTTGGGCTTGCGGTTTCTTTCCTTTTTTCGCTTGTAGCGATTTGTTTTTTTTGCTTGATTTGTCTTGAGGCGTTTCGGAAAACTCACTACCCTATTCGAGTTAATAGAAAAAATAGAATGGTTTATGCTTTTAATTCCAGCGGGAAGATTATTAAGGTGTCTTGGGATGATCTGTTTTTTTGCAAGGCCTCAAGCAAGTCTCCTTTAGGTGAAAGGGATTATGACATCCGCGCTCATGTCCTTGATGCTGATGGCGAAACTATTCGAGACACCTTTACTCTGGCCATGCCGCACTCGGGAGCAGAAGAACGAATTGTAGATCTTTGGGAATACGTTCGGAGGTATATGGAAGAGGATAAAGGGGTGGTGAAAAACTATGAGCTGACTCAGTTTTGTTGGCCTATCAGTGGGCGTCGGGAGGGCGTGTGGTATGGAATAATTGGTGGGTTTAGTCCCGCGGCTGTTGCTCCGTACTTAATTCAGCTACCTTTTTCTCCATATTTTGCTTTGATTACTTGGGGGCGTTTGATTGCCATGTATACGAGCCGTGTGCCACATTGGCCGGAATCTGTAGAAGCTGAGTGCAGCGTTGCCGATAGTGATCCTTATTTCAAAGACTGGAGAGATAATCCAAAATTATCTTTCAAGCAAGGCATGGTGCCTGTAATTGGATTTGTTATCGGCAGTATATTTTGGGGTGTCGCCACTTACTATGCAGTGACAAGTCTGTTGCATGCTATGTAAGCTCCTTGTCCATTCGGGCACACTGGCTGCTGACCTGGCGACCGAACTGATAGGTGGTGGGTTACTTGCTGCGCAAGTACTGGTCACCGTAGCAGATAGCCCGCACACTGAAGCGTATGTTTCCCAACGATTCACATCGGCAGGTCTCGCATGAGGCCATCTACAACGCGCTCTAAGTGATGCCCCGCGGCAGTCTCGAGAAAGCGCTCATCGCCTGCCTGCGGCAGGGCAACGGCAAGCGTCGCTCACGCAGTCGTGGCAAGGATCGACGCCAGCAGATTCCCGATTTGGTCAGCCTCCACATGCGCCCGCCTGAGATCGAAGACTGCTTGATGCCTGGCCACTGGGAGGGCGACCTCACCATGGGTGCCAACAATCGCTCCGCCGTCGGTACGCTGGTGGAGCGCACCACACACATTTGGTGATCTTGGCGAAAGTGGATGGCACCACGGCCACGGCCACGGCGGCCGTTGGCTTCAGCGATAAGCTCAATAAGGCAATGAGGTGCCGCGAGCCCTGCGGCTGTCCATGACCTATGACCAGGGCAGAGAGGTGGTGAAGCATGCCGAGATCACGCAGAAGACCGGCACGGCGATCTACTTCGCTGACCCGCATAGCCCGTGGCAGCGGGGTTCCAATGAGAATACGAACGGGCTGCTGCGGCAGTATCTGCCGAAGGGCTCGGATCTCTCCGTCTACAGCCAGGAAGAGCTCGACGAGATCGCCGACTCACTGAACACGCGGCCTTGCCAGACACTGGACTGACGCACGCCGCTGGAAGTCTATGCCGAGGTGCTCAAGAAATCTGTCGCTAGACCGAGCACCCTTCAATAGCGTTGCACTTGGAACTTGAGACCGCCAAGCCATGGACGAGGCTACTACTCACGAGCGCACCGAGACACAATGGCGTTTTGGGGCGTTGGTTGCGGGTGCCGCTGGTTCGGTTGCGGATACGGGACATGCCATTCTGGAGCGCTCCAGTCGGATGGGCGGACGACTGGCACAGAAAGCCGGCAAGGTCTGGCAAGGTGTGTTCCGGATTGGCGGGAGATTACTAGGCTTTGCGGCAGCGGCAGTTATGGCATTTTGGGATGGGTATAATTTTGTTGACAAGCTGAAAAAAGGTCAGACTGGGATGGCAGTGCTTTATTTGGCATCAGCCGTTACCGGGCTTGGTGCATTTGTCTTTCTGACTATATTTAGCGCAACGGGGGTGGGCTTTTTGTTTGCGGCCGTTGTGATAGTGGTTAATATTTTTATTGCACTATGGTCTAATAGTGAACTGCAAGACTGGATGGAGAGATGCTATTTCGGTGTCGAGGACTCCGGTGATAGGTTTTCTAGCTTAAGAGCAGAAACAGATGCATTTTAAGCTCTTGCCCAACAACAGGAGGGGGGCATGAATTTTACTGGGCTGGGGCCATATAAGTGGGAATATAAAGTCGATCGTGTGCTATCTGATGAAGAGAGGCAGAATCACCTTGAGAAAGGAAAAAAGGCGAGTGAATGCATTTGTGATGATCTCTCCGTAATTCGCATCAATAGCACGTATCTAGAACTCGTTGATCGGTGGTATGCCGACAAAGGGCATGCGGTGGTTTATGGTGTTATTGGAGCAGCCCCTGCTTTTGCCATTGCTATAATGTCTATAAATGCGATTCCGGATGTGAAAGGAGGGGTTGCAACTTCCTTAATAGCTGCCACAGTGCTTCTAATGGCAGTTTTCTGTTTCGCGTTTCTTTACCTTGTTCACTTCGAGGCTTTTCGAAAAACACATTATCCTATTCGGCTGAATAGAAAAAATCGCATGGTGTATGCCTTCAAGCCTAATGGAGATATTGTCCGTGCATCTTGGGATGATCTTTTTGTTTGCAAAGATAGTCACTATGTACCCTTAATGGGCCGCAGGTTTCACGATATACGCGCTCACATCCTGGATGAGGATGGCCTGACAATTCGGGAAACTTTTACGCTGGGATATCCATATTTCGGTGACGAGGATCGTCTCCCTCCTCTGTGGGAATATATTCGTGGTTATATGGAAGGCGGCAATGGTGTTGAAAGGAGTTATGAGGCCACCAAACTTTGTATGCCGGTTGGTGAACGCCGAGAAGGCATCTATTTCGGTATCGTTCGAGGCTTTGGCATAGCGGCTTTTTCACCTTTCATTGCACAGACATTGATGTCCCCAATTTGGGCGGTGATTACTTGGGGGCGAATGATTGCCATGTACACGAGCCGTGTTCCACGTTGGCCACAGGAAATAGAGCAGGAGTGCAAGGTTGATGATGATGATTCTTGGCGTAAGGATTGGCGTCACAACAAAAAGCTTGCTTTTATTGAAGGCCCATGGCCGGTGATCTGGTTTGTGATTGGTAGTGCGGTCGCCCTTAGTGCTATTTACTTAACGATCACCAGTATGGCGAATGCCATGTGAGTATTGTTTTCCGACTTTCGGCAGGTTGACGCTTCGGGAGTCTGGGGATGTTGATAAATATGCACTCTTTGTCAATAGTTGCGCGCGTATAGCGGCTGTGGGGCTGCTGTTCAGTACAGTATCTACATTGTTTGCGCGAGACGTCATGCAAGACGCTGATGTTTTTGCCGACGAAGAAGCCGCCGGGCGCTATTATGCCAGCGGCGTTGGGTTGATCGGTGGCGTCTTGAATACTGCTGAAACGGGTATACAGCGGGCAATTGCTGTTAATAGTATCAGTGCGGATAGTCAAGAAAGTGCGGTAGTACGAGCAAAGTGGTATGGACGTTTTGGACGTTTCCTGGGGGCCGGAGCCACCTGGGGGTTTGCGTACTATGATTTCAAAAATATGGCAGAAAACATTAGAAAGGGAAACAGAGGATTGGCTTTCCTTTACTTCTTATCGGGAGCGGTGAATACGCTTTTAGGTTTTATGTCTATTTTTGTTAGATTTTTCGCTGGCTGGGCGGGGTTGATATTTATGATTGCCTTAGGTGTGGCTTTGTTAATAGAGGCGATCAAAGATAGTGAGGCGCAGATCTGGTTGAAACACTGTTTTTATGGTAGTGAGGACCGCTGGCCTAGTGTCAAGATAAGTGACAAAGAACTACAGAAGGTATTGGAAAACTGATCATGAACAAAGCTCAGCAAAAGATACTTGAGGCAGTCGGTGTTCTTGGTAAAAACAGAGATAGTTTTTCAGTATTTTCAAAATCGCATATTTTCGACGTAAAGGAGTGTGGCAGAGAAGTCAAAGTGCCTGACTTTGTTTGTGCTCGGGAAAGTAACTGTTTGGTGTTGTCAGAGTCTTGGTTCCGTGAAAGAGGGCTGTATGTTTCTTGGGGCACACTAGGCGGAATCGTATTGCTAGTTTTTTTTCTATCTTTCCCGCTGGCAATGCCATGGATTTACGACGTTGAAGTTGATGCTGGTGGAGTCGTTGCACTGTCTTTTATGGCGTTTCTTGGTCTTTTGTTTTCTTACCCCCCTTTTATTTGCTGCGAAAAGCGAGCTAAAGATCCAAGGTCTTCAGTACACAATATTTAACCATGGCTCTAAAAAAAATTATTTCGTTAGTGATGTCGACTTTCAACCAAAAACCTGTCGCTGGGATGAGTGCACGTTCTGCCTTGCCTATTCTGCTGGAAGTATCGAGGGCTACTATTACGAACTCAAGGGGTACTTATTCCATGATGATGGTAGCGTCAAAGATAGTTTCTCGTTCGATGACTATCATTATATGATTTCCAATAGTGATAGTGCTCGCCAAGCAATGATCGATGACCTTTCGGCTCGTTTCGAATATGTGCGGCGCTTCATGGAAGAAGGTCCTGATTCGGTGGAGCCTGTCTCGGGGCGTCTTGATTTGCGGCCAAGCCTGTCTGAGGCGGCGCACCGTTTTCAGCCCCGCTCAAAGAGATCTGACGGCAAGAAAGCTCATTTTATTTATTCGGCAGTGCGCGTGATTTTTTTGATTCCTTTCAGCGTTCAGGTTGTGGGGCATTATTTCTTCTGTCGCTATTGCCGTCTGCCGAAGTGGCCACAGGCGGTGATTAATGAATGCGGAGAAGAGGTTTTTCCTAAGCGGTAATTTTCTAGCGCGCGTTCACAATGTGTCACCAGCGATAGCAACTTCATGCCGATACCGCTCGATGGCCAACTGACGCCCAGCATGGAAAAAAGCAAGGCATGCCGACGTTCCAGCGACTGGCAGATGGCGCGCTGCGTGACCATCAGCCAGCCAGAAAAGATCACCCAGGCCTGGTTGGCATTTTCGGATACCGACTGGGACGCAACCGTGCGCGATCGCATCGCTCAGGACCCCGCGACCCGCATGCAGCCGCTCAACCCGTCTCTGTGTATCTCCCCCGCCGCTGGCCAGCCACACACCGCGCCGCTGTCGGCGGTGAGTGACTGGGTGAGCGAATATCGGCACAACGCGTGGCAAAGCTTTCGCAGCACCGTGGCCGATGAGGATGATCCGCACAACACCGCTGAGTTCGAATCCGTCTATCCGTTTCACTGGCGCGCCATCGAAGCCGACGATCTGGTCGAGACAGCCGAGCGTAAATCGCAGGGTCGCGCCATTCTCTTCGCAACCCATGACCCGCGGGGTATCACCGTCGAGCTCAATGCCGAACAGATTCAGGCGGTGTCAGCGTCGCTGCAGCGTTTCAGTTGGCGGCTATCATCCTGGGCGGGGATACAAACCATACGCGAGTCAGTGGGGAACCAAGCCGAAAAGCGCCAACGGCAATCCGTGCTGCTGCGTGATCCAGAAATGCTGGAATACAATGAGCTACAGTTGCAGCAAATCAACGCACGGATCGAAATGGCAGGCCCGAGTGAGCAACAGTTGCGATTCAGAGATGAATTACAAGAAGAAAACGACATTATTGCAGCCAGGATAGCGCACAAAGAGGCGAGCTCGGAGCGACTGACCGATGAGAGTATCAAGGAGGTCCGGCAGGCTGCCTGGGAGGAAACCCGGGAAGGGCAGAAGTTCCTGGCGCGGACTGACAAGCAAATCGAAGACGACTATCAAAGTGTCAAGGAAACTCTCAAAGCCGATTCCGAGTCGATAGACATACCACTCTCTCAAGATCACGCGACCTGGCTGGACTCTCCCGATCTGAAAAGGATCTTCTCGTCGGATTATCGGACGGACGAACTCGATTCCGGGGTGAATTACGTCAACCACTTCGTTGACTGCATCGACGATGCCGCTGATCGGGAGGAGTGTGCCGAAATACTGAGGACATGGGCGAGTGCGGGTAACCCCACCGACCCTGAAAACCCGTTGCTACGAAGCCTCGGGCATAACCAGGATGACCACCTGGCGGAGATCGACAGCGCGCCGCCCCTGACCGTACAAAGCGCTGTAACGATTCTCGACAAATTCAACGCCGCATGGCAGAAAAGCGCCAAAGCGATGCTGAACCCGGAAACGAGCGAAACCGCGGGGCGCAACGCCTTCACCAGACTGATCTATCATTCCGGAGCGCCGGTTGCCAAGTTACTCTCCCAGGGTGTCGACGGCACTGCGAAGAACATCTATCTGATGGCATCGATGTTCTCCACCGATCAATGGATTGTGGAGCGCCCCTTGAGGGGCACGCCTACGCAGTTCGTCAATCTTCTGGCCGAGGAAATGCGTCTGGCCATCCCGGCGAACAAACGGCCCAGTCGACTTCAGATGCAGCGTGCGCTGCGAGAGATGCTAAAAAGAACAGGCCAATACGACCAGCTCGGCTCTCAGCACTTCGTCTTCGTGGATCGCGCACGCCTGGCGGCAATCGGTGACGGCCAGGGGGCCGGGCGCTCGACAGCGGAGAGAATCTTGCGCTCTCGTGAACCTATCGTTCTGACCCCGCGTAACATTCGCGAAGGCATCATGCCGGGCTTCCAGCAAGCCATGAATGGCGAAGTTAGAATGAATGCGGTCTCCTTGTTCTTCTCGGGCATCTCCTGGTACTACGCGGGCAAGGCACTGGATAGTGCCAATTCATTCAGCCGCCGCGAGCTGTCGGTCAAGTTCTGGGCCTCGCTGGCCGGTGTCGTCGGTGGCCTGTGCGAGACAGTAGAAGCGGGTGTTAAAGGTCTGGAGTCAGCAGGGCGAAGAATTTCAAGTCGTGTACTAAATATTTCGAGCGGTATTGGTGTGCTTGGTCGCGCCTTAGGCGCGGGCGTGGCTTTCGTCTTTGCTGTATACGATGGGCTACATGCATTCGAAGAATTTAAAAAGGGGAATATGGGGCTGTCTTTTCTTTATGGGGCTTCGGCTGCAGGTGGTATCGCTCTTGGTTACATTGCGATAGCCTCTGGTGTGTTCTCATTGCTTGGCGTGCTTTTTATCTTGGCCGTTTTGGCTATTAACTTTCTAATAGGCCTGCTGCTGGATTCAAAGGCGCAGCAATGGCTAAGCCATTGCTTTTATGGTGGTGGAGAAAGGTTTTTGACTATAGAAGAATCTCAGAAAGATCTTGAAGGCGTCTTTAGAGGATAGCACATGACGAAGCGTGATAGGATATTTAAAAACGTAGGGATGCTTCCTAAATATCAATTTGAACTTCCCTCTAATGGCAGGGAAAAGCGCTTTCCCCTTGATGGTCCAGCTGCTGAAGAAGCCTGGCCATCTCGAGTTACTTTGTTTTTTAGCGGTAGCCTGCTGAGTTTTGCTGATTCTGAGTTCCGGCGGAGAGGGCTTTATCTGAGTTTGGGGGTTGTGGTCGGGGGCGGATTGATTGCCTGGTTTCTAGCCATGGCAAGCTTGCCATTTATTTATCCTCTCGCTCCCTTCTGGGCAATCCCTATATTTGCCTTGATAATTTTGCCTCTTGCGGTTGGCGTTTTGTGGTTGGCCTGGCAGGAGATTAAGCGTTACGCCATTTCTCCCGTTGTTTTTAACCGTCGCACGGGTAACGTGCATTTCTTTAGTATCCACGACGGTCAACCGGTGACTTATCCGTGGGATAGTTGTACATATTGCATCGTGCCCAAGCGAAATGGTGGTCCTGAGGGAAGTTATCATGAATTGCGTGGTTACGTTCTTAACGAATATGATGGCGTTATAGATAGTTTCTCCATCGGAGAAGAAGTTATCAATCTAGGGCGAAGGTCTAACGGGTTCGTAGAGCGCTGGCTTAGTTGCCATTATGAGTATATTCGTAAGTTTATGACACTGCAGGATATAAGTGGCTTAGATGAGCCTGAGGAAGAGGATTATGTTTCCCTCAAGCCCAGCTTCAAACAGTCCATGAACTTGGTGCAACCCAAGGCTGAGCCAAAGTCTCTTGTGGTTAAGTTTCTTTTTGCTTTTATTAATGTTGTAATATTCGTGCCTAAGGTGGTTGGTGGTGCGGGGCATTACTTCTGTTGCAAGTATTGCAAGGTGCCGCAGTGGTCTCAAGAGATCATCGATGAGTGTGGTCCGGAGATAGTTCTCTCTAATCGCTAGAGATCTCGTTTTGTAGGGCGAGCTAGCATGAGTAATATTGGGTGCTGGTTCGCCTCGCTTGCTTGTTAAAAACCCTGGCGCATGCCCCACATTCAAGTGTGGGCATTTCCCATGTGCTTGGATGCCCGAGAAGTCAGACGACGCCATGGTGAGGCATATGAAAAGGCGAATTCAGGTTTTGAAAAGCCTGGGGATGATACCTAAGTATCAATTCGAGCTTCCTGCTGACGGTAAGGAACGGCGTTTCTCTCTAGATGGACCGGCTGCTGACGATGCTCGGCCTACTCGTCTCACACTATTACATAGTAACGAGGTGCTTGAAGTCGCCGATTCTGAGTTTGAGCGGAGAGGGGTTTATCTTGGCTGGTGTGGGGGGGGAGGGGTGGTTGTTTTGTGCCTTTTCTTTTTTTTTTGCTAGCTTTCCATTTTACACCCACATGCCTTTGTGGGTGATACCTGTTTTTGCACTGATGGGATTGCCTTTAGCTTTTGGTTTTTTTTGGCTGGCTTGGAAAGAAGTTAAAGGCTATGCTATATCTCCTGTTGCATTTAATCGTCGCACGGGGAATGTTCACTTTTTTAGTATTCATGATGGCCAACCTGTCACCTATCCTTGGCGTCGCTGTACCTTTTGTATCGTGCCAAAACGGGCAGGCGGGCCCGAGGGACGCGACTATGAGGTGCGCGGTTATGTATTGAGCGAGTACGATGGTGTGCTGGATAGCTTTTCTATTGGCGAAGAAATGATTAATCTGGGTCATGTTACTGGAAGCATGACGGAACGTTGGTTGAGCTACCAATTCGAGTATGTTCGTCAGTTTATGACCTTGCAGGATATTAGTAGCTTGGATGAGCCCAAAGAAGACGACTATGTTTCCCTCAAGCCTAGTTTCAGGCAGGCAATGGAAGTCGTTGACCCTAAGGTGAAGTCAAAATCGCTAGTCATTAAGCTGTTGTCTGTTTTGATGAGTGTGGTCACCTTTATTCCCAAGGTGGTTGGTGGCGCGGGGCATTACTTCTGTTGCAAGTATTGCAAAGTGCCGCAGTGGTCTCAAGAGATTATCGATGAGTGTGGCCCGGAGATAGTGCTTTCTAATCGTTAAAGATCGTTTTTCGAGTGTGGTCAGAAAATGTTGGGCGCTTTTGGATGGTGGTGTTCGCTATAGGACTGTGTTCGGGTCGGGAGGTTTGGGAAGACTGTTTAAAGAAGCGTGGTTTTGCGTTTCAAGTACTGCTGAGTTGCTTCCTGAGAAGTATCAAAGCGTTTCTTGTATGTGATTTTTGGGTTTTTTGTCGGGCTGCGAAGGGATCAGTCTGAGACAGTGGAAGCCGTCGTAAGTGTTCTCGAGTGCGAGCCTCGCAGCATCTTCTACAAGTCGGATGATGCAAAGGCTGTTCTCTGCGTGCCTTGTGTCTTAAATAAATTTTTGGTTGCGGGTCAGTGCAGGGCTGATAATATTTGCCGCTCGCCAGGGTGTGTCAGTCTTTTATTTGTTGGAGAGCGCTATGAAAACGGTCTTTCTGGGGTTGGGGATTACCTCCCTTTGGTGGTTGGGTTTGATCAATGGCCTCTATATGGAGCCCGGTGAGTCCGTGCCGGATGTCTTGATCTACCTGACCGGGGCCTCTTGGCTAGTGGCTCTGTTGGGCGCGCTGATGCTGTGGAGCGGCAAGCACAAGACAGGGTTCATCCTCGTGATCATTGGCTCTATCTGCTTCGTCCCGCTGGGGCTGATAACCGTTTACGGGGCGCGCCGTGCCAGCAGCCGGAGAGATGATGCCTCGCTCGACAAGCGCCGCGCGCTGGCTGAAGAAAACTCACGCTGAAACGCATTCGGATATCGAGGGAAGCAACGTGTCGACGATTTCACAAGGGCAGGAATTTTACGCCAAAACACAAGCGCGCCTGATGCTGGGTGTTGGTGGTGTTGCCCTGGCGCTTGGTTTGTTCATGGCGGTGAGCTTTACCACCGCTCCCGTTGCACCCATAGGAATGGGCGGGCTTATGGTGGGCATGGCGTGCTGGTTTCACTTCTCTCCCGTTGCTCGTATCGGAGCCGACTATCTTGTGTTCCAGCCGGCCCCTTTGGCGCGTACTCGCACGATTCTCGACAGCGAAGTGGAGCGTATCGAACGCAAGAAGAAGGTGCTTCTGGTGCATTATCGTTATCACGACGATAAATTAGAAAAATCTTCTCGCAAGATGGCGTTCGCCATGAACATGCTGACAGCCGAGGATCGGGAGATGTTGCTCGAGATCTTGGCGGCACGTTTTGAGATCACTCAAATCCTATAATGCAGGGCAGCTTCGCGAATCGCCCTACTATTCGCGGTACCCCAAGCATCGGTTCACGCCCTACGACAGCGCCATCGAGGTTTACGAGACGCTGTTCGGGCCATTCTGAACGCCGATATCCCCCCTCCTCGTTTCATACGCCAACCCGGCTCCCCGCATTACGCGTTTGACTGCTCCGCCAGCTTGCTCACCGCAAGCATTACCCTTCACTTCTCCGCGGCTCACTCGTCGATCAGCCCGCCCGCCTCGTGGAACGGGTAGGGCCCGGCGTAGTCGCCGATTACGGCATGGTGAGTGGTCAGCACCTCGTCGCGCCACAGGTGCAGGTGATAGCCCGGCGGCTCCAGTACGAAGGCGGAATCGCCGTCATCGCGCAGGTCCAGCGCCACCTGGTGCGCGGTGCTGGGGCAGCAACTGGCGAGGGTGCCGGCGAAGCGCTGGAAGAGGGTGCGGTGGACATGGCCGCAGACGATGCGCTCCACGTTGGGATAGGTGCGCACCAGCGCGGCCAGCGCGTCGCGGCCGCTGAGGCCGATGGCATCCATGTGGCCGATGCCGGTGGCGAATGGCGGGTGGTGCATGAAGATCAGCGTGGGGCGTTCGGGCTGCTCGGCGAGCCGATCGGCGAGCCAGTCGAGCCGCTCGGTGCAGAGTTCGCCGCGGCTCTCGCCGGGAACCAGAGTATCGAGCCCGATCAGGCGCAGCGGGAAGCGCTCGACGACGTACTGGATGAACGCTTGGTTCGGGCCTCCCAGGTAGTCATGGGTCGGGAAGGCCGCGCGCAGGGCCTGGCGATCGTCGTGGTTGCCGGGAATCAGGTACCAGGGTATCGCCAGTGGCGCGAGCTGCTCGGCCAGGGTGGCGTACTCCTCGGGGCGGCCGAAGTCGGTGAGATCGCCGCTGATCAGGACCACATCCGGCCGCGGCTCGAGGGCATTGAGCGCAGCCACCGCCGGGGCGAGATAGCGGTCGGTCTCGACCACCCGGTACGCCTTCTGGCCGGGGCGGCGTAGATGCAGGTCGGTGATCTGGGCGATCAGCATGGCAATGGCTCCTGGGCCGATGAAGAAGAGACGAGACTGATGCCGACGCGCTCACCCGGCTGCCAACCGGCGCTGGCCGCTGCCAGGGCGGTGAAGCGCTGGCCGTCGTCGAGGGTCAGTTCGAAGCGCACGTGGCTGCCGAGGAAGAAGCGCGCCTCGATCCGCGCCTCGAGCCCGCTGCCGGGGGCGTGGAGACGAATCTCGTGGGGGCGGAAGGTGAGCGTGTCGACGCCATGGTGGCGGCGCACTGCCTCGCCCTGCAGCCGGCACAGGGTGCCTAGAAAGTCGGCGACGAACGGCGAGGCCGGCTGGCGATAGAGCGTCTCCGGGGTGCCGAGCTGTTCCAGCCGGCCGGCGGACATCACCGCCACGCGGTCGCCCAGCATCATCGCCTCCTCCTGATCGTGGGTGACGATCACACAGGTGATGCCCAGCCGACGCAGCAGCGCCGCGAGATCGACCCGCAGCTGCTGGCGCAGGCGCGCGTCCAGCGCGGTGAGCGGCTCGTCGAGCAGCAGCACCCGGGGTTGGATGGCGATCGCCCGGGCCAGCGCCACGCGCTGGCGCTGGCCGCCGGAGAGCTGGTCGATCCGGCGTTCCGCCAGCGCTTCCAGCTCGACCAGCGCCAGCATCTCGCTGACCCGGCGTTTGCGGGTGGCGGCATCCACGCCGCGGATCTTCAGGCCGTAACCGACGTTGCCCGCCACGCTCATGTTGGGGAACAGCGCATAGCCCTGGAAGACCACGCCGACCCCGCGCGCCTCCGGCGCCACCCCGGTGACATCCATATCGCCGAAGTCGATCCGGCCACCGTCGTCGGCCTGCTCCAGCCCGCAGATCAGGCGCAGCAGGGTGGTCTTGCCGCAGCCGGAGGGGCCGAGCAGCGCCAGGGTCTCCCCGGCCTGCACTTCCAGGTCGAGCGGTTCGAGCGCGCGGGTGCCGTCCGGCCAGGTCTTGGCGCAGCGGGTCAGGCGAATCGCCAGCGCCTTGGCGGTCGGCGTCTTGGCGGTGCTGGGGTGGGGCGGCGCGCCGGTCGTGCCGGTCGTGCCGGTCGCCACCGAGCGGGCAGGTGTTGCGATGTTCATGTCGAGGCTCCGAGGGCCAGGCCGCCGCTGCGGGTCGAACGCGCGGCGAACCACTGCAGGCCGATCATCAGCGGCAGCAGCATCAGCAGGAAAACGAGGGTGTAGGCGGAGGCGACTTCGAGCCGCATCGAGGCGTAGCTGTCGGCCAGCCCCACCGGCAGGGTCTTGGTCAGCGGCGTGTGCAGCAGCCAGGTCAGGTTGAATTCGCCAATGGAGAGCGTCACCACGGTCAATGCTCCGGTGACGATGCCGCTCTTGGCGGCCGGTACCACGATATCGAAGAAGCGCTGGCAGCGGCTGGCACCGAGGGTAGCCGCGGCCTCGTCCAGGGTGCGCAGATCGGCCCCCTGCATGCCGGCCCGCGCCGCTCGCACCATGAACGGCAGGGTGAACAGCACATGGCCGATGACGATGAAGGCCACGCTGCTGCGCAGCCAGCCGACGCTGCCCCAGGAGACGATCAGCGCCAGCGCCGTGGCCAGCCCCGGCACCGCCACCGGCAGGGTCAGCAGCTCCTCCAGCAGGCGCGCCAGGCGGCCAGGGTAGAGTGTCAGCACCCAGGCCGCGGGCACGCCGAGCGCCAGGGTCACGCCGAGAGTGATCAGCGCCACGGCGTAGGAGCGCCAGATCGTGTCGGCGTAGAGATCCCAGACCTGGGCGACCCACTTGAGGGTCAGACCGCTGTCGAGCCCGACGAAATAATTGCGGGTCAGCCCCGCGCTGACCGAGAGCAGTACCGGGCCGATCAGAAAGGCGGTGACGGCGAGCGTCACGGCCAGGCCCAGCCGGGTATCGAAACGCGAATGCGTCATGGGTGAACTCCTGCGGCCATCTCAGCCTCCCCGCGCCGCGCGGCCGGCAACCGCATTGGCGGCGTAGAGCACCGCCCAGGTCGCCAGCCCCAGCACCACGGAGAGCGCCGCGGCGACCGGGATGTTGGCGTAGTTGGTGAACTCGTCGTAGATGGTGATCGGCAGTACGTCGATCCGGGTGCCGAGGGTGAAGACCGTGCCGAAGGCGCCCATGGCGGTGGCGAAGCACATCGCCCCGGCGGCGGTGAGTGCACTGGCGAGTGCTGGCAGCTCGATATCGACGAACCGCCGCCACGGCCGTGCCCCCAGCGTCTGCGCCGCTTCCAGCCACTGCCTGTCGATACCCTCCACCGCCGCCATCAGCACGCCGATGGTGCGCGGCAGCAGAAAATAGAGATAACCGATGAACAGCCCCGCCATGCCATAGGCGAGTACTGTCGGCTCGCCGGTGAGCGCCCGCGAGAGCGTGTTGAGTAGGCCCTGGCGGCCCGTGGTCAGGATCACCAGAAAGCCCACCACCACGCCGGGGAAGGCGAGCGGAAACAGCAGCAGCGCCATCAGTGCCCGCCGCCCGGGGAAGTGCGGATGCCGGGCCAGAAAGCGGCTGACCGGCAGCGCGATGGACAGGGTGGCGAGGGTCGCCCCCAGTGACAGCACCACCGTATTGGCCAGGCTCTGCCAGTAGCGCGGCTGGGTCACCACCAGCCAGTAGGCCGAGCTCTCCATGCCCTGGGGCGTTGCCGCCCCCAGCCCTGCCAGCTTGGCCATCGGCAGCAGCCAGAAGGCGATGAACAGCGTGGTGGCGGGTAGGGCGATAGGCAGCCAGGCGCGGCGCCCCACCAGCTTTGCCCGGCGACCGCCCCGCGTGGCGAGCGGGGCGGCCCGCTGAGAGGCCCCAGCCATCACTCCACCTCTTTGGTGTAGCGCTGGGAGAAGGCGCGCTGCGCCGCCGCCATTCGGGCGTAGTCGACGGTACCGGCGCGGGCGTAGTCGCTGGCCGGGAGGAACTTGCTCTGGGCTTGCTGCGAGATTGCCTCCGCGCGTACCGGGCGCAGGTAGGCGTTGGCCCAGATCGCCTGACCCTTGTCGGAGAGCACGTAGTCGAGCACCTTCCTGGCCGCCGCGGGGTTCGGGTCATTGGCCACCATGCTCATCACGTAGGGCACGCTGATGGTGCCCTCCTGCGGGATCACGAAGCGCACGTTGACGTGGTCCTGGTAGCGCGCATGATAGGCGTTGAAGTCGTAGTCCAGCAGGATCGGAATCTCGCCGGAGAGCACCCGGGCGTAGGCGGTCTGCTTGGGCACGATGGGGTTGTTGGCCTGCAGCTTCTGGAACCACTCGATGGCCGGAGTGAAGTCGTCGAGGGTACCGCCCAGGGCGCGGTTGACGGCGACCGCGCCGACATAGCCGACGAACGCCGAGCTGGGGTCGAGATAGCCGACCATGCCGCGGTACTCGGGTTTGAGCAGGTCGCTCCACGACTGCGGCACCGGCAAGCCGTTCAGCGCGTCGACGTTGACCATGAAGCCCAGGGTGCCGGAGTGGATCGCGAACCACTTGCCGTCCGGGTCCTTGAGATCGGCGGGGATCGCGTCCCAGTGCGCCGGCTTGTAGGGCTGCACCAGACCCTGCTCGGCGGCCTGGATGCCGAAGGTGACGCCGTAGTAGACCACGTCCGCTACCGGGTTGTTCTTCTCGGCGACTAGCGAGGCCAGCGACTGGCCGGAGTTCTTGTTGTCCTGAGGTACGTGAACGCCGGTATCGGCCGCGATGGCCTGCAACTGGGTGCCCCAGTCGGCCCACTCCGGCGGGCAGTTGTAGCAGATCGCGGTATCGTCGGCGGCGTACACTGGTAGCGAAGCCAGCATCACGGTGGTCATGCCCAGCGCCAGACAGGCAGCGCGCAGCGTCTTGTTCAGCATCTCATCGTCCTCGAATGCCGCCGGGGCGGCGTGGTTGGAATTTCATGGCGAAAGTGAAATCTCATGACGAAAGTGAAATTTCATGGCGAAAGTGAGTCTCACGGCGGAACGGGTGCGGTGACGGTGCCGCCGTCGAGCAGCCGGTGGGGGAGGCGCTGCGAATGGCTGGGTCGCCCGGCGAGCGCTGCCAGCAGCTCGCGACAGGCGTGGCTGCCGATCTCTCGACTGGGCTGATGCACGCTGGCCAGTGACGGCACCATCAGCGCGCCGAAATCCATGCCGTCGAAGCCGCATACCGAAAGGTCGTCGGGTACGCGCCGGCCGAGAGTGGCCAGCTCGGCGATCACCGCGGCGGCGAGCAGGTCGTTGGAGCAGAACAGCGCACTCGGTGGCTGCGGCGCGGCGAGCAGCTCCTTGAGTCGGCAGCGGTCGGCGGCGGTATGGCGTGACATCGACACATGAATTGGCGCGGGCAGACCCAGCGTCTCGGCGCGCGCCATCGCCCCGGTCAGACGGCGTGCCGCGCGGTCGGAGGCGGCAAGCGGGCCGCTGATCAGGGCCAGCTGGCGGTGCCCCTGCGCGGCCAGGTGAGAGACCATGTCGCCGGCGGCAGCGTGGTTGTCGACGCTGACGCAGGGGTGCTCGTCGGACTCGTTGTAAGCCAGCACGAAGGGCACCCCGCTGCTGCCGAGCTCGTTCAGCGTGGCGCTGTCCGCGGGGTCGGCCACGGTCAGGATCAACCCCTCGACACGGTGATCGAGCAGGCTGCGCGCCGCCAGGCGCTCGCGCTCGCTGTCGTAGCCGGTGGTCGCCAGCATCACGCTATAACCGGCATCCAGAGCGGCCGCCTCCGCCCCCTCGAAGCAGGCGGCGAACACCGGATTGGCCAGGGTCGGCAGCAGCAGGCCCAGCGTGCGCGTACTCCCCGAGCGCAGGCTGCGCCCGACCTTGTTGGGGCGGAAGCCGAGCCGCTTGGCGGTGCTCAGAATGCGTTCGCGGGTCGCAGCATTGAGCAGCTCCGGGCGGTTGAACGCCCGCGACACCGTGGCCGGCGAGACGCCGACCTGCTCGGCGACCTGGATCAGCGAAGGGCGCGAGGCCATGCGCCACCCCCCGACGAAGCTGTCTGCAGGATATTCCTGAGAGGGGGCGCGGCGATCCGGCCCAAACCACAGCGTGACGACATCGACCCATCTGCCCACGGCAATGAAAACGATTGCAGCATGGGGCGACTGCATGACGCTGAGGTGACGCGGGTATGTCAGTTAGGTGAAGCGCGTGGTCGGGTGACGCGGCGTCACGTCTCCAGATGGCTACCCGGCAGACGCTCGGCGAGAAAGTCCATGAAGGCGCGGGCGCGTCGGGTCAGCGCGCTCTGCTGATAATAGACCGCGCTGACCCGCTGGGTCTGGCGTTCGGTCGCCGTTGCCAGCACCTCCACCAGCTCGCCGCGCTGACGCGGTTGCAGGGTCATGTAGTCGGCCAGACAGACGATGCCTTCACCGGCCAGCGCCAGGCTGAGCAGGGTGCTGCCGCTGGAGGCGCTGAGCGTGGGGGTGATGAGCAGCGGCTCGCCGTGGGCATCGCGCAGCGGCCAGCGGTTGAGATGGTCGAGCTGGTTGAAGCCGAGCAGGTCGTGATCCGCCAGGGACGCCACCTGCTGCGGGGTACCGCGGCGTTCGAGATAGGCCGGGCTGGCGAGCAGCCGCAGCGGGCTGTGCCCCAGGGTGCGCGCGTGCAGCGAGGAGTCTTCCAGGTCACCGATACGAATCGCCAGATCGACTCGCTGCTCGAGCAGATCGACGAAACGGTCGTGGGTGTCCAGCGCCAGCGTGATACCCGGGTAGCGGCGTCGGAACTCGCCGATCAGCGGCACGATCACCAGTTGCATGAAGCTCGGGGCGGCGTTGACCCGTAGCCGCCCCTGGGGTTGATCGTGGTGGCCGAGAACCGACTCCTCGGCGGCCTCCACGGCATTGAGGATACGCCGGCAGTGGTCGAGAAAGGTCTCGCCCTCCTGGGTCAGCTCCAGGCGCCGCGTGGTGCGCCGCATCAGCGTGGTATCGAGCTTGCGCTCGAGGCGGTTGAGCGCGCGGCTGACCCCCGAGACGGTGATGCCGAGCCGCTCGGCGGCGGCGGTGATCGAGCCGCAGTCGACCACGGCGATGAAGGCCTGCTGTTCTTCGAGAGTGCTTTTCATGATCCGTAAGCCGTCGGTAGCGGGAGGCGTGTCGGCGCGGTTTGTTGATTCTAAAGCAAGGATGACTTGTCGGGGCACGGGTTTTTCCCGCGTGCGGTTACCCCACAATAGGGCACATCGAAGGGTGACGGCGAACGGCGCGCAGCGCCCCAGGCGCGGTCACCACCAGCTATCGGGAGAGACATCGACATGAAGATACTACTGATCAACGGCGGCAAGGCCTTCGCGCATTCCCGCGGTGAACTCAACAATACCCTGCATGCGGCCGCCGTGGAGACCCTCGGTCAGCTCGGCCACGAGATCCGCGAGACGGTGATCGAGCAGGGCTATGACAGCGCGGCGGAGGTCGACAAGATTGTGTGGGCCGACGCCATCGTCTATCAGATGCCCGGCTGGTGGATGGGCGCACCCTGGAGCGTGAAGCGCTATCTCGACGAAGTGTTCACCGCCGGCCACGGCGCGCTCTATGCCAGCGATGGCCGCTCGCGCCAGGACCCCAGCCGCCAGTACGGCAGCGGTGGGCTGCTCCAGGGGCGGCGCTATCTGCTCTCGCTGACCTGGAACGCCCCCCGCGAAGCGTTCGATTCACCCGACGACTTCTTCGAGGGGCGGGGCGTCGACGGGGTCTACTTCCCGTTCCACAAGTCGCAGCAGTTCGTGGGGCTGGCGGCGCTGCCCACCTTCATCGCCAACGACGTGATCAAGGCGCCCGACGTCGAGCGCGACGTCGCCGCCTACCGTGCCCATCTGCACGAGGTGTTCGGCACGGCGACGGCTCAGTCCGCGCCGGAGCGTGCTGCTGCGCAGACGCCGGCCTAGTCTGTGCAGACGCCGGTCTCGTCCGCGTCGGCGCTGCGGGTTTCGCCCACCCCGAACCAATAGACCAGTGGCGCCAGCGCGCCGAAGGCGGCGAGGAACACGAAGCCGCCGACGTAGCCGCTGGCATCCACCACATAGCCGGCGACCAGGTTGGAGGCCGCCGCGCCGAGTGCGAACAGCGTGCCGAGCACCCCGACGATGGCGTTGTAACGCCCGCTGCCGCGGGTCAGGTCGGCGGCCACGATCAGCCACAGCACCCCGAAGATGCCCGCCCCGATGCCATCCAGCGCCTGCACCAGCAGCAGCCACACCGGATCGTTGCTGACCCCGTAGAGCAGCCCGCGCAGCGGGAGTGCGAGCAGGCCGAGCATGAACACCGGCCGTCGCCCCCAGCGCTGAGCCCTGCGCCCCGCCCACCAGGCCACCGGGATCATCACCAGCTGCGCGATCACGATGCAGGCCGACATGTAGAGCGAGGCGGCGTCCTGATCGCCGATCGTCAGGTACTGGCCGACCAGCGGCAGCATCGCGGCGTTGGCGAAGTGAAACAGCGTCAGCGCCGCGCCCAGCATCAGCAGCCGGCGGTCGCGCAGTAGCTGCAGCACGCCGCTGGTCTGCGGCGCTGAGTCCTTCGCTTCCTGTGCCACCGCGCCGCGGGCGGCGACATGGTCGATATCCGTCTCGCGGATCATCAGCGCGCTGATCAGGCTGCCGCCGGCGAACAGCAGCAGCGAGTAGAACAGCCACTCGACGCTTAGGAAGTGCGCCAGCAGCCCCGCCAGCAGTGCCGAGACCACGTTGCCGGCGTGGTTGAACACCTCGTTGCGGCCCTGGCGTTCGGGAAAGCGTCGGCGCCCGACCATGCCCAGGGTGATCGCCGCCACCGCCGGCAGCAGCAGCGCCGCACTGACCCCCATCAGCGCCTGCAGCAGCAGGATCGCGGGCAGATTGACGAAGGCCGGCAGCGTCATCAGCACGCTGCAGACCGCCACCACCAGGGTGGCCAGGGCGGTGAGCAGGCGCTTGCGGCGGGTGATGTCCAACAGCACCCCGGCGGGGCTCTGGGAGAGCATGGTGGCGAAAGTCATCGCCGACATCGCCAGCCCGATCTGCCCCGCGCTCCAGTCGAAGCGGGTCAGCAGGTAGATCCCCAGGAAGGGTCCCACGCCATCGCGCACGTCAGCGAGGAAGAAGTTCAAACCATCCAGGCCGCGCTGGCTGCGCCGCGAAGGCGTATGGGCAGGCGCGTGTGATTCGGAAGGATGGCTATCGCTGGGCTGTGGCGCTGGCGGCATGTGGCTCTCTCGGACATGCACCGCGGGCTGCGGTGAGAGCCAGTGTAGCCGGGTTGGTGCGACAAGGCCCCGCTTTGGGCGGGGCCGTGATCGCGGGGCTCAGCCGCGCGCGTTGGCGGGGGTATTGCCCAGGGTGCGGTGGGCGCGTTCGAGATCTTCCGGCGCCAGCTCCCACGCTTGCGGGTCCAGATCGAGTTCCGGGTGGTCCTTGGCGTTGAAGATCGGGCGTTCGATGCCCTGGCGGCGCTGGGCGTCGAAGTCCTTGAGGATGCGCAGCCCCGACTTGAACAGCAGGATCAGCGCGACCAGGTTGGCGACCGCCAGCAGGCCCATGGTGACGTCGGCGAAGCCGAAGACCGTGCCCAGATCTGTGGTCGCGCCCCAGCACACCAGTAGCACGATGGCCACGCGGAAGGCGTTGAACAGGGTCTGGTTGCCGCGGCTGAAGTAGTTGAGGCTGTTCTCGCCCAGGTAGTAGTTGTAGAGAATGGTGCTGAAGGCGAACAGCAGCAGCGCCAGGCTGACGAAGGTGCGACCCCACTCGCCGACATGGTCTGCCATCGATGCCTGGGTCAGCGCAATCCCCGCCACGTCGCTGGTCGAGGCCGGGTCGTAGACGCCGCTGAGCAGGATCATGAACGCGGTGGCCGAGCAGATGACCACGGTGTCGATGAACACCGAGAACGCCTGCACGATGCCCTGGTTGGCCGGGTGCGGCACATAGGCCACGGCGGCCACGTTGGGGGCGCTGCCCAGGCCCGCTTCGTTGGAGAACAGGCCGCGCTTGACGCCCATCATGATCGCCGCGCCGATGCCGCCGCCGATCGCCGGTTCGAGGCCGAAAGCGCTCTTCACGATCAGCACGATCACGTCGGGGATCTTCTCGATGTTGAGGCCCAGCACCAGCAGCGCGATCAGCAGATAGCCGCCGGCCATGAACGGCACCAGCACCTCGGAGATACGCGCGATGCGCTTGATGCCGCCGAAGATGATCAGGCCCACGACCATCGCCAGGCCCAGGCCGCTGTAGAGCACCGGCACGCCGAAGGCATCGCCGAACGACGTCGCCACGGCGTAGGACTGCAGCGCGGTGAAGGCGAAGCCGAAGGTCACCAGCAGCAGCACCGAGTAGACCAGCGCCAGCCAGCGCCAGCGCCGCCCCAGCCCGCGTGAGATGTAGTAGGCCGGGCCGCCGCGGTAGGTGCCGTCGGCCTCGGCTTCCTTGTAGGTCTGGGCCAGGGTGCACTCCAGAAAGCTGGTGGCCATGCCCATCAGGCCGACCACCCACATCCAGAATATCGCCCCCGGCCCGCCGAGGGTGATCGCTACCGCCACGCCGGCGATGTTGCCACCGCCGACCCGCCCGGCCACCGACAGCACCAGCGCCTGGAAAGAGCTGAGATGGCCGTGCTTGTCGCGGCGGAAGGCCTGACTGGCGCCGAGGATACGAAACATCTGGCCGAAGTAGCGAAACTGCACGAAGCGTGAGGCGAGGGTGAAGCCGACGCCCACGGCGATCAGCAGCACCAACAGGACCTTGCCCCACAGCAGGTCGTTGAGGAAATCCAGCATGCGTTGTCTCCGCTCTTATGTTGTTGTGGATCCGGTTGTTGTGAATCCGGTTTTGGTGAATTCAGCTGTTGTGAATCCGGTTGTCATGCAACGAGTTGTTGTGGAACGCGTGGCCGCTGACGAGCCATCGCCAAGCATTTAATCACTCGCCGAGCGGCGGGGAATTTGACGTCCTGTTGCAGCCTGGCGCACTCTTTTGCGCAGCCAGTGCACCAGAGTGCACCAGTCTCCAGTGAGCTCTTCTCATGCAGGACGATTTCGCCGCCAATCTGCGGCTGCTGTGCAGTTACTACCGCTCGATCGCCGAGGTGTGTCGGCGGCTCGAGATCAACCGCGCCCAGTTCAACCGCTACCTCAGCGGCCGCTACCGGCCTGCCGGCCACACCATGCGCCGGGTGTGCGACTTCTTCGGAGTCGAACTCCACGAGATCGTGCTGCCCCACGCCGAGTTCCAGACGCTGGTGCGCCTGCGCCCCGGCACGCCGGGGCAGGGCGACGCCGAGGGCGCTGCTGCCGGCCTGGGGTTACCGGCGGCGCTGCTGGAGACGGGCCGCCAGGGCATGTCGCGCTATCTGGGCTATTACCACGAGTACTACCTGGCGATGTCGCGGCCGGGGCACGTGCTGTGCACCCTGGTGTGCCTCGAGCGCCGCGGCGAAGACGTGGTCTACCAGCGCACCGAGCGCATGCCGGCCGTCGGCGGTGGGCGGCTTTTTCACAACCGCTATCGCGGCGTGGCGATGCTGCTGAGCGACCGTCTGTTCCTGGTCGACCACGAGTCGCTCAATGGCCACGAGATCACCCAGACGATCCTGTTCCCCAGCTTCAAGAGTCAGGTCTTTAGACTCTCCGGGCTCAAGCTCGGGGTGGCGGACAGCAGCGAGCGCATGCCCTGCAGCGTGCGGGTGGTCTACGAGCGTCTCTCGGGAGCACTGAACGTGCGCCAGGCGCTGGCGGGGTGCGGCCTGTATGCGCTGGACGACCCGCGCCTCGACCCGGCGCTGGTGGCGGCGATTCGTAACGAGGTGGGGCCGGGGGAGTGGCAGTTTCGGGCGCGCTACGTCTAAGAGGGTGTTTACAAAATGTCTGCGCTCGACAATACGGCGTTGAAATCGACCTCAAAATGCTCATTTACCCCGTGTAAACTCCGCTTTTTCGGCCGATTTCGCCTTGTCTTGCCTTCGCTCGCCGAATTTGTAAATACCCTCTAAGAGCCCATTTCCAAACCCCTCTGGCGATGGGCGCCGGCGGGTGGGCTGCCACGCCGGCGCTATGTGCCAGGTGCTGTCTGAAAAGTCGGCGAGCTCAGGCGCGGTTTTCGGGTGTCAGCACCTGCGTATGCAGGGCGGTGCCGTCGCTATTCTTCAGTGTCACCGTGAGCGTTTCGCTCTCGCCGTCGAGGTCGACCTGGCCGAAGAACTGATAGCCCGCCGAGGGCGGCAGGTTCTTCTGCCCCGCCGGTGGTGCCTTCTGGAATACCACCTTGGGGCCGAAGGTGGCGTCCAAGTCATTGGGGCCGAAGGTGCCGGCGTGGAGCGGGCCGCTGACGAACTCCCAGAACGGCTTGAACTGCTTGAAGGCGGCGCGCTCGGGCGCATAGTGGTGGGCGGCGGTGTAGTGCACGTCGGCGGTGAACCACACCACGTTGGCGATATCGTCGTCGCGGATCGCCTTGAGCAGGCGGGCGAGCTCCAGCTCGCGCCCCAGCGGCTGGCCGGGGTCGGCGTTGGCGATCGCCTCGAAGTCGTCGCCATCCGGCACCACCAGGCCGATCGGCATGTCGGCGGCGATGATCTTCCAGGTCGCGGTGGAGCGCCTGAGCGCCTGGTGCAGCCAGCGGAACTGATCCTCACCGATGAAGGCGGTGGCCGGCGAGTCCTCGGCCTGAAGATTGGCGCTGTTGGGGCCGCGGTAGCTGCGCATGTCGAGCATGAACACTTCCATACCCGGGCCGTAGGCGAAGCGGCGGTAGATGCGCTGCGGCGCCGCTGACGACAGCCGCAGTGGCATGTAGTCGAGAAACGCCTGACGTGAGCGGGCCGCGAGCAGGGCCACGCGCTTCTCGGTATAGCGGTCGTCGTCGAGAATCTCCTGGGGGTACCAGTTGTTGATCGTCTCGTGGTCGTCCCACTGGGCCAGCATCGGCACCTCAGCGGCAAAGCGGCGGAAGTTGGCGTCGAGATGGTTGTAGGCGTGCTGGCCGCGATACTCCTCGAGGGTCTCGGCCACCTTCTGCTTGGCCGGGGTGACGACGTTGCGCCAGGTGCTGCCATCGGGCAGCGCGACCTGCGAGTCGAGCGGGCCGTCGGCGTAGACGCTGTCGCCGGAGTGGATGAAGAAGTCCGGGCGCACCTGGCGCATCGCCTCCCAGGTGCGCATGCCGCCGCGCGATTCATCGATCCCCCAGCCCTGACCGACCACGTCGCCGGACCACACGAAGCGCAGATCCCGCGGCGCGCTCGGCGGCAGGCGCAGGCGGCCGACCACCGGCTCGCTGACCGCTCGGTCGTCACCCAGAGCCGCGAAACGCACCCGATAGTGGACTGCCGGCATGCCGCCGAGCCCGGTGGCATCGAGCTTGCCGATCAGCCCGCTCTCGGGCAGCACATCGACCCAGGGAAGCTGGCGGGCGGCGCGAAAGTCGGGATTGTCGGCGACCTCGATCAGCATCCGCGCCGGGCGGTCGGCGCGGGCCCACAGCATGGCGCGGTCGGCCAGCACATCGCCGCTCATGATCCCGCCCTCTATCCTGGGGCGGTGCCCTTCGGCGAGCACGATGGCCGGCGCGCCGAGCAGGCCGGCAGTGGCAAGGCCGAGCTGGCCGCCGCGAACCAGCAGTTCACGACGAGTGATGGGGGGCTTGGGGGCTTTCACGGGGCGTCTCCTCGGGCGGTCACGGGCGTTACGCGAGAAGCCTAGAGCGGGGAGATGACGGCGACGTGAAGCATCGCCGCACGCGCTCGGCGAGCGCAGGGGGTTTTTGCGCAAAAACGCATGTAAGGACTACGCCAGGCCGCCCGGCTGCCGATAATCAGCAGAATGGTCGATCGATCTATTTATTGATCGATGGTTGGTCAATTCGCCTTAGGCACTGTCTGAAAAGTACTGCGCTCGCCCACGCGGCGTTAAAAATCGGCTCAAAATGCTCATTTACACCCCGTAAACTCCGCGTTTTCGCCGATTTTTGCCTTGCTTGGCCTTCGCTCGTCGACTTTTCAGGCAGCACCTAGGGTCAATACGAAAAGTCGATGGGCAGACAGTTTGCGTACGAGTCCGAGAGTCAAATAAGGAGAGTCGGCATGAGTCAGGCATTACCCCAACGCGTGGCGGATATCATGATCCGCGACGTGCTTACCTTGCGTCTCGATCAGTCGCTTCACGATGGCAACGAAGCGATGCGCGAGCACAAGATTCGGCATCTGCCGGTGCTCGACGCGCAGGAGCGGCTGGTGGGGATGCTCA
This sequence comes from Salinicola sp. JS01, assembly GCF_030284585.1. Taxonomy (NCBI): domain Bacteria; kingdom Pseudomonadati; phylum Pseudomonadota; class Gammaproteobacteria; order Oceanospirillales; family Halomonadaceae; genus Salinicola; species Salinicola sp. JS01. The sequence continues at coordinate 3,708,443 of NZ_CP127244.1, read as the reverse complement.
ATCAGAAGGTGGTGCTGCGTGAGGCGCTGCAGATCACCAACGTCTATGGCTCGAACCGCCTGAGCCATCACCTGGCCCTGATCCCGGTGGAAGAGGTGCTTTCCGGTGAGGTGCTGACGCTGACGCCGGAGACGCCCCTGGCCGAGGCCGGGCGTACCCTGCTCGACAATCGTCACGGCGCGATGCCGGTGGTCGATGGCGACGGGCGCCTGGTGGGGATCGTCTCGTCGGTGGACTTCGTGCATCTGGCGGTGCGCCTGCTCGAGGCCGACGCCGTCTGAGCGTCGATGCTTGCGCTGCGCCACCCACACTGGCTAGGGTCGAGCGGAGACCACCAATACGACACCAGCAGTGAGGGCCAACGGATGCGCCAGATCGGCTATGCGGAGACGCGCGGCGCGCTGGACTGGGCGGGTGCGGTCGAGGCCCTGCGTCAGGGCCATTTGGGCGCGCCGCCCCAGATCGACGACAGCTTTCTCGGCCCGGCCGAGGGCACGCTGCTCAACCGCTCCTGCTTCATTCCCGGGCTCGGTTACGGCGCCAAGGCGGTGACCGTGTTCGAGGCCAATGCCGCGCGCGGGCTGCCCACGGTGCAGGGGGCGATGCTCTACTTCGCCCCGGAGGATGGTCGGCTGCAGGCGGTGCTCGACAGCCGCCTGGTCACCGAGATCAAGACCGCCAGCGACTCGGTACTGGGGGCGCTGTGCCTGGCGCGGCCAGACAGCCGCGAGCTGCTGATCTGTGGCGCCGGGGCGGTGGCGGCGAGCCTGATCGAAGCCTATAGCGCGCTGTTCCCTTCACTCGAATGCATCCGTCTGTGGAACCGGACCCCGGCTCGCGCGACGGCGCTGGCCGAACGCTATGCCGACCACCGCGTGCCCGTGGTGGCGGTGAGCGAACTGGCCGAGGCCGCCGGGCAGGCGGATATCATCGCCACTGCCACGCTGGCGCGTGAGCCGTTTGTGCGCGGCGAGTGGGTGCGCCCCGGCACCCATGTCGACCTGATCGGCGCCTTCAAGGCCGACATGCGTGAGGCCGACGACACTCTGCTGACCCGCGCGCGGCTGTTCGTCGACAGCCGCGACAGCACCCTGGGCCATATCGGCGAGCTGGCCATTCCGCTGGCCGCCGGCACCATCGCGGCGAGCGATGTGCTGGCCGACCTGCGCGAGCTGCTCGCCGGCGCGCCCGGGCGCCGGGACGACAGCGATATCACGCTCTACAAGAACGGCGGTGGCGCGCATCTCGACCTGATGATCGCGCGCTACATCGTCGAGGCCAGCGGCTGAATCGTCGAAGCCTGTGGCTGAGTCCCCTGTGGCTGAGTCCCCTGTAGCTGAGTCCCCTGTGGCGGCGTGCTCTGGCGCGCGCCTATCGCGCCGAGCCTCCCTCCGCGGGGGCGTCGATAGCAGCGTCAATAGTGGCCGCGGCCTCGGCGTAGCTGGGATAGTCGATATAGCCGACGTCGGTGCCGCCGTACATCGTCGCCGGGTCGACGTCGTTCAGCGGCCAGCCGTGGTAGAGCCGTTGGGGCAGGTCGGGGTTGGCGATGAAAGGACGCCCGAAGGCGAACAGGTCGCCGTAGCCCCGCGCGCGCATCCAGAGGGCTTTCTCAGGGGTGTAGCGCCCCGCGTAGAGCAGGCAGCCGGAGAAGGTCTCGCGCACGGCCTGGTAGAAGGTCTCCGGCAGATCCGGGGCGTTGTCCCAGTCCGCTTCGGCGAGCGACACGTAGGCGACGCCGGCCTGTTCCAGGCGCTCGATGGCGGTGAGGTAGGTGGTGTGCGGGTCGCTCTCGACCAGCCCCAGATAGACGCGATCCTCATCGGTGCTCTCGAACAGCGGCGAGAAGCGCACGCCGACGCGCTCCGCACCGAAGACGCCGGCCACCGCGTCGACGATCTCCTCGAGAAAGCGCAGGCGGTTGTCGAGGCTACCGCCGTAACGGTCGGTACGGGTGTTGGTGTGCTCGGACAGGAACTGGTTGACCAGATAGCCGTTGGCACAGTGCAGTTCGACCCCGTCGAAGCCCGCCGCCAGGGCATTGCGGGCTGCCTGGGCGTAGCGTTCGACTAGGTCTTCGACGCCGGCCGTGGTCAGTGCCTCGGGTTCGCTCGGCGCGGTCAGCATGCCTTCACCCGGTGCGGTCTCGACGAAGACGCTGACCGCATCGGCGCGGATCGCCGACGGCGCGATCGGCGCCTTGCCGCCCGGCTGCAGCGAGCGGTGCGAGACTCGCCCGACGTGCCATAGCTGGGAGAAGATCACGCCACCGCGGGCATGAACGGCTGCGGTGACTGCCCGCCAGCCCGCGATCTGCGCCTGCGAATGGATACCCGGCGTCCAGGCGTAGCCCTGGCCCCGCGGCTCGATCTGCGTGCCTTCGGTGACCATGAAGCCGGCACCCGCACGCTGGCTGTAGTACTCGACCATCCAGTCGTTGGGGACGTTACCGGGCTGGCTGCTGCGCGAGCGCGTCAGCGGCGGCATCACGATACGGTTTTTCAGGGTATACGGCCCCAGTCTGACCGATTCGAACAGTGCTGCGTTATTCACTCTCTTCCCTCTCCTGGCGGCGAAGCCTGTCCGCCGCGTCTCGGTCGAATTCGATGCGGAGAGAGTAGAGAGTCCACGCTACCATTAGAAACAAGGTTTCTTTGTAAAGGTCACCAATATGAGTGGTGATGGTTTGGACAATGAGCGTGGGCCAGGCGACAGCGTCAGGTTACCGGGGGGGGACAGCGCGTATACGCCGCGCCGGGCGGCTCAACCGGCTCGATCTGAAGCAGCTGCGGGTGCTCCAGGCGCTGCTGCGCGAACGCAATCTCTCCCGCGTTGCCGCTGGCATGGGGCTGACCCAGCAGGCGATCAGCGAACAGCTGCGCAAGCTGCGCGAGCTCTTCGACGACCGGCTCTTTCTGCGTCAGGGCAACGGCATGACCGCCACGCCGCTGGCGCTCGAACTCGGCGAGCGGGTCGAGCGGATTCTTCATGAGATCGAGGCGCTGCTGTCGCCGGCCGAGTTCACCCCGGCCACCTATGAGGGCGTGGTGACGCTCAGCGCGACCGACTATGCGATGCAGGCGATCTTGCCGGCGTTCCTGCGCGAGGTGCGTCAGCAGGCGCCGTTGCTCAAGCTGATCGTGCAGCCCTTCGAGAGCGACCAGGTCGAGCGCAAGCTGATCTCGGGCGAGCTCGATCTGGCACTCTCGTTCCCGGATTTTCTGCCCGCATCGCTGCCCTATCTCACGCTCTTCGACGATCGTCACGTCTGCGTTGCCAGCCCCTGTTCGCCGCTGCACGGCCGGACGCTGTCGATCGGGGAGATCGCCGCGCTGCCGCAACTGGTGGTCTCGCCGTCACGTGCGGCGCTCAAGGGCTCCCACGATCAGTGGTTCGCCGAGCAGGGGTTGGAGCGCCATATCGTCATCTCCGTGCCGACGTTCAAGGCGGCGCCAGACGTGCTCTACACCACCGACCTGATCGCTTTCTATCCCGCACGGCTGTTGCCCAACCCCAAGGTGGCGCCGCTCACCATCGACTTCTCCACGCCGACGTTCGAGGTCGCCGTTGCCTGGCATCCGCGCACCCAGGAGAGTGCGATTCACCGTTGGATGATCGAGAAGCTGGCGCGCGGCGTGAGTTGATGCGGTGGGGGCACACGAAAACCCCGGAACCGCCTCGATAGGCGGCCCCGGGGGTGTGCTGGCGGCGTGCCGGGCGCGCTCAGCCCCGGTGCGTCGCGCGCCAGGCGTGCAGCTTGTGATAGCTCTCGAGCAGGCGCTGGTGGCGCTCGATGCCTTCGAGCGCGAGGCTGGTCGGCGTCAGCCCGGGGAAGCGCACCGAACCTTCCACCGCGCCGATGGCGTCTGCCATCTTCGCCTCGCCGAACATGCGGGTCAGGTTGTGGCGGTAGTCGTCGAGCTCGAGATCGTCGTCCAGGGCGATCTCGAGTACCGCGGTGAGCGCCTGATAGAAGAGCCCGCGGTCGACGGTGTTGTCGTTGAACTGCAGGAACATCTGCGCGCCGTCCAGGGCGTCTTCCAAGCGCCCCAGCGCCAGCTGGATCAGCAGCTTCAGCTCGGCGATGGTCAGCTCCGACCACACGGTGTTGTCGTCGAACTCGATCCCGATCAGGGTGACGATCTTCATCTGCTCGTCGAGCTCGCTCTCTTCCAGGCGTTCGAGCAGGTCGGTCAGCTGCGCCTCATCGAGGCGGTGCAGGGCGAGGATATCCTCGCGGAAGGCCAGCGCCATGTTGGTGTTGTCCCACACCAGATCCTCGACCGGGTAGACCTCGGAGTAGCCGGGCACCAGGATGCGGCACACCGGGGCGCCGAGATCCTCGAAAGTGGCGACATAGGCTTCCAGCCCCTCGTCGTCGAGAATCGCGAACAGGCGCTCGGCCTCCTCGTCGTTGGTGCCGGAGAAGTCCCACTCGACGAAGTCGACGTCCGCCGTGGCGCTGAAGAAACGCCACGACACCACGCCGGACGAGTCGATGAAGTGCTCGACGAAGTTGTTGGGTTCACTCACCGCCTGGGCGTTGAAGGTGGGCGGCGGCAGATCGTTCATGCCTTCGAAGCTGCGCCCCTGCAGCAGCTCGGTGAGGCTGCGTTCGATGGCGACCGACAGGCTGGGGTGCGCGCCGAAGGAGGCGAACACGCCGCCGGTACGCGGGTTCATCAAGGTGACGCAGGCGACCGGGAAGCGCCCGCCGAGGGAGGCATCCTTGACCAGCACCGGGAAGCCCTGGGCCTCCAGCGCCTGCACGCCTTCGACAATCGTCGGGTACTGCGCCAGTACCGCCTCGGGTACGTCCGGTAGCGCGATCTCCTGCTCGATGATCTGACGCTTCACCGCCCGCTCGAAGATCTCGGAGAGACACTGCACCTGCGCTTCGGCGAGGGTGTTGCCGGCGCTCATGCCGTTGCTGAGATAGAGGTTCTCGATCAGGTTGGAGGGGAACCATACCGTCTCGCCGTCCGAGTGGCGCTTGAACGGCAGCGAGACGATACCGCGGTCGGTGCGTCCGGAGTTGGTGTCATACAGATGCGAGCCTCGGAGCTCGCCGTCCGGGTCGAAGATCGCGCGGCAGTGGTCGTCGAGAATCTCGCTGGGCAGCGCGTCGTCCGGCCCCGGCTGGAACCAGCGTTCGTTCGGATAGTGGACGAATTCGCTGGCGGCGATCTCGTTGCCGAAGAACTGATCGTTGTAGAAGAAGTTGCACGACAGGCGCTCGATGAACTCGCCCAGCGCCGAGCACAGCGCGGCTTCCTTGGTCGCGCCCTTGCCGTTGGTGAAGCACATCGGCGAAGCGGCATCGCGAATGTGCAGCGACCAGACGTGGGGCACGATATTGCGCCAGGAGGCGATCTCGATCTTCATGCCGAGACGCTCGAGGATGCCCGTCATGTTGGCGATGGTCCGCTCCAGCGGCAGGTCCTTGCCTTCGATCCAGGTCTCCTGGCTCTCGCCGTCCTTGTCGAGCGAGCCGCCCATTAGCAGCGCCTGGGCGTTCTCGTCGATGTTCTCCACCGCCTCGATCTGGAACTCGGGGTTGTTCTGGATCACCCGCTTGACCGAGCAGCGCTCGATCGAGCGCAGAATGCCGGTGCGGTCCTTGTCGGAGATGTCCGCCGGTAGTTCGATCTGGATACGGAAGATCTGGTTGTAGCGGTTCTCCGGGTCGACGATGTTGTTCTGCGACAGCCGGATGTTCTCGGTGGGGATCTCGCGGGCGTTGCAGTAGACCCGCACGAAATAGGCCGCGCAGAGCACCGTGGAGGCGAGGAAGTAGTCGAACGGCCCCGGCGCCGAGCCGTCGCCCTTGTAGCGGATCGGCTGGTCGGTGATCACCGTGAAGTCGTCGAACTTGGCTTCCTGGCGCAGGTTGTCGAGATAGTTGACCTTGATTTCCATGGAGAGAGACCGCGTTGATAAGTGGCTGACCTCCGTGACCGACGGGAGGTGGATGGCGGCCATTATCCGGATTCGAGGGCGCTTCGTCTTGGGGGACTGGGAAGCTGGCGTATCGGGAAGCGGGTGGAGCTGGGAACGTGTGTGGCCGAGACGCCAAGGCCCGATTCCCCTGACCGGGGAACTCGGGCCTTGTCTTTCATACTGCGAGCTTTTAAGGCGCGCGGCGCGGTGCTTGTAGAACGCCTGTCACAACCGGTGAATGGCGTAGGCCTATCCGGCGGCAGGGCGTCGCGAGGGCGCTGTAAACCCCTCCCTGGGCGCTACCTTTGCCATCCCTGGCAAAGGACCCTCGCTTTGCCCTGCCCCCGGCGCCCATCACCAGAGGGAGGGGATGGGCGCTCTTATGAAGCGACCTGGAACGCCATGGTCGCTTGCACCGCCCGCTTCCAGCCGTCGTAGAGCGCATCGCGGCGATCCTGGCGCATGCCCGGTTCGAAGCGGCGTTCGATCGCCCACTGCTCGGAGATCTGCTCGCGGGACTCCCAGAAGCCGAGGGCCAGCCCGGCGAGATAGGCCGCGCCGAGTGCGGTGGTCTCGCTGATCTCGCTGCGCAGCACGTCGACCCCCAGGATATCGGCCTGGAACTGGGCCAGGAAGTTGTTGGCGATGGCGCCGCCGTCGGCGCGCAGCTCGGTCAGATCGATGCCTGCGTCGGCCTGCATCGCCGTGAGCACGTCGGCGGTCTGGTAGGCCATCGATTCGAGCGCGGCGCGGATGAACTGCTCCTTGCTGGTACCGCGCGACAGCCCGAACATGGCGCCACGCACATTGGAGTTCCAGTAGGGCGCGCCGAGGCCGGTGAAGGCGGGCACCAGGTAGACGCCCTCACTGTCGCCGGCACGTTCGGCGTAGGCTTCGGAGTCGGAGGCCTTGCCCAGCATGCGCAGCCCGTCGCGCAGCCACTGCACCACCGAACCGGCGACGAAGATGGCGCCCTCCAGCGCGTACTCGACCTCGCCGTCGATCTCCCAGGCAATGGTGGTGAGCAGGCCGTTGTCCGAGATCGTCGCTTCGCTGCCGGTATTCATCAGCGTGAAGCAACCGGTGCCGTAGGTGTTCTTGGCCATGCCGGGCTTGAAGCACGCCTGACCGAACAGCGCCGCCTGCTGGTCGCCGGCGATGCCCGCGATCGGCAGCTTGGTGCCGAACAGGAACTTGGGCAGCATGTAGCCGTAGATCTCGCTGGAGGACTTGACCTCGGGCAGCATCGATTCCGGCACGCCGAGCATCTCCAGCAGTTCAGGGTCCCAGCGGCGCTCGCGGATATTGAACATCAGCGTGCGCGAGGCGTTGGTCACGTCGGTGACATGCTCGGCACCGCCGGTCAGGTTCCAGATCAGCCAGGAGTCCATGGTGCCGAACAGCAGGTCGCCTTTCTCGGCTTTCTCCCGGACGCCGTCGACGTTATCCAGAATCCACTTGATCTTGGTGCCCGAGAAGTAGGCATCGATCACCAGGCCGGTCTTGTCGCGGACCATGTCGGCATGCCCCGCTTCGCGCAGCTCGTCGCAGATCTCGGCCGAGTGACGCGACTGCCAGACGATTGCGTTGTAGACCGGCTGGCCGGTGTGCTTGTCCCAGATCACCGTGGTCTCGCGCTGGTTGGTGATGCCGATGCCGGCGATCTCCTCGACATTGACCTGGGAGTTGTTGATCACCTCGGTCAGGGTGGTCAGCACGCTGGTCATGATGTCGCGCGGGTTGTGCTCGACCCAGCCCGGCCGCGGGAAAATCTGCTCGAACTCGCGCTGGGCCATGCCGGCGATCTTGCCCTGATGATCGAACAGCATGGCGCGCGAACTGGTGGTGCCCTGGTCGATGGCGAGGATGTATTTCTTCTTGTCACTCATGGGAGAACGCTCCTTCTGAATGGTGTGTCTCTGAAGAGCCGAATGCAGCTCAATAGACCGTTGCGACGAGGGCAGCCAGGCTGCTGCCGATGATCGGGCCGACGAAGGGCACCCACGCATAGCCCCAGTCGTTGGCTCCCTTGTGTTGAATGGGCAGCATGGCGTGCGCCAGCCGCGGCCCCATATCGCGGGCGGGGTTGATCGCATAGCCCGTGGGCCCGCCCAGCGAGGCGCCGATCGCCACCACCAGCAGTGCCACGGCCAAGGGGCCGAGCCCGTTGGGCGTATGGCCGAACATGATGACGACGAACACCAGCACGAAGGTGCCGATGGCTTCGGTCACGCAGTTCCAGAAGCGCGAGCGAATCGTGGGGATGGTCGAAAAGGTGGCCAGAATGGTGGTGGCATCCTCGGTGTCGTCGTACTGCTTCTTGTAGCAGAGGTAACAGAGCACCGCACCCAGCCAGGCCCCCGCGAACTCGCCGATGAAATAGGCCAGCGTATTGTCCAGGGTGATGGGGATGCCCTTGGCGTACTCGGTGGCCGGGCCCAGCCACAGCGCGAGGGTGATCGCCGGGTTGAGATGGGCGCCGGTATCGAACGCGATCCACACGCCGCAATAGACCGCGAGTCCCCAGCCGAAAAAGATCAAGAGTGGGCCACCGTTGTGACCACCGGTCTTCTTGAGCAGCACGTTGGCGACCACGCCGCAGCCGAGCAGCGTCATGCAGGCCGTACCGGCAATCTCGTGCAGCACTATCTTCTCTATGACTCCCATGGTGTTCCTTACTGTGGGTGATGTTCCGGCCGGCATGGCCCTAGTGGGCTGCGGCGCGCCGCGGCTCGATCGGCTATCGAGGCGTGGCGCGGGCGTCGGCCATGTCTGCTACTCCAGCGTTTTCTCTTCCATCGCGGCTGGTGACGGGCAGTTCAGGTAGTCGGCGAGTCGGCGCTGCTCGCTGTCATCGAGACGCAGGACGAGCTTGGTGCGGCGCCAGAGGATGTCTTCTGCGGTTCGCGCCCATTCGTGTGCGCGCAGGTAGTCGACCTCGGCGGCGTAGAGATCGGCACCGAAGTGTTCGCCGAGATCGGCCAGCCCCTCGGCCTGGCCCAGGATCGTCAGCGCCCGGGTGCCGTAGTTGAACACCAGGCGCGTGGCCATCGGCGATGGTACGAAGGGGTAGCGGCGCTGCAGCGATGCCACCTGCTGCTGCGGATCGGCGTCATCGCCGCCGGGCAGCGGATGGCCGCTGTGGGTCCAGGCCTTCCCGCGGTTGCCGAGCGCCGGCGCCAGCTGGTCGACGGCGTCTTCGGCCAGGCGCCGATAGGTCGTCAGCTTGCCGCCGAAGATATTGAGCAGAGGTGCGCCGCCGCGAGTATCCAGCTGGATGCGGTAGTCGCGGGTGATCTCGCTGGCGTTGTCTTCGTGATCGTCGAGCAGCGGGCGCACGCCGGAGTAGCTCCAGACCACGTCGTCAGGGCCGATCGGGCGCTCGAAATAGCGGTTGATGGCCTCGCAGAGGTAGGCGATTTCGTCGGCGTCGATCGCCACCTTGCCCGGCGCACCCTGATGCTCGACATCGGTGGTGCCGATCAGGGTGAAGTCGCGCTCGTAGGGGATGGCGAAGACGATGCGGCCATCCGGCTGCTGGAAGATATAGGCGTAGTCGTGCGCGAACAGGCGCTCGACCACGATATGGCTGCCCTTGATCAGGCGCAGCGCATAGGAGTGGTTCTGTGAGGCGATATCGTCCAGAAAGCGCACCGCCCAGGGCCCCGCCGCGTTGACCAGCCCGCGTGCGCGAACCTCGCTGGTTTCGCCCTCGGCGGTCTTGAGTGTCACCTGCCAGCCATCGGCGCTGCGTGTCGCCGTCTCGGCCCGGGTGCGGGTCATGATGCGCGCGCCGCGGTCGGCTGCATCCATGCAGTTGAGGACGACCAGGCGGGCATCCTGAACCCAGGCATCGGAGTAGACGAAGCCTTTGGTGAACTCCGCTTTCAACGGTGCGCCGGCCGGATGGCTGGAGAACTTGACCCCGTGGGAGTTCGCCAGGGTCTGTTTGCCGCCGAGGTGGTCATACAGGAACAGGCCGGTGCGGATCATCCACGCCGGGCGCAGATGCTTCTGGTGGGGGAGCACGAAGCGCATCGGCCAGATGATATGGGGCGCCATCTTGAGCAGCACTTCTCGCTCGGAGAGCGCCTTGGCCACGAGCTTGAACTCGTACTGCTCCAGATAGCGCAGGCCACCATGGATCAGCTTGGTGGAAGCCGAGGAGGTATGGCTGGCGAGATCGTCGGCCTCGACCAGCAGCACCGACAGCCCTCGGCCCACCGCATCGCGGGCAATGCCGGCGCCATTGATGCCGCCGCCGATGACAATCAGATCGTAAGTGTCGCCGCTCATGTTCGAGTTCGCTCTCTGATGTTTCGCTTTGAGTCATTATTGCGCGAAAACGAACATAATGGATGTGCGACAAAGGTCGTAGGTTTATGCGCTAGGATAGCTGTGGATTATGTATATTAATGAAATGAGCGGGTAAATAGGGTTTCTGCAAAGTGCGCGGGCGATTTCGATTGTGAAAACATCTTGCTGCAGGGATATGGGGTCTTTCGTATCACAACATCCGTTTGCCCGTGTCTCGGTCACGGGGCTGGCACAGCGGACACGGGTGGTATCGTGCCGTCAGCGTCCGCCGCTACCGAGCGCGCTCAGCGCCGCCAGCGGTGTCACCCTAGGCGGTTCGTCCGCCGGCCACTCGACGTGGGCGTGGATGGCGTAGACCTCGCGCAGCCGGGCTTCGGTGAGCACCTCCCGCGGTGAGCCGGTGGCGCACACCCGGCCGCCGGCCCCCAGCATCCATAGCTGGTCGGCGAAGCGCGCGGCGAGGCTGAGGTCGTGGATGGCGATGATCACCCCGATACCCTGTTCGCGGGCGGTGGCCTGTAGCCACGCCAGCACCTGCAGCTGGTGGTGCAGGTCGAGAGCGCTGGTCGGCTCGTCGAGCATCAGCACCTGCGGCTCGCGCACGATGGCCTGGGCGATCGCCACGCGCTGGCGCTGGCCGCCGGAGAGCTGGCCCAGATCGCGCTCGGCCAGCGGTGTCAGCGCCAGGGTGTGCAACAGGCGCTCGACCCGCGCCAGGTCGTCGCGGCCGCGTGCCGGGTGGGTGGTGCGCCGCGCCAGCAGTACCGCCTCGAACACGCTCAGCGCAGCCCGGGTGGTGCTTTCCTGGGGCAGATAGTAGACCCGCCGCGCGCGCTCGGCGTGGGCGAGCCCGGCCAGATCCTGCGCCGCGAGATGCACCTGGCCGTGGTAGCGCGCCAGCCCGGCGATCGCCTTGAGCAGGGTCGACTTGCCGGCGCCGTTGGGGCCGATCAGCGCGGTCACCTCGCCCGGGGCGGCGCGCAGCCCGGTGACCGCCTGCAGCACCGGCGTGCGCCCCAGCGTCACCGACAGCGCCTCTACCGTCAGCGTCATCCCCACACCTCGCGCCGGCTCTTGATGATCAGCGAGACGAAGAACGGCAGCCCGATCAGCGCGGTGAGAATGCCGATCGGCAGCAGTACCCCGGGGATCAGGGTCTTGGAGGCGATCGAAGTCAGCGACATCAGAAGCGCCCCCACCAGCGCCGAAAGCGGCAGGAAGACGCGCTGATCCTCACCGACCAGTAGCCGCGCGATATGCGGCCCGACCAGCCCGATGAAGCCGATGGTGCCGACGAAGGCGACCGCGGTGGCGGCGAGCAGCGAACAGCACAGCAGCATCAGCAGCCGCAGCCGGGCGACATCGATGCCCATGGCGCGGGCCTGCAGCTCGCCCATGCGCAGCGCGGTCAGGCGCCAGCCGGCGATGAAGAAGACCGGCAGCGTGAGCGCCAGCGCGGCGGCAATGACGCCCACCTTGGGCCAACTGGTGCGCGACAGCGAGCCCAGCGACCAGAACACCAGCTGCTGCAGCGACTGCGCCGAGGCGACGTACTGCAGGATGCCGAGCAGGGCGTTGAAGAAGAACATCAGCGCAATGCCCATCAGCACCATGGTCTGCACGCTGACCCCGCGCAGCCGGCTGACCAGCCAGATCAGCAGTGATGCGAACATCGCCATGACGAAGGCGTTGAGCGTGGTCAGCAGCGCCTCGCCGCCGGGCAGCACGCCGACGCCGAGCACGATCGCCAGCGCCGCGCCGAAGCTGGCGGCGGCGGAGATCCCGAGGGTGAAAGGGTCGGCCAGGGGGTTGTCGAGGATGGTCTGCATCTCGGCCCCGGCGCTGGCCAGGGCCAGGCCTACCACCACGGCCATCAGCGCCACCGGCAGGCGGATCTCCCACACCACGATCGCCAGTGTAGTGGGGGCGCTGTCGGGGGAGACGATCGCCGCCACCACCGCTGGCAGCGGATAGTGCCCGGGGCCGATGGCGACATCGGCGAGCAGCGACAGACAGGTGAGCACGGCGGTCACCGCGATCAGCACATAGTGACGCCGGCGCCGGGCAAGGTAGCGATCGGCGCTGCTGGACGATGCGACAGCGGCGGTGGTCATGACGGGTAGCGGCAGGGCATGGAGGGAGAATCCGCGGGCGAACAAAAATGATTCTCGATCATAACACCGCCCGTCATGCTGTACAGGCGCGTCCTGCGGGTGAACCCGTGCGAACATCGGCGCGTGTCTCGGCTTCCTCGGCGCGTCCTGCTAAGTTGAATTGACATGCCAACCGGGAACGCAGATGAAAAACACGCTGATCGGAATGCTGGCTGCGGCCGCGCTGACCACGACCTTCTCCGCCGCGCAGGCCGCGGACAAGACGCTGACCATCGGGACCAACAACTGGGCCGAGAACATTGCCGTCTCCAACCTGTGGGAGCTGGTGCTTGAACAGCACGGCTATGACGTCAGGCTCGCCAACGTGGGCAAGAGTGCGCTCTACGCGGGTATGAACAGCGGGGATATCGACGTCGGGCTGGAGATCTGGCTGCCACATACGGACAAGAGCTTCCTGGCGCCGTACAAGGACACACTCGAGGTTCACGATGCCTGGTACGACGAGACCGGGCTGGGTCTGGTGGTGCCGAGCTATGTCGATATCGACAGCATTCCCGAGCTGGCGGCACATGCCGACGAGTTCGCGTATCAGGGCCGCCCGAGCATCCTGGGGATCGACCCGGGCTCGGCGATCGCCGGCCTGACCGATGAAGCGATCAGCGCCTATGACCTGCCGCTGAAGCAGATCAACAGCTCCGAGCCGGCGATGATGTCCGCGCTGGATCGCGCCTATCGCACACAGCAGCCGATCGTGGTGACGCTGTGGAACCCGCACTGGGCGTTCGCCGACTACGACCTGAAGTATCTCGACGACCCACAGGGCATCTACGGCGAGGGTGACACCATCTACTGGTTCTCACGGCAGGGTTTCGGCGAGGACGACCCCTGGCTGACAGCGGTGCTCGACGCCTGGCACATGAGTGACGAGAGCCTGAGTGACCTGATGTCTCAGATCGAGGAGCGCGGCGACCCGGTCGCGGGGGCCAGGAACTGGATCGCACAAAACCAGGATCAGATCGATGCGTGGCTGGCCGCGGGGCAGGCGGCGCGCTGAAATGGGTGAGGAAACACCCTCTTGGAATGCCTTTCACAACCGCTGGACGACGTGGGCCTATCCGGCGCCCATCGTCAGAGGGGGTGGCAATGTGCTCTTAGTGCGTGGGGCTATAACCATATTGCGTGCCGAGTGCAAGCGCCGCGTCTCACGCTATCGGACAATTGATTAAACGCTAATCGACGAACTAACCTCAGGCGACTGCCCGCTGGGCCGAGCCGTCAGCGGGCAAGGCGACAACGATAAACGGCCACAAGCCGACAAAGACAATGACAGCGACCGCTGTGCAGGAGAATCTCCAATGAAAAAGACGCTGCTGGCCGCCGGTGTGGCGGCCATGATGATGGGCGCGACCCCGGTCATGGCCAAGACGCTGGTCTACTGCTCCGAAGGCTCGCCGGAGGGCTTCGACCCCGCGATCTATACCACCGGCACCACCTTCGATGCGACCAGCGAGACGGTGTTCAACATGCTGGTGCAGTTCAAGCCGGGCACCACCGAGCTGGAGCCGGCCATCGCCAAGAGCTGGGAAGTCTCCGACGATGGCCTGAGCGTGACCTTCCACCTGCGCGACGACATCAAGTTCCAGACCACCGATTTCTTCACCCCCAGCCGGCCGCTCAACGCCGACGACGTCATCTGGAGCTTCGAGCGCCAGATGGACAAGGAAAACCCCTACTACAAGCTCGCCAACGGCAACTTTGAGTACTTCAACGCGATGTCGATGGGCGAGCTGATCAAGTCGATCGAGAAGGTCGACGCGCACACCGTCAAGTTCGTGCTGACCGAGCCCAATGCGCCGTTCCTGGCCAACCTGGCGATGCCCTTCGCGGCGATCCACTCCCAGGAGTACGAACAGCAGCTGATCGACGAGGGCAAGCCGCAGCAGGCCAATCAGAAGCCGGTCGGCACCGGGCCGTTCCAGTTCGTCGCCTATCGTGAAGACGCGGCGATCCGCTACCAGGCCAACCCGGACTACTTCCGCGGCAAGCAGCCGATCGACAATCTGGTCTTCGCCATCACCCCGGATGCCCAGGTGCGCTACCAGAAGCTGCAGGCGGGCGAGTGCCAGGTGATGCCGTTCCCCAACCCGGCTGACGTCAAGGCGATGAAGCAGAACGACGAGATCCAGGTGCTGCAGGAGCCGGGGCTCAACGTGGCGTATCTGGCCTACAACACCCAGGAGAAGCCGTTCGACCAGCCGGAAGTGCGCCGCGCGCTCAATATGGCGATCAACAAGCAGGCGATCATCGACGCGGTGTTCCAGGGCGCGGGGGAAGTGGCCAAGAACCCGATTCCGCCGACCATGTGGAGCTACAACGACGCCGTCAAGGATGACCCCTACGACCCCGAGAAGGCCAAGCAGATGCTCGTCGACGCCGGGGTCAAGAACCTGAAGATGGACATCTGGGCGATGCCGGTCCAGCGCCCCTACATGCCCAACGCGCGGCGTGCCGCCGAGCTGATGCAGGCGGATCTGGCCAAGGTCGGGGTCGACGTCAATATCGTCACCTACGAGTGGGGCGAGTATCTCAAGCGCGCCTCCGCGGTCGACCGCAAGGGTGCGGTGATCCTGGGCTGGACCGGTGACAACGGCGACCCGGACAACTTCATGGGCACCCTGTTGAGCTGTGCCGGTGTCGGCGGTGCCAACCGTTCGCAGTGGTGCTACAAGCCGTTCGACGACCTGATCCAGCAGGCGCGTACGCTGAGCGATCAGGCCGAACGCGCCAAGCTCTACGAGAAGGCGCAGGTGATCTTCAAGCAGCAGGCGCCGTGGGACACCCTGGCCCACTCGACGGTGTTCATGCCGATCCGCAAGGAGGTCACCGGCTACGTGATCAATCCGTTGGGTCTGCATAGCTTCGAAGGCGTCGATATCCAAGAGTAACTCCCTCCCTTCGTGGTGCACGGGGCAGCCTGGCGGCTGCTCCGTGCCCGCGCATGACTAGTCAGACCCTCACTATGTTCAAGTTCATTCTGGTCAAGCTGGCGCAGCTGGTGCCGACCTTCATCGGCGTCACCATCGTGGCGTTCGCCTTCATTCGTCTGCTGCCGGGCGATCCGATCCTGCTGATGGCGGGCGAGCGCGGCATCTCCGCCGAGCGCTACGCCCAGCTGCAGGCGCAGTTCGGCTTCGACCGGCCGCTGCCGGTGCAGTACTGGGAGTTCCTCAAGGGGCTCTTGCACGGTGACCTGGGCAACTCGCTGGTCACCCACTCGCCGGTGGTCGGCGAGTTCTTCAGCCGCTTCCCGGCGACCATGGAGCTGTCGCTGTTCGCGCTCGCCTTCGCCGTGATCATCGGCCTGCCGGCCGGGGTGCTGGCAGCGATCCGCCGCGGCAAGACGCTCGACCACACCGTGGTCGGCATCAGCCTGACCGGCTATTCGATGCCGATCTTCTGGTGGGGCCTTTTGCTGATCATGTTCTTCTCCGGCACCCTCGGCTGGACCCCGGTCTCCGGGCGTATCTCCTTCATGTACTTCATCGAGCCGGTCACCGGTTTCATGACCATCGACACCCTGCTCGCCGGCGACTGGGGCGCCTTCCTCTCGGCGCTGCACCATCTGATCCTGCCCGCCATCGTGCTCGGCACCATTCCGCTGGCGGTGATCGCGCGCCAGACCCGCTCCTCGATGCTCGAGGTGCTGGGCGAGGACTACGTGCGCACGGCGCGCGCCAAGGGGCTCTCCAGCTATCGCGTGATCATGGTGCACACCCTGCGCAATGCGCTGATCTCGGTGGTCACGGTGATCGGGCTCCAAGTGGGGCTGCTGCTGGCCGGGGCGATCCTGACCGAGACGATCTTCTCGTGGCCGGGCATCGGCAAGTGGATGATCGATGCGATCTCGCGGCGCGACTACCCCTCGGTGCAGGGTGGTCTGGTGCTGATCGCGTTCATCGTGATGATCGTCAATCTGCTGGTGGATGTGGCCTATGGGGTCATCAATCCGCGCATCCGTCATTGAGGGCCCAAAAATGGCTGCAATTTCTACCCCTGCCGCGCCCGGGACGTTTCGCCATCAGTTGGGCGGCTTCTGGAAGGATTTCAGCGCCAGCCGCGGCGCCCTGGTCGGGCTGATCTTCATCGCGCTGATCTTTCTGGTGGCGCTGCTGGCGCCCTGGGTGGCGCCCCATGACCCGGCACTGCAGGACCGCTCGGCACTGCTGGTGCCGCCGGTATGGCACGCCGAGGGCAGCTGGCGCTACATCCTGGGCACCGATGCGGTGGGCCGCGACATTCTCTCGCGGCTGATCTATGGCGCCCGCTACTCGCTCTCGATCAGCGCCATGGTGGTGCTGATCTCGATGTGCGGCGGCATCTTCCTGGGGCTGCTGGCGGGCTACTTCCGCGGCTGGGTCGAGACCGTGATCACCCGCGTGATGGACGTGGTGCTGGCCTTCCCCAGCCTGCTGCTGGCGCTGGGCCTGGTGGCGATCCTGAGCCCGGGGCTGACCAGCGCGATGATCGCCATTGCCCTGGTACAGCTGCCCTACTTCGTGCGCCTGACGCGCGCGGCGGTGATCGGCGAGAAGAGCCGCGAGTACGTCACCGCCAGCCGCCTGGCCGGGGCCGGCCATATGCGTCTGATGTTCAACACCCTGCTGCCCAACTGCATGGCGCCGCTGATCGTGCAGGCGACGCTGTCGTTCTCCACCGCGATCCTGGATATCGCCGCGCTGGGCTTTCTGGGCATGGGCGTGCAGCCGCCGACCCCGGAATGGGGCGCGATGCTGGCCAATGCGCGCGAGTTCATGGGGAGCGCCTACTGGGCGGTCACCTTCCCGGGGCTGGTCATTCTGCTGACCGTGCTGATGATCAACCTGATGGGCGACGGGCTGCGCGATGCGCTGGACCCGAAGATGAAACGATCGTGAGCGCGAGGCCCGCACCCGGCACCAGAAGCCGGGGTGGGCGTGGCGACGCGATGAGGAGTTCACATGGCATTACTTGATATCGCAGGCCTGAGCGTGCGATTCCAGACCAACAGCGGCCTGTTCACGGCGGTCGAGAACGTCGATATCCAGGTCGATCACGGCGACGTGCTGTCGATCGTCGGCGAGTCCGGCTCGGGCAAGTCGGTCTCGATGCTGGCGACCATGGGGCTGCTGCCGTGGACCGCCCAGGTCAGCGCCGAGCGCATGGCCTTCGACGGCCAGGACCTGCAGCGCCTGAGTTCGCGCCAGCGCCGGCGTATCGTCGGCGGCGAGATGTCGATGATCTTTCAGGAGCCGATGAGCAGCCTGAATCCGTGCTTCACCGTGGGCACCCAGATCGACGAGATGATCAAGCAGCACAAGGGCGGCTCGCGTCGCGAGCGCCACGAGCGGGCGCTGGAGCTGCTCGCCCAGGTGGGGATTCCCGACCCGGCGCGGCGGATCAAGGCGTATCCGCATCAGCTCTCCGGCGGCATGAGCCAGCGCGTGATGATCGCCATGGCGATCTCCTGCGACCCGCGGCTGCTGATCGCCGACGAGCCGACCACGGCGCTGGATGTCACCATCCAGGCCCAGATCCTCGAACTGCTGCTCAAGCTGCAGGAGGAGAAGGGCATGGCGCTGATCCTGATCACCCACGACATGGGCGTGGTCGCCGAGACCGCCAAGCAGGTGATCGTGCAGTATGCCGGGCGCCAGGTGGAGCAGCAGGAGGTGAAGTCGCTGTTCGCCCACCCGCGCCACCCGTATACCGAGGCGCTGCTCTCGGCGCTGCCCGAGCGCGCCGCGGGGCAGTCGCGGCTGCCGACCATCCCCGGGGTGGTGCCGGGCCAGCACGACCGCCCTACGGGCTGTCTGTTCAATCCGCGCTGTCGTTACGCCACCGAGCACTGCCGCGAGGTGGAGCCGGTGGCCGCACCCGACGACCCGGCGCGCACGCTGTGCCACTACCCGCTCGGGCGGCCGGATGCCGAGCCATCAGCCGAACCTTCCCCCGGCGTCTCGCCCGAGACGTCTTCCCCGTCGCGACCGGAGGTGCGTCCATGAGCCGTGAAGCGGTACTGCGCGCGCGTCACCTGACGCGCTACTACGAGATCAAGGGCGGGCCCTTCTCCAGGCCGGCCACGGTCAAGGCGCTCAACGAGGCCTCGTTCGAGCTGTTCGCGGGGCAGACGCTGGCGGTGGTCGGCGAGTCGGGCTGCGGCAAGTCGACGCTGGCGCGGGTGTTGACGATGATCGAGCCGCCCACCAGCGGCGAGCTGACCATCAACGGCCAGGCGGTGGCGCTCAAGCCGGGCCAGCGCCCGCCGGCGGCGCTGCGCCGCGAGGTGCAGATCATCTTCCAGAACCCTTATGGCTCGCTCAACCCGCGCAAGACCGTGGCGACCATGCTGGAGGAGCCGCTCAAGCTCAACCGTCGCGAGATGAGCGCCAGCCAGCGCCGCGCCGCCGCGCTGGAGATGATCGACAAGGTGGGCCTGCGCCCCGAGCACGCCGACCGCTACCCGCACATGTTCTCCGGCGGCCAGCGTCAGCGTATCGCGATCGCCCGCGCGCTGATGCTCAACCCCAAAATCCTGGTGCTCGACGAGCCGGTCTCGGCGCTGGATCTGTCGATCCAGGCCCAGGTACTCAATCTGCTGGCGGATCTGCAGGAGGAGTTCGGGCTGGCCTACGTGTTCATCTCCCACGATCTCTCGGTGGTGCGGCGCATCGCCGACGACGTCATCGTGATGTACTTCGGCCAGCCGGTGGAGACGGGGCCGGCGGAGACGGTGTTCAGCCAGCCGCGCCACCCCTACACCCAGGCGCTGTTCTCGGCCACGCCGGTGGCCGACCCCAACCGGCGGCGCGAGCGGGTACGGCTCAAGGGCGAGCCGCCGTCACCGCTGTCGCCGCCGCCGGGCTGTCCGTTCGCCCCGCGCTGCCATCGCGCCACCGAGGCCTGCACCCGCACCGACCCGCCGCTGGAGCCGGTGGACGATGCGGTCAGCGTGGCCTGTATCCACGTCGAGACCCGGGGTGCGCAGGCGGCGTCCTGATCTCGGTGGAGCGATGCGGTCTCACGCGATGCTCGATGTCGCCGTCAATGTCTCGGCGACAAGACGCGCCCGCCCTGCCAGACGCCGTTCTTCGGCGTCGAACAGGTGCAGCGGGCCGTCGACGCCGAGGCGGATCTCGCTGCCCTCACGCAGCGCCGCGGCCTCCAGCGTGGCCAGCGGCAGCCGCGCGGTGAGCGGGGCGTCGAGCCCCGGCAGGCGGCAGTAGGCCAGCGCATCCACCCCCAGGCGCTCGATCATCTCCAGGGTGACCGCGAACTCGCCCTGCGGGTCGAGGCGCAGATGCTCCGGGCGTACGCCCAGGGTAGCGGCACGTGCGGGCGCCTTGGCCTCCGCGTTCGCTGAGGGGGCTTCCGCGGGCTCTGTTCCAAGGGCATCTGTTTCGAGGATCAGGCCGCCGGGCAGCCGTGCGCAGCCTTCACTGTGGCTTACCGGCAGCAGGTTCATCGCCGGCGAGCCGATGAAGCGCGCCACGAAGCAGCTGGCGGGCGTCTCGAACAGGCTCATCGGGGTGCCGATCTGCTCGATGCGGCCGTCGCGCATGACGACCAGACGGTCGGCCAGGGTCATCGCCTCGACCTGGTCGTGGGTGACATAGAGCATGCTCGCGCCCAGGCGCTGCTGCAGGCGCCGAATCTCCAGGCGCATCTGCACGCGCAGCGCGGCGTCGAGATTGGAGAGCGGCTCGTCGAACAGGAACACGCGCGGCTCGCGCACGATCGCCCGGCCCATCGCCACTCGCTGGCGCTGGCCGCCGGAGAGCTGGCGCGGGCGGCGTTCGAGCAGCGCCTCGATCCCCAGCAGGGCCGCGGCCTCGCGCACCCGGCGGGTGATCTCCTCGCGCGGGCGCTTCTGCAGCTTGAGCGCATAGGCCATGTTGTCGAACACGCTCATGTGCGGGTAGAGAGCGTAGTTCTGGAATACCATCGCCACCCCGCGCTGGGCCGGCTCCAGGCGGTTGGCGAGCCGCCCGCCGATCTCCAGCTCGCCATCGCTGATCGTCTCGAGCCCCGCCACCATGCGCAGGAAGGTCGACTTTCCGCAGCCCGAGGGGCCCACGACGACCATCAGCTCGCCGGGTTCCAGGGTCAGATCGATACCGTCGACGGCGCGTTGGCCGCCCTTGTAGGTCTTGCCGAGCTGGCGGCAGGTCAGCGTGGCCATGGGATGAGTCTTTTGGCGTTGAGGGTCACTTTTCGGCATCGGTCAGCCCACGCACGAAGAAGCGCTGCATGGCGACGATCACCACCACCGGCGGCAGCACCGTGAGCAGCGTCATCGCGGTGGCCAGTTGCCAGGGCGGCAGGGTGTCGGTGGACTGCACCAGATTCTTCAGACTGATCACGGCGGTGGCGTGATCCGGCGAGTTGGCCGCCAGTAGCGGCCACAGGTACTGGTTCCAGCCGTAGATGAACATGATCACGAACAGCGCCGCGAGATTGGTCCGCGACAGCGGCAGCACGAAATCCTTGAGAAAGCGCAGCGGCCCGGCGCCATCCAGCCGCGCCGCCTCGAACAGCTCCGAGGGCAGGCTCAGAAAGCACTGGCGCAGCAGAAAGGTGGCGGTGGCCGAGGCGATCAGCGGCAGGATCATCCCGGCGTAGGTATCGATCAGCCCGAAGCGCGCCACCACGCCGTAGGTCGGCACGATGCGCACCTCCACCGGCAGCATCAGGGTGACGAAGATCAGCCAGAAGCAGAGCGTGCGGCAGGGAAAGCGGAAGAACACGATGGCGTAGGCGGCCAGCAGCGAGATCGCGATCTTGCCCAGGGCGATACCCAGCGCCATCACCAGCGAGTTGCCGAGCAGGCGCAGGGCGCTGACGCCGAGCCCGGGCATCGGCTGCGACAGTAGCTGCCAGTAGTTGGCCAGCCCCTGGTCGCCGAACCACAGCGGGGCGATGCCGTTCTGCAGGTCGGCGGCACTGTGGGTGGAGGCGGTGAGCGCGAGCCACAGCGGTAGCCCGAAGATCACCACGCCGGTGATCAGCAGCAGATGGGTGAGGCCGTCGAGGCCGGGGCGACGATAGCGCATCAGTAGGCGACCTTGCGTTCGAGATAGCGGAACTGGATGAAGGTGAGCACTCCGACCAGCACCATCAGCAGCACCGACTGGGCGCTGGAACCGCCCAGGTCGCGGCCCACGAAGCCATCCTCGTAGAGCTTGTAGACCAGGGTGCGGGTGGCGCCGCCGGGGCCACCCAGGGTGGTGTTGTCGATGGTGGCGAAGGTCTCGAACAGCACGTAGACGCTGTTCATCACCAGCAGGAAGAAGGCGGTCGGCGACAGCAGCGGCAGGGTGATGCCGAAGAAGCGCCGGAACGGTCCGGCGCCGTCGATGGCGGCGGCCTCGAGCAGCGAGGCGGGGATCATCTGCAGCCCGGCGAGAAAGAACACGAAGTTGTAGCTCATCTGCTGCCAGATCGAGGCGATCACCACCAGCGCCAGCGCCTGGCCGGGGTCGAGCTGGGCATCCCAGTGCACGCCGAAGACGGCCAGGGCGTGGGTCAGCACGCCGAGCACCGGGTCGAACATGAACAGCCACAAAAGCCCCGCCACCGCCGGCGCCACCGCATAGGGCCAGGTGAGCAGCACGCGGTAGAGCTTGGCGCCGTGGAGCACGCGGTCGGCGAGGACCGCCAGCAGCAGTGCCAGGCCCATGGCGCCCGCCGCCACCAGCAGGCTGAACAGCGCGGTGACGCCGAAGGCGTGCCAGTAGCCCGGAGAGGAGAGCACATGCTGAAAGTTGGCGAGCCCGACGAAGCGCTCACCGAGGCCGAAGGCATCCTGTACGTAGAACGCCTGACGCACCGACTCGGCGGCGGGCCAGAAGAAGAAGATGGCAACCACCGCGAGCTGGGGCGCCAGCAGCAGCCAGGGAGTGACGGAGTGACGTTCGAAAGTGGTCATCTTGATCGGCACAGCGGGCGGCTTGCGCCGCCCGCTTTCGGGGACTCGACAGCAGAGAAGGGCATCTTAGGGAACCACTGCATAAATGCCTGCGCGAGCGAATCGCTGCGTTGCGTGGTACTCGAACACTCGCCTAACCCCATGTTATGTCTCGTGTTCTGTGTTCCATGCGCCTTGCGCTTCATCTCGCTCGTCGATTTATTCAGTGCTTCCTTAGGCGCTTAGGGTTTGGACACAAGATCAGCGCGCGCAGATCGTTTTCGTACGCAGCCCCTAGTTCGAGACGCTGCGCTCGAATTGCTCGAGCTCCGCATTGCCGCGCTTGGCAGCCTCGGTCAGCGCCTGGGCGGCGGGCTCGCTGCCGTTGAACGCTTTCTCCAGCTGTTCGGCGATGATGTTACGGATCTGCGGCATGTTGCCCAGACGCAGGCCGCGGCCGTTGTCATCCGGCGTGCCCCGGGTCAGCTGGTCGATCGCCACGCTGGCGCCCGGCGTCTTGATGTAGAAGCCCTCATCTTTCAACTGCTGATAGGCGGCAGTGGTGATCGGCACATAGCCGGTGAAGCTGGCCCAGTCGGCCTGTACCGCCGGCGAGGAGAGGAAGTTGAGGAACTCGGCCACGCCTTTGTAGACCTTGTCCGACTGGCCCTGCATGACCCACAGCGAGGCGCCGCCGATGATCGAGTTGCGGGGCTGGCTCACCGCTTCGGCGTCATAGGGCAGCGGGGCGATGCCGAAGGTGAACTTGCCCTTGGCGGCTTCCTGAATACCCGCACGCGAGGCGGAGGAGGTAGTCAGCATGGCGCAGCGGCCCGACTGGAAGCGCTTGGTGCCGTTGTCGGCACGGCCGCCATACTCGAAGGCGTGGCTCTTCTGCCACTCGGCCAGATCCTGGATATGCCCCACCGTGGCCGGCTGCTTGTCGAACACCAGGCGGGCATCGGTGCCATTGAAACCGTTGGCCTGGGTGGCGAAGGGCACATCGTTGATTGCGCTGAAGTTCTCCAGCTGGGTCCAGCTCGGCCAGGCGGTGGTCAGGCCGCATTCGGCGGCGCCGCTCTCGACCAGCTTGTGAGCGTCCTTGCCGACCTCGGCCCAGGTCTTGGGCGGCGTCTCGATGCCGGCCTTGGCGAAGGCGTCCTTGTTGTAATAGAGCACCGGGGTGGAGGAGTTGAACGGCATCGACAGCATGTGGCCGTCGCGCGAGGTGTAGTAGCTCTTCACCGCCGGCAGGAAGGCGTCGGGATCGAACGCCGTGCCGGTGTCCTGCATCAGCTGGTAGACCGGGTAGATCGCGCCCTTGGCGTTCATCATCGTCGCCGTGCCGACCTCGAACACTTGGGTGATCGCCGGTGCCTGACCGGCGCGGAAGGCGGCGATGGTTGCGGTCAGGTTATCGCTGTAGCTGCCCTTGTAGACGGGCTTGACCACATAGTCGCTCTGGGAGGCGTTGACCTTTTCGCCGAGTACGCCCTCCATGGCGTGCCACCAGGTGATGGTGGTGGCCGCCTGGG
Organism: Salinicola sp. JS01; assembly: GCF_030284585.1. NCBI lineage: Bacteria > Pseudomonadati > Pseudomonadota > Gammaproteobacteria > Oceanospirillales > Halomonadaceae > Salinicola > Salinicola sp. JS01. The sequence continues at coordinate 3,684,594 of NZ_CP127244.1, read as the reverse complement.
CCGAGGTGGAGAGAGAGAGCGCGGTGACAGCGACGAATGGCAGTAGAGAGGTGAGGCGCACGATGACATCTCCTGACAGGGCGTTACAGGGTGTGGTGCGTACCCTAGGACGACACGATGTCAGGAGCGTGGCATTCGGATGTCACTTGAATGACAGCGCTTTGACCAAGCGATGACGGCAGGGCGCTGCGCACGCCCTGGCGTCATTACTTAGGTTGGGGACTCGATAGCCTCCGGCGTGCGTTCGATCACCCGCTCGAAGGTGCGCAGGCGTTTGACGATCGAGAGCAGCTCGATGATGGTCGACCAGGCGTTGACCAGATACTGGAAGGAGTCGCGCACCTGGCCGAAGACGTTGAGGATCTGCTGTAGCAGGCCCAGGGTCAGCTTGCCGGCGACGATCGAGGGCGCCAGCACGATGAAGGCGAAGACCACGTCGGCCTGCAGGTAGAAGATGCGCGCGATATTGAAGTAGGCGTAGTGCCAGTAGAGCCGGAAGTAGTTGCGCCGCACCGCCTGGAAAAGCTCCGCTACCGTGGCCGGGCGGGCGCGCTCGGCGGCGTCCTCGCCGTAGACCAGCTCCTTGCGGTAGGCCGCCTCCACGCGCTGGTTGCGAAACTCCAGACCCGGCAGCTTGACCCCCGCCAGCGCCAGGAACAGGGTGCCGAACAGCGACCAGGCGACCGCCGACCACACCAGCGCGTTGGAGACGTGCCCGACCAGCGGCAGTTCGGTGATGTGCTGGGACATCGTCACCAGCAGCGGCAGGAAGGCGATCAGCGTCAGCACCGACTTGAGCAGACTCACCCCCAGCCCCTCCAGCGTGGTGGAGAAACGCATGGTGTCCTCCTGCACGCGCTGGGCGGCCCCCTCGACATGGCGCAGGCGCGGCCAGTGGTGCATGTAGTAGTCGTTCATCGCCCAGCGCCAGCGGAAGATGTAGTGGCTGACGAAGAACAGGTTGAACACCCCCACCGTGACCGCGACGAAGGCGATACCGGCGAAGGCGAGCATTTCACGGTAGAGATCCGCCGTGCTCACCGCGCCGTCACCGCCCAGCGCCCGCTGCACCATGTCCCAGAACGGCCCGTACCAGGCATTGACCGCGACGCTGGTCTGGACCGAGAAGTAGGTCAGAAAGACGATCAGCGCGCTGCCGAGAATCGACCAGCGCTGCCAGCGGTGCGAGCTCAAGCGGAACCAGGCGGCGGCGAAGAGCGCCGTGCACAGGGCGTAGTAGAGGTAGAACCAGAGAAAAGACGGCGCCCAGAAGCGCGAGACGTCGATCGGCAGCTCGGCGCCGGGGGCGAGCGGGGGCAGGCCGATGACGGCACCCCAGGCGTTGGCGGTGGTGTCCCACAGCCCCAGGCACAGCAGGGACCAAACGAGTGCGCTGAGCGAGAGCAGCGCGGGTCGAGGAAAGAAGGATCGAAACACGGTGACATCCTGAGCGGCGAAGATCGGGCCCGGGATCGCGGCCCCTTTCCATCGACCCTGCTCTACGCGTTACGTTCCCTTACACCGGTATGCTTCTGGTGCGAGGCACCGTACGAAACGTCGGCACACGGCGGTCGTTTGCGTACAGCGCCTCGGCGTTTGCGGCGACACGCGCCAGCGAAAACGCGTCTCAGGTGATGTCGACCTGGTAGCGGAAAGTCTCGGCATTGCCCAGCGTGCGGCGAAATTCCAGCGGGGTGCCGTCGTAACCCAGCGCCAGGCGTTCGATGTTCACCACCGGTGCGCCCTGGGCGATCTCCAGCGCCTTGGCGGTAGGGGCATCGGCCGTCTCCACGGTGAGCGTCTCACGCGCCGAGGCCACCAACTGACCGCACTGGCTCTCATAGAAGGGGTAGAGCAGGTTCTCGAATGCTTCCGGGTCCACCGACATCAGCCCGGCGAAGCGCGCCGCCGGCAGCCAGATCTCCTCCCGCGAGACGTTGCTGCCGCCGATCTGGCGCAACCGTTCGAGCTTGATCACCTCGCTGCCCGGGGGAGCTCCAGGGCGAGGGCCACGCTTTCCGAGGCCTGGGTACGCGTTCGGCTCAGAATCCGGCTGGTGGGCACCTGACGCTCGCCGAGCGCATCCACCTGACGGAAGAAGCGAAACAGGGAGCCCTGGAAGTTGGGGCGCCGGATGAAGGTGCCGCGCCCCTGACTGCGCTCCATCAGGCCGTCCTGGACCAGGGTGTCCACGGCCTTGCGCAGGGTGCCCACTGCGACGCCGTACTGCTTGGTCAGCTCCGCTTCGGTGGGGATGGCGATGCCGGGGGCCCACTCCCCGGAGGCGATGCGCGAGAGCATATCGTCGCGCAGGCGTTGATAGAGCGGCAGACGTTCGTCGGTCTGCAGGCTCGACGTTCTCATCACGATAGGTTCCCTGCCTGTTATTGATTTCAATGTATCACCTTTAGTCGTAGGTAAAGAAAACTGCGACTAAAAGCGTGTATGCTGCCGATTGCTCTATTCATATAGATGAATAGATGAGTCGAAGCGGTCAGGCTATGGCCGATTGCACAGGCTTATATCATGTGATTCAAGGATTCTATGATGCATTCTACTGCTAAAGTCGTAACGGGCGTGGATACCCACGCTCACATCTTCCAGCGCGATCTGCCGCTGGTGGAGGGTCGGCGCTACAGCCCGGACTACGACGCCAAGGTGGAAACGTATCTGGCACATCTGGACCGCTGTGGCCTCTCTCACGGGGTGCTGGTGCAGCCGAGCTTCCTCGGTACCGACAACGACTATCTAGTGGCGGCGCTGCGCCGCTATCCCGAGCGGCTGCGCGGCACCGCCGTGGTCGAACCGACGATCTCTGCGGCGGCACTGGATGCGCTCGACGCCGCCGGGGTGGTCAGCGTGCGTCTCAATCTGATCGGCAAGACGCTCGACGACTACGCCGCGGCGCCGTGGCAGCGCTTCTTCACCGAGCTGGCGCGACGCCGCTGGTCGGTGGAGATCCAGCGTGGAATGGAAGATCTCGATGACGTGGTGGCGCCGATCCTGGGCGCCGGCTGCGACGTGGTGATCGACCACTTCGGCCTGCCGGGCGGCGAGATCGATCCGGTGAATCCGGCGCATCGCGCACTGCTGTCACGGCTGGCGCACCAGCCGCTGTGGGTCAAGCTCTCGGCCACCTACCGCAGCCGGTCGAGCCTGGATCAGGCGAGCCGCTCGATCGAGCGGCTGCGCGACGCCTACGGCCATAGCGAGAACCTGCTGTGGGGCAGCGACTGGCCGCACACCCGCTTCGAGGCGGACACCGACTACGACGCCCAGTTCGCGCTGCTGGAAAAGCTGCTGCCCGACCCGCAAGAGCGCCGCCAGGTGCTGGTCGACAACCCGGCGCGGCTGTTTCGGATCGCGCTGGGGGGCGACGCCTGAGCGCGCCGGCGCCTGAACGACAACGACATCAAACCGAGTACCGGATACGCCGATACCGGGATCACGCACGAGGGGAACTGACATGATGAGTCTGCTGGTGGTGGGGGCGATCGTCGTCTCCATCGTTCTCGGCTACCGCTTCAAGCTCAACATTGGGCTGTTCGCGATCGCCTTCGCCTACCTGATCGGCTGCTTCGGCATGGGCATGAGCCCCAAGGAGGTGATCGCCACCTGGCCGCTGAAGATCTTCTTCATCATCTTTTCGGTCTGCCTGTTCTACAGCTTCGCCATCGTCAACGGCACCCTGGAGAAGCTCGCCGAGCATCTGATGTACCGCTGCCGCAACGTGCCCAGCCTGATGCCGTTCGCGATCTTCCTCGCCGCCACGGTCATCTCCGGGCTCGGCGCCGGCTACTACACTGTGCTGGCGTTCATGGCGCCGATCACCCTGCTGCTGTGCAACCGCACCGGGCTCAGCCTGATCGTCGGCGGCATGGCGGTGAACTACGGCGCGCTGGCCGGGGCCAACTTCGTCTCCAGCCAGAGCGGGATCATCTTCCGCACCCTGATGACCAGCTCCGGTGTCTCCGACAACCAGGCCTTCATCAATGCCCTGGGGATCTTCGCCAGCACCCTGATCGTGCCGGTGGTGGTGCTCGCCGGGCTGATCGTGGTCGGGCGCCGGCGCGGCAGCGCGGTGGCCTCGCTGGAGCACATCGAGCGTCCCGCGCCGCTCAACCGCGAGCAGAAGACCACCCTGACGCTGACCCTGATCATGATGGCCACGGTGCTGCTGCCGCCGATCGCCAGCCTGCTGCTGCCGGACAACGCCGCGGTCGCGTTCGTCAATGCCAAGGTCGATATCGGCCTGATCGCCAGCGTGTTCTCGGTCATTGCACTGCTGCTCAAGCTGGGCGACGAGCGTCAGGCTATCGCCTCGCTGCCGTGGGGCACCATCATCATGATCTGCGGGGTCGGCATGCTGATCTCGGTGGCGATCAAGGCCGGCACCATCGATCTGCTGGGGTCGTGGATCGGCACCAACATCCCGCCGGCGCTGATTCCGGTCGCCTTCGGCGTGGCGGCGGCGCTGATGTCGCTGTTCGCCAGCACCCTGGGCGTGGTCACCCCGGCACTGTTCCCGCTGGTGCTGCCGATCGCCAACACCCTGGCCATCGACCCGATGATCATCTTCATTGCTATCGTGGTCGGCGCCCAGGCCACCTCGATCTCGCCGTTCTCCTCCGGCGGCAGCCTGATCCTCGGCTCCTGCCCCGATGACCGCGCGCGTGCCGGGCTGCTGCCCAAGCTGCTGTTCCGTGCCGCACCGCTGGGCTTCGTCGCGGCGATGGTGTTCAATCTGTTGCTGACCTTCATCTTCTAGGCACGATCTGCGGGATAGAAACGTGCGCTACACCAAGGGCGGCATCCTCGATGCCGCCCTTGTCGTTTCTGTGTCTCTTTGTCTCTTTGTCTCTGTGTTTCCGGGGCGCCGTATCCATGCTCGCGGCGAGCGAGTCGATGTCGGGTGTCAGGATAGGCGCCGAGCAGCGCCCGATGCGCGCTACACTGCGCTATCGCATCGCGCTGGCCGGCGGGCGTGCACGGCCGGCCCTCAGGATGCCATCAGCCATCAGGAGCCCGCCTTGAGCCCGTCAGCTGTTTCTGCCACAGACACCGCTTTTACCGACGCGTCTTTAACTGGCGCCTCTGCCACTGACCTGTTTTCCCGGACCTATGCCGCTACGCTGGCGACACTCGCCGCCGAGTTCGCCGGTGAGCGCCTGGAGACCTGGACCTTCGACGACCGGGCGACACGGCGCCAGGCCGAGGCGGCGCTGGCCGAGCGCGGTATCGCGGCGCGCTGCCGCTCGGCCTATAAGCCGCTGCTGTGCGCCTTTCGCGAAGAGATCGAGACCCGCGACCTAGTCGCTTGCGAGGTCATCTATCCACGCCATCCCCAGACCAGCGAGCAGCGCTTTCGCCTGGAGAGCTACCCCCTGGCCGCCTGCTATCCGCAGGTGGCGTTTCGCTTCGTCGCCGGTGCGTGCCGGGCAGCGCTACCGGTCTACCGGCTGCATCTGCGCTATGCCGACGGGCGTGAGTGCGAGTGCGAGGTGCTGGCCCCCAACCGCGTGCATGCCGACTTCACCGGCGAGCCGGCGCTCTCGCCCTGTGGCTGGTGCCGCGAGGGCGGGGCAGTGGAGAAGGCGATAGGGGAAGTGACAGCTGGGAGGCTAAGCGAGGGCCGGGCGCTGTGGACCGCCTTCGAGGCGCTCTATCACGATAGCGTGAGCGCGATCCGCGACGCCGATTGGGGCGAGGAGCCCTATTTCTCCCGCCTCGAGATCGCGGTGACGCTGCCGGTGGACGACGAGCCGCTGGCCTACGATGACGAGGTGATGTCGCTGCGCGAGGCGCTCCACGAGGAGCTCTACTTCTCGCTGCTGGAGGTCTTCCAGCGCCGCAGCGGCCGCCCGCCGGGGGACCGCCATCTGCAGCCGGGCCAGATCGTGCCCCAGGTGCGTCGTGGTGCAACGCTGAGTGTGCAGGTAAGGGTCGTTGCGCACGCGGCATCGGCGCAGCCGTCTTCTCAGGATCTGCCTACGGGCCATTGGCAGGCCCAGCTCGAGAGCCCCCGGGGGCCGTTGGCGCCGACGGTGATCGAAGCCGCGCTGGCGGCGCTGCCCGGTAGCCGTTTCCAGGCGCGCTCGGTCGCCGGGCGCACGCTGAGCGGGTGCCATATCGCCGGTCGTGACCGTGCGGTGATGATCTCCGCCGGCCAGCACGCCAACGAGACCTCGTCGCCGGCCGGCTCGCTGCAGGCGGCGTTCACGCTGGCGCGTCGGCCCGGGGCGCACTTCACGCTGTGCCCGTTGGAGAACCCGGACGGCTATGCGCTGCACCAGCAGTTGATCGCCGACAACCCCCGGCACATGCACCACGCCGCCCGCTACACCGCGCTGGGCGACGATCTGGAGTACCGCGCATCGGCACGCTTCGAGAGCACCATCCGCACCCAGGCCGAGCAGCTCAGCGGTGCGCAGTTGCACCTCAATCTGCACGGCTACCCGGCGCACGAGTGGACCCGGCCGCTCTCCGGCTATGTACCGCGGGGCTTCGAGATGTGGACGATCCCCAAGGGCTTCTTCCTGATCCTGCGCTATCGCCCGGGCTGGGAGGCGGCCGCGCGCTGGCTGCTGGAGGCGGTCACCCGGGCGCTGGCGGAGGAGGTGGCGCTGAAAGCGCTCAATCGGCGCCAGCTGGCGCAGTTCAACGCCCACGCCGGCGACGATGGCTTCGAGCGGATCAACGGCTTTCCGTGCTGGCTCGCGGTCGACGAGCGCCACCGGGTGCCGCTGACACTGATCACCGAGTACCCCGACGAGACCGTCTACGCCGACGCCTTCCAGGCCGCCGCCGCGGCCCAGCGGGCCACGGTGCTGGCGGCCTACGAGGCCTTTCAGCGGCTGCCGGCGGCACTGCTCGCACCGGACCCGACGTGAGTGGTCGGGGCGCCCCCCCTGGCCGGCCTGGCGCGGTGCGGATCGCCCGATGAAGTGCCTCACCCGCTCAGCGCGGCGGGCATGGGGGCCAGCTCGCCGCTGATGCGCTCATAGAGACGTGCCAGTTGCAGCAGGCCCCAGTCGTCGCGCGGGGCGCCGATCAGTTGCAGCCCCATCGGCAGGCCCCGGGCATCGACCCCGGCGGGCACGCTGATCGCGGGCAGACCCGCCAGCGAGGCGGGTACCACTACCTCCATCCAGCGGTGGTAGGTGTCCATGCTGCGGCCGTCGATGGTCTCGGGCCAGGGCGTGTCGAGGGCGAACGGGAACACCTGGGCGCTGGGCATGGCGACGTAGTCGACCCGTTCGAAGAGCGCGCACCAGGCGCGATAGATCTCGCTGCGGCGCACATTGGCCGCGTGGATGTCCTGGGCCGAGAGCGCGAGCCCGCGGGCGACCTCCCACTGCGCCTCGGGCTTGAGCTGGCGGCGGCTGTCGGGGTTGGCGTAATACCCGCCGAGACTGCCGCACACCGCCCAGTGGCGCAGGGTGGTCCAGCTCTGCCACTGGGCCTCGGCCGAGTACGGCAGGGGCGCCGGTTCGACCCGGCAGCCGCCCGCTTCCAGCCGCTGCAGCGCGCTCTCGCACAGCGCGAGCACCCCCGGCTCCAGCGCTAGATGCCCCGACCAGTCCCCCAGCCAGGCGATACGCAGGCCATCGCCGTCGCGCTCGAGCGCCGCCGCCGGATCCTGCCCGGCGGGCAGCAGCGCTTCGCCCAGCGATAGCGGCGCGCGGCGGTCGTAGCCCGCCTGCACGGCGAGCAGGCGGGCCACGTCCTCGACGCTACGGCCCATGGGGCCGTTGGTGGCGAGCTGCTGGCCGAACGCCTCCGGCGCCAGGCCGGGGACGCGCCCGAACGAGGGGCGCAGGCCGATCACCTGATTGAAGGCGGCGGGGTTGCGCAGCGAGCCCATCATGTCGCTGCCGTCGGCCACCGGCAGCAGGCGCATGGCCAGCGCGGCGGCGGCACCGCCGCTGGAGCCGCCGGCGGTGCGGGTCGGCGCGTGGGCGTTGCGGGTAGCGCCGAACACCGGGTTGTAGGTGTGCGAGCCGAGCCCGAATTCCGGGGTGTTGGTCTTGCCGATCATGATGGCCCCGGCGGCGCGCATACGCGCGACCATCAGGCTGTCGGCGTCGGCGCGATGATCGCGGCACAGCGGCGAGCCCTGCACGGTGGGCAGCCCCTGCACGTCGGAGAGATCCTTGATCGCCTGGGGGATGCCGTGTAGCCAGCCGCGCGAGCGCCCTGCCGCGAGCTCGCGATCGGCCGTCTCCGCCTCCGCCAGCAGTGTCGCCGACGGGCGCCGGGAGACGAGCGCATTGAGCGAGGGGTTGGCGGCATCGATATGCGCCAGATAGGCCGCCATCACCTCGCTGCACGACACCTCGCGGGCGTGTATTCGTCGGGAGAGCGCGGTGGCGCTCCAGGTGACGATCTCATCGAGCGCGTGCGCGATGGTGGGGCCGGCGTTGGCGTGGGGCATGCGCGTCTCCTCGCTGGTTGGATGACGGGAAACTGCCAGCATACCCCAGGCCGATGGCCCTCAGCCGGCGTGGAACAGCTCGCTGTAGGCGCTGAGCGCCGGGGCGCCGCCGAGGTGGGCGTAGAGTACCCGGGAGCCGGCGGGAAATTCGCCGCGGCGTACCTTGTCGATCATGCCGTGCATCGACTTGCCCTCGTAGACCGGGTCGGTGAGCACGCCTTCGAGTCGGCCGCAGAGGCGTATCGCTTCCAGGGTGCCGTCGTTGGGCAGGCCGTACTCGGGATGGCCGAAGCGAGTGTCGAGAATCACGTCCTCGGCCTCGATCGGTTGGCCGAGGTCGACCAGCTCGGCGGTGTTCTGGGCGATACGCAGGATCTGGGCGTGGGTGCGCTCTGGCTTGGCCGAGGCGTCGATGCCGATGACTCGACGCGCCCGGCCATCGGCGGCGAAGCCCACCACCATGCCGGCCTGGGTGCTGCCGGTCACCGAGCAGACCACGATGTAGTCGAAGGTGAAGCCCAGCTCGCGCTCCTGCTGGCGCACCTCTTCGGCGAAGCCGACGAAGCCGAGTCCGCCGTAGGGGTGTTCGGAGCAGCCGGCGGGGATCGGATAAGGCTTGCCGCCGCGGGCGCGGACGTCCTCCAGCGCGCGCTCCCAGCTGGCGCGGATGCCGATATCGAAGCCCGCCGGGTCGAGGCGCACGTCGGCGCCCATGATGCGCGACAGCTCGATGTTGCCGACCTTGTCGTAATGGCTGTCGTCGTAGTTGACCCAGTTCTCCTGCACCAGCACGCACTCGAGGCCGAGATGCGCGGCCACCGCGGCGACCTGGCGGGTCTGGTTGGACTGGATGCCGCCGATCGAGACCAGCGTGTCGTAGCCGCCCTCGAGCACTTCCGGGATCAGGTATTCGAGCTTGCGCGTCTTGTTGCCGCCGAAGGCGAGCCCGCTGTTGCAGTCTTCGCGCTTGGCGTAGAGCTCGACCTCGCCACCGAGATGCTCGCTCAGACGCTTGAGCGGGGTGATCGGAGAAGGGCCGAAGGTAAGGGGGTAGCGGGGAAAACGATCGAGTCTCATGGGGTCACCTGTATTGTCGTTGTGATGGCAGCGGCAAGGCCGCTGATCGAGGAAGGCCTACTGGGCAGACAGTGCCTAAAACGCTATCAGGAAAGCCGGCGGCGCATGTTGCAAGTTGCGATCGTTTTCCGGGCTGATATTAGTAATAAGTGGATTATTGTCGTCGATGGTTGTGCTAGAAATTGGTTTTGCACAACAAAATGAAGCGAGGCTTTGTCATGACTCTTTCGGATGCCGCTGAGGCGCCGCCGCTGGACCGTATCGACCGTCAGATCCTCGACGTGCTCCAGCACGACGCCTCGCTCTCCAACGTGGCGCTGGCGGAGCGGGTCAATCTCAGCCCGCCGGCGTGTCTGCGCCGGGTCGAACGACTCAAGCGCAGCGGCCTGATCAAGGAGGTGGTGGCGCTACTCGACGCCGAGCGCCTGAACGCCGGCATGGTGGTGGTGATCGGCGTGGTACTGGATCGCTCCACGCCGCAGTCGTTCGCCGACTTCGAGGCCGCGGCGCGGCATATCTCCGGCTGCATGGCGTGCCATCTGGTCACCGGCGAGTTCGACTACTTCCTGATGATCCGCACCCGCGACAGCCAGAGCTTCAACCGCCTGCACGCCGAGCAGCTCATCTATCTGCCCGGGGTACGCCAGATCCGCTCCTTCATGGGGCTGCGTGAGGTGCTCTCTAGTACCCGGATTCCGCTGGGACGCTAAGAGGGTGTTTACAAAATGCCTGCGCTCGACGATACGGCGTTGAAATCGACCTCAAAGTACTCATTTACACCCCGTAAACTCCGTCTTTTCGGCCGATTTCGCCTTAGCTACGCGCCCCGGTCTTGCCTTCGCTCGTCGAATTTGTAAACACCCTCTAAGGGGCTCGCTGGCGGGCAGGGCATCGACGTCTGCACGTCACAGCTCGCCACGCTGAGGCGCGCCCCAGCCGCGCGCCAGGCTGGTCCGTGTGTTCCTAGGCTTTGGGCTAAGGTATAACGGCACTATAGTATGATGTATGACAACATCGCTGACATCGAGCCTGCCGCTGATGTGCCGGCAGGTGGGTGATGTCGACAGGGCGCTGCCGACGTCATTCATGCCAGTTCGTGTGCCCGTGCCAGCCCTTAGCGAGGAATCCAGGTGAATTTTTCCAGAGACGCGCTCAAAGCCTCCATTACCGACGGTCTGCTCTCCTTCCCGGTGACCGACTTCGATGCCCACGGCCAGTTCGACGCCGAGAGTTACCGCCGGCGGCTCGCCTGGCTCAAGGACTACGACGTCTCGGCGCTGTTTGTCGCCGGGGGCACCGGAGAGTTCTTCAACCTGACGCTGGATGAGTACCGCGAGATCGTCACCATCGCGGTGGAGGTCCTGGGTGGCCATGTGCCGATCATCGCCAGCGCCGGGCAGAGCGCCGAGCTGGCCAAGGCGCATGCCAAGGCGGCGCAGGACGCGGGCGCCGACGGCATCCTGCTGATGCCGCCCTATCTCACCGAGTGCCCGCAGGCGGGCATTGTCGAGTATGCCGCCAGCGTGTGCGAATCCACCGAGCTGGGGGTGATCTACTACAACCGCGCCAACGGCGTGCTCGATGTCAACGGCGTCAAGGCGCTGGCCGAGCGCTGCCCCAACCTGGTCGGCCTCAAGGATGGCAAGGGCGACATGCAGTCGCTCAACATCACCATCAAGACGCTGGGCGAGCGCCTGGCCTACGTCGGTGGCGTGCCCACCGCCGAGATCATCGCCGAGGCGTATCTGGCGATCGGCGTCAGCACCTACTCGTCGGCGGTGTTCAACTTCGTGCCGGCGCTGGCGGTGAAGTTCTATCAGGCGCTGCGCGAGGGCGACCACGACTTCGTGCGCCGCGTCACCCAGGAGTTCTTCATTCCCTTCGTCACCCTGCGCGACACCACCAAGGGTTATGCGGTGAGCCTGATCAAGGCCGGCGCCGGGCTGGTCGGCTACCCCGCGGGCGATGTGCGCGCGCCGCTGGTGATGCCCAGTGCCCAGGAGCTGGAGACGCTGAAACGGCTGATCGAGCACGCCGAGCGTCTGTGAACCGGGCGGCCGCCCATCGCCGGCGGCCGCTGTCGCTATCCTTGCGCGGCCCGCTCGGCGGCGGGCCGCACCGATCTCACTGCGAGAGTCGCCATGCCCAGCCACGCACGGACACGTCACGCCACGCCCAGCCATGCCACACCGACCATCACCGCCATGCGGGTGATTCCGGTCGCTGCCCGCGACAGCATGCTGCTCAATATCGGCGGGGCCCACGCGCCCTGGTTCACCCGCAATCTGGTGATCCTCGAAGATAGCGCCGGCCACGTCGGCGTCGGCGAGGCGCCGGGGGCGAGACCATCCAGCGCTCGCTGGAGCAGGCCCGCGAGCGCGTACTCGGGCAGTCGCTGGGCCAGCTGCGCGGGGTGGTGGCGTCACTCCACGCGCGCGGACGCAGCGCCGATTTCGAGGACTTCGGCCGTGGCTCCTGGACCTTCGAGTTGCGTATCAACGCAGTGGCGGCGCTGGAGGCCGCGCTGCTCGATCTGCAGGGCCAGTTCCTCGGGGTGCCGGTGGTGGATCTGCTGGGAGACGGGCGCCAGCGCGAGCAGGTCGAGGTGCTCGGCTATCTCTTCTTCATCGGCGACGGCCACGCCACGCCGCTCGACTACCGGCGCGGCAGCACGCATTCCGGCGGCGGCCCGGGGCACGACTGGTATCGCCTGCGCGACCAAGCTGCGATGACGCCGCAGGCGATCGTCGAGCAGGCCCAGGCCGCGCACGATCGCTACGGCTTTCGTGACTTCAAGCTCAAGGGCGGCGTGCTGCCCGGGGCGCAGGAGATCGAGGCGGTCAGCGCGCTGCACGCGGCCTTCCCAGAGGCGCGCACCACGCTCGACCCCAACGGCGCCTGGTCCCTCGACGAGGCGATCCGGCTGTGCCGCGATTTGCACGGCGTGCTCGCCTATGCCGAGGACCCCTGCGGCGCCGAACAGGGCTTCTCGGGGCGCGAGATCCTGGCTGAGTTCCGCCACGCCACCGGGCTGCCGGTGGCCACCAACATGGTCGCCACTAACTGGCGCGAGATGGCCCATGCGCTGATGCTGCGCGCGGTGGACATTCCACTTGCCGATCCGCACTTCTGGACGCTCTCCGGCGCCGTGCGCGTCTCCCAGCTGTGTCAGGATCACGGCATGACCTGGGGCTCGCACTCCAACAATCATTTCGATGTCTCGCTGGCGATGTTCGCGCATGTCGGCGCGGCGGCGGTGGGCCGGGTGAGCGCACTCGATACCCACTGGATCTGGCAGGAGGGCGATGCGCGCCTGACCCGCGAGCCGCCGAGCATCGTCGACGGCCGGGTGACGGTCACCGACGCACCGGGCCTGGGCATCGAGCTCGATATGGACGCGGTGGAGCGCGCCCACGCCGACTACCGGCGCTTGCCCGCCGGGGGCCGCGACGACGCCATGGCGATGGAGTATCTGATCGACGGCTGGCGCTTCGACCCCAAGCGCCCGGCGCTGGTGCGCTGAGCCGAGGCCTCGCCGTCGGCTTCCAGGCTTTAGGTTTTAACCTTTAGTTCTTGAAAATTAGCTCTTGAAAATTAGCTCTTGACCGTTAGTTCTTAGCCTTTAGTCCTTAACCCTTAGTCGTATGCGGCACTCTCTCGGCGGCCAGGCTGCTAGGCTCTCGAAGTTCCGTTGCGATACTCGACGCCAGGGCGCGTACGAAAAAGCCGTCACCAGGACGGTTTTCGTAGGCGGCCTGGCGCGGCTGATCCGGCTGTGGCCGGCAGCCAATGCACGACCATCCCCACTTCAGGAGGCAAGATGAATCTGACAGGTGACATGCTGATCGGCCAGCAGACCGTGACCGGCAGCCGTGATGCCATCCACGCGATCAACCCGGCCACCAACGAGCGTCTCGAGCCGGCCTACGCGGGTGGCACCCAGGCGGAAGTCGAGCGGGCCTGCGAGCTGGCCTGGACGGCCTTCGACCTCTATCGCGAAACCTCGCTGGAGACTCGCGCCAAGTTTCTGGAAACCATCGCCGAACAGATCGAGGCGCTGGGCGACACCCTGATCGAGCGTGCGGTGGCCGAGTCCGGCCTGCCCCAGGCGCGTATCCAGGGCGAGCGCGGGCGCACCTGCGGCCAGCTGCGGCTGTTCGCCCGCGTGGTGCGCGACGGCGAGTGGCTCGACGTGCGCGTCGACCCGGCGCTGCCCGAGCGCCAGCCGCTGCCGCGGGTCGACCTGCGCCAGCGTCAGATCGGGCTCGGCCCGGTGGTGGTGTTCGGGGCCAGCAACTTCCCGCTCGCCTTCTCGGTGGCGGGCGGCGATACCGCCTCGGCGCTGGCCGCCGGCTGCCCGGTGATCGTCAAGGCACACTCCGCCCACCCCGGCACCAGCGAGCTGGTCGGCCGCGCGATCCAGGCGGCGGTGAAGCAGTGCGGGCTGCCGGAAGGCGTGTTCTCGCTGCTGTTCGGTTCCGGGCGCGAAGTGGGGCAGGCGCTGGTCACCGACCCGCGGGTCAAGGCGGCCGGCTTCACCGGCTCGCGCAGCGGCGGTCTGGCGCTGTGGAAGGCGGCGCAGTCGCGCCCCGAGCCGATTCCGTTCTATGCCGAGATGAGCTCGATCAATCCGGTGTTCCCGCTGCCGGCGGCACTGGCGGCGCGTGGCAAGGAGATGGGCGAAGCGTTCGTCGCCTCGCTCAACATGGGCGCGGGGCAGTTCTGCACCAATCCCGGCCTGGTGATCGCGGTCAAGGGTCCAGCGCTCGACGCCTTCGTCGCCGCGGCCGGTGAGGCGGTCAAGGCCAGCGGCAGCCAGACCATGCTGACCCCGGGCATCTTCGAAGCCTACGAAAGCGGCGTCAAAGGCATCGCCGACAGCGGCAAGGCGCGGGAGATCGCGCGCGGCAGCAAGGGCGACGGCCCCAACCAGTGCCAGACCGGCCTGTTCGTGACCGCGGCCCAGGACTTCCTCGACGACGAGGCGCTGCAGGCCGAGGTGTTCGGCTCCACCTCGCTGGTGGTCGAGTGCGCCGACGCCGCCGAGCTCAAAAAGGTCACCGAGCATCTGGAAGGCCAGCTGACGATCACCCTGCAGATGGATGACGCCGACCTCGACGCCGCGCGCGAACTGCTGCCGACGCTCGAACGCAAGGCGGGGCGCATTCTGGTCAACGGCTGGCCCACCGGGGTCGAGGTGTGTGACGCCATGGTCCACGGCGGCCCCTTCCCGGCGACCTCGGACGCGCGCACCACCTCGGTGGGCACGGCGGCCATTCACCGCTTCCTGCGCCCGGTCTGCTATCAGAACCTGCCCGACGCGCTGCTGCCGGAGGCGCTCAAGCAGGACAACCCGCTGGCGCTCAAGCGTCTGGTCGACGGCAAGCGCGAAAGCTGAGCGCCGGCCCCGACGCCAACCGGGTCATGACCGATCGAGCCGCCTCCTCTCCGGGGGCGGCTTTTTCGTGGCGGCACGGGTCGCCCACGGTCGGCGAGCGGTCGTTTTCCGTGGGCGATGCATCAGCTTGCGCGTGGCAGACTGCTGCCTGAGTAGCGCATCCACCCCCACGCTTACCCGGCCCTGTCGCGGCGCCGCGTGTAGAGCGTTTTCAGACAAAGCGTATCGTCGAGGAGTACCGCATGAACTCAGAATCCCGCCCCCCATTGCCCCCGTTCGATCGCGACAGCGCGATACGCAAGGTGCGTCTGGCCGAAGATGGCTGGAACAGCCGTGACCCGGACAAGGTGGCGCTGGCCTATACCGCCGATACGCGCTGGCGCAACCGCGCCGAGTTCATCCACGGGCGGGACGAGGCGCGCGCCTTTCTCGCGCGCAAGTGGGCGCGTGAGCTCGACTACCGCCTGATCAAGGAGCTATGGGCTTTCGATGGCGAGCGCATCGCGGTGCGCTACGCCTATGAGTGGCACGATGACTCCGGCAACTGGTTCCGCTCCTACGGCAACGAGAACTGGCGCTTCGACGCCAATGGGCTGATGGCCGAGCGCCACGCCAGTCTCAACGACCTGCCGATCCGCGCCGACGAGCGGCTGTTCCACTGGCCGCTGGGGCGACGGCCCGACGACCACCCGGGGCTGTCCGCGTTGGGGCTGTGAGAGATCCAGGGTTTACACGCAAAGTCAGCGAGCGCCGGTGGTTTTCGTATGAAGCCTAGCCCCAGCCTGGCTGGGGCTGAGACACCGAATCCATCGTTTGTGCCGAGGCGCTGCCGCCGCGCATGCTGGGACTCCCCTGCCGTCGCAGGGGCGACGACCACGCAACGCTGCCGGGGGACCCATGACACGACCCAATATTCTGGTGCTGATGGCGGATCAGCTGAACGGTACCCTGTTCGAGAACGGGCCGGCCGACTTTCTGCATGCGCCCAATCTCAAGGCGCTCGCCAAGCGCGCGGTCAACTTCAACCGCGCCTACACCCCCAGCTATCTGTGCGCGCCGGGGCGCGCCGCCTTCATGTCCGGCCAGCTGCCGTCGCGCACCGGGGTCTACGACAACGCCGCGGAGTTTCGCTCCGCCGTGCCGACCTGGGCCCACCATCTGCGCCGGGCCGGCTACTCCACCTGTCTCTCGGGCAAGATGCACTTCGTCGGCCCCGATCAGCTCCACGGCTTCGAGACGCGCCTGACCACCGACGTCTATCCGGCGGATTTCGGCTGGACGCCGGACTACCGCAAGCCGGGCGAGCGCATCGACTGGTGGTATCACAACCTGGGCTCGGTGACCGGCGCCGGGGTGGCGGAAATCTCCAATCAGATGGAGTACGACGACGAAGTCGCCTTCCACGCCGAGCAGAAACTGTTCGACCTCTCGCGAGGCCAGGATTCGCGCCCCTGGGCGCTGTGCGTGAGCTTCACCCACCCCCACGACCCTTACGTGGCGCGGCGCCAGTACTGGGATCTGTACGCGGACTGCGAACAGCTCGAACCCGCCGAGGGCGCGCTGGCGTTCGAGGATCTCGACCCGCACTCCCAGCGCATCTTCATTGCCAACGATTACGAAAAGTTCGACATCCAGCCCGAGCACGTGCGCCGGGCGCGGCGTGGCTACTTTGCCAATATCTCCTATGTCGACGACAAGATCGGCGGCATTCTCGACGTGCTCGAGCGCACCCGCATGGCCGAGAACACCATCATCGTGGTCTGCTCCGATCACGGCGACATGCTGGGCGAGAAGGGGCTGTGGTTCAAAATGAGCCCGTTCGACGGCTCCTCGCGGGTACCGCTGATGATCGCCGCGCCGGGGCTGGCGCCGACCAGCGTCGACACGCCGGTCTCGACCATCGATATCAACGCCACCCTGGCCGATCTGGTCGGCATCGATCTCTCCGAGGTGGCCCCCTGGACCGACGGCCAGTCGCTGCTGCCGCTGGCCCGAGGTGGCACGCGCGAGGCGCCGGTGTACATGGAGTACGCCGCCGAGGGCAGCTATGCGCCGCTGGTGACGATTCGCCAGGGGCGCTGGAAGTTCAACCACTGCGAGCTCGACCCGCCGCAGCTGTTCGATCTCGAGGCGGACCCGCGCGAGCGCCATAACCTGGCCACGGACCCGGCCCACGCCGAGACGCTGGCGGCGTTTCAGGCCCAGATGCGCGCGCGCTGGGACATGCCGCGCTTCGATGCCGAGGTGCGCGAGAGCCAGGCCCAGCGGCTGGTGGTCTACGAGGCGCTGCGCAACGGCCACTACTACCCCTGGGATCATCAGCCGCTGCAGGACGCCTCGCAGCGCTACATGCGCAACCACATGGATCTCAACGTGCTCGAGGAGGCGCAGCGCTTCCCGCGGGGGGAGTGAGCCGGGAAGTCCTGGCGTTCCGCTGTCATCGGCTGATGGTGGATCGCCGCGGCGGCGGGCGCGTACAATGCGCCCGCGCCGGCCACATCCGCCCGGACGCTTCATTCACGCCGTCCCCCGCGAGTACCTACCTTTGCTCTCTACCGCCAATATCACCATGCAGTTCGGCCCCAAGCCGCTGTTCGAAAACGTCTCGGTCAAGTTCGGCCAGGGCAATCGCTACGGCCTGATCGGCGCCAACGGCTGCGGCAAGTCGACATTCATGAAGATCCTCGGCGGCGACCTGGAGCCGAGTGCCGGGCAGGTCATGAAAGACGCCACGACGCGGCTGGGCAAGCTGCGCCAGGATCAGTTCGCGTTCGAGAACGAGCGGGTGATCGACACCGTGATCATGGGCAATCAGGAGCTGTGGCAGGTCAGCGCCGAGCGTGAGCGGATCTACGCACAGGCCGAAATGTCCGAGGAAGATGGCATGCAGGTGGCCGATCTCGAGGTGCGCTTCGCCGAGCTCGACGGCTACACCGCCGAGGCGCGTGCCGGCGAGCTGCTGCTGGGGCTGGGCATTCCTCTCGAGCAGCACACCCAGCCGATGAGCGTGGTCGCCCCGGGCTGGAAGCTGCGCGTGCTGCTGGCTCAGGCGCTGTTCTCCGACCCCGACGTGCTGCTGCTCGACGAGCCCACCAACCACCTGGACATCAACACCATCCGCTGGCTCGAGGGCATGCTGCGCGCGCGCAGCTCGACCATGATCATCATCTCCCACGACCGCCACTTCCTGAACAGCGTCTGCACCCACATGGCGGACCTGGACTACGGCGAGCTGCGGCTGTTCCCCGGCAACTACGACGAGTACATGACCGCGGCGACCCAGGCGCGCGAGCGTCTGCACGCCGAGAACGCCAAGAAGAAGGCCGAGATCGCCGAGCTGCAGCAGTTCGTCAGCCGCTTCTCGGCCAATGCGTCCAAGGCCAAGCAGGCGACCTCGCGTCAGCGCAAGATCGACAAGATCCAGCTCGAGGAGGTCAAGCCCTCCTCGCGGGTCAGCCCGTTCATTCGCTTCGATCAGAACAAGAAGATCCACCGCCACGCGCTCAATGTCGAAAAGCTGACCAAGGCGTGGGGCGACAACGTGCTGTTCGAGCGCTTCGGGCTGCAGGTCGAGGCCGGCGAGCGTATCGCCATCATCGGTCCCAACGGTATCGGCAAGACCACCCTGCTCAACTGCCTGGTGGGGGCGATGACCCCGGACGCCGGCGAGGTCAAGTGGACCGATGCGGCGGAGGTCGGCTACTTCGCCCAGGATCACGCCGCCGACTTCGAGGGTGGCGAGACGCTGTTCGAGTGGATGCGCCAGTGGACCACCGAAGGCGAGCAGACCGTGCGCGGCGCGCTGGGTCGCATGCTGTTCTCCAACGATGACATCGGCAAGTCGGTGAAGGTGATCTCCGGCGGCGAGCAGGGGCGCATGCTGTTCGGCAAGCTGACGCTGTTAAAGCCCAACGTGCTGGTGATGGACGAGCCCACCAACCACCTCGACATGGAGTCGATCGAGGCGCTCAACCTGGCGCTGGAGAACTACCCCGGCACGCTGATCTTCGTCAGCCACGACCGCGAGTTCGTCGGCTCGCTGGCGACCCGCATCATCGAGATGAAGGACGATGGCATCGTCGATTTCAGCGGCAGCTATGACGACTATCTGCGCAGTCAGGGGGTCTACGGCTAAGATGTGAAGGGGCAGGTAGTCTTCGTACCCAACCTAATGCCTTTCGGAGCCAGTTCATATGCAGGCCAAGATCGACCAGGCGGCGGTAGTGCGAACCTTGCAGGGGGCGCTGGGCCAGCGCTTGCTGGCGATCTACGCCTTCGGCAGCCAGATATCGGGGCAGGCACGCGCGGACAGCGATCTGGATCTGGCCGTGCTGCTGAGCGGCACGGCCGATAGCGTCGCGCTGTGGACCCTGGCCCAGGATATCGCCGCCATGCTCGATATCGATGTCGACCTCGTCGACCTGCGCAAGGCTTCCACCGTCATGCAGTATCGGGTCGTCACCAGCGGTGAGCGCTGGTGGTCACGCGATGAACAGGCGGGGCTGTTCGAAGCGTTCGTGCTCAGCGACAAGATGGCGCTCGACGAGGCTCGGGCGCCGCTGATGGCGGACATTCAGCGCGAGGGGCGTATCCATGGTCGATGACGTGCTGGTCAACAAGGCCGCGACCATCGAGCGCTGTGTCGGCCGTGCTCGCGAAGAGTATGCGAAGGGCCCGGCGTCGTTCGTCGACGACTTCACCCGTCAGGATGCGGCCATTCTCAATATTCAGCGGGCCTGCGAGGCGGCGCTGGATATGGGGCACCATCTGATTCGGCGCGAACGCCTGGGCGTGCCGCAGAGCGCCCGCGATGTGTTCACGCTGCTGGCCCAGGGCAACTGGATCACACCCGCGACGGCCGATGTGATGCGACGCATGGTGGGGTTTCGCAATATCGCCGTGCATGACTACCAGCAGCTGCAAGTGGCCATTATCGTCGCCATCATCGAGAAGCATCTCGATGACTTTCTGGCCTATTCACGCCAGCTTTTGGCTCTCTAAGAGCCCATTTCCAATCTCTCTAAGCTTGCGATTCATCGTCAGGGATCGAAACGCCAGCGTCGATGTCTATCCACAAGCCGCTGATCATGGCTGTTCGGATCACCGGCCAGACAGCGAACGCCGGTCGTGTCATGCCGGCCAGGCCCGTAAAGGGCGAGACTCGACGAAGGAGCGACGAGCGATGGTGTCACGGAGCACAGCCGTAGCGGCAGTGATGGGGGCCTGGCTGACGGCCTCGGCGACCACGGCGCTGGCCTTGCCCAGCAGCTTTCCCACCGGCACGACCTACTACGATCCCGAACGCGCCTATAACGGCTTCGTGCTGTTTCCCGGCGGCGACCGCCAGACCCACCTGATCGACATGAACGGCAACGAAGTGCACCGCTGGGACTACGAGAGCTTCCCGCCGGTGCCGCTCTCCGCTGCGCAGGCCGGCGGTGAGAAGGGGCATCTGCTGGTGCAGCTGGCACGGGTCGACAAGCTCCCCGAACACGCCAGCCCCGGCAACGGTCTCACCAACGCCGCCGTGGCCGAGGTGAATTGGGACGGCGATGTTGAGTGGCAGTGGGGCAGCCAGCAGCATCCGGTCTATCAGCATCACGACATGCGCCGGCTGCCCAACGGCAACAATCTGGTGATGACCGCCGGGATGCGCGAACTCAACGGCTTCGATTACCCGATCATCGACAACGCCGTCGAGGAGGTCGATCCCGCCGGCCGGGTGGTCTGGACGTGGAAGGCCGGCGATCATCTCGATGAGATGGGCTTTTCCGATGCCGGCCTGCGTGCGCTCAAGGATTCCGAGGACCCCGACTTCCTGCATCTGAACACGGCGGTACCGCTGGGCCCCAATCGCTGGTACGACGCCGGCGATGAGCGTTTCGCGCCGGACAATATCCTGATCAACTCGCGCAACGCCAACGTCATGTTAATCGTCGACCGGCAGAGCGGCGACATCGTCTGGCGTATCGGCCCCGACCTGCCGGCGCTCAAGCTCAATGGCAAGCTCGGCCGCCCGGTGGACCAGACCGTGGGGGCCCACGACGTCCATCTCATCCCCGAGGGCCTGCCGGGGGCCGGCAACCTGTTGATCTTCGACAACCAGGGCAATGCCGGCTTCCCGCCGTCGAAGCAGGGGTTTTTCTCCTCCTCCCGGGTGATCGAGGTCAATCCGAGCAGCGGCAAAATTGTATGGCAGTACACCGGCAGTATGTCGGGCATTTCGCCCTATACCTTCTACAGCTCGTTCATCTCCAGCGCGCGGCGGCTGCCCAACGGCAATACGCTGATCGACGAGGGTCAGGACGGCCGGCTGTTCCAGGTCACACCGTCAGGCGAGATCGTGTGGGAGTACGTGAGCCCGTTCTTCGGCAAGTCGATGCCGGGCGACGACTACGTCACCAACCAGGTCTACCGGGCGCAGCTGGTGGATTATGACTGGGCGCCGCAGGGTACGCCGCACCAGGAGCGCGCGGTGATGCCGGACTGCGACATTTATGTGGCGGCGCCCGGCTGTCATCCGGGCACGCCAGACAAGTAAACCGTGAGCGTCACTAGCGGTCGGCGTGGCGGCAAGACGCCGCACGCCGGCCGGATGCGGGGCGCGCGCTGACTGCGTAAACTTCACAGAACACTCTCCCGCGCGAGCTCCCATGACCAGCCATGCTCCAGATGCTCCGGCCGATACGCCTGCCGACCGCCATGACGCGCCTGCCGACACCCTGATCGTCGGCGCCGGGGCCACCGGCCTCGCCGCCGCCTGGGCCCTGGCCAAGCAGGGCCGACAGGTGACGCTGCTCGAAGCCGGGGCACGTGTCGGCGGCAATATCGCCAGCGAGCGCGACGGCGAGTGGCAGATCGAACATGGCCCCAACACGGTGATCATGAAGCCGCCGCTCTATGCGCTGCTCGATGAGCTCGATCTCCTGGGTGAGGCGCAGCCGGCCAACCGTATTGCCAACAAGCGCTATGTGGTGCTCGACGGCAAGCCGGTGGCGCTGCCGATGACCCCGGCCGAGGCGCTGACCAGCCCGATCATCGGCTGGCGCGGTTGGGCCCGGCTGCTGCGCGAGCCGCTGCTACCGCGTGGGCATCAGGCGGAGGAGTCGCTGGCGGCGTTCGTCGAGCGGCGTCTCGGCCGGCGCGTGCTCCAGCGCATGGTCGACCCCTTCGTCTCCGGCGTCTACGCCGGGGACCCGGCCAGGCTTTCGGTACAGGCGGCGATGCCGCGCCTGGCGGCGATCGAGCGCGAACACCGTTCGCTGATCCTCGGCGGTCTCAAACGCCTGCGCCAGAGCCGGCGCGAGCCCTCGCCCGTACCCGCTGCCTGGCGCGGCCAGCTGGTCAGTTTCCCCGGCGGGCTTGCGCGACTGGCCGAGCGTCTGGCCGAGTGCATCACGGCGCAGCCGGGTGCTGCCATCGAGACCGGCTGCGAGATCGTCGGCGTGCGCCGCGATGGCCAGGACTGGGTGGCGCGCGGGCGTGACGGGCGCGAATGGCGTGGGCGGCAGCTGCTGCTGGCGGTGCCGGCGCCGCTGGCGGCGCGCTGGCTCGACGCGCTCGATCCGGCCCTGGCCGAGCCGCTGGCGGAGATCGTCTATCCGCCGGTCAATGCCGTGGCGCTGGGCTTTCGCGAGGCCGATATCGATCACCCGCTGGATGGCTTCGGTGTGCTCATCCCGCGGGCCGAGGGGCGGGCGACGCTGGGCGCGCTGTTCCCCTCCACGCTCTTTCCCGGCCGCGCCCCCAGCGGCCACAAATTGCTCAACGTCTTCATCGGCGGCCGCCAATCCCCCGAAGCCGCGGCGGGCGACGACGACAGCCTCACCCGGCGCGTGCAGGCGGACCTGGGCGATATTCTGGGGATTCGCGGTGAGCCGGTATGGCGGCGGGTGGTGCGCTGGCCGCAGGCGATTCCGCAGTACGAACTCGGCCACGACGAGCGGCTGGCACGGCTCGACGCCGCGCTGGCACATCACCCCGGCCTGCACCTGGGCGGCAACTGGCGCGGCGGTATCGCCGTGGGTGACTGCCTGGAGAATGGCAGGCTGTTGGGCGAGGCGCTCGCTCTTTAGAACGCCTTTCCTGGAACGCCTTTCACAACCGCGAGACGACTTGGGCTTATCCGGCGGCAAGACGTCGCGAGGGCGCTGTGAACCCCTCCCTGGGCGCTACCTTTGCCATCCCTGGCAAAGGACCCTCGCTTTGTCCTGCCCCCGGCGCCCATCGTCAGAGGGGAGATGGGTTTTGGGGCGATCGGCGCGGTTGGGGTATGAAGTGTCTCGAACGCTACTTGTCCACCAGCTCGGCCACCGAGGAGAGGATCTCCTTGGGCCGGAACGGGTAGCGCTCGATCTCCGACTTGTCGGCGATGCCGCTGAGCACCAGCACGGTGTGCATGCCCGCTTCGATGCCGGCGACGATATCGGTGTCCATGCGGTCGCCGATCATGCCGGTGCCGTCCGAGTGCACCCCGAGCTTGTTGAGCGCCGAGCGGAACATCATCGGGTTGGGCTTGCCGACGATGTACGGCTTGCGGCCGGTCGCCTCGGTGATCAGCGCGGCCACGGCCCCGGTGGCTGGCAGCACGCCCTCGGCGCTGGGGCCGGTGGCGTCCGGGTTGGTGCAGATGAAGCGCGCGCCATCCTTGATCAGGCGGATCGCCTTGGTGATCGCCTCGAAGGAGTAGGAGCGGGTCTCGCCGAGCACCACGTAGTCGGGCTGGGTGTCGGTCATGATGAAGCCGGCTTCGTGGATCGCGGTGAGCAGGCCCGCTTCGCCGACCACGAAGGCCGAGCTGCCCGGGGCCTGATCGCGCAGGAAGGCCGCAGTGGCCAGCGCCGAGGTCCAGATGCTCTCCTCCGGCACTTCGATGCCGCTGTGCTGCAGCCGGGCGCTGAGATCGCGCGGCGTATAGATGGAGTTGTTGGTCAGCACCAGAAAGGGAATCTCGCGCTCGCGCCACTGATTGATCAGCTCGGCAGCGCCGGGAATCGCCTTGTTCTCATGGACCAGAACGCCATCCATGTCGGTCAGCCAGGATTTGATGTTGCGCCGGCTGGCGGTGTTGTCGCCCTTGCCGGTGCCTGACTTCCCGGATGTGCCCTTGGCGGACGATGCTGTGTCGGAGCTGCGGTTCTCGGCCATGAAACCCCTCGGCGTGCGGCTGTGGATAACGTATCAGTGATGGTCTTGTGCACAGGCAGTTTAGCAACTCGGACGGCAAAGCTCTGCCGTTCAGTAGCCGCGCGCGGCATCGGCGAGATCGGCGACCTCGCCGTGGGCCTCGAACTCTCGGATATTGGCGGCGACGATACGGCTGCCGCTCTCCGGGTCGATCAGTGAGGCGACATGCGGCGTCACGGTGATCTGCGGATGGCGCCAGAACGGGTGCGCCTCGGGTAGCGGCTCCTGACGGAAGACATCGAGCGTGGCGTGACTCAGCTGGCCGCTGGCGAGCGCGGCGAGCAGATCATCCTCGACCAGGTGGGGGCCGCGCCCGGCGTTGATCAGGCTGGCGCCGCGGGGCAGCCTGGCGAACAGCGCGGCGTCGAGGAGATTCTCCGTGGCCGGCGTCAGCGGCAGCAGACAGACCAGTATCTCGCAGCGCTGGAGGAAGGCCGCGAATTCGGCCTCGCCGGCGTAGGTGACGACCCCTTCGATCGCGCGCTGCGTGCGTGTCCAGCCGAGCGTCTCGAAGCCGAGCCCGGCGAGCGTGCGCGCCGCGGCACCGCCGAGGTTACCCAGCCCCATGACCCCGACCCGGCGCCGGGTGGCCGGCGGTACCACCTGCTGCGCCCAGCGCTGGCGGCGCTGGTTGGCGGCGATCATAGGCATCTCACGATGATGGCGCAGCACGTGCAGCGCCACGTACTCGCGCATGCGCTGGGTCAGGTCCGTGCCCACGGTGCGGATGATCGGCACCCCCGGCGGCAGCTCGCGGTCGGCCAGGACGTGATCGATGCCCGCCCCCAGCGAGACGATCGCCTTGAGGTTGGGGAACGGAGTGAAGGTGGCGTCGGCGGGGCGCCAGACCACCGCATAGTGGACCGCGGCCGGGTCGCCGGGGGCATCCACCGGGCGTAGCGTCCACTCGGGCAGCAGCGGCGCGAGCCGGGCGATCCACCACTCGATCTTGGCCGCATCGGGGATCGAGACGACGATCGTGGCACGCGTCTGGGCGGCATTCATGGGCGCACCTCCGGCGCGGTGTCGGTGAGCGGGTCGAGCTGGAACGGTGCCGGCGTGGCGCCGCCGCCGATCGGCTGGGTGGGGTCTCCAAGGCCGACGCATTCACCCGACTCGGGGTCGCGCGCCACCCCCGAGACACAGGCATAGAGCTTGGGGAAGACCAGCGACTGGGCGATCTCCAGTGTGAAGCGCGATTCCAGCGCGGCCAGCGTCGCCGCATCGAAGCGCGGATCGACGCGTATCGAGCCGCGATGACTGGCGTCGAGGCGCGGGTGCTGCATGGCTTCTTCCAGGCTCATGCCGAAGTCCATCATCAGCGCCGCGACCTGGGTCACTGCCGGCATGATCAGATTGCCGCCGGAGGCGCCCACCGAGAAGCGCGCCTCGCCGTCCTTCACCGCCACCGTGGGGCACATGTTCGACGAGTTGATGCGCTTGCCGCCGGCCATGGTCGTGGGGTAGCCGGGGCGCGGGTCGAAGTAGCTGACGCTGTCGTTCATCAGCATGCCGGTGGTGGGCAAGGTGACCCCGGAACCGAAGCGATTGAGCAGGGTGTAGGTGAGCGCGACCATGTTGCCGTCGGCGTCCACCGCGGACATCGACGAGGTGCAGGCGCCGTGTTCGCCGTCGACGCTCTCTCCGTTTACGTACCCTCCGTTTGCGTTCCCTCCGTTCACATCCTCGCCGGCACTTGGCGGCAGCACGCCGGTGCGGATCTTGTGCTGGCGCCAGCACGCTTCCAGCGCCTCGGCGTAGGCCACCCAGGTTGCCGGGGTCGGCCGCGCGGGTGGCGCCGGCATCGCCGCCCCGGCGTGGGCCAGCATCTCGCGCTGACGTAGCCCGCCCGAGGCCTCCCCGGGTGTGTAGAGCGTATAGCCGCGGTGTTCGGCCAGCATCGGTGCGTATTCGCGCACGGCGTAGCCTGCCAGATCTTCATGCGAGAGGCGTGAACCGCCGGCCTGGAGATCGGCGACGATCTGCTTCGCCAGCTTGCCGCGATAGAAGGTTTCCGCGCCGCCGGCGGCGATCTCGCGGAGCGTGTCGGCCAGCTGCGGTATGCGCAGGCGGCTTTCGGGGGTGGCCGGATGCCCGCCGGGCAGGTAGATCGCCGCCGAGGTCGCATCGCGGGCCAGGGTGCGAGCACACAGCGCGATCTGCAGCGTGGTGAACCAGTCGACGTGGAGGCCGCGTTCGGCAAGCGTGATGGCCGGCGCCATGACCTCGGCGCGGGGGCGCGAGCCGAAGCGTGTCAGGGCATGATCGAGCCCGGCCACCGCGCCGGGCACGGTGATCGAGCGATAGCCTGCGATGTTGGCGTCGTCGACCACGCCGGGAAAGCCCATCGGGGTCTTGGGCCGGGCGGGGTCGACCGGGTAGTCGGTCAGGCGGATGGCGCCCGGCAGCGTGCCCTGGAAGTCGAGCGCCACGGCGCGCTGTTCCCTGGCCAGCCAGATCACCATGAAGCCCGAGCCGCCCAGCCCGCACATCCACGGCTCGACGGCGTTGAGGGCGTAGGCGGTGGCGACGATGGCATCGACGGCATTGCCGCCGGCCTCGAGCTGGGCCGCCCCGGCGCGGGCGGCGAGCCGGTGCTGGGCGGCGACCGCACCCCGCGGCGAGCGCACCGGCGCAGTGGTCAGGGTCCAGTTGTCGCTATCGGCATGGGGGCTGGGGAGAATCATGGCCGGGTGGCCTCGCGCTGTCGGGTCTCCCTGCGATCATACGGCCTGTGGCGCAAAGATCATCCCGCGCCAGCGATATCGGCGCGCGCTGGCAGTTTCTTTCCCAGCCTCAGGCGGCGCCCGCGGCCAGGCGCCAGGTGCCCAGATAGAAGCTCAGATAGCGCAGCGCCACATAGCCGACGATCACGCTGGCGACGACGATCTCCAGCGTGGCCAGGCCATGGACGATGGCGATGTCGTGATGGTGGAAGCCGACCTGCTGCATCCAGGCGGTGGTCTTCACCAGCGCCGTGGCGCCGATCACCATGGGGAAGGTGAAGGCGGCGTAGCCGGGGCTGTAGGGCAGGCGCAGCAGCCGAATGAAGGCCAGGTAGATGATCAGCGTCATCAGCACCGCGATGCCGCCGAGCAGGGCCACCAGCAGCGGCGAGGGGCTGGCGACCACGCTCAGGTAGCCGGCCAGCGAGAGGCTGGCGGGGGCCGCCATGATCGCGATGGTGGGCTTGGCCGGGTCGGGGATCTCGGCGGCGAAGATCAGCCGGTAGATCATCACCGGCAGCAGCACCGCGTAGAGACCCATGCCCAGCCAGAGCAGGCCCAGGGCGAGCGGATGCAGCGCGGCCGTGCCGGGGAAGGCGACGTCGGCGACGATGATGCCCACCGGCGGCACGAACCACGCCGGCACCATGTGGTGCAGCTCGAAGCCGCGCACCCGATGCACCACGAAGGCGACCAGGAACAGCAGGTGCAGGGCCACCGCGACCAGCCACAGGGTCACGCCCAGGGTTGGTGCGAGCCAGGTGCCCGCGGCCTTCGACACCACCATGGTCGCCATGGCGAAGGTGGGGACCACGCTGCCCACCACCGGGTGGGCCAGATCCGCCCACAGCAGCCGCGGATGGAGCACGAACTTGGCCGTCAGCAGCGCCAGCAGCACGCTGGCGACCAGCGCGCCGCAGATCTGCGCCACACCGCCCAGCGGGGCGAAGCTCTCCCACGCCCAGCCCAGACTCGAGATGCCCAGGGCCAGGCCGGCCATGGGTGTGGGGGCGTGCTGCAGGCGCTGGTGCAGGGTCATCATGCGCGTAGCCATGGGTGCCTCGACGGTGACGATGAGCGAATGCCACCTATGTTATGGCTTTTCGTTCTATCGATATATTTTAACTTTTTTCACTGGTCGTTTTATTCTATTTAACGAGACCGCTCGAGCGGCCTGCGCCACGGCCCACATGACCGTCGAGACGTGGCGTTCCGGATACCACCCGCGACGAGAGGCAACCCATGGCCATTACCCTGCGTCAGCTCCAGATCTTCGTCAGCGTGACCCGCGAGCGCACCCTGACCGCCGCTGCCGAACGGCTGGCGCTGAGCAAGCCGGCGCTGAGCATCGCCCTGGCCGAGCTGGAGAAGCAGTGCGGGCGGACCCTGTTCGACCGCCACCGCAATCGGCTCTATCTCAACGATCAGGGGCGCCGGCTACTGCCGCTGGCGGACGAGCTGCTGGCGCGCAGCGCGACCCTCGAGCAGCTGTTCGATGACGCCACCACGCTGGGGGGCCAACTACACATCGGTGCCAGCTACACCATCGGTCATCAGTTGCTGCCCCATCTGCTGCGCGACTTCCGCGATGCCACCGGCCATCGGCAGCAGCAGCTCACCATCGCCAACAGCGCCGCGATCTGCAGCGCACTGGAGGCGTTCGAGCTGGATATCGGCATGATCGAGGGGCGCGTCGCCGATGCGCACTTCGACGTCATCCCCTGGCGCCAGGACCGGCTGGTGGTGACCGCCGCCGCCGACCATCCGCTGGCCGCGGCGGGGCCGCTCGAGATCGAGGCGCTGGCGGCGGAGGCGTGGCTGCTGCGCGAGCCGGGTTCGGGCACCCGCGAGCAGTTCATGCGCTATATCGCGCCGAGGCTGCCGGCGTGGCGAGCGGGGCTGGAGATCAACTCCGCCGAGGCGATCATCAATGCCACCGCGGCGGGGTTGGGGCTGACCTGTCTGTCACGGCTGGAGGCGCGCCATGCGCTGCGCGACGGGCGCCTGGTCGAACTCGACGTGGGCCTGGAGATGACCCGTGAGTTCAGCCTGGTGCTGCATCGCGACAAGTATCGCAGCCCGCTGCTCGAGCGTTTCGTGGCGTTCTGTCGGACGGCGGGGAACCCCGAGGACGATGACTTGGTCTAGTCTGATGAGAGGGCCGGATAGGGACGCCGGTCACGGGTATCGCCAAAGGAGAGGTCATGATCATCACTGTGGGTGAATTCAAACGTCTGCTCGACGCCTACGACGACAGTCTGGAGCTGAGTTTCAGCGGGCTCGAGTACCACCGTCTCAAGCAGAAGGGCGACGCTCACCTCGAGGTCGAGTTCGAGGAGAAGGTGTTCAAGGACAAGCAGGGCCATACCCGGGTTCATGACGACAAGTACTGACGCTCGCCGTGCGGCGCGGCGCCGGGTGCGCGCATCGGCCGCGCCCGTGCCGCCGGCCGTGGGATTACCCGCGGCGCGTTTTTGGTTATCTTGACGCCCCATCACGGTAGGGAGCGGCAGAGATGGAAGGTTCCACCCCCACAACGCGAGTCGACGTCGCGATCGTCGGCGCCGGCTCGATCGGTTTGTGCTTCGCCAACGCGCTGTCGCGGCGCGGCGTGAGTGCGCTGCTGATCGACCGCCAGCCGCGCGCCAGTCTCGAAGCGCCGCAAAGCGACGGCCGTGAGATCGCGCTGACCCGCGCCTCGCAGCAGACCCTCGACGCACTCGACGTGTGGCCGCGGATCCCCGCGGAGGAGCGCGCGGCGATGCGTGCCGCCAAGGTCTTCAACGGTGAGTCGCTGTTCGCGATGCAGATCGCTCCCCGCGCGGGGCAGGACGCCGAGCTCGGCTGCCTGGTGCCCAACCGGGTGATCCGCGCCGCCGCCTATGCCGCGCTCGTCGATTCGGCCCAGGCCGAGGTGCTGTGGCGCTGCGAGAGCGAGATCGAGACCTTCGCCCCCAGCGCCGATGACAACAGCGTCGAGATTCGCCTGGCCGGCGGCGAAACCGTCGAGGCCGCGCTGCTGGTGGCGGCGGACAGCCGCTTCTCGACCACGCGCCGGGCGATGGGCATCCCCGCGCACACCTATCAGCACGGCCAGCACATGCTGGTGTGTCGCATGCACCACGAACAAGCGCATGATTTCAGCGCCTGGGAGTGGTTCGGCCATGGCCAGACGCTGGCGCTGCTGCCGGTGGATACTCACTGCTCGTCGGTGGTGCTGACCCTGCCGCCGGCGCAGATGGATGCGCTGATGGCGCTGCCCCAGGCCGACTTCGACGCCGAGATCACCCGTCGCTTCGAGGGCCGCCTGGGGGCGATGACCCGAGCCGCCGCGCCGCGCCGCTATCCGCTGGTGAGTGTCTATGCCGAGCGTTTCGTGGGGCCGCGCCAGGCGCTGCTCGGCGATGCCGCGGTGGGCATGCATCCAGTCACCGCGCATGGCTTCAATCTCGGCCTTGAAGGCGTACGCCGGCTGGCCGGGTTGGTCGGTGACGCCCGCGCGGCGGGGCAGGATATCGGCGCGCCGCGGCTGCTGGCGCGCTACCAGCGCCAGCAGCGTCTGGCCACCGGGCCGCTGTTCGCCGCCACCCTGGCGATCGTCGGCCTCTACACCGACGAGCGCCCGCCGGCGCAGCTGCTGCGCCAGGCGGTGCTGCGCGCCGGCGACGCCGCCTGGCCGGTACGGCGGCTGATCGCCAGCCACCTGATGCGCTCTGCAGGCTAGGTAGGCTGGTGGCTGCCACCGGCAGGAGGATTTTCCGCTAGGCTCTGAAACATCTCATCGTCGTGCCCCAGTGCATGGATATCGATAGGTCGGTGGCGCGGCTCGAACCCTCGAAAAAGGATGTCACATGGAACTCGCAATGGTGGGGCTGGGGCGCATGGGCGCCAATATGGCCGAGCGGCTGGTACGCGGTGGGCACCGGGTGGTCGGCTCCGATCCGAGCGCGGAGGCTCGCGCCAAGGCGGCGGACAAGGGCATCGAGCCGGCCGAATCGCTGGCGGCGGCGGTGGCCGCGCTGCCGTCGCCGCGGATCGTGTGGCTGATGGTGCCGGCAGGGGATCTCGTCGATCAGCTGCTCGCCGACCTCGAGCCGCTGCTGGCGGCGGACGATGTGGTCATCGATGGCGGCAACTCTCTCTACAAGGACAGCCTGCGCCGGGCCGAGCGCGCCAGCGAGAAAGGGCTGCACTTCGTCGATGTGGGCACCAGCGGTGGGGTCTGGGGGCTCGCCGAGGGCTACAGCATGATGGTCGGCGGCGAGACCGCGGTGGTCGAGGCGCTCACCCCGCTGTTCGAGGCCCTGGCGCCGGCGCCGGACAAGGGCTGGGGGCATGTCGGCCCCGCCGGTGCCGGTCACTTCACCAAGATGGTCCACAATGGGATCGAGTACGGGCTGATGCAGGCCTACGCCGAAGGCTTCGCGATCATGGGCAAGAAGACGGAGTTCGGTGTCGACCTGCATCAGGTCGCCGAGATCTGGCGTCACGGCAGCGTGGTGCGTTCGTGGCTGCTCGACCTGACCGCCGATGCCCTGGACAAGAACCCCGGCCTGGAGGGCATCGCGCCCTACGTTTCCGACTCCGGCGAAGGGCGCTGGACGGTGGCCGAAGCGCTCGAGCTTGACGTCAGCGCGCCAGTCATTACCCTCTCCCTGCTCGAACGCCTGCGCTCGCGCGAGGCGGACTCTTTCGGTGACAAGCTGCTCGCTGCGATGCGCAACGAGTTTGGCGGTCACGCGATCAAGTCGGATTAGCGCCCATTTCCAAACTCTCTGACGATAGGGGCCGGATAAGCGCACGTCGTCTAGCGGTAGTGAAATGCGCTCTTAGGCCCTGACGAGAGGGCGCTCGTCACACCTCGGGCCCTACCCGATATCGCCCCTACCAGATGTAGTATGCCGAGCGCGCCGTTAGCTACCAGTCGAACGGCGCGCTCGACGTTTTTGGGGCC
Organism: Salinicola sp. JS01; assembly: GCF_030284585.1. Taxonomy (NCBI): domain Bacteria; kingdom Pseudomonadati; phylum Pseudomonadota; class Gammaproteobacteria; order Oceanospirillales; family Halomonadaceae; genus Salinicola; species Salinicola sp. JS01. The sequence goes on along the minus strand of NZ_CP127244.1, from coordinate 3,652,819 downwards.
CTTGGCTGCCGTTGTCGAGGGCCTTTTCCTCCCCCGAGGAAGAAATTTTCGCCCCTTGACAGGGCGTGAGGCGCACAACGGTGGGCCCTCGCGAAGGGGGCGAAAATATCCACAGGGAATGCACAGAAAAAAACCACATCTATGCTTGGAAAAACGCCAGGCTACCATATATAGTGTTTTTCCAGAGGCGGTCGACACCACGCAATGGGTGTCCAGACGCCGCCAAGGCCCGCGCCATCGGCCAGCGATGGGCGTTATTTCCTATCACGGATGGTAATGATTATCATGAGCATCACGATCTATAGCAAACCCGCTTGCGTCCAGTGCAACGCCACCTATCGCGCGCTGGACAAACAGGGGATCGACTATACCGTGGTCGACCTGACCCAGGACGCCGCTGCCATGCAGCGTGTACAGGACCTCGGCTACCGTCAGGTGCCGGTCGTGGTGGCGGGTGATGATCATTGGGCCGGTTTCCGCCCGGACAAGATCAGCACGCTGGTCGCCTGATTCGTGGTTTCCGGGGCGCCCGCCCCGGCTGACGCGGACCGCGCCAAGTGCGCCGGTCCGGTCTGGAGAGCGCGGTAGAGCGGCCGCTCGCTGGCATCGTTCCGCGCTCGCAGAGAGTCTCCAGGCCGCGGTCCCATTCGACACGACCTGAATCGCGCAGAGGCGCAAGGAAGTCGTCATGGCTGAGCTGGTCTATTTCTCGACCAAATCAGGCAACACGCGACGCTTCGTGGAAAAGCTCGGCCTGCCGGCCAGCCGGATCCCGCTGAACCGTGACGATCCGCCACTGCGCGTCGCAGCACCTTATATTCTCATCGTACCCACCTACGGCGATGGTGAACCGCGTACGGCGGTGCCACCGCAGGTGATCCGCTTTCTCAACGATGAGCACAACCGGTCGCTGATCCGTGGGGTCATCGCCGGTGGCAATGCCAACTTCGGCGCGGCATTCGGCCAGGCTGGCCGAGTGATCGCACAGAAGTGCCAGGTACCGTATCTCTACCGTTTCGAGCTGATGGGCACCGATGAGGATGTCCGTCGCGTCCTTGCAGGGGTGAATGAATTTTGGAAACGCTCAGCCTAGAAAAAGAGACGGCAGCACGATCGCCCGCCGATCACAATGCCAAGACGCTCGACTACCACGCGCTCAACGCCATGTTGAACCTGTACGATGCCGAAGGGCGTCTGCAGCTCGACAAGGATCGCGAAGCCGCGCGTCAATATTTCCTCCAGCACGTGAACCAGAACACCGTGTTCTTTCACTCGCTGAAGGAGAAGCTCGACTATCTGGTGGAAGAGGGCTACTACGAGCAGGAAGTGCTCGATCAGTACGACTTCGCCTTCGTCACGGCGCTGTTCGATCAGGCCTATGCGGTCAAGTTCCGCTTCCAGAGCTTCCTGGGCGCTTTCAAGTACTACACCAGCTACACGCTCAAGACCTTCGACGGCAAGCGCTACCTCGAACGCTTCGAGGATCGCGTGTGCATGGTCGCACTGTCGCTGGCGCGCGGTGACGAGACCCTGGCGCGCCAGCTGGTCGAAGAGATCATCCACGGGCGTTTCCAGCCGGCCACCCCGACCTTCCTCAACTGCGGCAAGCGTCAGCGCGGCGAGCTGGTCTCATGCTTCCTGCTGCGCATCGAGGACAACATGGAGTCCATCGGGCGCTCCATCAACTCGGCACTGCAGCTCTCCAAGCGCGGCGGCGGTGTGGCGTTCTCGCTCTCCAACATCCGCGAGGCGGGGGCGCCGATCAAGCGCATCGAGAACCAGTCCTCCGGCATCATTCCGATCATGAAGATGCTCGAAGACGCCTTCTCCTACGCCAATCAGCTGGGCGCGCGTCAGGGCGCCGGGGCGGTTTATCTCAACGCTCACCACCCGGATATCCTGCGCTTCCTCGATACCAAGCGCGAGAACGCCGACGAGAAGATCCGCATCAAGACGCTCTCGCTGGGCATCGTGATGCCGGACATCACCTTCGAGCTGGCCAAGCGCAACGAGGACATGTACCTGTTCTCGCCCTACGACGTGGAGCGCATCTACGGCGTGCCCTTCGGTGATATCAGCATCACCGAGAAGTACGACGAGATGGTCGACGACGGCCGTATCCACAAGAAGAAGATCAACGCTCGCGAGCTGTTCCAGACCATCGCCGAGCTGCAGTTCGAATCCGGCTATCCGTATCTGATGTTCGAGGACACGGTCAATCGCGCCAATCCGATCCACGGCCGGATCAACATGTCCAACCTGTGCTCGGAGATCCTGCAGGTCAACACGCCGACCGAGTACGACGACGACCTCGGCTATCGTCAGATCGGCGAGGACATCTCCTGCAACCTGGGCTCGCTCAACATCGCCAAGACCATGGATTCGCCGGACTTCGGCGCCACCGTGGAGACCGCGATCCGCGGCCTGACGGCGGTCTCCGAGATGAGTCATATCTCCTCGGTGCCGTCGATCGCCGAAGGCAACGCCAAGTCGCATGCGATCGGCCTGGGGCAGATGAACCTGCACGGCTACCTGGCCCGCGAGCGCATCTTCTACGGTAGCGAAGAGGGGTTGGATTTCACCAACATCTACTTCTACACCGTGGCGTTCCACGCTATCCGTGCCTCCAACCGCATCGCCATCGAGCGTGGCAAGCGCTTCGCCGGTTTCGAGCAGTCGACCTATGCCAGCGGCGAGTACTTCGACAAGTACACCGAGCAGGCGTGGGCGCCCAAGACCGAGAAGGTGCGCGGGCTGTTCGAGAAGAGCGGTATCCACGTCCCGACCCAGGACGACTGGCGCGAGCTGAAGGCATCGGTGATGGCCCATGGGCTGTTCAACCGCAACCTGCAGGCGATCCCGCCCACCGGCTCGATCTCCTACATCAATAACTCGACGTCGAGCATCCACCCGGTCACGGCCAAGGTCGAGATCCGCAAGGAGGGCAAGCTGGGCCGCGTCTACTACCCGGCGCCCTACCTGACCGACGACAACCAGGCCTACTACCAGGACGCCTACGAGCTCGGCCCGGAGAAGATCATCGACACCTACGCCGAGGCGACCCAGCACGTCGACCAGGGCCTGTCGCTGACGCTCTTCTTCCGCGACACCGCGACCACGCGTGACGTCAACAAGGCGCAGATCTACGCCTGGCGCAAAGGCATCAAGACGATCTACTACATTCGTCTACGCCAGGCCGCGCTGGAAGGCACGGAAGTCGAAGGTTGCGTCTCCTGCACGCTGTAAGCCCGACTGTCTGAATCGATTGTCTGAATCGATTGTCTGAATCGACTGTCTGAATTGTTGGAACGCGCCGGCCCTCGCGCCGGCGTCAACCGAACGAGAACATGCTCATGGATATGCCCGCGACCTCTGCAGCCCGCCATCTGAGCCGGGTCGATGCGATCAACTGGAACCGCCTTCAGGACGACAAGGACCTGGAGGTCTGGAACCGTCTGACCGGCAACTTCTGGCTGCCGGAGAAGATTCCGCTCTCCAACGACATCCCGTCCTGGAACACCCTGACCGAGCACGAGCAGCAGCTGACCATCCGTGTCTTCACCGGTCTCACCCTGCTCGACACCATCCAGGGCACGGTCGGCGCGCCGACGCTGATCGAGGACGCGGTGACCCCCCACGAAGAGGCGGTGATCACCAATATCAGCTTCATGGAGTCGGTCCACGCGCGCTCCTACAGCTCGATCTTCTCGACGCTGTGCGCCACCCGCGACGTCGACGACGCCTACCGCTGGAGCGAGGAGAACCCCTTCCTGCAGAAGAAGGCGGAGCTGATCCTCGAGCGCTACCGCGCCGAAGACCCGCTGATGCGCAAGGTCGCCAGCACCTTCCTCGAGTCGTTTTTGTTCTACTCCGGCTTCTACCTGCCGATGTACTGGTCCAGCCGCGCCAAGCTGACCAACACCGCCGACCTGATCCGCCTGATCATTCGTGACGAGGCGATCCACGGCTACTACATCGGCTACAAGTTCCAGCGTCAGCTCGCCCAGCTGCCGGCGGAGCGCCAGGAAGAGATCAAGATCTACGCCTATGAGCTGCTCCACGAGCTCTACGACAACGAGGTGAGATACACAGAAGCCCTCTACGACGACGTCGGCCTGACCGAAGACGTCAAGAAGTTCCTCCACTACAACGCCAACAAGGCGTTGATGAACCTGGGCTTCGAGGCTCTGTTCCCGGCCAGCGTCACCGACGTCAGCCCGGCGATCCTCGCCGCGCTCTCGCCCGGCTCCGACGAGAACCACGACTTCTTCTCCGGCTCCGGCTCCTCCTACGTGATCGGCAAGACGGTCAGCACGGAAGACGAGGACTGGGCGTTCTGAGGCTGATTCGGAAGCCTTTCTGATCGATGCCTGTCGAACCGCCCCATGTGGGCGGTTTTGCACGTCTGGGGCCGAGCTTCCATGCTCGCTGCACACTGCGTGCATGAAACGCGGCGATAGTGGGGGTGCACCGCGTCCCGGTGCGCCACAGGAGTCGTGTCATCATGCAAGCAAGGTCCAAGTCACTCTTCGCGCTCGCCGTTACCCTCACCGCACTGTCGCCGCTGGCCATGGCGGCGCCGGCCGAGCGTGCGCAGCCACCGGCGCCGCACAGCGCCAAGCACGCCCACGCCGATGCGCTCAAGGACGCCGTGGTCGCCAGCTGGCAGCTCGATCAGCGCCAGCAGGCCGCGCTGGCCCAGGCGGATACCGAATTCCGTGACGGGCTGCGCCAGCTGCGCGGCGATGGCCCCAAGGCGGCCCCTGAGGCGCGTCGTGGTGCGCTCGATGCGCTGCTCGAGCGTCAGCGCCAGCAGCTCGCCGATGTGCTGGAGCCGGCCCAGCTGCGCGCTTATCTGATGCTCGAGCGTCAGGCGGCGATGCCGCGCCATCCTGGCCCGCGCCACGAGCACGATCCGGCAGCGCTGGAGGCCGACCTGCAGGCGCGCTTCACGCCGCTGTTCGCGACCTGGCAGCTCGATCAGCAGCAGAGCGCGGAGGTGCTCAACGCCCAGCGCACCTTCTTCGATGGTCTGCACCAGCTCAAGCGGCCCGGCGCGGCACCCGACGCCCAGGTCGACGACACGCGTGGCGAACGCTTCAAACGCCTGATCGAACAGCGCCACAGCGCCTTGGCCCAGGTGCTGAACCCGGAGCAGGTCGCCGCCTTCGAGGCGTTGACCCAGCCGCCGCGGCCGCCGCGCGCCGGTCAGGCCCAGGCGCCCGATGCGCCGCCGGCGCCCCCTGCTCCCGGCACGCCTCCGGCACCCGATGCTCCCCCGGCACCGAACGCTCCGCCGGCGCCCTGAGTCGTCCTATCAAGCCCCTCTCCGGAGGGGCTTTTTTGTGCGTGCCACAGGTGCACTTGTTAGTCTGGCGCCTTCACCCGCCGCAGGATGGACCCCATGGAAGATCAATGGCTGAGCTGGGCCAAGCGTATCTCTGCGCTCGCCGATACCGGGCTGCACTACTGCCGCGACACCTTCGACCGCGAACGCTACGAGGAGATATCCGCGCTCTCGCGCGAGATGATGGCGGCGCTGGGCGACGCCACCCCCGAGCGTATCGTCACGGCGCTGGGCCCGCGGGAGGGGCATGTCACGCCCAAGATCGACGTGCGCGCGGCGATCATCGAGCAGGGGCGTATTCTGCTGGTGCAGGAGCGCTCGGATGGCCGCTGGACCCTGCCCGGCGGCTATGCCGAGGTGGGCGTGTCGGCGGCCGACAATACCTGCAAGGAGGTGTGGGAGGAGGCCGGTATCCGGGTGCGCATCGCGCGGCTCTATGCCATCCGTCACAAGGCGCGCCACGCCTACCCGCCGGACGTGCTCGACTTCTACAAGCTGTTCTTCCTCTGCGAGCGGCTCGACGACGCCCCGCTGGACCCCGGCCACGAGGTGCTGGATGCGGCCTACTTCGCGCCCGACGCGCTGCCGCCGCTATCGACGCCGCGGGCGATCGCCCGCGACATCGAAGACGCCTTCCTGTTTCATGCCCAGCCGCAGCGGCCTGCCGTCATCGACTAGCGCAGGCCGTTTTCGTCCAGAGCCTAGAACGCTTCCCACTCGGCGGTCTCCGCTTCGCGGCGCGGGGCCGGTTGGGCGTTTGCAGGTTTGGCGCTCGCCGCCGGCAGCGGCGCGGCCTGTGGGCGCCGCGGGCTGGCCACGGCGCTGGCGTCGAGGCGGAACACCGCGACCACCGACTGCAGCTCGTTGGCTTCCTCTTCCAGCGCCCGCGCGGCGTTGGCGGCCTGCTGCACCAGCGCGGCGTTCTGCTGGGTGACCTGGTCCATCTGAGTCACCGCCTGGTTGACCTGGGTAATGCCGTGGTTCTGCTCCTCCGAGGCCGCGGCGATCTCGTGCATGATCTCGCTGACCCGGGTGATCGAGGTGACGATGTCCTGCATCGTGGTGCCGGCCTTGTCGGCCAGGGCGGCGCCGCTCTCGACCCGCTCGGCGGAGCGCTGGATCAGGTCGCGGATCGCCTTGGCCGCATCGGCCGAGCGCTTGGCCAGCGTCTGCACCTCGTTGGCGACCACGGCGAAGCCGCGGCCCTGTTCGCCGGCGCGGGCCGCTTCCACCGAGGCGTTGAGGGCGAGGATATTGGTCTGGAACGCTACCGAGTCGATGGCATCGAGCAGCGTCACCGCCTGGCGCGAGTTCTCGCTGATCGCGTGCATCGTGCTGACCACACCGCCGACCACCTCGCCGCCGCGATTGGCCACATCGGTGGCTTCGCTCGCCAGCTGGCTCGCCTGGACCGCGTTGTCGGCGTTCTGGCGCACGGTCGAGGTCAGCTGCTCCATGCTGGCGGCGGTCTCTTCCAGCGAGGCGGCCTGCTGCTCGGTACGCGAGGAGAGGTCGGTATTGCCCTGAGCGATGCCGCTGGCGCCGTCGAGCACGTTGCCGCAGGCATCACGCACGTTGCCGACGGTGTGCGAGAGATGGCTCTGGGTCTGCGCCATGGCCGCGAACAACCGGCCGATCTCGTTATTGCCGCGGCGCTCCACCGGCACCGACAGATCGCCGGTAGCGAGCTTCTCGCAGTGTTCCACCAGGCGCTCCAGCGGACGAATCACGTTGACCGTCACCCCCCACAGCACGATCGTCACCAGCACCAGGGTTGCCACCACCGCGACGACAATGCCGGCGTTGATCAGCCCCGGTGAGACGTCGGTATTGACGGCGTAGGCGGCCAGCCCTGCGACCCCCAGCACCAGGAGTGTGAATGCCACCAGTACCAGCAGCCAGCTGGTCTTCACGGTCATGTCTGCGAGACGTTTCATGCTTGGTTCACCTGCCTTCCCTTAGTATCGAAGAGCCGGGCGTCACCTGCGGGTGGCGGCCGGGACGGCACCGATCCGCGTGGGTGCCGAGTACGCTCTATCGGCCCTCGTGGCAGCCCCTTGAGCGCCGGGCGCTGCGGCAAACTGGCACACCGGGGCGATGCCGTGGCCCGGTGGCCGATGCTGGCGGCGCCACTTCTTTTCGACAGGCAGCGGAGTACAGCAGATGAACGCACAACGGATCCTTTCCCAGCTCATGCAGCAGGCGGGTGGTGGTCAGCGCCAGAAGGCCGGCAGCGGCGGCTTCGATGTCAAGTCGCTACTCGGCGGTGGCGCGCTGGGCATGCTGATCGGCAGCAAGCGCGGGCGCAGCCTGGGCGGCAAGGCGATCAAGTACGGCGCGCTGGCGGGGCTCGGGGCGCTGGCGTGGAAGGCGTGGCAGTCGCATCAGGCGCGGCAGTCGGCACCGGCCGAGGCGACGAGCGCAACGGACCAGCCGCTGGAGCAGCTCTCCGGCGAGCGCCAGGAGACGCGCAGCCGCGGCATTCTCAAGGCGATGATCGCGGCGGCGCGTGCCGATGGGCATATCGATGCCGCCGAGCGTGCCGCCCTGGCCGAGCAGATCGACGCCCTGGGCGCGGATGACGAGCTGCACGCCTGGGTCGAGCGCGAGATGTCGGCGCCGCTGGATGCCGAGGCGATCGCGCGCGATGCCGACTCGCCTCAGGCCGCCCGCGAGATCTATCTCGCCAGCGTGGCGATCATCGACGATCAGAACCCGATGGAGAAAGCCTGGCTCGACCAGCTGGCACAGGCGCTGTCACTGGATGGCGAGATGCGCCAGGTGCTCGAGCGCGAGGTGCACGCGGGCTGAAGCACAGCCCGTGTCACCGCGTCAGACGGGGCGTGGGGAGCATCCGGCGTCCCCGCGCGGTGCGGCCAGAGCCGCGATCAGCGCGGTCAGCGAGAGCAGGGCGACCAGCGTACCGTAGGCGTAGGTCGTCGGCAGCAGGCCGAGATGCTGGGTCGCCACGCCAGCGGCCAGTGACAGCAGGCTGGCCGAGAGATAGCAGATGGTATAGAACGCCGCCATCAGCGCCGAGCGCTGGGTCGGCGGCGCCAGGGGCATGACCGTGCGCATGGCGCCCATGAAAGCCGCGCCGAATCCGATACCCGCCACGGCCGTTCCCGCCAGCAGCACCGCCACCGAGTCGCTGCTGACTCCCGCCAGTAGACCGCCCATACCCAGCATCAGACAGGCCGTGCCGATCATCACCGCCGAACGCGGCGGCCTGGCGCGCAGCGTCAGCACGCTGATCCCGCCGATGAACGGCAGCAAAAAGGTGATCAGACAGCCCACCATCGGATTGTGGATGCCGCTCACGCGCTCGATCAGGGTCGGGCCGAGGGAGAGGGAAAATCCACCCAGCGCCCACGACGAGACGACCGCCGGCACCACCCGCAGCAGCGGACCGCGCACGGCCGGTGGAATGCCGATGCGCGGGCGCAGGGCACCCAACGCCCCCGCACGCCGCGCCGCGGTCTCGGGGATGCGCATGAGCCACACCCCCTGTACGCAGAGAATCACCAGCAAAAGCCAATAGATCAGGTGCATCGGCGCGGGGGCGTAGGTCACCAGCGCGCCGGCGATCAGCGCGCCGAAACCCATGCCGTAGAGCGGGGCGATACTCGCGACTACCGGGCCGCGCTGATGGTCGCTGTCGAGCATGGCGGCGGCGAGTGCGCTGGTCACCACACCGGTCGCCACGCCCTGCAGCATGCGCGCCGCCAGCAGCCAGGCGAGATCGTCCGCGGCCAGGAACACCAGCATGGCGGCGATCTCGCCGAGGATCGCCAATGCCACGACCGGACGGCGGCCGAGATAGTCCGACAGCGAGCCGGAGACCAGCAGTGTCAGCAGCAGGGCGAACACATAGCTGGCGAAGACCAGCGTCAGCCAGGTGGTCGAGAAGCCCCAGGCGAGCTGATAAGGGCGATAGAGCGGCGTGGGCGCGCTGGAGGCGGCGAGAAAGGTCACCATCAGCAGCGCATAGTAGGTCAGCGTGCCGAGCCGCGGCGCCGGATAGGCCGCGGGAGCGACGGATGGCGGTGACATGACGGGCTCCATTAATGCTAAAATTTTGCGTTAACGGAAGTCTGAGCGTGCTCAAAGCAAAAAGCAAATATTTTGCGTTTAGGCCAGTGGGTGAGCCGAATGATGGATCGAGCAGGAAGCGAGTAGTAAGCGAGTAGTAAGCGAGTCGGGAGAGAGGCATGGCGAGTACGACGAACAAGGAAGCCGCGCGGCCGGGCGGGCGCAGCGCCCGGGTTCAGCAGGCGGTACATGAAGCGGTCAGAACGCTACAGCAGGAGGGCCGGCGCGATGCGCTGAGCGTGCCGCAGATTGCCGAGCTGGCGGGCGTCACCCCGTCGACGATCTACCGGCGCTGGGGCAACCTCGCCGAGCTGTTGGCCGATGTCTCGCTCGAGCGTCTGCATCTCGATACCGCGCCGGCGGATACCGGCAGCCTGGCCGGCGATCTGCAGGCGTGGTGCGAGCAGTATCTCGAGGAGATGACCTCGGTGCCCGGCCGACGTGGGCTCGACGACATCATGGCCAGCGCCGACGATGAGCGTCGGCAGCGCTGTCGGGAGTGCAGCGAGGCGATCATGCAGACCCTGCGCGAGCGTGCCCTGGCGCGCGGAGAAGTAGCACCTTCGGTCGCGGTGCTGATGGATACGCTCATCGCGCCGCTGACCTATCATTTGCTGTATACGCGTGGCGAGATTCCCCCGGAGCGCCTGCGCGGCTGGATCACCACGGCACTGGCGGCTTGCCACGCAGCGCACCCGCCAACCCCGGGATCGAAGTTCAACCCCGGTGAACTTGATTAACGCTGACGACATGAATTAACCGGGGTGTATTTTTTCCTTTGAATTCAATCATTTATTGAAAGTCTGCGGCGCGACGACTATAGTCTGAATCTCTTTGGGGAGTAGCCGGTCGCTGGCGTGTCTGTTGTCGCCCAGCGGCGTGCGTGTCAACACACTCGGCCCTGGCCGTGGCACGCACACCGATGTCGGTTGGCGAGACCATTGACACCCGCGACGCAGAGTCGGGCCTGGCGGGTGTCGTGGTGCAACCACCGGCTGGACGACGCCATGAATCCCGCATCTCTATTCTTGCTTGCCTTCGCCATGTCGACCGATGCCTTTGCCGCGTCGATCGGCAAGGGCGCCGCGCTCAAGCGCACGCGGTTTCCCGAGGCGCTGCGCATCGGCATGATCTTCGGCACCATCGAGGCGATCACGCCGGTGATCGGCTGGGCCATCGGCCTGGCGGCAACGCATTTCGTGTCCGAGTGGGACCACTGGATCGCCTTCGTACTGCTCGCCGGGCTCGGTTCGCACATGATCTGGGCCGGTCTCAAGCCGGATGGCCCGCGCGATGCGGGCGACGCTCAAGCCCCGGCACGGCGCTCGTTCTGGCTGGTGGCGGCCACCGCTCTGGCGACCAGCATCGACGCCATGGCGGTCGGCGTCACGCTGGCCTTTGCCAACGTCAATATCCTGGTCGCGGCGGCGGCGATCGGCCTGGCCACCACGCTGATGGTCACCATCGGCATCATGCTCGGCCGCGCCATCGGTTCGCTGATCGGCAAGCGCGCCGAGATCGGCGGTGGCCTGGTGCTGATCGTGATCGGCTGCATGGTGCTCTACGAGCACCTCGCCGCTGCCTGAGCGATAGCGGGAACGGCAAGACAGACGCCAACGGCCACCCCCCGGTGGCCGTTTGCAGTTGGCGCCTGCCGCTGGCGCGCTTCCCAGGAGGTCGGGTTCATGCAGGCTTGAAGCGTCACGTTTCATCCTCCATCTTGGCCACTCATCCTGATCCACCATTCTGAACGTCAAGGAGCTTCCATGGCACGTCAGCCGATCCGCGACAACGCGCTCAAGGCCGCGTTGCGCACACCGCAGTTTCGTCAGCAGCAGCAGACGCCCAAGAAGGGCAAGGGCAGCTATTCACGCAAGGGCCGTGGTGCCCATGGGGGGCGCCATCGCCAAGCGGCCTGAAGCCGGCCGTTTCGCCATGGCGCTTTCCTGCCATCCCTCACGCTGCTCGTCCTCTCCTTATTTTCCCGCCAGCTACTCTCTCAGCCCGGCATCAGCACGCTCCACCACGCCACCAGCAGCAGCACCAGCGCCAGCGCGCGGTTGAATAGCCGCCACTGCGCTGGAGAGCGCAGCAGGCGCGCGGCGCCGTCTCCCATCGCCCCCCAGGCGGCCAGGCAGGGCATCGCCAGGGTGGCGAAGATCGCCGCCAATCCCGCGGTCGCGGCCGGCGTGGCGTGCTGCGGGGCGAACACACCCACCACCGCCAGGGCCATCAGCCAGGTCTTGGGATTGATCAACTGCAGTATCGCCGCCTGTCTGGCGCCGAAGTTGGGCGCGCGGTTGCTCTCGGTGCGTTCAGTGGATGGCGCCGGCGCATGGTAGAGCCGCCACGCCAGCCAGCTCAGCCAGACCACACCCAGCCAGCTCAGCGCCAGACTCGCGTAGGGCCGGCTGGTCAGCAGCTGGCCCAGGCCCAGCCCTACCAGCAGCACGAGCGTGGCGGCGGCCAGACTGGCACCGATCACCGCCGGCAGGGTACGCCGGAAGCCGTGATGTAGCCCCTGCTGCAGAATCAGCAGATTGGTCGGCCCCGGCGTGATCGAGGCGACGATGGCGAACAGCGCAAAAGGTATCCAGCTCGGCATGGGGTGGCTCCATGGGACAACGTGAGCCCCGACTATCGCCTGGCGCGGCTGACGCGTCTGGAAGATCTGAGCAGGGCTGGCATGCCGCCGAGGTCTGGTCGCATCGGGGCGAAGGGGCGAGAGGAAGGGATCAGGCCGGCAAGGTCGGTTCGTCGGGATCAGATCGACAGGATCGAGTCGACAGCAGTGGCGTGATGAAAGGCCGCTCAGCCGCGGCGGCGGTAGTCCGCGGGCGTGAGGCCATAGGCGCGCCGGAACCAGCGCCCCAGATGGCTCTGGTCGGCGAAGCCGAAACGCGCCGCGACCTCGGCCGGGGCGTCGCCCACCGCCAGGCAGCGGCGGGCGCGGGCGAGTCGCAGCTGGACCAGATAGGCGTGCGGTGCCAGGCCGAAGGCGGCCTTGAAGGCGCGGCTGAGACGGAAACGGTCGACGCCGCAGTGGGCGGCGAGGGTCTCCAGGCCGATATCCTGCTCGCAGTGGGCGTGTAGATAGTCGCGGGCCAGACGCGCGGTGCGCGGCAGCCGCGGGTCGCCCAGAGCGCGCTCCTGCCAGCCCAGGTGGGGCAGCATGCCGCGCAGCACGGCGTCGAGATGTGTCTCCCGGGCCAGCCGCCACCCGGGCGTGCGCAGTGCGCTAAAGGCCGCGGCCACCTGGCGTGCCAGCTCGGGGTCGTCGGCCAGCGTGCGCCGGAAGCCGGGTTCGCCGCTGCTGACCGGCGCCGCGCCGAACTGGCGCAGTTCACGCTGCAGCCACGCCGGGTCGAGGTAGAGCATGGCATAGGTGAACCCGCCCGCGGTGGGCGCGCGGCCGTCGTGGAGCTCCCCGGGCTCGACGAAGAACAGCCGGCCCGGGGTGCTGTCGTGACGCTGACGCCGGCAGTGGAACTGCTGCACACCCTGCTCGGTGAAGCCGACCAGATAGCTGTCGTGCCAGTGCGGGTCGTAGGCGTGGCCCTCGAAGTGGGCGCGCAGGGTCTCGATACCGCTGCCGTGGCGCTGCAGATCGATCCACCCGGTCGACGACATGCTCTCCTCCTGGGCTGCGTGGAAGCCGCTTCAGTCTGCCATGCCCAGCGTGGCGCGTCTGGAAGATTCGTGCACGCCGGCAGCGCGCCCCGGGCGGTGCCGCGCTCAGTCGGGTAGCGGTGCCTCGAACGGCTCCTGGGCGCGGGCGGTGAGCGTGGTGCCGATCGAGGCGACGATCACCAGCGCGATCGCCAGCCACTGCAGCACGCTCAACTGCTGGCTCAGGAACAGCAGGCCGGAGAGCGCGCCCACCGCCGGCTCCAGGCTCATCAGGGTGCCGAAGGTCTGAGTCGGCAGGCGCGGCAGCGCGATCATCTCCAGGGTGTAGGGGAGTGCGGTGGAGAGCACCGCCACCGCCAGCGCGAACGGCAGGATCTCGGGAGCGAAGATCGCCGGGCCGACCTCGATCAGCCCGATCGGGGCGATCACCACCGCGGCGATGGTGATGCCAAGGGTGGCACTCTGGGCGCCGTTGATCGCCCCGGCCTTCTGCCCGAACAGGATATACAGCGCCCAGCACACCCCGGCACCGAGGGCGAAGGCCGCGCCGACCGGATCGACCGGGCCGCTGTGATCGTCACCCAGCAGCAGCAGCAGGATCAGGCCGCTGACCGCGAATGCCACCCACACCAGGTCCAGCCAGCGGCGCGAGGAGAGCATCGCCACCGCCAGCGGACCGGTGAACTCCAGCGCCACCGCGATCCCCAGCGGAATGCGCGCCAGCGCCTGATAGAACATCAGGTTCATGATGCCCAGCGAAACGCCGTAGATCAGCGTCGACTTCCACGCCCGGCGGCTGATGCGTCGCCGCCAGGGGCGCATCACCAGCAGCAGCAGGCCGGCGGCCAGGATCAGGCGAATCGAGGTGGTGCCGGTGGCGCCGATCTGGGGAAACAGCGTCTTGGCCACCGCTGCACCGCTCTGGATCGAACACATCGCCACCACCAGCATGGCGACCGGCCAGGTGCGCTGGACGAGGGGATGGTTGGCGACGGACATGACACCTCCAGGGGGCTCGGGCATGATGGCTCGCCAAACCTGACCGCGCAGCGCCTCGGCGGTGGGCGGCGGGGACGAGAGTCGCGATTGTACGGATGGGCAATATATTGCACAACACTAACGAGCGCCCCGACGTCCTGGTGCACGTGGCCGCCAATGTCCGGCGCCTGCGCCAGGCGGCCTCTCTGAGCCAGCAGGCGCTGGCCGAACGCGCCGGGCTCAGCCGGCGCATGCTGGTCAATATCGAGAAGGGCGATGTCAACGTCAGCCTGAACACGCTGGACCGCCTGGCCGAAGCGCTGGGAGTGCTGTTCTACGCGCTGGTCCAGCCACCGGACAGTGAAGACTCCGCGCGCATCGATGAGGTCGCCTGGGTCGGCCGCTCGCCGCAGAGCCGGGCGCGACTGCTGGCGAGTAAGCCGGCCCGCCAGGAGGTCGAGCTGTGGTCCTGGTCGCTCGCCCCGGGCGAGGTCTACGCCTCGGCGGCCGACGACAACGGCTGGCACGAGATGCTGGTGGTGATCGAAGGGGCGCTGACGCTGGAGCTTGCCACGGGTGACATCGTCATCGCCGCCGGCGACTTCCATGTCTATCCGAGTGACCAGCCCTACCGCTATCGCAACGACGGGGCTGGCACGCTGCGCTTCATTCGCAACGTGGTGCATTGAACCCGCTGCGCACTCGGTGCCACACGCTCTAACGCGTGATCACAGTCCCGCCTTGTCCAGTCCGAAGGCCTTGTCGGCGGAACCAGGAACGACCTGGAAGGCAATGCTGAGACGATTCCAGCCGTTGATGGCCACGATCAGGAAAGTCAGGTCCGAGAGCTCCGCTTCGGAAAAGTGGCTGCGCACGTCATCATAGGTATTGTCATCGACCCCATGCTCGGGCAGCCGGGTCAAGGTTTCCGTCCAGGCCAGGGCAGCCCGTTCGCGCGGGGTGAACAGCGTCGATTCCCGCCACAGCGCAACGTGGTGCAGGCGCAATTCGCGCTCGCCGTCGATCTTCGCCTCCTTGACGTGCATGTCGACGCAGAAGGCGCAGCCGTTGAGCTGGGAAGCGCGCAGCGTCACCAGATGCTTGATCTCCTTGATCACGTCGTTTTGCGACAGCGCCATGCTGAAATCGAGGTACTGCTGCGCGGCCTGGGGAGAGGTCTGGTAGTAATTCACGCGGGCTTTCATGTCGTTCACCTGTCTGGGGAGTGGATTGTGGGAAGGAGTGAATCGGATACCGGGACAGGATGAGAGGCAGGCGTGAGGTCGCACAGAGCCAAGATCTGCGACGATTTCTAGGCCATGGCAAAAAGCGCCGGGCCGCGTCATGTCATGAGCGCGGCCAGCCGGGCGGCCAGTTCGTCGGCGTGGGCGGCATCGGTGACGTTGGTGAAGCTCAGCAGCAGGCCGGACTCTTTTGCCGAACTCAGGTACCAAGAGGACAGTGCATGTCCACCCAGCCCGGCGCTGACAGCCCGGTTCGCGAGGGCCACATCGTCGGCGTCGTCGGGAAGACGGGCCAGCAGGTGCATCCCGCCGGCCTGTAGATCGAGCTGAACCCGGTCGCCCAGATGATGCTCGAGCGCCTGACTAAGATGTTCACGGCGCACCTGATAGAGCGCCCGCATACGCTTGAGATGGCGGGCGAAATGGCCTTCTTCGATGAAATCCGTCACGACCGCCTGACTCAACGTCGGTGCGCCATGCCCCAGCCCCTGCATCGTGCGCTGGAAGGTCGCGACCTGAGCACGGGGAACCACCAGGTAGGCCAGCTTGATGGCGGGAAACAGGACCTTGCTGAAGGTGCCGGTGTAGAGCACGCGCTCGTCACCATCGAGACTCTTCAGTGCCGGTTCGGGCTGGCCGCGATAGCGGTACTCACTATCGTAGTCATCCTCGATGATCCAGGCCTCCTCCCGCTTCGCCCATGCCAGCAATGCCCGCCGGCGGGCGAGCGGCATCGTCACCCCGGTGGGGCTCTGATGCGTGGGCGTGACGACGGCGAAGCGGGCCTGGGTGGTGCGTGAACATCCCTCTTCGACATTCAACCCATCGGCGTCGACGCTCACCGGGTTCAAGAGCATCCCCGCGCCCAGCAGTCGTTCCCGCGCCATCACATAGCCCGGCTCTTCGAACCAGCCACTGTCGCCGGGTGCCAGCAGGGCCCGGCAGATCAGCCCAAGCGTGTCCCGGTAGCTGTCGGTGATGAAGATCTGTTCGGGCTGGCAGGCGATACCGCGCGACACCCCGAGGTAGCTCACCAGGGCGCGCTTCAGCGCCGGGTGGCCCGTCGGCGGCGGGTAATTCAGTTCGGCGCTGGACTGGGCCCTGAGTCGGCGCTGGGTCAGACGCGCCCACAGCTTGTGGGGGAAGGCGTCCAGCGCCGGCAGCCCCAATTGGAAGGGTAGCGGCGGTTCTAGATCAGGCTCCGGCGCTTGATCGGCCATCGTATCCGGTGTCGGGGCCGGCCCCGTGAAGTCGGGCAGGTGGGGTGACACGATCGTGCCCGCCGGGCCTCGCGGCAACAGATACCCTTCGCTGACGAGCAGCTGATAGGCCAGCTCGACCGTACCGCGCGACAGGTTCAGCTCACTGGCGAGGCTGCGTACCGAAGGCACCCGTTTGCCGGGGGGCAGGCGCCCGTCTGTCATCGCCTCGCGCAGGCGCTGATAGAGCTGCCGATAGATCGGCACGCTCTGCGTACGGTCGAGCCGAAGTTGGGTATTGGACATGTCGATGTCCCAGAAGATCGAAGACGTCTTGGCGCTGCCAAGCGGATCTGCCCGATTCTAACCTGACTCCTCTTCACAAGGAGGATGTCCGATGACCAGCGTCCGACTATTACCGGTGACCACGGAGCAGGCGTGTCTGCGCTGCTTCGATGTCATGCGCGAGCTTCGCGCGCATCTCGATGCACCGCAGACCTTCGTCAGCCAGATCATGCGCCAAATGGCCATGGGATATCGGCTGCTGGCGGCGTGGGAGGGGAATCGGGTCGTCGGACTGGCGGGCTATCGCCTGACCGAGAACCTGCTGTATGGCCGCTTCGTCTATGTCGACGATCTCGTCGTCAGCGCAGCAGGGCGACGCCACGGTTTGGGGGCACGGCTGATGGCGGCCGTGCGCGAGGAGGCGAGAACCATGGCGTGTCGCCATCTGGTGCTGGATACCGGGCTGGGCATGTCGCTGGCACAGCGCTTCTACTTTCGACAAGGGCTGCTCTCCCGGGGCATGCACTTCTTGGAAGCCTTGGGCATCGAGGAGACGGCATCGTGACGATACCCACACTGCTCGTGACCACCAGCCCGCACCGCGACGAGGCCTTGGGGAACCGCCTGGCGCGTAAGATCTCGGCGCGAAAGGGAGGCGACCTGCTGGTGCGGGATCTCGCCGCCGAGCCGCTGGCGCCGTTGACGGTGGACTATGCCCAGGCGCTGACGCTGCGCGATCCCTTGCCTCGCGCGAACGCGACGCTTGAGTTATCCGAACGCCTGATCGAAGAGCTCGAATCCACCGACCGGCTGATCATCGCGACCCCCATGCATAATTTCGGCATGCCCGCGGCGCTGAAGCTCTGGGTCGATTACGTGCTGCGCATTCATCGAACCTTCGCTCCGACCCCGCAGGGCAAGGTGGGCCTGCTGGCGGACCGGCCGACGCTGGTCATCGTCAGCTCCGGTGGCTTTCACCGCGCCGGAGAATCGAAACAGCCCAATTTCCTCACCCCGCATCTCGAAGCCGTGCTGAATACGCTGGGCATTCGCGCGCCGGAATTCATGTATCTGGAAGGACTGGTCAGCCGACGCAGCGCGCCGGAGTCGATCATCGCAGAGGCGGCCGCTACGTTAGGCGACGCCTGGTACTGACGGCGGTCGACCCCCCTCGAACAGCCGATCATCACGTCGACGGGCAGATCCCCGGCGCATTCGGCATCAAGGACCGCACTGCCACTCGCCTTCCAGCTTGCGCTGGGCGCCGTCGGCGCGGTCGTAGGTCAGCGTCGCCGGCCGAGCGGGCGACTCGCCGCCACCGCTGGGCTCGCCGGTCACCTCGATGTGAAGGGTCTTGCCCTTGCCCTCGAAAGTCGGGTTGCCGGTCATGCCGTCGAACCCGCCTGGCGCCGAGACCCGCTCCACGTAGCCGGAGACCTTGACCACCCCTTGCGCCGCCGAAGACGAGTCGACATTCCCCTTCGCGACCAACAGAGGCGAGGCTTGCGCGGTCGAGAACTGGCAACCCAGCTCACCCGAGAGGTTGGCCTTGTCGATATCCGACGCTGTCAGGGCGTCCAGGGTGATCGTCGAACCGTCCCCGCCCTGGGTTTCTCCACCAGTGCCCGGCGCCAGCTGGTCGGTGGTCTGATCTTGGCGTGTTGGTTCCTGGGCGGTGGGCTGTTCCGCCGATGACGCCTGGTCGCTAGCGGCGTCGTCCGGGTCCGAAGACGAATCCGAGCAACCGGCCAGCATTAGTGTCAGCAGGCTGGCAGCGACGACACCGACCCGATATCTCTTTCCCTGGGTGAACTCCATGTTTCCTCCTGGAACGTTGTCTCCTGGAACTATCGATGAGACTCACGATGATGACGCCTGAACTCTAGCGCGAGTGGTTCATCGATGGGTAATGACGCTCCGCAGCAGTCTTGATGGCGATCACGTGATGTGCCCCCTTTGCGCGGCGCCGACCTCGGACCGGATCTGCGGCAAACCAAAGCCGGCCAGGCGCTTGACGAACGGTTACGCAGTCCCAGTGTTGCTCGTCATGCCTTTGCGCGCATGATAGCGGCAGCCGGCGTGCGGGCGGTTGCCCGTCGCCGATGCGGAACTCGATTCAAGGAGAACAGCATGAAAGCATGGTGGCTGGCGGTGACGCTGGCACTGGGGACGCAGGCGGCCATGGCCCAGGAGACGGGCGAGGCCGAGACCCGCCGGGTAGTCGACCCGCTGATCGAGTCGCTGATGCAGCAGGAGCGGATCGCCGGCATGGCGGTCGCCATCGTGCGCCGCGACGGGGTCCAGGTGCTCGACTACGGCGTCGCCGACCGGGAAAAACGCCAGCCGGTGGATGCCGATACCCTGTTCGAGATCGGCTCGCTGAGCAAGCCCTTCACCGCCACGCTGGCCACTCTCGCTGCGGTGCGCGGCAAGCTCGATCTGGATGCGCCGGTGAGCCAGTACCTGCCGGTGCTCGAGGGCAGCGTCTTCGACGACGTCGATGCGATCAATCTGGGTACCCACACCGCCGGCGGCTTGCCGCTGTTCGTGCCCGAGACGGTCAACGACCAGGATGCGCTGATGGCCTGGTATCGCCAGTTTCAGCCGAGCGCACCGGTGGGGGAGAGCCGACTCTACTCCAACCTGAGCATCGGGCTGCTGGGGTTGGAAGCAGCCGCCAGCCTGGGCAGCGACTTCGTGCCGGCGGTGCGCGAGCAACTGCTCGCACCGCTGGGACTCGACCACACCTGGTACGACGTGCCCACCACCGAGCAGGGGCATTACGCCATGGGCGAGAACAAGTCGGGCGAACCCACGCGGGTCTCGCCCGGGGTGCTCGAGGACGAAGCCTACGGTATCAAGACCACCGCCACCGATCTGGCGCGGCTGGTCCAGGCCAATCTGGGGCTGCTCACGCTCGACGATGAGCTGCAGCGGGCCATCGATGCCACCCACCGCCCCTACTACCAGGTCGGCGACATGACCCAGGATCTGATCTGGGAGCAGTATCCCCGCCCGGTCAGCCTCGACACCCTGGTAGCGGGCAACGGCTACGGCATGATTCTCGAGCCGCAGACGGTCAAGCCGATCGCCCCGCCGAGTGATGCCGCCGCGCGGCCGGCCCAGGTATGGATCAACAAGACCGGCTCGACCAATGGCTTCGGCGGCTATGTGGTGATGCTGCCCGACCGGCAGGTGGGGCTGGTGATGCTGGCCAATCGCAACTACCCCAACGCGGCGCGGGTGGAGACAGCCTACCGCATTCTCTCGGGCCTGGGGGCGATCGAGCCGGACGCTGCGACCCCCTTAGGGGAATGACAGGCGTCTTGATCGGCCAGAAACGCCAAGCGCCCGCCGGATTCCGGCGGGCGCTTGGCAAGGGCGACGAGAAGTGCGTCCTGGTGCTGAGTGCTGACGTCTAGTGCTGGCGTTCAGTGCTGACGCGGCGAGGGGGCGTCGATAGCCGCCTGCCCCAGATCGGGCTCGTCGAGTTCGAGCAGCTCCCGCGACATCGCACGGACCTCGCTCAGCAGCTTCGGATTGGACGCCAGCACCTGTCCGTAGGAGGGCACCAGCTCGCGCAGCTTAGCCTGCCACGCCTCGCTCTTGACCTGCTCGGGGAACACCTCCTCGATCAGGCGCAGCATGATCGACGGCGCCGTCGACGCCCCCGGGGAGGCACCCAGCAGGGCGGCGATGGTGCCTTCGGCGCCGCTCACCAGCTCGGTACCGAACTGCAGCGTGCCGCCCTTGCCCTCGACGTCCTTGATCGTCTGCACCCGCTGACCGGCGGTCCACAGCTTCCAGTCCGCGCGCTTGGCCTCGGGGTAGTAGCCCTTGAGCTCCTCGAACTGGTCCTCCTCGGACATGCGCAGCTGGCTGATCAGGTAACGCACCAGATCCAGGTTATCCAGCCCGACCTTGGTCATCGGCCACAGGTTGCTGGGGGTGATCGAGCGCATCAGATCGGTCCACGAGCCGTTCTTGAGGAACTTGCTCGAGAAGGTGGCGAAGGGGCCGAACATGATCGCCGGGGTGCCATCGAGAATACGCTTGTCGATGTGCGGCACCGACATCGGCGGCGAGCCGGCCGGCGCCAGGCCGTAGACCTTGGCGTCGTGCTTGGCGACCACTTCCTGGTTGGTGGTGTAGAGGAACTGCCCGCCCACCGGGAAGCCGCCGTACTGCTTGGCCTCGGGGATACCCGATTTCTGCAGCAGCGGCAGCGCCGCGCCGCCGGCGCCGATGAACACGAAGCGCGCGTTGACGCTGCGCTCGTTGCCGCCGTCGCTGGTGTTGGCGACCGTGACCTTCCAACTGCCGTCGGCGTTGCGCTTGAGATCGCGCACCTGGGTGTTGAGCGACAGCTCGAAATTGTCGCGCTTGGCCAGCGAGTCCATCATCTGGCGGGTGAGCTCGCCATAGTTGACCTCGGTGCCGATCGGCATGCGCGTGGCCGCCACCGGGTCATCGCCTTCGCGCCCGCTCATCACCAGCGGGATCCACTCGGCGATCTTGGCCGGGTCCTCGGCATACTCCATGCCGGCGTAGAGCGGGTTGCGGTGCATCGCCTCGAAGCGCGCATTCAGGAAGGAGACGCGATCCTGGCCCCAGACGAAGCTCAGGTGCGGCACGGTATTGATGAACGAGCGCGGTTCGGAGAGCACGCCGTCGCGCACCTGGCTGGCCCAGTACTGACGCGAGACCTCGAACTGCTCGGTGATGCCGATGGCGCGCTGAATGTCGACACTGCCGTCGGGCTGGGGCGAGGTGTAGTTCATCTCGGCGAAGGCCGAGTGACCGGTGCCGGCGTTGTTCCAGACGTTGGAACTCTCTTCGGCGGCGCGATCCAGCCGCTCGAACAGCTGGATCGACCAGTCGGGTTGCAGCGACTGCAGCAAGGTTCCCAGGGTAGCACTCATGGTGCCGCCCCCGATGAGAACCACGTCGACGTTGGGGGTATCGCCGGATGCCGCTCCTGCCTGGGTGGTCGGCAGGGAACAGAGCGTGATGCCGTGACGCAATTTCATGAAGGTTCTCTGTCTGATGGATACGGACAGGCGCGAACGCGAATGCGTGACTAGTTTAATGAGCTAGCCCACTCAGTGCCATGATAGATGTCGACAAAGGCGAGAAATCATCGCCATCCGCGGCATTAGCCGGTGGGGCCGGCCGCAATGGACTTGACGTCTGATGTTTTGTTTAGCATGCTAACTAGAGGCTGCGGCGAAACGCCGCAGCCACCTTACCGCCAGTGACAAGAGTCAAGGAGTGGTCATGAACGTATTCAATCGTCTCTTTTCGATGCTGGCCGCTGTCATCGTCTCGGCGCTGCTGCCGTTCTCGATGAGTGCCGAGAGCGAAAGCAGCCCGCATCACAATCTCTACGGCAGCAGCAACCTCAGCGCTTCAGTCAGCGACGACCGGCGCCAGGACGACCTCGTCTGATAGCGCACGGTGCTCCCGCCCCGGCGCTGGAATGAGCGACCTGGGCGGCTAAAGTCGCCTGGCGTAGAAGGGGGCGACGGGGGACCATCGCTGTTTCCGCGTCATCTTGGGAGTCCGCCATGCCGCTATACGCCTATCGCGAACACCGCCCCCAGCTCCCCGCCAGCGGGCGCTACTGGATCGCCCCCGGGGCGCATGTGATTGGTCGCGTCGAGCTGGGTGACGATGTGGGCATCTGGTTCAACGCGGTGCTCCGCGGTGACAACGAGCGCATCGTCGTCGGGGCCGGCAGCAATATCCAGGAAGGCTGCATGCTGCACACCGACCCTGGCTTCGTGCTGCGCGTCGGCGCCGGCTGCACGGTGGGTCACCACGCCATCCTCCACGGCTGCGAACTGGGCGACCATACCCTGATCGGCATGGGTGCCACGGTGCTCAATGGCGCCAGAATCGGCAAGCACTGTTTGGTCGGTGCGGGTGCCCTGGTCACCGAGGGCAAGCAGTTCCCCGATGGCTCGCTGATCGTCGGCTCGCCGGCCAAGGCGATACGTACCCTGGACGCCGAGGCCCGCGCTGCGCTGGAAGCGTCCGCCGAGCACTACGTCAAGCGCTGGCAGGCGTTCGCCGACGACCTCCAGCTTCTCGACGAGGAGTGAGGCCATGCTGCCCATCGATTACGCGCCCCAGGCCCCCGAACTCGACGCGCTGCGCGAGATGCGCGGCCCGGCGGTGATCGAGTTCGGCGTCTCCTGGTGCCCTTGGTGCCAGGCGGCGCAGCCACTGATCGCCGAAGCCTTCGCCGGCTTCGAGGCGCCCTATTTCAAGCTCGAGGATGGCAAGGGCCGCCCGCTGGGGCGCGCCTTCGGGGTCAAGCTGTGGCCCACCCTAATCTTTCTTTACGACGGTGAAGAGATCGCGCGGCGGGTGCGGCCGGCCTCTGCCGAGAGGCTGCAGGAAGCGTTGGCGCAGCTCGCCGATATCTGAGTCCCGCGGCGGATCGCTGCCGTGATGCCTGCCACCGCGCTACTGGCTACCCGCGCTCTCCGTGCTTCGATTTCCCGCCCGTCCTCACGCCTCTATCGCCTGTCTTCTTCGCTTGGCTGAGGTCGGTTCTCTGCCCGGCGCGTTCAGTGCCGAGCCATCGCCATCAGAGCGTCGTCTCCAGCGCGTGCAGCTCGCGCTCCAGGGCAAACACGTGGGCGTCGTCCCAGCCCAGCTCGCGCAGGGCCTGGGCGAGATTGAGCAGATAGTCGCGGTTGGGCCCGCTGGGGCCGTGTGAGGCAGCGATCTGACGCGCGATCTCCGCCTCCGATGCCGGACCCAGATAGGCGGCATTGTCGGCCCCGGCGAGGTAGACCACCCCCTCCGCCGTGGCCGGCGTGGCGCTGTCCATGAAGTCCATGCGGGTGACCACGCGCAGATAGCCGTTCTTCTCGCGAATATCCAGCGGCTCGAAGACCCGCGGGGCGATGCGGTAGGCCATGCCGTGGCAGACCGCGTCCGCCTGCTCGGTCAGGGTCAATACGCGTCCGGGGGCCTCGGGTGTTCCGCGGTGGTCGTGGGAACCCTGCCAGAAACGCCGGGTCCAGCCGCGGATCGCGGCCGGGCGGCGCTCCAGATAGTCGAAGTCCGCTTTCCAGATCAGCGAGCCGTAGCCGAACAGCCAGACCGAGTCGTGGCCGTCGAAGTGGGTCATCTGGCGGTTGTGCGCGGTAGTATCGAAGGACATGGCGCCGTCTCGTTGGGTGAATGGGAAGTGGTCTCGCCGTCACAGCTAGGGGCATCGCCGTCATAGCGGCAGGCTCGATATACATATCGGAAATCGAGATTGTCGCGCTGCACGAGACCTCCGTTATATTGATCGCGTTTCTTATACCATTTCAAGTATAAGCGTGTGGCCGGAGCGGCTCCGCCACGGCTTGCACGCAGCGACTTTCCGGGAGAGCGGCATGCAGCGTCTGATCATCTTCGGTATCGCCGGTTTCATCGCCCAGCTGGTGGATGGGGCGATCGGCATGGGGTACGGGCTGACCTCGTCATCGATGCTGCTGGCGCTCGGGGTCACCCCGGCGATCGCCTCGGCCTCGATCCACATGGCCGAGGTGGCGACCACGGCAGCATCGGGGACCGCCCACTGGCGCTTCGGCAACGTCGACCGCCGTCTGGTCAAGACCATGATGCTGCCGGGTGGTGTCGGTGCCTTCGTCGGCGCCTGCTTTCTCAGCAACGTGCCCGGCGATGCGATCAAGCCGGTGATCTCGCTCGGGCTGCTGCTGCTGGGGCTCTATATCATCGCCCGCTATCTGTTTGACCTGACGTCGCGGCAGCCGAGTCGTGACGTTTCCCGCGCCAAGCTGATCCCGCTGTCGCTGGTCGCCGGCTTCTTCGACAGCGTCGGTGGCGGCGGCTGGGGGCCGATTTCGACCCCGGTGCTGCTGGCCCACCGCGGCATCGAGGCGCGCAAGGTGGTGGGCTCGGTGGATACCAGTGAGTTCTTCGTCACCGTGGCCGGCACGCTCGGCTTCGTGCTGGCGCTGGGGCTCGACGACATCAACTGGCAGTGGGTGGCGGTGTTCGCGCTGAGCGGTCTCGCTGCGGCGCCGCTGGCGGCGTGGATCGTGCGCCTGCTGCCGGCGCGGCTGCTGGCGGTGATCGTCGGCGGCGCCATCGTGGTGGTCAACGCACGCACGCTGCTCGGCGCGCTGGGCGTACACGGCGAACCCGCCACCCTGACGCTGGCCCTGCTGGTACTGGGCTGGGGCGCGCTGGTGGCGATGGCGGTGCGGCGTCATCGGGCCAGCGTGGCGGCGCTCTCCTGACAGTCAGCGCTGGTGAGCCTGCGCCTGACAGGCTGCTTCAGGACGATGATCGTCCCGGCAGCACCAGATTGAGCACGATCGAGACGATCGCCCCGGGAATCAGACCGGAGTCGATCAGCACGCCGATCTGCTCCGGCGCCGCGGCATACAACCCTTTCTGCGCCGGCAGCCCGATCGCCACCGCCAGCGAGACCCCGACGATCAGCATGTTGCGCTTGTCGAAGGTGGCGTGGGAGAGCATCTTGACCCCGGCGCTGGCGATCATGCCGAACATGATCACCACCGCGCCGCCGAGCACCGCGGCCGGAATGGCCGAGACCGTCGCGCCGAGCTTGGGCACCAGCCCGGCGACGATCAGAAAGGCGCCGCCGATCGCCACCACGAAGCGGCTGGCGATGCCGGTGAAGGCCACCAGCCCCACGTTCTGGCTGAAGCTGATCTGCGGAAAGCCGCCGAACAGCGAGGCGAAGGTGCTGGCCAGGCCGTCTGCCATCACCCCGCCGGAGAGTTCACGCGGGGTGGCCTCGCGCTCGGCGCCGCCAATCGCGGTCCCCGAGATGTCGCCGATCGACTCGGCGCAGGTCACCACCGCCATCAGCGCGATCGCCAGCATCGCCGTAGGGTCGAAGGTGATCCCCATCTGCAGCGGGATCGGTAGCTGGAACCAGGCCGCCTCGCCTACCCCCGAAAAGTCGAGCAGGCCCAGCGGCGCCGCCGCCACGCAGCCGACCAGTATGCCAATCAGCACCGCCGCCTCGGACAGAAAGCCGCGCCCGAACTGATGGAAAGCGACGGTGACCACGAACACCAGCGCTGCCAACAGCAGATGGTGGGGGGCACCGAAGTCCGCCGCCCCGAAGCCCCCGCCGACGTAGGAGAAGCCCACCGGCAGCAGCAGCAGGCCGATCAGCAGCACGAAGGTGCCCGACACCACCGGTGGAAAGAACACGCTCAGGCGGCGATAGAACAGCCCCACCGTGGCCATCGCCAGCCCGCCCACCAGCGCGCCGCCGAACACCGCGGGTAGCCCCTGGGTGGTGGCGATGGGGATCATCACCGGCACGAAGCCGAAGCTGGTGCCCATGACGATCGGCAGGCGCGCGCCCACCGGCCCCAGCCCCAGCGTCTGCACCAGGGTGGCGACCCCGGCGACGAACATCGCCATCTGCACCAGGAACACCGTGTCCGCCCCCGAGAGCCCGGCGGCGCCCGCGATCACCAGCGGCACGGTGGCGTTGGCGACGAACATGGCGAGTACGTGCTGGATACCCAGCGGGATCGCCTTGCGCAGCGGTGGCAGGTAGTCGACATCGCGCAGACGCTCGGCGCCGCGTGTCTGCGGATGGGAGGCGGTAGGGGAGCTGGGCGCGGGGGCGGCACTGTCCTGGGTCATCGTTGTCTCCGACGGCATTGTTGTTGGTGCTGACCTGATGGGGGCGGCAGCGCGCGATCGCGATGCCCGGCTCCAATCTAGCGGTTTTGCCGGTCGATGTAGACTTTCGATTTAGACCTTCGGTTTAGAGCGCCTTTCACAGCCGCTAGGCGACGTGGGCTTCTCCGGCGGCAGGGCGTCGCGAGGGCGCTGTGAACCCCTCCCTGGGCGCTACCTTTGCCATCCATGGCAAAGGACCCTCGCTTGGCCCTGCCCCCGGCCGGCGCCCATCGTCAGAGAATTTGGAAGTGAGCTCTTAGGCTCTCGGTTTAGGCTTTTGCGCTGACAATCCGGCCATCCCGGCGTTGATCGGTGGCCGGTACGGCGAATCGCGCGGTCGAGGCGACTCACGCCGGCAGACTCGCGGCGAGGATCGAGTCGTTCGGGGAGACGAGTAGCGGGACGAGAGAAGGCCGGGTATTGCCCGGTAGCCGGCCCTCAGGCCGGCGGTGACTCGGACGACGCGGGCCACCAGCGCGCCAGCACCGCTGCCGCCTGGCGTTCGACCTCTTCGTCGATATAGATCGAGACCGCGACCAGCGCCGCCGCCAGCACGCTGGCGTCGTCGGTGAAGCCGACGCCGGCGATGACATCGGGGATCGCGTCCAGCGGCGAGATGAAGTAGCCCAGCGCGCCGATGATGGTCGACTTGGCCCAGATCGGCACGTCGGGGCGCTTGAGCACGAAGTAGAGCTGCAGCGACTTGAGCGCCACGCCGCGCCCCGCGCGGCTGCCGAAGCGTGCCAGCTTGCGCCAGAAGCGCGCATCGCTGTAGACCTCGGCGTGCTCGATGACCACCGCCTCTGGGTCAGTCACGGGCGTTGGCGTGTCGTGGGGCTCCGGCGTGGCGGGTGCGGCTGCCGGCGGCGTACGGCTGAAGCGGGGCAGGCGGGGCATGGCTGGTTTCCTCGTCGCGGACGCTGAGAGGGTGACTACACAATGTCTGCGTTCGCCGAATTTGTAAACGCCCTCTGGGACCGGGGCTGTGATTCTAGCCAGGCGCCCCCGCCCGCGCCTAGCCCCACGCGGGCGGGCGTTGCCTCAACCCTTGACGCCGCCGGCGAAGTCCAGCGACAGCCGGATCGGGGTATCCAGCGGCAGCTTGACCACCGCCAGGGCGTGCTCGGTCATGCGCCGGATCAGTTGCTCGTAGGCTTCACCGCCTTCGTCCTTGATCGCCTTGACCTGATTCTCCGAGAGGTTGTCGCTGCCCAGCTGGTTCTTGGCGGCGTGGCGCAGCGTCTCGCCGGTTTCGCCGGCGGCGAGCTGATGGAATTCGTCGCGATCCATACCGTCGTTGTGCAGTGTGATTTCCATATCGCTCTCTCTTTTTAACTGATGCATGACTTCCGTGTGTGGCTTGCGTCGTCGTGTCGAGCGGCGTCGCGATGCCGCCCACGCTACACAACGTAGAAGCCGGGCGGGCAGGGCACAACTCGCGTGTCGCCGGTACTGCTCTCGCATCACGTGACGGTGCCTGTGGCGCCGGGCATCGAAAGGTCCGAAAATGTCCGCTATTCGGGCACCAACGCCCTGGTGGCCGGCGCGGGCGAGACCCTACTCTGAACGCTCTGGCCGCTTCGGCCCTATCCTGTTCGAGGAGTTCGTCATGCCCGCCACTGCCTTGCTGCTGATCGATGTTCAGGCGTCTTTCCCGGCCCGAGACTACTGGGACGAGGCGCTCGCCGAGCGCTGGCGGCCGCACCAGCGCCGCCTGCTCGACCTCGCCCGCGAAACCGGCGTGCCGCTGGTGCGTATCTTTCATCAGGCGCCGGGCAGCGCCACACCCTTCGACCCCGTGAGTGGCCTGATTCGTCCGCTCGCTGGCTTCGACGATGACGCCGACGTCACCTTCCACAAGACCGCCCACAACGCCTTCAGCGACACCGGGCTCGAGCGCTGGCTACGGCTCAACCGCATCGAGCGTCTGGCAATCAGCGGCATCCGCACCGAACAGTGCTGTGAAACCACGGCGCGGGTCGGGTCGGACCTGGGCTTCGCGATCGATTTCGTCAGCGCGGCGACGCTGACCTTCCCCATGTCCCGCGCCGGGCGCACCTGGAGCGCCTCGGAGATCCGCGCGCGCACCGAGCTGGTGCTCGAGGGGCGGTTTGCGCGGATCGTCGATATCGAGACGCTGGCCGCGGAGTGGCGCGGCGCACGCGAGGTCGCGTGAGTACGCCGGTAACGCGCGCGGATCTGCGGGTCGGGGTGCTGATGCTGCCCGGCCAGGTGCCGCTGGACCTGGCCGGGCCGCTGCAGGTGCTGCTCAGCGCCGTGCAGCTGGGGGCGCCGCTGGCGCTGCGCTTCTTCGGCCTGCAGGCGTCGCTGCCGTGGCTGGGGCCACTGACGCTGACGGGCATCGAGGCGCTGCCCGAGACGCCGCTGGCGCTCGATCTGCTGGTGGTGCCGGGGCAGTATCGGGCGCACATCGACAGCGCGCTGCAGCGTCACGCCGGCGACTGGCTGCAACGGCAGGCGCCCGCCTGTCGCACCCTGATGGCGGTCTGCTCCGGGGCGCTGCTGCTGGCCGCGACAGGGCTGCTCGATGGCCGCCGCTGCACCACGCATCACAGCCTGCTCGACGAGCTGCGCCGGCTGGCGCCGCTGGCCCGGGTGCGCGGCGACTGCATCTTCGTCGAGGATGGCCGCTATCTCACCAGTGCCGGGATCTCCACCGGCATCGATACCATGCTGCACTGGCTGGCGCGGACCCAGGGACAGCGCCTGGCCCAGCAGGTCGCGCGGGAACTGGTGATCTACTGGCGACGTAGCGGTCAGGAGCCACAGCTCGGTATCTGGCTGGAAGGGCGCAATCACGTCGAGACGCGCATTCATCGACTGCAGGACGCGCTCGCCGCCGATCTCGCCCGGCCCTGGTCGCTCGCGGAGATGGCGCGTGTCGCTACCCTCGGCGAGCGCCAGCTGCGGCGACGCTTCGCCGCCCTGACCGGGATGTCGCTGGGCGATTACCTGGCGCGCCTGCGCCTGCAGCAGGCGCGCCAGTTGATGAGTGAAACCGACTGGAGCCTGGCGTGTATCGCCGAACGCAGCGGATTCGGCGATGATCGACAGCTGCGGCGGATATGGCAGCGCTTCGAGCAAGGCTCGCCCGCGGCCTGGCGCCGAGCACAGCGCCAGACCGCCGGTCTTGCGCGCGGCATCGACGCCGGCCAGCGCCAGGAATAACGTGGGCGCTGGCCGGCGTCGACGGCTCCTGAACGCGTCGCTGTGCCTTTATCGCCCACCCCGCTAGAGGAGCCCTCGATGCTCGCTGATACCCCCGAACCGCCGTACTACGCGGTCATCTTCACCTCGCTGATGGGCGACGACAGCTCAGGTTACGCCGCCATGGCGGATAAGATGCTGACGCTGGCTCGGGCCCGGCCCGGTTTCCTGGGCGTCGAATCGGCGCGGGAGGGCATCGGCATCACCGTCTCCTACTGGTCCGATCTCGACGCGATCCGTGCCTGGAAGCGTGACATCGACCACCGCGAGGCCCAGCGCCTGGGGCGGGAGCGCTGGTACGCGGCCTATCGCACGCGTATCGCCCGGGTCGAGCGTGACTATTCTTTCGAAGATCAGGGGGATTAAAGAGCAAGGGGGTTGACGAGCGGGTGGTGAAAAGCAGGGGGTGAAAGCAGGGGAGAAGCAGAAACGAGCCGAAAGTGGGCGAGGCGACTGAGCGCCGTGGATCGATTCTCGGAGTTTTGATCAAGCATCGTGGATTTTCGTCGATAGTGGGGGCTCGCCTAATACTTTAGTCTTGCCGGCATGCTCGGGCGCTGGCGCGCTTCTCGCCACGCTCTTCAGTCCCCTTGTCGAAGGATGCCGTCATGTCGACTCCCTTGCCCTCCGCCCAGCCGGCGCCATCCTCGCGCTGGTTCGCGGTACTCGCCCTGACCCTGGGCGTGTTCAGCCTGGTGATGGCCGAGTTTCTGCCCGCTAGCCTGCTCACCCCGATGGCCGGCTCGCTGGCGATCAGCGAAGGCCAGGCCGGCCAGGCCGTCACCGCTACGGCCGTGGTGGCGCTGCTCTCGGGCCTGCTGGTGACCGCGGTGACCCAGCGTCTCGATCGTCGCCACGTGCTGCTGGCGTTCTCGCTGCTGATGATCGCCGCCAACCTGATCGTGGCCTTTGCCCCCAGCCTTGCCTGGCTGCTGCTCGGGCGGGTGCTGCTGGGCATCGCCCTGGGCGGATTCTGGGCGCTCTCCACCGCCACCGTGATGCGGCTGGTCGCCGAGGCGGACGTGCCGCGGGCGCTCTCGATTCTCTTCACCGGCGTGCCGATCGCCACCATCGCTGCGGCCGCCCTGGGCAGCTATCTCGGCGATCTGTTCGGCTGGCGGGCGGTGTTTCTGCTGGCGACGGCGCTGTCGGTGGCCACGCTGGGCGTGCAGGCGCTCACCCTGCCGAGCATGGCGCCACAGCGGCCGACGCCGCTGGGCACCCTGGTCAGCGTGCTCAAGCGTCCCGGCATGGCGCTGGGCATTGCTGCCGTGGTGCTGGTGTTCTGCGGCCACTTCGCGTTCTTCACCTATGTGCGCCCGTTTCTCGAAACGGTCGCTGGCATGGGCATCAATGCGCTCTCCTCGACGCTGATGGCGTTCGGAGTGGCCAACTTCGTCGGCACCCTGTGCGCCGGCTGGCTGCTCCAGCGCAGTCTGCGCCTGACGCTGGTGCTGATGCCGCTGGCGATGGGCGTGATGGGCTGGCTGTTGGCCTCGCTGGGCGGTCTGATCATGGGCGTGGACGCGCTCATGGTGGCGCTGTGGGGCTTCGCCTTCGGCGCGGTGCCGGTGGCCTGGTCGACCTGGATCACGCGGGTGGTGCCGGACGAAGCCGAGAGTGGCGGCGGCCTGATCGTGGCCTCGATCCAGCTGGCGATCGCCCTGGGGGCGGCCGTCGGTGGGGTGATGTTCGACCTCAGCGGCGTGCTTGGCGTATGCGCCACCGCCGGCACGCTACTGCTGGCCGGCGCGGCGCTGGTGCTGGCGGGGGTGAAGACGCGGCCGGTGGCCGCTGCCGCGGAGTGCGGCGCACAGGGCTCGGCCTGCGGCTAAGCTTGGCGCTGCGGTATCTCGGTATAGCCGGGAACAGTTCGAGATGTCCCGGCACTTCCGGATTCTGTGAAGTGCTGGGTTCAAGGCTTCTCACCCGTGTCATACAGTCTGTCTACTGTTCCTGGGTCACCCAACCAAGTGTGGCAAGCTCGCGAATGCCGGTGCGGGAGGGAGCATCCGTTGGCTCCGAAGCTTGGCAACGGTCACCAAAGTGCGGCACGTTTTCTTGATGCCGGGCCAATCGCTCAAGCAATAGCGGCCGCAGCACCGTCGCCTCCAGCCCCTAGCGCTTACCGCTAAGCCGTTCGCAATATGTGCTTGGCTTGTAGTATGGGTTTATGCACTGACGCACGGTTACGTAGAGCTTTTTTATGAGGTGACAGCCAAGCGCGACGATCGCGATGTCGGTGAGCGCTGCCAGTAGCAGGAGCAGCGGATTCGTTTCCAGCAATCGTTCTTTGGGAAAGGCATATAAAAAGCCCAAAAACCCGATGGCTAGACAAAAAACGGTCACCCCGAATATGCTCAGGCACTCCCGAATGAAGTAGTGCCGCCCATGCCGAGTGAGTGCAGTATCAATATCGATGTAGTCCTCGAGATACACTACGATCGCTTCTCCTTTTGTAACGCTGCTTTCACTGTCCGATGTCTGCTTCGAGCTCGTTTCGATAAAAACGACGTCCAACTCGGTTTCCCGATCTCCGTTTTGCTCATTGGCGACGAAGGTGACCAGTGATGTTGCGGGTGGCAGTCGAAGCTTGATATCTCCGATGAAGAACTCTTCCCCTTTGGCGTTGCCCACGTGATGGGTGGCGTAAGTAACGGGACCTTTGAGCGAACACACCTTGTCGTCGAGTACGGCCTTTTTCTTATGCCCCCGCCTACCGATCCCCCGGCCGACGTAAAAACAAAGACCCACGAGCGGTATGCCTAATAGCAGCACCGTTAAGATGCTCGCGCGCGACACTCCGAACAGTAGCACCGGCATCAGCATCCCGGCCATGGTGAGGAAAACGGCGCCGATCAGGACATAGGCGTGAAGCTCGATGCGTTTGAGCACCAATACCTGCTTCGTATAAGTCAGCTCATTAGCCGTGATCTCTCGTTCGCTCTGAACGTTGACCCCACCGTCCATAGGGAATCCTTCTAATCATATGTGTCATGGGTTGGCGGGCTGAGTGTGTTAGGGGCCGGTATCGCGGTGCAGCGAATTATATCGTCCCAGCGGCAGACATGCTGTCGGTGGAGACGTTCTTGTGTCAGCGCTGCGCGCACGGCTCTGGCATATAGCGCCCGAGCGCGAGCCCGTCAGCCGGCGTCGGTGTCCGGCGCCGTGCGTGGCGCTCGCTTCTCGGCATACATGGCCTGATCGGCCCGGCGCAGCAACTCTTCGGCGCTGGTGCCATCCCGCTGAGAGACCGCGACACCGATGCTCACGCCCACCTGCAGACGCTGGCCCGAGACATCGAACGGCTGGCGCAGCGTTTGGCGCAGTGCCGCCGCCACGCGCTCGGCCTCGGCCGGCGCGCGTAGGTTCTCGAGCAGAACGGCGAACTCGTCCCCACCCAGACGCGCCACCAGGCTGGAGTCGCGCACGCCGTGGCGCAGGCGCTGGCCGGCGAGCTTGAGCAAGGTATCACCCAGCGCGTGGCCGTAGGTGTCGTTGATGTGCTTGAAGCCATCCAGGTCGAGATAGAGCACCGCCAGCCGCTTCGGCGGCGCGCCGAGGGGTGCCAGCGCAGCGCGCAGCCGTTCATGGAAGGCTTCACGGTTGGCCAGGCCGGTGAGCCCGTCGTAGCGGGCCATGTGCTCCAGGCGCTGGAACAGGCGCTTGCGCACGATCGCCTGCGCCACCTGGATCGAGACGAACTGCAGCAGGTCGCGGTCCGCTTCGTCGTAGGACTGTCTCTCGTCGTAGCTTTTCACCACCAGCGCGCCGATGGTGCGGTCGGCGCTCTTGAGCGGCACGCCCAGCCAGGAGTGCGCGCCATTCCCGTCCGGCGCTTCACTCGCTGTGCCGGGCGCCGGCGACTCGTTGCGGGCCGGTAGCAACAGCTCACGGCCGTGGCGGATGACCTGGCCACACAGGGTATCGGCGCTCATGGGCGGCGGCGTCCCCGGGGCGGCACGCTCATCGACATGGTAGAGATAGCTCAGCTCGTCGCGGTCGACGTCATGCAGCGCGACCGCGAAATTCTCCGCCGGCATGAGCGTGCTGATGATGGTGTGGATACGCGCCGCCAGGTCCGTCAGGTCGGCCGAGAGATGCGCCGCTTCCGAGATCGCATAGACTGCCGCCTGGCGCTGCTGGGCCTGCTTGAGCGCGGTCACGTCGCGGGCCACGCCGATGCGTACCCCGTCGGCTGGTGACCAGCGCGCCGTCCACATGATATGCGCGATCCCGCCATCCTTGCGGCGATAGCGGTTCTCGAAATGGGTCTCGATGCCGCCGCGCATCACCCGCTCGGCGGCGGCGCGAGTCCGCTCGCGATCCTCCTCGTGGACCAGATCGAGCATGCGCATGCCGACCATCTCCTCCGGCGCGTAGCCAAAGATCCGCTCACATGCTGCGCTCACCGACACGAAGCGCCCCTCCGCGCTGACGACGCAGATCGCGTCCAGCAGCAAATCGGCATAAACCATGCAGCCCCTCGCAAAATCTGGCACGCCCATGGCCCGAATGGCACCGGGCCCGCCCGCGACGTGACACCCGGCTCCCGGGTACGACCCACCTGCGATGCGCGCGAGCCGAACGGAAGCACAATTTCCCCTCGTCGGGGTAGGTAGGCAGTGTAGAGGAGTTGCCGGGGCCGCGGGGAGTCTTGCTTGTCGGCTGGCGACAGTGGTCTGCTATAGGGAATCTGGCCGGCGCGTGCATGTCAGACCCTATCCCAGGCCATCGAAAGGAACCGACGATGAGTATCGACCCCCAGGCAGGACGCTTGCCGGACCCGCACAGCCTCGCCAACCTGCCGCGGCTGGTCTCGCGCTACTATAGCGAACGCCCCGACGCCCATGACCCGGCCCAGCAGGTCGCCTTCGGAACCTCCGGTCACCGCGGCTCGTCGCTCAAGCTGAGCTTCAACGAGTGGCACATCCTGGCCACCACCCAGGCGATCTGCGAGTACCGTGAGGCCCAGGGCATCGATGGGCCGTTGTTCATCGGCATGGACACCCACGCGCTCTCCGAGCCGGCGTTCGTTTCCGCACTCGAGGTGCTCGCCGCCAATCGCGTGGCGGTGCGGATCGACGCTGGCTGCGAGGCGACCGGCTTCGAGCCCGGCTACACCCCGACCCCGGCGATCTCCAACGCCATCCTCTTCTATAACCAGGGCCGCCACCACGGCCTGGCCGACGGCATCGTCATCACCCCGTCGCACAACCCGCCGGTGGATGGCGGTTTCAAGTACAACCCCACCAACGGCGGTCCGGCCGATACCGGGGTCACCAAGTGGATCCAGGAGCGCGCCAACGAGCATCTCGCCGAGGGCCTGCGCCAGGTCCAGCGGGTGAGCTACGCCGAGGCGCTGGCGGCACCGACCACCCAGCGTTTCGACTATATCGAGAGCTATGTCGGCGGCCTCGACAAGGTCATCGACATGGCCGCGATCCGCGATTCCGGGCTCACCTTCGGGGTCGATCCGCTGGGCGGTGCCGGGGTGCACTACTGGCCGCGTATCGCCGAGAAGTACGACCTGCCGCTGGAGGTGATGTCGACCACGGTCGACCCCACCTTCCGCTTCATGCGCGTGGACTGGGACGGCAAGATCCGCATGGACTGCTCCTCGCCCCATGCCATGGCCGGGCTGATCGAGAACAAGGATCGCTTCGACGTCTCCTTCGCCTGCGATACCGACCATGATCGCCACGGTATCGTCGCCCGCTCCACCGGGCTTTTGAATCCCAACCACTATCTCGCCGTGGCCATCGAATACCTGTTCACTCATCGCCCGCACTGGGGGGACAAGGCCGCCATCGGCAAGACCCTGGTGTCGTCGTCGATGATCGATCGCGTCGCCGAGGGCCTGGGGCGCGAGGTCAACGAAGTGCCGGTGGGCTTCAAGTGGTTCGTCGATGGCCTGATCGAGGGCAGTCTCGGCTTCGGTGGCGAGGAGTCCGCAGGGGCCTCCTTCCTGACCCTGGAGGGCCAGCCCTGGTCGACCGACAAGGATGGCATCATCCTCGGCCTGCTCGCCGCCGAGATCACCGCGGTCACCGGGCAGGACCCAGGCGAGCGCTACCGGGCGCTGACCGAACGCTACGGCGCGCCGGTCTACCAGCGTGTCGATGCCCCGGCCACGCGTGAGCAGAAGGCCCGGCTGGGCAAGCTGTCGCCGGAGCAGGTCACCGCCGAGACGCTGGCTGGCCACCCGATCATGCGCAAGCTGACCGAAGCGCCGGGCAACGGCGCTGCCATCGGCGGACTCAAGGTGGTCACCGAGGCGGGCTGGTTCGCCGCGCGCCCCTCGGGTACCGAGGACGTCTACAAGATCTACGCCGAGAGCTTCGAAGGCGAGGCGCATCTTGCGCGTATCCAGCAAGAGGCCAAGGCGCTGGTCGACGCCGTGCTGGCGGGCTGAGCCCAGGCGCAACGGCGGCGGCCACGCCGCCGCCGTTGCCGCCCCCTCGATGTGTGGCCTGCGGCGATATTTGGCCTGAAACGATGCGTGGTCTGAGACGATAAGTAGCCTGCGACGCCGGGTGATCCCGTGGCGACGGTGGTGCACCTTTGCCTAAAGTTGCCTCTGACCCGGGCGATAACCCCCGTGAATCGATTCGTTGCCGCTCGTCGAGCGGTGCCTTTCGCCATCGGGGAGCGCTCATGCATTTCAAGTCCATACGTACGCTGGTCACGCTGTTGGTGGGGGCGTGTATCGTCTTCGTGGTTGCGGCCATGGTGGCTTACACCGTCTATGCCAACGCGCGTTCCCAGGCGCTGGTGGACGCGCGCACCGACACGCTACTGACCACAGGAATCCGCGAGCGCCTGAAGACCGTGGCCGGGCGCGAGGCCGAGCGTATCGAGGCACCGCTCGAGCACGCCCTGACCCTGGCGCGCTCGCTCGCCAATACCAATGCACTCATGGGGGCGGTCGACGATCAGGGCCGTCGGCGGCTGTCGCTGAGCCGTGACGAGCTTTCCAACTTGGTGCGCCAGACGGTGGTCGACAACCCCGACCTGCTCGACGCCTTCATCGGCTGGGAGCCCAACGCCTTCGGCAACGACACCTATTACCAGGGCCGCGGAGACGCCGGCTTCGGCAAGGATGGGCGCTTCATGCCGTGGTGGTATCGCACCGCCGACGGCAAGATCGCGGTGCTGCCGCTGGGTGACACCATGGAGAGCACCCAGGTGCTGCCGAGCGGGATCCGTGAGGGCGAGTACTACCTCTGCCCCAAGGAGACCCTGAAGCCTTGCATCATCGACCCGGCGCCTTACGACTACAACGGCAAGACGTTGATGGTGACCTCGTTCAACGTACCGATCCTGGTCGATGGTGAGTTCCGCGGCAGCGCCGGGGTCGATCTCTCGGTCGACTTCATCCAGGGCCTGCTGAAAGACGCCAGCAGCGCGCTCTATGACGGCGCCGGCGACTGGACGCTGGTCGCCCCGCGCGGCGGAGTTACTGCCTATACCGATGATCCCCAGGCGGTGGGCAAGAACGCCGCCGAGGTGTTCGATGCCAGCATCAATGCGCTGCTCGATCAGGCGCGCCAGGGCCAGCCAGCGCTGCGCGAAGAGGGCGGCCAGATCGAGATGGCGTGGCCGTTCCATGTCGGCCCGGCCGACGGCAAGCCCTGGGTTCTGATGATCCGCCTGCCCGAGAGCGTGGCCATGGCCGGGCTCACCGACCTGCAGCAACAGCTCGCCGCCCAGCGTCATCACGACACCCTGGCGATGCTCGCAGTGGGCGCCGGACTGGCCGCGCTGGGGCTGCTCGTGAGCTGGCTGCTCGGCGGCAGCCTGTCTCGGCCGCTCAGGCTGCTGGCGCAGCGCATGCGCGAGATCGCCTCCGGCGACGGCGACCTGACCCAGCGGCTGCCGGTACGCGGGCGCAACGAAAGCGCCGAACTGGCGGTCCAGTTCAACGCCTTCGCCGAGAAGATGCAGCAGGTGCTGATCGAGGTGCGCGACAGCAGCGACTCGGTCAAGCACGCCTCGCTGGAGATCGCCAGCGGCAGTGAGGATCTGTCGCGGCGTACCGACTCGATGGCGGCGAGCCTGCAGCAGACCTCGGCTTCGATCGAGCAGATCACCGGCACCGTGGAGCACACCGCGCACTCGGCGCGCGAGGTCGACAAGCTGGCGGTCTCGGCCACCGAGGCGGCCCAGCGCGGTGGTGAGGTGGTCTCCAGCGTGGTCCAGACCATGGACGAGATCGAAACCTCGTCGCGTCAGATCGCCGAGATCGTCAGCACCATGGATAGCATCTCCTTCCAGACCAACCTGCTGGCGCTCAACGCCTCGGTCGAGGCGGCTCGTGCCGGCGAGAATGGCCGCGGCTTCGCGGTGGTGGCGCAGGAAGTGCGCAATCTCGCCAGCCGCAGCGCGAACGCGGCGCAGCAGATCAAGACGCTGATCGATGCCTCCGCCGAGCGCACGCAACTAGGCGCTCAGCGGGTGCGCAATGCCGGCGCGGCGATGGACGAGATCGTCGCCAGCATCGCCCGGGTCAACGGCGTGCTGGGCGAGATCACCGCAGCCACCGGCGAACAGAGCCAGGGCATTGGCCAGGTCAATCTGGCGGTGGCCGAGCTCGACAGCGTGACCCAGCAGAACGCCGCCATGGTGCAGCAGACCGCTGCCGCCGCCGCCGCGCTGCAGCAGGAGTCGCAGCGTCTGGCCGAGACGGTGGGGGCGTTCACCCTGGATGACACCGGCGGTGTCAGGCGGCCGGCGTTGAGCTGATCTGGCCGTTGAACGGGCAGGCCGTTAATCGACACGGCCAGCACTGAAAATTGAAAGCACTGAAAATCGAAAGCTCTGAACAGTGAAAAGGGCGAGATGGCCGGGGCGGGTGCCCCGGTCGTAGCGGTATGTCGTTGTCGCCCTCCGTTTACTCAAGCGGCGTCTAAAGTTTCCTTCGGCCACGGCGATATCCCTGAATACGTCGCCGTGTTGGTGCTCCGAGAGGTGATTCGGGGGCCAGTCCGCGCGGTGCCAGACAATCTCAAAAAAACAAGCTGATTCGAGCGGTGTAAGCCGAGCGACCGTCGCACCACGGGCTACTGCCTTTCCGGGGGACTCTCTTATGCACTTCAAATCCATACGTACGCTGGTCACGCTGCTGGTAGGAGCGTGCATCGTCTTCGTGGTCGCGGCCATGGTGACTTACACCGTCTACGCCAACGCGCGTTCGCAGGCACTGATGGATGCGCGCACCGATGAACTCTTGACCGCGAGTATTCGTCAGCGCCTGGGTGCGGTGGCCGGGCGCGAAGCCGAGCGTATCGAGGCGCGTCTCGAGCACGCCCTGACCCTGGCGCACTCGCTCGCCAATACCAATGCGCTGATGGGCGCGGTAGACGACCAGGGCCGGCGCCGGCTCTCGCTGAGCCGCGACGAGCTCTCCAACTTGGTGCGTCAGACGGTGGTCGACAACCCTGACCTGCTCGACGCCTTCATCGGCTGGGAGCCCAACGCCTTCGGCAACGACGCCTATTATCAGGGCCGCGAAGATGCCGGCTACGGTAAGGATGGGCGCTTCATGCCGTGGTGGTACCGCACTGCCGACGGCAACATCGCGGTGCTTGGACTCGGCAGCTCGATGGAGAGTGAAAAGCCGATCCCGGGCGGCATCCGTGAGGGCGAGTACTATCTGTGTCCCAAAGAGACTCTGAAACCCTGTGTGGTCGACCCGCACCCCTTCGACTACAACGGCCAGACGCTGATGGTGACCTCGTTCAACGTGCCGATTCTGGTCGACGGTGAGTTCCGCGGTACCGCCGGGGTCGACTTCTCGGTCGACTTTATCCAGGGCCTGCTGAAAGATGCCAGCCGCGCACTCTACGATGGCGCCGGCGACTGGACGCTGATCGCTCCGCGCGGTGGAGTCACCGCCAACACCACCGATCCCAAGGCGGTGGGCAAGCCGGCCGCCGAGGTGTTCGATGCCAGCATCAATGCGCTGCTCGACCAGGCGCGCCAGGGCCAGCCGACGCTGCGTGAGAACGCCGGCCAGATCGAGATGGCATGGCCGTTCCATGTCGGCCCGGCCGACGGCAAGCCCTGGATCGTGATGATCCGCCTGCCCGAAAGCGTGGCCATGGCCGGGCTCACCGACCTGCAGCAAAAGCTCGCCGCCCAGCGTCATCACGACACCCTGGCGATGATCGCGGTGGGCGCCGGGCTGGCCGCGCTGGGGCTGATCGTGAGCTGGCTGCTCGGCGGCAGCCTGTCTCGGCCGCTCAGGCTGCTGGCGCAGCGCATGCGCGAGATCGCCTCCGGCGACGGCGACCTGACCCAGCGGCTGCCGGTACGCGGGCGCAACGAAAGCGCCGAACTGGCGGTCCAGTTCAACGCCTTCGCCGAGAAGATGCAGCAGGTGCTGATCGAGGTGCGCGACAGCAGCGACTCGGTCAAGCACGCCTCGCAGGAGATCGCCAGCGGCAGTGAGGATCTGTCGCGGCGTACCGACTCGATGGCGGCGAGCCTGCAGCAGACCTCGGCTTCGATCGAGGAGATCACCGGCACCGTGGAGCACACCGCGCACTCGGCGCGCGAGGTCGACAAGCTGGCGGTCTCGGCCACCGAGGCGGCCCAGCGCGGTGGTGAGGTGGTCTCCAGCGTGGTCCAGACCATGGACGAGATCGAAACCTCGTCGCGTCAGATCGCCGAGATCGTCAGCACCATGGATAGCATCTCCTTCCAGACCAACCTGCTGGCGCTCAACGCCTCGGTCGAGGCGGCTCGTGCCGGCGAGAATGGCCGCGGCTTCGCGGTGGTGGCGCAGGAAGTGCGCAATCTCGCCAGCCGCAGCGCGGATGCGGCGCAGCAGATCAAGACGCTGATCGACGCCTCCGCCGAGCGCACGCAACTAGGTGCGCAGCGGGTGCGCGACGCCGGCGCGGCGATGGACGAGATCGTCGCCAGTATCGCCCGGGTCAACGGCGTGCTGGGCGAGATCACCGCAGCCACCGGCGAGCAGAGCCAGGGCATTGGCCAGGTCAATCTGGCGGTGGCCGAGCTCGACAGCGTGACCCAGCAGAACGCCGCCATGGTGCAGCAGACCGCCACCGCCGCCGCCGCGCTGCAGCAGGAGTCGCAGCGCCTGGCCGAGACGGTGGGGGCGTTCACCCTGGATGACACCGGCGGTGTCAGGCGGCCGGCGTTGAGCTGAGCTGGCCGTTGAACGGGCAGGCCGTGACCGACACGGCCAGCACTGAAATCGAAAGCACTGAAAATCGAAAGCTCAACAATGAAAAGGGCGAGATGGCCGGGGCGGGTGCCCCGGTGGTCTTCAGCCCTTTTTTGTTTCTTTCTTTAGTCGATATGTAACTAAAGTTTTCATTGCCTGCGGCGATATCTTTCAAGGTGCCGCCGCGTGCATTCCCGGTGCGATGACTCGGGCCGATCTGGTCGGTACCAGGTGAGACCAAGAACCTACTCGAGCGGCGCTAGCCGGTCGGGCGTGGTGCCATCGTTGCCATTTCCGGCCGCTGGGGGACTTATTTCATGCATTTCAAATCCATACGTACGTTGGTCACACTGCTGGTGGGGACGTGTATCGTCTTCGTGGTCGCGGCGCTGGTGGGATACA
The DNA here is from genome assembly GCF_030284585.1 of Salinicola sp. JS01. NCBI lineage: Bacteria > Pseudomonadati > Pseudomonadota > Gammaproteobacteria > Oceanospirillales > Halomonadaceae > Salinicola > Salinicola sp. JS01. The sequence continues at coordinate 3,611,521 of NZ_CP127244.1, read as the reverse complement.
CCATCTATGCCAATGCGCGTTCGCAGGCGCTGGTAGACGCGCGCACCGATACGTTGCTGACAACGAGTATCCGTGAGCGCCTGAGTGCGGTGGCCGGGCGGGAGGCGGAACATATCCAGGCCAAGCTCGATCACGCCCTGACCTTGGCGCGCTCGCTTGCCAATACCAACGCGTTGATGGGCGCGGTCGACGACCAGGGCCGTACACGACTGTCGTTGAGCCGCGACGAGCTCTCCAATCTGGCGCGCCAGACGGTGATCGACAATTCCGATCTGCTCGACGCTTACGTTGGCTGGGAGCCCAACGCCTTCGGCAACGACACCTATTATCAGGGCCGCGAGGACGCCGGCTACGGTAAGGATGGGCGCTTCATGCCGTTGTGGTATCGCACCGACGACGGCAAGGTCGCGGTGATGCCGATGGGCGCTGAGATCATGGAAAGCACCAAGGTGATGCCGAACGGATCACGCGAAGGTGGCTTTTATCTCTGTCCCAAGGAGACTCACAAGGTCTGCATTACCGACCCGGCGGCTTACGAAATCAACGGCAAGAGGCAGATGGTGACCTCGTTCAACGTGCCTATTCTGGTCGACGGCGAGTTCCGCGGCAGCGCCGGGGTCGATTTCTCGGTCGGCTTCATCCAGGGCCTGCTGAAGCAGAACAGTCAGGCTCTTTACGACGGCGCCGGTGACTGGACGCTGGTCGCCCCGCGCGGTGGGATCACCGCCTACACCGATGACCCCGAAGCCATGGGCAAGCCGGCCGCCGAGGTGTTCGATGCCAGCACCAATGCGCTGCTCGATCAGGCGCGCCAGGGCCAGCCGGCGCTGCGTGAAGAGGGCGGCCAGATCGAGATGGCGTGGCCGTTCCATGCCGGCTCGGCCGACGGCAAGCCCTGGATACTGATGATCCGCCTGCCCGAGAGCGTGGCCATGGCCGGTATCAACGACCTCCAGCAGCAGCTCGCCGCTCAGCGTCATCACGACACCCTGGCGATGCTTGCGGTCGGTGCCGGGCTGGCCGCGCTGGGGCTGCTCGTGAGCTGGCTGCTCGGCGGCAGCCTGTCGCGGCCGCTTCAGCTGCTGGCGCAGCGCATGCAGGAGATCGCCTCCGGTGACGGCGACCTGACCCAGCGGCTGCCGGTAAGCGGGCGCAACGAGAGCGCCGAGCTGGCGCTCCAGTTCAACGCCTTCGCCGAGAAGATGCAGCAGGTGCTGATCGAGGTGCGCGACAGCAGCGACTCGGTCAAGAGTGCCTCTCTGGAGATCGCCAGCGGCAGCGAGGATCTGTCGCGGCGTACCGACTCGATGGCGGCGAGCCTGCAGCAGACCTCGGCCTCGATCGAGCAGATCACCGGCACCGTGGAGCATACCGCGCACTCGGCGCGCGAGGTCGACAAGCTGGCCGTCTCGGCCACCGAGGCGGCCCAGCGTGGCGGTGAAGTGGTCTCCAGCGTGGTTCAGACCATGGACGAGATCGAGACCTCGTCGCGTCAGATCGCCGAGATCGTCACCACCATGGACAGCATCGCCTTCCAGACCAACCTGCTGGCGCTCAACGCCTCGGTCGAGGCGGCGCGTGCCGGCGAGAACGGTCGCGGCTTCGCGGTAGTGGCGCAGGAAGTGCGCAATCTCGCCAGCCGCAGCGCGAACGCGGCGCAGCAGATCAAGACGCTGATCGACGCCTCCGCCGAGCGCACGCAACTAGGCGCGCAGCGGGTGCGCGATGCCGGTGCGGCGATGGACGAGATCGTCGCCAGTATCGCCCGGGTCAACGGCGTGCTGGGTGAGATCACCGCAGCCACCAGCGAGCAGAGCCAGGGCATCGGGCAGGTCAATCTGGCGGTCGCCGAGCTCGACAGCGTGACCCAGCAGAACGCCGCCATGGTGCAGCAGACCGCCACCGCCGCCGTCGCGCTGCAGCAGGAGTCGCAGCGCCTGGCCGAGACGGTGGGCGCCTTCACCCTGGATGACAGTGGTGGTGCCAGGCGGCCGGCCCTGGCCCTGGATCACTAGACCTGGGGCGCGGGATTGCTGGCCCGGCGCTGCCGGGCCAGCTCGCAGAAGAAGTCGACATATTCGGTATGGCCGCCGGAAAAGATCACATCGAGGCGGAGCGGGTCGTCGGGGTCGCTGATGCCGGCCAGCGCCGGCCACGGTGAGACGCTGGGGTCGCTGGCGTGACGCGCCAGCCGTTCGGCGTCGACCCGGGCGCGCGCCACCTCGCCTCCGCTGCTGTCGACGAACAGCACCCGGTTGGGGCGCGTGAAGGCGCGCCCCAACTGCTGCACCAGGGTCAGGAAACCACGATCGCTGCCGCCCCGCTGTGGGGGGTCGCCCTCGCCGGTGCTGACCGAGGTGAGCGTGTCACCGACCCCGACGATCGTCGGCATCAGCGCCGGATCGAAGTGCCCACGCGCCAGCGTCAGCAGCGCCTGCGGCTCGCGTGGGGCCTGGCGTGCATCGAACGTCTCCCCCAGCGGCGCCACTCCGGTACGTGCCTGGTAGTAGCGATTGAGGATCGCCAGCACGCCGCTCTCCTTGACCGCGCCGCGCAGCATCAACTGGAAGTCGGTAGTGCCTTCCGCGGTGCCCAGGCGCGGGCGCTCCTGGCCTGAGTCGTCGCGTCCGGCGTTGGGCGCATAGTGGATGAAGAAGGCGTCCTCGAGCCCTGCCGCCGCGGCCGCTGCCAGACGCGCCTGCATGAAGTCCACCACCGCCTCCTGCAGTTGCCAGTAGCGCTCGGGCGTTGCCTGCCAGTGGCGCCGGAAGACATTGAGGTTGAGCGTCGGTGAGGCGAGGTTGTCGAGCACGGCAGCGGCGATCAGCGGCGCTCGCGTCGCAGCGTCCAGCGCGAAGGGCGGGCCAGCCAGGCAGTGGTCGAGAAAAGTCTCGGCCGCAGCCGCAAAGCTGGCCAGAAAGTCGAGCTCGGCGGCGCTGACGCCGGGGTGTGACACGCGTCCGAAACGGTCCTGCCACTGGACCCCGCCGGCGGCCAGCCCGGGCAGGTAGCAGCCGCGATGGCGCGCCTCGGCGGGGTCGTCGAAGTTCGCCTCCACCAGCGCATTGACGCCACGAGTGCCGACGTGCTCGCCATTGGTGAGCACGAAGAAGTGCCCCGCCAGCTCGCCGGCGGCTTCCACATAGCGGCGCGGCAGATGCCGGGTCAGCGGGTCGTCCACCAGCCCCATGCAGACGCCGTCGAGATCCTGGATGATCAGTAGATCGGCACTCCCCGCCAGAGCCCGGCCCAGCTCGGCGTGGTCGAGCGCTAAGGGGCGGGGGTGAGAGACAGCGCGGCGCTGGGAGTCTGCGGGTCGGTCATGGCGTGGGTGGGCTCCGAGGTCGATGCGTGGCCTGATCGCGAGCGCCAGGCACGGTGCGGCAAACACGATGGTTCGAGTATAGCCCCCACCGCGCTGGGGCTCAGCCCGGGGGTACGGCGGACTTTGCTTAGCCGGCGCCGCGCAACTAGGCTCAAGGAGCCGCCGAGCCTTCGGCGGCCACGCCCGGATGGCGTGTTCTTCGGTTCGCTTGCGGACCCCCACGGTGACAGGAGGCAAGGATGTCCAGCCCCGAACACAAGCAGAAGATCTGGCAGCTGATCGACGATATCAAGGTCGGCATGCTGGTGACCCTCGATGACGGCACCCCCCGCGCCCGCCCCATGCATCTGGTCCAGGATGCTTACGATGGCACGCTCTGGTTCTACACCCGGCGTAGCGCCGAGAAGGCGTTCGAGGCGCAGAGCGACCGCGACGTTTGCATCACCTTCTCCGATCAGAAGCACGGGGTCTACGTGTCGATGTCGGGCAAGGCGCGTCTGCGCGACGATGCCGAGCTGATCGACAAGTACTGGAACCCGTTCGTGGCGGCCTGGTTCGAGGGCGGTCGCGAGGATGACGATATCGCCATGCTGGAGATCGACATCGACTTCGGCGAGCACTGGCAGTCGCGCGAGAGCAAGGCCTTCCAGCTCTACGAGATCGCCAAGGCCAACGTGAAGAAGGACCACAAGCCCGATATGGGCGAGAACGAGAAATTCGGCCACTGAGCGTGGCCGGGGGCCGTCGCCGTGCGCTCGGCGGCGGCGACATCCTGCCGCCTTGACACGGTCCGCCCAAGTCCCGATAAAGAGCGCTCACTGGTCACATAGCGAACCCCCATGCTCCTGCTGACGGCTTTCGTCGTTCTCTCCATCGGCTTCTCGTTTCTGTGCTCGATTCTCGAGGCCGCGCTGCTGTCGCTGACGCCCAGCTATATCGCGCAGCTTCAGGACACGCGGCCCAAGCTGCACGACTCGCTCAATGCGCTCAAGTCCAATATCGACCGCCCGCTGGCGGCGATCCTGACGCTCAATACCATCGCCCATACGGTCGGTGCGACCGGGGTCGGTGCCCAGGTGGCGGTGGTGTTCGGCGATGCCCACGTGGCCATTGCCTCGGCGCTGATGACTCTGGGCATCCTGGTGTTTTCCGAGATCATCCCCAAGACCATCGGCGCCACCTACTGGCGCGCGCTGGCGCCGATGCTGCCGCGGATACTCAAGTTCATGGTGTGGCTGCTGCTGCCGTTCATCTGGCTGTCGGAGATGATCACCAACCGCATCGCCAAGAACGAGGGCGATGTCGACATGCGCGGGGAGATCAAGGCGCTGGCCAGGATCGGTCTCGAAGGCAAGGCGCTGGATGCCGACGAGACGCGCACCATCACCAATATTCTCAACCTCCACGAGATTCCGCTGAAGCGGGTGATGACCCCGCGCACCGTGTGCATGACGGTGGCGCCGGACATGAGCGTGGCGGAGTTCGACCGCGACTACGGCAAGACCCAGTTCACCCGCTTCCCGGTGATGGATGGTGCCGAGCATGCGCTGGGCTACGTGCACAAGGCCGACACCTACCACGCCGAGGACGAGCAGCGGCTCAAGGCGCTGATGCACCCGATCGCGATGGTCGACGAGAACGACAGTGTCGAGCATGTCTTCGCCGCCATGCTCAAGGATCACAACCACCTGCGCGTGGTCTACGACGATCACGGTAGCTGGGTCGGGTTGATCACCATGGAAGACGTGATCGAGACGATTCTGGGCCAGGACATCGTCGATGAGACCGATAACGTGCATAACCTGCGCAAGTACGCCAAGCAGCGCTGGCTGAAACGAATCAAGCGCGGCGAATCCGCCCAGCCGCCGGGCTGAAGCCGGTGGTGGATGGCGCTGGCAACGTCAGCGCAAGCGCGAGAAGAGAGGGGCGTCCTGGACGCCCCTTTTTTCGGCCCCGTGACAGGCGCCCCGGCCAGGCCCCGCCTCACGCTATCTCGTCGGTGTGACGCACGGTGGCGCGCGACTGCCGGCTTTACGCTTGGCCGTTGAATTGTTATGTTATAACATAAATAGCATCGCGCGGGCCGACAGCGGTCTGCCGCCAAGCCTGGAGAGGGTCATGGCGCTATTACCGATCGAAGACGAGGCGCAGCTACTGGCGATGCCGGCAGCGGACTACATGAACGAGGCCCAGCTGGCGTTCTTCCAGCGCCGGCTCGAACGCGAGCGTGAGACGCTTGCCACCGCTCTGGCGGAGACCCGCGCGATCATCGTCGACAGCCGCGGTGACGGCGACGATGCCGATCTCGCCGCCAATGAAGAGACGCTTAGCCTGCTGCTGCGTCAGGCCGATCGTGAAACCCGGCTGCTGCGCAAGATCGCGGCGGCGCTCAAGCGTATCGAGTCCGGCGACTACGGCTTCTGCGACGAGACCGGCCAGCCCATCGGGCTGAAGCGCCTGCTGCTGCGGCCCACCGCCACACTCTGCCTGGAGGCCAAGGAGCGCCAGGAGCAGCGCGAACACCACTATGCCAAGCGTCGCAGTGCCTGACCCTGTATCGCCGTACCCTGGCAATGACCGATGCCGTGAGGAAACGACCATGAATGACATCATACCGGCCGGCTCGCGCCCCATGGCGAAGCCGCTTCCCGTTACCGTACTGTCCGGCTTTCTCGGCGCCGGCAAGACCACGCTGCTCAACCATCTGCTCAACAACCGTGACGGCCGCCGTATCGCGGTGATCGTCAACGACATGAGCGAGATCAATATCGATGCCGCTCTGGTCGAGCGTGAAGTCGATCTCAACCGCGCCGAAGAGAAGCTGGTCGAGATGAGCAATGGCTGCATCTGCTGCACCCTGCGCGAAGATCTGCTGATCGAGGTGAACCGCCTCGCCGAGGAGGGGCGCTTCGACTATCTGGTGATCGAATCCACCGGCATTTCCGAGCCGCTGCCGGTGGCCGAGACCTTCACCTTCGAGGATGAGCAGGGCCGCAGCCTGTCGCAGGTGGCGCGCCTGGATACCCTGGTCACGGTGGTCGACGGGGCCAACTTCCTGACCCAGTACTACGAAGCCAAATCGCTGGCCGAGGCCGGTGAAAGCCTGGGTGAGGAGGACGAGCGTAACGTCGCCGACCTGCTGGTCGACCAGATCGAGTTCTGCGACGTGCTGCTGATCTCCAAGAGCGACCTGATCGACGCTGCCCAGCTCGCCGAGGTCGAGGCGGTGCTCAGAACCCTCAACCCGGATGCCGAGATCCACGCCATCAGCCACGGCCAGATCGCCCTGGATCGGGTGCTCGATACCGGCCGCTTCAGTTTCGAGAAGGCCCAGCTCGCCCCCGGCTGGCTCAAGGAGCTGCGAGGCGAGCATGTCCCCGAGACCGAGGAGTACGGCATCAGCAGCTTCAGCTTTGAAGCGCGCCGCCCGTTCCACCCGCAGCGCTTCTTCGAACTGCTGCACGGTGACTGGGGTGACGGCCGCCTGCTGCGCTCCAAGGGCTTCTTCTGGCTGGCGAGCCGCCCCGAGTTCGCCGGCCAGTGGAGCCAGGCCGGCGGCATCGCCCACCACGGCTTCGCCGGTCTGTTCTGGCGGGCGGTGCCCGAGTCGCGCTGGCCCCAGGACCCGGAATATCTCGCCTCGATCCGGGAAAAATGGGAAGAGCCGTTCGGCGACATGCGCCAGGAGCTGGTGTTCATCGGCCAGGGGCTCGACGTGGCGGGCATCCGCCGCCGCCTGGAAGCCTGCCTGCTCGATGACGACGAGCTGGCCCGCGGCAAGGCGTACTGGAAAAGCCTGCCCGACCCCTTTCCCGACTGGGGTGTCGCCGCCTGAGCGACGCGCCCAGCCCCTCTCTGTGGTCTGGTCTCCACCAGAGTCTTCCCCGGCCCGACGGCCGGGGTTTTTTGTGTCGCCCGGGGGCCGATGGCATGTGCTCTCTATAGGTGGGGGATGCTGTGTCTCTCTTGATGGCCGTCATAAGACCAGACATTGCTACGGCTGGAAGGATCACATAGGCTCGAACCGTGTCCTGGTAACGGCTTGCGCAGGGAAAGACGATGGGAGCCAGCATTACTGCAGAGAACTGAGCCGCAACAACGTCTGTAGTTGTTGCGGCACTCTGCGAGATCGATCCTGCCTGATGGATGACGAGCAGATGCCGCCCGATATTCTCGATCGAGCGGTGATTCGTCATGACTCAACCTCCCTCTGCGTGGCGGCATACGTTACCGGCAGCCCTGCTGCTGATGGCGCCTTTCGACATTCTCGCTTCTCTGGCGATGGATATTTATCTTCCGGTGGTCCCGGCCATGCCCGGTCTGCTGGATACGACGCCTGATGTGATCCAACTGACACTGAGCCTCTACATGGCGCTGCTCGGTGTGGGGCAAATGATTTTCGGGCCGATATCGGATCGTCTCGGGCGACGGCCGGTCCTGCTGGCCGGGGGCGCCATCTTCGCCATGGCGTCTCTGGGTGCTGCGTTTTCTGACACGGCGACTCCCTTTGTCACCTTCCGTCTGTTGCAGGCATTCGGCGCCTCGGCAATGTTGGTAGCGACATTCGCGACGATTCGCGATGTGTACGCGAGGCGACCAGAAGGTACCGTCATCTACGGGCTATTGAGTGCAGCGCTTGCCTTCGTCCCTACGCTTGGCCCCATCGTTGGTGCCGTTGTCGGTCGGTATCTGGGATGGCGGATGATATTCGTGCTGCTGGCCGTGCTGGCACTGGTGGCTCTGATGCATGCCGGCATGCGATGGCACGAGACACGCCCGGAGCCCAGAGTCGAGGCATCCCGGTCCCTGTCCTCGATCCTCGAGAGTCTCGATTTCTGGGTTTACACGCTTGGTTTCAGCGCTGGGATGGGGAGCTTCTTCGTCTTCTTCTCAACGGCCCCGCGTATGCTCATGGACCGCGCTGGTTATTCGGGGATCGAATTCAGTCTGACTTTTTCGAGCGTTGCGCTCGTCATGGTCTTGACCACGCGATGCATCCGGTCCTTCGTCACCCAATGGGGAAATGTGGGTTGCGTATTACGCGGAATGGCTCTGCTGATAGGTGGTGCGCTGCTGCTGAGCGTGGGGGAGCTCTGTTGGGAACCCTCGTTCTTCACGCTCATCGTGCCTATGTGGGTGATGGCGATCGGGATCGTCTGCACGGTATCCGTTACCGCCAACGGCGCACTCGGGGCGTTTGACGATATCGCGGGAACGGCAGTCGCTCTCTACTTCTGTATCCAGAGTCTGATCGTCAGTTTCGCGGGCACGCTGTCAATCATCCTGCTGAACGGAGATACGGCATGGCCGTTGATCTGTTATGCCACGACGATGGCGCTGTTGGTGTCGGCGGGGTTGGCGCTGCTCCGACTGCGTGACGCCGTCGCTAAGGGATCTACACCTGACTGACAACTCTCGGTCGATGGGCCATTGCTCGACCGGCGTGGCGCATACCGCATCAGGTAATGCGAGGCACCGCACGGAAAGCATCTGCGGTGGCGACATTGCACTGCAATTATTAGCCAGCTACATTTTGTGCCATTCCCTTTCGCAACAGGAGCCGCGACCCGATGGCATCTCCGCAACTCTTTTCCCCGCTGGCAATCGGCGGGCTGACCCTGCCCAACCGTATCGTGATCTCGCCGATGTGCCAGTACTCGGCCGACGGCGAGGGGAGCATGACCGATTGGCATACGATCCACCTGGGCCAGCTGGCGCTCTCCGGCGCCGGCCTCTTGATCATCGAAGCCTCGGCGGTGGCCGCGGCAGGGCGTATCACCCCGGGTGACGTGGGGCTCTACTCCGACGCCAACGAGCAGGCGATGGCGCGTACGCTCGCCTCGGTACGCGCTCACTCGCCGATGCCCATCGGCATTCAGCTCGGCCACGCCGGGCGCAAGGCCTCCTGCCAGGCCCCCTGGGAGGGCGGCAAGCAGTTGGGGCTCGAAGACGGTGGCTGGGAGACCCTGGCGCCCTCTGCCACGCCCTATCAGGACGATCAGCGCCCGCCGCAGGCGATGACGCTCGACGATATCGACGCGCTCAAGGCGGATTTCGTGGCCGCGGCGCAGCGTGCTGCACGCCTGGGCTTCGACCTGATCGAGCTGCACGCGGCCCACGGCTATCTGCTGCACCAGTTCCTCTCGCCGCTCTCCAACCAGCGCGATGACGCCTACGGCGGCAGCCTGGAGAACCGCATGCGCCTGATACTCGAGATCTTCGAGGCGGTGCGTGGGGTGTTCCCGGCGGAGAAGCCGGTGGGCATTCGGATTTCCGGCAGCGACTGGGTCGGAGGCGGCTGGGACCTGGCGCAGAGCGTGGCCCTGGCTCAGGCGCTGGAGGCCCGCGGCTGCAGCTTCATCGACTGCTCCGGCGGTGGGCTCGACCCGCGCCAGACGCTCGATGTCGGCCCCAGCTACCAGGTGCCGTTCGCCCGGCGCATGAAGCAGGAAGTCGCCATGCCGGTGATCGCGGTCGGTCTGATCACCGAACCGGAGCAGGCCGAGGGGATCGTCTTCAGCGGTGACGCCGACGCCGTGGCGCTGGCCCGCGGGATGCTCTTCGATCCGCGCTGGCCGTGGCACGCCGCGGCCAAGCTGGGGGCCAGCGTGCACGCGCCCAAGCAGTATCTACGCAGCCAGCCGCATACCCTCAAGGGGCTATTTGGCTAGGACTGTTCGGCCAGGGCTATCTGACCAGGGCTATTGGGCCAGGGCTTTTGGCGATAGTGCAGGTCACGCCGGGCGGTGCAAATCACGGGGCGGGCGCACCGAGCTAGATGCTTGGTGGCGCCCGTTCAGCGGTTGTCGTCCGCCTCCTTGGGTGCCTCCTCACGCAGGCTGGCGATTGCCTCGCGGGCATCCTCCAGGCTGGTCGGGTCGTCGATGGTGGCGGGCACGTCGAAGCGCTCGCCATCGGCGATCTGGCGCAGCGCGCGGCGCAGGATCTTGCCCGAGCGGGTCTTGGGCAGGCGTGCCACCACCCGCACCTGCTTGAAGCTCGCCACCGGGCCGATCCGTTCGCGCACCAGCGCGATCAGCTCCTCGGCTAGCCGCGTCTCGTCGCCGTCGAAGCCATCCTTGGGGATCACCAGCCCCACCGGCCGCTGACCCTTGAGTGCGTCCTGGGCGCCGATCACCGCGCATTCGGCCACCGCGGGATGAGACCCCAGCACTTCCTCCATCTCGCCGGTGGATAGCCTATGACCGGCGACGTTGATCACGTCGTCGGTGCGTCCCATCACGAACAGGTAGCCCTCGTCGTCGATATAGCCGCCGTCGCCGGTCAGGTAGTAGCCCGGGTAGGTGGCCAGATAGGCGCTGTGCAGGCGCTCGGGATCGCCCCAGATACCGGCCAGGCAGCCCGGCGGCAGCGGCTGCTTGATCACCACGCTACCTTCGGTCAGTGCACCCACTTCCTCGCCGTGGCGGTCGAGAATGCGCACGTCGTAGCCCGGAACCGGGAAGGTCGCGGAGCCGGCGCGGGTGGGCACGGGGTCGAGCCCCAGCGGATCGGCGGCGATCGCCCAGCCGGTTTCGGTCTGCCACCAGTGGTCGACGACGGGCACGTCGAGATGCGCCTTGAGCCAGTGGTAGGTGGGTGGGTCGAGACGTTCTCCGGCCAGGAACAGCGAGCGCAGGCTGGAGAGATCGTAACCCTCCTTCAGCCGCGCCTCTGGGTCCTCCTTCTTGATCGCGCGGAAGGCGGTCGGCGCGGTGAAGAAGCTCTTCACCCGGTACGCCTCGATCACCCGCCAGAAGGCGCCGGCGTCCGGGGTGCGCACCGGCTTGCCTTCGTAGACCACCGTGCTGGCGCCGCGCAGCAGCGGGCCGTAGACGATGTAGGAGTGACCCACTACCCAGCCCACGTCGGAGGCGGAGAAGAACACCTCGCCCGGGGCGATGTCGTAGATCGCCTCCATCGAGTAGTGCAGCGCCACGGCGTAGCCGCCGGTATCGCGTACCACGCCCTTGGGGCGGCCGGTGGTGCCGGAGGTATAGAGGATATAGAGCGGATCGGTGGCCTTGACCGCAACGCAGGCGGCGGGCTCGGCCGCGGCCATGAGTGTCTCCCAATCGCTCTCGCCGGGGCCGAACTCGGCGCGGCACGCGTCGCGCTGCAGATAGACGCAGTGCGCCACCGCATGCGCGCTGCGCGACAGCGCCTCGCGCACGATCGGCTGATAGGGCACCACGCGGCCAGGTTCGAGCCCACACGAGGCAGCCACCAGCACCTTGGGCTTGGCGTCCTCGATCCGCGCCGCCAGCTCGCGCGCGGCGAAGCCGCCGAACACCACCGAGTGGATGGCGCCGAGACGCGCGCAGGCGAGCATCGCGATCAGCGCCTCCGGCACCATCGGCATGTAGATCACCACGCGCTCACCCGGCGCCACACCCAGCCCGCGCAGGGCGCCGGCGCAGCGGGCGGTGGCGTCGCGCAGCTCGCGGTAGGTGTAGCGGCGCTGCTGGCCGCTGAGTGGTGAGTCCCAGTAGAGCGCGATGCGCTCGCCGTGGCCCTGCTCGATATGATGGTCGAGGGCAGCATGGCACAGGTTGAGCTCGCCATCGCCGAACCAGCGCGCATGGCCGCTGGCATCGACCTCGAGCGCCCGGGTCGGCGGGGTGAACCAGGGGATGCGCCGAGCCTGGCGCATCCAGAAGGCTTCCGGGTCATCGAGAGAGGCCCGGTACTCGTCCTGATAACGACTCATGAACCCCCTCCCATTGAGCGTTTCCCTGGTTCGCGGCTGCCCGGAGTTTGCCTCAGGGCGCCGGCCGGTGGCACTGGCGGCGCGCAGCCGCTGTGTCTGCTCATACTCTATGGGGGTGGCGCGGCGGCGGCCGTCAGACCATCGGCTAGCTTCGACGAATGGACGCGGGCGAGGGTCGAGTAGGGCACGCTGGCGGCGCGGCTCAGCGCACCGCGAAGTCGCGTTCGGCCCGGGCCACGGCGTCGTGGGCGTGCAGGCTCTCGGCGTGGGTGATGTCGATACGATAGCCGGCGATGCCGGCTTGCGCCTCGCACGCCGCCGCTAGCCGCCGCGCGGCGTCCTCGCAGAACATCAGATTGGCGCCGTTGCGTTCGGCGAAGGCCTGCTCATCGACACGCTTGACCAGGGTCTGCACCGGCGTCTGCAGGGTCTGTTCGAAGGCGTCGATGCGCGTGACCGGGGCGTAGGCGGCATCCGCCTTCAGACGCAGCGCGATCACCGCCCGGCTGCGCTGACTGTGGGGCGTGGGGAAGCTGCCGCCGTGCTCGATCCACTCGGCCACTGCCTCGGCGCTGAGGTTCGCGGTGTTCTGCTCGTCGGCCCAGTGGCGCCAGTCGCGGGCCATGGCGTGGCGGGCCAGCGCGGTCGAGCAGGGGCAGGTGGATGAGTAGTCGAGTTCGAGGGTCAGGGTCTGGGTCAGGCCCTCGCGGCTGCCTTCGAGGGCCAGCGTGAGCGGATAGTGGCGCCAGCCGCTGGCGTCGCTGAGCAGGGCGCGGCGGCGCAGCGGCAGGGCGAAGCGCAGGGTCAGAGAGAGGCGCTGGCTGGTGTCGTCCTGGCTATCCAGCAGGGCGTGGCCGAGGGCATTAAGCCGCGCCGGTGTCACCGGCGATTCGTCCAGACGGTCGAGCAGGCGATAGAGGCGCGACATATGGATGCCGCGCTGGCCCATCGCGAGATCGACACTGACATCGGCGGTGGCCGGCAGCCGAGCGCCGTCCGCCCACTGCAGGCGGGTGGCGATGCCCTGCATGCCGACACGTTGCAGGGCTCGGTATGGCGCGCTCTGGGACGGTTCCGGTTCGCGCCCAGCGGCGACATCCGGTAGCGGCGGTACGGAGAGGTTCATGAGTGCTCGTCGACGGTTGAAAATGTTATTTTATAACATATCATTCGAGTCGATGGGTACACCCTTCGGTCACCGCGTGACGCCGCCGGGAGGGTCTCACGGGCGAACCGATGAATCAGTCGCCGATACGGTCCAGCCGTGCCATCTGCGCCGCGGGAATCTCCAGCGCTGCCGCCTGGATATTCTGCTGCAGATGATCAGGAGACGAAGTCCCGGGAATCAGCAGGATGTTGGGTGAGCGAGCCAGCAGCCAGGCCAGAGCTACCTGCATCGGGGTGGCGTCGAGCGTCGCCGCGACCTCGGTGAGCGTCTGCGACTGGAGTGGGGTGAATCCGCCCAGCGGGAAGAACGGCACGTAGGGAATGCCCTCCGCGGCCAGCTGATCGATCAGCGCATCGTCGGCGCGGTTGGCCAGGTTGAACTGGTTCTGCACGCAGACGATGGGCACGATCTTCTGTCCGTCGGCCACCTGGGTCGGCGTGACGTTGCTCAGGCCGATATGCTTGATCAGGCCGCGCTCGCGAAGTTCCGCCAGTGTCGTCAGCGGGGCCTCCAGTGAGCCCTCCGCCGGCCCATGCACATCCAGCATGCTGCGCAGGTTGACGACCTCCATCTGCTCGAGCCCCAGATTGCGCAGGTTGTCTTCCACAGCCTGGGTCAGCTCGGCGGGCGAGAGGGCGGGCAGCCAGGCGCCGGTGTCATCGCGCCGGGCACTGACCTTGGTGACGAGGCAGAGATCGCTCGGATAGGGGTGCAATGCCTGCTTGATGAGCTGATTGGTGATGTGCGGGCCGTAGAAATCCGAGGTATCGATGTGGTCGATACCGGCGGCGATGGCCGCCTCGAGGACCTGCAACGCCCGCGCCGGATCCTTGGGCGGACCGAACACGCCGGGGCCGGCGAGCTGCATCGCCCCATAGCCCAGTCGTTTGACCCGTCGGTTGCCGAGTGTGTAGGTGCCAGCCTTGTCGATGAAGGACATGCGTTCACTCCTGTGTCGAGGTCGGGGCGTCAGATGCCCCGATGTCCCCTCATGGTAGGCGCGTCAGTGCTGTGCGACTATTGTCCTCAATCCATACAAGGTGTGCGGAGAAATGCACAATGAGTGCCGATCTCGGTGATCTTCAGGTCGTGCTGGCCGTGGCCAGAGCCAAGGGGTTTCGGGAAGCGGCGCGGCTGAGCGGTAGCAGTGCGTCGCGCTTGAGCGATGCGGTGCGGCGTGCCGAGACGGCGCTGGGCATTCGGCTGTTTCATCGCACCACGCGGGCGGTGACGCTGACCGAGGCCGGCGCTGCCCTGGTCGCGCGGCTGGCGCCAGCGGTCGAGGAGGTCGAAAACGCGCTGGATGCGATCAACGGCTTTCGGGATCGCCCCGCCGGCACGCTACGCCTCAATGTCCCGGTCAGTGCGGCGCGGCTGATCCTGCCATCGATCCTGCCCGATTTCCTCAAGGCCTACCCGGAGATCCGCGTGGAGGTCACCGCCGACAGTGCGGCGACGGATACACTGGCGGCGGGCTTCGATGCCGGCATCCGCTACGACGAACTGCTCGAGCAGGACATGATCGCCGTGCCCATCGGCCCGCGCGAGCAGCGTTTTGCGCTGGTCGCCTCGCCCGATTACCTGGCGCGTCATGGCACCCCCACGCATCCCCGCGAGCTGCTGCAGCATGCCTGTATCCGTGGCCGTTTCACCAACGGCAACCGGCCGGCATGGGAGTTCGAGCGCGGCGAGGAGGCGATTCGCATCGAGCCCACCGGCCCTTTGACGATCAGCATCGGCGGCGGTGTGGATCTTGGCGTCGAGGCGGCGTTGCAAGGCGTCGGCCTGATCATGCTGTTCGAGCAGTGGCTCCAACCGTACCTGGCCAGCGGTGAGCTGGTCGCGGTTCTCGAGCCCTGGTGGCTACGCTTCCCCGGCCCTTATCTCTACTACTCGGATCGCCGGCTGGTACCTGCCCCCCTGCGCGCCTTCATCGACTTCATTCGCGATCAAGACTCGCTCCCCCGGCGGCGGGCTCGACTCTCCTGAGCCGCTTCGTCGCCTCAGCGGGGCTGCATCATGCCGAAGGCCGCCACCAGGGCAATGACCGCCGTCGCCAGGGTCAGTTCGAGCAGGGTGGCACGCTTCAGCCGGATCAGTGCGCCGGGCGTGGCGGCGAGCCGAGGGACCAGGCGATAGCGGTTGTAGAGCGCCACCAGCACCATGACGAGGACCAGGGCCACCTTGATGCCCAGCAGTCGTGGGTAGGTCATCGACCAGTCGTCGGGCCAGTCACCGACGATCAGCCCGGTATTCACCGCCCCCGACAGCAGGACCACGGCCACCGCGACGTGCCCCCACTGCGAGAATCGGGTCAGCGCCAGGGCGGCGGGCCTCTGGGCGCCGCGAGTGCCAAGCTGGCCCAGCAGCAGCAAGACCGGCAGTAACGCGCCGAACCAGAAACCGCCGGCCAGCAGATGCAGCCAGTCATTGCCCTGGTGCAGCCAGCCGAGCGCGCCGGCGTGCATCGCCGCGTGCCCCGATAGCGTCAGGCTGCCCAGCATCAGCGCACTGCTCAATGCCACCGCCGGCGCGCGGCAGCGGCGAGGCGGTAGCGAGGTGGCGAGCAGCAGCGCCACCGCGATCATCTGGCAGAGCCAGGCGCTGCCGAGGGTGGTTTGCGTGGCGACCCGCGCCAGCAGTGCCGTATCTCGCATCGCGGACCAGCCGCCCGACAGCTCGGCGGTACGCAGCGGCAGGCTGGCGAGCGTCACGACCGTGGCCGTGCCGATGGCGCACCAGCGTGCGCCACTCAAGCGTTGCCAGAGCCAGTCGCGCAGCTCGGAGGGAGGCATCGACAACAGATAGGCGCTGGACCCCCACAGAAATAGAGCCGCCGCGTCGAACGCGAAGCGGCTCATCACCAGCGCAGTGCCGGGTTCGGTCACGGTGTCACGCTGAACGCGTAATCGCCCTCGGTCTTGTGACCATCGACGGAGAGGACATGCCATGTGACCTGGTAACGGCCGGGCTCGAGCGTGGTCTCGACCGGGGCGGTCAGGGTCGTGCCATCGTCTGCCAGGGTGGCCTTGCCCAGCTCGATGGCAGAGCCATCGCTGCCGTTCAATTCGAGACCGCTGAAAGCCAGCTCCAGGCCCTCGGTGAAGGTGAGCGCCAGGCGCTCCGGCGCCGTGACATCCGCGCCCTCGGCGGGGGTCGCGGCCTCGAGATGCGCATGCGCGAGCGCTTGATGGCTGAAGGCAAGTGCCCCCAGGGTCGCGATCAGGGAGAGTGACTGGCGTAGATTCATATGACGTTTCATGGGTCGGTTTCCTAGAGTGGCCGCCCCGTCTGGGGCGGCTGGTGGTATGTCGAGTGGCGATGAAGCCGCCTCAGAAATGAAAATCTAGCTTGGCCCAGACCATCCGGCCCGGATCGTTGACCCGAGTGTTACCCGGATACCCGAAACCGGCGTTGCCCGCGAGGTTGAGGTGTTCGCTGTAGGTGTTGTCGAAGACGTTGTCGATACCGCTGCTGAGGGTGAAGTTGGGGTTGAAACGGTAGGCGCCATTGAGCGAGAAGACGCCGAAACCTGCCGAGTCACCGAGATCCTGGCCGACGACATTGCCCTGGTTCAGCGCGATCCGATGCTGGGGCGCGACCAGCCGCCAGAGGGCGCCGACCGAGTAGTCATCGCGCTCGTAGGTGAGGCTGAAGCGCGACTCCAGCGGGGGAATCTGCGGCAACGGCTGGTCATCGGTCGCATTGCGGCCCCAGGCATAGGCCAGGCTCGCTTCGCCGGTCCAGTTGTCGCTGAAGTCGTAGGCGGCGCCGAGTTCCGCCCCGGCAATGTTGGCGTCGACGTTGCGGACCTGGGTGTTGGCCCCGTCGTAGTCGAAGAGGATGAAATCCTCTACATAGCCAAGATAGCCGGAGACCCAGGCGCGGGTGCGTTCGCCACGGTATTGGGCGCCGACGTCGAGCTGCGTGGTCTTCTCCGGTTTCACGCCGGCGAAGGCGTTCGGGCTGCCGTCGGGGCCGTCGAGCCCGGGCTTGAGTTCCCAGTAATCCGGGAAGCGCTGCACGTGACCCACGCCGGCGTACCAGGTGACCGGCGCCGAGGCGAGATCCTGCTCGTAGCGCACGAAGCTGCTGGGCAGCGTCGTGCGCCGGGTATCGCCCGCGGTGGCGGTATCGTCGTTATGGTCGTCGACGTGGTAGCGATCCAGACGTGCGCCGCCGATGACCCGGTCGCGGTCGCTGGCGTACCAGGTCAGCTGGTTGAACAGGCCGTACTGGATCTGTTCGTAGTCGCTGTCCCAGTGGTCGCCGTCGCGATTGCGATGAATCTGCTGCTGGGCGTCGACCCCGGCGATCCAGCTGAAGTCGCTCCACTCCCAGGTCGAGGCGACGCGGGTGCTGCGCGTGCGGCGATCCAGCCGCATCGCCATGCCGTCGCTCATGTCCATGCTGTCGCCGCCCATGTCCATGCCGCCGCCACCCATGTCCATGCTGTCGCCGCCCATGTCCATGCCGCCGCCACCCATGTCCATGCCGCCGCCACCCATGTCCATGCCGCCGCCACCCATGTCCATGCCGCCTGAAGGATCGCGCAGCGTGAAGTTGTCCATGATGTGGTCGGCGTAGGCGTAATTCGCCTGCAGTTCGAGTTTGCGCCAGTGTTCACTGATATTGCGCTTTTCAAAGCGAACGCCTGCCGTCTCCCGCAGGAATCGACTGCCGTCCATGCCACGCCCGGCGTAGCGCGCCTCGCCATTGCCACGACCGGCGGTGACCTCCAGCCAGGTGTCGTCGTCCGGCGTCAGACCGAGGGCGATATCGCCATTCCACTTGTCCCATTTCGACGGCACCGTATCGCCGTTGCCATCCTTGTAGTCGTTGGCTTCCGATTCGTTGCCGATCAGGCGAACGTAGCCCGCTTCGTTACCCGCGGCGGCGTCGATGCGTCGATCGAAGCGGCCATAGGTGCCCAGCATCACGCTGCCATCGACCCGCGTGCCGGGGGCGTCGAACGACTCGGGCCCGCGGTCGAAGCGCACGGTAGCGGCTGAGGCACCGGGCCCCCATAGCACCGACTGCGGCCCCTTGGTCACGACCAGGCTGTCGTAGGCCTCCGGGGAGATATAGGAGGTGGGGGCATCCATGCGAAACGGGCAGGCGCCGAGCATCTCACTGCCATCGGTCAGGATCTTGATCCGCGAGCCGAACATCCCCCGAAACACCGGGTCACCATTGGTGCCGCCGTTACGAATCGAGGCGAAGCCCGGAATGGTCTTCAGATAGTCGGCGCCATCGCTCGCCGGCATGGGTTGGCGAGGTTGGCGTGGGTCCGTCTCTACCGTGATCGGCGAGCTGAGCGGGACGGCGGTCACGACCAGGGTGTCGTGATGGCTCGCGACGTGATCGTCATGGTCGTGGCTCATCGTCTGCGCCAGGCTCGGCGTGGCGAACGCGGCGCTCGCCAACGTGACCGCGGCTGCCAACGCTTGGTGCGGGGGAAGGCTGCGGCCAGGCGCGGCTGTCTGTGCGGCACCCCAGCGGGGGCCGTGTGCAGTGGTGGACATGAAGTTCCCTTGAATGCGTTTCGAGTGTGATCCGGCCGCACGGGCGGGCAGCACCACCGCCGGAAGCGGAAGCCGGATGAACAGGATGAGAGTGCGAATCAGGAGAACGCGGGTGGGGCGCGGGGGCGGCCTTCGAACCACAGGTGGTCACTCGAGGCCGCGGGGCGCGGCGATTCGAAACGACCACCGGCGGGCTTGAGGACGCTGCGGACAACGGCGGGAACGTCGCTATGGGCGGTGGGGAAGTGCTGCCACAGCGAGCAGTAGCCGCACTGATCGTGCCAGGCGAAGACGGCGCGCTCCGTTGTATCGCGGGCGTGCATGGACGCCATCGACATGCCGGGCATCGCCGCCATTCGCATCGACGAATGAGACGACTCCGACGCCTGGATCTGCGAGATCAGCGGCCCCAGGAACAGCATCATCATCGCCAACAGCGCCAGACTGGCGGCCAGGCGACGGTAGGTGCTGCGGGTTCGAGTGAGTCGGATCATCGTCATCCACGCGATGGCGGTGGGCAGGAAAAGTCATGTGTTACCCACACGTCTCGGATGGTAACCAAAAAGTTCCGCGGCGACTCGCCGGGGGATGAGGTGGATTGTCGCACCACGGACGTCCTGCTCGGTGCCATCCACGCCCCGTGATCCGCGAGGGGCGTTCGCGGCGGCGGGATCACGTATCCTGGCTCTCTCTTCGTCGCCTTGCCGGAGCTTCCCATGCGCATGTCCCCCCTGCCGCCGCTCAACTCGCTGGTCGCCTTCGAGTCAGCGGTGCGCCACATGAGCTTTACCCGCGCCGCGGGCGAGCTCAATCTGTCGCAGAGCGCGGTGAGCCGCCAGGTGGTCCATCTCGAGCAGTTTCTGGGGCGCAAGCTGTTCGTGCGCGAGCAGCGGCGGCTGACCCTGACCCGGGCCGGCGAGGCCTATGCGCTGCAGGTGCGGGCGATTCTCGACGACTGCGTCCAGGCCACCGCCGAAGTGATGAAGAGCACCGGCGAGAACGAGCTCACGCTCGCCTGCACCGCCGGCGTGGCGCAGTTCTGGATGGCGCCGCGGCTGAGTCTGTTCCGGCGCGCCCACCCCGACATCAAGCTGCGCCTGATCGTGCGCGACGGCGTCACCTCGCTCTCTTCGTTCGAGTTCGATATCGGGCTCTACTACCTGAAGAACCCTGCGCTGCCGGGGTTCGACACTACCTTCGTGATCCCCGAGCAGGTCTATACCGCCTGCGCGCCGGGCTATCTCGCCACTTGCCGCGAGCGCCACGGGCTGGGCGAGGGCGAACGCCTGAGCCCGGCGCAGCTGCAGCACGAGACGCTGCTGATGCTCGAGGATGCCCAGAGCCTGTGGATCTCCTGGCACGACTGGTTTCGCTACCACCGCCTGGCCAGCCCGGCGCTGGCCAACACCCTGGTGTGCAACCACTATCCGACGCTGGTAGAGATGGCGAGTCTGGAGCAGGGCATCGTGCTCGGTTGGCGGCATGTGATCGACAGCCAGATTCGCCGCGGGCGCCTGGTATGGGCTTCCGACCACTGGGCCAGCCACGGTGGCGGCTATTTCCTGATCACCCCGGAGGAGCGCCGCGAGAACTACGCCACTCGCTGCTTCAAGCGCTGGCTGCTGGAGATGGCGCCCAACGAACCGCTGGCCGCGGGCCCGGCGGGCGGTCGCGGCGCGGGCTGAACGATGCGCTGGCCGCATGCTGACATGCGTTTTTGTCGCTTTTCAGGCTCTTCCCGCGCTGATTAGGCTCGAGACGTTCCCGTCCCCACAAGAGCCCAATCATGACCGAACGCACGCCCCCCGCCCGCCTGCTCAAGAACTTCCGCCTGGTCGACGGCAGCGCCGCCGAACCGCGCGACGGCCTCCAGGTGCTGATCGAGGGTGACCGCATCGTCCAGGTCGCCGAGACAGCGATCGAGGCCCCCCACGCCGAGGTGATCGATCTCGGCGGGCGCACCCTGATGCCGGGGCTGATCGACTGCCATGTGCACGTGATCGCCACCACCGCCGATCTCGGTGCCAATGCGCTGCTGCCCGATGCGCTGGTCGCGGCGCGCGCCACGCCGATCCTGAAAGGCATGCTCGAGCGCGGTTTCACCACGGTGCGCGACGTCGGCGGCGCCGACCGCGCCATCCAGCAGGCGGTGGCGGAGGGCTACTTCGTCGGCCCCAGACTGGTGATCTGCGGCAAGGCGCTGTCGCAGACCGGTGGCCACAACGACTACCGCGGCTTTTTCGATGAGCGCGACGATCAGTACCAGACCCGCCGGCTGGGCTCGATGGGGCGTATCTGCGACGGCGTCGAGGCGGTGCGTCGCGCGGTGCGTCAGGAGATCAAGGGCGGCGCCCAGTTCATCAAGGTGATGGCCAACGGTGGTGTCTCTTCGCCCAGCGACCCGATCGATTTTCTCAGCTTCTCGCGCGCCGAGCTCGAGACCATCGTCGAGGAGGCGAGCAACGCCCAGGCCTACGTCAGTGCCCATCTCTACACCGACGAGGCGATCCGGCGCGCGGTCGAAGCGGGGGTGCGCTCGCTCGAACACTGCAATCTGATCACCGCGGAGACCGCGCGCTTTGCCGCCGAGCGCGGGGCGATGGCGTGTCCCACCCTGGTGACCTACGAACGGCTCAAGCTCGAGGGTGCCGAGTACGGGCTCAAGCCGGAGTCGGTGGCCAAGATCGACGACGTACGCCTGGCCGGGCTGGAGAGTCTGGTGACCATGCGCGAGGCAGGCCTGGAGATGGCCTACGGCACCGACCTGCTCGGCGAGATGCATCCGCACCAGTCCGACGAGTTCGTGATCCGCGCCCAGGTGCTGCCGCCCCACGAGGTGATCCGCAGCGCCACCGCCACCGCGGCCAAGCTGCTGCGCATGGAGGGCGAGGTCGGCTGTATCGCGCCGGGGGCCTATGCCGACCTGATCGTGGTCGACGGCAATCCGCTGGAGGAAATGCGGCTGCTGACCGGCCAGGGCGATCATCTGGCGCTGATCATGCAGGGCGGGCGTGTGATCAAGGAGCGCCTGAGCCGTTGAGCCCGGCGCGGCCGTGGGCGCCACCCACGGCCGCGACCGGCTCGCGCTGGACAACCACCACCGTCGATAACAACCGCGATCCATAACAACCACGATTCATAACAACCACGATTCATAACAACCACAACCGGAGGCCTGCACCATGCATGCACTCTTCGTCATTGCCTATCTGCTGCTGATGGTCGTCGTGGGGCTCTACTTCTCACGGCGCAAGGTCCACGACGATACCGACTTCATCGTGGCCGGACGCTCGCTCTCGACCCTGGTACTCACCGCGACGCTGTTGGCGACCTTCGTCGGTTCCGGCTCGATCGTCGGCGGCGCGAGCTTTGTGTTCCAGCACGGCCCGGGGGCGGCGATCTTCTTCTTCGCCGGCACGCCGATCGCCGCGCTGGTGGTCTACTTCCTGCTGGCACGCAAGATGCGCCGCTCGCGCGCCACCACCATCCCGGCGCTGATCGAGGCGCGCTTCGGCCCGGTGGCGCGCTCGATCGCCTCGCTGATCATCCTGCTCGCTTATGTCGGCATCGTGTCGTATCAGTTCACCGGCGCGGGGCAGGCGCTCAATCTCGTCTTCGGCCTGCCGGTGTGGCAGGGCGTGGTGATCGCGGCGCTGGTGATGATCGGCCTGGCGACCATGGGCGGGCTGGTCTCGGTGGCTTATACCGACTATCTGAGCGCGGTGATCATCTTCGGTAGCATGCTGATCGCGCTGCCGCTGGTGCTGACCCGGCTGGGCGGCCTCGACGGCATGATGGAGGCGCTGCCGGCGACCCACCAGACGCTGCTCGGCGGGCTCTCGCCGTGGCAGGCACTGGGTTACTTTCTGCCGCTGTTCCTGCTCATCCTTGGCGATCAGAACCTGTTCCAGCGCTTCGCCGCGGCGCGCGACCCCCAGACCGCCAAGAAGGCCGCGCTGGGTCTGGTCCTGGCTTCCATCGTCTGCACGTCGCTGATCACGCTGCTGGTATGCGCCACGCGGGTGATGTATCCCGATATCACCCCTTCGACCGCGATGATGACGCTGGCCCAGCAGGGTGTCCCCAGTGTGATCGGCGGCCTGCTGCTGGCCTCGATCGTGGCGCTGCTGCTGACCACCGGCAACTCGTATCTGCTCTCGGCCTCGGCCAGCCTGACCCAGGATATCGTCGGCGGGCTGTTCAAGATCCAGGTGCCGGCGGGCAAGGCGCTGCTGCTCAACCGCCTGGCGGTGGTGCTGCTCGGCCTGCTGGCCTGGGTGCTGGGCGCCTTCTTCCCCAGCGTGCTGGCGATGCAGATGTACTCCTACGGCATGTACGGCGCGGCGATCACGCCGGTGTTCCTGGCCGCGCTGCTGTGGCCGCGGGCGACCCCGGCCGGGGCGCTTGCGGCAATGCTCGTGGGTGGCGGGATGACGCTGGTATGGGAGATCGCGCTGGGCAAGCCGATGGGCTGGAACAGCGTGCTGGTGGCGATGCCGCTGGCGGCGTTGACGCTGATCGCGGTGAGTCTCGCCGGGCGACGCCCGGCGGCGGTCTCTAGCGCCGCCTGAGGGACCGGGACGCGTATCCAGACGCCCGTTCTCGGCTAGCGAGAGCGGGCGTGCTGCGTTCCGTGGACGGCAAGAGACGTTGGACGATCGAGGCGACGTGGCGGTGAACTCGATTCGGCGGGATCGGCGCCATGGGACATAATGGGATGGCAACAGGAATCCCCTGTCATTCGCCGCTAGCCCACGTGGAGTCCGCTTTCCTTGCAACAGAAAATCATCGATACGATGGCGGCATTGAGCGTCGCCTGCCGCGCGCGTCTCAGTGAACTCGCCCAGCGCGATGGTCTGACGCATCCCCCTTTTCAACTACGCGTGCTTTCGGTGGTCGGTCGCTATCCCGAGCAGCATCAGCAGTCGCTCATGCAAAAGCAGGGCTGGGACAAAGGGCAAGTGGCGAGAGCGTTCAAGGCGCTCGAGCGTGAAGGTCTGATTCGACGCTGCGGTGACTCGACGCCGCGCCGAATCACCCAGGTTGCCCTGACGGCGGAAGGGCAGGTCATCTTCGAGCGATTGGAGCGCATTCGCGAAGAGCTGACGGCAACGACCCTGGCGGAATTCTCGACGGCCGAAAGGCGAACCTTCGAGCAGTTGATGAAGCGGGCCATGAATAACATCGTCGAGGCGCCTCCCATCGAGTGAGATCGCTGGCGTGTTTGGTTCGAGGTCAGCCCGAGGCGCTGGAGTCAGGGCAAGATCGGCCTGTCGTTTAAAGTTGACAAAGTCAACTTTTGGCGATAGTTTCCTGCGCGACACCCGTGTCGCTCGTCGCCTATTCCCACTCGCCGTGATCCAGGGTTTTGCCATGTCCTCGCGTTTGATCGTCGGAATGATCGGCATGCTGCTCGCCTGCATTGCCGCCGATATCAATCAGGAGGCGGCCTCGCTGGCGCTGGCCGATATTCGCGGCGCCTACGGCTTCAGCGTCGATCAGGGCAGCTGGTTCACCACGCTCTACGCGACCGGTGTGGCGATGGGCATGCTGGTCGCACCGTGGCTCGCGGTGACCTATTCCATGCGTCGCTTCGCGGCGCTGGCGGCGGTGTCATTGGCGCTGCTGGGGCTCTGCTGCACGGTGACCGAGTCCCGCTCTCTATTGCTGGCGCTACGCTGGGTCCAGGGACTCAGCAACGGATTTCTGATTCCGCTGCTGATGGCGGTGGCCCTGCGCTTCCTGACACCTTCCACCAAGCTTTTCGGCCTCGCCGCCTACGGGTTGACCGCGACATTCGCGCCTAACATCGCCAGCCCGGTGGTGATCTGGGCCAACCATGGGCTGGGCATCGATTTCGTTTTCTGGGCGGCGGTGCCGCTGTGCCTGGTGGCAGCGTCGATGATGCTCTACGGGCTCCCGCAGGATCCTCGACCGACGGGGCGCTGGCGGCAGTTCGACTGGCTGGGACTGCTCCTGGGTTGGGGGTTATGCGCCAGCGTGGTGATCCTGTTTACCCAGGGGGAGCGACTCGACTGGTTCCACGCTTCACTGGTGCGCTGGTTGGCGCTGGCGGCGGTGACGCTGCTGCCGCTGTTCGTCCTGCGCTGCTGGGTCGCGCCGGTGCCATTCGTGCGGCCACAGCTGGTCAAACGGATCAACTTCGGCTTCGGTATCTTCATGCTGGTCGGTGTCATTGCGCTCGGCGCCTCGGCGGCCTCCCTGCCGGGTGAGTTCCTCGCCGAGGTGCAGGGCTATCGCCCGCTGCAGAGCCTGCCAGTCGCGCTGGCGCTGGCGCTGCCCCCACTACTGATGCTGCCGCTGAGCGCGCTCGTGCTGAACGTCGAGCGCGTCGACTGTCGCTGGGTCATGGCATCGGGCCTGGTGCTGATGGCCTGGGCGAGTTGGATGAACGGTGACGTCGGCGTCGCATGGGCACGCGAGCAGTTCTATCTCTCTCAGGTGATTTTCGCCTGCGGCCAGTCGATGGTCGTGGTGGGGCTATTGATGACGGCGACGGCGGTGGTCGATCCCATGGAGGGTCCGTTCGGATCGGCCACGATCAACACCGCCCGCGCGCTGGCGAGTCCGATCGCCGGCGGTATTCTGGGCCATTGGCTGGTGGTGGCCGCTGACCACCACGCGCACGCGCTGCTCGATCGGATCGGAGCCATGCGCTTCTCGTTGGCACAGGCGGCGGCGCTCTCGGGGCACGACGCCGAGGCCTTACAGTGGGCACCGAGCCAGCACTCGAGCGAAGCGCTGAGTCACCTCCACGAGCAGGTTTCACGTCATGCCGAGGTTCTGGCGTATGCCGATATCTGGCGTGCCTTGGCGGTGATGGCGCTGATCATGGTGCCGTTCTGCCTGCTACCGAAGCGCACTTACGCCCCTCGCTTTCACCGACCCAAACCCCTGTAGGCAACCCTAGCGATCGCCATGAAGCCGACTTCCCCAGAGCACTCCCAGACACACTCGCGTAAACCCTTGATCATCGCCTTGACGACCGTCGTGGCCGCGGTCGTTGTCGCTGCGAGCCTGGCTTACGGCGACTTTGGGGGTGACGCCGATGTCTGGACCAATGACGCCAAGTTCGATGCCGACTATACGGTGATCTCGCCGCGTGTATCGGGAGACCTGGTCAAGGTACACATCGAGGACCACGATCGCGTCGGGCGAGGCGACCCGCTGCTCGACATTGACCCCCGTGACTATCAGGTGGCGGTCGAGCGTGCCGAGGGCATGGTAGCGGCTGCCGAGGCCAATCTGGCGGAGATCGAAGCGCAGCTCGCCCAGCAGCCGGCGCAGATTCGTCACGCCGAGGCAACCGTACGCCAGGACGATGCCAACGCCGACTACGCGCGGGCCGACGCCGAGCGCTACGATCGCCTGCGCCACAACGGCAATGTGTCGGAGCAGAATGCGCAGCAGGCCAGTGTCAATGCACGCGCGCGGGAGGCGCAGCGACAGGCGGACCAGGCGACGCTGGAGAGTGTGCGCCAGCAGACCGAGGTGCTCCAAGCACAGCGGAAAGGCGCCGAGGCGGCGTTGGCGCAGGCCAAGGCGCAACGTCGGCAAGCGAAATTGGACCTGTCGCACACGCGAATCGAGGCTCCCATCGACGGGATCGTCGCTGCGCAGTCCGCTCGGGTAGGGGCCTGGGCCGAGGCGGGCGCAGCGCAGTTGGCTATCGTGCCGGTCCACGCCATCTACGTCACCGCCTACTATCGCGAAGTCGACATCACTCATGTGAAGCCAGGACAGCCAGTGAGCCTCTCCGTAGACGCCTATCCGGACCTCGATCTGCATGGTCACGTGAAGAGTCTGGCCCCGGCAACCGGCACGACCTTTTCACCCGTGTCGAGCAACGACGTGTCGGGCAACTTCACCAAGATCGTCCAACGACTGCCTGTTCGCATCACGCTCGATCCCGATCAACCCGGGCTCGATCGGCTCGCGGTCGGCCTGTCTGTCGAGACGACGATCCACACCAGTACCTAGGTTCAGACCAGCGCCTAGATTCACATCAGCGCCTAGATTCAGACCAGCACCGGCCGGATCTCGGCGTTCGACTCACACCGCTAGCGCGGCAGCCAGCCGCGGGCGATCAGCGGCGCCAGCAGCCGCCGGTGAATGCCTCGGGCCAGCCGGTGCAGCGCGGGCATGTAGTAGGCCTCGCAGCGCGCGGCGAGCAGGGCCACCGAGCCGGAGATGAGCAGCGCCCCCAGCATGTCCAGGGGGAAGTGCACCCCCAGATAGACCCGCGACCAGGCGATGCCCAGGCCGATGGCGGCGAAGATCACCCCCAGCGGGCGCAGCTCCCGCGACAGCAGCAGGGTCACCGCGGCGGCGGTGATCACCGTCATGTGGTCGCTGGGGAAGGAGCTGTCGGCGGCGTGGCTCAGGTAAGTGTGCCCCACCGGCAGCATGAACGGGCGCGGATGGCTCCACGTAAGCCCGATCACGCTGTTGACGCCGAGCGCAGCGACGCAGGCCACCAGGCCGCGCAGCGCCAGGCGCTGGCGGGCCGGGTCGCGCTGCAGCCAGCCGACGATCATCAACAGCGGCACCAGGTAGATGGCGTAGATGGCCAGCGCGTAGGCGAGATCCAGGGTCAGCCGCGAGGCGTGGGCGGGGGCGTTGAGCCAGTCGAACAGGCGAAGGTTGAGCGCTTCCATGATGGCGGTACGGGGGCGTCCTCGAGCGGCGTGCGGGAAAAACCAGATCGCCATGCTAGCGCCGCGACGGCGGGCGGTGCGCAGGGATTGGTAACGAAACGGTCATCTTTTTGTCAGCCGCCGCCTGGCGCTGTCGGCGTCTGGCAACGGGGTGACCGTCTGTGTTCTACGCCGGCTCGCTTAACAAGAGCTTAGGGCGGCCACGCCGTCGCTGACGGTGTGGCCGGGTGGTGCTGGCAGCGCCAGGCGTGGCGAGCGCTTCACGCCGGCAACGGGTTGGCCTCGAAGAAGTCGGCCACGCTCTGGTGCAGTGCCTCGGCCAGCGCCTGCTGGTGCGACTTGACCAGCAGGCGCTTGCAGTCGGCGCGGTTGGACATGAACCCGGTCTCCACCAGCATCGAGGGGATATCCGGCGACTTGAGCACCGCGAATGCCGCCTTATTGACCCGGTGCTGATGCAGGTGGGTCACCTCGCCGAGATGGCCGAGCGTGGTCTTGGCCAGTTTCTGGCTGGCGACGTCGGTCCCGCGCATCGACAGGTCGATCAGCACTGACTGCACGTCGGGGTCGTCCGAATAGATGTTGCTGTCGCGGGTCGAGTCGTAGCGGTCGGCGGCGTTCTGGCTCTCCGCCAGCCAGCGTGCCATCGCCGAACTGGCGCCGTGCTCGGAGAGGATATAGACCGAGGCCCCCGACGCCGACGGGGTGGGCGCGGCATCGGCATGGATCGAGATGAACAGGTCGGCGTGGTGGTCGCGGGCCATCAGCACGCGCTGATGCAGCGGAATGAAGATGTCGCTGTCTCGGGTCAGCGACGGCTCGAAGCGTGGGTCCGCGTGGAGCCGCGTCTTGAGTGCGTCGGCCACGCCCAGGGCGACATACTTCTCGTAGTGGTCGTCGGCGCTGACGCAGCCGGGGTCCTTGCCGCCGTGGCCGGCATCGATCTCGATGATCGCCTTGCGCGGCTGGCGGTGGGACTCGGCCTCGGCGGTGACCGCCGCCATCAGCGGATCGGGATCGTTGATGCTGACGATCAGCTGGGCACGGTGGGCATCCAGCTGGCGCACCTGGGTCCTGGGCTGCTTGAGCCGTTTCAGGTCGAGTACGATACGAATGCCGTCGCCGTGACGCCCGGTGCGCACGTCCTTGACGATGCCGGCGTGCTGGCGCGGGGCCTTCGACGGTGCAATGCGCGACACCTGTGGCAGATCGATGACCACCCGCGGCGGGTTATCCAGGGTGAACACCTTGTGTTCGTGGCTGCCCTCGAGCTCGATGACGAAGCTGGCACTGTCGTCGTCTTCCTGCAGGGTGAAGGGGGTGAGCGGGTTGGCGGCCAGCGCCCGGGTGCTGGGCAGGAGACAGGTGGCCAGAAGCGTGGTGATGAAGCGTCTTCTATCCATGACGGTGACTCGTGAAAATGGGTGACGATGGATAACGAAACGGACGTTATAACATAATGTTTATGGCCAGAGATCGGCATGACTATGACCGACGCCGGGCGTAAACGATCCCTCGGCGGAAGATATCTCGCGGGCTGTGACGCGCCGTGATTGCCTAACGGTCAGCCGGTGTCACTTTTGATAGCAGCGCATGGCAGTCCGGAAAGTGCCAGTCCACCGCTTCGGGGCAGGGGTTATCGGGGACGTTGACGAGCACCGTGGTCGTGCCCGCAGCGCGGCCGCAGGCCATGTCCATGGGGCTGTCGCCGACCATCACCAGCTCATCCGGCGCCCGCGCCCAGCGGCTGGCGAAGTGCTGCAGCCCGCCGGGGTGAGGCTTGGGCGGTGCTTCGTCGCGGCCGAGCACGTCAGCGTGGGCGAAGCAGTCCGCCAGGCCGATCGCCTCCAGCGTGATGTGCGCCAGCTCCTTGGCGTTGCGTGTCAGTATGCCCAGCCGGCAGCCGCGCTGGGCCAGGGTCAGAATCAGCTCGACCGCGCCACTCGCCGCGGTGGCCGCGAGTGCCAGCGCACGCTCGTGCTCCAGCAGCCAGGCGTGCTTGGCATCGCGCTCGGCCGCGGGCAGCGTCTCCAGGTGGTGGAGCAGATCCGCCTCCGCTGGGATTTCCAGCTCGCGCCGGATCGCCGGGAAGTCGTGCACGCCGACGGTGAGCGTGCCGTCCATGTCGAAGACCCAGTGGTGGCGGTGTTGCAGGGGGTGGGACGTCATGGGGCGCTCCTCGCGGGATATGCCTGGCATCCTGCCATGATCGATGAGGCTATGCGACGTGATGATGTATCTAGCCGACGTTGGATACCCATGATCGATGCCGTTTCTTGGGAGGTGGGGCGGGCTTCCTGCTGCTAGTGGCGCCAAGGGGGCGCGACTGCGCTATGGCCGGCGTCTCACTAGGACAATGCCTCTCTCTGTCCGATGGCTGCGGTGAGTGCCTCCTGCATGGCGCTCAGCTTCAGGCATGTCTCGTGATATTCATGGGATGGCTCCGAGTCGTCCACCAGACCGCAACCTGCAAACAGGTATGCCTGTCCGCGAACGAGCAAGGCCGAGCGCAGCGCCACCAGGAAATCGCCGTTGCCCTCTCCATCGAGCCAACCGAGAGGTGCTGCGTACCATCCGCGATCCATACCCTCGAGCTGGCGTATGCAGCCCAGCGCCGCGATGCGCGGGTAGCCTCCCACCGCTGGGGTCGGATGTAGCGCCTCTAGCAGGTCCAGGATCCCGTAGCCCTCGAGGAGGCGGGCGCGGATGGGGGTATCGAGATGCTGAATGCGTGCCAAACGTTTCAGGTTGGGTACAGCGGGGATCTCAAGCGCTTCGCTGAGTGGCGCCAGTGCTGCGCGAATCGCCTCCACCACCAGTCGATGCTCGTGTCTGTCCTTGGCACTGTCGAGCAGGGACTGGCCGAGCCGAGTATCTTCCTGGGCGTCGCCGCTACGGCTGATGGTTCCGGCCAGGGCATGTGTGATCACCTCGCCAGCGTCGACCTTGACCAGGCGCTCCGGCGAGGCGCCTATGAAACAGGCGTCACCGCGGCGGCAGGCGAATAGCTGGGCATCGTCGTGGCGCAGACGCAGCTGCTCGATGATCTGCCAGGGGGCGACGTCGCCAAGTGCCTGAGTCTGGGTGCGCGCCAGAACGACCTTGCCAAAGCATCCCTGGCGAATGTTCTGCACGGCTTCCGCCACCTTGCCCTCCCACTGTCGACGCGTCAGTGTCGAGTGGCTCTCCTGCCGCTCGCTGCGTGGCGGTAGTGCCCGAGGCTTGGCGGGTCGACATAGATGCCGCAGTGCGGCGTCATAGTCAGTGGCCAGGGCGAGAGCGTCCTCGCCGGGCTTGGCCAGATGCTGGCAGAGCACATGATGCTGCTGGTTCTGGCGTATCACCGTGACGTTGGCGAGCATTAGGCTGGCATCGGCAAAGGCCTGCCAGTGCGCTTCGCGCTGGCCGTACGTATCGAAGCGGAAGCCGCCGCAAAGGCGTGGCGCCAGCGGGCCGGCGACGACAGCATCGGCACGGAGCAGACGCCAGTTCTCCTCGACCTGAGTGAAGCGTTTCTCATCGTGGCCGTTCAATTCCAGGGCACAGCCCCAGGCAAAGAACGTCAGCTCGTGCTGTTCCCAATACAGGTAGGGCGTTCGCTGGTCTTCCCAGGCACCCAAGACCTGGAGCGGATCGATCGGATCGATGTCGAACGAGATCGCCGCCAGCACCGGATGCGCCAGCTTTTCCGCCTGCTCGATGGCACGTGCGAGGGTGTCATGCAGGCGCGCCAGATACCGGCTCGGCAGCGCTGCCCGGTTCATGCGCGACCTCGGGTCTGGCGCCAGTAGTCGATTTGCTGATCGATGTACCAGTGGATGACCTGAACGAACAGGTTCTCGATGAAGTCAGCATCGAGACCATGCTCCCGCGCCCAGGCGGCGCGTTGCGGGAGCATCGCCGCGACGCGCTCGGGCGCTGGTATCGCCGATTCGCTCTCCTTGAAGCGCGAGGCGGCCTTGACATAGTCCATGCGCCGGCCGAGTGCCTCGATGATCTCATGGTCGATTCGATCGATGGCATCGCGGATATCCGCCAGGCTGGAGCACGCTTCTGGGATTTTCATCGGATCTGGGGTTTTCATCGGGCAATCTCCCGGGAACGGTGGGAAGGATGAGCGAGGCGATGCAGCAGATGCTCGATCACCGCGTCGCGCATTTCGGTCAGATAGAAGTGGCCGCCGGGGAAACGCCGCAGCGCCACCGGTTGCCGGCTGGCATCTTCCCAGGCGTGCGCCTCGGCGCGGCTGACCTCCTCGTCACGCTCGCCGAGGAGCACGTCGAGTGAGCAGTCCAAGGCAATGGGGGGCACGCGCTGGTAGGTTTCGATCACCTGGTAGTCGGCGCGCAGGATCGGCAGGAATAGCGCGCGCAGTTTGGCATCTTCGAGCAACTCGCTGGCACCGCCCTGGCGCTGGATATCTGCCAGCAGCGCGGCTTCGTCACCCCTGTGCAGTGCTCCGCCGCGTTGTCGATGTGGTGCCGGGTGGGCGGAGACGAACAGGTGGCGTAGTGCTACGCCAGCGCTTTCCAGGCGCAGTGCCGTCTCATAGGCCAGCGCCGCGCCGAGGCTGTGGCCGAACAGCACCAGCGGAGTGTCGGCGAATTCGCGCAGCGCGTCGGCGGCGCCGTCGGCCAGATCGGCCAAACGGGTTGCCGGTGTTTGGTTGAAACGCTCTTCGCGACCTGGGTACTGCAGGGCGATCAGGTCGATATCGGCGGGTAGGTGGTCGCTCCAGTGGCGAAAGAAGCTGGCACTGCCGCCGGCGTGGGGAAAGCAGGCCAGGCGCAGGCGCGGCATCGGCGTCAGGCGCCAGGGGCGGATCCAGTGGGGGCTCATGAGCGTTCCTCCAACTCGCGGCGCAGGTGCTCGCGCAGATCCTTCTTGCTGATCTTGCCGATGCCGGTATGCGGGAACGCCGAAATCAGTTCGATGCGATCCGGCACCTTGAATGCCGCCAGGCCGCAGCCGTTCAGGTACTGCTTCAGTTTCAGCGTCGAAGGTGCCGGCTGACGTGGGATGACGAAGGCACAAGTGCGCTCGCCGAGGAGGCTGTCTGGCATCGCCACCACGGCGGCATCGTGTACCTGGGGATGGGCGATCAGCAGGTTCTCCACTTCCTCCGCTGCGATCTTCTCTCCGCCACGGTTGATCTGATCCTTGTCACGGCCCTCCACCACCAGATAGCCGTCGACGTCACGGCTGACTCGGTCGCCCGTGCGGTAGAAGCCGTCTTCGCTGAAGGTGATGGCGTTGTGCTCGGGCAGACGGTAGTAGCCGCGGATGGTGTAGGGGCCGCGCACCTGCAGTTCGCCAACCTCGCCGGGGCCGACCTCGCGGCCTTCGGCGTTGACCACCCGCACCTCGTCGTCCGGTGACAGAGGGCGACCCTGGGTATGCAGGACACGCTCCGGCGGATCGTCCAGGCGGGTGTAGCAGATCAGCCCCTCGGCCATCCCCAGCACCTGCTGCAACTGACAGCCGAGCAGCGGGGTGACGCGCCGCGCCGCGTTGCTGCCAAGCTTCGAGCCGCCGACCTGGAGCAGGCGCAGGCTGCAGAGGTTGGCGCGTCGGTTTTCCTGGGCATCCAGCCAGAGCATCGCCAGTGGCGGTACCAGTGCGGTGTGGCTGACCCTTTCGTGGGCAATCAGTGCGAAGCAGTACTCGGGATCGCTGCGCTGGCTGACCACCACCCGACCGCCAGCCAGCAGGGTGCCGATCACGCCTGGGCAACAGAGGGTGAAGTTGTGTGCCATCGGCAGGGCGGTAAGGTAGACCGTGTGTTCGTCGAAGCCACAGAGCTCGGCGCTGGCCCGCACGTTGTAGAGATACTCACGATGGCGTCGGGGTATCAGCTTTGGGGTACCGGTGGTACCGCCGGAAAGCTGGAAACAGGCGATATCTCCGGCACGCGCGGCACATTCTTCCAGCGCTTGTGCCTGGTAAAGGGGCTCCAGCGGTTGCAACGGGGTTTCGGCCTCGCCGTGAATCAGCGCCATCTGGCAGGCGCCGCTGGCGAGCAGTTCGCGGGCCATTGGCCGTGGGTCGAAACCATCGATCCGCTCGGCGCCAATGTAGGCCTTGGCGCCGCTAAAATGGCAGAAACCGCCGATTTCATGCTGGCGATGGGCGGGCAGGGCCATGACCGGACGGACGCCGAGCTGGAACAGGGCGAAGCAGGTTTCGACGAACGCGATGCTATTGGGCAGATGCAGCACCACCGTGTCGCCGCACGCCAGACCGATGTGACGCAGACCCGCCGCCAGACGTCGGCAGCGAACCAGTAAGTCGGCATAGGTGAGGCGTTGTTCGGTGTCGCACAGGGCGATCCGCTGCGGGTGGTCAGTGGCCCTAGCGGCCAGGGCTTCGGCGAAGCTAGTCGGTTGCCAATAGCCGGCTTCGATATAGCGACGAACGAAGTCGTCTGGCCAGTCGGGAGCATCCTCGAGGGATGAGGGAAGCGTGGACGTGGGCGTCATGCGGTCTCCGAGGGAGCGGTCGATTGTCATTTCATGTAAATGAGATTTATTATCATCTGCGGGTTGTGGAGGGGCGCGCAAGCGGACGCCTTTCGATGGCGGGACTTTTTCGTTCGGTGCGGTGGCGGGAGGCGCGATGCGGTGCCCGTCGCGGCTAAAAAGCGCGCCTGTCCCTCTGCGCTCAGCAAGGCCCTGCCATGTCGGCGGCGCCCGGACTACAGGAACATTCGATGGCCATCACAATCATTGCCCCGAAGTCGGGTGGCGTCGGGCCGGCACCCGGTAACCGGGCCGGCGTCGCGCACTTCGACCTGAACCTCAAGCTGGTGTCCGGGACCTTCCTGTCATCCAACGAGGCGTGGTACGAGGAGCCGCTGGAACGGGGTCTGCGGCTTATCCTGGTGCAGAGTGGCCGGCTGCGCTGCCGGGTTCCCGGTCAGCCCGAGCACCTCATCGAGGGACCGAGCCTGTGCACCATCGCCAACGACGGAGAGTTCAGCTCGGCACAGATCTACGCCACCGACCAACCGTTGCGCTATACCATCGTCCAACTCGGTGTCGAGGTGTTGAGCAGTCGCATCGGCGGGTTTCCCGAGCGACTGACCCGGCGCCCCGGCGGCGATCCGAAGATCATGAGCTGCCCGGCGCCACGGGCGATGCAGGCACTGGCCTCGCAGATCGATACCTGCCAAATGGTCGGTCCGGCTCGCGACCTCTACCTGGGCGGCAAAGCGCTCGAAATGGCTGCGGTGAGCGCTCAGTTTCTCTCCGGCGAGTCGCCTTCTTCCGCCGGACAGCGCATCACCTGCGGCGAAGTCGAGCGCGTGCACGCTGCCCGCGACATCCTGATCGGCGCGTTGCAGGATCCGCCATCACTGGATACGTTGGCCCGTCGCGTGGGCACGAACCCGCGCAAGCTGACCGCCGGCTTCCGCAAGGTCTTTGGCACCAGCGTATTCGCTTACCTGCAGGAGTATCGTCTGCGCGAGGCGCACCGGATGCTCTGTGATGAGGAGATGAATGTATCGACGGTGGCCTATCGCGTGGGCTATAGCCCGGCGCATTTTTCCATCGCTTTTCGCAAGCGCTATGGCGTCTCACCGAGCGACATCCGCTAGTCCGCGGGCGCTACATCTAACGAAACAGTGCGGCTGCCTAAAGCCGCGTCATTTAGGCTCCTTCATTAAATGAGATAAGGTCGCATTTGATAATAACTGCCATAACGGCAGTCGACTTCAGATGCCTGCCTCAGGGAGCCTCCATGGATCTGCCCCTCGATTCGCGTTCCGCGCTGCGCGACTGGATGACCGAGCAACTCGCCGAACTGCTTGGTGAGCCACTCGACGATGTTCGCGCCCTGGCGGACGACGACGATCTGCTGGGCTGTGGCCTCGATTCGATTCGCCTGATGTACCTTCAGGAGCGCTTGCGGGCGGGCGGTGCGGCGGTAGATTTCGCCCAACTGGCGCAGCGTCCTTGTCTGGGCGACTGGCTCGACCTCTTGGTGGATACCGTACCCGCGCCGACGCCGGCGATGCCGGAAACCTCGCTGGCACCTGGCCAGCCCTTCGCGCTCTCTTCCGTGCAGCAGGCCTACTGGCTGGGCAGGGGCGCCGACGAGGTGCTGGGGAACGTCAGTTGTCATGCGTTTCTCGAATTCCGCGCGTGCGATCTCGATCCGCAGCGCCTGGCCGTGGCGGCGCAGTGCGTGCGCCAGCGCCACCCGATGCTGCGAGCGCGCTTCATCGACGGGTGTCAGCAGATTCTCGCGTCACCACCGCTGCCCTGCTTCGACCTGCAGGAGTGGCGCGAACTACCCCCGGAACAGGCCGAACGCGACTGGCAGGCCCTGCGCCAGTGGCGCGCCAACGAGTGCCTGGCGGTGGAACAGGGGCAGGTGTTCCTGCTCGGGCTGGTGCGCATGCCGGCAGGCGAAGATCGCCTCTGGCTGAGCCTCGATCTGCTCGCGGCCGATGTCGAGAGCCTGCGCCTGCTGCTCGCCGAGCTGGGCACTGCCTACACGGCGCCGGCGCATCTGGCGCCGCCGCCCGCGCTGCACTTCGCCGATCACTTGGCACGTCGCGCGGTGCGGGATGAAGAGACCGAGGCGCGGGCCCGTGCGTATTGGCTGCAACGCTTGCCGAGCCTGCCGGATGCGCCGGCCCTGCCATTGGCCTGTGCGCCGGAGACGATTCAACGGCCCCACACCCAGCGCCTGGCGTTCACGCTTTGCGCCCGCGAGAGCCAGTCCCTCGAGCAGTTGGCGGCACGCCATGGCGTGACCCTGTCGAGCGTGTTCGGCTGCGCCTTCGCCACGATCCTGGCGCGCTGGAGCGAGACCGCGGAATTCTTGCTGAACGTGCCGCTGTTCAATCGTCACGACGAGGATCCGCGCATTGGCGAGGTGATCGCCGATTTCACCACCCTGTTGCTGCTGGAATGCCGTATGGACGCCAGTCGGCCCTTCGTCGAGGCGGTGAAAGACTTTCAGCGCTGTCTTCACGGTGCCATCGACCATGCCGCGTTCCCGGCGCTGGAGGTGCTGCGCGAGGCGCGTCGGCAGGGGCAGCCGCGCTCGGCGCCGGTGGTGTTCGCCAGTAACCTGGGTGAGGAGACCTTCGTGCCGACGGCCTTCCGCGAAGCTTTCGGCGAGCTCCATGACATGCTCTCGCAAACGCCGCAGGTGTGGCTCGACCATCAGCTCTACCGGGTCGACGATGGCATCCTGCTGGCATGGGACAGCGTTATCGGGCTGTTTCCCGAGGGCATGCTGCAAACCATGTTCGACGCCTATGTGGGTGTGCTCCAGCAACTCTGCGACAGTGCCTGGGAGCGACCGCTCGGCCTGCCGTTGCCTTGGGCGCAGCAGGCGCGCCGGGCCAGGCTGAATGGTCAGCCGTCGCTCGCTGCTCCGCGCACATTGCATCACGATTTCTTTGCCCGCGCGCTGGCCGCGCCGTCCGCCGTCGCGCTCTGCTACCGCGACAGGTGCATCAGCCGTGGCGAACTGGCCGAGCGCGCCCTGCGCATGGCCGGTGGCCTGTGCGCCGCCGGCGTCAGGCCGGGGGACGCGGTGGAGATCAGCCTGCCGCGCGGGCCTGAGCAGGTTGCGGCGGTCTTCGCCGTGCTCGCGGCGGGGGCCTGCTATGTACCGCTGGACATCGACCAGCCGCCGGCGCGCCGACGCCTGATCGAGGAAGCAGCCGGGGTGCGCCTGGTCATTGCCGGGCTGGACGACCCGCAGGCCTCGCCGCCGCGTTGGGATAGCGAGCGTTTGGCGTGCATGCCGGCCCTGGCCGCACCGTTGCCACTGTCGCCACAGGCCAGCGCCTATGTCATCTACACCTCCGGCTCCACCGGGGTGCCCAAGGGTGTGGAAGTCAGTCACGCGGCGGCGATCAATACCATCGACGCCTTGCTCGATCTGCTGCAGGTGAGCGAGGCGGATCGCCTGCTGACGGTTTCGGCGTTGGACTTCGATCTCTCGGTGTTCGACCTGTTCGGTGGCCTCGGTGCGGGCGCCAGCCTGATTCTGCCAAGCCAGGCACAGGCGCGCGATGCCGCCGCCTGGGCACAGGCCATCCAGCACCATGGGGTGACCTTGTGGAACTCGGCACCGGCCCTGCTGGAAATGGCCCTTAGCCTGCCTGCCAGCCAGGCCGACTACCGTAGCCTGCGCGCGGTGCTGCTGTCCGGCGATTGGGTGGCGCTGGATCTGCCCGCGCGCCTGCGTGCGCGTTGCGACAGCGCATGCGAGCTCCATGTGCTCGGTGGCGCCACCGAGGCGGGCATCTGGTCGAACCTGCAAAGCGTCGATACGGTGCCGCCACACTGGCGCTCGATTCCCTATGGCCGCCCGCTGCCCGGGCAGGCCTACCGGGTGGTCGACGCGCAGGGGCGTGACGTGCCGGATCTGGTGGTCGGCGAGCTGTGGATCGGTGGCGCCAGCCTGGCCCGTGGTTATCGCAACGATCCCGAGCTGAGCGCGCGGCGTTTCGTCCACGATGGCCAGGGCCGCTGGTACCGCACAGGGGATCGTGGACGCTACTGGCCCGATGGCACCCTGGAATTCCTCGGCCGGGTCGATCAGCAGGTGAAGGTGCGCGGTCAGCGTATCGAACTGGGCGAGGTGGAGTCCGCGCTGTGCGTCCCGCCCGGGGTGGAAAGCGCCTGCGCGGTCGTGCTCGAGGGTGCTACTGCGAGCATTGGCGCGGTGCTGGTGCCGCGCCTGGCAGAGCGCGCCGATAGCGCCACGCAGGTGCCGGAGGCACATCGCTTCGAGAGCCTGGCCGAGGCTGAAACGGTGGTGACCCGAACGCTGCTTGGTACGCTGCTGGAGGCGCCGCTGGCACTCGATGATGCCCTGCGCCAGCGCTGGCGCGACTGGCTGGAGGACTCCGCCACGCACCGGCTGCCGTCGTGCGACGACGCGTTGCAGCGGCTCGGCTGGCAGGCCGCGGACCTGGCCGCCATGGATGACGCCCTGCGTGTTCAGCTCAGCGGGGAGCAGGCTGCTGCACTGCTTCTCGATCCCTGGCTTGCGCCACAGGCGCTGGCCGCGCGTCTGCCGGATGGCCGCGAGGCTCTGGCGCGCATGCTGGAAGCGCTGCCGACGCCGGCCAATGGCGAGCGCTTGCGGGTGGCCATCGTCGATACCCGCGCCGGACTCTGGCTTGACCCGGCGTTGATCGCGCGGATGCACCCGGCGCTCGAATTGACGCTCTTCGAGCGCAGTCGTGGCCTGCTCGATGCCGCCGCTGCGCGCCTGCCGTCGCAGTGGGCGACCCAGCTACTGGACGACGGCCTGCTACCGGCGGAACACCTTGGCCGCTATGACCGGGTGATCAGCTTCGCCGCGCTGCATACCTACGATACCGGCCGCGAGGGGCTGGCGCTGGCGGTGTCACTACTGCGGCCGCAAGGCAGTCTGCTGCTGATCGATCTGCTGCGCGACTCACCTCTGGCACTGCTCGGCGCCGCGCTGCTCGACCCGCGGCCGCTGCGTCTGGCGCCGTTACCCACGCTACTGGAGGAGATCGCCGAGGTGGGGCTGACGCCGCACTGCCTGTGGCGCAGCGAACGCGTCGCGCTGATTCAGGCGCAGTCACCGGGCGTCGGACTCGATGCCGCTGCGCTTCACGCCACCTTGGCGGCGCGCCTGCCGCAGGCGATGCGCCCGGACCATCTGTGGTGTCTGCCGTCCCTGCCATTGAACGCCAATGGCAAGGTCGACCGCCGTCGTCTGGCGCACAGCATGAGCCGTGCGCTGGGCCAGGGTCGCGACGAGGAGGTGGCGGGGGAGCCGCTGCAAGCCCACGAAGAGGCGCTCGCCGAATGTTGGGCGGCGCTGCTCGAACGTCCGGTAAGGCAGCGCGATGCCAACTTCTTCAGCCTCGGCGGCGATAGCCTGCTGGCGACCCGTCTGCTGGCCCAAGTTCGCGAGCGCTTCGGTGTGCGTCTAGGCATGGCCGACTTCTATCGTCAGCCGACCCTGGCCGCCCTCGCTGACAAGGTGCGTAAGCCGGCCGTCGACCTCGCTGACAAGCCGATGGAAGAGGGCGTCCTATGAGCCTGGGCGAACTGCTGGAAACCTGCCATAGCCGCCGCATCGAACTCTGGAGCGAGGAGGGCCGCCTGCGTTACCGTGCGCCCCAAGGCGCCCTCGACGCCGACCTTGCCGAGCGCCTGCGGGCCGAGCGCGAGGCATTGCTGGAACATCTTGAGGGTGGCCCGGACTGGCGCGCCGAGCCCGAGCTTGCCCATCAGCGCTTCCCGTTGACCCCGGTTCAGGCCGCCTACGTGCTGGGCCGCCAGGCGGCTTTCGACTACGGCGGCAACGCTTGCCATCTCTACGTCGAGTACGACTGGCCAGCCGACACCGACCCCGAACGCCTGGAAGCGGCCTGGAACGCTTTGGTTGCTCGCCATCCCATGCTGCGCGCGGTGATCGAGGACAACACCTGGCAGCGGGTACTGCCCGAGGTGCCCTGGCAGACGTTGGCCGTGCACCCTTGCGCGGAACTCGACGAGGCGGATTTCGAGGCGCATCTGGGCCGGGTGCGCGAGCGTCTCGATCATGCCTGCGTAGCGCTCGACCGGTGGCCGATCCTGCGCCCCGAACTGAGTCTGGGTCGGCATGCCTGCGTGCTGCACTGCTCGGTGGACTTCACCCTGATCGATTACGCCAGCCTGCAACTGCTGCTCGGCGAATGGCGCCAGCGCTATCTCGATCCACAGGGCACAGAGCCTCCATTGCAGGCGACCTTCCGCGACTATGTTGGGGTCGAGCAGCGCCGTCGCCAGTCGCCGGCCTGGCAGCGTGACCGCGACTGGTGGCTGGCGCGTCTGGACGGTCTACCAGGTCGCCCCGACCTGCCGCTGCGGGCGCAGCCGGACACCCATGCCACGCGCTTCCAGCACTGGCACGCGCGGCTCGATGAAGCCGACTGGCAGAGCCTCGGTACCCGCGCCGCGGAATACGGGTTGAGTGCCGCGGGCGTGGCCCTGGCGGCATTCGCCGAGACCGTGGGGCGCTGGAGCCAGACCCCGGCGTTCTGCCTCAACCTGACGGTGCTCAATCGGCCGCCGCTGCACCCTCAGTTGCCGCAGGTACTCGGCGACTTCACCGCCCTCAGCCTGCTGGCGGTGGACAGCCGTCAGGGCGATAGCTTCGTCGAGCGTGCGCGGCGTATCGGTGCGCAGATGTTCGACGACCTCGACCACGCGACGTTCGGTGGCGTCGATCTGCTGCGTGAACTGGCCCGTCGGCGGGGACGTGGCGCTGACCTGATGCCGGTGGTCTTCACCAGTGGTATCGGCAGCGTGCAGCGGCTGCTCGGTGAGGGCGAGGGGCCGCGCGCGCCGCGCTACATGATCAGTCAGACGCCGCAGGTGTGGCTGGATTGCC
Source organism: Salinicola sp. JS01 (assembly GCF_030284585.1). Lineage (NCBI taxonomy): Bacteria > Pseudomonadati > Pseudomonadota > Gammaproteobacteria > Oceanospirillales > Halomonadaceae > Salinicola > Salinicola sp. JS01. The sequence continues at coordinate 3,570,729 of NZ_CP127244.1, read as the reverse complement.
AGGTCACCGACCAGTTCGGTGGGCTGGAGATCGGCTGGGATGTGCGCCTGGGACTGTTCCCCGAAGGTCAGGCGCAAGCCATGTTCGACGACTTCGTCGGCCTGTTACGGCAACTGGCGCAGAGCCCGCTTGCCTGGCGTGACGACGAGGCCGCGGCGTCCCTGGAAGCGCTGCCGCAGGCGTTGCCCGGCAGCGCGCGGAGCATCGCCGCAGGCTTCGCCGAGCGTGCCCTGCTGACCCCCGAGGCAACGGTGATCCACGACGCCAGTGGCAGCTACAGCTACCGCCAGGTCGCCCAGCACGCCAGCGCCCTGCGTCGTGCACTGGCGGCGCAGGGCGTGGGCCGTGGCCAGCGGGTCGCGGTGATGCTGCCCAAGAGCGCCGCGCAACTGGTCGCGGTGCTTGGCGTGATCCAGGCCGGCGCCGCCTATGTGCCACTGGATATCCGCCAGCCGCTGCTGCGCCGCCAGGCGATCCTGGACAGTGCGGGCGTCGCGGCGCTGGTCTGTCTGGAACACGATGCCCAGGAGACCGGCTGTCCCTGTCTGGCCATCGATCGTCTGGAGGCCGATCACGACTGGCCGCCGCCGCCCGCCGCGGAAGTGTCAGCGGATGACCTCGCCTACGTGATCTACACCTCGGGCTCCACCGGTACGCCCAAGGGGGTGATGCTCAGCCACGCCGCGGTGGGCAACACGCTGCTCGATATCAACGAGCGCTACGCGGTTGGCGAGCATGACCGACTCCTCGGGCTGGCCGAGCTGAGCTTCGATCTGTCGGTCTACGATCTGTTCGGGGCCACTGCGGTGGGCGCGCAGATCATCCTGCCGGACCCCGCACGCGGCAGCGACCCGTCGCATTGGGTCGAGCTGATGGAACGCCATGCCATCAGCCTGTGGAACTCGGTGCCGGCTCAGGGCCAGATGTTGATCGACTATCTGGAGAGCGAACCCGAGCGGCGCTTGCCTGGGCCGCGTTGCGTGCTCTGGTCCGGTGACTGGATTCCGGTCAGCCTGCCGACTCGCTGGTGGCAGCGCTGGCCGGAAAGCGCACTGTTCAGTCTGGGCGGCGCCACCGAGGCGGCGATCTGGTCGATCGAGCAGGCGATCCGCCCGCAGCATGCCGATATGGCCAGTATTCCCTATGGCCGCGCCTTGCGCGGGCAGAGCGTGGAGGTCCTGGATGCGCGTGGCCGGTGTTGCCCGCCCGGGGTACGCGGCGAGATTCATATTGGCGGGGTGGGGCTGGCGCTCGGCTACGCCGACGATCCGCAGCGAACGGCCGAGCGCTTCGTGCGGCATCGCGATGGCCGCCGCCTGTACCGCACCGGCGATCTTGGCCGTTATCTGGCCGACGGCAGCATCGAGTTCCTCGGTCGCGAGGATGATCAAGTGAAGATCCGCGGGCACCGTATCGAGCTGGCCGAGCTGGACGCCGCGCTGGGTGCTCATCCGCAGGTCAATCTGGCGGCCACTGTGGTGCTGGGTGAGGCCCATGAGCGGAGTCTGGCCAGCTTCGTCACCCTGCACGCGCAGGAATCGGGCGATACAGACCCACAGGCGGCGCTCGATGCGGTGCGCCAGCTGGCGGCGCAGGCCTTGCGGCGCGACTGGGGTAGCCTCGAGACGATTGCCGACGCGGTCGCGGCCCTCGATCGCGCTTGTCTTGCCTCCTTGGCGGCGTGGCTGGCCGGCAGCTGTCTGTTCGCCAGCCGCGTGCCGCTGGATGTCGCCACCCTGTGCCAGCGCCTGGGTCTCGCCGAGGAGCGACAGCGCCTGCTGCGCCACTGGTTACGCCAGTTGCACGAGGGGGGCTACCTGCGCGTCGAAGATGAGGGTTGGCTGGGGTGTGAGGAGCGTCCCACGCTGCCACCGGATGCGGCCTGGGCGGCGTTCGCCGAATGCGCACCGGCGTCGCTCTGGCCGGCGGAACTGGTCGCCTACCTGCGCGACAGCGCGCAGTCTCTTGGCGAACAGTTGGCCGGGCGGATCAGCCCGGCGGCACTGATGTTCCCGCAGGGGTCGGCGCGCATCGCCGAGGCCATGTACAGCCAAGGTCTGCATGCCCAGGCGCTGCATGACGCCATGGCCGAGGCCATCGCCGCCATCGTCGAACGGCAACCGCAGAGGCGCTGGCGTCTGCTGGAACTGGGCGCCGGCACCGCCGCCGCCAGCCGCGCGGTGATCGCCCGGCTGGCGCCGCTGGTGGCGAGTGGTGTGGAGGTGGATTATCTGTTCAGCGACGTCTCCAGCTACTTCCTCGCTGCCGCCCGCGAACGTTTCGCCGGCCAGCCCTGGGTGCGCTTCGGCCGCTTCGATATGAACGGCGATCTCCTCGACCAGGGGGTGGCGCCACACTCGGTGGACATCGTGCTCAGCTCCGGGGCCTTGAACAACGCCGTGGACACCCCGCGGCTGCTGTCCGGCCTGCGCCAGCTGCTGAATGCCGACGCCTGGCTGGTGATCCAGGAGCTGACCCGTGAGCACAACGAAATCAGCGTCAGTCAGAGCCTGATGATGGAAGCCCCGCGCGACCTCCGGGCTCAGGAACACCAGTTGTTCGTGCATGCCGGGCAGTGGCTCGACTGGCTGACGCGCGAGCCGGGTGACCTGGCGTGCAGCGTGGTAGCGCCCGGCAGTGCCCTCGACCTGCTCGGCTACGATCTCCTGCTGGCGCGCAGCAAGACCGACCGGGCGCGCCTGGAGCCAGCCGAGCTGCTGGCTTTCGCCGCAACACGGGTACCTCGCTACATGCTGCCGGCACAGGTTCGGGTGCTCGAACGCCTGCCGGTCACCGGCAATGGCAAGATCGATCGCAAGGCCCTGGCTGGTTTCGCCCGCCGGCCCCAGCCGAACCCGAATCGCGGCACTGCCCAGACGCCGACGGACGGGTTGGAGCGCGCGCTGCTGACGCTCTGGTGCGAGGTGCTGGACAGCCCCGGGCTGGGGGTCGAACAGGACTTCTTCGCTGCCGGCGGCGACTCGCTATTGATCGCCCAGCTGATCGCGCGTCTGCGCGAGCGGCTGGAGGAAGCGCGTCGTCATCCATTCGATCGCCTGCTGCGCTGGGCGCTCAGCCAGCCGACCCCGCGCGGTCTGGCCGAACGTCTGCGTGCCACACCCGATGAGGCGCCTGAGCAGGGTATGCCGACGCCTCGCGGTGTCGTGCCGGAGGTCACATCCCAGCCACCCGCGCCCCTCGGCTCGGGCCGGCCTTCGCTCGATCCGCTGGTGCGGCTGGTGGCCGGCGAGGGGACACCGCGGGTGTTGATCCACGAAGGGCTGGGTACGCTGCTGCCCTACCGGCCACTGCTGCGCGCTTTGGGCGAGGAGCGGCCGCTGCTGGGGTTGGCGGTGCACGACAGCGACGCCTACCTGGCGATCCCTGCCGAGCACCTCAACGCCTACTTGGGCCGGCGCTATGCCGAGGCGCTACAGGCGGCCGGGCTGCGCGAGGTCGATCTGCTCGGCTACTGCTCCGGTGGGCTGCTGGCCCTGGAAATGGCCAAGGCCCTGATACAGCGAGGGGTGCGGGTGCGCCACCTGGATATCGTCTCCAGCTACCGCATCCCCTATTGCGTGGACGACGAGCGCCTGCTGTTGTTCAGCTTCGCTGCCACCCTGGGCCTGGATACCGCAGCGCTCGGCTTCCCTGCGCCGCAGCAGCTCGGCCAGGCCGTGCAGGCGGCGCTCGTGCAGACGCCGGAACGTCTGGGCGACGAAGCGCTGGCAGATTTGCCGAACCTGGCCGATCTCGCCGCCCTGCGTGCCCGCGTATTGCAGGCGGCCAGCGGCAGCGCCGATGCCGCTAGTCTCGAACGGGACACCCTTTACCGGCTGTTCTGCCACTCGGTGCGCGCCAGCCAGGCCGAGACACCGGCGCCCTACGTCGGCGCCCTGCGGCTGTTCGTGCCGAACGCCGGTAATCCGCTGGTGCCGCGCTACGCCGACGCCCTGGAGTGTGAGTGGCGGGCTGCCGCGCTCGGCGCTTGCCGTGTCCAGGAGATTGTCGGCGGACACTTCGACTGCCTGGGCGAGGCCCTGGCGCAATGCCTGCTGACAGAGGAGGGGACGCGATGAGCGACGTCCATTCCGTGGTGGTCGCCGGTTCCCGGTTCGGCCAGTTCTACGCCGCCGGCATCGCCGCCGACCCGCGTTTTGACCTGCGCGGTATTCTCGGCCAGGGCAGCCGACGCTCCCAGGCCCTGGCAGCGCGTCTGAATGTCGAGTGCTGGTGCAACGTCGCGGCCCTGCCGGACGATATCCGGCTGGCGTGCGTCGCGGTCGGCGGGGCGGCCCGCGGCGAGCAGGGCCCAGCCTTGGCGGAGGCGCTGATGGCGCGTGGCATCGATGTGCTGATCGAGCATCCGCTGTTGCCGCGCGAATGGCAGCATCTGCTGCGTCGTGCCGAATGTCTGGGGCGGACCTGTCTGCTCAACACCTTCTATCCGCAACTGCCGGCGGTGGCGCGCTTCATCGAGCTGGGCCGACAACTACGTCGGCGTCGGGGCATTCGTCATCTGGACGTGGCCTGTGGCGTGCAGGTGGGGTTCGCCACCCTGGACATTCTCGCTGCCCTGCTGGAGGGGAGCGGCTCCTGCTCGCTGGAGGTGCCGTCGAGCGCGCGGTCGAGCATGCGCCACCTGTCCCTGGTGCTGGCCGAGGTGCCTTTGAGTCTGCAGGTGCTCAATGAACTGGCCGACGCCGACGATGGACGCATGACCCTGCTGCAGCGCATCAGTCTGACCACCGACCGCGGCACCCTGAGCCTGCTCACGCCCCATGGCCCATTGCTGTGGACGCCGGCGGTGGCTGTGCCGGCCGAGGACGACGATGGCCTGTTCGCGTTGTTCGACGAGCTCCCCGGCGAGCCGCTACCCAGCGCTCAGCTCTGGTACGCCGAGCCGTGTAGCTGGACGCAGATCCATCAGCGGCTATGGCCGGCAGCGGCAGCCGAAGCGCTGGCGCTGTTGGCTGACGGAGATGCGGTGCGCCAGCGTAACCAGCGCAGCCTGGAAGTCGCCGCCCTGTGGCAACGTATCGCCGAGTGTCTGGGGTTCCCCGAGGCGCCGCCGCGATCCCTGGCATCGGCGAGGCTGGAGCAGATCCTGGAGCCCGCGTCATGACCCCGGTGCTATGGCGTCTGCTGCGTCCCTATCGCGGGCGGATGTCCCTGGCCATGGGCTTGCAGGCCGTGGCCGGGCTCTGCTCGCTGCTGCCATGGATGCTGCTCGCCTGGCTGGCCGAGCCCCTGGCGCAGGGACGGGCGCCATCGGCGCTGCTGGCCTTGGTGCTGCTGGCCCTGCTGGTGTGGTTGAGCTGTCAGGCGCTGGCTGCACATCTAGCCCACCAGGTCGATGCGGATCTCTGTCATGACCTGCGCTGGCGCCTGCTGTCGCATCTGCAACGATTACCGCTGGCGTGGTTCGTTCACCGGGGCCAGGACGGTGTGGCGCGACGTGTCGAGCAGGACGTACGGGCCTTGCATCAGTTGATCGCGCATGCGCCCAACGATCTCAGCAATCTGCTGGTGGTGCCGCTGGCGGCGATGCTATGGCTGGCCTGGTTGCAACCCTGGCTGCTGTTGTTCTGCTTGCTGCCGTTGGCGTTGGCCTGCGCTGGCTTTCTGCGGCTGCGTTCGGCGCGTTACCGCGATCAGGTGCTACGCCGCAACGCCGCCCTGGAAACCCTCGCGGCGGATTACGGCGAGTTCGCCCACAACCTGCTGCTGGCGCGGCAATATCCCGATGCCGGCGTGCAACGCCGTGTCGAGGCGTCGGCGCGGGCTTTCGGCGAGGCGTTCGCTGCCTGGGTGGCGCGGGCCGGGCATCTGGCGGCACTGGTCTACCTGCAGCTATCCACCCCCTGGCTGCTGGCCTGGGTCGTACTCGGTGCGCTGCTGCTCGATAGCCTGGGCGTGCCTCTGGCGCTGGGACAGGTCTGCGCCTTCCTGCTCCTGCTGCGGGCGATGGCCGCGCCGGTTCAGGCGCTCGGACATGGCGGCGATGCGTTGTTGAGCGCCCGCGCCGCCGCCGAACGTCTGCAACAGGTGTTCGCTCAGGCGCCACTGGCCGAAGGCCGTGCGACCACGCCGCCGGCCGACGGTGCGGTGAGGGTGAGCGGCCTGGGGCATGCTTACGAGGGTGAGGCGGTGCTGAGCGATATCGATCTTGCACTGCCGGACGGCAGTCTGGTGGCGTTGGTCGGCGCCTCCGGTTCCGGCAAGAGCACCCTGCTGCACCTGCTGGCGCGCTACATGGATGCCGGGCGCGGCGAGATAAGCATCGGCGGCGTGGCGCTGCGGGATCTACCCGACGCGGTACGCCACCGGCATATCGTGCTGGTGGACCAACAGGCGGCGGCGCTGGAGATCTCTCTGGCCGACAACATCGCGCTGTTGCGTCCTGATGCTGGGCTTGACGAGATTCGCCAGGCGGCCCGCCTCGCCTGTCTCGACCGGCGCATCATGGCACTGCCGCGCGGCTACGACAGCGTACCGGGATCTGACCTGTCGCTCTCCGGCGGCGAGTTGCAGCGCCTGGCACTGGCGCGTGCGCTGTTGTCGCCGGCACGCCTGCTACTGTTCGATGAGCCGACCTCGGCGCTCGACCCGCAGACCGCCCGCCAGGTGCTGGGCAACCTTCACCGGCATGGCGACGGGCGAACCCGGATAGTCGTCGCCCATCGGCTGTCCGAGGTGCGCGATGCCGATCTGATTCTGGTCATGGCCGATGGCCGTCTGGTCGAGCGCGGCGAGCACGAGACGCTGCTGGCGGCGGACGGCATCTACGCGCGGCTGTGGCACGAGCAGCACGGCGGGGAGGCGGCCGCATGAGTCTGTTCGAACGACTGCGCGCGCTGCCGGATGAGTGCCGGGATGCACTGCGTCGGGCAAGCCTCTGGGCGATGCTGGCCGGCGTGCTGGATGCGGTCAGCGGGGTGTTGCTGGTGCCCTTGATCGAGGCCTGGTTCGCCGCGGGTAGCGTGCCCTGGCACTGGGCCACGGCACTGCTCGGCGCGACCCTGGTGCAGGCGCTGGTGCAGTACCTGGCCCTGAGACGGGGATTCGCCGCCGGCGGTGCGCTGACCGCCGGCCTGGTACGCCAGCTGATCGCGCGACTGCCGTGGCTGGCGCCGCCGGCACTGGATCGGGTGGCGCCGGCCGAAGGCCTGTTGCATGGCCCGGTCATGCAGGCCATGGGCATTCCGGCGCACCTTCTGGGCCCGCTGATCGGTGCCCTGGTGACGCCGCTCGGCGTGGTGCTCGGGCTGTTCCTGATCGACCCGCCGATCGCGCTGGCGTTGCTCGTCGCGGGTATTCTGCTCGGCCTGCTGCTGCGCTGGAGCGGGCGGCGCAAGTTGGCGGTGGAGGACGCCCGCATGGCCGCCGAGCGCGATGTCGCGCGGCAGGTGCAGGCCTTCGCCGAACACCAGCCGCTGCTGCGCGCGGCACAGCGCGAGAGTCGTGCCAGGAGGGGCCTGGAAGCGGCCCTGGCGTCCCTCCACGACACCACCCTCGGGTTGCTGCGGTGCAGTCTGCCCAGTGGCCTCGGCTTCGCCCTGGCGGTGCAGGCGGTGTTTGCTGGCGTGCTGCTCGGCGGGGCCTGGGCGGTCCAGCACCAGGCGCTGGATGGTGCGCGTCTGGTGGCGGTACTGGTGCTGCTGGTGCGCTTTCTCGAACCGCTGGCCCAGCTCACCCATCTCGACCAGGCGCTGCGGGGCGCCTGGCAGGCCCTCGATACGCTGTTACGAGTGTTCGTCCTGCCGCCGCTGGAGAGCCCCGAGCCGGGTGAGCAGCCGCGCGATGCCAGCCTGGCGGCAACGAAAGTGAGTGTGCGCCTGGATGATGGCCGGGCGCTGCTCACGGATATTGACCTGAAGCTGGAGCCGGGCTCGCTGAACGTCGTGGTTGGTCCTTCCGGGGCGGGCAAGAGCACCTTGCTGGCCGTGCTCGGGCGGCTCTACGACGCCGATGCCGGGCGTGTCCTGCTGGGGGGCGTGGATATCCGCCGATTGAGCGCAACAACGCTGGCCGCCAGCCGCAATCTGGTATTCCAGGACAATGGCCTGTTCCGCGGCAGCGTCGCCTGGAATCTGCGCATGGCGCAACCCGGTGCCAGTTTCGAGGCACTGCGCGAGGCAGCGCGAGCGGTCGGGCTGCTGGCGGAGATCGAGCGCTGGCCACAGGGCTGGGAGAGCGAGGTCGGCCCCGGCGGCGCACTGCTGTCCGGTGGTCAGCGCCAGCGCTTGTGTCTGGCTCGCGGTTTCCTATCGACGGCGCCGCGACTGTTGCTCGATGAGCCTACCGCCAGCCTCGACGCCGTCAACGAGGCGCAGGTGTTGCGTAGTCTGATCGCCTTGCGTGGCCGGCGAACCCTGCTGGTGGTGACCCATCGCCCGGCGCTGGCGTGTCTCGCCGATCAGGTGCTGGTGCTGGAACAGGGGCGCCTGCGCGCCAAGGGGCGGCCTGCCGAACTGCTCACCCGCGACGCCTGGTATGCCGACTTCGCCGCTGGCACGGATGCCAAGAGTTCCCAACGCTCCCGGGATCGATAGAGAAAGGCCGGCAATCGAAAGCGCCTGGGTCGATGTTTTTGTAAAATGATAATCATTTAGATTTGAAAGCAAAAACGAAAACGACCAGGGAACGCCAATCGATGAGCAAGAAACGCTATGTGCCGCTGTCTGTGGGGCTGCTTTTGATGTTGAACCCGCTGGGTCTCGCCATGACCTATGCGGATGAGCGCGCCAGTGAAACGAGCCCGGACGCTGCAAGGGCGGGCAAGGGTGCGGCCCATGCCACGAAACTGCAGGATGTCGTGGTCGAAGGCACGCGCTCTGCCGGCGTGGAAGCGCCGGGCGTGACCACGTTGGCCAAAATGCCGCTCGATCCGCGCGAACTGCCCCAGTCGGCCAGCGTCATCGATCGAGAGCGTCTCGACGAACAGAATCTGTTCAGCCTCGAAGAGACCATGAAGCAGGCCACCGGCGTCACCGTGAGGCCGTTCGAGCAACTCACCACGGCCTATTACGTGCGGGGCTTCAAGGTCGACTCCTTCGAGTTCGACGGCGTGCCGGCGCTACTGGGCAACACCGCCAGCTCCCCTCAGGACATGGCGGTCTACGAGCGGGTGGAGATACTGCGGGGTTCCAACGGCCTGCTGCACGGCACCGGCAATCCGGCCGCCACCGTCAACCTGGTGCGCAAGAAGCCGCAGCGGGAGTTCACCGCCAGCACCAACCTGTCTGCCGGGAGTTGGGACCGCTACCGCGCCGAGTTCGATGTGGGCGGGCCGCTCACCCCGAGCGGCAAGGTGCGCGGTCGGGCGGTGGCGGCCTATGAGGATCGCGATTACTTCTACGACACCGCGGATCAGGGCACGCGTCTGCTCTATGGGGTGACCGAGTTCGATCTCTCACCCAAGACGCTGCTGACCCTAGGCGCGCAGTATCAGGATATCGAGTCGACGACCAACATGGCCGGCGTGCCCATGGCCAAGGATGGCTCCAGCCTCGGACTGCCGCGGGATACCTATCTCGATGTTGACTGGGACCGCTTCGACTGGGAGACCTATCGTGCGTTCGGCTCGCTGGAACAGCAGCTCAGCGGGGGCTGGACAGGCAAACTGAGTGCCGAGTACCAGCATGCGGACTCCCAGTTGCGCTATGCCGGCGCCTACGGTGCTATCGATCCTGATACCGGTGATGGCGGCTATCTGACTGGGGCCGCCTACAAGTTCTCGACGATCCAGCGCAGTGTCGACGCCAATCTCAAGGGACCCGTGACCTGGTTGGGGGCGACGCACGAGCTGCTGGGTGGAGTGACCTACGCCCAAAGCGAGAGCCGCGATGCGTCCGCTGCGTTTCTCGATCTGGCCGCCACGCCGGTCAACGTCTATCGCTGGGACCCGTCGAGTGTTCCGCGTCCCCGAATCGGCCAGTACAGCTCTCGAGGAACGACGACGACCACGCAGAAGGGCCTCTATGCCCTGGGGCGGTTCAAGCTGGCCGAGCCCGTCACGCTGGTGGCCGGCGGGCGTGAAAGCTGGTGGGAGCAGGAAACCCCCTCGACGCGTTTCGAGCCTGGCCGTCAATTCACGCCCTATGGCGGCCTGATCTGGGACTTCGCCCGCGACTGGTCCTGGTATGCCAGCTATGCCGAGGTCTATCAGCCGCAGACCGGACAGACCTGGAGCGGCGAGCTGCTGAAGCCGGTCGAGGGCAAGACCTACGAGACCGGCATCAAGGCCTCCTTCGCCGATGACCGTTTGAATCTGTCACTGGCGGCGTTTCGCATCGACCTGGAGAACAATCCGCAGGTCGACCCCGACCATCCGGGTGTCGGTAGGAGTACTTACTACATCAGTGGTGGCAAGGTGCGTAGCGAGGGCTTCGAACTCGAGGGTACCGGTTACCTGACGCCCAACTGGAGCCTGTCAGCGGGCTACACCTACACCACCACCGAATATCTCAAGGACACCCAGTCCGCTTCCGGTGAGCGTTACGCTTCCTTCACGCCGCGCCATCTCCTGCGGCTTTGGAGCAGCTACGACCTGCCCTGGCAGGCGCGGCGCTGGAGTGTCGGCGCCGGCGTCCAGGCACAGAGTGATTACAACGTCGATTCCGGTGGCGTGACCCTACGTCAGGGCGGCTATGCGCTGGTCAATGCGCGCCTGGGATACCGCATCGACGAGCACTGGACGGCGGCCCTCAATGCCAACAACGTCTTCGACCGCACCTACTATCAGAGCCTGTTCAGTCCCAGTTGGAACAACCGCTACGGCGAGCCGCGCAGCCTCATGCTCAGCTTGCGGGGGACTTTCTGATGCCGCGCCGACAGACCTTCGGCTGGGCCTGGCGGGTACCCTGCGTCATCACGGTCAGCCTGATCGCCGCCGGGGCGACGGGCAATCAGCTCACGCGCGGACTGGTTGGATATGAGCCGCTGGAGCGGCTCTACGCCGGCCTCTTCGGCTCCCTGGCCGTGGGCCTGCTGCTGCTGGTTGCCGGGCTGTTGGCGCCGGATGCCGACGCCATGGCCGGGCGGCTAGGTGCGGGTCTGCTGTTGCTGGGCCTGACGTTGGGTCTGCTGACATGACCACGTCCAATCGCCCCCTCCTGCTTGCGCTGCACGGTGGTGCGGGCGCGCTGTTCGGTGTGGTGCTCTTCGTGGTCCTGTTCAGCGGCGCCTGGAGTCTCGGGCACGAGGCGCTGAACGATTGGCTGCGCCCCCCGTCGCAAACTGCGTCAACCTCGATGACGCTCGAGCGGGTCGTGGCCCGGGCACGCGAAGCGGGCATCGATACGCGCCATGTCAGCATCGTGCTGCCCAGTGCCGAGCGTGCCGCCTTCCGCGTCTGCGATGCGCGTCTGAACTGTCAGCTTACGCTCGATGCGCACGATGGCCGGCGGCTGAACGACATCCCGTCGCTGGACATCCTGCTGACTCTCCACAAGAGCCTCTTCATCGGCTTTCCGGGGCGTGTGTTGATCAGTCTGTCCGGCGTGGCGCTGTTCGTTCTCTGTGTGGCTGGCGTGCTGTTGCATGGTCGCCGTTGGCGCGAGCTATGGCGCTGGCGGCGTGATCGTGGGCTGCGGCTGGCGCTATTCGACCTGCACGGTCTCATTGGCCTATGGGGGCTGCCGTGGCTGTTGCTGTTCAGTCTCACCGGAGCGCTGAGCGGGCTGGGGGCGCTCGGTACCCTGCTGCTGGCGCCGGTGGCCTATCCAGAGCAGCCAAGGCAGGTCTTCGCGGCGCTCATGGGGGCGCCGCCACCGGCCGCCGTGGGCAGGCCGCTGGAGACGCGCGTCGACCTAGATGCGCTGCTGGTCAGGGATGCCGCGCGATCGCCGGGCTTCGTGGCGCAGCGGCTGACGCTCGTCCACGCCGATGATGTTGCCGGCAGCGTGGAGGTTGCCGGTATTCAGCGAGGCCTGCCGAGCAGCGCCAATTTCGAGCGCCACCGCTACCGGCTCGCCGATGGCACGCTCCTCGAGGAACGCAGTTCGGCGCAGCGCGGCGCCTGGCTGCGCGCCTTCATCGCAGTGCAGCCACTGCACTTCGCGCGCTACCAATGGCTGGGGCCGGGTTGGTCGGCCGTGCTGCGCGGCCTGCATCTGACCATGGGGCTCGGCGCCTGCCTGCTCTGTGCGACGGGGTTGTATCTGTGGCTGCAACGGCGCAGGGCGGCGTCAGCGGCGCGCGTGACGCTTCTCCTGCACCTCAGCCAGGGCGTCTGTGCCGGGCTGGTGACCGCCGCGGCGCTGCTCCTGCTGGCGCTGCAGCTTCTGCCGCAGGGCATGCTGGGCGGCCCCTGGCCGAGCCGGCTGTTCTTCGGCGTATGGTTCGCCTGCGTGCTCGCGGCGCTGGTCCCCATCAAGGGCTGGACGCCCATGCCGTGGCTGCTTGGCAGCGCGGGGCTCGCCTGCTTGGCGGCCGTAATCCTGCATCTCGGCCTCTGGCTCGCCCATGGCAGGTTACCGGCCCTCGGGCCGGATGTGACGCTGCTCTGCTGCGGCGTGCTGCTTACGCGCCACGTCTGGACACAGACGCGAGCCGCCAGATCTTTCAGCCACTCTCGGGTCATCGGAGACCATCATGTTTGAGCGCTATCGTCACCGGGGTGTGATCGCCACCCTGGCCTTGCTGTATCTGTCACAGGGCATTCCCATCGGCTTGGCCATGGACGCGCTGCCGACGCTGCTGCGCCAGGATGGCGCGCCACTGCGCGCGCTGGCCTTCCTGCCGCTGGTGGGCCTGCCCTGGGTGCTCAAGTTTCTCTGGGCGCCCTGGGTCGACAACCACTGGTTCCGCCGCCTCGGCCGGCGACGCAGTTGGATATTGCCGATGCAGGGCTGCGTTGTCGTCTGCCTGCTCGGCCTTGCTGCACTCGGTCTCGACGTAGACAACGCTGGTTGGGCGGTGGCGCTGCTGGCTGTGGCCTCACTGGCAAGTGCGACACAGGACATTGCCACCGATGGCATGGCGGCGGAGCACTTCAGCGGTGATCTGCTGGCCAAGGTCAACGCTATTCAGGTCGCCGGGGTGATGATCGGTTTCTTCGTCGGCGGCGCCGGCAGTCTGATTTTCAGTGGCCAGTTCGGCACTCGGGTGACCTGCCTGGTCTTGGCCGGCTTGCCGCTGGCGAGCCTGTGCTGCGTGCTCGCGCTGGGTCGGGACGACCCACGCGAGCGCCCCCCGGTGACGGCGGCCAACGCCAGCCTGCTGTGCTTCCTGCGCCGGCCGCTGGCGCCGTCGCTTCTGGCGCTGGCACTGCTGTCGGCGATGACTGCGGTGTCCGGCTTCGGCCTCTCCAAGCTCTATCTGAGCGATGCCGGCTGGGCGCTGCAGGATATCGGCAAGCTGGGCATGAGCGGCGGCCTGGTCACGGTCTTGCTGGGCTGTGGCGGCGGGGCGTGGCTGATCAGGCGAGTCGGCCTGTGGCGAGGCTTGGCTCTGGGGGTGACGCTCGGCGGGGGCGCGGCCCTGCTCTGGTCTCTCCAGGCGGGGCACTGGCTCAGGCTGAGTGAGCCACTGGCGTGGACTTGCGTGATGATCGGTTCGTTGTCCACGGGCATCACCTCGGTGGCGATTCTCACCGCGGCGATGCGCGTCGCCGGCCAGGGCGAACAGGCGGGTACCGATGTCACGGCGGTCCAGAGCACCCGTGACCTGGGGGAGATGCTGGCGTCCTCGTTTCTGGTCAGTCTCACCGCGCAGATTGGCTACGCGGGGGGCTTCGTGAGTGGCGCGGCACTGGCGCTGCTGGCGCTGATCGTGGCCCTGCGCTTGCAGGCACGTGAGGGGACGGAGTCAGTGCAGAGAGCGGGGCTGAGCGGTTGAGCGTTCGTCTTGGCGGCTATGGCATGCTCGGCGTGCCTGGCGACAGCCTCGGCACCCGAAATAGGCAAGCTATCGAGATCTGGTGTTGTGATCCTCGACGCTGCGTGCTCACTACCAGTGATCGGGATGTGTTGTCGGCGCAAGAGCGCGATGCGATGACGTCGTTCCGCTCACAGGATGCGCACCGACAATATCTGGTCAGCCGTGTCATGCTGCGTCGGGTATTGAGTCGCTACGAGCCCCGCGTGACGCCGGCGGCCTGGCGCTTCGAGAAAGATGGCTGTGGCAAGCCAAGGGTGCTCAACGCCACCCCGGCGCCGCTGTACTTCAATATCTCGCATATCTCGGCGTGTGTCGTGATCGCCGTCTCGCGGGGTGGGGAGGTCGGTGTGGATATCGAGACATGCGCGAAGTTGCCCGATCCTCAGGCCCTCATCGCGCTGTGCTTCAGTGACGCAGAAAAGAGACATCACACCGGCTTGGCGTCAGCGGAGAGATGCCAAGCCTTCATCCGGCGCTGGACGCTCAAAGAGGCCTGGTTGAAGGCGTTGGGAAAAGGCTTGAGCGTGCCGCCTGCCTCGATCGAATGCACGTGGCAAGCCGGTAGGTGGCAGATAGACGATCACCACCATCGGCTCACTTCCCGGCGGGACTGGTCGATAGAACAACGCGCGCTAACGAAGGATGTGCAGCTCGCCGTCGTGGCTGCCTATCCCGGTGCCAGCATGGATCTGATCCCCTGGTTGCCATCATGCAACGGTGATGAGCGGTGAGGTGCAAGGCGACTGCGCGGCACTCATCTTTCATCCGTTTTTCTTTCATCCGCTTTGTCACACCCGTCGATGATTTGCCTCACACCGTGGCTTCTTCCCACACCATCGCTTCGTCTCATATCGTCGCTTCGTCTCATATCGTCGCTTCGCTTTTGGCCGTCTGGCGCAGTGAGTGGACGAAGGCGATCACGAACACCAGCGTATAGAGCAGCACGATGGTCGGCGCTGGCGCGCTGTCGATGAAGAACGACAGGTAGACGCCGAGAAAAGCCACCGCTACCGACATCGCCACCGCCACGATCAGCATGACGCCGAAGCGCCGGGTCAGCAGGAAGGCGACTGCGCCGGGGGCGATCAGCAGCGCAATGGCGAGGATGATGCCCGCGGCCTTGAGCGCACCGACGATGGTCAGCGAGATCAGGCAGAGCAGGCCGTAGTGCAGCCAGCGCGTGTGCAGGCCGACGGCGCGGGCCTGGGTCGGGTCGAAGGCGTGGAGCAGAAAGTCCTTCCACTTCAGCCCGATCACCCCCGCCGTGACCAGCGCGATCGACGCCGATTCGACGATGTCCCGCGCTCCCACGCCGAGAATATTGCCGAACAGGATATGGTCGAGATGTACCGTCGACTGGATCTCGACATAGAGCACCAGCCCCAGTCCGAACATGCCCGAGTAGACGATGCCCATCACCTTATCCTGCTTGACGCGGCTGTTCTCTTTGAGAAAGCCCGTGGCGACCGCGCAGAACATGCCTGCGGCGAAGGCGCCGACGGCGAGCGGTATCCCGATCAGGTAAGAGATCACCACGCCGGGGAAGACCGCGTGCGAGATCGCATCCCCCATCAAGGCCCAGCCTTTCAGCACCAGAAAGCAGGAGAGCAGCGCCATGGGAACCGCCACCAGCATGGCGATGATCATGGCGTTGAGCATGAAGTCGAACTGGAACGGGGCGATTAGCCACTGAGCGAGACTCATCGGGTTTCCTCCCGGAGCAGCGACTGCGTTTCGTGCAGGGTGCGCGACGCCCGGCGGCGCGCGGCGAGCATGCCGTGCTTGGGCGCCAGGAAGAAGGCGCTCAGAAAGATCAGCGTCTGCAGCACGACGATGATGCCGCCGGTGGCACCGTCGAGGAAGTAGCTGACATAGGCGCCGATGAAGCTGGTCAGCGTGCCGATCGTGACTGCGATGACCAGTAGCCGCGGAAAACGGTCCGTGAGCAGATACGCGGTGGCGCCGGGCGTGACCACCATGCAGATCACCAGAAAGGCGCCCACCGTCTGCAGTGCGGCCACGATGGACGCCGAGAGCAGCGTGAAGAAGGTGATCTTGAGCGCGGTTGGGTTGAGTCCGATCGAGCGGGCGTGGTTCTCGTCGAAGAAGGTCACCAGCAGGTCCTGCCACTTGACCAGCAGCACGGCGAGCGAGACGACGCCAATCAGGGCGAGCTGGAGGGTATCGCTCGGCGTGATCGCCAGCACGTTGCCGAGCACGATCGACTGAATGTTCACCGCCGTCGGCGCTAGCGACACCATGAACAGCCCCAGGCCGAAGAAGGCGGTGAAGATCAGCCCGATGATCACGTCCTCCTTCAGCTTGCTGCGCTGGTTGAGAAACAGCATCGCCGCCGAGGCGAGACCGCCGGCGAAGAAGGCGCCGAGCGCGAACGGCAAACCGAGCATGTAGGCCCCGGCCACGCCCGGCACGATCGAGTGCGACAGCGCATCGCCGATCAGCGACCAGCCCTTGAGCATCAGATAGCAGGAGAGAAAGGCGCAGACGCCGCCCACCAGGGCCGAGACCCACATGGCGTTGCGCATGTAGCCATAGCCGAACGGTTCGCCAAGATAGCCGAACGGCTCGCAAAGATAGGAGAGCAGCTCGCTCATGTCTGGCTGTCCTCCGGCGACTGGCGCTGGCGTGCTGCGATGCCGTTGTGCAGCACCAGCGCGCGCTCGTCGTCGGTGAAAACGCCCACCGACTGGCGCGATGTCTCGTCCTTGTCGTGCTCGAAGATGAAATGGCGCAGTACACCCCCGAAGGCCTTTTCGAGATTGGCTTGGGTGAATATCTCGTCGGTCGGCCCGTGGGCGAGTACGGTGCCCTTGATCAGCACGGTGCGGTCGCAGAATTCCGGCACCGAGCCCAGATTGTGCGTCGAGACCAGCATGACCCGGCCCTCCTCGCGCAGTTCGCGCAGGAGCGCCACGATCTGATCTTCGGTCTTGACGTCGACCCCGGTGAACGGCTCGTCGAGCAGAATCACCCGGCTATCCTGGGCCAGCGCCCGGGCCAGGAAGACGCGCTTGCGCTGGCCGCCGGAGAGTTCGCCGATCTGGCGCTGGCGAAAATCGCTCATGTCGACCCGGGCCAGGGCCGTCTCGACCGCTTCGCGATCCTGGCGCTTGGGGATTCTGAGCATGCCCATGTGGCCGTAGCGCCCCATCATCACCACGTCCTCGACCAGGACGGGAAACTGCCAGTCGACCTCTTCGGATTGCGGGACATAGGCAATGAGATGGCTTTTCAGCGCCGCTTTGACCGAGCGGTCGAGCACGCGAATCTCGCCCTTGGCGAGCCGTACGAAGCCCATGATCGCCTTGAACAGCGTCGACTTGCCGGAGCCGTTGACCCCGACCAGCGCGGTGATCGTGCCGGTGGGGATCTGGAAACTGGCGCTTCTCAGCGCGGTATGGCCGTTGCGGTACGTCACCGTGGCGTCTTGGACGGCGATACCACCACCCGACGGTCGGGCTTCGGTGACCTTGGACGGTCGAGTGTCGGCGACCTTGGACGGTCGGGCAGCGGTGGTCGCACAGACGCTCGATGATGCGTGCGCGTCGGTTCGACTCATTGATTGACCCCTTCGGTCAGGCCGTTGGCCACCGTCCGGGACGTGACCTCGAGCAGATCGATGTAGGTCGGTACCGGGCCATCGGCGGCGCTCAGCGAGTCGACATAGAGTACGCCACCGTAGTGGGCGCCGGTTTCACGCGCGACCTGCTGTGCCGGTTTGGCGGAAATGGTGCTCTCGCTGAACACGGCGGGGATCTGGCGGGTGCGCACCTCGTCGACCACGTGGCGCACCTGTTGCGGCGTGCCCTGCTGGTCGGCGTTGATCGGCCAGAGATAGAGCTCCTTCAGGCCGAAGTCCCGGGCCAGGTAGGAGAAGGCGCCTTCGCTGGAGACCAGCCAGCGCTTGTCTACGGGAATCTGGGCGAGCGCAGCACGGATCGGTGCGATGGCCGCCTCGATCTTCTCCTTGTAGGCCGCGGCATTGGCGCGATAGGTGTCGGCGTTGGCCGGATCGTACTGGATGAACGCATCACGGATGTTGTCGACGTAGATCAGGGCGTTTTGCGGCGACATCCAGGCGTGCGGATTGGGCTTGCCAGCGTAGGGGCCGCCGGCAATGCCGATCGGCTCGACACCGTCGGAGACCACCACGCTGGGCACGTCATGCAGGTGCTGGAAGAACTTCTCGAACCAGCGCTCCAGATCGAGCCCGTTCCACAGGATCAGATCGGCGCCCTGGGCGCGCATGATATCGCCGGGTGTCGGCGAGTAGTCGTGGATCTCGGCGCCCGGTTTGGTGATCGACTCCACGGTGGCGGCATCCCCGGCCACGTTCTTGGCCATATCTGCGATCACCGTGAACGTCGTCACCGCCTTGAACTTGTGATGCGTGTCATCCTGCGCGAAGGCTGGCAGCGTGATCATCAGCGTCACAAAGGTCATGATCCGCAGTAGCGTCGAACGTCGATACATCATCCCAGGCATGAAGCGCTCCTACTCGACATGAGGTTTTGAAGGGTAGCCGCGGCCGTCTCGTCTTGCGCCAAGCCTGGGCGGTGCTTCGAGCGCGAGACGTTAGCGCGATTTTTCACCATGGTTAAATAGTATTCCTTTGGTTTTGATTTATAGCATCGGTTGATTCGGCTGTGAAGAAGGGAGCGACGTTGATCGAGAGAAGATCGACGACAATTCGAGAAGAGGGAGATTCGAAGTCGCCGCCCTCGATCTGCCCACGCTGTTGGTGGACGAGGGCGGCGACTACCCGGAAGGGCTAGAAGAGAACGCGGTGAAATTCTTCGAAGGGCCGCTGGGTTGAGCCCAAGGTGAGCTCAGGCGGGCACGATGGTGATATCGACGATCGCAGCATGACGCCGCGCGGCGCGCGCCTCGCGATATTCCGTGGAGTGATAGCAGGCTAGGGCCTGTTCCAGGCTCGGGAATTCGAAGATCACGCAGCGCTCGGGTGTCTGGCCGTCACGACTCTCCAGCACTTTGGGCTGATCACTGCGTACCAGCAGGCGCCCACCGTAAGCCTCGAAGGCCGTCGGTGCCAGCTGCTGATACATATGGTAGCGCTCGGGCTGTGTGATTTTGACCGTGGCGATCCAGTAAGCCTTGGGCATGTCGCTCTCCGTTGATTGCTTTTTGTATTATGGTATGCCAAAACGAATGGGGAAGCATATCTTCTCCCCTCTGACTGGACCATGCCATGACTGCCAAGCCTCTCACCTGCCGTGACGACACGCCTTTCGATACGATCGAAGAGATCATCGCTGACATGCGTGCCGGGAAAATGGTCCTGATGGTCGATGACGAGGACCGCGAGAACGAGGGTGACCTGGTACTCGCGGCGGACCATGTCAGTGCCGAGGCGATCAATTTCATGGCCCGCCACGCCCGCGGGCTGATCTGCCTGACGCTGAGCGGGGAGCGCTGCGATCATTTAGAGTTGCCGCTGATGGTGCGCGACAACGGCTCCAGCTACACGACCGCCTTCACGGTCTCGATCGAGGCACGTGAGGGCGTCACCACCGGCATTTCTGCCGCCGACCGTGCGGCCACCGTGCGTGCAGCAGTGGCACCCGATGCCAGCCCGCGGGATCTCGTCAGCCCGGGGCATATCTTTCCGCTACGTGCCCAGCCAGGGGGCGTGCTACAGCGCGCAGGGCATACCGAGGCCGGCTGTGACCTGGCGCGCTTGGCGGGCCTGGAGCCAGCCGCGGTGATCGTGGAGGTGATGGAGGAGGATGGCAGCATGGCCAAGCGCGACTCGCTGCTGGCCTTCGCTCGGCAGCATGGGATCCGCATCGGGACCATAGCCGACCTCATCCATTATCGCTCGAGTACCGAGCAGACCATCGCCAGCGTTGGCCACCAGGCGCTCGACACCGTGCATGGTCGGTTCGAGCTCTACAGCTTCGCCGATAGTGTCGACGATGAGGTTCATCTGGCGCTGATGATGGGCACGCCCGATGCCGAGCGCGCTTTTCCGGTATATGTCCATGTCACCGATCCGCTGCGCGATCTGGTCGGAGCGCGGGTGCCCGGCGCCCCGCTGGGCTGGACGCTGTGGCAGGCACTGGAAACGATCGCCGCGCAGGGCGAGGGCGTCGTGGTCATCCTTGCGCACCAGGACTCGCCGACTTCGTTGCTGTCACGGGCCGTGCACATACAGCAGGGTGACCTGACCAGGCTGCGTCGCGACAAGGCGCGTACCGGCACCGGATCGCAGATCCTGGCGCGGCTTGGCGTGACTCGGATACAGCTGTTGGGCGCGCCGGGCCCCTACCGCGGGTTGGCGGGGTTTGGGCTGGAGGTCGTGGATACGCTGACGCCGCAAGGGGCAGAGGATGGCACTCACGAGATGAAGTGAATGTGCCCGCTTTCCATGCTGCCACTGTAGACGCCGTGGCGGCCGGTAAGGCCTTCGTCGAAGTAGCGCGTGAGAATCTGGCCGATGGCAGGGTAGAAGATCTCCTGCCACGGCAGATCGTCGGCGCCGAACCACTGCACTTGCAGGCTTTCGGGGCCAGGCTCGGTCTCCTGGACGACCAGGGTGGCGCGATAGATCAGATAGATCTCGTTGGTCGGCGGGACGCTGAAAATCGAGTAGGGGGAGCGGATCTCGACCCGCATCCCGGTCTCTTCCATGACCTCCCGCGCGGCGGCCTCCTCGACGCTCTCGCCGTGCTCCATGAACCCCGCCGGTAGCGTCCAGCGCCCGACGCCGGGCGGAATGCCGCGCTGACACAGCGCGATGCGCCCGCCTTCATCGATGATCGCCCCGGCGATGACGCGCGGGTTGTCATAGATCAGGTGGGCACAGGCAGGGCAGCGTAGCCGCATGTGGGTATCACCCGGCGGCACGCACTGCTCCAGCGGCGCGTGGCCGCACTGGGGGCAGTGGCGGGCGGCGGGGTGGAGTGGATTCACGGCAGGTTCTCGACCGGTAAGGGAGGGGTGATGGGATCGGCGCTGACACCGTCGCGCTCGGCCAGCATCTCCAGCGCGATGCGACTGGCGGACTCGATATGGGCGACACAGGCCTGATGCGCCGCGGCGGCGTCGCGCGCCCGGATCGCCTCGACGATGCGCGACATCTCGCGGAAGCTCTCGCGATAGCGCCCCGAGCGCGAGACGGTGGTTGCACGCAGATAGCTCACGCGGGCCTGTAACTGGGCCAGCAACTGCCCGGCGACGCGGTTGCCGGAGCCATCGTAGAGCACGCCATAAAACGTACTGACCGCTTCCACGATGGCATCTGTCTTGCCGCTGCGCAGATGCGTCTTGAGTACCTCCCAGGCGGCATCGAGCTGAGCCATCTGCACGGCCGTCGCCTTCTGGGTGAACAGCTGCACGACCAGGCTCTCCAGACTGCAGCGCAGCTCATAGATGTCGCGGGCGTCCTGCAGCGAGATCACCGCCACGCGCGGCCCGCGGGTGCCGCTCTGCTCGACCAACCCTTCGGCCTGCAGATGCCGCAATGCCTCGCGCACCGAGGTGCGGCTGACGCCGAGGCGTTCGCACAGGTCGCGTTCGACCAGGCGATCTCCGGGCAGGAACTGAAAGTTCATGATCGCTTCGCGGAGCTTTTCGAGGACCATTTCGCGCAGGGTGACCTGGGGGCGGGTCACCTTGAGGCTGTCGTCCATGGGGGTTCTTTTCATCGCTGACGTGTCCCTGGCGTCCGATTGAGCGAGCGAGAGGCCGCCGTCGGCAGGGCCGACGCACGTGCCTCGAGAGCTCGATCTTAGCATGGCGCCGGGGCCCGCCGCGGCTAGCCGCACGGACGCGTGGTCAGCGCCTCGGGCAGTCGACTCATCATGCCGCGGCAGTAGAGCAGCGGATCGGGGCTGTCATCGCACAGCGTCAGATGTTCCACTTCGCCGACGATGATGGCGTGGTCGCCCCCGGGATAGTTCTCCCATAGCCGGCACTCCAGGTAGGCGGCAGCGCCGGCGAGAATGGCATGCCCTCGCGGCGAACGCTGCCAGGCGATGCCTTCGCTCTTGTCGGGGCGCTTGGAGGCGAAGCGGTAAGCAGTCTCTTCCTGGTCGTGGCCCAGAATATGGATGGTGAAGCGCCCGCTTCTGCAGATCACCGGATAGGAGTCCGATGTCAGGGCAGGACAGACCAGCACCAAGGGCGGGTCCATGGAGACGGCCGAGAAGGCGCTGGCGGTGAAACCGACCAGGCGCTCCTGCTCATCCAGGGTGGTGACGACGGTGACGCCGCTGGGGAACGAACCCAGTACGCGCTTGTAGTTGTCGCTGACGCTCGGGGTCATGACGGTCTCCTCTCTCTCAACGCATGACGAAGGGGTCTGGCATCGGCTCATCGGAGAGATTGATCCAGATCGTCTTCAGTTCGGTGTAGTCCTTGACGCTGTCCGGGCCGCACTCGCGACCGTAGCCGCTGGCCTCGAAGCCGCCGATGGGCGCCATTGCCGATACCGCCCGATAGGTATTGACCCACACGATGCCGGCGCGGATGTCGCGGCTCAGTCGGTGCGCCCGTGCCACGTCGCGGGTCCAGATACCCGCGGCCAGGCCATAGTCGGCGTCATTGGCCAGCGCCAGGGCTTCGGCCTCGTCGCGGAAGGGCATCACCACCATCACCGGGCCGAAGACCTCCTCGCGCACGATGCGTGCCTGCGGATCGCGGGTGAGCAGGATGGTGGGCTGGAAGTACCACCCCGCGGCGTCGCCTGACGGACGGCGGCCACCGTGGATCAGCTCCACGCCCTGCGCTTCGGCATCGCGTACGCGGCGCTCGACCGCTTCGAGCTGGGCCTGTGTGGCCATCGGCCCCATCTCGGTCGCGGGGTCGTCGGGGCGGCCGATGACGATGGTCTCGGTACGCCGGCGCAGGGTCTCCAGCAGCGCGGGCAGAACCTGCTCCTGGACCAGCACCCGCGAGCCGGCGACACAGCTCTGCCCGGCGGCGGCGAAGACGCCGGCGACGATACCGTTGGCGGCGCTGTCGAGATCGGCGTCGGCAAAGACGATGTTGGGCGACTTGCCGCCGAGCTCCAGCGATAGCTGGGCGAAGTTCTCGGCGCTGCCGCGGACCACATGACGGGCGCTCTCGGCGCCTCCGGTGAACGCGATCTTGCGCACTTTGGGATGGCGTGTGAGGGCAGCGCCGGCGGTGGCGCCGTAGCCGGTCACCAGATTGACGACGCCCGCCGGGAAGCCGGCGCGCTCGACCAGCCTCAGCAGCCCGACCAGGCTGGCGGAGGCGTGCTCCGAGGGCTTGATGACCAGGGTGTTACCCGCTGCCAGCGCTGGTGCGAGCTTGATCGCGGTCAGATAGAGCGGGCTGTTCCAGGGGATGATGGCAGCGACCACGCCCAGCGGCACACGCACCGTGGCACCGAACATGTCGGGCTTGTCCAGCGCCAGGGTATCGCCGGTGACCTTGTCGGCCATCCCCGCGGCGTAGCGGAAGAAGGCAGGCAGATAGGCGACCTGGCCGCGGGTTTCGCGGATCAGCTTGCCGTTGTCACGGCTCTCCAGCTGCGCCAGCGTTTCGGCTTCCGAGGCGATCAGGTCGGCCAGGTGGTTGAGCATCTGGCCACGGCGCGAGGCAGTCAGCGTCGGCCATTCGCCCTGCCTGAAAGCGCGGTGAGCGCTCTCTACCGCGCTGTCGATATCCTTCTCGCCGGCATCGGGGAAGCGGCACCAGGGCGCGGCGGTGACCGGATCGAAGCTCTCGAAAGTGGCGCCGTCCTGCGCATCGCACCACTGTCCGTCGATGTACATCTGCATGTGCTCGAGTGTCATGACTGCATCTCTCCACGCGAGTGAGCGCAATGGTGGGTCGTGAGGAAGTTGGCGATCAGCTCGGTGGCGACGCGTGGATGCTCCATCACGAACATGTGCCGCATGGCCGGCAGAATCCGGCACTCGGCGTTGGCCAGCCGCTGGCTCAAGCGCCGGGCCATGGCCGGGGTCGAGCCTGGGTCGTCGTCGCCGGTCGCGACCAGAACCGGCACATCGATCTGTGACAGGCGGTCTCGCCCGACGTTGTGCTCGCTGCCGAACAGCGCATAGCTGGCGGTGTAGCCATCTGGATCGTTACTGGCCACCATGTCGCGAATGTGCGCGATGGCCTGTGGATGAGTGGCTCGGTAGGCGGGGCTGAACCAGCGCTCGATAGCGCTATCGACGTTGGCAGCCGGGCCCTCGGCACGCACCTGTGCCAGGCGCTCGCCCACGCCCTCGATCTGGCTCGGGCTGCGCTCGAAGACGCTGGCCAGAATCACCAGCGCCCAGCAGCGCTGGGGGTGATCCAGCGCCATCAGCCTTGCCACCAGGCCCCCCATCGAGAAACCGACGATCGCTGCCGTGTCTATCTGCAGGGCATCCATCAGCTCGCAGGTCTGGGCGGTGTAATCCTCCAGGGTGCAGCCGGAGGGCGGCCGCGGGCTCGCGCCATGGCCTAGCATGTCATAGGCGATGACGTCGTAACGCTCGGCCAGCGCCGCGAACTGGGCCGACCAGATCGTGGCATCGAGACCGACGCCATGGATCAGCACCACGCTGGGGCCATGGCCCGCCCGCCAGTAGCGCGTGCCCGCTGGCGTCTCGCGCGCCTGGAGGGTGTGCATGCTCGCGTCCCGGGAACTCATTGTCCGGTGTCACCCTCCGCCGCAAGCTCCTCGAGGTCCTGATAACGGTTGCCGATCCTCGGATGCAGGCGGCCACCGTCTGCGGCACCCAGCGCGACCACGATTTCGTTGGCGCGGGGGGAATCCTCGATACGCATCTCGAGCGTGATGTAGTGCGAGCGGAAGCCCTCGTCGTCCTTGTGCATCATCGGGATCTGAATGGATGTGCCCGGGGCGCCGCGCTTGTTGGTGAAGCTGAGATAGCTCTGAGCGTTGACCGCACGGCGGTAGTGATTGCCGAAGCGCAGCGTATGGATGATCGCCGAAGCGTGCTCGATCTCACCCTCTGCACCCACCACGGCCGCCTTGCCGTAGGCCTCGATGGTCTCACCCGGCATCTCGCGCAGGAGGCGCGCGACGATCTCTTCACCCAGCGCCGAGCAGTGCTGCCGAATTTCGGGCTTCAGGTCCTCGACGAAGCCCCGGCCGGCCCACGGATTAGTCACCACGGCTGCGATACCCAGCATGGTCACAGGCCGGTCGCCGGCGCGGCCGCCTTCGATGAAGGTGGTCTCGCGGTAGCTGACGATCTTGCGAATCTCGAAACTCATGGCGCTCTCCCTTGAGCTGGTGAACAGGCCGGCGCGCGGCTCTGCGATCGTTTTTATTTTTGGCATACCATAATACAAAAAGTCAAACCCCATGAATCGGCAGCGAATCTCGCGGAAGTTACGAATTGAACTTTGGTATCAGGCGGCCTTTTTTGAGGTGACTGGATACCTCTCTGAGTTTAGAGTTTTGTATTACGGTATACCAAAATCCAAAAAACAATGACGCGCTTCGGCTGACAGTGGCGGGACCGGTTCGGCCCGAGGCACCCGACAGGAGAGGCAGATGCACGATACGCGAGAGGACATTCCTCGATCCGGGCCTTTGGCCGGTGTCGACGTCACGACCACGGTGGCAGCGACGACCATGGTCATCGCCTTCATTCTCTTTACCGTGCTGATGCCGGATACGGCGCAGGCGGCCTATACCTCGATCAAGAACTTCATCACGCAGCGGCTGGGCTGGTACTACATCGCCACCGTCAACCTGGTGCTGCTGGCGGCCGTGGTGCTGATCCTCTCTCCATGGGGCGGCATCCGCCTCGGGCGTGACGAGGATCGCCCCGAATTCAAGTGGTTCAGCTGGTTCGCGATGCTGTTCAGCGCCTCGGTCGGCACCGGCCTGATGTTCTTCAGCATCGCCGAGCCTCTCACCCATATGCAGGGCAATCCGTTTCAGCGCATGGCGGGGATCGAGGCGGGGTCACTGGCCAGCGGCGAGCAGGCGCTGCGGATCACGCTGTTTCACTGGGGCCTGCACGGCTGGGCGATCTACATCCTGATCGGAGCCATGCTCGGCTACTTCTCCTATCGGCGCGGCCTGCCGTTGACCATCCGCTCTGCGTTCTATCCGCTACTGGGACGTCACATCTACGGCCCGCTGGGTCATGCCATCGATCTGCTGGCGATCTTTGCCACCCTGTTCGGCACCGCGACCACGCTGGGACTGGGGGTGGCGCAGATGAATGCCGGGCTCAACCAGCTCTTCGGTCTGAGCATCAGCACCACGCACCAGGTGGTTCTGGTCGTGATCGTGAGTGTGCTGGCGACGCTATCGGTCGTCTCCGGGCTGAAGAAGGGGATTCGGCTGCTGAGCGAATGGAACATTCATCTCAGCATGATTTTGTTCGCGTTCTTCATCATTGCCGGGCCCACGATCTTTCTGCTGACCACCTTCGGCAAGACGATCGGCGGCTATCTACTCGACATGATCCCGATGGGGCTGTGGGTCAATACCGATCCCAGTGACCAGTGGCAGAGTTGGTGGACCCTATTCTATTGGGGCTGGTGGCTCTCCTGGGGCCCGTTCGTGGGCATGTTCATCGCGCGGATCTCCTACGGTCGCACCATTCGGCAGGTGCTGCTCGGCGGCATGGCGGCGTCGCTGCTGGCGGCGGGAGCCTGGATCGCCATCTTCGGTGGTACCGCGCTGCACCTGCAGTTCTTCGCCGGAGTCGATCTGGCCAGCTTGGCGTCGCAGGATCTCGCCTCGGTGCTGTTCCACACCATCGACTCCGTCGCTGGTGGCGCGCTCGGCATCACCATGATCGGCATGGCGACGCTGATGATCATCACCTGGTTCGTCACCTCGGCCGACTCGGGAACCCTGGTGATCTGCACCATCCTCTCGCGCGGGGAGGCGCACCCGCCGCAACTGCAGCGCGTCTTCTGGGGGCTTTTCCTCGGTGCGACCTCTGCCGTCCTGCTGGTCGCCGGCGGCCTGCAGGCGCTGCAGACCGCTGCCATCGCCTCTGCGCTGCCTTTCTCGGTGGTACTGCTGCTGATGTGTTTCTGCCTGTTCAAGGCCCTGGTCGAGGACGGCCGCAGCCCCAGCCCGAAACGCTACGCATCTTGGCAGTAATGACCCCACCACGTTCACCTTGGAGGCAATGATGAAGTTCTCTCTCTTTCTGCACATGGAACGCTATCAGGACAAAGAGTACCGGCAGCTGTTCGAGGAGCTGTGCGAACTGGCCCTGATCGCCGAACAGGGCGGTTTCGACAAGATCTGGATCGGTGAACATCACGGCATGCAGTACACGGCGTCGCCCAGCCCGAGCCAGCAACTGGCCTACCTGGCGGCCAAGACTTCGCGGATCCGGCTGGGCGCCGGCACCTTCATCGCGCCGTTCTGGGATCCGCTGCGCCTGGCCGGCGAAGCCGCCATGCTCGATGTGATCAGCAACGGCCGTCTCGAGTTCGGGATCGCGCGCGGTGCCTACCAGTACGAGTTCGACCGCCTGGTGCCCGGTATGAAGGCCTCGGAGGGCGGTGCCGCGCTACGTGAGATGGTGCCGGCGATCAAGGCGTTGTGGCAGGGCGACTATGCCCATCAGGGCGAGGTCTACCAGCTCCCTACCAGCACCTGCGTACCCAAGCCCCAGCAGTCGATGCCACCGATGTGGATCGCGGCGCGCGATCCCAGCTCGCACGAGTTTGCGGTCGCCAATGGCTGCAATGTCATGGTCACGGCGCTGATGAAGGGGGACGAGGAGGTGGCCGACCTGGCGGACAAGTTCGCCACTGCCTGCGCCAAGCATCCTGAGGTGCCGCGGCCGGAGCTGATGCTGCTGCGCCACACTTATGTCCACGAAGAAGACGATCCGGAGGGCTGGAGGGTCGGTGCCGAAGGGCTCAACCGCTTTTACCGCCACTTCCTTGGCTGGTTCAAGAACGAGTCGCCGGTGACCGATGGCTACATGCCCCCGGCCAGCCCCGAGAGCGTGGCCGACAATCCCGAATTCACCCTCGAGAGCCTGCACCGCAACATGATGGTGGGGACGCCGGGCGCCTTGACCGAGCGCTTGCGCTATTACGAGTCCCTGGGCATCACCGAGTATAGCTACTGGACCGACAATACCCTGTCGTTCGAGGAGAAGAAGCGCTCGCTGGAACGCTTCATTCGCGACGTGATGCCGCGCTTCGCAGCCTAGCACGCCAGCGCCCGGTTGCACGGTTGCGGGGTGTCGTGGCCGCCTATGGGCCGCGACCCCCGCTCTCGATCTGCTCACGCGGCTGGTGCAGGAGGCGCTGCTAGCGGGGGGCTCGAAGAGAACGTGGTGAGTTTCTTCGCAGGGCTGCTCGACCGTCGAGACTTACTTCAGGCCGTTATGCCGACGGTAGATGTCGATTGTCGAGTCATGGTACCGGGATCGTGCCTCACGGCGCATGCCGGTCTTTTGGGCGACCCTGGCCGACGCTCGATGGCCGATGTCGACGATCGCAATGATGGAATCCAGGCCGCATTGCTCAAACCCGTAGCGAAGTGCGGCGCTGGCCGCTTCGGTGGCGAGGCCGGTACCCCAGGCTCTCCTGGCGAGACGATAACCGAGCTCGATCTCTTGCCTGCCATTGAGTTCTGTCTGACTCAGTCCGCAGAAGCCGAGCAGCACCCCGTGGGCTCTGTCTTCCAAAGCCCACAACGCGAAGTCTCGCTCTGCCTGACAAGCCCGGTTGGCTGCAATAAAATCACGAGTCTTTTCAGTGCTGTAAGGGCCATGAAGCGAAAACCGCATGACCCCTGCATCGGCCAGAATCTTTGACAGCGCGCCAATATCGGCTGGCTGAAATCCGCGCATTCGGAGTCTGCCGGTATCTGCAATGACGATGCTGTCGGTCATGTTGCCGCCCACTTGCTCCGCTTCTGGGAACAGTCTAATCGGAGAGCGTGAGTCAGGGGCATTCGAGCTCATCGATGACCCGCATACCGATTATCGACGCCTTCAATTTTCCGTCACACTCTTGTGCTTATATCCTTGCTGTCAATCCCCCCAATATCCCTCTCGCAAGGAGACGCAGCGTGAAAATCTCAGGGCGCATCAAGGCGTTGATCATCATGGCCGTGGTTATCTACGTGGTTGCCCACGTAGTGCGTGTCATGGTGATGATGCTGGCGCGCTCGGCCACGCTGCGCTTGCCGGCCCGCGAGGCGCAGCCGCGCCTGACGCGCGAAGTGCGCAAGGCGCTGAAGTCCTGCTCACGTTGCTGAGTCATTGCTGCTCGCTCGCAAGACAAGACTGCAAGCCAAGACCGTAAGCCAAGACTGCCAGACAAAAAAGCCCGCGCTCGATGAGCGCGGGCTTTTTTTCAGGACTTGCTTGTCGCGCTTTTTACGGCGCTTTTCATACAACGATCTTACGAGATCGGGCAGCCGGCTTATTTGTTGGGCTGCTTGGTCACGCGCAGGTAGGGCTTTTTCTCGTCCCAGCCGTTGGGGAACAGCTCCTTGGCCTTCTCGTTGTCGATCGACGGCACGATGATGACGTCGTCGCCGTCCTGCCAGTTGACCGGGGTGGCGACCTTGTAGCCGTCGGTCAGCTGCAGGCTGTCGAGCACGCGCAGGATCTCGGCGAAGTTGCGCCCGGTGCTGGGCGGATAGGTAATGGTCAGGCGCACCTTCTTGGCCGGATCGATGATGAACACCGAGCGCACGGTGTTGGTGCCGCTGGCGTTGGGATGGATCATGCCGTAGGCCTCGCTCACCGAGCGGTCGGCATCCGCCAGCAGCGGGAAGTTGAGCCCGCAGCCCTGGGTCTCTTCGATATCGCCGACCCAGCGCTGGTGGTCGTCCAGCGGGTCGACCGAGAGGCCGATCGCCTTGGTGTTGCGGCGCTCGAACTCTGGCTTGAGGCGCGAGACTTCGCCGAGTTCGGTGGTGCACACCGGGGTGAAGTCGGCCGGGTGG
This sequence comes from Salinicola sp. JS01, assembly GCF_030284585.1. Classification (NCBI taxonomy): domain Bacteria; kingdom Pseudomonadati; phylum Pseudomonadota; class Gammaproteobacteria; order Oceanospirillales; family Halomonadaceae; genus Salinicola; species Salinicola sp. JS01. The sequence goes on along the minus strand of NZ_CP127244.1, from coordinate 3,540,920 downwards.
GAGAACAGGATGACCCAGCTGTCGCCTGCCCACTGGTGGAACGAGATCGGCCCTTCGGTGCTCTCCTGGGTAAAGTCCGGGGCGGTATCGCCGAGCTGTAACGCCATGACACTCTCCTGTTTGCCTGTTGACCTGGGGTGGCCGTGAAGCCGGAATCGGACACTCATCATGACGCAGCGCCGGGAACGTGTGAAACAACCGCTGGCGCTAACGACATGCCCGACACCCCGGGTGGCAGCGCCGCCCCGGAATGTCGCTCTCTGTCTGAGGTGGTAGCGCTGCAGGCGTTTCTCAAGCCCTGCGCAGGATTCGACGCGGTATTAGCGCTTGCGCGCCTGGCGCAGCTGCTCGCGGCGGTAGTCGCCCTGGCGCTCGAGCATCCAGCCTGGGTACTCGGCGGGCAGCGCGCTGACCTGGTCGAGCCGCGCCAGTTCGTCGTCGCTCAGCGTGACACCGGTCGAGGCGATATTGTCGTCGAGCTGATCGAGGCGCTTGGCGCCGACGATCACGCTGGTCACGCGGGGCTGGTGCAGCAGCCAGGCCAGGGCGATCTGGGCCACCGAGACGCCCTTGGCGTCGGCGATCTCGCGCATGGTGTCGATGCAGTCGAAGCCGCGCTCGCGGTCGACCGGCGGGAAGTCGAAGCTGGCGCGGCGGTCACCGGCCTGGGCTTCGCCGTCACGGCTGTACTTGCCACTGAGTAGCCCACCCGCCAGCGGGCTCCACACCATCAGCCCCAGATCCTCGCTCTCGAGCAGGGGGATCAGCTCACGCTCCAGGTCGCGCCCAGCCACGGTGTAGTAGGCCTGCAGCGACTCGAAGCGGTGCCAGCCGTTGCGCTGGGCGATCCCCAGCGCCTTCATGATCTGCCAGGCTGCCCAGTTGGAGACGCCGACATAGCGCACGTGGCCATGCTCGACCAGGGTGTGCAGGGCGCGCACGGTCTCCTCGATCGGCGTGGCGGGGTCGAAACCGTGAATCTGGTAGAGGTCGATATGCTCGAGCTGCAGCCGCTTCAGGCTCGCCTTGACCCCCTCCATGATGTGATAGCGCGAGGCGCCGCGATTGTTGACCCCGGTCGAGCGGTAGGGGTCATTGGTGCCGGTGGGGCCGAAGACCTTGGTCGCCACCACCACGTCGTCACGGGCCACACCGAGGTTCTTGAGCGCCTGGCCGGTGATCACCTCGGACTGGCCCTGGGAATAGACGTCGGCGGTATCGATGAAGTTGATGCCGGCGTCCAGCGCGCGACCGACCAGCTTATCCGCGTCCGCCTGCTGCAGATCGCCGATCTGGCGCCACATATCGCCGTCGCCGCCGAAAGTCATGGTGCCGAGACAGAGTTCGGAGACGAATAGGCCGGTGTTGCCGAGCTTGCTGTAACGCATGGGAGAGCTCCTGAAACGCGGGTGAAAGGCCGGCGTCGAGCGTCGCCGGTGTCACCACAGTATGGTCAAGGCCGGGTGCGGCGACTGGCTCGATCCGGTCGGATATTTGCTCAAAACTCGCTGTCGTGGTGATTGCTGCCACGCCGGCTGTCGGCTTGGCGTAAGCTGGGCCGGCGCGACAGAGAGGAGGGCGGGGCCGTGCAGCTTTATCGGATAGGCGAGTTGGCGGCGTCGGCACGCCAGGAGGGGGCCGCGGCGAATGCCTGGGCGCTGCGTGAGGAGCTGGTCGAGTTGCTCGATCGTCTGACCCGCGGGCGCCAGGGCAAGTTGCCCACGGCGATCCCCGGGCTCGGCATCAACCGGCTCGACGCGCCGCAGGCGCCGCGCCACGTCATTCATGACCCGGTGTTCAGCGTGATCGCCCAGGGGGCCAAGCGGCTGGCGGTGGGCGAGGCGCTGTTCGAGTACGACCCCATGCACAGCCTGCTCGCCGCGGTGGATATGCCGGTGCTGGCCGAGGTCACCCAGGCCAGCCGTGAACGCCCCTATCTGGGGCTGCGCCTGGATCTGGATCTCGAGTGCATCGGCGAGCTGCTGCGTGACCCCGGCCTGCCCGCCATCGCTAGCGGCGGGACCCCGAGCGGGCTCAGCGTGAGCGAACTGGAAACGCCGCTGCTGGAGGCCTGCGTGCGCCTGCTGCGGCTGCTCGAGACGCCGGCGGATATTCCGGTACTGGCGCCGATGCTGCGGCGCGAGATCTTCTACCGCCTGCTGCGTGGTGAGCAGGGCGCGCGGCTGGCCCAGATCGCCAGCCAGGAGAGCCACGCCCATCGGGTCGCGGCGGCGGTGCGCCGGCTGCGCGAGCAGTACGCCGAGCCGTTGACGATCGCCGAGCTGGCCGCTGGCGTGCACATGAGCGTCTCCGCCTTTCATCATCACTTCAAGGCGCTCACGGCGATGAGCCCGCTGCAGTATCAGAAGCGGCTACGTCTGCAGGAGGCGCGGCGCTTACTGCTGGGCGAGGATCTGGAGGTGACGCTGGCGGCGCAGCGCGTGGGCTACGCCAGCCTGTCCCAGTTCAGTCGCGAATATCGGCGCTGCTTCGGGCTCTCGGCGCAGCAGGACCGCCAGCGCTGGCGCCGCGGCGAGCCGGGTCAGTCGGCCGGGGCCGCCGCTCCCAGATAGTGCTGGCGCCAGTAGCGTACGTCCAAGGATGAGACCGTTACCGTGCGCCCGCTGCCGGGGGCGTGGATCATCTGGCGGTGGCCCATGTAGATGCCGACATGGGTGGCGCGGTTGCCGCCGCCGAAGAACAGCAGGTCGCCGGGGCGAGCGACGTCGATCTCGGGCAGGGCGTGGTACTGCTCGTTGGAGGTGCGTGGCAGCTGCACGCCGATCTTGGCGTAGGCCATCTGTACCAGGCCCGAGCAGTCGTAGCCGGCGGGGGTGCTGCCACCCCAGCGGTAGGGCGTGCCGAGGGCATCCTTGGCCGCGGCCATCACCAGGATGCGCGAGATCGAGAGGTTGTCGCCATCGATCGCCGGGCCGCTGTCGCGGGTGACGATGGCCTTCTGGGTGCTGCAGCCGGCAAGTAGCAGCAGGCTGCATAGCAGCAGCCATCCCAGACCTCGGAAAGGGGCCTTGATGTGCGCACCGCTCGGGCCCGTTGCAGAACAGCGTATTGCGGGTGTCGCCATGCCAACTCGTCTCGCGCCGGTTTGTCAGGAGTGTAGAGCAGGTGGCGGGCGGGCAACAGCGCGTCGCCCCTGCCCGGTTGAGACGCCGGGGTATGCCCCCCATCTCTCTATGTACAGGTTTTCACGACTATGGGTTTTCGAGGCCATAGGTTTTTGAGGACATAGATTTTCGAGGCCATAGGCTTTCAAGCACTAAATGCCGTGGTCGCGAACGGCATCCAGCCTGGCCGCGACGCGCCTGCATCATCATCGATCATACAGAGAAGGAGAGTGCCCATGAGTATCGCCGAAGACCAGGTGCGGGGCGTCGAGCCCGCCACCGCCGAGAGCCAGGGCTTCGTGTTCAACCACACCATGCTGCGGGCCAAGGACCCGAAGGTCTCGCTGGCGTTCTACACCCGGGTGTTCGGCATGCGCCTGCTGCGCAAGCTCGACTTCCCGGAGATGCAGTTCACGCTCTACTTCCTCGGCCACGCCGAGGCCGGAGCGGTGCCGGAGGATGATGCCGAACGCACCGCCTACACCTTCTCGCAGAAGGGCGTGCTCGAACTGACCCACAACTGGGGCAGCGAGAACGACCCCGAACTCAGCTATCACGACGGTAACGCCGAGCCCCAGGGCTTCGGCCACATCTGCTTCGCGGTGCCGGATCTGGCCGCCGCCGAGCGCTGGTTCGACGCCAATGACGTCGAGTTCAAGAAGCGCGCCGACGAAGGCAAGATGCCCAACGTGGTGTTCGTCAAGGACCCGGACGGCTACTGGATCGAGGTGGTGCAGCCTTCGCTCTCCGCCGGTCTCGGCGACTGAGCCGCACGCCTTCGCGCGGCGCTGGCCGGCGTCGCCCTGACGCCGGCCACCCGCGCTGCTTCTCGCGATCACCCCGCGCTTCTCTCACTTCCCCCGCTTGAGTCGCCACGTGTGCCGGGTCGCCATCGACGCCGCGCCAAGACCGGCTCTGCCCGGGAACCCATCCGCCCGGCCAGCGTCTTATCATGAGCTTTTATCGATGCAGCCCGGCGCGCGACGATCGGGTATGCTGCCAATCGTTGGTCCACCGCGGTCGGACTCGAGACGAAAAAGGATGGGGTGTTCATGGATCGTAGAAGTGTACTGAAAAGCGCCATCGCGCTGGCGGCCTGGTATGGCGTGCCTTCGGCGCCACTGTTCGCGGCGGCAAAGGCCTCCAGCGGTATCGCCGATGGCAAGTCGCAGGCGTTCAGTTTCGACTGGCTCAAGGAGTACGCCGGCTCGCTGGCGGCAAAGCCCTACCAGAGCACGGTCGAGAAGCTGCCGCCGACGCTGGCCAACCTCACCCCGCAGCAGTACAACGCCATCGGCTACGACCCGGCCCACTCGCTGTGGCACGACATGAAGGGGCCGTTGGATATCCAGTTCTTCCATGTCGGCATGGCCTTCAATCAGCCCGTGCGGATGTACTCGATCGACCCGCAGACGCAGCAGGCCAAGGAGATCCACTTCCGCCCTGAGCTGTTCGATTACAGCAAGGCGGATGTCGACGTCTCCCAGCTCGAGGGCCAGGGCGATCTCGGCTTCGCCGGCTTCCGTGTGTTCAAGGCGCCCTCGCTGACCCAGCGCGACATCGTCTCGTTCCTCGGCGCCAGCTACTTCCGCGCGGTCGACGACACCTATCAGTACGGGCTGTCGGCACGCGGCGTGGCGGTCAACACCTATACCGACGGTGAGCGCGAGGAGTTTCCCGCTTTCACCCGCTTCTGGTTCGAGACGCCGAAGCCGGGTAGTACCACCTTCACCGCCTATGCGCTGCTCGATTCACCGAGCCTCGCCGGGGCCTACCGCTTCATCATCCACTGCGAAGAGACCCGCGTGGTGATGGAGATCGACAAGCATCTCTATCCGCGCGAGACGATTGCCCAGCTCGGCATCTCGCCAATGACCAGCATGTTCAGCTGCGGCACCCAGCAGCGCGACATGTGCCTGACCTTCCACCCGCAGATCCACGACTCCGATCGCCTGTCGATGTGGCGCGGCAACGGCGAGTGGGTGTGCCGGCCGCTCAACAATCCGCCGCGGCTGCAGTTCAACACCTTCGACGACGACAGCCCCAAGGGCTTCGGGCTGCTGCAGACGGATCACGACTTCGAGAGCTACGAAGATATCGTCGGCAACTACCACGCGCGTCCGAGCCTGTGGGTCGAGCCCAAGGGCAACTGGGGCAAGGGCGAGATCCAGATGCTGGAGATCCCCACCACCGGCGAGACCATGGACAACGTGGTGGCGTTCTGGAAACCGGCCAAGCCGGTGCAGCCCGGCGAGACCTTCAGCTACGGCTACAAGCTCTACTGGAGCGCGCTGCCGCCGGTGCAGAGCGACCTGGCGCGGGTGCGCAAGACCTTCACCGGTGTCGGTGGCTTCCCCGAAGGGTGGGCGCCGGGCGAGCACTACCCCAAGGTGTGGGCGCAGCGTATCGCGGTCGACTTCATCGGCGGCGAGCTCAAGCACTTCTATGACGATGGGATTCCGGTGCATGCCCAGCTCGATGTGCCCGAGGGCAAGGTCGAACAGGTCGAGATCCTGTGGGTGGAGGAGGTCGACGCCTTCCGTATCCAGTTCGACTGGTATCCGACCAGCGACTCCACCGACCCGATCAACATGCGCCTGACCCTCAACGCCGACGGCAAGACGGTCAGCGAGACCTGGCTCTATCAGTACTTCCCGCCGGCGCCGGAGGAGCGCCAGTACCCGGCGCACCCCAACCAGGCGAGCTGAACGACGCCTCGGGCGGCGGATATCCGCCGGACACCATGACGCAGGGCGGCCCGATGGCCGCCCTGCTTGCGTCTGGCGGTGTGGGTCTAGACCGGCGCCGCGCAGCGGCAGGGGCGTCTGGCGCCGGATGCCTCACTTTTCGCGCTTATGGCAGCCTGTTCGCCGCCATTCTCGACATCTCTTCATCCTCAGGGTGTGGGGCGCGCGCTGCGACCTCGGTCGACTCTGACGTTAGGGGCGGCCGGGAGGGCAGGAAAATTCCGCTTTTCCCTGGCGTTCGCGGGCTGTGGCGATATCATCGGCGGCTTCGCGCGCAGGGTCGGCCGCAGGCGCCGGCGTCATGAAGCAAAGAGTCGAGGCGACGCATGAATGCAGTGGTTCTGGCCATCCTGGTGATGGTCACGTTGAGTCTGGCCCGGGTACCGGTGGTCTTCGCGTTGATCGTGGCAGCACTGGTTGGCGGCTGGTATGCCGGTTTGCCGCTGGAGACGATCCTCTCCGCGTTCAACGATGGGCTGGGCGGTGGCGCTACGGTGGCGCTCTCCTACGCGGTGCTGGGGGCGTTCGCGGTGGCGCTGTCGCGCTCCGGCATCACCCAGTGGCTCTCTCACCGGGCGGTGGGCAAGCTGGCGCTGGATGGCAGCGGTCCGTCACGGCGCAGCGTGATCCTGGGGCTGCTGGGCTGTCTGCTGCTGGCGGCGATCAGTTCGCAGAACCTGATCCCGGTGCATATCGCCTTCATCCCCATTCTGGTGCCGCCGCTGCTGGGGCTGATGAACCGGCTCAAGCTGGACCGCCGCGCGGTGGCCTGCGTGATCACCTTCGGTATTACCGCGCCCTATATGCTGCTGCCGGTGGGGTTCGGGGCGATCTTCCTCAATGACATTCTGCTCAGCAACGTCAACGCCAGCGGCGCCGCCTACGGGCTCGAGGTGCAGGCGTCGCAGGTGCCGCTGGCCATGGCGATTCCCATTGGCGGCATGGCACTGGGGCTGCTCACCGCGGTGTTCTTCAGCTACCGCCGCCAGCGCCACTACGAGGATCTGCCCTATGTCGGCGAGAGCCCGGCCGATGAACACCATCCGGCGGCCAGCGCCGGCGGGCTGGCGCTGTGGCAGAAACTGCTGCTGATCGTCGCCCTGGTGGGCACGGTGCTGGTGCAGCTCTATACCGACTCGATGGTGCTGGGCGGGCTGTTTGGCTTCGCCGTGCTCGCGCTCACCGGGGTTTTCCGCTGGCACGAGCAGGACAGTGTCTTCACCGAAGGCATGCGCATGATGGCGCTGGTCGGCTTCATCATGATCGCCGCCGGCGGCTTCGCCAGCGTGATGCAGGCGACCGGCGCGGTCGACAGCCTGGTCGGCAGCTCCACCGCGCTGATCGGTGACCATAAGGGGCTGGCGGCGCTGATCATGCTGCTGGTGGGGCTGTTCATCACCATGGGTATCGGCTCGTCGTTCTCGACCATTCCGATCATCGCCTCGCTCTACGTGCCGTTGGCGCTCAACTTCGGCTTCTCGCCGCTGGCCACGATCGCCCTGGTGGGCACCGCGGCGGCGCTGGGCGACGCCGGCTCGCCGGCCTCCGACTCGACCCTGGGGCCGACCGCGGGGCTCAATGCCGATGGCCAGCACGACCACATCTGGGACAGCGTGGTGCCCACCTTCCTGCACTACAACGTGCCGCTGCTGGTGTTCGGCTGGATCGCCGCGATGACGCTGTGAGGGTGTCCGAGGCTCATTCGGCGCTCCTGCGAGGCTAACCCGGGGCTCACTCGCGGCTAGCGCTGGCCGTTTCTGCCTGCACCTGGCGGGCGATGGCGCCGGGGGTGGTCCACCACACGCCCTCGGCTTCACGGTAGCCGGCCAGCTCGGTGAGCACTTCGCGCAGCTGGCGCAGGCGAAACGGCTGGCCCACCAGCCAGGGGTGCAGGGCGATCCCCATCACCAGCCGCTGCTGCTGCGACTGCGCCAACAGTTCCAGGAACTGATCGCGGATCATGGTGCAGAACTCCTGCATGCTCACCCGGTGGGTGGAGATGGTGGGTATGTCGTTGACCTCCTGCGGATAGGGGATCGACCACAGCGTGCCCCGGGTGGTGCGCATGGCGGTCGGGCGCTCGTCATGGGCCCAGTTGAGGACGTAGTCGAAACCCGCCTCGGCGAGCAGATCCGGGGTGTGCTCGCTCTCCGAGATCCAGGGTGACAGCCAGCCGCTCGGCGCCTGGCCCAGATGGGCCGCCAGGCGCTGGCGGCACTCGCCGATCAGGCGGCGCTCGGCGGCTTCATCGAGCTGGCCCTGACGCTCGGCGTTGGTATGGCCATGGGCGATGATCTCATCGCCCCGCGCGGCGAACGCCTCGATCAGCTCGGGGCAGTGGTCGAGCAGGGCGGTATTGGCGATCACCCCCGCCGGCAGCGCGAGCGATTCGAACAGTTCCAGACAGCGCCAGGCGCCGACCCGGTTGCCATACTCACGCCAGGCGTAGTTGAGCACGTCCGGCTCGCCCGCCGGGGCGGGCGGGGCGATGCCCACGCCGCGCCCCTCGCCGAAGGCGTAATGTTCCAGATTGAAGCCGAGATAGACCGCCAGACGCGTCTCGCCGGGCCAGTGCGCGGGGTCGCGGTCGGTGATCGGGCGGTAGGGGAAGCGGCCGTGGTGGCGCAGCGGTGGTTGAGACATCCTGTCGGCTCCTGTCCATCCTGGGGCGATGGCGCGGTCGCCGGCCATCGGATCTACCCAGCGTAGCTTGCGCCTTGCGCCGGCGCTGCCCATTCGGGCGCGGGCACTGCTAAGCTGAACGAGGACTCTTCTTCTTCACGACAGACACCCGTCAGGAAGGTGGCATGAGCAAGACTACCGGTAAGAGCGCTGGTTCCAGCAAGAACGCTGGTGCTGGCAAGAACGCTAGTTCCAGCAAGAACACTAGGGCCAAGACGCCGAAACGCACGCGCAGCGGCGGCAAGCCGCTCGACGATCAGGCGATGGCGTTCCTCGAGCGCTATCTCAACAACGCCTCGCCCACCGGCTACGAGTGGGAAGGTCAGAAGCTGTGGATGGAGTATCTGCGCCCCTACGTGGATGAGTTCATCACCGACACCTACGGCACCGCGGTGGGCGTGATCAACCCCGACGCCGAGTACAAGGTGGTGATCGAGGGCCACGCCGACGAGATCTCCTGGTACGTCAACTACATCACCGACAATGGCCTGATCTACGTCATCCGCAACGGCGGCAGCGACCATCAGATCGCCCCCTCCAAGCGGGTCAACATCCATACCGACAACGGCATCGTGCCCGGCGTGTTCGGCTGGCCGGCGATCCATACCCGGCGCCAGGGGCCGCAGGAGAAGCCGCCGGAGCTGGACAACATCTTCATCGACGTTGGTGCCAGCACCAAGGACGAGGTCGAGGCGCTGGGCGTGCACGTCGGCTGCGTGATCACCTACCCCGACGAGTTCTTTGTGCTCAATGGCGACAAGCTCGTCTGCCGTGCGATCGACAATCGCATCGGCGGCTTCATGATCGCGGAAGTCGCGCGGCTGCTGAAGGCGCGCAAGCAGACGCTCGATTTCGGCCTGTATATCGTCAACGCGGTGCAGGAGGAGGTCGGGCTACGCGGGGCGGAGATGATCGCTGAGCGGTTGAAGCCAAACGTGGCGATCGTCACCGACGTCAGCCACGACACCTCGACGCCGATGATCGAACCCAAGCGTGAAGGCGCCAACAAGATCGGCGATGGCCCGGTGATCTGCTACGCCCCGGCGATCCAGAACAAGCTGCGCGAGCGCCTGATCCAGGTCGCCACCGCGCAGAAGATCCCGTTCCAGCGGCTGCCGCGTTCGCGCGCCACCGGCACCGATACCGACGCCTTCGCTTACTCCAACTCAGGGGTGGCTTCGGCGCTGATCTCGCTGCCGCTGCGCTATATGCACACCACGGTGGAGATGGTCCACAAGCAGGACGTCGAGCACGTGATCGAGCTGATCTACCATGCGCTGCTCGATATCAAGTCAGGCGAGACCTTCAGCTACTTCGAGTGATGGCCGGCGTCTGACACCTCCCGACCCGCGCCGGCGTTATCGCCGGCGCGCGCTTTTCACACGCTGATCAGATTCTCCCACCACCGCTTCACCGACACCCACCAATCGGGCTGCTGCTCGTGCTCGGCGCGATCGCCGCCGAGGTAGATGGTGGCGGTGAGCCCGGCGGAGAGCTTGGTCCCCGGCGGAATGTCGTCGAGGGCGATGCGTACCGGAATGCGCTGCGACAGGCGCACCCAGTCGAAGGAGGCGTTGACCGAGGCCAGCCCGCCATTCTGATTGCTCAGGCTGCTGTCGCTGATGCCGCGGGCGAAGCTATCGACATGGCCCCAGATCGGGCGACCGTTGGCCAGCAGCTGGACCCGCGCCGGTTCGCCGATCTCGATGCTGTCGAGCTTGGTCTCCTCGAAGTAGCCCAGGGCGTAGAAGCTGTTGGCGTCGACCAGAGTGAGGGTCTCGGCACCCACACCGACATACTGCCCCGGACGCAGCAACAGGTTGGTGACATAGCCATCCACCGGGGCGCGTACGGTGGCCCGTTCCAGGTCGAGCTCGGCCCTGGCCACCTCGACCTTGGCCTGCTCGACCGCAGCCTGGGCGGTCGACAGGGTGAAGCGGGCGTTGTCCTTGTCCTCCTGGGAGACATAGTTCTTCAGCCGCTGGCGCCGGCCGCTGGCGGCCTGGGCTTCGTCGCGCTGCTGCTGCAGGCGGTGCAGATTGGCGCGGGCATCGTCGAGCGCGAGCTGATAGCGGCGCTTGTCGATGGTGAAGAGCACGTCGCCCTTGGCCACCCGCTGGTTGTCGTGAACCTCGAGATCGTCGACCAGCCCCGCCACGTCTGTGCCGAGATGGATGACGTCGGCGCGGATACGGCCGTCGCGAGTCCACGGGTCGTGCATGTAGTGGTTCCAGATCTCGGCCACGGCGACCAGGGCCGCCGCCACCAGGATCAACGTCAGGGCCGGACGGATCGCTCGGCGAAGTCGATGGGTCATGGTCATGGTGTCTCTTCTATTATCGGTCTCGGACAGCCTGGCGATGTCCATCCAGAGATGTCGTTCAGGCGATGTCTATCGGGTCGGGCGTCATCCACATCGGTGACGGCGCAAGCCCCCCAGCGCGGCGGTCATGGCGCGATCGGTAGCGCGCCGCTGAGCGCAAGCACCGCCCACAGCAGCAGCGCGAAGATCGCGATATCCGCCAGCACCGGTTGCCACAGCCAGTGGTAGAGCCGCCAGCGCACGAACAGCCGGCGGATCAGCAGGTAGAGCGCCAGCGCCAGCAGCACCGGCAGCGCCAGCGGGGGCAGCAGAAAGCCGAGGAACGACCACTCAGCGAACATGGGTGTCATCTCCCGTCTCTGGCTCGTCCGAGCCGGTGTCTGTCTCGTTCACGTCAGTGCCTGATTCGTCCGACCCGGTATCTGACTCGTCGCTCTCCGTGTCCACCTGAGTGGGCTCAGACTCGCGCGCGGCGGCGCTGTGTGCCGTCACGGGGTTTTCCTGGGCATCTTCCTCTGTATCGTCCGGTGCATCTTTTTCCTGGGCACCTTCCTGGGCGATGCCCCGCGGTGCCGGCGCCGTGGTGTCGCCCTGTTCCAGCATGACCCCGGGGGCGTCGCGCATTAGATGCCCGAGCATGGCGATCTCGCCGATGCTGGCAATGGGCAGGCGCGTTTCATGGTAGAGCCGCTCGACCCAGGCGATCGCCTCGTCGGCGAGCTGACGCCAGACCGCGGGATCGTGGCGCTGGCGCGCCAGCAGGCGGGTACCGATGCCCGCCAGCCATGCCTCGATCCCTTCGCGGTGCGCGCCCAGCTCCGGGCCCAGGCGGCGAATACGCCATACGCACAGGGCCAGGGCGTGGAGGTCGATCGCCTCGCGCAGCGCCGTATCGCTGCCACCCAGCGCCACCAGGCGGCCGAGGCGGTCGTAGAGGCGGCTCTCCAGGCGTGCGCGGCTGGGCTGGCTACGCTCACCGAGCAGCCGCGCAAGCCCCTGCCAGTAGGCTGCCATCAAGGTACGGATACGCTCGGCGGGTGAACGCTGGCGCATCACCGAGTAGGTGATCATCGCCACCAGGGTGCCGATGATCGAGGCCACCCCGCCGTTGATATAGCGCGCCGGGGCGAAGGTATAGGTCGAATTGAGATTGAGCAGGGTCATCATGGTGATCGCACCAGCCAGCCCCATCGCCGACCAGCGCGGGTGCGGCGTCAGCAGGGTGCCGATGGTCACCGGTACCGCCACTGCCAGGGCCAGCAGCGGGAAGCCGTTGATCACCGGCAGCACCAGGAACAGCAGCACACCGCCGAGCACCACCGCCGCCAGCGACCCCCACAGGAACTGGTAGACCACCGCCGCGGGGTTGGGCGCCTTGGCGAACAGCATGGTGAAGACCCCCAGCAGCATCATCGCCAGGTAGCCCGAGTGCCAGCCGCTGTGGATCCAGTAGAGCCCCAGCAGCTCGAAGGCGACGAACACGCGCAGGGCGTTGTAGCGCGCCACGAAGTGCTCGTTGTGGGTGGTGCGCGAACGCCGTTTTCGCGGCAGCGTCTCGATCCGCGCCGAATCGGTGGCGGTCAGGGCGTGGCGCAGGCGCTGGCCGTGGTGGAGCAGATCGAGCACTTCGCCCAGGCGCTGGCGCACCAGCTCGGCACGGGTACGGCTGCGCGGCGAGACCTGCTCGGGGTCCCAGTCGAATGCCGCCAGCACCGGCGGCTCGCCCGGCTCGGCGGCGGGCTCGGCGGCGGTACGCTCGAGCACTGGCAGGGCCTGATCGAGCAGCGGTGACAGCCAGCGCTGGCCATCGTCGCAGGCGCGCAGATAGTCCAGCGCGGTTTCCAGCTCGCGGATCGCGGTGATCAGCGCCAGGCTGTCGCTAGCGAAGCGGTCCAGCGCGGGGATGAAGTGGCTCAGCCGCCGGGTCTCCAGGCGGGTCAGCCCGCGCAGCTTCTGGAACTGCTGGTAGTGGCCCAGCAGGCGCTTGAACTGGCTGTCGCGCAGCCCCCGCGGGCGCGGCTGCGCCAGCACGTCGAGGGTGTCGCGGGCGCCCTCGGCGAGAAACTCGGAGAGTGTCTGCGGCAGCGCGCGGCTGCCGAAGCGTGGGGCGATGGCGATATGCGTCAGCAGCGCACAGCCGATGCCCAGGGCGGTCTCGCTGAAGCGCGCCTGGGCCACATGCCATATCTGATCGACCCCGGTGCCGATGGCGGTCAGCGAGACCAGGGTCGCGGTATAGCCGCTGAGCATCATCACGTAGCCGAGATACTCGTCCTGCTCGAGCATCACCCAGTACATGCAGAAGGTCAGCCAGCCGCCGGCGAACAGCAGATAGAGCATCGGCTGCTGGCCGAACAGCGAGATCAGCACCAGCCCGACGATGGCGCCGAACAGGGTGCCGAACAGCCGCGCCACGCCGCGCCCGATGATGATGCCGATGGGCGGTGTGCCGCCGGTGAACATGACCGGCTGCAAGGTCACGATCATCACCGCCAGGATCGCCCAGGCGGGCTGATAGAGATCCAGGCGCATGGCCAGGAACAGCGCCAGCCAGACGGCGAGCACGGTACGCAGGGCGAGCAGCCAGTGGTCGGCGGGAATGCGTGTCATAAAAGCACCAGCGCCCGGGCATGTGTACACGCCCGGGCCCGTTGTCGATGTCTCGAAAAGACGCGAAGAAGCAATCTAAAAGTTAGTCTGCGAAGTATTGCATCGACTACGACGTTTGTCTAGTGCTGGCCAGCGGCCTGGGGCAGACGAAAAAAAGCCACCGCACGGGTGGCCAAGGAGAGAGTGGGAGCTCCCTGAGAAGATCGGACCGCCGGCGCTGCTGGCCGGCGGCTGGAAAAAATGGTGGCCTAGAAGCGGTAGCCGAGGCCCGCCATCACCACCCAAGGGTCGATATGCAGGGTGGTGTCGTAGGACTGCCCGCCGACCTTGGCGGTGGCGTCGGAGTCGATATCCAGATACCAGGCGGCGGCGTTGAGCGACCAGTGGTCGTCGATCAAAAGATCGACCCCCAACTGCCCGGCGGCACCCCAGGAGTCGTCCAGGTCGAGACTGGCACCGGGCACGTCGATCTTTTCGTCGGAAAAGTGGGTGTAGTTGAGCCCCGCGCCGACATAGGGCTGGACCCAGGCGTCGGTGCCGCCGAGCGGGTAGTACTGCAGCGTCAGCGTCGGCGGCAGGTGCTTGATCGAGGCGCCTTCACTGCCGTTCAGGTTGATATCGTGCTTGAACGGTGCCGCCGCCAGCAGTTCCACCCCGAAGTTGTCATGGAAGCGGTAGCCCAGGGTAAATGCGAAGTCGCTCTTGTCCTGGACGTCGACATCGATGTCCAGGGCATCGAAGCGGCCGTTGTCGTCCTTGGGAGAGACCTTGGCCACACCGAAGTGGGTGAACCAGTCGCCGGCGCCATAGGCGAGGGCAGCGCTGCTCGGTAGTGCGGTAGCCACGGCGACGGCAGCGAGACAGAGATGACGAGTCATTGCGTTCATTAGCGTTCCCTTGTGCGATCCACAAGCGCAGGGTACGCGGCAAAGACCTTATAGTTAATGTGGTTATTTGTCGCAAAAGCAAACTTAGGCTGCGTACCGCCCCCTGGTTCTGACGAAACGCCGTCTCATCACAAACGCCGTCTCATCCCAGATGGCGGGCGAGCCACTGCCCCGGCGGGCGAGCATCGTGCAGTTGCAGGCGCAGCCCGAGCCATGCCGCCAGGCGTTCGAGCTCGCCCGACAGCGCGCCCAGGGCCTCGGCGTCCAGCGTGGCCCCCGGCTCCGGATGCAGCGCCAGCACCGCGAGCTGCCCCTCGCTGCGGCGCGCGCGCAGATCGAGCCGGGCGATCAGGCGCTCGCGATAGAGAAAGGGCATGACGTAGTAGCCGTAACGGCGCTGCGCCGGCGGCACGTAGAACTCCAAGCGGTAGTGGAAATCGAACAGCCGCTCGGTGCGCTCGCGTGCCCAGATCAGCGAGTCGAACGGCGATAGCAGCGCCGCGGCCTCGACCCGGCGCGGCACCCGCGGCGTACCGCAGACGAAGGCGGTCTGACGCCAGCCCTTTACCGCTACTGGGGTCAGGGTGGTCTCCTCCACCAGGGTCGCCAGCGCCGCGCGACTATCCGCGGGCGCCAAGCGGTAGTAGTCGCGCAGGTCGCGCTCGGTGGCGACCCCGAGCGCCTGGGCCGCGTGGCGCAAAAGCTCGCGATGTGCCTCCAGCGGGGTCGGTTCGGGGCGTGCCAGCACGGCGGCGGGGATCACCCGCTCGGGCAGATCGTAGAGGCGTTCGAAGCCGCGACGGCTGGCCACGGTCACCTCGCCGGCGGCGAACAGCCACTCCAGTGCCTGCTTCTCGGCGCTCCAGTCCCACCAGGGGCCGGCCGGCCCCTCGCGGGTGCTGAGCTCGCCGGCGCCGAGCGGGCCCTGGGCGGCGACCCGCGCCAGGACGTGATCGATCAGCGGGCGCTGTTCGCGGCCGAAGCGCGCCAGATGCTTATAGATGCCCTGGCCGCGGCGTGCCCGGTGCATGCGCCAGCGCATCGCCGGATAGCTGGCGAGCGGCAGCAGCGAGGCTTCGTGGCCCCAGTACTCGAACAGGCTGCGCTGACGATTGCGGCCCCAGGCGAGTTCGTCGAGCAGCGCCGTGGGGTAGGCGCCGAGACGCGCAAAGAGCGGCAGGTAGTGCGAGCGGGCGAGGGCGTTGACCGAGTCGATCTGGAGCACGCCGAGGCGTGTCAGCAGCCGGCGCAGATGGCCGCGGTCGATCGCCGTGGTGGGCGCCGCGCCGAAGCCCTGGGCGCGCAGCGTCAGGCGGCGGGCCTGGGCCAGCGTCAGGGTGTCTTGGGCGGGAGGTAGCGCGGCGGGCATGGCAGCTCAGGACGACAGCGTGTAGCCATCAGTCTCGTCGAGCCGGCCAGGAAAGGCCAGCGGCGTGCGCCGCCGGCCCGTCGCGGTGGTCTCAGTGGTCGCCTTCCAGGGCGTCCATCAGGGTATCCACGTTGTGGCGGAACATGCCCAGGTAGGTGCTGCCTTCACCGTCTGGGGTCAGGGCGTCGGCGTAGAGGGTGCCGCCGATGGCGATCCCGGTCTCCTGATGCAGCTGCTGCACCAGCGCCGGGTTGCTCATGTTCTCCAGGAACAGCGCCTTGGCGTGGTTCTGCTCGATCTGCTGGATCAGCTGAGCCATGTCGCTGGCGCTGGGTTCGGCCAGGGTGTTGAGTCCCACCGGCGCGAGCAGCTTGAGGCCATAGGCGTGGGCGAAGTAGCCGAAGGCGTCATGGCTGGTGATGATCAGCCGGTCGGCCTCGGGGATCTTGGCCAGACGCTCGCGGGTTTCGGTGTCGAGCACTTTCATCTTTTCGATATAGCGCTCGGCGTTCTGGCGGTAGTCGTCGGCGTGGCTGGGGTCGACCTTGATCAGACCGTCGCGGATATTGCGCGCGTACTGTTCGCCGTTGCGCAGATCCTGCCAGGCGTGGGGGTCGAGATTGCCGTGGTGATGATGCCCGGCCTCGGCATGCTCGTGATCGGCGTCGCCGTGGTCGTGATCAGCGTCGCCGTGATCGTGGTCGGCGTCGCCGTGATCGTGATCGGCATCGCCATGGTCGGCATCGCCGTGGTCATGGTCGTGATCGGCGTCATCCGCGACTTCTTCGTCGTGGTGGCCGTCGAACGTCAGCGGCTGTATACCGCGGCTCGCCACCACCACGTCGCCCTGATAGCCACTGGCCTCGATCAGGCGATTGATCCAGCCCTCGAACTGCAGGCCGTTGACCACCACCAGATCGGCGCCGGCCAGCGACTGGGCATCGGAGGGCTTGGGCGAGAAGGTATGCGCATCGCCATTGGGGCCGACCAGCGAGGTCACCGCAACGTGATCACCGCCGATGGTCGAGACCATGTCGTCGAGGATGCTGAAGCTGGTGACCACCTTGAGCGGCTCGTCGGCATGGGCCGGGCCTAGCAGGGCCAGGCCCAGGGCGCCGGCGATCAGCCCCTGACGCAGAGTGGCTGAGAGCGAGAGACGGGACATCGCGAATTCCTCCTTCGGTTGCGCGGCAAAGACCGCAGTGACGTGACGACAAGCGCGGCGTGACGCCGAATGGATCTGATGGCTGCCGGACGCGACGGCTCAGCCGTGCGCATCCGGCGGCAGAATCGGTTGTACCCGTCGGCGCCAGCGTGCGAACACGCTGTGGTAGCGGCCGAACAGCGCGGAGAGTAGATAGATCGCCCCCGCCAGCAGAATGATGCAGGGCCCCGAGGGCAGGCCGGCGTGATACGACAGCAGCAGCCCACCGACGCTCGAGAGCATGCCGATCGCGATCGCCAGCCCCATCAACCCTTCGAGACGCTTCGACCAGAAGCGTGCCGCAGTGGCCGGCAGCATCATCAGCCCCACCGCCATCAGCGTGCCCAGAGTCTGAAAGCCGGCGGTGAGGTTGAGCACCATCAGCCCCAGGAAGAGCCCGTGCACCGCGCCGCCGCGAATCCCCTGGCCGCGCAGGAACAGCGGGTCGAGACACTCCACCACCAGGATGCGAAAGATCGCCGCGAGCACCACCAGGGTGGCGCTGGAGACGCCCACGATCAGCCACAGCGCGGTGGTGTCCACAGCCAGGATCGAGCCGAACAGCACATGGGTGAGGTCGACACTCGAGCCGCGCAACGAGATCAGCATTACCCCGGCGGCCAGCGAGATCAGATAGAAACTGGCGATCGCCGAATCCTCGCGGTGCCCGGTCAGGCGCGAGACGCTACCGGCGAGCCCGGCCACCAGCAGCCCGGCGGCGAGCCCGCCTAGACTCATCGCGGGTAGCGAGAAGCCGGCGAGGAGAAAGCCTACCGCCACCCCAGGCAGCACCGCGTGGGCCATGGCGTCGCCGACCAGGCTCATGCCGCGCAGGGTGAGAAACACGCCCAGCGGCGGCGCCACCAGCGATAGCGCCAGCCCGGCCACCAGCGCGCGGCGCATGAAGCCGAAGTCGAGTAGTGGCGAGATCAACCAATCGATCATGACGTCGGCCCCTGAGCGGCCGCCGCCACGGGCTGGCCGTTGGGCGCCCAGGCCATGGTCTGTGGCGTGTACCAGTGGCCGTGACCGCGGTCGAGATGGAGCACCCGGTCGGCCAGGCGGCGTAGCTGGTCGTGGTCGTGCAGCACGATGATCACCGACACCCCCTCGGCGGCCATGTCGCGCAGGGTCTCGATCAGCAGCTCGACGGTCGCCGCGTCGACGTTGGCGAAGGGTTCATCGAGCAGCAGCAATTGGGCTTCCTGCATCAGCGTACGCCCGAGCAGGGCGCGCTGACGCTGGCCACCGGAAAGCTCGCCCAGCGGGCGGTGCTCCAATGCCTGCAGCCCCAGGCGCTGCATCACCGCCTGGCCGCGGCGATACTCTGCCGGGCCGTAGCGGCGGAAGCTGCCGTGGGTGGGCCAGCAGCCGCTCATCACCAGCTCTTCGACGCTCATGGGGAAGGAGAGATCCAGCGCCAGCTGCTGCGGCAGCCAGGCGCGGCGGGCGTGGGGCACCTGGCACCGCACGCGTCCGCGCAGCGGCCGCAGCACGCCCATGATGCCCTGCACCAGGGTGCTCTTGCCGGCGCCGTTGGGGCCGACCAGAGCGGTGATGCTACCGGCGTCAAATTCGCCGCTGAGGTCTTCCAACACCAGGCGATTACCCTGGGCCAGCGACAGCGATTCGAGGGTCAGAATGGCGGCCATGCTCAGCCCAGCATCCCGACGGACCACGCCGCCGCCAGCCACAGCACGGCCAGCGGTAGCAGGGTGAGCAGCATGCGGCGTCCGGCGCCGAGCGACATCAGCGAAAAATGACAGGGCCCATCCGGGCGGTGGCGGTGACGATGCGACATGAAACGACCTCTTGGATAGGTCGTGAAGGTTATAACGTAACAAAACGCGAGGGAAGGGGGCGCTATCATCTTCTTCTTGTCGGTGCTCCTGTCAGGCTGAGACAGTCGCGTCAGTGTCATGCTATGTCGGTCTCATGGACGGCGTTGATTCGACGCCTAGCCAAGTTGGCTGCAGGCACGTCGGTATCTCGACGGTGACTGCGGATCGTGTTGGCCGCACGGCACAGCGGCCCGGATCGTTCTTGGCGTAACCCGAGGAATGCACGTTGACGGCTATCTCGGCGGTCAATTGTCTGGCACTGGGCAGCGGACTATCGAGCGCCGATTGGCGCATCAAAGACCCAGCGCTTTCGCCGATAGCCCACCCAAAGGAGGTGACATGGCAGCCAGTGCGACATCGACCCCTGACTACCATCGCTACGCGGGGAAAGCGCTACCCGGCGATACCGGCGATGCCTGCCATTTGCTAGCGTGGCACAGCCTGGATGTCGCCGCCGTTGGTTGGCAGCTGCTGGCGCCGGAGCGCCCACTAACGCAGCAACTGTCTGCGCGCCTCGGTATCGAGCCGGAGCCCTTACGGCAGTTGCTGGTTTTCCTGCTCGGCCTGCACGATCTGGGTAAGTTCTCGCGTGCCTTTCAGGAGATATTGAAGCTCGATCTCGCCGGTATGGCGCCGCCGCTCGGCAAAGCATATAGCGAGCGACATGACAGGCTGGGCGTGTTGCTCTGGGACAAGTGCTGGAGGCAGTGGCGCAAGGAGGGCACGCTTTCGTGGCCGGCCGATGATGCGAGCTCTGCCAGAAATCTGTCCAAACCCATGAATAGCCTGATGGCACCCTTCTTTGGCCATCACGGGCGCCCGGTCGCTACGGGCCACCTGCAGCTCGACACCTTCTATGGCAACGACGGTGCGCTGGACGACGTTTCGGCGGCGGGGGCTTTCGTCGCCGACTGGGCTGCCATTATCGAACCGCACTGGCCACTCGAGCGGCTGCTCGATGAAAACTGGCTGGCCGCCTTCAAGACGCTAAGCTGGACCATCGCCGGCTGGGCGACGCTGAGCGACTGGCTGGGCTCGCACCGTGACTATTTTCCCTACTGGCAGTCCGCCGTGCCGCTCTCTGACTACTGGCCGCGGGCGCGTCAGCAGGCCGGGGCAGTACTCAAGGCCACCGGCTTCCTGCGGCCTCCTCGGCCCATTCCCTATGAAGGCTTGGCGCAGTGGTTCGGTACTGACGTCACACCGACCCCGCTGCAGCAGGCAGCGGAAGCCCTGTCATTGGCGTCGAGCCCTCAGCTTTTCATTCTCGAGGACGTCACCGGGGCGGGCAAGACCGAAGCCGCCTGTATTCTGACGCAGCGCCTGCTGGCGGCGGGGCATGCTGAAGGGCTCTACTTCGCGCTACCCACCATGGCGACGTCGAACGCGATGTATGCCCGCCTCGGCAACTTCCATCACCGGTTCTTCAGCGCCGAATCAAAGCCCTCGTTCGTGCTTGCTCATGGCGCCCGCGAGTTGAACGAAGACTTCGAGCGTGCCGTCATGGCGGCTCAGCCGGATGACGACGACTACACCGCGACGGATGCCAGCGCCTCCACGCAGTGCAACCGCTGGCTGGCCGACTCCAACAAGAAAGCGCTGCTCGCCGATGTCGGTGTCGGCACCATCGACCAGGCCTTGGCAGGGCTACTGCCACGGCGCCATCAATGTCTGCGCTTGCTCGGGCTGGCACGCAAAGTGCTGGTGGTCGACGAAGTCCACGCGTTCGATCACTACATGCAGACACTGCTGCATCAGCTGCTGGCGCATCATGCCCGCCAGGGCGGCAGCGCGATTCTCTTGACGGCCACTCTACCGTTCAAGATGCGTCAGGCACTGATCAACGCCTGGCGCGACGGGCTGGGAGAGGGCGCTGCGCCATTGGCCTCGACCGACTATCCGCTGCTGACCCACTGTAGCCGCGAGCCGCTGCGGGAGACCGCGCTGGCGACGCGCCCCGAGGTCATCCGGCGCGTCGAGATCGGCTGGTTGACCCAGGAAGACGAAGCAATCGCCCTGGTGATGGCGGCCGTCGACGCGGGCGAGTGCATTGTCTGGATTCGCAACACCGTCGACGACGCCATCCGCGCCTGGCGTCAGATTCGTGACCTTCACCCCGACCCGGCGCGCTGCCTGCTGTTCCATGCGCGCTTTGCGATGCTGGATCGCCGGCGGATCGAGTCGGAGGTGATCGAGCGTTTCGGTAAGGCATCGACAGCCGCAAACCGCCAAGGCCAGGTGCTGGTCACCACGCAAGTGTTTCAGGAAAGCCTGGACTGCGATGCCGACCAAATGGTCAGCGACATCGCCCCGATCGATCTGCTCATCCAGCGGGCGGGTCGTCTACAGCGCCATCAGCGCGGTGAGCGCGCGTCGCCGGTTCTGCAGGTGCTGGCGCCAAGCTGGGACGATGACCCGAAGGCCGATTGGTTGAGCCAGGCGCACCGCGGTACCCAGGTGGTCTACAAGGATACCTCGCTGATCTGGTTGACCCAGCGAGTGCTCCGCGAGCGTGGTGCCATCGAGATGCCCGGCGGCGCGCGTGAACTGATCGAGAGCGTCTACGCCTATTCCTTTGACGACATTCCCGAGGCATTGGACGGGGCGCGTGTCGAGCGTAGCGGCATGGACAAGATGGCAGGCTCGATGGCGACACACAACGCCCTCGATCTGGAGGCGGGCTATCGCCTCGACCCTAATTTTGACCAGTGGCAGGAGGATCGCGACATCGGCACGCGTCTCGCCGACGAGCCGAGTATCGAGATCGTTCTGCTCAAGCGTGAAGGTGACGCGCTGGTGCTCTGGGCTGACGGGGAGCGACACGCCGACAGGCTGAGCCGGTGTCAACTGAGACAGAGCCAGGCCCGCAAGCTCATGCCCCTTTCCGAGCGCGACACCGAGCGATGGGAGGCACTGCTGCAGCGTCACAAGGGCTTGCGCTTCGCTCAGCCCTGGCTGCCGGAGGAAGACACTGAGTGCTGCTACGACAAAGCGTGGGGAGTGAGCTTCGAGCGCTAGGAGAAAATCCCCGCTGGCGCGGGGAACGGAGAACCGTTAATACCAGCTATTTAAAACATTCTACGATAGGAGGAAGTAAGGGAGGCTCCTCATGGAGCCGAGCAATCACGGCCGGCCAACGCTCGCTCTCATCCCGCTCCGCTTCTGAGGTTGTCGCGGTTTAACTGTGTGAGATTTATCTCACAAGAGCGTAGGAAAACCGCCATTGCAAATCTTGAGTGCATTGTGAAAGCTAATGTAACGCTCGCTGCAAACCTTCGTCGCCTGGAACGCCCATGAATCTGTTGACCGATCCCTGGCTGCCTTTTCGTCATGTCGACGGCAGACTCCGCTATCGCTCGCCCTCGGCGCTCGCCGATCCTGATGTTCTCGACCTCGCGCTACCGCGCGCCGACTTTCAGGGCGCCGCCTGGCAGTTTCTGATCGCCTTGTTGCAGACGGCGATGACGCCGAAAGACACCGACGCCTGGCTGGATCGCTACCAGCAGCCGCCGAGTATCGCGGAAGTGGACGTAGCGCTGGCGCCTTTCATGGCCGCCTTCGAGCTCGACGGCGACGGACCGCGCTTCATGCAGGATCTCGACCCGCTCGAAGACGTCAAGGAAGCACCCGTCAGCGGCTTGCTGATCGACTCCCCCGGCGCCAACGGCATCAAGAACAACACCGACTTCTTCGTCAAGCGGGGACGGGTCGAATCCGTCTGCCAGCGCTGCGCGGCGCTGGCGCTCTATACCATGCAGATCAATGCGCCCGCCGGGGGCGCCGGCATTCGGGTCGGCCTGCGCGGCGGCGGCCCGCTGACCACCTTGATTCTTCCGGAAGACGAGACTCAGCCGCTGTGGGCGCGCCTCTGGCCCAACGTCATGCCAGCCGACGCTGTGGGTCAGCCCGGACAGCGCTGGCGAGCCCCTAGCGCGGACGATGGCGATCTCTTCTTCTGGATGGCCGACACCCGTGTCAGCGACAAGAAAGGTACGGAGGTGCTGCCCGATGACGTGCATCCGCTGCATGCCTTCTGGTCGATGCCGCGTCGCTACCGGCTGCTCTTCGATGACGAGCCCGGCTGCTGCGATCTCTGCGGCGACGAGACGGCGCATCCGGTACGCCGCCTGCGCTCGAAGAAACAAGGCGCCAACTACGATGGGCCCTGGCGGCATCCGCTGACGCCTTATCGCCTGCTCAATCCCAAGAAACCTGACGAGCTGCCGCTTTCCAGCAAGGGCCAGCCCGGCGGACTCGGTTATCGCCACTGGCCGGGGCTGGTGCTCGAAGACGAGGCGGTCAGCGGGGCTTTACCTGCCCGCGTAGTGACGCACCACCTGCAAAAATACGAGTTGGTCGAGATAGCCCGAGACGACGGCGAGGCGTTCGACGCACTGTTTCGCCATGCCCGGCTGTGGGTCTTCGGCTACGACATGGACAACATGAAGCCACGCGGCTGGTACAGCGTTGAGATGCCGCTGGTGGGTGTACCGACAGCGCATCAGGAGACGCTGCGTGAGTGGGTCAAACGCTTCGTCGATCTCGCCGGCGATGTTGCCTGGCAGGTGCGCAATCAGCTCAAGCGTGCCTGGTTCAAGCGCCCCGAGGATGCCAAGGGCGATATGAGCCAGATCGATGCCCAGCTCTTCGAGGCGACCCAGCTCGCCTTTTTCGATGCCCTACGTCAGATGGGTGAGGCGCTGCGCGATGCAAAGGCCACGCCGACGCTCTCACCCGATATCTCCAGGCAGTGGTATCTCACGCTCAAGCGCCGGGCTCTGAGGCTCTTCGATGCCCAGGCGATCAGTGGGCCGTTGGAGGGCATGAAGATGCAGCAGCTAGAGCGCATCACCGGCGCCAGGCATTACTTGCAGGAGTATCTGAACGGCAGCGGCAAGAAACGCGGCAATACCGTTCAAACGTTTGCGCAGAGCAGCGGGTTCGAGCTGCAAACGCCGCAGTCGGAAGGCAATCAGCAGGAGAGCACGGCATGAGTGAGGTCGAGCAGGGAATAGCGCAGCAAGCATCGGATGACGATAAGAAGGTGTCTGTAGAAGACTATTTTTATGCACTCGAGCATCAGGAGGCGCTCGTGCTGCGCCGCTGGTGGCAGCGTCTGACGCTAGATCCGCCGGCGCTCAGAAGGATCACGGAGGCACCGGCTTATCCCCGTGGTGTGCGCGCCGCACTGCGCCGCTGCGACACCGTCGAATCCGTCATGCTGACCGAAGCGTTTCGTCATCTCTGGCAGGCGCTCGAATCAAAGGTCTGGCATGAGGCGCCTCCCAAGACTGCTCGCGCTCAGCGCATCGAAACCTGGGCTGCCATTGCCGCCGTCGCCTGCGAGTTGCGCAACGAGACCTTCGATGCCCCCTTGGGTAAACGGCTGGGCGAAAAGCGAGCCAACACCGCCGACACTCCATGTGTCAGCGATCTGCGTTTTCAACAGCTGCTCGACTGCCATACGCCAGAGGAGCTGATTCGTCGCTTTCGCCGCGCACTGAAGCTCGCCGGCAATGAGCGCATCAGTGTGGTTCGCTTGGCCGATATGGTCGCCCTCTGGCATCGCGAGCGGCAGGGCCAGTACCGCCCTGAGGCGACCCAGCGCTTCGCCTTTGTCATGAGCGATGCCTACTTCACAGCGCGAGCCTCGAAACAGAGAGCGGCCGATTGAGCGGCCACCGCCACGCTTCATTGTTACTTACGCCCTCGCATCTGATCGGATCATTCCAGGGAACTTGTCATGAGCCATTTTATTCAGCTTCATCTTCTCACCGCCTACCCGCCCTCCAACCTCAACCGCGACGACTTGGGCCGCCCGAAGACGGCGTTCATGGGCGGCGCGCGTCGGCTGCGCGTCTCCTCGCAGAGTCTCAAGCGCAACTGGCGCACTTCCGATCTGTTCGAGTCGGCGGTCGATGGTCACAAGGGCACGCGTACCAAGCGTCTGGGCAAGCAGATGTATGACCGTATGAAAAAAGCGGGTGCCAACGATAAAACTGCTGAAAATTGTGTCAAGCAGATCGTTGCCCTATTCGGAAAGGCAAGCGGAAAAGGAGAAAATCATGAGTATGAGACCGAGCAGCTAGTTCATATTGGGCCCGAGGAATTAACGGCCTTAGAAAAATTGGTAGACGTGCTGGGCAGTGAGAATCGTCTACCGAACGAAAAAGAGATTATAGAGGTCCTTGCAAGACGCCCGTCTGCTGTCGATATTGCTCTGTTTGGACGCATGCTGACTGGCGATAAAAACAAAATTTCCAAATATAGCGTCGAAGCTGCCTGTCAGGTGGCGCATGCCATTACGGTACATGCCGCCGAGGTCGAGGATGACTATTTCACCGCTGTCGACGATCTCAATACCGGTGATGAAGATCGCGGCGCGGCGCACATCGGCGAGGCGGGATTCGCCGCCGGGCTCTTCTATCTCTACCTCTGCATCGATCGGGATTTGCTGATCGAGAATCTTCAAGGCAACTCGGCGCTGGCCGACCGCGCCATCGCGGCGCTGGTGGAGTCCGCTGTCAAGATCTCGCCCAAGGGCAAGCAGAACAGCTTCGGCTCCCGCGCCCACGCCAGCTATCTACTGGCAGAAAAAGGCGATCAGCAGCCGCGCTCGCTGTCGGCCGCCTTTTTGCAGCCGGTCAACGGCGAAGGGCAGGCGGTCAAGGCGATCGAGAAGCTGGAACGACAGGCGCAGGCGTTCGATGACGCTTACGGCCCGGGGGCCGACCGCCGCTTCGTGCTCTCCGCGACGCCGGAATATGAGAAGCCCGCGCTGGAAGGAGATGTCACCCAAGGCAATCTGCAAGCGCTTCAGGCCTTTCTCCAGGGCGACGACTGAGCGGAGGCGATATGCCAAACCATCTTGTCTTTCGCCTCTATGCGCCGATGGCGAGCTGGGGGGAGGCCGCTGTCGGTGAAACCCGCCCCACGGCCACTCACCCCGGGCGCGGCGCCATTCTCGGGCTGATCGGGGCGGCGCTGGGTATCCGCCGTGACGATGATGCCGGCCAACTCAGCTTACGGCAAAGCGTGAGTATCGCGATCAAACAGCGCTCTCCGGGTTTGCTGCTACGCGACTACCACACCGTTCAGGTGCCGGCGTCGCAGGCGAAAGTGACCCATCAGACCCGGCGGGAAGAGCTGGCGGTGCCCAAGAACGTACTCAATACGATCCTCTCCTCGCGGGACTATCGCTGCGACGGTTTCTGGGTCGTCGCACTGCGGGTAACGCCAGACGCCGACTGGTCGCTGGAGACGATCAAGCGCGCTTTGGAAAGACCCCGTTTCATGCTCTATCTCGGGCGCAAGGCCTGCCCATTGGCGGCGCCGCTGGTTCCACACATCGTTGAGGCCGCGCACTGGCGTGACGCCCTGGATCACGACGTCGCAAGCGAGCTGGACGGCGATAAGCCACGGCTGCCCCTGGTCGGCAACGACGCTCAGGATCAGCGCCTGCTGCGATTGCCCGAACAGGTGGTCTACGCCTGGGAGGGCGAGGCCAGCGCGCTGGATGGCGATACCGCTGCGGTCGAGTCTAGTGAGATCTGGGACGAGCCCTTGAGTCGCCGCCGCTGGCAGTTCATGGCACGTTTGGAACATCGGCGTACCGAGTCCGTCGAGGGGGAGGGCTAATGTATCTTTCGAGTGTCAGAGTCGATCTCAACGCCCTCACCCGAGAGCAACTATTCGACGTGCTGGAAGGCGGGGCCTATACCGCGCATCAACTGCTCTGGCAGTTATTCGCCGATACGCCCGGCGAAGAGCGCCCGTTTCTCTTCCGTCAGGAGATGGAGGAGAGTGCCAACGGGCAGAGTGCCGGGCTACCCCGGTTCTACGTCTTGTCTTCACGCCCTCCGGGATCCGTCGAGGGGCTGGACGTCCAGTGCAAACCCTTTGCGCCACAGCTGGAAAAAGGCGACAGGCTGGCCTTCCGGTTACGGGCCAATCCGACGATCGATAAAGCGACGGAGAAAGGCAGGCGTTCGCATCGTGCGGACGTGCTGATGGACGCGAGAAAGCCTTTTTCTCCCGGTGAACGAACGAGTCAGGCCTGCGTCGAGGCCATGGATTCGGCCGCACGCCAATGGCTCAGCCGCCGTGTCGACACCTTGGGGTTCACGCTGCCGGTGACACCGGAAGTTGGCGCCTATCGCCAGCATGTTTTGAGCAAGAAAGGCGGCGCTAACCCCATCCGCTACTCCAGCGTGGATTACGAAGGGCTGCTGGACGTCAATGATCCTGCCCGGTTGAGCGAGACGCTGGCGCACGGTATCGGCCGCGCCAAGGCCTTCGGCTGCGGGCTATTGCTGCTGCGTCGAGTGACGGGCGAGGTATGAGCTTCATCCCTCTCAAGCCCATTCCAATCAAGGATCGCGTGTCGATGATCTTCGTCGGCATGGGGCAGATCGATGTGCGTGACGGGGCCTTCGTGGTGATCGACGAGGTCAACGGCGAGCGCATGCATATTCCGGTGGGGTCGGTGGCTTGCTTGCTGCTCGAGCCCGGTACACGGGTGTCTCACGCCGCGATCAAACTGGCGGCGACTGTCGGTACCTTGTTGATCTGGGTAGGGGATGCTGGGGTACGGCTCTACAGCGCCGGCCAGCCTGGCGGCGCGCGCTCGGACAAACTCCTCTATCAGGCGCAGCTGGCGCTGGACGACAGCCTGCGGCTCAAGGTAGTCCGCAAGATGTTCGAACTTCGGTTTGGCGAAGAGCCGCCATCGCGCCGCAGCGTCGATCAATTGCGCGGGCTCGAGGGGGCTCGGGTGCGTAAGACCTATCAGGCGCTGGCGAAACAGTACGGCGTCAAATGGCAGGGGCGACGTTACGATCCCAAACAGTGGGAGGCGTCCGACGTCACCAATCAGTGCCTCTCCGCCGCGACCGCTTGCCTCTATGGCATAACGGAAGCGGCGGTTCTCGCCGCGGGCTATGCGCCGGCCATCGGCTTTCTGCACACGGGTAAACCGCTGAGTTTCGTTTACGATATCGCCGATATCGTCAAATTCGAAACCGTCGTGCCGGCGGCCTTTCGCGTCGCCGCCAGGAACCCGCCCATGCCTGAGCGCGAGGTTCGCATCGCTTGTCGTGATGCCTTCAAGCAGACCCGGCTGCTACAGCGGATCATCCCCATGATCGAAGACGTACTGGCTGCTGGCGAGATAGCACCGCCACCCCCACCCGAGGACTCGGTACCGCCTGCCATACCGGAGCCCAGTTCCGTCGGCGACGCCGGGCACAGGAGCCAGTGATATGGCCATGCTCGTCGTCGTCACGGAAGCCGTGCCGCCGCGTTTACGGGGCCGGCTTGCCGTTTGGCTGCTGGAAATTCGCGCTGGTGTCTATGTGGGGGACGTCAGCAAACGCATTCGAGAGATGATCTGGGAGCAGATCGAGGCCCTAGCCGAAGAGGGCGGCAACGTTGCCATGGCTTGGGCCAGTAGTCACGAATCGGGCTTCGAATTTCAGACGTTCGGCGATAATCGACGTGTTCCAGTCGATCACGATGGACTCCGCCTGGTACGATTTTTGTCGCCAACCGATAAGTAGCTGTTTCTAAAGCTCTTTAACAAAAAGTTGCAGCTCAAGTAATGATCAGAATCGCTGGTGGAATTTCCACTGGCGATTTTGTTCTTTCAAAACAAACGTCTACGATTAGACCGTTCCCCGCAGGCGCGGGGATCAACCGTCGCCGCTCAACTACGTGAGTATTGAGGGATACCGTTCCCCGCAGGCGCGGGGATCAACCGATGACGTTCTCAGCCGATTGACTCGACATGAACCGTTCCCCGCAGGCGCGGGGATCAACCGTCTGCAATGGACTGCAGCGAGCTGTTCGAATCCCGTTCCCCGCAGGCGCGGGGATCAACCGGCTGCCGCCTGCTGTACAGCGCTATGAATCGACCGTTCCCCGCAGGCGCGGGGATCAACCGCGAAATTCTCCAGACCTCATTGAGCTGATGCGCCGTTCCCCGCAGGCGCGGGGATCAACCGCTGGAACGCTCGGCTACGACGTCACGTGGACGCCCGTTCCCCGCAGGCGCGGGGATCAACCGAGTATCGGGAAAAACTGATACGTTCAGGTGTGCCGTTCCCCGCAGGCGCGGGGATCAACCGAGCTAGCCGACGTGTCGCCGTCCGCCGGTAAACCGTTCCCCGCAGGCGCGGGGATCAACCGTGAGGCGGATCGGAGTGAAAGCGGGGATCGTCCCGTTCCCCGCAGGCGCGGGGATCAACCGTCCACCGCCGTCGTCAGCGTGAAGACGCCGACCCGTTCCCCGCAGGCGCGGGGATCAACCGCTGACGCCGAGGTCGCGAATTTGATCGATGACCCGTTCCCCGCAGGCGCGGGGATCAACCGGGATTGTCGCCGCGATAACGACCCATGGCGACCCGTTCCCCGCAGGCGCGGGGATCAACCGTAATGGTTTCAAGATCGCCGTAGCCAACAGCGCCGTTCCCCGCAGGCGCGGGGATCAACCGGCTATCCGTCTACCTGAAACGGAGCTGTCCTACCGTTCCCCGCAGGCGCGGGGATCAACCGCAGCGCCGGCCTTTTGACGTAGGCATCGCCTCCCGTTCCCCGCAGGCGCGGGGATCAACCGCCTTCGAGAAAGCTGCCTCGAAGCCCCTTCAACCGTTCCCCGCAGGCGCGGGGATCAACCGCCGCTTGAAGAGAGCACGGGCGCCATCGAAGCCCGTTCCCCGCAGGCGCGGGGATCAACCGTCTCTGTCAGATTTTTTCTAAAGGGTACGAGGCCGTTCCCCGCAGGCGCGGGGATCAACCGTTCGAGAAAGGGCGGTCGCGTGGACGAATCCGCCGTTCCCCGCAGGCGCGGGGATCAACCGTGCTTTCCGAGCAGCTCGTAGCCTTTGAGGGCCCGTTCCCCGCAGGCGCGGGGATCAACCGCACGTAAGTGGCGACGATGAAGAGGGTTTGAAACCGTTCCCCGCAGGCGCGGGGATCAACCGCTGGCGATGATTGCCTTGTCGTTCATGGGGTCCCGTTCCCCGCAGGCGCGGGGATCAACCGATGGTCTGCTCCCGCTCGTCCTCCAGCAGGTGCCGTTCCCCGCAGGCGCGGGGATCAACCGCGCCGCTTGGCGCCGCTGTTCCAGTTCCTCAGCCGTTCCCCGCAGGCGCGGGGATCAACCGTTTTTATAAACAGCCCCGTACTACTCGTCACCCCGTTCCCCGCAGGCGCGGGGATCAACCGCGCTCGCTCATAGAGGCGTGAGGCTACTTCGGCCGTTCCCCGCAGGCGCGGGGATCAACCGGAATTTGCCGACGTACCCCTGTCTATAATTATCCGTTCCCCGCAGGCGCGGGGATCAACCGCATGCCTGGTGGGGCGGCGTTGCCCTGGCCGTCCGTTCCCCGCAGGCGCGGGGATCAACCGCGCTCGAGCGCCGCGGCATCGTCACCGCCCTGCCGTTCCCCGCAGGCGCGGGGATCAACCGAGGTCCATGTTGTCGCGCGGCGGCAGCGGGCGCCGTTCCCCGCAGGCGCGGGGATCAACCGCCCTGGAAGAGTCGGCCAAGACTTACAATGAGCCGTTCCCCGCAGGCGCGGGGATCAACCGCCCCGCCGAGCCGGTTGCGTAGACGATCACCACCGTTCCCCGCAGGCGCGGGGATCAACCGGAAGAGCGCTACCCGCATCTGCTCGAGCCCGACCGTTCCCCGCAGGCGCGGGGATCAACCGGCGATAGGTGGGTAGCCAGATGTGTTGCCAGACCGTTCCCCGCAGGCGCGGGGATCAACCGTGTTTTTTCCTTGTGATATTGTTTGCCGCCTCCCGTTCCCCGCAGGCGCGGGGATCAACCGTTTCCGCACAGGAAACGCAGAACATGATGAACCCGTTCCCCGCAGGCGCGGGGATCAACCGAGCTATTAGGCATGGGGCCTCAAGCGGATTACCCGTTCCCCGCAGGCGCGGGGATCAACCGTTTTGGGTGCCACCCCTAAAGTTCTGCAACTGCCGTTCCCCGCAGGCGCGGGGATCAACCGCGACATTTTACGGTCGACCTGACGGCACGGGGCCGTTCCCCGCAGGCGCGGGGATCAACCGCTCGATGTTCTTCAGCTTATCCGGCCACTTGACCGTTCCCCGCAGGCGCGGGGATCAACCGGCATCCTTGATCTGCGTCATCTGCTTCTGGGCCCGTTCCCCGCAGGCGCGGGGATCAACCGCAGCAGCTCCCCTCGATCCTCATCTCTAACCTCCGTTCCCCGCAGGCGCGGGGATCAACCGCTTCCTCCGGCTCATCAATCTGGTTCTGATGGCCGTTCCCCGCAGGCGCGGGGATCAACCGACCACCTCTCGCCGCAGACTGATGTCGGGCTCCCGTTCCCCGCAGGCGCGGGGATCAACCGGTTTTCTCCACGCTGCAGCACTGGCTCGGCGACCGTTCCCCGCAGGCGCGGGGATCAACCGCGAAATCCGCCGGGTTGGCAGTGTGGCCTTGTCCGTTCCCCGCAGGCGCGGGGATCAACCGACCACTGGCGAGGGTGATCTTGGCGGATTAATCCGTTCCCCGCAGGCGCGGGGATCAACCGCCATCCAGCCGCTGCCGACCGGCGGCTTCCTGCCGTTCCCCGCAGGCGCGGGGATCAACCGGCCATGCAGGCCATTAGCCAGTTGACGTGGTCCCGTTCCCCGCAGGCGCGGGGATCAACCGGATGAATTGATGCCGACCAATGGCATGACCATCCGTTCCCCGCAGGCGCGGGGATCAACCGCGCTCTTCCAGCGTGGAGCCGTTGACGACGCGCCGTTCCCCGCAGGCGCGGGGATCAACCGCCGACAAGTACGCCAATGAGCAGCGACCAAGCCCGTTCCCCGCAGGCGCGGGGATCAACCGGCGCCAGGTGGGTAGCCAGATGTGTTGCCAGACCGTTCCCCGCAGGCGCGGGGATCAACCGGAATATGCCGGGCTGGTGCTGACCGGCCAGTTCCGTTCCCCGCAGGCGCGGGGATCAACCGGCCGGCACACGATCACAGACGGCGACATCTACCCGTTCCCCGCAGGCGCGGGGATCAACCGCATTGGATGATGAGACCAACAGCGATCAGGAACCGTTCCCCGCAGGCGCGGGGATCAACCGACGTAGAGCAGCCGGCGGCGCCGGCGCTCGGTCCGTTCCCCGCAGGCGCGGGGATCAACCGAGCACGAACGCGGCTACGCCATCCACCTGGTGCCGTTCCCCGCAGGCGCGGGGATCAACCGAATCCGACCGTGGCGCTGTCTGAGCTGGTGCGCCGTTCCCCGCAGGCGCGGGGATCAACCGTCGGGGCAAAGTAGCCCATGTTAATGCGAGGACCGTTCCCCGCAGGCGCGGGGATCAACCGAACCCGCCCGGCGGATGGCCGAGATCGCCAGACCGTTCCCCGCAGGCGCGGGGATCAACCGTAATACCCCTGGCCATCACACAGCCTCCCTTACCGTTCCCCGCAGGCGCGGGGATCAACCGGACGGCGAGACGCAGATATGGCCCGGCAAGACCCGTTCCCCGCAGGCGCGGGGATCAACCGGCTATGGCTCCGAGCCGCTGGTAACTGCCGGCCCGTTCCCCGCAGGCGCGGGGATCAACCGGTAGCCCTGCACCTGCGGCAGCATCTGCTGCACCGTTCTTCGCAGGCGCGGGGATCAACCGCTAAAGCCATGACGCTGCTGTGCGAGCTGGGCCCGTTCCCCGCAGGCGCGGGGATCAACCGCATGATGACTGTGGAAGAGGCCATCGCCATGGCCGTTCCCCGCAGGCGCGGGGATCAACCGCATTCGGGGCAGTCCTCGTGCGGGCGCAGCGTCCGTTCCCCGCAGGCGCGGGGATCAACCGCCGAGTTCGGCCCGTTCGTCCAGTACCGCGACCCGTTCCCCGCAGGCGCGGGGATCAACCGCTGTACTGCTCGAACGCTATAGGCCCGCCGAACCGTTCCCCGCAGGCGCGGGGATCAACCGGTAGCCATCGCGCTATCGAAGTGCGGCGACAGCCCGTTCCCCGCAGGCGCGGGGATCAACCGCTCACCGCGAGCGCTTCCGGGCCGCCGGCCACCCGTTCCCCGCAGGCGCGGGGATCAACCGCAGGCATGGCGCGGTTATCCTGTAGACAAGAACCGTTCCCCGCAGGCGCGGGGATCAACCGGTTTGACAGTTGCGGCGTTGAAGGGGCTTTGACCGTTCCCCGCAGGCGCGGGGATCAACCGTTTTCAGGCTCCGGTGACTCGAACTTTCGTCGCCGTTCCCCGCAGGCGCGGGGATCAACCGCCGGTAACAATATCGGCTCGGCTCTTTTCGGCCCGTTCCCCGCAGGCGCGGGGATCAACCGGCCAGCGCGACCTGCCGCAGTTCGCCAGCACCCCGTTCCCCGCAGGCGCGGGGATCAACCAGCGCTCGGCGGGTCTGTTCAGCTCGCGATAGACCGTTCCCCGCAGGCGCGGGGATCAACCGCCGAGAAGGCCAGCGCAGAATGACTGAAGTGGCCGTTCCCCGCAGGCGCGGGGATCAACCGTCCTCTGGCCGGATCGCGAGAGTCACAGGCGTCCGTTCCCCGCAGGCGCGGGGATCAACCGATCGCAATCGCGACAGTCCATATCACCTATGGCCGTTCCCCGCAGGCGCGGGGATCAACCGGCCTTGAGCGCCTGCAGCAGCTCACCGCTGAACCGTTCCCCGCAGGCGCGGGGATCAACCGCTGAGCGGTATCGATAGGGAGGCTTCATTGGCCCGTTCCCCGCAGGCGCGGGGATCAACCGCGCCCGACGGCGGCGATTATCGTCGAAGAGTCCCGTTCCCCGCAGGCGCGGGGATCAACCGTATGCGAGTGTGCGCGGGTCAGCCGGCCTCGACCGTTCCCCGCAGGCGCGGGGATCAACCGTCCGCGCTGGACGTGCCGTAGAGCGTCTTGACCCGTTCCCCGCAGGCGCGGGGATCAACCGTCGAGCAGCGCGGCCGCATCGGCGGCGTCCTCCCGTTCCCCGCAGGCGCGGGGATCAACCGCCGTCCATCAATCGACTGCTGAAATCGTCGAACCGTTCCCCGCAGGCGCGGGGATCAACCGTCAGGATTCGCAACACCCTGCTCGATTCGTTGCCGTTCCCCGCAGGCGCGGGGATCAACCGGACGAGATGATTGTCCCGTCGCGAAGCGGCATCCGTTCCCCGCAGGCGCGGGGATCAACCCACGAATATCTCGACACGATCTATCGCGAGTTCCCGTTCCCCGCAGGCGCGGGGATCAACCGCTCATGCCCGCGCTCGGTATGACGGTTACCGCCCGTTCCCCGCAGGCGCGGGGATCAACCGGGAATCAATCGCATCAGGACGGCCGTCAGCCACCGTTCCCCGCAGGCGCGGGGATCAACCGCACTGCCGATGAATGTCGGCGATCATCGCGTGCCGTTCCCCGCAGGCGCGGGGATCAACCGGCCTACTTCACCGGCATGTCCCAGCAGTTCGACCGTTCCCCGCAGGTGCGGGGATCAACCGGCGATAGGTGGGTAGCCAGATGTGTTGCCAGACCGTTCCCCGCAGGTGCGGGGATCAACCGCGCGTTTCCGTGATCGCCAGCCGATCCGCATCCCGTTCCCCGCAGGTGCGGGGATCAACCGGGGCTCGGCTTTACGGCGGGCGCTGGAACAGCCCCTTCCCCGCAGGTGCGGGGATCAACCGCACCCATCGACCAACTTCGCGCCGTTCACCAACCGTTCCCCGCAGGCGCGGGGATCAACCGTCGCCTTCGTAGATGCGGTACTCCTCCATCGACCGTTCCCCGCAGGCGCGGGGGGCAACCTGCTTCATTGATTCGCTGCCGTCGCGGCGGCATAAAAAAACACCCGGCGCTCTCGGCGCCGGGT
The DNA here is from genome assembly GCF_030284585.1 of Salinicola sp. JS01. Lineage (NCBI taxonomy): Bacteria > Pseudomonadati > Pseudomonadota > Gammaproteobacteria > Oceanospirillales > Halomonadaceae > Salinicola > Salinicola sp. JS01. The sequence continues at coordinate 3,506,270 of NZ_CP127244.1, read as the reverse complement.
GTCGGTTTGGATCGTAGCGAGAAGGGCTTACACGTCGAAGCGGTCGTGCATCATCACCTTGTGCCACGCCTTGGCGAAGTCCTTGACCAGCTTCTCGTGGCCACCTTTCTGGGCGTAGAACTCGGCTAGCTGACGCAGTTGGGCGTTGGCGCCGAAGATCAGATCGCAGCGGGTCGCCTTGAACTTCGTCTCGCCGGTGTGGCGGTCGTCGAGGGTGAACGTCAGCCCTTCGGCGTCGACCTTGTTCCACGCGAAGTCCGGTGAGGTCAGGTTGACGAAGAAGTCGTTGGTCAGCACGCCCGGGCGGTCGGTGAACACGCCGTGCTCCCGGTAGGCGCCCTTGGCGTTGACGTCGAGCACCCGCAGGCCGCCGACCAGTGCGGTCCACTCCGGCGCGGAGAGGCCGAGCAAGGCCGCGCGGTCGAGGAAGATCTGCTCCGGCGAGACGTTGTAGCGGATGTCGTCGCGATGGAAGTTGCGGAAGCCATCGGAGACCGGCTCGAGCCAGCGGAAGGTCTGCTCGTCGGTCTGCTCGGCGGTGGCGTCGTTGCGCCCCGGGGTGAACGGCACCTCGAGGGTGATGCCGGCATCCTGGGCCGCTTTCTCCACCGCGGCACAGCCACCGAGCACGATCAGGTCGGCCAGCGAAACCTTCCTGTTGCCGCTCTGGGCGCCGTCGAAGTCACGCTTGATGCCTTCCAGCACGCCGAGCACGTGGGCCAGGTCGTCGGGGTTGTTGACCGGCCAATCCTTCATCGGTGCCAGGCGGATACGCGCGCCGTCGGCGCCGCCGCGCTTGTCGGAGGTGCGGAAGGTGGAGGCGGCGCCCCAGGCGACCGCGGCGAGCTGGGAGACGCTGACGTCGGCACCCAGAATCTTGGCCTTGAGCTCGGCGATGTCACGGCTATCGACCAGCTCGAAGTCGACCGCGGGGATCGGGTCCTGCCAGATCAGATCTTCCTGCGGCACCTCCGGGCCCAGATAGCGCGCCTTGGGGCCCATGTCGCGGTGGGTCAGCTTGTACCAGGCGCGGGCGAAGGCGTCGGTGAAGTAGTCGAAGTCGTCGAGGAATTTCTCGCAGATCTTGCGATAGGCCGGGTCGACCTTGAGCGCGATGTCGGAGGTCATCATCATCAGCGGATGATCGACGCCTTCGAGGTGGGCGTCCGGCGTACGCGGGGCGTTCTTGTCCACCGGGGTCCACTGCAGGGCGCCGGCGGGGCTGCGGGTCTGCTCCCACTCGAACTTGAACAGGTTCTCGAGGTAGCTGTTGTCCCACTGGGTCGGGTTCTGGGTCCACGAGCCCTCGATCCCGTTGGTCATGGTGTCTTCGGCGTTACCCTTGCCGCGCGGGTTGTGCCAGCCCAGGCCCTGGGATTCCATCGGCGCGCCTTCCGGGGCGAAGCCGATCTGGTCCGGCGGGGTCATGCCGTGGGACTTGCCGAAGGCGTGGCCACCGGCGATCAGCGCCACGGTCTCTTCGTCGTTCATCGCCATGCGGCCGAAGGTGATGCGGATATCGGCGGCGGAGTCCTCGGGGATGCCCTTCTTGGCCGAGCCTTCCGGGTCGACGTAGATCAGGTTGGAGTTGGAGGCGGCCAGCGGCGCTTCGAGATCGTAGTCGTCGTCACCCGCTTCACCGGTCCAGCGCAGGTCGCGGTTGACCATCTGATCCGGGTGGCCTTCGAACGGGCCGCGCGGGGCGTCCTCGATCTTCTTGCCGTACCACGCCTCCGGCCCCCAGTAGGTCAGGTTGTCCGGCTCCCAGGCGTCGATGCGCCCACCGGCGAAGCCGTAGGTGGGAAAGCCCATCACTTCCAGCGAGCAGTTGCCGGTGAGCACGATCAGGTCGGCCCAGGAGAGCGCGGCGCCGTACTTCTGCTTGATCGGCCATAGCAGACGCCGCGACTTGTCGATATTGCCGTTGTCCCACCAGCTGTTGATCGGGGCGAAGCGCTGCATCGCTTCGCCGGCGCCGCCGCGGCCGTCGGCGATACGGTAGGTACCGGCGGAGTGCCACGCCATGCGAATCATCTGCGGGCCGTAGTTGCCGTAGTCCGACGGCCACCAGTCCACCGAGGAGGTGAGCAGCGCCTTGATGTCCTGCTTGACCGCGGCCAGGTCGAGCTCGCTGAAGGCCTTGGCGTAATCGAAGTCAGGGTCTTCGGGGTTGGCCTGGGGCGCGTTCTGATGCAGCAGCTCGACCTTGAGGCGATTGGGCCACCACTGATCGGTGGTGGGTTCGGAGCCGGCGACGCCGCCCACGGTATCGCCAGCGAAAGGGCACTTGCCGCCGATCTTGATCTCTTCACTCATGCTGTCCGTCCTTAAACGCTACTGTGTCGACTTCCGATATCTTTCCGGCACCGCGATGACGACGCGGCGAGACGATATCGCAATGCGTCGGAGCGGCACTGCGCCCGGCCGCTCGTGTCTCGGCGTCGTCGCCGAATCTTCAGCATAGGTAAACTTCGGGGTCGGCGTGTGACGCTGACGATAGTTTCTGCCTACCACTTGATTTGGCTGACGCTATGAAGCCGTCGGCTCAAGTTAGCCGGGGTCACGCTTTGAGCCAGCCGTAGAGCAGGCGATAGAAGGTCTCTTCACTCAGGGTGTCGTATTGGGAGAGATCGCGTCGCTGGCCGTACTGCAGGTCGGAGTAGCGGTAAGCGCCTTCGGCTTCGACTACCTCCTTGATGTCATCCTCGTCGGTGGAGGCATAGAGCAGTACACGATGGCCGGAGAGATACTGCTCCTCGGGTTTCAGGTGCAGCTTGCACGCCCCCATGCAGATGGTTTGTTCATGCAGGGTGAGTTGATAGGTCTCCTCGAAGCGGGTCAGGGTCTGGGTCGTCTCCGCGTAGTGGATCTCGACCCCCCTCGAGGGCGAGTGATTCGATCCACTCGGCAATACACTGCTGCAGCGCTTCCAGGCGCAGGCGTAGATCCTCGAGCCCCTGCTCGAATTCGAGGCGCCGCTGCTGGCTTTCGACGACTGCCTGCTGAATCCCGGTTCTCAACTGCTCGATATCGGCCATGGCTGGATTTCCGTGGAGTGAGTGACCCCAGGGGTCCGGGCAGACAGGACCCCACAACAAGAAGCCGCCCAGGTCAGGCGGCTTCTCGGTATTACCCCGTTCACGCTCGGCGTGACCGTCAGGCAGCAGCGGGCTGGCGATTATCCGGCGAGCGCTGCATTGCGGTCAGCGCGCGTTCCAGGTCCAGTGCCTTGCATTTGAAGGCGCTGCAGTTGGCGCAGCAGACGTTGGCGCCCTCTTCTGCCTTGATCGGCAGGTGAAACTGTTGATGACCGCAGATGGAGCAGGTGAGGTCCAGTGTGACCGTGATCATGTCCTGCCACTCCGATGTTCGGCGCGGGCCATCTGCAGCGACAGCGAACGTGCCAGGTTGAGGGTGTGCAGCAGGTAGTTGGGGGTTGCGATCTCCTGCTGGTGCCCATAGGTATCGATGAAGTCACCGCACTCGATGCAGGTGATTTCGTCCCAGGCCTGATGACATTCGGAAGAAGCGGTTTGCGTATTTCCGCAGCGGGTGCATGAAATCTGGTGTTCCATGGTCAGCCCTCCTTGGCGTCGATGTCCGGTCTTCCTGACCGGTGATGAGTGGTGGCAATCCTTGCCGTCGCCCCCGGTGTCCTTACCGGGTTGGCCACCTGGGGTGGCCGCTGCGACAGGTGCAGAATGGCACAGCGTTTCTTGCTGTACAAGACTTGTACCAGTGTCGAAAGGTCGTAGCACTTATCCTGGGTTAACATTACCCTGCTAACCGCTTGAATTGCTTGAACTATTCTTCGGGGCCGAATTGAAAAATCAACGCTTTCAGATGGTTGCGTTCTGCAACCTGGGGCGCTGAGCGGATTGTTAATAAACTGTACAAAAGCTGATTCCGGCGCCTGACCGACGTCCGCCGGGTGACGATGAGAGGTCTCGGCGGCGCGCTCGAACAGCGGCCGACTTGCGCGCAAAGCGGTCAGCGTGGCCCGGTTGCGGCTATGCTTGGCGTGTCATTCTTGACGTGTCATTCACTGGAGCCTGTCGATTCCATGAGTTCATTGAGCCAGCACAAGGCGTTCATTCTGCTGCTGACGGCGGTCTCCATCGCTTTCGTATGGCTGCTGCTGCCGTTCTATGGGGCGATCCTGTGGGCGGTCATCCTGGCGATCCTGTTCCAGCCGATGCACCGGCGGCTGAACGTGCGACTGGGGCAGCGGCCCAACACGGCGGCCTTTCTCAGCGTGCTCGCCTGCGTGTTCATCGTCATCATTCCCATGTCGCTGATCTTCTTCTCGCTGTTGCGCGAGGGGGCGAGTCTCTACCAGCGGCTCGACCAGGGCGATATCGATTTCAACGCCTACATCGCCCAGTTCCGCGACTCGCTGCCGCCTTACGTGCAGAGCTGGATGGGCGATGCCGGTATCGGCAGCTTCGCCGATCTGAGCCAGCGGCTGGCGTCGGCACTCGAGCAGGGCAGCCAGTTGATCGCCCAGCACCTGCTGAGCGTCGGCCAGAACACCCTGCAGTTTCTGATCAGCTCGGGGATCATGCTCTACCTGCTGTTCTTCCTGTTCCGTGACGGCCGTAAGCTGGGCCAGCAGATCCGTGCCACGGCGCCACTCAGCGACGCCTATACTTCGCGCCTGATCGAGAAGTTCACCGCGGTGGTGCGGGCCACGGTCAAGGGCAATGTGATCATTGCCATGGTGCAGGGGGCGATCGGTGGGGTGGCGTTCTGGCTGCTGGGAATCGAGGCGGCGCTTTTATGGGGCGTGCTGATGGCGTTTCTGTCGCTGCTGCCGGCCATTGGCTCGGCGATCATCTGGGTACCGGTGGCGGCCTATCTGCTGCTGAGCGGCGACTACGCCAGGGGGTCGATCCTGGTCTTCGTCGGCGTGGTGGTGATCGGGCTGGTGGATAACCTGCTGCGGCCGCCACTGGTGGGCAAGGAGACCAAGCTGCCTGACTATGTGGTGCTGATCTCTACCGTCGGTGGCATGACGCTGCTGGGGATCAACGGCTTCGTGCTGGGGCCGCTGATCGCGGCGCTGTTCATGGTGTCTTGGTCGCTGTTTCGCTCCGAGAAAGAGGACGAGGCGCGGCCGCTCTCCGGTGGCGGTGGCATCACCCACGATTCTCGCCAGCACCAGCCAGCGCACGCCGCGCAACAGACGCAACAGGGCCATCGGGAGAGCTAGTGGCGTCGAGACCGCTGGAGCGTCGGTGGCTTCAAACGCGGGACGATGCCCGGCCCGCCGGGCAGACAAGTGGGGACAAGGATGTCGTTACACCAAGGAAAGGCGCGGCCGGTGCCTCGGCTGCTGGCCGGTGGGTTGATGCTGACACTCATGCTGCTGGCGGGGTGTGCCAACTATGCCGGCATTTCGCCGCAGACGACGCTGACGCCGATCAGCCGGCTGAGCGCGCAGCAGGTGCTGGGTGATACGCCGATATCGCCCGCGGCGTGGCCGGAGCGGGCGTGGTGGCGCGCGCTCGATGATCCCGAGCTGGATGCGCTGATCGACGAGGCGTTGGCGGATTCGCCGGATATCGATGCGGCACGCGCGCGGCTGCGCTCGGCCAATGCGGCGATCGCCAGTGCCCGCGCCAGTGGCCTGCCGAGCGTCGATGGCTCGGCCCAGGTGTCGCGCGCACGGGTCTCGGAGGTGCAGGACCCGCGTGGGCAGGGCAACTTCTACTCCACCACCCGCAAGCTGATGCTCTCGTTCGACTACGACCTCGACCTATGGGGCGGCAAGCGGGCCGCCTGGCGTGCGGCGCTGGGCGAGGCCCGGGCGCAGGAGATCGAGTTCCATGCCGCGGCGCTGACGCTCTCGGTCAACGTGGCGCGGGCCTATGTCAGCCTGGCCCACGCCTTCGAGCTGCGCGATATCGCCAATCGCCAGCTCGACCGCGCCCAGCGGATCGACGCGATCAATCGCGAGCTGCAGCAGGCCGGCCTCGACAACCAGCTGCAGAGCCTGCAGTCCCAGGTTACGGTCGCCAATGCGCGGCAGACGCTGGAGGCCGCTGAGCAGTCGATCCGCAGCCAGCGTATCTCGCTGGCCACGCTCCTGGGCAAGGGGCCGGATCGCGGCCAGTCGATCCCGCGGCCGCGGGATCTGGCGCCGGCGATCGCTGCGCTGCCGAGTGTCATCCCCGCCGAGCTGATCGGGCACCGCCCCGACGTGGTGGCGGCGCGCTGGCGGGTGGAGGCCGCCTCCCAGCGTATCAAGCAGGCCAAGGCGAAGTTCTATCCCAATCTCGACCTAACCGCGATGGCCGGCTTTCAGTCGCCGCTGGGGGATTACTTCTTCAGCGAGGCAGCGAAATCGGCCAGCGTGACGCCGGCGATCTCACTGCCGATCTTCGAAGGCGGGCGGCTTCGCGCCAATCTGGAAAGCAGCGATGCCGAGTACGATCTCGCCGTGTCGCGCTACAACGCGACGCTGGTCGAGGCGCTGGGAGAGGTGGTCGACGATATCACCACGCTCGACTCGGTGGCTCTCCAGCGCCAACGCCAACAGCAGGCGGTGGCCAGTGCTCGAGATGCCTATGCGCTGGCCGACGAGCGCTACCGGGCTGGGTTGGCCAACTATCTCGACGTGCTCAGCAGCGAACAGCAATTACTCAGTGCCGAGCAGAGCCTGGCGCAGCTCACCAGCCAGCGTCTCGACCGCTCGGTGCAATTGGTCCAGGCCCTGGGAGGCGGGCTGGCGCTGGATGCGGCGGTACCCCACGCACCCGGCGGCTTTCCGCAAGCGCCGGATCCGGCGGCGATGGCTAGCATGCAGCCGTGATTCGCCGATGCTTGCGCCGCCGCGGCAACATCGGCGCTATGGCCGTGCCAGCGATATCCGTGGCGGCCGCTCGCTAACTCAGATCGGGGCAGGCGCCGTGGCTTTCACTGGCCGCGCGGCTGGGCGGGGTCTTGAGACGCGCCAGCATGTCGCGCAGCGGGGCCGGGCGGGCATAGAGGTAGCCTTGCAGGTAGCGCACACCATGCCCGCCTAGATAGTCGGCCTGGGCCTCTGTCTCGACGCCCTCGGCGATCAGCGTCAGCGTCAGGCGCTTGGCCAGGTCGATGATATTGTCGAGCAGGTGTCGAGAGAGGATGTCTTCGTCCGCCATGGCGACGTAGCTGCGGTCCACCTTGAGATAGTCGACACGGAAATGACGCAGATAGTCGAGCCCGACGCTGCCGGTGCCGAAGTCATCCAGCGCGATCAGAATCCCCATCTCGCGCAACCGCTCGAACAGCCGGAAGGTGTGTGGCGTGGCCCGGAACGGCTCGCGTTCGGTCAGCTCCAGCACCAGCGTGATCCGCCCCGGCGGAAAGGTATCGAGAAAACGCTGGCAATCGTCGAGCAGCCGCCAGTCGTGGCAGTGCGCGGCGGAGAGATTAAAGCCAATGTGAAAGCCGTGAGGCAGCTCGGCCAGGCGAGATGTCAGCTCGTTGGCGACTCGGTGCATCAGTGCCTGGGTCAGCGGCACGATCATTCCGCTGCTCTCCGCCAGTGGGATGAACTGGTCCGGCGGGATGATGCCCTCCCCAGGGTGGCGCCAGCGCACCAGTACCTCGGCACCGTTCCAGCGGTCGGTGTCGGCATCCACGAACGGCTGATAATAGGGCACGAACTCGCCATCGCGCAGGGCTCGCTCCAACTCCTCCGCCGGCGAGCGGCGTTTGAGCATCAGCCAGAACATCAGCGCGCCACACAGGATCAACAGACCCAGGATGGGCAGGAAGTAACCCTCCAGGGTGTGCCACAGGCTGCCCGGGGCCAGCGTTGCGCGCAGCCGGAACGGATATTGACTGGAGACGCGCTCGGCACTGGTACCGTTGGCATCCCAAGGCACCGGGGACACGGTGCCGTCGGAGGAGAGCTGATAGTCGCCGATCTGGAGTTTCAGCGTCAGGTCGCGCTCCGCCAGCTGCAGAACATTGATCACATACTGGCTGTCGATGCCGGCCAGCACGCTGCCGCCCGGGGTCGGCAGGCGGAACACGAGTACCGCTCGCTGTGGCGTGACCTGATTGCCTGCCATCAAGCGCAGACGTCCGGCACTGTAGTTCTGGCTCCGCTCAGGATATCGCCCGGTGCCCTGCAGAGAGGTGCAGTAGATCTGGCCGTCGCTCACGAGATTGAGCGAGCGCACGAACGGTGTGGCCATGCTCTGCTGGCGCAGCGCGAACACTGCCGACTTGCACGGGGCGCTGACCAGATAACGCACCCGATGGGTAGCGGCCTCGGCATAGTCGAAGATCGACTCCACCTTGCGTAGGGCGAAGTCGAAACTCTCTTGGGTCTGCCAGTTCAGCTCGCGCTCCGCCTGCCACAGCATCAGCGGCACGCCCACCAGCGCCGGCGCGAGCGCGGCGAGTAGCGGCAATGTGAACTGCCGGGCTAGCTTGGCGAAGCGGAGACGATAGAGAACGTGAGGCATGACGGCGGGTTGTTGTCATTTCGCCATCAATAGCACGTTGCTCCGCTCGGGGCCAGGCGAGTGAAAATCCACAGCTGGCACCCGCGTTTACGCTTGTCCCCGTGGCCCCGCCTGATTATGATAGGCGCCGCCTGGCCGGTGTAGCTCAGTCGGCAGAGCAACGCATTCGTAATGCGTAGGTCGGTGGTTCGAATCCACTCACCGGCACCAAAAAGACTCGTGGAAGCATGGGTTCAGGCATTGAGAAAAGTCACCTTAGGGTGGCTTTTTTCGTTTGGTGTCAACCAAGCCTCAACGCTTGTACGTTACGCCGACTTTGGCATCCCGTCGCACAGCCTCTGGCGAGTCACACGCTCAGCTATACTCTCGTGCTCAGATTGGAGTGGAGGCTAGTGCTCACGATCCCCTCAAGGCTTGGATCTATCAAGATCGATGGTGCTGATACCACCACTGGCGGTTCAACAGCGTGTAGGCGGACCAATACATATTCAGTGCATCTACCTGTCCAAGCGCCTCACGGATGCGGCGCCTCAGGCGTTTGCCGATCTCTTTTCGTTACTCGATCGCGGCGCGATGAAACCGTCCTGCTTCTCTGGTCTCTATATGGCAATGCTTGCACAGGCCACCCGGGTGGCGTATGCGCCCCGTCGTGCCGCCATGTTTTGGTCCGCTTCCTATCAGTAGAGGATGGAGGCAGTTTTTTTGCGCGTAGCCCTTGCCAAGGCCGAGGGAGATCCGTAAAGTACGCATCCGCTGACGCCGAGACAGGTTCTCGGAGGCAGCAGGAAAGCTAGCTAAGCTGTTGAAAAGATTGAAAAAATCGATTGACACTTAGCCTCGGGGGCAGCAGAATACGCCCCTCGCTTTTCCAGGATCGGTTCTCAGGCAGCAACGTGAACCGGGCAAGAATCGACAAGAAAGACGTTGACATCTTCGCCAAGATCCTTAAAATACGCCTCTCCTTACGGCGACCCAGAAAGCAAGCGCTGACAAGCACTTGAGTGACTTTCGGGTCACGGCAGAAGGCTCGGCACTCTACGTGAGACGAGACTTCAAGTAAGGACGCTCTTTAACAATCGATCAGGTAATTGATGTGGGCGCTTGTCTTGCGTGACGCCAGTCACAGCATATCAAGGCAAGCGACTCGTCTAAGATTCGTTTGACCTTGAACCAAGTTTGGTCCGCTTCGCTTCTTCTGTCTTCGGGCAGAGAAGAGGTAAGGACTATCAGACTTTTAACTGAAGAGTTTGATCATGGCTCAGATTGAACGCTGGCGGCAGGCCTAACACATGCAAGTCGAGCGGCAGCACGGGGAGCTTGCTCCCTGGTGGCGAGCGGCGGACGGGTGAGTAATGCATAGGAATCTGCCCGGTAGTGGGGGATAACCTGGGGAAACCCAGGCTAATACCGCATACGTCCTACGGGAGAAAGCAGGGGCTCTTCGGACCTTGCGCTATCGGATGAGCCTATGTCGGATTAGCTGGTTGGTGAGGTAATGGCTCACCAAGGCGACGATCCGTAGCTGGTCTGAGAGGATGATCAGCCACACTGGGACTGAGACACGGCCCAGACTCCTACGGGAGGCAGCAGTGGGGAATATTGGACAATGGGCGCAAGCCTGATCCAGCCATGCCGCGTGTGTGAAGAAGGCCCTCGGGTTGTAAAGCACTTTCAGCGAGGAAGAAGGCTTGGCGGCTAATACCCGTCAAGAAGGACATCACTCGCAGAAGAAGCACCGGCTAACTCCGTGCCAGCAGCCGCGGTAATACGGAGGGTGCGAGCGTTAATCGGAATTACTGGGCGTAAAGCGCGCGTAGGTGGTTTGGCACGCCGGTTGTGAAAGCCCCGGGCTCAACCTGGGAACGGCATCCGGAACGGCCAGACTAGAGTGCAGGAGAGGAAGGTAGAATTCCCGGTGTAGCGGTGAAATGCGTAGAGATCGGGAGGAATACCAGTGGCGAAGGCGGCCTTCTGGCCTGACACTGACACTGAGGTGCGAAAGCGTGGGTAGCAAACAGGATTAGATACCCTGGTAGTCCACGCCGTAAACGATGTCGACTAGCCGTTGGGACCTTTAAGGACTTAGTGGCGCAGTTAACGCGATAAGTCGACCGCCTGGGGAGTACGGCCGCAAGGTTAAAACTCAAATGAATTGACGGGGGCCCGCACAAGCGGTGGAGCATGTGGTTTAATTCGATGCAACGCGAAGAACCTTACCTACCCTTGACATCCAGAGAACTTGGCAGAGATGCCTTGGTGCCTTCGGGAACTCTGAGACAGGTGCTGCATGGCTGTCGTCAGCTCGTGTTGTGAAATGTTGGGTTAAGTCCCGTAACGAGCGCAACCCTTGTCCTTATTTGCCAGCACGTAATGGTGGGAACTCTAAGGAGACTGCCGGTGACAAACCGGAGGAAGGTGGGGACGACGTCAAGTCATCATGGCCCTTACGGGTAGGGCTACACACGTGCTACAATGGCCGGTACAAAGGGTTGCGAGACCGCGAGGTGGAGCGAATCCCAGAAAGCCGGCCTCAGTCCGGATCGGAGTCTGCAACTCGACTCCGTGAAGTCGGAATCGCTAGTAATCGTGAATCAGAATGTCACGGTGAATACGTTCCCGGGCCTTGTACACACCGCCCGTCACACCATGGGAGTGGACTGCACCAGAAGTGGTTAGCTTAACCTTCGGGGGAGCGATCACCACGGTGTGGTTCATGACTGGGGTGAAGTCGTAACAAGGTAGCCGTAGGGGAACCTGCGGCTGGATCACCTCCTTAAACGATTAGCGGATCGCGAGATAAGCGCTCACAATCAATTACCTGATCGACCAAGAGCAATGACTGTTTGGGTCACGGACCCAGTGGTAAAGCCGGGTCTGTAGCTCAGTTGGTTAGAGCGCACCCCTGATAAGGGTGAGGTCGGCAGTTCGAGTCTGCCCAGACCCACCAAATTCGATTGATGCATCGTTGAAGAAACACTCGTGTAGCAGGCTACACGTCGCGCTTCTTCGCCTCGCCTGAATCGAATTTAAACAGGTTCAAGGGTTACCCTTAAATCTGTACTTGTCATGGGGCCATAGCTCAGCTGGGAGAGCGCCTGCCTTGCACGCAGGAGGTCAGCGGTTCGATCCCGCTTGGCTCCACCACTGTTTTCGGAAAGTGCTGAAGAAGCTCAGCTGGGAGAGCACCTGCCTTGCACGTCAGGTGGTCAGACCGGGGTCGCGCACGACTTCGATCCCGCTTGGCTCCACCAAATCGTTCCCCGTTGGCTCGCGCCACACAGTCACCGAGTTCTAAGCCATCCGCTTCGTCGCGAACCGCGACCGAGTCGATCGCTTAGAGCTTCTGCTCTAAACGCTCTTTAACAATGTGGATCATGCTGACAGTTCTTCACCATTCGTAGTTGGAATGGCGAAGAGCGAAAAGTGATACGTCTCAAGCGTATCCGGCAATTGTCGTTGTGATCGCGCGACCAGACTCCTTCGGGTTATATGGTCAAGCGATTAAGCGCACACGGTGGATGCCTTGGCAGCCAGAGGCGATGAAGGACGTTGTAGCCTGCGAAAAGGCTCGGTGAGGTGGCAAACAACCTGTGACCCGGGCATGTCCGAATGGGGAAACCCACCCAGCATAAGCTGGGTATCCCACACTGAATCCATAGGTGTTGGGAAGCGAACCGGGGGAACTGAAACATCTAAGTACCCCGAGGAAAAGAAATCAACCGAGATTCCCCCAGTAGCGGCGAGCGAACGGGGAGTAGCCCTTAAGCAGGTGACTGGTTAGACGAACGGTCTGGAAAGTCCGGCCATAGCGGGTGATAGCCCCGTAGTCGAAAACCTGATCCTGTGAAATCGAGTAGGTCGGGGCACGTGAAACCTTGACTGAACATGGGGGGACCATCCTCCAAGGCTAAATACTCCTGGCTGACCGATAGTGAACCAGTACCGTGAGGGAAAGGCGAAAAGAACCCCGGAGAGGGGAGTGAAATAGATCCTGAAACCGTGTGCGTACAAGCAGTGGGAGCAGACTCGTTCTGTGACCGCGTACCTTTTGTATAATGGGTCAGCGACTTATATTCAGTGGCGAGCTTAACCGTATAGGGGAGGCGTAGAGAAATCGAGTCTTAACTGGGCGACCAGTCGCTGGATATAGACCCGAAACCGGGCGATCTATCCATGGCCAGGGTGAAGGTCAGGTAACACTGACTGGAGGCCCGAACCGGGATCTGTTGAAAAAGATTCGGATGAGCTGTGGATCGGAGTGAAAGGCTAATCAAGCTCGGAGATAGCTGGTTCTCCTCGAAAGCTATTTAGGTAGCGCCTCACGTATTACCGCCGGGGGTAGAGCACTGTTTCGGCTAGGGGCCCATCCCGGGTTACCAACCCGAGGCAAACTCCGAATACCGGTGAGTAGAGCGTGGGAGACACACGGCGGGTGCTAACGTCCGTCGTGAAAAGGGAAACAACCCAGACCGTCAGCTAAGGCCCCCAAATTCTGGTTAAGTGGGAAACGATGTGGGAAGGCATAGACAGCTAGGAGGTTGGCTTAGAAGCAGCCATCCTTTAAAGAAAGCGTAATAGCTCACTAGTCGAGTCGGCCTGCGCGGAAGATGTAACGGGGCTCAAACCAGATGCCGAAGCTACGGGTTCATCCTCAGGATGAGCGGTAGAGGAGCGTCGTGTAAGCCTGCGAAGGTGTGTTGAGAAGCATGCTGGAGGTATCACGAGTGCGAATGCTGACATGAGTAACGACAAGGGGAGTGAAAACCTCCCCCGCCGGAAGACCAAGGGTTTCTGTTCTACGTCAATCGGAGCAGAGTGAGTCGGCCCCTAAGGCGAGGCTGAAAAGCGTAGTCGATGGGAAACGGGTCAATATTCCCGTACCGGATGTGGTTGCGATGGGGGGACGAAGAAGGCTAGGTGAGCCAGGCGTTGGTTGTCCTGGTGAAAGTCAGTAGGCTGAGAGCTTAGGCAAATCCGGGCTCTCAAGGCCGAGAGACGAGACGAACGGACTACGGTCCGGAAGTCATCGATGCCACGCTTCCAGGAAAAGCCTCTAAGCTTCAGATCACATGCGACCGTACCCCAAACCGACACAGGTGGTCAGGGTGAGAATCCCAAGGCGCTTGAGAGAACTCGGGTGAAGGAACTAGGCAAAATGGCACCGTAACTTCGGGAGAAGGTGCGCCGGCGTAGCGTGAAGAGACTCGCTCTCCTAGCGCGAACCGGTCGAAGATACCAGGTGGCTGCAACTGTTTATTAAAAACACAGCACTCTGCTAACGCGTAAGCGGACGTATAGGGTGTGACGCCTGCCCGGTGCCGGAAGGTTAATTGATGGTGTTAGCGCAAGCGAAGCTCCTGATCGAAGCCCCGGTAAACGGCGGCCGTAACTATAACGGTCCTAAGGTAGCGAAATTCCTTGTCGGGTAAGTTCCGACCTGCACGAATGGCGTAATGATGGCCACGCTGTCTCCACCCGAGACTCAGTGAAATTGAAATCGCAGTGAAGATGCTGTGTACCCGCGGCTAGACGGAAAGACCCCGTGAACCTTTACTATAGCTTCACACTGGACGCTGATGTTGCTTGTGTAGGATAGCTGGGAGGCTTGGAAACCGTGACGCCAGTTGCGGTGGAGCCAACCTTGAAATACCAGCCTGGCATCATTGGCGTTCTAACTTCGCACCGTGATCCGGTGTAAGGACAGTGTGTGGTGGGTAGTTTGACTGGGGCGGTCTCCTCCGAAAGAGTAACGGAGGAGCACGAAGGTACCCTCAGCACGGTTGGAAATCGTGCATTGAGTGCAAGAGCATAAGGGTGCTTAACTGCGAGACAGACACGTCGAGCAGGTACGAAAGTAGGTTCTAGTGATCCGGTGGTTCTGTATGGAAGGGCCATCGCTCAACGGATAAAAGGTACTCCGGGGATAACAGGCTGATACCGCCCAAGAGTTCACATCGACGGCGGTGTTTGGCACCTCGATGTCGGCTCATCACATCCTGGGGCTGAAGTCGGTCCCAAGGGTATGGCTGTTCGCCATTTAAAGTGGTACGCGAGCTGGGTTTAGAACGTCGTGAGACAGTTCGGTCCCTATCTGCCGTGGGCGTTGGAGATTTGAGAAGCGCTGCTCCTAGTACGAGAGGACCGGAGTGGACGCACCTCTGGTGTTCCGGTTGTCACGCCAGTGGCACTGCCGGGTAGCTATGTGCGGACGGGATAACCGCTGAAGGCATCTAAGCGGGAAGCCCCCTTCAAGATGAGATCTCCCTGAGACTTCGAGTCTCCTAAAGGGTCCAGCAAGACGAGCTGGTTGATAGGCACGGTGTGGAAGCGCTGCAAGGCGTTGAGCTAACGTGTACTAATGCCCCGTGAGGCTTGACCATATAACCCCAAGGGGTCTGGATACTCCAGACAGGGGTCGCGCGATCACATCGCGACAATGGCCGGATAGGCAAGAGACGTATCATCAGCATGATCCAGATTGGTCGATGTGAAGCTGGCGCGTGAAAGCGTGTCACAGGTTCATGTCGACGTCAGTTTTGCCTGACGACCATAGCGAGTGGGAACCACCTGATTCCATGCCGAACTCAGAAGTGAAACCGCTTAGCGCCGATGGTAGTGTGGGGTCTCCCCATGTGAGAGTAGGTCATCGTCAGGCACCTATACCGAACCCCAGTCTCGACAGAGGCTGGGGTTCACTCGTTTCTGGGTGTTGATATCTTCAGCACCTATCTCCCTTCGCCTGTCTCAGGCGCTTTGACTTATCCCCACCTCCTTTGGTGTTTTAGAGCTCGACCGCCTGTGGGTAGTTGCCGTTCTCCGCCACGCGACTCAGGCATACTGCCCTTAACTTACCCCCATCCCCTTTGTTGAGCGCCGGCGATGAGCGGTCGTAATACGCCATGTGGTCGCCATTGATTGATTGGCATCCTTGGCCCAATAAGTATCCCACTGTCGCACTCAGGCGGGGCAGGGCTCCTCTATGGCCTGCAGACGTGCGACCAGCTTTTCTACCTGCCCGAGCGCCTCTCGGATGGAACGTTGCAGACGTTCGCCACCCTCTTCCTGGTACTCGATGGCGATCTCGTGGAACCGTTCGATCCCGATCAATTCCAGGGCGGTGCGTACGCTGGCTTCCAGATGGTTCATGTGCGCCATCGTCCCGCCGGCCCCCAACCCGTGCCCGCCGCGGGAAGAGAGAATCACTGCCTGGCGCGGTCGGTCATTGAGCAGCGGGAGCACCGGGTGTTCCAGGTTGCTGGGGTCGAAACCGATCGTGCGGCCCAGGCGGACGATCTGGTCGATCCATGCCTTGAACGGTGCCGGGTAGCTGTAGTTGTAGAGTGGTATCCCCAGTACCAGCACGTCGGCGTCGATCACTTCGTCCACCAGGCGGTCGCTCTCGGCGAGCGTCTGGTGCATCGCCAGCGTACGGCTCTCCTGCGGGGTAAAGGCTGCCGCGATCCAGGCTTCATCGAGATAGCTCGGCGGCTGGGCGCCCAGGTCGCGGCGGGTCACCGGGTCGCCGGGCCGGGCCGCCTTCCACTGTTCGATGAAGTGATGCGTCAAGCGGCGGCTCAAGGAGCCATGCACGTGGGTGTCGGCGCGGCCCGGCCGCGGGCTGGCATCGAGATGGAGCAGCTGAGTCATGGTGTTCTCCGTAGATGAGGGGCAGGTTCGTTCGGCCCAGCCAGGCGCTCTTGGTACGGCTTGGAATGAGCCTGCTTCAGCCTTGAGTGGCTTCACCACCATGAAATCCCACCCGCATCGGGGCGACAAACGACCATTTCTTGCCATAATGAGCAAATAAAATTCATCCATGAGGTGGTGCCATGAGCGCGCGTAAACTGCCCTCGCTCTCTGCGCTGCGTGCCTTCGAAGCGGCGGCGCGCCATCTCAGTGCCAAGCGTGCCGCCGCGGAGCTGTCGGTGACGCCCACCGCCATCAGCCACCAGATTCGCCAACTGGAGTCGCAGCTAGGCGTTGCGCTATTCATTCGTCAGCCGCGGCAGCTACAGCTCACCGTACAGGGGCGAGAACTGCTTGCCGCTGCCAGCGAGGCCTTCGATACTCTGGCGGCCACGGTGGCGCGCCTGCGTCTGCAACCTGCGCCTCTCAGTGTCACCCTCTCGACCATTCCGGCGGTGGCCGCGCGCTGGCTGCTGCCACGGGTGAGCGAGCTGCGCCAGGCCCATCCGGATCTCAATCTCAACCTGCAGATTTCCCACCACCTGGTGCCGCTGGATGGTGTCGCGGCGGATATGGCGATCCGCTACGGCGCCGGTAGCTGGCCAGGGCTCGAGGCCGAGAAGCTGTTCGACAATACCTTCGTGCCCGCCTGCAGCCCGAGCCTGGGCGTGCGCGGCCATGCGGATTTGCACCGCGCCACGCTGATTCACTACGAGCCGCCCAATCACAAGGGCGCGCTGCTCAGCTGGGGTGCTTGGCAGACGCTGGCGCGCGTCCCCGAACTGGAGATCGGTCAGGGGTTGGTGTTCTCGGATGAAACCCACACCATCGCTGCCGCCCTGGGGGGCCAGGGCATTGCGCTGATGAGTCGCACGCTGATCGCCGAGGAGCTGGCCGATGGGCGCCTGGTAGCGCCGTTCGGCCCCGAACTGCCAGGCGAGCCGTTCCATCTGGTATATCCGCCGGCACGGCGTGACGAGCCCGCTATTCGTGCTGTGCGCGAGTGGGTGATGGGGCTGGCCGAGGGTGACCAAAGAGGTCGTGATGAAAAGGCGTGAGAAGAGACTGTCAGAAGAGATTGCGGGAAAAGGCGCGGCGCTGGCGCCTTGGACAAGAACGCGGCGGCCCTGAGCCGCCGCGTTTGGTTCAGTCGTCTTCGTCGCGAGGGGATTGGAAGGCGCGCTTGTCATCGGGCAGGCGCACCATGTCGCCCAGGTTGAGGTCGCCGTGGCTGTCGTGGCGTTCGCCGTCGTCGCCGATCAGGGCGGCGACCTTGCCAATGCTGACGCCATCCTTGTAGGCCTCGACCTGGATGCGCACGGTGGCACCGTGGTAGCGCGCGGTGAGGATCATTCCGGGCTGTGGCTCGACCCGGTGCTGTTCGTCCTTGGCGTAGTGGGCGTCGACACTGGCACCGCCCGGGGCGTCCCACTCGACATGCTTGTGCATGCGTTTCTCCTTGTCCAAGAGGTTCATGTGCTCCTAGCGTAGCGCGCTTTGCCCGCGTCTGCCGCGTGGTGACCTCGCCGAAAGACGCACGCCACGGGTGAGCGCAACGCTTGTCTTTTGCCCGCGCCGGCAGCACAGTTGAAAGGTCTTTCGTAACCCAACAATGAGTGACAACAACGATGAAAAAGACAGTCATGGCACTGGCGGTCGCGGCGGCCTCGGTGTGCAGCATCGCGGCGCAGGCGGACGTCAAGGTAGGCTTTCTCGGCGGTTTCACCGGCGGTATCGAGAGCCTGACGCCGCCGATCTTCGATGGTGCCAAGTTGGCGGTGGCCGAGGTCAACGAGCAGGGCGGGCTGCTGGATGGCGAGAAGATGGTGATGCCGTCCGGCGATACCACTTGCTCGGATGCGGCCGCGGCCTCCAACGCCGCCGACCGCCTGGTCAACAGCGAGAAGGTGACCGCAATCGTCGGCGCGCTGTGCACCGGGGCGACCATCGCGGCGGCCAACAACGCGGCGATTCCGGGTGGGGTGGTGATGGTCTCGCCGGCCTCCACCGCGCCGGCGGTGACCGATCTCGCCGACAACGATCTGGTCTTCCGTACCGTGCCTTCCGATGCCTTCCAGGGGGAACAGCTCGCCAAGCTGCTGCTCTCCAAGGGGATCGACAATGTCGCCGTGACTTACGTCAACAATGACTATGGCCAGGGCCTCGACGGCGCCTTCACCAAGACCTTCGAAGCCGAGGGCGGTACCGTTGCCGCCAACCTGGCGCATGAAGACAACCGGGCTGACTACCGCTCCGAGATCGGGCAGCTCGCGGCCAGCGGTGCGCCGACCCTGGTGGTGCTCGCCTACGCCGACACCTCGGGCCAGACGATCCTGCGTCAGGCCTACGAAAGCGGTGCCTTTACCCAGTTCGCGGGTGGCGATGGCATGGTCGGCAACTCGCTGGTGGATGCGGTGGGCGCCGATGTGCTCGAGGGCATGATTGCCACGCGCCCCGGGTCGCCGCAGTCGCCGGGCACCGAGACCTTCACCAAGCTGGCAGAAAAGGCCGGCATCGACCCCACCGCGGTGTTTGCTGCTCAGTCCTACGACGCCGCCTTCCTGCTCGCCATGGCGATCGAGAAGAACGGCAGCGCGGATCGCGAAGGGCTCTCCAAGGCGCTGCGCGAGGTCGCTGGCGCGCCGGGCGAGAAGATCCTGCCGGGTGAGTGGGCGAAGGCCAAGAAGCTGATCGACGCCGGTAAAGACGTCGACTACGAAGGGGCCGCCGGTGACGCCGAGTTCGACAAGAACGGCGACGTGCCGGGCGTGGTAGTCGAGATGGCGGTGGAGGATGGCAAGTTTGTCACCAAGGGGCCGGTTGGTGAATAAATAGCGTCACCAAAGGGCCGGTTGGTGAATAAGCCGGTTGGTGAATAAATAGCGTTATCAAGGAGCCGGTTAGCGAGTCATCGCGCCGGCGCTTCCCGGAATAGAAAAACCCGGGGCAGGAAAAACCCCGAGTCGGCGGCTGCCGGCTCGGGGTTTTTGGTTTTTCACGTGAGCCCAGGGGACCGTCAGAATGAGCACTCGTCGCGATGAGCGCCCATTGGGGTGGGCGCCCGTCGCCGTGAACGTCAATCGTGCTGGGCGACCCGTTCCGGGATCATCCCGCGCGGGGCAAAGCGCAGCACCATCAGGATCAGCAGCCCGATCACGAAGACCCGCGCTTGCAGTGCGCGGCTATCGAGATTGCCCGGCTGCCAGCCGAACCAGTCGCCGCCCAGAGCGGTCACCAGATGCATCAGCGCCAGCGCCAGCGGGCCGGACATGATCCAGATCACATAGACCAGTACTGCGCCGAACAGGGTGCCCAGGTTGTTGCCCGGCCCACCCAGAATCACCATCACCAGTACCAGGAAGGTGTGGTTGAGCGGCAGATAGCCCTGGGGGTCGAAGATCCCGGTGAAGCTGGTCAGCACCGCGCCGCCCAGACCCATCAGGATACAGCCGAAGACGAAGATCTCCTGGCGCCGGCGGTTGATCGACTTGCCCATCGCCGCGGCGGAGACTTCGTTGTCGCGGATAGCACGGATCATCCGCCCCCAGGGCGCGTGGTAGGCGCGGTGGAGCAGGAAGAAGATCACCGCGATCAGCACCGCGGTCACGCAGAAGTAGAGCGCGCGGGCAGTGACGAAGCCGACCTCGCCGGGGTCGGGCACCGGCCACGGCAGCGGGGAGATGGTGGCGGTGCCGCGGGTCAGCCAGTCCGAGTTCTTGAGAAACGCCTTGATGATCTCGGCGATGCCCAGGGTGGCGATGACCAGATAGTCGCTGCGCAGCCCCAGGCAGATATGCCCGATGACATAGCCGATCCCCCCGGCGAGCACGCCGCCGACGATCCAGCCGAGCCATACCGGTAGCCCCAGGCCGCCGATGAACTCCACCTGGGACTCGATATCGCCAGTGACGTTGCGCAACCAGCTGATCACCACCAGATAAGCGATGAGCGCGACGACCACGGTGAGCAGGGTGCGCAGCCAGCGCGGCACGCCGAGCCGGTCGATGCGGCTGACGGCGAAGACCAGCGCGACCGCGGCGACGATCGCCAGCAGCACCCAGCCCAACCGGCCCGGCAGGTCGCTGGCCCAGAAGGCGTGATTGACCGGAATGCTGAAGAAGGTGGCGGAGAAGCCGCCAAGGGCGACGAAGCCCATGATGCCGGCGTTGAACTGACCGGCGTAGCCCCATTGGATGGTCAGGCCGAGGGCCAGGATGGCGTAGCAGGCGGCCTCGACCATCATGCGCGTGGCGTAGGCCGACCCCATGCTGGCGAAGACGGCGAGCACCACCAGCGCCAGGCCGCCGAACAGCAGGATCTCGCGGCGGGGGAAAGGGCGCTGGGACGGCGTCTGTTGGGTGGACGGATTCATTAGATCACCTTCCCTTTGAACAGGCCGGTCGGGCGCCAGATCAGCACCGCGATCAGAATGAAGAAGGGCACCACGATCTTGTACTCGGTGCCCACCAGCGCCAGGTTGTTGGGTAGCTCGATCCAGCTCGGCAGGCTATCGCGCAGCGGGCGCAGCAGCACCGACCAGTTGAATACCGCCAGGGTCTCGGCGAAGCCGACCAGGAAGCCGCCGACGATGGCGCCGTAGGGGTGGCCGACGCCGCCGACGATCGCCGCGGCGAAGATCGGCAGCAGCAGGAAGAAGCTCAGGTCCGGCTTGAACGCCACATCCAGCGACAGCAGCGTCCCCGCCAGGGTTGCCAGCGAGCCGGCGATCACCCAGGTCAGGGTGATGATCAGTTTGGTATTGATGCCCGAGGCGCGGGCCAGGTCGGGGTTGTCCGACATCGCCCGCATTGCCTTGCCCAGGCGCGCCCGGGTCAGGAACAGATGCAGCCCGATCACCGCCACCAGGGTGACCACGAACAGGATCACCTGCGGCTCGGTGATGATGATCGGGCGCGTCACGCCGGGCAGCTCGATGCGGAAGATCGCCTTGCGCGCCTCGACGTAGAGGCTCTCCGCGCCGGTGCCGGAGAACAGCCGGATCAGCCCCTGGAGCATCAGCGTGACCCCCAGCGAGGCGATCACCATCACGATCGGCTTGACCCCGTGGGCACGCAGCGGTTGATAGAACACGCGGTCGATGCCCACCGCCACCAGCGAGGTGAAGATCATCGCCAGCGGCAGCATCACGATCGCGGTGGGCAGCCCCAGAGCGTCGCCGGCGTGGGGAAAGGCCAGCGTCAGCAGCAGCACCACGAAGGCGCCCAGGGTCATCATGTCGGCGTGGGCGAAGTGGGCGAAACGCAGGATGCTGTAGATCAGCGTCACCCCGATCGCGCCCATGGCGTAGATGCAGCCGGTCACGCTCCCGGCCACCACCACGTAGTTGAAGAAGTAGATCAGCTCATTCACGGCGAAATCTCTTGTCCTGTCGGCATGGCAGCGGCGCTCTCAACCGCCGAGGAAACTCTTGGCCACCTGCGGGTCGGCGAGCAGCGCCTCGCCGCTGTCGGTGAAGCGGTTCTGTCCGGCGGCGAGCACGAAGCCGCGGTGGGCGATACGCAGCGCCTGCTTGGCGTTCTGCTCCACCATCAGCACCCCGACCCCGGTGGCGCTGATGCGCTTCACCTGCTCGAAGATCTCGTTCATGTAGCGCGGCGAGAGACCGGCGGTGGGCTCGTCGAGCAGCAGCACGCTGGGTTCGTTCATCAGCGCCCGGCCCATCGCCACCATCTGGCGCTGGCCGCCGGAGAGTTCGCCCGCGGGCTGGTGGCGCTTGTCGTAGAGCGGCGGGAAGATGTCGTAGATCTGGCGCTTGAGCCGCGACACCGTGGCCGGCTTGAGAAAGGCGCCCATCTCCAGGTTCTCCGCCACCGAGAGGCTGGGGAAGATGTTCTTCTCCTGGGGCACGAAGCCCATCCCGCGCTCCACCAGCTTGTGTGGTGGCAGGTTGGTGATCGGGTCGCCGCGCAGGCGAATCTCGCCGCCGGTGATGGTGAGCAGGCCGAACACGGCCTTGAGCATGGTCGACTTGCCGGCGCCGTTGGGGCCGACGATGACCCCGATCTCGTCGGCTTCGATCGCCATGTCGACGCCGTTGAGAATGTTCATGCCGCCGTAGCCGCCATGAACGTCGATCGCTTCGAGTAGTGGCATGGTGAGCTCGTTTGTTATTGAAGCGGTTGGCGCGCCGGGCTGCCCGGCACGCCGGCCATGAGGCGTCAGGCCGTGGTGGCCCCGAAGTAGGCCTCGATGACCGTCGGGTCGTTCTGGATCTGTGCGATCGGGCCCTCCATCATCACCTGGCCCTGGGCGAGCACGATCACCGGATCGCACAGCCGCGCGATCATGTCCATGTCGTGCTCGATCACCAGGAAGGTGTAGCCGAGTTCCCGATTGAGCCGTTCGATGTTGCCCATGAGATCGCCTAGCAGGGTGCGGTTGACCCCAGCGGCGATCTCGTCGAGCAGCACCACGCGGGCATCGGTCATCATGGTGCGACCCAGTTCGAGCAGCTTCTTCTGCCCGCCGGAGAGATTGCCGGCCAGCTCGTTGCGCACGTGGGCGAGGCCGACGAAGTCGAGCACCTCGAGCGCACGGCGGCGGGTCTCGGCCTCCTGGCGGCGTACCTCGCCCGGCTTGAACCAGGTGCTGAAGAGGTTCTCGCCCTCCTGGCCCGGCGGCACCATCATCAGGTTCTCCAGCGCGCTCAGATGGCTGAACTCGTGGGCGATCTGGAAGGTGCGCAACAGCCCTTTGTGGAAGCGATGGTTGGCAGTGAGATGGGTGATCGGCTCGCCGTCGAGCAGGACCTCGCCACTATCGGGCATGAGGCTGCCGGCGATGATGTTGAACAGCGTCGACTTGCCGGCGCCGTTGGGGCCGATCATGCCGGTGATCGAACCGCGGGCGACCTGGATGGAGCAGTCGTCGATGACGGTAAGACCGCCGAACGACTTCTTGATGTTGCGGACATCGATGATCGGAGTCATCGGCGTCTCCCCTGCAGCGTTGTTGATATTGTGCTGTTGCTGGCGTACTGGATGTGCTTGGTCTTGGTCTTGGGCTTGGGCTAGTGCTTCTGGCTCGAATGCCTGTCTCGAGAACCTGTCTCAAGAACCTGGCCCGAGTGTCCATCTAGAGCGCTTGTCTAGAGAACCTGTCTAGAGGACTTGTCTAGATAGCCTGGCTAGCGTGCTGCTGTCCTGTTTCCTGTCGCTTTGAGGTTAGGTGTTGGGTCGGCACTTGCCGCTTTTTTGATCGTTCAAACGCAAAAAGGCGGCAACCCGCCCGATCATCGCCGCCGCGGGTGGGCAGGTCCAGGCCTGCCGGCGCGGTGGCGATGGGTGCGAGTGCCGCCCATCTTAATCCGATTTCGGAGCGGGTATCAGCCCTTCCTCAATTCTTCTTGGCGCGCTTGCGCTCGTTCTCGGTCAGATACTTCTTGCGCAGACGGATGTGGTTGGGAGTGACTTCCACCAGTTCGTCGTCGTCCAGGAACTCGATCGCCTGCTCCAGCGAGAAGCGTACCGGCGGGGTCAGGACGATGTTCTCGTCGTTGCCGGAGGCGCGCATGTTGTCGAGTTTCTTGGCCTTGGTCGGGTTGACCACCATGTCTTCGGCGCGGTTGTTGATGCCGATCAGCATGCCTTCGTAGACCTCGGTGCCGTGCTCGACGATCAGCTTGCCGCGCTCCTGCAGGGCGTAGAGCGCATAGGCCAGCGCCTTGCCGGACACCATCGACACCAGCACGCCGTTGCGGCGCTTGATCATGGCGTCGGGCTTGAGCGGGCCGTAGTGATCGAAGCGGCTGGTCAGGATGCCGGTGCCGGAGGTCAGGGTCAGGAACTGGCCACGGAAGCCGATCAGCCCGCGCGCGGGGATGATGAAGTCCAGGCGCACACGGCCCTTGCCATCCGGGTTCATGTTGGAGAGCTCGCCCTTGCGGTAGCCGAGTTCTTCCATCACCGAGCCCTGGTGCTGCTCTTCGCAGTCGATGATCACCTCTTCGTACGGCTCCTGCTTGACGCCGTCGATCTCGCGGATGATCACCTCGGGGCGGCCCACAGCCATCTCGAAGCCTTCACGCCGCATGGTCTCGATCAGGACCGAGAGGTGCAGCTCGCCGCGGCCGGAGACCTTGAACTTCTCCGGGCTGTCGCCCTGCTCGACGCGCAGCGCCACGTTGTGGATCAGTTCCTGGTCCAGACGCTCCTTGATGTTACGGCTGGTGACGAACTTGCCGTCCTTGCCGGCGAACGGCGAGTCGTTGACCTGGAAGGTCATGGAGACGGTCGGCTCGTCGACGGTCAACGCCGGCAGCGCCTCGACCGCGGCGGTGTCGCACAGGGTGTCGGAGATCGCCAGATCCTCGATCCCGGTGACGCAGACGATGTCACCGGCGGTGGCCTGCTGGGTCTGCACCCGCTCCAGACCCATGTGGGTCATCACCTGGCCGATCTTGCCACGGCGGGTGTTGCCCTCCTTGGTGATCACGGTGATCTGCTGGTTGGGCTGGACGCTGCCGCGCTTGATGCGGCCCAGACCGATGACGCCGACGTAGCTGTTGTAGTCGAGCGCAGAGATCTGCATCTGGAAGGGGCCGTCGAGTTCGACCTTGGGCGGCTCGACGATATCGACGATCGACTGGAACATCGGCGTCATGTCGTCGGCCAGCTGGTCCGGTTCCATGCCGGCGATGCCGTTGAGTGCCGAGCAGTAGATGATCGGGAAGTCGAGCTGGTCATCGCTGGCGCCGAGGTTGTCGAACAGGTCGAAGATCTGGTCGATGACCCAGTCCGGGCGTGCGCCGGGGCGGTCGATCTTGTTGACCACGACGATCGGCTTGAGGCCTTGGGCGAATGCCTTCTGGGTCACGAAGCGGGTCTGCGGCATGGGGCCGTCGACGGCATCGACCAGCAGCAGGACCGAGTCGACCATCGACATCACGCGCTCGACCTCGCCACCGAAGTCGGCGTGTCCCGGGGTGTCGACGATGTTGATGTGGTAGTCGCGGCCGTTGCCGTCGTTCCACTGGATCGCGGTGTTCTTAGCCAGGATAGTGATGCCGCGTTCCTTTTCCTGGTCGTTGGAGTCCATGATCCGCTCCTGGCCTTCCGCTTTGCGGTCCAGGGTGCCGGATTGGCTCAGCAGCTTGTCGACGAGCGTGGTCTTGCCATGGTCGACGTGCGCGATGATGGCAATGTTGCGGATGCTCTCGATGCGAGCGTCAGTGTCACTCATGGGGCGGTATCCATATAAATGTGTGCGCCCACGTTGGCTGTCGATCGCCTGTTGGCACGGGATCGACGAATGACCCTGGGCACGGGTAGGAAGGTCGGCCGCGCATTGTACAGGCAAGGGCGCGAGACTGGCTACTTTCGTCGTGTAGACCGTGGCGTAGAGATCGCAAGTCGCTGGTCTTGATGGCAGTTTCCCGCGTGTGCGATGACATTTCGATGGCGATCGCCGCCGATGCCATCACGCGACGGGATTCCCTTTGGCCGCTGCCGGTCCTAGACTGGCCGCTCCATAGTCAACGAGGGACCTGGCTTGTCCACGTCTAACGACGACGGTTGTCGTCGCTCCACCGCGCTTTTTCTCTCCGCGCCGGCGTGTTTTCCGGCGCACTTTCGACCCCGCCCGTGTGCTCGCCCCCGGCGACCCAGCCGGCCCCCTGGCGCGGCGCGTGTCGCGGCGCCGACGTGCTTCACCGCCGCGGGTGAACGGCGATGATGCACTGGTTCGAATTCTCCTGGATGCTCGAGCCCGCCGCCTGGGCGGGGCTGCTGACCCTGGTGATCATCGAGATCGTACTGGGGATCGACAATCTGGTGTTCATCGCCATTCTCGCCGACAAGCTGCCGCCGGCGCAGCGCGACCGTGCGCGCGTCTTGGGGCTGTCGCTGGCACTGGTCATGCGCCTGGTGCTGCTGGCGGCGATCTCCTGGCTGATGGGGCTGACGCGGCCACTGTTCCGGCTCTTCGAGCACGGCTTCAGTGGGCGTGATCTGATCCTGATCGGCGGCGGGCTGTTCCTGATCTACAAGGCTACCAGCGAGCTGCACGACCATCTCAATGCCGCCACCGCCCACCAGGGGCGCAACCGCGGCCACTATGCCGCCTTCTCGGTGGTGGTGGCGCAGATCGTGGCGCTCGATGCGGTGTTCTCGATCGACTCGGTGATCACCGCCGTCGGCATGGTCGACCATCTGATGGTGATGATGATCGCGGTGATCATCGCGGTGGGGCTGATGCTGCTGGCGAGCAAGCCGCTGACGCGCTTCGTCGGCGAGCACCCCACGGTGATCCTGCTATGTCTCGGCTTTCTGCTGATGATCGGCTTCAGCCTGGTCGCCGAGGGCATGGGGCTGCACATTCCCAAGGGCTATCTATATGGTGCCATCGGCTTCTCGATCCTGATCGAGCTGATGCACGAGTGGCGCCGACGCAACGAGGATCGCGCCGGTGCCCGCCTGGGCGCGCGCCGGGCGCGGACCGCGGATGCGGTGATGCGCCTGATCAGCGGGGGCGACATGAGCCTGGAGCAGCGTGCCGGCGAGGCGCCGCGCGAGGAAGGCGATGACGCCGATGCGGCGGTCTTTGGTGCCGACGAGCGACGCATGGTGCGCGGCGTGCTGTCGATGGCGGACAAGCCGATCAGCGCGGTGATGACTCTGCGCCGGGATCTCGACTGCGTCGATCTGGACGAACCGCTCAGCGTGCAGCAGACACAGCTGCGCGAGAGCACCCACGCCACCCTGGTGGCGATTCGGGGCGGCGAGCGCGATGCCCCGCTCGGCGTGGTGCACAAGAAGCGCCTGATCGACACGCTACTGACCCAGTCGCCGCTGGCGCTGGAGACGCTGGTCGAACAGCCGCTGGTGCTGCTCGAGAACACCAGCCTGGTCGAGGCGCTGCGCCAGTTCCAGCGCAGCGGCGCGCTGATCGCCTTCGTGGTCGACGAGTTCGGCACTCTGGAGGGCGTGGTCACGCTGTTCGATATCCTCATGGACATCGCCGAGGAGGACCCCCAGGCCCAGGGCGCCCAGGCCAAGATCCGCCAGGTCTCGGCGGATTGCTACGAGATCGACGCCAGCGAGGATGTGGTCGACGTCAACCAGCAGCTACCCGAGCCGCTGCCGCTGGGGCGCAACTACACTAGTCTCGGCGGGCTGGTGGTCGACCGCCTCGAGACCCTGCCCTATATCGGCGCGCGGGTGGCGATCGAGCGCTGGCAGGTCGAAGTGCGTGATGTCGAGCGCCACCGCATCCGCCGGGTGAGGCTGTGTCTGGACCCGCCCGAGTGAGTGCCGGGCACGCGGTGGCGCCCGCCACCGCGTGCCTGCTGGTGTGGATCGCGCAGGACTCCCGGCGCCTGGCCGCGCTCCATCAGGCGCGCGAACTGGCGCTGCCGGATGCCTGGCTGGCCGCCGGCTTCGTGCGCAACTGCGTGTGGGACCGGCTGCACGGCTACGCGACCGCCACCCCGCTCAACGATATCGATCTGATCTATCACGACCCCAACGACACCCGCGAGGCCCGCGACCGAGCGCTGAGCGAGCGGCTACGCGCAGCCAGCGGGCAGCCGTGGTCGGTCAAGAACCAGGCACGCATGCATCGGCGCCACGGCCACGCGCCCTATGTCTCGGCGAGCGATGCGATGCGCTACTGGGTCGAGCGTGAGACCGCGCTGGGGGTGCGTCTGGAGGCGTCCGGGGCACTGCGTCTGAGCGCTCCGTTGGGTCTCGACTCGCTGCTGGCGGGGCGCTTGTCACACAACCCGCGCCACGGCGATGTCACGGTGTTCCATCGGCGTGTCGCCGAGAAACGCTGGCGAGAGCAGTGGCCTCGACTGAAGGTCATGCCGGCCTGAGCCGAGCGCACTCCTTTTCATCACAGCGCCCGGGTTCATCACAGCGTTCGGGGCCAGACAGCCTCCGGATAAGAAGAAAGCCCCTAGGGTTTGTACGAAAAGTCATCGAGCGAAGGCAAGACAAGGCAAAAATCGGCGAAAACGCGGAGTTTACGGGGTGTAAATGAGCATTTTGAGCCGATTTTTAACGCCGTATTGCCGAGCGCAGGTAGTTTTCGTACAAAGCCTAGTGCGGCAGATGCCCCAGCAGCCAGTCAAACAGCTTGCCGGTGCTGCTGGCCAGCGGTTGGCCGATGACGAAGCGTGGCAGCCGCCGGGTGTCGCTGCCGGGTTCCAGCCAGCCGGGCGTGCGCGTCAGCCAGCGGGCATCGGCATCGAGCCGGGTGAAGCGGTCGAGGGTGGCAATATCGCCGGGGTCGGTGCAGGCACGGGTGCTCAACGGCTCGCGACACAGCCGCGACAGCCGCTGACGCCCGGTCTGCAGGGCGCGCCGGGCATCGGCGCTGGCGCCGAGGGCGGCGACGTCGGTCAACTGGCCGAAGCGCAACAGTCCTGCCTGATCGAGCCGGCGCACGCTGAAGGCATCGAGTGCCGGCTCCATCTGGTCTTTGCCTGCCAGCTCTTCCCGCCACAGCGTCTGGGCGATCTCCTTGAGGCGCGGCGCCTGTGCCGCCGGCTGCGCCTGCAGATAGTCCGCGATCGCCTGGCTCTTGCGCTCGTCCTGCCCGCCGCGAGGCGCGCCCGGCAGGTCGAGTTCGGCGAGCCGGGTCGCGACGCGGCCGCCGTCGCTCTCGTCGTGCCACAGCGCTTCGGCGATCAGTGTGCGATCCGGCATCCAGGGTTGGCGAACGGTGGGGTCGGGCAGAAAGACACTGGCGGGGAAGGCCAGCCGTTCCAGCAGCGGATGCAGCCGCGTGGCGACATCCCGCCAGCCGCCGTCGATGGTCAGCGCTATGCGCGGCAACTGGTCGTGATGCAACTGCAGGGCACTCTCGAGACTGACGATCTGGGCGCTCTCGGTGAGGGTAGCAACGAGATGCGCCAGGCTCTCCGGCCCCAGGCAGGTATCACGTCGATGCGGTAGCCGTGCTTCGTCTTCGCTGTCGAGCACGCGGTTGAGCGCCAGAATCGCGCTGCGCCCCCATAGCGGCTCACTCAGGCTGCGCCGCCAATGGCCGCGCAAGCGTTGTACCACGTCCTGTGGGCGATCCAGCCTGGGCATGTGTAGCCTTCCGTGATCAGGTGGCGACGGGGGCGCCCGGCGCCCTCAATGCAGTATCTCTGCCCGGCGCGCCGTGGAAAAGGGCCTGGCGCAAACTTGCATGAGCGAGTCGTGCGTCAAATTGGTGCAGGCTGGCTTTTTGGTTGGCGCTTTTGGTGCATTCATCTGCGTATGACGCACCAGTATGAACCCTCGGCGCGTCTTCGGCGATTTTAGTGCATCGGAGTGACAGCAAAAAAACTCCACATTACAGGGTCTTATTATTGTGGCAGGTGCATGTGCCTCATTTTGGCACATTACTTGCTCTTGTTTCGTAACACGCTTTATCGATCCGCGGGCAGTGATTGCGCGCATGGGCAAGTGCCCGGGTCACATGCTAAAAAGCGGTGTTGGACATTCGCCAACGAATCGAGCCATGGCTCACAGTGGAGGAAAACATGTCTGAGAAAACCCTCGCCCTTATCGAAGAACACGACGTCAAGTGGGTCGATCTGCGCTTTACCGATACCAAGGGCAAGGAGCAGCACGTCACCATTCCGGCCAGCGCCGTCAACGCTGAGTTCTTCGAAGATGGTCAGATGTTCGACGGTTCTTCCATCGAAGGCTGGAAGGGCATCAACGAATCGGACATGATCCTGCGTCCGGAAGACGGTACCGGCTTCCTCGACCCGTTCACCGAAGACGCCACGCTGATCCTGCGCTGTGACATCATCGAGCCGGCCACCATGCAGGGCTACGAGCGTGATCCGCGCTCCATCGCCAAGCGCGCCGAAGCCTATCTGAACAGCACCGGCCTGGGCGATACCGCCTTCTTCGGCCCGGAGCCCGAGTTCTTCATCTTCGACGAGGTCCACTTCAAGTCCGACATCGAAGGTTCGATGTACAAGATCACCTCGGAAGAGGGTGCCTGGGCCACCGATCGTCAGATCGAAGGCGGCAACCTGGCGCACCGTCCGCGGGTCAAGGGTGGCTACTTCCCGGTACCGCCGGTCGACAGCTTCCACGACATCCGCAGCGCCATGTGCAACACACTGCAGGCGATCGGCCAGTCGGTCGAAGTGCACCACCACGAGGTCGCCAACGCCGGCCAGAACGAGATCGGCGTCAAGTTCAACACCCTGGTGAAGAAGGCCGACGAAGTTCAGGAACTGAAGTACGTGGTCCACAACGTGGCGCACGCCTACGGCAAGACCGCGACCTTCATGCCCAAGCCGCTGGTCGGTGACAACGGTTCCGGGATGCACGTCCACCAGTCGTTCTGGAAAGACGGTCAGAACCAGTTCGCGGGTGACGAGTACGCCGGCCTGTCCGAGATGGCGCTGTACTACATCGGCGGCATCATCAAGCACGCACGTGCCCTGAACGCCTTCACCAACGCTTCGACCAACTCCTACAAGCGTCTGGTGCCGGGCTTCGAAGCGCCGGTCATGCTCGCCTACAGCGCGCGTAACCGTTCTGCCTCGATCCGTATTCCGTACACCTCCAACCCGAAGGCCAAGCGTGTCGAGACGCGCTTCCCTGACCCGACCGCCAACCCGTACCTGGCGTTCTCGGCGATGCTGATGGCCGGTATCGACGGCATCAAGAACAAGATCCATCCTGGCGATGCGATGGACAAGAACCTCTACGACCTGCCGCCGGAAGAGGGCAAGAAGGTTCCGACCGTCGCCAACAGCCTGGATCAGGCGCTGGAAGCACTGGACAAGGATCGCGCCTTCCTGACCGAAGGTGGCGTCTTCACCGACTCCATGATCGATGCCTACATCGAGCTGAAGGGCGAAGATGTCGAGCGTCTGCGCATGACCACGCATCCGGTCGAGTTCGAGCTCTACTACAGCCTGTAATCGACGGCGTTCGCGCACGACGACAAGCCCCACTTCGGTGGGGCTTTTTCGTCTGCGGCCGATAGAGAGCGGAAACGCAGCGCCGAAACGACAAGCGGGGGTGATACCGATGCGCAGCGATACCCAATGTGAGGCCCGGTGCGTGTGGCGCCGGCGTGAGCGGTTCGCAAGACGTGTGCTGAGGGACGTCATGGCGGGCGTGACGGTCGCGGTCATGGCCACCGGCGTGGTGCTGGCGGCGCCGGTCTACCGGCATATCGATGCCCAGGGCAACGTGGTCTACAGCGACCGCCCGGCCAGCGGCGAGCGGGTCGAGCTGGCGCCGATCAGCGTGGTCGACCCGCAGGGGGAGGCTGAGGGGGTCTCGGGGATGGTGCCGTCGTCGCCACCGCGCGAGGCGTCGGCGCCCGAGGCGGCAGCGTCTTACACGCGCTTCGAGATCGCCAGTCCCGCCGACGGCACGACCCTACCCACCGGGCGCGCCGGCGACGTGCAGGTGCGTCTGGCCATCCAGCCGCCGCTGGCGGACGCCGACCGCGTGCAGCTACGCGTGGACGGCGAGGTGCGCCAGTCGCCGATGCGCACCCAGGTGTTCGCGGTGAGCGGCCTGGCGCGCGGCGAGCACCAACTGCTCGCGGAGATCGTCGATCCCCAGGGTCAGGTGCAGCTGGCCACGCCACCGGTCACGCTCTACGTCCAGCGCGCCAGCGTGAATCTGCCCGCCAACCCGAATCGCACCAACGGTTCGAAGTGATCCGCTCCTGGACCGACTCGCCTTGAATCCAGTGCGCCATTTTGGTGCATTGACGATAGGATAGCGCGGCCCCCAGGCCACCAAAGCCCGCCGGCGTGGAGGTGGCGCGGTTCTTGCACTGAATCAGGACATGGCGGATCACCACGATGGATCGACGTATGTATCAACGCTTGCTGGAACATCTGACGACGGCGGTCGTGCTGCTCGACGAGCGGCTCCAGGTGCGCTGGCTCAACCCCGCTGCCGAGGCGCTGCTGGCAGCCAGCCGGCCGCGGGTGGTGGGGCAGTGGCTGGAGTGTCTGGAGGGCGAGTCGGGGCGGGTGCGCGAGGTGTTGAGCAAGGCGATGCACGAATTCCACCCCTATACCCAGCGCGAGGCCTCGCTGTCGCTGCCCGGCGGCGAGACGATCACCGTCGACTTCACCGCGACGCCGATCACCAGCCGCGAGCTGCTGCTGGAGATCGAACCGCGCGACCGGCTGCTGCGTATCTCCCGCGAGGAGGCGCTGATCGCGCGTCAGGAGACGGTCAAGGTGCTGACCCGTGGGCTGGCCCACGAGGTCAAGAATCCGCTGGGCGGCATTCGCGGCGCGGCCCAGCTGCTGGAGCGCGACCTGCCCGACCCGCAGCTGGCGGAGTTCACTCGTATCATCGTCGAGGAGGCCGACCGCCTGCGCGATCTGGTCGACCGCATGCTCGGCCCCAACACCCTGGTGCGCCACGAGCCGCTCAACGTGCACAAGGTACTGGAGCGGGTGCGCGCGCTGCTGGAAGCGGAGCACCCCAGGCTCGCCTTCGAGCGCGACTACGACCCCAGCGTGCCGGATCTGATCGGCGACGAAGCGCAGCTGATCCAGGCCACGCTCAACGTCGCGCGCAATGCGGTGCAGGCGATGACCGAACACGCCACCCCCGAGCCGCGGCTGACCCTGCGCACCCGGGTGCGGCGCCAGTTCACCCTGGGCGCGGAGCGCCATCGCCTGGTGTGCGAGATGGCGATTCTCGACAACGGCCCGGGGATTCCCGAGCCGATCCGCGAGACGCTGTTCTTCCCCATGGTCTCCGGGCGCGCCGAAGGCAGCGGCCTCGGGCTCTCCATCGCGCAGTCGATCCTGCACCAGCACCAGGGGTTGATCGAGTGCGAGTCGCGCCCCGGGGCCACCGAGTTCCGTCTGCTGATTCCGTTCGAGGCGCCGGTTTGAGCGCCTCTCGCTACCCCCGCGGGCGCGCAAGGACGCGCTCTGCCGCCATCGCCACGAGCGCGATTCATCTTAATGAAGGAGGAGTGTCATGAGCGATGTCGCCCGTATCGTGATCGTCGACGACGATCGTGCCATCCGCTGGGTCCTGGAGCGGGCGCTGGCGCAGCCGGATCTGGAAGTGAAATCCTTCGAGCGTGCCGACGCCGCGCTGGAGGCGATCGAGCGCCAGCCACCGGAAGTGCTGTTGACCGATATCCGCATGCCGGGGATCGACGGGCTCGACCTGATGGCCAAGGTGCGCGAAAAGCACCCGGACCTGCCGGTGATCGTGATGACCGCGCACTCGGATCTCGACAGCGCGGTGGCCTCCTACCAGGGGGGCGCCTTCGAGTATCTGCCCAAGCCGTTCGATGTCGACGACGCCCTGGCGCTGGTGCGCCGTGGGGTCGCCCACGCCCGCGAGCGGCGCTCGCCGGCGGCGCTGCCGGAGGGGCTCTCGGCGGAGATCATCGGCGAGGCCCCGGCGATGCAGGAGGTGTTCCGCGCCATCGGCCGGCTGTCTCAGTCGCATATCACGGTGCTGATCAACGGCGAGTCGGGCACCGGCAAGGAGCGGGTGGCCCAGGCGCTGCACCAGCACAGCCCACGTCGCGGTCAGCCGTTCATCGCCCTCAACATGGCGGCGATTCCCAAGGATCTGATGGAGTCGGAGCTGTTCGGCCACGAGAAGGGCGCCTTCACCGGCGCCACCGCCCAACGTCGCGGACGCTTCGAACAGGCCGACGGCGGCACCCTGTTCCTCGACGAGATCGGCGATATGCCGGCCGATACCCAGACTCGGCTGCTGCGCGTGCTCGCCGACGGTGAGTTCTATCGGGTCGGCGGGCACACCCCGGTCAAGGTCGACGTGCGGATCATCGCTGCGACCCACCAGAACCTGGAGACCCTGGTCGCCGACGGGCGCTTCCGCGAGGATCTGTTCCACCGTCTCAACGTGATCCGCGTGCACCTGCCGCGGCTGGCTGAGCGGCGCGAAGATATCCCGCGGCTGGCCCAGCACTTCCTCGCCGAGGCCGCCAAGGAGCTCGCCACCGAACCCAAGGTGCTGACCCAGGAGGCGACCGCGCATCTCACCCGGCTGCCGTGGCCGGGCAACGTGCGCCAGCTTGAGAACACCTGCCGCTGGCTCACCGTGATGGCCTCGGGGCGCGAGGTGCTGGTCGACGATCTGCCGCTGGAGCTGCGCGATCTCGACGGCGTGGAAGCGCCCAGCGGCGACTGGCGCGCGGCCTTCCGCGAGTGGGCGGATCGCGCCCTGGCCGCGGGCCACACGCATCTGCTCGAAGAGGCGGTGCCGGACTTCGAGCGTATCCTGATCGAGACCGCGCTCAAGCACACCGGCGGACGCAAGGGTGAAGCCGCAGAGCTGCTGGGCTGGGGGCGCAACACTCTGACGCGTAAGTTGAAGGTGCTTTTGCCGGCGCTGGCGGACGATTGAAACCGAATTTAACCTCGATCATAAAAGCGGCTAGTCTGACACGACGCTCGGTGTTGTGACCGGGCGTCAATCCATCACCCAGGGGATGCCATGATCGAGAACACCGCCTGGTGGCGTGGCAGCGTCATCTATCAGATCTACCCGCGCAGCTTCATGGATGCCCGCGGTGACGGCGTCGGCGATCTGCCGGGGATCACCTCGAAGCTCGACTACGTCGCCGAGCTGGGGGTCGATGCGATCTGGATCTCGCCGTTCTTTCCCTCGCCGATGAAGGACTTCGGCTACGACGTCACCGACTATCGCGGCGTCGATCCGATGTTCGGCTCCTTCCACGACTTCCAGATGCTGCTCGAGCGCGCCCACGAGCTGGGGCTCAAGGTGATCATCGACCTGGTGCTCAGCCACACCTCCGATCAGCACCACTGGTTCGTACAGAGCCGCAGCTCGCGCGACAACCAGAAGGCGGACTGGTACGTCTGGGCCGACCCCAAGCCCGACGGCACGCCGCCCAACAACTGGCTGTCGTTCTTCACCGGCAGCGCCTGGACCTTCGATAGCCGGCGGCGCCAGTACTATCTGCATAACTTCCTGTCGTGCCAGCCGGATCTCAACTTCCACAATCCGGTGGTGCGCCGGGCGCAGCTCGACAACGCGCGCTTTTGGCTCGACATGGGCGTCGACGGCTTTCGCCTCGATACCTCCAACTTCTACTTCCACAGCCAGGGGCTCGAGAACAACCCGGCGTTGGGCAGCGGCGAACTCAAGACGCCCAGCGTGCCGGCGTCCAACCCCTACGCCATGCAGCGACACCAGTTCGACATCAGCCAGCCCGAGAACCTGGGCTTTCTGCGCGAGCTGCGTGAGCTGATGGAGGAGTACCCCGGCACCACCACGGTGGGCGAGATCTCCGACGATCGCCCGCTTGAGCGGATGGTCGAGTACACCACCGGCCACGACCGCCTGCACATGGCCTACACCTTCGATCTGTTCGATGCGCGCTTCGAGGCCAAGCAGCTGCGCGATGTGATCGAGCACTTCCAGTACTACGCCGTCGATGCCTGGCCGTGCTGGGCGCTCTCCAACCATGACGTGATGCGCGTGGTCTCGCGCTGGACCGATCACGAGCATCTGGAGCAGCACGGGCCGCTGGTGGCGCGGCTGGCCACGGTGATGCTCTGCTCGCTCTATGGCAGCGTGTGTCTCTATCAGGGCGAGGAGTTGGGGCTACCCGAAGCCGATGTGCCCTACGAGCGGCTGGTCGACCCCTACGGCCTGGCGCTGTGGCCGGAGTACAAGGGACGCGATGGCTGCCGCACGCCGATGCCGTGGAGCGAGGGCGACCGCGGTGGCTTCTCCAGCGTCGAGCCCTGGCTGCCGGTGGATGTTCACCATCGCCGCCTGTGCGTGGATCGTCAGCTCGCCGACGCCGACAGTACCCTGAACGTGACCCGCGCCTTTTTGCACTGGCGCAAGGCGCAGTCGGCGATGGTCGACGGCACCCTGATCCTCTCCGACTTCGACGACGAGCTGCTGGGCTGGCTGCGCGTCTCCCGCGATCAGGCGATCCTCGCGGTATTCAACCTGACCGCCGAGACCCGCACCACCGGGCTACCCGAGGGCGCCGGGGAGATCGTCTATCGCCAGGGCTTCAGCCCCGAGCTGGTGGAGGGGCAACTGACGCTGCCGCCGTTCCAGGCGGCGTTCATCGAGATCGCCCGCGACAGCATCGACCCGCGAGCGCTGATCGAGCAGGAGCCGGATCTCGAGCGCAAGGGCTTCCTCAGCCGCCTGCTGGGCTCGTTGATGGGGCAGGAGGAGGGCGGCACGCGGCCGAGCTGAGGCCGCGCGTCGCCGGATTAGACCGGGTGAGGGCGGGGCGTGACGCGTTACGCGCCCCAGTAGTCGCGGGCCAGATCCACCACCAGCCGGATCTTGTCCCACTGGGCCTGCTCGGCCAGGTCGTTGCCCTCCTCGGTGGAGGCGAAGCCGCACTGCGGGCTCAAGCAGAGCTGCGACTTGGCGACGAAACGGCTGGCCTCGTCGAGTCGCGCACGCACGCCGGCGGGGTCTTCGAGGTCGCCCACCTTGGTGGTGACCAGACCGAGCACCGCCTGCTGATGGCCTTCGGGAATGAAGCGCAGCGGGTCGAAGCTGCCGGCACGATCACTGTCGTACTCCAGGAACCAGGCATCGACGCCGACCTGGCCGAATAGCGTCTCGGCCACCGGCTCGTAGCCGCCTTCGCTGATCCAGGTGGAGCGGAAGTTGCCACGGCAGACGTGCAGCGAGACGAACAGGTCATCGGGCTTGTCGGCGAGGGCATGGTTGAGCATCTCGGCGTAGATCGCCTGCAGCCGGTCGGGGTCGTCGCCCCGGGCGCGGGCGGCTTCGCGCTCCTTCTCCGAGCAGAGATAGGCCCACACGGTGTCGTCGAGCTGCAGATAGCGGCAGCCGGCCGCGTAGAAGGCGCGGATCGCCTCGCGATAGGCGTCTGCGGTATCGGCGAAAAAGGCGTCCAGACTCGGATAGACATCGCTGTCGATCTTCTTGCGGCCACCGCGGAAGTGCAGCACGCTGGGGCTGGGAATGGTCATCTTGGGCATCGCCGTGGCCACCTCGGCCAGATAGCGGAAGTGCCCGAGCATCGGATGATCGGGGTTGAAGCCGACCTTGCCGTCGACCCGGATCTGCTTGGCCCCGGTCTGCATGCCCTGGAACTGGATACCCTGCTCACCGACGAAGCCGGTGACGCCGTTTAGCTGTTCGAGAAAATCGAAGTGCCACCAGGCACGCCGGAATTCACCGTCGGTGACCACCGCAAGGCCGGCCGACTCCTGCTGCTCGACCACCCGGCGAATTTCGCGATCCTCCACCGCGGCGAGTGCGGCCGCATCGATCTCGCCCTGCTGATAGCGGGCGCGGGCCGCCTTGAGTGCCGCCGGACGCAGAAAGCTACCGACGATATCGGCTCGGAATGGGGGATGCGCTTGTGACATGGCAGTTTTCTCCGGTAGTAATGCGACGGCATGCTGAGGGGCTAGGCTTTGGACGAAAACTGTCTACGCTCGACAATACGGCGTCAAAAATCGGCTCAAAATGCTCATTTACACCGCGTAAACTCCGCTTTTTCGCCAATCTTTTCCTTGTCTTGCCTTCGCTCGCCGACTTTTCGTTCAAACCCTAATAGTGCGTGATGAGTACGATCGACACCAATGAAGGCGCTTCACGCAGATCATGCACGGCGCTCACCTTGGCGCTCGAGACCGCCGAGCCATCCTCGGCGCTGACGTTTGGCGATAAGACTTTAGTGGTAGAATCGTCGGCATTCTGACTCAACCCGTCGCGCCAGCGCGCGCCGGCTCGCGTTCGTTTTTCATCATCTCATTCATCACCGCGCGTGACGCAAGGCGCGGGGCGACATCACAGGAGTCTTCCGTGGCGACACCTTCCCAGCACGATCTGCGCAACGCCTTCCGCCAACTGTTGGCCAACGACGAGTGCTACTACACCGCCTCTGTGTTCGACCCGATGTCGGCGCGTATCGCCGCCGATCTGGGCTTCGAGGTAGGCATTCTCGGCGGTTCGGTGGCCTCGCTGCAGGTGCTGGCGGCGCCCGACTTCGCGCTGATCACGCTGAGCGAGTTCGTCGAACAGGCGACCCGGATCGGCCGCGTGGCGCGGCTGCCGGTGATCGCCGACGCCGACCACGGCTACGGTAACGCGCTCAACGTCATGCGCACGATCACCGAGCTGGAGCGCGCCGGGGTCGCTGCCCTGACCATCGAAGACACCCTGCTGCCGGCGCAGTACGGCCATAAGTCCACCGACCTGATTCCGGTCGAAGAGGGCGTGGGCAAGATGCGCGCCGCCCTCGAAGCGCGCATCGACCCGGCGATGTCGATCATCGCTCGCACCAACGCCGGGCAGCTCGATGACGACGCCGCAGTCGCACGGATTCGTGCCTATCAGGCCGCCGGCGTGGACGCCATCTGCCTGGTCGGCGTGCGCGATTTCGACCATCTCGAGACGCTGGCCTCGGTGCTGACCGTACCGCTGATGCTGGTCACCTACGACAATCCGGCCCTGCGTGACCGTGCGCGCTTGGCCAAGCTCGGCGTGCGCATCGTGGTCAACGGACACGCCGCCTACTTCGCCGCGATCAAGGCGACCTACGACTGCCTGCGCGAGCAGCGCGACATCGCCACCAACGACCTCGACGCCTCGCGTCTCTCGACGCGTTACTCCACCCTGGAGGAGTACCGCATCTGGGCGCGCGAATACATGGACGTCAAGGAGTAAGCCCCAGCATCGACGAGGCGCGATGCCGGGGCGAGCGCTTTTCTTCGTCCCGAGCTATCGGCATGCTAGGTGTCGAGGGGAATACCTAGCCCCCTTTTGTGGCTCTCGGCAGTGAGCCGCTGTCCTTTCGAACGGAGATACCGATGACCGCCATGCACTGGGAGCGCCTGCTCGACCCCGTGCGTCTACACGACGCCCGCACCTCGCGCGGCGAGGTGGGGCGTAGTCCTTTCCACAAGGACTTCGACCGCATCGTCTTCTCCGGCTCGTTCCGGCGCCTGGGGCGCAAGACCCAGGTGCACCCGCTCACCGACAACGATCATATCCACACCCGGTTGACCCACTCGCTGGAGGTCGGCTGTGTCGGGCGCAGCCTGGGGATGATCGTCGGCGAACAGCTTCGCGAGCGGCTGCCCGAGTGGGTCAGCCCGGCGGACCTGGGGGTGATCGTGCAGGCGGCCTGCCTGGGGCACGACATCGGCAACCCGCCGTTCGGCCACGCCGGCGAGTACGCCATCCGCGACTGGTTCAAGTGGACCGAGCAGCAGGGCGGTGGCCTGCTCGATGGGCTGGACGAGGCCGAGCGTGCCGACCTGCTCACCTACGAAGGCAACGCCCAAGGCTTCCGCATCGTCACCCAGATCGAGTACAACCAGTTCCGCGGCGGCATGCGGCTGTCGGCAGCGACCCTGGGCACGCTGCTCAAGTATCCGTGGACGGTCGAGCACGGCGGCAAGATGGGCAAGTTCGGCTGCTATCAGTCGGAGAAGCACCTGCTCTCCGAGGTGGTCGACCGGCTCGGCATGAAGCCGGCCGGGGAGTCCAAATGGTGCCGCCACCCGCTGGCCTATCTGGTCGAGGCCGCCGACGATATCTGCTACGCGCTGCTCGACCTGGAGGATGGCCTGGAGATGGGCATTCTGCGCTTCGATGAAGTCGCGGAAGTACTGCTGCAGATCGCCGGAGAGCCGCCCAAGGGCTACCCGGGCATGCAGGAAGCCGGGGTCTCCCAGCGCCGCCGTATCGCCGCCCTGCGCGGCGCGGCGATGGAGCGCGCGGTCAACGAGGTCGGCGATGTCTTCGTCCAGCATGAGCAGGCGCTGCTCAACGGCACCCTGACCGACGACCTGCTCGAACTGTGCCACCCGGACCTGGCCTGGGGCGTGTCCGCGGCCAAGCAGCTCGCGCGTGAGCGCATCTTCCAGAACGAGCGCAAGGCCAAGCTGGAAATCGGCGCCTACACCACCCTGGGCATCCTGCTCGAAGCCTTTATCGGCGCCGCCCACGAGCTGCACCACACCGGCCAGTCATCCTTCAAGCATCAGCGCGTGTTGGCGCTGATCGGTGAGAACACCCCCAAACCCTCCTGGTCGCTCTACGCCAGCTACCGCCGCATGCTCGACTTCATCGGCGGCATGACCGACCACTACGCGGTCGAACTCGCCCAGGAGATGGGCGGCCGCCTCAAGGGGGATTGAGGGAAGCGCGGCAGGGCGCAACGCCCTGCCGTCTCGGCCTCAGTAAGAGCGTTAGAACCCGCGGCGTTGCGCTCACCGGTGTGCCCAAGGGCATTGCCACTCGCTTGGTACCTGCTCATTAAACTTAGTGCTTCTTGAACATATCACCGGGTGACATGACCATCACTGCCCGCCGTTACCGGTATTGACAGTTTTGCCCTCTACCGTGCCATCTTATATGGCATCATGTTGGCGATATCGGAAGCGCGAGGCGCTCATGAAACCTTGGTCGATACTGGCAGCGATAATATCGCTCTCTCTAACAGCATGCGGGCAGAGCAACGCTGACCCGGAAAACCAGCAGGCGGTCGATGCACTAATCAATAAGACCAAAGAAAATTTGGTCTATGTGAAAGGCGGTAGCTTTCAGATGGGCGATTTTGGACAAGTCGACTCTAAGGCCGGGAAGTTACCTTATACTTATGGTGAAGACAATAAGCACCTGCATGAAGTGACCTTAGATGGGTATTATATGGCTTCGCGTCAGGTCTCTTATTCTGACTTCGGTGTTTACACAAAGTCTACGGGGCAGCCAGATGTCAGTATCGAAGGTTTTGGGGCGCGATTCCAGAGTCCCAACGTTCCCGTAGGTGTTAGTTGGAATCAAGCACACGACTATTGTCAGTGGATGGCAGAAAAAACGGGGCGACCATACGCCTTGCCGACTGAGGCACAGTGGGAATATGCTGCCAGAAATCGTGGTGAGTTTTGGCCTTACGCTACAGATGACGGTACACTTGAACGTGGAAAAAATGCTCCCTCTAAGGCAGAAATCAGGAAGACAACAGTTGATGGAGCAGCGCCAAAGGTATTTGAGATAGCTTCGATTCCAGCTAATCCATTGGGCATCTATCAGATGGGGTTGAATGGATTCGAATGGGTGAATGATTGGTACGGAAAGGATTATTATGAGCATTCTCCCGAGAAAAATCCGATGGGCCCTGAAGAAGGAACAGAGAAAGTACTTCGTGGTGGTGGGTTCAGCGCCTCAGATCAAGGGATGCTGACTGTCTACCGTAGCAAGGCAAAGCCGGATCTGACACGAGACGCTTCTGACGCGATCGATAACCCGCGCCTGGGAGAGATGCTCTCGACACGGGCTCCTTTTGAAACGACTTTTAGGTGCATGGTCAATGAGCTCGTGAGGTAAAATTGTATGAAGTCAGGCAGTATTGGTGCGTTTCGCCATGCCGAGTATACAGGATAGGTGAAAGTATGAAGCTTTCATGCGCTTTGGTGTTTTTGTTGTCTTGTTTGTTGACTGCCTGTGGGCAAAGCGGTGCCAGCCAAGATACAGAGAAAGCGGTTGATGCGCTGATCAAAAAAACCAAGAAGCATCTAGTTTATGTGGAAGGTGGCAGCTTTGAGATGGGGGATTTTGGGCCCAAAGACCCCAAGGCTGATCATTTGCCATGGAGTGTTGGGGAAGACGACAAACACCTCCATAAGGTTACGCTTGACGGCTATTATATAATGGATCGTCAGGTTTCCTACGCCGATT
Organism: Salinicola sp. JS01; assembly: GCF_030284585.1. Lineage (NCBI taxonomy): Bacteria > Pseudomonadati > Pseudomonadota > Gammaproteobacteria > Oceanospirillales > Halomonadaceae > Salinicola > Salinicola sp. JS01. The sequence continues at coordinate 3,464,452 of NZ_CP127244.1, read as the reverse complement.
ATGATACTTACACCGAAGCTACCGGCCAACCCAAAATCAACACGAACAACTATAGTAGTCGAACCCGCGCTCCTGACGTGCCGGCGGGCGTGGACTGGTATCAGGCCCGGGATTATTGCCAATGGTTGGCAAAGCAAACCGGCCTTCCTTTCGCACTCCCGACCGAAGCCCAATGGGAATATGCTGCTAGAAGTCGCGGGAAAATGATGCCCTACGCTACAGATGATGGCATTTTGCGAGAAGGCAAAAACTATCCTACTCGAGAAGATAGGCGGAAGGCTACGCCGGGTAATAGCCCTATGGCACCTTACACTATTGCCAAAAAGTATCCCCCCAACCCTTTGGGTATCTATCAGATGGGGCTTAATGGTTATGAGTGGGTCAGCGACTGGTATGGTGAGGACTATTACGAGCATTCACAGGAGCTTAACCCGACTGGCCCTGAATCCGGGGCACTCAAAGTACGCCGAGGGGGAGCTACTGGAGAAAGCTTTTTGGGCATGGTCACCGTTATACGAACGCCCTATAATCCGGATCTGACTCAGATTCCACCGAAGGGCAGCGACGTAGAGGTTGATCCGGAAAAAAAACAACCCTACAGCATGAGCACAGTTCGTTGTGTGGTCGACCAGACAAACTAGCCTTTGCTTTGTATGAAAACTGTAATGACCCAGTGAATTCCTGTTCAGGGTATTATCCAAAAAGGAGACACCTGTGAGCATCGAGATGAACGACGAGATCAAGCGTTGGACCGCTAAGCGAAAATCGGCCCTGGTGATGTAGATTATTCAGGACAAGCAGACAGTGGCGCCGGCCATGCGCATAAGATATTTTTATATGTAGAAAAATAGAAGAGGAGCCATCTATGAAGCCGAGGTTGATTCTGTTGGTGCTATCGGCCTTGAGCTTGGTTGCCTGTGGCGATGGTCAGGCGGACTCGAAAAACCAACAAGCGGTAGATGCGTTGATCAAGAAGACCAAAGAAAACTTGGTCTATGTGAAAGGTGGTAGCTTTCAGATGGGCGATTTTGGCCAAATTGACCCCAAGTCTGAAAAGCTTCCTTATAGCGTGAATCAAGATGATAAATATCTTCATCGAGTCACTTTAGATGATTTTTACATACAAGATAGGCAGGTGACCTACTCTGACTTCAATGTCTATGCCAAGTCGATAGATGAACCTGGAATAGAATACGATCAGCAGGAAAGTCAGCAAAATACTTCGGATCTTCCTGTTGGAGTAGATTGGTATAAGGCGAATAAATATTGTCAGTGGTTGTCTAAGCAGACCGGTAAAGATTACTCTTTGCCGACTGAAGCCCAGTGGGAATATGCTGCTCGTAGTCGTGGGAGAATGATGCCCTACGCTACCGATGATGGCATTCTGCGAGACCTGGCAAAAACTATCCTACTCGAGAAGATAGGACGGAAGGCTGACGCCGGGTCAAAGTGACGCCCTATGGCACCTTACACTATTGCCAAAAAGTATCCTCCCAACCCTTTGGGCTATCTATCAGATGGGGCTTAATGGTTATGAGTGGGTCAGCGACTGGTATGGTGAGGACTATTACGAGCATTCACAGGAGCTTAACCCGACTGGCCCTGAATCCGGGGCACTTTAAAGTACGCCGAGGGGGAGCTACTGGAGAAAGCTCTTTGGGCATGGTCACCGTTATACGCAACGCCCTATAATCCGGATCTGACTCGAGATTCCACCGAAGGGCAGCGACGTAGAGGTTGATCCGGAAGAGAAACAACCCTACAGCATGAGCACAGTTCGGTGTGTGTGGTCGACCAGACAAACTAGCCTTTGCTTTGTAGTGAAAACTGTAATGACCCAGTGAATTCCTGTTCAGGGTATTATCCAAAAATGGAGACACCTGTGAGCATCGAGATGAACGACGAGATCAAGCGTTGGACCGCTAATGCGAAATATCGGCCCTGGTGATGTAGATTATTCAGGACAAGCAGACAGTGGACGCCGGCCATGCGCATCAACCCGATATTTTTATATGTAGAAAAATAGAAGAGGAGCCATCTATGAAGCCGAGGTTGATTCTGTTGGTGCTATCGGCCTTGAGCTTGGTTGCCTGTGGCGATGGTCAGGCGGACTCGAAAAACCAACAAGCGGTAGATGCGTTGATCAAGAAGACCAAAGAAAACTTGGTCTATGTGAAAGGTGGTAGCTTTCAGATGGGCGATTTTGGCCAAATTGACCCCAAGTCTGAAAAGCTTCCTTATAGCGTGAATCAAGATGATAAATATCTTCATCGAGTCACTTTAGATGATTTTTACATACAAGATAGGCAGGTGACCTACTCTGACTTCAATGTCTATGCCAAGTCGATAGATGAACCTGGAATAGAATACGATCAGCAGGAAAGTCAGCAAAATACTTCGGATCTTCCTGTTGGAGTAGATTGGTATAAGGCGAATAAATATTGTCAGTGGTTGTCTAAGCAGACCGGTAAAGATTACTCTTTGCCGACTGAAGCTCAGTGGGAATATGCTGCTCGTAGTCGTGGGCGTATGATGCCCTATGCTACCGATGATGGAAAGCTCGAACCTGGTAAAAACTATCCTACCCGAAGTGAGAGGATGGAGGTGACGCCTCAAAGTGACGCGTATTCCCCCTTCCCTGTTGCCAAAAAATATCCTCCCAATCCTCTTGGCCTTTACCAGATGGGGCTCAATGGATATGAGTGGGTGAGCGACTGGTATGATAAGGGTTATTATGAGAAATCACCTGAGCATAATCCCAAGGGTCCTGATTCCGGCACTTTGAAAGTGCGCCGGGGAGGCGCGACGGGGGAAAGCTCTTTAGGTTTGGTTACCGTTATACGCAACCCTTACAGTCCGGATCTAAGCTTGAAAGTGCCCGAAGGGGCCGACAAGGATCTAGATATTTTTAAGAAGAGAAAGCAATCGGCAAAAATAAACACTTTTCGGTGCGTCATAGCAGGGTCTTCCACGAATTAGGGGCGTTGCTATTCGGAGGTGATTTAATGAGCATTTCATGCTTAGTAGAAGACGTTTTGCAAAACTTTGTGGCTGGTTGCTGAAGGGGTGAGTGCGATTGAATAGCAAGTTAAGCCCTAGCTTTCTATTATGGTGAAATGATTTCGAATTGGGGCTGTCGACATGCCTCATATGCGTTTAATGTGGACGTTCGTCGATGCGTCAACCCCCGGTTTGGTTGCTGCACCGGAACCCCAAAAGAGGAAAAACCTATGAAGTTGCGATTTACTTTGGTGGCGCTGTCGACTTTGAGCTTGGTTGCCTGTAGCGATGGTCAGGCTGACTCGAAAAACCAACAAGCGGTAGATGCGTTGATCAAGAAGACCAAAGAAAACTTGATCTATGTGAAAGGTGGTAGCTTTCAAATGGGCGATTTTGGCCAAATCGATCCTAAGGCGAACAATCTTCCTTATAGTTTTTACGATGACAACAAGGTTTTGCATGAGGTTGAGCTGGATGGCTTTTTCATCTCCAGTCGTCAGGTTTCTTACGCGGATTACGATGTATTTACAGAGGCCTCTGGTCAGCCCAATATTAACAATGAAGGGCCAGAGGCAAAATACCGAGCACCTAACGTGCCAGCGGGAGTGGATTGGTATCAAGCTCATGATTATTGCGAATGGCTGTCAAGAAAGACAGGCCAATCATTTTCATTGCCAACAGAGGCACAGTGGGAATATGCTGCTCGCAATCGTGGAGAGTTTCGACCTTTTGCAACTGATGACGGAACGCTAAAGCCCGGTGTGAATCACTCTACTCCGGAAGAGCGTAAAGAGGCGACATCTGCCAATGATTCACTCTCACCTGGTGTGATCGCTAGTTACCCACCCAACCCTCTCGGGATCTATCAGATGGGGTTGAATGGATTTGAATGGGTAAGTGATTGGTATGATAAAGATTACTATAAAAAATCTCCAAAGATGAATCCTTCCGGGCCGGAGCATGGTTTGGAAAAAGTCCGTCGTGGTGGTGAGCTAGGCAGTGAAGGAAGAGATTTGTTAACAATGAATCGGCGCCACGCAAAGCCCGATCTGTCAATAGACAATAATCCTGTGCTATCTAACGAACCCTTGTATCCCAATACGTTTCGCTGCGTTTTGAATGAGAGTCGATAGGTGGTGGGTAATAGTGCAGGTGGGATTTTCCCACCTGCATATACTACGCTATTCTACTTTCAGGCTTTGGTAAGCATTGCGTTGAATTGAAGCATGGTTTGTCAAAGTCATTCGAGACATCATTTTGGGTTAGATACTCCTCCATGTCGTTTCGGATTATGGGATCTCCTTTGTTAGCTTTGTTGCGCAAGCTTTTATAAAATGAGATTAGGTTCTCTGGATAGTGGCTTGAAAGTATGGGCATTTCTCCTCGGCCCAAAAATTCAAGGAGCTCTTCTTCCCCTCCATGCACCGAAATGTTTGAGCTGTCTGTGCTTGCCTTTATTCTTTGCATTATGTTTTCGTATTCTTTTTTGGATTGCACCCAAGTGAAAACTCTTATGATTGCTCTTTTACGCTGCGTCATGTACCCAAAGCGCCAAAAATTCAAGTCGCTGTAATCTGTGGTGCGGTTGTCTGGGTCGAGGTTGTCGAAAGCGTTTGTTTGCATTAATCGATAAATTATGGCGCCTTTGGCGTCTGGTGTGGCATACCGCAGAAAATCTGGGTCCGAGTTGATTCTGACGACCAGTTCACCACGCTCACTTGCTGATTCTAGGCTGTTTTGAAGATCGGCTAATGCACCCTGTGCAGTACGTTTTATAATGCCGGTTGTTTCGTACATATAGTTTGCGAGACTTTCTCCGTACTGTGCTGCCAGGACTATTATTTCCGATAAGGCCTCGAAAGCTTCCTCGTCTATGAAGTCTAGCTTGCCATAGTCTGCATTCTTGAGTTGATATGCGACCCATTTTGCGAATTCCAGTATTAAGCTGCCATCTACCTCTAGCGATAGTTTACCTTTCGCACCTACCCCGAAGCAGAGAGCCGCCTTTGCAAGAATTCTGAATTTCCCGCCTGCATATGAGATTTTAAATGTCGCTTCGCCTCCGATACCTGCCTGGGCTGCCAACGCCGGGGCAATTTTCGCAAACGGCTCGAATTTCTCGCTCTCTGGGCTTTTCCACTCAACCTGTCCTGCCACGGTGGCTTCGAGCTGACCACCGATAAAGGCACCAAGTTCGCCACCCTGGCTATTGTCGGGTAGCGACATATCGACGGTTTGCTTTCCTGGAACCCCCCTGTTCCTTGAAGAACCCCTGACGCCCTTGGCCTTGGCGCCGCTGCCGCTGAACTCCGCATCGATATTGAGTTCTGCGGCGATACTGGCGCCGATGCCGCCGGCCACGCTCAGAATGGTGTGAGAGCGCAGCATGCCAAGATTCATGCCCGCAAAGGCCATCATGTATCCGCCCGGCGGCTCGTAGCAGTCGATGGACGCCTTGGCCTCCGCCAGCATCAGCTCTGCGTGTCCGCTGGCCTTGATGGCGCCTTTTTTCTTGAATGGGTTGGCTTCACCGCTGAGACCGCTCGCCCCATAGGACCATCGCATCAGTTGCGCTTCCGCACTGAGATCGACTTTGAGGCTGTCCACGTCATGCTCGCCACCACTCTGATAAGAGCGGACGATCTGAAGGTTTTCGTTGATATGTTCGCTCCACTGGAAGAGCTCCTTGTGCTGATCTTCCAGCTTCATCCAGTCGTCGAACCACGGAATGTCCGTCTTGATCGAGGTGCTTCCACTGATATCCGTGAGCTGCTGCTTCAGCTTCTTCCAATCGACTTTGCCCTGCGTGATGACGCTGTCGTCACCGCCCGTCGTATCGGCTTGAGAGGTCAACCGATACTTTCTCCAGTGGTTCTGGATTTTTTGTGAGCGAACGTAGGTCATCTTGAAGCCCACAGCAGATGCGTGGCCGCCACGTCGCTGGATGGGGATGAGTTCGCTGATGTGGTTGGTGTTGTCACTGAGTTGGGTCAGCGGCGTTATCTGCTCGATGAGCGCGTTGTTCGCTTCGTCCAGTGCAGACTGCGCCTTGACGACTTCGCTCTCTAACTTCTCGGCACTATCCGATTCTGACAGCACGACGCGGTCTTCGGGCTTGAAGTAGTCGCCCTGTTTGATCTGAATGTACTTGTCCTGACAGCTCTTGAGATGGCTCGTCGCCTGCTGCTGAGACTCGACGACACTTTCGAGCAGACGCATTTCAGCGAGTAGATCCGGCATATCCTCGCGGGGCACAGCGAGAATCGTACCTTTGCCGACCATATAGAAAAGCTGATCCGCCGGCGCGTGGTAGGCGTCCTGGCCTTTGCTCTTGTTTCTGGTCTGAGTGTTGCCGTCGGCTTTAACGCCCTGACTCATGACAGTTCTCCCTCGGCGTCGTCGAACCGATCCAGTATCGTCACCTGGATTTCCTCAGGTTTGCTCGTGAAGATTTTCTGGGTTTTTCCTTCGCTATCGCTGCGACCTGTCATGACCCGCCCTTCGGCGGTCGACACGCGATAACGCGCATGGGCGAGAGGTTTGCCCGACTCCTTGTCCTTCAGCGTGAAGAACTCCTCGAATGGCCCCTGCGCATCAGGTAGCTCGGGTTGGGTGCGGCTAAGGCTCGTCGGCCCACCGAAGTTGTGCTGGGCGCCTTTGAAGTCCGCAGCACCCGGGCAGTGAACCTCGATATTGCCGCCTTCGATGCGGATATAACCGCCGCCGCTCTGTAGCAGGATGCCGTTCTCGGCCTGGACTTCGATACGGCCTTCGGTGGAGGTCACCTGGACGCCTTTCTCCGCGGTGAAGGCCATCTCGCCATCCTGCGCCTGCACTTCGACCTTGCCGCGGGCGGCGAACAGTTTGATGCCGGCTTTCTGCACGAACAGCGAGAGCTTCTCGGAGATCGAGGCGACCAGACTCTTGCCGGTGGCCACGTTGACGTCCTCGCCGCTGGAGACGCTCAGCGAGCGGCCCTGGGCCAGGTGGGTCGATTCCGGCGTGCTCAGGGTGATGCCGGCGGGCGAGGCCATATGCAGCCACGGCGCTTTCATGCGTGCTGCTTCGCCACGGCCGCCGCTGTCGGTGGCACCACGGGCGTTATCCTGCTTGGCATCCGCAAGCTGTTCGCTATTGCCGTAGGTGTCGTCGGCGTCTTCACCGGCCTGCTTGAGATGCTCGCGCGCGTCGAGGGCGTCGGCGTTGTGGTCTGCCGCACTCTGGCTGAGGCTGTCGCTGAGCTGGTAGGCGCTGTCGAGCTGCTGTTTGGCCGGGGTGAGGTCGAGCTGGTCACCGCTGGCGCCGAGCTGGCCCCAACTGGTGAGGTAGAGCCCCTGATTGGCGCGGATGGCGCCATAGGCATCGGTGCGCAGCTCGAACCCGGTGCCGCGGAAGGCGCCGCGGGTGTTGCCGGTCTGGTGGATCAGGTAGCCGAGGTTGAGCTGGCTCTTCTCGGCTTCGGAGTTGAGGCGGACGCGCTCCTGGTCGGTGGCGTCGTCGAATACCAGCTCGTTGTACTTGCTGCCGCGGTAGGTCTTGCTCTTGAAGCCCGAGAGCAGGCCGTGACTGTGCCAGTCCGGGGTCTGCTCGCCGTTGTAGACCCGCCCGGTGATCAGCGGGCGGTCGGCGTCGCCTTCGAGGAAGTCGACGAGGACTTCCTGGCCGATACGCGGCACGAACACCCCGCCCCAGCCGGCGCCGGCGTTGGGCTGGGAGACCCGCAGCCAGACGCTGGAGTTTTCGTCATTCTGGCCCTGGCGGTCCCAGTGGAACTGCACCCGCACGCGGTTGAGGTGATCGGTGTGGATCTCTTCATTGGCCGGGCCGACCACGGTGGCGGTCTGCGGCCCGCCGATCACCGGGCGGCGGTGGGTCAGCGGATGGCGGTAGGGTTGGCTAAGGCGCTGGGCCTCGAGATCGACCAGAAAGTGGCCGGTGCCGCCACTCATGTAGTCGGAGAGACGGTCGCTATCGCCTTCGTCTGCCAGCCCATGCGCCTGCTTGGCGGCGTCGAGCTGGGGCTGCAGGCTGCCCGGCAGCGCCTGGAGCTGGGCCGAGACCGGCAGCGCGTTCTCGGCGTGGACGGTCACCCCCAGCAGCAGGAACTGGCGCTCGGGCTCACCGCCGCTGTCGTGCAGCGGGTGCTGGGTGAGCTCGAACCAGCGCCCGGCCTGGAGCTGGCGCGCACCGCCGCTGCCGCGGAAGCGCTTGGCGCGGGACTCATGCGCTTCCAGACGATTCTCGGTCAGCCGCTCACCGCGCTCATAGCCGTGGTAGTAGTACTCGCCGGCGTAGTCGTAGAGCTCGGTCTTGGGCAGGTTGCCCTGGTCGCTGAGGGTGTCGAGCCCGGTGCGCTTGGTCAGTGAGGGCTGCTTGTAGTCGAAAGTGCCCACGCTGACCCGGGTGGGCTGCTGGGTACGCACGCCGCCCCACTGGGTCAGGGCGTCCTCGCGCTCGGTGGCCGCCTGGCGATGGAAGCGGATCGCCTGGGGGCTGACCGGTTGGGTGGTATCGACATCGTCGGTGATCACCAGCCGATGGCCGTCGAAGTCCGCCCCAGACTCTGTCGACGCGGCGTTATCCTGGCCATTGTCAGCAGTGGTTGAGGACCCTGAATGTTCGAAATAGAACCATAATCCTTCTTCCTCTAGAAGCCTGCTAATAAAGTTCAGATCGCTCTCGCGATACTGCACGCAGTAGCTTCTGGCGGGGTAGTCGCGGCGCAAATCGAAGCGGTAGCGCCCCTTGGCGAGGTCGTAATCGTCAAAGACGGCAGTGAGCACATCGACGACGCTGCGATCCTGGAAGATGCGGCTGTCGCGGCCCAGGCCGAGCATGGCGAGCCACGGCACCAGGGTAAGCTGGTAGTAGGTGACGCCGCCATCTTCGCCCAGCAGCGCGGCCTCGGAAACCAGCCCATGCAGCGGGCGGTAGCTGCCGTCGGCCTGCAGGATCGAGAGCCGCGCCGGCTGCGCCATCAGCGTCTTGAGCTCGATATCGCCCTGCTGGGAGATGCAGTCCAGCGTGTAGGTGAAAGGGGCGCTGACGCGCTCTTCGCCCACCAGCCGATGGGGCACGAGGGCGGTGCCGGCGATATCGAGAGTCAGCAGCCGCTGCGACTGCGACAGATCGATATCGAAGGTGTCGAGAAGATCGTTGAGCATGCGGTTTTCCTGATCGCGGTGGCGAAGCCGGTCGACGAGGGTCAGAGACAATGGTCAGAGAAAAAGGGTCAGAGAATCAGGATAACGCATCATGCGAGAAATGTTTGTAAGCGATCGACTACAAAGCGTGTGAGATATCGGCCAAAAAAGACGCATTTTCGCCCAAAGGGCGAGATATCAATAGCATCTAAAGCTCAGGCACTGTCTGTCCAAAGTTTAGGGACTGCCTGCCTAAAGATTAGGCACTGTCTAAAAGTACCGTACTTGCCCATACCGCGTTATCAACGCCTAGAGATATATCGGCCCGCCGTTTTCGCCACCCTCGCCGCGGTCCCAGTGCCGCAGCAGCGTCTCGACGAAGCGCTCCGCGGCCGGCGAGAGCGCGCTGTCGCGGCGGCGCACCATGCCGAGCGTGCGCTTGACCAGCGGTTCGACCAGCGGGCGCTGCACCAGCAGCGGGTGCTCGTCGTCCGGCATCGACAGCCGCGGCACCGCGGCCACGCCCAGGCCCGCTTCCACCATCCCCAGCGAGGTCGAGAGATGCTGTACCTCGTAGAACCAGGTCGGGCGCTGGGTCAGTGACGACAGCTCGTGGTCCAGCAGCATGCGGTTGCCGCTCATACGGCCCACGCCGATCAGCTTGTGCTCGCTCAGCTCGCTCCAGGTCACCTGCGACTGCGCGGCCAGCGGGTGATCGTGGCGGCATACCAGCACGAAGGGCTCGACCACCAGCGGCGTGAAGCGAATGTCCGGGTGGTGCCCGCTGAGCATGTTGATGCCGAATTCGGCCTCGCCGCTGAGTACGGCGCCGAGCCCGTCGTTGGCGCTGAGGTCGAGCAGGCGGATGCGGATATTGGGGTAGCGGGCGTTGTACTCGCGGATCACCGCGGGCAGGAAATAGAACGCTGCGGTGGGAATACACGCGAGGGTGATCTGACCGATGCGGTTCTCCGCCAGGGCGCGAATGTTGAACAGGGCGTGGTCGAACTCGTCGAGCAGGCGCTTGGCCTGGGGGAAGAAGTCGCGGCCCACGGTGGTCAGGCTCACCTTGCGCGTGGTGCGCGCCAGCAGTGGGGTACCGAGTACCGCTTCGAGCTTCTGGATGCGTCGGCTCAGCGCCGGCTGCGAGAGGTTGAGCGCCTCAGCGGCGGCCTGGAAGCTTTCCAGCTCGGCAACCTTGAGGAAGGCCTGGATCTGCTGAATCTCATAGTTCATTAGTCGAATGCCTCTCTGCCGACATGTCGATGGTTGACCTCCGGAGATTTCGTTTTTCTCTTTTTTATCAAAAGGTTGCGTTAAAATCTGCAATTGATGCGTAATATGCATCAATGGTCACGATAATGGCATTGGAATGGCGATTTCAAGCATGCGAGCTTCCCCGTCACTTGTCGGCCATGAGGGCCGTCACGGGAAAGGAAACACGTCATGCGAGCCATACCCTGCGTCCTGATGCGCGGCGGCACCTCCAAGGGGCCGGTCTTTCTGGGGCACGATCTGCCCAGCGATCCTGCGGAACGCGATGAGCTGCTGCTGACCCTGATGGGGTCGGGCAACGAACTCGAAGTCGACGGCATCGGCGGCGGCTATCCGCAGACCAGCAAGGTCGCCATCGTCACGCCTTCCGCCGAGCCTGGGGTCGACGTCGACTATCTCTTCGTGCAGGTGATGGTCGAGCAGCGCCGGGTGGATACCTCCCCCAACTGCGGCAACATGCTCAGCGCCGTGGGGCCTTTCGCCATCGAGCAGGGCCTGGTCGCCGCGACGGCAGACGTCACCCGGCTGACCATCCGCAACCTCAACACTGGCAGCCTGATCGATGCCGAGATCTGCACGCCGGGCGGGCAGGTGAGCTACGTCGGCGATACGCATATCGATGGCGTGCCCGGCAGCGCCGCGCCGGTGCTGTTGGAGTTTCGCAACGTGGTGGGGGCCAAGACCGGCAAGCTCTACCCCACGGGCAAGCCGGTGGACACGATCGACGGGATCGAGGTGAGTTGCATCGATGCCGCCATGCCGATGGTGCTGATGCGCGCCGCCGATCTCGGCAAGTGCGGTGACGAAACACCTCAGGCGCTGGACGGTGACAGCGAGCTGCTGGAACGGCTGGAGTCGATTCGTCTTCAGGCCGGTGCGGCCATGGGACTGGGCGACGTGCGCGAGCGCGTGATTCCCAAGCCGGTGCTGATCAGTGCGCCCGCCGCCGGAGGCACGCTGTGCGTGCGCTATTTCATGCCACAGCGTTGCCATCGGGCACTGGCGATCACCGGTGCAGTCGGGCTGGCGGTGGCTTGCGCCGATGGGCAGAGCCTGGTCAGGGATCTGGCCGGCGCGCCGGGAGCGAACGGTTTGCTCGAGTTCGAGCATCCGAGTGGCAAGCTCGGGGTGATCGCGCGCTGGCCGACGGGGCAGGCATGGCCGAGCTGTTCACTGATCCGTACCGCGCGGCGGCTCTTCAGCGGCAACGTCTACGTGCCCGAGACAGTATCCAGCGACTCCGATGCAGCAATCGGCTGAGCATGGCGCGAGCCGACGAGATGACGACACAACAGCCATAACAGCTACAACATCAATGAGGAGAAGTGCCATGCACGCCAAGCGCACACACACCTTTTTCCCCCGAGTTGGCCGCCGCTGCGTCCTCGCGCTGGCCGCGGCGCTGCTGCCGTTGGGCGCACAGGCCGCGGAGACCGCGACGGTACCCGATACGCTCGAGTGGACCGTGCCTTTCGGGGTCGGTGGCGGTACCGATGTCTGGGCCCGTTTCATGTCGCACTGGATGGGGGAAGCGCTGCCCTCGCATCCGACCATCGTGATCGACAACGTGCCCGGTGGCGGCTCGATCACCGGCACCAATCTGTTCTATGCCCGCGCCGATGCCGATGGATCACAGATGCTGGTGACCTCGGCCTCGACCCAGTACCCGGCCATGCTCGACGATCCGCGGGTGCGCTACGACTACGCCAAGTGGACGCCGATCATCGCCGCGCCCACCGGCGGCGTGGTCTACGCCCAGCCGGGCTACGGCAAGGACACGGATACGATTCTCGCCGCGCTGCGCGAGTCGCCGACCAAGTTCGCAATGCAGACCCCCACCGGGCTCGAGATGCCGGTGCTGCTGGCCTTCGACCTGCTGGGTCTGAAGGTGGAGCCGGTGTTCGGCATGCGCAGCCGAGGCGAAGGGCGGCTGGCGTTCGAGCGCGGCGAGGCGGGGGTCGATTTCCAGACCACGTCGGCCTATTTCAGCAACGTCGCCCCACTGGTCGAAGCGGGCAAGGCAGTGCCGCTGTTCTCGCTCGGGGTGATGAATGCCGACAACGTCATCGAGCGTGACCCAGCCTTCCCCGATCTGCCGACCTTCTCCGAGCTCTATCTGGCGCAGCCTGGTCATAGCCGCGACGACATCGCCTACCAGGTGTTCCACAAGTTCTTTGCCTCCGGCTATGCCCTGCAGAAGCTGCTGCTGGTGCCCAAGGACACCCCGCCGGCACTGATCAAGGCCTACCGTCAGGCCGCGGCGACGCTGCCCGAGCGCGAAGACTTCCTGACCGCGGCGCGCAATCAGGTCGGCCCGTACACGCCTGTCGTGGGTGAGGTCGCGGCCAAGCAGCTCGACTCTGCCATGCAGCTCAGCGACGCGCGCCGCCAGTGGGTGATCGACTGGCTCAAGTCGCGCTATGGCGTGCGCGTTGCCACGCGCTGATCAAGGGCCGGCGCCAAGGCCGGCCAAGGAGAGACAACGATGATCGATGCGTTGATGACGAGCCTGGGCGAGGTGTTCAGCGGCGCCCATCTGCTCTACATGGGCTTCGGCGTGCTGGTGGGGCTGCTGGTGGGGATCATTCCCGGCCTGGGCGGTATCGCCGGCATGGCGCTGCTGCTGCCGTTCCTGTACGGCATGTCGCCGGGACTGGCGCTGGGCATGCTGATGGGCATGGTGGCGGTGATTCCCACTGGCGACACCTTTACCTCGGTACTGCTGGGGATACCTGGCTCGAGCGCTTCCCAGGCCACGGTGATGGATGGCTTTCCGCTGGCCAAGAAGGGGCAGGCCGCGCGGGCGCTGGCCAGTGCCTTTCTCTCCTCGCTGTGCGGTGGGGTGATCGGGGCAGTGGTACTGACCGGCTTCATTCTGGTCGCGCGGCCGCTGGTGCTGGCGTTCTCCTCGGCGGAGCTGTTCGTGCTCACGCTGCTGGGGCTGGCGATGGTCGCGGTGCTTTCCGGCGAGAGTCAGTTCAAGGGCATGGCGGCGTGCGGTCTGGGGCTGCTGCTCGGGGCGATCGGCACCGCGCCGGCCACGGGCGAGTTCCGCCTCAACCTGGATGTGGGCTATCTCTACGACGGTATCCCGCTGATCGTGGTGGGCCTGGCGATCTTCGCCCTGCCGGAGATCATCGACCTGTTGATCCAGCGCGGCAGCATCGCCCGTGAGCGTACCTCGCTGGGGCACGGTTGGCGCCAGGGGATTCGCGACGTGGTCGACAACCGCGGGCTGGTCGCCAAGTGCGCCGGCATGGGCAGCCTCATCGGCACCATCCCAGGGCTGGCGGGCTCGGTGGTCGACTGGCTGACCTACGCCTTCGCCTCGCGCACGGCCAAGGGGGAGAAGCACTTTGGCCAGGGCGATATCCGCGGTGTGATCGCCCCGGAATCGGCCAACAACGCCTGCGCCTGCGGGGCGATGGTGCCTACGCTGCTGTTCGGCGTGCCGGGCTCCGGCACGGCGGCGATCTTCCTCGGCGGCCTGCTGCTGCTCGGCCTGGAGCCGGGGGTGAGCATGATCTCCACTCACCTCGATCTGACCTACACCATCATCTGGTCGCTGGCGCTGGCCAACATTCTGGGCGCGGCGCTGTGTCTGGTGCTGGCGCGCCCGGTAGCGCAGCTGACACGGATTCCCTTCGTGCTGCTGGCGCCGGTGATCACCACGCTGATCATGTTCGCTGCCTACCAGGCCACGCGTTCGCTGGGTGACTGGTACACGCTGCTGGCGGTGGGTGCGGTCGGGGTGCTGTTCAAGCGTGCCGGCTGGTCGCGACCGGCGTTCTTGATCGGCTTCGTGCTGGCACCGGGGGCAGAAACCTATTTCTATCAGAGCGTACAGTTCCAGGGCATGTCGGCCTTCCTGCGCCCTGGGGTGCTGATCATCCTGGGCCTGATCGCCCTGGCGCTGTTGTTCCCGCTGGGCAAGCGCCTGCTGAGCCGTCGGCGTCCGCTGGCCGTCGGTGCCGGCATCAGTTCGCCGCAACAGACACCGGCAGCCCCCACCTTCGGGCGCGTCGATGTGCTGCTGGTGGTGGGCTTGCTACTGCTGGCGGCGGCGTCCTGGTACGACATCAGCGGGCTCTCCTTCCTCGGCGGTATCTTCCCGCGGCTGGCGATCACGATCATGGCCCTGGGGGCTGCGCTGAGCGCGGTGGAGGCTTGGCGTCGCGGTGCGCGCTGGGAAGCACAGCCATTGGGTGAGCCGCTACTGTGGCTGGCCGGGTTGCTGGGGCTGGTCGTGGTGGCTTCGCTGCTCGGATTCGTCAGCGCGGCGACGCTGATGGCGTTCGTATTCCTGCGTGGTGTGGCCAGGGCGCGCTGGGCGACGGCGCTGGCGATCGCCGCGGGAATCGCCGCCTTTTTGCTCGGCATGCAGGCGCTGCTCAATCTGCACTACCCCAGTGGCTGGCTGGATGCGTTGATCGGCATCTGAGCGCTCGTCACAGCGGTGATCGAAGGCGCCTCCCCAAGCGGGGAGGCGCCTTTTTTTGGTTCATCGAGCCTGTCAGGGCAAGCCGTTGGCCATAGCGGGACGCGCCACGCGCGGGCCCCAGCGAGATGGCTTTGAGCCCCGTTCGGTGCCAGTCCGCACCGAAGAAAGGCGAGAGAGGTGCGGTTGAAAGTCGCAGCATAACGCCGTATTTTAATTGAACGATCAATCAATAAAAACAGGTAACGTCTCTCTGGCAGTCTTCGCCGGTCCGCGCCGTGTGCGCTACCTCCTGGCTGTGGCCCCGTGTGGGCGACCACCGCCGGCGCGTGGATACGCTCGGCTGCCGCTGCACTCCAACAACGACGAGGATTGCTCATGCATCCACAACACACCGACGACGTCAGCCGCGACCGCCTCAACCCGGTGGTCTTCTACGGCTCGGCTATCGGGATCGTGCTGTTCGCGCTCTGGACCATGCTCTTCACCGAGTCGGCCGGGCGCGTGATCAACGCGATCCTCGGATGGATCTCCGACAGTTTCGGCTGGTACTACTTCCTGGCTGTGGTGGTCTATCTGGCCTTCGTGATCGTGATCGGGGTGTCGCGCTTCGGCAAGATCAAGCTGGGGCCGGAGCACGCCAAGCCCGACTTCAACATGGTCTCCTGGGCCGCGATGCTGTTCTCGGCGGGTATCGGCATCGATCTGCTGTTCTTCTGCATCGCCGAGCCGGTGACCCAGTTCCTGGCCCCGCCCGACGGCGAAGCCGGCACGGTGCAGGCGGCGCGCCACGCCATGGAGATCACCTTTCTCCATTGGGGGCTCTCCGGCTGGGGCATCTATACCCTGGTGGGGATGTCGCTGGCGTTCTTCAGCTACCGCCACAACCTGCCGCTGACCATCCGCAGCGCGCTCTATCCGATCTTCGGCAAGCGTATCGAGGGGCCCATCGGCCATACCGTGGACATCGCCGCGGTGCTGGGCACGGTGTTCGGGATCGCCACCAGCCTGGGGATCGGCGTGATCCAGCTCAACTTCGGCCTCAACTACATGTTCGACGTGCCGGAGAACATGCTGGTGCAGGCCGCGCTGGTGGTCATGATCGTGTTCTTCGCCACCATCTCGGCGGTGACCGGCGTCGAGAAAGGCATCCGCCGGCTGTCCGAGTTCAACATGCTGCTGGCGCTGCTCCTGATGCTGTTCGTGCTGTTCAGCGGCAAGACGCTGTTCCTGCTCAATGCGCTGGTGCTCAACATCGGCGACTACTTCTCCCACTTCATCGATCTGTCGATGAACACCTACGCCTTCGCGCCGCCGACCGACTGGCTGAACGCGTGGACGCTGTTCTTCTGGGCCTGGTGGATCGCCTGGGGCCCGTTCGTGGGGCTGTTCCTGGCGCGTATCTCGCGCGGGCGCACCATCCGTGAATTCGTCGCCGGTACGCTAATCCTGCCGCTGGCGTTCATGATGGCGTGGATGTCGATCATGGGTAACAGCGCCATCGACATGGTGATGAATGGCGCCAGCGCCTTCGGCGATACCGCGATGAATACGCCAGCCTCGTCGATCTACCTGTTCCTCGAGTCGCTGCCGTGGAGTGGCCTGACCACCATCGTCACCACCATTCTGGCGATCGTGTTCTTCGTCACTTCCGGGGATTCCGGCGCACTGGTGCTGTCGAACTTCACCTCGCGGCTCAAGGACGTCAACAGTGACGCACCGATCTGGATGCGCATCCTGTGGGCGGCGGTGATCGGCGTGCTGACCCTGGCGCTGCTGATGGCCGGCGGGCTCTCGGCGCTGCAGAGCGCGGTGGTGATCACCGGGCTGCCGTTCTCGATCGTGCTCTTCTTCATGATGGCTGGCCTGCTCAAGGCGCTGCGCGTCGAGGGCTACAAGGAGGACAGCCTGCGCGCCAGCCTCTCCGGGCATCTCTCCGGGCGCACCCAGGCGGGTGGGCGCAATTCGCGTAGCTGGCACCAGCGTCTGGGGCGGGCGATGAGTTTCCCCGGGGCCAAGCAGGCGCGCCGCTTCCTCGACGAGACCGTACAGCCGGCGATGGAGGCCGTCAGCGAGGGGCTGCGCCAGCAGGGCGTCGGCGTCGAGCTGCAGGAGGTCAAGGGCGAAAACCCGCACCTGGCGCTGAACGTCTCCCTGGGGGACGAGCAGAACTTCACCTATCAGGTCTGGCCGCGCCAGTTCACCACGCCGTCGTTCGCCCTGCGCACGCCGCAGAGCCATGCCCGCTACTACCGGCTGGAGGTCTACCTGCTGGAGGGAAGTCAGGGGTACGACCTGATGGACTACACCCAGGAGCAGGTGATCGAGGACATCCTCGACCAGTACGAGCGCCATCTCCACTTCCTGCACATGAGCCGCGAGGCGCCGGGCAGCGTGACCATGCCCGATAGCCCCGAGCAGCCGCCGGCTTGAACCGCCACGGCCGCCACCTTTGCCAGCGGGTGGCGGCCGCTTTTCTGGGCGCCTCGCGCGGCGGTACGCCAGGTGGCGCCGGGTTGCGTTGACCGTGGGGAGGGCGGGCGTTGAAAGTCGCCCTGGCCGGTATGCCCCAAGTCGACTTAACTCAAAGCAAGATCGCAGCGCCCCGCGAGGGACAGCGGGAGCAAAGCGCTGTGTTCGACGGTTCGTCGTCGCCCGGGGAACCCTCTGGGCGTGGCGCGCCGGACGTCATTTCGACACCGGATGGATATCGCATGCACACACAAACCGATAATAATTCACCAGCCCGGGACCGGCTCAATCCTGTCGTGTTCTACGGCTCGGTGATCGGCATCGTCGCCTTTTCGATCTGGGCGATGGTCGCTACCCAGCAGGCCAATGAGATCATCAACGCGCTGCTGGGATGGATCTCCAACACCTTCGGCTGGTACTACTTTCTTACCGTCGTCATCTATCTCGCCTTCGTGATCTTCCTGGGCGTCTCGCGCTTCGGCAAGATCCGCCTCGGGCCAGAGCACGCCAGGCCCGACTTCAATATCTTCTCGTGGTCGGCGATGCTGTTCTCGGCGGGTATCGGTATCGGGGTGATCTTCTTCGCCCTGGCCGAACCGTTGACCCAGTTCTACCAGTCGCCGCAGGTACCCAGCGACCAGGTGCTGGCGGCGCGCCACGCCATGGAGCTGACCTTCCTGCACTGGGGCATCTCGGGCTGGGGTATCTATACCCTGGTGGGGATGTCGCTGGCGTTCTTCAGCTACCGCCACAACCTGCCGCTGACCATCTCGAGCGCGCTCTATCCGATCTTCGGCAAGAAGATCTACGGCCCGATCGGCCATGCGGTGGATATCGCCGCGGTACTCGGCACGGTATTCGGCATTGCCGCCAGCCTGGGGATCGGCGTGATCCAGCTCAACTACGGCCTGGACTTCATGTTCGGTATCACCGAGAGCGTCTGGACCCAGACAATCCTGGTGCTGATGATCGTGCTGTTCGCCACCATCTCCGCGGTCACCGGGGTGGAGAAGGGCATCCGGCGGCTATCGGAGTTCAATATTCTGCTGGCGGTCGCGCTGCTGCTGTTCGTGCTCTTCGCCGGCAAGACCATCTTCCTGCTCAACGCCCTGGTAATGAACGTCGGCGACTATCTCTCCGACTTCATCTCGCTGTCGTTCAACACCTATGCCTTCGATCGCCCGACCGACTGGCTCAATGCCTGGACGATCTTCTTCTGGGCCTGGTGGATCGCCTGGGGTCCGTTCGTGGGGCTGTTCCTGGCGCGCATCTCGCGCGGGCGCACCATCCGCACCTTCGTCGCCGGCACCCTGACGCTGCCGATCGCCTTCATGATGATCTGGATGTCGATTCTGGGTAACAGCGCGCTGGACATGGCGATGAACGGTGCCCACGACTTCGGTCAACAGGTGATGAACAACCCGCCGGCGGGCATCTATCTGTTCCTGCAGGCCTATCCGTGGCCGGTGTTCACCACCATCGCGGTCAGCGTGCTGGCTATCGTGTTCTTCGTCACCTCGGGGGACTCCGGGGCGCTGGTGCTGTCGAACTTCACCTCGATCCTCAAGGACGTCAACAGCGATGCGCCGATCTGGATGCGTATTCTATGGTCGGCGGTGATCGGCGTGCTGACCCTGTCGCTGTTGCTCGCCGGGGGGCTTTCGACGCTGCAGAGCGCGGTGGTGATCACCGGGCTGCCGTTCTCGATCGTGCTCTTCTTCATGATGGCCGGGCTCTACCGGGCACTGAAGGTGGAGGCGTTCAAGGAGGACAGCCACCGGCTCAGTCTCTCGGGTTCGCTCTCCGGGCGCATGTCTGCCGGCGGGCGCGATGCGGGTTACGACTGGCGCAAGCGGCTCAAGCGGGCGATGTCCTTCCCCACCCGCGACGAGGCGCGTCAGTTCCTCGAGCAAACCGGCCGCCCGGCAATGGAGGCGGTGCGCGACGAGCTCGAAGGCCAGGGCGTGAAGGTACAGATCAGCGAGGGCACGCAGAATGACGACGACTATCTGTCGCTCTACGTCGACCTCGGCAGCGAGCAGAACTTCACCTATCAGATCTGGACGCACCCGTTCGCCACGCCCTCGTTCGCCATGCGCACGCCGCGCAGCAGTAGCCGCTACTACCGCCTAGAGGTCTATCTGCTCGAAGGCAGCCAGGGCTACGACCTGGCCGGTTACACCCGCGAGCAGGTGATCGACGACATGCTCGATCAGTACGAGCGCCACCTGCAGTTCCTGCATCTCAACCGCGAAGAGCCGGGCAGCATCAACATGCCCGACAGCCCCGAGCAGCCGCCGGCCTGAGGCGAGTGATCCGCGGCCCTGACAGCGTCAGGGTCGCGGTTCGCAGGCGGTCTCCGTCGGCGGTTCCCACGCCGGCGGCAGCTCTGCCGCCTCGGGCACCGGGGCGGTGAGGCCGAGTTCGCGCCGCCCCAACCAGTCGAGCATCGCCGCGCCGGTCACGCGACCGGCGTCGGCGATGCCCTGGGTGCCGAACAGGCGGTTGAACTCGAACAGTATCGGCGTCTCACCGAGCATGGCGACATCGAAGCCGCCATGGTCGATCTGGAACGCCGCCGCCACCCGCTTCACCAGCGCGACGGCCGCCTCGGGAATGTCCTCGTGGTCGATCCGGCCGCCCTGGGCCACGTTGGCGCGATAGCCGCCCAACGGCGTCACCCGCCAGTAGCTGGCGAGAATGCGGTCCCCCACCAGCACGATACGCAGATCGCGATCGATCGGTAGCCTGGGCTGGGCGTAGAGCACCGGGTTGTCCGCGGCGAAGCGCTCGAGTTCGCGACGCCGTTCGACCAGATGCACGCCGTTGCCGCGGGCGCTGCGAATCTCCTTGAGAATCATCGGATAGCCGATTTCCGCCTCCACGGCGTCGATACCGTAGGCGGTATTGGCCTGGATCGCGGTGGGCGGAATGTGCTGCGGGAAGGCCGCGCGCATGGCACGGGTCTGCTCCACCTTGTCGTGCCCCAGGTAGTAGGTCGCCGGGGAGGGAAAGATGCGCTTGTGCAGCGCATGCAGCAGCACGTTGACCTGCCAGTAACTGGGGAACAGCAGCCAGTCGGCGGCCTGGATCTCGTCCAGATGATCGAACATGCGCTCGGGTTTGATATAGCGAACGTTCGGCATGCCGAGGGTGCGGGAGACATCGAAAGTGATCAAACGCATCGGAGACCTCATCGAGGACAGGCGCGCCAGCGGGGAAGGGAGCGCATCATCCGAGGCTTTCTGACGTTTGGCAAGAGGGGGCGCCAAAGAGGGTGCAAGAAGGGTGGAAGATGGGCGTAAGAGCGGCGCGCGAGTTTATGTTACCGCCGCCGCGCCTGGCTTCAGGCCACGTCATACGGGGCTTGGCCGCGACCGCGAGGCTATCGCGACGTGGCGTCGCGATGGTTGTGTGACGACATGCTAGGCTGAAGTTATCGATACAAGGCGCTTCAAAGACACCTCACCACTCGATGGACGACATCGACGGATAACACCGACGTATAACATCGACGTATAACAACAATGCGAGGATTGGCTCATGGGGGCTTTCACTGTCTGGGACAGCATCGTGCTGGTCGTCTACGTGCTGGGCATCGCGTGGGTCGGGGCTCGCTTCGGCAAGTCGCAGGCGACGACCCAGGACTACTTTCTCGGTGGGCGCAGGATCCCTGGCTGGGCGATTGGCCTTTCGGTGATGGCGACCCAGGCCAGCGCGATCACCTTCATCGGCGCGCCGGGCTGGGGCTTCGAAGGCGGTCTCGAGCGGCTGGTGACCTTCATCAACGTGCCGCTGGCAATGGCGGTGCTGATCGTGGCGCTGGTGCCGATCTTCCATCGCGCCGGTATCTACAGCATCTACGAGCTGCTGGAGCGGCGCTTCGGGCCGCTGACCCGGTCGCTGGCGGCGCTGCTGTTCCTGGTCGCCCGCGGCCTGGCCACAGGAGTGGTGCTCTACGCGCCGGCGCTGGTGCTTTCGGTGGTGACCGGCTGGAGCGTCGATCTGACCATCGTGCTGATGGCGGTGATCGCAGTCGGCTACACCGTGCTCGGCGGTATCAGCGCGGTGATCTGGACCGATGTGATCCAGATGTTCGTGCTCTGGCTCGGCGCCATCCTGAGCATGCTGCTGATGGTCTCGAGCCTGCCCGGCGGCTGGAGCGACGTCTTCGCTTTCGGCGCCGCCCACGGCATGTTCGATACCTTCGACCTGTCGCTCGATCCCAGCGTGACCTATTCGCTGTGGGCGGGGTTGATCGGTGGTGTGGTCATGCACGTGGCCTACTTCGGCACCGATCAGAGCCAGATCCAGCGCGTGCTGACCAGCCCGAGCATCGCCGAGGGGCAGCGTTCGCTGCTGATCGGCGGCTATCTGCTGGTGCCGCAGATGCTGCTGTTCCTGTTCATCGGGGTGATGCTCGCGGCGTACTACCAGCAGCACGGGCTGACGCCGCCGGAAAATCTCAACGAGCTGTTCCCGCGCTATGTGGTCGAGGCCTTTCCGGTCGGCATCACCGGCCTGGTGATCGCCGGGGTCTTCGCCGCCGCCATGTCGAGCCTGGATTCGGCGCTCAACTCGCTCTCGGCGGTGAGCGTGCGCGACTTCTATGCGCGCTTCGTCAGGCCCGACGCCGATGAGGGGCACTACCTCAAGGCGTCGCGCTGGGCCACCGTGTTCTGGGGGCTCTACGCCACTCTGTTCGCCTTCTTCGCCGGCAACCTCGGCCCGGTGATCGAGGCGGTCAATCGGATCGGGTCGTGGTTCTACGGCGCCCTGCTCGGCGTCTTCCTGCTGGCGGTGCTCAGCCGACGCAGCAATGGGCGCGGCGCGGTGGCGGGCATGCTTCTGGGCATGGCCGCGGTGTGGGCGGCCTCGCACCAGGGGATCTCCTGGCTCTATCAGAACGCGGTGGGGCTCGGCGTATCGCTGGCGGTCGGCTATGCGGTCAGCCTCAGCGCCCCTGCGCCGAGTCGTGATCAGCTCGCCGATGTGACACTGGAAGAGACCGCGCCGGATATGCAGGCGCTGCTGTGCCGGCGCAGTGCCGCGGCCACGCCGCTGGGGCGTGATGCCCGTGTGACGCGTGCCCGCTGTCTCGGCCTGCTGGCCTGGTTCGTGATCTCGCTGGTGGCCCTGGGTGGGCTGCAACTCTGGGCCCATGCCAATGGCTGAGGGCTATCTGCGCCGCCGGATCGATGGCGTGGCGGCGAGCCGGCGGCTGCGGCGCTACGCGGCCGCGCGCTTCGAACCGGCCTGGCTGGCGCTGTGGGCGGTGGCGCTGACGGCACGCGGGGCGCAGACGCCGGATGCCTGGCTGCTGGGGCGCAGTGGGCTTTCACGGGCGCTGCTGTGGCCCGGGCCGCTGGGCCACGATGCCTGGGAGCACGAGGCGCCGGCACGCGCGGAGAGCCGGCTGGGGGGCGAGATCAGTGAGGCGGGGCGTCCCTCGCCAGAGGCGTTTGCGCGCTGGTGGCTGTGGGAGCGGCTGGCCAGGCCGCGACTGTGGCCGCTACGGGTGCAGCCCGCCACTCAGCAGCGGCTCTGGCTGCCGCTGTGGCTGGGCTACCACCAGGGGCGCCAGACGCGGCTGATCGTGCTGAGTGGGGTCTCCGGCGAAGCCCTCGGCGCGCTCAAGCCCGCGGTGCTGGCCGCGCTTCGGGCCGAGGCGCGGACTGCAATGCCGGATTGAGTCGCCGCCCGCGTGTCAGCCGGGCATCGCCTCGCCGCTGCGCTCCATGGCGGCGAGTTCGGCGCGCCGGGGCAGGCCCTCCATATCGCCGATCACCTGCACCTGACGCGCGCCGATCAAGTTGGCGCGGTGCAGCGCGGCGGGCCAGTCGAGCCCATCGAGACGCGCGCTGATGATGCCCACGGCGAAACCGTCGCCCGCACCCACGGTGTCCACGACCCGGGCCACCGGGGTGCCGGCGACGCTGCCTTCGCTGTCTCGCGTGCGGAAGTAGCTGCCCTCGGGGCCGAGCTTGATCACCACCGCCTGGGCGCCGCTGTCGAGATAGAACCCGGCGATGTCGTGCGCGCTGTCGCGCCCGGTGAGCAGGCGCCCCTCGGCGAGCCCGGGCATCACGATGTCGGCCTTGGCCGCCAGGGCGTTGAGCGTCTGCTTCATCTCCGCCTCGCTGGCCCACAGGCTGGGGCGCAGGTTGGGGTCGAAGGAGATCGACAGCCCCGCGGCGCGGGCGCGGGTGAGCAGCTCGAACGAGAGCTCGCGGGTGGTGGCGGAGAGCGCCGGGGGGATACCGGTGGCGTGCAGATGGCGCGCGGCATCGAGCGGTACTTCGCGGCAGTCGTCGAGGCACAGATGGCTGGCGGCGCTGCCGCGGCGGACATACTCCACGTGGGGGTCGGCGCCACCTTCGGCGCGCGCCTTGAACAGCAGCCCGGTGGCGTGCGCCGGGTCATCGATCAGATGGCGGCAGTCGAGGCCCTCGGCTTCCAGTGCCCGGCGCAGGAAGGTGCCGTTGTGGTCGCGCCCGACCCGGGAGAGCCAGCGCACGTCGAAGCCCAGCCGGGCCAGCCCGATGGCGACATTGGTGTCGGCGCCGGCGGTGCGCCGGTGAAATTGGCCGACGCTATCCAGCGGCCCGGCTTCGTCGGCCACGAACATCGCCATGGCTTCGCCGAAGGTGAGAACATCGAATGCGGGTGCAGCGGACATGATATCTCCTGGAAAACCGGCGGCGATCAGCGTGCGGCCGCCTTGCGTTGATATTGTTGTTGGCGGCGGTCTAGCGACTCCACCAGGCGCTGGCGCTGCTCGTCGTCGATCACTTCGTTGCCGTCGATACCCAACTGGGCGGCGAGATCGGCGCCGTCGATCACCTGCACCTCGCGGTCGCTGCCCAGATGCTGGGTCTCGTCGTCGATGGTCCAGCCCGGCAGCACCAGCACGCCCTTCACCGGCACGTTCAACTGGGTGTGGCGCGTCAGCCACTGGCGCAGCCACACCGTGGCCATGCGCACCTTGCGCAGCATGCTGCGCTGGCTGCCATCGGGGAAGCGCAGCCGCTCGGACTCCACCGCCACGACCTGGTTGGGGTTACCCTCCAGATCGAGGGGAAAATCCCGCGCCATGGTCTGGATCACGAACACCCCCTGGGGGGTGACCAGCACGTTGTCGATGCTGTAGCTGTCGGCGGGGAAGTCGTGGAACACGAAGAAGGGCTTGGCCACCGGGCGGATCAGGTGATCCAGCGCCTGACCGATGGCCAGCTCCGAGGCCAGGCTGCGGGTGAGCCGGCGCACCCGCTGCACGTCGCGCAGGATCAGAAAACCGAAGAGCATCGCCAGCAGGGTGCTGAACACCCCGTAGAGCGACCATTCGAGCCAGCTCTGCTCGTCGGCGAACAGTATGCGTCCCATGCCGTAGACCAGCGGCATCAGGGTCAGGGTCGGCGCCAGCGCGGCATCGAGAAAGAACGCCACCCGGGCGCGCTCGAGACGGTCACGGTGGAGCTGGGCGATCTCGCGGATCGGCTTGCCGTCGTGGGGGGAGCGCAGGCCGACGTTCTGCAGGTCCCGCAGGGTGATCGCCACCAGCGCGGCCGCCCCCAGCGGGGCGAGAAAGATCAGCGGTAGCAGGTATTCCAACCAGGCCATGGGCAGATGTCCTTGCGGCGGTGGCGAAAATGCCATTCTAGCCGAGGTCGAGCAGGCTCCGCGATGCCGCACTAGACGCGACCTCGAGGCGATCACGGCCGGCACCCTTGGCCGCGTAGAGCGCCTGGTCGGCCTGCAGCAGCCACTGCTCGTGGCTGGCCATGTGCGGCGCCTTGGCGGCGACGCCGATGCTGCAGGTGGGCATTCGCGCCAGCGGCGCCGGTGGCGTGTGCCGGTGCAGACGCTGCTGGAAGGCGCGCAGCGCGGCCTCGGCCTGCGCCAGCGTGGTCGCCGGCATCAGGATGCCGAACTCCTCGCCGCCGTAGCGCCCGAGCAGGAAATGCGCCGGCAGCGAACGACGCAGCAGCGTGGCCAGTTCGCGCAGCGTTTCATCCCCCACGCCATGGCCGTGCTCGTCGTTGATGCGCTTGAAGAAGTCGAGGTCGATCAGGGCGATGACGGCAGGTGAATCACTGATCTGCTCGGCGGCGACCTGTGCCTCCCAGAAGCGGCGGTTGTAGAGCCCGGTCAGGCCGTCGGTACGACTCAGGTCGGTCAGGTTACGCTTCTGCTGACTGAGCTGCCGTGCCTGCAGGTAGGTGATGTAGCCGATCGCCAGGGGGTAGGCGATCAGCATCGGCAGGCTACACAGGAGCACGCTGGCTGTGGGAATGACCGGCGGCGCACCGGGGGCGATCAGCCACATGCCGAACAGGCTGCCCAGTGCCAGCAGGCCGATACCGCGCAACAGCAGGCGGGTGCCACCGACGGCGATGTTGTTGAGGCTGATCATGCTCAGCACGACGATCGTCGGCAGCAGATTGAAGTGCATGGCGGCGAGCCAGAAACCGCCCAGGAGACTGTCGATGCCGAGGTTCTGGCGTTCGGCGTGATAGGGTGAGCTGTGCCGCTTGGCGCGCCAGTAGGCGAGATGCGACCAGCCAGTGATCTGCAGCGCCCACAGTAGCCAGACCCAGGGCGGCGTCGACAGCGTCAGCAGCGCGCTGCCGATGCACAGCCCCCCGGCAGCCAGCCCCAGGGTGCGCGGCGGATAGATCCGCCGGGCCAGGCGCAGGCCGCGCTGGCGCTGTTCGATCAAAGGGTCCAGAAGCGTATTGGGCATCGGGCAGCCGTGCTGTGTCTCCACGGGACACAGTCTATTGGGAGTAGATTGTCTCCCTTTCTATCACCGATCGAGGGCAAAAAGCATGTGCGACACGTCGGCGGCGGGCGTCGAGGCGCTGGGAGCCTTCCTCGCTCGTCATCCTGAGCTATTCGTGCTCAGCGGGGCAGGTGTGAGCACCGCCAGCGGCATTCCCGACTACCGTGATGCCAGCGGGGCGTGGAAGCGGCCGCCGCCGGTCAGCCATCAGGCGTTCATGGCCAGCCGAGCGGTGCGCCAGCGCTACTGGGCGCGCAGCCTGGTCGGGTTCCGCGCCCTCGCCGCGGCGCGCCCGGGGGAGGCGCATCGTGCCCTGGCGGCGCTGGAGGCCGGGGGCGGTATCTCGCAGCTGGTGACCCAGAACGTCGATGGCCTGCATCAGCGTGCCGGCTCGCAGCGGGTGATCGACCTTCACGGTCAGGCCGATCTGGTGGTCTGCATGCACTGCGGCGCGACGCTGATGCGCCACGCCTTGCACGACGAGCTGGCGCGGCGCAATCCGCGCTGGCTCGACCTGCCGGCGGCGGTGGCGCCGGATGGTGACGCCGATCTCGAGGGCGTCGATTTCACGGATTTCGAGGTGCCGGACTGCCAGCGCTGCAGCATCGGCATTCTCAAGCCGGACGTGGTGTTCTTCGGCGACAACGTGCCCAAGGTGCGGGTGCAGGCGGCCTTCGACGCCCTCGAACGGGCGCCGGCGATGCTGGTGGTGGGGTCGTCGCTGATGGTCTATTCGGGCTATCGCTTCGCCCGCCACGCGGCGCGGTTGGGCAAGCCGATCGCCTGTCTCAACCTGGGGCGGACGCGCGCCGATGCGCTCTATGCGCTCAAGGTCAACGCGCCGATCGGGCCCACGCTGACGGCGCTGCTGGCGGCACGGGTGCCGCCAGCAGCCGCGCTCAGCGGCGGGTCGGCGGGGCCATGAACTCGGGCCCGACCGGGTCCTTGATGTGCTCGGCGAGCAGCGCATCGATATCGGCCAGGTCGCGATCGCTCAACTGCCAGCCGCTGATGTCGCCGACCGGGTCGACCTGGGCCGGCTTGCGCGCGCCCCACAGCGCCACGATGTTGGGCGAACGGTCGAGAATCCAGCGCACCGCCAGGGCCAGCACCGACTTGCCGTGGCGCTCTTGGGCCAGCGCTTCGAGATCCTTCACCGCGGCCAGATACTGCGCGAAGCGCGGCGACTGGAATTTCGGGTCCTTGTTGCGCAGGTCGTCGCCGGAGAAGGTGGAGTCGCGGTGCATCTTGCCGCTGAGCAGGCCGCGGCAGAGCGCGCCGTAGGTGAGCAGGGTCAGATCGTTGTCCTCGGCGTAGGGCAGGATCTGCTCGTCGATATCGCGCTCGAACAGGTTGTACGGGGGCTGCAACGTATGCAGCGGCGCCACCTCGCGGAAGGTCTCGCACTGTTCGGGGGAGAAGTTGCTGACCCCGATGGCGCGGATCTTGCCCGCCTGATGGAAACGCGCCATCGCCTCGGCGGTCTCGGCGATATCCACCAGCGGGTCGGGCCAGTGGATCTGATAGATGTCGATGGTGTCGGTCTTGAGCCGCCGCAGCGAGTCGTCGAGCTCCTTTTCCAACCGCTTGGCGGTGGCGTTGCGGGCCAGGCTGTCGTCGTCGTACCACTCCAGCCCTGCCTTGGTCGCCAGCACCAGCCGCTCGCGCTGGCCGCTCTCGGCAACCGCCTTGCCCACCACCTCCTCGGAGTGGCCGAAGCCATAGGCCGGAGCGGTATCGATCAGCGTGATGCCCTGATCGATGGCGGCGTGAATGGTGCGGATGGCATTGGGATCGTCAGTGCCGCCCCACATGCGTCCGCCCATGGCCCAGGTGCCCAGGCCCACGCGGGACATTTCGATATCGGTACCGGGTAGCTTACGCGTTTCCATGCTCGTCTCCATCGAGGAATGACAGTCGAATCAGCGTGGTCGGTTTTCGCTCGGGCATCAAGCCAATGCCGCTGGGGTGAGCGCTTCAGGGTGCCGAGGGGGCAAGCGCGTCGGCCCCGGTCGACACCACCGGAATGTCGGGCTCCGCGGGATCTTGGCGGCCGAACACCGCCACCGGTTTCTGGCTCAGGTAGATGATGCGTCCATGGCTGCGAATCTGGGCGCTGAGCTGGTAGATGTCGTCACGCGCGATGGCGTCGGGCAGATACTGCAGCGTGACCGGCAGCGGCAGCTGGTCGAGCTGCTC
The DNA here is from genome assembly GCF_030284585.1 of Salinicola sp. JS01. Lineage (NCBI taxonomy): Bacteria > Pseudomonadati > Pseudomonadota > Gammaproteobacteria > Oceanospirillales > Halomonadaceae > Salinicola > Salinicola sp. JS01. The sequence goes on along the minus strand of NZ_CP127244.1, from coordinate 3,436,143 downwards.
GTAACGGCTGCTGGCCACCACGTCGCCGTGGGTGACGTCTTCGATCTGCACTTCCAGGGTGGCATCGGCGGGCAGGGTGACCGGGTTCTCGGAGACCACCCGGGCGGCTAGGGTCTCGAACTGCGGTCCCCCGGCGCAGCCGGCCAGCAGGGCGACAGCCAGCAAGACGGCGGCCGAACGGACACCGCGCGAAAGGGCGGGTAGCGGCATGGGATGCGATCTCCTGAAATAGCGAGCGGGAAGCTGGCATTGAGACACAGGTGGCGGCGATAAATTCCTCAACCGCCGGCCAGCTTGACCGTATAGCCGCGGGTTTCCAGCTCGCGCTTGAGCACCTCGCGATGGTCGCCCTGGATCTCGATCACTCCCGCCTTGAGCGCGCCGCCGGTGCCGCAGCGCTTCTTCAATACCTTGGCCAGCGCCTTGAGTTCCTCCTGAGGGAGGGGGACGCCTTCGATCGTGGTCACGCCCTTGCCTTTGCGGCCGCTGGTTTCGCGGCGGATACGCACGATCCCGTCGAGTGCGGCGAGCCGCTCGGCCTCGGCGTCGGCCTGACAGCGGCACTCGGCGAGCGCCTGGCGGCACGCGGGGCAGGTCTCACCGTGCTCGGTGGAGTAGACCAGACCGCGCAACTGATCCTGGAGGGAGGGCATGAAGGGCTCCGCTGCAATGGCTGAGACGCCATGATAGCGCGCCCGGCCGGGGGTGGACGAGCGCTGCCCGCCGACGCCCCGGCGGGAGATCGAGCCGCTATCAGGCGTGGTTGGCGGCGAGCATCGGCAGCAGCCGATCGACGGCAGCAGGCAGCTCGCGCATATGACCGATGGCGATGGCGCCCGCCGGTGTGGCCTCGCGCTCGGGGAAGCGGTTGATGTGTATCACCCGCATGCCAGCGGCCAGCGCAGCGCGCACGCCGACCTGGGCATCGTCGATCACCACGCAGTGGGCCGGGTCGAAGCCCATGTCGTGGCCGGCGTGCAGGAACAGGCCGGGGTCGGGCTTCCAGCTGCCCACGCTGTAGGCGCTGTAGATATGATCATCGAAGAAGTGGCGTAGTCCGGTGCTGTCGAGCGCGCGACGGATCTTGTGCTCGGGGCCGTTGGAGGCGACGCAGCGCGGCAGCCCGCCCAGCGCATCGAGGGCACCGGCGGCGCCTTCGATCGGCGCGAGCTCGTTGAGCATCCGCTCGTTCATCTCACGGCGCATGTCGCGTTCGGTCTCTTCGCGCAGCGTGGGATCGATCTCGCCGTAGGCGCGTTCGAGATGCGCCACGATGCTGCCGAAGCGCGCGCCGCGAAAGTCGTTCATGTAATCGAGGGGGCGAAACGGAAGGCCGGCCTGGGTGAGGTACTTGGCCATGATCTCGGCCAGCAACGGTTCGCTGTCGACCAGAGTGCCGTCGCAATCGAAAAGCAAGCAGAGCGGGTCGGGCATGATGGGTCGCCTCGAGGGCGCTGTCAGTGAAAGGGGTGACCAGAGCGGCCGTGGCCGGTGAGTCGGTGGCTGTCGCGCCAATATCCCGGTTATCGGCACCGTGACCCTTTTGTTGAGATAAGGTTACGGAACACTGTTTTCAATGACGCTCTCCAACTTTAGTCGCCGAGATTCTGCTTGACAAGTCAGGGCGTGCCGCTGGGCGCGAATTGCACACTCTTTGACCGATGAAGTCGGCCCGAGTTGACCGATGAAGTCGGTTCGAGCGCACAGTGCGCCCGCCCGTATCCTCGCCGTGCTGTCGTGTTTCGCGCCCTGTCTGGCGTTCAGCCGAGCCGTTCGGACCAGGCTTCGGGGTTGAACGGGCTGAGTGGGCGTTTGCCCTCCAGCGCCAGCAGCAGGTTGTCGACGGCGCGCTGGGCCATGGCGGTGCGCGTCTCGTGAGTGGCCGAGCCGATGTGCGGCAGCGCGACCACGTTGGCCATGCGCGGCAGCGGCGAGTCGGCCGGCAGCGGCTCCTGCGCGAACACGTCGAGACCGGCGCCGCGGATCTCGCCGCGTTCTAGGGCATCGATCATCGCGGCTTCGTCGACCACCTCGCCGCGGGCCAGATTGATGAAGATCGCGCTCGACTTCATGCGCGCAAACTCGGCCACGCCGATCAGGTGCCGGGTATCGGCGTTGAGCGGCACGATCGCACAGACGAAGTCGGCCTCGCGCAGCAGCTCGTCCAGCTCGCAGTGGCGTGCTCCCAGCTCCTGCTCCAGTGCCGGTTTGGGCGAGGCCTTGGCGTAGAGCACGCGCATGCCGAAGCCCAGCGCACCGCGGCGGGCGATCGCCTGGCCGATCCGGCCGAAGCCGATCATGCCCAGGGTCTTGCCATGCACGTCGGTGCCGAACTGCTCGGCGCCGATACTCGCCTGCCACTCGCCGCGCTTGACGTACTCGGCCAGTTCCACCACCCGCCGGGCGCTCGCCATGATCAGCGCGAAGCCGGTGTCGGCGGTGGTCTCGGTGAGCACGTCCGGGGTATGGCTGAGCAGGATGCCACGCCGGGTCAGCTCCTCGACCGGGTAGCTGTCCACGCCCACCGAAATGCTCGAGATGGTCTCGAGATTCGGCGCCGCGTCGAGCAGCTCGGAAGTGATCTTCACCCCCGCGCCGATCAGCCCGTGGGCCTGGCCCAGCGCCTCACGGAATGCCGGGTCGTCGGCGGAGGCGAGCTTGCCGAAGTAGTCGACCTGATAGCGCTCGCGGAGCTGGTCGAGCTGCTGCTCGTCGAGGCGGCGATAGGCCAGGATACGCTTACGCATGGAACTCTCCGTTTGATGGCATGGACCGGCCGACCCAGCCCAACGTGGCCGGGGGAAGACGCCAAAGTCGCGCCGGCACGGCGCCGAGGGCGGGCAGGGACTTCACCGGTGATCACCGCATCATGGCGAGTCGGCCTGCGTAAAGTCCAGACCACCGAGGCTGACGCTGACGTCGACCCCGAGGGCGCGAGTGTTCGCGCCCGCAGCCCTTGGTTGCGCCGGGGTTGCTGTTATCATCGACTGCTACAGGTATGACAGGATGCGGCACGGGGTTCGTCACTGGGGCGGCATCGGCGCTGACCCATGGGCGATGCCGTTGGCGTGTTCAAGGGCCGAGTAGGTGTTCACGGGCTAAGTAGTTGTTCAAGGGCTAAGTAGTTGTTCAAGGGCTAAGTAGGTGTTCAAGGGCTGAGGAGTGGCTATGCAAGCGGATGTGGTGGTGCTGGGGGCCGGCATGATCGGGGTGTCGACCGCGCTGCAGTTGCAGCGGCGTGGGCGCAACGTGGTGCTGGTGGATCGCCGCGCGCCGGGGGAGGAGACCTCCTACGGTAACGCCGGCCTGATCCAGCGCGAGGCGGTGGAGCCTTACCCCTTCCCGCACGACAGCCGCATGATCTTCAAGGTCGCGCGCAAGGGCGGCATCGACGTCAACTACCACCCCTCGGCGCTGCCGCATCTGGCCTCGCCGCTGGCGCAGTACTGGTGGTGGTCCTCGCCGTCGCGCTACGCCCAGGTGGCGCGGGAGTACAGCCGGCTGATCGCCCACTGCCTGAGCGAGCACGACAGCCTGATCGAGGAGGCCGGCGCCGGGACGCTGGTGCGCAAGAGCGGCTGGCGCACCGCCTACCGCAGCCAGGAGGCGCTGGAGAAGGGCCTGGCCAATGCCGAACGGCTGGCCCAGGAGTACGGGGTCGAGCATGCGCCGGTCAGCGGCGACGAGCTGGCGCGGCTGGAACCTGGGCTGACCCAGCGCCTGGCGGGTGCAGTGCACTGGACCCAGCCGTGGTCGGTACGCGACCCCGGCGCGTTGGTGGCGAGCTACGCCAGCCTGTTCCAGGCCCGCGGCGGCGCCTTCGTCAGCGGCGACGCCGCGACCCTCGAACGTCACGGCGCCGGCTGGCGGGTGACCACCAGCGAAGGGCCGGTCGAGGCCGCCGAGGCCGTGGTGGCGCTGGGCCCGTGGTCGGACGAGCTGCTGCGGCGCTTCGATTACCACCTGCCGCTGTTCGTCAAGCGCGGCTACCACCGCCACTACGAGATGCCGACGCCGCTGAGCATGGCGATGCTGGATGCCGAGAACGGCATCATGCTGGCGCCGATGAATCGCGGCCTGCGCATCACCACCGGGGCCGAGTTCGCACGTCTCGACGCCCGCGCCACGCCGCTGCAGTCGAGCAAGGCCGAGCGCGTCGCGCGCGAGCTTTTGGCGATCGGCGATGCGGTCGAGCAGACCCCGTGGCTCGGTGCGCGGCCGTGCACGCCGGACATGAAACCGGTGATCGGCCCGGCGCCCAAGCACACCGGGCTGTGGTTCCACTTCGGCCACGCCCATCAGGGCTTCACTCTGGGGCCGGCCTCGGGGCGGCTGCTGGCGGAGATGATGTGCGGCGAGACGCCCTATATCGAGCCAGCGCCCTATTCAGCCAAGCGTTTCTGAGCCGACGCGGCCGTTGCCGCTTCAGGAGGCATACAGCGGCCAGTGGCGTGAGCGGATCCGCGTCAGGCAGTGACGCAGCTCGGCATCCAGGGCGCGGTCCTCGCCCACCGGGGCGAAATCCTCACGCAGCGTCGCGACCATGGTGGCCAGCGGTTTGGGCAGCGGGTCAGCGCGCAGGTGAACCCCCTGCAGCGCCGCCAGCAGTGTCGCCGCGGCGACCTGTTCGGTGAGTTCGAGCACGCGCAGGGCATCGCGGGCGGCAATGGTGCCCATGCTCACCTTGTCCTGATTGTGGCACTCGGTGGAGCGCGAGAAGACGCTCGCCGGCAGGGTGCCCTTGAGCGCCTCGGCGGCCCAGGCGGAGGCGCCTATCTGCACTGCCTTGAAGCCGTGATTGATCATCGCCCGCTCGGCCGGAGCGCCGGAGAGATTGCCCGGCAGCCCATGGTTGTAGCGGCTGTCGACCAGCAGCGCGAGCTGGCGGTCGAGCAGGTCGGCGACGTTGGCGGTGAGGGTCTTGAGGCTATCCATGGCGAAGGCGATATGGCCGCCGTAGAAGTGGCCGCCGTGCATCACCTCGCCCGAGTCGGGGTCGATCAGCGGGTTGTCGTTGGCGCTGTTGAGTTCGGTCTCGATGAAACCGCGCAGCCAGCCCAGGCTGTCGGCCAGCACCCCCAGCACGTGCGGCGCGCAGCGCAGCGAGTAGCGGTCCTGCAGGCGCTGCTGCGGTGCGGCCGTCTCGCTCTCCAGATCGGCACGCAGCCAGGCGGCGACCTGTCCCTGGCCGGGATGCGGCTTGGCGGCGAACAGCCGCGCACCGAAATGCGCCGGGTTGCCGCGCAGCGCCACCACGTTGAGGGCGGTGATGCGGGTGGCGAGCTTCAGTAGATACTCGGCGCGGGCGAACGCCTGACACGCCAGCGCGGTCATCACCGCGGTGCCGTTCATCAGCGCCAGCGCCTCCTTGGGGCGCAGGGTCAATGGCGTCCAGCCTAGCTCGGCGTGGGCTTCGGCGGCGGGGCACACTCGGCCGCGCCAGATCACCTCGCGCTCGCCGCACAGCATGGCGGCAATGTAGGAGAGCGGCGTCAGATCGCCGCTGGCCCCCACCGAGCCCTCCTCGGGAATGCGCGGCAGCAGATCCTCGTGCAGGCAGGCGTGGAGCCGTTCGAGCAGTTCGAAGCGCACCCCGGAGACGCCCTGGCACAGCGACTGCAGGCGTGCCGCGAGCACCGCCCGGGCCGCTTCGGGCTCGAGAAAACGGCCCAGTCCGCAGCCGTGGAAGGTGTAGAGCTGACGCGGCAATGCCGCCACCTGGCTCAGTGGTACCGCGGTAACGCAGGAGTCACCGTAGCCGGTGGTGATGCCGTAGATCTGCCCCTCGCGGTCGAGCAGCCCTTCGACCGCCTGGGCGCCGCGGGCGATGCGTGCACGCCACGCCGGGGCGTCGTCCAGGCGTGAGGGGGCGCGGCGCTCGGCCAGCGCGACCACCGCCTTCAGGGTCAGCGGGGCGGGGCCGAAAACGATCGGCTCGGGGGCATGAGACATGGCTCGGCATCCACTTGGCTCGGGGAGGCGCCGAGTGTAGCCGGGCGATGTGCCCGGCGGCCAGCGAGCGCTTCGCCCGCAGAGTGCTGGCCGCCGGAATCGACAAGTTCAGACCGAACGATTCAGCGCGAACGCGTCAGGCCGAGGGGCGTTCGGCGGTGAGGAAGAAGCGCACCTTGGGTTCGGCGGCCAGCAGCGGGGCGGAGGCCTCCTTGAACGGGGCGTAGTGCGGCATGCTGGTGTGGTGCTCGAAAGCGGCACGGTCACGGTAGACCTCGTGCAGCACCACCAGGTCTTCGCTGCCTTCCGGGGTCAGCACGTCGAAGGTGAAACAGCCTTCCTCGTTGGCCAGCGACTCGCTGGCGTCGTTGTGCGCCAGCGCCAGAAAGGCCGGCACCTGACCCGGTTTGATCTGAAACTCGGCAATTACGACGAAATAGGGGGTATCGGCCATGCGGCTCTCCTGGGTTGTCTATGGGGGTGTCTATGCAGTCGATGACTCTTAGGTGCGGGTGGTACTGGGCTCACGCAACCCTGGGTGAGGACGAAAAGCCCGGCGAACGCCATCTTGTCCGGCGGCGCTAATGAATGCGCGGCGCCTCGCCCATCCCCAACCGCTCCTGGAACTCGGCCACCGCGCTCTTGAGCAGCTCCATCAGCCCGGGAATCAGCGCTGCGCCCTGCTCGGGGCCGCTGACGAACTGCTCGACGCTGACGTGCACCGCTTCCTGGTGGACCACCAGCTTGGCCGCCTTGATCGTGTTCATCACGTCGTTGGCGGTCTCCAGCAGCCGTAGACGATTGGTCGACGCGGCGGCCTGCCACACCCCGGGCAGCATCAGCTGGAAGAAGGCCGGCTCGTCGGCCGCTACCACCAGCACGAACTCCAGATGATCCTGACGCAGGCGCGCGGCCTGTTCGTCCATGGCTTCGATATCGATCTCTTCGGCGCGCAGCCGCTCTATGTATTGCGCCAGTGGCGTCTGTTCGGATGACATGGTGGCGCTCCGCTAAATCAAGTCAATCAGGCTTCGAGCCATGAGCGGTGATGCCGTTGGCGACACGGCCCGGTTCGAAGGCGATCCCCCCAGTGTAAGCGAGATCGCCGGCCAGGGCCTGACCGTGTGCGCTGCGGTGTTGCCACGGCAGGCGCGGCTGCCCGGCGGCGGTGCGCGTGCTACCCTCGCGCCATGTCTGCCAACGCCCCCAACTCCGCCCCTACCAGACCCAGGCCGTCGACAACGTCATCGCCCACTTTCGCGGCAGTGACGACCCGGCGGTGGTGGTGCTGCCCACGGGGAGCGGCAAGTCGCTGGTGATCGCCGAGCTGGCCAGGCGTGCGCGGGGGCGCGTACTGGTGCTGGCGCACGTGCGTGAGCTGGTCGAGCAGAACCACGCCAAGTACCTCGCCTACGGGCTAGAGGCGGATATCTTCAGCGCCGGTCTCAAGCGCAAGGAGAGCGCGCGCCAGGTGGTGTTCGGCTCGGTGCAGTCGGTGGTCAACGGCCTCGAGGCGTTCGCCGCCGGTGACTTCACCCTGCTGGTGATCGACGAGTGCCACCGGGTCGCGCTGCGCCACGGCGGGGCGGAGTCCGAAACGCAGACGAGCGCTGCGGCGCGGGCGCGGGCATCCTCGAGCTATGCCCAGGTGATCGCCCGGCTGCGCCAGGCGCGGCCCAATCTCAAGATTCTGGGGCTGACCGCCACCCCCTACCGGCTGGGGGAGGGCTTTCTTTACTATCGCCACTACCACGGCATGGTCAAGGGGCCGGAGGATGCCTTCTTTCGCGACTGTGTATTCGAGCAGCCGCTGCGGGTGATGGTGCGCCAGGGCTATCTGGCCGAGCCGCGGCGCCTCGACGCCGCCTTGGCGTTCTACGATTTCTCGCAGCTCACGGCGCAGCGCAATGGCCAGTTCGCCGAGCGCGACCTGAACGGGGTGGTCCAGGGCAACCGTGCCACGCCACAGATCGTGGCCGACGTGATCGAGCGCGCCCGCGACCGCGAAGGGGTGATGATCTTCGCCGCCACCGTGGCGCATGCCGAGGAGGTGCTGGGCCTGCTGCCGGCGGAGGCCAGCGCCCTGGTCACCGGGGCGACGCCGGGGCCGGAGCGCGAGCGGCTGATCGCCGCCTTCAAGGCGCGTGAGCTCAAGTGCCTGGTCAACGTGGCGGTCCTCACCACCGGCTTCGACGCCCCTCATGTGGATGTGATCGCGATCCTGCGGCCGACCGAGTCGGTGGGGCTCTATCAGCAGATCGTCGGCCGCGGCTTGCGGCTCTCGCCCGGTAAGCGCGACTGTCTGGTGCTCGATTACGCCGGCAACCCGTGGGATCTCTACGCCCCCGAGATCGATCAGGCGCGTCCGGACAGCGAGAGCGAGCCGGTCCAGGTCGAGTGCCCCGAGTGCGGCTTCGCCAACACCTTCTGGGGCAAGCGTGACGGCGAGCTGGTGATCGAGCATCACGGCCGCCGCTGCCAGGGGCTGGTGTTCTCTACACTCGCCCATGACCGCGCGCGCTCTACACGCGACGCTGTCGATCACGCCCAACCCGGCGCGCAAGACGACAGGTCGAACCCGGACGCGTCAGCCGGTGTCGGCGTGGGGGCGGGCGCCAATAAAGCCAAGGGCGCGGCTTCGGGCGCCAGTAATAAGGTGCAGTGCACCTTTCGCTTCCGCTTCAAGGTGTGCGAGCAGTGCGGCGGCGAGAACGACATCGCTGCACGCGCCTGTGGCCACTGCGGTGAGCGCCTGGTCGACCCCGACGACAAGCTGCGCGATGCGCTCAAGCTCAAACACGCCAAGGTGCTGCGGGTCAGCGGCATGCAGCTGCAGGCGACCACCAACGGCCGCGGCGTGCCGCGCCTCAAGGTCACCTACCACGACGAGGATGGTGACACCCTGGATGAGTGGTTCGGCCTCGAGACCCGAGCCCAGCGCCACGTCTTCGCGCGGGTCTTCCTGCGCCAGCATCTACGTGCTCCGGGCAGCGACTGGCAGCCGGCCTCGGCCGAGGAGGCCGCTGCCGAAGCGCATCGCCTGCGGGCGCCGGACTTCGTCATTGCGCGCAAGAGCGGCCGCTACTGGCGTCTGGGCGAGAAGCTGTTCGACTATGCCGGGCGCTATCGCACCGCCGAAGCGGCGGGTGGCTGAACCGAGACGATCGTTTACCGGCTAATTGTTTCACGTAGTCGGGCCGGATTGGCTAGAATGCACAGGCGTTCGTTGGAGCGCCACGCCACTCGACTCAAGGAGCTCGCCATGAGCTGGACGACCCCGGAAGTGAAGGAAATCTGCGTCGGCATGGAAATCAACGACTACATGCCCGCCGAGTTTTGAGTTCGGCAGCAGGTGCAGGCGAAGCCGCGGGTCTGCGGCTTCGCGTGCTGGGGGCGGCCGCCGGTGGCGGCTCCCCGCAGTGGAACTGTCGGTGCGAGGTGTGCCGCCTGGCCTGGGCCGGCGACCCGCGCATCACCCCGCGCACGCAATCCTCGATTGCCATCAGTCGCGATGGCGAGCAGTGGGCGCTGATCAACTGCGCCCCCGAGATTCTCGCCCAGATTCGACAAAACCCGGTGCTGCAGCCGCAGCACGGTGACCGCCATACCCCGATTCGCAGCGTGCTGCTGACCAACGCCGACGTCGATCATATCGGCGGGCTGCTCAACCTGCGCGAGCGCTCGCCGTTCCGGCTGCTGGCCACGCCGTCGATCCAGGCGGTGCTCGAGACCAACCCGATCTTCGGCGTGCTCAACGCCGAATGCGTGACCCGCGAGCCGGTGGCCCTGGAAACCGCCTTCGAGCTGCTCGATGGCGTCAGCGCGAAGCTCTTCGCGGTGCCGGGCAAGACCGCGCTCTACCTGGAGGGCGACACGGTCGAGATCGGCGTCGAGGGCGAGGATACCGTGGGCGTGGAGTTCATCGGCGCCGGTTCGCGGGTCTACTACATCCCCGGCTGTGCAGCGATGACCCCGGCCCTGGCCGCGCGTCTGGAGGGCGCCGACCTGGTGCTGTTCGACGGCACACTATGGCGCGACGACGAGATGATCGCTGCCGGTGTCGGCGTCAAGACCGGCGCACGCATGGGGCACATGTCGATGTCGGGCGACGCGGGCAGTATCGCCGCCTTCGCCGGATTGGCGGTGCGCCGGCGTGTCTTCGTGCATATCAACAACACCAACCCGGTGCTGATCGAGGGCTCGCCGGAGCGCGCCCAGGCCGAGCGCGCGGGTTGGGAAATCGCCTACGACGGCATGGAGCTTGCGTGTCGCAGCTGAAAGTCGAGAACCATCCCGATCTGGTCGAACCCCTGAGCATGGCAGCGCTGGAAGCGCGCCTGCGCGAGGTGGGCGAGACCCGCTATCACCATCGCCATCCGTTCCAGCTGATGCTGCAGAACGGCGAGCTGGACAAGCGCCAGGTGCAGGCCTGGGCGCTCAATCGCTACTACTACCAGGCGATGATCCCGATCAAGGATGCCTCCTTGATCGCGCGTCTCGACGATCCCGAGCTGCGCCGCATCTGGCGTGCGCGGCTGGTCGACCATGACGGCGAGGCGCCGGGCGAGGGCGGCATTGCGCGCTGGCTGAAGCTGACCGATGGCCTGGGGCTGGCGCGTGAGCTGGTGGTCTCGACCCGCGGCATCCTGCCGGCCACGCGCTTCGCGGTGGAGGCTTACACTCACTTCGTGCGCGACCGCACGCTGCTGGAAGCGGTGGCTTCTTCGCTCACCGAGCTGTTCTCGCCGATGGTGATCGGCCAGCGGGTGCGCGGCATGCTGGCCCACTATGACTTCGTCTCGGCCGAGACCCTGGCCTACTTCGAGCCGCGCCTGACCCAGGCGCCGCGGGATGCGGAGATGGCGCTGGATTACGTCAAGCGCCACGCCCAGCGCGCCGACCAGCAGCAGGCGGTGATCGATGCGCTGCGCTTCAAGTGCAGCGTGCTGTGGGCCATGCTCGATGCGCTCCAGCACGCCTACGTCGGCTCCGGTTCGAAAGGGACGGGCCAAGTCCCGCCGGGAGCCTGGAACGGCGAGGCTGAAAGGGGAGGGCAGCCGACATGAATCCATCCGCGCCAGCACTCGCCGAAGAGGCGATCGTACGTCTGCCGCGCGGCGTCAGACTGCGTGAAGACAAGGCCCGCGGCGGCTGGGTGCTGCTCGCCCCGGAGCGCGTGTTCCAGCTCGATCCGGTGGCCCGAGAGGTCCTCTCTCGGGTCGACGGCGAACGCGATATCGGCGCCATCGTCGATGATCTGGCCGCCACCTTCGCCGCCCCGCGCGAACGCATTCTCGGCGACGTGCGCGCCATGCTCGCCGACCTGATCCTCAAGCAAGTGCTGGAAGTGGCATGAGTCATCTCGATGATTCCGCCCGTCCCGCGCCGCCGCTCGGCATGCTGGCGGAGCTGACCCACCGCTGCCCGCTGCAGTGCCCGTACTGCTCCAACCCGCTCGAACTGACGCGCAAGCGCGACGAGCTCGACACGGCGACCTGGCAGCGTGTCTTCGCCGAAGCCGCCGAACTGGGCGTGCTGCAAGTGCATCTTTCCGGCGGCGAGCCGGCGGCGCGGTCGGACCTCGAAGCACTGGTGGCGAGCTGCGTCGAGCACGGGCTCTACACCAATCTGATCACCGCCGGGGTCAATCTCTCGCGGGCGCGGCTCGATGCCCTGGCCGAGGCTGGGCTCGACCATGTGCAGCTCTCGATCCAGGGCGCCACTGCCGAGGTCAACGATCGCATCGCCAACCTGCCCGGCGCGTTCGAGAAGAAGCGCGCCTTTGCCGCCGAGGTTACCGACGCCGGCCTGCCGCTGACCCTCAACAGCGTGATCCACCGCCACAATCTGCACCAGTTGCCCGAGCTGGTGGAGCTCGCGCTCGACCTGGGCGCACGGCGCCTGGAGATCGCCCACGCCCAGTACTACGGCTGGGCGCTGGAGAACCGCGCTGCGCTGATGCCACCGCGCGAGCAGGTGATGGAGGCGCTGGCGCTGGTCGAGGCCGCGCGGGAGCGGCTCGCGGGCAAGCTGGTGATCGATGCCGTGGTGCCGGACTACTATGCGCGCCTGCCCAAGCCGTGCATGAACGGCTGGGGGCGGCAATCGCTCAATGTCACCCCGGCTGGGCGCGTGCTGCCGTGCCACGCGGCGGAGACGATTCCCGGCCTCGCGTTCTGGAACGTGCGCGAACACGGCCTCGGCGAGATCTGGTACGACAGCCCGGCGTTCAACGCCTATCGCGGCACGGCGTGGATGCCGGACACCTGCCAGAGCTGCGAACGGCGCGAGATCGACTGGGGCGGCTGCCGCTGCCAGGCGCTCGCACTCACCGGCGACGCCAGCCAGATGGACCCGGTGTGCGAGCGTTCGCCCTATCACGACCAGATCCAGACGCTGGCTATCGTCGACGCCAGTCGTGACGCCGAGTTTCGCTATCGGCGCTTCGCTCGTGAGGGGCGCTGAGCGCGGATACCGGCGCGGCTTGGAAGTGATACTCTAGTGTCACTAGGCGCGACGCTCCCTATTGGCACCCACTGCGGTGTCGTGTGTCGTGCGTGAATGCGGGAGAGATAGCGATGAAAGTCGAGCTGGTAACCAACCTCAAGCGCCGTGCGACGCAGATTCTTGGCGAGCTGCGTGTGTCGAAAGAGCCCGTGATGATTACCGAGCACGGCAGGCCTTCCGCCTATCTGGTGGATATCGACGACTACGAGTTCATGCAGCGGCGCCTGGCACTCCTCGAGGGCCTTTCGCGCGGTGAGCGTGCGCTGCAGGAGGGACGTTCTCTGGATCATCAGGCGGCGCGCGGGTCCCTGAGCAGATGGCTCTAGTGACCTGCTGTCGTGGCTGAGCTCCTCTGGTCCCAGCCGTCGCTACAGGCGCTCGACGAGATCGCCGAGTATATTGCGCTGGACAATCCTGCTGCTGCCCGGGCGCTGGTCGCAAGGGTGCTCAGGGCGGTCGAGAGGTTGGTCGAGTTCCCGGCCTCCGGGCGCCAGCCGCCGGAGTTGCCGGGCTCCGGTTATCGCGAAGTGGTGGTGCCACCCTGTCGGGTGTTCTATCGCCAGGAGGGCGAACGGATATTGATCGTTCATCTCATGCGTGAAGAGCGTGCGCTACGCCGCTATATGCTCGATCCCGAGTGATGGTTCCCTACCGTCATGACCAGTAACCACGCCAACGGGTGGTGCCACGTGACGTTGCCAAGTGCCGGTTTCGAGCGGCTGGCCTGAGTGAATCGAGACGTCACCATAGGCGACTCGCCGCCCCTGAACTTTGCTGTCATCCGGCCCGCTATCCCGCGGGCGTCCATCCCTTGTTAGACTGCCGGATTGGCGTTGAGCGATTTCATCCAGCACCCGGCGGAGAGGCGGCATGCGCGTGATCGATTCCGAGCAGGAACCCGATGCCGCCGAGGCGGCGTCACCCGAGCAGCTGCCGCTGGATTTCGTGGTGCGGGTCAACGGCGAGACGCTGACCCAACTGCCCGAGGATCTCTATATTCCCCCGGAGGCGCTCAAGGTCTTTCTCGAGACCTTCGAGGGGCCGCTGGACTTGCTGCTCTATCTGATCCGGCGCCATAACCTGGATATTCTGGCGATCAACGTCGCCGCGATCACCCATCAATACGTCGAGTACGTCGAGCTGATGCAGGCGATGGAGATCGATCTCGCCGGCGAGTATCTGGTGATGGCGGCGATGCTCGCCGAGATCAAATCGCGCAGCCTGCTGCCGCGCCCGCCCAAGGCGGCGGAGGATGACGACGAGGAGGACCCCCGCGCCGAGCTGATCCGCCGGCTACAGGAGTACGAGCAGCTCAAGCTCGCCGCCGAGGAACTCGACGCGCTGCCGCGCCAGGGCCGCGACTGGCATCCGGCCCAGGCGGCGCTGCCCACGCTCACGCCGCGGGTGGTGCATCCGGACGTCGAGCTGGGCGAGCTGCTCGGCGCGCTGGGGCAGATGCTCAAGCGTGCCGATCTGCGCCAGTCGCACCGTATCAGCCGCGAGGCGCTGTCGACCCGGGATCGCATGCAGGCGATCATGCAGCGGCTGCGTGCCGATCAATTCACTCCGTTCGAGGCGCTGTTCACCCCCCGCGAAGGGCGCGCCGGGGTGATCGTCACCTTCATGGCGATTCTCGAATTAGCGCGTGAGTCGATGATCGAAATCGTGCAGAATGCGCCGCTCTCGCCGATCCACGTGCGTGCGCGGCTGGCGCTGGAGGCCGGCGCCGACGACATGACAGACGCCGCGGCGGACGAGCCGGCCTTCGAGACCGATGGCGTGAGCGACAGCGGCGCGTCGTCCGGCCGACAGCAGCGATAGCGAAGCGATACCATGAACCGTCTGACCGATCCCTACCTGACGCCGGCGCTCGACGAGATTCTCGAGGCCGTGCTGCTGGCCGCGGGTGAGCCGCTGTCGCTGGAGCGGATCGAGGCGGTGTTCGACGAGGGCAAGCCGCCCTCGCGGGCGGCGATCCGGGAGTCGCTCAACAAGCTCTCCGAGCGGCTGCTGGCGGGTGGGGCGCTGGAACTGATGGAATCCGCCTCCGGCTATCAGGTGCGTATTCGCCAGCGCTACTCGCCGTGGGTCTCGCGGCTGTGGGACGAGCGCCCGCAGCGCTACTCGCGGGCACTGCTGGAGACCCTGGCGCTGATCGCCTATCGTCAACCGGTGACCCGCGGCGACATCGAAGAGGTGCGCGGCGTGGCGGTGTCGAGTTCGATCATGCGCACCCTGATCGAGCGCGGCTGGATACGCGCCGTGGGCCAGCGTGACGTCCCTGGGCGCCCGGCGGTCTATGCCACCACGCGGGCCTTTCTCGACGCCCTGGGGTTGAAGAGTATCGATGCGCTACCGCCGATGCACGAGCTGAAGCATTTCGAGACCTTCGAGACCGCGCTGCACACACCGCCGGCGTCGGAGAGCGAGAGCCCGGCGTCGGAAAGCGAGAGCCTTGCGGCGGAGAGCGATACGCCGAGCGGCGACGAACAGACAGTATCTTCGGCAGCGTCGGCAGTGCCCGACGCAGACGAGCACGCCGAGACGGCGTCCCCCGGCCAGTCGTTGAGTTTTGCCGAGCTCGACGCACGTCTGGCCGAACGCGCCCGCCAGCGCCAGGCGGTGGAGCCGGACTCCACCGCCGACGCCACGGGCGCGGACACCCCGGAAGCCTCGGACGAACAGGATCCCTGAGCCTGGCTTCCCGCAGCCGATGAGGCATCGATAGACCCATGACAGACACCAATACCGAAAAACTGCAGAAAGTGCTGGCCCGGGCCGGCTACGGCTCGCGCCGCGAGATGGAGACCGCGATCGGCGCCGGGCGCGTCAAGGTCAACGGCAGTGTCGCCACCCTGGGTGACAGGGTCGGCATGCGCGACCGGATCACCCTCGATGACCGGCCGGTCAACCTGCGCGCCAACGACGAGGTGCCGCGCCGGGTGATCATGTACAACAAGCCGGAAGGCGAGCTGTGCACGCGCAAGGACCCGGAAGGGCGGCGCACCGTGTTCGAGCGGCTGCCGCGCCTGAAGGGCGAGCGCTGGATCGCGATCGGGCGTCTCGACATCAACACCAGCGGGCTTTTGCTGTTCACCACCGACGGTGAGCTGGCCAATCGGCTGATGCACCCGTCGCACCAGATCGAGCGCGAATACGCCGTGCGGGTCATGGGCGAAGTACAGCGCGAGCACGTGGTCAATATGGTCGAGGGCGTGATGCTCGAGGATGGCCCGGCGCGCTTCACCGATGTCCAGGAGTTCGGCGGCGAGGGCATCAACACCTGGTTCCACGTGGTGATCCTCGAAGGTCGCAACCGCGAGGTGCGCCGGCTGTGGGAGTCCCAGGGGCTGACCGTGAGCCGGCTCAAGCGTGTGCGCTACGGCAATATCTTCCTCGACAAGCGCGCCAAGGCCGGCGAGTGGCTCGAACTCTCCCAGGACGAGATCGACGAACTCTCCACCATGGCCGGGCTGGAGCCGCGCAAGGTGCCGGAGCTGACCCCGGACGAGAAGAATCGCTGGAGCCGCGACAAGAACAAGCGGCGCCCGGTCACGGCGATGAAGAAGCCGCGGCGGCCGCGCCGCGACGCCTGATCTCGCCGCGGTTTGACCATGGCCGACCCCGCGTCTGCGCGACGCGGGTTCGGCTTGGGGCCTTCGCCGGCTCTTGGCGAGTTCTCGGCCTGTGCTTGATGGGGTCTTGGCGGGTTCTTGGCATCGGACCCGCGGTAAGCAACCGGCGCGGGAAGGTGGGAAAAAACGCTTGCCTGCTCCGAGGCTTACCATTAGTATGTGCGCCCAGTCGGTAAGGGTCGTTAGCTCAGTTGGTAGAGCAGTTGGCTTTTAACCAATTGGTCGTAGGTTCGAATCCTACACGACCCACCACCGCCGACGGGTCGATGCAGTTTGCAAGTTTTGGGTCGTTAGCTCAGTTGGTAGAGCAGTTGGCTTTTAACCAATTGGTCGTAGGTTCGAATCCTACACGACCCACCATCGATCTCTCCCTCGCCGTTCTCGGCAATCGATCCGACACCCTCGTCGATCGTCTGCAATGGGTCGTTAGCTCAGTTGGTAGAGCAGTTGGCTTTTAACCAATTGGTCGTAGGTTCGAATCCTACACGACCCACCATTGCTTCTTCGTTTTCGCTCTCCCTGGCACGTCGCCCCGTTTCCAGTTGCCCGTTTCCGACAGCCCATAGTCTGCTGTGTCTTGCGTTGTCGCTGATGTCGTCGCCCATATCGTCGATGCGGCAGGCGAGTGCGAAGCTACCAGGCACGCAACTGTGATAGAGATGGGGGATTCGCCGAGGAGAATCGCCATGCCCCCAGGGTCACTCGACCACACCGCTTCCCATACCGCCGGCTACCGCCATGCCGCGGAGCCGATCAGCAGCGTCACCGATGCCTACTCGGGTCACCTGACGCCGGATCTGGCGGTATCGACCTATCGCAATATCCAGCGCCTGTTTCCGTCGCGAACCATCGCCGCCGGCGCAGCGGTGCGTGAGTTGCCACGCTCGCCCCGGGCGCTGGGCGAGATCAGCGTGGCGCAGGGTGACGAGCACTACGATCTCTACGACTACCTGGCGCTGAACAGCGTCACCGGCTTTCTGGTGCTGCACCGCGGGGAGATCCGCTACGAGACCTATCAGCGTGGTAATGGCCCCGATACCCGCTGGATGTCGATGTCGGTGGCCAAGTCGGTGACCTCGACGCTCGCCGGCATGGCGATCCACGACGGTGCCATCGCCGAGGGGCTGGCCGCGCGGGTGGGCGACTATGTGCCAGCGCTTGCCCGTAGCGCCTATACCACGGTGACCCTGCGCGAGCTGCTGCTGATGGCCTCCGGGGTGGGCTGGAACGAGACCTACACTGACCCGGGCTCCGACCGCCGGGCGCTGCTGGCGGCCCAGCTCGAACAGCGCCCGGATGCGGCGATGGCGCTGATGGCGACGCTGCCGCGGGTGGCGCCGGCGGGTACGCGGCACAACTACAGCACCGGCGAGACCCAGATCCTGGCGGAGATGGTCAGCCGTGCCGTGGGGCGTCCGCTGGCCGACTACCTGACCCAGAAGCTGTGGCAGCCCTATGGCATGGAGGCGGATGCCAGCTGGTGGCTGGCGTCGCCGCGGGGTGTCGAGATCGGCGGCAGCGGCATCGCCGCGACCCTACGCGACTACGCCCGCTTCGGTCAGTTTTTGATCGAAGGCGGCTGTGTGGCGGGGGCGTCTCTGCTGCCGTCAGGGTGGATTGCCGAGGCCACGCAGCCGAGCGTGCTCGCCGGCGGCGAGTCGATCGACTACGGCTACATGTGGTGGAGCGGCTGGACCGAGCCCTCGCGCCGCGATCGCGCCTTCGCGGCGCGCGGCATTCACGGCCAGTATCTCTACGTCAATCCGCGGCGCGAGCTGGTGATCGTGCAGCACGCTGCGGCGCCCAAGCCGATGGGGCGGATGGTGATCGAGCCGATGTCGCTATTCGATGCGATCGCTGCGGCGTTGGCGAGCGATTGAGATAACGACTTGGGGCGACGAGCAGCGGGTCCCGATGCCGCCAGCATGTGCGTCGCTCAGAAGTTCTGCATCGCCTCGCGATAGTCGAGAAAATCCTGGCGCCGCTGCGCGATCCGGCTGGCCATGGCGTAGTCGCCGCTGCGCTTGGCGCTCTCGCTGGCCGAGTCGAGCTGGCGGATCGCGGTGTCGATCTGCCCTTCGAGCTGCAACTGCTCGGCCCGCGCCAGCTGGCCCCAGGTTTCGCGCCCGCTGCGCCCGGCGGCTTCGGCCAGCAGGCCGAACACGTTGGGGTCTTCCGGGTACTGTTCGCTTATCCCACGCAGGACATCGAAGGCCTGGCCCGGCTGCATCTGCAAAAGCGCCTCGGCCTCGACCCACTGCGCCGGGAAGTAGCCAGGGGAGAGCCGCAGGATGCGCCGCGCCCGTTCCAGGGCGCCGGGGCGGTCGTCGGCGTCGAAGGCAATCTGCGCGGCGGTAGCGGGGATCATCGATAGATCCGGGTGGGACTTGGCCAGCGCGTCGAGGGTCGCCAGCGCCTCGCTGTAGTGTGCCTGCCGGGCCGCGAGCAGCGCCTGCAGATAGCGCACCGCAGCTTCGGGCGGGTGATCCTGTTCGAGCTCGGTCAGCGCCTGGGAGGGCGTATCCTGATTGAGCAGCAGCAGCGCGCGGGCGCGTATCATGGCGTAAGCCGTGTCGTCGTGGGCGGGTGGCGAGGGTAGCTGGTCGGCGCGCGCCTGGGTGTCGCTGATGCGCGATTCGGTGACCGGGTGGGTGAGCAGGAACTCCGGCGGGTTGCCGCCCTGCAGCGTGGCCAGCTTCTGCAGCGAGCGGAACATCTTCGGCATCGCCTGCGGGTCGAAGCCCGCCTTGGCCATGGCGTTGAGCCCCACGCGGTCGGCCTCCTGCTCGAAGCGTCGCGAGTAGGCCAGCTGGTCCTGGGCGAAGGCGGCGGTGGAGCCGACCATGGTCGCCAGCCCGGCGCCACCGCCGCCACCGGCGGCGATGATCATCCCGGCGAGCATGGCGGCCATGGTCGGTAGCTGGGTCTGTTCGATACGCGCCATGCGCCGGGCGTAGTGGCGCTGGGCCAGATGGCCCAGCTCGTGGGCCAGCACCGAGGCGAATTCGTCCTCGTCCGGGGCCGAGGCGAACAGGCCGGCGTTGACCCCGACGATACCGCCGGGAACGGCGAAGGCGTTGAGCAGGCGGCTGTCGATCAGCGTCACCACCAGCTGGTCGTCGACGCCGCTGTAGGGCACCAGCCGGGCGAGAATCGACCGGACGTAGGTCTGGGCGATGGGGTCCTGCCAGGGGTCGGTCTGGGCGCGGAACTGGCGTAGCCAGGCACGTCCTAGGCGGTGCTCGTCGCTGGTGGTGACGGTGGCGCTGGTACTGCCCATATCGGGCAGTTGATAGCTCCCCCCGCCGGATGGTTGGGGGTTCTCTATACCAGCCCGCTGAGGGCTCTCCATGCCGGTCCGCTGAGGGCTCTCTATACCAGCCCGCTGAGGGCTCTCCATGCCAGTCTGCTGTGCCAGGGCAGGCGCCCCGCCGAGCCCGAGAGTCGCGACGGCCAGCGTGCCCAGCAGCACTCCGCGCGACGCGCGCGCATGCAATCTCTTGATCATCGACCTTCTCGTATGGACGCCGACGAAAGCGACGGAAGTCGCTGTCGGTTCTGCGCTATGATGCCTTCGACCGCAGCCTGTGGCAGACGTTGCCTGCAAACCCCAGGGTATGCAACTGTCGCCCCGCTGCCCACTCATCCGATGCAGGAAGTGTCATGTCTCACGCCCCCGATCATCGGCTCGACGCCTCGGGTCTGAGCTGTCCGTTACCGCTGCTCAAGGCCAAGCAGGCGCTCGCCGGCATGCAGCCGGGGGAGCTGCTCGAAGTGGTCGCCACCGACGCCGGCTCGTGGCGGGATTTCGAGAGTTTCGCCGCGCACAGCCGCCACACCCTGGTCGAGCGCACGGCAGAGGCGGGTAGCTACCGCTACTGGCTGCGCAAGGCGGGTAAGGATAGCGAGGCATGAGTTTGAAAGGCGTATTGCGGCAGTGGTTCGAGCGCTACCTCTCCGACGAACAGGCGATCGTCCTGCTGGCGCTGCTGGTTGGCGGTTTCGCCGTGGTGATCTGGATGGGGCAGGCGCTGGCGCCCTTTTTCACCGCGCTGGTGGTGGCCTTTCTGCTGCAGGGCGTGGTCGGCTGGCTCGAACGCCGCGGGCTGCCACGGCTGCTGGCGGTGGGGCTGGTGTTCCTGCTGTTCCTCGGCGCGTTGTTGGCGCTGGCGCTGATCGTGCTGCCGCTGGTGTGGAATCAACTGGTGGAGCTGGTACAGGAGGCGCCGCGCATGTTCGCCAGCAGCCAGCTCTGGCTCGATGAGCTGCAGGCGCGCTATCCCACGGTGGTGACCCCGGATCAGATCCAGGGCTGGATCGCCTCCGCCGGGCGCCAGGCCTCTACCCTGGGCCAGCGCGCGCTGACCCTCTCGCTCGCCTCGCTGGGTAGCCTGATGGCGCTGATCATCTATCTGGTGCTGGTGCCGATCCTGGTCTTCTTCATGCTCAAGGATCGCGAACGTCTGGTTGCCTTCCTGCTCTCGCTGCTGCCGCGCCAGCGCACGCTGATGACGCGGGTGTGGCAGGAGATGGACGATCAGATCGCCAACTACGTGCGCGGCAAGACCATCGAGATCATCATCGTCGGCAGTGTCGCCTTCATCACCTTCTGGGCCTTCGGGCTGCCCTATGCGGCGCTGCTAGGGCTGGTGGTGGGGCTGTCGGTGCTGGTGCCCTATATCGGCGCGGCGGTGGCCACGCTGCCGGTCGCCGCGGTGGCGGGCTTCCACTTCGGCGTGGGCGAGCAGTTCTTCTACGTGCTGCTGGCCTACGCCATTCTGCAGGCGCTGGATGGCAACGTGCTGGTGCCGATCCTGTTCTCGGAAGCGGTCGACCTGCATCCGGTCTCGATCATCCTGGCGGTGCTCTTCTTCGGCGGGCTGTGGGGCTTCTGGGGCATCTTCTTCGCCATTCCCCTGGCGACCCTGATCAAGGCGCTGGTCCAGGCCTGGCCGCGGGGTATCGCCAGCCAGGCCGAGATCACATCTCAGTGAGGGTGTTCAGCCGTTGAGTTCCTGGGCCGCGGCGAGCACCTCGTCGACGTGGCCCGGTACCTTGACCCCGCGCCACTCGCGGGCGAGCTTGCCCTCGGCGTCGATCAGGAAGGTGCTGCGCTCAACGCCCAGGTGCTCCTTGCCGTACATCTTCTTGAGCTTGATCACGTCGAACTGACGGCACACCGCTTCGTCGCGATCCGAGATCAGCTCGAACGGAAAGCCCTGCTTGGCCTTGAAGTTCTCGTGCGCCTTGAGGCCGTCGCGGGAGACCCCGACCACCACGGTGTTGGCGGCGCGGAAGGCGTCGATGTTGTCGCGGAAGTCGCCTCCTTCGGTGGTGCAGCCGGGGGTGCTGTCCTTGGGATAGAAGTAGATCACCACCTGCTGGCCGCGGTAGTCGCTGAGGCGGAAGGTGGTGTCGCTGGTGGCCTCGGCGGAGAAGTCCTCGACCGGTTGTCCGATGCTGAGTGTCATGCTGGCCTCCCATGAGCCGTGAAGACGGGGAAACAGGGGCACGCTTCGGCGGTTGATGCGAGTCAGCGTGCCACTGGCATCGAACGATAGCCGATCTCGGCGGTCAATGCTCGGTGGCGTGGGCGCCGCCGGGGGCAGCAGGGGCGGCGGCGCGGCTGTACAGGTCGCGGCAGCCTGAGTACCATTCGGTGTTTGCGAAAAGCGTAGCGCGGGCAGTGCCGCGGGCGTCCGGAGCGGCCTATCGGGCCTGGCGATGGCCTCCATTCTGGCCCGTGTCTTGTTTTTGGCCCATGTCTTGTTTTTGGTCCATGTCTTGCAATCCTGTGCCAGGCCCACGCGCCCGTCAGGTCATAAGGGAGAGAAACGCAACATGATCACAGGCAGCATCGTCGCCTTGGCGACACCGATGAAGCCCGGTGGCGAGATCGACTGGGAGGCGCTGCGCCGCCTGGTGAACTTCCATCTCGACCAGGGCACCGATGCCATCGTCGCCGCCGGCACCACCGGTGAGCCGACCACCATGTCGTTCGCCGAGCACTTCGACGTGATCCGCACGGTGGTGGAGGAGGTCGGCGGGCGCATCCCGGTGATCGCCGGCACCGGGGCCAACAACACCGCCGAGGCGGTGGAGCTGGCGCGCTACGCCAGCGAGGTCGGGGCCGACTGCTGCCTGTCCGTGGCGCCCTACTACAACAAGCCGACCCAGGAAGGCTTGTACCAGCACTTCAAGGCGGTCGCCGAAGCCAGCGAGCTGCCGATCATTCTCTACAACGTGCCAGGGCGTACCTGCTCGGATATCTACAACGAGACCGTCTTCCGTCTCGCCGAGCTCGAACGCATCGTCGGGCTCAAGGATGCCACCGGCAACCTGGAGCGCGCCGAGGAGCTGATCGACCGCCTCAAGGGCAGCGACTTCGCGCTCTACTCCGGTGACGACCCCACCGCCTGCGACTTCATGCTGATGGGCGGCCACGGCGATATCTCGGTGACCGCCAATGTCGCGCCCAAGGCAATGCACGAACTGTGCGTGGCCGCCGCCGGCGGCAACCACGAGCGTGCCCACCAGATCAACGCGCGCCTGGCGCCGCTGCACACCGCACTGGGGATCGAGTCCAATCCGATTCCGGTGAAGTGGGCGCTCAACCGCATGGGCTACGCCGACAAGGGCATTCGCCTGCCGCTGACCTGGCTCTCCGAGCGCTACCACGGCAGCGTCGGCGAGGCATTGCAGCTGGCCGGAATCGAGACCGCGTGAGCCGGCGCACGCCGGATGCCGAATAGACTTGCTTCGAACAAAGGTGGATGCATGAAGCCCATCCTCAAAGGGATGCCCCTGGTGCTGTGCGCGACGCTGACGCTGTCGGGCTGCGGTCTGTTCCAGGATGGTTATTACTACAATCGCGATGACGAGTATCGCGATGCCAAGATGAGCGAACCGCTGCAGCTGCCGTCGTCGAGCAACCCGATCCGCTATCAGGACTCGATGCCGGTGCCCCAGGCGGACAGCGACTTCATGGCCTCTTCGGATACCGACGCGCCGCGGCCGCAGCCGCTGGCGGCGGGGCCGAGCGAAGGACAGTCGTTCGTCGAGGCGCGCCAGGCGGGCAACGAGCGCTGGCTGCTGGTCAACGCCGCGCCGGCCAGCGTGTGGCCGCGGCTGCAGGGCTTCGCCGTCGACCACGGCGTGCGCGCCACCGACATCGACCCCGCCAAGGGGCGTATTCAGACCGCCCAGGGCGCGATCAGCCTGCGTCAGGGCTTGCGTAGCGGCACCAGTGAGGTGCGCTGCGACATCGGTAATGCCGGCCAGTGCCTGAGCGGGATCAAGGCCTATCTGGAGGCCAGCGGTGCCAGCGACAGCGGTGTCTCCCTGGCGGCCCAGCCGCTCGACCAGAGTGAGCGGGTCAAGCTGATCAATCGCGACGGCACCTGGCAGCTCAATCTCGCCCTGGATGCCAACCGCGCCTGGTCCGAGCTCTACTACCAGCTCCAGAACGGCTTCGACCAGCAGCGCCTCAAGCTGGTCGACCAGAACCGCAGCGCCGGCGAGTTCTTCGTCGACTATCGCCCCGAGGATCAGGGCGGCGGCTGGTTCGACTGGTTCGGCGGCGGCAGCGACGAGGCGCGCCCGTATCGTCTGCAGCTCGCGTCCCAGGCCGCGCTCACCTCGGTGACCGTGACCGACCCCAAAGGCAAGCCGGTGCCGCCGATCGAAGCGCGCGACCTGCTCGACGCCATCGCCGCGACCCTGCGCTGATGGTGCAGGGGTCGCCGCTGGCGCCGGGGGCCGCGCCCGGGCTCTACTTCGCCTCGCTGGGCAGTGGCAGCAAGGGCAACGCGACCCTGGTCAGCGACGGCGAGACGCTGATCCTGGTCGACTGCGGCTTCGGCATGCGCGAGGCCGAACGGCGCATGGCGCGGCTCGGCGTACATCCGCGCCAGCTCTCGGCGCTGCTGGTGACCCATGAGCATAGCGACCACATCACCGGCGTCGGTGCCCTGGCGCGGCGTTACCGTTTGCCAGTGCACCTGAGCGCCGGCAGCTGGCTTGCGGGCAAGCTCGGCGAGGTGCCCGAGCTCGATCTGCTCACGCCCCAGTCGCGCTTCGCCATCGGCGGGCTGGAGATCGACCCGGTGACCGTGCCCCACGATGCCCGTGAACCGATCCAGTTCCGGATCCGCGCCCAGGCGCGCAGTCTGGGGCTGCTGACCGACCTCGGTCACCCCACGGCGCACGTGGTCGAGGCGTTCCGCCACTGCGACGCGCTCTTCCTCGAGTGCAACCACGACCCGCGCATGCTCGCCGAGGGGCCCTATCCGCCCCACCTCAAGCGCCGCGTCGCCGGCCGCTGGGGGCATCTGGCCAACGCCCAGGCGGCGACGCTGCTGCAGCGGCTCGGCCTGGATCGGCTGGCGCGGATTGTGTGCTCGCACCTCTCGGCGCAAAATAACCACCCCGAACGCGTCCTGGAAACGCTGACGCCGCTGCTCGACGGCGACGAGTCGCGGCTGATGATCTCGACCCAGGACCACGGCACCGACTGGCAGCGGGTGGCCTGAACAGGCCGGCCGCTGCGGCGTTGCGTGACACCCAACCTCAAGACAGCCGCCCGACGGCGGCGACGCGGAGACAGCTCCATGCAAAAACGCGATCTTCTCTACGCCGGCAAGGCCAAGTCGGTCTATCTGAGCGACGACCCCCAGCGGCTGGTGCTGCACTTCCGCGACGACACCAGCGCCTTCGACGGCAAGAAGAAGGAAGCGCTGGAACGCAAGGGCATGGTCAACAACCGCTTCAACGCCTTCATCATGAGCAAGCTGGCCGAAGCGGGCATTCCCACCCACTTCGATCAGCTGCTCTCCGATACCGAGTGCGTGGTCAAGAAGCTCGAGATGATCCCGGTGGAGTGCGTGGTGCGCAATCTGGCCGCGGGCGGCCTGGTGCGGCGTCTTGGGGTCGAGGAAGGTATCGCGCTGGAGCCGCCGACGTTCGAGCTGTTCCTCAAGAACGACGAGAAGGGCGACCCGATGATCAACGAGTCGCTGGCCGAGACCTTCGGCTGGGCGACGCCCGAGCAGTTGGCGACCATGAAGTCGCTCACCTTCCGCGTCAACGAGGTGCTCAAGCAGCTGTTCCTCGATGGCGGCATGCTGCTGGTCGATTACAAGCTCGAGTTCGGTGTGTTCGACGGCGAGATCGTGCTCGGTGACGAGTTCTCCCCCGACGGCTGCCGCCTATGGGATGCCAAGACCCGCGAGAAGATGGACAAGGATCGCTTCCGTCAGGGGCTGGGCGGGGTGATCGAAGCCTACGAAGAGGTCGGCCGGCGTCTGGGCATGAGCTTCGACTGAGCCCGGCTGCTCGCTGCCAGGATCGCCTTGCGGCGCGATAGCCCAGATAGCTTGAATGAACGGAGCCCCGGCACCCAGGTGCCGGGGCTCTCGTCGTTATGAGCACTCATTTCCAAACCCTCTAACGATGGGCGCCATGGGCAGGGCAAAGCGAGGGTCCTTTGCCATGGATGGCAAAGGTAGCGCCCAGGGAGGGGGTCATAGCGCCCTCGCGACGCCCTGCCGCTGGATAAGCCCACGTCGTCCACCGGTTCGAAAGGTGCGCGCGGATGCGGTGTGAGAGCCGCGCGTCAGTCGACCCGCTCGGCGCCGACGATGGTAATCGGCTGGGTCGGCACGTCGGCGTGCGGCCCGCGGCGGCCGGTGGGCGTCTCGGCGATCTTGTCGACGACGTTCATGCCCGAGACCACGTGTCCGAACACGGTGTAGCCGGGGTTGTAGAGATCGCGATAGTTCAGCGCGTCGTTGTCGACCAGATTGATGAAGAACTGGCTGGTGGCGGAGTCCGGGTTGGCGGTGCGCGCCATGGCGATGGAGCCTCGGGTGTTCTTCAGGCCGCTCTTCTCCAGCGGGATCGGATCATGGGTCGGCTTGGGTTCGAGGTCCGCATCCAGGCCGCCGCCCTGGATCATGAAGTCGGAGATGACCCGGTGGAACACCGTGCCCTGGTAGTGCCCCTCGTCGACATAGCGCAGGAAGTTGGCCACCGTGCGCGGCGCCGCCTTGGCGTCGAGTTCGAGCTCGATGTTGCCCTGGCTGGTCTCCAGGCGTACATGGGGATGATCGGCATCGGCCAGCGCCGAGGTCGAGAGCAGCGGCAGGGCGACGAGCCCGGCCGCCAGGATCGATTTCAACATGTAGTAACGCTCCGGTCTTTGATATGAGCACCCTAGCGGGGGTGGCGCCACTAGGCCAGCCTAAGAGCTCATTTCCAAACCCTCTCACGATGGGCGCCGGGGGCAGGGCAGAGCGAGGGTCCTTTGCCAGGGATGGCAAAGGTAGCGCCCAGGGAGGGGTTCACAGCGCCCTCGCGACGCCCTGCCGCCGGAGAAGCCCAAGTCGTCTAGCGGTTGTGAAAGGCATGTTAAACCGCTGGTGTCTCAGACCGCCCCGGACGCGCGCGGTTCGATGGCGATCACCTGCAGGCTGTCGCCGGTAGCGTCGGACATCGCCCGGAAGCGCACATTGACGTCGCGCAGGCAGACGCCGTACTCGCGCCCCGAGTCGCCGCCGGCCCGGGCGTGGTAAGCCGGGCGCGGGTCCTGGGCCAGCACCTCCTCGATCAGTGTGCTCAGCCCGGCGCCGTCGGCATGTGCAGCGAGGGCGCGCCGGGCGCTGTCACTGAAACCGACCGCCATGGGCGCGGGGGCAGCCGGGGCGAAGCCGGCCCGCGCCTGCGGCTGTGACTCCGCCCACGGCAGATAGGGCCGGATATCGACGATCGGGGTGGCGTCACACAGGTCGTGGCCGCGCAGGTGCAGCTTCACCCGGCTGCGCCGGGCGGCCAGCGGCGAGCCGGCGATGGGCTCGGCCGCCGCCGTGGGGCGGGTGCTGAGTTCGACCTTCACCAGCTCCACCAGCGACAACCCCAGACGATTGGGGCGGTGGGTGCTGCGGCTGGCGAAGACCCCCACGCGCTGGTTGCCGCCCAGGCGTGGCGGGCGCACCCGGGGCGACCAGGTGGTCGGGCTGCGATCGAACACGAAACTCAGCCACAGGTGGCTGAAGGCATCGATCCCATCCACTGCCAGCGGATCGTCGAACGCCGCCTCCAGATAGAGGATGGCACGCGCGCTGGGGGCCAGCCCCGGCTGGCGCGGGATGCCGAACTTGTCGGGGTAGTCGCTGGCGAGAGTGCCGATCGGGGTCAGCGAAAGCGGCCCGGAGGGGGCGTCGAGTCTGGAATCTGGCGTGGTCAAGGCGGGCGTGTCCGAAGCCGATGATGGCGCCACCCCGCGCGGCAGCGCCGCGGCGGGGCGAGAAAGCGTCATGGTGGCGGCTGCGGCGGCCGCGCGCAATGCGCGGCATGCCCGTGACCCGCACCCGCGGGGAGCCGACAGGGTAGCCGCGCGCCGGCCTAGCCGGATGCGCAGGCGGTGCCATACTGTCAGCGTGGCACCCCCGCGAGCGGCCCGAAGGAGCGGGCTGCACGCATCTCGACGGCGCCGGAGTCGCGCCATACCAGGGAGAGGTTGGATGAGTTTCCTACGCGTCTATCACGAGGCTGACGGCGAGCAGCCGTTGTTGACGACCCATGAACCCGAGCGCCTGCGCCTCGAACTCGATGCCAGTGCGATCCACTATCGCCATCACCCGCTGCCGGCGATGCCGGAGCGCGCACCGAGCGAGGCGCTGCTGGCACACTACACGCCGATCATCAACGAGGTCGGCCAGACCAGTGGCTGCCGGCGGGTCGAGCTGCGCGGGATGAGCCCACACTATCTCGACGACGGCAGCGCAGGCACGCTCGAGCGAGAGCGTCTCTCCAGCGAGTCGCGCAGCGACAGTGACAACTGGCACCTGCTGCTCCACGGCCAGGTGGTGTTCTATCTCCATCTCAATGGCCGCGTCTATGTCATCGGCTGTGAGCGCGGCGATCTGCTGTTGATCCCGGCGGGTGTGCCGCACTGGTTCGACATGGGACCCAGCCCCGACTTCGTGGTCTTGAGTTGGAGCGATGAGACGGCGCATCATCTGCTGGAAACCACCAGCGACATCGCGCTGCGCTTTCCACGCTTTGAGGCGCTCTACGCTGACGTTGCCTAAACCCGGTGCTGGCCCGATGATGGCGCGGCTCACCACCCATGCCGAATCCGGAGAGACCCCGATGCTTGAACGTACCCGCTTTCGAGAAGCGCTGCCGCGGGATGCCGCTGATCAGGCCGAAGTCTTTCACCATGCGGTCATGGAGGGGGCGTCGAGCCGCTATACCCTGTCTCAGCGCGAGGCGTGGTCGGCGGCACTGCCGCGCACCGCCGAGGCGTGGATGGCGCGCCAGACCCTCTATCCGACCCTGGTCGCCGAGTGCGACGGCCACTGTGTCGGCTTCTGCGAGCGCGACGCCAACGACGGACGTATCGAGACGCTCTACGTGTGGCCCGCGATCACCCGCCAGGGCGTCGGCTCGCGCCTGCTCGAACTCTCAGTGGAGGCGCTGCTCGCCGCCGGCCACGCACGCGTGCTAATCGATGCCAGCCTAATGCTGGCACCGGCGCTGGAGGCGCGCGGCTGGACCCGGCTGGCCGAAGAGACGGTCGAGCGCTTCGGCGAGTCGCTGCCGCGGGTGCGGCTGGCCTTCGACCGGACGTAGACGGCCTGGGGCTGGCGCCACCGGCTTTCCCTGCCGCGGGGAATCGGGTACAGTCGCTTGCATTATGAAAGTGAGCGACGAGCCCGACCTCTGCCCCATCGCCCGCGCGCTGGCCTGCGTGGGGGATAGCTGGACGCTGCTGATCCTGCGCGACGCCTTTCAGGGGGCGACGCGCTTCGATCAGTTCCAGCGCGGGCTCGGTATTGCTTCCAACATGCTCACACGGCGTCTCGAGCGTATGGTCGACAATGGCCTGCTCGAGAAGCAGCGCTATCAGACCCGCCCGCCGCGCTTCGAGTATCGCCTGACCGACAAGGGGCGGGGCCTGGCGCCGGTGCTGTTGACACTCTACGCCTGGGGCGAATACCACCTGCCGATCGCCGCCCGCGGTATCGAACTGGTGCATCGTGACAGCGGCGAGCCGATCGTGCCGGTCATCTACGACCGCCATCGGGGGACGCCGCTGGTACCGCGCGACGTGGCGATGGTAGCCGGCCCCGACGCCACGCCGGCGATGCGTCAGCGCGCCGAGCGTGCACGGGCCCAAGGGGAGGCCCTGTTCAGCTCTCCCATGCAGGATACCGCCACGGGGGAGACCGCTGTGGCAGATCCACTCGCCGAGGCCGCCGTTACTCCATCCGCCGAGATCACCGGCCAGCGGCCGCAGTAATAGTGATATTCGATCAACGACCAGTAAGGACAACGTCATGCGACGTATCGTAGTGACAGGTATGGGCATTCTTTCGCCGCTGGGCTGCCAGCTGGAAACCGTCTGGCAGCGCCTGCTCTCCGGCGCTTCCGGGCTGCGCCGCCTGCCCGCGGAGACCGTCGAGGGGCTCGCTGTCGGCGTCGGCGGCCCGGTGCCGACTATCGAAGAGGACAGCGCCGGGTTCGATCTCGACCGCGCCATCGATCCCAAGGAGCGGCGCAAGATGGACCGCTTCATCCAGATGGCGGTGGTGGCCGCCGACGACGCGCTCAGACAGGCCAACTGGTGCCCCCAGAGCGAAGACGAGAAGACCCGCACCGCGACTCTGATCGGCTCGGGTATCGGTGGCTTCCCGGCGATCGCCGATGCGGTGCGCACCACTGACAGCCGCGGCCCGCGACGGCTGTCGCCGTTCACCATTCCGTCGTTTTTGGCCAACCTGGCCTGCGGCCACATCTCGATTCGCCACGGCTTCAAGGGCCCGCTGGCCGCGCCGGTGACCGCCTGCGCCGCCGGCCTGCAGGCGATCGGCGACGCCGCGCGCATGATCCATGCCGGCGAGGCGGAGATCGCCGTGTGCGGCGGCAGTGAAGCGTGTATCGACCGCGTCAGCCTGGGTGGCTTCGCCGCGGCCAAGGCGCTCTCCAGTCACTACAACGACACCCCCGAAGCGGCCTCGCGGCCGTTCGACCAGGGCCGTGACGGCTTCGTCATGGGCGAGGGCGCCGGGGTGATCGTGATCGAGACCCTGGAGCACGCCCAGGCGCGTGGCGCCACGCCGATCGCCGAGCTGGTCGGCTACGGCACCACCTCGGATGCCTACCACCTGACTGCCGGACCGGAGGATGGCGAGGGCGCCGCCCGGGCGATGCAGATCGCGCTGCGTCAGGCCGGCCTGGCCCCCAGCGACATCGCCCACCTCAACGCGCATGCGACCTCGACGCCCGTGGGCGATCGCGGCGAGCTGGCGGCGGTCAAGCGCGTCTTCGGCGAGCATCGCCCGGCGATCAGCGCGACCAAGGCCGCCACCGGCCACCTGCTCGGCGCCGCCGGCGGCGTCGAGGCGATCTTCACCCTGCTGGCGCTGCGCGACCAGATCGCGCCGGTGACCCGCAACTATCTCGACCCCGACCCGCTGGCCGCAGAGATGGACGTGGTCCACGGCGAGTCGCGCCCGATGGCGATGGAGCACGCGATCTGCAACGCCTTCGGCTTCGGCGGGGTGAATGCGAGCGTGATCTTCAAGCGCTTCGAGGGCTGAAACGGGCTACGCTCGCTGGCGTTTCAGCGGGCTCGACGCAAGACGCGTGCCAGCGGTGATACCGCTGGCACGCGTCGTTCGAGGTGCCCAGCCCCAGATGCCAAGCCAGAGCCGGTGCCGAGGGTCAGGCCATGGTATCGACGATACCGCCTTCGACCCGCATCGCCGCGCCGGTGGTGGCGCTGGCCTGTTCCGAGGCCAGATAGACGCTCAGGTTGGCGACCTCCTCGACCTCGGCCACCCGCTGGATGATCGAGGAGGGGCGGTTGTCCTTGACGAAGTTGGCTTCCGCCTCGGCCTCGCTCACGCCCTGTTCAGCGGCCATCTTGGCGATCATCTTGCCCACGCCTTCCGACTTGGTCGGCCCCGGCAGCACCGCGTTGACGGTGACCCGGGTGCCTGCCAGCACCTTGGCCAGCCCGCGCGAGATCGACTGCACCGCGCTCTTGGTCATGCCGTAGTGGACCATCTCGGCGGGAATATTGAGCGCCGACTCGCTGGAGAGGAACTGGATGCGGCCCCAGTCGCGCTGCTTCATGCCCTGGGCATAGTGACGCGACAGGCGCACCGCGCTCATCACGTTGACGTCGAAGAACTGCTGCCACTCGGCGTCCTCGATCTCGAAAAAGTCCTTGGGGCCGAAGATACCGACGTTGTTGATCAGGATGTCGCACTCGGGGCGCGCCGCGATCAGCGTCTGGCAGCCTTCGGCGCTGCCCAGATCGGCGGCCACGCCGTCGATGCTGGCGCCGGGCACCTCGCGGGTGAGCGTGGCGATCGCCTGGTCGACGCGTTCCTGGGTGCGTCCGGTCACGGTGACACTGGCGCCGGCCTGAGCCAGCCCCTTGGCGATTGCCAGGCCGATGCCGGCGGTGGAGCCGGTGACGATGGCGTGCTTGGTGCTGAGATCGATCTGCATGCAAACCTCCTTGAGAGGGTGTTTACAAAATGCCTACGCTAGGCAATACGGCGTTAAAATCGGCCTCGTACGCGAGCCCGGTCAAAATGCTCATTTACCCCATGTAAACTCCGCTTTTTCGACCGATTTTGCCTTGTCTTGCCTTCGCTCGACGAATTTGTAAACACCCTCTGAGTCCGGGAATCGAAGCCGGGGAGACGCGGGCGCTCTGACATGGCACTGACCCTGCCCGGGTCTGGCGCCGACATGGTCCTCGAGGGCGCCGCGCAGGTAGACTGCAGGCTGGCAGGGGCGTAGCCCGGCGCCGCCGATCACCGCCCCGCACCGGCTTCACGTGACTTTCAAGCGTAGGACGCTTTTCGCAATTTGCCGTCCCAACGCTGAAAGCCCCGCGCCAGGCGCCTGCTTATACTCGATTGCATACCCTGCGAATGCCGGGCGCCGTGCGCCCGGATTCGTCCTGGCCCGGCGTGTACGCCAGCCCGCCGCCAGCAACACCGCATCCAACCGTGAGGAGACCACGATGGCCGCAAGCCCGACGAGAGACGAATTCGACCGCTACATGACGCCCAACTACTCGCCGCAGCAGGCGATTCCGGTGCGCGGCGAGGGCAGCCGCCTGTGGGATCAGGCGGGCAAGGAGTACATCGACTTCGCCGGCGGCATTGCGGTCAACGCGCTGGGCCACTGCCATCCCAAGCTGGTTGATGCCCTGACCACCCAGGCCAACAAGCTGTGGCACCTCTCCAACGTCTACACCAACGAGCCGGCGCTGAATCTGGCGCGCGAGCTGGTGTCGCGCACCTTCGCCGACAAGGTCTACTTCTGCTCCTCCGGCGGCGAGGCCAATGAGGCAGCCTTCAAGCTGGCGCGGCGCTGGGCATTCGACAACTTCGGCGAGCGCAAGCACAAGATCATCTCGTTCAAGCAGGGCTTCCACGGCCGCACCCTGTTCACCGTCAGCGTCGGCGGGCAGCCCAAGTACTCCGAAGGCTTCGGGCCGGTGCCCGGCGGCATTCACCACGCCCGCTTCAACGATCTCGACAGCGTGCGCGAGCTGATCGACGACGACACCTGCGCGGTGGTGGTCGAACCGATCCAGGGTGAGGGCGGCGTGACGCCGGCCACCCCCGAGTTCCTGCAGGGGCTGCGCGAGCTGTGCGATCGTCACCAGGCGCTCTTGGTGGTAGACGAAGTGCAGTCGGGTGTCGGTCGTAGCGGCAAGCTCTACACCTATATGCACTACGGCGTGACCCCGGACATCCTGACCTCGGCCAAGGCCCTGGGCGGCGGCTTCCCGATCGGCGCCATGCTCACCACCGACCGCGTCGCACCGTCGCTGGCGGTGGGCACCCACGGCTCCACCTACGGCGGCAATGCGTTGGCCTGCGCGGTGGGCCTGGCGGCGCTGACCACCATCGACACCCCCGAGGTGCTCGAAGGCGTCGAGCGTCGGCATGCGCTGTTCCGCGAGCATCTCGAAGTGATCAACCGCAAGTACGGCGTGTTCAAGGAGATCCGCGGCATGGGGCTGCTGATCGGCGCGGAGATGAGCGACGCCTACGAGGGCAAGGCGCGGGATATCCTGCCGCTGGCGCTCGAACAGGGGCTGATGGCACTGGTCGCCGGTCCCAACGTGCTGCGCATGGCGCCGTCGCTGGTGATCCCCGAGGCGGACATCCAGGAGGGCATGGCGCGCCTGGAACTGGCCATCGAACGGCTCGTCTCAGCCAGTGCGTGAGTCGACCGGCATGCGTGGCATCGACCCCGCGACCCGCGCCGGCGAGGCCGCGCGGGAGGCCGGCCAGCTGCTGGTGCGTCCGGCCCAGGCGTCCGATCTCGGCGCCATCGAGCGTCTGGCCAGTAGCGCCACGCCGCGGCTGACCAACCTGCCGGCCCACCGTGACCGCCTCGAGGAGCGCATCGCGCGCTCCTGCCGTGCGCTCTCCCACAATGTCGATTTCCCCGGCGACGAGAGCTACACCTTCGTGCTCGAGGACCGCGAGATCGGCGAGATCGTGGGGACCGCGACCATTCGCGCCCAGGCCGGGGCTCAGGACGTCTACTACACCTACCGTCAGGAGACGCTGATCCACGCCTCGCAGCAGCTCAATCTGCGTCATGAAGTGCAGACGCTGTCGCTCTCCCACGAGATGTCCGAGGTGTCGCTACTGTGTGCGCTGTCGCTGGATGCGCGCTATCGCGGTACCAGCGCCGCCTCGCTGCTGCGGCGCGCGCGGCTGATGTTCATCGCCCAGTATCCGGAGCGCTTCGCCGATACCCTGGGCGTGGCCTTCCCCGGCTATCTCGACGAGAGCGGGGCGTCGCCGTTCTGGGACAGCGTCGGTCGCCACTTCTTCAATCACGGCTACCACGAGATCAACCAGCTCGCCGGGGTGCGCTCGAAGAGCTTCATCGCCGAGGTGATGCCGCAGTTCCCGCTCTACCTGCCGCTGCTCACGCCCCAGGCGCGTTCGGCGATCGGGCGTGAGCATCCGGCCCATGAGCCGGCGCTGGGCGAGATGCTGGCAGAGGGCTTCGTGCGCTCGCGTCATGTGGATATCTTCGATGCCGGGCCGGTCCTGCGCGGCGAGCGCGCCCGTCTGCGTACGCTCAACCACTGCGGCTGGCACCCGGTACGCATTCGCCCGGCGGCTTCGCTGCCGGACGCCGAGCCGGCGATGGTGGCCAACCAGCGTCTGGCCGATTTTCGCTGCACCGTAGCCCGCTACGCGCTGACGCCCACCGGCCAGTTGCTGCTCTCCGAGGCCCAGGCCGAGCTGCTCGGCGTGGAAGAGGGGCGGGCGGTCCTGGTCGCGCCGCTGGCGCTGCCGGACGTCGAGGATGCATTGGACGAGGGAGACCTGT
The DNA here is from genome assembly GCF_030284585.1 of Salinicola sp. JS01. Taxonomy (NCBI): domain Bacteria; kingdom Pseudomonadati; phylum Pseudomonadota; class Gammaproteobacteria; order Oceanospirillales; family Halomonadaceae; genus Salinicola; species Salinicola sp. JS01. The sequence continues at coordinate 3,401,659 of NZ_CP127244.1, read as the reverse complement.
AATGCGTCTGAGACCCATCAGCCATCACGATATCGACGAACTCAAGTCGCTGGCCCAGGAGACCGGGGTCGGTTTCACCTCGCTGCCCAACGACCACGACTTCCTCGTCGCCAAGATCGACAAGGCGGTGGCGGCCTTCGAGGGCCGTGTACCCGCGTGCGAGCGGCTCTACTTCTTCGTGCTCGAAGACGAGCAGAGCGGCGAGCTGGCCGGCTGCTGCGCCATCGAGGCGGAAGTCGGGCGCGAGACGCCCTTCTATCACTACCGGGTGGGCAAACTCGCCCACTCCTCGGTTCAGCTCGATCTGCACCGCACCATCGATACGCTGTTTCTGAGCTCCGACCACACCGGCGATGCCGAGGTCGCCTCGCTGTTTTTGCGTCCGGCCTATCGCCGCGACCGCAACGGCACGCTGCTGTCCAAGGCGCGCTGGCTTTTCATGGCGGAGTTCCGCGACGGCTTCCCGGCCAAGGTGCTCGCCGAGATGCGCGGGGTGATCGATGCCGATGGCATCAGCCCGTTCTGGCAGTGTCTGGGCAGCCACTTCTTCCCCATGGAGTTCAAGCAGGCGGATCAGCTCACCGGGCTGGGCCAGAAGAGCTTCATCGGCGAACTGATGCCCAAGTACCCGATCTATACGCCGTTTCTGCCCGAGGCGGCGCGGGCGTGCATCGGCCAGGTCCACGAGCAGACCCGCCCGGCGCTGGAGATGCTCAAGAAAGAGGGGCTGCGCTGGGAAGGCTATATCGACATCTTCGATGGCGGCCCCACCGTAGAGGCCTATATCGATGACGTCGGGGCCATTCGCCACTCGCAGCGGGCGCTGGTCGAGGTCAGTGGCGGCGAGCTCGACTACGCCGAGCGCCCCAGCTGGCTGGCGGCGACCACCGGCATGGCGGACTTCCGCTGCAGCTTCATCGGCCGTGGCCCCGACGCCGATGGCGTGGTCCACCTGAGCGAGGCGGAAGCGCAGCGCCTCGACGTGACCAGCGGCGACGCCCTGCGCCTGCTTCAGACCTGAGCGGAACCAGAGCGACGGCGCGCTGGCCGCATCCGGCGGGCGCGCCGCAGCGGGCCGAGCCGACTTTTCAGAATCCAACCGGAGGGAACCATGGACGCCACACAACAACTGCTGATCGACGGCCAGTGGCAAGCGGGTGCCGCGGCTGCCTTCACCAAGCACGACCCGGTCGCCGGCACGCGTCTATGGCAAGCCAATGCCGCCTCCGCGGAGCAGGTCGGCGCGGCGGTGAGTGCTGCGCGGCGCGCCTTTGCCGGCTGGGCTCGGCGCCCGCTGGCCGAGCGCCAGGCGGTGGTCGAACGCTTTCGCGACCAGCTCGAGGCCAACCGCGAGCCGCTGGCCGAGAGCATCGCCCGCGAGACCGGCAAGCCGCTGTGGGAGGCGCGCACCGAGGTCGGCGCGATGATCGGCAAGATCGCCATCTCGCTGAACGCCTACCACGAGCGCACCGGCGAGCGCGCCCGCGACGCCAACGGCACTCGCGCGGTGCTGCGCCACCGCCCCCACGGCGTGCTGGCGGTGTTCGGCCCCTACAACTTCCCCGGCCATCTGCCCAACGGGCATATGGTGCCGGCACTGCTGGCGGGCAACTGTGTGGTGTTCAAGCCCAGCGAGCAGACCCCGATGACCGCCGATCTGACCCTGCAGTGCTGGGTCGCGGCGGGTCTGCCCGCCGGCGTGATCAATCTCGTCCAGGGGGCGGCCGAGGTGGGCCAGGCGCTGGCTGGCCACAGCGATATCGACGGCCTGCTGTTCACCGGCAGCGCCAAGATCGGCGGCCTGCTGCACCGCCAGTTCGGCGGCCAGATCGGCAAGATCCTGGCGCTCGAACTGGGCGGCAACAACCCGCTGGTGGTGCGCGACGTACGTGACCCCGACGCGGTGGTGCTGACCATTCTGCAGTCGGCGTTTCTCTCCGGCGGGCAGCGCTGCACCTGTGCCCGTCGCCTGATCGTGCCCGAGGGCGAGAGCGGCGACCAGTTGATCGCGCGGCTGGCCGAGGCGATGCAGAAACTGCGCGTGGCGGCGCCATTCAGCGAGCCGGCGCCGTTCTACGCAGGGCTCGTCAGCCCGGCGGCGGCCGAGGGGCTGCTCGCGGCCCAGGCCGATCTCGAAGCACGCGGCGGCCGGGTGATCGTGCGCATGGCCTCGCTCGAGGCGGGCACCAGCCTGGTCTCGCCGGGGCTGGTGGATGTCTCCGGCTGCGAGGTGCCCGACGAGGAGCACTTCGGCCCGCTGCTCAAGGTCTACCGCTATCGTGACTGGGATCATGCCATCGAGCTGGCCAACGACACCCGCTACGGCCTCTCCGCGGGTCTGATCGGCGGCGACCAGCCGGAGTGGGACGACTTTCTGCTGCGCATCCGTGCCGGCATCGTCAACTGGAACCGCCAGACCACCGGCGCCTCCGGCGACGCGCCCTTCGGCGGCATCGGCGACAGCGGCAACCACCGCCCCAGCGCCTACTACGCCGCCGACTACTGCGCCTATCCCGTCGCCTCGATGGAGTCCGACACCCTGACGCTGCCCGGCGAGCTGCCGCCCGGGGTCACGTTATGAGCGACGTGACGAGCGGCGCGATGAGCGATGTGCGCGAGGTCAATTTCGACGGTCTGGTCGGGCCGACCCACAACTACGCCGGCCTGGCCCATGGCAACGTGGCCTCGATGCGCCACGGCGGGCTTGCCTCCAATCCGCGCGAGGCGGCGCTGCAGGGGCTGGCCAAGATGAAGTCGCTGATGGAGGCCGGCTACGCCCAGGGCGTGCTGCCGCCGCAGCAGCGTCCCGATCTCGGTGCGCTGCGGGCGCTGGGCTTTACCGGCAGTAATGCCGAGGTGCTGACCCGGGCCGCCCGTGAGGCGCCGCAGCTGCTGCGTGCGGTGTGTTCGGCGTCGAGCATGTGGACCGCCAATGCCGCCACGGTGACGCCGAGTATCGACGCCGCGGATGGCCGCGTGCACTTCACCCCGGCCAACCTGCAGTCGAGCTTTCACCGCTATCTGGAGCCGGAGACCACCGCCCGCGTGCTGGCGGCGATCTTCCGCGATCCGGCGCACTTCGCCCATCATTCGGCGCTGCCGGCGACCCCGGCGTTCTCCGACGAAGGCGCGGCCAACCACACCCGGCTCTGCGGCGACCATGGCGAGCCCGGCGTGCATCTCTACGTCTACGGGCGCCAGGCGTTCGGCGGCGAGCGCGGCCCGCAGCGTTACCCCGCGCGCCAGACGCTGGAGGCCAGCCAGGCGGTGGCACGTCAGCACGGCCTGGCTGAGGCGCAGACGGTGTTCGCCCAGCAGCACCCCGAGGCGATCGATGCCGGCGTGTTCCACAACGATGTGATCGCGGTGGGCAACGGTCCGGTACTGCTCTATCACGAAATGGCGTTCCTCGACGAGGAGCAGACCCTGGAGGCGCTGCGCAGCCGGATGGCCACGCCGCTGATCCCGGTGCGCGTCCCCAGCGAGGCGATCAGCCTGGAGGAGGCGGTCTCGACCTATCTGTTCAACTCGCAGCTGCTCACCAACCCCGGCGGCGACATGACGCTGGTGGTGCCGGGCGAGTGCCAGGAGAACGAGACGGTGTGGCGGGCGATCCAGGATCTGCTGCTGGCCGGGCACAACCCGATCGGTGAGATCCTGGTCAAGGACGTCAAGCAGAGCATGCGTAACGGCGGCGGGCCTGCCTGCCTGCGCCTGCGCGTGGCACTCTCGGCGCAGGAGCGCGGCGCCCTGGGCGGGCGCGTGCTGCTTGATGAGAGCCTGCACGCCGAGCTGGTGGCGTGGGTCGAGCGTCACTACCGTGACCGGCTGACGCCCGACGATCTGGCCGATCCGCAGCTCGCCGAGGAGACCCTGGCAGCGCTGGACGAACTCACCCGCCTGCTAGGTATCGGCAACGTTTATCCGTTCCAGCTCGGCTGAGATGGGCGGGTTCAGGCGGCCCGGGCGCTTGCCCAGGCCATTCCACGCTCAGCTCTGGCTGGCGGCGCCGCCGACCATGCCGCGCTGCAGATCGTTGTCGCGCAGGTGCTTGGCGACCGTATCTTCCGGTGAGCCGGCCATCTCGCGGAACATGCCCATCGAGCCCAGCAGGGCCGAGGACTCGTAGGGCACGAAGACCCGCTCGCCCGCCTTGGCCATGTTCGGCAGCGCCTTGATGTAGCTCTGGCCGAGCAGGTAGCCCACCACGGTGCGCTTGTTCTCGTCGCTCTCGCCGATGGCGTTGAGCACCAGCTTGATCGACTCCTGCTCGCCCTGGGCGCGCAGGATCGCCGACTGCTTGTCGCCCTCGGCGTTGAGAATCGCCGATTCACGCTGGCCCTGGGCCATGGCGATGGCGGCGGACTTCTCGCCCTCGGCTTCGGTCACCGTGGCGCGGCGTTTACGCTCGGCGGCCATCTGCAGGCGCATGGCGCTCTCCACTTCTTCGGGCATGGCGATGTCCTGGACCTCGACGCGGGTGATCTTGACCCCCCACTTGGAGGCCGGCGTCTCCATGTCCGCCTGGATGGCGTTGTTGACCTCGGCGCGGGACTCGAACAGCTTGTCCAGCTCCATCTTGCCCACCACCGAGCGCAGCGTGGTCTTGGCCAGCACCTCGACCGCCTGGCTCATGTTGGCGACCTCGTAGACCGCGCGCTTGGGGTCGATGATCTGGTAGTAGAGCGCGCCGTTGATGGTGACGGTGACGTTGTCGGTGGTCACCACCGGCTGGCCGGGGAAGTCCATCACCGTCTCGCGGCGGTCGATGCGCACCTCCTCGGTGGAGATTGGATAGTACTCCTCGCCCTGCTTGCGATAGCGGATCATGCTGATCGCCCGCGGCTGCTCGATGAACGGGATGATCACGTTGATCCCGCTCTCCAGCAGCCGGTTGAAGGAGCCGAGACGCTCGACCACCATCACCTCCGACTGGCGCACGATGACCAGCCCCTTGATGATGAGGATCACGCCCAGCGCGACGATGATCAGGCTGATCAGCAGCCCGGGCCCGATGAAATTCATGATGATGACTCCGTATGGTGGGGGAGCGTGACGATGGCCAGGGTGCCCTCGAAACGCTGGAAGATGACCTCGCTGTTGGCGGGCAGCTCGGTCGTGTCGCTGTCGGCGACGCGCAGCCGATAGAAGTCGCCGTTGATCTCGATGCCGCTGGCGCCATCGAAATCGCGCTTCAGCGTGCGGTAGCGCTGGCCGCGTTCGGTACCCGTGCCGGTGGTGCCGTAGGCCACCCCGCGGGGCGAGAAGCGGGGGCGGATCACCTTGATCACCAGCGGCAGCATCACCCCGGCGGCCAGACCCAGCCCCAAGAGCTGCCAGGTGAGCGAGGCGCCGAGCGCGGCCAGCAGCACCGCGACCAGGGTCGCCAGCGCCAGCGCCAGCAGCACCAGTGCGCCGGAGAGCAGTTCGGCCAGCCCCAGCAGCAGGGCTGCCACCAGCCAGACATAAGCCATGTTCCAGTCCATCGTGTCTCCACCGATCTGATCACAGGAGAGAGGGGCGCCGGGGCGCTGCCCGAAAAGTCGCAGCGCGGTACTTTTCAGACAAAGCGTAGTGTGCCCGTTGGTACGACGGCTGAGTATCAGCGATCGCCGTCACATCGTGTAAGACTTCGACCATAGCCGCCGTTGGCGCGCAGTACTTTGCAGACAGGCGCTAATCGTCACCGAGCCTGACCATCCGCGGCCGCCCCAACAGCACCCCGGCCACGCTCTGGCCGGCCAGCAGCAGCAGCAGGAACCCAAGCGAGAGCTGCCAGTCGCCGCTCAGGCCGTGCAGGGCGCCGAACAGCAGCGGGCCGCAGGCCGCCAGCAGATAGCCCAGACTCTGCGACATGCCGGAGAGCATGGCGGCGTGCTGCGGCTGGCGCGTGCGCAGCACGATCATGGTCAACGCGAAACTGAAGCAGCCGCCCTGGCCGGCGCCGAGCAGCAGCGCCCAGCCGATCGGTGCCGCGGTGGGGGCCAGCATCAGCCCCAGCAGGGCGGCGGCGATCAGTGCACACAGGCCGAGCACCAGCAGACTGTGGTGGGTCAGGCGCGAGGCGAGGCGGGCAATGAAATAGCTGGCGGGGATGCTGGTGAGGTTGATCATCGACAGCATCAGCCCGGCGGTGGCCTCGGGAACGCCGGCCTGGATCGCCACCGCCGGCACCCAGGTCTGCAGGGTATAGAAGCCGAGCGACTGAGCGCCCATGAACAGCGTCAGCGTCCACGCCACCGGGCTGCGGAACAGACGCGACATCGGCGGGCGCTTGGCCGTAGCGCCGTCGCCCGCGGGCAGGCGCAGCGCCAGACGCCACCACAGCAGCGCCGAGAGCACGCCGAAACCGGCCCACAGCCAGATCGGGGTCGACCAGCTGCCCGAGGCGCGCATCAGCGGGACCGCGCTGCCGGCGCTGATCGTCGCGCCCACGCCCATCATCACCGTATAGAGTCCCATGGTACGGCCCAGGCGATCACCGCGATCGCGTTTGACCAGGCTCGGCATGAACACATTGCCGAAGGCGATACCCAGCCCCGCGCACAGCGTGCCGAGCAGCATGATTGTAAGGCTCTCGACGCCGCGCATCACGCCGCCGACAGCGATCAGCGTGATCGCGCAGGCGATGGCGCGATCGAGCCCGACACGATCGGCGAACCCCGGCGCCAGCGGCGACAGCAGGCCGAAGCAGAGAATCATTCCGGTGGTGAACAGGCTCGCCGTGCCGGCACCGATGGCCAGTGTCCCCATGATCGGTTCGAGCACCGGCCCGATCACCACGATCGGTGCGCGCAAGTTGATCGCCGCCACACCGAAGGCCACGAGCCATAGCCAGGCGGGGAGCGATCGAGCAGCAGGGGGAACGGGTCGGGACACGGTTGGCGGCCTTCGGTAAATGGGGCGGCATCTTAGCATTTTCCTTCCAAGGGGCGGATCCGACCTTGCGCGAAGTGCCCGGCGCAGGCGGCCCAGCGGAGATGGCCGCAATCCAGTGAATCGAGCCTTGCATAAGTAAAGTGATCGTTTTACATTGAAGTCATGGATATTCGCACACGACTGATCGACACCGCCGAGCAGCTCTTCGATCGCCATGGTTTCACCGCCACGGGGATGGACCGGCTGACCCACGGCGCCGGCATCTCCAGCCGCACGCTCTACAAGCATGTCGGCAGCAAGAACCGCCTGCTGGCGATCGTCCTCGACGAGCGCGATCGTCGCTTCATGCGCTCGCTGGCGAGCGCTGTCAGCGTGGATGACCTGTTCGGGGCGCTGAGCGCGTGGTTCGCCGACGAGGGCGCGCGGGGCTGTCTGTTTCTGCGCAGTTGGGCCGAGACCGGCGGCGACGTGCCGGAAATCGTCGAGGCCATGACGCGTCACAAGGCGCGGCTGCGGCAGCGCATCGAAGAGATCGTCGAAGCGGAGACCGGGCGTCGTGACGACGAACTGGCCGAATCCATTCTGCTGCTGGTCGAAGGTGTGACCCACGCCGCGACCTATCGGGGTAGCGCGACCGTGGACGTGGCTCTCCGAGCGGCGCGGCGGTTGGTTGAGGCCGCTATAGTCTGACCGCAGGAAATTGCTCTCTCCGGCTCGATATCGGCGGCTGTGTCACGAGCGTAGGGAAAACGATCATTTTACATCGAGGTTGTCGTCTGGGCTCATCGCTCGAGCCGGATTCGGTAGCCAAGGAGAATGGCATCATGATCCACCAGGAACGTCGACTCATCGTCGCAGGGACGCTACTGATTGGTGTGAGCTACGGCCTGGCACGCTTTGCCTACGGCCTGTTCCTGCCCAGCATGCGCGAGGATGTCGGGTTGGATTCGACAATGGCGGGGGCCATCGGCAGCGGTGCCTACGTGGGCTACTGTCTCGCCATCGTGCTCAGCGCGCTACTGGTGGAGCGGCTCGGCGCTCGAGCCATGGCCGTTGCCGCGGCCCTGGTCGCCGCGACGGGAATGGCGCTCATCTCCGTCAGCACCAGCGCGCTGTGGCTGGCCGGCGCCATCCTGCTGGCGGGAGCCAGCACCGGGCTGGCATCGCCACCCATGGCCCAGGCCGTCTCGAGTTCGATCGCAACCGACCGCCAGGGCCGGGCCAATACCGTCATCAATGCCGGCACCAGCCTCGGCGTCGCCATCTCCGGCCCGGTGGCGTTTATCGCCACGGGGCAGTGGCGCATCGCCTACGCCGCCTTCGCAGTGACCGCGTTGCTCAACGCCGTGCTGTTGTTCGTCAGCGTGCCGCGAGCGGATGCCAGCGATCGTCGATCGGATTCACCGGAAAATGGTCGCGGCGCCGGTATCTGGCGCTCCCACGTGGTGGTGCTGATCCTGGCTGCCGTCGGCATGGGCATGGCCAGTGCCGCCTACTGGACCTTCTCGAGCGAGGCCGTGGTCACGTTGGGGCACTTCGACCAGGCGACGGCCAATATCGTCTGGATTCTGATCGGCGTTGCCGGCCTGGCTGGTGGGCTGGCGGGTGATCTGGTCAAGCGTCTCGATCTCGATGTCGTCCATCGCGGCTCGCTCGCTGCGCTGGCGCTCTCGCTCTGCCTGCTCGCCGTGCTGCCCTCCAGCCTGCCGGCGCTGCTCGTCTCGGCCGCGCTCTTCGGTGGCGCCTACATCATGCTTACCGGCGTCTATCTCGTATGGGGCATCCGGCTCTACGCGGATCGGCCCGCCATCGGTCTTGGGCTGCCGTTTCTGATGATTGCCGTGGGCCAGATCGTCGGCTCACCGCTGGCCGGCTATCTGATCGGCGGCCAGGGATACGCCTTCTGCTTCATCGCCTTTGCGCTGATCGCGCTGGCGACGATGCTGGCAGGATACCGCCCGGACGGGCATAAGCGTGCCGACACTCGCCCGCCAGAGGCATTGAAAGGCGCGCCGGCGTCACCGCGCCCGCCGGCCCCGTCGTTCTATATGCCGGCGATGCCGCCGCTGGGGTTGATCGACAAGATTGGCCGAAAACTGAACGCCCGGCTCGGCTCCGGCACCGATCGGCGCTGAGCGATCAGGGACTCCGGCATGGCCCGGGGGCCTTCACCGACGAGCGCGCGCTGGAGCAACCGACTGCCGGGGAATCAGGCTTGCAGCATCGCTTCCACCACGCAGGCATGCTGCAACAGCACGGCATCGTCGCCCTGGGGGCGCGATAGCATCAGGCCGATGGGGAGCTCGGCGCCGGTGGCGAGGTAGGGCAGCGAGATCGAGGCCGCGTCGAGATAGTTGAAGACGCTGGTATTGCGCAGCGCCAGCCGGTTGGCGCGCTGGAAGGCGGCGGCGTCGTTCTCGAGCGCGGCCCGTCGCGGGGGCAGCGTGGCGACGGTGGGCAGCAGCACCGCATCGAAGCCGGCCATCTCCTGCGCGAAGCGTTGCTGCCAGCCCGCTCTTGGCCACAGGCGCTGCAGGTAATCGGCGGCGCTGATGTCCCGGCCGCCCTTCAGGCGTTCGGCGATCGAGGGGTCGTAGTCGGCCTCGGCGCGGGTGAGCTGCTCGCGGTGCAGCGCGGCCGCTTCCGGCACCACCAGGCCACCCTGTTGATTGATGGCCAGTGCCGCGTCGATGGCGGTGAACGACACTCGCTCGATATGGCACCCCTGTGCCTTGAGTACCGCGAGCGCGGCCTCGAAACCGTCATCAACGGCGTCGTCCAGTTCGCTCAGCAGGCCGCCTGCGGCCACCGCCAACCGCAGCGGTCGCGGCGTCGTGTCCAGCGCCGGCAGCGGCCGCTCGGCCAGAATCGACCAGAGGCTGGCGCAGCACGCCACGCTGGGCGCGATCGGGCCCACGCAGTCGAGGCTCGGTGCCAGCGGATAGGCCCCTTCACCGGGCACGCTGGCCTGGCTCGGCTTGAAGCCGGTCAGGCCGCAGAACGCCGCAGGAATTCTGAGCGAACCGCCGGTATCGCTGCCCAGCGTGGCGGCGGCGAGACCGAAGGCGACCGAGGCCGCGCCACCCGAGGTCGAACCGCCGGTGATGCGTTCGCCATCGAACGGATTGGGCGGCGTGCCGTAGTGTCGATTGAGACCGAGCCCCGAGAATGCGAACTCGCTCATGTTGGTACGCCCGGTCAGCAGCGCCCCGGCACGGCGCAGCCGCTGGACCGCCGGCGCATCGCGGCTGGCGGGCGGGTTGCCCCCCAGCACGCGGGAGGCGGCTCGGGTCACCTCGCCCTGGACGTCGAACAGATCCTTGATGCTGATTGGCAAGCCCGTCAGGGGTTGAGTGGGGTCAACCCGCGCCAACCGGTCCGCCAGCTTGTCAGCATCGAATTCGAGATAGGCCGTGGCGGTGACTTCGGCGCGTGCCCGGGCCCGCTCGATCAGTGCTTGCAGCGCCTGGGCGGGGGTGAAGTCGCCGCCGTCGATGGCGGCCTGCCAGTCGCGTAGCCGACGTTGGCCGGGAGGGCGCGCCCAGAACGTTTGTGCGCCACCTTGTGGGGGCTTGAATGCGCTCATTGCGCGACCTCGAGCTCGATGACGGCGTAGCGGTGGCTCAGGCGGCGGTTCAGCACGGGGTCGGTGAGCGTCATCGAGAAGCGCGGGCTGGGCCGGATACCGCCGATGGCCGGCACCGTGCCGCACAATAGCAGCGTGTCGGGGGCCAGCGATTCGCCCTGCTTGAGTGTGGCGGGTAGCTTGGCCAGCAGCGTCTCGACGTCCAGCAGCTCGGCCAGCGTGCCCTGCTGATAGCTGACGACCTGACCGTTCTCTTCGATCTCGCTGGCCAGTTCCAGCGCATCCCAATGCGCGCGTACGGCCGCCAGCGGCCAGGCCTGGCGGGACACCGGCTTGGCGCAGAGCTGCTTGGACTCGGCGACACCGACCGCTTCGAGTTTACGGTCGGTGTGGTCTGAGGCGAGCGTCACCCACAGCCGGCCATCACTGTCGCTGACCAGACAGACCTCTGCCTCGCCGGAGCCGTCACCGCCGAGCATCTCGACGTGCTCCGCCTGGGTCAGCAGTTGCGCACTGGCCCGATAAAAAAGCGGCACGCTGGAGGGCGGCTTGACGCCAATGGCGGCCAGCTCGTCGATATGATGTCGCACACCCGCCTGATCGCGGCCTGCCCAGCCGGCGATCGCCAGCCGCCGTGGCGTGACGTTGAGCGTGCCTTCAGGGGTATCGAAAGTCAGCATGAGCGGTTCCTGAGTTGTTTTTGGACGAGTCATCGATAACGCGGTGCCTCGACGACGCGGCGGATCAGAGCGAGTTCGGCAGCCACAGGGCGATGCCGGGGAACAGGATCAGCAGCACGGCCATCACCACCATGGCGGCGATGAACGGCAGGGTGCCGATGATCACATCGGAGAACGGCTTGCCGCGCCGGGCTGCCTGCACGATGTAGAGGTTGAGACCCACCGGCGGGGTGATCAGCGCCATCTCGACGAACAGGATCATCACCACGCCGAACCACACCTTGTCGAAGCCCGCGGCAAACAGCAGGGGGGCGATGATCGGCAGCGTGATCACCATCATCGAGAGTGTCTCGATGAAGAAACCGAGCACCACCAGCAGTGCCAGCACGCAGAGCAGCAGCGCCATCGGAGACAGGTCCAGTTGCGTCAGCAGCTGCGTCAGCTGTTGGGAGAGGCCGGCCGAGGCGAGCGCGAAGTTGAGAAACGACGCCGCCAGCATGATGAACAGGATCATCGAGGTGGTGCGCACGGTGTTGTCGAGCGCGGCGGTCAGCATGCGCCAGTCCAGGCGTCGGTTGAATGCGGCGAGTATCAGCGCCACCACCACGCCGATGGCGGCGGCTTCGGTGGGTGTCGCCCAGCCGGTGTAGATCGAGCCGACGATGGCGATGAACAGGACCAGCAGCGGCAGCAGGAACTTCAGGTGACGCAAACGCTCCGACCAGCTCGAGTGACTGCGTGGCCCGCCCAGCGAGGGCTTGAAGGTGCAGAACAGGATCGCCGTCAGCATGAACAGGCCGGTCAGCAACAGCCCCGGCAGCAGCCCGGCCACGAACAGCTCGGGGATCGAGGTCTCGGTGAGGAAGCCATAGACGATCAGGTTGATCGACGGCGGAATCAGGATACCCAGCGTGCCGCCGGCGGCGATGCTGCCGCAGAAGAGCCGCGGGTGATAGCCGAGCTTGTCGCCCTGGGGCAGCGCCACGGTGGAGATCGTCGCCGCGGTGGCCACGGAGGACCCCGAGGTGGCGGAGAACAGCATCGAGGTCATCACGTTGGCATGCAGCAGGCCGCCGGGCAGCCAGGAGAGCCAGTGATCCATGGCGCGATAGGCGCGCTCGGCGATCCCCGCGCGCACGATGATTTCGCCCATCAGCACGAACAGCGGAATCGCGATGAGCAGAAAGGAGTCCGCCGCCGACCACAGGTTCTGGCCGAGTGCCCGCATCAGCGGGAAGAACGAGAAGAACTGATCGACGCCGAAGGCGAGCAGGAACAGCACGATGGCGACCGGAATACCGGTCAGCAGCAGTGCCAGAATTCCGATGGAGAGAAAGGCGAGCATCAGGATTTCCCTCCTGTTGCGGTGTTGTCGCGCGCGCGGGCCTCGGGTGGGGCGGTTTCGAGTGACTCGGCCTCGAGCTGGTCGGCATCGTGGCCCATGCCGATCAGCGTGCCGAGCGTGTCACGATCGCCGCCGACCGCGGCCAGCAGGGCGCGAATCGCCAGCACCGCCGCCGACACGGCAAACCAGGTGTAGCCCACGACCCAGACCAGCTGCGGTATCCACAGCGGCGTCGACAGCGGCGTATTGGCGGTGGTGTGGTTGGAGAGTGACCCCGAGAACACCGGCCAGGCGTGGATGACGATCATCCAGCCGACCAGATTGACGGCGAGTATCGAGAGCAGATCGAGCGCTGCCCGAGCGGCGCTCGGCAGCTTCGAGTAGCCGACATCGATACGGATATGGGCACGTTCGACCAGCGTGTGCGAGAGCCCCCAGGCCGAGAGAACGGCGAGGACATAACCGGCGTACTCCTGGACGCCTTCGAAGGAGCGACCCAGCAGCTTGCGGCTGACCACTTCCAGGATGACCATGACCACGACGGCCAGCAGCAGCAGGCCGATGAGCCGAGCGGCCCAGCGCGAGACGAGGCGGACGGCGCCCACGAGGGCGTCGACCAGAGAGACGAGAGCGAGCATGTCGAATACCTGCCGGTGATTCAGAACGGGTGCCCAGGGCCGGGCACCGGTGTGTCCGGCCCTGCGAAGCGCTTACTTGACGATGGGGAGCGCGACGAGCGGTGCGACGTTCGCGTTCCACAGCGAGACCGTCTCGTCATCGACCCGCGCGGCCCAGCTCGGCAGGACCGCACTGACCAGCGCCTGATGGGCGCGCTCGCGGTCGGCATCGGTCACCGCGACCAGGGTCATGTCGCCCGGCTTGCCGTGTTCGCACTCGCCGTTGCCGGTCAGGCAGGCGATGCCCTGCTGTTCGTCCTTGGGCAGATTGTTCCACACCGGGTCGATGAAGCCGGTGGCGATCTCTCGCTCGATCAGCTGACGGGTGGCGTCATCCAGCGACTGCCAGGTGGCATCGCTGATGGCGGTGATGACGGTATCCCAGCCGCCCACCGGCAGGGGCAGCAGATAGTCCGCCACATCCTGCCAGCCGGAGTTGTAGCCGGAGAGCGAGCCGGTGACGGCGCAGTCGATCACCCCGCGCTCCAGCGCCCCCGGCACCTCGTTGAACGCCATGACCGTGCTCTGGGCGCCGAGCGCGGAGAGGAACTCCGCCGTGGTGCGACCGCTGGCGCGGACCTTCTTGCCCTGCAGGTCGCCGAGGCTCTGGATCGGCGTGTTGCAGAACACCACCTGCGGCGTGTTGGGCGCGATCGCCAGCACGTGCGCCTGGTAGTGAGACTGCATCGCCCGTTCGGCGATTGGCATGAACGCCTCGCTGACCTCGCGGGCCTTCGCGGGGTCGGTGGTCATCATCGGCAGGTCGAGCCCTTCGAGTGCCGGCGCCTCGCCGCCGACGTAGTCGGAGAAGGTCATGCCGACATTGAACAGGCCGTTCTTCAGATAGCTGAAGACATCGCCACCGGAGATACCCATCTGATCGAAGGTCGTCATCTGGACCTGAATCTGGCCGTCGCTCGCCTTGGGCAGCGTCTCGGTCCAGAACGGCTTCTCGAAGTTCTTGTGGAGCGAGACCGCGCTCCAGGTACCGACGACGTTGAGGCTGGTTTCCGCACTTGCCGACTGGGTGAGACCGGCGGCCAGGGCGGTCATGGTGAGGCCGAGCAGCATCTTTTTCATGGGACTCTCTCGCGTATTGAGTTTGTTGTACGAGGGTGGGTCATCGCCTGAAGGCCGCGCTCGTTGCGCGATCTCGTCAGCGGTACTTCAAACGATGGTTGGGAATGTCGGTGATCAGCATGTGGCCCGGCGCGTGGGCCATGGCGAAGGGCAGCTTCGCATTCATCAGGGCGATCTGTGGCGTCACCCCGCAGGCCCAGAACACGGGAATGTCACCGGCTTCCATCACCGGGGCGTCGCCGAAGTCCGGCCGGTGGATATCGTCGATGCCGATCAGCTCCGGTCGCGCCAGGTGCAGGGGCGCGCCGTGAACGCTGGGCATGTCGGTGGTGATCTGGATGGCGCGGATGGCATCGGCGGGCGACATGGCGCGCATCGACACGACGTAGCTGCCGTGGAACGGGCCGGCGGGGATCAGCGGAAGGTTGGTTCGGTACATCGGTACGATGGTGCGGGCGGCCATGTGGCGAACCGGTACGCCCTCGGCGATCAGCGACTCCTCGAACGAGAACGAGCAGCCGAGCGAGAAGGTGACCAGGTCGTCGCGCCAGCGGGAGACGAGATCGGCCGGTTCGTCGACCAGTTCGCCCTCTTCGTAGACGCGGTAGCGTGGCACGTCGGTGCGCAGATCGATCGCGTCACCCAATACCTGCGGATGAATGCTACCCGGTTGGCTGACGTCGAGTACCGGACAGGCGGCGCGATTGGCCAGGCAGAAGCGCAGGAAATCGGCGGCGTAGTGCTCGGGCAGAATGACCAGATTGGCCTGGGCATAGCCGTTGGCGATACCGGTGGTGGTAGTGGGCCAGTCGCCGCGACGGATGGCGGTGCGTGCCTCGGCCGGGGAGACGGTGGCGTCGAGAGAAGTCATGTCGTCGATCCTGATTGTCATTGTCGTGGCCGCCACGACCGCCAGGGCCGAACGCCACCTTTATGCAATCCAACGCTATGGGTTCACGGCGCATCAATCCAATCGATTTTTATGATTCCCTTTCATCGGCAAAACCTTTCAATCTCAGCGCTTTCGACAAACCTTTCGATGTCAGGCACATCGCCAACGCCTTACGCCATGAACCCCTCGGTAACGCCTCGTCCGATGTCAGGCGTGCTCGCGCTGATCCCGTTGGCCGAGCTCGATCGCCAGGTCGATGACGCCATCGGCCAGCGCCTTGTCGATGTGCTGCGGCCAGGAGGCAGCGAAGTCGAGCCGGGGCAGATCACAGGGCAGCGTGATGAGTTCGCCGCGGGCGATCTCCTGCTCGACGATGCGCGGCGGAATGGCGCCGACGCCGATGCCATCCAGCGCCAGGCGCACGATGGTCCAGACCGAGCCCGAACAGTGCAGCTTGATCCGCTCGAGGCGCTCCTGATGGAGGAGTGACTGCAGCGCGCGATAGGGGCGGCTGTCACTGGCGAAGGTGATCAACGGTGTTCCGGTTCGCGCCAGCGCTTCCAGGGTGAAGGTCTGGGCCGAGAAGCCCAGCTGCGGCGTGGCGATCAGGCCCGTGGCATAGTGGCACAGCGGCCGGCTGAGAATGTCCTTGGCGTCCACCGGCCCCAGCGTGAAGGCCATGTCGACCTGGCGATTGAGCAGTCGGCTGGCGAGCCCCGGCGTGCCATCCACCTCGAGCTGCAGCGTCATGTCGGGAAAGCGGTTGGCGAGCTCGGCAATGAACGCCGGCAGCCAGCTATGGGCGATCGTTTCCACCACGCCGAGACGCAGCACCCCCTGGAACGGGTTGCTGGCCTCGAGCATCGCCATCGCCTCCTGACGCGTCTCCAGCAGCAGCTCGGCGTGGCGATAGAACTGCCGCCCCTTGAGGGTCGGCTGGATCGGACGCTGGGCGCGATCCAGCAGCGCACCACCGACGATCTCCTCCAGCCGCGCGACCCGATCGGAGATCGAGGGCTGGGTCAGATGCAGGTGCTGGGCCGCCAATCGGAACGAGCCGAGGCGCACGATCCAGACGAAGGCTTCGATTTCCTTGAAGTCGAACATGACGAGCCGCCGCGAAGTGAGAGAGGATGGAGCGAGAGCGCCGCGCCAGTATGGCACGGACAGGGGGCCGCCAAGCGATCTCCGCCGGTTCCATCGGTCACGGACGCCAGCCAGACGCGTCCGTGGAACACGATGCCGCGACCGCACGCCAATCACACGCCAGGACCACAAGACTCAGCATCACCAGAGAGGAGCGCCCGATGAGCGAGCACGATGCCACCCACGAGAACGACCCGCGGCGGCGCCATTCGGCCAAGGTGGTCGATGGCCCCGGCAAGGCCGCCAGCCGCGCCATGCTGCGCGCCGTCGGTTTCAACGACGAAGACTTCAAGAAGCCGCAGATCGGGGTCGCCTCGACCTGGAGCCGGGTCACGCCGTGCAACAGCCATATCGACGTGCTCGCCGACGCCGCCAGTGACGGCGCCGATGCCGCCGGTGGCAAGGGCGTGGTGTTCAACACCATCACCATCAGTGACGGCATCGCCAACGGTACCGAGGGCATGAAGTACTCGATGGTCTCGCGCGAGATCATCGCCGACTCCATCGAGGCGGTGGCCGGCTGCGAGGGCTTCGACGGGGTGGTCGCGATCGGTGGCTGCGACAAGAACATGCCGGGCTGCATGATCGGTCTGGCACGCCTCGATCGTCCGGGCATCTTCGTCTACGGGGGCACCATCCAGCCCGGCGCCGGGCACACCGATATCGTCTCGGTGTTCGAGGCGATGGGCGCTTACTCCCAGGGCAACAAGTCGCTGATCGAGGTCAAGCAGATCGAGGAGACGGCGATCCCCGGGCCGGGCTCCTGCGGCGGCATGTACACCGCCAATACCATGGCTTCGGCGATCGAGGCGCTGGGCATGAGCCTGCCCAACTCCTCGGCCCAGGAGGCGGTATCGCAGACCAAGCGCGACGACAGCCACGCCGCCGGTGAGGCGGTGCTCAACCTGCTGGCGCTGGATCTGAAACCGTCTGACATCATGACCCGCCAGGCGTTCGAGAACGCCATCACCGTGGTCATCGCCCTCGGCGGCTCCACCAACGCGGTGCTGCACCTGCTGGCGATCGCCAACACCATCGGGGTCGAGCTGACGCTGGACGACTTCACCGCGATCGGCAAGCGCGTGCCGGTGCTGGCCGACCTGCGCCCCAGCGGCCACTACATGATGAGCGAGCTGGTGGCGATCGGTGGTATCCAGCCGCTGATGAAGACCCTGCTCGATGCCGGCCTGCTGCACGGCGACTGCGTCACCGTCACCGGCAGGACGCTGGCGGAGAACCTAGCCGAGGTCGCGCCCTATCCGCTCGATCAGCAAATCATCAAGCCGCTGGACGCGCCGGTGAAGGCGTCCAGCCACCTGCGCATTCTCTACGGCAACCTCGCCCCGGAAGGGGCGGTGGCCAAGATCAGTGGCAAGGAGGGCACCCGCTTCACCGGCCGCGCGCGGGTGTTCAATTCCGAGGAGGAGGCGCAGGCGCGCATCAACGATTTGACGGTGGTCGCCGGCGACGTCGTCGTCATCCGCTACGAAGGGCCCAAGGGCGGGCCGGGCATGCGCGAGATGCTCACCCCCACCTCGGCGATCATGGGCCGTGGCCTGGGCGATCAGGTGGCGCTGATCACCGACGGGCGCTTCTCCGGCGGCAGCCATGGCTTCGTGGTCGGCCATATCACCCCGGAAGCCTTCGTCGGCGGGCCGATCGGCCTGGTCGAGGATGGCGACGAGATCACCATCGACGCCGAGAACGACGTCATGACCCTGCACGTCGACGACGCCGAGCTCGAGCGTCGGCGCGAGGCGTGGCGGCGGCCGACGCCGCGCTATGCCCGCGGCGCCCTGGCCAAGTACGCCAAGACCGTCAGCTCGGCTTCACGCGGCGCGGTGACCGATCTGCCCGAAGTCCTGGATGACTGAGCCTCGGATGACTGAGCCCTGGATGACTGAGCGCTCGACGATCGAGCGCCCGATGACTGCAAGGCTGGACGACCGAGGCGGCCGCTAGCGCGACTCAGTGGTTCGCGTCTCCGGCATGAGCCCGGCTCATGTTGGAGGCGCGGAATTTTCACGTGTGTACGCCAGTTTCCGCGGCGCGGCTTGGGTATCCTTGGCGGCTGATTCATCACCATGACCGCGTTGAGGGGACCCCATGCAGACCAGCCGCGACCGCATCATTACCACCCACACCGGCAGCCTGCCGCGTACCCCGGCGCTGTCGCGCATGCTGGTGCTGCGTGAGCAGGGCAAGCCAGTGGATAGCGCAGCGTTCGAGGCCGAGGTCGCGCGCTGCCTGGATGGCGTGATCGGCGCCCAGCTCGATGCCGGGCTCGACAGCATCAATAACGGCGAGGCGCCGCGGGTGGGTTTCTCGACCTATGTCACCGAGCGTATGAGCGGCTTCGGCGGCGAGGGGCGGCGCAAGCCGACGCTGGATATCCAGAAATTCCCCGGCTATGCCGAACACATGGCGCGTCAGATCGGCGTCTCCGAGGATCTGGCCAAGGTCTGGAACACGCCGCTGGCGCAGCAGGCGGTGCGCTACGATCCGACGCTGGCCGGGGTCAAGGCGGAGCTGGCCTCGTTCGCGGCCGCACTGGCGGGGCGCCCGGCACCGCGGGAGGCCTTCATGACCGCGGCCTCCCCCGGCGTGGTCACCACCACCATGCTGCGTGCCCAGGACAACCCTGACTACCCCACCGACCGCGACTATGTGCTCGCCGTGGCCCGGGAGCTGAAGCAGGAGTACGAGGCGATCGTGGCCGCCGGCCATGTGCTGCAGCTGGATGCCCCGGATCTGGCCATGGAGCGCGTGATCCTGTTCGGCGATGCCGACCTGGGCACCTTCCTCGAGCGCGTCGAGCTGCACGTCGAGGCGATCAATCTGGCGCTGGAGAACATCCCGGCGGACAAGGTGCGCCTGCACGTCTGCTGGGGCAACTGGCAGGGGCCGCACCAGGACGACGTGCCGGTGGCCGAGCTGCTGCCGATCCTCTACCGGGCCAAGGTGGGGGCGCTCAGCATCCCGCTGGGCAACCCGCGCCACGAGCACGAGACGGTCTCGTTCAAGACCCACCCGCTACCCGATCACATGCTGCTGATGCCGGGGGTGATCGATGTCACCACCAACTATCTCGAACACCCCGAAGTGGTGGCCAATCGCATCTGCGCCTCGGTCGCCGCGGTAGGCGATCGCGAACGCGTGGTGGCGGGCACCGACTGCGGCTTCGGCACCTTTGCCAGCTACGAGTTCGTCGCCCAGGACGTGGCCTGGGCCAAGCTCGCGGCGCTGAGCGAAGGGGCGGCGATCGCCACCCGGCGGCTGTGGGGCTGAAGCCGAGGTCAGGGCACGGTGTTCAGTGCTCTTCTATACTGGCTGCGAGCGCCAACAGCTTGTGATGACAGGAGAGGTGGCATGACCGGGAGAGGGGCGATGAGCGTAAGCCGTGCGGTGAACGTAAGCAGTGCGATGAACGTGGTGAGAAAGATGGCCATCGGCGTCGGGGTGTCGCTGTGTCTGGCGAGCGCCGGGGCGATGGCCCAGGAGCCGGGCGCCAGCCAGCCGCACCATCCCAAGGAGACCCGGGTGCTGGAGGAGGGCGCGCCCGAGATCGCCAAGCAGTGCCTGGCACTGGCGCTCGACAGCGGCGAGAACCGCGATATCGAAGGCAAGGCGATCTACGACACCAACGCCTGGGATTATGCCGCCGACGAGCTCGATAGTGGCGATACCTTCGAGCTGCTGGTCGACCTGCTGGGGCCGGGCAATACCAAGTACAACCTTACCTGTCAGGTGGATGCCGACGGTAAGGTGACGTTCGACGGCGTCGAGACCTCATCGACGGTCAAGTCCAACCCGGGCGGCGCCTGAGACGCTGCACGTCATTTTGCGACGGCTCATTGCACGACGGCCCTTCGGGGCCGTTTTGCGTTAATCCATTGAGGCCTGGTGACATGAGCGTCGTGTGAAGACATGGCGACGTTCGAGAGCGGCTAGGAGCGCGCCATGAACGACACCCACAGCGGTGATGAACGGCTGCCCGAGAGGCGTACGCTGCGTATCGACAGTGCGGCGCCGCTCGGGGTGATCGCCGACACCCATGGCCTGCTGCGCGATGAGGCGCTGGCGCTGCTCGCCGACTGCCCGCAGCTGATTCACCTCGGCGATGTCGGCGACCCCGAGATTCTGACGCAGCTGGCCGCTCGCGGCCCGCTCCATGCGGTGCGTGGCAACATCGACCGCGAGGGCCCCTGCGCGGCGATGCCCACCCACCTCGAGCTGATCGTCAACGGCCAGCCGTTGCAGCTGGTGCACGATATCGCCGACTGCGACGAGCGGCTGGCCTGTGCGGCGATCCTTCACGCCCACTCGCACAAGCCGCGCCAGACCTGGCGCGATATCGACGGCCGGCGCCAACTGCTGTTCAATCCGGGCGCGGCGGGGCGGCGGCGCTTTCGCCTGCCGCTGACCCTGGGCAAGCTGTGGGTCACCGCCGGCGGGCTGCGTTCGGCGATCCTCCATCTACCGCTGTAAGACGCGCTCGGCGAAGTCACTGCGTACCGGGCAGCAGCCGCACCAGGGCGCCATCGCGGGCATCGGTCAACGCCCACAGCGCGCCGTCCGGCCCTGCGTCCACGTCGCGTACTCGCCCGAGCCCCGTGGCCAGGCGCGCTTCGCCGCTCACCCGTTCGCCATCCAGGGTCAGCCGTACCAGGCCGCCGGGTGAGAGCGAGGCGATGATCAGGTTGCCGTGCCAGTCGGGAAAGCGTGAGCCCTGATAGAAGGTCATGTCGCCCGGGGCGATCACCGGGTCCCAGTAGTAGATCGGTTGCTCCATTCCCGCCCTGGCGGTCACGCCTTCTCCGATCGGCGCCCCACTGTAGTCTTCACCGTAGGTGATCACCGGCCAGCCGTAGTTGCGCCCGGCCAGCGGCACGTTGAGTTCGTCACCGCCGCGGGGGCCATGTTCGATGGTCCACAGCTTGCCGCTGTCGGGGTGCAGCGCCGCGCCCTGAATGTTGCGATGACCGTAGGACCATACCGCCGGTGCCCCCGCCTGACCCGCGGCGAACGGGTTGTCCTCGGGGATACTGCCGTCGGGCTGAATACGCACCACCTTGCCCAGATGCGTGTGCGGGTCCTGCGCCAGCTGGCGTGGCTCGGGCAGCGAGCGTTCGCCGAGAGTGACGTAGAGCCGGCCCTGAGTGTCCCAGACCAGCCGCGAGCCGAAGTGCTTGGTCGACCCCCAGGCCGGCGTCTGGCGGAAGATCACCGTCAGCTCGTCGAGCTGCTGGCTTCCGGCGGCAAGGGTGGCACGGGCGACGGCAGTGCCGTTCTTGCCCCCTTCACGCGGCTCGGCGTAGCTCAGGTAGAGCCGGTGATTGTGCGCGAAATCCGGGTCGAGGGTGATATCGAGCAGGCCGCCCTGGCCGCGGGCGTCGATCTCCGGCAGCCCGCCGATCGGTGCCGAGAGGCTGCCGCTACGCAGATCGACCCGGCGCAGTCGCCCCGGGCGCTCGGTGACCAGGGCGGTGTCGTTGTCGACAAACGCCAGGCCCCAAGGGTACTCCAGCCCCTCGGCCACACGCTCGATGCGCAGCGGCGCGCTTGCCGGCAGTGCCGGGGCGCGGGTCTGCGCGGCAAAGGCGGGGCGCTGCTCCGGGGCGTTGGGTGGGCCGGTGGGCACCGGCGCCTGGGCCAGGGCGTCGCCACCCAGCGCGAGCAGGGCGATGCCGGCGATGCGTGAGGCCAGGCGAGGCGCTGCGGCTCTTGCCAAGTGCGGGGCCATGTTCGGGGCCAAGTGCGGGGCCGAGTGAAGGGTCACGGATGGCGGCATGGGGCTCTCCTGAAGCGAACGCGGTGGCCGGCTGGCGGATGCCGGTAAGGATCGGAACAAGACGACACCTCAAGAGTATGGACCATGGGTAGCGAGCCGAGTGCCGAGATCGTTCCGGCCAAGTGTCGTCCCGCCAAGTGCCGTCCCGCCAAGAAGTGTCGTCCCGCGCAGTCTTGAAAGATTGTCGACAAACACTGACGCTATTAGCGAGGCCTGATAAAGTTAGCGTTTTACGGAATTCGGCCTCTCCCCACGTGTCTCGCTCTCTGACTTCTCTCTCCCCTATCTGGCGCTGGCTGCTGCTGGCGTTTGCCTGTGTCGCATCCAGCTGGCTACTCTCACTGGTGCACATGCCGGCCGGCGGGTTCATCGGCCCGATGGCGGTCGCCATCGTCTACGGGGTCACGGTGGGCGGGCTCGCACTGCCACGCAGCGCCTTCAAGCTGAGTCAGGGCGTGGTCGGCGTGCTGATCGCCCAGACCCTGACCCTGGCGGTGCTACGTCAGATCCTGGACGCCTGGCCGGTGATGCTGCTGGCCACCGCGATCACCCTGCTGCTGAGTCTGGCGGTGGGTATCGCGCTGGTGCGTCATGGTGGCCTGCCGGGCACGACCGCGGCCTGGGGCACCACCCCCGGGGCCGCCGCGGCCATGGTGGCGATGGCCGAGGAGAGCGATGCCGACCCGCGGATCGTGGCCGCGATGCAGTATGTGCGGGTGGTCTGCGTGGTGCTGCTCGGCGCTTTGGTCAGCCACTACCTGGGGGTGACCGACACCAGTGCCAGACACGCCGCACCGTTACCGGCCTCGGCCCGCGCCTGGCTCGATCTGCTGGCGACCCTGGCGGTGGTCGTGGCCGGGGTGTGGCTGTGCCATCGCCGTCTGCCGGCCGGGGCGCTGCTGGGGCCGGTGGCGCTGGGCACGCTGCTGCATCTTGGCGGGGTGGTGACGCTGACCCTGCCGCAACCGCTGCTGGAACTGGCCTACGGCGTGATCGGGGCCTATGTGGGCCTGCGTTTCGACCGCGCCACGCTGCACACCATTGCCCGTGCCCTGAGCAAGATGATCCTGGCCTCGCTGGTGCTGATCGCGCTGTGTGCGCTGTCGGCGTGGCTGGTGACGCTATTGATGCATACCGCCTTCATCAGCGCCTATCTGGCGACCAGCCCGGGCGGGCTCGACTCGATGACGATCATCGCCATCGATACCCACGCCGATGTCGGCCTGGTGGTGGCGCTGCAGACGCTGCGTCTGTTCACGGTGGTCATGGTGGGGCCGGGGATGGCGCGGCTGGTGGCGCGCTTCGCGCGGCAGAACTGAGACGCGCGCCCGAGGTCCTAGCTACTGGGTACGCCAGTTCCAGCGGCGGCTGGGTGTCTCGGGCGGGGTATGGCTGCGCACCCGGCTGACCCAGGCCTGGCGGCTGCCGTGGCGGATCAGATAGACCGTCTCGCCCTCGCGCAGCGGCGGGTTGGCGGGGTCGATCAGGATCGCTTCGAACCAGCGCGAGAGATAGAACACCTGCAGCGTACCGCGCACCGGATGCGCGGTGACTTGTACTGCTGCCTCGGCACCGCTGCCGGTGGAGGGCAACGAGCTCGCCAACCAGGCGGGCATCAGGCCGGGGCGCAGCGTCACGCTGGCGGCCAGCAGCAGAACCAGGCTCAAACTCAGGCCGAGGCTAGGGGTGAGCAGCGGAGACTTGATGGCCACGGCCAGCATGAGCGCGGCGGGCACCGCCGGCGGCGGCAAGGCATTACCGCGGCAGAGCAGTAGCAGGGCGTAGAGGCCCAGACACAATGCGGCCGCTTCCTGCAAATGATCGAACCATGGCGCCATACGTCACCCTGCTGCGTGAGTCACGCTCGCCTCTCGCGTGGGCAAGTCGTCGTTCCTCGATCGAGCCCTTGGCGACGTTGCGGCAGTGGCCGCTGGCCGACTCTCAGAGGGCTCGTATCCTCAGCTCAGAGGATAAAGATCGCCATTGGCAGGCTCCATACGAGAACGGTAAACAATTGAAGCTCAACGTAGCGGTCGAGAGGGATTATCGCCGCCGTTATGGGACAATGGCGGCACGTCAGGCTCAGCCCGCAGCCCCGGTCTGCAGCACCTCGGGGAGCCTCGCGCCCTGTACGGCGACGCGCGATAGGGGGCGTCTGAGGAGGCTGTCAGCAGACGTAAGCGGGGTATCGCCGGAAGATCGAGATCAGCGTCGGGTTCAGCAGAATATTGAGTTCAGATCACCAAGGTCATAGCACGAGAAGAGGAGAGCCCCATGCGCATTGGCATCCTGCAATGCGACGATGTCGCCGAGCCGCTACGCGAGACGCATCGCAACTATCCCGAGCAGTTCGCTCGCCTGCTCGAGTCGCAGGAATCCGGGCTCGAGTGGCACACCTGGCGCTGTCTCGATGGCGAGATTCCCACCCAGGCGGATATCGACGCGATCGATGCCTGGTTGATCACGGGGTCCAAGTACGGCGTCAACGATGGCGATGCCTGGATCGAACGGCTGTGCGAGTTCGTGCGTCTGCTGTGGGCGCAGCGCCGGCCGTTGATCGGTGTCTGCTTCGGCCATCAGTTGATCGCCAAGGCGCTCGGCGGCGACGTCGAGCGTAGCCCGCGTGGCTGGGGCGTAGGGGTGTCGTACAACCATATCACCGCCCAAGCGCCGTGGATGACGCCGCCGCGGGACGCGCTCAATCTGCTGGTCAGCCACCAGGATCAGGTCGCCCGCCTGCCGGCCGAAACTCGGGTGCTGGCGGCGAGTGACTTCTGCCCGTTCTACCTGATCCAGATCGGTGAGTGCTTCCTCGGCATTCAGGGCCACCCGGAATTCACCAAGGCGTACTCGGCGGATCTGATGAATCTGCGCGGCGACCGCATGCCGGCGGATCGGGTACGTGAAGGGCAGGCATCGCTGGCCGACGAGATCGACAGCGAGACCATGGCGCGCTGGATGCTGGCATTCTGGCGCCAGGCCGGGGCGGGCGCCTGAGAGGGTGTCACGATGTGTCTCGAGTGATCTTTCGCCCAACGAAAAGCCCCGATCCAGGATCGGGGCTTTTCTCTTGCCGGGCCGCTTCAGCCGGAGGCCGATGCGGCGTCGGTAGCGGCGATCACTCGCCGGTCTTGAAGTACTTGTCGTAGATCTTGTCGTAGGTGCCATCCTGTTTCAGCGTGGCCAGGGCCTCGTTGAAACGCTCGGCGAGCTTTTTGTCGCGCGGGCGGAAGGCGATGCCGAAGCCCTCGCCGAAGTACTTCTCCGGCTCGGTGATCATGCCACCGATGGTCTTGTAGCTGCCTTCCTTGCTGTCGAGCAGGGTCGACTTGCCCACCGGGAAGTCGAGGAAGGCGATATCGACGCGACCCGCGTCCATGTCCAGCACCAGGTCGTCAGCGGTGGTGTAACGGCTGATCTTGGCCACGTCGCCGTACATGTCGGTGACGTAGTTGTCCTGCAGGGTGCCGCGCTGGACGCCGATGGTCTTGCCCTTGAGCGACTTGGGATAGATCGTCTCGATGCTGCTGCCGGCGGGTACGAACCAGGCGGAGGGCGGCTTGATGTACGGGTCGGAGAAGAGCACGGTGGCGCGGCGCTCGTCGTTGATCGTCATCGACGACATGATGGCGTCGTACTTGCGCGCCAGCAGGCCCGGAATGATGCCGTCCCATGCCTGCACCACCCACTCGCAGTCGGCCTTGATCTGCTTGCACATGGCGTTGCCGAGATCGATGTCGAAGCCGGTCAGCTCGCCGTCGGCGGTGCGGTACTCCATCGGCTCGTAGGGCACATCGACGCCGATGCGCAGATGCTCCTTGTCCTGGGCGTGAGCCGCGCCGGCGATCAGCGCGGCGCCGAGCAGCGTAGTGGTCAGCAGTTTTTTCATGAATCGCGTCTCTCTTGTGGTACGGGCGTTGTTGTTCAGTGGTCGCCTGGTCAGCGATGGCGTCCCGACGTCGGCGGCCTCGTGAGCGATGCCGCGCCGGTAATACGGGCCTGACGCTGGCAGCATAACCAATGCGCCGACGCTTGAATATCAGCCCTCGGCGATCCGACCAGCGTCAGTGGCTTCACGGCGCCAGCAGATAGCCGCTGCGATGGCTCTGGTGGCCGGCGATATCGGCCACGATCATCCCGGCCGTGGCCATGCGGCGCTGGGTTCGAGCATAGAACATGCCGCGCTGGGGCGCGCGGATCGCTTCGATGCGGTCGCTGATCGGGTCGATGATCTCGGCGATCAGCTGCCCCGCCTCCACCTCGACGCCGGGGGCCAGATGGAACACCACCAGACCGCCGATCGGTGCATGCAGGAAGTCCATCGCCGCCAGCTCGGTTGCCGGGTAAGCCAGCCCCGGCAGTGGCGGCGCCTCGCCCACGACCAGCCCGAGGTGGGTCAGCCAGTCGATGATCGCCTGGCTGTCGTGGGCCGCCAGCTCGTGGGAGACGTCCTGCTGCCCGCGCAGCTCGACGGTGATCGACTGGGTGCCGTAATCGATCGGGAAGCGCTCGCCGAAGCGCTGGCGCAGCGCTTCCCACACCAGGGTGAAGCATTCGTCGAACGACTGCCCGCCGGAGTCGGTGGCGAGCATGCTCGCCTTGGCACCGAAGTAGCGCGCGAAGGGCTCGAACACCGGCCACGCCGCCGGCGTGGTGTAGAGATGCTCGACCGCGTTGAAGTCGCAGTGCAGATCGAGCACGAAGTCGGCCTCGCAGGCCAGGCGCTGCAGCGTCAGGCGCAGCGAGTCGAGGCTGGTCGTCGCCGTCTGGGATGCCAGGGCGGCGCTGAAGCGCGCCCGGATCAGACGCCGGTTGGCGGCGATATCGTCGCTGAGCTCGGCTTCCAGGCCATCGGCCACCTGGTCGACCACATCGACGTAGTGGCGGTTGAAGTTCTTGAGCGTCTCGAAGTCGTAGCGGCCCAGCGCGGTATCCATCAGCTGCTGGTCGAGACCGATCGGGTTGGCCACCGGCACCACGCTCACCCGGCAGGCGAGACGCCCGTCGCGTTCGAGTTCGGCCAGGCGCTGCTTGAGCGTCCAGGCGACCATCATGCCCGGCAGCTCGTCGGCATGCAGCGAGCCCTGCACGTAGACGTGGCGCTCGGCGTCGGCGGGCCCGAAGTGAAAGCTGTCGAGCGCGCGCTCGGTGCCCGGAACCGGGCCGATCAGGGGGTGTCTGCGGTGTTCCACGGGGAGTCCTCGGCGCGGAGTGGCGGCATGCGGCGCACCGCCCGTGAAGGCGGCGCGCCGGCGCATCGGGGGGCGCTTACTGGGCGCAGTCCTGCTGGCTGGGGCGCACGGACAGGTCGTAGTCGAAGTACTGGTGCATCAGCTTGTCGAAGGTGCCATCGGCGTAGACCGCGCAGATCGCCTGGTCGAACTTCGCTGCCAGCGCCTTGTCGCGCTTGCGGAAGGCCATCGCGGCGCCCTTGCCGAAGATCGAGGTCGGCGTCTTGATACTCGGCCCGACCTGCTTGTAGGGGCTGTTGTCGCCACGGAAGTCGATGGCATCGACGGCGATCGGAAAGTCTTCGAAGGTCAGGTCGAGACGCCCGGCCTTGAGGTCGTTGACCACGTCCTGGGACGAGCCGTAACGCTGGATGTCGAGCACGTCGCCATACTCCTGGGTGACGTAGACATCGCGGATGGTGCCGCGCTGCACGCCCACGGAAAGACCCTTGAGCGAGGCTTTGTCGGCGATGTCGATATCGCGGTCACGCGCGGTGATCCACACGCTCGGGGTGTTGTAGTAGGGCAGCGAGAACAGCACCTGGCGCTCGCGCTCCGGGGTGATCGCCATCGACGACAGGATGGCGTCGTACTTGCGTGCCAGCAGGCCGGGGATGATGCCGTCCCAGGGCTGTTCGACCCAGGTGCAGTCGAGCTTGGCGCGCTTGCACAGCTCGTTGCCGAGATCGATCTCGAAGCCTTCGAGCTGGCCGTCGGCGCTGCGCATCACGAACGGCTCGTAGGGCACGTCGATGCCCAGACGCACGGTCTGGTTGTCGTCGGCCAGCGCCGGGGTCGCGGCCAGCGGGGCGGCGAGCAGGGTGGCGGTGATCAGGGTCTTGGTGATCCAGTTGGTCATGGCGTCGGTTCTCGTTGTGATCGCAGGTGTGGTTGTTTTGGTCATGACTATCGTCGTGACTGTCGTCGTCATGGCCATCACGGCTGCCACCGCGCTCAGGCGCCGCGCGGTCGCAGGTGGGCCAGCAGGCGTTTTTCCAGCCGGCGGAAGACGAACATGATGCTGAAGGTCAGGCACAGATAGATCAGAGCGACGAAGATGAAGGCCGGGAAGGGGGCATAGAAGCGTGCGTAGACGTAGTATGCCGCCCCGGTCAGGTCCATGATCGTTACCACGCTGGCCACGGCGCTGGCGTGGAGCATGAAGATCACCTCGTTGCCGTAGGCCGGCAGCGCGCGGCGGAAAGCGCTGGGCAGGATGATACGACGCATCATCAGGCCCTTGGACATGCCGTAGGCACGTGCCGCCTCGATCTCGCCCTTGGCGGTGTTCTTGATCGCGCCGCGGAAGATCTCGGTGGTATAGGCCGCGGTGTTCAGCGTGAACGCGATCAGCGCCGGGTAGAAGGCGTCCTTGAAGACCTCCCAGAAGATGGTGTCCTGAATGCCGTTGAAGAACACCACGCCGTAGTAGACCAGATAGAGCTGGATCAGCAGCGGGGTGCCGCGGAAGACGTAGGTGTAGGCGTAGATCGGCCACTTGATCCACCACCGCTTGGAGCCGCGGCCGATCGCCAGCGGTACCGCCAGCACGATGCCCAGCAGCAGACACAGAAATACCAGCTGCACCGTGGTGACCAGGCCGTTCCAGTAAAAGCCCAGGGTGTTGGCGGTGAAGATCGCATTGCCCGCAAGCAGTTGGGTGAACCAGGCGTTCAGTTGGTCCATTCGCTGGCCTCCCCGAAACCGGTGCTGTAGCGCTTGCTGAGCTTGGCGAAGCCCCACTCCGAGAGCGAAGCGATGAGCAGGTAGATCCCCGCCACCGGCAGCATGAACAAGAACGGCTCATGGGTCGCCTTGGTCGCCTCGGCGGCGACCCGCACCATGTCGGTCAGGCCGATGATCGAGACCAGTGCGGTGGTCTTCAACAGCACCATCCAGTTGTTGCCGATCCCCGGCAGCGCATGGCGCATCATCAGCGGAAAGCGCACGCGGCGAAACGCCAGCCACGGGCTCATGCCGTAGGCGCGGGCGGCTTCCATCTGGCCTTCCTCGACCGACTGGAAGGCACCCCGGAAGGTCTCGCCCATGTAGGCCCCGAAGATCAGGCCGATGGTAATGACCCCGGCGACGAAGGCATCGACGTTGATGAAGATATCGACATCGAAGGCGTCGTAGAGCTGATCGGTGAGCATGTTGATGCCGATCTGGCCGCCGTAGAACAGCAGCATCATCAGCACCAGATCGGGCACGCCGCGGATCAGCGTGGTGTAGAGGGTACCGATGGCGTGGATGGCGCGATTGCGCGAGAGCTTGGCGCTGGCCGTGAGCAGGCCCAGGATCACTGCCAGCACCAGTGACAACAGCGCCAGTTCGAGCGTGACCATGGCGCCTTCCAACAGCCGCGGGCCGTAGCCTTGCAGGTCGATCATGATGGCCGCCTCAGTGCTTGGGCGCCAGGAACTGGCGCAGGCGCTCGGAGCGCGGGTTGTCGAGGACCTCGGCCGGCGTGCCGGACTCTTCGATCACGCCCTGGTGCAGGTAGATCACCTGGCTCGAGACATCGCGGGCGAAGGCGATCTCGTGGGTCACCAGAATCATGGTGCGGCCCTCGTCGGCGAGCCCGCGCATGACCTTGAGCACGTCGCCCACCAGCTCGGGGTCGAGCGCCGAGGTGGGCTCGTCGAACAGCATCACTTCCGGGTCCATCGCCAGCGCCCGGGCGATCGCGCCGCGCTGCTGCTGGCCGCCCGACATCTGGGTCGGATAGTAGTCGGCACGCTCCAGCAGGCCGACCCGGTCGAGCAGCGCCCGGGCTTCGTCGATGGCCTGCTTGCGCGGCTTCTTGAGCACATGCACCGGCGCTTCGATGACGTTCTCGAGCAGCGTCATGTGCGACCACAGGTTGAAGTTCTGGAACACCATCGAGAGCTTGGCGCGCAGGCGCTCGACCTGTTTCCAGTCGGCGGGCTCGCGACCGTGCTTGGTGGCGCGAAAATGGATCGGCTCGTTGTGCACGATCAGCTCGCCCTCGTCGGGCTGTTCGAGCAGGTTCATGCAGCGCAGGAAGGTGCTCTTGCCCGAGCCGGAGGCACCGATCAGGGTGATGACATCGCCCTTGTGAGCCTCGAGAGAGAGGCCCTTGAGCACCTCGTGGGAGCCGAAACGCTTCTTGATGTCGCGCGCCTCGAGCGGAATGGGGGTCGTGGCCATGTGGTCGTCCACCGAATGGGTTGGCTGGCGGGGCCGGCGGCTCGCTCGGGTGTCCGGCTCGCGAAAGTCGGGGTGAGCGGGGCGGCTCCCTGCCGGGCTGAGAAACGAAATCCCGGAATGGGCGCTAAGAAAAATGCGGCGATTCTATCAGCTTCGGCGCCGGGTGCCAGAGACCTCTATGGCGGCGGGCGGTGCCGGCCAGCCCGAGACGGCGGAAAGGCGGTAGGCATGTGACATTCAAAAGTACTCCTGCGGCTATGTTGTCGTTGTTGGATATCCGCGCGGGATATCGTCGCTATAGATCGTCCTGGAACGCAGAGGTCGGCAATCGTGCCGGGTCAGTGTGGTCGATGATCGTTCGGCCTCAACCGTCGCCGGGGGCGGCGCAGGGCCGTACCAGCAGCGCGGCGCGGGCGTTGAGCTCGACCCGGGCATTGGGAAAGACCACCGCCAGCGGCTCGGGACCGACCACGAAGCCGCCACCGGTGTCGTCCTCGCTGAGCCGCGTGTTTGGGGCGAATTCGGTGAAGTTGGCGACATCCTCGGCAAAGGTGAGCCGGAACGAGGGGTGGTCGCGCATCAGCTCCACCGCGACCTGGAAGAAGCGCAGCGCCTCGACATCACCCGCTTCGGGTGCCCGCCCCGCAGCCAGGCACGCCAGCCAGTGGCGCATGCCGTCGAGGGCGTCGAGATCGTTGGCGCCGAACGGGCGCACCTTGCCCAGCTCCAGGGTATAGGCTTCGGCGGCGTGGTAGTGGCGCGAATAGTGCGAAAAGGTCCAACTGTGCTGATGCTGCAGCAGCACTGCCTGCATGCCGGCGCCGGCCAGCGCCGGCCAGTGTGAGGTCGGCTGCTGCTCGGTGAACGGCACCACGGCAAAACGCGGATAGCGGCTGTCACGAATGGCGGTGTGCATATCCAGATGCAGCGGGCGAGCCGGATGACGGGCATAGAAGTCGTCGACCCGTTGCATGAGCTGGCGCGCGCGCTCGGGTTCGTCGCCTCTGGCGTCCAGGTCGCGCCGGAACAGCCGGTTGAGATTGGTCTCGACGAAGCGCGTACCGGAGCGAATCGCCGGCAGGTTGCCTAGAATCACCAGCAGCGGCGCGCCGAGTGTCGCCGTCCCTGCCTCGAGCGCGGCGAGCAGCTCGCCCACCAGCTCGATCGGCGCGGTCTCGTTGCCATGGATACCCGCCGAGATCACCACGCTGCGCGCCTGTGGCGCGGGCCGGGTCGGAGTCAGTTCGAGCACGCCGGGGGCAAGCGTGCGATAGCGCCCGCCGGCGAGCTCGCCCTGGTGGGCATGGGCGTTCCCGTCGAGGGTCAGCGCCAGCCAGTCATCGAGCAGGGACATGAGCGTTACGCGCGCGCAAGGAAAGGTTACCGGGTTCGATCACTCGTGGCCTCGGTGTTACAGGGTGTGCACTCAGATTACCCGCTTGGCAGGCCGCGACAAGCGCGGCCGTCGACAGACTGAAAAAGCGCGGCCGCATCTTGAAAGCATCGCAGCCGTCAGCATGGTGGAGGCTCATCCGCTTCACGCCCCAGATCAAACCCCGCGGGCGTTGGTATAAAGGGTGTAGATCGAGCGGCTGGCGGTCATCAGCAGGCGGTTGCGCTGGGCGCCGACGAAGCACAGATTGGCGCACACCTCCGGCAGGCGGATACGGCCGATGCGTTCACCGCCGGGGGCAAAGATCGAGACGCCGTCGCGCCCCTCGCCGCCGGAGACGCTCGCCCACAGATTGCCATCCACATCCAGGGCGATGCCGTCGTAGGTCTCGTCGTGACTGGAGACGATCATCTCGCGCTCGCCCAGCGCGCGGCCCTGCTCGGACAGGGCGAAGCGCGATACCGAGGCGGGCAGCTCGGGAAAGTGCGAGGGGGCAGTGTCGCTGGCGTAGAGGTAGCGGCCGTCGGCGGAGAGCGCCAGACCGTTGGGCTTGGCCAGTTCCTCGCTGAGCTTCAGCGGCGCATCGAGCGTGTCGTCGATGTAGTAGATCGCCGGTGCCAGCTGCAGCGGGCGTTTGCTGCCTTCGTAATCGACATGGGCGCCATAGCCGGGGTCGGTGAAGATCACGCCGTCATTGGGCAGGATCACCAGATCGTTAGGGGCATTGAGTGGCTTGCCCTGGAACGCGTTGGCGAGCACGCGGACGCTGCCGTCCCACTCGTAGCGCACCACCCGCGCCGGCGAGTGTTCGCAGACGACCAGACGTCCATGGTGGTCGAAGGCATTGCCGTTGGCATGGCCGACCCCTTCGCGCAGCACGCTGACACGCCCGCTGGCTTCGTCCCAGCGCATCTGGCGGGCGCGCGGGATATCGCTGAATACCGCGTAGCGTCCGACCGCGTTCCATGCCGGCCCCTCCAGCCAAAGACCGTCGGACCAGTGTCGTTCGAGCGGGGTGTTGAACAGATAGTAGGGCTCGAAGCGCGCATCCAGTACTTCCCAGGCGGGGTCGGGATAGCGGCTCGGCGTCGGGCCCGCGTCCTGCGCCCAGGCCGTGGGTGAGAGCGCAGCGGTGGCGGCGAGCGCCGCACCGGTACCGAGGAAATGGCGACGGTTCATATCCATATGGCGAAGCTCCTTGGCGGCAAGAGAGTGGGCTCGGGACGCAAGTTCGGCGAACGTCAGCTCGCCGAGGCGGTGTCGTCGGGCTGGGGCGGACAGTGTGCCGGGTCCTGCTCGACGCTGATCAGCTCGTCGACGGGGAAGTCCAGCGCCTGGGCACGATCGAGATAGGCCGAATAGGTGGCCGAGGGCATGGTCGGCTGGCGCGAGAGTATCCACAGGTAGTCGCGGTCGGGGCCCGCCACCAGCGCATGCTGGTAGTCCGGGTCGAGCGCCAGCACGCTGTAACCGGCATAGAAGGGACCGAAGAAACTGACCTTGAGATGCCCGACATCCGGCTCGCCGGCGAAGCTGGCACGCCCCTCGGCGCTCTCCCAGCGCCGCTCCTTGGGGTCGTAGCCGCGGTTGATGACCCGAATGTCGCCGTCGTCGCGCAGGCTGTAGTTGGCGGTGACGCATTCGAGACCCGACTCGAAGCCATGATCGAGGCGGGCGATCTCATACCACTGGCCAAGATAGTGGTCGATGCGGAAATCGGTGACCGGCTGAGTCCCCTCCGGTACACCGGTGCAGCCGGCCAGCAGCGTGAAGGGGGCGAGCCAGGTTAGGCGCGGATAACGGGGCAGACTCGAGGGTAACAGCACAGGATCCATCCTTGTTGAGCGGCAGCGTCACCACGGCTCGGCGCGGCATAGGTTCGCCAAATTCTAATAGATTGCCCAAATGAGACAAAGTTGCAATACCGGGCGATCCCCTCGGCGCTGCCAAGGCTGCCGGCAGACGGGGCTGGCGGTAGCGCGGTAAGCGCTAGCGGCGGCGCAGCGCGCTGCGAGGCTTGCGGGAAGAGACTCGTGGGCGGCGGACGGTAGAGGGTGGAAAGAAGAGAGATAGGGAATAGATAGAGGAGAAGAGGGCAGAGCGTTGAGAGCGGCGTCGCCGCCCCAGGAGAAAGGACGGCGACGCCTGCCGAAGCGGTGGCTCAACTGGCGCGGCGAGCCTCCATCTCCTGCTG
The DNA here is from genome assembly GCF_030284585.1 of Salinicola sp. JS01. Taxonomy (NCBI): domain Bacteria; kingdom Pseudomonadati; phylum Pseudomonadota; class Gammaproteobacteria; order Oceanospirillales; family Halomonadaceae; genus Salinicola; species Salinicola sp. JS01. The sequence goes on along the minus strand of NZ_CP127244.1, from coordinate 3,367,594 downwards.
GTAGGTCTGCGCCAGCGAGGTCTTGTCGGCGTCGCCGAGCACGCGTCCGGCGAGCTGGAACACTTCCTGCTCTTCCTCTTCCAGATGGTGCGTCACCAGATGCTGCAGCTTCTTGGCGCTCGCCAGCCAGCCCGGGGAGTCGTACTCGGTGCTTTCCAGCGTCTCGATCAGCTCATCGATCTCGTGATGCTCGGCGACGCTATGACGCGCTTTCTCCTGCGTCATGTCGTACTCCATCATCGGGATATAGAGCGCGCGCTCCTCGGCGGCGGCGTGGTTCTCCAGCTCGGCGCGCAGGCGCTTGAACAGCTCGTCGCGGCCCTCGCTGTCGCCGTGGGTCTTCACCAGCAGTTCCAAGAGCTGGCGCTGCTTGTCGTGACTTTCACGCAGGGCTTCGAAAATGGTCATGGTCTTCCTCATCCTTGGGGTCGTCCGGGGGTAGCATGATGGGCCGCGGTGCAAAAGCCGCCGCCGCGCATCGCCGGGCGGTAACAGCCCGCAGTGTCGATGCGCCGCATCATGTCTCTAGATTAGGCCATGGTCGGCCCTGCCGCACGCCAGCGTGGCCGGCCCGAGCATTCCTCGGAGAGGTGACGCAAGGTTTCGCGGTAGGAACCGAGCAGCATTCGCCCTGTACGCTTGTGTCATTTCCTGTGAAGCTTTGATGAATAGGGTGAGCAGGATCGTCAATGAGATAAAAATGATACATGCTGTTATTTTAGGGCTGAGAAACCTAAGTCAGCGCCGGGTAAGACGCTCCGGCGGGGTGGCGCAGGCAGCCGGTACTACGGCAGCGCGGCGGTCAATGTCGGAGTCGAACGTGTCCTTGGCGATGAGCAAACCAACAACAAGCATCCAGGGGATCGAGCTGCGGAGTCGCATCACATGCGACATCTGCTGATCGTCTGTCTGTGTCTCGCGACGAGTCTTCTCTTTACCGTCAAGAGCCGCGGAGACGATTCTGTAATGGTTCTGATCGCCAATCCGTCAGTCATCCAGACCTCTCTATCGCTGGAAACCGTCAGAGCGATCTTTGCCATGCGTCAACGTACCCTCTCCGACGGTCAGGCGGTGCATGTCTTCGTGCTGCCGGACGGCGATCCTCTGCACGAGGCCTTCGCCAAAAAGATTCTCGGCGTCTACCCCCATCAACTTCGCCTGGCCTGGGACAGGGCCGTCTTTTCCGGTACCGGACAGGCACCGAACGAAGTCGCTACGGCGTCGGCGATGCTCAAGGCCGTGGCCTCGACGCCCGGCGGTATCGGCTACGTCTACCGTTCAGAACTGACGAATCAAGTTCGGGTGCTCGACATTGAATAACTTATTACGAAGCGCCGTGCCGAGCTGGTTGAGCGCGCTCGGTCTGGCGCTGGCGGGCCAGGCCCAGGCGATGGAGATGCCGGACACCTTTCAGGTTCATGGTTTCATGAGCCAGGCGCTGATCTTGACCGATCACAACGACTTCTTCGGCCCGAGCAGTCGTGATACCGGCAGCCTGGAGTACACCGAGCTGGGGCTCAACGCCTCGTTTCGGCCGCGTAGCAACGTGCTTGTGGCGGGGCAGGTGCTGGCGCGTCGGGCGGGGAGCATGCAGCGGCTGGACGAGCCCGAATTGGACTATGGGGTGGTGGACTACCAATTTTTCACCGACAACTACGCCAATGCGGGCATTCAGCTCGGTCGTTTCAAGAACCCACTCGGGCTCTATAACCAGACGCGTGATGTTGCCGCCACGCGTCCCAGCATCCTGCTGCCACAGTCCATTTACTTCGACCGCACTCGCAAGCCCGCACTATCCGCAGACGGTGCCATGCTCTATGCCGAAGAGTTTCTGAATAACGGTTCAGTGCGGTTCCAGTTCGGCCTGGGTAGTCCTCGCCTCGACGATCAATCCGAAGTCAGCGTGCTAGGGGCAGAAAACTATGGCGACTTCTCGGGAAAGACATCCTATATCGGCCAGGTACGTTATGAGCACGGCGGCGGCGAATTCGTGCTTGCATTGACCTATGCCGATGTCAACGCGGAATTCGATTCTCGCGGTGCGCGCCCTGGGTCGGGTGATTTCTCCTTTCAGCCTTGGATTCTCTCTTTTCAGTACAATCTGGAGAATTGGTCTTTTACGACCGAATACGCCATTCGCAATATTCGGACAAAAGGATTCGTGTCCTCTTATAACTATGATGTCACGGGAGAGAGCTGGTACGTGCAGCTGAGTCGAAGGCTGGGTAGTGAGTGGCAGTGGCTCTTGCGATACGACTCTCTGGTGACCGATATCGATGATCGCTCTGGAAAAGAGTTTGCGCAGACATCGGGGCTACCGGCGTTCACGCGCTATGCCAAGGACTGGACGACCGGCGTTCAGTGGCAACCCTACGGGCGTTTCATGGTGTCGACGGAACTTCACCATATTCAAGGCACCGGCTGGCTGCCTTACCAGGATAGGGCGGAACTCATGAGCCAGGAAAAGTACTGGAATCTGCTGCTTTTTCAGGCCTCTTACTTTTTCTGATGTCATCGACGAAACACTGAAAGGCATTTGAATGCGTGCTCATGAGCGGACCTTCAAGCTGGACCTGAAATGGCGAGCCATGCTGCTCACCAGCTTTCTGCTTTTAGGTTTGACGATTCTGATCGTCTGGGTGAGCAATCGAGCGCTAGTGGACCAGTTCGATAACGCCCGGCGCGATTTTTACGAGCGGCAACGTCAGGAAGTGCATTTCAATATTCAGCGCTCCGCGGATGTCATGCGGCAGATGGCGAGCCTGGTGGCCGCCTCTGATCACTTGGGCAAGGCACTGCTGAATGCAGACACAGAGCGTGCCAGTCGTGCGCTCCGCACGCTGTGGCCCACACTGCAGTTGGATGCCGGGGTGGATGAAATCATCGTCTACGACCGCCATCTGGACGTGATCACGAGTACCGGTAGAGATACCCCCGAGGCGTCTGCGCGCACCGACCGTGTTTGGCTCCGTGGCGTACTGGTTCGGGAAGAACCGGCCGATCGACTGGTATGCCGGCAGTCGTGCCAGCAGTTCGAGGCAGTACCCGTACTGGCCGAGGGCACCGATGCAGGGGTTGTGGTCTTATCACGCTCGCTGGCCGATGTGACGCGCTATGTGCAGAAGAGCTCTGGCAGTGAGGTCGCCCTGCTGGTACGTCAGGCAGGGGACGCGGACGATGCGCGCTTTCTGCCACGCTGGAATACGCTGCTCACCGCCTTGACCCATGAGACCGAGCTACTGCCCTTCATTAAAACACTCTCGCGTCAGTACACCTGGGATGCGATCCAGGGCAGATCTCTGAGCTACTCGCGCGGGGGGCGGACCTATGAGCTGTCGACGATTCCCATCGCGGGAACCGATAGCGACGACGGCGCGCTTGGCAGCTTTCTATTGGTTTCGGACGTGACCTCGCAGATGGCGAGCATTTCCAGCACCACCAATACCATTCTGCTGATCTCCCTTGGTGGTTGGCTGGCGGCGGAGTTCATTCTTTATTTGATTCTGCGCTATCGCATGGACCAGTTGCGGGAAATCAGCCGTAAGCTCCCGCTACTGGCAGACCGTCAATACTATGTCATGCGGCAGGGACGACAGGCGCGCAGATCATTGTTCGTCGACGAGATCGATACGCTGGAGAAGACGGCGATAGATCTCGAAGTCCAGCTAGAGGGTCTTGAAAAGGAGGTCGGCAAACGCGGAAGCGAACTCGAGACCCGAGTACGCGAACTGGCCCGAGAGCGTGACTTTATCCGTGGACTCATGAATACCGCAGAGGTGCTGGTCGTCACGCACCGCCGGGATGGCCGCATGACCCTGGTCAATCGTTTCTGCCAGGTGATGACGGGGTTGGATGAGCAGGCGCTAAAGCAACGCAGTTTCCCAGAAACCTTTGCGGTCGAGCGCTTCGATGAGGAGGAGATGTTCGCACACGGCAGCCAGCAGGAGAGTACGTTCGTTGCTGTCGATGGCACCACACGAACGATCGTCTGGTATCACACCCCATTGAGAACGGAAGAAGCGGGCACTGAGGTCATCTCCGTCGGCGTCGATATCACCGAGAGGAAAACGGCTGAAAATCAATTGTCCTGGCTGGCCAACCGCGACCCGCTCACGGAACTCTACAATCGGCGCTTCTTCGAGGACTCGTTGCGCCGTGCCGTGGTCATGGGCCACTTCGGTGCGGTGCTCTATCTCGATCTTGATCGATTCAAGGATGTCAACGAGTTGAGCGGACACCATTCAGGAGACCAGTTGTTGCGGACTGTGGCAGCGACGCTGGCAGAGCTCAACCAGGGCAGTATCGTGGCGCGCCTGGGAGGCGACGAGTTTGCCGTGCTCATGGAGCATGCCTCTGCGGATCTAGCGATCGAGCGCGCCAAACAGATTGCCGAGGAGTTGGAGCATCGCAGTCTGCACGTGGATGGGCGCATCCATCGCGCCAGCGCAAGTATCGGCATTGCGCTCTATCCCGATAACGGTGACAGCCCCGATGAATTGATGGCCAACGCTGATTACGCGATGTATCGCGCCAAAGAAGACGCTACCCAACGCTGGCACTTGCTGACGCCGGATCAGCAGGGGCGTGAAGATCTGAAAAATCGTGTCTTTTGGGTCGAAAAAATTCGCAGTGCCCTGCTGTATGACCAGTTCGAATTGATGGTTCAGCCTATCTTTCGATTGAAAGATCTCACTATCCAGCATTACGAAGCGCTGCTGCGTATGCGCCAGGAAGATGGAAGCTATTTGTCACCGGGCGCCTTCATTCCGGTTGCCGAACGCACGGGGCAGATCGTTCCCATCGATAGATGGGTGCTTTCCCGCGGTATTGCCCTGCTGGCAAGTCAATCCGACGACATCATTAATCTGGCTGTCAACCTCTCCGGGCAGTCGCTCAATGACCGGACATTGACAACCTTTCTACGTGAAGAGTTTGATAAGTGGCAGGTGAAGCCGCACCGTTTGGTGGTGGAGGTCACGGAGACGGCAGCAGTGACCGATTTCACCTCGGCGAGAGGTGTGCTCGAAGAGATCAGGCGCTTGGGCTGCCAAGTAGCACTGGATGACTTTGGCGTGGGCTTCAGTAGTTTCTACTATCTAGGGCAGCTTCCGTCGGATTACATCAAGATAGATGGGTCATTCATTACCACGCTGTTGGACAGCGAGGAGAGTCGTCTGATCGTCAAAGCTATCGCCGATATCGCCCGTGGGTTGGGCAAGAAGACGGTCGCTGAATTTGTCGATAAGCCTTCTATTCTGCCCTTCTTGGCCAATTATAATATCGATTACGCTCAGGGGTTCTATTTTGGCAAACCAATGCTTGCTCGCGACGCAGGATTTGGATGAGCGCTCGCGACCTCGCTCGATCGCTGGTGTGACGGACGCATTGCTGACGATTTTCCAGTTCAGGTTGGCGTTGTCCGAAGATGACAAGCGGTGTGCTTTTCAGCTGCGTCATCGGGTGTTTTGCGAAGAGCTCGGTTTTTTCAGCATCGACCAGCGCGATCGCGTCGAACGGGACGCCTTCGATGACAATGCCCTGCACTGTCTCGTGACGCATCGCGAAACAGGGATGGTCGTCGGGTGTCTGCGGGTGGTCAAGGCGACAGGGGATGATGGTGATGCGGTCACTCTCCCCGTCGAAGAACACTGCTCGCACTTGGGCATCACCATCGACATGGGCGACGTTCCACTCTCCAGGGCGCACCTTTGCGAAATATCGCGTGTCGCCATTCCCCACTATTTTCGTACAGGTGGCGGGGGAGGCGAGCGCGCATCGGCGCAGGAGAAGCAACTGCTGCAGCGACACGGCCGTCAGGCGTTCATGACCCTCGGTATTGGTCTGAACCTATGCGCTACTGCCCTGAGTGGTCTGCTTGACCGTCCTCACGTTCTGGCGATGATCGAGCCACGCTTTCAGCGCCTGCTGGCCAGGGCAGGGCTGCGCTTCGCTCAGGTGAGCCCGACCGTCGAGCTGCTCGGTGTGCGGGCGGCGTTCTATATCGATCAGCGACGTGCCGAGCGCGAACTCACTCAGACCTTTCAGCCGCTCTACGCGGCGCTCTACCACGAGCTGGAGCAGCAGTATCGTCTGACTCGTTCCGCCAGCTGACCGGCCTCTACCGCCGCGCGCCCCGGCGTAGCGTCGCCACCCCGGGGCTCGCCGGTCGCGTCGCCGTCAAAGTGCCTCGGCGATCGCCCGACCCAGGCTTTCGGTGGTGCCCTGGCCCTTGATGTCAGGGGTGAGCAGCGTGCGGTCGTCGCTGGCCAGCACGCGTTCGATGGCGCTGACGATGGCCGCGCCGGCGGCGTCGTGCCCCAGATGTTCGAGCATCATCGCGCCGCACCAGATCTGGCCGATCGGATTGGCAATGCCCTTGCCGGCGATATCCGGGGCGCTGCCGTGGACCGGTTCGAACAGGCTGGGGAACTTGCCCTCGGGGTTGATGTTGGCCGAGGGCGCGATGCCGATGGTGCCAGTACAGGCCGGTCCGAGGTCGGAAAGAATGTCGCCGAACAGGTTGCTGGCGACGACGACGTCGAACCAGTCCGGGTGCAGGACGAAATTGGCGGTCAGGATATCGATATGGAACTGATCCACGCCGATCTCGGGGTAGTGCGAGGCCATCGCTTTCACCCGCTCGTCCCAGTAGGGCATGGTGATCGAAATGCCGTTGGACTTGGTCGCCGAGGTCAGCTTCTTGCGCGGGCGGCTCTGGGCCAGCTCGAAGGCGTACTTGAGCACCCGATCCACCCCGGTACGCGTCATCACCGTCTCCTGCATCACCGTCTCGCGCTCGGTGCCCTCGAAGATCTTGCCGCCGATGCTCGAGTACTCACCCTCGGTATTCTCGCGCACCACGTAGAAGTCGATGTCGCCGGGGTGGCGGTCCGCCAGCGGGCTCTTGATGCCCGGCATCAGCCGGCAGGGGCGCAGGTTGATGTACTGGTCGAAATGGCGCCGGAACTGCAGCAGCGAGCCCCACAGCGAGATATGGTCGGGTACTTTCTCCGGCCAGCCCACCGCCCCGTAGAAGATGGCATCGAACCGCGACAGGGTGTCGAACCAGTCGTCCGGCAGCATCTGACCGTGTTCGAGATAGTAGTCGCAGCTACCGAAGTCGAACGTCTCGAACTCGAGCGCGATATCGAAACGGCGCGCGGCGGCCTCGAGTACGCGCAGGCCTTCCGGCACCACTTCGGTACCGATGCCGTCGCCGGGGATGACGGCGATGCGATGGGTCTGGCTAGCCATGGGAGTTACCTCAGTAAGTCGATGGGAGGACGGAGCACGCTGTTCGAGTGCCAGTGCCGTTAGGCACTATCTGAAAAGAACTGCGCTCGACCATGCAGCGTTAAAAACCGGCTCAAAATGCTCATTTACACCTCGTAAACTCCGCGTTTTCGCCGATTTTTGCCTTGCCTGGCCTTCGCTCGTCGACTTTTCAGACAGCACCTAGTTTCGCTGTCTGCAGTGTAGGCCCTCTCGCCGCGGCGATAATCGGGCTATCATGCAAGCCATTGTTGAATACAGGTGGAGAATGGCGTGGCGGCGCTCGACGATCTGGCCTTTTTCCAGCATGTCGCCCGGGCGCGCAGCCTGACCGGAGCGGCCCGTGAGCTGGGGCTGTCACTCTCCGCGGTCAGCAAGCGGTTGCAGCAGCTGGAGCAGCGGCTGGGCGTGACGCTGGCGGTTCGTACCACCCGGCGCCTGACGCTCACGCCGGAGGGGGAGCGCTACCTGCAGCGCGGCGCGCTGATCCTCGACGATCTCGGCGAGCTCGAGAACTCGTTGCGCGAGCAGGGCTCGGCGCTGAGCGGTCGGCTGCACGTCAATGCCACCTTCGGTTTTGGCCGGCGCCATGTGGCGCCGCTGCTGTCGCGCTTCGCTGCCTGCCACCCTCAGCTCTCGCTGCAGCTGGAGCTGAGCAATTTCCCCCGCAGACTCGACGCTCAGGATGTGGATATCCACATCCGGGTGGGTGAGCCGCCGGACGCACGCTGGGTCGCCCGGCGGCTGCTCGCCAACCGCCGTATCCTGTGTGCGGCGCCGGCCTATCTCGCCAGCCGGCCACCGCTACGAACGCCGGAAGATCTGGCCCAGCACGACTGCCTGGTGATCCGTGAGAACGACACCGACTATGCGCTGTGGCGCTTCGAGGGCGTGGCCGATCCAGGTGAGCAGCGCACGGTGCGCGTACATGGCCGGCTGTCGAGCAACGACGGCGAGGCGATGACCCGGCTGGCGCGTGATGGCCACGGTGTGCTGCTGCGCTCCTGGTGGGACGTGCATGGGCTGCTCGCCCGCGGCGAGCTGGTCGAGCTGCTGCCCGAATGGCGCGGCGTGGCTGCGGATTTCCATCTGCTCTATAGCGTGCGTGCGCGTGAGAGTCTGCGGGTCAAACGCTTCGCCGAGTTCATGGTGGGGGAAATGGCGGGGCGGGTGCCGCCGTTACCCTAGTTTGAGTAAGACGCGTACCGGTGTTCTGCGACTTGCCGTGCGGCGCCTGGGTGTGGCCCGTAGAAACGGCCAGACAAAAAAATGCCCACCAGGGGATGGTGGGCAAGTAAGGGATCATTCAAGGGAACACTGACTCAGAGTGCCTGCGTGCGGGATAGTTCCCGCTGGGGTCAAAAAAAGCGCGAAAAAAATGTAACGCTTTTTTGCCGTGATGGCGGAGCGCGCTCGGCGCACCGCCAGGTGCGGCCTTAGCCAGTGTGGATCACAGCGAGAACGCTGCCTTCACCGCCGGCCAGGCGGGCTCGCCGGTGGTGGTTTCGACGCCCTTCAGCATCGCCTGAACCTCTTCCGGATGCGCAGTGATCCACGCCTTGGCCACCGCCTGCTGCGACTCGCCGACCTGACCGTACTGCTGGATCATCCAGCTCTGCTCTGCCGAGGAGAAGCTGAACTGATCGAAGAAGGTCACCAGGTTGGGATGTGACTCGGCGTAGGTGCTGGCGATCAGCGTGCGCACGTCGCTGGCGCCGTTGCCCTTGCCGAACAGATTCTTGCTGTCGCTCAGATAGTGCATCGGGAACTCGAGGTTCATCCAATGCGGCTTCCAGCCGACCCATACGATTGGCTCGTGGTTGTCGATATGGCTCTTGACCGCGCTGAGCATACCCACGGTGCTGGTGTCGACCAGCGTCCAGTCACCCAGGCCCCAGGTGTCGGCGTCGATCGCCTTGTTCAGGATCTCGCTCGCCGCCGAGCCGGCGCCGAAGCCGTAGATCTCGCCGCCGAACTCGTCGCGATGGGCATCGAGGTCGGCGAACGAGGTGATGCCGCTGTCGTAGACATACTCGGGCACCGCCAGTGTCATCTGCGCGCCGGTCACGTTGGTGGTCAGGCGGCGCACGCTGCCCTTCTCCTCCAGCGGCGCCAGCATCGGCTGCTGGGCCGGCAGCCAGGCCCCCAGAAAGACATCGACGTCACCGCTGTCCAGGCCCTGGTAGATGACCTGCAGCCCGATCTCCTCGGTCTTGGGGTGATAGCCGAGCGTGCTCAGCAACTGGCTGGCGATCTCGGTCTTGACGCTGATGCCGGGCCAGGCGGGCGCGCCGAAGACGATACTGTCGTCCGCGGCCTGGGCCGCCGGCATGGCGCCCAGGCTCAGGCCGGTGCCCAGCAGCAGGGCGGACAGGGTGGTCGCATATCTCATTGTCATTCTCCTTGATAGCGGGTAAGGGCTAGCGGTGGTGCGCTCTCAGCGTGTCAGCACGCGCAGGTGCGACTGCAGCATGTCGAGGTCGAGATAAGTGCCCTGAAGATGACGCTTGCCGGTGTTGGGGTCGAAGGCGTGACGTCCGTGCAGCACGCGGCGGTTGTCGAACGCCACCATCTGCCCCGGCGCCAGGGTCAGCTCGACCCGGCGCTGCGGCTCGCGCAGCACCTGCCAGAAGGTATGGTAGGCGTCGTACCAGGCGTCGATCTGCGCCAGCGGCAGGCTCAGGGTATCGCGAATCCAGTTGTTGAAACGGATCTCGCGCGGCTCGCCGGTGGCATCCAGGTCGATGACCGGCTGGCGCACGGCGATATCGTGGCCATCGTCCTGAAAGCGGAAGTCGATCGGCGTTTCGCTGAGCATCCGAAACGCCTGCGGGTCACGCTGACGCAGTTCGCGCGCCGCGGCAAAGCCGTCGGTGAAGCTCGACTCGCCGCCTTCGGCATCGTTCTCCAGGCAGTAGAGCAGCTGGATGTCCGGCGGCTGACGCCAGTTGGGCAGATCGGTATGGAGCTCCAGGCCGATCGCGGTATAGGCCGCGTTGTTCGGGTTGGGTACCGAGCGTACATCGAAGCGGGCGCCGAAGTTGGTGGCGCGCAGGGGGCCGATGTGTTCGGCGATGCGAGAGACCGTTTCCGGCTCGCACGGGCCCTCGTCGAGCAGCACCAGGCCATCGCGCAGCAGCGCCTCGATCCAGCGGCGGCGCCCGGCCTGGCTGGCGTCGAACTCGGTATAGGCCACGTGGCGCGGGGCAAAGCCTGGCTGCCACGGCTCGGCGCGGGGCAGCAGGGTGTCCAGCGCCTGGCCGGGACGGCGCTGGTGCAGCCAGCCGGCATCGAAACAGGAACGATGGCCGTCGGCCCAGGTCAGGCTCAGGCGGTCGGCGGTAATGTTCAGCTCGGCCACCGCGTCGTCGTTGCCCAGACGTGCCCACAGCGGGTCGTCGAGCAGCGAGTAGAGCCGCTCTCGGGTCAGCGGGTGGCGGCACGTAGGGCAAGCGCAGTGATCGCGCAGCCAGCGCTGGGGAAACTCGCCTTGGCTGCCATCGGCCCAGGTCAGCACTACCCGGCGTGACTGCCGCCTGGCCTCCACCAGCGCCACGTCGGGCGCGCCCTCGCCCTGACGATAGCGGCGCAGCTCGGCCATCTCGATGCGCGTGTCGGCGTCCGCGGCAGAAGCGGTGTGGAAGGCATTACCGGATGACAAGACTCGAACTCCCGATGGCGTGACCATCTCTTGCAGGTGAATGAGGAATGAGCGGCAGAACGCCGGGCGAGCGATAGGCGCATCGACGCCTCACGTCTCGCGATATCGAGACAGGATGCGGAGAGTGACAAAGCGTGACAAACGATTAATCTGTCGGCTAAGGCCAAGCTGAGCTAATGCCGAGCTTATTTCAGCAAAAGCGCGGTCTGCGCCCGATATCGTTCGCCAGTCAGTGCGTGAGAGCGTCTTCCGGTCCACTCGAACTGCAAGAGAGTCACTATGTCCCAGCTACCCCCGGTGCTCTGGTTACACGCGTTCGAGGCGGCGGCGCGCACCCTCAGCTTCACCGCCGCAGGGCGTGAGCTGGGCGTTACCCAGTCCGCGATCAGTCAGCGCATTCGGCTGCTCGAGGACCGTGTCGGGCAGCCGCTGTTCGTGCGTCACCCGCGCAGCCTGGCGCTCACGCCGGCCGGGCGCGCTTGGCTGCCCAGCGTGCAGGACGCCTTCGCGCGGCTGGCCGAAGGCACCGCCGAGGTGTTCGGTCCCAGCCCCGATGCGCCGATCACCCTGCGCGCCACGCCGGCACTGCAGCAGACTTGGCTGGCGCCGCGCCTGCTGCGGTTCCAGCAGGCGCATCCGCAGGTCACCCTGCGCCTGGTGAGCGCGATCTGGGCGGATGACTTCGGTGCCGAAGGGGTGGATATGGAGCTGCGCTATGGCCACGGCGAATGGCCCGATCTCACCGCGCAGTGCCTGGGGGAAGAACGCCTGCTGCCGGTGTGCAGCGCGGCGCTGGCGCAGCGCCTGGGCGAGCCCGCCGACCTGGCCGGCGAGACGCTGCTGCACGCCGCGGGGTTCGCCGCCGGCTGGCCGAGCTGGCTGGCTCTGGCAGGTGTCGCCGGGCTCGAGCAGCGCTGCCGGGCGATGATCTGCGATACCCACGTGACCACCCTGGCGCTGGCCGGCTACGGCGGCGGGATTGCGCTCTCCCACCGACGCCTGCTCGAGGCGAGCCGTGATCTGGTGGCGCCCTTCGCTCTGGACATGGCCACCGACGAAGCGTTCTGGCTGGTACGCCCGGCCAGCCGTCAGCTGCGCGCCCCGGCGGCGGCGCTATGGGACTGGCTGCTGGCGGACCACTGAGCCGAGCCGGCCACGGCCCAGGTGGGCTATGCTGAAGGCCTTTCCCGCCAACTTCGAGGTGGAGCATGTCCAAGCTATCGCGATCCCGTCGCCCGCTGGCCAAGGCGGCACTGACGCTGGGCCTGGCCCTGATGACGGCGCTGCCTGCGGCCGGCGTTGCCCTGGCGCAGGGCGTCACCGGTGTCGACCCGCACACCGGCAAGCGCGTGTATCTGCCCGACAACAACCACGACGGTCGCGCAGACTACGTGCCGCGGCGCCTGGAGATTCAGGTGGTGCCGGGCATCAATACCGCGCCCAATCCGCCACCGGTGCGTGACGACTCGGCCGGCGGCACAATCTGCCATGGCCGCGACGGCGGCACCACCATCTCCACCGCGCGACGGGTCTGCGATCCCTATGCGCCGAGCGGCGATGGCGGGCCGGGCGCCAGCTCGACCACCACCCGCTCGACGACCACGACGACGACCACCACCACGCGCTCCACGCCGACACGTCCCTCTTCCGGCTCATCCACCCGGGTCGATTGACGGGGGTGAGGTTTATTTGAGGCTGCCAACGCATTGTGTTCGTTCCCTAAGAACGCATTTCTAGGCCCTTGTAATTATGGGTGTCGGGAGTGAGACGACGGGAGGATCCTTTGCCAAGGATGGCAAAGGTGGCGCTGAGGGGCAGGTTTACGGTGCCCTCGTAAAGGCTCTCTATCGAGAGGCCTAATCCCTTCTATCTTATGAAAGAATAATCTAAATGTGTTGAGTGGCCTTGAATGCTGGGTTGAATTTTGCTACTTAAAAAGCTCGTTCGCTCGTGAATATTTCTGTCTTTCTGAATTTAGTTTTTGATGATGTAAAAGCTCTCGTTCGAGGACAAGGGAATGGATGAAATAAAGACCCAGCAGAAGGTGACTTGTCCGAAATGCGCTTCCGTGGTCGTCCCTAGGTTATGGCACCACAATGCTAATAACGTTATTTTATCCAGAACGACTGAGCATATATGCCCAATCTGTGGGGCCACCATGTATGAGACTGGGGGCGGGCTCTCAAGGCCAGCATGGATGGCTATCGGTATTTTCTTGCTGTGGCCTTTGGTGACAATGGTATCTGGGGTCTTTGTGTCTCTCGGTTTTTCTCGGGATTTTTCTGAGTTTTTATCTTTTGCTGTATTGGTGGGTGTAGCATTTTTTGTTTATCGTAAGAAAAGGCGTCTCTTCTTGAAAGTGTTTAGATTTCTTGGTCAGGGCAAGTAGTGTGCCTGTCAAGGTGGCTAGAGATGGCCGTCCCGCCCCCTCACTTCAAGGAAGACATGAAGGTTGGGGTGCTTAGCTGTATCAGGAGAAAGCCGGGCTTGATCTGCTGCTAGATTGATTTTTAGGGGGTGAAATGAATCTATATTTTAGGATGATTTGGCTACTACTGACGGCGAAGCGTCGGCGAGGTTGGATGCGCCTGAATGCTCTTGAAAACACCCTTGAGGGGATCGTTTTACCGAATGATATCGACGTGAATGGACATGTGAATAATGGCCGATTCATGACCGTCTGCGATCTTAATCGCATCGACTTTTTCATTCGCACGGGGCTGGCGCGGATCATGCTGCAGCGCAAATGGATGCCGATTATCTCTTACCATGACATGAACTATTACAAATCGCTCAAATTTGGAAAGCGCTATCGTTGTGGCATGAGCATGGAGCGCTGGGACGAGAAATATTTCTACATGCGGCACTGGTTTACCAACGCCAGTGGTGCCACCGTGGCTGAGGGTGTTTCACGCGCGGTGATTCGTGGCAGAGACGGTGTCATCTCACCCGAAGAGGTCGTGGCCGCAGTGGCAGCGTATCAAGGCGTGTCCATGGTAAAGCCGTCACCGGAATGAAGCGCAACGGCTTTTGGCTTCCCAACGTCAACGGCTTGGCAGCTGCTCCGGCCCGAAGGGCGAGCGGAACGAGTCACCTGCTCATTGACACCTCGTCAACTGGCGCGCCAGCCCGGTCCGTCTTGCTCGGTAGCGTCATCCTTCACCGGTCGCCAGCTGGATGATATCGCCGACGCGCCCCTCTTCCGGCTCATCCACCCGGGTCGATTGAGGCGCTTGCCGGCGCGCGTTAGCCGACGCTGCGAGTCGGCCGTGTCGGTGACTGGTCGATCGGTGGCTGGCTGATCAGTGGCTGGCTGATCAGTGGCTGGCAAAGTAGCGCGCGAAGGCGTCCACCACCTGATCGATATCCGCCTCGGAGACATCGCGGTGAGTGACGAAGCGCGGCGCGTAGAGCGCACCGACCAGGATGTCGCGTGCCTTCAGCCAGGCGAGCAGGTGCTCGGGGTCGAGGGCGTCGCCGCGGGTGAAGCGCACGAACACCATATTGGTCGCCTGTGAGGTCACTTCGATCCCGTCGATGGCGGCGAGCCCCGCCGCCAGACGCTCGGCCTTGGCATGATCCGCGGCCAGTGCCGGCAGATGGTGCGTCAGCGCATATTCGCAGGCCGCCGCCAGCAGCCCCACCTGGCGCATGCCGCCGCCTACCACCTTACGCCAGCGCCGGGCCTGGTCGATCAGTGCCTGGCTACCCACCAGCACCGAACCGGCCGGCGCGCCAAGCCCCTTGGAGCAGCAGATCGAGACGCTATCGAAGGGCGCGCACAGCGCTTCCAGGGTCGAGCCGCTGGCGACCACGGCATTGCCCACGCGGGCACCGTCGAGATGGGTGGCGAGGCCATGGCGTCGCGCCAGCGCGGTGGCCTGATGCACATAGTCGGCATCCAGTACCTGGCCGTGGAAGGTATTCTCCAGCGCCAGCAGTCGGGTACGGGCGAAGTGCGGGTCCACCGGCTTGATCGCGGCGGCGATCTTCTCCAGCGGCAGGCTGCCATCGGCGGCGTTGTCGATCGGCTGCGGCTGAATGCTGCCCAGGACCGCCGCGCCGCCGCCCTCATAGCGATAGGTGTGCGCCTGCTGACCGACGAGGTATTCGTCGCCACGCTGGCAGTGGCTCATCAGCGCGACCAGATTGCTCTGGGTGCCGGAGGGGAAGAACAGTGCCGCCGCCTTGCCGGTCTGGTCGGCGGCGTAGCGCTCCAGCTGATGGACGCTGGGGTCGTCGCCCCAGACATCGTCACCCAGGGGGGCGTCGAACATCACCCGGCGCATCTCGGCGCTGGGTCGGGTCACGGTATCGCTGCGTAAATCGATCATGTAAGCGCCTTTGAGGTGTCGTTGCAGAGGGGCGTGGTCGAGGGCCGCGTCGGCCAGGCGCCTGGTCGAGCGTCGCTCACGCCGGCGGCGACGCCGGGGCAAGCGCCATCAGCAGCGGTGAGCCGGCGAGCGCCTGCTGCAGGCGAGTCGCGAGAATCTCGACGATGGAATCGTTTTCGCCCACCAGCCGTGTCGTGACCACGTTCAGGCCGGGGGCACGCGCCATCGCCTGGGAACAGATCTCGGCGATGTCGCCCCCTTCGCCGGCGTGGCGGCCCGGGGAGAGAAACAGCATCGACAGGATCACGTCACCCTCGGCCAGCGCGGGTGAGGCCAGCAGGTCTTCCAGCAGTGGCTCGTTGAAGCGGTAGGCATCGCCCTCGCGGCGCTCCATCGAGGCGAACGTCACACCCGCGACCTCATCGGCCAGCAGTGCGCTCAGTTGCCCGCTGAGGTAGTTGCGCACCGCCGTCACTTCGGGGATCGGGCTGCCGTGGTCGACCAGCACGACCCTGGGCTTTGACTGGCCCGTCATGCGTTCGCGCACGTTGTCGGCGAGAAGCCGCGCCAGGCGCAAATCCGGCGCCAGCAGCGTATCCACCAGCGGCGGGGCGACCTTCACTGCCAGCTCGGGGTAGTTGGCCTGCACTTCGGCCAGCCGCTCCGGCAGGTAACGGGTCAGCGCCTGGCTGGGCCCGAAGAAGAAGGGCAGAATCAGCAGCTCGGTCACGCCCGCGGCGGCATGGCGTTCGGCCAGCGGCCCCAGCGAGACGGCCTTGTGCCCGCCGAGCTGCTCGGGGGGATCTTGAACGAGTGCAGCAGCGACGCGGCCTCGACCGCCTCGCCGCTGACCTGGCTCAGGGCCGCGGCGAGCCGGCGCAGGTTGAGCGTTGCGGCGGGGCGCAGGGAGCCGTTGTCGACGAGTAGAATCTTTCGCATGGGGCCTCGATGGGGTAACGCCAGAGCCAATCGCTGAATGGCTAGCATACCCGAGTGCTAGCGCTTGGCAGAACCGGGCAGACTGGCCACCGTCTCTCGGCCGTGCGTTTGTTCACGCCGAGCGCGTGGCGCATGATGCCGATGCTTAGAGGGTGTTTACACATTCAGCGAGCGCAGCCAGTTTTCGTGAAGGGCCTAGGCCGATGACCCAAGATCCCGTACTCCCCCAGCGCCTTCGCCAATACCTGGCGGCGGCTCCCCGCGAGGCACTGCCGATCACCTATCAGCAGCTTGCCGAGGCGCTGGGCTTGCAGCCGCCGCGCACCATTCAGCGCGTCGCCCAGGCGCTGGAAGCCCTGATGCGTGAAGACGCCGAGCACGGCCGGCCCTTTATCGCCGCGCTGGTCGTCAGCCGCCGCGGGGAAGGGCTGCCCGCGCAGGGCTTCTTCGATCTTGCCGTGGAACTGGGGCGGTTCCCCGTCGATCCGGCGCGGCAGGCCGGGGCCTGGCGGGAGGCGTTTGAACGGGTGATGGCAGCGAGATCGGCGTAGAGGCGATCCCAACTCCATTCGACACGCTGCCCGCCGGGCGGAGGCGGGCGTATCCGATACGCGGTATCTGGCCGGCTACCGGTGGGTCGTTGGCTACCGGTGGGTCGTTGATAGAGAGACGACGCCGACGGGGTGATGGCCCCGGTCATCCTCGAGTTTGCGCGAAGCGGTTGGCCCACTTCACCGTGAGATCGAACGCCCCCAGGGCATAAAAGTGAAAGCCTGCCAGGTTGCTGGCCGGGTCGCGCTTCTTGGAGGCGGCCAGTGCCTTGACGATCCGGCCCGGGTCCTGACCTCGCCAGCTCAGGCTCAGCAATCCTCTCAATCCGTTCATGTTCCTGCGTAGCACCTTGACCGAGGAACCGACCCCGCAAGCCATGGCGTGCTTGAGCAGGCTGGGTCCACTGGCCAGACCGTGCAGGCCGGCATAAATCGGCAACCGATTGCCTTGCTCCCGAATACGACGCTCCCAGGCAATGAAAGGGTCGGCATCGAAGAAAAACTGGGTGACGATGTAGAGCGGAATACCGGTCTCGACCGAAAAGGCATTCTTGATCGCCAACGCACGGTCGAGCGCTTTCTGCGTCGCCTCGGGGTGCCCCTCCGGGTGCCCCGCCACACCGATACGCCGTATACCGACACGCTCGATGACACCCGACTCCAGCAGCTCGAGCGTGTTGCCGAGCTGGCCGTGAGGCGTGTCGTCGCCGCCGGCCAGCAGCAGGATCTCGTCGACGGCGGCCTCTGCCACCAGTTTCGATAGCAAACGCTCGAATTCACGCTTGTCGGCCAGGCTACGGGCGGTCACATGGGGTACCGGTTTGAAGCCCAAGCTCTGCAATCGCCTGGCGCACGCCAGCATCTCCTCGTGCGTATGCTTCGGGAACTGGGGAACGAAAATGCGGGTTTCCTCGGGGACGGCGCCCCACTCGACCCTGTCTCCAAGTATTGCCTTCGGTGTGGCCTCTATCGAATACCCCTGGGACAGCGGGATGAAAGGCACGCAAGGCCCCTCGTTCAGCGGTGTCGTCACCACGTCTTTGGGCTTGGCGAATGGCGCCGACATCTTGATCCTCCATCCGGCGATTTTTTTACGCTATTGCGTTCGAATTTTGAAATCGGCCTCAGGCGGATGGCGAGGGGCGTGTGAAACGCGTCATGGCGTCCTGCCCGAAGTAGCGCTTCAGCAGGTCATAAAGCGCGGGATAGACCTCGATCAGCTGATCCGGGGCGGTGAAGAAGAGCTCGCAGCAGACCGCGAAGCACTCGCCGGGGTGGGTGGCGGCGTAGTCGTCGATCGGCGTCTCTTCGCCGCGGGCGAGGTGCGCCTGCAGGTCGTCCCATACCGCGGTGAAGATGCGATGCCACTCCTGGGCGGTGACTTCGCTCGCGGCGGCCAGCGGCGGGAAGCCGTCGACATCGTGGGAGTTGCCCAGGTCGAGCTTGTGGGCGAACTCGTGGATGATCACGTTGTAGCCGGAGTAGTCGCCGCTGGCGCCGACCTCGGGAGAGGCCAGCACCACCGGGCCACGCCAGGAGGTCTCGCCGGCGCGTTCGTCCTCGTACTCGTGCATCACGCCGAAGTCGTCCAGTTCTTCCACACGGCGGTGGAAGGCGTCGGCGACCAGTACGATATCGTGCACGTTGGCGAAGGCGGCGCTGGCGTCGTCGTCGCTCCAGGCCAGCGTCAGCAGGCAGGCCTGGGCGGTGATCGCGAGCTGGGCGGCGAGATCGAACTCGACGCCCTCGGACGCCGCCCACTGCCAGCGGTGCAGCTGCTGCCAGGCGCGCTCACCCAGGCGTGCGGCGTCGCTGTCGTTTAGGTCGGCGAGCAGCGGCAGGCCCTGACGCACCGCCTGCCAGCACGCCGCATCGAACGCGGGGGCGCCGCGCCGAATGGGCCACCAGCCCGGCCGCTTCACGCGGGCCTCTCCGGGGTGGCGTTACGCTCGCCTCGCAGCACGGCTCAGCTCTCCTCCTGACGCGCCCCGGACTTCCACGACCAGTCGCGCAGGCGCAGGTCGTAGAGGTCCAGGCGGCGATCCTTGAGGTTGGTCACCGCACCTTCGGCGCGCACCAGCTTGAGCTTGTTCAGGTCGAGGTCCGAGAACATCACCATCTCGGTGTTGGGCGTGGTCTCGGAGAGCACCGCATCGTGGGGGAAGGCGAAGTCGGACGGCGAGAACACCGATGACTGGGCGTACTGGATGTCCAGGTTCTCGATCGAGGGTACGTTGCCGACGCTGCCGCACACCACTACGTAGCACTCGTTCTCGATCGCTCGGGCCTGGGCGCAGTGGCGCACGCGCAGATAGCTGTTCTTGGTGTCGGTCCAGAACGGCACGATCAGCACGTCCATGTCCTGCTCGGCGAGCAGCCGCGGCAGCTCCGGGAACTCCACGTCGTAGCAGATCAGGATGCCCACGCGGCCGGCATCGGTCTCGAACACGCACAGCTCGTCGCCGCCCTCGACCACCCAGTCGCGGCGCTCCTGGGGGGTGATGTGGAGCTTGGCCTGGCGGTCGATGCTGCCGTCGCGGTGGCACAGGTAAGAGACGTTGTAGAGCTTGCCGTCGGCGCCTTTTTCCACCATCGAACCGGCGACGATGTTGATGTTGTAGGAGACCGCCATGCGCGAGATTTCGCTCTTGAAGCGCTCGGTGAAGCCGGCCAGGAACTGGATCGCCGCGACCTGGTCGGTCTGGTCGGTCAGCCCCATCAACGGGGTATTGAACAGCTCCGGAAAGACCGCGAAGTCGCTCTGATAGTCGGAGATGGCATCGACGTAGAACTCGACCTGCTTGAGGACCGACTCGACCGAGTCGAACTCGCGCATCTGCCACTGCACCGCGCCCACGCGGATCTGGGTGCGCCGGGTGTCGATCACCAGGCTGGCCGGTTCGTAGAGGATGTTGTTCCACTCAAGCAGGGTGGCGTAGCCCATCGACTTCTCGTCTTCGGGCAGATACTTCTTCAACAGCCGCTTGACCAGGAAGTCGTTGGCCAGCTGGAACGACAGGATGGGGTCGTAGAACTCCTTGCGCGCGACCCGCTCGATGTACTCCGCCGGCGACATCTCCGCGGCGTGCTGGTGGTAGTTGGGGATACGCCCACCAGCCAGGATCGCGCGCAGGTTCATCGAGCGGCACAGGTCCTTGCGCGCTTCATACAGGCGCCGGCCGAGGCGATAGCCACGGTAGGCGGGGTCGATCAGCACGTCGAGACCGTAGAGCGCATCGCCCTCGGGCTCGTTGAGGATGATCTCGCGGTGACCGATCAGCTCGTCGTACTTGTGCGGGTTGGAGAAACGGTCGTAGTCGACCCGCACGGTGAGCGCGACGCCGACGATCTTGTCGTCGTCCTCGATGATGATCTGGCCATCGGGGAACTCGTCGATCAGCTTGTCGATGGTGTGCTGGGACCAGGCACCGCCGATGTCGTCGTAGACGGCGTCCATCAGCCGCTTGAGCTGCGGGTAGTCCTCGCAGGCGAGGTTGCGCAGGTTGAGATGCAGTTCTTCCAGAGACATTGAGCGGCTATCTCCATCCGGGCCAATAACGGTCGGCGCACATTGGCGTGAAAAAAGGGCTTATAGAGACAAAGTCTAACACGTCGCGTTCCTCGCCGAGCGTCGGTGCCTGACGGCGGTGGCCCCAGGCGGCACCGTGATGATGCAAAGCGTGCCGGCTTCAGAAAGGGGAGCGTCTGCCGACAATAATGCAGACATTCTAATTTTTCTTCGAGCGGTGGAGTGCGTGGCAGCTACGCCAACTACCCCTGAGACCCGATATGCAGCGATGGCGACAGATAGGGTTGGGGCTCGTGCTGATGAGCATGAGCCTGGCAGCCCAGGCGTTTCAGGCGAGCGACGACGACCGCCTCACGCTGAGCGGATTCGGCACCCTGGGGCTGGTCCACAGCGACAACGCCGAGGCCGAGTTCCTGCGTGACATCGGCCAGCCCAAGGGCGCCGGTGAGGGATGGAGCGCGCGGGTCGACAGCCTGCTGGGGGCGCAGCTCGGGTGGCGTTTCGACCCGCGCTGGGATGTAGTGGTGCAGGGGATCAGCCGCTACCACGATAGCGGCAATTATCGCCCCGAGCTGAGCTGGGCATTCGTGCGCTATCGCCCCGACCCCGCGCTGCAGCTGCGCGCCGGGCGTCTGGGCTGGGATGTGTTCCAGCTCGCCGACTCGCGCTACGTGGGTTACGCCTACCCTTGGGCGAGACCCCCGGTGGATCAGTTCGGCATGCTGCAGTTGACCCATATCGACGGTGCCGACGTCACCTTCAAGCAGCCTGTGGGCAGCGATCTGGTGCGGCTCAAGCTCTACGCCGGCAGCTCCGACAGCCGCATCTACGTGGTCGACGATCTGGTCGCGGACTTCGATGCCGACGCCGTCTACGGTGGTCATCTCGACTACGAACACGGCCCCTGGCGCCTGCGCACCAGCTATACCGAAGTGCGCTCTGACGTGGATTACGCCGGGAGCATCGTCAACGAGATCGACAGCCTGCAAGTTCCCGGGCTGGACGGCGAGCGCGAGATCGAGCGTGCACTCGGCTTCTCGCGGCTGCGGCTGTTCTCGTTGGGGGCGCTGTATGACAGCGGCCCGCTGCAGGTGCAGGCGATGTGGAACCGCAGCCGCACCGCGCGCTACCACGGCCGGATCGACTCGGCGCTGCTCTCGGTCGGTTACCGGGTGGGGCAAGTGACGCCCTATGTCGCCCACTCCCGCGCCATGACCTCTTCCACCAACCCCGACGTCACCGATATCGACCAGCGCACCTGGACCTTCGGCACGCGCTTCGATGTTGCCAGGGATATCGCACTCAAGGTGCAGCTCGATCGTGTCGATACGCGCAGGCCCGGCTTCCTGTGGCGTGGTGACAGCGACTGGGAGGGCGGTTGGAGCTCGATCTTCAGTCTCGGGTTGGACTTCATCTTCTAGGAATCTGGGCATGATTCGCGTGCGCGCCTGTCTTCTCATAGCGCTACTGACGCTGGCACTCCCGGCGATGGCGGATATCGCCATCGTGGTCAAGGCGGGCAGCGGTGTCGGCCAGCTCACCCGCAGCGATGCGATCAATATCTTCATGGGCCGTTACCGCATGCTGCCCAATGGCAATCCGGCGCTGCCGCTGGACGTGGCACCGCTCAAGGCGCGTTTCTATCGGGCGCTGGTGAACAAGAATCTGGCCGAGATCAACGCCTACTGGGCGCGCCTGGTGTTCTCGGGCGAGGCCTCACCGCCACAGCAGGTCGCGACGGCCGCCGAGATGCGCCAGCTCGTGGCGCACAACCCGAGCGCCGTGGGCTATCTCGACAGCCGCGAGGTGGGTGACGACCTGCACGTCGTGCTGATACTGAATGAGTGAGCCATGTCGCGACTGCTGACGCTATTACACACTCGCCTGGCGCTTCGCACTACAGCGATCATCCTGCTCATCGTGGGCCTGCTGGGTATCGCCTTCCTGCTGCTGGCGGTGCACTTTCGCGCTCTGAGCGTGCATCAGGAGCAGCAGGCACGCCTCGAGGGTTTGCTGACCACGGTCGAGCGCACGGCGCAGATCGCCTGTTTCCTGAATGGCGAAGAGCTGGCACGGGAGCTGGCCGATGGCCTGCTGAGCAACGATATCGTGCATGCGGTACGCATCGAGTCCCTCGACGGCAAGCTGTTGGTCGATCGGGGCGGGCCGATCGACACATCCAGCGATGCCCTGTTCACGCGCGAGATATCCTCGCCATTCGATGCCGGGACACCCCTGTGCCGCCTGATCATCGACCCCAATCAGCGCTATATCGATGGCCTGGTCGATCAGGCCTCGCGCTTCGTCGGCGGTGCGCTGCTGCTGCAGCTTCTAGGCATCGGTTTCTGTGTGGTGCTGGTGGTGGTGCGCTACGTGACCCGCCCGATCACCGGGCTGTCGCAGCGGCTGCGAGCGCTCGAGGCGGAGACCGGGCAAAAGCTGCAGGCGCCGCGGGGTAACCGTGACGATGAGATCGGTCAGTTGGTGAACAGCGTCAACGCCATGATCGATAACCTGGTCCAGAGTCTCGACGCCGAGCGCTGTTTGCGCCTCGAGCGCGAGGTCGAGGAGCGCCGCTACCGGGCGATCTTCGACAACGTCGAGACGGGCATCTTCGAGGTCGACGACAACGGCGCGATCCGCGTCGCCAACCCCGCCTTCCGGCGCCTGTTCAAGCTGCCCGCCAATCGCGACCTGAACCGCCATCCGATCGATTTCGCCACCCTGGTCGACCCTGAGGGCACCTCTGGCGCCAGCCCGGCCACGGTGGTCGCCGGCGGCCGTGGGCAGCAGTGGGAGGTGGCGCTGGGCGACGAGGAGCCACGGCGCTGGGTCAGCCTGGTGCTCAACCCGCTGGAGGCCGGGCGCTTGCAGGGGGTCGCACATGACGTCACCGCGCGTAAGCGCGCCGCGGACGCGGCCGAGCAACTGGCGGTGACCGACCCGCTCACCGGGCTCGGCAATCGGCGTGGTTTCGACCGTCGTCTGGCGGTGATGGGGCGCCATCATCGGCTCTACCCGGATCGCTGCCACGCCCTCGTGCTGCTCGATTTCGATCACTTCAAGCAGATCAACGACACCCACGGCCACCACGCCGGAGACCGGGTACTACGCCACGTCGGCGGCGAGCTGGCGGTGCTGCTGCGCCAGCGTGACTACGTGGCGCGGCTGGGTGGTGACGAGTTCGTGCTGCTGCTGGAAGGGTGCGGGCAGCGCGACGAGGTCGAGGCGCTGCTGGCGCGCTTCGTCGCAGGACTGCAGACCCCGATCGAGCTCGAGTCGGGGGTGGCGATCACCATCGGAGTCAGCATCGGGGTGGCGCTGCTCGGGGTGGATACCGAGGAGCCGCAGGAGGCGCTGCTACTTGCCGACCGCGCGATGTACGCGGCCAAGCGCGCCGGGCGCAATACCTGGCGCTTCCACACCGGCAACGGCTGAGCCGCACTCAGCCCGGCCGACGCATCTGGAAACGCTGCGCCTCGGCGGCCTCGAAGTAGTCCGCCGGGCCGCCGCCACGTAGTATCGGACGCGCGGCGGCGGTCTGATAGATGCCATCGACCAGTAGGGCCGGATCGATATGTACCCCGACCACCTCACCGAGTACCAGCCAGTTGTCGATCTCTTCGCCGGCGGCAGAGCGCAGCCGCAGCGTCTGGCTAAGCCGGCACTCGAACACCACCTGGGCTTCACCCACATGGGGCACCGCGACGACCTGGGAAGCACTCGGGGTGAGCCCGGCCAGGCTGAACTCGTCGACCTCCGGGGCCACCGACGCCGCGCTCTGGTTCATCGCTTCGGCCAGAGGGCGGGTCGCCAGCTGCCAGCAGAACTCGCCGGTGCGTTCGATGTTGCGCACGCTGTCCTTGTAGCCGGCACTGGAGAAACCGATGATCGGCGGGGTATCGGCGAAGGCGTTGAAGAAGCTGTAAGGGGCCAGGTTCAACTGCCCCGACTCGTCCTGAGACGAGATCCAGCCGATCGGGCGCGGGCCGATGATCGCCTTGAACGGATTGTGCGGCAGGCCATGCCCCTCTCGGGGCTGGTAGAAGTGGGCGTTGCTGGGCATAGCGAAAGGTTCCTGAGGGGGCGCGATGGCGCGACGGGGGTGGCCGCCGCTGGCGCCATGCCGGCGGCGGCGATGAGGCGGATGGGGTCTGGCGCTATTTGCGCACCACGCGATAGACGATCAGCAGCACGATGGCGCCGAGCACGGCGATCGCGAAGCTGCCAAAGTTGAAGCCGGAGACGCTGCCGAAACCGAGTGCGGTGCCGATCCAGCCGCCCACGACCGCCCCCAGAATGCCGAGGATAATGGTGACGATGAAGCCGCCCGGGTCCTTGCCCGGCATGATCAGCTTGGCGATGGCGCCGGCGATCAGACCGAAAATGATCCACGTGATGATGCCCATGAGTGCCTCCTGGCTGGGTGGGCGCGTGCCGACATGGCGCGCTGTATGAGAAACGGGGTCTACGACTGACAGTATCTGTCCTGGTCAGAAGCTAGTCGGCGTCGCCGCGCCCGGCAAGCGCCTGACAAAGGTCCGGCGGGGCAACTGGGCGCCTCAGGCCGTGCGGCCGGCGAGGAAGGTCAGCGTACGCCCATGGGCCAGCGCCGCGGCCTGCTGGTGATAGCTCGCCCGCGACCAGCAGTTGAAGCCGTGCTCGGCGCCGTCATAGAGATGCACTTCGACCTCGCGGTTGGCAGCGAACGCGTCGCGGGTCTGTTCGACATGAGCGAGCGGGATGTGGTCGTCTTCGGCACCGAAGTGGAACTGGGCGGGTACCGCGAGCTCGCCGGCGCGATCGAGATACTCGGTGAGGCCACCGGCGTAGTAGCACACCGCGGCATCGACGCCCGCATCCAGTGCGCACAGGTAGGAAAGCACACCGCCCATGCAGTAGCCCACCGAGGCGATCGGCCCTTCGCACACCGGGCTTGCACGCAGAGCTCGGGTGGCGGCGCGCAGGTCGCTAATCACGGTGGGGTAGTCCAGCGCCTGCTTGTGCGCCACGGCGGCTTTCCAGTCGTCACCGTCATAGCCCAGCTCGACCCCGGGCGCCTCGCGCCAGAAGACATCGGGCGCGATGACACTGTAGCCATCCATGGCGTACTGCTCGGCGACACCGCGGATATGGCCGTTGACGCCGAAGATCTCTTGGATCAGCAGAATGCCGGGGCCCTTGCCTTTGTGGGGTAGTGCCTGATAAGCCTTGAACGTCTTGCCGTCCTCGGCGGTGATCTCGATCCATTCGGTCTTGATGTGGGTCTGGGACATGTCTGGCTTCCTGTGCGGGGTAAATGGCCTTGGCCGGCGAGTAGCACCTGCCGGCCAAGGCCGCTGAAACGGCGCCCGGCAGCGAACCGGGCAACCCGGGAAAAAAGTATAGCAGGCTATCTAGCATCGGCCCGGGGGGACACGGCCGTCACAGGGAGAGGGATGCATGCCGCCACTCGATGTCACCACGCTGGCCGCACAGCTCGTCGGGCTGATCGCGCTGGGTTTCATCATTCTGGCCTTTGCCAGCCGCCAGGACGATCGGCTGCTGCTCCACCTGATCTTCGCCAACGTCGCTTTTGCCGTGCATTTTCTGCTGTTCGGCGAGTGGACGGCGGCGGGTATCACGTTGTTGGTGATCGTGCGGATTCTGCTGGCGCGCCGCTATCGCGGCGACTGGCGGGTGATGCTCGGCATGCTGGCGCTCAACCTGGCGGTGGCGTTGGCCGTAGCGCGCGGTCCGGCGGACCTGTGGCCGCTGGTGGCGACGCTGTTCGGTACCGTGGGCATGTTCATGCTGCGTGGCATCCCCATGCGGCTGTGTCTGGCCGCGGCCGCGCTGGCATGGCTGATCAACAATGCGCTGATCGGCTCCCTCGGCGGCATCGTCGCCGAACTGCTGGCGCTGGTGACCAACCTGGTGACGATCTGGCGGCTACGACGCTGGGGCATTCGCCCCAGCAACTGAATCAGCCGTCCGCAACCCCGTGGCAGGTATGCGGCGCCGAAACGCTAGGCCGGCCGACGGCGGTCTTCGAGTATCCGACGTCCGCGGATGCAATCCTGCTCGTGGGGTTCGTCGACCCACGTCTCGGCGATGCCTTGTTCGATCCAGCTCGCCACCGCCGGGTGTGCCAGCAGCCGCTCGGCGTAGTCGCGGGCCGGGTCGTTCAGGGAGATGCCGTAGCCGTGCACGCGCACCGCCACGGGCGCGAACATCGCGTCCACCGCGGTGAAGCGCTCACCCGCCAGCCAGGGGCCGCCGAAGCGCGCGATGCCTTCCTGCCACAGGGCGTTGAGGCGGGCGATGTCCCGCGCCAGGGCGGCACTGGGTTCACCCAGTTCGATACGCAGGGCGCAGTTCATCGAGCACTCATCGCGCAGCGCGAAGAAGCCCGCATGCATCTCGGCACTGGCGCAGCGGGCCCAGGCGCGTGCCTCGCGCGCCTGTGGCCAGGCCGCCGGATGGCTTTCGGCGATGTACTCCAGGATCGCCAGCGACTCCCACACCACGCTGTCGCCATCATGCAGGCAGGGCACCTTGGCGGTGGGTGAGAAAGCGGCGAAGGCTGCCTGCTTGCCATCCCCATCGAACGGGGTCATCACCTCCTCGAAGGGGATCTCCAGCGCGTGCAGTAGCACCCAGGGGCGCATCGACCAGGATGAGTAGTTCTTGTTGGCGATAAAGAGCCGATACGTCATATCCACCTCCGGGGCTGTGTCGCTATGAATGTGCCGCTAGGAGTATGCGGCGCTCGCCCGCGCGGCGGAAGAGACCGGCCTTACGCGCGTGGCGGTACCGGACGCGGTGCCGGGCCAGCGTAGGGCCACAGCCACCCCTTGGGCAGCGGGCCCTTGTTGCGCCCGCCCTGGCACTGTTGCTCCCAGGCGTGGGCGAGAATGCCCACCGAGCGTGAGAGGCAGAACAGGCCGCGCGCCAGCGGTGCCGGGAAGCCCAGCTCGGCATAGATGACGGCGGTGGCGCCGTCGATGTTGAGCGGGATCGGCTTGCCCTTCATGGCGATCAACTGGCGCTCGATCTCCCGGGCGATGGCGACGAAATGTCCCGCCACCTCGCCGCGTTCGGCGGCTTCCTCGACCAGTTGCAACAGTCGCGGCCCGCGCGGGTCGACCGGATGGAAGCGGTGGCCGAAGCCGGGAATGATCTTGGTCCGCTCGCGCTGCCAGGTGGTGATGCCTTCCTGGACTGCGATCTCCAGAGTGTATCCGCCGGCCTGGTACTCGAGAATCGACTGATACAGCTCGACGGCCTGCTCGCCGGCGCCACCGTGAACGTCATCGAGCACGTTGACCGCAGAGGCCATGGCATTGTTGAGGCTGCCGCCACAGGTCATCGCCATGCGCGCGATGGCAATGCTGGGGGCCTGTGGGCCGTGGTCGACCGCGCTCATCAACGCCGTTTCCAGCAGGGCGGCCTGGGGCCGGGTGGGTAGCTCGCCACGAGTCATCAGCCAGACCATGTCGGCGAAGCCGACGTTGCCGATCAGCTCCTCGATGGGATAACCACGGTAGCGGATCTCGCCGGGGCGCATATCGATGATGTCGGTATGCCACCACTGTTGAGCCTGGTACGCCGGCGTAGCGGACTTGGTCATGTGCTCTCTCCCGTTCATTCGTCGTTGGCGGCCCGGTTGGGCAGCAGGGTGGCGTTGTCTTGACCGAGCCCGGGCGGCGGAGATGCCACGCGAGGCGCCTGGCCGTCGAAACGGTAACCGCCGCTGACCACCTCCAGCGGCCGCCCGAGGGTGCTGGTGTCGAAGCGCTCGATCAGTCCGCGCTCGCGAACCTGGGGGTGCGCCAGGGCCTCGGCGACGCTGTAGACCGGGCCGGCGGGCACGCCGGCCTCGACCAGCCGTGGCCACCAGTACTCGGTCGTCTCCCGTTTCAGCACCGCCTCGAGGCAGTCGCTCAATGCCCGCCGATGCTCCAGGCGCGCCTGGCGCTGGGCGAAGCGCGGGTCGGTGAGCCACTCAGGGTGTTCGAGCAGGTGGCAGATCGCTTCGAACTGCTCCTGCTTGTTGGCGGCGATGTTGATCAGCCCGTCGGCGGTGGCGAAGGTGCCGGAGGGGCTGGCGGTGACGTTGTCGTTGCCCAGGGGCTGCGGCGGCTTGCCGGCGATCAGCAGGTTGGAGACCGCCCAGCCCATGGTGGCCAGCACCGATTCGAGCATCGAGATATCGATGAAGTGCGCCTTGCGCGGTCGTTCGGCCAGGGCGGCATTGATCGCCATTGCCGCGGTCAGACCGCCGACCGTATCGGCCAGCGGATAGCCGACCCGATAGGGCGCGTTGTCCGGCGCGCCGGTAATGCTCATCACCCCGGCCATGCCCTGAATGATCTGGTCGTAGGCCGGGTAGTTGGCCAGCGGCCCATCCTGGCCGAAACCGGAGATCGCGCAGTAGACCAGCTCGGGGTTGCCCTCGCGCAGCGTCTCGAAGCCGAGCCCCAGGCGCTGCATGACGCCGGGGCGAAAGTTCTCGACCACCACGTCGGCGGTCGCCACCAGCGTCAGGAAAGCGTCACGATCTCGCGCGTGTTTGAGATCGAGCGTCACCGAGCGCTTGCCGGCGTTCTGCGCGAGGAACGAGACCCCCATCAGTGCCTCGTTGAGCGCGGGGTCGGCGCCCAACTGACGTGCCAGATCGCCGCCCTGGGGGCGCTCGACCTTGATCACCTCGGCACCGAGATGGGCCAACTGATGGCAGCAGAATGGCCCGGCGAGCACGTTGGTCAGATCGAGCACCCGGTAACCGGTCAATGGTGACGACATGGTTCCTCCTGATGAAACTATTTCCTTCAGAGAGAATATGATTCGTCAGAGTGAGTTGCAATACCGTTTTGCCTGTCGCAACATCGCCCTGAGTTTCATGACCCATCAAGCTGACCGACAAGGAGCGCGCCATGGCGCAGAGACGAGTCGAAGCCGTCGAGCGAGCGCTGACGCTGCTCGAAGCCTTTTCGCAGGAGCGCCGAGAGTTCTCTCTGACCGAACTCGCCAATGCCTCGGGGTTCTACAAGAGCACGATTTTGCGGCTGATGGCGTCGCTGGAGCATTTCGGCTATGTCACCCGCGACGAGCGCGGAATCTACCGGATCGGCCCGGCGGTATCGCGTCTGGCGCCGCTGGCAGGCGATGGGCCACAGCTCGAGAATCTGGTGCGCCCGATCCTCGAGTCGCTGCGTGACGCCAGCGAAGAGACCGCTTCCTTCTATGTCCGCGATGGCGACCACCGGATCTGCCGCCTGCGCGAGAACGGCTGCATGGAAGTCAGGCACCATCTGGAGGAGGGGGTGAGATTGCCGCTGGGCCGCGGTGCCGCGGGCCGAGTGCTCAACTATGAAGTGCCACGCGGTCAGGTAGCGGTCTCGAGTGGGGAGCGCCAGGCGGGGCTGTCGGCGGCGGCCATCGGCATCTACAACGGCGAAGGCGAGCTGATGGGGGCGCTGGCACTGTCAGGCCCCAGCGAGCGCTTCAACCTGGCGGTCAAGGATCGCCATGTGCCGTTGCTGACCCAGTACGGGCCGCGTCTCGAGCGCCAATGGCCACGTGCACTGCGGGCTTCCTGAGAGACTCAGCGCCGCAGCCGCCCGCGGCGCCAGTGAGAACCGATGACTCGGATGGCTCACGGCGATGAGCCATCCGAGCCGGCGCGAGGGCCGGTTCTACTGGATCAGGCCGACTTCCCTGGAGATCGTCTCGATATCGGCGATCTGCTGATGCACGTAAGCATTGAACGCCTTACCGCTGCGGTCGAAGGGAATCAAGCCGTTCTTGCTCATGACCTCCTTCCACTCAGGGCTTTCGTAGACCTTGTGCAGCGTTTCTTCCCACCAGGCCACATCCTCGTCGGAGAGTTTCGGCGGCAGATAGAAACCACGCCAGTTGATGCCCTCGACATCCACACCCTGCTCCTTGGCGGTGGGGAACTCGCTCAGCGCACCGGGCAGGCGGCCGTCGGCGAGCACAGCGAGGACCCGCAGGTCGCCGGATTCGACGAAGCCGAGAATCTCCGAGGCATCGCCCGAGAAGGCGTCGATATGGCCACCCACAACCTGGGTCAGTGCCTCGCCACCGCCGTCGAACGGCAGATACTTGACCTTGTTCAGCGGTTGGATGTGGTCGGCGCGCGCCATCATCAGCACCTTGAGATGATCCCAGCCGCCACTGGCACTGCCGCCGGCGAAGCTTACACTGGCGGGGTTTTTCTCCATGGCATCCAGCAGCGACTCGAGATTCTGGTAAGGCGAGTCCTTGCTCACGGCGATCACGCCATAATCCGCCCCCACGGTGCCGGCCCAGTTGACCATGTCGGCGTTGAGCCCGGGGAACTGATGCTGGGCCAGGCGGGTGGTGGTCGAGGTCGACGCGGAGACGATGACGTCGTTCTGCCCGGCGCGCTTGGTGACGACGTGAGAGAACGCCACACCGCCGCTGGCGCCCGGCATGTTGGTGGTCTGCACGCTGCCGTCGATGGCACCGATCTCGCTCAGCACCTGGCCCACGCTGCGGCAGGTGAAGTCCCAGCCGCCGCCGGGATTGGCGGGGGCGATACAGTCGATCTTGCCGCTCGGACCGGCCGCCTGCACGCCCAGCGGCAGCAGCGCCAGCGAAAGCGCGAGACAGAGGGCGGAAGGCTTCATGGGCAACGATTTCATGGCGTCTCCATTATTCTCTTTTGTAGAACATGTTGCGTCAGTAGAAACTATAGGCGTGCGCAGACCGGGTCAATCGCGATGGCACGACTTGCGACTAAAGAATATCCATGAGAACTATGGTGTTCTATCTGGCAGAATTGTTGTGATGGGGATGGTAGAGAAATTGGTAGAGAAATTGGCGGGGAAAGTGACAGGTAGGCTGGCGGTGAGAGTGGCAGGCAGAGTTGCGGTGAGAGTGGCGGCAAGACGGGGCCGGCCGGGGTGTGCAGTGGCGTCTCTGGGGCCGAACAGACGTCGACTTGTGCGCGATGCCGGTTTTATCGACGCGTTGGAAGCGTCAAACTAGGCCCCCCGCCCCTGGCAGGGCGATACCGGTTCATCGGTGACTACCCGACCGATACCGAAGCATCTCTTTTCTGGCTGGACGACCCCTTATGGCGCTACGACAATCGACCCGGATCAACAAGTACATCAGCGAAAGCGGTATGTGCTCACGTCGTGAGGCCGATCGCTTCGTCGAGCAGGGCAACGTCTGGATCAACGGCCGCCGCGCGACCACCGGCGATCAGGTGGTGGCGGGGGATCGGGTCAAGGTCAACGGCCAGGAGATCGAACCAAGAGAGGCGGAGGATCTGGTTCTGATCGCGCTGAACAAACCGGTGGGGATCGTCAGTACCACCGAGTCCAGCGAGAAGGACAACATCGTCGAGTTCGTCAAACATGGCGCGCGCATCTTCCCGATCGGCCGGCTCGACAAGGATTCCCAGGGGCTGATTCTGCTGACCAACGACGGCGATCTGGTCAACAAGATCCTGCGCGCGCACAACCATCACGAAAAAGTCTATCGGGTGACGGTCGACAAGCCGATTACCGACGACTTCATCGCGGGTATGCAGCAGGGGGTGCCGATCCTCGGTCAGGTGACCAAGCGCTGCCAGGTGAGCCGCGAGTCGACCTTCGTCTTCACCATTACGCTGGTGCAGGGGCTCAACCGCCAGATCCGCCGCATGTGCGAGTACTTCGGCTACGAGGTCACGCAGCTGATCCGTACCCGGATCATGAACATCTCGCTCAAGGGACTGGCGCTGGGCGACTGGCGAGATCTCACGCCGAAGGAGATCGATACGCTCATCGCGCTGACCCGCGGCTCCGGCAGCGAAGCCGAGCCGGAACGCACGCCCAAGCGCGCGCGTAGCGGCAACGCCGCGAAGCCGGCGACCGGCAAGCCTCGTGCCGGTGGCAAGTCCGCTCCCGGCAGCAAGCCGTCTTCCGCTGGCAAGCGTGCCGGCCGTGACGCTGCCAAAAGCGGTGCGGCCAGTGCCAAGAAACGCGGCAGCGCCAACGCCCGCTCCGGCCCGAAGAGCGCCGCCGGCAAGCCGCATCCCAAGGCCAAGGCGGTCGCTGGCGGCAAGCCGGGTGCCAAGGGTAAGACGGGCGCTAAAGGCAAGCCGAGCGTCACTGGCAAACCCGGCGGCAAGCCCGCCGCCAAGGGGCGCGGCGGAAAGCCGGGGGCGCCCAACGCCAAGGGCCCGCGCGGCAAGAAGCGTTAGGTCGGGCGCTTAGCCGATAGCTTTCAGCGCGGCCTTGGCCACCTGTACGTCCTGCTCCGGCTTGACCCCGGAAATTCCCACGCTGCCGATCACCTCACCGTCGACGATCACCGGTACGCCACCGGCGAGCAGCGCCTGCATGGGCGCGCTGACGAAGGCGGTGCGGCCGTTGTTGATCATCTCTTCGAAGACTTGGGTCTCCTTGCGGCCGATGGCGGCATTGCGGGCCTTCTCGCTGGCGATGCCGGCGCTGAAGGGCGCGGCGCCATCGAGCCGACGCAGGCCCAACAGATGGCCGCCTGCGTCGGCCACGGCGATGGTGACCGCCCAGCCCTGGGCCTCGGCTTCGCGCTGGGCGCTGTCCAGCAGGGCGTTGACGTCGGCGAGTTCGAGTACGGCTTGGGTCTTCATGGTGTGGCTCCTGGGGAAACTGACAACAGGGAATGGTGAGTCATGCCTGGGGCGCGGCCAGACGCTCGTCGACCAGCTCGATCCAGTGGCGCACCGGCGTGCGACCGGCGCCGCCGAGGTGGCTCTGACAGCCGATGTTGGCGGTGACGATGGTGTCGGGCTGGCCGGCCTCCAGCGCGTCCAGCTTGGCGTCGCGCAGCTGGCGCGACAGCACCGGCTGGGTGACCGAGTAGGTGCCCGCCGAGCCGCAGCAGAGATGGGCGTCGCGTACCGGCGCCAGATCGAAACCGAGACGTGTGAGCACGCCTTCCACCGCCCCGCCGAGCTTCTGCGCGTGCTGTAGTGTGCACGGGCAGTGGAAGGCGAGACGCTGGGCGTCGTTGGCGCTGGTACTCCCGGCCAACGCTTCGAGATCCTCCTCGCGCAGGATCTCGACCAGATCCTTGGCCAGCTCGCTGACGCGGCGAGCCTTGTCCGCATAGGCGGGGTCGTCGGCGAGCATCTCGCCATACTCCTTGACGAAGGCGCCGCAGCCGCTGGCGGTCTGCACGATCGCCTCGGCACCCTCTTCGATCAGCGGCCACCAGGCGTCGATATTGGCGCGCATGCGTGCACGCCCCGCCTCCTGGGCGTTGAGGTGGAAGTCGATCGCGCCGCAGCAGCCGGCGTCGCGCGCCGCGCGCACGCCGATACCCAGGCGGTCGAGCACGCGCGCCGTGGCGTCGTTGGTGTTGGGCGCCAGGCCGGGCTGCACGCAGCCTTCCAGGATCAGCATCTGGCGGGCGTGACGCTCGGGCGCGGGGCGTGCCCGGCGCGGTGCCGGTCGCGGCGGGATCTTGTCGCGCAGCGCGGCCGGGGCCAGCGGACGGAAGGTCTGACCCAGGGCCAGCAGGGCCTGGAAGCGCCGGGGCTCGGCCAGTGCCTTGCGCAGCCCTAGGCGCAGCGCGCGTTCACGCGGGGTGCGCCCGACCCGGCGGTCGACCTCGGCGCGGCCGATGTCGAGCAGCTTGTGGTACTCGACCCCGGAGGGGCAGGTGGTTTCGCAGTTACGGCAGGTGAGGCAGCGGTCGAGATGCAGCTGGGTCTCGCGGGTCACCTGGTCGTCGCCGGCGTCGCTCTCCAGCAGCTCCTTGATCAGGTAGATGCGCCCGCGCGGGCCGTCGCGCTCGTCGCCGAGCAGCTGATAGGTGGGGCAGGTGGCGTTGCAGAAGCCGCAGTGCACGCAGGTGCGCAGGATGCGGTCGGCTTCGCGGATCGCGGGCCGTTCGCGCGCGGCGTCGGTGAATTGTGTCTGCATGATGGCTCCTACCAGTCGGCGTAGAGCCGGCCGGGATTGAAAATGGCGTGCGGGTCGAGACGCGTCTTGAGCTGCTGGTGATAGCGCGCCAGCACCTTGGGCAGTGGCGAGAACGGCGAGGCGCCGTCGATCGAAGACTCGTCGGGCGCGGGGCCGAAGCGCGTGGCGTGGCCGCCGGCGGCGATGCTGGTCTCGTGCACGTGCGGTGCGGGCTCGTCGCTGCGCAGCCACTGCTGGGCACCGGCCCAGTCGCATAGCCAGTCGCCGCTCAGCGCCGGGCGCCGCGCGCGGGCTGGCAGCGAGAGCCGCCACAGCGGCCGTGGGTCCTGCGGCGAGAAGAAGGCCAGACGCTGCTCGCGCAGATCTTTCCAGAAGGTGGCAGCGTCGGCGTCGCCGCCCAGGCGTTCGCGGGTCGATGCCACCGAGCCTTCGCCCCCCTCGAGACGCACATGCAGCACGCCCTCGGCAAAGGCGGCGCCACTCAACGGTAGCGGCTCGCGGCCCCAGGCGCGCAGATGCTCGAGCGCGCGCGCTTCGTCCATCTCCAGACGCAGGCAGGCGCTCGCTGGCGGCAGCGGCAGCACCTTGAAAGAGACCTCGGCGAGTACCCCCAGCGTGCCCTGGGCGCCGACCATCAGCCGCGACAGATCGTAGCCGGCGACGTTCTTCATCACCTCGCCGCCGAAGCGCAGCAGTTTGCCGTCATGGGTGATCACCCGGGTGCCGAGCACGAAGTCGCGCACCGCACCGCTCCAGGGGCGGCGTGGCCCGGAGAGACCGCAGGCGACCATGCCGCCGACGGTGGCTGCATCGCCGAGGTGTGGCGGTTCGAACGGCAGCCGCTGGCCGCTGGCGGCGAGCGCGCTTTCGAGCTCGGCCAGAGGCGTGCCAGCGCGCACCGTGACCACCAGCTCGACCGGATCGTAGTGGACGATGCCCCGATGCTCGCCGAGCGCGAGGCGTCTCTCGGCGTCGACCCGGCGGCCGTAGAACGCCTTGGTACCGCCGCCCTGGATCACCAGCGGGGTGCGCTCGCGGTGGGCTTGGCGCACCTGCTCGCAGAGCGCGTCGCTCAGGTCCTGGCCATCATCCAGGGTGGGCCCGGCCTGATCCGCAGGGGTGAACTCGGGGCGCTGGTCCTGGGGGTGTGGCATTACGCATCTCCTGACTCGAACGACTAGCTAGACTTTGTACGAAAACTACCTGCGCTCGGTAATACGGCGTTAAAAATCGGCTGGAGCGCCAGCCCGGTCAAAATGCTCATTTACACCCCGTAAATTCCGCGTTTTCGCCGATTTTTGCCTTGTCTTCCCTTTGCTCGCTGACTTTTCGCACAAACCCTAGAAGCGGGGCAGCTCGGGGTGGGGCAGTTCGCCGTGGTGCACGTGCATGGCGCCGAATTCGGCGCAGCGCGCCAGCGTGGGAATGTTCTTGCCCGGATTGAGCAGGCGATGCTCGTCGAAGGCGAACTTGACCGCGTGGAACTGGGTCAGCTCGTCGGCGGCGAACTGGGTGCACATCTGGTTGAGCTTCTCGCGGCCGACGCCGTGCTCGCCGGTGATGGTGCCGCCGACCTCGACGCAGAGTTCGAGAATCTTGGCGCCGATGGTCTCGGCGGTCTCCAGCTCGCCGGGGCGATTGGCGTCGAACAGGATCAGCGGATGCAGGTTGCCGTCGCCGGCGTGGAAGACGTTGGCGACGCGCAGCCCGTAGGTCGCGGAGAGCTCGTTGATGCCCTTGAGCACCCGTGGCAGCTCGCGCCGGGGAATGGTGCCATCCATGCAGTAGTAGTCCGGCGACATGCGCCCCACGGCGGGGAAGGCGGCCTTGCGCCCGGCCCAGAACAGCTGGCGCTCGGCGTCGTCCCGGGCGAGGCGGATCTCGCTGGCCCCGGCGCGCTCGAGCAGCTCGCGCACGCGCTCGCAGTCGGCGTGGACATCGGCCTCGACGCCGTCGAGCTCGCACAGCAGGATCGCCTCGGCCTCGACCGGGTAGCCGGCGTGGACGAAGTCCTCGGCGGCGCGAATCGCCAGGTTGTCCATCATCTCCAGGCCGCCGGGAATGCAGCCGGCGGCGATGATGTCACCCACCGCCTTGCCGGCACGCTCGACGTTGTCGAAGCTCGCCATCAGCACCTTGGCCACCTGCGGCTTGGGCAGCAGCTTGACGGTGACCTCGGTGATCACCCCGAGCATGCCCTCCGAACCGGTGAACAGGGCCAGCAGGTCGAAGCCGGGCGCGTCCAGCGCCTCGCTGCCCAGGGTCATGCGTTCGCCCTCGATGGTGACGATCTCGACGCTGAGCACGTTGTGCACGGTGAGCCCGTACTTGAGGCAGTGCACCCCGCCGGCGTTCTCGGCGACATTGCCGCCGATCGAACAGGCGATCTGCGACGAGGGGTCGGGGGCGTAATAGAGCCCGTGCGGCCCGGCGGCTTCGGAGATGGCCAGGTTGCGCACCCCCGGCTGCACCCGCGCCAGGCGCGCATCGGGGTCGAGTTCGAGGATACGGTTGAAGCGCGACATCACCAGCAGCACGCCCTTGGCCAGCGGCAGCGCACCGCCGGAGAGCCCGGTACCGGCGCCGCGGGTCACCACCGGCACGCGCTGGGCGTGGCATACCCGCATCAGCGCCGTCACCTCATCGAGGGTCGCCGGCAGCGCCACCAGCAGTGGCAGGGTGCGGTAGGCGGAGAGCCCGTCGCACTCGAACGGGCGCAGATCCTCTTCGCGCGCCAGCAGGGTGAGCGCCGGGGCCTCGGCGTGGATCGCCGCCATCAGCGTGGACTTGTCGACGCTGGCGATCTCGCCGTCGAGTCGTTCATCGTAGAGCAGGGTCACGGTCTACTCCCTGGATTGCCGTCGTGGGGCGTATGGACTGCCGACGTGGGCGTATAAATTGCCGTGGCGCCGGTTTATGGAAAGCGTTTCCATATTTTCTTATAGCATTGTGGGAAAGCGGCCGGGGTCTCTCTATTAGCCAAAAGGTGTAGATGTTGTTAATTGGTCAGACCACCGCGCTGCCGCTGTTCGGCAGCGCGGTGGTCGGTACGATGGCTCAGCCGCCCATCAGCGGGTCGCCGATATGGAACACATAGAAGGCGAGCAGGCCGACGATGCCCGCGAACAGGCAGTAGTAGAGCGTCGGCAGGATCGTCTTGCGCAGCGTGGTGCCCTCGCGGCCGAGCAGGCCCACGGTGGCCGAGGCCGCGACCACGTTGTGGATGGCGATCATGTTGCCGGCTGCCGCGCCCACCGCCTGCAGCGCCACCATCATCGCGGTGGAGACGCTGAGCGCCTCGGCCACGTTGAACTGGAACGCCGAGAGCATCAGGTTGGAGACGGTGTTGGAGCCGGCGATGAAGGCGCCCAGCGCGCCCACCGCAGGGGCGAACAGCGGATAGACGTGGCCCACGCCGTCGGCCACCAGTTGCGCCATCGCCACCGGCATCGAGACCAGATCGGACTCGTTGACGCCTGAGTTGATCAGGATGCGCACCATGGGGATGGTGAACAGCAGCACGAAGCCGGCACCGAGGAGGGTCTTCGAGGATTCGGCGAATGCCGCCTTGACCTGGCTGGCGCGCATCTGGTGCAGGAAGATGGTGCAGATCACCGCGATCAGGATGATGCCGCCGGGCAGATAGAGCCACTCCACGCTACCGGAGACGCCCTGTTCGCCGAGGATGTTGCTCCAGCCGGTGCTGACCGAGGAGAGCGCCGACTTGACCGCCGGCACGGTGCGCGAGATCACCAGCAGCACGGCGACGATCACATAGGGCATCCAGCCGCGCAGGGTCGACATCGGGGCGCGCCCGGCGACGTCCTCGACCTTGATCTCGATCGTGCCCAGCCACTCGGCCGGCCACTGCGAGCGCGGCGGGAAGTCCCAGGTGTCCTTGGGCAGCAGAAAGCCCTTGCGTGCCGCCGGCACCACGATGGCAAGACCGATCAGCCCGCCCAGCAGCGACGGGAACTCCGGCCCCAGGAAGACCCCCACCAGCATGTAGGGCACCACGAAGCAGACCCCGACGAAGAGTGCGAAGGGCGCGATCGAGAGGCCCTCGCGCCAGGAGCGATTCTCGCCGAAGAAACGCACCATCACGGTGACCAGGATCAGCGGCATGAACACCCCGATCAGGCCGTGGGTGAGCGCCACCTCGGAGGTGATCAGGCGGAAGAAGGTCTCCCAGCTCGAGCCGTTGGCGGCGAGCTGCTGGCTGATCGCCGCCTGGTTGAGCCCGCCGGTGACGCCGACCACGATCGGTGTGCCCACGGCGCCGAAGGAGACCGGGGTCGACTGCAGCATCATCCCTACCACCACCGCACCCAGCGCGGGGAAGCCGAGTGCCACCATCAGCGGCGCGGCCACCGCGGCCGGCGTGCCGAAGCCCGAGGCGCCTTCGATGAAGCAGCCGAACAGCCAGGCGACGATCAGCGCCTGCACGCGGCGGTCCGGGCTGATGCCGGAGAAGCCGTTGCGGATCGCCATGATGCCGCCGGAGTGCTTGAGCGTGTTGAGCAGCAGGATGGCGCCGAAGATGATCCACAGCAGCGCCACGGTCAGGATCAGCCCCTGGAGGGTCGATGCCAGCACCCGGTTGGCGGTCATGTCCCAGGCGAACAGTGCGATCAGCACCGCCACCACGAAGACGATCGGCATGGCCGTGCGCGCCGCCATGCGCAGGCCGATCAGCAGTACCCCGGCCAGGATCAGCGGCAGGAAGGCAAGCAGTGACAACACCGTATGGTCCATAGCGAAAGCCCTTCTGTGATTTTTATGAGAGCGTGGTTTTTATGAGCGCGTGGTTTTCACGAGAGCGTCATTGTTGTTCGTTCGGGTCGCGGAGCGTGGGCACACCGGGAAGCGCTCTTTCTCGATGCCGCCTCGACCTCTTCCGCCGTCCGTGCCGCGGGGCAGGGGCGGATGCTGGCACGATAGCCAGACGCTAGGGCGCGCGCCATCCATGGGTAAGTGGTCAGACCACGAGGGTTTTGATGTGGGGTTGCCCGCGGGCCTCGCACTGCAAGGCTTGCCTGGCGGCGTCGGGGCCTGTCACGGGGCCGACGGGGCGTCTGGGGTGCGACTAATGGACGGTGTCGGTGGCCGTTGACCGCCGGGCTTGCCGGGGAACAAAAAAGCGCCGGGTCTCCCCGGCGCTTCGATCGTGCTGGCAGGTTGCACATCTCAGTGATGTGGTTGACGCCTCAGCCGGTGGCGAGCAGGCCGGTATCGGCTTCGATCTGCTCGGTCGACATCAGCGTCACGTTCACCGGGATCGACTTGGCCGCCAGGGTGTTGCTGCCGGCGTCGCGGTTGGCCACCGGGATCAGGTCGTTGACCTCCGGGTAGTAGGCGCCCAGGCAGTTCTCGGGCAGGTCATAGGCGATGATCTTGAAGCCGGAGACGGTGCGCTCGACGCCATCGTCGCTGAGCGTGCTCAGGGTCACCTTGTTGCCCGCTTCGAAGCCGTGCTTCTCGATATCCCGCGGGTTCATCATCAGCACCATGCGCGTGCCGTAGATGTCGCGATAGCGGTCGTCGTAGGAGTAGACGGTGGTGTTGTACTGATCGTGGCCGCGGATCGAGAGCAGCTGGAAGTGGGCGTCGCCGGGTTCGGACTCGTCCTCCGTCAGATGGTCCTGCGGGAACAGGAAGTGCGCCTTGCCGGAGTCGGTGTTCCATACTCGGTCGCGGGCGGCGATATCGAGATGGAACACCCCGTCGGCGGCGAGGCGCTGGTTGAAGTCGTAGAAGGTCTCCGGCTGGCTCGCTTCGATCTTGTCGCGGATGCGTGCGTAATCCTCGGCCAGCCACGCCCAGTCGACCTTGGGGTTGGGGGCCAGGGTCGCCCGCGCCAGCCCGGCGACGATCGCGATCTCCGAGCGCAGGTGCTCGGAGGCCGGTTCCAGCGCCCCCTTGGAGCCCTGCACGTTGCACATGCCATCCTCGATGGTAATGGTCTGCTCTACCCCGGCCTGGATATCCTTCTCGGTACGCGCCAGCGCCGGCAGCAGATAGGCCGCCTGACCGTGGATCAGGTGGCTGCGGTTGAGCTTGGTCGCGATCTGCACGGTCAGCGGGATCTTCTCGACATGGGCGCAGACCCGAGCCTGATCGGCGATGGCGCGGAAGAAGTTGCCGCCCATGCCGAGGAAGGCGTCGACCTCGTCGCGCAGGATCGCCTCGCAGCACAGCGCCACGTCGTGGCCGTGCTCGCGCCGGCACTCGATGCCGAAGAGCTCGTCCAGCTTGGAGAGGAAGGCTTCACCGGACTTGTGGAAGATACCCACGGTGCGGTCGCCCTGAACGTTGGAGTGGCCGCGCACCGGGCAGGCGCCGGCGCCACGCCGGCCGATGTGGCCGCCCATCAGCAGCAGGTTGAGGATCTGGTGGATATTGTCGCCACCGCGCATGTGCTGGGTGATGCCCATGCCCCAGCAGCAGATCACCCGCTCGGCGCGAATCCACGCCTCGGCCGCCTCGCTGATGGCGGCGCGGGTCAGCCCGCTGTGGCGCTCGATACGCTCCCAGGGTAGCTGGCGGCAGTGCTCGGCGAAGGCTTCGAAGCCATCGGTATGCATATGGATGAAGTCGTGGTCGATCACCCGCTTGCCGCCGTTGTCGCGGGCCTCGTCGTCGGTGGCGATGATGTGCTTGCACATGCCCTGGATGGCGGCGATATCACCGCCGATGCGCAGCTGATGGTATTGGCTGCTGATCGGCACGCCGTGGTTGGTCAGCATGTCCTTGGGTGTCTGCGGATTGGCGAACTTGACCAGCGCCCGCTCGCGCAGCGGATTGAAGGTGATCACCTCGGCGCCGCGCAATCGCGCCTCGTGCAGCAGGCCCATCATGCGTGGGCTGTTGGTGCCGGCGTTCTGGCCGAACAGGAAGATGCAGTCGGCGTGCTCGAAATCCTCCAGCACCGTGGTCGCCTTGCCCACGCCGATGCTCTGCGGCAGGGCCACCGTGGTGGTCTCGTGGCACATGTTGGAGCAGTCGGGGAAGTTGTGGGTGCCGATCATGCGGCCGTAGAGCTGCCACAGAAAGGCGGCCTCGTTGGAGGTGCGCCCGGAGGTGTAGAGCTCGACCCGGGTCGGGTCGTAGGTCTGGATGCGCTCGCCGATCTCGCGGTAGGCGGTCTCCCAGTCGATGGGGTCGTACTTGTCGGTGGTGGGGTTGTAGCGCAGCGGATGGGTCAGCCGCCCCTGCTTTTCGAGCGCGTGATCCGACCACGCCAGCAGTTCGCTGACGCTGTGCTGGGCGAAGAACTCCGGCGTGGTGCGCGCCGCGGTCGCTTCCCATGCCACCGCCTTGGCGCCGTTCTCGCAGAACTCCAGC
Source organism: Salinicola sp. JS01 (assembly GCF_030284585.1). Classification (NCBI taxonomy): domain Bacteria; kingdom Pseudomonadati; phylum Pseudomonadota; class Gammaproteobacteria; order Oceanospirillales; family Halomonadaceae; genus Salinicola; species Salinicola sp. JS01. The sequence goes on along the minus strand of NZ_CP127244.1, from coordinate 3,326,033 downwards.
GGGCCGGGCTTCTTGGGGTTGGGCCAGGCGCAGCTGGGGCACTCGAAGCCGCCGTCGGGCTGGTTGATCTTGAGCATCAGCGAGTTGCCCTTGAACGGCACCTTCTCGCGCAGAAAATGGGTCTCCGTGGCCTGCACCGATTGCCAGCCGCCGCCCGGCGCGTCGTGCTCGCCTTGCTTGCCGTGCAGTTCATCATCCTTGAGTTGATGCGACATGACCGTGGTCTCCTTGGTCGACCTGCGAACTGCCGCCACAGCGTTGCCCAGTCAATCGCAAACCCATGCCGTGGCGGCTAACCGTTACAGTATGGCAACGCTTTCGCGTTTGCCCAGTTCGGTCTTGGCCCCGAGCCGTCTTGGTCCAGGGCACGCTTGCCCCAGGGCGGGTCTCGTTTCCGTTTGACGCCCATCGCCCCCTTGGACATGCTGAGTCACGTCGATTGACCTCTTGTCACATTGTTCTCTTGTCACGAGGAGATGCCTGTCATGGCGCTTAAGATGTTCGATCTCTGCGGTCGCGATGAGCGGCTGCGTTTCTCGCCCTACTGCTGGCGGGTCAAGTTCGCCCTCGCCCACAAGGGGCTGGCGTGCGACTTCGTGCCCTGGAAGTTCACCGACAAGGAGGCGCTGGCCTTCTCCGGTCAGGGCCGGGTGCCGGTACTGGTCGACGGCGAGGAGACCGTCGTCGACAGCTACGAGATTCTGCGCTATCTCGACCGCGCCTACCCCGACAAGCCGCTGCTGGGCGAGGGCGCCGCGGCGGAGCGGGCGCGCTTCTTCAAGTTCTATAGCGAGCGCTCGCTGGCCCCGGGCATCGTGCGCACCATCCTGATGGATGTCTTCAACACCATTCATCCGGACGATCGCGACTACTTCCGTACCACGCGCGAGAAGGCCTTCGGCCGCACGCTCGAGGAGATGCACTCGCCGAGCCAGGGCCTGACCATGCTCGACCGCGCCCTGGAGCCGATGCGCGGGCGTCTCGACGAGAGCGAGTTCCTCGACGGCGCCGCCCCCGGGGCCGCCGACTATCTGGTCGTGGGCGCGTTCATGTGGGCGCGGGTCTGCTCGGGCGCCGATCTGGTCTCCAATGCCGATCCGGTCTACGCCTGGTACCAGCGCATGCTCGACCTCTACGACGGCCTGGGCCGCAACGCCACCCGCCTGGTCGATGTCGAAGGGGCGTATCAGAACGTGTGAGTTCGAAAGCGGCGGCGCGAGCGCGTGCCGCCATCGGCGACAGGAGCAGGCCATGATCGATCTGTATTACTGGACCACGCCCAATGGGCACAAGATCACCCTGTGTCTCGAAGAGGCCGGGCTCGACTATCGCATTCGGCCGATCGATATCGCCAAGGGTGAGCAGTTCAGCGCCGAGTTTCTGGAGATCTCGCCCAACAACCGCATTCCGGCGATCGTCGACCGCTCACCGATCGACGGCGGCCAGCCGCTGGCGCTGTTCGAGTCCGGGGCGATCCTCGAGTATCTCGCCGACAAGAGCGGCAAATTCCTGCCCAAGAGCGGGCGCCAGCGCTACCGCGTGCTGCAGTGGCTGCACTGGCAGGTCGGCGGGCTGGGGCCGATGGCGGGTCAGAATCATCACTTCCGCCACTACGCGCCGCGCAAGATCGAGTATGCGATCGAGCGCTACACCAAGGAGACGGCGCGGCTCTACGGCGTGCTCGACCGCCAACTGGAGGACAACGACTTCGTCGCTGGTGACGACTATTCGATCGCCGACATGGCGATCTGGCCGTGGATTCGCTCCTATGAGAAGCAGGGCCAGGAGCTGGATGACTTTCCCGCGCTGCAGCGCTGGTTCGAAGGGGTACAGCGGCGTGACGCGGTGAACCGGGCCTACGCCCGGGCGCTGGAGGTCAATCCGGACAACGACGTGGCGATGACCGATGAGGCGCGCGGCCACCTGTTCGGGCGCTGAGGGTCGCCAGGAGAACGAGGAGGCCAGGAAAGCTAGGGGAGCCAAAGAGAGAGGCCCGGTAGTCACCGGGCCTCTCGCGTTTCCATCACACTGTTCTAGCACAACATCGTTCTAGCACACCGCTCTGGCGCTCAGCGTTCGCTGTCGAAGAATGTCTTGACCTGCTGGAAGGCGGTGGAGAAGTAGCGCTCGTAGGTGTCCTTTTCGACGAAGCCGATGTGCGGTGTCGCCAGTACCCGCGGATGCGCCTGATAGGCGCTCGCCCCCTCCGGCTCCTGCTCGAAGACGTCCAGCGCCGCGCTCCCCGGACGCCCGGCATCGAGGGCATCGAGCAGCGCCCCGGGGCGGATCAGCTCGGCGCGGCTGGTGTTGACCAGCAGCGCATCGGCGCGCATGGCGGCCAGCTCGCGCGCGGTGATCATGCCGCGGGTGTCATCGGTGAGCCTGAGATGCAGCGAGACCACGTCGCAGCGGGCGAGAAAGGCGTGGCGGTCGGGCTCGAACGCGATACCCAGCTCGAAGGCGCGCCCGGCGCTCGCTTCGCGTCCGTGGGCCACCACCTGCATGCCGAAGGCCTGGGCGTAGCCGGCCACCAGGCTGCCGATCTTGCCCAGCCCCCAGATGCCCAGGGTGCGCCCGTGCAGCGCATGCCCCAGCGACTCCGTCTCTAGGCGCTCGGTGGTGCGCTGCCACTCGCCCCGGGCCTGGCGCGCCAGATAGCCGCCGAGACGGCGACAGCCGGCCATGATCAGCAGCCAGGTCAGCTCGGCCGGGGCGATGGGCGAACCGGTGCCCTCGCGCACCGCGATACCCAGCTCGCGACACGCCTCGAGGTCGATCGCCGAGGCCAGGCGTCCGGTCTGCACCACCAGCTTGAGCCGTGGCAGCTTCTCCAGCACCTCGCGGCTGAGCACGCTACGTTCGCGGATCAGGATCACCGCATCGCTCTCGGCCAGCCGCGCCGCCAGCGCCGAGGGAGCGACCCGCGCGTACTCGATATCCAGCCGCACGTCGCAGCCGTCGAGTTCGCGCACGGCGTCGAGAAAGCCGCAGCATCCCTGATAGTCATCCAGCACCGTTACCGTCATTGCCATGGCAGCGCCTCCTCGGCAGTCATACTGGCTGCCATTGTTGGCACGTCCAGGGGTGGCTGTCGAGCGTCGGCTGACGCACGTTGACGGAGGTGGCCAGGGGATATGAGAGGGGGTATTGAGGGGGCGTCACGAGAGGGGCGACGAGCGCAGCGGTAGCGGGCGGGTGGTATAGAAAGACGCCCCGCCAGGGGCGGGGCGTCTGTGCGGTTACCGTCAGTCGCTCAGCTATCGCTCTGCTTGGGCAGGGCGTAGGCGATCACGTAGTCGCCGGTGGGGGTCTGCATGAAGTGGTGGCCGGTGGCGACGATCACCAGATACTGGCGGCCGTCGGCTTCGTAGACCATCGGGTTGGCCTGGCCGCCGGCGGGCAGGGGAGCCTGCCACACGGTCTCACCGCTCTCGATGTCGATCGCGCGAATCAGATCGTCGGTCGCCGCGGCGATGAAGATCAAGCCACCGGCGGTCACCACCGAGCCGCCGTTGTTGGGCGTGCCGATATCGATCGGCAGGCCCGAGCGGATGCCCCAGGGGCCGTTGGCGCGGGCGGTACCCAGCGGGCGGTCCCAGAGCGTCTTGCCGCTGGAGAGTTCGATGGCGCGGATATGGCCATACGGCGGCTGTTTGCACAAAAGCCCGGTGTAGGGCACCCGCCAGCCGGCGTTGACGTTGATCGCGTAGGGGGTGTTGGCCTGCGGATCTCCCGCGCCCTCGGCGCCCCCGCGGTCGGATTTTTGCTCCTCGCGCGGGACCCAGCCCAGCTCGTTAGCGACGTCACGCGGCACCAGCTCGTTGTAGTTGGGCATGTCGTTGTAGTTGGCGATGATCACCCCGCGCTGCGGGTCGACCGCCACGCTGCCCCAGTCGGAGCCGCCGTTGTAGCCGGTGTACTCGACCCACGGCTGCTCCGCGGTGGGCGGCGTGTACATGCCCTCCCAACTGGCCTGCTGGTACTGGATACGACAGAAGAGCTGGTCGAACGGCGACATGCCCCACATGTCTTTTTCGGTGATGTCCGGCTGGCGCAGGGTGGCGTAAAGCGAGAACGGCTGAGTCTTGCTGCGCTGCTCCGGCTCGGCGCCGCCCTGAGGCACCGGGCGCTCCTCGGCGCCGCCACCGAGCAGTTCGCCGGTCTCGCGATTGAACACGTAGATCTCGCCCTGCTTGGTGGGCATGATCAGCGCCGGCACCTCGCCGTTGTCGGTGGGGAAGTCGATCAGCGTCGGCTGCGAGCCGGGGTCGTAGTCCCACACGTCCTTGTGCGCGGTCTGGAAGTGCCACTTGGGCAGGCCGGTCTCGACGTCGAGCGCGACCATCGAGCTGGCCCAGGCGTTCTCTTCCGGGGTGCGCGAGCTGCTCCAGTAGTCGGCGGCGCTGTTGGCCATGGGCAGGTAGACCAGCCCCAGCTTGCTGTCGCCGGCGGCGGTGGTCCACATGTTGGGTGAGCCGCGCACGTAGGTTTCGTCGCCGCTCAGCGGTTCGCTGCGATCGGGGCGGCCGGCATCCCACGCCCACTGCAGTTCGCCGGTCACGGCGTCGAAGCCCTTGATCACGCCGGAGGGCGGATAGCGGCGCTGGCCGTCGAGCACCTGATGCCCGGTGACGATGACATCGCGCACTACTACCGGGGCGGAGTTGATCGAGACATAGCCCGGCGGGGTCTCGCCCATGTTGCGCTTGATATCGACCTGGCCGTTGTCGCCGAAATCGGTGCACGGCTTGCCGGTGGCGGCGTCGACTTCGATGATGCGTCCATCCAGGGTGCCGGAGATGATCCGGGTGCGGCAGGCGATGGCATCGCTGTCGGCGACCGCGTTTTCTTTGTCTTGATCGCCGCCGTTCTGATCGCCCTCGTTGTGATGCTCTTCGCGCTTGGCGTCACCTTCCTGGGCGCCACTGGCCGCCTCCTGAGTGTCGGCGCTGGCGCTGTCCGCCGCGGGCAGGCGATCCGCCGGCACTTCGTAGTAGGTCACGCCGCGGCAGGCGGCGGTGTAGGGGATGGCATCCTCGGAGACCACCGGGTTGTAGCGCCAGTTCTCTTCGCCGGTGGCGGCATCGAGGGAGATCAGGATATTGCGCGAGGTACACAGGAAGACATCATCGCCCACCTTGAGCGGGGTGGTCTCGGCGCCCCAGCGGTGATCCAGCACGTCGCCGGTGCGGTACTGCCAGGCGACCTGGAGCTGGCCGACGTTGTCCGGGGTGATCTGCTCCAGCGGCGAGTAGCGGGTCGCCGCCGAATCGCGGCCGTAGGCGGTCCAGTCGCCCGGAGCGGGCACGTCCGCCGGCTGGGCGTTGCCGACATCGGTGGCCAGTGAGCCGTCGGCGACCGCCGGTACCGCCGCCAGGTGCTGATAGCCGCGCCCGGGCACAAACGCCAGCGCGCCGGCGACGATCAGCCCCAGGCAGAGCACGCCGGCCAGGGCGAAGCCGACCCGCGGGCGCGGGCCGCCGCGCAGCGCGGGCACGACCAGGGCGACCAGGATCGCCAGGATCAGGATCAGGTCGAAGCGCGGGATCCAGCGCCAGTAGTCGAGCCCCGACTCCCACGCGGCCCACAGGAAAGAGCCGATGAAGACCAGGGCGTAGAGCCAGGCGCCCGAGAGCCGGCCGCGCCATAGCTGAATGCCCGCGAGCAGCATCCCCACGCCCGCGATCAGGTAGTACCAGGAGCCCCCTAGCAGTGCCAGATAGAGCCCGCCGCCGCCCAGGGCGAGTCCGGCGAGCGCGACGATGAGACCTACGATGCAGGCGAACAACCTGCTCGCACCGCGAGACGAGGTGGATTTGGCCACGTTTTTCTCCCTTGAAAGAGCGCCTTGAAAGAGCGCCTTGAATGAACGCGTTGAATGAGTGCGCTGGCTGTCCGCCATCCATTGACCGTTGCGCGGCGGCGGCTCTGAATGGGGCGGCCCGCTTTCTGTGGCGCGCCGGCCCGTCTGACACAAGCGTAGTCAGCCCGAAGCGGGATGACGAATGCCGCTGCTTGCGGCGTGCGCTCATGGGCGCCGATGCCACGTGTGTCGAATGCGTAACGGATTCGTTACGGTAAACCGTCGAAACCGTCTACTTTGTATGAAGCGTCATGCTTTGTATGAGCCGCCTACCTCGTATAAAGGCTCGGATAAAGGGCGCGTATGTCGCGTATGCGACACGGTTTCTCGGCGGCCCGGCAGAGGCCGCATCGACAACGACAAGGGAATGACAACGTGATCAATACCTACAAGATGATCGGCCTCGGCGTGGGCCTGATGGCCTGCGTGCCTATGGCATTCGCGCAGAGCTCGCAGGATAGCGACACCATCCAGCGGCGCCTCGATGCGCTCCAGCAGCAGGTGCAGGAGCTCAAGCGCGAACTCGCCGCGCAGAAGGCGAATCAGCAGCGCGAGAATACCCAGACGCGCCAGTTGGCGGAGAAGAACAGCTCGCTGCTGGACAACGTCGGTACGCCACAATTCAGCGGCGCGATCGAGCTGGGCTACACCTTCAACGACTGGAGTGAGTCGAGCAAGGACACCGTCGGTGACATGGATTTCGGCAAGTTCATCCTCGGCATGGACGGTGGCGAAGGCCCGCTCTCCTACTCCTTCCAGTACCGCTTCTACGACGGCTATCGCTTCCTGCATCACGCCTGGGCGGGCTACGCCTTCAGCGATGCCGATACGGTCAAGCTCGGCCTGGTGCAGACCCCGTTCGGCAACATGGATTACGGCTACCTCGGCTGGTACGGCAACCTGCCTTATCTAGCGGGTTTCAACGACAACCAGAACGCCGGCATCAAGTGGGACCACAGCCAGGGCGCCTGGGATACGTCATTGGCGTTCTTCAAGAGCGATCAGCTCGGCGACGGCAACGAGCACTACGGCGCCAACGCGATCGGTGACAGCGCCCAGGGCAACAGCGAAGAGAATCAGCTGGCCGCACGCGCCGCCTATACCTTCGGCAAGGGCTCGGACTACACCACCGAGGTCAACCTCTCGGCCAAGGGCGGTCAGCTCTACAACCACAACACCCACGAGAGCGGCGACAACTGGGCCGTGGCGCTGGGCATGAACGGCAACTACGGCAACTGGACCACCCTGCTGCAGGCGACCAGCTACCAGTACGACGCCACGAACCCCGACGAGACCGTATCGGGTATCTCGGACAACGCGCTGCAGATCGGGGCCTTCGGCTTCAACTATCTGATTCCGGCAGAGGGGCAGATGTACTCGGCGAGCCTGGCCTACAGCATGGACGTCGACTGGGGCGTGGTGGAGAACCTCTACTTCTACAACGACTTCAGCTATATCGCCGCCTCGGGCGACTACTCGGCGGTCAACGGCGGCTTCGGCGACATGGACGACCCCATGCTCAACGACCTGGGGGTGAAGGTCACCGCCGGGCGCTACTACGCCTGGTTCGATATCGTCACCAACAAGAACGGGCTGAACTACTTCGGCTCGCCGGTGGACGATGGCTGGCACACCAGCGTGCAGAGCCACTTCGGCCTGACCTACTGAGGCGATTGGAGGTCGCGCTGCCATGCCCCGTCGAGCCCGCTCGGCGGGGCATGCGCGTTTCTGGGCTCATGTTTCTGAGCTCACGTTTCTGGGTCCGCGTCTCGCGCCACGTCCTGGCTACACCGCGGAGGTGGCATGTCTGTCGAGTAGACCAAGGCCACTTGCCAGTATTAGAAATGTATATTTTATACAAGAGGTGTGCTATCAGTGCGTAACACGCCGTGTCAGGAGGGGGTGGCAAAGGGGGAGGGCACGTTGCCCAGCCCGCTGCGCACCGCTCAACGCAGGCGGTCTCCTGATCAGCGTCGTACCAACAACCATAAAGCGCAAAGCGAAGGGAGTAGTGGCAATCATGAACCTGAGAACGATCCTCAAGCTCATCGCCTCCACGGCGGCCCTCCATCTGGCGGCGAGCGGCCCGGCTCTGGCCCAGGACGGACCGATCACCATCGGGGTCCAGGCGCCCACCACCGGCTCCGAAGCGACCTACGGCAAGGACATACTCAATGCCATCGGCCTGGCCGCCGACGAGATCAACGCCAAGGGCGGCCTGCTCGGCGGACGCCAGATCACCCTGGTCAGCGGCGATACCGCCTGTGACCCGCAGCAGTCGGTCAACGCCGCCAGCCGTCTGGCTTCCCAGGAGGTGGTCGGCGTGGTCGGCGGCTACTGCTCCGGTGCCACCCAGCCGACGTTGAAGATCTACGGTGACGCCAATATTCCGTTCGTGATCGTCGCCGCCAACTCGACCCAGCTGATACCCGCCAACCCCGGCAACGCCTTCATGATCAATTCGACCGGCGCCGACCAGGCCAAGACCGCGGTCGACTTCTTTGCCGGCAAGGGCATCGACAAGCTGGCGATCGTCAATCAGGGCGATGCCTACTCCCAGGATCTGGCCAACCTGACCCGCGACGCCTGGACCGCGGCCGGCCATGAGGTGTCGGCCTTCGAGTACGTCAACAAGGGCGAGCAGGACTTCTCGGCGCTGGTCAACAAGATCCGCGGCTCCGGCGCCCAGGCGGTGTTCTGGACCGCCTACTACGCCGACGGCGGGTTGCTGATCCGGCAGCTGCGCCAGCGCGGCTTCCAGGGCACCATCGCGGTGGGCGACGGCTCCAACTCGCCCAAGCTGTTCGATATCGCCGGGCAGGCCGCCGAAGGCGTCTACGCCTTCTCCAACCCCACCGCCGACTTCCTGCCGGCCGCCAAGCAGTTCATCAGTGACTATCAGGCCAAGTTCGATACCGCCCCCGGCCCCTACGCACCGCTGGCCTATGACGGTATGCAGCTGATGGCCTGGGCCATCGACAAGGCCGGCTCCACCGACGCCGATGCCATCATCAAAGCGCTGGGCAGCGCCGATGGCAAGGAGTGGCTGGCCGGCCCGATCAGCTTCACCCCGCAGCACACCCTGGCACGCAGCAACTTCGTGGTGCTCGAGGGGCAGGGCGGCAAGTGGACCCGCTACCAGCCCTGATCCACGGCCGGCCGTAGGGCCCGCCCGCCGTCTGCGTGCAGAGTGCGCGGCGGGCGGCGCCGTGACTGCCTCTTCCCCTCGCTGCCCAGGGACGCATGCCCATGACCTGGTACGACTCTCTGCTCCAGCAGCTCGCCGACGGGCTGGTGCTGGGCTCTTTCTACGCGCTGGTGGCACTCGGCTACACCATGGTGTTCGGGGTCATCAAGCTGCTCAACTTCGCCCATGGCGATCTCTACATGACCGGGGCCTTCGCCGGCTTCGGCGGTCTGTCGCTGGTCTCCGGGGTGCTCGGCGCCGGCTGGCTGGGCATCTTCGTGGCGATGCTGCTGGCGATGCTGGCGGTGGGCTGCCTGGGGGTGGTGATCGAGCGCATCGCCTACCACCCGATGCTGGCGGCACCCAGGCTGTCGATCCTGATCACCGCGCTGGCGGTGTCGCTGGTGCTGCAGAACGCCGCGCTATCGCTGACCGGCGGCCAGTACACCGCCTTTCGCACCGATCTCGGCTTCGGCGGGCTCAGCCTCGGCAATCTGTTCATCTCGTATAACCAGATCGTACTGGTGGCCACGGCGGCGGTGCTGATGATCGCGCTGGAGCTGTTCGTGTCGAAGACGCTTTATGGCCGCGCCATGCGCGCGGTGGCGATCGACAAGGACATGTGCCGCATGCTCGGCATCAACGTCTCGGCGGTGATCGCGATCACTTTCTTCATCGGCTCGGGGCTGGCCGCCGCCGCCGGCACCATGGCCGGCGCCTACTACGGCAGCATCTGGTACTTCATGGGCTTTCTGATCGGGCTGAAGGCGTTCACCGCGGCGGTGATCGGCGGTATCGGCAGTATTACCGGTGCCATGCTCGGTGGCCTGATCCTGGGCCTGCTGGAGTCGTTCGGCACCCATATCCCGTTCATCGGCAGCGAATGGAAGGATGTCTTCACCTTCGCGATCCTGATACTGGTGCTGGTGTTCAAGCCCACGGGGCTGCTCGGCAAATCCGAAGTGGAGAGGATGTGACATGGCCAATCCGACCCCTGTGGCGCCGCAAGAGCGCCCCCGTGGCAACCCGGCCCAGCGCCTGTATGCCGCCTTCGACTCCCCCGGGCGGCGGCGCGTGCTGCATCTGGTGCTGCTCGCCATCCTGATCGTCACGCCGTGGCTGTCGAGCCAGTACGTCACCGTGATCCTGACCAATGCGCTGCTCTACGTGGTGCTGTGCCTGGGGCTCAACGTGGTGGTGGGCTACGCCGGCTTGCTCGATCTCGGCTATGCCGCCTTCTTTGCCGTGGGCGCCTACACCATCGGCATTCTGACCCAGCAGTTCGGTTTCAACTTCTGGGCCGCGATTCCGTTCGCGCTGCTGGCGGCGGCGCTGGCCGGGGTGATCATCGGCGGGCCGACGCTGCGGCTGCGCAGCGACTATCTGGCCATCGTCACCCTGGGCTTCGGCGAGATCGTGCGCTTCACCGCGCGCAATCTGGAGATCACCGGGGGCGCCAGTGGGTTGTCGCACATCCCCGAGCCGTCGCTGTTCGGCTGGTACATCGATAGCTCGATCGATTTCTACTACGTCTTCGCGGTGCTGGCGGTACTCGCCTACATCGCCAGCCAGCGGCTGTTCGACTCGCGCCTGGGGCGCGCCTGGCTCTATGTGCGCCACGACGAGGATGCCGCCGAGGCGATGGGGATCAACCGCGTCGCGGTCAAGCTGGCGGCCTATGTGATCGGCGCGATCTTCGGCGCCGTCGGTGGCATCTTCTTCTCGGTCAACCTGGGTGCGATCTCGCCGGAGAGCTTCAGCTTCCAGCAGTCGGTGCTGATCCTGATGGCGGTGGTGCTGGGCGGCATGGGCAAGATCCCTGGGGTGATCCTGGGCGCCTTCATCGTGGTGCTGGGGCCGGAGCTGCTGCGCGAGTTCGACACCCTGCGATTGCTGATCTTCGCCGTGCTGCTGCTGCTGATCATGCTGTTCCGACCCAGCGGTATCTGGCCCGAAAAACGATCCTGAGGAGCCGCCGATGCTACTCCAACTCAACCAGGTCTCGCTGAGCTTCGCCGGCAACAGCGTGCTCGACGAGGTCGCTTTCGGGGTCGCCGCGGGGCGCATCCAGAGCCTGATCGGCCCCAACGGCGCCGGCAAGACCTCACTGTTCAACGTTATCACCGGCTTCTATCGGCCGCAGCGTGGCGAGATTACCTTCGACGGCGAGCGCCTGGTCAAGCGCAAGCCCCACAGCGTGACCCGCCTGGGCATCGCGCGCACCTTCCAGAACGTGCGTCTGTTCCGCGAGATGTCGGTGCTCGAGAACGTCATGGCCGGCCAGCACTGCCGCTCCCGCGCCGGGGCGCTGGCGGCGGTGCTGCGGCTGCCCAGCCAGCGCGCCGAAGAAAAACGGATTCGCGCGACCAGTCTCGAGTGTCTCGACTTTGTCGGCCTCGCCGACAGCCAGGAGCGGCTGGCGACCAACCTCGCCTATGGCCACCAGCGGCGGGTGGAGATCGCCCGGGCGCTGGCCACCGAGCCCAAGCTTCTGCTGCTGGACGAACCGGCGGCCGGGCTCAACGGCAGTGAGAAGGAGGCGCTGGTCGAGCTGATCCGGCGCATCCGCGACGAGCGCGGCATCGCCGTACTGCTGATCGAGCACGACATGAGCCTGGTGATGAACGTTTCCGAACACATCAGCGTGCTCGACCACGGCAGCCTGATCACCGAAGGCACGCCGCAGTCGGTGGCCAACGACCCTAGAGTGATCGAGGCCTATCTGGGCCAGGACGACGAGGAGTTGGCGCTGTGACACAGACGACGAGAGCCGACGACATGGCGGCGAGCCCTCAAGAAGCGGGCGGGCCGGGTGAGTTACGCCAGGGCGAGGTACGCCTGAGCCTGAGCGGGGTGGATGCGTTCTACGGGCAGATCCAGGCCCTGCGCGGAGTGTCGCTGGAGGTGCGCCAGGGCGAGATCGTCACCCTGCTGGGCAGCAACGGCGCCGGCAAGTCGACCACGCTGAAGACCATCTCCGGGCTGGTGCGGGCGCGTCAGGGTGACGTCTGCCTCGAGGGGGAGTCGATCGCCCGGCTGCCGGCGCATCGGATCGCCCGCCGCGGCGTGGTCCACGTGCCCGAAGGCCGGCGCGTGCTGCGCGGGCTGACGGTGAAGGAGAACCTCGAACTGGGCGCCTTTACCGTCAAGGACAGTGCGCTGCGCCGGCAGCGGCTGGAGGAGGTCTACGCGCTGTTCCCGATCCTCCACGAGCGCCGCCATCAGGATGGTTCGCTGCTCTCCGGCGGTCAGCAGCAGATGCTGGCGATGGGGCGGGCGCTGATGCACGGCCCCAGCGTGATGCTGCTCGACGAGCCGTCGATGGGGCTGGCGCCCAAGCTGGTGACCGAGATCATGCGCATCATCAAGCGCCTCAACGAGGCCGGCACCACCATCCTGCTGGTCGAGCAGAACGCACGTCTGGCGCTGCGCCTGGCGCACTACGCCTACGTGATCGAGAACGGCGAGATCCGCATGCAGGGCGACGCCGCGGCGATGCGCGAGGACGCCGCGGTGGTCAAGGCTTATCTCGGCCTGGGCGACTGAGCCCGCGGCGCCCGATCCGAGCCAGCGCGCGGCTCGGCGCTTCAATCGCTGGCCACGGCTGCCGTCGACGCCTTGATGTGCGGGCGCTCGGCCATGATCTTGGCCAGGCGCTCCAGCGCCAGTTCCAGGCGTTCGATCAGCCCCTCCAGCAGGACGCGGCGATCCGCCGGAACGTCGCCGTGCTCGGCGATCATCGCATCCAGGCGCTGGCCGGCGGCGTGCACGCCCTGGGGCGGGCGGCCGTTGGCGGCCTCCTCGAAGCCGCTGGCCAGGGCCCTCAGCAACTGGCGGTGGGCGCGCCGGATCAGCGGATGCGGTGCCTCGTCGAGACGGTCGCGCAGGCGCAGGGTGGCGCTGCCGACATCCAGGCCGGTGAGGCCCAGAATGAACAGATGGCGCTGGTCCTCCGGCAGCATGTCGTCGTGCTGCGCCAGCTGCAGCATGCGATCTGCCATGTGGCCGCTGAAGCGGGTCTCGGCATCGCGGATCGAGCGCCGCCGCAGCTGATGGATATCCTGGGAGATAGCGTTGATCAGGCGCCGACGGCGCAGTCGCGTGCCCAGCCCCGGCAGCAGACGGAACCCCATCACCACGCAGCTCAGGCCGATGATCACCGCCACGGCGCGGTTGGCGAAGCTGTCGAATGAGAAGTCCATGTCGTTGCCGGGCATGGTCAGCAGGATATTGAAGATGGTGAAGGCCAGGCAGTAACCCATGATCTTGGGGTTGGTCGCGCCCATCAGCCCCAGGAACAGCGGCGTGCCGAAGAGCATCGCCAGCATGGGGAAACCGTGGGCCTGAGACAGCAGCACGTGCCCGAACAGAAAGGCACTGGGGATCGCCGCGAGCATGCCCTTGTAGAACATCATGGTGATCATCACCGGATTGTCGCGGCTGGCGAAGAACGCCGAGAACAGCGTGCCCAGCAGCAGCGCCACCAGCGCGCTGCTCCACGCGGTGAGAATCCAGAAGGTGGCCAGGCAGGTGAACACCAGCCCGGCGCGCACGGCGTTGATGCCCGCCGCCAGATGGTCGCGGTGCCACGCCAGCGGCGCCGAGCGCAGGCGGTGGCGGCCCGGATCGGCGATCGCTTCGCGTGCGTCCAGCATCACCATGGCGTGGCCGATCGCTTCGCGGATGCCCAGGCGCACGCGGCGGTCGAGCGGCGCCAGGCCGGACTCGTTGCTCTCGTGGACCAGCCGGCGTAGCTCACGCAGCTCCTGGCGTGCCTGGGGGACGCCCTTGCCGTGCTCCGCATCGCGGAAGCCGTCGGCGACCCGACGCGCGACCTCCACGCTGCCCGGGTCGAGCTTGTCGGCGTGCTCGTGCAGCAACTGATGCAGCGCGTGCAGCGTGGCCATCAGGCGCAGCGTGCGGCGTGTCAGCACGTGGGTGGCGCGCATGCGTCCGGGGCCTTCGGGGCCTTCGAAGCGCGCCGCCTGGCTGTCGGTCTCGAGCAGGGTGAGCGGGCCCAGGCTGCCGCGCAGGGCCTGCTGCATGGCGGGGATGTCGTCACTCGCCGCCAGGCGCAAAGCGGCGTGCTCGAAGGCCTGATTGACCACGCTGTCGGCCTGGGTGGCGAGATGCTCGCCGACTCGTGAGGGCCATAGCAGCGAGCTCACCAGCGTGGCGCACACCGCACCCAGCCCAAGCTCAGAAAGCCGCGCGACGGCGATGTCGAAAATACCGCCGGGCGAGCTGCCGTTGGAGATCACCACGATCAGCATCGCGGTGACCGCGCCCATGATGCAGCCGTAGGTGTAGTTGTTGCGCCACAGCGAGCCGACGTAGGTGCACAGCATGATCCACAGGGTCAGCGCGATCAGCGCCGGGATCCGCGCCTGGGCGAACAGCGCCATGATCGCGATCCCGACCAGGGCGCCGATCAGGGTGCCGCCGATCTGACAGATGCCCTTTTCGATCACCATGCCGCTCATTGGACGGATCTGCAGAAACGCCGCCGAGATCAGCGCCCAGTAGGGGCGATCGAGATTGAACCAGAGCGCCAGGTAGAGCGCGATCATCATCGCCACGGTGGTCTTGATCGCGAACTTGACCGCCGCGGCGTCCGGCATCAGGTAGTGCTTGAGCAGCGTCGGCATGAGGTCAGGACGCGTCGTCGGTGGCGCGCTCGGTGGGGATCGCGTCGGGCAGCGGCGCTTGCGGCTGAGACTGCGGCGTGGGGCGGCGATCCTCGTCTTTGCCGGCCGGGGCGGCGGTGCTGGCAGGCTGGGCCGGCGTATGGCCTGCGTCGGTGCGCTCGGCATCGGCATCGTGCTGGATGCGGATCGTCGCGGTCATGCCGGCGCTCAGCAGGGTGTGGTCAGGCATCTCGTCGAAGGTCACCCGCACCGGAATGCGCTGGGCCAGACGCACCCAGTTGAAGGTGGGCTGGACCTGCGGCAGCAGCTGGTTGTTGAGGTTGGTGTTGCTGTCGGCGATACCGCGGCCGATACCGGCGACATGGCCGTGCAGATGGGTATCGCCGTTCATCAGGATGATCTCGGCCGGATCGCCGATGGCGATCGAGGACATCTTGGTCTCCTCGAAGTACCCCATCACGTAGTAGGAGCGCGCCTGCACCAGCGCCATCACCGGCGTGCCGCGGGTGACGTAGTTGCCTGCCGCCAGCTGCAGGTTGAGCACGTGGCCGCTCACCGGCGCCACCACTTGGGTGCGCTGCAGATCGAGCTTGGCACTGTCGAGGGTAGCCTTGGCCTGGTCCAGGTTGGCCTGGGCGATACGCGTGTTGATCTGCGCGATCTGGCGATCCTCGGCGCTGATCGAGCGGTTGCTGAGCTGGTTGCGGCGGCGCTCTTCGGCGCGCTTCAGATCGAGCGTGGCCTGATTGTTGGCGACGCTGGCCTTGGCCTTGTCGAGCGCGGCCTGATAGCGCGAGGGGTCGATCTCGAACAGGGTGTCGCCCTGGGTCACGTAGCCGGTGTCGCTGACGTTGAGCGAACGTACCCAGCCGGAGACGTCCGGGGCGATGGTGATCACCTCGGCGCGCACGCGCGCGTCCCGGGTCCAGGGGGTGAACAGGTAGTAGTTCCACAGCCATACGCCGGCAGCGACGGCGATGGCGACGATGATCAGGGTCAAGAGGATACGTAGCGAGTTGCGCATCAAGAGCTCTCGAGCAGGACGGTAAACAGAAAGGTGATCGCGGCGGTGAAGATCACGAACAGCGAGACGTCGAACCAGGCTTCGTACCACAGTGCGCGGTGCCCCACCAACCAGTGCAGCAGGGTTCGTGTGACCAGGGTCGCGACGAGGCCGAATATGGCGTAGATCAGTAGGGGGCTGAGATAGATGCCACCTAGCGCGATTTCCTGAAGACCCATGGCATCCCTTGGCGCAGCCGTCGAAGCGGCGATAATATTAGCATGCTTAATAAATTGTCGACAGATGATCATGGTCAGCAGACACCTGCCATATCGGCAAGTCTAGCTGCAAATGGCGAGCCCGGGAGAAGCGGGTGTGGCGATTCCCCAGGCCTCGGGGACGGCGTGTCTTAGCTGTTCCAGCAGCGCGGCGATCTTACGCGGCTGGTGGCCGTAGGGGTAGAGCAGCGTGATCGGCTGTGCCGGAGCCTGCCAGTCGGGCAGGCAGGGGACCAGCGACCCCGGATGATGGCGCAGACGCAGCTGAGCCATCCAATCCGGCATCAGTCCGAGCCCTTGGCTGCGAACGATGGCATCGGCATGCAGTACCAGTTGGTCGACCTGCAGACGCGAGGTCGATGCCGGCAGCGGATAGCCCCCGTGCTCCGGGTGTCGCAGCACCATGCCTTTCTCCGCCTCACCGAGACGATCTATCCAATCGTGGCGGCGCAGATCCCGCGGGTGCTGGGGCGTGCCGTGGCGGCTGAGGTAGTCGGGGCTTGCGTAGATACCGTAGGTTAACCAGCCGAGACGCTCCTGGCGCAGTCCGCACTCGTCGATCTCTCCCAGCCAGACGTAGATGGCGTTGGCATCCGAGGCCATTGGCGGCGCCTGTAGCGTGCGCAGAACGAGCTGCGCCTGCGGATGCTGGGCCAGGAAATGCTCCGCCTGGCGTGCCATCCACCCGCGTGCGAGCGCCGAATGCACTTCGATCACCACCTCTCCACTGATCTCCGCGCGCAGGTCGTCCAAGGCCCGCTGGCTGCATTCGGCGATCTGCAACATCTCCCGGGCATAGCCCAGAAACAGACTGCCGGCCTCGGTCGGCAGTAACCGGTTGGCCTGGCGTCTCAGCAGCGGCTGCCCGAGCTGGGCTTCGAGATGCGCGATCCGGCGGCTAAGGGTCGACTTGGCAACGCCCAGACGCCGGGCACTCACGGTCAGGCTGCCGCTGTGCATCACGTCGGCAAAAGTGGTCAGCGAATCGAGATCGTACATGTGGAAGTGGCTCTGAAGTCGGGCCCGGCGTCTGCGGCGGTGTCAACTTTGGCGGTTTCAACTTTGGCGGTTTCAACTTTGGCGGTGTCAACGGGCGTCGGGGGACATGGGAATCCGTGGGCGTTGCGCGACACGCAACACGCTGTCGCGCAACGTTACCAGAAGAGTATGAAAGAATCTAAATGATAAATATTCGTATTAAGTTTCTCGGCGGTGCGGCCCCGCCCCGCCCGAGAGCATGTCGTCCAAGGGATCCTCCATGCCGCTGTCCACACCGTTGCGTGTCTCCACCCTATCGCTGGCAGTGGCCGCTGCCGGTCATGCCCAGGCCCAGGAATCGCTCGATCCGCTGGTGGTCACCGCTGCCGGTTATGTCCAGCAGGTCGCCACTGCGCCGGCCTCGATCAGTGTGATCACCCGCGAGCAGTTGGCGGATCATCGCTACCGGGACATCACCGACGCGCTGCGTAGCGTACCGGGTGTCGTCATTACCGGTGGTGGGGCGGGAGACAATGGTGCCGACATCAGCATTCGCGGCATGCCGCCCGAGTACACGCTGATACTGGTCGACGGGCGCCGCCAGTCGACCCGAGAGACCCGCCCCAACGGTAGCGCGGGGTTCGAGCAGGACTGGCTGCCGCCGCTGCAGGCGATTGAGCGCATCGAGGTGATCCGCGGGCCGATGTCGACGCTCTATGGTTCCGACGCCATCGGTGGGGTCATCAATGTCATCACGCGCAAGGTGGCCGATACCTGGCACGGCAACCTCCAGGTCGATGCCACCCTTCAGGAAGATCGCGATTCCGGCGACGAACAGCAGACCCAGTTCTACGCTGCCGGACCGCTCCAGCCGGGGCTACTCGGTCTCCAGGTGAGCGGCCGTTACGCCACGCGCGAAGAGGATCGGATCATCGATGGCTATGAGGAAAAGGCGCTGCGCAGTGGCACCGCGCGTCTGTCGCTGACGCCGAGTGCGAATCATGACTTCACCTTCGAGGCGGGCCGCACCGAGCAGGAGCGTCGATCCCGCGTCGGCGTGTCGGCTTCCGACACCGGTTGCCGTGGGCCCTGTACGGACACCGACGATGAGTTCACCCGCGAGCACTTTGCCATCACGCATACCGGGCGCTGGGGCATCGGCACCAGCGACTCCTATGTCCAGCGCGAGATCGCCAAGAACGAAACTCGCGAGATGGAGATCACCAATACGGTGGCCGATTCGCGCCTGGTGATGCCGTTTTCCGCGCATATCCTGAGCGTCGGTGCCAACTACGAGAAGCAGGCGCTGGAAGACGCCAGCAGCAACGATCTCGCCACCGGTATCGATAGCGTAGACGTCTATCAATGGGCGCTGTTCATCGAGGACGAATGGTTCCTGACCGATGACTTCTCGCTGACCGGCGGCGTGCGCCTGGATGACAACGAGAACTACGGCACGCACTACAGTCCACGCCTCTACGGGGTCTGGAGCATGACGCCCGACTGGACGCTCAAGGGCGGCGTCTCCTCCGGCTACCGCTCGCCCGGTCTGCGCGAGATCACGCCGGGCTGGGGCCAGGTGAGCCGCGGCGGCAACGTCTATGGCAATCCCGATCTCGAGCCGGAAACCTCGCTCAACCACGAGCTGGGGCTGGTTTACAGCGGTGACGGGGGCATGAGTGCCAGTGCGACGCTGTTCTACAACGAATTCGAGGACAAGATCACCCGGGTTGGCTGCCCGATCGATATCTGCACCGATGGCGTCAACGACTTTGGCGCCGACCCGACCTATCGCATCAACGTCGACGAGGCGATCACCCAGGGCGTCGAACTCTCGCTGACCACTCCCCTGTCCGAAACGCTGTCGCTGACTGCCAGTTACACCTTCACCGATTCCGAGCAGAAGTCCGGCGAATACAAGGGCAAGCCGTTGACCCAGCTGCCGCGTCATCTGGCGACCGCGACCCTCGACTGGAACCCCCGCGGGCGCCTGAGTGGCTGGTCGCGGTTGACCTACCGTGGCGAGGAGAGCCAGCCGACCGGCGGTAGTTCGGCCAGCACGCTGCAGGCGCCCTCGTACACCCTGGTCGACGCCGGTGGCAGCTGGGAGATCGCGCCCCAGGCCAGCTTCCTGTTCGGCATCTACAACCTCTTGGACAAGGGCGTGAATTACGACGACTACGGCCTGACCGAGGACGGACGTCGCTACTGGGTCGGGATCAATCTGGCCTTCTGAGACCAGGGCAATAGCTGCCGTGGCGAACGATTATGCCGCTCGCCACGGCGGATCAGGGATCATCAACACCGACATCGCGCTCGCCGCGGTGGCGTTTCGACGCAAGAGGAAATGTGTCATGCAGATGTGTTCAAGACGTCTCGGGATGTCACGCTGGTGGGGCTTGCTGCTCCTGACGCTACTGGGCGGCATGCTCGACGCCGCCCAGGCACGGACGCTCGAGACCGCTTACGGCGAGGTCGAGATCGAGGGCCAGCCGCAGCGCGTGGTCACGCTCTACGAAGGCGCGCTGGATACCGCGCTGAGCGCCGGCGTCACGCCGCTGGGTGCCATCGCGACACGCGGCGGCGATGGCGTCGCCGCTTACCTCGGCACGGCGGCCGACGGCATCGCCATCGTGGGAACGGCGCGCGAGACCAACATGGAAGCGGTGGTGGCCCTGCGTCCCGATCTGATACTCGCCTCCCCGCGGCTGCCCCGTGAGCAGTACGCGTTGCTGTCGCGACTGGCGCCGACCGTGGTGCCGGCGACCTCGGGATTCGAAGCCGAGGCTTGGAAGGCCGAGGCGCGCTTGTTCGCCCGCGCACTGGATCGCGAGGCGACGGTGAACGCGGCCCTCGATGCCATCGACGCACGCGCGCGCGAGCTGGCTGCGCGCCAGCCACCGCGCCGCCCCAGGGCGCTGCTGGCCCGATGGATGCCGCATGGGCCGATGGTGATGTCGACCCGGCTGTTCGCCACCGGCCTGATGGCCGCCGCTGGCTTCGCGGTGACGGATGGAGGCTTGGTTACCGAGGGGCGGCCGCACAGCGATCCGCTCAGTCTCGAGAACCTGGCACTCATCGATAGCGACTGGCTGTTTCTTGCCACCCTCAACGCCGAGGGCGAGGCGGCGATGGCAGCGGCGCGCCAGACGCCGGCGTTCGCGCGACTCGATGTGGTCCAGCGTGACCGGGTGATGCCGGTGGATGGTCAGCTCTGGAGCAGTGCCTCGGGGCCGATAGCGGCTTCTCGTGTGCTCGACGACATCGCCGCTGCGTTGGCGCCATGAGCTGGCGTGCCGCAGCGCAAGAGCGCAGGCGAGAGTCATGAGTGCTACCGATCTGGCTTCACGTTGCCCGCTGCCCCGGCTGCTGCTGGGATTGTCGTTGGGTCTCGTCCTGATGATGCTGGCCAGCCTGCTTTTTGGCGCTGGCGAGGTCGGCCCGCGGGCGGCCTGGCCGGTGCTCATCGGCGGTGGCGATAGCGAGGCGCGCTTCGTGGTCGCCTCACTGCGTGCGCCGCGTACGGCACTCGGTATCGGTATCGGCATCGCGCTGGGCGTTGCCGGTGCGCTGATTCAGGCCGCGGCACGTAACCCGTTGGCCGAGCCCGGCCTGCTCGGTGTCAGTGCCGGTAGTGCTTTGGCGGTCGCCGTGGCGCTGGCCCTGGGCGCGAGTGCAGCCACGCTGCGGATCTCGGTCGCGCAGCTGGGGGCGCTCGCCGGCTGTCTGGGCGTGCTCGCCGTCGCCCGGCTCGATGGTGTCGGCAGTGATCCGGTGCGCCTGGTGCTCGCCGGTGCGGTGCTTTCCGGGCTGTTGGGCGCGCTGACCTCGCTGATCCTGCTGGTCGACCAGCGCTCCGCCGATGAGATCCGCTTCTGGATCGTCGGCAGCCTGGCCGGACGCCGGCTCGCGGATTTGCAGGCGATTCTGCCGAGCCTGGCGGCGGCGGGGGCGATCACGCTCGTTGTGGCGCGCCCGCTGGCGGCCCTCGCCCTGGGGGAGCGCGTCGCGGTGGGGTTGGGCCAGCGGCCGCGCCTGGTGCGTCTGGCGACGGTGGTCGCGGTCGCGCTGCTGGTCGGGGCGGCGACGGCGGTCGCCGGGCCGATCGCCTTCGTCGGTCTGGTGGTCCCGTTCGCGGCGCGGGCGTTGGCCGGGCCGGACATCCGTCGCACGCTATGGTTGGCGCTCCCGCTGGGGCCGATTCTGGTACTGGGCGCGGATGTGTTGTCGCGGCTGCTGGTCGCACCTTCGGAAATGCCGCTCGGTGTCCTCACCGCGCTGGTCGGTGCACCGGTGCTGATCGCGGTCGTCCGCGCCCATCGGTTACCGGCGGTATGAAGGTCATGCAGACACGCAGACTGTGGTTCCCTCGACGGCATCACCGCCACACCGGCATCGCGGCGCCCCGCGGCACTTGGCGGCTGGCCTGGCGCGTCGCCGGCCGCGATCTCTCGCTGCTGATCGACCAGCGGGCGGCGCTGGCCAATCTCTCCCTGCTGCTGGCGCTCGCTACGGTGGCGCTGCTCTCGCTGTGTCTGGGGAGCGTGGCGCTCGATCCCTCGACGACGCTGCTGGCGCTGTTCGGCCAGGGCGAGGCCATGCCCGTTTTCGTGGTACAGGCATTGCGCTTGCCGCGCCTGCTAGCCGGCCTGGCGACAGGAGGGGCCTTTGCGCTGGCCGGCTGCCTGATGCAGACGCTGGCACGCAATCGTCTGGCCACGCCCGGGATCATCGGCATCGACAACGGTGCCACCGCCTTTGCGGTCGCCTCTGTGGTCGGCATCGGCACCAGCCTTGCGCCGCCGCCAATGGCGCTGGTTGGCGCGGCCACCGCGACCGTGGTCACTTTCGCGCTGGCCGGGGATATCGGGACACGTGGCTATCGCTTCATCGTTGCCGGGATCGGCGTAGGGGCGATGTTCGGCGCGCTGACCCAACTGATGCTGGCACGCGTGGCGATCGATGCCGCCAACGCTGCCTATCCATGGACCGTGGGCAGCCTCAATACGCGCAATACCTCTGCGCTAGCGTGGCTCTGGGTCGGTCTTCTGGTCGCCGGTATCGGGGCAGCCTGGTTGTCGCGGGCGCTGACGGTGCTGCATTTTTCCGACGCCGTGGCCCGCGGGCTCGGCTATCGGGTCAAGGCGTGCCGCTATCTGGCGCTGGTGATCGCGGTAGGCTTGACCGGGCTGGCCGTTGCGGTGGCCGGACCTGTCGGACTGGTCGCGTTGATCGGCCCGGAGATCGCGCGCCAGCTGTCGTCACCGCGTGGCGTACCGTTGACCGCCGCGATGCTCGCCGGGGCCCTGGTGATGACGGCGGCGGACCTGGTCGGGCGTCTATTGCTGGCGCCGGTCGAGGTGCCGGTAGGCATCGTCACGGCGATCGTGGGTACGCCATGTCTGCTCTGGATGCTATTACGTCCCACCTCGAGGTTCGTGTCATGACGTCTGTTTCTTCCGCGGAATCTCCCCTCGCGGCCCATCAGCTAGCGGTGAGCTACGGTCGCGGGCGCACGCGTCGCCGGGTGATCGAAGGGCTCGATCTGCAACTACCGGCCGGACAGGTGACGGCTATCGTCGGGCCCAATGGCTGTGGCAAGTCGACACTGCTGGCGAGCCTGTCCCGGCTGCAGGTGCCGGATGCCGGTGCGGTGCTGCTCGACGGTCACGACATCCAGCGCCTGCCGGCCCGAGAGATGGCCCGCCGTCTGGCGCTGTTGCCACAGGAGACGCAGGCGCCGGAAGGGTTGACCGTCAGCGAGCTGATCCGCTTCGGCCGCCAGCCTCACCAGGGGATGTTCCAGCAGTGGTCGGCCGAGGACGAGCGGGTCGTCGAGGCGGCGCTCACCGCAGCTGACCTGAGCTGCCTGGCGCATCGGCGGTTGGATGCGATGTCTGGCGGGCAGCGCCAGCGCGCCTGGATCGCCATGGCGATCGCCCAACAGACGCCACTGTTGCTGCTCGACGAGCCGACATCCGCTCTCGATCTCGGCCATCAGCTCGAGGTCTTCGAACTCGTCCGCGCGCTGGCTGCCGCCGGCAAGACGCTGGCCATGGTGCTGCACGACCTCGCCAGCGCCTGTCGTTTCGCCGACCATCTGGTGGCCATGTACGCAGGGCGTATCGTCGCCGCGGGACCGCCCCGCGAAATCGTGACCGAGGCGCTGGTGCGCGAGCTTTACGGCATCGAGTGCACGCTGATCGACGATCCTGCCACCGGCAGCCCGCTACTCACCAACCTGCGACTCAGGCGCTGAACCGTCGCTCTGGCTGATCCGGTCGCGGCCGCCGCGCTTGGCTTGATAGAGATGACGATCGGCCCTGCGCATCAACTGTTTGAGCGACTCCGCGGCGTGCCGTTCGGCGACGCCGATACTGAGCGTGAGCGTCAGGTTCGGCCCCGAGGTCACCGCCAGCGGGGTGGTGGCCACGCGTTGGCGCAGGCGCTCGGCGACCCCTGCCGCTTCGCTGAGCACCGTCTCAGGCAGCACCACCGCAAACTCCTCGCCGCCTACCCGCCCGACCAGAGCGGGGTCACGCACCGCGCTGCGCAGCTGGTTGGCGACGGCACGCAGCGCCTCGTCGCCGACATCGTGGCCATGCAGATCGTTGACCCGCTTGAAGTAGTCGATATCGATCAACAGCACGCTCAGCGGCATATCGCGGTGACGGCGCAACTGCTTCACGGTCGCTCGCAGCAGCGCGCGGCGGTTGCTCAGTCCGGTCAGGTCGTCGGTATCGGCACGCTGGGTCAGGCGCTCCTGCTGGCGCCGCCGCTGGGTGATGTCGAAGCACCACACCAGCCACGCCGGCTGTTCGCCCACCCGCAGCTGGCGTGCGTTGAGCAGTGCCCAGTAGGGTGCTCTGGGGCAAAGTCTGGCTTCCATCTGATAGATCAGCTCGCCGCGCTCGAGCCGCGCGACGAAGCGCGCGTGTTCGGCAGGATCCACGAACAGCGCCGCCAGGTCGAAGCGGCCGACACGTTCGGCGCCGCTCTGGACGAGCAGATTGTCGCTGACATAGAACACTTGCTGCTGATCGGCGCTGATCAGAGTGACATCGCTGGGCGAGGAGTCGAGGATCGTCTGCAAGAGCGCCTCGCGGTCGCGCAGCGCCTGGGTCCGCTCCTGAATGCGGCGCTCCAGCGAGAGATTGAGCTGGTGCAGGTCGTTGGTCAGGCGGCGCGCCCGCCGCTGGTCCAGGATGATCTTCAGCGCCAGCAGCGCACAGCCGGCGGCCAGCAGCAGCAGGGCCAGCGAGAGCCAGTGGAAGGTGCGCTGCAACGCCTGGCGCTGGTGGTCAGTCTGGGTGGCGACGGCGAGATTGGCAGCGACGACCAGCGCGTGCAGGTCCTGGCCCTGGTCGGAGAGGGTCGCGGCGATCTCGGCGGCCAGCCGCCGCGCGGCGGCTGTCTCCTGCCAGCTCAACTCGCGGTCCCAGCGTTGGGTCGCCTGGTCGAGTCGGGTCAGAGTGGCCTGGATCTCAGGACGCTGCACGGCCTGTTCGTCGAAGATCCGCGTGTGCAATAGCGGCAGCAGCGCGGTACGCATCACCCCCAGGCGCAGCTTGAGCCGGATAGGCGGCTCGACGCCGCTCGCCACGGCGTCGGCGGTCGCGGCCAGAGCCGTGACCTGGCGGCTGAGGTTGTAGCTCTGCCACACCTCGTTGTAGCGCCCGGGCGAGGCGAACTCCTGGCCACGATCGGCCACCGTGCGCAGCCCTGCCAGTGCCACCCCCATCATGATGCCGGCCAGCAGCATCAGCGCCAGCGCGTGCCATGAGCGGCCAGCATCCGGGATCGCCGACTTCAGCGCAGCCTCAGTTCGTCGAGTTGCCATACGGTGCGATTGTAGTAGGTCCGGGTGTAAAGCTCGGCGTGGTCATCGTAGGGGTACATCACCATCAGCGGACCATAGGCATCCACCGGGAGATAGTGACCGTCACGCCGGTAGGCGACGATCGGATCGTAACGAGTGAGGTCGCTGGCAGGGATGATCGCATCGTAGTCGTTGAGGGCGTAGGCGTGCAGACTCTCCGGCAGCGGCAGGTGACGACTCGCCAGCAGCGTGCGCAGGGAGACGCCATACCAGTGGGAAGTGCCCAGGCCGCTGTCTGGAATCGGGCCCACTACCTCGCGCCCGGGTAGCGCTTCGAGATCGTCGAGCGTCAGCTCAGCGAGCGGCTTGCCATCGGTATCGCTCAGCCGCAGCAGCGGCATGTCGCGGGGATAAGGCGGCGTCTCGGGGGCGCTACCGGGCGTGTCGGCGAATGCCGGCAGGGCCATGCTGACCGCTAGCACCAGCAGCAGCCATTTCAGCACCTGAACTGGGCCGATGCGGCATGCGCGGGGCACACGCTGGTTATGGCTGGCGGAGAGTATGGTCATGGTCGGGTTGGCTCCTGGCCGTCGGGGGCGTCGCTCAGGCGTTGGGGTCGTCGACCAGCAGCCGCGAGAACCTGACGATCTCGGCGTTGCGGTTGGACCAGCCCAGGTGTGTCCAGAACTGGTGTGCGGCCGTGTTGTCGGCCAGGGTGTCCAGGTGCACTTTCTCGATACCGACCGCCAGCAGCGCCTGTAGACAGCACTCGGTCAGTTGGCGTCCCAGCCCCAGTCCGCGGTACTCGGGATCGACCATGACGTGCTGCAGGTAGCCGCGGCGACCATCGTGCCCCGCCATGGCGCAGCCGACGATACCCGATCTGCCGGGCCAGCGGGCGACGAAGCTCATGCCCGGGTTACGGGCCAGATAGCGTGCAGTGGCTTCGCGGCCATCGGCCTGGCGCAGCACCACGCCCGGCGTGCGCTGCATCATGGCGACGAAGTCGGGGTGGTCGTCCAGGGTCATGGCGGTGATCGTCACGCCGGCGTTGGCTGGGGGCATGTGGTTTCCTCGAACAGGGCAGCGGCAGATGACGCCGGCGCCCGTGAGTCGGTCAGTGGTGGCTATGCCAGAATGGCTGTCGTGCAATCCGGGCGCCGGGCAGGGCGTACGTTGGCTTATATCACGACGTGCGACGGGCGAGTCGCAGGCGCCGCAGGGGCAGGTTGATCACGGCGAGGCCGGCGACCACCAGCAGCCCGCCGACCACCTTGTGTAGGCCCAGCGGATCGTCCAGCAGCCAGACACCCAGCGCCACTGCGAAGACGGGCATCAGTAGTGTCAGTGGCACCACTCGGTTGACCGGATGCTTCTGCAGCAGGCGATACCAGAGTCCGTAGGCGGCGATCGAAGACATCACGGCGGTATAGACTACCGCACCCCAGCCGGCCCAGCCGGCGTGCTGGATGGCTTGCCACTGACCGGATTCGAACAGCGCACTGCCGAGGGCTACCAGCGGCGTGGCGAACAGCGCGATCCAGCCGGTCAGAGTCAGCGGCGGTATCGGCGGTGCCAGCTTGATGATCAGCGTCGACACCGCCCAGGCCAGCGCGCTCGCCAGCAGCAGCGCGGTGGAGAGCGGCGGCGGCAGCGACGGGCCGCCGGCCAGGACCACCACGCCACCGAACGCCAGCACCAGCCCGGCGATACGACGTGGGCCCAGTTTCTCCTTGAGGAACAGCGCCGCCAGCAGGGTGGCGAAGGGGGTGCCCATCTGTACCAGCAGCGCCCCGGTGCCGGCTTCGGCGTGTTCGAGACCGACGAACAGCAGCGGGAAGTGGAGCCCGCCGAAGGTGACCGAGAGCAGCAGAACCCAGCGCAGCTGATCGCGGGTGATACGCGTGAACGGCACCACCAGCGCGGCGACCAGCATGAAGCGCAGCACCATGACCAGTAGCGGCGGCATCTCCGCGACGCCGAGCTTGATCACGATGATGTTGAGTGCCCAGATGGCAATCACGCCCAGGCCGATCGACAGATCCTTGAGGGGCACGTGCGGAGTTCCTTTGATATGACTGGGCCCGTGGGCTCGTAGGTCCAGACTTTCAACGCCGCGGGCGTGGCCGTCAAGGGGCCATGCCAGGCCCGGGGGTGGGGGCCATGTCAGACCCGGGGGTGGGGGCTATGACGAGCCGGATGCCGGGGGCTATGGCAAGCCCGGCCGACGCGGTATCTTGAGCCCGGCACTCGCCGTCGTCGACCATCGAGGATACGAAGATGTTGAAGGGAATCGCGATCTGTCTCTGCCTGCTGGTGACGCAGCTGGCCATGCTCTCCTGGATCGACCATCGCCAGGGTGGCAGTGAGTCCGTCCAGCGCCAGGTCACCAGCGTCCAGGCGTCACCGCGTACCCGTGAGGATGACGATGCTGAACTCGGGTAAGGCCGCCGGGCGTCGGTTGCCGGCAGCGACGCTGCGCTGGGGTACGGCGCTGGCGCTGCTGGCATGGGCGGTAGTGGCGGGGGCCGCGGAGACGGGCCGGCTGGGCCTGAGCGGGGCGAGCGGAGACTACACGCTGCGGATCGAAGTGGCCGCCACCGCCGAGCAGCGCGCGCGCGGATTGATGGCGCGTGACGCTCTGCCCGAGGACGCCGGCATGCTGTTCCTCTACCCCGCCGAGCAGCCCGGCAGCAGTGCCTACTGGATGTACCGCACGCGGATTCCGCTGGATATCGCCTTTCTCGGCGCGGATGGCACCATCCGCGCGCTCAAGACGATGCCGCCGTGCCGTGCCGAGATGCCCAGCCGCTGCCCGGCCTACCCGGCGGGGGTGGCCTTTCGTGCCGCGCTGGAGACCAACGCCGGCTACTTCGCGCAGCGCGGCCTCGGCGTGGGTGACCGGGTCGATCTCGCCCCCTGGCTCACGGTGCCTTGAGCCCATGCCGGTCGCGCATACCCCATAGCGGTCGCGTCCGGTTCGCCGCCCCAGCCGTGGCCGGCAGCGAGAGATCCTCTTCTTTCGGCGTGTCTGGCGGTATGTCTTCGCTGCGCCACGCGCGTACCCCGAGGCAGAAGTGGCAAGGCGCGGGTTTTGCCAGCACGAAACTCTCTATAAGATGGCTCGCCGTCGGGATAAGCTATGTTACGTAGGGAGTCGGTTACGTAGGGAATCGGCTACGTAAAAGAGTGCCGTTCGAACCGGACTCCGCGCCGGAGGCCGCTACGGCCGCGGCACACGCTCCCGGCTACCCGGCATGACGCGCGCCAAGCGTCACGCCGCGGCATCGGGAGACATGGCGCGCCCGCCGCGCTCCATCCAGGGAGGGTGCGGCAGGCATGACGAACCGGGGTAGAATCAGCACAAGCCCGGGCCACGCCACCACTCGACGTTCGGGGTCGCCAGTTCGGCCTCACACAATAAACGGGAAACTCGAGGTATGCGCATGAAACGCCACGCTTTGACTGCAGCCTTATTCTCCTCCGCCCTGATGGGTGCGGCCACGCTGTCCGCCCCCGCCATGGCGCAGGACACGCAGTACATCACCATCGGTACCGGCGGCCAGACCGGCGTCTACTACGTGGTCGGCCAGTCCGTGTGTCGGATGGTCAACCGCAGCGCCGAAGAGAGCGGCATCCGCTGCAACGCGCCGTCCACCGGCGGCTCGGTGGCCAACATCAACGGCATCAAGTCGGGTGAGCTGAACATGGGCGTCGCCCAGTCCGACGTGCAGTACAACGCCTACAACGGTGACGGCCAGTTCGACACGCCGATGAAGGATCTGCGCTCGGTGTTCTCGCTACACGGTGAGCCGCTGACCATCCTGGCGCGCAAGGATGCCGACATCCACTCGATCCAGGATCTCAAGGGCAAGCGCGTCAACATCGGCAACCCGGGCTCCGGCCAGCGCGCCACCATGGAAGTGCTGATGAACGCCGAAGGCTGGGACACCAGCGTGTTCTCGCTGGCTTCCGAGCTGGGTGCCGCCGAGATGGCCTCGGCGCTGGCCGACAACAACATCGACGCCATGGCCTACGTCGTCGGCCACCCCAATGGCGCGATCCAGGAAGCGACCACCACCGTGGCTTCCAACCTGGTGCCGCTGGACGATGACGCGGTCAAAGGGCTGGTCGAAAAATACCCGTACTACAGCATGTCCACCATCCCCGGCGGGATGTACGAAGGCAACCCGGACGATGTCCAGACCTTCGGCGTGCGCGCGACCTTCGTGACCTCTGCCGAGGTGCCGGACGAAGTCGTCTACCAGACCGTCAAGGCGGTGTTCGACAACTTCGACCGCTTCAAGCGTCTGCATCCGGCATTCGCCAACCTCGAGCCGAAGGACATGATCAGCGAAGGGCTCTCTGCTCCGCTGCATGATGGCGCCAAGCGTTACTATCAAGAGCAGGGCTGGCTGTAAGGAAACACGGTACAAATGCCTGCGCGGGTGAATCGCTGCGTTGCGCGGTGCTCGGAATCCTCACATATACCCCATATGCTGCGGTTCCTGTGCTCCGGGCGCCTTGCGCTTCATCCCGCTCGCCGATTTGTTCAGCGTTTTCCTAAGCACGCGTGGGCTGACGTCTCGCCGAGGCGTCAGCCGCCGCGCCCTGGAAGGAGTCGGGCACCGACGCCCGGCTCCGTCCGCCAAGCGTTGCCGCAAGCAGACGTTTCGTCCCTGCCGTGAGCGGGCCACTTCCTCGGCGCCTGCGTGTTTCCCAGTCAGGATCTCACCATGACCGATACCAAGACTTCCGGCCCCGATCAGGCCAAGCTGGACGAGCTGGCCGCTACCGACACCGGTGGCCGCAAGCTGACCGGCTTTCCCAACCGATTGCTCCTGGGCGTTGCCGCCGCCTGGTCGCTGTTCCAGCTGTGGATCGCCTCACCGCTGCCGTTCGTGTTCGGCTTCGGCGTGTTCAGCGCCACCGAAGCGCGCTCGATCCATCTGGCGTTCGCCGTATTTCTCGCCTTCATGGCCTATCCGGCATTCAAGCGTTCGCCGCGCGAGCGCATGCCGCTGCCCGACTGGGCGATGGCCCTGGTGGGGGCGTTCTGTGCCTCCTACCTCTATTTCTTCTACGATCAGCTCGCACAGCGCCCTGGCGCGCCGATCCTGCAGGACGTGATCGTCGGCGTGATCGGTATCGTGCTGCTGCTCGAGGCGTGCCGCCGTTCACTGGGGCCGCCGCTGACGATCATCGCGCTGATCTTCCTGATCTATTCGCTGGCCGGGCCCTACATGCCGGGCATTCTGGCCCACCGCGGGGTGAGCTTCTCGGGGTTGGTCAACCATCAGTGGCTGACCACCCAGGGGGTCTTCGGCATCGCCCTGGGCGTCTCGACCAGTTTCGTGTTCCTGTTCGTGCTGTTCGGTGCGCTGCTCGACAAGGCCGGCGCCGGTAACTACTTCATCAAGGTCGCGTTCTCGCTGCTGGGCCACTATCGCGGCGGACCGGCCAAGGCCGCGGTGGTCTCTTCGGGGCTCACCGGGCTGATCTCCGGCTCCTCCATCGCCAATACCGTGACCACCGGCACCTTCACCATTCCGATGATGAAGCGGGTCGGTTTCAGTGCCACCAAGGCTGGTGCGGTGGAAGTGTCGTCGTCTGTCAACGGCCAGATCATGCCGCCGGTGATGGGCGCGGCGGCCTTCCTGATGGTCGAATACGTCGGCATTCCCTACATCGAGGTGATCAAGCACGCCTTCGTGCCGGCGGTCATCTCCTATATCGCGCTGCTCTATATCGTCCACCTGGAGGCGCTCAAGGCGGGCATGCAGGGGCTGCCGAGCGGTAATCCGCAGCGCCCCTGGCTGGCGAAGATATTTGGCTTCCTGACCGGGCTGGTCGGGGTGATGGGGCTGGCGGCGGCGGTCTACTACGGGATCGGTTGGCTCAAGCCGGCCCTGGGCGAGTCCGCCACCTGGGTGATCGGTGCCGGGGTCATCGCGGTCTACGTGCTGCTGCTCAAGCTCGGCTCGAATTATCCCGAGCTGGAGGTCGACGACCCCAATCAGGAGATCACCCAGCTGCCGCGCACCAAGCCCACCGTCATGGTGGGGCTGCACTACCTGCTGCCGGTGATCGTACTGGTGTGGTGTCTGATGGTGGAGCGTCTGTCGCCGGGCCTGTCGGCATTCTGGGCCACCGCCTTCATGATCTTCATCATTCTGACCCAGCGCCCGCTCGATGCGCTGTTCCGCGGGCGCAGCGATTTCGCCGGCGACCTCAAACGCGGTGCACACGACCTGTGGGAAGGCCTGATCGACGGTGCGCGCAACATGATCGGTATCGGCATCGCCACCGCCACCGCCGGTATCATCGTCGGTGCCGTGGCGCAGACCGGTGTCGGCCTGGTACTGGCGGACCTGGTCGAGACGCTGTCGATGGGCAACCTGCTGCTGATGCTGCTACTCACCGGGGTGCTCAGCCTGATCCTCGGCATGGGGCTGCCGACCACTGCCAACTACATCGTGGTGTCGGCACTGCTGGCGCCGGTGATCGTGCAGCTGGGCGAGCAGAACGGGTTGATCGTGCCGCTGATCGCGGTGCATCTGTTCGTGTTCTACTTCGGTATCATGGCCGACGTCACGCCGCCGGTGGGGCTGGCCTCGTTCGCGGCGGCGGCGATCTCCGGCGCCGACCCGATCCGCACCGGCTTCCAGGCGTTCTACTACAGCCTGCGCACCGCTGCGCTGCCGTTCCTGTTCATCTTCAACACCGATCTGCTGCTGATCAACGTCGACCTGTGGCACGGCATCGTGATCTTTGTCGTGGCCACCGCGGCGATGCTGATCTTCGCCGCCGCGACCCAGGGCTTCATGCTGGTCAAGAGCCGCTGGTACGAGAGCGCGCTGCTGCTGCTGGTCGCCTTCACCCTGTTCCGCCCCGGCTTCTGGATGGACATGGTCGATGCGCCCTACCGCGAGGTGCCGCCGGCCCAGTTCGAGCAGGCGCTGGGCGAGATCGGCCCGCGTGATCACCTGATGGTACGGGTCGATGGGCTGGATGCCTACGGCGCGCCGACCAGCTTCGTGGTCCAGGTGCCGGCGACCGAGGGTGCCAGCGGCAGCGAACGCCTCGATAGCCTGGGGCTGCACCTGATGCAGGAAGATGGCAAGGTACTGGTCGATACCACCGACTTCGGCAGTCAGGCGGATAAGCTCGGCTTCGACTTCGATCAGCAGATCGTCTCGGTGCGGATTCCGCGCGATCAGTTGCCCAAGGAGCTGATGTGGATACCTGGGCTGCTGCTGTTCGCCCTGGTCGTGCTGCTGCAGCGCCGTCGTCGCGCCGCCGGCAAGTCGCGCGAGGCGCTCGCCTGACGCCGCGCCAACCCCGGTATCTGTGTAGTATGCAGTTCGATGTGATGCAGACGGCCGCCTCGCCAGAGGCGGCCGTCATGTTTTGAAGGAGAGCAAAGATGGCGTTTCCCGACAGCCGCATCGATTACCGCCGCCACCCCGAAGCCTATCGCATTGGCCGCGGTGAGCGGGGCGTGTTCCACGTCCAGCCCTACAAGGACGAGCTGCTGCCGCTGTGGGCGATCCGCAACGAGGCCGATGCCCGCGCGGCGGTGACGGCGCTCTCGGCGCGTTTTCGTGACTACCGCGACGCCGACGATTTCGTCGGCATGGACATGGCGCGCAAGTACCTGCAGATGGGCTATACCCGCGCGCGTCGCTATGCCCGCTATCCCGGCGGGCGCAAGCGTGACCAGCGCGGCAGACCGATCGAGCCGCGGGATGCCGATGCCGAGAAGGCACGTATCGCCGAACACTACCAGCGCGCACTCGATGCGGTGCGCGACGACACCACCTACAAACGTGCCAAGCGCGCGCATCAGCAGCGTCGCCGCTGATGCGCCTCGACCCCTAGATGACCGAGGAGCCCAACCATGCCCACGCTCTCCGCGATCCACCGCTATCCGATCAAGTCCGCCGCCGGCGAGTCACTCGCCCAGGCTCGCGTCGAGGAGGAGGGGCTGGTGCTCGATCGCCGCTTCATGGCAATCAAGCCGGATGGCACCTTTCTCACCGCGCGTACGCATCCGCAGCTGCAGCGGGTACGCCCGCGTTTCGACGGCGAGCGTCTGACCCTGACCCACGACAGCTTGGCGCCGCTCGACGTCTCCCGCGAGGAGTTCAGCGGCGAGGCGGTGACGACTCAGGTGTGGGGTGATGAGTTCTCTGCGCTGGCCACCCATGCCTCCCTCGACGCCTGGTTCAGCGAGGTCGCCGGTGAGCCGGCGCGGCTGCTGTGGCTGGGCGAGCGCTCGCCGCGCTACCGTGAAGCCATCGGGGTGCGCGTGAGCTTCGCCGACGGCTATCCGCTGCTGTTGATCTCGCAAGCCTCTCTCGATGATCTCAACCGGCGCACCGACGGCACCCATGTCATGGCTCAGTTCCGTCCCAACCTGGTGGTGACGGGCACCGAGCCCTATGCCGAGGATGGCTGGCGGCGGGTGCGTATCGGTGAGGTGACGTTTCGCGTCGATGCGCCCTGTTCGCGCTGCGCCATGGTCACGGTGGACCCGGCACGCGGCGAGAAACGCGCCGACCGCGAGCCGCTCAAGGCGCTGGCCGGCTACCGCCGCGGGGAGCGTGGAAAGGTCTATTTCGGGCAGAATCTGGTGGCCGAAAATGCCGGCAGTGTGAGCGTCAACGATGCGCTGGTGGTGCTCGAATAGCCTGGCTCTCTCGCCAGGACAAGAGATCTGAACCAGGCAGAGGCACCCTCCAGCTCCACGCTTTTACTCGTGAAAATTGGCACTTTCATGAATGTCAGATGAATCGGTGAGTCGTTTTGACATTCATGTTGTCTACGCTCGGAGGGTGGGGCAATAGGGCTTGTCGAGCGTTCATCCTGGCGACAGGTAATCGCGGCTTCTGTTACATTAGTTTTTATTAAATTTTAAACGTTCCTCGCTGGCTGATAACCGCATGAGCGCCCGGTTCATGCGGTATTCATCTTCATCACCATTTCGACTCGAATAGTTTCGAATCGCCCGCGCTAGTGGGCATTTCGGGTCTGGTATGGTGCCTCATTCCTGTCTGCGAGCCGGTCGTCATCAATGGCGCCAGGCGCACAATCCTTCACCTCGGCTTACAAAATTTTCAGCGTGCAAAGCGGTTAATGGTTGCCGCCGACCTGGCTCTCCCGTTACGACTTTAGGCGAAGCCGGCGCCGTCATGTTACCCGGGGCGCGGACGGCTCCTGTCATCGCCATTCACCCGTCGCCATGCGAGCGCAGTGTGAGCACGACTGGGTGTGATCACGACTGGCGACCCCAATGCTGCCGAGGAGTTTCCATGCAATTCACCGATCGTCTGCTACTCGAAAACCGCGCCTGGGCTGCCGGCATGCGCGCCGCCGATCCGGAACTATTTTCCCGCTTACACCAGGGCCAGGCGCCTGGCGCGCTATGGATCGGTTGCTGCGACAGCCGCGTGCCCGCCGAGCAGATCTGCAACGCCAATCCCGGTGAGCTGTTCATCCATCGCAATATCGCCAACCTGGTCGATGACGACGACGCCAATGTGATGAGCGTGCTCGAGTATGCGCTCAAGGCCCTCGAGGTCGAGCACATCATCGTCTGTGGCCATCGTGGCTGCGGCGGCATCCAGGCCGCGATCAGCGGTGACGAGGCGCTGGCGGGGCTGCCCCGGGTCGACTCCCATGTCGCCCAGCTCAGACAGCTGGTGGCGGCCCACGCCAGCGAGCTGAGCCACTTCACGCAGCTGAGTGACAAGGTCGATCACGTGGTCGAGCTCAACGTCATCGCCCAGGTCGAACGCCTGGCCGAGCTGTCACTGGTACGCGAGAGCTGGGCGGCACGGCGCGCACCGACCCTGCACGGCTGGGTCTACGACCTCGCCAGCGGCCAGCTCGACGACGTGGTGAGCCGCGCCCCGGCGGACGCTGACGCCATCCCCGAGGCCAACGGTTGGCGTCGCGCGGCGGGCTGAGGCTGGCACCCCGCGACATCGACGGATCTTTCAGGTCAAGGACAAGACAATGACGACTCAGACTTCTAACGACGCTCACGTGGAGCGTGCCGAAACACTTTCCCTGCGCCACCTGGCCCGCGATCTGCCCGCCGGCATCGTGGTCTTCCTGGTGGC
Organism: Salinicola sp. JS01; assembly: GCF_030284585.1. Taxonomy (NCBI): domain Bacteria; kingdom Pseudomonadati; phylum Pseudomonadota; class Gammaproteobacteria; order Oceanospirillales; family Halomonadaceae; genus Salinicola; species Salinicola sp. JS01. The sequence continues at coordinate 3,291,130 of NZ_CP127244.1, read as the reverse complement.
GATTCCGCTCTGTTTGGGGATTGCGCTGGCCTCCGGCGCGCCGCCCCTGGCCGGGCTGGTGGCGGGCATGGTCGGCGGGCTGGTGGTGACGCTGTTCAGCGGCTCGGCGCTGTCGGTCAGCGGGCCCGCCGCCGGGCTCACGGTGATCGTGCTCGACGCGATCGAGACATTGGGCAGCTTCTCCGCCTTTCTCACCGCGGTGATCCTGGCCGGCGTGCTGCAGCTGGCGATGGGGATCTTCCGGCTCGGGCGGATCGGCGCCTTCGTGCCGACCGCGGTGATCAAGGGCATGCTCGCGGGGATCGGCCTGATCCTGGTGCTCGGACAGTTCCCCATGGCGCTGGGCCACCCGCTGGACGACATGCCGGCGATCACCGACCCGGTGGCGCTGTTCAGCGGTGTTGCACCGCTGGCGGTGGGGATCGCGCTGTTCAGTCTCGCCGTGCTGGTGCTGTGGGAGCAGCCGCTGATCAAGCGCCGGCGGCTACTGAGCCTGGTGCCCGGGCCGCTGCTGGCGGTGCTCGGCAGTATCCTGATCGAGCGTCTGGTGGGCACGGCGATGCCGGCGCTGGCACTGGATGCAGCTCACCATGTGCAGCTCGGCGGGCTCAGCGGTCCGGCTGACCTGCTCGCCGAGATGACCAGCCCGGCCCTGGGCGCACTCGCTAACCCGGCGGTGTATACCGTGGCCATCACCATTGCCATCATCGCCAGCCTGGAGACCCTGCTCAGCCTGGAAGCGGTCGACAAGCTCGACCCGCTCAAGCGTCATTCGCCGCCGCACCGCGAGCTCAAGGCTCAGGGCATCGGTAACATGGTCTGCGGGCTGCTCGGCGCACTGCCGGTCACCGCGGTGATCGTGCGCAGCTCGGCCAACGCCAATGCCGGCGGCCGCACGCGCCTGGCGAGCATCATTCACGGCGGGCTGCTGCTGGTGAGCGTGGCGTTCCTGGCCATGTGGCTGGAGCTGATCCCGCTGGCGACGCTGGCGGCGATCCTGCTGCATACCGGCTACAAGCTGGCCAAGCCGTCGCTGTTCGTCGCCCACTATCGCGAGGGCATGCGCCGCTTCGTGCCGTTCACCGTCACCGTGGTGACGATCCTCGCCACCGACCTGCTGATGGGGGTGCTGGTGGGGCTGGTGTGCAGCCTCTACTTCCTGCTGCAGTCCGGCTATCGCTCGGCGATCGCCCACACCCGTCGCGGCGATCACGTGCTGCTCAAGTTCCAGCAGGATGTGTCGTTTCTCAACCGCGAAGAGATGCGCCAGTATCTGGATGCGGTGCCCGATGGTGGCGAGCTGATCGTCGATGCCACCGGGGCCAACTATGTCGACCCGGATATCCGTGAGGACATCGCCCGCTTCATCGACAGCGCGCCGAACCGGGGCATCGTGGTCGAGCTGCGCGACGTCGAGGGCACCAGCGGCACCTATGGCGATGTCGACGGCAACGCCGCGCTGTTGCGTCCGGCCTGAGCCACGGCAGCCGCCACTCGACGTATCGTCACCTCCACCGCCGCCGGCCCGTCAGCCGGCGGCGGTCGCGTGAGTGAGGTATGCCGCCACTGAGCACCGCGCTTCAGTCGGGGATACGATCGAAATGGGTATCGACGTCATCGGCGCCCAGCTGCCTGACCTCGCTCGGCGCGCCCTCGGCGTCGAGCCGCACGTAGCCGATACCGGCGCGGTTCCACAGCCGCTCGCCGTGGCTGGCGTGGGCCGGGCGATAGGGTTCGACCAGCATGCGCCGGCGCTTGGTCAGCCAGTTGAGCGGCGACCAGGGGGCGTAGAGCCAGCGGTTGAGGCGGTCGAACCAGTCGAGCAGGGTGGTGGGGAAGGTGTTCTTGAGGCCGCTGCTGGTCACCTGCCACATCCGCGGGCTGTGGCGTCGCTGGCGCAGGGTGATGGCGTAGACGAAGGAGTAGTGGACGTCGCCGGAGAGGATCACGTAGCGCTGCGGCGTGCGGCTGTGGCGCAGGATGTTGAGCATGGTATGGGCAGAGCCCGGGTGTGCCATCCAGTTCTCGGCATCCACCATCAGTGGCTTGCCCAGGGCGGTGAACAGCCGCTGTACCCCTTCGATCAGCTTGACGCCGAAGATCGGCGCCGGCGAGACGATGATCACTTCTGACTGTTCGAGTAGGTCCTGCTGGAACTCGCTCAGCGCCTCCCAGTCCATCAGCCCCGAGGGGCGGTGGCGCTTGCGCTCGCTGCGCCAGCGTCGGGTGCGGGTATCCAGCACCACCAGACGCGGCTGGGTATCCAGGGTATAGCCCCAGCCGGTGAAGCGCAGAAGCTGGGTGATCAGGTCGCCGTGGCGGGCGCAGTCGAGGCGGCCATCGGCATCACGCCGGGCGAGCCACTCGCGGGTCGCCGCCAGCGGTGCGGCCAGGCCGTCGGGGTCGTTGCCCCAACCCTGGCACAGCAGATAGGCGAGCAGCGCGTTGCCGACGATGCGCCGCGAGAATGGGTGGCCGTAGACGGCGGCCTCCCAGGCGGCGGTCAGGTTCCAGTCGTCGGTGATGTCGTGATCGTCGAAGATCATCAGCGTCGGCAGATGCGCCAGCAGGCGCGCGACCTGCGGCAGCGCGGCGACGAAGCCATCGATGTGGCGCTGTTCGCGGCGGTAGCGCTCGCCCTCGGCGGCGTCGAGGGTGGGCATCTTGAGCGTGATCAGTTGCCAGGGTGTGGGCGACCACACCAGCAGATACATCGCCATCACTTCGGCGAAGGTGATCAGGTGGTTCTCGGCGCTGGCGCTGGTGAAGATCGGCTTGCGCTTGCCGCCGAAGAACTTGTCGCGCAGCGCGGCGTTCGACGCTACCGCGGGGAGCAGCGCGTCGCGATGGTAGTAGGTGTCGTCACGCGCGTAGAGCGCTTCCCCGGTGGCGATCTCGGTGCCTTCGAGGCACTCGTCGTAGAGCCCCAGGCGCGCGATCAGCGCATGAATGGCGGCGAGCATGGGGCCGGCGACATCGTCGGCGTAGATCTGGTCACCGCTCAAGATCAGCGCGGCCGGGCGGGCAGCGGCGTCCTGGTGGCGCTCGCCCAGCCAGCGGTCGCCGCGGGCCAGACCATCCGCGCCGGGGTGGTGGGGCTTGCGACACGAGCCGTGGAGCAGGGCGTCGTGGCGCGCGCGCAGCACCAGAGTGGGCAGCGGCTCGCCGGGGTAGGCGAGCGCCTGGCCCCAGTCGCGCAGCGAGCACCAGGCGCCCTGGCGATCCCGGTAGGCCAGGTCGTAGGCGATGCGCGTCTCCTGCGGTAGCGGCGTTGTCATTGCCAGATCGATCAGATGGCAGTGGGCGTGGTCGCCGATGGCCAGGCAGGTGGTGGCAGCGTCCAGTTCGTGGGTGCGCGACTCGCCGTCGGCGCTCAGCGTCAGCCGCAGTGCGAGCGGGCGCGTGGCCACCAGCCACAGCACCAGGCGCTGCGGGTCGCAGCGGCGCAGCAGCGGGCCGGCCAGGATATCGGGCAGGGTCTCTTGCATGAACGCTTCCAGCTCGGGGGAGGAGGGCGTGCGCGTCGACGACGCGGCCTCAGCATAGCCCGGGCGGGCGGCTGTGGTCACCGCCGGCGCTTGAGCGTGCGCTCGATCACATCGAGGCCGGGGCGGTAGTCGCCGCGCACCGCCTGCAGCGCGCGCGCCAGCGCCTGGGCGGCGACGCGGTCGTGGTCCTGGGGCAGCGAGTTGACCCGGCACGGCAGGAAGTCGAGCAGGCGGTCGTCACCGAAGGTCGCCAGGCGCAGGCCGGTGGGTAGCGCGCCGCGTTCGAGCAGGGCGTCGAGCAGGCCGTCCAGCAGGGTGTAGGAGGCGGTGACGATGGCATCGGGCAGACGCGATTCGCCGAGTAGCTGGCGCATGGCCGCGGCGCCGCTGGCGCGATCGTAGCGCGCGGCGCTGATGCAGCGGTACTCGCCGGCGAAGCTGCGGCAGGCGGCGAGAAAGCCCTGGCGGCGTTCGGTGCTGATCGACAGCTGGGGCACGGCGTCGAACCATACGATCTCGTTCACGTCCGGGTCGAGCACCGAGCGGGTCAAGGCTTCGCCGGCGCTGCGGCCGTTGGTCACCACGCTGATGAAGTGCTGCGGGTCGAGCGGGCGGTCGACGGCGATCACTGGCAGCCCGGCGGCGAGTAGCTCGGCGTAGAAGTCGTCGTCCGGGGCCAGGCTGCTGGCGACGATCAGCGCATCGCAGCGCTGGGCGCGTAGCGAGCGCGCCAGGGTGCGCTCGCGTTCGGGGTCGTCGTCGGAGCCGACGATCAAGAGCTGATAGCCCTGGCTGCGGGCGCCATGCTCCAGGCGCTTGGCCAGGCGCGCATAGCTGCCGTTCTCCAGGTCGGGGACGATCAGCCCCAGGGTGCGGCTGTCGCCGCCGCGCAGCGCCGCGGCCTGGGCGTCGATGCGGTAGTCGTGGTCGCGGGCCACCGTCAGCACCCGTTCCACCGTGGCCTCGCTGATGCGCCGTGCGCGCGCCTGTCCGTTGAGGACATAGCTGGCGGTGGTGCGGGACACACCCGCCAGGCGGGCGATATCGGCGAGTTTCATCGAGCGGTCTCCGGAGCGTGCGAACGCCTGGCACCATAACCCGTCGCGCCAGGGCGGCCCAGCCCCAGGCGTGTGGTCGATGCCGCGGGCGGCGGCGTCCTGCGAAGGTCTAGCTTGTCAAATGCCCGCGTAACGACGAGCATAACGCCATTAGGTGACACGATTCAGCTTATTCTGAACGACGTTGCGGCCGGCTGTTGGATCGCGACGTCGACTCAGCGCCTGTCGGCGGCGACCGCCGCATCCAGGGCGGCAGCGGTGACGCCGCCGACCGCAGCTGGGTAGAGTGGGCTCTGAGCGTCGCCAACACCGCTTCCGGGAGAGACCGACATGCTGACCCTCACGCCGCAAGACGCGGCCCTCGACTGCCGCGCCGACGGCTGGCAGGACGCCCTCGACCAGGCCGCGGCATCGCTCCACCAGGCCGGGCTGGTGGAGCCTGCCTACCGCGATGCGCTGCACGCCCGCGAGGCCCAGGGCTCGACCTACCTGGGCAGCGGCATCGCGATTCCCCACGGCACCCCGGAGAGCCGCAGCCAGATCCACCACACTGGGGTGCGCCTGCTGCAGTTCCCGCAGGGGGTCGAGTGGCACGACGGCAATCGCGTCTATCTACTGGTCACCATCGCCGCCTCCAGCGACGAGCACCTCGACGTGCTGCGCCAGCTCACCCACGTGCTCGACGCTGAAGGCGTGGCCGAACGCCTGGCCGCCGCCGACAGCGCCGAGGAGATGATCGCGCTCCTGTCGCGCCCGCGGCCCAAGGCGCGTCTGGATGCCGACACCCTGTGTCTCAACTTCCCCGCGCGTGACCGCTTCGAGCTGGCGCTGGCGGCGGCGGCGCGGCTGCGCCAGGCGGAGTGTGTCGACGCCAGCTTCGTCGCCGCGATCAACGCTCAGGAGCCGGTCGCGCTGGGGCAGGGGCTGTGGCTGGTCAGTGCCGACCGCGGTGTCAAGCAGCCGGCGCTGTCGCTGGCGACGCCGGAGCGCGCCTTCAGCGGCCCGCGCGGGCCGGTCAATGGGGTCTTCTGCGTGGCGGCCCTCGACGACGCCCACCGCGACCTGCTGGCACGTCTCGCCGAGCTGCTCGACAGCGGTCAGGGCGAGGCGCTGGTGGATGCCGACGCCGACGGCGTGCTGATGCGCCTCTCCGGCGAGTCGAGCAGTGCCCAGACCGCCCGGGTCACCCTGCTCAACGCCCACGGGCTGCACGCGCGGCCGGCCAAGGTGCTGGTGCAGAAGGCGCGCGAGCAGGCGCTGCCGGTGCGCGTGCGCCTGCTCGAAGGCAGCGCCGAGTCGGTCTCGGCGGCGAGCCTGACCAAGGTGATCGGGCTCGGCGCGCGGCGCGGCCAGACACTGATCTTCTCGGCCGAGGGCGAGGGCGCCGAGGGCGCGCTGGCGGCGATGGTCGACGCCGTGGAGAGCGGTCTGGGCGAGGCGGTACGGCCGCTCGCCGAAGTGGCTGCCGCGGGCGCCAACCGCGCTGCCCGGCGTGAGGCCGAGGCGCCGCTCGAACCGCTCGAGGACGACGGCGTGCTGCCGGCCACGGCGGCCTCGCCGGGCCTGGCGATCGCCCCGGCCTACGTGATGCGCGCGCCGGACTTCGACTACCCCGAACGCGCCCGTGATCTGGCGGCCGACAAGCAGGGTCCGGCCGAGCGCCAGCGTGAGCGGCTGCAGGCGGCGCTCGACGAGGCGCGGCGCCAGCTGCAGGCGCTGATCGGCACCGCCAAGGGCGGTGACGTGGCCGAGATCCTCTCCATGCACGCCGAGATGCTCGACGACCCGGAGCTGCACGAGGCGGCCTTCGAGGGCATGCGCGACGGTCTCAGCGCCGAGGCGGCCTGGTGGCAGGCGATCGACACCGCGGCCCGGGCCCAGGAAGTACTCGCCGACCGGCTGCTGGCCGAGCGCGCCGCCGACCTGCGCGACGTCGGTCGCCGGGTGCTCGGCGTGCTGTGCGGCGTGGAGATGCCGACGCCGCCGCAGCGCCCCTACATTCTGGTCACCGACGATATCGGCCCCTCCGATGTGGCGCGGCTGGATACCGCTCAGGTGCGCGGCCTGCTCACCGCACGCGGCGGTGCCACCTCGCACAGCGCCATCCTGGCGCGGGCGCTGGGTATCCCCGCGGTGGTCGGCGCCGGCGAACGGGCGTTGACGCTGAACAACGACGACGACCTGATCCTCGACGGCGATCTCGGCCGCGTCATCGTGCGCCCCTCCGCCGAGCGCCGCGACCGCGCCGAGCTGCGCCTCAAGGAGCTCGAAAAGCTGCGCCGCGAGGCGCACGGGGCGCGCTTCGAAGAGGGGCGTACCGCCGACGGCAAGCGTATCGAGGTCGCCGCCAACCTGGGCAACACCGCCCACGCCGCCGATGCGGTGGAGCAGGGCGCCGAGGGCGTGGGGCTCCTGCGCACCGAGTTCATCTTCATGGCGCACCCGGAAGCCCCCGATCTGGAGACCCAGATCGGCGAGTACCGGCGCGCCTTCGACGCCCTCGATGGGCGCCCGCTGGTGGCGCGCACGCTCGACGTGGGCGGCGACAAGCCGCTGCCCTACTGGCCGGTGCCGGCGGAGGACAACCCCTTCCTCGGCCTGCGCGGGCTGCGCCTGGCGCTGACCCGGCCCGAGGTGCTCGAGACCCAGCTGCGGGCGCTGCTGACCGCCGCCGGCGAGCGGCCGCTGCGGATCATGTTCCCGATGGTCAAGGACGTCGACGAGTACCGCCAGGCGCGCGCCATCGTCGACCGCCTGCAGGCGGAGATCGGTGCCGGTGACGTCCAGGTCGGGGTGATGATCGAGATTCCTTCGGCGGCGCTGCTGGCGCCGAGCCTGGCCGCGGAGGTCGACTTCTTCTCCATCGGTACCAACGACCTGACCCAGTACACCCTGGCGATCGACCGCGGCCACGCCACCCTCTCGGCCCAGGCCGATGGCCTGCATCCGGCGGTGCTGCGGCTGATCCAGATGACGGTCGACGCCGCCCACGCCGAGGGCAAGTGGGTCGGGGTGTGCGGCGAGCTGGGCTCGGATGCCGCCGCGGTGCCGGTGCTGGTGGGCCTGGGGGTCGACGAGCTGTCGGTCTCGGTGCGTCAGGTGCCGATGGTCAAGGCGCGCCTGCGCGGCATCACTCAGGAGAGCGCCGAGCGCCATGCGCGCACCGCACTCGCCCAGGCCACCAGCCAGGCCGTGCGTGACGCGCTGGAGGCACTGTGATGGCGAGCGCGCACGAGCTCCTGGTGGTGACCCTCAATCCGGCGCTGGATCTTTCGATCGGGCTGCCGACGCTGACCCTGGGCGCGGTCAACCGTACCCAGTCGAGCCAGCTGGCCGCTGCTGGCAAGGGGCTCAACGTGGCTCGCGTGCTGGCCGCGCTGGGCCATCGGGTGACGCTCTCCGGGCTGCTGGGAGAGGACAACGACGCCCCCTTCGTCGCCGCCTGCGCCAGTGCGGGGATCGCGGACGCCAGCCTGCGCCTGCCGGGCGAGACGCGCATCAATGCCAAGATCGCCGAAGCCGACGGCCGCGTGACCGATATCAACGGCCCCGGGCTGAGTGTGTCGGCCGAGGCGCTCGCGGCGCTGCGCCAGCGCCTCGACACGCACTGCCGCGAGCGGACGCCGGGGGCGGTGGTGCTCACCGGCAGCCTGCCGCCCGGGGTCTCGGAGGAGGACTTTGCCGCGCTGGTAGCCGCACTCAAGGCCACCGGTGTGCCGGTGTGGGTGGATACCAGCGGGCCGGCGCTGGCGGCGGCACTGGCGGTGCCGCCCAGCGCGGTGAAACCCAACGAGCATGAGCTGGCGGCCTGGGCCGGCGCGCCGTTGGAGACCCTCGAGGCCCAGCGCGAGGCGGCGCGGCGGCTGCATCGGGCGGGGGTCGAGGAGGCGCTGCTGTCGCTCGGCGGCGCGGGCCTGATCTGGGTCAGCCGGCGCGGCGAGTGGCTGGCCGAGCCGCCCCGGGTGAGCGTGGTCAACACCGTGGGCGCCGGCGATACCCTGGTCGCCGGCATGCTCCACGGCATTCTCGCCGACCAGCCGCCGGCCCAGGTGCTGGGCTTTGCCACGGCGCTGGCGGCGGACGCGGTGCGGCATGTCGGCGTGGGCCGGCCCGAGGCCGCAGACTTTTCCGAACTACTTCAACAAACGCGCGTGCAGCGGCTCGACGAGGCGACGTACGCGGGGGAGAGCGCATGAACGTGATTCTGATTACCGCCTGCCCCAGCGGCATGGCGACGACCTTTCTCGGCGCGCGCCGGCTCGAACAGGCCGCCAAGCGGCTGGGCTGGCAGGTGTCGGTGGAGATGCACGGCGAGCTGGAGGCGGTGACCCCGGCCTCCGCCGAGGCGATCGCGGCGGCCGAGCTGGTGGTGGTCGCGGCCGAGCGCGTGCCCGAGCCGCAGCGCTTCGACGGCAAGCGGCTGTTCCGTGCGCCGATCCATCAGGCGCTGCCCGACCCGGACGCCTTCCTCGAGCGCGCCGCGCGCGAGGCGGCGACCTTCGACGCCGCGAGCGCGAATGCGCCCGCGCCCGCCACCGCCGTGCAGGCGCCCCAGGCCGGCGGCAGCACCCAGCGGCGCATCGTCGCGGTGACCGCCTGCCCCACCGGGGTGGCGCACACCTTCATGGCGGCGGAGGCCCTGGCTCAGGCGGGCAAGGCGATGGGACACGCGATCCACGTCGAGACCCAAGGCTCGGTGGGGGCGCAGAACGCGCTGAGCGCCGATGACATCGCCGCCGCCGACGTGGTGGTGCTGGCCTGCGATATCGAGGTCGACGACACCCGCTTCGCCGGCAAACCGATCTATCGCACCTCCACCGGCGCGGCACTCAAGCAGCCCAAGCAGACCCTGGAGACGGCGCTGGTCGAGGCCCAGGTGGAGTCGAGCGGCGCGCCTCAGGGCGGCAGTGCAGGGGCCAGCGGCGGGGCGCGCAAGAGCGTCAAGGAGCGCGGTCTCTACAAGCACCTGCTGACCGGGGTGTCGTTCATGCTGCCGATGGTGGTGGCGGGCGGTCTGTGTATCGCGCTCTCGTTCGTGTTCGGGATCAAGGCCTTCGAGCAGGAGGGCACCCTGGCCGCGGCGCTGATGCAGATCGGCGGCGGCACCGCCTTCAAGCTGATGGTGCCGGTACTGGCCGGCTATATCGCCTACTCGATCGCCGACCGCCCCGGCATCGCCCCGGGGATGATCGGCGGCATGCTGGCCTCGACCCTGGGCGCCGGCTTCATCGGCGGGATTCTCGCCGGCTTCCTGGCCGGCTACTCGGCCTCGGCGGTGACCCGCTACGTCAAGCTGCCGGCCAGCGTCGAGTCGCTCAAGCCGATCCTGATCATCCCGCTGCTGGCGAGCCTGTTCACCGGCCTGGTGATGATCTACGTGGTGGGCACGCCGGTGGCGGCAATCCTCGCCGGGCTGACCCAGTTCCTCAACAACATGGGCTCCACTAACGCGGTGCTGCTGGGCCTGCTGCTGGGCGCGATGATGTGCTTCGACATGGGTGGCCCGGTCAACAAGGCGGCCTATACCTTCGGGGTCGGCCTGCTCTCCACCGAAACTTACATGCCGATGGCGGCGATCATGGCCGCCGGCATGGTGCCGCCAATCGCCATGGGCATCGCCACGTTGCTGGCGCGGGGCAAGTTCTCGCAGCCGGAGCGCGAGGCGGGCAAGGCCTCCTTCGTGTTGGGGCTGTGCTTCATCACCGAGGGGGCGATCCCGTTCGCCGCCAAGGACCCGCTGCGGGTGATCCCGCTGGCGATGATCGGGGGCGCGGTCACCGGGGCGCTGTCGATGTGGTTCGGGATCAAGCTGATGGCGCCCCACGGCGGTCTGTTCGTGCTGCTGATCCCCAACGCGGTCAACATGGCGCTGCTCTATCTGGTCGCCATCGCTGCCGGGTCGCTGGTCACCGGGGTCGGCTATGCGCTGCTCAAGCGCGGCGAGAGCGAACTGCCGGCGGTCGCCGATGCGGGCAGCGGCGCCGTTGCCAGCGAGCAGCGCGCCGGCTGACGCCCGACACGCTCCACGCTATCGACGCCGGCGCCCTGCGCCGGCGTCTTGCGTTGAGGGCTGGGTATCCAGATCGACGCTTCAGGTGGGCATTCGGAGAGCCTGCTGGTGAACCGGGGTTGGCGCTGCGCCAGTAGTCTGCCTGATAGTCCACGCCGCCTAATATTCATGAAACTTAGAATACCGGGATCGGTTTGAGACATCTCTTACAAAATATCGAGCTAATGTCTGATAGTCTCATGTCTTAACTTGCTTTAACATCGACTTACTCGTAACCATCACATGCCTCTAGCCTTGTAACGGCTATCTCGATAATCCGCGAACCGGAAGCGCATCATGCTCGATATCAGTGAACTCTCCGGCATTGATCTGTCGCAATCGCAGCGTCTGTTGCAGCTCGACCTCCCCGGCGCGCCGGGCGGCGTTGCGCTGATCCCCCACCGTCTGGTCGGTGAGGAGCGCGTCTGCGAACCGTTCGCCTATACCCTCGACTGCATCTCCCAGCAGAACGATATCGAACTCAAGACGCTCATGGCACAGCCGGCGCGGCTATCGATCCTGCAGGCCGACGGCAGCTACCGGCCGCTGCACGGGCTGGTCTATGACGCGGCACTGCTCGGCGAGGACGGCGGCGTCAGTTATTATCAGCTGACCCTGGTGCCTTGGCTTCGGATGCTCGAACTGGGCCGCGACAATCGTATTTTCCAGAATGCCTCGGTGGTCGATATTCTCACCGACGTATTCGCTGACTTTCCCCCGGCCGCGGGCCGTTGGCGCTTTGATTTACGCCGTGACTACCCGACTCGCAGCTACTGCGTGCAATATCGCGAAAGCGATCTGAATTTTATTAGCAGAATAACCGAAGAAGAAGGGTTATGGTATTATATTGAACAGAGCGACGATGGCCACTGTGTCGTCTTCACCGATGACACCGATACCACCGCCCCGGTCAGCCCCCAGGCCATTCGTTTCCATCGCCAGGACGCCACCGAAACCGAAGACGCCTTGACCCACTGGGGCGGTACGCGCACTCAACAGCCCACCCGCGTCAGCCTCGGCAGCTTCGACTACAAGCAGCCGGCACTGGCCAAGCGCACCGGCTTGGGCACCATCAATGACCAGGGCAATCTGCCGCCGCGCGAACTTTATGACTATGCCGGCGAGTACTACTACCGCGGGGTCGAACGAGGCGAGCGCCTGGCCGAGAACCGGCTGGAAGCCCTGGAGTCGCAAGCCAAGCGCTTCCACGGCGCCGGCGGTGCCCGCCAGCTCCAGGCCGGGCGCTGGTTCGAGCTCACCCAGCACCCGCTGCACGACGCGGGCGGCGAAGCCGAGCGGACCTTCCTGCTGCTCGGCGTCATCGTTCACGCCGAGAACGTGCTGCCGGTGTCGGCGCACCTCAAGACCCTGCCCGGCAGCCTGCAACCCCGACTCGATGCCGCACGGCGGGCCCACGGAATCGACGACCCCGAGGCATCGACCGGCGACGACACGACCGACGTCCGCCGCGTCGGCACCGGCCACTTCCTCGTCGACCTCGAGGCCCAGCGGCGCAGCCAGCCCTATCGCCATCCGCTGACCCACCCACGCCCGGTCATCGGCGGGCCGCAGACCGCCACCGTGGTCGGCCCAGAGGGCGAGGAGATCCACACCGACGAGTGGGGGCGGGTCAAGGTCCAGTTCCACTGGGACCGCCAGGGCCAGCACGACGAGCAGAGCTCGTGCTGGCTGCGCGTCGCCTCGTCCAGCGCCGGTGCCGGCCATGGTTACATCCGCCTGCCCCGCGTCGGCGAGGAAGTACTGACCGAGTTCCTCGAGGGCGACCCCGACCGCCCGCTGATCACCGGCAGCCTCTATAACGGCCAGAATTCCCACCCCTGGGGCCTGCCCGACAGCAAGACCTGCTCGGGCTTTCGCTCCAAGACCTATCAGGGCAGCGGCTTCAACGCCCTGCGCTTCGACGACCAGACCGACCAGGAGCAGATCTGGCTGCATGCCCAGAAGAACTTCGACCTGCTGACGCTCAACGACCGCACCGAGGAGATCAAGCGCGACAACACCCTGCACGTCTATCGCGATCGCACCACCGACATCGACCGCGACGACACCCGCACCGTGCAGCGCCACGACACCCACACGGTACACGGCAACGAGACCCTCAGCGTGGATGGCAACGAGACCCACACCATCCACCAGCACCATCGCCACACCACCGACGGCAACGAGACCAAGCGAGTCGGCCGCAACTGGTCCACCAAGGTCGGCAACCACAAGACCGAGACGGTGGGCAAGGCGTACCTGCAGAACGTCGGCCTGGGCCGCATGGAGAACGTCGGCCTGGGTTACAGCCTCAACGTCGGCGCGCTGATGAACACCGTGGTCGGCCTCAGCCATACCACCCAGGTGGGCCTCAACCACGCACTCGACGTCGGCCGCGACATCACCCTGAACGCCGGCAACCGCCTGACCCTCCAGGTCGGCAACAGCCGCCTGGTGATCACCGGCGAGGCCATCTACCTGGACGCCGGCGAGATCCACGTGCGCGCCGGCACCAACGTGCACATCGACGGCCCCGACGACGTCTTCGTCAACACCGGCACGGCCCAGCCCGCCCCGGGCAGCGACGAGGCGGACGAGGACGACCCGGCGAGCGAGGGAGGCAGCGGCCGTGGCGCGAGTCGTTAACCCGACGCCCTTCCCCGAGGCGCTGTATCGCAAGCTCGGCCCCGGTGGCCGGGAGTACGAGGTGCTCAGCGTGCGCGGCACCTTTCGCTTCACCGGCGACCATCGGCCGCTGAGGCTGGCCGAGAACCAACGCCCCATCCGTTGGCAGGCCATCTACACCGGGGGGCCTGAGGGGTCTCAGGCGCGCACCCTGGTCGAGGACAGCGATGTGCTGATCGGCAAGCCCACGACGGATATCCATGTCAGTGGGACCCTGCGCACCCCCGATGGCCAGCCGCGTCGCAGTTGGCAGATCCGGGTTCAGGTGGGCAAGGTGGACAAACAGTTACGTGTCTACGGCCCGCGCGAGTTCCGCCAGGGGTTCTTCGGCGGCTGGCGCCTGAGCGCGCCCGCGCCGACCCGCGCCGTGGCGCTGGATTATCGCCACGCCTTCGGCGGTCATATCGCCTTGCCCGATACCGCCGACGCGCCCCTGCTCGATTGCCCCCACAATCCGGTCGGCTGTGGCTGGCTGCCGAAGCGCGCCGATTACAAGCGGCTGCCCAAGGGGCTGGTGAAGGCCTTCAAGCGTCGGGTCCTGGATGTGACCCGCCTGCCCGCGCCGCAACTGGAGGATCCCGGGACGCCGGTCCGCTCGCCCTTCGACCGGCCCGTGCCGGCAAGCTTGGGCCCCATCGCCCGCTGGTGGCAACCCCGGCTGGCCCGCCAGGGCACCCTGGACGAGGCCTGGCTGGCCGAGCGCTACCCGCAGTGGCCGGACGACTTCGATAGCCGCTATTACAACAGCGCCCACCCCGATCTGATCGCGCCCGAGTATCTGCGCGGGGATGAGGTGGTGATCCTGACCAACTGCCTGGCCGGCAGCCAACGGGTCCAGATCGGCACGTCGCGCTTTTACAGTCATCACACCCGCTTGCCGGGGCTCGCCCTCAAGGCGTTGGCGGAACACGCCGACGGGGATCGCACCATCACGCCCCTGGCGCTGGATACCGTGGGTATCGACCTGGACCACGGCGAGCTGACCTTGACCTGGCGCGCGCTGTTCGCGCCCGAGGAGGCCCTGCGCCGTGTCACGCTCGCCGCCACGCCCTTGCCGTCCCGCCAGTCACCCGCACGCGACGAGGCCCGCCATGCCGGATGAGCCGAGTGAACTGGCGCCGATGTGCGTCACCCCGGACGGGCTGTGCGAAACGGGCGACGGCCCGCCCGAGGCCGACAGCGCCACCCCGCGCGAGACCCGGGAGCAGGCGCTCAGTGGCGAATCGCGACACGTCGGTAATGCCGATGCCCAGTGGATGGCGGTCACCAGTACCCCCGACTTCTGCCGCGTCGGGGATGCTATCGTCGGCTTCGACAGCAGCGCCACTCTCGACACTCCGGTACGCCGTTCGCCGGATGTCATCGCCGCCGGCTACCCGCTCTATCGCCAGGGCGATCTGTTCCGCGGCATCCAGGGGGATGCCGGTCAGCATGTGGTCTCCGGCACATCGCTGGACAGCGGCCATGTGCTGATCACCGGTGGCCAGACCAACGTCAAGATCAACGGCCTGCCGGTGGCGCGTCACGACAGTCCCTGCCTGATCAACTGCAACGCCGCCGGGGTGGGCGGCGCCCCGGGCTATCTGGTGACCCGGCCCTGCGCGGTTGACAGCGCCCCGCCCGCCGGCGGTGGTGCCGACGAGGACGCGCACTACACCCCCGGCGAGGAAGCCGGCCGCGTTCTCAGCAACGCCTGGGAAGGCGTCAAGTCGGCCGCCCGTACCACCTGGGACGCCTTGCCCTTCACTGGCGACGCCGCCACGACAGCGGCCGCGCGGGATCGCGTGGTCGAAAGCGCCGTCGACATCTACCAAGGGCTGGACACGCTGGCTGGCCCCGGTCCCCTGGACCTGATCGACAGCGGCATCGGATGGGCCCAAGGCGACGCCGAACGCGCCGCGCATTTTAGCGAGGCCTGGCAACGCACGCGCGATGCCTACGGCGGTCTCTGGGATGCCGGCACACAAGCCTGGCAGGATGCCCGGGAACGCAACGGCACGCTGGGCGCGTTAGAGATGAGCGCGGCGACCTTCGCCATCGAGGCCATCGGACCCAAGGGCTCAGGCGCGGCCAGAAAAGCCGCGGAAGTGGCCGAGACCGCCGGGGATGTCAGCCGGGGCGCACGGCGGAGTGAGGAAGCGGCCGAGGCAGCGGGTGAGGGGGTGCATGTCGCTAGGCGTCCGGCCAAGTTGAAAAGGGTTCATTTGAAGTCTAGGGAAGAATACCGCGCTGCGTCCAAAAACCCAGAGCCCAACACTATTTATGAGTACGATGGTTTCACTTATACCACTGATGAATATGGCCGAGGCATCAGTTCATCCGGTACACTAAAGCTGGGCGCTGGGGGCAATCGTTTCCATGATGACCGGCTCATTGGACATCAGGGCATAGAGGGCGATATTGGCTTTCATGGTGGTGCGGATGAATTTGGTTTTCAGGGTGGATCATTGAACGTATCCCCTGGAAACAAAGCTTTAAATAGTCGCGAATATCGGGCTTTTGAACGAGATCTCAAAAACCACCTTCAAGAGGGAAGAGCAGTTGAGGCGGACTTCAGAAGAGTTTTTAATCCTGGGAACACCAGTTCAAGGCCAGACAAATATGCAATAAAATATAGAATTCAAGACGGTGACTGGGAAACAAGATCTTTCATGAATCAGGAAGGAGGCTAGACATGCTTTTCGAAACACCCGAAGATTATTACCAGGCCATAGGTAATGAGTTAAATTCCATAATAGAAGAACCTTGGGAAAAAGCAGAAGTAGAGGCTTTGCTAGATGGAATCTCTGTAAACATAAAAGTGGTCTATTTAAAAAAAGACGGATCCAAAGAAAGTAACGTCGATGTGTATATGCTGCCAGACTACTTTTACGAGTTATCTAAGGTCGTGAGTGGCGGCAATAAAGATCTATACAAGAAGTGTTTCTTTACGTTAAGGAGTAATGGGAAATATAAAGTCGACTTCGAGTATTAAAACAACCCAAAGGCCGCATAATCTGAGTGTAACACCAGGCCCATTCATTATGGTGTTGTACTTGGAGCTTGATACAAGCCAAATTTCATGCTTAATTCAGACAATTATATATTACAAGATAGTGCAGTTAATTGCTCGGAGGGGACGGGGCTTGGTCAACATTACAAGCCGCCGAAGAAACCTGATTTTTCAAAATTAAAAAGGTGGTTGGCAATGCAATCCAATTTGGAACTCGACGAAGAAAAATATCATTCCATTACAGCGCTTTGCGAAAATGGTGACAAGTTAGCCTCTGACGATAGATTTGAGGAAGCGATTGCCGAATACAACTCGGCCTGGTCTTTGGTTCCTGAGCCCAAATCTGACTGGGAAGCCTCAACATGGACACTCGCGGCCATTGCTGATGCTTGCTTTCTAGCTGGCTACAACACTTCGGCTCGAGAAGCGTTGGAGTATGCAATGACGTGTCCAGGAGGGATTGGAAATCCCTTTTTGCATTTAAGGTATGGACAAGTTCTTTATGAACTAGGCGATAAGAAAGGCTCAAGTGATGAGCTTGTTCGCGCTTATATGGGGGCGGGAGAGAGAGTTTTGATGGAGAGAGCCCCAAATACTTAGAGTTTCTAGAATCTAAGGCGATGATATATGCCTGAACCCGAACCAAGCTTTTGCAAATTGCGATAGTGACCTTTAACATAGTTCGTATCATCACCTACTCCACCCATGGTTTTTTTCGATGCTATAAGTGCTTGCATGAATTTTTAGCAAAGATTGAAAGCGCCATTTGCAACCAATGTTTTTAGATTTGGTGCTCTCAAGTTAAAAACGCGACGCTATTTAAGGTTGCTCAGGCCAGCGACCGATTTCTTGAGCATCTCGGTGTAAACTTCCAGTGGCGTGCGTCAATCAAGTGTCTTGTGCGGCCGTGTGTTCAGTGAGTCGGCGGTTTCGTCGAGTTCTTACTGGCTGTAGACGGAGAGATCCGACCTTTCGGCAGGTGCTGCCGCAACAGCCCGTTGGTATTGAGGGGGCGGCCATCCGCTTGGAGCCCTGCGGCCATGGGCTATGCGGGTCGGCCAAGTATATCGCCGTACCGGTGACGGTCTCACTGACCTAGTGCAACACCAGCCCTATTCAGCATGGTGTTGCACCTTCTCATGACTTTCTCGATGCCCTAGACGCTTCCTTTTCTCTCTGCACCGCGTCGGCGAGGAGGTACTGACCGAGTTCCTCGAGGGCGATCCCGACCGCCCGCTGATCACCGACAGCCTCTACAACGGCCAGAACGCCCACCCCTTGGGCTTGCCCGATAACACCCTGCACGTCTATCGCGATCGCACCACCGACATCGACCGCGACGACACCCGCACCGTGCAGCGCCACGACACCCACACGGTACACGGCAACGAGCCCCTCAGCGTGGATGGCAACGAGACCCACACCATCCACCAGCACCATCGCCACACCACCGACGGCAACGAGACCAAGCGGGTCGGCCGCCACTGGTCCACCAAGGTCGGCAACCACAAGACCGAGACGGTGGGCAAGGCGTACCTGCAGAACGTCGGCCTGGGCCGCATGGAGAACGTCGGCCTGGGTTACAGCCTCAACGTCGGCGCGCTGATGAACACCGTGGTCGGCCTTAGCCATACCACCCAGGTGGGCCTCAACCACTCCCTCGACGTCGGCCGCGACATCACCCTGAACGCCGGCAACCGCCTGACCCTTCAGGTCGGCAATAGCCGCCTGGCACGACAGCCATCTGGTGGAAGAAGGCGACGAGTTCGAGCTGTCGGATTGCTACGTTGGTTACTGGTGCTTCGAGGCGGCGCTGGTCGTCGCACTCCATGACATCGGCGGTGCGAATTTTCGCGACCACCCTTTCTATCCTGCCGATCTGGTGCGGCATTATCGTGGGAGGTATCGGAGCAATGACAGTGAGACATGTAATCTCTGAATCTGGGTGTATCCGATGAAGCAGAATATCTACGACAATCCCGATTTTTTCAGCGGCTACATGGCGCTTCGGGAGCGCGAAGGTGGTCTCAATGCCGCCATCGAAGAGCCCGCCGTCCGGCGTCTGTTGCCCACGCTGAACGGCCTGGATGTCCTCGATCTTGGCTGCGGTTTTGGCAAGTTCTCCGAGTACTGCCTGGCGCAGGACTTGCGTCGATATGTTGGCGTCGATATTTCGGAAAAGATGATCGCCGAGGCGAGGCGACGGTACCCGGACAAGCGAGCTCAGTTCCACGTAAGTGCTCTGGAGGACGCTGAGTTCGACGTTGGCTCCTATGATGCGGCGGTGGCTTCGATGTGTCTGCACTACGTCGAAGACCTCGGGGGCGTGCTGGATAAGGTCGCTTCTGCCTTGAGACCCACTGGGCGTCTCGTGCTCTCGGTGGAGCATCCGATTTGCACCGCGCTGCTCGCTGGCTGGCACGACTCGGAGCAAATGCCACGGATGCACTGGCCGGTAGATGACTATTTCACCGAGGGACGGCGCTCCACCACCTGGTTCGTCGATGGGATGATCAAGTATCACAGAACGCTGGATACCTATCTGAGTGCGGCGCTGGCGGCCGGTCTCTCGATCGCCCGGGTTCTCGAACCCCAGCCTACGGCGGAGGCCATCGAAGCGCAGCCACGGCTGGCCGAGCATCTCAGGCGTCCGCCAATTCTGGTCATGGGGTTCGACAAACGGCCACACGAGAGCCAATCGTCCCAAGACAGATAGCTAGTGCGGATGTCGCCCTGAGCTGTGGTAATGCCTTGGTCATGGTCCGCTGGCGGGACTAGAGTGAAGGCGATAGCCGTCAGAGGAGGTTGCGATGCAGATTCACTACCGCCAGGCGGGCCTCACGGTCGCCGAAGGCGATATCACCCGTTTCGACGGCGATGCCATCGTCAATGCCGCCAACCGCAGCCTGCTCGGCGGTGGCGGCGTCGATGGCGCGATCCATAGCGCGGCGGGGCCGCAACTGCTCGAGGCGTGCCGCGACCTGCGCCAGCGCGACTGGCCGGATGGCCTGCCTGTGGGCGAGGTGGCGCTGACACCGGGCTTTCGGCTGCCGGCCGGTTACGTCATCCATACCGTGGGGCCGGTGTATGCCGAGTCCGAGGACCCGCGCGGGCAGCTCGCCGCCTGCTATCGCAACGCCCTGGCGCTGGCTGAGGAGGAGGGCTTCACCCGGCTGGCCTTTCCCGCCATCTCCACCGGGGTCTACGGCTACCCGAGCGCCGAGGCGGCGGCAGTGGTGGCCGAGGTAATGCGTGAGCGGCTACCCCAACTGCCGGGTCTGGAGGTCACCTTAGTGTTCTTCTCCGCAGCGGACGCCGAGGCCTTCGTGCAGGTGGCGGGCTGGTAGGGCCGTTGTCGCGCCGCCGTCACTCCTCCGGCTGGTACTTGTAGCCGACGCCGTAGACCGAGCGGATGATGTCGCGCTCCGGCCAGATGTCGGCGATCTTGCGCCGCAGTTTCTTGACGTGGCTGTCGACGGTGCGCTCGGAGACGATGCGGTGATCGCGGTACATGTGATCCATCAACTGGTCGCGGGAGAAGATCCGCCCGGGGCTCTGCATCATCACCTTGAGCAGCTGGAACTCGACCGCAGTCAGGCCCAGGTCCTGGCCGCCGGCCAGGGCGCGCCAGCCATCCTCGTCGAGCACCAGGCGCTCCTCCTCGGAAAGCCCGCTCTCGGCGCCTGCCGCGGCGCCGTGGGTGCGGCGCAGCACCGCCTTGACTCGGGCTACCACCTCGCGCGGGCTGAACGGCTTGCAGATATAGTCGTCCGCGCCCAGTTCCAGCCCCAGCAGGCGGTCGACCTCCTCGACCCGGGCGGTGAGCATGATCACCGGCAGCGCCGGGTAGCGCTCGCGAATCTGCCGACACAGGGTGAGGCCGTCGGTGCCGGGCAGCATCAGATCGAGCAGCACCAGCATCGGCGTCTGCTCGGCGAGCCACTCCATCACTGCGTTTCCGTGGTCGATATGGTCCGAGGCATAGCCGCTCTTGGAGAGGTAGTCGGCGATCAGTCGCGCGATCTTGGGTTCGTCCTCGACGATCAGAATGGTGTCGTTCATCAAGCCGGTTCCTTGTCGGATGGCGTGGTCGCCATCTCCAGCGGAAAGGATAGGGTCCAGCGCAGCCCGCCCAAGGGCGAGCGCGAGGGTACCAGGGTGCCGCCCTGGGCTTCGATCAGGGCGCTGGCGATCGACAGCCCCAGGCCGCTGCCGCCGCTGCGGCGGTTGCGCGAGCCTTCCACCCGGTAGAGGCGTTCGGTGAGCCGCGGCAGGTCGCCCTCGGCCACGCCCGGGGCGGTATCCTCCCAGACCACTTCGGCGTGGCGCGCCTGGCGCTTCAGGGTCACCCGTAGCGAGCCGGGGCTATCGGTGTAGGCAATGGTATTGGAGAGCAGGTTGTCCCATAGCTGGCGCAGGCGCTGGCTATCGGCGCGCACCAGCGCGGGTTCGGTCTCCAGAGTCAGCGCCAGGCCGAGGCTCTCCAGGCGCAGGCGGCTGTCCTCGAGACGCTGGACCAGCGAATCCTCGAGATCCAGCGGAATCAGGTGCATGTCGAGCGCGCCGGCATCGCTCTGGGCCAGCAGGCGCAGGTCCTCGACCAGGTGACCGAGCTGATCCACTTCCTGCTGCAGCGAGCCCAGATTGTCCGCGCTCAGCTCGCGCACGCCATCCTGCATCGCTTCGATCTCGCCGCGCAGCACCGCCAGCGGGGTGCGCAGCTCGTGGGCGATATCGGCCACCCAGCGCTGGCGCGCGCGGCGGTTGGCCTCCAGCGTCTCGGCCAGCTGGTTGAAGTCGGCGGAGAGGCTGGAGAGCTCGTCGCGACCGCGCTCGGAGAGGCGCACGCTGTAGTCGCCCAGGGTCAGCCGGCGGGTGGCCAGGGTCATGTGGCGGGCGCGCCGCCCCAGCCACCAGGCCAGCCCGCTGGCGAGCAGCAGCGAGGCGAGGAACAGCGAGCCGACGATGATCATCAGGTTGCGCTGCTGGCGGTCGAGAAAGATCTGGTCCATGCGCGCCATCAGCCGTTCCGGCGGCAGGTAGCCGAGCTGGCCGACGGTCTTGTCGCCGCTGCGAATGGGCACGAAGTGCGGCTCCGGCGGCGGTGGCAGGTTGGGATCGCGCTGCGGCGGCGGGTCGAGCAGCGGCTCGCCGATCACCGGGTTGCTCAGCTCGTCGAGCAGCACGTAGCCGCGGGCATCGCTCAGCTCGCGGTCGATACCGCTGGGCGGGCGGCGCTCGCTCGACCATAGCTGACTGCGCACCAGGCTCTGCCAGGCGCGCGGGTTGTCTCGCAGCCAGCGCCAGCTGCCGCGGCTCGCCCACTGCTCACCGAGGGCATTGGCCAGGGTCTCGGCGCGGGAGGCCTGGCTGCGCTCGAGGTAGCTGACGAAGCCCTGGTCGAGACTGCGCGAGACGAACACGAAGACGAGACCGCTGATCAGCACGTTGGTCAGCAGAATGATGACGAACAGCTTGAGGCTGAGTCGCGACAGGCGCGGCCAGTCGCGCGGGCTTCTGAGGGTTAGCGCCATGGGGTCGGTTTTTTTCACGAACCGGGAAAACCTCGTCAGTATGCCGCCGCACAATGCAGCGATGATCCAGCCAATGGGTAAAGATCGTGGAGATCGCCGGCGCCGGCGGATGTGGCGATCGAGACGATCAGGGCGATCAGTGGGCAAGCGATCGGGATGATTGTGACCTGTCCGGCGCTGGCGTGCATCCGGGTGGGCGCCAGCGCCGGTCGTGTCGGTCGCGTCAGTCGGGGGCCGATATCTCGCGGCCATGCCAGGTGAAGGCGACAGCCCGGTGCGGCTGGGCGCGGGCATCGAAGCGTGCCCACAGCTCGGCGAAGGTGAGCCCCCGAGCGGGATGACGGTGGTCAGGCAGCAGCTCTGCCAGCGGGTGCAGCACGAAGGCGTAGCGCTCGATGTCCGCCCGCGGCAGGGTGGTGTCGCCGTGGCGCCCGCAGGCCTCACCCCACAGCAGCAGGTCGATGTCCAGGGTGCGCGCGACCTGCTTGGTGGGGCCGGCGGGGCGGCCGTGGGCCTGCTCGATCGCCTTGCAGCGGGCGTTGAGCGCGTCGGGTTCGAGCGGGGTGTCGAACGCTACCACCAGGTTGTAGAAGTCGCGCGGGTCGCTGAAGCCCACCGGCGGACTCTCGAACACCCGCGAGACGCGCAGCGTCGCCGGGGCGGCGAGTGCCGCCAGGGCATCCAGAGCGCCGACCAGGTGGCGCTCACGCTCGATGCTGCTGCCTAGCCCGAGTACCGCCAGCGGCATCAGCCGGCCTCGCGCTCGATGCGCACGCCCACCGCGCGGGCGCTGGCGACGGCGCCGGGCTTGCGCACGGTCAGGCGCAGACGGCGCACGCCGAACTCGGCGATCACCAGCTGCGCCACGCGCTCGGCGAAGGTCTCGACCAGGCCATGGGCATTGTCGGTGGCGTAGGCGGTGAGACGCTCGCAGATCGCGGCGTAGTCCAGAGTGTGGCTGAGGTCGTCGTCGCGCGCCGCGGCGCGGATGTCGGTGGCGAGCTCGAGGTCGAGCTCCAGTGACTGCTGCACGTGGCGTTCCCACTCGTAGACGCCGATGACGGTCTCGACGCGCAGCCCTTCGATCAGTACTTGATCCATCTTTATCGGGTCCATCCTGATTGAGTCCACCCAGGTTCGGTACACATCCGGTTGATTCGCGCCACGCGCTGCGCTCGCGAGCGTCGATTGTACGTCATGAGAGTGGCAGAATCAGGGCTCGCGTCGTCCGCGACCCATGCTGATCGTCCACTGCCGGAGGGCGGATGCCGTCATCCACGCTCATCACCATCGCGCTGGCTTCAGCCGGCTATCTCAGCGGCTCGCTGCTGGGGGCGATCTGGGTCTGCCGGCTGTGGGGCCTGGGCGACCCGCGCCGTGCTGGCTCCGGCAACCCGGGGTTCTCCAACGTGCTGCGCGCCTTCGGCTGGCGCCCGGCGCTGGCGACCCTGGTGATCGACGCCGGCAAGGGCATGCCGGTGCTGTGGCTGGCCGGCCATGCGTCGCTGTCGGTGTGGGCACAGGGGCTGGTGGGGCTGGGCGTGCTGCTGGGTCACAGCTGCCCGGTCTGGCATCGAGGGCGTGGCGGCAAGGCGGTGGCCAGCGCTTTCGGCGTGCTGTTGATGCTGGCCACCCCGGTCGCGCTGATCTGCGCGGTGTGCTGGTTCCTGCTCGCCTGGCGGGTGCGTACCGCGGCGGTGGCTTCGCTGGCCACGGCGCTGATCGCGCCGCTGCTGAGTTACTGGCTGGTGCCACCGATGAGCGGGGTGATCTGTGTGTTCTCGACCCTGGTGCTCATCCGCCACGCCTTCAATATCCGCACCTGGCGCGAGCGCCGGCGTGAGACCGTCGCGCCGGCGCTGGCCGACCCGCTGGATGAAGAGGACGCGCTCGAGGATCGGCGTGACGTTGGCGCGCTTGGGCAGCGTCCCGGCGGCGACTAGCGGCGACTAGCGGCGACAGCCGCCAGGCTCAGGGCTGCGGCGGCGTAAGCTCGGCCAGCGGCCAGCGCGGCCGCGGCTGCGGGGTATCACTGCGCTCGCCCGCCAGCAGGCGCTGGGCGCCGGCGTAGGCGATCATCGCGCCGTTGTCGGTGCAGAAGCGTCCGCGCGGGTAGTAGGCGCGGGCGCCGCGCTTGGCCAGGGCCTGGTCCAGGGTCGCGCGCAGCCGACGATTGGCGCTGACCCCGCCTGCCACCACCAGACGCTGGCGCCCGCTCGCTTCCAGCGCGCGGCGGCACTTGATCACCAGGGTGTCGACCACCGCATCCTCGAAGGCGCGGGCGACATCGGCGCGCGCCTGGGCATCCAGCGCCGCCTGCTGTTCCAGGCTGCGCAGCGCGGTCAGGGTGTGGGTCTTGAGCCCGGAGAAACTGAAATCGAGACCCGGGCGGTCGGTCATCGGACGCGGGAAGCGGAACCGGCTGCTGTCGCCCTGCTCGGCCAGGGCCGCCACCTGGGGGCCGCCGGGGTAGGGCAGGTCGAGCATCTTGGCGACCTTGTCGAAGGCCTCGCCGGCGGCGTCGTCGACCGACTCGCCGAGCAGGCGGTAGTCGCCCAGCCCGCGCACGTCGACCAGCTGGGTGTGGCCACCGGAGACCAGCAGCGCCACGAACGGGAACTCCGGCGCCTCCGGCTCCAGCATCGGCGCCAGCAGATGCCCCTCCATATGGTGCACGCCGAGGATCGGCACCGCGAGCGCCCGCGCCATGCCGTGGGCGGTGCAGGCGCCGACCATCAGCGCGCCGACCAGTCCCGGGCCGGCGGTATAGGCGATGGCGTCGATGTCGCGCTTCTCCAGGCCGGCATCGGCCAGCACCTGATCGATCAGTGGCAGCAGCTTGCGGGTGTGGTCGCGGGAGGCGAGCTCCGGCACCACGCCGCCGAACTCCGCGTGCAGCGCGACCTGGCTGTAGAGCGTATCCGCCAGCAGGCCCTGCTCGCTGTCGTAGAGGGCCACGCCGGTTTCGTCACAGGAGGTTTCGATGCCCAGCACGCGCATGGTCGAAGGTTCCGTCGCTAATCAAAAGGGGGAGGGGGATGACAAGGCGCACTATTCTACGCGCTGGCGATGGGCTTTGCATGGCCCCGATCATGCCCCCACGGAGCGCCTTCAAGAGTGGTCAGCGCCTTCAAGAGTGGTCCCCCTGCCACTGAGCCTGCGGCAGGGCGCGCCCGACGCCGGCCGGGACGCGCGGCGGTCAGGAAAAGTCGTTTGCAAAGCGTGAAGGCCGGCACTAGAATACGCTGCTCTGCAGGACTGGGTCGTGCGCTCTAACGCCCCTCGAGCGGTCGTCAAGCCGGATTTTTCGGTGCGATACCGCGCAAGAGGCGGATCCGGGATTGCGACGCGGCACGCCCTCAGGGTGAGCCGTAGCGCCGTCTGAATCCCCTCGGATCATCATGGGCGTGCGTTCAAACCGAACTCAATTCCCAAGGTAGGTGAGTGCTTAATGCCTTCTGTCAAAGTACGTGATAACGAGCCGTTCGACGTCGCGCTGCGTCGCTTCAAACGTTCCTGCGAAAAAGCCGGAATCCTGTCTGAAGTCCGCCGTCGCGAAACTTACGAAAAGCCCACTTCCGTGCGCAAGCGTAAAGCTGCCGCGGCCGTGAAGCGTCACGCCAAGAAGCTCCAGCGTGAGCGTAAGCGTTTCGAACGCTTGTATTGATCCGTACTGGGGGTGACGCGAGTCACTCCAGAGGGATAGCCCAAACGGCCGCCGCCTCGGTGGCCGTTTGTTTTTGTTCCTCGCCCCCGGAGGGTGTCTACCCAGCCGGCGGCCGCAGAGACGCGGCCCACGCGCAGCGTCGTCCGCTGCGTAGACCCTCTCTCCTCGACTGTCCCATTCCCGAGACAGTGGCCGTCGGCGCCGGGCGCCCGCGGCCGGCGCAACGAGAGCGTTTGACGCCATGGCCGGACAGATTTCACAGCGCTTCATCGATGACCTGCTGGCGCGGACCGATATCGTCGACGTCGTCTCCGAGCGCGTGCAGCTCAAGAAGAGCGGGCGCAACCACAGCGGTCTCTGCCCCTTCCATCAGGAGAACTCGCCCTCCTTCACGGTCAGCCATGACAAGCAGTTCTACCACTGCTTCGGCTGCGGCGCGCACGGTAATGCCCTGCGTTTTCTGATGGAGTACGACAATCTGCGCTTCCCCGAGGCGGTGGAGCAGCTGGCCGGGCGTGCCGGCATGCAGGTGGAGCGCGAGGGCGGCGATGACCCGGGCGCGGCCAAGCGCCAGCAGAAGCGTGAGGAGGGCGTCAATCTGCTCGAACTCGCTTCGCGCTTCTTCCGCGAGCGCCTGGCGCTGGGTCAGGGCAAGACGGCGCGCGCCTACCTCGAGCGGCGTGGCCTGAGCCAGGAGGTGATCCGCGACTTCGGGATCGGCTACGCCGAGGACGAGTGGGAAGCACTCAAGCGCTATCTGAGTGCCCAGGGCATCAGCGAGGCGGTGCAGGTCGAGTACGGCCTGCTGGTCCATCGTGAGGAGACCGGACGCACCTACGACCGCTTTCGCGATCGGGTGATGTTTCCGATCCGCGACTGGAAAGGCCGCACCATCGCCTTCGGCGGGCGCGTGCTGGGCGATGCCAAGCCCAAGTACCTCAACTCGCCGGAGACGCCGGTCTTCCACAAGGGGCGCGAGCTCTACGGGCTCTTCGAAGCGCGTCAGGCCAATCGCCAGCTCTCCCGGGTGCTGGTGGTCGAGGGCTACATGGACGTGGTGGCGCTGGCCCAGTTCGGCATTCGCAACGCCTGTGCCACCCTGGGCACCGCGCTCACCGCGGATCACCTGCAGCGCCTGTTCCGGCTGGTCGACGAGGTGGTGTTCTGCTTCGACGGTGACAACGCCGGGCGCCAGGCGGCGCGGCGCTCGTTGACCACGGCCCTGCCGTCGATGATCGATGGCCGCCAGGTGCGCTTTCTGTTTCTGCCCGAGGGCGAGGACCCGGATACCCTGGTGCGCCAGGAGGGGCGCGAGGCGTTCGAGAATCGCGTCACCTGTGCCAGCCCGCTGTCCGAGTTCCTGTTCGAGCAGGCCGCCGAGGGCCACGATCTCAAGCAGGTCGAAGGGCGCGAGCGTTTCGTCAGCGCCGTGCTGGAAGCGTTGAAGCAGCTGCCCGACGGGGTGTTGAAGTCGCTGCTGCTCAAGGAACTCTCGTCGCGCAGCGGTATCGAAACCTCGCAGTTCAGCGACTGGCTGGCGAGCCATGCGCCGCCCGTGCCGCGGCCGACGGCGGAGCCCGGCGACGATGGGTTCGAGGCGATGATGGCGATCTCCGGCGAGGTCGAGTCGGCGCCCATGGCCGAATATGGCGATGGGTCCGGGTATGGAGAAAGCCGCGCCGGCAACGGCGGCCCCCGGCGTGGGCTGACGGCGGCGCGTAGCGGAACTGCTACGCTGTCCCTGAGCTGGCCGGCGCGTATCGTGCAGCTGCTGCTGCACGAGCCGGGGCTGGCCGAGACGCTGCCGGAGCGTCTCGACTGGTGCCCCGAGGCGGAGCCCGACGGGCGTCTGTGCCGAGAGGTGGTCAAGCTGCTGCGGGCCGGTCGCTACCGTAGCCCGCAGGTGCTGCTGGCGCATTTCCACGGCACCCCCGAGGGGGAGCGGTTGGATCAGCTGGCGCGGCGCGAGATGGCGATTCCGCGCGAGGTCAGGGCCAGCGAGCTGGCCAACTGGGTGCGCCATCTCGAACGCCAGAGCGAGCGCCTGACGCCGGCCCAGGAGTATCAGCAGCTGCTGGCGAAGAGTCGCCAGCCCGGCGCGCTGAGCGCCGAGGAGAAGCAGCGCCTGCGCGAGCTGATCGGCATGCTCGCCACCGGCGGCTCGGCATGACGGGATCGCCGAGACCGGCATGGCCCGAGGGGCGTGGCGGGGGAGTGCACCTGCCGGACGGCCTCATGCGACAGGGTATATCGATAGGGCTATAAATCGAGATGGCTGTAAATCGAGCGCGTCAGGTCGATATAGCAGACAGGCCGCACGTTCGATCAGCAAGGAAAAAATAGGCGGGATACGACAGGGAAGCGTGAAGAACCGCGGCAGGAGCATCGAAGCGGTTGAAATGGCGGCGAAAGCCTCCAGATAGGGTAACCAAACACACTAGCACACCTGGCAGACAAGGCAAACAGATACTGGCAGCAAAATGCCGGTACGCGCTATACTAGCAGGCTTTTGGGGCGTCGCGCTGTCACCCCAGGTGCTTCATTCTTCTTCGTCGAGTAGGGTTTCTATGGCTGGACACGCACAGCAGTCACGTTTGAAGGAGCTGATCGCACGCGGCAAGGAGCAGGGCTACCTGACCTATGCCGAGGTCAACGATCACCTCCCCGAAGATATCGCCGATCCCGATCAGGTGGAAGACATCATCGCCATGATCAATGACATGGGGATCAACGTCGTCGAGGAAGCGCCTGACGAAGACACCCTCATGATGTCCGACAACTCCACCGACGAGTCGGCGGCGGAGGAAGCGGTCGCGGCCCTGGCGGCGGTGGAGAGCGATGTCGGACGGACCACCGACCCGGTGCGCATGTACATGCGCGAGATGGGGACGGTGGAACTGCTGACGCGGGAAGGCGAGATCGAGATCGCCAAGCGCATCGAGGAGGGCCTGCGCGAAGTGATGTCGTCGCTGGCCTATCTGCCGGGCGCGGTCGACTCCATCCTTGCCGCCTACGATCAGACCCAGGACGAGGAGGCCCCGGGCCGCCTCTCCGATCTCTTCTCCGGTTTCATCGACCCCGACGAGGGCATACCCGGCGTCGCCGAGGTCGAGATGCCGGAAGTGGAAGAGAGCAGCCTCGCCGCGAGTGACGACGACGACGAGGACGATGAAGACAAAGAAGACGAAGAAGACAGCGACGACAACTCCAGCGAAGGCGGCCCCGATCCCGAAGAGGCGCGTGTACGCTTCGAGCAGATCCGCGAGCAGAACGAGGCGGCCAAGGCGGCGGTGGCCAAGCACGGCTTCGACGCCGATGCGGCCAAGGCCGAGCTGGCCCGTTTGGCCGAGCTGTTCTCGCCGATCAAGCTCTCGCCCAAGCACTTCGAGCGCCTGGTAGGCCAGGTGCGCATCAGCGTGGAGCAGGTGCGCGAGCAGGAAAAGGCGATCATGCAGGTGTTCGTCAAGCAGGGTAAGGTGCCGCGCAAGACGTTCATCAGCGCCTTCCTCGGCAACGAAGCCAGCGACGCCTGGTTCGACGAGTTCGTGGCCAAGCACGCCAAGTATGCCGATCGGCTCACGCCGTTCCGCGGTGACGTCCAGCGCGCCCAGCGCAAGATCGGCTTCGAGGAGGAGATGGTCCAGCTCCAGGTGAGCCAGCTCAAGGAGGTCAATCGTCGCCTCTCGATCGGCGAGGCCAAGGCGCGCCGGGCCAAGAAGGAGATGGTCGAGGCCAACCTGCGTCTGGTCATCTCGATCGCCAAGAAGTACACCAACCGCGGGCTGCAGTTCCTGGACCTGATCCAGGAGGGCAACATCGGCCTGATGAAGGCGGTGGACAAGTTCGAATACCGCCGCGGCTACAAGTTCTCGACCTACGCCACCTGGTGGATTCGCCAGGCGATCACCCGCTCTATCGCCGACCAGGCGCGCACCATCCGTATCCCGGTGCACATGATCGAGACGATCAACAAGCTCAACCGGGTCTCGCGCCAGATGCTCCAGGAGATGGGCCGTGAGCCGACGCCGGAAGAGCTGGGCGAGCGTCTGGAGATGCCGGAAGACAAGGTGCGCAAGGTGCTCAAGATCGCCAAGGAGCCGATCTCCATGGAGACCCCGATCGGCGACGACGAGGACTCGCACCTGGGCGACTTCATCGAGGACAGCACCATGGTGCTGCCGATCGATTCCGCCACCGGCGAAGGTCTGATCGAAGCCACCCGCAACGTGCTCGGTGGGCTCACCGCGCGCGAGGCCAAGGTGCTGCGCATGCGCTTCGGCATCGACATGAATACCGACCACACCCTGGAAGAGGTCGGCAAGCAGTTCGACGTCACCCGTGAGCGTATCCGCCAGATCGAAGCCAAGGCGCTGCGCAAGCTGCGTCATCCGTCGCGCTCCGAGCCGCTGCGCTCGTTCCTCGACGAGTAATACCCGGGTTGCGTGCCCCCTCGACGACCCCGGCAGCCCAGCGCTGCCGGGGTTTTTTCGTTGGCGCGGCGTACTCTCATTCCCACGCCCCACGCCCCACGCCCCACGCCCCACGCCCCACGCCCCACGCACCGCGGACAGAGGACAGAGGACAGAGGACAGAGGACAGAGGATAGGAGTCTCGGACTCCCACACGAGCCGCATGAAAAAGCCGCTGCGCGGGGCAGCGGCAAACGATCGTGCAGTGGGAGCGTCCGCTCCCGGAACCGGTGTCGCTCAGAAGTCGTAGCGCACCAGCAGATCGGTCTCGTCGTGGCCGGTATCGCTGTCATCGGCCCGGCGCGAGTCGTCGAACTTGCGCTCGACGGCGAGGATCAGGTTGTCGTCGAACAGCAGCCAGGCCGCGCCGGCGAGATAGAAGGCGCTGCGCGCGTCGGAGTCGCGATCCTCGAGGCGGTTGAAACCGGTGTAGAGCTGCACCGTGCCGGGGACCTGCTGCTTGACGTTGTAGAGCGCCACGCCCTCGTAGCCGCGGGCCTCGTCGACGATCCCGTCGCTGTTGGTGACACCCTTGAACTCACCGTCGCGAACCAGGTTGTGATACTCGCCGGCGGTCAGCGCGAAGTACCAGTTACCCGGGGTCCAGCGCGCCGCGAGCAGGCCGGCGTCGACGTTCTCGTCGCGGTCGCTGCCGCCTTGGAGCTCGCCGTCGATCTCGCTGTGGGTATAGGTCAAACCGAACGCCCATTCGTCGCTCGGCTGATAGACCGCGGCACCCTGGGCGGTGTATTTGCGCTTAAGGTCGACCAGATTGCCGCTGTAACCCACCGAGCGGGGCACGTCGTTGCGCGAGGTCTGATAGAGCACCCCCAGGGTCCAGTCGCCAAAGCGATTCTGATAGGAGATGGCGTTGTCGGGGCGGCCGTTGCCGTCGAAGCCGCCGTCGCTGGAGGCGCCGTTGAAGCTGCCCTGGGCGGTGGCGCCGTTGTACCAGAACCAGTCGGTCCAGTAGGCGACCATGTCGTACCACAGCGAATACTGCTTCCCGATCAGGATGGTGCCGTAGTCATCGTTGCTGACACCGGCATAGAGCAGACGCTTGTAGTGGTTGTCGGTGCCATCCTCGAAGAAAGGATCGAAGGCCCACTCGGCGCGGGCGATCGACGACCAGCCGTCGGCGAAGTTGTGTTCGTGGATCAGGCGTACGCGGGAGCCGGCATTGGTCGGGTCGTGATCGTCGTGGGTATCGTCGACGAAGCTGCTGCCGGCGGCGATACGCCCGCTGAAGGTGAGCTTGTCCTGCGCGGTCTCGTAGAGCGTCAGGGCGAAGGCCGTTTGGCTGGCCAGCAGCGTGCCGGTGGCGAGAAGGCTCGCCAAGAGAGTCTTGTTGTACATGGTGAAGCGTTACCTATTTGTTGTTGAAGGCAAAATGAGTTCCCAGGTGAGTCAGGGGGTCACCGGAGCCGGCAATCAGGGCGACTCGGTGGCCTGGCTGTCGAGGAACTCCTCGAGCGATAGCTGACGATCGCCGTCGCGGTCGGCGGTGCCGAAGGCGCCCATCAGATCGGCGTCCGAGCGCGCCTCGCTCGGGTCGATGACGCCGTCACCGTTCTTGTCGAGCCGATGGAATTGCGCGGCCAGCGCCGGCGGTGCGCTGCCCTCCAGCTTGGCGCGCTCGAAGCTGCCGGCGCCGTCGCCGAACGGCAGGGTGTTCTGGCAGCCCGCCAGTGCCACCAGGATGGCGGCGCTCAAAAGACCTTGTGTCGTGGTCATGGATGTCTCCCTTGAAGGAGTGGATGAAGGGGTAAAACCCCGTTTTTCGGCCGCAGTTGTCCGTGGCGCCTGCCACAGGGCAAGCGCGGCCAAAGTCGTTGTCATGTGTCCTGATCGAATTAGATCCGGTGCGAACCGTCGTTTATTGTCAGCGTGTCTCTCCCGGGTCGAACGGCGGCGCCTATTGCGTGGCGCCGCCGCTCACGCTCAGCGGCGCTTCAGGCCGCGTCGTCGTCGAGGAAGGCGGCCTTGATCAGCGCCTGGGTATAGGCCTCGCGGGGGGCGGAGAAGAGCTGCTCCGTCGGGCCCTGCTCGATCACTTGCCCCTCCTTCATCACCAGCACGTCGTCGGAGAGCGCGCGCACCACCGAGAGGTCGTGGCTGATGAACAGGTAGGTGAGGCCGTACTTCTGCTGCAGATCGCGCAGCAGGTCGATCACCCGCACCTGCACCGAGCGGTCCAGCGCCGAGGTCGGCTCGTCCAGCAGCAGCAGTTCCGGCTTGAGGATCAGCGCGCGGGCGATGGCGATACGCTGGCGCTGGCCGCCGGAGAACTCGTGGGGGTAGCGGTTGCGCATGCCCGGGTCTAGGGCGACCTCTTCGAGGGCGGCGATCACTTCCGCCTCGCGCTGGCGGCGGTTCATCTCCGGATGGTGCACCTTGAGCCCTTCGCTGATGATGTCGCCGACGGTCATGCGCGGCGACAGCGAGCCGAAGGGGTCCTGGAAGACCACCTGGAGACGCGAGCGCAGCGGGCGCATGCCGGACTTGTCCAGCGCCGAGAGGTCGGTCTCGCCGAGGCGGATATCGCCCTCGGACTTGAGCAGGCGCAGCAGCGCCCGGCCCAGGGTCGACTTGCCCGAGCCGGACTCGCCGACGATGCCCAGCGTCTCGCCGCGGCGGATGCTGAGGTCGATGCCGCGCACCGCTTCGAAGTAGTCGCTCTTGCCGAACAGACGCTTCTTGAGCGCGAAGCGCACCTTGACGTCGCGTGCGCTCAGCAGCACCGGGGCATCCGCCGGGGCGGGCGTCTTGCGACCGCGCGGGATGGCGTCGAGCAGCATGCGCGTGTAGTCGTGGCTCGGGGCGTCGAACACTTCTTGGGTGGGGCCGCTCTCGACCACCTCGCCGTAGCGCATCACGCACACCTTGTCGGCGAAGTGGCGCACGATACTCAGATCGTGGGTGATGAACAGGATCGCCATGCCGTACTGGGCCTGCAGCGACTTGAGCAGGTCCAGGATCTGCGCCTGAACGGTCACGTCGAGGGCGGTGGTCGGCTCGTCGGCGATCAGCAGGCGCGGTTCGCAGGCCAACGCCATGGCGATCATCACCCGCTGGCGCTGGCCGCCGGAGAGCTCGTAGGGGTAGCTGTCGATGCGCCGCTCGGGTTCGGGGATGCCGACCTGCTCGAGCAGGTCGAGCACCCGGCGGCGCTTGGCGCTGCCGTGCAGGCCCTTGTGCTTGGTCAGCACCTCGCCGATCTGGCGCCCGACCCGGTGCAGCGGGTTGAGCGAGGTCATCGGCTCCTGAAAGATCATCGAGATGTCGTTGCCGCGGATGCGGCGCATGCGTCGGGGCGTGACCGCGAGCAGGTCCTCACCGTCGAAGCGGATCGCGCCCTGGGTCTGGGCCAGCTCCGGCAGCAGGCGCAGGGTGGCGGTCGAGGTGACCGACTTGCCCGAGCCCGATTCGCCCACCAGCGCCAGGGTCTCGCCTTCGGCGATACTGAAGCTGACCTCCTTGACCGCCGTCACCGCGCCGGTGGGGAGCTGGAAGGTCACGCTGAGTTTGTCGATTTCCAGTAGTGAGTGCGTCATCGAATCGTCCTCAGCGGGTCTTGGGATCGAGGGCGTCACGCAGCCCATCGCCCAGGAAGTTGAGACAGAACAGCGTGGCCGCGAGGAAGAACGACGGCACCAGCAGCATCCACGGTGCGCTCTCCATCATGTCGACGCCTTCGGAGATCAGTACCCCCCAACTGGTCAGCGGCTCCTGCACGCCGAGCCCCAGAAACGACAGGAAGCTCTCGAGCAGGATCACCTTGGGCACGGTCAACGTGACGTAGACGATCACCGGGCCGATGGCGTTGGGGATCAGATGGCGGGTGACGATCTTGCTGTCGCGCACGCCCAGGGCATGGGCCGCCTCGATGAACTCGCGGCGCTTCAGGGCCAGGGTCTGGCCGCGCACGATGCGCGCCATGTCGAGCCACTCCACCGCGCCGATGGCGGCGTAGATCAGGAAGATATTGCGGCCGAACACCACCATCAGCAGGATCACCAGGAACATGAACGGCAGCGAGTACATGATGTCGACGAAGCGCATCATCAGGCTGTCGACCCGCCCGCCGAGATAGCCGGAGATGGCGCCGTAGAGCACCCCGATCACCAGGCTGACGAACGAGGCCACCAGCGCCACCGAGAGCGAGACACGGCCGCCGTAGAGCACCCGGGTCAAGAGGTCGCGGCCGTTGGCGTCGGTGCCCAGGTAGTGAGCGTTCTCCAGCGTCGGGCCGGTGCCGAAGGCGTTCCAGTCGACCTCGGCCAGGCCCCAGGGCAGGAACCAGGGGCCGGCGACGCAGACCACCACGATGGCGATCAGCAGGCCGAGGCTGGCCATCGCCGCGCGGTTCTGGGTCAGCCGGCGCCAGGCGTCCTTGGCCAGGCTTTCGCCCACCGGGGCGTCTGCGGCGCGCGGGTCGGGCGTGGGGTCCGGGCCCGGCGGCGGATTGGGGGCGCCGGCGGGCAGCGGGGCGCCATGGCGTTGTTCGCCGCTATAGGGCTTGGCGTCGGATGTCATTGGCGGCCTCCCTGTGATTGTGGTGATGGGGTGGGCGTGAAGGGGCGGTTGTGACGTACAGGGTCATGGCTCAGTCGTCGTAACGAATTTGCGGGTCGAGCGCGGAGTAGAGCAGATCGACGATCAGGTTCATCAGCACGATCAGCACGCCGTAGAAGACCACGGTGCCCATCACCAGGGTGTAGTCGCGGTTGAGCGCCCCCTGCACGAAGTAGCGGCCGATGCCGGGGATGCCGAAGATCTGCTCGATCACCACCGAGCCGGTGATGATCCCGGCGATCGCCGGGCCGAGGTAAGAGACCACCGGCAGCATCGCCGGGCGGATGGCGTGGCGCCAGATCACCTCGCGTTCGGAGAGCCCCTTGGCGCGAGCGGTGCGGATGAAGTGGCTGCCCAGGGTCTCGATCATGCTGGCGCGCATCATGCGCGCGATGTAGGCGATCTGCTGGATCGACAGTGCCACCACCGGCAGCACCAGGTTGGGCCAGGCGCCGCCGTTCCAGCCGCCGGCCGGCAGCCACGCCAGCAGCACGCCGAAGACCAGGGCGAAGATCGGCGCGATGACGAAATTGGGCACCGCAATGCCGGTCAGCGCCGTGCCCATGACCAGATAGTCGACGGTGGAGTTGCGTCTGATCGCCGCGGCGATCCCCAGCGGCAGGCCGATCATCAAGGCCAGCAGGATCGCCAGCCCGCCGATCTCCAGGCTCACCGGGAAGCCCTGCATGATCAGCTCGGTGACGCTGAAGTCCTTGTACTTGAACGAGGGGCCGAAATCGCCTTCGAGCAGATTGCCCATGTAGCGCAGATACTGCATCGGCAGCGGCTCGTCGAGATGGTAGGCCGCCTTGAGATTGGCCTCGATCTCCGGCGGTAGCTGGCGCTCGCCGTCGAACGGCCCGCCCGGGGCCACCCGCATCAAAAAGAACGAGATGGTGATCACGATCAGCAGCGTGGGGATCGCCATCAGCAGCCGCTTAAGGGTGTAACTCAACATGTCGGCGCACCTCGCGGCGCGCGCGGCGGGGTCTGGGCATCGATCATCAGTCGCGCTCCTCCAGATAACGCAGCGGGTGGACGTCCATCGGGTTGCTCTGCCAGCCGTCGAGCTTGGGTGAGACCAGGTGCACGGAAACGTAGTCGTAGAGCGGCAGCAGGGCGTAGTCGTCGAGCAGCCGCTGTTGCGCCTGGGTCAGGGTGCGCTGGCGCGTCGCCGGGTCGAGCTCGCCGGTGCTTCTGGCCACCAGGGCGTCATACTCGGCGTCGTGATAGCCGCTGGCGCGGCTGGCCGAGCCGTCGTCGGCGTAGGAGCCGAGGAAATCGAACGGGTCGTTGATCGTCGCCACCATGCCGTAGCGGGCGACTTCGAACTTGCCCTGGCGGATGGTGGCGTAGTGCACCGCTGCTTCCGAGTTGACCAGCGCGACCTCGACCCCCAGCGGCTTCCACATCGCCGCCACTGCCACTGCGATCTTCTTGTGATCCTCGAGGGTGTTGTAGTTGAGCGTCAGCCGCAGCGGATGCTCGGGGCCGTAGCCGGCCGCTTTCATCAACTGCCGGGCGCGGGTCAGGCGGTCTTCCATCGACATGTCGGCGAAGGCCATCTGGCCGCCGGGCGCGTTGGCGGTGCCGCGCGGCACGAACCAGGTCGAGGGCGTCTGCCCCTGGCCCAGGATCTGGCCGGTGATCACTTCGCGGCGTACCGCCAGGTTGAGCGCTTCGCGTACGCGACGGTCGGCCAGCGGCTGGCCGTCGCGCAGGTTGAACATGTAGAAGTACTCCGCCGTCAGCGGACCCACGCGCAGCGCATCCGCCAGATTCCGCTTGGCCCAGGCGAAGCGCGACGACGGCACGCTGGAGTAGGCGATATCCATCTCGCCGGTGCGGAAACGGTTGAGCGCCGAGCCGGCGTCGTCGATCGGGTAGAAGATGGCCTGATCCAGGGCGACGTTCTGGGCGGCGTGGAAGTGCGGGTTCTTGGCGATCACGATGCGCGCCTGGGGCTGCCATTCGCTCAGGGTGAAGGCGCCGCTGGAGACCGTCTTGCCCGGCTCGACCCAGTGCTCGCCGGCGGCCTCGATGGCGTGTGCCGGTAGCGGCGCGGCTTCGGTCATCGCCAGCGCCTGCAGGAACCAGGCGGTGGGTTGGGTCAGGTGGATCTTCAGGGTGTGGGCGTCCGGCGTCTCCACGCCCAGGCTTGCCGGGGCGGCCTCGCC
Source organism: Salinicola sp. JS01 (assembly GCF_030284585.1). NCBI lineage: Bacteria > Pseudomonadati > Pseudomonadota > Gammaproteobacteria > Oceanospirillales > Halomonadaceae > Salinicola > Salinicola sp. JS01. The sequence goes on along the minus strand of NZ_CP127244.1, from coordinate 3,254,436 downwards.
GGCGTTGATCGCGCGCGCGCCGACGATGGGGTAGTAGAGATTGGCATTGTGGTTGGCGATGGCCGGCTCGAGCACCCGGCGCAGGGCGAACGCGGCGTCTTCGGCGGTGATCGGTTCACCATCGGACCACTCGGCATCGCGCAGGTGAAAGGTGTAGGTCTTGCCGTCGGCGCTGATCTCCCAGCGCTCGGCCAGCCCCGGCACCAGGCTGCCGTCGGCGGCATAGGTGACCAGCCCCTCGAACAGCGCGCGGGTGATGCGCGTCTCCCAGGTGCCGCTGGTCTTCTGCGGGTCGAGGGTGCCCGGCTCGGCACCGTTGGCGATATTGACGCTGAAGGCCTGGGCCGAGGTGGCCAGGGCGCCGAGCGCGAGTCCGCCGAGGGCGGCAATGAGCTGTCGTGAAAGCATCTTTTTGGCGTTCTTGTCGGGCCGCCGCGCGGATCATCGCTCTCCGGCGGCGGGGTGAATGTCAATCGTCGCGGGAGAGCCAGCGCGACAGATGGCGGTTGAGCGCGTTGTCCTGCCAGCCCGAGAGGTCGGGGGCGACCAGGTTGCGCGAGACGTCGATGTAGATCGGCGCCATGGCGTAGTCGCCCAGGGCCTGGCGCTCGGCCTGTTCGAGCAGTTGCTGACGGGATTCGGCGTCGGGCTCCTGGCTGGCCGCGCGCATCAGCGCGTCGAACGCCGGGCTGCGATAGCCGCCGTAGTTCTTGGGCGCATCGCTCTGCAGGATGCCGAGGAAGTTGCTGGCGTCGTCGAAGTCGGCGACCCAGCTGGCGCGGCCGACGTCGAAATTGCCGTTAGCCAGCTCGGCATAGTGGACCGCGCCCTCGGCGTTGATCAGCTGTGTCTTCACCCCCAGCGGCTGCCACATCGCCGCCAGTGCCACGGCGATGCGCTTGTTGGCCTCGGTGGTGGAGTAGCGCAGGGTCAGTTCGAGCGGGTGGTCGGGACCGTAGCCGGCGTCTTCGAGCAGGCGCTTGGCCTGGGCAATCCGCTCATCCATCGGCCGATCCAGGCCGGGCATGCGCTGGGCGTCGTAGTGGGCGACGCCGCCGGGCACGAAGCCGCTGGCCGGCGCGACCACGCCACCCATGATCTGCTTGGCGATCACCTCGCGGCGGATGGCCAGATTGAGCGCCTCGCGCACGCGCTTGTCGGCCGTCGGATGGCCGTCGCGCTGGTTGAGCGCGAAGTAGTAATTGGCGAGCTGCGGCGCCAGGTGGACGGCGTCGGGCAGGTTGTCTTGCAGCCACTGATAGCGATCCGGCGAGAAGTCGCGGACGATATCCAGGCCCCCGGCGCGGAAGCGCTGCAGCGCGGCGCTGCGATCCTCCACCGGGTAGTAGTCGACGCCGTCGAGGGTGACCTCGGCGGCGGCGTGGAACTCGGGATTCTTGCGTGCCGCGATATGGTCGTGGGAGACCCACGAGGTGGGCGTGAAGGCGCCGTTGGTGACGATATGGTCCATCTGGGTCCAGGCATCGCCGTAGCGCGCGACCACGTGGGCCGGCACCGGTGAGGCGGCGATATGCGCCAGCAGCGTGGTGAAGTAGGGCGTGGGACGCTCGAGCGTGATCTGGAGCGTCTTGGCGTCCAGCGCGACGACGCCCAGCGGCGGGGCGTCGGCTACGCCCTTGGTGTGCGCCTCGGCGCCGCGGATAGGGTAGAACAGATTGGCGTAGACGGCGCCGTTGGCGGGGTCGAACAGGCGCTGGAAGGCGAGCACGAAGTCTGCCGCCACCACCGGCTGGCCGTCCGACCAGTCGGCGTCGTCGCGCAGGTGAAAGGTGTAAGTCTTGCCGTCGTCGCTGACTTCCCAACTGCGGGCGACGCCGGGGACATAGTGGCCGGCGGGATCGAGGGTGACCAGCCCCTCGAACAGGTCGCCCAGCACGTCGTTCTCCCAGGTGGTACCACCGATGCGCGCGCTGTCCAGCGAGGCGGGCTCACCCTGGATGCCGATGGCCAGTGTCGCCGCCGCGGCTGGGGCGGAGAGTGACAGCGCCCCCAGCAGCAGGGGGAGGCAGCGGGCCGTGAGACGGCGTGTGCGTGAATCGAACATGATCGAGTCCTTGTGTTGTTATGCGAGGCGCAGCGTTCGGGGCTGCACCGCCCGGGGGCGTTGCATGGACGCCTTACCCGTCTCGATCCTATGTCATCCCGGGGAGGCCGGCACTCGATAGCGCTGAGGCTCTCTATAAAAGCGCTGAGGGCTCTCTATCGATACAGCGCTGACGGCTCTCTATCGATACAGCGCTGACGGCTCTCTATCGATACAGCGCTGACGGCTCTCCGGGGCCTGTGCTGACGACGACTTACTCAGTCGAGGTGGCGGCGTACCGCACACAACTGTTCGGCATAGTGGCTGCCGCTGAGCCGGCGGCGCTCGACGCGGGCGTTGTTGGTCGGCGCGTGGAGCAGGGTGTCGTCACCCAGATAGAGCCCCACATGGTCGACCACCAGGCGTCCGCTGGCATCCGGCTTCTCGAAGTAGAGCAGATCGCCGGCGCGGCGTGCCTCCAGAGCCACCGGCGTGCCGCTGGCGAGCTGATCGCCGGCGTCGCGCGGCAGTGCGATCCCGACCGCCGCGAACAGGCTGTGCACCAGCCCCGAGCAGTCATAGCCGAAGCTCGAATTGCCCGCCCACAGATAGCGCAGCCCCTCGAAGCGTCGGCCCAGCCAGGCCAGGGTGGCGGCATCCGCGGGCAGCGGGGTCTCCGCCAGCCGTACACTGTCGCGCGGCAGCCAGCCACGGCCCAGCGGTGAGATCACCTCGACCCGTGCCGGCGTCACGGCCAGCCGACGCAGCCGGGTCATGAAGCTCAGTGCCAGCCGGTCGGCCACGGGCCGGCCGCGCTGCGGGGCTGTCATAACCAGTTCGGTGCACGGCGCCGTGACCACCACCTCGCCCTCGATGTCACCCTCGACCTCGTCGACGACCTCGGCGAGCTGCGCCGCCGGCAGCCAGCCGGGGTAGCCGCGCGGATCGAGGGCGCTCGACTGGCTCGGCACCACCACCCGGCACCAGGCGCGGCCGGCGGCGTCGGTGGTGCGCTCGAGCACATTCACCGGGGTATCGAACAGCACCTGGCTGACCAGCAGCTTGTCGCGGCACAGCGCCACACGGGTGTCGTCATCGAGTGCCGCCAGCCAGCGCTCGAGCTGGACCGGCGCCGCCAGCGCCGGAGCATCGATGGTGCGGGCGGCCTGAGGCGAGCGCCACAGGCCGGCGACGGAGACAGCGATACGCGGCATGCTCGGTTCCCCCGATTCGGTGCGCGTGCGCTCAGTCCTTGAAGCTCACCCAGCGCGACGGATGGTCGTCCTCGACGTTGTCCTCCCAGCCCTGGAGCTTGGGATTGACCAGGTTACGGGTGACGTAGGTGAGCAGCGGCACCAGCGCGTAATCGTTCAGCGCCAGATCCTCGGCCTGTTCGAGCAGTTTCTCGCGCGCATCCAGATCCAGGGTCTGCGCCGCCTTATCCATCAGCTTGTCGTAGGCGGGGTTGGAGTAGGCGCCATAGTTGTTGCCTACCCCGGTATGCAGCAGGGCGAGGAAGTTCTCGGCGTCGTTGTAGTCGGCGATCCAGCCGGCCCGGGCGACATCGAAATCCCCCTGGGCAATCGTTTGGTAGTGGACGGTGGCTTCGGAGTTGACCATCTGCACGTCGACGCCGAGCGGTTTCCACATCGCCGCCACGGCAATGGCGATCTTCTTGTGCTCGTCGCTGGTGTTGTAGCGCAGGCGCAGCGTCAGCGGATGGTCCGGGCCGTAACCGGCCTCCTTGAGCAGCGCCTTGGCCTTGGCCATGCGCGCATTCATGTCGTCGCTGCCCAGGTCCATGTGCTGGGCCTGATAGTGGTTGGTGCCGGGCGGCACCAATCCGGTGGACGCCTTGAACGAGCCGGCCATGATCTGCTGCGAGATGACATTACGTCGAACCGCCAGATTGAGCGCTTCACGAACACGCTTGTCGGTGGTCGGGTGTCCGTCGCGGAAGTTGAGCACGTAGTAGTAAGAGCCCAGCATCGGACTCATGTGCGTGGCGTCGGGCAGGTTCTCCTTGAGCCACTGGTAGCGGCTGGAAGGGTAGTCCGCCAGCACGTCCAGTTCGCCGGCGCGGAAACGCGAGATACCGGCGTTGCGATCCTCGGTGGTGTAGTAGTTGACCCCATCCAGCGCGACCTCGTCGGCGTCATAGTAGGTCGGGCTCTTCTCGACGCTGATGCGCGACTGCGAGACCCACTGTACCGGGTGAAAGGCGCCATTGGTGGCAATGTGGTCCAGTTTGACCCAGTCGCGGCCGTACTTGTCGACCAGATGCTTGGGCACCGGATAGGCGGTGTAGTGGGTCAGCAGCTGCAGAAAATAGGGCGTCGGGTGATTGAGCGTCACCTCGAGGGTCTTGCCACCATCCAGCGATTTGGCGCCCAGGCTCTCGGCCGGCTGCTTGCCGGTGTTGATCGCCTCGGCATTGGCGACCGGGTAGAGCATATAGGCGTACTTGGAGGCGTTCTTGGGTGCCAGCAGATGCTGCCAGCCGAACACGAAATCCTCGGCGGTGACCGGCTCGCCGTCCGACCACTTGGCGTTGTCGCGCAGATGGAAGGTATAGGTCTTGCCGTCGTCGGAGACCTCCCAGCGCGTCGCCATACCCGGCAGCAGCTCGCCTGTCGGTGATTGCACGACCAGGCCTTCGAAGACATCCATCAGTACCTGGGATTCCCACACCCCGCCTGACACTTGGGAGGTGTCGAAGGAGGCGAGTTCGCCCTGGATGCCGATATTGAGCGTGTCGGCCTGGGCCGGGGCGGCGAGGCTGCCGATGGCGAGCGCGAGGGCACTGACGGCATAGAGGCCGCGGGGAAGAGCGGGGAAGGGCATCGTCGATGTCTCCGAATGTGTTTGTTGTTGTGGCGCGCACGCGGGGCTCGAACAGTGCCCGGCGAGCTGCCGATGCGACACCATCGCGCGATCGGCCTGATGCGTCTAATTCAAATGCTCGATGACGTATTTCATCTCATGCATAGCAGGCCGGATGGCAGGCGGCGAGGAGTGTGGCGGGTGCTATGGCGAGGTCGTGCGGGGAAGCTGGGCCCGGCGTGGCCAGATCAAGACGCGGAGCTGATCGTGATCTCGTCGCTCTGCGTGGTGTCGAGACATACACGGTCGCGGCCCTGGCGTTTGGCCCGGTAGAGGGCGCGGTCGGCGCTGACGATGGCCGCGCTGAGCGTCTCGCCCTCCGATGTCGCCTCGGCGATGCCGATCGAGAGCGTCACCGGAATATCATGGCCGTCGGCGTGCACCGGCGTGTGTATCACCGCATCGCGCAGGCGTTCGGCGATCACCTGTGCCGCTGTGGCGTCCGTGGCGGGCAGCAGTACCAGAAACTCTTCTCCGCCCCAGCGCACCGCGACGTCGCCGTCGCGCACGGCCCCGCGCAGGCGCGCGGCGACCGCGACGATCACGCTGTCACCGACCTCGTGGCCATAGGTGTCGTTGATGCGCTTGAAGTGGTCGACATCCGCGAGCAATACGCTGGTCCGAACTCCCTCTGCGCCCGTCGTGCGCGCTGCCTCCAGCCGGTTCAGGGCGCGCTGGGCGCCGTGGCGGTTGGCCAGCCCGGTGAGCTGGTCGGTCTCGGCCTGCTGGCGCAGGGCGCGGTTGGCGCGCTCGCCAGCCATGGCGATATAGCCGAAGTAGACCAGGATGCTAGCGACACGGTCGACGGCGAAGGAGGGGTAGTTGACCGCCTCCTGCGTCGGCGGCGTGAGATTCAGCAGCAGCGCCACGCCGGTACCGGCCAGGGCCACGGCGTAGGCGATGAACGCCAGCGCCACGACGATCGGCGAAAACAGGCGCTCCGAGGCGGGTCTGAGGATCTCGAACACCGTCAGGCAGGCCGGTAGCGTGCAGGCCAAGGTGATGACGAAGCGGCGGTAGTTCAGTGCCACCTGGAAAAGATCGAGTACGGTATAGATCAGTAGTGGCAGCAGTATTATGGCGCCCAGCAGGCGCGGGTCGACGCGCCGTCGATAGAAGAGCCGCACGCCGCTCCAGGAGCCGATCAGGCTGATCATGAAGAGCAGATAGGTTGCCAGGCCGAGTGCCAGACCGGGCTCGCCGTCGACCGGAAACTGTGCCATCAGCGCCGTCCCCAGAGACGAGCCGATCAGTGCCGACAGCCAGTGCCACAGGAAACGCTCATGTAGCTGGCTCAGGACCACGGTCAGGAATACCAGCAGAAAGGCGGCGCGACTCAGCGTCGCCGTGAGCAGGGCATCGTCGGTCATATGCATGATCTTTTCCCTGGCCGTGCCGGCTCGTCGGTGTCAGAAGCGGTAGCCGAGCCCGGCGCCGAGCGTCCAGATGTTGGCCCGCAGTTCGCTGCTGAAGCCTTCGCCTTCGAAACGATAGGTGGGCACCTTCAGGTAGTGCAGGCTGGCACTGACGAACCAGTCACCACTCACATGATAGTCGGCACCGGCCACCAGTAGGGGGCCGGTGACCGGCTCGACCGAGAAATCGGGGATGCCGGTTGCGGGTTCGACATGACGTTCGCGGGCATGATAGAGCCCGGCGCCGAGGTAGGGCGTCAGTGCGCCCCAGGGAATGAAGTGGTACTGCAGCGAGAGTGCTCCGCTGTAGCTGTCGACGCGGCCGACATCGAAGTCGCCGATCAGGGAATCGCGTACCCGGTAGTGCGTACGCGAGATGCCGCCGGTGAACTGGAGTGCCCAGCGCTCGCTCAGGAAGTAGCTGAGGTCGGCGCCCGGCTGGATGCGGGAGGCGATCTCCACTTCGCCGCCGATGGTCGATATCGTCGAATGAACCTGGGAGGCATGACTGCCTAGCACCAGACCGCGCAGCAGCCAGTCGCCCTGGCCCAGGGCGCCGGCACGGGCCGGACCGGTGTGTATCAGCGTGACGAGCGCCAGCAGGAGCAGGCAGAGACAGGCACAGTGGGCACGGAAGTGGTGATCATGGATAGCGCGACGCGGCTTGGTGACGGCTGGCGCAAGGTGCCGCATGAAGCTCTCCCGGGGCAGTTCGAAGGTCGGTGCCGGTCACGCCGGCAACGCCGCGCCCTGCCGCCACTCGCACCTTTTATCGGCGGCGGCACAGCGCGCTTGAGCGCCGTGACCGCCGGGGGCGAGCATCACTCCGGCTTGTGCACCCAGCGTGAGGCATGCATGTCGAGGGGGTTGTCGTCCCAGCCGGTGAGTGCCGGTGCGACCAGATTGCGCGAGCTGTAGGTGTAGATCGGCGTCAACGGATAGTCGGCCAACCCCAGCGCCTCGGCTTGCTGCATCAGCTTGGCCCGCTTGGCCGGGTCCTGCTCGCGATCCGATTCACTCAGCAGCTGGTCGTAGCGCGCGTCGTGGTAGGCGCCGTAGTTGTTGGTCTCGGCAGAGAGCAGCTGGAGGAAGTTCTGGGCGTCGTCGTAGCTCGAGATCCAGGCAGCGCGGGCGACCTGGAAATCCCCCTGCATCAGGTCGGCATAGTGGATGTTGGCCTCGGTGTTGCGCAGTTCGACATCGACCCCCAGCGGTTTCCACATGGCGGCCACAGCGACTGCGATCTGGCGATGCTCATCGCCGCTATTGAAGCGCAGGGTCAGCTTCAGCGGTTTGTCCGGGCCGTAACCGGCCTCTTGCATCAGTGCCTTGGCCTTGGTCAGGCGGGTATCGATGGGGTCGTCGAGCCCTGGCTGCGACTGCGCCTGATAGTCGCTGGTCCCCGGCGGCACCAGCGAGGTGGCCGCGGTGACCGCGCCCTTGAGCAGCTGTTCGGCGATCACGTCGCGGCGGATCGCCAGACTCAGCGCCTCGCGTACCCGCTTGTCGGCCACCGGCGAGCCGTCGCGCAGGTTGTAGACGTAGTAGTAGGTACCCAGCGACGGAAAGCGGTGGGTGGCATCGGGGAGTGTCTTCGAGAGGCGCGGATACTGCGCCGCGGGATAGTCGCGCAGGATATCCAGCTCGCCGGCGCGGAAGCGCTGGATGCCGGCCACCTTGTCCTCCAGCGGATAGTAGTCGACGCCATCCAGGCTGACGTTGTCGGCATCATGGAAGTGTGTGTTCTTGACCGTTTCCAGCTCGGTGTTGGAGACCCATTTGACTGGCTTGAAGGCGCCGTTGACCGCGATATGCGACGGGTCGCTCCAGTCGTCGCCGTACTTGGCGTAGAGATGCTGGGGGATCGGATAGGCGAACGGCAGTACCAGGGTCTTGAGGAAGTAGACCGTGGGCTCGTTGAGGGTGATCCGAAGCGTCTTGCCATCGTCGAGAGAAGCGACGCCGAGCGTCTCGAGCGGCTTCTTGCCGGCGTTGATCGCCTGGGCGTTGACTACCGGATAGAGGCGGTGGGCGTAGTTGGAGGCGGTCTTGGGGTCGACCTGATGGCGATAGGCGAAGACGAAGTCGTCGGCGGTCAAAGGCTGGCCGTCGGACCACTCGAGCCCGTCGCGCAGATGAAAGGTATAGGTCTTGCCGTCGTCGGAGATCTCCCAGCTCTCTGCCGCGCCGGGGATGATATGGCCCTCGGCGTCGATCGCGATCGGCCCCTCGAACAGGTCGCGCAATACGTCCTCTTCCCACACGCCGCCGGTGATCTTGGCCGGGCTGAGCGAGGCGGGATCGCCCGAGATCCCCATGTGCAGCGTGGCAGCGGGCAGCGAGAGCGAGGTCAGGCCGGCGGCCAGACCGATGGCGAGGGCGAGCGGATGAGAGCGCATCGGCAAGGGTTCCTTGTAGCTGTTGTTGGTCATGAAGATGTGTCGTTGGTCATGAAGATGTGTCGTTGGTCATGGCGATAGGGTGACGACTATCCGGTAGCGGCATCCGGGTATGCACGGGTGGCGCTGATGGCCGTCGACGTTAGCAGGGCCTTTGCGGCCGGGGTAAATGAATAATAGTGAAACCGTTATAACTATCTACCGCGTGCGCTCCCGCGTCTCGCCCCTGATGCAATGTCACCACGCCGGCCGGCGAAGCCGGGATGACGCTCTGCCGGCGTTTGGCTACAATAGTCGACCTTTTGGCGCAGCCCGGCGCCGGGTGCCGCCCCCGCGGTTGGCGCGGCCTGGCGGGCGCCCATGCTCATGATGGCAGGAGTCCCATGCAAGAGATCAATCCGATCAACAACCTCATCAAGGACCTGTCCGAACGGACAGACGTCCTGAGGGGGTATCTTTGACTATGCCGAGAAGAAGGATCGGCTAGAAGAAGTCTCGCGCGAGCTGGAGAACCCCGAGGTCTGGAACGACCCCGACTACGCCCAGAAACTGGGCAAGGAGCGGGCGTCGCTGGAAGCCGTGGTCGAGACCATCGATACCCTGGACAGCGGCCTCGCCGACAACCGCGAGCTGCTCGAACTGGCGGTGATGGAAGAGGACGATGCCACCGTCGATGAGGTACGCAAGGAACTCGCCTACCTCGAAGGGCAGCTGGACAAGCTGGAGTTCCGGCGCATGTTCGCCGGAGAGATGGACGAGAACAACGCCTATCTCGACATCCAGGCCGGCTCCGGTGGCACCGAGGCCCAGGACTGGGCCAACATGCTGCTGCGCATGTATCTGCGCTGGGCCGAGCACCACGGCTTCAAGGCGGAGCTGACCGAAGTCTCCGCCGGTGAGGTCGCGGGCATCAAGTCGGCCACCGTGCATGTTCAGGGCGATTACGCCTTCGGCTGGCTGCGCACCGAGACCGGCGTGCACCGGCTGGTGCGCAAGAGTCCGTTCGACTCCGGCGGGCGCCGGCACACCTCGTTCGCCTCGGTGTTCCTCTCTCCCGAGGTCGATGACAACTTCGAGGTGGAGATCAACCCGTCCGATCTGCGTGTCGACACCTACCGCTCCTCCGGGGCCGGCGGTCAGCACGTCAACACCACCGACTCGGCGGTGCGTATCACCCACGAGCCCACCGGTATCGTGGTGGCGTGCCAGAGCCAGCGTAGCCAGCACGCCAACCGCGACTTCGCCATGAAACAGCTCAAGGCGAAGCTGTGGGAGCACGAGATGCAGAAGCGCAATGCCGCCAAGCAGCAGGCCGAGGACAGCAAGGCCGATATCGGCTGGGGCAGCCAGATCCGCTCCTACGTGCTCGACGACCAGCGGATCAAGGATCTGCGCACCGGGGTGCAAACGAGCAACTGCGAGAAGGTGCTCGATGGGGAGTTGGATCAGTTTATCGAGGCGAGCCTGAAACAGGGGCTCTGATTCGGGCCGACTGCGCTTGCCAATACGGCGTTGAAACTCGACTCGCCATGCTCATTGACACTCCAGTCAACTCCGCTGGCTCGTCGAGTTTCGCCTTGTCTTGGCATCGCTCGTAGCGGCCCTTGGAACGGTTCAAGCGCTCGAACCCCGCGCTGCTAGCGCCGGCCGGGTTGATACCCTAGAGCGGTTCGGGAATTCGATCCCCGCGCTGCGAGCGTTGGCCGGTTGATTCCCTGAGCGCGCATTGCCAGACCCTCTAGCGCTGGGCCAGGGCAAGGCGCGCAGCAGTGAGCCGAGCGTTTCACGGATTCGACGGCGTTATCGATTCGACGACTTCATAGATACGATTTTCCACAGGCGACGACATGGCGAACCAGGACAACCCGCAATCTCCCTCCACTGCACCGACCGACGTGCAGGAAGAAAACCGGCTGATCGCGGAGCGTCGCGGCAAGCTGGCGGAACGCCGCGAGCGCGCGGCGGAGCAGGGCGGCAGCGCCTTCCCCAACGCCTTCCGCCGTGACAGCCTGGCCGCCGAGCTGCAGGCCGAGCTGGGCGAGCACGACAAGGCGGCGCTGGAGGCGCTGGACCGTCAGGCTGCGGTCGCCGGGCGGATCATGCGCAAGCGCGGCCCGTTCATCGTGATCCAGGACGTCTCCGGGCAGATCCAGCTCTACGTCGACAAGAAGGGGCTGCCCGCCGAGCTGCTGGCGGACATCCAGAGCTGGGATATCGGCGATATCGTCGCCGGCAGCGGCCCGGTGCACAAATCCGGCAAGGGCGATCTCTACGTCATGCTGCGCCAGGCGCAGCTGCTGACCAAGAGCCTGCGTCCGCTGCCCGACAAGTTCCACGGTCTCACCGATCTCGAGGCGCGCTACCGGCAGCGCTATGTCGACCTGATCATGAACCCGCAGTCGCGGCGGGTGTTCGAGGTGCGCTCGGGGGTAATCGCGGCGATCCGGCGCTTCATGGTCGAGCGTGGCTTCATGGAGGTCGAGACGCCGATGCTGCAGCCGATCCCCGGCGGTGCCACCGCGCGGCCCTTCGTCACCCACCACAATGCGCTGGATATCGACATGTATCTGCGCATCGCCCCGGAGCTCTATCTCAAGCGACTGGTGGTGGGCGGCTTCGAGCGGGTGTTCGAGATCAACCGCAACTTCCGCAACGAGGGGCTGTCGACGCGTCACAACCCCGAGTTCACCATGCTCGAGTTCTACTGGGCCTACGCCGACTACCAGGACCTGCTCGACTTCACCGAGGCGATGATCCGTGACGTCGCCGAGCGCGTGCTGGGCAGCAGCGTGGTGGTCTATCAGGGCACCGAGTATGACCTGGGCCAGCCGTTCCGGCGCCTGACCCTGCGCCAGTCGATCCTCGAACATGGCGACGGCATCGGCGAGGCGGACATCGACACGCTCGACGGCGCCACCGCCACCTGCCGCCGCCTGGGTATCGAGGTCAAGGCGAGCTGGGGCCTGGGCAAGCTGCAGACCGAGATTTTCGAGGCGGTGGCCGAGCATCGCCTCGATCAGCCCACCTTCATCACCGAGTATCCGGCCGAGGTCAGCCCGCTGGCGCGGCGCAACGACGCCAACCCGCACGTCACCGACCGCTTCGAGTTCTTCGTCGGCGGGCGCGAGATCGCCAACGGCTTCTCCGAGCTCAACGATGCCGAAGACCAGGCCGAGCGCTTCGCCGCCCAGGCCGCGGAGAAGGATGCCGGCGATCTCGAGGCGATGTACTACGACGCCGACTACGTGCGCGCGCTGGAGTACGGCATGCCGCCCACCGCGGGCGAGGGTATCGGCATCGACCGCCTGGTGATGCTGCTCACCGACAGCCCTTCGATCCGCGACGTGCTGCTGTTCCCGGCGATGCGCCCGGAGTGATCGCCGCGCGGGCCAGCGTGGTCGCCGGCGCCCGCTGCGCGAGCGACGGCGCTGGCCCGCGCGTGATGTGATTCGCCGGCGGCGAGGCGGGGGCGTTCAGCCCAGCGGGGCGACGCCCAGACCCTCGACCAGGGTTTCCAGCGCACGCAGGCCGGCGACCGAGTTGCCGTAGCTGTCGAGCCGCGGCGACCACACGCACAGGCTCATCTGGCCCGGCACGATCGCCACGATGCCGCCACCCACGCCGCTCTTGCCGGGCAGGCCCACGCGCCAGGCGAAGTCGCCGGCGGCGTCGTAGAGACCGCAGGTGAGCAGCAGGGCGTTGAGCTGGCGATTCTGCTGCGGGGTGACGATGACGCTGCCGTCGCCCGGATGCACGCCGCGATTGGCCAGGAAGGCGAACGCCCGCGCCACGTCGACGCAGCTCATCGACAGCGCGCAGCCGTGGAAGTAGACGTCGAGCACCTCGTCGACCTCGCCGTGAAGATTGCCGTAGGCCTTCATCAGATAGGCGAGTGCGGCGTTGCGCGCCTTGTGCGCCATCTCCGAGCTGGCGACCCGGGTATCGAAGCCGAGCCCCGGGTTGCTCGCCAGGCGCCGCGCCAGCTCGCGCATGACCCAGTGGATCGACATGATCCGCGATACCAGTAGATCGGTGACCAGCAGCGCGCCGGCGTTGATGAAGGGGTTGCGCGGAATGCCGCGCTCCACTTCCAGCTGCACGATCGAGTTGAACGCCTGCCCCGAGGGCTCGCGGCCGACCCGCTGCCAGATATCGGCCTCGTCCAGATGCTGGATCGCGATGATCAGATTGAGCAGCTTGGAGATCGACTGGATCGAGAACGGTGTATCCGCCGCTCCGGCCCGGTAGACGCGCCCGGCGACGTCGCACACGGCGATGCCGAACTGATCCGGCACCACTTCCGCCAGCGCCGGGATGTAGCTGGCCACCTGGCCCTCACCGAAGTGGCGCGGCGCGTCGCGGGCGATACGCGCGAGCAGATCATCGAGGGTGCTGGGGTCGAACGAAGAGGACATGGCGGTGACGGCAGCCGGCTGACAAGGGGCGCCAGTGTAGGGCGCCGCCGCGCCGATTGCATCCGCCGTGCCGCTGTCGTCGAGCGCCGCAATCCAGGGTTGGTCATGGGCGCGACGAACGCTCATACTGTCGGCGCTGCGCGCAGCGCCGCACCAGTGCGGCGTCGAGCTCACCGGCCTGAGGGCTGGCAGGCTCGACGCCGTCGGTTTCGATGCAAAGGGGTGACACCATGAAGCTGCTCAACCGTTCCGCACTCAGCGTGAAGCCCACTCAGGCCTTCGTCGACTGGGTCAATTCGCTCGAACCCACCATGGGCGAGGACGATCTCACCCTCGACGATATCGCGGCTGAGACCACTGTCTATCTGATCCCCGAGATGGACACGCCGGAAGCGCTGGCGGCCTACGTCGAAGAGCGCTGCGTGGATATTCTCGAAAGCGAGCTGCGCGCCTGGGAAGAGGATTCTCGGCAGTGGCCGGAGGTGGTCGATCTGGCCCTGTTCGAACAGTTCCTGACCGTCGAGCACAGCTATCTGGCGATCGACCTGGATGACGAGGTCGAGCTGGAGACCGCCGAGGTGGATGACGAGCTGCTGATGGAGACCGACGAGGAGTGAGCGAGACCCTGGGCCTGACTGGCCGCTGCGCACTATCGGAGATGGGCGTGGCGGCATGCTGAAACGGCTGTTCGAAGTGCGTGACGGCGACGACGGGCTGCCCGGGCGCGAGCGCAAGCTGGCGCTGCTGGCACTGGTCACCGGCACGCAGATGGCGGTGCTCGACAGCGGCATCGTCAATATCGCGCTGCCGACCCTGGCCGACGAGCTCGACATCAGCGGCTCGGCATCGATCTGGATCGCCAACGTCTATCAGTTGGTCACCGCGGCGCTGCTGCTCACCTTCGCCGCGCTGAGCCGGGTGATCGGCCGGCATCGACTCTATATCGGCGGTCTGGCGGTGTTCACCCTGGCCTCGCTGGCCTGCGCGCTGTCGCGTTCGTTCGAGCTTTTGCTGGTGTCGCGCATGCTGCAGGGTATCGGTGCCGCGGCGATGCTGAGTATCGGCCCGTCGCTCTATCGGGTCATCTTCCCTACCCGCCTGCTGGGCTCGGCGATCGGCCTCAGCGCCCTCACCGTGGCTTTCGGGATCGCCGCCGGGCCGTCGATCGGTGGGCTGATCCTGCATCTGGCGAGCTGGCCTTGGCTGTTCGCGATCAATGTCCCGGTGGGGGGGCTTGCGCTGTTTCTGGCGACCCGTTCGCTGCCGCGTGAGCCGGCCCGGCGAGCGCACTTCGATGTCTGGGGGGCGCTGCTGTCGATCGTGATGTTGAGCGGCAGCGTCTTCGCCCTGGATCAGTTCGGCCATGGCGGCGGTGGGGCGATGGCGCTGGTCACCCTGGCCCTGGCACTGGTCTGTCTGGTCGGCTTCGTCTATCGCCAGCGCCACGTCGCCAGCCCGCTGGTGCCGCTGGCGCTGTTCGAAGAGCCGCGCTTCTCGTTCGCCGCGGTCACCTCGATGTTCGCCTTCCTGGCCCAGGGCATCGCCTTCGTCGGGCTGCCATTTCTCTACCAGACGGTGATGGGCGTCTCGCCGATCGCCTCGGCGCTGCTGTTCACCCCCTGGCCGCTGGTGATCATGGTGATCGGGCCGGTGGCCGGGCGGCTCGCCGACAAGGGCAATCCGGCGCTGATCAGCTCGATGGGACTCGGGCTGTTCCTGCTCGGCATGCTGGCGCTGACCGGGCTCGATGCCGACTCCGGCTATGTCGATGTGATCTGGCGCACGGCGCTGTGCGGCGTCGGCTACGGCCTGTTCCAGGCGCCCAACAACCGCGAGATGATCGGCAGTGTGCCGCTGGCGCTGAGCGCCAACGCCTCCGGCGTGCTGGCCTCGGTGCGCACTTTCGGCCAGTCACTGGGCACCGCCCTGGTGGGTCTGATTCTGGGGCTGTCGTTCGGCTCGCTGACGCTGTCGCTGTGGCTGGGCTGCGTCTCGGTGGTGGTGGCGCTGGGGCTGAGCCTCTACCGGGTACCCCTGGCGGCCCGCGACCGCCGCGGCTGAGACGGCTGCCGGTGGCGTCGCCGCGACGGCCGCCAGACGTTACAATGACCCGACTGGCACAGGAGGTGTTGCATGAGTGTTCAAACCCGCATCGAAGAAAAGCTGGCCACGCTCGAGCCGCAGTATCTGACGGTCGAGAACGAGAGCCACATGCACCATGTGCCGCCCGATTCGGAAACCCACTTCAAGGTGACGCTGGTCTCCGAGCGCTTCGCCGGGCTGATGCCGGTCAAGCGCCACCAGTTGATCTACTCGGTGCTGGCCGATGAGCTGGCCGGCCCGGTGCACGCCCTGGCGCTGCACCTCTATACGCCGCAGCAGTGGGCAGCGCGTGGCGGCAGTCGTCCCGACTCGCCCAACTGCCGTGGGGGAGGCGGGCGGTGATCGCCGACCCCCAACGGCTGCAGTACCTGGAGGCGATGGGCATCCCGGCCTGGGTGTCACGCTACCGCCTGATCAATGCCCGGCCCACCGCACAGTCCGAGTGGGAGGTGCCGGCGGCAGCGGAAAAACCCGCGCCGGGCCAGCGTCTCCACGCGCTGCTGGAAACGCCCGCTGCCCAGTCCACGGAGCGCACGCCTGCGGCGATGCGCCCCGACTCCGCTGCTGAGCCTGCTGCGCAGCGCGCCAGCCGTGCCCCGGTGGCGCGCGCCCGGGCCCTGCTGGGGGAAGATCCGGCGCCGGCCGAGACGTCGGCCGCCGTCTTCGATAAATCCGTCGATAAACCCGTCGACACCCCCACCGATACGCCGGCCGAGACTCCCGCCCCCGAGGCGGCGACCCGTGAACGGGCGGCACCGCTGCGCTTCTCGCTGACGCTTGCGGTGCTCGACCAGCGCTGGTGGCTGCTGTTGCCCGGCGGGCGCGAGGGGCTGCCGGCACCCGCCCAGGCGCTGCTCAAGCAGATGCTCGTGGCCGCCGGGCTGCCCGGCGACTGGCGAGCGCTTGCGAGCCTCGACTGGCCGCTGATGGAGACGCCGGTGGACGACCCGTTGGGCGAGGCCCGCGATGGCCTGGCGGTGTTCTGCGGTGGTCAGGCGATGCGCAACGGTCTGAGCATCGAAGGCGCCATCGTGATTCCCGGCGCTGATGCCGCGGCGCTGTTTGCCGGCGACACCCCGTTCGAGTTCGACTGCCACCGCTGGCCGCATCCGGCCAGCCTGCTCGGTGACCCGGCGGCCAAGCGTGCCTCCTGGCCGCAGCTGCATGCCACCGGCGAGGCCTGGCGGCGGGCGGCCGCTGGCGCTGCCTGAGCCGAGCCCAGCGTATGACTGCCACTCCCTCTCTGCCGGCGTCGCCGCGTCTGCTCGGCGCGGGCGATCTAGCGTCCTGGGCTCGCTTCGAGGCGCTCGCCAATGACGATGCCTGGTCGACTACGCTGCTCGGCAGCGCGCTGAGTGACGATACCCTGGAAGTGTGGGGCGTATTCGATGCCGCCGAACTGCGCGCGGTGGCGGTGGTGGCCTATCTGCCGTTCGATGCCGAGCTGCAGTCGATCAGCGTGCACCCGGACGCGCGCCGGCGCGGTCTCGCCGCGGCGCTGCTGGCGTGGTTGCTGGCGCGAACGGCGCGCGGTGGGGCCGAGCGCATGTTGCTGGAGGTGCGGGCGTCGAACCAGGCCGCGCAGCGGCTCTACCACAAGCTGGGGTTTGCCGAGGATGGTCGGCGGCGGGGGTACTACCGCTGTGACGATGGCGGCAGCGAAGAGGCGGTGCTGATGTCACGGGCGTTGCCGGCGGACGTGCCCGCGGAGTAGGCGGCGACACCGACGGCTGGGGCGGTCGTCGGTGCCGTGAGACGGGCTGAACGTGGCTTCAGGCGCCGGAGTCGCTTTGCGTCTCGTCGAGGGCGCGCAGCTTGTCGAGCAGACCGCCCAGGCGGCGTTCCCACTCGTCGCGCTCCTGGCGCAGCTGGGCGTTCTCGGCCTTCAGCTCTTCGTTTTCCATCTTCAGCATTTCGATGCTGTCGACCGCGTTCTGAATCTTCTGCTCTAGCTGGGCGAAGATCTCTCCGTTCATGACGCTCTCCTTGGGGTTGACGACGGTTGCAGGCGCCGCCGGCGTAACGCGCCGGCGTGCGGGTAAGGTGACGAATGACGCCCGCCACTGCCGATGATTCGGCTGGTCGCCAGCCTACGTGGCGTGGCCGATGGCGACAAGCGTCTCGATGTGGAGACGGCGGCGTCAGGCGGCAGGCGGGGTGCGCCGGAACAGCCGGGCGTGGCTGTCGCCGGCGCGCAGTTCGCGGTGTAGCTGCCACCCGGGCGGCGGCTGCCAGGCCAGCTCCTGCTCGGTCTCTACGTAGATCCAGGCATGCGGCGTGAGCCATCCACCCTGCTCCAGCCGCTCGCAGGTGACCGCCGCCAGCCCCTGACGGAACGGCGGGTCGAGAAACACCAGCCCGAAGGGGCGCGCCGTGCCGGCCAGATAGCTGGCGACGTCACCGCGATGGACCGTTGCCTGCACCCCCAGAGTATCCAGATTGCGCGTCAGCGCGGCGGCCACTGGGGCTGCCGCTTCGACGAAGTGCACCTCGCCGGCGCCGCGGGAGAGCGCTTCCAGCCCCAGCGCGCCGGTACCCGCGAACAAGTCCAGCACCCGCGTGCCCGCGAGTTCGAAGGCGAGCCAGTTGAACAGCGTCTCGCGCACCCGGTCCGGGGTCGGGCGCAGCCCGGGGCTGTCGAGGATCGGCAGCCGGCGACGGCGGAACTCACCGCCGATCAGGCGCAGTTCGCCGCGACCGCCGTGGGAGGCACGCTGGCCGCGACGGCCGCCGTCGGCGGCAGGGGAGGGGCACGCCCGCCGGGCGCGCCACGCTGGGATCGACGTCGATTCATGGCGCGCAATTGTACCCCCGCCACCCTCGCGGTGATAGGATTGACGCTCGATATCGACCTTTTCCGAGAGCGTGTCGACGCCCGCCGACCCGGCGACGTCGCCACGGCCATCAGCAGCGAAGTCATCCATGTTCGGACTATTCAAGAGCCGCAAGAAACAGCAGCAGGAGCAGGAAGCCGCCCGCCGGGAAGCGGAGGCGGCCGAAGCGCGTGCCGCCGAAGAAGCCCGTATCGCCGACGCCGAGGCGCCGGTAGAAGACGCTGCGGTGCAGCCGGTGCCCCCCGAGGCTGAGGCGCCTGCCGCGGACGAGGCCGTGCAGGCCGCTGACCCCGAGCGTGGCGCCGCGGTCGACTACGCCCCCGAGCCGGTCGAGATGAGCGCCGCCCGCGCGGCGCTGGATGCCCCGCTGGCCGCTGACGCCGCGGTTTCCGCCCTCGACGAGACCCCGGCCGCGCCGAGCCGCGAGACGGCGCTGGCCCACGATGCCACAGCGCCGGCAGACGGCGAGTCTTCGGCGCTGGACGAGAACGAGTCTTCGGCGCTTGATGAGCGCGAGGCTGCGGCGCCGAAAACCAGCGATGCCACGGCGCCGGCCGAGGGCGAAGCTGCGTCAGCCGCTGCCCCGGCGGCCGAAACGACGCCCGCCGAGGTCGTTACCGGCGCGCCCGCAGCGACCGGGCCGGCCAGTGTCGACGTCAGCAACGACGTCAGTACCCAAGAAACAGACGCGCCCGAGAGCGTACCCGAGCAGGCCCCCCGGCTCCGCGCGAGAAGCCCAAGGGCGGCTGGCTGGCGCGGGTGCGTGCCGGCCTCGGGCGTACCCGCGCCAATCTGACCGACGGCATCGCCGATCTACTGCTGGGCAAGAAGCAGATCGACGATGACCTGATGGAGGATCTCGAGACCCAGCTGCTGCTGGCGGACGTGGGCATCGAGGCAACCAGCGAGATCATCGCGCGGCTGACCGAACGCGTCTCGCGCAAGGAACTGGCCGACGCCGATGCGCTCTACCGCGCCCTGCAGGAGGAGCTGGCGGCGCTGCTCGAGCCGGTGACCCAGCCGCTGGCGCTGCCGCCCAAGGGCGAAGGACCCTTCGTGATCCTGATGGTCGGCGTCAATGGGGTCGGCAAGACCACCACCATCGGCAAGCTGACCCAGCGCTTCCAGAACGAGGGGCGCAGCGTGATGCTGGCGGCCGGCGACACCTTCCGCGCCGCGGCGGTGGAGCAGCTCAAGGTGTGGGGCGAGCGCAATCGGGTACCGGTGATCGCCCAGCACACCGGCGCCGACAGCGCCTCGGTGATCTACGATGCGGTGGCGGCGGCACGTGCGCGCAAGGTCGACGTGTTGATCGCCGACACCGCCGGACGGCTGCACAACAAGAGCCATCTGATGGAGGAGCTCAAGAAGGTGCAGCGGGTCATGGCCAAGCTCGACGCCTCGGCGCCCCACGAGGTGATGCTGGTGCTCGACGCCGGTACCGGCCAGAACGCCATCTCCCAGGCCACCACCTTCGACGAAGCGATTCCGGTCACCGGGATCACCCTGACCAAGCTCGACGGCACCGCCAAGGGCGGCATCATCTTCGCCCTGGCCAAAAAGATGGGCACGCCGATCCGCTTCATCGGGGTCGGCGAGACACTCGACGACCTGCGTCCGTTCGACGCCGACACCTTCGTCAAGGCGCTGTTCGACCGGGACGGTGACGCCGCTTCATGATCGCCTTCGAGCATGTCGGCAAGCGCTACGGCGGGCGGTTCGAGGCGCTCGCCGATATCAACTTCCGGGTCGAGCGCGGCGAGATGCTGTTTCTCACCGGCCACTCCGGCGCCGGCAAGAGCTCGCTGCTGCGGCTGATCATGCGCCTCGAGCGCCCCTCCCGCGGGCGCGTACTGGTCGCCGGGCACGACCTCGACCGCCTGCACCTCAGCCAGGTGCCCTATTACCGGCGCCAGATCGGGGTGGTGTTCCAGGATCACCAGCTGCTGTTCGACCGCGATATCTTCGCCAACGTGGCGCTGCCACTGACCATCCAGGGGATCGAGCCCCACGAGGCGGCACGCCGGGTGCGCGCGGCGCTCGACAAGGTCGGCCTGCTGCATCGCGAGCGCGCGCTGCCGATCGAGCTCTCCACCGGTGAGCAGCAGCGCGTCGGCATCGCCCGTGCGGTGGTCAACAAGCCGGCGCTGCTGCTCGCCGACGAGCCCACCGGTAATCTCGATCCCCAGCTCTCGGCCGACATCATGCGGCTGTTCGAGGACTTCAACCGCATCGGCACCACGGTGCTGATCGCCAGCCACGATCTGGCCCTGATCGCGCGTCTGCGCCACCGCGTGCTCAAGCTGCGCGAGGGGCGCCTGGTGCGTGACGGGGAGGCGGCATGAGCGAACGTCAGCCGGCGCCGCGCGGCGCCCAGCGCGCGCGCCCGGGGCCGGCGGGGGGCGGGCGCGCCTGGCTGCGCCACCACCGCGCCATGCTCGGCGACAGCGCCCTGCGCCTGGTGCGGCGGCCGCTGGCCACGCTGCTGACGATGCTGGCGATCGCCATCGCCTTGATCCTGCCCGCCGGGCTATGGCTGGTGCTGGACAGCGCCCAACTGCTCGATGCCCAGCTCGACGAGAGCGCTACGCTGACCGTCTACTTCGATCACGATATCGACGAGAGCCGCGCGTTGGCGCTCTCCGAGACGCTGGGTGCCGAGCCCGGGGTGGCCGGGACGCGGCTGGTGACCGCCGCCGAGGGGCTGGACGAGTTCCAGCGTGCCCTGGGGGTGGACGACGCGCTCAGTCAGCTCGAGCGCAACCCGCTGCCGGCCAGCGTGGTGGTGACGCCGGACGACCCGAGCCCGGCCGCGGTACAGGCGCTGAGCCAACGCCTCGGCCAGCTACCGGGGGTGGACGAAGTGCGCCTCGACCTGGCCTGGCTCGACCGTCTGCAGCAGCTGGCGGCGCTGGGCCAGCGGGTAGCGCTGGCGCTGGGGTTGCTGTTCGGGCTAGGCGTACTGCTGGTGGTGGGCAATACCATCCGCCTGGCGGTGGAGAGTCGGCGTCAGGAGATCGAAGTGGTGACCCTGATCGGTGCCACCCACGCGTTCGTCCGGCGGCCGTTCCTCTACAGCGGGGCCTGGTACGGGCTCGGCGGTGGGCTGCTGGCGCTGTGTATTCTGGCCGTGGGCGGCAACTGGCTGGCCGCGCCGGTGAACGCGCTGGCCCAGAGCTACGGCGCGCACTTCGCGCTACCGACTTTAGGCGTGTCCAACTCGGTTTTTCTGCTGCTCTTTAGTACACTATTGGGCTGGTTGGGCGCGTGGCTCGCCGTCGGTCGTCATCTGGCGGAGACCAAGCCGCGCTAGCGAGACTAGATCGAACGGCACTCGACGTCTGCGTCATCTTCACGCCAGCCTGACATGGCAGTAGCGGCTGGCACGGTTATCGTTTTCCTCGGGGTGGTCATAGTCTCGAGGCATGACGTCGATAGCCGCTCGGACACCGGGTCGCGCTGGCCCAACGATTGAACTTTTGTCTACACTCGGGGTCATAGAGGCATCCCACGAGCATAGACAGGCCTAACAACCTGCGGCGGTGCGATGCGACGCCTGAGCGATACCACGCTCGGCACCGCGGGCACCGCCTAGCATGGAGACACGGCATATGAGCACCAGTCTTCAAACCATCGGCAATCTTTCGCCGGGTCACGACCTCAACGGCTATATACAGGCGGTCAACGGCATCGCCGTGCTGACGGCCGAAGAGGAGCACGCCCTGGCGGTGCGCCTGCACGAAGAGGACGACCTGGAGTCGGCGCGCCGACTGATCATGTCGCACCTGCGTTTCGTGGTGCACATCGCGCGCAGCTACTCGGGCTACGGCCTGCCCCAGGCCGACCTGATCCAGGAAGGCAACGTCGGCCTGATGAAGGCGGTCAAGCGCTTCGACCCCTATCAGGGCGTGCGTCTGGTCTCCTTCGCGGTGCACTGGATCAAGGCCGAGATTCACGAGTACGTGCTGCGTAACTGGCGCATCGTCAAGATCGCCACCACCAAGGCCCAGCGCAAGCTGTTCTTCAACCTGCGCAGCGCCAAGAAGCGCCTGGCGTGGTTGAACAACGACGAAGTCGATGCCATTGCCAAGGATCTCGACGTCAAGCCGAACGTGGTGCGCGAGATGGAAGGGCGGCTCTCGGCCTACGACGCTGGCTTCGATGCCAGCCCCGGCGAGGACGACGAGCAGAGCTACCAGGCGCCGGCCCAGTATCTCGAGGACAGCAGCTTCGACCCGGCAGCGCAGCTCGAAGCCGATGACTGGGAGGCGGATTACACCCGCCGCCTGCGTGACGCGCTGGCGCTGCTCGACGACCGCTCGCGGGACATCCTGCAGCGGCGCTGGCTCTCCGAGGAGAAGTCGACGCTACACGAGCTCGCCGATGTTTACGGCGTCTCCGCGGAGCGTATCCGTCAGCTGGAGAAGAACGCGATGAAGAAGATCAAGCAGCAACTGGGTGACGCCCTCGCTGCCTGATCGTTGATCGGCACACTCGCAGCGCAAAAGCCCGACATGCTCAGCATGTCGGGCTTTTTTGCGTTACAGGGCCTGAGTCAGTATTGCCGGGTCAGGCCAGCGCCGTCTCAGGCGCTGGTGGTCGTTTGTCCTACCAGTAGCTGTGCGCCGAGCAGGGTCCACTGATCCTGCCAGTGGGCGCTCGGCAGATGGCGGAAGTCGCTGCGCACGTACTGACTGATGCGCCCCTCGACGAAGGCGGCGAGCAGATTGGCGCTGGCCGAGACGGCGACCCGCGGACGCAGCCCCTCGCGCAGCTCGGCTTCGCGCAGAATCTGCTTGAACTGGGTCTCCAGACGCTCGAACAGCTGCGACATGCGCGTGCGCAGCCTGGCCGTTTCGCCGGTGAGCACGTCGCCATCCATGAGCCGGCTGAGCCCCGGGTTCTTCTCGGCGAACATCAGCACCAGCTGCACGATCGTCTCGCAGCGGCCGAGGGCATCCGGTGTCTCCTCGAGAATTCGCCGAATGCGCTCGAACAGACTGGTCTCGATGAACTCGATCAGCCCCTCGAACATGCGCGCCTTGCTAGGGAAGTGGCGATAGAGCGCCGCTTCGCTGACGCCGACCTGACGCGCCAGGGCGGCGGTGGTGATCCGTTTGCCGCTGTCCTCTTCCAGCATCAGTGCGAGTGCCTGGAGGATCTGTTCGCGGCGGGAAAGCGTTGAAGTTGCCTGCGTCATGAGCGTTCTTGTCGGTGGTGGTGTCTTGGCTCCTGCCTGGAGTGACTCCGTCGTACGCGTCCGGGGCGATGACGCCCCGGACGGTGCACGGCGGAGCGGGCCGTCCTGGCCCGTGTCGAAAGTGCGCCAGGTTTTGTACGAAAACTACCTGCGCTCGGCAATACGGCGTTAAAAATCGGCTCAAAATGCTCATTTACAACCCGTAAATTCCGCGTTTTCGCCGATTTTTGCCTTGTCTTGCCTTCGCTCGCTGACTTTTCGTGCAGAACCTAGCGAGCGACGATCTGGGTGCCGACGCCGGCGTCGGTGAAGATCTCCAGCAGGGTGGAGTGGACCACCCGGCCATCGACGATCACCGCGCTGCCCACGCCGCCCTTGACCGCCTCCAGGGCGCAGCGGATCTTGGGCAGCATGCCGCCGTAGATGGTGCCGTCGGCGATCAGCGCGTCGACCTGCTCGGTGGAGAGCCCGGTCATGACGTTGCCGTCGGCGTCCTGCAGGCCTGCGACGTTGGTCAGCAGCATCAGCTTCTCCGCCTTCAGCGCCTCGGCCACCTTGCCCGCCACCAGGTCGGCATTGATGTTGTAGCTGTGGCCCTCGGCGTCGACCCCGATCGGCGCAATCACCGGAATGTAGTCGGCCTTCGACAGCATCTCGATCAGATCGGTGGAGACGTGCTCGACCTCGCCCACGTGGCCGATGTCGATGATCTCCGAGGCGGTCATCTCCGGAGTGCGCCGCTCCACCTTGAGCTGGCGCGCGCGGATCTGGGCGCTGTCCTTGCCGGTCAGGCCGATCGCCTTGCCGCCGCACTGGTTGATCTGGTTGACGATGCTCTTGTTGACCAGACCGCCGAGCACCATCTCGACCACGTCCATGGTCTCGGCATCGGTGACGCGCATGCCGTCGACGAAGCGCGACTCGATGTTGAGCCGCGCCAGCAGCTGGCCGATCTGCGGACCGCCACCGTGCACCACCACCGGATTGATGCCGACCTCCTTCATCAGCACCATGTCGCGGGCGAAGGAGTCGATCAGCGTGTCCTCGGTCATGGCATTGCCGCCATACTTGACCACGATCGTCTTGCCCGAGTAGCGCTGGATATAAGGCAGCGCCTCGGAAAGGATCTCGACCACGTGGCGCGGGTCGCGTGGGCTAACGCTCATGAGTCGTCACTGCTCCCAGGTTGGAATGAATGTCCCTTGTGCATGTTTTTCTCGACGCCCGACGTGCTCAGAAGGGCAGCGTCGCGTCGGGCACCTCGGCCTCGAGGGCGCGACGGAAATATCCCTGAATGCGTTCGAGGGCGGCCTGATCCCGGCCTTCGAAGCGCAGCACCAGCATCGGCGTGGTGTTGGACGCGCGGCACAGCCCCCAGCCGTCGGGATAGTCGACGCGAATGCCGTCCAGCGAGGTTCTGACCCCGTCGGCGCCGAAATCGCCATTCTCCGCCAGGCGCGCAACGATGGCGAACTTGGTCTCGTCGCTGACCGCGACGTTGAGCTCCGGCGTGCTCGGATCCTGCGGGTAGTCGGCGAAGAAGGCGTCGGCACTGCACGGCTGATTCGCCAGGATCTCGAGCAGCCGGGCAGCGGCGTAGAGGCCGTCATCGAAACCGTACCAGCGCTCTTTGATGAAGATGTGTCCGCTCATCTCGCCGCCGAGCTGGGCCCCGGTCTCGCGCATGCGTGCCTTGATCAGCGAGTGGCCGGTGTACCACATTTCCGGCTCGCCCCCGGCATGCTCGATGCGCTGGGCCAGATGGCCGGTGCACTTGATGTCGAAGACCACCTTGGCGCCCGGGTTGCGTCCGAGCATGTCCTCGGCGAAGGCCATCAGCAGGCGGTCGGGATAGATGATCTCCCCCGCCGGCGTGACCACGCCCAGACGGTCGCCGTCGCCGTCGAACGCCAGCCCGATGTCGGCGTCGTGGGCGGCTACCGCGGCGATCAGATCGCTCAGGTTCTCGGGCTTGCCGGGGTCCGGGTGGTGGTTGGGAAAGTCGCCGTCGATCTCGGCGTAGAGCGGCACGGTCTCTGCCCCCAGCGCCGCGATCAGCCTGGGGCCGAGCTCGCCGGCGACGCCGTTGCCGCAGTCCACCACCGCCTTGAGCGGCCGCGCCAGATGCACGTCGCCGAGGATGCGGTCGAGATAGCGCTGGCTCAGATCGCGGTGCTCCAGGCGGCCCTCGCCGTGGCTCAGATCACCCTGAAGGATACGTGTATGCAGCGCGGTGATCGCCTCGTTGGAGAGCGCCACGCCATCGAGCACGATCTTCAGGCCGTTGTACTCGGGCGGGTTGTGGCTGCCGGTGACCATCACCCCGCTGGCGCTCTCGGTCAGGGTGGCGGTGGCGAAGTAGAGCACCGGGGTCGGCACCCGGCCGATGTCGATCACATCGCGGCCGGCGGCGCGCAGGCCACGGATCAGCGCCGCCGCCAGCGTGGGGCCGGAGTGGCGGCCGTCGCGGGCGACGATCACGCACTGCTGGCCGCGGGCCGCGGCCTCGCTGCCGATGGCGCGGCCGATCCACTCGACCCCGTCTTCGGTGAGGGTCTCGCCGACGACGCCGCGGATGTCGTAGGCGCGAAAGATCGAGGCGGGCACCGCGTTGGCGGGTGTCTGCGGGGCTTGGCTCACGGGGTCTCCTCGGCGGGGCCGCTCCAGCGATCGAACGCCAGCGTTAGCGTGGTCTGGCCGTCGGTCAGCAGCCACTGACCCTCCATGCGCGTGGCGTCCACGCTCATGCTGCGGGCGACCCAGCCGGTCAGCGTCTCCAGCGGGGCCGCCGGCACGCTCATCACGCGCACCCGGGGCAGCGCGCGCACGTCGTCGCCGAGCTTCTTCCACCACTGCTCGGCGCTGCGCGGTGAATAGGGGTAGACGATGACCGTCTCGGCGCGCGACAGCCCCTGCTTGATGCGTTTGAGCGACGGCTCGCCCAGCTCGATCCAGGCGAGGATGCGCCCGTCCGCGGCGGTGAGCCACAGATCCGGCTCGTCGTCGCTGCTCAGGCCCCGGGTCATACTCAGCTCGCCCGGCGCCTCATGGGCCGGCGCGTTGAGCGTGTGGGCGTTTTCGATGAACGCGAGCAGCCGCACCATCAAGCGGGTGGCGGTCTCGGAGGGTGGCACGCCACGGTCAGAGCGTGGGTGGCGTAGTAGTGGTGGTCCAGGTCGCTCACATTGAGCCGGGCCTTGTAGATGGTTGCGCCTAGCGCCACGCGATTCTCCTTGGAAAACACTGCATAAATGCCTGCGCGGACTCGGCGTCCCCAACGAATCGCTGCGTTGCGTGGTACTGGTGCGCCAGCCCGGTCGAACACTCGCCTAACCCCATGTTATGTCTCGTGTTCTGTGTTCCATGCGCCTTGCGCTTCATCTCGCTCGTCGATTTATTCAGCGTTTCCCTTGCTCGCTTCACGGTCATCGCTTCACCTTTGTCGTGTCACGGTTGTCGCCCCAGGGCTATCACCGCGAGCGCTGGTCACTGCCGGCCGGAGTGGCCGAAACCGCCGGCGGCACGCTCGGTGGCGACGAAGTCTTCGACGATCTCGAGTTCGGCCTGCACGACCGGAACCAGCACGTACTGGGCCAGGCGCTCGCCGGGCTCCAGCGTGAAGGTGTCGCGGCCGCGGTTCCAGACCGAGATCATCAGCTCGCCCTGGTAGTCGGAGTCGATCAGGCCGACCAGATTGCCCAGCACGATGCCGTGTTTGTGGCCGAGTCCGGAGCGCGGCAGCACCACGCCGGCGAGCTGCGGATTACCGATATGGATCGCCAGGCCGGTGCGCACCAGCGCGCTGTCGCCGGGGGCCAGCGTCAGCGGGGCGTCGAGCAGGGCGCGCAGGTCCATGCCGGCACTGCCCTCGGTGGCGTAGTGGGGCAGCGGATAGTCGTGCACGCGCGGGTCGAGAATCTTGACCGCGAGCTTGGGCGCGGGCGAGGCGGGGCTGGTCATGATGAAGCCTGATTCCTGCAAAAACGTGATGAATAGAGTATCGCCACCGCGACGGCGGGCGGCAGCAGAAGTCTGCCCTAGCTTACCATCGCTTGGTGGCCGGCGAACGCCGCCGTGCAGGGCGGCGTCCATTGATGCGTGTGTGCCGGCACGGAGGGACGTCAGGGCAGGCGTGGCACCAGATGGTCGAGAATCGCCGTGGCCAGCGCCGTCTTGGGCTGGGGCGCCAGCGCTTGGCGATGCAGTTCTTCCGCTTCTCGCCACAGCAAGGTGGCGGCGTTGTCGTCGCTGCCGAAGCCCAGCCCCGCCTGGGAGACGTCGTTGGCCACGATCAGATCGAGGCGCTTGCGCGCGAGCTTGTCGCCGGCATGGGTCTCCAGCGCCTGGGTCTCGGCGGCGAAGCCGACGCAGAAGGGGCGCTCGGCACGTGCCGCCACCGTGGCCACGATATCCGGGTTGCGCACCAGCTCCAGCGTCATGCCGCTGGTGTCGTCGCTCTTCTTCAGCTTGTGCTCGGCGACGCTGGCGGCGCGGTAGTCGGCCACTGCGGCGCAGCCAATGAACAGCTCGCAGGGCAGTGCGGCCTCCACCGCCGCGAGCATCTCACACGCCGAGAGCACGTCGACACGCGCCACGCCGGGCGGTGTCGCCAGCGCCACTGGGCCGCTCACCAGGGTCACCTCGGCGCCACGCGCGGCGCAGGCGGCGGCCAGGGCATAGCCCATCTTGCCGGAGCTGTGGTTGGAGAGATAGCGCACCGGATCGAGCGCCTCGCGGGTCGGCCCGGCGGTGATCACCACCCGGCGCCCGGCGAGATCCTGCGTCGAGCGGGCGGCCGCGGGGTCGAGCGTCTGCTGTACCCGGGTGAAGATCGTCTCCGGTTCGAGCATGCGCCCGAGGCCGACGTCACCGCAGGCCTGATCGCCGGCATCCGGCCCCAGCAGGCGCCAGCCGAGGGTCTCGAGACGCTCGGCATTGGCCAGGGTCGCCGGGTGGCGCCACATCGCCTGGTTCATCGCCGGGGCCATCAGGCAGCGCGCCTCGCTGGCCAGGCACAGCGTGGTCAGCAGGTCGTCGGCGTGGCCATGGGCCAGGCGCGCCATCAGATCGGCGGTGGCCGGGGCGATCAGGATCACGTCCGCCCACTTGGCCAGCTCGATATGCCCCATGCCGGCTTCGGCCTCGGGGTCGAGCAGCGAGGTACGCACCGGCTCGCCGGTGAGCGCCTGCAGCGTCAGTGGCGTGATGAAAGCCTGGGCGCCCTCGGTCATCACCACGCGCACCTCGGCGCCGCTCTTCTTGAGCAGACGCGCGAGGTGGGCGCTCTTGTAGGCGGCGATGCCGGCGCTGATGCCGAGCAGGATGCGGGTGCCGGCGAGTCCCGGCCCGAGGGGTAGCGACATGGGGTGCGTGTCCTGAATCATTGGCGCTACCTTACCACTGCAGAGCGCCAGGGCGGAACGCAAGCTCCCGCCCCAGCAGGCTCGCTGGGCTACTGGTTCGGCGCCTCGATCACCCCTTCACCGGCGACCTCGCCCTGCTGGAGCCACTCGATGCGATCGTCGCCCGCGGCGCGCACGCCGTAGCACTCGACGCTGTCGCTGCCGTAGTCGAAGCACATGCGGTCGTCGACGATCCTGGCCTGCCCGGTGTAGCCGTCGCCCTGAATCTTGCCGTCGGTGGCATAGGTCTCGTCGTAGGACTGGCCGTTGGCCATGGCGCCGTGGACGCGATGCCCCCACACCCGCTGCTGGATCTGGTCGCCGCTGAGTACCCGCTCGCTCTCCGGCTGTGGCGCGGCACCGGCATCGGCGGCGAAAACGCTGGAGACACCGCCGCCGAGGGTGGCGGCGAGGGTGGCGGCGATGGCCAGGGTAGCCAGGCGCTGTCTGGAGGCGAACACGAGGGATCGTTGCATGGTGGTACTCCCGAAGAGACGAGGGTGTGACTTCACCATAGCCCAGTTGGTGCGTCTCGCCCCAGGACCTCACCTGACTGCTCCCGCCGGGCTCAGTGCATCAGCGCGTTCACCGCTGTTTCCACCCCGCGCAGCTCGGCGAGCCCCTTGAGGCGGCCGATCAGCGGGTAGCCGGGGCGGGTGTCGCGCCTGAGATCGTCGAGCAGGTGGTGGCCGTGATCGGGGCGCAGCGGCAGGCGCGCACCGCCATCACGCTGGCGCCTTCGCTCTTCACGCACCAGTGCGGCGATTACCCCGACCATGTCGACGTCGCCTGTCAGATGGCCGGCTTCGTGGAAGCTCGAGCCGTCCGTCTCGCGGCGGGTCGCGCGCAGGTGCACGAAGTGGATGCGCGGGGCGAAGCGCTCGACCATCGCCACCAGATCGTTGTCGGCGCGCACGCCGTAGGAACCGGTGCAGAAGGTGAGGCCGTTGGCCGAACTGGGCACGCTGTCGAGCACGTAGGCGGCATCGTCGGCGGTGGAGACCACCCGGGGTAGCCCCAGCAGCGGACGCGGCGGGTCGTCGGGGTGGATCGCCAGGCGTACCCCGGCTTCCTCCGCCGCGGGCACCACGGCGCGCAGGAACACGGCCAGATTGGTACGCAGGCGCTCGGCATCGACATCGCGGTAGGCGGCCAGGGCCTGGCGCAGCTCGGCCAGGCCGTAGTGGGCATCGCTACCCGGCAGCCCGGCGATGATGGTCTCGATCAGCCGCTGGCGGGCGTCGTCGTCGAGTCGTTCGACGAGGGCGCGGGCGGCGTCGCGCTCGGCGGCGGTGTAGTCGGACTCGGCGCCGGGGCGTTCGAGCAGGTAGAGGTCGAAGGCGGCGAAGGCGGCCTGCTCGAAGCGCAGCGCGGTACCGCCGTCGGGCAGCGGCCAGGCGAGATCGGTGCGGGTCCAGTCGAGCACTGGCATGAAGTTGTAGCAGACCGTGTCGATGCCGCAGGCGCCGAGGTTGGCAAGCGTTCGACGATAGTTGTCGAGATAGTGTACGGCTGCCGGTAGCCCCAGCTTGATCGCCTCGTGGACCGGTACGCTCTCGACCACCGACCAGCTCAGCCTCGCCGCCTCGATCTGCTGCTGGCGTTCACGGATGGCCGCGCGCGGCCAGGTCTCGCCGATGGGGATCTCGTGCAGGGCGGTGACGATGCCGGTCGCCCCGGCCTGACGAATCTCGTCGAGGCCGATGGGATCACTGGGGCCGAACCAGCGCCAGGTGTGTTGCATGTTCAAGCCTCCTGGTCAGAAGCGTCGTGTATCGAGGCGGCAATGGCCGATGCCACGCCGTCGCGTTCCAGTCGCATCAGCGCGTCGAGGAGCTGCCGGGTGAAGGGGCGAGCGTCGCGCAGCGCCGCGGGGAAGACCTCATCGAGTGCGAGGAAGGCGTCGATCAGCGCCGCGGGGTCGTCGCGGTGGCGACGGTGGAGCGCGGCGAAGGTCTCCGCCAGAGGGTCGTCCACCGGGTGCGGCTGACCTTGGAGGTCGCTGCCGGCGGTGTAGCGAATCCAGGCCGCGATGCCGAGTGCGGTGGCGCGCAGATCCGTAGCGTCGTTCACCGCCAGGCGGTCGACGGCGCCGGCCAGCCAGCGCTGGGGCAGCTTCTGCGAGCCATCCATGGCGATCTGCTGTAGCCGATGATGCAGGCTGTCGTTGGCGAAACGCACCAGTAGCCGCTCGGTGTAGGCCGCGACCTCGCTGCCCGCCGGCAGCTCGAGCGTGGGTGCCGCCTCGCGCTGCCAGTAGTGCCGCAGCAGTCCGCGGAACGCCGGGCTCGCGACAGCGGCATCGACCGTCTCGATGCCGGCCAGCGCACCCAGATAGGCGAGCAGCGAATGGGCGCCGTTGAGCAGGCGCAGCTTCAGGGTCTCGAAGGGGGTGACATCGGCGACCATCTCGACGCCTTCGGCCTCCCAGTCCGGCCGGCCCAGCGGGAATTCATCCTCGACCACCCACTGGCTGAAGGTCTCGCAGACTACCGCTGCCGGGTCGTCGACATCCAGCGCGACCAGGCGTGCCCGATCGGCCGCGCCCATGGCCGGCACGATGCGATCGACCATGCTCGAGGGGAAGGCGACCTGGGCCTCGATCCAGTCGGCCAGCGCGGTGTCCTGTCGGCGCGCCAGTGCCACCACCGCATGCCGGGTGCGCTGGCCGTTGGCCGGCATGTTGTCGCAGCAGAGCACGGCGAACGGGGGGACGCCGGCAGCGCGGCGCCGGGCCAGCGCCGCCACCAGCAGGCCGGGTGCGGTGTGTGGTGTGGTCGGATTGACGATGTCGTGGGCGATCGGCTCGGCCTGGGTGAGCAGCTCGCCGCTCGCCGGATTGAGAAAATAGCCTTTCTCGGTGACCGTCAGCGTGACGATGCGTACCGCCGGGTGACTCATCCGCGCCAGCAGCGCCTCGCGGTCCGGCCCGTCGGGGCCGGTGTAGAGCGCCTCGCGGATGACGCCGATCTCGCGCAGGTCGAGGTGCTCGCTGTCGCGGTATTCGGCCACGTGGTAGCGCAGATCATTGGCGCGCAGCTGCTCGACCAGGGTGCGGTTGGCGCGGATGTTGGCACTGCAGACGCCCCAGGTCTCATCGCCGCTGCGCGCCAGAAACTGCTGTAGATAGACTGCCTGGTGGGCACGGTGGAAGGCGCCCAGGCCCAGATGAACGATGCCGATCCGGCGCGGCACGCGCGTGGCCGGATGACGTTCGACATGGATCTCGCGGGATGACATCTCAGGAGGCTCCCATCAGCAGGTTGGGCAACCACAGCGACAGTGCCGGCACGAAGGAGACCAGCAGCAGTACCAGAAGATTGCAGATCAGAAACGGCACGATCGCCCGCGCCACGCGCAGCATCGGCAGCTTGCCGATGCTCGAGACCACGAACAGGCACACCCCCACCGGCGGCGTGGTCAGCCCGATCATCAGGTTGAGCACTGCCATCACGCCAAAGTGGATCGGATCCATGCCGATCCCGGTGGCGACACCGAGCAGCGCCGGGAACAGGATGATCAGCGCGGCGATGGTCTCCATGAAAGCGCCGACGAAGAGCAGGATCAGGTTGAGGATCAGGATCACCACGATGGGATTGTCGCTGAAGCCGAGGATCGCGCCGGCGATCAGCTGGGGAATCTGCTGGCTGGTGAGAATCCAGCCGAACAGATTGGCCAGCCCCACCAGCAGCATCAGCGAGGCCGAGGTGATCACGGTATCCGTCAGGATGCCGCCGAGGTTGCGCCAGTTGATGCCCTTGTAGACGAAGGTGCCCACCAGCAGCGCATAGAGGCTGGCGACGATCGACGCTTCGGTCGGGGTGAACAGCCCGCCGATGATCCCGTAGAGGATGATGAAGGTCATCAGCAGCGCCCAGAACGCGCTGCGTCCCTCCTTGAGCAGCGTCATGAAGGAGGCGCGCGGCTCCTTGGGATAGCCGCGTTTCACCGCCAGCCAGTAAACGGTGATCATCATCGCCACGCCGAGCAGCAGCCCGGGCACGGCGCCGGCCAGGAACATGCGCCCGACCGAAATGCCCGAGAGCGAGCCGACGATGATCATCGGCACGCTGGGCGGGATGATCGGGCCGATGGTCGAGGAGGCGGCGGTGACCGCGGCGGCGAACGGCTTGTCGTAGCCGCTCTTGGCCATCCCCGGAATCATCACCGAGCCGATGCTGGCGGCATCGGCCACCGCGGTGCCGGAAATACCGCTGAAGATCATCGAGCCGCCGACGTTGGCCAGCCCCAGGCCGCCGCGGACATGGCCGACCAGGGCGTTGGAGAAGCGCACGATGTGCTGGGTGATATTGCCCACGTTCATCAGGTTGCCGGCCATGACGAAGCCGGGGATACACAGCAGCACGAAGGCGTCGATCCCCGAGAACAGGCGCTGTGGCACGATGGTCAGCGAGATGCCGCCGAGCAGCAGATAGGCGACCGAAGAGACGCCCAGACAGAAGGCGATCGGCAGGCCGAGCAGCAGCAGGGCCAGAAAGGTGATGAAGAGAACGGCGATATCCATTAGCGCTCACTCCGGGCGTCGGGAACCGGGCGGATCAGGGCCATGACTCCCTCGAGGGTGCAGATCGCGGCGTAGAATGCGAGCGAGACGAACAGCAGCACCGAAGAGAAGAAGATGTAGATCATCGGGATGCGCAGCGTGGGCGAAGTCTGGAAGGCGCCGATCTGGGCGAACTGCCAGGCACCGGGCAGCACCATCACCACGAAGCCGAGGGTGATCAGCGAGATCACGCTGAGATAGAGGGCGCGCCCGCGTGGCGAGAGGCGCCCGTGGAACAGCTCGACGTTGACGTTACGGTGGCGATGCAGCACCACCCCGGCGCCGAGCGAGACCATGTAGATGAAGAGGTAGCGGGTGAGCTCCTCGGTCCAGGCCAGGGTGATTGGCAGGAACAGGCGCGAAGCCACCTGCAGCAGCACGGTCAGCGACAGGCCGACCAGTGCGATCACCGCCAGTGTCAGCAGCACGCGGTCGAGCAGCGCCGCGAACTTGCCCAGTGGCCCGCCCAGGCGAGGCACACGGTTGAGCACCTCGAGGCCCTCCTGGACGTCGACCGAAGGGGGTTCCGGGTTGGGGTGCGTCATGGGAGTCTCCGCATGAGAAGAAGGGGCACGCTCGGACGCCCGCCGGTGGCGCTTGCCCTGCGGCGAGGCGTCACCGGCGGGCGCCGCCGGGTTCAGAATGCCTAGCTCAGAGCGCCTGGATCTCTTTATAGAGCGCGCGCTGCTCGTCGTTCAGAGCGTCGAGCACTGCCGGCTTGGCCTTCTTGGCGAAGGCCGCCTGGTCCACCTCGACGAAGGTCATGCCCTTGTCCTTGAGCGCCTGTTCGAGCCGCTTCTGATCGGCGGCGAACAGCGTCTCTTCATAGCTCTGCATCTGGCTGGCGGCATCGCGTACCACCTGCTGCAGGTCGGCGGGCATCGATTCGAGCTTCTGCTTGCCGATCACCACGTAGATCCAGCTGCGCACGTGGTCGGTCATATCGACGTACTTCTGCACCTCGTTGAAGCTGGCGCTCTCGATCAGGCTGAGCGGGTTCTCCTGGGCCTCGATGGTGTTCTGCTGCAGTGCGGTGAACACCTCGCTGAACGCCATCGGCGTCGGTCGCGCGCCGAGTGCCTTCCAGGTGTCGACGAACAGCGGCACGTTGGGTACGCGAATGCGCAGGCCGTCGAGATCGTCAGGGGTCTTGATCGGGC
Organism: Salinicola sp. JS01; assembly: GCF_030284585.1. NCBI lineage: Bacteria > Pseudomonadati > Pseudomonadota > Gammaproteobacteria > Oceanospirillales > Halomonadaceae > Salinicola > Salinicola sp. JS01. The sequence goes on along the minus strand of NZ_CP127244.1, from coordinate 3,220,017 downwards.
GGTTGGAGGTCAGCTCGCGCGGGCCGCGCTCGAACCAGGCCAGCGGCACCAGGCCGGTGCGTTCGGTGATCTGTGCCTCGATCTGCTTGCCGACGTCGCCTTCCACGGCGCGGCGCAGCTGGTCGGCATCACGGAACAGGTAGGGCACCGCCATCATCGCTGCCTTGGGTGCCCAGTTCTGCAGGCTCTCACCGGTGATGGTCATGTCGGCGGTGCCGAGCTGGATGCTGTTGATCACATCCATTTCGTTGCCGAGCTGCTCGTTGGGAAAGACCTGAACCTCGATCCGGCCATCGGAATTGGCCTCTACCAGCTCCTTGAACTTGAGCGCGGCCTTGTTCCAGATGTTCTCGGCGTTGGCCAAGTGGCCGAACTTGAGCGTGTAGTCGGCGGCGAAGGTGGCCTGGCTGGCGACGAGGGTAGCGCCGAGGGCGACGCCGGCGATCAGCTGCTTGAGAGTCGGGGTGGAGAACATGGCGTGAAACTCCTTGGGTGAGGTAGCGCGGCGTTGTCACTGTTGTGCCGCAGAGACGTTGTGGCTACGGAGACGATGGTGCCGCAGAGACGACGGGCCGCGGCGAGTGACGCCGCGACCCGACTGGCAGGGCGTCAGGGTGCGATGCGTACCCGCACCTGGTGTGCCCGTTCTGGAGGGTTGGCGAGCAGATCGATTGGCATCGGGTGGAAACCGAGCCGGCCGAGGCGTCCGGCTGGCTGCTCGGTGACCGCGAAGGCGTGCGGGGCGCTGACACGAAAGGCTTGCATCGATCTCTCCTCAAACTGGCGCGGGCTGCGCCGGCGCGATCCGCCACGCGCCGTGGATGACACCGTGCGTTTCAACCGCGGCGCCTCTCGCGTATCGCATCACCAGTGCCACAGGGTGCCGTCCTCGAGCCGGTTGACCGGCAGGCTGGCGGGTTTGTACGGGTAGCGGGCAGCGGCTTCCTCGTCGATGTCGACGCCGTGGCCCGGCGACTCGCCGACCACGAAGTGCCCCGCCTCGAAGCGATAGTCGTGGGGGAAGACGCTATCGGTCAGCGGGTCATGGGGCATGTGCTCCTGAATGCCGAAGTTGGGCACCCAGGTGTCGAAGTGAACCGCCGCGCCGAGGCACACCGGCGACAGATCCGTCGGCCCGTGGAAGCCGGTGCGCACGTGATAGAGCGAGGCGAAATCGGCGATCCGGCGCACGTGGGTGATGCCGCCACCGTGGGTCAGCGGCGTGCGGATATAGTCGATCCACTGGTTCTGGATCATCTCGCGGCAGTCGTGGATCGAGTTGAACACCTCGCCGATGGCCAATGGCGTGGTGGTGTGCTCGCGGATCAGGCGCAGGCTCTCCTGGTTCTCGGCGGGCACGCAATCCTCCAGCCAGAACAGGTGATAGGGCTCCACCGCCTTGCCCAGCCTTGCCGCTTCGATCGGGGTCAGCCGGTGGTGGACGTCGTGGAGCAGATGCAGCTCGTGGCCGAACTGCTCGCGCACGGCGGCGAACAGCTTGGGCACGTGGTTGAGGTACTTCTCCGTGCTCCAGACGTGCTCGGCGGGCAGTTCGGCATCCGCCGGCTCGTAGCGCTCGCCGTCGCGCTTGGCCACGCCGTAGATCGTCTCGATACCCGGCACGCCGGCCTGGACGCGCACCGCCTTGTAACCCAGCTCGACGTGACGGGCGACCTCCGCGAGGCAGCTGTCGATATCCTTGCCGGTGCAGTGGGCATAGGTCATCACCCGCTCGCGGCTCTTGCCGCCCAGGAGCTGGTAGAGCGGCATGCCGGCGGCCTTGCCCTGGATATCCCACAGCGCCATGTCCACCGCACTGATCGCGCTCATGGTGACCGGGCCGCGACGCCAGTAGGCGCCGCGATAGAGATACTGCCAGGTGTCCTCGATGCGGCTGGCGTCGCGGCCGATCAGCGCCGGTACCACGTGCTCCTGCAGATAGGCGACCACGGCCATCTCGCGGCCGTTCAAGGTGGCGTCGCCGATGCCGTGGATGCCGCAGTCGGTGATGAGCTTGAGGGTGACGAAGTTGCGTCCCGGGCTGGTGACGATGACGCGGGCATCGATGATTTTCATGCGCTCTCCGGCGGCGGTGGCGGTCTGTTCAGCACTCGGCGAACAGCTCGGGATGACGTTCGATAAGACGTGGCAGCGAGGTCAGGAGCTCGCGCAGGTGCGCCTGGACCGCGCGCTCGGCGGCGGCCGGGTCGCGCTCGGCGATGGCGCCGACGATGCGCTCGTGCTGGGCGACCAGGGTCTCCAGCGGCGTGCCGTCGGGCATGCTGATGTAGCGCACGCGGTCGAAGTGCGCCTTGACCTCTTCGGTGAATCGCCACGCCGAGGCGTGGCCGGCCTCCCGCGACAGCGTCTGGTGGAAGGCTTCGTCGAGCAGGTAGAAGCGCTCGTAGTCGTCGCTGCCGAGGGTGCGCCGCTGGCGCTCGACCAGCTCGTGGAGCTCGTCCAGGCCGCGTCGCGAGAGCCCCGACTCCGCCGCCGACTTGGCCACCGCGACCTCGATCGCTTCGCGCACGAAGCGCGCGCTGTAGACCGCCTGCGGCGAGATCTTGACCACGAAGGTGCCGCGCTGGGGGCGCACCTCGACCAGTCCCGCCTCGGAGAGGCGGATGAACGCCTCGCGCACCGGCTGGCGGCTGACCGCGAAGGTATCGGCGATCTCCTTCTCCGACAGCGCCTGGCCGGGGGCCAGCGTCAAGCGGATGATCGCCTGGCGCAGGGTGGCGTAGAGGCGCTGGCGGACCGGGCCGGTGGCGGCGTCTTCCCACAGGCTGTAGAGCGATTGGCTCACGGCGATCCTCGTCTGTATGGCTCGTCTCGAAGGCCATGGCAGGCGCCGTGTCGGCACCGTCAGACCATCTTGTCTAACTAGTATGGTAGTGGTCGGTAGGACATGGCGATTCGACTTTCGCAGGCCCCGCGCCAGGCCACACCACGACATGCTATGTCACTCCACGTCCGCCCATGCCCCGCGGTGGGCCACAGTTTTGGCCGCGGTGGCCGATCTCTCTGGAGTGGTCGCATCCCGCGGCGCCCGCATGCTGGGCAGGGAATCGGTCAGGGGGCTGAACGGGCAGAGACGCTGACGTCCGGCTGGCGAGTGGGCAGTGAAAAGGTCGGTCAGGGATCGCGGGTAGTGAATAGCGGCTAGCCAATAGGCAGCAGAGAGACGTGCTGAACAGAAGTTCTGATAAAGAAAGTTCTGAAAAGAAAGTTCTGAAAAGAAAGTGCTGAAAAGGCAGCAGTGAACAAGAGGAGGAGACGACGCGATGGGGATCAACGACTGGCCGGCGGGGGAGCGCCCGCGCGAGAAGCTGCTGACGCTGGGCGCCTCGGCGCTCTCCGATGCCGAGCTGCTGGCGATCTTTCTGCGCGTCGGGGTCAAGGGGCGCTCGGCGGTCGATCTGGCGCGGGATCTGCTCGCCAGCTTCGGTGGGTTGCGGGCGCTGCTGGAGGCGGATCGCCAGCGCTTCTGTGCCGAGCACGGGCTGGGCGAGGCCAAGTACGTCCAGTTGCAGGCGACGCTGGAGCTGTCGCGGCGCCATCTCGGCAGCCTGCTCGAGCGCGACGCCGCGCTCACCTCGCCGACCCTGGTGCGACGCTTTCTCAGCGCCCAGCTGCGTCATCTCCCCCACGAGGCGTTCGCGGCGCTGTTCCTGGACAACCAGCATCGGGTGATCCGCTTCGAGATTCTCGCCGAGGGCACGCTGGATGGGGCCTCGATCTACCCGCGGGAGGTGGCGCGCCGGGCGCTGGCCCACAACGCCGGCGCGCTGATCTTCGCCCACAACCACCCCTCCGGCGTGGCCGAACCGAGCCAGTCGGATCGCCGGGTCACCGAGCGCCTGAGCGAGGCGCTGGGGCTGTTCGACATTCGCGTGCTCGACCACTTCGTGGTGGGCGATGGCGAGGTGATCTCGTTCGTCGAACGGGGCTGGCTGTGAGCGTGGCGGCGGGGAGTCACGGGCGCTGATCGAAGGGAAAAAACGCCCGCGCGCTTGCGGGGGGTTAGGGGGTCTGGTATAAAGTACGCCCTTTGAAACAGGGCAGAAGGCGGACGCCAGCCATTTATCGTGGTTTGCCCGAGCTAACTCTGCATAACCCGCCAGTGGTCGGAGGCTTCCATGTCCCAAGTTTGTCAGGTTACCGGTAAGCGTCCGGTGACTGGTAATAACGTCTCGCACTCACAGCGCAAGACGCGTCGTCGTTTCGTGCCGAACCTGCACACCCACCGTTTCTGGGTCGAGTCCGAGAAGCGTTTCGTCAAGCTGCGTATCTCTTCCAAGGGCATGCGCATCATCGACAAGAAAGGCATCGACGCGGTGCTCAGCGACATCCGCAAGCGCGACGCCAGCATTTAAGGAGTCTGAGAGATGCGTGACAAGATCAAGTTGGTGTCCAGTGCCGGTACCGGTCACTTCTACACCACCGCCAAGAACAAGCGTAACACCCCGGACAAGCTTGAATTCAAGAAGTATGATCCGGTCGTTCGCAAGCACGTCATCTACAAGGAAGCCAAGATCAAGTGATCTAGCTTTCCGCTGGTGCCAAGGTGCCAGCACAGAATGACAGTACGGAAAACCCGGTCCTCGACCGGGTTTTCTCGTTGGTGATGAGCCGGTCGGTGATGACAGAGCCGCGAGAACAGACGCATGCCCGAGCTTCCTGAAGTCGAGACCACCCGCCGCGGTATCGCGCCTCACGTCGAGGGGCGTGAGATCGTCGAGGTGATCGTGCGCAGCCGCAGCCTGCGTGTACCGGTGCCGGTGGATCTGGAATCGGCGCTGATCGGCGCGCGCTTCGGCGAACTCGCGCGGCGCGCCAAGTATCTGCTGTTGCCGGTGGGTGATCGCTCGCTGCTGTGGCATCTGGGTATGTCCGGCAGCCTGCGTCTGGCGCGGGTGGGCGATCTGCCCAGGAAGCACGATCATGTCGATGTGGTGGTCGAGGGCGGTGCCATCCTGCGCTACCACGATCCGCGCCGCTTCGGCTTCGTCGACTGGCTGGCAGGTGACGTCGCCAGCGACCCCAGGCTCGCGCGGCTGGGGCCGGAGCCGCTGTCGCCCGATTTCGACGGCGCGCGTCTCTACACCCTCTCGCGGGGGCGCCGGGCGGCGATCAAGCCGTTCATCATGGACAACGCCGTGGTGGTGGGGGTGGGCAACATCTACGCCAGCGAGGCGCTGTTCATGGCCGGGATCGACCCGCGCCGCGCCGCCGGACGCGTCTCGCGCGAGCGCTATGCGCGCCTGGCCGAGGCGATCAAGACGGTGCTGGCGGCGGCGATCACCCAGGGCGGCACGACGCTGCGCGATTTCGTCAGCGGCAGCGGCGAGCCCGGCTACTTCGCCCAGCGCCTCAACGTCTACGGCCGTGGCGGCGAGCCGTGCCGCGAGTGCGGCCATCTGCTGCGCCAGGTGACGCTGGGGCAGCGTGCCAGCGTCTATTGCCCGATCTGCCAGCGCTGAGCGCCTGGCTCCGATACTGTTAGAATGCGCCCCGATAATCCTTTGCCCATGGAGTCCTCCGTGCCCCAGACCCTGCGCCTCAAGAAGAACGCCGACCGCCGCCTGAAGGCGGGCCATCTGTGGCTCTACTCCAACGAGATCGACATTCAGGCCACGCCGCTGAAGGGGCTCGAGCCCGGTGCCCAGGCGGTGATCGAGGCTGCCAACGGCAAGCCGCTGGGGGTGGCCTACGTCAACCCGCACTCGCTGATCTGCGCCCGCGTGGTCTCGCGGGATGCCGACGTGCGCCTGGACCGTTCGCTGCTGGTACACCGTTTCAATCAGGCGCTCGGCCTGCGCGAGCGGCTCTTCGCCAAGCCGTTCTATCGTCTGGTCCACGGCGAGGGTGACCTGCTGCCGGGGCTGATCGTCGATCGTTTCGACGACGTGCTGGTGGTGCAGCTCAACACCCTGGGCATGGAGCGGGTGCGCGACGAGGTGATCGCGGCGCTGGACAAGGTGCTGTCGCCGCGGGCGATCGTGTTCAAGAACGACTCCAGCGGCCGCCGTCTCGAACAGCTCGAGTCGGAAGTGGCGGTGGTCCACGGTGAACTGCCCGAGCAGGTGCTGCTGGAGGAGAACGGGGTGCGCTTCGTCGCCCCGGTGCTGGATGGCCAGAAGACCGGCTGGTTCTATGATCACCGCGCCAACCGGGCCTGGCTCAACGGCCTGGTTGCCGGCAAGCGGGTGCTCGACCTGTTCAGCTACGTCGGTGGCTGGGGCGTGCAGGCGGCGGCCCACGGCGCCAGCGAGGTGCTCTGCGTCGACGCCTCCGAGGCAGCGCTCGAGCGGGTCGCCGAGAACGCCGCGCTCAACGGCCTGCACGAACAGGTGGCGGTGGGCCACGGCGACGTGTTCGAGGCGCTGACCGCGCTGCGCGCCGAAGGTGAGCGCTTCGACGTTGTGGTGCTCGACCCGCCGGCCTTCATCAAGAAGCGCAAGGACATCACCAACGGCGAGCGCGCCTACGCGCGTCTGAACCGCGAGGCGATGCGCCTGCTCGGCCGTGATGGCCTGCTGCTGTCGGCGTCGTGCTCGATGCACCTGGCCGAGGAGCGCCTGGTCGAGTGCGTGCGCGGGGCCGTGCGCCACCAGGACCGCCATGGCCAGATCCTCTATCGCGGCGGCCAGGCCGGCGACCATCCGATCCACCCGGCAATCCCCGAGACCGCCTATCTCAAGGCGCTCGGCGTGCGTGTCTTCCGCAACTAAAAGGGGAGTGGGGTGATAAGGGGAGTGGGGTGATGACGGCGCTTGTGTGTCTCTTTCGTCATCCCAATGTCTTGCTGGTGTGCCATGTTCGCAACGTCATCGACAGTGCGGGTATCGCCGTCGAGTTGCGTAACATGACCCTGGCCGGCGCCGCCGGCGAGCTGCCCATGGATCAGTGCGAGCCGCAGGTGTGGGTGGCCCGGGCCGACCACGAGCGCGCCCGGGAGCTACTGCGCGAGGCGCTGGAGGGGCCGGCCCATGTGCCCGCCGACTGGGTCTGCCCCGGCTGCGGCGAGCGCCTCGATGGCGCCTTCGATACCTGCTGGCAGTGCGCGACGCCGCGTCCGCCAGCCGCGGCGTCGGCCTGACAGCCCTTGCAGGAGAACGCCATGAGCTGGGATCTGCCCCGACCCTTCCTCCTCGACATCGCGGTCGAGGCGAGTCATATCGACCACTACGGCCACGTCAACAACGCCGAGTACCTGCGCTGGGTGGAGCAGGCCAGCTGGGCTCACTCGCGGGCGCTGGGGCTGAGCCTCGACGACTACCGCGCACTCGACCGCGGCATGGTGGTGCATCGCCACGAACTCGACTATCTCGCCCCGGCGTTCGAAGGCGATGGGCTCGAGATCGCCACCTGGATCGTCGCCTGCGATGGCCGCCTGACGCTGACACGGCGCTTCCAGCTGCGCAATGACGCGACCGGCGCCACCTTGCTGCGAGCCCAGACTCGCTTTGCCTGTATCGAACTCTCCAGCGGTCGGGCGCGACGCATGCCGGCGCGCTTCGTCGAGGTCTACGGTGAGGCGGTGACGTCTCCGGCCATAAGCTAGATTTTTCTACTGTTTTACCTCTCACGACGAGAATTTTCGTGGCGATAGTTGGGCTGCGCGCGATTTTTTCGTCTTTTTTCGTCAGATATCCCGTCGTCTGAATGGCTGTGCTGTAATCCGCTCGATCCCCCAATGACAAGTCACGATCACGGAGTCAGCCATGCATATCGGTGTCCCCAAGGAAATCAAGAACCATGAGTATCGCGTCGCCCTGACCCCGGGCGGCGCGCGTGAACTCGTCGCCCGTGGCCATCGGGTGTCGGTCGAGGCGAGCGCCGGTGGCGGTGCCGGTTACCCCGACGACGCCTACCGCGAGGCCGGGGCGACGATCGTCGAGGACGTCGAGGCGCTGTGGCGTGAGGCCGAGGCGATCCTCAAGGTCAAGGAGCCCCAGGCGGTGGAGGTGGCGCGGCTGCGTCCGGGCCAGATCCTGTTCACCTATCTGCATCTGGCCGCGGAGGAGACGCTCACCCGGGGGCTGCTCGACAGCGGCGCCACCTGCATCGCCTACGAGACCATCACCGACGCCCAGGGCGGCCTGCCGCTGCTGGCGCCGATGAGCCGGGTCGCCGGGCGCATGGCGATCCAGGCCGGTGCGCACAGCCTGGAGAAGGCCCAGGGCGGGGCCGGCATCCTGCTGCCGGGGGTGCCCGGGGTGGCGCCGGCCAGGGTCAGCGTGATCGGCGGCGGCGTGGTCGGCGAGAACGCCGCGCGCATGGCGCTCGGCCTGGGCGCCGAGGTGACCATCCTCGACAAGTCGCTGGCGCGCCTCGAGGTGCTCGATCACCGCTACCAGGGTGCCATCCGCACCGTCTATTCCACCGCCGAGACCCTGGAGCAGGCGATTCGCGAATCGGACCTGATCGTCGGCGCGGTGCTGGTGCCCGGCGCCGCCGCGCCCAAGCTGATCACCCGCGCCATGCTCGCCGAAATGAAGCCCGGCAGCGTGCTGGTCGACGTGGCGATCGACCAGGGCGGTTGCTTCGAGACCAGCCGTCCCACCACACATGCAGAGCCTAGCTACATTGTCGACGGCATCGTCCACTACTGCGTGGCCAATATGCCGGGCGCAGTGGCGCGCACCTCCACCCAGGCCCTGACCAACGCTACGCTGCCGTTCGTCATCGCCCTGGCCGATAAGGGCTGGCAGCAGGCGCTGGCTGACGATAGCCACTTCCTCGCCGGGCTCAACGTCCATGCCGGGCAGCTGACCTACGCTGCGGTGGGTGAGACGTTCGACATCGAGGCGGTCGACGCCGAGCGCTGTCTGCGCTGAGCGCGCTTCAGGCCACCGTGTTTCCAACTGCGCCGCCCGCTGTGGCGGCGCCGTCGGTATCGCCGGCGCAGCGCGGCCCTGACCGCGCCGATGACGGCTGAGCCCTCCACCCGCTGACGCCGCTGAATTCGGCCGCCGTGTCTCGCATAGCGAGACGAATTTCTCTGCATGTCTCGGTTATGCTCGGGCGACATTCGCCGCCGAGCCATGACCGTGCCCGCCAGCCGTGATGCCTCCCAGACGCCCTCGACCCTGCGCCACGTGATGGCGCTGCTGCGCGTGACCGCCGCCTGCGGCGCCCGCGGCGCGGGTATCGATGACTATCTCGACGCCACCGAGCTGAGCCGACCGACCATCTATCGCCTGCTCAAGGGGCTGCGCGAGGAGGGCTTTCTGCGCCCGTCACCGCTGCGCCACCGCTATCTGCTCGGCTACGAGCTGCTGGTGCTGGGGGCCGAGGCGGGCAATGGCGCCCAACTGCGCGATCTGGCCCGGCCGCGGCTGCTGGCGCTGGCCCAGCGTCTGGGTGGCAGCTTCTATCTGTTCGCCCACGATGGCCGGCACGCGGTGTGTCTGGAGATCCAGAACGGGGCCTACCCGGTGGGGGGCTTCGTGGCGTCCATCGGTGGTCGCGTGCCGCTGGGCGTGGGCCAGGCCTCGATTGCACTGCTGGCGTCGCTGGAGGCGCGCGAGCGGGCGTGGATTCTGGAGGCCAATCGCGAGTGCCTGATGCGCGACTACGCCATCGACGTCGACGCGGTGCGCCGCGAGATCGACTACTGCCATGCCCACGGGCACGCCCGCGGGGTGGAGGGTTCGAGCCTGCCCGAGTTCACCGGGCTGGCAATGCCGCTGCTCGGTCCGGGCGAGCGCTGTCTCGGCGCCTTCAGCTGTTCGCTGCTCAAGTCGCGCCTGAGCGAGGCGCACCGCGCCACGCTGATCACCGCCATGGCCAGCGAGGTCGCCGGGCTGAAGGCCGATCTCCACGGTCTGCTGCAGCCGGAGTCCTGAACATGACGTTAGCCCCTCACCTGGCGCCGCATCTCGCCACCCATCCCGCCCATCGCAGCGCTTGCGGCTGGCAGGCACTGCTGCCGGCGCGCCCGCCCGGGCCGAGCCAGCGCGGCGACGAGCGCGCCGAGCTGGTGATCGTCGGCGCCGGCTATACCGGTGTCGCCGCCGCGCGGGCCTATCAGGCGCTGGCCCCCGAACGGCGCGTGGTGATGCTCGAGGCGGAGCGGGTGGGCGACGGCAGCCCGGGGCGCAACTCGGGGTTCATGCTGGAGATCGCGCTGGCCAACGATGCCAGCAGTGGGGCGCTGTCGCGCATGGCGACCCTCAACCGCCTCAGCCGCGAGGCGATGGCGTCACTCAAGGCGCAGGTCGATACCCACGCTATCGACTGCCAGCTGACCCGCAGCGGCACCTACCGCGCCGCCCGGGGCGCCGCCGGGCGCGCGGCTCTGGCCAGCTACGCCGAGTTTCTGCACGCCGCGGGGCTCGATTACTACAGTCTCGATCGCGCGGCCCTGGCCGAGCGCCTGGGCACCGACTACTACGCCGAGGGGCTCTATTCGCCGGACTGCTATCTGGTGCAGCCGGCGGCGCTGATTCGCGGACTGGTGGCGGCGCTGCCGCCGGCGGTCACCTGCTACGAGCAGAGCCCGGCGCTGTCACTGACCCGCGACGGCGATGGCTGGCGTGTGACCACCCCCGAGGGCGAGATTCGCACGCGTCAGGTGATGCTGGCCAACAACGCCTTCGCGCGCGCCCTGGGGGCCGACCGTTCGCGCCTTACCGCCATCTATACCTATGCCGCGTTGACTGCGCCGCTGACGCCTGCCCATACCGCCGCGGTGGCCGGCACGCCCTGGGGGCTACTGCCTACGCATCGGCTCGGCTGCACCCTGCGCACCACCGCTGACCGGCGCCTGATGATCCGCGCCCAGTACGACTACGAGCGCGAACGCGACCCGGCCACGGTGGCCGCCGCGCTGGCCGCGAGCCTGACGGCGCGCTATCCGGCGCTGGCCGATGTCGGCTTCGAGCAGGTCTGGGGTGGCACCACCGGGCTGACCCACAACGGTGCGCCGCTATGGGGCGAGATCGGCCCGGGGCTCTACGTCTCGGCGGGCTGCAACGGCGGCGGCATCGTCAAGGGCAGCGTGCTGGGCGAGGCGCTGGCGCGGCTGGCGCTGGGGCGGCCGGCGGAGGACATCCCGGCGCTGTTCGGTCGCGCCAGCTGGATGCCACCGGCGCCGATTCGGCGCCTGGCGTTCGAAGCGATCCGCCGCGTGGAGCAGCGCCGCGGCCGCGAAGAGGCGTAAGCGCCACGAGTGATGGCGCCCCCGCTCGACTGACAGAGATCGACCAGCAGAGTCCGATAAGCGCAAGACGACGACCCCGAATCGCCGACATCGCCTAATCCGATCCCGATTCGATAACAACATCAACAACACCCAAGGAGTCAGCATGGATCCGCAAATGCACTATGGGTTGCTCTCGCTGCTGCCCGCCTGTCTCGCCATCGTCCTGGCCTTCGCCACCCGTAACACCGTGTTCTCGCTGGCGGTGGCCTGCGTGGTCGGGGTGTCGATCATGGGGCAGGGGCCAATGGGCTTTCCCACCCTGTTGAAGACTTCGCTGGGGACCACGGACTTCTCGTGGATCCTGCTGCTGGAGCTGTTCATCGGTACCGTGATCGCCTTCTTCCAGCGTACCGGCGCGATCCGTAACTTCACCGCCTGGGTCGAAGCGCGCGCGCTGTCGCGGGTGCGGGTCCAACTGGTGGGCTGGTTCATGGGCATGTTCGTGTTCTTCAGCGACTATTTCAGCCCGCTGTTCGTCGGTTCCACCCTGCGCGGGCTTACCGACCGCTACCGCGTCTCGCGCGAGAAGCTGGCCTATATCGCCGACTCCACCTCGGCGCCGGTCAGCGTGCTGGTGCCGATCACCGGCTGGGCGGTATTCATCTCCGGGCTCTTGATCGGCATGGGCCCGATCGACACCGCGGGTGAGGCCATGCAGGCGTTCGTCTACGCGGTGCCGTTCAATCTCTACGCCTGGCTCTCGGTGCTGGTGGTGGGGCTGGTGATCGTCGGCGTGGTGCCGCTGTTCGGCCCGCTCAAGCGCGCCGAGGCCCGCGCCCAGAACGAGGGCAAGGTGTTCCGCGACGGTGCCGATCCGCTGCTCGGCGAGGAGCTGACCGACCTGCAGCCGTTCGAGGGCGTGCGCACCAACCTGTTTCTCAACTTCGTGCTGCCGGTGCTGATCGTGATCGGTGTTGCCGTGAGCACCTTCGTGGTCCTGGGCTCGGCCAAGACGATGGAGGCGTTCCTCGCCGCGGCGGTGGTGCTGGGCGTGATCATGCGGCTGCAGGGGATCCCGCTCAACGACATCATGAAGACCGCCACCGCTGGCATGAAAGGGGTGATGCCGGCGATTCTGATCCTGACCCTGGCCTACTCGCTCAATCAGCTCTCCAAGGATATGGGGACCGCCGGATATATCGTCGAGATCAGCCGCGACTGGCTCTCGCCGACGCTGCTGCCGGCGATCACCTTTCTGCTGGCGGCGCTGATCGCCTTCGCCACCGGCTCTTCCTGGGGCACCTTCGCGATCATGATGCCGATCTCGGTGCCGGTGGCTTTCGTCTTCACCGGCGATACGCTGACGCCGCTGGTCTACGCCACCATCGCCGCGGTGGCCGGCGGCGGGGTGTTCGGCGACCACTGCTCGCCACTGTCGGACACCACGGTGCTCGCCTCGACCGGCTCCGCCTGCGATCACATGGACCATGTGCGCACCCAGATTCCCTATGCGCTGGCGGTGGCGCTGGTATCGCTGGCGATCTATCTGCTGGTGGGCGTGACCCTGGTCGACATCGGTTGAGTCCTGGCCTGCCCGCGCCTCGGCGGCGGGCACGGCGAGGCGGGTTCGCTAAGGCACGGGCGGCAAGGTAAACTGCCGCCATTCGCCATTTCCCGTCCACTCTCCCATCGATCGAAGAGTTCATGAGCCAGCGACGCGTTCTTACCGGCATCACCACCACGGGTACGCCGCATCTGGGCAACTATGTCGGCGCGATCAAGCCGGCGATCGCCGAGAGCCAGAATCCCGATGTCCAGTCCTACTATTTCCTCGCCGACCTGCATGCGCTGATCAAGGCGCAGGACCCGCAGCGGGTGCAGCAGTCGCGGCTCGAGATCGCCGCCACCTGGCTGGCGCTGGGGCTGGATACCGATAACGCGATCTTCTATCGCCAGTCCGACATCCACGAGATCCCGGAGCTCGCCTGGCTGCTCTCCTGCGTCTGCGCCAAGGGGCTGATGAACCGCTCCCACGCCTACAAGGCGGCGGTGGCGGAGAACGAGGAGGGCGGTATTCCCGACCCGGATCGGGGCGTCACCATGGGGCTGTTCGGCTACCCGGTGCTGATGGCCGCCGATATCCTGATGTTCAACGCCCACAAGGTGCCGGTGGGGCGCGACCAGATCCAGCATATCGAGATGGCCCGCGACATGGCAGGGCGCTTCAACCATATCTACAAGGGTGACTACTTCACCCTGCCCGAGGCGATCGTCGACGAGAAGGTCGAGGTGCTGCGCGGGCTCGACGGGCGCAAGATGTCCAAGAGCTACGACAACACCATCCCGCTGTTCGTCTCGGCCAAGAAGCTTTTGAAGCTGGTGCGCAAGATCAAGACCAACTCGCTGGAGCCGGGCGAGCCCAAGGACCCGGATACCTGCACCCTGTTCCAGATCTACAGCGCCTTCGCCACCGCGGAGGAGAGTGCCGACATGCGCCGCCGCTACGCCGAGGGGATCGGCTGGGGCGAGGCCAAGAACGAGGTGTTCGAGTACCTCGATGCGCACCTGAGTGAGCCGCGCGAGCGCTATGAGGCGCTGATGAACGACCCCGGGCATATCGAACAGGTCTTGCAGCAGGGCGCCGAGCGCGCCCGCGCCGAGGCCAATGCGCTGATGGAGCGGCTGCGGGTGGCGGTGGGGCTGGGGCGCTTTCAATAGGCGTCCGTCCGCACCCGCTACGCCACCCCGACGAGCCGGCCCTGCGCCGGCTCGCGGCTATCTGGGCCGGAGCCGCCTGGCGCTGGCTTGGAACGCTATATAACACTTTCGTCTATATAAAGAATATTTATTCGTTTTCGAATTCCTGACCAAAAGACTAAGGTATCGCCCATTCGATTCCGGTCTAAAAAGGGATATCGCTTATGACAACGTTGACACAAACCGCGCCGCCCGGCCTGGGGCGGCTCTCGCCCAAGGCGTGGCTCGCCGCGCTGCTTCTGGTGCTCGGTGCGCTCGCCGTGGGGCTCTTCGTCGGCGGCCGCCAGGGTTGGCTGATGCTGATCGGTGGCGCCCTGGGGATCGTGCTCTACCATGCCTCCTTCGGCTTCACCTCGGCGTGGCGGGTGTTCATCACCGAGCGCCGCGGCCGCGGTCTGCGCGCCCAGATGGTCATGCTGGCACTGGCGGTGGTGCTGTTCCTCCCGGCGCTGGGGGCGGGCACGCTCTTCGGCGAGCCGGTGCGGGGCTTCGTCTCGCCGATCGGGATCTCGGTGATCGTCGGCGCCTTCCTCTTCGGCGTCGGCATGCAGCTCGGCGGCGGCTGCGCCTCGGGTACGCTATTCACCGTCGGCGGTGGCAACGCGCGCATGCTGATCACGCTCGCCTTCTTCATCGTCGGTTCGGTGATCGGCACGGCGCATTTCGCCTGGTGGCAGAGCCTGCCGGCGTTCCAGCCCACGTCGATGATCGATCTGTTCGGCACCGGCGGCGGGATCGGCATGAGTCTCGCGCTGTTCGCGGCGATCGCGGGCCTGACCGTGGTGATGGAGAAACGCCGCCATGGCCAGCTCGAGCAGGCGCCACGGGTGCCCCACGGCGGCGCGCGCTGGCTCACCGGTCCGTGGCCGATCCTGGCCGGCGCCATCGGTCTGGCGCTGCTCAACTATCTGACCCTGGCGCTGGCCGGGCGCCCCTGGGGGATCACCTCGGCGTTCGCACTGTGGGGCGCCAAGGCGTTCCAGGCGGTGGGCGGCGATGTCACCGCCTGGGGCTACTGGCAGAATCCCGCGCGCGCCGCCTCGCTCGACAGCAGCGTCTTCAGCGACATCACCACGGTGATGAATCTCGGCATCATCCTCGGCGCTGGCCTGGCGGCGTCGCTGGCCGGGCGCTTCGCCCCGAGCCTGCGCATTCCGCTGCGCTCGGTCGCCGCCGCGGTCATCGGCGGGCTGCTGCTGGGCTACGGCGCGCGGCTCGCCTTCGGCTGCAACATCGGTGCCTACTTCAGCGGCATTGCCTCGGGCAGCCTGCACGGCTGGCTGTGGCTGGTGGCCGCCTTCGCCGGCAACATGCTCGGCGTGCGGCTGCGCCCGTTGTTCTTCCCTGGTCCGGCGAGGCCGGTCGCTGCCAGCTGCTGAGCGCGCTCACCGAGCACCACCAAGCCCCGCCACGGCGGGGCTTTTGCATGTCTGCCGGTGCGTTCCTCGGGCACCCGGCCGCGCCGATACATGCCTTTGGCGCTGCCAAGTGGCATACTGGGCGACCCTCGACCGGCCACGGCCGGTCGCCCGCCCGCCAGGCGCCGCCGGTGGGTCGATAACGATAGCGCGCCACTCCCGGTCTGGCCCCGTTGCGGGGGGCAAGTTCGGTCCGGCCAGCGCTTTTCATCCGTAGGTCATCGCGAGAGCCGATTCATGTCCGATCACGCCAAGCGCCCCCTCTACATTCCCTATGCCGGCCCGACGCTGCTGGAGATGCCGCTGCTCAACAAGGGCAGCGCCTTCACCAGCGAAGAGCGGGTCGAGTTCAATCTGCTGGGGCTCTTGCCGCAGAACGTCGAGAGCATCGAGGAGCAGGTCGAGCGCGCCTATCGCCAGTACTCGCTGTGCCAGAACAATCTCGACAAGCACATCTATCTGCGCGGTATCCAGGACGACAACGAGACGCTGTTCTTCCGCCTGCTCGAGGAGCACCTCGAGGAGATGATGCCGATCATCTACACCCCGACGGTGGGCGAGGCGTGCGAGGAGTTCTCCAAGATCTATCGCAACCACCGCGGGCTGTTCATCTCCTATCCTGACCGCCATCGCATGGACGACATCCTGCGCAGTGCGACCAAGGACAAGGTGCGGGTGATCGTGGTCACCGACGGCGAGCGCATTCTGGGGCTCGGCGACCAGGGCATTGGCGGCATGGGTATCCCTATCGGCAAGCTCTCGCTCTACACCGCCTGCGGCGGTATCAGCCCTGCCTACACCCTGCCGATCACCCTCGACGTGGGTACCAACAACCAGAAGCTGCTCGACGACCCGATGTACATGGGCTGGCGCCACGAGCGGGTCTCGGCGGAAGAGTATGCCGAGTTCATCACCCTGTTCATGGAGGCGCTCAAGCGTCGCTGGCCCAACGTGTTGCTGCAGTTCGAGGACTTCGCGCTGACCAACGCCATGCCGCTGCTGGCGCGCTACCGCGACGAGCTGTGCTGCTTCAACGACGATATCCAGGGCACTGCGTCGGTGTGCGTGGCGACTCTGCTGGCGTCGTGCAAGGCCAAGAACGCCAAGCTCAGCGATCAGGTGATCACCTTCGCTGGTGCCGGTTCCGCCGGCTGCGGCATCGCCGAGCAGATCGTGGTGGCGATGACCCGCGAAGGGCTCTCCGAGGCCGAGGCGCGCAAGCGTATCTTCATGGTCGACAAGAACGGCCTGCTGACCACCGACATGGATGGCCTGCACGACTTCCAGCGGCGCCTGGCCCACGACCCCGAGTCGCTCGATTTCGACGGCGATGCGCGCGCGCTGATCGACGTGGTGCGCAACGCCAAGCCGACCATCCTGATCGGCGTCTCGGGGCAGCGCGGGCTGTTCACCGAAGAGGTGATCACCACGCTCAACAGCCACTGCGAGAACCCGCTGGTGATGCCGCTCTCCAACCCGACCTCCAAGGTCGAGGCGACGCCGCAGGACGTGCTCACCTGGACCCGCGGTCAGGCCATGGTCGCCACCGGCAGCCCGTTCGCCCCGGTGGAGATCGACGGGCGCCAGATTCCCATCGCCCAGTGCAACAACTCCTATATCTTCCCGGGTATCGGGCTCGGCGTGATCGCCGCCAACGCCAATCGCGTCACCGACAACATGCTGATGGCCGCCTCCAATGCGCTGGCCGAGAGTGCGCCGATCGTCAAGACCGGCGAAGGGGCGCTGCTGCCGGCGCTCGGCGATATCCGCGAGATCAGCCAGCAGATCGCCTTCGCCGTGGGCAAGCAGGCGCAGCAGGATGGCGTCGCGCTAAGCTCCAGCGACGAGGTGCTGTGGGAAGCGATCCACGGCCACTTCTGGTATCCGCGCTACCGCCAGTACCGTCGCCGCTCGATCTGAGCCCGGCGATACGGGGTATCCTTCGAAGCGATCTTCGGCGCGTCTTCGAAAGCGATCTTCGGCGCGTCTTCGAAAGCGATCTTCGGCGCGTCTTCGAAAGCGATCTTCGGCGCGTCCCTCAAAGCGATCTTCGGCGCGTCCCTTCGGGGGCGCGCCGTTTGTTTTTCATCCCACCAAGAACGCCTTTCACAACCGCAGTATGAGTTGGGCTTCTCCGGCGGCAGGCCCGAAGCGTCGGACCGTTGCGAGGGCGCTGTGAACCCCTCCCTGGGTGCTACCTTTGCCATCCCTGGCAAAGGACCCTCGCTTTGCCCAGCCCCCGGCGCCCACCATCAGAGGGGGGATGGGCTCCAAGCCCCGTCCCCGCGGCTTCTTGCCGGTCTGTTGCCGTCGTCAGCGGTTGTACTGTTGGTCGAACTTCTCTTCGCTGATGACCAGGAAGTAGATGAACTCGAAGAAGGCGATCAGCGCCGGCACCAGGGTCCAGCAGAACAGCAGATAGATCAGGCCGACGATCGGCTGCCCCAGGTAGAAGCGATGCACGCCGAAACCACCGAGGAAGAAGGCGAGGATCGCCGCGCTCCACTTGCTGCGCCCGCTCCTGGCGCCGCGCGCGACGGCGCCGCAATTAGGGCAGCTCCGGGCGCTCTCGTGGATCGGTTTGCCACAGCCGTGGCAGTAGATCATGCCGGCGGAGAGCGGCTGTGGCCGGGTGTCGACGTCTTGGGTCATGCGGGGTTCCCTATGGATGTTCCCTATGGATGAACTTGAGGGAAACGCTGCATAAATGCCTGCGCGAGCGAATCGCTGCGTTGCGTGGTACTCGAACACTCGCCTAACCCCATGTTATGTCTCGTGTTCTGTGTTCCATGCGCCTTGCGCTTCATCTCGCTCGTCGATTTATTCAGCGTTTCCTGAGCCGGTGCGGTCTTGGCCGCGATGCCCGGCCGCCAAGTCTAAGGGATCGGCGGCGGGCCCGACAGCGCCTCGCCGCCGCGGGGGCGTCGCGCTTCGCGGGTCACGCCTCGCGCTGACACTGGGTCCACCACTCGGCGCCCTGGACGTCGACGAACAGGCTGTAGAGCGAGGTGGTCGCGGTGATGTAGAGACGCTGGCCGTCACTGCCGCCGAAGCACAGGTTGGAGACCGTCTCCGGAACCAGGATACGCCCCAGCAGGGTGCCGTCGGCGGCGAAGCAGTGGACCCCGTCGGCCGCCGACGACCACAGGTTGCCCTCGCGGTCCACGCGCATGCCATCGGGCACGCCGGCGCCGATCTCGGCGAAGATGCCGTCATCCTCGAGCGTCTTGCCGTTCACCCGGAAGCGGCGGATCACCGGGGCCACCGCGGGGTCGTGGGTGGCACCGCTCTCGGCCACGTAGAGCAGGCGCTCGTCGGGGGAGAAGCAGAGCCCGTTGGGCTGGGCGAAGTCGCTGGCCACCGCGCTCAGGCTGCCATCCTCGGGGTCGAGCCGGAAGACGTGGCGCGCGGGCTGCTCGGGGTCGGCGCGGTAGCCCTCGAAGTTGGAGATCAGCCCATAGGTGGGGTCGGTGAACCAGATCGCCCCGTCGCGGCTCACCACCACGTCGTTGGGCGAGTTGAGCCGCCCGCCGGCATAGTGCGAGGCGAGCACCTGAATACGCCCGTCGGGCTCGGTGCGCACCAGGTCGCGGCTACCGTGGCGGCAGCTCACCAGGCGTCCCTGATTGTCGCGGGTATTGCCGTTGTTGAAGCCGGTGCGCTCGCGGAAGGTGGTGATACCCTCGCGTGCCGACCAGCGCAGCAGGCGCTGACTGGGGATATCGGAAAACAGCAGGCACTGATGGTCACCGAACCATACCGGCCCCTCGGTCCAGGTGAAGCCTGTGGCCAGCCGGGTCAACGGTGCCATGGGGTGAACCAGCCGCGCGAAGCGCGGGTCGCGGCTGTCGAGATGCTCAGGGGTGGGGATCATGCGCGGCGTCTCCGGGCGTTGGCGGCGATCACGATAGCGATGATGATGGTTCCGGTCAGCATCATGCGCGCGCCGGCGTCGAAGCCGTAGGCGTTGAGCATCGATACCACCAGGAACATGAACAGGGCCGCGCCCCACACCCCGGGCACGTTGGAGAAGCCGCCGGCGATCGAGGTGCCGCCGATCACCACCACGGCGATCGACAGCAGCAGGTACTGCTGCCCCATGTTGAGGGCGGCGCCGCCGGAGAAGCTCGCCAGCAGGAAACCGGTGAGCCCGGCCAGCAGCGCCACGCTGAGATAGGCACTGGCACGCACGCGCTCTACCGGCACCCCGGCGAGTCTTGCCGCGCGCGGATTCTGGCCGGTGGCGAGCAGCCAGCGCCCCCATAGCCCGCGCTCCAGCAGCCACCACACGACCAGCGCCAGGAGCACGCCGATCAGCGCCACGTTGGGCACGCCCAGGGTGCGCCCGGTGGCGAAGTCGGCCAGCGCCGCCGGCGGCTTGATACGCAGGCCGCGGTTGGACCAGATCGCCAGCGACTGATAGAGCAGCGAGGCGGCGAGGGTGGCGATGATCGGCGGCAGGCGCAGCAGCCGGATCAGCGCGAAATTGGCCGCGCCGCAGCCCAGGCCCACCAGCAGCGCCACGCCCAGCCCCAGCAGTGCGGTACCGGGGGCGCCGCCCATGGCCTTGAGCGCCAGGGTGCCGGCCAGGGTCATGACCGCGGGGATCGAGAGGTCGATATTGCCCGGCCCCAGGGTGATCACCAGCATCTGGCCGATGCCGACGATCGCGGCGAAGGCGCCGAACGAGAGCGCGGCGTAGAGCAGCCCACCGGCCTGGGAGGCGCCGGAGAGCGCGATGGAGAGAGCGAAGACCGCGATGGCGGCGAGCCAGGCCCAGAGCCAGGGCCGCGAGATCAGGCTTTGCATGGCGTCGATCCTTGCAGTGGAGAGAAGTCTCAAATCAGCGCTTCGCGGCGCGTGAACAGCAGGCGCGCGGCGAGCACCAGAATCAGCACCGCCCCCTGCGCACCGATCTGCCAGTCCGGCGAGATGTGCATGAAGGCCAGCAGCGACCCCGCCAGCGACAGCGTCAACGCCCCCAGCACCGCGCCGATCGGCGATACCCGGCCGCCGATGAACTCGCCGCCGCCGAGAATCACCCCGGCGATGCTGAGCAGGGTGTAGCTGGAGGCGACGCTGGCCCCGGACGAGGTGTAGAGCCCCACCAGCGTGAGCCCGGCGAGCACGCCGAAGACCCCGGCGAGACCGTAGGTCAGCGCGTAGAGCCCGCTCAGGCGCCAGCCGGCGCGGGCCACCGAGCGCGAGTTGCCGCCCAGGCCGCGCAGCACCGTGCCGATTCCCGAACGCATGATCAGCAGATGCGCCGCGGCGGCGATCAAAAGCGCCGCCACTACCGCCATGGGGGCCAGCGGCGGCTTGACCGTCATCAGCGCACGCAGCCACTCCGGCGAGGTGCCGCCGGGGGCGGGCATGATCACCAGCGCCAGCCCGCCCCAGATGAACGACATGCCCAGGGTGACCACGATCGCCGGCAGCTCGAAGCGGTGGATCAGTGCCCCCAGGGCGGCGTAGGCGAGCACCAGGCCGGCCAGCGCCAGCCAGCCGAGCCAGGGGTGCTGCACCAGCAGGGTGGAGACGACGCACGCCACCAGGCTGACGAAGGCGCCCACCGAGAGGTCGATGTCGTTGACCATGATGATCAGCAGCTGGCCGATGGTGGCCAGGGCGATGGGAATGGTCAGGTTGAACAGCAGGTTCAGCCCCAGATAGCTCATCGCCCGCTCCTGCAGGGCGAAGGTCGCGATCAGCAGCACGCTGAACGAGATGAGCGGCAGCAGCTTGCGCGGCGAGATCGAATGACGGGTCATCTCAGTTCTCCTGCATCTCGAACGAGGCGGCCAGGATGCGCTCTTCGCTGATCTCGGCGCCGCTCAGTTCGGCCGAGATCTTGCCGTCGCGGAAGACGAAAACGCGATCGCACTGGCATACCTCTTCGGTTTCGGTGGAGTACCACAGGAAAGTCCGGCCGGCGTCGGCCTCGGCACGAATCAGCGCATAGACCTCCTGCTTGGTGCCGACATCGACCCCGCGCATGGGGTCGTCCATCACCACGATGGGGGCGCTCGACGCCAGCGCGCGGGCGAACAGCACCTTCTGCTGGTTGCCGCCGGAGAGCGAGGTGATGGGGTTGCCCAGATCGTCGCTGCGGATGCCGATGCGCTGCTGCCACTCGTGGCCCAGCGCCGCCTCGGCGCGGCGATCCACCGCGCCGCGGTGGGCCCTGGCCGGTAGCACCGAGAGGCTCAGGTTGCGCAGGATCGACCACAGCGGCAGCACGCCGTCGCGGCCGCGGTCGCCGGCGACGAAGGCCATCCGGGGCTGGCGCGGTGCGCGCCAGCCGGAGGTGCCGGCGAAGTAGAGCTTGGCCAGGGCCTCGGCCTGGCCGTGGCCGGCAAGCCCGGCGAGGCCGACGATCTCGCCACGCCGCGCGCTGAGCCCGGCGGCGTCTTCGATCACCGTCTCGCCCGCGGCGCCTGCTCCGGGCGTGCTGGCGCCCTCGGCCCGCTGGCGCTGGTCGGCGCTCGGGGCGTGCTGGGCCACATGGCCCATGGCGTCGACCAGCGAGTCGCGGTCGAAGTCCTGGCTCGCGCGCTCGGCCACCACGCGGCCGTCCTGCATCACCACGATGCGGCTGGCGACGCGGAAGATCTCGCCCAGCATGTGCGAGATGAACACCACCGTGCCGCCCTCGGCGCAGAAGCGCTCGACGTAGGCCAGCAGCTGTTCGGCGATGCCTGCATCCAGCGACGAGGTGGGTTCGTCGAGGATCACCAGCCGCGCCTGGCCGCCGCGCGGGGCGAAGCCGATGGCGATCTCGATCATCTGACGCTGGGCGATGGAGAGGGTATCGACCCGGGCGTCGGTGTCGATGCCGTGGCCGGGAAACACCTGGTCGAGGCTGGCGCGGATCTCGGCACCGGCGCGACGGCGCCAGCCCAGCCCCTTGAGCGTGGGGTGGGCGATGCGCAGGTTCTCGGCCGCGCTCAGGTTGGGACACAGCGAGAGCTCCTGGAACACCGAGCGGATGGCGCTGCCGCGGCCGCCGCGGGTCACATGGCTGTCGATCTCGCCGCGGCTCGGCTTGAGCGTGCCGTTGATCAGATTGACCAGGGTCGACTTGCCGGCACCGTTGTGGCCCACCAGCCCCACGCACTCGCCGGGGGCCAGGGTGAGGTCGATGCCGGCGATCGCCCTGACCGCGCCGAACTGCTTGTGCACCCCGCGCAGGGCGACCACGGCTGCGACCGGCTGAGACGTGTTCATGGCTGGGTCTCCTCGGCGGCGGGCGGATTCTTGGCCGGGTCCTGGGCCGTGGCGGGGCTGGGCTCAGGCGTCGAGGCTTGCGTGGCTCGGGCCTGCTGGATCAGCCGTTCGACGTCGGCGCGGGTGAAGATCTGGTCGGCCACCGAGCCCTTGGGCGTGTGCGCCAGCACTTCGGAGAGCTCGTCCTGGCGGATGTGGTAGAGCGGTACGGTCAGGTGCTTGGGCACGTCTTCGCCGGCGAGAATGCGCTGGGCCACCCAGAAAGCGACCACGGCGATACCGGGAGCGTTGGAGATGGCGATGCTCTGGTAGCCGTTTTTGCGGTGCTGTTCGGCCCACCAGGCCAGTTCGTCCTGGGCGTTGGAGAAGATGATCACCGGCATCTCGCGCTGCGAGGCGCGGAACGCCTGGGCCACGCCGTAGGCCTCGCCGCCCTGGTTGAGCACGCCGTCGATGTGCGGCAGTGAGGGCAGTACCCCGGCCACCGCTTGCTGGGTCACGTCCTGGGCCCAGTCGCCCTCCACCGAGGAGACGATGTGCAGCTTGGGGTAGTGCTCGAGCTCGTCGACGATGCCCTGGTGCAGGTCGTCATCGACGAAGGTGCCCGGCAGCCCGCGCACCTCGAGCAGGTTGGCGCCGTCGGGGAAGCGCTTGGCCATGTAGTCGACCTGCTCGCGGCCCCACTCATGGAAGTCGTTGACGATCTTCCAGGCGCAGGGGGCGGTGACGATGCCGTCGAACGAGACCACCACCACGCCGGCGTCGCACGCCTCCTGCACCGCGCCGTTGAGGGCGGTGGTCGAGGCGGCGTCGATCACGATGGCGTCGTAGCCCTGCAGGATCAGGTTCTGGATCTGGGCGGCCTGATCGGTGGGCTGGTTCTCGCCGATGGTGAAGGCGTCGGCGGCGGCGACCACGCCGGTCTTGACCGCGGGTGCGGTCTGCGTCTGCCAGGCCGCGAGCATCTGCTGGCGCCAGGCGTTGCCGGCGTAGTTGTTGGAGAGCGCGATGCGCTTGTCCGCAGTCGAATTCGTGCGCGGCTGGCTTTGGTCTTGGGTCTGGCCTGCGACCTGAGCAGGGCTCGCGGGCGTGGCCGCTGCCTCGCCGCCGGTATCGGCGTGTGCGGCGAGGGCCGCGGCACTCAGCGCCAGCCCCAGCAGGCCCGCACGCCAGCGCCGGTTGTCGTTATCAGGGGTCATGCTCGGCTCCCATCTCTCCTGCCGCTTGCCGGTGCGATCGGGTCGTACTGGCGGGCGGACATCGCCCTCTGGTGGGGCGTGGTATCGGACACGTGTCCAGGGAGGACCATGGTTGGGCGTGGCGGTCTGGGGTGTAAAGGCGGCCCCCCGCACAAATGCTGCGGGTTCCCGCAATTTCGCCCTCAACTTAAGGATGAGGGGAAGGCGTCGGGGATAGCGCTATTCTGGTCGACCCGGCGCCCGGTTGGCGCCTGACTTTGGCCCGCGCCAGTGCGCGCAAGCGCTATCATCAGGCAGGCCGAGCGCTCCCTATAGCGCGTTCCAGGGCTTCTACGAAAAGTCAGCGAGCGCAGGCAAGACAGTTGAGGAGTTCGGTGTGAGCGAGACGATGAGCCCTCGGCCCCTGACGGAGAAACTGCCCGGCGAGACCGCGGCGGCGCGCGAGGCCGAGGTCACGGCACTGCTGCTGCGGCTTCCCGCACTGCTGGGCGAGGCGAGCGATATCCAGGCCGCACTCGACCGGGTCGCCGCGGCGCTGGCGCCGCTGCTGCCGTTCACCCATGCCGATGTCTGCCTCCACGACGGCCCCGAATGGTCGGTGAGCTACGAAGTGGGGATCAGTACCCACTGGTCGGCGCGGCGCACCCGGCTCGACTGCTCGCCGATCCGCTCGGTGCTCGATGGTTCGCTGCCGCTGATGGTCAGCGCCAACGCGCTGCTCGACCCGCGCCAGATCTTCGCCGGCGCCTGCTGCGAGCCGATCTTCGCCCATCAGCTGCGCAGCCGGATACATGTGGCGTTGCGCAGCGCTGGCCAGGTGATCGGCGCGCTGAGCGTCTCGCACCGCGAGGCCGACCATTTCGATGCCGAAGACGTCGCCCTGATCCAGCGTCTGGCGGCACCGCTGGCGCCGGTGCTCTACGCCCTGCACGGGGCCGCCGAGCTGCGCCAGCAGGCCCACGGCCGCAGCCAGACCCAGGCCAGCGAGGAGTGGCTGCGCCAGGGCTCGCTGCAGTTGACCCAGGCGCTGGAGCAGGCGCGTCAGCGCATCGGCATGGATCTGCACGACCAGACCCTGGCCGACCTGACCCGGCTGCTGCGCGAGCTGGAGGGCGTGGGACCGCCGCCCAGCCGCGAGGCGCTGGCGCAGGCGCTGGCCCAGAGCATCGACGACCTGCGCTGCATCATCGACCGTACCGCGCCCAAGCTGCTCGATCTGTTCGGCTTCCACCATGCGGTGCGCGATCACCTCGAGCGTGCCACCGAGGGTGAGCGCATCCAGATCCTGGTCGAGGACCTCACCGCGGGGGCGCCGGACCGGCTGCCCGGGGAGACCCGCACCGCGCTCTATCGGATCGTCCAGGAAGCGATCAACAACGCCGCGCGACACGCGCGCGCCGAGCGTATCGAGGTGCGCGTGACGCTGGCGCCGGAGAATACCCTGTGCATCAGCGTGGACGACGATGGCCAGGGGCTTGCCCATGCCGGTACGCGCCAGTCCGGGCTGGTCCACATGCGCACCCGGGCACGGCTGATCGGCGCTACCCTGGATATCTTCGAGCACGTCGGCACCCGGGTCGCAGTGCGGCTGGTGCTGCCGCCGGCGGAGACCGCGGCGTGAAGATCCTGGTGGTGGAGGATGATCAGTTCCACGCCTCCTTCCTGCAGGGAGTGATCGCCGAGGCGCTGCCGGAGGTGACCGAGACGCTGCACGTCCAGGACGGGCTGCAGGGCGAAGCGGCGGCGCGCGCCGGACGCTTCGAGGCGGTGGTGATGGACCTGCAGATGGCACGGCGCAACGGCATCGAGGCGGCGCGGACCATCTGGCACGAGCGCCCGCGCACCCGCATCCTGTTCTGGTCCAACTACTCCGACGAGGCCTACCTGCGCGGGGTCGCCGATATCGTGCCGGCCCACAGCGCCTATGGCTACGTGCTCAAGACCGCCAGCCGCGAACGTCTCAAGCTGGTGCTACGGGCGGTGCTGCTGGAAGGGCAGGTGATGATGGATCGCGAGATCCAGCGGCTGCGCCGGCGCAATGCCTCGCCACGCCACTCGCTCAGCCAGAGCGAGTATGCGGTACTGCTGGATCTCGCCCTGGGGCTGCAGGACCGGCTGATCGCCGAGCGTCAGGGGCTGTCGCTGCGCACGGTGCAGAATCGTCTGCTGACGCTCTACGACAAGCTCGGGGTCAACGGCGAGGAGCAGGCGCTGCCGGGGCTCAACAAGCGCGTGCGCGCGCTGTCGCGAGCGATCTCCACGCGCACGCTCAATCTGGAGATGCTGGAGACCGCCCAGCACGACCTCGAGTGCTGGCTGGCCGCACGGCCAGCCCATGAAAAAGCCCCGCCGACCCAGGGGGGCGACGGGGCTCCGTAGCGGGCTGCCAGCGTCTTACAGCATGCTGCGCAGCACGTAGTGGAGAATGCCGCCGTGGCGGTAGTACTCCAGCTCGTTGGCGGTGTCGATACGGCACAGGGCGTCGAGCTTCTTCTCGCCCTTGTCGCTCTTGATGGTCACCTTGACGCTGCCGCCCGGGGTCAGGTCGGCGAGACCCTCGACGGAGACGGTTTCGTCACCGGTCAGACCCAGCGATTCGCGGCTCTCGCCCTCCGGGAACTGCAGCGGCAGTACACCCATGCCGATCAGGTTGGAGCGGTGGATACGCTCGTAGGACTCGGTGATGACCGCGCGTACGCCGAGCAGCCGCGTGCCCTTGGCGGCCCAGTCCCGCGACGAGCCGGTGCCGTACTCCTTGCCGGCGATCACCACCAGGGGGGTATCGTTCTCGGCGTACTTCATCGCCGCCTCAAAGATCGACATCTTTTCGCCGCTGGGCACGTGGCGGGTATAGCCACCCTCGACGTCGTCGAGCATCTCGTTGCGAATGCGCACGTTGGCGAAGGTGCCGCGCATCATGACTTCGTGGTTACCCCGGCGCGAGCCGTAGGAGTTGAAGTCCTTCACCGCCACGCCATGCTCCTGCAGGTACTTGCCGGCGGGGCTGTCGGGTTTGATCGAACCGGCGGGCGAGATGTGGTCGGTGGTCACCGAGTCGCCCAGTTTGGCCAGAATGCGGGCATCCTTGATGTCCTCGACCGCCTTGGGCTCCTTCTCCATATCCTCGAAGAACGGCGGATGCTGGATGTAGGTGGAGTCCTTGGACCAGGCGTAGACCTCGCTTTCGGGTACCTCGATCGACTGCCAGATCTCGTCGCCGTCGAATACCTCGGCGTACTCCTTGCGGTACATCTCGGTCTTGACCTTCTCTACCGCCTCGGCGATCTCGGCCTGGGAGGGCCAGATATCCTTGAGGAAGACGTCGTTGCCGTCCTGATCCTGGCCCAGGGGCTCCTTCGACAGATCCCGGCGCACGTTGCCGGCCAGCGCATAGGCGACCACCAGGGGCGGCGAGGCGAGCCAATTGGTCTTGACCAGCGGGTGCACGCGGCCCTCGAAGTTGCGGTTGCCCGAGAGCACCGAGGCCACGGTCAGGTCACCGGCGTTGACCGCCTTCTCGATCGGCTCCGGCAGCGGCCCGGAGTTGCCGATACAGGTGGTGCAGCCGTAGCCCACCAGATTGAAGCCGAGGGCGTCGAGGTCCTCCTGCACGCCGCCTGCGGCCAGGTAGTCGGTGACCACCTTGGAGCCCGGCGCCAGCGAGGTCTTGACCCACGGCTTGGTGGTCAGCCCCTTCGCCTTGGCTTTCCGTGCCAGCAGGCCGGCGGCCATCATCACGCTGGGGTTGGAGGTGTTGGTGCAGGAGGTGATGGCGGCGATCACCACGGCGCCGTGGTTGAGCGAGAATGTCTCGTCGTCGTAGGTCACTTCCTGGCTGTCGCCGGTGCGGTAATCGGCGCCGTTGTTATAGGCTTCGCCGTCGGCGGGCGGGGCGCCGATGGCGGTATCGCCGCCTTCACCGGTCCACTTGGCCTTCTCCTCGTGGGAGGCATCCGGCTGCTCGCCGCCCATCAGGGATTCGAAGGTGGTCTTCATGTCGGAGAGCGCGACCCGGTCCTGCGGGCGCTTGGGCCCGGCCAGCGAGGCTTCGACCTTGCCCATGTCCAGGTGCAGGGTATCGGTGAAGGTGGGCTCGGCACCGGCTTCGCGCCACAGCCCCTGGGCCTGGGTATAGGCCTTCACCAGCGCGATCTGCTCTTCGTCGCGGCCGGTCAGGCGCAGATAGTTGAGCGTCTCGTCGTCGACCGGGAAGAAGCCGCAGGTGGCGCCGTACTCGGGGGCCATGTTGGCGATGGTGGCGCGATCGGCCAGCGGCAGATCCTTGAGGCCGTCACCATAGAATTCGACGAACTTGCCCACCACCCCTTTCTTGCGCAGCATCTGGGTCACCGTCAGCACCAGATCGGTGGCGGTGATGCCCTCGTTGAGCTTGCCGGTGAGCTTGAAGCCGACCACCTCGGGAATCAGCATCGACACCGGCTGGCCGAGCATCGCCGCCTCGGCCTCGATGCCGCCCACGCCCCAGCCGAGGATGCCCAGGCCGTTGATCATGGTGGTGTGGGAGTCGGTACCCACCAGGGTGTCGGGGAAGGCATAGGTCTTGCCGTCGACCTCCTTGGTCCACACCGTCTTGCCCAGGTACTCCAGGTTGACCTGGTGGCAGATGCCGGTGCCCGGCGGTACCACGCGGAAGTTGTCGAAGGCGTTCTGGCCCCAGCGCAGGAACTCGTAGCGCTCCTGGTTACGCTCCATCTCGATGGCGACGTTGTCCTTGAACGCTGATTGATCACCGAAGTGATCGACCATCACCGAGTGGTCGATGACCAGATCCACCGGCGACAGCGGGTTGATACGCTCGGCCTTGGCGCCGAGCTTCTTCACCGCGTCGCGCATGGCGGCGAGATCGACCACGCCGGGCACGCCGGTGAAGTCCTGCATCAGCACGCGGGCGGGGCGGTAGCCGATCTCGCGGGTCGACTTGCCCGTTTTCAGCCACTCGGCGAGGGCGACGATGTCCTCATCGGCGACGCTCTCGTCGTCGGCATAACGCAGCTGGTTCTCGAGCAGCACCTTGAGCGTCATCGGCAGCTTGTCGATGTTGCCGAGGCTCTCCGCCGCCTTGGGCAGGCTGTAATAGTGGAAGGTCTTGCCGTTGACGTCGAGCGACGTCAGCGTCTGGCCGGGGGCTTTAGACATGGATCATCCTCCTCATTGGGCGGCGCGGCCTTGGATCTTTCAGTGGCTGCCGGTCCGGTTCCTTAGCGACGGTCCGACGGCATCGAGGCCGTCGGGGGGCTCCTGGCTGGCGGCCGTCATGGCGGCGCGCTCTGTATACGTTTTCCGATCTTGGCGTGAGGCCGTTGCCGCGCTGTGACGCGGCCGAAAAAAGTTGTCGACAATAAGCATGGGCACCATGGCGTCTCTTTTCAATCCCGCGCGTCTCGATCTTCTGTGCGGTGATGACCGCGTGGCCTTGAAAGTCGCGCCTGCCGACACCAGTTCAAGCTTAGCTCAGCTCAGCGATGATGCAGACAGTGACGACAACCTCAGTGTTCAAGGCGGGGAGGCGTAATGGCCTATGAAGCGCTACGCGAATGGCCGGTGCACTGCCCCTACTGCGATGCGCCGTTCACGCTGCTGCTCGATGTCAGCGCTGGCGGCCACGTGACCTGGGAAGATTGCGCGGTGTGCTGCCAGCCGATTCAGCTACGCGTCGAGGTGGATGCCGAGGGCGAGCTGGATGCGGTGACACTGGCCCGGGACGATGACGTGCTGTAGACGCAGCTCAGGACCCAAGGCCCGTCGACGGCACTCTCTCGATAGTGATTGTCTATGTCGCTGATTGCGGCAATTAAATTGGAGCATCAATGAGTAAGTCGTTAGTCTAATCCGCTTCGATTTCTCGACGTTCAACCCACGCTACGACAGGAGAAGCCCATGAGTGTACTCGTAGGACGCCAAGCCCCCGATTTCGAAGCCGCTGCGGTCATGCCCGACGGTGCCATCAAAGACGATTTCCGGCTGTCCGACACCAATGGCAAGCTGCGCGTGCTGTTCTTCTGGCCGCTGGACTTCACCTTTGTCTGCCCGTCCGAGATCATCGCTCACGACAACCGTCTGGCGCAGTTCAAGGAGCTCGGCGTGGAAGTGATCGGTGCCTCGATCGACTCCCAGTTCACCCACTACGCCTGGCGCAAGACCTCCCCGGATGCCGGCGGCATCGGTGAAGTCGGCTTCCCGGTAGTGGCCGACGTCAAGCACGAGATCTGCCAGGCCTATGGCATCGAGCATCCGGAAGCCGGCGTTGCCCTGCGCGCCTCCTTCCTGATCGACGAAGATGGCGTGGTTCAGCACCAGACGGTCAACAACCTGCCGCTGGGCCGCAACGTCGACGAGATGCTGCGCATGGTCAAGGCGCTCAAGTATCACCAGACCCACGGCGAAGTCTGCCCGGCGGGCTGGGAAGAGGGCCAGGAAGGTATGAAGGACACCGCCGAAGGCGTGGCCAAGTACCTCGGCGCCCACGCCGACAACCTGTAAGCAGTAGCATGTCGGAGGCGACCCAGCGGGTCGCCTCCGGCGTCTGGGCTTGCCGCGGCGAGCCCGGGACCGGCGTCCTGTGGCATGATTCGCTAATCGGATCATCCCACAGGGCGTTTTGCCTTATCACGCCGAGGGTCGGCGTATCCATCGTCCAACCGTTTTTCCAACCGAGGTAGCCATGAGCGACGCGCGTCACGAACGTCTGATCATCCTGGGATCCGGCCCGGCGGGCTACACCGCGGCCGTCTATGCGGCTCGCGCCAATCTCAAGCCGCTGTTGATCACCGGCATGCAGGCGGGCGGTCAGCTGACCACCACCACCGACGTCGACAACTGGCCCGGCGACGATGCCGGCGTGCAGGGCCCTGAGCTGATGGAGCGCATGCGCAAGCACGCCGAGCGTTTCCAGACCGAGGTGCTGTTCGACCATATCCACGAGGTCGAGCTGCGCCAGCGCCCGTTCACGCTCAAGGGTGACAACGGCACCTACACCTGCGATGCGCTGATCATCGCCACCGGGGCCAGTGCGCGCTATCTGGGCCTGCCCTCCGAACAGCAGTTCATGGGCCAGGGTGTCTCGGCCTGCGCTACCTGCGATGGTTTCTTCTATCGCAATCAGGAAGTGGTGGTCGTGGGCGGTGGCAATACCGCGATGGAGGAGGCGCTCTATCTCTCCAATATCGCCTCCAAGGTGACCCTGGTGCATCGCCGTGACGGCCTGCGCGGCGAGAAGATCCTTCAGGATCGGCTGTTCGAGAAGGTCGAGAACGGCAACATGGCGGTCGAGTGGAACCACACCCTCGACGAAGTGCTGGGCGACGGCAGCGGCGTCACCGGCGTGCGCCTGCGCTCGACGCTGGACGGCACGACCAAGCAGCTCGACGTCATGGGCGTGTTCATCGCCATCGGCCACACCCCCAACACCGGCATCTTCGAAGGTCAGCTCGAGATGGCCAACGGCTATATCCGCGTCCACTCCGGGCTCGAGGGCAATGCCACCGCCACCAGCGTGCCTGGCGTTTTCGCCGCCGGCGATGTCATGGACCACGTCTATCGTCAGGCGATCACCTCCGCCGGCAGCGGCTGCATGGCCGCGCTCGATGCCGAGCGCTATCTCGACGGCCTGGAGTGATGTCCACCCCGCGCACGGCGCGGCGATAAATGACAAGCGGCCCGGCATCTGCCGGGCCGCTTGCGTTGGGTGGGGCGTCTCGTCGAGTCCCGGCCGCGGCGAGCGCAGATAGGCGCCCGCATGGCCGCTGTGTTCAGTAGTGGGGCGGGCGCTCGTCGATGCTCTCGCTGCCGCCGTCGAGGGCATCCAGGGCACTGCGCTGTTCGCGCAGGCGCTGCTGCATCAGCGCGTTGATGCGGGTCAGCCGCTCGATCTCGGCGGACTGCTCACGCACTCGCTCATCCAGGGTTTCCAGCCAATCCTCCTGATAGGTCAGGCGGCTCTCCAGCGCCTCCAGGCGCGCCTCGGCGGAGCTGAGCGAGGCGGGATTTGCCGTGTTAGACTTCGAAGGCTGTGTCTCATCATTCATTCACGGCACCTTTGGCATGTCTGTTCGAGGATCGTCAGCCGGCGCTAATATTAGGCCGGTCATTGGTAATACAAGTAGTCAGCATCACAACCTTAGGAACCACTGCATAAATGCCTGCACGAGCGAATGGCTGCGTTGCGCGGTACTCGAAGGCTCGCCTAACCCCATGTTATGTCTCGCCTTCTGTGCTCCGTGCGCCTTGCCTTTCATCTCGCTCGGCGATTTATTCAGCGCTTCCCTTACCTGCCCGCCCCCGGGCGGTGCGCGTTCCGCTATCCCGACGTCTAGAGATATGAGAATCCATGAATAGCAAGGTCTTTCTACGCTGTACGTTGATCAGTCTACTCCTCTCCATTCCCTCGCCACTGCTGATCGGTCTGCTGATCACCCTGATCAGTAGCGTTCTGGCCACCGATCTCACCTGGTTTCTGAACGTCGAAGGGGTCTCGGCGATGTATGCGGCCACGGTGCTGGCGGTCTTCATCGTCCTGCTGCTGGCGACGCTGACGGTATCGCTGCTGTCGCCGGCGACGCCCAAGGCGGTGACCGCCGCCATGCTGGCAGACGTCGAGAACGACGACCGCGAACTGGGCGAGGTGAAGTGGTTCAACGTCAACAAGGGCTACGGTTTCATCACCCGCGCCAGCGGCGAGGATGTCTTCGTCCATTTTCGCGCCATTCGCGGCAAGGGCCACCGTACCCTCGCCGAGGGTCAGAAGGTGCGCTATCACGTGATCGAGAACGATCGCGGCTTGCAGGCCGACGACGTCACCGTCATCACCTGAGCACCAGCCACCGTCTCGATGCCCCCAACCGCCCCCGGCGCCTGACGCCGGGGGCGGTTTTTCATGTCTGGCAGTGGCCATGACCCGGCGTGACGCCGGCCTGTCATCCGCCGGCGGGGGCGGGCATTTCGCCGTCGCTGCTGTCGGAGCCGCTCGGGCCTTCCCGCTCGTCCACGCCGGCGCGCGCTTCGGCTTCGACGAAGATGCGCTTGACCGCAGCGTGGCGCTGCTTGATCTGGCGGTCGAGCTCGACGATGGTGCGCTCGATGCGTTCGGCGCGGGCGTCACGCGCGAAGCGCACGCTGAGATTGACCAGCACGAAGTCCGGGCCCATGTGCATGGTCAGCACCTCGTTGACCTGTTCGATGCCCTCGGCGTCGTGGGCGAGCTGGCGAATGTCGTCGACCACGTGGCGGTTGGCCGCCTCGCCGATCAGCAGCCCCTTGGTCTCCATCGCCAGCCAGATCGCGGTGCCGCCGAGAATCAGCCCGATGATCACCGACGCGATACCGTCGAACACGGCCAGCCCCGTCCACTGGCTGAGGCCGACCCCGGCCAGGGCCACCAGCAGGCCCAGCAGGGCGGCGGAGTCCTCGAACACCACCACGAACATCGACGGGTCCTTGCCGCGGTGGACCGCCTCGAGGTAGCTCCACTTGCCCTTGGTCTTGCGGAACTGATTGAGCGCAAAGGCCCAGGAGGCGCCTTCGAAGAGAATGCCGAGCCCGAGCACGATGTAGTTGATCAGCGGTGACTCGATCGGCTCGGGATGCAGTATGTGCACCACGCCTTCGTAGAGCGAAACCCCGGAGCCGACGGCGAAGATCAACAGCGCGACGACGAAGCTCCAGAAATAGATCTCCTTGCCGTGGCCGAACGGGAACTGCTCGCTGGGTGGCCGCTTGGCCCGCTGCATGCCGAGCAGCAGCAGGATCTGGTTGCCGGTGTCGACTACCGAGTGGATGCCTTCGGAGAGCATCGCCGAGCTGCCGGTCATGGCGGCGGCGACGAACTTGGTCACGGCGATGGCGAGGTTGCCGCCCATGGCCGCGAAGATGACCGGTTTGGATTCTGCCATGCGGACCTCCTTGTCCGGGTCTGGCGCGGCCCGCTGGGGCCGGCGCGCGAATAGGTTGCCTGCGCCTCAGGCACCGTCACGGGCGGGGCCGTGCGGCGCTGTGGCGATAGCGCTTGTGCGAGTATAGAGGATGCCGGCGGCCCCGGGCGGGGCCTTGGGCTCACTGGCCGGGGTCGGGCCAATCGATGGTGCCTTCCTGGCCATCGGGCAGGACCTGCCAGAAGCGGTCCGGGTCGTCCCCCGGCTGCCAGCCGCCCAGCGAGCAGCGTGCCTCGCAGCCCAGCCGGGCCGCGGCGTCCCGCGCGCAGTCGGTGTCGCGGGGCCAGGGTGTGGCGTCGCAGTCGAACCACAGGCTGGCGAAGTGATCGGCGGCGCGCTCGACCAGCATGATGTTGATCGGGCGCGCCGCGCACGTCGCCTTGCCGCGCCAGATGCCCTTGCCGCTGCGCGCCAGCGTCAGCGCGGCGTCGTCCAGCGCCTCGCGCAGCCAGGCGGTGATGGCGTCGACGTCGGCCTGGGCCAGATAGATCTCGATGTCGGGAAAACGCTGCATGGCTTCCTCAGGTGAACAGCCGAACCAGCGTCGCTTCGTAGACGCGGCTCAGGATATCGAGGTCTTCGGCACGGATACGTTCGTCGACCTGGTGGATGGTGGCGTTGATCGGGCCCAGCTCGATCACCTGGGTACCCAGGGTGGCGATGAAGCGCCCGTCGGAGGTGCCCCCCGAGGTCGAGAGCGTGGGGGTGATGCCGGCCTCCTGCTCGCAGGCCGCCCGCGCGGCTTCGAGCAGCCGCCCGCCAGGGGTCAGGAAGGGTTCGCCGTTGAGCGTCCACTCCAGCTGGTAGTCGAGGCCGTGGGCGTCGAGCAGGGCGGCGACGCGCTCGCGCAGCGTCTCGTGGGTCACCTCGGTGGAGTAGCGGAAGTTGAAGGTCACCTCCAGCTCCCCGGGCACCACGTTGGTCGCGCCGGTACCGGCGTGCAGGTTGGAGATCTGGAAGCTGGTGGCGGGGAAGAACTCGTTGCCGGCGTCCCAGTGCTCGTCGACCAGCGCCTGCAGCGCCGCCAGCGCCTGATGGATCGGGTTGCGCGCCAGATGCGGGTAGGCCACGTGGCCCTGGATGCCGCGCACCTTGAGCACGCCGCCGAGGGAGCCGCGCCGGCCGTTCTTGATCACGTCGCCCAGGGTGCGGGTCGAGGAGGGCTCGCCGACGATGCAGTAGTCGAGCGCCTCGGCGCGTTCGCGCAGCCGCTCGACCACCGCCCGCGTGCCGTGGATCGCCGGACCCTCTTCGTCGGCGGTGATCAGAAAGGCGATACGTCCGGCGTGGTCGGGGTGGGCGGCAACGAAGCGCTCCACCGCGGTGACCATCGCCGCCAGACTGCCCTTCATGTCGGCGGCGCCACGCCCGCACAGATAGCCTTCGGCGTCGATGCGCGGGTCGAACGGCGGGTACTGCCAGGCGCTCTCCGGGCCGCTGGGCACCACGTCGGTGTGGCCGGCGAAGGCCAGCACCGGGCCGTGCTGGCCGCGGGTGGCCCAGAAGTTGTCGATACCGCCGATGGTCATGCGTTCGACGTCGAAGCCGAGCCGCGCCAGGCGCTCGATCATCAGCGCCTGGCAGCCGTGGTCGTCCGGCGTGACCGACGGCCGCGCGAGCAGCTCGAGGGCCAGGGCCTGGGTGGCAGAGGGCGCGGTCGTCGGTGACGCGTCAGACATGGTGGCTCCGGCCGGATCAGTTGTGGGCGTGCAGGGCTTCGTTGAGCGCCACGGCGCTCTTGTTGGTGCGGCACTCCAGGCGCCCGCTCACCGAGTGGCGCACGAACAGCAGATCGCTCTGGCCGGCGAGTTCGCGCGCGGCCACGGTCTTCACCGCCTGGCCCTGGTCGTCGAGCACGGTCACCTTGGCGCCGGCGGTGACGTAGAGCCCGGCCTCGATGGTGCAGCGGTCGCCGAGCGGGATGCCGAGGCCGGCATTGGCGCCGATCAGGCAGTTCTCGCCGATGCTGATGACCACGTTGCCGCCGCCGGAGAGCGTGCCCATGGTGGAGCAGCCGGCGCCCAGGTCGGAGCCCTTGCCGACGAACACGCCGGCGGAGATGCGACCTTCGATCATGCCCGGCCCTTCGGCCCCGGCGTTGAAATTGCAGAAGCCTTCGTGCATCACCGTGACCCCTTCGCCCAGATAGGCACCCAGGCGTACCCGCGCGGTGTCGCCGATGCGGATACCCTTGGGCACCACGTAGTCGGTCATCTTGGGGAACTTGTCGACACAGTCGACCGAGAGCGGGCGACCGGCCAGGCGCGCCTGGAGCCGACGCGCGGGCAGCTCCTCGACGTCGATGGCGCCTTCGCTGGTCCAGGCGACGTTCTTGAGCAGGCCGAACATGCCGTCGAGCTTGAGCCCGTGCGGCTTGACCAGGCGGTGCGAGAGCAGATGCAGCTTGAGATAGACCTCGGGCACGCTCTCCGGCGCATGGTCTTCCGCCAGGAATACCGCGACCAGCGGCCGCTGGGCGCTGGCGAACGCCTCGGCGATCTCCGCCTGCTCGGGCGCTCCGGCCTCCCGCAGCGCCTGGGCCAGGTCGGCGCAGTGCTCGGGCAGAAAGCTCACCACTTCACCCTCGGCGTCTCCGAGCGCTTGGCGCGCGGCGCTGACCACGGCCGCGGCGGGCTGGTGGAGCGGTGCCGGATAGTAGACCTCGAGCCAGTCGCCCTGAGTGTTCTGGGTGCCGGTTCCTAGTGCGAAGCTCAGCATCGCGAAATCCTCTTGATCATGAAGGCGGTGAGTGGGGCTTTATGTATGGTGGTGCCGGGGCGGTGCCGGTCAGGCGCCCAGGTTGGCGTAGCGTGCCGGGTCGAAGCCGACGATCAGCGTCTCGCCATGGGCCAGCAGCGGGCGCTTGAGCAGCGTCGGGTGCTCCAGCATCAGCGCGCGCGCCCGGGTGGCATCGACGTCCTGCTTGGCGTGATCGTCGAGCCCGCGCCAGGTGGTGCTGCGGGTGTTGAGCAGCGTCTGCCAGTCGGCCGCGGCGAGCAGGCGATCGAGCAGGTCGGCATCCAGGCCGTCCGCGCGCAGGTCGTGATAGCGGTACTCGACGCCCTGGTCGGCCAGCTGGCGCCGCGCCTTGCGGCAGGTATCGCAGGTCTTGATGCCATACAGGGTGGTGGTCATGGTCGCCGGCCGCTCGCAGTGTCGCAAAGCCGCCGATTATAGGCGTCCCGGGACCCCGGCTCAAACCGGGTCGCCGGGAACCCGGGTCAGACGTCGAGCGCCTCGCACAGGCGCTCGCGCAGGCGCCGCTGGGCATCGGGGTCGGTCAGCGGGCGGCCCTGCTTGTCGGTGATGAAGAAGACGTCCTCGACGCGTTCGCCGAGGGTGGCGATCTTGGCCGCCGACAGCGCGATGTTCTGCTCCATGAAGATGCGCCCCACCCGTGCCAGCAGGCCGGGGCGGTCGGGGGCGATCAGCTCCAGCGAGGTGCGCTCGTTGGCCGGGTCCTGCTCGATGATCACTTCGATCGGCACCTTGAAGTGCTTGAGCTGGCGCGGCGTGTGGCGGCTGACGATCTGCGGATAGTCGTCGGGGTCGTCGAGCTCCTCGACCAGATAGCGGCGCACCTCCTCGAGACGCGCCGGATCGCGGATCGCATCACCGTCGTCGTCGAGCAGGATGAAGGTGTTGAGCGTCCAGTCGTCGCTGGAGGTGGCGATGCGCGCGTCGTGGATCGACAGCCCCAGCTGCTCCATCGCCGCGGCGGTGGCGGCGAACAGGTCGTCCACCGAGCGGGTATGGATGAAGATCTTGGTGCCGCCCTCGGTCATGTCGGCGCTGGGGGCGCTGACCAGAACCAGCGGCAGCGGCGTCTGGTGGGCGAGGATGCCCTGGGTCTGCCAAGCGATCTCGCTGGCGGTGTACTGCAGGAAGTAATCCTCGCCGAAGGTCTGCCACAGCGCCTCGACCCGCTCGCTGTCGGCGCCGATGGCGCGCAGCAGGCCGAGCGCCTCCTCGCGGGTCTCGCTGACCCAGTCCTGGCGGTCGATCGTGTTGTCGAGCCCGCGCCGCAGCACGCGCCGGGTCTCGGTATAGAGCTGGCGCATCAGCGAGGCGCGCCAGCCGTTCCACAGCGACGGGTTGGTGGCGCTGATGTCGGCCACGGTGAGCACGTAGAGATAGTCGAGGTGGACCTCGTCGCGCACCGTACGGGCGAAGGCGTGGATCACGTCGGGGTCGGAGATGTCGCGCTTCTGCGCGGTCTTCGACATCAGCAGGTGGTGCTCCACCAGCCACGCCACCAGATGCGTGTCCCAGGGCGACAGGTCGTGGCGGGTGGCGAAGTCGGCGGCATCCACCGCACCCAGCTGCGAGTGGTCGCCGCCGCGACCCTTGCCGATATCGTGATAGAGCCCGGCGATCCACAGCAGTTCGAGCTTGGGCAGCTTCTGGATCACTTCGATGGCGACGCTGTACTCGTCACTGTCGCGGGCCTCGCGGAAGCGCTGCAGAAAGCTCAGCAGGCGCAGGGTGTGGGCGTCGACGGTATAGATGTGGAACAGGTCGTGCTGCATCAGCCCCACCGCCTCGCCGAATTCGGGCAGATACTTGCCCAGCACGCCGTAACGGTTCATGCGGGTCAGCTGGGTGGGCACGTCGCCGCCGCTGCGCAGCAGCTCCATGAACAGGCTCTGGTGGCGCAGATCCTGGCGGAAGGCGTCATCGATCAGATGGCGATGGTCGCGGATCTGGCGGATGGTGTCGGCGCGCACCCCCTCGATCTCGGGGTGCTGGGCCATGACCAGGAACAGTTCGAGCAGCGCCCCCGGGCGGCGCACGAAGACGTTGGGGTGGCGCAGCTGGATATAGCCGCCCTTGGTCTCGAAGCGCGGATTGATCGGTTTCACCTCCAGCGCTTCGCCGGCGCGCAGGATCACCTCGTCGAAGTGCTGCAGCAGCATGTCGTTCAAGCCGGCCAGTGCGGTGACGTGGCGGTAGTAGGCCTTCATGAACTGCTCCACCGCCAGCCGCTCGCGGGTGTCGACATAGCCGAACAGGGCCGCCAGGGCGCGCTGATGGTCGAACAGCAGGCGATCCTCGGCGCGCCCGGTGAGCATGTGCAGGGCGTAGCGCACCTGCCATAGGAATGCCTGACCCTGGCTCAGGATGCGCAGCTCGGCGTCGTTCATGAAGCCCTGGGCGACCACGTCCTCGTAGCGCAGCGGGCCGAAGTGGCGCTTGGCCACCCAGCCGATCATCTGGATGTCGCGCAGTCCGCCCGGGGCGCTCTTGATATTGGGTTCGAGGTGATACTCGGAGTTGTTGTGCTTGTAGTGGCGAGTGATCTGCTCTTGCCACTTGCCCTCGAAGAAGGCTGCCGACGACCACATGTGGCGCGCCGACAGGCGCTCGCGCATGGCCCCGCGCAGGCGCTCGGGGCCGGCCAGGGTGCGTGTCTCGAGCAGGTTGGTGATCACCGTGATGTCGGCGCGCGCCTCGCGCTCGCAGTCGTTGAGCGAGCGCACGCTCTGGCCGATCTCCAGGCCGATGTCCCATAAAAAGGTGATGAAGCCGGTCAGCGCCTCGCGGTAGGGGGCGTCGTCGTCGCGCTCGAGCAGCAGCAGCAGGTCGATGTCGGAGTAGGGGTGCAGCTCGCCGCGCCCGTAGCCGCCCACCGCGAGCAGGGCGATGCCGTCGTCGTGCCAGTCGAAGCGCTCCCAGGCGACTTCGAGCAGGCGGTCCAGGCACCAGGCGCGGCCGTGGACCAGGTCGCGAATATCGCTGCCCTGGCGGAAGCGCGCGTCGAGACGCTCGTGGAGGGTCGCCAGGGCCTGCTTGAACGCCGGGATGGGCTGGCGTTCACGGGCGAGCTCGGCACGGAACGCGGCGACGTCGAACAGCGACTCGTCGGGCTGGAACCGATAGTGATGCAGCAGCATGAACGCGAGCGCTCCCGGTCGATGAAGGGGGTCGCCAGGCGACCCCGGGCGGGCAGGGGACGGTCAGGCGGAAAGAAAGCTCAGGTCTTCGTCGGCGCGGGCAGTGAGCACCTCGACGCCGGTGTCGGTGACCAGCAGGGTATGCTCCCACTGCGCCGACAGGCTCTTGTCCTTGGTCACCGCGGTCCAGCCGTCGCGCAGTACCTTGGTGCGATAGCCGCCGGCGTTGATCATTGGCTCGATGGTCAGGCACATGCCGGAGGCGAGCTCGGCGTCGGCCTCGGGCGCGTAGCCGTCATAGTGCAGCACCTGGGGCTCCTCGTGGAAGCCGGCGCCGATACCGTGGCCGCAGAAATCGCGCACCACCGAGTAGCCGAAGCCTTCGGCGTGGGACTGGATCACCCGGGCGAGGGTGGAGAGGCGCACGCCCGGGCGTACCTCGGCGATGGCCTTGTAGAGGCACTCCTGGGTCACCCGGCAGAGGCGTTCGCCCTGGATCGTCTCGCCGACCACGAACATCACACTGCTGTCGCCGTGATAGCCGTCGGCGGTCTTCACGGTGATGTCGATGTTCATGATGTCGCCGTGCTTGAGCTTCTTGTCGAAGTCGGGGATGCCGTGGCAGACGACGTGGTTGAGAGAGGTGCAGATCGACTTGGGAAAGCCGTGGTAGTTGAGCGGCGCCGGGGTCGAGCCGAGCTCCTTGACGATGAAGTCGTGGCACAGACGGTCGAGCTCGCCGGTGGAGACGCCGGCGACGACGTGGGGGGTGATCATGTCGAACACGGCGGCGGCCTGGCGGCCGGCTTCGCGCATTTTTTCGATTTCGTCGGGTGTCTTGCGTGGAATGTTCATGCGCTCTCGCAGCGGAGTTCGGTGGGTGTCGCAGGCCGTGGTGAGCCGTGGTGAAGAGACGACAGAAACGGCGTCGAGGCGTTGGCTT
The DNA here is from genome assembly GCF_030284585.1 of Salinicola sp. JS01. Classification (NCBI taxonomy): domain Bacteria; kingdom Pseudomonadati; phylum Pseudomonadota; class Gammaproteobacteria; order Oceanospirillales; family Halomonadaceae; genus Salinicola; species Salinicola sp. JS01. The sequence goes on along the minus strand of NZ_CP127244.1, from coordinate 3,179,480 downwards.
CGACGACCGGCGACTTCATCTTGCGTGGGTTCTATGGTATAAAGCCGCGCGCTCGACTGCAATTCCCGTCCCGACGCGGCGCGAGACAGTAACGTCTCATGCCTGCACGAGGATGGATGCGGTCGACGCAACAGCGGCGGTGAGTGCACTCGTCTCGAGGCGCCACCGGAAAAAACACACACGCACCGACACATGGTCCCGGGTGCCGTGACGGCAACGCCGAACGGTCGGATCCATGGGGTGTGTGGAGGCCCAACCCGATTCTTCAGGAGTCACCATGGCACAAGTCAACATGCGCGACCTGCTCAAGGCAGGTGCACACTTCGGTCACCAGACCCGTTACTGGAACCCGAAGATGGGTCAGTACATCTTCGGCGCACGTAACAAGATTCACATCATCAACCTCGAACATACCCTGCCGGCGCTGCTCGAAGCCACTGGCGTGGTCGAGAAGATGGCCGCTTCCAACAACAAGATCCTGTTCGTCGGCACCAAGCGTTCCGCCAGCAAGATCATCAAGGAAGAGGCGAATCGCGTCGGTCAGCCGTTCGTCAACCACCGCTGGCTGGGCGGCATGCTGACGAACTACAAGACCATTCGTCAGTCGATCAAGCGTCTGCGTGAACTCGAGACCATGCGTGAAGATGGCACCTTCGAGAAGCTGACCAAGAAAGAGGTCCTGATGGCGACCCGCGAGCAGGAGAAGCTCGAGCGTTCCATCGGCGGTATCAAGGAGATGGGTGGCCTGCCCGACGCGCTGTTCGTGATCGACGTCGACCACGAGCGCATCGCGATCAACGAAGCCAACAAGCTCGGCATCCCGGTCATCGGCGTGGTCGACACCAACTCCAACCCGGACGGCGTCGACTACGTCATCCCGGGTAACGACGACTCCATCCGCGCGATCCAGATCTACGTGCAGGCGATCGCCGATGCCTGCGCCAAGGCGAAGGAAGGCCGTCCGGACGAGTTCGTCGAAGTCAGCGAGACCAGCGACGCCGCGGCCGAGTAACGCCGCAGGCATCGTGTCTGCGTTGGGCGTGCTCCCGCAGGGCGGTCACCGGATCGCCGACATCAGCGCAGACAGAGGGGGCTTCGAGCCCCCTTTTTACACCCGCAGCGGTGCCCCCGCGGGCGCCGTTCGTCAGACGAAACAGCGATTTTCAGAGGGACTCACATGGCAGCTATCAGCGCTTCTCTAGTCAAGGAACTGCGTGAGCGTACCGGTCTCGGCATGATGGAGTGCAAGAAGGCACTCACCGAAGCCGATGGCGACATCGAGCGTGCGATCGAAGATCTGCGCAAGAACTCTGGCCTCAAGGCAGCCAAGAAGGCCGGTCGTACCGCCGCCGAAGGCGCCATCGTCACCCGCGTGGCCGCCGACGGCAGCTACGGCGCGATGCTCGAAGTCAACTCCGAGACCGACTTCGTCTCGCGTGACGACAACTTCAAGGGCTTCGCTGACAAGGTCATGGCCAAGGTGTTCGAGACCAAGTCCGAAGACATCGCCGCGATCATGGACGGTGAACTGGAAGACGCGCGCAACCAGCTGGTGCAGAAGATCGGCGAGAACATCTCCGTGCGCCGCGCGGTGGTCGTCGATGCGCCGGAAGGTGGCGTGGTCGGTGCCTACGTTCACGGTGACCGCATCGGCGTGCTGACCGTGCTCAAGGGCGGCAACGCCGACGTGGCCAAGGACGTCGCCATGCACGTGGCCGCGATCAACCCGGTCGTCGCGCGTCCCGAAGAGATGCCGCAGGAGCAGCTCGATCAGGAGAAGGCGATCATCCTGGCGCAGCCGGACATGGCCGGCAAGCCGAGCGAAATCGCCGAGAAGATGGTCCAGGGCCGTCTGAAGAAGTACCTGGCCGAGAACAGCCTGACCGAGCAGCCGTTCGTCAAGGACCCGAACCAGACCGTGGCCGAGTACGCCAAGAGCGCCGGCGGCGAAGTCATTGGCTTCACGCGTTTCGAGGTCGGCGAGGGCATCGAGAAGGAAGAGGTCGATTTCGCCAAGGAAGTCATGGAACAGGCTCGCCGCTGAGCCCCGTGATTTTCGACGGGAGCGGTGGTCGCCAGGCGTCCGCGACTGCTCCCAGTGATGGCGTGCGCGAAAGCGCACGCCATCGCGTATCCGCTGGATGAGAATCACGTTCCGCCAGCCGGTCCTGCCGACACGCCCCGCAATTACCAGGAGAGATCCCCCATGTCCGACGTCGTCGACCGTTCGAACAAGCCCGCCGAGAAGTCGAAGTACAAGCGCATTCTGCTCAAGCTGTCCGGTGAGGCATTGACCGGCGAGCAGGAGTTCGGCATCGATCCCAAGGTGCTCGACCGCATGGCGCTGGAGATCGGCCAGCTGGTAGGGATCGGCGTGCAGGTGGGTATCGTGATCGGCGGCGGCAACCTGTTCCGCGGCGCGGCACTGCATGCCGCCGGCATGGAGCGGGTCACCGGCGACCACATGGGCATGCTGGCGACGGTGATGAATGCGCTGGCGATGCGCGATGCGCTGGAGCGTTCCAACATCCGTTCGCGGGTGATGTCGGCGATACCCATGAGTGGCGTGGTCGAACACTACGACCGTCGCACCGCGATTCGCTATCTCACCTCCGGCGACGTGGTGATCTTCTCCGCGGGTACCGGTAACCCCTTCTTCACCACCGACTCCGCCGCCTGCCTGCGCGGTATCGAGATCGATGCCAACGTGGTGGTCAAGGCCACCAAGGTCGACGGTGTCTACGACAAGGATCCGGTCAAGCACCCCGACGCCGTCAAGTACGAGCGCCTGGGGTATGATGACGTCCTCGACCAGAAGCTCGGGGTGATGGATTTGACCGCCATCTGTCTGGTACGTGACCATGACATGCCGGTGCGCGTGTTCGACATGACCAAGCCCGGCGCGCTGTTGAATCTGGTGGTCGGTGGGCGAGAAGGCACGCTGATTGATTGAGGTTTAGGACATGATCGACGACATCAAGAAAGACGCCGAAGGGCGTATGAAGAAGAGCCTGGAGTCGCTCCAGACCAACTTCCACAAGATTCGTACCGGCCGCGCCCACCCCAGCATTCTGGATGCGGTGATGGTCGAGTACTACGGCAGCGACGTGCCGCTCAACCAGGTCGCCAACGTCAACGTCGAGGACGCGCGCACGCTCGCCGTCACGCCGTGGGAGCGGACCATGGTGCAGAAGATCGAGAAGGCCATCATGACCTCCGATCTGGGCTTGAATCCGTCCACCGCGGGCACCGTCATCCGCGTGCCGATGCCGCCGCTGACCGAAGAGACGCGTCGCAACTACATCAAGCAGGCCCGCGCCGAGGCCGAGAACGCCCGCGTGGCGGTACGCAACGTGCGCCGCGACGCCAACAGCGACCTCAAGTCCCTGCTCAAGGACAAGGAGATCACCGAGGACGACGAGCGTCGCGGTGAAGAAGAGGTCCAGAAGCTGACCGACAAGTACGTCAGCGAGATCGACAAGCTTCTGGAATCCAAGGAACACGACCTGATGCAGGTGTGAGGTTCGACGGCGGCACGGGCATGAAGCGCGTGCCGCCGTCGCCCATCCGGCTTGCGAGATATCATGACAGACATGCAGTCGCGTGACGCCCTGGCGATGTCGTCGGTGCCTCGCCATGTGGCGATCATCATGGACGGCAACAATCGCTGGGCGCGCGCCCGGGGGCTCTCCAGCGCGCAGGGACATCGCGCTGGGGTCGAGTCGTTGCGCAGCGTGATCCGCCGGGCGGCGGAACTCGGCGTCGGCACCCTCACCCTGTTCGCCTTCTCCAGCGAGAACTGGCGCCGGCCGTCGGCCGAAGTCAGTGCCTTGATGGAGCTTTTCATGCTCGTGCTCAAGCGCGAGGTCAAGAAACTCGACGACAACGGCATCCGGCTGTCGATCATCGGCGACCGTCGGCGCTTCTCCAGTTCGCTGCAGAAACAGATGGCGCGCGCCGAGGCGCAGACCCGTGACAATCCGGGGCTGCATCTGGTGGTGGCGGCCAACTACGGCGGCCGCTGGGACATCGCCCAGGCTTCGCGCCGGCTGGCCCGGCGGGTGGCCGACGGCGAACTGGCTCCGGAAGAGATCGACGAGGCGCTGCTCGATAGCGAGATCTGCCTGGCCGGCGAGCCGGCGGTGGATCTGTGTATCCGCACCAGCGGCGAGCAGCGTATCTCCAACTTCCTGCTGTGGCAGCTGGCCTACGCCGAACTGGTGTTTTCGCCGCAGCTATGGCCCGATTTCGACGCCGCCGCGTTCGATGCCGCGCTGGAAGATTTCCAGCAACGGCAGCGCCGGTTCGGCATGAGTCAACAGCAAGTCGAGGCGCATGGTGCTTAGGCAACGGATTCTGACCGCACTGGTACTGGCGCCGCTGGCGCTGGCCGGCCTGTTCGGGCTCGACGGCGGCGCCTTTGCGCTGTTCACCGCCCTGGTGCTGCTGCTCGGCGCCTGGGAGTGGGCGCGTCTGGCCGGCTTCGCTGCCACCGCGCCGCGTCTGGCCTATACCGCGGCGCTGGGTGTGGCGCTGCTGGTGGCGTGGTTCGCCGGCTGGGCGTCCGCCCACTGGCCGCTATGGCTGGGCGTGCTCGGCTGGCTGGCCAATGCCCGCTGGGTCATTCGCTACCCGGATGCCACTCACGAGTGGCAGCGCCCCGGCGTGCGCCTGGCCATGGGCGTATGGGTGCTGTTTCCGTGCTGGGTCGGTTTCTATCAGCTGCGCCAGGAGGGCAGCGAGTGGCTGCTGTTCGTGCTGCTGCTGGTGTGGCTGGCGGACATCGGTGCCTACTTCTCCGGGCGCCGCTTCGGCCGGCGCAAGCTGGCCCGGCATGTCAGCCCCGGCAAATCCTGGGAAGGTGTCTACGGCGGCTGGGTGGCGGTGGCGCTGCTGGCGCTGGCCTACGCGCTGTGGCTGCCGTTCGATCTGGGGCAGGCCCTGGGGCTTTTGCTGCTGGCACTGCTGGTGGCAATGGTCTCTGTGGTGGGCGATCTGTTCGAGAGCATGCTCAAGCGCTTCAGTGGCCTCAAGGACTCCAGCCATCTGCTCCCCGGGCATGGCGGCATTCTCGATCGCATCGACAGCCTGACCGCGGCGGTGCCGCTGTTCGCGCTGATCAGCCCCTGGCTGGGATAACCCCGCATGAGTGCATCTCCTCCCCTCAAGGTCAGCGTGCTCGGCGCGACCGGCTCCATCGGACGCAGCACTCTCGATGTGCTGGCGCGTCATCCCGAGCGCTATCGGCTGCATGCGGTGACCGCCCAGCGCTCGCGCCAGGCGCTGCTCGAGCTGTGCCTGACGTGGTCGCCGGCACGGGCGGTGATCGGCAGTGCCGAAGATGCCGCCTGGCTGCGCGCCGAGCTGGGCGCCGCCGGCCATGTCGCCACTGAAGTGAGCAGCGGTGAGCAGGCGCTGGTCGAGGTCGCCGGTGATCCCGACGCCGATGTGGTGATGGCGGCGATCGTCGGTGCCGCCGGGCTTTTGCCTACGCTCGCGGCGGTGGAGGCGGGCAAGCGCGTGCTGCTCGCCAACAAGGAGGCGCTGGTGATGTCCGGCAGCCTGTTCATGCAGGCGGTCGCGCGCGCCGGGGCGACACTTTTGCCGATCGATTCGGAACATAATGCGATCTATCAGTGTCTTCCTATGCAGCATCGCGGCGGGCTCGAGCGTCTCGGCGTCTCGCGCCTGCTGCTGACCGCCTCCGGCGGCCCGTTCCGTGAATGGGCCAGCGCCGACCTGGACAGGGTGACGCCGGCCCAGGCCTGCGCGCACCCCAACTGGTCGATGGGGCAGAAGATTTCGGTCGACAGCGCCACCCTGATGAACAAGGGTCTGGAGCTGATCGAGGCGTGCTGGCTGTTCGATGCCAGCCCGGCCCAGGTCGAGGTGGTGGTCCACCCCCAGAGCATCGTCCACTCGATGGTGGGCTACAGCGATGGTTCGGTGCTGGCGCAGTTGGGCAACCCCGACATGCGCACGCCGATCGCCTACGGCCTGGCCTGGCCCGAGCGTATCGATGCCGGTGTCGCGGCGCTCGACCTGTTCGCGGTCGGGCGGCTCGATTTCGAGCCGCCCGACGAGCAGCGCTTCCCTTGCCTGCGCCTGGCGCGCCAGGCGATGGTGGCCGGCGGCACCGCGCCGGCGGTGCTCAACGCTGCCAACGAGATCGCGGTGCAGGCGTTTCTGGCCGGCCGGCTGTCGTTCCCGGGCATCGCCCGGGTGGTGGCAGCGACCCTCGAGGCGCTCGAGGTGCGCGCAGCCGATTCGCTCGACGTGATAATGTGCGAGGATGCACGCGCCCGGCGTACCGCCGAATCGCTGCTGCCACAATGATCCGGCTGGCCGGATCCTGCTATAGGGGACGGGCGTGATGGATGCGCTCCAGAATGTGCTGGCCGTCATCGTCGTGCTCGGCCTGTTGATCACTTTTCACGAGTTCGGCCACTTCTGGGTCGCGCGCCGCTGCGGGGTCAAGGTGCTGCGCTTCTCGGTCGGCTTCGGCAAGCCGCTGTGGTCGCGCCGGGACCGTCACGGCACCGAGTTCGCGCTGGCCGCGATACCGCTCGGCGGCTACGTCAAGATGCTCGACGAGCGCGAGGGGCCGGTGGACCCGGCCGAGCGTGAGCACGCCTTCAATCGCAAGAGCGTGTGGGCGCGCATCGCCATCGTCGCTGCCGGCCCGATCGCCAATCTGCTGCTGGCGGTGGTCGCTTACTGGGCGCTGTTCGTCTATGGCACCACCACGGTGGCGCCGGTGGTGGGTGCGGTGGTGCCGGGGTCGCCGGCGGCCGAGGGCGGGCTGCGTCAGGGGCAGGAGATCGTTAGCGTGCAGGGCGAGCCGACGCCCTCCTGGAACGACGTCAATCTGCAGCTGATCGCGGCGATCGGCGCCGACGGCGCGCTGAGCGTGACCACCCGCGAGCGCGCCGACGGCCCGACCACCGACCACCGCGTGCCGGTCAGCGGCTGGCTGGTGCGCCAGGACCCGCCGCAGCCGCTGGCCACGCTCGGCGTGGTGCCGTTCCGGCCGACGGCGCCGGCGGTGCTGGGGCAGGTGCTCGAGGGCGGCCCGGCGGCCAAGGCCGGGCTCCAGCCCGGTGACCGCCTGCTGCGCGTCGACGGGCGTGAGCTCGACGACTGGGCAGGCTTCGTCGAGGCGGTGCGCGCGCATCCCGGCCAGCCGCTTGAGGTGACCCTGTCGCGGGACGGCGAGACGCGCACGCAGACCCTGACGCCGGACGTCCGCGAGGCGGACGACGGTGCGCGTATCGGCTATGTCGGCGCGGCGTCCGAGCGGGTCGAGTGGCCGGCACAGTATCGCCGCGAGATTCGTTATGGACCGCTGGCTGCGGTTGGTCAGGCGCTCGACAAGACCGGCGAGATGACCTGGCTCACCGCCGATTCGATTCGCAAGATGGTGGTGGGCTGGATTTCGCCCTCCAACCTTTCCGGGCCGATCACCATCGCGCGGATCGCGGGGGACTCGGCGCGCAGTGGAGTCGAGACCTTCATCGGCTTTCTCGCCTACCTGTCGATCAGCCTGGGGGTGCTCAACCTGCTGCCGATTCCGGTACTCGACGGCGGGCATCTGGTCTACTACCTGATCGAGCTGGTGCGCGGGCGGCCGGTATCGGAGAATGCCCAGGCCATGGGGCTCAAGATCGGCGTGGCGCTGGTCGGCTGTCTGATGGTGATGGCGCTCTATTTCGATCTGATGCGGCTCTAGGCTCTGTACGAAAACTGCCTGCGCTCGGCAATACGGCGTTAAAAATCGGCTTAAGATGCTCATTTACACCGCGTAAACTCCGCTCTTTCGCCGATTTTTGCCTTGTCTTGCCGCCGCTCGCCGACTTTCAGTACGGATCCTCGGCACTGACCGAAAAGGACTGCGCCCGCCGAGGGATGGCGACGGACGACGAAAGGAAGACCTCGGTGATCGACGGGCCTGGCCTTGTCAGTCACTGAGGGAAATGTATAAGGTGCCTGTTCGATACGCGGGCGGACCCCAGAGAAGCGACTGATTGCATGAAACTCAAGACCATCGGATTGGCAGGACTGTTGCTGGCCAGCTCGCCTGTGGCGCTGGCTGCACCTTTCGAGATTTCGGATATTCGCGTGGAGGGGCTGCAGCGCGTTTCGGCGGCATCGGTCTTCAACGCCTTTCCCGTCAGCGCCGACCAGCGGGTCGACGATCAGCAACTGGGCGACGCCGCGCAGAAACTGTTCCAGACCGGGCTCTTCGACGACATCCGCCTCTCGCGCGACGGCGACGTCCTGATCATCAACGTGGTCGAGCGTCCCTCGATCGCCGAGATCAACATCGAGGGCAACTCGCAGATCTCCGACGACGACCTGCGCAAGGGGCTGCGTGACGCCGGCATCGCCGAGGGGCAGGTGCTGCAGCGCTCCACTCTCGAGGAGATGCAGCGCGAGCTCGAGCGCCTCTATCAGTCCCAGGGCCGCTACAGCTCCAACATCGAGACCTCGGTCGAGCAGCTCGAACGCAACCGCGTGCGCGTCAACATCGACATCAACGAGGGCGAGGTCGCCAAGATTCGCCAGATCAACGTGGTCGGCAATCAGGCCTACGACGACGATACCCTGCGCGATCTGTTCAAGCTGGAGGACAAGCCCGGCTGGTTCTTCGGCTGGTTCTCCGACGACAAGTACTCCCGCGAGGCGCTCTCGGGCGACCTGGAGACGCTGCGCTCGTGGTATCTCGACCGCGGCTACGTCAATTTCCGCATCACCTCGACCCAGGTCTCGATCAGCCCCGACAAGTCGCGCATCTTCGTCACCATCAACGTCGACGAGGGCAAGCGCTACAAGCTCGACCAGATCCGTTTCGACGGCGATCTCAAGATGGACGAGTCGGTGGCGCGCTCGCTGGTGACCGCCAAGCCCGGCGAGTATTTCTCCCAGAGCAAGCTCACCGCCTCCTCCGAGGCGCTGCGCCAGAAGCTCGGCGCCGAGGGCTTCGCCTTCGCCGATATCAAGGCGGTGCCCACGGTGCACGACGGCAGCGATACCGTCGACGTGACCTTCCGCGTCGACCCGGGTCGCCGGGCCTACGTGCGCCGGATCAACTTCGAAGGCAACACCACCACCCAGGACGAGGTGCTGCGCCGCGAGATGGTGCAGATGGAGGGCGCGCCGGCCTCCACCGACCAGATTTCGCAGTCGCGTCAGCGGCTCGAACGGCTCGGCTTCTTCAAGCAGGTCGACGTCGACACGCGCCCGGTGGCCGGCGAGCCGGACCAGCTCGATGTCACCTATAACGTCCAGGAGCAGCCCTCCGGCTCGATCTCGGCCAGCGTCGGCTTCTCCCAGAGCGCCGGGGTGATCTACGGTGCGGCGCTGGCCCAGAACAACTTCCTGGGTACCGGCAACCGCGTCAATATCGGTGCCCAGCGCAGTGATACCTTCACCAACGTCAACTTCGGCTACACCGATCCGTACTGGACGCTGGACGGTATCTCGCGTGGTTACAACGTCTTCTACCGCGAGACCAACTACGAAGACTCCGACATCTCGACGTATTCCACCGACTCCTACGGCGGCAACATCAACTTCGGCTATCCGATCAACGATCTGTCGCGGTTGAACTTCGGCGTCGGCCTCGAGAATCTGTCGATCGACACCTACGACGACACGCCTGCCGAGATCGTGCAGTACGTCGATGACCAGGGTGAGGACTTCCTCAACTACAAGCTCACTGCTAGCTGGACCCGCAACAATCTCAACCGCGGCATCATGCCCACCGCGGGCAGCTATCAGCGCGTCTCGCTGGAGACCGCGGTACCCGGCTCCGATGCCGAGTACTACAAGCTGCGCTATCGCGGCCAGAAGCTGTTCGAGCTCAACCCGGACTGGTCGCTCAAGTTCAGCAGCAACCTGGGCTACGCCGATACCCTGGGCTCCAACGACCCCTATCCGTTCTACGAGAACTTCTACGCCGGCGGTCTGGGCTCGGTACGCGGTTACACCGGCAATACGCTGGGGCCGAAGACCACCAAGCGTAACAACGGTGACGACGACACCCTGGGCGGCAACGTGCTGGTCGAAGGGTCGGCGGAGCTGATCTACCCGTTCCCGTGGGTCGAGGATCGCCGTTCGCTGCAGACCAGTATCTTCCTGGACGGTGGTAATACCTTCCTGACTGACTGCTACGATGTGCCCGAGGGCATGACCTCGAGCTGCAAGAGCGGTGTCGATCTGGGCGATCTGCGCTACAGCGTCGGTCTGGGGCTCTCCTGGCTGACCCCGGTGGGGCCGCTGACCTTCAGCGTGGCCAAGCCGCTCAACGAGAAGGATGGCGACGACCCGCAGGTGTTCCAGTTCTCGCTGGGTCAGACCTTCTGACGGGAGGCTTGCGCCGATCGTCGCCCCCGGTGGCGCCTCTCAGCGGGCGCACCGGGGGCAGGGCGACTCCCGCGAAGCGCCACGGCGGTGACTGCCGGGGTGAGATTCACCAAGCTCCATTCACCAAGCTCTACTCATCAAGCTCCATTCATCGAGAGCGTATGCTCAAGGAGGCGCGGATGCGCAAGGTAATAGGTGCCCTCGGGCTAGGACTCATGACGCTGGTTTCCCTGCCGGCGATGGCCACCGACGTTGGCGTGCTCGACTGGCGTCAGGCGCTGATGTCCTCGCAGTCGGCGCAGGCGTCGATGAACCAGCTGAAGAACCGCATCGGGCCGCAGCAAAAGCAGGCCGAGGCGCTCGGTCAGCAGCTGCAGCAGCTGCAGGAGAAACTGCAGAAGAACGGCGACGTGATGTCCGAGTCCGAGCGCAACGCGGTGACCCAGCAGCTGCGCCAGAAGGGCGGCCAGTTCCAGCAGCTGCGCGGCCAGATCGCCCAGGCTCAGCAGCAGGCCGAACAGCAGTATCTGAAGGGTGCCAAGCCCAAGCTCGACCAGGCGATCCAGCGTGTGGTCAAGCAGCGTGGGCTCGACATGGTCGTGGATCGCGACGCGGTGGTCTACTCCGGCGACAGCCTGGACATCACCAACGAAGTGACCAAGATCTTCAACTCACTCAACTGACGATCGAGAACGGCCCCCGTTCATGAAGAGTGCTGCCCCCGCTTCCTACACGCTCGGCGAACTCGCCGAGCGCATCGATGCTCGCCTGGTCGGTGATCCCGACCTCCGCGTCAGCGGCCTGGCGACCCTGACCGATGCCGGTCCGGGCGATCTGGCCTTTCTCGCCAATCGTGCCTATCTCAAGTATCTGGCCGATACCCGCGCCAGCGCGGTGCTGGTGCACCCGGCCCACGGCGAGACCTGCCCGTGCCCGCGGCTGGAGCTCGACAACCCCTATCTGGGCTACGCGCGACTGTCGCGGCTGTTCGATCCGCTGGACAACCGCGACTCGCAGGGTGTCCATCCCAGTGCGGTGGTCTCCCCCGATGCGGTGATCGGAGCGCGGGTCGAGATCGGCGCGCACTGCGTGATCGAGGCCGGAGTCGAGATCGCCGACGACTGCGTGATCGGTGCCGGCAGCTTCATCGGCGCCGACACCACCCTGGGGCAGGGCTCGCGCCTGCACGCCAACGTCACGCTCTATCACGGCGTCAGCGTGGGCCAGCGGGCGATTCTCCACAGCGGCTGCGTGATCGGCGGCGATGGTTTCGGCTTCGCCCATGACGGCGCCTCCTGGGAGAAGATCGCTCAGCTCGGCGGCGTGCGTCTGGGTGACGATGTCGAAGTGGGCAGCTGTTCGAGCATCGACCGCGGTGCGCTGGGTGACACCCTGATCGGCAACGGGGTCAAGATCGACTCCCAGGTGCAGATCGCCCACAACGTGCAGATCGGCGACCACAGCGCCCTGGCCGGCTGTGTCGGCATCGCCGGTTCGACCAAGGTCGGCCGTCACTGCCTGCTCGGCGGCGGGGTTGGGCTCTCGGGCCATCTCACCCTGGCCGACGGGGTCCAGGTGACTGGCATGAGTCTGGTCACCAATTCGATTCTCGAGCCGGGCGTCTACTCCTCCGGCACGGGCTCGATGTCGAATAGTCAGTGGCGCAAGAACGCGGTACGCTTCAAGCAGTTGGACGAGATCGCCAAGCGTCTGACGCGACTCGAGCGTGGCCGACGCGATGCGTGAACGGAGGGGCACGGCAATCGGCGCGGGGGCGAAAGGCTGGCAGCCCTGTAGTGCGCCTGTATAATGCCCGCCCACATGGGTGAACGCCGCTTTACCTCCGTGTGCCTGCCTTTTTGGCAGGCATTTCGTTATTTCAGAGGTCGTATTGATGATAATGGACATCAACCAGATTCGTGAGTATCTACCGCATCGTTATCCTTTTCTGCTGGTAGATCGCGTGATGGAGATCACGCTGGGCGAATCGATCGTGGCGTACAAGAACGTCAGCATCAACGAACCCTTCTTCAACGGCCACTTTCCTCATCATCCGATCATGCCGGGCGTGCTGATCATCGAAGCACTGGCCCAGGCCTGCGGTATCCTCGGTTTCAAGACCGTCAACAAGCTGCCTGCCGACGGCTATGTCTATTATCTCGTGGGTAGTGACAACGTGCGCTTCAAGCGCCCGGTGATGCCGGGCGATCAGCTCAAGCTCGAAGCCGACGTGATCAAGGGCAAGCGCGGGATCTGGAAATTCGCCTGCCGCGCCAGCGTCGGCGGCGAGCTGGCCTGCGAGGGCGAAATCATCTGCGCCGAGAGGAAAATCGCTTGATTCATCCCACCGCCATCGTCGATCCCGCTGCGCGTCTGGCCGCTGACGTCGAGGTCGGCCCGTACAGTGTGATCGGTCCCGATGTCGAGATCGATGCGGGCTGCGTGATCGGCCCGCACGTGGTGATCAAGGGGCCGACACGCCTGGGCCAGCGCAATCGTATCTTCCAGTTCGCCTCCGTGGGTGAGGAGTGCCAGGACAAGAAGTACGCCGGTGAGCCCACCCGTCTGGAAGTGGGCGACGACAACGTCATCCGCGAAAGCGTGACCATTCACCGCGGCACGGTGCAGGATCGCGGCGTCACCACCATCGGCAGTCGCAACCTGTTCATGGCCTACTCCCACGTCGGCCACGACTGCCTGATCGGCGACGACTGCATCCTGGCCAACCAGGCCACCCTGGCCGGCCACGTGACCCTGGGCAACTTCTCCATCCTCGGTGGGCTGTCGGCGATCCACCAGTTCTGCCACATGGGTGAGCATGCCATGGTCGGCGGCTGTTCGGCGATCACCAAGGACATCCCGGCGTTCATCATGGTCAGCGGCAACCCGGCCGCGCCCCACGGGCTCAATTCGATCGGACTCAAGCGCCGCGGTTTCTCCGCCGAGGCGATCAAGGCCCTCGGCGAAGGGTACCGTCTGGTCTATCGCAAGGGGTTGACCCTGGAGCAGGCGGTCGCCGAGATCGAGAGCCGCTTCGCGCTCGAGGAGACCCAGCGCTTCGTCGACTCGCTCAAGGTTTCCCAGCGCGGCATCATCCGCTAGGGAAGCGCTGAATAAATCGACGAGCGAGGTCAGCATGCGCGTCTATCTGGTGGCCGGCGAGCTTTCCGGTGACATCCTCGGCGCCGGATTGATGCAGGCGCTGCGCCGGCGTCGCCCCGATGTCGAGTTCCGCGGTATCGGCGGGCCGCGCATGCAGGCCCAGGGGCTCGAATCGCTCTACCCGCTGGAGACGCTGTCGGTGATGGGGCTGTTCGAGGTGCTCAAGCACCTGCCCGGGCTGATCAAGGTGCGTCGCCATCTCGAGCGCGATGCGCTCGCCTGGCGGCCCGACGTGATGATCGGTATCGACGCCCCGGACTTCAATCTCGGCCTCGAACTCAAGCTGCGCCAGCGCGGCATCCGCACCTGCCACTACGTCAGCCCCTCGGTCTGGGCCTGGCGCCAGGGCCGGGTCAAGAAGATCGCCCGCGCGGTCGACGCCATGCTCACCTTCCTGCCGTTCGAGGCCGCGTTCTACGCCGAGCACCGGGTGCCGGTGGCCTATGTCGGCCATCCGCTGGCCGACGAGCTGCCTCTGGTCAATGACCGTGGCGCCGCGCGCGAGGCGCTGGGCCTCGACCCCGTCACGCCGACCCTGGCGCTGCTGCCCGGCTCGCGCAGTAACGAGGTGCGCTTCCAGGGCGAGATCTTCCTGCGCGCCGCCGCCGCGCTGCGCGAGCGGCTGGGTGAGCTGCAGGTGGTGATCCCCGCGGCCTCGCCGCAGCGCCGGGAAGAGCTCGAGGCACTGCTCGAACGCTTTCCGCAGCTGGCCGAGCGGGTCACGCTCTGCGATGGCCGCTCGCGCGAGGCGATGACCGCCGCCGACGCGGTGCTGCTGACCTCGGGCACCGCGGCGCTGGAGACCATGCTCTGCCACCGCGCCATGGTGGTCGCCTATCGCATGGCGCCGGCCACCTACTGGCTGGCCCAGCGGCTGGTCAAGACACGCTGGATCTCGCTGCCCAATCTGATTGCCCAGGAGGAACTGGTGCCGGAGCTGATCCAGGACGCGGTGGATGCCGAGCGCCTGGTCGAGACGCTGACACCCTGGTTCGCCGACAGCACTCGGCGCGAGGCGCTGGAGACACGCTTCGCCGAGCTTCACGCCGGGTTGCAGCGCGGTGCCAGCGAGCGCGCCGCCAGTGCCGTGCTCGAACTGGTCGAGCACGGCGCGCTCAGTGTCACCGCCTCTAACGCCAGTGCTTCTAAAGTCAGTTCCACTTGAGAGGTCAGCCATGCCCGCCAAGCGCGCCCCTCAGACCTATCCCGAACTGGTGATCGACTATGCCGGCGAGCGCCTCGCCGGTGTCGACGAAGTCGGGCGCGGCCCGCTGGTGGGTGCGGTGGTGGCGGCGGCGGTGATCCTCGACCCGGCGCGCCCCATCGATGGGCTGACCGACTCCAAGCGGCTGAGTGCGGCCCGCCGCGAGGCGCTGGACCGGTGCATCCGCGACCAGGCGCTGGCCTTTGCGGTGGCCGAGGCCACGCCGGAGGAGATCGACCGGCTCAATATCTATCACGCCACGCATCTGGCGATGCGCCGCGCCATCGATGCGCTGCCGCTGGCCGCGGAGTATCTGCTGGTCGACGGCAACCGCCTGCCGGGCCACGCCTGTCTGGGGCAGGCGGTGGTCAAGGGCGATCTACGCCATCCGGCGATCAGCGCCGCGTCGATTCTGGCCAAGGTGGCGCGCGACGCCCAGATGGCCGAGCTGGATGCGCGCCATCCCGAGTATGGCTTCGCCCGCCACAAGGGTTACCCCACCCGTGAGCACCTCGATGCGCTCGTCCGCTGGGGGCCGCTGGCGGCCCACCGGCGCTCGTTCGCCCCGGTGCGCGAGCAGCTGGCGCTGTTCTCCTGAGCGGCACCCTGTCCCATTCCCGGAGTCTCTGCTTGCCCGGGGCCAAGCTGGTATCCTGTCGCGGTCACTCATTCGCCGCCCGATCTCGAGTTCGTCATGACTACACCTTTCGTTCATCTCCGTGTTCACAGCGAGTACTCCCTGGTCGACGGCCTGGTGCGCCTCAAGCCGCTGATCAATGCCAGCGTGGAGGCCGGCATGCCGGCCCTGGCGGTCACCGACGACACCAACCTGTTCGGCCTGGTGAAGGTCTACAAGGCGGCCCAGGGGGCCGGTCTGAAGCCGGTCATCGGCGCCGACTTCTGGCTCCACAACGCCCATGACGAGAGCCATCCCTATCGGCTCACGCTACTGGCGATGAACGACACCGGCTACCGCAATCTGACCGAGCTGATCTCGCGCGCCTGGACCGACGGCCAGCGCCAGAACCAGGCGATCCTCGACAAGCAGTGGGTGTTCGAGCAGAGCGAAGGGCTGATCGCCCTCTCCGGCGCGCGCGAGGGTGAGATCGGGCGCTTTCTGATCGCCGAGCACGTCGATACCGCGCGCACGCTGCTGGCGGAGTGGAACCAGTACTTCCCCGGGCGCTTCTATCTCGAACTGCAGCGCACTGGGCGCCAGTACGACGAGGAGTGCGTCTACCACTCCGTGCGCCTGGCCAGCGAGACCGGCACCCCGGTGGTGGCCACCAACGATGTGCGCTTCCTCGCCCGCGAGGACTTCTGGGCCCACGAGACTCGGGTCTCGATCGGTGAGGGCAAGGCGCTGGAGGATCCGCGGCGCGAGCGCAAGTACACCGAGGAGCAGTATCTCAAGACCCCCGAGGAGATGGCGGCGCTGTTCGCCGATATCCCCGAGGCGCTGGAGAACAGCGTGCTGATCGCGGCGCGCTGCAACGCCACGGTGCGTCTGGGCGAGATCTTCCTGCCGGAGTATCCGATCCCCGAGGGCATGACCCAGGACACCTTCTTTCGCAAGATCTCCCATGACGGTCTCAGCGAGCGTCTGAACCAGCTGTTCGAGGGCGACAACCCGATCTATCCCGGGCGCGTGCTCGCCGACTACGAGCCCGAGTACCGCAAGCGCCTCGACTTCGAACTCGACATCATTCTCAAGATGGGCTTCCCCGGCTACTTCCTGATCGTGATGGACTTCATCCAGTGGGCCAAGGACAACGATATCCCGGTAGGGCCGGGGCGTGGTTCCGGGGCCGGCTCGCTGGTCGCCTATGCGCTCAAGATCACCGATCTCGATCCGCTGGAGTACGACCTGCTGTTCGAGCGCTTCCTCAACCCCGAGCGCGTCTCGATGCCCGACTTCGACGTCGACTTCTGCATGGAGAAGCGCGACCGGGTGATCGACTACGTGGCCGACCGCTACGGCCGCAACGCGGTCTCGCAGATCGTCACCTTCGGCACCATGGCGGCCAAGGCGGTGGTGCGCGACGTGGCGCGCGCCCAGGGCAAGCCTTACTCGATGGGCGACAAGCTCTCCAAGCTGATCCCGTTCGAGGTCGGCATGACCCTGGCCAAGGCGATCGAGCAGGAGCCGCAGCTCAAGGAGTATCTCGAGGCCGACGAGGAGGCCGCCGAGATCTGGGAGATGGCGCTCAAGCTCGAGGGCATCACCCGCGGTACCGGCAAGCACGCCGGCGGGGTGGTGATCGCACCGACCAAGCTCACCGACTTCTCGCCGCTACTGTGCGAGCCGGACGGCTCCGGGCTGGTGGTGCAGTTCGACAAGAACGACGTCGAGGACGCCGGGCTGGTCAAGTTCGACTTCCTCGGCCTGCGCACGCTCACCATCATCGACTGGGCGCTGGAGATGGTCGATGTGGTGCGCGGGCGTGAGGGGCAGGAGCCGCTGGATATCAGCACCATCCCGCTCGATGACAAGCCGACCTTCGACATGCTCAAGAAGGCCGAGACCACGGCGGTGTTCCAGCTCGAATCCCGCGGCATGAAGGAGCTGATCAAGCGCCTGCAGCCCGACTCGCTGGAGGACATGATCGCCCTCGTCGCGCTGTTCCGTCCGGGGCCGCTGCAGTCGGGCATGGTGGATGACTTCATCAACCGTAAGCACGGCCGTGCCGAGCTGGCCTATCCCCACCCGGACTACCAGCACGAGCTGTTGAAGCCGGTGCTCGAACCCACCTACGGCATCATCCTCTACCAGGAGCAGGTGATGCAGATCGCCCAGGTCCTGGCCGGCTACACCCTGGGCCAGGCGGACATGCTGCGCCGTGCCATGGGCAAGAAGAAGCCGGAGGAGATGGCCAAGCAGCGCGCCGGCTTCATGGAGGGGTGTGCCAACAACGGCATCGATAAG
This sequence comes from Salinicola sp. JS01, assembly GCF_030284585.1. NCBI lineage: Bacteria > Pseudomonadati > Pseudomonadota > Gammaproteobacteria > Oceanospirillales > Halomonadaceae > Salinicola > Salinicola sp. JS01. The sequence goes on along the minus strand of NZ_CP127244.1, from coordinate 3,161,823 downwards.
GACCTGGCCGGCAACCTGTTCGACCTGGTGGAGAAGTTCGCCGGCTACGGCTTCAACAAGTCGCACTCGGCGGCCTACGGGCTGGTCTCCTATCAGACCGCCTGGCTCAAGGCGCACTATCCGGGGCCGTTCATGGCCGCGGTGCTCTCCACCGAGATGGACAACCTCGACAAGGTCGTGCCGCTGATCGAGGAGTGCCGCCACATCGGGCTGACGGTGACCCCGCCGGACGTCAACGTCGGCGCCTACAAGTTCACCGTCGATGACAGCGCCCGGGTGGTCTACGGCCTGGGGGCGATCCGCGGCGTGGGCGAGGGCCCGATCGCGGCGATCGTCGAGGCGCGCCAGGCCGACGGGCCGTTCACCGATCTGTTCGACTTCTGCCGCCGCATCGACGGCAAGCGCATGAACAAGCGCACCCTCGAGGCGCTGATCCGCTCCGGCGCGCTCGACAACCTGGGGCCGTCGCGGGCGGTGATGGCGGCCTCGCTGGACGCCGCGCTCAAGGCCGCGTCGCAGAATCAGACCAACCAGAACCTGGGCATGATCGACATGTTCGGCGAGGCCTTCGTCGATACCGCCGATGGTGACGTCTACGCCGACTATCGCCATGCCCGCGACTGGAGCGACAAGGAGCGCCTGGCCGGCGAGAAGGATACCCTCGGGCTCTATCTCACCGGCCACCCGATCGACGAGTACGAGCACGAGCTCAAGCGTTTCGTGGCTACCCGGATCGTCGATCTCAAGCCGTCGCGGGAGCCGCAGCGCGTGGCCGGGCTGGTGGTGGCGATGCGTACCATGAAGTCCAAGCGCGGTGACACCATGGCCTTCGTCACCCTCGACGACCGCACCGGGCGCATCGAGGCGTCGCTGTTCGGCGAGCTGTTCGATCAGGTGCGCGGCCAGCTCAATGCCGATCAGGTGCTGATCATCGAAGGCGAGGTCTCCAGCGACGACTACTCCGGCGGTCTGCGCCTGCGCAGCAAGGAGGTCACGCTGATGGCGGACGCGCGTGCCCGTTTCGGCGAGGCGATCGAGCTCTCGGTCGATGGCGCACGTCTCAATGGGCGCTTCTCTCGCTCGCTCCATGACAGCCTGACGCCGTGGCTCAGCGAGCGCGGGCTGCCGGTGCGGGTGCGCTATCGCAACGCCAGTGCCAGCGGCTGCTTCGAGCTCGCCGAGGCGTGGCGAGTGTCGCCCAGCGACGAGCTGATCACCGCGCTGCGCGACGTCGAGGGCCACGAATCGGTCGCCCTGCGCTACCGCGGCGGTTGACGGCGGTTGCCAACACTCGTGAGGGTGCGATAATGACGCGTTTTCGCCGCAGCGTACGCCGCACGCTTCAGGTTGCCAGGACATCACAGTAGACGCCCTATGAATCCCAACTATCTGGACTTTGAACAGCCGATCGCCGAACTTCAGGCCAAGATCGAAGAACTGCGCCTGGTCGGGAACGACAGCCGCATCAGCCTGAGCGACGAGATCGGCAAGCTCGAAGAGAAGAGCCGCAAGCTCACCGAGCAGATCTTCCGTGACCTGACCGCCTGGCAGGTGACGCAGCTGTCGCGGCATCCGCAGCGTCCCTATACGCTGGACTATCTCGACAGCATTTTCACCGAGTTCGACGAGCTGCACGGTGACCGCAACTTCGCCGACGACGCCGCCCTGGTCGGCGGCGTGGCGCGGCTCGACGGCAAGCCGGTGATGGTGATCGGCCATCAGAAGGGTCGCGACGTCAAGGAGAAGGTGCGCCGCAACTTCGGCATGCCGCGCCCGGAGGGCTACCGCAAGGCGTGCCGTCTGATGGAGATGGCCGAGCGCTTCAAGATGCCGGTGCTCACCTTCATCGACACCCCGGGTGCCTATCCGGGCATCGACGCCGAGGAGCGCGGTCAGTCGGAAGCGATCGCCTACAACCTGGCGGTGATGTCACGCCTCAAGACGCCGATCATCGCCACCGTGATCGGCGAGGGCGGCTCCGGCGGGGCGCTGGCCATCGGCGTCTGCGACGAGCTGCAGATGCTGCAGTACTCCACCTACTCGGTGATCTCGCCCGAAGGCTGCGCCTCGATCCTGTGGAAGAGCGCCGAGAAGGCCTCTGAAGCGGCCCATGCGATGGGCATCACCGCCGAGCGGCTGAAGGAGTTGGGCTTCGTCGACACCTTGATCGACGAGCCGCTGGGCGGCGCCCATCGTCATCCCCACAAGACTGCGGAGAGCGTGCGCGCGGCGCTGCTCGAAAGCCTCGATCGGCTGCAGGGGATGGACACCGACGCGCTGCTGGCGCGCCGCTACGAACGCCTGATGTCCTACGGCGCCCCACAGTAAGGTCACGCCTGGCCGCGTCACGCTCTCCATGACCGAGGCGCGCTCAGGAGCTCTCCCGGTGGCCGACTCTCGCCCTCCTCTCGATGTACTCGATGCCCTCATCACTGAAGCCCTGGCGCCACTGGCCCCGGGGCGACGGCTATGGGTGGCGCTCTCCGGCGGTCTCGATTCGTCACTGCTGCTGAGCCGGGCGGCGCCGGCTGCGCGCGCGCAGGGGATGACGCTGAGCGCGGTGCATATCGACCACGGCCTGCAGCCCGCGGCGGCGACCTTCGTCGACCACTGCCGGGCGCTGTGCGCCGCGCTCGCGGTGCCGCTGAGCGTGGTGCCGGTTGCGGTGACGCCGACCGGGCAGGGACTCGAGGCGGCGGCTCGGGAGGCGCGCTACGCCGCCTTCGTCGCCACTCTGGCGCCAGGCGACCTGCTGTGGCTGGCGCAGCACGCCGACGACCAGCTCGAGACCTTCCTGCTCGCCGCGCTGCGCGGCAGCGGCGTGACCGGGCTCGCCGGCATGCCGTTACGGCGGCACTGGCGGGGCCTGGAGATCGTGCGGCCCTGGCTCGGGGTGTCGCGATCGACGCTGCGCGCCGCCGCCGAACAGTGTGAGCTCGCCTGGTGCGAAGACCCCTCCAATCACGCGCTCCAGCACGACCGTAACTTCCTGCGCCACCGGGTCGTGCCGCCGCTGAGCGAGCGCTGGCCCGGGGCGGCCGCGGCGGTGGGGCGCAGTGCGGCCTGGCTGGCGGAAGCGGATGAGCTGCTCGCCGAGCTGGCCGAGAGCGATCTCGCCCGCGCCGGCGGGGACCCCGAGTGCCTGCCGCTGGCGCTGCTGACGCCGCTGAGCGCCGCACGCCAACGCCTGCTGGTGCGCCACGCCCTGGCTCGCCTGGGCCTGCCGCCACCGCCGGCGGCGCGTCTGGCCGAGCTGCGCCGCCAGTGGCAGGCGAACCACGACCGGATGATCAGGGTCGTGTGGCCCGGGGCGCAGGCGCGGGTATGGCGCGGCTCACTCTATCTGTTGCCGACGCCGGCGCCGTTGGACCCGCAGTGGTGTGTGAGTTGGGATGGCCGCGAGGGGCTGGTCACGCCCTGGGGAACCTACCGCTATCGCGTGATCCGCGAACCCGACCCCGACGAAAGCGCCGCCGAGGGGAGCGCTACCCAGAAGGGGGTTCTCGAAGAGGGTGTCAGCGAAGAGGGTGTCAGCGAAGAGAGGGTTAGCGAAGAGGGTATTAACGAAGAGAGCGTTAGCGAGGCGCTGACACTGCGGGTGACCCTGCGCCGCGGCGGCGAGCGCCTGCGTCTGGCCGGCCGCGGCAGCCGCGACGTCAAGCGGCTGCTGCAGGAGGCCGGCCTGCCACCGTGGGAACGTGAGCGCGTGCCGCTGGTGTGGCACGACGACACGCTGGTAGCGGTGCTGGGGGTGGCAACCGCCGCAGGCTGGCGCCAGCTGGCGCTGCCCGCAGCGGAGTGACGGCGTGGGGTGTCGCCAGCCCGCGGCGCTACTCGTTGTAGTTGAGTGCCAGCCCGACGCTGCGCTGGTAGCCGGCTTCCTCTTCGAGATCGTTGAGCACCAGCGGGTGCAGGCGTTCCGTCGGTAGCGTCAGATTCAGGGTCTCGCCCTCGGCATCGAGCTGGAAGTCGTCGATCGCCTGCTCCGGGCGCGAATGGTTGAGCAGCACCGCCAGACGCAGCAGCCGCGCCAGCCGAGCATAGGCCGGGCGCGCGGCCTCGGGCAGCGACTCGAGCTCCTTGTGCGGAAACTTGCGCCGGTGGGCGCGCACCAGGAACGCCAGCGCCTGCTGCTCCGGACGCGAGAAGCCGGGCATGTCGGAGTACTCCAGCAGATAGGCGCCGTGTCGATGGAACTGGCTGTGCGAAATGGCCAGGCCGATCTCGCACAGACGTGCCGCCCAGGCCAGGAACAGGCGCTGCTCTGGGTTGAGCCCCCAGGCCTGGCGCACCTGATCGAAGGCGTGCAGCGCGCTGCGCTCGACGTTGTCGGCGTGGGCCAGGTCGACGCTGTAGCGGCGCATCATCTGCTCGACGCTGTGACGGCGCGAATCCTCCGGGGTGTTGCGCCCGATCAGATCGTAGAGTACCCCCTCACGCAGGGCGCCGTCGGAGTAGCGCATGCGCTCGAGCTCGAAGGCCTCGAACACCGCGCACAGAATAGCGATCCCGGCCGGGAACACCCGCGCCCGATCCTCCTTGAGCCCCTCCATGGCGACCTTGTCCAGGTGGCCGCAGTTGATCAGCCGCTTGCGCAGCGCCAGCAGCGCGTCACGCTCGATGACCCCGGCATCGCCCTCGCCGTGGGCGGCGATGACCGCGGCCGCGGCCTTGATCGTGCCGCTGGAGCCGATCGGATCCTGCCAGCCCAGGCGGCGATAGGTATTCTGGATGTTGGCGAGTTCGGAGAGTGCCGCCATCTCGGCGCGGCGAAAGCGTTTCTCGCTGATGTCGCCGTTGGCGAAGAAGGCGCCGGTATAGGCGACGCAGCCCATGTGCAGGCTCTCCAGCGCCTGGGGCTCGAAATCCTCGCCGATGATGAACTCGGTGGAGCCGCCGCCGATATCGACGATCAGCCGCCGGCCGTGCACTTCGGCCAGCGCGTGGGCGGCGCCCAGATAGATCAGACGCGCCTCTTCGCGGCCGCCGATGATCTCGATCGGGTGGCCGATCAGCGCCTCGGCGCGTGTGATCAGGGCGTGGGCATTGTGGGCGGCGCGCAGAGCGTTGGTCCCCACGATGCGCAGGTCACCCGGCGCGACTTCGGCGAGAAAGGGCGCAAAGCGCTCGAGACAGCCCAGGGCGCGCTCCATCGCCGCCGGGGTGAAGTTCTCGTCGGCATCCAGGCCGGCGGCGAGCTGAACCTTCTCGCCCATCTTGGCGACCACCTGCAGGCGGCCATCCTGATAGTTGGCGACCAGCAGGTGGAAACTGTTGGAGCCGAGATCGATGGCTGCCAGGCGACGGGTGGTCTCGGTGGCGGTCGGCTTACCGCTCATGGCGTGGCGTCCTCGACGGCGATCTGAACAAGGCGCGGGACGTAGCCGCCGGCGCCCTCGAGAGCCGGCCGCCGGCGTCCCGCGGCGGTAAAAGGTGAGTGCAAGGTTGCGTTGCCCTCCCGGGCTTGTCAATCGGCCCGCCGCTCTGCATGCTGCCCCCAGGGATTCTTTCAGGCAGGCAGCCATGGTGCAGAGACTCAAGCTCGACGGTGACACCTTCGACGCCTGGCGCGAGCGCCCCGGCGGGGCGCGGCTGGCGGTGTTCGTGGCCGCCTGGTGCCAGCCCTGCGAGAGCCTGCTGGCAACGCTCGCCACGAGCGGCGACGGGCTGGGGCTGGAGCAGCCGGTGGGGGTGATCGACGTCGACCGCGAGCCTGCCCTGGCTGAGCGCTACGGCGTCCGCGGCACGCCCACGCTGACGCTGTTCGTCAACGGTGAGGCGCGCACCTCGCGGGTGGGCGCGCTCTCGCCGAGCCAGCTCTCGCAGCTTTGCGACGAGGCCTCGCGGAGCTGAATGCCGAGCGGCGCCCGATGGCATTCCTTGCCACCATCGAATGACTTGCGTTCGTCGGGCGGCTTGTCTACCATCGGGACGTTCGCCTGTTCCGAATGCTTCTCGACCGCCTCGCGGTCCCCCAAGTCGTCAGTCACCCCAGTTCCGACCACCGGATCGACATTGCGTCTATCGGACGACCGTCCGAAAGATCACAGGCGAATCGAACCGCTCTCCCGGCATCTTTGGCCAACCGGTCTCTCCAAGTCACGGTGACCGGTCATCCAGACGAACAGCCCGGCTTCTGGGACGACTGAACGCGCCGCGCGGCGTATGCACTGACCGCCTCTTGTCCTTTCTTTCTTCATTCGGCAACCGCCATTGCCTGCGACACGAGCCATTTCTGACCGAACTCATGAATCTAACCGAACTCAAGCAAAAATCCGTTCCTGAGCTGCTGGATATCGCCCGGGAAATGGGCATCGATAATCTTGCCCGTTCGCGCAAGCAGGACATTATCTTCGCGATCCTGAAGAAGCACGCCAAGAGCGGTGAAGACATCTACGGGGATGGGGTTCTGGAGATTCTCCAGGACGGTTTCGGGTTCCTGCGCAGCGCCGACTCTTCCTATCTCGCCGGCCCGGACGATATCTACGTCTCGCCGTCGCAGATCCGGCGCTTCAACCTGCGCAAGGGCGACTCCATCTCCGGCAAGATCCGGCCGCCGAAAGAGGGCGAGCGCTATTTCGCGCTGCTCAAGGTCAACGAGATCAATTTCGACAAGCCGGAAAACGCCAAGCACAAGATCCTGTTCGAGAACCTGACGCCGCTGTTCCCGCAGGAGCGTCTGGTGATGGAGATCGGCAACGGCTCCACCGAGGACATCACCGCCCGTGTGATCGACCTCACCGCGCCGATCGGCAAGGGCCAGCGTGGCCTGATCGTGTCGCCGCCCAAGGCGGGTAAGACACTGATGCTGCAGAACATCGCCACCTCGATCACGCGCAACAATCCCGAGTGCCACATGATCGTGCTGCTGATCGACGAGCGCCCGGAGGAAGTGACCGAGATGTCGCGCACGGTGCGCGGCGAGGTGGTGGCGTCGACCTTCGACGAGCCGCCGGCACGTCACGTGCAGGTCGCCGAGATGGTGATCGAGAAGGCCAAGCGCCTGGTCGAGCACAAGAAGGACGTGGTCATCCTGCTCGACTCCATCACCCGTCTGGCGCGCGCCTACAACACCGTGGTGCCCTCCTCCGGCAAGGTGCTCACCGGTGGTGTCGACGCCCACGCGCTGGAGAAGCCCAAGCGTTTCTTCGGGGCCGCGCGTAACATCGAAGAGGGCGGCAGCCTGACCATCATCGCCACCGCGCTGGTCGACACCGGCTCGAAGATGGACGAGGTGATCTTCGAGGAGTTCAAGGGTACCGGCAACATGGAGGCGCACCTCGACCGCAAGCTGGCCGAGCGCCGCGTCTACCCGGCCCTCAACATCCGCCGCTCCGGCACCCGGCGCGAGGACCTGATCGCCTCCGAAGACGAGATGCAGCGCATGTGGATCCTGCGCAAGCTGCTCAACCCGATGGACGACGTGGCGGCCACCGAGTTCCTGATCGACCGCTTGAAGGATACCAAGACCAATCTGGAGTTCTTCGAGGCCATGAAGCGTAGATAACATCGATCTGCGCTCGGCAGTAAGGCGTTGAACGCCGATTCGCCTCGTCCTGCCAGCGCTCGCTCCGATGCCAGGCCGCAAACGGTCGGTATTGGGACAGCGAGTGCAGATGCAATGAAAGGGCAGCATGTTATGCTGCCCTTTTTGCGTTCTTGATCGCCAGGATGCGGGCAACGGCATGAAATATCACGATTTGCGCGACTTCATCGCGGCGCTGGAAGCGCGCGGCGAGTTGCAGCGCGTCAGCGTCGAGGTGGACCCCTACCTCGAGATCACCGAAATCTGCGACCGCACCCTGCGCGCCGGCGGGCCGGCGCTCTTGTTCGAGAACGTCAAGGGCAGCCGCATGCCGGTGCTGGGCAATCTGTTCGGCACCCCGCGCAGGGTCGCTTTCGGCATGGGCGAGGAGAGCGTCGAGGCGCTGCGCGAGGTGGGCAAGCTGCTCGCTTTCCTCAAGGAGCCTGACCCGCCCAAGGGCTTGCGCGACGCTTGGGACAAGCTGCCGATCTTCAAGCAGGTCATGAGCATGGGGCCGAAGACACGACGCTCGGCGCCGTGCCAGGAGGTGGTGCTCGAGGGCGATGCGGTGGATCTCGACCAGCTGCCGATCCAGCACTGCTGGCCGGGCGACGTGGCGCCGCTGGTGACCTGGGCGCTGGTGGTGACCAAGGGCCCGCACAAGACGCGCCAGAATCTGGGGATCTACCGTCAGCAGAAGCTGGGGCGCAACCGGCTGATCATGCGCTGGCTGTCGCACCGTGGCGGGGCGCTGGACTTCAAGGAGTGGCAGGCCGCCCATCCTGGCGAGCCGTTCCCGGTGGCGGTGGCACTGGGCGCCGACCCGGCGACCATCCTCGGCGCGGTGACCCCGGTGCCCGATACCCTCTCCGAGTACGCCTTCGCCGGGCTGCTCAGAGGCTCGCGTACCGAGCTGGTCAAGTGCGGCCATGCCGATCTGGAAGTGCCGGCCTCCAGCGAGATCGTGCTCGAGGGCTATATCTATCCCGACGACATGGCGCCGGAGGGCCCCTACGGCGACCATACCGGCTACTACAACGAGGTCGAGCAGTTCCCGGTGTTCACCGTCGAACGCCTGACCCACCGCCGCGATCCGATCTATCATTCGACCTACACCGGACGTCCGCCGGACGAGCCGGCGATCCTGGGGCTGGCGCTCAACGAGGTGTTCGTGCCGATCCTGCGCAAGCAGTTCCCGGAGATCGTCGACTTCTATCTGCCGCCGGAAGGGTGCTCCTACCGCATGGCGGTGGTGACCATGAAGAAGCAGTATCCGGGGCACGCCAAGCGGGTAATGATGGGGGTCTGGAGTTTCCTGCGTCAGTTCATGTACACCAAGTTCGTGATCGTGCTCGACGACGACGTCGACGCGCGCAACTGGGAGGACGTGATCTGGGCCATCACCACACGCATGGACCCGGCGCGCGACACGGTGATGGTGGAGAACACCCCGATCGACTATCTCGATTTCGCCTCGCCCACTGCGGGGCTGGGGTCCAAGATGGGGCTCGACGCCACCAACAAGTGGCCCGGCGAGACCACCCGCGAGTGGGGCGAGCCGATCGTCATGGACCCGGCGGTCAAGGCGCAGGTCGATGCGCGCTGGGACGAGTACGGCATCGATATCGCGCCACCCGCAGCGCGCTCGGGCAAGATGTCCGACTGAGGTGACGGTTCGGCGCGCAGGCAGACAGTGGTCCATCGAACAATCGGCAGTCGAGCGATCGGCATACAAAATAGTGGGCATGCGAACAGAGAGGTGAACATGACGGTCAGAACCCTGACCTGCCAGGTGGAATCGGTCGAGGATCTGACTCCCGACGTGTTCCGGGTAATGCTCGAGGGGCGGGCCGAGGCGATCGCCCACGCCCCCGGCCAGTATCTGGAGCTGGCGGTGGACGAAGACACCTGGGTGCCGTTCTCGATCGCCTGTGCCGAGAACGGCGAAGGGCGCCTGGAGCTGCATATCCAGCACTGGCCCGAGCGCACGCACTCCTCGCGCCTGCGCGAGATGCTCACCCACCGTGCGCGGCTCTCGGTGCGCCTGCCCCACGGCGAGTGCACCCTGCCGGCAGAGAGTCGTGCGCCGCTACTGCTGATCGGTGCCGGTACCGGCTTCGCCCAGCTGAAGGCGATCGCCGAGGCCGCGCTGGCGGAGAACCCCGCGCGCGAGCTGGCACTGTGGTGGGCGGTGCGCGAGCGTCGCGATCTCTACGCCGAGAGCCTTGCCCGAGCCTGGGCCAGCGAGCATCCCAACGTCAGTTTCCACGCCGTGGTGGAGAACCTCGATGACCAGACCGAGGCGCTTCCGGGGGTGATCTGGCACGCCGGGCGCATCGATGCGGTGCTGGCCGCCGAGATCCAGACGCTCGACGGCGTCGAGATCTATCTGGCCGGCTCCCCCGGCATGGTGTACGCCTGCGTCGATACTCTGGCGCCGCTGGGGCTGGTGGCCGAGCAGGTTCACTCCGATGTCTTCAGCTACGCCCCCCGCGTGCCCTTCCTGCCGCTGCCGGAAGCCGACCCCGAGACGGCGCCGCTCAGCCCCGGCGAGGAGAACGAGCGCCCGTGAGCCAGTCGCCGATCCTGATCACCGGCGGCGCCCAGCGCCTGGGCCTGCACTGCGCCGAGCGCCTGCTCGACGACGGCCATCCGGTGATCGTCACCTACCGTCGCGAACGCGAGGCGGTGGCGGCGCTACGTGCCCGCGGTGCGCTCACGCTGCAGGCGGATTTCGCCACCCGTGCCGGCATCGAGGCGTTCATCGTCAGCCTCAAGGCCCAGACGCGCAGTCTGCGTGCGGTAGTGCACAACGCCAGCGAGTGGCTGGCGGACCCCGACCCCGAGGCCGCGGGGGAGACCTTCGAACGACTGTTCCAGGTCCACATGCAGGCGCCGTACCTGATCAATCTGGCGGCGCGCGAGCTGCTCGAGGCGTGTCAGGAGCCGCAGCGCGACATCGTCCATATCACCGACAGCGTGGTGCGCCGCGGCGCCGCCGAGCAGGCCGCCTACGCCGCCAGCAAGGCCGGGCTGGAGAGTCTGACGCTGTCGTTCGCCGCGCGCTTCGCGCCCGCTATCCAGGTCAACGCCATCGCCCCGGGGCTGGTGATGCTCGGCGAGGCCACCCACACCAACCGGCGGGTGCCGGGCCCCGGGGTGGTCTACCAGACCCTGCGCTATCTGCTCGACAACGACTATGTCACCGGCACCGTGATCGCGGTGGATGGTGGGGAGTCCCTGGGCGCGGGCTGACTCCGGCAACGTCCAGGGTTTTTACGAAAAGTCAGCGAGCGAAGGCCAGACCGGGGCGCGTAGCTAAGGCAAAAATCGGCGAAAACGGACCGGGCTGGCGCTCCAGTTTACGGGGTGTAAATGAGCATTTTTGACCGGGCTGGCGCTCCAGCCGATTTTTAACGCCGTATTGCCGAGCGCAGGTAGTTTTCATACAAAGCCTAGAGCGAGAACGGCTCGCTGCGCATCGGCACCAGCTTCCCGTGATCGAGCATGGTCCCGCTGGGCTTGCCCGCCGGGGCGCCGCTGCGCGGCTCCAGGCTGACCGCGAGGTCGGCGCTGCGCAACTGGGCGCGCATCGGCTCGGGCAGGCGCATGCTTTTCTGCCCGCTGCTCGGTAGCATGCCCAGCGAGACCGGCTTGCCGTTGTCCATCATCCACAGCTCGCACGCCATGCCCGCCGGCATCGGGCCCGGTGCCAGGGTCTGGATGCGCATCTCGCCGCTGTCGGAAGCGCTGACCAGCCAGCCCGGGCGGCCACCCTCGGCGTTGGCGACGAACACGTAGTCGCCATCCATCATCGGCGGCGCGGGCGCGGCGATCAGCAGTGCCGCCAGCACCAGCGCCGCCAGGGTGGAGAGGGCGCTGATCCCCTGCCACAGCCCCAGCCGCCGCCACCAGCGGCGTTCCAGCCCGGCCCGGGCGGCGATCTGCGGCCACAGCGCCGCGGGCGGGTCGACCGGCGCCAGCCGCGCATTCAGCGCCTGCAGGCGCTCGCGCCAGGCGTCGACGCTCTGCTGCAGCTCGGGGCTGACCGCCAGCAGCGCCTCGAACTCGGCCTGCTGGCGTCGGGTCAGGGTTCCCAGCACGTACTCGCCGGCGGCCAGCTCGCGGGCCTCGGGATCGCTCAAGCGAAGCGTGTCATGCATGCCTTCAACCTCTCCAGCCCGCGGCGGACCCAGCTCTTGACCGTGCCCAGCGGTGCCGTCAGCTGCTGGGCGAGCTCGTGATGTGTCATGCCTTCGAAATAGGCCAGCTCCAGCGCCTGGCGCTGCTGCGGCGTGAGCTCGTCGAGGCAGGCGTTCAGTGACTCCGCCTGGCCCGCCATGTCGCTGGCGTGCTCGATGTCGTCCTCGCTGGGCAGCGCCTCGATCAGGGCCTCGCTGTCCGGCGCGTTGGGGCGCTGGCGGCGCAGCCAGTCGATGCCGGCGTTGCGTGCCAGCGTCGACAGCCAGGTCATCGGCTGGGCGCGGCTGGCATCATAACGGCCGGCGGCCTGCCACACGCGCAGATAGACCTGCTGCAGGCAGTCCTGCGCGGCGGCCTCCTGACGCACGATACGCAGCAATTGCGCATAGAGATGCGGGCTGGTGGCGCGGTAGAGCTTGGCGAAGGCGCGGTCGTCGCCGCGGGCGCACGCCGCGAGCTGGCTGGCCAGGGTGTCGGGGGGCGGGTAGGTCATCGTTATCCTTTGATTTTTCTGGCTCGTGCGATCCCTGCCCGGGGTTTACCACAGATTCACGCATGCTGTCTCGCGCGCCGCCCGGGGCGGCTCGGCGGCGCTGGGTGAGGCGCGTCTCAACGCGGTGCTTGTCAAATGCCGACGAGGCGTTAGGATAGAGGCACGATCTACGCGAGAGAGCCCATGACCGCCAACCCCGCCATTCACGCTACCGCTGCTGCCGATCTCTTCGGCGGTGCCGTCGCGTATGCGGGTTTTGGTTTCGGTTATGGCTACTGGTTTAGGACTGGCGTGCCCGTCGGTCGGTCGACATGACCTGAACCCGCGAGGCACGCCCCACCAGGGCTGCCTTCCGCGTATCGAGAACCCCCGGAGCAGCCCGCCGGGGGTTCTCGCGTTTCAGGCCCCAACCCTGGAATGAGATGATGATGAACGCCGTGACATCTGCCCTGAAGCCCGCCGCCGAGAGCGCCCCGCGTCGGCGTGAACTGACCCTGCCGAGCGCCGCCGAACTGCGCGCGGCGATCCCCCTGGAGCCCGTGCTCGCCGCGCGTGTCGAGCGTCAACGCGAAGCCATTCGTGATGTCCTCGCCGGGCGCGACGAGCGCCTTCTGGTAGTGGTCGGCCCGTGCTCGATCCACGATCCCGATGCCGCGCTGGAGTACGCCGAACGCCTGGCCGCGCTGCAGGCCAGCGTGGCCGATCGCCTGCTGCTGGTGATGCGGGTCTACGTCGAGAAGCCGCGCACCACGGTGGGCTGGAAGGGGCTGGCCTATGACCCGCACCTGGACGGTAGCGATGACATGGCGGCGGGGCTGGCCAGCGCCCGGCGGCTGATGCGCGACGTCGCCGCGCTGGGCCTGCCGGTGGCCACTGAGCTGTTGCAGCCGATGGCCGCGGCCTATTTCGACGATCTTCTGAGCTGGGTGGCGATCGGCGCGCGCACCACCGAGTCGCAGATCCACCGCGAGCTGGCCAGCGGGCTCGACGCCTGTGTCGGCTTCAAGAACGGCACCCAGGGCAATGTCGACGTGGCGGTGGCGGCGATGCAGTCGGCGGCGCACGCGCATCGCCACTTCGGGGTTACCGCCGCGGGCACGCCGGCGATGATCGAGACCCCGGGCAACCCCTTCACCCATCTGGTGCTGCGCGGGGGCCAGGACGGACCCAACCACGATGCCGCCAGCATCGCCGCCAGCCGCCGCGCGCTGGAGGCCGCCGGGATGACGCCGCGGCTGATGGTCGACTGCAGCCACGCCAATTCGCGCAAGGATCACCGTCGCCAGACCGAGGTGCTGCACAGTGTGGTCGACCAGCGCCTGGCCGGTGAGCGCGCGCTGATGGGGGTGATGCTCGAAAGCCACCTCTTCGAGGGCAAGCAGCCGCTCAACCCGGCCGCACTGCGCTACGGCGTCTCGATCACCGATGCCTGCCTGGGCTGGGAGACGACCGCGCAGCAGCTCATCCGCGCCGCTGAGCGTCTGCGCGGCTGACCCGCTACCAGCGGAAGCGCTGCTCGATACGCTCGCCGCTGGCGTCGGGGGCGAGACGCCGGCGCCACTCGGCCAGCGGATGGCCATCGGCGATGCGCCCGCGCAGCTCGCCCTGGCCGCTGTCGGGGTCGAGCGTCAGCGCGAGCGCCAGGGCCTGGCCCTGTTCCAGATTGAGCCGCAGCTCGGGGGTGCCGCCACGGCATTTGAGCTGCAGCTTGGCGTGACCCAGTTCGACCCGGGTCGGGGCGAGCAAGGTCACGCTGGGGGCTGTCAGCGCGCCGTGGCTGGCGAGACAGCGGGTGCCGCGCAGGGTGACCTCGAGCTGCCCCTCCCAGCGCCCCTCCAGCGCCAGCGGCAGGCGTGAGAGATCGAGAGCGTCGAGGTCGCCGCCGCTGAGCGTCCAGTGGGTGTCGAGGCCGTGCCAGGCGCCGCGGGCATGCCAGGCGCCGCTGCCTTCACCCAGGGTGAGCGTCAGCCGCCCGGGCCAGGCCAGCTGCCAGTCGAGGGGGCCCAGGGCCAGCGGCCAGCCAGCGGCGCGCCAGGCGAGGCGCGCCACGCGGCCCGCCGCCAGCGTCCCCGAGGGGGCGGCCAGGGTGATGTCCCGGGCCACCGCCGCCCGCGGGCCTAGGGTCGTCAGTGGCCAGGTCAGGGCTAACGTCGAGACGAAGACGAGGGCCACCGTCAGCCCCGCGCCGAGCATGCCCAGCACACCGATTACGCGTCGCATTAGCGGCTCTCCGTCGCGGTCGCGGTGGTATCCAGCGGCGCTGATCCCGCTTCCGGCCCTGGTCTTTCGAGCTGACTACGCCAGTGCGCTACTAGCGCCAGGCTCTGCCCCTCGCGACGTTCGAGCTGCCACGCCACCGCCCACCAGCCATGCTGCGCCGCCCAGCGCGCGAAGTCGCTGAACGCCTCGGGCGAGGCCGCCTCGCCGTGGGTCGTGACGCCGTGCGCCGTCACCTCGATGTGGGTCAGCGCCAGGCCCTGTTCCACCGCGGTGCTGCGCCATTGCTCCACGCTTACGGGCGAGATTGGTGGCAGTCGCTGCAGGCCCGGATCGGGCGTGGTGACGGACGTCGTGGCGATGAACGATTCGCCACCCGCAGGCAGATGCGTCAGCGCGGCGTGGCCGGCGTAGGCCAGCACCCCGACCAGCGCTAGTATCAGCAGCCCCTTCTCCCGCCCCGAGCGCGCCGTCCACAGCGGCGCCAGGCGAGCGGGCAGACGGGGGGTGAGTCGGCTCATGGCGTGGGCTCCGGAGTGTCGGCGGCGAGGGAAAGCTTCAGGCTCAGCTCGCCCGGCAACGCCTGCCACTGCGCCTCGCCCAGCGTGGCGAGGGCCTGGCGGGCCCGGTTCACCACCACCGGCGCCGGCGGCTCGGGGTAGCGCCAGGCCAGGGTCGCCCGATTGCCGCTGACCGCCAGCCGTGACAGCTGCCAGGGTGTGGCGGCTAGCTGTGCCGTGGCCGTTGCCAGGGCCTCGCTGAGTTGCCGATTGCGCCGGGCCAGGGCGTCGATGGCATCGGCGCGGCTGGCCAGCGCCGCCTGGGCGTCGGCCGGCGGTGGGCCGACGAAGCGCGCGGCCAGCGCCGCCGCCTGACGCTGGCTCGTCGCGGCGTCTTCGCGCCAGCTCGTGGCCATCCACAGCGAGGCGTCGAGCAGTACCAGCAGGGCGATGGCCCCCGCCAGCCGGCGCGTACGTCGCTGAGGCCGCCAGGCGATCCCTTGCCGGCGCGCGCCGCTGTCATCGGCGAACGGCAGCGCGGCGGGGGCTGAGCCGCCAGCCAGGTGAGGCTGCGGCGTCGGGCCTGCTCGGCGGCCGCTTCGCCGCCATCATGCCGTTCGTCATCGTGTCTTTCGCCATCGCCATCGCCATCGACTACCTGGCACTCACGCTCGCGCCAGGCCGGCGGCAGCGGCCAGTCGCGCGGCCACGCCAGCCACTGGCGAGCCTCCGGCGCGCCCGGCGCCACGGGCGCGGCCAGCCCCAGGCACAGCCGGTGGCTGCCGTCGTCGAGCGTGGTGATCTGATCCGGCCTCGCCGGCCGTGGCAGCGCCAGGAAGGCGCAGCTCCAGCCCGTCGGCGCCAGGCCGAGGCGCCGCGCCCAGGCGTGCCAGGCAGCGAGTTCGGCGCGTGGCAGAGCGATCAGCTCCAGGTGGCCGCGACCGCGCTGCAGCGGATTCAGGTGGAGCTGGTCGACCGCCTCACTGGTCACCGTTTCCAGCAGCAGCGGCCACTCGCGGCGCTTGAGCCCGCGCGGTGCGGCGAGATGGAAGTGGCTGACCGCATCCGCCGCCAGCAGCAGGGTGACCGGGTGGCTGGCGGCCAGCCGCGTCAGCGCCTGCCACGCCTCAGGCGGGCTGGTGTCGCTCAGGGTGTGCGGCGTGGCGCCCTCCAGGCACCAGTCGACACGGAGCCGGGTGTCGGCGTCCGTCTCTGCGTCGGCGCTGGCATCGATGAGCGGCGCGAGGCGCTGGCGCGGGGCGACCAGCAGGCGGGTGGCGGCGCGCGCCGGGCGTGCGGATCGGCGCATCAGGGTGACTCCTGGGTGAAGACGTTGTCCGCCGCCGGCCCGGCGGCGTCGGTGGAGAAGGCGTTGGTCGAGACAGCGCTGGTAGAGATGGCGTCGGTCGAAATAGCGTCGAGGCGGGCGCTGGGGTAGCCGCTGCGGCGGCTCAGCACCCGTACCCGCGCCGCCGGCTGGCGGGGATAGAAGGCGCTGGTGCCCTCGGCCAGCAGCAGGCGCTGGAAGTCGTAGTGGCGATCCGCCAGGCGGATGCGGATATCCAGCGCCACATAGTCCGGGGTCAGGCGCAGGCGGTTGGCGTAGCGTTCGAGCCAGGGGGCATCGCCGCCCAGCGCCTGGCGCACCGCGTCGAGGTCCGTGTAGCCCCCCGGCGGGCGCGCGCGCAGCAGCGTGGCCAGGGCGCCGCGGTCGACCTGGCCGACGAACAGCGCATCCAGCAGCGGCAGATCGCCGGGGCCCAGGGCGTTGAGATCGAGCCGCCAGGGTCCGTCGTCGGGCAGCGTGCAGAGCTCGTCGAAACGCCCGGCGCGGCGACTGTCCAGCGGCGCCAGCCAGTTGATCTCGCTGGGATCGCGCAGCCAGGTGTCGGCGCTCGTCCGGGGCGGGTCGAGGCGCGCATAGTCGGCGCCATCCATGCCGCCGACCCGGGCGATGTTATCGGGATCGATCCAGTCGGCGAGGCGGGCGACGAAGGTATCCGGCGTCATCCCGACGAGGCGCTCGCTGGCATAGGTCGCCACCCAGTAGCGCAGCTGCTGCTGGGCCAGCGCCGCCTGGCTGCCGCCCAGGGCGTTGAGGTTGAAGCAGGTGCGCAGGTCGTGCACCACCAGACGCAGCTCGCCGGCGTCGGTGGGGTAGCGCAGCGGCCGCCCGGCCAGGGTCTGCCACCACAGGTCGGCGTGGCGCACCGCGGCATCGGTCAGCGCACGGCGGGCGATGATCTCCGCGCCGCGGGCGTAGAACTCGGCCTGGGTCTCCTGCTGCAGCAGTTCGAGACGGGTCAGCTCGCGCCGCCCCTGCAGCGTCAGCGCGCTCAGCGTGATGCTCACCAGCGCCAGCGCCAGCAGTACCATCAATAGCGCCGCCCCGCGCTGGCGCGGCGCCCACGCGGGCTCACGCCGGGTTGGCGGTGACACCTTCATGGCAGCAGCTCCGGCAGGACCACGGTCAGCGTCACCGGGCGCCCATGGCGCTGCCACTGCACGCGTACGCCCTGGGCGATGCCGTTCGGCGGCGGCGCGGCGAGCCAACGCCCGGCGACGAAGAACGCGAACGTCACGGCGTCGACGCCGTCGAGTGCCGCCACCCGCTGCCACTCGGGCTCACCGGCGGCGTCGAGCAGCCCGCTGGAATCGAGCGTCAGGGTGGCGCTATCGCGATCCCACTGCAGGCGCTGGCGGCGCAGACGGGTATAGAAATCACCCACCGGCAGCGCCACCGCGCCCAGCGAGACCCACTCCAGCCGTGCCAGGTCGGCACGATAGGTCAGCGGCAGGTTGAACAGCCGACGACCCTCGGCGTGTATCGGGCGCTGCACCAGCGCCTCCAGACGCCGCGAGATCAGGCGGCTGATATCGATCCCCGCGTCCAGCGGCGCCGGTTCGGCGAAGCGCTCGCGCGCAATCACCAGTTGATTGACCAGCGCTGCCACGCCGATGCCGACCAGCGCGGTCAGGGCGATGGCGATCATCACCTCGAGCAGGGTGAAGCCGCGCTGGTGCGGTGTCGTTGGGGTCGGCGCTCTCATGGCGGTGCCAGATAGAGCGTGAAGGTGAGCACCGGATGTGCGCGGGCCGGGGTGTCGTAGAGCGCCAGGCGGCCCTGCCGCAGCCGCTGGATCGGCGTGGCGCTCACCGTCAGCCGCCACCAGCAGGTGTGCCCCGCCTGGCTCAGCTCGCCCTGCTGGGTCCCCAGGCGCGGCCAGTAGTGGTCGAGCGCCGCACGGCTTTCGAACTCCCGCGCGCACAGCAGCATGGGCGCGCGGCGCGCCGCACTCTCGGCGATGCGCACGCGCTGCTGCACCCCCTGGGCGACGATAGCCGCGATCAGCGCCAGGATGAACAGCGCCACCATCACCTCGAGCAGGGTGAAGCCGCGCTGGCATGGGGCCTCGTGGTCGCCGGGCCTGGTGCTCATCGCCCACGGCCTGTCACGCTGACCCCGAGCGCGTCCACCGCCAGGGTGCGGCGGGCGCCGTCGCTGGCCAGCTGGATATGCGCACCCACCACCTCGCCGTCGGGCAGCCACACCAGCCAGGGCGTGGTGGTATCGGCGGCCGGCGGCTTACGGCTGGGCTGCAGCGGCGGGTCCCAGCGCTGGGCGGCCAGCCCCAGGCGCTCGCCGAAGGCCTGCCAGCCGTGGCCGGGCTGCCAGCTGACGAAGCGATAGCCGTCGCCCTGCGGCTGCCAGCCGATCACCCGCTGGCGCGCGCGGGCGACGTCCGCGGCCAGGCGGAAGGTGCCGGCCAGGTCGCGCGCCTCGCGCTCGAGCCGCTCGCCAGGGCGCGTGCCCGCCAGCCAGGCCACGGCGAGGCTCGCGCCGAGGGCGATGATCACGATCACCACCAGCAGCTCGATCAGCGAGAAGCCCCGGGTCGCGCGCGCGCTCACAGCATCCAGTTGCCGATGTCGGCATCGATGCCCTCGCCGCCGGGCTGGTCGTCGGCGCCCAGGCTGTAGAGATCGACCCGCCCGTGCTGGCCGGGGCTGGCGTAGTGGTAGGGGTGGCCCCAGGGGTCTTCGGGCAGGCGCCGGATATAGCCGCCTTCGCGGTAGTTGTCCGGCTGCGGGTCGCTGCTGGGGGGCTGACCAGTGCCGCCAGGCCCTGCTGGGTGGTGGGGTAGCGATAGTTGTCGAGACGATACATGTCGAGCGCCTGCTCGAGGGTCGAGAGATCGGCGCGCGCCTTCTGCTGCATGGCGTCGTCCTGGTTGCTCAGCACGTTGGGGGCGACGATCGCCACCAGCAGACCGATGATGAAGATCACCACCATGATCTCGAGCAGGGTGAAACCGGACTGGTGGCCGGGGCGGGGAGCGCGTGTCATGCCGTTGCCTCTCTCGTCGTTGTCGTATCAGTCGTTTGCGTCATGGCTTGCGTGTCTGCCGGGGCGCTACAGCGCCACGCTGCTGTTGAGCTGCATGATCGGCAGCAGGATGGCGAGCACCACGGTCAGCACCACCGCGCCCATGACCAGGATCATCAGCGGCTCGAACAGCGCCAGGGCCATGTCGACGCGGCGGTTGAAGGTGCTCTCCTGGGCGTCGGCGATGCGTTCGAGCATGCGGTCCAGGGTGCCGCTGGCCTCGCCGCTGGCGACCATGTGCAGCAGCGAGGGCGAGAAGCGCCCCGACTCCTGCATCGCCCGGTGCAGGCTGATTCCGCTCTCGACGCGCTGCTCGATCAGCGCCACCGCCTCGCGCATGCCGTGGTTGCCCAGGGTGTCGCGGCTCACCCGCAGTGCTTCCAGCAGGGCGATGCCGCTACGCGTGAGGATCGCCAGGGTGCGGGTCAGGCGCCCGGTGTCGAGCAGCCGGATCAGCTCGCCCAGGCGCGGCAGGCCGAGCAGCAGGGCGTCGAGCCGCGCCCGCGGCGCCGGGCGGCGCAGTACCCGCGCCGCCAGCGGCAGGCCCAGCAGCAACAGCGCGAGCAGCCACGGGCCCAGGCTCAGCATCAGATGGGAGAGGCCGATCATCAGCCGGGTCAGCCACGGCAGCGCCATGTCGGAGCGCTCGAACTGCTGTGCCAGGCGCGGCACCACCCAGGTCATCAGCCCGCTCACCACCGCCAGCGACACCCCCGCCAGCACCAGCGGAT
Organism: Salinicola sp. JS01; assembly: GCF_030284585.1. Taxonomy (NCBI): domain Bacteria; kingdom Pseudomonadati; phylum Pseudomonadota; class Gammaproteobacteria; order Oceanospirillales; family Halomonadaceae; genus Salinicola; species Salinicola sp. JS01. The sequence goes on along the minus strand of NZ_CP127244.1, from coordinate 3,141,767 downwards.
AGACCAGCGCGGTGCGCGCCTTCTGGCGCTGCGCCTGGACCCGTTCGAGGTGGTCGGCCAGGCGTTCGAGTACCAGCGCCAGACGCCCGGCGCGCTCGCCGGCGGCGACCAGCGAGCGGTAGAGCAGATCGAAGCTCGCGTGGGGCTTCAGGCTGTCGGCCAGCGAGTGGCCCTCGCGCACCCGGTTGCCCACCGCCAGCAGCAGCGCGCGCTCGCGCTGGCGCTCGGCCTGGCGGGTGAGGGCGTCGAGGGCGTCGCTGAGCGGTATGCCGGCATCGATCAGGGTCGCCAGTTGGCGCGTGAGCAGCGCCAGGCTGGTGGTATCGAGGCGCCCGCGGCCCGCGCTGCGACCCGGGGCCTCGGCACCACGCACCAGCGCCAGGCGGCGCGGGAACAGACCGCGTTCGTGCAGCAACTGACGCGCCTGACGCTCGCTCTCGGCCTGCAGCACGTCGCGCTGACGGCGGCCGTCGGGGCTCAGGGCGACATAGCGATAGGTGGGCATGAACCAGCTCCAGCAGCGAGGTCGATATGACGTTGGTCACGCATCGCGACGGTCATGACGGGCATCGATGGCGCCGTAGTCTGACTCACGCTCGATGGCAGTTTGAGGTCAGCGCGGGGGGCAAGCTCAGCGGTGGATCGCACGCAGTACCTCGTCGAGGGCGGTCTCGCCCGCCGCCAGCCGCGCCAGCGCCGCCTGCGCCAGGCTCTGGGCGCCGGCCTGGCCGAAGGCGTACTCGGCCAGCGCCGCCTCGGGGGCGCGTTCGTGGATCAGGCCGGCCAGATGGGCATCGATAGGGATGAACTCGTAAAGGCCCAGGCGGCCGCGATAGCCGCTGTGGTCGCAGCTTTCGCAGCCCTGGGGCTCGGCCAACCGCGGTAAAGTCTCGAGGCCGGGCAGCCACTGGGCATCGTCGGCACGGCGCGGGCGCCACTCACTGCACGCCGGGCACAGCCGGCGCACTAGGCGCTGCGCCATCACCCCCTTGAGGCTGGTCGCCAGCAGGAACGGCTCGATGCCCATGTCGCGCAGGCGCGCGATCGCCCCCAGCGCGCTGTTGGTGTGCAAGGTCGAGAGCACCAGGTGGCCGGTCAAGCTCGACTGCACCGCGGTGGCGGCGGTCTCCAGATCGCGGATCTCGCCGATCATGATCACGTCCGGGTCCTGGCGCAGGATGGCGCGCAGGCCGCGGGCGAAGGTGAGCCCGGCGTGGGGGTTGACCGGGGTCTGCCCGATACCCGGGATGGCATACTCCACCGGGTCCTCGACGGTGAGGATATTGCGGCTGCGGTCGTTGAGCGCATTGAGGCTGGCGTAGAGCGTGGTGGTCTTGCCCGAACCGGTGGGCCCGGTGTTGAGCAGGATACCGTTGGGCTGCTGGAGCACCCGGCGATAGCGTTCGAGCACCGCCGGCGGCATGCCCAGGCGGTCGAGGTCGAGCAGCGCGGCGTGCTTGTCGAGCAGACGCATCACCACCCGCTCGCCGTGGATGCCGGGCAGGGTGGAGACGCGGATGTCGACGTCACGCCCGGCGGCGCGCACCGTGATGCGGCCATCCTGGGGCTGGCGCTTCTCGGCGATGTCGAGCCGCGCCATCACCTTGATCCGCGAGATCAGCACCGGCGCCAGCACCCGCGGCGGCCGCAGCGCCTCGCGCATGGCACCATCCACCCGCAGGCGGATCACCAGTTCGCGCTCGAAGGGTTCGACGTGGATGTCCGAGGCGGCCAGGCGCAGGGCCTCGGAGAAGACGCCGTTGATCAGCCGGATCACCGGCGCTTCGTTCTCGCTCTCGAGCAGATCCTCGGCCCGCGGTAGCTCCTGCATCAGGCTGTCGAGATCGACGTGCTCGGCCAGCCCCTCCAGCAGCGCCGCGTTGTCGGCACGCTCACCGTCGTGCAGCGCGGCCAGACGCGCCTCGAAGGTATCGCCGTCGAGCCACTCGCAGCCCTCGGCGCGGCCCAGGCGGCGCTGGATGTCCTGGAGCACCTCGAGCTGCAGCGGCGACGGCGTGTCGCGACACAGCAGGCGGTAGCCGTGCTTGCCCGGCGCCAGCGCCACCCCGGCGCGCTTGGCCAGCCGGTAGGGCAGCGGCGCGAGATCGTCGCCGGCGCTGAAGGCCGCGGTCGCGGTCATGGCGCCAGGCTCCCCAGGCGGCTGCGCTGGTCGGGGAAGAAGGTGCTCCAGCGCGGCTGGCCCGGCGTGCTCGGCGCCGCACTCGCCATCCCCGGTCCAGACGCCGCCGTGCCGCCGGATGCGCTGCTGGCCGTCTCCCAGGGCGCCAGCGCCTGGTCGTCGTCGAAGCCGGCGAGCAGCTGCTGGGCGCGCATGTAGCGGTACTTGTCGGCGGTGGCGCTGTCCATCTGGGAGGCGTCGCGCAGCACCCGGGCGCGGATGAACACCATCAGGTTGCGCTTCTCCTGCTCGTCCCGGTTGTACTGGAACAGCTTGCCGATCACCGGGATGTCGCCCAGCAGCGGTACCTGGGCCGAGCTCGAGTTGCCGGCGTTGCTGATCAGCCCGCCGAGCACCACGATGCCGCCGTCGCGGGTGATCACCGAGGTCTCGATCTCGCGCTTGTTGGTGACCACGTCGGAGGCCTGGACGTTGGGGTCGATCGACGACACCTCCTGAACGATATCCATGCGGATGGTGTTGTCGGAGCTGATCGAGGGGCGGATGCGCAGGCTGACCCCGATGTCCTCGCGCTGGATGATCTGGTAGGGGTTCTCGTTGAAGGTGGTGGAACCGGTGACGAAGGGCACCTCCTGGCCTACCAGGATATAGGCCTGGGCGTTGTCGAGGGTGGTCAGCGAGGGCGTCGACAGCAGATTGGTCTCGCTGTCGCTCTGCAGCGCGCCGAGCAGGGCGGCGAAGCTCACGCCGCTGTCGCTGACCCGGCCGACGCCGGCGCTGACCCCGGTGATGCTGCCGAGCAGCTGCGCCAGCTGGCTGGTGTCGTTGCGCGCGGCGGCGCCGGCGATGGCGTTGATCCCCGGCTGGCCGTCGGCGGCGTAGTTGAACCCGCCCACCGGCACGGTGCCGCTGCCGGAGAGATCGCCGAACAGCCACTGCACGCCCAGGCGCTTGGCGCGGGATTCGGTGATCTCGGCGATGATCGCCTCCACCGCCACCTGGGCGCGGCGGATATCGAGCTTCTTGATGATGCTGGCGTAGGCGTCGAGCCGCGCCGGCGGGCCGATCAGTACCAGGGCGTTGGTTGAGGGATGGACGGCGAAGCCGACCGCGTCGTCGCCGCTGCCAAGGGTGCCGGCGAGCGCGGCGTTGCGGCTGGTGGCGTCCGGTAGCGCGGGCAGCCCGCTGCCGCCGCTGCCCGTGCCGGTGCTGGCGAGGCTGCCGCCCTGCAGGGCACCACCACCTCCGCCACCACCGCCGGCGCGCTGCAGCAGTTGCTGCACCTGACTGCGCGGATCGGTGCTGCCCGCGTTCTGCGGGCGTTCGCCGGTCAGCCCGCCGAGGACCGAGACCACCGATTCGGCGCTGACGTTGTCCAGATAGATCACCCGGGTGTTGCGCTGCTGGGCCTCGGCCTGGGGCTTGTCCAGCGAGGCGGCGAGCTGGCGCACCCGGGCCAGCCCGGCGGGGTCGCCGTAGGCCACCAGGGCGTTGGCGCGGGGGTTGGCCACCACCTTCACCTGACCGCCACCCTCGCGCTGCATCAGCGTATCCAGGGTGCCGGCGAGCTCGTCGGCGGTGGCGTGCTCGAGCGGCAGTACCGCGGCCTGGAGATCGCGCTGGCGGTCCAGGCGCTCGGCCAGCTGGGTCAGCCGGCGGAGATTGTCGCGCCAGTCGGTGACCACCACCAGGTGGCTCTCCGGCCACGGCGTGACCGTCCCCACCTGGCTGTCGACCAGCGGTTGAAGCACGCCGGCCAGGGTGGCGGCGTCGAGGTTGCGCGTGGCGATCACGCTGGTGGCGACATTGGCCCCCTGGGCATTGTCGCCGAGCGGCAGCGGCTGGGTGCGCGAGGCCTGGGCCGGCACGATGCGCACCTGGCCGTCGGCGAGCGGCACCGTGGCGTAGCCGTTGATCTGCAATTCGTTCTGGAACAGGCGGTAAAGCTCGTCGGCGCTCAGTCGGCGCTGGCTGGTCAAGGAGATGTTGCCCTGTACCCGCGGGTCGACGATGAAGGCGTGGCCGGTGATCCGCCCCACGCTGTCGATGAATTCGCGCAGGCTGGTCTCCTGGAAGTCCACGTCGTAGCGCGGCGTGGCGTCCGCCGCCGTGGCGCTGGTGTCATCCGTGGGCGTCTGAGGCTGGGTCTGTGACTGGGCCAGCGCCGGGGTCGGGAGCAGCAGGGCCAGCAGCAGCGTGAACACCAGTCGATACGGCAGAGGCCTCATGGGGATGACTCCGAAAGCGTGGATGAAACGGCGGCCGGTGTGCCCGGCTCGACGCGGACGATGGCGCCGCGGGGCGCGCTGTCAGGCTCCGGCCAGGCCAGGCGTTCCAGGCGCCCGCCGCGCGAGAGCACCACGCCCTCGCCATCGATACGCGCCAAGCTGATGCCCGGGGCGATGCGATCCCCCGGCATCAGCGCGCGCTGGCCGTCGGGGGTCGCCAGCACCACCAGCGAGTTCGCGCCCTGACTCAGCGCCCGGCCGACCACCTGATAGGGCAGGTCGGTGAGCGGGATGCGCCGGTCCGCTGCGATGGCCCGCGACTGCCAGGCGGCGGGTACTGGCGGCAGCGCCGCGGGGTCGAGAATGAAGGATGTCGATGCCGCGACAGGGTCGGCAGGCGCCAGCAGTCGCGCCGTGCCGCTCAATGCCTGGGCCGCCAGCCACGCCAGCAGACATAGCGCCAGCCACCGTGCCGGGGCGCTCAGCCAGGCCGGGGGCGTCATACGCTCAGGCGCGCCTGCGGATGCCAGCCGGGATGACCCTCGACGTAGCGCGCCTCGACGCTCGGCGGCGTGGGAGCCGGCGGGGTGCCGCCGTGGTCGCCGAGATAGCGCTCCAGGCGCTGCCACAGCGGTTCGCCGCCGGCCTGGGGGCGGGCGCTGAAGCTGCGCCAGGTGAGCCCCGCCGGCAGCGCCCCGAGATGCGCACGTTCTCCCGCGGCGGCGCCGTAGTCGAGCGTCCAACGGGTCGCCGAGAGGCGTGGCAGGTCGCGGCTGTCATTGAGAATCAGCGGCAGGCCCAGACTGCTGTCCAGCGCGCGTTCGAGCAGGCGCTTCAGCGCGTCGGGGTCCGGCGTGAGATCGACGACCCGCGCCGGATGGCCGCCGCTCAGGCGCCACAGATGGTCGCGGGTGATCGTTTCGTCGGGGGCCAGCAGGGTATCGTGGCGCAGCCCCGGGAGCAGCGCGCGGGTGGCGTCGCTATCCGCGCTGAGGGCGGCGGCGATCAGACCGTCCCAACTGCCGCCGACACTGTCGCGTCGCCACAGCCAGCCGGGGGCGCTGCCCAGCGGGCGGTCGAGCCAGCCGGCGTAGGGCGCGCGCAGGGCGTCGAAGCGCGCCTGCAGCTCGCCAGCCGCGGCGTCCGGGGTGACGTCGTTGCGCTGGAACTCGGCGTGGATCTGCCAGCCGCTACGGGTGCTGCGGCAACTGAGATGGAAGAAGCCGCTGGCGTGGCTGCCGGGCAGACACAGCGGCACCGGGGCGCCGTGGGGGTTGTCCACCGCGATCAGCGCGGGCCAGAAATCCTGACCGCGGGCCGCCAGCACCAGATCGACTCGCGGCAGCCGTCCGGCCAGCCAGCGTGCGGTGGCGCTGCCGGTATCGGCCAATAACACCACCAGATCGGCGCCTTCGGCGGCCTTGGCCACGCTCTCGGCCAGAGCCTGGTACCACCGATCGAGCGGGCGGGTTTCATCCAGGGCGTTGGGGTCGCTGGCGCCGACCACCGCCACCTGCACGCCGTCGCGCTCGAAGCGGGTCGCGGTGCTGACGCCGGCGGGCGGCGCGGCCAGATTGCCCAGCACCGGGCGCGCGTAGTCGCGGTAGAGCGCCGGGGCACGCTGCGGCCAGAGCACGCGCTCGTCGCTGCTGACCCGGGCATCGCTGGCCAGCAGACGGCTGGAGGCGACGCCGGCGCTGCCGTTGGCGAGATGCCCCAGGCCGCTGCCGCTCCAGCACTGGCCGTTCTCCAGGGTCAGGGTGCGCTCGGCGCCGAGTTCACGCCGCAGCCGCGCGAGCTGGGCGGCCAGGCCGCCATAGCCGGCGGTATGGCGCCGCGCGGCGCTGCGTGGGGTATAGAGGTCGGCCCATGCGGCGCCAGCGCTGCCGACCAGCGTGGTCACGCCGTCCGCGGTGGCCCAGGGGGCGGCGCCGAGCAGCTCCGCCGGGCCGAGATAGGTGGCGGGGGCGACGATCCGCGTGGGGCCGAGACACTCCAGGGTATCGGCGACATAGAGCAGCTCGACCTGGCGTCCCGGGGCCGGTGCGCGTGCGGCGCCTGTCAGCGGCGTGGCGCAGCCGCTCAGCACGCCACCCATGCTGGTGCCGAGCCCCGCGCCCAGTAGGGCGCCGATCAAGCGGCGGCGGGCCGGGTCGGGTCGCCGGCCACCGGTGGCCGGAGCTTCAATGGCTGGGGCATTGATGGCCGGGGCGTCGATGGCCGGAGCATTGATAGAGAGGGGATCGGTCATGGGGCTCCCGCGAATGATCCAACGCGGCGCACGGTCTTCGCCGCCGCCGGACTCGGCATCCTAATGACTGGGAGATGACGGTTTCGTGACCGCGCAGCGGGCGCGGCGCTGCCGCCAAGTCGTCATGGGGTTGTCACGTTGCTGCTCTAAGTTGCCTCCGGGTAACGCAGCCCGGTGACCGCATTCACCGGGACGCCAAGTGGCCGGCGGCGCGCATCGCCGGCTCGGGCGCCATGGCATCAGTCGACCGTCATTAGTGGATCACTCACAGAGAGGGGACACCCCATGAGCAAGGAAATCGAGGATCATCGCGTTCTCAACCAGAGCACCAACGAGCCGTTCTCGTCGGTACTCTCCCGCCGTGTCTCGCGTCGAGGCATCATGCAGGGGGCGCTGGGCTGGCCGCCATGGGCCTGCTCGGGGGCTTCGGTCTGGCCGGTTGCAGCAGCGACGATAGCAACGACAACGGCAGCGCCGGCGGCGGCTCTTCAGAAGCCACGCCGCTGGCGCTGGCGTTCGCCTCGATTCGCGGTTCGCGCACCAATGGGGTGGTGGTGCCCGAAGGCTATGTCGCCCAAGTGGTGATCCCCTGGGGGACACCGCTCGACAACAGCGTCGGCGCCTGGTCCGCGGACCGCAGCGTGACGCCCGACTACCAGGCGGCCAGCGTGGGCATGAACCACGACGGCATGCACAACTTCGCGCTGAGCGAAGAGAGCGCCTCGCGCGAATTCATCATGGCGCTCAACAACGAGTACATCGATCAGGGCGCGCTGTGGGCCCCTCAGGGCGGCCCGACCAATGCCGATAAAGGCGCGCGCCCGGCCGACGAGGTGCGCACCGAGATCAACGCCCACGGCGTGACCCTGGTCAAGCTGATGCTCGATGCCAACGGCCAGTGGCGTGAAGAGCGCGGCTCGCGCTACAACCGTCGTATCACCTCGGCCACGCCGATCGAACTCGCCGGCCCGGTGCGCGGCAGCGACTACGTGGTCACCGCCTACTCCACCAACGGCACCCGCACCCGCGGCACCAACAACAACTGCGCCAACGGCTACACCCCCTGGGGCACCTACCTCACCTGTGAGGAGAACTGGCCCGAGGTCTTCACCAAGTCGAGCGACCGTTATCCTGACGACGAGCGCCTGGGTCTGCCCGAGGGCCGCGGCCGCTACGGCTGGGAGACCGCCCAGGGCGGCACCAACGGAGAGTTCGCGCGCTTCGATGCTACCCCGAGCGCGGCTTCCGCTGCCGGCGACTACCGCAACGAGCCGCGCACCTTCGGTTACGTGGTGGAGATCGACCCCTACGGCAACACCGCCAGCGTGGGCACCGAGACCGCCGCGCTCAAGCGTACCCATATCGGACGCTTCCGCCACGAGGGCTGCTGGCCGGGCAAAGTGATCGAGGGCGAACCGGTGGTGTTCTACTCCGGCCACGATTCGCGCAACGAGTACATCTACAAGTTCGTCTCCAAGGCCAAGTGGGACCCCCAGGACGCCAATCGCCCGGGCCAGGACTACGACCGCCTGGCGATCGGCTCCAAGTACCTCGACGAGGGCACCCTCTACGTGGCGCGCTTCAACGCCGATGGCAGCGGCGACTGGTTGCCGCTGACCCCGGACGCCACCACCCAGAACGGCCGGCCGCTGTGGCAGGCGCTCAATCTGGCCAACGAGCGCGATCTCGCCGGGGTCATCATCAATACCTGCGACGCCGCCGACTTCATGGGCGCGACGCCGATGGACCGTCCCGAGTGGGGTACCGTCGACCCCTCCTCGGGCGAGGTCTACATGACCCTGACCAACAACTCCAAGCGTACCGCCGAAGGCACCGCCGCCACCTACACCGATGGTGGCAGCGACATCGAGGCGCTGGGCGCGGGCTACGCCACGGCCCCGGTCAACGCCGCCAACCCGCGGCCCGACAACGAGGGCGGTCAGGTCATTCGCTGGCGCGAGCCTTCACCGGCAGCCACCGATTTCGAGTGGGAAGTGTTCGTGTTCGGCGCCGCCGAGAACGATCCCGACAACTTCTCGGGTCTCACCGAGCTCAACCAGTTCGCCAGCCCCGATGGCCTGTGGTACGACGATCGCGGCGACGGCCGCGGCATTCTGTGGATCGAGACCGACAACGGCTACGACAACGTCACCGACTACACCAACGACCAGGTGCTGGCGGTGGTGCCGGGCAATGTCAGCCGCGGCCCGGGGGACAAGGCGGTGATCGATGCCGCGGACCAGGCCCAGCTCAAGCGCTTCGCCGTCGGCCCCAATGGCTGCGAGGTGACCGGTATCTTCGCCACGCCGGACAAGACCTCGCTGTTCATCAACATCCAGCACCCGGGCAACTGGCCGGCCGATCCTGACGCCAACGTGCAGGATGCCACGGTCGCCATTCCGGAGTCGGGCAGCGTGCGCGCGCGTGCCGCCACCGTGGTGATCCGCAAGCGTGATGGTGGCGAGATCGCGGTCTGATCCGCGGCTATCTCGTCACGTAAACCAACTCGTCACACAAGCTTTGGGCCGCGCGCAGCGCGGCCCTTTTTCGTTCAGAGCGCGCATTCATCGTGACCCGATGGTTCGGGTAGGCGGGATCTGAGTGCTCGCGACGCGAGCAGCAGCGGAGAGGAACGGCGGCGCGAGAACACACACCTGATGACACAGACGTGGCGATCCGACGAGCGGTCGAGACGGCGATATCGATGGTGCTGGACCGGGAGCGGGCTGAGCGCCCATTGCCAACCCCGCCCCCTGGCGCCGGATAAGCCGACTTCGGCTATCGGCTGTGACAGGCTTGCCGAGTGTCGGGCTGGCGGACGCGTTGTGGCAGGCCGGTCGCCGCGCCGGCGGGCGCGGCGACCGGCGCTTCAAGCCTGGCTGGCGTAAGCGTAGAGCAGGGTTTCCTGGGCGCTGATCGGCTCGGCGTCACCGCTATCCTGCAGGTGGTACTGGCCCTCGCTGTCGAGCACCCAGCTCTGGCAGTTGTCGAGCAGGTAGGTGTCGAGATCCTTGCGCACCTGCTGGGCGACCTTCTTGTCGAGCAGCGGGAAACAGGTCTCGACGCGGTGGAACATGTTGCGCTCCATGGCGTCGGCGCTGGAGCACCACACCTCGTGGGCACCGTCGTTGCTGAAGTAGTAGACCCGGGTGTGTTCGAGGAAGCGGCCGATGATCGAGCGCACGTTGATGTTCTCGGAGATGCCCGGCACGCCGGGGCGCAGGCAGCACATGCCGCGGATGATCAGATCGCAGCGCACGCCGGCCTGGGAGGCGCGGTAGAGCGCGCGGATCAGCTTGGGCTCGGTGATGGCGTTGCACTTGATCACCAGGCGCGCCTTCTTGCCGCTCTCGGCCAGCTTGGCCTCGCGCTCGATCATCGCCACCAGGGTGTCGTGGAGGGTGAAGGGCGCGTGCAGCAGGGTATTGATCTTGCGCGGCTTGCCCATGCCGGAGAGCTGCTGGAAGACGCGGTGGACGTCCTCGCAGAGCGCCTCGTTGGCGGTCATCAGGCTGTAGTCGGTGTAGAGCTTGGCGGTCTTGGCATGGTAGTTGCCGGTGCCGAGGTGGGCGTAGTGGCGCAGCTCACCCTTCTCGCGGCGCACGATATGCATCATCTTGGCGTGGGTCTTGTAGGCCATCACCCCGTAGATGACGATGGCGCCGGCCTCCTGCAGGCGCGAGGCCAGCGCCAGGTTGTCGGCCTCGTCGAAGCGTGCCCGCAGCTCGATCACCACGGTCACTTCCTTGCCGCCACGCGCCGCTTCTACCAGGGCGCTGACGATCGAGGAGTCGGCGCCGGTGCGGTAGAGCGTCTGCTTGATCGCCATCACGTCGCTGTCGCGGGCGGCCTGGCGCAGCAGCTCCTCGACCGGGGTGAACGACTGGAACGGGTGGTGCAGCAGGATATCGCCCTGGCTGATCATCGAGAACAGATTGACGTCGCCACGCACCTGCTTGGGCAGCCCCGGGGTGAAGGAGCGGTAGCGCAGGTCGGGGCGCTGGACGTCATCCAGCACCGACATCAGCCGGGTCAGGTTGACCGGCCCGTTGACCCGATAGAGATCCGCCTCGCCGAGCTCGAACTGCTTGAGCAGGAAGTCGATCAGGTTGTCCGGGCAGTTGTCGGCCACCTCCAGGCGCACGCCGCTGCCGTAGCGCCGCGCCAAGAGCTCGCCGCGCAGCGCCGAGGCCAGGTCCGAGACCTCTTCCGGATCGACCGAGAGATCGGCGTTGCGGGTCAGGCGGAACTGATAGCAGCCCTCCACCTCCATGCCCGGGAACACCTCATGGGCATGGGCGTGGATCATCGACGACAGGAACACATAGTCGGTGAAGCCCGCCTCGCACAGCGCTTCGGGCAGGCGGATCAGGCGCGGCAGCGAGCGCGGCGCGGGCAGGATCGCAAGCCCCCCCTCGCGGCCGAAGGCGTCGGTACCGTCGAGTTCGACGATGAAGTTGAGGCTCTTGTTGACCAGCCGCGGGAAGGGGTGCGAGGGGTCCAGCCCGATCGGGCTGATCACCGGCGCGATCTCCTCCTCGAAGTAGTCGGCGACCCAGGCCGCCTGGGCCGGCGTCCACTGTGAACGGCGGCGGAAGCGGATGTTCTGCTCCTCCAGCGCCGGCACCAGGGCGTCGTTGAGAATATGGTACTGGCGGTCGACCTGCTCGTGGGCGATGCGCGAGATCTCTTCCAGCGTGCGCGCCGGGGGCAGGCCGTCGGCGCCCACCTCTTCGTTGGCCAGCGCCAGCTGGTGCTTGAGGCCGGCGACCCGGATCTCGAAGAACTCGTCCAGATTGGAGGAGAAGATCAGCAGGAACATCAGCCGGTTGAGCAGCGGATGCGAGGGGTCCAGCGACTGCTCGAGCACGCGGATATTGAACTGCAGGTGCGACAGCTCGCGGTTGAAATAGAGCGTGGGGTCGCTCAGGTCCGCCTGTGGCGAGGGGGTCGCCTTGGCATGGATGCCCTTGCGGGTGCGGTTGACCCGCAGGGGCGGCGAACTGCCGTCGTCGACCAGCCCGGCGGGGCTGGCGAGTTCTCGACCTGGGCCGGGCGTGTCCTGGGTGTCCGTCATCGACTGCTCTCCACAATGATGTCCCGCACCCGGGCGGACGCGCCCGCGGTGGTCAGGCGTTGAGTAGTTGCGCTGCGCGCTTGGCGAAATAGGTGAGAATGCCGTCGGCACCGGCCCGCTTGAAGCAGGTGAGCGACTCCAGGATCACGCTGTCGGCGTCGAGCCAGCCCTTCTCGAAGGCGGCCATGTGCATCGCGTATTCGCCGCTCACCTGATACACGAATGTCGGCACGCCGAACGATTCCTTGACCCGCTGGACCACGTCCAGATAGGGCATGCCCGGCTTGACCATCACCATGTCGGCACCCTCCTGGATGTCGAGGGCGGTCTCGTGGAGCGCCTCGTTGGTGTTGGCCGGGTCCATCTGGTAGCTGAACTTGTCGGCTTTACCCAGATTGCCGCTGGAGCCGATGGCGTCGCGGAACGGGCCGTAGTACTTCGACGCGTACTTGGCCGAGTAGGCCATGATCTGGGTCTCGTGGAGCCCTTCGCGCTCGAAGGTGGCGCGAATCTCACCGATGCGGCCATCCATCATGTCGGACGGCGAGATCACGTCGGCGCCCGCCTCGGCGTGCGACAGCGCCTGCTTGATCAGCGCCTCGATGGTGCGATCGTTCTGCAGGTAGCCGTGCTCGTCGGGAATGCCGTCCTGGCCGTGGGTGGTGTAGGGGTCGAGCGCCACGTCGGTGATGATGCCGAGCTCGGGGAAGCGCTCGCGCAGCGCGCGGATGGCGCGCTGGATGACCCCGTCCGGGTTCCACGCCTCGGCCCCGTCGGCGCTCTTCTTCTCCGGCGGGGTGAACGGAAACAGATCGATCGCCGGAATCCCCAACGCCACCAGCTCTTCGGTTTCGCGCAGCAGCTCGTCGATCGACAGCCGCTCGACGCCGGGCATCGAAGGGACCGCCTCGCGGCGATTCTCGCCGTCGAGCACGAAAACCGGCAGGATCAGGTCGTCCGTGGTCAGTGCAGACTCCCGCGCCAGGCGGCGAGAGAACTCACGCTTGCGCAGTCGACGCATCCGGGTGGCGGGGTACTGACGGGACAGAGAATGACGCATGAGAATCTCCACAGAAGCGACGAGACGGGTGTGACACCGCCCCGCGACGCCGAAGGCAACGCTATCAGCGTCGAATGACAAAACGATGACATGAGCATCATGGGGTCTGCCCAGTATAACAACCCTGTGCCGGACAGGGCGGAGAGAACCGGGCGGAGAGAACCGGGCGGAGAGAATGAACCGGAGAGAACGGGGTGGAGAGAAGTAAACGGAGAGAACGGCCGCGCGGGACTCATCGGCCACGGCCATCGAGTCCCGCGCGGTGATCGGATCGCCAGGTCGGCGCTAGGCGTCTGCGTCTGCGTCTGCGTCGACGTGGGCGCGGCGCCGGCGTACCAGGCGTGCGAACACGATGCCGACTTCGAACAGCAGCCACATCGGCACCGCCAGCAGGCTCTGCGAGATGACGTCGGGCGGGGTCAACAGCATGCCGACGACGAAGCAGATCAGGATCACGTAGGGGCGCTTCTTGGTCAGGCTCTTGACGTCGGTGATGCCGGTCCAGATCAGCAGGAAGGTGGCGATGGGGATCTCGAACGCCACGCCGAAGGCGAAGAACATCTTCAGCACGAAATTGAGATAGGCGTTGATGTCCGTCATCACCTGCACGTCCTGCGGGCCGGTGTGGACGAAGAAGCTGAACAGCAGCGGAAATACCACGTAGTAGGCGAAGGCCGCGCCGCAATAGAACAGCACGATACTCGATGCCAGCAGCGGAAAGGCGATCGCCTTTTCGTGGCGGTAGAGCCCCGGGGCGATGAAGGCCCAGGCCTGATAGAGGATCACCGGCACGGCGGCGAAGATCGAGACCACCATGGTGAGCTTGAACGGGGCCAGGAACGGCGAGGTCACCTCGGTGGCGATCATGCGCGAGCCCGCCGGCAGCAGCGCGATCAGCGGCTCGGCGACGAAGCGGTAGATATCGTTGGAGAAGGCATAGAGCACGGCGAAGATGGCGATCACCACGATCACCGCCTTCATCAGGCGCGAGCGCAGTTCGATGAGATGCTCGATCAGCGGGGCCTGCGGCTGCTCTTCCTCCGGTGGGCGTGAGGCATCACTCATCGGCTACTCGAATCCTTGTCCTCGGTACCGCTCGCCGGCGCGTGCGGTTCGTCCGCAGCTGGCGGCGAGGGATCGGCGGGTCTCGGCGAATCGGCCGAGGGCATCGCGGCGTCGGCCGGCGTCGAATCGGTCGCTGTGGCACGTGCCGTGCCGGGGCGGGCTTCGTCGCTGCTGCGGTGAGCTGCGTCGGGGCCGAGGGTCTTCTCGACCGCGTGGCGAGCCCGGCCCACACCCTCGTCGAGCTGGCGCTGGCCCTGCTCGAGCTCCTGCCTGACCCGGCCGACCCCTTCGTCGAGCTTGCGCTGCTGCTCGGCGAGTTTCTGGCGCAGCTCTTCCGCCTCCAGTTGGGAGGTGATCTCGCGCTGCATGTTGGCGACGCTGCGGCGTATGCGGCCGATCCACAGCCCGGCGGTGCGGGCGGCAATCGGCAGGCGCTCCGGCCCCAGCACCAGCAGGCCGACGATGCCGATCAGCAGCAGTTCGAAAAAGCCGATATCGAACATCGCCGCTTACTTGCGCTCGGCCTTGTCGTCGGCGCCCGACTTGATCTCGTCGCTATCGAAGCGGCTGTCCTGGGACGCCTGCTGGGAGTGGTCGATGCGCTGCTGAGAGGTGCTGTCCGCCTTCTCCTTGTCGTCCTCGTCGTGCATCGCTTTCTTGAACCCCTTCACCGCGCCGCCCAGATCGCTGCCGACGTTGCGCAGTTTCTTGGTGCCGAAGATCAAGATGATGATCCCGAGCACGATCAGCAGCTGCCAGATACTGATACCACCCAACATAACCTTACTCCTTGAGGCGTGCGCCGAGGCGCTTACACGATTGATGCTTGATAGAGCTTACCGGCTTGGCTGCCGCGCCGCCTTCTCGTCCAGGCCGGAGACGCCGAAGCGTCGAGCCAGCTCGTCGAGCACGGCACGATGGTCGACCTCCAGATGCGAGAGCATGACCAGACTGTGGAACCACAGATCGGCGACTTCACCGACGAGTGCCTGCCGACTCTGCTCATCATCGGCCTTGACGTCCTTGGCGGCAAGCAGCGTCTCGGTGGCCTCTTCGCCCACCTTCTCCAGGATCTTGTTGAGACCCCGGTGATGAAGCTGTGCGACGTAGGAGCTTTGCGGGTCGGCGTCACGGCGCTCGGCGAGCACGGCGGCCAATCGTTCGAGAGTATCACTCATGAGATGACAATCCTGAGTCTGAATAAGCGGTTCGCAGGCGCGGCCGCCGTGGGCGGCCCGCGCTCAGCGCCAGGCGAGCAGCGCCACCCCCAGCACGGCGGCGACCACCACCGGCCACGGCTGCTGTTCGGCCCAGCCAAGCATTGGCTGCCAGCCCAGCGCCAGCACCAGCAGCAAGAGCCCCAGGCGCAGCCGTCGGGCGCGCGCGCTGGCGCGTTCGAAGCGCTGCTGCAGGCCACTCAGCGCGGCGGTCTGCTGGCGCCGCTGGCGGCGCTGCTCGTCGCGCTCGGAGAGCGCCTGGTGCGCCAGCACCGGCAGCTCCGGCAACTGATGGGCCAGCTCCGGGGCGTGTTTCTTGAGCGTCTCCCAGAAGCCCTTGGGCCCGGCACGCTCGCGCATCCAGCGCTCGAGGTAGGGGCGCGCGGTGCTCCACAGATCGAGATCCGGATAGAGCTGGCGCCCCAGCCCTTCGATATTGAGCAGGGTCTTCTGCAGCAGCACCAGCTGCGGCTGCACCTCCATGTGGAAACGCCGCGCGGTCTGGAACAGGCCCAGCAGCACCTGGCCGAAGGAGATGTCCTTGAGCGGCTTCTCCAGGATCGGCTCGCACACCGCACGGATCGCCGAGGCGAACTCGTTGGCCCGGGTACCTTCGCCGACCCAGCCGGACTCGATGTGCAGCACCGCCACCTCGTAGTAGTCCTGACGGAAGAAGGCCAGCAGGTTGCGCGCCAGGTAGTCCTGGTCTTCCCGCGTGAGACTGCCGACGATGCCGCAGTCGATGGCGATATAGCGCGGCTCGGTGGGGTTCTCGCGGGAGACGAAGATATTGCCGGGGTGCATGTCGGCGTGGAAGAAGTTGTCGCGGAACACCTGGGTGAAGAAGATCTCCACGCCGCGCTCGGCGAGCTTCTTGAGATCGGTGCCCTGGGCCTTGAGCGCCTCCACGTCGGCCACCGGAATGCCCTCGATGCGCTCCTGCACCATCACCTGGCGATGGGTCAGCGACCAGTAGATGCTGGGCACGTAGAGCAGCGGCGAGCTCTGGAAGTTGCGCTTGAGCTGCGAGGTGTTGGCCGCCTCCTTGTTGAGATCGAGCTCATCGAACAGCGTCGCTTCGTAGTCCTCGACCACCTCGACCGGGCGCAGACGGCGCGCCTCCGGCACCCGGCGCAGCAGCCGAGCGAAGGTATAGAGCAGGCCGATGTCCTCGCGCATGGTGCGCTCGATACCCGGACGGATGATCTTGACCACCACGCGCTCGCCGCTGTGCAGCTCGGCAGCATGCACCTGGGCGATCGAGGCCGAGGCCATGGGCTCGGTGTCGAAGCTGGCAAAGGCCTCGGCGACCGGCTTGCCCAGCTCCTTCTCGACCATGGCGCGGGCGGTCTCGCCGGGGAACGGCGGCACCTGGTCCTGCAGCCGCTTGAGCTCGTCGGCGATGTCCGGCGGCAGCAGATCGCGCCGGGTCGAGAGCATCTGGCCGAACTTGACGAAGATCGGCCCCAACGACTCCAGCGCCAGCCGCAGCCGCTCGCCGCGGGTGTGGCTGCCGGTGGGGATGAGCCGCGCCGGAGCGAAGCGCCACAGCCAGCGCAGCACCGGCGGCAGGCGCTCCTGGGGCACCAGGGTATCGAGACGGTAGCGTGAGACGGTCCAGGCGATACGCAAAAGCCGCAGACTCATGGGCGCGGCTCCTGTGCGGCACTGGCCGTGTGCGCGCGCTCGAGACGGGTGACCCGTGCCGAGAGCCGGTCGACGCGCAGGCGCAGTGCGCTCAGGGCATCACGCGCAACCTCGAGCTGATCCTGCCCGGCCATCAGCCGCGCTTCCTCGAACAGATACTCGCGCCAGTCCTGCCGCCACTCGCCGGCGCTGGCCCGCGCCTGGCGGGTCAGGTAGCCGAGCGCGCGGGCCAGGCCGTGGGCCGGCGTGGCGCCGAGGGCCTGGGCCAGCGCGCCCTCCCAGTCAAGATCGAGATCGAGCAGCAGCGCCTGCAGCGGCGCCAGCATGCCGGTATCGCCGCTGACGTCGAGATCGCCGTTGAACAGCAGGCGTTCCAGCGAGTCGCCGGCGACCCAGCGCTCGAGCACGCGACGGTCGACGCCGATCACCAGGTCGTCGTGCTGCTGCCAGTCGCTGACACGGGAGAGGCGTATGCCGGTGTCGGTGAAGCTCACCCGCAGCGCCAGTGGCGGGGTGGCGCTCACCAGGCGCAGGCTGCGGCCGTCGAGGGCGCGCAGGCGCGCAGGCGTTGCCGGATCCCGCGCCAGCAGACGCGCGATGGCCCGCTCCGCGGCCACCAGCGTGAAGTTGTCGACCACGCCAGCCATGCTCAGAGCTTGATGCCGCGGTGCAGGGCGACGATGCCCCCGGTCATGTTGGTGTACTCGACGCGTTCGAGTCCGGCGGCCTGCATCATGCCCTTGAGCGTCTCCTGGTCCGGGTGCATGCGGATCGACTCGGCCAGATAGCGGTAGCTGTCGGCGTCGTTGGCGACCAGCCGCCCGACCTGCGGCAGTACCCGGAACGAGTACTGGTCGTAGGCCTTGGAGAGCAGGCCGTTGACCGGCTTGGAGAACTCCAGCACCAGCAGGCGCCCGCCGGGCTTGAGCACGCGGGTCATCGAGCGCAGCGCGGCGTCCTTGTCGGTGACGTTGCGCAGGCCGAAGGCGATGGTGATGCAGTGAAAACTGTTGTTGGGGAACGGCAGACTCTCGGCGTTGGCCTGCACGTACTCGACGTTGTCGCCGACGCCGCTGTCGATCAGCTTGTCACGCCCGACCTTCAGCATCGAGGCGTTGATATCGGCCAGCACCACTCGGCCGCTGGGGCCGACACGCTTGGCGAACTGGCGCGTCAGGTCGCCGGTGCCGCCGGCGATATCGAGCACCCGGTGGCCGGCGCGGACCCCGCTGCGCTCCAGGGTGAGATGTTTCCACAGCCGATGGATACCCAACGACATCAGGTCGTTCATCACGTCGTAGCGCGCGGCCACCGAATGGAAGACGTCCGCCACCCGGGCGGCCTTCTCCTCGACTGCGACCTGCTCGTAGCCGAAGTCGGTCGTGCGCTTGTCCATGTGCTTCTCCCCGAAAAGACGCTGTAGATCGCTGCGCGAACGCCGTCGACGGCGGCCGCGGCGAGGGCAGGCGGGTCGAGTCTTCGCTGACTCGGTCGATGGTGCATTGTAGCGTCTGGCCCGGGCCTTGTCTTTGCGCCGCGGCGCCGCGCCTTCACACCTGATGGATCTGGATCGTGCTCGGCTCGCGCGAGGCCCCGGCCTGTGCCAGCCGCGCCAGGTAGTCGGCCCAGCGTGCCTCCTGCTGAGTCGCCAGCTCGTAAAGGTAGTCCCAGGTATAGATGCCGCTGTCGTGGCCGTCGTCGAAGTGCAGCTTGAGCGCATAGCGCCCGGCCTGAGTGACGTCGAGCAGCCCGACGTGGCGCTTGCCGGTCTGCAGTACCGCTTCGCTGGGGTGGTGTCCCTGGACCTCGGCTGAGGGCGAGTAGACCCGCAGCAGCTCGATCGCCAGGCGGTAGCTGCTGCCGTCGGCATAGCCGAGTTCGAGCTCACTGTCGCGCTTGTGGTAGTGCACGCGGGTGGGGACGGGGGCGGACATGGCGAAACCTCCTGGCGCGGTGCAGGCGCCGATGGGAAGAAGACGAGCGGCGCGACGAACAACGCCCGCGAGCCCCGAGACGTCGCAGGCCATAGAACGCCTTTCACTACTGCTAGAAGACGTAGGCTCATCCGGTGGCAGGGCGTCGCGAGGGCGCTGTGAACCCCTCCCTGGGCGCTACCTTTGCCATCCCTGGCAAAGGGCCCTCGCTGTACCCTGCCCCCGGTGCCCATCGTCAGAGGGTCTGGAAATAGGCGCTATGTGTATCGAGTCCTGCGGGCGTCGAGACCAGCGTCATGATCGCCTCCGCGGGCACGCGCTTGGCATGCCCGCGGCGCTCGGGATTACAGAATATAGCGCGACAGATCCTCGTCCACCGCCAGCTCGCCGAGCTGGGCGTCGACGTAGGCGCCATCCACCACCAAGGGGCTTGCGAAGTCGCCGCCCTGGTAAGAGGCCTCCTCGAGCAGCCGCTCCATCACCGTGTGCAGGCGGCGTGCGCCGATGTTCTCGGTGCCGTCGTTGACCTGCCAGGCGATCTCGGCGATCCGCGCGATGCCGTCTTCGGTGAACTGCACCTCCAGCCCTTCGGTACCGAGCAGCGCCTGATACTGCTTGGTCAGCGCCGCCGAGGGCTCGGTCAGGATGCGCTTGAAGTCGTCCGGGGTCAGCGCGGTGAGCTCGACCCGGATCGGCAGGCGCCCCTGCAGCTCGGGGATCAGGTCCGAGGGCTTGGAGAGGTGGAAGGCGCCGGAGGCGATGAACAGGATATGGTCGGTGCGCACCATGCCGTGCTTGGTGGAGACGGTGGAGCCCTCGATCAGCGGCAGCAGGTCACGCTGCACGCCCTCGCGGGAGACGTCGCCGCCGCTGCCGCCGGACTCGCCGCGCTTGGCGACCTTGTCGATCTCGTCGAGGAACACGATGCCGTTCTGCTCCACCGCTTCCAGCGCGCGCTGCTTGATCTCCTCCTCGTTGACCAGCTTGGCGGCCTCCTCGTCCTGCAGCAGCTTCCACGCCTCCTTGACCGTGACCCGGCGGCTCTCGGTCTTCTGCTTGCCCATGTTGGCGAACAGGCTCTGCAGCTGGTTGGTCATCTCCTCCATGCCCGGCGGGGTCATGATATCGATGCCCTGGCTCGCCGGGGTGACCTCGATATCGATCTCCTTGTCGTCGAGCTGGCCTTCGCGCAGTTTCTTGCGGAACACCTGACGCGTGCCGGAGTCGTCGCGGCCGCTGTCGTACTCGCTGCCCCGCGGGCGCGGCAACAGGGCGTCGAGAATGCGCTCCTCGGCGGCATCCTGGGCCTTGTTGCGGACCTCGGTCTTGGCCTGCTCGCGCACCATCTTGATCGACATCTCCATCAGATCGCGCACGATCGACTCGACGTCGCGGCCGACGTAGCCGACCTCGGTGAACTTGGTCGCCTCGACCTTAAGGAAGGGCGCGCCGGCGAGCTTGGCCAGACGCCGCGCGATCTCGGTCTTGCCCACGCCGGTGGGGCCGATCATCAGAATGTTCTTGGGCACGATCTCGCCGCGCATGTCGGCGTCCAGGCGCATGCGGCGCCAGCGGTTGCGCAGGGCGATCGCCACCGCGCGCTTGGCGTCGTGCTGGCCGATGATGTACTGGTCCAGCGAATGGACGATCTCGCGTGGGGTCATCGCCGACTGGGTGTCGGTCGGTGCCGGGAGGGCGTTCTGGGTATCCTGGGTCATGGCACTCGCTCTCGTCACAGCTCTTCGAGCGTGATGTGGTGATTGGTGAAGACGCAGATGTCGGCGGCGATGTTGAGCGACTTCTCGGTGATGTCGCGGGCGCCGAGCTCGGTGTTCTCGAGCAGTGCGCGGGCCGAGGCCTGGGCGAAGTGGCCGCCGGAGCCGATGGCGATGATGCCGCGCTCCGGTTCGACCACGTCGCCGTTGCCGGTGATGATCAGCGAAGCGCTCTTGTCGGCCACCGCCAGCATCGCCTCGAGGCGGCGCAGGGCGCGGTCGGTGCGCCACTCCTTGGCCAGTTCCACCGCGGCCTTGGTCAGGTGGCCCTGGTACTTCTCGAGCTGGGCCTCGAAGCGTTCGAACAGGGTGAAGGCGTCGGCGGTGCCGCCGGCGAAACCGGCCAGCACCTGGCCACGATAGAGCCGGCGGACCTTGCTGGCGTTGCCCTTCATCACCGTGTTGCCCAGCGATACCTGGCCATCTCCCGCCAGCGCGACCTGGTCGCCACGGCGCACGGATACGATTGTGGTCATCAAGCTACTCCTTGTGGCGCGCCGTCGGGAGCCGATCTGAAACGATCCGCCGCGACCGCTGTGGGTCGGGCGGCCGGCAACCACCCGACGGCGCCGAAAAAGACGTGCGGCATCGCGAGATCGCGATGCGCCGTGCTGGCAGAGGTGCGGGCAGTCGGGACGGAAATCAAGCGAGGCGGGTTATCGAAGGTGGTGGGGCGGCCGAACTTTGAGCGCCTTTCACGACCGCTAGACGACGTGGGCTTATCCGGCGGCAGGGCGTCGCGAGGGCGCTGTAAACCCTTCCCTGGGCGCTACCTTTGCCATCCCTGGCAAAGGACCCTCGCTTTGCCCTGCCCCCGGCGCCCATCGTCAGATGGGTTTGGAAATGGGCTCTAATCTGGAGAGATAGGGCGAAGGCGGGGAGAGATAGGGCGAAGGCGGGGAAAAGAGCTGGTTGGGTAGAAGGGTGGGAAGGTGCGTGGGCAAGCGCCTCTCCGCCCCGGATCGGTGCGCGTGACCGATCCGGGCAGGCGAGCGCACCGTTTTTCAGGCAGTGCTTAGAGGGTGTTTACAAATTCGGCGAGCGAAGGCAGGACAAGGCAAAAATCGGTCGAAAAAGCGGAGTTTACACGGGGTAAATGAGCATTTTAAGACCGATTTTAACGCCGTATTGGCGAGCGCAGGCAGTTTGTAAACACCCTCTTAGTTCTGCAGCCGGATCATCAGCGGCTCGATACCCTGTGTCACCATCAGATCCTGGGCCCGATTGAGCTCGCGGGTATCGCGATAGGGGCCGACCTGGACCCGGTGCCAGATCTGATTGCCGTTGGCGCGCACGTCGGTGATCTTGGCCAGCAGGCCGAAATCCTTGAGCCGGTTGGCGAGCCGTTCGGCGTCGGCGATATCGCGGAACGATGCCGCCTGCAGCATGTAGCTGCCGGTCGCGGCGGGCTGTTTGGTCTGGTTGGCGGCGTCGTCGGCCGCCGCCTCCTGGCTGGCCTTGGCGCTGGCCTCGGGGCTGCTGCTACTGCCACTGCTGCTGTTCGGCGCGATCACCTCGGTTTCCGGCAGCAGGGTGTAGAACTCGAAGGTGGGTGTGGCCGGCTGGGCGCTGCTGGTGCCCGCCTTGCCGCTCTCGCTGCTGCCGGCGCCGCCGCTGGCCGAGCTGCTGCTCGACTGGCTGGCCGGCTTGGGTACCACCGCGGCCACCGGCTCCGGCGAGGTGTGGTCGAGATACTGCGACAGCGCGAAACCGCCGATCAGGCCGGCGATCGCCCACAGCCAGCCGGGGATACCGCTGACCCTCTGGCTATTGCCTGAACTGCGCGCGCGGGCGCGGGTGGTCGCGCCCTTGGGCGCGGCACGTGAGTTGTGCGCGGGGCGTCTGGCCATCCTCTACATCTCCTCGGGAGCGCTGACGCCGAGCAGCGCCAATCCATTGCTGATCACCTGGCGCGCGGCCAGACCCAGGGCCAGGCGCGCGTTGCGCAGTCCGGCATCGTCGACCATGACTTTCTGGGCGTTGTAGCAGGTGTGGAAATCGCTCGCCAGATCGATCAGATACTGGGCGATCTGGTGCGGCTCGCGGGCCTCGGCGGCGCGCTCCACGGTGTCGGGGTAGCGCGCCAGGCGGTTCATCAGCGCCTTCTCCTGGTCGGCGTCGAGACGCTCCAGATTGGCCATGGCGGTGGCGTGGTCGAACGCCAGGCCATCGCGCTCGGCCTTGCGCAGCACGCTGCAGACCCGGGCGTGGGCATACTGGATGTAGTAGACCGGGTTGTCGTTGGTCTGCGAACGGGCCAGATCGATATCGAAGGTGAGCTGCGAATCGGCGCGGCGCGCGGCGAGGAAATAGCGCGTGGCGTCACGCCCGACCTCGTCGATCAGATCGCGCAGGGTGACGTAGCTGCCGGCGCGCTTGGAGAGCTTGACCTCGACCCCGGAGCGGGTCACCAGCACCATCTGGTGCAGCACGTAGTCGGGCCAGCCCTGGGGGATGCCGACCTCGAGCGCCTGCAGCCCGGCGCGCACCCGGGTCACCGTGGAGTGGTGGTCGGCGCCCTGCTCGTCGATCACCCGGGTGAAGCCGCGCTGCCACTTGTTGTGGTGGTAGGCGACATCGGGTACGAAGTAGGTGTAGCTGCCGTCGGACTTGCGCATCACCCGGTCCTTGTCGTCACCGAATGCAGTGGTGCGCAGCCACAGAGCGCCGTCGGCTTCATAGGTGTGGCCGTTGGCGATCAGTTGCTCGACCGTCTCCTCCACCCGGCCCTCGGCGTAGAGCGAGGATTCGAGGAAGTAGACGTCGAACTCGACCTCGAACGCCTTGAGATCGAGATCCTGCTCGCGGCGCAGGTAGGCCACGGCGAAGGCGCGGATCGCCGCCTCGTCCTCGGGGTCGGCGGCAGCGGTCACCTCGCGATCGTCGGCGGTCACCGTCTCGCCGGCCAGGTAGGCCTTGGCCACGTCGGCGATATAGTCACCGCGATAGCCGTCCGCCGGCCACTCGGCATCCTCCGGGGTGAGGCCGTGGACGCGCGCCTTGACCGAGCGCATCAGGTTGTCGATCTGGGCCCCGGCGTCGTTGTAGTAGAACTCCGAGGTGACATCGTAACCGGTGGCCTCGAGCAGACGGCTCAAGCAGTCGCCGATCGCCGCGCCGCGGCCGTGACCGACGTGCAGCGGGCCGGTGGGGTTGGCCGAGACGAACTCCACCTGCACCTTCTCGCCGCCACCCTTGAGGCTGCGACCGAAGGTGTCGCCGGCGTCGAGGATGGCGCTGACCACGCCGGCGATGGCGTCGGTGGCGGCGAAGAAGTTGATGAACCCGGGCCCGGCGATCTCCACCTGACGCACGGCGTCGCTCGCCGGCAGCGCTGCGACCAGCTTGTCGGCCAGCTCGCGCGGCTTGAGGCCGGCCGGTTTGGCCAGCACCAGGGCGAGATTGGTGGCGTAGTCGCCGTGGGCCTTGTCGCGGGCCGGGTCGACCTTGATCGCCGGGCTGACGTCGGCCGGCAGCTCGCCGCGCTGTTTGAGTGCCGCGACGGCGTCGTCGAGCAGTTGGATGATCGTCTCTTTCATGGCCTGCTTCGTAGTCGTGGGGCCTGTCGCCCGGGGCATGGTCACCCGAGCTTGGCGCGGGTAAAAGGCCGCCATTATCGATGATTGCGCACGGGCTTTAAACCCTGATGCGCCGGCCATCGGCGGGATGTCGAGCGAATACGCGGCCGCTCAGCTCAGGCTCATCGGGTCGACATCCAGTGACCAGCGCACCCGGCGCGAGCTCTCCTGCTCCAGTCGCGCGACCAGCCAGGCGGCGGCCTCGTGCAGCGCGCTGCGGCGCTCGGCGCTCAGCATCAGCTGGACATGGTAGCGGTTCTGGCGCCGCTCCATGGGTGCCGGCACCGGCCCCAGGGCGTGCACCGGCGAGCCGTGTGTGGCCAGCCACTCGCGCAGCGCCTCGCCGGCGGCCTCGGCGGTGGCCTGAGCGTCGGCCTCCTTGACCGCCTCGAAGCGTGCCAGCGCCAGGTGACGATAGGGCGGCAGCGCGGCCAGGCGCCGCTCTTCCAGCAGCTGGTAGGCGAGGGCGTCGTAGCCGCTGTCCGCCAGCAGGCGCAGGTTGGGGTCGTCCGGGTGCAGCGTCTGTACCAGCACGCGGCCGGGACGCTCGGCGCGCCCGGCGCGCCCGGCGACCTGGATCAGCAGCTGGGCGCTCTGCTCCAGGGCGCGAAAATCGCTGGCATAGAGCCCGGCGTCGGCGTTGACCACCACCACCAGCGTGACATGCGGCAGATGGTGGCCCTTGGCCAGCATCTGGGTGCCGACCAGCAGGCTCGGCTCGCCGCGGCGGATCTCGCCGAGCACCTGATCGAGTGCCTCCTTACGCCGGGTGCTGTCGCGATCGATGCGATAGATCGGCGTCTTGGGGAAGAGTGTCGTCAGCGTCTCCTCGGTGCGCTCGGTACCGGCGCCCAGGGGGCGCAGGTCGGCGCTGCCGCAGCTGGGGCAGGCGTCCGGCTGCGGCTGCTGGTGCTCGCAGTGGTGGCACACCAGGCGCGGCGGTTGGCGATGCAAGGTGAGACGTGAGTCGCAGTGGCTGCATTCGGCGATCCAGCCGCACTGATGACAGGCCAGCGAGGGCGAGAAGCCGCGCCGATTGATGAACACCAGCACCTGCCCCTCCGCCGCCAGGGCCTGGCGGATCGCCTCGATCACCGGCGGGATCAGCCCGCCCTGGCGCACGCGGCCGCGCAGGTCGGTCAGCTCCAGCCGCGCCGGGGCGTGGCGGCTGGCGCGGGTGGTCAGGCGCAGATGGCGGTAGCGCCCGCTGCGCGCCTGGGCCAGGCTCTCCAGTGACGGCGTGGCGCTGCCCAGCAGGATCGGGATGCCCTCGCGGTGGGCGCGGGCGATGGCGAGATCGCGGGCGTGGTAGCGCAGGCCATCCTGCTGCTTGAACGAGCCGTCGTGCTCCTCGTCGACGATGATCGCGCCGGGACGCGCCAGCGGGGTGAAGATCGCCGAGCGGGTGCCGATGATCACCGGCGCGCGGCCGCTGCGCGCGGCCTCCCAGGCGTCCAGGCGCTCGAGGTCGGTGAGCCCGGAGTGCAGCGCCACCACCGGCACCCGGAAACGCTTGCGAAAGCGCGCCAGGGTCTGCGGGGTGAGGCCGATCTCCGGCACCAGCACCAGCGCCTGCTTGCCCTGGCCGAGCACGGCTTCGATCAGTTGTAGATAGACCTCGGTCTTGCCGCTGCCGGTGACGCCGTGGAGCAGGCAGGGATGGTAGCGATCGAGCCCTTCGTGCAGTGCCGCCAGCGCCGCCGCCTGCTCGCGGTTGAGGGTCAGTGCCGGGGTCGCCAGCAGCGGCCCGGAGGGCGCCGCCGATGCGGTCAGCGGCTCTTCGTGGCAACTGACCAGGCCGCGCCGAGCCAGGCCCTGGAGCTGGGCCCGGGTGAAGCCCTGGGCGCTGACTGCGCTGGTGACCAGGCCGTGGCGATGCTGGGCGAGCAGCGTGACCAGCTCGCGCTGGCGCGGCGCGCGGGCGAGCTGTTCCAGTGCCGTCGCCTCCGAGGTCTCCAGACGCCAGCGTTCGCGGGTGCGCG
This sequence comes from Salinicola sp. JS01, assembly GCF_030284585.1. Classification (NCBI taxonomy): domain Bacteria; kingdom Pseudomonadati; phylum Pseudomonadota; class Gammaproteobacteria; order Oceanospirillales; family Halomonadaceae; genus Salinicola; species Salinicola sp. JS01. The sequence continues at coordinate 3,115,813 of NZ_CP127244.1, read as the reverse complement.
CTTCCAGCGGGCGCCCTTGGCGCAGGGGGCCCGGCAGGGCGTTGTGCAGGGTGTCGCCCAGCGCGTGCTGGTAGTAGCGCGCGGTGAATTCGCACAGCCACAGCCAGTCCGCCGGCAGCGGTTCGGCATCGAGGCAGGCGACGATCGGCTTGAGCTGGGCCAGTGGTAGGTCGCTCTCGGCGGCGCAGGCGATGACGATGCCCACCAGCTCGCGGCGCCCGAAGGGGACCTTGACCCGGATGCCCGCGCGCCAGCCGCCGGCAGGCGGGGCGCCGGCGGGGCGGTAGTCGAACAGCCGGCGCAGCGGGGTGGATACGGCGACCCGCAGCACGCGCGCCTGCGTGGCCGGCGCTACGGCGTCGGGCTTGAAATCTGCCAATTGGCCTCCATTCAGAACAGTGCTAGAATGCTGCGCCTTCCGACGTAGGGTGCGTCTTTTATCCGAGGTGGCGCCGCCGGGCAAGTCCGGTGCCGCGAAACTTCGGGATTCCAGGCGTTCCGGTCGCGCGGGAGTCAACCGCTAATCCCTATCCGTGTACGGTGCCTGGCAAACGATCAGGTGGCGGTACACTGCCAGCGAGGCTTCACGATGAAACAGGCTATTCACCCCGAATACAAGAAGGTCACCGCGACTTGCTCCTGCGGTGCGACTCACAGCGTCGGTACCACGGCGAGCGAAGATTTCCATATCGACGTCTGCTCCCAGTGCCACCCGTTCTACACCGGCAAGCAGAAGCAGGCGACCACCGGTGGCCGCGTCGAACGCTTCAACAAGCGCTTCGGTGCTGCCGTGCGTCGCGGCTGAACGACGCCACGCCGAGCGCTCGCGCTCGGCCCGGTCGCTGACCGCAAACGTCGCTGACCGACAACGATGCCCCGGCCCTGGCCGGGGCATCGTCGTTCTGGCCCACCTGTCTTGCCTGGCTCTACTCGTCCCTGGCTCGATCCGCGTCTCTTCGCAGGCGTTGTCTCTCTGCTTGGCTTTGCGCCTCTCACCTCCCTTCTTCTTGCTCTTCTGTGTAGCGTCCTCTGCCGGTGCCGACGCAGCGACTCAAGGCGCTTGGGCGTCTTGATAAGGGATGCTCTATGGCTGGTTGCTCAGATATAAGTTGCAGCAAATGGCTGCGATATGAGCCAAAAACGTATTCAATGGTCGCCAAGCTCCAGCAACGTGTTCGCGTTGTTCGGCGCGGGTTTTTCCGTTAGGCTGGCGCCACCCAATGACCTGGATACGAGAAAAAGCCCATGAGTGACGACAAGCGCCAGGCTGCGCTCGACTACCACGCCAAGCCTTTTCCGGGAAAGCTCTCGGTCGAGCTGACCAAGCCGACTCAGACCGCCAAGCATCTGGCGCTGGCCTATAGCCCGGGCGTCGCTGAGCCGTGTCGCGAGATCGCTGCCAACCCCGAGGATGCCTATCTCTACACCGGCAAGGGCAACCTGGTCGCCGTGGTGTCCGACGGCAGCGCCATTCTGGGGCTGGGCAATCTGGGCCCGCTGGCGAGCAAGCCGGTGATGGAGGGCAAGGGCGTGCTGTTCAAGCGCTTTGCCGGCATCAACTCGGTGGATATCGAGGTCGAGGCGGATTCGCCGCAGGAGTTCATCGATACCGTCGCCAACATCGCGCTGAGCTGGGGCGGGATCAACCTCGAGGACATCAAGGCGCCGGAGTGTTTCGAGATCGAAGCCGCGCTCAAGGCGCGCTGCAACATTCCGGTGTTCCACGACGACCAGCACGGCACCGCCATCGTCACCGCGGCGGGGCTGCTCAACGCCCTCGATATCGCCGGCAAGACCCTGGATGCGGCACGCATCGTCTGTCTCGGCGCCGGCTCGGCGGCGATCGCCTGCATGAAGCTGCTGCTGGAGTGCGGTGCCCGCGCCGAGAACATCTACATGCTCGACCGCAAGGGCGTGATCCATGCCGGGCGTGACGATCTCAACGCCTACAAGGCGCAGTTCGCCACTCCGACCGATCGCCGCACCCTGGACGATGCCATCGAGGGCGCGGACGTCTTCGTCGGGCTCTCCGGCCCCAATCTGCTCAACGCCGAGCAGCTCAGCCGGATGGCCGCCGATCCGGTGGTGTTCGCCTGCTCCAACCCGGACCCGGAGATCCACCCGGACCTGGCGCGCCAGACCCGCAGCGACGTGATCATGGGAACGGGGCGCTCCGACTACCCCAACCAGGTCAACAATGTCCTCGGCTTCCCGTTCATCTTCCGTGGAGCGCTCGACGTGCGCGCTACCACGATCAACGAAGCGATGAAGATCGCCGCGGTGCATGCGCTCAAGGATCTGGCGCGGGAGCCGGTGACCCAGGAGGTGCTCGACGCCTACGAGCTCGACGCGCTCTCCTTCGGCCGGGGTTACATCATCCCCACGCCGGTGGATTCTCGCCTGCTCGAACGCATCCCGGCCGCCGTGGCCCAGGCCGCCATCGACAGTGGCGTGGCGTGCAAGCCTTATCCGGCGCACTATCCGCTGAAGAGCGTCAAGGATATCTACGGCTAGTAAGACCGCCGTGGCGTTCTAGATGACATCACTGCCGCCCCAATGGGCGGCAGTGTCGTTTGGGGAGCTCGCCTACTGGCTAGGCGCTCACCAGTTACACGATCACCAGCTATGCGCTCACCAGCTATACAACAGCGACACCGAGGTGGTGGTGTCGGTGCGGGCGTCGGCATCCGGCGGTGGATGGGTGTTGCTCTTGACGTCGTAGGAGACACGCAGCGCCAGGTGCGAGTTGAGCTGCGAGGTGATGGTCGAGAGCGAGCGCGTGGTGACGCTGATATGGGTCGCTTCCACCGACATCTCCTGGTCGAAAGAGATGTCCTCGCTGAAGTTGTAGGTGTAGTCGAGCGCCGAGTAGGCCAGCGGCAGGTCGTCGCTGGCCTTGCTCTTGTCGGCGTAGTCATCGTGGCGATAGCCGGGGCCGACCTCGGCGGAGAGGGTGTGGGTGGGGCCGTTGAGCAGCTGGCGCCCGTAGCCGCCAATGGTGGTGAACTGCCAGGCGTAGCCGCTGAAACGATCGCGCTCCCAGCGGGCGAAGCCGAACAGATAGTTGTCGTCGCTCAGCTCGTAGCGCTCGCGTCCGGCGACCAGATACTGCTCGCTTGTGGTGTTGTCGTTGTCCTGCACGCTGCGCGTCTCGGCGCGAAACGTGTGGGTGAAGCGCCCGGTCAGCCAGGTCAGGCGCCCCTTGGCCAGCAGCGTCTGGGTATTGCTGTTGCCGGTCAGACGGGTATAGCCGAGCTCAGCGCTACCGCTGAAGTTGGGCGTGTCGTCATCGGGCGCCGGCGGCGCGTAGAACAGATCGGCGGACGCGCTCGAGGCCAGCAGGCAGGTGGCTAGCAGCAGCCAGCGGCAGCGGGGCAGGGGCATGACATCTCTCCCGGCATGGGGGCGACGAACGGTGGCACTGAAAACGGCCCTCGGATCCGACCCGGGGGCCGCCACGACGGGCGCGGCGGGGCCTGCGGCGGGGCGGCAGTGACGCCGCCCGAGATGCTTCAGAAGATCGCCTCGTAGGTGCCGGTACCCTGGGAGCCACTCTGGTCTTCCAGCTCCGGCTTGATGCCGCGGGGCTGGTAGTCGGGCACGTTCTGCTTGCGGAAGATCTCGTTGATGCCACCGGGCTGGTCGTCGTGCAGGCGCTTGCCGGTATCGGGGTCGATACGCACGCTGACGATATCCGCCGGCGCTTCGGGGATCACCTGCGGGGTGCCCTTGAGCGCCGGGCCCATGAACGCCTTCCAGATCGGCAGGGCGGCCTGGGCGCCGTACTCGGCGGTGGTCGAGTTGTCATCCTTGCCCACCCAGACGGTGGTCACCAGCGAGTTGTTGAAGCCGGAGAACCAGGCGTCGCGCTGATCGTTGGTGGTGCCGGTCTTGCCCACGATGTCGGCGCGATTGAGCGACAGTGCGCCGCGCCCGGTGCCTTTCTCGATCACGTCGCGCAGGATGCTGCGCAGGATGTAGAGCGCATCCGGCTCGACCACCCGGGGGGCGAGGCGACGCGGTTCGCCGTCGACTTCGGTCTGGGTGGCGTCGGCGGCGCAGTCGCGGCAGGCGACCAGCGGGTTAGCCTCTTCGACCACGGTGTTGTGGCTGCCCTGGGTGATCTTGTCGATGTACCAGGGCGACACCTGGAAACCGCCGTTGGCCAGCACCGCGTAGGCGTTGGCGATCTCCAGCGGCGTCAACGAGGCGCTGCCCAGCGCCAGCGACAGGCCGTGGGGCAGGCGGTCGCGGGAGAAGCCGAAACGCTCGAGGAAGTTGAGCGCGTTGTCCAGTCCCAGCGACTGCAGCACGCGGATCGTCACCAGGTTGCGCGAGGTGTAGAGACCTACGCGCAGCCGGGTGGGGCCGAGGAAGCGCTGCTCGGCGTTCTCCGGGCGCCAGTCGTCGGCGCCGAACTGCTCCATCACGATGGGAGCATCGTTGATGATCGTCGCCGCGGTCATGCCGCCCTCTTCCAGCGCGGCCAGATAGACGAACGGCTTGAAGTTGGAGCCGACCTGGCGCTGGGCCTGGATGGCGCGGTTGAACTTGCTGGCGGAGAAGCTGAAACCGCCCTGCAGTGCTTCGATCGCACCGGTGTTGGGATCGAGCACCACGATCGCGCCCTCGGCACCCGGGCGCTGGCCCAGACGCCAATGATCGCCATCGCGCAGGATGCGCACCAGATCGCCGCGGCTGGCGATCGCCGCGGCATTGGCCGGCACGCCGCCACGCCACTTGGCGCTGTGATACTCCCGCGCCCACTTGAGGCCATCCCAGTCGAGGGTGATCACCTTGCCGTCGGCGTCGAGCACGCGCATCTGCTTGCCTTCGGTGGAAACCACGATCGCCGGCTGCAGCGGACCGTAGGCCGGCGTGCGCTCGAGCACCTTGAGCCAGTTGCTGACGTCACCCTCGACGCCCTGGATCGTGGCCTGGCTGCTCTGGGCGGCCTGGCGTGCGGTCTGGATCACCTCGGGAGACTCCGACAGCTCCTCCTCCAGGCCCTTGCGCTCGGTGCGGTCCTGGGCCTCGACCAGACTCGGCGGGACGTCCTTCTCCTCCGGCCCGCGCCAGCCGTGGCGGGTGTCGTAGTCGATCAGCCCCTGCACCAGGGCATTACGGGCCTCGGTCTGCAGGCGGCTGTCGAGGGTGGTGGTGATGCGGATATTGTCGGTATAGGCCTTGTCGCCGAAGCGCTCGACCGCGTAGCTGCGCGCCATCTCGGCGACGTAGGGGGCATCGACCTCGGTCTGGGCGATGTGCCGGCTGGCGGTGATCGGCGCCTTGACCGCCTTGTCGTAGGCGGCCTGATCGATGAAACCGAGATCGCGCATGCGATAGAGGATCCAGTTGCGCCGGATCAGCGCGCGCTCGGGGTTGGCCAGCGGGTTGAAGCTGGAGGGCGCCTTGGGCAGGCCGGCGATCATCGCGTACTGCGGCAGGGTGAGCTCGTTCAGAGGCTTGCCGTAGTAGGTGTTGGCGGCGGCAGCGACGCCGTAGGAGCGGTTGCCCAGATAGATCTTGTTGACGTAGAGCTCGAGGATCTCGTCCTTGCTCAGAATCTGCTCCATCTGCAGCGCCAGCAGGATCTCGCGGATCTTGCGGGTGAAGGTCTGATCGAGCGTCAGCAGATAGTTACGCGCCACCTGCATGGTGATGGTACTGCCCCCGGACTGGATGTCGCCGCTGGAGGCCAGCTCGACGGCGGCGCGTGCCAGCCCCTTGGGGTCGACCCCGGGATGGGTGAAGAAGCTGGCATCCTCGGCCGCCAGCAGGGCATCGATCAGCGGCTTGGGAATCTGGTCGAAGCTCACCGGCATGCGGCGCTCCTCGCCGTACTCGCCGATCAGCTTGCCGTCCTCGGTATAGATGCGCAGCGGCGTCTGCAGTTCGTAGTTCTGCAACTGGTGGACATCCGGCAGCCCCGGGGCGAAGTAGAGCGCGGCACCGACCACCGCCAGCAGGGCGCCGGCGCCGAGCGAGAGCAGCAGCCAGAAGGCGGTGGACAGGAGTCGGGTAAAGAGCTTCATGGGCAGAGTGCAATTCCTTGACGGAGGTCGGTGCGGCCGGTCGCGCGTCAGCCATCCCTGGCCTTGAGGATGTCGAACCAGTGAGCGTTATCCAGCGGGCATTATATGGACGCGACCGAATCGGGGCCAGTTTCCACCCCCTCGGTTCCTGCAAGCAGCGCGCAATCTATGTAACGAAATGTCTCAAGTCGGCCGCGGACCCGCCGTTAAACGGGATGAGGATGGTCGCGTCTTCCCCCATTTTCGCGTTCCGCTAGTGGGTTTCATGGCGAGGTAGGACAGTGTTGCGCCCGAAAAGGTCCCTGAAGTGTTACGCCTGAAACGATCTCAGAGAGGCCTGGTCGGGGTCGATATCACCTCCGCCACGGTCAAACTGCTCGAGTTGGAGCGCCACGCCGGGCGCTTGCGCATCGACAGCTATGCCGTGCGTCCGCTGCGCGAGGGGGCGGTGGTCGAGCGGCGTATCCGCGATCAGCGCGAGGTCGTCGATACCCTCAAGCGGGCGGTCGAGCACGGCCGGCTCAAGTCGCGTCGGGCGGTCGTGGCGGTGCCCAATTCGGCGGCGATCACGCGCAAGCTGACACTGCCTGCCTCGCTCAGCGACGAGGATATCGAGGCGCGCATCCAGATGGAGTCGGAGAAGTACGTCCCCTTTCCGCTCAACGAGGTCGCCTTCGACTTCCAGCGTCTGGGACCCAACCGGCGCTACGAGGACCAGCAGGAGGTGATGCTGGTGGCCTGCCGGGTGCAGGACATCGAGCAGCTCACCGCGACCCTGTCCGAGGCCGGTCTCGAGGCGGTGGCGGTGGACGTCGAGGGGTTCGCGCTGGAGCGCATGTGGGGCGACATGGCGAGCCAGTTCGACAGCGCCGACGCCGTGGCGCTGGTCGATATCGGCGCCAACCTGTGTGCCTTCCACGTGCTCAAGGGCGGCCGCATCGTCTATAGCCGCGACAACCTGTGCGGCGGGCGCCAGCTCACCGACGCCATCAGTCGTCGCTATCGCATCAGCTTCGAGGAGGCGGGGCGGGCCAAGAAGCGTGGCGGCCTGCCCGATGACTATCGCCAGCAGGTGCTGACCCCCTTCATCGATACCTTGATCCAGCACATCGGCCGTTCGCTGCAGCTCTACTATACCGCCGCCGGCCAGCAGGAGATTCGCCAGCTGGTGCTCGCCGGCGGCTCCTGCGTGCTGCCGGGCTTCGTCGACCGACTGCGCGCTCAGAGTGGGCTGGAGGCGACACTGGCCAATCCGTTCTGCGGCATGCGCGTGCATCCGCGCCTGGATGTCGATGCGCTGGCCGCCGACGCGCCGGCGATGCTCACCGCCTGCGGTCTGGCCATGCGGGTGCGTGCATGAGTATCGAGATCAATCTGCTGCCGTGGCGTGAGCGCGAGCGCCAGCAGCGCACCCGGCGTTTCCAGAAAGGCGTGCTGCTGGCGCTGTTGCTGGGGCTGGTCGCCGGCGGGCTGATCGCCCTGCATCAGCAGGCGCTGGTGCGCGCGCAACAGGCCCGCCTGGGGATGATCGAACGCCATACCCAGCAACTCAACCGGGACATCGAGTCGGTGCGCGACTTTCGTCACCTGCGCGAACGCATGCTCGAGCAGATCGACCTGATCGGCAAGCTGCAGGCGAGCCGGCCGCTCACCGTCGAGGTGTTCGACCAGCTCACCGCGACGCTGGTCGATGGCGTCCACTACACCAAGCTCGTGCGCCACGACCACACGCTCGAGCTCGATGGTGTGGCTGCCTCCAATCGTCAGGTCTCCGAACAGATGCGGCGTCTCGCGGCGAGCCCTGCGCTGGGCGTACCGCTACTGTCCGATGTCAGCGCCGGTGACGGCGCCGATGCACCGCGGCGCTTCCAGATGAGTGTCGAGGAGCAGGCGGCGGACGCCACCGACGTGAACGCGGCGTCGGCACCATGAGAGGGCTGCGGTGGTGCCGGCAGCGCCTGCGTGGCTGGGTGCAAGAGCAGGCGCGTCAGTTGCGCGAGCTGCCCTGGCGCGAGCTGGATCTCAAGGAGTCGGGCTCCTGGCCCACCAGCCTGCAGGCGCTGATCGCGCTGGCGGTATTCACGCTGGCCCTGCTGGCCGTGCAGTGGCTGCTGGCGTCATCGCCGCGGGAGCAGGACGCGCGCCTGGTGGCGCAAGAGACGCAGGCGCTTTCGCGCTTCGAGACGCTCTCCTATCAGGCGGTCAACCTGCCGATGATGCGTCAGCAGATGGGCCAGCTGAAGGTGCGCATGCAGCGCGTGCTCGAACAGCTGCCGAGCGACGCCGAGGTACCCGCGCTGCTCGATGCGATCAGCGATGCCGCCCGCGAACAGCAGTTGAGCATCGACAGCATCAAGCTTGAGCCGGCGGTGGCACGCGAGTTCGTCTTCGAGCAGCCGTTCGATATCCAGGTGCGCGGCGGCTATCACCAGATCGCTGCCTTCCTGGCCGAGGTCGCTGCCATGCCGCGGATCGTCACGCTGCACGACTTCACCCTGGCGCCGGTAGCGGGCTCGCCCACGCTGCGTTTGACGATGCTGGCCAAGACCTACCGCTATCGCGAGACGGATGACGCCGCCGGCGCGGGGGCTGGCTCATGACGTCGGGCGCACGGAGGCGGTGGCCTGTGCGCCTGGGGCTGGCGCTGGCCGGTATCGCGCTGCTGGCGGGCTGCAGCGATGCCCATCTGGATGCGCTCGAGCAGCATTTGCAGACGCTGCGCCAGAAGCCGGAAGGCAAGATTGCGGCGCTGCCGGAGATGCCCAGCTACGCAGTGGCCGCTTACCACGGCAGCGCCATGCGCAGTCCCTTCGCCCCCGCCGGGCAGGCCCTCGAGGCGCTGCCGCCACCGGCCGAGCCCCGCGAACAGCGCGAGCGTCAGCCGCTCGAGGCATTTGCGCTGAAGAATCTCGCGCTGGTGGGCACGCTGAGCGTCGGCGACACGCCGTCGGGGCTGATTCGGGCACCGGACGGGCGTCTCTATCGAGTCTTCGTCGGTGACTATCTGGGGCGCGACCAAGGCCGCGTCGTGAAGATCACGCGGCGCAGCCTGAGTCTGGTGGAGCGTGTGCGCGACACCCAGGGGGCGTGGCGCGAGCGTACCCGCCAGTTGAATCTGGCAGCCTCGCAGGATGCCGGCGCGCCACGGGTGTCGCAATGAGTTCGCCAGGCAGGTGCTTTGCCGAGCGCCAGCCGCCGAGGCGGTGCCAGCCAAGCAGATCAGCAGGAGAACGAGCATGACGCGTCGACGGCGGTGGATGAGCGGGCTGCTGGCCTGGCTTTTACTGGGGCTAGCCACGCCAGCCTGGGCGGCGCCAAGCCTGACCGCGCTTGACTTCACCGAACGGGGGCCTGGACGTCTCGACGTCGAGCTGCGCTTCAGCGGCGGGGTGCCGCAGGTAAACGGTTACCAGACTGCCGCGCCGCCGCGGCTGGCGCTGGATCTGCTCGATACCACCAGCGCGCTGGCGCAGAACCGCTTCGCGCTCGCCGGTGGTGGGGTCGAGTCGCTGCGCGTGCTGGCCGCCCCGAGGCGTACGCGGCTGGTGTTCGCACTCGACGAGGCCCTCGACTACCGCCTGGAGCGTCTTGCGGATCGTCTGGTGGTGCATCTGGGCGCCGCGCCGGCGGCCAGTACTAACGCGGCGACACCCGCGCCGGGGTTCGTCGCCGAAGCCGGGCGCGAAGCGCCAGGCGTGAGCCATGTTTCCGCTACTTCTACCAGTCGGCCGCGGGTGGAGGCGCTCGATTTTCGCCGTAGCGACACCGATCACGGCGAGCTGCTGGTGACTCTCGACCGGCCCGGGGTGGCGGCCTCGGTCTCCGGCAGCGGGCGTCAGGTCACCCTGACGCTGCCCGACGTGGTGCTGCCGGACGCCCAGTATCAGACACTCGACGTGAGCGACTTCGGCACTGCGGTGACGCGTATCGTCCCGCGGCGCGATGCCGGAGGGGTGAGCTTCGAGATCAGCGCGACGCGGGCGGTGGAGCCGCTGGTGACCCAGAACGGGCGCGAGCTGCGCCTGGAACTCGCCCCGCAAGACCAGGGCCCGCGCGCCGCGACCAGCGCCAGTGCCCCCGGCGCAACGCCGAGCTACAGCGGCAAGCCGGTGACGCTCGACTTCCAGGACATACCGGTACGTGACGTGCTCTCGATCATCGCCCAGGTCTCGGGGCTCAACGTGGTCGCCAGTGATAGCGTCCAGGGCAACGTCACCCTCAATCTGGTCGACGTGCCCTGGGATCAGGCGCTCGATCTGGTGCTGCAGAGCCGCGGCCTGGCGGCGCGGCGCACCGGCGATGTCATGGTGGTGGCGCCGGCGGGCGAGCTGGCCAGCCTGCAGCGCCAGACCCTGGAGAGCCGTGAGCAGTCGCAGCAGCTGGCGCCGCTGGTCACCGAGTTCGTACCGATTCGCTATGCCAAGGCCGACACCCTGGCCGGGCTGCTGCGCGGTGGCGAGGGGGTGGGGCTGATGTCCGAGCGCGGCCGGGTGACCGTCGATGTGCGCACCAATACCCTGATCCTGCAGGACACCCGTGACCAGCTGGAGGCGATCCGGCGCACCATCGAGCAGCTCGACGTGCCGGTGCGTCAGGTCCAGATCGAGGCGCGCATCGTCATCGCGCGTGACAGCGCCACGCGAGAGCTGGGGGTCAACTGGGGCATGTCTTCGCCGGCCGGCGGGCGCTTCAACCTCAGCGGTGCCGCCGATGGCGACCCCTCCAGCGTGCCCACCACCAGTGACGACCCGCAGTCCTATGGCGGCGGTCTGGCGGTCGATCTGGGCAACGCCACACAGCCCGCCAGCGCCTTCAGCTTCGGCTATCTCTCCGGTGACGTGCTGATCGACCTGGAGCTGCGCGCGCTGGAGAGCGAGGGCAAGAGCCAGACCATCTCCCAGCCCAAGGTGATCACCGCCAACCAGCGCACCGCGGTGATCAAGCAGGGCCAGGAGGTGCCTTATCAGGAGGCGTCCTCCAGCGGTGCGACCACCACCGAGTTCAAGGAGGCGGTGCTGTCGCTGGAGGTGACCCCGCAGATCACCCCGGACGACCGCATCATCATGGATCTGCGGGTCAACAACGACGATATCTCGGACACCCGCTTCGATGGCGCGCCGGCGATCGACACCAACGAGATCCAGACCCAGGTGCTGGTCGACAACGGCGAGACCGTGGTGCTCGGCGGCATCCTCACCTCTGAGCAGCTGCATACGCTGTTCAAGACGCCCTTCCTCGGTGACATCCCGGTGATCGGGCAGCTGTTCCGCTATACCCAGGAGAGCAATGAAAAGGTAGAATTGCTGATCTTCATTACGCCCAAGATCATCGAGGACAGACTGGCCATTCGCTGATGCGGTCGCTTCCCAATCTTTTTCTCATCGGCCCCATGGGGGCCGGCAAAAGCACGATCGGCCGCCTTCTGGCGGCCGAATTGCAGCGTGAATTCCTGGATAGCGACCATCAGATCGAGGCGCGATGCGGGGCGAATATCCCGTGGATTTTCGACGTCGAGGGCGAGCAGGGGTTCCGCGATCGCGAGACGGCGATGATCGACGAGCTGACCCAGCGCAGCGAGGTGGTGATGGCCACCGGCGGCGGCGCGGTGATGCGCGAGCTCAACCGCCAGTACCTGCGTGAGCGCGGCACCGTGATCTACCTGGCGACCACGGTCGAACAGCAGATCCGGCGCACCGCCCGCGACCGCAACCGCCCGCTGCTGCGCAATGCCAACCCCGAGCAGGTACTGCGTGATCTGTTCGCGCTGCGCGACCCGCTCTATCGTGCCACCGCCGATCTCGTCGTGCGCACCGACCGCCGCAGCCCCAAGAGCGTGGTGGCGGACATCGTGCGCCGGGTCACGCGGCTCAGTCAGCCGCTCCAGGCCGAGGTCTCGCCGCCGCGCTAGGCGTGGTGTTAAGAGAGTCGTGTCGCTACGAGAGTCGTGTCGCTACAACCGTTGCGCCACTATCGGCGTGCCGCTTCGTTTACTCGCAAAAGGGTTACCCGTCATGACGCAGTCTTCTTCCGCTGCCATGGAGTCGCTCGACGTCGCGCTCGGCGAGCGCGCCTATCCCATCCACATCGGCGCTGGGCTGCTCGACGAACCGGGCTGCCTGCTGCCCTATCTGGCCGGGCGTCAGGTGATGATCGTCACCAACGACACCGTGGCGCCGTACTATCTCGACCGGCTCCGCCACGCCCTGAGCGGGGCGGATCTCGAGGTCTGTGAGGTGATCCTGCCCGACGGCGAGGCGACCAAGACCCTGGCCTCGGTGGAGCGCATCTGGGATGCGCTGCTGGCGGCCGGCTTCAATCGCCGCTGCACCCTGATCGCCCTGGGTGGCGGCGTGATCGGTGACATGGCCGGCTACGCCGCGGCGAGCTACCAGCGCGGGGTCGCCTTCATCCAGGTGCCGACCACGCTGCTGGCCCAGGTCGACTCCTCGGTGGGCGGCAAGACCGGGGTCAACCACCCGCGCGGCAAGAACATGATCGGCGCCTTCTGGCAGCCGCGCGCGGTGCTGATCGATACCCAGACGCTGGCGACACTGCCCGGGCGCGAGCTCTCGGCGGGGCTGGCCGAGGTGATCAAGTACGGCCTGATCTGGGATGCGGCCTTTCTCGACTGGCTCGAACGCGAGATGCCGGCGCTGCGCGCGCTGGATGCCGCGGCGATTCGCCATGCCATTCGCCGCAGCTGCGAGATCAAGGCGGAGATCGTCGCCGAGGACGAGACCGAGCAGGGCGTGCGTGCGCTGCTCAATCTCGGCCACACTTTCGGCCATGCCATCGAGGCGCACCAGGGTTACGGCAACTGGCTGCACGGCGAAGCGGTGGGCGCCGGCATGGCGATGGCCGCGGCGCTCTCCGCCGAGCGCGGCTGGCTCAGCGCGGCCGAGGTCGAGCGCATCGGGACCCTGCTGACGGCGGCGGGGCTGCCGCAGACTGCGCCCGCCGCCATGGGTGTCGCCGATTTTCTCGAGCGCATGCGTCTGGACAAGAAGAATCTCGACAGCCGCCTGCGGCTGATCCTGCTCGAAGCGCTGGGGCGCGCCGCGATCCACGACGATACCGACCCGGCCATGCTCGAACGCCTGATCGAGCATTTCCCCCGCGCCTGAGAGGGTGTTTACAAAATGCCTGCGCTCGCCAATACGGCGTTAAAATCGGCCTCACTGAACGAAGTTCAGAACGTCCGAAGGACGGCCCGAAGGGCGAGCGGAGCGAGTAAAATGCTCATTTACCCCATGTAAACTCCGCTTTTTCGGCCGATTTTGCCTTGTCTTGCCTTCGCTCGACGAATTTGTAAACACCCTCTGAGGGCGCCACGCCACATATCTGCCATCAGGCGCTTGCATCACGCGCCCGTCCGACGGGGCGGGCGTCTGCCTGAGACGGTGCGTCTGTCTCACCCGCGACGATGCGTCTGTCTCGCCCGAGGCGTTGCCCGGCCTGTTGTGACGCGCGCCACCCCGCGACCTGTTCGCTTCGGGTCCGACCCCGTCGGTGGCGCCCGTTCATCGCGCTGTCGTCTTCGTCGCGTCAAACTCCCCGTCGCGTCAAACGCTTCGCCGCTCCAGGCTCTCCGTCGCTCCAAATTTGCGCTGCGCTGCCGTTGCCGCAGTGACGCTCGTTGTGACTGACGCCGATGCTGTCCGTACCGCCGCGCCACGAGCGCGCTCAAGCGTGCGACGCGAGGGGGTTGGTGGCGGTTGGGGTATCGGTGTCGGGGTGGGGTATGCCTGTAATTGGCATGCTCTATGTCGTATCGGCATGGGGTGATGGAGCGGTTTTGAGGTGCCAATGTGTAACAGGCTCCTGCTTTAGACTTTGGTCTAATCCCTCTGGCTAAGCCGTTGAGCTGTCAGGGTATTTTTTTAGTTATAAATATAAGTCACAGATTTTCAATGGTTTTGTCGCTTGGGTCAGGCCAGGGCGCGATTGCGTTGGGGCGGGGGAGTGGCTATTCTGGGCGGCCTTTTGACGCCGTTTCGTGGCGCCAGCGTCGGCGCGGGGTGACGCTGAAAACCGGCTTTCAGCCCGGTTAAGAATAATAAAAAACCTTGCATTATCTCCCTGTATTTTACCGAACGCAAGTTCCCCTGTTCTGTGAGGCACGCCCATGATGAGAGGTCTTCACCAGCCCGGCGAATTCCGCGACAACTGCGGCTTCGGACTGATTGCGCACATGGAGGGGCAGGCCAGTCACGATCTGCTCGAGACGGCGATCGAGTCGTTGACGTGCATGACCCACCGTGGCGGTATCGCCGCCGATGGCAAGACCGGCGATGGCTGCGGTCTGCTGCTCAAGATGCCGGTCGGCTTCATGCGTGAAGTCGCCCAGGAAGCGCTGGGCGTGGCGCTGGGTGAGCGCTTCGCCGTTGGCTGCGTGTTCTTCGCCGATGACGATGGGCGTGAAACCGAGGCGCGCCAGGTGCTGGAGCGCGAACTCGAGGCTCGCGGCCTGACCGTCAAAGGCTGGCGCGACGTGCCCACCGATCCCAGCGTGTGCGGCCCGATGGCGCTCGACTGCCTGCCGCGCATCCGTCAGGTGTTCGTCGAGGGCGACCCCTCGCAGTCGGACGCGGCTTTCAACGTCGAGCTGTTCATGGCGCGGCGTCTGGCCGAGCAGGCGCTGCGCGGCGATGAAGAGTTCTACGTCTGTTCGCTGTCGTCCAAGGTGGTCTCCTACAAGGGCCTGATGATGCCCGCCGATCTGCCCACCTTCTTCAAGGACCTGGGCGATCCGCGGCTGGAGACCGCGATCTGCGTCTTCCACCAGCGCTTCTCCACCAATACCGCACCGCGCTGGCCGCTGGCGCAGCCGTTCCGCTTCATGGCGCACAACGGCGAGATCAACACCATCGAGGCCAACCGCGGCTGGGCCAATGCGCGCAAGGCCAACTTCGTCAGCCCGCTGCTGCCGGATATCGAAGGCCTCGACGAGGTGGTCAACACCACCGGTTCCGACTCGTCGAGCATGGACAACATGCTCGAGGTGCTGCTCACCGGCGGCATGGATCTCTACAACGCGGTGCGCATGATGGTGCCGCCGGCGTGGCAGAACGTGGAGACCATGGATGGCGACCTGCGCGCCTTCTACGAGTACAACTCCATGCACATGGAGGCGTGGGATGGCCCCGCCGGTATCGTCATGACCGAAGGCCGTCATGCGGTGTGCATGCTCGACCGCAACGGCCTGCGTCCGGCGCGCTGGGTGATCACCGACAACGGCTATATCACCCTCTCCTCCGAGATCGGGGTGTGGAATTACGCCCCCGAGTCGGTGGTGGCCAAGGGTCGCGTGGGCCCGGGGCAGATCCTGGCGGTCGATACCGAGACCGGTGAGGTGCTGCACACCGACGATATCGACCAGCGGCTCAAGTCGGCCTACCCCTACAAGCGTTGGCTCAATGAGCACGCCCACTATCTCGAGTCGGCGCTGACCGAGCTGGCGCGCTTCCAGCCGATGTCCCTCGACGAGCTCAACGTCTACCAGAAGATGTTCTCGGTGACCTTCGAAGAGCGCGATCAGCTGCTGCGCCCGCTGGCCGAGAGCGGCCAGGAGGCGGTGGGATCGATGGGCGACGACACGCCGATGGCGGTGCTGTCGCGTCACAATCGCCTGCTCACCGACTTCTTCCGCCAGAAGTTCGCTCAGGTCACCAACCCGCCGATCGACCCGTTGCGCGAGGCGATCGTGATGTCGCTGGAGACCTGCTGCGGGGCCGAGCTCAACGTCTTCGAGGCGACCCCTGAGCACGCCAACCGGCTGATTTTGACCACGCCGATCCTGTCGCCGCGCAAGTTCACCGCGCTCATCGAGCAGGAGGACCCGGCATTCGCCGCGGTGCGTCTGCCGCTGCACTACGACCCCGAGACCACCACGCTGCGCCAGGCGCTGCACGCGCTGTGCCAGCGCGCCGAGCAGGCCGCCCGCGACGGCAAGGTGCTGCTGGTGCTGTCGGATGCCGAGCTGGAGCAGGGCAAGCTGCCGATCCAGGCGCTGCTCGCCACCGGCGCGGTGCACCATCATCTGTCGCGGTTGGCGCTGCGCCCGCGGGTCAACCTGATCGTCGAGACCGGCTACGCCCGTGACGCCCACCAGATGGCGGTGTTCTTCGGTGTCGGCGCCACCGCGATCTACCCCTACCTGGCCTATCAGGTGATGGCCGACATGCACCGCACCGGCGAGCTGGTGGGCAACCCGGCGGATACCCGCGAGAACTATCGCAAGGGGATGCAGAAAGGCCTCTACAAGATTCTGTCGAAGATGGGGATCTCGCAGATCTCCTCCTACCGCGGCTCGCAGCTGTTCGAGGCGGTGGGGCTCGGCAGCGAGGTGATGCAGACCTGCTTCACCGGAATGATGTCGCGGATCGAAGGGACCGGCTTCAGCGAGCTGCAGATGCAGCAGGAGCTCTCCGCCCGCGACGCCTGGATTCCGCGCAAGGGGCTCAAGCAGGGCGGGCTGGTCAAGTTCGTGCACGGCCACGAGTACCACGCTTACAACCCGGATGTGGTGATGAAGCTGCAGCAGGCGGTGCAGCAGGGCGACTATACCCAGTGGAAGGCCTTCGCACGCCTGGTCAACGAGCGCCCGGTGGCCACGGTGCGCGATCTGCTGCGCCTGAAGCCTGCCCCCGAGCCGCTGCCGCTCGACGAGGTCGAGCCGGTCGAGGCGCTGCTGCCGCGCTTCGACAGCGCCGGCATGTCGCTCGGCGCGCTGTCGCCGGAGGCCCACGAAGCGCTGGCCCAGGCGATGAACGAGACCGGTGGCCGCTCCAACTCCGGTGAGGGTGGCGAGGATCCGGCGCGCTACGGCACCATCCGCTCCTCCAAGATCAAGCAGATCGCCTCCGGGCGCTTCGGCGTCACGCCGGCCTATCTGGTCAACGCCGAGGTGCTGCAGATCAAGGTCGCCCAGGGCGCCAAGCCCGGCGAGGGCGGTCAGTTGCCCGGCGGCAAGGTCAACGAGATGATCGCGCGGCTGCGCTACGCGGTCCCCGGCGTGACCCTGATCTCGCCGCCGCCGCACCATGACATCTACTCGATCGAGGATCTGGCGCAGCTGATCTTCGACCTCAAGCAGGTCAACCCGGCGGCCCAGGTCTCGGTCAAGCTGGTCTCCGAGCCGGGCATCGGCACCATCGCCACCGGCGTGGCCAAGGCCTATGCCGACCTGATCACCGTCTCCGGCTACGACGGCGGTACCGCGGCGAGCCCGATCACCTCGATCCGTCACGCCGGCAGCCCGTGGGAGCTGGGCCTGCCCGAGGTGCACCAGGCGCTGCGCATCAATGGCCTGCGTGACAAGATCCGGCTGCAGACCGACGGCGGGCTCAAGACCGGCCTCGACGTGGTCAAGGCGGCGATTCTCGGCGCCGAGAGCTTCGGCTTCGGCACCGCGCCGATGGTCGCGCTGGGCTGCAAGTACCTCAAGATCTGCCACCTCAACAACTGTGCCACCGGGGTCGCCACCCAGCACCAGGAGCTGCGCGACGAGCACTTCCGCGGCACCGTCGACATGGTCAAGCACTACTTCCGCTTCATCGCCGAGGAAGTGCGCGAGCTGATGGCGCTGCTCGGTGTGCGCAAGCTCACCGATCTGATCGGGCGTACCGATCTGCTCGAGTGCCTCGAGGGCGAGACCGCGGCACAGCGCAAGCTCGACCTGAGCCCGCTGCTGGCCAACGACTTCGTCCCCGCGGACGCACCGCAGTTCTGCCAGGTCAGCCGCAACGTGCCCCACGACCCCGGCGCCAAGAACCAGGAGCTCTACGACGCCCTGATCGGGGCGATCGAGGCCAAGTCCGGCGGCGAGTTCAGCTTTACGATCACCAACTGTGACCGTTCGGTGGCCGCCCGGGTCTCCGGCGAGATCGCCAAGCGTTACGGCGAGGCGGGGCTCGAGGATGCGCCGATCACGGCGCGCTTCACCGGCGTGGCGGGGCAGAGCTTCGGGGTGTGGAACGCCCGCGGCCTGCATCTCTATCTGGAAGGCGACGCCAACGACTACGTCGGCAAGGGCATGAACGGCGGCAAGGTGGTGATCACGCCGCCGCGCTCCAGCCGCTTCAACAGCCACGAGACGGCGATCATCGGCAACACCTGTCTCTACGGCGCCACCGGCGGCAAGCTGTTCGCCGCGGGCACCGCCGGCGAGCGCTTCGCGGTGCGCAACTCCGGTACCCATGCGGTGATCGAGGGTGCCGGCGATCACTGCTGCGAGTACATGACCGGCGGTCTGGTCTGCGTGCTGGGCAAGACCGGGATCAACTTCGGCGCGGGCATGACCGGCGGCTTCGCCTATGTGCTCGACGAGGATCGCGGCTTCGTCGATCGCTACAACCACGAGCTGGTGGAGATCCACCGTATCAACACCGAGTCGATGGAGGCCTATCGCCGCCATCTGCGCGAGGTGATCACCGAGTACGTGGCAGAGACCGGCTCCCGGCGCGGGCGCGAGATCCTCGAGGATTTCTCCGACTTCATCCGCCACTTCTGGCTGGTCAAGCCCAAGGCCGCGAGCCTCAACGGCCTGCTGGCCCAGTCCAGGCGCCAGCCGGAATAAGCAGCGGCGTCAGCCAGAATGTGAGCCGGCGCAAGCCCGAACAAGCCCCGGCGCCGCCCGCCTGACGCGGCGGCGCCCGATCCCGCCCTATCGGCAGCGGGAGTGAGGAGAGAGATCATGGCAAACCGTTTGAGCAACGATTTTCAGTTCATCGACGTCGGCCGACGCGATCCGCAGAAAAAGGATGCCCGCAGCCGCGCCAAGGAGTTCGCGGAGATCTATGAGCCGTTCCGCCCCAGCGAAGCGGCCAGCCAGGCGCACCGCTGCCTGCACTGCGGCAACCCCTACTGCGAGTGGAAGTGTCCGGTCCACAACTACATCCCCAACTGGCTCAAGCTGGTCAGCGAGGGCAACATCCTGGAGGCGGCGGAGCTCTCCCATCGCACCAACTCGCTGCCCGAGGTATGCGGCCGGGTGTGCCCCCAGGATCGCCTGTGCGAGGGCGACTGCACCCTCAACGACGGCTTCGGCGCGGTCACCATCGGCTCGGTGGAGAAGTACATCACCGATACCGCCTTCGCCATGGGCTGGCGCCCGGACATGTCCAAGGTGAGCTGGACCGACAAGCGCGTCGCCATCGTCGGTGCCGGCCCGGCGGGTCTCGGCTGCGCCGATATCCTGGTGCGCAACGGGGTCAAGGCGGTGGTCTATGACCGCTACCCGGAGATCGGCGGCCTTTTGACCTTCGGCATCCCCGAGTTCAAGCTCGAGAAGCACGTGATGGAGCGCCGCCGCGCGGTGTTCGAGGAGATGGGCGTGGAGTTCCGGCTGGGTACCGAGATCGGCCGCGACGTCACCTTCGAGCAGCTCCACGACGAGTACGATGCGGTGTTCCTCGGCATGGGCACCTACAAGTACATGGTCGGCGGCTTCCCCGGCGAGGAGATGGAAGGGGTCTACAAGGCGCTCGACTTCCTGATCGCCAACGCCAACCACTACCTCGGCTTCGAGAAGGACCCCGCGGACCATGTCTCCATGGCCGGCAAGCGGGTGGTCGTGCTGGGGGGGGCGACACCGCCATGGACTGCAACCGCACCTCGATCCGCCAGGGCGCGGCCAGCGTCACCTGCGCCTACCGCCGTGACGAGGAGAACATGCCCGGCTCCAAGCGTGAGGTGGCCAACGCCCGCGAGGAGGGGGTCGACTTCCTGTTCAACCGCCAGCCGGTGGCGGTGGTCGGCGAAGGCAAGGTCGAAGGGGTCAAGCTGGTGCGCACGCGCATGGGCGAACCCGATGCCAACGGCCGCCGCAGCGCCGAGGTGGTGCCGGGCTCCGAGGAGATTCTGGCGTGTGACGCGGTGGTGATCGCCTTCGGTTTCCAGCCCAGCGAGATCGAGTGGTTCGATACTCACCAGATCGAGGTCGACGAGCGCGGCCGGGTGCTGGCGCCGGAGATTCCGGCGAAGATGGAGCGCTTCGCCTACCAGACCAGCAATGAGAAGGTATTCGCCGGCGGCGACATGGTGCGCGGCTCCGACCTGGTGGTCACCGCGATCTACGAAGGGCGTCAGGCTGCCGAGGGGATTCTCGACTATCTCAAGGTATGATAGCGAGAGTGCAAGGTAGGACGGCGGGCGCTCGAGAGATTAGCGAGAGTTCGCGGTAGACGAGCGCACGTGCCCGCGGCTGGCGTGAGCACGTGCGCCGGCGGCGCGGCGAATGGCCCCATGGGGTGGTGTCGGCGGCGCCGAATCGCTAGAGTGGCGCGCTTTCCCTGCATCGCAAACCCCAGAGGTGATCGCATGATCCGACTCGAACGCAACATTCTCGACCAGGCCAACACGCTGATGCGCACGCTGGAAGATCACGTGCTCGACAGCGACGTCGACGATGCCGAGCAGGCGAGCGCGGTATGCCGCCAGCTGGAAGCGCTGCTGGCGCTGGGCAAGACCCGCGACAGCGGCATGTCCGACGAGTGCGCCGGCATGCTCGAAGAGATCGAGCGCCGCTCCCGGGTGATGGCTGCTCGCCTGCCGACGGCCTGAACCGCCGGCAGCCCGCGGCGCGCCGACGATGACGCTACCGCTCAGCTCAGCGGAATGCGTCCGCTGAGCGTGGTGGCATCCTGCGGCCCGGGCTCGGCGAGCACCTCGCGCGCGGCGTCGAGCGGGGCCTCGTCGAAACCGAGCAGCAGTACCCCCACCACGCGGCCCGACTCCAGATAGTAGTAGACCCCCTTGTCAGCGTGGCTGTCGGCGACGATGTCGAGCGTGGCATCGAGACGCCCCAGCGCCTTCCAGGCGATATCGAAGACGTTGGAGTAGAAGTAGGGCGTGTGGGTGTAGGCCTCGTCACTGCCGGCCATGATGCGCCCGGCCGCGGCGCCCTGACAGTTGGCGTTGTCGACGTGCTCGGCGTGCCAGCGCCCGAGGATGCGATCCGGGTAGGTGGCGACGTCGCCGGCGGCGTAGATCGCGGCGTCGGCGGTGCGCAGCCGCTCGTCGACCAGGATGCCGCTGTCGATCTCGAGTCCGGCCGCCTGCGCCAGTTCGGTGCAGGGCTCGACCCCGAGCCCGAACATCACGCCGTCGGCGGCCAGCTCGCTGCCGTCGTCGAGTTCGAGCGTGACCGTGCCATCGGCCTCACGACCCGCCTTCACCTTGCTTCCGCTGAGTAGCGCCACGCCGTGGTCGAGATAGGTCTGGTGCAGGCGGTCGGCGACCTCGGGCGGCAGCATGCCGCCGCCCAGCACCGGCTCGGGGCAGATCAGGGTGACGCGACAGTCGTTCTGGATCAGCGCCGCGGCCAGCTCGCTACCGATATAGCTGCCGCCGACCACCGCGATGTGGCGATTCTCGCCCGCCAGCCGGCGCAGATGGTCGTAGTCGTCGACGCTGCGGAAGTAGCGCACCCGCTCGCTCTCGGCCAGATCGAGGCGAATCGGATCGCAGCCGGTGGCGAGCAGCAGCTGGCCGTAGCCGAAGGTCTCGCCGTTGCGGGTGGTGACCTTTCGCGCCTGGCGGTCGATGGCGCTGACCCGGGTGTCGACATGGAGCGTGGTGCCGGGGTCCTGCTCCGGCTGCATCCAGATCTTGTCGTAGCCGAACTCGGGGTCGGTCCAGAGCTTCTTGGAGAGTGCCGGGCGGGTCACCGGCCCGCGCGGCTCGGCGCCCAGAATGCCGATGCTGCCCTCGCTGTCGCGCTCGCGGATGCCGTCGACGGCGTTGGCGGCGACCATGCCGGCGCCGACGATGAGATAGTCGTAGCGTTGCATATCCACTCCCTGGTTGGCTGGTGGCGGGCGTCCCATCCTTCCCCGATGGCGACGCCGGGAACTCGCGCTCGGGCCGCGTGACGGCACCGATAGCCTCAGCGTAGTTCACCTGCGCCGGCCTGGCGTGAAGCCACAGGGGAGAGGCAGCGACCCACGACTGCGCTAGAATGCGCGCCGGCCCGTCGATTCGCCGGCCACGCCGACAACAATCGCTTTCGCGCGGTCGAACGCCGCTGGCGCCCCCGGCCGCTGCTCTGGAGAACAAACCCGATGTCATCCTGGTTTCCGCACTGGCGCCGCGTCGACGCCAAGCGCGTCGCCCTGGTCGCCCCCGACGAGACGCTAGCCGCCCCCCAGACCCTGCTGATGGGAATCCAGCACGCCGTGGCGATGTTCGGCTCCACCGTGCTGGCGCCGCTGCTGATGGGCTTCGACCCCAATCTGGCGATCCTGATGTCGGGGATCGGCACGCTGCTGTTCTTTGTCGTCGTCGGCGGTCGGGTGCCCAGCTATCTGGGCTCCAGTTTCGCCTTCATTGGTGTGGTGATCGCGGCCACCGGCTATGCCGGTAGCGGCGCCAACCCCAATATCGGCGTGGCGCTGGGCGGTATCATCGCCTGCGGGGCGCTCTACGCCCTGGTCGGGCTGGTGGTGATGGCGCTGGGCACGCGCTGGATCGACGTGCTGCTGCCGCCGGTGGTGACCGGCGCCATCGTCATGACCATCGGGCTCAACCTGGCCCCGGTGGCGGTGTCCAGCGTCGCCGGCTCCACCTTCGATTCGCTCATGGCGCTGGTGACCGTGCTGTGCATCGGCCTGGCGGCGGTGCTCACCCGGGGCATGCTGCAGCGGCTGCTGATCCTGATCGGGCTGATCGCCGCCTATGCGATCTATGCCCTGGTCACCAACGGTTTCGGCTGGGGCACGCCGATCGACTTCTCGGTGATCAATGCCGCCCCCTGGCTGGGGCTGCCGACCTTCAGCGCGCCGCAGTTCGACCCCCACGCCATGGTCCTGATCGCGCCGGTGGCGGTGATCCTGGTGGCCGAGAACCTGGGCCATATCAAGGCGGTGGGCGCGATGACCGGGCGCGATCTCGACCCCTACATCGGGCGCGCCTTCTTCGCCGACGGCGTGGCTACCGTGGTCTCGGGCAGCGCCGGGGGCACCGGCGTCACCACCTACGCCGAGAACATCGGGGTGATGGCGGTGACCAAGGTCTACTCGACGCTGATCTTCGTCGCCGCCGCCGGCTTCGCCATCCTGCTCGGTTTCTCGCCGCGCTTCGGCGCGCTGATCCAGACCATCCCGGGGCCGGTGCTGGCCGGGGCCTCGATCGTGGTGTTCGGGCTGATCGCGGTGGCCGGCGCGCGCATCTGGGTGCAGAACGCGGTCGATCTGGGCGATACCACCAATCTGATCGTGGTGGCGGTGACGCTGGTGCTGGGCGCGGGCAACTTCTCGCTGGCCCTGGGGGGCTTTACCCTGGACGGCATCGGGACCGCCACCTTCGGCGCCATCGCCCTGCATGCGCTGTTGCGCTATGGCGTGGGCAGACGCCAGCCCGACGCCCAGTCCTAGAATTGGTACGCCAAGCCGGCCCGCTGCGGCCGCCCTGTCGGCGGCCGCTCGATCACTGCCAGGGGTGACCCGCATGAGAGATTCCCAAGCCAGCGACCCGCAGTCCGGCGAGCAGTCGCTCGCGATGACCCGCGAGGTGCTCGAACAGGACCGCCTGCGGCGCTACTTCGAGCGCACCTATCCCGAGGTGCCGCTGACCTCGCCGGCGGCGCTCGACGCCTCCGTGCGCGAGATGCTGGCGAACGTGCCCGAGCCCGCCCGCGATCTCGATGGCGTCTATCTGTTCGCCTACGGCTCGCTGATCTGGAACCCCTGCGTCGAGGTCGCCGAGCGCCATACCTGCCGGCTCTACGGCTACCACCGCGACTTCTGCCTCAAGCTGGAGCACGGACGCGGCACCCCCGACTCGCCGGGGCTGATGCTGGCACTGGCGCCGGGTGGTTCGTGCCGCGGGGTGGCGCTGCGGGTACCGGCGGCCAATCTCGAGCGCGAGCTGACCCTGGTGTGGCGCCGTGAGATGCTCACCGGGGCCTATCAGCCGCGCTGGGTGCGCCTGAGCAGCGATATCGGCGCGCTGTGGGGCATCGCTTTCGTGATCAATCCGGCCCACGACCGTTACATCGGGCGTCAGTCGGACGAGACGGTGATCCGGCTCCTGCGTACCGGCCGCGGCGTGCTCGGCTCGTGCCGCGAGTATCTCGACAACACGGTCAGCGATCTCCACGCCCTGGGCATTCGCGATCATCGTCTGGAGCGGCTGCAGCGGGCGGTGCACGGCTGAGCGCTGCGGTGGCCGCGCTTTCGCGCAGCGCAAATTGAGCCGCGGGCCGCTCTCTGGTAGTCTGGCGTCCCATCCTGGCCCGACTTTCTCCCCCGGGTCTTTCTCACGGCTTTACGACCACGATTCGACAGGTTTTCCATGACACGATATATCTTCGTGACCGGCGGCGTTGTGTCCTCCTTGGGCAAGGGCATTGCGGCGGCCTCGCTGGCGGCCATTCTCGAGGCCCGCGGCCTCAAGGTGACCATTCTCAAGCTGGATCCGTACATCAACGTCGATCCGGGCACCATGAGCCCGTTCCAGCATGGCGAGGTGTTCGTCACCGAGGATGGCGCGGAAACCGACCTCGACCTGGGCCACTACGAGCGCTTCATCCGCACCAAGATGACCCAGGGCAACAACTTCACCACCGGCCGCGTCTACGAACACGTGCTGCGCAAGGAGCGCCGCGGCGACTATCTCGGCGGTACGGTGCAGGTGATCCCGCACATCACCGACGAGATCAAGCACCGTGTGATCAAGGGGGGAGAGGGATACGACGTGGCGCTGGTGGAGATCGGCGGCACCGTCGGTGACATCGAGTCGCTGCCGTTTTTGGAGTCGATCCGCCAGCTGCGCAGCGAAGTCGGGGCCAGCCGTGCGCTGTTCATGCACCTGACCCTGGTGCCCTACATCAAGACCGCCGGCGAGACCAAGACCAAGCCGACCCAGCACAGCGTCAAGGAGCTACGCTCGATCGGTATCCAGCCGGACATCCTGATCTGCCGCAGCGAAGTCGAGCTGGAGGAGAGCGAGCGGCGCAAGATCGCGCTGTTCACCAACGTCGAAGAGCGCGCGGTCATCCCGCTGCAGGATGCCGACACCATCTATCGCATTCCGCTGATGCTGCACGAGCACGGCCTCGACGACATCGTCTGCGACAAGCTGCGCCTGGACGCGCCGGCCGCCGATCTGGCCGAGTGGGTCCACGTGCTCGATGCCAAGCTCAACCCGCTCAAGTCGATCAATATCGCCATGGTCGGCAAGTACATGGAGCTGCTCGACGCCTACAAGTCGCTCAACGAAGCACTGATCCACGCCGGTATCCAGACCCGGGTCAAGGTCAACGTCGAGTACATCGACTCCGAGCTGATCGAGCGCCACGGCACCGAGCGCCTGGCCGGCAAGGACGCCATTCTGGTGCCCGGCGGCTTCGGCGAGCGCGGCGTCGAGGGCAAAATCGCCACCGCCCGCTTCGCCCGCGAGAACGGCATCCCGTATCTCGGTATCTGTCTCGGCATGCAGGTGGCGGTGATCGAGTTCGCCCGCCACGTGGCCGGCTGGGCCGATGCCAACTCCACCGAGTTCACCCGTGATACCCAGCACCCGGTGGTCGGCCTGATCACCGAGTGGATCAACGCCGAGGGTCAGATCGAGCTGCGTGACGAAGCCTCCGACCTGGGCGGCACCATGCGCCTGGGCGGTCAGGAGTGCCAGCTCGCCTCCGGCTCGCGGGCACAGGCGATCTATGGCCTGGATACCATCACCGAGCGCCATCGCCACCGCTTCGAGGTCAACAACCAGTTCATCGGCGAGCTGGAGCAGGCCGGTCTGGTGATCTCCGGCAAGAGCGGCGATCAGTCGCTGGTAGAGATGATCGAGCTGCCCGATCACCCCTGGTTCGTGGCGTGTCAGTTCCACCCGGAGTTCACCTCCACGCCGCGCGACGGCCATCCGCTGTTCACCGGCTTCGTCAATGCGGCGCTGGAGCACAAGGCGAGCCGCCAGCGGCAGCAGGGCGCGAGCCACCAGGAGTGACCACGGCGGGGGATGAAGCGATTCATCCCCCGCTCTCGTTGTGCAGGGCTCATACTCTTTCGTCTGGACTCGTGCTGCCTTTCCGGGCCCATGCTGCCTTCTTTCCGGACCCATGCTGCCTTCTTTCCGGACCCGTGCTGCCTTCTTTCCGGACCCGTGCTGCCTTTTCGGGATGCGTATTCTTGTCGGTACGCGTACGGGAGCATGAAACGCCACGCGGCGTCTCGTCGCGCCGGCGAAAGCTGGTAACATGAATCCGCTTTTCCGCATCCGGCGCACGCCGTGCCGGACGCTTCACGCTCACTGCTTGAGTTTTTCAACCGACAGGACGACGTAACATGGCTGAGATCGTTGATATCCGCGCCCTCGAAGTGCTCGATTCCCGAGGTAACCCGACCGTTCAGGCTCAGGTCGTGCTGAGCGGTGGCATCAGCGCCAGCGCCTGCGCGCCGAGCGGTGCCTCCACCGGCTCGCGGGAAGCGCTCGAACTGCGTGACGGCGACAAGGGCCGTTACCTGGGCAAGGGCGTGCTCAAGGCGGTGGAGGCCGTCAACGGTCGGATCCGCGAGCGCCTGGTGGGGATGGATGCCAGTGACCAGCGTGCGCTGGACCAGGCCATGCTCGATCTCGACGGCAGCGACAACAAGGCCAACCTGGGCGCCAACGCCATCCTCGCGGTGTCGCTGGCGGCGGCCAAGGCGGCGGCGATCGCCAAGGGCGTGCCGCTCTACGCGCACATCGCCGAGCTCTACGGCCAGCCGGGCCACTACCTGATGCCGGTGCCGATGATGAACATCCTCAACGGCGGCGAGCATGCCGACAACAACGTCGACATCCAGGAGTTCATGGTCCAGCCGGTGGGCGCGCCCAACTTCCGCGAGGCGCTGCGCATGGGCGCGGAGATCTTCCACGCGCTGAAGAAGGTGCTGTCGGCCAAGGGGCTCTCCACCTCGGTGGGCGACGAGGGCGGCTTCGCCCCCAACCTGGCCTCCAACGCCGAGGCGCTGGCGGTGATCAAGCAGGCGGTCTCCGACGCCGGCTACACCCTGGGCAAGGACGTCACCCTGGCCCTCGACTGCGCTTCCAGCGAGTTCTACAAGGACGGCACCTACGACCTTTCCGGCGAAGGCAAGTCCTATGACGCCGCCGGTTTCGCCGACTACCTGGCCGAGCTGTGCGACGCCTACCCGATCGTCTCGGTCGAGGATGGCATGGACGAGTCCGACTGGGACGGCTGGAAGGCCCTCACCGAGAAGCTCGGCGACCGCGTGCAGCTGGTCGGCGACGATCTCTTCGTCACCAATACGCGCATCCTCAAGCGCGGCATCGACGAGCAGATCGGCAACTCGATCCTGATCAAGTTCAACCAGATCGGCTCGCTCTCCGAGACCCTGGATGCGATCAAGATGGCCCAGGACGCCGGCTTCACCGCGGTGATCTCGCACCGCTCCGGCGAGACCGAGGACACCACCATCGCCGACCTCGCCGTGGGCACCGCCGCCGGCCAGATCAAGACCGGCTCGCTGTGCCGCTCCGACCGCGTGGCCAAGTACAACCGCCTGCTGGTGATCGAGCAGGAGCTGGAAGGCAAGGCGGCCTATCCGGGGTTGAAGGCGATCAAGGGCCAGTAACGCTCGTCAGCCGGGCACGTCCCAGACGGCCCGGCTCGCCACAGTTGCCCGTGATCGGGCACGGTTCGCTCAGCGCAGGACCCAACGCAAGAAGGCCGCTCGATGAGCGGCCTTCTTGCGTTCTTCGGCAGTAAGCGTCCGATGGAGGCCGATTTGCGTCATGAGCGCAGGCCAGACAAGGCGAAATCAATCGAAAAAGCGGAGTTTACGAGGTGTAAATGAGCACTTTGAGATTGATTTCAACACAGTATGGCCAAGCGTAATGGCAAATCAGCGTTCGAGCAGCTCGATCTTGCCTGGCTTGCCATCCCACTCCTTGGCATCCTCCGGCGGGTCCTTCTGCTCGGTGATGTTGGGCCACACCTCGGAAAGCTCCGCGTTCAGCTCGATGAACTTCTCCTGTCCCGCCGGCAGCTCGTCCTCCGAGAAGATCGCTTCGGCGGGGCACTCCGGCTCGCACAGGGCGCAGTCGATGCACTCGTCCGGATGGATGACGAGGAAGTTCGGGCCCTCATAGAAGCAGTCCACCGGGCAGACTTCGACGCAGTCGGTGTATTTGCACTTGATGCAGTTCTCGGTGACGACGAACGTCATGGGTGATCTCTCCTATTGCCGGGGCGGATGCGCGGCTGGCCCCTCTTTTTCTCGGTCACGGTCACTGGGTCGCGGCCTCTGCCGGCCGCTGTTCTTGCGTTTGCTGCCCGCTCACGACCACCCACGCCGGTCGTGCCCGGGTATCCGCCATGCGCACGCGGATGCCACGTTGGAATGGCGCCATATTCTAGGCGTCGCCCGGCGGCAGCGGCAAGTTGAGGCTGGGAACGTCTGGGAATGGCGTTATGCCGTGGCGGGCCGAGCCGGCCCGCCACGGCGCCAGCGGACTACTGCTTGGCCTTCCACTCGTAGAGCAGTTCCAGCGCCGCGCGCGGCGTGAGCGCGTCGACGTCCAGCGACGCCAGCGCCTCCACCAGCGGATGCACCGGGGCCGCGAACAGGTCCGCCTGCTGCGGCGCGGCGGCGTGGGTGGCCGCGCTGCGCTCGGCGGGGGCGGTCGGTGGCTGCTCGAGGCTGGCCAGCTTCTCGCGGGCACGCGCGATCACCGGCTGCGGCACGCCGGCCAGCTGGGCCACCTGGAGGCCGTAGCTCTGGCTCGCCGGCCCCTCTTCGACCCGGTGCATGAAGACGATGCCCTCCTTGTGCTCGGCGGCGGTGAGGTGGACGTTGGCCACCGTCTCCTGCTGCTCGGCCAGCGCGGTCATCTCGAAGTAGTGGGTGGCGAACAGGGTGAAGGCGCGCGCGCGGGCCAGATGCTCGGCGCTGGCCCAGGCCAGCGAGAGGCCGTCGAAGGTGCTGGTGCCGCGGCCGATCTCGTCCATCAGCACCAGGCTCTCGGCGGTGGCGTTGTGCAGGATGCTGGCGGTCTCGGTCATTTCGACCATGAAGGTCGAGCGGCCGCCGGCGAGATCGTCGCTGGAGCCGATACGCGTGAAGATGCGATCCACCGGGCCGATCTCGGCGCGCTCGGCGGGTACGAAGCTGCCGGTATGCGCGAGCAGGGCGATCAGCGCTGCCTGGCGCATGTAGGTCGACTTGCCGCCCATGTTGGGGCCGGTGATAACCAGCATGCGGCGGGCGTCGTCGAGTACCAGATCGTTGGGCACGAAGGGGTGCTGGCTGACGTGCTCGACCACCGGGTGGCGGCCGCCGATGATCTCGACGCCGGGCGTCTCGCCGAGCTGCGGGCGCACGAAGTCGAGACTCCGCGCGCGCTCGGCGAAGGTGCACAGCACGTCCAGCGAGGCCAGCGCCCGGGCGGTGGCCTGCAGCGCGTCGAGCTCGGCGTTGAGGGTCTCGATCAGCCCTTCGTAGAGCAGCTTCTCGCGGGCCAGGGCGCGCGACTTGGCCGACAGCGCCTTGTCCTCGAACTCCTTGAGTTCGGGAATGATGAAGCGCTCGGCGTTCTTCAGCGTCTGGCGCCGGATATAGTCCACCGGCACCTCGCGGGCCTGGGCCCGGGGGATCTCGATATAGTAGCCGTGGACCCGGTTGTAGCCGACCTTGAGCCCGGCCAGGCCGGTGCGCTCGCGCTCGCGCAGTTCCAGCTTCACCAGATAGTCGCCGGCGTGCTCGGCCAGGCCGCGGTACTCGTCGAGCTCGGCGTCGAAGCCCTCGCGGATCACGCCGCCGTCGCGGATCACCACCGGCGGGTTGTCGATCAGCGCCTGGCTGAGGGTCGCCGCCGTCTCGGGGTAGGGCCGAATGTGCCGGGCCAGATCGTCGAGGGCGCTCTCTCCCTCGATCGCGCCCAGCGCGCTCTGCAGCTGGGGCAGCGCATTGAGCGCGTCGCGCAGGCGGGCCAGATCCCGCGGGCGGGCGCTGCGCAGGGCGACCCGGGCGAGGATGCGCTCGACGTCGCCGACCTCGCCCAGGATCTCGCGCAGTGCCAGATGGTCATCCTGTTCCAGCAGCAGCTGCACCGCCGCCTGGCGCGCGCTGACCTGGGCGCGATCGCGCAGCGGGCGGTTGAGCCAGCGCTTGAGCAAACGCGAGCCCATCGGCGTGGTGGTGGTGTCGAGCACGCTGGCCAGGGTGTTGTCGCCGCTGCCGCCGAGATTGATGTCGATCTCCAGATTGCGGCGGCTGGCGGCATCGATCACCACCGCGTCGTCGCGGCTCTCGATACCGAGGGCGTTGACGTGGGGCAGGCGCGAGCGCTGGGTGTCGCGGGCGTAGTCGATCAGCACCCCGGCGGCGACCAGCGCGACCTCCAGATGGGTGCAGCCGAAGCCGCGCAGATCGGCCACCTGGAACTGGTCGCACAGCAGGCGGTTGGCGGTCTCCAGGTCGAAGTGCCAGTCGTTCTGGCGACGCAGCCCGGTGCGCTCGGCCAGCGCCGGGGGCAGGTCCTGGGTCTCGGCGGCGAGCAGCTCGGCCGGTTGCAGGCGATGGATCTCGGCCTGCATGTCGGCCTCGCCGTCGACCTCGAGCACGGCGAAGCGGCCGCTGGATAGCTCCAGCCAGGCGATGCCCCAGCGCTCGCCGTGGCGGTGCAGGGCCACCAGCAGATTGTCGCGGCGCTCATCGAGCAGCGCCTCGTCGTGCAGCGTGCCGGGGGTGACGATCCGCACCACCCGGCGCTCCACCGGCCCCTTGCTGGTGGCGGGGTCGCCGATCTGCTCGCAGATCGCCACCGACTCGCCCGAGCGCACCAGCCGCGCCAGATAGGACTCGGCGCTGTGGTAGGGCACGCCGGCCATGGGGATCGGCGAACCGGCTGATTGACCGCGCGCGGTCAGGGTGATGTCGAGCAGCTTGGCGGCGCGCTTGGCGTCGTCGTAGAACAGTTCGTAGAAATCGCCCATGCGGTAGAACAGCAGCACCTCGGGGTGCTCGCGCTTGATCTTGAGGTACTGCGCCATCATCGGCGTATGCTGCTGGGCTTTGCTGGCGGCCGTATCCTGCATGGCGTTACGAGGCTCTCTGGGTATCGTGGGGCATCATGGCGGCACGCGCCTCGCCGGGGCCGGCGAAGCATGAAACATGAAACATGAAACATGAAACATGGAGAAAGGCCGAAGGTTACCACGGGGGTCAGCGTTGCTGCATCGCCGATCGCCCGTGCCGGGGTGACGCCGGTTCATGCCCGAGGTGTAGTGTTTTCAGTCTCGCCCGCGGCGGGCGAATCGTTACAGTGGGTGAAATCGGCATCCGAGGACCCCCTCATGGCCCGGCTGGTGCTCAATCACCTCAGCGACTCCACGTTCAGGCTGCTCTCGATCGAGGCCAACCGGCGCAACGTCAACGTCAGCGAACTGGCGGTCATCCTGCTCGAGATCGCGGTCGCCGATCTGTGTGCCGGGGGGCACGCGCAGCCGCTGCCGCCCACCCATCCGCGCGACGCCGAATAGTCGCCCGCCGGGGCGCGCTTGTGCTGTGCGTCGGCCGCGCGCGTTGCGTCGACGCGCAAAGCTCGCATACTACTCACCTGAGACCACTCGCATGCCACCACTGGCATGACACGACGCGCCTGCCCGGCAGACGAGACCGGTGCGGCGCTCGAGCCGCAGGAGACCCCATGAGCTTGCCCACCGACCATCCGCTGCCTCCCGGCAGTGATCAGGACCCGCAGGTGCTTGCCCGACGCCTGGGCGAGGCGTGTCTGGCCGCCGGCTGTTTCGTCACCACCGCCGAGTCGTGCACCGGGGGCGGCGTGGCCGAGGCGATCACCGCGATCGCCGGGAGCTCGGGCTACTTCGCCAGCGGTTATGTCACCTACGCCAATGCCGCCAAGCAGCGCATGTTGGGGGTTTCGGCGCAGACGCTTGAGCAGCATGGGGCGGTCAGCGCGGCCACCGTGCGCGAGATGGTCGCCGGCGCCTGCCGCGACAGCGGCGCCGAGCTCGGCGTGGCGATCAGCGGCGTGGCCGGCCCCGGCGGCGGCAGTGCCGAGAAGCCGGTGGGGACGGTGTGGTTCGCCTGGGGCGATGCCGAGGCCCAGCGAGTGGCGTGTTTTCGGCTGCCGGGGGAGCGTGCCGCGGTGCGCGCCCAGGCGGTGGCGATCGCCCTGGCGGGGCTGCTCGAATCGCTCGTCGCCGAGGCCTGAGCGGCACTTGGCGCTGGCCTCTCCCGGCGCGATCCCGGAAAATGCAGCGACGCAGGCGGAAAATCGACGCGAGGATATAGGCGCGGGCGATTTTTTTCGCCATACTACTGGCTAATCATACAGTGATCGGGCGGCCTGGCCGTCTCGCCCGTCGCCGAGGTCGCCTCTCCCACAGGGTGGCCCTATGCGACGGGCTCACTTTTCCGGCCGCCATCCCACGACGCCAGCTTTCCAAGGCTCGTCTTCGACGCACTCACAGGAGACTTTCATGGCACAGGACGAAAATCGCAGCAAGGCACTCAGCGCGGCTTTGTCGCAGATCGACCGCCAATTCGGCAAAGGCACCGTGATGCGTCTGGGCGATACGCCGCGCACCGCCATCCCGGTGGTCTCGACCGGCTCGCTGGGGTTGGATATCGCCCTTGGGGTGGGCGGTCTGCCCTACGGCCGCGTGGTCGAGATCTTCGGCCCTGAATCCTCGGGCAAGACCACCCTGACCCTGTCGGTGATCGCCCAGGCGCAGAAGCAGGGCAAGACCTGCGCCTTCATCGACGCCGAGCACGCGCTCGATCCGAGCTACGCCGAGAAGCTGGGGGTCGACCTCGACCAGCTGCTGGTGTCGCAGCCGGACACCGGCGAGCAGGCGCTGGAGATCTGCGACATGCTGGTGCGCTCCGGCGGTGTCGACGTCATCATCATCGACTCGGTGGCGGCGCTCACCCCGCGCGCCGAGATCGAGGGCGAGATGGGCGACTCCCACGTCGGCCTGCAGGCACGTTTGATGTCGCAGGCACTGCGCAAGATCACCGGCAACATCAAGAACGCCAACTGCATGGTGGTGTTCATCAACCAGATCCGCATGAAGATCGGGGTGATGTTCGGCAGCCCCGAGACCACCACCGGCGGTAACGCGCTGAAGTTCTACTCCAGCGTGCGTCTCGACATTCGCCGCATCGGCTCGGTCAAGCAGGGTGACGAGGTCACCGGTAACGAGACCCGGGTCAAGGTGGTCAAGAACAAGGTGGCGCCGCCGTTCCGCCAGTCCGAGTTCCAGATTCTCTACGGCAAGGGCATCTACCATGCCGGCGAGGTGATCGACCTGGGCGTGCAGTGCAGCCTGGTCGACAAGGCCGGTGCCTGGTACAGCTACAAGGGCAGCAAGATCGGCCAGGGCAAGGCCAATGCGGCCCAGTACCTGGAAGAGAATCCGGCGATCATGACCGAGATCGAGGATCAGATTCGCGCCCAGCTGCTGGCCGTTGCCGCGCCCAAGGAGAAGGACAAGGAGAAGGAAACGGAAGCCGCGGCCACCGACGACGCCAACGACTCGCTGCTGTAGCGCGAGGCGGGGCAGGCGGTTGGGTTGAAGACGCGCCCGATGTTCAGGGCGTTGCCGAGGAGGAGAACACGCCATGGCTGACGCTGCGGAGATCCCGCCCCGGGAGCGGGCGATCGCCCTGCTGGCACGCCGCGAGTACAGTCGCGCCGAGCTCGAACAGCGTCTGGCGGCCAAGGGCGTCGAGCGTGATGAGATCGCCGTCACGCTGGACGCGCTGGCGGCGGACGGGCTGCAGTCCGATACTCGCTTCGCCGAGATCTTCGTGCGTTCCCGGGTGCAGCTCGGTCACGGCCCGGTGCGGATTCGCGGCGATCTGGCTCAGCGCGGCATCGACGACGCCCTGGCGGCGCTGGCCCTCGAGGCGGAGGCGCCGGACTGGCAGGACCTGGCGTGTCAGGCCCTGGCCAAGCGCTTCTCCGGGCCCGGCAGCACGCCCCGTGAGCGGGCCAAGCGCGAACGCTTCCTGGCCGGACGCGGGTTCGGCTTCGATCAGGTGCGCCACGCCATGCGCCACGCCTGGGAGGATTGAGCTCTCGGGCTTTATCTTCGACCTTGCCGAGCCTGGCGGCACCCCTGGTGCGTCGCGCTGTCAGCGTAGCGCACCGGACTGCGAGACTTCTCACCCTGGCGCTTCACAGCCGCGCTTTCCTCGTTGCGCCCGCGGCACGCGCTTCTCTTTTCCTGTCCTCTTTCCGCGCTTCCCATCAGCCCATTTTTCCCGGCTTCATCTTCCCCAGTTCTCCTCACCTGCTCCCGCTTTCCCAGCTCTCTTGCGTCCTTTTCCCGTTCCGATGTCATCCATGACACGCGTCTCGTGCAGACCTGGTCTGGCGTTACCGGATCGGGTGGTCCGATTCGCCCGAGGGCGGCGAATGTCGGCGACATGGGTGTCGCACTCGACAGACTCACAGTCGACCACGTTATACTAACGCGCCTTGCGATGGCCGCAGGAGCAGCACATCGCTGCCGAGACGGCCGTCTGCGCGTCGCCACGTGGTCCGTTTGCCGCCGTGGGCACGCCTATCGTCACGGACTTTCGCCAAGATCCGTCGTCACGGATTTTTGCCACGGACTCTCGCTACGGATTGTTTATGAAAAGCGCAGCTATCAGACAGGCTTTCCTGAACTACTTCGAGGAGCGCGGACACACCATCGTGCCTTCTGCCTCTCTGGTGCCGGAAAACGACCCGACCCTGCTCTTCACCAACGCCGGCATGGTGCCGTTCAAGGATGTGTTCCTGGGGCGCGACCCGCGGCCCTATGTGCGAGCGACCTCGGCCCAGCGCTGCGTGCGCGCCGGTGGCAAGCACAACGACCTCGACAACGTCGGCTATACCGCGCGTCACCACACCTTCTTCGAGATGATGGGCAACTTCAGCTTCGGCGACTACTTCAAGGCCGATGCCATTCGCTTTGCCTGGACCTTCATCACCGAGGTGCTGGGGCTGCCCAAGGAGCGCCTGTGGGTCACCGTGCACCACAGCGACGACGAGGCGGCGACCATCTGGGTCGACGAGATCGGGGTCGACCCGGCGCGGCTGTCGCGACTCGACGAGGACAACTTCTGGCAGATGGGCGACACCGGCCCGTGCGGCCCGTGCTCGGAGATCTTCTACGACCACGGCCCTGAAGTGTGGGGCGGCCCGCCGGGAAGCCCGGAAGAAGACGGCGACCGCTACATCGAGGTGTGGAATCTGGTCTTCATGCAGTTCGACCGCGATGCCAGCGGCGAGCTGCACCCGCTGCCCAAGCCGTCGATCGATACCGGCATGGGCCTGGAGCGCATGGCGGCGGTGATGCAGGGCGTGCACTCCAACTACGAGATCGATCTGTTCCAGGCGCTGCTGGCAGCTGCCGCCGAGGTCACCGGCCATGCCGATACCACCACGCCGTCGCTGCGCGTGATCGCCGACCACATCCGCTCCTGTGCCTTCTTGATCGTCGATGGCGTACTGCCCTCCAACGAGGGGCGCGGCTACGTGCTGCGTCGGATCATCCGCCGTGCCATCCGCCACGGCCACAAGCTCGGCGCCAGTGGCACCTTCTTCCACAAGCTGGTGGCGGCGCTCGATGCCGAGATGGGCGAGGCCTACCCGGAGCTGCGCCAGGCGCGCGAGCAGATCGAACGCGTGCTGCTCAAGGAAGAAGAGCAGTTCGCGCGGACGCTGGACCACGGCATGGGGCTGCTCGAGGCGGCGCTCGCCGATCTCGACGGCGACGTGCTCCCGGGCGAGACCGTGTTCAAGCTCTACGACACCTACGGCTTCCCCTATGACCTGACCGCCGATGTCTGCCGCGAGCGCGGCGTGACCCTCGACGAGGCCGGCTTCGAGCGCGAGCTGGAAGCGCAGCGCCAGCGCGCCCGCGCCGCCAGCCAGTTCGGTGGCGACTACGAGGCCGCGCTGAATCTCGAGGGCAGCACCGAGTTCACCGGCTACGACCGGCTCGAGGATCAGGCCCGGGTGACCGCGATCGTCGACGCCCAGGGCAACGAGCGCGAGCGCCTCGAAGCGGGCCAGAAAGGCGTGGTGGTGCTCGACCGCACGCCGTTCTACGCCGAGTCCGGCGGCCAGGTCGGCGATACCGGCTATCTGCACGGCGACGGCGCCCGCTTCCAGGTCACCGACACGCGCAAGCAGGCGGGTCACCACCTGCACGAGGGCGTGCTGCTCGAGGGCGAACTGAGCGTGGGACAGACGCTCGCGCCGCAGGTCGATGCCTCGCTGCGTCAGGCCACCATGCGCAATCACTCCGCTACCCACCTGCTGCACGAAGCGCTGCGCCGCACCCTGGGCGACCACGTGCAGCAGAAAGGGTCGCTGGTGAGCGCTGAGCGTTTACGCTTCGACTTCAGCCACTTCGAGCCGGTGACGCCGAATCAACTGGCGGAAATCACCCGCATCGTCAACGCTGAGATTCTGGCCAACGCCCCGACCCAGACCGAGCAGATGACTCTCGATCAGGCCAAGGCCAAGGGCGCGCGGGCGCTGTTCGAGGCCAAGTACGCCGACGCCGTGCGCGTGCTCACCATCGGCAGCGACGGCTTCTCGATCGAACTGTGTGGCGGCACCCACGTGGCGCGTACCGGCGATATCGGGCCGTTCCATATCGTCGCCGAGTCCGGCACCGCCGCCGGCGTGCGGCGCATCGAGGCGGTCACGGGGGAAGGGGCCCTGGCCTGGTTCGATGCCCAGGAGCGCCAGCTCAACGCCGTGGGCGAACGTCTCAAGGCGCGCCCGGAGCAGGTGGTCGAGCGTCTGGACAGCGTGCTCGAGCGCCAGCGCACGCTGGAGAAGGAGCTCGAGCGGCTCAAGGCCAAAGTGGCCAGCGCGGCCGGCAACGAGCTGCTCGACGCCGTGCGCGAGGTCGCCGGGGTGCGCGTACTCGCCACGCGTATCGAAGGGGTGGGTGGCAAGGAGCTGCGCGGCCTGCACGACCAGCTCAAGCAGAAACTGGGTTCCGGCGTGCTGGTGCTCGGCGCCGCGCAGGAAGGCAAGGTCAGCCTCATCGCTGGGGTCACCGACGACCTCACCGGGCGGCTGAAGGCGGGGGAACTGGTCAACCACGTGGCGGCCCAGGTCGGCGGCAAGGGCGGCGGGCGTGCCGACATGGCGCAGGCCGGCGGCAGCGACCCGAGCCAGCTGCCCCAGGCGCTCGACAGCGTGCATGCGTGGGTGGCCGAACAGCTGGGCTGAATCGACATACGCATTTGGGTGGAACCGACATACATGTGGCCGCCATCCCAGGGCGGCCCACAACGCTAGGGAGTGACGAACAGACTCATGGCGCTATACGTACAAAAGTTTGGTGGGACCTCGGTGGGCACCGTCGAGCGGATCAAGGCGGTCGCGGAGAAGGTCAAACGCTTCCGTGACGACGGTCATCAGATCGTGGTGGTGGTCTCCGCGATGAGCGGCGAAACCAATCGCCTGATCGATCTCGCCAGCCAGATCAACGAGGACCCCACCCCGCGCGAAATGGACATGCTGGTCTCCACCGGCGAGCAGGTCACCATCTCGCTGCTGGCCATGGCCCTGCATCAGCTGGGCGTACCGGCCACTTCCTACACCGGGGCGCAGGTGGGTATCCGCACCGACAGCGCGCACACCAAGGCGCGTATCCAGCGCATTGAGACCGACGACCTCAAGGAAGATCTGGCCGAGGGTCAGGTCGTCGTGGTCGCCGGTTTCCAGGGGGTCGACGAAGAGGGCAACATCACCACCCTCGGTCGCGGCGGCTCCGACACCACCGGCGTGGCGCTGGCCGCGGCTCTGGGCGCCGACGAGTGCCAGATCTACACCGACGTCGACGGGGTCTACACCACCGACCCGCGGGTCTGCTCCAAGGCGCAGCGCCTGGAGCGCATCACCGTCGAGGAGATGATCGAGCTGGCCAGTCTCGGCTCCAAGGTGCTGCAGATCCGTTCGGTGGAGTTCGCCGGCAAATACAATGTACCGCTTCGCGTGCTGTCGAGCTTCGAGGAAGGGCCCGGCACGCTGATCGTGGCAGACGAGGAAATCGAATCGATGGAAGAACCGCTGATCTCCGGTATCGCCTTCACCGCCAACGAAGCCAAGCTGACGCTGCTCAACACCCCCGACGTTCCCGGGGTCGCGTCGCGCATTCTCGGCCCGATCGCCGATGCCAATATCGAAGTCGACATGATCGTGCAGAACGTGGCGCCGACCGGCGACTACACCGACTTCACCTTCACCGTGGGCAAGGGCGACTACAAGCAGACCATGCGCATCCTGCAGGATGACGTCATCCCGGCACTGGGCGGCGGTGAGCTGCGCGGCGACGACAACATCGCCAAGGTCTCGCTGGTCGGCGTGGGCATGCGTTCGCACGCCGGTGTGGCGTCCAAGATGTTCCGCGTGCTGGCCGAGGAGAACATCAATATCCGCATGGTCTCGACCTCCGAAATCAAGATCTCCGTGGTCATCGACGAGAAGACGATGGAACTCGCCGTGCGCGCGCTCCACACCGCCTTCGGCCTCGACAAAGACAGCATCCAAAGCGAATAACCGAATAAACCTTCAAGAATGTCTCAGGCGTTCTACGCTTAGGGTGAGTTGGACGAAGTGAAAGGAAGCGAGCGCTTCTTCAACGTAGCCGAGGGTTGTCATGGAACGGCGTCATTGGCCTGGTAGGCCTTATGACGCATAATCGCTCCTCGGGCGGTGAGCGACCGCCGCAAGCGGCCCGAGAGCGTGACCCGAGAATGGAAGAAGGCCCTGAGAAGGAGATCAGACAATGCTCATCCTGACCCGTCGAGTGGGAGAGACTCTCATGATCGGCGACGATATCACCGTCACCGTCCTGGGAGTGAAAGGGAATCAGGTGCGCATCGGCGTCAATGCGCCCAAGGATGTGGCCGTCCATCGCGAAGAGATCTATCAGCGCATCCAGCGTGAGAAATCCGAAGACGAAGATGGCGGTCCCGGCGTATAGCGCAGCGCGCATACTGGAACCGTCTGGGCTGGTGAAGTCGTCCCCTTTATCGGCTCGGGCTCGTCTCGGAACACTCCTCGACGCTCTCTATCCCACGCTACGCCTCGCCTCTCGCGGTAACCCGTTCATCCTTTGAGGTTTTTTTGGAAAAAAGTTTGGGCTTCGACTGGACAAGCCCCGGCGAAATGGGTAACCTACGCGCCGTCGATCAGGGAGAGGTGGCCGAGTGGCTGAAGGCGCTCCCCTGCTAAGGGAGTATGGGGTTTATAGCCTCATCGAGGGTTCGAATCCCTCCCTCTCCGCCATTGACCTTTGGGTTCGACCCGAGAGTCACGGCAAGGATCGACAAACGCAGCGATAGCTCAGGCATCGCCTGCGACTCGCGACAGAGTCAGTGACAAGCGCCCGTAGCTCAGCTGGATAGAGTACCTGACTACGAATCAGGTGGTCGGAGGTTCGAATCCTCCCGGGCGCGCCACTCACTTGAAGCAGTGTCGCGCAGCAGTACCAGAGACCTGACGTCTCGAACGATTTCAAGCGCCCGTAGCTCAGCTGGATAGAGTACCTGACTACGAATCAGGTGGTCGGAGGTTCGAATCCTCCCGGGCGCGCCATACAGATGACACCCGCATGCTTCGGCATGCGGGTGTTTTCGTTTGCGTGTCGCGCAGCATCTGCAAGCGCATGGCGGGAAGCGCCGAGGAGGTCGCGCCGGCAAGGCGGGCGGCCAACGTGGCGGGTGCCCGCCAGCGTCTTATACCAGCGCCGTGGCCGGGGCGGGTTCGCTCAGCGCCGGCTGTGCCAGGCCGGCCAGCAGCGGCGCCAGCGCGGTCTCCCGGCGCAGCGCGGTGAAACGCGCGGCGGCCTCGGCGTCGCGTCCGCGCATGATGTTGAGCCACTGCTTGAGCAGCGCGACGATGAATTTCTCCGCCATGCCCGCTGCCTGCTTGCGCGCGGCGTAGCGGCACAGCACCTCGGCGCGGGCCGCCCAGGGCGTCGTCGCCAGGCGCTCGCCGCCGCTCGCCTGCCAGTGGCGGATGCGGCGCGCCAGCCAGGGGTCGGCGAGCATGCCGCGGCCGAGCATGACGTCGGCGCAGCCGGAGAGCGTCCGCGCCTGCCAGTACGCCTCGAGCGTCCAGATATCGCCGTTGACCACCACCGGTACGTCGACGGCGGCGCGAATCCTGGCGACCCACTCCCAGTGCGCCGGCGGGCGGTAACCCTCGCGCCGGGTGCGCGCATGCACCACCAGCTCGTGGGCACCGCCGTCCTCGGCGGCCAGCGCGCAGGCCAGCGCCACCCGGCGGTCGTCGAAGCCCAGGCGCAGCTTGGCGCTCACCGTGGCGCCACGAGCGGCAGCCACTTCGGCGACTGCCGCCACCGCCCGCGCCACGCGCGCCGGCGTACGCAGCAGCGAGGCGCCGCCATCGTGGCGATTGACCGTCTTGGCCGGGCAGCCGAAGTTGAGATCGAGCCGGGTGGCGCCCAGGGCGATCGCCTGCTCGGCATTGGCGGCCAGGGCGGCCGGGTCGGAGCCGAGCAGCTGCAGCGTCACCGGGGTCGCGGTCGGGGTCTGTGGCCCCGCTGCATCGGCCTCGGCCAGCTCCGGGCAGTGGCGCAGGAAGACCCGCGGTGGCAGACGCGCATCGACCACGCGCACGAACTCGGTGACGCACCAGTCCAGCGCGCCATCGGCGCTGAGCAGCGCCCGGGTATCGGCGTCGATCACGCCCTCCATGGGCGCCAGACCGAGACGCCCGCGCGGGGTGGCATCCATGGGAGCATCGGTGGCGGCGTGAGAGGGGGCGGAAAAGGGGTGTCGTGCCATGTGGCCTCCAAGGATCTGGCGGGCGCTAAACTAGCACAACCGTGGCGGTATGCCATGCCCCGATGAAGCGCCCCCGGCGGGCGGGTCGAGCCGGGGGCGCGGCGCTCAGCGGGCGGCGGCGCGGTGTCTGTCGCGCAGCACCCGGCGCACGCTGAACGCCACCGAGAGTGCGGCCAGCACCAGCAGCGCCAGCGAGATCGGGCGGGTGAAGAACAGCGTCCAGCTCTCGTCGGCCATCAGCGCACGGCGCAGGTTGGTCTCGGCGATCGGCCCCAGGATCACCCCCAGCACCAGCGGCGCCAGCGGATAGTCGAGCTTGGCCAGCAGATAGCCGAACAGCCCCACCCCGATCAGCAGATAGAGATCGGTCACCCGGTTGTTGAGCGCCAGTGCGCCCACCGCGCAGCACACCAGCACCACCGGCACGATGATCGACTTGGGAATCTCGGTGATACGCAAGAACCAGCGCAGGCTGAGCAGGCAGAACACCAGCACCATGCCGGCGGCGAGGAACATCGCCAGGAACATGCCGTAGACCAGGTCGGGGTTGTCCATGATCAGCCGCGGCCCGACGCTGATCCCCTGCACCATCAGCGCCGCCATCAGTACCGCATCCACCGCGCTGCCGGGGATCCCCAGTGCGATCATCGGGATCAGCCCGCCGCCGGCGGTGGCGGAGTTGCCCGACTCCGAGGCGACCACGCCGTCGGCGATCCCGGTGCCGAAGCGCTCCGGGGTCTTGGAGGCGCGCTTTGCCTGGTCGTAGGCGATCAGATTGGCGATGCTGCCCCCGGCGCCGGGGACCGCGCCGATCACCACCCCCACCAGCGACGAGCGCAGCAGGTTGAGCGGGCGCGACAGCACCTCGCGCATCACCACCAGCGGCCTGACCGTGAGGCGCCCCTGGATCAGCGCCTGGCCCTGGCGCAGCTCGTCCGGGTTTTCCACCTCGCCGGCGAGCTGGCTGACCGCGAAGATCCCGATCAGCACCACCAGAAAGGGCAGGCCCGCGGCGAGCAGGTCGAGATCGAAGGTGAAGCGCGGCACGCCCATCATCGGATCGGGCCCCACGGTCGCCACGAACAGCCCCAGCAGGCTCATCATCAGCCCCTTGAGAATCGAGCGGCCGACCAGGCTGGCGACCACGGTGATGGCGAACAGGATCAGCGAGAAGTACTCCCACGGCCCCAGCTTGACCGCGATCAGCGCCAGCGGCGGGGCCGCCACGATCAGCACCAGGGCGCTGATCAGCGCGCCGAAGAACGAGGCCCAGATGCCCAGGCCCAGGGCGCGGCCGGGCTCGCCGCCGCGGGCCATGGGGTAGGCGTCGAAGGTGGTCGCCACCGACGAGGGGGTGCCGGGGATACCCAGCAGGGCGGCACTGATCAGCCCGCCGGAGCAGCCGCCGACATACACCGCCAGCATCGTCGCCACGCCCTGCAGCGGCGGCATGCTGAAGGTCACCGGCAGCGTCAGCACGATCGCCATGGTCACGGTGAAGCCGGGGATGGCGGCGGCGATCACCCCGGCGACGACGCCGATCAGCATGCTGATCAGGGTCGCCAGCGAAAACAGCTGTTCCACGCTCGACAGCAGAGCATCGGTCATTGGCATGCGCGTGTCTCTCGTTGTCGGGCTACCAAAGCCGCCCGGCGGGTAGCGGGATCTGGAAGACCTGGCCGAACAGCAGATGGAGGCCCAGACCAAAGGCCACCGCGACCACTGCCGCCACCAGCAGGCGTCGCCCGCGCCGGGCGCCGAGCAGCCACTGCACCGCGAGCAGGAAGCTCAGCGAGGCGAGCGGAAAGCCGAGCCACGGCATCGCCAGCGCATAGAGCGCGAACGCCGCCAGGGTGGCGAAGGCCAACCGCCGCTGATAGAGCCAGGCGAGAGTGCCCCCGCCGCGTGGGGCGTGGCCCAGCGCCATGGCTGCCTGCAGCGCCAAAGCCAGGTTGAACAGGATCAACGCGCCCAGCACCAGGCGCGGAAAGGCGCCCGCGCCCAGCGGCTCCCACATCGATGACGGCAGCTCGCCGGCATCGATGAACAGCGCCGTGAACAGCGCGGCCAGGGCAAGATTGAACAGCAGGTTGGCCAGCACCGCGCCACGGGTGCCGTCGGCCGCCGGCCCAGTGGGGGCGGCGGCCGATGGATTGTCGGCGCTCATCGGGCCAGCTTGCCGGAGAGACGCTGGACGGTGTCGTCGACCTCGGCCAGGTAGTCGGCGTAGGCGCCAGGGCCCATGAAATCGACCCCGGCGCCGAGCGCGCGCATCTTGTCGATGAAAGCGGGGGCTTTCGACATCGCCTCGAAGTCCGCCGCCAGCGTCTCCACCTTGGCCGGGTCGATCCCCTTGGGGGCGACGATGCCACGGTTGATGCTCAGCTTGAGGCCGGGATAGCCGAGCTCCTTGAAGGTGGGCACGTCCGGAGTCTGTGCCGGCCGCTGGGGGGTGCCCACGGCGAGAAAGCGCAGGTCGCCGTTGTCGACGAAGCCCAGCGAGGAGGAGATATCGCCGATCGCGGCGTCGATATGACCGCCCACCAGGCCGCGGATGCGCGCCCCGGTGCCTTCATAGCCGACGTAGCGGAAGGATGTGCCGATGGCGTCCTCGATCATCGCGCCGTGGACGTGGGGAATGCCGCCGAGGGTGGCACCGAAGCGCACCTTGCCGGGGTTGGCCTTGGCGTAGGCGGCGAAGTCGGCAAAGGTCTCCCAGCCGCTATCGGCGTTGACCACCAGATACTGGGGCGACGAGGCCAGCGAGGCGATCGGCTGGAAATCGTCCCAGTCGAGCGGGGTGAGCCCGGTGGCGTGGGCCGCCATCAGCCCCTCGTGGATCTGACCCAGGGTATAGCCGTCGGGCGCTTTCTGGGCCAGTGCCTTCAGCCCCAGGGTGCCGCT
Source organism: Salinicola sp. JS01 (assembly GCF_030284585.1). Classification (NCBI taxonomy): domain Bacteria; kingdom Pseudomonadati; phylum Pseudomonadota; class Gammaproteobacteria; order Oceanospirillales; family Halomonadaceae; genus Salinicola; species Salinicola sp. JS01. The sequence continues at coordinate 3,072,069 of NZ_CP127244.1, read as the reverse complement.
GACCCCGGGCATGTTGATCACCGGCAGCGGCTGGCCGAGGTACTGCTCGGCGGCGTTGGAGATCACGCGCATCAAGGCATCGCTGCCGCCGCCGGGTGACCACGGCACGATGAATTCGATCGCATGATCTGGGTAGTCGTCGGCCTGGGCGGCGGGGCTGGCGCCGAGCATGCCCAGTCCTAGCGAGCCCAGTCCCAATCCGGTGACGAGAGAGGCGATGGCGGCGCTGGCGCGGAAGCGCCGGCGCGCACCGGCGGAGGTCTTGATCGGTCGAGTGAACATCGAATCGTCCTTTATTGGCATTGGAATGGCGTCGAATGTCGTCTAGCGCAGATTGTCGTTGTAGACCGGTGCGCGTGCTGCGATCACCGGGGCGGCCGGGTCAGCCGAGCAGTAGTCCTCCATAGATGAGTCCGAGCAGCACCGCCCAGATCGGGTGAAGCTTGAAGCGCCACAGCAGCAGCGTGGCCGCGGCGCCGATGATCGCCACGTGCAGCCAGCCGGCGTTGTCCACGCCTTCGGCGGCGAACGACCATGTGAGATAGGCCATCAGCACCATGATCACCGGGCGCACCCACTGGCTCATCGACTTCACCTTGATCGAGTCGCGGTAGCGGTAGAGGGTGCCCAGCGCCACCAGCATCAAAAGCAGCGACGGCGCCACGGTGGCGAAGGTGGCGATCGCGCTGCCACCGATGCCGGCGACGTCATAGCCGATATAGCCGGCCATCTTGGTGGCGATCGGGCTGGGTAGGGTATTGCCCAGTGCCAGGGTCTCGGCGAACTGCTGCGAGGTCATCCAGCCGTAGCGGCCGACTACCTCGTTCTCGATCAGTGGGATGATCGCCGGGCCGCCGCCGTAGCCGACGATGTTGGGGATGAAGAACGCCAGAAACAGCTCCCAATAGATCATGAGCTGGCCTCCTTGCGCCGCCGGTTACGCTCCGGGCGCAGCAGCGCCGCGATCAGGATGGCGCCGATCACCAGGCCCGGATGGATGTCGAGCCCGTAGATCAGCCCGCCGGCGACCGCGCCCATGATCAGGCTGGCGATCCAGCCCAGCGCGCCCCGGGACTTCTGCCAGAAGTCCCAGGTCAGCTGCGCCATCATCACCATCACCACCGGCACCACGCCCTGGCTCATGCCCTCGATCCAGCGCTGGTCGCGGTAGCGGGTGAACAGCCCCAGCAGCGCCACCATGGCCACGATGCAGGGCAGGATCTGGGCCAGCACGGCGATCACGCAGCCGCCGAGGCCGCCGACCCGATAGCCGATATAGCCGGCCATCTTGGTCGCGATCGGCCCCGGCAGGGTGTTGCCGATGGCCAGCACGTCGCCGAATTCGGCGTCATCCATCCACGCGTAGCGGGTGACCACTTCGGCCCGCACCAGCGGGATCATCGAAGGACCACCGCCGAAGCCGAGCAGGCCGACGCGCAGGAAGGCGAGAAACAGTTGCCACTGGGTGCGTATGCCCTGAGTCCGCATGGTCATAGCACCGCGATGCTGGAGTCGGTGCGCGGCTCGGTGCCGCCGCAGTAGACCCCGGTGTCGGGGTGGCGCAGGATGATCTGGCCGCGGCCGTAGCTGGTGCTGTCGATCGCCAGCGAGACCTGATGGCCGCGCGCGGCCATGTCACGCACCAGATGCAGCGGATAGCCGGGCTCGATACCCACCTGACGCTCGCCCATCCACTGCCAGCGCGGGGCGTCCAGCGCTGCCTGCGGGTTGAGCCCGTAGTCGATCAGATTCATCACCACCTGCATATGTCCCTGTGGCTGCATGAAGCCGCCCATCACCCCGAACGGCCCCAGGCCGATACCGTCGCGGCTGATAAAGCCGGGAATGATGGTGTGGAAGGTGCGCTTGCCGGGGGCGAGCACGTTGACGTGGTCGGCATCGAGGCTGAAGCCGTGGCCGCGGTTCTGCAGCGAGATACCGGTGTCCGGCACCACCACGCCGGAGCCGAAGCCGTGATAGTTGCTCTGGATGTAGGAGACCATGTTGCCGTCGGCGTCCGCGGTGGCCAGATAGACCGTGCCGCCGGCCTGGGGCTGGCCCGGCTCGGGGTCGATGGCGGTGGCGCCGATCAGGCGCCGGCGGGTGTCGGCGTAGGCGTCGCTGAGCAGTGCCGCCACGCTGGTGCGCATGTGGCCGCCATCGGTGATGTGGTGGTGGCCGTCGGTATAGGCGAGCTTCATCGCCTCGATCTGGCGGTGCAGCAGCTCGGGATCGTCGCGCACGCTGGGGTCGAAGCCCTCCATCATCCGCAGTGCCATCAGCGCCACCATGCCCTGGCCGTTGGGCGGAATCTCCCACACCTGGTAGCCGCGATAGTCGGCGGCGATCGGCTCGACCCACTCCGGGGTGTAGCCGGCCAGATCCTCGGCGCGCAGATAGCCGCCGGTCCGGCGCGAGAAGGCGTCGATGGTCTGCGCCAGGGCACCGCGGTAGAAGCTCTCGCAGTGGCTCTCGGCCAGCGCTTCCAGGGTGCGCGCCTGGGCCTCGTTGCGATGCAGCTCGCCGGGGTGTGGGGCACGGCCCAGGGGCGCGAAGGCGTCGAGCCACGGCGCCACCGCGGGATCGTCGGCGCGGGCGCGGAACTCGCCTTCGGCACGCTGCCACAGGGCGCTGATCACCGGTGATACCGGGAAACCCTCGCGGGCGATGCGGATCGCCGGTGCCAGCAGGGTGGCGAAGTCGAGCTTGCCGAAGCGCTGCGACAGGGTTGCCCAGGCCGCCGGCGTGCCCGGCACCGTGACCGGCGTCCAGCCGTGCAGCGGCATCTCGCTGTGGCCCGCCGCGCGCACCGCCTCCGGGGTCAGGGCGGCGGGCGCATGGCCGCTGGCGTTGAGGCCGTGGAGCTGACCGCGGCCACCTTCGCTTGCCATCCACACCAGCGCGAAGGCGTCACCGCCGATGCCGTTGCCGCTGGGCTCGACCACGCTCAGCACCGCGGCGGTGGCGATCGCAGCATCCACGGCGTTGCCGCCCTGGGCCAGCATGTCGCGCCCCGCCTGGCTGGCCTGGGGCTGCGAAGCGGCGACCATGCCGCGCTGGGAGTAGGTCGCGCTGCGGCGCGAGGGGTAGGGGTTGTTGTGGTCGAAGGCGAGGCTCATGGCGGTGATCCCGAAGGTTCTTGTCGTTGAGGTTCGTAACCCTGGCGTTGGCACCGCGAGGTGCTGCGGTGGTGCGAGCACGTGGTCGACACGGGGTACGATCGGTTATGCTGAAAAAATCGATTTTTACTATGACGTCGATTTTGTACGAGGGTCAAGCGCTACCGGGCCGAGGAGTACGCCATGGATCGACAGCAGGACACCGCATGAGCATGAGACAGGCGCCGACCAGGGCGCTGGATGCCACCACCGCGGCGAGTCAGGTCTACGCCGCGCTCAAGCGTGATCTGATTCGCGGACGCTTCGTCGCCGGCGAGAAGCTCGCGATCAGCCATCTCCGGGAGACCTATGCGGTGGGCCTGAGCCCGCTGCGCGAGGCGCTCAACCGCCTCGCCGCCTACGGGCTGCTGGCGCAGGAGAACCAGCGCGGCTTTCGCGTGCCGGCGCTGAAGCGCCGCGAGCTCGACGATATCGCCGGGCTGCGCCAGCAGTTCGAGGTCCAGGCTCTGGAGGCGGCGTTGCGCCATGGTGATGCCCAGTGGGAGGCGGAGCTGCTGGCGGCCTTTCACCGACTCAAGCGCGCCGACGAGCAGCCCGATGCGCTCGAACACTGGGAACAGATGCATCTGCAGTTCCATCGGCGCCTGCTCGAACCCTGCGGCTCGGTGTGGCTCTTGCGCTTCATCGAGCAGTTGCATGACCAGTTCGATCGCTACCGGCGCATGGCCCCGGCGCATCAGGATCTTCGCGCCCAGCTCGACGTGCAGCACGCCGAGCTGGTGGAGCTGGCGCTGGCGCGGGGGATCGCCGCGGCGCGTGAGCTGATCCACGCGCATATCCAGCTCTCCTACGATGTGGCCAAAAGCGCCTGCAGCGAATGAACGGGCGCCCATGGCAAATATGGGCGCGTGCGGCGAGTGAATGAACGTCTGTGGCAAATACGGGCGCCTGCAGCGAGTGAACGGGCGCCCGCAGCGAGTCGATGAACGCCGCCTACTCGTCGAGGCACTCCAGCTCGCCCCGCAGACGCTGCGCCAGCAGCGCCAGATCGAGACTGTCGTCGGCGGGCCAGGCCAGCGTCAGGGTGACGCCCTGGCCGTCGTAGTCGGCGGCGTCCACCGGGACCTCGTGGGCCTGCAACCAGTGGCGCGCCTGGGCTTCGAGGGCGAAACCGACACGCACCCGGCGCTGCATGCGCTCGGTGAATTCGCGCCGTGGCAGGCTTTCCAATGCTTGGGTCACCGCCTGGGTATAGGCGCGCACCAGGCCACCGGTGCCCAATTTAATGCCGCCGAAGTAGCGCGTGACGACCACCGCGACCTGGCCCAGGCCGCTGCCCTCCAGGGCCTGGAACATCGGCCGGCCGGCGGTGCCGCCGGGCTCGCCGTCGTCGGAGAAGCCGATCGCCACCTGCTCGCCGGGGGCGCCGGCGATGAAGGCGGAGCAGTGGTGGCTGGCATCGGGGTAGGTGGCGCGTGCCTCGTTCAGCAGGCGGTCGAAGGCGGCGGCGTCCGGGGCATGGGCGACCCAGGCGATGAAGCGACTCTTGTCGATCTCGAGGCTGTGGCTGTGGATCGCCCCTGGCGCAAGCGCGGGAATCGCATAGCGCATCAGGCCGCCTGGGGCGGATTACGCATGACACCCATCACCAGCCCGAGCACCTGCACGTCCTCGTTCTTGAGAAAGATCGGCGCCATGGTGTCGTTGGCCGGCTGCAGGCGCACGCCGGATTTCTCGATGAACAGCTTCTTCAAGGTCACTTCCTGGTTGTTGATCAGGACCACCGCGGTCTCGCCATTCTCGGCGGATTCGTAGCGCTCGATGATGATGATGTCGCCATCGAAGATATTGCAGTCGATCATCGAGTCGCCGCGCACGCGCAGGGCATAGGTGTTGCGCCGCACCAGCTGGGCGGGCACCTGGACGGTGGCGTCGTCCAGGCACGCCTCCATCGGCAGGCCGGCGGCGACCTGGCCCAGCAGCGGAATCTCGACCAAGTCGGTGGCGTCCACCGACTCCCAGTGGCCGTCGATCAGGGGCAGGTGGGGCTGGCGCTGCAGAAAGCTCGGTGCGGAATTTGTCATCGTCTTCTCCCGAGGAAACGGCTTCATCATAGCAAGCCGGCGGTGGGCGGCAAGGCGCGCCGACGGCGGCCGGGCTGGATATCGCCCACGCGGTGGCTTAGGCTCTGCCGATTCGTTTCGCGGTGCGCTGAGCGCCCATTTCCAAACCCTATGACGGTGGGCGCCGGGGACAGGGCAAAGCGAGGGTCCTTTGCCAGGGATGGCAAAGGTAGCGCCCAGGGAAGGGTTCACAGCGCCCTCGCGACGCCCTGCCGCCGGATAAGCCCCTGTCGTCTAGCGGTTGTGAAAGGTGTTCGTATTCAAGGAGTCGTGCAGTCGGCATGCGCCTCAAGTCGATCAAACTGGCGGGTTTCAAATCGTTCGTCGATCCGGTCACGGTACCGTTCGACGGCAACATGACCGCGATCGTCGGCCCCAACGGCTGCGGCAAGTCCAATGTCATCGATGCGGTGCGCTGGGTCATGGGGGAGTCCTCGGCCAAGACCCTGCGCGGCGAGTCGATGACCGACGTCATCTTCAACGGCTCCAGCGGCCGTGCGCCGGTGGGTCAGGCCTCCATCGAACTGCTCTTCGACAACCGCGACGGCAGCCTCGGCGGCGCCTACGCCGACTACGCCGAGATCGCGGTCAAGCGCCAGGTCACCCGCGACGCCCAGTCGAGCTACTTCCTCAACGGCCAGAAGTGCCGCCGCCGCGATATCGCCGATATCTTCCTCGGCACCGGCCTGGGTCCGCGCTCCTACGCCATCATCGGCCAGGGCATGATCTCGCGCCTGGTCGAGGCGCGGCCGGAAGAGCTGCGCACCACCCTCGAAGAAGCGGCCGGTATCTCCAAGTACAAGGAGCGCCGACGCGAGACCGAGAACCGCCTGCGGCGTACCCAGGAGAACATCGAGCGCCTCGACGACATCCGCGAGGAGCTCGACAAGCAGCTCGAACGGCTCAAGCGCCAGGCCGATGCCGCGCGCCGCTACCGCACCCTGAAAGAAGAAGAGCATCGCCTGCGCGGCGAGCTGGCGCTGCTGCGCGAGCGCGCGCTGCGCAGTCAGCAGCGCGAGGAGGCGGCGCGGGTCGCCGAGTACGAGACCCAGGTCGAGCGCGAGGTGCTTGGCCTGCGCCAGTGCGAGACCCGTCTGGTCGAGGGGCGTGAGCAGCACGACGAGATCGCCGCCGAACTGGAGCAGCATCAGGCTGCTTTCTATCAGACCGGGGCCGACATTGCGCGCCTGGAGCAGTCGCTAGAACACGTGCGTCAGCGCGACCAACAGCTCGCCGCCGATCTCGACGCCGCCCGCCGCGAGCGCGAGTCGCTGGCGGCGCTGGCGGGCGAGGACGACGCCCGCGGCGAGGCCCTCGCCGAACGCCTCGAAGCGCTGGCACCGGAGGCGGAACTGGCCGACGAGACGCTGCTGACGCTGGCACAGAGCCTGGAAGAGGCCGAAGCCGAGGCCGAGGCGCACCAGGCCGAGTGGGAGCGCATCGAGCAGCAGGCCGGCGACAGCCGCCACCGCGCCGAGCGCGAGCAGGAGGCGATCCAGCGCCTGGAGCGCCAGAGCGAGGAGCTGGTGGGCGAGATCGAGCGCCGCCAGCAGCAGCTTGCAGCGCTGCCCGATGTCAGCGCGCTCGAGGCCGAGCGGGACGAGCTGCAGGCGGCGCTGGCGATCTTAGACGAGCGCCAGGAGACCCTGACGATCCGGCGTGAAGCGCGCCAGGAGGAGCGTGAGCAGGCGCGTGAGGCGCTCGCCTCGGCCCAGCGTGAGCGCGATGCCCTGCGCGAGCGCCACCATCGCGCCCAGGGCGAGATCGCCTCGCTGGAGGCGCTGATCGAAGCCGCGCTGGCGGATGACGACAGCGCCCTTACCGAGCAGCTGGCAGCGCACGCGCTGGACACTGCCCCCCGGCTTGCCGAGTGCCTCGAGGTGGAGACGGGCTGGGAGCGCTGCGTGAGCTGGGTGCTGGCGCCCTGGCTCAAGGCGCGGGTCGCCGATCTGACGCCGGCACGGGAAGCGCTGGAACAGCTGGCCAGCGGCGAGCTGCCGCTGGTCGCCCCGGGGGCATCGGCCGCGCCGGCGCCGGCGGATTCGCTCGCGGCCAAGGCCCGCGGCAGCGCGGCGCTGGGCGCCCTGCTGGGAGGCGTGCGCTGCGTCGACGATCACGCCAGCGCCTGGGCCGCACAGCCCGCGCTCGCCCCCGGCGAGAGCGTGATCACCGCCGACGGGCTGTGGCTCGGCCATGGCTGGGTGCGTCGGCTGGGCGCGCAGGACGCCCAGGGCGACAGTGTGCTGCTGCAGCGTCAGCGGCGCGAGGCACTGGCCGTCCAGGTAGCGGAGATCGACCAGCGCCTGGCGGCGCTGACGGAGAGCCTCGAGGCGGGCGAGGCGGCGATCGAGGAGAGCGAGCGCGGGCTGGAAGCGCTGCGTCAGGCCGAGCTCGACCTCTCGCGTGAGCGCCAGCAGCAGGCCACGCGGCTTGCCACCCTGGAGAGCCGGCTCGAGCACAGCACCGCGCGGGCCGCCGAACTCGCCGCCGAGAGCGAGGCGCGTCAGGCGCGCCTGGAAGAGACCCGCGAGACGCTGGAAGAGACCCGCGAGCGCTGGCAGCAGGCGCTGGCCGAGGTCGAGGCGGGTACCGGGCAGCGTGCCGCCATCGACGCCACCCGCCAGCAGGCGCGGGAGCGTCTGGCCGAGCTGCGCCGTCAGCAGCAGCAGGCGGGGCAGCGCCAGCAGCAACTGGCGCTGGAGCGCCAGCGGCTCGAGACCCAGCGCGGTGAACTGGCGCAGCAGGCGCAGCGCAGCCGCACCCAACTGGCCGCGCTGGAAGAGCGCTGTGCGGGGTTGGCGGCCGAACGCGAGCGCCTCAACCAGCCCGATGACGACCAGCAGCAGCGCCTGGCCGAGCTGCTCGAGCGGCGCAGCCAGCAAGAGAGTGCCCTCAATCAGTGTCGTGACCGCGCCAACCAGCTCGGCGAGATGCTGCGCCAGAGCGAGCTCCAGCGCCAGCAGCACGAGCGCGATCTGGAAGGGCTGCGCACGCGCCTGCAGGAGGGGCGCATGCAGCTCCAGGCGCTGGCGCTCAAGGCCGATGCCCAGGCCGAGCAGCTCGCCGAACAGCAGCACGACGCCGAGGCCCTGGGTGCTGCGCTCGACCCCAACGCCACCGAGTCGGCGTGGCAGACCCGGCTCGAGGAGACCGGTGAACGCATCCGCCGGTTGGGCGCGATCAACCTGGCGGCGATCGAGGAGTACGACCAGCAGGCCGAGCGCCGCGACTACCTCGAGGCCCAGCACGCCGAACTCAGCGAGGCGATCGAGACCCTGGAGCGGGCGATCCGGCGCATCGATCAGGAGACCCGCACCCGGTTCAAGCAGACTTTCGAGCAAGTCAATCAGGGCCTGATGGCGCTTTTCCCCCGAGTCTTCGGCGGCGGGGCCGCGTGGTTGACCCTGACCGGGGAGGATTTGCTGGAGACCGGGGTGGCCATCATGGCGCGTCCGCCGGGCAAGAAAAACAGCACCATTCATCTGCTCTCCGGCGGCGAAAAGGCACTGACCGCACTGTCGCTGGTGTTTGCCATCTTCCAGCTCAATCCGGCGCCTTTTTGCATGCTCGACGAAGTCGACGCGCCGCTGGACGATGCCAATGTGGGGCGCTACGCGAAACTGGTGAAGGAGATGTCCGAGAGCGTGCAGTTCATCTTCATCACCCACAACAAGATTGCCATGGAGGCCGCCGAACGATTGATGGGGGTGACCATGCAGGAGCCAGGTGTCTCACGCCTGGTCGCTGTCGGGGTCGACGAGGCGGCGTCGATGGCAGAGGCGTCCTGAGTTTGCCCGAAATAGCCAAAGCGGCTATCGGCGTAATAGGATGTCGAGCATTAGGGAAAATTGAAGGGCGGTTGCTGGCGGGCAAAAACTTTACTTGACAATGAAAAAAAGTCGCCCATTTTAGGAAAATCACGCTATGCTAGAGCCCACATGCCGCAAGCATGTTGTCCTCTACCCGCATAGTGGCACCGCGAACAGGCAAGACGACCCATGGAACTAAGAGAGTGGCTGATCATCCTGGGGCTGGTTTTGGTGGCGACCATCGTGATCGATGGCTTCCGCCGTCTACAGCGCCAACGTCGTGTTCCGCGCCTTGACCAGGCGATGGAATCCAGCGGAAACGACGCCGAATCCCACGTGGATCCGGAAGAGGAGGCCCGTGCGGCCGAGATCAACTGGGAATTGCCCAATGGAGGGGCACGTGTCGTCCGGCCGGCGACGTTCGAGCGCAGCAGTGATGGCGCCGAACCCATCCGCCCGGCCGAGCCCAAGCGTCAGGAGCGGATTCCCGACGACCAGATAAAGAGCAGCGTGTTCGGCCGCTACAAGTCGCGTACCTCGTTCGCCGACATGCAGGAGAACGTCAAGAGCGCGATGAAGGCCGGCGCCAAGCGGGTTAGCGACTCTGCCCATCGCCTGGGTCAGAAACGCGACGATGCCGCCGCCGCTCGGGCACATGAGCGGGCGCACGAAGAGCCGCGCCTGTCCGCCGCCGAGGCTGGCGGCGACGCGCGCGCCGAGACCCCCGAAGTCCGCGTCAACGCCGACACGCCGCATCTCGACCCCTCGCGTCTGCAGATCACCGCGCTGACGCCGGCCGGCGGGATGCCGGCGTCGAGTGAAGCGCCAGCGGCGGCCGTGGATGAAGCCGAGCTGCACGGCGCGGCCGATGCGCCGACCTTCGATCAGGCAGCCTTCGATCGAGCGGCTTTCGACCAAGCACCCCGGGATGACGCGCCGCGGCGCGACGTGGTCACCACGCATCCGGCGGTGGAGCGTGCCAAGCGCCATCACGTCAGCGCTGCGCGGGCCCGTGAGACGCTCTCGAATGCCGAGGAAGTCATCGTCATCAGCGTGCTGGCGCGGACCGAAGAAGGGTTCGACGGCACCACGCTGCTCAACCTGATGCTGGCCTGTGGTCTGCGCTTCAGCGAGATGGGCATTTTCCACCGCTACGAGACCGAGGCGGACGACAGCGAGCTGCAGTTCTCGATGGTCAACGTGCTCAAGCCGGGCGTGTTCGATCTCGACAAGATGGACGAGATCGTCACCCCGGGGGTTACCTTCCTGATGCCGCTGCCCGGCGCCAACGACACCGCCGCGGCGTTCGAGGCGATGCTCGAGACCGCGATGGTGCTGGTGCGTCATCTGGGCGGCGAGCTCAAGGACGAAAACCACAGCGTGATGACCGCGCAGACGATCGAATTCGCCCGCCAGCGGGTGCAGGAGTTCGAGCGTCGCCACCGGCTGCATCGCTATCAGGCCAACTGATACGGCCTGACGCCGAACGCGGTAGCGGTATCGATGACGGGGCCTTCGGGCCCCGTCGTCGTTGGTGGGCCCTGCCTGCGGGATGGCCCCTGCACGTACCGGCAGTGGTGTCACCGATAGCGTTCATCGATGGCGTTCGGCCTGCCCGCTGCCTTCCGCTACAATGCCACCACCCTGTCAGCGATCGAACCGGACGCCATGAGCCAGACCCCCAAGCGGCGCAGGAGCGCGCCGCGACCCTGCGTCAGCAGCTCGAAGACGCCAACTACCACTACTACGTCGAGGACGCGCCGCAGCTCACCGATGCCGAGTACGACCAGCGCCTGCGTGAACTGCAGACGCTGGAAGCCGAGTATCCCGAGCTTGCGACCCCCGACTCGCCGACCCAGCGAGTCGGTGCCAAGCCCGCTGCAAAGTTCGAGGAGGTTGAACATTCGGTTCCCATGCTCTCCCTCAACAACGCACTAGACGAGACGGAGCTGCATGAATTCATCGAGCGCACTGCCATCAGATTGGAGCGCAGCGCCGATGCCATTGAGTTCTGTTGCGAGCCCAAACTTGATGGTTTGGCAGTCTCGCTGGTTTATGAGAACGGGCGTCTGGTTCGGGGGGCGACACGAGGGGACGGTCAGACCGGCGAGGATGTGACCCAGAACCTTCGGACTTTGCGCTCTATTCCTCTAGAGCTGAAGGGTAGCGACTACCCTGACCTATTCGAGGTTCGTGGTGAAGTCTATATGCGCCACTCCGGGTTTGAGGCGCTCAATGCTCGCGCCCGTGAGGATGGCAGCAAGATTTTTGCCAACCCGCGCAACGCCGCCGCCGGCAGCCTGCGACAGCTAGACCCCAAGATTGCTGCAAGACGCCCTCTGGAGTTCTGCGCTTACCAGTGGGTGGCTCGTGACGCTGCCAGTATTGCCAACATTGATGCCTCACATAGTGAGCAGATGCGCTGGCTCAGGTCTTGGGGTTTCCCTACCAGCGAGCTATTGGAAGTCGTGAGTGGGCCAGAGGGTGCTATTGGCTACTGCCGTCAGTTGGGTTCGCAGCGTGAGTCGCTCGACTACGATATCGACGGCGCGGTACTGAAAGTAAATAGTTTGCGCGATCAGCGTGAGCTGGGCTTCGTCTCGCGCGCGCCGCGCTGGGCGATCGCCTTCAAGTACCCCGCCCAAGAGCAGGTCACGCGGCTGCTCGACGTCGAGTTCCAGGTCGGGCGTACCGGCAAGCTGACCCCGGTGGCCAAGCTCGAGCCGGTGCAGGTGGCCGGGGTCACCGTCTCCAACGCCACCCTGCACAACATGGATCAGATCGCGCGGCTGGATCTGCGTATCGGCGACAGCGTGAGGATCTATCGCGCCGGCGACGTGATCCCCAAGGTGGTCGAGGTAGCGCGCGAGCAGCGTCCGGCGGATGGCCGCGAGATCGTGCTGCCGGAGAGCTGCCCGGTGTGCGGCTCGCGGGTCGAGAAGCTCGACGGCGAGGTCGACGCGCGCTGCTCTGGCGGGCTCTACTGCCCGGCCCAGCGCAAGGAGGCGCTCAAGCACTTCGCCAGCCGCCGCGCGTTGGATATCGACGGCCTGGGCGAGAAACTGATCGACCTGCTGGTCGAGCGCGAGTGGGTCGAGACCCCCGCCGATCTGTTTCGACTCGAAGCCGCACGTCTCGCCGAGCTGCCGCGGCTGGCAGAGAAGTCCGCCAACAATCTGGTCAACGCCCTGGAGACGGCCAAGCAGACGACGCTTGCGCGCTTCATCTATGCCATCGGCATCCGCGAGGTGGGCGAGACCACCGCAGCCAATCTGGCGCGCCATTTCGGCAGTCTGGAGGCGCTGCGCCACGCCGAGCTGGAGGCGCTGGAAGCGGTCGCCGACGTCGGCCCGGTGGTGGCCCACCACGTGCACACCTTCTTCCGTCAGCCCCATAACCAGCAGACGCTGGACGATCTGATCGCCGTCGGCGTGACCTGGGACGAAGAAGAGATCGGCGAGCGTCCGCAGCCGCTGGCGGGGCAGACCTGGGTGCTCACCGGCAGCCTGGAGAGCATGACCCGCGACGACGGCAAGGCGCGCCTGCAGGCGTTGGGGGCCAAGGTCGCAGGCAGCGTCTCCAAGAAGACCACCGCGGTGGTCGCCGGCGAGGCGGCGGGGAGCAAGCTGGAGAAGGCCATGCAGCTCGGAGTCGAGGTGATCGACGAGGCCACCTTCATCCAGCGCCTGGCCGAGTGGGAGGGGGAGAATGAGTCGTTTCGTCGAAGTCCCCCACCGCATGCTGCCGGCGGAGACGCTGGACGCGCTGCTCGAGACCTTCGTCACCCGTCAGGGCTACGACACCACCGATGTCGCCAGCGACATGCACGACTGGGTGCGCGAGCTGCGGCGCCAGCTCGAACGCGGCGAGCTCTTGATCGTTCACGACTTGCAGACCGAATCGACCGAGGTGATGACGCTGGCCCAGTGGCAGAGCTTCGGCCGCGCGGTGGCCGATGACGAAGAGGAAGGCGACTGGTAGCCACCCGGCGTGTGACTGCAAGCCATAAACGACAACGGCGCCCGCAGGCGCCGTTGTCGTGTGGCGGGCTTCAACGAGTCAGGTGAAGAACAGCGGCACCACGATGCTCGAGATCAGCAGAATCAGTGCGCCACCGAGGCGCGAGGAGATCTGCGCGAACGGCATCAACTGCATGCGCTTGGCCGCGGAGAGCACGGCGACATCGCCGGTGCCGCCCATGTTGGCCATGCACAGGCCGGCGGTGATCGCCGACTCGATCGGGTAGAAGCCGACCAGCTTGCCCACCAGCCCGGCGCCGAAGGCTGCACCGGCGACCACCGCGAAGACGATCAGCACATAGGTGATCGAGATCGCGTCGATGACCTGGCCGAGGTCGGTGTAAGCGATGCCGATACCGAACAGCAGGGCGAAGGTCCAGTTCTTGGCGACGAACTTGAACCACTGCGAGGCGGCCTCGTTGACCGATTCCGGCACCAGGTTGGCGATCTTGAGCACGGCGACCAAGACGATCATCAGCGCATAGGGGTGCAGCGGGATGAAGTCGCCCAGGATCTCACCGGCGACGAAGAAGGTCAGCGCCGCGACCAGGCCGATACCCAGCTTGGAGAGATCGGGTTTGCTCTCGCGCTCTTCGATCTCCACGCCCGGCATCATCTGACCGTTGCCGGTCAGGCTCGGCATGCGGTTGGCCAGGCCGTTGAGCAGGCCGGCGATGATAATGGCGAAGACGTTGCCCAGCGCCAACGCCGGCACCAGGATCGAGATGTAGTAGCTCGCCGGCTGGCCCAGCAGCTGCTCGTAGATCTGGCTCATCGGCACCGCGCCGGCGCCCATGCCGCCGCCCATGATCGGCAGGGTGATCACCACCACCGCGTCCTGGGGCGAGAAGCCCAGCAGCCAGCCCACCGCCACCGCGAACAGCGCCGCGAACAGCACCGCACAGACCAGCGGCAGGGCGTAGCGCGAGCCGACCTTGACCAGCACCTTGGAGTCCATGCCCAGGATGCTGCCGGTGATCAGCGCGGCGATGTAGAAGTTGAGAAAGCCGCCGCTCTTCATGAACTGGGTGACATTGTCGGTGACATCGGCGGGCAACCAGTTGACGTAGACCAGCGCCGCGGCGCCGAAGATGGCGAGAATCGCGCCACCGCCGAGATAGCTCTTGATGATCGGCAGGCGGTCACCGAGAAAGCCGAGCAGCTCGCCGAAGATCATCATCACCAGCAGGGCGCCGATCATGCCGGTGGGGATCGTGTCCGTGGCGATGGCGGCGATCAGCACCAGCGCGGCGATGGCGAACAGCGGTAGCGGAATGCCGAAGATCGGCGTCGACAGCCAGTGGCGCGGTCGGGCCGACTCGGCGTGAGCGTTTTGCGTCACGGTTGCGGTCATGGTTCACTCCCAGGATTGCGCGCCCTGCCGGGCGGGTAGGCGGCAGGATAAGAAGCCAGGCCGCGGCGGCCAAACTTTCTGAAGTTAACTAAGCCTTAATAAAATATTGAAAGGGAGCGGCGGGGTGCTGGCACAAAGTGCCGGGCTGGGGAATACCCCCTTGGTCTAAAACTTCAGCCTCGAGCCGTGATGCCGGATCACGCTCCCCGATATGCGCGTGCTGCCCTCGGATAACCCTCGTGAAACGACTGCGTCTCAGTGCCCAGATCTTCATACTCGTCGCCAGCATGATCGTGCTGACACTGGGGGTGGCCTTTCTGCTGTTCGACTATCAGCTCAAGGAGAACCTCGAACGCGCCCAGGGTGAGCGGGTGATGGGGCTGGCGGCGGTGCTCGCCGACCGCAGCGACATTCGCCGCGCGCTCGAGGCCACGCCGATCGTCCACGATGCAGGCTCGGCGCTGCGCCGGCACATCGAAGTCCTGCGCGAGCGTCTGGGAGTCGACTTCATCACCGTGATGGATCGCGACCACCTGCGTCTGACCCACCCCGACCCCAACGAGGTCGGGCGTCACTTCCGCGGTGGCGACGAGGGGCCGGCGCTGGCGGGGGAGTCCTATGTGTCGCGTTCCGAGGGTACGCTCGGGGTGAGTATCCGCGGCTTCGCCCCGGTGCGCGCCGCCGATGGCCAGGTGATCGGCGCGGTGGCCACCGGCGTCACTCTCTCCCGGGTCGGGCTGCTGCTGGCCGAGAAACGCCAGGTGGTGCTGTTGGGCACGCTGCTGCTGATGCTCGTCGGCGGTCTCGGCGCCTGGTGGCTGGCGCGCTATATCAAGCGCATCCTGCTCGGCTTCGAGCCGCATCAGATCTCGCAGTGGGTGCAGGAGCGCCAGGCGCTGCTGGCCTCGCTCCACGAGGGCGTGCTGGCGATCGACGCCGGCGGTGAACTGAGCCTGATCAACCCGGCGGCGCGTGAGCTGCTGGCGCCGGTGGGGGCGGCGCCCGCCACCGGTGTGCCCGCCGCTACCCTGGCTCAACTGTTCGGCGACGGTACCCCGGCGATCAACCAGCGCCTGACCCTCAACGGCCGCGCGCTGATCGTCAACCGGGTGCAGATCCGGGCGCCGGCCCGGCCCCGCCGACGTGGGCGCGTGGTGGCCGCGGAGAGTGGTGCAGAGAGTGGTGCAGAGAGTGGCGCGAAGCGCGTCGACGAGACCCGCAGCGGTGGCAGCGTGGTGACCCTGCGCGATCGCAGCGAGGTCAATCGCCTGGCCGAGGAACTGACCGGGGTCAGCCGCTACGCCCAGGCGCTGCGCGCCTCCACCCACGAGTTCAAGAACCGCCTGCATGTGATCCTGGGGCTGGTCCAGCTGCGCGACCTGGGGCGCCTGGAGCGCTATCTGCACGAACTCGACGATACCCTGATCGCCCCCGCCGCGGAGCGCGTCTCCGGGGTCAAGGACCCGGTACTGGCGGGCTTTCTGCTGGCCAAGGGCAGCGAAGCGCGGGAGCGCCGGATCGAGCTCGAGGTCGAGCTGGAGAGCGATATCCCGGCGGCGGCCGAGGAGGAGGTGTGCCACCTGCTGGTGACGATCATCGGCAACCTGCTGGAGAACGCCTTCGAAGCCGTCGCCGGACGCGATGAGCGCCAGGTCACCCTGACGCTGGGGCTGGATGCCGGGGCGCTGTCGCTGCACGTCGCCGACAGCGGCTGCGGCATGGACGCGGGCCAGCGCGGCGCGGTACTCGAACAGGGGGTGTCGACCAAGGGCGAGGGGCGTGGCTATGGTTTGGCCATGGTGCGGGCCCATATCGACTCCCGCGGTGGCCATCTGGCGATCTATTCCACGCCCGGACGTGGCACCCTGGTCGAGGTGACATTACCCTACGCGGTGGCCCCATCCTGGATTACCGACGGAGTGACATGAGCATGCGTGTACTGGTGGTAGAAGACGACCCGATGGTCATGCGGCTCAACGTCGAGTTCCTCAATCGTATCGAGGGCGCCAGCCTGGTCGCCCAGTGCGAGGATCTGCCCGCCGCGCGAGACGTACTGCAGCGCGAGTCGGTGGATCTGCTGCTGCTGGATGTCTTTCTGCGCGAGCATAACGGCCTGGCGCTGGTGCGCGAGCTGCGCCGCCAGGCGCGCGACATCCAGATCATCCTGATCACCGCCGCCTCGGAGATGGAGACGGTGCGCGAGGCCAAGCATCTGGGGGTCGACGACTATCTGGTCAAGCCGTTCGAGTTCCAGCGCTTCCAGGAGGCGCTGAGCCACTGCCTGGATACCCACCGGCGGCTGGCCGGGTTGCCGGCGCGCGCCCATCAGCGCGACGTCGATGCGCTTTTCCGCCGCGACAGCGCCGCGGTGGCGCCGCCTCAGCGTCCCGGCGACCTGCCCAAGGGGCTCACTCTCAACTCGCTGTCGCAGGTGGCGCGCGCCGCCGCCGAGCACCACGAGGCGACCTTCACCACCGAGGCGCTGAGCGAGGATACCGGGATGTCGCGGGTCTCGGTGCGCAAGTACCTCAAGCACCTGGTCGATCAGGGCGTGCTCGAAGAGTCCTTCCACTACGGCCATATCGGCCGCCCCTCGTTCACCTACCGCTGTCTCGACGCCGAGGCGCTGGCGCGGCTGGGCGGTACGCCGACCGCCTGAGCGGCTGCTTCATCACCGCAGATACCCGCTGCAGATGACCGGCTGTTTCAGCTGAACGGTCGTGCCAGTCGATAGACAACGGTGCCAGCACGCGCGGGTGTCTGCTCACGCCTGGCGGATCAGCTCGGCGATCAGCCGCCGCCCTGGGTGCAGGTGATCGACCAGCTCCCGTGCCAGCGGCAGCGGTTCGTCATGCAGGCGTGAGGCGATCAGCTCGGCGCACAGCGGCGCGCTGACCAGCCCGCGCGAGCCGTGGGCGGTACTCATCCAGAGACCCGGATGGTGACGCCCGGGGGCGGTAAAGCGCTGCCGGGCATCCTTGGCCAGTGCGGCGTAGCCCTCTCGCCAGGCGGCGCTGTCCGGCAGTGGCCCGGCGTAGGGCGTCTTGTCGGGGCTGGCGGCGCGCACGCTGGCACGGCCATCGAGTGCGGCCAGGGCCGACGCCTCGCCATCGGCGCAGAGTGCGGCGTGCAGCGCCGGGGCGGTACGCGACAGCTCCTCCAGGTTGCGCCGCTGGTCGGCCTCGCGCAGCTGGGTGTCGCCATCGTTGGGGGTGAAGGTGGCGCCGAAGGTGAGCCTGCCGGCATAGGGCGGCAGCACATAGCCTTCGCCGCACAGCACCTGCGCCGGTGCGCCCGGTGCGGCCCACTGAAGGCTCGAGATCTGGCCGCGGACCTGCTGCAGTGGCAGGCCGTCGAGCCAAGCGCCACTGGCGTGGCCGCTGGCGAACACCACCTGATCGACCTGGAGCTGGCCATCGGAGAGCGTGAGCTGCCAGCCGCCGTCGTATGGCGCGAGCGAGTCGAGCGCGGCGCGCCGGAACTCGACCCCCGGCGTCTGCGCCAGCCGTTGGCACAGCGCCACCGGGTCGACCCAGCCCGCCAGCGGATAGGCCAGCGCCGCGTGCGCCAGCGGCGTCCCTGCCAGCGCGCTGGCACGAGTCGCGTCGCAGCCGCTGACCACGGACTCGGGCAGGGCGTGGTTGGCCAGGAAGCGCTGCTGGCGGCGCTGCTCGCGCTCACCGCTGGCGAGCGCGAGCAGGCCGCTGTCGCACCACAGGCTGCGCTCGGGGTCGAGGGTGGCCAGCCAGCGCTGGACGTAGAGCAGGGCGGCCAGGTAGAAGCGGCTCTGGCGGTTGCTCTCCGCGGCCAGCTTGACGTAGAGCGCCGCCTGCGGGTTGCCCGAGGCGCCGCTGGCGATGCCTTCACGGTCGATCAGACTGACCCGGCTGCCGCGGCGCGCCAGCGCCTCGGCCACGCTGGTGCCGGCGATACCGGCACCGATCACCGCCACGTGGGCGGCGCGACGCGGCGGTGGCGGCGTGAACCAGGGCGTGGCGGCGCGCGAATCAGCGCGCGGAGGCGGCGGCGTAGCCGGCTGCCATTCACCGCGCAGCATCTCGCGCTTGCGTCCGAACCCCGGCACCTTGCGCCACTGAAAACCCTCGGCGGCGAGGCCGCGTCGCACCAGACCAGCGCAGGTGAAGGTGGCGAAGGTGGCCCCCGGGCGGCTGGCCGAGGCCAGCGCGGCGAACAGCGCCGGCTGCCACATATCCGGGTTCTTGGCCGGGGCGAAGCCATCCAGGAACCAGGCATCCACCTGGCCGTCGAGCTGTGCCAAGCAGGCGGCGGCATCGCCGAAGTGCAGATCCAGGGTCACCCGTGGCGCCAGGCGCAGGCGGTGCACGCCGGGTACCGGCTGTGGCCACTGGGCGATCAGCGCCCGGGCGCGGGCGGCGAAGTCCGGCCAGCTCTGCCATACCCGCTCGAGTGCCTCGCGCGACAGCGGGTGTTTCTCGGTGGAGACCAGATGCAGCCGCGCCGTGGCCGGCGCGTGCTGTTCGAAGCACTCCCAGGCGCACAGCAGGTTGAGCCCGGTGCCGCAGCCGGTCTCGCCGATCACGAAGGCGCGCGTGGCATCCCAGGCGCGGAAGCGGCGCG
Organism: Salinicola sp. JS01; assembly: GCF_030284585.1. Classification (NCBI taxonomy): domain Bacteria; kingdom Pseudomonadati; phylum Pseudomonadota; class Gammaproteobacteria; order Oceanospirillales; family Halomonadaceae; genus Salinicola; species Salinicola sp. JS01. The sequence continues at coordinate 3,053,046 of NZ_CP127244.1, read as the reverse complement.
GCAGGTCGTTGTTGTCGAGGAACACGAAACGCGTCTCCTCGCGGCCGTTGTCACGCGAGAAGTAGACGTCGTCGTAGCGGGTCGAGAAGGGCGCTTCCTGCTGCGCGTCATCCTGGCGCCAGTCGAGTTCCGCCGGCTCCAGGCGCTCGCCGAAGGCGGCGAGTCGGTTGTCGGTCATGGGGGAAAAGGTCTCGCGTTGCCCGGGGTTGCCACACCAGGGTGATCAAAAAGTGATCGACTCACGCCAGCGGACGTCGTTTCGGGGACAGCGAAAGGCGTCCGCGGGATCTTCACAACGTTATCCACAGTAGCTGTGAAAAAGCTCACACCGGCGTTTGTGGATAACGCCCGAGCGTTCAGGGCAGGACGTGCTTGAACGGCTTGACCTCGACCTTGGCATAGACCCCGGCGGCGACATAAGGGTCGGCGTCGGCCCAGGCCCGGGCGGCTTCCAGCGATTCGAACTCGGCGACGATCAGGCTGCCGCTGAAGCCGGCCTCGCCCGGATCTTCGCCGTCGATGGCGGGGAAGGGGCCGGCCAGGATCAGGCGGCCGTCGTCGCGCAGCGCTTCCAGGCGCGCCAGATGGGCCGGGCGCGCCTCGCGGCGCAGCGCAAGGCTCGAATCGTTGTCGTGACCGATGATGGCGTAGCGCATCAGGAGGGCTCCTCAGGGGTTGAGCGGGACATGTGACGTGCCAGGAAGAGCGCCTGTCCGATCACGAACAGCAGCGTCAGTCCGAGCATGCCGAACAGCTTGAAGTCGACCCAGGTCGCTTCGTCGTAGTGGGTGAAGACAAAGACGTTGAGGATCGCCATGGCGAAGAAGAACAGCACCCAGGCGAGATTGAGCCGTCGCCACACCGTCGCCGGCAGTGATACCGCCTTGCCCATCATACGCTGGGCCAGGGTCTGCCCGCCGAACAGCGGCGAGAACAGGAAGGCGATGCCGAACAGGGCGTTGATCACGGTCGGCTTCCACTGGATGAACGCCGGATCGCGGAAGGCGATGGTGGCGCCGGCGGAGGCGATCACGATGATCGAGGTGATCAGCAGCATCTTCTCGATGCGCCGCTGGCGCCACCACACCACGCCGAGCTGAATCACGGTGGCGGGGATCAGGATGGCGGTGGCGGTGATGATATCGCCGGTCAGATGATAGACGGCAAAGAAGATCGCGATGGGGAGAAAGTCGAACAGCAGTTTCATGCGCAGGGCTCCGAGAGGGCGGGGCGCGGATTGACCGCGACGGCGGCGGCCCTCACCATGTGCGACCTATTCTGACAAAGACGCCCCCCGGCGTCATGCCCATGTCCCTTGCTGCCAGTGATTCCGAGAATACCGCCGCGCCGTCCGAACGCGCGCCGTTGACTGCCGCCACCTCGCTGGACGAGGCTCGCGGCATCGATCTGCACCTGCACTCCAGCGCCTCCGATGGCCGGCTCACGCCCACCGAGCTGGTCGATCTGTGCCATGCCAAGGGGCTTTCGCATATCGCGCTGACCGACCACGACACCCTGGCGGGGGTCGCGGAGGCGCGTGAACGCTGCGCTCACCACGGCATGCGCCTGCTGTGTGCCAGCGAGCTGTCGTGCCAGTGGCGCGGCATGACGATTCACATCGTGGCGCTGCTGCCCCAGGGGCCGAACGCGGCGTTCACGGCCAGTCTCGAAGGGCTGGCCGAGGCGCGGGTCAAGCGCGCCGAGGAGATCGCCCGGCGGCTGGAAAAGCTGGGGCTCGACGACGCCCTGGCGCGGGCGCGGGCGATCGCCGGTAGTGAGCGCCCACTGGGGCGCCCCGATTTCGCCCAGGCGCTGGTCGATGCCGGGCTGGCGGCGGACCGCCAGGCGGCGTTCAAGCGCTATCTGGGGGCCGGCAAGCGCGGCGACGTCAAGACCCACTGGCCGGCGCTGGAGACGGTGGTCGGCTGGATCGTCGATGCCGGCGGCGTCGCCGTGGTCGCGCATCCGCTGCGCTATGGCATGACCCGGCGCAAGCGCGACCTGCTGTTCGAAGCCTTTATCGGCGCTGGCGGGCAGGCTGCGGAGTTGGTGAGTGGTTACCAGAACCGCGATACCACCTTCGACCTTGCGCGTCAGCTCGCTCACCACGAACTCTACGGCTCGCTCGGCAGCGACTTCCACTTCCCCGGCGGTGCGTTGGCTCCGGGCACGCTCAGCCCGGCGCCGCGCTCCCACGTGCGTCCGGTGTGGGCGCATCCGGCCTTGGCCGATTTCGTCGCACCCCTCTAAGAGGGTGTTTACAAAATGCCTGCGCTCGGCAATACGGCGTTAAAATCGGCCTAAAAATGCTCATTTACCCCGTGTAAACTCCGCTTTTTCGACCGATTTTGCCTTGTCTTGCCTTCGCTCGCCGAATTTGTAAACACCCTCTAAGCGCCTGCCACCGAGCCATCTCCAGCCGAGCCGTCCTCGACCCGAGCCTGCGGCGAGCCGAACCCTAGCGGCAGGCGCCGGGCGCGGCATCTGTTACGCTGAGGTTGAATGGTGCCGTTCGCGGCGCCTTGCGTGATACCGGCGTGCCGCCAGCGTGCGGCCGCCGTGGCGGGATCCGACCCCAAGGAGGGCATGACATGACCCAGTTTTTCCAGATTCATGCGCAGAACCCGCAGAAGCGCCTGATCGATCAGGCGATCGGTATCCTGCGCCAGGGTGGCGTGGTCGCCTATCCGACCGACTCCGGCTACGCGCTGGGCTGCTGCCTGGGCGAGAAGAAGGCGATCGAGAAGATCAAGTGGCTGCGCCAGCTCGACGACCGTCACAACTTCACCCTGGTGTGCTCCGATCTTTCCGAGATCGGCACTTACGCCAAGGTCGACAACAGCGTCTTCCGCCTGCTCAAGTCGCACACCCCCGGGCCCTATACCTTCATCCTCAACGCCACCAGCGAAGTGCCGCGTTTGCTGCTGCACCCCAAGCGGCGCTCGATTGGCGTGCGCGTGCCCGACCACCGTATCACCCATGCGCTGCTCGAGACCCTGGGTGAGCCGCTAATGAGCGTGACCCTGATCCCGGTGGACGAAGAGCTGCCGATGACCGATGCCGAGGAGATTCGCGAGCGCTACGGTGCGCATGTCGATCTGATCATCGATGGCGGTGCCTGCCACCTGGAGCCGACCACGGTGGTCGATCTGCGCGAGATTCCGCCGACACTGGTGCGCGAAGGTCGCGGCGACCCCGCGCCGTTCCGCTGAGCCGCGTAACGCAGCTATTCGCTCGTGCAGGCATTTATGCAGTGATTCCCTAATAAAGCGCCCCCGCCGGTAAAGCCCGGCGGGGGCGCTGTGTTGCGCGCACTGTGATCGGCGACCGCCTGAGCCTGGCCGCCCGTATGATCAGTTCGTCTCGAGCGGTGCCGCCCACGCTTCCAGGGTCGCGTCGCTCCAGCTGCCATAGCTGGCATTGGGGAACATGATCCAGTCGTCGCCGAAGTGCGCCGCCTGCTCGGCCACCAGGCGCTTCTGGGTGGCCAGGTCGGCGTGGTGGAAGTCGCCGGAGAAGTCGGCCAGCGAGTCGCCGAGCTGCAGCACCAACTGATAGTCGCGCTCGATGGCGGCGCGACGCTCCGCCTTTGAGGGCCCCAACAGACGCACCTGGGCGTCGTTGACCTGAGGCAGGCGCAGCGCTTTCAGCGTCGCCAGGGTGGCGGCCTTGTTCTCGTCGTAGCGGTCGGAGACATAGAAGATCGTCACGCCATGGGCGTTGGCATAGTCGAGAAAGGCGCGGGCGCCGGGGATCAGACGCGGATGCCCCTCGCGCTCCCATACCTTCCAGGTATCCCAACTGGTGAAGTCGTGACACGCCTGCATGTCGCGTACCAGCAGCGCACTGTTGTCGATCACCGTCTCATCGAGGTCGGTCATGATCGCCAGGTTGGTGGCGTCGGGGTGGGCGGCGATCTTCTGTGCCAGGCGCATCGTGGCCAGCGCATAGTTCTGGCGCTGCAGCGCCTGGATCTCCGCCGACTGCTGCTGATAGCGCAGCGCCATGGCGTACTCCTTGGGTGCGCACTCGCCGGCGCTTGCCGTGGGTGCCGTCTGTGCGGTTGCACTGGCGGCGAATAGCAGGCCGCTGAGCAGCAGGGCGCCGGCGACGCCGCGACGGGTATGAGTGTGGGTTGTCATCTTTTGTTCTCCTGACTGCGATAATGTCTGACATCGACTCTGCCCGCGCAGGGCGGGCGACCCAGCTACCTTAGAGAAGCGCCGATAAGGCTTCAAACCGCGCCATGCGCGGTTTGCCGGGGTGACGTGCTTTCTCGTTCGCGATCGCCGGCCACGATTGCCGGTCACGACTGCCGGTCACGACCGCCGGTTATCGCTGTGCCGGTTGCCGCGGCCGATCAAGGCACCCCGGCCCGCTAAACGAGCCTATACCGAGAGCGCTTCCAGGCGGCGTCCGCCCGCTCGGCGTGCCGCCGGGCGTTCATCGGCGCTGGGGTCATTGGCCGGGGTTCGGGACGCCATTCCGATATCGCCATCGGTACCGGTCTCCCGTTCGGATAGGGTGTCCGTGGCCTCAGCGGCGCCGAGTCGGAACGCCTCGACGCTATCACGCTGACGCTCGGCGCGGGCTTCGATATCCCGGGTGGCGTCGAGGGTCTGCGCTGCCAGCTCGACGTTGCGTTGGGTCGCCGAGTCGATCTCGGCGATGGCCTGGTCGATCTGAGCGATGCCCTCGTGCTGCTGCTGGCAGGCGCTGGTGATGCTGTCGAGCAGCTGGCTCATCTGGCGGCTGGAGTCGACCGCTGTCTCCAGTGCCTGACCGGCCTGAGTGAGCACCTCGGCACCTTGCTGGACCTGCTGGTGGGTGCCTTCGATCTGCTCGCGGATGGTCTGCGCCGCCTCGGCGGAGCGCGAGGCGAGATTCTTCACCTCGGCGGCGACCACCGCAAAGCCGCGGCCGTGGCTGCCGGCACGTGCGGCTTCCACCGAGGCGTTGAGCGCCAGCATGCTGGTTTGGTAGGCGAGCGAATCGATCATCGCGATCACTTCCAGCGATGACTGGGAGCGTGCCTGGGCGGCTTCCATCTCGCTCACCGCGGTGGCCATTTGCTGGCCGCTGTGCTCGAGCTGCTGGCGGCTCTCCTCGGCCAGATGACGACCACGCTCGGTATGCTCGGCGGTATGCCCGATGGAGGCGGTGATCTGCTCCATGCTCGCCGAGGTTTCCTGCAGCGCCTGAGCCTGCTGCTGGCTTTCGTCATTGAGCGCATGGCTGGCCTGCGACAGCCGGCCGGCGTCATCGCGCAGGGCGCTGCTCTCTTGCTGCAGCTGGGCGACCAGTGCCGCCAGCGACGCCTGCATCGTCGCTACGCCCTGCTTGAGCTGGCGCATCTCGAGCATGCCACTGGCGGCCAGTTGCTGCGCCAGGTCGCCAGAGGCGATGCCGGTGAGATGCTTGCGCACCCGACTCAGCGGGGTCAGCAGATGGCGATTGACGCTATGGAAGGCCAGCGCCAGCAGCAGCAGGGTGACGCCGCCGGCGATGGCCAGTCCCAGCGTCATGATCTCGACGTTGCGCTGCATGGTGGTGACACCATGGGTGGCGTTGGTGGCACCGACTTCGGTCAGCGTGTCCAGCGCCTGGTCGAGATCGGTGGTGAGCGCGTTGGTCTTTTTGACGCTTTGCTGGTAGGCCGCCAGGTTCCAGCTCTTGAGCGCGGCGAAACCGGGCTGGATACCGTCGTCTATCAGCTTCTGGAAGTGTGCCTTGAGCGCCACGTCCTCGGCCTCGCTCGTGGCCAGGGTGTCGAGGGTCTGGCGGGCGCGGGCCAGGGTCTCCTCGGCCTTGGCCCAGGTCGCCTTGGCGGCCTTGACCTTGAGCCGGTTGTAGTCGGTCTGGTAGCTGTCGAGCAGCACCCGGGTCTGCATCAGATCGGCATAGAGCGCGCGCGCCGTGCCCAGACGCTCGACGTTGATATGGTAGACGGAGGCGAAAGCTGCCTGCGCCTGTTTCATGGCGAGATAGCTGCCGCCGCCGATCAGCCCGATCAGCAGAGCGAAGATCGCAAGCAGGGTGATCAGCCCGCTGCGGAGGGTAAGGCGAAAGGGTTTCATGACAGGCTCCTGAGGCAAGCGTCGATGCCCGGAAGAGTCTGTGCAATGATTGTCACAAAACGATGACAAACGGTAACATGTGGCGGTTTCAGCCGTCCGCGGATGTCTCCGGCGTCGGTGCGTTGGGATCCTCGCTCTCCTCGTCGAGCCAGGTACCGCACAGGCGGCAGTAGCGTGAATCGCGCTCGTGGCCCTCGTGGCCGCAGCCGGGGCAGGCCTCTTCGGAGTAGCGCTCCTCGCGGATCGAGCGAATCACCTCGGCCGAGAAGACGCCGGTAGGGACCGCGAGGATCGAGTAGCCCAGCACCATCATGAAGGCGGAGATGAACTGACCGACCGGCGTGACCGGGGCGATGTCGCCGTAGCCTACGGTGGTCAGGGTGACGATGGCCCAGTACATCGAGCGTGGCATGCTGGTGAAGCCGGCTTCCGGCGGCTCGATCATGTAGATCAGGGCGCCGAAGATGGTGATGATCAGCAGTACCGTGATCAGAAACAGCAGGATCTTGCGCTGGCTGCGACGCAGCGCCTGCATCAGCATGCGCCCTTCGCCGACGAACTCCATCAGCCGCAGCACCCGGAACACCCGCAGCACACGCAGGATGCGCAGCACCAGCAGCGACTGGGCCCCGGGCAGGAACAGGCTGAGCCAGGTGGGCAGAATGGCGATCAGGTCGAGCACGCCGTAGAAGCTTTTCAGATAGCGCAGCGGCCGCTCCAGACAGTAGAGCCGCAGCACCAGTTCGAAGGTGAAGATCAGGGTGAAGATCCACTCGGCCAGCAGGAACCACTCGCCGTAGTGCTGATGCAGGTGGGGTACGCTATCCACAAAGACCACCACCACGCTGAGCAGGATCAGCGTGATCAGCGCAATGTCGAAGGCCTTGCCCGCACGGGTATCCGATTCGAAGATGATCTGAAACAACTGCTTGCGAAAATTGGATTCCCCAGACTGCATGATGGGCAGGCCTTGTGCATGGATGGAGTGGGGCCCAGGCGCTGGGACCTTGTGCGCCGGCTAGCGTTAAACTTCGGCGAACCGTGGCCGATAATCCCGGATATCACGGCTTGCGCCGACTGGCGATGTCACTGTGCCGGGCATGGATTGCTGCGGCTGCCAGTCGAACTCGAAATCAGTGTAACCGTGTCCTCTATTTCAGGCAGCCTCGTTCATGATTGGATTGATTCAACGGGTACTGATCGACCATATCGAAGCCACGCAGGGCGAAGCGGCGATGCGCCAGCTCGCTGCTGCTGCCGGTGTCGAGGAGCCCGGGCGCCGCATCGACACCGATTATGACGATGCCGAGTGTCTGCGCCTGTTCGAGGCCGCCGGCCAGGTGTTGGGACTCGATCGGGAGGCGCTGATGGCGCTGTATGCCGATATCTTCGTCAAGTGGACGCTGGTGCACTACCCCATGTTCTTCCAGATGGCTGACTCGGCCCAGGCGTTCCTGGCCCGCCAACCTGCCATTCACGCCTCCATGGGGGCCGGCATCCGCGATGCCCAGCTGCGTGCGCGGGTCAACGACAAGTTCCGTATCGTCGAGCAGCGTGCCGGCCGTCTGGTGGTGGAGTACCGCTCGGACAACGGCCTCTGCGGCCTCTATCGGGCGCTTTTCCAGCGCCTGCTCGATCACTATGAAGAGCGTGGCCTGTGTGAGGAGGCGTGCTGTATGCACCGTGGCGATACCTGCTGCCGCTTCGTGATGCACTTCGAAGAGCGCCCGGCATGAGCGCGTCGTCTGAGCAGGAACCGCAGTGGCGCGATGTACTGGTCGCCCAGATCGACGCCATCGGCAATCAGCTGTGCCAAGCGGTCGACGGCACCTTCGATTTCTACGTCCATACCGACAGTGACGAGATCGCGATTCAGAAGCTAGCCCAGCTCAACAACTTCACCCTCGATGCGGTGCGCCGCACCATTGGCGAGCTGGAACAGACCCGGCGCGAGCTCGAGATGCGGGTCGAGGAGCGTACTCAGCGCCTCAATCTGATCCTGAGTGCGACCAACGACGGCGTGTGGGAGTGGGAGATCGATTCGGGGTACGTCACCTTGTCACCGCGCTGGGCCAGAATGCTGGGTCAGGACGCCGTCGAGATTCGTCAGCCCTTGGAGAGCTGGCTGGCACTGATTCATCCTTCCGATCGCTCGGCGGTGGAGCGCGCCTTCTACCGCCATCTCGACGGGCTCAGCGACGCGGTCGATATCGAGTATCGCTTGCGCAACTCGCGTGGTGCCTGGCGCATGATGCTGTGCCGTGGGCTGTGTCAGCGTGACGATCAGGGCCGCGCGCTGCGCATGGCCGGGACGCTGAGCGACACCACCGAGCAGCGCCTGACCGATCCGCTCACTGGCCTGCCCAACGGCGCCTATCTCGAGCTGCTGATGCAGGAGAGACTGCACGCTCTGCCGCGCCCGCCGCTGTCGCTGGTCAAGTTCCAGCTGCTCAATGTGGCCCAACTGTTCGACGGCGTGAGTGTCGAACACGCCATCGCCGCACTGCGCGATCTGGTACAGCGGCTGCGCCGGCGCTTGCCTGCCAGGGTCGCGTTGACCGCGCTACCCGAGCACACCTTTGCCATGGTGTTGGAGCTCGACGCCGTGGCCGAACTCGACCGCGTGCTCGAACCGGTCGAGGCGCTGCTCGCCGAGCCGGTGGAGATAGAGAGCAGACTGGTGTGGCTGTCGCACGTCAGCGGAGTGGCGATCGTCGACCTGCACGAGGCCGCCAGTGCCGACGAATGGCGCCGCCAGGCGCGCCTGGCGCTGGCCAGCGCGCGTCAATCGGATGTCGGCACGCGCTGCTACTACAGCGAGTCGCTGCGCCAGTGGGAGCAGCACCAGGGGCGGGCCGAGCAGATGATCCGCGGCGCGCTGGCCAATCGCGGGGTGCGTTGTTTCCTGCAGCCGATCGTCGACATCGTCGCCGGCACGGCGCGCGGCTTCGAGGCGCTGATGCGTCTGGAGGACCCGGTAGAGGGGCTGGTCAATCCGGGCGCCTTCGTCGAGGTGGCGGAGCGCACCGGGCTGATCGCCCCGCTGTGGGAGATGCTGATGGATCAGGCGCTGCCGGTGCTCAAGGACCCGGGCATGCGCGAACGCTTCGGCGAGACCTTCCTGATCAGCATCAACCTTTCGCCGCGCCAACTGATGGACCCGGGGCTGCTCGAGCTGATGCTGGCCGCCTGCGCGCGTCACGGTGTGGCGCAGTCGCGGCTGCAGGTCGAGGTGACCGAGAGTGCGGTGCTCAGCGACCCGGTGCGCGCCTCACGCATGCTCGAACGTATGCGCGAGGCCGGTATCCAGGTGGCGATGGATGACTTTGGCAGCGGTTACTCGTCGCTGGCGCAGCTCACCTCGCTGCCGCTGGACACGGTCAAGATCGACCGCAGCCTGGTGTTCGACGTGAACACGCTGCCGCGCAAGCAGCATGTGCTGGCGGCGGTGGTGGCGCTGTGTCAGCGTCTTGAGCACGGCGTGGTAGTGGAAGGGGTCGAGGATTGGGAGACGGTGACGCTGCTGCGCCAGTGGGGCGTGCGCGATATCCAGGGCTTCTTCTACGCCCGGCCGATGCCGATGGCGCAGTTGATCAAGCAGTTCGAGCTGCCACTGCCGCTGGTGCCTTCCGACGACCCGCCGGCGGTGGCAACGCGCTGAGACGCGGCGCTGGCACGCTTCTCTTTTATTTCACACGCCATCTTTGCCTTCACAGGCCGCCTTTGCCTTCACACGCCAGGTGAACTTTCACCGACTGCGTAACGTCAGCCACGCCGTGCTCTCCCACGGCATCTCGCCGCCGCTCAGGGGCGTCGACAGGGCTGCCAGTGCCGGGTGTGAGCTCTGGGTGGCGAGGGCGGCCAGGCGCGTCTGGGCGCAGCGCAGCCAGGCCGGGTCGCCGCTGTCCTGCCACACGTCCAGCGCCTCGATCAGCGTATCCAGGCTCGCCTCGGGCGCGTGTGCCGGCGGCCGCGGCCAGCCGTGGCGTAGGGCGCCGGCGCGGCTCGCCTTGCTGTGATTGGCGGGGCGTGCAGCGAGCGGCGTGCCACCGGCACCGACCGGCTGGCACAGCGTGTCCGCCAGCCGCCACAGCGCCTCGGGCGGCCCCGCCTTCAGCTCCAGCTCCAGCTCGCGGATCGGCAGAGTCGCGCCATCGGCGTGGATCTCGCCCTGATCGAGGGCGATCTCGATCTCCGCCTCGCCCTCACGGAAGCGCCAGGTGCGGCGCTCGAAGTCGGTGGTGAAGGCCGGGCGCAGCTGCGTCAGATCGACCCCGGCCAGGGCAGGATGCTCGAGCTCGCGCAGCCCGGTCTCGTCGAGCCCCACGGCGTTGCAGACGCGCTCGCCGAGCGGCCACTCCCACTCGCCGCGGCTCGACAGGCCGCCGTGGCTGGCGGCGGCGCTCTTGAGCGTCTGCACGCGCTTATCGCCGATCCGGCGTACGCGCAGCGCGACCCGGGCGGCTTCCAGGGCGCCGTCCGGGGTATCGTAGTAGCAGTTGCCGAGCGTATTCGTGGCCGAGGCCAGCGTCGAGAGCAGCGGATGCGCCGCCAGCGCTGCCGGCGCGGACTCGGCGAGCGCCAGTTTGAGTTCGATTTCGTCGCTCATGTGCGCTCCCGCATGGGTCTGAAGGTACAAAGCGTAAGCCTGCGTGTCGCGTTCATGAATTTTTCATGACGCCCCGAGACGCAATCATTATACTGGCGCCGCCACTTCCAACGCATCCAGGCCACGTTATGGTGAGTACCAATCCGTTCTCGGCGCTGTTTGGACGTTCGCCGTTCCAGCCGCTGTTGGCCCACATCGTCAAGACCAGCGAATGCGCCGGTCAGCTTCTGCCGTTCTTCGACGCGGCGCTCAGCGGCGATTGGGAAGCGGCGCGGGGCTACCGCGAGGCGATCACCCAGCTCGAGCACGAGGCGGACGAGCTCAAGACCCAACTGCGGCTCAACCTGCCCAACACCATGTTCCTGCCGGTATCGCGTTCGGATCTGCTCGAACTGATCAGCGTGCAGGACAAGATCGCCAACAAGGCGCGCGATATCACCGGCATCATGCTCGGCCGCAACATGAATATCCCCGACCTGCTGGCCGAGCCGATGCGCGACTACCTGCGCACGGCGGTGGCCACGGTGGACCAGGCGCGCAAGGCGCTGGAGGAGCTCGAGGACCTGCTCGAGTCCGGGTTCGGCCGCAACGTCTCCGACGTGATGCAAAATCTCATCCGCGAACTGCACGAGCTCGAGCACCAGGCCGACGACCAGCAGATCGCGATCCGTCGCCAGCTGTTCCAGCTCGAAGCCGAGCTGCCCCCGGTCGACGTCATCTTCCTCTACAAGATCATCGAATGGATCGGCGAGCTGTCCGACCGCGCCGAGCGCGTGGGTAGCCGCCTGCAGATTCTGACGGCCCGCTGATCGCGGGTCTTCTTTTTACGCCTTCGTCACGCCACTCATAGCGAACTGAGCCTATGTCCATCATTGCGCAATACGGTGATGTCTTCATCATTCTCGCCTGTGTCTTCGGCTTCTTCATGGCCTGGGGGTCGGCGCCAACGACGTCGCCAATGCCATGGGGACCTCGGTCGGTTCCAAGGCGATCACGATTCGGCAGGCCATCGTCATTGCGGTGATCTTCGAGTTCCTGGGCGCCTGGCTTGCCGGTGGCCAGGTCACCGAGACCATCCGCAAGGGCATCATCGACGCCAGCCTGCTGCAGCAGGACCCGCAGATGCTGGTCTACGGCATGCTCGCCTCGCTGCTGGCGGCGGGGTCTTGGTTGATGATCGCCTCACTCAAGGGCTGGCCGGTCTCCACCACCCACTCGATCGTCGGCGCCATCGTTGGCTTCGCCATCGCCGGGCTGGGCGTGGATTCGGTGCACTGGAACGCAGTCGGCACCATCGCCCTGAGCTGGGTCACCTCACCGCTGATCGCCGGGGTGTTCGCCTATGTGCTGTTCCGCTCGGTGCAGGTGCTGATCTTCGACAACCCCGACCCGTTCGCTGCGGCCAAGCGCTACGTGCCTGGCTATATCTTCCTGGTCGGTTTCATCGTCTCGATGGTGACCCTGGTCAAGGGGCTCTCGCATGTCGGGCTCGAACTGAGCTTCGGCGAGAGCCTGCTGCTGGCCACCGCCTTCGGCGTGGTGATCATGATGTTCGGGCTGCTGCTCGAGAACCGCATCAACCGCGGCGAGCGGCGCTCGCGCGGGCAGTACGACTTCTCCAGCGTCGAGCGCATCTTCGGCGTGCTGATGATGTTCACCGCCTGCGCCATGGCCTTCGCCCACGGCTCCAACGACGTCGCCAACGCGGTCGGCCCGCTGGCCGCGGTGATCAGCGTGGTCGAGAGCGCCGGCAGCGTCGGCGGGTCGTCGGCGATGCCGTGGTGGGTTCTGGTGCTGGGCGGCGGCGGTATCGTGGTCGGCCTGGTCACTTACGGCCACAAGGTGATCGCCACGGTGGGGACCGGGATCACCGAACTCACCCCGAGCCGGGGCTTTGCCGCCACGCTCTCCGCCGCTTCCACCGTGGTACTGGCCTCGGGCACCGGGCTGCCGATCTCGACCACGCACACGCTGGTCGGCGCGGTGCTCGGGGTCGGTCTGGCCCGCGGTATGGCAGCGCTCAACCTGCGTGTGCTTGGCTCGATCGTGCTCTCGTGGCTGATCACGCTGCCCGCCGGGGCGCTGCTGTCGATCATGTTCTTTTTCATGTTCAAGGGAATGTTCGGTTAAATTTAGGACGTCATCCAAACCTGCCTCAGCGCCGACGCGCGGGCACGACGCTCTGGTATAGTGATGGCTCGATCCCCCGAGCCAACCCACTTGCCGGAGCGTCTCTCCATTGGATTCGCGTTTCCCCTTCGTCGACTGGTTCCGTAACTCGTCCCCTTATATCAATGCCCACCGCGGCAAGACGTTCGTCATCCTGATCGAAGGCGCGGCGATGGCGTCGTCGCGCTGGGACCAACTGCTGCAGGATCTGGCGCTGCTGCACACCCTGGGGGTGCGCCTGGTGCTGGTCTACGGCATCCGCCCGCAGGTGAGCGCGGCGCTGGAGGCCGAGGGTATCGAGGTGGAGCGGGTCGAGGGGCGCTGGGTGGCGCACCGCGGCATCATGGACCATGTCGAGCGGATCGCCGCGCGCCAGCGCCTGGACATCGAAGCGCATCTCTCGCTGGGGCTGCCCAACACGCCGCTGCACGGGGTCGAGCTCACCGCGGTCTCTGGTAATCTGGTCACCGCCAAGCCGCTGGGCGTGCGCGGTGGCATCGACTTCGACCACAGCGGCGAGGTGCGGCGGGTGCGCAGCCAGGCGATCGAGAGCCTGCTTGCCGGGGGGAATCTAGTGATCCTGCCGCCGCTGGGCTACTCGCGTACCGGTGAGGTGTTCGATCTCGACGCCGCCGATATCGCCCAGCACGTGGCCGTGGCGCTGAAGGCCGACAAGCTGATTCTGCTCGGCGAGTCGGCCGGGCTGCATGACGACGACGGCCGGCTGCAGCGCCAGCTCGGCCCGGCCCAGGGCGAGAGCCTGCGCCAGCAGGCCGACCCCGGCAGCGAGCTGTGGCGGCATCTCGGCGCCGCCTGCGAGGCGGCGCGCCACGGCGTGGCGCGTACCCACCTGCTCTCCTGGCATGATCACGACGCTCTGCTGGGTGAGCTCTTCACCCGTGACGGTGTGGGCACGATGATCACCCAGAACCGCTACGAGCAGCTGCGCCAGGCGGTGCTCGACGACGTTGGCGGGCTGCTGGCGCTGCTCAAGCCGCTGGAGGCGCGCGGCATGCTGGTGGCGCGGACCCGCGAGCGGCTCGAGCACGAGATCGACGACTACGTGGTGATCGAACGCGACGGCATGATCATCGGCTGCGCCGCGCTGCATCGCTTTCCCGACGCGGCGATGGGGGAGCTTGCGTGTCTTGCCGTACACACCGACTACCGCCGCGGCAGCCGCGGCGACACCCTGCTCAGCGAGGTCGAGCGCCGCGCCCGGCGCCACGGCTTCACCCAGCTCTTCGCCCTGACGACCCACACCACGCACTGGTTTTTCGAGCGTGGCTTCGAACTCTCCACCACCGAGTCGCTGCCGAGCCTCAAGCGCGAGGCCTACAATCAGGCGCGACGCTCCAAGGTGCTGCTGAAGTCGCTATAGACACTGCCCGAGTGGCTACAGGCGTCGTGAGTCGCTACAGGCGTCGTTGCAGTCGCTAAAGGCGTGTTGAGGTCGCCACAGACGTGTTGAGATCGCTACAGGCGTCGTTGTAGTCGCTGGAAAGAGACACCTTTCAGCCCCGGTTCCGGCCGGGGCTGTCTCTTTTTTGAGACTTCATATCCTATTGATAAAGCTGAGTTTTAGGTAAATATTCAGAAAAGCGTCGGCTATCGGCGACGTTTTTCCTTGCCCATCTGCATGATTTTCGCCGCCGGCCGTCCCCGGGCCGTACCCTGGTCATGTGTGCCAATAATAAGTATTTGATTTTCAATAAAAAATAAAAAACTGGCACGCCCCTGGCAATATCATTTCCCGAGAGCGACGAGACGAGTCTTCCGAGCTTGTCTCATCGAGTCTCGCCGCGGCCCATCATCACCCTGTGCCGGGCCCGGTGAGCTCGAGAGCGTCCGCTCCACGCGATGTGTGACTTAGGTTGCGATGAGACGGGTGCGGCCTGCGGGCAAGGAAATGCACCTTTAGGGCAAGGATGCCCCGGCAAGGATGCCTTCCCCCTCCTGCGAGGGGACCCATGATGACCGGCCGCTACGGCGACCGGTTCAGGACTGGGACAGGCGGTTCGCCGCCACGCGCCACGACAGCCCCTGATTGGCCAATGTCGTGATTGCGGTTCCAGGGGCCTCGCGGCCCGCGGTACGCCTTCGAACAGCTGATTCAGGCAGTTTTTCAAGGGCGTTCCAGTAACCCTTCAGTTCCCTGCGTACCTTGGGCCGGCTCTGCCGGCCCTCTTTTTTTGCGGCTGTTGGGTTCTATGCAGCTACTAGATTTTTCACGGCTGCCAGCAGCTTGCGGCCGGTAAGGCCGCGGTGGGGCGCCTGCGTCGCCGCATGGGCATTCAATAAAAATGTTATCCTTGCGGAACGATCCATGACTCGAATGGGCCTCCTGCACAGAGCCACGCTTATGACTTCCGAGCTCTCCCGGCGCTGGCGCCCGCGCTCACTGATGCAACTGGTACTGCTGGCGTTTCTCTTCGTCATGCTGCCGATCGCCATCCTCATGTTCCAGGCCGGCCAGGCGCTGTCCCAACTCTCCTCGCTGGCCGACCAGAGCGCGCGTCAGGCGGTGGAAGAAACCCGCCGTGCGCGCATGCTCAGCTCGCTGGCGCTGCAGATGGAGCGCAGCGCGCGCCAGTACGCGGTGATCGAAGAAGAAGGGCTGCGCGATATCTACAACGAGAAGTCGCGCCAGTTCGGTGAACTACTGTCCCAGCACCGGGCGCTGATGGGTGACAACCCCGATTTCCAGTCGCTGGCGGCGCGCTATGCCCAGCTCGCGGTGCTGCCGCAGATGCCCAGCGACGATATGAATGCCTTCCTCGATCGCTTCTCCGGCTTCGCCAGCGAGTCCGATGCCGTGCGCGAGGCGACCAACACCCTGATCGACGAGCGCATCGCCAATATCCGCGAGCAGGCCAATGCGGTGAAAGCGCGGCTGTGGATGCAGTCGGCGGCGCTGGTCTCCGCCAGCCTGATGCTGATGCTGTTCTTCACCTGGCTGATCACACGCCCCATCCGCCAGCTCGAACAGCGTATCTTCGGGCTCGGCAGCGGTGAGCCGGAGACCACGCCGGTGCGTATTCAGGGCCCGGCGGAGCTGGTCCAGCTGGGTGAGCGCCTGACCTGGCTGGCCCAGCGGCTCTCCGAGCTGGAGGCCCAGAAACAACAGTTCCTGCGCCACATGTCGCACGAGCTCAAGACCCCGCTGGCGAGTATCCGCGAGGGCACCGCGCTGCTCTCCGACGGGGTCGCCGGTGAGCTCAACGAGCGTCAGGACGAGATCGTCGGGCTGATCGACGACAACGGCCAGGAGCTGCAGCGCCTGATCGAGCAACTGCTCGACTACAATCTGCTGCAGAACAGCCGCTGCGTGACGGTGACCCACTTCGATCTCGCCACGGTGATCCAGGAGGTGCTGGCCAAGCACCGCCTGGCGCTGGACAGCAAGGGAATGCAGGTGACCAGCCCGCACCACCCGCTGGTCTGGCAGGCCGACCGCGAGCGCACCGCGCGCATTCTCGACAACCTGATCTCCAACGCCATCGCCTACGGCGAGGATGGCGGCCGCCTGACCATCCGCCTGGCCCAGCAGCGCGACTGGCTGACACTCGACGTGGCCAACAGCGGCGAACCGATCGCCGAGGCCGACCGCGAGCATCTGTTCAAGGCGTTCTACCAGGGCAGCGCGCGGCGCAAGGGGCCACTCAAGGGCTCGGGGATTGGGCTCTCGATCGCCGCCGACTGCGCGCGCCTGCAGCAGGGCGATCTGGCTCTGGTGGCGGATACCGAACTACCGGTCTGCTTCCGGCTGACCCTGCCCTGGGTCGAGCCGGCAGCCGACGATAACGAGGTCAGCGGCTCCACGGGCACGCTGACCCATGACGCAAGGACGACGACATGAACATGCGAATGAAGGGCGTGCTGGCACTTGCCGCGCTGGCCCTGCTCAGCGGCTGCCAGTCGCTGGCCGAAACCGACGCGCCGCCCCCGGGCTGCGGCGAGCTGCCCACCTTTGCCGACAACGTCTGCCTGCTCGATTCGTGGGTCGCCTTCGGGCTCGATGCCCAGCGCGGCGATACCGAGTGGCGCGAGATGATGCTCGAGCGGCTGGACGGCTCGCGCGCAGATCAAAAGGCCGCACGCGCGGTGGTGCTGGCGTGGGACGCCCCCCAGGACTGGCGCCGGGCCTCCGAGCTTTACAAGGCGAGTATCAGCAGTGCACCGACGCGCCTGCAGCCGCTCTTGCAGCAGTGGCTCAACGAGCTGGAGAAGCGCCGCCAGCTCTATGCCCAGCGCGCCGGCAGCAGCGGGGGCGGCAGCGTCAATCAGGCGCTCCAGCGCGAGAACGAAGCGCTGAAACAGCAGCTCAAGGAGATGTCGGACAAGCTCGACGCGCTCACCGATATCGAAAGAACGATCAACTCACGCGACTGAGCCATCGGCTCGCGCGGCGGCTCAGACCCCGCGCGGTCCCGTCACACCGAACGTGACCGGTCTGTCTCGATGACAGGCCGCGCGATGGCAGGAGGAGTCCATTCATGTCTTTGCAAACCGACGTCACCAAGCGCCGCCCGACGCGCACGCCCGCGATGCAGCCGGGGCGGTCTACCAGCACCGCGCACATCCTGCTGGTCGACGACGACCCCAGCCTGCTCAAGCTGCTGGGCATGCGCCTGGAGAGCCGTGGCTTTCGGGTCACCACCGCCGAGAGTGGCCGCGCCGCGCTCAGCCACCTGGCCGACGACACCCCGGATCTGGTGCTCTCCGATCTGCGCATGGACGAGATGGATGGGCTGGCGCTGTTCCATGAACTGCAGCGCCGGGTGCCCGGCATGCCGGTGATCATTCTCACCGCCCATGGCTCGATCCCCGATGCGGTGAGCGCCACCCAGCAGGGGGTGTTCAGCTTCCTGACCAAGCCGGTCGACCGTAACGAGCTGTTCGCCGCCATCGACGAAGCGCTGGCGCAGACGCCGACCACCCGCGGCGAGGGCGGCGAGATGTGGCGCTCCCAGATCATCACCCGCAGCCCGCAGATGGAGCGCATCCTGGAGCAGGCCTACATGGTCGCCGCCTCCGATGTCAGCGTGCTGGTGACCGGCCCCAGCGGGACCGGCAAGGAGCTGCTGGCCAACGCCATGCACCAGGCCAGCCCGCGTGCCGACAAGCCGTTCGTGGCGATCAACTGCGGCGCGCTGCCGGAGCAGCTGCTCGAGAGCGAGCTGTTCGGCCACGCCCGCGGCGCCTTCACCGGCGCGGTCAGCCAGCACGAAGGGCTGTTCCTGGCCGCCGACGGCGGCACCCTGTTCCTCGACGAGATCGGCGACATGCCGCTGACCCTGCAGGTCAAGCTGCTGCGTGCGCTGCAGGAGCGCCAGATCCGCCCGCTGGGCAGCACCAAGTCGGTGCCGATCGACGTGCGCATCATCTCGGCGACCCACCGCGATCTCGACCGCGCCATGCACGAAGGCGACTTCCGCGAGGATCTCTACTACCGCCTCAACGTGGTCAATCTCAAGCTGCCGCCGCTCAAGGAGCGCGCCGAGGACATCCCGCTGCTGGCCAAGCATATGGTGGCCCAGGTCGCCGCCCGGCATAAATCGTTCGTCAAGGGCTTCTCGCCGGAGGCGCTCAACCTGCTCGCCTCCAGCGCCTGGCCCGGCAACGTGCGCCAACTGGTCAACGTGGTCGAGCAGTGCGTGGCGCTGACCAGCACGCCGATGATCCCCGAAGCGCTGGTCTCCCAGGCGCTGGCGGCGGAGGAGAACGCGCTGCCCTCGTTCAGCGAAGCGCGCGCCGGGTTCGAGCGCAGCTATCTGATCAAGGTGCTCAAGATCACCGAGGGCAATGTCACCCAGGCGGCGCGTATCGCCGGGCGCAACCGCACCGACTTCTACAAGCTGCTGGCCCGCCACGAACTCGACCCCGGCGCCTTCAAGCCCAGCGCGATGCCCGATACTACGAGTTGAGTGACGATGGATGTGTCGTTGCCTTTCACGCAGAGACCTGCCGGTGAATGTCGGCACGCTTTTGAAATCGCTTGTTTTAGTGCAGCTCTAGCTGTCAATCGAGTGGCTGTCTGTGATCTCTCAGTAGGCCCCCGATGAACAGTCTACAGAGAGATTACAGCTAGTTCATGCCCAAGCCGGTTTTATATCGACGATGAAGACGACACACTGCTTTTCACGACCACCTATCACGACAACGAGCACATTAAATTCGATCAGATGACCCTGGCGAGTCACTATGCCAACTTTTACACAGAAGTTTTTACCACCGCGTTCAAGGGTCGCTCGGCGGTCATAGGCAATCGGTGCTACGATGATCTAAACCACGACTGATCGTGATTGTTTCGAAGGTCTGAATACAAGCGACTTCTGGATTCAGAAAATTACGCTCAAAGGTGCGGTTGACTCGTTTGCTCTCGTCCTCTTCGACGACGAGGCGCTGGCCAGCAATCACATCTTGACTATCACTCGACTCAATTCATCGCTATAACGACCAATGGCTAATGCTTTCAACTCCCGTGCGATTGTCAGGCCACTATGAGTTGATGTTGGTTGGCGCGAAATTGGTAGGGAAGTCGTGTGAGGTTAGTATAATATGGCGAGTCATTTGCTGCCTAATTGCGTAATTTGATTTTCAGCGTAACTTTTTCGTTGGATAGGGCGTTCGGTAGCGAAGTCAATATGGGAGGCGATGCATTGGTTAGCTCAATCACACCCTTTAGCCGGTGCCGGCGCGCTCTGTCTCACCTTGAGGTGAGTCATTGCCTGACGACACAAGAGATCAACAGATTAACTAATGATGAGCTGCACGAGCTACTAGTGCTATCAGGGAGAACACTGTTCGAGCTTCGAGAGCTTCGTCTAGCTGGCGATAGCAAAGGGGATGCTCCAGAATTGCTGGTGATGATCGATACGTTATTTTTTATCGACCGGCAACGTGCTTTCCCCCTGACCCCCGAATTGTGCTTGGAGCGGTTGTCATCGCTTTTGTCTTGTGCATCGGGAAAGTCTGGTAAGAGACTTCGCGCCAGCCTAGTGTCAAATGTGATTCGTTTTCTTCAGCGCTGTACTGATCCAGCCGTCCATATTTTGCAAGATGTGCTTTTGCAACTTCTGAATAATGATGTCACCAGATCGGCAACTCCTTCTTGGAAAGAGGTTTATATTAGGTTGGCTATTACAGGCTGCCTTTTGCCAGAGAATATTGGTAAAGTGCAGTCTTTTGGTAAAGATTTTTCTTCATCTTCGCCGATATTTAGTGATGAATTTGGTTTGGTTTGCTCTTGGCCTGTTGGGACGAAGTTGGATTGGGCAGGCTTGTTCCTAGATGATGATGTCGATGACACTCAAATCATACCCGCACGAGATCCTCTTTGGGATGTGATCGAGCAGTGCCCGGGTTACGGGGGCTTTGCGAAGAAAGCCCTGCAAGTCGCAGCGCAACGGCTAACAGAAATTCATAATGGGGCTCTTCCCTATCGTGCTGATGGAGCTTTCGACGGAGCCGAGATAGCTGCTCTTGATCGGGCGAGTCGTTACGCTTTAAGACGAGACGAAGAGTGGGGGCACGCTGTGATGATGCGCCTGCTGCCAGATGCAAGTGTTGCGCCTACTTCGGCTAAGACCGCTCCTTCTCAGGCGCTGGCATTCGGTCTGGCCAAAGCTATAGCGACTTTCCCCACTCCTGAGGCCATCACGGCATTGCGTGAGGCGAACCGTGTCGTCAGGCATGCAGCTCTTGCCAAGCGTTTGCGCCGCGAGTTGGGTGCCGCAGAACGGGAGTTGCCTTTTTGGCCAGAGCGCGCGCTACGCATCGCAGCTCATAAGAAACTGAATCGAACACAGAGAGCCACTTTGATCAATGCACTCGAAGGCTCTTTCTATACGAGCAATCGCTTTACGTTTGATCACTGGCGCTATCTGAGTCAGCGTTATCCAGGGGTCTTGTCGTTGTTCGAGTCGCTGGTCTGGCGCGTAACGATAAATCAGAAGAAAACTGTCTCTTTTATTCCCCGCTTTCACGAAGATGAAGTCTTTGGGATCGAGTGCCTTGATTCAAGTGGGAAGTGTGTGGAGCCTTTTCCAGACACAGCAATGGTCGACCTTTGGCATCCCTCTGAAGCTGATGAGGAAGAGCGTCAGGCATGGCAACACTACGTTGTCAAACGGCGTCTGAAACAGCCGTTTCGACAGATCTGGCGAGAGTGCTTTACCGCGCCGGATAGCAGCACTCCCTCGCCTTACCCCTACCAAATGTTATCGGTAAAGCCTTTTGCTGGGCTGGCGCGTAAGCAAGGATGGGTCAATGATCGTGATGGTTGTTATTACCGTTTATTTGGGCCATTGCGTCTTGTTCTAGAACTTAGCGATAGAGTCGTGCCGGGCTCCACGGGGGTTGTCGAGATTAAAATGCTTAAGCTCTTTGAAAGCACCCACAGTGGATTTAGACCCATTTCATTTGTGGAAATTCCAACGCGATTGGCCTCTGAAATGCTCCGTTGCGTTGATCTCTTGGTCAGTGTCGCGACTATTGCGGAGAAAGCTTCTGTATCATTATCTCCGGCGGAGCGCACGCGTCGCGAATCTGCGGCTATGTTTCTTGCGCATGGGCGCACTGCGTCTGCAATGACTCAGCTTAGGCGTGATGCATTAGAAAAACTGTTTGAGGGGTATGATGCCCGGATAGTTTTTGATGGGCACTATGTCCGTTTGGAAGATTTTGCTATTCATCTCGGTTCCAGTGTTGTTTTTCATAAGGGGGAGCGAGTCGATTTTAATATCCCTGATCAGCCCAGAAGTGCTCAGGTGCCGTGGTTGCCTTATGACGAAGCCCTTCTTGAAAGAATTGTCATGATTCTGATGGTTATCAGGGAACAGGTGAAGTGAGGTGCTGCTTCAGCATCAGCTATTGCGCGACGTATTATGTTCTATCGTTGTCTACACTTTTCTCCGACCCAGCCGACGCTGCCTGCTGCCCTGAGCCAGCTTGCACCAGATCCGCGAGGCGCTGACGCAGCCAGCGCTGTAGCGGATGAGTGGTGGTGCGCTCGTGCCACAGCAGGGCCATGTCGAAGCCGGGCACGATCAGCGGTGGCGCCAGCCGCTGCAGTTGTTCGGCTCGCCCGGCGGCGACCCGCGAGGGCACCAGGGCGAGCAGCTCGCTGCGCGCGACGATCTCCGGCACGACCAGAAACCCCGGCGCCGAGAGCGCCACACGGCGGTGTCGGCCGATCGCCGCCAGGGCGTCGTCCACCGGCCCGCGGAAGCCACCACCCTGGGGCGAGACGATGACGTGCGCCAGCGCGCAGAAGGTCTCGAGATCGAGCGCCCCGCCCACCCCGGGGTGACCGGCGCGGGCGATCGCCACGTAGTGCTCGTGGTAGAGCCTGCGCATGCGCAGGGTCTCCGGGGCGATCTCTGGCATCGTCAGCGCCAGGTCGACCTCGCCGCGGGCCATCTGCGCCGCCAGCGCGGCATGGTCCAGCGTGCGCCAGGCGATCGTCAGCCCCGGGGCCTCTTGGCTCAGCGCCAGGGCCAGTGGCAGCAGCACCGCGTACTGCACGTAGTCGCTGGCGGCGAGGGTCACCGTGGCGCGGGCGGTGGCCGGATCGAAGGGGCTGGTGCTGGCCACCACCTGGCGCACGCTCTCTAGCGCGGCGTGCAGCGGCGCTTGTAGCTCCAGCGCGCGCTGGGTCGGGATCATGCCGCGCGGGGCGGGCAGTAGCAGTGGGTCACCCAGCAGCTCGCGCAGCCGGGTCAGGCGAGTGGAGATCGCCGGCTGGCTCAGGTGCAGGCGCTGGGCGGCGCGGCTGACGTTACGCTCCGCTAGCAAGGTGTCGAGAGTCACCAGCAGATTGAGGTCCAACCGCTCGATATCCATTGAATTTATACCTGGTCATAAAATATCCGATTTCAAAGATACCAGAGCCGGCGTCAAGATCGTGATCGACCCCGCACACCCGCGGAACGACCACCGACAAGGGAAATGCTGAATAAATCGACGAGCGAGATGAAGCGCAAGGCGCATGGAACACAGAACACGAGACATAACATGGGGTTAGGTGAGTGTTCGAGTACCACGCAACGCAGCGATTCGCTCGCGCAGGCATTTATGCAGCGTTTCCCAAGGAGCCGGCATGTCCCATATCCTGATCATCCACGCCCACCCCGAACCGCAGTCGCTGACCAGCGCGCTGAAAGACCTGGCAGTGGCTACCCTCGAAGCCCAGGGGCACGAGGTGCAGGTCTCCGACCTCTACGCCATGCGCTGGAAGACACTCGCCGACCGCGAGGATTTCACCGAGACGTTCGATGCCGAGCGGCTGCGCTATATCGCCGAGTCCCGCCACGCTTACGCCAACGATACGCAGACGACGGATATCGCCGCCGAGCAGCAAAAGCTCCTATGGGCCGATGCGGTGCTGTTCAGCTTTCCGCTGTGGTGGTTCGGCATGCCGGCGATCCTCAAGGGCTGGGTCGACCGGGTCTTCGCCTTCGGCTTCGCCTATG
Source organism: Salinicola sp. JS01 (assembly GCF_030284585.1). NCBI lineage: Bacteria > Pseudomonadati > Pseudomonadota > Gammaproteobacteria > Oceanospirillales > Halomonadaceae > Salinicola > Salinicola sp. JS01. The sequence continues at coordinate 3,029,716 of NZ_CP127244.1, read as the reverse complement.
GCGTGGGGGAGCATGGCGGCGAGCGCTGGGGTGACCGCTACGGCGAGGGCATGCTGGCCGGGCGCCGCGCCATGCTGATGGTGCCGATCGGCGGGCGCGCGCCGCACTACAGCGAGCGCGGCGTCAACGGCAGCCTGGAGGAGATTCTGTGGCCGATTCACCACGGCACGCTGTTCTATCCCGGGCTGACGGTCATGCCGCCGTTTCCGGTCTATTCAAGCGACCGTCTGGACGAGGCCGGCTGGCAGCAGGTCGCAGCGGATCTCGAGCGGCGCCTGGCGGGGCTGTTCAGCGATGCGCCGATCGCCTACCGACGCCAGAACGGCGGCCATTACGACGGCGAGCAGCGCCTCAAGCCGGGGCTAGGGAAGGGGGAGGGAGGTACGCGGATTCATCTGCTGCAGCCGGGTGACCCGGGGCAGCGCCCGGTATAGCCGACTCGAGAGCGTGACTATCGTCTCAATGCCTCAATGCCTCAATGGCGTCACGTGAAAAAGCCAGCAGTGCCAGGTAGTGATCCTGCTCGATGACGTCGCGAACGATTTCATCATCGACCTTCAGGTAATCGTGTACCAGCACGTTGCGAAGCCCGATGATCTTGCGCCACGGGGTCGTCGTATCGATGACGCCTTTGTCCATCAAGCGCTGAAAGGCCGTTATCGCTTCGCCACTGGTGTGGCCGGTTTGCTGTCTCGCCCAGTGTTTGGCCACGCCAATGCAGCTCTCGATAAGGACCTGAAGCGTTCTCGCCGCGGCATGCTGTTCCAGACGCGACCACGGGCGCTGCCTTGAAATGTCACGCAGGACATCGATATCGGCCTGGCACTCGTTCAGGTGGTCGCCCAAGGCATCGAGATAAGCGGTGCCGGGATGTGTATCAGCCATGTCGCTTCCGCTGGTGAAGATAATCCAGTTCCCAACGGGACATGATACGGGTTTCCTGCTGCATGCGAAGTTGCGGATGCAGATCCAGCAGCAAGCGGCCCTCGCTGAGCACGGTCCAGGCCAGCGGAATGGGGGCAATGGCCAGATCGATGACACTCAACTGCGCTTCGGGTAGCCCCAGTACATCCTGCCAATCCAGAGCCAGTAATTCGGGTCGAAGTCTGCGATCTAACGCTGGCTCCATCCAATCGATAAACACGACGGCCAGATCGTAATCACTCCCTGCCTGATGGCTCTCCCTGGCTCGCGAGCCATACAGCCACAACGCGGCCAGATCATTGCGCTGCCTGGCCAGGTCAACGAGGCGTCCTAGGGTGGGGTCTTCCGGCATTGTGGCGCCCTCGTGCGGTCGATAATGGGCATTATGGCACTGCCTGCGCGCGCTTTCAGCGCTTCAGACGCCGCTTCACTTCCAGCTTCAGACGCCCCTCGCCGAGGCGGGCGGTGAGCGTCTGGCCCGGCTGGGTCTGGCTGGCGGCGCGAATCACCTGGCCGCTGTCATCCTGCAGGATGGCGTAGCCGCGCCCCAATACCGCCAGCGGGCTGACCGCGTTGAGTTCCCGCGCGACCCCTTCGAGCCGCTGGCGCTCCTGGCGCAGCCGCATCTGCTGGGCGGCCTCGAGGCGCGTGCCCAGACGCTCGACCCGCTCGCGGGCCTGGCCCAGGGTGCGTCTGGGGTCGAGCAGGGCAAAGCGGCGCTGGGTGGCGTCGTAGCGCTGGTGCTCCTGCTGCAGGCGCTGGCGCATCGCCAGACGCAGGCGCCGCTCCAGCCCGTCCAGATGCTGGCGCTGCTGAGCCAGCCGCTCGCCGGGGTGGCGCAGCCGGGCGCGCAGATGATCCAGACGCTGCGACTCGGCATCCGCACGCCGCTGCCAGGCGCGAACGAGCCGGGCGCGCTGCTGGGCCAGCCCTGCACTCAGCTCGCGGCGGTCCGGCACCAACCGCTCCGCCGCCGCCGAGGGAGTCGGCGCGCGCAGGTCGGCGGCGAACTCGGCCAGGGTGAAATCCACCTCGTGGCCGATGGCAGCCAGCACCGGCAGGCGCGAATGAAAGATCGCCCGTGCCAGATGCTCGTCATTGAACGCCCAAAGATCCTCCAGGCTGCCGCCGCCGCGGGTGATCAGCACGGCATCGAACGGCTCGGGGGCGCCCGGTGCACGCGTCTCGACCGGCGTCTCGGCGTCCCGCCGCGCCTGGCGGTTGACCAGCGCGAGTGCACGGATCAGCGCCGGCGGCGCCTCGCGCCCCTGTACCGGCGTCGGGAACAGGCTCACCCGGGTCAGCGGCCAGCGCGCCGCGAGCACCGCCAGTACATCGCGGATCGCCGCGCCGCTGGGTGAGGTGATCAGCGCCAGATGGCGTGGTGGATAGGGCAGGGCGCGCGCATTGGCGAACACGCCCTCCGCCTCCAGCTGACGCTTGAGCCGCTCATAGGCCGCCATCAGCTCGCCTTCGCCGCTCGCCTGCACCGCATCGACGATCAACTGATAGTCGCCGCGCGGCTCGAAGATCGACACCCGCCCGCGCACCTTGATGCGGTCGCCATCCTTCAGCGCTACCCGGGAGAGGCTGGCGCGGTTGCGGAAGAAGGCACAGCGCAGCTGCGCCCGGGCATCCTTGAGGGTGAAATAGAGATGGCCGGAAGCGGGGCGCGCCAGCCCCGAGATCTCGCCCTCGACCCAGCAGTCGCCGAAGCCGCGTTCCAGCATCTGGCGGGCCTGGCGGTTGAGATCGCTGACGGAGAGGGCCTGGGGCGTCGGGGCGGGCATGCGGGTTTCCAGCGCTCGGGGATGGCCCGGCAGCGTAACACGAAGGCCGCCACGGGCGGCAGCGCGACCCGTCAGGCCACTTCGGTGGCGCGGGACTTCTCCATCGGCATTGAGGCTCATCGACCAAATGACTATAATGCGCGATTAACTTTTCGCAGCACCCGCCGAGTCGTCAGTCCCCAGACCCGGCGCCGGACGGGCGTTGCCACCGGCCCCCACCACCTGCCAAATTGGGTTTCCGACTATGCTACGTATGGCGCAAGAAGCTCTTACGTTCGATGACGTATTACTCGTACCCCGCTACTCGGATGTCCTGCCCAGAGACGTCGACCTCAGATCCCGCCTGACCCGCAAGCTGACCCTCAACATCCCGCTGCTCTCTTCCGCCATGGACACCGTCACCGAAGCGCGCCTGGCCATCGCCATGGCCCAGGAAGGTGGCATCGGCATCATCCACAAGAACATGACCATCGCCCAGCAGGCGTCGGAAGTGCGCAAGGTCAAGAAGCACGAGAGCGTCATCGTCAAGGACCCGGTCACCGTGGGTCCGAACGCCAAGCTTCAGGACCTGCTCTCGATGGCCGACGAGTACGGCTACTCGGGCTTCCCGGTGGTCGAGGGCGAGACCCTGGTGGGCATCGTCACCGGGCGTGACATGCGCTTCCAGCCGGACCACAGCGACACCGTCGAAGCGATCATGACCCCGCGCGACAAGCTGGTCACCGTGCTCGAAGGCACCGATCTCGACACCATCAAGTCGAAGCTGCAGGAAAACCGCATCGAGAAGATCCTGGTCGTCGACAAGGACTTCCACCTGCGCGGCCTGGTCACCGTGCGCGACATCGAAAAAGCGCGCACCTACCCCAACGCCGCCAAGGATGCCGACGGTCGCCTGCTGGTGGGTGCCGCCGTGGGCACCGGCCCGGAGACCCCGGAGCGGGTTGCGGCGCTGGTCGAAGCCGGTGTCGACGCGCTGGTGGTCGACACCGCCCACGGCCACTCCAAGGGCGTGATCGACCGCGTGCGCTGGGTCAAGGAGCACTACCCGGAGCTGCAGGTGATCGGCGGCAACATTGCCACCGGTGAAGCCGCCGTGGCGCTGGCCGAAGCCGGCGCGGATGCGGTCAAGGTGGGTATCGGCCCCGGCTCCATCTGCACCACCCGCGTGGTCACCGGTGTCGGCGTACTGCAGATCACCGCGGTGGCCAACGTCGCCGAGGCCCTCGCCCCCTACGACATCCCGCTGATCGCCGACGGTGGCGTGCGCTACTCCGGTGATATCGCCAAGGCCATCGTCGCCGGCGCCAGCACCGTGATGCTCGGCAGCATGCTCGCCGGTACCGAAGAGTCCCCGGGTGAGGTCGAGCTGTTCCAGGGCCGCACCTACAAGGCCTACCGCGGCATGGGCTCGATGGGCGCCATGTCCCAGAGCCAGGGCTCCTCCGACCGCTACTTCCAGAGTAAGGACGAAGGCGTCGAGAAGCTGGTGCCGGAAGGTATCGAAGGCCGCGTGCCCTACAAGGGCCAGATGAGCGCCATCGTGCACCAGATGATGGGCGGCCTGCGCGCCTCCATGGGCTACACCGGCTGCCACAACATCGACGAGATGCGCACGCTGCCGGAGTTCGTCAAGATCACCGGCGCCGGCGTGGTCGAGTCCCATGTGCACGACGTGCAGATCACCAAGGAAGCGCCGAACTACCGGGGCGCCTGATCGTTGGTGATTCGGGAAACCCACTATGCATCGCTCGGAAGGTTTCCCGTCATGGCCGAGTGCCTCCCGCAGGGGCTCGGCCAGCGACACAGTTTCCAGCCATTCCCGGCTTTGTCAGCGGCGCCTAACAGCGCCGCTGCTCGTTTAAGACTCACACCCAGGGCTCATTCGATGACCGACATCCATTCGCACAAGATCCTGATTCTCGACTTCGGCTCCCAGTACACCCAGCTGATCGCCCGCCGCGTGCGCGAGATCGGGGTCTACTCGGAGATCCGCGCCTTCGATATCACCGAAGAAGAGATCCGCGAATACAACCCCAACGGCATCATCCTCTCCGGCGGGCCGGAGTCGGTCTCCGAGCTGGGCTCCCCGCGTGCCCCCGAGTGCGTGTTCGAGCTGGGCCTGCCGGTGTTCGGCATCTGCTACGGCATGCAGACCATGGCGGAACAGCTCGGCGGCGCCACCGAAGGCTCCGACAAGCGTGAGTTCGGCTACGCCCAGATCAACGTCTCCAGCGAAGACGACCTGCTCGGCGGCATCAAGGATCACGTCGGCCACGACGGCGGCGCGCTGCTCGACGTGTGGATGAGCCACGGCGACAAGGTCGCCCGCGCCCCGGCCGAGTTCACGGTGACCGCCTCGACCCCGAGCTGCCCGATCGCCGCCATGAGCTGGGCCGAGAAGCGCTTCTACGGCGTACAGTTCCACCCGGAAGTGACCCACACCCTGCAGGGCCAGCGCATCCTCGAACGCTTCGTGCTCGAGATCTGCCAGGCCGAGCGGCTGTGGACCCCGGCGCAGATCATCGAAGACCTGACCGAGCGCGTGCGCGCCCAGGTCGGCGACCGCCACGTGCTGCTCGGCCTCTCCGGCGGGGTCGACTCCTCCGTGGTCGCCGCACTCCTGCACAAAGCGATCGGTGAGCAGCTCACCTGTGTGTTCGTCGACAACGGCCTGCTGCGCAAGAACGAAGGCGACCAGGTGATGGAGACCTTCTCCCAGCATATGGGTGTCAAGGTGATCCGGGTCGACGCCGAAGACGAGTTCCTGACCAAGCTCGGCGGTGAAAACGACCCCGAAGCCAAGCGCAAGATCATCGGCAACACCTTCATCGACGTTTTCGACCGTGAAGCGGCCAAGATCGATGGTGTCGACTTCCTCGCCCAGGGCACCATCTACCCGGACGTGATCGAATCCGCCGCCAGCAAGACCGGCAAGGCCCACGTGATCAAGTCGCACCACAACGTCGGTGGCCTGCCCGAGACCATGAAGCTCAAGCTGGTCGAACCGCTGCGCGAACTGTTCAAGGACGAAGTGCGCAAGCTCGGCCTGGAACTCGGCCTGCCCTACGACATGGTCTACCGCCATCCGTTCCCGGGGCCGGGCCTGGGCGTGCGTATTCTCGGCGAAGTCAAAAAAGAGTACGCCGACATTCTGCGTGAAGCCGACGCCATCTTCATCGAAGAGCTGCACAACGCCGACTGGTACCACAAGACCAGCCAGGCCTTTGCCGTCTTCCTGCCGGTGAAATCGGTCGGCGTGGTCGGCGACGGTCGCCGCTACGAATGGGTCATCGCCCTGCGCGCCGTCGAAACTATCGACTTTATGACCGCCCGCTGGGCCCACCTGCCGTACGAGTTGCTCGAAAAGGTGTCTAACCGCATCATCAACGAGATCAGCGGCGTCTCCCGCGTGACCTACGACGTCAGCAGCAAGCCGCCCGCGACGATCGAGTGGGAGTGAGGCTGCGTAGCCAACATCGCCTAACAGACCCGCCGCAAGGCGGGTTTTTTTTTAGATATGTTGACAAGGCAGTAACGGCAAGTGATTCTGCGATAAACTGTAAAGGTGATGTGCCATGTCAACAATAGTTGTACCCTCCGATGCTTCTAAATATTCTTTTCCCTCCACCAAAGGGCACGTTTTTCGAGATAGTACAATCGCTACGCTAGAACTGTATTTAAAGAACTATAATGTTGTTTATATATATGGTGATGAGGGGTTTGGCAAAACATCATTAATGGCAAAATTTTTGGAGCGCAATTCGGAAAGGTGTGTCGCCATATCGATAGATCCTTTTGTTAAGTATTCATATAATGAAGACTCTGTGCTAAAAGATTTGTATCTCCAAATAAAAACTTTTCTTGGTGAGACTGTTTCGGTAGATGTAAATGTAGATAGAAAGGAAGTTCAAAAGCTTATATCAACCACCGAATATTTTCTCAAGAAAAATAATAAAAGACTGTGTTTTGCCTTAGACGGCTTCGATCAAGTTGTGGATGAGGATGATTATTATGTTAAAGAGATCCTGAGCATCTTGCCAATTGGGATGCCGTATTTTGATTTTGTGTTCACTCTAAAGAAAGGAGCTCTAGAAAAATCGCTAAATATTTCAAATAAGAAAGCCATCAATATAGATCTTTTTTCTCTAGAGGAATCATGTCAGCTTTTGCCAGATGTGCCTAGAGAAAAAGTCAATCTTCTGATAGCAAGCTTTAGTGCAACGCCAGAAACATTGCTAACCATTTCTCGGATAATAAAAAAAGGTGGTTGTGTTGATGATATTTTGCAGATGAATATTGACAGTACAGAAGAGTTGTTTGAAGAAGAATGGAGAAAGTCCGCGCAACTAGTTGATAAATATTCTCTGGCTGTTTGTGCGCTAGCTTATTCAAAAAGCCCTATTGACGAGCGGCATTTGGCATTAGAGTTCGAGTTGAAGGATGAACAGCTTGATGAGCTAAAGAAAATAACTTTTCTATCGTTAGATAGAAGAGGGATTTCATTTAGCTCTTTGGGATTTGCAAAATTTGCCAAAGTCAAGCTTTCTGGCATCAAATCGTCTGCTATAAGAAAAATTATAAATATTGCCAGTCATTCTCAGAGTAGTAATGAGAACATGGTGGCAGTTACTGAGTATTACCAGGAGCTGGGAGATTTTGAATCCGTACTTGCCCAGCTCACTAATGAGAATTTAGAGTTGATGCTGGAGGAGTCAAGAAGCATTAATGATTTGTTAAGACAGATAACTATAGGGATAAAAAGCGCTGATGATAATGAGTCGGAGCTGTTAAGGCTCTGCTATTTAAAAGCCCTTGTTAGTGGTATAAAAGCTTCTGGCTTGCTCAAGAGTGAGTTGAAAAGCCTTTTAAAAAAAGAAGACGTTAAAAGTGCGTTGGATCTGACAAGCGACTCCAAGTCTAATGAAGAAAGACTGCAGATGCTTTGTTTATTGGCTGCTGATTACAAGAAAAAGGAAAAGCCGCTGCCTGAACAAATAAGTCGCCAGATAATAAATTTATATGAAGCCATTGATCCTGCTTTCCTAGGTGTGGAAAAGACGTTAGATATCGCAATGGATTTATTGGCTTTTGATTCTGAGAAGGCGATGTCGCTAATAAATAAAATAGATGGTCTCGATAATGCGGGTGAGAACAAATCTGAATATGCCTTTTTTAGATCCACTTTACAGGCATTGCAAAAGAACCCTGATGTATTCGACAGCTATGCACTTGATGCCAATAATGTGAGCGAAAAGAAAAGGCACGCAATCGAAGCAATACGTTTATTCAAGAAAGGAAAACCTGCCGCTAAAATAATTGAGGGTCTAGAAGATATCGCAAGCCCAGGAGAAAAAATATTCATCCTGCGCCATTGGATAAAATCTTTTCCAGAGTCTCCTGACAACCATCTCTTGGTGGAATATGTTTTAGACCTGGCGATAAAAACAACAGATTATTCAGCTAACGCCTCTTTTTATTCCGATGTGATTTCCTGCTTCTCATATATGCCGTGTGGCGATGATGCGTACGAAATTTATCGAAAAGTTTATTTTCAATTACCAAATATTAAGAAGCTTGGTCCAACCGTAAGTTATGTAGAGGTGCTGCTAAGAATAGGAGAGTATGAGGCTTCGCTGGGAATAGACGAGCATAGTGAAGAAAATATTTTAGAGTACATATTGAACGAGATAGAGGATAAATCCGTGGCGCTTGCAGCGCTCTGCTTAATGGGAACGAGGATTAATAAAGGCTGAATATGCCTTTTTTAGATCCACTTTACAGGCATTGCAAAAGAACCCTGATGTATTCGACAGCTATGCACTTGATGCCAATAATGTGAGCGAAAAGAAAAGGCACGCAATCGAAGCAATACGTTTATTCAAGAAAGGAAAACCTGCCGCTAAAATAATTGAGGGTCTAGAAGATATCGCAAGCCCAGGAGAAAAAATATTCATCCTGCGCCATTGGATAAAATCTTTTCCAGAGTCTCCTGACAACCATCTCTTGGTGGAATATGTTTTAGACCTGGCGATAAAAACAACAGATTATTCAGCTAACGCCTCTTTTTATTCCGATGTGATTTCCTGCTTCTCATATATGCCGTGTGGCGATGATGCGTACGAAATTTATCGAAAAGTTTATTTTCAATTACCAAATATTAAGAAGCTTGGTCCAACCGTAAGTTATGTAGAGGTGCTGCTAAGAATAGGAGAGTATGAGGCTTCGCTGGGAATAGACGAGCATAGTGAAGAAAATATTTTAGAGTACATATTGAACGAGATAGAGGATAAATCCGTGGCGCTTGCAGCGCTCTGCTTAATGGGAACGAGGATTAATAAAGGCTCAAGCTGTGTAGAAAGATTGGTAGAGGCAAAAGAGTCGATATTTAGCGTGGTTATTAGTGGTACTGCCGAACAATGTGAGGTTCTCAAAGAGGCTTTGGATTATGAGAGCAAGTTTGATTTTCTAAATGCTTTGAATTGGTCTAAAAGACTAAATACAAGCTACAGGCGATCTGAGTCATTGTCTCAAGTGATTTCTAGTCATTTGGAGAGTTTTGAGGATTTCGATGAACTGGGGGTTGATGCAATTTGTGCGGAAATTCGAGGGGTGTCAATTAATCATCACAGGGATAAGTGTATAGATGCGTTGCTTCAAGCGTTGTTGAAAAAAAGCTCGCTTAGTAAAAATGAGTTTAAGAACGTGAAAAAGCTTGCTCTCAGGACCAAAAATATTCCAATGAGGTGTAATTTTTCGGCCAGGCTTTTAGATATATCTCACTCACTAGGTTTGCATCTTGAGCAACAAGAACTAGCATTAAAAGATAATTTGTCAAAATCTTGGGATGCTCTGGATAGCGATTGCCAGAAAATTGATCATGCTTTTAAGATTGCATCATGCCTTTCCGATTATGATTTGCAGCTATCCGATGAGTATATTCAGCGAGCTCGTTCTCTAAGGCAGGAAGCGACAATTACGAATGAAAATGTGCTGAATGCTTTTGTTTCATCCGTTGACTTGCAGATTCGGGCATTTTATTTTCTTGTTAAGAACAAATCAGATGAGGCGCAGGATTTAGAAGAATTGCTTGATTCAATTTGCGCCATACCTAGCCTTTCAATAAAAGCTCGTGCACTAAGTAGACTGGTTTCAGTTTTTCAGAAATCTGGAAGGAATAAAGATTCAAGAAGAGTTGTTCAGAGCTACATTAATCCTCTTTTGGATTCTCTTGGTGAGGAATATACAACACTTTATGGGGTCTGTGCATATCACCTTAGTCCTGTTATTTTTACCGATAACCAAGTCTCTCTGGAACGAATTTTGGAGAGAGTAAAATACGCCGATACATATGTGTATGATGCTATACTTGGGTTTTGCATAGACTACATTAGGCGAGATTGTTTGTTGGGCGATCCTTTTAATCCGGTTAAAAATCATGACTTTTCTTTGGTTTATGCGGATATCGAAGCTGCGCTTAGTTTGGTTAGAAGAATGCAGAATGATTATTCAATCTACTTTCAACTAAGTAAGTTGTCTAAGGATGTGAGTAGCTCCAAGAAAAAACGACTCTTGTCTAATGCGCAGTATGAAGATGTGAAAGGTTTTTTTGCGCGCTCTGATGAGTATTTTTCACCTAATGATCGAGGTGTCTCACATGAAGGATATAAAGTCTGCGCTCATGCGGTGAGATTAAGTATAGAAGAAACCAAGCAGTCTGAAGGTTGGTTGGGATTGGTCTCGAGAGCTAGGTTGATACCAAACCAGTCTGATAGAGCTTACGTTTTAGGGTGTATTGCAGAGCTCGCCCCAGCTTCATTGCAGGGAGTGCACTCTTATCAAAAAGATTTGTTTGAGGAAGCCTTTAGAGCGATTGAGAGCATACCATCTTTTTATGATAAGCTTAGCCGCCTAGAGGACCTGGCTACTAAAGCTAAAGGATATAATAAAGATTTCGCTAAAAGATGTCTTAAACAAGCCTTCTCAATATCTGCAGCAGAAGATACAGAGGATAGAATAAAAAGCCGACTTTCTTTGATCGATGCTGCTTACGGTATCGACGAAGATTTTCCGGATACTTTGTCGGTGGTTTATAACGACGATCCTGCTAGGAAAGAGTTGTTGGAAAAGAATATTGCTCGTAAGAAACGTAATGAAACCGAGAGGAAGCAGTTTAACCCGGGAAGCGCGGATATTTCAAAACACTCGCATTCTGATAAATATGCGGACTTGGCTTGGCAGCTTCTGGGTAATCTAAATGCCTCTAATCATGGGCCTATCAAATCTAGTCGCTTCTATTCTTACTTGAAGGGAGTTGGTTTTTACGATCACGAAAAGATGTACCCGCTGCTTAGTTATTATATCCACTTGCTAGGTGAAAAGTATGAGGGTCGAGCTAAGGCGCAAAGGTATTTAAAGCCCGTTTACGATGTCTTGAAGGGTAATTCTATTTCCTTCTCTAGAATATATAACTTCGAGGCCGTTAGAAGGCACTCAGCCCCATCCTCCCCCAGTTCAAAGTCGATTGTTGTTAATGTTGGAGAGTATGATAAAGCACTTTCTTTTGCCTCTGAGTGGGTTTCCGGGTTAAACGGGTATGAGATATTGGTATTTGATCCGTATTTTGAAGTGGGTGATCTTTTGTTTCTAGGTAGAGCTGTTAATAAAGATCCTGACTTCAAGATTAGAATATTGACTACGATAGCTCAAAAGTTAAAGTGGCACGCGGGTGCTTCAACAGACATTGCCGACTCTATCTCAGAGTTTTGGAAAGACAACATAAGTACTGAATCGATGCCTGACATTGAGATCCTTTTTGCCGGAGCTGAAAGTTTGGGATGGGGTCTTCCTATTCATGATAGATGGTGGCTTGCAGAAGATTCTGGTATTAGTATTGGTACTTCTTTGAATGGCCTTGGGAAAAGCCTGTCCAGGATGGCTGTTATGGACGCTAATGATACCGCGGAAATAGAACAGCGGCTAGAAGGTTTTTTAAGCAAAAAGCAAAAAGTTTTTAATGATAAAAGAGTGAGGTATGAGTCTGTGACAGTCTGATTCCGAGCGAAGCACGCACAGATCATCCGTGAGCAGGTGCCGCTGATGATCAGGTGCGAGGCGTATCAACGAAAACGGCCAGGCATATCGATGCCTGGCCGTTTTGCATTACGAGCGATGCCGGGCGAGATTAGCGAACGACGCTGACCGGGCCGTGGTCGTCGCAGTGGTCGCCATGCGGATGGTGCAGGTGGCCATTGACCAGATAGTCGACATGGTCGCCGTGCGGCACGGCTTCATGGCCGCAGTCCGGGCCGTGCACGTGGTCGGCAACGTGGTCGCCGCACTGATGGTTCGGGGTGCAGGCGTCCGGGTTCTGGTCGGAGACTTCGATCACGTGCTCGTCGACGTGATCACCGTGCGGATGATGCAGATGACCATCGTGGAGATAGTCCACATGGCCGTTGTGCTCGATCTGGGTGTGACCGCAGTTCGGGCCGTGCTCGTGGGGGTGATTGTCGTGCGTGTTGCAGCTCATCGTCGACTCCTGTTTCTGCGTAAGAACGCTTGTATGAGAAGGGCAGTGGGTGGCGCTTCGGCCCGAGCGAGGCATCCCCGTGTCTATGAAGACTGGGCGTCCTCATCGGCATGCGCGAGCGCGTTGTCCATCAGTTGAACGACATGCTGGTCGGCCAGGCTGTAGTAGAGGTGCCGCGCATCGCGGCGCCGCTTGACCAGTTGGGCGTTCAGCAGTGTCTGCAACCGGGCGGAAACCGTCGAGAGCTTGGCATCTTCGCCAACCAGCTCGCCGACGCACCGCTCGCCATCCTTCAAGCGGTAGAGCAGATCCAGCCGAGCGGGATCTCCCAGCGCCTTGAACAGCGCCGCACTGCGCGTCAGCTGGTCGGCGGAGGGCAGCGTGGGGGAAGTGGGCGATGCATGCTCATGGTTGCAGGACGTCATGTGACATTCCAATATTCGATGTAACGTCGTTACGTTAATCGATGGTCGCCGCTGTGACAACAGTTATCGCCACCTCGAGGGGCATTCAGGGGCTGGCTGTCTAGATACTCGCCATAGCAGGGATTAGCGAGCTTCGGGCGTGACGCAGGCGATTCGCGCCCAGGCCTCGGCCACCTCGTCCAGGGTGCTTGCCGGCACGCCGCGCAGGTCGTGTGGGTAGTCGACGCCGCTGGCCTCAGCGGCGAGAGTGGCATGAAACTGGCCATTGGCCGCCCGCAGAATCCACCCGCCTGAATGACAGCGGGAAGAGGCGAGAAAAGCGACCCCCGGCGCCACGGCGGCGGGTTTCAGCTCTTGCGGCTCCTCCTCGACGCCCCACATGCGTGTCTTGGCGATCGGCGAGACCGCATTGACCACGATGCCGTGATCCGCGCCCTCGGCGGCCAGCACGTTTACGATGCCGACCGCGGCCATCTTCGCCGCAGCGTAGGCGGCGAGACCTCGGTGGACGTACTGCGGAAACAGCGCGCGGTCAGAGGTGGTCAGAACGATACGCCCGTGCCCCGCTGCACGCAGGCTGGGCCAGGCGGCCTGGGCCAGCCATAGCGGGGCGCCGGCCATCACCGCCATGGCGTGCTCGAACGATGACGCTTGGATCGCCTCGATCCGTTCGTAGGCCACCCACCCGGCGTTGTGGATGAGAGCATCCAGGCGGCCACGTACCCCGAGGCAGGCATTCACCAGCGCATGACACTGCTCGCGGGTTTCGATGGGGGCGTCGAAAGGGTGCGCTTCGATGCCTTCATCGCGCAGGCGCTGCGCCGCGGCGCGGGCGATGTCAGGGTCGAGCCCGTTGCCGCTGTCATCGGCGCCCACGTCGTGCAGCAGAATCGTCGCGCCGAGCTTGCCGATCAAGCGGGCATAGGCCAGCCCCAGGCCGCGCCCGGCCCCGGTGATGAGCACGACCTGATCTTGAAAAACAGGTGTCTGAGCCATGGCTTCCTCCTATGGGCATGAACCCTAGAGACATGAGAATTAGAGATATGAGAACGAGAGAGGGAAGCATGAGAGGGGCGCTATAATAGTGCCAATATCTTTGTAGGGCGGTTTTGATATGGCTTTCGTATCAAGTGCGGTGGCGTCGGGGCGGGGCATGGTCGACCTGCGCAAGATGGCGCAGTTCGTCGCCGTGGCCGAGGAGCAGCATTTTCACCGGGCCGCCGAGCGGCTCGGCATGTCCCAGCCGCCTCTGACCGTGGCGATGCGCAGGCTCGAGGATGAACTTGGCGTTCAGCTTCTGGAGCGGGGCGGTAAACGCGTGCTGGGGCTGACGGCGGCGGGGGCGGTCTTTCTACGCGAGGCCCGGGAGACCCTGCGTCAGGCGGATCTATCGGTTCAGGCCGCACGTGATACCGCCGCGGGCTGCCTTGGTCATGTGCGTCTGGGTTATGTCGGCAGCGCGCTATACGGCCGCTTGCCCGATGCGATCCGCGATTTTCGAACCGCGAAGCCGAGGGTGGATCTCGAACTGCGCGAGGCGACGACCGCCGCACAGCTGGCCGCGCTGCGCGAAGGGCGGCTCGATGTCGGCGTGGTCATCCCGCCGTTCGGCGAACATGCCGACCTTGCGTTGTACCCCTTCGATCAGGATCGGCTGTGCATCGCGCTCGCCCGGGATCACGCCCTGGCCACGAAGCGGGAACTCACCGTCGCCGATCTCGCCGATGACGCCTTCATCATGTGGCCGATGAACGAGGGGCGTGGCTTTCACCTCCAGGTGGTTCGGCTCTGTGCCAACGCCGGCTTCGTGCCCCAGGTGGTACAGGAAGCACACGGCATGCATGCGGTGCTCTCGCTGGTTGCGGTGGGGGCGGGGGTAGCGATCGTGCCCGAGAGCATGCAGACCTTCAGGCAGGATCGCATCCTCTACCGTGCCATCGACTCACCCGATGCGGCCTTCACGCTGGCGCTGGCGGTGGCGGCGAATGCGCCGTGCGTTGCCGAGTTCGTGGCCATGGCGACTGGCCGCTGACAAGGTGCCCCATTGTGGGCCCGCGCCTGCGCGGCCTACACTGCCAGCATCACTCCCTGCGCAGGTTCGCCGTCATGCTCGATGCGCCGACGCCGCCTTCGGTGACCCGCCCGGCAGGCGCCTCTTCGCCCGCCGCGGTGCTGCCCACCGCCTGTAGCCATGAGCCGGACCCGGCGCGCGCCGCGCGTGAACTGGCGCAGGCGTTGGCGGAACCGCTGGCAGGGGCGCACCTGGGCGCGGTGCTGTTCTTCTGCAGCGCCGAGTACCCGCTGGCGGCCCTCGGCGAGGCGCTGACCGCCGCTTTCGAGGGCGTGCCGGTCAGCGGCTGCACCACCGCCGGGGAGATCACGCCGAACGGTTACGCCCGCGGCGGCATCGTGGCGATCGGTTTCCCCCGGGCGCATTTTGCCGTGTCGACCGCACTGATCGACGATCTGGCGCACTTCGATCTGATCCGCGCCCAGCGCCTGACCGATACCTTGCTCAACGAGTGCCGCCATCAGGCGCTGGCGCCAATCGCCGGGCACAGCTTCGCGCTGACTCTGCTCGATGGCTTGTCGAGCAGTGAAGAGCAGGTGCTGGCCACCCTGGATGCGGCGCTGGGCAGCATCCCCAGCTTCGGCGGTTCGGCCGGTGACGACAATCGCCTGGCGCATACCCACGTCTTCCACCAGGGGCGCTTTCACGATCAGGCGGCGGTGGTGGTGATGGTCAATACGCCGCTGCCGTTCGAGGTGTTCAGCACCCACCATCTGCGGCCGCGGGGCGAGAAGTTGGTGGTCACCGCCGCCGACCGCCAGCGGCGTACCGTGTTCGAACTCAACGCCGCGCCCGCCGCCGAGGAGTATGCGCGGCTGGTGGGGCGCCCGGTCGAGGCGCTCGACGAGACCGACTTCGCCCGCCATCCGCTGGCGGTGCGTATCGGCGAGGCGCACTACGTGCGCTCGATCCAGCGCGTCAATCCCGATGGCAGCCTGACCTTCTACTGCGCGGTGGAGAACGGCATCGTGCTCACCGCGATGACCCCGGCACCGATTCTCGACGACCTCGAGACAGTGTTCGCCGGGCTGGAAGCGCGCCTGGGGCCGCCGGCACTGGTGATCGGCTGCGACTGTTTCCTGCGCCGCCTGGAGATCGAGGCGCTGGAGAGGGTCGCGGCGGCGGAAGACGTGTTGCGGCGCCATCGTACGGTCGGCTTCAACACCTATGGAGAGCAGCACCATGGGATGCACATCAATCAGACCTTCACCGGGGTGGCTATTGGACGCCCCGAGTGCCGAGACGGCGGAACCGGCGAGCGAGCGTGAGCGCGCGCTGGCCGAGGAGAACGCCCGCCTGCGGCGGACCTGCGCGGCACTGATCGAGCGCGTGGAATCTAGCGGGGTTGCCGGTGGCGCGCCCTATGCAGCCTTCGAGCACGCCGTGCTGCTGGCCGAGCAAGTGCGCGAGCGTACCGAGGCGCTGCACCGCACCCTCGACGAGCTGGGCCAGGTCAACGATCAGCTGCGCGACGAGATCGCCACCCGCGTGGCCGCCGAAGCGCGCCTGCGCGAAGCCAAGCGCGAGGCCGAGGCGGCCAACCTGTCGAAGACCCGCTTTCTGGCCGCGGTCAGCCACGATCTGCTGCAGCCGCTGAACGCCGCGCGGCTGTTCACCAGCGCGCTCGACGAGCACGAGGTGCCGGCGGCGTCCAAGCCGTTGGTCGGCCAGATCGGGCGCTCGCTCAAGGATGTCGAGGCGCTGCTGGGCACGCTGGTGGATATCTCGCGGCTCGATGCCGGTGTGCTCAAGCCGGATATCGCCGCCTTCGGTGCCGACGAGCTGCTCGATACCCTGGCCGAGGAGTACCGCCAGGTGGCGCAATCCCAGGGGCTGACCCTGCACTACGTGCGCAGCACTGCGGTGGTCGACTCCGACCTGCAGCTGCTGGCGCGGGTGGTGCGCAACTTTCTCACCAACGCCATCCGCTACACCGCCACCGGGCACGTCCTGCTGGGCTGCCGGCGGCGCCACGACGGGCTGGAAATTGTGGTCGGCGACACCGGGCCGGGGATCGCCGACGATCAGCGCGAAGCGATCTTCCTCGAATTCCGGCGTGCGGCGGCGGGGCTCGACCGCGAACAGCGCGGCCTGGGGCTGGGGCTGGCGATCGTCGATCGTATCGCCGCGATGCTGGGCCACCCGATCACCCTGCGCTCGCGGCCGGGGCAGGGTTCGGCCTTCTCGGTCCGCGTGCCCTACGCCTGCCGCGCGCCACGCCCCGCGACCCCGGCGGAGGTGATGCCTGGCAATGACCAGCTCGCGGGGGCGAAGGTGTGGATCGTCGATGATGATCCGGCGGTGCTCGAAGGCATGCGCGCGCTGCTCTCGGGGTGGGGCTGTCGCATCGCGGGTGGGCTATCGCTGGCAGCACTACGTGAGGCTGCCGTTGAGCTGCCCAGCCCCGACCTGCTGGTGGTCGACTATCACCTCGACGCGGCGGACGATGACGGCCTGGCGGTGGCCGAGCAGCTCCAGCGCGAGCGGCCCGGCCTGCCGGTGCTGATGGTCACCGCCAATCACGATGCAGCGCTCAAGGCGCGGATTCGCGAGCGCGGCTACGCCTACCTGTTGAAGCCGGTCAAGCCGCTGCGCTTGAAGATGCTGTTGGTGTCGCTGCTCACTCTCGCTTCTTAGCCGCTTAGCCTCTCCGCTTAGCGCGGCGGATATCGAGGATCGTCGAGCTCCAGCGTCTGGGCGGTGAGAATCGCCTGCACTCGGCTGTTCACCCCCAGCTTGCGCAGGATCGCCGAGACATGGCTCTTGACCGTGGTCTCGGCGATCGCCAGGTCGCGGGCGATCGCTTTGTTGGATTCCCCCCGGCTGAGACACGCCAGCACCTGCAACTGCTTGGCGGTGAGCTGAGAAAGGCCGTCGGTGAGGGCGTCGCCGTGGGCGGCCACCGTTGACGCCGTGGCCCTCGTTGAAGGCACGGACCTCGTTGAAGGCGTAGTGGGCGCGGCGGATGTCGTGGCGTCAGTCGGTGCGTGGCGGGCGGTGGGGCGGCGCAGGATATCCGCCGGCAGATAGACCTGGCCGGCGAGAATCTGGCGCAGCGCCGCCAGCAGGTCGTCGCGCGGGGTCGACTTGGGCAGGTAGCCCACCGCGCCCAGCCCCAGCGCTTCGAGCACGATATCGCGGCTCTGCTCGGCGGAGAGGATCGCCACCGGCAGCCACGGCAGCGTCTCGCGCAGCCGGCGCAGGCCGGCCAGGCCCTCGCTGTCCGGCAGTGCCAGATCGAGCAGCAGCAGGTCGAGTTCCTCCTGCGCCTCGGCCTGGGCGATCGCCTGGGCCAGGCTCGCGGCTTCCAGCACGCGGCTGTCGGGGAGGGCGGCGGCGATCGCACCGACCATGGCCTCACGGAACATCGGGTGATCGTCGGCAACCAGCAAGGTGTACATGGCGTCGGCTCCGGGGTGGCGTCTCCTCCCAAGGGAGGAGACGATTTCCTGCTTGAGGAGTATGTCGCAGCCTGGCGTCGTGACCAAGAATCGATCTGTGTCACGCATAACGATAACGTCAGGAGCACAGCCATGATTTACACCAACCCCGGAAGCGACGGCGCCCTCGTCAGCTTCGACAAGCGTTACGGTAACTACATCGGCGGTGAGTTCGTCGCGCCGGTGAAGGGCCAGTACTTCGAGAATATCAGCCCCGTCACCGGCGAGGTGTTCTGCGAGATCCCGCGCTCCACCGCGGAGGATATCGAGAAGGCGCTGGACGCCGCCCATGCCGCCGCCCCGGACTGGGGCAAGACCTCGGTCGCCGAGCGCAGCAACCTGCTGCTCAAGATCGCCGACCGTATCGAGCAGAATCTGGAAATGCTCGCCGTCGCCGAGACCTGGGATAACGGCAAGGCGGTGCGCGAGACGCTCAACGCCGACCTGCCGCTGGCGGTGGATCACTTCCGCTACTTCGCCGGCTGCATCCGCGCCCAAGAGGGCACCGCGGCCGATATCGACGCCAACACCGTGGCCTATCACTTCCATGAGCCGCTGGGTGTGGTGGGGCAGATCATCCCCTGGAACTTCCCCATCCTGATGGCGGTGTGGAAGCTCGCCCCGGCGCTGGCGGCGGGCAACTGCGTAGTGCTCAAGCCCGCTGAGCAGACCCCGGCCTCGATCCTCAAGGTGATGGAGCTGATCGGCGATCTGCTGCCGCCCGGGGTGGTCAACATCGTCAACGGCTACGGCGAAGAGGTCGGCCAGGCGCTGGCCACCAGCAAGCGGATCGCCAAGATCGCCTTCACCGGCTCGACCCCGGTCGGCTCGCACATCCTCAAGTGCGCCGCCGAGAACATCATCCCCTCCACCGTGGAACTCGGTGGCAAGTCGCCCAACGTCTACTTCGCCGACATCATGAACGCCGAGCCGGAGTTCATCGACAAGGCGGTCGAAGGGCTGGTGCTGGCCTTCCTCAACCAGGGTGAGGTATGTACCTGCCCGTCACGGGCGCTGATCCAGGAGTCGATGTACGACGCCTTCATGGCCAAGGTGATCGAACGCACCAAGGCGATCAAGCGCGGCAACCCGCTGGATACCGACGTCCAGGTGGGCGCCCAGGCCAGCCAGGAGCAGTACGACAAGATTCTCTCCTACATGGACGTGGCCCGCGAAGAGGGCGCCGAGTTCCTCACCGGCGGTGGCAAGGAGAGCCTGGAGGGTGCCTTCGGCCGGGGTTACTACATCCAGCCGACCCTGCTCAAGGGCAACAACAAGATGCGCGTCTTCCAGGAGGAGATCTTCGGCCCGGTGGTCGGCGTGACCACCTTCAAGGACGAAGCCGAGGCGCTGGCGATCGCCAACGACACCGAATTCGGTCTCGGTGCCGGGGTGTGGACCCGCGACATGAATGTCGCCTTCCGCATGGGCCGGGGTATTCAGGCCGGGCGCGTATGGACCAACTGCTACCACCAGTACCCGGCGCATGCCGCCTTCGGTGGCTACAAGAAGTCCGGCATCGGCCGCGAGACCCACAAGATGGCGCTGGAGCATTATCAGCAGACCAAGAATCTGTTGGTGAGCTACGACATCAACCCGATGGGCTTCTTCTAGGCCGCCTGTCGCGATCCGCTCACCCTTGGCACGGCGCCGGCTCCCCGCCGGCGCTGTTCTTCAACAAGACAACCTCTCCAACAAGAAAACCTCTCTAACAAGAAAACCAAAGGTGCGCGGTTCGATCGTCGGCACCCGGCTCGACCTGCAGGAGGCGCTGGACTTCGCCGGCGAGGGCAAGGTGAAGGCCACGGTGCATGCCGACAAGCTGGAGAACATCAACGCCGTCTTCGATCGCATGATCGCCGGTAAGATCGAAGGGCGGGTGGTGCTCGACATGGCGAGTTGAATGCGTCAGCGAACTGCTGCTCGGGGCGTGTCAAGGCACGCCCTTTTTTGTGGGTGCTGATCCGGATATCCGCTGGCGTGACAGGCGCCAAGGCGCTTTATCGTCGCGAGCCCACGCTCTTTATGAGTGTGATTCATCTTGAGCTGAATTCTTATCGCTTTTCATGCATCCAGCCGCTCTGGCATAAATAGCACATCGCTTCGATGGCAGCCGCCCAGGTGCCTGTCGTCGATACGCCAGACACGGTAATGGCATTGACGGACGTTGGGCTTCTCAGGGCGCCAGCGGCTCTCTTGACCAATAGCTCGACCAACATCTCGACCAACAGGGTGCTTTCGCGATGAGTCACGATTTCACATTCGATATCAAGAGCGTGCGGTTCGACGAAAACTATCGCCCGGCCGAGAACACGCGCACCACCACCAACTTCGCCAACCTGGCGCGAGGGGAGCGGCGCGAGGAGAACCTGCGCAATGCGCTGACGATGATCGACAACCGCTTCAATGCGCTGGCGCATTGGGACAACCCCAGGGCGGATCGCTACGCCGTAGAGCTCGACATCATCACCGGCGAGCTGAGCGTGGGGGCCGAGGACGACACCTTCCCGGCGATCGAAATGCTCAAGACCACGATCATCGACAAGCACACCGGCAAGCGTATTCCGGGCATGGTGGGGAACAACTTCTCCTCCTACGTGCGCGACTACGACTTCAGCGTGTGGCTGTCGGAGCACAACCGTGATCGTGCCGAGTTCGGCATCCCGGAAGGCTTCGGCGATCTGCACGGCAAGCTGTTCAAGCGCTTCGTCGACTCCGACGCCTACCGGGCTTCCTTCAGCAAGGCGCCGGTCATCTGCCTCAGTGTCTCCAACAGCAAGGTCTATCGCCAGACCGACAATCGCCACCCGGTGCTGGGCGTGGAGTATGAAAACGACGACTCCTCGCTGACGGACTTCTACTTCGGCAAGATGGGGCTCGAGGTGCGCTACTTCATGCCGCCGCATGCCGTCGCGCCGCTGGCGTTCTACTTCTCCGGCGATCTGCTGGCCGACTACAGCGATCTCGAACTGATCAGCGCCATCAGCACCATGGAGACGTTCCAGAAGATCTACCGCCCCGAGATCTACAACGCCAACTCGGTCGCCGGCAAGATCTACCAGCCGAGCCTGGAGCATCAGGACTACTCGCTGACGCGCATCGTCTACGATCGTGAAGAGCGCAGCCAGCTCGCCGTCGAGCAGGGCAAGTTCACCGAGCGGCACCTCATCAAGCCCTATCGCCAGGTGCTCGAGCAGTGGTCGGCCAGTTACTCTTTTTGACCGACTCGTTTCAGCGACGTTTTTTGATCAGCCCGTTACAACGACATTCTTTGCTCAACCCGTTATGAAGGTCATTTTTGCATGAAGACTCTGTTGCCCACATCGACCGCCGGTAGCCTGCCCAAGCCCGCCTGGCTGGCCCAGCCCGAGACACTCTGGTCGCCGTGGAAACTGCAGGACGAGGAGCTGGCCGAGGGCAAGCGGGACGCCCTGCGGGTCTCCCTGCACGACCAGCAGCGGGCCGGTATCGATATCGTCAGTGACGGTGAGCAGACTCGCCAGCACTTCGTCACCACCTTCATCGAGCACTTGAGCGGTGTCGATTTCGAGCAGCGCGAGATCGTCAAGATCCGCGACCGCTACGACGCCAGCGTGCCGTCGGTGGTTGGCCCTGTGGCCCGGGAGAAACCGGTCTTCGTCGAGGATGCCAAGTTCCTGCGCCAGCAGACCGACCAGCCGATCAAGTGGGCGCTGCCCGGGCCCATGACCATGGTCGATACGCTCTATGATGGCCACTACAAGAGCCGCGAAAAGCTGGCCTGGGAGTTCGCCAAGATTCTCAACCAGGAAGCCCGCGACCTGGCGGCGGCCGGCGTGGATATCATTCAGTTCGATGAGCCCGCCTTCAACGTCTTCTTCGACGAGGTGAACGACTGGGGCATCGCCGCTCTGGAGAAAGCCATCGAAGGGGTCGAGTGCGAGACCGGCGTGCATATCTGCTACGGCTACGGCATCAAGGCCAACACCGACTGGAAGAAGACCCTGGGGTCGGAGTGGCGCCAGTACGAAGAGATCTTCCCCAAGCTGCAGGCGTCGAACATCGATATCGTCTCGCTGGAGTGTCAGAACTCCCACGTGCCGATGGAACTGATCGAGCTGATCCGGGGCAAGAAGGTGATGGTCGGGGCGATCGACGTGGCCACCAACACCATCGAGACGCCGGAAGAGGTCGCCGCGACCCTGCGCAAGGCGCTGCAGTTCGTCGATGCCGACAAGCTCTACCCCTGCACCAACTGCGGCATGACGCCCTTGTCTCGTGAGGTCGCGCAGGGCAAGCTGAAGGCTTTGAGCGCTGGTGCGGCGATCGTGCGCCAGGAAATCGCCCGCTAGCTTCGGTCGCTGCCGCGAGTTCGACGTCGGTGAGCCATCAATGGCTCACCGACGCGTCTTGGTTCGCCAGAAGGTGTAAGAAAAGGCGCCGGCGCTCGGCCACCTCTGGAAATGCCGCCCCATGACCACGGTCGCGATCTTCGTCGACACTCAGAACGTCTACTACACCACCCGCGACGCCTACGCCAAGCAGTTCGACTATCGCCGCTTCTGGGCGCGGGCGACGGCGGGCCGCGAGGTGCTGACCGCGCGCTGCTACGCCACCGACCGCGGCGATCCCAAGCAGCGCGGCTTTCAGAACACCCTGCGCAGCATCGGCTTCGAGGTGAAGCTGAAGCCGTTCATCCAGCGCGCGGACGGCTCCGCCAAGGGCGACTGGGACGTGGGCATCACCCTCGATGCGATCGAGTACGCGGCCCGGGCGGACGTGGTGGTGCTGGTCTCCGGCGATGGCGATTTCGACCTGCTGGCGCGTAAAATCCGCGAGGTCCACGGCAAGCGCGTCGAGGTCTACGGCGTGCCCAAGCTCACCGCGCACTCGCTGATCAACGCGGCTAGCCAGTTCATTCCCATCGAGGGCGATCTGCTGCTGGGGTGATCCCCCTGATGGCCTGGCCTCCATGGCCTGCTGTCGTCTGTCGCTTGTCGTCTGTCGCCACCGCACACATCTGCGACCGCCTAGCGAGCCTCTGGGCACCCTGTGTCTTGCGCTGGGGCCCGCCGCCGCAGCCACAGGCTGAGTCCCAGACCCAGCAGAGCGAGCGCTGAGCGCTCCGGTTCAATCAGCCGGCTGACGCCGGCAGCTTGGCGATGACCTTGATCTCGAAGTGGAAACCGTAGAGCCAGGTGACGCCGATGCCGGTAAGCGTTGGGTAGGGCGCTTCGCCCCAGAACTCGGGCAGCACTTTCCACAGCGTATCCAGGGTCGACTCAGGGTCGACGAGGAAGAGGGTGACATCGACCACGTCGTCGAAAGTGCATCCCGCGGCTGTCAGGATCGCGTTCAGGTTGACGAAGGCGCGTCTGGCCTGCGCCTCCAGGTCCGGCTCGGGGGAGCCATCTTCTCGACTGCCTACCTGGCCTGACACGAACAGGAAGCCTTGGGATCGAACCGCCGGCGAGTAGTGATTACGCTCGTAGAGTGCCTGGCGTCCGGTCGGGAACACGACGTCTCGCTGGTTCATGCGCTATCTCCGTCTCTCTGGAGGGGGCCTGGCGCCCCACCGTGAATACGGGTGACAATCTAGGTGGCGTGACGAGGCGGATAAACGGGCAGGTCTGGTCATCACTGTTCGTGGAGAGCGAACAATTACACGGAGCCTGCTATGGCGAGCGGGCGTTGCCCCGGGGCGTGGGCGGGAGAGTCATGGACCGTTTTGACGCAATGCGGGTGTTTGCGCGGGTGGTGGAGACAGGCAGCTTCACCCGGGCCGCCGAGACCCTGCAACTGAGTAGAACCAGTGTCACCCAGCTGGTACAGCAGTTGGAGGCGCGCTTGCGTGTTCGCTTGCTCAACCGCACCACGCGCAAGGTCAACGTTACCGCCGACGGTGCCGCCTACTATGCGCGCGTGCTCAGACTGCTGGCCGACCTGGACGATGCCGAGACGAGTCTTTCCAGCGCTGCGACCGAGCCGCGGGGCCGGCTGCGGGTAGATGTGCCCAGCCCGCTGGCGCGGCTGATACTCATCCCGGCACTAGGCAAGTTCCATGCCCGCTACCCGGAGATCCAACTGGACCTGGGCGCGAGCGACCGCATGGTGGATATCATTGATGAGCGGGTGGATTGCGTGGTGCGTGGTGGCGAGCTGACCGATCAGTCGCTGATGGCGCGTCGTATCGGCGACCTGCCGCTGGGCGTCTATGCCTCGCCCGGCTATCTGGCGCGCGCCGGGGTGCCCGCGCATCCACGCGAGTTGGAGAATAGCCATCACCGGGTCGTGGGCTTTCTGAACTCCCGGCTCGGCGAGCCCGTCACGCTGCAACGCGACGACGAAATCATCCGGGTGCAAGGCCGTTACGTGCTGTCGACGGACGACGGCAACAGCTATCTGGCGGCGGGGCTCGCTGGCCTCGGCATCCTGTGGCTGCCGGACTACATGGCCAAGGCAGCGCTCGCCGCGGGTGAGCTGGTCGCCCTGTTCGAGACGTGGCGGCTCGACCCGCTACCGCTATATCTGGCCTATCCGCCGAACCGACATGTCAGCGCCAAGCTGCGGGTCTTCATCGATTGGATCGTCGAACTCATGGCGCGACACGCCCCGTGCCTCCCGCCGGGGCGTGCGTGACCCGTGTGGCTATCCAGCCTGCGCTCGCGTCGAGATAGGCGCGGGGTGCCGATCCGGCTCTTAAGGTTTCACCGATGCACCCAGTCCAGATGCTCGAAGGCGCCATGGGCATGATCCTCGCGGAACATCTCATGATCGCGGCGCAGACGGTCAGCGGCTTCGGCAGCGAACTCCACCATGTCGCAGGTGAATAGCTCGGCGGGTGTCACCGCCTTCACGATCGCGGGTTCGATGTCGTAGTCGATCCGGCCGGAGTCGTCGGAGAGGGCGTGCACGCTGGCCAGCACCTGGCCGCAGAGGCGGGCATAGGTCTTCCACTCGCTCTTGGAGAGGTCGTCGAGATCGATATCGTCGCGGAAGGGCGCGCGCTCGCGGGAGAGATAGCTGTGGCCTTCGAACTCGACATGGCCGTAGAAGATGTCTCCGCGCACCAGGTGCACCGCCTGGGCATGGCTGATGCGCTCGGCGCGGCTGTCCAGGGTATAGGCGGAGGGCGGCACCAGCCCGGAGAGGGCGGAGCGTCGAGCCTGCTTGAGCTCGATGATCAGATCGTCCTTGCCCTCGCCGCCGGGGCCTTCGAGCAGCACGTAGTAGCGGTTCAGCCCGAGCGAGGCGGTGCCCTGGCCGAGCCGGATCGCCACGTCCTTCACCCGCACGCCGTTACCCTCCTGCGCGCGGGCACGGGCCGGTATCTCGATGTCGTTCTCGGCGATCAGGCGATCCATGATCGTCTGGAACTCGTCGCGCCGCGAGGAGATCGGCACCAGCTTCTGGGTCGGGCGAAAGCCGCGGCGGCCCTCGTCGAGATAGTCGTCCGCCAGCCACTCGTCGCGGGGCTCGTCGGCATCCTCGAACAGCTTCTTGATCAGCTTGGGCGCGTTGTCGTGGCGCATCTCCTCGTCCTGCTCGGTGCCCTCCCTCGCCAGCCGCTGCATCGCGTCGATATAGCCTTCGACGAAGTGGCGCACGACCTTGAGGCCGTGCTTTCGCTTGAGATCGCCCTCGGTCTCGGCGGCGATCAGAAAGCCCACCGCGCCGCGCTTGAGGTCCCAGGTGAAGGGGGCGTAGTAGGCCTCGTCGAAATCGTTGACCGAGAAGATCGGCACGTTATCGGCGTTGGGCATGACGCCGAAATTGCTGGGATGAACGTCACCCAGCGCGAGCACCGTGGGCATCCAGGCGTCGTCGCCGGCCATATCGCGGTAGAACAGCAGGGCGGTACCGCGGAAGAACGAGAAGAACGAATCGGCGAGCTTGTCGAACTTGGCACTGGCCTCTTCGGAGCCGTCGGCGATACGCGTCTGGTGGTCCTCGCGTAGCGTCTGGCGCACGTGGCGGCGCCGCTCGTGGCCGCTGAGCGCGCGTGGGCGCAGTACGAATTCGCCCGCGGCGACCGCTTCCGCCAGGCGCTTGAAGGTGGCGTAACGGGTGGCCACCTGAGGCGCCTCTGCGGCAGCGTCGCCGTGCTGAGCCAGCGCCTGTGCCAGCTGTGCCTTGGTCATCGTCGAGCGCCCCTCGATGCCGCGCTGCTGGGCCTCGGCGTAGAGCGTCTTGCGGGTGGCGTCGGCTGGGGTGGTCATTGTCGGCTCCCTGGCGTGTGATC
This sequence comes from Salinicola sp. JS01, assembly GCF_030284585.1. Lineage (NCBI taxonomy): Bacteria > Pseudomonadati > Pseudomonadota > Gammaproteobacteria > Oceanospirillales > Halomonadaceae > Salinicola > Salinicola sp. JS01. Next base: position 3,003,316 of record NZ_CP127244.1, on the reverse strand, counting down.
GACATGGTCATCGATACGGTTATCGGCATGGTCGTCGATAGGTTGCCGATAGGCTGATCGGCGTCGGCGATGGCTTGCTATGCTCAGCATGGACGAGAGTGGCGCATTGCGCCCGCCGGAATCAGACCCGCCCAGCCGCCTCGTCACCGCTGAATCTCACCCGGGCCGCCTTGGCGGCCGCAGACGGAGCCTCCGCGATGGCCCACCGCAAGCCTCATCTGCCGACCAAGACCTGCCCGGTCTGTCAGCGTCCCTTCACCTGGCGCAAGAAGTGGGCGCGCGACTGGGACAACGTCGTCTACTGCTCCGAGCGCTGCCGCCGGGCCGGACGCCAGGCGTTGGATACCTGAGCATCGCCTCTCTGGCTTACAAGCGTTGGCGTACAAACGCTGGCATACAGACTCTGGCGTACAAAGAATAACAGTTCACTACATAATGAAATGGCGATAGGATCTGGCAAGTGCGCCGACGAGGCATTGCCGAGGGGGCTTCCGGCCCGGTGTGGCGGTTGCACGGCACCTTGAGCAGGGGGCGGTAAGCATTTGTCTTCATTACATAATAAACACGGCCTGCATTGGCTGACGGGGCAGTTCTGCGATGTCGATAGAGAATCTGTTTATCGGCAGTCGATGCAGTCTCGGATGCGCCTCGAGGCACCTGTTTCCTTGGCCATCGCCACGCTGATATTCGGCATGTTCGCGATTGCCGATTACCAGATATTGGGGCTGACTCGAGCGTACTATCTGCTGGTCGCCATGCGCATCGTGGTGGTCGGTCTCTGTCTTTTCCTGGCCTTGATCATGCTGCTGCGAGGGGACGTCTCCCATGAGGTGTGGCTGCACGCCATGCCGCTCTGGGTGCTCGCGACGGGGATCATCCTGATCGTTCCCTTGCGTCCGGACAGTCTCTCCACCCAGGTCATGGCGGTGATCGTGGCCACCATCGGCTTCTATCTCCTGATCCCCAATCTGCTGACGGTCGTGGCGTTTGCCAGTCTCTACTTGAGTCTCGGATTTCTCGCTGCCGCTGCGCTATTTGCAGACGCGCCCCCTGGCGCGCTCCTGCGCCTCGCGCTGCTGTTGATCATGGCCAACGGCGTGGGTTTCTGTGCCTTGCTGAGGCTGGAGAAATTACAGCGCAGACAGTTCTCGCTGCTGCACGATGAGCGTGATCAGAACCGCCAACTGCTCAAGGAGATAGCCCACCGCGAGCTGCTGGAAGAACAGCTGCGCCGGGTCGCCGAACGGGACTCGCTGACGGGTCTGAACAGCCGGCGTCATTTCATGAAGCTGGCCGACGCGCTGCTGCAGGTCTCGCGCGAGGACCAGACGCCATTCAGCCTGTTCATGATCGACGTGGATCACTTCAAGCGTATCAACGATACCTGGGGCCATAGCCAGGGCGACTGGGTGCTGACTCGGATTGCCGAGATTTGTACGCAGGCGCTGCGCCCCACCGATGTGATTGGCCGCTTCGGGGGTGAGGAGTTCGTGGTGGCGCTGCCCGATACCGACGCCGAGCAGGCCGTGATCGTCGCCGAGCGCTTGCGAAGAAAGGTGGCCGCGCTGCCCCTCGAGGAGGCGATGAGTGAGCTGCAGTTGAGTGTCACCATCGGTATCGCGGTCGCCCGTGGCGATGAAGTCTCGCTGCAGAACGTGATCGCGCGAGCGGACCGGGCGCTCTACGCGGGCAAGCGCGAGGGGCGAGATCAGGTCGTGGCCTGCGCCGAGATAGGCGCTGAAAAGCGTGCCGAAGACAGTCTGAAGTGATGGATCTCCGGTCGTCTCATGAGGCGCTTGGGTCTTCGGTATGAAGAGAAAACCTATTGCGAAGAGACGATTCAGTGTGAAGAGACGATCTAGTGTGAAGAGACGAAGGTAGCCACGGCCTGCGCCGGCGGGATCGCGAACGCTGCCTTCATCCGTTTCACCTCGGCCATCGGCGGACGGCCGAACAGGCGCTTGAACTCGCGACTGAATTGCGAGGGGCTTTCGTAGCCGACCTGAGCGCTCGCGGCGGCGGCGGTCATGCCGTTTCTCACCATCAGCAGCCGGGCCTGATGCAGACGGGTGGACTTCAGATACTGCATCGGCGAGGTGCCTGTCACGGCCTTGAAGTGGGCATGGAAGGTCGCGATGCTCATGCCGGCGCGCCGCGATAGCTGATCGACATCGAGATCGTCCTGGTACGCGGCGTGAATGCAGCGCAGTGCCCGCGCCACCTTGCCGAACTGGCCCTGCATCGCCAGCGCCGCCCGCATCGAGGGGCCTTGAGCCCCGGTCAGCACGTGAAAATAGATCTCGCGCACCAGCGCCGGCCCCAGAACCGCAGCGTCCAGCGGGCGGCTCATGGCTTCCAAAAAACGCCACACGGAGGTTTGTAGAGGCGCCTCCATAGGGGTGGAGATCATCCCACGCGGGGTGGCCGCAGGCACATCGCCGAAGGTGTCTATCTGCAGCATCAATTCCGCGGCGAGCTCGAAGTCCAGGTGCATGTAGATCGCCAGCAGCGGCTCTCGCTCGCTGGCGTCGGTTTCCATGGTGAAGGGGACCGGCACGGAGACCGCCAGGTAGTGCTGAGCGTCGTAGCGATAGACCTGGCCGCCGAAGAAACCCCGCTTCTGGCCCTGGCAGACGATCACGATACCGGGGTCGTAGAGTACCGGTGTCGACGCGAGCGGGCGGTTCGAGCGCAGGAACCTCACGTCCGGCAGCGCGGTCAGGTTGTAGCCTTCATCGGGCGCGAGCCTTTCCAGCAGGGCGACGATCGCCTGCTGCTGGGCGTCCGGCTCGACGCGATACCGCTGGTTTGCTGGGGGCATGCTGGCAGCCTTTTTCAACGGATGGTTATGGTGCGCTGCTCGATGTGGTGGCCGCTAGAGTCTGGCATGGTTTGGCCGGATCCAGGGCAGTCGAAATAGCTTTAGGCAATGATGTGAGAGCGTGAGCCATCGTGGGTCGTTTGCGGCATTTCTATCATGCAAGTCGTTCTACGAGTGCTGTGTTGTTCTCGAATGACTTGTGAGGAGTGCTGCTGTGATCGACGTTTTGAACCCCGCCAATGGTCAAACAGTCGGCCAGGCGCCGGCCATGTCCGTGAGTGAAGTGAACGCCGCGATCGACCGAACCTGCGCCGCCTTTCCCGCCTGGTCACGCAAGCTGGCGAAGGCGCGCAGCGATCTGCTGCGGCGCTGGCTCGAGCGCATCCGCGACGACAAGGCGGCCTTCGCCGAGCTCATCGTCAAGGAGAACGGCAAGTGTCTCGCCGAAGCCTATGGTGAGATAGAGTACGGTCTCGGTTTCATCGAGTGGTACGCGGAAGAGGCCAAGCGCGTCTACGGCGATACTATCCCCAGCCATGCGCTGGATTCGGCCATCACGGTCGTCAAGGAGCCGCTCGGCCCGACGGCGGCCATCACGCCGTGGAACTTCCCCTTCATGATGATCACGCGCAAGATCGCCACCGCGCTGGCGGCGGGCTGCACCATGATCATCAAGCCCTCCGAGGAAACGCCGCTGACCGCCTACAAGCTGCTGGCAACGGCGCGGGAAGTCGGTATTCCGGAAGGCGTGTTCGAAATGGTCACCGGAGACCCCAAGGCGATCGGTGAATGCTTCACCGGTGATACCCGTATTCGCAAGCTCTCGTTCACCGGATCGACGGCAGTGGGGCGTCTACTCGCCAGTGCCAGCGGGCAGACGCTGACCCGCATGACACTGGAGCTGGGTGGCAACGCGCCGTTCATCGTCTTCGACGATGCCGACCTCGAGGCCGCCTTGGAGGGCGCGGTGAGTGCCAAGCTGCGCAACTCGGGCCAGGTCTGCATCTCGCCCAATCGCTTCTATGTGCACGCGTCGATTCACGATGCCTTCGTCGAGGCGCTCGTCGAACGCGTCTCGCGAGTCGAGGTCGGCGAGGGTATGCGTGAGGACTTCGTCGTCGGGCCGATGATCAATCGGGCCGGTTTCGACAAGGTGGCGTCGGCGGTGGACGCAGCTCGCGCGCAGGGGGCTCGTATCGTGCTCGGTGGCCAGGCGCATGCGAAGGGTGGGTTGTTCTACCAGCCGACCATCGTCACAGGGCTCGATGACGATGCCGAGATGGCGCGGACCGAGATCTTCGGCCCGGTGTTCGCCCTCTATCGCTTCGAGACCGAGGAGGAGGTCATTGCACGCGCCAACGCCACCGAATATGGCTTGGTCGCCTACGCTTACACTCGCGACCTGGGCCGGTCTTTGCGCCTGTCCCGAGCGCTCGAGGCGGGGATGGTCATCCTCAACAGCGGTTCGGTGGGGACGGCGTCGGTCCCGTTCGGCGGCGTCAAGCAGTCCGGCTATGGTCGTGAGGGCAGCTACTACGGTATCGAGGAGTACGTCGACGTGAAGTATGTGCTGATGAGCTGGCTGGGCCGGTGACTCGGCCTGCTCTCCAGACGCTCACCAGACGGTCTTCAGATGCCCACCAGGACGGCGCTCGCTAGTCGCGCTCGGTGTCGCCCCGAAGCACGGGTAGCGCCCGTAGTCGCGGCACCGCGAAGTCGAGAAAGGCGCGCACCTTGGCCGCCGCCCGGCGCCCTTCGACATGGACCAGATGCACCGGCAGCGGAGCGGGTTCATGGTCTTGCAGCACGCGCACCAGTTGCCCGGCGTCGAGGTCCGGCCCCACCTGATAAGAGAGTACCCGGCACAGCCCCCAGCCCTGCCTGGCGACATCGATGGCAGCCGCCACGCTGCTCACCGTGAGCCGCGCGTTCACGCTGACACGCTGCGGTGCCGCCGCGCCGAGCTGCCACTCCCGCGCTGCGGCGCCGCCCGCCAGGGCGACGAGGCGATGCTGGGCGAGATCGTCCGGCGTGCGCGGATGCCCCCTGCGGGCGAGATAATCCGGTGAGGCGCAGATGACGCGCCGCACCTGACCGATACGCACGGCGGTGAGCTCGGAGTCGGGCAGATGACCGATGCGCACGGCGATATCGAAGCCCTCCTCGACCAGATTGACGATGCGATCGAGCATCACCGCTTCCGCCTCGACCTGCGGGTAGTGGTCGAGGAAATCCGTGAGCAGCGGTGTGACGTGAAGGCGGCCGAACTCCTGCGGGCAGGTGATTCGCAACCGGCCCACCGGGGTGTTGGCTGCCCCCGAGGCGGCATCGTCGGCAGCCTGCAGCTGGGCGAGGATCTCGCGGACTTCTCCGAGGTAGGCCCGGCCCGCCTCGGTCAAGCGCACACGGCGGGTCGAGCGGGTGAACAGGCGGGCGCCCAGATGGGCTTCTAGCGTATTGATGGCGCGGGTCGCAGAGGGTGCGCTGAGCCCGCTGGCGCGTGCCCCCTGGGCGAAACTTTCCGCCTCGGCGACGGCGACGAAAACGCTCAGGGCCTGTAGACGATCCATGACGGTGGCGTGGCTCCCAGTGTCGATGGCGTTTCAGCATTCATCTTGGAATTTCAAAATACAAAACAGTTCCTTTCAGAATAGACCCATTCTTTCAGTAAACGATGGCGAATAGTGTGGTCATCAGGACGCGCCGCACGGCCGTCACTGACTCATGCCGTGCATGGTTCGTGCCCTCCATGAGTCTTACCACGCCGATCCGTGCCAACACTGAAGGAGTCTGGTCATGTCGAATGCCAACGCCCTTAGCGACGCCCCCATCAAGCTCTACCGCAACCCCAAGTCGGGCCACTGCCACCGTGTCGAACTGATGCTGGCGCTGCTAGATATCCCTTATGAGAACGTCGATCTCGATATGGCCAACGGTGCCCACCGTGAGCCCGCCTATCTGGCGATCAGCCCGCTGGGGCAGGTGCCGGCGATCGATGACAACGGCCTCACCCTGGCGGATTCCAATGCGATCCTCGTCTATCTGGTCGAGCGCTATGGGGATGCTGCCCGCTGGATCGGCAGCGAACCGCTGGAGAAGGCCCGGGTGCAGCGCTGGCTCTCCATCGCCGCCGGCGAGATCGCCCACGGCCCTTGCGCCGCGCGGCTGGTCACGGTGTTCGGCGCGCCGCTGGACCACGACGCCGCCAAGGCAAGTTCGCACACCCTGCTGGCGATGATGGAAACCCATCTCGATGGCCGCGCGTGGCTGGCGAGCGATCATCCGACGCTGGCCGACATCGCCGGCTACAGCTACATCGCCCATGCGCCGGAGGGCGGTGTGAGTCTCGATCCTTATCCGCAGGTGCGCGCCTGGCTGGGGCGCATCGAGGCACTGCCGCGTTTCGTTGCCATGGCGTCCTCGCCGCGGTTGGCCTGAACCGGAGAATGGCGTACGGAGGTTGGTCATGACACCCGAGACGACGCCCTTCCATGCGGGAGAGCTAGAGGCGCAGCGCCGCGCCGGCGTGGCGCCATCCGGTCGCTTCATCCGCGATTACATGCCCGAGCAGCATCGCGAGTTCTTCGCCCAGTTGCCGTTCATTGTCCTCGCCGCCGGCGATGACCAGGGCCGTCCCTGGGTCACGCTGCTGGCGGGAGAGCCGGGTTTCATCGACACGCCCGATGCACGAACGCTGAGCGTGGCGGCAGCGCCGGGGCGCGAGGATCCACTGGCGACGGCGCTGGAGGAGGGCGCCGAAGTCGGCCTGCTGGGGATCGAGCTGGCCACGCGGCGTCGCAACCGGCTCAACGGGGTGGTCCGCGCGGCCCAGGGGGGACTGGTCGTTGCGGTACAGCAAAGCTTCGGCAACTGCCCGCAGTACATCCGCGAGCGGGCGTGGCATCGCGTCGAGCCCGCGCCAGCGCCCGCTGCCACTGTCTCTTCGCGGCTGGATGCCGACCAGCGCGCGCGAATCACTGCCGCGGACACCTTCTTTATCGGCACCGTTTCCGGTGCCGTCGCCCCGGATTCGGCCCAGGATTCAGTCAGGGAGCAGCGTATGAAGCGCGGTTACGACGCCTCCCACCGTGGCGGCGAGCCGGGATTCGTCCAGGTCACCGGGGCTGGCACGCTGCGCTTCCCGGACTATCCCGGCAACAACTTCTTCAACACCCTCGGCAACCTGATTCAGAACCCGCGCGTGGGCCTGCTGTTCGTCGATTTCGAGACCGGCGGCCTGCTGCAGATCAGCGGGCGTGCCCGCATCGAGTGGCAGCCGGAGCAAGGCGAGGATCCGAGCGCCCAGCGCTGGGTCGAGGTCAGCATCGAGCGAGTGGTCGAGCGCCCCGAAGCGCTGGACCTGCGCTGGCAGCGAGAGACGCCGGCGCTGCGACTCGAAGTGGTCGAAAAGCGCCGGGAGAGCGACCTGGTCACGTCCTTTCTGCTGGCCAGCGCCGACGGCGGCGCGCTGCCCCCGTTCCGGGCCGGGCAGCACTTGCCACTCGAACTCAGTGTGCCGGGGCAACCGGGTCGGGTTCGGCGCAGCTATTCGCTCTCGGGGTCGCCAGGGGATGAGACTTACCGCATCAGCGTCAAGCGCGAGGCGCATGGGATCGCGTCACGCTTTCTGCACGACCGGATCGCGGCCGGCGACTGCCTCACCGCGCACGCCCCCGCCGGCGACTTCGTGCTGCCCGCCGGGCAGGGGCCGCTGGTGCTGATCAGTGCCGGCGTGGGCATCACGCCGATGCTGGCGATGCTGTACGCGGCGATGGCGGAGGGCGCGCGCGGCGCCGCGCGCGATATCTGGTTCGTGCACGCCACCCGCAACGGTGACGCCCATGCCTTCCGGGCGGAGGTCGAGGCCGCGATTCGAGCCAGCGCACATTCGGACGCCCACCGAATCGAGCGCCGCGTCTTCTATAGCGCCCCGCGGGCAAACGATACCCTCGGCCAGGATTATGACACCGATGGCCGCCTCACCGCCGCGGACCTGCTGGCGCTGGAGGCCGGGGAGGATGCCCACTATCTGCTTTGCGGGCCCGCCGGGTTTCTCGCCGATCTCAGCGCTGGTCTGGAAGCGCACGGCATCGCGGTGGACCGCATCGCCTTCGAGACCTTCGGCCCGGCGGGGTGAGACGAGAGCTGCAATAGCGATTAGCGTATACGACTAAAGTCCTGATTCCCTGGAACGCTTTTCGGCGAGGGGAGTTGATACGCTAGGCGCTGCTTGTGTTTTTCCTTTCACCGCTTGCGAAGCGAGCATTAAGGCGACTCCATGATCATCTCAGGCCCTACCGATTACCGCCGAGCCGCCAAGCGGCGTATTCCTCGCTTTTTGTTCGATTACCTCGATGGCGGCGCGGTGACCGAAAGCACGATGCGCGGCAACGTCGAGGCGCTGCAGGCCATTCCGCTGCGCCAGCGGGTGCTGCAAGGGGGCGGTGATCCGTTGCTCGAGACCGAGGTGCTCGGCAGCCGCTGGAAGCTGCCGGTGGCGCTGGCGCCGGTCGGGGCGACCGGCATGTACGCGCGCCGCGGCGAAGTGCAGGCTGCCAGGGCCGCCGAGAAGGCCGGCATCCCCTATACGCTGTCGACGGTGTCGGTCTGCTCCATCGAGGAGGTGGCGGCGGGGGCCAGCGGTGAGCTGTGGTCGCAGCTCTATGTGCTCAAGGATCGCGGCTTCATGCAGAACGCGCTGGAGCGCGCCTGGGCGGCGGGCATGAAGACCCTGGTCTTCACCGTCGACATGCCGCTGCCGGGTTCGCGTTACCGCGACCGCCACTCCGGCATGTCCGGCCCGCATGCCAAGTTGCGCCAGGCCACCCAGGCGCTGACCCACCCCTGGTGGGCGTTCGACGTTGCGCTCAAGGGCAAGCCGCTATCGTTCGGCAACATCGAGGCGTACACCGGTCGTCAGATGAGCATGGACGACTACATGGGATTCCTGGCCAAGAACTTCGACCCCTCCATCAGTTGGAGCGAGCTGGAGTGGATCCGCGAGAGCTGGAAGGGCAACCTGATCATCAAGGGGTTGCTGGACAAGGAGGACGCCCGCGATGCCGTGCGCATGGGCGCCGATGGCATCATCGTCTCCAACCATGGCGGCCGGCAGCTCGATGGCGCTATCCCCACCGCGCGGGCGTTGCCGCATATCGCCGAGGCCGTGGGTGACGAGCTGACGGTACTGGCGGATTCCGGCGTGCGCTCCGGGCTGGACGTGGTCAGGATGCTGGCGCTGGGGGCGAAGGGCGTACTGCTCGGCCGGGCCTATGCGTATGCGCTGGCGGCGGCCGGCGAGCGCGGCGTCTCGCATCTGCTGGAGCTAATCGCGGCCGACCTGCGCGTGACCATGACGCTGATCGGTGCCCAATCGCCCGCGGATATCAATGCAAGTCACTTGGAGTCGATGGTGAAGTCGCTGGAGAGCGAACACCGCCCGGCGGTGGCGTCGCCGGAAGCCGCCAAATTCTGATTCCTTGACGTCGTCTCGGGTCGTCACGGCTGTCACGGCAGTTATGCACGGCAGTTATGCATGGAAGTTATGCACGAGGTAGGCACGCCAGATACGGATAGCACTGCCCGCTGGCGGGATTGACCCACGTGATGGACGCGCCCCAGGGAAGGCCGGATGATTCGGCGCACGATTCACGCAAGCGAGACTCAGGGATGATACGGATGGGCTCATGGCCGCGCTGGTGGCTGGCGCTATCGATATGGCTGGTCTCCAGCCTGTGCCTGGCACAAACGCCGGACGCCGGCGGTGCCCAGGAGTGGTACGCGACCGATGCGCTGAATAGCGGCCTGGGGCCGGTGCCGGACGCCGTCAAGCTGAGAACCCCGCGGGAGGCGCTGCGTACCTTCCGCGATTTGACCGAACAGGATGATTTCGCGGCGGCGGCGCATATCCTCAACCTCGCCGATCTCTCTCCGGCGGAACAGCGCGAGCAGGGCGCGGTGCTGGCGCGTGAGCTCGCCGCCATCTTCCAGCGCGGCAAGTCGATCCGCATTTCCCGGCTTCCCGGACGTCAGGATGCCGCCATCGAGGACCCCTCGGGCAAGAGCCCCCACGTTGGCGAATCGCGTCGCGATATCGAACTGGCCTCGCTCGAGGCCGATGGCGACACCTATGACATCCGGCTGGGACGTTATCGCGTCGGCAACGCGGATCCGGTGTGGCTGATAACGCCGGAGAGCGTGGCGGCGATTCCCGCGCTCTATCGCGAATATGGCCCGACGGCGTTCGAGCGCCACATTCCCGAGCGCTTCAAGACCTCGTTCGGGCCGCTGCGGATCTGGGAGTGGATCGCGATTCCGCTGGTGCTGCTGGCGGTCGCGCTGGTCGGCCTGGGTGTCTATCGCCTGATCGAGGCGCTAACGCGCTGGTTGCCCTCCGGGGCGCCGAGCATCTTCGCCAAGCAGATTCGCGGCCCGGTAGCGCTGATCGTGATGTCCTTGCTGACCCAGGCGCTGCTCGATTACGTCGTCTCCTTCTCGGCGGTGGCGACGACCACCCTGCGCGTGGTGCTGATCGCCATCCTGGCCTGGGGGATCGGGGCTGTCGGGCTGCGCCTGGTCGATACCATGATGCTGAAGATGACGCGGCGTCTCGCGGGACAGATCGATGATTCCAAACCCAGGGACGAACGCAAGCTGCTGACCACGCTCTACGCCGTACGGCGCATCATCATCCTCATTCTGGTGACGGTGGTATCGATCTATGTTCTGGGGCAGGTTCAGCTGTTCGAAACCCTGGGGCTTTCGCTTCTGGCCTCGGCCAGCGTACTGGCGGTGCTGGTGGGCGTGGCGGGGCAGGCGGTGCTCGGCAACATCCTGTCATCGTTTCAGCTCTCGCTGGCCAAGCCGATCCGGGTCGGCGATCTGGTGATGTTCGAAGGGCAGTGGGCCTATGTCGAAGGGATCTTCTACACGCATATCCGGCTGCGGCTATGGAACGAGCGACGCCTGATCGTGCCGGTCACCTACTTCGCCTCGAAGGCGTTCGAGAACCTCTCCTCCAAGAGTGCCAAGGAGTACCGCAGCCTCGTGCTGACGCTGCACCTGAGCGCCGACATCGCGATTCTGCGCGAGAAATTCCTCGCCTTCGCCAAGGCCGAGGAGAACGTGATCGAGCATCACAAGCTGCTGTGCTGCGTGACCGATCAGACCGGCCCGGCACAGACCGTGACCTGCTATCTGATGACGGTCGATCCGCTATCCGGATGGACCGCCGAGGTCAGCATCCGCGAGAAGCTGCTGGCGTTCATTCGCGACGAGCATCCCGAGTGGTGGCCCCGGGACGTGGTGGTGCTCAGCCATCGTGACATCGCCCGAGGGCACACCTCGGGCGAGGCTGGCGAGCCGGCGCCATGAGACGCCCGGACTCGCCGTGCCGTTGCTTGGCCGTGTGCCTGGGTGAGCATTAGCGGCAGGCTTGCTCGCCATCCACCCACAGCCAGTAGCCGACGCCGAACAGGGCGCCGATGATCAGGCCGGGGCCGCTGGCGGCACCCGCGACGATGGCCAGGTTCCAGCCTCCCGCGGTCATGCCGGCGGTCTCGACGCCGTAGTGGGCGCAGGCTTCATTGACGCCGCCATATTCGTGCAGCGCGTACTTCACTCCCTGCTTGAGGCCGATGGAGGCCAGGGCGGTGAGATACGGGTCACCGATCGGCGACAGCAGCGGGTTGGCCTCGTCATAGCCGTGATCCAGCGCGTAGGCAGTGGTGGTGGCGTCCAGCGTGGTCCCCAGGCCCGGGCCACGGGTGCCCGCGCAGCCGCTGAGCAGTGAGGCGACGAGCGCAAGGCTCGCGAGGCCGGTAACGGTCTTGAAGCGCTTGGCGGTAGTGAAGCGCTTGACGGTCTTGAAAGTTTTCATCTCGAGGATCTCTGGGTGATCGGCCATGTGTGCGACGGTGTGGCGCGAGCCGTCTTTCTGGTCGATACCGCAGGATCTTTCGTCCCTGCGTAGCTACCCCGACGGTGTCTCTGTTCCAGCTCTCGCTGGCTGCCGAGGGGATTATCGGCGTTACTAAAAGTAAACTTTAATTAGGAATTTGTAATCGTATCGTAGCGATAGGGCGCACCGGATGGGAATTAGTGAGTTCTGTATCGGTGGTCGAGTGGGCTGCCGGGGGCAGAATCGGCGCTGGGGTATGAAGGGCAGGCTTGTCGGTGGGCGTGATACGCAAGTGCCCCGGTGGATCTCTCCACCGGGGCACGCGTTTGGTACGGTCTGTCGCTGTCAGGTATTGCGGGTGTCGCTGTCACCGTCGATGGGTGCGGCCTCGGATGCCGGTGGCGGTGATGCATCGCCGGTGGCGCCGGCGCCTTCATCGTTACCCATACCCTCCCGGGTGGCAGTATCGCCGCCCGCATCGATCGGAGCATCGCGAGTCACCCGCCAGACCGCGTTGGTGAGGTCGTCGGCGATGATCACCGCGCCGTCGGGCGCCACGCTGACCCCCACCGGGCGGCCGCGGGTGGTGTCGTCGCTGGCCAGAAAGCCGGAGACGAAGTCGACCGGGTCACCGGCGGGCTTGCCATTCTCGAACGGAATGAAAACCACCTTGTAGCCGACCGGATCGGCGCGGTTCCAACTGCCGTGTTCGCTGACGAAGACCCCGTCGCTGAACTCGCCGCCGACTGCGGGGTTTGAGAAAGCGACGCCGAGCGGCGCGCGGTGGGAGCCGAGGCTGTAGTCGGGGGCGATGGCGGACTCGACCTTGGCCGGGTCCTGCGGGCGCACCCGCGGGTCGACGTGCTGGCCCCAGTAGCTGTAGGGCCAGCCGTAGAAGCCGCCTTCCTGCACGCTGGTGAGATAGTCCGGCACCAGATTGGGGCCCAGCTCGTCACGCTCGTTGACCACCGTCCACAGCGTATCGGTGCCGGGCTGGAAGGTCAGCGCGGTGGGGTTGCGCAGGCCGCTTGCGTAGGTGCGATGGGCGCCGGTCTCGGTATCGATCTGCCAGATCTCGGCGCGGTCGACCTCGGCGGCCATGCCGCGCTCGGTGATATTGCTGTTGGAGCCGATCCCCACGTAGAGATGCTGGCCATCGGGGCTCGCGGTCAGCGCCTTGGTCCAGTGGTGGTTGATCTGTGCCGGCAGCGGGGTCAGCGTCTCGGGGGCGCCGCGGGCGGCGGTCTGACCCGGCTGATAGTCGAAGCGCACCAGTGCATCCTGATTGGCGACATAGAGATCGCTGCCCACCAGTGCCAGGCCGTAGGGGGCGTTCAGGCCGTCGGCGAACACCGTCTGCTGCTCGTAGGTGCCATCGCCATCGGCATCGCGCAGCAGGGTGAGGCGATCACCGCCTTTCACCGCGGTGGTACCCTTGGACTGGATCAGCCCGGCAATGAAATCCTTCGGCCGGACCTTGGGCGCATTGCCGCCGCCCTTGCCCTCGGCGACCAGGATATCGCCGTTGGGCAGCACCAGGGTCTGGCGCGGCACCTGCAGATCGGTGGCGATGGCGGTAATGGTGTAGCCCTCGGGGACCTCGGGCTTGCGCTCGTTCCAGGGTGTCTGCTCGGGCACGCCCATGTTGGGCAGCAGGCCGCGCTGCGGCTCGGGCAACTTAGGGTCGGCGCCATACTGGGCCTCGGCGGCCAGGGCGCCAGTGGCGACCAGCAGCAGTGGCAGCAGGGTCAGGCGTGACAGACACGCGAGCGGGGCGGTGTGACGCGGGCGAGTGGTCATCAGGCGCGACCTCCCGTCATCTCTTGTGCGATAGCGCGGTTGCGCGAAAGTCCGATCAGTGCCGCCACCAGGGCGAGCAGGGCAATCACGATCGAGAGCACGAAGCCGGTGGGCATCATCGCCCAGGCATCGCGGGCGTGGACCAGGGCATTGATGAAGCCGAGCACGAAGGTGACCAGCAGCAGCAGGCACTCCAGCGCGGCGCGACCGCGCTGTCCGCTGGCCATCACGATGCCGCCCAGCGCGAACAGCCAGGCGAGGCCGTTGAACACCAGGCCGCCGGCGATCGCCCAGGAGGCAAAGGTCGACCACTGAATGTGATAGCTGGTGGCATAGGCGTAGTCGCTCAACGCGGCGGTCAGATAGAGCGGGAAGGTGCCCGCCAGCAGCAGCCCGTGCAGCGGATTGATTCCGCGACGGACCACGCGGACGCGGGTCGATTCGGCAGTGGCGGTCATGGCAAGGTCCTTTTGCGGTGGCCAGCGAGGCGCTGAATGCCATATTGAGGCGAGCGCTGTCGATTGAAGTGTAGCCGACATACCCGACTTGTCGTGGCGTGGTACTCGTGCCCCCGGCGAGCGCCGTACATGTTGTACCGAAGGTGCATGTCATCGGCGCGCCGGCGTTGCTATCGTGCTCCGGCGTCGGCGGCTGGCCGCCTCACTCTCATCGTCATCGACAGGTGCCATGTGCCTTTTATCGCCGTGTTCTATCTCGCGGTCGTCGTGCTGCTCTTTTCCGGCAATCTGGTGGTCGGCAAGTTCGCCACCGCCAGCCTGCCGCCGCTGACCCTGGCGTGGTCGCGCATGCTGGTGGTGTTCCTGGCGGTGACGCTGATCTTCGGTTCCGCCGCCTGGCGTCAGCGCCAGGTGCTGGGGCGCGAGATCAAGGCGCTGGCGATCATGTCGATCAACGGCATGGCGCTGTTCTCCGCGCTGCTCTACTCGGCGCTGCGGGTCAGCGATGCGACCACGGTGGCGGTGCTGGAGAGCCTGACTCCGGCGGCCACCGCCATGCTGATGGCGCTGTTCTTCCGCGAGCGTCTGGGGCGCATACGCTGGCTGGGGATTCTGCTCTCCGCCGCCGGTGCGGCGTGGGTGGTTTCGGACGGGGCTATAGTGCGCACGCTGGCGCGGTTGCAGACCGGCGATGCGCTGGTAGCGGCGGCGGTGCTGGCCTGGGTGGTCTATTCGGTGGCGGCGCGCCACTGGCTGAGCCGGGTGCCGTTCTACGCCTCGCTGGTGCCGATGACCGGCATCGCGGTGCTGTTTCTCACGCCGTTGGTGGTGGTGGAAAACGCCTTCTTCGCCGAGGCCTGGCAGCTCGACGGTCGTGCCCTCGTCGCCATTCTCTATCTGGGGCTCGGCCCTTCGCTGATCGCGTTGATCTGCTACAACCGGGCGCTGCTGCTGGTCGGCCCCAGCCACACCGCGACCTCGCTCAACCTGCTGCCGGTGGTGACCATGGGGCTCGGCTATCTGATGCTCGGCGCGCCGATTACCCTCAATCAGGTGATCGGCGCGCTGGTGGTGATCGTCGGCGTCTCGCTGGTGACACTCAATCTGCGCCGGCGGCGGCTGCCACCGCTGGAAGACTCGGCGGGATAAGCGTGTCGATCCTTCAAGAGACCGCTGATAGATTCGATCCTATCCAACCAGGCGGAGCGCGACATGGAACATCGATTCTGGCAGCAGCGCTGGGAGCAGTCACAACTCGGCTTTCATCTGAGCTTCGTCCACCCCATCCTCAAGCGGCATCTGGTGCACTATGCGCTTAGCCCGGGGGCGCGGGTGTTCCTGCCGCTGTGTGGCAAGACCCTGGATATCGGCTGGCTGCTGAGCGAGGGGTATGCGGTGGTCGGCGCCGAGCTGAGCGAGCTGGCGGTGGCGCAGCTGTTCGCCGAGCTCGGGGTCGAGCCGACGGTGAGTGAGTGGGAGGGCGGCCAGTGCTGGCAGCACGGCGCGCTGAGCGTCTATCAGGGCGATATCTTTGCGCTGACCCCGGCGACGCTGGGCGCGGTCGATCTGGTCTACGATCGCGCCGCCCTGGTGGCGCTGCCGCCGCCGATGCGTGACGCCTACGCCAGCCAGCTGCTCGCGCTGAGCGCTGCCGCACCGCAGCTGCTGATCACCTTCGAGTATGACCCGGCGGAGAAGGAGGGCCCGCCGTTTCCGGTACTGCCGGCAGAGGTTGCCCGCCACTATGCAGACACCCACGAGATCGAGGAGCTGTCGCGCAAGGACGTGCTCGATGCCGCGCTCAGCTTCCGCGATGCGGGCGTGTCGCGCTTCGTCGAAGTCGCCTGGCGGTTGCTGCCGCGCTAGCTGCTACCTGCTACCTGCTACCTGCTACCTGCTACCTGCTACCTGCTATCTGCTATCTGCTATCTGGGCGAGATGCGGCGGCGAGGCCCGAGGCGACGTGGACTATCCCCGTTGCTGGCGGATCGCTCGGATCAGCGGTAGCGACAGTGCCAGCAGCGTCAGACAGAGCAGTCCGATGGCGATGGGGTGGCCGACGAACAGGGCAGCGAAGCTGCCGTTGGTGATGATCAGCCCCTGACGCAGGCTCATCTCAAGGGTTGGCCCCAGCACCATGCCGATCACCAGCGGTGCCATCGGGTAACCCTGGCGCCGCAGCACGAAACCGCCGATACCGGCCGCCGCCATCACGATCAGATCGAACGGGTTGCCGCGGACGAAGTAGACCCCTAGAGAGCTGAGCATCAGGATCAGCACCAGCATCCACGCCTCGGGAATGCGCAGCAGCGGCGAGGCTATCTTGCCGAACAGCACACCCAGCGGTAGCAGCAGCAGGTTGATGATGAAGAAACCGGTGAAGATCGCCGCGATCAGCAGCGGATTGTCCGCCATCAGCCGTATGCCGGGGGTGACCCCGTGCAGCGTGAGCGTTGCCAGCATCACCGCGGTCACGGCGTCACCTGGAATGCCGAGTGCCATGGTGGGTACGAGCGCGCCTCCGGTGACAGCGTTGTTGGCGGCTTCCGAGGCGATGACGCCATCCGGCTCGCCCTGGCCGAAGCGCGCGCGGCGCGGTGACGAGCGCTTGGCTTCGGCGTAGGAGATGAACGCTGAGGTCGCCGCACCCGTGCCGGGCAGGATACCGATGACGTTACCGATCAGCACCGACTTGCTCAGGCCGCTGAGTCGGCCTTTCCACTCCCGCAGCCGCGGCAGGACGAGGCCGTTGAACTGGACGCCGGAGGCACTGCCGTCGTCACCGCCGGAGAGCCGGATCAGGACTTCGGAGACGGCGAACACGCCGATCACCACGGCCAGCAGATCGAAGCCGGCGATGAGGGGGAATTGCCCGAAGGTGAAGCGGGTCTCGCCGGTGATCGGGTCGCCACCCACGGTTGCCAGGAACAGCCCCAGCGCTCCGGCGATCAGCCCCTTGCGCATCGAGCCCTCGGACACCGAGACGATACAGGTCAGCCCCAGCAGGATCAGGGCGAAGGTCTCTATCGGTCCGAAATTGAGGGCGAATGCGGCCAGCTGCGGTGCGGCCAGAATCAGCACCACGGCCGAGACCAGCCCGCCGACGACTGACGCCTGGGTGGCCCAGCCCAGCGCCTTGCCGGCCTCGCCGCGCTGCGCCATGGGATAGCCATCGAGACAGGTGGCGGCCGACTGCGGCGTGCCCGGGGTGTTGATCAGGATCGCCGAGACCGAGCCGCCATAGACCGAGCCGGCATAGATCGCCAGCAGCAGCAGAATGGCCGGTGCCTGGCCCATGGTCAGGGTGAACGGCAGGATCATGGCCACCGCGACAGTCGAGCCGATGCCCGGCAGGGCACCGAGCACGATGCCCAGAAGAGTACCGAAGATCAGCGCGATCAACCCCTCCGGGGTCATGATCAGACCGATGGCCTGGGGCAGCAGCTCGAGCATGACAGGTCTTCCGTGTCGTAAAGGGAGAGGAAACCGCGAGAGCCGTCGCGCGGCGAGCGTGTCAGCGAGATATCGCTCAGAACCACCAGGTGAAGGGCGAGGTGGGCAGCGGCATGCTCAGCAGGTGATTGAACAGCAGCACCAGCGCGCCGGCGGCAACGGTTGGCATGACGAGCGTCGCGACGAGACCGGCCCGCATCACCGCGAGTATCAGCATGCCCATGAGGGTCGAGCTGATGAAGTAGCCCAGCACCGGGATCAGCAGCACGTAGAGCGGCAGCGCGAGCACCACCGGTAGCGTCCTGCGCCAGGCCAGGGCCGTTCGCTCTTGGCGCTTGGCGAAGCTCATGCCGAGGTCGAGCAGGGCGAGCGCGAACAGCACACCCAGCACGATGCGCGGGAAGAACTGAGGATTGAATGCCAGATCGATGGGGGCGCTGGGGCTGGCGAGGCTGGATACCAGCAGGCCGCCGCTCGAGACCATGAGCACCACCGATATCAGCCGATTTTCGCTGAATGACTTGAGCATGCGCGCCCCCTCCGCGTGGAATGATCAGGGTGTCACTGTCAGAGCCCGGCGGCGTCGATCAGCTTGGCGTTGGCGCTGTACTGGGCACGGTAGAAAGCATCGAACGCTGCGGCATCGCGATAGTGCAGGACCGTGCGGGTGCGCTCGGCGAAGGCCTGGAACTCCGGTGATGCCACCGCTGCCCCGCAGGCCTTGCTGAGCGCGTCGCGCTTGTCTGCCGCCAGGCCGGCGGGTGCGAATAGCCCGCCCCACAGATAGAGCTGATCGAGCGGCGGCTCGATCCCGGCTTCCCGGGCGGTGGGCACGTCGGGGAGATCCGCCAGCCGGGTGTCGCTGAACGCCAGCAGCGGTCGGAAGTCGCCGCCCTGCATCAGCAGCTCGGTATCGCCGTAGAACTGGATGGTGCCGGCGGCCATGCCCTGCAGCGCCGGGCCGGAGCCCTGGAAGGGCAGATGGCGGACGTCTTTGAGCACGCCCAGCCCGGAGAACGCGGCGACCGAGGCCAATTGGGTGATGGTGCCGGGGCCGGAGGAGCCGTAGATATAGCGCCCCGGCTGCGCCTTGATCGCGGCCACTGCCTCGTCGATGGTGTGGAAGGGGCTCTTGGCGTTGACGAACAGCAGCGTCGGCGACGCGGCGACCGAGCAGATCGGTGTCCAACTATCCTCGCCGTAGGGTAGATCCTTGATCTGCGGCTGAATGGTCGAAACCGTGACTGACCAGTAGCCGAGCTTGTAACCGTCGGGTGTGTCGTGGGCGAGGGTCGAGGCAGCGACCGTGCCCGAGCCGCCGGCCATGTTGGAGACGATGACGTTGCCGTCCAGCGCCTTGGCAAAGGCCGGTGCGAAGGCCCGCATCAGCAGATCATGGCTGCCGCCGGCATTGAACGGCACGACGATATTGACCGGCTTGCTGGGAAAGTCCGCCGCCAGCGCCGGCGCGGTAATACCGAGGGCTAGGGAGACGGTAGCAAGGCAGTGGGTGAGGCGGGAGAAGCGGGGCATGGCAGTCACCGTTGTAATTGTTTCACTTGATGGTAACGTTGTCTCAATCCGTTAACATCGTCAATGGCGCCTCAGTTAGACTTTGGGTTATCACCCGTGGAGACAGTGGCTTATGCAGAGCAAAAAGCGCCGTCCGACGCTCAAGGACGTAGCGGCAGCCAGCGGCGTCAGCGTGATTTCAGCCTCGCGGGCGCTGCGCGGTGAGCCCAGCATGGCCGAGCCGCTGCGGCGTAAGGTGCTCGACGCTGCCAGGGCGCTGGGCTACCGACGCAACCGCGCGGCCGGGTCGCTACGTGGTGCGGTCAGTGAGCTGGTGGCGGTGCTGGTGCCGTCGATCAGCCACCAAGTCTTTTCCGAACTGGTCGACGGGATTCATGCGGGACTGCGCGGGAGCGATCTCAGAGTGGTGCTGGGCATGACCCAGTACGACGCGAACGAGGAGGCGCAGGTCCTCAGCGACATGCTCTCCTGGAACCCTGCGGCGGTAGTGCTCAGTGGGGTCGAGCATTCGGCGCGAACGCGGGAACTGCTCGCCGATTTTCGTGGGCCGATCATCGAAGTGATGGATACCGACGGCGAGCCGATCGATGTCGCCGTAGGCATCTCCCAGGCGGAGGCCGGTGCCATTATGGCGCGCCACTTCCTCGCCCGTGGTTACACCAATATCGGTTACATCGGCGCCTGGGGCGAGCGCCCGATGCGCTCACGCAAGCGTCGCCAGGGCTTCGAGGCGGCACTGGCCGCTGCCGGGCAAGCGCTGACGCGCGTGGTGATTCGTGAGGAGCCGTCGTCGCTGGAAACCGGTGCGCTGGGAATGGCGGCACTGCGCGAGCGCCATCCCGATGTCGATGCGGTCTTCCTAGCCAATGACGATCTCGCCCTGGGCGCGCTCTACTGGTGCCAGGAGCAGGGTATCGGCGTGCCCGGCGAGATCGCGCTGGCGGGTTTCAACGGGCTCGACATGGGCCGTTTCGTACGCCCGCGGCTGACCACGATCCACACCTCGCGGCACGCCATGGGCGCCATGACCGGAGAGATCATCCGCTACCGCTGCGCGGAGGAGCCCATCCTCTATCGCCAGCGCGAAAAACTCGCACTCTCGCTCAGGGTCGGTGAGACCACTTGAGCGAGAGTCCGCGCCTCTGAGCGAGGCGATCCGCAAAGGATTCGCGGTCAATAAGCCCCGGCGCCGGGCGGTGAGAGCGGCGCGTCGCCGGCCATGGCGCGGGCACGGCCGAACAGCGCGCCCGTCAGCAGCGCGAGCAGCGGAATCAGTGCCAGCAGGGCGCTGATCCCGATGCTGCCGCCGGTCACCAGAGTGAAGTTGGAGAGCACCAGGGCCAGGCTGGCGAGCAGCAGCACGGCGGCGAGACTCGGCGCGATCCGCGTCTGCCAGCGGCGCTGCCCGGCGAGTTCAGGATGGCGCCGGAAGAACGCCAGCGAAGCCAGGGTGGTCAGTAGCATCAGACCGATCATGCCCACGGTGGCGATACCCGCCATATAGCCGAAGACCTGCGTCAGCGGGTTCAGCCCCAGCGCCAGACACAGCAGCATCAGCGCCAGCGCGGTGAGTGTCTGCACCAGCGAGGCGTGGGAAGGCGCGCGATGGCGCGGGTGAATGCGCGCCAGCCGCCGCGGCAGCGTACCCTGACGCGCCAGGGTGAACTGATAGCGGGCAAGCACGTTGTGAAAGCTCAGCACGCAGGCGAAGAGGCTGGTGAGCAGCAGCACCTGCATCAGATCGCGCATCACGCCGCCGGTGTAGTGCTCGGCGGTATCGAGCAGCAGGTTGGCGTCGCCATCCAGGGTCTTCTGGGCGATGCCGGCGACCTCACCGGCGCCATTGGCGACCACCAGGGCCCACACCGAGAGGGTGTAGAACACGCCGATGATCAGCACCGCGAGATAGGTCGCCCGGGGAATGGTGCGCGCCGGCTGGCGGGCTTCGTCGCGAAATACCGCGGTGGCCTCGAAGCCGATGAAACCGGTGAGCGCGAACAGCACCGCCACGCCGAGGCCGCTGGTGAGCGCGGCACTGGGTGTGAAGGAGGAGAACTCGATGCCGTGGGCGCCGCCGTCGGCGAAGATGGTCAGGTTCATGATCACCACCACGGCGATCTCCAGCACCAGCGCCACCCCCAGCACCTTGGCGCTGAGTTCGATATGGCGATAGCCGAGGTAGGCGACGATGGCGACAGTGAGCAGCGAGTAGATCCACCAGGGGATGGCGGGGCCGCCGCTGTGGCGGACGAAGTCGCCGACCGCCCAGCCCATGTAGCCGTAGACGCCGGCCTGGATGGCGGTGTAGGCGACCAGCGCCATGAACGCAGTGCCCAGGCCCAGGCGCCGGCCGAGCCCGAGGGTGACGTAGGAGAAGAAGGCGCCGGCCTCCTTGACGTGGGGTGTCATCGCCACGAAACCGACCGAGAAGATCAGCATCACCAGCGAGGCGATGAGAAAGCCCACCGGCGCCCCGGCACCGTTGCCGGAGGCCAGGGCGATGGGGGCGTTGCCGCCGATCACGGTGAGCGGCGCGGCGGCGGCGATGACCATGAAGACGATACTGCCGGTACCCAGACTGCCGTGAAGGCGTGTCGGGTCCGCAGGGGTGGTGGTGTCCATGAGACGATTTCCTCGTTGTTTTTGGTTGGAAATTCGAGATTGGAAATACGGGGTGTCGCGATAAGGCTGTCTAGCTAATGAAAAGCTCCTGGCGCAGATCATCGAGATAGGGGTTGGCAGCGCGGCCCGCGGCGACGACGGCGGGGTCGACCTCGGCGTGGATCAGCGCCTCGCCGGCGCTGGGCGCCTCGGCGAGGGGCTCGCCGTTCGGTGCCACGATCAGGCTGTGGCCGACGTAATCGAACGTCGCCTCCTGGCCATGCTGGTTGGTATAGGCCACATAGACCTGGTTCTCCCAGGCCCGGGTGGGGATGAGCCGCTGATTGACGTGGGCGAACGGCTGCATCTGGGCGGTGGGCACGCAGATCAGCTCGGCGCCCTGGCGCGCGGCGGCGCGTACGCTCTCCGGGAACTCCACGTCATAGCAGATCATCAGGGCGATGCGCACGCCGTGATAGTCCGCCACGCAGGTGGGGCGGTCGCCGGCGGTGAACTGATCGCGGTCGACATCGCCGAACAGGTGCGCCTTGTAGTAGCGCGCGAGCACCTGGCCGTCGGCGCCGATCAGGTGGGCGGCGTTGTAGCAGGCGCCGGACTCGATCTCCGGCCCGCCCACCACCAGGCCGATGGCGTGGCGTGCGGCGATTTCGCGGGCGCGCTCCAGCGGTGCCGCCTGCGCCAGCGCCCGGGTGTCGTCGCCGAGGACATAGCCGGTCAGAAACATCTCCGGGGTGATCAACAGCGCCGCGCCTTCCGCGGCGGCGCGACGGGCACTCTCGTCCAGGCGCGCAAGATTGGTGGCGATATCGCCGTGCGTGCTCAGTGCCTGCCAGGCGGCGATCTGCATGGGGAACTCCTTGCGAATGAATAGGGCGAGTGGCGGCGGGCGCGTCGTCTTGGGCGTTATGTCGCTATAGACGTTACCCCGATATAGACGTCACGCCCGCCGGGGCTGGCCGGTTTTCGACCCGGCTTCCTCTCAGGCCAGTGTACCCAGCGCCTCGTCGATGATCGCCAGTCCCTGTTCGGCCTCACCGGCGGTGACGATGCACGGCGGCACCACGTGAATGCGGTTGGCGACCACGAATGCCAGCAGGCCACGCTCCATCATCGCCTGCTTGAGCTTGCCGACCTTGGCCGCCGCCAGCGGCGTGCGGCTGTCGCGATCCTCGACCAGCTCGATGGCGTGGAACACGCCCAGGCCGCGCACCTCGCCGACATGCGCATGGCGCTGGGCCAGGCGGGCGAGGCCGGGGGTGAGCACCGTCTCGCCGATCTGGCGGGCGTTGTCGACGATACCCTCTTCCTGCATCGTCTCCAGGGTGGCGCAGATCGCCGCCATGGCCAGCGGATGGCCGGAGTAGGTCAGGCCGCCGTAGAACATCTCTTCATCGAAGTGGTGGGCGATGCGCTGATTGACGATCACCCCGCCGGCGGGTACGTAGCCGGAGTTGACCCCCTTGGCGAAGGTGATCAGGTCCGGCACCACGCCGAAGTGGTCCAGCGCCAGCCAGGCGCCGGTGCGGCCGAAGCCGGCCATCACCTCGTCGAAGATCAGCACCAGGCCGAACTCGTCGGCCAGTGCGCGCACGCCGGCCAGATAGCCCGGCGGCGGCACCAGCACGCCGGCGGTGCCCGGGATGGTCTCGAGCAGCAGCCCGGCGATGCTCGCCGGCCCCTCGCACTCGATCACCCGGCGCAGATGGTGCAGCGCGCGCTGGCACTCCTCCTCCTCGTTGCCGGCCCAGAACTCGCTGCGATAGAGCCAGGGGTTGAAGAAGTGCACGTGGCCACGCGCATACTCGTTGGGCACGCGGCGGAAATCCCCGGTGGCGGCGATCGCCGAGCCGGTGCCGCCATGGTAGGAGCGATAGGCGGAAAGGATCTTGTCGCGGCCAGTGACCGCGCGCGCCATGCGGATGGCGTTCTCGTTGGCGTCGGCGCCGGCGTTAGTGAAGAACACCTTGGCGAAGCCAGCCGGGGCGCGTTCGAGGATCTTCTCGGCGGCGCGCCCGCGCATCCAGTTGGCGTGGGCGGGGGCAATGGTGGTCAGCTCGTCGGCCTGGGCCTTGATCGCCGCGATCACCCGCGGGTGCTGGTGGCCGATATTGGTGTTGACCAGCTGGCTGGAGAAGTCGAGGTACTCGCGGCCGTCGTAGTCCCACAGCCGGCAGCCTGCGCCGCTCTTGATCACCAGCGGATCGAGCGCGCCCTGGGCCGACCAGGAGTGGAACACATGGGCGCGGTCGAGCGCCTTCACCTGCTGATTGTCGATCGAGTGCATGGGGAATCCTGTCGTGTCACATGGTGTCCGGCGAGCGCTGCTCACAGCGTTGGCATGGTGTACTGATTGGTCGCCTCCCGCAGACCGGAGGGCCAGCGCGCGGTGACCGTCTTCATGCGCGTGTAGAAGCGCACGCCGTCGGCACCGTGCACGTGCAGTGCGCCGAACAGCGAGCGCTTCCAACCGCCGAAGCTGTGGAACGCCATGGGCACCGGGATCGGCACGTTGACCCCGACCATGCCGACCTGGATCTGCTCGCAGTACTGCCGTGCGCTGTCGCCGTCACGGGTGAAGATGGCGGTGCCGTTGCCGAACTCGTGGTCGTTGACCATCTTGACCGCGGCATCGAAGCTCTCGGCACGGGCGATCGCCAGTACCGGGCCGAAGATCTCCTCGTCGTAGATACGCATGCCCGGTTTGACGTGGTCGAACAGGGTGCCGCCGATGAAGAAACCGTCGCTGTCGTGCTGGAGCTGGCGGCCGTCGCGCACCAGCTCGGCGCCTTCCTGCACGCCCTGCTCGATATAGCCGCTCACCTTTTCCAAATGCGCGCGGGAGACCAGCGGGCCCATGTCGTGGTCCGGTCCGTCGGTGATACTCGCGCCCACGCGCAGTTCGTCCAGGCGTGACAGCAGCTTCTCGCGCAGCTTCTCGGCGGTCTCGTCGCCCACCGGCATCGCCACCGAGATCGCCATGCAGCGCTCGCCGGCACTACCGTAGGCGGCGCCCATCAGCGCGTCTGCGGCCTGGTCGAGATCGGCATCGGGCATGACCACCATATGGTTCTTGGCCCCGCCGAGGGCCTGCACGCGCTTGCCGTGGGCGGAAGCGGTGGCGTAGACATACTCGGCGATCGGGGTCGAGCCGACGAAGCTGACCGCCTGCACGCGCGGGTCGGTGAGCAGGGTGTCGACTGCCTCCTTGTCGCCGTTGACCACGTTGAGCACGCCATCGGGCAGCCCCGCTTCGCTGAACAGCTCGGCGATGCGCAGGGTCGAGGAAGGGTCTTTCTCCGACGGTTTGAGTATGAAGGTGTTACCCGCGGCGATGGCGATCGGGAACATCCACAGCGGCACCATGGCCGGGAAGTTGAACGGGGTGATGCCGGCGCACACCCCGAGCGGCTGCATCAGCGAGAAGGAGTCGATGCCGGGGCCGACGTTGAGCGAGTGTTCGCCTTTCTGCAGATGCGGCATGCCGCAGGCGAACTCGACCACTTCCAGGCCGCGGGTCAGCTCGCCCTTGGCGTCCGAGAACACCTTGCCGTGCTCCTGGGAGATCAGGCGTGCCAGCTCGTCGCTGTGCTGCTCCAGCAGCGTCTTGTAGTTGAACAGGATGCGCGAGCGCTTCAGCGGTGAGAGCGTCGACCAGCTCTCGCAGGCGCGGCTGGCGGCGTTGATGGCGTATTCGACGTCATCGCGAGAGGCCAGCAGCACCTCCCCGGACTGGGCGCCGGTGGAGGGATTGAACACCGGGCTGGTGCGGGTCGAATTCAGCGCGACGCGCTGGCCATCGATGAAATGCGTGATGGGTGCAGACATGGGGCAGCGTCTCCGAGGCGTGAGTCAATGGGTCTGCGTGCGGCCAACGGGGGCGGCGGCCGGCACGGGAGTGAAAAAGTGTGCTGTGGAGTAGCCTGCGGCAGGAGCAGAGCGTCAAGCAATCCCGGTATGCTTAAGGTCACTAAAGCATTTGGTTAACCTTCGGCGCGTCGGCACCGACGCAGCGGCGGCGTAATGCGGGGCTGGGAAAAAGAACAAAGGAGAGGAGCGGGGCATGAGCCAGCGCAGAATCACGCTGATGGGGCAACTGGGCGACGTCGACCTGCGCCTGCTGCGGATCTTTCGCAAGGTGGTGGAGTGCGGCGGCTTCTCGTCGGCTGAAGTCGAGCTCAATATCAGCCGCGCGGCGATCAGCATGGCGATGGGCGACCTGGAGACCCGGCTATCGATGCGCCTGTGCCAGCGCGGACGCAGCGGTTTCCGGCTGACCAGCGAAGGGCACGACGTCTACGAGGCCACGGTGCAACTGCTGGCCGCGGTGGAAGACTTCCGTACCCGGGTCAACGGCCTGCACTCGCGCCTGACCGGCGAGCTCAACATCGGCATCACCGACAATCTGGTCACGCTGCCCGACATGCAGGTGACCGAGGCGCTGCGTGCACTCAAGGCGCGCGGCGACAACGTGCACATCAATATCCGCATGGCCCCGCCCAACGATATCGAGATGGCGGTGCTCGGCGGCAGCCTGCACGCGGGCGTGGTGCCGGAGCTCAAGCGCGTGCCGGGGCTCGACTACCTGGAACTGTACGAAGAGCAGTCGGCGCTCTACTGCAGCGACCGGCACCCGCTGTTCGCGTGCCAGGCGCCGAGCGTCGACCAGATCGCCGGCCACGACGCAGTGGTGCCCTCCTACGCCCAGACGCCCGAGATCAAGCGCGTGCACGAAGCGCTCAAGCCGATGGCCTCGGCCACTGATCGCGAGGGGGTCGCCTTTCTGGTGCTCACCGGCAGCTACATCGGCTTTCTGCCCACCCACTACGCCCAGCGTTGGAGCGATCACGGGCGCATGCGGCGCCTCGTTACGGACACTTCCGAGCACGCTACTCGTTACGAATATTCCACCCGCTACGAATATTCAACTCGCTACTATGCCATCACCCGCAAGGGGCGCCCGCCTAACCTGGTGCTGGAGAGCTTTCTGGAAGAGCTCGAGGCGTGTCTGGCGCGGACGCGGGGCGAGGCCGGTTAACGGGGCCGAACGCGGTCTGACCTAAGCGTACTGCATGCCGCCGTTACCGAAAGACCAGTTGTGGCGGTCTGTTTCGAGCAGATTGATGAAGACGTCTTCCGGCCTGAGTCCGGGGGACGCGCTGAGGTTTTGCGTCAGTTGTCGATAGAGCGCCTGCTTTTGAGCCGAATTGCGGGTGTTACTGCAGGCGATCTGTATGATCACCAGGTCCTGGCTTCGCGCGATGTCCAAATAGTCGGGGCTACAGTCGAAGTCGTCTTCATCGTGTTGGTGAACCAGAATGAAACGATCGCTTTCCGGCACTTCGAAGGCTTCGCGAAGCGCCGCGTAGACGCCGTCACGAATGGCTTGCAGATACGCGGCGTCTTTTCCACGGCGCAGTGAGATACGGACGAGTGGCATGATGATCTCCCGAAGAGCGAGGGTTGACGCCTTCGACATTAGCGCTTGACCATGATCCTTAATATCGAAATTAATAGGATTGAATATCCATGATTTCGGGATTTTGATGTGCGCCGAATTGCCTTTGATCCTGACGTATTGCGCAGCTTCGTCCTGGGGGCTGAGCTGGGTAGCTTCACCAAGGCTGCCGAGCGCCTGAACCGCTCGACCTCTGCCGTGAGTGCTCAGCTGAAACGCCTCGAGGAACAGACGGGTACGCCCCTGGTGAAGAAAGCGGGGCGTGGCCTGATGCTCACCGAACAGGGCGAGCTCATGTTGAGCTACGCGCGGCGACTGCTGGAACTCAACGACGAGGCTGCGGCGGCGATCTGTGGTGAGACGCTCGTAGGGCGTATCCGTCTGGGGTTGCAGGAGGATTTCGGCGAGCGTCTGTTGCCGGGGGTACTGGCGCGTTTTTCTCGCGCGCATCCGAACCTGCAGATCGCGGTGCGCGTCGCCAGCAACGGGCAGATGAAGGATGACATTACCCGGGGCCGTTTGGATCTGGCACTGGCCTGGCAGGGAGAGGGCGAGTTGCTCGATGGTGAGATGCTCACCCGCGTCCCCATGACCTGGATCGGCCCGTCTTCCGCTGACGGGCCGATGCCGCTTGCGGCGCCGCTGCCGCTGGTGGTGTTGGAGGGGCCATGTCTGCTGCGCCAGGCAGCCCTCGATGCCCTGGACAGGGCGGGAATTTCCTGGCGCATTGCGTTCAGCAGCGCCAGTCTCGCCGCCACTTGGGCCGCCATCGCGGCGGGGCTGGGCATCGGCCTGCGTACACCACTGTGCTTGCCCCCGAGCGTGCGTGTGCTGGAGGCATCGGCGGCCGGGTTGCCGGCGCTGCCGCATCTGGGACTCTCGCTCTACTGTGCCGAATCCGCCCCCACGCTTGCCGTCACCCGGCTGGCGGCGATCATCCGGCAGCATATTGAGGCGTTGCCTTTGGCTCGCTCATGAGTCCGCGTGCCGATTCATCCGGCCGTACCAGAAGTGGCGATTTTGGGGCGACAAGCTGTGCATCACGCCGCCCCATGATTGACTTCGGGTCGGCGTGGTTTATGGGCGTGTGGCCTAGCCTGAGGTGAGGGCGTCTGCCGGTGAGCGTGTCTCCTGGCGCTTGGCGGCGACACTGACTGCTGGTCACGCCCACGCTGCCGCTGGCCCCTTTCGCCGCCGGACACGAGGTGCCACCGGGAAGCGACTACGTCGACTGGGTGGATTGGACCCCGTTCAGCTACCCCTTCAACCTGACCCAGCAGCCGGCAGCATCCATGCCCTGTGGGCTCGATGATCGGGGCCTGCCGGTGGGGCTACAACTGGTGGGGCCACGCTATCGTGATGATCGGGTGATGGCGGTGGCGCGTCTATTGGAAACACGCTTGCCGCGTCTGACGCCACCGATGGCGCATGCATGAGAGATGGGCGCCGTCGGCCGCTCAGGCGGGAAAGCGCGCTGCGTAGAGCTCGCTCACCCAGTCGACGAACACCCGCACCCGAGCGGCGAGCTGGCGTCGCTGCGGGTAGACCGCCCACAGCGTCAGGCGCGGCTTCTCCCACTCGCTAAGTACCTCTTCGAGCACACCCTGGGCCAGCTGCTCCTCGATATGAAAGCGCGGTAGCTGGATCAGCCCGCAGCCCTGGCGGGCGGCTTCCACGTAGCTGCCGGCGTCGTTGACGGTGAGCCAGCCGCCGGCGGCGAATCCTTGTATTCGCCCGTCGATGCGCAGATCGAGGGTGTCGTCCGCGGCGTTGCTGCCGGAGAAGAAACGCACCACCTGATGATCACGCAGTTCATCCGGGTGGTGGGGCCGGCCGGCTCGGTCCAGATAGGCGGGGCTGGCGCAGATCGCTTGGGGCAGCTCGGCGAGCCGGCGGCCGATCAGGCTGGAGTCCACCGGTTCGCCGGCGCGTAGGGCGCAGTCGATGCCTTCACCCACCAGATCGACGCGGCGGTCGCCGCTGGTCAGCACCACATCTAGCTTGGGATAGCGTGCGCGAAACGCCTGGATATGGGGCAGTACGATGTGCCGCGCGTGCACGCCGTGCATCTCGACGCGCAAGGTGCCGGCCGGGCTTGCGGCGACCGGGCCCAGCGCCGCCTCCGCCTCTTCGAGTTCGGCGAGCAGCTGTACGCAGCGTTCGTAGAAGGCCGCGCCCTCCGGGGTGGGGTGCACCTGACGCGTGGTGCGCGCCAGCAGACGGGCACCCAGACGCGCTTCGAGCTGCTGGATGGCTAGGGTGGCTGTGGCGCGTGGGATGCCGAGGCCGTTGGCGGCGCGGGTGAAGCTGGCGGTCTCGACGATACGGGTGAACAGCGTCAGGGCGTCGAAGCGGTCCATGGTGATTGTTATGTCAGATTGAATGGTGTTGCCAGTATAGCGGTGATTATTTCCCGCGGATGAATCTCGATACTGGTGCCGCAGGCAATACCCCTGTCGGACATACGTCCCTGATATCGCTATCCAAGGAGCCAGATCATGCGTCATGCCAATACCCCACATACCGATCAACGGGTGGCCATCGTCACCGGCGGTTCCCGCGGCATCGGCCAAGCCGTATCGCTGAAGCTGGCGGCCGACGGTTTCGCCGTGGTGGTCAACTATGCCGGTAATACTCGGCGCGCCGAGGAGGCCGTCGCAGAAATAGAAGCCGCGGGCGGCCGGGCGCTGGCGGTACAGGCCGATATCGCCGACCCGGTGGCGGTGGAACAGCTGTTCGCGGCCACCCATGAAGCGTTCGGTCGTCTCGACGTGGTGGTCAATAGCGCTGGTGTGCTGGAGATGGGGCAGGTGACCAGCGACAACCTGGCGATTCTCGACCGTACCCTGGCGACCAATCTGCGTGGCAGCTGGCTGGTGATGGCCAGAGCCGCCGAGAGCCTCAGCGAAGGCGGGCGCATCATCGCCTTCTCGTCGTCGGTGCTGGGCAAGTCGTTCCCCGGCTATGGCGCCTATATCGCCAGCAAGGCCGGCGTCGAAGGGCTGGTGCGGGTACTCGCCAACGAGCTGCGCGGGCGCGGGATCAGCGTCAACGCCGTGGCACCGGGGCCGGTGGCCACCGAGATGTTTCTTGCCGGCAAGAGCGACGAGCAGGTCGCCAATATCGCCGCGCTGTCGCCGTTCGAGCGCCTGGGTGAGCCAGAGGAGATCGCCGATGTCGTGGCCTTCCTCGCCGGGCCCCAGGGGCGCTGGGTGCATGGCCAGATCCTGCGCGTCAACGGCGGCATGGTGTGAGCGCGATTCAGGTCGTCTCTTGGGTGGGCTGACGCTGGCGACGGCGGTGCGTTTCGAGCATCAGGCGTGCGCCGATCGCCGCGGCGACGAGCCCTGACACGGCGCCCACCCCGAGGGCCCAGCGCGGGCCGGCGTGATCGGCAATGGCGCCGACGATGGGTGCACCGACCGGCGTGCCGCCCATGGTCACCGCGATCCGCAGCGCCATGATGCGCCCGCGCATCATCGGTTCGGTAGCGAGCTGCATCAGCGCGGTGGCCGCGGTCATGAAGGTCAGCGCGGAGAGGCCGATGAGCGTCAACGCCGCGGCGAACAGATAGGCGTTGGGGGCGAACGCTGCCACGCCACAGAAGAGGCCGAAGCTCAGGGTGGCGATGCACAGCAGGCGTATCCGCGGGCGCTCGCGCCGGGCGGCGAGCAGCGCGCCCACCACCGAGCCGACCGCCAGGCAGGAGGTCAGGAGCCCATACTGGCCGGCATCGCCGTGGAAGACGCTGACCGACATGGTCGAGATATAGATCGGGAAGTTGAAGCCGAAGGTGCCGATCAAGAACAGCATCAGCAGGATCGCCATCAGGTCCCGGCGCCGCCACACGTAGCGAAACCCCTCGGTCAGGCCGCCGGCCTGGCTCGGTGGACGCGGGGTCGGGTAGAGCTCGCCCACGCGCAGCAAGCATAGCGACCCCAGCACCACGGCAAACGAGATGGCGTTGACGATGAACACCCAGCCGGTGCCGATCGCTGCAATCAGCAAGCCGGCCACCGCTGGGCCCACCATGCGTGCGGCGTTGAACGAGGTGGCGTTGAGCGCCACCGCGTTGGAGAGGTACTTCTCGCCGACCAGATCGTTGACGAAGGTCTGGCGCGCCGGGGCATCGAAGGCGCTGACGCAGCCCAGCCCCAGGGCGAAGGCGTAGACCTGCCACAGTGTGACCACGCCGGTGAGGGTGACCACACCGAGCCCCAGCGCGAGCAGGCCGAGCAGCGCCTGAGTGAGCAGAATCAGGCGGCGCCGGTTGCAGCGGTCGGCGGCGTAACCGGTGAGGGGCAGCAGCAGTAGCTGGGGGCCGAACTGCAGCGCCATGGTGATCCCCACGGCGCTGGCGTTGTGCTGGGTCAGCACGGTGAGCACCAGCCAGTCCTGGGCGACGCGCTGCATCCAGGTACCGGTGTTGGAGATCAGTGCGCCGGCGGCCCACAGGCGGTAGTTGTAGACCCTGAGCGACCGGAACAGCCGTTTGTCGCTCATGGACGGAGCTCTTGCGGTGGCCCGCGCCGTGGCACGTGTCGGTTTACGTGGGCGGGATGGATAGTCGAGGCCGGCCGGCCCGATACGGGGATGACGATGGTACGGCACTCCTTGTCGTTCGCGACCTGGCATTCACGAACCCGGACACGTCACTGTGTCCGGGGCGGCGACCGACTGAGCCGGCCGCTGGGTCGAGTCTCTTATCACTATTCCGTTATCACTAGTCCGTTATCACTATTCTCTTATGAGGTTATCAGAATCACGCGATGGCGGCTTGCGCGAGTGCCTCGCGGCGGGGGCGCTCGGCGCGCGTCTCGGATAGCGCGGTGGGCATCGGCTGCCCATCGTCGCCGAGGCTGAAATGCTCGACCCTGACCACCATGTCGCTGGCCTGTTCGTTCAGCGAGCGGCTGGCGGCGGCGACCTGTTCGACTAGAGCGGCGTTGTGCTGGGTGACCTCGTCGAGCTGCGCCATGGCCTGGTTGATCTGCTCGATACCGCCGGACTGCTCCGTGGCGGCATGCGAGATATCCGTCACCAGCGACGACACCTGATCGATGCGCGCGACGATCTCGGTGAGGGTGTCGTGGGTCGTCGAGACCAGATCGTTGCCGCTGTCGATGGTGGCGACGTTATGGGCGATCTGCTCGCGGATCCGCTGGGCCTCGCCGGCACTGCGGCTGGCGAGTTGGCGTACTTCGCTGGCGACCACGGCGAAACCCTTGCCGTGCTCGCCGGCGCGGGCGGCTTCGACCGAAGCGTTCAAGGCCAGCAGGTTGGTCTGGAAGGCGATGTCGTCGATGGCGCCGACGATGGTGGTAACGGTCTGGTTGGCACTGTGGATGGCCTGCATGGCGTCGCGCGCCTGATTGGCGATGCCCTGGGCCTGGACGGCCTGTTCGGCGACCTGGGTGGCCAGGGTTCGCGCCTCGGCGGCGTGCTGGGCGGTGTTGTGCACTGTCGAGGTGATCTGTTCCATGCTCGAGGCGGTCTCCACCAGCGATGCCGACTGCTCTTCGGTGCGTTGGGCCAGGTCCTGATTGCCCTGGGCGATCTCATCGCTGGCCCGATCGATGGAGCGGGCATTGCCGCGAATCCCGGCGACCAGGGTTTGCGTTTCCTCGGTGGCGCGATTGAACGCCCGATAAAGGCTAGCCAGTTCGTCGCTGCCGCTTGCCTCGAGACGCTGCGTCAGGTCGCCGCCGCGGGCGTTGATGGCCTGCAGGTTACGCGTCAGCGGCCCGAGGATACTGCGCACGACGAGCAGCGCCAGCGTCAGGGTGAGCAGCAGAACGCCCAGGGCCACGGCGATGTAAACCCACAGGGCGATGCGTGCCGCGGCGCGTAAGTGATCGGCCTGCTCGAGAATACCGGATGCCGCGGCGTCCTCGGCCTGCTTCAGGCGGTCGAGCTTGACGGTCTGCCAGTCGAACCACTGCTGCGGGTCGACGCCGAAGCCACCCTGGCTGGCGCGATCGATGACGAGCTGGCGCAACTTGTCGAGGCGCTCGATCTCGGGGCCGGAAAGCGCCTGACGGTAGCGTTCGACGAGTGCCGGGCGGGCCAGCACCTGGAAGCTGTCCAGGGATGCGGCTTCGGTGCCCAGCAGGCGCAGGAAGCGGCGGTAGGTGGCGTCCGCCATCCGGTCGGCGGCGAAGGTATTGGTCAGCAGGGCGCGTTCGATCCCCGCCAGGTCCTTGGCTTTCAGCAGTTCATGGTAGGCGGTCAGGCGTCTGGCGATATCGGCATTGCTGGTCTGGTGGGCGAGCTGGCCGGCCAGCCTTATCAGCGCATTGTCGACCCCGGTGTAGTAAGACAGGGCCTGGGCGAGCGGGACCTTCAGGGTATCCACGCGTTGGCGCATGGCCGAGAGTTCGCCGAGATCCCTCTCCGCCTTGGTGAGGCTGTCGTCGGCTGCCTGACTGAGCTGCTGGCGGTCGATCGTGGTCAGCGTGTCGAGTAGGCGAGTGACTTGCTGATCGGACGCGCTGCGCTGTGTTTGCAAACGCTTGCCGAAACTTTCCCCCTGGCTGCCGAGGAAACCAGCGGTCATCCCGCGTTCGCGCTGCAGCTCGTGTACCAGATTGCCCGCCTGCTGGGCTAGCGAGGTGAAGGTATGGAGCCGGTCCATGCCCGTTGCGACCCGTTGGCGATCGATCGCGCCGTCGACGGCGAAATAGAGCATCGCCAGGATGGGGAGTGCGAGCACCAGCAGGAATTTGCCCTTCACCGAAAGGTATTGCACGACTTGCCTCATGATAGAGATTCCCTATTGTTTTTCAGCTTTTGGATATGGCGGTAGGGAGAGGCGTGCTTATCGTTTTTATGAGTATTTGTTTGTTTTTTTGACTGCTATCGGCTGGATTTTTGAACACTTGAACCGGTCCAGCTTCGCGCGTCATTCGCGAAGGTCGCGACTGATGCGCATACAGGGCGGTAGGCGTATCTCGGAGTGTGGCCAAGAGCGATGCGCGGAGCGCCCAGTGGGCGGAATGTGCCCACGCTAACGGCGAGAGAAGCGTAGCAGCGGCGAATGCTGAGGATGGGCGAGCGTGGCCTCGCTCCACACGCCAAAGCCACGCCCGTCGGTGCCTCGGCTCAGGCGCTGGGGTTTACCAGGATCTTCACCTGCGCCTTGTCGGCGAGTAGCGCCTCGAACCCCTGGCTGACCACGTCATCCAGGGCGATGCGCGCGGTCACCAGATCCTCGGCGCGGTAGTAGCCCTGCTGCATCAGCGCGATCACTGCGGGGTAGATATGGCGATAGGCGATGATGCCCTTGAGCGTGCGCTCCTGGATCACCAGTTGGTTGGGATGGATCGCCGCCTCCGACTCCCAGATGCTGACGATCACCGTCTCGCCACCGGCGTGGGTGCTGGCGATCGCCTGGTTGAGTACGGCGGGCAGGCCGGTGACCTCGAAGGCGATGTCGAAGCCGCCGTTACTGGCCGCCATGAGCCGCTCGACGATGTCGCCTTCCGTGGGATCGTGCACGACCGCGCCCAAGTCGCTGGCGCGCTGCTTGCGCGCGGCGGAGACCTCGACTGCGTGAATCGACGCCGCGCCAGCGGCCTTGAGCGACTCGATCACCATCAGCCCGATCGGCCCGGCGCCGAACACCACCGCGCTGTCACCCGCCTTGAGCGAACTCTGACGCACCGCGTGCAGGCCGACCGCGGCGGGCTCGACCAGCGCGCCCTGCTCGAAGGAGAGCCCATCGGGTAGCCGATGCACCATGTGCTCGCCGACCACGGTGTACTCGGCGAAGCCGCCGCCACCGCCGGAGAGCCCGTGGAAGCCCAGCTGCGGGCTCAAGTTGTAGCGCTCCATCAGATAGGCGCCGTCGCGGTGGGGCGAGAGAATCGGCTCGATCGCCACCCGGTCGCCCACCGCCACCCGGGTCACCGCGCTGCCCACCTCGACCACCTCGCCGGCGAATTCGTGACCCATGACGATGGGCGCCTGGTCGTGACTCAACGGGTGTGGCGCATCCACCGGAATGAAGATCGGCCCGGCGGCGTACTCGTGCAGGTCGCTGCCACAGATGCCACAGGCGGCGACCTTCACCTTGACCTGGTGCGGGTCGTCCAGGATCGGAACCTCGATCTGTTCGACGCGAATATCGCGCGCCTGGTACCAGCGGGCCGCCTTCATGTGCTGTTCACTCATGACGTCTCTCCTGCTGCTGTGGTTTGGCGATCACGCCAGGTGATGGACCGGCTGCAATCCGTAGACCGGTGTCTCGATACCTTCGAGACGTGCCTTCAGCTGCAGCGCCAGATAGTGCGAGTAGTGGCGTGACTGGTGCAGGTTGCCGCCGTGGAACCACAGCGCCGGCTGCTGGGTCGGCTTCCACATGTTGCGCAGCTCGCCCTCCCAGGGGCCGGGGTCCTTGGGGGTGTCCGAGCCCATTCCCCAGCACTTGCCGACCTTGTCGGCGACCTCCTGCGAGATGATCTTGGCCGCCCAGCCGTTCATCGAGCCGTAGCCGGTGGCGTAGACGATCAGATCGGCGGGCAGCTCGCGGCCGTCGCTCAGGCTCACCGAGTGGCGGTTGATCCGGGCCACGTCGACCCCGCTGCAGAGCTTGATCTCGCCGCTGGCGACCAGTTCGCTGGCGCCGACGTCGATGTAGTAGCCGGAACCGCGGCGCAGGTACTTGAGAAACAGGCCCGAATCGTCGGCGCCGAAGTCGAGCAGAAAGCCCGCGCGTTCGAGACGCCGGTAGAAGTCGGCGTCCTGCTCGCGGATGGCGTCGAAGGCGGGGCGCTGGAAGTCGGGCAGCAGGCGGTAGGGGATCGAGGCGAAGATCAGGTCCGCCTTGTCGGTGGTGATGCCATTGGCCCGCGCCTCCTCGGAGTAGAGCGGGCCGAGGGCGTGCTGCATCAGCGAGTCGGATTTGACGATATGGGTCGAGGAGCGCTGCACCATGGTGACGTCGGCGTCGTTCTCCCACAGCGCGGCGCAGATGTCGTGGGCCGAGTTGTTGGCACCCACCACGACGACCTTTTTGCCGCGGTAGGCATCCGGCCCCGGGTGCTGGCTGGAGTGGTGCTGCTCGCCGGCGAAGTCCTCGGCCCCGGGAAAGTGCGGCACGTTGGGGACGCCGGACATGCCGGTGGCGAGCACCAACTGCTTGGGCCTGAGCGTCAACGGCTCACCGTCGCGCACTACCTTCACTGTCCATTCACCGCTGGCTTCGTCGAAGCTGGCGCTCTCGCACTCGGTACTGGACCAGTAGTTGAGCTCCATTACCCGGGTGTACATACATCTCCAGCCAGTCGCCGATCTTGTCCTTGGGCGCGAACACCGGCCAGTTGTCCGGGAAGGGCAGATAGGGCAGGTGGTCGTACCACACCGGGTCGTGCAGGCACAGCGACTTGTAGCGCTTGCGCCAGGCATCTCCGGGGCGTTCGTGCTTGTCGATCACCAGGGTCGGCACGTTCATCTGGCGCAGACGCGCGGCGAGGCCGATGCCACCCTGGCCGCCACCGATGATCAGACAGTAGGGCTGGCGGGTGATGCCCAGCTCGGCGGCTTCGCGCTCACGCGCCTCGCGCCAGGTCTCGCGCGTCTTGTTGGCGCCGTGCTCGGCACCCTTGGGGCGGTTGCGGCCGCGCGGCTCGGGGTAGTCCTGGAGCGCCTGCATCGTGGTCAGCAGGGTCCAGCACTGGCCCTCCTTGAGGCGCAGCAGCCCCTTGCCAGTGGCGACCCCGGTGGCAAAGGTGAACCAGGCTTCGATCACACCGTCGCTCTCGCTGGCTTCGCCGTCGAGCTGCCACTGGCTGGGGGCGGTACGCGCCAGGGCGGCCTCGAGCATCGCGGCGATCTCGGCGCGGCCCTCCAGGGTCTTCAGATTCCAGGTGAAGGCGACCAGGTCGCGCCAGTAGCCGTCGGCACGAAACAGCGCGGTGGCGCGCGGAATATCCCCGGCGCGCAGGGCGGCGTCGAAATCCGCCAGCCACTGTGCGGCCTGCTGGGTCGGGGTAGATGCGGGCATGGTCTGCTCCTGTTATTGCTATGGGATGTGGCGCACAGGGCGCTCGGCTCAACGCTTTGCAGCGCGCGTGCCAGACCGTGCTAGTGCTTTGGTCTTATGATTCAAGTGGCTGATAAAAAGGCATTTTGCGGGAAGGGCGGTCAGGTCGAGGGCGCGGCACGAGCGCGCCGATGGTGCGGGTGTAACGCCGGGGCGTCATAGCTGTAACGTCGCCTGTGACAGCTGTCACGTCGGGCAGTGCCGCTGCGACCAACGGACAAGGGCGTCAGCCAGCCGCGAGAGCGTAGTCTGGAGACCGGACTGGCCGTCGCGCGCCGGCTTGGCGCACAGGCGCGGGCTGGCAGCAGGCCATCGGCAGGAGGCGTCGGTATGGAACTCGGCTTGACCAAGGCGGGCAGGTTCGAACAAGCGCAGCGTCAGCACATTGCGGCGGTGGCGCGTCTGGGTGAGGGGCGCGAGGCGTTGGCAGGGCGCGAGATCATCCAGCGCTCCTGGCGGCGCTGCGTCGATGATTACCGGCTCGACCCCAGCCGCCCGCAGCCGGTACGCGTGCTGACCCAGGAGGCGCTGGTCGACTCGCGCGAGCCGGTCGATGAGCTCCTGTATGTGGCCCGGGCCGGGGTCGACCAGCTCTTCGCCCAGGTCGCGCCGATGGGCTATGTCCTGCTGCTGACCGACCGGCACGGAGTCACCGTCGACTTCCGCGGTCATCCAGCGCAGGATGCCGCGCTGCGTCGCGCCGGGCTCTATCTCGGCGCCGACTGGGACGAGCGCCATGCCGGCACCTGCGCCGTAGGCACCTGCATTCATGAGTCGCGCGCCCTGACCTGCCATCAGCGTGAGCACTTCGACGCTACTCACATCGCGCTCACCTGTACCGCGGCGCCGATTCATGACCCCCAGGGGCGGCCTATCGCGGTGCTCGATATCTCGGCGCTGCAGTCACCGCGTGGCCTGGAGAGCCAGAGCTTTGCGCTGCCGCTGGTCACGCTCTATGCGCGGATGATCGAGGACGCCTACTTCCTGCATCGCTACCGCGATACCACCATCCTGCGCTTCGATACCACCCGTGCCTTCGTCCATTTCAATGGCCGCGGGCTGCTCGCCTTCGACCCACAGGGGCGGGTGCTCGCCGCCAACGGCGAGGGCCGGGCGCTGATCGACGCCCACGCCCGGCGCACGCCGCCGGCACCGATCTGGGTGACCCAGCTGTTCGAGGCCGAACTCGATGATCTGCTGGCGCTACCGCGCTGCGAGCCGGACCAGCTGCGCGCCCTGCGCCTGCGTGCCAGCGGCGATATCCGCTTCGCTGCGCTGGTCGAGCCGCGTGGTGGGCGTGCGCGGCAGCGTGACGCGGCGACGACCGGCACCATGAGAGACATGGCAAGTGGCATCGCGACGGACATTGCGAGGGACATTGCGACGGACATGGCGACGGACATGGCGAGTGACGTCGCCACCGCGTCCCACGATCGGGTGGCGCCCATCTCGACGCCGGCGCTGGATCGCCTGGCGGGGGACGACCCGGCGATGCAGCGGCTGCTGGGCCTGGCCCGGCGGCTCTGCCGGCAGCCGCTCAATGTGCTGATCCGAGGCGAGACCGGCACCGGCAAGGAGCTGCTGGCGCGCGCGCTGCACGCCAGCGGCGACCGTGCCGGAGGCCCCTTTGTCGCGGTCAACTGCGCGGCGATACCCGAGTCGCTGATCGAGAGCGAGCTGTTCGGCTATCTGCCCGGGGCCTTTACCGGCGGCAACCCCAAGGGCATGCGCGGTCTGATCCCGCAGGCCGACGGCGGCACGCTGTTCCTCGACGAGATCGGCGACATGCCGCTGGCGCTGCAGAGCCGTCTATTAAGGGTGCTGGCGGAGCAGGAGGTGATGCCGCTGGGTGCCGAGCGGCCGGTCAAGGTGGCGCTGCGGGTGGTCACCGCTACCCATCGCGACCTCGCCGCGCTGATCGCCGAGGGCCGCTTCCGCGAGGATCTCTACTACCGCCTCAACGGCGCCGAGCTGGTGTTGCCACCGCTGCGCGAGCGCGCCGACCGTCGCTATCTGATCCAGCGTCTACTCGCCGCGCTGGGCGCCGAGCAGGGCGTCTCGGCACCTCTGCGTGGCGACGCCATGAACGCGCTGCTCGACGCCCCCTGGCCGGGCAATGTGCGCCAGCTCAAGAGTGCCTTGGCATTCGCCCTCGCCACCCGCGAGGGGGAAGCGATCACCGTGCACGACCTGCCCGAGGGCTGCCGCGCCGATCGGGGCGCAGCGCCACACTTCTCCCCGACATCGGCGACACCCACGACGCCCCCGTTGAGGCATGACAGCGACGACGCGCCGACCGAGGCCGAGTCACTGGCGCGTGCTCTGGCCCAGGCGGGCTGGAACGTCAGTCAGGTGGCGCGCCAGTTGGGCGTGTCGCGGCCGACGCTCTACCGGCGCATGCGCCGCCATGGGCTCGTCCCGCCCAACCGGCGCGAGGCGCTCGGCGACTGAGGCGCAAGCCTTTCGGCGACTCACTGACGCTTCGATGTCATCGTTCGTCGCGCTCGCCGCCGCGTCACCATTTTGCCCTGGAATATTGCCCAAAGCTCGGGATACGATTCAGCGCGGTGCGATATGCCGCGCTCGCTTGGGTGCTTCTCATACGCGGCTGATGACGATTCTGGTGGTGTCTCCGAGCCGACGCCGCCACTCAAAAAGAATACGAAAACAAGGGAACATTGATGCAATTTTCTCTGATTTATCCGGGGGAGCGGCGACGCTTCGCTGTGCTCATGGTGATTGCCGTCACGCTTTGGGCGTTGCTCTTTGTCGCGTCGCTGGGCTTGGTATTGGTCTATCTGTTGTTCATCTGGGTGGGTGCTCTGTTCGTGCAGTCTGCGTTCATCTCCACGATCCGTGGCAATGGGGTTCGCATTAGCGCGCAGCAGTTTCCGGCGCTGGCGGCGGATGTCGAAGACTGCTGCCGGATCGTGGGCATAGAGCGGCCGCCGGAGGCCTATCTGCTGCATGCCGATGGGCTGTTCAATGCGCTCGCTACCCGCTTCCTGCGTCGCCACTATGTGGTGCTTTACTCCTCGGTGGTCGATGCGCTGGAAGATCGTCCGGAAGCGCTGCGCTTCTACATCGGTCACGAGCTGGGGCATATCCGGCGCGGGCATCTGAGTAAAGGGCTCGTGGTCGCGATCGCGGCCTGGTTGCCGCTGCTGGGCGCTGCTTACCGCCGCGCGTGCGAGTACACCTGCGACCGGCACGGGCTGGCCTGTTGCCCGGACCCGGACGCGGCCTTCGCCGCCATGTCGGCGCTGGCGGCT
Organism: Salinicola sp. JS01; assembly: GCF_030284585.1. Lineage (NCBI taxonomy): Bacteria > Pseudomonadati > Pseudomonadota > Gammaproteobacteria > Oceanospirillales > Halomonadaceae > Salinicola > Salinicola sp. JS01. The sequence goes on along the minus strand of NZ_CP127244.1, from coordinate 2,962,961 downwards.
GGCGGTTCGCGCCACGCCAACCTCGATCTCGAGGTGTTCGCCGCCCAGCGCCACGACGTCAAGGGGTTCTGGGCCTCGCTGAACGAGCTGATCGGCGACTACCCCTGGACCGCCAAACGGGCCCACGCGATTCTCCAGCTCGCCCGGGGTGAGACGCCTTCGCAGCCACGCCGCCATCCGCTGGCCTGGTGTTTCGCGGCATTCTGCCCGCGGGTTCCCGGGCTCGGTGGCGCCGGTGCGCTGGTGTTCGTGGTGATCATCGCCGTCGCGGCGGTGTTCGGCGTGCAGGCGTTTCAGCAGTATCAGGCCAAGGCGCAGTTGACGCGCTTCATCGAACAGACCGACCCGGATCGGGAAGCGCTCACCGCTTTTGCGCTGCGCGAAATGGAGTGGCCCTCGACGCTGGATCAGTTGGGGATCGTCAGCCGCCACAGCGATACCGCCGTACCGGCCACGCTCGAACTCGGCAGCGAGGGTGAGCTCGAATACACCTTCGCCGGCGGTCGGCTGGCGGGCCAGAGCCTGACCTTGAACCCTTACCCGCGCTTCGACGCACAGGACGAACTCGACGGCATGACCTGGGTCTGCATGAGTGACACCCTGGTGCCGGACCCCGTACCCGAGCACTGCCTCGGGGAGACGTCGCCTTAGATCCCCTCTCCTTTTAGACCACCTCTCCCGAGCGCCGGCCAATGACCGCGTATTCTCCGGCGCTCAGCGCTCTATAGCTCGCTGGTAGCGCTCGCGCGCTGCGTTCACTTCAGGCTGATGCTGTTCGGCCCAGGCGACCAGGGCGGCGACCGGCGTCAGCAGCGAGCGGCCGAGATCGGTCAGGGTGTATTCGACCCGAGGAGGTACCTCCGGGTACACCGTTCGCGTCACCAGGCCATCCTGCTCGAGCTGCTTGAGCGTGCGCGACAGCATCTGCTTGGAGATATCGCCGATCTCCCGCAGTAGCGCATTGAAGCGGCGGGTGCCGGGGGCCAGGCACTCTAGCACCAGTAGGCTCCACTGATCGCCGATCCGGTCGAGCACGTCGCGGATCGGGCAGGGCTGGGCGAACGTCTGCGTCTCGGAGACGTCGGGTGAAGGCGTATCTGACGGGAGCGCTCGGTCGCTCGTGGGGTGTCTCCTCGTGATCGGGATGGCGACCGGAATCTCGATAATGGCAGCCATGGCGGTGGTCATAGGTCAGTCGGGTGTGACCGGGTCAGGCCGGCGTGACTTCTTGTGAGAGGGGTAAAACTCGCATAGATTCTGCTTCACGGTCCAGTTTGTAGACCCATGTCCTCTACTCGACTCATCGAAGGAAGAACCCATGGCCAAGATTGCTCTGATCGGTGCCTCCGGTAATGCCGGATCGCGCATCCTCGCCGAACTCGCCGCCCGCGGCCATCAGGTGACGGCGATCGCCCGCCACCCCGAGAAGATCGCCCAGCATGAGGGTGTCTCGCCGGTCGCCGGCGATGCCAACGATCGCCAGGCGCTAGCGGCGCTGCTCGCTGGGCACGACGCAGTGATCAGTGCGGTGCATTTTGTCGCCAGCGACGTCGAGACGCTGCTCGGCGCGGTTCGCGATGCCGGCGTCAAGCGCTATCTGGTGGTCGGCGGTGCCGGCAGCCTGGAGGTGGCGCCCGGTCAGCGGCTGATCGATCAGCCGGACTTCCCCGAAGCCTACCGCGCCGAGGCGGCCCGAGGTGGTGAATTCCTCGAGCGGCTGCAGGCGGTGACGGATCTCGACTGGACCTTCCTCTCGCCGTCCGCCGAATTCGTGCCCGGCGAGCGTACCGGCCGCTTCCGGCTGGGGCAGGATACGCTGCTGACCTACGCGGAGGGCTCACGCATTTCGTTCGAGGACTATGCCATCGCCCTGGTGGACGAGCTGGAAACCCCGCGCCATATACGTCAGCGCTTCACCGTCGGCTACTGAAAAGCGCGATCGAGGATGGCCGTGGGCGTGGCGCTTCGATCACCGCCCCTCGATCGCAGGCCATTAACCAGCTACCTTTCTTCACACAGGCGCTTCGCGCGCTATCGACCAAGAGTGGAGAAGTTGCATGAGTGACACTGGCTATACGCCCCCCAAGGTCTGGGAACCCAAAGAGAGCGGCGGCAAGTTCGCCAGCATCAACCGTCCGGTGGCCGGGCCCACCCACGAGAAAGCGCTGCCGGTGGGCAAGCACCCGTTCCAGCTCTACTCGCTGGCCACCCCCAACGGGGTCAAGGCCGGGGTGATGTTCGAGGAGCTGCTGGCACTGGGCAAGGACGCCGAGTACGACGCCTGGCTGATCAATATCGGTGAGGGCGATCAGTTCGGCAGCGGCTTCGTCGAGGTCAACCCCAACTCCAAGATCCCGGCGCTGATGGACTACAGCGGTGACAAGCCGCTGCGGGTCTTCGAGTCCGGTTCGATCCTGCTGCACCTGGCGGAGAAGTTCGGCGCCTTCCTGCCGCAGGACACCGCCACGCGGGTGGAAACTCTCAACTGGCTGTTCTGGCAGATGGGCAGCGCGCCCTATCTGGGTGGCGGTTTCGGCCACTTCTACGCCTACGCGCCGGAGAAGCTGGAGTATCCGATCGACCGCTTCACCATGGAGACCAAGCGCCAGCTCGACGTGCTCGACCGGCGTCTGGCCGAATCGCGCTATCTTGCCGGTGACGAGTACACCATCGCCGATATCGCCAACTGGTCCTGGTATGGTCAGCTCGCCCTGGGACGGCTCTACGATGCGGCGGAGTTCCTGCAGGTCGAGAGCTACACCCACGTGCAGCGCTGGGCCAAGGAGATCGACGCACGCCCGGCGGTGCAGCGCGGGCGGATGGTCAACCGTACCTTCGGCGAACCGTCCAGCCAGCTCCACGAGCGTCACGACGCCAGCGATTTCGATACCCGCACCCAGGACAAGCTCGGCGGTTGAACCCACCGCGTGTTCGCTGACGACCCGGCCTCCTGGCCGGGTTTTGCGTATCCGGGGCTGCGATCCCGAAGCCGGTCAGGGTTGACTGCCTAGATTGGCGATCGGCGTTGGCGGCCGGGTGGAATATACGTCGATAATGTATCCATACGGTCAGCGGCTCGGCTGTTGCGTGCCGCTGCGGTCCGCCTCTCGCGGGACGCTCGTCATCCCACCATCAAGGCTTGCTCATGACGTCACTCTTTCGCGCTTATCTCGATGCTTCTCTGATTCTGCGTGTCACCATCGCCCTGGTGCTGGGCCTCGCTGCCGGCCTGCTGGGCGGCGAAACCCTGGCCGCCTGGGTGGCGCCGCTGGGCGATCTGCTGCTGCGCTTGCTCAAGTTCCTGATCGTGCCGATCGTGCTGTTCACGCTGATCGTGGGGATCAATCAGGCCGAGCTGGGGCGGCTCGGGCGCATGGGTGGCAAGGTGTTCGTCTACTACGTGGTGACCTCGGCGCTGGCGATCGTGGTCGGGCTGGCCGTTGCCTCGCTGCTCTCGCCGGGCAGTGGCATGACCCTCGATGACAGCGCCAGCGTCGCGGTCCCGGAGAACCCCGGTATCGTCAGCGTGCTGCTGTCGATCGTGCCCAGCAATATCGTCGCCGCGCTGGCGGAGCCCAATCTGCTGGGGATCATCTTCACCGCCTTCGTGTTCGGGATCGCGCTGCTCAAGCTGCGTCAGCGCGGGGCGGCTTTCAAAGATGCGGCCCTCGAGGACGCGGCCCAGGCCGACGGCGATGGTCGTTCAGATGAAAAGCCCCGGGCCGATGAACAGGCTCGGTCCGATGAAAAGAACCAGGGCGAGCTGGCGGAGAAGCTCTATGGCGTGATCGAAGGGCTCAACGCGATGACCATGAAGGTGATGGCCGGGGTGCTGCAGTTCGTGCCGATCGGGGTCTTCGCCATCGTCACCGGCACCGTGGCCAAGCAGGGGCTGGGCACGATTCTCTCCCTCGGCAGCATGGTGCTGGTGCTCTACCTGGCGCTGGCCGTGCATCTGCTGCTCTACTGCGTTCTGATGAAGAGCTTCGGGGTGCCTCTCGGGGCCTTCTTCCGCGAGGCGCGCACGCCGATGGCGACCGCCTTCGCCACCCAGAGCAGCAGCGGCACGCTGCCGCTGACGCTCGACGCGGCGCAGCGTCTGGGGCTGCCGCGCAGTCTCTACGCCTTCAGCCTGCCGCTGGGGGCGACCGTCAACATGGACGGCGCCGCGATCCGTATCGCGATCTCGGCGGTGTTTGCCGCCAACGTGGCGGGTATCCCGCTCGATCTCACCGACATGCTCGAGATCGTGCTGATCGGCACGCTGACCTCGATCGGTACCGCCGGGGTGCCGGGGGCGGGTATCGTGATGATCGCCACGGTGTTCGCCCAGGTCGGCCTGCCGATCGAGACGGTGGCGCTGCTGACCTCGATCGATGCGCTGGTGGGCATGGGCTGCACCGCGCTAAACGTCACCGGTGACCTGACCGGCAGTGCGATCATTGCGCGTAGCGAAGCGCGCTCGAGCGACGCGGCGGTGGCTCAGGAGTCGGCGGCCTGACGTCGGATAGGCCCACGCCGTCCCCCGGTTGTGAAAGGACAAGATAAGGCATGACACAGGTGACACACTCGGAGCTGCTGATCATCGGTGGCGGCAGTATGGGGCTGGCGGCGGCCGATCATCTCGCCGCCAGCGGGGTGGAGTCGGTACAGGTGCTGGATGCCCACGACCCGCCCCACGATCAAGGCGCCCATCATGGCGAGACGCGGCTGATCCGGCTCGCCTATGGCGAAGGCGGTGGCTACGTGGCGCTGGCCCAGCGCGCCTGGGCGGGCTGGCAGCGGCTCGAGCGCGAGACCGGCGAGTCGCTGCTGTTGCCGACCGGGGTGCTCAACCTCGGCCCGGCGACCGCGCCCTTCATGCGTCAGGTCGCGGCCAGCGCGCGCGACCATGCGCTGCCGCTGGAGCAGCTCGATGGCCCCGGGGTGGCGCAGCGGTGGCCCGGCTGGCGCGGCGGGCGTGGGGCGCTGAGCGAGACCCATGTCGGCGCCTTCGAGGCGCGTGCCGGGGTGCTGCGGGTCGAGCGTATCCTCGCCTGCTGGCGCCAGCGTCTCGCGCGTCAAACCGGCGTGGCCCTGGCCACCGGCGCACGGGTGGTCGCGCTCGAGGCGCTACCGGCGGGCGGTTACCTGGCCCGCTGCGCCGATGGCCGCTGTTTCGGCGCCCAGCGCGTGCTGGCGGCCTGCGGCCAGCATCTGGCCGGTCTATTGCAACCGCTGGGGGTGACGCTGCCGCTGACCCGGGTGCGCAAGACTTTCGCCTGGTACAGCGCGGATGCGCGCTATCAGCGCGAGCGTTTTCCGGGCTTCAGCCTCACCGACGACGAACTGGGCATCTATTACGGTTTTCCCGATATCGACGGTGCCGGGTTCAAGATCGGCCGCCATGACGCGGGCCAGCCGCTGGCGCCGGGAGAGCCGCTGCTGGCGTTCGGCGAGCATCCGGATGACGTCCCCGAGCTTGCGCAGGTGATCGCGCGCTATCTGCCCGGCGTCGGGGCGCTGCGCCACGGCGCCGTATGCCAGTACATTCGGACTCCCGACGAGCACTTCCTGATCGACGAGCCGCTACCGGGGCTGGTGGTCGCTGGCGGTTTCTCCGGCCACGGCTTCAAGTTCGCGAGCGTGATGGGCGAAGTGCTCGGCGAGTGGCTATCACGCGGCACGCGGGCGCCCGAACTTGCCGCCTTCGGGCTGGCACGCTTTTCCATCCCCAGTGAGGAGAACGCATGAGTGATAGTGATATAGACCAGGCGCGCTTCCTGGCGCGCGCGGTGGCCTTGGCCGAGGCTGCGCTGGAGGCCGGCGACGAGCCCTTCGGCAGTGTGCTGGTGAGTGACGCCGGCGAGATATTGGCCGAGGATCGCAATCGCATCTCCGGCGGCGATGCCACCCGCCATCCGGAGTTCGCTCTGGCGCGCTGGGCGGCGGAGAATCTCTCCCTCGAAGCGCGCGCCGCGGCTACCGTCTACACCTCCGGCGAGCACTGCCCGATGTGCGCTGCGGCGCACGGCTGGGTGGGGCTGGGGCGGATCGTCTACGCCAGTTCGGCAGCGCAGCTGATGACGTGGCTCGGCGAGCTGGGCCAGGCGGTGCCACCGGTGGCGCCGCTGCCGATCACCGCGGTGGTCCCCGGGCTCCAAGTCGAGGGGCCCGTGGCCGGGTTCGACCAGCAGGTACGTGCGCTGCATCGGCGTCGTCACGGCCACTGACGGCCATGCTTTTCCTCGGGCCGGCGATCTGCCGGCCCGATACGACTGAAGTCATTCCCTCCTGCGGCCGATGAGCCTTAATGGCCTATCGGTTCTTCAGCCTGGCGATCTGTGGGCTCGCTCCCGGCCTTTTCGTGAGTCGTCCAGATCTCGATGAAGGCGACCTGATGGCGATATCGCGTGGAGCTTTGTCAGCGATACGCCGCCACTCTGTCAGCAATACGCCAGCACTCTGTCAGCGATACGCCAGAACTCTGTCAGCAATATGCCAGCACTGTTTCGATCGTTGTGCTGCCAACTCTCCCGCTGATGCTTGCGACGAAGTCGCGGATTTGTGGTGTCTACGTTAAATCTCTCTAAGCTGACGAACGCGTCACGCCGCACCTTCACCTGCAACCAGGACTGACCGGCGCTGGATGAGCGCATGCCGTATCGGGGGACGCTGTGACAGAACAAACCTTCGTCGCGGTGAGAACGCTCTCGCATCGCAGTCACGGTGCATCAGTGGGCGCCGGGCAGCGCGCCTATGAGCCGTATCTTCGTTTAATCGACACTTTAATGACTGGTTAAACAGAGATGCAACTGAATTTTAATTAATGGTTCAAGTTATCTCACATGGATGAAAAGACCTTGTTTGCCGAGCGCTTGAAAGCGGCACTGATCTCGGCTGGGTACGAGCCACGCCCCTCGGTACTGGAGCGGGAGTTCAATCTGCGCTACTGGGGCTCGCCGATGACGTTCCAGGGCGTCAGGCGGTGGCTACGCGGTGAGTCGATCCCTGCCCAGGACAAGCTTCAGGTGCTGGCAGGGTGGCTAGGGTTGGAGCCGCACTATCTGCGCTACGGCGCCCGAGCCTGCGATGGCTCGCAGCCGCCCCAGGCGACCTGGGCGATCGCAGTCGGCGGCGAGGAGGACGAGGTGCTGCGGGTCTACCGCGGTTTGCCTGACGAGCAGCGTCAGCTCCTGCGTCAGGTCATTCTCACCTTTGCCCGCGCCAGCGGCCTGGAACCGGACCTTTCAGAGCTGTCGTCCTGAGCGCGTCGATCGTCGCTTGATCACGCCCGGCGTATCGCCCGGTAGCTGGTCTCGCTGGTCTCGCTGGTCTCGCTGGTCTCGGCAGCGCCGGTCTCGCCGGTGCTGGCATCAGCAGCGCTGGCATCAAAAATGCCGGCATCGACAGTCGGCATTGGACAGTCCGGCGCGTGGGGTTCTATACCTTCAAGCTGTCCCCGTTTGGTATCGCCCTGATATCGCCACGACTGTTTCCTGGTCCTGACCCAGAGTCCGTGGTCGAGTCGAGGGCCCACGGCGGAGATGTGAGGCGACGCGATCATCGCGTCGCCGCGTCGAACAGGGAGAGATCAACGTGACCAGCGACAACCGCAAGCCGACGACGACGGATGCCGGCATCCCCGTCTCGAGCGAAGAGAATGCGCTCTCGGTGGGCCCGGATGGCCCCATCGTCATGCATGATCATTATCTGATGGAGCAGATGGCGGCGTTCAACCGTGAGATGATCCCGGACCGTCAGCCCCACGCCAAGGGCGGCGGCGCCTTCGGTCACTTCGAGGTGACCCAGGATGTCAGCCGCTACACCAAGGCCAAGTTTCTGCAGCCGGGCAAGAAGACAGACATGGTGGCGCGTTTTTCCACCGTGGCGGGGGAGAGCGGTAGCCCGGATACCTGGCGCGACCCGCGCGGCTTCGCGCTGAAGTTCTATACCGAGGAAGGCAACTTCGACATGGTGGGTAACAATACCCCCGTGTTCTTCGTACGCGATCCGATGAAGTTCCAGCACTTTATTCACTCGCAGAAACGCCGTGCCGACAACGGCCTGCGCGACCACGACATGCAGTGGGATTTCTGGACCCTGGCGCCAGAATCGGCCCACCAGGTGACCTGGCTGATGGGTGACCGCGGCGTTCCCGCCACCTGGCGCCACATGAACGGCTACTCCAGCCATACCTACATGTGGGTCAACGCCGAAGGCGAGCGCTTCTGGGTCAAGTATCACTTCAAGACCGACCAGGGCATCAAGTGCATGACCCAGGAGCAGGCGGATCAGATGGCCGGCAGCGATGCCGACTACCACCGTCGCGATCTGTTCGAGGCGATCAAGCGCGGCGACTACCCGACCTGGACCCTGCACGTGCAGGTGATGCCGTTCGAGGAGGCCAAGGATTACCACATCAACCCGTTCGACCTGACCAAGGTCTGGCCACACAGCGACTATCCGCTGATCGAAGTCGGCAAGATGACGCTCGACCAGAATCCGACCGATTTCCACAGCGAGATCGAACAGGCTGCCTTCGAGCCCAACAACATGGTCCCGGGTACCGGGCTATCGCCGGACAAGATGCTGCTGGCGCGTTCGATCTCCTACGCCGATGCTCATCGCGCCCGGCTGGGGGTCAACTACAAGCACATTCCGGTCAATACGCCGCGCTGCCCGGTGCACAGCTATAGCAAGGGCGGCGCCATGCGCATGCACAACGCCAGCGACCCGGTCTACGCGCCAAACAGCAAGGGCGGTGCCAAGGCCGATCCGCAGCGTTACCCGGAAGATGCGGTATGGTCCGCCGACGGGGAGTTCGTGCGCACGGCCTATACGTTGCGCCCGGCCGATGACGACTGGAGTCAGGCCAACGACCTGGTCAACAAGGTGATGGACGACGCCGCGCGTGATCGTCTCGTCGACAATATCGTCGGCCATGTCTCCAACGGGGTCGAAGAGCCGGTACTGTCGCGGGTGTTCGAGTACTGGAAGAATGTCGATGCCAAGATCGGCGAGCGCGTGGAGGCGGGCGTGAAGGCCAATCGCGGGCGTTGACCCCGGCCGCTGGGCGCGGCTTGCGCGGCGCCGGCGTGAACCCCGCGTGGCAAACACAGCGGCCCCGTCCTGATGGACGGGGCCGCTGTCTATGGTGCTCTTGTCTCTAGCGCCGTTGTCTGTGATGTGGTTGTCATCGTGTCCAGTGTGCTGGCGTCTCACCGAGACGCCAGCGCAGCGTCAGAAGCTGCTCCACTCCTCGACTTCCGCCGACGCTTGGTGCGATGACTGTCGCGAGACCTGGCGCGTGGCCGGTTTCGCCTGAGGTTGTGGAGCGCTCAGTGCGGCAGTGGCGCTGCCGATGGCGCGCTGGGCAGCCTTCCGAGAGCCATCGTCATAGCCGCGGAAGAAACTGATCTCCTGCGCCAGCATTTCGGCCTGATTCTGCAGGGTGCCGGTGACAGTAGTCGACTCTTCGACCAGGGTAGCGTTCTGCTGGGTCACGCTGTCCATCTCGCCCACCGCCAGGTTGATCTGCTGGATGCCGGTGGACTGCTCGCGGCTGGCGACGGCGATTTCGGACACCAGGTCGGTGACCTTCTCGACGTTGGTGACGATCTGCGCCAGGGTCTCACCGGAGCGATTGACCAGCTCCGAGCCGCGCGCCACGCGCTGGGCGCTCTCGGAGACCAGCTGCTTGATCTCGCCGGCGGCGTCGGCGCTGCGGCTGGCGAGCTGACGCACTTCCTGGGCGACCACGGCGAAGCCGCGGCCCTGTTCGCCGGCACGCGCGGCCTCGACCGAGGCGTTGAGGGCGAGCAGGTTGGTCTGGAAGGCGATCTCGTCGATCATACCGATGATATTGGAGATCTTCTTGCTGGAGGCGTCGATCTCGCGCATGGCGCCGATCGCCTCGTCGACCACCTCACCCCCTTGCTTGGCCTGGGTGCTGACTTCGCTGGCTAGGGTATCGGCCTGACCGGCGTTGTCGGCGTTCTGGCTGACGGTGTTGGTGATCTGCTCCAGGGCCGAGGCGGTTTCCTGCAGGCTGGCGGCCTGCTCCTGGGTACGCTGGCTCAGGTTCTCGTTGCTCGCGGCCAGTTCACCGGAGATCGACTCCACGTTACGGGCGTTCTGCGCCACCTCGCGGATGACCCCGGTGAGCTTGTCACGCATGGCGGCCATGGCGTCCAGCATACGGCCGAACTCGTCGCGGTAGCGGGCGTCGAGCCGCACGCCCAGGTTGCCCTCGGCCAGCGCGGTGGAGAAATCGGTGGCTTCCTTCAGCGGGCGCAGGATGCCGCGGGCCAGCCACCAGCCGATGGCGATGGCGATCAACAAGGCCACGAGAATGGCGGCGATGATGATCATGCGGCCGGTCTGGTAGTTATCCAAGCTCTGCTGATAGCGTGCCAGGGTCTCTTTGCGGGAAGCGTCATAGAGTGCGGCGATCGGTGCGTAGAGATTGGCGTAGCTCTGACTTATCTCGCTTTCCGAGGGATTCCCGCCACCCATTAAATTTTGCTGATGCTTCAGCGCCTGGATGAAATTTTCCGCCTGCTGGCGCTGCTCATCGTTGGAGATCAGCTTGGGGTAATAACGGTTCCAGGCGGCCATACCGCGCTCGCGGTTAGCCTCTACATCACGATGCTGCTCGGCCGAGAGTTCCTGGCGACGAGACACTGCGAATATCGTGCGGTTGTCGCTGATCGTTGCTCTAAGCGTGGATAGCTCGATCATCGACTGCACGTTTCTCTCGACGATCGAGCGCATCGACTCCTGCGTCTGGCTGTTGCTGATAACGCCTTGGACGCCGATCGCGATCAACAGCGCGATCAATACGCCCAGTGCCACGACGAGCCTGGCCTTTACGCTTTTTCCTATGACTGACATGCATGATCACTCGCTGGGGTATTGCCGTCCATGGGCCTCACCAACATGGCCGATGGGACGGTCCGCCTACAACTATCGGCGGATAGCGAGATAGATTGAATTAGGCTATTAGCGTTCGGTTTCTCGTGAAACCAAAGAGAGTCCTGGCGTCACGGCTGGCGTTCTGTGTGCGTGCTCGATGCGCTGACAGTCAGGGCATATCGTCGGGGCCCGATCCTCCGGCAAGGTGGCTGTCGGAGGATCGGTTTTACCCATTGGCGCATCGGATAAGCGGGGAGCGATGCGCCGGTGACGCGAGCGTCAGAAGCTGCTCCACTCCTCGACTTCCTCGGAGGCCTGACGCGGCGGTTGACGCTCGGCGGTTGCCGGCTGGCGCTGCGGAGCAGCCAGGCTGGCGGTGCCTCTGTCGGTGGTGCGTTTCGCAGGGTGGTGGGCACCATCATCGTAGCCGCGGAAGAAGCGCACCTCTTGGGCCAGCAGTTCGGCCTGAGACTGCAGATTCGAGGTCACGGTGGTCGACTCCTCGACCAGAGTGGCGTTCTGCTGGGTCACGCTGTCCATTTCGCCCACCGCCAGGTTGATCTGCTGGATGCCGGTGGACTGCTCGCGGCTGGCCACGGCGATCTCGGACACCAGGTCGGTGACCTTCTCGACGTTGGTGACGATCTGCGCCAGGGTCTCACCGGAGCGATTGACCAGCTCGGAGCCACGGGCCACGCGCTGGGCGCTTTCGGAGACCAGCTGCTTGATCTCGCCGGCGGCGTCGGCGCTGCGGCTGGCGAGCTGGCGCACTTCCTGGGCGACCACGGCGAAGCCGCGGCCCTGTTCGCCGGCACGTGCAGCCTCGACCGAGGCGTTGAGGGCGAGCAGATTGGTCTGGAAGGCGATCTCGTCGATCATGCCGATGATGTTGGAGATCTCCTTGCTGGAGGCGTCGATCTCGCGCATGGCGCCGATCGCCTCGTCGACCACTTCACCGCCTTGCTTGGCCTGGGTGCTCACTTCGCTGGCGAGGGTATCGGCTTGGCCGGCGTTGTCGGCGTTCTGGCTGACGGTGTTGGTGATCTGCTCGAGTGCCGAGGCGGTTTCCTGCAGGCTGGCGGCCTGCTCCTGAGTGCGCTGGCTCAGGTTTTCGTTGCTCGCGGCCAGTTCGGCGGAAATCGACTCCACGTTACGGGCGTTCTGCGCCACCTCGCGGATCACCCCGGTGAGCTTGTCACGCATGGCGGCCATGGCATCTAGCATGCGCCCGAACTCGTCGCGGTAGCGAGTGCTCAGGCGTACGCCCAGGTTGCCTTCGGCCAGCGCGGTGGAGAAGTCGGTGGCTTCCTGGAGCGGGCGCAGGATGCCGCGGGCCAGCCACCAGCCGATGGCGATGGCGATCAACAGGGCCACGAGAATGGCGGCGATGATGATCGTGCGGCTGGTCTGATAGTCCGCCACGCTCTGTTGATAGCTCGCCATCGTTTCTTCGCGTGCCGAGCGGTAGAGCTGGGTGATGGTGCCGTAGAGGCCCGCGTAGCCGGCGTCGATCTGCGCATCGCTGGCGTTGCCACTGTCGAGCAGGTTGCGCAGCGCCTGGCGCTGCTGGACGTAGGTAGCGGCCAGCTCGCGCTCGGTATCGGTGGAGATCAGTGTGGGTGAATAACGGTTCCAGGCGTCATCGGCACGCTGACGGTTCTTCTCGATCTCCTGGCGCTGGGCGTCGGAGAACGTGTTGCCTTTGACCTTGCCGAAGAGGGTGCGGTTATCGCCGGTGGCGCTGCGCACCGTGGAGAGTTCGATCATCGCCTGGACGTTCTCGTCGACGATCGAGCGCATCGCCTCCTGGGTCTGGCGGTTGCTGAGCACGCCCTGTACGCCGACCGCGATCAAGAGTGCAATCAATATGCCCAACGCCAAGACCAGCCGGGCCTTGACGCTCTTTGCGATTATTGACATCTGTGCTTCCTCGCTAGTGTAGTGCCTTCCTTGGGTCGCCATGTCGATACTGCATATGGCACGGTCCATCTATGACTATCGGCGAGCCGTGAGAGAGGTTGAGTGAAATTCGCAGGATTCGATTTTTTTCGTGAATTTATGTAATTTTTTCGTAAATTCTTCTGGCTTCGGTTGCGCTATACACCGGCAGATGGCGCCGGTAGGTGGCGGCGCCGGGGTTGTTGAGGCCAGGTTGTTGAGGCTACGTCGCCGGTGAAGCAAGGCGAGCGTGCATGCCTTGCGAATGCCCAGAGGCTTCTTCGAAGCCATGGAAGAAGCTCACCCCCTGGGTCAGTTGCTCGGCCTGGGCCTGGAGGCTGGAGGTCACCGTGGTCGACTCCTCGACCAGAGTGGCGTTCTGCTGGGTCACGCTGTCCATTTCGCCCACTGCCAGGTTGATCTGCTGGATACCGGTGGACTGCTCGCGGCTGGCGACGGCGATTTCGGACACCAGATCGGTGACCTTCTCCACGTTGGTGACGATCTGCGCCAGAGTCTCGCCGGAGCGATTGAACAGCTCGGAACCACGGGCCACGCGCTGGGCGCTTTCTGAGACCAGCTGCTTGATCTCGCCGGCGGCGTCGGCGCTGCGGCTGGCAAGCTGACGCACTTCCTGGGCGACCACGGCGAAGCCGCGGCCCTGTTCGCCGGCACGCGCGGCCTCGACCGAGGCGTTGAGGGCGAGCAGGTTGGTCTGAAAGGCGATCTCGTCGATCATGCCGATGATATTGGAGATCTGCTTGCTGGAGGCATCGATCTCGCGCATGGCGACGATCGCCTCGTCGACCACTTCACCGCCTTGCTTGGCCTGGGTGCTCACCTCGCTGGCGAGGGTATCGGCCTGGCCGGCGTTGTCGGCGTTCTGGCTGACGGTGTTGGTGATCTGCTCCAGCGCCGAGGCGGTCTCCTGCAGGCTGGCGGCCTGCTCCTGGGTACGCTGGCTCAGGTTTTCGTTGCTCGCGGCCAGTTCACCGGAGATCGACGCTACCGTGCGTGCGTTGTGCGAGACGTCACGGATTACCTCGGTGAGCTTGTCACGCATGGTGGCCATGGCATCCAGCAGGCGCCCGAACTCATCCCGGTAGCGGGTACTCAGGCGCACGCCCAGGTTGCCTTCGGCCAGGGCGGTGGAGAAGTCGGTGGCTTCCTGGAGCGGGCGCAGGATGCCGCGTGCCAGCCACCAGCCGATGGCGATGGCGATCAACAGGGCCGCGAGAATGGCGGCGATGATGATCGTGCGGCCGGTCTGATAGTCCGCCAGACTTTGCTGATAGTTTGCCAGCGTCGCCTTGCGTGACGAGAGATAGAGCTGAGTGATGGTCTTGTAGAGGTCGGTGTAAACCGTGTTGATCTGGGTATCGCTGGCGTGGTCGCTGTCGACCAGTTGGCGCAGGTCTTGCAGTTGCTGAACGAAGACTTTCGCGTTCTGGCGCTGCTCATCGCTGGAGATCAGTTCAGGAGAGTAGCGATTCCAGGCATCATCGACGAGTTTGCGATTCTTCTCGATCTCCTGGCGCTGGGCGTTGGAAAAAACGTTGCCTTTGACCCTGGCGAAGAGGGTACGGTTGTCGCCAGTGGCGCCCCGTATCGTGGAGAGTTCTATCATCGCTTGCACATTGTCATCGACGATCGCGCGTATGGCTTGCTGGGTCTGGTGGTTGCTCACGATTCCCTGTACGCCGATGGCGACCAGCAGGAGGATGATCAGGCCCAGCGCCAGACAAAGGCGGGCTTTTACGCTATGTAGCGCACTTCTCATTTTCTCTTTCCTATATAAGTAATCTGACGGGCAGGAAATACGCGGCAGGCCTCGCAGTGCCGCGAAAAGCCTATCGGCCGTATTCAATTATTGTTGAGCATTTATTTAATAAAGGTGTCTTATCTAAATTAGAGATCCCATTAAAATTGTTGGTTTAATTATATTTAAATAATCATATTTTAATATATTAACTTTTTTTGGTGGGGCAGAAGCATGCCTAGATTGACGACACGTCTCACTGGCGACGACGAATGGCATGCGCGGAGCGCATAGACAATGTGAGGGCAAAGGACGAGGTGGAGAGGGGTAGATGAGGAATAGGTGAAGAGGAGGAATAGGTGAAGGGGAGGAATAGGTGAAGGGGGAGATGCAGCGAGGCGGAGGCGAAAGAGCGACGAGGAGGCCAGCGTATCCTCCATCGTTGGGGGATACGCTGGCGTGAAAGCGCGAGTGTCAGAAGCTGCTCCACTCCTCCACTTCCTGGGTGGGCTGGCGGCGCTGTGGCTGGGAATGGCGCTGTGGCTGACGCGGCTGCGTGGCCGGTGAGGCAAGGCTGGGGCGCACGCCGCGCGGCTGCGCTTGGCCTGCTTCGAAGCCGCGGAAGAAGCTGATTTCCTGCGCCAGCATTTCGGCCTGATTCTGCAAGGTGCCGGTGACGGTAGTCGACTCTTCGACCAGGGTAGCGTTCTGCTGGGTCACGCTGTCCATCTCGCCCACCGCCAGGTTGATCTGCTGGATACCGGTGGACTGCTCGCGGCTGGCGACGGCGATCTCGGACACCAGGTCGGTGACCTTCTCGACGTTGGTGACGATCTGCGCCAGGGTCTCACCGGAGCGATTGACCAGCTCGGAACCACGGGCCACGCGCTGGGCGCTCTCGGAGACCAACTGCTTGATCTCGCCGGCGGCGTCGGCGCTGCGGCTGGCGAGCTGGCGTACTTCCTGGGCGACCACGGCGAAGCCGCGGCCCTGTTCGCCGGCACGCGCGGCCTCGACCGAGGCGTTGAGGGCGAGAAGGTTGGTCTGGAAGGCGATCTCGTCGATCATGCCGATAATATTGGAGATCTTCTTGCTGGAGGCGTCGATCTCGCGCATGGCGCCGATCGCCTCGTCGACCACTTCACCGCCTTGCTTGGCCTGGGTGCTGACTTCGCTGGCTAGGGTATCGGCCTGACCGGCGTTGTCGGCGTTCTGGCTGACGGTGTTGGTGATCTGCTCCAGGGCCGAGGCGGTTTCCTGCAGGCTGGCGGCCTGCTCCTGGGTACGCTGGCTCAGGTTCTCGTTGCTCGCGGCCAGTTCGGCGGAGATCGACTCCACGGTGCGTGTATTGTTCGCCACCTCGCGGATCACGCCGGTGAGCTTGTCACGCATGGCGGCCATGGCGTCCAGCATGCGCCCGAACTCGTCGCGGTAGCGGGCGTCGAGGCGCACGCCCAGGTTGCCCTCGGCCAGGGCGGCGGAGAAGCCGGTGGCTTCCTTTAGCGGGCGCAGGATGCCGCGTGCCAGCCACCATCCGATGGCGATCGCCAGCAGCAGGCTGATACCGATGGCCGCGAAGACCACGTAAAGGCTGGTGCGGTAGTCCGCCACACTCTTCTGATACTCGGACAGCGTCGTTTCGCGTGCCAGGCGGTAGAGCTCGGTCACGACCTTGTAGATCTCGGTATAGGCGGCGTCGATTTCGGTTTCCGCGGCGCCGCCATCCACCAGTTGGCGCAGCTTGGTCAAGGTGTCGAGGTATTCGCGCGATAGTTTCTGCTCTATCTCGGTGGTGGCGAGTTCCGGGTAGTAGTGCCCCCAGGCTTCATCGGCACGCTGACGGTTATCGGTGATCGCCTGGCGCTGGGCCGGTGTCGGCTCGGCGCTGCCGATCTTGCCAAAGATGGTGCGATTGTCGGCAATCGCGGCTCTGACCGTCGCGAGCGTGATCATCGTCTGGGTGTTGTCTTCGACGATACTCTGCATGGCCTGATGGGTCTGACGGTTGCTCATGATCCCCTGCACGCCGATCGCGACCAGCAGCAGGATGATCAAGCCCAATCCCATGCATAGCCGGCCCTTGACGCTGTGTAGCGCACTTCTCATGTTCGTTCCCCCGAGTGGATACGCTTCTAGGTTTTGTCCTGGAAGTCGGTAGGCAGCACGCGGCATGACACTGCTGCTTAAGGCGTATATCGGCGGAATGTAATTATGGTTTAAGACAACTTTAATTAAGTAGTTTGCGAATCATTGCTCGCGCCATCGATCGCGGTGGAGAACTGACGACCCTGAGGCTCAGCGCGATAAACGAGCAGGGGCAGGCGCTGCCGGCCCGCTTGGCAGGAAGGAGAGCAGGGGGATAACTGGGGAGTGCGAGAGAGTTGCGCCACAAGGCCCGGCGGGTCGCCGGGCCAGGAAGGGGCTTCGGGCTTTCGTACCGTTACTGACCGCGCTGCTTGATCTGATCCTTCAGCTGTCCCGGGATCTGCTTGATGATCAGGCGCTCGCGCTCTTCGTCATACTCGATGCTGTTGCCCAGCAAGTGCGAGTCGAAGCTGATCGAGACGCCGGTGGCACGGCCGGTGAAGCGCTTGAACTGCTGCAGCGTGCGCTTGTCCGGCGGAATCTCGGCGGCCAGCCCGTAGTCCTGATTGCGGATGTAGTCGTAGAACGCCTTGGGCTGGCTCTCGTCGACCAGCTCGGAGAGCTCGTCCAGCGTGATCGGCTCACCGCGCTTGGCCTGGGCGTTGGCGTAGTCGATCAGGGTGGTGGTCTTCTCGCGGCTGGCCTCCTCGTTGAGGTCTTCGTGCTCGACGTAGTCGCTGAAGGCCTTGAGCAGGGTGCGGGTCTCGGCGCTGGCATCGACCCCTTCGCGGCAGCCGAGCCACTCACGGAAGGCTTCGCCGGTCTTCTTGCTGCCGCGGTCCTGCACGTGGGCGATGTACTGACGCGACTCGCCACGCTGCCACTGGGTCAGATCGATACGCGCCGCCAGCATCAGTTGGCCGAGATTGAGCTGGTCGACCTCGACCACCTGGCCTTGCGCATCGAAGCCGTAGCCGTGGCGCTGATGCAGCAGCGCCACGGTCAGAAACTCCGTCTCGCCCTGGCGATTGTGCACGCACCAGAGCTGGCCGCCGACGGAGAGCTGGGCGTCGACCAGCGCCAGCAGATCCTGCGCCGCCTGGGTGGTGAAGTCGGTGAAGTTCAGCTCGCCGCGACGATAGCGTGTCAATTCGGCGGCGAAGCGCGAGGGCGGCATCGGCGCGGCTTCAGGGGTAGCCTGAGCACCGACCTGGGCGTCGGGCGTGAACGGGGGCGCCTCGCTCTCTTGTGCCCCAGGCGCTTCGTCCTCGTCGCTGGCGTCGGCTGCCGTCTGGGGTTCCGAAAAGTGCCCCCAGGCCTTGGGCTTGGCGTGAAAGCTCTGATTCAACGCGGCCAGCAGCGATTCCGCGGCGTCACCGGTGGGCAGCGCTTCGCCGGCGGTGAGGGTTGCAGGGCTGTCGTCGCCACGCTTGTCGATGCGGTGGGCGCAGGCTTGCAGTATGGGCATGGGGACCTCGACGCGGTGGATGACACGCCCCGACGCTGCGGTGGCAGTGCCGGGGGCGGATTGGGTTCAGGCGCTCACGGACGCAGCCGGTAGCCGGTGCGGAAGATCCAGTTGACCACCGCCAGGCTGACGGCCAGGAACACGAACACCATGATCAGGCTCGCCGTCACGCTGACGTCGCTGATGCCGTAGAAGCTCCAGCGGAAACCGCTGACCAGATAGACCACCGGATTGGCCAGGGTGACCGCCTGCCATACCTCGGGAAGCATGTCGATCGAGTAGAAGCTGCCGCCGAGGAAGGTCAGCGGGGTGATGATCAGCAGCGGCACCAGCTGCAGCTTCTCGAAGCTGTCCGCCCAGATGCCGATGATGAACCCGAGCAGGCTGAAGGTGATCGCGGTGAGCACCAGAAACAGCAGCATCATGAACGGATGCAGAATGTGCAGGTCGACGAAGAAATTCGCCGTGCCCAGGATCACCAGCCCCAATACCGCCGACTTCGAGGCGGCGGCGCCGACATAGCCGAGCACGATCTCGAAGTACGAGATCGGTGCCGACATCACCTCGTAGATGGTGCCGGTGAACTTGGGGAAGAAGATGCCGAAGGAGGCGTTGGAGACGCTCTGGGTGAGCAGCATCAGCATGATCAGCCCGGGCACGATGAAGGCCCCGTAGCTGACCCCTTCGACTTCCTGGATACGCGAACCGATCGCGGCCCCGAAGACGACGAAGTAGAGCGAGGTGGAGATGACCGGGGATACCAGGCTCTGCAGCAGGGTACGGCCGGCCCGGGCCATCTCGAAACAGTAGATGGCGCGTACGGCTTGGAGATTCATTGGCGCTCTCTGACCAGGTTGACGAAGATCTCTTCCAGCGA
Source organism: Salinicola sp. JS01 (assembly GCF_030284585.1). Classification (NCBI taxonomy): domain Bacteria; kingdom Pseudomonadati; phylum Pseudomonadota; class Gammaproteobacteria; order Oceanospirillales; family Halomonadaceae; genus Salinicola; species Salinicola sp. JS01. The sequence continues at coordinate 2,943,938 of NZ_CP127244.1, read as the reverse complement.
GCTCTGCTTGGTGTGCAGATCCTTGAAGCGAATGCCGGCGGCTTCGATGTCGTTGAGCAGAGTGCTGATCGGCACCTGCCCCTGGGCATTCGGGTCGCTGGCATCGTAGGTGTAGACCAGCACGCTGCCCGCTTCGTCCAGCGACAGCGGGTAGTGCGCCAGTGCCGGCGGCACGCTGGCCAGCGGCTGCTGTAGCTGCAGGGTGAGCTGCTTGCTGCCTAGCTGGCGCATCAGCGCCTGTTTCTCTCGCACCAGCACGATCTCGCCGCGGTTGATGACGCCGATCCGGTCGGCCATCTCCTCGGCTTCCTCGATGTAGTGGGTGGTGAGAATGATGGTGACGCCGCTGGCGCGCAGCTCGCGGACCACCTCCCACATGTCGCGGCGCAGCGCCACGTCGACCCCGGCGGTGGGCTCGTCGAGGAACAGGATCTCGGGCTCGTGGGCCAGCGCCTTGGCGATCAGCACGCGGCGTTTCATGCCGCCGGAGAGCGTGATCAGCTTGTTCTTGCGCTTGTCCCAGAGCGACAGCGACTTCAGCACCCGTTCGATATGGGCGTCATCGGCCTTGCGCCCGAACAGGCCGCGGCTGAAGCGTACCGTGTTCCAGACGGTCTCGAAGGCGTCGCTGGTCAGCTCCTGCGGTACCAGGCCGATCTTGGCGCGGGCGGCGCGGTAGGCGCTGACGTTGTCGTGGCCGTCCACCTTGACCTGGCCGGTACTGGCGTTGACCAGACCGCAGATGATGCTGATCAGGGTGGTCTTGCCGGCGCCGTTGGGGCCGAGCAGGGCGAAGATCTCGCCACGTCGGATCTCGAGGTCGATCTGCTTGAGCGCTTCGAAACCGGAGTCGTAGCGCTTTGAAAGCCCGGTGATCTCGATCACCGGCGCAGGCTCGGCGGCGGGCGCGCTAGTGGCCGCGGCCGGGGATGACGCTGTGGCTGTGGGGTGACTCATGAGTGGCAACATCGTGGCGTGAAAGGTGACTATTGTAGGCGAAAACACGCCTGGGCTGGACCCGTGCGCGCGAGCCGCCCGGCAGATGCAGACAGGCGCAATGGGCAACGGTCGTCTATAACGAGACTGTCATACACGACGATGTCACAGACCGCTGACGTGCCGGCGCCCGTACCGGTGCGGTTCGCTGGTACTCTTCGCGCGAGCCGCTCGCGTCATCCAGCCAGGAGGCTTATCCATGCCACGCTCCACACCCCGTTTCATGTCGCTTTCGACTCTCACCAGCCGCACCAGCGTGCTGCTGCTCGCCGCCATGCTCGGCACTACGCTGCTCTCGGCGTGTACCACCACCACACCACAGGATCGCGAGAGCCAGCGCGCCGAGCGTCGCCAACTCGATCAGGACGTGAGCAACACCCTCGACCGGCTCTATCGCGTGGCGCCGCAGTCGCGGTCTCTGGTAGATCAGGCCAAGGGTGTGCTGGTGTTCCCCGGCGTGCTCGGCGCCAGCTTCATCGTCGGCGCCAGCCACGGCGAAGGGGAGTTGCTCATCGATGGCGCCAAGGCCGGCTACTACACCACCACCAGCGGCTCGATCGGCTTCCAGGCCGGTGCCCAGTCCCAGGCGGTGGTCTATCTGCTGATGACCGACAAGGCGCTCAACCGCGTGCGCAGCGACAACGACTGGTCGGTGGGTGCCAGTGCCGGGGTGGCGGTGGCGGATATCGGCGCCAATGGCCAGATCACCAATAACACCGCCAATCAGGAGGTGATCGCCTTCGTCATGAACAACCAGGGGCTGCAGGGCGGCGTCTCGCTCAACGGCGCCAAGATCTCCAAAGAGCGCCCGTAATGCACTGAGCCGGCGCCATGTCCCGCGCCCGCCGCTTAGTCGGCGGGGGCTCGGGTCATGGCGCCGGCTCACATCAGCGCCCTAAAGACGTGCCGTTCAGGCGTCTTCGGGCAGCTCGGCGTTGTGATACACGTTCTGCACGTCGTCGAGGTCGTTGAGCATGTCGATGAAACGCTCGAACTGGGCGACGTCGTCGCCTTCCAGCGGTGTGGTCGTCTGCGGCAGGAACTGGATCTCGTCGGCCTCGAAGTCGATCTCGCCGAAGGCGTCGAGCAGCGCCTGCTTGGCCTTGGCGTACTCGGTATGCGGGGCGAACACGGTGATCCGGCCCGCTTCGCTCTCGATGTCGGTGACATCGACATCGGCTTCCATCAGCGCTTCGAGCACCGCTTCCTCGTCATCGCCGGCAAAGGCGAAGATCGCGCAGTGATCGAACATGTGGCTGACCGTGCCCTGGGTGCCGATCTTGGCCTTGTTCTTGGTGAAGCAGCCGCGCACGTCGCCGTAGGTGCGGTTGGGGTTGTCGGTCAGGCAGTCGACGATGACCATGCAGTTGCCCGGGCCGAACCCTTCGTAGCGCGCGGTGGAGAAGTCCTCGCCACCGGCCCCGGAGGCCTTGTCGAGCGCCTTGTCGATGACGTGAGAGGGCACCTGGTCCTTCTTGGCCTTCTCGATCAGGCCGCGCAGGGTCAGGTTGCCGTTGGGGTCGGTACCGCCCGACTTGGCGCAGACGTAAATCTCGCGGCCATACTTGCTGTACACCTTGGTCTTGGCGGCGGCCGTCTTGGCCATGGATTCCTTGCGGTTCTGGAAGGCCCTTCCCATCAGTCACACCTATCAGGTTGTCTACGAACAGGTTGTCTAAGATCAGCTTGTCTACGATGGCCGCGATTTTACTCAACCTGGCGGGGATGTTGCAGGTTTATTTACGCTTCAGTACTTGTTCCGCAGCGGGATACCGACGCGCCGCGGAGGTCTCTGGTATCCTGCCGCCCTTCGATGACCGCCATTGCGCGGCGCCACACGCGGCGGGAAGGCCGCGATTCGCCACCTTCACAGGAATTCCGCTCGTGTCCGACACCGCGACCTCCACCGACTTCAGCACGCTGGCTCTGAACCCGGCGCTCAAGCACAACCTTGACTCGCTGGGCTACCACACCATGACGCCGATTCAGGCGCTGGCGCTGCCGCCGATCCTCGCCGGGCGCGACGTGATCGGCCAGGGGCGCACCGGCTCCGGCAAGACCGCTGCCTTCGGACTCGGCCTGCTCCAGGCGCTCGATGTCGCGCGCTTCGAGGTGCAGGCGCTGGTGCTCTGCCCGACCCGCGAGCTGGCCGACCAGGTCGCCGAGGAGCTGCGCCGGCTGGCGCGGCAGCTGGCCAACGTCAAGATCCTGACCCTGTGCGGTGGGACGCCGATGGGCCCGCAGCTCAACTCGCTGGCCCACGGCGCGCACGTGGTGGTGGGCACGCCGGGCCGGCTCGAAGCGCACCTGCGCAAGGGCACGCTCGATCTGAGTGCGCTGCGCGTGCTGGTGCTCGACGAAGCCGACCGCATGCTCGACATGGGCTTTCAGGAGGCGCTGGAGACGATCGTCGCGGCCACGCCACGTTCACGCCAGACGCTGCTGTTCAGCGCCACCTACGCCGACGCCGTGCGCCCGGTCGCCGAGCGCATGCTGCGCGACCCGGTCAGCCTGAGCGTGCCCGAGACCCACGGCCGGGAGAGTATCCACCAGCACTTCCACCGGGTCGCCGACGACGCCGCACGGCTGCCGGCGCTGATGCGCCTGCTGCGCCACTATCGGCCACGCTCGAGCATCGTCTTCTGCAATACCCGCCAGGAGACCGAGAGCGTGGCGCAGGCGCTGGCGCAGGCGGGATTCAGCGCCGAGGCGCTACACGGCGAGCGCGACCAGCGCGAGCGCGACCGCCTGTTGATCCGTTTTGCCCAGGGCAGCCTGTCGATCCTGGTCGCCACCGACGTGGCGGCGCGTGGTCTGGATATCGACGCCCTCGATGCGGTATTCAACTACCAGCTGGCGCGGGAGCTCGAATCCCACGTGCACCGGGTCGGGCGCACCGGCCGCGCCGGCGAGCAGGGCACGGCCTGCACCCTGGTGAGCGAACGCGAGACCTATCGTCTGGAGCGGCTGGCGGAGCTGCTCGCCGAGCCGCCCGAATTCGAGCCGCTGCCCGCGGGCGGCGACGAAACGCCGTTCCAGCCGGCCATGGCCACGCTCGAGATCGACGCCGGCAAGCAGCAGAAGATCCGCCCCGGCGATATCCTCGGTGCCCTGACCCGCGGCGGCGACGCCGAAGGCATCGAGGGCGGCCGGGTCGGCAAGATCAAGGTGACCGATCGTGCCGCCTTCGTCGCGGTGGAGCGGGAGATCGCGCGCCAGGCCCTGGCGGTGTTGAACGCCGGCAAGTTGAAAGGGCGGCGCTGCCGTGCTCGTCTGGTGGTCGATGCCGGTGGTCGGTGATGATGGTCGACAACACAGTGGAAAGCGCTGAGAGCGAGGCCGCATGAAGATACCCAAGCGATTGCAGCCGCTGGTGGAGGATGGCCTGATCGACGAGGTCGTCAGCCAGCTCATGAGCGGCAAGGAGGCCCAGGTGTTTGTCGTGCGCTGTGGCGACGAACTGCGCTGTGCCAAGGTCTTCAAGGAGGCCAAGAGCCGCAGCTTCAAGCAGGCGGTGACCTATCAGGAGGGGCGCAAGGTGCGCAACAGCCGCCGCGCCCGGGCGATGTCCAAGAAGACTCGCTACGGTCAGCGCGAGCAGGAGTCGGCCTGGCTCAATGCCGAGGTCGATGCGCTCTACCGCCTGGCCGATGCCGGGGTGCGCGTGCCCCAACCCCACGGCTTCGTCGATGGCGTGCTGCTGATGGAGCGCATCGCCGATGCCGACGGCGATGTCGCCCCGCGGCTGGATGATGTCGAACTCACCCCCGAGCAGGCACTCGACTATCACCAGCGCCTGATCGGCGAGGTGGTGCGCATGCTCTGCGCCGGGCTGGTCCACGGCGATCTGTCGGAATTCAATATCCTGGTCGGCGCCGAGGGGCCGGTGATCATCGATCTGCCCCAGGCGGTGGATGCCGCCGGCAACAACAACGCGCCCTGGATGCTGGTGCGCGACGTCGACAACCTGCGCCACTACTTCGGCCGCTTCGCCCCGGAGCTGCTCGCCACCGATTACGGCAAGGAGATCTGGGCCGCTTACGAGGCCGGCGAGCTGCACCCGGAGAGCGTGCTGACCGGGCGCTACACCCCGGACGCCACGCGGGTCGATGTCAGCGACGTGATGCGCGTGATCGATGCCGCCCGCGAGGAGGCCGCCGAGCGCGACGCCCGCCAGCAGGAAGACGCCGACGACTGGTGAGGCGGGAGCAGGGTGAGGTGTCTACACTGGGGGCACATCGTCATGGGGTCATCACGCTACGTCCACCACCCCATGTTCGTTACCTCATGTTCATGACTTCAGGAGGCTGATTGTATGCAGGTCGTTCATCTGGCTGCCCCCGGCGGGCTCGACAAGCTCTCTCTCGCTACCAGCGACGCCCCCGGTGCTCCCGGGCCGGGCGAGATCCGCGTGCGCATCCACGCCAGTTCGCTCAACTTCCATGACTACATTGTCGCCAGCGGCGGCTCGCCGGCCGAGGATGGGCGTATTCCCATGTCCGATGGTGCCGGCGTGGTCGAAGCAGTCGGCGAAGGTGTCGACGAGTTCGCGGTCGGCGATCACGTGGTCTCGACCTTCTTCCCCCACTGGCTGGAAGGGCCGGCGCGGGTCGCCGACTTCAAGACCGTGCCCGGCGACGGCGTCGACGGCTACGCCCGCGAGCAGGTAGTGCGCCCCGCCCACTGGTTCACCCTGGCCCCGGCCGGCTACAGCCACGCCGAAGCCGCCACCCTGACCACTGCCGGGCTCACCGCCTGGCGCGCCCTGGTGGTCGATGGCGGCCTCAAGCCGGGGGACAGCGTGCTCACCCTGGGCAGTGGCGGCGTCTCGATCTTCGCCCTGCAGATGGCCAAGGCGATGGGGGCGCAGGTGATCGCCACCTCGTCGTCCGATGCCAAGCTCGAACGGCTGCGCGAGCTGGGCGCCGATCACACCATCAACTACCGCGACGAGCCCGAATGGGGCAAGCGGGTCCAGGCCCTGACCGACGGGCGTGGGGTCGACCATGTCATCGAGGTCGGTGGCCCCGGCACCCTGCCACAGTCGATCGATGCCGTGGCGATCGCTGGCCATATCGCGCTGATCGGTGTGCTCACCGGGCGCGGTGGCGAAGTGCCCACCGCCAAGCTGATGGCCAAGCAGGCCAAGCTGCAGGGGCTGATCGTCGGCAGCCGCCGCGATCAGATCGAGATGATCCGCGCCCTCGAGGTCAACGGTCTCAAGCCGATCATCGACCACAGCTTCGGCCTCGGCGAGATCGCGGATGCCTTCCGTCATCAGGAGTCGGGCAAGCACTTTGGCAAGATTTGCCTCGAATTCTGAGTGTTCCCCGATAGGTGCTAGTCCGCCACCTAACGATAACGCCGCCGGAGGCCTCCTCCGGCGGCGTTGTCGTTGTAGCCCCGCGTATTGGCGAGGGGCCGGCGCTCAGCGCTGTTTGCCTCACTTGCGTGAGGGCGGGCGCAGGTCGTAATCGAAGTACTGGTGCATCAACTTCAGGAAAGTCCCATCGGCATAGACGCTATCCAGCGCCTGGTCGAAGGCCGCTGCCAGGGCTTCGTCCCTTGGGCGTACCGCGATGGCGTTGCCGCGGCCGAAGATCGACTCCGGCCGATCGATACGCGGGCCCACCTGCACGAACTGGCTGTCCGGCTTGCCGAGTTCCAGCGCATCCAGCGCCACCGGATAGTTGAGGAAGGCCAGGTCGAGCCGCTGTGCTTCCAGGTCCAGGGCCACATCGGCGGCGGTGGCATAGCGCTGAACATTGAGCACGTCGCCGTAACGCTGGGTGATGTAGCTATCCTGGGTGGTCCCGCGCTGGACGCCCACGCTCAGCCCCTTCAACGAGGCGGGGTCGTCGAGATCGATCGTCGCGCCGCGGCGCGCCACCCACACCTTGGGCGACATCGCATAGGGGCGAGTAAAGCGCACCTGACGCTCCCGCGCCGGGGTGATGCGCATCGACGACATGATGGCATCGTACTTGCGCGCCAGCAGGCCGGGGATGATGCCATCCCAGCCCTGGACCACCCACTCGCAGTCGAGCTTGGCGCGCTGACACAGGATATTGCCGAGGTCGATCTCGAAGCCTTCCAGCTCACCGGCGGCGTTACGATACTCGAACGGCGGATAGGGCACGTCGACGGCGATGCGCACGTGCTGCCCGGCTTCGGTCTGGGTGGCGGCGCTGGCGGTGGGAGCGGTGAATAGCTGCGCGGTGAACAGCGCCACGGCGGAGAGCGCCAGACAGGCCATGCCGCGAGAGGCGAAGAAGCGTGGTGTCACGGAGAGATCCTTGAAGTTGTGCGGTTGTTATCGGTGCGATGCGATTGTTGTTGGCGCGGGGCGGCATGCGCCCCACCCGGACAGCGTGCCGCAAGCCGCCCGTGATGGGAAGATAGGCGCGGGCCGTTGTTCTCGACGAGGCGCTTGGCTACTGTCAGAGAAAGGCCACACCCGAAGGCCATGGGCCGGCGCCGCGGGGCGTAGTGACGTGCCACGGCACGACCGGTGTTCTCCTAGCCGTCGGTGCTCTCATCCCCATCGATTCTATTTGAGAAGAATCCGCGATGAAGCTGAAAGATCATTTTGGGCTGATGGCTACCTACAATCAGTGGATGAACGAGAAGATTTATGAGGCTGCGGGGCGTCTCTCTGCCGCTGATCTCGCCAAGGATCGTAGGGCCTTTTTCGGCTCCCTTCTGGGAACGCTGAATCATCTCGTCGTTGCTGACATCCTCTGGCTCAAGCGGTTTGCTGAACATCCCGCCTGCTCGATCTCGTTACGCGAGGTGGTTGATCTGCCACAGCCGACCGGCCTGGATCAGATTGTCTTTGACGACCTCGAGCGTCTGGCTGAGCGCAGGGTTTGGCTGGATCAGAAAATCATCGGTTGGATAGCCGGCTTGTCTGACGAGGATCTGGATATCATCCTCACCTATCGCAATAGCAAAGGGGTGACTTTCCACAGGCGGTATTCGAGCCTGATTCTTCATTTTTTCAATCATCAAACCCACCATCGCGGCCAGGCATCTACCTTGTTGTCACAGGCCGGCAAGGATATTGGTGTCACCGATCTGCTGGCGCTGATTCCGGATGAAGCTCATGTATGACCCGCCGCGTCGGTTGGGCGATGTTTCCCTGGCTGCACGGCACCAATATTGCCGCGCCGCTGTATATTTTGATGGATTGGGGCCTTCTAGATGAAGTCAGTATTCGATAGCGTCCCTTCGGACTTTCGGCTTTTGGCCATACTCGTCACCATTCTGTTCATTTCGGCCCTGGTGAACTGGGTCCTGATGGCGATCATCAATCGGGTGGAGTCGTCCAAGTTGGCCACGGCCTCCGTCGACAAGACCGCGCTCAACTTCGCCAAGCGTCTCATCTCTGTCGTGATCTATGGCGTCGGCATTGGCGCATGCCTGACGCGTATCCCCGAACTCGATATCGTGGGTCACTCGCTGCTGACGGGGGCGGGTATTCTGACGCTGGTCGGCGGTCTGGCCTCACAGCAAGTCCTGGGGAATATCGTCAGCGGTTTCATGATCGTGTTCTTCCGCCCGTTCCGGATCGGCGACCGAATCACGGTCTCCGGTAACTACACCGGTACGGTCGAAGACATCACCCTGCGAGAAACCATCCTCCGAGATGCCGAGAACAACCGTATCATCATCCCGAATTCACAGATCAGCAGTGAGGTAGTGGTCAACGCCAATCACACTGACAGTAAAATCTGCAAGATCATCGAGGTAGGGGTCGGCTACTCATCGAACCTGGAACAAGCCATGGCGATCATGCAAGACGCGATCGTCAAGCATCCGCTGGTCATTGACCCGCGCACAGCAGAGCAAATACGAGATGAGGCTCCGATCGTTCCGGTGCGAGTCACGGCGCTGGGTGATTCCTCCATCACGCTCAGAGCGTGGGCCTGGGCGGATGGTTCTGCCAATGGCTTCGTATTGCAATGCGACAGCTATGCCAATGTGAAACGCCGGTTCGATGAGGCGGGCATCGAGATTCCCTTTCCCCAGCGAACTATCTCGTTCGCTGAGGGGGCGCGGCTCCAAACGACCATCGACGACTCGGATGAAAGGCGTGGTCGCTAAGTGGAATATGTCGAAATTTTCCAGACAATGACCAGGGTTTTAGCCGTTTTTCTGAGAAACAAGGTCGGCTTTCTCTTGTCGGTGCATGAGTGTTAGTAGTGAAGTCAAGGAGGTTATAGAGCCCTCCGGGTTGATTGAAGTTGAATGCAAGCTTTCTGCTACACGGGTCGCTTACCTCAAAGAGTGGTTCTTCGAGTGATGTCGACGTCTTGGAGTCGCTTTTTGCGCCATGTTAGGCTGCCTAAGGGGTTGATTTTGGAGAATTTTAACTATTTTGCTCTGATGTATCTAAATGACTGGTACTGGTGGGACAAGCCGTTTTCTGAACGCATCGGTGGCTCCGATAAGGATGATAGCCTCGAGGCTTTTCATGAGGCTGCGAAGTACTACAAAGTCACGAGGAACTTCTCTGGCTTAAAAAATGAAAAGCGTCTAGCCACGGCTGAGGCTTTGGTGCTGGACGTGAAGAGGCCCATTAGCGCGAATGACGCCTGTGAAACTGTGCGAGCTCTTGCCGCAAGTTTTCGAGAAAAATACGGAAAGACTGCCATTTCCGCCGCCTCAAAGCTTCTTTGGCTTCGATTTAAATCACCCATAATTATTTTCGATGGCAGGGCAGTTGCTTGGTTGCGAGCTAATAAATACAAGGTTCCTCACGGCGCTAGCTACGATACCTACTGCGAGAAGTGGTTGTTAGCTTTTGATAGGCATGAGGAAAGGGTTCGAGAGGCATGCGAAGGTCTAATTGATGTCAAGCAATACTCTTTGGTTGCAGAAGAAAATTATGATGAATTAGAGGGGGTGATAAGGCAGCGGTGGTTTTTGGAAAGAGTGTTTGATAAGTATCTTTGGTTTAATGCTGCGGGTGGGTGATTGCTGTATTTGCTAGGGCGTCTTCGCTAATCTTAATTCTGTAACGTATGTGGAGTGTGGTCTGAATGATTGCTAGAGAATGGAAATGTCGAGTGCCCGAGATCCACAGTGAAGGGTTCACGAGCTACCTTTACGAAACGGGCATCAAGGATTCATCCGCAACGCCGGGCTTTTGTGGTGCTCAGATTTTTCGCCGCTCTCATGTAGGGAAAGTCGAGCTCACTCTCATTACTTACTGGGACGACCTGAAGTCAATAGAGGCATTTGCGGGTGCCGATATTTCCCAGGCGCGCTTGTACCCGGAAGATAAAGTTTATGAACTTGAGCCTGATCTTTCGGTACAGCACTACGAGGTCATCGAGCATCAGGTGTCGATTGGGTAGAGGCGGGCGAGCGTTTTTTGACAAGACGCGTAAATTCCGCCGCGGTCCACGCTCCTCATCGAATTGACGTTACCTGGTGCGGCTGCACCTCGACGGTGGCAGAAAGGCCCCGCAAGTGCCTATCTATCTTTGCTGGTGCCTGCCGGTCGGGTTCGCCTGTATTCAATGACCACAGCTGCTCTTGCACATCATAACCAGCCCTGAGTCAGACCTCTGACTCGGGGCTTTTTATTGGTTCTTCACGGGAACCCGGCGCTATTTTTCCGACATGGTCTACGCCATATCTCCCAGTGGCCGGGCCAGCAGCTCCGAGACCACCCCCGGCATGAACTCCCGCGGCAGGGTGATGGCGTAGAAGTTCTCGAACACGTTGGGGAGCTGTTCCAGGCGTGCTAGCCGCCCCTGCTGTAGTTCGTCCTTGACTACCACCTCCGGCAGCACGCTCAGCGCGCCGCTGTCGCGGGCCAGCAGGCGTAGCATCGCCATGTCGTCGGCTTCGGCGAGGATCTTCGGCCGGTACTGGTAGAGGCTGCAGTGGCCGTCGAAGGCACGGCGGATCTCGTGGTGTTCGCCGGGCAGTATCCAGCGGCTGTCTTCGAAGCCGGTGGGGAAGGGTGTGCCCGGGGCGGTGCCGGGCGGGCCGATGATCGAGAGCGGTTGGCGTGCCAGTAGCTGGCTCTGCCAGGCGGCGGCCTGCGAATGCGAAGACGGTAGCTGGGTGTTGGTGAGCACCACGTCGAGTTCGTGACGGGCCAGGCCATCCAGCAGGTCGGCCATGCCGCGGGCGTGCAGGCTGAAGTGCACCCGCTGCTCGGGCTGATGGAGCAGAGGGGCGACGAAGCTCTCGATGAAGTTACGCGACATGGTGGAGAGCGTGCCGATGCGCAGGCGCTGGTACTCGGGCTCGATACCGCGGCTGATCAGCGACTCCAGCTCCTCGCCCTTGGTGAAGATCGCCTCCGCGTAGTTGAACACCCGGCGGCCCGCCTCGGTCAGCACCAGGGCGCGGTTGCGGCGTTCGAACAGCGGCTTGTCCATCCGTTCTTCCAGCTTGCGGATCTGCGCCGAGAGAGCGCTCTGGGAGAGGTGCAGCGAGTCCGCCACCTGGGTCAGCTTGCCGTCGCGGGCCACGCGCCAGAAGTAGTAGAGGTGATGATAGTTGAGCCGGCTCATTTCGTTCTCTTTTGTAGAACCATCGGTCAATTAATATCTATTTTAATTAAAAATCGCTTCGCCGGATACTGCACGCTCCACGGATCAGCGGAGCCCTCTCATGCACGGCAACGAGCCATTTTTCATCATCCTGCTTACCCTGGTGCCGCTCGTCCTGGCGCTGGGGGCCGTGGTCAGCGCCCGCGGCGCCACCGCGCGGGCCTGGCGCATCGGCCAGGTCACCACCAGCGTCAGCGTGCTGCTGGCAGCAGCGCTGCTGGTGCTGGGGTTGGTGCACGGCCTGCCGGCACTCGCCGGCTGGTGGCAGAGTGGCATGCTGCAACTGTGCATGCTGGCGCTGGCCAACTTCATCTCCTTCGTGGTGGTGCGCTACAGCGCCACCTACCTGCAGGGTGAGCCGCGCCAGCGGCGCTTCGTCACGCTCGTCCAGGCGCTCTTCGCCGCGGTCAGCGTGGCGGTGCTCAGCGATCATCTGCTGCTGTTCCTGTTCGCCTGGCTGGGCATCAGCCTGGCCATGCACCAGCTGCTGATGTTCTACCCGGACCGCCCGCGTGCCGCCCTGGCAGCGCACAAGAAGTTCCTCTTCGCCCGCGCCGCCGAGCTCTGCGCCGCAGTTGCTTTCCTCATCCTCTACCTGGAACACGATAGCGCGCGGATCAGCGTCATCACCGCCGCCTATGCCGTACCCGGCCACGCCCTGACCCTCGCCGATCAGGCCGCGGCCTGCTTGATCGGGCTGGCGGCGCTGATCAAGTGCGCCCAGCTACCGCTGCACGGCTGGCTGATCCAGGTGGTGGAGGCGCCGACCCCTGTCTCGGCGACGCTGCACGGCGGGGTGATCAACCTGGGTGGCTATCTACTGCTGCTGTTCTCGCCGCTGCTGCTGCAGTCGGCGCCGGCCCAGGCGCTGGTGCTGGCGGTGGCCGGTGTCAGCAGCGTGCTGGCGGCACTGGTGATGATGACCCGCGTCAGCGTCAAGGTGCGCCTGGCCTGGTCGACCAGCGCCCAGATGGGCCTGATGCTGGTCGAGATCGCCCTCGGGCTGACCGAACTGGCGCTGCTGCACCTGCTCGCTCACTCCTGCTACAAGGCCTACGCCTTCCTTAGCTCCGGCGAGGCGGTGGCGGAGGATCTGCTACGCCGCCAGGCCCCGGCCCGCAGCCCCTCGCCGGGCCAGTGGCTCGCCGCCTTTCTGATCAGCGCCGCGCTGGTGAGCACGGTGGTGGTGCTGGCACGCAGCCTCAGCGATTCGCCGGCCTTCGCCGCCTACAGCCCCTGGGTGCTGGTCACTTTGGCTCTGAGCGTGATGCTGGCCGAGCGCCGCAGTGAGCGTAGCGCGGGCGCCCCCGGCAGCTTCCTCGGCCTGGCCGTGCTGGTGGTGCTCGCCTATGTCGGCCTCAAGATGCTGTTCGTCACGCTGCTGCCCGCCACCGGGCACAGTGTCTCTCCCTGGGCGGATCTGTGGGTGAGCGTGCTGTTCGTGCTGCTCTTCGCCGGCTACTGGCTGCAGCGCCATGGGCTGCACTACCGCGCCTCGCAGACGCTCAACCGCTACTGCTACGCCGGCTTCTACCTCGACGAATGGGTCACCCGTAACACCCTCAAGCTCTGGCCCCACGCGCTGCCCGGCCGGATTCAGGCCAAGCAGCATCACACTGTCTCTCGCGGGAGTTTCCAATGATGAGTCTCGATACCTCTCGAACCGCACGGCTGGCCGACGCGAGCGACGCCATGCCGCTCATCGAGCCCCAGATCGCGGCGCTGGATCGCGCCTGCGCACGCATCGCCCCGAGCTGGCCGCTGGATCGGCTGATCGCAGTGAGCCCCTACTGGACCCAGCGCGGGGAAGACGCCGCCACGGTCTCGGCGCGCCTTTCGGCGCTGGGCAATGTTCACGGCCTGATGCCGCCGAGCCACTATCTGGCGGCGTGGCAGCGCGGCGAGATCACCGAGGCGCACCTGAGTGAGGCCGCCGCACGGCTCGACTACCACGGCGCCTACCGCAATCTACTGGCGGTGGTCGACGAGCTGAGCCGGCTGCCCCACTGGCACAACATCAGCGATCTGATCGATGCCCGCCGTGACCGTCAGCACCAGATGGCCTGGCGCGACGAGATCACCCATCAAATCAGCCAGTTCTGCGCCGCCTACTATCAGGCGGACGGGCCGCTCAACGCCGAACGCTTGCACGCGCCCCGCGGCAAACGGCTCTACCAGCACTGGCGCGAGATGACCCTCGAGGATCGCGGCATCGCCATCCTGATGGGCGAACCGCGGCTGCGGCGCTACTTCCAGACCCTGCCGGAGAGCGAAGAGGGGCTGTTCCAGGCAGCCATTGCCGAGCTGGACGTCGCCACCGGGCATCTCGAGAGCTACGCCCAGGCGCTGCTGCTCGATATCAACGGCTGGGCCAGCTGGGTCGCCTATCAGGATTGGCAGCAGGGGCTGGATGCCTCCGCCGGTGAGGGGCAGGAGGCGCATCAGCGCGAGGGCGAGCGCCCGCCTTCGGACATGCGCAGCCTGCTGGCGATCCGCCTGGCCTGGGAGCTGGTGCTGTGGCGCTATATCGGGGCGGAGCAGCCGGAGCAGGCCGAGCGCCTGAATCGGCTGTGGCACGCCGAGCTGGTGGAGCTGCCGACGCGCATCGAGCGCCACCAGCGTGCCCAGCAGCCGCTATGGGTGTGGCAGCTCGCCAGCGAAATCGCCTACCAGCAGCCGCTGCATCATGCGCTGCGGCAGGCTGCGGGTGTCGCTTCAGGCAATACGCAGACGCCGCGGCTACAGGCGGTGTTCTGCATCGATGTGCGCTCCGAGCCGATGCGCCGGGCGCTGGAGCGCCAGAGCCCGGCGATCCAGACGCTGGGCTTCGCCGGCTTCTTCGGGCTGCCGCTGGCGCACCAGCAGGGCGGCACCGCGCTGGCTCAGCCGCACCTGCCGGGGTTGCTGGCACCGCAGGTGATGCTCAAGAGCGAACCGAACACGGGAACGACACACACCGCGCAACGGCTGAACTGGCAGGCGCGCCTGCAGGAGTGGAGCCGCACGGCGAGTGCTAGCTTCACCGCGGTGGAGGCGGGCGGGCTGCTCTATGCCGGCAAGCTGCTGCGCCGCTCGCTCGAAGCCAAGTCCCGGCGCCAGCCGCTCGCTATGGATACGCTGAGCTGGCACTGGCGCGGCAGCGGTGAGGCGCTGAGCCTGGCCGACAAGGTCGCGCTTGCCCGCAGCGTGTTGGTGGGCATGGGGCTGACCGAGCACATCGCCTCGCGGGTACTGCTGGTGGGGCACGGCAGCCACAGTAGCAACAACCCGCATGCCGCGGGGCTCGAGTGCGGCGCCTGCGGCGGCCAGTCCGGGGAAGTCTCGGTCCGCGCCCTGGCGCGGCTGCTCAACGACCCCGCGCTGCGCGAGGCGCTGGCCGAAGATGGACTGGTCATCCCCCAAGAGACGCGCTTCGTACCGGCGCTGCATCACACCATCACCGACCGGCTCGAACTGCTGGAGGCCGAGACGGACGCCCACGTGCTGGGTGAAGAGATGCGCACCTGGCTCCAACGGGCCGGCGAGCAGGCCCGGCGCGAGCGCGCCCCGCAGCTCGGCCTCACGGCCGATACCCCCGAACTCGAGCAGACCCTGGACCGCCGTGGTGCCGACTGGTCGCAGACCCGCCCGGAGTGGGGGCTGGCCAACAACGCCAGCTTCATCGCCGCCCCGCGGCGCTGCACCGCGCTTCTCGATCTCGCCGGGCGCAGCTTCCTGCACGACTACGACTGGCGCACGGATAGCGACTTCGCCCGGCTGGAGGCGATCATGACCGCACCGCTGGTGGTCGCCCACTGGATCAACATGCAGTACAACGCCTCGGTCACCGATAACCGCAAGTTCGGCAGTGGCAACAAGGTGTTGCACAACGTGGTCGGCGGGCATATCGGCGTGTTCGAAGGCAACGGCGGCGATCTACGTATCGGTCTGCCGCTGCAGTCGCTGCATGACGGCGAGCGCTGGCGTCACGAACCGCTGCGCCTGAGCGCCTACCTCGCCGCGCCCCCGGAGGCAATCGCCGAGATCGTCGCGCGCCACGAGGCGCTGACCTCGCTGACGCACAACGGCTGGCTGCATCTGTTCGCGCTGGATGATCATAGCGGCGAAGTACTCGCTTACCGTGGAGGGCAGTGGGTCAGTAGCTAAAGGTAAGCGTCGGCTGAAAAACTCGCCGCATCATAAAAAGCCCCGGGCCAGAACACTGGCTCGGGGCTTTTCTCTTTTCGGGATGTTTTCACTGAGCCGGCATCCGCTTGCGTGGTGCAGTGCTCGCGGGCTGAATTTCAAAGCGGCAAATGATGCGTCTATTGCGACACACAACGTTTTGCATCTGTCATGATGAGTGAATAATCTTGTTGTTAAAGCCCGATGACATGGCCAGGTGAGATTGTCTCTTAGCTGAATGCTAGCACTACTGCATGAATGGCAAGCCGCCATCACCCATGCCTAGGTAGGGGCGGTAGCGTGGTCAGGCATTAAATTCTCTCGGTGCGCGGGCTGTAGCGTTTTACCTGCATGATGGCTTTCACACGATCCATCAGCTTGGGTGGTCTGCTCTGCGCATCCATACGTTGATGCCCGAGTTGCTGTGTTTCTATACAGCTTCATTGGCTCTGACAAGATGCGCAAGCGCGCGAATTCGGCATAGGTAGCCGAGCTGTTGTGAAAAAACAGTTTTATCAATGGGTTAGGTAAAAAATGGTGTGCTCGATGATGTTGTTGAGCGTGCTAGCGCGTTCAAGTCACTAAGCGAGCGCGCTGTATAATTACTGTTAGGCATTAAGGATGAGCATGGGGAAATATAAGTGGGGAAAAAAGCGCTTTGATATGCAAGGTGGCTTGCCGCGTTTATACCTGAGCGAAAAACACGAAAATATCGTTAAGTGGATGATTCGGGTGTTTGCCGGTGTAGGTGTTCTTCTAAGTATCTTTACGTTTGAGTGGTATGTTGGTTTGGCTATAGCTGTTGTCCTATTTTTAGTCGATTGGTTTTTGGAGCGAACCCTCTTTTATTATTCCTCTGTGCACATTAGCGATATGATTGTGGATTATGAACCGGATCAATGGGTTGCCACTGTTGTGGTTTCTGTAGGCCATCCGCAAGATCCAAAAAGTACAAAAATTATCGGTATATGGCTAAAAACACAGGAATATGCAGAGAAATATTTTAGCGTTCTACATAGTTGGACAGGCCGAGAGGATAAGGAACAAGGAGACTTAAGGTTAAGTTTTGTTGTGGATGAGGATATGTACTACGTTTTCATTTACTGTGATCCTGAAAGAGAGTCATTAAAATTCACAACCAAGAATATTGAAGATGAATATAAAGCAGAGAAGCACGGCAAAGAGCACTTTCCGTTAATTGTCCAGCAAGTTTTATGCAAAGGGTTCGAAACCACGAATGGGTTTGCACTTGGTATGTTTCTAGATAGTAATCCGCCGGGAAAGGAGTTTATTTTAGCTCCTTATATAAGCTCTCCAAATGGTCAGGAGCCAATTCCTGCGGAAGGTATTGATCCAGTTTATATGTCCAGTTACAAATTTAAAATCCCAGACCAGTTAGATGATGATGATTTTGAGTTCTACCACTGGCAGAGAATAGTGGAAAGAAAGTCAATAGGAAAAAATGCCTGACAAGTGCCATTGATTCGGACAATTTTTGCGTTGCTTTTTTCGTGCTGAAACCATAGCACAAAACACAACGCTCCAAGTCGCCTGTTATGGTGGGCGTTGGACGAAGTTTAATCGCTGAGAATATGACGACGCTAACTAAAGATATTCAAAAGAAAGAAGAAGAGCTTTCTTCGCGGCTTGAAGATATGCGCGACGAGGCGTTGGTTCGCTTTTCCCAGATCGTTGGTCGCGAATCGAACGTTCATCAAATGCATGCTCACATTGGCAGAAATAATAATACTTTTGTCGACAGTGTTCGGATGCAGTTTCACTCTCCAGAAGACTTTATCGCTCGATGGCTTAATGGGCTAACACAACAAGTGATTGAGCGGAAAGCGGATATCGCCCGTCGTCGCCATTTTGGGGATCGCAAGCGGACAGAAGAAATAATTCCAGAGATGCTTCAGGACGAGCTTCTCCATGATTACATTCATCGATTCTTAGAGAGAAATTTCTACCGTAATTTTGAAGCACGAGTTAGAGCAAAGCCCGACCAAAACCTTTGGCAAGTCTGGTTTGGTTCGGGGAAGCTGGTCTGGGGGCTTTTGATCTCACCGGCACATCGTTTTGGCGAATGGACAAATGATAAGAGTCAGATGCGACGTGAAAATTATGCATACTGGACCGTAGAACATGTTTTGGAGACTGGCTTGATAGCGCCAGAAAGTGAAGAGCCTGTGACGTTTCCAGACGTTCAGGCGTTCCTGACCTTTTACCAAACGGTATTGGCTCGCGTTTCTAATTCTGAGTATGAGCAAGCGATTTCAATGCGATACCTGGACTATATCAGAGAAAGCGACTCTCCAGGCGCTGTGCCTTTGTTAATCCCGGAGCTTAGGTACGCAGGTAAAGAGATCAAGCACCTTTATCGCTTGGACTTTTCAGTACTTAACCCATACACCATGAGAATGGTCGGCTTTGAAATAAGCCCGGCTTCTTCGCATATGTCGATTGCAGGGAGTGCTAAAAAAACTCAAAAGACACTCAACGAAGAGCTTTCAGCGAAATGGAGTAAAGAAGCAGACAAGCGCAACGCTTATTTTGAAAAGTACGGCATAATAACCGTCACTTTTACCGACACAGATTTAACTGACATAGATCAGTGTTGGGGGTGTATAAAAGATATCCTTGAGGAAAGGTCTGCTGGACCATTGACGGTAGAGGGTGCCGAACGGGAGCTACAAGCTGCTTATGCCTTTGCGTCCGTCTAACAAATGCGTCAACGGAACCTGTTTTTTCCGGTGAGCTCCACAAATTGGCCCGTTACGCCGGGCGTTAGGTCTCATTATGGATAATCGTGCATTTAAAAGCCTTGAAGTGTTCCTGCAGAAGATTCCGGGTATCTCGCCTCCGCTTAGTCACGGATACTCGTCAGACGGTCAATGGTGGGTTAAGTTTACTATCGATATTGATAATCCATATTCTTGGCAAGTCGTGCAAGAGTTAGGTCATATATTGAATTACTTGTCGTTGAATGAGCGTCTCCCTACGGTATTTAAACCTGTTTCGCCACCGCCGTACTTGAATGGTGGTCCAAGAGATTTTTTATCTTGGGTAATTGAGTGCTCAGACAAAGATTTCAAACCCGGCGCTATTGCCAAATGGCTCGAAGGGCGCATGCCACAACCTGTTGATGATACAACGCAGTGGGAACTGGACGAGTAGTGAAATCTAACTAGTGGTTCAAACCGTTCGCTGCACTCGCTGGGACGCGCTAAAGCCTGTTCCTTAACCAAACTTTATGACTTCGCGCTTGGCCACCGGGCGTCTGCTCCCAAGGTGCCACGGCCCATCTTCTCCCTCATCGCCAGAGGTTGGTGCGTTCACACTGAGATGAAAGGACTAAACCCTTATGAGCTGCCTCTTTTGTGACATGGTGGCCGGGCGGGCGCCCTGTCACCGGATATGGGAGGATGAGCGGCATCTCGCTTTTCTCTCCATATTCCCCAATACCCGTGACTTCAGCGTGGTGATCCCCAAGGCGCATCACGGTAGCTATGCCTTCGAACAGGAAGACGCGGTGCTGCGTGAGCTGATTGTGGCGACCAAGCAGGTGGCCAGGCGGCTGGATCGGGCGCTGGCGGGCGTGGCCCGCTGCGGCATGTTCTTCGAGGGCTACGGCGTCGATCATCTCCACGCCAAGCTGTTTCCCATGCACGGTACCGGCGACGATGCGGGCTTCCAGCCGATCGAATCGCGGGTGGACAAGTATTTCGAGCGCTACGAAGGGTATCTCTCTTCTCACGACTACCAGCGTGCCGATGATGCCGAGCTGGCCCGGCTTGCTGCGTTTATTCGTGAGGCTGACAGCGGCGATCAGGGGGAATGAGTTGGCGAGATGTACAGCGTCCGCCGCCGCGGGTACGGTAGTGCCTCCTTATCCCTGATCCTTTCCTGACCTGTCTGCGAGAGCGTGTCTCATGTCCCATCCTGCTGATCCCCGTCGTTTTGCCGTGGCCTACTCGTGGCGCTGGCTGGCGCTTTTGTGTCTGGTGCTGGCCCTGTCGGGCTGTGGCGTCAATAACATCCCGACCCTGGACGAGAAGGTGAAGTCGGCCTGGGCCCAGGTGGAGAACCAGTACCAGCGCCGGGCGGATCTGATCCCCAATCTGGTCGAGACGGTGAAGGGCTACGCCCAGCAGGAGAAGGAGACGCTGACCGCGGTGACCGAGGCGCGCGCCAAGGCGACCTCGATCCAGGTCGATGCCGATACCCTCAACGACCCGCAGACGCTCAAGCGCTTCGAGCAGGCTCAGAGTCAGCTGACCGGGGCGCTGAGCCGGTTGATGGCGGTCTCCGAGCGCTATCCCGAACTCAAGTCCAACCAGAACTTCCTGGCCCTGCAGTCGCAGCTGGAAGGGACCGAGAATCGCATCGCCGTGGCGCGGCGTGACTTCATCCAGGCGGTGCAGGCCTACAACACCGAGATTCGCACCTTCCCGGGCAAGATCTGGCACAGCCTGCTCTACAGCGACATGCCGATCCGCGAGACCTTCGAGGCGACCAGCCCGAATGCCGACCAGGCACCCCAGGTCAAGTTCTGAGGTGCCGGTGGACGTTCGAGCCCGCCTTTTTCACTGCCACAGGAGCGCGCCCATGCGACACGCGATCTCGCTGACACTCGCCGTCTGGCTGGCGCTGTTCGCCGCGGTCGCGGTGGCAGCGCCGGATTTCCCCGAGCTCACCGGGCGCGTGGTGGACAACGCCAAGCTGCTCGATGCCGGTACCACGAGCCAGCTCGATGCGATGCTGAAGGCACATGAAGAGGCCACCGGCGAGCAGGTGGTGGTGGTCACGCTGCCCGATCTCCAGGGCGAAACCATCGAGCAGTACGGCTATCAGCTGGGGCGCCACTGGGGCATCGGCCAGAAGGGCGAGGACAACGGCGCGCTACTAATCGTGGCGATGGCCGAGCGCAAGGCGCGTATCGAGGTCGGCTACGGGCTCGAGGGCCGGCTGACCGATGCCCAGTCCTCGCGGATCATCAACCAAGTGCTGCTACCGGCGTTCAAGCAGGGCCAGTTCGCCGCCGGCATCGTCGATGCCAGCCGGGCGATCATCCAGACCCTGGGCGGCGACCCGGGAGCCCGCGCCAGCACGCCCAAGCCCCAGCGTGACGAGTCGCACCACCTGGGCGGCGCCGGGATCTGGTTCGGGCTGCTGTTCTTCATCGTCATGCTGATCGTGCGTGGCGGCGGAGGCGGTGGGGGGAGTCGCCGGCGGCGTCGGCGTGGCGCCATGGGCGGCGTGCTGCTGGGCGGCGGCCTGAGTGGTGGCTTCGGCGGCGGCTTTGGCGGCGGCGGCGGTGGCTTCAGTGGTGGTGGTGGCGGGTTCGGGGGCGGTGGCGCCTCCGGTGGCTGGTAACGAGCGAGGCGATGGCAGATGACGCTACTCAATGAACGTGAGCGGCAGCAGGTAGGCGAGGCGATCACCCGCATCGAACGCGATACCGACGCCGAGATCGTCACCGTGCTGGCGCGCCAGGCGGATGACTACACCTATATTCCGCTGCTGTGGGCCGGGCTGGCGGCGCTGCTGGTGCCGGGGGCGCTGGCGGTGGTGGCCAGCTGGCTGGGGCTGATCGCTGGCTTCGGCGCCTGGTCGCTGCTGCTGGTGCAGTGGCTGCTGTTCAGCCTGCTGGCGCTGGCGTTTCGCTGGCCGCCGCTGCTGACCCGGCTGATCCCGCGCCGGGTGCGCTTCTGGCGCGCGGCCAATCTGGCCCGGCGGCAGTTCCTGGAGCAGAACCTGCACCGTACCGAGGCCGGCACCGGCATGCTGATCTTCGTCTCGGAGGCGGAGCGTTACGTGGAGATCCTGGTCGACCACGGCATCTCCCAGCGGCTCGACGACGGCGAGTGGGGGCAGATCGTCGCGCGCTTCACCGCGCAGGTGCAGGGCGGGCGCACGCTGGCGGGCTTCCTCGACTGTATCGAGGCCTGCGGTGAGCGTCTCAAGGTTCACCTGCCGGCAACCCATGAGCGCAACGAGCTGCCCAATCGGTTGATCGTGCTGGAGTGAGTGGGCGAGCCGCCGTTACCTGGCGCTCGCGATCCGCTCATCCCTACTTTCATACCTCCATACCGGGCCTGAAACGCAGACGCCACCGCAAGTGCGGTGGCGTCTGTGGTTTAGCGTCTAGGGTTTAGCGTCCTAGCGTAGGGCTCAGCGGTTGCCGCTGGCCGCGCCGCCATTGCCGCTGCCGCGACCCCGGCCGCCCCGCGAGCGGCGACGCCGCGGTGCGGTCGACTCGTTGCCACGGTTCTCGCCGCTACGATTGTCGTTGCCACGGTTGTCGTTGCCGCGCGGCTCGCCGTTCTGGCGCGGGTTGTTGGCACTGCGCTGACCGCCGCTGCGCTGCGCCCCGGAACCGTTACGGTTGCCGCCCTGACGACGCGGCGGACGCGCCGGGCGACCTTCGTTTTCGTCGACCTTGGGGCCGCCGCCCGGCGTCGGCTCGAAGCCGCTGACCGTCTGGCTCTCCAGACGCTGGCTGATCAGCCGCTCGATGCCGGCCAGCTCCTTCTTCTCGTCCAGGCTCACCAGCGAGACCGCCTGGCCGCTGGCCCCGGCGCGTCCGGTACGCCCGATACGGTGGACGTAGTCCTCCGGCACGTTGGGCAGCTCGAAGTTGACCACCTGCGGCAGCTGGTCGATATCCAGACCGCGGGCGGCGATATCGGTCGCCACCAGCGCGCGGACATCACCGTTCTTGAAGTCGGCCAGTGCCTTGGTGCGCGCGTTCTGGCTCTTGTTGCCGTGGATCGCCGCGGCTTCGATGCCCTGGCCTTCGAGATACTTGGTCAGGCGGTTGGCGCCGTGCTTGGTACGGGTGAAGACCAGCACCTGCTGCCACTGGTGGGTCTCGATCAGGTGCGACAGCAGCGCCGGCTTGCGGCTCTTGTCGACCGGATGCACCCACTGGGTCACCGTGGCTGCCGCGGTGTTGCGCGGGGTCACCGAGACCTCCACCGGGTCGTTGACGATGCTCTTGGCCAGGTTGCGGATATCCTGGGAGAAGGTGGCCGAGAACAGCAGGTTCTGGCGCTTCGCCGGCAGCACCTTGAGGATGCGGCGGATATCATGGATGAAGCCCATGTCGAGCATGCGGTCGGCTTCGTCGAGCACCAGGACTTCGAGCGCTTCGAACGACACCGCCTTCTGCTGGTGCAGGTCGAGCAGACGCCCGGGGGTGGCGACAAGGATGTCCACGCCGGACTTCAGCTTGGCGATCTGCGGGTTGATCTTGACCCCGCCGAAGACCACGGCGCTGGTCAGCGGCAGGTGCTTGCCATAGGTCTCGACGCTTTCGCCGACCTGGGCCGCCAGTTCGCGGGTCGGGGTCAGGATCAGCGCACGCACCGGGCGGCCGTTGGGGCGCTGGGCTTGGGAAAGACGCTGCAGAATCGGCAGGGTGAAGCCGGCGGTCTTGCCGGTGCCGGTCTGCGCCGCGGCCATCACGTCACGGCCGTCGAGTACGGCAGGGATGGCCTGGGCCTGAATCGGGGAGGGGGTGTCGTAGCCTTCTTCGGCCACGGCTTTCAGCAACGGGGCGCTCAGGCCCAGTGAATCAAAAGACATTCGGTAATCTCTAGTCGCGGCGGATGGCGTAGCGAAGCGGCTACGCGCTGCCGGGGAAAAGCCAGTGCTGGCAGGTGCGCCGGTGGGGCGCCGATCAGATGGGTCGTCAGAGTTATCCGCTTCGCGTGACGACGGCCAGACAGGTCATGGCGATGGCCGGCAGCTTAACGTATGTCTGCGTCCACCGCTATCCCGGTCATGCTTCGCCGCTATCCTGGTCACGCTTCGTCGCGAACGCGGCCGTGGTGAAGCGCTACACTGGAGGGCTACGACGAGAGGATCTGTCGGCAAGAGGATCTGTCGTATGCGCACTGTGCGTGGCGCAAAGGTATCAAACAAGGAGAACAGGATATGTCGATTCACTGGAGATCCGCCCTGGCCCTGGGCGCGCTGAGCTTGAGTCTGGGCGCGAGCATGGCGCCGCTCGCCATGGCCCAATCCGCCACGCCGGGTGCGACGCTGTGCGCCAAGGTGCCGGTGCCCTGCAATGCGGTGATCGCGCACCGTGGCGCTTCCTATCAGGCCCCCGAGTCGACCCGGCCGGCCTATCTGCTGGCCCGCGATCTGGGCGCGGATTATCTCGAACTCGACCTGCAGCGCACCCGCGATGGCCAGCTGGTGGCCTTTCACGACAACACCCTGGGGCGTAACACCAACGTCGCCGAGGTCTTCCCCGAGCGCGCCGATGCGCCAATCTCCGCCTTCACCCTGGCCGAGCTCAAGCAGCTCGATGCCGGTAGCTGGTTCAATGCGCGCTACCCCGAACGGGCCCGCGACGCCTATGCCGGGCTCAAGATCCTGACCCTCGACGAGGTGATCGATATCGCCGAAGGCGGCGCCAACCATCCCGGGCTCTACATCGAGACCAAGGTGCCGGAGCAGTTCCCCGGGATCGAGCGCGATCTGCGCGACAAGCTCACGGCGCGCGGCTGGCTGGGGGAGGGCGCCGGCGCCTGGGCTCCGGCCGGCGATGGCGCGGTCAAGGTGGCCGACGGCAAGGCGCGGGTCATCCTGCAGACCTTCTCCAAGGCCAGCCTCGCGGCGCTGGAAGAGACCATGCCCCAGGTGCCGCGGGTACTGCTGCTGTGGCTGGGCGAGGGCGGTATCGACGCCGCGCCAAGCGACCCTCAGGGCGAGCACGAGAGCGACGCCGACTACTACGCGCGCCAGCAGGTGGCCTCGCCGGCGGCCTACCAGGCGTGGCTCGATGTCGCCAAGGCACACGGCGCCATCGGCGTCGGGCCCTCCACCGTGCAGCACGATCATGACGGGGCCTTCAGCAGTCAGTTCAGCTACATGGAGCTGGCGGCGCCGTGGATGGTCAGTCTGGCGCATGACGACGGCCTGCTGGTCCACGCCTACACCGTCGACGAGCCGGCGGATTTCGCCCGCTATCGCGACAACGGCGTCGATGGCTTCTTCACCAATCGCCCCGCGGCGCTGCTCGAGTTTCTCGGCCGTCCGGTAGGGGATCAGGGGGCGATTCTGACCCGCGAAGGGTTCTAGGATTCATAACCCCCCAGGCGCTGTCCGACGAGGAGAGCGCCGAGTCTTTACATTATCTTGCCGGGCACGCCACCGTGCCCGGTACTCGTTTTTCATGAGGTTCGTCATATGTTTACCGACCGCCCCCAGGCCCAGTCCAGCGTCCAGATCGACAATGCCCGCGTGCGTGTCACCGAGTGGCGTTTCGCCCCCGGCGCCGAGACCGGCTGGCACGTGCACGACTGTGACTACGTGGTGGTACCCCAGAGCACCGGCAAGCTCGACCTCGAGACGCTGGACGGCCACACCTTCTCGACGCTGGAGAGCGGCGTCTCCTACTACCGCGAGCGCGGCGTCGAGCACAATGTGATCAACCCCAACGACGAGGAGTTCGTGTTCGTCGAGATCGAACTCAAGGCCTGAGATGGCGTGGCGGGAGAGGAGGGCTTGGGAGATAATCGTCGCCTTTCTCCCCCTCACGAGTACTCGGTATGACCCAGCCCCACGTCCACGGCCCCGGTTGTGGCCACGATCACGCCCATGAACATGACCACGCCGCCGATGGCCACGTTCACGGCCCGCACTGTCAGCATCACCACCACACGCCCCAGGCGCCGGTGCGCAATGCGCTCAAGGATGTCGGGCGTAACGACCCCTGCCCGTGCGGTAGTGGGAAGAAGTTCAAGAAGTGCCACGCCGCTTGAAGTTCCGAGTGCGCCGCCTCAAGCCGGGGCGGCCATCGCCTGCTTGAGGTGCGCCACGAAGGCCGCCGTGGCCGCCGGCAGGGTGCGGTTGGTCAAGGTCTGCACTTCGATGTGGCGAGCGTCCATGCCGGCGTCGACGATAGGGATTGCCACCAGCCGCTGCTGAGCAAGCCGCTGGCGGATGGAGAGCTCTCCGGCGAGCGCGATGCCGCCACCGAAGATGGCGCAGTTGAGCATCGACTCGATGTAGTTGCTGGTGAACACCGAGGCGAAGATCAGATTCTGCTGGCCACAGCAGATATCGAACAGCTGGCGCAGAGTGGTCTCCGGCGGCGGCAGCAGCATGGCGTGGGGCTGCAACTGGGCCAGCTTGAGCTGTTGCCGGCCGGCCAGCGGATGGTCGGGGGACATCAGCGCCAGGATCGGCGAGCGCTGGCGATGCTCGACGCGCACGTCGGGCTGCGGCGCCAGGCTGAAAGTGAGCCCGATATCCACCTCGCCCTCGCGCACCTGGCGCGTCACCTCGGCGGGTGAGGCCACGTTGAGCCGGAACAGAATGCCGGCGTAGGCGTGGCGGAACTCGGCGATCGCCTTGGGTAGAAAATCGACCGCGAATCCCTCCGAACTGGCCAGCCGCACGGTGCCGCGCTGTAGCCCCCGCAAGCCCTGGATCTCGCCCACCACGCGCTCGCTCTCCAGCTGCTGGCGCCGTGCATGCAGTGCCAGCAGCTCACCCGCCGCGCTGGGGATCATGCCGCGGGCGCGGCGCTCGAACAGTTGGGTGTCGAGCTCGGTCTCGAGCCGTGTGATCTGACGGCTGATCGCGGAGGCGGCGACGTTGAGATGGGTCGATGCCTCACTGATGGACCCCCACCTGATCACCGCCAGGAAGTAGCGCAGGGCGGTCTCCTGCAACGCGCGATGGGAGCTGGCCATAGTGTGTTGCCCTGTTTTTATTAAGGTTTGCCGATACGGCAAGGATGCCATCGAAACATGATACTTGCGGCATGTTTTTCCCTTCGATAGCTTGATTTTCAAGCGCCATCTCGAGCGAGATTGCTCGCCGGCGCTTCTGACTCATCACCCGACGGCACCCATCAAGGCATTCAAGGCGACAGCTAAAAACGACAGCCAACAAGCGACAGCCAATAAACAGACGACAGCATCAACGACGACAGTAACAACAAGACGAGGTCGATATGCGCTCCACCACCGTGCCCCATCGCGTGCTGGTCGGCACCACCCTGTGCTGCCTCTCGCTGCCCGCCCTGGCCGGCAAGGCCGACGACACCCTGGTCTACGCTTCCGATACCGAGCCGGAGAACGTCAGCCCCTACCACAACAACGTGCGCGAAGGGGTGATCCTCTCGCATCTGGCCTGGGATACCCTGATCTACCGCAATCCGCAGACCAATCAGTATCAGCCGCAGCTGGCCACCGAGTGGCACTGGGTCGACCCCACCACGCTGGACATGACCCTGCGCCAGGGGGTGACCTTCCAGAACGGGGAGCCGTTCGATGCCGACGACGTGGTGTTCACCTTCAACTACGCGGTCTCGCCCGACTCCAAGGTGGTCACGCGCCAGAACGTCGACTGGATCGAGAGCGTCGAGAAGCTGGGTGACTTCCAGGTGCGCTTCCATCTCAAGCAGCCGTTCCCGGCGGCGCTGGAGTATCTCTCCGGACCGACACCGGTCTATCCCGATCAGTACTTCCAGAAGGTCGGCCTGGCCGAATTCAGCCGGCATCCGATCGGCACCGGCCCCTATCGCATCACCGAGGTGAAACCGGGGGAGGGGGTCAAGCTCACGCGCAACCCGGACTACTTCGCCGACAGCCCGCTGGGCCAGCCGAAGATCGGCAACATCGAGTTCAAGGTAATTCCCGATCAGGACTCCCGCGTGGCCCAGCTGATGACCGGGCAGGTCGACTGGATCTGGCGTGTGCCGGCGGATCAGGCCGAGCAGATGCAGGGCATGCCGGGTATCACCGTGGCCAGCGGCGAGACCATGCGGGTCGGCTACATTTCCTTCGATGCCGCCAACCGCGAGGCCTCGCCGCTGAGCAAGCTCGAGGTGCGCCAGGCGATCAACTACGCCATCAACCGCCAGGGGATGGCCGACAATCTGGTGCGCGGAGGCAGCCGGCCGCTCTACGCGCCGTGCTTCCCGGCCCAGTTCGGCTGCGAGACCCAGGACGTGGTCCAGTACGCCTACGACCCGGATAAGGCGCGCGCGCTGCTGGCGGAAGCCGGCTACCCGGACGGCTTCGAGATCGATCTCTACGCCTACCGCGAGCGCGACTACGCCGAGGCGATGATCGGCGACCTGCGCAACGTGGGTATTCGCGCCAATCTGCGCTTCATGACCTCGGCGGCGCTGCTCGATCAGCAGCGCAGCGGCAAGACCGACATGTCGTTCAAGACCTGGGGCTCCTACTCGGTCAACGACGCCTCGGCCTTCACCAGCGTCTACTTCGGCGGCGGTGCCGACGATCTGTGGCAGGACCCGCAGGTCGAGTCCTGGCTCGAGACCGCCGACACCTCGACGGACCCCGAGGTGCGCCGCGAGAACTACCGCCAGGCGCTGGCGCGGATCTCCCAGCAAGCCTACTGGGCGCCGCTGTTCTCCTACTCGACCTACTACGCCTACACCTCGGATCTGAACTTCACCCCCTACCCGGACGAGCTGCCGCGCTTCACCGAGGCGAGCTGGAAGTGACTCGGCTGTCGTGAGGCCGCGCCCCGGTCAGCGCCGGGGCGTTCGAGAGCCGTCGCGACGCATCGGGTGACGAGATGAAGTGTGATGAGAGAAGGGTGACGAGAGCAGGTTGACG
Organism: Salinicola sp. JS01; assembly: GCF_030284585.1. Classification (NCBI taxonomy): domain Bacteria; kingdom Pseudomonadati; phylum Pseudomonadota; class Gammaproteobacteria; order Oceanospirillales; family Halomonadaceae; genus Salinicola; species Salinicola sp. JS01. The sequence goes on along the minus strand of NZ_CP127244.1, from coordinate 2,915,593 downwards.
CAAGCGTCGGCGCGAGCGTCGACAGGCGTCAGGAGAGACGGGGAGAGGCGTTCAGCTTATGGGCACATTCATCGTGCGCCGCCTGTTGGTGGCGCTGGGCGTGGCACTGACCATCTCGGTGGTCAGCTTCATGCTGCTGCATCTATCGGGGGATCTGGCGACGTCTATCGCCGGGCCCGAGGCGACCGCCGAACAGGTCGCGCAGATCCGTACCGAGTACGGGCTCGATCGCCCCATCGTGAGCCAGTATCTCGACTGGCTGGGCGGGGCGCTGCAGTTCGATTTCGGGCGCTCCTACTACTACCAGAGCACGGTGGTCGAGCTGATCGTCGAGCGCATGCCGATCACCCTGACCCTGGGCGGCCTGGCGCTGGGGCTGGCGGTGTGCATCTCGATCCCGCTCGGGGTGGTCGCCGCGCTCAAGCGCGATAGCTGGGTCGACCGCCTGGCGCTGCTGTTCGCGGTGGTGGGGCAGGCGATGCCCAGCTTCTGGTTCGGCCTGACCCTGATCGTGGTCTTCGCGGTCACCCTCAAGTGGCTGCCGGCGGCGGGCAGCGGCGGGCTCGAGCACTTCATTCTGCCGGCGATCGCACTCGGCTACTACGCCACCCCGGCGATGATGCGCCTGACCCGCACCGGCATGCTCGAGGTGCTGGAGTCGGACTATATCCGCACCGCCCGGGCCAAGGGGCTCTCCACCATCGCGGTGATCTTCAAGCACGCCCTGCGCAACGCCATCATCCCGGTGGTGGCACTGGCCGCGGTGGAGCTCGGCTTCATGCTCGGCGGCTCGGTGGTGATCGAGTCGGTGTTCTCCCTCGGCGGGCTGGGCCAGCTCGCCTGGGACGCCATCTCGCGCAATGACTACCCGGTGGTGCAGGCGGTGGTGCTGATCATCGCGCTGTTCTACATCGTGCTGACGCTGCTGGCGGATGTCGCCAATGCGGCGCTCGATCCGCGCATCCGCACCCGCTGAGGAGCCCGCCATGACCGTTTCGACTTCGACCCCGACGCGCTCCTCGCGGGCACCCGCCGCCGGCGGCCGTGCCCGTGCGCTGAGCGAAGTACCGCTGCCGCCCCCGGCCTGGTCGCGGGTGACGCGCAAGGTGTTCGGCCACCGCGGCCTGGCGATCGGCCTGGTGTGTGTCGGGCTAGCGGTGCTGATCGCGCTGTTCGCCCCGCTGCTGGCCCCCCACGACCCCTATTTCCAGGACATCTCCAACCGCATGGTGCCGCCGGTCTGGCACGACAAGGGCAACTGGGATCACGTGCTGGGTACCGACAAGCTTGGGCGCGACTATCTCAGCCGGCTGATCTACGGCACCCGCATCTCGCTCGTCATCGGGCTGGTGGCGGCGCTGATCTCGGGCGTGATCGGCACCACCCTGGGCGTGCTCGCCGGCTATTTCGGCGGCCGCGTCGATGCCTTCATCAGCTACATCATCACCACCCGCCTGGCGATGCCGGTAGTGCTGGTAGCGCTAGCCCTGGCCTCGCTCACCGGCGGTTCGCTGACCACGGTGATCGTGCTGCTGGGGCTGCTGCTGTGGGACCGCTTCGCGGTGGTCTCGCGCTCGGTGACCCAGCAACTGCGCGATGCCGAGTACGTCTATGCCGCGCGCACCCTGGGCTGTTCGCTGCCCTACATCCTGCTGCGCGAGGTGCTGCCCAACATCGCCGGGGCGCTGATCGTGGTGATCACCCTGGAGATGGCCCACGCCATCCTGCTCGAAGCGACGCTGTCGTTTCTGGGCATGGGCGTACAGCCGCCGCTGCCTTCCTGGGGGCTGATGGTCGCCGAGGGCAAGGCCTACATGTTCTTTCAGCCGTGGGTGATTGCGATTCCCGGCGTGGCGCTGTTCGTGCTGGTGCTGGCGATCAATCTGCTGGGTGACGGATTGCGCGATCTCAACGCACCGGGAGGGCGCCACTGATGCCACTACTCGATGTCCAGGACCTGCGGGTCGATCTGCCGGTGGAAGCCGGCACTCTGCACGCCGTACGCGGTATCGACTTGAGCGTCGAGCGCGGCGAGATGCTGTGCCTGGTGGGGGAGTCCGGCTGCGGCAAGTCGATGACCTCGCTGGCGCTGATGGGGCTGCTGCCGCGGCGCGCCCGGCTCAGCGCCGGGCGTCTAGATTTTGACGGCGAGTCGCTGACGGCGCTCTCCGAGCGGCGACGCGGCCAGCTGCGTGGCCGCCGCATGGCGATGATCTTCCAGGAGCCGATGACCGCGCTCAACCCGGCTTACACGCTGGGCAATCAGCTCTGCGAGGCGTTCCTGCGCCACCGCCTGGGCAACCGCCGCCAGGCCCGCGAGCGCGCCATCGAACTGCTCGAACGGGTCGGCATCAGCGCCGCCGCCGAGCGTCTGGCGCAGTACCCGCACCAGCTCTCCGGCGGTCTGCGCCAGCGCGTGATGATCGCCATGGCGCTGATGTGCGACCCCGATCTGATCATCGCCGACGAGCCCACCACGGCGCTGGACGTGACCATCCAGGCGCAGATCCTGCGCCTGCTGCGCGAGCTGCAGCAGGAGCTGGGCACCGCGGTGATCTTCATCACCCACGATCTCGGCGTGGTGGCGCGGATCGCCGATCGTGTGGCGGTGATGTACGCCGGTGAGGTGATCGAGACCGCGCCCACCCAGGCGCTCTACGCCAACCCCAGCCACCCCTACACCCGCGGGCTCTTGAGCTGTATTCCGGCCCCCGGCAAGACCCCGCCCGGAAGCCGCCTGCAGGCGATTCCCGGGGTGGTGCCGAGCCTGGTCGGCGAGGTCGAAGGCTGCGCTTTCCGCAACCGCTGCCCGCTGGTGCGCGAGGGGCAGGTCGATGCCGCGCGCTGCGAGCGCACGCCCGAGCTGCGCCAGCTCGTCGGCGCCCATCAGGCGCGCTGCCATTACGCGGAACACCGCGCGGCCACGCGCGTCGTCCAACCGGAGCTGAGCCCATGAACGCGCTATCGTCCCCCGGCGCACTGGCCGATCAGGCTGGCGCCCATACAGGCACCGAAACAGACAGCGACATCGATACCATGCCGGCGCTCGAGCTGTGCGCACTCTCCAAGCGCTACACCCTGGGTGGCGGGCTGTTCAAGCGCGGCCGTGCGCTGCAGGCGGTGAGCGAGGTCTCGCTGGCGATTCCGCGCGGCCAGGTGATGGGGCTGGTCGGCGAGTCCGGCTGCGGCAAGAGCACCCTGGCCAAGATGCTGCTGGGGCTGGCAACGCCCAGCGCCGGCGAGGTGCGCGTCGACGGCCGCCCGCTGGGGGACGCCGGGCAGAAGGCGCTGGCGCGGCATATTCAGCCGATCTTCCAGGACCCGTATTCGTCGCTCAATCCGCGCAAGCGGGTGGCGGCGATCGTCGAGCTGCCGCTGCGCGTGCACGGCATCGGCACCCCGCGCGAGCGGGCCCGGCGGGTCGCCGAGACGCTCGATCTGGTGGGCCTGCCCCAGCGCGCCGCGACGCAGTTTCCGGGCCAGCTCTCCGGCGGCCAGCGCCAGCGCGTGGCGATCGCCCGGGCGCTGATCATGCGCCCGGACATCGTGATCTGCGACGAGCCCACTTCGGCGCTGGATGTCTCGGTGCAGGCGCAGATTCTCAATCTGCTGCTCGATCTCAAGCAAGAGTTCGGGCTGACCTATCTGTTCATCAGCCATGACCTGGCGGTGGTCGAGCATCTGGTCGACCGGGTCGCGGTGATGTATCTGGGGCGGATCGTCGAGGAGGGCAGCCGCGAGCAGATATTCGCCGCCCCACGCCACCCCTACACCCAGGCGCTTTTGGCCTCGGCGCTGACGCCGGAGCCGGGGCTGGGGGTGCCGGACATCGGCCTGGGCGACGTCATGCCCGACCCCAGCAACCCGCCCAGCGGCTGCGCCTTCCACCCGCGCTGCCCCAAGGCTCAGGCGCGGTGTCGCGAGAGCCGCCCGGTGCTCACGGCGGAAACCATCGGTGTCAGCCGCGCCGCCTGTCACTTCGCCTCGGCCTGAGCAGGGCACATCAGGACGTTAGGGGTGATTTTTCAGTCTATTCGAGGACACTGCATGTCACGTCAACAAGCGCTCGCCAGCGTCTATAAGGGATTCGACGAGGGCGAGTTTCGCCGCCAGCTGGCGGCTCGGGTCGCGGTGCGCAGCGATAGCCAGAGCGGTGAAGGCGAGACCGAGCTGGAGCGCTATCTGCGCGAGTGCATCATTCCCGAGCTCGAGCGGCTCGGGTTCACCTGGGAGATCGTCGCCAACCCGGAGCCGGGCTACGGCCCGCTGCTGCTGGCCGAGCGTCGTGAAGCCGAGGCGGCCCTCTGCGTGCTCAGCTATGGCCACGGTGACGTGGTCCGCGGCTACGATGACCAGTGGCGCGAGGGGCTCTCGCCCTGGCAGCTGACGGTGGAGGGGGAGCGCTGGTACGGCCGCGGCACTGCCGACAACAAGGGCCAGCACAGCATCAACCTGGCCGCACTGGCGGCGGTCATCGAAGCCCGCGGCGGGCGCCTGGGTTACACCGTCAAGCTGGTGCTGGAGATGGGCGAGGAGACCGGTTCCCCGGGGCTCAAGGCGGTCTGCGCGGCCTACCGTGAGCGTCTGGCCGCTGACCTGTTCATCGCCTCCGACGGCCCGCGCCTGGCGGCGGATGCGCCGACCCTGTTCCTCGGCTCACGTGGGTCGTTCAACTTCGACCTGCGCCTGCGCGCACGCGAAGGCGCCCACCACTCGGGCAACTGGGGCGGCGTACTCTCCAATCCCGCCACGCGCCTGGCCAACGCCTGGGCCTCGCTGGTCGATGCCGATGGCCGGATTCGGGTGGCGGGGCTGCGCCCACCGGCGATTCCCGCGGCGGTGAAGCAGGCGCTGACGACGCTGGAAGTCGGCACCACGCCGGGCGACCCGGCGCTGGCCGAGGGCTGGGGCGAGCCGGGGCTGACGCCCGCCGAGCGGCTGTTCGCCTGGAACACCCTGGAGCTGCTGGCGTTCAAGGCCGGCAACCCCGAGGCGCCGGCCAACGCCATTCCCGGCGAGGCCTACGCCCACGCCCAGCTGCGCTACGTGGTGGGCAGCGATCAGGAGCACTTCCTGCGCCACCTGCGCCTGCATCTCGATGCCCACGGCTTCGACGATGTCGAGGTGAGTACGGCGCGGGTATCGCAGATGCGCGCGACTCGGCTCGATCCTGACGACCCCTGGGTCGGCTGGGCGCTGGACTCGATTCACGCCTCCAGCGGCAAGACCCCGACGCTGCTGCCCAATCTGGGCGGCTCGCTGCCCAACGATGTCTTCGCCGAGACGCTCGGGCTGCCCACCCTGTGGGTGCCGCACTCCTATCCGGCATGTTCGCAGCACGCCCCCGACGAGCACGCCCTGGCCAGCATCCTGCGCGAGGGGCTGGGCATCATGGCCGGGCTGTGGTGGGATCTGGGCGAACAGGGCGCGAGCGTGCATGCCGCACGCCAGGCAATGAGGAGAGGCGTATGAGTGCGACTGACCACGAGGCCCGCCTGGCGCAGGCCTTTGACTGGCTGGCGGATCAGCAGGAGGCGATGGAGGCGTGCCTGGAGACGCTGGTGAACATCGACTCCAACAGCTACGACAAGGCCGGGACCGATGCCGTCGCCGACGCCATCGCCGGCTGGTGTGAGGCCGATGGCATCGCGTTCGAGCGCACGCCGCGTGAAAGGTCCGGCGACATTCTCCAGGCGCGCCTGCCGGCGGCCGGCGCCGGCAATGGCGGGCACGTGCTGCTGATGGGGCATCGCGATACCGTCTTTCCGCGTGGCACGGTGAGCGAGCGCGGCTACACCCGCCAGGGCGATCTCGCCTTCGGCCCCGGGGTCGCCGACATGAAGGCGGGGCTGGTGCTCAATCTGTTCGTGCTGCGGGCGCTCAAGCGTGCCGGCGGGCTGCCATTCGCAGTGCACGCGCTGTTCACCGCTGACGAGGAGATCGGCTCGCCGGACGGCACCGCGTTCATCCGCGCCGCCGCCGAGGGGGCGCGGGCGGTGTTCAACGCCGAACCCGGGCGGGTCAGCGGCAACGTGGTGACCGCGCGCAAGGGCGGTGCCGCCTTTCGCATCGAGGTCAGCGGGCGCGCCGCCCACTCGGGGGTGAGCCATGCCGATGGCGCCAGCGCGATCGAGGCGCTGGCGCGCAAGATCGTCAAGCTGCACGCGCTGACCGACTACGCCAGCGGCGTGACCACCAACGTCGGGGTGATCGAGGGCGGCGTGTCGCGCAATACCGTGGCGCCGGCGGCGAGCGCGCAGCTCGACACCCGCTTCGTCGACAACGCCCAGCGCGAAACGCTGTTCCAGGCGATCGCGACGATCGTCGCCGAAGAGGAGGTTCCCGGCACCCACGCCACGCTCACCCAGACCTCCGGCTTCCTGCCGCTGGAGCCTGCGATGAGCGCGGCGCTGTTCGCCCGCTACCAGGCCCAGGCGGCGCGGCTGGGCTTCGCCGTCGAGGGCGAGTTCACCGGCGGCTGTTCGGATGCCGGCACCACCGCCAGCCTGGGCGTACCCACGCTGTGCGGCACCGGCCCGGTCGGGGCCAAGATGCATACCGACGAGGAATACTGCCGGCTGGAGACCTTTGTGCCCCGGGCCCAGGCCGTGGCGGCGACGATTCTCGATCTGGCCGCTGACGAGTGAGGGGCAAGGCTAGCGGCGACTGAGTCGCACGCTCTCTTGCCGCTCTCTTGCCTCCCTCTTTCCGTCCACTATTCAAGTAATCTTCGCCATCGCCGACGCCACCCACGGGTGGCGTTTTGCCCGTGGCTGGCGGTGCCGTCGTCAGGCGCCTCTGCTACCATCGTCGATACTTTTCTCGACGGCCGAGCCCGCTGTGCCGGTTCGCTCGTCGACGCTCACTTCGTTCTCGATCGAGGGCGGTCGTCGTGGCGACCGCGACAGGTTCCGATGAAATCAAGTTCGCGCAAGACCGGCTTTCGCCACCTGGTTCACTCCACCGGTTACTCGCTCAAGGGGCTGGTCGCTGCCTTCCGCAACGAGACCGCCTTCCGTCAGGAACTGGCGCTGTGTGCGGTGCTGGTGCCGTTCGCCTGGTGGATTGGCAAGAACCCGGTGGAGTGGCTGGTGCTGGTGGGTAGCTGTGTGTTCGTGTTGATCGTCGAGCTGCTCAACAGCGCCGTGGAGACGGTGGTCGACCGTATCGGCCCGGAGCACCACGAGCTTTCCGGGCGCGCCAAGGATATCGGCTCCGCCGCGGTGATGTTGGCGCTGGGCATGGCCGCTACCACCTGGGGCCTGCTGGCGTGGGACAAGTTCGCTGGCTGAGGCGCGCGGTACTGCCAGACTCCGCCTAGCCTGGCAGGTCCTGGGGCCGGTCGACGTCGCGCCAGATGCCAGGATCGTCTAGCTCGAGTGTGACCACCGCGTGGCGGTGCCGGGTGACCACGTCGCGGGCGCCTTCGCCGGTCTTTAGCTGGGCCAGCTCCGGCCACCAGCGGCGGCCGAAGATCACCGGGTGCCCGCGCTGCCCGGCATGATGGGGTATGACGATCGCCGTGGTGCTGGCCCGGGCGTTGAGGCGCACACAGCTCGCCGCGTTCAGCCAGGGCATGTCGCCGAGGATCACCGCCGCAGCGGTGGCATCCGGCGCGCACACCAGCAACTGACGAAAGGCGTCGCCCAGGCTCGCGCCCAGCCCGTGGGCGGCCGCGGGGGCGCTGAGCAGCGGAGTGTCCGGTGCCAGGCCTAGGGCGGCGGGGGCTTCACCCGGTCGCAGGACCACGTAGTGGCGCGGATAGGCCGCGGCGGCCGCCGCTACGGTAGTCGCGAGCAGGGTGCGGCCGTCGGCCAGCGGTTGGCGGCGCTTGTCGCTGCCGAAGCGGCGACCGACTCCCGCCGCCATGACCAGCCCGACCAGCTCGCCCGTCAGCCTGGGTTCAGAGCGCATCGCGCGCCTTGCCCCGGCGTATCCGCAGCACGTCGGCGACCACCGAGAGGGCGATCTCGGCCGGGGTCTTGCTGTCCAGATCGAGGCCGATCGGCATGTGCAGCCGGGCGATGTCGTCGGCGCTCAGCCCGCCGGAGCGGGCCAGGCGCTCGGCGCGCTTTTGCGAGGTGCGCTTCGAGCCCATGACGCCGATGTAGAACGCCGGAGTGCGCACCGCCTCGATCATCGCCAGATCGTCGATCCGCGGGTCGTGGGTCAGCGCCACCACCGCGGTGGCCGCGTGGCAGGCGCCGCTGGCGATGAACAGCGAGGGCAGCACCGCCTGCACCTCGACCCCGCTGACGGCAAAGTCGCGCCGCGCCTCCTCACGTGGGTCGCACACGATCACCTCGAACCCCAGCGCCTGGGCGAACTCGGCGCAGAAGCGCGACACCGGCGAGATGCCGGCGATGATCAGGCGCAGCGCCGGGCCCAGACGCAGACGCACCTCGTCGCCCTCACGCGCTACCCGCGGGCCGTTTTCGGTGGCGGTGGTAAAGCGCCGCCGGCCGCTGGGCAGATCGATCACCCGCACCAGCGAGCGCTGGCCGAGCAGAGTCGCGTGCATCACTTCCAGTTGGGTCAGGGTCTCGGCATCCGCCGGCAGCCGCTCCACCAGTACGTCGAGAATCCCGCCGCAGGGCAGGCTCACCTGGGGCGACTCGTCGGCGCCCTCGCCGTAGCGCACGACTTCGAGCGGGTCGTTGAATTCGCCGGCGGCCACCCTAGCGAGAAAATCCTCTTCGACGCAGCCGCCGGAGAGCGAGCCGACGTGGCTGCCGTCGGCTCGGGCCACCAGCAGCGAGCCGGGCTCGCGCGGCGACGAGCCAAAGGTGGCCAGCACGCTGCACAGCCACACCGTCTCGCCGGCGTTGGCCCAGCGCAGCGCGGTGTCGAGCACTTGTAGATCGAGGTGTTGCATGAACTTGGGAATCCTTTCCTGCGCTGGCGTCACCTAGGCACCGTATGAAAAGTACTGCGCTCGCCCATGCGTCGTTAAAAATCGGCTGGAGCGCCAGCCCGGTCAAAAATGCTCATTTACACCCCGTAAACTCCGCGTTTTCGCCGATTTTTGCCTTGCCTGGCCTTCGCTCGTCGATTTTTCAGACAGCACCTAGGCGATCGCCGCTTCCTGAGGACGCTGCGCGGCATCCGCTCAACGCTGGGATGGGCGGGGCGGCGTGCGTCGAATGGGCGTGTAGCTTACATAATAGTCTAGGCACATGACCCCGACGCTGCCCTCTGTGCCCGTCGACTTTTCCTACACGGCCTAGGCCGATGGCTTACAGAAATGGGGGTAAAAACCTTTTATTATTCCGGGTGAGTTGCACACTTATTCGACAATCATCCTGGCGTCGCGGCCAGGCGCCGACGCATGCCGGTGCCCGAGTGGCAGCCAGCGCCAGGGAAGGGTGCCAGCGTGGCGGCGGTCTAGCCGAGCGGACGTGGGCGGTTCTGCCGCTACCGACGATGGCCAGACGCGCCCGCCGCGACGACCGGGAATCGGGGAGCCAGACGCCATGCTGCATTACCATTCGGCAGCCACAGGGATTACCACAGACGAGGCCTACGGCGCCCAGGAACAGATCGACTTCTGCGAGCAGGTCGGTCATCTGCTGCGTCGGGCCTACCAGCGCCACACCGCGATCTTCCAGCGCGAAAGCTGCGACGAGCAGTTGACGCCGATCCAGTTCGTGACCCTGAGCAAGCTCGCCGAACGTGGGCCCAGCGCGCTGAGCGAGCTGGTGCGCTTGACCGGGATCGATCCGGCGACGATCCGCGGCGTGATCAAGCGTTTGAAGGCGCGTGACTGGGTGACGCTGACCTCGGACCCGCGCGATCAGCGCAAGGTGATCGTCGAGCTCACCGACGCCGGGCGCGAGTTGCTGGCGGCGATGACTCCGCGCGCGCTCAAGGTCTCCGAGGAGACCATGGGCAGCCTCAACCCGGCCGAGCGCGTGGCGCTGCTGCATCTGTTGACCAAGATCAACGCCTGAACCCGGTCGTCATCCGGCTGGCGCTCATCTCCACCGTCAGGTAATCGGCGGGGCTCAAGTGGCCCCGCTGACCTGGGCGCAGAAATCCTCGAAGCGGCCGCTGTAGTAGTGCTCGCGCGGCCAGCCGATACGCGGCAGATAGAAGAACATCTCTTCCAGCCGCGACTTGATGGTGGCGTGGTTCTTGGTGTCGATGACGAAGACATGCTTGCCACGAGCGTCGTGCGGGCTCTCCGCCAACTGGCGCAGGATGAAGCGCACCAGTGAATCCTCCTGCGGCATGCTGTAGCCCACCACCACCAGCACGTCGGTCTCGCGCAGTAGCCTCACCGCCTTGGGGAAGACCTGATGGAAGTAGGGCTCGTCGTAGTCCTGCACCTGGGAGGGCAAGATCAGCAGCGGCGGCTCCTGACGAATCTCGGCATCGCTGCGCCGGCGATACTCGAAGTCGAACCCCTCCAGCGTGGGCAGAATCTCGAACCCGCCGTTGATCTTGATCACGTTGCGGTCGACCGTGCGCGGCAGGTGCTCCCAGATGGTGCCGCCGCAGATGCGCTGCGGCGTGACCCCGCGATAGAGCCGGCCGAAGACCGGCGCCTGCTGGCGGTAGACGCGTTCGAGAATGGTCTCGATGGTGAAGTCGTAGTTGGTGGTGAGAAAGTGATAGAGCGGCCACGCCTCGCCCAGCCCGGCGCGGTCGGCGCGATCCTCCAGCGCGGCGAAGAAGTCGGTGATCGCGCGCTGTTCGGCGCTGATCTCGGTGGCGCTGAAACGCAGCGTGGTGTCGTCGACGTTGTGGATATCACAGGCGGCGGTGAAGCGGCGCATCACCAGGGTGCGCAGCTCATGGATGCTCAGGCGCAGGTTCTGGTCATCGAAGTAGCGGTTGCGGATATCCGGGTAGCGCACCTGCATGTCGAGCACGTAGCGCAGGTTCTTGAAGCGCTCGAAGTCGAGATGGCGATAGTCCTCCCAGCCGATCACGTGCATCACGTGCTGCAGGTTGGGGAAGTCGCGGATATCGTCGAGATCGATGGCGAACAGTTCGCCGTCGGTGGGCGAGCGTCGGTCCCACGCCTTGGAGAAGCCGGCGCCGCACCAGAAGGTCACCACCGGCGGCTTGCGCGGGCCGTTGGCGTCCGCCAGCAGCTCGTCCATCAGTCGGCCGAAGGCCGCCACGGTGTCGGCGTTGTTGATGCCGGTACTCGACATTCACCCCTCCTGTCGGGCTTGCGGGTTTGGCGACCCGGGCGAGCTGCACCGGGCCGGCCGGATCACGCCGCTGGCGCGCTGTCGTCGTCGAGGCCGATATCCACCGCCGGCGCCGACTGCGTCAGCCGCCCCACGGAGATGAAGTCGACACCGCTTTCGGCGATCTCGCGGATGGTTTCCAGGCGTACCCCGCCGGAGGCCTCGAGCAGCGCGCGCCCGGCGACCTCGCTCACCGCCCGGCGCATCTCGGCCGGCGGCATGTTGTCGAGCATGATCACGTCGGCCCCGGCTTCCAGCGCCTGGGTGACCTGGTCGAGGCGGTCGCACTCCACCTCGATGCGCGTGAGGATCGGCAGCTGTGCCCGGGCGCGGGCGACCGCGGCGGCGATGCTGCCGCACACCGCGATATGGTTGTCCTTGAGCATCACCCCGCTGTCGAGCCCCAGGCGATGGTTGCGGCCACCACCGCAGGCGACCGCGTGCTTCTCCAGCATGCGCAGGCCTGGGGTGGTCTTGCGCGTGTCGACCAACTGGGCGCCGGTGCCGTGGATACGCTCGACATAGCGCGCGGTGAGGGTGGCGATGCCGGCCAGGTGCTGGATCAGATTGAGCGCGGTACGCTCCACCGTCAGAATGCTGCGGGCCGGGCCGGCCACGTGCATCAGCGGCGCGCCGGTCTCGACATCCTCGCCGTCGGCCGCGGCCGGGCTGACCGCGATGCGCGGGTCGTAGCAGGTGAAGGCGCGGGCGGCGGCGGTGACCCCGGCCAGGCGCATCGGTTCGCGTGCACGCATGACGAAGTGGCCCGTGGCGTCGGCGTCGATCATCAGCGTCGCGGTCAGGTCGAGATGGCCGATATCCTCAGCCAGAAAGGCGCGCAGCTGGGTCTCCAGGCGCAGGGGGTCGAGTTGCCAGCCGTGGGGCTGGGCGGCCCGCGTCGTGGTCATGCGGTGTCTCCTTGGGGCAGGTGCGGCACATCGGCGGCACATCGAAAGCTGTCGCCAAGGGTAGCGCACTCGGGGCCGGGATTTCCGAGTAATATCACGCGTGGTTGACGCGACATAACCAATGACAACGAGGGGGCGCGATGCGTACACGGGGCTGGAAATGGGTGGTCTGGGGGCTGGTGCTGGCCTGCTACGTGGTGCCCTATGGGCCGCTCGGCGGGGTGCGGGCGTGGTACGGCAGCTTTCTCTTCTGGGCCCTGGTGGGCGTGGCGGTGATCGTCTGCAACGTGATGATGACCCGCGACTTTCGTGACGGCCCGGAGGCGTGAGCATGAGTCTGCAACTGATCTGGACGGCGGTGGCGGTCTATCTGATCGCGGGGCTGGCGATCGCCTGGCTGTCGCGCAGCGCCGCCACCAACGGCAGCGGCGTCGACATGAGCGGCTACTTCCTCGGCAATCGCCGCATGAACGGCTTCGTCTCGGCGCTCAGCTACAGCGCCACCACCTACAGCGCGTTCATGATGGTGGGGCTGGCGGGGCTGACCTACGCCGGCGGCGTGGGTGCCTTCGGCTTCGAGATCGTCTACTTCGCCGGGGTCTCATTGGTGGCGATCTTCGGCCCGCGCTTCTGGGCGGTGGGCAAACGCTTCGGCTATGTCACCCCCAGCGAGATGCTCGGCCATCGCTATGCCGACCGCCGGGTTGCCGTGGTCACCGCGGTGGCCAGCTGCCTGTTCCTGATCCCCTACGCCGCGGTGCAGCTCGCCGGGGTCGGCTATCTGCTGGCGGGCATCAGCGGCGGGGCGATCCCGTTCACCACCGGTGTGGTGGTGGCGACGCTGCTGGCGATACTCTTCTCCTACATCGCCGGCATTCGTTCGGTGATGTGGACCGACTCGCTGCAGGCGCTGTTCATGATCGTCGCCTCCACCCTGGTGGCGCTGCTGGTGGTGCACTCGCTGGGCGGCTTCGGGGCACTGTTCGACACTCTGGCGGCCGAGCATCCGGCGGCGCTGACGGTGCCGGGTCCGGGGCTGTTCAGTCTGACCACCTTCCTCGGGCTGACCATTCCGTGGTTCTTCTTCAGCCTCTCCAACCCGCAGGTGAGCCAGCGGTTGTTCATGCCTGCCTCGCTCAAGTCGATGCGTCAGATGCTGATCGGCTTTCTGGTGTTCGGCTTCATTTACACCCTGGTCTCGGTGCTGTGGGGCTTCTCCGCGCTGGTCGCCTTCCCTGACCTGAGCCAGTCGGATCTGGCCACGCCGACGCTGCTGGCTTCCACCCATGTGCCGCCGCTGCTCGGGGTAGTGGTGATGGTGGGCATTCTGGCGGCGGCGGTGTCGACCATCGACTCGATCATGCTGACGCTCTCCTCGATGCTCTCGCGGGATGTCTATGCCAACCTCGCCGAGGGCGCCAGCGAGGCGCGCCAGCTGCGGGTCGGCAAGTGGGTGCTGCCGCTCATCGCGGTGCTGGCGTTTCTCTTCGCCGAGCTGCAGCTGAGCCTGATCGCGGTGCTGTCGGTGGCGGCTTCCACCGGGCTGGTGGTGATCGTGCCGGCGATCATCGGTGCCTTCTACTGGCGCCGCGGTACCGCTGCCGGGGCGCTGGTGAGTATCCTGGTCGGCGGCCTGGCGGTGATCGCGCTCTATCTCAGCGGGGCCAAGCCGCTGGGGCTGCCGCCGGGGATCTGGGCGCTGCCGCTGGCGAGTGCGCTGTTCGTCGGGATGAGCCTTTGCGGCCGCGCACCGAGCGAGCGCGCCGAGGCGTTCCTGGCCGCGGCGAATGGCACGCGCTCATGAGCCGTGGCGGGTCGCCCGCGCCGCACGCAGGGCAATCACCAGCAGCAGCGCCACCGCCGGCAGCAGCCAGAGGTTGAGCTGCTGCCAGCCGAGCCAGGCGTTCAGCGGGCCGGCGGCCAGGGCCGAGAGGCTGGTCAGGGCGAACACCGCGCAGTCGTTGATGGCCTGGGCCCGCGGCGCTTCACCGCTCCGATAGAGGGTGGTGAGCCAGGCGCTGGCGGGCAGGAAGGTGAAGTTCCAGCCCAGGCCCAGCAGCCCCAGGCCGAGGGCGAAGGCCCACACCGCCGGCGTCAGCCAGGCGCACAGCAGGCTGGCCAGCAGGCACAGCGCGCCGATGGCGATCATGCGCGCATGGCCCAGGCGCCGGGTCAGGCGTCCGGTGATGAAGGAGGGTGCGAACATCGCCAGCATATGCCACTGGATGACCCCGGCGACGGCACCGAAATCGTGCCCGGCGTGGCTCATCGCCAGCGGTGTCGCGGTCATCGCCAGGTTCATCACCGCATAGCCCAGGGCGGCGCAGGCGATCGCCGCCGGCAGCCGCGGCTGGCGCAGCAGCTGGCCCAGCGCGCGTGGCGGCGGCAGCGGGGTGGCCCGCATTGCCACCGGCGCGAAGCGCAGCGTCGTCAGCAGCCCCAATGCCGCGAGATAGAGCCCCCCGAGACCCATGAAGCTGCCCAGGAAGGGCGTTGCCAGGGCATCCCGCAGGTGCTCGGCCAGCCAGGGCCCGGCCAGCGCCGCCACCACGCCCCCTGCCATGACCCGGCTCAGCGCGCTGTCGCGCAGCGGCTCGGGGGCCGCCTCGAGTGCCGCGAAACGGTAGAGCATGCCGACGCCGATACTCATGCCGATGGCGAAGGTGCCCAGATTGAACAGGCCGAAGTGCGCCCGCACCAGCGCCAGCAGACAGGCGGCGATGCCCGCCAGCCCGACCAGATTGCCCAGCACGAAAGTGCGCTTGCGCCCCAGGCGTGCGGTCAGCCAGCCGGCGGGCAGGGTGGCGGCGGTCAGCCCGAGTAGCTGCAGCGCCACCGGTAGCGTGCTCCAGTTGGCGCTGGGCGCCAGACGCGCCCCGATCAGCGGCGAGGTGGCGATCAGCAGCACGTTGCCGCTGATCAGCAGTGCCTGGCACAGGGTCAGCCCCCACACGGTGGGCGGCAGGCGTGGATGACGTGCAGATCGATTGGCGAGGGCGGGGGGGCGCATGGGCGGCTCCTGAAGGTTCAGGCTGTCAGTGTCCGCTGCCCGAGTTGGGTCGACAATGACCGCCATGCCACCCAAAACGACCCGCGAGCTCGGTTCCCGTCGGTGTAGCCATTCCTACGATAATATTAGACGACAAGGGTATTTCCGTTGCCTATTCCTCGGACTATGATAAAGCGCTTATCGATAACGCGCTAATCAACGGCAGGGCGGATCATGGACCAGACTGGGCAAGGCATGGACGAGGCAGCGTATGGCACCACAGGCAAGGCAGAGGGCGCAGCGCTGAGATTACCGCTCGCCGGAGAGCGTCAGCCGGCTCGCGGGCGGCGCTGGCGGCTGCCGCTGGCGGCACTGGCGCTGGTGGCGGGCGCGCCGGCGGCCCAGGCCTATTCGGCCTTCGCCGCGGATTCGCCGCATCTGTTCGGCGATTGGGGCGGCCAGCGCACGGCGCTGGAAGCAGCCGGGGTCAGCTTCGACTTCGACTATGTCGGCGAGGCGGCGACCATTCTCGATGGTGGCTACCGTGACAGCCACGTGACCAAGTACGCCGACCAGTTCGCGCTGGGCGCCAATCTCGATCTCGAGCGCCTGCTGGGCATTCCCGATGCCGAGTTTCAGGTGACCCTCACCGACCGCAATGGCCATAGCGTCAACGACCGCCTGAGCGACCCCGGTGCCACGGTGGGCGGCTCCAGCGTGCAGGAGGTCCAGGGCCGCGGCCCGGTCACACGCCTGACCCAGTTCTGGTATCGCCAGCGCTTCTTCGACGATGCGCTGTCGATCAAGCTGGGGCGTATCCCCTTCGGCGATGATTTCGCCACCATCGACAGCCATTTCCAGAACCTGGCCTTCGGCGGCGCCCAGCCGGGCAACTGGGGCAATGACATCTACAACTGGCCGATCTCGCAGTGGGCGGCGGTGGTCCGTGCCAATCTCGCCGCCGACTGGTACCTCCAGGCCGGTGTGTTCAATCTCAACGACAGCAACCTCGACAACGACCACGGCCTGGACCTGCACCACAGCGGCACCCAGGGCACGATGTACCCCATCGAACTGGGCTACACGCCGACCCTTGGTGGCATGGCCGGTACCTACAAGCTCGGCTTCTACACCCACGACGTCGACAATCGCGCCTATGGTGACGGCCCCGCGACGCGCACCAGTGACACCAACACCGGGCTCTACTATGTGATCCAGCAGCGGGTGACGACCCGTGGCGGCGACGCCAAGCGCGGTCTGACGCTTTTCAGCATGGGTAACACCAACCACGGCGATACCGCGGGGATCGATCGCTATGTCTCGATCGGTGCGACCTACCAGGGGCCGTTCGACGCCCGCCCGCAGGACGATGCCGGGATCGGGCTGGCCTATCTGCACGTCAATGACGACGTCAACGACTACATCGACTACTACAACGCGACCCCCGCCGGCTCGCTCACGCCGCTGCCGCGCCAGGGCCACGAGTACGACGCCGAGCTCTACTACAGCGTCAACCTGACGCCTTATCTGACGCTACGCCCCAACCTGCAGTACGTGGCCAACCCGTCAGCAGTGGATTCGGTCGACAATGCGTGGGTGTTGGGGACCACGGTTCAGGTCAGCTTCTAGACACTGCATGAGAAGTACTGCGCTCGCTGGGACCGAAGCGGGCGCGGTAGAGGCTCGGCGGCAGCCCGTAGTGGCGCTGGAACAGCCGCCTGAGCTGCTCGCTGCCGCCCAGTCGGCAGTGTTCGGCGATACGCGGCAGCGGTGCCGCGCTCTCGGCCAGCAGCCGCCGCGCCTCCTCCAGCCGCAGGCGGGTGAGGAAGTCGCCCGGGGTCATGCCTAGCTGGCGCCGGAACAGGCGCTGGAAGTGGCGCGGCGTCACCGCCATGCGCGCGGCCAGCGTCTCGGTATCCCACGCGGCCAGCGGGTCGCCGATCACCGCATCGACCACCTGGCGCAGGCGCCCTTGGCTGTCGAGCTGGCAGCGCAGGCCTTCGCTGAACTGGGCCTGATCGCCGGGCCGGTGCAGGAACATCACCAGCTCCCGCGCCACCTGGCCGGCCAGCGCCTCGCCCTGATCGGCGGCGACCAGGGCGAGGGCCAGGTCGATCCCCGCGGTGATGCCGGCACTGGTGTAGATACCGCCGCTGCACAGATAGAGCGCCTCGGCGCGCACCTGGATGGCCGGGAACTCGGCAGCCAGACGTGCGGCGTGGCGCCAGTGGGTGGTGGCCTGGCGCCCGTCGAGCAGGCCCGCCCGGGCCAGGGCGAAGGCGCCGGTGCAGATCGAGCCGACCCTTGGCGTGCGCGCGGCGCGGGCGGCCAGCATGTCCAGCGTGGCGCGGCTCAACCGATGCACGCCGTGGCCGCCGGCGATCAACAGGGTGTCGCCGGCGGGCGTGGTGTCGAGGGCGTGGGTCGCGACCAGCGTCATGCCTCCGTTAGTGACCACGGGCCCGGGCTCGGTGGCGAGCAGGCGCAGCCGATAACGGGGCTCGCCGGCGGCTTCGTTGGCGCTGGCGAAGACCTGCCATGGGCCGCTGGCATCCAGTAGCTGGCAGTCGGGGTAGACGAACAGATCGAGCGTCTGGGTCATCGACGGCTCCCGGCGGTGAGTGGCCAGTCTCCGCCGTCACCGAGAGGTCGGCAAGGACGACTGGCCCACCGAAAGCGACACTCGACGAACGTGACACTCAAGATAAGCGACATTCGCTGTTGTCACCGACCCCAATGCGATGACTCGAAGCGTAACCGCCTGGGCCGATTGAGAGACAAAAAAACGCCGCCGGAGGCGCTCCGGCGGCGTTGTCTAGCGGGGCAGACGCTACGGTCGCGCTCAGGCGAGGTCGAAGCGGTCCAGGTTCATCACCTTGGTCCAGGCGGCGGCGAAGTCGTGGACGAACTTCTCCTGGGCATCGTCGCTGGCATAGACCTCGGCCAGCGCGCGCAGCACCGAGTGCGAGCCGAAGATCAGGTCGTTGCGGGTGGCGGTGTACTGAAGCGTCCCGTCGCTGCGTGAACGACCTTCGAACAGCTCGGCTTCGGCATCCACCGCGCTCCACTCCGTGCTCATGTCGAGCAGATTGACGAAGAAGTCATTGCTGAGCACACCGGGGCGCTGGGTGAACACGCCGTGGTCGGCACCGTCGTGGTTGGTGCCGAGCACGCGCAGGCCACCGATCAGTACGGTCAGTTCCGGGGCGGTCAAGGTCAGCTGCTGGGCCTTATCGATCAGCAGCGTCTCGGTGGGCACGTTGAGCTTGCCGCGCTTGTAGTTGCGGAAGCCATCGGCCAGCGGCTCCATCACGCTGAAGGCGTGGATATCGGTCTGATCCTGGCTGGCATCGACCCGGCCCGGAGCGAACGGCAGGCTGAGCTCGACCCCGGCCGCCTTGGCCGCCTGCTCGACGCCGACATTGCCGGCCAGCACGATCACGTCGGCCAGCGAAGCCTTGCCGGAGGCCGCCTGGATCGCCTGCAGCTTGGGCAGCGCGCCGGCGGCGATACGGTTGACCGCCCAATCCTTCTGCGGGGCCAGGGCCAGACGGGCACCGTTGGCGCCGCCGCGCTTGTCACCGCCGCGGAAGGTCGAGGCCGAAGCCCAGGCGGTGCCGACCAGTTCGGCCACCGACAGCCCGGCATCGGCGATCTGCTGCTTGAGCGTGGCGATATCCGCGGCGCTCGGCTGGTGGCTCGGCGCCGGCAGCGGGTCCTGCCAGACCAGCTCTTCCTGCGGCACTTCGGGGCCGAGATAGCGCGCCTTGGGCCCCATGTCGCGATGGGTCAGCTTGAACCAGGCGCGGGCGAAGGCGTCGGCGAACGCCTGCGGGTCCTCGAGGAAGCGGCGCGAGATCTTCTCGAACTCGGGGTCGAAGCGCAGCGTCAGGTCGGTGGTGAGCATGGTCGGCTTGCGCTTCTTGGCCGGGTCGAACGGATCCGGAATCGACGCCTCGGCATCCTTGGCTTCCCACTGGATCGCGCCGGCCGGGCTGCGGGTCTGCTCCCACTCGTAGTTGAACAGGTTCTCGAAGAAGTAGTGGCTCCAGCGCGTCGGCGTCTGGGTCCAGACCACTTCGATCCCCGAGGTGGTGGCGTCGGCACCCACGCCGCTACCGTGGGCGTTGTGCCAGCCGAAGCCCTGGGACTCCAGCGGCGCGGCTTCCGGGTCGGCGCCGATCGCTTCGGAGGGGCCGGCACCGTGGGTCTTGCCCAGGGTGTGGCCGCCGGCGATCAGGGCCACGATCTCTTCATCGTCCATCGCCATGTTGCCGAAGGTGGCGCGGATCGCCGGCGCCGCCGAGATCGGGTCGCCGCTGGCGTTGGGGCCTTCGGGGTTGACGTAGATCAGTCCCATCTCGGTGGCCGAGAGGGGGTTGTTGGCCAGGGTCGCCGGATCGCGATGGGTCAGCCACGCCTTCTCGTCGCCCCAGTTGACGTCGAGGTCGGGCTCCCATACGTCCTCGCGGCCGCCGGCGAAGCCGAAAGTCCGGAAACCGGAAGACTCCAGCGCCACGTTACCGGCGAGCACGATGAGATCGGCCCAGGAGATGTGCTGGCCATACTTGCGCTTGACCGGCCACAGCAGACGACGCGCCTTGTCGAGACTGACGTTGTCGGGCCAGCTGTTGAGCGGGGCGAAGCGCTGCTGGCCACGCCCGGCGCCGCCGCGACCGTCGACCAGACGATAGGTGCCGGCGCTGTGCCACGCCATGCGGATGAACAGGCCGATATAGGAGCCCCAGTCCGCCGGCCACCAGGCCTGGGATTCGGTCAGGGTCTTCTCGATATCGGCCTTGAGCGCGGTGTAGTCGAGTTTGGCGAACGCGTCGCGGTAATCGAAATCGCCGTCCAGCGGGTTGGAGCGCTCGGAGTGCTGGTTGAGCAGGTCGACACGCAGCTGATTCGGCCACCAGTCACGGTTGGTGGTGCCGCCACCGGCTGCCTGGGCGGTACCGCCGCCGTCGCTGACGGTGGTGCCGGACTGGCCGGAAAACGGGCACTTGGATTCGGCTTGTTGTGACATCGTCTCTCTCACCTCTATGTTCTCATCGGTCGCGTAACGCCCCTGGCCGGATCTTCCCCGGCGCTGCCCCCTTGACCGCGTGGCGATGCGCGCAGTGCACCTCGGCTCGGGCTGGCATCGAGATTACGATGCGCCATTCGATAACAGAAATTAAATACTGAAACGACGACGATAACCTTTGCCTATAGCAAATGGACTGGCGTCTCCCCGATTGGGCTGGGCGCCGGCTGCGGTTATGCTGGGCGAGCCCGCTTTTCATCGGAGTGTTTTCATGTCCCTGCCCGCCGACTGGTTCCCCGCTCTACCGATCCCGGAGGCGCTGAGCGCCGCCCATGCCGAGGTGCTGAGCGCACTCGAGGCGGCGTATGCCCGCGGTGACGAAGCGTCTCGCGAGGTCTGGCTGGGCCTCGACGAGGGGCAGCGGTGCACGCTGGTGCGTACCTGTCTGCTCTCCGAGTTCTTCCGCGAAGGGCTCTGCGCGCATCCCGAGCGCCTGGTCGAGTGGCAGCAGAGCGGCGAGCTGGAAGCGCCGCTATCACCCGCGGCACTGACCCAGGCACTCGCCACACAGTTGGAGGCGGCGACGGACGAGAATGCGCTGCACGCCGCGCTGCGCCGGTTCAGACAGACGCACATGCTGGCGATCGTGTGGCGCGACCTCGCCGGGGCCGAGATGTGGCAGACCGCACAGGCGGTCTCGCAACTGGCCGAAACCTGCCTGGAAGGGGCGCTTGCGTGGCTCGAAGCCTTCTACGCGGGGCGCTGGGGAACGCCGCAGGCGCGCGCCGACGGCACGCCGCAGCGCCTGGTGGTGCTGGGTATGGGCAAGCTCGGCGCCGGTGAGCTCAACCTCTCATCGGATATCGATCTGATCTTCGCCTTTCCCGAGAAGGGCACCACCCAGGGCGGTGAGCGCGCCTACGATCACCAGCAGTACTTCACCAAGCTGGGGCAGAAGCTGATCGCCGCGCTCGACGTGATCACCGCCGACGGTTTCGCCTTCCGCGTCGACATGCGCCTGCGCCCGCTGGGCGACGGCGGGCCGCTGGTCGGCAGCTTCAACGCGCTCACCGCCTACTATCAGGATCAGGGGCGTGAGTGGGAGCGCTACGCCATGCTCAAGGCGCGTCCGGTCGCCGGGGACCGCGAGGCGGGGCAGGCGCTGCTGGCGTCACTGGCGCCGTTCATCTATCGCAAGTATCTCGATTTCGGGGCGATCGAGTCGCTGCGCGAGATGAAGGCGATGATCCACCGCGAGGTGAAGCGGCTGGGGCGCGACGACAACATCAAGCTGGGCCGCGGCGGTATTCGCGAGGTGGAGTTCGTGGTGCAGGCGTTCCAGCTGATCCGCGGCGGCCGCGATACCGAGCTGCAGGTGACCTCGCTGCGCTTGGCACTGAGACGGCTGGTCGAACTCGAGTTGCTGCCGCCGGCGGTGGTCGACGAGCTGCATGACGACTATGTCTTCCTGCGCGATCTGGAGCATGCGCTGCAGGCGCGCCACGACCGCCAGACCCAGCAGCTGCCTGAAGAGAGCGAGGCGCGCGCGGCGCTGGCCATGGCCATGGGCCTGGCGGATTGGGCCGCGCTGAGGGCCTCGCTCGATGCCTGCCGCGAGCGGGTGCGCGGCCACTTCGACGCAGTGGTGGCCGACCCCCAGGAGGAGTCGGACGCCGACGATGAGATGCCGGATCAGGCGCGGCTCGAGCGCTGGAGCCAGCTCTGGCGGCGCGAGCTGGACGAGTCCCAGGCCCAGCAGATGCTGGAGACGGCGGGTTTCACGCTGCCCGATGCCTGGCGCCGGCTCAAGGCGTTCCGCGACTCGCGCGGGGTGCAGGCGATGCAGCGGATCGGCTTCGAGCGCCTCGAAGCGGTGATGCCGCTGCTGCTGGAGGCGGTGGCCGAGAGCGCCACGCCGACCACCGCTCTGGAGCGCGTGCTGCCGCTGATCGAAGGGGTACTGCGGCGCACCGCCTATCTCTCGCTGCTGCGCGAGAACCCGCAGGTGCTGCCGGGGCTGATCCGGCTGTGCGCGGCCAGCCCCTGGATCGCCGAGCAGTTGGCGCGCCATCCGATCCTGCTCGACGAGCTACTGACGCCGGATACGCTCTACTCGCCCGCCGACAAGACACGCCTGGCCGACGAGCTGCGCCAGACCCTGGCGCGGATCCCCGAAGAGGACGAGGAGAGCTGGCTCGACGCCCTGCGCGTGTTCAAGCAGACACAGGTGCTGCGGGTCGCCGCCTCGGACATCGCCGGGGCGCGGGTATTGATGAAGGTCAGCGACTATCTCACTGCGATCGCCGAAGTGATCCTCGACAGCGTGCTACAGCGCGCCTGGCGCTCTCTCACTGCGCGCTACGGCGAGCCGCGCCCGCGGGAGGGCGCGGACAAGGCCGAGTTCCTGATCGTCGGCTACGGCAAGCTCGGCGGCATCGAGCTGGGCTACGGCTCGGACCTGGATCTGGTATTTCTCTACGACGCCGCATCCCAGGGCGCCACGGATGGCGCCAAGGCGATCGACAACGTGGTTTTCTTCACTCGGCTCGGCCAGCGCATCATCCATCTGCTCACGGCGACCACCCCCAGTGGCACGCTCTACGAGGTCGACATGCGCCTGCGCCCCTCGGGCAATGCCGGGCTGCTGGTCTCCTCGCTCGACGCCTTCGCCGACTATCAGCGACGCGAGGCCTGGACCTGGGAGCACCAGGCGCTGGTGCGGGCGCGGCCGGTGGCCGGGGACGCGGCGCTGGCGGCCTCCTTCGAGGCGGTGCGCCGCGAGGTGCTGGGGCGCGAGCGCGAGCCCGCCGAGCTGCGCCGGGCGGTGGCCGAGATGCGCGCCAAGATGCGCCAGCATCTGGGCAGCGCGGCCGGCGAGACGGAGACTTTCAATCTCAAGCAGGATGCCGGTGGGCTGGTCGATATCGAGTTTCTGAACCAGTACGCGGTGCTGGCCTGGGCCTGCGCCACCCCGGCGCTGCTGGAGGTCACCGACAACATGCGCTTGCTGGACGCGCTGGCAGAGAGCGAGCGCCTGCCCGAGGATGACGTGCGCGAGCTGCAGGCGGCCTACCTGGCCTACCGCGATGCCAGCCATCGTGCCGCCCTGGCCAAGACCGGCAGCGACGTGCCGGCGGCCGATTTCGAGGCCGAGCGTGCCCGGGTCCAGGCGCTATGGGCGGCATGGATCGAGACGGAAGACGCGGCGCAGGGGTGATACCGCGCCGTGGGCGAGGCGCTTGGTGGAGCAGGGCGATAGCAGGCTAAGTTTTTTTGCCAACCTTTAAGGAAAACAGCGTTTGATTAAGATATGATTAAACACTGATGATACCTGTTACTGCCCTGCGCCCTGGAGCGACCCCCATGGTTTCTCTCTCCCTCACCCCTGAACTTGCCCACGGCAACGACCGGGCGGTCTATCGGCACCCCGCCGAGGCCGGACGCTGCATCAAGGTACCGCGCTTCCCCGATCGCGGTAGCCAGCAGAACGAGCGCGAGAAGAGCTACTTCGAGGGGCTCAAGCGGCGCGGCGTTCGCGACTGGCGCTACGTGCCGGAGTACTTCGGCACGGTCACCACCGATCTCGGCGAGGGGCTGGTCTTCGGCCTGGTCACCGATGCCGATGGCTCGCTGTCGCTCAATATCCGCCAGTTCCAGCAGCATGGCGACGCCGACTGGCTCTCCACCCAGGCCTTCGTCGACGAGCTCGAACGGCTCTATCACTATCTGCGTGACAACTGGATCGTACCCTCTGATATCAACGACCGTAACGTGGTGTGCCAGCGGCGCGCCGACGGCAGTATTCGGCTGTGGCTGATCGACGGTGTCTCCAACCCCGACTTCATGCCGCTGGCCAATATCTGGCCGTGGTTCGCGCGGCAGAAGGTCGACCGCCGTATCCGTCGTTTCTATCACCGGCTGCACGAGTACGGTTTCATTGCCCGGGCGCAGCGGGACGCGCTGCTGGCGAGCCTGCCTTAGGGTCCGACGAGTTTCTGGAATATCGACGATGCGTTTGAGAACCGCGAATGTCGCTGACTATCCGCGCCTTATCGAGCTATGGGAGGCGTCGGTGCGGGCGACCCATGACTTCTTGGCCGAGCAAGATTTGCAGGCGCTGAAGCCATTGATTTTGAATCAATATTTTGACGCGGTGTGCTTGACGGTAGCCTGCCGTGACGAAGATGACATCGTCGGTTTTGTGGGTGTGGCTGATGCCAATGTCGAGATGTTGTTCATTGCGCCGGACTGCCGGGGCCAAGGCGTGGGGACGCTGCTGCTGAAGCATGCGATCGATCAGCAGGGCGCGACGGCTGTAGACGTCAATGAGCAGAACCACGCGGCGCTGAGCTTCTATCGAGCTCGGGGCTTCGGCATAGGCGGCCGTTCACCGTTGGATGGTCAGGGTAAGCCCTATCCGCTACTGCATCTGCAATTGAACGCCTGATTCAGCGTGCAGGACATCTCAGCCATGGGCAGCGTATAGGCTCGACGATATGGCATCGGCCGCCCGATAAAACGCCCTCCGAGTGGAGGGCGTTTTGCGTCTCGCTGGTCGGAGCGGCTCAGCTCGGCTGGCGCGGGTCGCGGCCGATGGGGTGCGGCTCGTTGCGCGCCTTGGCCAGTTCGATCTGGCGCTGGCGCTCGCGCGCGCCGGCTCGGGTCTTCTCGGGCAGTGAATCCCAGCAGTGCGGGCAGCTGATGCCCGGCACATAGTGCTCGGAGGCCTGATCCTCGGCGGAGATCGGCATGCGGCAGGCGTGGCACTGGGCATACTCGCCCTCGCTCAGGTCGTGGCGCACCGTGACCCGGTTGTCGAACACGAAGCAGTCGCCGCGCCAGCGCGTGTCGGCCTCCGGCACCTTCTCCAGGTAGTTGAGAATTCCGCCCTTGAGGTGGAACACCTCCTCGAAACCTTCACCCAGCATGAAGCTCGACGCCTTCTCGCAGCGGATACCGCCGGTGCAGAACATCGCGACTTTCTTGTGCCGGCTGGGGTCGTAGTGCTGACGCACATAGTCGGGGAACTCACGGAACGACTTGGTCTGCGGGTCCACCGCGCCCTCGAAGCTACCGATCGCCACTTCGTAGTCGTTGCGCGTATCGATCACCAGTACCTCGGGGTCGTCGATCAGCGCATTCCACGCTTCCGGTTCGACATAGGTGCCGACACGTGCGTTGGGATCGACGCCATCCACGCCCAGGGTGACGATCTCGCGCTTGAGCTTGACCTTGGTGCGGTAGAAGGGCTGCTCGTCGCAGTAGGACTCCTTGTGCTCCAGCGCCGTCAGGCGCGGGTCGCGCTTGAGCCAGGCGAGCAGCGCATCGATCCCGGCACGGCTGCCGGAGACTGTGCCGTTGATGCCTTCGGCAGCGAGCAGCAGGGTGCCCTTGACGTCGAGACGCTGCATCTCTTCGAGCAGCGGTTCGCGCAGGGCTTCGAAGTCGTCGAGCGTGACGAAGCGATACAACGCCGCGACCACGATCGGTTGATCGGTAGAGGACATGCCATAACTCCTGGTAGTCGCCCACGTAAAGGGCGGACCGGGTCGTGAAGGGGGGCGCGGATGGCGGGCAAGCGCGACACCGGAATGAACGCCGCGCATTTTACGCCGCTGACCGGCGAGGTCCAGCGGTGCGGGGGGCCGGGCGCTGATCAGTGGCGTTCATCGGTCTCTCTCCATCCACTCAGGCAGCGCGCCGTGGCCTCGTCGAAGCCGCGCTCGTCGACCAGGCCGCGCTGGATCGCCACGCGTTCGGCATCGGATTTGTGCTGGCTCGCCTTGTGCTGGCCGTCGAGCCGCTCGATCACCAGCTCGACGCCGACGATGCCGCGGCACAGGCCGTCGATGAAGCCTGCTGGTGCGTCCTCGATCGACCAGGGGCGGGCGCGATCCTTTTCGAAGTGGTCGGTCAAGGCGGCCACGGTGTCACGCAGCCAGCTCGCGTCGTCGATCAGGCGTAGCGTGCCGTGGGCGTGGACGACCTGATAGTTCCAGGTCGGCACTACGCGGCCGTGCTCACGCTTGGCGGGATACCAACTGGGGGTGATATAGGCCTGGGGGCCATGGAAGATTGCCAGTGCCGGGCGGTGCGCGGCGCCAGCGACCAGCGGGTTGGCGCGCGCGACGTGGCCACGCAGCACACCCAGGGGTGCACCCTCGCGCTCGGCTAACCGCAGCAGCGGCAGGTGATCGGCCAGCCAGCCGTCGGCATCCTGGGTGATCAGGGTGGCGAAGGGGGGCGCGTGCCATGGCGTCCAGCGCGGTGCTGTCGTCGAGTCGAAAGGGCGGCGGTCGGTGCATGCTCAGGCCCTTGCCGAGACGTCGAGTGGCGCTCGGAAACGCGTCAATGGCTGGCGCTGGGCCCCCGCCGGGGTGAAGTTATCCGGGGCGAGCCACTGCTGGTGCGCGGCGTGAAGCGCGGGCCACTCATCATCGATCACCGAGAACCAGGCGGTATCGCGGTTACGCCCCTGGACCACCCGGTGCTGGCGGAAGACGCCTTCGAAGCGCAAACCGAGGCGTTCGGCCGCCCGGCGCGAGAGGGCGTTGAGCGCGTCGCACTTCCACTCGAGGCGCCGATACCCCAGGGCGAAGCTGTGCGCCATCAGCAGCATCAGCGCTTCGCTGGAGAGCCGGCTGCGGGCCATGCGCGGCGAGAAGTTGAGATGGCCGATCTCGATCCGGCCGTCGTCGGGCACGATGTTGAGATAGGTGGCCATGCCCACGGCCTGGTCATCCTGGGGAT
The DNA here is from genome assembly GCF_030284585.1 of Salinicola sp. JS01. Lineage (NCBI taxonomy): Bacteria > Pseudomonadati > Pseudomonadota > Gammaproteobacteria > Oceanospirillales > Halomonadaceae > Salinicola > Salinicola sp. JS01. Next base: position 2,888,716 of record NZ_CP127244.1, on the reverse strand, counting down.
CGATGATCGCGTAGCACCAGGGGTCCTGGCCCGCGCTCATGGTCTGCAGCCAGCGGCGGCAGCCGGCCTCGTCGGCGAACGGGCGGCCGCCGAGATAGGTCCAGCGCGCTTCGCCCTCGCGGTCATCGGTGAGGGCCGGATCGGGATGGCGCCACGCCTGCCACAGCGAGGCCGCGTGGCGGGGCGCGTCGAGCGGCTCGAGCCGGCAGTAGCGCCCCGTCAGCACGCTATGGTCTGGGCGATGCGCAGGTTGCCAGGCGGCCACCGGCAGACCAATCGGCTGGCCGTGGCGGTTCTCGGTGCAGGAGGGTGGCATCGGGGGGCCCTTCGGTAGTGGAGCGGTGGTCAGCAGTCCGCATTCAACAGTTCGTTATTCAACAGTCCGTATTCAACAAATAGGTGAAGAAGGCCTCGTCGCGCTGCCAGCCGAGGGCCTGATAGCGCGACTGCGCGGTGTGGTTCTCGACCTGGGTCCGCAGCATCAACTGGGGCACGCCGTGGTCGCGGGCGAGCTGGCGCGCCGCCCGCAGCAGATCGCTGCCCATGCCCTGGCCGCGCGCCTCGGGGGCGACGAACAGATCGTTGAGGATCCAGCGCACCGCCAGGCTGGTGGTCGAGGGCACCGGAAACAGCTGCACGAAGCCGTGGGCGCTGCCCTGGGCATCCAACGCCAGCAGCAGATGGGCGTCGCCGTTGGCGAAGCGCTGGGTAAGAAAGGCACGCGCACCCTCCAGGTCTCCGGGCTGTCGATAGAAGCGCCGGTAGGCGTCGACCAGCGGTGTCAGCTCGGGGATATCCGCGGCGGTGGCGAGGCGAATCGGGGTCGCGAGATCGAACGTTGGCATGCTGGGCTCCGGGGCAGTGACTTGGGGTCAGTGTGGCGGCATAGTGGTTCCCCGGTAAGAGCCAGTTATCACCATATTGGGGGAACCAGTGTCGGCATCCCAGGCGCATCAGCTGTGGATCATCGAAGCGATCGGCTTGAAGCTCGCCGCATCGGCGTCTCATAACGATTCCCCCAACGCTTCCCTCACGCTGGGCCAGCGGCTCTATGCGGCGCTGCGCGAATCGATCCAGAGCGGGGCGCTGGCGACGGGTAGCCAGTTACCGGCATCCCGGCGGCTGGCCGCGGCGCTGGGGATCGGACGCAACACGGTGCTGGGGGCGGTGGAGCGACTCGTGGCCGAGGGATTTCTCCAGGCGCGACCGGGCTCGGGGGTGTTCGTCGCCGAGTGGCAACCGCCGCCGCCGGCCCCACGTGGCGGGAGCGACGTGCTGCCGCCACTCTCCGAGCGTGGCACACGCATTCTCGATTTCGAACGCACCCTGAGCGGCCGCCATAGCGCCTTCGCGCCCGGTGTTCCGGCGCTGGATCGCTTCCCGCGGGAGCGCTGGCAGCGGCTGCTGCGGCGCCACCAGCAGCGTGCGCCGATGGCGTGGTTCGACTACCAGAGCCAGGGCGGGGTGAGTGCGCTGCGCGAGGCGCTGTGCGATTACCTGCGGCTGTCGCGCTCGGTGCGCTGTCACCCGGGGCAGATTCTGATCACCCAGGGCGCCCAGCAGGGCTTCGAGCTGGTGGCCAGGCTGCTGGCGGATGTCGGCGATACGCTGTGGATGGAGGAGCCCGGCTACGGCGGTGCGCAATCCTGCTTCGTCTCGGCCGGGCTCGCGCTCGAACCGGTACCGGTGGACGCCGAAGGGATGAACGTGGCGGCGCTGGCGGCGGACACGCCGGCGCCGCGGCTGATCTATGTCACGCCGTCTCACCAGTACCCCTGCGGGGTGACGCTGCCGTTGGCCCGGCGCATGGCGCTGCTGGCCCTGGCCCGGCGCCACCGGGCGTGGATCATCGAGGATGACTACGACAGCGAGTTCCGCTATGCCAGCGCGCCGATCGCCTCGCTGCAGGGGCTGATCGAGGAGGCTCCGGTGATCTATGTGGGCACCTTCAGCAAGGTGCTCTATCCGGGGCTGCGCCTGGGCTATCTGGTGCTGCCGGAGGCGCTGGTCGAGCCGTTCCGACGCGCCAACGCGCGCCTGCACCGGGAAGGGCAGTACCTGGTTCAGGCGGCGCTGGCCGACTTCATCGGCGAGGGGCACTTCGCGCGCCACGTGGCACAGATGCGCGAATGCTATCGCCAGCGCCAGGCCGCGCTGCGCGAGGCGTTGGCGCCGGCGGTGGCGCGTGGGCTGGTGCTGTCGGCGGGGCAGGCGGGCATGCACCTGGTGGCACGGCTCGACACCCTCGATGAGGAGCGCACGCTGGTCGAGCAGGCCGCGGCGGCGGATATTCTGCTTTCGCCGCTATCGCAATACTATCTGCGTGCGCCCGTGCAGGCCGGGCTGGTACTCGGCTATGCCGGGGCGACGCCGGCGGAGATCGCGCGGGCGGGCGGATGGCTGGCGCGGCGCTGGTTGGCCCTGCGCGGGGCGGACTGAGCCGGTTCAGGCATCGGCATCGCCCGTGCCGGCGTCATCCTCGCTCGGCCCGGGGCGAGCACGGGTGCGACGAGCGCGGGTGTCACGATCCTTCTCTATGCCACGTGTTTCTTCGCCCCGTGTCTCTTTGCGATGTGTTTCTTCACCATGCGTCTCGCCACCGGCTGCGCTGTCCGCCTGGTCGCCACCGTGCGCGGCCGACCCCGGCTCGGCGTCACCGTCGCGACGTATGCCGACGCCCTCGGGCAGGTAGAGCCGGGAGGCGGGCAGGGCCAGCTCGGCGCCATGCTTCTCGATGATGTCGCGCACCTTGAGCAGGATCTCCTGCTTGATCTCGTGGAAGCGCTGCCAGTCGGTCTCGCGGGTGAAGGCATAGAGCATGATCTCCAGCGCGTACTGACCGAAGGTGGTGAAGTTGACCGTGATCAGTTCGTCCTGGTCGATCTCGTCGTGGTGCTTGAGCAGCTGGCGGATATCGCCAGTGATCGCTTCGATGGCGCCGGCATCCTGATAGCGCAGGCCCACGGTCTCCCACAGCCGGCGGTTGACCATGCGCGTGGGGGTTTCCACCGAGATCTGGCTGAACCAGGCATTGGGCACGTAGAGCGGTGGTCCGGCGAAGGTGCGGATGGTGGTCAGGCGCCAGCCGATATCCTCGACCATGCCCTCGATCTCGCGGTCGGGGGAGCGAATCCAGTCGCCGACCACGAACGGCTTGTCCAGATGGACCACCATGCCGCCGAAGAAGTTGGCCATGACGTCGCGCGCGGCGAAGCCGATCACCAGACCGCCGAAGCCGCCCATGGCAAGGATGCTCGACATCGACACACCGAGTATCTGCAGCCCGATCAGGATCAGGGTGACGATCAGTACCGCGCCGACGATCTTGGTCAGTGCCGATGCCGAGGTTTGATCCACCGGCCGCGCCCGGCAGTTGACCGGCGGAAACACCAGGCGCTGTTCGAGTCGCCGGATCAGGCGGATGCCGCTCCAGGCCAGCAGCAGCAGGGTGATCAGGGCGCCGCTCTTGAACAGGAAGCCGGTGAGTGCGGTGACCCCGAGATGCGCGCCGATCACTCCGGTGCCGATCATCAGTGCGCTGATCCAGATCCACCAGCGCAGCGGCAGGCGCAGGGCGTGCAGGAAAGGGTCGTCCCAGCGCCGCGGCGAGCGCACCAGACGCTGCTCCAGTCGGCCGAGAACGAAGTAGAGCACCAGGTCGGCGACTGCGGCGAGCAGCACGATGGCGATCGGCAGCAGGATCCACCCGGGCAGGCCGAGCCAGTCGCTCAGGCGCTGCTGCAGGTGGACCAGGGTTTGCGTAGAGAGTGCCTGTGTCGAGAGTGTCTGCGTCGCGTCGTCCAGAGTCTTCATCTGCCTGCGGTATCTGCCATCGTGTCTGCCGTCCTGGGCCCCATGGGGGCGAGGGGGAACGGCGGCGCGTATCGAGTAAGCAGCCTAGTTCCGCACGGGCGCGCCTGCCAGCGTGCGCCTTCCGCATCTCGGCTCAGGGGTGACAGCAGCGCTTGGCCTTCTTGCCGCTGCCACAGGGGCAGGGGGCGTTGCGCTGGGGGGCGTTGCCCGCGGCGACGGGGTCGATCTCGCCGTCCAGGTAGCGCCAGCGCCCCTGGCGACGACGGAAGCGCGAGCGCTCATGAAGCACCGACGCCGAAGCGCCGGATATCGCGTTCAAGGGCCGGTAGTGCGCCTTGAAGGTGACCGTGCCCTGGCTGCCGCGGGTACTGCTCTCAAGGATCTCCAAGCCCAGCCAGTCGCAGTCGCGCTGGTCGAGCAGCTCGGGTGTCAGAGTGTCACGGGTATCCGGGTCCCAGGTGTGATACAGATAGTGTCCGAGGTTGCCGATTGCAAAAGCCGAATAACGCGAACGCATCAATGCCTCGGGCGTGGCCGGCAGCGTCTCACCGCGATGATGCGGCTGGCAGCAGTCGGCATAGCCGAGGCCACTGCCGCAGGGGCAGGGAAACGTCGCGGGCGGCGTGGTCTGGGGCATGGCGGCATCCTGGTGGGCGCGGTGATCGAATCCGGGGGCTGTCGTGACTGGGCGCAGAGCTCTCGCGGCGCGCGCCGAAGGCCTTCGCCAACATCGTTCGCTGCGGCGTCTCTTGCTGCGCTAACGACACGATGTCGTGGCCGCGATGGGAATCTCGCCGGACCCTGAGCTATTATTTGTCGCAAAACGTTAATGCGGCGCTGAACTTGGAGATGGCTTGTGGTAAAAAGCGCGTCTTGATCAATGCTCCGGAGCCAGTCACTCGACGTGTAGGTCGATTGCCCATGTTTCTCGACGAGTTTCATTCTACCGACGCCGGCCACTTTTGCATCTCTGCGGAGCAGGCCAGCCGGTTCGCCCGCGAAATCGCCGGCGATTACAATCCGATCCACGACCCCTGTGCGCGGCGCTTCTGCGTGCCCGGCGATCTACTGTTCGCGCTGGTACTGTCGCACTACGGGCTGTCGCAGCGGATGACCTTCCACTTCTGTGGCATGGTCGGCGACCGCGTGCCGCTGCACTTCGTCGAGGATGGTGCCGGCACGGTGAGCGTCGAGGACGCTGCCGGCAAGCAGTACCTGCGCGTCGAGCGCGAGGGCTGGACGCTGCGCGACCCGGCTACGGTGGAGACGTTTACCCGGCGTTACGTGGCGTTTTCCGGGCGCAATTTCCCTCACTATCTGAAGCCGCTGCTCGAAGACAAGGGCGTCATGTTCAACCCCCAGCGCCCGCTGGTGATCTACGACAGCATGGGCTTCAGCCTCGAAGACCATGACCCCTGTGACCTCGATCTCGAGTTCGCCGGGGCCGAGCTCGACGTCAAGGGCAAGCGCGGCGAGGCGCTGCTCGAGTTCCGCATGCGCTGCCAGGGGCGTGCGGTGGGTACCGGCTCCAAGAAGCTGGTGATCAGCGGCTTGCAGGCCTACGACGCGGAGAAGATGGAGACCTTCGTCACCAACTTCACCCAGCTCAAGGCCGCCAACCCCTGCTCCGCCTGACGGGTGAGCGTGGCCCGAGCGTGCCTGCCCGGCTTCGGTGCCAGCCTGCGCGGCTTGGGCGCGAGCCGCTCGGCGTCGGCTGACGCGCTCGCGGCGCTGACATTTCCATCGTCATCGTCATCGTCAGCGGATGATCCATGAAACAGCACGTCTCTCCCTTCCAGCTCTTCGTGCTGGCGATGTCGTTCTACGTGCTCGCGGCACTGTTCGCGAGCGCCTTCCTGACCCTGCCACCGGAGATCGAGCGGCTGATTGGCTACCTCGACTATGTCGTCTGCGCCGTCTTCTTCATCGATTTCTGTCTGCGCTTCCACCGTGCACCGAACAAGTGGCGCTATATGCGCTGGGGCTGGCTCGATCTGCTTTCATGCATCCCGGCCGGTTGGTTCCAGGCCGCGCGCCTGGCGCGGGTCGTACAGGTGTTGCGCATTCTGCGCGCGCTGCGTTCGATGGAGCTGATCTGGCAACTGCTGTTTCGCAACCGCGCCGAAGGGGTGCTCGCCTCCGTCGCCACCGCGACCGTCCTGCTGGTGGTGGTGAGTGCGGTGACCGTACTGCTGGTCGAGGCCCCCGATCCGCACAGCCCGATCAACACCGCCGAGGATGCGCTGTGGTGGGCGATCGTCACGGTGACCACCGTCGGCTATGGCGACTACTATCCGGTGACCACCCTGGGGCGTGTCGTTGCGGTGCTGCTGATGGTCTGTGGGGTAGGGCTGTTCGGTAGCTTCGCGGCCTATGTCAGCTCGCTGTTCGTCGAGGATCAGGGCGAATCGGAGTCGCGCCAGCACAAGGCCAACCGGCGCATGATGCGTCACATGATCGAACAGGTCAGTGAGCTACAGGCCGAGATCGAGGCGCTGCGCGGCGAGCTGCGCACGCATCGCCAGGAGCTGGAGGCCAGGCATGTGCCTTCCGAGACGCCTGCTGGATCTTCGCATGACGCTCGGCCAGCGGACGACTCGCCTTCAGAGGAGGACCCGGCCCAAGGGCCTCAGCAGCGATGACCGCGATATGCGGGTGTTGTATTGCGCGTGAAATATAAGGGTGCTAATCTATTCCTCGTTGAATAGAGCATCGATTGCGAATTACTCGGTAATCGTCGTCCTATTAGCAGTCGTTCGAGTCGCGTCTGAGACGCATCTCCTAGGTAACACCCCGCCTCGCCCGCGCATCCCCCCTCTTGCGCGGGTTTTTTTTATGCCTGAAAGTTTTATGCCTGAAAGGGGGGCCATCAGCCTTGAATGGGGCACCTCAGGACGACGTATCAGCCAGCGTCGAAGCCGCTGAGCACATTGACCACGTTGACCCCGATCTCTTCCACCGCGTAGCCACCTTCGAGCAGGAATACCGTGGGCAGGCCGGCGCGCTTGAGCAGGCCGCCGTAGTCGCTGAAGTCCTCGCTTGCGAGGGTGAACGAACTGATCGGGTCCTGGGCGAAGGTATCGACCCCCAGGGAGACGATCAGCAGCTCGGCGCCGAACGCCTGAATGCGCGCCAGGGCGTCTTCCAGCGCCTGGCGCCAGCGCGGGTAGTCGGTGCCCGGCGCCAGCGGGTAGTTGAGAGTGAAGCCCTCGCCGCGGCCGCTGCCGGTCTCGTCGGCATAGCCCAGGTAGTAGGGGAACTCCAGCGCCGGGTCGCCGTGGATCGAGGCGAACAGCACGTCGTCCCGGTCGTAGAAGATCTCCTGAGTGCCGTTGCCGTGATGGAAGTCGACATCGAGAATGGCGACCCGCGCGACACCTTGGTCACGGGCGTGCTGAGCGGCGATCGCGGCATTGTTGAAGAAGCAGTAGCCGCCGAACTGATCGCGGGCGGCGTGGTGGCCGGGTGGGCGGCACAGCCCGAAGGCGCCACCGCCGTGGGCCAGCACCTGGTCGGTGGCGGCCAGCGCGATGTCCTTGCTCGCCAGCGCGGCGCGGAAGGTACCGGCGCAGACCGAAGTTTCCGCCGCCAGCGCGTAGTAGCCGAGACGGCCTTCGAGATTCTCGGGAATACGGTCGCCGCGCAGCGTGCGCGCCGGCCAGATACTGGGGATCGGCTCGCCGCCGTGGCCTTCGGCCTGCCAGTTCTCCCAGAGGGTTTCCAGGAACTCGACATAAGCGCTGTCATGGATCTCGAGCACGCCGTCGAGCCCGCGGCGCTCGGGCTCACGTACCTCACCCAGGGCCGCCGCATGAATCCGCGCGAGAATGATCTCCACCCGTTCGGGACACTCGAAGGGCGTCACCAGCTGGCCGCCGTGCAGTTCGCTGCGGGGATGGCGGAGCTGGGTATCGGCGGTATGGAAGGTCAGCATAGGGACTCCTGTGGGCGGGTGAAGACACGGCAGACGCCGAAAAAGGGATACCGGTCGCGCGCGACCGGTGCGCCCAGCATAACCCGGGCAGGCCTCGCCGTGCGGCTCGCTGACACCGATCCGGGCGCGCGACAAAGCGTCGCTGCCGGCCTGCGGCGCTGGGCAGGGGCATGAGCGGGGATTACAATCGCGCCTCCAACAGCAAGACCGCCCCTGCGCACGCCTACCTCGATGTCCTCTACCTGGATGTCATGAGGGCGTCGCCATCGCCATGGATCTCGATATGAGTCAGTTGCCCCCCTGCCCGCAGTGCGCCTCGATCTATACCTACGCCGACATGCGCCTCTACGTCTGCCCCGAGTGCGGTCACGAATGGTCCGGTGAGGCCGAAGAGGAGAGCACCAGCGACACGCCCGCGATCGTGGATGCCAACGGCACGCCGCTGGCCGACGGCGACAGCGTCACCGTGATCAAGGATCTCAAGGTCAAGGGCTCCTCGCTGGTGGTGAAAGTGGGCACCAAGGTCAAGAGCATCCGCCTGGTCGACGGCGACCACGATATCGACTGCAAGATCGAGGGTATCGGCGCCATGAAGCTCAAGTCGGAATTCGTCAAAAAGGCATGAGCCGAGGCCAGCCGCCGGAGCTGGCCGTGCTAAGGTCGGACATCCCACGCCACCAGGAGTCGAGGATGTCTCAGCCACTGCCCGAACTGCGGCGCCTACGCCCGGATTCTCCCCATCTCGATACGCTGGCGCGCTGGACCTACGCCGCCTGGGGCGCGCTCTATCCCGAAGAGAGCTGGCCGCAGTGGCGTGATCACCTGCGCCGGCAGTGCGGTGAGCAGGGCGTGCCCTCGGTGTTCGTCGCCATCGCCGAGGAGGCGGGACGTGAGATTCCGGTGGGTACGGCCAGTCTCACCGAGAGCGATCTGGACTCGCGTCCCGAGCTGACACCGTGGCTGGCCTCGGTGTTCGTGCCGCCGGCGTGGCGCGGGCGGGGAATCGCCTCGGCGCTGGTCGAGCGCGTGGCCGAAGAGGCGCGCGTGGGCGGCTGCCCCGGCTGCTATCTGTATACGCCCGACCAGCAGGCGCTCTATGCCCGCCTGGGCTGGCAGACGCAGGAAGAACTCGACTACCGCGGCGAGCGGGTCACCCTGATGTGGCGTGATTGTGGGGCATGAACGCCGCGCATGACCCTCATGCGTGGCTGTCGCGCGTGGACGTGGAGCGTGTACGTGAAGCGTGGACGAGTCGCGTGACGGCCGGCTCGATTTGCCGCCGCCATCGCGCCGCCCGATCTGACCGATACCCTCTCAGGCCGCCAGCCCCGCCTCCGGCGGTGCCTTGGCGCCGGTCATGATGGCCACGGCGTCCGAGGGCGAGATCGCCTTGGGGTCGACCACCGCGATACGCCGGCCGAGCCGGTGGATATGGATCCGGTCGGCCACCTCGAAGACATGCGGCATGTTGTGGGAGATCAGGACGATCGGTAGACCGCGCGCTTTGACCTCGCGGATCAGATCCAGCACGCGGTTCGACTCCTTGACGCCCAGCGCGGCGGTGGGCTCGTCCATGATGATCACCTTGGCCGCGAACGCCGCGGCGCGCGCGACCGCCACGCCCTGACGCTGCCCACCGGATAGCGTCTCCACCGCCTGGCCGATGTTCTGAATGGTCAGCAGACCCAGCTCCGCGAGCTTGTCGCGGGCGAATGTTTCCATCGCCTGGCGATCGAGCATGCGCAATACCTTGCCGAGCACGCCCTTGCGGCGAATTTCTCGACCCAGAAACAGGTTGTCGGCGATCGACAGTGCCGGTGACAGCGCCAGCGTCTGGTAGACGGTCTCGATACCGGCGTCGCGAGCTTGTATCGGCGTGGCGAACTGCACCGGCTGGCCGTCGAGCCGAATGTCGCCCGAATCGGGGATGACCGCGCCGGAGAGCGCCTTGATCAGCGTCGATTTGCCGGCGCCGTTATCGCCGATGACGGCGAGGACTTCGCCGGGATAGAGATCGAAATCGCTGTGGTCAAGCGCGGTGACCGGGCCGTAGCGCTTGGTCAGACCGCGGGCTGAGAGGATGGGTTGGGTTGTCGTCGTCATGCTGAAGCCTTCCGAATCCATTGGTCGGTTGCGACCGCGATGATGATGAGCGCCCCGACGGTGAGCTGTGTCCACTGCGGGTCGGTGCCGAGCAGCCGCAGCCCGAGGGAAAACACGCCGACGATCAGCGCGCCGAACAGGGTGCCCAGAATCGACCCACGCCCGCCGAACAGCGAAGTACCGCCGATCACCACGGCGGTGATGGCATTGATGTTCTCCAGTTGGCCCGCCTGCGGCGATACCGAGCCGATACGCCCGATCAGGGCCCAGCCGGCCAGGGCGCAGATCAGCCCGGTGACCACATATACCGACACCAGCACCCGCCCGGTACGAATGCCCGCCAGCATGGCTGCGTGCTTGTCGTCGCCGACGGCGTAGACATGCCGCCCCCAGGCGGTCTTGTTGAGCGCGTACCACAGCAGGGCGGAGATCACGAGCATGAGAATCACGCCGTAGGTGAAGACGGCATGACCGATATGGAAGGTGTTACCGAAGAGATGCAGGATGGGCGCGGTCTGGTCGATGTCCTGGCTGCGCACCGTCTCGTTGCCTGAATAGATGAAGGTGATCGCGCCGAAGATCGACCAGGTCCCCAGCGTGACGATAAAGGGGGGCAGCTTCACCCGGGCGACCAGTAGCCCATTGACCAAACCGCAGAGCCCGCCGGTCGCCAGCCCGGCGAGCACCGCGACGAACCCCGGTACGCCGTAGTGCATGGCGAACTGGCCCATGACCACCGAGCTCAGCACCATGATCGCCCCCACCGACAGATCGATGCCGGCGGTGAGGATGATCAGCGTCTGGCCGGCGCTGACGATGCCGGTGATGGCCACCTGCTGGAGGATCAGGGTCAGGGTGAATGCCGAGTAGAACTTCGGGCCGAGGAGCGCGGCGAACACCACGGCCGAGACGGCCACCACGATCATCGGTACGGCCGCCGGGTTGGCGTGCAGGAAGTGCTGAAGACGCTGGGCGGGCGTGTGCCGATGCGTATCGGACGGCTGTACCGCGCCGTCGGATGGCGCCGCCCGCGCCGAGCCGGATGCATTACTCATATAGCTGCTCCTTGCGACTGGGCGCGGATTCGCGCGCATCTCCACTGGAATCGATGCGTAGCGTGTCGAAATTTGATGGAACCGGTTGTCATCACGGTCAACCGCTTACCCGTTGGGCGCATGGGAGTTCTGATCGATGGCTATCCATCAGATGGCAATCCCTGACGCGCCGGCATGGTGCTCGTCACTGCCGGCGCATGGCCATGAAAAGCCGTCGCTCTTGGCGTGGCGCTAGCCCCAGCAGCGCTTCAGGCCTTCCTCGGTACTGATCGAGTCGACGCCTTCGACCGGATGGTCGGTGACCAGATTGACCCCGGTGTTGATGAAGTCCAGCCCTGGGCTGTTCTGGGGTTTCTCGCCGGTGTCGACGTAGGTCTTGACCGCCTCGATGCCTTTCGCCGCCATCAATAGCGGGTACTGCTGTGACGTGGCGCCGATGATGCCTTCCTGGACGTTCTTCACCCCTGGGCAGCCGCCATCGATGGAGACGATAGTGGCCTGATCCTGCAGCCCCACCGCTTTGAGAGCCTGATAAGCGCCGGCCGCCGCAGGTTCGTTGATGGTGTAGACCAGGTTGGTGCTCGGGTCCTTCTGCAACAGGTTTTCCATCGCCGTGCGCCCACGATCTTCGGCCCCGTAGCTCAGGTCGTGGCCGACGATGCGCGGATCGTCTTCGTCACCCCAGCGGTTGGGGTCCTTGATATCGATGCCGAAGCCCTGCATGAAGCCCTGATCGCGCTGTACCCCCACCGAAGGCTGGCTGACCGCCAGATCCAGGAATGCGATATGAGCTTGCTTATCGCCCATGTGCTGCTTGGCCCACTCGCCGATCAGCTTGCCGGCTTCGACGTTGTCGGTGGCGAAGGTGGCATCGGCGGCGCTGGTCGGCTGCAGCTTGGTATCGAGGGCGACGATCATCAGGCCGGCCTGACGCGCCCTCTGGATCGCGGGAAGGATTGCCTTGGTATCGGAAGGGGTGATCAAGATGCCGTCGACGCCATCGGCGATGCAGGTCTCGATGGCCTCGACCTGGCCCTGATTGTCGCCATCGTACTTACCGGCGTAGGTCTTCAGCGTGACGCCCAGTTCGGCCGCCTTCTGTTCGGCGCCTTTCTTCATGGTCACGAAGTAGGGGTTGGTATCGGTCTTGGTGATCAGACAGGCGCTGACATCCTTGGCGAAAACGGGGGAGGCGAGTAGCGCGGCACTCATCGCGCTGCAGCACGCCAAAGAGTGGATCCAGACTTTTTTCATCGAAAACACCTGTGTCGCGATCGAGTGTGGTTACGTTGTCACGGTGACTCGGTCCGGCTCGCTGGGCGGCCAGATACCCGACGGCACAGGTTCGATTTGGCTTTTTGTGTGATTTTTTGTAAATAAGGCAAAGGTCTCGTAACAAATGGTATGAGAAATCTCCTACTAACCCCTCGTTGAAGAATTGTTGGGTGCCGGCCTCCCCGCCGGCATGCGCGTAGGCCGGCGGGCTTCGCCTCACCAGCTCTTATAGGGCAGGAACTTGCCGTTCAAGGTCACCACCACCCGATCTCCCTTGGGATTTTCCTCTCGCTCCACTGCCATCTCGAAGTCGATGGCGCTCATGATGCCGTCGCCGAACTTCTCCTGGATGACGTCCTTCAGCGTCGGTCCGTAGACGCCGACGATCTCGTAGAGCCGGTAGATCAGCGGGTCCTGGGGAACGGCCTGATCCCAGGTCTTGGTGGGGAAGGCTTCGAGTGCCGCCACCACCTCGTCAGCGAGTTCCTCTTTCAGGTCCAAGGCCTCGGCGATCCGGCGCGCGCTTTCCGCGGGGGCGCTGTTCATGCCGTAGCAGGCCGAGGCGACCCACACCGGCGAGTGGCCGCTGGCCGCGGCCAGGTCGTCCCAGCTCAGGCCCTGGCGCGCCTTGGCGGCCATCAGCGTGTGGTGCATTTCCAGCTTGTCCATGGGGTGTCTCCTGGGGTCGATACGTGTGCCGCCGTCGCCGGCGGCGGGTGGGTCAGATCAGGTCGCGCTTGGGGCCGGTACGCACATGGGTGGCGTAGAGGGTCAGACCGGTGAAGGCGATACCGCCGGCCAGATTGCCCAGCACCGTGGGGATCTCGTTCCAGATCATGTAGTCCATGACCGAGAAACCGCCGCCCATGATCATCGCCGAGGGGAACAGGAACATGTTGACGATGGAGTGCTCGAAGCCCATGTAGAAGAACAGCATGATCGGCATCCACATCGCGATCACCTTGCCGCTCACCGAGGTGGAGATCATCGCGCCGACCACGCCCATCGAGACCATCCAGTTGCACAGCATGCCGCGCACGAAAATGGTGAACCAGCCGGCCAGGCCGTACTGGGCGTAGCCCAGTGTGCGCGCTTCACCGATACCGGCGATCTTTTCGCCCACCGCGCCGGGGCCGATGGAGAAACCGTAGGTGAGGATGAAGGCCATCATCAGCGCCACCGTCAGCGCGCCGCCGAGATTGCCCAGAAAGACCCAGCCCCAGTTGCGCAGCACCCGCTCGACGGTGACGCCCTGGCGCCGGTCCAGCAGCGCCAGCGGGGTCAGCATGAACACCCCGGTGAGCAGATCGAAGCCCATGAGATAGAGCATCACGAACCCCACCGGAAACAGGATCGCGCCCACCAGCGGCTGGCCGGTCTGCACCGTGATGGTGATCGCGAAGGCCGCGGCCAGGGCCAGGATGGCACCGGCCATGTAGGCGCGGATCACCGTGTCGCGGGTCGACATGAAGATCTTGGATTCGCCGGTGTCGACCATCTTGGTGACGAACTCGGCGGGCGTGAGATAGGACATGGGGCTTTCCTCGCTTGTCGTGATTTGTCGTTGTTGTGAATCGTCGTTACAGGAAAAGCGTTTACTGCTGGGTCCAGCCAGTTGCACCGGGCGCGTGCGGCAGTCGGTCGTGACGACCGCGGCGCTCAGGATCGGGTATCCGCCTCGAGCAGCACGACGTCATCGCCACGCAGGGCGACGGGCCAGGTCTGCAGGCGCTGTTCGGGGTGCTCCAGACAGACCCCGTCACGCAGCCGGAAGTGCTGCTTGTAGAGCGGCGAAGCGACCACTCGCTCACCCTGGAGCTCGCCGATGATGCCGCGCCCGATCACATTGGCCCCCGAGAAGGGGTCGCGGTTGTCGACGGCGTAGAGGCGCTCGCCGGCAGCGTCCTCGGGCTGCCTGGAACGATCGTCGGCAGCGTCGGGCCGACTGGAAAGGCCGGCAGCGTCTTCGGGCTGCCTGGAACGACCGTCGGCAGCGTCGGGCCGACCCGGTAAATAGAAAATCGCGATCTGATGGCCCGCGTACCAGGCCACCACGCCCGAGTGCGCCACCAGATCGGCCCGCGTGCAGAGGCGCACGCAGTGTGGCAACGAGCGTTGCGCCGTGGGCGATGCCGCCAGGGTCGAGAGGCTCATGAGCTCACCTCCACCGCCAGCGAGGCGATCTCTTCGTCACGCGCCGGACGTGGCTGATCACGCTCCTCCACGCTGACGATATCGGGGTCGGGGCGTTGGTCGTTGACGAAGGTGCGGAAGCGCTTGAGCTTCTCCGGGTCCTTGAGCGCGCCGGCCCACTCGCACTCGTAGCGGTCGACCACCTGCTGCATCTGCGCCTCCAGCTCGGCGCCCAGGCCGAGGCTGTCTTCCAGGATGACCTGCTTGAGATAGTCGAGGCCGCCGTCGAGGTTCTCGCGCCACACCGAGGTGCGCTGCAGCTTGTCCGCGGTGCGGATGTAGAACATCAGGAAACGGTCGATGGTGCGCAGCAGCGTGGCATCGTCGAGATCGGTGGCGAACAGCTCGGCGTGGCGCGGGCGCATGCCGCCGTTGCCGCAGACGTAGAGGTTCCAGCCGTGCTCGGTGGCGATCACCCCGACATCCTTGCTCTGCGCCTCGGCACATTCGCGGGTGCAGCCGGAAACGGCGAACTTGAGCTTGTGCGGCGAACGCAGGCCCTTGTAGCGATTCTCGATGGTCAGCGCCATGGCGACACTGTCCTGCACGCCGTAGCGGCACCAGGTGCTGCCGACGCAGGATTTCACCGTGCGCGTCGACTTGCCGTAGGCGTGACCGGTCTCGAAGCCGGCCTCGATCAGCTCGCGCCAGATCTCGGGCAGTTCGTGGAGCTGGGCGCCGAACAGATCGATACGCTGGCCGCCGGTGATCTTGGTATAGAGCGCATACTTCTTGGCCACCGCGCCGATGGCGATCAGCTTGTCCGGGGTGATTTCGCCGCCGGGGATACGCGGCACCACCGAGTAGGTGCCGTTCTTCTGCATGTTGGCCATGAAGGTGTCATTGGTGTCCTGCAGCGGAATCAACGACGGCTCGGCGATCGGCGCGTTCCAGCACGAGGCCAGGATCGAGGCTACCGCCGGTTTGCAGATGTCGCACCCCAGATGCCCCTTGCCGTGGCGCGCGTGCAGTGCCTCGAAGCTCTCGATGCCCTCGACGCGCACCAGGTCGTAGAGCTCCTGACGGGTATGGGCGAAGTGTTCGCACAGGCTCTTGTCGACAGCGATGCCGCGGCTTTCGAGTTCATGGTCGAAGACCTGCTTGAGCAGCGCGGTGCAGCCGCCGCAGCCGGTGCTCGCCTGGGTCTCGGCCTTGAGCGACGCGAGATCGGTGCAGCCCTGGGCCACCGCCTGGCACACCGCGCCCTTGGTCACGTTGTGACAGGAGCAGATGGCGGCGCTCTCCGGCAGCGCATCGGCCCCCAGCAGCGGCGCGCCCTCGCCCTGGGGCAGGATCAGGCTGGCGGGGTCGGCGGGGAGGGGAATGGCATTCTGCACGTACTGCAGCAGGGTGTCGTAGTAGCCGTTGTCGCCCACCAGCACCGCGCCGAGGGCGCGCTTGCCGTCGGCGGAGACCACCAGGCGGCGGTAGCCGTGGCCTGCCTCGTCGATGAAGCGATAGCTCACCGCCCCCTCGGTGGTGGCGTGGGCGTCGCCGATCGAGCCGACGTCGACGCCGAGCAGCTTGAGCTTGGTCGACATGTCGGCGCCGCTGAAGGGTTCACAGACATCGTCCAGACAGCCGGCGACGGTGCGCGCCATGGTGTAGCCGGGGGCGACCAGGCCGAAGATCCGGCCGTTCCACAGCGCGCACTCGCCGATGGCGAAGATCGCCGGGTCGGAGGTGACGCAGGTGTCGTCGATGACGACCCCGCCGCGTTCGCCGACCGCCAGGCCGCACTCACGCGCCAGCCGGTCCTGCGGGCGGATACCGGCGGAGAACACGATCAGATCGGTCTCCAGCCAGGTGCCGTCGGTGAAGCTCATGCGATAGCGGTGATCCTCGCCGGCCACGATCTCGCGGGTGGCGCGATCCACGTGCACGCCGACGCCGAGCGCCTCGATTCGTGCCCGCAGCGCTTGGCCGCCCTCGGCATCGAG
Source organism: Salinicola sp. JS01 (assembly GCF_030284585.1). Lineage (NCBI taxonomy): Bacteria > Pseudomonadati > Pseudomonadota > Gammaproteobacteria > Oceanospirillales > Halomonadaceae > Salinicola > Salinicola sp. JS01. The sequence goes on along the minus strand of NZ_CP127244.1, from coordinate 2,872,403 downwards.
CTGCACCGGCATCAGGCGCGGCGCGAACTCGACCACATGAGCCTCCAGCCCCAGCGACTTGAGCGCGTTGGCCGCTTCCAGCCCCAGCAGGCCGCCGCCGACCACCACTCCGCGGGGGCCTCGCGCTGTGCCAGCGACGCCGCCGCGGCACGAATCTGGTCGAGGTCATCGAGGGTGCGATAGACCAGCCGGGCGTGGCCGCTGGCGTCCTCCGCCGGGGTCGGAATCGGCGGCACGAAGGGGTAGGAGCCGGTGGCCAGGATCAGGCGGTCGAAGGGGTAGCGGCCGACGACGCTGACCACCTCGCGCCTCTCGCGATCGATCGCGCTGATGCACTCGCCCAGGCGCAGCTCGATGCCGTGGCGGGCGCAGAAGTCGGCATCGCCGAGCGCCAGTGATTCGGCATCGCTGCCGCCGAAGTAGTCGGAGAGATGCACCCGATCGTAGGCGCGGTGGCGCTCCTCGCCGAACACGGTGATCGCATAGTGCTGGTGAAGGTCACGGGCGACCAGCTGCTCGAGGCAGTAGTGGCCGACCATGCCGTTGCCGATCACGATCAGGCGTGCCGGGGCATCGGCTGCCGGTGTGGTAGCGTCGCGTATCATGCCGCTTCCTCCTGGGTCGGTTGGGCCTCTGTGGCCAGGTGGCGTTCGATATCGCGCGGGCCGAACAGCAGTGCCTCGCGACAGAGAGACAAGGGCGTGCCCGCCTGGGCCAGGGCGAAGAGCGCCGGGCCGGCGGCGGTGTCGCCGTAGAGCAGGGCGCCGATCAGACGCGAGTCGCGCAGCAGCAGCCGGCGATAGTCGCCATGTTCGGCGTCGGCATAGGTGAGTACCTCGGTGGCGGCGTCCTCGGCTTCGGCCGGGCCGAAGGCGTAGAGCGAGACGCCGGCGACCTTGAGCCGGGTGGCGCAGTCGTGCCGCTCATAGCCGGGCGTGGTGGGCTGGCCCGGGGCGTCGGCGCACAGATGCGCGGCGAGCACCTCGACCTGCTGCCAGATGGGTTCCACCAGCCCCACGGTGGCGCCCTCGAATTCACAGCACTCCCCCAGCGCATGGATGCGGGGGTCGCTGGTGGTGAGGTGGGCATCGACGCGAATGCCGCGAGCGACGTCGAGCCCGGCGCATCTGCCCAGCTCGCTGTGGGCCTCGATGCCGGCGGCGATGACCACGCAGTCGGCGGCCAGCCGGCGGCCGTCGGCGAGGGTCACCGCGCAGACGTTACCCACGGCGTCGCCTTCACAGCGCGCCAGGGTGACGCCGGTCAAGAGCGTCAACCCGCGCTGGGCCAGGGCCTGCGCCAGCCAGTCCGCGGCGGTGCGGTCCAGCTGCCGGTTCATCAGCCGTTCGCTGCGCTGCAGCAGGGTCACCTCGAGGCCGCGCCGGCGCAGGCCCTCGGCGGCTTCCAGGCCGAGCAGGCCGCCGCCGACCACGATGGCTTTGCTTCCCGGGGGCTGGGCCGCGAGCCAGTCGGCGTCGTCGAGCGTGCGGAAGGCGCCGACGTTGCCCAGTTCGATGCCCGGAATCCGGGGCATCGCCGGGTGCGAGCCGGTGGCCAGAATCAGGCGGTCATAGGCAAGACGCTCGCCCGTTTCCAGCGTGACCTCGCGGGCGGCGCGGTCGATGGCCGTGACGCGCTGGCCCAGGCGCTCGCTGACGCTGACGTTGCCGCGCGTCTCGGCGATCTCCAGATCCAGCGCCGGCCGCGCGATCTCTCCGGCCAGCCAGGGCGACAGCAGCACCCGGTTGTAGGCGGCGGCACGCTCTTCACCGATCAGGGTGATCTGGACATCGAGGAGGCAGCGCGTGCGCAGCGTATTGAGCAGGCGATGTCCGGCCATGCCATTGCCGACGATGATCCAGCGCCGGGGGCCTGTGTTCAGGGGCTCGGCAGGCTGTGCGATCTCTCTCATCTCGTCCTCCCTTGGCGGCGGGTAAGCCCCATACAACGCAAAAAGGCGCCTGATGACGCGAAGGAGAAGCTCCGCGGCATCAGGCGCCTTTGCCTGAATCTGAATGGGCCTGAATCTGGATCGGTTAACACGCAGCGCGACCGCCGTTGGCCGCTGCTGCGTTGATCCAAGCGAAGCGCATGCCAGCGTGCCGATATCACCGCCGATTCAGTGGGTTGATATCAGGGAGGAGAGGGCGGCAGCGGGTCTCGGCAAGCGAGGTTGAGCCTTGACGGTGCAGCGACCGCGTCGACTGCACCATCAGTTGGCATCGGCGTGCGTCAGATCGCGCCGAGTACGCCGGTTGCGCCTCGTCGAGCGGGGTAGGGTATTGATAAAAAGGCAAAAACGTCGAAAAGGCGCGGTTATTGCGGCGTAAACGAGCAGTGGCGCTGTCGCCCGCTGCGGCGGGCATCGACGCTGCCGACACGCGGCCAACGCGAGCCGCACGACCGTGACACAGTATCCGTGGGCTCGAGGCAGGGCACGCGGTACGGGCAACGAGGCCCGACACCAGGCTACGGCTTGGGGTCGGGCCTTTTTTGTGCCCACTGCTGTTGGCGCATCGAGGGAGGAGTCCATGCCGCTATCTCGAACTGCATCTCAACCCACCTCGCAAGCGACGCCCCGAGCCGCTGGCGCCGGCGACGTGATGGGTGAGGGCACCGACACCTGCCCGCCTTTTAAGGGCACCACGACTTGCCCGTCTTCCAATGGCACCACCACTTGCCCGCCTTCCAAGGGCACCACAACTTGCCCTTATTGCGGCGTCGGCTGTGGTGTCGATATCACCTTCAGCGACGGCAAGCCCTCGGCGGTGGCGGGGACGCGCAGCCATCCGGCCAATGGCGGGCGGCTGTGCGTCAAGGGGAGTGCGCTGCACGAGACGCTGGGCCTTGACGGGCGGCTGCTGTATCCGCAGGTGGATGGCCAGCGGGTCGACTGGGACAGCGCGCTCGATACCCTCGCCGAGCGGTTGGCGGCGACCCAGCGCGAGCATGGCCGGCAGTCGGTCGCGGCCTATCTCTCCGGCCAGCTGTTGACCGAGGATTACTACGTCGCCAACAAGCTGTTCAAGGGCTTTTTGGGCACTCCCCACGTGGATACCAATTCGCGGCTGTGCATGGCCTCGGCGGTGAGTGCCTACAAACGCGCCTTCGGGGCCGACGCCGTGCCCTGCTGCTACGCCGATCTGGAGTGTGCCGAGCTGGTGGTACTGGTGGGCGCCAACCCGGCCTGGAATCATCCGGTGTTCTACCAGCGGCTGAAGGCGGCCAAGCAGCGCAATCCGCTGCTGCGGGTGGTGGTGATCGACCCGCGGGTCACCGACAGCTGCGAGATCGCCGATCTCTATCTGGGGATCGCCCCCGGCAGCGATGCGCGTCTGTTCACTGGCCTGCTGGCGTGGATGGCGGCCAGCGGGCGGCTCGACCGCACCTACCTCGCACGCCATACCCAGGGGTTCGAACAGACCCTGTCCGCGGCGCGGGAAGACGATGTCTCGCTCGCGGCCATCGCCGCCGACTGCGATATCGACCCGGAGCGCCTGGAGACCTTCTACTACTGGTTCGCCAGCCAGCTGCACGTGGTCACGCTCTACTCCCAGGGTATCAACCAATCGAGCAGCGGCAGCGACAAGTGCCAAGCGATCATCAACTGCCATCTGGCCGGCGGCAAACTGGGCCTGCCCGGCGCCGGGCCCTTCTCGATCACCGGCCAGCCCAATGCCATGGGTGGGCGCGAGGTCGGCGGTCTGGCCAACCAGCTGGCGGCGCACATGGATTACGACTCGCCCGGGGCGATCGACCGGGTGACCCGTTTCTGGCGCACGCCGGGGCTGACGCCGAGCCTGCCCGAAGGGCCGGGGTTGAAGGCGGTGGCGCTGTTCGAGGCGATCGAGCGCGGCGAGATACAGGCGCTGTGGATCATGGCCACCAACCCGGTGGTCAGTCTGCCGCGGGCCGACCACATCAAGCGCGTTCTGGCCGCCTGCCCGCTGGTGATCGTCTCCGACTGCCTGGCCAACGCCGAGATCCTGGAGGTGGCGGATATCGTGCTGCCGGCCACCGGCTGGTCGGAGAAGGATGGCACCGTGACCAACTCGGAGCGCTGTATCTCGCGCCAGCGCGGGCTGCTGCCGCCACCGGGGGAGGCACGCCACGACTGGTGGGCGCTGAGCCAGGTCGCCGCCCGCCTGGGTTACGCCGAAGCGTTCGCCTACCGCCATCCGGCGCAGATCTTCGCCGAGCATGCCCGGCTCTCGGGGTTCGAGAACGGTGATAGCACTGCGGGCGCGGCAGAGGCCGATAGCCCCTGGCGGGTCTTCGATATCTCGGGTCTGGCCGATCTCGACCGCGAAGGCTACGACGCCCTGGCGCCGATCCAGTGGCCGGTCAACGCAAGCGCTCCGGCGGGCACGCCGCGGCTGTTCGTGGATGGCCGTTTCGCCACGCCCGATGGTCGCGCACGGCTACTGCCGGTGCGCCCCCGCGCCCCGGCACAGGCGCTCACGGCGCGCTATCCCCTGCGTCTCAACACCGGCCGCATCCGCGATCAGTGGCACACCATGACGCGTACGGCCCGTGCGCCACGCTTGATGAATCACCGCGCCGAGCCGTTCGTCGAGATCCACCCGCGGGATGCCGCCGACGCCGGCATCAAGGATCAGCAGCTGGTCGAACTGGCAGCACCCGGTGGGTGCTATCGGGCCCGTGCGCGCCTGGCCAAGGCGCAGCGCCGTGGCGAGCTGTTCGCACCGATGCACTGGAACGCGGCCTTCAGCGGCCGTGCCAAGGTCAATGCGCTGATCCAGGCCCACGTCGACCCGCTCTCCGGGCAGCCCGAATCGAAGCACGGCGCGGTGGCGCTGCGGCCGCTGCCGTTGACCTGGGAGGCGACGCTGCTCGTCGCCGACGATCTGGCGATGAGCATCGACCCGCGCCCCGGCTGTGACTACTGGGCGCGCATTCCGCTCGCCAACGCGCTGCGCTGGCAGCTCGGCGGTGCCCCGGAGAGCGCCGGTCGTGACTGGTTGGCGTGGCTGGCGGCCGAGCTGCCGGTGGCGGTCTCCCAGTGGAGCTGTGACGCCGCCCAGGGGAGGCTGCGCGCCAGCGGTATCGAGGCCGGCCGGCTGCGCTGGTGGCTGCTGGTCGGGCCGCCGGCGTCGCTGCCCGCGCTGCACTGGCTCGAACAGCGCTTCGCCCGCGGGCTTGAGGGCGATGACCGCCGACGTGTCCTGGCCGGCTGCGACAGTGGCGCCGAGGATGACGGCACCATCGTCTGTAGCTGCCATCAGGTCGGCCAGCGGCGCATCGTCGCCGCGATCCGTGCCGGCGATACCAGCGTGGAGGCGCTGGGGGCGCGGCTCGCCTGCGGCACCCAGTGCGGCTCCTGCCAACCCGAATTGAAAGCGCTGATCGAAGAGGAGAGCGCCCATGTCGATGCCTGAACTCAGTATCCACGATTCCCGTTTCGGCGCCCGCTGGGCGCGGCTGTGGCAGCGCGGTCGCCAGTGGCTGAGGCCGGAGACAGCGCGCGGCGTCGACCTTGCCGGCGTCGGTGCCGTTACCCCAACCGCCGGTCCCTACGGGCGTGTCAGCCTGGTCGGCGCCGGCCCTGGCGCCGCGGACCTGTTGACCCTGCGCGCCGCCCGGCGGATCGCCGAGGCCGAGGCGGTGGTCTACGACCGCCTGGTCGGCGACGACGTGCTGGCGCTGCTGCCGGCGGGCTGCGAGCGCTACTACGTGGGCAAGGCGCGTGGCCACCACAGCGTGCCCCAGGCGGAGATCGGCGCGCTGCTGGCGAGACTGGCCGCTGCGGGCAAGCGGGTGGTGCGCTTGAAGGGGGGCGACCCAGGGGTCTTCGGTCGCATGGGCGAGGAGCTGGCGGCAATCGCCACGACCCGAGCCGAGGTCGAGATCGTCCCCGGGCTCACCGCCGCCTCGGCGGCCGTGGCGGCCATGGGTATCCCGCTGACCGACCGCGCCCACGCCCAGCAGCTGCGCTTCGTCACCGCCCAGCTCTGCCGGGAGCAGGGCACGCCGGACTGGGCCGCGCTGGCGCGGCGCGACGAGACGCTGGTGTTCTACATGGGATTGTCCAAGGTGGCGGCGATCTGCCACGGTCTGCGCGCTGCCGGCCTGCCCGATGACTGGCCGATGATGCTGATCAGCCACGCCTCGCTGCCCGAGCAGCAGGCGCTGGTGGGCACCCTGGCGGACATGCCCGCACGGCTGGCCGAGTCGCCCCTGCCGTCGCCCTGTCTGATCGTGGTGGGCAGCGTGGTGGCGATGACCCACACCTCGCCCGCCGCGCCGAGGGTGATGGCGACGCGCGTCGAGTGATCGTGCCGGATACCTGGCCCGTTACGCGGGCCGGGGGACTGGCGATGGTAGCGATGATAGACGTGGTGAAAAGAGCGATACCCACAGCGCGGGCCCGATCGGCCCGCGCTGTGGGGTCTGGCGCACGTGCTCAGTGGGTGGCCAGGGTGTTCGGTGTGTCGTTGGGTGTATGGCCGCGACGGCTGTCGGCCTCGCGGTAGGCCGTGCACGCTTCGTCTTCCGCCGCGGGGCTGAAACGGATCGCCCAGGTCGCCAGTGACACCAGGCTCACCGTGACACCCAGATAGAAAAGCCCCTGCTGATAGGTGAGCGCCTCGCTGCGGAACAGGAAGCCCGCGGCCACCGCGCCGGCGTTGCCGCCGGCCCCGACGATGCCGGCCACCGCGCCCAGGGCGCGCGGGTTGACGAAGGGCACCACGCCGAAGGTGGCGCCCTCGGCCATCTGCACGAACAGGCTGAAGACCAGCATGATGGCGATGGCCACGGCGAGCGTCTGCATCTGGGCAAAGCCCATCAGCGCGATACCCTCGCACAGCATGGCGACGAACAGCCAGCGTACCCGCCCCTTGAGGCCGCTGCCGCGGGCGAACAGATCCGAGAACACGCCGCCCAGGGTGCGTGCGAACAGATTCATCAGTCCGAACAGCCCGGCGATCAGCCCGGCGGTGGCGAGGTCGAGGTCGAACTGATCGAAGAAGTAGATGGCGGCGATGTTGTTGATCGTCAGCTCCACCCCGAAGCAGGCCGCATAGACCACGAACAGCGCCCAGACGCGCACATCCTTGATCGCTGCCATGAAACTCTGGCGGGCGCCGTGGGCCCGATCCGCGGCGGGCAGCTCGCCGCGCGCGCGCAGCTCGCTGAAGTTGCCGTCAGGGGCATCCTGGGTGAAGCGGTAGTAGGCCAGCCCGGTCAAGAAGAGCACGATACCCGGCACCACCATGGCCAGGCGCCAGCCGAGCGTTTCGCTCACCCCCAGCATCAGGATGCCGGAGAACACCAGCGGCATCAGGATCTGGGTGGTGCCGCCGCCGAGATTGCCCCAGCCGGCGGTGGTGGCGTTGGCGGTGCCGACCACGTTGGGCGCGAACATCACGCTGGTGTGGTACTGGGTGATGACGAACGAGGCGCCGATCGCGCCGATCGCCAGGCGCGCGAGCAGGAAACTCTCGAAGCTGTCGGCCAGGCCGATCGACATCACCGGCAGCGAGCCCAGGCAGAGCAGCCAGGTGTAAGCCTTGCGTGGTCCGATACGGTCGCACAGCAGACCGATGGCGAGCCGCACGATCACGGTGATCGCCACCGAGGCGATGATGGTGTTGCCGATCTGGGTCTTGGTCAGCCCCAGGTCGTCACGCACTACTGCCATCAGCGGGGCGATGCCGAACCAGCCGAAGAAGCAGACGTGAAAGGCGAACCAGGAGAGGTGAAAGGCTCGCATGGGCGGGGTCGAGAAGCTGAAGAGTCGAATCCGATTGGCTTTGTGTCGAATGTCCATTGGGGTGAGGTGCTCCGCAGTCGTCGCGCGAATGTCGCGGGGGAGAACGCAAAACGGCGCCCATCATCGATTCATGCCGTGCACGAATCGATGATGGGCGCCGTTGCCCGATCTGTTGCCGACCCTGTCTGGGTCAGTACGCCAGGGGATACCTGAGCGCGAGCCGCCGTTGGCCCGCCATGAGAGACGAAGCAGGCCGGGTGCCAACATGGCGGTAGTCGAGCAAAATCAATCGGCTGACGCCTACGGCTCTAATTTGCCTGGGTGTCTTGGCGGCTTTGCCGGCAGATATTGGTGCAACCGCGCGCGCGCCTGCACCAGGGCAGGCGCGGGGCGGGCCAGGCGCCTTGGCATTACCCCTGCGGGTCGAACATCTCGACCACTTGAATGACGTTGCGCGCCACCTCGATCAGCGGCTTGCTCTGATCCATGGCGGTCTTGCGCAGCAATCGGTAGGCCTGCGCCTCGGAAAGCTGCTGATGGGTCATCAGCAGGCCCTTGGCGCGTTCGATCTCGCGTCGCTCGCGCAGTGCCTGGCGGGTGCTCTCGAGCTCGTCGCCGATACGCTGCAGGCGTGCGTTCTGGGCCTGTACCAGCTCGACCAGCGAGCGGTTGAAGCGCGACTCGATGGTGTCGAGGGTGAGCGCGCCGGTGGGCGCCTGCTGCTGGGTGAACAGCGCCACCGGGCTGGCCCAGAGCAGCGCCTCGGGCAGCGCGTCGAGGCGTGCCGCCGTGTCGGTGGGCTCGGCCTGCTGCAGGCGCTGGTGGCAGCAGGCGCGCAGAGCGTCGAGCAGACGCGTCTCCTCCTCGTGCATGGCGTCGATGCGCTGGGTGGCGACGGCGTACCACTGCTCCCCGGGGTTGTCGAGCGTCCGCGCCAGCGGCGTATCGCTGCAGGCGAGCTCGCGCAGGGCTTCGAAGGTGTCGTGGAGCGGGCCGGACTGGAGCTGCTGCCAGCGGGCCAGGCTGTCGGGGCTGGTGAACTCGGCAAAGGTCGCGAAGCAGCGGTGCTGGCTGCCGATCAGCGTTGCCATGGTGTCACGATGGGGCGCGTCGAAGTGTGCCAGGGTGAAGCCGAGGGCGCCGCAGGCGCGCTCCTGGCCAGCCAGCTCCTTGCCCTGGATGAAATGGAACAGGCTCACCAGCCGACGCATGATGTCTGGGTCGCTGGCGGTATCGGCGGCCTCGAAGATCACCTGCAGCAGATGGCCGATCACCTGGTTGAAGGCGCGAAGGGTATCGTCTGCGCTGAGCTGCTGAGTGGCGATGCGCTGGCGCAGATCGGGCAGCGTATCCAGATCCTGCCACACCGCGGCGACGCTCAGCAGCATACGCACGTCGGCCAGGCCGTGCGGTAGAGCGCCGTCGGTCTCGGGCGCGGTCCACGGCGCCAGGCGCTGCTCCAGCGTGGCCTGGGCGAGCTCGCTGTCGGCCACGCGCTGATCGCGCTGCGCGCCGAAGCGGCTGCCGCCGGAACCGAGGTAGATGATCGAGCTGCCGCGCTCGCGCTGCAGGGCGTGCACGCAGCGACTGATATCGCTCACCACGGCGACGGTCGCGGAAAGCGCCGCGAGCTGCTCGCGCTGGAGCTTACTGGCTGCTTGCAGCAGCCGTCGGGTAGCGGTCATGGGGTAGCCTGGGCGTTATTGTTGTGGGTACCGGAGCGCCGGATACGGCCTGCGACCAAGGTCTAAGAAAACTCTATCGCGTCTCGGCACGCCGTGCACGCGGGTCGTTCGTCTGACTGTCTCGCTTCAAGACTGGGGTGGGAGCGATGGCAGCAAGACGACCGCGCCGACGTCACTGTGGTGGCGTCGGCGCGGTCGCGCTGAGGGGAAGAGGAGGTGGAAGGACGGCTTCAGCGCTCGGAGCGCACCTCGTACTCGCCTTCCAGCACGCGCTGGCTGCGGGAGCTCGCCGCCGGGCTCGGCGTGGTCGGCGCTGCCGCCGGCGTACTGGGCGCGGGAAGCGCGTACCTGCTCGGCGCGTTTCTTCATGCGGTGGCGCAGGAAGGGCAGCATGGCCCAGCCGACGAGCAGGAAGAACATCCCCAGCAGGGTACCGACGAACAGCACGATCCCGAAGATCAGCCAGGTGAAGAGCATTCTCAGCCCGCTCGCACCCTGGCCGGGGCGGGTCCGGTCAACCCGCTCGCGCCACTGCTGGGCGGCGCGCCAGGCGGCGTTTTGCTGCTGTTGGCGATGATCGGTCATCGGGTCTCTCCGGTGGCGGTGAGGGCATCGCGGCGCAGGTCGAGATCGAGGTCGCGCTGGTTGGCATCGTAGCCTTCGATCTCGACGTGCCCATTACTATCGACCTCGAGTTCGTCGAAGCGTTGCATCCCGCGTGCCTGGGCCAGGCTCAGGGCCTGGCGCAACTGGTCGCCGGTGAGGCTCCAGTCGGGCACGCTGGAGCGGCGCTGGCTCTCGCGGGTCAGGCTGGCGTCGTCGAGCTGCATCGAGACATCCAGCTCCCAGCCATCGTTGCGCCAGCCCTCGACTTCCAGCACATTGTCGTCGCGGTCGACGTCGAGTTTTTCGTAACGGCTGAAGCCGTACTGTTCGGCCTTGCCGAGCAGGCCATCGAGCTCAGCGTAGGAAAGGGTGCCATCGTTGGCCATGGCGCCGGTACTCAGGCCGCAACCCATGGCGACAGCGGGTAACATCCAGAGACGATATTTCATGGCAGTTCTCCCTGTCTATCCGGCAGCGGGCGCCGCGTGGCGAACGCCCTGTTCCTTCGTTATACGCGGGCCGACCTTGCCCGGGACTGACAGTGCCGTTCATCTGCGGTTCATCGCCTCCGGCCCACGCCAGCACGGTGGGCGTTCATTCCCGGTTCATCGCCGATGGGTCAGACTGAGCGCATGAAAATGCGCAACGTTATCGCTCTACTGATCGCTCTGCCGTGCCTGGCCAGCGGTGCCCTGGTGCCCGTGTCGGCGGCGGATGACGAGGCCGACTCGGCGAACCAGGACTGGCACGACCTCCACCAGGAGGTCAAGGCCGGCCATCTGGTGCCGATGACCGCGATCATGGATTGGCTCGAGGCGCGGTTCGAAGGGCAGATTCTCGAGGTCGAGCTGGAGCAGGACCATGGCCACGGCAGCATCGAGTACGAGGTGGAGATGATCGGCCCCCAGGGTCAGGTGGTGGAGTTCGAGTTCGATGCCACGACCGGCGAGCTACTCAGCATCGAAGGCGTTAATATCGAGGCCATGAAGAAGAAGACGCCTTGAGCCGGCCCGACCTCGAATATCGAGGCGGCTGGGTCGAGACGGTAGCGTCGATGGACTTTAGGTGCTGTTTGAAAAGTCGACGAGCGAAGGCCAGGCAAGGCAAAAATCGGCGAAAACGCGGAGTTTACGTGTTGTAAATGAGCATTTTGAGCCGATTTTTAACGCCGCATGGGCGAGCACAGTACTTTTCAGACAGTGCCTAGTCGAGGGATGGGAGTCGAGGTATGAAAGTACTGCTGGTCGAGGACGACGCGGCGCTCGCCGAAGCGCTGGTGGCGGCGCTGGAGGAGGCCGGCCTGCTGATGGAGTCGACCACCACCGGCAGCGAGGCCGACTATCTGGTGCGCACCGAGCGCTACGATGCGCTGATTCTCGATCTCGGCCTCCCGGACGGTGATGGCACTCGCTGGCTGTCGCAGTGGCGCGAGGACGAGATCGATCTGCCGGTGCTGGTGCTGACCGCGCGCGAGCGCTGGTCGGACAAGGCCGCGGGCTTCTCCGCCGGCGCCGACGACTACGTGGTCAAGCCGTTCGAGACCGCCGAGATCCTGTTCCGCCTGCGCGCCCTGGTGCGCCGCAGCCACGGCCACTCGCACCCGGTGCTGCGGGTCGGCGAGCTGACCCTGGACACCCACACCGGCAGCGTCACGCTGGCCGGGCGGCCGATCACCCTGACCGCCCAGGAGTCGCGCCTGCTCTCCTATTTGATGCACGCCTCGCCGCGTATCGTCAGCCGCGCCGAACTCTCCGAACACGTCTACAACCGTGACCACGAGCCCGACTCCAACGTCATCGACGTGCAGATCAGCCGCCTGCGGCGCAAGTTCGGCCGCGCGCGGATCGAGACGCTGCGCGGCCAGGGCTACCGGCTGATCGACCTCGAGGCCGAGGCTTGAGCGCCAGTCGATTCCCGCGTCTGACGCGGGCAAGACACCGGCTTTACTGTGCGCCTCTCGGTACCCGGTTGCTGCTGGCCTCGCTGGTGCTGGTGGTGGTGCTGCTGCCGCTTGCCGGCTTCGGTCTCACCTACAACTTCCGCGAGTCGGCCACGGCTTCCTTCGACAGCCGCCTGGAGTCCCAGCTCAATGCGCTGCTGGCGGGCATCCAGATCGATGGCATGGGCCAGCACCTGCGGCTCAACCGGTCGCTGGGGGATGCGCGCTTCGAGCGGGTCTACTCCGGCTGGTACTGGCAGGTGACCGACGAGGGCGATCTGACACTCACCTCGCGCTCGCTGTGGGATCAGCGCCTGCCCACGCCGGCGCCGCAGAACGGCGTCAGCGTATTCGCCATCACCGGCCCCCGCGACGAGCCCCTGCGCATGATCGAGCGCGATATCCGCGTGCCCGGCCACCCCGAGGTGATCCGTGTCGCCCTGGCCGGGTCCACCCGTGAACTCGACCGCGAAGTGGGGCGCTTCGAGCGTTTGCTGATCATCTCGCTGGCCACCTTTGCGGTGCTGCTGCTGGCCGGGCTGGCGCTGCAGATGCGCTGGGGGCTGGCGCCGCTGCGGCGCATGTCGGCCAATTTGCGCGCGGTGGAGGAGGGCGAAGCCGAACGCCTGGATACCCAACTGCCCGCCGAGCTCGAGGAGCTGGCACTGGCGATGAACAGCGTGCTCGAGCGCGACCGCCGCCTGATCGAGCGCGGGCGGGCCGCCGCGGGCAATCTGGCGCACGCGCTGAAGACCCCGGTGAGCGTGCTCAAGACCCTGGCCGAGCGCTTCCCCCCGAGCAGCGCCAGCCGATCAATACCGAGCTCGCGCGGATCGACGACGCCGTGCGCCACCATCTGGCGCGCGCCTCCGCTGCCGGCGGGCTGGCCTTCGCCGGGCGGGTCACCATCGCCGAGGCGATCGCGCCGGTGGTCCAGGGACTGTCGCGTCTCGCCGAGCGCCGCGGGGTCAGCTTCGAGGCCCAGATCGACCCTACCGCGACGGCGCGCATCGACCCGCAGGACCTCCAGGAGCTGGTCGGTAACCTGCTCGAGAACGCGCTGCGCTGGGCCGAGACGCGGGTGATCTTCGTGGTGCGCCGGGCCGAGCACGGCGTGCGCCTGCGGGTCGAGGACGATGGCCCCGGGATGACCCGGGCGCAGAGCGAATCGGCGCTGGCGCGCGGTGTGCGGCTCGACACCAGCGCGGCCGGCTCGGGCCTGGGGCTGGCGATCGTCGAGGATCTGATGGCGCTCTACGGCGGTGAGCTGACCCTGGACCGCGCCCCGCTGGGCGGGCTCGCCGCGGATGTCTGGCTGCCGGCATCGCCGGTCTCGGCACAGTTGGAGAAGTCCGGTTGAACACCCTCTGAGGGCATTGCATTTGCCACCGATGAGACGGGGTTGAGATGATTCCCAGCGAGGCACCCGGCTCGGGCACAGGTAAGACAGGCAATGGACAAACACGAACTCAAGCGTGAACAGGCGGCCCGTGCGGCGTGGCTCTCCTACGTCGGCGGGCGCACCCAGGACGAGATCGCCGCCCAGCTGGGGGTCTCGCGCCCGGGCGTCCAGCGCCTGCTGGCGCTGGCGCGGGACGAGGGGTTGGTCAAGATCCGTATCGACCATCCGATTGCCGGCTGCATGGCGATGGGCGATGCCATTCGCGCGCGCTTCGATCTGGCCTTCTGCGACGTGGTGCCCAGTGGCCCCGATGCGATCGGCGGCAACGCCGCCTTCCTCGCGCCCTCCGGGGCCGAGCGCCTGGCCGGGCTGCTCGAAAGCCAGGCGCCGCTGACGCTGTGCCTCGGTACCGGGCGTTCGGTGCGTGCCGCGGTGGAGGCGCTGGGGGTGATGGCGCGGCCGCAGCACCGGATCGTCTCGCTGGTGGGCAACGTCGCCCGCGACGGTTCCGCCAACCGCTACGACGGGGTGATGATGCTGGCCGACAAGGTCGGCGCCAGCCGCTTTCTGCTGCCGGCCCCGGTGGTCGCCGCCTCGGTCGAGGAGAAGTCGGTACTATTGGCGCAGCCGCTGGTACAGGCGGTGTTCGCGGTGGCCCGCCAGGCTCAGGCGGGGGTGATCGGAATCGGCCGCGTCGACCCGCAGGCGACCCTGTTCCAGGATCACTTCATCAGCCGCGGCGAGCTCGACGAGCTGCTCGCGGCGGGGGCCGTGGGCGAGCTGCTGGGCTGGCCGATGAATCTGGCCGGCGAGCTGATCGACTGTCCGCTGACCCGGCGCATCACCAGTCTGCCGCTGGCCGAGCTCGGCGCGCAGCCGCTGATCGGCCTGGCTGGCGGGCGCGACAAGGGCCCGGCGATCCTGAGCGCGCTGCGTGGCGGCTGGCTCAAGGGTCTGGTGACCGATGAGGCGGCGGCGCGCTATCTGCTCGAGGCCTGACCCCGAGGTCTGTCTCCCAGTACTGTCTCCAACGCCTGGCTCTAATAACGCGGTGGACGAAGCGGGCTAATCCGGCGGAAGGGCGTCGCGAGGGCGCTGTAAACCCCTCCCTGGGCGCTACCTTTGCCATCCCTGGCAAAGGCCCCTCGCTTTGCCCTACCCCCGGCGCCCATCATCTGAGACTGGGAGATGAGCGCTAATTACTGCCCCAAAGCGCTGCCTCCAAGTGCGGGATCTAAGTACTGGATTTAAGCACTGGAACTAAGCACCGCCAACGACCGCTAGCGTTACCTCCAGGCGTGATTGACGAGGCTATAGACCATGGTCGATAGCCCCGCTGCCGCGTGCGTGCTGGTTTTTTCCTTCGCTAAATCAGCGGATTGTGATTTTTTGCGGGCGCCTTTGGCCAAAGTCTAAGGGTCAGGGGTTTGCTTTTCGCGGCAGGCGAAATGATCATTTGACTACGCTGTGAGTAGATTGATCAAAACAACGCCCGCCCTCGCTGAAGGAGCCCTCCATGCGCCCGATCTCCCTGATACCTGCTGCCGGTGTCGCGCTGCTGACCTCGCTGGCCGCCCACGCCGAGACCATTACGGTGGCGACGGTCAACAACAACGACATGATCATCATGCAGGGGCTGACCGACGAGTTCGAAAAGGCCCACCCCGACATCAAGCTCGACTGGGTGGTGCTGGAAGAGAACGTGCTGCGTCAGCGCTTGACCACCGACATCGCCACCAACGGTGGCCAGTTCGACGTCATGACCATCGGCACCTATGAAGTGCCGATCTGGGCTCGTCAGGGCTGGCTGACCGCGCTCGACGATCTGCCCAAGGACTACGACGAGAACGATCTGCTCAAGCCGATCCGTGACGGCCTGAGTCAGAAGGGCAAGCTCTATGCGCTGCCGTTCTACGGCGAAAGTTCGATGATGTACTACCGCAAGGACCTGTTCGAGAAGGCCGGCATCCAGATGACCGAGCAGCCGACCTGGAAAGAGGTGCGCGGCTGGGCCGACAAGCTCAACGACCCGGACAACGGCGTCTACGGCATCTGCCTGCGCGGCAAACCGGGCTGGGGCGAGAACATGGCGTTCCTCTCCACGCTGGTGAACACCTACGGCGGGCGCTGGTTCGACGAAAAGTGGCACCCGGAGATCGACTCGCCGGCGTGGAAGGAAGCGGTCTCGTTCTATGTCGACATGATGAAGCACGATGGCCCCCCGGGCGCCACCTCCAACGGCTTCAACGAGAACCAGGCGCTGTTCTCCAGCGGCAAGTGCGGCATCTGGGTCGACGCCACCTCGGCGGCGGGGCGCATCTTCGACCCCAGCGAATCCAAGGTCGCCGACGAACTCGGCTTCGCCCCGGCACCGATCGCCGAGACCCCCAAGGGCTCGCACTGGCTGTGGTCCTGGGCTCTGGCGATTCCTGAATCGTCGAAGTCCAAGGACGCCGCCAAGACCTTCATCACCTGGGCGACCTCCAAGGGCTACGTCGACCTGGTCGGCGAGAAGAAGGGCTGGACCAGCGTACCGCCGGGCACGCGCAAGTCGACCTATGACAATCCCAAGTACCAGCAGGCTGCACCCTTCGCCGATTTCGTGCTCAAGGCGATCGAGACCGCCGATCCCACTGACCCGAGCGCCAAGCCGGTGCCCTACACCGGGGTGCAGTACGCCGACATCCCCGAGTTCCAGGCCATCGGCACCCAGGTCGGCCAGATGATCGCCGCCGCCCTGGCCGGGCAGCAGACGGTCGACCAGGCGCTGAGCAACGCCCAGCGCAGCGCCGACCGCACCATGCGTCAGGCCGGTTACTACAAGGATTGATCCGGTATAGGGACTGATCCGGCAGGACGAGGATCGTCCCGGCGCCCGCTCGCGGGCGCCATCGATTGTCACGGCGCGGCCCGCTCGAATCCGGCCGCGCTTCCCTTCCACGCTTACCGATGGGCCTAGCCATGCGTCATAGAGCTTCCGGTCGCACCGTAGGCGGAATGCGTTCGCTCCTGCTGCAGGCGCCCGCCGTCTCCCTGCTGCTGTTGTGGATGCTGGTACCGCTGTGCATGACGCTGTGGTTCTCGTTCCAGCGTTACAACCTGCTCAACCCGTTTATCTCCGGCTTCGCCGGGGTCGACAACTACACCTACCTGCTCACCGATCCGGCGCTGTGGACGGCGATGGGCAATACCCTGCTGCTGGTCGGCTGGGTGCTGGCGATCACCGTGGTCGGCGGCACGCTGCTGGCGGTGCTGTTCCAGCAGGAGTTCTTCGGCCGCGGCATCGCGCGCCTGCTGGTGATCGCGCCGTTCTTCATCATGCCCACGGTCAGCGCGCTGATCTGGAAGAACATGATGATGCACCCGGTCAACGGGGTGTTGGCGTGGCTGTTCAACCTGTTCGGCTTCCAGGCGGTGGACTGGTTCTCGTCGCTGCCGCTGACCTCGATCATCATCATCGTGTCGTGGGAATGGCTGCCGTTCGCCCTGCTGATCCTGCTCACCGCGATCCAGTCCCTCGATGACGATCAGGTCGAGGCGGCACGCATGGATGGCGCCGGGCCCATTGCGATCTTCTGGTTCATCACCCTGCCGCACCTGAAGCGCGCGATCAGCGTGGTGATCATGATCGAGATGATCTTTCTGCTCACGATCTTCGCCGAGATATTCGTCACCACCTCCGGCGGGCCGGGGCTGGCGTCGACCAATCTGGCCTACCTGATCTATATCCGCGCGCTGCTCGACTTCGATGTCGGCGGGGCGTCCGCCGGCGGCGTGATCGCCATCGTTCTGGCCAACATCGTGGCGATCTTCCTGATCCGCACCGTGGCCCGGCATCTCGAGACCTGAGGCGAGGTAGCGCATGCACTCTTCCATCACCAAGAAACTGGCGATCACGCTGCTGGCCTGGGCCATCGCGCTGGTCGTGTTCTTCCCGATCTTCTGGATGATCCTCACCGGCTTCAAGACCGAGGGCGAAGCGGTGGCGACGCCGCCCAGCCTGTTCTTCGAGCCCACCCTGAGCGGCTACCACGAGGTCATGGCACGGGCCGACTACGTCAAGTTCGCCATCAACAGCGTGGTGGTGTCGCTCGGCTCGACCCTGCTGGCGCTGCTGATCGCGGTGCCGGCGGCCTACTCGATGGCGTTTCTGCCCACGCCGCGCACCCGCGGCACGCTGTTGTGGATGCTCTCGACCAAGATGCTGCCCCCGGTGGGTGTGCTGATGCCGATCTACTTGCTGTTCCGCGATCTGGGGCTGCTCGACAGCCTGAGCGGGCTGATCGTGATCTACATGCTGATGAACCTGCCGATCGTGGTGTGGATGCTCTACACCTTCTTCAAGGATGTGCCTAAGGACATCCTCGAGGCGGGGCGCATGGATGGCGCCGGCACCCTCCAGGAGGTGCTCTACCTGCTGGTGCCGCTGACCCTGCCGGGGATCGCCTCCACCGGCTTGCTGTCGGTGATCCTGAGCTGGAACGAGGCGTTCTGGAGTCTCAACCTGACCACCTCCAGCGCGGCCCCGCTGACCGCCTTCATCGCCTCGTTCTCGAGCCCCGAAGGGCTGTTCTGGGCCAAGCTCTCCGCCGCCTCGACGATGGCCATCGCGCCGATTCTGATCCTGGGCTGGATGACCCAAAAGCAGATGGTTCGCGGTCTGACCTTCGGCGCCGTCAAATAAGGAATGCATCATGGCAACGCTCGAACTCAACAATATCGTCAAGGACTTCGCCGGCACGCAGGTCATCAAGGGGGTCGACCTGGAGGTCAAGGATCGCGAGTTCGTGGTCTTCGTCGGCCCCTCCGGCTGCGGCAAGTCGACCCTGTTGCGCATGATCGCCGGGCTGGAGAGCGTCTCCAGCGGTGACATCCTGATCGACGGCCAGCGCATGAACGAGGTCGGCCCGGCCGAACGCGGGCTGTCGATGGTGTTCCAGAGCTATGCGCTCTACCCGCACATGACGGTCGAGGACAACATGGGCTTCAGCCTGCGCCTGGCCAAGGTGCCAAAGGCCGAACGGCGTGAAAAGGTGCTCGAGGCGGCGCGCATCCTGCAGCTCGAGAACCTGCTCGAGCGTAAGCCCAAGGCGCTCTCCGGCGGCCAGCGTCAGCGCGTGGCGATCGGCCGCGCGATCGTGCGCAACCCCAGCATCTTCCTGTTCGACGAGCCGCTCTCCAACCTCGACGCCGCGCTGCGGGTGCAGATGCGCATCGAGCTGGCGCGTCTGCACGAAGAGCTCGACGCCACCATGATCTACGTCACCCACGATCAGATCGAGGCGATGACCATGGCCGACAAGATCGTGGTGCTGCAGGGCGGCATCGTCGAGCAGGTGGGCTCACCGATGGAGCTCTACCACCACCCGCGCAACCGCTTCGTCGCCGGCTTCATCGGTTCACCGAAGATGAACTTCATCGATGTCGAGGTGCGCGACGCCCGCGGCGAGGGCGTCTCGGTGCGCCTGCCCGGCGGCGGCGAGTACGCGGTACCGGTGGACGGCAGCGGCTGCCAGGCCGGCGATACCCTGAGCCTGGGCATCCGCCCCGAACACCTGGCCCTCGACGAGGCCGGCCCTTTGGAGGGCGAGATCACGGTGATCGAACGCCTCGGCGGGGTCACCTCACTCTACGTGCAGTGCCATGGCGAGGAGTGGATTCTGGTCACCGACGGCGAAGTCGCCCACCGCGTGCGCGACAGCGTGCGCTTCGGCTTCGCCCCGGCGCGGGCGCATCTGTTCGCGCACGATGGCCTGGCCCTGAGCCACCTCGAGCGCCACCCGCTGGTCGATGTCGAGCGGCGCCAGAACCGCGCCTCGACCGCTGCCGATGCGTCCTGAGGAGGGTGGCATGGGGTTACTGATTTTCGACTGCGATGGGGTGCTGGTCGACAGCGAGACCATCGCCGAAAGCGTGCTGCACGAGCAGCTCGCGGCCTGGCTGCCGGACCTGGCCGCCGAGCACGAGCTGCGCGGTGCGCTGGGCATGACCACGGCGGGGATCCTGGCCCATCTGGAGGGGCTCAGCGTGCACCAGCTGCCGCCGGATGCGCTGCTCAGCATCGATGCGGCCATCGAACGTAGGCTGGCCGGCGAGCTCAAGGCGATCGCCGGCATCAGCGAGGCGATCGACGGTCTCGATCTGCCGCTGGCGATCGTCTCCAACAGCCGCCGCGCGCGGGTGCTCGCCTCGCTCTCCCACACCGGGCTCGACACGCGGCTGGGGGCAGCGCCGCTGTTCACCGCCGAACAGGTGGCGCGACCCAAGCCGGCGCCGGACGTCTATCTGCTGGCGGCGGAAACGCTCGCCACCGCGCCGGCCGACTGCCTAGTGGTGGAAGACAGCGTCTCCGGGACCCGCGCCGCCTGTGCCGCCGGGATGACGGTCATCGGTTTCACCGGTGCCAGCCATATCGACGCCGGGCACGCCGAACGGCTGCGCGACGCCGGGGCCTGGGCAACGCTCGAGCACATGACCGGGCTTGGCGAGCTGGTCGCCCGCTGGCAGCGCTGGCGCGCCGCCTGAGCGGGCCATCCACGCCCGCTTCATCAAAGGCTGTCTATCAGAGACTGGCTATCAAAGGCTGACTATCAAAGATTTGGGCTATCAACGACTGCGTGATCAACACAGGAATATTGCGATGAAACTCGATAGGCGCACGGCAGTGGTGACCGGTGGGGCCCGTGGCATCGGGCTGGCGATCGTCAGCCGCTATCTGGAAGAGGGCGCGCGGGTAGCGATCGCCGATATCGATCTCGCCGCCGCCGAACAGGCCGCGGAGACGCTGGCCGCGCGTCACGGTGATGCGGTGATGGCGGTGCGTCTGGATATCTGCAGCAGTGAATCGCGCACGGCGATGATCGAGGCGGTCCAGGCGCGCCTGGGGCCGATCGACATCCTCGTCAACAACGCCGCGGTATTCGACATGGCGCCGGTGCTCGAGGTCAGCGAGGCGAGCTATGACAAGCAGTTCGCGGTCAACGTCAAGGGCACCTTCTTCACCCTGCAGGCGGTGGCGGCGCACATGGTCGAGCGCGGTGAAGGTGGCAAGATCATCAACATGGCGTCCCAGGCCGGGCGCCGCGGCGAGGCGCTGGTGAGCATGTACTGTGCCACCAAGGCCGCGGTGATCAGCCTGACCCAGTCCTGCGGGCTCGACCTGATCAAGCACGGTATCCACGTCAACGGCATCGCCCCGGGGGTGGTCGACACCCCGATGTGGGACGAGGTCGACGCGCTGTTCGCCCGCTACGAGGGGCGCCCGCCGGGGGAGAAGAAGCGTCTGGTCGGCGAGGCGGTGCCCTACGGCCGCATGGGGCGCCCGGAGGATCACGTGGGCGCGGCGGTGTTCCTGGCCAGTGCCGACAGCGATTACGTGGTGGCGCAGACGCTCAATGTCGATGGCGGCAACTGGATGAGCTGACATGGCCGACACCACGCCCACCTTCGACATCGTCACCGCCGGGGAGCTGCTCGCCGAGTTCGTCGCCGAGCGCCGCGGCCAGCGCTTCACCGAGGCGGGGCGCTTTCTCGGCCCCTTTCCCAGCGGGGCGCCGGCGATCTTCGCCTCCCAGGCGGCACGCATGGGCGCCCGGGTCGCCTATGCCGGCTGCGTCGGGGCGGATGGTTTCGGCGAGTTGATCCGTGAACGCCTGACCGCCGACGGCATCGATATCGGTGCCGTCGCCTGCGATCCCGAGCGCCCCACCGGCACCGCCTTCGTGCGCTACCGCGATGACGGCGAGCGTGACTTCGTGTTCAACCTGGCGCACAGCGCGGCGGCGCGGCTGGCGCTCGACGAGGCCGGGCTCGCCCGGCTCGCCGATACCCGCTACCTGCACGTGATGGGCTCCTCGCTCACCTCGCCCGAGGCGATCGCGCTGATCGATGCCCTGGTCGAGCGGGTCCACGCCCGCGGTGGGCAGGTCAGCTTCGATCCCAATATCCGCCCGGAGCTGATGCGCGACCCGGCCAGCCGCGAGGCGGTCCTGCGCCGGGTCGACGACTGCGACATCTTCCTGCCCAGCGAGGCCGACATCGCCTGGCTGGGGCAGGGCGAGGGCCAGGGCGAGGGCCAGGGCGCGGTTCAGAGCGAGAGCGAGGGTGAAACGGAGGCCGACACCGTGGCCCGGCTGCTGGCGACCAAGCGCCTGTCGCTGCTGGTGCTCAAGCGCGCCGAGCGTGGCAGCGAGGCCTTTCGTGCCGGTGAGCACCAGCGCGTGGGCGCCTTCAGCGTGACCGAGCGCGACCCCACGGGGGCCGGAGACTGCTTTGGCGGGGCGCTGATCGCCGCACTCGCCGCCGGTGATTCGCTCCCCCGCGCCCTGACCCTGGCCAGCGCCGCCGGCGCCCACGCGGTGACCCGGATCGGCCCCATGGAGGGGGCCAGCGACCGCACCACCCTCGACGCCCTGATCGCATCCCATGGAGATCTCACATGAGTGGCCATCTGCTCGACGCCATCGTCGCCGCCAACCGCGCCGGGCGGCCCAGCGGCATCTACTCGGTCTGCTCGGCGCATCCGCTGGTGCTCGAGGCGGCCTTCGACCGTGCCCTGGCCGATGGCTCGCCGCTGCTGATCGAGGCGACCTGCAACCAGGTCAACCAGGAGGGCGGCTATACCGGCCAGACCCCCGAAGACTTTCGCGCGCGGGTGGTGGCGATCGCCACGCGACGCGGGTTCGACCCGGCCCGCCTGATCCTGGGCGGTGACCACCTGGGCCCCTCGCCGTGGCAGCACCTGCCCGCCGCCGAGGCGATGGCACGCGCCGAGACGCTGGTCGCGGCCTACGCCGCGGCGGGCTTCACCAAGCTGCATCTGGACGCCAGCATGGGCTGTGCCGACGACCCCGCGGCGCTCGACGATGCCGAGATCGCGGCGCGCGCCGCGCGCCTGTGTCACGCTGCCGAGGCCGCTGCCGGTGAGCGCCGCGGCGAGCTGCGCTATGTGATCGGTACCGAGGTGCCGACCCCCGGCGGTGCCCATGAGCGGCTCGAGGGCGTGGCGGTCACCACTACCGCCGATCTGGCGAGCACGCTGGCGGTTCACGCCGCGCGCTTCGCCGATGAGGGGCTCGACGACGCCTGGCGCCGGGTACGCGGCGTGGTGGTGCAGCCGGGCGTGGAGTTCGGCCACGCCGAGGTGGTCGATTTCGACCCGGCCGGTGCCCGGGCGCTGAGCCAGGCGATCCTCGACTGGCCCGATCTGGTGTTCGAGGCGCACTCCACCGACTACCAGACGCCGGCGGCCTACCGCGCGCTGGTCGCGGGGCACTTCGCCATTCTCAAGGTCGGCCCCGCGCTGACCTTCGCCATGCGCGAGGCGCTGTTCGCCCTGGCCGCCATCGCCGCCGAGACCCCGGGTATCGAGGCGCCGGATCTGGACGCCGCGGTCGAGCGGGCGATGCTCGACGAGCCGCGCTACTGGCGCGCCTACTACCCCGGCGACCCTGCCGAGCAGCGTTTCGCCCGGCGCTACAGCCTGAGCGACCGCATCCGCTACTACTGGGGCGTGCCCGCGGTCGCGGCCACGGTGGAGTCGCTGTTCGCCGCGCTGGAAGCGCATCCGCTGCCACTGCCGTTGATCAGCCAGTACCTGCCCGATGCGTATCGGGCGATCCGCGTCGGCCGGCTCGCCCCCGAGCCGCGTGCGCTGGTGCGCTGGCATATCGAGGGCGTGCTCGACGCCTACGCCCGGGCCTGCCAGGACACCGCCGATACTCCCGCGTGCGATTCATGATGAGGATGATGCGATGACCCAGGTGCAGTTCGACTTCAGCGCCAGCGTGGTGATGATCACCGGGGCGGCCAGCGGCATCGGTCGCGAACTCGCCCAGCGCTTCGCCGCCGCCGGCGCCAGTCTGGTGCTGGTCGACAAGCAGGCCGAGATCGAGACCGTGGCGGCGGGGCTGGCAGGCGAGCCTCTGGCCGCGGTACTCGACATTACCGACGAGGCCGCTGTCGAGGCGCTGGTCGAACGCGCCGTCGCGCGGTTCGGGCGTATCGACGTACTGGTCAACAATGCCGGTATCGGCCCGTTGGCGGCGGCCGAGGCGATGGAGACCGCGCTGTGGGACGCCACCCAGGCGGTCAACCTGCGCGGGGTCTTCTTCGGCTGCCGCGCGGTGGGGCGGCAGATGCTGGCGGCGGGCTACGGGCGCATCGTCAATCTTGCCTCCCAGGCCGCCAGCGTCGGGCTCGAAGGGCATCTCGCCTACTGTACCAGCAAGTCCGGCGTGCTCGGGCTGACCCGCACGCTGGCGCTGGAGTGGGGGCCGCGCGGGATCACCATCAATGCGGTGTCGCCGACCGTGGTCGACACCGAGCTGGGGCGCTACGGCTGGGCCGGCGAGAAGGGCGAACGGATGAAGGCGCTGATCCCCACCCGGCGCTTCGCCACGCCGGCCGAGATCGCCCACGGGGTGATGTTCCTGGCCTCGCGGGAGGCGGCGATGATCAACGGCGCCGATCTGCGCATCGACGGCGGCTACACCGCCTGCTGATACATCAGCTAATGACCTGCTGACATGTCATGGACGGACCCATACGTCATCACATCAGGTCATCACACCATCTACGCAGAGGAGCAGACGCATGTCGATCACGCCTGACGCCACGGGCTCGGCGCTGCCCATGTCGCCATCGCTCGAAGTGATGGCCGAGCGCGTGCTGGCGGCTTCCCGCGCCGAGCGGCGCACCCTGGTCGCCATCGCCGGGCCGCCGGCGGCGGGCAAGTCGACCCTCGCCGAGGCGCTGTGCGCGCGCATCGATGCGCTGCGTCCGGGCTATGTCGCGCTGGTGCCGATGGATGGCTACCACTTCGACAACGCGGTGCTGATTCCCCAGGGTCGACTCGACATCAAGGGCGCACCGGAGACCTTCGATGTCGCCGGGCTGAGCCACGACCTGGCCAGACTGCGGCGCGACGATGGCCCGGTGGCGGTACCGCTGTTCGACCGCCCGCTGGACCTGGCCCGGGCCGGTGCACGACTGATCCAGCCCGGCCACCGGCTGGTGCTGGTCGAAGGCAACTATCTGCTGCTCGACCGCGCGCCCTGGCGGGCGCTGCGCTCGTTCTTCGACCTCACGCTGTTCATCGAGGTGCCCGACGCGGTGCTCGTCGAGCGACTGCTCCAGCGCTGGCACGACCTCGGCCAGGATGCGGCGGAGGCGGCCAGGCGTACCCATGCAAAGGACATGCTCAACGCCCAGCTGATCAAGGCCCACTCGGTGGCGCCGGACTGGCACTGGCACTTTCTGGCCGGCACGTCGGACGCGCCCGAGACCTTGGGCGCGCCGGCTATCGCTGATTCGTCCGATACCGCGGGTTCAATCGATACCGCGGGTTCAAGCAGAGTATCGGATTCACCCGGCCCCGCTGGCTGACGCCGAAGCGTCGTTTCATCCCGAGCCCGCGTCGCGCGGGCCACACCCATGCTCAAGCCCCAGCGCCGCCGGGCGCGCGGCAACACGGATACAGGCCGTGGCCGGCCCAAGGAGACCCCCGATGACCGCACTCAACCAAGCCAATCTGACCCAGCTCGATGCCGCCGTGGCGACCCCGAGCTATGCGCGTGATCGGGTCACGCCGGGTATCGTCCACTTCGGCGTGGGTGGCTTTCACCGCGCCCACCAGGCGATGTACCTCGACACCCTGATGAACCGCGGCGAGGCGCTCGACTGGGGCATCGTCGGGGTCGGGGTGATGCCGGGCGACAAGCGCATGCAGGCGGCGCTGGCGGCTCAGGACCACCTCTATACGCTGGTGGTCAAGCACCCCGACGGCGAGTACCAGCCGCGGGTGATCGGCTCGATCGTCGACTATCTCTACGCCCCGGACGATATCGAGGCGGTGCTCGAGACCCTGGCCGATCCGCGCATCCGCATCGTGTCGCTGACGGTCACCGAGGGCGGCTACAACTTTCACCATGTCACCGGCGAGTTCGATCTCGACAACCCCGATGTGCAGCACGACCTGGCCTCGCCGCAGACGCCGCGGACCACCTTCGGCATCGTCATCGAGGCGCTGGCGCGGCGTCGGGCGCGTGACATCGCGCCGTTCACGCTGATGTCCTGCGACAACATCCAGGGCAACGGCGAAGTCGCGCACAAGATGTTCGTCGCCTATGCCCGCGCCCGCGACCCCGAACTCGGCGCCTGGGTCGAGGCCGAGGTGCGCTTCCCCAACTCGATGGTCGATCGCATCACGCCGGTCACCACCGCCGCCGACATCGACGAGATCGCCGAGCGCTTCGGCCTCGAGGACCGCTGGCCGGTGGTGTGCGAGCCCTTCACCCAGTGGGTGCTGGAGGATCATTTCAGCCTCGGCCGGCCGGCCTTCGAGACGGTCGAGGTGCAGGTGGTCGAGGACGTCATTCCGTATGAATTGATGAAGCTGCGTCTGCTCAACGCCAGCCACCAGGCGCTGACCTACTTCGGCTATCTGGCAGGCTACCGCTACGCCCATGAGGTGTGTCAGGATCGAACCTTCGTCGATTTCCTGCTCGCCTACATGGATCGCGAGGCGACGCCGACGCTCTCGCCGGTGCCGGGGGTCGATCTCGACGCCTACAAGCACACCCTGATCGCGCGTTTCGCCAATCCGGAGATCAAGGACACCCTGGCGCGGCTCTGCGCGGAGAGTTCGGATCGCATTCCCAAGTGGTTGGTACCGGTGATCCGTGAGCGACTGGCCCAGGATGGCGATATCCGTCTCAGCGCGGCGGTGGTCGCCAGCTGGGCGCGCTATGCCGAAGGGGTCGACGAGCAGGGCGCGCCGATCGAGGTGGTCGACCGGCTCAAGGATTCGCTGATGGCGATCGCCCAGCGCAACCGCGATGAACCCACGGCATTCATCGAGAACCGCCAGCTGTTCGGCGATCTGGCCGACGACCCACGCTTTCGCGCGGCCTATCTCGACGCCCTGGAACGGCTGCACCGCGACGGCGCCCGCGCCTGCGTCGAGCACCTGATCGGCGCCTGATACGCGATACCCCGGACCCGCGACAACACAGACAAGGAAACCAGCATGTACATCGGCGTGGATTGCGGCACTCAGAGCACCAAGGTGGTGCTGGTCGACGGTGCGGACGGGCGGATCGTCGGCGAGGCGTCGCGACCTCACGCGCTGGATCAGGGCGACAACGGGCGCCGTGAGCAGCGCGTCGAGAGCTGGACCGACGCCTTTCGTGGCGCCCTCGACGAAGCCCTGGCGCAGGCCGGGGTCGACGGCCGCGCCGTGCGCGCGATCGGCATCTCGGGCCAGCAGCACGGTATGGTGGCGCTGGATGCCGCCGGCGTGGCGGTGCATCCGGCCAAACTCTGGAACGATACCGAGACCGCGGCCTGGAACGCGGATCTTATCGAACGGCTCGGCGGCGAGGCGGGCTGTCTCGACAAGCTGGGCCTGGTGCTGCAGACCGGTTACACCGCCTCCAAGGTCGCCTGGCTGCGCGAGACCCATCCCGAGGCCTACGCGCGCATCGCCACGCTGCTGCTGCCGCACGACTATCTCAACTTCTGGCTCACCGGCGAGCGCGTGGCCGAAGCCGGGGACGCCTCCGGCACCGGCTACTTCGACACCCGAACCCGCCAGTGGCGCCACGATGTGTTCGCGACCATTGCCCCGGAGCTCGACCCGGCGCAGGTGCTGCCGCGGCTGATCGATTCGCGCGAAGCGGCCGGTACGGTACGCCCCGAACTCGCCCGTGAGCTGGGCCTGGGCGAGGACGTGCTGGTCGCCAGCGGCGGCGGCGACAACATGATGGGCGCGATCGGCACCGGCAACATCGTGCCCGGGCGGGTGACCATCAGTCTCGGCACCTCGGGCACCATCGCCGTGCACTCGCCGGAGCCGGTGGTGCCCGACAGTGCCATGGTGGCCAACTTCTGCGCCAGCCACGCCGGCTGGTTGCCGCTGATCTGCACCATGAACGTGACCTCCGCCACCACCACCATACGGGAGCTGGTGGGGCTCGATATCGCCGGCTTCAATCGCGCGGTCGAGAGCGCCGAGCCAGGCGCCGGCGGTGTCACCCTGCTGCCGTTCTTCAGCGGCGAACGGGTACCGGCGCTGCCCCAGGCCCACGCCAGCCTGCACGGCCTCACCAGTCTCAATACGCGCCCCGCCAACCTGTGCCGGGCGGCGGTGGAGAGCGCCACCTACGGTCTGCGTTACGGGCTCGAGCTGCTGGGGCCGCTGGCCGATCAAGCGACCCAGGTGCGCCTGGTCGGCGGTGGCGCCAAGAGCGCGGTGTGGCGCCAGATCGTCGCCGACGTGCTGGATGTGGAGGTGGTGTGTCCGGTGGTGACCGAAGCCGCCGCCTTCGGCGGTGCGATTCAGGCGCGCTGGTGCGACCGGCGCGACGCTGACATCGATCTCGCCGCGCTGTGCCAGGCCTGGGTGGCGCTGGACGAGACCACGCTGACACGGCCGCGCCCCGAGGTGGTGGCGCGCTATCACACCCTCTATCGCCACTATCGCGAGACCTTGGCGGCGCAGTATGCGATCGCCGACTGAGCCTGCCGGATCGAGGTGTGATCGCCCGGCGAGCCCGGCGGATCAGTGTTATCCTTTAGGGATTGGGATTGCGAAGGGGTGCAATCCACACATCAAGACGATGGAGCGATTCATGACACAGCAGCTCGACTCTCTCAAACAGCTTTCCATGGTCGTGGCCGACACCGGCGATCTCGACGCCATCCGGCGCTATCAGCCGCACGATGCTACGACCAATCCGTCTTTGATTCTCAAGGCCTTCGATCTCGACGGCTATCAGGACCTGATCGACGAGACCCTGGCTGCAGTGAAGTCCGAGGTCTCCGACCCCGATGCGCGCATCGAAGAGGCGGTCGACCGGTTGTCGGTGGCGATGGGTACCGAGATCACCAAGATCGTACCGGGGCGCGTCTCCACCGAAGTCGCGGCCAAGCTCTCCTTCGATGAAGCGGCCAGCATCGACAAGGCCCATCACCTGATCTCGCTCTACGAGAAGCAGGGGGTCTCCAAGGATCGCGTGCTGATCAAGCTCGCTTCCACCTGGGAAGGCATTCGTGCCGCCGAGAAGCTCGAGAAAGAGGGCATCAATTGCAACCTGACGCTGCTCTTCTCCGATGCCCAGGCGCGTGCCTGCTTCGAGGCCGGGGTGTTCCTGATCTCGCCCTTCGTGGGTCGCGTCACCGACTGGTACAAGAAGGCCACCGGTACCGACTCCTACGCGCCGGACGAAGATCCGGGGGTCAAGTTCGTGCGCGGTGTCTGCGACTACGCCAGCCGCTACGGCTACCAGACCGTGGTGATGGGCGCCAGCTTCCGTAATACCGACCAGATCCTGGCGCTGGCGGGCTGCAACCGCCTGACCATCTCGCCGGCCCTGCTGGAAGAGCTTTCATCCACCGAAGGTGAGGTGACGCGCAAGGTCACCGATGAGAGCGATCGTGCCGAGCACCCGGGCCGGATCGGCGAAGCCCAGTTCCGCTGGGAGCACAACGAAGACGCCATGGCGACCGAAAAGCTCGCCGAAGGCATTCGCAACTTCGCCGCCGACCAGAAGAAGCTCGAAGGGCTGCTGGCCAAGCGCCTCGCCTGATACGCCTCTCGGTTGCTCGTGCTAGACCCCAACACCCGGCCATGTGCCGGGTGTTTTGCTATGCGGGGATGCCATCATAGTGCTTCCAGAATAGTATTCTGCATTGCGTTTTAAATTATCGATAAAGGGCATGTTTTTACCCGAACATAAATCCCGATATAGAGATTTAAATTGATTTATTCTAGTCGGTTGCTTTTTTAGTTCGCAATAAAAAAAATACTTAGGTTCATTTTTTTCGTTGCTCCCCTTCTCCGATAATGCGCCCGCTTGCACGGTTTGATCCCTATCATCGTGCTGACGACGAATCTTGAGGAGGGTGGGTAATGGCTGTCACATTTGATGTCATCCAGACCGCGGGCATCGCGGCAGTGGTCTATTTCTTTGCTATGTCGATCAAGCAGCGGGTAACGTTGCTTAGACACTTTTTCATTCCGGCACCGGTCATCGGCGGGCTTATCGTCAGCCTGCTGTTATTCGCGATGTCCCAGGGGGGCGGGGTAGAGGTGCATTTCGACAAGACCCTGCAGAACTTTTTCATGAACCTGTTCTTCACTTGCGTGGGGTTCACGGTCAGCGCCGCGTTGATTCGCTTCAGTGGCCGGCAAGGTGCGCTGCTTGCAGTCATCGCGGTGGCTTTTCTTGTGATCCAGAACCTCGTTGGGGTGGGCTTAAGCCGATTGCTGGGCATCAATGAATTGCTGGGCATCGCCATGGGTTCCATCTCGATGTCCGGTGGTGTCGGTTCGGGCGCAGCATTCGGGCCGACGCTGGAAGCGGCCGGTGCAGTTGGCGCGACGACGATCGGCATCGCCGCGGCCACCTTCGGGTTGCTGATGGGCAGTCTCATCGGTGGCCCCGTTGCCAAACGCCTGATTGACCGGCACGGTCTGCGGTCGGCGGGAAAAGAGAGCTATGACGTTCAGTCGACAGAAGCGTCGATCCCGTTGACCGGTAGCGGGTTGTTCCGGTCGACCCTGGTCATTCTGATCGCCGCCGCCATCGGTACCGTGATCTCCTGGTTGCTCAATCTGACGGGAATCCAATTCCCCTATTACGTCGGCTGCCTGTTCGGCGGCGCGCTGGTACGTAATTTTGCCGACGCGGGCCGGTTCTCGCTGCGCATGCCCGAGATCGATGTAATAGGGGACATTTCGCTCAATCTCTTCCTTTCGATCACGCTCATGAGCCTCAACATCGCGGCGCTGATTGGGCTGGCGCTGCCCATGGTACTCATTCTCCTGGCGCAAATGACGGTCATGGCGCTCTATGCCTATGTCGTTACCTTTCGGTGTATGGGGAGAGACTACGACGCGGCCGTGATGGCGGCGGGGCATTGTGGCGTGGGGCTGGGCCAGACGCCCAACGCCTTGGCGAACATGTCCGCGGTCATCGAGGACCGGGGGCCCGCGCCTCGGGCGTGGTTCGTGCTACCGATCATCACCGTGGTGTTCATTAACATCTTCAACCCGCTGGTCATCACGCTGTTCATCAATCTGTTCGCGTGACAGTGTACGTTAAATATTCTTAAAAAGAATATTTAAAGATATAAAAATATCGCTTTTTGAGTTTATTGCCGTCGCTTACCGTGATCGAAACCACAAGCCTGGAGTCCGACATGAGCCTTCACCCCCATGTTTCTACCGTTCCCACGTTGGCCGATCCTGCGCTTATCGAGGCGCTTCAGAGCATCGTCACACCGCACCTTAGTGACAACCTTGATCGCTTGAGCGGCATTCGGGGGCTCACGCCCCACCACGACGGCACGAAACTGGTCGGCACCGCGTTCACGGTCAGGTGCCGTCCCGGTGACAACCTCTATGTCTACCAGGCACTGACGCTGATCCGTCACGGGCATGTCCTGGTGCTCGAAGGCGGGGGACATCTCGACAACGCGCTGATCGGCGAGTTGATCAAGCTTTACGCCCAGCAGCGCGGCTGTGCGGGGTTCGTGGTCGACGGCGCCATTCGCGACGTGGAGGCGTTCGCCAGCGATAGCATGCCGTGCTACGCCCGGGGTGCCGTGCATCGTGGCCCGTACAAGCACGGCCCCGGCGCACTCAACGTGCCGGTCTCGGTCGGTGGTCAGGTGGTCAATCCGGGCGACATCGTTGTCGGCGATGCGGATGGCCTGGTCACGTTTTCACAGACGGAGGCGGAGCCGCTGATCGCGGCGGCTCGCGCCAGCGCGCGCAAGGAGGTCGGCATCATGGAGGAGATCGCCACCGGCGCGCACCACCAGCGCTGGCTCGACGCTGTGTTGTCGGCGCAGGGGCTCGACTACGGCAGGGAGTCCGCATGAGCCAGCAGTTTGCTGATCGCCTTGCGCGCATCCAGCCGTCACCCAGCGTCGAAGCCAATGCCCGCGTCACCGAACTGCGCGCCCAGGGCAGGGACATCGTCAACTTCACCATCGGCGAACCCGACTTCGATACGCCGGCACACATCGCCGAAGCGGCGATCGCGGCGCTGAAAGCGGGCGATACCCACTACACGCCGTCGGCCGGTACGCAGGCGCTTCGTCAGGCAGTCGCCGACAAGCTCGCACGTGACAACAATCTTGGCTACGCCCGCGACGAAGTGGTAATCGGTGCCGGTGGCAAGCACATCCTCTATCACGCTCTGGCGG
The DNA here is from genome assembly GCF_030284585.1 of Salinicola sp. JS01. NCBI lineage: Bacteria > Pseudomonadati > Pseudomonadota > Gammaproteobacteria > Oceanospirillales > Halomonadaceae > Salinicola > Salinicola sp. JS01. Next base: position 2,840,823 of record NZ_CP127244.1, on the reverse strand, counting down.
CAACGTTGAACCCCGGCGATGAGGTGATCGTGCCGGCGCCCTATTGGGTCTCATACCCCGACCTCGTCGCGCTCAACGAAGGCGTGCCGCGCATCGTCATCTGCGATGCTGCCTGTGGTTTCAAACTTTCGGCGAAGGCCTTGGCCAGCGCGATTACCCACAAAACACGTTGGCTGGTGCTCAATACGCCGTCCAATCCCACCGGTGCGGTCTATACCGCGGCTGAACTCGATGCTCTGGCGGCTGTGCTGCGCGAGAACCCCCATGTGGGCGTGATTTCCGACGAGATCTACGAGCACTTCGTCTATGCGCCGGCGAGTCATCTCTCCTTGGTCAACGTCGCGCCAGATCTCAAGGCACGCACGCTGATCGTCAACGGCGCTTCCAAGGGCTACGCCATGACCGGCTGGCGCATCGGTTTCGGCGCCGGGCCGCGCGATCTGGTCCGGGCGATCGTCAAGCTGATCTCTCAGACGACGACCTGCCCGAGTTCTCTCAGCCAGGCCGCCGCGGTGGCGGCCTTCGCCGGTGACCAGGCACCGGTACGTGAGATGGCTGCGCGTTACACCGAGCGTCGACGGCTGATGCTAGAGGGAATTCAGTCGGTGATAGGTGTAAGTAGTTTCGCCCCAGATGGCGCCTTCTACGTCTATCTCGATGTTGGTGGTCTGATCGGGCGAGAGACTCCGACGGGGCAGCGGCTCCAGAGTGACGACGACGTGGTGCTCTACTGGCTCGAATCGGTCGGGGTGGCGGGGGTCAGCGGCAAGGCCTACGGGCTGTCCCCCTATGTCCGAGTCTCCTTCGCTATCGGGGAGGAGGCGATTCAAGAGGGATGTCGAAGGCTCGGCGAAGCATGCCGTGCGTTGCGCTGATGTGAGCGGAACCCTGATGGAAACAATCTAACAATTCACAATGACGACAACGAGGTTCTTATGACGATCACTATCCGAGGCGCTCGGGGCTTGCCCGTGCGAATTTTCATCGGCTTCGTGCTGGGCATTGCCTGCGGTTTACTGTTCTCTAATTTCTCCTTGGCGATCAAGCCATTGGGCGACGCTTTCATCAGTGGCATCAAGATGCTCATAGTGCCGATCATCTTCTTCTCGGTGGCCGGCGGCATCGCCAACATGGGCGATGTTCAGCAGCTCAAGCGAGTGGGTGGCAAGACGCTGCTGGTCTACACAGTGATGACTGTCGTCGCCGGGGTTATTGGACTGAGCGTCGCTTCCATCATTCAGCCCGGGCAGGGGCTAGATATTGACGCTAATGCACCAGTGAATGCTGCAGCGAACGGTTTGGATATCGGCCAGTTCCTGCTTCAGATGATTCCCAGCAATCCCGTCGAAGCCATGGCCAGTGGCAATGTCATCCAGTTGATCGTGTTTACCATCCTGGTTGGCGTCGCCATGGTCATGCTGGGTGAGCGCGCCGCCAGGCTGCGTGAGCTGTTCGACGAGGGCGCGGCGGTCTCGTTTCGTATCCTCGATATGATCATGGCCGTCTCTCCGCTCGGTATCTTCGCGCTGATGGCGTACGCGGTCGCCAACTATGGCATCGATATCTTCGGTCAAATCGGCAAGTTTGTGCTGGCGGACTACGCTTCGTTGCTGGCGATCTGGATCGTGGCATCGATCCTGCTGGTGATGTTCACACGAATCTCCTACGCACGCTTCGCACGCAAGATGGTGCCGATCTGGCTGATGACCTTGTCGACCACCAGCAGCAACGCCACGCTGCCGGTGACGATGAAGGTCACCAATCAGGACCTCGGCGTACCGAAATGGCTGTGCTCGTTCATGCTGCCGCTGGGGGCCACGATCAATTTGATGGGGGCCGCTGCTTATCTTTCGGTGCTGGTGGTTTTTGCTGCGGGCTTCTACGATCTGCCGCTGAGTCTGTCGCAGATGGTGAACGTGATCTTCATCGGCACCATCCTCTCGATGGCGGCACCGGGCATCCCTGGCGGCGGCATCGTCATGGGCACGCTGATACTGCAACTGATGAACCTGCCGTTCGAGCTGGTCGGGGTGATCGCCGGTATCTATCGCATCGTCGACATGGGCCACACCACGCTCAACGTCTCCGGGGACGTGATCGGCGCGCTGCTGGTGGCGAAGAGCGAACGTTTGCTGGACACTCATCGGGCTGCGTCGCCGGTGGCCGCCCCGCACTCCGCCGACGGTGCCTCCTGAAAAGGGCATCCGCTGGCAACGACATCAGTAAGAGTTGAAATAGAGCTGGTCGAAGCAGCAGGCCTGTTTCGCCAGCTCGACGATCGCGTCGTTGAGATTGGCCTGGCGATCGGCGCGGTAGAGCGCGCAATACCGCACGTGAGGCAGCCCTGGCGCGGTATTCAGCACCTGAAGCATTCCGCGGTCGATTAGAAACTGCAGACAGTGGCGGGGTAGATAGCTGATGCCCACCCCGGCCAGGGTCAGGCCCACCTGTGCCAGCAGATAGTCGCTGACGAGGGTGTTGCGCAGACGCACTCCATGCTGGGAGAACCAGCGCTCGTACACCAGACCGGTGCCGGAGTGGCTGCCCTGGGAGAGCACGGTGAACTCGGCGAGTTCCGCCAGCGTCAGCATATGATCTTCCGCCACCGTACCGGGCGCCGCCATCCAGGCATTCTCCACGCTCTTTAACGGCTGCGACACGAAGCGCGTATCCGAGAACACGTCGGGCACGACGACCATGTCCAGCTTGTCTTGCTCGAGTTTATCGAATAGATCACTGCTGAGTTCGATGGACGGTTCGATGTTCAGACGGGGGAAGCGCACACGAATGCTCTCGATCAACTGTGGCAACCAGGTCAGGCCAGTGAGTTCGGTCACACCGATGCGAAAGTGGCTTTGGATCACCGACTCATCGCTGATCCGCTCAAGCAGATGATCGCGCCGCTCCAGCAGCTCCCGGGAGAGCGTCAATAGCTCAGCTCCCTTATCGGTCAGGCGCGCCGAACGCCGGCTGCGGTCGAACAGCGCCACGCCAAACGCATCCTCGAGCTCCTGGATGCGCTTGGAAATTGCTGACTGCGTGGTATGCAGCTTGTGGGCTGCCGCCTCGAAACTGCCCAGCTCACTGACCCAGTAGATGGCGTCGAGCTGCTTGAAGGTAATCATGGCAAAATCCTCAGCCTCGGGGCCGCGCGAAAAGCATTCAATAAAAGAATGAATATTTTTTTTAATGTATCGTAAAAAGCGAATTAAAATCATGCCGCTCAATGGTGCGGGGGAGCGAAGAGAGGCGTTATCAGCTGCACTGAACCCCATCTGTAGCACTGCGCGACCGTCTCGGTCATCAATGTTTACGTCCTAGTAGATCGGTATCGGCTCACTGATGTCAGTTTTCATCACTGTGCTAATGTGACTGTATCACTGTACCCAGAAGCCTATGGTAGCTTTTGACATAGAGCGGCCCAGCTCTCTTCCACCGAGGATGAGATGGGGCGCAAGGTCATTTAGAACGCCGCCACTGACCAAAGCTACAGCGCTGAACACCCGGCCATGTGCCGGGTGTTTTGCTATGTGCGTGGCTAGGGTGGCGGGTTCACTGCTCCAGTATTCGCCGGTAGCGCTCGGCATAGCGTGGCCAGGCCTCGGGGTTGAGCAGGCGCGGCGGTACCTGGCCATCCAGGGTCGCGATCAGTTGCTCCGCCGCCCAGGTGGCGATGTTGCGCCGTGCTTCCCGCGTCACCCCGGCGGTGTGGTAGGTCGCCATGACGTTGGGCATCTGCAGCAGCGGGTGGTCCCGCGGCGGTGGCTCGATGTCCCAGACGTCGATGCCGGCGCCGGCCAGATGCCCGCTCTCGAGGGCTGCCGTCAGCGCCGCTTGTGAATGGATGCCGCCGCGCGCCGTGGTGATGAACAGCGCCCCCGGCTTCATCGCGGCGAAGGCGTGCGCGTCGAAGAGATCGAGGGTGTCGGCCTGGCGCGGGCAGTGCAGGGAGACGATGTCCGCCTCGGCCAGCAGCACCGCCAGCGTCACCGGGCGCGCGCCGCGTTGGCGAATCGTCTCGGCGTCGAGCAGCGGGTCATGGGCGATCACGTCCAGGCCGAAGGCGCGCGCCAGCTCGGCGACACGCCGGCCGATATGGCCGATTCCCACCAGCCCCAGGGTCTTGCCGTAGAGCTCTCGACCCATCAGATCCTCACGCGAGAACTCGCCGCCGCGGCGCAGGCGATGATCGCTCTCGGCAAGGCGCTTGTTGACGCCGAGCATCAATCCGAGGGTGTGTTCGGCGACCGACTGGGCGTTGGCGCCCGCCTGATTCATGACCAGCACGCCGACCCGGGTGCAGGCCGCGACGTCCACGGTGTCGTAGCCGGAGCCGGAGGTCGAGACGCACAGCAGGTTGGGCGTGTGGGCCAGGAGCTCCTCGTCGGCGAACCAGCGGGCGGGAGTTTCATCCTTGGCCGAGGAGACCTGATAGGCATGGGCCTGGCGCAGGGTGTCGGCGTGATCCTCGGGGGCGCTGGCCACGGGAAGGGTGGTCAGGGCGATGTCCGGGCGGTCGGCGTAGCGCTGCTGCATCGAGACGTCGTACCACACGTCGAGCCGGAACACCGAGCGGTGACCAGCGCGTGGCCCGGCCGATGATGAGGGTGATGTAAGTGGGGTGAGTTCGGGATGCTGGGTCAAGGCTGGGTCCTCTATGGCTGATCATGAAGTGGGCGGTCGGTGTGGGGCTCGCGGGCGCACGTTGCGGCGGGCTGGGCCAGGCCGCGCTCGCCCAGCATCGTCAGCGCGGCCAGGTGATCGCGGCCTAGCTGATCCAGCCGGGTGATACCCAGCAGCGCCATGTCACGCCGGATTTCGGCGGTCATGAGGTCGATGGCGTGGGCCACGCCCGCCTCGCCGCCCACGGCGGCGGCATAGGCGAAGGGGCGGCCGATGAACACGCAGGCGGCCCCCAGCGCCAGGGCCTTGAGCACGTCGGTGCCGCGCCGAAAGCCGCTGTCGATCATGACCGGCAGATCACCGGCGGCGGCGAGGATGCCCGGCAGCGCGCGCAGCGGCGAGAGGGCGCCGTCCAGCTGGCGGCCGCCGTGGTTGGAGACGATCAGCGCATCCACGCCGAGTGCCCTGGCCCGGGCTGCATCTGCCGGATGCAGCACGCTCTTGAGCACCAGGCGACCCGGCCAGCGTTCGCGAATGAACGCGAGATCGTCCCAGTTCAGGTGGCCGCGGTCGGAGATATCGCGATTGACATGGGGTGAGAAGATCGGTGCGCCGCGCGAGGCGTAGTTGTTCTCGAAGTGGGGCATGCCGTGTCGCATCAGCGTGCGCAGGAAGGTGTCGCACAGCCAGCCGGGATGCGAGAGGCCATCCCAGGCGAGCCCGAGCGAGGGCTTCAGCGGTGAGGAGAAGCCGGCCCGGCGGAGATTGTCCGGGTTGGTGGCGACAGGCGTATCCAGGGTGATCACCAGCGTGGTGAAGCCCGCGGCCTGTACCCGTGATATCAGCGCCTCGATGGCCTCCCGGCCGGCGGGGAGGTAGGCCTGGAACCAGGTCGACTCGCCTTGGCCGCCGAGGGTTTCCATGCGGATCAGTGACGAGCCGCTCATGATCATGGGAATGCCCGCGGCGCGTGCCGCGTCGGCCAGCACCACATCCGCTCGATAGGCCCACAAGGCGCCGAGCCCCATCGGCGCGATACCCAAGGGCGAGGCCATCTGCTGGCCCAACAGCGTCGTCTCCTGGCTGACCCGGGAGACATCCACCAGGACGCGTGGCACCAAGCCGTAGTCGTCGAAGGCGTCACGATTGGCCTGGAACGCGCGGCCGTCCTCCGCCGAGTTGGCGATATAGGCGAAGATCGCCCGCGGCAGGTAGCGTCGCGCGGCCGCCTCGAAGTCGTGCAGATTGTGCAGGCGTGCCAGCCGCCGCCTCACCAGCGCGTGACGCGCCCGCGCGGAGAGCGACATGGGGCTCTCCCTCGGCCCGGCCGGCGAGTTCGGCCTCACTGCAGGCCGAGCCGCGCGAGGGTGCCGCGCAGGTCGAGCAGGTCCAGCGTGCTGGCGCCTCGCTCCAGCTCGCGCCGGAAGGCCTCCTCTTTCTCTTCGCGGGCCTGGGCGGCGGTGATGACCTCATCGAGCTCCGCGGCCTCAACCACCACCACGCCATCACGATCGCCGACCACGAGGTCGCCGGGGCGAATCGAGACGCCACCGCAGACGATGGTGTGGTTGACCTTGCCCGACTGGTGCTTGTGGGTGCCCTTGATCGAGAGGCCGCGGCAGAACACCGGAAAGCGGGAGTCGATGATCGCATCGGCGTCGCGCACCATGCCGTCGATGATCAGACCACGGATGCCCGCCAGACTGGCGGCCAGGGTCAGGATGTCGCCCCAGGGGCCACCTTCGCTGAAGCCCTTGGCATCGACCACCAGCACGTCCCCCGGCTTCGCCTGGGAGATGGCGTAGTGGATCAACAGATTGTCGCCGGGGGCGCAGTCCACGGTCAGGGCTCTGCCGGCCAGTCTCAAGGTGGGGTCGAGTGGCTTGATACCGCAGTCCATGGCACCGCGTTGGCCCTGGGCTTCGTGCAGCGTTGCGCTGCCCAGGGTCTTCAGCGTCTCCAGCGTGGCTTGCGAGGTCATATCGTCTTCCCGTCGTTCTGGTGGATAGTTCTGGTGGATAGTTCTGGTGAACAGCCCTCGTGAACAGTCCTGGTGAAAGGCCCTGATGAAAAGCGTCTGGGGCCAGTCGTCGTGGCTCGATCGGCGATGGGGCGTATTCATCCCGCTTAGTACAATAAAAAAACAATATTTAGGGTCTGTCTATCTGCGATCGGTTTTTTCAATACGAGACAAAAGTCTAATGATGATGAATTTCAAAAATAAACAATCACTTGGTGGGTTTTCTGAGCGCCGGTGCGGCATCGACGAAATCGACGCTTGAGGCGGGGTGTCCGCTATGGTTCGATGATTTTGTTTTTATGAAAGAACAATAACGGCGGGGTGCTCGACGGCTCTCTGCCAGCGCACCGCGCCAGGCCAGGTCGCGACGAACGACCCTGGCGGTCAACCAGGAGAAGCCAATGAAGCCCGGCAAGAAGACCCGAACACTCGCCATCGCCGCCCTCGTGCTGACACCGCTGTCGGCCATGGCGGATTATCCCGAGCGTGCCGTCCAGATGATCGTGGCGTATTCCGCTGGGGGCGGCACCGATATCGCTGCCCGCACCCTGGTGCCCTACATCGAGAAAGCCCTGGGCACCGACATCACCGTGATCAACCGGCCGGGTGCCGGTGGTGAGGTGGGCTTCACGGCACTCGCCAACGCCCAGCCCGACGGTTACACCATCGGTTTCATCAACACGCCCAACGTGCTGACCATCCCCATCGAGCGCAAGACGCGCTATACGCTGGCCGACTTCCAGCCGGTGGCGAGCGTCGTCGACGATCCCGATGGCTTCAATGTGGCGCCGGACAGCCAGTTCGACTCGCTGGCGGCGCTGGTCGACTACGCCAAGCAGCATCCCGGTGATATCACCTATGGCACCACCGGGGTCGGTTCGGACGATCATCTGGCGGCGCTGGCGCTGGAACGTCAGGCGGGCATCGAGATGACCCACGTGCCGTTCCCCGGCGCGGCCGATGTGCGCCAGGCGCTGATGGGCGGTCATATCGACCTGGGCATCTTCAACATCGGAGAGGCGGCGTCCGACGTGAAGGCCGGGCGGGTCAGAATGCTCGCCCAGGCCGCCGCGCAGCGCTCGAAGGAGCTGCCCGACGTGCCGACGACCGCCGAGGCGGGTTACCCGCTGATCATCGGTTCCAACCGCGGCATCGCCGTTCCCGCCGGCGTGCCGGGGCCGATCGTCGACAAACTCTCCAGCGCCATCGCGACCGCGATGCAGGACGAGGACTTCCGCAAGGCGGCCGCGCAGCAGTCGCTGCCGCTCGACTATCAGAATCCGACCGCCTATCAGCAGACGCTCGAGGATCTGCAGGTGCGCTTCCAGGCGCTGTGGAACGAGTCGCCCTGGAGTGATTGACGCCCCTGGCGGGGCAATCGCTCCGCCGCCTGCCTCCCGCTCCGGGCTCGGCCCTGGCTCGGGAGTCGTCACTTTGGAGAGGAGTGCACACCATGCGTCAAGCCACGCTGGAGACGAGTGTCGCCCTGGCCGGGGCGGTGCTCAGCGGCTGCGGGCTCTGGCACGCGCTGAGTTTCACCCGTGACTCGGCCTATCTGCCCACGGCGGTGATGAGTCTGCTGACCTTGCTGCTGCTGGTGTGGGGGATTCGCGCGGCCTGGTCGCTGCGCCAGGCAGGCAGCGACACGCTGCGCTTTGCCCCGGGTCATGCGCGGCGGTTTCTCACCCTGCTGGCGACCTCCGTCGCCATGATCGCCATCGCCCCCAGGCTGGGTTTCGCCACCACCTTCTTGTTGTTCGTACCCGTGAGCGGATGGCTGCTCGGCTATCGCCAGGGCAAGTGGCTGGTGACGACCGCGATCCTCTTTTCACTGCTGATCTATCTGATCTTCCAGATCGTGCTCGACAGACCGCTGCCGCCGGAGCTGGCGCTGCGTCTGGTGACCGGGAGCTAAGCCATGTGGGATTCGATTCTTGCCGCCTTGCCGCTGCTGTTCTCGCCGGCCGTACTGCTGGCGATGGCCGGCGGCACCACCATCGGCGTGCTGATCGGTGCGCTACCCGGGCTTTCCGCCACCATGGGGATTGCCGTGCTGATCCCGCTGACCTTCACCATGCAGCCGCTGGTGGCGTTGGGGATGATGGCCGGGATCTACAACGGGGCGATGTACGGCGGGGCGATTCCCGCCATTCTGCTGCGCATTCCCGGCACGCCCGCGGGGATCGCCACGGTGTTCGACGGCCACCCCATGGCGCAGAAGGGGCAGGGGCTCGAGGCGATGAAGATCGCGCTGGTGTCCTCGGCGGTCGGCGGTTCGATCAGCGCGCTGGCGCTGCTCTTTCTCAGCCCGCCGCTGGCAGCCATGGCGCTCAAGTTCGGCCCCGTCGAAATCTTCTGGCTGGCGATCTTCGGGCTGGCGGCGATCGCCGTGCTGCTGAGCGACGCCCCGATCAAGGGGCTGATCAGCGCCTGTATCGGTCTGGTGATCGGCATGGTGGGTATCGATTCGATGACCGGCAATGAGCGCTTCACTTTCGATGTCATGGAACTGATGGGCGGCATCGACATCCTGGTGCTTTTGACCGGGCTCTATGCCATTCCGCCGGCGCTGACCCTGGCGCAGGAGGCGCTGCTGCTGAGTCGCAGCAGTGGCGGCAGTGGCAAACGCACACACAGCGGCATCGGCTGGCGACGCCTGCTGCCGACCTGGGTGCGCGCCTCGACCATCGGGGTGATCGTGGGGATCATTCCCGGCACCGGCGGCAATATCGCCGCCATGCTGTCGTGGAACGAAACCCGGCGCGTGGCCAAGGACAAGTCGCGCTTCGGCAAGGGGGCGCCGGAGGGCGTCGCGGCGGCGGAGTGCGCCAACAACGCCGACAACGCCGCCTCGCTGATCCCTGCCCTGACCCTGGGCATCCCCGGCAGCAGCGTATCGGCGGTGATCCTGGGCGGGCTGCTGGTGCACGGCATGCTACCGGGGCCGGAGCTGTTCACCCGCTCGGCGCCGGTGACCTACGGTTTCATCCTGGCCATGCTGGTGACGTCGATCATGCTGTTCGTGATCGGCAGGCTGGGTGCGCGGCTGTTCATCAATGTGATGTACATGCCGGCGCTGCTGCTGGCGCCGATCATCATCGCTTTGACCACCATCGGTGTCTATGCCATCAACAACAGCCTGTTCGATGTCTGGCTGATGCTGGCGTTCGGGGTCATGGGTTGGGGCATGGAGCGTCTGGGGATTCCGCTGGCACCGGCGGTGCTGGCGGTCATTCTGGGGCCGGTGGCGGAATCCAGCCTGCGTCGGGCGATGCTGATCGGGCACCATCAGGTGGGGTTTCTGTTCTCCAGCACCATCGCCATCGTCATGGTCACGCTCATCGTGCTGACGATCCTGGTGCCGCTGGTTCGGCGCCTGCTGACGCACTACCGTGGGCGGCCGTCGAAGCTGGCCATGGCCGCCGATCCGCAGCGGGCGCGTCGCCACATGGAGCCGGAACCCTGACTTGGCGGTGCCAAGACACGCCAAGACACAACCAGCGTGACGCGCCGCCGGGAGATCGACGGCGCGTCACGCCTCCTCGGCGGCGTTCCAGGGCTCTCCTTGCTCCCGCGCCGACTGCCGGGCCATGAAGGCGCAGTAGGCCATGCGCAGGTGCACCCGCATCAGGTCCTCGGCGTAGCGCGCCTCGCGGCGCTCGATCGCATCGATGAGGTCACGGTGCTGCTGCATCGAGCGCTGCATTTCGGTCTCGGAATAGAGATAGTAAGACCCCACCGTGATCGGCGAATCGACCAGCATCCTGACCATCCGGCTGAGCTGGACCGAGCCCGCCGCGCTCAGGATGACCTGATGGAACAGCTGGTTCTCGCTCTGGATGCTGAACAGATACTTGTCGGGCTGCTCCCGGTAGATCCCCTCGATGACGCTGGCATGGTGGCGCAGGTGCGCGATCTGCTCCGGCGTCGCGCGGCTGGCTGCCAGCCTGGCGGCACGTGACTCCAGCAGGATGCGCAGCTCGTAGATATCGACGATATCGTCCTGCTGCCACGGCGAGACGAACGAGCCACGACCTTTCTCGTGATAGATCAGACCATCGTCGGCGAGGCGCTGGATCGCTGCTCGCACCGGTGTGCGGCTGACCGAGAGCATGTCGGCAAGGTGGGCCTCCTTGATCTGCATGTCCGAGGAGAGCTCCCCGGACATGATCTGTCGTCTCAGGATCGTGTAGACCCGGTCTGTGAGCTTGGTCATGCGGCCCGGCTACCTCGATAGGGATATCGTATCGTCCCGTGACCCGACCCGCAGGCGGGACCCGAAGACGATCCGACGATACTACCCAAGAGACGCCATGGGCGCGAGACGGGCCCCGGCCGAGGCTTCAGGCGCTTTTCCACACCTCGGCCAGAATCTCGTAGGAGCGCACCCGGTCGGCGTGGTCGTAGCAGTCGGTGTTGACCATGATCTCGTCGGCACCGGTGGCGTCGAGCAGCGCGTCGAGCTGACGGCGCACGCTCTCTGGGCCACCGACCACGGCGGCGCCGAGGTTCTGCGACACCGCGGCCTCTTCCTGGGGCAGCCAGTCGAGCCGCTCGACCGGCGGCCGTGTGCGGGTGCTCTTGCCGCGGATCAGGTTGAGGAACTTCTGCTGTTGGGTGGTGGCGAGGAAGCGCGCGCGCTCGTCGCTTTCCGCCGCGATCAGCGGAATGCCGATCATGGCGTGGGGGGCATCGAGCACGCCGGGCTGGAAGCCCTCGCGATAGAGGTGCAGGGCTTCGCGCATGTAGCCGGGGGCGAACTGGCCGGCGAAGGCGAACGGCAAGCCCAGGCGTGCGGCGAGCTGGGCGCTGTAGCCGCTGGAGCCGAGCAACCAGATGGGCACGTGGGTGCCCTGGCCGGGGATTGCGCGCACGCGCTGGCCCGGGGTGGCGTCGCCGAGATAGCGGCGCAGCTCGTCGAGGCGCTCGGGGAAGTCGTTGACCCCGGCATAGGGGTCACGGCGCATCGCCTGCATGGTCACACCATCCGAGCCCGGAGCGCGGCCCAGGCCCAGGTCGATGCGGCCGGGGTAGAGCGTCTCCAGGGTGCCGAACTGCTCGGCCACCACCAGCGGCGGATGGTTGGGCAGCATGATGCCGCCGCTACCCACGCGGATCGTCGACGTGGCGCCGGCGACGTGGCCGATCAGCAGGCTGGTCGCGGCGCTGGCGATGCCATCGATGTTGTGGTGCTCGGCCAGCCAGTAGCGGTTGTAGCCCAGGCGCTCGGTCTGCTGGGCGAGGTCGACGGTATGGCGGAAGGTCTCCGCCGGGGTACCGTCGAGGGTGATCGGTGCCAGGTCCAGCACCGAAAGCGGAATGTCGGCCAGTCGTGACATGGGACTCCTCGATCGAAAACGGCGGGCGAGTTTCCTTAGCGCCCTCATGATTCCCATCATGAGGGCGCCCATCACGATTGCAAGCGTAGTTCCCGCCATCGGCTCACTCAGGCAGGGCTCAGCTCTTCAATTGACTCATCAGCTTCTGAATATCCTGACGCCGGCCGGCATCGGCGCTCTCGCGGCCGGGGCGGGGAGCGGCGGCCAGTGCTTTCTGCAGCGCCTGGCGGGCCTTTGCGTCATCGCCCTGGTCGTGCAGGAAGTCGGCCCAGAAATAGTTGCTGTCGATGCCGTCGGGATTGATCGCCAGCCCTTTCTGTAAGAGCTCACGCGCCTTGTCGTCGTCGCCGAAGGCGATCGGCCAGCCGGGTACCTTGTGATAGAGCGTGCCCAGACTGGTATAGGCGGAGCCATTCAGCACCTGGGGGTCGATGGCCAGGGCCTTCTCGAACTGCTGACGCGCCTCCTTGACCTGGGAGAGCGCACTGAGGCCGCCGCCGGCGCCGGCTTCGGAGGCGCGGATGATACCGGCCCAGGTGTGCAGTTCGGCGCTTTGCGGATGCGCGGCGACCAGGGCGGTGGCGCGCTTGTAGAGCTGGTCGAAGGCGTCCTCGCGGCGTGATTCCGGCAGTTGGTAGCTGATGTTGGCCCAGCGGCTCTGCAGTTCGTGCAGGCCGGCGGCCACTGAGGTGGCGGCAGCGGCGGGTGCCGCCTGCGCTTCGGCCACGGGGGTGGCGAGCAGGCTGGCGCTGCCGCTGAGGCCGAGCAGCAGTGCCAGGGCCAGCGGGCGCCAGCGCCGGGAGCGCGAACGAATGCCAGCGTGAGCGACGGTTTGGGAGAGCGAAGCGGGTGTCATGATGACCTCACGAATCAGGAAGATGGCGTCGAGACGCGACGCGCGTGGCGCTGGATGATCGGTAGCCGCTTCTTGAGCGCGCGGTCGACCATCCCGGGCAGCAGACCGTTGAGACGGACCAGCAGACACTCGGGCCAGCCCAGCTGACGCTCGCGGGTGCGCTTCTCGATGCTCGAGACGATCGCCGCGGCCACCGCCTCCGGGGCGTCGACGGCGTTGCCGAGCGCGGCGTTGAGCGAATCCGCAGCGGCACTGTTCATGCCGGTGCGGGTCGCCCGCGGGGCGATGTGCAGCACCGCCACCGGGGTGTCGGCGAGCTCGCGGCGCAGCGCCTGGCTGAAGCCGCGCAGGGCGAACTTGGTGGCACAGTAGGTGGCGTAGCCCGGATGGCCGATGGCGCCGAAGGCCGAGCCAACGTTGACGATCCAGGCGCGGTCGTGGTGCAGCAGGCGCGGCAGCAGCGCCTGGGTCAGCAGCAGGGTGGCGGTGACGTTGAGCTCGACCATGGCACTGATGGCTGCCGGGGCCTGCTCCTCGAACAGGCCGAACTGGTTGCTGCCGGCGGCGTTGATCAGCATGTCGATGCGTATCTCGCTGGCGGCATCGACCACCCGGCGGCGCTCTTCTGTTTGGGCGAGATCCGCTTTGAGCACGTGGATGCGGTCCGGTGCCAGCGCCGCTAGGCGATCCAGGCTCGGCTGGTTGCGCCCGACGATCAGCAGTGTGGCACCGGCCTCGGCGAGTTCGGCCACCAGTGCGCCGCCGATACCGCCGCTGGCACCGGTGACCAGGATGCGGCGATCAGACCAGCGCATCGGCAAGTACCTCGCTGGTGTGGGCGTCGCCCGCGGCCTGGCCGAGAGTCCGGAACATCGCGCCGTAGAGGCGGTAGACCATGTTGGCGGTATCGATCACCGCCTGCAGGTCCTGGGCCGATTCGATGCGGTTGATCTGCTCTTCGAAGAACGCCAGGTGGCCGATGTCGAGGCTGCCGTGGGACTCCAGGTAGCGGAAGGCATCGGCGGGCAGGCCGGCGCCGTCGCGCATCTTCTCCGCCGCCTGGGTGGCGATGGCGGTGCTGGTGCCTTCGAGTACCTGAACCATGCCGAAGAAGCCGATCGGGTTGCCGTGTTCGATCACGTCGCGCACGTAGCTCACCATCAGCTCGGTGGCCGGCGCCGGGCGCCCGGCGGCGACCGCGTCGGCATCGCCGCCGAGGGCGCGAATGTCATCCAGAATCCACGCCTGGTGGCCGTACTCTTCCTCGATGTACTCGACCAGCGCGCCGCGCAGCCACTCCAGGCGCTCGGGCAGGCGTGCGCCGCAGGCCATCATCAGCGGCACCGTGTACTTGACGTGGTGGTAGGCCTGGGTGAGGAAGGCCTGATAGGTGGCGCGATCGATGTCACCGGCCAGGGCGCGGCGGATCACCGGCGTGTCCAGCAGCCACTGGCGCTGTTCGGCGGTTTGCTGCTGCAGGGTCTGATACGGGGTCATGGCGTTCTCCAGGGCGGCCTTGCTGGCCGCATGATGGACAGGGGTGGTGCGAGTCGAGGCGTCGTGCGTCGATTTCGCGGATGTCGTGTCTTGAAGCGTCGGGTCTTGAAGCGTCGTGTCTTGAAGCGTCGGGTCTGCGTGCGTTGAAGCTTCTGGCGGCGAAGGCGGGTGAGACATGGGCGGCTCTCCTCGAGCGGGTTGCGGGCGCGTCACGCGCTGACCGGCGTGTCCAGCCAGCGGCGGTAGCGCTCGGCCAGCGCCTCGCGGCGCAGCCGACCGTTGGCCGTGGCCAGGCCGTTGTCCGGCGTGAAGGGGGCGCCACGCTGCCAGCACGCTACGCGGGCGTAGTCGGGCAGGCGCTGATTGGCGCGAGCCACGGCTTCTTCGAGCTGCTGGTCGTTGACCCATTCGCCGCGCGGTACCAGCAGTGCGCGGTTGCTCGGCTGCGCTTCGCCGCTGACCCAGGCCTGGGCGATCGCCGGTTCTGCGGTGAGCTCGGCCTCGACCCAGGCGGGGTCGACGTTGCGCCCGTAAGCGGTGATGAAGACCTGTCGCCGGCGCCCCTTGAGCACCAGCGCCTCGCCCTCCCAGGCGCCGAGATCCCCGGTGGGCCAGCGCGTCGGGCGCGGGGCGTCGTCACCCAGATAGCCGAGCATCAGACTGCCCTCGACCATCACCTCGCCATCCTCGGCGAGAGTGATCCGGGCATGCGGCAGCGGGCGGCCGACGCTACCCGAGCGCACCTCGCCGGGGCGGTTGAGCGTCACCACCGAGGCGCACTCGGAGAGCCCGTAGCCTTCGAAGACCGGCCAGCCGGCCTCGGCCGCACGTGCCAGCAGTGCCGGGGAGACCGTGGCCCCGCCCACCGCGAAGAAGCGCCCGAAGCCAAGCGGCGCCTCGCCCTGCTGCATCAGCAGCGCGCTGAGCAGCTGCGGCACCAGGATCAGGCTGTCCGGGGCCTCGGTGCGGATCACACGCCACGCCTGGGTGCTGTCGAAACCGCTGGCGCCGCGCCAGCCGAGTTCGCCCAGCCCCGGCAGAGTGACGCTGCCGCCCAGCCACAGCGGCGCGTAGAGGCCGCCGATGTTTTCCAGCAGCGTGGCCAGCGGCAGCATCGCCAGATGCCGCCTCACGCCCACGCCGCGGGCCACCTCGGCCAGGCTGTCCGCCACCGTCAGCTGGGTATCGCTATCGAGGCAGACCCCCTTGGGCGTGCCGCTGGTGCCGGAGGTGAAGGTGATCTTGTGCGTCCCCGCTGGCAGCCTCGGTGGCGCTGCCACCTCGCGCTGCCACAGCAGCGGGTCGTCGCTGGCGGTAAAGCCCAGCCCTTCGGCGACCGCGGCGGGGCCGATCAGGGTGTCGATCCCGGCCTGCGCGACCACGTGGGCCAGCTGGGCCGGCGAGAAGAACATCGGCAGCGGCACGTTGACCGCCTCGCTCTGCATCAGCGCCAGGTCCCACAGTGCCCAATCGAGGCCGTTGTCGAGCATCAGCGCCACGCGGCGTCCACCCATTGCGGCCAGCTGCTGGCAGCGCCGGGCGATCTCGCCGGGCAGCTCGGCGTAGGTCAGCGTCACGCCGTTGGCGCTGAGGGCGACCTGCGCCGGCTGGCTCACGGCAAGCGCGCCGAGATGGTCGAGAAAGCGTTCACGCATGGGGGTCGACCTTGTGATGGCAGCTCTGGGCTGTCACGGTGAGTGGGGTAGGGCTATCGGGAGAGGTGAGCTCGCGGCTGGGATCTAGCCGCCGCCACGCCTTGATCAGATCGCCGCCCATGACCCACGGGCGATGCAGGTAGTAGTTGCCCCAGCGCTCGCGCTCGTCGGCGTCGAGATACGCAGGGTCGGCGTCACCCAACCGGCGCACGTCGAGCCCCAGCCGGCGGAAGCCGTTGCGCACCGCGGCGGTGGCGGTAAAGGTGAGCCAGCCGCAGCCCTCGGCCACTAGCGACTCGATCAAGTGGCGGATCAACGGCACTGCCAGGCCCGGGCGCAGCGTCGCCAGGTTGGCGATTTCGGCCAGCGCGTGGCGCGCGACCGGCGCGTTAAGCTCGCGCGCCAGCAAGCACTCGACCGGTTCGCTCAGATAGCGCTCCAGGTAGAGCGGGGCGTCGCCGGCCAGGCGCACGCCGACGGCGGCCTGCAACTGGTCGGCTTCCCACAGCCCATAGAGGCGCGGCGCGAACTGGCTCAGCTCGGCGCCGTGCTGACGCCGATAGGTCGTGGCAATGAAGTCTTCGAGCTGGGCGCGCTCCGATGCCTTTTGGCATTCGCGCCAGTGCAGCGTGGCGGTGGGAAAGGTCAGCGGTAAACCGGGCATGGGGTCTTCCCTCGTGGTCGGTCTCCTGCCCCCTTCAGGGTCTGAAGGAGAGGATGTCGAGGGTAGGGTGACGTGGGTGGGCTTAACGAAGTCTTACGTATATTAAGTTTTCTTCATGCCCGTCGCGCGGGCTGGCCGACGCGGGCCGAAAATCGCCTCGTCTATACTGTGGCCAGCCCGGCGTTGCGACGCCGGCATGATTCAAGGAAGAGAGACAACGACCGGGGAGTCCTTATGGCCAGACTTGGCAAGCAAGGTGTATTCATCGTATCCGCGGTGCTGATTGCCGCGATCGTGGCCATCGGTGCCATCTTTCCTAACCGCTTCGGCGAACTCGCCAACACGGCGCTCGGTGCGACCACGCACTATTTCGGCTGGTTCTATCTGATTTCGGTGTTCGGTTTCGTGACCTTCCTGGTGGTACTGGCCTTCAGCAAGTACGGCAAGATCCGGCTCGGGCCCCAGGACAGCAAGCCGACCTACGGCTTCTTCTCCTGGGTGAGCATGCTGCTGGCCGCCGGCTTCGGCGTGGGGCTGGTGTTCTACGGCATGGCCGAACCCATGACCCACTATCTCAACCCGCCGTTCGGCGACGTCCAGGGGGCACGCCCGAAGCGGCGCGCTACGCCATCCAGTACAGCTTCTTCAACTGGGGCATTCACCAGTGGGCGGCGTTCTCGGTGGTTGGGCTGATCATCGCCTACTACCAGTTCCGCAAGGGTCAGGCGGGCATGGTCTCCAACGTGCTCTCCTCGGTCACCGCCAAGCGCCCCAAGCTGCGCCGGCTGGGGCCGGTGCTCGACATCTTCGCGGTGGTCGCCACGGTGATGGGGGTAGCCACCTCGATCGGCCTGGCGGTGCTGCAGATCAACGGCGGCCTGCATTCGGTGTTCGGGGTCGAGGAGAACATGACCTGGCAGTTCATCATCATGGGGGCGATGTTCGTCTGCTACATGATCTCGGCCACCTCGGGGCTGGACAAGGGGATCAAGAATCTCTCCAACCTCAATCTGATCATCTGCTTCGCACTGATGTTCTACATCCTGTTCACCGGGCCCACGGTCAAGATTCTGGAGACCATCACCCTGGGCATCGGCGACTACCTGCAGAACTTCATCGGCATGAGCCTGCGCATGTCGCCCTACAACGGCAGCGACTGGGCCGCTGGCTGGACCATCTTCTACTGGGCCTGGGTGATCGCCTGGTCGCCGTTCGTGGGGACCTTCGTGGCACGTATCTCGCGCGGGCGCACGATCAAGCAGTACGTGTTCGGCGTGCTGATCGTGCCGCCGCTGCTGGCGTGCCTGTGGATCGGGGTGTTCGGCGGTGCGGCGATCCAGATGGAGCTGCACAGCGACGCAGGTCTTGCCCAGGCCACCGCGGATAACATCACCTCGGCGCTGTTCCGCATGTTCGATCTGATGCCGTTCTCCAACGTGCTGTCGGTGGTGGCGCTGTGTCTGATCTTCATCTTCCTGGTGACCTCGGCCGACTCGGCGACCTACATTGTGTCGCAGATGACCGATAACGGCTCGCTCAACCCGCCGCTGCTCAAGCGCGTGATCTGGGGTGTGCTGATCGCCGCGATCTGTCTGACTCTGCTCTCCGCCGGCGGCGAGAGCGGCCTCAAGGGGTTGCAGTCGGCAGCGGTGCTCTCGGCGCTGCCCTTCACCTTCATCCTCTACGGCATGATCTCGGTGATGATCAAGGAGCTCCGGGCCGACCGCAAGGCGATGCTCACCGCGCTCTACCGCCGCCACAGCGAGACCCCGGTGGGGGCGGATGCGTTCGAGGCGGAAGAGCTGGCCGACGAGGACCGCTACCGCCGCGCCCCGGACGTCAAGAACCGCCGTATCAACCCGCGCTGAAGCGCCCCGCCCGCCATTGGAGGCGGGCGGCGTACGCTATCGGGCCCCGCTTCGGCGGGGCCCTTGCGTATCCGGGCCGGCAGGGCGAGGCCTGTTCAGGCGGGGAAATGGCTGGGCGGGGGAGAGCGGTGAGGGAGAGCTGTGAAAAAGAGCGGTGAGATAGGGCGGTGAGAAGAAGCGCGGTGAAAAGAAGCGCGTTGGCACGCGGCAAGCGCGCGTGGCAGTGGAGAAAAATCCCGGTGCGGCCTAATGTAACGAGAGTCACGGCCGTTAACTTTTATCACCCACCCTTAACCGATTGCCCACCGCCCATGCCGAACCGATCCCCCCGCCGTGCCCCTCAGGGCGCCACCCGGCGAGCCGCGCCGATGGCGCTGTCGCGCTTCGACCGCTGGCTCAATCGGTTGGTCAGCGTGAGCGTGTCGGTGGCACTGGTGGTCGGCGCCGTGGCTCTGCTGTTGACGCTGCTGGTGCGCTGACGGGCGCCGTCATGTCGCTCGCCGTCAGCGGCGCATGGCCTGCAGCCGCTGCATCGATGCCACCAGATCGTTGAAACGCTCGCCCTGAATCTGCACGTGATCGCGGATCGCCTGCTCGGCGCCCGCGGCGTCGCCGGCTTCCAGCGCGGCGATGATCGCCTGATGCTCGGCGTAGCTGCTCTGCATGCGCTGGCGCACGTGCAGCTGCAGACGCCGGTAGGGCTTGAGAATGGCGTGCAGCCGTGTCGCCTCCTGGGTCAGGAAGGCGTTGTGGCCGGCGGCGTAGATCAGATGGTGGAATACGCCATTCTCGTAGTAGTAGCCATCGACGTCGCCCGCTTCGAGGCAGGCATGGCACGCGCGATGTGCCTCACGCAGGCCTTGCAGCTCTTCGGGGGTGGCACGCCGCGCCGCCAGGCGTGCGCACATCCCCTCCAGTTCCGCCATCACCTCGAAGCGTTCGACCAGTTCGGTCACCCCAAGCTGGGCCACGAAGGTGCCGCGCTTGGGCAGCACCTTGACCATGCCCGAGGCGGCCAGCTGCTGCAGCGCCTCGCGGATCGGCGTGCGCGAGCAGGCGTAGTCGCGCGCCAGCGCCTCGGGGTCGAGGCGGTCACCGGGGGCGTAGTGTCCCTCGACGATCGCGTCCTCGAGTAGATCGCGCAATCGCTGGGCCTGGGGGACGCTGGCCATGCTCGACATTCTCCTCTGCTTTTCCGCTTGTGTGATCCCGCCAGAATTTACCGTCTTTTCAGACTTTTAGGGCTCGCCTGGTAGCGGAGCTGTGCCGCCATCTTAGACTTTTTCCCATGTTGACAGTGAAGTCGGGAGTCGTGACTGTTGTATATAACAGAACGGTGACTTGTATGTTAACACCTGCGTCCGTGCGATCTCGTCAGGCTTTTCTGACAGTCAGACCTGAGCAGTCAGACCTGAACCGTCAGATCCGAGCAGTCGGGTCTGAAAAGTCAGCGAGCGCACCCATTCCATACCCGAGAGGGCCGGCATGAACGTCAACATGAATTTTCTGCAGGAACTCCTGTCGAGCATCGGCCGCCGCACTCGCGGTCAGGCCGCGCACGCCGACAAGCGCGACACCCCAAGCAGCCTCGCGCGCCTGACCTCGGTGTGCGAGACGCTGATGCTGCCCGGCGGGGAGGCGTCGCAGATCCTGATCGCCCAGGAGGCGCTGGAGCGCTATGCCTCTCTCGATGACGCCGGGCGCCTGGCCTTCTTCCAACTGCTCGCCGAGCACTACGCCGCCGAGCCCGCGCAAATCCACGCCGCCTATGCGGCTTATCAGGCGGCCGAGGACAACGCCAGCCTGGCGCAGCTGTTCGCAGTGTGTGAACCGCGTCGCCAGCACCTGCTGCGGCGGCTCAATCTCTGCCCCGGTGGCACCTACGAGCTGGTGAAGATGCGCGCCGATCTGCTCGGTCTGCTCAAGGCCCACCCGGAACTGGCGCCGCTGGATGCGGATTTCGCGCATCTGTTCGCTTCCTGGTTCAACCGCGGCTTCCTGATGCTGGAGAGCATCGACTGGAACACCTCGGCGGCGGTGCTCGAAAAGCTGATCCGCTACGAGGCGGTACACGCGATTCGCGACTGGGGCGATCTGCGCCGGCGGCTCGACCCCGACGACCGCCACTGCTACGCCTTCTTTCACCCGGCCACCGGCGACGAGCCGCTGATCTTCGTCGAGGTGGCGCTGTGCCGCGGCATTCCCAACAACATCCAGACCATCCTCGAGAGCGGCGACGAGGTGCCGCCGCAGGAGGCGGATACCGCCGCCTTCTACAGCATCAGCAACTGCCAGGCCGGGCTCAAGGGCATCTCCTTCGGCAATTTCCTGATCAAGCAGGTGGTGCAGGAGCTCAAGCGCGAGCTGCCCAATCTGGAGAACTTCGTCACCCTATCGCCGGTACCGGGCTTCGCCGCCTGGCTGCAGCAGGCCCGCGACCAGGGCGAACTCGACCTCAACGACGGGCTCGCCGCCGAGCTCGACGCCGGGCACTGGCGCGAGCCGGGCAAGGCGCGTGACAAGCTCGCCCCCGACGTGCGCGCGCTGGCCGCCCACTACCTGATCGACGTCAAGCGCGGCGACAGCGGTATGCCGCTCGATCCGGTGGCGCGCTTCCATCTCGGCAACGGCGCCAGCCTGCATCGCCTCAACTGGCCGGGTGACGTGTCGGAGAAGGGGCTCAAGCAGTCCCACGCGCTGATGGTCAACTACCTCTATGAGCTCGAGCGGATCGAACAGAACCACGAAGCGTTCAGCCGCGAGGGTAGCGTGATATGCACCCAGGAGATCCGGCGCGATGCCAAGCAGGCGCGCAGTCGTCTGCTCGCCGCGCCCAAGAACGATGTCAAGGTAAATGCCAAGGGCGATGCCAAGAGCAGCCCCAAGGCCGGTGCCAAAGGCGATCCCAAGGCCAAGGCATGAGGTCCGGCGTGCGGACACCGGGCGCGAGTGTCATCGGGTGTGGCCCGGCGAACGAAGGCCCGACGAACGATCGCCCGGCGAACGATCGCCCGACGAAAGATGGCCCGAAAAAAGATAGTACCTGGCTTGCAGGCGAATCGCCGCGGCGGCCAGCAGCAGTCCAGTCATGAATCGTAAGAGTGATATGAATCGCAAGCGTGATATGAATCGCAGGAGAGTGGCATGAATCAAAACCTTTACCTTCAGTTCTTCGACAACTTCTCGCGCCAGCCGGAGAAGGTGCTGATCGACACCGCCGAGGGGGCGAGCTATCGCTACCGCGACGTGCTCGATACCTCGCGGCGTCTGGCGCGGGTACTGCGCGAGCGCGGCGTGACCCCTGGCGAGCGGGTGGTGGTGCAGGTCGACAAGAGCCCGCAGACGGTGATGCTCTATCTCGCCTGTCTGCAGGTCGGCGCCGTCTATTTGCCGCTCAATACCGCCTACACCGAGGCCGAGATCGAGTACTTCCTCGGCGATGCCGAACCGCGACTCTACGTGTGCCGCCCCGAGGACCGCGACAGCGCCGAGCGGCTCGCCGAGCGCTGCGGCGATGTTTATCAGACACCGACCGCGGTCGAGACCCTGGGGGCGGCGGCCGACGGTTCGCTGATGGCGCTTGCCGAGGCGGCCGAAGCGGACACGGAGATCGCCGAGCTGGGCGGTGACGATCTGGCGGCGATTCTCTACACCTCCGGCACCACCGGGCGCTCCAAGGGCGCGATGCTGACCCACGCCAACCTCGCCGCCAACAGCCAGGCGCTGGCCGAGACCTGGCACTTCGGCAGCGATGACCATCTGCTCCACGCGCTGCCGATCTTCCATACCCACGGGCTGTTCGTGGCGTGCAACATCATTCTCACCGTCGGCGCTTCGATGACCTTCCTGCCCAAGCTCGATCCGGAGCAGCTGATCACGCTGATGCCGCGGGCGACCGTGCTGATGGGGGTGCCGACCTTCTATACCCGCCTGCTCGCCAGTCCGCGTCTCGACCGCGAGGCGGTGCGCAACATGCGCCTGTTCGTCTCCGGCTCGGCGCCGCTGCTTGCCGAGACCCATCGCGACTTCTTCGAACGCACCGGCCACGCCATTCTCGAGCGCTATGGCATGACCGAGACCAACATGAACACCTCCAACCCCTACGACGGTGAGCGCCGCCCCGGCACGGTCGGCTTCGCGCTGCCCGGCAGTGAGGTGCGCATCACCGATCGCGACAGCGGCAAAGTGCTGGCGGCGGGCGAGACCGGGCTGGTGGAAGTGCGCGGCCCCAACGTGTTCAAGGGGTACTGGCGCATGCCCGAGAAGACCGCCGCCGAGTTCCGCGAGGATGGCTTCTTCATCACCGGCGATCTGGGGGTGATCGACAGCGACGGCTATCTGTCGATCGTCGGCCGCGACAAGGATCTGGTGATCTCCGGCGGCTACAACGTCTATCCCAAGGAGATCGAGCAGTGGATCGACGAGCTGCCGGAGGTGGTCGAGTCGGCGGTGATCGGCGTCAACCACCCGGACCTGGGCGAGGGCGTCACCGCCGCGGTGGTGCTCAAGCCGGGTGCTGTGCTCGACGAGGCCCAGGTGCTCGCCTCGCTCAGCGACAAGGTGGCGCGCTACAAGCAGCCCAAACGGGTGTTCTTCATCGACAGCCTGCCGCGCAACGTGATGGGCAAGGTGCAGAAGAACGCGCTGCGTGAGCGCTACGCCGACATCTACCAGACACCGGTCACGGCGTCGCGCTGAGGTCGACGCCAGTCAGCGCCAGTTCCTGCCATAACAAGCGCCGGTGATCAGGGGCTCGCCGGCGCCACAACAACGCCCCGGAGGTGAATGACGATGGTGATCTACGGTGTTGCGCTACTCGCCGGCTGCATGCTGGTGGGGCTGATCATCGGCGATGTGCTGGGCCAACTGCTCGGCATCAGCGCCAACCTGGGCGGCGTGGGTATCGCCATGCTGCTGCTGATCTTCGTGACCGGCTATCTCAAGGACCGCGGCAAGCTGCCGGAAGCGACCGAGAGCGGCATCAATTTCTGGAACGCGATGTACATCCCGATCGTGGTCGCCATGGCGGCGAGCCAGAACGTGGCCGCGGCCTTCAGCGGTGGCATGGTGGCGATCGTCGCCGGGGTGCTGGCGGTGGCGCTGGGGCTGGCGCTGGTGCCGGTGCTCACCGGCAAGAAAGGAGAGGATGCGCAACCGCTGGACCCGCCCGCCAGCGCCGCCATGCCGCCCTCCCGGGCGCCCGCTTCCGATCGTTCCGCACGTTAACAACAACAGGGGAAAGCCCGCATGAACGACTCCATCGTGTCGCTGGTCGACAAGTACCATCTGATCGCGGCCTTCGCCGTGGTCGGCCTGACCATGTACGTGGCCTACTGGCTCAGCCGCCATCTCACCGCCGGGCGCCTGCACGGTTCGGCCATCGCGATCATCATCGGCCTGGTGCTGGCCTACGTGGGGGGCGTCTCCACCGGCGGCAGCAAGGGGCTATCCGATGTCACCCTGTTCTCGGGGCTGGGCCTGATGGGCGGCGGCATGCTGCGCGATCTGGCGATCATCGCCACCGCCTACGGCGTGCGCTTCCAGGAGATCAAGAAGGCCGGGCTGCGTGGAGTGATCGCACTGTTTCTCGGCGTGCTGGTGTCGTTCGTGGCCGGCGCGGTGGTCGCGGTCGGCTTCGGCTATACCGACCCGGTGGACATCACCACCATCGCCGCCGGTGCGGTGACCTATATCGTCGGCCCGGTGACCGGTGCCACCCTCGGGGCGAGTTCCGAGGTGATCGCGCTGTCGATCGCAGCCGGTCTGGTCAAG
Source organism: Salinicola sp. JS01 (assembly GCF_030284585.1). Classification (NCBI taxonomy): domain Bacteria; kingdom Pseudomonadati; phylum Pseudomonadota; class Gammaproteobacteria; order Oceanospirillales; family Halomonadaceae; genus Salinicola; species Salinicola sp. JS01. The sequence goes on along the minus strand of NZ_CP127244.1, from coordinate 2,816,529 downwards.
TCGATCCTGACCATGATCGCGACTCCGGCCACGGCGCGCCTGATCGGGCTCGACAATCCGCGCTCGGCGATGATCTTCGGGGGGCTGATCGGCACCACCAGCGGGGTGGCGGCAGGGCTCGCCGCCACCGATGCGCGGCTGGTGCCGTACGGTGCGATGACCGCGACCTTCTACACTGGCCTGGGTATCCTGCTGGCGCCGACGGTGCTGTTCCTGGCCGTACGCGCATTTTTCTGATGCTGCTGTGAGTCTCAGTGCTGGCCGCGTACCAGTGCGAACTGGGCCGGCTGGCACTGCGGCAGACCTTCGGTTTCCGGACGCGAGTACCAGTAGCCCTGCTGGCGAGTGATACCGCGCCGGTAGAGCCAGCGCGCCTCCTCAAGGGTCTCCACGCCTTCCGCCACCAATGCGATATCGAGCTTTTCCGCCAGGGTCACGATCTGCTCGATCAGGATCTGCTGGCGCGGGGCGGCATCGACGCCATCCACCAGACGGCGGTCGATCTTGAGCAGGTCGGGCGTGATATCCACCAGCAGGTCGAGGTTGGCGTGGCCACTGCCGAAATCATCCAGGGCGACGGTCATGCCCATGTCGCGGTAGGCGCTGACGATGTTCTGCAGATGGCGCCGATCCCTGACCTTTTCGGTCTCGATGATCTCGAAGCAGAGCCGGTCCACCGGCCAGCCGAGCCGCTCGGCGGTGATCAGCGTGGCCTGGATGCAGGCCTCGGGCTCGTAGACGGCGTTGGGCAGGAAATTGATCGAGAGCAGGCCCTGGTGGCCGAGTCGATGGGCCAGCTCCAGCGCCTTGACCCGGCACGCCTGATCGAAGCGGTAGAGGTTATCGTCGTCGACCCGGCTGAGCACGCTAGCCGCGGAGCCGCCGTCGCTGCCGCGTACCAGTGCCTCGTAGCCGTAGATTTCGCCACGTTCGAGGTCGACGAGCGGCTGGAAGGCCATGGTGAAGTCGAACGGCAGCGGCGCGTCACAGCGCCGGCATACCGATTCGTGTCTCGCGCATCCCGGCATTGTGGTCCTCCCTGACGCGACAATCTGGGTAATCGAGCTGGGCAATCGAATTGATGGCGCGGTTGGGCAGCGCGACGCAGCGCCCTGAAAGCCTCATGCGCCCAGATTAGAAGAGATTGGTGCCCAGGAATAGTGAAGAGTGGTCGCAATGTCCTCGTCGTGGCGTCAAGGCCCCGGGGGGCTTTGTGGAACTTGGCTTCGGCGGGCGAGCGTGAAGCCGGCCTGGGTCGCCAGCCGGTGCAAATGGCGATAGCCCAGGCGGGCGTAGGCGAGAGGCGGGGCGACCGCTGGGTCCTGCTCTGCCTCGACCACCAGCCAGCCGTGATAGCCCGCCTGGCGCAGGTGTTCGAGGGTGGGCAGGAAAGCGACATCGCCATCCCCGGGGACGGTGAACAGTCCGTCGAGTACGCCGGCCAGAAAACTGCGGTCGCGGTTGCGCAGGTCGTCGAGTATCGGTTGGCGCACGTCCTTGCAGTGCACGTGATGGATGCGCTTGGCGTAGCGCCTGGCGATCGTCAGCGGATCGCCGCCTGCGGCATGCAGATGGCCCAGGTCGAGTAGCAACCCCACCGAGTCGCGTGTGGCGTCCATCAGACGCTCGATCTCTGCCTGGCTCTCGATCAGTGTGCCCAGATGATGGTGATAGACCAGCTGTATGCCGTGGCTGGCCAGGTAGTCGCCCACGCGTTCGAGCCCCTGGCACAGTCGTTGCCACTCGTCATCATCGAGCCGGGGGCGCTGCGACAGCGGGCAGGTGATATCACCATGCACGCAGCGCGTGACTTCGCAGTAGACCATTACCTTGGCACCGCCCGCCTCGAGCAGCGCCAGATGCGACTGCAATGCCTCTATCTCGGCCTCTGGTCCGCGTTCGAGCAGGCGGCTGGAGTACCAGCCTGATACCAGAGAGAGGTCATGGGCGCCGAGTGCTGCATTGAGCGCGGGTGCCTCGCGGGGAAATTTCTGGCCCAGTTCGAAGCCGGTGAAACCCGCCTCACGGCCTTCGCTAAGGCAGGTCTCGAGCGGGGTGTCGCCGCCCAGGCTGGGCAGATCGTCGTTGGTCCAGGTCAGCGGGTTGATGCCCAGGCGTACGGCCATCATCTCTCTCCTCTCTCTCGGCTTTGGCTCGGTCCTGGCGACAGGTCGCAGGGGCGGGCCGCATCGGTGCGGATCAGCGGTTCTGCCACTGGCGCGTCTTGTGGTTTTCGTAGCGGCGGCGGGCTGCGCCCACGGCCTCACGCTCGGAGACCTCGGCGACGGCGACATCCCACCAGGCGCCGCCGGCTTCGGTGGTCGCCAGCGGGTCGGTGTCGAGGGCGATCACGTAGCTGGTGGTCGATGCCTTGGCACGCGCCAGCGCCGCTTCCAGCTCGGCGATGCCGGTCACCGTTTCACTGCGCGCGCCGAGTGCGGCGGCGTGCGCGGCGAAGTCCACCTTGGGCGCGCCGTCACCGGCGTCGCGGCAGTCGGCGAGCAGGTTGTTGAAGCCGGGCCCGCCGCAGGCCTGCTGCAGGCGGTGGATACAGCCGAAGCCGCGGTTGTCGAGCACCACCGCGACGATCTTCAGCCCCAGTGCCACCGAGGTCGCGATCTCGGAATTGAGCATCAGATAGGCGCCATCGCCGACCATCACGAACACTTCCGAGCTCGGGCTGGCCAGCTTGACCCCGACACCGCCGGCGAGCTCGTAGCCCATGCAGGAGTAGCCGTACTCGAGGTGGTAGCCCCGTGGATGGCGCGTGCGCCACAGTTTGTGCAGCTCCCCCGGCAGGCCACCGGCGGCGCACACCACGATATCGCGCTCGCCGGCGGCGCGGTTGACTGCACCGATCACCTCGGCGTCGCTGGGCAGCGGACCGGCGCGGTCGCGGGTGGCGTGATCGACGCAGCGCCGCCACTCGTCGCGTAGGGTGGCGCTACGCTTCGTCCAGGCCGTTTCGGGCTGCCAGTCACCCAGCTCTGCCGCGAGCGCCTGCAGGCTCAGCCGAGCATCGCCGACCAGCGGCTGGGCACGGTGCTTGATCGCGTCGAAGGCGGCCACATTGAGCGAGAGCAGGCGCGCTTGCGACGAGAGCAGGGCGCGTGAGCCGGAGGTGAAGTCGCCGAGCCGGGTCCCCACGGCGATCACCAGATCGGCATCCGCCGCCAGGGCGTTGGCCGCGGCGGCGCCGGTGACGCCGATACTGCCCATGTTGCAGGGGTGGTCCCAGGGTAGTGCGCCCTTGCCCGCCTGGGTCTCGCCCACCGGCAGCCGATGACGCTCGACCAGCGTGGCCAGCGCCTCACGCGCCTGGGCGTAGTGCACGCCGCCGCCAGCGATCACCAGCGGACGCCGGGCCTGGCGGACGAGGTCGAGCGCGGCTTCCAGCTCCACGGTGTCGGGGCCCTGGCGGCGTAGACGATGCACCTGCGGTGTGAACAGACGCTCGGGGAAGTCATAGGCCATGGTCTGCACGTCCTGGGGCAGCGCCAGTGTGACCGGTCCGCAGTCGGCGGGGTCGGTGAGCACGCGCAGCGCCTGCGGCAGGGCGGTGAGCAGCTGTTCGGGGCGGGTGATGCGATCGAAGAAGCGGCTGACCGGCCGGAAGCAGTCGTTGCTGGTCACGCCGAGATCCTGAAAGTCCTCCACCTGCTGTAGCACTGGGTCCGGCAGGCGGGTAGCGAAGGTATCGCCGGGCAGGAACAGTACCGGCAGGCGATTGACGTGGGCCAGCGCGCAGGCGGTGACCATGTTGGTCGAGCCGGGGCCTGCGGAGGCGGTGCAGACCATCATCCGGCGGCGCTCCAGCGTCTTGGCATAGGCGATGGCGGCATGCGCCATCGCCTGCTCGTTATGGGCACGATAGGTGGGTAGCCGGTCGCGGGCGTGATAGAGCGCCTCACCCAGCCCCGCCACGTTACCGTGGCCGAAGATCGCCCAGCAGCCGGCGAACAGGGGTAGTCTTTCGCCATCGACATCGACCTGCTGGACGCTCAGGTAGCGAACCACGGCCTGGGCCATGGTCAATCTCACGCTATCGCTCATGGGGTAGCCTCCGCGGGGGTGAGCGGGGCGCGCAGCGTGCGCCACGCCTGGATCAGCTCGGCATAGTTGGTCGCCACCTGGGCGATTAGCTCGGCATCGTCGATATGACCGGCGAGCCAGGCCCGGCTGGCGCGAGCGAACAGCGTGCGCCCCACGGTGAAGCCCTTGCACCAGCGGTGGCTGGCCGCTACCGCGAAGCCGGCCTTCATGGTCTCCATGGGGGCATCGAGGCCGAGCAGCACCACGCCCCGGCAGTGCGGGTCCTGGATCTCGATGACCGCGCCCACGGCTTGCCAGGCGGCCTCCGACATCGGCGGCAGCTTCCACCAGTCGGGACGAATGCCCAGGTGATAGAGGCGTGTCAGGCTGCGCGCCAGGGTGGCGTCGTCGTCAGGAAGATCGTCGGGAGGGATGATCTCGATCAGCAGCTCGAGGTCGACATCACAGGCCGCCCGGTAGAGCTGCTGCAGCCGCGCCTCCTGATCGAGACGCAGCGCGGGGGGATCGTCAGGGTGGTAGAACACCAGACACTTGATGATATGTTCGCGTGGCCAGTGGCGCAGGCAGCTACCCAGGTCGTCGCCGTGCTGGAAGCGCAGCGGGCGCGACCCGGGTAGCTCCACGGGGCGCCCGATCCACCACTGTCGGCCACTCGCGTCGTTGAGCGCGTCCTGACCCTGCACGTCGTCGACCAGAATCGCCGGCGTATCGAGTCCGGCGCGCTCGGCACCGCTGGCGGCGGCGGCCACCAACAGGCGTTTGAGCTGCGGCAGACGAGCCGGGTCGGCCTGGGTCTCGCGCGCCATCTCGCTGAGCTGGCGGCGATGGTCGAAGGCCAGGCCGCACACCTGCGGCCAGGCGCGCGGGGTGCGCGTGGTGACGCGATGCAGATGGTTGAGCCGGGGATCGAGATCGGGGCGCTTGACGGTTTCGCGCCGATCCAGGTAATCGAACAGCTCTTCCGCGGTCGGCATCGCCGGGGCACAGCCGTGGCGCGAGACCACCAGGGCGCCGCAGGCATTGGCGTAGGTGGCGCTGGTCTGCCAGTTCTCGCCCCATAGCCAGCCGCGCAGCAGCCCACTCATGAAGGCGTCGCCGGCGCCAAGCACATTGAGCACCTCGACCTTGACGCCTTCGACGAGGATGCCGTCCTCGATGCACGCGGGAATCTCACCCTCGAATATCACGCAGCCAAGGGCGCCGAGCTTGCACACCAGGGTGGCGTCACTCACCTCGCGTACCGTGCGCAGGGCGGTGAGGGTGTCGGTGCTCCCCCCGGCGATATGGAATTCTTCCTCGGTACCGACGATCAGGTCGAAGTCGGCAAGCCAGGCCTGGAGGTCGTGCGTCACGGTCTCGTCGGCGATAAAGCGGGTCTCCCCGTCACCGGGTTGGGTGAGTCCCCACAGCACCGGACGGTAGTCGATGTCCAGGACCCGCTTGACGTCATGCTCGGCGGCCGCATCCAGCGCCTTGCGGCAGGCGCGCTGGGTGGCGGCAGTAGAGAGATGGGTGCCGGTGATCGCTAGCGCCCGGGCGCTGGCGATGTAAGCCGGGTCGATGGCGTCGGCATCGATGGCCATGTCGGCGCAGTCACGGCGGTAGAACAGCAGCGGGAAGCTATCGCGATCCTTGAGCGCCAGCAGCACCAGGCCGGTATGGCGCTCGGAGTCGGTCTGCAGAGCGCTGACGTCGACCCCGGCCCGGCTCAGCTCCTCGCGCACGAACCGGCCCATCTGCTCGTCACCGACGCGTGACAGCATCGCCGAGCGCAGGCCGAGGCGGGCGCTGCCGTAGGCGACGTTGCCGGAGCTGCCGCCGAGATAGCGGGCGAAGCGCGAGACGTCCTCGAGTCGGCTGCCGAGCTGTTCCGAGTAGAGATCCACCGCGACCCGGCCGAGGCAGATGAGATCGAGCGGGCGTTCAGGGTTGAGGGCATGAGGCATGGCGTGTCTCCACGTCGTGGTTCGTCGGTTGGCATCGCGGTGACGAGAGGGCTGGGCGATCAAGCATCGAGATCGACCCAGCCGCGCGTCTGGTGCGAGCGTTCGATGGCGTCGATCAGATGATTGATACGCCAGGCATGGCCGAAGTCGGGATAGAGCTCGCGCTGACCACACAGGCCCTCGACCAGGTCGCGTACCTCGATGATCTTCTGGTCGTTGTAGCCCAGGCCGTGGCCGGGAGCGGGGCTGAAGGCGGCATAGTCGGGATGCTCGGGCCCCATCAGCAGGGTGGTGAAGCCGCGTCTGCCGGCGGGGCCCGCCTGGCGATAGAGCTGGAGTTCATTCATGCGTTCCTGATCGAAGACGATGGCGCCGCGGCTGCCGGTCAGGGTGTAGGAGAGCCCCAGCTTGCGTCCGCTGGCGATGCGGGAGGTCTCCAGGTTGCCGATCAAACCGTTAGAGAAGCGCAAGAGCGCCTGCGCCTGGTCGTCGTTCTCCACCGTGCCCAGGCCGCTGCCCTGCGCCAGGGGCCGCTGACGGATCAGCGTCTGCAGGTCGCCGCAGAGGGCGGTGATCGTCTGGCCGCAGAGGTACTCGGCCAGGTTGAGAATGTGCGAGCCGAGATCGCCGAGAGCGCCACTGCCTGCCATATCGCGGCGGGTGCGCCAGCTATGTGGCGTGGCGGGGTCGGCCAGGTAGTCCTCGTTGTGGCGGCCGCGGAAGTGCACCAGCTCGCCGATCTCGCCACTGACGACGATCTCGCGCGCCAGTCGAGTGGCCGGATTGCGCAGGTAGTTGAAGCCGACCAGCGTCTTCACTCCGGCGCGCGCGGCGGCGTCGCGCAGGCGTTCGGCGCTAGCTGCACTCAGCGCCAGCGGCTTCTCCACGTAAACGTGCTTGCCGTGGGCGATGGCAGCCAGCGCCATGGGCTCGTGCAGCGCGTTGGGCGCACAGATATCGACCACGTCGATGTCCGGATCGGCGACCAGCGCCTGCCAGTTGCCGGTGGCTCGTGCGAAACCCAGCGCCGCGGCCTGGTGTGTCGCGAGCGTGGCATCGGCCTCCGCCAGCAGCGCGCAGACCGGCCGTGCCGGCAGTGCGAACACGCGCGGCGCGGCGTGGTAGGCAATGGCGTGGGCCTTGCCCATGTAGCCGCTGCCGATCAGACCGACATTGAGGGTGGCTGTCATCTGCGTATCTCCGGGATGAGCCAGCGCAGCGGGCGCCGACGCCGTTCAGGCAGCGGGCGAAGCGGCGCTGCGCTGAAACTCGGCCAGTTCCGCATCCAGGCTTTCCAGCTCGGCGCCGCCGGCCATCATGTCGAGCACTTCTTCGCGGCTGATCTCCGACTTGCGGAAGTAACCCAGGCTGCTGCCGCGCTTGAGCAGGGTGAAAGCATCCGCTACCGGGTAGGCGTGGTGGACGTTATGGGTGATGAAGATCACCGCCAGACCGTTCTGGCGTGCCTTGGCGATATAGCGCAGCACGACCGATGCCTGCTTCACGCCCAGCGCCGAGGTGGGCTCGTCGAGGATCAGCACCTTGGCCCCGAAGTAGACCGCCCGCGCGATCGCCACGCACTGACGCTCGCCGCCGGAGAGCGTGCCCACGGGCTGACTGGGATCGCGCACGTCGATGCCGATCTTGGCCATTTCGGCCATGGCGATACGGTCGGCGCGTTTCCAGTCGACCCGCTTGAATGGCCCCACACCCGTGGTCGGCTCACGCCCCATGAAGAAGTTACGCGTGATCGACATCAGCGGGATCATCGCCAGATCCTGAAACACCGTGGCGATGCCGCTGTCGAGAGCGTAGGCAGGGGACTTGAAGCGAACCGGTTGGCCGGCGACGCGGATCTCGCCGCTGGTCGGGCGGTGCACGCCGGAGAGGGTCTTGATCAGGGTCGACTTGCCGGCGCCGTTGTCGCCCAGCAGGCACATCACCTCACCGGCATGCACGTGCAGAGAGACCTCTTTCAAGGCGATCACGTTGCCGAAGTGCTTGCTGACCTGGCGCATCTCGATCATCGGAGTCGAATGGCTCATTAGCGGGCCTCCATCATCTTCTTGCGCACGAAGTTGTTGAACAGCACCGCGATCAGCAGCATCGCGCCGAGGAAGACCTTGAACCAGTCGGTGTTGACGCCGGTGTAGAAGATGCCCATCTGCACCATGCCGAAGATCAGCGCGCCGAGCGCGGCGCCCACCGCCGAGCCGTAGCCACCGGTGAGCAGCGCGCCGCCGATGACGACCGCGATGATCGCCTCCAGCTCTTTGAGCATGCCGCGTATGGTGTCGGCGGACCCGGTGTCCATCACCTGCAGGCTGGCGAAGACCGCAGCCGAGAGCGCGGTGAACATGAACAGCGAGATCTTCACCCGGCGTACCGGGACGCCCGAGTTGCGCGCCGCATTGGCATCGCCACCAGCGGCGAAGATCCAGTTGCCGTAAGGGGTGAACAGCAGTATCCAGGTGGCGATCGCGGTCAGGCCCAGCCACCACACGATCGAGACCGGTATGCCGGTCACTACCGGGTTGCCGGCGAAATTGGTGGCGATCCAGCCGTGCGCGGCCATCCACGCGAACAGCCCTGTTGCCACCTCGCCGGAGAACAGTGGGGCGAGCCAGTCGTGGGCGATATGAGGCTCCAGACCACCGATCTGTGTGCGCCCGGTGAGCAGCCGGCAGCCGCCGATGGCGAGCCCGCGCAGAATGAACAGAAAGGCCAGGGTGACGATGAAGGAGGGCAGGCCAGTGCGGTTGACCAGATAGCCGTTGCACCAGCCCACCAGCATGGCGCAGGCGAAGGCCAGCAGCAGCGACGCCCACAGCGGCCAGCCGTACTCCACCACCGGAACCGCGATGATGATGCCGGCCAAGCCGATCATCGAACCGATCGACAGATCGAACTCTCCGCCGATCATCAGCAGGGCCGCTGCGGTGGCGAGAATGCCGAGCTGCGCCGAGACCTCCAGAAAGTTCATGATGCCGGCGGGCGAGAACATGCCGGTACCGCTGGCGGCGACCAGGAAGAACGCCAGTACCAGTAGCGCGCCGGCCATGGCGCCCAGCTCCGGGCGGCGCATGATTCTCTTCCAGGTCGCCTGCTTGTTCAGGCGTTCGTCTTCGCCCACGGCGGGGACTGCGGTGGTCGCTGTCATGACGATGATCTCCTGAGAGTCGAAGGCGGGAGCAAAATTCTGGCGTCAGCGGATGCCGCGCCGGCTCAACTCCATCACCCGGGCGGCGTTCTCCTTGGTGACGAAGCCGGGGCCGGTTGCCACGTCATCCGCCGGCAGCAGGCCGTGTTCGACGTACTGGTCGAGGAAGACCACCGGCAGATAGCCCTGCAGGTACTGCTGCTGGTCGATGGCGAAATCCAGCGCACCCTGCTGCAGCGCGAGCAGGATGGCGGGGGAGAGATCGAAGGTGGCCAGGGTCAGCTTGCCGGTGGCGCCCTCGTCGCGCATGGCCTGGATCAGCGGCCCGGCGGTGATCGCGCCCAGTGTCAGCACGCCCTGGATATCTCGGTGCTGGTTGAGATAGGCGACGATGGCGTTACGGATTTCGGTCGGGTCGTAGGAGGTGGCGAGCTGCTCGGCGTTGCCGTCGAAGCCATCGATGAAGCCGTCGCAGCGCTGATCGAGGCCCTGGTTGCCCTGCTCGTGATTGACGCACAGCCCTTTCTTGACCCCCATCTTGCGCATGCGCTCGGCGGCCGCCTTGCCCGCGGCGTACTCGCTCTGGCCGACATGGAGCAGAGCGCCGTACTTGGTCGCGGCGTCACCGCCGGAGTTGATGGTGATCACCGGAATACCGCGATCGGTGGCGTTCTGCACCACCTTGCCCAGGGCGCTTTCATCGGTGAACGAGAGGATCAGACCGTCCGGGTCGGAGGCGATGGCCGCCTCGGCCAGTTGCTGCATCTTGGCCATGTCGAAGGTAGAGGGGGCGCGGTACTCCAGGGTATCGCCCAGCGTTTGGGCAGCAGCGTCGGCGCCGTTCTTGACCACGGTCCAGAACGGGTCGGAAGGTACGCCATGGGTGACCATGACGAAGCGGTGGCCCTCGGCATGTGCCAGCCCGCCGACGAGCAGGCCCAGAGCGGTGACGAGTGTGGCGGCAAGGCGCTTGCCGCCGGCCGGTGGGAAATCGAAGCGGTTACGGCGTCGCATGATGAATCCTCTTGGCGTATGTCACGTTGTCATTGTCTGACGCCGAGTCGCGATAGAGGCTGGCGTCGAGTCGCGGTCGAGAGGTACGGCTGCTGTTCCGGTCGAACCGTGACATGGAATATAAATTCCATTTTTTGAAAATTTCAAACTTATCGTTCTATACTTTGGTATGTGTGGAATTTTCATTCCATCGCTCTTAGGCTCGTCGCATCGACAGTCGGTCACGTGGATCGCCGCGTCGGCTGCCCATTCAGTAAAGGTTCGTTGCATGCCCATCGAGGATTTCGCGGCGCTGGAGCGCCAGATCACCGAGGTCTACGCCTCCCTCAGTCGCCGCCTACAGCAGACGGCGCGCTTTTTGCTCGATAACCCTCGCGAGGTGGCTTTTGCCACCGTGGCCAAGCTGGCCGAACAGGCCGGCGTCACCCCTTCGACGCTGATTCGCTTCGCCAACAGTTTCGGTTTCACGGGATTCTCGGAGATGCAGGAGCTGTTTCGCGCCCGCCTGGTCAACGAGCTGCCCAATTACGCCGAGCGTATCCGTGCGGTGCGCGTGGCCACCGGTGAAACGCCGGATAGCACGCAACTGCTGTGGGAGTTTGCCGAGGCCAATCGGCAGGTGCTGGAGGCACTGCCAGGGCGTATCGATCCGGCCGATCTGGAGCGCGCGCTGGATCTACTCGAAGGCGCCGAGATCGTGCATGCGCTGGGGGCTCGGCGCAGTTTCGTGGTAGCCAGCTATCTCACCTATGCGCTGCACCACATCGACAAGCGCGCGGCGCTGATCGATGGCCTGGGTGGCATGCACGGCGAGCAGATCAAGTCGATCGGGGCGCGGGATGCGCTGCTGGTGGTGAGCTTTTCACCCTATGCCGAAGAGAGCCGGCGCGCCGCCGATGACGCCAGCGAGCGCGGCATCCCGCTGGTGGTGATCACCGATTCCAGCCTCAGTCCGTTGGCGCGGGTCGCCGACGTGGCGCTGGTGGTGCAGGAGGCCGAGGTCAAGAGCTTTCGCGGTCTGAGCGCCTCGCTGTGCCTGGCCCAGACCCTGGCCATTGCGCTGGGCATGCGTCAGGCCCGCGAACGCGACCCCGCCGATCCGACGCTTCCGCCGCCAGACTCAGGGCGGCCGACGGCTGAGCACTGACGCACTTCCGCGGCGAGCGGGTCGAGTTGATCCCGATACGAGTCGCCCGTTCGACGACAGCCTTCGAGGGGCTCGTTTCCAGACTCGTTCGAAGGACTCGTTCGAGACACGCATTCGAGGAACGGATTCGAAGAACGCATTCGAGGAGCGATGCATGAGACTGGCACTGATCGGCGCGGGACGGATCGGCAGGGTGCACGCCACTGCCATTGCCGCGCACCCCGAGGTCACCTTGGCGGCGGTGAGCGACGCCCACGTGCCGGCGGCCCAGGCACTCGCCGAGCGTTACGGCTGCAGCGTATTGCCAACCGAGGCGCTGTTCGAAGATCCGGCGATCGACGCGGTGCTGATCGCGTCGAGCACACCGACCCACGCCGACTATCTCGAGCGCGCCGCGCGTGCCGGCAAGGCGATCCTGTGCGAAAAGCCGATCGCCCTGGATCTGTCGCGGACACGTGCCGCACTGGCGGTATTGGCGCGGCATCCTGTGACCTGCGCGCTGGGCTTCAACCGGCGTCACGACCCGCAGTTCGCTGCGCTCAGGCGCCAGATCCTGGCCGGGCGTATCGGTACGCTGGAGACCCTGAGCGTGATCAGCCGCGATCCGTCGCCGCCGCCGCCCGCCTACGTCGCAGCCTCGGGTGGGCTGTTTCGCGACATGACCATTCACGACTTCGACATGGTGCGCTGGCTGCTCGACGAGCCCATCCGTGACGTCTACGCCGAAGGTGGTTGCCTGATCGATCCGGCACTGGGGGCGGCGGGGGATATCGACACCGCGATGATCACCCTGGTCAGCGCCAGCGGCCGGCTATGCCATATCAGCAACTCGCGCCGCGCCAGCTACGGCTATGACCAGCGCATCGAGGCCTTCGGCAGCCTGGGCATGCTCGAAGCGCGCAACGAAACCGAGACCCGGCTGCGGTTCACCGGGGAGGCCGGCCAGATCGGGGAGCTGCCCCACGCTTTCTTTCTCGAACGCTACGCCTTGGCCTATCGCCATGAGCTCGATGATTTCGTCACCAGTTGGCGCGACGGACGGCAGCCGCTGGCCGGCGCCGAAGACGGGCTGGAAGCGCTGCGTCTGGCCGAGGCGGCGCTGCTGTCGTTACGCGAGGGGCGTCGCGTGGCCCTCGACGAGATCGATCAACCCCAGGCTATGAGCGCAGGAGAGACACCATGAGTTCACTGCTAGTTCGACCCCAGCAACCCGATGCGCAGGGCAAGGTGCTCGACGTCACCCCGGCATCCGCCGGCTGGGAGCATGTCGGTTTTCGCGTTCACAAGCTGGCCGAAGGGCAGCGTATCGCGGGCAGTACGGGCAGTCGTGAACACTGTCTGGTGCTGCTTGCCGGGCGCGCCAACGTGACCAGTGGCGACGAGCGCTGGGAGGCGATCGGCGAGCGGATGGATGTGTTCGAGCCAGTGCCGCCCTACGCGGTCTACCTGCCGCCGGGCGCGGATTACCAGGTCGAGGCGCTCACCCCGCTCGAACTCGCGGTGTGCAGCGCGCCGGGCCAGGGGAGACACGCCGCGCGCCTGATCGCCCCGGCGCAGATCAAGCGCAGCACTCGGGGGCGCGGCAGCAATACCCGGCATATCCACGACGTGCTGCCGGAGAGCGAGCCAGCCGACGGCCTATTAGTGGTAGAGGTCTACACCCCTGCCGGCAACTGGTCGAGCTACCCGCCGCACAAGCACGACACTGACGATCTACCCCATGAGTCGAGGCTCGAAGAGACCTATTACCACCGCCTGAACCCTGCGCAGGGCTTTGCCTTCCAGCGTGTCTATACCGATGATCGCTCGCTGGACGAGACCCTGACGGTGGAGGATGGCTGCGTGGTGATGGTGCCGCGTGGTTACCATCCGGTCGCGGCCGCTCACGGTTACGACCTCTATTACCTCAATGTCATGGCCGGGCCGCGGCGGGTCTGGACATTCCGTAACGACCCGGACCATGCCTGGATGGTCGAGGGCTGATATACGCAGTCATCTCTGACAGCGCCTAAGCTAGACCTTGAATCGGCAACACGGTGCAGGGAGGCGCATGCGCGCAACGACGCTGGGATGGCTGGCGCTGATCGCGCTGGGTGTGGCGCTCGACAAGCATGTCATCGAGGTGCCCCGGGCGTGGAATCCGTTCGCGCCGCTGGCGGTGGACGACCCGGTGACACCGGTCACCCGGCTCAAGCTCGCGCGCGTCGAACGCGACCCCGAGGCGTGCCGCGCAGCGCTGCGCACGGCGCCTGAGGTGCGCTTTACCCCGCTGGCGGACTACACCCCGGTGCAGGGCTGCCCGCTGACCGACGTGGTACGTCTGCAGAGCACCGGGGTGCGCTTCAGTTCGAGCTTCGTCGCCACCTGCCCGCTGGCCTTGGCATGGACGATGTTCGAGCGTCACGAACTCCAGCCGCTGGCCGAGCGCACCTTCGGCAGCCGCGTCACTGCCGTGCGCCATTTCGGCTCCTTCGCCTGCCGTAATATCTATCACCGTGAGAACGCGCGGCGCAGCGAGCACGCCACGGCCTCGGCGCTGGATGTCGCAAGCTTCACCCTGGCCAGCGGCGAGCGCATCGACCTACTCGAGGATTGGGACGGCGAGGGCAGGCGTGCTGCGTTTCTGCGCGAGGTACAGGCGGGGGCGTGCGGCTATTTCGGGACCGTGATCGGCCCCGACTACAACGCCGCGCACGCCAACCACTTCCATCTGGGGATGCGCGGCGTTGCCTTCTGCCGATGAGGGCAGCTTGCGTTGGCGCTGCGTTCAGGGCCGGGGTTGCTGCTGGGTGATGCAGTGGATGTTGCCGCCGCCGAGCAGGATCTCGCGTGCCGGCACGCCGATCACCCGGCGCCCGGGGAAGAGCCCTTCCAGTATCTCGCGCACACTGGCGTCATGGGCGGGGTCGAGCAGCGGCATCGCTACCACGCTGGTGCCGATATAGAAGTTGACGTAGGAGGCTGCCATGCGATCCCCCGGGCGCCGCGGGCGCGAGCTCGACAGGCGGTCTACGCCGCTGGCTTCCTCTTCGCCCAGATAGAGCGGGCCCGGCTGCGGCAGTTTGTGGATCACGAAGCGGCGGCCGCGGGCGTCGGTGGCCTGTTGCAGAATCTCCAGCGCCTGCCGCGAGATGGCGTGCTGCGGGTCGCTCTCGTCGTCGGTCCAGGTCAGTGCCACCACGCCGGGGGCAATGAAACAGCAGAGGTTGTCGACGTGGCCGTCGGTCTCGTCCTGGTAGCAGCCCGCCGGCAGCCAGATCACCTTCTCGATGCCCAGATAGTCGGCCAGTAGCTGGGTCTGCGCCTCGCGGTCGAGCTCAGGATTGCGGTTGGGGTTGAGCAGGCACTCTTCGGTGGTGATCAGCGTGCCCTCGCCATCCACATGGATCGCGCCGCCCTCCAGCACCATCGGCGCGGTGAAGCAGGGAATGCCCAGCATCTCGGCGATCTTGCGGCGAATGCGACGATCCTTGTCCCACGGGAAGTAGAGCCCGCCCTTGAGCCCGCCCCAGGCGTTGAAGTCCCAGTCGACGACGGCGATACGCCCGTCCGGGTGGGTGACGAAGGTCGGGCCGACATCGCGCATCCAGGCATCGTTGCTGGAGAGCTCGACCACTCGAATGTGCGCCGGTAACTGGTGGCGGGCGTTCTCGTACTGCTCGTCGTTGACGCCCACGATCACGGTCTCGCTCTCGGCGATGGCGCGGGCGACATCGACGAAGGCGCGCTGCGCCGGCTTGGCCCCCAGGCGCCAGTTGTCCGGACGCTGTGGCCACAGCATCCAGCAGGCATCGTGGGGGGCGAACTCCGCCGGCATGCGAAAGCCCAGTTGGGCGGGCGTCTGGGAGGGGGAAGCGAGATCGGTCATGACAAACGCCTGCGGGAACCTTAGGGTTATCGGTGAACGGTAGTGAGTACGGCGCGACTGCGTCGTGACGGCGACTGTAGCACTCCGCGTCGCGCTTGCGCAGTGGGGGCCCGTTGGCGTCAGCGCTTCGCGACGATGCCAGGCCCTGCCGCTGACGGCGCCTCGCCCGACGCGGGCTCGGAGACGATCCGCAAGCACCGGTAGAAGTCGAGAGATCGAGAAAGGCATCGATAGCGAGACAGAGATAGCGGATAGAGATCGAGACAGAGATCGAGATAGCGGATAGATATAGTGGTAGACATAAAGAGGAGAGGCGCATGCCACCCCACGACAATCACACTCCGAAGCGGCGCTGAGTCGCGTGACCGCTAGGGTGATCGCGCGAGGGTCGAGCCGATGAGCGATGCTCGCCACACCACGCGGCGTCTCGGCCTCGGCATGATGCTGCTGTGCTGGGTGGTGATGCTGGCGTTGGCGATGTGGTGGTTTCGCGGCGTCGAAAGCCGGCGCGCCAATCCCAATCTCGAGCTCTCTAGCCACGCCGCCCCCGGCGCGCCGGTGACCCTGGCGCGCAACGCAGCTGGCCACTTCGTCGCCCCGGGCGAGATCGACGGCCAGCCGGTCACCTTTCTGCTCGATACCGGCGCTACCTATGTTTCGCTGTCGCGTGGGTTGGCCGAGCGCCTCGGTCTGCAATCCGGCCCTGCGGCCACCTTCACCACTGCCAATGGGCGTGTCCAGGGCCATCTCACCACGCTCGACAGCGTGCGTCTGGGCGGTCTGTCGGCGCGTCGGGTGACAGGATCGATCCATGCCGGTATCGGCGATGACATGGTGCTGCTCGGCATGAGCTTTCTCGGCCGCTTCGATATCCAGATTCGTGCCGACCATCTGACCCTGAGCCCGCGTAGTCCCTGAATCGCCTCTCTCGACCGGTCCTCGCCCAGTGGCTCGATCAGGCCGTCGCCCAGCGGCTCGATCAGTCCGTCGCCCAGCGGCGACAACGCTTGCGTAATCTCTGCGTGATTGTCGTTTACAATCGAATTCTCGAGTTACCCAAGATGACACTGTCGGACAGATCGACAGTGCGGCGTGACGTAAGATAAGCGTCTATCGTGGTTTATCCGGGTAAGGAATGTCCGGCCATGAACGCGCGCGTTGCATGCAAGGAGTCGAAGATGACGCTGACACAGTGGCGGCCCTGGCTGTTACCCCTTTTGATCACGCTGGGGCTGACCGGGTGCGAGAGCCTTTCCACCGGCAGCTTCGAGATGCCCGATATCTTCGGCAGCCAGTCCCGCGACGAGAATGTGGTCAAGCGTCAGATCGCATTTCCGGCCGAGGAGTACGCCAAGCTCGAGAAGCACGGCACCGCCGCGGTGCAGGGGCGGCTCAGCTACACCACGCCGAGTGGTCAGACGATCGTCGGTGCCAACGAGACGATTTCGGTGGCGCCGGCGACGCGATACGCCGCCGAGGCCGCGGATGTCGCGCTGTCCGGCCGCCGGATCGAGCCGGCCGACCCGCGAGCGCGTGATTACACCCACTACGCCAAGACCGACGACAACGGTTACTTCGTGGTGCGGGGTATTCCCGCCGGGGTGTTCTATGTGGCCGGCAGCGTACTGTTGCCCGGCGGTGAGGCACGTAGTCCGATCATCATCAAGCAGGTGACGCTGCGCGATGGCAAGACCCGTGAGGTCGAACTCAGCCGATGATGGCGGCGCAATGGCGTCACCGAGTCGCGACATGCGGAAGTGATTGAGGTGGGCTTTTCCTAAGTCTAATGAGTGAAAGGTTATCTGTTATCTCACGCAACCAGCCTGAAGTCTCTCTCGAGAAAGCGTGCTGGATAGTGACTAACGCCAAACTATCTAACCGAGTTAGTAGGTTGCATGGGGGGCTTATGAGGTATCATGAATACTCCGATACCACCTGTGCCGGGTGAGCTTGGCGCCTCGCAGCCTGTCTCAAGATTTCGTTGCGTTATAGGCCACCTTGGTCCACCGTTCACTATCAATCGGTCGATGCCTTCGCGCGTCACACAATAAATGAATCAGTGGTATGCAGGGCCGGGTTTCGAGGCCAACTCATAGGGATGGAAGACAGCTTGGACAGCACTGCACATCAAGATCGCGTTCTGATCATCGAAGATGACGAACGGCTGGCGCATCTGACGCGCGAATATCTGGAAGCCAACGGTTTCCAGGTCGGACTGGAGCATGATGGCGGCCACGGCGTGGAGCGTATCATCGAGGAGCAGCCGGATATGGTCATCCTCGATCTGATGCTGCCCGGCGAGGATGGGCTCTCCATCTGCCGCCGGGCGCGTCCGCACTACGCCGGTCCCATTCTGATGCTGACCGCCCGCACCGACGACATGGATCAGGTGCTGGGACTGGAGATGGGCGCCGACGACTACGTACCCAAGCCGGTGCAGCCACGGGTGCTGCTGGCGCGCATGCGGGCGCTGATGCGCCGCGCCGACAGCCTGGTGTCGTCGAGCGGTGCCACGCGTCTAACCTTCGACAATCTGGTGATCGACAGCGCCACCCGCGAAGCCTGGCTCGAGGAGCAGCGCATCGATCTCACCAGTGCCGAGTTCGATCTGCTCTGGTTGCTGGCCGACAACGCCGGACGCGTACTCACCCGCGAGGAGATCTTCTCGCAGCTGCGCGGGATCAAATACGACGGCCAGGATCGTTCCATCGACGTGCGCGTATCGCGTATTCGTCCCAAGATCGGCGACGATCCCAATCACCCCCACCGCATCAAGACGGTGCGTAGCAAAGGCTACCTGTTCGTCAGGGATAGCTGAGCCGCGGCGGTGACCGCCCCGCGGTCACCGCCGTTTGCCGACCCACCCCCTCACTCCCCGCGAGAGCAGCGATGCGGCGTTCGCTTACCGACAGCACCTTTTTGCGTTTCTACCTGGCGCTGTTGGCCGCCTTGGTGATCACCTTCGGGCTGGCGCTGTTCGGCTTTCTGATGGTCGACAAGGTACGTCAGGAGCACTACCGCGAAAATCTGGTCAGCGGGCCTCTAGCGCTGCTCGCCGATCTGGTCTCGCGTCAGCCACCCAGCAAGCGCGACGACTGGCTCGCCTCGATGGCCTCGACCTTGGGCATGCCGCTAGGGCTGTTTCGGCTCGAGGATCTTTCGCTGGATTATTTCGAACGCGCCCGGCTGGAAGAGAAGCGCCCGGTGATCGAGTCCACCGGCGAGGGCTGGCGCTCGCTCTACAAGGTGCCGCAGTCCGACTGGGTGCTGGCGGCGCGCATCAACTCGCTCAACGAGATGCAGCTGCGCGGCATTACCGAGGTCCTGCGTACCTGGCTCAGCGGCGAGTCGACCAAGGTGCAGGCCAAGCGCCTGCATCGGGTGCAGCAGCAGTTTCACGTGCCGGTCGCGCTCCACGCCGATCCGCCATCCAACGTCGACCCGATCCAGGCCACCCGGCTCGATGCCGGCGAGGTGGTGGTGCGTCTCGACCCTAGCCTGAGCGCGCTCTATATCCACGCTCGGGTCGGCCCCGACCGCTGGCTGAGTATCGGCCCGCTGCCCAGCTTCGAGGCGATGCCGCTATCACTGGCGCTGTCGCTGTTGATCATCGTGTTGATCATCTTGGCGGGGGCGATCTATCTGATCGTGTGGAGCGTCGAAGGCCGGGTCGGCCGGCTCGAGCGCGCGGCGACGCGGATTGCTGCCGGCCATCTCAACGCCCGCGTAAGGGTCGATGGCAACGATTTTCTCGGCCGCCTGGGCATGGCGCTCAACGGTATGGCGGCGCAGGTGCAGTCGCTGTTGCGCAGCCAGCAGGAGATGATCCGCGCGGTCTCCCACGAGCTGCGCACGCCAGTGGCGCGCATCCGCTTCGCGGTGCAGATGCTCGAGGATCTCTACGGGGAGGGGCATGCGCGCAAGCAGTTGGAGGGCATCGATGAGGACATCTCCGAGCTCGATCGTCTGATCGATGAGATCCTCACCTATGCCAAGCTCGACAGTGAGAACGCCCAGGGCGTCACGCTCAAGACCGAAAGCCTGGAGTGCCGCGCGCTGGCGTGGCGGGTGTTGGAGATCTTGAGCCCACTGCATCCGCATCTGACGCTGACCGTGGCCGACGGCGAGGAGCTGGAGGTGGAGGCGGAGCCGCGTTATCTGCAGCGCGCGGTGCAAAACCTTGTCGCCAACGCCTGTCGCCACGCCGAGACCCAGGTCTGCGTCACCATTCACCGCGAGCCGCGGGCAATTCGTATCGATGTCGAGGACGACGGCCCCGGCGTGCCAGAGAAGGATCGTATCGCCATCTTCAAGCCCTTTGCCCGGCTCGATGACAGCCGCACGCGTCGCTCCGGCGGCTATGGCCTGGGGCTGTCGATCGTGCAGAAGATCATGGCTTGGCACGGCGGCAACGTGGTGGTGGATCGCAGCGAACGCCTGGGCGGTGCGCGCTTCAGCCTGCTGCTGCCGCTGCATGCGCGCGAATCGATCAGCCCGCTCAATTTCGACGACGGCGCTCAGTGAGCGCCGTCGTTCAAGCCGGTTTGATACCGCTCAGCACTGCGAAAGAGGTATCCCGCGCGGTGCGAATGAAATCCTCCATCCACGGCAGCGCCCGGTCGTTGTCGCGAACCGCGGCGTAGAGCGTGCTCCACACCCCTTCCTTGCCCAGCGGCAGCGCCTTGACGTAGTCGCGCTCCAGATATTCGGTCAGCGCCCAGTTGGGCAGGGCGCAGACGCCACGACCGCTGGCCACCAGCTGCATCATCATCACTGTCAGCTCGGCGCTGCGGATCTCGCGCGGGCGAATCGCCGCCGGCTCCAGGAATTGGGTGAAGATATCCAGCCGCGAGTGGTCGATGGGGTAGACGATCAGCGTCTCGGTGGCCAGATCCGGCGGCTCGACCCAGCTCTGCCCGGCCAGAGCGTGTTGCTTGGCCACCGCCAGCAGCCCCTCGTAGCGGAACAGTGGGGCATAGTGGATGCCGGGCAGCGGCTCGGGATTGTCGGTGATCACCAGATCGAGGGCCTCGCGCACCAGCGCCGGCAGCAGATCGAAGTTCTGGCCGCTGGGGATGTCCACCTCCACTTCGGGCCAGTGATCGCGGAAGTGGTCGACCGTGGGCATCAGCCACTGAAAGCAGCTATGGCACTCGATCGCCATGTGCAGGCGGCCCTGCTCGTGCCCGGCGAGACGAGCGAGATCGCGCTCGGCCAGGCGCAGCTGCGGCAGCACCTGCTCGGCCAGGGTCAGCAGCCGCTCGCCGGCGCGGGTGAAGGCGACCGGGCGCGTCTTGCGCGCGAACAGCGGCATGCCCAGGCGCGACTCCAGATCCTTGATCTGATGCGATAGCGCCGACTGGGTGAGATGAACACGCTCCGCCGCCTCGACCAGCGAGCCGGTGTCTCGCAGAGCGATCAGCGTGCGGAGGTGGCGAAGTTCGAGCATGCTATGAATATTGTTCACGTCAGGTGTTAGGCAAGCGCGTCTGATTCAGGGAGAGGGCGTGGCGAGACTGCGTGTCTGGCCGTCGGCCCCCGATGTTACCCGCTATTGCACAGAGACCCTACCCATGACGACGCAGGTTCGCACGCCCGGCTATCCGCGGATCGGTGTTCACCGCGAGCTGAAGAAGGCCGTCGAGGCCTATTGGCGAGGCGAACTCGACCGCGAAGCGCTCGAAAAGTAGGGCAAGCGCCTGCGCCTGGCGCACCGGCAGGACCCGCGCCGACCGCGCATGGTAGTCTGCGTCACGCGTTGTGAGTTCGCTTGCGTCGCCTTTTCATCGTTCAACCGCTCGCTGCTTACAGCCGATCATTCTCAGACAGACGGTCTCAGCCAATCGCTCTCAGCCAACCACTCTTAGACAACCATATTCGGGAACTCGCTCATGTCTTCTGCGCCTCTCGTCGCTTTTCGTCGTGCTCTTCATCGCGCTCTGACGTCGCCCCGCGCGCCAGGGCTCGCAGCCACACTTCTGCTCGCTTCGCTGGTCGCCGGCTGTGCCGGGGGCACCCAGCCGACGTCGGGCGTAGCAGGCGCGGATGTCGCCAAGGACAACCAGGCGTCCGCCAGCGCGCCGCAGTCACCGCTGCTGCCGAGTGCTTTCTTTGCCGATGGTGGTGAGCGCTTCAGCGCCTGGCGCTGTACGCCGTCGCAGAATCTGGTGACCACCACGCCGGATGCCAAGCGCCTGCGCCTGTGGACCGCCCTCGGTAGCACCGAACTGCAGCGTGCGGTGGCGGCCGACGGTGACCGTTACGTACTCGGTGGGGTCGCCTTCGAGCGCCACGGTCGCGATGCCCGGGTCGAGAGCGACCATGGCCAACTGGTTTGCGCGCTGGCCAGCGAGCGCGCGACTACCACGCGCCAGGCGCATCCCCAGAGCATCTTCTACGCCAGCGGCAACGAACCGGGCTGGAACGTCTCGCTGGATCGTCAGACCACCACGCTGACGCTGGTGTCCGACTACGGCCAGGCGACCGATACCTTCCACTACCGCGTGGCCTCGGTGAAGAACGGCAGCGATGCACGCATGGTGCTGGTCAGCGACAGCGGGCGTCAGCCGCTGGAGATGGACCTGCGCGCCGGCGCCTGCTTCGATGACATGAGCGGGCAGCCGTGGCCGGTCAAGGTGACCCTGCGCTACGGGCGCCACGAGTGGCAGGGGTGCGGGCAGGGCGTGGAGGCGACGCGCTAACATTTGAACGACTGAATCGAATGATTTATGCCAATATTCGCGGTTTTTATTTCAAAAACCACAATGAATAATGGCGGTCAGCGTTCACCCGCCGTTCTCGGCGGGCTTCATCTCCACGCCCCACTCACTCTGCTAGGGAAGCTTCGTCCATGACTCAACGCATCCTGCTGATCACCAGCTCGCTGTTCGGCGAGAATGGCCAGTCCCGCGGCCTCGCCGCGGCTTTCAAGTCCGCCCTCGAAGGGCGCGATGTCACGCTGGTGGAGCGTGACGTGGTCGCAAGCGAACTGCCGCACCTGAGCGGTGAAGAGATGGGTAGCTGGATGACCGAGCCCAGCGCGCGCACCCCGGAGCAGGCCGCCCTGGCGCGCCACTCCGACGTGCTGCTGGCCGAGGTCGAGGCCGCCGATCTGATCGTACTCGCGGTACCGCTCTACAACCTCGGCATCCCCAGCCAGCTCAAGGCCTGGTTCGATCGTATCCTGCGTGCGGGCAAGACCTTCAAGTACACCGAGAACGGCCCGGTGGGGCTGCTCGAAGGCAAGTCAGGGCTGATCCTGGCGGCGCGCGGCGGCATGTACGCCGGCACCGAGATGGATTCCCAGACGCCGCACCTGCGTCACATGCTGGGTCTGATCGGCATCAAGGATGTCCACGCCATCTATGCCGAAGGCCTCAATATGGGTGACGGCCAGAAACAGGCGGCCCTGACCGAGGCCAAGCAGGCGATTGCCGAGTACGTCAGCACTCACTGCTGAGCGCTGCCGCGCTGCTGGCCAAGCGCCCGCTACCTGACGGTGGCGGGCGCTTTTTGTTGGTGTGGAGAATGCTATCCAGGCCCATCCGCCACGTCGCGAGGAGGGAGAACCGGTTCGACGCTGGGGTCGACCACTCGCGCCAGCAGGCGTTCGAGCAGCGCGCGGTCGGGGCGCCCCTGGCTTTCGCGCACGCTGGGCACGGGCTGCCAGCCGCCGTCGGCATCGCGGGCGGCGAGGGTGAAGACGAACGGATGCAGGCCGGGGATACCCAGGCGCAGGTCGGTGGCGGTCAGACGCGGTGGGGCGTCTTCTGGTGTGACCACGGCGTAGCGCAGGAATGGCCCGCTGAACCAGGCCAGGCGCTGGCCATCCGTGGTGGCCAGCGCGGCCTGTCGCCAGGTGTCGCCCAGCGGCCAGGGGGTCAGCGTGACGGGTGCATCGCCATCCAGTAGCCCCACCCAACCCTCCAGAGCCTGATCCTGATCGATCACCGTCACTCGCCACAGCAGGGTGGTCAACGGTGCCGGCTGCACCAGCATGGGCGCCTGTGCCAGGCCGCGGGCAGCCAGAGCACTCTTGACCCGCGACTCGACGAACGCCTGAGCGCCTAGGCTGAAGCCGATGTAGGCGCAGGAGACCCCCAGCGCGATACCCAGCGGGCGCCGCCGTGGGCGGATCGCGAACACCAGCACCCCGATCAGCAGCGGCAGCGTGTAGGCGGGGTCGATGATGAACAGGCTGTGCCAGCTCACCGGCGTTAGCGGCAGCGGCCACAGCAGTTGGGTGCCGTAGGTGGTGAAAGCGTCGAGCAGCGGGTGGGTCAGGAGGCAGAGCGCGAACAGCCACCACCAGTGGGCGAAGGAGGCGATCTCGCGGCTACGCCGCCAGCGGCTGGCCAGCCACGCCAGCAGCGTGGCCAGGGCGGCGAGTACAGGCAGCGAGT
Organism: Salinicola sp. JS01; assembly: GCF_030284585.1. Classification (NCBI taxonomy): domain Bacteria; kingdom Pseudomonadati; phylum Pseudomonadota; class Gammaproteobacteria; order Oceanospirillales; family Halomonadaceae; genus Salinicola; species Salinicola sp. JS01. Next base: position 2,792,939 of record NZ_CP127244.1, on the reverse strand, counting down.
GGCTGAAGCCGCGATGGCGGGTGTAGTCGGCCACCGCGTCGCCGTAGTCGATCGCCACGTCCAGGTCGGGCAGGGTGCCCAGTGCCGCGCCCAGCAGTAGCGCACGGCGCCCCAGACGCGGCATCACCGCGCCGGCGACCGCGGCGCCCAGGCAGGCTTGTGTCAGAGAATCCATGCTGACTCCTCGATAGGGATGGCTGAATTGTGTGCGAGCCGCGCGGGGGCGTCGAGTTCGCGATCGGCGGCGCCGAGGAGGAAGCCGCCTGAACCCTGCGCCGGCATTCACCGCTGCGCGTTCCTGGTCTACCATGAAACGGTTCAACCCACTGACGAATCAGGAAGATTCCCATGGAATACCTGCACACGATGGTGCGCGTGTCGGATCTCGACGCGTCGCTGCATTTCTATTGCGATCTGCTCGGTCTCGAAGAGGTGTCGCGCAGGGAGAGCGAAAAGGGCCGTTTCACGCTGGTCTTTCTCGCCACCCCCAACGACCGCCCGCGTGCCGAGGCCGAAAAGTCGCCGATGGTCGAGCTGACCTACAACTGGGACCCGGAGACCTACACCGGCGGGCGTAACTTCGGCCACCTGGCCTATCGCGTCGACGACATCTATGCGCTGTGCGACAAGCTCCGGGCCAACGGCGTGACCATCAACCGCCCGCCGCGGGATGGCCATATGGCCTTCGTGCGTTCGCCTGACGGTATCTCCATCGAATTGCTGCAGAAGGGCGAGCCGAAGCCGGCCCAGGAGCCCTGGGCGTCGATGGAAAATACCGGCTCCTGGTAAGCCGTATGAATCGCTCGCTGGCGATCTTCCTCGGCTGGTTGCTGCTGGTGGCGCTCGCCGCCAGCAGCGGCATTCTGGCGCCACCCGGCCCTTGGTACGAAGCGCTCACCAAACCGCCGCTGACGCCCCCGGACTGGCTCTTCCCGGTGGCCTGGACGCTGCTCTACCTGCTGATGGCGGTGGCCGCCTGGCGGGTCACACTGGTGGCGCCGTCGGGCCAGCGGCGCCAGGCGCTGACGCCTTTCGTCGCCCAGCTCGTCGCCAATGCGCTGTGGTCGTGGCTGTTCTTCGGCGCCCACTGGATGCTGGTGGGGCTGCTCGATCTGCTGCTGATGTGGGGGCTGATCGTATGGACGCTGGTGACTTTCTCGCGCTATTCGCGACTGGCGGTGGTGCTGTTGCTGCCCTACCTGATCTGGGTCAGCTTTGCCGGCTATCTCAATGCCGGGTTGCTGGTGCTCAATTTTCCCACTGGTTGAATCGTCGCAGCGAGGGTAGGCCGATGACGACGAACGGTCAGCGTTAGCGCATGAAAGAGCGTGCATTAAGGAGAGCACATGAAGACGAGCGCACGCCCGGTGCGGCTGCCGGCGACCATCGAGGCAGCCCTGCGCCGGGAGGCAGCCGAGCTCGAGCGCCTGGATCGCGACACCTATGCGCGCTTTGGGCGCGACCCCTGCGAGCCGATCGTCGGGCTCGGCCCATGCGATGCGCCGCTGGCGATCTTCGGCCGCGACCCCGGCACCCGTGAGGTCGAGACCGGAGAGCCGTTCGTCGGTGCCGGGGGGCAGAAGGTGCGGGGCGAACTCTACTGGCACCGCCACCATGAGCCGCTGCCGGATGTCGAGACGTCTCTAGCGATCGGCCGCGAACTGTTCTGGATCAATACCGTGCCCTACAAGCCGCAGGGCAACAAGGCGTGGTCGATGGCGGTCAAGCGCCGCTTTCGACCGCTGGTGGCGGATCTGCTCGATACCTGCTGGCAGGGCGAGCGGATCATCACTCTGGGCCGGGAAGCCTTCTTGTGGTTCGGCATCGAGCAGCCGCGCGAGGTGCGCGCGGCGCTCGACGCTTTCTGGGCGCGGGAGGATCGCTTCACGGCACTGCACCAGATCGAACTGCGCCTGCCGGACGGCCATCAACGCCATTTTACGCTGGCACCATTGCCGCATCCGTCACCGCTCAATCAGCGCTGGTTCAAGCGTTTTCCCGAGCTGATGGCGCAGCGTCTGTCGCAGCTGGGCTGGGCGTGAATACGCCCCATCTTCAATATTAGTAATTTTTAAAATAAAAAATGACTGCCTGTCATGCACCACTAATGCAGGAAAAGTAGAGCAGGAGAAATCGACAATCTTCAGTCCGGCTTGAAGGCCATCCGCCCGCTGCCCAGAAACATCACCGCCAGCGCGGCGCCGAGGAACATCCCCTGCAGCTCCAGCGTCCAGCCCCCCTGGCCGTTGAGGCTGTAGAGCTGCGATAGATGGACCAGGAAGATGGCTACCAGCATGTTGATCGCCATCAGCATCCCGCCCAGCCGTGCCTGCCAGCCAACGATTGCCATCAGTGGCGCGATGATTTCACCCGCCAGGACGCCATAGGCGACAAAGGAAGGCACGCCCATCTGCGCCAGCTGGTGGGCGATACCGTTGAGACTGGTGGGATCCATGAGCTTGTGCAGACCGTGAAGCAGGATCAGAATCCCTACACAGAGTCGTAGCAGCAGTTTGCCCAGATCGTCGTTGTGCATGAAGCGCATGGGTGAACGAGTCCTTTGTCCGAGAAGGGAGAGATGGCTGCGAGGGCGATGGCCGGCCCCGCGGTCGTCAAGATTATCAGAATTTGTTAATGGAAAGTTAATATCGTCAATGTCGTCATTGGCTTACAAATTAAATCGGCAAATTCGAATGTTATTTGAAGTTAAAAAAAGCGATACTCTTGTGCTCTCACGTTCCCGCGCTTCAAACTCGGCCGACGCCGCTTTTTTCCGGGCGCGCGCCGTGTCCGCGCCAAGCGAATAACAAGATTGCGAGCCTATCACCATGCCTAGCCGCTATCTCTTTCATCTTTGGCGGCGCGTCACGCGTCCCCCCGATACTCTGCCGGTAGAGCGCCGCCGCAGTTTCGAGATCATGGCCGAAATCTACTTGCTGGCGCTGTGCCTGCAGGCTCTCGTCGCTCCTTGGCTCTATCTGCTCGGCTATGAGGTCCTGGGGCATCTGAATCTCGTCTGTTTGCTCGCCTACACGCTGGCGCTGCGTCTGCATCGGCGCCTGTGGGTAGCGCTAGCCCTGGGCGTGAAATTGAGCGCGTTTCTCTCGCTGCTGATCTATGGCGCCTCGGTGGTGGGTAGTGGCAGCAGTATCGTCTACTGCCTACTGTTCGCTGAGGTGGAGCTGATGCTCTCCGATCTGCGCCGACGGACCAAGTTGCTATTGACTGCCGGGCTGGCACTGCTGGCGCTGGGCGTCGAGGACCTGCCCGGGCTCAATTCGCTGCCGCTGGGTCCACGCGATCATCTGCTGGCGAACATCGTGCTGGTGGCGGTTTTTGCCATGCTGTGCATGGTAATCCTGCGCATGCTCACGATCACCGATCGCCACGAGTACCGCTATCGCCGGGATGCCATGCACGACTCGCTGACCCTGGTGCTCAATCGCCGCGCCATCTTCGAGAAGGCCTCGGCCTATTGGCGCCAGCAGACGCCGTTCGCGATGATCCTGGTGGACGCCGATCACTTCAAGGAGATCAACGACAACTTCGGCCATACCGCGGGCGATGCGGTACTGCACCATCTGGCCGGCGTGCTCAGCGACGCGCTGCGTGGCGAGGACGACGTTGGGCGCGTCGGCGGCGAGGAGTTCCTGCTGCTGTTGCCCGAGACCGGTATCGCCGAGGCCGTGACGGTCGCCGAGCGCATTCGCGTGCGGCTGGCGCGACGCCCGTGTCAGTTCAGTGGCCAACTGATGCCGGTGACGCTGTCGATGGGGATCGCCTGTGCCGACGAGGGTGGGCATTTGCAGAGCATCATCGAGCTCGCCGACCGGCGGCTGTATGCCGCCAAGTCGGCCGGGCGCAATCAGGTGGTATCCGAAGGGCATGTCGAGAGCGCCAGCTCACGTAATGCCGGGCGGTTGTCGCGCGGGGTGCAGGATGCGCTGGAATCAGAGGGGCTATAGTCTCAGCCCCTCAGTCCCTCAGCCCAGGTGCACACGCTGCGGCAGCCAGCGCGCCAGCGCGCGCTGAACCCGGCCGGCGGTAGCGGCCGCCAGCGGCGTGCACAGGACCCACGGCAGGGCGATCAGGGCGATGCTCAGCGCGCCCATGTAGACATCGCTGAACCAGTGCGCGCCGACCATGATGCGCGGCGCGCTCAGCAGCACCACGAAGGCCACGCTGAGCAAGGCGATGCGGCGCGCGGCGAAGCGCAGCATGAAGCCGGCGAACACCATCAGCATCAGCCCGTGGTCACCGGGGAAGCTGTTCGATGCCGAATCCTTGGTCGGAATCGAGACCACGTCGGTCAGGCGCATGGCGTTGGCGAAGAAGCGGGTCGGGCTGGGGTGGCCATAGCTGATGCCCTTGGTGGTGAACAGCGCCAGCACGCCGGCGGTGAGCACCATGGTCACGCCGATACCGATCCAGCGCGTCAGGCGCTGAGGATGCGGATCGCGGCGCATGGCCCACAGGAACAACAGGCCCATGATCGCCAGCGAGATCATGTCGAAGGCGCGGTGGTTGAGAATCGCCAGGGTGTCGTCCCACCAGTTGGGCTCGGGGGTGATCAGGGCGTTGAAGAACCAAAAGATGCGATCGTCGAGATCGTTCCACAGCACGCCGTGGGGCCAGGCCCAGCTCAACAGCAGCAGCAGGCCGGTGACGTTGAAAGCGACGATACGCTTGAGATCGAGACGAGAACGGGTCATGAACGAGCCTTGCCGGATGGCGTTGCAAGAAGCGGTAAGGCCGTCATTTTAAGTTAAGCTCGGCATAAGAAACAATGTTTCTTAACCATGCAGACTTCTTCGCGTCATCTTCCGATGCTAGACATCGGCGCCAGGCAGCGTCCAGAGCGGCCCCGATGGGACCGACAAGGGGGCCGAAAAGCCAGCGGCCCCGCCAGATGGCGGGGCCGCTTGAGTCACTGCAGGCCGTCGGTCAGCGCGAGGCGATCAGCCGTCGAGTTCGGCGATCTTGTTGCGCTGCTCGACCAGATGCTGGCGCGCTGCCAGATACTCATTGAGCTTGCCGCGCTCCTTCTCGACCACCGCCTCCGGGGCCTTGGCCACGAAGCTGTCGTTGGAGAGCTTCTTCTCGATGCCGACGATCAGCTTGTCCTGCTTGTCGATCTCCTTGGCCAACCGTGCCAGTTCGGCCTCCTTGTCGATCAGGTCGGCCATCGGCACCAGCACTTCCATGTCGCCCACCAACTGGGTCGCGGCCAGCGGTGCCTGGGCCGGATCTTCGAGCCAGGTGACGCGTTCCAGCTTGGCCAGCTTGGCCAGGAACAGCCGATTGGCCTCGAGGCGTTCACGGTCGCCGGCGTCGCCCTTGGTCAGCAGCACCTCCAGCGGCTTGCCGGGGGCGATGTTCATCTCGGCGCGAATGTTGCGCACGGCGACGATCACACCCTTGAGCCACTCGATGTCACGGATCGCCTGCTCGTCGACGGTCGAGGGGGCGGCCTCAGGCCACGGCTGGGTCATCAGGCTGGCGCTGTCGCCGAAGGCGGTGCCGGCCAGCGGCGCGACGCGCTGCCAGATCTCTTCACTGATGAACGGCATCATCGGGTGCGCCAGACGCAGCACCGTCTCCAGTACGCGCACCAGGGTACGCCGGGTGCCGCGCTTGGCTTCCGGCGCCGCGGCGGCGTCCCACAGCACCGGCTTGGAGAGCTCCAGGTACCAGTCGCAGTACTCGTTCCAGACGAAGTCGTAGAGCGCCTGGGAGGCGTGGTCGAAGCGGTACTCCTCGAGCGCCCTGGTGACCTGGGCCGCGGTCTGCTGCAGGCGCGAGACGATCCAGCGGTCGGCCAGCGACAGCGCCACCGGGGCGTCGTCGAGGCCGACGTCTTCGCCCTCGGCGTTCATCAGCACGTAGCGCGAGGCGTTCCACAGCTTGTTGCAGAAGTTGCGATAGCCGTCGAGGCGGCCCATGTCGAACTTGATATCGCGGCCGGTGGTGGCCAGCGAGAGGAAGGTGTAGCGCAGGGCGTCGGTGCCGTGGGCCTCGATACCCTCCGGGAACTCGGCGCGGGTGGCCTTCTCGATGGCGCGCGCCTTCTGCGGCTGCATCATGTTGCCGGTACGCTTGGCCACCAGGGTCTCAAGGTCGATACCGTCGATCAGATCGATCGGGTCGAGCACGTTACCCTTGGACTTCGACATCTTCTGGCCCTGGCTATCGCGCACCAGGCCGTGGACGTAGACGGTCTTGAACGGCACCTCGTCGGTGAACTTCAGCGTCATCATGATCATCCGGGCGACCCAGAAGAAGATGATGTCGAAACCGGTCACCAGCACGCTGGTGGGGTGGAAGGTCGCCAGTTCCGGGGTCTTCTCCGGCCAGCCCAGGGTGCCGAAGGTCCACAGGCCCGAGCTGAACCAGGTATCCAGCACGTCTTCGTCCTGGGTGAGCGCTACCTCGGCGCCGAGGTCGTGCTTGGTGCGCGCCTCTTCCTCGCTGCGCGCCACATAGACGTTGCCCTCGGCGTCGTACCAGGCCGGAATGCGGTGGCCCCACCACAGCTGACGCGAGATGCACCAGTCCTGCAGATCGCGCATCCAGGCGAAGTACATGTTCTCGTAGTTCTTGGGCACGAACTGGATATCGCCGTTCTCCACCGCGGCGATGGCCGGCTTGGCCAGCTGCTCCACGGCGACGAACCACTGATCGGTGAGCAGCGGCTCGATGACGTCGCCGGAGCGGTCGCCGTAGGGCAGGGTGTTGCTGATCGTCTCGATCCGTTCGAGTAGCCCGGCGGCCTCCATGTCGGCGACGATGCGCTCGCGCGCCTCGAAGCGGCCGAGCCCGGCGTAGGCGGCGGGCAGGCTGAGGTCGATGTCGCCCCGCGGCTGGCCCTGGAGATCGAACGCCTCTGCGCGTTCGAGGATGGTGGCATCCTTGGAGAAAACGTTGATCAGCGCATGGTCGTGGCGCTTGCCGACTTCATAGTCGTTGAAGTCGTGGGCCGGGGTGATCTTGACGCAGCCCGAGCCCTTCTCCATGTCGGCGTGCTCGTCGGCGATCACCGGGATGCGGCGGCCGACCAGCGGCAGCTCGATGAACTTGCCGACCAGCGAGGCGTAGCGCGGATCTTCCGGGTTGACCGCCACGCCGGTGTCACCCAGCAGGGTTTCCGGACGCGTGGTGGCGACCACCACGTAGTTCTTGCCATCGGCGGTGGTGACGCCGTCGGCGAGCGGATAGCGGAAGTGCCAGAATTGGCCCTGCTGTTCGCGGTTCTCCACCTCCAGATCGGAGATCGCGGTGTGCAGGGTCGGGTCCCAGTTGACCAGGCGCTTGCCGCGGTAGATCAGCTTCTCTTCATGCAGACGCACGAAGACTTCCTGCACCGCCCGGTAGAAGCCGTCATCCATGGTGAAGCGTTCGCGGTTCCAGTCGACGCTGGCGCCCATGCGTCGCAACTGACGCGTGATATGGCCGCCGGACTCCGCCTTCCACTCCCAGATCTTGTCGGTGAACGCCTCGCGCCCGAGATCGTGGCGGCTCTTGCCTTCCTCGGCGGCGACCTTGCGCTCCACCAGCATCTGAGTGGCGATGCCGGCGTGGTCGGTGCCCACCTGCCACAGGGTGTTGTTGCCGCGCATCCGCCGCCAGCGGGTCAGCGTGTCCATGATGGTGTCCTGGAAGGCGTGACCCATGTGCAGGCTGCCGGTGACGTTGGGCGGCGGGATCATGATCGAGAACGGCTCGCCCTGGCCGCTGGGGGCGAAGTGGCCATCCGCTTCCCAGCGTTGATACCAGCGGGTTTCGATCTGATCGGGTTGGTACGTCTTGTCCATGGCGGCTTCTTGACTCGGCAAACGATGGCGGGCACGCAGCGCCCGCGGAGGCGGGCGGCGTGACGAAAATGGCGAGGATTATACCTGCTGAGGGGCGAGCGCGTCAGGTTCGCATCGGCGCTTGGGCGGTCCGCTGCGCCCGCGATCGAGAGTGTTGCGCCGCTTACAGCTTGTGCGCTTCGACCCGGTAGCCGCGATCCTTGTAGGTCTTCCAGCAGGCGCGCTTGGTGCGCAGCACCTCCTGATGCTGGTTGATGATCTCGGCGACGCGCTCGACCCGGGAGAACCATTCGGGAATGTCGTCGTGCAGATTGAGCAGCGCCTGCACGCCGGGTTCCGGGGCGGCCTGCCAGCCGATGCTCACCGGTGGCACCGGCCCCACGTCGTCGCCCACCACCGCATGCGGCACATAGCTCTCGTCGCGGAATTTCCACAGGTGCTCGTCGAACTGGCGCGCCATCGCTTCGTCCTGGGTATGCACATGCAAGCGATAGCCCTTGCGGTAGATCGTCTCCGCCAGGCGACAGGCGAAATCGAAGCGCGCCTCCAGCGTGGTGTCCTGAAGGATGTAGAAGTCGACTTTGGTCATAAATGCCCTTCGGGGAGCTGTAAGCGGCGAGATGGGTGGCCTCACACGAACTCGCGCGATTGCGCGAGCGAGTTTCAGCCAAGGCGAATCCAGCCAAGCGAGCGCAGTCGAGGGGGCTTCAATGCGCATCGCGAAGCTGGATTCAACGCCGCATGGGCGACGCGCAGCCAATCGATAGAGGACTAGACGCCGCCGTCGACGTCGACCAGCGCCCCGGTGGTGAACCCGGCTTCGGCCAGCCACAGCACCGCGTTGGCGATCTCTTCCGGTTCGCCAATGCGGCCCATCGGGATCACCTCGCCGGCGACATCTGGCTTGTCCGGATTGCCGCCGCTGGCGTGAATGGTGGTGCGGATCACCCCGGGGCGCACGGTGTTGACGCGGATGCCCTCGCCGGCGACCTCCTTGGCCAGGCCTTCGGTCATGGTGTCGATGGCGCCCTTGGAGGCGGCGTAGTCGACGTATTCGCCGGCACCGCCGAGGTGCGAGGCGGCCGAGCCGACATTGATGATCGCGCCGCCGTTGCCGCCGTGGCGGGTAGACATGCGCTTGACCGCTTCACGGGCGCAGACGAAGGGGCCGACCACGTTGATTTTCATCATGCGATCGACGCGCTCGAAGCTCATCTCGTCGACGCGGCTGATCTGGTCGACCACCCCGGCGTTGTTGACCAGTACATCGACCCGGCCCAGCTCGCGGTCGACGGTCTCGAACATGGTGACGATGGCGGCTTCGTCTACCACATCGGCCTGGACGGCGATGGCGCGGCCACCGGCGGCTTCGATCTCGGCGACCACCTTGTCCGCGGAGGCCTTGTCGCTGCGATAGTTGACGGCCACGGCGTAACCCTTCTGGGCGGCCATGAGGGCGGTGGCGGCGCCGATGCCGCGGCCGGCACCGGTCACGATCATGACAGGTTTCATGTGCTCCTCCGATAACAGGGTGAGAGAGTCGGCGCCGCGCCCGAGCGCGACGCCGACAGGCAGCCTATCAGGCTGCGGGTTCTAGCGGATACATGGCGCAGAGCTTGTGGCCATCGGGGTCACGCATATAGGCGAGGAAGAGTTCGCCCATCGGCGTCTGGCGCACGCCGGGTTCGTCCTCGATCGAGGTGGCGCCCAGCGCGACCGCGGTGTCGTGGAAGCGCTGCGCCTGCTCCTGAGAGCTGCAGGTAAAGCCCAGGGTGTCGCCGTTACCCACGGTAGCGGGCTCGCCGTTGATCGGCTCGGTGACGACGAAGACGTTGCCGTCATGGCGATAGGATAGACGCTGCAGGCCGTCGTACTCGAAGCGCTTGCCGGCTTGCGCACCGAGTACGCCGAGCACTTCGTCGTAGAAGCGCTGGGCGCGATCGATATCGTTACTGCCGATCATGATGTGGCTGAACATAGGGCTCTCCTCGAAGGCCTTGGCGATAGTGATCCTCGAAGGCCGTGGCGATAGTGAATAGGGGTTCCCCGGTGAATGGGGATACCCGGGCCGCTTCGCGCCAGGGCGCGATCAGGCCAGACGCACCAGCCAGCCGCGGGTGTCTTCGCTGCGGCCGTACTGGATGTCGAGCAGGCGCTTGCGCAGTTGGGCGCTGACCGCTTCACCCTCCACCGGCGGAGTGGCGATGCGTTCATCCTCGCTCACCAGCTCGCCGATCTGGGTGATCACCGCCGCGGTGCCGCAGGCGAACACTTCGGTGATCTCGCCGCTGGCGACGCCGTCGCGCCACTCGTCGATGCTGATCTGGCGCTCTTCCGGGGTGAGGCCGGCATCGCGCGCCAGTTCGAGGATCGAATCGCGGGTCACGCCTTCGAGGATGGTGCCACTCAGCGCCGGGGTGACCAGGCGGCCGTCACGGTAGACGAAGAACAGGTTCATGCCGCCCAGCTCTTCGATCCACTTGTTCTCGGCCGCGTCGAGGAAGGCGACCTGGGCGCAACCGTGCTGCTCTGCTTCGGCCTGGGCCAGCAGCGAGGCGGCATAGTTGCCACCGCACTTGGCGAAGCCGGTGCCGCCGGGGGCGGCGCGCTTGTAGTGGGAGGAGAGCCAGATCGAGACCGGCTTGCCGCCGCCCTTGAAGTAGGAAGCCGCCGGCGAGGCGATCAGGTAGTAGTCGACCTCGGCGGCCGGCTTCACGCCCAGCGACTTGCCGTTGCCGATCATGAATGGGCGCAGGTAGAGGCTGCACTCTTCGCTGTCGTTCTGCGGCGTCGGCACCCAGGCGGCGTCCTGGGAGACCAGCGCTTCGAGGGAGCCGAGGAAGGTTTCGTCGTCGAGTTCCGGCAGCGCCAGGCGACGCGCCGAGGCGCGGAAGCGCGCGGCGTTCTTCTGCGGGCGGAAGGTCCACACCGAACCGTCGGCATGACGATAGGCCTTGATGCCCTCGAAGATCTCCTGGCCGTAGTGCAGCACCGGCGAGGCGGGGTCGATCAGCAGCGGCCCATAGGGGCGAAGTTCGCCACGCTGCCAGCCGTCCTGCTTGGTCCAGCGTACGTGCACCATGTGATCGGTGAAGAAGCGGCCGAAGCCCGGATTGGCGAGAATCTCGTTGCGCAGGTTGGCATCGAGCGGGTTGGACGAGAGGCGAACTTCGAATCCTTGAGTGGACACTGCGACTTCTCCTGGCGGCCCCGGATGATGGCGGCGCGGTGGCATTCGCGCGCCGGCCGGCGGGCATACGATCGGTGACGGTGGGTCCGCATCACGCGCTTGGGCGAAGACGCGCCGCGGCGGCGACGTCAACGCGGGGCGGCGCTGGCGGAAGGGTCAAATTAGCATGCAAAGCGTATTCTGCGAAGAGGGGCCGTGGCCGCATCGGCGCGGCGGCCACGGTGTCGCCGGCTCAGCCCTTTAGCGCTTCGAAGCCGGGGGCGGTCAGGGTGATGGCGCACTCGGCGATGTCGTAGTCGGCGAGGTCATGGACCTTGAACGGGTCCGCGGCCAGGCACGCCTCGAGCGCCGGGCGCTCGGCGTGGGAGAGCAGTACGCCGCCGGTGCGCGGCACCTTGCGCCCGGAGGCGGTCAGCAGCCCCTGGGCGTAGGCGTCATGGAGCCACGCCATGTGGCCCTCGACATGCGGCTCGATACGCTCGAGCGGCACCTTGTAGGTGAGTGAAACGATGAACATCCCACGGCTCTCCTGATTCACTTCTCATCGATGTCAAAAAACCGCCGTGAGGCCCCGGAGGGGCGTCACGGCGGGTTCCGCTCTGCAGCGCGGCGTCGTCACCGGCCCGTGGACCTCGGTCGATCACCACCGGTGAGCGGTGGCGGGGCGCCTGTGGGGCTCAAAGACGTGCCGCTCAGGTCTCGTCGGTGACCACGTGCTCGCTCTCGCGGTCGAGCAGGTAGCGCGTGAGCAGGCCCACCGGACGCCCGCTGGCGCCTTTCTGCTTGCCGCTGTGCCAGGCGGTACCGGCGATGTCCAGATGCGCCCAGGGGTAGCTGTCGGCGAAGCGCGAGAGGAAACAGGCGGCGGTGATGCTGCCCGCCGGGCGTCCGCCGATATTGGCCAGATCGGCGAAGTTGGACTCCAACTGGGCCTGGTAGTCGTCCCACAGCGGCATGTGCCAGGCGCGGTCCCAGGCGGTCTCGCCGGCTTCGAGCAGGTCGAGGGCGAGATCGTCGTCGTTGGAGAAGAGCCCACTGGCGTGGTCGCCCAGGGCGATCACGCAGGCGCCGGTGAGGGTGGCGATATCGACCACACTGGCCGGCTGGAAGCGCTCGGCGTAGGCCAGGGCGTCGCACAGCACCAGGCGCCCCTCGGCGTCGGTGTTGAGGATCTCGACGGTGAGCCCCTTGAGCGTTTTGACGATATCGCCGGGCTTGATCGCGCGGCCGTCCGGCATGTTCTCGGCGCTGGCGACGATGGCGATCACGTTGAGCTTGGGCTTTAGCGCGATCACGCTCTTCATGGTGCCGAACACGCTTGCCGCGCCGCACATGTCGAACTTCATCTCGTCCATGCCGGCGCCCGGCTTGAGCGAGATGCCGCCGGTATCGAAGGTGATGCCCTTGCCCACCAGCACGTGGGGCGCCTCTTCGGGGTCCGCCGCGCCCAGGTACTTCATCACGATCAGCTTGGAGGGTTCGGCGCTGCCACGGCCCACGGCGAGCAGGGAGTGCGCGCCCAGTGCTTCGAGTTGGGCCTCGTCGAGCACCTCGACCTCGAGGCTGCCGCCGGCTTCACCGGCCAGCGTCTCGGCCTGGTCGGCGAGGTAGCTGGGGGTGCAGATATTGCCGGGCAGGTTGCCCAGGGTGCGCGCCAGGTTGACCCCGTCGCCGAGGGCAGCCCCGATACGTGCGCCACGCTCGGCCGCTTCGCTCTGGCCGCTGTCGGCGATCAGCAGTTCGACCCGGTTGAGCGCCGGCAGCGGGCTCGGCGTGGATTTGCACTCGTTGAAGCGGTAGACCGCCTGGGTCGCCGCATCCAGCGTCATCTGGGTGTTCCAGGCGATATCACGGTCGGCGATGACGGCATCGCTGAAGCCCACCGCGACGCTGTCCACCGGCAGCTTGGCGACGGCGGCGAAGGCCGCGTCCAGCGCCTTGCGCAGGCCGCCCTCGTTGAACTTGGCGCGCTCGCCCAGGCCCACCAGCAGCAGGCGCTCGGCGGAGAGCCCCGGGGCGAACGGCACCAGCTGTACGTCGCCCAGATTGGGGGTGAAGTCACCGCGCTCCAGCAGCTGCGCGATCAACCGCTCGCTGGCGTCGTCCAGCTTGGCCACGGTGGGCAGCAGCTCGCCATCCTGGAACAGCGGCACCACCAGACAGGCGGTCTCGACCTTGGCCGGGTTGACGCTGAGTACGGAAAATTCCATGTCGTCTCCAATGAACGATTGCGCTGGCTTCGCGTCACAGGTCTCGGCAACGAGACAAGTGCGCGGGTAATCGGGATAATGGCCTGGGCCGCGCCGGCGTGTGCCGCTCGTCGCGGCCCAGCGCCGCGCCCGGGGTTGCAGGCGCAGCCCGCAAGACGCCTCAGTTTACGCAAAGCGGGGGGCGATGCACAAGCCCGCCCGCCGCCGGAACGCACGCCGTGCGGTGGCAGGAAGCCAGATCAGGAGTCGATGTTGATTGTATTCCGCTATTTGACCCGCGAGATCCTGCTGACGATGTCGGCGGTCGCTGGCGTGCTGCTGCTGGTGATCATGGGTAGCCGCTTCATCCGCTACTTCACCGACGCCGCCCAGGGCGAGCTGCCGCTCAGCGCGCTGGGGTCGCTGATGCTGTTCCACATGCCCAGCTTCATGGAGCTGGTGCTGCCGCTGGCGTTCTTCATCGCGATCCTGCTCGCCTACGGTCAGCTCTATCTCAACAGCGAGATCACCGTGCTGGTGGCCTGCGGCATGAGCCCCAGCCGCCTGCTTCAGGTCACGCTGCTGCCGGCGCTGCTGATCGCCGTGCTGGTCGGTGCCTGCAGCCTGTGGCTGACCCCTTACGGCGCGCTGCACAACGAGCGTCTGATCGAGCAGCAGAAGAGCCAGCTCGACTTCTCGCTGCTCACCCCGGGGCGCTTCCAGGACTTCGGCAGCGGCCGTACCGCCTATACCCAGGCGCTCAACGATGACCGCTCGCGTATGGAAGACGTCTTCATCAGCGAGCAGGGCAAGGGCAGCGACGGCGGCCAGCAGGTGGTGACCCGCGCCGAGAGCGGCTATCAGACCGTCGACCCCAAGACCGGCAGCCGCTTCCTGGTGCTCTCCAACGGCACCCGCTACAGCGTCGACCCGGGTAGCCCGGTGGCCGAGCGACTCGCCTTCGGCAGCTATGCGGTGCGTCTCTCCACCGACGGCGAGACCGATATCGGCGACGACACCGAGTTGATGAGTACCCGCAAGCTGGTCGAGCAGGGCGACAGCGAGGCGATGGCGCAGCTGCAGTGGCGCCTGTCGATGCCGCTGATGGTACCGATCCTGACCCTGCTGGCGCTGCCACTGTCGCGGGTCAATCCGCGCCAGGGGCGCTTCGCCAAGCTGCTGCCGGCGCTGTTTCTGCATGTCAGCTATCTGAGCCTGCTGCTGGCGGCCCAGGATGCGATCGCCCGCGGCAGCCTGCCGGCGAGCGTCGGCATGTGGCCGATCCACGGCGTCTATCTGCTGCTCGGCCTGATTCTGCTGCGCCGCGACCAGCGCCAAGGAGGCCGCTGATGCTGCTCGACCGTCTCGACCGTTACATCGCGCGCAACGTCCTCGGCGCCATGCTGGTGGTGCAGGTGATGGTGCTGGGCCTCGACCTGGTGATCTCCTACATCAATGACCTGGGTGACGTCTCCGGCAACTACTCCGCCTTCGACGTGCTGCTCTATCTGTTGATGCGACTGCCCTGGCGCTTCTACGAATACGCCCCGGTGGCGGTGCTGATCGGTGCGCTGGTGGGGCTGGGCTCGATGGCCTCGAGCAACGAGCTCACCGTGATGCGCGCCGCCGGGCGCTCGCTCGGGCGTATCCTGGTCGGCGTGCTCAAGCCGCTGCTGCTGGTGATCCTGATCACCATGGGCATCGGCGAGTTCGTCAGCCCCGCCACCGAGCAGCACGCCGCGGCCTGGCGTCTGGAGCAGTCCGAGGGCGCCGATGCGGTGCTCGAACGCGGTGGCGGCTGGCAGCGCGAGGGCGACAACTTCTATCGCTTCGGCACCATCCGCGCCGACGACACCGTGATCAACGTGCGCCGCTACGAGTACGACGGCCAGCGCCTGGTGGAAGCGTCCGAAGCCCAGCGCGCGGTATGGAACGGCAAGGCGTGGACGCTGGAGAACGTCAAGACCACCTACTTCGACGCCGACGGCACCCGGGTCGAGTCGAAGCCCACCGCGACCTGGCATACCGATTTGACGCCGGCCCAGCTCAACCGCCTGCTGCGCCCGCTCAACAGCCAGCGCATGAGCAGCCTGTGGCAGTACGCCAGCTATCTGCGCTCCCAGGGGCAGGAGGCGACCCAGCCGCTGCTCTACTTCTGGCAGAAGAGCCTGTTGCCGGTCACCCTGGCCGGGCTGGTGCTGCTGGCGGCTTCGTTCGTGTTCGGCCCGCTGCGCAGCGTCGCCGCCGGCACGCGGATCTTCTACGGCGTGATCGTGGGGCTGTCGTTCAAGTACCTGCAGGATCTGCTGGCCCCCGCCTCGGTGCTGTTCGGCTTTTCGCCGGCGCTGGCGGTGGTGGTGCCGACCGCGGTGTGCTATCTGCTCGGCATCTGGCTGCTGCGCCGCACCGGTTGATCCCAGCGCTGCCGTGCCTCGGCTCACATGATGATCAGAACGACGCCGCACTCCTGGAGTGCGGCGTCTTGCGTTGGGGCGTTTCACATAGGGGCGTTTAGTGTGGGTTCGGGGCCGTCGAATGGCGTCTGAGTTCTGGGATGCGGTGGTCGGTCCGAGCGAGAGAGGGCGGAAGAGGGCGGCTGATGCCTTTGCTAAGTCTGCGCTAAGAAAGCGTGGCTAACGTGAGCGAGATGATTGTGATTCGGACTTGAAAGTGACTATGCGAATCATTTACATTCACCGTCACGTTGAGCGCGAGGATCTGCCGTGTACGTCTGTCTCTGCCTGGGTGTCACCGACCGCGATATCGAAAGCGCCGTGAGCGATGGCGCCCGCAGCTGGCGCGAAGTGCGCGAAGTCACCGGCTGCGCCGGACAGTGCGGCAAGTGCGCCTGCACCGGCAAGCGCGTGATGCGTGATGCGATCAGCGAACAGTTGAGCTTCGACCCGGATCTCGCCTACGCGGTGTGACTCATCGGGCATTATCCCCACACCGCATGCCTCGCCTGTTGTCTGTCTGCGCTTTTTTCGTCTCCACGACAGGTCGTATGGACGGCTTTTCCCGCCTTCGCGCTCTTGCCTTTCCGTGTCATTGGTAGCCTGTATTCCTGTCTTTCTGCATGACACCAGCACTTCCTGCTGGTGAGCTTCCCTTGAGTAGTCCAAGTTGTCAGCCGTCGGTAAGGGCTGGCGGGCCGGTGCGTCAGCGTGCCACGCTCGGTGCAGCGCGACTCGTTATCAGCCGCGTTTTCACCTGCCAATTGCTGGCAGATGCGATGATTTCGTAAGTCACTGTAATAGTTGTAATTTCTCGATGCCTTGTGGATACTGCCAGGATCGGACCGACGCCACCTTGTGGTAGCGTACTCCGTCAGGGAGCGCCCGCTGCTTCCCCACGCCAGTTACCCATGAGGAGAACACGACAATGAAAGGCGACCCGAAGGTCATCAGCTATCTGAACACCGTCCTCGGCAACGAGCTGGTGGCGATCAACCAGTACTTCCTGCACAGCAAGATGTACAAGGACTGGGGCTTCAACGTGCTCGCCAAGTGGGAGTACGAGGAGTCGATCGAGGAGATGCAGCACGCCGACAAGCTGATCGAGCGCATCCTGTTCCTCGAAGGCATCCCCAACCTGCAGGACCTGGGCAAGCTCAACATCGGCGAGAACGCCAAGGAGATGCTGGAGAGCGATCTCAAGATCGAGCACAAGGCGCGTGCCGACCTGCAGGAAGCGATTCCCTACTGTGAATCCGTGCGTGACTACGTCAGCCGCGATCTGTTCATCAAGATCCTCGACGACGAAGAAGAGCATATCGACAAGCTCGAAGCGGAGCTGGGCCTGATCGACAAGGTCGGCATCCAGAACTACCTGCAGAAGCACATGTTCGGCGACGAGAAGGAGTGAGCGCAGGCTCAATACGCTCCACGGGCCGGGTCTGAGCGGACCCGGCTCGCGCCAGCATGAGGCTGGAACCTAAAAGGCCCCGCTGTCATCGACAGCGGGGCCTTTCAGGTTTTTCGAGCGTGCTGCAGGGCGACTCGTTGTCGTACGGTGCCTAGGTGCTGTCTGAAAAGTCGACGAGCGAAGGCCAAGCAAGGCAAAAATCGGCGAAAACGCGGAGTTTACGGGGTGTAAATGAGCATTTTGAGCCGATTTTTAACGCCGCATGGGCGAGCGCAGTACTTTTCAGGCAGTGCCTAGCCCAGATCGTTGACCAACAGCGCCCCCACCGCGGCAACCCGCTCGGCCAGCGTCTCGTCGTCGGCGGCGAGCACGGTGATATGACCGATCTTGCGGCCCGGCCTGGGCGCCTTGCCGTAGTCGTGCCAGCGCGTGCCGGGCACGGCGAGCACTGCGTCGCGCTCGGGGAAGGCGCCGATCACGTTGAGCATGGCGCAGGGTGCCAGGCGGGCGGTCTCGCCCAGCGGCAGCCCGGCCACCGCGCGCACGTGGTTCTCGAACTGGCTGGTGACCGCGCCCTCGATGCTCCAGTGGCCGGAGTTGTGCACCCGCGGGGCGATCTCGTTGGCCAGCAGGCCGGCGTCGGTGACGAAGAACTCGAACGCCATCACCCCGACATAGTCGAGCTCGCGCATCACCCGGCTGGCGTAATCCTCGGCCTGAGCCTGCAGCGGGTGCGCCACCTGCGGTACCGAGCAGTGCAGGATGCCCTGGCGATGCGCGTTGCGCACCACCGGCCAGTGGCGGATCTCGCCGTCCCGGGCGCGCACTGCGATCACCGAGATCTCGTGATCGAAGTCGATGAAGCCCTCGAGGATCAGCGGCACGCCGCCGAGCTCGGCGAAGGTGCCACTGACGTCGGTGGGCTCGCGCATCACCTTCTGGCCCTTGCCGTCGTAACCCAGGGTGCGGGTCTTGACCACCGCGGGCAGACCGATCTCGGCCACCGCGGCGTCGAGATCGGCCTGGCTGTCGATGCGCGCGATCGGCGGCACGGCGATATCCAGCTCGCGGAACAGCGACTTCTCCAGCCAGCGGTCGCGGGCGGTGGAGAGCGCCTGGGCCGGGGGAAGGCCGGGCGCTGCTCGGCGAGACGGGCGACCGCCTCGGCCGGCACGTTCTCGAACTCGAAGGTGATCGCATCGCAGTTCGCGGTCAGCGCTGCGAGCGCCGCCGGGTCCTGCCAGTCGGCCTGCAGGTGCTCGCCGTGTGCCGCTGCGCAGGGCTCGCTGCCCGGGTCGAGAAAGGTGAAGCGCAGGTCGAGCGGGGCGCCGGCCTGGGCGAGCATGCGGCCGAGCTGGCCGCCACCGACGATTCCGATTCGCATGATCAGCTCTCGCTCTGGTCGTGGTCGTGGTCGTGGTCGGGGGCGCTGGGGCGCGGATCGGGGGACTCGAGCACCTTGCGCGTCTGCTCGGCGCGGTAGGCTTCCAGCGCGGTGCGGATGCGCTCGTCGTGATTGGCCAGCATGGCGGCGGCGAGCAGGGCGGCATTGATCGCCCCGGCGCGGCCGATCGCCAGCGTGGCGGTGGGGATGCCCGCCGGCATCTGCACGATCGAGAGCAGCGAGTCGACCCCGGATAGGGTGCTCGACTTGACCGGTACGCCCAGCACCGGCAGGCGGGTCTTGGCCGCGCACATGCCGGGCAGATGGGCGGCGCCGCCGGCGCCGGCGATGATCACTTCGAGCCCCCGGTCGGCCGCGGTCTCGGCGTACTCGAACAGCAGGTCCGGGGTGCGGTGGGCGGAGACCACCTGGGTTTCGTGCTCGATGCCGAGCTGCTCCAGGGTCTCGACGGTATGGCAGAGGGTCGACCAGTCCGACTTCGACCCCATGATGACGCCGACGCGTACGCTCATGCTTCCTCCCGGGGGAAAGGCTCGACCGCCGCGGCTTGTGGGTTGTCAGGCGGCGTCGAGATACGGTTTGGAAAGCGGCGCATTATACCCGTCATGGGGCCGCGCAGACAGTCACTCTCGGGGGGAGAAATACGGCGAGGGCTTGACCGATCGGTCAGCGGAACGCCTTCTCCAGGGCGAAGCGCGGCACCGGTTCGCCGCTCACGTCGACCTGCTCGCAGAACATCTCCAAAGGCCGGGCCCAGACGCCATAGTCGCCGTAGAGAGCGCGGTAGATCACCAGACGCTCCTCGCTCTCGCTGTGCTGGGCCACGTCCAGCACCTCATAAAGCTGGCCCTTGTAGTGGCGATAGATGCCCGGAACCGGGCGGCTCGAATCACTCATGCGATGCGGACTCCTGCGTGGATGTTGCAGCGGGCGAAGTACTCTCTGGCGCGTCGGCCTGGGCGCGCCGCGCCAAGCGGCTGAGAACCCGCGCGGCGGCGGTGAAACCGAAGCTGCCGGTGACCACGCTCACCGCGCCGAAGCCGGCGGCGCAGTCCAGCCGTGTGGCCTGACCCGGTGCCGGCTTGTGCTGGCACACCTCACCATCGCTGCCAGGGTAGACCAGTTGTTCGTCGGAGTAGACGCATTCGATGCCGAAACGGCGCTTGGGGTTGCGCGAGAAGCCGTAGTCTCGGCGCAGCTTCGAGCGCACCTTGGCCAGCAGCGGATCGTGCTCGGTGCGGGTGAGATCCGCGACCTGGATCCGGCTGGGGTCGCTCTGGCCGCCGGCGCCGCCGGTCACCGTGATCGCCAGCTTGCGCCGCTGGCAGTAGTGGATCAGCGCCGCCTTGGCGCCGACGTGGTCGATGGCGTCGATCACATGGTCGGCGTCGGCGGGGATGCGCTCGGCCAGATTGGTCGGGGTGATGAAGGCTTCGTCGGCGACCACCTCGATACCCGGCCAGATCGCGCGGCAGCGCTCGGCCAGCACGGCCACCTTGGGCTTGCCGATCTCGCCGTCGAGGGCGTGGAGCTGGCGATTGACGTTGGAGACGCAGACATCGTCGAGATCGATCAGGGTCAGTTTGCCGATCCCCGAGCGCGCCAGCGCTTCGGCGCTCCAGCTCCCCACGCCGCCGACCCCGACCACCACCACGTGGGCGCGGCGGAAGGCGTTGGCGGCGCGGGTGCCGTAGAGGCGGCGGATACCGCCGAAGCGGAAGTCGTAGTCGTCGGTCATGGGCTCTCGGGGTTGGGTTCTGCCAGCGTCGTGGTGGCGGGGTGTGTGATGGACCGAGTGACGCTGGGCGGGTCGAAGCGCGCGCTGTCGCTGACGGCGTGGGCCTGCCAGCCGAAGCGTGCCAGCAGCGCGGCGAAGGCGGCGTCCGGCGCCGCGGTCAGGCTCAGCCAGCGCTCGGCATAAGGGTGCCAAAGGCGCAGCTCGGCGGCGTGCAGCAGCAGGTGCGGGCACGCCAGATGGTCGCGGAAGTAGCGGTTGTGGATACCCTTGCCGTGCTTGGCATCGTTGATGATCGGGTGCCCGCAGCGCGCCAGATGGCGGCGAATCTGATGGCGCCGGCCGGTCTCCGGGCGCGCTTCCATCAGCGCATAGCGCGACTGCGGATAGCGCTCGATCGCTACCGGAATCTCGACGCAGGCGAGCCGGCGCAGATGGGTCAGCGCCGGCTGGGCCGGCATTTCCGCCTTGGGCCGGATGCCATCCTCCTCGCGCAGCGGCGCATCGACGCTCAGTGCCTCCGGGCCCCAGCCGCGCACCACCGCCAGATAGCGCTTGGTCACGCGCTTGTCGGTGAACGCCTGGGTCAGTGCGGCGGCGGCCTCACTATCGAGGGCGAACACCAGCACGCCGCCGGTGGGGCGGTCGAGCCGGTGTACCGGGTAGACGTGCTGGCCGATCTGATCGCGCAGGGTCTGCATCACGAAGCGCGTCTCGCCGCGGGCCAGGGCGGTACGATGCACCAGCATGCCCGGCGGCTTGGCCACCGCGATCATCTGGGCGTCGCGATAGAGCACTCGAAGGGGCGGCGTGGCGGCGTTCATCGAAACTGTCGGGGTCGTGGCGTGGGGCGCTATTGTCGGGTCTGGGCAGGGTGATCTCAAGTGCCGCCCCTGCAGTGCCGTGCTAGGGTGCCCAGACAAGCGATGCGCCACCCCAGGGATCTTCCATGACCGAGACTCGCATGCCCCACCTCGTCGTGCTCACCGGTGCCGG
The DNA here is from genome assembly GCF_030284585.1 of Salinicola sp. JS01. NCBI lineage: Bacteria > Pseudomonadati > Pseudomonadota > Gammaproteobacteria > Oceanospirillales > Halomonadaceae > Salinicola > Salinicola sp. JS01. The sequence continues at coordinate 2,771,749 of NZ_CP127244.1, read as the reverse complement.
TATCAGCGCCGAGAGTGGGCTCAAGACCTTTCGTGACGGCGACGGCCTGTGGGAGAACCATCGGGTCGAGGATGTCGCCACGCCCGAGGCCTGGGCGCGCGACCCGGCCAGCGTGCTGCGCTTCTACGACGAGCGCCGCCAGCAGACCCGCCGCGCCCGGCCCAACCCCGCCCATCGCGCGCTGGCCGAGCTGGAAGCGGCCGGCTTCCGGGTCGATGTGATCACCCAGAACATCGATGACCTGCACGAGCGCGCGGGCTCGACCCGGGTGCTGCACCTGCACGGCGAGATTCTGCTGGCGCGCTCCTCGGTGGATGACAAGCTGCGCTATCCGCTCACTCGCGGCGGTATCGCGCTGGGCGACCTGTGCGACAAGGGCAGCCAGCTACGCCCGGACGTGGTCTGGTTCGGCGAGGCGGTGCCGCGCTACGCCGAGGCCTGCGATATCGTCGCCGAGGCCGACGCGCTGCTGGTGGTCGGCACCTCGCTGGCGGTGATGCCGGCGGCGCTCCTGCTCGAACAGGCGCCGCTGGATGCCCCCTGCTGGCTGATCGACCCCCAGGCCCGCGACCTCGCACCGCCGGGCGTGGCGCCCATCGCCGAACCCGCCAGTCAGGGCGTGCCGACTCTGGTGGCGCGCTGGAAGGCCCAGGGCGGGTTCGAGTAGCGGGGGCGAGCGGGGCTCGAGTAGTGGGTTCGCCCAGAGGTTTCGAGCAGAGGATATGCGCCGACGATTCGCGTCGCCGTTGCGATGGGTGGCTTCCTCGCGCCCGAATCCTGCGGCATGATAGCCGGCTAAGGAATTAAGCAGTCAAGACGCCAAGCAGTTGAGAAGCCAAGCAGCTAAACAACAGAACAATAGAAGTAGACCCAAAGACGACGCCAAGAGCCGCGCGCAGCGGCCATCACGATCATTCAACGCCAGGACACATCTTCATGTTCGAACGCATCAACCGGCTGTTTCCGGTCTGGGCCATCCTGCTGGCCACTCTCGCTGCCTTCCAGCCGCAGCTCTTCGTCGGCTTCAAGGCCGATATCAAGATGCTGCTGGTGGTGATCATGTTCGCCATGGGGCTGACCCTGACCCGCGAAGACTTCGCCCGCGTGGTCAAGGCGCCCAAGCCGGTCGCCGTCGGGGTCGTCCTGCAGTTTCTGATCATGCCGCTCGCTGCGCTGCTGGTCTCGCGCGTGCTCGGCCTGGGGCCGGAACTCACCACCGGCATGGTGCTGGTCGGCGCCACCGCCGGCGGCACCTCGTCCAACGTCATGACCTGGCTCGCCGGCGGGCACGTGGCGCTCTCGGTGACCATGACCATGGTCTCCACGGTGATCTCGGTGGTGGCCACGCCCTTCATCACCTGGCTGCTGGTTGGCCAGAGCATCGATGTGCCGGTACTTGGCATGCTGCTGAGCATCGCTCAACTGGTCATCGCCCCGATCGCCCTCGGGGTGCTGTTCCACCATCTGCTGGGGGCGCGCATCCGCAAGATCGAATCGGCCCTGGCGACGCTGGCGATGGCGGCGATCGTGTTGATCATTGCCATCGTGGTCGCGCTCAACGCCGGCAATCTGGCCACCCTGGGGCCGATCGTGGCGCTGGCGGTGATCGCCCATAACGCCATAGGGCTGTCCGGCGGCTACTGGCTGAGCCGTGCGCTGGGCTTCGATATCCGCACGGCGCGCACCATCGCCTTCGAGGTCGGGCTGCAGAACTCCGGGCTCGCGGTGGCCTTGGCCAACCAGTTCTTCACCGCCGGCGCGGCACTCCCCGGGGCGCTGTTCTCGGTCTGGCACAACGTCTCCGGCTCGCTGCTCGCCGGCTACTGGAAGCAGCGCGGTGTGCCCGCGGCGAAGCAGCCTGAGGCCGAGCGCGCAAAGGGCTGATTGCCTGACACGGTTTCGTCCTCGCGTGGTTTCATACTCGCGCGAGTTCTTCACCACGCGGTTGCGTACTCATGACCAAAGCCCCGGGAGCTTCGGCCCGGGGCGCGGGCTCACCCAAGGAGATACTCGAGATGGCGGATCTGAAACTCTTCTACGCCCCTGGCGCCTGTTCGCTCGCCTCGCACATCGCGCTGGAAGAAGCGGGTGCCGAGTTCGAAGCGGTGCGCATCGACACCGCGGCGGGCGAGCAGCGCTCGGCGGCCTATCTGCGCATCAACCCCAAGGGGCGGGTGCCCGCGCTGGCGGTGGGGGAGACGGTGATCACCGAGAATCCGGCGATCCTGCGCTATGTCTCCCAGCGCTTCCCCGAGTCGGTGCTGTGGCCGAGCACGCTGCTGGAGGATGCCCGCTGCGCCGAATGGCTCGCCTTCCTCGGCTCTGGCGTGCACCCCGTCTACGCCCATGTGCGCCGCCCCGAGCGCTATGCCACGGGTGACGCGGCCAAGGCCGATGTGGTTGAGACCGCCCGCCGCAGCACCCGCGAGCTGTTCGAGATGATCGAAGCGCGCCTGGCCGAGCGTCCGGGCGCCTGGGCCCTGGGGGAGCGCTACAGTGTCGCAGACCCCTACCTCTTCGTCTTCTGGCAGTGGGGCGCCGGTGCCGTGCTCGGCTACGACATGGCCAGCGACTTCCCCGTCTGGAGCGATCACGCCCGGCGCATGCTCGCCCGGCCCGCCGTCGGCCGCGTGCTGGCGCGCGAAGGGCTCGACATCGCGACACCCTGAGCCATCCCTCTGCACCCAGGATGGGATGATGGCATCGCCTGCGGTGGCAAACTTTCCTTGATTGCTGCGTTTGGCCCGCCGCGCAAAGTGATAGACTGCGCGGCCTTTGAGACTGGCTGGAGAGCGGCACCCGATGCGAGACGATGCCGACACCATGATGGCGCGCCCGGCGCGCGACCCCGAGGCAACCCAGGATGCGCAGGACCCGGCGACTGGCCACCCGCGCCCGCCGCGGCGCGAATTCAAGGCCCGCGGCAGCTTCGTCGAGCGTTGCGACGGCTGCCGCCTGCCGGTGCTCAACTGTCTCTGCCCCTACCGGGTGAGCACCACCAGCGACGCCCAGGTCTGGCTGCTCACGCACCCGCTGGAGCACAACAAGCCGACCAACACCGGGCGGCTGATCGCCGATGTGCTGCCGGAGACCCGGGTCTTCGACTGGCACCGCACAGCGCCGGATGAGGGGCTGCTCGCACTGCTCGCCGACCGCCGCTACGTGCCCTTCGTGATCTTTCCCGACGACCAGCCGGACTACCAGCATCGGGTGGTCGACGAGCGCGCCGTGGCCGGGGTCAAGCAGGATGGCTTCATTCCCGTATTCATTCTGCTCGACGGCACCTGGCGCCAGGCGCGGCGGATCTTCCGCAAGAGCCCCTATCTGGACGGCCTGCCGGTGCTGCCGCTGCACACCGACCGCCTGACCCGCTACCGCCTGCGCAAGCCGGCCTCTGCCTCGCACCTGTGCACCGCCGAGGTCGCCGCCGAACTGCTGCGCAAGACCGGCGACGCGGTGGCCGCCGAGGTGCTCGACGACTACTTCGACGCCTTCAACCAGAGCTACGCCGCGAGCCGCTTCTACCACAAGATCGACAAGCCCAGCGCCCCCATGCAGCGCCTGCTCGAGCGTCGCATGGCCGCCCGCGCCAAGGGTTTCCCGCCGCGCGGCTGAGCCGGCCAGCGGTGCCCGCAGCGAGCGAACGGCTCGCCGGCGGGGCGCCTTGAGTGTTATCGTCTCGGCGGTGCGCCCGAATAGCTCAATTGGATAGAGTACCGGCCTTCGAAGCCGTGGGTTGCAGGTTCGAGTCCTGCTTCGGGCGCCAGATCCGATCTCTCCAGCATGTCGGGATCTTCCCGCAAGCCGTCAGAACGCTGCCTTTTCCAGCGAGTCATGTGCTCCCTATCGCTTTTTGTCCCTGGTCGGAAAGCGCTCAATCAGAGAGAGCAGCCCTCATCATGACCTCGAGTGGGAGCCCGTGCCGTGGCCTTCTCCGATAACCTTACGCCCCAGGGCTATCTCACTGAGCCGCCGTGTGCGCCGCTGCAGCCCTCCTTTGCCGGTACCGTCGACGCGGTGTGCCGGGCGCTCGCCGATCAGCTCGGTGCAGGGCTGGATAGCGTCTACGTCTATGGCAGCGTAGCGCGGGGAGAGGCGATACCGGGGACATCCGATCTCGACTTGACCTTGCTCCTGGCCCACCCGCTGACGCCCGCTGCCCAGGCCGACCTCGAGCAGCTGAAGGCCACGCTCGAGGGGCGCCACCCAGAAGTGTCGAAGATCGACTTCGACGTGGGAACGTTGGATGACGCGCTGTCACCGGCCCACCGGTACAGCTGGGGCTACTGGCTCAAGCACCAATGCCGCCATGTGTGGGGTCCGGATCGCCGCCACGCGCTGCCCCGCCACACGCCGTCGCGGACTATCGCCCTTGCGGTCAACGGCGACTTTCCCCAGGTGTTGGCGCGCTACCGGCAGCGTCTCGCCGAAGCTGGCACGCCGAACGAGCGTCGCCGGCTGCAGCGAGAAGCCGCCCGCAAGCTGATCCGCGCTACACACACGCTATGTCACCCCGACGAGACACGCTGGCCAGTGACGCTCGAGGAGCATGTCACGCTGGCCGTCGAGCGCTATCCCGAGCGGGCAGACGACCTGGGCTACTTCTTGCGCATGGCGCGAGATCCTGACGGCGATGCCGACGCCTTCGACGCACGCCTGGCCACCGTCACTGAGTGGATGAGGGCTCAGCTCGCGGAAACCGGCACCGCCGCACTCTGACCCCAATCCCAGTGCTTGCCGCCGCGTCGCCGGTGTGACCCCTCCTCGCGCTCTAAATGGGTTGGTTTTGATGCAGCATTGCAGCGAGCCTAAAGACGCGCCGGTGCGGGGCGGTGGGTTGGCTTCAGCGTCGGAAAAGTGATGCGAAGTTGTGTGTTTTGCAGCGGACTCGACGAAAGGCGGGGAGCGGCGGATAGATAAGGTAAGCAGAATGTGGCAGATTGATACACAAGGTGTTCCTGTGCGGCTTCGAGATGTCTACAGGGGGCCGCGCCAAGGGACAGGCATGTGAAGACAACAGGCGCAGTTGTCAGTGTTATTTTTCAAAATTAGGCTTAAAATCATGAAATTAAATTTCTAGTACAAGAGTATTAAGGGCGCATGCTCTCTTAAGAGAGCATGCGCCTGGTTTTTAAAGTATGCTCGGTATCAATGGAGGTTCTCATATGACTCAGCAATTGATTGAGCAAGCCATCCGTTCTAAGTCGTTAGTGTCATTCAATTACAGCGGTCATACTCGTGTAGCAGAGCCTCACGTGCTTGGTGTAAAGGACGGAGCGTTGCAATTCCTCGGTTATCAGACGGGTGGTTCTAGCAGCTCGGGAAGAGCTCTCCCTGAGTGGCGTCGCTTCGACCTCGCAAAAATTTCCGGGATCTCTATCGTAGACCAGAAGTTTCCTGGTCGCAGGCCATTTACATCTGGCAGACATAGCGTTTGGGAAAGAGAGATTCTTGTGGTTGATGCCTAACAACTCATTCAGTCGATACCGCTTTGCGGCACAGCTTAATTCAGGTGTTAGGTGCTGACATGGATATCTTTACAGTGACTGGAGCTATAGGCTCAGTCTTAGCGATGTTAGGTGGCGGTGCAGTCGTTGTGGCGGGCTTGTCCGGTTGGTTAGGAAAACTATGGGCTGAACGGCTGATGCGAAATTCGACGCAAGAGCACGAAAAAGTTCTGGAAAGAATCCGCGACGAGTATCGGTCAGATCTGGAGAAGTTGAGAAATCGACTAAAAAAATCAGAATTTGTGTTTGAAAAAGAGTTTTTAGCTGCATCTGCCTTAGCTGCGTACCACGAAAAAATAATTCCGATCGGTCAATGTCCCGATATGCATATGAATGATGTATTTGTAAGCATTGCTCGCGATTTTGATGATGTCGAGGTGTGGATTAAAGAATTTGTGTCGGCTCATGGCGCTGTTTTACCTGAGGATGTGGCTAAAAATCTGATGATGGCAGCGCGCATTGCCGGTGAGTTCAAGTTCCGGTTAGGCGAAGGACCCGATGAAGCAGTGGATAGCAGGGCAATCGATGCTGCAGAAGATGTGTACGATCGTGTCCGACTCGCTCGTGATGTGATGAAAGAGCGAGTTTGGAATCAGTCAAGTACCTAGCTTGGCGCTGTGTACAACCGTCCGAAGCGCTTGCGTATTTCGGATCCCCTACTCAGCCTTCGGTCGCTCCGTCGGCAGTTAAGCTTTGGCATTGGAATTAAAGAGGTGAAAAGTTGGTGACTGAATCAAATTTCAAATTAGCTAGTCGCACCACGATTGCAATTCTAGCGCTCGTAGTCATCGGTTTAGTTTTGATAGTTGTATCGCTCTGGCTTACCGAGGGGTTTTGGAGCCAACTCTGCAGTCAGCTTTCCACGGCGCTTCTAGTTGGCGGTATTTGGACAGGGGTATACGAATGGTTTATGCGAAAGGATTTCATTAATGTTAATCGAGAGCAAGCCAAAGAGATACTCGACCGGATTAAACTGGCTCAGGGCGAGGAGTCAATAGGCTTATATGAGGTTTATGACGATTCTAATGACTTTAATTACTCATCGTTGCTCCTTCAGTCTCGTCAGCTTACAATCCTATTGAATGATGGGAGGACTTGGATTTCAACGCATAGCGAGGATATAAAAAAACGTCTTCGTGATAGGGAAAAAAGCACGACATTTTTAGTTTTGCATCCAGAGGCGAAAATGCTAGAGGTTATGGCTATAAAGGTTGACAGTACACCGGCGAACTTACGAGCTAAGATCGCTGAAAGTGTTAAAATGCTCCGTAATCTTTCTGACAGCGATTCGAATGTTGAAATCCTTGGACATCATTTATTTAACCCTCAAAGTATGTTTATAGGAGATTCGATAGCTGTTGTTACGCCATATTATGCCGCACGGGGGCGCAGAACAGTGCCCCTGTTCCGCTTCGGTGATTCTGGAGATCACTCGTACTATCGAAAGCTTATGGAAGATCTCCATGATTTAAAAAATGATGCTGTCGATATCTCTGATTATGAGCGCGAATAACATTCTCAAAAGATGGTGCGGTTGCCGTCCAAGGCGTTGCCGCATTATAAGCGGAAGCTGAGCTTCGGTGTGGGATTTTTGTTATGAGCGATATGTTTAGGCAAGCTGTTGTTTTATCGAGATTTTCTGTAAAGGGATGGTATCGTTATCGAGATCTTTTTCAGATTTTGTCGCCGAAAGATAACTTTACGAAGCCTAAGGCAATAGTGGGTCATCATCCCCTAATGTTTCAGTGGAAATATCAAACTCCTCAAAGTGTCGAAAACGAACCAGACCAACCTGAAATGCCTTCGTGGGTGCATGAAAATAATGCCTCTGCCGCGAAAGCGAGAGAGATTCTCTTGATTTTGGGAGTTTTTCTTAGCCCCCGGATCTTCGAATACCAAGACGAGCAAAGCTGGTTTTTACCCCTCGATGAGACTCATCGCGGATCAACGGAGCCGCAGTGGGGGCAAAACTTTATACTGTCAAAGAATTTTTCAGTTCAATTGATGATTTGTCCGATGTGGGTGGTGTTCAAGAGATAGAGAAAGTCGAAAGTAATGCTTATTCTAATAGGTATGCAGAAAGTTTCGATGCGCTGTTTGATCTCCCGGAAAATCTAGACTTCCTGCTCGATGCATACTTTGAACTGGATCTATATCAGAAAGATCGCTTCCCTTCACCTTGTGCCTTGTTTGAAAAAGGTTCTGAGTTGTGGAGCTCTCACCCGAGCTTATCATTTATCTCATTCGTTTCGAGTTTGGAAGCTTTGGTTAATCTAGAATATAGAGGTAAGCAGGTTGAGAAATGCGTTAAGTGCGGCCAGGATCGACACAGAGTGACTAAAAAGCTCCTTGATTTTTTGCTAATTATGGAGCTGATGGTCCGGAATTCAAAAAGTACTCAATGAAGATATAAAAATATCGATAAAAGGTGGTTCACACTGGAGAGCTTTTTATTGGAGAAGTGATTCCTGAGGAGTTATGGTAGTCATAAACGGGTGTTCGATTACGATTTTCGCCGAAGTGTAATGCGGACGGTTCGAATATGTATCGCAAACTGGATTCTTTGTCATGGCTCAAAATCTAGCAAGTAAATGCAAGAGACGCCTGCGGCGCATTTGATTTAGGTTTTACATCAATTCTGAGTCAACATCCGTTTAGGAGGCTAATCCCCCTCGAGGTGAGCTGACGTGAAGGTGGAGGTAAGACCCTCCGATTGCACCTTGTGGTATACCTAATGGCATATATCGATTTTTCTAAAGGTATTTTCTCAGTAAGTCATGTTGTTAAGGGGTTTTTCTAGTCCTGCTTCGGGCGCCATTCCTTCCGCGTTACCTGCCTCGCCTCCTTGATCTGGGCACTCGAGGCGTACTTACGCCACCTTCTCGAGCGCTAGCTCGACCCCCAGGCGTGCCAGCATGCGTTGAAAATCCGCCAGGCTGTAGCGCTCATCTTCCGTTACCAGCGCGCGGATGCGGCCGCTGCCCGGCGTGCCTCCGCCCAGCCCGGCGACGATCGTCTCGGCGGGGTCGAGGAAGTGGCAATCCGGGCTGGCGGTCTCGAAGAACCCCTTGAGCCAGGGCAGGTGCGTACTCGATAGCGTCAGCACCTCGAGACCCGGCACCCGGCGATGCAGCTCTTTGACGAAGGCATCCACCTGCGCCTGCGTCCCCTCGGGGTCGAACAGAAAGGCGCCACTCTCCACCAGTTCCACCATCGCTGAAGCGTCGATCAAACTCACGGTCTCCGGCGCCGACGTCTGCTTGGCCACGAAATCGCGCAGCTCGTCACTCTCGATCAGCGAGCGCACCCCCATGATGCCTACCTTGCCATGCGGGGCGAGCGCCAATGCCTCGGCCAGCGGCGGAAAGACCCCGAAGAGCGGCAGCGTAGTGAGCGGTCGCACTCGCTCCAGCACCGTGATCGAAGGCGCATTCGACGCCATCACGATGGCCGAAGGGGCGAAGCCTTCCAGAAAGCGCAGGGTGCGTGCCATCACCTCTGCGAGCTCGTCCGGCCCCTTGCTACCATAGGGAAAACTGGCGCGGTCGGCGAAGTAGATCACGTCTTGCCGGGGCAGGCGGCGCTGAATCTCGGCGACGATGGCGTAGCTGCCGATACCGGCATCGAAGACGGCGATAGGGCGGTTCAGGGCGCTCTCTGGCATGGAAAAATCCCCATCACGATGAGTTCAGCGGTGTGATACGGCCAGGGCTCCCCCGGCGGCAACGAACAGGCTGCCGGTGGTGCGGTTGAACAACCGCGCACGACGCGGCGTGGCGAACCAGCGGCTCACGCTGGAGCCAACCGAGGCGTAGGTGGTCATGGTGGCCAGATCGACCACGAGCCATGTCAGCGCCAGGATCGCGAACTGCGACCACTGCGGTTGGCTCAGGTCGATGAAGTTGGGAAACAGCGCGCCGAAGAACAAGAGGTCCTTGGGGTTGCTGATCCCCACGGTAAAGCCTTTGGTGAAGAGCTGCCGCCGGCTCCGCCCGAGTGTGGACGGCGCGCCCTCCCCTGCAGACACCGCAGGCGCCGCCGGTGCGCGCCACGCCTGCACGCCGAGATAGACCAGATAGGCCGCTCCGATCACCTTGAGCACCACGAAGGCGGTTTCAGAGGTGGCCAGAATCGCCCCCAGACCCAACGACGACAGCGCCATCAGGGCGAGCGATGCCAGCGCGCCACCCACCACCGTGACCAGCGCGCGGCGGCGCCCGTGGCGCAGCCCGTGATGCATGCAGAGCAGGGCAAAGGGCCCGGGAAACAGAATCAGCGCGGTGATGACGCCGAGATAGGTGATCCAGAGGGCGAGGTCCATCGTCTCTCTTCCTTGAATGGGCGGCTGGGCATCGAGTGATGCGAGCCATGTGGCGGGCACGGTTCGAGCTTACCGCAGCGCCAGTGGGGCTGTCGCATTGGTCTGGTGGGTTACCGTCTTGAGAAAGCTGAAACCAACATAGGCGTTGCGGTGGTGTCGGGCGGTATTGAATTCGCTTCAAAAGCGATAGCCTGGGCCAAATCGGCCGCTATCACGACTTGTCCCAGTAGGCCGCTTCGACACCCAGCGGCTCGACCCCATATCCGTAGGGCAGCTTCCCATGAACCTCCACCAACTCTGGCTCTTTCTCCCGGCCTGCTTCGCGCTGAATATGGCCTTTGGTCCCAACAATCTGCTGGCAGCGACCAATGCCGCACGGGTCGGGCCGTTGAAGGCGGTGCTGGCTTCGCTGGGGCGGATCGCGGCGTTCGTTCCGATGATCGCCGTGACCGGAGTCGGAATGGGGACGCTGCTGACGACTTCGATGTGGTTCTTCCTGATCGTCAAATGGGCCGGCGCTGCCTATCTGGCCTGGCTAGGGATCAAGCTGCTGTTGAGCCGGCCGCAAGCGGTCGAAGTTGCGGGCGAGGCGCCTCAGCCGCTCTGGCGGCTCATGCGTCAGGAGTTTCTGGTCGCGGCCGGCAACCCCAAGGCGATTCTGATTTTCACCGCCTTTCTGCCGCAGTTCGTGGTGGCAGAGCACTACGCGGCGAGCTTCACTCTGCTGGGCGCGCTCTTCTCGCTGATGGAACTGATCGCCGTGGCGGCCTACGCCATCCTAGGCAGCCGTATTGGTCGCTATCTGCGCGGTGGGCGCACCTTGCAGTGGTTCAACCGTGTCAGCGGCGCTTTGATGCTGGCGTTCAGCGTGGGCATTGTGGCGATGAAGCGGCCGGTGGTGTAGCGGATTGCAGGTGGTGGCGGCTTCGTTCTTCGCGAGCGAAGCTCGCTCCTACAGGGGGAGTGACAACTGTCGCGGCGCTCTTATCGGTGGATTGGCAAACGGCATGGCGGTAAGGCAATACGATGAGACTTTGGATATGACACCGCAGCAGCAGGCGTTCGTTGAGCGTTTTCTGGCCACGCTGGATGAACCGGAGCGGCACCGGGCATCGGCGATTCAGGTCGATTTTTTCTGTGACAATCAGACCGATACCGATGAATGCGCGCGTCTGGTCGATTAGGGTATCAAGCGTGCGAGCTGCGATTTGTTGGCGGCGCATGAGATCGAGGGGCGCGATAAACCGGCGCCCGGTGCGTTTACGCTGGTGGTCGATTGGGCCCAGAACCCGGTGTGCGTGATCGTGACGACGCAGGTGGAGATCGCCCCTTTCGATCAGGTCTCCGCCGAGTTCGCTTATCGGGAGGGCGAGGGTGACCGCTCGCTAGCGCAGTGGCGGGAGACCCACCGCCGCTATTTCGAGCGCGCGGCGAGCCAGCTCGGTATCTCCTTCAGCCCGCAGGATCTGCTGCTGTTGGAGCAGTTCGAGAAAGTCTATCCGCGCTGATATTCCGGCCGGCACGCCCGCTGTGGGTTGCTACGCTCAATAGGCAATCGAGCTGTATCACCGACGCAAGGGAGTGTGTTCATGGCTAGCGCGACCCGCCGCCGCTGGATCGGCGTTTTCACCGTGGCGCTGGCGCTACTGTTTCTGGCCATCGTGGCCGGCCCCTGGGCGCTGACGAAGTGGGCGGAGAGCCACTTTTCCCGCTCGCTGGGGGAGCCGGTCGCGTTGGAGCGCTTGTCCTTCAACCCCTTCACCGCCACGGCGTCGTTCTCGTCACTGGAGATCGGCAGCGGCAAGACGCCGATGCTCACCGCGGCGTCGGGCCGGGTGGCGTTCGCCTGGGATAGCCTATGGCAGCCGGGTATCCATATCGAGTCGGTCACCCTGAGCTCGCCGCATCTGAATCTGGTCTCGCCGCCTTCCGGGCCGCTCAACGTGGCCACACTCGGGCAGGGCTCGTCCGCATCGAACGATGCGGGTCAGCCGATGCCGCTGACCATCGACCGGATCCGCGCCGAGCACGGGCGTATCGCCTGGGTCGATCAGGCGGCTGCCGGGCAGCCCAGGATTCAGGCGGACGAGGTCGATCTGACGCTCGAGGATTTTCAGCGCCCGGATGGCGGCCCGATGCAGGGGCAGGCCACGGCGACCTTGGGCGGCGGCCAGCTCGATCTCGAGGGGCAGTTCGGAGTGCTGCCGCTGAGTGGCGATCTGGCGCTGAAGGCGCAGCAGGTCAATGCCGCGGCGCTCGACCCCTGGTTGACCCGGGCGCTGCCGGCGCGGGTGGTGGGCGGTCAGTTCTCACTCGATGGCAGGCTGCGCTTCGGCCAGGCGAGCCGTGCCGCCGTGGCCTATCAGGGCGGGGTGACGCTGAATGGCGTCGAGACCCAGGGCGCCCAGGGTCAGCCGCTGTTCTCGGTGCAGCGGGGCGTGGCCGAGCAGATCGATTTCGCCAGCGGTGACCATCTCGTCGTCGGTTCGCTTTCGCTTACCGCCCCCAAGTTGAACGCGCTGGTGGATGCTCAAGGTCGCTTCAATCTCCTCGCGCAGTTCGGCGGCAGCCAGCAGGCCCAGGCGGGGCAGGCTCAGAATGAGCGCAGTGAGGCCCAGAGCAGTCAGGGACAGACCGGCCAGAACCCAAGCATCGGGTATCAGAGTCAAGGCAGCGGAGATGACAGTCAATCCGGCGGTATGGCCCTGGCGCTGGATAAGCTGCGTGTCGAGCAGGGCGAGATGACGTTCGAGGATCGCCGCATGTCGCCGGTGGTGTCGCTGGATATCGGTCGGTTGCAGGGTCAGTTGACGCGCTTCGATACGGGTACCGCCAAGCCCGCCAAGTACCATGTCGAGGGCCGGGTGAGTGACGGCACGCCGGTGATGATCGAAGGCGAGGTGAGCTTCGGTGATAGCCTGGGTGCGCGCATGCATCTGACCACCCAGCGGCTGGCGCTGTCCCAGTTCGCGCCCTATATCCGGCGTTTCGCGGGCTATCGTATCGAGCACGGCAGTGCCGATCTCGACCTTCACTACCGCCTGCAGGACGGCGCGTTGACCGCGCGCAACCATATCATCCTCAAGCAGCTCGACCTGGGTCGCGAGGTCGACCCGGACGCCAGCTCGCTGCCACTGAAGAATCTGGTGGCGTTGTTGCAGGCGGAGAGCGGGGTGATCAATCTCAACATCCCCATCGATACCACCGTCAGCGGCAGCAACGTGGATATGAGCGTGGTGATCTGGCAGGCGATATCGGAGTCGTTGGAGAATCTCGTCACCTCGCCGATCGACTCGCTCCAGGCGCTGATCGGCTCCCCGGAAGAAGAGAGCCCATGACCCCACAGCCCATGAATACGCCAGGGCAACTGACGCTGCGCTGCGACTGCGGCAATCTCGAGGTCACTGCGGCGTTACCCGAGCAGGTGACCGCCTGCAACTGCGGCATCTGCCGGCGCTACGCGGCGCTCTGGGCCTACTATGCGCCCGGCGAGGTCACCCTGCGGGTCGGCGAGGCCGGGGTGGCCCTGTGGCAGCGCGGTGATCGCGAGATCGAGTTCGTGCGCTGTGCCAGATGTGGCTGTGTGAGCCATTACCGCACGCTACCCGATGATCCAGAACCGCTGATCGCGCTCAATACGCGGCTGGCAGAGCCGGCGCTGACGGATATTCCGGTGCGGCAGGCGGACAACGCCTGGCGCTGAACTTAAGCATCCGGTACGCAGGCTGTGGGTGTCTGGCAGGTATCGAAAAAAGCCCGGCGCGCTGGCCGGGCCGGGGGTCACTTGCGGCGCGCGGCGGCGATGCTGCCGAAGCGGCGCTGGAACTGGGCGGCGCGGCCTTCGCTGCCGACCTCGCGCTGCTTGCCGGTATAGAAGGGGTGCGAGGCGGAAGAGATATCCAGGCGCACCACCGGGTAGGTGTGGCCGTCTTCCCACTCCATGGTCTCGTCCGAGCTCATGGTCGAGCCGATCTTGAAGTACTTGTCGACGCTGGTGTCGTGGAAGATCACCGTGCGGTATTGGGGATGGATGCCGTCTTTCATGCGGTTTCTCCTGGGCCGTGGATGGCTGAATCGATGGCTTTATATTGTTATGTTATCACATATCTATATGGTGTGGGCAATGTTGCCGCTGGCTTCCCGCCAGGGGCGCGATGCCGAGCCTGGAGCGCAAGCCTCCGCTGTCTGCCCTGCGACTCATCGCTAGCTGGTTGAGTCATCCGTCTACGTTCAGCGGCGCCGATCCGGTATCATCGGCGCACTTTCCGGCGGACTTCTCTTTCTCTGACAGGCAGCGGACATGCATAACGTCTACGTACCCGTGGTGGCGATCCTCCTCGTCTTTGGTGCCATCTTCGGCTATCAGGCCTTCAGCGATAGCCAGGTCGATGACGACGTGGCGCAGCTGATCGCCGCCCAGCGCGGGGTGGAAAAGGTCGAGATGAAGGATCTTCAATCGGTGCAGAAGGGCTACGGCCTGTGCGGCGAGTATCGGGCCGCAGGGGAGACTACCTATGCGCCTTTCTACTACAGCCAGGTCAATGAGCAGGTGACGCTCGATACCCAGGCCAAGGTTTTCCAGAAGTACTGCGCCCGTTGAGCGCCTGGGCGATACGCCCCATCTTACGGCGGTAGACGGCGCAACCAACGGGGCTGTCGGCTTGTTTATCGAGAAGCAGGTATCGCGAGAGACGGGAACCGAGAAACGGAGGTCGCCATGGTCAGACGTTTTGCACTAGGCGCACTTGGCGCGGTGACTTTGGCACTGCTCTGCGGCTGTGCCCCGGCACCGGCGGCGCCGAAGCCAGATGCGCAGGCCGCCCACTCGGCGGGCATCTCCCCGGCCGCACCCGAGACGCCGGCGGCGGCGAAAGGCGCCTGCGACAAGCCGGCGGCGCACCCCATTCCTGCTCAGCGCTTCGACGAGACCGCGCAGCAGTTGGCCCATGCCACCGGCTGTTTCATCGAGACCGACCTCTCGCGAACCGCTGCTGTGCCGGTCAACGCGGTCACCGGGGCGATGAGTATTCGCCAGGCGCTGGAGACTGCTCTCGCGGGTACGCCGCTCGAAATCGTCGCGCAGACGCCGGATCGCATCACGGTGCGCTGAGACAACCCCGACGCGTAGAAACCCCGGCCGCCTCGATGAGCGGCCGGAGATGATCGCTGGTGGCGCAAATCAAATCTGCTGAAAGCGCTCGATCCGATCGCGGATCGCGACTTCAGGGCCGACCAGCTCGTTGAGATCGCTCTCGGTGAGGCCGATATGGGTGTGGCCCCGGGCGATGGAGACATAGGTTTCGCCTTCGCGGATCGCCTCCTCGACCATCAGCGACAGCTCCTTGCGGTCATTCAGCGACGCGGGGTCGAAGGGTTGCCGAGCGCGCTGGTGCTGCAGGCTCTGCTCCTTGCGGCAGCGGGTCAGCAGGCTTTCGGTGATGAACGGTGTACTCTTCACGGGATCGATCCCCCTCGGTCAGGTCCATCTTGAGCCTAGAACCGAGAGAGAACTCCTCTCCATTAGCTTTTGGGCGAATAGAGATAGCCGCCCGCTCCGGTCTGATGCATGGTCTACGCTGTGAATCCAGGAGGGTGTGCGTCTGTGAATCTGTGAAGTGACAGAGCGCCTGATCGCCGGAGTGGGAGCCAGCCATGTCTTATCGCCTCGATCTATCCCAACCGCTGGAAGATGAAACCCGCCGAATCGCCCTCGAGCAGATTGCGCGGGCGCGGCGTGCCCTGGCGGAGGCGCCGCCGGTGGAGGCGATCCACGAGCTGCGCAAGCGCTGCAAGAAGATTCGCGCGCTGCTGCGTCTGGTACGCTCGGCGCTGGGCAAGCGCTATGCCCGCGAGAACCGGCGTTTTCGCGATCTGGCACGCCAGGTCTCGGGCTGGCGCGACGAGCAGGTGCTGCTGGAAACCTTCGATGCGCTACTGGCGCACTATCGGGACGAGATAGACTGCCGCCACTACACTGCGATCCGCGCGCGGCTGAAGGCGCGTCGTGAACGCACCCTGGCCGATGAGCTTGTCGGTGAGGGTAAAGGCGGGGAGGGTAAAGGTGGGGAGGGCAAGGTTGGGAGCGAAGGCGCGGTGGACACCGCCGCACTCGAGGCGGCGCTCGATGAGGCGCGCCAGGCGGTACTCGGCTGGCGGCTGAAAGGGCCACAGCGCGATGCCTGGCAGGCGGGGCTCGCCATGACCTACCGCCGCCTGGATGATGCCGGCGAGACGGCCGCGGAGGAGGGCAGCGTGGTGGCGCTGCACGAGTGGCGCAAGCGGGTGAAATATCACCGCTACCACTGCGAGCTGCTGCGTTCGCTATGGAAGGCGCCGCTGACGGTGCGCGCCGAAGAGGCGCACCGGCTGTCGGACCTGCTCGGCGAGGATCACGATCTGGCGATGCTGGCGGCGGCGTTGGATGATGCGGACATGCAGCGCATCTCCGCCGAGCGGCGCCAGGCGCTCGGCTCGCTGGTGGCGCGCCGTCGCCTGAGTCTGCAGCGTAGCGCCATGCCGCTCGGCACGCGGCTGGCGGCGGAGTCGCCCAAGGCCCTGAGTAAGCGCTTCAAGCGCTATCGCCGGGCGCTGCCAAGCTGAGCACGCGCCGGATAGACGGACGCGCGCAACCCGGCGGGCGGCAAGCGCCGATACGCTCGGCGCTTGCCGTCTGCGGCGCGGGCCGGTAGGGTGGCGCGCTTCATGCCTAACGAACGCTCCCCTCATATGACTTCCGATCCCAACGCGCCATCGTCTACAGGTGGCCGTTTTGGCGACCCCGTCGTACTCATACTCACCGTGGGTTTCATCGTGCTGTTCGTCGCCGCTTCGGCGATCGCACCCGACACCGTGGCCCATCTCATCGACGTCGGTTTCACTCAGTCCGCGCGGCTGTTCGGCAGTACCTTCCAGCTCTTGATGCTGTTGACCTTCTTCATCGCCATCGGCGTGGCGCTGTCCCCGGCCGGCCGCGCGCGCATCGGCGGGCTCGACAAGCCGGACATGAGCACCTTCCGCTGGGTCTCTATCATCCTGTGCACGCTGCTGGCGGGGGGCGGGGTGTTCTTCGCCGCCGGTGAGCCGATCTACCATTTCGTGGTCACCCCGCCGGCGTTCGACTCCCAGGCGGGCACGCCGGCGGCGGTGCCGAATGCCCTGGCCCAGGCCTTCTTCCACTGGGGCTTCACCGGCTGGGCCATTCTCGGCACGCTGCCGGTGTGCATCCTCTCGCATCAGCACTACCAGCGAGGCTTACCGCTGCAGCCGCGCACGCTGCTGGCGCCGGTGATCGGTGACAAGCGGATGAAAGGCGTCCTCGGTGGCGTCATCGATGCCATCTGCGCCATCGCGGTGACCGCCGGTACGGTGGGGCCGCTCGGCTTCCTGGCGACCCAGGTCAGCTTCGGGCTCCACGATCTGTTCGGCTT
The DNA here is from genome assembly GCF_030284585.1 of Salinicola sp. JS01. Lineage (NCBI taxonomy): Bacteria > Pseudomonadati > Pseudomonadota > Gammaproteobacteria > Oceanospirillales > Halomonadaceae > Salinicola > Salinicola sp. JS01. Next base: position 2,754,494 of record NZ_CP127244.1, on the reverse strand, counting down.
TCCCCGTGGCTACGAGGTGCAGTTGATGATCCTCGTCGGGCTGGGGGCGATCTACGTCACCTCGGCAGTGACCGGGATCGACCGCGGCATCCAGTTTCTCAGCCGCTTCAACGTGATCTGGGCGATGATCCTGGGCGGCGTGATCCTGGTGCTGGGGCCGACCCTGTTCCTGGTCAATAGTTGGTTCCAGGGCTTCGGTAGCTATCTGAGCCACTTCTTCGAGCTGTCGACCCTGACCACGGTCACCGCGCCGCTGGGCTGGCTGAAGTGGTGGACAGTGTTCTTCTTCGCCTGGTTCGTCGGCTTCGCGCCGCCGATGGCGATCTTCGTCACGCGGATCTCCCGCGGGCGTACCATCCGCGAGATGATCATAGCCACTGCGGTGCTGGCGCCGATCGTGACCACGGTGTGGTTCACCCTGCTCGGCGGTTCCGGCATCTTCTACCAGCTCCAGGGCGTGATCGATCTGGCCGAGCCGCTCAAGAACTTTCAGTTCGACGTGGCCACGCTGACGGTGGCGCAGGCGCTGCCCGGAGGCACCTGGATGGCGCTGGCGGTGCTGGTGCTGACCACCATCTTCGTCGCCACCACCGGTGATTCGATGAGCTACGCGGTCTCCGTGGTGTGTGCTGGCCACGATGACCCGGGTGTGGCGCTGCGCGCCTTCTGGGGCGTCACCTTCGCGCTGATGGCGGCGATCCTGCTCTACATGGGCTCGGGTCAGGTCAGCGTGCTGCAGCAGTTCCTGGTGATCCCGGCGGTGCCGGTGGCCTTCCTGCTGATTCCCACCCTGTGGCACGGGCCGCGGGCGGCATATGCCATGGCCAGGGAGCAGGGTGTGCTCTGAGGTCCAACGTCACAGGCTCGGACGAAAGAAGGCCCGGCGGGTTACCCCGCCGGGCCTTCTGCTATCCGTCGTGCCGGCAGTGTGGGCTGCCTGGCCGGCGGATCTTGGCGGCCGTCGCGGCCGTCATCGCGCCCGGTTCACGCTCAGGCGTGGGCGGTCTCTACCGTTTCGCCCTGCGTCACGTCGCCCTGAGTCGCGTCGCTCAGGCGCTGCTGCTTGCCATTGATCGGGATCTGGCGCGGGCGCTGCTCTTCGGGCACCACGCGCAGTAGATCGACGATCAGCAGGCCGTTTTCCAGCCGTGCGCCCTGCACCTCGATGTTCTCGTCGAGGCGGAACGAGAGCTTGAACGCGCGCTGGGCGATGCCCTGGTGCAGGTACTGCACTCGCTCTTGGTCGTCACGCCCGTTCTTGCCGGCGCTGATGGTCAGCACGCGTTTCTCGACGTTGACATCGAGCTCGCCCTCGCCGAAGCCGGCGACCGCGACAGCGATGCGGTAATCGTTCTCGCCATACTTCTCGACGTTGTAGGGCGGATAGCTGGGTACGTCGTTCTGCATCGCGGTCTCGAACAGATCGTTGAGCCGGTCGAAACCGATGGAACGGCGGAACAGCGGAGAAAGAGACATCGTATTCATGGTGCAACCTCCTGAATGACAGCGAAGTCTTGGGGTGCCCGAGCCCATCTCGGGCCACCGGTCGCGGACCCGCTCGGCGGCGTCCGCTGTCGAGGGGATGACGCATGCAAGATGCCGTCGGCTGACTGCTCCTCTCTCGACGTTATGTTAAATAGGGTCGCCTGAACGGCTTTCAAGAGGGGAGGGCATCACGCGGCGATATTTTTTCTTCCCCAGTCCTCGGCCCCGCTATCAGGGGCCTCAGCGGAACCCGGAGTAGACAATGGTGGCAGTTGGAGGTCTTTCAATAGGGGGAGATGGAAGAGCAGGCGAATGCGCGGCAGGCGTTATGGGCGCACGCCCCGGGGCAGCCGCACGGCTCCCCCTATCAGGTGCGAGCTCGCTAGCGCAGGCATTTATGCAGCACTTCCCTAACGTCGTGGCGGTCCCGACGAAGGTGGCCAAACCCAACGATTCGCGAGCAGAGCTCACGCCTACAGCAGATAGATTGCAGCGTTCAGAGAGATGAAAGCCAGGCGAGTGTCTACACCACCGCAGCCAACGCTACCTCGGCTGGATGGTTTCCCCTGTAGGAGCGAGCTTGCTCGCGAAGGACGCAGCCGCCGAGCTAGCCAAATAGCTGCCCGGCGATACGCAGGCCGGCGACCCAGGTAGCGATCGCCGAGCCGAGGCTAGAGAGCAGGAACACCAGCAGGGTGCGAGCTACCCGGTTGCGCCACCAGCCGCGCCAGTGGCTGACGTCGCTGCGCAGGCGCGAGAAGTCACCCACCGTGGGGCGGCGGAAGTAGAGCTCGACCCCGGCGGTGACGAAGCCGACCCCGATAGTGGGGTTTAGCGAGGTGAGCGGGGCGCCGAGGAAGGCCGCGGCGATGGTCAGCGGATGGCCCAGGGCGATCAGCGCCCCCAGCGCCGAGAAGCTGCCGTTGATCAGCACCCATTCGGCGACCAGCGACCAGCCGAAGGCGGTATCGCGGCTGAAGCCGATGGCGAAGCCGGTGAGCACCAGCGCGACGATGATCCAAGGCAGCGCCTTCCACCAGCGCGCACGGGGCGCGGTGGACTCCAGCGCCGCGCGCTCCTCGCGCACTGCCAGCGCGGCCGGCGGCTGGGCGTCCAGCGCCCGCAGGTGCTCGCTCATGCCTTTGAGATGCCCCGCGCCGATCACCACCAGCACCCGGCGGGCCTGCCCATCGGGCAGCGACTCCACCAGCTTGAGCGCCATGAAGCGGTCGCGCTCGGCGATCAGCGGCACATAGAGCGATTCCGACTGCTCGGCGAACTCGGCGAAGGTGGATTCGAGCACATCACCCTCCTTGAGCTTCTCGATCTCCTCGCTGGAGACCGTCTGCCGCGACAGCACGCTGCCGAGCAGCCCCGAGATCAGCCCGAAGCGTTTGTACCAGGGCACGTTCTGGTAGATGCGCTTGAGGGTGACGCCGATCTCGCGATCGATCAGGTAGAGCGGCAGGCCGGCACGCTGGGCGCCCTGGACCGCGGCGCGCATCTCCGCCCCCGGCTCGATGCCGGAGTGGGCCGCCACCCGCTGCTGGAAGGCGCCGAGCGCCAGGCTCGCCGCGACCATGCCCGCCTTGCCCTGCTTGAGGACCTGGAACAGGTCGAGCTTGGCCATGGCGTCGGGCTGGGTCAGGCTCTGGTGGCGCGAGGTGCAGAGTTCGATCGCCACGGCGTCGAACTCGCCGGAGTCGATCAGCTCGCGTACTTCGTCGGCACTGGCCTGGGAGACATGGGCGGTGCCGAGCAGGGTCAGCTCGTGCTCGGCGAGCGCGACGACCTCGCGGGGGCCGGCTGTGGAGTCAGACATCGAGGAGAAATTCCAAAGGCTAGAGAAAAGTCATCGCCCCATATTGCACGTCACGGCGGCGATGCCAAGCCGGCCGGTGAAAAACCGGCCGACTTGGCCCGGGCTGGTCTCAGATCGCCTCTTCCACTGCGCCACTGGTCTCCTGCGCTGCGCGCGCCTTAGGCGAACGGCAGGCGGCGGCGGTGAACAGCACGTCGGTGGAGGAGTTGAGCGCGGTCTCGGTGGAGTCCTGCAGCACGCTGATGACGAAGCCGATCGCCACTACCTGCATGGCGACGTCGGCGGAGATGCCGAACAGGCTCGCCGCCATCGGGATCAGCAGCAGCGAGCCGCCTGCGACCCCGGAGACGCCGCAAGCGGCGAGGGCGGAGACGATGCACAGCAGCAGCGCGGTGGAGAAGTCGACGCTCAGGCCCAGGGTGTGGGCGGCGGCCAGGGTCATCACGGTGATGGTCACCGCGGCGCCGGACATATTGATCGTCGCGCCCAGCGGGATCGACACCGAGTAGGTGTCGGCGTGCAGGTCGAGGCGCTTGCACAGCTCCATGTTGACCGGGATGTTGGCAGCGCTGCTGCGGGTGAAGAAGGCGGTGATGGCACTGCCGCGCAGGCAGGTGAAGACCAGCGGATAGGGGTTCTGGCGGGTATACAGGAACACGATCAGCGGGTTGGTCACCAGCGCCACGAACAGCATGCAGCCGATGATCAGCCCGAGCAGATGGGCGTAGTCCGCCAGCGCGCTCATGCCGGTGGTGGCGAAGGTGTTGGCGACCAGCCCGAAGATGCCCAGCGGAGCCAGCCGGATCACCCAGCGCACCAGTCCAGAGACGGCATCGGAGAGATCGGCGAGGCCGCGCCGGGTGGTGTCGTTGGCGCGCCGCAGCAGCAGGCCCAGACCTACCGCCCAGGCCAGGATGCCGATGAAGTTGGCGTTGGTGAGCGCTGCCACGGGGTTGTCCATCGCGCTCAGCAGCAGATTGCGCAGAATCTCGGCGATCCCCGAGGGCGGGGTACCGTCGGCCTGGGGGGCGTCGATGATCAGCGTGGTCGGGAACAGGAAGCTCGCGCTCACCGCCACCAGCGCCGCCACCAGGGTGCCGATCAGATAGAGCGCCAGCACGCCGCGAATCTGGGTCGGCTGGCCGCGCTCGTGGCTGGCGATGGCGGCCATCACCAGCACGAACACCAGAATCGGCGCGATCGCCTTGAGCGCGCTGATGAATATCTGGCCCAGGATCTCGAACGACTGTGCCAGTGCCGGCGCCAGTTGGGCGACCAGCAGGCCGAGGAGGATACCGATGACGATCTGGGGAATCAGACCCAGCCGCAGGAACGACGGGGCGGAAGAGCGGCGTTGCGAATTGACGGACATGACTCTCTCGTGATGCGAAAGGTAGGGGACGGCACTACCGCTGCCTCGTGAGCCTCTTGGCGGCGCCGGAAAGCCGCGCATTCTATCATTGGCGACCCCCGGGCTTCCCCCCTGGCGATAGCGCGCTCGTTATCCTTTAGTGGAAGGCGGCTGCGGATAGTGGTGGCAGCCGTGGATAGTGGAAGGCTGCCGCGAACAGCGGGACGCCGCGCTCAGCGGCGCCAGAACGCCGGTGTGAACAGCACCAGCACGGTGAAGATCTCCAGGCGCCCGAGCATCATCGCCAGCACCAGAATCCACTTGGCCAGATCGGGGATATCGCCGTAGTCGGTGGAGACCGCACCCAGCCCCGGGCCCAGGTTGTTGAGCGCCGAGCCCACCGCCGACCACGCGGTGACCTGGTCGAGCCCGGTGGCCGAGAGCGCCAGCAGCATCAGCACGAACAGCATCAGATAGACCGAGAAGAAGCCCCACACCGCTTCGGCCACGCCTTCGGAGATGCGCATCTTGCCCACCTTGACCGCGAACACCGCATTGGGGTGGATCAGCCGGTGAATCTCACGGATGCCCTGCTTGAGGATCAGCAGGATACGGATCACCTTCATCCCGCCGCCGGCGGAGCCAGAGCAGGCGCCGACGAAGGCCGCCATGAACAGCATGATCGGCAGTACCCCGGGCCACAGGGTGAAGTCGGCGACGCTGAAGCCGGAGGTGGTGGCCACCGAGACCGCCTCGAACAGCCCGTGACGCAAACCGGTGGCATCGTGGTAGGTGCCGGTGGCGAACAGAGTGACCACGGTGATCAGCACCAGCAGGCCGAGGAAGGAGACGAAGAAGCAGAACTCCGGGTCGCGGATGTACTGCAGCAGGCGCTTTTCGCGCCATACCGCGAAGTGCAGCCCGAAGCTGATCGACGAGACGATCATGAACAGCACGCAGATCAGCTCGATGGTGGCGCTGTCGAAGTAGGCCATGCTGGCGTCGTGGGTGGAGAAGCCACCCACCGCGATGGTCGAGAAGCTGTGGCCGATGGCGTCGAACCAGTCCATGCCGGCGAGCCAGTAGGCCAGCGCGCAGACCACCGTGAGGATCACATAGATGTACCATAGCGCCTTGGCGGTCTCGGTGATCCGCGGGGTCAGCTTGGAGTCCTTCAGCGGCCCGGGAATCTCGGTGCGGTAGAGCTGCATGCCACCGATGCCCAGGGTGGGCAGGATCGCCACCGCCAGCACAACGATCCCCATGCCACCGAGCCACTGCAGCTGCTGGCGGTAGAAGCGGATCGACGCGGGTAGCTGGTCGATGCCGTGGAGCACCGTGGCGCCGGTGGTGGTGAGCCCGGAGAAGGATTCGAACACCGCGTCGGTGAAGCTCATCGCCGGCGCCTCGGAGACCATGAAAGGCACGGTACCGAACAGTCCCAGTACGCCCCAGAACAGCACCGTGATAATGAACCCATCGCGGGTGCGCAACTCACGCCGGGCGCGCCGGTTGGGCCAGTAGAGCAGGGCGCCGGTGACGACCGAGATCGCCATGCCGATGCCGAAGGCGTGCCAGTTGCCGTCGTGGAAGATCCGCGCGATCACCATCGGCGGCACCATGGTCAGGCTGAACAGCATCAGCAGCAGCCCGACGATGCGCAGGGTCACGAACAGATTCATGCGCACACGCTCGCGAACGGCATTGAGATAAACGACATCGGGACGAACAGCATCAGAAGAACGTGAGCCCGACCTGGAACAGCCGTTCGACGTCGCGGATGCGGCGCTTGTCGATCACAAACAGGATCAGGTGATCGCCGCTCTCGATCAGCACGTCATCGTGGGCGATCAACACCTCCTTGCCGCGCACGATGGCACCGATGCTGGTGCCGCTGGGCAGATCGACCTCGCCGATGGTGCGCCCGACCACCCGGGAAGAGCGCTTATCGCCATGGGCGATCGCCTCGATCGCCTCGGCGGCACCGCGACGCAGCGAGTGCACGTTGACGATGTCGCCGCGGCGCACGTGGGTCAGCAGGCTGCCGATGGTGGTCTGCTGCGGCGAGATGGCGATATCGATCTCGCCGCCCTGGACCAGATCCACATAGGCGGCGTTGTTGATCAGCGTCAGCACCTTCTTGGCGCCCAGGCGCTTGGCCAGCATCGAGGACATGATGTTGACCTCGTCGTCGTTGGTCAGCGCGCAGTAGATATCGCAGTCCTCGATGTTCTCCTCGAGCATCAGCCGCTTGCTGGTGGCGCTGCCGTGCAGCACCACGGTGCGGTCGAGCTTCTCGGAGAGCGTGCCGCAGCGGCTCAGATCGTGCTCGATGATCTTGACCTGGTGCTTGTGCTCGAGGGTCTCGGCCAAACGCTCACCGATGTTGCCGCCGCCGGCGATCACCACGCGGCGGAAGTCGCGGTCGACCTTGCGCAGCTCGCCCATCACGGTGCGGATATCCTTGCGCGCGGCGATGAAGAAGACCTCGTCATCGGCCTCGATCACGGTGTCGCCGGAAGGGATGATCGGACGGTCACGGCGGTAGATCGCGGCCACGCGGGTGTCGATATCCGGCATGTGGCGGCGCAGAAAGCCCAGCTCCTGGCCCACCAGCGGCCCGCCGTAATAGGCCTTGACCGCCACCAGTTGAGCCAGGCCACCGGCGAAGTCGAGCACCTGCAGCGCCCCGGGGTACTCGATCAGGCGGCGGATATGGTCGGTGACCACCTGCTCCGGGCTGATCAGCACGTCGACCGGAATGGCGTCGTTGGAGAACAGGCTTTTGCGCGTGAGATAAGCGGTCGAACGCACCCGGCCGATCTTGGTCGGTGTGCGGAACAGCGAGTGCGCGACCTGGCACGCGATCATGTTGATCTCGTCGGAGCTGGTCACCGCGATCAGCATGTCGGCGTCTTCGCCGCCGGCCTGACGCAGGATGTTGGGGTAGGACGCGGTGCCCACGACCGTGCGGATATCCAGGCGGTTCTGCAGCTCGCGCAGACGCACTTCACTGATATCCACGACGGTGATGTCGTTCTCTTCGTTGGCCAGATGTTCGGCCAGCGTGCCGCCCACCTGGCCGGCCCCTAGAATGATGATTTTCATGCCAAACCGTCAGGGAAGCACTGAGTAAAAAAGCGCGGGAGAGAAATGCCCGTTCACCATCTGGGGTCGGGCGCGCCTCGATCAGCGCGTAGCATAACGACCCTGGACGGCGAATGACACCACCCCGCACGTGGGCGGTGCGTGACGCCGGGAAGCCAGAGAAAAACAAACACCGGCGCGGGTGGCGACACTGTCGCTGCCCGCGCCGGTCGGGCAACGATCAGTCGAGGGAGATACCCACCTTCACCGTTACCTGCCAGTGGGCGATGCGCTCGTTCTCGATATGCCCGCGGGTCTCAGTGACCTCGAACCAGCGCATGCCGTGCAGCGACTCGCTGGCCTTGGCGATGGCGTTCTGCACCGCGGCTTCGATGCCGTCGGGGGAAGAACCGGTGATCTCGACCTGCTTGTAGACGTGATTGCTCATGCATTGGCTCCTGCTGGAAGTGAAGGTCTTCAGGGTGACGCTCTATTGGCGACGGCTGGCTATCGACCGGCTGCCAGCGATCGGCAACCGATAGCTCTCGATAACCCTAGGCCTCGATCACCGTGATCTCCAGCGCCGCCAGCCGTTCGAGCACGTCGGCGTCGGTGTCGAAGGTGACGGGGCGGGTCAGCGGCCATAGAAAATGGGTACGGAAACCGGCGGCCACGGCGTCCTCGGCGGTCCACAGCACGCACACGTCGCGGGCCAGGCCACAGACATAGACATCGCTCACGCCGCGGTCGCGCAGCCAGCCGGCCAGCCCGGTGGCGGGGCGATGGCCGTCGGGGCCAATGTTGTTGCGAAAGGCGCTGTAGGAGTCGGTGCGCGGATCGGTGCCCTTGCGGATGATCACGTCGCACGGCGACCAGTCGATGGCCGGATGCAGCGCCGCACCCTCGCTGCGCTGGACACAATGGTCCGGCCACAGGGTCTGGCTGTGGCCGTAGAGCTCGATCGCCTCGAACGGCTGGTGCGGCGGATGGCATGAAGCGAAGGAGACGTGGCGCGCGGGGTGCCAATCCTGGGTCGCCACCACATGGCCGAAGGCGTGCTGCGCCAGCAGCCAGGCAATACCCGGGAGAATCGCATCGCCCTCGGCGCAGGCCAGGGCACCGCCCGGCATGAAGTCGGGCTGTACGTCGACGATCACCAGCGCGCTGTTCTCGGCGATACCGTCGAGGGACGCCAAGGCCAGCTGGGTCTGGGTGTGGGGTGTGAACGCGGTCTCGCTCTGGGGCTCGGGTTCGCTGGCGGCCACCGCACAGGTCGTGTCGGTGGTGGTGGCTGACACGCGGGAATCTGACACGCTCTTGGCGGGCACGGGCGGCCTCCCTGATCCGGTATCCACCCTCAGTATCGAAGCGCGCCCGCCAGGGCGCAAGTCGGCGGGGAGATCAGGCTCCCCGCCGCTGCGGTCCACCCGTTACGGCGTCGCCTTCTCCAGCCGGGCGTAGAAGAAGCCGTCGTGGCCGTTCTGCGCGGTCAGGAGCTGGCGGCCTTGACCGGCGGGCTGGCCCCAGGCGAGGTCGTCGGGGGTGGTGGCGCGGGCATCCGGGGTGCGCGCCAGGAAGGCGGCGATCTGCTCGGCGTTCTCGGCCGGCAGCACCGAGCAGGTGGCGTAGAGCAGGGTGCCGCCGGGGGCGAGCTGGCGCCACAGGTTGTCGAGCAGACGCGCCTGCAGCGCGGCGAGGTCGCCGATGTCGCTGGCGCGGCGGGTCAGCTTGATGTCCGGGTGGCGGCGGATCACCCCGGTACCCGAGCAGGGGGCGTCGAGCAGGATGGCATCGAAGCCCGCGCTCGGCGCCGCGGCATCGGTATTCTCCGGGGTCTGGCCCAGCGTCTCGGCGAGCGTGGCGCTGCTGGCATCGAGGGCGCTCAGGCGGGCGTCGAGACCCAGCCGCTCCAGGGTGGCACCGACCCGCGCCAGCCGGCCGGGGTCGATATCGCTGGCGGCGAGGTCGAGGGTGAAACGCTCCAGCAAATGCGCGCTCTTGCCGCCGGGGGCGGCGCAGGCGTCGAACACCCGGGCGCCATCGCGGCCGTCGAGCGCTGGCGCCAGCAGGTCGGCGCAGAGCTGGGCCGATTCGTCCTGCACGCTGACGTCGCCCTCGGCGAAGCCCGGCAGCTGGTGCACGTCCACCGCCGCGGCGAGCTGGATGCCGTCGGCGGCGAACTGGCAGGCGCTGGCCTCGATGCCGGCGGCAGTGAGGCGTTCGAGGTAGGCCTCGCGCGTGCTCCGGCGGCGATTGACGCGCAGGGTCATGGGCCCGGCCTCGTTGTTGGCCGCGCACAGCGTCTGCCAGGCATCGGGCCAGGCCTGGCGCAGCGCCTTGAGCAGCCAGGCGGGGTGCCACAGCGCCACCGGCGGGTCACGGTCGACCTTGGCCTGGAGTGCCACCGATTCGCGCTGGAAGCGGCGCAGGCAGCCGTTGAGCACGCGGGTGGCCCAGGCCTTGCCCAGGCCACGGGCGGCACCGGCGGTCTCGCTGACGGCGGCGTGCGCCGGCACGCGCATGTGCAGGAGCTGGTAGAGACCCAGCAGCAGCAGCGCCTGCACGTCGCTGTCGCGCTTCTTGAACGGCTGGCGCAGCAGCTCCGCGGCCAATGCATCTAGGCGCGGATAAGCGCGGCAGACACCGAAGCAGAGCGCCTTGACGAAGCCGCGGTCGCGCTCGGCCACCGCGTGGGCGGCGATCTCGCCGTCGAGTGAGGCAAGCGAGCCTTCGCCGTTGATCACCGGCACCAGCAGCTTGGCGGCCACGGCCCGTGCACTGATTGCGCTCATGCGTCGGCTCCTGTCGACTCTTCTGACTGGCCCTGGTCTGGCTGGCCCAGGCGCTGCCCTGCGCCGAGCCGTGACGCCTTGGCGTTGAGCAGGTCGCGTGCTGCCAGCGGCTTGCCGCCCGGCAGCTGCAGCCGGGTGACCCGCAGTACCTCGCGCCCCTCGCTGCCGCAGGCGATGCGCAGGGCATCGTCCGCCGGGGCTAGCAGGGTGCCGGGGGGCGTGGCGGTCTGGGCGGTGTCCGTCTCGGCCTCGGCCAGCCACAGGCGTACGCTGTCGCCGTCGAGCCGTGTCCAGGCCACCGGCCACGGGTTGAAGGCGCGCACCCGGCGCGCCAGCGCCGCGGCGGGCTGGCGGAAGTCGAGTTCGGCCTCGGCCTTGGAGAGCTTGCTGGCGTAGGTGACCCCGTCGTCAGGCTGCGGCGTCGGTGTCAGGCCGCTCTCGCTCAGCGCGTCGAGGCCGGCGATCAGGGTTTCTCCACCGAGGGCGGCCAGAGTGTCGTGGAGTGTGCCACCGGTGGTGCTGGCGTCGATCGGCGTGCGCCGCACCAGCAGCATGTCGCCGGTATCCAGGCCGGCATCCATCTGCATCAGGGTGATGCCGCTCTCGCTATCGCCGGCCTCGATGGCGCGCTGGATCGGCGCCGCACCGCGCCAGCGCGGCAGCAGCGAGGCGTGCACGTTGAGACACCCCAGCCGCGGCAGGTCGAGCACCGCCTGCGGCAGCAGCAGACCGTAGGCGACTACCACCATGACATCGGCCGCGAAGTCGGCCAGCGTCTGCTGTGCCTCGGGCGTCTTGAGCGAAGTCGGCTGACACACCGGCAGGGCGTGATCCAGCGCCAGCTGCTTGACCGGGCTCGGCGTCAGCTTGCGCCCGCGACCGGCGGGGCGGTCAGGCTGGGTGTAGACGGCGACGACCTGATGGCGCGAGTCGAGCAGCGCCTGCAGGCTCTCGGCGGCGAAGTCGGGCGTACCGGCGAAGACGATGCGTAGCGCGCGGCCGTCGGTGCTGTGGCTCATGCGGCGGGGTTCCTCTCGAAGCACGAAAGGCCGGCGTCGCGGTGACGGCCGGCCTCGAACGAAGACTGACGTGGGCGAATCCGGATCAGGCGTCCTGATCCTGCTTGTGGCGCTTCTGCATCTTCTTGAGCACACGGTCGCGCTTGAGCGGCGACAGGTAGTCGACGAACAGCACGCCTTCGAGGTGATCGCACTCGTGCTGGATGCAGTGGGCGAGCAGACCGTCGGCGTCGAGCTCGTAGGTCTTGCCGTCACGGTCGGTCGCCTTCAGGTGAACGCGCAGGGCGCGCGGCACTTCGGCGTAGTAGTCGGGGATCGACAGGCAGCCTTCCTGCAGCGGCTGACGCTCGTCATCCAGCGGCGTGTAGCTCGGGTTGATCAGCACCAGCGGCGAGCTGCGGTCGTCGCTGACGTCCATGACGATCACGCGCTGGTGCACGTCGATCTGGGTCGCCGCCAGACCGATGCCCGAGGCGTCGTACATGGTCTCGATCATGTCGTCGACCAGGGCGCGGATCTCGTCGTCGACCTGCGCCACCGGGGCGGCCTTGGTGCGCAGGCGGGGATCGGGATATTCGAGGATGGTTCTGATGGCCATAGCGTTCTGGGTGCCCGTCGGCATGGTTGACGTAATCCTCTATTGTAGAGCCGCGGCGGTGCGTTCTCAAAATCCCGCGACGCGATTGCACTCTGTGAAGGCGCATTCAAGTCCCGTCGGCACGGGCCGATCTACTCCTGACAGGCGCGGCGCCGCCGCGCGACCGATATTCAGCGTCAGGAACAAAGCGATGGCGAACGGCCTGCGGCTCCCACCCACTCGGTTCTTTCGCCGCCTGGCGTCATCCGCACTCGGCTGTGCGCTCTTGATGTTCACGCTGGCCGGGCCGGGTGTGACACCGGCGCTGGCCTACACCCTCAAGCCCGATGCCCCGAGTCGCTACCAGGTGCGCCCTGGCGACACCCTGTGGGGCGTGGCGGCGCGCTTTCTCGAAGATCCCTGGTCCTGGCGCGAGCTTTTGCGGCACAACCCCGGCGTGGCCGGGCCCGAGCAGCTCTACCCCGGCGATGTGCTGGTGCTCGACCCTGGCGCCGGTGGGCCCGCGCTGCGTGTCGAGCGCGGGCGTGGTGAGACGGTCAGGCTCTCGCCCCAGGTGCGACGGGCGCCGGTGCGAGAGGCGCTGCCCAGCCTGCCGCTGGAGCGGGTACGGGTCTTCCTGAAGGCTTACCGGATCGTCGACCCCGCCCTGCTGGATTCGGCGCCGCGGGTGGTGGCGGGGCAGGGTGGGCGCCTGCTCAGCGGTGCCGGGGATCGGCTTTACGCCCAGGGGCGGCTGCCAGCGGTAGGCACGCGGCTGGGCATCTACCGCGCCGGAGACGACTATCGTGCCCCTGCCGACGGCGCTCCCCTGGGGCGTGAGCTGCAGCGCCTGGGCGAGGCACGGGTGGTTGAGCGCCAGCCTGACGTGAGCGAGCTGGAAGTGCTCGATGCCGAGCGCGAGATCCGCGCCGGAGACGTCCTGCTGACGCTGGACGATGGCGGCATCACCACCGAGTTCTTGCCGCGGGCGCCGGCCTCGCCGATCACCGCGACCCTGCTCGCGGTGCCTGGCGGGGTGCGCTTCATCGGCCGTGACGACGTGGTAGCGATCGATCGCGGGCGTGCCGACGGGCTGGCGCCGGGGCACGTGCTGCAGGTGATGCGCCAGGGCGAGCGGGTGCGCGCCGCCGACGGCGATGACATGATCATCCTGCCGCCACACGAGGCGGGCGCGGTGATGGTGTTCCGAGTCTTCGACCATCTCGCCTATGCGCTGGTGATGCGGGCCTCCGAGGCGCTGGCGGTGGGCGATCGGCTGACCACGCCCCAGGCACTTGGCGCCACGCTGGCGCGCGCGGAGGCGCCGTGAGCTCGGCGGGGCCGACACTGCGCGACTGGCTGGCGCTGGCCGCACTGCCTGGGCTCGGCCCCGCGCGGCTGTCGCCGCTGCTGCAGCGCTGGCGCGAGCCCGAGTCGCTAGCCTGGCCCCAGGGCTGGCTGGCGGTACTACCGGCTCGGCTGGCCCAGCCGCTGAGGCTGTGGCTCGATCACCCCACGAATAGCCCGCTCGAGGCTTCGGTCGAGGCGGCGCTGGCATGGCAGGCCGAGAACCCGCGCCACCATTTGCTGCATCCGGGGCATGCTGCTTGGCCCGTGCTGCTCGATCAGCTCCCCGACCCGCCGCTGGTGCTGTGGGCCAAGGGCGATCTGAGCGCATTGGCGACGCCGGCGATCGCCATCGTCGGCACGCGCAAGCCGACCCGAGAGGGGCGCGACAACGCCGCGGCCTTCGCACGCAATCTGATCGCGCGCGGCTTCGGCATAGTCAGCGGCATGGCGCTGGGTATCGATGGCATCGCCCAGCACACCGCGCTGCAGGTCGGCGGCGCTACTGTCGGCGTGCTCGGCTGTGGCGTCGACGTGGTCTATCCGCCGCGCCACGCCGGGTTGTACCGCGATCTGCTGGCGGGGTGTGGGCTGCTGCTGTCGGAGCATCCGGCCGACACCGCCGCGCATCCGCGCTTCTTTCCGCGCCGCAATCGGCTGATCACAGGGTTGTCTCAGGGCGTGCTGGTGGTGGAAGCCGCGGAGAAGAGCGGCTCGCTGGTCAGCGCGCGCCTGGGTCTCGAACAGGGGCGCGAGGTGTTCGCCCTGCCGGGCACGATCCACAACCCCCAGGCCAGCGGCTGCCTGCGGCTGATCCAGCGCGGCGAGGCGGCGCTGGTGCGCAACGTCGACGACATACTCGCCGAACTGGGCCACTGGACACCCACAACGGCTGGCGAGCAGCTGGACACGGCGCCATCCGAGGCCGCCACGCCACCGGTCACGAATCCGGAGGCGTCGGTGGGGCCGCACGCCGGGGTATTGGCGCAATTGAGCGATACCCCGACGCCGATCGACGTACTGGTGGCAGCGTGCGGCGAGTCGGTCGCCACGCTGCAACTGGCGCTGCTCGAACTCGAGCTGGAAGGGCAAGCGGCGCAGACCGCGGGCGGCTGGGTACGCCGCCGCGGTTGAATGTCGGCTAGACAGGATCTGTGCTCGGCCTCCGGACGTGGTTCGTCTCGGAGGTCGAATACGTTGGGTGATTTGCAAACCAATCGCGCGGTTTAGGGCGTCTCCGGGCCGCCCCACTGCTGCAGATGGTTGCGCCGGGCACTGGCTTTCTGCGCGTCGTCCAGGCTCCAGTCATTGTGATAGAGCGCGCCCTCCCAGGCGCCATAAGCGGGGTTGGGCAGCACGATGTAGCGGCTGCCGAAGGCGTCCGGCTGGGCCTCGACGGCAGCGCGCCGGGCCTCGGCGCTGGCACGCTCGAAGCCCGCCGAAAAGTCGCCCAGATTGTCTCCCATCAGCAGGATCACCCAGTGCGACTGCGCCACCCGCTGGCGGCGTGCGGTCTTGTCGCTGCTCTCGATGCGCGGTAGGAAGTGCGCCTCGTCGGCATCTGGGAAGCCGACCTGGCGCAGGTTGCGCAGCGTGGACTGGGTCTCGTCGGCGCGCCTATTGGTGATGTAGAAAACCGCCACCCCGCGCGAGGCGGCGTAGTCGAGAAACGCCTTGGCTCCGGGCATCGCCCGAGCGCTGGCCTTGTCCACCCACTGGTGCCAGGTATCGCTCTGATAGTTCTCGCCGCTGGCGATCAGCCACGCTTCGTAGGGGCTGTTGTCGAGCACCGTTTCGTCGACATCGACCACGATCGCCGGGGGCCGCTGCTGCCCGTCGGCGGCGGCCAGCGCGCGGTCGAGGTTACGCCGCGCGAGATTGAACGCCTGATGGCTCAGCGCGGCGTACTCACCGGAGGTCTGCATCCACAGCGTCGCCATCACCAGCTGATCGGAGAGCGCGGGTGCCGGCGGCTGGCTCGTCTGCTGGGCCGGCTGCTGGGCGCAGGCGCTGAGGCCGCCGGCGCAGACCAGGCCGAGCAGCGCGAGGGATAGAGGCGATCGTTTCATCTTGGGCTCCTGAGACAAGGTGAGAGTCGGGGTGACGCCTGGCACGTTTCGGTACGCTGCCACTCGTTTCACTATGGCCGGCCCACGCCGCGGGCGCCATCTTCGCTGGCCGCAGTCCGATGCCTGGCGC
Source organism: Salinicola sp. JS01 (assembly GCF_030284585.1). Lineage (NCBI taxonomy): Bacteria > Pseudomonadati > Pseudomonadota > Gammaproteobacteria > Oceanospirillales > Halomonadaceae > Salinicola > Salinicola sp. JS01. Next base: position 2,738,815 of record NZ_CP127244.1, on the reverse strand, counting down.
CCAAGGTCTGATCTTGGGTGCGCCTTGCGTCAGGGTGCGACGCTCGGGCGCGGAGGCGAGCCTGAGGCGGCGTGTTACCATCGCCGCAGCTTGAACAAGGCAACTCGAGGAAGCGGAGATGTCAGAGTGGGCCGCCGCGATTGCGGCGCTGAAACAGGGGGGCGTGATCGCCTATCCCACCGAGGGGGTCTGGGGGTTGGGCTGTGACCCGGACGACGCCGATGCGCTGGCGCGAGTGATCGCGCTCAAGGGGCGCGCCAGCGATAAGGGCTTGATTCTGATCGCCGGCAGTCTGGAGCAACTGGAGCCGTGGCTCGCCGGGCTCGACGCCGAGCAGCGCGGGCGCCTGGCGGCGAGCTGGCCCGGCCCCAATACCTGGCTGATCCCCGACAACGGGCGCGCCCAGCCACTGCTGCGCGGCGATCACACCACGTTGGCGGTGCGGGTCAGCGACCACCCGCTGGTGCAGCAACTGTGTGCTGCCTGGGGCGGGCCGCTGGTCTCGACCTCGGCCAACCGTGCCGGCGAGGCACCGGCGATGAGCGCGCAGGCAGTGCGCGAGACCTTCGGCGACGCCGTGGCGGCGATCGTCGATGGCCCGCTGGGAGGACGCGATCGCCCCAGCACGATCCGTGACCTGCTCAGCGACCGCGTACTGCGCCCCTGAGCCGGAGGAGGCTGTCACGCGCTGCGCCCGCCTGACAGCCAGCATGCGACTCTTGTCAGCCGGCGCCCCATTTCCCGTACCGCGTAGAAGGACATCGACCATGGCACATTCGCACCTCGACAGCGTCAAGACCTATCTGCTCTCGCTGCAGGACTCCCTGTGCGACTCGCTCGCGGCACTGGATGGCGCCAAGAGCTTTGCCGAGGACAGCTGGGAGCGCGCCGAAGGCGGCGGGGGCGCAGCCGGGTGATCGAGGAGGGCGCGCTGTTCGAGAAGGGTGGGGTCAACTTCTCCCATGTGTACGGCGCCGAGCTGCCCGCTTCGGCCACCGCCGCTCGCCCCGAGCTGGCCGGGCGCAGCTTCCATGCGGTGGGGGTCTCCTGGGTGCTGCATCCGCGCAACCCGCACATCCCCACCGCCCACGGCAACGTGCGTTTCTTCATCGCTGACAAGCCCGGCGAGGCGCCCGTGTGGTGGTTCGGCGGCGGCTTCGACCTGACCCCCTACTACCCTTACCTCGAAGATGCCCAGCACTGGCACCAGGTAGCGCAGCGCGCCTGCGAGCCATTCGGCGAGTCGGTCTATCCGCGCTTCAAGGCGTGGTGCGACGACTACTTCTTCCTCAAGCACCGCAACGAGACACGCGGCGTCGGTGGGCTCTTCTTCGACGATCTCAACGAGTGGCCGTTCGAGCAGTGCTTCGCCTTCCAGCGCGCGGTCGGCGACAGCTTTCTCGACGCCTATCTGCCGATCGCCGAGCGCCGCCGCGAGACTCCGTTCGGCGAGCGTGAACGCGACTATCAGGCGTTCCGCCGCGGGCGCTACGTCGAGTTCAATCTGGTCTGGGACCGGGGTACCCTGTTCGGGCTGCAGAGCGGTGGGCGTACCGAATCGATCCTGATGTCGATGCCGCCGCTCGCGCGCTGGCAGTACCAGTGGACCCCGGAGCCGGGCACTCCGGAAGCGCGCCTGCTCGCCTATCTCAAACCGCACGACTGGCTGAACGCCACCCAGGAGCCGCAACCCGCATGAGCGATCGTTACGCTGTCTTCGGCAACCCTATCGGCCACTCGAAATCGCCGCGCATCCATACCGCCTTCGCCGCGCAGACCGGCGAAGCGCTGGTGTATGAGGCGATCGAAGCACCCAGCGACGATTTCGCCGGCGCCTGGCGTGCCTTCGTCGCCGACGGTGGGCGCGGGGCCAACGTGACCGTACCGTTCAAGCAGGAGGCCTTTGCCCTGGCCGAGGTGCATACCCCGCGTGCGCACCTCGCCGGTGCGGTGAACACCCTGTGGCTGGACGCTGACGGCCGGGTCCACGGTGATACCACCGATGGCGTGGGGCTGGTGCGCGACCTGCAGACGCACGCCGCCCCGCTGGCGGGCGCGCGGGTGCTGCTACTGGGGGCGGGTGGCGCCTCTCGCGGGGTGATTCAGCCGCTGCTCGAGGCCGGCGTGGAGAGCCTGCGCGTGGCCAACCGCACCCCGGCCAAGGCGCAGGCGCTGGCGGCGCTGTTCGCCGGCAGCGGGCAGGTCGTGGGCTGCGGCTTCGAGGCGCTGGAAGGGGGCTTCGACCTGGTGATCAACGCCACCAGCGCGAGCCTCGCCGGTGAGCTTCCGCCGCTTCCGGAGACACTCTTCGCCCCCGAGGCGCTGGCCTACGACATGATGTACGGCGCCGAGCCGACGGTCTTCCTGCGCTGGGCCGCAGCGCACGGTGCGCGCACGGTGGATGGCCTGGGCATGCTGATCGAGCAGGCGGCGGAGTCGTTCTGGCTGTGGCGTCAGGTACGCCCGGAGACGGCGGCGCTACTCGAGAGTCTGCGCGCCGAGCTTTGAGGGAAACACTGCATAAATGCCTGCACGCGCGAATGGCTGCGTTACGCGGTACTCGAAAGCTCGCCTAACCCCAAGTTATGTCTCGCTTTCTGCGTTCCGGGCGCCTGGCCCTTCATCTCGTTCGGCGATTTATTCAGCTTTCCCTAAGACCGCGCGTTGCTCGTCGCGCTCGGTCAACCGTTTGCGATCGCAGCCCTTGGTGCACTCGCCGAATGTAGAGCGCGGGCTAAAGACCAGCCGCAAAAACCCGTCGTAAGGCACATATGGCAGACGGCCGCCGCCGGAGGGTTCCGGCGGCGGCCGTCGTCGTTGCGGGCCAGGATGTCCTCGGCTCACGCCTTGCAGTTGGGCCGCCGCCCCGCCGCCTTGGCCTGTTCGTAGCGCGGCACCGCTTCGTCGAGGCGGTTCTTCAGCCCGCTCATGCGCTGGTCGTTGCTGGGGTGGGTCGACATCCACGCCGGCGGCTCGCCCTGGCTGTTGGCGGCCATGTTCTGCCACAGATCGAGGCTGGCGCGGGGGTCGAACCCGGCGTCCGCCATCAGATCCAGACCCACCAGATCGGCTTCCGACTCCTGCTTGCGCGAGAACGGCAGGATCACGCCGTACTGCGCCCCGGCGCCCAGCAGCCCCATCACCTGTTCGCCGCCCGCGCCCTGCAGCCCTGCGGCGCTCTGCAGCACCGAGAGTCCGGTCTGGGTGGCGGCTTGGGTGGAGACCCGCTCGTTGGCATGGTGCGCCAGCACGTGGCCGACTTCGTGGCCGATCACTGCGGCGAGCTGGTCCTGGTTGGTGGCGACCTTGAGCAGCCCAGTGTTGACACCGATATAGCCGCCGGGCAGGGCGAAGGCGTTGGCGGTGTCATCCTTGAACAGCTTCACCTGCCACTTGTCGATACCGGCGCTGGCCGGCACCTGGGCGGTGATGGCGTCGGCCACGCACTGCACGTAGCTCGCCTGGGCGCCGCCCACCGTGGGCAGTTGCTGCTCGTACTGGCTGAAACTCTGCTTGCCCATCTGGGCCAGCTCGTCATCGGAGTAGAAGGCGAGCTGGTTGCGCCCCAGAGGTGAGGTGCTACAGGCGCTGAGTAGCGCCGCGACGCCGAGAGCGCCCAGGGCGCGGCGCGAGAGGGTGAGTGACATGCGGGTCTCCGAATACGAGTCTGGCGTTATCGTTGCTGTCTTGGCTGACGTCGAGGGCGAGCCGGCAGGGCGGTGCCCGATCCGGCCCGTCGCGGCGCGTCAGCCCGTCCAAGATACCCGGCCTGCCCGAGCGGTCAACCGATGCGCATCGGGGCCGCCGGCACTACTCGGCCGAAGGGGTATCGTCAGCGCGGGAGGCCTCGCCGACATCGAAGGCCAGGGTCGGGGCCGAGACCATCCGTGCCAGCGCCGGCGGCAGTGCCGGGGTCAGGCTGAGGTGGCTGCCCGGCGGCAGCTCGCCGCTGGCGCTGAGGCGGCGTGCCAGATCGAGCAGTGAGGCGACCTTCTGCTCGTGGCTGGCCAGGGCGTCGATGCCGTGCGGTTCCAGCGCCGCCGGCAGCGTCACCGTGGTGGTCTCACCCGCGTGCAGCGGTACCGGCTGATCGAACTCGCCAGCGACCGGCTCGGCCCCGGGCACCTGGAGTTCCCAGGCAAAGCCCTGGAGTTCGAGCGACGGCGCGTTGGCGGGCAGCGAGAGCGCCAGCGGCAGATCGATATTCACCGGCAGCCCGGCCAGGGCCAGCCCCGAGTTCAATAGGGTTTGCTCGTCGATGCCCGCGAGGCCGGGGGCGAAGTGGTAGTTGCCGATACGTACGTTATCGACGCCGAGCGAGGAGAGCGCGATACGCCCGAGCAGGACGCCGAGTTGGGGCAGGGCGAGGCAACCGCCGAGCAGGGAGACCAGCAGCAGAGCGCAGGCAAGGCGGGCACGAGACGTCATCGTCTCTCCTCGGAGGGAGTCAGGGGAAAACGAGCCCGGACTCGACTGGACCCGGCGGCGCGCGCGGCACAAGATACGCTCATCGTGGCGATTGGCAATCCCCCGCCAGCGCCGGACGTGAGATATCGACCCGAGGAGACCCGAGAGATGGATGGAGAGCTGGCCCAACGGCTGAGCCGACTGCTGGAACGTGTCGAGGCGTGGCTACCCGAGCAGCCCCCGGCGGTGGACTGGACCCGCGACGTGGCCGCGCTGTGGCAGTCGCATCCGCTGGGCGGCCAGCTGGTACCGGTGGCACCGCGGGATGCGGTGGGGCTCGACGACCTGATCGGCGTGGAACGCCAGAAGCTGGCGCTGGTCGACAACACCCGCGCCTTCCTGCAGGGGCGCCCGGCCAACCACGCGCTGCTGTGGGGCGCACGCGGCAGCGGCAAGTCGTCGATGGTGCGTGCGCTGCTCAACAGCCTGGCCGGAGAGGGGCTGCGCCTGATCCAGGTCGACCGCCACGATCTGGTCGCGCTGCCGGTGCTGGTCCAGCGCCTGCGCGATCACCAGCACCGCTTCGTGGTCTACTGCGACGATCTCTCCTTCGAGGGCAACGATGACGCCTACAAGGCGCTCAAGAGCGTGCTCGACGGCACCCTGACCGGGCCGCCGGAGAATGTGCTGCTCTACGCCACTTCCAACCGTCGTCATCTGCTGCCGGAGTCGATGGCCGACAATCAGCAGACCCAACTGGTCGACGGCGAGCTGCATCACGGTGATGCGGTGGAAGAGAAAATCTCGCTCTCCGACCGCTTCGGGCTATGGCTGGCGTTTCACCCCTTCGACCAGCAGGCCTATCTCGAGGCATGCCGCCACTGGGTCGAGTATCTCGGTGGCGCCGAGAGTTGGGGCGAGGCGGCGCAAGCGGAGGCTAAGCGCTACGCCACCCTGCGCGGGGTGCGCAGCGGACGTGCGGCGTGGCAATTCGCCTGTCAGTGGGTAGGAACGCAGGCTATTCGGCCCATGCAATATCAATAGAATACGATATCCTTCTCGAGGAGCGCTCCTCTGGTCAAAAGGTATGAGGTTCGCGCTCATACCTTTGCTGCTCGAGAGGATTCGCGTGAAAGTCCTACGTCTGCCCCTGCTGCTCATTTTCCTGGGTAGCCTACTGCTGGCGCTGTTCTTCGGCTGGATGCTGGTCCAGGCACTGCATAACGACCGTGAGGCGTTCCGGCGCGATCTGGCGTTCCAGTCGAAGGAGCAGGGCATCACCGTGAGTGCCGCCCGCGCCGGGCTCGAGCGCCGCGTGCAAGTGCTCGCCAATACTCTGGCCGCCGATCCGGTGATCCGCAACCTGCTGCTGCAGGCCGCGCGCGAGATGCCGACCTCGCCGGCGCGCAATGCGATGTTGCGCGATCGCCTGCGGGCCAATCTTCAGCCCTACTGGGAGGCGCTGCGCGAGAGCGGGGCGCTGGAGCTCAATCTGTTCCTCCCCGATGCCAACGACATCGACCCGCTGGTGAGCATGGATCCACCCGACACGCACGAGCAGCATACGGGTGACAGCGACTATCTACTAAGCCGGGCGCAGCACTTGCGCACGGTGGTCTTCGGCATCGAGTTCGACGGCCAGCGCGCCACCACAGGTGGGGTAGCTCCCGTGCTGCATCCTGACGAAGGGCGTGACGGGCCGCTGGTCGGTCTGCTCGAGGTGGAGTTCGGCGTCGTGCCCAACGTCGAAGCCTTGTCGCACCAGTTGGAAAGCGGGGTCGCCATTCTCCTTCGCGCCGGTGGCGACGATGCCACGCCACGCTGGCGCGTAAGCGAGAGTTCCGCTGGGCCGATCGCGCAGTGGCTGGACCAGCAGCAGGCGCCTCGCGTTGCGACGCAGAGCGCCTGGCGCGTGGTCGAGGGCGACGACGGCCACGGCTATCTGCTCACGCTGGTGCCGTTGAGTCAGGCCGGCGACGTCATGCAGCGCCCGGTCACCGCAGTGGCGATCTGGAAGGATATCTCACTGCAGCTTAAGCAGCGCGACGAACTGATCATGGCCACCTGGCTGCGCTGGGGGCTGGCCTGGCTGATCGCCGAGGCGTGTCTGCTACTGTTGCTGTGGGGCACGCGTCGGGTCACGCGTGAGACCATGCTCGCCCACCAGCAGCGCCTGGAGCAGCAGAAGCGCTCGCTGGTCGGGCTCAACCAGAGCCTCGAGGCGCAGAAGGAGGCGCTGCAGACGCTCAACGATATCGCTGCGCTGCAGGAGACGTCGTTCCCGCTGCTGGTGGAGCGCGCACTCCAGGCGGGGGCGGCGCATCTCGACATGCCCTACGCGATCGCCAATCGGATCGATGGTGAGGAATACATCATCCAGGCCGCCTATTCGCCGGACGACCGCTTCGCGCGCGGACAGACGCTCAAGACCAGCGATACGTTCTGCAGCGCAGTGGTGGCGCGCAGCGACGTGGTGGCGTTCACCGATGCCGACGCCGAGGGTTGGAACGACCACCGCTGCCGCGTGCTGTTCGGTCTCAAGAGTTATATCGGTGCGCCGATCTGGGTCCACGGCCAGCGCTTCGGCGCGCTCGCTTTCAGCAGCGAGCAAATCCGCGGTCGGCCGTTCGACGAGGCCGACCGCGAGTTCGTGCGCCTGCTGGCGCGCTGGGTCGGGGCGACTCTGATGCGCTGGCAGGAGGTCGAAGCGCGCGACGAAATGGCCGGGCGCCTGGCCAAGATCGCTTCCCAGACACCGGGCATGATCTATCAGTACCGTGTCGATAACGCAGGCAACGGTACCTTCCCGTATGCCAGCGAGGCGATTCGTACCTTCTACGGCATCAGCCCGGAGCAGGCGGCGCAGGATGCCTCGATGGTGATCGAGGCGATCGTGGAAGAGGATCGCGGCAAGGTGATCGAGTCGATTCGTGAATCGCGCGAGAACCTGACGCCCTGGCACTGCGAATACCGCATACAGCATCCCGATGGGCACGTGCTGTGGCTGGCGGGGCAGTCGATTCCCGAGCGCGAGCCGGATGGCGCCACGCTATGGCACGGCTTCGTCCACGATGTCACCGAGCGCAAGCGCAGCGAACGCCTGAAGACCGAGTTCATCTCCACCGTCAGCCACGAGCTGCGCACGCCCTTGACCTCGATCTCCGGCTCGCTGGGGCTGATCCAGGGTGGGGCGCTGGGCACGCCGCCGGAGAGCATGCGCGCGATGCTGAGCGTGGCCCACAGCAACGCCCAGCGCCTGATCATGCTGATCAACGACCTGCTCGACATGGAGAAGCTGGTCGCCGGCAAGATGACGTTCCAGATGCAGGAGCAACCGCTTATGCCGTTGATCGATCAGGCGATCGAGGCCAATCAGGCCTACGCCGATCAGTTCAAGGTGCACTATGTGGTCACCGAGCGTCTGGACGAGGTCGAGGTCAACATCGATGCCATGCGGCTGCAGCAGGTGCTGAGCAACCTGCTCTCCAACGCCGCCAAGTTCTCGCCCCCCGACATGCAGGTCGAAGTGCGCGTGGAGGCGATCGGTGAACGTGTGCGGGTCAGTGTGATCGACCACGGCCCGGGCATCCCCGAGGCGTTCCACGAGCGTATTTTCCAGAAGTTCTCCCAGGCCGACGGTTCGAGCACGCGCAAGCAGGGCGGTACCGGGCTGGGCCTGGCGATCACTCGCGAGCTGGTCGAGCGCATGCGCGGCTCGATCAGCTTCTTCTCCGAGGAGGGCCAGGGGGCCTGCTTCTTCTTCGAGCTGCCGCGCCTGGTGCGCCCGGATGCCGCCGAGCGTGCGGCGTTGACCGAGCGCCTGGCGGGGCAGACGGAGGAGGCAGGTGTCGCCCCCGGCGTGCGCCTGCTGATCGTCGAGGACGATCCGGATACCGCGTTGCTGCTGGCGATCCTGATCCGGCGCTGGGGCTATCAGGCCGAGGTCGCGCACACCCTGGAGGAGGCGCTAGGCTGGATCGAGCGGCGCAGCTTCGATGCCATCACCCTCGATCTGATGCTGCCCGATGGCAGTGGCCTGACCCTGTTGCGCCAGCTACGCGAGCAGCCCGAGACGCGCGATCTGCCGGTGCTGGTGGTGTCGGCGATCGCCGGCGAAGGGCAGTTGGAGATCGGTGGCCAGCTCAACGCCGTCGACTGGCTGGCTAAACCCTTCGACGAACGGCGTCTGGCGCATGCGCTCAAGGGCTCGCTGAAGGGGCGTCCGCAGCGCGAGCGCATCATGCATGTGGAGAGCGATGCCGAGCTGACCCGCCGCGTGGCCGGTCAGGTCGCGGCGAGCATGACGCTGGACGTGGCGCGCTCGGTGGCCGAGGCGCGTTATCTGCTCGACAGCAATGACTACGGCCTGATTTCGCTCGACCTGACCGCCCCCCAGGGCCCGGGCTGGGAGATCATTCCGCTGCTCAGCCAGCTGCCGCGCCACCCGGCGGTGATCATTCTTTCCGAGCAGGCCTTGGCGCCGAACCTGCTCGGCCGGGTCGATACCGCGATCGCGCGTCCTGGGCTCTCCGCAGAGGAGCTGCGCGAAGCCTTCGACCGTCAGCTGCAGGGCCGCCGCCGAGATGATGATAAAGACACACAAGGAGACAGCTGACATGCAAGCGTTACATCGGGTTCTTCACGTCGAGGACGACCCGTCGATTCAGGAGGTGGCGCGGATTGCGCTGGAGGTGGTCGGCGGCATGGAGGTCGCCAGCTGTGACAATGGCCAGGCGGCGCTGGGCAAGGCCGCCGAATGGCAGCCGGATCTGATTCTGCTGGACGTGATGATGCCCGGCATCGATGGGCCCACCACCCTGGCGCGGCTGCGTGAGCAGGACGCCACGCGGGAGATCCCGGTGATCTTCATGACCGCCAAGGTGCAGGCCAACGAGATCGAGCACTACCGCAGCATCGGCGGGCTGGACGTGGTGATCAAGCCGTTCGATCCGATGACGCTGGCGAGCCAACTGCGCGAGATATGGGAGCGCATGGATGAGCGGTGAGGACGTTCAGGCGCGCCTGGCAGCACTGCGTGTGCAGTACGCCGAGCGCCTGGGCAACGACCTGCAGACGCTGATGGCCCAGGCGCGCGAACTCGCCGCGCGTCAGCGCGCGATCGAACCCCAGGCGCTGGAGACGCTGCGTCTGGGGCTCCACCGCATCGCCGGTTCCGCCGGCACCTTCGGCCACCCGGCGCTGGGCCAGGAAGCGCGCGAGATGGAGCTGTGGGTGCAGACCGTGCTGGAGACGGCAGTGGCGCCGACCGCGCCCATGCTCAGCGCGCTCAGCGACCGTCTCTGCGACAGCTATCGACTATTGGCCGATGCCCAGACGCCGGCGCTGGCCGAGTCGCGCACCGGCGACGCCGAGTCAGCGGAAGAGCGCCCGGTGCGGGTGGGGGTGATGAGCCTGGATGCCAGTGAAGCGCTGGAGCAGGCGCTGAGCGGCTTCGGCTACGCCTGCCGACGCTTGGCGGCGCCGAATGAATGGCGTGAGTGGCAGCCCGACGTGGCGGTGATCGATACCGCCTCGCTGAGCGCAGCGAGCTGGCAGGCATGCACCGCGGTGGTGCCCGGTACCCGGCGTATCCTGCTCAGCGCCGATGGCGGCTTCGACGCCCGGCTGCAGGCGGTGCGCGACGGCGCCGACGGTTTCTTCACCCATCCGGTGGATGTGCCCACGCTGGAGCGGCGCCTGCGCCACCTGATCAACATGCCGCAGCAGGACCCCTATCGGGTGCTGATCGTCGACGACGACACCGAGCTGGCCGAGCACTTCCGCCTGACGCTGAAGATCGCCGGCATCGAGTCGCGGGTGATCGAACACCCGCGTGACGTGCTGCGTGGCCTGCGTGAATTCGTCCCCGACCTGGTGCTGATCGACATCAACATGCCGGGCTGTTCGGGCCCGGAACTGGCGCGTCTGATCCGCTTCGACGACGACTGGCTGCGCATTCCCCTGATCTATCTCTCGGCCGAGTCCGATGCCCAGCGCCAGGCCCAGGCACTGGCCCAGGCGGGTGATGACTTCCTGGTCAAGCCGATCTCCGACGTGGCGCTGACCGCGGCGGTGACCGCACGCGCCCAGCGCTCGCGCCAGCTGAGCCAGGCGCTGGCCCGTGACGGCCTGACCGGGCTGATCAAGCACCCGGCGATCAAGGAGCTGATCGAGATCGAGCAGTCACGCACCCAGCGCAGCGGCGCCGAGGCGTGCGTGGTGATGATCGATATCGACCGCTTCAAGACGATCAACGACACCTATGGTCACGGCACCGGCGACTACGTGATCCGCCTGCTCGCCAACCTGCTGCGCCAGCGCCTGCGTCGGGTCGACCATATCGGCCGCTATGGGGGGAGGAGTTCGTGGCGGTGCTGCCGGCGTGCTCGCTGGATAACGCGCGCGAAGCGATCGAACGTATCCGCGAGAGTTTCGCTCAGCTCGAGTGTGTGGCGGGGCAGGCGGTGTTTCATGCCACCTTCAGCGCCGGCGTGGCCAGCACCCTTGACTGGACCGACGCCGGCGCGCTGCTGGAGGCCGCCGATCGCGCCATGTACGACGCCAAGCAGGGCGGGCGCAATCAGGTGCGGGTGGCGCGGGACGCCACACCAAAGACCTGATCACGCCGCCGTTGGGTGCCCTGCCTCCAGGGTACTTCAGCGGCGGTTCTTGCGCGCTTCCTTGGTCCGGCTCAGCTGACGCGCGCGCGCCTTCTCGCGATCGTTGGCGTCAGCGTGCTTGTCGTAGGGGTTGTCGCCGGAGCGGAACTCAAAGCGGATCGGCGTACCCCGCACCTTGAGCACCTTGCGGAAGGTATTGGTGAGATAGCGCTTGTAGGCTTCCGGCAGCGCCGACGTCTGGTTGCCATGGACGACGATGATCGGCGGGTTGCTGCCACCCTGGTGGGCCATGCGCAGCTTGATCCGACGACCATTGATCAGCGGCGGCTGGTGCTCGCTGACCGCGTCCTGCAGCAGGGTGGTCAGGCGGTTGGTCGACCAGTGGCTGTTGGCGCTGGCGAAGGCCTTGTCGACCGACTTGTAGAGATCGCCCACGCCGGTGCCGTGCAGCGCCGAGATGAAGTGCAGATCGGCGTAGTCGGCGAAGCCGAGGCGGCGCTTGATGTCCGCACGCATCTTCTCGCGCGCTTCCTGCTCCAGACCATCCCACTTGTTCACCGCCAGCACCAGCGCGCGGCCGCTCGACAACACGTAGTCGAGCAGATGCAAATCCTGCTCGACCAGGCCGCTGCGGGCGTCGAGCACCATGATCGCGACATGGCACTCCTTGATCGCCTCGAGGGTCTTGACGATCGAGAACTTCTCGGCGGTGAGGGTGACGTTCTTGCGTCGCCGGATACCCGCGGTATCGACCAGCACGTAGGGCTTGCCGCGGCGCTCGAAGGGGATCTCGATGGCATCGCGGGTGGTGCCGGCCTCGTCGAACACCACCACGCGGTCTTCGCCCAGCATGCGGTTGACCAGGGTCGACTTGCCCACGTTGGGGCGGCCGATCACGCCGATGTGCACTCCGGGATGGCCACCCTGCGGGCCGGCCAGCGGATCGCGGGCGGGGAAGGGCTCGAGCACTTCGTCGATCAGCGTGGTGACATTGCGCCCGTGGGAGGCGGCGATCGGCCGCGGGTCGCCGAGGCCCAGACCCCAGAAGTCGGCCATGCCGATCTGTTCGTCGAGGCCGTCGGTCTTGTTGACCACCAGCCAGGTCTTCTTCTGGTTCACCCGCAGGTGATTGGCGATGGCCTGATCCGCCGGCATCAGCCCGGCGCGGGCGTCGACCAGGAACAGCACGATATCGGCTTCGTCGATGGCGGTGAGCGACTGCTCCGCCATGGCGGCGTCGATGCCTTGCTCATCGCCACTGATACCACCGGTATCGATGACGGTGTAGGCCTTGTCGCCGAGCTGGCCGTTACCGTACTTGCGGTCGCGGGTGAGGCCGGGGAAATCGGCCACCAGGGCGTCGCGCGAGCGCGTCAGGCGATTGAACAGCGTCGACTTGCCGACATTGGGGCGGCCAACCAGGGCGATAACGGGGGTCATGGCGATTCGCAAACGAGCAGCGGGAGTATGGCGCCGACGCGGGAAGAGCGCCGACGACGTCAGGGTATGGGCGAGGATGAAAGCGTACCGGCCTCGCGTTCTGGCGCGATTCTAGCATACACCGCCGCCGGGCACAGACCACGATCCTTCTGCGGCGTGTGCCGGGTCTCGCCAGGCCCCAGACGACGACGGCCCCGCCTAGGCGGGGCCGTCGTCAAGACGCAGAGGACGCGTCTCAGGGCTTGACGGTCTTGAGGTCGTAGGCGACCAGACGGCCGTCGTTGGCGTAGACGTAGAGACGCTTGTCGCCGGTCAGCAGCGGCAGGGTGATGCCGCTGCCGCTGACATGGACGCGCCCGCTCATCTCGCCGGTGGTGGCATCGAGCAGGTGCACGTAGCCCTCGTAGTCGCCCACGGCGATATTGCCGTCGACGAAGGCGGGCGAGGTCAGCCAGCGTCCTTCGAGGGTGTCGGCGTCCCACATCACGCGGCCGGAGTCGGCTTCGATGGCGAGCACGTGGCTGGCGGCATTGACCGTGAACAGGTAGTTGCCCACCACCAGCGGGGTCAGGTAGCTCGACTCCTTGCGCTCCCACAGCACCTTGCCGGAGGTCGCTTCGAGGGCCACCAGACGGCCGTTGTAGCTGGTCACGAACAGGCGCCCGTCGCGGGTCAGCACCGGCTGGCCGTCTAGGTCCACCAGCTGGTCGACTTCGGTACGGCCCTGGGGCACGGCGACACGCATGTCCCACAGCGGCTGGCCGCTACGGTTGTCGAGGGTGACCAGGCGACCGTTGGCGAAGCCGGCGAAGGTGACCGGCTCGATGGTTCGCGGCGTGCCGGTGCCGCGCAGAGTCAGCGCAGGGATCGCGCTGGAGTAGACCCACTTTTCCTGACCATCGGCTCGGTCGAGGGCGGTCACCGCGCCGTCGACGCTCTGCGCGATCACCAGCTGACTGTTGACCTGGGGCGGTGCCAGCACTTCGCTGGAGACCCGCGAACGCCAGGCGATGCTGCCGTCGGTGCGATCCACCGCCAGCACTTCGCCGTTGCGGGTGCCCAGATAGAGACGGCCGGGGTCGGCGCCGATCCCGCTGGAGATCGGCGTGCCGAGCTCCACCTCCCACTGGGTGTCACCGCTGTCGGTGTCGATCGCGCGCAGATCGCCGGTCTGGTCGACGGCGTAGATCGTGCCGCCATCGACCAGCGGGGTCAGCGGGTACTGGGCGCGGCCCAGACCTTCGCCGATGTCCTGGCTCCAGCGCTCGTCGAGTTCGACGGTGGCGGGGAAGTCCTTGAGCTCCTTGGGCGGATACTGGGGTTCGACGCTACCGGCGCAGCCGGCCAGCAGGGTCGCGGTCAGCCCCAGGGGCAGCAGTAGGCGGGTCAGTTTCATGGGGTAGCGTCCTTTGCACCGAGGTCGTCGAGCTTGAGCTGAAGGCCGTAGAGCGTCTGGTCCGACGCCTGCGCCAGGTTCTGCGCTTCCTGATACGCCTGGCTGGCGTCGTCGTTGCGGTCGAGGGCGACGAAGGCATCACCGCGTACCGCCTGGCGCTGCGCCTCGAGCGCTTCGGGGAAGCTGCCGTCGAGGGTCTTCAAGGCGCTGTCGGCATCCTTGGCGGCGATCTGCAGGCGCGCCAGTTCGATCTTGGCCAGCCCCTGCATGTAGGGGCGGTCGCTGTCGGCGATCAGCGGTTCGAGCGCCTTCCGGGCGCGGGCGTCGTCGTTGGCGCCCACCGCCAGCTTGGCCTCGATCAGGCCAGCGAGATCGGCATAGAGCGTGCCGCTGTGATCGCTCTCGAGCTTGTCGGCCAGCTCGAAGGCCTGGGTGCGCGCCTTGTCATCGATGCTATCGCTGGCGGCGATGGCGATGAGCTGCTGATAGGTCACCGAGGCCTCGGCGGACTGGTTCTCCTGATGGCGCTGCCAGGCGTGCCAGCCCAGCACCAGCGCTGCGGCGACGACGATGCCGACCAGCAGCGCGGTGCCGTTGGACTTCCACCACTCCTTGATCGCATCCAGCTGTTCTTCTTCGCTTCTCAGCTCCGCCACGGGCGGTCTCCTTACACTGTGTGACTCGGCGCCCGCTCAATCAGGCGCGCTATCGATGCCGTCTGGGCTTTTCCTGGCATCACGCCTCGCCGACGATGTGCTCGGCGAGCCAGGCGATGGCCGCGTCCTGGTCCAGGGTCCGCTGCTCGCCGTCATCGCGCAGCGGCTTGAGGGTCAGACGGCCGTTGGCGATCTCGTCCTCGCCCAGGATCAGCGCGACCCGGGCGCCGCTGCGGTCGGCGCGCCGGATCTGGCTCTTGAAGCTGCCGCCGCCGCAGTGTACCTGAAGGCGCAGCCCCGGCAGAGTGTCGCGCAGGCGCTCGCCCAGCAGCAGCGCCTGGCGCTCGGCGCCGTCGCCCATCGCCAGCAGGTAGGCGTCGACACCGCCCATGGCTTCGTCGGGGATCAGGTCAAGGGTCTCCAGCAGCAGCATCAGGCGTTCGAGCCCGATGGCGAAGCCCACCGCCGGCACGGCCTTGCCGCCGAGCTGCTCGACCAATCCATCGTAGCGGCCGCCGCCACACACCGTGCCCTGGCTGCCCAGCGCCGTGGTGGTCCACTCGAACACGGTGCGCGAGTAGTAGTCGAGCCCGCGCACCAGGCGCGGATTGAGACGGTAGCCGATACCGGCGGCGTCCAGGGTCGCCTTGAGCTGCTCGAAGTGCTCGCGCGACTCGTCGTCGAGATGATCGAAGAGCTGCGGGGCACCGGCGAGCATCTCGGCCATGTCCGGGTTCTTGGAGTCGAGAATGCGCAGCGGGTTGCTGGTCAGGCGCCGCTGCGAGTCTTCGTCGAGCACCTCGCGATGGGCCTCGAAGTAGGCCACCAGGGCCTCGCGGTAGCGCGCCCGGGCCTCGGGCGAGCCCAGCGAGTTGAGTTCGAGGGTGACGTGCTCGGACATGCCCAGCTGGCGCCACAGACGCGCCGAGAGCAGGATGATCTCGGCGTCGATATCCGGCCCGGTCATGCCGTAGGCTTCGATACCGATCTGGTGGAACTGGCGATAGCGCCCCTTCTGCGGCCGCTCGTAGCGGAACATCGGGCCCATGTACCAGAGCCGCTGGGTCTGGTTGTGCAGAAGGCCGTGCTCCATCGCCGCGCGCACCACCGCCGCGGTGTTCTCCGGGCGCAGGGTCAGGCTCTCGCCGTTGCGGTCGTCGAAGGTGTACATCTCCTTCTCGACCACGTCGGTGGCTTCGCCGATCGAGCGCGCGAACAGACCGGTCTGCTCGACGATCGGGGTACGAATCTCGCGGTAGTCGTAACGCGCCACCAGCGCGCGCAACTGGCGTTCCAGGTACTGCCACGCGGGCGACTGATCCGGCAGTAGATCGTTCATGCCGCGGATGGCTTGTATCTTGTTGCTCAACTGACACTCCTGCCTAAAGCAAAGCGCCGCGGACTCCCGGCCCGCCGGCGCTGGATGGTTCTTCGAGAGAAAGGGTTCAGGCCCCGCGGGCGATCACGGCCTCGTCGCGCGCTTCCTTCTCCTTGGCCTTGGCCCGGATCAGCGCTTCGAGATCGTCGACCAGATGGTCGTTGCGCAGCTTGCTCGCCGGCTTGCCGTCGATGTAGACCAGGTTGGCGGGGCTGCCGCCGGTGAGCCCGATATCGCTCTCCTTGGCCTCGCCCGGGCCGTTGACCACGCAGCCGATCACCGAGACGTCGAGCGGGGTCATGATGTCATCGAGGCGCTCCTCGAGGGCATTCATGGTGCCGATCACGTCGAAGTTCTGGCGCGAGCAGCTGGGGCAGGCGATGAAGTTGATGCCCTTGGAGCGCAGCCGCAGGCTCTTGAGCATGTCGTAGCCTACCTTGATCTCCTCCACCGGATCGGCGGCCAGCGAGACCCGGATGGTGTCGCCGATGCCATCCATCAGCAGCATGCCCAGGCCGATCGAGGACTTGACCGTGCCCGAGCGCAGCCCGCCCGCCTCGGTGATACCCAGGTGCAGCGGCTGCTCGATCTGAGTCGCCAACTGGCGGTAGGCGGCCACCGCCATGAACACGTCGCTGGCCTTGACGCTGACCTTGAAGTCGGGGAAGTCGAGCCGGTCGAGGTGATCGATATGGCGCATGGCGGATTCGACCAGCGCTTCCGGCGTCGGTTCGCCGTACTTCTTCTGCAGGTCTTTCTCCAGCGAGCCGGCGTTGACGCCGATACGGATCGGGATGCCGTGATGGCGGGCGGCATCGACCACCGCGCGCACCCGTTCCTCGCGGCCGATGTTGCCGGGGTTGATGCGCAGACAGTCGACGCCCAGCTCGGCCACGCGCAGGGCGATCTTGTAATCGAAGTGGATGTCGGCGACCAGCGGCACGCTGACCCGACGCTTGATCTTGCCGAACGCCTCGGCGGCGTCCATGTCCGGTACCGAGACGCGCACGATATCGGCGCCGGCCACCTGCAGGCGCTCGATCTGTGCGACCGTGGCATCGACATCGAGGGTGTCGGTGTTGGTCATGCTCTGCACGGAGATGGGGGCGCCGCCGCCGACGGCGACGTTGCCGACATGGATCTGACGCGAGAGGCGGCGGGTGATCGGAGAGTGCATGTGCATGGTGCTTCTCAGTCTCCCAGCGTGAAGCGGGCGACGTTGTTGCCGCCGGTGTATTGGCCAAGGTCGACCGTCTGGCCGCGGTAGCGCAGCGAGACACCGCTGGCGTTGCCGATGGTCAGACGGAAGGGCGGTTTGCCGCTGGCAGTCGCCTGACTGCCGGCGGACTGCAGACCGCTGAAGATACGCTTGTCGGTGGCGTCGTAGATCTCGGTCCAAGACTGCTCGTTGAAGGTCAGCGAGAGCGTGTTGACGTCGGCGCTGGGCGTACTCTGGGCGCTCTCGTCACTGGACGCCGCGGCGGTCTCTGCACTCTGGCCCGCAGCGTCTTGATCGCTAGCGCCCTGGGTGTCCGTGCCTCGGGTGTCCGTGCTCTGGGCCTCTGAGCCGGTGCTCGCGCCAGCGGTCTGGGCGCTGGCGGCGACCGACTGCGCCTCACGCTCGTCGGCTGCCGGCGGCGTGCCGTCGCTGGTCGGCGCGGCGCCGGTGTCAGCAGCGGCCGGGGTATCGGCGGCCGTGGGCATCGGCGGCAGCGCGGTATCGCTGTTGGGCGTGAGCTGGGACCCGGCATCGGCGGCCGGCGCAGCGTCACTCGTGCCGTCGAGGGAGTCGACCGCGATCGGGGCGTCGTCGCTGCCACCACCGAACAGATCGTTGCCTTCGCGGCTCTGCCACCACAGCAGGGTGAGCCCGATCAGCCCGACGATCACCAGCAGGGTGAACAGCCTGAAGATCCAGGCGCCGACCCGTGACGGTGGCCGTGTGGTGTTCACCGGCGAGAGTTTGCGCTCGATGTCGGACTGGCCGTGGGCGGCGTTGTAGGCGCTCACCACCTGGCGCTCGTTCATGCCCAGCAGGCGCGCGTAGGCTCGCACGTAGCCGCGGCGATAGGCGGCAATGGGCACCTGCTCGAAGTTGTCCTGCTCTAGCCCTTCGACCACGCTGGGTCGCAGGTTGAGCTGCAGCGCCACCTCGTCGAGGCTGAGTCTCTGGCGTTCACGTTCTGCCCGCAGCATCTCGCCGGCGGACTCGGCGTGGGTGCTGCGCTCGCTCTCTTGCTGCTGTTCGTCGATGGCGCTCATGCGCGAAAATCCTTCTGAATTCTAGGGTCCATGCGCCTCAGGAACCGCCCAGCTGTTGACGGTAGAAGGCCGCCCGCGCCGAATCGCCTTGGGCGCTGGCGATGTCGCTCGCCAGGCGCAGGCTCTCGGGGCTGGTGCCGGCCACGGTGAAGTAACGCTGCAAGCGTTCCCAGGCGCGTTCGTTATTACCCTGCGTATGATCGATGCGTGCCAGGGCGAGCAGGCTGCGCGCGTTGCGCGGATCGATGTCCAGCGCGCGACGATAGCTCGCCTGCGCCGCCTGGGCATCGCCCGTCATGTCCTGACACTGGCCCAGATTCGCGAACAGCTGGGCGCGTTTGGTATAGGTGATGTCGCGGCTGGCCAGCGTCAGCTGCTGGCACGCCTGCGCGTAGCGCTCGCGCTGATAGAGCAGCGCGGCGTAGTTGTTGCGGATACGAGTGGCATCGGGCGCCGCTGCCAGCGCGCGCTCGAAGAAACGCGCGGCGAGGTCGAACTCACGCTGGCGCTGATAGAGCAGTGCCAGACCTTCCAGCGCCTCGGCGTCACGCGCATCAAGAGTGAGCGCGTGTTCCAGCGCCTGCTGGGCGCGTGGCAGATTGTCTTCGGCCAGGTACGCCTTGCCCAGACGGGTGTAGGCGGCGGCCGCGTCGCTCTTGCTCTCGGCGCGCGGCGCATTGGAGGCCACCGGCGTGGCGCAGCCGTTGATCAGGCACGCCAGGCCCACGGCGATAGCGACAGCGCGTACCGGTGGTGGACAGAATTGGCGGCTCATTGACGGCTCTCCCGCAGCTCGGACACGCGTTGCGTGCTGGCCTTGTTCCGAACGGCTGAAAACAAAGCGGTTTTGGGGCTCCCATCAAAGCGCCGCACCGGATCGAAGTCAAGGCGGCGAGGGTGCGATCGGCACCGGATGGGAGCGCAGCGGAACCGATTCAGTCGGCGTCGAGCTGGATCGACTGAATATAGCGTTCGTGGCGCTTGGTCCGATCCTTGACCCGACCGACCAGCTGGCCGCAGGCGGCGTCGATGTCGTCACCACGGGTCGAGCGTACCGGCGCGGTATAGCCCAGGTCGTAGAGCCAGCGCTGGAAGCGCATGACCTGATTGCGCGACGGGGTCTCGTAGCCTGAGTGCGGGAACGGATTGAACGGAATCAGGTTGATCTTGCACGGCAGCTCGTCGAGCAGCTTGGCCAGCTGTTCGGCGTGTGCCTGCTGGTCGTTGACGTCCTTGATCAAGGTGTACTCGATGGTGATGTGGCGGGTGTCGCCGCACTTGTCGAGGTAACGCTTGCAGGCGTCGAGCAGCTTGCGAATGTTGTACTTGCGGTTGAGCGGTACCAGCTCGTTGCGCAGCTCGTCGTTGGCTGCGTGCAGCGAGATCGCCAGGCTCACGTCGAGTTCGTCACCGAGCTTGTCGATCATCGGTACCACGCCGGAGGTGGAGAGCGTGACCCGGCGCTTGGAAAGACCGTAGGCGTTGTCGTCGAGCATCAGCTTCATCGACGGCACTACGTTGTCGTAGTTGAGCAGCGGTTCGCCCATGCCCATCATCACCACGTTGGTGATCGCGCGACGACCGTCGGCAGCGCTCATGCGCCCGCCGGCACGCTGCTGGGCGACCCACACCTGGCCAATGATCTCGGCGCTGGTGAGGTTGCGCTGGAAGCCCTGCTTGCCGGTGGAACAGAAGCTGCAGTCGAGCGAGCAGCCCACCTGGGACGAGACGCATAGGGTGCGGCGCGTGCCGTTGTCGGCGGGGATCAGCACGGTCTCGACGTAGCTGCCGTCCTCGACCTCGAGCACCCATTTGCGGGTGCCATCGCTGGAGGTGCCTTCATAGACCACACCCGGGCCGCGGATCTCGGCGTGTTCGGCCAGGCGTGCACGCAGCGGCTTCGACAGATTGGTCATCGACTCGAAATCGTCGCAGCCTTCCTGGTGGATCCATTTCATGACCTGGGCGGCGCGAAACTTCTTCTCGCCCAGCGAGACGAAGAAGGCTTCCATCTGTTCGCGGGAGAGACCCAGAAGATTGGTACGCGGGGTATCGGTGGCAGCGCTCATGGCAACGGGACCGGCTCGAGAATGGCGGGGTGTCCAGGGGACGTGGGCGACGACCGGCCGCAGCGGCCGGTCGTCTGGCGAATCAGCCGCGCGGGCAGATTTCGCTCTCTTCGAAGAAGTAGCTGATTTCGCGCGCGGCGGATTCGGCGGCGTCGGAGCCGTGCACCGCGTTGGCGTCGATGGAGGTGGCGAAGTCGGCGCGGATGGTGCCCGGCTCGGCTTCTTTCGGGTTGGTGGCACCCATCAGCTCGCGGTTCTTGGCCACGGCGCCTTCACCTTCGAGGACCTGGACCATGACCGGACCGGAAGTCATGAACGCGACCAGGTCGGCGAAGAAACCGCGCTCTTTGTGCTCGGCGTAGAAGCCTTCCGCCTGCGCCTGGGAGAGGTGCAGCATCTTGGCTGCGACGATGCGCAGGCCGGCTTTCTCGAAACGGCTGTAGATGTCGCCGATCGCGTTCTTGGCAACGGCATCGGGCTTGATGATGGACAGCGTGCGCTCGGTAGCCATGAGTTTGGTCTCCTGATCAGTAGAGAAAGGTGGAACCGGCCGCGATGGCGGCCGGGTATCCGGTTGGGATAGATGAAACGACGCGCCACCGGAGTGGCGCGTCGTCGAAAACGGTTTCGGCCAGGCGCTTTCTACCTCGACACGCTGGACTCTGGGAGAAGGGGCCGAAAAATCGCGCCATTGTAGCCTAAGCATCCGGGGGACGCACCCCGACCGCTCTGCGCGATCAGACGCTGAAGCTTTCGTTCACACGCTGAAGCTCTCGCCGCAACCACACTCGTCGGTGACGTTGGGGTTGTTGAAGCGAAAGAAGCGGTTGAGCCCTTCGTTGACGTAGTCGACCTCGGTGCCGTCGAGGATCGCCAGCGCCTCGCGGTCGACCAGCACCTTGACCCCGCGTTCCTCGAAGGCGATCTCGTCGTCGCGCGCTTCGTCGGCGATATCGAGAACGTAGCTGTAGCCGGAGCAGCCGCTCGGCTTGACCGCCACCCGCAGCCCCAGGCCGCTGCCGCGCTCGGCGAGCACGTGGCGGATCTGGTTGGCGGCGGCTTCACTGATGCTGATGCTTTGCATGGCTGTCTCTCCCTGCTCGTGGCGAGTCAATGGCTCGCCTCGCGTTGATGCATGGCGGCACTGGCCGGTCGGCGCAGGCCGTCTAGCGCGCGGCGGATCTCCGCCACGGCGCTGTCTATGTCGTCGGCGCGAGTGAAGCGGCCGAAGCTGAAGCGGATCGATGCCAGCGCCTGGGCGTGGGGCACGCCGATCCCCTTGAGTACATAGGAGGGATCGACGCTGGCCGAGTTGCAGGCCGAGCCGGTGGAGACCGCAAGCCCGCGCAGCGCCATCAGCAGCGACTCGCCGTCGACCCCGTCGAAGGCGAGATTGACGATGTTGGGCACGCTGTGCGCCGCCGGCGAATGGTTGTGGATGCCCGAACAGGGCGCGAGCCCGTCGAGAAAGCGCTGGCGCAGCTCGCGCAGGCGGGCGTCGTCCTGCTCGCGCTCGTCGAGCGCCAGCGCAAAGGCGCTGCCCATGCCCACGATCTGGTGGGTGGGCAGGGTGCCGGAGCGCATGCCGCGCTCATGCCCACCGCCGTGGATCAGTGCCTCCACGCGCAGATTCGGGTCGCGGCGTACGTAGAGCGCGCCGATCCCCTTGGGGCCGTAGGCCTTGTGCGCCGACAGCGACATCAGGTC
Source organism: Salinicola sp. JS01 (assembly GCF_030284585.1). Taxonomy (NCBI): domain Bacteria; kingdom Pseudomonadati; phylum Pseudomonadota; class Gammaproteobacteria; order Oceanospirillales; family Halomonadaceae; genus Salinicola; species Salinicola sp. JS01. Next base: position 2,716,880 of record NZ_CP127244.1, on the reverse strand, counting down.
GACCCCCATGGCGGTGACGTCGAGCGCCAGGCGCCCCGCGGCCTGGGCCGCATCGCTGTGGAAGAAGGCGCCGTGGGCATGGGCGACTTCGGCCAGGGCGGCGATATCGTTAATGCTACCGAGCTCGTTGTTGACCGCCATCAGTGACACCAGCACGGTGTCGTCGCGCATCGCCTCGCGCAGCGCCTGCGGGGTGATCAGGCCCTCGCGGGTCGGGGTCAGCCAGGTGACCTCGAAGCCTTCGGCCTCCAGCGCCTTGGCCGTGTCGACCACCGCCTTGTGCTCGATGGTCGAGGTGATCAGATGGCGGCCGCGGGCGCGGTTGGCGCGCATCAGGCCGGTCAGGGCCAGGTTGTCGGCCTCGGTGGCGCCGGAGGTCCAGACGATCTCGCGCGGGTCGGCGCCGATCAGGTCGGCGACCTGACGGCGGGCCTGTTCCACCGCCTGCTCCGCCAGCCAGCCCGGCATATGGCTGCGCGAAGCGGGGTTGGCATAGACGCCATCGAGCGTCAGATGACGCATCATCTGCTCGACCACGCGGGGGTCGGCAGGGGTGGTGGCGGCATAGTCGAGATAGATAGGAGCGCTCATGGCACGGCGAATCTCTAGGGTCGGTCGAGGGGCGCGACGTTTTTTCACATCGACGCCTGTCTAAAGCAAGGTGCCTCTAAACATAAAGGTGCCTCTAAAACATCATAGCCGCTCAGTGCGACGATACCGTGATCGTCGCCGGATCGTCCTGGCGCGAGGCCGGCGTCTGCCGCTGGCGCTCGGCGATCACCCGCACCTCCTCGCGGCGCACCAGCTCCTGCAGCGTGATGTCGCTGAGAAAGCGCTGGATCTCGTCGGAGAGATCGCACCAGAGATGGTGGGTGATGCACTTGCTGCCCTGCTGGCAGTCGGCCTGGCCGTGGCAGCGGGTGGCGTCCACCGACTCGTTGACGGCGTCGATCACCCCGGCGACCGAGATCGCCTCGGAGGCACGCGCCAGCCGATAGCCGCCGCCCGGGCCGCGCACGCTGGTCACCAGCTGCGCCCGGCGCAGGCGTGCGAACAGCTGCTCGAGATAGGAGAGCGAAATGCCCTGGCGCTTGGAGATGTCGGCCAGACATACCGGTCCCTGATCGGCGTTGAGTGCCAGATCGAGCATGGCGGTGACGGCGTAGCGGCCCTTGGTGGTCAAACGCATCGGCGGAGTCGGCGGTCGCTGCAAAGATGCCGGCATTATGGAAAACCCGAGTAGAACGGTCAACCATTCCCCGCGGCGCCGCATCGCCCCGGCATCTATCGTGTTGAGGCCGCCGGCCTGCTCATTCGCTGTCGCGATTTGGAGATGGCGCGATCTCGCGCAAGCGCTTGTCCATGGTGCCGAGGATGCCGCGCAGGATGTTCATCTCCATGCTGTCGAGATGCGCGCGCAGGAACAGCCGGCGCAGGCGGGCCATGAGCTGGCGCGGGTTGTCCGGGTCGTGGAACTCCAGCGTGGTCAGGGTGCGCTCCAGATGGGCGAAGAAGCGCTCCATGTCGGCGTGGCTGGCCGGCGGGTTGTCCCAGGCCACGCCGAACGGCTGGGCGCTTTCGTCATCCGCGTCCGGGGCCGGCTCGCTGGCGCTGAGCCACGCCTGGCGGCACTCGTAGGCCAGTACCTGCACCGCCGCGGCGAGGTTGAGCGAGCTGAAGTCAGGGTTGGTGGGGATGTGCACGTGGCGATGGCAGCGCTGCAGTTCGGCATTGGTGAGCCCGGTATCCTCGCGGCCGAACACCAGCGCGACCCGGCTCTGGCGCGGGGCCAGCGCCGTGGGCAGGCTCTCCGCCAGGGCGCGCGGGCCGATCAGCGGCCAGGGGAGATGGCGTGAGCGCGCGCTGGCGCCCACCACCAGGGTGCAGTCGGCGACCGCCTCCTCGAGCTGGTCATGGACGCGGGCACTTTCCACCAGCGCGTTGGCGCCGGAGGCGCGGGAGTAGGCCTCGCGATCCTGGGGGTCGCAGCGCGGCGCCACCAGCGCCAGGTCGTCGAGCCCCATGTTGCGCATGGCGCGGGCGGCCCCGCCGATATTGCCGGGGTGGCTGGTGCCGATCAAAACGATACGAATACGGTCGAGCATGCTGGAGGTATCGAACGTTGGTGTGTCGAACATGGGTGTGTCGGACATGGGTCTGTCGAGCCTGGGGGTGTCGAGTAGCGGGAGACCGAGCCCAGGGCTGGCGAGCATGAGCGCGTCGGCCATCGGGCGCAAAACGGGAAAACGCGTAGTCTATCATGCCCGTGCTCTGTTAGACTCTGCCGCGCTCTTTAACAGCTTTCGATCCCGCTCTCGATACCGTTCTCGATAGATACCAAGGCCAGATCCATGCATCCGATGGTTCAATTCGCGCTGCGTGCCGCACGTAGCGCCGCTGAACAGTTCGTTCGCATCCGCGACCGTCTCGAAGTCAGCCACGATGAGCAGGCCACCTCCGGTCTGCTGCAAGACACCGCGCGTAACGCCGAAACGCTGATCGTGCATCAGCTCTCCCGCGGTTATCCCAAACACGGCGTGTCCGGACGCTTCACCCCTTACCGCGAAGGCAAGGGCGAGGAGCGCGACACCGTATGGCACATCGAGCCCTTTCACGGCGAGTCCAATCTCGGCGTGGGCAGCCGCCAGTTCGCGATCTCGATGGTGTGTCTGGTCAAGGGTCGCCCCGAGCATGCGGTGATCGTTGCGCCGTTCAGCGATGACGAGTTCCTGATCAGCCGCGGTCGCGGTGCCCAGGGCAACGGCAAGCGCCTGCGCGTCTCCAAGACGGTCGGCGTGCCCGGGGCGCGTCTCGCGCTCTCCTGGCCCAGTGAAGAGTACCGCTCGCGCTGGCTGCCCCAGTATCTGACCGTAGTCGAGCGTCTCGGGCCGCAGATCGATACGCTGATCGGCAGCGGCTGTGCGCTGCTCGACCTGCTCGAGTTCGCCGCCGGACGTACCGATGCGGCCTTCGTGCTCGGTCTCGAGGAGCAGGATCACTGGGTCGGCTCGCTGCTGCTCAAGGAAGCCGGGGCGCTCTCCGGTGCCATCGACGGCTCGCCCAGCGTGGAAGTGGGCGGCACCCTGATGGCTGCCGGCCCGCGCCTCTACAAGGCGCTGGCCCAGCAGCTGAAAGCGAGCGTCTGACGCCTCGGGCGTCACGCCCACAGCGAGTCAAGCGCTGCTGAAACAAAGACACCCCGCCGGTTTCGCCGGCGGGGTGTCTTTGTTTGTAGCTCGTGTTTATGGCTTGGGCTGCTGAAGGGCGGCCTGCGCCGTGCGGGAACGGGGCGCCGGAGAGAGCGCCCCGGCGCTCAGATACGCTTGCCCAGATTCACGAACAGCGTGCTGGTGCGCGCATTGTCGGGATCGACGCTGGCACCGACCTGGGTATCGACGCCCCAGAGCGTGGCACGCGCACCGAGGTTGACCTCGACATAGTCACGATCGAAGGTGAGCTTGGGCACGTGATACTCGCCCAACTGCGGCAGGCTCTGCAGGCTCGCCGCGACCCCTTCGCTCTTTTCGAACTCGTGGTTGTAGGTGAGCTGCAGGTAGGGGTTGAGCGTCGGCCCGTGGCGGCGGATCTGCCAGCCGACCCGGCCCACCAGCGAGTCGATGTCCTGATCGGGATAGCTCAGCGAGGTCGACGCCTGGCCCTCTTCGTCATAGCCATCGAGCTTGACCCGCTGCCAGGTCACCCCGGCGATCGGCCCGGTGCGCACGTCGCCCTCGGGAATCGCGAAGGCGCGGAACTCGTAACCGGCGTTGAGCGCGGCACTCAGATTGCTGCCGTCCGGCGAGCCGCGGTGGTGGCGGGTCGCGCTGCCCAGCTGCACTTCGCGGTCGATGTCGTAGTCGAGCCAGCTGTAGCTCAACTGGGCGTTGACCCAGGCGTTCTCGGCATACCAGCCGGAGAAGAGACCGAGGGTGGTGTCCTTGCGCTGGAAGTCGCCGCGGCCGTCGCCGAAGTCGGCATCCTGATCGCCATAGCCGACGAACCCGCCGAGTACCAGCCCGTCTTGATACCAGTCCATCCCGAACAGCCCCGCCGGCATGCTGGCGTCATACAGATCGCCGGAGTCGAGCTGCTGATGCTCGGCGCGCAGATCGCCCCACCAGCGCAGGCCGTTGGCTAGCGGCACCGCATTAAGATGCTCGGCGACCCGGTTGGCCCGCGAGCGCCCGCTGAGCACCGCCGAGTGGGTCAGCAACTGCTGCTGCTGCGGGGCTTCGAGCAGCGAGATCACGTACTCGCCGATGATCCGATGAGTGGCGGTGGTGGGGTGAACGTCGTCGGCGAACACATAGGTTTCGTCGGCGCCGGGCGCGACCAGGGTATTGGGCGTGCACAGCGGCAGCGTCTGGGTACAGGCGCGGTCGGTGACATTGGTGAAGCCGTAGGCGCTGGGCTCGGCGACCACCTCCTGCAGCAGACTGAAGGTATCCACCGGGATCACCTCGGCGCCACTGGCGGCCACCGCGGCGTAGAGCGCGCTGTTGTACTGGCTCGCCAATGCGGTGGCAGTCGCGCTGGTGACGGGGTCGCCGTTGAAGCGCGGCGTCAGGCCGAAGTCGGGAATGTTGAACAGCAGCACATGGCGCGCGCCGGCGCCTTCCAGCGTGGCGAGAATGCCGGCGGTGCCGGTGACCGCCGTGGTGATGGTGCTCTGGGCGTCGGCGCCGCCGGCCACCGCGAACAGATCGTTGGCGCCGCCCCAGACGGCGTAGAGGGCATCGCCATCGGCCACGCCGCCGGTGCTGGCCAGATAGGTCGCGACCTGCTCGCTGAGGGCGGGTGCGGCGCCGAACGGGGTCGCGGCCGGCGTGGTCACCCGGGCGCCGCCGACGGCATAGTCGTTGCCGCCGACATTGCTGGGCTGAGCGTTGCTGGCGTAGTGGCCGGCGACCCTCTCGGCCCACACCGGCCCGGGGTTGGTGGTGAAACGGCCGATGAACGCCTGCTGGCTCGGCGTCAGCGAGAGCGCGCTGCCGATGGCGCCACGGTAGTAGCCGCTGTCGCTCAGGCTGTCGCCGAAGAAGACGGTATCGTCGAAGGTGTCATGGAAGCTGGAGACGGCCAGCGCCGGGAGCGGCAGGGCGCTAGCCCCGACGATCACCCCCAGCGCCAGTTGCCGAGAGCGCGGCATTGGCATGGTGTCGATCCCTTGTGAGCTGTTGTCATGGCTCGTCGGGTTACCTGCTGGCCGTGGCAAACGGGGCAACGAGCGGTCCTCAAACGAGCGTTTACGTTATGACACAGCGCCGCCGCCGCGGCTGTAAGAGAAAGGTCGCATGTCCGTTGGCCGACGCTCACGCCGGGCCGATCAGATGCTTGATTTCCAGGTATCCAGACAGCCCCCATGGCCCTAGCTCGCGGCCGATGCCGCTGCGCCCGAAGCCGCCCCAGCCGGCCTCGGGCAGCACCAGCTGCTCGCTGTTGAACCACACGCTGCCGGCGCGCAGCGCCCGGCCGACCCGCCGGGCGCGCTCGGCGTCGCCACTGATCACCGTGGCGGCAAGGCCGAACTCGCAGGCGTTGGCCAGGGCGATCGCTTCGGCGTCGTCGGCCACGCTGCGTGCGCACAGCACCGGGCCGAAGATCTCCTCGCGCCACAGCCGGCTGGTCAGCGGCACATCGCGATACAGGGTCGGGGCGACGAACTCGCCCTGGGCCGGCAGCTCGCGATGGCGTGCGTCACGCACCGCGTCGAGCCCTTCCGCTTTGGCGATGGCGAGATAGCCCTCGACGGCGTCGCGCTGGCGGGCGCTGGTCATCGGCCCCATGTCGGTGTCCTCGGCCAGTGGGTCGCCCAGGCGGATGGCGTCGATGCGCCGGGCGAGGGCGGCGTAGAGCGCCTCGGCCAGGCTGTGATGCACCAGCAGGCGCGAGGTCGCCGAGCAGATCTGGCCACTGTTGAAGAAGATCCCCGCCATCACCCAGTCGGCGGCGCTGTCGATATCGGCGTCGTCGAGCACCAGGATCGGTGACTTGCCGCCGAGCTCCAGCGAGACCCCGCGGCTGCCGCTGGCGGCGGCGCGCATCACCGCTTCGCCCACCGCGTTGCTGCCGGTGAAGGAGAGCTTGTCGACCCCGGGGTGCGCGCTCAGCGGTGCGCCGATGCCCGCGCCATCGCCGAGCAGCAGATTGAACACCCCGGCGGGCAGGCCGATTTCGACGGCGATCTCTGCCAGTGCCAGCTCCGGCAGCGGCACGACTTCGGAGGGCTTGAACACCAGCGTGCAGCCGGCGGCGAGCGCCGGCGCGATCTTCCAGGCGCTGGTCACCAGGGGGAAGTTCCAGGGGGTGATCAGGCCCGCCACGCCGGCGGGGTCTTCGTAGATGCGCGCCTCGATGCCGTCCAGGGCGTGCTCGACGCATCGGCCCTGACGGCTTTCCAGGGCGCGGGCCTGATCGGCGTAGTAGCGATAGCAGGCGATGGCGTCGTCCATGTCGATATCGGTCTCCGCCAGCGCCTTGCCGTTGTTGGTGGCGGACAGGCGCATCAGCGTCTCGCGACGTCGCTCGAGGGCGTCGGCGAAGGCCTCCAGATAGCCGGCGCGGCGTTCACCCCCGAGAGCCTGCCAGGCGGGCAGCGCGCGGCGTGCCGCGGCCACTGCCGCGTCGACGTCGCTGGCATCCCCGGCGGTTATTTCGGCGAGCCGTGTCTGGCGATAAGGATCGATGACCGGCAGGCGCCGTTCGCCCTGCGAGGCGACCCAGCGGTTGTCGATGAACTGATGGTCGAGTCTTTGCATGGTCGTCCTCAACGGTCGTGGTCGCGTAGCCAGGCATCGATCAGGGCGTGGCAGCGCTGCCCCGAGAAGCTAGGAAAGTGGCCGCCGTGGACACTGCGTACCGGCAGTGCACGCAGCCGTCGCAGGCTGGCGGCGTAGTCGTCGAGATCGCTGTGGTAGGCGTCCTCGATCAGCTCGCCGTCGTAGAGGATGTCGCCGGCGATCAGGGTCGCGCTGGCCGCCTCCCACAGCGCGATCCCCCCGGGCGAGTGGCCGGGGGTGTGGATCACCTCGAAGCGGCGGTCGCCGAGATCGATCATGTCGCCATCCTCGAGGGTCCGGAGCGCCGGCGGCGCCGGGATGCGGTAGCCGCTGTGGGCATAGGGCAGCGGTGGCAGGGTGTCGAACATGGCGTCGTCGAGAAAGCGCGCGGCCAGCGTGCGCGCGTTGTCCGGGTCGGAGAGGATATCGGCCTCGGCGGCGTGCACGTGGCAGCAGTCGAACTCGTGGGCGCTGCCGATATGGTCGAAATGGGTGTGGCTGGCCACGGCGACGATATCGCGCTCGCTGAGCAGGGCGACCCGCTCGCGCAGCGGCACCGCGCCCAGGCCGAAGTCGACCACCAGATCGCGGTCGCGACCGCGTACGTGCCAGATGTTGCAGCGGTAGAACGGTTTGATGCCGGGCTCGTCGATCAGCGTGATGGCATCGGCGAGGGGCTGCAGCCGATACCAGCTCGCGGCATCGCCGCGGGGCAGGGAAAAACCGCTCATGACGCGGACTCCTCGACGGCGGCCTGCGAGCGCGGCCGGGTCAGCAGCAGCGCGCCCAACCAGTAGAGCGCGCCGGTGATCACGAACACCGGCAGCGAGGCGCCGAACGCCAGCGGCGAGACCAGCGACCAGTAGGCGGCGAGGGCGGCGCCGATCAGATAGGCGCCGATCGCTACCGCCGCGGTGGGCCGCCCCAGCTGGTGTTTGGCGGTCAGCAACTCGCGGCCGTAGCCGTCGCGCCCGACCAGGTAGTAGTCGACGATCATCACCGAGAAGGCGGGGATGAACAGCGCGCCGATCAGCAGCAGGAAGTTCTGGAACTGGTCCAGAATGCCCGGAATCAGCGCGCCGAACACCGTCACCACGCCGATCACCAGCGCCGGCTTCCAGAACGCCATGCCGGGGGCGACGTTCATGCACGAAAGTGTGGCGCTGTAGACCGCCATGACGTTGGTGGTCATCACCGAGAAGAAGATCACCAGCGCCGCGGGCAGCCCGAAGCCGAAGCCGGAGAGCAGCCGCGTCGGATCGTAGGTCTGGGTCATGCCGTTGAGCACCGAGAGCCCGGACACCGCGGCACCCAGCCCCATCGCCAGCAGCGCCGCCAGCACGTAGCCGACATAGGTGCCCCACACCGCAATGGCGCCGCTCTTGCAGTTGCGGTTGTAGTCCGCCGAGGAGGAGATCCAGGAGAAGGCGGTGGCAATCACGATATCGAAGGCGATGCCGAGGGTGATGCCGTTGCGCGCCTCGACCGGCATCGTCAGCAGCGCGCCGATGTCGTAGTGGCGGTTGAGTTGGTAAAGCACCACCGCCGCCAGCCCGACCATGGCCACCGCCGCCCAGCGTTCGACCCGCTCGATGCCCAGATGGCCGCGCAGCACGATCAGTACCACCACGCTTTCGCACAGGATGGTCATCAGCGCCAGGTTGGAGTAGCCGGTGGTTGCCTGGATCGCGTAGTCCAGACTCATCCCGGCGAGCAGCGCCTGGATCCAGCTCCAGGCGATCAGCACGCCCATGTTGACCAGCGAGATCAGCCGGCTGCCCAGCGGGCCATAGGCGCGCCGGGTCAGCGCCATCGATGGCAGCCCGGTGCGCTGGCCCATCAGCCCCACCAGCAACAGCGGCACGGCGCCGATCAGCGAGCCCACCAGCACGCTGCCCATGGCGGTGGTGAAGGGTAGATCCGGCACCAGCAGCATGCCGGTGAGAATGGTGGTGACGACGACGTTGGCACCCAGCCACAGGGCGACGGTGCCAAAGGCGCCGAGACTCTTGTGCTGATGCTCGTCGAGCGTGTCCTGCCCGAGCAGGCGGTCGAAGAAAGCCATGTTGAGATCCTCGGTCGTTGTCTTTGTCTTTGTCTTTGTCTTTGTCTTCGTGTCGTTGGGGCTTGCCTGTATGCCTTACCTGTCTTGCTCGTATGTCCGGCGCGCTCCGGCCTCAGCCGCAGGCCGCCGCCCAGGCCGTGGCATCGATCTCGATCAGCCGTGGTCCCGTGCAGGGTGCGGCCAGGGCCTCTGCCAGTGCCGCCGGGCTCGACACGCGCTCGGATTCGCAGCCGAAGGCCTTAGCCAGCGGCACGAACGCCGGCGCCGCCGGGTCGACCCCGAGTGGCGCGATACCGGCATGGGTCATGGCCTGGCGGATCTCCGCGTAGCCGGCGTTGTGCCACAGCAGCAGGGTGAGCGGCAGCGCCAGCTCCACCGCGGTGGCCAGTTCGGCGAGGCTGAACATCACGCCGCCGTCGCCGACCAGTGCCACCACCGGGCGCTGAGGGCAGGCCAGCGCCGCGCCGATGGCTGCCGGCAGGCCGTAGCCGAGCGTGCCGTAGCCGGTGGAGGCGTTGAACCAGCAGCGCGGCGCGTCGCGCTGGGCCAGATGGTTGCCGGCGTAGACCGGTGCGGTGGAGTCGCCGACCAGCACGGCGTCGCGGCGGTGGCGGTCCAGGGCGTCGAACAGCGGTACGAAAGGGGCGAAATCAGCCCGGGTGGCCAGCGCCAGTGACGCCTTGAGCTCAGCCACGCGCGCGGCCGCGTCGTGCGAACCCGATGCCAGCCGGGGCAGCAGCGCGCGCATCGCCGCCCCGGCCTCGGCCACGATACCCAGCGCCGGCAGATGGTTGCCGCACAGCTGGCGCGGGTCGATATCGATGCGGATCAAGCGCTCGGGGAGCCTGAAGCCGCCATCGAAGGTGACGTCGTAGTCGGTCTCGCCCAGCTCGGTGCCGATCGCCAGCACCACGTCGGCCTCTGCAACCAGCGCGCGCACCTCGGGCCAGGTGGCATTGGCGCCGAGATCGAGCGGGTGCGAGCGCCCCAGCACGCCACGGGCGTTGATGGTGGTCAGGGTGGGCGCATCCAGGCGCTCGGCCAGCTCGCGTGCCGCCGCCGGGTCGGCGATCGCCCCGCCGCCCAGCAGCAGCAGCGGGCGCCGGGCGGCGTCGAGCCACGCCGCTGCCTGATCGAGTGCCGCCGTCGCGGCCTGCGGCGGGTGGCAGCGCCCCGACACTGGCAGTTCGGCGTCCAGCGGGGCGTCGAGCAGGTCGCGCGGTATCTCGATGTGCACCGGCCCCGGCCGCGCGGTGTGCAGCAGCGTCCAGGCCCGCGCCAGCACCCGTGGCAGGTTGGCCGGGTCGAGCAGGGTATGGCTGAACAGGCTGACCCCGCTCAGGGTCTGCTGCTGCGACGGCAGCTCGTGCAGCCGGCCTTCGCCCATGCCCAGCTCGGCGCGCCGGTTGACGCTGGAGATCACCAGCATGGGCACGCTGTCGGCGAGCGCCTGACCCATCGCCGTGGCGATATTGGTCATCCCCGGGCCGGTGATGATGAAGCAGGCCGCCGGGCGCCCGCTGGCGCGGGCGTAGCCGTCGGCCATGAAGCCCGCACCCTGCTCGTGGCGTGGGGTGACATGGCGCAGCCGGCTGCCCTCGAGCCCGCGATAGAGCTCGATGGTGTGGACACCCGGAATGCCGAAGACGGTATCGATGCCGAGCGCTTCCAGCGCCCGCACCAGCCAGCGTGCCACGCTCATGCGTGCGGCTCCGGCTGTGCCTCGGTGGCCACGGGACGGCTGTGATCCGGACGCAGCAGGCTGACCACGACGAAGCTCACCAGGCTCGCCACCAGGCCGGCGTAGATCGGCGAGTTGGCCAGCAGGCCATCCTTGAGCATGAACGCCACCACCCCCAGCGAGCCGGCGGCCATCGCCGCGATGGCGCCGCCGTTGGAGGCTCGGCGCCAGTAGAGCGCGCCCAGGATCGGTACCAGCATGCCGCCGACCAGCAGGTTGTAGGCGATGGTCAGGGCGCCGATCACGTCATCCACCATTAGCGCGATGACGATGGTGACCAGTCCCATCAGCAGCGTCCACAGGCGGTAGCTCGAGACCCGCTCGCTCTGCCGGCCGCCGCGCAGCGCCGGCAGCAGATCGCGGGTCATCAGGGTCGAGGCGGCCAGCATGCCGGCGCTGGCGGTGGACATCATCGCGGCCATGGCGGCGGCGATGATCAGCCCGCGCAGGCCGTCCGGCAGCGCCAGCTGGGCGACCGCGGCGAAGGCGTTGTTGGCATCGGCGAGATCGGGCAGCAGCACGCTGGCGGCCACGCCGACCAGCGCCCCGATGGCGCCATAGATCAGGCAGTAGATCCCCGCGGCGGTGCCGGCGAAACGGGCCACCCGGGTCGAGCGCGCGGTGAACACCCGCTGCCAGATGTCCTGGCCGATCAGAATGCCCAGGAAGTAGATGACGAAGTAGGTGACGATGGTCGACCAGCCGATCCCGGTGAGCGAGAAGTGCCCCGGCGCGGCGCTGGCGACCAGCGTGTCCCAGCCGCCGGCATAGTGCACCGTCAGCGGCAGCATCAGGCCGAGCATGCCCACGGTCATGATCACGAACTGGACGATGTCGGTGAGTGTCAGCGACCACATGCCGCCGAGGGTGGAGTAGACCACCACAATGGTGCCGCCGATCACCACCCCGACCCAGGAGGGCAGCGCGAACAGCACCGTCACCAGGGTGCCGATGGCGATGGTCGAGGTGACCGCGATCATCAGATCGTAGGCGAGCATCACCGCTGAGCTGACGGTCTTGGCCGCCGGCGTGTAGCGGCGTTCCAGCAGTTGGGTAATGGTGTAGAGCTTGAGCTTGGCCAGCGGCTTGGCCAGCACCAGGCTGAGCACGATCAGCCCCAGGCCCAGGGCGCCGCACAGCCACAGCCCGGAGAGACCGTAGACGTAGCCCAGCTTGACCGTGCCCACGGTGGAGGCGCCGCCGAGCACCACCGCCGAGAGCGTGCCCAGATAGAGTCCCGGGCCCAGGCGCCGGCCCGCCACCAGGTAGTCGTCGCTGCTGCGGGCGCGTTTCATGCCCCAGCAGCCGAGAAGCAGCATGCCCGCCGCGTAGAGCGCGACGACGAGAAGATCCAGCATCATGAGGTGTCATCCTGCCGCCGTGCCGGCGGCGATTGTTGTTGTGAATCCAGACGTGAACGGCCGGCGCGGCGTCAGCGGCGCTTCACGCCGGGCAGCACACAGAGCATCTCGAACAGCAGATTGGCGGCGACCACCGCGGTCTGGCCGTGGGCATCGTAGGGCGGCGAGACCTCGACCAGATCGCAGCCGACCAGATCCAGGCCGTGGCAGCCGCGGATGATCTCCAGCGCCTGGGGAATGGTCAGCCCGCCGATCTCGACCGTGCCGGTGCCCGGGGCGTAGGCGGGGTCGAGGCTGTCGATGTCGAAGCTCAGATAGACCGGCCCGCCGCCGACCTTTTCGCGAATCTCCGCCATCAGCGGTGTCAGGCTTTGGTGCCAGCACGCCTCCGCCGGCACCACCCTGAAGCCTTGGTCGCGGCCCCAGTCGAACTCGTCGGCGGCGTAGCCGGTGCCGCGCAGACCGATCTGCGCCACTCGGTTCGTATCCAGCAGCCCCTCTTCCACGGCGCGGCGGAAGGGGGTGCCGTGGGCGATCTGCTCGCCGAACATCTGGTCGTTGATGTCGGCATGGGCATCGACATGGATCAGCCCCACCGGCCCGTGCTTGGCGGCCATGGCGCGCAGGATCGGCAGGGCGATGGTGTGATCGCCGCCCAGGGTCAGCGGGATGACGTCGTGGCCGAGCATCTCGTGGTAGAAGCGCTCGATGATGCCGACGCTCTTCTTGAGATCGAAGGTATTGATCGGGACGTCGCCGATATCCGCCACCTGCAGGCTCTCGAAGGGCGCGGCGCGGGTCGCCATGTTGAACGGCCGCAGCATGCGCGATTCGTCACGGATCTGGCGTGGCCCGAAGCGGGTGCCGGGGCGGTTGGAGGTGCCGATATCCAGCGGGATACCGATGAAGCAGGCGTCGAGCCCGGCGGCGCTGTGCTGGGTCGGCAGGCGCATCATGGTCGCCGGGCCGCCGAAGCGGGGCATCTCGTTACCGCCCAGCGGCTGGTTGAGCGGGGTGCGATCCTCGGGCTGGTGGGACATACCGTCTCCTGGATTGTGATTGTCTAAGGGTCACTGATCACCACGCATAAAGCGTGCCAACCGTAACTGGTTGATTTTGGGCGGTCGCTAGCGAGGCGTGATGCGTTTTTGTATCGATGGCTTGCAGCTTTTGATTCAAATACGTATCAATGATGCAAAATCGAATCGGAGACGACGATGACCGAGGCCCAAGCGGACCTTGCCACCCTGAAGGCGATGGTCGAGACCGCCCAGGATCATTTGTTCGTGGTCGATGCCGAGGGACGCATCCTCGATGTCAGCCCCGGCGCCGCGACGGTCTACGGCATGCCGCGGGAGACGCTGTGCGCGACCACCGTGCAGGCGCTGCAGGCCAGCGGCGTGCTCTCGCCCTCGGTGTCGCTGGAAGTGATCCGCAGCGGCCAGCCGGCGCAGCTGATGCAGCGCACCGGCACCGGCCGCCAGGTGATCGCCGAGGCGCATCCGGTGTATGTCGGCGGACGCCTGGTGCGGGTGATCAGTCGCTCGCGGGATCTCACCGATCTGCGCCTGCTGCAGGACGAGTACGCGCTGCTGCAGCAGCGCTTCACCGAGCATCTCAAGCGCCATCACGAGGCGCCGGGAGAGCTTCCGGGCGAGGCCGGCGAGCTGGTGGTCAAGAGCCGCGTGATGCGTGAGATCACCCAGCTGCTCAAGCGCAGCGCGCCGACCGACGCCACGGTGCTGATGCTGGGGGAATCGGGGGTGGGCAAGACCGCCTTTGCGCGTCAGCTGCACCGCTGGAGCCGCCGCCGCGACGGCGCCTTCGTCGACGTCAACTGCGCGGCGATCCCCGAGTCGCTGTTCGAGTCGGAGATGTTCGGCTACCAGCCCGGCGCCTTCAGCGGGGCGGCGCGGCAGGGGAAGGCGGGGCTGCTGGAGCAGGCGCACAATGGCACCCTGTTCCTCGACGAGATCGGCGAGCTGCCGCTGACCATGCAGTCCAAGCTGCTCAAGGTGATCCAGGATGGCTCGCTCACCCGGCTCGGCGATACCCGCTCGCGGCGGGTCGACTTCCGCCTGGTGGTGGCGACCAATCGCGACCTGGCGCGGCAGGTGGAGGAGGGCGCCTTCCGGCTCGATCTCTACTATCGGCTCAACGTCATCCCGGTGACGCTGCCGCCGCTGCGCGAGCGCCGCGAAGAGATTCGCGGGCTGGCGGAGCGCCATCTGGAGCGGCTCAACCGCCGCTACGGCGATGACAAGATGCTCCACCCGCGGGCCTGGGCCGAGCTGATGAGCGCCGAGTGGCCGGGCAACGTACGCGAGCTGGAGAACTGGCTGGAGCGCGCCTGGCTGGCGGCGGAGAGCAGTGTGATCGGCGGCCCGGCGGGTAGCGAGCCGGGCACCGCCGGGGTGCCGCCGTCGTGGCATCCGACGGACCCGGCGGACGCCGCGCTACTGGCCGAGGGCGAGGGGTTGAAAGCGGCGCTGGCGGCCCACGAGCGGCGTATCCTGGCCCAGCTCGCCGAGACCCACGGCTCTACCTATGCGCTGGCCGAGCGCCTGGGTATCAGCCAGCCCAGCGTGGTGCGCAAGCTGAAGCGCTACGCCATCGCCCTGGGGCGCGATCAGTCCGGCCGCTGACCGGTATAGCGGGCGATCAGCCGCGGATTGCCGTAGCCCCAGCGCTCCGCCTCGCTGGGGGCGTCCGGGGCCTCGTCGTCGTGCAGCCACTCGCGCCAGCTGGCAACCAGCAGAGCCATCAGTACCGGCCCCACGAACAGCCCCACCAGCCCCATGGTCTTCACCCCGCCGACCAGCCCGAAGAAGGTGGGCAGGAAGGGCAGCTTGATCGGCCCGCCGACCAGCCGTGGGCGCAGCGTCTTGTCGACGATGAACAGCTCGATCGCCCCCCACAGGAACAGCCCGATGCCGTTGGGCAGATGCCCGGTGGCGATCAGATAGAGCGACACCAGGGTGAAGGTGAGCGGGGCGCCGCCGGGGACCAGCGCCATGAAGGCGGTGATTACGCCGAGGACCACCGGTGACTGCACCCCGGCGATCCAGTAGGCGGTGCCCAGCACCAACCCCTCGCCGAGGGCGATCAGGCCCATGCCGACCACGGTGGAGCTGATGGTCGCCGGTACCACCCGCGAGAAGCGCTGCCAGCGCGCCGGCAGGATGCGCTCGCCGACGATATCCAACTGGCGCGCCATGCCCACCCCGTCGCGGTAGAGAAAGAACAGTGTGATCAGCATGAACAGCAGGGTGAGGGCGAGATGCACCGCATTGCTGCCGAGCGCCAGCACCCAGCGCGAGATATTGCCGATGTGCTCGCCACCCACCAACTGAAGATAGGACTCCAGCGCATGTGGTTCGGCCAGGTAGGTCTGCCACTGCTCGCGCACCCAGCTACCGACTCCGGGTAACTGGGCGGCCCAGGCCGGCACCGGAATGCCGTGCTGGTTGGCGGCCAGCAGCCAGCCGATCCAGCCCTTGAGCTCCTGGAAGGCGTAGGTGCAGGCCATCACGATGGGGATCACCAGACACAGGATGATCAGCACCAGGGCGATGCTCGCGGCCAGGGTGCGGCGCTGGCCGCAGTGCGCCAGCAGCCAGCGGTAGAGCGGCCAGCTGGCGACGCAGATGATCAGCGCGGCGAGCACCGGAATCAGGAAGTCGATGAAGAAGTAGACGCCGGCGATCATCACCAGCACCAGCAGCCAGCGGGCGACGCTGGAATCGGCAAAGATAGGAGCCATGGATCTCCCTGATGGCAAGCGTGGAGGGCGACTCATCATACCCCAGCTCGGCGCGCCGGCGTCGAGTTCCGAGCGCCCTGGCGCGGTCTCAGGAGCGTCGCAGTGGAATGAGGCCGCCGGGGGCGGGAAGGCAGCCACGAAAAAGGCCTCTCCGGGGAGAGGCCTTGGGTCAAGCAGCGGTCACGGCGCGGCTCAGGGCAGCTCTTCTTCGCCTTCGACGTTCTCCTTCTTCGCCGGGATCAGATCCTGGCGCTCGAGCTTGAACACCAGCAGCAGCGCTGCGGCGACATAGACCGAAGAGAAGGTACCGGCGACGATTCCCAGAATCAGCGAGATCGAGAAGTTGTGGATCATGTCACCGCCGAGGAAGAACAGCGCAAACAGCACCAGCAAGGTGGTGCCCGAGGTCGCCAGGGTACGGGACAGGGTCTGGTTGATCGCTTCGTTGAAGATCTGCGCCATGTCGTCGCTGCGCGAGAGCCGGATGTTCTCGCGGATACGGTCGTAGACGATGATGGTGTCGTTCAGCGAGTAGCCGATGACCGCCATGATCCCGGCCAGCACGGTGAGGTCGAACTCCCACTGGAACAGCGCGAACAGCCCCAGCACGATCACCACGTCGTGGGCCAGCGAGATCAGCGCGCACAGGGCGAACTTGTACTGGAAGCGGAAGGCGACGTAGACCGCGACACCGGCCATGGCCACCAGCATGCCCAGACCGCTCTGGTCACGCAGCTGGTCGCCGACCTGGGCGCCGACGAACTCGGCCCGGACCAGCTCGATCGAAGCGCCGTTGGCGTCGAGCGCGGCGACCACCTGATTGCCGACATCGTTGTTGAAGGTCTGCTGCAGGCGCACCAGCACTTCGTTGGCGGCGCCGAAGGTCTGCACCTGGAAGTTCTCGAAGCCGTGGCTGGCGAGCAGGGCGCGCACATCGTCGAGCGACGGCGTGGCGGCGTAGTGCAGCTCGACCACGGTGCCGCCGGTGAAGTCCAGACCCAGATTGAGGTTGAGCAGCACGAGCGCACCGACCGAGACGATCGTGAGGACGATCGAGACGATGAAGGCGATGCGGCGTTTGCCCATGAAATCGAATTGGCGCATGGCTCGCGTCTCCTAGATCCAGAGTTTCTTCAACGGCTTGCCGCCGATGGAGAGATTGACGAGGGCACGCGACACCATGATGCCGGTGAACATCGAGGTCAGGATGCCGATCGACAGCGTCACCGCGAAGCCCTTGACCGGGCCGGTGCCGATGGAGAAAAGCACCACCGCCACCAGCAGCGTGGTCAGGTTGGCGTCGACGATCGAGGTGAAGGCGCGCCCGTAGCCGGCGTGAATCGCCTGCTGTGCCGGCGTCTTGCGTCTGAGTTCCTCACGTATGCGCTCGTAGATCAGGACGTTGGCATCCACCGCCATGCCCAGGGTGAGCACGATACCGGCGATGCCGGGCAGCGTGAGGGTGGCATTGAGCAGTGACATGATCGCGATCAGCAGGGTGAGGTTGACCGCCAGGGCGACGTTGGCGATGACGCCGAACGCCTTGTAGCGGATCAGCATGAACGCCACCACCAGCAGCCCGCCGACGATCACCGAGAAGATCCCGCGCTCGATGTTCTGTGCGCCCAGGCTTGGCCCGATGGTGCTCTCCTGCACGAAGTAGATCGGCGCGGCGAGCGAGCCGGAACGCAGCAGCAGGGCCAGCTCACGCGCTTCGGTCGGGGAGTCCAGACCGGTGATGCGGAAGCGGTTGCTCAGCGCGCTCTGGATGGTCGCTAGGCTGATGATGCTGCGCTCGGTGGAGGGGATGTGCTCCACCACCGGCTTGCCGTCCTTCATCACCGTGCGCGTGTCGGTCTTGTGCTCGATATAGAGCACCGCCATGCTGCGGCCGATGTTGGTGCGGGTGGCCTGGTTCATCAGCGAACCGCCGGTGCCATCCAGGTTGATGTTGACCTGGGGGCGGCCGTTCTGGTCGAAGCCCTGGCTGGCGCTGGAGACGCGGTCACCGGTGATGATCACGTCACGCGACAGGGTCGCGGTGCGCTGCGGGTTGTTGCGGAACGGGAAGGTCTCGGTCTCGGAGGCCGGCGCATCTGGGCGCGCCTCGAGGCGGAATTCCAGGTTGGCGGTGGCACCGACGATACGCTTGGCCTCGGCGGTGTCCTGCACCCCCGGCAGCTCGACCACGATACGGTTGGGGCCCTGACGCTGGACCAGCGGCTCGGAGACGCCCAGCTCGTTGACGCGGTTGCGGATCGTGGTCAGGTTCTGCTCGACGGCGTAGTCCTGAATGTCCTTGATCGACTGCTCGGTGAGCGACATGTCGAGGAAGGCGCGGCGGCCCTCTTCGCGGCTCTGCAGCTGGAACTCGCGGAAACTCTGCCGGATCTGGTCGCGAGCGGCGTTGCGATCCTCGACGTTGGCGAACTCGAGATGCAGGGCGTTGCCGTCGATCTCGGTGCCGCGGTAGCGGATGTGCTGGTCGCGCAGGTCGGCGCGGATGGCGCTGGCGGTGGCTTCCAGGCGCTGCTTGACCGCGGCCTGCATGTCCACTTCGAGCAGGAAGTGCACGCCGCCGCGCAGGTCGAGGCCGAGTTTCATCGGGGTCGCGCCCAGGCTGGTCAGCCACTCGGGGGTGGAGTCGGCCAGGTTGAGCGCCACGGTGTAGTTGTCGTCGAGCGCCTTGTCGATCGCGTCGCGCGCGGGTAACTGCTGTTCGGCGTTGTCGAGACGAATGAGGGCGGTCGAGTTGCCGGTCATGCTGGCCGACTTGACCGCGATGCCGTCGTCGGCGAGAACTTGGGTCACACGCTCGAGCTGCTGGCTGTCCAGGGTGCCATTGGTCGTGCTGATCTGAACGGCGGGGTCCTGCGGATAAAGATTGGGTAACGCGTAGATGACACCGACGACGAAGACGATGAGTATCAGCAGATACTTCCACAGGGGGTAACGATTGAGCATGGAAGCCCTGTCCTTTCATTCAATGACGATCGGGGGGATCGTCGTGCGAAGACTGTCGCGGAAATGAGGCGGGCCACCGGCGACGATGCCGGTGGCCCGAAGGATTACAGCGACTTCAGGGTACCCTTGGGCAGCACGGAGGCCACGGCGTTCTTCTGCACGTTGACCACGGTGCCTTCGGCGATTTCCATGCTGATGAAGTCGTCGGTCACCTCGGTGATGCGGCCCATCAGCCCGCCGCCGATGACGATTTCGTCACCTTTGGAGAGGTTGGAGATCAACTGCTTGTGCTGCTTGGCACGCTTGGACTGCGGGCGCCACAGCAGGAAATAGAAGATCAGCACGAAGCCGACCAGCATGATGATCTGGGCAATGCCACCACCGCCAGGTGCGGCTGCATCCTGGGCGTGGGCCGCAGGGATGAAAAAGTCCAGCATGGATGGTTCTCCGAAGTTGCGCGATGGAAGTCGCGAGAGTTGCGATGTGAACGGGTGATACGTTACGAGACTTATCCGGCCCGCCGGCGTCGCCACCGGCCAGCGCGTCTCTTGTCAGTCGACCCCGGGCGGTACGGGAAGCCCCCGCCGCCGATAGAATTGTGCTACGAAGTCGGCCAATGTACCCGCTTCGATAGCCCCGCGCAAACCGGCCATCAGGCGCTGGTAGTAGCGCAGATTGTGGATGGTGTTGAGCATCGAGCCGAGCATTTCGCCGCACCGATCGAGGTGGTGTAGATAGCCGCGCGAGAAGTGCTGGCAGGTATAGCAGTCGCAGTCCGATTCCAGCGGCCGGGTGTCGTGGCGGTGGGTGGCGTTACGAATCTTGACCGTGCCCTCGGCGGTGAACAGGTGGCCGTTGCGCGCGTTGCGGGTCGGCATCACGCAGTCGAACATGTCGACCCCGCGGCGCACGCCCTCGACCAGATCCTCCGGCTTGCCCACGCCCATCAGATAGCGCGGCTGCTCTTCCGGCATCCACTGGGGTAGATAGTCGAGCACGCCGATCATCTCCTCCTTGGGCTCGCCCACCGAGAGACCGCCGATCGCCAGGCCATCGAAGCCGATCTCGAGCAGCCCTTCCAGCGAGCGCTTGCGCAGCTCCGGGTACATGCCGCCCTGGACGATGCCGAACAGCGCCGAGGGCGAGTCGCCGTGGGCCTCGCGCGAGCGCTTGGCCCAGCGCAGCGAGAGCTCCATCGACTTCTGCGCTTCCTGCTCGGTGGCGGGGTAGGGGGTGCACTCGTCGAAGATCATCACGATGTCCGAGCCCAGCGAGCGCTGGACCGCCATCGACTCCTCCGGCCCCATGAACACCTTGGCGCCATCCACCGGTGAGCGGAAGTGCACGCCCTGCTCGGTGATCTTGCGCATGGCACCCAGCGAGAAGACCTGGAAGCCGCCGGAGTCGGTGAGGATCGGCCCCTGCCACTGGGAGAAGTCGTGCAGGTCGCCGTGGGCCTCGATCACCTCGGTGCCCGGGCGCAGCCACAGATGAAAGGTATTGCCGAGGATGATCTCGGCGCCGATCGCCTCGACGTCACGCGGGGTCATCCCCTTGACCGTGCCGTAGGTCCCCACCGGCATGAAGGCGGGGGTCTCCACCGTGCCGCGGGGGAAGGTCAGGCGGCCACGCCGGGCGCGGCCATCCTGACCCAGGCGTTCGAACTTCATGAAGCACTCTTGTCGCATAGGATTCTCTGTCTCTCGGCGCGTCGGCAATCGCACGCCACGCTCGGGCCCCTTAGGGCCGCTGGATGTCTTTCTTGCTATTTCTCTACGCTCGGCGACCTGGCCATCTCGTTAGCGCTCGGCGAGCCAGCGATCGGCTCTCTATTGCTCAGGTCGCCGGCACTTGCGCGATACGTGCCCGGGCGATCACGCGTCGCGGCGGGTGAGGAACATGGCATCGCCATAGCTGAAGAAGCGGTACTCCTCTTCCACCGCAGCGGCATAGGCGCGCATCACGCTTTCATAGCCGGCAAAGGCGGAGACCAGCATCAATAGCGTCGACTCCGGCAGGTGGAAGTTGGTGACCAGGGCATCCACGCAGCGCCAGCGATAGCCGGGATAGATGAAGATATCGGTCTCGCCGCGGTGGGGCGCCAGGCGACCATCTTCCTGGCTGGCACTCTCCAGGCAGCGCACGCTGGTGGTGCCGATGGCGACGACCCGCTTGCCCGCCTCCCGCGCGCGATTGACGCTGGCGCAGACCTGCTCGTCCACCTCCAGCCACTCGCTGTGCATATGGTGCTCGCGGATATCGTCGACGCGCACCGGCTGAAAGGTACCCGCGCCTACGTGCAGGGTGACGAAGGCGATCTCGACCCCCTTGGCCCGCAGCGCCGCCATCATCGCCTCGTCGAAGTGCAGGCCGGCGGTGGGCGCGGCGACCGCGCCCTCGCGGCGGGCGTAGACGGTCTGGTAACGCTCACGGTCGGCGAGTTCATCCTCGCGGGTGATATAGGGCGGCAGCGGCATATGGCCGTGCTGTTCGAGCAGCGCGATCAGCGGCGTCTCGCCGAGGAAGCGCAGCTCGAACAGTGCATCCTGCCGGCCTTCCACCACGGCGTGAATGCCGCCCTCGAAGATCAGCTCGGTGCCCGGCTTGGGCGACTTGCTGGCGCGCAGATGGGCCAGGCCGCGATGGGCATCCAGCGGGCGCTCCAGCAGCATCTCCACCTTGCCGCCGCTCGCCTTCTGGCCGAACAGGCGGGCCGGGATCACCCGCGTGTCGTTGAACACCACCACGTCGCCGGGTTCGAGATGCCCGAGCAGATCGGGGAAGCGTTCATGCGCCAGCGCCCCGGAAGGGCCATCGACGCATAGCAGGCGGCAATCGGTGCGCTGCTCGGAAGGGTAGCGAGCGATCAACTCGTCGGGGAGATCGAAATGGAAGTCGGCGCGCTGCATGGCACTCATGAATCGGCGAAAAGGGATGACGTGACCGCAGCCTGGCGCGGCCACTCGAGGCGAGCCGCTGCCGCGGCATCGAAGGCCGCCGGGCGACCCAAGCGAGGGCGCCATGATAAAGCAGGCGGGGAGCGAAGTCAGCGCAGCGATTGACGCAAAGGCCGGGGTCCGTATAATGCCACTCCGCTGCCGGCGTGGCGGAATTGGTAGACGCAGCGGATTCAAAATCCGCCGCTGGAAACAGTGTGTCGGTTCGAGTCCGACCGCCGGCACCATGTGAAATCAAGCATTTAGCGTTCCCTTCCTCTCAGCTTGATTCTTCCCTTTTTTGGCACGTGTCCACTTTTTGTCCATACACCTTGGGCGCATATTTGATGGCGTCCGTCAGGTGATCGGGCGACAGGTGCGCGTAGCGCATCGTCATCGTAATGGTCTGGTGCCCCAGTATCTTTTGCAGCGTTAATACGTCCCCGCCATTCATCATGAAATGGCTGGCAAAGGTGTGGCGTAACACGTGCGTTCTCTGCCCCTTGGGGAGCTGAATTCCCGCCTCCTTGATCGCATCCGAAAACGGGTTATAGCCCGTGGTCGGGAAGAGTCTACCGATGCGCCGACCGTGCGCGACCAGCGTCTGATAAAGCTCCTGAGGCAGCGGGATGGTGCGGTTACGACCGTTCTTGGTGCCGGTGAAGGTGACACGACCGTCGCGGAGGTTTTCGGCGCGCAGGTATTGGGCTTCCGACCAGCGGGCACCGGTGGCGAGGCAGAGCCGGGTGATCAGGGCGGCATCCTTGTTGGTGCGGCCGTCCAGGATCGCGAGTAGGTCGTGTATCTGCGACTCGGTGAGGTAGCTCAACTCGGTTTCGTCGACCCTGATCGGCTGGATGCCGGCAAACGGGTTGGGGAGGTGCCACTGGCCGAGCTTGGCCACGCGATTGAACACGGCCCGTAGATGCGCCTGATCGTGGTTGGCTGTGGTCGGGGTGATGCCTTCCGCGAGTCGTAGCTGGCGAAACTGGGCGGCGTGCATCGGCGTGATGGTGCGTGCCAGTGGGTTACCCATCTTGCTGGCGAGTGCCAGAAGCTGATGATAGCGACGCTTACCGTCCTTCAGCGAGACGCCGTGGAAGTCGTACCACATCTGGATGAGATCAGAGAGACGGCGGTTGTCACGCTTGGTGGGCGTGTAGCGGCTGCCATCGGCGACCTGGGCCAGTATCTTGCCTTCGAAGCGTCTGGCTTCGGCCTGCGTCTTGAACGTCCGGCGTACCCGCTTGCCGTCGGCCCCGTTGGGGCGGATGTCGACCTTCCAGCCTTTCTCGGTCTTGCTGATCGCCATCAAGCCGCCTTCCCGAGTAACCGCCGCTCAACCAGCCGTTGTTCGATGAGCTGGCGTAGCTGTCCCGCATCCAATCCCCGTCGGCGGTAGTAGTTGGCGATGTCGTCCCAGGCCCCGCAGCGGGAGAGCCCTTGCATGGCTTGCTGGATGGTGAAGCCCTGGCGTGCGTAGAGGGAGATGAGGTTACCCACGACCAGGGCGACGTTCTTTTCGTTGCCGAGTCCCGGGGCCTTGCGCGCTCGCTTGTAGAACAGGTGGGGTTCGTGATCGTAGAAGCGGGCATCTTCCTGCAGGAGCTGCCATGTGCTGTCGATCAGGTCTCGCGAGTGGTCGAGCCGATACTTGCCCATGGAGGTGCGCCAGAGGCCGGTGAGGTGGGGCACGGTGTCGGTGAAGCGCTTGAAGCCGTGGGCCATGTCGAGGCATTCACCGGTGTCGACGTTGCAGGGGGTGCCCTGGGCGAACTCACGCAGCACCGACTGGTGAAAGCGCATCTCGATTCGCCATACGTCCCGCTCAGGGTCGTAGTCGGAGGCCATGGGGTCATCGCTGGCCGACTGCTGCCAGATGCTTTCCCAGAAGTGGATTTTGTCGCGGTAGTGGGCCTCTTTGGTCTTGTTGTAGAGGCAGCACTGTAGCGCGCCCGCGGTGCCGAACATGAAGGTTTCGGCGTTGCCGTAGGAGGTGGCGATGTGGCCGTGGTTGAAGCTGAACTCGTCGATGCCGTTGATGCGCGTGACTTTCTTGGAGCGGGTGATGAAGCGTTCGAGGAAGTCGGCGGGGGGCTGCCAGCCTTGGACGTCTAGCGCGAGGTGCACGGCACAGCCCATGGGCTCGACATAGGCGAGGAGCTGCTTGGCGATGCCATCCATGTAGGCTTGCACGTCGGCGGTGCTGTGCTCGTGGATGAAGTGCGGGGAGAGCTCGATCTTGAGGTGAGTGCCGATGTCTTCGGCCTTCACGTGCCTGGCGTAGAACAGGACGATGACGCCCAGGTCGTTGTTCTGCAGGCGGTAGCGAAAGCCGCTTTGGGTGTTGCCCGCGCCGACGCTCCAGGTGGTGCCGAACAGGTCCATGGTGGCGCCCCGGCCTTCGCGGTAGACCTCGATGATTTGATCGAACAGGGCCATGCAGGGCTTGCCCGCGTAGAGCTGGCGCACGGTGTCGACGCCGGCGTGCAGGAGCTTGATGTTGCCGTGGTTGCGCTGGCCCTTGGGACTGATGAACAAACGCCCCTTCTCGTCCTGCGTGCCTTTGGCGAGCGATGCCAGCGAATAGCGTTCCCAAGTCTTCATTGTCGAATACTCCAAAACTGTCCGTAGTGAGCCGGTATGGTCAGATCGATAGTCGGTTAGCGAGACGTGTTACAGGGAGGGTCTCGCCCAATGCATGCCCCGATATTGGCGTGTGTTTTCTTGTAAGTCATTGTTGTAAATAAAGAAATGCCGGATTGGGCAAGTGACTTTCCAGAACGAGACACAGTGATACGCAGTGACGTTTTTGAATTTTTGAGCGTGGAGAATCAGGCAAGTGGGCAAACGGCTGTCGACTACCGTTGCCCGACGACAGATTCGTCTACCCCCACTCACTAGTCGTCGGTCCCCGGCAGTCCGTGTTGACCCCCTCATGACGTGATGCCCGCGGTGACCAGGGTGATGACGAGCAGGTGCAGCGGGTACCAGGAGAGCCGCAGGGGGCGCGGTATGGCCGGGACGGGTATGCGCCAGGAGAGCGACCCGTTGGCCAGCAGGAGGAGCACGACGGCGGTAGCGAGGCTGACGACCATGCGGGCCGGGATGGCGTTGATGAGGATCGCGGCGAACAGGAGCGGGAGAGCGGCGGCGGTGTGCCGGGGGTAGCGGAACGCCAGGGCGAACGCGGGCACCAGCAGCAGCCCAGGGAGGCCGTATTCGATCCAGGGATGGGCGGCGAGGGCGAGCATCAGCAGTGTGAGCCCGGCGGCGAGCTGTAGAGTGCGCTCCTCGAGACGCACCAGCAGCACCACGGCGAGCAGCCCCAGGCCCAGGGTAAAGCAGACGTTGAGCTTGTCCGGGGTGACGACCAGGGCGTAAGGGAGCTGGGCGACGAGGCCGACCAGCAGCAGGCGACAGCCGTAGCGTAGCGGGCGGCGGGTGTTGTGCAGCAGATGCCAAGCGACCATGCCGGCAAACAGCGGGAAGACGATGCGCCCGACCAGGATGGCCCAGGGTACGGCGGGCGAGTCGGGCCATATGAACTTGATGGCGTGTTCCTGCGTCATGGCGAGGATCGCGAGCCACTGGGCGAGCGGTACCCAGGCGTTGGTGCGGGTCATGAGGCGGCCTCCCGAGTCGGTAGGACGGTGGCTTGCAGCAGGACGTAGAGGTTGCTGCTCTGGTGGCTGGTCGAGGTGGAGCGGAACAGGGCGCCGATGACGGGGATGTCGGAGAGCACCGGCACGCGGTTTTGCTGCTGTCGGTTCTCTTCGGAGACGAGGCCGCCCAGGAGCACCGACTGGCCCGATTGAATCTGTACCGTGGTGTTGATGCTGCGCTGGTTGGTGATGATGTCGGATGCGAGCACCGAGTCGGTGAGGCTGTCGGCAGAGGTGCCCACGTCCATGACGATCAGCCCCGAGGGGGTGACCACCGGCAGCACGTTGAGGGTGATGCCGATGTCGCGGCGCTCGATAGTTTGGAAGGGGTTCTCGACGTTGGCCGCGGAGCCGGTCACGCGACCGGTGATAAAGGGGACGTTCTGGCCGACCGAGATGGTGCCGCGTTGGCCGGAGAGCGCCAGTATCTGCGGCGTGGAGAGAATACGGGCGTTGCTGTCGCGCTTGAGTGCCGAGATCGCGAGCGCGAGGACGTTGCCGTCGAAGATGCCGAAGGCGCCACCGGGCACCGAGAGCGTGCGACCGAGCCCGGCGGTGTTGAAGCCCCCGGCGGGGTTGCTGCCAGGGCTGGCGCGGCCAAACGAGACACCGAGGTCGAGGGTGTCGCCGTCGGTGGTCTCGAAGATCAGCGCGCGGATGAGCACCTGGGCGCGGGTAACGTCGATCTGGGGCAGCAGCCGTTCGAGCGCCTGGATGCGGTCGGCGGGGCCGCTGACCAGGAGCGCGTTGGCGGCGTGCAGCACCTGGGCGTGGGTGGCCTGCGCGCTACCGGGGGTGTTCTGTATCAGGAAGGCGTCGACCAGGGGCGCGAGATCGTCGGCGCGTAGATGGTTGATCGGCAGTACGCGGGAGACGCTGGGCTCACGCGGGGGCGGGGTGGCGATACGGCTCATGAACGTCTGGTCGCGCCGGGCCGGTGCCAGGGTCGGCGGGTTGCCGGGGACGAGCTGATAGCCGTGGGACTGCATGACGCCGTGGAAGAACTCGGGGAGCTGATCGGGCGGCACGTCCGGGGCGTAGACGGTCAGGGTGCCATGGACACGCGGGTCGATGGCGATGGGGGTGGCGGTTTGCTGGCTGTACCAGTGCACGAAGTCGCGCACGTCGGCGTCCTGCATATCGATGGGCAGGGCGTGGGCGGTGGACGTGAGCAGCAGGGCGCCAGCGGTCAGGGTGGCGCGGACGAGATTAGCAACCGATGTCGACATGGTGGGCTCCAGAGCCGAGGCGGAGATGACAGGCACCCATCGGGATGACGTCGAGGCCGAGGCGTTCGAGGTCGTCGCTGGTGGTGGGCCGGTGGTCGCCGTCCAGGAGGCGGTAGGTGGTGAGGTCGCCCAGCTGGGCGTAGCCGGTGATGCGCGCGCGGTCGAAGCGGGAGAGATCGACGGCGGGCGCTGGATCGGGCGTGGCCTCGGGTGCGTTCTCTCGTCGCGCGCTGACGGCCTGGGTGACGAGGACGGACGTGGTGAGGGCGATGCCCAGAACGAAGGAAGCGAGACCCAGCAACGGGCGGTTGAAGCGCTTCCAGTAGATACGGGTCATGCGCATGTAGAACCTCGCATCGCGGGGGACGCGGAACACGCCATGGGTGAGCCACGGCGGTAGCATCATGTAGGTCTGGTGCGGGTAGGCGTCGGAGAAGGCTTGCTTGGTGTCATAGGCCGGGTAGAGCGCGCGGCCGGTGTAGGTCCAGCGCTCGACGACGAGGCTTTGCGGGGAGTCGCCGTACTTGACGATGCCGAGGTGGAGCTTCGGCATCGGCAGCTTGCCGCCGGCGAACATCGACCAGAGCGCGCCGATGAAGGGCAGCGACAGGCGGTCAAGGCGGCGGCAGTATACGACGTGCTCGGCCAGTGCCACGCGGGCCTGCTTGTCCATGATCGAGAGATCCTGGATCAGAAAGATGATGTCCCAGCCGAGCTTGCGCGCGTGCAGAAACCAGTTGATGACGTCCTGGCGCGACTTGTCGGCCCAGGAGCGGGAGTTAAACCAGGTGCCGCACTCATCGAGCACCAGGAGGCCGTTCTTGGCTTCGTCGTAGGTGTCATTGCCGCTGCCGATGGCTTCCAGGTCGGCGAGCTGGGGCTTGTCGGGGATGCGATAGACGCGGGTGTTGCGCGCGCGTTCGCCGATCAGCTTATGCAGGCGCAGGTCGAGGTTGGTGGCCACCGGGCAGCCGTGGTTGAGCTTGTCCTTGATCTTGCCCACGGCGACCAGCGTCTTGCCCGCGCCCAGTTTGCCGGTGACGACATAGACGGCCATTAGCTGTTCCCCATGAACATGGAAATCAACTTGCTGTGGATCGCGAAGATAAAGGCGAGCGCCTTGACGCCGAGGATTGCCGAGACACAGGCAACGAAGTTGCTGGGAAGAATACGGGCAATGCCGTCACTTAACATCGGCGGTAGGCTAACAATAATAGTGTCGATGAAGTCGGAAACGCCGGAGTAAAAGTAGACGATGACGGTGGCAAGAATGGTGGCCTTGAGAATGAAAAGGCCAACTCCGACACCGATGCGAGCCAGTAATATGCGAAGGTTGCCGTTAAAAACCCCTTGCCCAATGGTGTGAACAATGGCTTTCCAAATAGTGGCCGATAGTCCGAGTACAACTGCGGGAGCTGCCATCACTATCTCCTATTAGGCTGGCCGAGAATTAAACATGATGGAAATAATCATCCACGCCGTCAGCACGTAGAGGATCCAAGCAAGTGCCGAACGGATAAGCTCGAATATCTCGCAATCGATGGTGATGGTGTAGACCTTGCCGGGAGCGAAAACGAGAGGTGTGCAGGAGGGGGGCGGCACGCTGGGGATGACAGAGCCGGCTAAATCCTTCATGGCCTTGAAAGGACCAGAGAAAGTCGAATCTGTCCCATCGATATAGCCGGTCAGGGTCGAGCCGGCTTCTTTAAGCGCGGAGTCCAAGGTGCTTTGCGCATCTTCATCGGAGCCGAACTCAGCTTCTAGCTCAGCCTGAGTAGGGGCGCTTTCGGCCATAGCAGAGAAACGATCTTCGGCGGCCTGATTACCCTCATCGATGGCATCGCCCACACCGGCGATCTTATCGACGAGGTTGGAAAAGCCATCATTGATCGCCTTACGCACGCCGCCGATGGCATCCAGTACAGCATCGAGGCCATCGCCGGGTTCATCGCTCTCTTCGCCGTCGCCGCTGTCGTTGCTGCCACTGTCGCTGCTACCGCCGTCAGTGCTGCCGGTATCGCCTTGGGTGGGCGTGGTGTCGTCATCGGTCGACGTATCGCCGCCACCGGTCGAGGTGTCACCCCCGGTCGAGCCACCACCGGAAGACCCGCCACCGGAAGCGCCACCGCCGCCGCCTGATGAGCCGCCACCGCCGGTCGATCCACCACCCGTGGAGCCACCGCCAGTCGAGCCGCCCTCGCTGACCGAACCGGTATCGCCACCGCCGGTATTGCCACCGGTGTCGGTGCCGCCGTCATTGGTCACCGGGTTACCGTCGTCGCCGATATGGATGGTGTTGATATCGGTCGATTGGCCGGTGTAGCAGTAGCTTTTGCCCCCAGAGGAATAGGAGCCGTTGGCGCAGCTCGATGGATTATCCGTGAGCTGAAACGGTGATTCTTCGACGGTCGCGCCTTCGGTGTCGGGGGCGTTCTGTTCGCCGGTGGATTCGGTGCGCCAGATGGTGGAGCAATGTTCCGTACCGGTATCGTTGCCGTTAGCGTCCTTATTATTGGTGCAGAAGGTGACCCCGGGTGTTTGATAGAGCTTACAGGCACCGGTATTGACGTAGGCATTAGATGACAGCAAGGAGCCTGTCGGCACATCAACTGCCTTCATCTCACCGCCGTAAGCGGCTTGGCATTGTTCGTCAGTGTATACAGAACCGTAAACAGTCTCATTGTTTGGCGGCAAATCCCAGCCTGATTTAGGTGATCGATAGATAGGAATATATTTGCAGCCAGAGCTCGAAGTCTGCTCGGCGCCGGCATAAAACACATAATTTTCATCCCACATATAAGAAGACGGGGATTGGCCTTTGCACAAAAATGCATTGGAATAATAGGACCAAGAAGCAGAGGCGCTAGACGAGAGTAAGGCAAGGGTAAAAAAAAGAATAAATCGCATAACTCACCCGCAAAAAAAGGAGCCCCGAAAGGCCCCTGGCGACCGGCCCCGGTATGCGCCCAGGGCGGACAGCGGGGCCGGTTGAACCACCGGATCAGGTGGCCTTGTTGGCGAACTTCTTGAACAGCCCGATGGCGAGCAGCGAGCCGACGATGGCGGTCACCACCGGCCATGCTTCGCTCGCCATGCTGCTGCCCTGGTCCTGGAGCGACTTGAAGGCCGCAGAGGCAGCCGAGCCGCCGGCATCGGAGGCCATGGCGGCGCTGGCCGTGGCGATGGTGCCGACGCCGATCATGGCGACCTTGCCGGGGATCGAGCGGGCGGCGTTGCGGGTCGTGACGAGCGCGTTTTTCAGTCGGGTTTTCATAGGGTTTTCTCCGCAAATTGCTTGAAGGTGAGTGTGGCTTTGCCCCACGCCCAACCGAGGGCGTAGGCGCCGAGCAGGTAGCCGATGAGTTCCGAAGGGCTCATCGTTGGCCACCCTTGATTGCACCGAGCCCGAACGCGAGCACGAGCCCGATACAAAAGATGAGGAGCCACAGGGCATTGAATTGGTCGTCAGTCATCTGTGGCACCCCGTGTTAGCTGGTCTTGCCGCTGGCCGCGTCGGGCTTGGCGTCAGCCTGACGCGAACGCCCGCTCACGGAGGCTTCACGCACGGCGATGGCGTGCATCGTGACCTTGCCCTGGGAGGCGCGAATCTCGACATCGAGTTCGAGGTTGCCGGGCAGGCGCGGGTTGAGTTCGCGGATGCGGTCGACCATCTCGTAAGGCGCGGACATGGTGGAGGTCTGGAAGCCGAAGAGGTTGTCATTGGTAGGGTCGGCTTCATTCATGATGATGAGCTTGGCGCCCTTGATGCCTTCGACTTCGTAGCGAGAGGCACCGATGACGTGGGCTTGAATGGTGTTAATCATGGACATGGTTGGGTTCCTTTCAGCGTTGGTACCGGGTTGCCAGGATGTGGCAGTGGCGAGCGAGTACGACTAGCTCAGTGAGGTCGGACGACTCGGGGTCGAGCATCCGGGTGAGGTGTTCCGCCTGGGCATAGAGCAGGGCGGCGTGACCGTAGTCACGGCCCTGGAGGCACCGCTTGGCCCGCTCCCTCAAGACTCGGGGCTCCGGGCAGGCGGCTACCCACCCCTGCCCGTCGTCCATCGGTCGGGATGCACGGCGGCCGATCCCGCGCCCCCCGTCAACCCGTGCTGCGCAGGGTATGACGGGGGGCGCGGTGCCGGCCTGGGACGCCGTGCGACCGATGGGCGACGGGTGACGGGCAGGCAGCAACATGACTTAAGCCCCGGCGTCCGGGCGGGCCGGGGTGGTGCCTTCCAACGGCGAGCGGTCGCCGCTTTCGAGCAGGGAGAGGCCGTATTGCATGAGCCGTTCGCCCAGGGCGGAAGGGGTCAGGCGGTTGGTGCCAGCCTGGACGAGAAACCGGGAGTGGTCGCTCTGATCCAGGAACACACGAACGGGCTGTTTCTTGGTCGTGGTCATTGGGTGTTCCTCGTGGTGGGGACTGCGTGGCGATGACCGGGCACGAGAGGCACCACGGTCGGGGGAATAAAAAGCGCCCAGGTACCGCCAGGGGCAGGCGACGGGGGGAGCGAGCCACCGGTGACCTGGGCGAAGGGGAACGCGGTATTGGCGGGGCGTGGGTCGGCCCCGGCCTGGATGTCAGCGGCAGTGACGCGGCGATAGCTGCCGTCGGTGTAGTGCAAGAGGTTGAAGGTCAACGCCGGGTAGACGTTGAAGACGCGCTTGGTGGGACGCGGAGCGGGCACGGGCTCAGGCGATGCGCATTCAGGAGTGAACGCGAGATCGCGTGAGCCGTTGCCCTGGCTGGGGTCATTCCAGGTGCGCTGGTCGATCAGCACGCGGGCCAAGGTGCGCTGAAAATCGGTGTCGGCCAGCACACGCTGATAGAAGGTGCTGGCGCAGGGCGAATTGACGGTGGTCCGAGCGCGAGACCTCAGTTGCCGGTAAGCCAGACGTAGAGCAAGCCGAGACACAAGACGTAGGGCAGCGGATCGATCAGCGACGGGGACATAGCCGCGAGCCTCGCGAAGACGAGTAGGAAGCCAGAACGCGCGATGGAAATAGACAAAGGCGGCGCCGGTAGCGTCCTGCCCGATATAGCCCGCGTATAGGCCATCCAGGTAAAAGCCGGTGCCCTCAGAGGGGGCGTCGGCGACGAGGTGGGCGAACGTGACCTGGATCATGACCAGTCCTCCGCCTGGAGGCATTCGGCGTTGAGCAGCGCCACATTGACCATGCGACGGCGGCCGATCTTGAACAGCGGCAGATTGCCCAATTGGAGCTGGCCCTTAATGACGTCATGGGAAAGGCCGGAAAGCTCGGAGAATCGCTCAATGGTCATGACGGGCACGGTGGCCGGGACCTGGGGCGCGTTGTTCTTTTCCATGGCGGTATCAGCTCGTTTTGGCTCGCTGTGGTATGTTCATGCAGGTGTGGCGAGGTCGCGCGACACCTAGCGGTGCCCTCACTAATGGGTACCTATGTAATCAGTATACTAAGAAGTTAGGACATGTCTAGTGAGCTGGCAAGAAGAATGCGAGAAATTCGCGAGGTCGAGACGACTGGCCGCCATGAATTCTCGCAACTCATTGGTGTAGCGAAGAAAACTGTAGAGAGCATCGAGCAGACAGGCCGAGCCCCGAAGGGCGAAATGCTGGAGGCAATCTGTGTCCAGTGGCCGAAATACGCCCTATGGCTTATGACAGGGCAGGTAGACGAAGCAGCAGGGCAGATAAGCCCGGAGATTGAGAGAGCGCGCCAGACGCTCAAGAAGACAGGCACGGATACCGAGTCGCGAGACGGGTAACGGCGCGCTGGTACCGGGGAACAGGGAATCAGTGATGGGCGGGCGGAAGGAGAGAGCGCGTTAGACGCTCAAGGTGGCCAAGGATCTACGATTGGATTTGAACATGAGGTGATAATCTAAGATAAAAAAGGGGCGTGAAATGTGGGCGGATCTCATTCTGAGAGGAATGATTGGAGTAGTGCTGCTGTTATCTTTCAACGACAGCGTGAATATGTTGTCTGAAAGACCTCCTGCCCCTTCCGACGATGAAATTCGTCTTTATGGTTTGAAGAATATAATAGAGCGCAATAGAGAGCGCATCAATAGCTTTGCCCTGGACCCCATTCGAGTTTATAGGCACCAAAGTAGAAGTCAGTTGTTTATAGATCTGAGTGCTTGGAATGAACAGCAGAAATACAGTGCCGGAAAATATAATTTCGGTGGAAGCAAAAGCATGGTTAGTTATTCAAAGTCCGTGAAAGTTTATTTTGACTGCAAAAGCAGGCAAGATGCGTATTGCTATGCGGTTGATGTGAATAATTATGCTGGGCAATACGTCTCGGATGCTAAAAGCGGGATCTGCTCGAATGAAATGTTAGATGAGATACGTAGCATAGGGGTTGATAGCGTTGCATTTTATATCTCAGGGATAAAAAAGCCAATAGCGACATGCACCAATGGTTTTTGGCTGATAGACTCTAGAGATGGCTAGTATCTAGGCGACTGTTTGATTTGGATTTTAAATGTTATACAAGTATTGTGATTTTAGCAAGAAAACAAAGGATGGCAAGGTTGTTTGTTTTTCGCTGAAAAATTTGGCGGAGGGCAGTTTTTATCTTAGAAGTATCTGGGGCATGAATGACCCCTTTGAAAACAAGCTGTTACTTGAAGTGCCCGAAGTAAACAGCTTTAGAGAGCTGAAAAATTACAGAAGAGATGCTTTAGGGCTCATAGATAGGTTAATAAATCTGCGGCGCGTGAATGAACAAGATTACAGCAAGCTTAGAAGTTTTAGGAAAGAGGTTAATAGGTGTGGATTAGAGAACTATAAGGATGTTTTTGCCAAGTTCGAGAACCATGCTATAACAGGGATTGGATTCCTCTCTAGGGGGATAAATATAACCTGCTTCTCAGAACGGCACGACATTCCAATGATGTGGTCTCATTATGCTGATGGTATGAGAGGTTTTTGCGTTGGCTATAAGCGTGCAGATACTAGAAATTCAATCAAGGTTAAATATGTCGAATCACCCAATAAGATTAGTATGCTTGAAGCTTTACCGTTTAGCGAATTGCATGTGAGAAGACTCCAGGAAAATGTAATTAAATACAAAAGCATCGACTGGGCGTATGAGAGAGAGCATCGTGTATATAGCTTGGGTCACAAGCTACCTTTTGATGCCAGTGAGATAAAATGCGTGTTCGTTGGTTTTAAAGCAAGTGTGGAAGATGTTGAAGCTTTAAGGCTGGCTTTGAGGGAAGGTGGTTTAAGTCCCGAAATATATCTATGCTTGTTGGAAGATTGGAGCTACAAGGTGAGCACAAAAAGGCTATCTTTTAGTGAGATAATCGGTTTCTTGAAATATCAAAAGGAAAGGCTGGCCCAAGAAAACGTTACAATAGAAGAAAAGAGGTCGGAAATTTTAAATAGAAGGGGTTAGTGCTTGATTTGCAAGGCAGCCCTGAAGAGCCCTTGATCGGTGTGTTTTGATTTTTAATTTTCTTATGATGTCTGGGTTATACGGAGTGGTTGATGGGTGATTGTTGGTTAAATGGATTTTTAGTCTTAAGATGGCCAAAGTGGGCTATGGGTTTTAAGGCGTGAGTCCGTCACGCAAATTATGTTTAGCAACAATGTGAAGCACGAGAAGGTGTTTCGAGCTCATAGTCCACATTATGTCCATCGCTACTGTCCAGAACGAGCATTAGCCGGCCCATCTGCATCGCTAAGCGCTTGAGTTCGAGGGAAACCAGCCAGAACAAGCCGGAATCCCTCGCGTTCAAAATCCGTCATTGGAAACCGCATGCCTACGCCGGATTTGATCATCGCTGACCTTATTGGCGTGAGGACGACTCTGGGCGTCTTACCTCCGCTGCCGGATGTTCATTTCTGTACATTGATCGCAAGCGTGTTCTCAAACCACGCCCCGCACCTGCCCGTCGGCGACACCAACGCCACGCCTCCCACTCGTACCCCACATAACCCTGCAAGCCAGATTTTTCGTGCTTACGGCTGGTCTCACGGGCGCCATTAGACTAAAGCCTAGCAGCTTATATGACAGAAATATGACAGTTTGCGCGTCCGTTCGCTTTCGAAAGTGAACATCGTGCTCGCCTGCCTGTCGGCGAGTCGGCCGGTGGGGTATCGGCACTCATTCCGTGTTCACGAGGTAATCATGCTAGGCATCTTCAAGGCGGGTGGCGCGGCGGCGCGGCTGCCCGAGGCGCGTATCGATCCGGTCTATCGGCGGCTGCGCTGGCAGATCTTCGCCGGGATCTTCTTCGGCTACGCGGGCTACTATCTGGTGCGCAAGAACTTCACCCTGGCGATTCCGCATCTGGTGGAGCAGGGCTACTCGCGTGGTGACCTGGGCGTGGCGCTGGCCGGTGTCTCGGTGGCCTACGGTATCTCGAAGTTTCTGATGGGCGCGGTCTCCGACCGCTCCAACCCGCGCATCTTCCTGCCGACCGGGCTGCTGCTCTCGGCGCTGATCATGTTCCTGTTCGGCTTTACCGACTGGGCCACTTCCAGCGTGGCGATCATGTTCGTGCTGCTGTTCCTCAACGGTTGGGTGCAGGGCATGGGCTGGCCGCCCTGTGGCCGTACCATGGTGCACTGGTGGTCGCAGAAGGAGCGCGGGCGCATCGTCTCGACCTGGAACATCGCCCATAACGTCGGCGGTGGGCTGATCGGGCCGCTCTTCATTCTAGGCATGGCCTGGTACAACGACTGGCATTCGGCATTCTACGTGCCCGCCGCGGTGGCGGTGGGCGTGGCGGTGTTCGCCTTCCTGACCATGCGCGACACGCCCCAGACCTGCGGGCTGCCGCCGATCGAGGCGTACAAGAACGACTACCCGGAGGGCTACGACGACTCCCACGAGAAGGAGTTCTCCACCCGCGAGATATTCGTCGAGCACGTGCTCAAGAACCGGCTGCTGTGGTACATCGCGCTGGCCAACGTCTTCGTCTACCTGCTGCGCTACGGCGTGCTCGACTGGGCGCCCACCTATCTGCAGGAGGTGAAGGGCTTCACCGTCGATAAATCCTCCTGGGCCTACTTCCTCTACGAGTGGGCGGGCATCCCCGGCACGCTGCTGTGCGGCTGGCTTTCCGATCGGTTGTTCAAGGGCAACCGCGCGGCGACCGGGATCACCTTCATGGTGTTGGTGACGCTGTTCACCGCGCTCTACTGGCTGACACCGCCGGGACACGCCATGCTCGACATGTTCAGCCTGATCGCCATCGGTTTTCTGATCTATGGCCCGGTGATGCTGATCGGTCTGCATGCGCTCGAGCTGGTGCCCAAGAAGGCCGCCGGCACCGCCGCGGGATTCACCGGCCTGTTCGGCTATCTGGGTGGCTCGGTCGCCGCCAGTGCGCTGGTGGGCTACACCGTGGATGCCTACGGCTGGGATGGCGGCTTTGCGCTGCTGATCGGCGCCTGTGTGCTGGCCATCGTGCTACTGGCGATGACGTCGCGCCATGCCGCGCGCTGATCACCCTCTAAGTCCTTGACGACCGAGCCCTCGACTAGCGAGACCTAGACCACCAGCGCCCCGATTGCCTCGCAGTCGGGGCGCTGGCGTCTCTGGCGAACCGATAGCCGCTTCAGAAGCACTAAGCTGTACAGAATAAAATATCTGTACAAGACTTGTGCCATTAAGCGGCGCGGACATTGGCCGCGCTCTGGCTGCAACGCCTGGGAGGCGACGATGACATTTCAGGAACTGGTAACACTCGCCCGGCAGGGCGGTATCGAGGAGCTTCATGTCGAAAAGCTCGAGGGCGATCTCTTCCTCTAT
Organism: Salinicola sp. JS01; assembly: GCF_030284585.1. Classification (NCBI taxonomy): domain Bacteria; kingdom Pseudomonadati; phylum Pseudomonadota; class Gammaproteobacteria; order Oceanospirillales; family Halomonadaceae; genus Salinicola; species Salinicola sp. JS01. The sequence continues at coordinate 2,680,621 of NZ_CP127244.1, read as the reverse complement.
CGAGCGGTGACTTCGGCGGGCAGCGAGGTGATTCAGAACGAATCGGGTGGGGTGCTGCGGCCCGCCTCGCTGCAGGATGCGCGCAAGCGGCTGCGCCATGCCGGGGGTTTCGATGGCGTGCCTCTGTATCTGGTCCAGCAGTCGCCGTACGACGAGATGATCGGTCTGGAAGGCGAGCAGGAGGCGCACAAGGCCCCTATGTCGCTGCATACCGGTACCTGAGGGCAAGAGGCGCCGGGGCACGCGATGATGGTCGGGTGCGTGCCTGGCCATTCGAACGTTTTGCCGACGCAAAAAAGCCCGAGGCGTTGGCGTCGGGCGGAAAGATCGCTCAGAGAAGCGACCATGAACGCGGTGGGGGCGGGCCGTTCTTGCTGCTCGCCATGGGATCGTGATGGCTGAATCATGCGCCAAGATGGCGCGTTTTGCACTATTTAGCGCATTCTAATGTTGAATGTTTTTTTCTTCCTCCGCGATAGGGTAGGCGTATCGACCCGGTGTCGTGTGAGCCACCCCCCAATAATCGTGGGGCAAGACGCAAAGCAGGGTGATAGGTAGAGGCGCTGAAATGGAGTAATGAAAAGCCCGCGGCGCGCTGATCTCCCTGATGGGGGAGGGCGGCCGCGGGCGGTATGGCGTTATGAACCGCTTCGAGTGCGCTTGTCTGCGCACTTCCGTTCATGGTCGTCTGTGTCTGTCATGAATCGAACGCAGACCGGCTCACGTGCGCTGATCGGGGTGCGATTCACAACGGCAGTCTACGCCGGTTTTTCACGCTGCAGCACGGGAAAATTGTAACTAGCCGTTGATTATTAATTATAATTAGCTTCAGGGCGGAAAAGCGCTCAGCTTTCTTGTTCGAACCCGCGGTGGCGCCAGCGCCTGCAAACGAACCTCGACTGTTCAGCGCCATCCGCGACACTATTTGTCTCCTCCCTTTGTCCCCCCGCTTTGTCTCCCCCGCTCGGTAGCGGGTCGCTCAGGGGTTGCGGGGTCTCCCTTGCGGCCCGATCGGTGTCTCCAGCGCTAGCTTGATCGCTTTGTCGCGATCGTAGCCCCGGTCGACCAGGGTTTTGACTCGGCTTTTCAGGGTGCCCAGTGGCATGCCCGCTTGGGCGGCCAGGCTTGCCAGGCTCCCCGGTTGACGCCGGCTGCGTTTGCGTTCGGGGAGGCTCGCCAGTTCGTGTTTCGTCAAGCGCACGACGTATTCCTTGTCACAGCCATGAAAAAATCGCTAACTTTCGTTAGCAATCTCATCGTTCTATCGGCAGTGCCCGGGATTTCTTCATCGCCGCGCTCGGCCGGTCGAGCGCGGGTGTCCGTCGTATCTCAGGCGTTGGACGTGGCGGCCAGGCAATCGGCAAGGCCGGCGGCGTCCAGGGTTTGGCGGCAGGTGTCCCGAGCGGCTTCCGGCAGGGTGAACTCGCACAGCTCGGGATGCAGTGCCCAGAGCAGGTCCTGTTCGATCATCGAGCGGGCATTGTGTGGGTGGAGATGGAGTTTCTCCATGGCCACCAGCCTGGCGGCATCCAGCCCCTCCAGTGGGCACCAGGGCGTGGCGCGGGATTCGCGGATCGACGCCGCGTAAGAGGTGAGCAGAAAGAATCCGAAGGCTTCGCGCAGGGCTTCCTGATAAGCCGGTTCCTGCGTGTTCGTTTCCGAGCGGGCGAGGCCATGCTTGGAGAGGGCACCATGCAGTGCGGTTTGCCACAATGCTTGGTAATCGAAATCTGCGCGCTCTTTCATGGGGTAACGTCCTGTTGTCGATGAAGAGGGGCTTGGTTGTTTATCGGCAGAGCGCTTGTGGGCCTGATCCCCGGGGGCCATTTCGCTTGCCGATCTAACCGGTGTTATATAACTCGCTCTCCTAACATGCTGTCATGCCTGAAAAATTTCAAAAGGCACGGAAGCATGGGTCAGCAGGAAGGCTGTCTATCTCAGCATTTCAAACATTATGGTAGCTTGTCCGCGAGCGAGTGCCGCCGGCTCGATGGACTGGAGGGTCCGGCGCTGGCGCTGACCAAGGGGCAGGTGTTCTGGCGCGAGGGCGATGCCGCCCGGGAGTTCGGCACGCTGAGCCGGGGCTGGGCTTACTCCTTTCGCGATCTGGAGGATGGCACCCGACATATCCTCGAGGTGTTCATGCCGGGCGATGTGATCGGACTGCGCGAGTTCCCGTTCAAGCAGCGGTTGTCGAGTGTGGCGATGCTGGAGGATGGCGAAATTCGCCTGACGCCGCACCGGCGGCTGATCGAGATCTTCCGTGACTCCACGCGTCTGACCTCATTGTGCTTTGCCGTCTCTTCCTACCAGCAGGCGCTGTTGAGCGAGCGGCTGGTGCACCTGTCGCGGCGCAGCGCACGTCAGCGGGTGGCCTATCTACTGTTCGAACTCTATTCGCGCACCAAGCGTAACGACGATTCGACCGGCGACTCCTTTCGCGTGCCGCTGTCACAGCAGCAGCTCGCGGATGCGCTGGGGCTCTCTCCGGTGCACGTCAGTCGGACCTTGACCGCTTTTCGTCAGGAGGGGGTTTTACGCCGGCTGCGCGGCTGGGTGCATCTGCTCGATGCCGCCGCGCTGGAAGCGGAGGGGAGCATCGTGGGCCATCTGCATGATGAGATCGAGCGGGTGGAGTGAGGGCTGGCGCGTGACGGCGTCACGCTCTCTGGCAGCTGTACTCTCTTGCTTGCCATTTTTTGCGTCGCGGGGCTAGCGGGCAACGCCGACAACCCCGCTCATGGCGGGGTTTCGGGGATGAGCCCTGAAGAGACCGAACGACGCGATCAGTTCGCCGCGCGGCGCGAGGCGCGGCTCAGCGCGCTGGTCATCTCGATCGCCATGGTCAGGTCGGCCAGTTCACGCGCCGAGAAGGCGGTGAGTGCCAGTTTGCGCATGGCCGGATCTGCCGGGCGGAAGCGGGTGAAGGATTCACACCAGGCCAGCGCGGCCTTTTCACGCTCGTCGAACTCGTCGGATTCGGACCAGGCGTCGAGCGCCGAGAGCTTGCTGGGGGCGATGCCCAGCGCCTCGGCCTGCTCCTGCCGGAAGTGGGTGCAGGTCAGGCAGCCGTTGATCTGAGACGCCCGCAGTTCGGCGAGACAGCGAATCGACGGGTCCAGCGAACAGGCATGTAGGGATCGGGCGGATCTGTCGATGTGTTTCACGTCGATCGTCTGCCACTTGTCAGCGCTCATCTCGGGTCTCCTGAAAGCGGGTGTGCCACGATTAAACGACTATCGTTCTCAATATTCCACAGCTTCGATTGGAAAGTTTAATCGTGGTTAATCATTGAAGCTATGGTTGCGCTTGACCGGTTGTCGAAATCGGTTGCCGACCTCGAGCGGCGGTCAGCGGCGTCCGAGCAGCAGGCCGATGACTGCCCCTGCGGCTGCCGCGGCGCCGATGGCGCGCCACGGGTTGTCGCGCACGTAGCGGTCGCACTCGTCGAGAGAGCGGCGGGTCGAGCGGCCCAGGCGGCGCTGGCGCCTGCGGGCTTCGGCGGCCGCGCGGGCGTACTGCTCTTCGCTGCGCAGGCGGGCTTCTTCGATGGCGTCCGCGGTCTCGTCGCGCAGGTCGCGTCCCAGCGCCCGGCTCTGCTCGCCAATATCATGGATGTCGTCGCGGATACGCTCGGCTCGCGTCTGCGAGTCATCACGCTTGAATAAACTCATGGTCCACCTCCCTGGTGTCTGGACCTGTGACAGCGTAGACGGGGAAAAGTGTCCTGGCGATAGCGTTTGGTGTTGGATAACGCTGGGTGAATGGCTCTTGGCAGTAGCTCTTGGCAGTAGCTCTTGGAAATAGCTCCTGGCAATAGGCGACGTACTGGGATGCGTGACGAGAAAGCGCCTGTGATGCCGTCGCGCTAGCCCTATGGCGCCTTGGAGGGTAAGGTCGGCACTCTTCCAGGCTTGGCCAGCCGTCATGGTCGTCGCGCCACCTGCCCGTCACGTCGAGTCGTACAAGGAGTATCAGCGTGTCCCCGGAACTCTGGTTGTCGCTTTTGCTGATCTGCGCCCTGGGGGCGATGTCGCCGGGCCCGAGCCTGGCCATGGTGATGCGTCATACCGTCAGCGGCGGCCGCGCGCCCGGCGTGGTGGCGGCGCTCACCCATGCGCTGGGGGTGGGGCTCTATGCGGGGCTGACCGTGCTCGGCCTGGCCACGGTGATCGCGCATCAACCCTGGCTGTTTCGGTTGGTGACGCTGGGCGGCGCGCTCTATCTGGCCTGGCTTGGCGTGCAGGCGCTGCGTGCCGGCGGCAGCGAGGGGCTGCGCGTGGCGCGGGTCGCCAGTGGCCGCCGGCTTGCCATGCGCGATGGCCTGCTGGTGGCGCTGGGCAATCCCAAGCTAATCGTGTTCTTCGTCGCGCTGCTGAGCCAATTCGTGAGTGCCGACATGAGCGCCACCGGGCGCTGGCTGATCGTGGCCACGGCGACCCTGGTGGATGGCGGCTGGTATGTGCTGGTGGCGCTGCTGCTCTCCCACTCGCGGGTGCTGCCCTGGCTGCAGCGCCGTGCGGTGTGGATCAACCGCCTCACGGGGGTGGTGCTACTGGGGTTGGCGGCGAGGGTCGCGTTGGGCTGAGCGGTGGCCGCCGCCACGCACCCCGGCGTCGGCCAGGGTGTTCACCCAAGCCGTGCCAGAATCTCGGCCACTGGAGCGCCGGTGGGCAAGACACCGTACTGCGGGGTGGCCGCGGCCAGGCGCGTGGCACAGAAGGTCTCCGCCACGGCGGTCGGCGCCTGGCGCAGCAGCAGTGCGGCCTGCAGCGCCTGGGCCATGCGCTGGGTCAGCCAGCGAGCCTGCGCCGCTTGCGTCTCTGCGGGGGCGGCGAGCAGGGTATCGAGCTCTGCCAGGGCGCTATCCAGCGCCGGATGCCCGCCGCGTGCCGGTGCCAGTTCCTGGCGCAGCGCCGCGATGCTCTCGGGATGACGCGCGAGGATGCGCAGCACATCGAGACAGATCACGTTGCCCGAACCCTCCCAGATCGAGTTGACCGGCGCCTCGCGGTAGAGACGCGCCAGCGGTGACTCCTCCACGTAGCCGATCCCGCCCAGGCACTCCATGGCTTCTGCCATGAAGCCGGGGCCGCGCTTGTTGTGCCAGAACTTGGCCAGTGCCGGCAGCAGGCGTGCCAGCGCCGCCTCGTGGGCGTCGGTGGCGGCGCGATCCATGGCCCGGGCGCCGCGCATGGCTAGCCACAGGCTGGCCTCGGTCTCCAGTGCCAGGTCGGCGAGCACGCGCTGCATCAGCGGCTGCTCGACCAGGCGGGCGCCGAAGGCCGCGCGTCCGCTGGCATGCGTGTGGGCGGCTCGCAGCGCCTGGCGCATCATGCCGGCCGGTGCGGTGGCGGCATCCAGCCGGGTCTGCTGCACCATCTCCAGAATCGCGGCAACCCCGCGTCCCGGCTCGCCTACCAATTGCGCCCAGGCGCCGCGGTACTCGATCTCGGCGGAGGCATTGGCGCGATTGCCGCACTTCTCCTTCAGCCGCTGGAGTTCGATGGCGTTACGTTCGCCGTCCGGCGTGAAGCGCGGGGCGAGAAAGCAGGAGAGGCCCGCGTCGGTCTGCGCCAGGGTGAGAAAGGCATCCGACATCGGTGCACTGCAGAACCACTTGTGCCCGCTCAGCCGGTACCAGGCGCCGCTGCCCGGGGCTTCGACCGGCTCGGCTCGGGTGGTGTTGCGGCGCACGTCGCTGCCGCCCTGTTTCTCGGTCATCGCCATGCCGAAGGTGTTGGTCGACTTGTGCCACGCCGGCAGCGCGCGGGGGTCATAGTGGCAACCGCGCAGGCGCTGCTGCCAGCTCGTGTCGGCTTCGAGATGGCGCAGTACCGGCATCGCCGCATGGGTCATGGTGAGTGGGCAGCAGAAGCCGGGTTCGGCCTGGGTCAGCAGATAGAGCCCGGCGACGTGGGCCTGATGGCCGCCGTCATGCTCGCGCTCCCAGGCCACGGCGTGCCAGCCGCCCTCGATCGCCAGCGTCATCAGCGCATGGTAGGCGGGGTGGTAGTGGACCTCGTCGAGGCGTTGGCCGTAACGGTCGAAGGCGCGCAGCGTAGGCGGATAGCGGTTGGCCTGGTCGGACCACTCGGCGATGTCGGGCTGGCCCAGGCGCTGTCCCAGGCGTGCCAGGCGCTCGCCGACCCAGGCCGGGGCCGCGTAGGCGACGGCATCGCGTAGGGCGGCATCGCTGGCCCAGAGATCGTCTGCGGCGGGCGCGCAAGGCTGATTCTCGACCCGGTGAGTGTCCAGCTCGGTGCGCGGGGCATAATCGGTCATGCGCGGTCTCCGAAGCCTCAGGTTCGATAGCGTTGGCCCTAGAGCATAGCGCTGGGCGATGTGGGTGGGCGTGATATTCGACCAATGCGGCAGGGGGATGGCGAAGGCACGAAGTGGGGGTTGGCGAAGGCACGACATGACGCAGTGAGACGAAGCCATGGGCCGAAGCAGCACGCGATGGCGCCAGTACAGAGTGCTAAGCTGGCGCGCATCTTCTGGCCGATCGAACACGAGCATCCCATGAGCGATACCATCATCGCCGACGAGCAGGTGCAGCTCGTCGATCCGCGTAACCGCCCCTGCGGCAGCACCTCCCGGGTGACACTGCGGCGCCTGGGCTGCTGGCACCGCGCCACCTACATCGTGGTGCGCAACCCGGCCGGTGAGCTCTGCGTGCAGACGCGCACGCTGATCAAGGAGACCCATCCGGGCTGGTACGATCTCGCCGCCGGTGGCGTGGTCGGGGCGGGGGAGGCGGCGCTGCCGGCGGCGCGGCGCGAGCTCGAGGAGGAGCTGGGGATTCGGCGGGTGCCGCTGACCCCACTGGGCGAGTTCCGTTTCGTCGACGGCTCCCTGCGCATCTACGGCAGTCTGTACGGCGTACGCTATGCCGGCCCGCTGCGCCTGCAGCCGGAGGAAGTGGCGGCGGTCAGCTGGCTGCAACCCTCGGCGGCGCTGGCGCTCAAGCACGCCACACCGGATACCCGTGTAGCGCTGGAACTGGCATTGGATCAGGATGGCTGGTGAAGCGCTGCCCGGCGTGGCAACCTTGTCGCCTCGATGTTCAACGAGCCCGTCGCGCTTTGCGGCGACGGCGTTCCAGGTCAGGATGAGCGGCCCGCCATGTCGCTGTACACGCAAGACTGCCGCACCCATGCCGGCGAACCCTTCAATCTGCGCGCGCTGCGTGGCCAGGTGCTGCTGGTGGTCAACGTCGCCAGCCAGTGCGGTTTCACGCCCCAGTTGGAGGGGCTGGAGAAGCTCTATCGCGAGTACCGCGACCAGGGCTTCACCATTCTCGCCTTTCCGTGCAACCAGTTCGGCCGCCAGTCGCCGGAGTCGGCCAGCCAGTTCGGCGCCTTCTGCGAACAGCGCTACTCGGTGACCTTTCCGGTGATGGAGAAGGTCAAGGTCAACGGTCGCGACGCCCATCCGCTGTTCACCCAGCTCAGGCGACAGGCGCCGGGGTTTCTCGGCAGCACGCCGATCAAGTGGAACTTCACCAAGTTTCTGGTCGGCCGTGACGGCCAGATCATCCGCCGCTTCGGCCCCCGCGCCTCGCCGCGCTCCCTGCGGCGGGATATTCAGAAAGCGCTGGATACGCCGTTCTCGGCGTGAGCCTCGCGTGAGTTTCTCAGATGGGTGGGCGCTCAGGTGGGCGGTCGTTCGCCACGTTCTACCATCAACCGATACACCAGCTCGTCGAAGCGCGGGCGGCTCATCATGGTGGTGAGCCCGGAAAAGAGGGTGGCAACGGCCTTGCGCGCGCCACTCAGGCGGCGGTTATGGCGAACCAGGCGCAAGAGCAGCAGGTTCTCGTCGAAAGCGCGCCACTCGCCCGCCATCGACACCTGATAGCGCACCATCACCGGCGACATCTCCAGCCGATAGACCCACTCCAGCTCTTTCAGCGTCAGGCCGCTGGCCTCGATCTCGCGCACCATGCGCGCAAAATCCGTCTCGCGCGGCTCGCGCTCCAGCCACAGGGCTGACAGCGCCAGCCACAGCGCGCCGCGGCGGGCGATCAACGTTTCGATTTCCTGTTCGTCGCTCATGCTGACTCTCTGGCCGCAGGGGCTCGGGGGGATATGGCGCGCCATCTTCGGACAGTGCGCAGGCCGACACAAGCCTGCGCGGCCTGCGCACAAGTTTTCGTCACCCTGTTAGAATGCGCACAACATCGTTGCGGGAGGCATCTCCCGCAGCGTCCCGATTCGGTACTGGAAGACGAGGTTAGACGTGATCATCAAGCCCAAGGTCCGCGGTTTCATCTGCACCACGACTCACCCGCTCGGCTGCGAGCGCAACGTGCTCGAACAGATCGAGGCGACCCGCGCCAATCTCGATGGGGTCGAAGGCGGGCCGCGCAACGTGCTGGTCATCGGTGCCTCCAGCGGTTACGGGCTGGCGGCGCGTATCACCGCTGCCTTCGGCTACGGTGCCGACACCCTCGGCGTGTTCTTCGAAAAGCCCGGCAGCGAGAAGAAGCCGGGGACTGCGGGCTGGTACAACGCCGCCGCGTTCGACAAGTTCGCCAAGGCCGAAGGGCTCTACAGCAAGGCGATCAATGGCGACGCCTTTTCCCACGAAGTGCGTGAGAAGGCGATCGAGCTGATCCGTGAAGACATGGGCCAGATCGATCTGGTGATCTACTCGCTGGCCTCGCCGGTGCGCAAGATGCCGGACAGCGGTGAACTCAAGCGCTCGAGCCTCAAGCCGATCGGCGAGACCTACACCGCGACCGCCATCGACACCAACAAGGACACCATCATCGAGGCCTCGGTGGAGCCTGCCACCGAGCAGGAGGTCGCCGATACCATCGATGTGATGGGCGGCCAGGACTGGGAGCTGTGGATCGATGCCCTGGACAAGGCCGGCGTGCTCGCGCCCGGTGCCAAGTCGGTGGCGTTCAGCTACATCGGCACCGACATCACCTGGCCGATCTACTGGCACGGTGCCCTGGGCAAGGCCAAGGAAGACCTCGACCGCGCCGCTGGCGAGATCGACGCGCGCCTTGGCCAGCAAGGTGGCAGCGCCAACGTGGCGGTGCTCAAGTCGGTGGTGACCCAGGCCAGCGCCGCGATCCCGGTGATGCCGCTCTACATCTCCATGGTCTACAAGGTGATGAAGGCGCAGGGCGTCCACGAGGGCACCATCGAGCAGCTCAACCGGCTGTTCGGCGAGCGCCTGTATGCCGCCGGCGAGCCGCCGCTCGACGAGGCCGGGCGCCTGCGTCTGGATGACTGGGAACTGCGCGACGATATCCAGGATGCGTGCAAGGCGCTGTGGCCGCAGGTCACCAGTGACAACCTGTTCGAGCTCACCGACTACGCCGGCTACAAGCACGAGTTCCTCAAGCTGTTCGGCTTCGAGCGCGACGACGTCGATTACGATGCCGAGGTCGATCCGATGGTCGAGTTCGATGTCGTCCAGATGTGATTCGCGTGCGTTGAGCGGGCAGGGTGCCGGGGGCTCGTGGGTGTGATGCCGAGAGTCTCGACAGCATGACCACGTCGGCCCACGATGCCCCACGGCAGGTGGGGTTCGTACTCCTGCCCGGGTTCTCGCTGCTGGCCCAGGCCTGCGCCATCGAGCCGCTGATCGTCGCCAATGGCCTGGCCGAGCGGCGCCTCTACGGGGTCACCACCTTCGGCATCGATGGCCGCCCGGTGGCCAGCGTGGCCGAGCTGGCGCTGACGCCCCATGGGGTTGCCGGCAGCGATGCGCGCCACCTCGACCTGCTGTTCGTGTGCGCGCCGCCGCTGGCCGCCGAGGTGGCACGCGATGCCAGCGACACCCTGCTCGCCTGGCTCAAGCGGCTGGCTCAGCGCGGGGTGATGCTCGGTGGTATCGCCGGCGGCACTCAGTGGCTGGCCCGCGCCGGGGTACTCGACGGCTATCGCGCCTCGATCCCCTATGCCAGCGCCGACACCTTCAGCCGCGCCTTTCCCGCAATCCATGTCTCTCATCAGTTGTTCGAGATCGACCGGGACCGCCTGACCTGCGGCGGCGGCACCGCGGCGATGGATATGCTGATGACGCTGATCGGGCAGCAGCAGGGCGCGGGGCTGGCCCAGCGTATCTCCGAGCACTTCGTGTGCGAGCGCATCCGTATGGCCGACGAACCCCAGCAGCTACCGCTGCGCTCGAGGCTGGGCAACGCCCCCGAGAGCCTGCTCGACGCGGTGGCGCTGATGGAGGCCAATATCGAAGAGCCGCTCACCACCCACGAGCTGTCGGCGCATCTGGGGATCTCCCGGCGTCAGCTGGAGCGGCTGTTCAAGAAGCATCTGCAGGCGGTGCCCAGCCGCTACTATCTCAACCTGCGCCTGCAGCGCGCGCGCCGGCTGCTGCGCGAGAGCGATCAGGCGGTGGGTGATATCGCCCTGGCTCACGGCTTCTCCTCGGGGGCGCACTTTTCCACCAGCTATCGCCACCACTTCGGCATCAGCCCGCGCGATGAGCGTCTGGTGCAGGTGGCCCGCGACCCGGAGGGCGACGCATGACCCTGACGCTCGAGCAGCACTGGCTGACCCAGGCGCGGCGGGTGCCTTCGCCCAACGCCAACGCCCGCCCCGAGGGGGAGGTCTCGGCGGTGGTGGTGCACGGTATCAGTCTGCCGCCGGGTGAGTTCGGCGGGCCGGCGATCGAGCAGCTGTTCACCAATACGCTGGTGCCCACGGCGCATCCGTACTTTGCCAGCATCGCCGCGCTGCGGGTCTCGGCGCATCTGCTGATCCGCCGCGACGGCGAGCTGGTACAGTTCGTGCCCTTCGATGCCCGCGCCTGGCATGCCGGGCGTTCGCGCTGGCGTGACGAGACGGGCCACCTGCGTGAGGGGCTCAACGACTTCGCCATCGGTATCGAGCTGGAGGGCACCGACGAGCGCCCCTATCGGGCGGCGCAGTACCACGCCCTGGCCGCGGTGCTCTCGACCCTGATGCAGCATTATCCGGCGATCACGCCGGCGCGGCTGGTGGGCCACGCGCAGATCGCGCCGCTGCGCAAGCGCGACCCCGGGCCCGCCTTCGACTGGGCCTATCTACGCCGCTGCCTTTACCGTGGCGCTTGCTGACAGGCTCGGTTCTGGCAACTAAAGCCCTGGCGACTCTCAGCCGGACAACCCCGGTTCTGGCGACTCTCCGCCGGAAGCCCCCGGTCCTGACGAACCTTGGCCAGATACCCCCAGGCCTGACAAACCCTGGCCGGCTGCTATGGTGAGGAGGTCGGCGGCGTGGGCCGAAGCTTGGCGGTGAGTGTGTCAATTCCGCGTTGGTTTGCTCCTAGGTAAATTCACTACCGCCTGGCGGGGCACCGATCATCTTTGCGGCTCAAAAGCCAAGTGCCTGTAAATACAGGATTTATACGAGCGTTTGACGCCGGGAGAGGCGGCGACGAATTGGCAGCGGTGCGCGTTTGCGGTATCTTCTTCGCCGGATTTTCCGCGTCACGCACGCCCGCTGTAATTCAGTTACAGCCGAACAATCTCGGAAAGCGGCCCCAAAAGAGCTGCACCTGCACCGAAGAGCGCATATTCCCAAGCCCCGCTGCGGCTACCCGCCACGGCCGGGCGAATGGCAAACCTTTTCCCATTCGGAGAGTTGTCTATGAGTCTGGAGACACGAGAAGATCTCGATCCGGTCGAAACCACGGAATGGCTGGACTCCCTGGCCTCGGTCGTCGAGCATGAGGGCGAGGAGCGCGCTCGGTACATCCTGAGTCGGCTGGCTGATCGCCTGCGTCGTGACGGCTCTTCGCCGCCGTTCTCCGGCACCACGCCGCACCGCAATACCATTCCGGTGCATCGTGAAGCCAAGATCCCCGGCGACATGTTCATCGAGCGCAAGATCCGCTCGGCGATCCGCTGGAACGCCATGGTCCAGGTGCTGCGGGCCAACAAGAAGCACAAGGGGCTGGGCGGCCACATCGCCAGCTACCAGTCCAGTGCGACCCTCTACGAAGTCGGCTTCAACCACTTCTTCCGCGCCGACAACGGTGACCACAAGGGTGATCTGCTTTACATCCAGGGCCACGTGACGCCGGGCATCTACGCGCGCTCCTTCCTCGAGGGCCGTCTCGACGAGACGCAGATGGACAGCTTCCGTCAGGAAGTCGACGGCGAAGGTCTGCCGTCCTATCCGCACCCTTACCTGATGCCGGACTACTGGCAGTTCCCCACCGTCTCCATGGGGCTGGGTCCGATCCAGGCGATCTATCAGGCCCACGTGATGAAGTATCTCAACTCGCGTGAGCTCGAGGACATGCAGGACCGCAAGGTCTGGGCCTTCCTCGGCGACGGCGAGTGTGATGAGCCGGAATCCCTCGGCGCGCTGCATCTGGCCAGCCGCGAGAAGCTCGACAACCTGATCTTCGTCATCAACTGCAACCTGCAGCGTCTCGACGGCCCGGTGCGCGGCAACTCGCGCGTGATCGACGAACTCGAGGGCGTGTTCCGCGGTGCCGGTTGGAACGTCATCAAGGTGGTCTGGGGCGGTCTGTGGGACCCGCTGTTCGAGAAAGACACCAAGGGCATGCTGCAGAAGCGCATGGACGAGGCGGTCGACGGCGAGTACCAGAACTACAAGGCCCAGGGTGGCAAGTACACCCGCGACAACTTCTTCGGCAAGTACGAAGAGACCGCCGAGATGGTCAAGGATTACTCCGACGAGGAGGTCTTCCGTCTCAACCGCGGTGGCCACGACCCGCAGAAGGTCTACGCGGCCTATCACGAGGCGGTCAACAACGCCAACGGGCGTCCCACCGTGATCCTGGCGCATACCGTCAAGGGCTACGGCATGGGTGGCGGCCACGGCGAAGCCGACATGGAAGCGCACCAGATCAAGTCGATGGACGTCGACGCGCTCAAGGCGTTCCGTGACCGCTTCGGCATCCCGGTCTCCGACAAGCAGATCGAGAGCGGCGACATCCCCTACTACAAGCCCGACGACGACAGCCCGGAGATGAAGTACCTGCATCTCCAGCGCGAGAAGCTCGGCGGCTTCCTGCCGGCGCGCAAGTCGGACTTCGAGGCGCTGGAGATTCCCGGCCTCGACGACAAGATGTTCGCCACCCAGCTCAAGGGCTCGGGCGACCGTGAAGTCTCCACCACCATGTCCTTCGTGCGCGTGCTCAACGGTCTGGTCAAGCACAAGCAGCTGGGCTCGCGGGTGGTGCCGATCATCCCCGACGAAGCGCGCACCTTCGGCATGGAAGGCATGTTCCGTCAGCTCGGTATCTACGCCGCCGAAGGCCAGAAGTACGAGCCGATGGATGCCGGCCAGATCATGTACTACCGCGAGGACAAGAAGGGCCAGATCCTCGAGGAGGGCATCACCGAAGCCGGTTCGATGTCGGCGTGGATCGCCGCGGCGACCGCCTACGCCAACCATCACCTGCCGCTGATGCCGTTCTACATCTACTACTCGATGTTCGGCTATCAGCGTATCGGTGACCTGGTGTGGGCCGCCGGTGACCTGCAGGCGCGCGGCTTCATGGTCGGCGGCACCGCCGGGCGTACCACCATCAACGGTGAAGGTCTGCAGCACCAGGACGGCCACAGCCATATCCTGATGTCCACCGTGCCCACCTGCCGCGCCTACGACCCCTGCTACGGCCACGAAGTGGCAGTGATCGTCCAGGACGGCCTCAAGCGCATGTTCCAGGACAAGGAGAACTGCTTCTACTACCTGACCGTGATGAACGAGAACTACGCGCATCCGGAGATGGTGGAAGGCAGCGAAGAGGGCATCGTGCGTGGCATGTACCGCCTGCACGAAGGCAAGGCCGCGGCCAAGAAGAAGCAGCCGCGGGTCCAGCTGCTGGGCAGCGGTACCATCCTGCGCGAAGTCGAAGCCGCCGCCGAGATGCTCGCCGAAGAGCATGGCGTGGTCGCCGACGTGTGGAGCGTGACCAGCTTCAACGAGCTGCGCCGCGAAGCGCTGGAGTACGATCGTCAGCAGTTCCTCGACTACGACGAGAAGCGCGAGAAGCCGTGGGTGTCGCAGCAGCTCGAAGGCACCGAAGGCCCGGTGATCGCCGCGACCGACTACATGAAGCTCTACGCTGACCAGATCCGTGCCTGGGTGCCGGGTGACTTCCATGTCCTGGGTACCGATGGCTTCGGTCGCTCCGATACGCGTGAGCAGCTGCGTCACTTCTTCGAGGTCGACCGCTACTACGTCACCGTTCAGGCGCTGCGCGCCCTGGCCAAACGCGGTGAGATCGACGGCAAGGTCGTCAACGACGCGATGAAGAAATATGGCCTAGATCCGGCCAAGCCCAGCCCGCTGGTGTCTTGATCGGCAGTTTCCATCGCAGGGTCGCCGCCTCCAGGGGCGGTGACCGCGGCCAGTTGAGCCGGCGCGTGTGCATGACGCGCTGGCGGATGATCAGAGGAGCGCGACCTTGAGTAGCGAAATCATCAAAGTTCCCGACATCGGCGGTAGCGACGGTGTCGAAATCATCGAGATCTCGGTGCAGGCGGGCGACGTCATCGCTGCCGAAGACACCATGATCGTGCTGGAGTCCGACAAGGCCTCGATGGACGTGCCGGCACCCAAGGCCGGCAAGGTCGTCAAGGTGCTGGTGAAGGAGGGCGACACCGTCTCCGAAGGCGACGACATCCTCGAACTCGAAGCGGAAGGCGAGAGTGACGCCGACGCCGAGCAGGACGAGAGCGACGCCGAAGCGGGTGACGCCCAGGAAGAGAGCCAGGACGCTGAGTCCGAGCACGCCTCCGCCAGCGAAGCGGCGCCGAAGAAGAAATCCGGCGGCGGCAAGCGCACCGTCGAGGTCAAGGTGCCGGATATCGGCGGCGGCGACGGCGTCGAGATCATCGAAGTCGCGGTGAGCGAGGGTGACGAGATCAGCGCCGAAGACACGCTGATCACCCTGGAGTCCGACAAGGCCTCCATGGACGTGCCCAGCCCCTACAGCGGCAAGATCGTCTCGCTCTCGATCAAGGAGGGCGACAGCGTCTCCGAAGGTGACCTGATCGGCACCATGGAGATCGCCGGTGAGGGCGACGACGACGCCGAAGACGACGCGCCCGCGGCGGACGATGCCGAAGCGCCGAGTGGCGACGACAGCGCCGATGCTGAAGACGACAGCGCCGACGAAGAGGGTGACGACGAAGACACCGACGACAGCGCAGGCGGCCGTCAGGAGATTCGCGTGCCGGATATCGGCGGCAGCGAAGGCGTCGAGATCATCGAAGTCGCGATCAGCGAAGGCGATGAGATCGACAAGGAAGACACCCTGATCACGCTGGAGTCTGACAAGGCCTCCATGGACGTGCCCAGCCCGGTCAAGGGCAAGGTGGTCGAGCTGGCGGTCAAGGAGGGCGACAGCGTCTCCGAGGGTGACCTGATCGGCTACGTCGAAGTCGCCGGCCAGTCGGGCGGTAAAAAGAAGTCTGCCAAGCCCGCTGGTGACAAGGGCAAGGACAAGGCCGAGTCGAAGGCGCCGGCGGCCAAGAAAGACGATGCCAAGGCCGCGACCGATTCGCGCGCGCAGAAGCAGCAGGGCGGCGAGCCGAGCCCGGAAGCGCGGCACAAGCACGGCGATGACAAGAGCGCCGGTGCCCACGTGCACGCCGGCCCTGCGGTGCGCAAGATGGCCCGCGAGCTGGGTGTCGAGCTGAGCGAAGTCAAGGGCTCCGGTCCCAAGGGGCGCATCCTCAAGGATGACGTCGACGGCTTCGTCAAGCAGGTGATGCAGGCACGCAAGCAGGGCGGTGGGCAGGCGGCAGCGCCCGCGGCCAGCGGCGGTGCGGGCATCCCGCCGGTACCGGCGGTCGACTTCAGCCAGTTCGGCGAGATCGAAGAGAAGCCGATGGGCCGCCTGATGAAGGCCGGGGCGACCAACCTGCATCGCAGCTGGCTCAACGTGCCCCACGTCACCCAGTTCGACGAGGCGGACATCACCGAGCTGGAAGCCTTCCGCAAGGCGATGAAGGACGAAGCCCAGCAGCAGGGCGCCAAGCTCACGCCGCTGCCGTTCATGATCAAGGCCGCGGCCAAGGCGCTGGAGAAGTTCCCGCAGTTCAACGTCTCGCTGCATCCGGATGGCGACAAGCTAATCCAGAAGAAGTACTTCCACATCGGCGTGGCGGTGGACACCCCCAACGGCCTGATGGTGCCGGTGATCCGCAATGTGGATCAGAAGGGCATCATCGAGCTGGCCAAGGAGGTGATCGACCTCGCCGGGCGCGCCCAGGAGGGCAAGCTCAAGCGCGACGAGATGCAGGGTGGCTGCTTCACCATCTCCAGCCTGGGCTCGATCGGCGGTACCGCCTTCACGCCGATCGTCAACACGCCGGAAGTGGCGATTCTGGGGGTCTCCAAGTCGCAGATGAAACCGGTCTGGAACGGCTCGGAGTTCAAGCCGCGGCTGATGTGCCCGCTGTCGCTCTCCTACGACCACCGTGCGGTCAACGGTGCCGATGCGGCGCGTTTCACCGCCTATCTGGCCCAGGTGCTCACCGACATCCGCCGCATGCTGGTCTAAGCGCGCGGTTCGGCAGTACCAGCGCCGATGGCTCCTGCGGGAGCCATCGGCGTTTTTTTGTGCGGTTGTATAAACCGCCATCGGCGTTTCCGCGCCCCTATCCCCACCGATTTCTTACCGCGGGCCCGCTCTGCGCCCAACCGAGCCTTGTGCGCCCGAGTGGCGAAAGGTATCGTCATGTGCCACTGACGATGTCACCGGCGTCGCCTCGGGCGACCGTGAGGTCACATAAGAACGATGCCATTCACGAAGGAGCTGTATCGATGCGTTTGATCCTCTTGGGCGCCCCTGGCGCTGGCAAGGGCACCCAAGCTCAGTTCATCTGCGAGCACTTCCATATCCCGCAGATTTCCACCGGCGATATGCTGCGTGCCGCCGTCAAGGAAGGCAGCGAACTGGGGATCAAGGTCAAGGAGACCATGAACAGCGGCTCGCTGGTGTCGGACGATCTGATCATCGCCCTGGTCAAGGAGCGTATCGCGCAGCCGGATTGCGCCAACGGCTTCCTGTTCGACGGCTTCCCGCGCACCCTGCCGCAGGCCGACGCCATGAAGGACGCCGGCATCAAGCTGGATCACGTGGTCGAGATCGCGGTCGACGACGAAGAGATCGTCAAGCGTCTGGCCGGGCGCCGCGTCCATCCGGATTCCGGGCGCGTCTATCACCTCGAGTACAAGCCGCCGCGCGAGTCGGGCAAGGACGACGTCACCGGCGAGCCGCTGATCCAGCGTGACGACGATAGCGAGAAGACCGTGCGTCATCGCCTCTCCGTCTACCACGATCAGACCGCGCCGCTGGTCGACTATTACCAGGAGTGGGCCGCCGAAGACCCCGAGGCGGCGCCTGCCTACCACCGTATTGCGGGCGTCGGCAGCGTCGACGATATCCGCTCCCGCGTGCTCTCCGCCCTCGAGGGCTGAGACCGCGCGACCGTCCCGCCACTCGGCGGGGCGGTCGTCGTCACGCCGTTCACACGCTATACTCGCCCCTCCTTTTGTAGTCACCCCGGGAAACCGATGTCGACGCTGCTGGCCCTAGACGCCTCCTCGACCGCCTGCTCCTGCGCGCTCTGGCGGGACGACGACCTGATTCATCGTTTTGAAATCGCCCCGCGCGAACATACCCGCCGGCTGCTGCCGATGGTCGACGAGCTCCTTGCCGAGGCGGATCTCGATCTCACCGCGCTGGATGCCATTGCTTACGGTCATGGCCCCGGTTCGTTCACCGGGCTGCGCATCGCTGCGGGTATCGCCCAGGGTCTGGCCTATGGCGCCGAGCTGCCGCTGATGGGGGTTTCCACCCTCGAGGCGCTGGCACTGGCGGCCCACCGCAAGTGGCATGCGCGTCACGTGATCGCGGCGCTGGATGCGCGTATGGACGAGATCTACGTCGGCGCCTATCGCTGTGCCGACGGCGAGCTGACGCCCTGTCTCGAGGAGCGTGTGATCGCCCCCGAGCGGCTGCGCCTGCCGGCGGAGAGCGGTGACCGCGAATGGCTGGGCATCGGCAGCGGCTGGCAACTGTTGGCGCGCATGCCGGTCGAAATACAGGCCGTGCTGCCCCAGACCCTGCCCGACGAGCTGCCGGCGGCCGAAGACATTGCGCGTCTCGCCGCCGCTGCCTGGGCGCGCGGCGAGCGTGGCGCACCGCCGCATGCGGTGACGCCGGTCTATCTGCGCAATGAGGTGGCGTGGCGCAAGCCTTAGTCATTGAAAGCCCAGTGACGCAAGACCTGGTCACGAAAAACCTAGTCACGGAAAGCCTAGTCACTGAAAGCATAGCCACAGTGTGGAAAGGCCCAGGATGGGCCGAGTCCGGCAGGGTAGGTGGCTCGCGGCGGCAGTGGCCACTCCACGCTTATCCCGGGGCCGTTGGCCCCCTCTGCAAGGAAACGCTTCATCATGGATGTGTTGCATCTCGCGGCGCTGGCGCTGATCCAGGGCCTGACCGAATTCCTCCCGATCTCTTCCTCTGCCCATCTGATCCTGCCGTCGCAGCTGCTCGGCTGGCCGGATCAGGGGCTGGCATTCGATGTCGCCGTGCACATCGGCTCGCTGGGCGCGGTGCTGGTGGCCTTCCGCCATGAGGTGATCAAGATTCTTTGCGCCTGGTTCGGGCAGTTCGGCGCGCGCGGGTCGAGCCCCGAGAGCCGGCTGGGCTGGGCGATCATCGTCGCCACGCTACCGGCAGTGGTGTTCGGCCTGCTGGTCGACGACTGGGTCGAATCCGCCGGGCGCTCGGTGCTGGTGATCGCCACCACCACGATCGTCTTCGGCGTGCTGCTGGGCATCGCCGACGCCCGCGGCAGCCGGGTCGAGCCGCTGGGGGCGATGACCTTAAAGCGCGCGCTGCTGATCGGCCTGGCCCAGGCGGTGGCGCTGATTCCCGGCACCTCGCGCTCGGGTATCACCATGACCGCCGCGCTCATGCTCGGCTTCACCCGGCAGGCGGCGGCACGCTTCTCGTTTCTGCTCTCGATTCCGCTGATCCTGGCCGCCGGTACCCTCAAGGGGGTCGAGCTGGCGCAGACGGGTACCGCCACCCAGTGGCACGAGATCGCCCTCGGCGTGGGCTTCTCCTTTGTCGCCGCCTGGCTCTGCATCAAGCTGTTCCTGGCTGCGCTCGACCGCATCGGCATGCTGCCGTTCGTGATCTATCGTCTGCTGCTCGGCGTGGTGCTGTTCGTATGGGCGACCTGAGCGGCGCTGTGCCGTTGGGTGAGGCGGTGGTCGTGGTGGGCGAGCCGCTGCGCCCGCTGGCGGCTCGCTACGGGCTTGCGTGGCGCGCCGAGCCGCCCGCCGAGGGTCTGGCCCTGCGCCAGGGCCCGGCGGGGCTGGAGATCGCCGGTGATCCGGCGCTCTACGGCCACCCGGTGCGTGCGGACTTCGTCAGTGGCGCTGCCGACCATCGGCGCCGCTTCGGCGGCGGCCGTGGCCAGCTGGTGGCCAAGGCGTGCGGCTTCGGCAAGGGCGTGGTGCCGCAGGTGGTGGATGCCACTGCCGGGCTCGGGCGTGATGCCTTCGTGCTCGCCTCGCTGGGTGCCGAGGTGCTGATGGTCGAGCGCGTGGCCGCGATCCATGCGCTGCTCGACGACGCCCTCGCGCGGCTGGCGGTTGCTGATGAGCTCGGCGAGATCGCCGCACGGCTGGCGCTGCGCCATGCCGATGGCACCACGGCGCTGGCGGATGCCATCGCCGACTGGCCGCATGCGCCGCAGGTGATCCATCTCGACCCGATGTTTCCCCACCGGGAGAAGTCCGCGCTGGTCAAGAAAGAGATGCGGCTGTTCCGCGAGCTGGCAGGTGCCGATGACGACGCCCCGCAGCTGCTGGCAGCGGCGCTGGATCTGGCCACCCACCGGGTGGTGGTCAAGCGCCCGCGCAAGGCGCCGCCCATCGCAGGCCCAGCGCCCCAGCACGTGATCGAGGGCAAGACCAGCCGCTACGATCTCTACGTGCGCCGTTCGCTGCGCACGGATGCCGCCTCGCCCTGAGCCACTGCCGTGGCCGCTGTCGCCCCTGCTGTCGTGCCCGTCGATGTTCCCGGTCACGGCTCAGGGTGCGATCAGCGGCAGCCACAGCGCCAGCGCGACCAGCGTGGCCAGCAATACCGGCGGCGTGATCAGCAGCCCGATCTTCATGTAGCGACCCCAGCCGATGCGATAGCCCTTCTTGGCCAGCACGTGCAGCCACAGCAGGGTCGCCAGGCTGCCGATCGGGGTGAACTTGGGCCCCAGGTCGTTGCCGATCACGTTGGCGTAGATCATCAGCTCGCGGGTCACCGCCGGCACGTCGGCCTGGTGGATCGCCAGCGCCCCGACCAGAGTCGAAGGCAGATTGTTCATCACCGAGGCGAGCAGGGCGCTGAAGAAGCCGGTGCCGATGGTGGCCACCAGCGGGCCGTGCTGGCCCAGCCACTCGAGCACGCCGGCGGCCAGCGGCGTGAGCCCGGCATGGCCGAGGCCGTAGACCACCAGATACATGCCCACCGAGAACCACACGATCTGCCACGGCGCGTGACGCAGGGCGTGGCCGACCGAGACCACCGCGCCGCGGCCTGCCTGCCACCAGCGCCCGGCGATGACGATCAGCGACAGCGCCGCCGCACCGGTGACGAAGGCCACCGGCACATGCCAGGCGGGCGTGACGAAGTAGGCCACCAGCAGCGTGATCAGCAGCGGAAAGGCGGCGCGGAACACCAGCGGATCGCGGATCGCGGTGTGCGGCGGGTCAAGCTTCTCCAGCGCGTAGCGCTTGGGCACCCGGCGACCGAAGGCGAGCCACAGCACCGCCAGGGTCGCCAGCAGCGAGACCAGATTCACCGGCAGCATGACCAAGGCGTAGCGCGAAAACGAGATGCCGAAGTAGTTGGCGCTGACGATATTGACCAGGTTGGAGATCACAAGCGGCAGGCTGGTGGAGTCGGCGACGAAGCCGGTGGCGATGATGAACGCCAGTGCCGCCTGGGGTGAGAACTCCAGACGCAGCAGAATCGCCAGCACGATCGGGGTCAGCAGCAGCGCCGCACCGTCGTTGGCGAAGAACGCCGAGATCACCGCACCGAGCACCACCACCAGCGGGAACAGCCAGTGGCCGCGGCCATTACCCCAGCGTGCCACGTGCAGCGCCGCCCAGGCGAAGAAACCGGCCTCGTCGAGGATCAGCGAGATGACGATCAGGCCGACGAAGGTAAAGGTGGCGTCCCAGACGATATCCCAGACCGTGCCGATATCGCCCGGCTGGACGACGCCGGTCGCCAGTGCGAGCACGGCGCCGCCGACGGCGCTCCACCCGATACCCAGGCCGCGGGGTTGCCAGATCACCAGGATCAGGGTGACAACGAAGATGGCCAGCGCCAGCATGCCAAGACTCTCCACGAAGGGGGCGGGAGCCGGACGGCGCGAGACACCGCCCAGCACGGGCACCCGATAATCGATTAGGGAATGCGATCACAGATCGCGCTGATTGACCCGGGCGGAGAGCTGGGCTGCGCTCTCCACGCGCTCCGAGTAGCGGTCGGTCAGATAGGCCGCGCGCCCGCGGGTCAGCCAGGTGAACTTCACCAGCTCCTCGCAGACGTCGACGATGCGCTGGTAGTAGGGCGAGGCGCGCATGCGGCCAGCGTCATCGAACTCGTTGAACGCCTTGGGTACCGATGACTGGTTGGGGATGGTCAGCATGCGCATCCAGCGGCCAAGAATACGCATCTGATTGACCGCGTTGAAGCTCTGGCTACCGCCGCAGACCTGCATCACCGCCAATGTCTTGCCCTGGGTGGGGCGGATGCCGCCCAGCGACAGCGGCAGCCAGTCGATCTGTGCCTTCATCACCGCGGTCATGGCGCCGTGGCGTTCCGGGCTCACCCACACCATGCCCTCGGCCCAGGTGGCCAGCTCGCGTAGCGCCGCCACCCGCGGATGCTCCGGTGCCGCGGCATCCGGCAGCGGCAGGTCGCGCGGGTCGAAGGTGGCCACCTCGCAGCCCAAGGCTTGCAGCAGCCGGCCCGCCTCTTCGGCCACCAGGCGCGAATAGGCGCGCTCGCGCAGCGAGCCATAGAGCACCAGGATGCGCGGCGGATGATGGGGCCCCGCCTCTCCCGCCAGGGCCTCGCCATCGATGGGCGCGAAGGCGGTGGGATCGAGCTGGGGCAAGGTGTCGAATAACGCAGACATGGTGTTTACTCGGCGGCGGGCGGATGGCTGGACGACGGTGTCGGGTGCACGACCTCGCCATCTTCCTTGGTGAAGGTGGCGACAGGATGATCCAGCAGCGACAGCACCACCTCCGAGGGGCGGCACAGCGCAGCACCCTTGCCGGTGATCACTATCGGGCGGTTGATCAGAATCGGATGGGCCAGCATCGTCGTGATCAGCGTCTCGTCGTCGAGGGTCGGGTCATCCAGGCCGAGCGTGTCGTAGGGGGTGCCCTTGCGTCGCAGCAGCTCGCGCGGCGACAGCCCCGTGGCCGCCAGCAGGGCCACCAGTTGGGCGCGATCCGGTGGGGTCTCGAGATAGTGGATCACCTGGGGCGTCTGCCCCGAGGCTTCGATCATCGCCAGGGCGTTACGCGAGGTACCGCAGTCCGGGTTGTGATAGATCACGGGGTTCATGGCGTTTCTCATGAAGGATCGGTCGATGGGCTGGGTGCGGCGCTGGCACAGCCGCCGAGCAGGCTATCCAGTGGCGCGCAGACCTCGGGGCTGCCTTGGCAGCAGTCGCTGACCAGAAACGCGGCCAGGGCGCCGACGGCGGCGAGGTCGGCACGGTAGATCATCGAGCGGCTCTGACGCTGGGCATGAATCAGACCGGCGCGGCTGAGCACCGCCAGATGCGCCGACAGCGTGTTGTGCGGCACGTCGAGGCGACGCGCCACCTCGCCGGCGGCGAGGCCGTCGGGTTCGTGTCGGGTCAGCAAGCGAAAGGCCGCCAGCCGGGTTGGCTGCGACAGCGCAGCGAAGGCGTCGAGAGCGTCTTTTGTGTCCATATGTCCAAGAATATCGACATAAAGTCGGGGCGGCAATCATCGCGATGACATTTCGTCGGGAGTGAGAGCGGTATGACCTTTGTGTGACCTGTATGAGCGGTCTACGCTCAAGAAGCTGTCTGGGCGGCAACCCGCCCAGCGCCCTATACGATCAAGGAGGTCGCATGTACGAAGAGCAGATGAAAGGACGCACGGAGTCCCTCAAGGGCCAGGCGCAGGAAGCCGTGGGCCGGTTCACCGATGACGAGGAGCTGCGCGACGAGGGCCGCGCGCGACATGCAGCGGGCAAGTTGCAGGCCAACTACGGCGAGAAGCTCGATAGCGTGCGCGAGGCGACGGTCAAGAATCCGATCAGCGCGCTGGCGATCGCCGGTGGCGTCGGGGTGTTCCTGGGTATCCTGCTCGGACGCCGCTGATACGCCCGAGTGCGCTACCCGCTCCCTGACGACGAAAGCCCCGGCTCAGCCCGGGGCTTTCATCGTCAGGAGGTATCGGAAGGTAGATGTCGACGCAGTTTCACATTTGACGCGGAAAATACTTGAGGCCAGCCTTCGTCGGGGCCATTATCTGCGCCCTTCCATCGGTCGCTGTGGCCGGCGGAGGACCAAGACCGGGGTGGCATCGGGTCGGGGTGCGCTGAATCTGCACGACAGATGAGTTGCCCACTACCGATAAGACCTTCCACTGTTGACTTTTCCCGATCTGGAATCGAACTCATGAGCAAAGTCCTGATTATTGGCGCCGGTGGCGTCGGCGGTGTCGTCACGCACAAGTGCGCGCAGCATCCCGAGGTGTTCACGGAAATCTGCCTCGCCAGCCGCAACGAAGCCAAGTGCAAGGCGATCGCCGAGCAGTTGCCGCGCCCCATCCAGACCGCCCAGGTCGACGCCGACGACGTGGACGCGATCGTGGCGCTGATCGAATCGTTCAAGCCGGACGTCCTGATTCACGTGGCGCTGCCGTATCAGGATCTGACCATCATGGAGGCGTGCCTGCGCACCGGCGTGCCTTATCTGGATACCGCCAACTACGAACATCCGGACGAAGCCAAGTTCGAGTACAAGGAGCAGTGGGCATTCCAGGAGCGCTACCAGAAGGCCGGCAACATGGCCACGCTGGGCTGCGGCTTCGACCCCGGCATGACCAATATCTACTGCGCCTACGGTCAGAAGAACCTGTTCGACGAGATTCATCGCATCGATATCCTGGATGCCAACGGCGGCGACCACGGCTATCCGTTCGCCACCAACTTCAACCCGGAGATCAACATTCGCGAGATCACCGCGAATGGCCGCTACTGGGAGAAGGGCGAGTGGGTCGAGACCGCGCCGCTGGCCGAGAAGCGCACCTTCGACTTCGACGGCATCGGCGAGAAGGATCTCTACCTGCTCTATCACGAAGAGCTGGAATCGCTCTCCCAGAACATCAAGGGGCTCGAGCGCATCCGCTTCTGGATGACCTTCTCCGAGAAGTACATCACCCATCTCAAGGTGCTCGAGAACGTCGGCATGACCAGCATCGAGCCGATCGAGGTCGACGGTGCCCAGATCTCGCCGCTGCAGTTTTTGAAGCGCGTGCTGCCGGATCCGGCATCGCTCGGT
The DNA here is from genome assembly GCF_030284585.1 of Salinicola sp. JS01. NCBI lineage: Bacteria > Pseudomonadati > Pseudomonadota > Gammaproteobacteria > Oceanospirillales > Halomonadaceae > Salinicola > Salinicola sp. JS01. The sequence continues at coordinate 2,656,026 of NZ_CP127244.1, read as the reverse complement.
CCGCGCACCAAGGGCAAGACCAACATCGGCGTCATCCTCGACGGCATCAAGGATGGCAAGCGGCGCAAGGTGTACATCTACAACATCTGCGACCACGAGAAGTGCTACGCCGAAGTGCAGTCCCAGGCGATCTCCTACACCACCGGCGTGCCGGCGGTGACCGGCGCCATGCTGATGCTCGAGGGCATCTGGAAGGGCGAGGGCGTGTTCAACGTCGAACAGCTCGACCCCAATCCGTTCATGGAGCGCATTGGTGAGATGGGCCTGCCGTGGCAGATGGTCGAGCTCGATCCCGACGTCGACCCGCTGGCCTGAGGGCCGGTGTGATGGCTGATGCGATGAGCGATTCCACGCACGCGACGCCGGCTGAGATCTGCGGCTTCGATATCCACGCCTGCCCGTCGCCGGCCTACGTGGTCGACGATGCGCGCCTCACGCGCAATCTGGAACTGCTGGCGCGGGTTCAGGCCGAGAGCGGTGCCAAGATACTGCTGGCGCTCAAGGGGTTTGCCATGTGGGATACCTTCCCGCTGGTGAGCCGCTATCTGGTGGGAACCACCGCCAGCGGGCAGGACGAGGCGCGTCTCGGCGCGGAGACCTTCGGCGGCGAGGTGCATGTCTACTCGCCCGCTTTCACCGCGCCGGAGATGGAGGTGGTGCTGCGCTATGCCGACCACCTCAGCTTCAACTCGCCCGGCCAGTGGCGCCACTTCCGCGACACCGTCGCGGCGGCGGCGCGGCCGGTCTCCTGCGGGCTGCGGGTCAATCCGGAGCACTCCACCGGCGAGGTCGCGCTCTATGACCCCTGCGCGCCGGGCTCGCGTCTCGGCACGCGGGCTTCCGAGCTGTGCCCGGGAGATCTCGAAGGGCTGGAAGGGCTCCACTTCCACACCCTGTGCCAGCAGAACAGCGACGCGCTGGAGGCGACCCTGGCGGCGTTCGAGGCTCGGTTCGGCGAGTATCTGGGCGGGCTGCGCTGGGTCAACTTCGGCGGCGGGCACCACATCACCCGGGCCGACTACGATGTCGCGCGGCTGGTGCGGGTGATTCGCGAGTTTCGTGCCCGCCATCCGCATCTCGAGGTCTATCTGGAGCCGGGCGAGGCGATCGCGCTGAATACCGGCTTCCTGGTGGCCACGGTGCTGGATATCGTCGACAACGATGGCCCCATCGCGATTCTGGATACCTCCGCCACCGCGCACATGCCCGACGTGCTGGAGATGCCGTATCGCCCGGAGATTCTCGGTGCGGCCGAGCCGGGCGCGAAGGCCTACACCTATCGCCTGGGCGGCACGACCTGTCTGGCGGGTGATGTGATCGGCGACTACGCGTTCGATGCCCCGCTCGCCATCGGCGATCGGCTGGTGTTCACCGACATGGCCCACTACACCATGGTCAAGACCACCACCTTCAACGGCATTCGTCTGCCGTCGATCTGCCGGGTCGACGCCGAGAGCCGCGAGGTGCGCACGGTCAGGACCTTTGGTTACGAGGACTATCGCCAGCGCCTGGGTTGAAGACCGGCGTTACCAGGTGGTACCCGATAAACCCCGCTTCGGCGGGGTTTTTTAATGTCTGGAACAGGCACCCGGGCCAAAAGGGTAGCGAGAAAGCGGAGAGGGTATAGCGTGAAAGTGGAGAGGGGAGAGCGAGAGAGTCGCGAGTGAGCATAAAAAAGGCCGCCGAGACGGGGGGAGGCGGCCAAAGGGCTTGGACAAAACATTCGAACATAGCGAGCCAGTAGAAGCTGGCGGTGCGACTGAACCAGAGGCTTACACGGCGGCCACGGATGAGCGACTCTCGCTCATCGCGGCCACCGCCGTATCGGCACGACGCGGTTCGTAGCGGGGTGACTCGAAGTGGTGCGCCGTACACTGAGCGCAGCGCAACTTGCGCGTTTCACCCGGCCCCGAGGCGACGTAGAACTCGCGGAAGCCGCAGATCAGACACGGCTGCTCGAGTTGCACTCGGCTCACGCCGAACGCCGCGCGGTGGAATCGTTGAGCGCCCGGCTGGAGCGTGCCATCTGCAGGATCAACCCACGTGACAGGTTGAGCGCATGCATGGGATAGGAGACACCGTGGGTATCGGCGTAGTGGCCGCAGGTGTCGATGAATTCACCGCAATCGGTGCAGGTGATTTCGTCCCAGTCGTGGGCGGTATCCGGGGCGATGGCGTGCTGACTTCCACAGCGGGTGCATGAGATCTGGTAGTTCATGACTTCCCTCCTTGGCGCTGAGAGTGGACTTCCGGTGTCCAGGGGGTCGGCTTCCTTGCCGGTCCGGCCAGTGCGGGGGAGGCTGGCCTTCGGGACATCCTGTCCGTGTGTGACACCCTAAACTTGGCATAACCCGCAAAACTGTACAAGGTTTTTTTCAAGTACAACTCTGGGTGAGCTTGTGCGATCCATATCCTGACGCGGTAGGGCATCTCTGTGTCAGGAAACGCGCTGACCGTGAGCCGTTGCCAATCACGCTAGCGTTCGATCTTTGCACGTCGATGACAGGCCGGTGTCAGCCCGCCGGACGCTCTCACCCGAATGCCTTCACTCTGGAGCAGGTTTTAGGGAAAGGTCTTTGAGAAAGCCCTGAGAGGAAGGTCGGCGGTCTTGGGTGACGGCCTCTAGAACTGCCTCAGGAGGCCGGCGGCTCGCCGAGTGGGCCCACCTCACCATTCAGAATGGTATCCAGTAGCTCCTGAGCGCAGCCGGGTAGCACGCCCTCGTCACGAATCAGCAGCGTGCGCTCGCGGTAGGCCCAGGCATCGCCGAGATGGCGTACCTGCAGCTTCATGCTGGCCTGATAGCGCCGCGCGCAGGACTCGGGAATGATCCCCACGCCGACCCCGGCCTCGATCATGCGGCAGGCCGACTCGAAGCCGAACACCTGAATACGCACCGGCAACGGCAGGCCGAGTTCGAGCGCTTTCACCTGCAGGAAATGAAACAGCGTGCTGCCCTCGTGGAGCCCGACATGCGGGAAGTCGAGCGCATCCTCGAAAGTCACCGCGTCGCGGGTCGCCAGCGGGTGTTCCCACGGAGTGGCCAGAACCAGCCGGTCGCGGCTGAAGGGCAGCGAGCGTAGCCGCGGCGGCACCTCCATGCCTACCATGATGCCGAGAACCCCCATGTCGGCGGTGCCATCGAGCACGCCGCGAATGATATCGCTGGTCATGCGCTCCTGCAGATCGACGGTCACACCAGGCCGGGTGGCCAAAAATTCGGCCAGCACCTCGGGCATGAACTCGATCACCGCAGTGGTGTTGGCGAAGATGCGCAGATGCCCGCTGGCGCCATCGGCGTAGGCGGAGAAGTCACTCTTGACCCGCTCCACCTGTCGCAGGATCAGGCGTGCATGGTGCAGCAGGCGCTCTCCGGCGGGCGTCAGCTCCACGCCCTGGGCGCTGCGATAGAACAGGCGGCTATCGAGCTGCTGTTCGAGAGACTTGATCCGCCCGCTGACCGCGGCGGTGGAGAGGTGCGCGCGGCTGGCGCCGGCGGTCAGGCTTCGGGCCTCGGCGACATGAACGAAGATACGAAGATCGGCGAGATCGAAATGCATGGCGCTCGGCGTCGCTGGGGAGTGACAGGGCAGACGAGTATAGCGCCGTGGCGGGTGGGCACGAAATGTCGCGGGCAATGCCGGGGGCGGTTCTCTGCCCCCGGCTTGGGCCTGTCAGATCTGGCCCAGGTAGCGCAGGTTGCCGCGTTGCGACTGTGGCACGTCTTCGAGCAGCACCACGTTGAGCTTGTGCCCATCGTCACTGGTGGAGGAGACCGCGGTTCCCAGGGTGGCGTCCACCGCATCCGGGCTGAGCGAATACATCTTGCCCGAGAAGGGGTCGACCACGAACCAGCCGATCAGGCCGCCGAAGACCAGGTTACCGGCCAGATACCAGCCGTTGGGCGAACTGCTGATGTTAAGCGTCAGCGGCGCATAGCCGGGCTTGTCGAGGGAGAGCCGGTAGTCCTTGCCGCCCCAGTAGGAGCCATCGCTCTTGGCCAGGGTCACGGTGGTCGGGGTCTGGCCCTCGAAGACCTGCTTGCCGGTCTCGTCGACGATGGCGATATGCGCCTGTGACGGGGTGCTGGAAATGGCGATCGTTTGATTGCTGTCGCCGACGATGGAGGCGCAGCCGGTCAGGGCGAGAGTACCCAGTGCGAGTAGGGCGGAGAGCGTGGCTTTGAACGTCACGTAGGAGGTTCCCTTTTTGCTTTTTTTGGCGGCGTATTGGCGTTGGCCGTCTCTTCGATTCATCAGGCGCTGATTGGAAGTCGCTCGTGAAGATCGGCGGCCACCTTAATGAAAGAGCGCCTTATTGTAAAGATAAGTTAATGTAAGTAATTTGCGTGTATTGTTGTAGGATATTGGCTATTGACAGCTTGGGAAGCCCGGTACGACGGGGCCGGAGGCCGGTATTGCGCAAGCACGTGGCAAAGGACCACATAGGTTATCGTAGCGCCCGGTGGAGAGGACCTAGAGTGGCGGCACTTTAATAAGGAGGTGCCGATATATGGAGTGGTTCGCACAGAACAGCCGGGCGATTACCGCCGTGAGCAGCCTGCTCACGCTGTTTGTCTGGGTCTTTTACGCCCAGATTCTCTACCGCAATTTCGCGCGTACTCGGCGGCCCAGGATCATCATCAACCGGGGCCATGGCAACGGCCTCGGGGCGCGCTGCTTGATCAGCAACATGAGTTCCGAGCCGATCTTTCTCGAGCACGTGATCGTCTCTCTGCACACCAGTGAAGGGTGGTTGACCAAGGATCTGATCGATGAAGAGGTCAACTATCTGCGAGAGGCGGAGTCCGACAGTCAGCACGTTTCCAGCCAGGGGCCTATGCTCTCCGGCAGCTTCAGCCATATCGGTACCTTCCGCGCGATCATCCAGCAGATCTGCCGCGGCCACGATATCGACTTCGCTCAGGGGCATACCAGTAACGGGGCCAAGCTGCACCATCTCGATGTGCGGGTAGTGGCGATCTACGGTAGCGAGGACCATCCCATTGGTGCCGCTCGCCGCTTTCGCATGGAGCATGAGGAAGACGGGGATACCTGCGTGCTGGTACCGGTCTCCATCGATACCAGGCGCTATGCCAGCCGGCTGCAGCGCTGGCGGGTGCGCCAGTGGATCCGTCGCCTCGATTGAGAGTCGAGGCCCAAACTCGAGGCCCAAACGCAACGAAGCCCGCAGATGCGGGCTTCGTCGATGCTATCTTGCGCCGTGGCGCAGGGCTAGCGAGATCAGAGCGGCTTGATGTTGGAAGCCTGCAGACCTTTTTTGCCTTGAGTCACGTCGAAGGAGACTTCCTGGCCTTCCTGCAGCGACTTGAAGCCGCTCGCTTGGATTTCAGAGAAGTGTGCGAACAGGTCGTCGCCGCCTTCGGACGGAGTGATGAAGCCAAAGCCCTTGGAGTCGTTGAACCACTTAACGGTGCCAGTTGCCATGTGTCGAATTCCTCAATACGTGAGCTTGCGCTCAAAAGTTGCCGGGTAATACCCGAATTAGTGGGCAAAACAAGGGGATATAACCAGGCTACCGATTGACTCGACTGCGACTGACAATATGCGACTTGCTACCTACCTGCCTCAGGGTGCAGCTTTGGGCCTGAAGTGTCAAACGATATTTTCGCTGATCAGAGAAAAAGTCATTCGACGCCCGCGCGTGCTGAGAAGCAGGGGCGAGCGACCGCCGATAGTACGATACTCACCGAGGTATCGAGACCCCTTGGGGCTCAGCGCCCGGCGCCCGCACGCTGTGAGCTGTGCTGCCCATCGATGACCGCGGCGTCAGTAGCGCGATGCGCGCCGAAGGCGGCAGCGGGCCGTGAACGCCCCAACTGGCGGTGGGCGTTGCAGCGCTCGCAGATGGCTCGCTCTGGCGTGAGCGACACATCGAATCGGTCGTGGCCGCAGACCCAGCACCTGACATCGAGACGCACCGCGCTCATGCCGCCTCCCCGGTGATGCCGGTGAAGCTGGCATCGCCCGGCTCTTCGCGGGCCATGCGCACCAGCGTCTCAACGGAGAGGCTCAACGTGTGAAGGCGATGGTTATGCGAACCAAAGGTGGCGTTGTGGTCGCGTGTGGCGATGAACTCGCCGCAACCGACGCAGATGATCTCGTCCCAATCCTGGGCGGTGTCGGTGGAGTGACCCTGGTCGTGGCCACAGCGGTGACAGGCAATATCGTGTTTCATTTTGGGGCCTTCCTCGGCATCCAGCCGCCGATCTTCCTGACCGGCGGTACTCAAAGGTGGCAATCCTTGCCAGGTGGTTCCAGCATCCGATGCTGACTCCAGTAGCCACAATCCTTGCGGCGTGATGGCAGAGTGGCATACTCCCAAAACTTGTACAAGTATAATTAGGAGTACAATTCGTGCAGAGCTGGAAACGGAGAGCTGGCAATGTCGACGTCTACCTTCAAGCAGCGTGAGTGGGTCAAGTGGAAGTGGGGGCCGAACTGGGCCGAGGGGCAGGTGACCAAACGTTTTCACGAGCCGGTGACGCGTAAGCTGCAGGGCAGCGAAGTCACCCGTAAGGGCTCCAAGGCCAACCCAGCGTATCTGATCAAGCAGGAGGATGGCTCGCGTGTGCTGAAGCTGCATAGCGAGCTGCAAAAAGCCTAGCCTAGCCTCGGCTGGCCTGGCGCCACTCTGCGTCGATCGTCTCGATCAGGGCCGCCGCGGGCAGCATTCGCGCGCGGTCGGCCCCGGTGCCCGCCCACTGGGCGCCGTAGGTGCCATCGCCGCTGGCCTTGGCGGCGGCATTCAGTGCCTTGCCCAGGTCATAGGCGCAAGGGTAGGCGGGTACCTCGTCTGCCTGCGCATCCCGCGCCCAGGCCGTGAAACCGTTCTCCAGGCAGCGCGCCGGGCGCCCGGAAATCGCCCGGGTCATGACGGTCTTGCCCCCGGCTGCCAGGCGCTCTCGGTAGGCCGGGTCCGCGGCGCTCTCCGGGCAGCCGATAAAGGCCGTACCCAGCTGCGCCGCGCTGGCTCCCCACGACAGCGCCCGGGCGATATCCACGCCATCCATCAGTCCACCGGCGGCAATGATCGGCGGTTCGAATTCCGCCACCAGTCGGCGCGTCAGCGCCTCGGTGGAGAGACCTTCATCGTTGCCTTCGGGGTCGAAGATGCCGCGGTGCCCACCCGCCGACCACCCTTGCGCGATGATCGCATCCAGGCCACTGGCGGCGATCCGGCGCCCCTCGTCCAGGGATGTCGCGGTGGCCAGAAGCAGGCAGCCTGCGCGGCGCAGTGCCTCGATCTGTGCTGGCGTGGGTAGACCGAAGTGGAAACTGACCACGGCCGGGCGGGTTTCCAGCAGCACCTCCAGCATTGCCGGGTCGAGCTGAAAAGGGCGATAGATCTCCTCCAGCGCTGGCGGTGGTGTGCTGCCGAAGGTCTCGAACAGCGGCCGGGCGCGTTCGATCCAGCGCGACTCGGCCTCGCTGTCGCGTGCCGGCGCTGCATGGCAGAACAGGTTGACCTGGAAGGGGCGTGCAGTCAGCGCCTGGGTGCGGAGAATCGCCGCATGTGCCGCCGCTGGGGTCGCGGCCCCCAGGCCCAGCCCGCCCAGCGCGCCGGCATTGGAGACCGCCGCTGCCAACTCGGGGGTGGCCGTGCCGGCCATGGGCGCCTGCAGCAGCGGCAGCGTCAGCGCCTGAAACAGCGCCTGTGTCGAAGCGTATCGTGGGTTCACGGGTCACCTATTTAGCTGAATCGTTTACCTTCACTGAGTCCTTCTGTATTACCCGGCCTTTCTCTTTTATCCGGTCTTTCACCCGACACGGCGGGATCAACTCGCCAGCATCTGCCCTGGGCCGAAGCACTCGTAGTGGCGGTTCTCCGCGCTCACCCCCTGTTCGGCCAATAGCCGGTCCAGCGCGCGCATCATCGGCAGCGGCCCGCACACATGGTAGCTGGCCGCCGAGTCACCCACCCAGGTAGCGAGATCTGCCGCTTCCAGCAGGCCATGCTTGATTTCGGCCACCGAGTCGGCGGGCTCATCGGCGCGCGGTTCGTCGTAACACAGATGCAGCGAAAAGTTGGCGTGTGCCCGGGCCAGTGCCGCCAGCTCTCCGCCAAAGGCGCGCACACCGGCGTGCCGGGCAAGCTGGATCATCACCACCTGCCGCTTCGGTGACGCGGCCAGGGCAGCATGCGCCATCGAGATCAGCGGGGTAATCCCCACACCACCGCCGATCAGCACCACCGGGCGGGCCGGGTCTTCCGGCAGCGTGAGTTCGAAGGTGCCATAGGGCGGTGTGAGCTCGACCTGATCCCCCTCGGCGAGCGTGGCATGAATCTGTGGCGATACCTGGCCTGCCGGCTGCTCGGCGCTACCCGTCTCGTGCTTGATGCTGAGGCGATAGGTTTCGCTGCCGGGGGCATTGGAGAGGCTGTACTGGCGCATGAGCCAGTTGCCTGCCGCATCCGCCAGCCGCAGGGTCACGTATTGACCGGCTACGTGGGTCGGCAGCTTGCGGCCGTCGCTCGGCGCCAGATAGAGCGAGACGATGTTCTCGCTCTCCGCCTGGCGGCGTACGATGGTGAACGCCAAAAAGCCGGACCAGCCTTGGGTCTCGCGCTGCTGAGTGTAGAGTTCATGCTCGCGGCCGATGAACACCGCAGCCAGCTGGGCGTAAGCTGCCTTCCAGGCGTCAATGATCTCCGGTGTGGCGGCATCGCCCAGAACCTCCTGGATCGAGGCGATCAGGTTTTCACCCACGATGGGATAGTGCTCCGGGCGAATGGTCAGCGAGGCATGCTTGTGCGCGATCACCTCCACCGCCGGCGCCAGCGCGGCCGTATCATCGATATGGCGTGCGTAGGCCAGGATCGCCCCCGCCAGGGCCCGTTGCTGCGCGCCCTCGCGCTGATGCGCGGGATTGAAGTAAGGCTTCACTTCGGGATTGTGCGCGAACATGCGAGTGTAAAAATGGCGGGTCAATGTTTCCCCATGAGCCTCGAGCACGGGAATGGTCTGCTTGACGGTGGCGATCTGGTCTGGACTGAGCATGGTGACTCCCCGATGGCGGGTAAGGCTGGCGGCTGGCACCAGCGTTTCTTAATTGGTATGTCATCTACCAATTTAAACTGGAGTATCATTTACCACTTTATGACTGTCAAGCGATCATGAAACTCACCACGCACACCGACTACGCGCTGCGGCTGCTGATCTATCTGGCGATCCGGGGCGATGACATGCCCGCGACCGTGCAATCGGCGGCGGGCCACTACGGTATTTCCGGGCACCATCTGGCCAAGGTCTCGCAGACGCTGGTGCAGTTGGGCTATGTCTCCAGCCTGCGCGGGCGGGGCGGCGGCCTGCGCCTGAATCGTCCGCCCGAAGAGATCAATATCGGCGCGCTGATTCGACAGACCGAGAACCTCGAACTGCTGGAGTGCTTCGGGCCCAACTCGACCTGCCCGATCGACCCCGCCTGCCGGCTCAAGCACGTGCTGTGGTCCGCCCAGCAGGCGTTCATGCAGGTGCTGGATGGCTACGTGCTGGCGGATATGATCGAGAACCGCGAGGCGCTGCGCCTGCTGATTTCGAGCGACGCTAGCTGAGAGCGGCGCGGCAAGTACACGACTGCACGATCGTTCAATACCGCTCCCTCGGGCGCCTTCACACTGGCGACGCATTCATGTGAACGGAACCGAGAGGCAGCGAGTCAATCATGGAGATCGTGCTGTACGCCTTTACCGTCATGTACACCCCGGGGCCGGTCAACCTGCTGGGGCTCAACGCCGGGCTCACGCGCTCGCCGCGGGAGAGCCTGGGGTTTTTCCTGGGAGTGGCCCTGGCGATGTTCGTCTGGTTCGTGGTGATTGGCTTTGCCGGGCAGCTATTCGTGGTCCAGCGTGTGCTGCCCTATATCGCTTTCGCCGGTAGCGCCTACATTCTCTACCTGGCGGTCAAGGTGTACCGCGCGCCGGTGTCGCTCGATGCGCAGACAGCGCCCGCCGCCAGGCTGATGTTTCGCGATGGCTTTCTGATGCAGCTGCTCAACCCCAAGAACTCGCTGGTGGTGATCCCCATCGCCACGGTGATGTTCCCGGGGCGCGGCATCGCCGGTGGCGAGCTGCTGGCATGTTCGGCGGCGATCGCCCTGGGCGGCGGCGGGGCACCCGCGCTCTACGCGCTGGCCGGCCATCTGATTGGCCGGCGTATCGCCCGGGTCGAGGTGTTCCGCCTGTGCCATCGGCTGATGGCGCTGCTGCTGGTGGTCGTGGCGATCCTGATGTTGCGTGACTATGTCTGGTATAGCGATGTCTGGTATAGCGATGTCTGGGCAGCACTGCGCTGAGGAGATGACATGGCAGAGGCGGAAGGAAGACGGACGAGTGATTGGCTGATCGCATCGCCGACATCGCGGCTGGAGCGAATCGAAGCGCGCTTCCAGGGGCATGCCTACGACATGCACCGGCACGACAGCTTCGCCATCGGCCTGACCCTGAACGGCGTGCAGAGCTTCCACTACCGCCGTGGCTATCGCCATAGCCTGCCCGGCACGGTGCTGGTGCTGCACCCGGACGAACCCCACGACGGCCATGCCGGCGACGCCCGTGGGTTTCACTACCGCATGCTCTATATCGAGCCAGCGCTGATCCAGGGTGCCCTGGGCGGGCAGCCGCTGCCGTTCGTGGCTGGCGGGCTCTGCCGCGAGCCGCGACTTGCCACGGCAGTGCAGACGCTATTGGCCAGCCTCGACGGCGCGCTCGACCCACTGGAGGAGAGCGACGGCATCGCCGAGCTGGCCGATGCCCTGGCCGCCAACGGAGATGCCCGCCGCGGCCCGCCCAAGCGCTTGCCCGACTATGGTGCCGCGCAGCGGGTGCGGGAACGGCTCGACGCGGCGCTGCTGGACGGCGTCTCGCTGGATGAGCTGGAAGCCATCGCCGGCCAGCCGCGCTGGACGCTGTCGCGGAATTTTCGCGCGCTCTTCGGCACCAGCCCCTACCGCTATCTGACCCAGCGCCGGCTAGCGCTCGCCCGCCAGCAGATCGCCGCAGGCACTGGCCTGGCCGAGGCGGCGCATGCCGCCGGCTTCGCTGACCAGAGCCATATGACCCGCGCCTTCGGGCGGACCTATGGCCTCTCTCCGGCGCGCTGGCGCGGTCTGCTCGGCACCCGCTGAGTGCCGGACCATCTGCCGTACAGCCCGGGCCGGCGGCACTCGGGGCCACAACGGGTTTATCTCGGAGAATCCGGCGCTTATACTGTGCGCCGCTTGGAAACAGCGGCGCCATGCCGTCTCGCCACCACGCCCCCGTAGCTCAGCTGGATAGAGCGGCCCCCTCCTAAGGGGCAGGTCATAGGTTCGAATCCTATCGGGGGCACCAAGTGACCTTCCTCGTTGCCCCACTTTTTTGCTATTCGCTAGTCCCCACCAGAATCGGCATACGCAGGGTTATGCAGTGAAGTATGGCTCTCCGTTCGGCGCGCAGCTGCATACCCACGTGCCGCTACGTATTAGAAAGATCGAATCGACCAGGCCGTATCGGCCATGGATCTCTTGGAACATCAAGAGAGCTCAACTCTGTATGAAGGCCCAGAAGACAGCGCCGATCATCAGCAGGGCGAAGGTGAGGCGTAGCAACCGGGAGAAGAGAGGGCGCTGCACAAGGGGCCGGATGGCGCCGCCGACGCACATCCAGAAGATATTGGTGAACACAGCAACCGCCAGGCAAACCCCCATGGTGGCCACATAAGCGATGGTCGCTGGCGAGATCGGCAGCAGAAACTGCGAATAGATCACCAGTAACACCGCGTAGGACTTCGGGTTGAGTACATTGAGCAGGACACCATCGCGCATCGTCAGGCGGGCGCCTTCGGCTGCGCGGGTGTCGAGTGGCGTGGTCGCAATGCGGTAAGCGAGGTAGAGCACGTAGAGCCCGCCCACGATCTGTAGTGTCAGCTTTGCGCTTGGCCAGGCTGCCAGCAGCGCCGCCAGACCCAGGGCAGCGGCCACCATGGATATCGCCAGCCCGGTCAGAATGCCCACGTAGAGCGAGAGCGTCTTGCGCACCCCAAAGGTGGCGGATGTCGCCACGATGGTCATGGGGCCCGGCCCTGGAGAGCCGAACAACAGCATTGCCGTCATGGCGAGCGTGGTGAGTGGCGACATGGGCCTCTTCGTCTCTGAGCAGGGGCTCTCACAGCGACAACGACCGTGGCATGCCGCTATCGTTGATCGGAACCGATCAGTACCGTTTGCGTGAGACGGTACTGATCATTACCATCCCATGTCAATCTCACAGAAGGGATAAGCCATGGCGACACAGGCGCGTGAACGACTGATAGCGACAGCGGAAGCGCTCTTCTATCAGCGCGGCATCCAGGCGGTCGGCATCAGCGAATTGATCGATGCCTCTGGCGTGGGGCGTGCCTCCTTCTACCGTCACTTCGACAGCAAGGACGCCCTGGTGCATGCCGTGCTACGCCACCGCAATGAGAGGGCCCTGGCCGCCTTCGAGGCAGCTCTTGCCGGAAGCGATGGTTCACCTTTGGATGTGTTCGACGTGGTCGCCGAGCGCTACGGGCAAGCCGACTTTCGGGGCTGTGCCTTTATCAACGCCATGGTCGAAGCCGCCGACCGGGGCAGCGAGACCCACCGCATTGCCAGAGCGCACAAGCTGGCTCAGATAGAGATCATTGCTCGCCAGCTCGAGCAAGCCGGCCATTCTCCGAGCGAAGAACTCGCCCGCGATTTTCAGCTACTGATCGATGGCGCGGTCATGGGCGTACTACGTGAAGGCAATCTCGAACCGGTCGAGAGAGCCAAGCAGATAGCGGCCAGACTGCTGAGTCTGTAAGCATCGGCTCAACCGTAGTGATGGTTCCCCGAGCATGCTCAGCCCGCGATAGGAGCGGGGTGCGATAGCCTCAGTGCCCCCTGAGTTGCACTGGTGGCCAATCTCGATCATCTACCACTCCCCGCGCCAATCTCATCCCGCCACGCACGATCAAAACCCCGCCTGGCCCGTGAGCTAAAGCAGGTAGCAATTGCGCAGCCTCCGACAAACCGTACGTTGCACTCCCACTGGTGCTGATATGAGCCTTGGGTAGCGCCAAGAATTTATCTAGATATCTGCCACATTTTTCCCTAAGCCAATTTCGGCTGCGGTGTGGCTGCGCTGTCGACTTACCGCTTGCACATTAAATGGGTCGGTTTTGATGCAGCGTTGCAAGTGCCGACAAGTGCTGCCAGTGTTGGATCAGCGTTGCGATTTGGTGGTCGATAGGATGGCGCGAAATGTTGCATTTTGCGGCTTAATAGATGAAAGTTAGTGAGGGTTAGATAGGGTGTGTTAGAGTGATGCAATATGTATTCCCGGTAAGTCATTATAGTGCTTATATATTTTTAAGTGTAGCGGGGTTTTAGTCTAATAGTAGGCGGTCTCCTGCTGAAGATAAAAGGTTTGGCAAGCTGAGAAAGTTGGGGTGTCCGGAGTTGCAAAAAATGATCAGCGGCGGAGATTTGGAGTGGCTGGGCTATAAGGGAGGGGGCGGGCTTAGATTTCAAACAGGCCAAACATTCTTTCTCAGGCGCAACCGATCATCAGAAGTCCGAGCTGAAGAGTATCCTGAAGATGTCTAATGCCTATCGAGCTAGTCCTGGTTATGTTCTAATTGCCGTCAAAGGCCAGGCACCACACCCAGTCGAGGTGGTTGGGGTTGCTGTCTAAGACCAACTTCTTTATGAGGAGTCTGCGCGATAATGACCAAGCTGTTGGCGTCACTTTGGGCGTGGCTCGCTCGCCAATTTAAAAAGTCTGCGTCAAAGGGGGCCGGGGTGGAACGGACGAATGATGAGATTGGGACTGAAGTGCCTATCCGGAATGCGTCCCAGGATCGCCTTAGGAGAGTAGGTTTTGCTGATCGAATTGCCTGTATACTCTCGGAGCTCAGTCCGCGAGAAGGCAGGGTGTTCGCAATCAGGGGAGGATGGGGGTTCGGCAAGTCCTCCCTTAAGAATCTGATAATCGAGAGACTCGGCGCTAGGAACGATGGAGCGAAATGGCTTGATTTCAACCCCTGGCAATGGGGTGACAGTGACGCCATAGCACGCGCTCTATTCGGCCAGATAGCGGATCGCCTAGGCAGCGAGTATTCAGGTGCATCTCTCGCACGCGCCGAGGCCCTGCGACGCTATGGCGCGATTCTCAACGGGAGCAGCGCTCCGCTAAAGAAAGCTGGGGACTATAGTAGTTTCATCTCGGCGACGTTGACAAACGTCTCAGTGATCGCCATTGCCTCGACCATAGGTTTCGATCTCCCAACGGCAGCAATGGTGGCTACATGTCTCGCTTTGCTTTCGGTAGGCGCATCTTTGCTGGGGCGTGTGCTGTCCTATTTCGGACGTGACCGCAGTGGTGATGCGCTTGACAAGGTCCGCGAAGCATTGGAAATACGGCTTCGCGAACTCGATCGTCCCCTTGTTGTATTCGTTGATGATATAGACCGACTTGAGCCCGAGCAGATTCGAATGCTACTGCGGCAGGTTAAGGTGAATGCCAATCTACCCAACATCGCATTTGTGTTGCTCTTCCAACCCAGCATCGTAGAGCAAGCACTCGCACCGGTTGCTGATGGCGATGGCCGCGCTTTCCTCGAGAAGGTCGTGCAGGCTTGCTTCGACTTACCTGCTGTCCCGGTATCGACTGTGCATCGAATCTTCGGGGAGGAACTCTCTGAATTAGCGGGACCCTACGCTACAGAAGCCAATGGGTTCTCACATACTCGCTGGGGGAACGCCTTCGTTGGATGTATCCAACCGTTAGTGCGCAACTTACGAGACGTACGCCGATTAATTTCCTCCATCGCCATGCACATTCCGTTACATGTGGCTGGCAACGTGTTTGAAGTGAACATTGTTGACTTCTTGGTTCTGGAGGCTCTCAGAGTTTTCGAGCCGGACCTCCACGAGACTATGTTCCGTGAAAGGGAGCTGCTTCTGCAAGAGAGTCGATTCAAAGGCGACGGCCGGAGAGAAGTAGATAAGGTCGCGGCAGAGAGGCTTCTCGAGACCGTATCGGAGCGGCACCGTTCTATTGCTCAAGATGTGCTCAAAGAACTTTTTCCCCCGCTTGAGTGGGCATACGGAGGCATGAACTATGGAGACGGCTTTCACGTCAGATGGCTGGCTGAGAAGCGTGTGTGTTCGTCACGTTACTTCCCACGTTATTTTGAACTCCAGACTGCGATTGGTGAGATTTCGGAACGTCGTTTCGTAGAATTCCTAGATGCCACCGCCTCGGAGAACAGGCTCGCGGAATCGCTCGAAGCCATTGAGGCTGACTTCCTACTACCTTCGCTCGCTGCGAGGCTTGACGAGTCTATCGATCGTCTTCCGGTTGAGAACGCCGCTGTATTACTGCCTGGGATGTTCCGCGTCGCTCAGAAGTTAGTAGGTCAGGGTGAAGCAGATCCCTTCAGTTCGCCTTGGGTGTCCGCATGGCGAGCGACGAGCTGGTTTTTGAGTCGAATACCTCAGGACCAACGAGGTGAGCTTGTCTTAAGGGCGCTTTGCCATACCAAGGCGTTGTCCGTCGCCGCTATTTTGATCCATCTTAATGACCCCACAGATCAAAAAGAGGATAGGGGGGAGGCCTTTGATCCGTCACTTGATCTCGATACTGTGGAGTCGATGAAGGCAGAATGGTTGAGATTGATAAAGAGCCTTGCCGTGGACGGTGACGTTCTGAGGAATCAACCGGATCTCGTCTCCCTACTTTACCATTGGAAGCAGTATTCGGGTTCCTTGCAAGAGCCTCGGGAGTGGGTTTCACAGGAAATCCAAAGTGACCAAGCTTTTGCAAGCTTGACTACACGCATGATGAGCCGTGGCATGAGTCACTCATCAGGTGATCGGGTAGGGACTCCACGCAACACATTCAGTAGAGAGGTGGTTGATAACTTCATCGGCATCGATGTGGCGAAAACAAGATGTGACATGATCGACCCCAGCGATTATCCCGAGCATGAGGAGGCGCTACGAACTTTGCATCGCTACGTTGAATTATGGCTCGGTCTTAGAGAATCCGGCCCACTCGATTATTAACTTTTTGCACGGTTACGTTGAAACGGCGGAATTGTGACTACTTTTTATCCGTGATCAACTAGTGGAAGCTCCCAGCTGAAGACTGCCATGCTCTCGCGTTAGGACCGTGTGGGTCGATTAAGTGGGTGGCCGGCCAAGCTGGGTGATTTATGCCTAGGTACAGCGGCATTTTTATTTTTTCCATCTAAAAATCAGAGGCTTGAATTAAGTCTAAGAATCCTATCTTGCGCGGCAGCGTGAGTTCTTGAGTCTTTTCCTCGATTTTCCGTGCTTATCGCACAGGACAGCGTGACGATGCGCTGCCTTCGCAAATTGCTCGCCCTCGACCGGCTCCCACAGCGCCATCGAGCGCTCAGACGCCGCTCGGAAAGCGGCGCCAGGTGGCCTGGGGTAGTCCATCAGCCATCGCCTTGTGCGAGATCTCTTACAAAGTTGGACCAAATAGTCTTAGAAAACTGGTCCTATGGCGGGCGGTGAGATTCGTTATCCTGTGTGGGTGCCCGTTTGGGCCTGCGTTTGAACCCGGCCCCTTGGGCCGGGTATTTTCGTTTCAGCCCCGCAAACCCCTGGCTGGCTCGGTAACGCTCGCAGGGGGCAGGCTGGATCTCGAAAAGGCCCGACCACCAATGACGCTGACACTCGTTCACCCTACGCAGGCGCACCAGTCGGCCTTTCTGGCCGCCGTTCGGCACAGCCAGCCGCTGTTGGGTGGCTGGGTCTTCCCGCCGGCAACGCCGCAAGCCTACGCCGACTTTCTCTCCCGCTACGCGGCAGAGACCCACGTGAGCTATCTCGCCATCGCCCCCGATGGCAGCCTGATCGGCTGTATCAACCTGAATGAGATCGTCCTCGGTGCGCTGCAATCCGCCTATTTAGGCTATTACGGCTTTGCGCCGCACCAGGGCAGGGGATGGATGAAGCAGGCGCTGGGCGAAGTGATCACCCGCGCCTTCGATAGGTACGGCCTGCATCGGCTGGAGGCCAATATTCAACCCACCAACCACCGCTCAATCGGGCTGGTGCAATCCCTGGGCTTTCGCCATGAAGGCTTCTCGCCGCGCTACCTGCGTATCGATGGCGAATGGCGCGACCACGAGCGCTACGCCATCACTGCAGAAGAGTGGGGTGTCTGATAGAGTCCCGCAGATGCGCTCGTCATCTGCGCTCTGGGGAACGTCTGGGCTGCCTCACCACCAGTGCTGCGGATAGCGCCGGTGCCGGGCGAGGTTGTTGATCACCACCGCCACGCTGAGCATCAGGATGCAGCCGAGGCCGACCGGGAAGAAAGCGTAGATCCAGCCGAGTTGGTGCAGTTCGCCCGAGCCGATCACCGCGATCAGCGCGGTGGCGCCGCCGGGCGGGTGCAGGGTGTGGGTGAGCTGCATCAGCAGGATGGCGGTGGAGACCGCGACCGCGGCGGCGATCCAGCCGTCACCCAGTAGCGACCAGGTGACGAAGCCGCAGAGCGCCGAGAGCACGTTGCCGCCGAGCACATTGCGCGGCTGGGCCAGCGGGCTCTCCGGTGCGGCGTAGAGCAGCACCGAGGTGGCGCCGAACGAGCCGACCATTAGCAGCGGGTGGGCCTGGGCCGCCTGGGTGCTGAGCCAGCCCACGCCGGCCATGCCCAGAAAGGCGCCGAGCCAGGACCACAGCGCGTCGCGCCAGTTGGGGGCAGGGCGCGAGACCGGGGCGCCTTTCATCTTGCTCAGATATTGCTTCACCATGGGGTAGGTATCGCCATGTGTGGAATTCAATGGGGGGATCGAAGGCGCGCTATCTTGCCAGCTCGTGTCCATGCGGGGAAATACGCCTTGGCAATAGCCTCATGACCGCCGCGCCGGGACGCCCGCCTTGGGCGTTGCTACAATGCCCGGCTTTCCCGGATGCAGGGCTTGCCCGTTCATGTTCGAGCTTTTTCATGCCTGATCGCGCCGATAGTGCCGCGCCTGCCGATGGTCTGCATGGCAATCGTCATGACAACCGCCATGGCAACGATGTGCCGGTGGCGCAGGACCGTATCTTCGACGGTCTGGCCGACAAGTTCGCCTCGAGCCTGTATGCCAGCGCGCGTGGGCGTATCCGCCTGGCGGTGCTGACGCCGCTGCTGGAGCAGGCGCTGCCGGCGGATGGTTCGGCGGCACTGGATGTCGGCGGCGGCCTGGGCCAGATGAGCGCCTGGCTCGCCGCGCGGGGGCATCGGGTCACCCTGGCGGAGCCCTCCGCCGAGATGCTGGCCCGGGCTCGCGAGACCCTGGCGCAAACCCCGTCGGCGATGCCGGTGCAGGCTCTGCAGGCGCCGCTGCAGGCGCTCGGCGAGCTGGCCCCTGGGCCGTGGCCACTGGTGGTGTGTCATGCGGTGCTGGAGTGGCTGGCCGACCCCGCAGCCGGGCTGCGCCAGCTCGCGGCACTGCTGGCCCCGCAGGGGCGGCTGTCGCTGATGGTGTTCAACCGCGATGCGCTGCGTTTTTCCAATGTGGTCAAGGGCAATCTCGACAAGGCCCTGGAGGATCGCCTGTCGGGTACCGGTCAGCGCCAGCGGCTGACGCCGATCTCGCCGCTGACCCATGCCGATATCGTGCGCTGGTGCCAAGCCTGCGGGCTCGAGATCGAGCGTGTCGCCGGGGTCCGCATCTTCCATGACTACCTGCGCGAGCGCGAGCCCAGCGAGGCCGACCTGGCCAAGCTGATTGCGCTGGAGCGCCGCTACTGCGAGACCGAGCCGCACTGGCGTCTGGGCCGCTACCTGCACTATCTGATCCGTCCCGCTGTCCCCGCCGGGAGCGAACCCCCGCGAGACGCGCACCTGCAAGGAGAGAGCCGATGAAGGCACAAACGCCCCCGTGTGAACTGCTGGCGCGCCAGGACGCGGACTACCGCGGCTGGCTGTGGGTGGCGCCGCCGCGGGATAGCTGGCTGGAGAGCGGCGAGGGCGTGGTGTGGAGCGCCGATCTCGGCGTGGTGAACGCGTGGCGGGCGGCCGGGCGCGAAGCCCACGCGGAGCTGGCGCTGCCGCCGCTGGCGCCCCCCGGGGCGGTGCTCTTCTGGCCCAAGAGCCACGCCCTGGGCGAGTGGTGGTTACGCACCCTGAGCGCGACCCTGCCCGCCGGCACCCCGATCCAGATCGTCGGTGAGCACCAGGGCGGGATCAAACGAGTGCCCAAGGTGCTTGCAGCCATGGGCCACGCCTGCCGCAAGCTGGATAACGCCCGCCGTTGCACCCTGTTCGCGACCGAGGCGGGAGAGGCCACGCCCGACCCGGAGGCGGGCTGGGAGCACTTCGAGACCCACGGGCTGGCGCTGGCGACCCACCCTGGGGTGTTCGGCCACGGCAAGCTCGATGATGGCACCCGGCTGCTGCTGGAGACGCTGGAAATACTCGCCGAGCGCGGTGAGCTGCCTGCCGGGCCCACCCTGGATATTGGCTGCGGCGACGGCATCCTGGCGGCGTGGCTTTCGCGCCGTGGCCAGGCGGTGACGGCCACCGATGTCAGCGCCTTTGCGGTGGCGGCGACCCAGCGCACCCTGGCGCTCAATCAGTTGGAAGGGGAGACGCGTCAGAGCGATGTGTTCGAGGCGGTGCCGGAGCGTTTTGCGCTGATCGTCAGCAACCCGCCGTTCCATCAGGAACGGGCGGTCGACTATGGCCCGGCGGCACGTCTGATCGAGGAGGCGCCGGCGCATCTCGAGGCTGGTGGGGTGCTGCTGCTGGTGGTCAACGCCTTCCTGCCGTATCCCGACTGGCTGACGGCGGCGTTCGGTGAGTTCGAGACCCTCGCCGATGATCGCCGTTATCGGGTCTATCGTGCGTTCAAAAGCCGCCGCTAGCCTGCAGCTCGCCGACGATTTTCAGCGCGCGCTGGTTGGCGGCGCCGACGTCGATGGCCTGAATGCCGAGGGCTTGTAGTCGCGCCCAGGGGATCTCGTTCCAGTCGCCGTGCTCCAGCTTGATCGCGGTGTCGAGCAGCGCGCCCAGCGGCCCTTCGTGCAGCAGCAGGGCAGCGTTGATCGCGGGGTGCAGCGGTAGGATGGCGACCAGGTCCTTCAGCGGACGGTCGAAGAACGCCTCGAGATAAGAAAACAGGCCGACGATGAAAGCGCGCTCGGAGAGCAGCGGGTCGTCGATCGCCAGCTCCCGGCAAAGGCTGGCCCGGGTCAGCGCCAGCTGGCGCAGCGAGTGAGGCTTGTCGTTCAGCTCGCTGAGCGCCAGCAGCGTGGCCAGGCTGCGCACCCGGTGAACTCCGACCAGCCTCACCGCCTGGTGCAGCGAATCGATCTCGCCGGGGCGCTGGTACTGCGTGGTATTGACCAGATGCAGCAGGCGCATACCGAGCGCCGGGTCGCGCTCGATCGTCGTGGCGATATGGCGGGTGCCGATATCGGGCTGGTTGAGTTCGGTGATCAGCTTGAGGATGGTCAGGCGGGCGGTGGTCACCGGCTTGCCGTGGACGATCTGAGGGCGAGCCAGGAAGTAGCCCTGGAAGTAGTCGCAGCCGGCGTCGAGACAGTGCTCCAGCTCCGCTTCGGTCTCGAGCTTCTCGGCCAGCAGCTTGAGATGGGGCTGGTGTCGGCGCAACTGGGTGATGATCCGGTAGAACTCTTCGTTCGAGTAGTGGGGATACTCCAGCTTGACGACATCCACCAGCGGCAGGAAGGGGTGGGTGGCATCGTGCTCGGTATAGTCGTCCAGCGCCAGAGTGAAACCCCTTTCACGCAGCTCCACGAGACGCTGGCATACGGCTTCGGTGCAGGGGGTGTCTTCGAGGATCTCCACGACCATATGCGCGTTGTCGAACGGAATCTCACCGGCCAGGGTATCCGCGGTGAAGTTGACATAGAGCTGCTTGCCCTGGCCCACCGTCTTCAGATCGCCCTGGGTGAAGGCGTTGAGCAGCACGGTACTGGTGGCGCGATTGCCGTCGAAGGGTAGCGGCATGGGCCCACCGTCGGTGGGGCGGAACAGCAGCTCGAAGGCGACGATCTCACGCGAGCTGTCGAAGATCGGCTGACGCGCGAACAGCACCGAGGGCTGATGAGGGTCGGAGAGCGCTGACATGGCAAGCTCCTCATGAGTGTCGGGCCTGGCCACTGCCGCCCCTGCAGGGCGTTCTATCGGCCGTTACCAATCAAATTTGAAGGCGGCTTTAGTGCGAGGCCCGACTCAGCCTGGTGCGTAGTCGATCGCGGTGATGATGTAGTGGGTCTCGCCGCCCGGTGCGGCGACCACGACGTCGTCGTCCAGCGCCTTGCCTAGTGCGGCCTGAGCCAGCGGGGCGTCGATGCTGATCCAGTGCTTGGCAGTGTCGGTCTCGTCGTGGCCGACCAGACGGATCGACAGCTCCTCGCCGTCGTCGTCCTCGAGGGTGACGAACGCGCCGAAGTAGACCTTGCCAGTGTCTGCGGGCAAGCGATCGACCACCTGTAGCTCGTCGAGGCGCTTGCGCAAATAGCGGATGCGCGCGATGACCCGATTGAGCTCTTTCTTGTTATAGGTGTAGTCGGCATTCTCGCTGCGGTCGCCCAGTGCGGCGGCTTCGCCTACCTTGGCCGAGAGCTGGGGGCGTTTGACCCGCGAGAGATGGTCATGGATACCCTGCAATCGATCATAACCCTGAGGGGTGATCAGGTTGCTCTTTTTCTCCTGGCGCGGATCCTTCTTGGGATCGCGCCAGCGGGTCATGTTGCGTCCTTGCATGCGTTGTCTCTGGAGGGGCTTGCTGACAGTGGCTGGCCATTTAGATTAACGCATCGGACGGCGCCGCGACCACGCGCGTAAGCTCCCTCGGAACCGGATGCGACTAAAACACAATGGCCGTGCATTCAAACGCTCGTTAGATTTTCCCCAGGATCGCAACCGGAGCGACGACTCATGCCACGCTTTACCAAGACGATGATGGGCATCACCGCTGGGGTAGTGCTGAGCGCGGGGCTGATCGGCAGCGCCGCAGCCCAGCAGAACGAACTCTTCCCGCTGATGCAGCGCTGGGGCAACGTCGAGTACGAGATGCAGGGAGATGCCCAGCAGCGTGCCTTCGAGAGCCTGGTCAAGGAGGTCGATGCGCTGGCCCAACGCTACCCCGATAACGCCCACGTGCTGACGGCGCAGGGCGTGGTCCTGGCCTCCTACGCCAAGGCCAAGGGTGGGCTGGGGGCGCTGGATCTGGCCAAGCAGGCGCGCAAGGCGCTGGAGCGGGCGATCCAGATCGACCCCCAGGGCGAGAACGGTTCGGCCTATGTCACCCTGGGTGCGCTCTATCAGCACGCGCCGGGCTGGCCCATCGCTTTCGGCGACGACGACAAGGCAGGGGAGCTTTTGAAGCGTGCGGTGGAGATTCGCCCCGACGGCATCGATACCAACTTCTACTATGCGCAGTACCTGGAAGATCAGGGTCAGCACGCCGAGGCCCGCCAGTACGCCGAGCGGGCGGTGGAAGGACAGGCGCGTAAGGGTAGGGCCTCGGACGAGGCGCTGCGCCAGGAAGTGCGGCAATGGCTGGCGCGGCACGGCTGAGCGTCTCGAGTCGCGTGTCTCTGGCCGCGGCTCTCGCATCTCTGGCCTAGACGCGTGGAGCTCGAACTTCCTTTCCAGAACCCCGGCTCTTCAAAACTCCGGCTCTTAAAAACTACAGCTCGTCAAAACTACAGCTCTTCAAAACTCCAGCTCTTCAAGACCTCTGTCCTTGAAAACCTCGCTACCCGCCCCCGGGAGACGTCGCTGCCGACGCCTCCCGGTTCGCTGTCGTGCGGGTCGGGTCAGTAGAGCTTCGCCTTGAGCAGTGGCTTGAGCAGGTAGTCCATCACGCTGCGTTCTCCGGTCTGGATATCCACCTGGGCGATCATGCCGGGGATGATCGGCAGCGCCTCGCGGCCGTGCTCGAGCGAGCCGCTGTCGGTGCGGATATAGACCTTGTAGTAGGACTCCTTGCCGCGCGGGGTCTCCTCCTCGATGGTGTCGGCGCTAATCTGCTCCACGCTGCCGCGCAGGTCGCCGTAGATGGTGTAATCGTAGGCGGTGATCTTGACGCTGGCGGGCATGCCGGGGGCGAGAAAGGCGACATCGCTGGGCTGGATCTTGGCTTCGATCAGCAGCCGGTCCTCCAGCGGGATCACCTCCATGATCGTCTCCCCCGGCGGCACCACGCCGCCACGCGTGGTGTAGTTGATGGCGTTGACCCGGCCATGTACCGGCGAGCGGATCTCGGTGCGCTCGAACTGATCGCGCTTCTGCACCAGCACCTGCTCGAGTGAGGCGAGTTCGCCTTTCTTGTCGGTCAGCTCGGTGTAGGCATCCTGCACGTAGCTGTTCTGGATCTCGGCGCGCTTGCCGCGCAGCGAGGCGATATCCTGGCGCAGCTGCAGGGCCTCCATCTGGCTCACCGCCTGACGCGCCACCAGCGGCTCGATCAGCGCGAGCCGGCGGTTGGCCATGCCGATCTCATGCTCGAGCGAGTCGGTGGCGGCGCGTAGCTTGTCGCGCCGGGCGCGGAATAGCTCGCGCTCTGACTGGGCCAGCGAGCTGTCCGGGTCGATCTCGGCGGGGAACTCGATCGACTCGCGCTCGAGTACCTCCGACTGCAGCCGGGCCACGGTCGCCTGCAGCGCGACCACCTGATTGCGGGTCTCGCGGTAGGCGCTCTCGAAGCGGGTGCCGTTGAGCTGTACCAGCAGTTGCCCCTCATCGACGATGTCCCCCTCCTTGACCGGGATGCGCGCGATGATGCCGCCCTCCAGGCTTTGGATCGTCTGGATGCGGCTGACCGGCACCACCCGGCCCTCGCCATGGGTGACCACGGCGATCTCGGCCCAGGCTGCCCAGCCGATGAAGCTCGCCAGCGCCAGCAGCACCACCCAGAGCGTGGGGCGTGCCAGCGGGTGGCGCAGGCTTTCGCTGGGGTCCCCCAGGTCGCGGCGCAGGCGCGCGTCCTCGTAGTGTGTCGACATCAGCTGGCCTCCCGTTTACCCGCGACCTGGTTGCCCGACACCATCTGCTCGATGCTGCCCTGATTGGCGAGCCGGCCGTCGCGCAGCACGATGGCCCGCTCGGTGAGCGCCAGTAGCGGCCGCTTGTGGGTCGAGACGACTAGCGTGCGCCCGCTCATCCAGCGCTGCAGGAACGCCACGGTGTGCTTCTCGCTGGCCTGGTCGAAGGCGGCGGTGGGTTCGTCGAGCAGCACGATACGCGGATCCTGCAGGACCAATCGCGCCAGCCCGATCGCCTGGCGCTGGCCGCCGGAGACGCTGCCGCTGGAAGCGATGGGCAGCTCCAGCCCTAGCGGATGCGCGCGCACGAAGCGGCCCAGACCGACCCCGTCGAGGGCCTGGAACAGCTCGTCGTCGCTGTAGCCGCCGCCATCCAGGGTGAGGTTGTCGCGCAGGGTGCCGTAGAACAGCGCGATATCCTGGGGCAGGTAGCCGATGGCACGGCGGCGGTCGGCGGTGTCGATCTGTGCCAGGTTGACGTCATCCAGCATCACCCGGCCACCTTGCGGCTCGGCGAAGCCAGAGAGCAGCCGCAGCAGGGTCGACTTGCCGGCGCCGTTGCCGCCGAGCAGTGCCACCCGGGCGCCCGCTTCCAGGCGCAGCTCCGGAATCTGCAACGCTGGCGGGGCGTCTTCTCCGTGACGCACCACGATCTCCTCCAGGCGGTAGTCGCCGCGCAGCGCGGGCTTTCGCACGCGCTGGCCGCTGCCGCCCTCGGTGGGCGCCCGCATCATCTCGTCCAGCCCTTCGATCGCTGCCTTGACGTGCTGCCAGCGCGCCAGCAGGGCGCTGGTCTGGGCCATCGGAGCGATCGCCCGTGAGCCCAGGATCGAGCAGGCGATCAGCGCGCCGATAGTCATCTCTCCCGCGCTGATGCGATAGACGCCGACGATGACGATGCCGACATAGCCGAGCTGCTGCAGCATCGAGGCGGCGTGACCGAGCAGGCTGGTGGTGGCGCGCAGGCGGATCGAGGCGCTGGAGAGCTGTGCCGAAAGCGACTCCCACAGCGCCAGGTTGCGCCCTTCGGCGCGGGTCGCCTTGAGCGTTTCGAGCTGATCCAGCGACTCCAGCAGAACGCCGTTGCGCACCGCGCCCTCGCGCAGGTTCTCCCGCGCCAGACGCGCCAGATGACGCTGCAGCAGCAGCCCGGGGAGAATCATCCCGGCGATGGCGGCCACGGGTACCCAGGCCACGGGCCCACCGATCCAGGCGATCAGCAGTACGAAGACCAGCACGAAGGGCAGATCACTGATCGCCCCGGCGGTGGCCGAGGTGAAGAACTCACGCACCGATTCGAACTCGCGCACCTGGCTGGTGAAGGCGCCGGTGGAGGCGGGCTTGGCCGCCAGCTTGAGCCGGGTCGCCTGGGCGAACAGGCGCGAGGAGAGGGTGAGATCGAGACGCTTGCCGATCACCTCGAGCAGGTGGGCGCGTAGCCCCTTGAGCACGAACTCCAGCACCACCGCCAGAGCCACCCCGCTGGCGAGCACCCAGAGGGTGTCGAAGGCCGCGTTGGGCACCACGCGGTCGTAGACCTGCATCGCGAACAGCGCGGTCGAGATCGCCAGCAAGTTGGCGGCCAGCGCGGCCATGCCCACTTCGGCGTAGGCTGGCCAGCAGGCGCGCAGCGGCCCCTTGAGCCAGTGCTCGGGTGCGGCCTTGGCGAAGCCCTCGGCGCGGTCGTCGTGGCGGTGGCGCGGGCGGGCGAAGACCGCCAGACCGGCGTAGCGCGCCTCCAGCGTCTCGCGGCTGAGCGTCTGGATACCGCCGCCGGTCTCGGGGATGGCGACCTCGGCGCTGGCGTCGTCGAGGGCCTCCAGCAGCAGCGTGCTGCCGTCATCGAGCAGCAGCAGCGCCGGCAGCAGGGTGGCCGGGAGACCGGCCAGCGGGCGTGACATCACCCGCGCGCTGACATCCGCGCGGCGTAGCGCGCGTGGGACCTCTGCCAGCGGCAGCTTGCCCTGGACCAGCGGCAGGCCATCGCCGAGCTGGCTGGCGGAGGTCGGGCGCTCGAGGCGCGCGCAGAGCAGCACCAACCCGTCGCGCAGCGGGTCGCTGTCGGCGCTGCTGTTGCTGTTGGTGCTGTTGGTGCTGTTGGTGTCGTTAACGCTATCGGCGGTCATGGCAGGCTCTCCCGGCGCATGGCGCCATCACTCCCGGCGGCTGCCGCGCTGGCGGTGGGTGGCAGCGGCAGGGCGTTGGCGATCAAGGGATGAATCAGGCCGAGCTGGGCGGCGGCGCGATACTCGATGCGTTTCTGCTGGCCCTCCACGTCGATCAACTGGCGGCGTGCGTTGAATGCCTCCTGGCGGATCGTCAGCAGGTCATTGATATCGCGCAGACCGACACCGAACTGATCCTGGTAGAGCGTGCCCACCGAGTCGGCCTCTCGCGCCTGCTCGACGAGCACTTGTTGACGCTGGCGATAGACCTCGGCGTTCTCGATCAGGGTCAGGACTTCGCGCCGAATCTCGCGGCGGCTTTCTTCGATACGATAGGTGGCGGCCTCGAGGCGCTGACGCGAGGCCTTGGGCCGCTCGAAGCTGGCCAACCCTTGCAGGGTATCCATGCGCAGGCGCAGGCCGATCACCGAATCGTTCTGCAGGTCGCCACCGATCTGGCGCCGCTGCAGTGAACCTTCGAGATTGAGCTGCGGCTTGAGCGCGGCCAGGTCTTCATCGAGGGTCGCTCTGGCCTGCGCCGCCTTGGCCTGCGCCTGGCGGTAGGCGGGCGCCTGGGCGATCCAGTCGTCCAAGGTGCCGCTGGCCTCCAGCCGGCGGGTCAGCGTGGCCGGGTCCGGCGCGGTGAGGTCGTCGGCTGCCAGCCCCACCAGTACGCGAAACTGGCGCCGGGCATCGGCCAGCTCGCCGGCGGCGGTGATCCGGTCATCACGCGCCTGGGCCAGGTCGAGCGCCACCCGGGCGCGCTCGCTGCGGTCGGTATAGCCCTGCTGACCGCGGGCCTGGGTCAGCTCGTCGAGTGCCGTGAGGCTGTCGATATAGCGCTGTGTCAGCGTCACCCGACGCTGGGCGGCGAGAATATCGAGATAGTTCTCGGCGATCTCGAGCGCGGCCTTCTCCTCGGCCACGCCGAGGGCCCGGCGAGCCTCCCGGGCGGCGGCATCGGCATTTTCCACCTGGCTCTCGACACGCCCCCAGTCGTAGAGCATCTGACGGGCCGAGGCGTCGTAACCCCACTCGCGGAAGGGGAAGTCCTCGGGCCCGGCGGAGAGGCTCAGCTCGGGGTAGTAGCCCCAGCGGGCGATATCGACCTCGGTACCCGCGCTCTCGAGATCGGCCACGGCGGCGCGTACCGATGGGTTGATCGCCAGGCCGCGGCGGATCGCCTCGGCCAGGGTCAACCCGGTGGGGGGCGATATCGGCTGTACGTCCGCCAGCGGGGGCGTCGGCGTCCCGGCCGCGACCGGTGACGCCGACCACGCCGGCGCCGGCAGGGTGATGCGCGGCGGCGTGGCCGAGTGCAGCGACGCGGCCTGCCACCAGCCGGCGTGGCTGGCCGCTGCCGCTGGCGGTGTCAGGCTCGCCAGCAGCAGCAGCGTGGAAACGGAAGACAGTCCCCGGTGTCGGGGAGCTGCCACGAGGGCGCGTCTCGCGCATGGCGCCATGGCGCGGGGTCGTGCGTAGCTGCGCATGCATTCTCGATCTGTCAGATTCGACTCGCGGGGCGCCGGCTGGCGCCCCGATCCCTTGCGCTAGTCACGCGGCCGATTCAGGTCTCCACGACGACGGTGTTGTGTTCCACCTGCAGCGTGGCGTCGCCAAAGGTGTACTGGTCATAGGCGGTTCCCTCCAGCGTTACGCTGCCGGTGAGCGTGGCGCCCTGAACGCTCAGGGTGTCTTGCTCGTCGCCGGTGATCTGCAGCACGTTGTCGTCGTCGGTCATGTCGAGCACGTTCTGAGCGCTGAGCGTGGCGCGACTGCTGCCATCGCCGCTGCCCAGATCGAGCCGCTCGATGTTGCCGATCGATCCGATGCCGCCCGCGATCATGTCGAGATCGATACCGCCATCCAGGACCAGGGTGTCGAAGCCGTCGCCACCGTCGACCGAGGCGAAGGCGTTGCCGCTGACCACGATGGTGTCGTCGCCGGTGCCGCCATCAAGGGTGTCGGCGCCGTTGCCGCCGATCAGGAGATCGTTGCCGGCGCCGCCGTTGAGCACGTTATTGCCGGAGCCGGCGTTCAGCAGATCATTGCCATCACCACCGTTGAGGGTGTCATTGCCGGCGTAGCCGTAGAGCCGCTGACCGCTGTCAGCGGCGTTCAGCACGTCGTTGCCGCTGCCACCTTCGAGCAGGAAGTCGCTGCCATCCAGTCCCAGCAGGCGGTTGATCGCCTGGAGACTGACCAGGTTGCCGGCGGCATCTGCGGTGGTGGTGCCGGAGATATCCGTGGCGGCGACGGTGAAACTCCCCAGCGCGCTCAAGCCGGCGTCCAGATTCAGCCCGGCTAGATCGAGCGAGCCGGTGTCGAGCTGCAGTGTGGCGAGGAATTCGTTGATCTCCAGGTTGTCGAGCGTGCCGCCGTCGCGCGCCGTGATGGTGATGGTGGTATTGGGCACCAGCACCCCGGCGAGGGCGCCGGTCTCTACGTTCACCTCATAGCCGAAGGCCTGCGCCATCGCCGTCGAGTAGGTGAAGGCGACGCTGCCGAGGGAGAGCGCGGCGAGTGCCTGATAGGTGATCTCCACCTGTCGCAGGTCGTTATCGGGATCCAGCGCGATGAACGACTGCTGATCGAGGTCGATGATGCCGAGCGCCTCGACACCGAGCAGCCCCAGCAGGGAACCATCGTCGGCCTGCACGATGGGCGCGTTGGCGCTGGTACTGTCGGTGCTGTTGCGATCGACGGTCACGGTGGTGGTGTCGGTGTCGCCGTCACCATCGACCACCGTCGCGTCGACCACGGTCTGGTCCGGCAACTCGGCGCTGGAATCGACGGTCTCGCGATTGACCAGCAGATTGCCGTTGGCCAGCAGATTGTTGATGATCGCCGCCTGGTTGGCGCCGAACTCGCCTACCAGATCGCTACCTTCGATGCGAATCACCTGATCCGCCTGTGCCTGAGCCGAGGCTTCGGTGATGCCGTCGGCGAACGCTCCTTCGGAACTCACGTAGAGCACGGTGGTGCCGCCGACCAGGGCGAAGAAGAGGTAGCTGGTGAGGTTGCCGGCGGTGGTGCCGCGGGCGCGGCCGCCCTCCAGCAGGCCGCGCAGATCGAGCCGATCACCGCCACCGCGCACGGGTTGCGCGCTGAAGTCGGTGATGATGTCGGTGGCGGCGGCGCCGACGCTACCGGCATCTCCGGACTGCCACAGGAAGGTGTCGTTGCCCGCACCGCCGGTCAGGGTATCGTTGCCACGCCCGCCGATGATCACATCGTTACCCGCGGCGCCGATCAGGGTGTTGGCGCCGGTACCGCCCAGCAGCCAGTCATTGCCCTCGCCACCGGAGAGGCTGCCGCTGGCGCTGGCGACCACCAGCACGTCGTCTCCAGCGGTGGCGGTCGGGTCGATGATGCTGCCTGCTCCACCCCCACTACCGGTCAGTAGATCGACGTTGAGCCCGCTGGTGTCGGAGGTGGTACTGGTATTGCCGGCGGCGTCGGTGGCGGAGAGCGACAGCGACGAGCCGGTCAGCGAGAGGATATTGACCCCGGACTGCTCGAGCCGGACGGTCGAAAGCAGGGCGTTGAGCTGCTGGTTGCTGATGGTGCCGCCATTGAGCCCGGTCAGAGTGATCGAGGCGTTCATCGACGAAATGATCCTGATGCCGAGGACCGTGGTCTGCTGGATATTGCTGGTCAGCTGGACATCGACGCCCAACGCCTGGGCCAGGGTCTGCGAGTAGGTGAAGGCCAGGCCGGCATTGCCGACCGCGATGTTCAGGTCCAGCAGGCTGCCGGTCGCGGTATTGATGGCGACCCGCGTGGTGTCGTTGTCCGGGTCCGATACCTGGAAGGCCTGGTTGCTGCTGTTGGAGACCAGCCCGCCGACCGCATCCACGCCGACGAGGCCTAGCAGATCGTTCGACGGATCGAGACTGACCTGTGGTGCGCTACCCAATGCCACGCTGCCGTACTGATACTCGCCGGTGGTCATGTCCACGATCAGCGTCTCGGCGTTGCCGATCTCGATGGTCAACTGACCGCTGTCGGCATCGAAGCTCTGCTGCAGTGCAAAGGTATCGCTACCGCTGGTGGTGACACTGGCGCTGTCCGGGTCATAGGTCAGTGTGTAGCCGCCGATACCGAGGCTCTGCACATAGCCGCCATCGGCGCCGAAACTGGCCACCAGGGTGCCGCTCGCCGAGGTGCCCTCAGTGCCAAGGCCGAAGACCTGATCCGCTGCCGCGGTCGGGGTGGCATCCTCGACATCGAAGGTCAGCGTGCCGCTGCCGAGATTGCCGGCCAGGTCGGTGAGCGCGATATCGAAGCCAAGGCTGAGCACGTCCGCGCCTGCTGCGAGATGATCGAACGGACGCGATTGCGTGAAGGTGTAGCTGCCGTTGCTGGTGATCTCGAGCACCGCGACCTCGGCGCCGCCGGCACTGCCGCTCAGGCGATAGGTGCCGTTGTTCTCGGTGAGGCTCCAGCTCACGCTGACGCCAGCGCTGGTGATACCGCTCGGCGCGCTGATATCCAGCTCACCCACGCCGCTGCCAGTGGCAAAATCGAGCGTGCCGGTGGTGGTGATGGCGGGGACGAAGAACAGCTCGGACTCCGAGGTCGCTACCGCGGTGTCTTCGACAGTGGGTGCCGTGAGATCCACCTGCACTGGGCCCAGACTATCGACTGGGCTGACATTGCCCGCCACATCGGTCTGGCGCACCTGCACATCGCCATCGGCATAGGTGCCTTCACCCAGCTCGAAGCTGGCGCCGGTGCCCGTGGTCCAGGTGGTGCCGCCGTCGGTGGAGTACGCCCAGGTGGCGTTGGCTTCGAGGCCGTCGACAGTCACGGTGGCATCGTTGGTAATGCCGTCGGCGATATCCGCGCCGGTGTCATTGGCCAGCGAGATCGTCGGCGCGACAGGTGCGCTAAGGTCCACGACTACCGGGCCCAGGTCACCAACCAAGCTGGTGTTGCCCGCGACGTCCGTCTGGCGAACCTGCACATCGCCATCGGCGTAGGTGCCTTCACCCAACTCGAAGCTGGCGCCGGTGCCCGTGGTCCAGGTGGTGCCGCCGTCGGTGGAGTACTCCCAGGTGGCGTTGGCTTCGAGACCGTCGATAGTCACGGTGGCGTCGTTGGTGATGCCATCGGCGATATCCGCGCCGGTATCATTGGCCAGCGAGAGCGTCGGCGCGGTCGGAGCACTGAGGTCCACGACGACCGGGCCTAGGTTGCCAACCAGGCTGGTGTTGCCCGCGACGTCCGTCTGGCGAACCTGCACATCGCCATCGGCGTAGGTCCCTTCACCCAGCTCGAAGCTGGTGCCGGTTCCGGTAGTCCAGGTGGTGCCGCCGTCAGTGGAGTACTCCCAGGTAGCGTTGGCTTCCAGGCCGTCGACATTGACTGTGGCGTCATTGGTAATGCCGTCGGTGATATCCGCGCCGGTGTCAGTGGCCAGCGAGAGCGTCGGCGCGGTGGGCGCGCTAAGGTCGACGACGACCGGGCCCAGGTCGCCAACCAAGCTGGTGTTGCCCGCGACGTCGGTCTGGCGGACCTGAACATCGCCATCGGCATAGGTGGCCTCAGCCAACTCGAAGCTGGTGCCGGTGCCAGTCGTCCAGGTCGTACCAGCGTCGGTGGAGTACTCCCAGGTGGCGTTGGGTTCCAGGCCGTCGATATTGACCGTGGCGTCATTGGTGATGCCATCGGCGATATCTGCGCCGGTGTCGTTGGCCAGTGAGATCGTCGGCGCGACAGGTGCGCTCAAGTCGACCGTGATCGGCCCCAGGGCATCGACCGGGCTGACGTTGCCCGCGACATCGGTCTGGCGGACCTGAACATCGCCATCGGCATAAGTCCCTTCACCCAGCTCGA
The DNA here is from genome assembly GCF_030284585.1 of Salinicola sp. JS01. NCBI lineage: Bacteria > Pseudomonadati > Pseudomonadota > Gammaproteobacteria > Oceanospirillales > Halomonadaceae > Salinicola > Salinicola sp. JS01. Next base: position 2,623,970 of record NZ_CP127244.1, on the reverse strand, counting down.
AGCTGGTGCCGGTTCCGGTAGTCCAGGTGGTACCACCGTCGGTGGAGTACTCCCAGGTGGCGTTGGGTTCCAGGCCATCGACAGTCACGGTGGCGTCATTGGTGATGCCGTCGGCGATATCCGCGCCGGTATCAGTGGCCAGTGAGAGCGTCGGTGCAGTCGGGGCGCTGAGGTCCACGACGACCGGGCCCAGACTATCGACAGGGCTGACGTTGCCCGCAACGTCGGTCTGGCGAACCTGCACATCGCCATCGGCGTAGGTCCCTTCACCCAGCTCGAAGCTGGTGCCGGTGCCCGTGGTCCAGGTGGTGCCGCCGTCGGTGGAGTATTCCCAGGTGGCGTTGGCTTCGAGGCCATCGACAGTCACGGTGGCGTCATTGGTGATGCCATCGGCGATATCCGCGCCGGTGTCAGTGGCCAGCGAGATCGTCGGTGCGGTGGGCGAGCTCAAGTCGACAGTAATTGGTCCCAAGGCATCGACGGGGCTGACATTGCCGGCGATATCGGTCTGGCGCACCTGCACATCGCCATCGGCATAGGCCCCTTCACCCAACTCGAAGCTGGTGCCGGTGCCAGTCGTCCAGGTGTTGCCGCCGTCGGTGGAGTACTCCCAGGTGGCGTTGGCTTCCAGGCCGTCGACAGTCACGGTGGCATCGTTGGTGATGCCATCGGTGATATCCACGCCGGTGTCGTTGGCTAGCGAAATCGTCGGTGTAAGAGGCTCGCTCAAGTCGACAGTAATTGGTCCCAAGACATCGACCGGGCTGACGTTGCCCGCGACATCGGTCTGGCGAACTTGGACATCACCATCGGCGTAGGACCCTTCAGCTAGCTCGAAGCTGGCGCCGGTGCCGGTCGTCCAGGTCGTGCCGCCGTCGGTGGAGTATTCCCAGGTGGCGTTGGCTTCCAGGTCATCGACAGTCACGGTGGCGTCGTTAGTGATGCCATCGGTGATATCCACGCCGGTGTCGTTGACTAGCGAAATCGTCGGTGTAAGAGGCTCGCTCAAGTCGACAGTAATTGGTCCCAAGGCATCGACCGGGCTGATATTGCCGGCGACGTCGGTCTGGCGAACCTGTACGGCGCCATCGGCATAGGTCCCTTCACCCAGCTCGAAGCTGGTGCCGGTGCCAGTCGTCCAGGTGGTGCCGCCGTCGGTGGAGTATTCCCAGGTGGCGTTGGCTTCCAGGCCATCGACAGTCACGGTGGCATCGTTGGTGATGCCATCGGTGATATCCGCGCCGGTGTCATTGGCCAGTGAGATCGTCGGCGCGACAGGTGCGCTCAAGTCGACCGTGACCGGCCCCAAGGTATCGACGGGGCTGACGTTGCCGGCGACATCGTTCTGGCGCACCTGCACATCGCCATCGGCATAGGTGCCTTCATCCAGCTCGAAGCTGGTGCCGGTGCCGGTCGTCCAGGTCGTGCCACCGTCCGTGGAGTACTCCCAGGTGGCGTTGGGTTCGAGACCGTCGACAGTCACGGTGGCATCGTTGGTGATGCCGTCGGCGATATCCGCGCCGGTGTCAGTGGCCAGCGAGATCGTTGGTGCAGTCGGGGCGCTGAGATCCACGACGACCAGGCCCAGACTATCTACCGGACTAGTGTTACCGGCGACATCGGTCTGGCGAACCTGGACATCACCGTCGGCGTAGGTCCCTTCACCCAGCTCGAAGCTGGTGCCGGTGCGCGCGCTCCAGGTGGTGCCACCGTCGGTGGAATACTCCCAAGTGGCGTTGGCTTCGAGACCGTCGACAGTCACAGTGGCGTCGTTGGTAATGCCATCGGTGGTATCGAGACCGCTATCGGTTTGGAGAGCGACCGTCGGTGCGGTGGGCGCGCTAAGGTCCACGACGACCGGGCCCAGACTATCGACAGGGCTGACGTTGCCCGCGACGTCGGTCTGACGCACCTGCACCGCACCATCGGCATAGGTCCCTTCACCCAGCTCGAAGCTGGTGCCGGTGCCCGTGGTCCAGGTGGTACCGCCGTCGGTGGAGTACTCCCAGGTGGCGTTGGCTTCCAGACCATCGACAGCCACGGTGGCGTCATTGGTGATGCCGTCGGTGATATCCGCGCCGGTGTCAGTGGCCAGTGAGATCGTCGGTGCGAGGGGGGCGCTAAGGTCGATGCTCAGTGAGAATGGAGCGCTCTCTTGAGACGTGTTGCCCGCAGCGTCGGTTGCTGTGACCGTGAAGTCATAATTGCCCTCGCCAAGCGCTGCCGGTGTGTAACTCCAGTTGCCGGTGTCATCAGCGATTACCGTGTCTAGCTGGATACCTCCCAGGAAAATCGTGACGGTGCTGCTAGCTTCCGCGCTCCCTCTCAAGGTGGGCGTCGTGTCGTTGGTGCTGTCGCCATTGGCGAGATTTCCGACAGGGTCCACGTCGTCGACCGCGAAGTCGATCATGGGTGTAGGCGGTGGCGTCGTATCGTCGAGGTTGACATCCACATTTTGAGAGTCGGTACCGCCGATATTGCCCGCCAAGTCTGTCGCCGTCGCCTGCACCTGCGTCGCATCGGCGAGGGGAGTCGCTGGCTGGAACGACCAGTCACCGTTGGCATTGGCAGTGACCTCACCTAGGAACGTTTCGTCGCCATCGGTCAATGTGATCGTGCTATTGGGTTCGGCAGAGCCGGTGATGATCTGCCCGTTGGTCGGATCGATGGTAGGCGCGGGAGGCGGTGTGAGGTCGATAGTGACCTGGCCGAGATTGCCTACGCTGCTATTACCCGCCACATCGGTCTGGCGGACCTGCACATCGCCATCGGCATAGGTGCCTTCAGCCAGTTCGAAGCTGGTACCAGTGCCCGTGGTCCAGGTGGTGCCGCCGTCGATGGAGTACTCCCAGGTGGCGTTGGCTTCCAGGCCGTCGACAGTGACGGTGGCATCGTTGGTGATGCCGTCGGCGATATCCGCGCCGGTATCAGTGGCCAGTGAGAGCGTCGGTGCGACAGGTGCGCTCAAGTCGACAGTAATTGGCCCCAAGGCATCGACGGGGCTGACGTTGCCCGCGACGTCGGTCTGACGGACCTGCACGGCACCGTCGGCATAGGTGCCTTCAGCCAGCTCGAAGCTGGTGCCGGTGCCCGTGGTCCAAGTGGTGCCGCCGTCAGTGGAGTATTCCCAAGTGGCGTTGGCTTCGAGACCGTTAACAGTCACGGTGGCATCGTTGGTAATGCCATCGGCGATATCCGCGCCGGTATCAGTGGCCAGCGAGAGAGTCGGCGCGGTGGGCGCGCTCAAGTCGACAGTAATTGGTCCCGAGGCATCGACGGGGCTGACATTGCCGGCGATATCGGTCTGGCGCACCTGCACATCGCCATCGGCGTAGGTCCCTTCACCCAGCTCGAAGCTGGTACCGGTGCCAGCGGTCCAGGTGGTGCCACCGTCGATGGAGTACTCCCAGGTGGCGTTGGCTTCCAGGCCATCCACGGTCACGGTGGCATCGTTGGTGATGCCATCGGTGATGTCCGCGCCGGTATCAGTGGCCAGTGAGAGCGTCGGTGCGAGGGGCTCGCTCAAGTCGACCGTGATCGACCCCAAGGTATCGACGGGGCTGACGTTGCCGGCGACGTCGGTCTGACGCACCTGCACATCGCCATCGGCATAGGTCCCTTCACCCAGCTCGAAGCTGGTACCGGTTCCGGTAGTCCAGGTGGTGCCACCGTCGGTGGAGTATTCCCAGGTGGCGTTGGCTTCGAGGTCGTCGACAGTCACGGTGGCATCGTTGGTGATGCCATCGGTGATGTCCGCGCCGGTATCAGTGGCCAGTGAGATCGTTGGTGCAGTCGGGGCGCTGAGGTCCACGACGACCGGGCCCAGGTTGCCAACCAAGCTGGTGTTGCCCGCGACGTCCGTCTGGCGGACCTGCACATCTCCATCGGCATAGGTGCCTTCAGCCAACTCGAAGCTGGCGCCGGTGCCAGCGCTCCATGTGTTGCCACCGTCGGTGGAGTACTCCCAAGTGGCGTTGGCTTCCAGGCCGTCGACATTGACCGTGGCGTCGTTGGTGATGCCGTCGGTGATATCCGCGCCGGTATCTTCGGCCAGCGAGATCGTCGGCGCGGCCGGTGCGCTCAGGTCGATGGTGATCGGCCCCAGACTATCGACAGGGCTGACGTTGCCGGCGACATCGGTCTGGCGAACCTGCACATCGCCATCGGCATAGGTCCCTTCACCCAGCTCGAAGCTGGTGCCGGTTCCGGTAGTCCAGGTGGTGCCGCCGTCGGTGGAGTACGCCCAGGTGGCGTTGGGTTCGAGACCGTCGACAGTCACGGTGGCATCGTTGGTGATGCCGTCGGTGATATCCGCGCCGGTGTCAGTGGCTAGCGAGATCGTCGGTGCGACAGGGGCGCTCAAGTCGACAGTAATTGGCCCCAAGGCATCGACCGGGCTGATATTGCCGGCGACGTCGGTCTGGCGGACCTGCACATCCCCATCGGCATAGGTGCCTTCACCCAGCTCGAAGCTGGTACCAGTGCCAGTGGTCCAGGTGGTGCCGCCGTCGGTGGAGTACTCCCAGGTGGCGTTGGCTTCGAGACCGTCGACAGTGACGGTGGCATCGTTGGTGATGCCATCAGCGATATCCGCGCCGGTATCGTTGGTCAGCGAGATCGTCGGGGCGAGGGGCTCGCTCAAGTCGACAGTAATTGGCCCCAAGGTATCGACAGGGCTGACATTGCCCGCGATATCGGTCTGGCGAACCTGTACGGCGCCATCGGCATAGGTCCCTTCACTCAGCTCGAAGCTGGTGCCGGTGCCCGTGGTCCAGGTGGTGCCGCCGTCGGTGGAGTACTCCCAGGTGGCGTTGGCTTCCAGGCCATCCACGGTCACGGTGGCATCGTTGGTGATGCCATCGGTGATGTCCGCGCCGGTGTCAGTGGCCAGCGAGATCGTCGGTGCGGTGGGCGCGCTCAAGTCGACAGTAATTGGTCCCAAGACATCGACCGGGCTGATATTGCCCGCGACGTCGGTCTGGCGCACCTGCACATCGCCATCGGCGTAGGTGCCTTCACCCAGCTCGAAGCTGGTGCCGGTTCCAGTCGTCCAGGTGGTGCCGCCGTCGGTGGAGTATTCCCAGGTGGCGTTGGCTTCGAGGCCGTCGACATTAACCGTGGCGTCGTTGGTAATGCCGTCGGTGATATCCGCGCCGGTATCGCTGGCTAGCGAAATCGTCGGTGTAAGGGGGTCGCTCAAGTCGACAGTAATTGGTCCCAAGGCATCGACGGGGCTGACATTGCCGGCGATATCGGTCTGGCGGACCTGCACATCGCCATCGGCATAGGTGCCTTCACCCAGCTCGAAGCTGGTGCCGGTGCCCGCGCTCCAAGTGGTGCCGCCATCGGTGGAGTACTCCCAGGTGGCGTTGGCTTCCAGGCCATCCACGGCCACGGTGGCATCGTTGGTGATGCCATCGGCGATATCCACGCCGGTATCGTTGGCCAGCGAGATCGTCGGTGCGAGGGGGGCGCTCAAGTCGACAGTAATTGGTCCCAAAGCATCGACAGGGCTGATATTGCCGGCGACATCGGTCTGACGCACCTGCACATCGCCATCGGCGTAGGTCCCTTCACCCAGCTCGAAGCTGGTGCCGGTGCCAGCGCTCCAGGTGGTGCCAGCGTCGGTGGAGTACTCCCAGGTGGCGTTGGCTTCCAGGCCATCGACATTGACCGTGGCGTCGTTGGTAATGCCGTCGGCGATATCCGCGCCGGTGTCAGTGGCCAGCGAGATCGTCGGGGCGACAGGTGCGCTCAAGTCGACCGTGATCGACCCCAGACTATCGACAGGGCTGACGTTGCCCGCGACATCGGTCTGGCGGACCTGCACGGCACCGTCGGCATAGGTGCCTTCACCCAGCTCGAAGCTGGTGCCGGTTCCGGTAGTCCAGGTGGTACCGCCGTCGGTGGAGTACTCCCAGGTGGCGTTGGCTTCGAGACCGTCGACAGTCACAGTGGCGTCGTTGGTGATGCCATCGGCGATATCCGCGCCGGTATCATTGGCCAGCGAGATCGTCGGGGCGACAGGTGCGCTCAAGTCGACCGTGATCGGCCCCAGGCTATCGATAGGGCTGATATTGCCGGCGACATCGGTCTGGCGCACCTGCACATCGCCATCGGCGTAGGTCCCTTCACCCAGCTCGAAGCTGGTGCCGGTGCCCGTGGTCCAGGTGGTGCCGCCGTCGGTGGAGTACTCCCAAGTGGCGTTGGCTTCGAGGCCGTCGACAGTCACGGTGGCATCGTTAGTGATGCCATCGGTGATATCCGCGCCGGTATCGCTGGCTAGCGAGATCGTTGGCGCAGCTGGAGCGCTGAGGTCCACGACGACCGGGCCCAGGTTGCCAACCAGGCTGGTGTTGCCCGCGACATCGGTCTGGCGCACCTGCACATCGCCATCGGCATAGGTCCCTTCAGCCAACTCGAAGCTGGTGCCGGCTCCGGTAGCCCAAGTGGTACCGCCGTCGGTGGAGTATTCCCAGGTGGCGTTGGCTTCGAGACCGTCGACAGTCACGGTGGCATCGTTAGTGATGCCATCGGTGATATCCGCGCCGGTATCAGTGGCCAGTGAGATCGTCGGTGCGGTTGGGGCCGTGGCATCGATGTTCAGCGAGAACGATGCACTCTCCTGAGATGTATTGCCCGCTGCATCAGTGGCGGTGACCGTGAAGTCATAGCTGCCGTCAGCCAGTGCATCTGGCGTAAACGACCAGTTGCCCTCGGCATCGGTCATCGTGGTGCCCAGCAGCACGCCGCCGGCGAACACGCTGATACTACTACCGGGCTCTGCGCTGCCGCTTAGTGCGGGTGTGTTGTCATTACTGATGTCACCACTGGCTAGGTCGCCGGCGGGGGAGACGTCGTCGACCACGGTATCGATAGAGGGCGCGTCAGGCGGTGTGGTGTCCACATTGATGGCGAAGGGGCCGCTGGGCTGGGATGTTTGTCCCGTGGGATCGAAAGAGAGTGCCCGGAAAGTGGTGTTGCCGCTGGCCAGCCGCGAAAGGATGCGGAAGCTCCAGTTACCGAAGTTATCGGCTTGAGTCTCTCCCAACATTTGCATGCCGCTGCCACTATCCGCCCAAAGCTGTACGCGGTTGGTCGCTTCTGCGGTGCCAATCAGCGTCGGCATGGTGTCGTTGGTGGTACCGCCATCTCCGACTTCGCCGGTGATGGGAGCTTCGGTATCCAGAGACGTGATGATGACCGGGTCTGCCGGCGGACGGTTATCTACCAGGTCCGAGTCGACGGTGGCGCTACCGGGATCGCTGGCGTTGCCGGCGGCATCCGTTGCGACGGCGGTGACGGTACTGCCATCGGCCAGTGGCGTATCCGGTGCGTAGGACCAATTACCATTGCGGTCCACGTTCACCGTGGCGAGTTCGTTGGCATCGCCATCGGTCAGGGTCACCGTGCTGCCGGCTTCGGCCGTACCGGTGACGATCTCGCCGTCGGTCGGATTGACGACCGGCGCCGCGGGCGGCTGGGTATCGACCGTCAGGGTGAAGGGGGCGCTGGCCGGCGAGTCGTTGCCGGCGCTATCGGTGGCGGTAAAGGTGAAGTCGTAATCACCCTGGGCCAGTGCGTCCGGCGTGAAGTTCCAGTTGCCCTGGGCATCGGTGCTGGTCGTGCCGATTGCGTCGCCATTGGCGTAGACCGTCACTGTGCTGCCGGCTTCCGCGCGGCCGGTGAAGCGCGGGGTGGTGTCATTAGTGCTGTCGCCGCTGGCGAGCGCACCGGTCTGTGGCGCGACGTCGTCGCTGACGGTGGTCAGGGTCGGCGCGGCCGGCGGGGTGGTGTCGTTGAGATCACCCTCCACGGTGGCCGAGGTCGGTGCACTGGCATTGCCGGCGGCATCCGTGGCGACGGCGTTGACCGCACTGCCGTCGGCGAGCGGGGTGCCGGGCTGGAACGACCAGTTGCCGTTGGCATCGGTGGTGGTGGAGCCGATGGGATTACCGTCGCCATCGGTCAGGGTCACCGTGCTGCCGGCTTCGGCCGTACCGGTGACGATCTCGCCGTCGGTCGGATTGATGGTCGGCGCCGCGGGCGGCTGGGTATCGACCGTCAGGGTGAAGGGGGCGCTGGCCGGCGAGTCGTTGCCGGCGCTATCGGTGGCGGTAAAGGTGAAGTCGTAATCACCCTGGGCCAGTGCGTCCGGCGTGAAGTTCCAGTTGCCCTGGGCATCGGTGCTGGTCGTGCCGATTGCATCGCCATTGGCGTAGACGGTTACCGTGCTGCCGGCTTCCGCGCGGCCGGTGAAGCGCGGGGTGGTGTCATTGGTGCTGTCGCCGCTGGCGAGCGCACCGGTCTGCGGCGTGACATCGTCGCTGACGGTGGTCAGGGTCGGTGCGGCCGGCGGAGTGGTGTCGTTGAGATCACCCTCCACGGTGGCCGAGGTCGGTGCGCTGGCGTTGCCGGCGGCATCCGTGGCGACGGCGTTGACCGCGCTGCCGTCGGCGAGCGGGGTGCCGGGCTGGAACGACCAGTTTCCGTTGGCATCGGTGGTGGTGGAGCCGATGGGATTACCGTCGCCATCGGTCAGGGTCACCGTGCTGCCGGCTTCGGCCGTACCGGTTACGATCTCGCCGTCGGTCTGATTGACGGTCGGCGCCGCGGGCGGCTGGGTATCGACCGTCAGGGTGAAGGGGGCGCTGGCCGGCGAGTCGTTGCCGGCGCTATCGGTGGCGGTAAAGGTGAAGTCGTAATCACCCTGGGCCAGTGCCTCCGGCGTGAAGCTCCAGTTGCCCTGGGCATCGGTGCTGGTCGTGCCGATTGCATCGCCATTGGCGTAGACCGTCACTGTGCTGCCGGCTTCCGCGCGGCCGGTGAAGCGCGGGGTGGTGTCATTAGTGCTGTCGCCGCTGGCGAGCGCACCGGTCTGTGGCGCGACGTCGTCGCTGACGGTGGTCAGGGTCGGCGCGGCCGGCGGGGTGGTGTCGTTGAGATCACCCTCCACGGTGGCCGAGGTCGGTGCACTGGCATTGCCGGCGGCATCCGTGGCGACGGCGTTGACCGCACTGCCGTCGGCGAGCGGGGTGCCGGGCTGGAACGACCAGTTGCCGTTGGCATCGGTGGTGGTGGAGCCGATGGGATTACCGTCGCCATCGGTCAGGGTCACCGTGCTGCCGGCTTCGGCCGTACCGGTGACGATCTCGCCGTCGGTCGGATTGATGGTCGGCGCCGCGGGCGGCTGGGTATCGACCGTCAGGGTGAAGGGGGCGCTGGCCGGCGAGTCGTTGCCGGCGCTATCGGTGGCGGTAAAGGTGAAGTCGTAATCACCCTGGGCCAGTGCGTCCGGCGTGAAGTTCCAGTTGCCCTGGGCATCGGTGCTGGTCGTGCCGATTGCATCGCCATTGGCGTAGACGGTTACCGTGCTGCCGGCTTCCGCGCGGCCGGTGAAGCGCGGGGTGGTGTCATTGGTGCTGTCGCCGCTGGCGAGCGCACCGGTCTGCGGCGTGACATCGTCGCTGACGGTGGTCAGGGTCGGTGCGGCCGGCGGAGTGGTGTCGTTGAGATCACCCTCCACGGTGGCCGAGGTCGGTGCGCTGGCGTTGCCGGCGGCATCCGTGGCGACGGCGTTGACCGCGCTGCCGTCGGCGAGCGGGGTGCCGGGCTGGAACGACCAGTTTCCGTTGGCATCGGTGGTGGTGGAGCCGATGGGATTACCGTCGCCATCGGTCAGGGTCACCGTGCTGCCGGCTTCGGCCGTACCGGTTACGATCTCGCCGTCGGTCTGATTGACGGTCGGCGCCGCGGGCGGCTGGGTATCGACCGTCAGGGTGAAGGGGGCGCTGGCCGGCGAGTCGTTGCCGGCGCTATCGGTGGCGGTAAAGGTGAAGTCGTAATCACCCTGGGCCAGTGCCTCCGGCGTGAAGCTCCAGTTGCCCTGGGCATCGGTGCTGGTCGTGCCGATTGCATCGCCATTGGCGTAGACCGTCACTGTGCTGCCGGCTTCCGCGCGGCCGGTGAAGCGCGGGGTGGTGTCATTAGTGCTGTCGCCGCTGGCGAGCGCACCGGTCTGTGGCGCGACGTCGTCGCTGACGCTGGTCAGGGTCGGCGCGGCCGGCGGGGTGGTGTCGTTGAGATCACCCTCCACGGTGGCCGAGGTCGGTGCACTGGCGTTGCCGGCGGCATCCGTGGCGACGGCGTTGACCGCACTGCCGTCGGCGAGCGGGGTGCCGGGCTGGAACGACCAGTTGCCGTTGGCATCGGTGGTGGTGGAGCCGATGGGATTACCGTCGCCATCGGTCAGGGTCACCGTGCTGCCGGCTTCGGCCGTGCCGGTGACGATCTCGCCGTCGGTCGGATCGACGACCGGCGCCGCGGGCGCGCTGAGATCGATGGTAACGGCGCCTAGATTGCCGACCGGGCTGGTGTTGCCAGCGCTATCGGTCTGACGTACCTGAATGGCACCATCGGCGTAGCTTCCTGCCGGCAGTTCGAAGCTGGTGCCGGTTCCTGTGGCCCAGGTCGTACCACCGTCCGTGGAATACTCCCAGGTCGCGTTGGCTTCAAGGCCCGAAACGTTGACTGTGGGGTCCCCGGTAATGCCGTCATCGGTATCTGCGCCGGTATCGGTGGCCAGTGACAGTGTCGGGGCGCTCGGCGGTAGAGTGTCGCCGCCATTCCCCTCACCGCCATCGTTGCCACCATCGTCAGGGGCATCGCCACCACCGCCATCGTTGCCACCATCGTCAGGGGCATCTCCGCCGCCGCCGCCACCGCCACTACCTGCTGCCACCGCACCCGCTACACCCACCCCGGCGGCGATGGCCGCGATGCCGGCGGCGGAAAGGCCGCCACCACCTGCGGTATCGCCGGCGATCGCGAGAAGGCCCGAACTGTCATCGAGCGGTATATAGTCGGCAACGAGTAAACCATTGCTCTGGGCAACACCGAGATCCGCCAGATAGAGCTGGTTATCCTCACCCAGCAGATAAAGTTGGCTGGTGGCCGTTTCGCCGTAGCCGTAGAAATCGGTGATACGCAGGACCTGACCATCTGACAGCGTTACGATCAGGTCGTCGCCTTGGCGTACCACTTCTCCGATCTGGTCAGGAGAGAGCTTTAGCAGCACGTTGCTAGGCTGCTCGAGTGAGAGTGTGCCGTTATCGACGTTGATCAACGGGGCCTGGTTCAGATCTTCTGAGCGAGCGCTAACCCTGGCGGAGACGGTCATGTGGCTTACCCCTGCGTGAGATAATGATTTATATGTTTGAATTATAAGTGCGTAAGGTCATGCTTATTAGTTGCTGCTAATTACACTTAGTTTGTCTGTGCGGCCCCTTCAATGGTGTGATTGGTAAATAAGTGTTACCGGCTGTAAAGGGTCGGATTTTTCTTTCAAAAACAGTCTCGTCCTCTTCTTATTAGTAGTTTCTGAATAAAATTGACCAGGGTTATTGTATAAACATGTAGATGAGATAGAGGTTTCTATTAACTGGGTGGGGCGCTTTCTCTAGCCTGACAAACGTCGGCGAGGTGCTGGTGCCATTGATGCACGTGGCCGTACTGGCGTCGGCCGAGCGCGCTTTCTTCCCGGCTGACGCGCAAGCATCACCTCGAGTGGCTTGGCCACGCCGATAGCGGTGGTTGGAAACCCGGTTATCTGCCTCAATAGAGGGAGGCTACCGATGACAGGAGCACAGGCATGGCGCAGCATCCCCAAGAGCCGGGTCGGTTCGACGCCGATGACGTGGAGCGGTTGGAAACCGAGCTGATCTATGACGGGTTCTTTGCGCTGGAGAAGCGCCGTCTGCGTCACCGCCTCTTCAACGGCGGCTGGAGCGAGGCCATGGACCGCGAGGTCCATGTTCGCCGCGATGCGGTGGGGGTACTACTCTACGATCCGGCGCTCGACCGCGTCGTGCTGGTAGAGCAGATCCGGGCGGGAGCGCTCGACGACGCGCGCTCGCCCTGGAAACTGGAGCCCGTGGCGGGGCTGGTCGAGGCCGGCGAGTCGCCGGCCGAGGTGGCACGCCGTGAGGCTAAAGAAGAAGCCGGGTGCGAGATTGATGAGTTGATCGAGCTACACCGGTACTATCCCAGTCCAGGTGCCTGCACCGAGCAAGTGACGATGTTCTGTGGTTTGATCGATAGCTCGGGCGTAGGCGGCGTGCACGGACTCGACATCGAGCACGAAGACATTCTGGTTCACGTCATGCCGTTCCCGGAAGCTTGGGACCGGCTGATGGCGGGTGATTTGGACAATGCCATGGCGTTGATCGGTTTTCACTGGCTGGCGCGCGAGCGCGCAGGGCTGAGAGCACGGTCATAGCGGCTTCATCGCGGTCGACGCCAGGCCCTAGCAGGAGAAAAATATGGTCAAGACCGCCTATGTCACCGATCTCAAGGCACTGCAGGCGGAGTGCAGCAGCAACTACGTGAGGCTGTGCCGGCTGGTGGCCGACATGGCCGCGGGCGAGGTGCGCGAAGTGCCTCTGGCAGGGGAGCGTGCGCGCTTCGGCACGCTGTGGCTCGAAGTGCTGGAACAAGCGCCCTACACCACGATCGCCCGGGTTTCGCAGACCGGCGTGCTGGATGGCTTCATCGACTCGCCGCGCATGACCGTGCACCTCTATCACGATGCCAATATGGCCGAGGTCACCGATTTTCAGCGTCAGCGCCACTTCCAGGGGCGTTATCGCTATCCCAATCCGCGCATGCACCAGCCCGACGAGAAGCTCCAGATCAACCGCTTTCTGGGGGAGTGGCTGCAGCACGGTCTCGCCCATGGTCACGCGGCCGGTGTCCCGGAAGCCCCCTGATGCGCGTGATTCAGATTACCGATTGCCATCTGCTGGCCGACCCCCAAGGCACCTCGCGCAAGGGGTTCCCGCTACGACAGCTCCAGGCCGTATTGCGCCGGGCGGCCCAGCTGCGTCCCGATGTGCTGTTGGTCACGGGTGATGTCTCCCAGGACGAGACCTCCGCGACCTACCGTCTGGCCAGTGAGGCCTTCGCGCGGTTGGGCTGCCCCTGGTTCTGGATTCCCGGCAATCACGATCAGCCCGAGCTGATGGCGGAGTGGCAGCCGGCGCTGGACGAGATCGACCTCGAGCACTGGCGCATCCTGCTGCTGGACACGCGAATCAGCGGGCAGCCGGGCGGGGCGGTCGGGCAGACCCAGCTACAGCATCTGGCCGCGCAGCTCGAAGACGACGACAGGCCCACGCTGATCGCGATGCATCATCCGCCGCTCGCCATCGGTTCGGTGTGGATGGATGCGATCGGGCTCGAGGATCGTGACGCTTTCTGGCAGACCCTGGCGCCCTATCCGCAGGTGCGGGCGGTTCTGTGCGGCCACATTCACCAGGCCTTTGCCGCCTGGCAAGGGCTGGTGGCGGTCTATGGATGTCCCGCCACCTCCGATCAGTTCCTGCCCGGCAGCCACGAGTTCAGTGTCGACGAAGCCGCCCGTCCCGGGCTGCGCGTGGTCGACCTCGAAGGCGATCGGCTGTCGACCTGGATCGAGCGTGTCGAGCTGTAGCGTCGCCTGGCGGCAGCGCCCTTCGGGGTGTGAAGCGCAGCATCCGGCTGCGCTTCTTTATAACTAAATCAGATTTTGAGATTAGCTTTCATTCTTTGACGTTATTACCGATCTCTCGCTAGGGTGACGACTCTACGATTCCGAGCCGTGCCTTCACGAAGCACGTGACAGCGAGATTCCCCATGGCAGATCGATTGGTTAGCGCACAACGTCAAACCCACCTCAAGCAGCTCGAGGCGGAGTCGATTCACATCATCCGTGAGGTCGCGGCCGAGTTCCGCAACCCGGTGATGCTCTACTCGATCGGCAAGGACTCCTCGGTGATGCTGCATCTGGCGCGCAAGGCGTTCTATCCGGGGACGCCGCCGTTTCCGCTGATGCACGTCAACACCACCTGGAAGTTCAAGGAGATGATCGAGTTCCGCGACCGCATGGCGGCCAGCGTGGGCATGGAGCTGATCGAACATATCAACGAGGAGGGACGCGCCGCCGGCATCAACCCCTTCGATCACGGTAGCGCCAAGTACACCGACATCATGAAGACCCAGTCGCTGAAGATGGCGCTGGACAAGTACGGCTTCGATGCCGCCTTCGGCGGTGCGCGGCGCGATGAAGAAGCGTCCCGGGCCAAGGAGCGGGTCTACTCCTTCCGCGACAAGCACCACCGCTGGGACCCCAAGAACCAGCGCCCGGAGCTGTGGCGGCTCTACAACGGCAAGGTCAACCAGGGCGAGTCGATCCGCGTCTTCCCGCTCTCCAACTGGACCGAGCTGGATATCTGGCAGTACATCTACCTCGAATCGATCCCCATCGTGCCGCTCTACTTTGCCGCGCCGCGCCCGGTGGTCGAGCGTGACGGCATGCAGGTGATGGTCGACGACGAGCGCCTGCCACTGGCACCGGGTGAAGTGCCGGAAGAGAAGTGGGTGCGTTTTCGCACCCTCGGCTGCTACCCGCTCACCGGGGCGGTGGAGTCGCGGGCGGCGACGCTGCCCGAGATCATCCAGGAGATGCTGCTGACCCGCACCAGCGAGCGCTCGGGCCGGGCCATCGACCGCGATCAAGCCGGGTCGATGGAGAAGAAGAAACGCGAGGGGTATTTTTAAATGTCACATCAGTCTTCGCTCATCGCCGACAACATCGAGCAGTACCTGCACGAGCACGAGAACAAGGACCTGCTGCGCTTCATCACCTGCGGCAGCGTCGATGACGGCAAGTCGACCCTGATTGGGCGCCTGCTGCACGACTCCAAGATGATCTACGAAGATCAGCTTGCCGCCATCACCCGCGACTCCAAGACCAGCGGCACCACCGGTGACAAGGTCGACCTGGCGCTGCTGGTCGACGGCCTGCAGTCGGAGCGCGAGCAGGGCATCACCATCGATGTCGCCTACCGCTTCTTCTCCACCGACAAGCGCAAGTTCATCATCGCCGACACCCCGGGGCACGAGCAGTACACCCGCAACATGGCCACCGGTGCCTCCACCGCTAGCCTCGCGGTGATCCTGATCGACGCCCGCCACGGGGTGCAGACGCAGACCCGCCGGCACAGCTTCATCGCCGACCTGCTGGGTATCCAGCACCTGGTGATCGCGGTCAACAAGATGGATCTGGTCGACTACGCCGAAGCGCGCTTCGACGAGATCGTCGCCGAGTATCGCGCCTTCGCCGAGAAGCTCGACGCCCGCGATATCCGCTTCGTGCCGCTCTCGGCGCTGGAGGGCGACAACGTCGTCAACCCCAGCGAGCAGATGGATTGGTACGCTGGTCCGCCGTTGCTCGAGTTGCTGGAGACGGTCGAGATCGCCCACGACGCCAACCTCTCCGATCTGCGCCTGCCGGTGCAGTACGTCAACCGCCCGCACCTCGACTTCCGCGGCTACTGCGGCACGCTCGAAGCCGGCATCCTGCGCCCCGGCCAGGCGATCAAGGCGCTGCCCTCGGGCAAGCGCTCACGGGTGGCGCGCATCGTCACCTTCGACGGCGACCTCGAAGAGGCGTATCCCGGGCAGGCGGTGACGGTGACCCTGGAAGACGAGATCGACCTTTCCCGCGGTGACTGGCTGGTGGCAGCGGATGCCGAGGTGACCCAGGCCAGCGCGCTGGAGGCCGACATCGTGTGGATGCACGAGAACGCCCTCGAACCTGGTCGGCTCTACGACTTCAAGCTGGGCACCCAGGAAGTGGCCGGGCGAGTGGCCGAGATCGACTATCAGATCGACGTCAACAGCCTGGCGCAGCTGCCGGCGGAGCAGCTGGCGCTCAACGCCATCGGGCGCTGCCGGGTGGAGCTGACCGCGAGCGTGCCGCTGGACGACTACCGGCGCAGCCCGGGGACCGGCAGCTTCGTGGTGATCGACCGGCTGAGCAACGTCACCGTGGGCGCGGGGCTGATCCGCGGCGCGGCGGCGGGCCGCGAGGTGAGCGGCGAGGTCGACTGGCAGGCCTTCGAGGTCGAGTTCAACGCGCTGATCCGCAAGCACTTCCCGCACTGGGAAGCGAAGGATGTGCGCGAGCTACTGAAGCGCTGAGACGCGCCCACGCGACGTCTGTCGTACACCATGGCGGCCCCGGTAGCGGGGCCGCCTTTTTGCGTTGCGCGGGTGGGCGAGGCCGCCACGCCGGGGGCGCGACCCTCGCCGTGGTTGGTCAACGCGGCCTCGAGTCGTATGATATCGCTCCGGCCCGCGCGCAGATTCAAAGGACACGCTGATGCAACACGTCAACTGGCAGCTCGATGGCATCGTCACCCAGCTTCGCGCGACCCGCGAACAGTGGCGCGCCCAGAACGGTCGCGAGAAAGAGCGTGGCTGCCGCGAGCTGCCGTCGCGGCATCGCCTGCGCGATACCCTGGATGTCCTCAGCGGCGCGCTCTTCCCGATGCGCCTGGGGCCCTCGGATCTGCGCAAGGAGAGCGAGGACTTCTACGTCGGTCACACCCTCGACCGGGCGCTCAACGCGCTGCACGAAGAGGTGCTCCTGGAGCTGCGCTACATGGCGCGTCTGGACGGTGAGCGCGACAGCGATCCCACCGAGCGCGCCAATCAGATCGTGCAGGGCTTCGCCGACAGCCTGCCGGCGCTGCGTCGGCGCCTCGATGGCGATGTGATGGCGGCCTACTACGGCGATCCCGCCGCGCGCAGCGTCGACGAAGTCCTGCTCTGCTATCCCGGCGTGCACGCGGTGATCTACCACCGCATCGCGCACTACTTCTATCGCGCCGGCGCGGGCCTGGTGGCACGGATCATTGCCGAACTGGCCCACTCCGACACCGGGATCGATATTCACCCCGGCGCACAGATCGGTGAAGGCTTCTTCATCGATCACGGGACCGGCGTGGTGATCGGCGAGACCGCGATCATCGGCGACCGCGTGCGTCTCTATCAGATGGTGACCCTCGGGGCCAAGCGCTTCCCGGCCGACGAAAAGGGGCATCTGGAGAAGGGCCTGCCGCGTCACCCGATCGTCGAGGACGACGTGGTGATCTACGCCGGCGCCACGATTCTCGGCCGTATCACCGTCGGCCGGGGATCGATCATCGGGGGCAACGTCTGGCTCACCTGCAGCGTGGAACCCGGCAGCAATATCACTCAGGCAAACATCCAGAGTGGTCCGTGTCCTTGAACGACACCTTTCGACGCGCACCCCTGCCGCCGCGTCGTCCTGCGCGGGTGCCCTAAGCCCGCCTCTGAGACCCTGACACGCCCCGGGCCTGGCCAGGCCGGCCCCGACCCAGACAGATGAGGACAGCATGCCCGAGTATCGCTCGCGAACCACCACCCAGGGCCGCAACATGGCCGGCGCCCGCGCCCTGTGGCGCGCCACCGGGATGAAGGACGACGACTTCCACAAGCCGATCATCGCCGTCGCCAACTCCTTCACCCAGTTCGTGCCTGGCCACGTGCACCTGAAGGACATGGGCCAGCTGGTGGCGCGTGAAATCGAAAAGGCCGGCGGGGTGGCCAAGGAGTTCAATACCATCGCGGTCGACGACGGTATCGCCATGGGCCACGACGGCATGCTCTATTCGCTGCCGAGCCGCGACATCATCGCCGACAGCGTCGAGTACATGGTCAACGCCCACTGTGCCGATGCGCTGGTGTGCATCTCCAACTGCGACAAGATCACCCCCGGCATGCTGATGGCGGCCATGCGCCTCAACGTGCCGACCATCTTCGTCTCCGGCGGTCCGATGGAAGCCGGCAAGACCAAGCTGCTCGATCACGGCCTCGATCTGATCGATGCCATGATCTCCGCCGCCGACGACAAGTACAGCGATGACGAGATCGCCGAGATCGAGCGCAGCGCCTGCCCCACCTGTGGTAGCTGCTCGGGCATGTTCACCGCCAACTCGATGAACTGCCTGACCGAGGCGCTGGGCCTGGCGCTGCCCGGCAATGGCACCATGCTCGCCACCCACGCCGACCGCCGTCGGCTGTTCGAGACCGCGGGCGAGCGCATCGTCTCGCTGGCCAAGCGCTACTACGAGGGCGACGAGGCGCATCTGCTGCCGCGCGCCATCGGCTCCAAGACCGCTTTCCGCAACGCGATGACGCTGGATATCGCCATGGGCGGTTCGACCAACACCATCCTGCACCTGCTGGCGGCGGCGCAGGAGGCGGAGGTCGACTTCACCGTGGCCGATATCGACCGCCTGTCGCGGGAGGTGCCGCAGCTTTGCAAGCTGGCGCCCAACACCCAGAAGTACCATATCGAGGATTGCCACCGCGCCGGCGGCATCATGGGGATTCTGGGCGAGCTCGACCGCGCCGGGGTGCTGGATACCTCGGTGCCCACCGTCTATGGCGACTCCCTGGCGGCGGCGCTCGACGAGTGGGACATCATGCGCAACCCGACCCCGGAAGTGGTCGAGTTCTACAAGGCCGGCCCCGGCGGCGTGCCGACCCAGCAGGCGTTCTCGCAGGCGGCGCGCTGGCCGTCGCTGGACGGCGACCGCGCCGAGGGCTGTATCCGCAGCCTGGAGCACGCTTTCTCGCGCGAGGGCGGCCTGGCAGTGCTCTACGGTAACATCGCCGAGAACGGCTGCGTGGTGAAGACGGCGGGCGTCGACGACTCCATTCTGGTATTCGAGGGGGCGGCCCACGTGGTCGAATCCCAGGACCAGGCAGTCGAGCGAATTCTCGGTGGTCAGGTGAAGGCGGGCGAAGTGGTGGTCATCACCTACGAGGGGCCCAAGGGCGGCCCGGGCATGCAGGAGATGCTCTACCCGACCTCTTATCTGAAGTCGAAAGGGCTCGGCAAGGCGTGCGCGCTGATGACCGACGGCCGCTTCTCCGGCGGTACCTCGGGGCTCTCGATCGGTCACGTCTCACCGGAGGCTGCCGCCGGCGGGGCGATCGGACTGGTCGAGAGCGGCGACACCATCCGTATCGACATCCCCAATCGCACCATCGAGGTACTGCTCTCCACCGAGGAGCTGGCGCATCGCCGGCAGGCCATGGAGGATCGCGGCGCCAAGGCATGGAAGCCGACGATTCAGCGCGAGCGCAAGGTTTCCGCGGCGCTCAAGGCCTACGCCATGCTGGCGACCTCGGCCGACCGCGGTGCGGTGCGCGATCTGGACAAGCTCGAAGAGCGCTAGGCTGCAAACCTAAAAGGCTGTCCAGACTCACTCAATGCGTCTGGTGGCCACGAGCGAGAACGCCCGCTTATCAGCGGGCGTTCTTGTTGCTAGGCACTGTCTGAAAAGTACTGCGCTCGCCCATGCAGCGTTAAAAATCGGTTCAAAATGCTCATTTACACCCCGTAAACTCCGCGTTTTCGCCGATTTTTGCCTTGCCTGGCCTTCGCTCGTCGACTTTTCAGGTAGCACCTAGGCCTCTCGTGTGGCGAGCTTGGTGCGCCGCTGGTGCCTATCGCTATCCCAGGACATAGGCCGGCCAGGGTCAGCGTTGCGGCTTGCGCGCCACCAAGGTCGCCCGGCGTGGGGCGGGGTAGCCTTCGATCGTTCGAGTGCGGTCCTGCGGGTCGAGGAAGTCGGCCAGCGAGTGGAACCTCATCCAGTCGGTGGTGCGCTGCTCGTCGAGGCTGGTGACGGTCTCGTCGACACAGCGGATCGCCTCGAAGCCGCAGCGCGCGAGCCAGTGTGCCAGCGCCTGCGACGACGGCAGGAAATAGACGTTGGGCATGCTCGCGTAGCGCTCGCCGGGCATGAACACGGTCTGTTCGTCACCCTCGACCACCAGCGTCTCCAGCACCAGCTCGCCGCCGGGGGCGAGGGCATCCTTGAGCTGCTGCAGATGTTCCAGCGGCGAAGCACGATGGTACAGCACGCCCATCGAGAACACGGTATCGAAGGCGGCGAGGCGCGGCGGGACGTCTTCGATGCCCACCGGCAGAAAGTGGGTGCGGTGGTCGTCGGCATCGCCGACGAAGTGCCGCAGCGCCTGGAATTGATAGTAGAAGCGCGGCGAGGGGTCGATCACCAGCACGAAGGCGGCACCGGCGCCGGCCATGCGCCAGGCGTGATAGCCGCTGCCACCGCCGACGTCGAGCACCCGTCGTCCGGCCAGCGGGGAGAGGTGCGGAGCCACGCGCTGCCACTTCCAGTCCGAACGCCACTCGGTGTCGATGGTGAGGTCGCCGAGCCGGTAGGGGCCCTTGCGCCACGGCATCAGAATGCGCAGCAGGTTCTCGCAGCGGCGGCGATCGGCGTCATCGAGATCGACCTCGACGCTGACCGTGTCGGCATTGAGCACGACCCGGCGCGCCGCGGGCAGCGCTGGCAGCTTGGCCACCGCCTTCTCCCACGCGGGCAGATCGCCGTGGCGCTGGCGGTCGAGCCCGCGGGCGAGCTGTTCGGGCAGGGCGGCCAGCCAGCGGGTCAGCCCCTGATCGAGAAAGGCCAGATAGAGACGGCGTTCGGCCTCGGCCAGGGTGGCGGCGGCGTCGCGGCTGGCGGTGGACAGGATAGGGGTGGACGGAGTGGAAGGCTGACTCATGCGGGTTCATCGCCTGCGTGGGTGGCGCTCGTCTCGGCCCGGGCACCGCTCTCGCGCTCCTTGAAGGCGATCATGGAGGCGAAGTTGAGATACTGGAACCAGGTCGTTACGCGGCCGAAACCGGCCGCTTGCAGCCGCGCCTGGTGCTGCGCCAGGGTGTCGGGCACCAGTACGTTCTCCAGCGCGGTGCGCTTCTGGCTGATCTCCATGTCGCTGTAGCCGTTGGCGCGCTTGAAGTCGTGATAGCGCTCCACCAGCCAAGCGTTCTCCTGTTCGTCGGGGGCGACGATCTTCTCCGACAGCACCAGGATGCCGCCGGGGTCGAGCGCCGCGAAGAGTCGCGCGATCACCGCATCACGGTCCGCCGGTGGCAGGAACTGCAGGGTGAAGTTGAGCACGATCATCCCGCTGGGGCGGTAGTCGAGCTTGCGGATATCGCTTTCGATGAACGCCAAGCGATGGTTGGGGGCCTCGCTTTGCGCGGTGGCGCGGGCGCGGGCGAGCATCGCCGGTGACAGGTCGACGCCGGTCAGGGCGAACGCCTCCGGCGCCAGGCGCCCGGCCAGTGCCAGCCCTACCGCGCCCAGCGAGCAGCCCAGATCGTAGACGTGGGCGCCATGGCGCAAGTGGCGCTCGGCGAGCAGGCCGAGCATGCCCAGGATCTGGCCGTAGCCGGGAATCGAGCGGCGCACCATGTCGGGAAAACACGCCACGACCTGCTCGTCGAACGAAAAACTGGCCACACGATCGAGGGGTGTCGAAAAGATGGCGTCACGGTAAGATGCGTCAGTCATTGTCGGAAGACTACGTGGAAGATCCGTTTCATCGTGGAAGATCATTTTCATCGGGAGCGCGTGACGCGAGCGATGGGTCGCGGACGACGCTGAGCGCTGGGCGTAGTGTACGTTTTGCGCGCCCCGGCTGCACGTGACCGGCGCACGCCGGGAGGGCACGCCGGCCTGCTTGATTGGCGCCGATCCATTTGGCGACGCCGCGCGCGACACCCGTTCCCGATACAAGGAGAGTCAATCGATGTCGATCCGTGAGACCCAGGCATGGCAGGCGCTCGAGCAGCAGCTCGAGGATGGCATGCGCGATGTCCACCTCAAGACCCTGTTCCAGCAGCCGTCGCGTTTCGAGACCTTCGCCCTCGAGGCGGCGGGCATTCATCTCGATCTGTCCAAGCAGCGCTGGACCCCGGCGGTGCGCGAGCGACTGATCGCGCTGGCAGAGGAGGCTCGGGTCCCCGCGGCCATCCAGCGGCTGCTCAGCGGTGAGCGGGTCAACCAGACCGAGGATCGGCCGGCGCTGCACAGCGCGCTGCGGCTGCCGCGGGAGGCCAAGCTGGAGGTCGAGGGCGTCGATGTCGTCAGCGAGGTGCATGCGACCCTCGACAAGATGGAGACGCTGGTCGGCAAGCTGCTCGACGGGCAGTGGCGCGGTGCCACCGGCAAGCCGATCACCGATGTGGTCAACCTCGGCGTCGGCGGCTCCGACCTCGGCCCCTTGATGGTGACCTCGGCACTGGCCGACTTCGAGCCGGACCACGCCCATGAGGTGGCGACCCACTTCGCCTCGACCATGGATGGCTCCCAGCTCGCTGACTTTCTCAGCTGGCTCAATCCCGAAACCACGCTGTTCATCCTGTCGTCGAAGTCCTTCGGCACCATCGATACGCTCTCCAACGCCTCCACGGCACTCGACTGGATCGCTTCGCGCCTGGGCGGTGACGAGAAGCTGATCAAGCGCTTCCACTTCGTCGGTGTCTCGACCAAGCCGGACAAGATGAGCGAGTGGGGCATCGACCCGGCCAATCAGCTTTTGTTCTGGGACTGGGTCGGCGGGCGCTACTCGCTGTGGAGCGCCATCGGCCTGCCGATCGCCATTCGTGTCGGCATGGACAACTTCCGGCGCCTGCTCGCTGGCGCCCACGCCATGGACGAGCACTTCCGCACCGCACCGCTGGCCGAGAACCTGCCGGTGCAGCTGGCGCTGATCGGGATCTGGAACGTCAACTTCCTGGATATCCGCTCCCACGCGGTGCTGCCCTACGATGGCCGGCTCAAGCATCTGCCCGGCTACTTCCAGCAGCTGGAGATGGAGTCCAACGGCAAGTCGGTGACCAATGACGATGCCGTGGTCGATTACTCCACCTGCCCGGTGATCTGGGGCGAAATCGGCCCCAACGGCCAGCACGCCTTCTATCAGCTGTTGCATCAGGGCACCCAGCCGGTGGCGTGCGACTTCCTGGCGCCGATCAATCGCTACAACGACGTCGAGGATGAGCGCTTCCGTGACGACCTGATGGCCCAGCATCGCCTGGCGCTGGCCAACTGCTTCGCCCAGTCGCGGGTGCTGATGCTGGGTGACGACGCGATCAAGTCCGAGACCACGCCGCCGAGCTACAAGCGCTACCGCGGCAACCAGCCCTCGACCACGATGCTCTTCGACAGCCTCAACCCGGCCACCCTGGGGGCGCTGATCGCGCTCTACGAGCACAAGGTGTTCGTCCAGGGGGTGATCTGGGATATCGACTCCTTCGACCAGTGGGGCGTGGAGCTGGGCAAGAAGATCGCCACCGAGACCGAAGAGATCATCGCTACCCAGACCGGGCTCGATGCCCTCGACGACTCCAGCCGTGGCCTGATCGAGGCGATCTGGCGCGGCCAGCAGCAGGCCTGAGCGGATGTCATCGTCATCTGCCGCGCCGGTGAGCGAGCCTGCCGGCGCGTCGGCGCCGGTGGATTCGCTGCTTTACCTGCACGGCTTCAACAGTGCCGGCGCCTCGCCCAAGGCGCAGCTGGTGGCCGCCGCCTGCGCGACGCTGACGGCGTCGGGCGAACGCGAGCTGATCTGCGCCACGCCTGACTTGCCGCACCATCCCCAGGCCGCCCTCGATCACGCCGAGGCGTGCCTGGACGCGCTGCCCGGCACCACGCTGCTGGTGGGCAGTTCCATGGGCGGCTTTCTCGTCACCTGTCTGGCCGAGCGCCACGGCTTGCCGGCGGTGCTGATCAACCCTGCGGTTCAGCCGGCGCGCTTCGTGGCCGATTATCAGGGGCAGCACCTGGTCAACGCCTACACCGGCGAGTCCTTCGTCATCGGTCCGGCCCACCACGAGCAGCTGCTCGCGCTGCAGTGGTCGCGCCTGGTACATCCTCAGCGCTATCTGCTGCTGCTGGGCAGCGCCGACGAAACGCTCGACTGCCGCGATGCGCTACGCGCCTACGCCGGCTGTCGCATGCTGATCCATCCCGGTGGCGACCACGGTTTCAGCGAGTTGGCGCGCTATCTGCCGGCGTTGTTCGCGCACGGTGGCTGGACGCTGCCGCCGAGGGTCTGACCCCGACCGCTGGGCCCCTCGGGTGTCAGCGCCTGACGTGACCCGGTACTGATGATTTGAACAGTGGTGTATGATGTCCGCCGCGGTGACCGATTCCGTCGATAGCGGCGCTATCGCTGGCGGCGGCGTCCACGCCGTGGGACCGCTGCGGCATCACCCCTTCGTTTCTGCAAATACGGCGAGACACTGCATGACGCAATACAGTGCCAGCTCCATCGAGGTCCTCTCGGGGCTCGATCCGGTCCGCAAGCGGCCGGGCATGTACACCGACACTTCCCGCCCCAACCATCTGGCGCAAGAGGTGATCGACAACAGCGTCGACGAGGCGCTGGCGGGCCACGCCCACGATATCCGCGTGGTGCTGCTCGACGACGGCGGCATCGAGGTCTCCGACGATGGCCGCGGCATGCCGATCGATCTGCACCCCGAACACGGGGTCTCCGGGGTGGAGCTGATCCTGACCCGGCTGCATGCGGGCGGCAAGTTCTCGCAGTCGAGCTACCGCTTCTCCGGCGGTCTGCACGGGGTCGGGGTGTCGGTGGTCAACGCGCTGTCGACCCGGCTCGAGGTCGAGGTGTGCCGCGATGGCAGCCGCTACCGGATCGCCTTCGAGAAGGGCGAGAAGGTCGAGGAGCTGGCGGTGATCGGCAGTTGCGCCAAGCGCGCCACCGGTACCGTGGTGCGGTTCTGGCCGGAAGCCGGCTACTTCGACAGCCCCAAGCTGTCGCTGCCGCGGCTCAAGCATCTGCTTCGGGCCAAGGCGGTGCTCTGCCCGGGGCTCAAGGTCTCGCTCAAGGAGAGTGACGGCAACGAGAGCGTATGGCAGTACGCCGACGGCCTGCGTGACTATCTGGCCCAGGCCACCGATGGCTTCGAGGTGCTGCCGGCAGCGCCCTTCACCGGCCATTTCGAGGATGACGAGCAGGCGGTCGACTGGGCCATCCAGTGGCTGCCGGAGGGCGGCGAGCCGCTGCTCGAGTCCTACGTCAACCTGATCCCCACCCCCTCGGCGGCACCCACGTCAACGGCTTCCGCAGCGGCTTGCTCGACGCCGTGCGCGAGTTCTGCGAGTACCGCAATCTGCTGCCGCGCGGGGTCAAGCTGAGCCCCGAGGATCTGTGGGAGCGGGTCTCGTTCGTGCTTTCGGTGAAGATGCTCGACCCGCAGTTCGCCGGTCAGACCAAGGAGCGGCTGTCGTCGCGGACCGTGGCCGGTTTCGTCTCCGGGGTGGTCAAGGACGCCTTCTCGCTGTGGCTCAACCACCATACCGATCAGGCCGAAGCGCTGGCCGAGCTGGTGATCAGCGCCGCCCAGCGGCGCCAGAAGAGTGCCAAGAAGGTGGCGCGCAAGAAGATCACTTCCGGCCCCGCGCTGCCGGGCAAGCTGGCCGACTGTTCGGGCCAGGACCCGGTGGCCAGCGAACTGTTCCTGGTCGAGGGCGACTCCGCCGGCGGCAGCGCCAAGCAGGCGCGCAACCGGGAGACGCAGGCGATCCTGCCGCTGCGCGGCAAGATCCTCAATACCTGGGAGGTGGAGTCGGGGGATATCTACAGCTCGCAGGAGGTCCACGATATCGCCGTGGCGATCGGCCTCGACCCGGGCAGTGACGATCTCTCCAAGCTGCGCTACCACAAGGTGTGCATTCTCGCCGACGCCGATTCCGACGGCCTGCATATCGCCACGCTGCTGTGCGCGCTGTTCGTGCGCCATTTCCCGGCGCTGGTGGATGCCGGTCACGTCTTCGTCGCCATGCCGCCGCTCTACCGCATCGACCTGGGCAAGGAGGTCCACTACGCCCTCGACGAGAGCGAGAAGGCCTCGATTCTCAAGCGCCTGGAGAGCAAGCGCGGCACGCCCAATGTCCAGCGCTTCAAGGGCCTGGGCGAGATGAGCCCGTTGCAGCTGCGCGAGACCACCATGGCGGTGGACACGCGGCGGCTGGTGCAGCTCACCCGCGAGCTCGACGACGGCACGCTGGAGATGATGGATATGCTGCTGGCGCGCAAGCGGGCGAGCGATCGCAAGAGCTGGCTCGAGGATTACGGCAACCTCGCGGATATCGAAGTGTAGTGCCAGGGCGCGCGGCGCCGGCGGCAGGTCTCAGCGGAGGTCATTTGCCAGGGATGGCAAATGTAGCGCCCAGGGAGGGGTTCACAGCGCCTCCGCAAAGACCTGCCGCCGGGTAAGCCGCGAATAGGGCAGACAATGATTCTTGAACCCTGACCAAGGGCTTAGCGTATGACCATGGATATCCAGGTGGCGGAGGGCGACGTCGAACGCCTGTCGCTCAAGGAGTACACCGAGAAGGCGTATCTCGACTACTCGATGTACGTGATTCTCGACCGCGCGCTGCCGCACATCGGTGACGGCATGAAGCCGGTGCAGCGGCGTATCGTCTACGCCATGCGCGAGCTGTCGCTGACCGCCAACGCCAAGTACAAGAAGTCGGCGCGTACCGTCGGCGACGTGCTGGGCAAGTTCCACCCCCACGGCGACAGCGCCTGCTACGAAGCGATGGTGCTGATGGCGCAGCCGTTCAGCTACCGCTATCCGCTGGTCGACGGCCAGGGCAACTGGGGTAGCCCCGACGATCCCAAGTCGTTCGCCGCGATGCGCTACACCGAGGCGCGGCTCTCCAAGTTCAGCGAAACGTTGCTCGCCGAGTTGGGGCAGGGCACGGTCGACTGGACCCCTAACTTCGATGGCACCCTGAACGAGCCGTCGGTTCTGCCCTCGCGCCTGCCGCATGTGCTGCTCAACGGCGGCACCGGCATTGCGGTGGGCATGGCGACCGACATCCCGCCGCACAACGTGCGTGAAGTGGTAGAGGCGACCTGTCATCTGCTGCGCCATCCCGGCGCCAGCGTCACCGATCTGATGGCCTATGTGCCGGCGCCGGACTTTCCCACCGAGGCCGAGATCATTTCGCCGGCCGCCGACCTGCGCAAGCTCTACGAGAGCGGCCGCGGCTCGGTCAAACTGCGCGGGCGCTATGTGCGCGAGGATGGCAACATCGTCATCACCGCGCTGCCGTATCAGGTCAGCGGGGCCAAGGTGCTCGAGCAGATCGCCGCCCAGATGCAGGCCAAGAAATTGCCGATGGTGGCCGATCTGCGCGACGAGTCGACCCATGAGACGCCGACCCGGCTGGTGATCGAGCCGCGCTCGAACCGCATCGATGTCGAAGGTCTGATGGCGCATCTGTTCGCCACCACCGATCTCGAGAAGAACGTACGCGTCAATCTCAACGTGATCGCCCTCGACGGCCGGCCGCGGGTGATGCCGCTCAACGATATGCTCGGCGAGTGGCTCAGTTTCCGCCGCGAGACGGTGCGTCGGCGCAGCCAGCATCGTCTCGACAAGGTCGAGGAACGCCTGCATATCCTCGAGGGTCTGCTGGCGGCCTATCTCAATATCGATGAAGTGATCCGCATCATCCGCGAGGAGGACGAGCCCAAGCCGGCGCTGATGGCGGCGTTCGGGCTCAGCGAGCGCCAGGCCGAAGCGATTCTCGAACTGCGCCTGCGCCATCTGGCCAAGCTCGAGGAGATGAAGATCCGCGGCGAGCAGGACGAGCTCGAGGCCGAGCGCCAGCGGCTGCAGAAGCTGCTGGGCAGCCAGGCGGCGATGACCAAGCTGATCGAGAAGGAGCTGCGCGAGGCCGCCAAGACCTATGGCGACGAGCGCCGTTCGCCGCTGGTCGAGCGCAGCGAGGCCAAGGCGCTCTCCGAGGTCGAGCTGCTCGGTGCCGACCCGGTCACCGTAGTGCTCTCCGAGAAGGGCTGGATCCGCGCCGCGCGGGGGCACGACATCGACCCGGCGGGGCTCTCCTACAAGGCGGGTGACAAGTTCCATCTCGCCGCCCGCGGCAAGACCAACCAGCCGCTGGTGCTGCTCGACGACAGCGGCCGCAGCTACACCCTGAGCGCTCATAACCTGCCGTCGGCGCGGGGGCAGGGCGAGCCGATCACCGGGCGGATCAATCCGCCGGCGGGGGCGAGCATGATCGGGGTGATGCTCGATGTGCCCGAGGCGCGCTATCTGCTCGCCACCGACGCCGGCTACGGCTTCATGGTCAAGCTCGAGGATCTGCTCGGCAAGAACAAGGCCGGCAAGGCGGTGCTCTCGGTGCCCCAGGGCTGTAACGTACTGCCGCCGCAGCCGATTCCCGCAGGCGACACGCTGCGCGTGGCGGTGGTCTCCAACGAGGGCCGGCTGCTGGTGTTCGCGCTCTCCGAGCTGCCCGAGATGGCCAAGGGCAAGGGCAACAAGATGATCGCGATTCCCGGCCAGCGCGCCGCCAACCGCGAGGAGTTCGTGCGCGATCTGGTGCTGCTGCCGGAGGGCGCGGCGCTGGTGGTGCATGCCGGCAAGCGCAAGCAGACGCTCAAGGCGGCCGATCTTGATTACTACGTCGGCGAGCGCGGACGGCGCGGCAGCAAGCTGGCGCGGGGCTTCCAGAAGGTCGACCGGCTCGCGGTCGAAGGCTGAGCACCTCGCCTAGCACCATCCAGGACAGCGCTAGACTGACACGCGTGGCCCGCTGCGGCAGGCCGCGCCACCGACAAGAGGGGCGTCGACGGCGCCCCGTGGGGAGACAATGGCACGACGTTTCGTGATAAGAGCCACCGGCCCGGCGCGCCCGGGGCAGACCGCTACCCTGAGTACCGCGCTGGCGACGGCGGGGCTGCGGCTACTGGACATGGACCAGCACGTGGCCTTCGGTCAGGTGCGCCTGGAGGCGCTGGTCGAGACCGACGACGAGGTCGACGTGGCCGCGCTGCTGCCGAGTGCCGGTGACATCTGCGGGCTCGACTGCCGGGTCGAGGAGATCGGGCCAGAAGCCAACCAGCGCTGGGCCGAGGAGGCCGTGGCACCGCGTTGGAGGCTCAGCGTGCTGGGGCCGCGCATCAGTGCCGAAGTGGTTGCCGAGGTGGCGACGCTGACTGCCAGTGAAGGGCTGACCATCGAGCGCATCGAACGGCTCTCGGCACCACCGAGCCTCGACGCGGGACCCGAGGTGCTGGCGCATGGCGCCTGTCTGCAGTGGCGTCTGCGCGGTGAGTCCGCCGATCCGCAGGCACTGCGCGAACGCATGCTGGCGCTGAGCGAGCGTTTCGCGGTCGACGTCACCCTGCAGCCCGCCGATCTCTGGTCGCGGCATCGTCGCCTGGTCTGCTTCGACATGGACTCGACCCTGATCCAGGCCGAGGTGATCGACGAACTGGCTCGGCGCCACGGCGTGTTCGATGAGGTGGCGGCGATCACCGCACGCGCGATGCGCGGCGAGCTCGATTTTCAGCAGAGCTTCCGCGAGCGCATGCGTAAGCTGGAGGGGCTGGACGAGTCGGTACTCGCCGAGATCGCCGAGTCGCTGCCGCTGATGCCCGGGGCCGAGCGCCTGATGCACCATCTCAAGCGGCTGGGTTATCGCACCGCGATTCTCTCCGGCGGGTTTACCTACTTTGCACGCTACCTGCAGCAGCGTCTGGGGTTCGACGAGATCCATGCCAACGAGCTGGTGATTCGTGATGGCAAGGTGACCGGTGAGGTCGCCGAACCGATCGTCGACGCCGCGCGCAAGGCGCAGCTGCTTGAGCAGATCGCCGAGCGCGAGGGGCTCGATCTGGCCCAGACCGTGGCCGTGGGGGATGGCGCCAACGATCTCCAGATGCTGGCTCGTGCGGGGCTGGGTGTCGCCTTCCATGCCAAGCCGCTGGTGCGTCGCGAGGCCGCGCTGTCGGTCTCGACGCTGGGCCTGGATGGTCTGCTCTATCTGCTGGGGTATCCCGAGCACGCGCTGGAGGGAGAGTGACGCGCCGACGCGCAAGCCCTGCCGCCGGAGAAGTCCACGTCGCCTAGTAGTCGTGAAAGGCGTTGCCAGCCGCCGCTGGCGGTCACAAACAGCGTGGCCGCTGGCGGTCGAACCAAGTTGCCGCTGGCGGTCGAACCAAGTTGCCGCTGGTGGTTGAACCAAGTTGCGGCTGGCGGCCAAATCAAGTTGACGTCGGCGGTCAAAAAAAGTTGCCTTGGCGATTAAATAAAGTTGTCCCGCGCCAGTTCCGGTAGCAGCGTTCGGCAACCGAATGTTGTAAATTGTATCCACGATTTGCAGCCAGCCCCGAGATCTCGCATGAGCACCTCCGCTTCGACCGATATCGTCAACCCCTTGGCCAAGTGGGAGTGGCTCGATCCACTCTGCATCCAGGGCAGCGTCAATCTGGCGTTCGACCTGGGCGGCACATCGTGGCCGGTGCTGCTCGATGACATCGAGCGCGATCGCGCGCTGATCGTCGACATCAGCGCAGTCCCCGCGCTGGCCGAGCAGCTGGAGCGGGGCGATGCCTTTCATCTCTTCGGGCATGTCAATGGTGCCATGGTGCGCACCTCGACCCTGGCGCTGATCGAGTGGCTCGACCCCGAAGAGGGCGAGGGTGGCCGGCAGCGTCTGCGCTGCAGTTACCCCGAGTGGCTGAGCACGGTGCATCGGCGCAATAGCTTCCGCGCGCCGATTCGCGCCGAGATGGGCGTCGATGCGCGTCTGAGGCTGGAAGATCGTGACATACCGGTAACCGCGGAGCTGCGTAATCTCTCCCTGGGTGGCTGCCTTTTGGCGATGCCGCTGACGCATGCCGTCTCGCTCTTGGAAAATCAGCGTTTCGCGCCGCTCGAGCTGCACTTTCCCAGCCGCCAGTCGCTGCGCCTCAGTGGCTGTATTCGCCACGTGCGCAGCGATGAGGAGTGGCGCGAGGCGCTGGTCGGCTGTGAGTTCGACGAACCCGGCATCGATACCGAACGGCTGCTGTGGTACTGCGTCAAGGAGGCCGAGCGCGAGAGTGCGCGCAGCGTGACGACGCGTGACAAGGCGCTCTCGCCCTCGCCGCTGTTTCGGGGGCCGGACGGCAAGCGTCCAGCGCCGCGGCAGCCCGAGACGGCCTCGCTGCCGGTCGGCAACGCCACCGCGCGGCGGCTCAAGAAGATTGCCGATTATCTCAGTGCACAGATCCTGACGCTGCAGAACGGCGGCTCGATCGCGTCGTCGCTGCTGTCGCGTCACGCCGATACCCTGGTCACGCTGAGTAATCAGGGAGACCAGGCGCTGCTCTATGCGCTCGGCTATCTGCATGGGGAAACGCCGCTGGTACGCCACTCGCTCGGCGTTGCGATACGTGCCACCGACCTGGTGCGCTGGCAGGGCTATCCCGAGGACGTGATCAAGGCGGTGGCGGCCAGTGCGCTGGTGCATGACCTGGGCAAGTGCCAGTTGCCAACATCGATTGTGGAGAGCCGTGAGCCGCTCGGGGCCGAGGCGCGCGCGCATCTGTCCGAGCACGTGCCGGCAATCCTCACTCAGCTCGAAACGTGTCGCTGGCTATCACCGGATATCGCGCGTGCCATCGTTGGTGAGGCCAACGAGCGCCTCGACGGCAGCGGCTATCCGGCGGGCCTGGACGACACCCAGTTGAGCGCGCTGGGGCGCATGATGGCGGTGGTCGACGTGATCGACGCGCTGGGCCAACCCCGCGCGGATCGTGATGCTTGGCCATTGCTCGAGCGCTATCGCCATGTGCTGGGTCACCCGGCGCTGTTCGATGCGACCTGGGCGCAGCGCTACGTGCGCCGCTTCGGCACTGCGCCGGTGGGTTCGCTGGCGCGTTTCTCCAGCGGTGCGCTGGCCTGGGTGCAGCGTATCGACGATCGCGGGCTGCCGGCCCAGGTGCACCTGGTGCTCAATGCCAAGAGCCCACGCCGGCGCCTCGATCAGATGCTCAATGACAACGACATCGCCCAGCTCGGCAAATTCGAGGGCGTGGTGCCCGAGGCGAGTTATGGACTGTCGTTGAGCTGAGTGCATGTCACCTCGGGGCAGTGACAAAACGCAACAGGGTCATAACGGCATGCCTGCCGAGCCTGAACCACACTGACTGTGACCTTGATCTCATCACAGGAGGTGTCCGATGCCAGCGACGACGCGCCCGGGTCAAGCCTACGGCTTCATGCCGCCCCATGTATTGGAACGTCTTCTTTCCCACGGCAACGCACGCTTACAACGCTGCGCCCAGGCCACCCTCAAGGCCGATGCCCAGTTTCGTCTGCGCAACGCGACGCAGCCTGCGGCACGCCCCGCCGATGGGAGGCGTGGCGGCGAGCCCGCCCGCTATATCTATACCGCCGCTCAGCAGGAGATCCTGCCGGGTGAGCGGGTGCGCAGTGAGGGCGATCCGGAGAGCGGCGATGTCGCCGTCGACGAGGCGTATCGCTGGCTGGGTGCCACCTATCGCTTTTACTGGGAGGTCTTTGCTCGCGATTCCATCGACGCCCAGGGCATGGCGCTGTTGGGTACCGTTCACTACGGTGAAGACTACGACAACGCCTTCTGGAACGGGGCGCAGATGGTCTTCGGCGATGGTGATGGCGAGCTGTTCAATTGCTTTACCGCGGCCCTCGACGTGGTCGCCCACGAATTGACCCACGGGGTGATCGAGCGTGAAGCGGGGTTGATCTATGCCGATCAGTCCGGTGCGCTCAACGAATCCCTGGCCGATGTATTCGGCGTCATGGTCAAGCAGCACCATTTCGAGCAGGCGGCCGAGGAGGCCGACTGGCTGATCGGCGAGGGTCTGCTCACCGACCGCGTCAATGGTCGGGCGTTGCGTTCCATGGCCAGTCCTGGCAGCGCCTACGACGACCCGGTGCTGGGCAAGGACCCGCAGCCGGGGCATATGGACGCCTTCGTCAATACGGCCTCCGACAACGGCGGCGTGCACATCAATTCCGGCATTCCCAATCGCGCTTTCTACCTGGCGGCGACGCGCCTTGGGGGCTTCTCTTGGGAGGCCGCCGGGCCGGTATGGTTCGATGCGCTGCGGGATTCGCGCCTGGCACGGGATGCCAATTTTGCCACCTTCGCCGAGATCACCGTGCGCTGCGCGCAGCAGCGTTTCGGCGCTGACAGCCCGGTGATGGATGCCGTGCGCCGAGCCTGGGTCGATGTGGGAGTGCTGCGGTGAGCGCGCGTGGCGTACCGCGACTGGCACCCACGGCGGTGCTGGCGGTGGTGCGCGAAGGGGGCTTTGCCGCCATGCCCGGTCTGGAGCGCCCGCGACGCATCGAGTGCCGTGAACTCAGTGAACCCCAGCGCGAACGGCTACAGCGGCTGCTCGACGAGATCGACCGCCAGGCGTCGGCCGAACCCGCAGCGGGCGCCGACCGGCGCGTCTTCCGGCTGTCTCTCGAGCAGCCGGAGGCCGAATGCTGGCAGTGCGCGCTCGACGAGACACAGGCGCCGCGCGGCGTGGTGGGGCTGTGGCAGCACGGCCCCGACGCGCTGGACGAACCGGAGACCTGAACGCGACCGGCTATTTTTCTTTTTCAGGAACTCTAGCGGTATATCGTACTCTGATTGAGTAGCCCAGGACGGGCACACAGCGTAGGCCGAGCCCGGATTTTGGGGTTCGGCCTCTTTTTTTGCGTCCGGCGCGCACGTGGTATGCCTCCGGCGCGTGCGCGGATCTGCAGCTTGCGCTGCGGATCACCGCCCAGGCTTTATCGCACAGCGGCCCGGTGTCACAGTGGCTCTCTGGCAATAAAAGGGGCCATGACCCGGATGATGAAACGAAGAATCGGCGGTGCCGTGATCGCGTTGCTGTTGGCGGCACTGCTGGTGCCGACGCTGGCTCACTGGCAGGCGCCGGTATCTTCGACGATGACGCCGCGGGCGGCCTTCGAGGCGCAACGCGAGGCGGTCTGGGTCGAGGGGGAAGGGCGCGTGCAGCGCCTGCTGCCGGATGACGACGACG
This sequence comes from Salinicola sp. JS01, assembly GCF_030284585.1. Taxonomy (NCBI): domain Bacteria; kingdom Pseudomonadati; phylum Pseudomonadota; class Gammaproteobacteria; order Oceanospirillales; family Halomonadaceae; genus Salinicola; species Salinicola sp. JS01. The sequence continues at coordinate 2,590,376 of NZ_CP127244.1, read as the reverse complement.
GTAGCCGGCATCAGCGTTTCATCCTCGGGCTCGGCGATGGTCATACGCTGCTGATCGCCCACAACATCGATCTGGCGCCGCGGCTCGACGGGCTCGCGCGTGGGGATGCAGTGCGCTTTCGTGGCGAGTATGTCTGGAATGCTAAGGGCGGCGTGGTGCACTGGACCCATCGCGACCCGCGCGGCGAGCGTCCGGGTGGGTGGCTCGAGTGGCGTGGGCGGCGCTACCGCTAGGAAATTGACGCCGGGCGGCGCGAGACCTGGCGCGGACGCCAGCGGCGGGCCTGGCGCCACTGCCTCAGGGTCTCGCCGAGTGTCGCGAATGAAGGCCGCGGTGCGGATATCGCGATGACGTCACCCTGCGTGCGCCAGTGGATCGGGTGCTGACCCACGCGACCGCCACCGCGGCGGATCAGCAGCGGCAGAAAACGCATCAGGCCTTTTAGCGGCGGCAGGGCGCACATGGCCTCGCGCTCGATCAGATACAGCCCTTGGGGTTGTGCGTCGACGGCGGTGAACGGCGCCGCCAGCCGTGCCAGCCAGTGCCTCGCCCTTGAAGCGTGGTGCGCTCGCCCCTGCACCAGTGCCAACCCCTGATGGCGTGCCGCGCAGAGCATGTCGGGAAGATCGTGGGGGTCGGCGCGGCCACTGCTGCCGAGGGTCACCAGCCAGTCGCCCCGGGCCTGGCGTGCCGCCTGGGCCAGGGCAGCGTCGATATCGCTGGCGCCTGGCAGCACCTTGATCTGGTCGGTCTCCAGCGATAGCCCCTCGAGTGCCTTTGCGAGACGCGCATCGCGCCGGCTGTCGAGGATCAGGAATTCCAGCGCCCGGGCGTGCACCAGCGCGTGCGAAGCCTCTTCGATCAGCGCCGCGACTTGGGCCGCGGGGGCAGTGGCGAAGACGATCAGCGAGAGCTTGGGCAGTGCGAGCATCGTGGTCTCCCTGGGCGTGGATGGCTTGCGCAGCGGATCGTTTGACGGACCTGGCCACGGTCGGGATCGACTGTGACAGGGTTTCCTTAACTCAGGCTTAGAAACGGGCCTTGGATGTGCTCGTCCACTTCCGCGGCGCCAGGCTGCGCGCTGCCGATGACTCGGTGATGACACTGCCGGACACGCGAGCGGATGACGCGGTATGCTGAAACCGTGCATGTGACACCGCGCCGAGCACCGCCGTGGGGCGAGTGGGGTAGACATGAGATGCCGTCTCGAAGCGAGCCGGGGCAAGACGAGAGAGAAAGCTATGCGGGTAATGCTGGTGGAGGACGACCCCCTGCTCGGTGAGGGGGTGGTCGAGGTGCTGCGGCGCGAGAACATCACGCCGGAGTGGCTGGGCGAGGGGGAGGGCGTGTGCGAGGCGCTGGCGCATTCGGCTTTCGACGCCCTGATCCTCGATGTCGGCCTGCCCGATATCGACGGGTTCGAGGTGCTCAAGCGGCTGCGCGAGGCCCAATGCCAGATACCGGTGCTGATGCTCACCGCGCGGGACGGCGTCGAGGATCGCATCCGCGGACTCGACGGCGGCTGCGACGACTATCTGGTCAAGCCGTTCGACAGCGGCGAGCTGCTGGCGCGTCTGCGCGCGCTGGTCCGGCGCAGCGCCGGGCGCGCCTCCCCACAGGTGACCCATGGCCTGCTCAGTCTCGATCCGGCCGCCCACGAGGTGCGTCTGGCGGGAGAGCTGATCCCGCTGGGGCGGCGCGAGCACGATCTGCTGGCCTATCTGATGACCCATCCGGGCCAGGTGTTTTCCCGCGACCAGCTGGTGGAGGTGCTCTACGGCTGGGATGCCGAGGTCGAAAGCAACGTCATCGAGGTGCATGTCCACCATCTGCGACGCAAGTTCGGCAGTCGCGTCGTCGCCACCGTGCGGCATGTCGGCTATCGCATGGGGGAGACCGGTTGATTTCGATCAGACGCTATCTGCGGCGCGTGCTGCTGATCTCGGTGACGTCGATCACCGCGGTGGCGGCGCTGTGGAGCTACTACGACACCCGCGACCAGATCGACGAGCTGTTCGATGCCGAGCTGGCTCAGACCACGCGCACCATGGTGGCGCTCTACTTCGCCTATCGTGCCGGCTCGGAAAACGACCAGGCCGCGCCGGTGGATATTCAGCTTAAGGCGCCGCTGGTGCCGGACAACGCCACCGATGCGCCGACCGCCCTGGGCCACCCCTATGAGAAGAAGCTGGGGTTCCAGGTATGGGACGAGCAGGGCCGCGCGCTGTTCGGCATGCAGCCGACCGGGGCGCTGCCGGCGCTCGAACGGCGCCCCGGCTACTCCCATGCGCTCAGCGGCGGTCACGACTGGCGCACCTTCACCCTGCACGACGAAACCCGCGGCGTGTGGGCCAGCGCCGCCCAGCGCGACGACGTGCGCGACGAGCTGACCTGGCAGATCGCGCTGCGTAACCTGATGCCGCCGGTCATCGGGGTGCTGCTGATCGCACTACTGATCCCGTTCGCCATTGCCCGCGGCTTCTCGCCGCTGCTGCGAGTCAGCCGGCAGATCACCGCGCGCCAGCCCAACTTCCTCGAGCCGCTGGATGCAAGCCAGGTGCCGGAGGAGATTCGCGGCATGGTCGATGCGCTCAATGGCCTGTTCGCACGTCTGGCCGAGACCCTGGAGAAGGAGCGCCGCTTCACCGCCAACGCCGCCCATGAACTGCGCACACCGCTGGCGGCGGTCAAGGTCCACGCCCAGAATCTGCTCAGCGAGACCGACACCGAGAGCGCGCGACGCGCGGCGCAGTCGATCATCAATGGGGTCGACCGCATGACCCGGGTGGTCGAGCAGCTGCTCACGCTGTCGCGGCTGGAGAGTGGCCAGGCGATCACCCGCCAGACCGTGCGTCTGGCGCGACTGGGCAGCGAGCTGGCCCGCGACACCCAGCCGCTGGCCGCGCAGCGCGACATCCACCTGACTCAGCAGCTCCCCGAGGGGCTCAGCGTGCAGAGCTACGAGAATGGCCTCTATGTGCTGCTGCGCAATCTGCTCGACAACGCCATGCGCTATACCCCCAGCGGTGGCCAGGTGCATCTGCGCATGGCCGCCGAAGCGACGCGGCTGCATATCGAGATCGCCGACACCGGCCCCGGTATCCCGCCGCAGGATCGCCAGCGGGTGTTCGAGCGCTTCGTGCGTCTGGCCGGGCAGAAGACCAGCGGCTCGGGCCTGGGGCTGTCGATCGTCAAGGAGCTGGTCGAGCGTCTGGAAGGCGAGATTCGCCTCGACGACACCTCGCTGCCGGCGGCCAGCGGTCTCAGCGTGCATGTCTATCTACCGCTATCCTGAACGTGAGCGGTAGCGCCGCGAGTGCTCGCGGCGCTACCCGTCGGGGTGGTGCGGCCCGGCCACCGCACCCGTGAACGGGAGATGAGAGATGCTGCGTTTCTGGGTGCCGCTGACGGCACTGATCGCCTTTTCGGCCTATACCGCCTATGCCATTGCCACCAGTGACCAGAGCCTGAGTGCCTTCGCCGGCGAGCTGATGCGCAAGCCGACCACCGCGCTGGTGGTGTTCGATGTCTACCTGGCACTGCTGATGCTGGCGGTGTGGATGTTCTTCGATGCCCGGCGCCGGGGGCACGGGATGGGCTATCTGCTGGTGTTCTACGTGATCACCTTCTGCTTCGGTTCGGCCGGGCCGCTGGCCTATCTGACCCTGCGCGGCTGGCGTGACTGGCGAGCCCAGCAGCGGCGCACGCGCTCATAGCGGGGTCTTGCTCGCCTCGCCGGGGATCTCGCGCACCAGCCGTGGCATCAGAAAGCCCGGCAGGCGCTCGCGCAGCGCTGCCACCAGGGCCCTGGCGCTGTCGTCGTCGACATCGAAGTGGGCCGCGCCGCTGACCGGATCGAGTACGTGCAGGTAGTAGGGCAGCACGCCGGCGGCGAACAGCCGTTCCGACAGCTCGGCCAGGGTGTCCACCCGGTCGTTGATCCCGCGCAGCAGCACGCTCTGGTTGAGCAGGGTGACGCCGGCGGCCGCCAGGCGTCGGCAGGCGTCGACCACCGCGGCGTCGATCTCCTGGGCGTGATTGATGTGCAGTACCATCACCTTCTGCAGGCGTGTACCGCCGAGCCAGTCGAGCAGCGCGGTGTCGACCCGGTCGGGAATCACCACCGGCAGGCGGGAGTGGATGCGCAGGCGCTGAAGATGGGGGATCGCCTCCAGCCGCGCGACCAGTTCGGCAAGGCGCCGGTCCGGCGAGGCCAGCGGATCGCCGCCGGAGAGGATGACCTCACGGATCGAGGCGTCGCCGCGCAGATAGTCGAGGCTGGCGTCCCATTCGCGCATCGAGGGGGCATGCTCGGCATAGGGGAAGTGGCGCCGGAAGCAGTAGCGGCAGTTGATGGCGCAGGTCGGGCTGGCGATCAGCAGCACGCGCCCGGCATATTTGTGAATCAGCCCGGGGCGCGGGGTATGCTCGCGCTCGGCCAGCGGGTCGGCGACGAAGCCGCCGACGGCATCCTGCTCCGCTGCCAGCGGCAGCACCTGACGCAGCAGCGGGTCGTAGGGGTCGGCGTGGCGGATGCGCGCCAGGTAGGCTTCGGGTACCCGTACCGGGAACAGCGCATGACCCGCGCTGGCGCCGGGCAGCAGCGCCGGGTCGAGGCCGAGGCGCTGGCACAGCACCCGCGGGTCGCGGATCACCTCGCGCAGCTGGTGCTGCCAAGCCGCGGGAGCGCGCGATTCGGCTTCACGATGCACGGCGATCGGGGTTCGGGTTATCATGCGGACCACCTGAGTTAGAACGCGCCCTGGCAGCGCTGTTACGGAATTCTCGTCGCGGACGCCCCGCGATCGTTCATTAGTGAGGAAACATGGCGAACTATTCTACCAACGAATTCAAGGGCGGCCTGAAAGTCATGCTGGATGGCGACCCGTGTAACATTCTCGAGAACGAATTCGTCAAGCCCGGCAAGGGCCAGGCGTTCAACCGCGTCAAGCTGCGCAACCTGATCACCGGTCGGGTCTGGGAGCGTACCTTCAAGTCGGGCGAGTCGCTCGAGGGCGCCGACGTCATGGACCTCGACATGGAGTATCTCTACACCGACGGTGACATGTGGCACTTCATGAAGACCGATGGCTCGTTCGAGCAGTACGCGGTGGACAAGAAAGCCATCGGCGACGTCGAGAAGTGGCTCAAGGAGCAGGCGGTCTACACCGTCACCCTGTGGAACGACAACGCCATCGCCGTCAGCCCGCCCAACTTCCTCGAGCTCGAAGTGGTCGAGACCGACCCGGGTCTCAAGGGTGACACCGCCCAGGGCGGTTCCAAGCCGGCGACGCTCTCCTCCGGTGCGGTGGTTCGTGTCCCGCTGTTCATCAACCAGGGCGAAGTGCTCCGGATCGATACGCGCAGCGGCGAGTACGTCTCCCGCGCCTGATGCTGGCGCCGCACCGGCGCTGAGATCGCACCGGTGCAAGCGAGGTATCAGTCAGATTGGCCACGCTTCGGCGTGGCCTTCTGCGTTTGCTGCCGGCAGCGGCCGCGGGGTGGAATGGCCGGCGTGCTCGAGCCGTTGATCGCGGCGGCGCCGTGGGAGGAGATCGGGATGGGCAGACTGACGGGGCGGACCGCTCTGATCACCGGCGCGGCCAGCGGCATCGGCCTGGCCACGGCGTTGCGCTTTGCCGCCGAGGGCGCGGCACTGGCCCTGCTCGATCGCGACCGGGCGGCGCTGACGCGCGCCTGCGAGCGTGTCGAACGGGAGAGCGGCCGCCGTGTGGTGGGCGTCGAGGCCGACGTCGCCGAGGCCGATGACGTCGGCCGTGCGGTGGCCGAGGCCGCAGCGGCGCTCGGGTCGCTCGAACTGCTGGTCAATGCCGCCGGGGTCAATGTCTTCAGCGACCCGCTGACCACCGACGAGGCGAGCTGGCGGCGCTGCCTGGCGATCAATCTGGAAGGTGCCTGGCATGTGATCCAGGCGCTGCTGCCGGAGATGCTGGCACGCGGCTATGGCCACGTGGTCAATATCGCTTCGGTGCACGGCCACAAGATCATTCCCGGCTCCTTTCCCTACCCGGTGGCCAAGCATGGTCTGATCGGGCTGACCCGCGCGCTCGGCATCGAGTACGCCGCCCGCGGGCTGCGCTTCAACTCGATCTCGCCGGGGCTGATCCGTACCCCCTCGGCCCAGGCATGGCTGGATGGCCTCGACGACAGCGAGCGCCAGCGCCAGATTGCGCTGCTGCCGTGCCAGCGCATCGGCGAAGCGGAGGAGGTGGCCAACACCGCCCTGTTCCTGGCCAGCGACGAAGCGCGTTTCATCAATGCCACCGATATCCTGATCGACGGTGGCCGCAGCCAGGTCTATCACACGTGACGATGACGCCCAGCCCGGACGACTGGCAGCCCTCGGCAACGCGCGAGACACTGCGCCAGCGGGCGCGGCTGCTGGCGGCGGTGCGCGCCTTCTTCGCCGCGCGTGACGTGCTCGAGGTGGAGACCCCGATCCTCGGCCATGCGGGGAGTACCGACCCGCATCTCGATTCGCTCTCATTGAGCGCGACCACCCCTGCCGGGCGCGAGACGCTGTGGCTGCAGACCTCGCCGGAGTTCCACATGAAGCGCCTGCTGGCGGCGGGCAGCGGCCCGATCTTCCAGCTCGCCCGCAGCTTTCGCGATGGCGAAGTGGGGCGGCGCCACAATATCGAGTTCACCATGCTCGAGTGGTACCGCCCCGGTTTCTCGCTGGGTGCGCTGATCGAGGAGTGCGAGGCGCTGATCCGCGCGCTGATGCCGGCGGCCGGCTCGGCACGCCGGCGACGCTATCGCGAGTTGTTCCGTGAGGCGCTGGCGCTCGACCCCTTCACCACGCCATTGGCCGAGCTGCAGCGGATGGCGGGCGAGCGCGGCGGGCTCGATATGGCTGACAGCGATCGCGATGGCTGTCTCGACCTGCTGATGAGTCTGGTAATCGAGCCGACGCTGGGGCAAGACGGCATCGACGTGGTGGTGGACTATCCCGCCACTCAGGCGGCGCTGGCGCGCAAGCGGGTCGATGAGGAGGGCACCGAGGTTGCGTCTCGCTTCGAGATCTACCTGCAGGGTATCGAACTCGCCAACGGCTACGACGAGTTGACCGATGCCCGGGAGCAGGCCGCCCGTTTTCAGGATGACAATCGCCAACGTGTGGCGCTTCACAAGCCGGTCGTGGATGTCGACCGCCGTCTCGTCGCTGCTCTGGCCCACGGGATGCCGGCTGGCAGCGGGGTGGCGCTGGGGATCGACCGCCTGATTCAGCTGGCGCTGGGCAAGGCGTCGATTGCCGAGGTCCTGGCGTTCCCGACGCCGCGCTGCTGACCGGCCGTGGCGCTATCATCATCCCGCCGGTAGCGGCGCCTGCGTTGGCGAGGCGACCGGCGCGAGGCATCAGTACCTGCCGAGCTGCACAGCGCTTCAATCATCGACTCGCCCGCGCAGACGTTTCTTCTGGCCGTGTTTGGTCTTTTGATCGACCCGCTTGCGTTTGGCGCTGCGGCTCGGCTTGGTCGCCTGGCGCGGTTTGTCGCCGTAGAGCACGGGTTTGATCAGCTGTTTCAGCCGGACGCGTGCCGCTTCCCGGTTGAGCTCCTGAGTCCGATGCTCCTGCGACTTGATCACGATGATGCCGTCGCGAGTGATGCGCTTGTCACTCAGGGCCAGCAGCTTCTCCTTGAACCCGGGGTGCAGGCTGGAGGCGCGGATATCGAAGCGTAGATGAATCGCCGAGGAGACCTTGTTGACGTTCTGGCCGCCGGCACCCTGGGCGCGCACGGCGATGAGTTCGATCTCGTGGTCGGGGATCGAGACGTTGCGCGAAATCTCTAGTGCCATTCACGGGACCTCAGGTGTTGCGGGAAATGATAACCGGGGCGAGATCGCACGGCGTGGCAGCGGGGATGGGTGTCTGGCGAAGCGGCGCTGGTGCACCATGATGATCTCGCCCCGGGGAAGAGGGGCGAGACAAGGTAGCGGCGCCACCCGCTGAGTGCAATAGACGAGGCGATGGCGCGATACCGAGTGCTGCAGAAAGTGTGAACTCGACGCCGAGGGTGCGGTTATCGAGGCCGGATCAGGGAGCCTTTCGCGGATAGGCATGCCAGCCATCCGGCAGGGGCTGGCCCGCAGTCTGCGCCAGCAGTGCCGCGCTGGCAGGGAACAGCGGCCGGGGCAGCGCATCGCAGGGGAACCAGCGCCACTGGTCGAAGACCTCGGGTTCTGTGACCCGCGGCGTGGGGGGATCTTGCAGATGCAGGTGCGCGGCGACGGTGATGGCGGTGCAGTCGGGATTCAACTGATGCAGGAAGGCGCCGATCTCGATGGTTGCCTCGGTGAGGATGCCGGTCTCCTCATGTAGCTCCCGCCGCGCCGCCGCGGCAAAGGTCTCGTTGGGTTCGACATGGCCGCCGGGCATGCACCAGCAGGGCGTCTCGCCCGCCTTGATACGGTAGCCCAGCAGAATCTCACCCGCGCCGCGGGTGAGTATCAGGCCGACGCCGATTCTCGACTTAGGGGCCGGCATCAGGCGCGCTCCTGGAGGCGTGCCGGCTGGGCCAGCGTTTCGGCCACGGCGCTGGCGGCGTAGTGGCCGCTGACGAAGGCGGCGACGATGCCGCGGAACAGCCCGCAGGCGTCACCCACCAACCAGGTGGGCCGGTCGACCAGCCGCAGGCTGTCATCGACCTTCGGATACCAGCCGACGCCTTCCAGCGTCGGGCCTATCAGGCGTGTGGTGTCGTCCTCTAGCCTTGGGAAGTTGTCGACCAGTTGGCGTAGCCCGCGCTGCATCGCCTGTGCCAGCGGCGCCCCATAGACCCGCTCCATGGTCGCCGTGGCGTCGGGATCGTCGGCGAGCCAGGCGCTGAGCGGGAGATTGAAATGCGAATCCGCGCGGCTTAGCGTGCGGGTCAGCGCAGTGATGGTCTCGCGGGCCAGCGCCTCATCGAGAATGCGCGTGTTGAAGCCGACGTTGGAGCGCTCGGTGGGCGGGCCGTCCGAGTGCCCGGAGACCGTCCACAGCCCCTGGGTTCGGGTCAACACGGTGCGTCCGTGGCGACAGGCGCAGAAGGTGCGCCACTCGGTCGCCTTGTCGGCGGCGTGCAGGGTCAGCTTGGGGTCGAGATCGACGAAATCCTGAAAGAAGGCGCGCTCGCTCGGCTGTTCGATACGAAAGCCCACTTCCAGCCGGCGGAAGCGCGTGTTGATGCCGTCACCTAGCCCCAGCGGCCCGAAACGCCCGGCAGCCCAGATCAGGGTGGTCGCGGTGAGCGCGCTCCGCGTGCCGTCGGCGGCGCGCAGTTCGAGATGATGGCACGTCTCGTCTTCGTCGTAGCGCTGGCTGATCACCTGGGTGTCGCTGACGATATCGACATCTAGCGCGGCGATCAGTTCGGCGATCATCGCCTCGCGCTGGGTCAGCGGCAGATAGTAGGAGGGGTAGTGCTTGATTGACCAGGCATCATGGCACGGCGTGTAGACATCGGCGCGATCGGGAAACGGCGGGGTCTTCATCCCGTGGCTATTCAGCAGCTCGCGGGTCCAGGCATAGGCCTGATGCAGCGGCGCACGGCGTGGCAAACGCCACAGCTCGGTGGCGGAGGGGTAGAACGAGAACTTGCCATCGGAGTAAAGGCCGGCACCGCCGTGGCCCTGGGTCAGCTCGGCCTCGCTCTGGTGGTCACGCCGGTCGATCGCGTGGCCCTGGTCGACCAGCAGTACGCGCAACCCGCGGTGCGCAAGGCGGCTGGCGGCGGCGAGTCCGGCAGGGCCTGCGCCGACAATGACGCTATCGTATTCTGTCACTGGAGCCTCCAGTCGCGCGGCGGCGAAAGATGGAAAGAGTCGACACCTCGTGTAGAGTGCCGCTTCACTGAGGGTGGCGTACACCGTTTCATGGTAGTGTTTTACAATTCCTGACTAAAAAGTGATACGAGTCGCTGCGTATCAGATAGTATCGTATTTCCCAGGAGCTGTTTTTGACAAGGATGTCTCCCATGTCTGCGTCTACATCGTCTATGTCCGCATCTACATCATCTATGTCTACATCTACCGATTCACCGGCTCGTCCCGGCCGACCGCGCAGCGCCACGGCCTCGGCCAAGGTGACGCGTGCCGCCCTCGAGCTGGCGCTGGAAGGTGGGTTGCCCTATGCCACCATCGAGCGTATCGCCAGCGTCTCCGGGGTCGCCAAGTCGACCATCTATCGGCGTTGGCCCAACGCGGGCGCCATCCTCATGGACGCCTTCCTCGATGTCGTCGGCCCGGCTATTGCCTATGACGACAGCTTGCCGATCTTGGCCAACTTCCGGCGCAGCGTGGCCGGGCTCTCCGAGGTGCTCAACGGCCCCCACGGGCGCCTGCTGCAGCATCTGCTGGGGGCGGCTCAGTCGGACCCCGAGCTCAGCCGTGCCTTCGTCGAGCGCTGGATCGGCCCGCGCCGGCAGATGGGGCGCGAGGCGATCGAGCACGCGGTGGCGCGCGGAGAGCTGGCTGCCGAGATCGACCCTGGACTGAGCATGGATCTGATCTACGGGGCGATCTATTACCGGCTGGCGGTGTCGTTCAGCGAGATCGATCGTGACTTCGTCGAAACCGTGGTGATGCGTGTGCTCGGCCCCTATCTCATCGAAGGGGCGCGCTGAGCCAACGATGCGAGCGCCGCGAGAGCGCCTGCATATGGCGAGGGCCCATCGCCAGTAGGCGAGAGCCTAGAAGTGGGCGGTGAGCGATAAGTAGGTGGTGAGCGATAAGTAGGTGGTGAGCGATAAGTAGGCGGTGAGAACCAAGAGATAGACGACGAACGCCGCGGTCGGCCGACCGCGGCGTTCGTCGTCTTGGGCCAGTTGCTGAAAACCCGACGCCGAGAATCAGGCGCCGAGGCTCTGGCCCATGCTGACCGGCGTACCGGTGGGGTCGAAGTCGTGGAATTCGGCCTCGCGGCCCAGGCACATCACTACCGTGGAGCCGAGCTTGAAACGGCCCATCTCGGCGCCTTTCTCGATCACCACCGGGGTATCGAAACAGGTGGTCTGCACACGGCCGCTGAGCGGCGTGATCTGGCCCGCCCACACGGTTTCGATGGCGGCGACGATCATCGCACCCACCAGCACCATCGCCAGCGGCCCGCGCTCGGTGTCGAACACGCAGACCAGGCGCTCGTTGCGCGCGAACAGCCCCGGCACGTGGTTGGCGGTCGCCTGGTTGACCGAGAACAGCCGGCCCGGCACATAGGTCATCTCACGCAGGGTACCGGTGAGCGGCATGTGCACGCGGTGGTAGTCCTTGGGGGAGAGGTAGACGGTGGCGAAACTGCCCTGGCGGAACGGCGCCGCGCGGGCGCTGTCGCCTCCGAGCAGGGCATTGAGCGAGTAGGCCTGGCCCTTGGCCTGGATCAGTGTGCCGTGGTTGATGCGGCCGAAGCGTGAAAGCGTGCCGTCGGCAGGGGAGATCAGCCCCTCGCCGATAGGGCGGGCGTCGGGCTTGAGCGCGCGGGTGAAGAAGTCGTTGAAGCAGGCGTAAGCGCCGGGGTCGGGCTCTCGGGCCTGGCTCATGTCGACACCGTAGTGCTTGATGAAGTGGCGGATGAAGAGATCCTTGATCCAGCCGACGCGGCTCTCGGCGAGCTTGCCGATCAGGCGCGAGATCGCGTGCTGGGGCAGCGGATACTGAATTTTGGCGAAGAGTTCCTGGCGATCCACGGTATGACTGCCCCTCGAGTCGGAAAGGCGCACAAGGTAGCGGCCGTACCGCGCGGGCGCAATAGCCCGCAGCATTGACCGCACGGTCGCGTTCAGGTGAGCCTAGCGCTCGACCGGCGTATCGTCCCGATTCCCCCACTCCTTCCACGAACCGGGATAGGCGCGCACGCTCGTATAGCCCAGTGCGCGCGCGGCGAGCCAGGTCAGTCCGCTGCGGTGATGGCTCTGGCAGTGGGTGACGATCTCCTTGTCCGGCGTGATGCCGCGGGCTTCGAGCTCCGCTACCAGCTCGGCATAGTCGCGCAGGCGCAGGTCGCGCTGGCTGTCCATGACCTCCAGCCAGTCGAAATTGACCGCGCCCGGCAGATGGCCGAGCTTGCGGTTGTCGCCCTTCAGGCCGCGATACTCGGCATCGGAGCGAGCGTCCCAGATCGCCAGATCGCGGGAGCCCAGACGTTCGAGCAGCTCCTCACGGCGTATCTGTACCCCGGGGTTGAGATACTCGGCCTGGTAGTCACTGGGTGTCGGGGCGCTGGGCGTGGTATCTACCGGGTGGCCGTCGGCGCGCCAGGCGTGTATACCGCCGTTGAGATAGGAGTAGCGCGGGTGGCCGATCAGCTCCAGCGTCCACAGCAGGCGCCCGGCCCAGCCGCCGCCTTCGTCGTCATAGGCCACCACATGGGTTTCCGGGGTCAGCCCTAGATCCGAGAAGAGCGCGCTGAGAGCCTCGGGGGAGGGCACGTCATTGGGGACGTCGCCGCTGCCGGCGAGCAGCCGGCGATGATCGAGAAAGCAGGCGCCGGGAACGTGGCCATCGCGATAGCTCTCGGCCTTGAGCGGTACGTCGACGATCAGCAGGTGCGCCTCGCCGAGGTGGGCGGCGAGGGCGTCCGGTTCCAGAATCAGCGGTAGCTGCGGCTTTTCCGAGCTCATGGGGGCTCCTGGCTGAGAGGGGGCCTGTCTCTGGCAGAACAGCGCCCGGGTCGAGAGGCGAGGGGGTCGCCGGGTTCCTCTCATCATGGCATAGCCCTCGGCCACTGGCATAGCTGCCGGCCCTGGCGTGGGCGGATGGCGCTGTGCGGTGGATTCGATATACTGCGCCCCGCTCGGCCGCCGCCCGAGCCCTTCACGGCTTTCCAAGCCCCCGCTTTGTGTATACAAGTTGTCAGACGCGATGCGTTCGCGTGCCAACAATAATCGACTCAGCCAGGAGATTGCTGCGTGCTCGACAAATACTTCTCTCTGCGCTCGCTGGGAACCAGCCTCAAGACCGAGGTGCTGGCGGGCGTGGCCACCTTCCTGGCGGCGATGTACATCATCGTGGTCAATCCGTCGATTCTCTCCGCGGCCGGCGTGCCTTTCGCCGGGGCCCTGACCGCCACCGTGCTGATCAGCTTCTTCGGCAGCGTGATGATGGGTCTCTATGCGCGCAACCCGATCCTGGTCGCGCCGGGGATGGGCATCAACGCGCTGTTCACCTACACCATGGTGATGGGCGCGGGCATTCCGTGGCAGACCGCGCTGGGCTGCGTGTTCTGGTCCGGGGTGCTGTTCGCGGTGCTGGCGCTGTTCAACGTGCGCCGCTACGTGGTCGACGCCATTCCGGCGACGCTGCGCCACGCCATCGCCTGCGGTATCGGGCTGTTCATCACCGTGATCGGGCTGGTCAATGCACGGCTGCTGGTCTCCAACCCGGCCACCGTGGTGGGCCTGGGCGAGATGACGCCGGCGTTGGTGACCTTTCTGATCGGCCTGGGGGTGACCGCGGTGCTGGTGGCACGACGAATCCAGGGCGCGCTGATCCTGGGTATCGTCTTCACCACCCTGGCGGCGGTGCCGATCGGGCGTCTGTGGGGCGACGGCAGCGTCTATTTCCCCGAGGCGATCGCCACCCCGACGCTGGTCAACTTCCAGGGTATCTTCGCCTGGCCCGACTTCACCGCGCTGTGGCAGGTCGACTTCAGCGGTGCGCTGGCGGTGGCCTACTGGCCGTTCATCTTCGTCATCCTGTTCACCACCTTCTTCGATGCCATGTCGACCTTCATCGGCGTGTGCCAGGCGGGTAATCTGCTCGACGAGAACGGCGAGCCGCGCAATATCCGCCGTTCGATGATGGTCGACGCCTTTTCGGCGCTGATCTCGGCGCCGCTGGGCACCAGCCCGGCCAACGCCTACGTCGAGTCCGCTGCCGGCATCAGCCAGGGCGGCCGCTCGGGGTTGGTGGCGGTGGTCTCGGGGCTGCTGTTCCTGCCGTTTCTGTTCCTGTCACCGCTGCTGGCACTGGTGCCGGCGATCGCCACCGCGCCGGCGCTGATCATGGTCGGAGTGTTCATGCTCTCGCCGATCCGCACCATCGACTGGCAGCAGTACGACGATGCCATCCCGGCGTTCGTGGCGATGATGCTGATTCCGCTCACCTACTCGATCACCCACGGGGTGGTGTTCGGCTTCCTGACCTACGTGGTGGTCAAGGTCGGTGTGGGTAAGGCGAACGAAGTGCGCCCGGCGATGTGGGTGCTGTTCCTGCTCTCGATTCTGATGCTGTTCGAGGGCTGATCCGGGCCGGTCGCCATCGTGGCGGGAAAGGATCGTCGCGTATCGACGCGACGATACTGTCCATAGACCTAGCTGTCGGCCCATAGACCTAGCCGTTGGCCCATAGACCTAGCCGTTGGCCCTTAGACCTAGCCGTTGGCCCATAGACTTAGCTGTTGGCGATGTCGTCGCGGATACGCTGAAAACTGGCGAAGCGTTCGGGGTGGATCTCACCGCGTTCGACCGCCTCGAGCAGAGCGCAGCCCGGCTCCTCACGATGGCGACAGTCGCGGAAGCGACAGCGGCCGAGCAGCGGGCGGAACTCGATGAAGCCCTCGGCCAGCTCGCGCTCGTCGAGGTGCCAGAGGCCGAATTCGCGGATACCCGGCGAGTCGATCAGGTCACCCTCGCGTGGCCGGCCACTCTCGCCGTTTTCCGGCAGCGGATAGAGGCGTGCGGTGGTGGTGGTGTGCTTGCCCTTGCGCGTCTCTTCCGAGAGGGCGCCGATGCGCAGGGTCTCGTCCGGTAGCAGGCGATCGATCAGCGACGACTTGCCCACCCCGCTCTGACCGACGAACACCGAGGTGCACCCCTTGAGCCGCGCGTGCAGGGCGTCGAGCCCGTGGTCGCGCTTGGCCGAGGCTTCGATCAGCGAATAGCCGAGATCGAGATAGCGCGCCAGCATGGCGCGCACCTCACCCGCCTGCGCCGGCAGCAGGTCGCTCTTGTTGAGTACCAGCACCGGGGCGATGCCGGTGCTCTCCGCAGCGACCAGGTAGCGGTCGACGAGATTGGCGTAGGGCGTGGGCTCGGCGGCGATCACCACCAGGATCTGATCGATGTTGGCGGCCACCGGGCGCAACTGGCCGTGGGCGTCGGGGCGTTCGAGCACGCTGTCGCGTTCGCCGCGCGCGACCACTACGCCGCTGCCGTCCTGGGCTTCGCGCCAGACCACGCGGTCGCCGGTGACCAGCCCCTCGAGATTGGCACGCAGATGGCAGCGATGGCGCGAGACCCGTTCGCCGTCGACGGCTTCGACCTCCAGCGTGCGACCGAAGTGGGCGGCCACGCGTCCCGGGCGCTCGGCGCCGTACTCACCGCCCTCGAGGGTACGCTCGTCGCGCGCCGCGCGGCGATCGGCACGGGCGGCGCGCTCGGCCTGAACCTTTTCCACGCGCCAGCGTTGCTGTCGGGTCAGTTTGCGTCGGCTCATCGGTGGCGTCGGTCCTCGGGTCATGGCCGCTCGGGCGGCACGGGCTTACAATGGCGGGCATTGTAGCCATCCCTGTCTGTCGTGTCCGCCCATCTCGGTCGGCACCAGGGCGGACCCCACTGGAGATAGTCATGTCGGCGACCCCCGAAGCCTCCCCGCGCAGCGACCTGCTGGTCTGGATCGATCTCGAGATGACCGGGCTCGACCCCAACCGCGAGCGCATCATCGAGGTGGCGACGCTGATCACCGACGGCGACCTCGAGCTGATCGCCGAGGGCCCGGTGCTCGCGGTGCACCAGCCCGAAGCGCTGCTCGACGGCATGGACGCCTGGAACCAGAAGACCCACGGTGACTCCGGGCTGATCGAGCGCGTGAAGCGCAGCGAGATCGATACCGCCGAGGCCGAACGGCGTACGCTCGAATTCCTGCGCCGCTACGTGGCGCCGGGCACATCACCCGTGTGCGGCAACAGCATCCATCAGGACCGCCGCTTCCTCGAGCGCGAGATGCCGGCGCTCAACGACTTCTTCCACTACCGCAACCTCGACGTGTCGACGCTCAAGGAGCTGGCCAAGCGTTGGAACCCGGCGGCGGCCAGCGGCTTCAGCAAGCGCAATACCCACCAAGCGCTGGATGACATCCGCGAATCCCTGGCCGAGCTCAAGCACTATCGCCAGACCTTCCTCAAGCTGGCCGAATGAGCCAGCGTCGCTCGTCGACTTTTCACACAGTTCCTAGGCGCTGACGATCCGCGCCTGACGCTTGTGGCGCTGCTCGGCGAGCGCCCAGCGCACGTGCTCGCGCACCAGATCCGAAGGATAGGCCAGTCGCGCGCGCAGGGCGCCTTCGACACGCTCGCTCCAGGGCGCATTGCCCAGCCCCACGGCGAGATTGCGCAGCCAGCGCTCGTAGCCGATGCGCCGGATCGGGCTGCCTTCGGTGCGCTTGAGAAACTCCGTCTCGCTCCAGGCGAACAGCGCCACCAGCTCGGCTCGGTCGAGGTCGTGGCGCGGAGCGAAGTCGGGCTCGTCGCTGGCGCGGGTGAAGCGGGTGAAGGGGCAGAACAGCTGGCAGTCGTCGCAGCCGTAGACGCGATTGCCCATGGCGCGGCGGTACTCGATGGGGATGGCGCCATGCAGCTCGATGGTCAGATACGAGATGCAGCGCCGTGCGTCGACCACCTTGTCCTCGACGATGGCGTCGGTGGGGCAGGCGCTCCGGCAGCTCGAGCAGGAGCCGCAGTGCTCGCGGGCGAAGGGCGCATCCACCGGTAGCGGCAGATCGGTATAGAGCTCGCCGAGAAAGAACAGCGAGCCGGCCTTGGGATCGAGCAGCATGGCGTTCTTGCCGAACCAGCCGATGCCGGCCTTGTGCGCCAGGGCGCGCTCCATCACCGGCGCCGAGTCGACGAAGGCGCGGTAGCCGAAAGGCCCTACAGCGGTCTCTATCTGCCGCGCCAGCTGGTCGAGGCGTTTGCGGATCAGCTTGTGGTAATCGCGGCCGAGGGCATAGCGCGAGATATAGGCGCGCTGCGGCTGCCCCAGCACGCGGGTGGTCTCCACCTCGGGCGGCAGGTAGTCCATGCGCGCGCTGATCACGCGCAGGGTGCCGGGGACCAGCTCGGCGGGGCGCGTACGCTTGGTGCCGTGCTTGGCCATGTAGGCCATCTCGCCGTGGTGGCCGGCCTCCAGCCAGCGTGCCAGATAGCGCTCATGGGTGGCGAGATCGGTATCGGTGATCCCCACCGCCTGGAAGCCGAGTTCGCGCCCCCACTGCTTGATCTGGGTGGCGAGAGCGGCGGTGTCGATCTCGGCGGACGGGGTGCGCGCGGAGCACGGGTGCTGCTCGCTCATGCGTCTTCCTGCTCGTCTCGGGTGGCTCGGGCCGCGAGCGGTGCTCGGGTGCGCTACCCTACACCAGATCCAACCGCAACGGCAGGCCGCGCGCGCCGCCATGGGCTCTTCAGGAGGCGACATGCAGACACGGATCGAGGCGAGGCCGCTCTATCTCGCGGCCCAGGTACGCGAGATGGATCGACGCGTCATCGCCGAGGGAGGCGAGGGGTTCTGGCTGATGCGCCAGGCGGGTGAGGCTGCCTATGCGCTGTTGCGTGCGCGCTGGCCCAGGGCGCGGCGACTGTGCGTGCTCTGCGGTGGTGGCAACAACGGCGGCGACGGCTATGTGCTGGCGGCGCTGGCCGCCGCCGACGGCCTGACCGTACAGCTGATCGCGCTGACCCCGCCGGATAAACTCGCGGCAGATGCGCGCCGGGCCTATGAGCTCGCTGCAGAAGCCGGGCTCGATGCGCTCGGCTGGCGTGATGAGCTGACCCTGGATGGCGAGGTGATGATCGACGCCATGCTCGGCACCGGCGCCCGGGGCGCGCCGCGCGGCGACGTCGCCACCGCGATCGCCCAGCTCGATGCCGCCGGCAGGCCGGTGATGGCGCTGGACGTCCCCTCCGGGGTCGATGTCGACAGCGGCCATGTCGAGGGTGCGGCGGTGCGTGCCACGCTCACGCTCACGTTCATCGCCGACAAATTCGGCCTGCACACCGGCGCCGCGCTGGATCATGTCGGCGATCTGACCCTGGCCGATCTGGGGGTGGACGCGCGAGCCTTCACCGATCTGGCGCCGGTGGCGTGGTGCCAGGACGCGCAGTGTCTGGCCACGGCGCTGCCGCCGCGTCGCCCCAGTGACCACAAGGGCACTCACGGTCATGTGCTGGTGATCGCCGGGGCGCCCGGCATGGGCGGGGCGGCGCTGATGTGCAGCGAGATGGTGGCGCGGGTCGGTGCCGGCAAGGTGAGCCTGGCAACCGATGCCGCCCACGTCGCCGCGAGTCTCACCCGGTTTCCCGAGGTCATGGCCCACGGCGTTCGCGGGGGCACTGATCTCGCCGCGCTGGCGGCGGCTGCCGATGTCATCGCGGTGGGGCCGGGTATCGGCACCGGCGCCTGGGGCCAGGCCGCGCTGCAGCAAGCGCTGACCGCCGACAAGCCGTGCGTGGTCGATGCCGATGGTCTCAATCTGCTCGCCGCCCGCGAGTCACCGACTCGGCGCGACGCCTGGGTGCTGACGCCGCATCCCGGCGAGGCCGCACGCCTGCTCGGCTGGAGCACGGCGGCGGTGCAGCGTGACCGGCGTGGCGCGGTGATCGCGCTGCAGCAGCGCTGGGGTGGCTGCGTGGTGCTCAAGGGCCCCGGGACGCTGGTGTACGACGGCGAGCGACTCGACCTGTGCCCTTACGGCAACCCGGGGATGGCCAGTGGCGGGATGGGCGATGCGTTGACCGGAATCGTCGCCGGTCTGCTGGGGCAGCTCGGCGAGCCGGCAAGGGCGGCGCGGCTGGGGGTGCTGATCCATGCCCTGGCCGCGGACGCGGCGAGCGCCGCTGGCGGTCAGCGTGGTCTGCTGGCGAGTGATCTGGCATCCTATGCGCGACGCTTGGCCAACCCCTGACGGCCGGCAGCGTGCGCCCTGGCGGTTACGCCGCAGCCACGCTGCCGCCGCCGCTCTACCGCGGCCGTTCCTTGACTCGAGGCCGCTGCGTGATGCGGCCCGAACTTTGACGAAGCTAGTGCAACCATGCCGATCCTACTGCAAGACGAAGCCGCCCAGGTGGCCTTCGGCGAATCCCTGGGACACGCCCTCGCCGGGCGCGGCCAGATTCATCTGATCGGTGAGCTGGGCGCCGGCAAGACCACGCTGACGCGCGGTATCCTGCGCGCCCATGGTCATGCGGGGGCGGTCAAGAGTCCCACCTATACCCTGGTCGAGCCCTACGAACTGGGCCGCTACCGGGTCTACCATTTCGACCTCTACCGCCTCGGTGATCCCGAGGAGCTCGAGTTCATGGGCGCACGCGACATGCTGGACGACAGCGTTCTCAGCGTGATCGAGTGGCCCAGCCGCGGCGCAGGATGGCTGCCGCGTCCCGATCTCGAACTGCACCTGAGCCTGGCCGATAGCGGGCGCCAGGTCGCGGCGGTAGCGCACACTCAACATGGACGTGACGTGCTGGCCTCGCTGCCGGCGGCGTTGAGCGACAAGGAAGAGGCATGCTGAAGGATGTGGCACACAGGGACACAGCGTCAGCGGGCGCGGTAGCCGGCACGCCGGCGCGCGGCTGGCGTCGCCGCGGCGGCGCGGCGCTGCTGGCCCTCGGCTGTCTGCTGCTGGCACTCGTCTGTCTGCTGCCGACCTCGGCGGCGCAGGCGGCCAAGGTCAATAATCTGCGGCTGTGGTCGGCGCCCGACCACGTGCGCCTGGTGTTCGATCTCTCGGGGCCGGTGCAGGCCAACGTCTTCACTCTGGACAATCCGCGCCGGGTGGTGATCGATCTCGACAGCACCCAGCTAGACGTCGACATCGACAAGCTCGACCTCGACGCCAGTGCCATCGACAAGGTGCGTACCGGGGTTCGCGAGAGCGGCGGGCTGCGCGTGGTGCTCGACGTCAATCGCGCGGTGGTGCCCAAGAGCTTCACCCTGCCGCCCAACAAGCAGTACAGCGACCGTCTGGTGGTCGATCTCGACTACCCCGGCGCCAGCGCCGTGGCCGATCCGATCGATCCCATCGAGGCGATGATCCGCGATCAGGAGATCGCCGCGCAGCGGGCGCAGAAGGAGGCGGTGGCCGAGGGCAATCCGGAGCAGGCCGATGCGGTCGCCGCCACGGTGGAGGCGCAGCCGCATCCCAAGCGCGACATCATCATCGCCGTCGACCCCGGCCACGGTGGCGAGGATCCGGGGGCGATCGGCCCCAACGGTACGCGCGAGAAGGACGTGGTGCTGGGGATCGCGCGCAAGCTCAAGCAGCGCTTCGACCAGACCCCGGGGTTCAAGGCCTTCATGACCCGTGACAGCGACTACTATGTCGGCCTGCGCCAGCGCACCCTGCTGGCGCGCCAGCAGAAGGCGGACTTCTTCGTCTCGATCCACGCCGATGCGGTGCGCAGCCGGCAGCCCTCGGGCAGCTCGGTGTATGCGCTCTCCCAGGGCGGGGCGACCTCCGAGACCGCGCGCTGGCTGGCGGCGAGCGAGAACCAGTCGGATCTGATCGGTGGCGTCGACGGCAATCTCAGCCTCGACGACAAGGACGAGGTGCTGCGCGGCGTGCTGCTCGATCTGACCATGACCGCGACCATGAATGACTCGCTGGCCACCGGTGGTCAGGTGCTCGACAAGCTGGGGCGGATCAACAAGCTGCACAAGTCCAAGGTGGAGCAGGCGGGCTTCGTGGTACTCAAGTCGCCGGATATCCCCTCGCTGCTGGTGGAGACCGGCTTCATCTCCAACCCCCGGGAGGAGGCGGAGCTGCGCTCCTCGAAGCATCAGGCCGAGCTCGCCCAGGCGATCTACGCCGGGATCGTGGCGCATTTCCGTCAGCATCCGCCGCCCGCCAGCCTGCTGGCGTGGCAGCGCGATCAGGGGCGTGGCAGCGCCAGCAACGAGTACCGGGTGCGCGCCGGCGATACCCTGTCGCAGGTGGCGGCGGGCCACGGCATCAGCATGCGCGCGCTGAAGCAGGCCAATGGCCTCGACAGCGACATCCTGCGCGTGGGTCAGGTGCTGACGATTCCGTGAACAGGCGATATCGGACGAGGAGAGCTGACAGATGAGCGAGGCGTCACGTATCCGCGTTCTCGACCCCCGCCTGGCCAACCAGATCGCGGCGGGGGAGGTGGTCGAACGGCCGGCCTCGGTGGTCAAGGAGGTCGTCGAGAACGCCATCGACGCCGGTGGGCGGCGTATCGAGATCGAGCTGGAGTCCGGCGGCACGCGCCTGATCCGGGTGCGTGACGACGGCAGCGGCATCGGCGAGGAGGATCTGCCGCTGGCACTGTCGCGCCACGCCACCAGCAAGATCGCCTCGCTCGATGACCTCGAGGATGTCGCCAGCCTCGGCTTCCGCGGCGAGGCGCTGGCCTCGATCAGTGCGGTGTCGCGGCTGGAGCTGATCTCCAACGCCGCCGACGACCCCACCGGGGGGTGGCGGGTGGTCGCCGAAGGCCGCGAGATGGCCCCGAGGGTGACGCCGGCACCGCACCCCCGCGGCACCTCGGTGCTGGTGCGCGATCTGTTCTTCAATACGCCGGCGCGGCGCAAGTTCCTGCGCACCGAGAAGACCGAGTTCGGACACGTCGAGGAGGCTTTCCGCCGCCTGGCGCTGTCGCGCTTCGATATTGCCTGGCTGCTGCGCCACAACCAGAAGGTGGTCCATCAGCTGCCGGCGGCGGCCGACGATCAGCGCGGTCACGAGCGTCGCATCGCCGCGCTGCTGGGCAAGCGCTTCATCGACGAGTCGCTGCATCTCGACCTCGAGGCGTCCGGTTTGCGCCTGTGGGGCTGGGTGGGGCTGCCCACCCACTCGCGGGCCCAGGCCGATCAGCAGTACTTCTTCGTCAACGGGCGCGTGGTGCGCGACCGCCTGGTCGCCCACGCCATCCGCCAGGCCTACCGCGACGTGCTGTTCAACGGTCGCCATCCGGTGTTCGTGCTCTATCTCGAACTCGACCCGCGGGTGGTCGATGTCAATGTGCACCCGACCAAGCATGAGGTGCGCTTCCGCGATGGGCGTCTGGTCCACGACTTTCTGTTCTCGAGCCTGCATCGCGCGCTGTCCGAAGTGCGACCCAACCCTCAGGGCGTGGCCGATGCCGATGCGCAAGCGTCCGCAGGCGTGGATAGCGGGGAGGCACGGCAACCGGAAGGCGCGCCCGTAGGGGGCGATGACGCGGCGCTGCCGGCATGGCAGCAGCAGCGTATGTCGCTCTCCGGCCAGCACGAGCGCAGCGGTGCGGGTAGCGGCTACGCCCCGCGCCAGGACGGCAGTCCGCGGCCGCCGGCCCAGCGTATCCGCGAATTCATGGCCGGCTACCACGCCCTGCACCCGGATCATGAGTCGACCCTGCTCACGCCGCGGCAAGCAGCAGACGAGACCGCGGGAGAGGCGGCGGCAGAGGGCCCCGGTGGCAGTGCCGCCGCGCTCGCCAGCCGCGAGCGCCCGGCGCCGGACGTCGCCACGCTGGCGGCGCACGATGATACCCAGGCGCCGCCGCTGGGCTATGCGGTGGCGCAGCTGCATGGGGTCTATATCCTGGCCCAGAGCGAGCGCGGCATGGTGATCGTCGACATGCACGCGGCCCATGAGCGCATCGTCTACGAGCGCATGAAACAGCAGATCCACGCCGGCGCCCTGGATGCCCAGCCGCTGCTGGTCCCGGTCTCGATCGCCGTCGGTGCGGCCGAGGCGGAGACCGCCGAACGCGAGCGCGAGGCGTTCTCGCGCCTGGGTGTCGAGCTCGATGCCGCCGGCCCGGAGACCTTGCTGGTGCGCCAGGTGCCGGCGCTGCTCGCCGATGCCGATATCGAGCCGCTGATCCGCGACATGCTCGGCGATCTCGAGCGCTACGGGCGCTCCGACCGCTTCGAGACGCACATCAACCAGCTGCTCGGCACCATGGCCTGCCATGGCAGTGTGCGCGCCAACCGCGCGCTGACGCTGCCGGAGATGAATGCGCTGCTGCGTGATATGGAGCGCACCGAGCGCAGTGGTCAGTGCAACCATGGCCGTCCGACCTGGACCGAGATGTCGATGGCGCAGTTGGACAAGCTGTTCCTACGCGGCCAGTGAACCGTTCTGTAGAGAATACACGTGACCCGAGATGACCGCCCGACGGCGATCCTGCTGCTGGGGCCCACCGCCGCCGGCAAGACCGACACCGCGATCGCGCTCCACGAGCGCTGCGGCTGCGAGCTGATCAGCGTCGACTCGGCGATGGTCTATCGCGGCATGGATATCGGTACCGCCAAACCCAGTGCCGAGGAGCTGGCACGCGCGCCCCACCGGCTGATCGATATCCGTGATCCGGCCGAGCGCTATTCGGCGGCGGATTTCCGTGAGGATGCCCTGAGCGCCATGCAGGCGATCTCTGCCGGCGGCAAGACGCCGCTGCTGGTCGGTGGGACCATGATGTACGCCAAGCGCCTGGTGGAGGGGGTGGCCGAGATGCCGGCAGCGGATCCCGAACTGCGCGAGGCGCTGCGCCAGCGCGGTGAGTCGCACGGCTACGCGGCGCTGCACGCCGAGCTGGCGGCGGTCGACCCCGAGGCCGCGGCGGCGATCCATCCGCACAACCGCCAGCGTCTGATCCGGGCGCTGGAGGTGCAGCGGGTGAGCGGCATCGCGCTGAGCGAGCACTGGCGTCGGCAGCAGCGGGAAAACTTTCCGTGGCGACTGTTGTCCATTGCTCTCGCACCCGCCGATCGCGCCGAACTCCACCGGCGCATCGCGGTGCGATTCGAGGCGATGCTGAATGGCGGATTCATCGAGGAAGTGGCTACCTTGAAACAGCGGGGTGACCTGCACCTCGATCTGCCTTCCATGCGCAGCGTCGGTTATCGTCAGGCGTGGGAGCATCTCGACGGCGCTTACGACCGCGACGGCCTGCGGTCGCGAGGGGTGGCCGCTACCCGTCAACTGGCCAAGCGCCAGCTGACCTGGTTGCGGCGTTGGCCCGGGCTGGTGTGGGTCGACAGCAGCGCCCCCGATGCCCTCGCGCAGGTCGTGAAAATCGTGCGTGCCCACGGGACTTAGCGTAAAATGAAAGCTTCGTCACGACGATGGCGAGCGGCGATCGCTGCCGCGCCACGCTGCCGGAACCGAGTGCGGCGTCGCCGACAACAGAACAGCAAGTCAAAAACAGTATGGCTCATCTCGCCAAAGCGATGAGTTTTCACATTATGGGAGAGCAACATGTCCAAAGGGCAGTCCCTTCAGGACCCGTACCTGAACATCCTGCGCAAGGAGCGCATCCCGGTTTCCATCTTCCTCGTCAACGGCATCAAGCTGCAGGGTCAGATCGAGTCCTTCGATCAGTTCGTCATCCTGCTGCGCAATACCGTGAGCCAGATGGTCTACAAGCACGCCATCTCCACGGTCGTGCCCTCCCGTAACGTCCGGTTGCCGCCGCAGGACCCCAACGCAGCGCCCGGGCTCGACAATTGATCGAGAGGTAGTGATTGTTTTTCGAACGTCCCGACGCCGGCGAAACGGCGATTCTGGTCCATGTGGACTTTCAGGACGAGCAGGATCGCGAGGATCCAGGTGAACTCCTGGAACTGGTGCGATCCGCTGGTGCGGTGCCGGCGACCCTGATCCAGGGCAGCCGGCGCCGTCCCGACCCTCGTTCCTTCATCGGCAGTGGCAAGCTCGACGAGGTCAAGCACGCCCTCACCGCGCACCACGCCGAACTGGTCATCTTCAACCACGCCCTGTCTCCCTCCCAGGAGCGCAATCTCGAGCGCAGCCTCAACTGCCGCGTGCTCGATCGCACGGGGCTGATCCTGGATATCTTCGCGCAGCGCGCGCGAACCCACGAAGGCAAGCTGCAGGTCGAGCTGGCTCAGCTCGAGTACATGTCGACGCGGCTGGTGCGCGGCTGGACCCACCTGGAACGGCAGAAGGGCGGTATCGGCCTGCGCGGTCCCGGCGAGACCCAGCTCGAGACCGACCGTCGACTGCTGCGTGCGCGCATCAAGTCGATCCACAAGCGCCTCGAGAAAGTGCGCAAACAGCGCGATCAGAACCGCCGCGCACGGGCTCGGGCCGAGGTGCCCAGCGTCTCGCTGGTGGGCTATACCAACGCCGGCAAGTCGACGCTGTTCAACGCCATCACCGCAGCCGAGGTCTACGCCGCCGATCAGCTCTTCGCGACCCTCGACCCGACCCTCAGGCGTCTCGACGTGCCCGACGTGGGCGAGGTGGTGCTGGCGGACACCGTGGGCTTCATCCGTCACCTGCCGCACAAGCTGGTCGAGGCGTTCCAGGCCACCCTGCAGGAGGCCACCGAGGCGAGCCTGCTGGTGCATGTGATCGATGCCGCCGATCCCGACCGTGAGCTCAACGTGGCCCAGGTCGACAGCGTGCTGGCCGAGATCGATGCCGACGACGTACCACGCCTGCTGGTGATGAACAAGATCGACCTGATGGACACCGCGCCGCGCATCGAGCGCGACGGTCAGGGGCGCCCGCAGGTGGTGTGGCTCTCGGCGCGTGACGGCCAGGGGCTCGAGCTGCTGCGTGAGGCGATCGGCGAGTGGCTGGCGGAGGACATTCTCGACACCCGCTTGACGCTGACGCCGGAGCAAGGTCGACTACGAGCAGCACTGCATGAACTGCAGGCGGTACGCGAGGAGTCGTTCGCCGAGGATGGTCGGACGATTCTCCAGATTCGCTTGCCCCGACGGGAGTTTATGCAGATGATGGCTCGCTTGGGCGAAAGCGCCGACGACTACTTGCCCGTACACGAGCAGACCCCGATCGACGACTGGGAACGGGTCTGACGCGGGAACCGAATACGCAGGGGAGCTTCGTGGCCCGCGGGCCCGATTCGCACAGGGCGAGACGATTCGACATCAGGCCGAACACGCCCGGCGCGCCGACGCCAACCGCCTCGGCGGCTCGTACTCCCCACGCCTGACGCAACGCTTTGATCGCATCGAGTGGAGACTTAGGTATGGCTTGGAACGAGCCAGGTGGTGGCAACAACCAGCAGGACCCTTGGAGCGGCGGGGGGGCCGCCGCCCGAGCGGGAATGGTGGTGACGATGGTGGTAACAATCGCGGTGGTGGCAACAATCAGGGGCCGCCGGATCTGGATGAAGCGCTGAAGAAGTTTCAGGACAAGATCAACCGTCTGTTCGGTGGTCGCGGCAAGCGCGGCGGCAGCGGTGGCGGGGACGGCGGTGGCAGCAAGCGCAACCCGTTCGTGCTGCCAGTGCTGGTGGTGATCGTCGCGGCGGTGGTGTGGGCCGGCTCCGGCTTCCACCTGATCGACCAGTCCGAGCGCGGCGTGGTGTTCCGCTTCGGTAAGTACACCACCACCCTCAATCCCGGGCTGCACTGGAATCCGCCGATCGTGGATCAGGTCAAGAATGTCAACGTGACCAGTATCCGTTCGGCCAACCAGACCGACTCGATGCTCACCAGCGATGAGAACATCGTTCGCGTCAGCGTCTCCACTCAGTACGTGGTCAGCGATGCCCATGCCTTCCTGGTCAATGTCAACGAGCCGGAGATGACGCTGCAAAACGCGATGGACTCGGCCCTGCGCCAGGAAGTCGGCAACATGCAGCTGCAGCAGATCCTGACCACCGGGCGTGACCGCCTGGGGCAGCGCGTCTTCGATCGCCTCAGCGCCTACATGGAAGCCTACGGCACCGGCCTGCGTCTGCAGACCGTCAACGTCGAGTCGACGGCGCCGCCGGATCAGGTCCAGAACGCCTTCGACGATGTCATCCGTGCGCGCGAAGAGCGCCAGCGCTCGATCAACCAGGCCAATGCCTACAGTCAGGCCGTCGTGCTCGAGGCCAAGGGGCAGAAGCAGCGGCTGGTCGAAGAAGCTCAGGGTTACAAGGCGGCTGCCGTGGCCGATGCCACCGGTCAGACCAATCGTTTCAATTCGCTGCTGGGCGAGTACCAGCAGGCGCCGCAGGTCACCCGTGAACGTCTCTACCTGGAGACGATCAGTCAGGTGCTGAGCCAGACGCCCAAGGCGCTGGTCGACCTCGGTGACAGCAGCGCGGTCACCGTGCTGCCGCTCAACCAGATGCAGGCCGGCGGTAACGGCAGCAGCGACGCGTCGAAGATGAGCATGCAGCAACTCGAACAGATTTCGCGTGAGGTGGTCGATCACATGAACAGCAGCAGCAACTCGCAGCAGCAGACGCGTAGTTCCAGCCTGCGGGAGGGCCGTTAATGTTTAACAATCGTGCCCTGATCGGCGTCATCGTCCTGGCGCTGCTGGCGTGGTTCGCCAGCGCGAGTTTCTACGTCGTCAACGAAACCCAGCGCGCCATCAAGCTGCGCTTCGGCGAGGTGATCGAGAACAATATCGGTCCCGGGCTGCACTTCAAGCTGCCGGTATTCAATACCGTGCGCATCTTCGACGTGCGCGTACAGACGGTGGACTCCGGCGCCACACGCTATCTGACCGCCGACTCCAAGGCGGTCATCGTCGACTCCTTCGTCAAGTGGAAGATCGCCGATCCGAAGCAGTTCTACGAAGCCACCCGCGGCAATATTCAGGTCGCCGAGAACCTGATCGCGCCGCGGACCGACGAGGCGTTGCGTAACAAGTTCGGTCAGACCCAGATGTCCGACATCATCCAGGAGCGCATCGCCGCCGAGAGCAAGAAAGAGGACCTGGCTGGCAAGAGCAAGGGGCCGGATACCGTCGAGGGCGCCCGCGAAGAGTTGATGGTCGAGCCAGTTCAGCAACTGGATGCGGCCATGCGCAAAGAGCTTGGCGTGCATATCCTGGATATCCGGGTGAAGCGCATCGAACTGCCCACCGAGGTGACCCAGGCGGTCTACGAGCGCATGAACTCCGAGCGTGAGCAGGCTGCGCGCACTTACCGCGCCGAGGGGTCGCAGCAGGCCGAAGCGATTCGTGCCGACGCCGACCGCCAGCGGCAGGAGATCCTCGCCAGTGGGCGTCAGGAGTCCGAGACCACCCGCGGTGAGGGCGATGCTCAGGCGGCCAAGATCTACGCCAGCGCCTACCAGAAGGACCCGGACTTCTACGCCTTCTACCGCTCGATGCAGGCCTACCGCGACAGCTTCAACGGCGAAGGCAAGGATCTGCTGGTGCTGAGCCCGGAAAACAGCCAGTTCTTCCGCTACCTGAAGAACCCGCAGCCGGGGGCAGCGCAGTGAGCGCATGAGAAACCCGCGCCCGCGGGATTTCTCCGCGGGCGTTTCGTGGTACCATTTTCGACGCCGGGTCTTGCCCGGCTTTTTTGTGCGAGAGGTTCGTGCCGTCGCCGGCCGCAAGGGGCAGGCGAGGCGTGGACACGGCCGCATACAGATGACGTTGTCGGGCGGCGCCGCGCGCCGGCGCCCTCGATCCTCACGACTTACCGCTTGGCAGGACAGGCTCATGACGATCGCTGACCGCTGGCTGCTTCCCGACGGCATGGACGAGATCCTGCCGCCGCAGGCAACCCGTATGGAGGAGCTGCGTCGGACGCTGCTCGACCTGTACGACCGCTGGGGCTATGACCTGGTCATGCCGCCGCCGGTCGAGTTCCTCGATTCGCTGCTGACCGGCACCGGCACCGATCTCGATCTGCAGACGTTCAAACTCACCGACCAGCTCACCGGGCGCATGATGGGCGCCAGCGCCGACGTCACCCCGCAGGTGGCGCGGATGGACGCTCACTCGCTCAAGCGCCAGGGCCCGGTGCGGCTGTGCTACTGCACCACCGTACTGCGCGCCCAGGCGGACAAGCATCAGGGCGGGCGCAGCCCGATGCAGGTAGGGGTCGAGCTGTTCGGCCACGCCGGCCTCGAGGCCGATATCGAGGTGCTGCGCCTGGCGCTCTCTAGCCTCGAGGCGGCGGGCGCCGGCGAGGTCCATCTGGCGCTCAGTCACATCGCCATCTATCGCGCGCTGACCCAGGCGGCGGCGTGTACCGAAGACGTGGAGCGGGCGCTGTTCGACGCCATCGAGCGCAAGGCGTTCAACCGGGTCGATGCGCTGGTGGCGGCGCATGTCGGCGATCCGGCGCTGGCGCGCATGCTCGGCGAGCTGCCGCGGCTGCACGGTGGCGCCGAAGTGCTCGAGGCCGCGCGCGATGCGCTCGCCGGGGCGCCGGCGGCGGTGGCCGAGGCGCTGGCACAGCTGGTGCGGCTGCACCGGGGTGTGGCCGCCGAGCACCCCGAGGTGTCGATCTACTTCGATCTGGCCGAGCTGCGTGGCTATCAGTACCACACCGGTATGGTCTTCGCCGCCTATGTGCCCGGCTATGGTCAGGCGCTGGCCAAGGGCGGGCGCTACGATGACACCGGCCGCGCCTTCGGCCGGGCCCGGCCGGCGACCGGGTTCTCCATGGATCTCAAGCAGCTGGCGACGCTGGCCGAGCGCGAACCGCCGGTAAATGGCATCTGGGCGCCCGACGACGACAGCGCTGCGCTCACCGAGACCATCAATCATCTGCGCGCTCAGGGAGAGCGCGTGATTCAGGAACTGCCCGGACAGCACACCGGTCCGGGCGCTCACCGCTGCGACCGCCAACTGGCGTTCGAGGCGGGCGAGTGGCGCATCGCGCCGTTGAACTGAGACGAACGGGATTCCGACGCACGCGTCGCAACGAGTCGAGCGAGAGACGAGAGCAATGGGCAAGAACGTAGTCGTATTGGGTACCCAGTGGGGTGACGAGGGCAAGGGCAAGGTCGTCGACCTGCTGACCGAGTCCGCCGCGGCGGTGGTGCGCTTCCAGGGCGGGCACAATGCCGGCCACACGCTGGTGATCGATGGTCAGAAGACCGTGCTCCACCTGATCCCTTCCGGGGTGCTGCGCGATGACAAGATCTGCGTGATCGGCAATGGCGTAGTGCTCTCGCCGGAAGCGCTGATCGACGAGATCAAGGAGCTCGAGGCCAAGGGGGTACCGGTACGCGAGCGTCTGCGCCTGTCGCCGGCGTGTCCGCTGATCCTGCCCTATCACGTGCGCCTCGACCAGGCCCGCGAGAAGGCTCGCGGCGTGGCCAAGATCGGCACCACCGGCCGCGGCATCGGCCCCGCCTACGAGGACAAGGTCGCGCGTCGCGGCCTGCGCCTGGGCGACATGCTGCATCGCGAGCGTTTCGCCTCCAAGCTGGGTGAAGTGCTCGACTACCACAACTTCGTGCTGACCCGTTACCACGGCGAGCCGGCGGTGGACTTCCAGGAGGTGCTGGATCAGGCCATGGCGTTCGCCGAAGAGCTGCGGCCGATGGTGTGCGACGCCGTGACCCTGGTGCATGACATCCGCAAGTCGGGCGAGAACATCCTGTTCGAAGGCGCCCAGGGCTCGCTGCTCGACATCGACCACGGCACCTATCCGTTCGTGACCAGCTCCAACACCACCGCCGGCGGTACCGCCACCGGTTCCGGCGTGGGTCCGCTGTATCTCGACTATGTGCTGGGGATCACCAAGGCCTACACCACCCGTGTCGGCTCCGGTCCTTTCCCCACCGAGCTGTTCGACGAATTCGGCCGCCACCTGGCCGAGAAGGGGCACGAGTTCGGCGCGACCACCGGGCGCGCGCGTCGCTGCGGCTGGTTCGATGCGGTGGCGCTGCGCCATGCGGTACAGATCAACTCGGTCTCGGGTATCTGTCTGACCAAGCTCGATGTGCTCGATGGGCTCGAGAACATTCGCGTCTGCGTCGGCTACCGCAGCAAGGATGGCGACACCATCGACAACCCGGTGGATTCCGAAGGCTACGAGGTGATCGAGCCGGTCTATCACGACCTGCCGGGTTGGAACGAGTCGACCCTGGGCGTCAAGCGCGTCGAGGAGCTGCCGGCCAATGCGCGCGCCTATATCGCTTTTCTGGAGCAGGAGGTGGGCACGCCGATCGATATCATCTCCACCGGTCCGGACCGCAACGAAACCATCGTGCTGCGCAATCCGTTCGACTGAGTCGAGTCGCGCATCGTTCTCTCGACCCGCTGCCTCCCTCGGCAGCGGGTTTTTTATTGCCCACAATTCTTTCAATTCCGGTGATAGGCAAAGTCTGTTTCCCGAGACGAGTGCCCCTGGTGTGTCCCTCCACTTGTCCCATTGCGTTTCGCTGCGGGGGCCGCGCGTGGCGCGGTCTGGCACCGTATGTGGGGGCTGCCGCCAGGTGGCGAGCGGTGGCCCTATCGGGGTCTGCCGCAAGGCCCGGCAGCGCGGGCGTGGGACGTATGGCGAGGGTTCACACTCTGTGCAAAGGGGACTAAAATGGTCCTATATGATCTCGCGGGCGCGGTTGCCCGTATCGGTCCGCGATGAGAGCCGATGATCGGACCGTTTCACCCAAGACGACTCGTGTCGTCGAGTGCAGGCCCGGCGCATGTTGAAACTTTCCAAGCTGACGGACTACGCCGCGATGATGATGGCGCAGATCGCGCGGGCGCCCGAGGAAGCGCATACGGCTTCCGAGCTGGCTCAGCGGTTGCATCTGCCGCATCCGACCGTAGGCAAGACGCTCAAGATGCTGGCGAAGGAAGGGCTGCTGATCTCGCGGCGGGGCTCTCACGGCGGCTATGTGCTGGCACGCCCCGCGGTGGAGATCGCCGCCAGCGATATCATCGCGGCGATCGAAGGGCCGATCGGCATGACCGAGTGCAGCCATGTCGACGGTGAGTGCGAGCTGATCGGCACCTGCGGGGTGGCCGACAACTGGCAGCGGGTGTCGCAGGCGATCCGCACGCTGCTCGATGGTGTGACGCTCGCGCATCTGGCCCAGGAAGCGCCGATCAAGTTACCCGTACTGATGCCGATCCAGAGCGTCACGCTGCCCAGCGTGGCCGAGGGCCGGCGCTAGAACAGTCAGCACGACTCCCGGGGCCCGTGGCGCGAACGCAAGGGGCGCATCGTGGAGAAGAGGCTGGCGCGACAAGACTCTCGAGTGAGAGGAGAGGAGACCATGGCTAGCGAAGAGATGGAGCAGTTGGTCCGTCGCGAATACAAGCAGGGATTCGTGACCGACATCGAGAGTGAGACCGTGCCGCCCGGCCTGGACGAGAGCGTGATCGCGTTCATTTCCCAGAAGAAGGGCGAGCCCGAGTGGATGCTCGAGTGGCGCCTGGAAGCCTACCGGCAGTGGCTGAAGATGACGCCGCCGTCCTGGGCGCACCTGGACTACCCGCCGATCGACTATCAGGCGATCTCCTACTTCAGTGCGCCGAAGAAGCCCGAGGATCGCCCGCAGAGCCTGGACGAGGTCGACCCCAAGCTGCTCGAGACCTACGAGAAGCTGGGCATTCCGCTGCACGAGCGGGCCGCGCTGGCCGGCGTCGCGGTGGATGCGGTGTTCGACTCGGTGTCGGTGACCACCACCTTCAAGGAGAAGCTGTTCGAGGCGGGCGTGATCTTCTGCTCGATCTCGGAAGCGATCCGCGACTACCCCGAGCTGGTGCGTCAGTACCTGGGCACCGTGGTGCCGCGCAGCGACAACTACTTCGCCGCGCTCAACTCGGCGGTGTTCACCGACGGCTCCTTCGTCTACGTCCCCGAGGGCGTGACCTGCCCGATGGAGCTCTCCACCTACTTCCGCATCAACGCCGCCAACACCGGGCAGTTCGAGCGCACCTTGATCGTGTGTGACAACAAGGCTCAGGTCTCCTATCTCGAGGGCTGCACCGCGCCGATGCGCGACGAGAACCAGCTGCACGCAGCGGTGGTCGAGCTGGTGGCGCTGGAAGACGCCTACATCAAGTACTCCACGGTGCAGAACTGGTACCCCGGCGACGAAGAGGGCAAGGGCGGTATCTACAACTTCGTCACCAAGCGCGGTGACTGCCGCGGCGACCGCTCGCGCATCAGCTGGACCCAGGTCGAGACCGGCTCCGCGATCACCTGGAAGTACCCCTCTTGCATGCTGCGCGGCAAGGAGAGCATCGGCGAGTTCTACTCGGTGGCGGTGACCAACGGCCGCCAGCAGGCCGATACCGGCACCAAGATGATCCACATCGGTGAGGGCACGCGCTCGACCATCGTCGCCAAGGGCATCGCCGCCGGGCGCAGCGACCAGTCCTACCGCGGTCTGGTCAAGATCGGCCCGCGGGCCAAGGGCGCACGCAACTACACCCAGTGCGACTCGCTGCTGATCGGTGACCAGTGCGGTGCGCACACCTTCCCGTATCAGGAGATCGGCAACTCCAGCGCCACCGTCGAGCACGAGGCGACCACCTCCAAGATCGCCGACGATCAGCTGTTCTACTGTCGCGCCCGCGGAATCGACGAAGAGGACGCCGTCAGCATGATCGTCAACGGCTTCTGCAAGGACGTCTTCCAGGAGCTGCCGATGGAGTTCGCCGTCGAGGCCGAGGCACTGCTCAACGTGACCCTCGAGGGGTCGGTCGGCTGAGGCCGCGTCACCCGAGCCGTTTATCGTCATCATCGAGCGGCCGCGCGGCGGCGCTCATCGTTTCAAGGGTTTTTTCATGCTCGAAGTCAAGGATCTTCACGTCACGGTCGAAGACAAGGCCATCCTCAAGGGCCTCAACCTGACGGTCCAGCCCGGCGAAGTTCACGCCATCATGGGTCCCAATGGTGCCGGCAAATCCACCCTGTCTGCGGTCATCGCCGGCAAGGATGGCTACGAAGTCACCCAGGGCAGCATCCTGTTCGAAGGTCAGGACGTGCTCGAGATGGAGATCGAGGAGCGCGCCCGTGCCGGCCTGCTGCTGGGTTTCCAGTACCCGATCGAGATTCCCGGGGTGAAGAACATCTATCTGCTCAAGGCCGCGCTCAACGCCGCGCGTGAAGCGCGTGGCGAGGGCGAGATTCCGGCACCGGAGTTCATGAAGCTGGTGCGCGAGAAGAGCGCCGAAATGCAGATGGACACCAGCTTCCTGCAGCGCGCGGTCAACGAAGGCTTCTCGGGTGGTGAGAAGAAGCGCAACGAGATCCTGCAGATGCTGGTGCTGCAGCCCAAGCTGGCGATGCTCGACGAGATCGACTCGGGGCTGGACATCGACGCCATGAAGGTCGTCGCCAAGGGCGTCAACTCGCTGCGCAGCGCCGATCGCGCGATCCTGCTGGTGACCCACTACCAGCGCCTGCTCAACCACATCGAGCCGGACCGGGTCCACGTGCTGGTCGACGGCCGTATCGTCAAGAGCGGTGACAAGAGCCTGGCGCTCGAGCTCGAATCGCGGGGTTACGACTGGGTACTGGAGGAGTCCGTCGCATGAATGCACCGGAACGCTTTCTCGAGCGTCTGAACGCGCGTCGCGAGAACGATCCGAGCTGGGTGGCGGCGCGGCGCCAGGCCGGCGCGGCGCGCTTCGCGGCGGTCGGCTTCCCGACCCGGCGCAACGAGGCGTGGAAGTACACCGACGTGCGCAGCATCGCCGACGGTGATTTCGCCCTGGCCGCGGATGCCGAGTTCTCGCCCGAGCGCCTGGCCGTCTGCGCCCTCGAACTCGACGCTCACCGCCTGGTATTGGTCGACGGCCGTTTCAACGCCGAGCTGTCGTCGCTCGACGCGCTGCCCGCCGGCGTCAGCGTGACGCCGCTGTCGCAGGCGCTGGAGAGCAATCATGAGCAGGTCGGTGGCAGCCTGGGGCGGCTGGCCGGGGTCGACTTCTCCGCCTTCACTGCGCTCAACACCGCCTTCGCCGACGAAGGTGCGGTGGTGCGCCTGGCGCCGGGTACGGTGGTCGACAAGCCGATCTACGTGGTGCTGGTCTCGCGCGCCAACGCGCAGGCGGTAATGAGCCACCCGCGGGTGCTGATCGAGGCCGGCGCGCGCAGCGAAGCAACGGTGATCGAGCACTACACCGGCGAGGAGGGCGCGGCCAACTTCACCAACGTGGTGACCGAGGTGCTGCTCGAACGCGCTGCCATCGTCAATCACTACAAGCTGCAGGAGGCCGCTTCCGGCGACCTGCACGTGGCCAGCATCCATGCCGATCAGGGTCGCGACAGCCGCTTCAACTCGTTCAATCTCAATCTGGGCGGGAGCCTGGTACGTACCGATCTGGTCACCGATCTCAACGCCGAGGGTGCCGAGGCGGCCTACTACGGGCTGTTCTTCCTGCAGGGGCGTCAGCACGTCGACAACCACACGCTGGTCAACCACAACGCGCCGCGCACCTTCTCCAACGAGAGCTACAAGGGCATCCTCGACGACCGCTCCCACGGCGTGTTCAACGGCAAGGTCTACGTCAAGAAGGACGCCCAGCAGATCGAGGCGTACCAGAACAACGCCAATTTGCTGCTGTCGGACCGCGCCGAGATCGATACCAAGCCGGAGCTGGTGATCTATGCCGACGACGTCAAGTGCTCCCACGGTGCCACCACCGGTCAGCTCGACGAAGACGCGGTCTATGCGCTGCGCACCCGCGGTATCGATGCGGCGATGGCGCGGGGCCTGCTGACCCTGGCCTTCGCCGGCGAGGTGATGGAACAGGTCAAGCTCAGCGAGATCGCCGAGCGCGTCGAGCGCGCGGTGGCCGGGCGCCTGCCGGAACGCTTCAACCTGGCCGATCTGGTCGAGACCGCCGAGGCGGTACAGGAGGCTTGATGACCGCGATCACCGATTTGACCCTGGATCTGGCCGCGGTGCGCCGTGACTTCCCCATCCTGGAGCGGGAAGTTCACGGCAAGCCGCTGATCTATCTCGACAACGCGGCGACCAGCCAGACGCCCACGGCGGTGATCGAGAGCCTGAGCGACTACTATCGCCGCTACAACGCCAATATCCACCGCGGGCTGCATACCCTGGCCGACGAGGCGACCGCCGCCTACGAGGGCGCACGGGCGCGGATCCAGACGCACCTCAACGCCTTCGAGCCGCGCGAGATCGTGTTCACCCGCGGTACCACCGAAGCGATCAATCTGGTCGCCAACAGCTGGGGGCGGGCCAACCTCCAGCCGGGTGACGAGGTGCTGGTGTCGTTGATGGAGCACCACTCCAATATCGTGCCTTGGCAGCTGCTGGCGCAGGCGCTGGGGATCGTGGTGCGGGTGATCCCGGTGGACGAGCGCGGCGTGCTCGACCTCGCCGCCTACCGTGATCTGCTCGGCGAGCGCACCCGGCTGGTGTGCGTCAACCATGTCTCCAACGCCCTGGGTACGATCAACCCGGTGGCCGAGATGGCCCGCGACGCCCATGCCCACGGCGCCTTGATCCTGGTCGACGGCGCCCAGGCGCTGCCGCACCAGCGGGTCGACGTGCAGGCACTGGATGTCGATTTCTACGCCTTCTCCGGGCACAAGGTCTACGGCCCCATGGGTATCGGTGCGCTCTATGCTCGGGCGTCGCTGCTGGAGGCGATGCCGCCGTGGCAGGGCGGCGGCGAGATGATCTCGCGGGTCTCCTTCGACCGTGGCACCGAGTTCGCCACCATCCCCCATCGCTTCGAGGCGGGAACCCCGGCGGTGGCCGAGGCGGTGGCGCTGGGCGCTGCGCTCGACTGGGTCGACGGCATCGGCATCGAGCGCCTGGCGGCCTGGGAGCAGTGGCTGCTCGAGCACGCCACGCACAAGCTCGAGGGCATCGATGGGCTGCGGATCATCGGCACCGCGCCGGACAAGGCGAGCGTGATCTCGTTCGTCGTCGATGGCGCCCACGCCCAGGATATCGGTCTGCTGATCGATCAACTGGGCGTGGCGATCCGCACCGGCCACCACTGCGCCCAGCCGCTGCTGCAGCACTTCGGGGTCGAGGCAACCTGCCGCGCCTCGCTGGCGGTGTACAACACGCCGGAAGAGGTCGATGCCTTCGTCGAGGCGCTCGAGCGGGTGCTGGGGATGCTGCGCTGATGGCGATGGATGCGAAGCACGGGCTCTACAAGGGGCAGGAGATGCCCCTGCAGCGCGATGTCGAGGTGATCTCGATCCCCTTCGGCAAGACCATCACGCTGCCCGAGGACAGCGTGGTTGCGGTGATGCAGGCCAAGGGAAGTTCGGTCAGCGTCTCCTACGAGGGGCGGCTCTATCTGATCGAGGGCCAGGACCTCGATGCCCTGGGGCTGACGCCGACACCGCGGCCGACGCTCGACCCGGCGGCTTCCGAGGAGGAGATGGAAGCCTTCGTGTGGGAGCAGCTGCGCACTTGCTTCGATCCCGAGATCCCGGTCAATATCGTCGAGCTGGGGCTGGTTTATGGCTGTCGTATCGAGCGCCTGCTCAGCGGCGAGCGCATGGTGACCATCCGCATGACCCTGACCGCACCCGGCTGCGGCATGGGTGACGTGATCGCCGAGGATGCCCGGCGCAAGATTCTGGGCGCGCCGCAGTTCTCCAAGGTGCACGTGGAAATCGTGTTTGATCCCCCCTGGAGCCGTGAGATGATGAGCGAAGAGGCGCGCCTGGAACTGGGCATGTTCTGAACCGGCCTGGCGCGGGCACCACGATTGGACCTTGAGCGTGCGAGGGTGGCGCCGCGTCGCGCAGACGTGCCGGCTTTCCCACAAGGCAACGACCGCAAGACGAACGCAAGATGCAGATCGACACCGACTCTCGCCGCTTAGCCTGCTGTTTCCGACCCTGTCTTTCCCCTCATCGAGGCGACCGCCGACGGTCGCCTCGCTATCTATGCGGCCGCGGCGCGCTATGCTGCGGTTACTGAAGGGCCTGCTCAAGACGCTGCTGGCCGGGCTCTTGCTGCTCGTTCTCGGTGTCGTCGCGATCAATCTGTGGGTGCTCCACCAGACCCAGCCGCGGATCGAGCACGACGTGCTGCTGTGCCGAGCGCAGCCGGTGGGGCTGGTCTTCGGTACCGCCCAATGGCTGCGCGCGGGTGGGCCCAACCCCTACTATCGGGCACGCATGGAGACCGCCGCGGAGCTTTTACGCCTCAATCGCGTGCAGCATCTGCTGCTCTCCGGCGACAACCGCACCCGCTACTACAACGAGCCGGTGAGCATGTGGCGCTCGCTGCGCCACCGTAACGTCGAGGACACGCACATGACCCTCGACTACGCCGGGTTCAGCACCTTCGATAGCGTGGTACGGGCCAAGGAGGTCTTCGGGGCCAAGCGTCTGATGCTGATCTCGCAGGCGTGGCATCTGCCGCGGGCACTGTTCATCGCCGATGCATTGGGGCTCGAAGCCACCGGCTGCGCGGTGCCCGACGAGGGAATCGCCGGCGAGTGGCAGCTCAGGCTGCGTGAGTGGCTGGCGCGGGCGGCGACCTTCGGCGATCTCTATCTATGGGGGCGCGAGCCCTACTTTCTTGGCCCGCTGGAACCGATCCAGCTATCGCCGTGACCGCGGGGCGACCGCGTTGGCGGGATGACAGAAGCGCGGTAGGGCGATGAAGCACATCAGCGTATCGACTGTGGCCGAGGAGGTCTGGGCCGCGTGTAGGTCTTGCTGATAGTGACAGGTCCTGCTGATGCTTCAGACAGTTGGGGTGCTTCAGACCGTTGGGGTGCTTCAGAACGTTGGGGAGGGCGGTAGGCCGACGCTGAGAGCCGCCACCGATGGCGGCGACCCAAAGTTCAGCGCTGGCGCTGCTGCAGCTTGGTGATCTCGCGAATCAGCGCGCGGCAATTCTTCCAGCAGCGCTCCAGTGCGGGCTCCAGCGGGTCCGGCAGGGGGTGGGTGAAGGCGTTGCCCAGCGCCTGCATCAGCACGCGCTCCTGTTCCAGCAGCTCACCCAGCAGCACCGCGCTGTCGTTGCCGACGAAGCTCTTGATGCGACTCCACAGCCACAGGTAGTCGTCGCGCTCGACGTCGGCGTCGCGGGGCAGCATGGCGAGGTGTTCGCGAACCAGATCCTGCAGCTCGCGCATCGCCGCACCACGTTCCTCGTAATGGGGTTTCAGGGCATTGCGCAGCGCCGGGCGCAGGCGATCGAGGTTGTCCTGAAAATAGTCGAGACTGTCGGCCAGCGCCTCCAAGACGCTGTCCATCGCCACCTGGCGATTGTCGAGAAACATGTGCGGTCACCTCCTGAGGTGACACAAATTGTGCGGCCGGAAACACTGTTTTTCTACCCCTGCGGGGATAAATTTTTAGGTTTTCCGGCTATTTGTTGAGATTCACGCGTCAGCCATTGGGTTTGGGCGGCGCCTTGCGCGGCGTTGCGGCGTTCTTCTCCAGATGCTCGATGATCTGCCCGGCAATATCTTTCGCGGTGGCCGTCTCGATGCCCTGGAGCCCGGGCGAGGAGTTGACCTCCATGATCACCGGCCCGTGATTGGAGCGCAGCAGGTCGACCCCGGCCACGCGCAGGCCCATCGCCTTGGCTGCGCGGATCGCGGTGGAGCGCTCCTCGGGGGTGATACGAATGACGCTGGCGGTACCGCCGCGATGCAGATTGGAGCGGAACTCACCATCGGCGGCCTGGCGTTTCATCGCCGCCACCACCTTGTCGCCGATCACGAAGCAGCGGATATCGGCGCCCTTGGCCTCCTTGATGTACTCCTGCACCATGATATTGGCCTTCATGCCCATGAAGGCCTGGATCACCGACTCTGCCGCCTGGTTGGTTTCGGCCAGCACCACGCCGATGCCCTGGGTGCCCTCCAGCAGCTTGATCACCAGCGGTGCGCCCTTGACCATGGTGATCAGGTCGGGGATGTCATCCGGCGAGTGGGCGAATCCGGTCACCGGTAGCCCCAGGCCCTTGCGCGAGAGCAACTGCAGCGAGCGCAGCTTGTCCCGCGAGCGGGTGATCGACACCGAGTCGTTGAGCACGTAGGTGCTCATCATCTCGAACTGACGCAGCACGGCGCAGCCGTAGAAGGTCACCGAGGCGCCGATCCGCGGCACGATGGCGTCGAAGGTCTCCAATTCCTGCCCCTTGTAGTGGATCGAGGGGCGGTGCGAGGCGATGTTCATGTAGCAGCGCAGGGTATCGATGACCCTGACCGTGTGGCCCCGCGTCTCGGCGGCCTCGATTAGACGGCGCGTCGAATAGAGATTGCGATTGCGGGACAGGATGCCGATGTGCATGAGCGAGGGCTCCAGAGTGAACGATCCGGCGAGTCAGGGCTCGCCGTGCAGAAAAAGCGGCACCGGGGGCGACCAGCAGTCGCCGCATCGCGCGCCGTCCCAGCAGCATGGGATGACGCATGTCGCTGCGGTCGGTCAGGGTGAGTTCGATGGGGAAGTCCAGGTTACCCAGCACCAGCCGCGTACGAATCACGTAGCGCCACTCCTCCTGGCCGTTGGAGCTTCTGACCTTGCGTCGGTCATGCAGCGGCTGCAGGCACTCGTGCGGCGGCGTGGCATGGCCACTGGTGCGAGTGACGAAGCGCACCCAGGGGTGCCCGTGCTCCTCGAACGGTTCGATCAGCTCGGCGTGCAGCGCCGAGGTGCGGGCGCCGGTATCCGCCTTGCAGCAAAGGGTCAGGTCGAGATCGGGCAGCGCGACCATCTCGCGGCGTCCGATCACCGCCTTGGCCTGGTAGGGCAGTGCTTTCATGAGCTCAGACGTTCCACTCTGCAACGCGCCGGCCGAGGGCAGAGTCCCGCGGTGCCTGGCGCAACATCATCAATATTGGCAGTCTCAGGCGTGGGATCAATGCCAGATCGCGCACCACACGACGAAAGTGAAGCTGCTCGTTCGCCGCCAGGCGCTCGAGGAATCTCCCCAGCCGACCCTCATCCTCCAGGTGGTGCCAGCCACGTGCCGCCACCGCGACCAGACAGTCGGCCGCCATCAGCTCGTCGCGTTCGAGCCACTGCCCCAGCCAGGCGCTCACCGTGGCATCGTGACTGCCCAGCAGGGCCCGCAGCAGTGCGCAGTAGCGCTCCAGATCCTGGTCTGCTTGGGCCTGCTCCAGGCAGCCGGTCAGCGGCGCGTGCAGGGACGTGGGCAGGTCGCCGTGCTCCATCAGATAGCACAGCGGGATCAGCACCTCTCGCGGTAGCTGTGCCAGCCGCGGGGCGAGGGCGGCGCAGGTCGCC
The DNA here is from genome assembly GCF_030284585.1 of Salinicola sp. JS01. Taxonomy (NCBI): domain Bacteria; kingdom Pseudomonadati; phylum Pseudomonadota; class Gammaproteobacteria; order Oceanospirillales; family Halomonadaceae; genus Salinicola; species Salinicola sp. JS01. The sequence goes on along the minus strand of NZ_CP127244.1, from coordinate 2,549,530 downwards.
GGATCGGGGTCGACGACCCAGTCCGCCAGCCCCTGTAGCCCGAGTAACTGCCAGTGCACCTCGGCGTCGCCGGCCAGATAGCGTGCGGCCAGCTCACGCTGGGGCGAGGGCGGCTGCGCAAAGTGGCGCGACAGCCTCGCGTGGAGCAGGGCGCGCTGATGCAACTCCGGCTCCAGCGCCACCGGATTGTCCTGCATCAGGTTATCCGGCGCCGAGGTGTCCAAGGTCTCGCCGCTGGCGCCCAGGGTCAGCAGCAGGCGCTCGAGAAAAGCATCCCGTGACGCCGGGCTGAGCATGCCCTGCTCGTCCAGCGGCAGAGCCAGGAACCAGACCACCGGATCATTACCCGCCGCCGGCCAGCGCAGGGCGCAGGCGAACTGCGCCTGGGCATTCCACGGCAGGGGCCAGGCCTGGCGCTCGCGCTCGAAGGCTTCGAAGGTGTCGCGGGTCAACGGCGCCACGCGCCGGCCCAGGCTCGCAAGCGCCACTTCGGCGCCGCTCTGGGCGAAAAAGTCGCTCAGCGTCTGCATCGATCGTCGCTAGCCAGTGAAGAGAGGCGCGCACTGTAACGCGCCTGCTCGGGAGTGAACAGAGGCTGGACAAAAATTGAGCATGCCGCGCGATATCTCATGGCGAGCCGCCAAGGGCGATCTGTTCAGGGTTTATCCACAGCCTCTTTCAAGGTATCTGTGAGCAACCCGAATGGGTCACAATGGGCGCGCAAAGATACCGGGGGCGGTACCGCCGTAGCGCGCGACAGGTTCGCCATCGCAGCGGCGCCCGGACGCCGACGGCGAACCGTCCCGGACCCGGCAAGCAAGGAGCCTGAATGACTTCACATGATGCGCTGGCGCAGGCGCTGCGCCAGCTGGAAAGTGCACTGGACGAGGCCGAGCTGTGGGAGGTGTCAGCGCCGCCGGCGGACGCCTTCGAGAGTCAGCAGCCGTTCTGCGTCGATAGCATGACGCTGCCCCAGTGGCTGCGCTACGTGTTCGTGGCGCGACTGCAAGCGCTGGTGGACGCGCGCGCGCCGCTACCCGCCAAGTGCGAGGTGGCACCGGCACTGGAAGTATGGCTGAAGGATGTCTCGGGGCCGCACAAGACGGTGGTCGTCGAGGCGCTGCAGCGAGTGGACCGGCTCGTCACCGAGGGGTGACGCCGGGTGCGTCGCGCTGCCTGCGGGTGGCGCTCATCCCGTGAGCCTGCAAGACGAGCAGGCATAAAAAAACCGGGCCATTGGCCCGGTTTTGTCTTTCTGATGACGCTTAGAAGCGCAGCATCGCGCCGGCACCCACGGTAACCGGGTCGAGGTCGATGTCGCGGCCGCCGCTGATGTCGGCGTTGACGTCGGTGTACTGGGCGAAGGCGTTGAAGCCGAAGTTCTGGGTAACGTTCAGGTCGACACCCAGTTCACCCGTGGCGCCCCAGGAGTCATCGACGCTACCCACGCCGCTTTCGCTGGAGAACGTGGTGTAGTTGACGCCGACACCTGCGTACGGCTGCACGCGGGAATCCATGCCACCCAGCGGGTAGTACTGCGCCATCAGGTTGACCGGAACCTGCTTGAAGGTGCCGCCTTCGGCGTGGACCTTGGTTTCGGTCATGGAGCTCAGCTCTACGCCCAGCTTGTCATGGAACATGTAGCCCAGACCCAGGTAGGCGCCGGTGTCGCGATCGGCGTAGCCGGTGTCGACGTCGGTCTTGGCGACGCCGGCACGGGCGAAGAAATCACCGGCACCGTAAGCGAATGCAGCCTGGGTTCCGAATGCGCAAGCGCCGGCAACAACCATGGCAGAGAACAGTTTGGTCTTGGTCATGATCAAGGACTCCTTTCTTTACATCATGCAGCCGTGTTACCGGCTTTCACATTCTATGAGACAACGATGGGGATGATAGGAAACGCTGTTCTATAAGTCCAGTAAAATTTTGAAACAGTGTTTTCTTGTTGACCGGACCGGGGCCACACGCATGTTCTGCGCCTAACCCTGAGGTAAACCTAGTTGCTGTGTAGACGTTATGCCAGCGTCTCGTCAGGGCGCTTCTCCAGGTGTGGTAGGACGTCGGTGCGCGGGCACGAAAAAGGGCTCCCGCAGGAGCCCTTGGTCTTGATGGTCGAGCACGCTTAGCGCGTGATCTGACGATACTCGCCGGCGTCGCTGGTCATACGGCTGACCACTACGATGGCGAGGAAGGAGGCGATGAAGCCGGGGATGATCTCGTAGACGCCGGGGCCGCCCAGGAACGAGCTGCTGAAGCCCAGCGCGATCCACACGATCACCGTCACCGCGCCCACCACCATGCCGGCGATGGCGCCGGCGCCGTTGGTCCGCGACCACATCAGCGACAGCAGGATCAGCGGGCCGAAGGCGGCACCGAAGCCGGCCCAGGCGTTACTGACCAGCCCCAGCACCTGGGAGTCGGGGTTGGAGGCGATGATCGCTGCCACCACGCCCACCGCGACTACGCTCAGGCGGCCGATGGTGACGGTCTCCTTCTCGCTCGCCTCCTTGCGCAGGAACAACCGGTAGAAGTCCTCGGTGAGCGACGAGGAGGCCACCAGCAGCTGGCTGGAGATGGTGCTCATGATCGCCGCCAGCAGCGCCGCGTAGAGGAAACCGGTGATCAGCGGATGGAACAGCAGGTTGGAGAGGATGATGAAGATCGTCTCCGGGTCCTGCACGTCGAGGCCGTTGCGGATCGCATAGGCGCGGCCGAAGATGCCGACCGAGATCGCGCCGACCAGCGAGATGAACATCCAGCTCATGCCGATGTTACGCGCCGTGGGCACGTCCTTGACCGAGCGGATCGCCATGAAGCGCACGATGATGTGCGGCTGGCCGAAGTAGCCCAGGCCCCAGGTCACCGCGGAGAGCCAGCCGACGATGGTCAGCCCGTCGGTCCAGGAGAGCAGCGTGGGATCGACCTGGTTGAGCGTTTGCTGAGCCTGGCTGAAGCCGCCACCGCCCTCACCGAACAGCACCACCGCGGGCATGATCACCAGCGCCAGCATCATGATACAGCCCTGGACGAAGTCGGTCATGCTCACCGCCAGGAACCCGCCGACCACGGTATAGACCAGCACCACCCCGAGGGTGAGGATCACGCCGGTGGCATAGTCGCTCAGCCCGCCGATGTCGATGACGCCGGCAAAGGCGCTCTCGAACAGCTTGCCGCCGGCCACCAGGCCCGAAGCGGTGTAGACCGAGAAGAACACCACGATGACGATGGCCGAGACCGTGCGCAGCGACAGCGCGCGGGTCGGGAAGCGGTTGGCCAGAAACGCCGGGATGGTGATGGCGTTGCCGTAGTGTACGGTCTGCTCGCGCAGCCTGGGTGCCACCAGCAGCCAGTTGAAGAAGGCCCCGACGAACAGGCCGATGCCGATCCATGCCGAGGCGAGACCGGAGATGAACATCGCCCCGGGCAGGCCCAGCAGCAACCAGCCGCTCATGTCCGAGGCGCCGGCCGAGAGCGCGGCGACCTGCGGGCTCAGGGTACGTCCTCCGAGCATATAGTCTTCGGAAGTGGCAGTGGACGTGCGCATGGCGTAGAGGCCAATGGCGATCATGAGCACGAAGTAGGCACACAGGCTGATCCAGACACCGATAGCCATAGAAGCGTCTCCTGTTACGTAGTTATTAGGCTGGAGGGGGTAGAGATCGATCGAGGAAGCCGACGCGACTTGCATCGGCTTCCTCGATCGACGGGCGCCAGGCCGGAGCGCGGCTCCGGCACATCAGCGATTTTCACTTCGGACGCCGTCGCATCGGCAGGCACGCGGCGACGTCCTCGGGTGAGCACGCCTCCCGCCCGCGCGCATCGCGGGGGGAGTATATCGGTTGCTGTTGTTATCGGGGACGGCCGAGTGTGGTCGATCATGCGTGATTTCCTTCTCGGATGGTCACCCGGAGCGCCGAGTTCAGTCGTCGCCCATGGCCAGCAGCGAGGCATTGCCGCCCAGCGCCGCGGTATTGATGGTACGTGTCTTCTCGGTGGCGAAGCGCAGCAGGTAGTGCGGGCCGCCGGCCTTGGGGCCGGTACCGGAGAAGCCCTGGCCGCCGAACGGCTGCACCCCGACCACCGCGCCGATGATGTCACGGTTGACGTAGACGTTGCCGACACGGATGCGGCTGGCGACATAGTCGGTGAAGCTCTCGTTGCGGCTGTGGACGCCGAAGGTCAGACCGAAGCCCTTGGCGTTGATGGCATCGATCACCGCATCGAGCTTGTCGGCAGGGTAGCGGGCGATGTGCAGCAGCGGGCCGAACTGCTCGCTCTCCATCGATGCGATGCCGTCGATGGCGAACGCCATCGGTGCGACGAAGGTACCGTGTTCGGTGTGTGCCGGATCGAGCTCTGCCTCGGCCAGCAGGCGACCCTCGGCCTTCATCTTCTCGACATGGGCGAGCAGCCCCTCGCGGGCCTCTTCGTCGATCACCGGGCCGACGTCGGTGCCCAGATCGCGCGGGTCGCCGATACGCAGCTCCGCCATCGCCCCGCGCAGGATCTCGATCACGCGATCGGCGATGTCATCCTGCAGATAGAGCACGCGCAGCGCCGAGCAGCGCTGACCGGCGCTCTGGAAGGCGGAGTGGACGACGTCCGCCACCACCTGCTCGGGCAGCGCGGTGGAGTCGACGATCATCGCATTCATGCCGCCGGTCTCGGCGATCAGCGTGGGCAGGGGCGCATTGTCGCGCGCCGCCAGGGCGCGGTTGATGATCTGCGCGGTACCGGTGGAGCCGGTGAAGACCACGCCGGTGATGCGCGGATCGCTGCTCAGCACGCTACCCACGGTGGGGCCATCGCCCGGCAGCAGTTGAACCACGTCACGCGGCATGCCGGCCTCATACAGCAGCTCGATCACGCGGTTGGCGACCAGCGAAGTCTGCTCCGCCGGCTTGGCCACCACGGTATTGCCGGCGACAGCGGCCGCCACCAGCTGCCCGGTGAAGATCGCCACCGGGAAGTTCCACGGGCTGATCGCCGCGAACACGCCCTTGCCGCCGAGCATCAGTTCGTTGGACTCGCCGGTCGGTCCGGGCAGACTGGTGGGTTCGGCGAACAGCTCGCGGGCGCGGGCGGCATAGTAGCGGCAGAAGTCGACCGCTTCGCGAATCTCGTCGACGCCGTCGGTGAGCAGCTTGCCGCCTTCACGCGAGCACAGCGTCATCAGCTCCGCCAGGTGCGTCTCCATCAGGTCGGCGTGACGCTCGAGGATCGCTGCACGCTCGTCGACCGGCGTCTCGCTCCAGCGCGGGAAGGCCTGCCAGGCGATCTCCACCGCCTGCTCGGCCTGGTCGCGGGTTGCCCACTGCACGCTGCCCACCACCTGGCGCCGATCGAACGGGCTGGTGACGCGCTGGCGCTGGGACTCGTCAGCGCTGACCTCGACCCCGAGCAGCGGTTTGGCGTGGTAGTCGCGCTCCATGAACTCTTGCATGCGCGCGATCAGCGGCTGGTACTCACTATTGATGTTCAAGTTGACGCCTTTGGAGTTCTTGCGGGCCGGGCCATAAATGTCCTGGGGCAGGGCGATGCGCGGGTTGGCATAGGTGTCGTAGTGCGCCAGGGTGGCGACCGGGTGGACACACAGCGACTCCACCGGCACGCGCGGGTCGACCAGCTGGTGCACGAATGAGGAGTTGGCACCGTTCTCCAGCAGCCGGCGTACCAGATACGGCAGCAGATCCTTGTGCGCGCCGACCGGGGCGTAGATGCGGCAGTAGGTACCCTGCGGGGCGCGCTTGAGCGCCGCCTCGTAGAGCGCCTCGCCCATGCCATGCAGGCGCTGGAACTCGAACGCGCGATCGGCCTCGTTGGCCAGCTCCAGAATATGCGTGATGGTGTGGGCGTTGTGCGTTGCGAACTGCGGGAAGATCCGCCCGCGGGTGTTCTCGGAGAGCAGGAACTTGGCGCAGGCGAGGTAGGCCACGTCGGTGCAGGCCTTACGCGTATAGACCGGATAGCCGGCCACGCCGAGTTTCTGCGACTCCTTGATCTCGGTATCCCAGTAGGCGCCCTTGACCAGCCGCAGCGGGATCTCGTCGCCCTGCTGGTCGGCCAGCCGGTTGACGTAGTGGAGCACCGTGAGGCAGCGCTTGGAGTAGGCCTGCACGACCAGGCCGAAGTGGCCCCAGCCGCGACAGACGTCGCTTTCGAAGACCGCGCGGAAGACCTCCAGCGAGAGCTCCAGGCGGTCTACCTCCTCGGCATCGATGGTCAGTGCCACCTGCCGCTCGCGGGCCATCTCGACCAGCTGCTTGACCGTACCCACCAGCTCCTCGAGCACCTGGGTGCGGCGGCCGAACTCATAGCGCGGATGCAGCGCCGAGAGTTTGATCGAAACCGAAGGCGCCGGGGTCTTGGCGTCCAGGCGGCGGCTGGTCTCGCCCACCTGGCGGATCGCCGCGGCATAGTCGTCGAAGTAGCGCTTGGCGTCGTCACGCGTGCGCGCGGCTTCGCCGAGCATGTCGTAGGAGTAGGTGTAGCCCTTGTTGAACAGGGGCTTGGAGCGCTTCAGGGCTTCATCGATGGTGCGCCCGAGGACGAACTGCTGGCCCATGATCTTCATCGCCTGGTACATGGCGCTGCGGATCACCGGCTCGCCCATGCGATTGACCATGCGATTGATGAAGTTGGCCGGCTTGCCGTCTCGGGGCTTGTCGAGCTGGATCACGTTGCCGGTCATCAGCAAGCCCCAGGTGGAGGCGTTGACGAACCACGACTCGCTCTGGCCGACATAGCGCTTCCAGTCCGCGACCCCGAGCTTGTCTTCGATCAGCGCATCGGCGGTTGCCTTGTCGGGCACGCGCAGCAGCGCCTCGGCCAGACACATCAGCAGCACGCCCTCCTGGGTGTCGAGACTGTACTGCTGCAGCAGCTCGTCGATCGAGTCGACCGCCGTGTCCATCTCGCGCACGTCATGTACCAGCTCGGCGGTCTTGTCGCCGATGCGCTTGAACTCGGCCTGATCGGCCCCCAGCAGGGTGACCAGTTCCGCGACGTAGGTGTCCTCGGCGACGATATAGTGTTCGCTGATCCGCGCGAACAGCTCATCGAGCGAGGTCTGCCACGTTTCGGGCTTCAACATCTGATCGGCTTTTAACATTGTTCAACCCCTGAATGGACATCGGCGGGACGTGTGATCGCCTGTCACCAGACGAGCGTCTCCGGCACGGAGGGAAGGATGGTGGGTGACTCTAGCGTGAAACAGAGCGCGGCGACTTGCCAATTCCAAGGAGAGATTTGTCACAAATCCGGGGTGGCGAACCCTCGAGGCGGTCGTCGGCTACGTCGCCGGCACCAAAGTTAGACCAAAGTCTGACGGCGCAGCGTGATCGGCGGATAGCCGAAGTGACGACGGAAGGCGTGGCTCAGACCGCTCTGATTGGCGAACCCGGTGCGTTCGGCGATCTCCGACAGCGGCGTGTCCGAGCTAGTGACCAGGTGGCGCGCCGCTTCCAGGCGTTGGCGCATGACGAACTGGTAGGGTGAGAGGCCGGTCTGCTGGCGGAAACGCTCGCTGAAGTGTGCCTCGCTGAGACAGGCGACCCGTGCCAGCTCGGCGACGCTGATGCGGCGGTCGAGATGGGCATGCACGAAACGTTCCAGACGCGCCACGTCGAGGGGGCGCGCCAGGCGCGAAGAGACCGACTCGGCCGGATCACGCCGCGCGTCGAGGGAGCTCAACAGGGTGGTGATCAGCAGATCGCCCGGGGCGTGCTGCGGGCGCGCCATCTCGTGGAGCAGGAACTGGACGAAGTGCTGCAACGACTCGTCGAGGCTGAAGTAGCCGGGGCGATCGAACAGCCGCCGCAGCTCGCGCTGGCTGCCGGTGAGCGAGGCGGCGTCGTCGGGAAGGTCGATGATCAGCTGACGGTTGTCGCCGATGCCTTCGTAGTAGTGCTCGACATTGGCCGGCACCAGGCAGCCCGACAGCGGGGCCACCACGCCGCCGTGGCCACCGACCTCGAATTCGGCATAGCCGGAGAGCCCGATCACGATCTGATGGTAGTCGTGGTGATGGTGCTGGATCGCGTTGTCCAGCGGCGCCAGACGGATAGTGTCGGTCATGCTGCGCTCCGCCGGCTCACGCCGAGTACTCGCCCTGATTCAGGGCCTGGTGGGCGGCGAGATGGGCGCGCAGCGCACTCAGTTCTTCTCGCCCCCGACGCGAGAACAGCGACCCGCCTTGTGCCACCTGCCAGGGCCGACCATGGGCTTCCATCAAATGCTGGCAGCGACGGCGCAGGCTCTCCAGATAGGCATCGTGGCGGATGGGGTAGCCGATGACGCTGTCCCAGCGGGCCTGATCGGCGCGGTTGTCGAGCACGGCATCGAACAGGGCGATCAGATCCTCGGCGCCGGTACGATAGCGCGGCGTGCGCGACAGCATCAGCGCGGCCACGGTGCCCAGGCTCACCAGTAGACAGACGGCGAAGACGATAAAGAAAAGCTGCACGAGGACGCTCCCGGCGGCGGAATGACCAAGACCTGCGACCAGAGCCGCAGTCTATCACGTTCGCCGCGGCCTGCCCCAGCGCCACGCCACCGACCCCCAGGACGGGTGGGCGGCAGAGAGGTCGAAGGTGCGCAAGCGCGTGTCGAAGACACAAAAACACCGGGAGCGGTTTTTGACGTCGGTTCCGCCGACGGCCCGAGGGGAGGGCGCCAGGGACAGTGGCCACAAAAAATGACCACAAAAAAAGTCGCCGCGCAGTGAGCGCGGCGACCAACGATCGCTAACAGTAAGCTAGAGATCCCATCGCAGGAATCTCATGCCTGTTATGAGTCCGGGGGGCGTGAAAAGTTCCCAGGGGGGCTTTGCTGCGTTGCCTGCGTGACGGTAAATCGCCCACACGTGGGAAATTGACATGCGTCAGCGGTTCTCAAGGTCTCGGGGAGCAGGGATAATGGCGCGATCTCCGTTATTAGACGAAAGTATTAAGAGGGCGCTATGAACGCAGCCACGAACGGGCGTCCCGATGCCCGCGTCGCGATACTCATCGAGCTGGCGCTGGCCGTGGGAGGTTTTGCGATCGGTACCGGTGAATTCGCCATCATGGGGCTGATGCCGAACGTCGCCCAGGCGCTCGGCGTCGGCGAGACCCAGGTCGGCCACCTGATCAGCGCCTATGCGCTGGGCGTGGTCGTGGGCGCGCCGCTGATCGCGGTCTTCGGCGCCTATCTCTATCGGCGCCACCTGTTGTTGTTGCTGATGGCGTTCTTCGCCATCGGCAACTTCGCCAGTGCCTTGGCCCCCGGCTACGCCTCGCTGATGCTATTCCGTTTCATTTCGGGGCTGCCCCATGGAGCCTACTTCGGGGTCGCCGCGCTAGTGGCGGCGTCGATGGTGCCGCCGCACAAGCGTGCCAAGGCGGTCAGTCGGGTGATGCTCGGTATCACCACCGCCATGCTGATCGGCAACCCGCTGGCGACCTGGCTGGGGCAGTTGCTTAGCTGGCGCTACGCCTTCGGCTTGGTGGGCGCGATCGGCCTGGTCACGGTGGTGCTGGTCTTCATCTACCTGCCGTTCAACCGCGATGAGGTGCGCAACAGCCCGTTGCGCGAGCTGACCGCGCTGCGCCGCCGTCAGGTCTGGCTGACGCTGGGCATCGGCGCGATCGGCTTTGCCGGCATGTTCTGCGTGTTCAGCTATCTGGCGCCGACGCTGATCCAGGTCACTGGCCTGGAAGATCACTGGGTGCCGGTGATCCTGGCGGCGTTCGGCGTGGGGGCGATCCTCGGCAACATGGCCGGCGGCTGGCTGTTCGACCGCCTGCAGTTCCGCTCGGTGGGTTGGATACTGGGGTTCAGCGCGATCATCCTGCTGCTGTTCCCGCTGGCGGCCCATTCGGTATGGACAGTATGGCTGGCGGTGTTGGCGGTCGGCGGTATGGTGGCGCTGTCGCCGCCGCTGCAGATTCGGCTGATGGACGTGGCCAAAGATGCCCAGACCCTGGCCGCGGCCTCCAATCACGCCGCTTTCAACGTGGCCAATGCGCTCGGCCCCTGGCTCGGCGGCCTGGCGATCACCGCGGGCTATGGCTGGACCTCCACCGGCATTGTTGGCGCAGTCATGGCGCTGGGAGGTCTTCTCATCTATGCGCTGGCGCGCTGGCAGGAGCCGCGTCGCGCCTCGAATGAAGCCTGAACGGCAGACGCCCCGGCACGTTGGCACGGGGGCGTCTCGGAACCTTGGCGGCACGTCAGTCGATCGGTGCGGCGGCGTTCTCGGTGGGGTAAACGCAGGGTTCCTGGCTGGGGCAGCGTTCGCACTGAATGGCGACACCCTCGGCGGATAGCTCGATAGCGCTGGTTTCCGGTAGCGCCTGTTCATGGCCACAGGCGCGGCAGCAGGCAATCCAACGATCGCTCGTCTGTGTCAGGGTGAACATATCCATTGTTCGTCTCCTCATCGGAATGGCTCAGAGTGCCGTTAGGAGTCTAACGGGAAAGCATGCCGGGATGCGACTTTGGTCTTGTATGTCAGGATAGCTGCTGGTCGGGCGAGAGGAGATATGTGACGAGACATCGAACGGATGTCTCGAATGGCATGACAGTAGCTGGGGTAGGGCTAACGCGCCCCGAGATTCTAACGTTGGGACAGGTGACGATCGCCGCGGCTCATTGGCGGCTCCAGCGGGCGCGTAGGTAGCCTACGACGCGAAACGGCGGGGTGCGCATGTTCTCTACGCTGACGCTCTGGAGCTGCTCGCCGCTGACACGGATGCGTCCTGAGGTGAGGCGCTCCAGATACTGGATCTGCAGGCGACCCTCGCGTTCGATCAGATAGAGCCCGTCCTGCTGGAAGCGTTCGCTCGGAAGCACCGCTGCCAGATCACCCTCATAGAGAAAGTCGAAGGTCTCACCCTCGGCGGGTGTGACCATGAAACAGTCGCTGGTCAGCAGTTGCGCAGTCGACAGCTCGGCATCGAGGTCGGCGCTGCTGGAGGCGGCTTCCCAGGGCGCACAGACGCGTGAGCGCAACGCCAGTAGCCCTTGCGGCTTGGTCGGGGCATCCACTGCCAGGGCGTTGAGGGAGTCGTCGTCGAGCAATTGCCGAATCGAGCAGTCGAGCGCAGAGGTGAGGGCGACCAGGCGCGCGTGGCCGATCTGTTTGATGGTGCCGGATTCCCAGTAGGAGATCGTGACGTCGGAAACACCGACCCGGCGCGCCAACGCGGCTTTGCTCAATCCGGCCTGGAGTCGAAGTTGTTTGATTCTTGGTCCTAGCCCGTCCATCCGTACATCTCGCCTGCATAATGATGCGTTAGCATATCCACTCATCACCGAAGTTTGTTTCGGGTTGGTTGGAGCGACGTTCTCGACATTTATCGCAACGTGTCGGAATGTAAGAAAAATTCCAGCTGTCGAGGAGGTGCCGGAAAGTCTCGGACCGCCATGGCCGAGCGTTGGACGAGACGCTCGGGACAGGGCTATCGTTCTGCACGATAATGAATCTTAGTGCCTTTCGTGCCACTTGAACAATTTGTGTCGAAGTTTCCCGGCGCTGCCTTGACGGGTTGGGCCTGCAGGTGGCCGCTGAGGGCGCGTATACTAGCGAGATCGGGAAGCCCTCGCGCGAGTCGCGTGGGGATCTCTTTACGGGCCCAGGCCCGCTTTTTCATCAACGGATTGGATTCATGACTGTACGCACGCGTATCGCGCCTTCCCCGACCGGTGACCCCCATGTCGGGACGGCCTATATTGCGCTCTTCAATCTCTGTTTCGCGCGCCAGCATGGCGGGCAGTTCATCCTGCGGATCGAAGATACCGATCGCCAGCGCTCGACGCTGGAGTCGGAGCAGATGATCCTCGATTCGCTGAGCTGGATGGGGCTGAGCTGGGACGAAGGCCCCGATGTGGGTGGCCCGCACGGCCCCTACCGCCAGAGCGAGCGTGGTGAGATCTACGCCGAGCACGCCCAGCAGTTGCTGGATGCCGGTCATGCCTTCAAGTGCTATCGCACCAGCGAGGAGCTGGACGCGCTGCGCGAAGCGCGGCGTGAGGCGGGCCAGCATCTGGCGCTCAAGTCCAGCGATCTGGCTCTGGACGAAGCGGAGCGCGCCCGCCGCGAAGCGGAAGGCTACCCCTACGTGATCCGCATGCACGTGCCGGACAGTGGAACCTGCGAGATCGACGACATGCTTCGCGGTCGGATCGAGGTCGACTGGGCCCAGGTAGACGCTCAGATTCTGCTCAAGTCCGACGGCATGCCCACCTACCACCTGGCCAATGTGGTCGATGACCATCTCATGGGGATCACCCATGTGCTGCGCGGTGAGGAGTGGATCAACTCGGCGCCCAAGCATCAGCTGCTTTACGCCTACTTCGGCTGGGAAATGCCGGTGCTGTGCCACATGCCGCTGCTGCGCAACCCGGACAAGTCGAAGCTGTCCAAGCGCAAGAACCCGACCTCGATCAACTACTACCGGCGCATGGGCTATCTGCCCCAGGCGCTGACCAACTATCTGGGTCGCATGGGCTGGTCGATGCCGGACGAGCGTGAGAAGTTCTCGCTCGACGAGATGATGGCCAATTTCGATATCCAGCGCGTGTCGCTGGGTGGGCCGGTGTTCGATCTCGATAAGCTCACCTGGCTCAATGGCGTCTATATCCGTGAGGACCTGGACGATGCCGGGCTGCTCGAAGCGCTGCGCAGCTGGGCTTTCAACGAGGAGTACGTGGGCCAGATCCTGCCGCAGATTCGTCCGCGGATCTCGACCCTGTCCGACGCCATTCCGCTGGCCGGGCACTTTTTCTCCGGGCTGCCCTCGATCAGTGCCGAGAGTTTCGATGGGGTGGCCCTGGAGCGGGAGTCACTGGTCGAGCTACTGCAGTTCCTGACCTGGCGCCTCGAGGCGGTCGGCCGCTGGGAGAAGGCCGAGCTGCTGGAGGTGTGCCAGTCACTCTCGGCGGCGCTAGAACTCAAGATGAAGGCGTTCCTGGCCCCGGTGTTCATCGCCGTCACCGGCAGCGCCCACTCCACCTCGGTACTCGATGCGATGGCGATCATCGGCTCCGACATGACCCGGGCGCGTCTGCGTCACGCCATCGAGGTGCTCGGCGGGGTCTCCAAGAAGCAGGCCAAGCGGCTCGAGAAGCGCTATCGCGAGCTTTGAAGCGAATCCTGGCCGGATCCGTCGGCGCTCAAATAAAGTGTTGACGGATCAGTTAGATACCCGTATAGTTCGCCCCGTTCCTGAGACGGGGCCTTAGCTCAGCTGGGAGAGCGCGACACTGGCAGTGTCGAGGTCAGCGGTTCGATCCCGCTAGGCTCCACCAAGGAACATCGCGACCGATGTCGCGCCTTTGCGTCCCATTCGTCTAGTGGTCCAGGACACCGCCCTTTCACGGCGGTAACAGGGGTTCGAACCCCCTATGGGACGCCACTTCTGCTTTTCCTCATCCTTCCCATTTCGACCGTCAACCTATGTGGCTGGCTGTTGATAACTCGTTTTTGATCGCTTCATAACGCTTGACAACGTGGTCGATTGTCCACTGCGTCCCGCTGTGCCGCCGAGGCCTGCGGGTAAGCGGCTGAAATGCGTATATATCCTGCTTTTTTCTTATAAATCAGTGTGTTGCGGTTGATCAAAAATTGAACGATCTGTCTTCAGGGCGCCTGTCAGGGGGCCTGCGTGACATTGTATGATGGTTTTGAACAGGGTTATCCACAGAATGTGTGGACATCTTCCGCGGCCAAAAAAAACCGCCGATGGGATCGGCGGTTACGGTAGGGTGAGCGCTACCCCGGGGCGCGAATCTCAGTTCGAGCTGGGGTAGTCGCGCTTGGCGTGGCCGGTATAGAGCTGGCGCGGGCGACCGATGCGGTAGCCGTTGCTGATCATCTCGTTCCAGTGCGAGATCCAGCCGACGGTACGCGCCATCGCGAAGATCACGGTGAACATGTTGGTCGGGATGCCGATGGCCTTGAGGATGATGCCGGAATAGAAGTCGACGTTGGGGTAGAGCTTGCGCTCGATGAAGTACTCGTCCTCCAACGCGATCTGTTCGAGGCGCTTGGCGATCTTGAGCTGCGGGTCGTCGGCGATCCCGAGCTCTTTGAGCACCTCGTCGCAGGTCTCCTTCATCACCTTGGCGCGCGGGTCGAAGTTGCGATAGACCCGGTGGCCGAAGCCCATCAGCTTGAACGGATCGTTCTTGTCCTTGGCCTTGTCGATGAAGCGCTGGATGTTCTCTTCGGAGTCGTCGCCGATCTCGTCGAGCATTGCCAGTACCGCTTCGTTGGCGCCGCCGTGGGCCGGGCCCCAGAGGGCTGCGATGCCGGCGCTGATGCAGGCGAAGGGATTGGCGCCGGTGGAGCCAGTCAGGCGTACCGTCGAGGTCGAGGCGTTCTGTTCGTGGTCGGCGTGGAGCATGAAGATGCGATCCATCGCCTTGGCCATGATCGGATTGACCTCGTAGTTCTCACACGGGTTGCCGAACATCATGTGGAGGAAGTTTTCCGCGTAGTTGAGATCGTTGCGCGGATACATGAACGGCTGGCCGATGTTGTACTTGTGGCACATGGCGGCCAGCGTCGGCATCTTGGCGATCAGGCGGATGGCGCTGACATGGCGCTGCTCGGCGTCGGTGATATCGAGGTTGTCGTGGTAGAACGCGGCCAGCCCGCCGACCACGCCGCACAGGATCGCCATCGGGTGGGCGTCGCGACGGAAGCCTTTGTAGAAGTTGACGATCTGCTCGTGAACCATGGTGTGACGGCTGACCGTCTCGGAGAAGTCGCGGTACTGCTCGGCGGTGGGCAGTTCGCCGAACATCAGCAGGTAGCTGAGTTCCACATAGTTGGAGTTGTCGGCCAGCTGCTCGATGGGGTAGCCGCGGTGGAGCAGTACGCCGGCGCCGCCATCGATGTAGGTGATGCCCGACTCGCAGGCGGCGGTGGCGACGAAGCCCGGGTCGTAGGTGAACAGTCCCTCGCCGGTCAGGCTGCGCACATCGACGACGTCCGGTCCGAGGGTGCCGGAATAAACCGGGAATTCAATCGTCTTGTCGACACCATCGACGGAAAGTTTCGCTTTTCTGTCAGCCATGTAGGCCTCCCTATCGTGACATAACCCTTTGTCTTTCCTGCTATGCGGGCAAAAAGAGTTCGCCCACTATAGGTTTCCGCAAAGGTTTGTCAATTCGCCCAAGCGGCTTTGACAACGGCTTCTATAGGCGGTTTCGCGCATTGTCGACACTTTGCTCGGTCAATGCGTCCCGTGATCTGCTCCTGCTGGGCGCGCCGCTCCATGGATGAGGCTGGCGGGCCATATTCCGCGCCGAGATGCCGGGCGCGGCCAGGATTGTCGCTATACTGATACAGGCAGAGTCGCTTCGGCCGAGGCGGCTCTGCCCGATCGGCAGGTGAAAGAGTCCGTGCTGCGTCTTTTGCGGCCGGGACCTGGAGTGTAGCCGCTGTGATACCGGGTGTCGCCGTGACGTCTGTGTCTCACTGCGGGAGAAGGGGAGTCATAGTGCCATGTCTGCGCTTGTGGCGGGTGCCGCAGGCAGGCTTTCTGGGGTCGTTCTGGGCATGACCAAAGTTGTAGCCGTTTGTCATGCCGGCCCTCAAACCCTATAATCTTCTCCCGCGCGATATGGCATCGTCAGCTCGGCCTGGGCCGCAGGGAAACCAGTTCCGCGACCGAGATCCTGCTTCTAAAAACCACAGCCCATACGGGCCAGACCCGTCTGGGTCAAGAGAGTGTTGAACAGCCGTGAATAGCAAACGTCCAGTAAACCTCGACCTGTCTACCATCCACTTTCCACTTCCCGCACTGACCTCCATCACTCACCGCGTTACCGGCGTCATCCTGTTCGTCGGGCTGATCTTCGGCTTCTGGGCCCTGGATAAGTCGCTCTCCTCGCCGCAGGGGTTCGAGACAGTGAGCGATGTGCTGGCGCACAACGTACTGGCCAAGCTGGTCGCCTGGGGTCTGCTCTCAGCGCTAGGGTTCCACTTCGTGGCCGGTATCAAGCACCTGCTGATGGACGCAGGCTACGGCGTCGATCTCGAAGGCGGTACGCGTAAGGCGCAGATCACGGTCGTGATCAGTGCCGTTCTGGTGGTTCTGGCAGGAGTCTGGGTATGGTAACCAACATCACGAATCTCGGTCGCAGCGGCCTTTCCGACTGGCTGATCCAGCGCGTCTCGGCGCTCGTCCTGGCGGTCTATGCGCTGTTCCTGGTCGCTTATCTGCTGTTCCATCCCAACCTCGATTACGTCACCTGGAGCGGGCTGTTCGCGCAGACCTGGATGCGTATCTTCTCGCTGCTGGCCTTCATCTCGATGGCCGCACACGCCTGGGTCGGTCTGTGGACCATCTCCACCGACTACCTCAAGCACACCGGCGCACGTTTCGGATTCCAGGCCGTCGTGATTCTCGCCATCTTCGTTTTTCTGGTGTGGGGCGTACAAGTCCTCTGGGGAGCCTGATCCATGTCTACCATGCGAAACCTGACATTCGACGCCATCATCATCGGCGGTGGCGGTTCCGGCCTGCGCGCAGCACTCGAGCTGGCCAAGTCCGGCAAGAAGACGGCGGTGCTGTCGAAGGTCTTCCCGACCCGCTCGCACACGGTCTCCGCCCAGGGTGGCATCACCTGTGCCATCGCCTCCGCCGATCCCAACGACGACTGGCGCTGGCACATGTACGACACCGTCAAGGGCGGTGACTACATCACCGACCAGGACGCCGCCGAATACATGTGCACCGAGGGCCCCAAGGCGGTCTTCGAACTCGAGCACATGGGGCTGCCGTTCTCACGCTTCGACAACGGTCGCATCTATCAGCGTCCGTTCGGCGGCCAGTCCAAGGACTTCGGCAAGGGCGGCCAGGCGGCACGTACCTGTGCCGCGGCCGACCGTACCGGCCACGCGCTGCTGCACACGCTGTACCAGAACAACCTGAAGAACAACACGGTGTTCCTCGACGAGTGGTACGCCATCGATCTGGTCAAGAACGCCAACGGCGACGTGGTCGGCTGTATCGCGCTGTGCATCGAGACCGGTGAAATCGTGCACGTCAAGTCCAAGGCCACCGTACTGGCCACCGGCGGCGCGGGCCGTATCTACGCCTCCACCACCAACGCCCTGATCAACACCGGTGACGGTATCGGCATGGCGCTGCGCGCCGGCTTCCCGGTGCAGGACATCGAGATGTGGCAGTTCCACCCGACCGGTATCCACGGTGCCGGCTGTCTGGTGACCGAGGGCTGTCGTGGCGAGGGCGGCTATCTGATCAACAAGGATGGCGAGCGGTTCATGGAGCGCTACGCGCCCAACGCCAAGGACCTCGCCGGCCGCGACGTGGTTGCCCGGGCCATGGTCATGGAAGTGCTGGAAGGGCGCGGCTGCGGCGAGAACGCCGACCACGTCATGCTCAAGCTCGACCACCTGGGTGAAGAGGTGCTGATGAAGCGCCTGCCCGGCATCGTCGAGCTCTCCAAGACCTTCGCTCACGTCGATCCGGTCAAGGAGCCGATCCCGGTCACCCCGACCTGCCACTACATGATGGGCGGTATTCCGACCAACGTTCACGGCCAGGCGCTGACCCAGGACAAGGACGGCAACGACGCCATCATCAACGGGCTGTTCGCGTGTGGCGAGGCGGCCTGCGTCTCGGTTCACGGCGCCAACCGTCTGGGCGGCAACTCGCTGCTCGACCTGGTGGTCTTCGGTCGCGCTGCGGGCATCTACATCGAGAAGGCGCTCAACGAAGGTATCGAATACCTCGACGCCTCGCAGTCGGACGTCGACAGTGCCATGGCGCGCCTGTCGCGCTGGAACGAGTCCAGCGGCGGCGAATCGGTCTCCGAACTCAAGGCCGAGCTGCAGAACACCATGCAGAACGCCTTCGGGGTCTTCCGTCAGGAAGACAACATGCAAGAGGGTGTGAGCAAGCTGGCCGAGCTGCGCGAGCGTATCGGTAAGGCCCACCTGAGTGACAAGTCCAACGCCTTCAACACCGCCCGGGTCGAAGCGCTGGAGCTCGACAACCTGCTCGAAGTGGCCGAAGCGACCGCCATCGCGGCGCTGGAGCGCAAGGAGAGCCGCGGTGCTCACTCGCGCTACGACTATCCGGATCGTGACGACGTCAACTGGCTCAAGCACTCGCTGTTCCATCCGGGCGACAAGCGCGTGACCAAGCGTGATGTCAACTTCACGCCGAAGACGGTCGATACCTTCGAGCCGAAAATCCGTACCTACTGAGGGGGTTGTCACTCATGTCCAGTCTTCAGGTTTCCGTTTACCGCTACAACCCCGAGACCGACTCCGCGCCCTACATGCAGGAGTTCCAGATCGACACCCAGGGGCGCGATCTGATGGTCCTCAACGTGCTGACCATGATCAAAGATCAGGACAGTTCGCTGGCCTTTCGCCGGAGCTGCCGTGAAGGGGTCTGCGGCTCCGACGGCATGAACATGAACGGCAAGAACGGCCTGGCCTGCATCACCGCGCTGTCCGAGGTGGTCAAGGACAACAAGCTGGTGCTGCGTCCGCTGCCGGGTCTGCCGGTCATGCGCGATCTGGTGGTCGACATGGGGCTGTTCTACAAGCAGTACGAGCGCATGCAGCCGTATCTGCAGAACGACACCGCGGCACCCGCGATCGAGCGACTGCAGTCGCCGGAAGAGCGCGACAAGCTCGACGGCCTCTACGAGTGCATCCTGTGCGCCTGCTGCTCGACCTCGTGCCCGTCGTTCTGGTGGAACCCGGACAAGTTCGTCGGCCCGGCCGGCCTGCTGCAGGCCTACCGTTTCCTCGCCGACTCGCGTGACAACGCCACCCAGGCGCGTCTGGCCGAGCTCGAGGACCCGTTCAGCCTGTTCCGCTGCCGCGGCATCATGAACTGCGTCTCGGTGTGCCCCAAAGGTCTCAATCCGACCCGGGCCATCGGCAAGATTCGGGAAATGCTGCTGTCCAACGCCACCTGAGCGCGGGTGCGGGCATCTACGACTTAAATCGTAGCGCGCGGCTTGTTATCATGTGCCGCGCTCGCCGGCTGCGACACGGTGTCGCAGCCGAGCCGACTATCAGAATGCTGGCCGGTGCCTCGTGCACCGGCTTTTAACGATCATGACGCCGCTTCGCCTACATGGTCGTTACGCCGTCTCGCGACGGTGACGGAGTGACGCCGTGACGCAGATCGCGACCGGCGCCGACAACACCCCATCAGTGCAGGGTGAACGAGATATGCAAGAAGGCATAATGGAGTTGATGTGGCGCACTTCCCACATGAGCGGCGGTAACGCTCACTACGTGGAAGCGCTCTACGAGCAGTACCTGAACGATCCCTCGACCGTGCCCGACGAGTGGCGCCAGGCCTTCGATCAGTTGCCCCGGTTGGAAGGTACCCCCGCTCATGATGTCCCCCTGAGCCCCATCCGGGAGCAGTTCTATCAGCTGGCGCGCGAGCGTCGTCCCGGGCAAGCCGCCCCCAGTACCGCCGGCAGCAGCGAGAATCGCAAGCAGGTCAAGGTACTGCAGCTGATCAACGCCTACCGCTTCCGTGGCCACCAGCGCGCTGACATCGATCCCCTCGGTCTGCGCCAGGCCGAGACCGTGCCTGACCTCGATCTCTCCTTCCACGACCTCACCCAGGCCGACATGAACACCGTGTTCCAGACCGGTTCGTTCTTCCTGGGCAAGGACGAGGCACCGCTCAAGGAGATCGTCGAGGCGTTGGATCAGACCTACTGCCGGTCGATCGGCTGTGAGTTCATGCACATCGTCAACACCGAAGAGAAGCGCTGGCTGCAGCAGCGTTTCGAGTCGGTGCGCTCCAAGCCCAAGTACAGCCAGAGCGATCGCGAGCATCTGCTCGAGCGCCTCACCGCCGCCGAAGGGCTGGAGAGCTATCTCGCCTCCAAGTACCCCGGCACCAAGCGCTTCGGACTGGAAGGCGGTGAGTCCTTCATCCCGATGATGGACGAGGTGATCCAGCGTAGTGGCACCTACGGCGTCAAGGAAGTGGTCATCGGCATGGCCCACCGTGGCCGCCTCAACCTGCTGGTCAACATCCTCGGCAAGAGCCCGTCTGAGCTGATCGATGAATTCGACGGCAAGAAGCAGCTCGAGCGCGGTTCCGGTGACGTCAAGTATCACCAGGGCTTCAGCTCCAACGTCATGACCCCGGGCGGCGAAGTGCACCTGGCGCTGGCCTTCAACCCCTCCCACCTGGAGATCGTTTCTCCAGTGGTCGAAGGGTCGGTGCGCGCCCGCCAGGACCGTCGCGACGACGTCGATGGCGAGCAGGTGCTGCCGGTGGTGATCCACGGCGACGCTGCTTTCGCCGGTCAGGGCGTGGTCATGGAGACCTTCCAGATGTCGCAGACCCGCGGTTACAAGACCGGCGGCACGCTGCACATCGTGATCAACAACCAGGTCGGTTTCACCACCTCGCGGCCCGACGACGCGCGCTCCACCGAATACTGCACCGACATCGCCAAGATGGTTCAGGCGCCGATCTTCCACGTCAACGGTGACGACCCGGAAGCGGTGCTGCATGCGACCCAGGTGGCGGTGGACTATCGCAAGGCGTTCAAGCGCGACGTGGTCATCGATCTGGTCTGCTATCGTCGGCGCGGTCACAACGAAGCCGACGAGCCCTCCGGCACCCAGCCGCTGATGTACGCCAAGATCAAGTCGCACAAGTCGACGCGCACGCTCTACGTCGAGCAACTGATCGAAGAGGGCGTGCTCACCGAGGAGCAGGCCAAGCAGATGGGCGAGCAGTATCGCGATGATCTGCTGGCCGGCAATCACGTGGCCAACGCCCTGGTGAAACAGCCCAACACCGGTCTGTTCGTCGACTGGACGCCGTACCTGGGCCACGAGTGGAGCGGTGACACCGACACCAGCTGCGACCTCGAGCACCTGCGCCAGCTGGCGCAGAAGATGAGCGAGATCCCCAACGGGGTCGAGGTTCAGCGTCAGGTTTCACGGGTCTACGAAGAGCGTCGCAAGATGCTCGCCGGCAACCAGCCGCTCAACTGGGGCTTTGCCGAGACCCTGGCCTACGCCACTCTGGTCGACGCCGACCATCCGGTGCGGCTGACCGGCCAGGACGCCGGCCGCGGGACCTTCTCCCACCGCCACGCCGTGGTCCACAACCAGGAAGACGGCTCGACCTACATTCCGCTGCAGCACATCAAGGAAGGGCAGCCGAACTTCACCATCCACGACTCCTTCCTCTCGGAGGAGGCGGTGCTGGCGTTCGAGTACGGCTACGCTACCACCACGCCCAATGCGCTGATCATCTGGGAGGCCCAGTTCGGGGACTTCTTCAACGGCGCCCAGGTCGTGGTCGACCAGTTCATCTCCTCGGGCGAGTCGAAGTGGGCGCGCCTGTGCGGGCTGACGCTGCTGCTGCCGCACGGTTACGAAGGCCAGGGGCCGGAGCACTCCTCCGCGCGCCTCGAGCGCTTCCTGCAGCTGTGCGCCGAGCACAACATGCAGGTGTGCGTGCCGACCACCCCGGCGCAGATCTTCCATCTGCTGCGGCGCCAGGTGATCCGTCCGCTGCGCAAGCCGCTGATCGTGATGTCGCCCAAGAGTCTGCTGCGTCACAAGGATGCCACGTCGACCATGGAAGAGCTGTCCGACGGCCGCTTCCAGATGGTCATCCCGGACGTCGGCGAGCGCGATCCGCAGGCGGTCAAGCGGGCAGTCATCTGCTCGGGCAAGGTCTACTACGATCTCGCCAGCTACCGTGCCGAGAACCAGCGCGACGATACCGCGATCATTCGTGTCGAGCAGCTCTACCCCTTCCCCAAGGAAGAACTGTTCGACGCGCTCAAGGCCTTTCCGAACCTGGAACAGGTCGTCTGGTGTCAGGAAGAGCCGCTCAACCAGGGCGCCTGGTATCAGAGCCAGCATCATCTTCGCCTGGTGGCGAGCATGGTGCGCGAAGGGTTGGACCACAGCCTCAAGTTCGCGGGTCGTCCGGCATCCGCCGCGCCCGCCGCGGGCTACATGTCGGTCCATGTGGCACAACAGAGCCAGCTGGTCGACGACGCCTTCAACGCCTGAGGCGCCATGCTGCCGGAACAGATGCGACAGAGAAGAGATTAAGGATACGACATGGCTACTGATATCAAAGCGCCGACTTTCCCCGAATCCGTTGCCGAGGGAACCGTTGCCACCTGGCACAAGAAGGTGGGCGACAGCGTCGAGCGCGATGAACTGATCGTCGAGATCGAGACCGACAAGGTGGTTCTGGAAGTGGTGGCGCCGGAAGCCGGCACGCTCTCCGAGATCAAGATCGAAGAGGGTGACACCTGCGAGTCCGAGCAGGTGCTGGGCGTGCTCGGCGCCGCCGGCGAAGGTGGCAAGGGCGGCGAAGCCAAGTCTGGTGACACCAAGGCCGACGACGCCAAGTCCAGCGACACCAAGTCCGACGATGCCAAGGGCGACGACAAGTCGTCTGCCAAGAAGCCGGCCGGCGGCGGCAAGCAGCACGATGTCAAGGCGCCGAGCTTCCCGGAGTCGGTACAGGAAGGCACCGTCGCCAGCTGGACCAAGAAGGTCGGCGAAGCGGTCAAGCGCGATGAGGTGCTGGCTGAGATCGAGACCGACAAGGTCGTGCTGGAAGTGGTCGCGCCGGCCGATGGCGCCCTAGCCGAGATCAAGGTCCAGGAGGGCGAGCAGGTCGAATCCGAGGCCCTGCTGGCGGTGTTCAGCGAAGGTGCCGAGGGTGGTGCCAGCGATGACGCGCCCGCCGAGCAGGCCTCCAGCGACGACGACGGCGAGGCGGATGCCAAGGTCGACGGCAAGATCCTCGCGCCGGCAGCGCGCAAGCTGGCGGCCGAGAACGATCTCGATGTGGCCAAGATCGAAGGCACCGGCAAGGGCGGTCGTGTCCTGAAGGAAGACGTGCAGAAGGCCATCGACAGCGGCTCCGCCAAGAAGTCCGCCGCACCCAAGGCCGACAAGCCGGCCGGCGGCGCCAAGGCCGCACCGGCGGTCGAGGGCGAGCGTCCCGAGCAGCGCGTGCCGATGAGCCGTCTGCGTCAGACCATCGCCAAGCGTCTGGTCCAGGCCCAGCAGACCGCGGCCATGCTCACCACCTACAACGAGGTGGACATGAGCGCGGTGATGGCCCTGCGCAGCCAGTACAAGGACACCTTCCAGAAGGCCCACGACGTCAAGCTCGGTTTCATGGGCTTCTTCGTCAAGGCGGCGACCGAAGCGCTCAAGCGCTTCCCCGACGTCAACGCCTCGATCGACGGCACCGACATCGTCTATCACGGCTACCAGGACATCGGCGTCGCCGTCTCCACCCCGCGGGGCCTGGTGGTGCCGGTCCTGCGTGATACCGACAGCATGAAGCTGGCCGACATCGAGAAGGCGATCGGCGACTTCGGTAGCCGCGGTCGTGACGGCAAGCTCGGCATCGAAGACATGCAGGGCGGTACCTTCACCATCACCAACGGCGGTATCTTCGGCTCGCTGATGTCGACGCCGATCCTCAACCCGCCGCAGACCGCGATCCTGGGCATGCACAAGATCCAGGAGCGCCCGATGGCGGTCAACGGCAAGGTCGAGATTCGCCCGATGATGTATCTGGCGGTCTCCTACGACCACCGCATGATCGACGGCAAGGATGCGGTCCAGTTCCTGGTGGCGATCAAGTCGCTGCTCGAGGATCCGGCGCGTCTGCTGCTGGACATCTGACCGCCCGACATCCGGATCCGCCGGGGCGCGCCCCGGCGGATGGCACACGAGACGAACAGGAAATCTTTCATGGCCGATAAATTCGATGTGATCGTCATTGGCGCCGGCCCTGGCGGCTACGTGGCCGCGATCCGCGCCGCACAACTGGGCCTCAAGACGGCCTGTGTCGAGAAGTGGGTGAACAAGGAAGGCAAGACCGTCCACGGCGGCACCTGCCTCAACGTGGGCTGTATCCCGTCCAAGGCGCTGCTCGAGACGTCGCACAAGTTCGTCGAGACGCGCGATCACTATGCCGAGATCGGCATCAACGTCGGCGACGTCGCCACCGACGTCAAGAAGATGATGGAGTTCAAGAACAGCGTCATCGCCAAGAACACCGGCGGTATCAGCATGCTGTTCAAGTCCAACGGCGTCACCGCGCTGGAAGGTACCGGCAAGCTGCTCGACGGCAAGCAGGTCGAAGTGACCGGCCACGACGGCAAGAGCCAGACCTACACTGCCGACAACGTCATCATCGCTTCCGGCTCGGTGCCGGTGAACATTCCACCGGCGCCGATGACCGATGACATCATCGTCGACTCCGCCGGTGCGCTCGAATTCAGTGAAGCGCCCAAGCGCCTGGGCGTGATCGGGGCCGGCGTCATCGGTCTCGAGCTGGGCAGCGTGTGGAGCCGTCTGGGCAGTGAAGTGACCGTGCTCGAAGCGCTCGACAGCTTCCTGCCGATGGTCGATCAGGCGATCTCCAAGGAGACCCTGAAGCTGCTCAAGAAGCAGGGTCTGGACATCAAGCTGGGCGCGCGCGTCACCGGCTCCGAGGTCAAGGGCAAGGGCGACAAGCGTGAAGTCGTGGTCCAGTACACCGACAGCGACGGCGACCAGGAGCAGACCTTCGACAAGCTGATCGTGTGTGTCGGCCGCAAGCCCTACACCGACAAGCTGCTCGACGATGGCGCCGGCGTGAAGCTCGACGAGCGCGGCTTCATCTTCGTCGACGACCAGTGCCGTACCAGCGTCTCCGGCGTCTACGCCATCGGTGACGTGGTGCGCGGCCCGATGCTGGCGCACAAGGCCTCGGAAGAGGGCGTGATGGTCGCCGACATCATCGCCGGCCAGAAGCCGGAGATGAACTACGACACCATCCCCAGCGTCATCTACACCGCGCCGGAAGTGGCCTGGGTCGGCATGAACGAGCAGCAGGCCAAGGAGCAGGGGATCGAGGTCAGCACCGGTACCTTCCCGTTCTCCGCCAGCGGCCGGGCGCTCGCCAACAACGCCCCGGAAGGCATGGTCAAGGTCGTCGCCGACGCCAAGACCGATCGCATCCTCGGCGTGCATATCCTCGGCCAGCACGCCGGCGAACTGATCGCCCAGGGCGTCATCGCCATGGAGTTCGGCTCCAGCGCCGAGGATCTGGCCCTGACCTGCTTCGCTCACCCGACACTTTCCGAAGCGGTCCACGAAGCGGCGCTGGCCGTCGACGGTCACGCCATTCACATGGCCAACCGCAAGAAGCGCAAGTAAGTTCTATTATTCGCGCGTCTTGCCAGAGGTGCCGTTCTGGTTTCGGAGCGGCACGGGGGCGGGGGCCTTTCAGCGGCCCCTGCCATTCGAGTCACATGCAACCTAATGGCATGAATCGATGAACCTTCACGAGTATCAGGGCAAGCAACTGTTTGCCGATTACGGTCTTCCGGTGTCCAAAGGCTTCGCCGTCGACACCCCCGAAGAAGCGGCACAGGCCTGCAAGAAAATCGGTGGCGACAAGTGGGTCGTCAAGGCCCAGGTCCATGCCGGCGGTCGCGGCAAGGCCGGCGGTGTCAAGCTGGTCGAGAGCCCGGAAGCCGCCAAGGCGTTCGCCGAGCAGTGGCTGGGCAAGAACCTGGTGACCTACCAGACCGACGAAAAAGGTCAGCCGGTCGCCAAGATTCTGGTCGAGAACTGCACCGACATCGCCAGCGAACTCTACCTGGGTGCGGTGGTCGATCGCGCCACTCGTCGCGTGGTCTTCATGGCCTCCACCGAGGGCGGTGTCGAGATCGAGAAGGTCGCCGAGGAGACGCCCGAGAAGATCCTCAAGGCCGAGATCGATCCGCTGGTCGGCGCACAGCCGTACCAGGCGCGTGAGCTGGCTTTCCAGCTGGGCCTGAACAAGGACCAGATCAAGCAGTTCACCAAGATCTTCCTGGGTCTCTCCAAGCTGTTCCACGACAAGGATCTGGCCCTGCTGGAGATCAACCCGCTGGTGATCACCGACGAAGGCAACCTCCACTGCCTCGACGCCAAGATCAACCTGGACGCCAACGCCCTCTACCGTCACCCGGACCTGCAGGCGATGCGCGATCCGTCGCAGGAAGACGAGCGCGAAGCCCATGCCCAGGAGTGGGAGCTCAACTACGTCGCGCTCGACGGTAACATCGGCTGCATGGTCAACGGTGCCGGTCTGGCCATGGGTACCATGGACATCGTCAACCTGAACGGCGGCAGCCCGGCCAACTTCCTCGACGTCGGTGGCGGCGCGACCAAGGAGCGGGTGGCGGAAGCGTTCAAGATCATTCTCTCCGACACCAACGTCAAGGCCGTGCTGGTCAACATCTTCGGCGGCATCGTGCGTTGCGACATGATCGCCGAAGGCATCATCGGTGCCGTCGAGCAGGTCGGCGTCAACGTGCCGGTGGTGGTGCGTCTGGAAGGTAACAACGCCGAGCTGGGTGCCGAGAAGCTGGCCTCCAGCGGTCTGAACATCATCGCTGCTACCAGCCTGACTGACGCGGCTCAGCAGGTCGTCAAAGCGGCGGAGGGCAAGTAATGAGTATCCTGATCGACAAGAGCACCAAGGTCATCTGCCAGGGCTTCACCGGTGGCCAGGGGACCTTCCACTCCGAGCAGGCGATCGCCTACGGCACCAACATGGTCGGCGGCGTCACCCCGGGCAAGGGCGGCCAGGAGCACCTGGGCCTGCCGGTGTTCAACACCGTCAAGGAAGCGGTCGAGCAGACCGGCGCCGAGGCCAGCGTGATCTACGTGCCCGCTGCTTTCTGCAAGGACTCGATCCTCGAAGCCGCCAACGCCGGCATCAAGCTGATCGTGTGCATCACCGAAGGTATCCCGACGCTGGACATGCTCGACGTCAAGGTCAAGTGTGACGAGCTGGGCGTGCGCCTGATCGGCCCCAACTGCCCCGGCGTGATCACCCCGGGTGAGACCAAGATCGGCATCATGCCGGGTCACATCCACAAGCCGGGCAAGGTCGGTATCGTATCGCGCTCCGGCACTCTGACCTACGAAGCGGTCAAGCAGACCACCGATCACGGCTTCGGCCAGTCCACCTGCGTGGGCATCGGCGGCGACCCGATTCCGGGGTCCACCTTCATCGACATCCTCGAGATGTTCGAGAAGGATCCGCAGACCGAAGCGATCGTGATGATCGGCGAGATCGGCGGCACCGCCGAAGAGGAAGCTGCGGCCTACATCAAGGCCAACGTCTCCAAGCCGGTGGTCTCCTACATCGCTGGTGTCACCGCCCCTCCGGGCAAGCGCATGGGCCACGCCGGTGCGATCATCTCCGGTGGCAAGGGCACCGCGGACGAGAAATTCGCCGCGCTGGAAGACGCCGGGGTCAAGACCGTGCGTTCGCTCGCCGAGATCGGTGATGCGCTGAAAGCCGTTACCGGCTGGTAATCGCTTCACGGCGCGCAGCTTGCGCTGCGACGACGGCCCGCCAGGCACTGCCTGTCGGGCCGTTTGCGTTATGGGTCGGCTATATCGGAGATCGATCGCCGGCGGCGCTGGGCGCCATTAGTTGACTGGCAAACAGAGCGTGGCTGGGAAACAGTGCGACGAGCTTGGCCCCGGCAATCTCCCGGGCGCTAGATCAGGCCTGTGCGGCGCCGATCACGGCAGCGGCGCTCAGCGCCGCTGCTGGCGGCGCGCCATCATGCGCAAAAAGGCGCGGCCGGCGGTGGCGAGAAAGATCGGGAAGCCGGCCAGCAGATAGAAGTAGTAGGTGACGAAGCGCCAGATCAGCACCGAGGCGGCCGCTGCCTGGGCGCCGATCAGCGGCGTCAGCAGTGCCGAGGAGGTGAGTTCGGCACCGCCGGCGCCCCCGGGCAAAAAGCTCAGCTGGCCGGCGGCCATCGATACCATCTGCACCAGGAAGGTCCAGGCCCAGTCGATATGCTGCCCCAGCCCCTGTACCACCAGGAACAGTACGCTGTAGCGCACCAGCCAGTGGGCGCAGCAGAGCAGGAAGATGGCGAACAGCAGCCAGCGCGGCAGGCGCAGGGTCTCGACCAGCGAATTGCGAAAGTGCAGCAGACGCCGCGCCAGACCGAAGCGCGAGCGGCGCTTGACGTTGAGCTTCTCGAGCCAGCGCCCGGTCACCTGCATCACCCGGTTGTAGTGGCTCAGCGTCAGCCACAGGATCGCCAGCGCGCTGACCAGCAGCGTCGTGGGCAGGCCCACCAGCCAGCCCAGCTGCAGATCGACCGCTTCGATCAGCACATAGGCGGCGACGCCGACCAGGCCGGAGAGGAAGAACAGCAGGTCGGTGAGCTGGTCGACGGCAAAGATCGCCGAGGATTGCGCCGGGCGCACTCCGCGCCGGGCGAGCAGGCCGAGCAGAGTCAGCGGCCCGCCGGTACCACCCGGGGTGGCACAGATGGCGAATTCGGTGGCCATCACGATCGAGAAGGCGCGCGCCTGGGACAGCTTGCCGGCGCGCCCGGCCAGCAGCAGGCGCAGGCGCAGGGCGTT
The DNA here is from genome assembly GCF_030284585.1 of Salinicola sp. JS01. Lineage (NCBI taxonomy): Bacteria > Pseudomonadati > Pseudomonadota > Gammaproteobacteria > Oceanospirillales > Halomonadaceae > Salinicola > Salinicola sp. JS01. The sequence continues at coordinate 2,521,086 of NZ_CP127244.1, read as the reverse complement.
GAGATTCCAGCACACAAAGATCATGCCCAGCATCAGCAGCAGCGTGGAGGTGGGAAAGCCGCGCAGCTCGGTGACGATACCTCGCCCGCCGATCAGCAGGGGAATCGCCAGTGCTGCCACCAGGCCCAGCACCAGACACCAGATGATCCGTTTCATGCCGCCGAACGATCCTTGCGCATGGCGAGGTCGGGGGCGTGATGATCCAGCCAGTGCTGCTTGGTCACCGCCTGGCGTCCTTCACCCATGAGCTGTTCCACCAGCCGATACCAGTAGTCGTAGGAGACGCGGTAGCGCATGTCGACCGGATGCAGGGCCAGGCGCAGCAGTGCGGCCTGCTTGAAGCGGCGCTGCTGGACGGCACTGACCACCCGCGACATGCCGCGTCGCCAGGCACTGCGCGCGCTCCAGACGATACTCGGCGCCTTGATCGGCTCGAAACCGGGCAAGCGGTAGAGCTGCTGCGGGTCACTGGTGTAGGTGAAGGGGCGCTGGCGCAGCGCGACACGGGTGCCCTGGCTCATCAGCCAGGCCGGTGCCACGAAGCCGCCGTGGGGCCAGCCACAGGCGTCGAACTGCGCCATGCCGTCGTCGAGCAGGGCGCCGGCGGTGGCCTGGTCGAGGGTATAGAACTCCCCCTCCCAGGTGTAGATGCGGCGCATGTAGAAGTCGTGCAGGGTGCGCGGTCGGGGCGCATCGTCACGGTGAAAGTAGCCGTGCAGCACCAGTTCGTCGCCGCGGGCGAGGCGGCTGTCCAGGACCCGGCGCAGCTCGTCGCTATAGCGGCATGCGCCGCGACCGTGGAAGTCGGGTACTACCAGCCAGGTGATGGGAATCGGGCCGAGACGCTCGCTCAGACGGTCGATCGCCTCGACGAAGCCCTGGTAGTCGGGCCAGGTCTCCGGGGCGATGTCGTGCAGGACCAGGGAAAAATGCCGTTCAACCATGCTGCGACCCATGCTGCGCTGCCGTGGCGCTGGTGGTGGCATTGGTCAGGCGGCGATAGTGCGTGAGCAGGCCATCGATGACGATGTCCCAGTCGTGGTGGCGCTCGACGTAGCGCCGCGCGCGGCGTCCGGCCTGTTCGGCATCCTGCTGGGTGAACAGTTCGCGCACCGCGCGGGCCATGTCGGCAGGGGAGTGCGGCTCGCTGAGCAGGCCGCAGCCCAGCGGTACGTTCTCGGCCAGCGCGCCGGCGCGCGCGGCGATCACCGGAATGCCGCTGGCCATCGCTTCCAGCGCGACCAGGCCGAAGGTCTCCTGGGTGCCGGCGTGAACCAGGGCGTCGCTGGAGGCGAGCCAGCCGGCAACTTCCTCGGTCGGGGTATAGCGATCGATCACGCTGACGTTGTCCGGCGTCTGGCTGGGCATGCTGGGGCCGACCAGCAGCAGGTGATAGCCCTTGCCCAGTTGACGCGCCATCTCCAGCAGGTGATGCAGGTTCTTCTCGCGCGAGCCGCGACCGACGAAGATCAGAAGCTTGGTGTCGTCGTCGAGGCCGAGCTTGGCGCGCAGCGCCGGATCGCGAAAACGCGGATGGAAGCTCTCGAGATCCACGCCCAGCGGCTGTACCGCGACCTGCTCGATCCCCAGTCGGGTCAGCCGCTCGGCCATCACTCGGCTGGGCGCCAGCACCTGATCGAAACGGCGGTAGAGGCGATAGACATAGCGCTCGACCAGGCGGTCGGTGCCGCTGCCGAGGCGGTTGCTGATCAGGCGCGGCAGGTCCGAGTGGTAAAAGCCGACCACCGGTACGTCGAGCTGGCGCCCGGCATCGAGCGCTGCCCAGCCGGTGACGTAGGGGTCGCCCGCTTCGATGATGTCCGGCTTGACCCGCAGGAGCTCGCGTTTCCAGCCGCGACGGCGCAGCGGAAAGCGATAGCCCTGGCTGAACGGCAGCGGCGGCGAGGGGACTTCGTAGACGCCGTCATGGGAGACGCGCTCGGCGCCGGGAATCAGCAGGCTGCAGGTGACCCCGGGAAGTTTGGCCAGGCGCCGGTGCTTGGCGTCGAGGTAGGTACGGACCCCGCCACTGGCAGGGGCATAGAACATCGTGACGTCGGCAATATGCAACGAGCCGCTCCTCTAAAAAACGATCCCTGTCGATACGGCGCATTCCCGAGAATGGCGATGACGCCAGAAAAGACCGGATGACGGAGTGCCGGCGGATCGCTCGCGCCGCGCGTTGAAGGTCTTTCCTAGACAGCAGTATATCGCGTCGCTGTCACAGGGTGTTCACACCATGGTGGTAGCCTGAGTGCGCCATCCCTGGCGCACGCGGCTCGGTTCGTGTCACTCGGCGGGTGTCGCCACCAGCGAGCGGGTCGCTTCGCGCGCCTCGACGAGCTTGACGCGCAGCGTGCCGCCCAGTTGATAGCGCGGCTCGCCGGCGATCTGGATGCGGCCTTCCTTGTCGTCGATCGCCACCTGATTGCGGTCGCTGTGCAGCATCGGCGCGGGAATGAAAGCGGTGGCGCCGTTGGCGCTCAGCCGGACGCGCATGCCACCGCGGCGGATATCGATGATATCGGCGTCGTACACCGTGCCTTGATCCAGGAACTGCCCCAGATAGCGCACGTAGAGCCAGTCTTTGACGTCGCGCTCGGCCATTCGGTTCAGTCGGCGGCGTTCGGTCAGCTGCTCGGTCAGCCGCTGGCTGGCTTCCGCCGGCGCCGCTTCACCCTTGAGCACGCGCTTGATCAGGCGATGATTGACCATGTCGCCGTACTTGCGGATCGGCGAGGTCCAGGTGGCGTAGGCAGGCAGGCCCAGGCCGAAGTGGGGGCCGGGGCGGGCCGACATGTTGGTGTAACCCTGGAAGCGGCGCAGGCGGGCGTCGAGCCAGGCGTCCTCGCGGCTGTCCAGCGCCCGGCGCAGCTCGCGGTAGCGCGGCAGCTCGCTGAGCTGTTCGCGTTCCACCTCGATCCCCTGGGCGGCGAGGAACTCCAGCGCCGGGTCGAGCTTCTCCGGCTCGAAGGCGTGGTGGACGTTGAAGATACCGTGCCCCACTTCCCGCGACAGCAGGTCGGCGCAGCAGGCGTTGGCGACGATCATCGCCTCTTCGATCATGCGCTGGCCGGTGCGGCGGGTCTCGGTACGGATAGCGAGCACGTTGCCGGCGTCGTCGAGATCGAAGACGTAGTCGGGGCGATCCTTGAACACCAGCGTGTTCTGTTCGCGCCAGGCCGACCGGGCCTGGGCCAGGTCGCGCAGGGCCTCGAGCTGGGGCGCGACCGCCGCCGCCGGTGTCTCGGCGTTATCCACGCCTTCGAGCCAGTCGGAGACGTCGTCGTAGACCAGCCGCGCCTGGGAGCGGATGGTCGCGGCGAAGAAGCGATATTCGCCGAGGGTGCCGTCGCGTCCCACCTGCAGGCGGCAGGCGAGCACCGGACGCTCGACGTCGGGCTTGAGCGAGCACAGATCGTCGGCCAGCGCCTCCGGCAGCATGGTCACGTTCTGACCCGGCAGGTAGACGGTGAAGGCGCGGGTGCGCGCTTCCTGATCGGCCGGGTGGGTCTCGTCGACATAGGCGGTGGGGTCGGCGATGGCGACGGTCAGGGTCCAGCCGTCGTCGCTGGTCTCGACGCGCAGGGCGTCGTCCATGTCGCGGGTCTTCTCACCGTCGATGGTGAAGAACGGCTCGGCGGTGAGGTCTTCGCGCTCGAGACCCTCTTCCTGCAGCGGCCAGGAATCCGCCGCCGGCGGGCACTCCTGCTCCAGCGCATGGCGCGCCAGGGTCACCCGCCACGGCACGGCAGGGTCGTCGCGCTTGACCACCAGCTCGTCGATCTGGGTGAAAAAGCCGCGGTCGTCGGCACGCAGCGGATGGCGCACCAGACGTGCCACGACCCAGTCGCCGTCGGCGATGCTGGCCTCGTCGAGGGAGCGCTTGATGCGCGCCTTGAGCGGCTGGTTGATCGAGGGATGGTCGGGGATTACCGCCAGGCGGCCCTCGCGCAGCTGCACGCGGGCGATGAAGCGATCGAGAGAGGCTTCGATCAGCTTCTCCGGTTCGGCCTGCTTCTTGTCGCCATCCTCCTTGATCGCGGCCTCGATACGGTCGCCGTGCAGAACCTGCTTCATGGCGGGCGGGGGAATGAAGTAGGAGGTCCCGTCCTCGGTCTCGAGGAAACCGAAGCCCTTGTCGGTGGCTTTGATCGTGCCCTGGGCACGCGGGGTCTGGGCGCGGATGTTTTGCTTCAGCTGGGCCAGAAGAGCGTTGTTCTGCAGCATCGTATCGAATCGGTCGTTGGGCGAGAGCGCCACTATACGGATTCCCGCCTTTTCACGCCAATCCGCCACGCCGCCCCCAGGCCCCCGGCCGGCGTGGCTGGGGCTTCAGCTCGCGCTCATCGCCTCGGCGATCGGGGTGTCGCCCGCCAGTAGCACATACTCGCGCGCCGGGGCGGGGTGCCCGAGCACCGCCAGGGCAACGCTGGCGACGTCGTCGCGTGATATCTCGCCGCTGGCCGCAGCCGCCTGCGACAGCGCGACGCGGCCGCGGCCCGGTTCATCGGTGAGACGCCCCGGGCGCAGTACCGTCCAGTCGAGTTCGCTGGACATCAGGTAGGCGTCGGCGGCGCGCTTGGCGACCAGATAGGGCTGCAGCTTCTCGGGTCCTGCCAGCGGGTCGACGTGCAGCGTGGAAACCATCACGAAGCGTCGGATGCCGGCTTTGCGTGCCTCGTCCACCGCGCGCATGGCGCCATTGAGATCGATCATCAGGGTGCGGTCGAGTCCGGTGGACGCGCCGGAGCCGGCGGTGAACAGCACCGCGTCGCAGCCCTCGAAAGCGTCTGTCATGTCGCCGGCGAGATCGCCGATCACGCTCTCGACGCCCAGTTCGTCGAAGAAAGCCTGCTGGGAGGTGTCGCGCAGCATCGCCCGCACCGGCGCGCCCTGGGCGGCGGCCTGCTGGCAGAAGCGGCGGCCGATCTGGCCGTTGGCACCGATGACCAGTGTCTTGCTCATCTCATGTCTCCTTGCTGTCGTGATGACGTGCTTGATGACGTTTTGGGTCTATCTCCGAGCATGGCAGAGGATGCGTGATACGACCAAAGTGGGGGCTGGTGAAGTGGTATTGCAGTGGTTATGTTAGTGGTATTGAACTGGTATCCATCCTGACGCCTAACCCTGGAATAACGCGCCATGCCGTCGTCACTCTCCCGCCTGCAGCTCGATGCCTCGCGCGCCACGCCGCTCTATCGGCAGCTGGCGCAGCAGCTGATCGAAGCGATCGAGTCGGGTGACTGGGAGGCGGGCGAGGCGCTGCCCTCCGAACGGGTACTGGCGGAGACGCTGGACATTTCCCGCATCACCGCGCGCAAGGCGCTCGACCGGTTGGTGGCGCTGGGGCTGATCCAGCGCAGCCGCGGCTCGGGCACCTTCATCGCTCCCCGGCTCAACCAGTCACTGACCCGGCTCACCAGTTTCACCGAGTTGCTGGTGCAGCGCGGACATCGCCCCAGCTCGCGCTGGCTCGAGCGGCGTCTGGGCGTACCCACGGCGGAAGAGGGGCTGCGCCTGGGGCTGACTGCGGACAGCCGGGTGGCGCGGTTGAAGCGTCTGCGCCTGGCCGACGACGTGGTGGTGGCGGTGGAGGAGAGCTGCCTGCCGCTGAGCGTGGTGGCTGACCCGCAGGCGGTCGAGCACTCGCTCTACCGCTATCTCGAGAGTCAGGGCACCCCGGTGGTGCGGGCGCTGCAGCACGTCTCTGCGTGCAACGCCGACGCCGAGCTGGCGGCGCTGGCCGAGGTCGCCGAGTCCCAGGCGCTGCTGGTAATGACGCGTCTGGGCTATCTGGCGGACGGACGCGCGGCTGAGCTGACCGTCACCTACTGCCGCACCGACTACTACGACTTCATGGTGGAACTGACGCAGTGATGCCGGCGGCGGCATCACCCGAGGAGAGTACATGCTGTACGGTAACATCCTGACCCCGGAGGGCTGGCGCCTGGGCTGGCTGCGCTGGCAGGCAGGGCGGGTGACGGCGATCGACGGCGAGGCGGTCGACCCCAACGACAACGCGCATCCGCGGCTGCTGCCCGGGTTCGTCGACCTGCACGTGCATGGCGGCGGCGGTGCCGACGCCATGGAGGGGGCGAGGCCGCGGCGACCCTGGCACGCACCCATGTGCGCTTCGGCACTACCAGCCTGCTGGTCACGACCATGACCGCACCGGCGGCGGAGATCGAGCGCGCCCTGCGCGATGCCGCTGAGTGGATCGCTGCGCCCCCCGAGCGCGCCGCGCGCCTGCTCGGGGTCCATCTGGAAGGGCCCTATATCAACCCCGGCAAGCTCGGCGCTCAACCGCCCTGCGCGCGCCCCGGGGTGATCGCGGAGGTCGAGGCGCTTTTGGCGCTGGCACCGATCCGGCTGTTGACCCTGGCCCCGGAGCTCTCCGGGCATGCCGAGCTGATCCGCCATCTGGACGGGCGCGGCGTGCGGGTGCAGATGGGGCACTCGCTGGGCAGCTACGAAGAGGGCGTGGCGGGGCTCGCCCACGGTGCCCGTGGCTTCACGCACCTGTTCAACGCCATGAGCGGCCTGCACCACCGCAAGCCGGGCATGGTCGGTGCCGCCCTGGCCCATGCCGAGTACGCCGAGATCATCCCCGACCTGCTGCACGTGCACCCGGGGGCGATCCGCGCCGCGCTGCGCTGCATTCCGCGGCTCTACGCGGTGACCGATTCCACCGCGGCGGCGGGCATGCCCGACGGCGAGTATCGGCTTGGCGCGCAGCGCGTCACTAAGTGTCTGGGCGGGGTGCGCCTGGCCGATGGCACGCTCGCCGGCAGCACCCTGACCATGGATCAGGCGCTGCGCAATCTGGTCGCCATCGGTCTCGATCTGGCCGATGCCGCCCAGCGGCTGTCGCGCTTCCCCGCGGAGTTTCTCGGCGAGCACGAGATCGGCCGGCTCGCCCCCGGCGCCCACGCCGACGTGGCGGTGATGAGCGCCGATCTCGATCTCGACGCCGTCTATGTCGGCGGCGAATGTGTTCACCGCCGCGATGCGGCGCCTACCGCGGAGACAGACCCATGTCGCTGATGCTGGAAGAGGCGCTGAGCGCGCCGCAACGCCTGCGCGAGCAGTGGCAGGCCAATGCCGCCACGGTGGCCGCGCTGGGGCGCGAGCTGCGCGCCGCGGATCTACATGGGGCCGTGACCGTGGCCCGTGGCAGCTCCGATCACGCGGCGGCCTACTTCGCCTATCTCGGCATGAAGCGCCTCGGGCTGCCGATCGCCTCGATTCCGCCGTCGCTGACCACCCTCGCCGGGACGCCGTGGCGGGTCTCCGGGCAGCTGGCATTGGCGATCTCGCAGTCCGGGGCGAGCCCCGATCTGATCGCTACCCAGCGCGCGCTGGCCGCGGGCGGGGCGCGCACCCTGGCGCTGGTCAACGCCCCCGACGCCGAGCTGGCGTCGGTCTCGCAGCACCACCTGGGCCTGCATGCCGGGGTCGAGCGCAGCGTGGCCGCGACCAAGAGCTATCTCGCGACTCTGGCCGCCACGGCGCATCTGATCGCGACGTGGCAGGGCGACCCTGAGTTGCTGCGTGCCCTCGAGCGGCTACCCGAGCGGCTGGAAAGCGCCGCCGCCTGCGATTGGCAAGCCGCGGTGGAGGCATTGAGCGGCGCCGATCGGCTGCTTGTGATCGGGCGCGGGGTGGGGCTCGCCGTCGCCCAGGAGGCGGCGCTCAAGTTCAAGGAGACCTGCGGCATTCAGGCCGAGGCGTTCAGTGCCGCCGAGGTCAAGCACGGCCCGATGGCGCTGATCGAACCCGGCTACCCGGTGCTGGTATTGGCACCACCGGGGCCGGATCAGGCCGGCCTGCTCGACCTGGCGGCGTGGCTGCGCGGAGTCGGCGCGCGGGTGCTGCTGGCGGCGGACGCCAGCGTCGCCGGGCGCGAGCTGGACGTGAGTGACGCCGGTCACGACGATCTACAGCCGCTGGCGGTGATCCAGAGCTTCTACGTCATGGCGGCGCGTCTGGCGGTGGCCCGGGGCGGGGATCCCGATCGTCCGCGGCACCTGCAGAAGGTGACCCGAACACTCTAGGTTTTGTACGAAAACTACCTGCGCTCGGCAATACGGCGTTAAAAATCGGCTGGATCGCCAGCCCGGTCAAAATGCTCATTTACACCCCGTAAACTCCGCGTTTTCGCCAATTTTTGCCTTGTCTTGCCTTCGCTCGCTGACTTTTCGCACAAAACCTAATTTTACGCTCGGTCGCCTCCCCGTCGCCCCCATTCACTATCTCGGGTGGGGGCGCGGACAGGCGCCATCCATTCATGCTTTGACACGCCGCCGGAGGTCTCATGGCTGCTTCTCCTCACATGCTCAGTGCGCCCTTGCGAGGCCTGGTGGTGGCGCTCGGTGAGCTACCCGATCCGGTCTTCGCCGCCGAGGCCCTGGGGCCCGGGATTGCGCTCGATCCGCTCGACGACGCCCTTCACGCTCCCTGCGACGGCGAGGTGATCCAGTGCGCGCGCACGCGCCATGCGCTGACCCTGCGCGACGCTGCCGGTGGCGAGTGGCTGTTGCACCTGGGACTCGATACCGTCGATCTGGCCGGCGACGGCTTCAGCCTGCTGGTCGCCGAGGGGGAGCGGGTCAGCGCCGGCACGCCGCTGCTGCGCTTCGACGCCGACCGGGTGGCGCGCCAGGCCAGAGCGCTGTTGACACCGATCGTGCTGACCAACGCCGTGGACCAGCGCCTCGAGCTGCTGGTGACCCCGGGGCAGGTGGTCGAGCGTGGCGAGCCGCTGCTGCTCTGCCATGGCGAGGCTGTCGCGGGCACAGACAGTGCGAGCGCCACTCAGGCGGTGAGTGATGCGGGGCGCGATGCGGCGAGTAGCGTCGATGAATGTACTGACGAATGTACTGGCGAAGGTACTGGCGAAGGTACTGGCGAATGTACCGACGAAGGCGCCGAGGCCCGCGGCGGGGCGACCGTCGCCGCCGCCAGCGGTATCCATGCACGCCCGGCGGCGCGTCTGCGTGCCATTGCCCGGGCGCACGACGTCGCCCTGCGGCTGGTGACAGCGGATGGCCGTGAGGCCGACGCCGCGAGTGTCAGCGCGCTGCTCAACCTGGGGCTGGTTCAGGGCAGTCGGGTGACCCTGGTGGCCCGGGGCGCGCAGCGTCAGGCGGCACTCGCCGCCGCCAGTGCGCTGCTGGGCGCCGAGGAGGCGTCTGATGTGTCCATGGCGCCCGAGGCCGTGTCCACGGCGCCCGACGCCGCGCCGACCGGGAACGTTTCCACGGCGCCCGAGACCGCGCCGCCGGTGAGCGGCGTGCGCCAACTGGAGGAGGGCTTGCTGCGGGGCATCAGCGCCAGCGCCGGGATCGCGATCGGTCCGCTGCGGCGCTACGACCCGCCGCTGCCGCGGGTCGCCGAGACGGCCGCCGACCCGGCGGCGGAGCGTCAGGCGCTGGCGGTGGCGCTGGAGACGGTCGCCGCGACGCTGGAAGCTGCCCGACGCTCGGCCGAGACCCAGGGGCAACAGGAGGAGGCGGAGATCTTCGACGCCCACCTGGCGTGGCTGGAAGACCCGGCGCTGCGCGCGGCGGCCGAGCGCCATATCAATGCGGGGCAGAGCGCCGGGCAGGGCTGGTACGCGGCCCTGCAGGCGGAGGTCGAGCGCCTGCGCCAGAGCGACAGCGCGCTGTTGGCGGCGCGCGTCGACGATCTGCGTGACCTGCAGCGGCGGGTGATGGTGGTGCTGGCGGCGGACAACGGTGCTGCGGAAGCCGCGGATGACGATCTCGATGGGGCGATTCTGATCGCCCGCGAGATGACGCCGTCGCAGTTCGTGGCCGTGGCCGGGCGTATCCAGGGGCTGTGTCTGGCCGCCGGGGGTGCCACTTCGCATCTGGCCATTCTCGCCCGGGCGCGGGGCATCCCCTGCGTGATGGGGCTGGGCGAGGCGCTGCTCCAGCTCGACGCCGAGCAGGCGGTGCTCGATGCCACCCGCGGCGTGCTCGAGCGCGCGCCCGACGCCGAGCGTTTGGCGGCGTTCGTGGCCGAACGTGAACGCCGCCAGGCACAGGCGCGCAGCGCGGCCGAGCAGGCCGGTGCGGCGGTGATCACCCGCGACGGTCGCCAGGTGCAGGTCGCGGCCAATGTCGGTTCGGCGGCGGAGGCGCAGGCCGCCGCGCGCGCGGGAGCCGATGGCGTGGGCCTGTTGCGCAGCGAGTTTCTGTTCCTGGGGCGCAGCGCAGCGCCGACCCGCGAGGCTCAGCGCCAAGAGTACGCCGCCGCGCTGGCCGCGCTCGGCGGCAAGCCGGTGATCGTGCGCCTGCTCGATATCGGCGCCGACAAGCAGCTCGACTATCTGAGCCTGCCGGCGGCCCCCAATCCGGCCCTGGGCGAGCGCGGTATCCGCCTGTGGCAGACCTTTCCCGAGCTGTTCGAGACCCAGCTCGATGCACTGCTGCTGGCAGGCAACGAGGCGCCGGCGGCGGACGCGGCGACGCCGCTGCAGCTGATGCTGCCGATGGTCAGCGATGTCGGTGAGCTGCGCTGGGTGCGCCAGCGTCTGGCGGCGCGTGCCGCTGCACTCGGGGTCGACCGACTGCCGGCCCTCGGGGTGATGATCGAGGTGCCGTCGGCGGCGCTGTGCGCCGCGAGCCTGGCCCGGGAGGCCGACTTCTTCTCCGTTGGCACCAACGACCTGACCCAGTACGCCCTGGCCATGGACCGCGAGGTGGCGGCGCTGGCGGCGCACTGTGACGTGCTCCATCCCGGCGTGCTGCGGCTGATCCAGGCCACCCTCGAGGGGGCCCGAGGCCGCTGCCCGGTCGGGGTGTGCGGAGCGGCCGCCGGCGATCCACTGGCGGCGGCGCTGCTGGTGGCGATGGGGGTCGACGAGCTGTCGCTGGAAGCCGCCGGCATCGCCGCTATCAAGGCCTGGCTGCGCGAGCTCGACGCCGCGGCCCTGGCCGCGCGGGTGCCGGAACTGCTGGCGCTGGACGACGGTGCGGCGGTGCGCGCGGCGCTGGCGGCGTGGCTCGATGCCTCGGCAACCGACGCACCGGCGTGACCCCGCGCCGAAGCCATATTCACACGCACTAACACTAGTACAAGCACAATAGCCAGGAGAGGGTCATGCTCCAGACGATGGGTATCCGGCTGATGGCCGGACTGCAGAAACTCGGGCGCTCGTTGATGCTGCCCATTGCCGTGCTGCCGGTGGCGGGGCTGCTGCTGCGCCTGGGCCAGCCCGACCTGCTCGACATCGGGTTCATCGCCAATGCCGGCAACGCGGTGTTCTCCCACCTGGCGCTGATCTTCGCCATCGGCGTGGCGGTGGGGTTCGCCGATGACGACAACGGTGCCGCCGGGCTGGCCGGAGTGGTCGGTTACCTGGTGCTGGAGGCGGTGCTCGAGACGCTCAATCCCGAGATCAACATGGGCGTGCTCGGCGGGATCATCATCGGTAGCGTGGCCGGGCTGCTCTACAATCGCTACAAGGCGATCAAGCTGCCGGACTATCTGGCGTTCTTCGGCGGGCGGCGCTTCATCCCCATCGTCACCGGGCTCTCCGCGGTGGCGCTCGGCGGGCTCTTCGGGATGATCTGGCCGCCGATCCAGCACGCCATCGACCAGCTCGGCCAGTGGCTGATCGATGCCGGCGATCTGGGGCTTTTCGTCTACGGCGTGCTCAATCGCATCCTGATCGTCACCGGCCTCCACCATGTGCTCAACAGCTTCGTGTGGTTCGTATTCGGCAGCTACGACGGTGCGACCGGTGACCTCAACCGCTTCTTCGCCGGCGACCCCAGTGCCGGCGGCTTCATGGCGGGCTTCTTCCCGGTGATGATGTTCGGGCTGCCGGCCGCGGCGCTGGCGATGTACCACGCTGCGCCGCGGGGCCGCCGCGCCCAGGTCGGCGGGCTGCTGCTGTCGCTGGCGCTGACCGCTTTCCTCACCGGGGTGACCGAGCCGATCGAGTTCTCGTTCATGTTCCTGGCGCCGCTGCTCTACGCCTTCCATGCGCTGATGACCGGCCTGTCGATGGCGCTGATGGATCTGCTCGGGGTCAAGCTCGGTTTCACCTTCTCCGCTGGCGCCTTCGACTATGCGCTCTCCTACGGGCTTTCGACCCACGGCTGGATGATGATCCCGGTGGGGCTGGCCTACTTCGCGCTCTACTACCTGGTGTTCCGCTGGGCCATCGCGCGCTTCGATCTACCCACGCCGGGGCGTGAGCCCGAGACGGCGAGCGCGACCGCGGCGACCCAGGCCGGCCCGCGCGGACCCGCGTTCGTCGAGGCTCTGGGCGGGGCGGCCAATCTGCTCAGCGTGGGCGCCTGCACCACGCGGTTGCGGCTGGTGACCAAAGAGGCGGAGTCCATCGACGAGGCGGCGCTCAAGGCGCTGGGCGCGCGTGGCATTCTGCGGCTGCGCGGCGGCGGGCTGCAGGTGATCCTGGGGCCGATCGCCGACGCCGTGGCCGACGATATCCGCAGCGCGCTGCGCCAGCAGGGGGCGGCTGTCGATGCCGCGCCGGGGCCCGCGGCGGGGGACGCGGAGCACGCCGCGCTGGCCACCGCCGAGCTCGATGCCGACTCCCGGGCGGCGTGGCTGGCGGTTGTGGGCGGACACGACAACCTGCGCCAGGTGAGCGTCGTCGCCACGACCCGGCTGCGCCTCGAACTGGCCGATCGTCGGCAGTTGGACGAAGCCACGCTGCGCGGACTGGGCGCCGCCGGGGTGCAGCGCTTCGCCGACGGTACCCTGCATGTGGTGATGGGGCCACAGGCGGCGGCCGTGGCCAGGAGTCTGGCTGACTGAGCCTCACGCGCGGCGCGACAGTGGTATCTTGGGGCGTGGACGATGCCTGCATCGCCCGCGCCGGGGTGTGGCGCTTTGCTCGCGCGTCGTAAGCGCTCAGTGAGCGCAGGCTGCGCTCGCACCCAGTCCCATCCGCCCGAGTCCCATCCGCCCGAGTCCCATTTGCCAGAGCTACAGGAGCGCTCATGCCCCCCTATCTGATTGCCAGCGATCTCGACAGCACGCTGCTCGACGCCGAGCACCGTGTCGCCGCGTTGACCCGCGAGACCCTGGCGCAACTGGTCGCGCGCGGCCACACCCTGGCGCTGGCCTCCGGGCGTCACCACCTCGATATCGCCTTGATCCGGCGCCAGCTCGAACTCCCCGCCTGGATCATCAGCAGCAACGGCGCCTGCGTATTCGATGCCGACGACCGCGTGGTCAGTGAACGCCCGGTACCGCCGGCGCTGGTGGAGGCGCTGGTGGCGCTGCCGCGGCCGGCGGCGGTGCGGCTCAATCTGTATACCCGCGAGCGCTGGCTGATCGACGCCGAGGCGCCGGAGCTGTTGCCGCTGCATGCGATGACCGGTTTCACCTACCAGGTCGATGCGCTGCGTGACCTGAGTCAGGAGGCGGTGAGCAAGGTGCTCTATATCGGCGAGCCGGCGCTGCTCGCGCCGCTCGAGCGCACGCTGCGCGAGCGCTACGGTGATGCCCTGCACATCACCTATTCGGCGGCCAATTCGCTAGAGGTGATGCAGCGCGGGGTCGACAAGGGCAGCGCGCTGGCGCAGACGCTGGCGGCGCTGGCGATGCCCGCTTCCCAGGCGCTGGCCTTCGGCGATAACTTCAACGACATTGAGATGCTGACGCTGGCGGGCAACGCCTTCGTGGTCGCCAATGCCCATCCCGAGGTGATCGCGCGGCTGCCCCGGGCGGAGCGCATCGGCGCCCATCACGAGGCGGCGGTGGCGCATACCCTGCGGCGTTTCTTCGCGCTCGACTGAGAGGGTGTTTACAAAATGCCTGCGCTCGACAATACGGCGTTAAAATCGGCCTCAAAATGCTCATTTACCCCGTGTAAACTCCGCTTTTTCGACCGATTTTGCCTTGTCTTGCCTTCGCTCGCCGAATTTGTAAACACCCTCTGAGAGGGCGCTTACAACATGCCTGTGTTCTACGTTGGCGGTCAGCTCGGCTCGCGGCCGCTCTGGGCCGAATCGTCCAGCCGGCGCAGCTGCTGCCATACCTCGCGGCGGAGATCGGCCAGGCGCGGGCGCTCGTCGGCGGTAAAGGCGATCGGGCGGGTGGTGGCGATGGCTCGCAGGCCGAGCCTCGCGGTCAGCAGGCCTGCGCCCAGCCCCTGACCGGCGCGGGTGGAGAGCTTGGCGGCGAGGTTCATCGACAGTAGATCCATGCCGGCATCGGTGACCATCTCGCTGGCGCCGGCGAAGGCCATGTTGCGCAGCACCTCGCGGAACAGGCGCAGGCGGCTAGCGTAGCCGAGCTGCAAGCCATAGAGCGCGGCGATACGATCGAGCATGGCGATGTTGCGCCAGGCCATCAGCGCCATGTCGACGAGGGTCAGCGGGCTCACTGCGACCATCACTGCGGTCTCTCCCGACATTCGTGTGATCAGCCGGCGCGCGGCCTGATCCCGCGGGCGCAGTAGGTGCCAGGCGAGCAGTTCACGGGTCTCGGCGGCGCTGTGATGCGCCTCGTGCGCGGCGATGAAGGATTGCCAGTGCGGATGCCCCTGCGCGAGCCCCATCTGGGTGCGCAGCGCCTCGGCCAGCGCTAGCGGTTCGGCGTTCTCCTGGGCGCCTTCGCCGCTGGCCGGCCAGGTGTCGTCGAGACGCTCGCGCAGGCGTGCGTGGCGGCGCAGCTTGCGCAGTCGCCACAGCTCACCCAGCAGCGCCTTGCCGCCGAGGCCGATGGCCAGCAGTCCCAGCGCGCTCCAGGCGCCGGCCAGCCAGTCGCCGCCCAGGGTGGCATGGTAGAGGGTCTGGCCCGCCTCCAGCGTGCCCAACCCCAGGCTGGCGCTGAACAGCACCAGCAGCCCCCAGCGGCGCTTGCGCGGGGGCGCCAGGGCGGCGTCCAGCGCCGGCGAGGGCATCTCCTCCTCGGGCGCCGGGGTCGAGGCCTGCTCGGGCAGGTAGGCGTGCGCGCCGCGCAGCGTCGCGTCGTCGCCGGTGCGCTCGTCGCTGGCGGCGGGCTGGTCGAAGCGGCGGCCGGGGCGTGGATCGCTCATCGCAGTTTGTCTCCCAGCAGCCAGTCGAGCGCTGCGTCCATACGGATGTGCGGCAGCGCGCCGCCATCGGCCTGCGGCGGGCGAAAGGCGGTGAAGGTGAAGCCCTGGCGCTGCCAGAAACCGGCGTCGGGCAGCCGCGCGGGGACATCACCGGGATAGAGCAGCAGTGGGGCGTCGTCGAGGCCGTGGCCGCGCAGCGCTGGCTGGCGCTGGCCGTCGCTTTCCACCTCGCGATTCTCGGTGGCGCGGATCGCCGCGAGCGAGAAAGCGCGCACTGGAACGTCGGCGTAGCGCAGATCCTTGAGCGGTTCGGCCAGCAGCGACTCGAGCAGCGCAACCAGATGGGGGTGCTGATCCGGGGTGACGTGATCGGCCTTGGTGGCGGCGATCGCCAGCCGGTCGATACGCGGCGCGAACAGCCGGTTGATCAGGCCGCGCTTGCCATAGTCGAAGCTCTGCATCAGCGTGGTCAGGGCGGCGGCGAGATCCTCGAAGCGTTCGGGGCCGGCGTTGAGCGCACCGAGCACGTCGACCAGCACGATCTGACGATCGAAGCGGCGAAAGTGCTCGCGGTAGAACGGCTTGACCACGTGCTGCTGGTAGTGGCGAAAGCGCCGCGTCAGGGTCTTGTAGAGGCTCTCGGCGGGCAGCGCTTCGAGCTGGCGGCGGTCCGCCTCGGCGATGCCGGGCAGCGGAAAGAACTGCAGCACCGGCGCGCCCTCGAGCTCGCCGGGGAGCAGGAAGCGCCCCGGCTGCAGATGCGAGAAGCCGGCCTCACGGGCCTGCCGGAGGGTGTCGGCGTAAAGCCTCGCAAGCTCGGCCAGGCGGGTCTCGTCGAGCGTCTCGTCAGGGCGATGGGCGGTAACCGCGCGACGCCACGGCTCGGCGAAGCGCTGGCGCTCGGGGCCCATGGCCGCGAGCTGGGTCTCGCTCCAGCCGAGGAAGTCGTGGCCGAGCAGCGGCAGGTCGAGCAGCCACTCGCCGGGATAGTCGATCAGATCCAGGGTCAGGTTGGCGGTATCGCCGAGCAGGCCGCGGGCGCGTCGGGTCTTGAAGCGCAGCTTGAGGCGCAGCTCGCTGATCCCGCGGGTCGGCTCGGGCCAGCGCGGCGGCTCGCCGGAGAGGCTGGCGAGCGCCTCGTCGTAGGGGAAGCGCGGAATGCCCAGGTCAGGCTGCGACATCCGCTGGGCGCCCAGCAGGCGGCCTTCGCGGGCCGGCTTGAGCAGGTCCAGCCGGGCATCGATACCGGCATGACGCAGCTGGTTGACCAGCGAGGTCAGAAACGCGGTCTTGCCGGCGCGGGAGAGCCCGGTCACCGCCAGACGCAGCTGGCGATCGCGGCCGCGCTCGATCAGGTTGTGAATCTCTTGGGTCAGGTCTCGGGGCATCGCCTCGTTATCCGCACGCATTCGCCGTCAGGGTAGCTGAAATGTGTGGGTAAACCGCTGTTCAGGCAAGGGCCGCGCGGAAAAAGGACGCTCGGATACGCGAACGCCCCGCACAGGGCGGGGCGTTCTGGATGAGTCCGTATCGTCGCCGGGCGCTGAATGCGGCCGGCCTCGACGCACTCAGTTGGCGAAGGTGAGGTAGATCGCGAACACCAGCACCAGCAGCAGGATGCCCACCGGCACCGCGCCTTTCCACGGGGTCAGGTCGACTGCCTTGACGTCTTCCTGGATCCAGGCCTCACGCCGCGGTGCGATCTTGCCGATCAGCAGCATGCCGAGGATCAGCAGCACGAACACCCCAGCGACGAAGTGATACTGGTTGGTCAGGTCGAGGATGGCGTTGAACGGCGGCACGAAGTAGCCCAGTGCGATCAGCACGATACCGCCGATCAGGCCGAAGATGGCGGCGCTCTCGGGAACGCGCTTGGTCACCAGGCCGACGATCACCACCGCCAGGATGGGGATGAAGTAGATCGCGTTCATCGTCTGCAGATAGTCGAACAGGCTCTCCTGACCGGCCAGCAGCGGGGCGATCGCCATCGATGCCACCGCCATGATCCAGCCGAATACCTTGCCCGATTTGACCACCTCGGCTTCGCTGGCGTCCTTGCGGAACACACCCTTGTAGAGGCCCAGGCTGAACAGCGTGGTGGTGCTGTTGAGCGCCGAGTTGAACGAGGAGAGGATGGCGCCGACCATCACCGCGGCAAAGAAGCCGGTCAGCCACGGCGGCAGCAGGTGGAACACCAGATGGCCGTAGGCCTGATCCGGGGCGATACCGTCGCCGGCGTAGAGCTGGAAGGCGATGATCCCCGGCAGCACCAGGTAGAGCGGGCCGAGCAGCTTGAGGAAACCGGTCAGCAGCACCCCTTTCTGGCCTTCGGCGAGGCTGCGCGCGGCGAAGGTACGCTGGATGATCTGCTGGTTGGTGGACCAATAGAACAGGTTGATCAGGAACACCCCGGTGAACAGCGTCGGCCACGGGACCTGCTGGTCCGGCCCGCCGAGGGAGTTCAGACGCTCCGGCTGAGCTTCTTGGATCGCGTGCCAGCCGGCGGCGATGCCATTGCCACCACCCACCGCGTCGAGCCCCAGGTAGACGATCAGCAGGCCGCCCACCAGCAGGCCGATGGCGTTGATGGTGTCGGACACCGCGACCGTGCGCAGCCCGCCGAACAGCGCATAGACCGCGCCGATCAGGCCTACGCCCCAGACCGTCAGCCACAGCAGAGTGGTGCTCGAGTCGATGCCGGTCAGCACTGGTAGGTCGAGCATTCCCTGCAGGCCCACGGCGCCGGAGTAGAGAATGATCGGCAGCAGGATCACCGCGTAGGCGATCAGGAAGATCACGTTGCAGATCAACTGGGTGGTCGGGCCGAAGCGCTCCAGCAGCAGCTGTGGCACGGTGGTGATACCGCTGCGCAGAAAGCGCGGCAGGAAGAACAGTGCCAGCAGTACCAGCGCGACCACGGCAACCACTTCCCACGCCATCACGCTGAGACCGTCGGCAAAGGCGGCGCCGTTGAGCCCCACCATCTGCTCGGTGGAGAGGTTGGTCATCAGTAGCGAACCGGCGATCAGCGGAAAGGTCAGGCTGCGCCCGGCGAGAAAGTAGCCGCGGGTGTTGCTGAGATCGTCACGGTGGGTGATACGCCATGTGATCAAGGCGACCAGCCCCGTGAAGAAGAGAAACGAAATCAGAGTCCATGCATGCATTGGGGCAGTTCCTGGTTGAATGCATCCCAGCGGCGCCATCACAGGCGTGCCGCATTACGCTGCGGAGTGTCGGATAAGTGGGCGCGAAGCGCTATTCGCCATTTGTCTGACATAGCCTTTGCAATGTCTAGGCATGGGCACGGGCTCGGCGGAGTCGGCGTGACCAGGGGGATAGACGGGTGAGTCGAGCAACGAGAGCTGCACGATAGGCGTGCCGAAAAGGGCGGTGGCAGGCGGCTCGGGCGCCCGGCGGGACAGCCCCGGGGGTAGCTGAAAACGGCCAGATACGCCATTATGCCCAGCCAGCGGCATCGCCGGGATGGCGGTATGGCTCCAGGCGCCGGCTTCCATATGTACCTTGTCGGTGGCCGGCGGCAGTGACTGCGTCGCGCGCCGAGGTGCCGATGCGGCGCATTCGATACGCCGGCGCGGCTTGGCGATGGCGCCTATGCTAGACTGCGGCTGTCATAGAGGCATGGATGCTTCGCTATCCCGTCGTTTTTCGTCGCCAGTTATCATCGCGGCGCCCTTGCCATGGCAAGGCGAGGTGTCGTCGGCGCGCTTCGTTGCCGCCTGCCGCGGCAGGTTCGGCCCGGTGTCCGTGGTGGCGCCGGATGAGCGTGTTGTTACCGGACAAGATAGTTTTGAAAGGAGTGTGAGTGTGAGTGCATCGATCCGGCAAGGTAACCTTGAACGACGCAAGGGGCTGATACCCGCGGTGGCCCTGACCGGGCTGCTGCTTGGCGGCATCGCCCAGAACGTGCTGGCCTTCGGCTTCGACGACGTCGCCAAGCAGGCCGAAGAGCTCTCCCAGCAGGGTTACAGCGAACCGGAACGCAATCTGCCCGATGAGCTGCGCAACCTGAACTTCGCCCAGTACGAGCAGATCCAGTTCAAGCGCGATCGCGATGTCTGGAGCGGCGATGGGGTGCCGTTCACGCTGAGCTTCTTCCACGAAGGCATGCATTACGACAGCGCGATCAAGCTGCACAGCGTCGACGAGCAGGGTGAGGTGCACGACTTCGCCTACAAGCCCGACGACTTCACCTATGGTGACCTGAAGCTCTCGGACAAGGTCAAGAACAGCACCGATCTGGGCATCGCCGGCTTCAAGGTCAACTACGCGCTCAACGATAACCCGCGCAAGGACGAGACCATGGTCTTCCTCGGCGCGAGCTATTTCCGCGTGGTCGGCAAGGATCAGGTCTACGGTGTCTCCGGGCGCGGCCTGGCGGTCGATACCGGTCTCTCCTCGGGTGAAGAGTTTCCGCGCTTCAAGGAGTTCTGGGTCGTCAAACCGAGCAAGAGCAGCCAGTATCTGACCATTTTCGCGCTGCTCGACTCGGCCAGCGTCACCGGCGCCTACCGTTTCGTGCTGCGCCCCGGCGCCGATACCGTGGTCGACGTCAAGTCGCGGCTCTATCTGCGCCGTCCGATCGAGAAACTCGGCATCGCGCCGCTCACCAGCATGTATCTCTATGGCCCGGCGCAGCCCTCTTCCGAGCTCAACTATCGCCCCGCCATCCATGACTCCAACGGTCTTTTGATCAGCGACTCGCAGAACGGCTGGACCTGGCGTGCCCTGGCCAACCCGGCCAAGCTGATGATCAACGAGCAGGCGACCCCGCGGCTGCGTGGCTACGGCCTGATGCAGCGCAACCATGACTTTTCCGCCTACCAGGATATCGCCAACCGCTACGATCTGCGTCCCAGTGCCTGGGTCGAGCCGCAGAACGAGTGGGGCGCGGGCAAGATCGAGCTGATCCAGATTCCGACCCCCAACGAGACCAACGACAACATCGTCTCGATGTGGCTGCCGGAGACCGCGCCCGAGCCGGGTACGCCGCTGGACTACGACTACCGCTTCACCGTGACCAAGAACGAGAGCCGCTACGCCGATCCGTCGCTGGCCTGGGTCGAGCAGACCCGCCGTTCGCGCGGTGAGGTGCTCAAGGACAATCTGGTGCGTGAAGCCGATGGCTCGCTGGCCTTCGTGATCGATTTCGACGGTGCCGCGCTCTCCGGGCTTGGTGACGACGCCAATATCAGCGTCCAGGCCAGCGTGGGTGACAACGGCGAGCTGGTCGGCAGCCGCGCCGAGCCCAACCCGGCCACCGGCGGCTGGCGCGTGTTCGTCAAGGTCAAGCGCAGCGACAACAGCAAGCCGCTGGATATCCGCGCCTACCTCAACAAGGGTGACCAGCGTCTCTCCGAAACTTGGTACTACAGGCTGCCCGCCAATGGCTGATGCGACTCCCTCACAGCGGATCGCATCGGCTGACCAGTACCTCGAGCGCTTGGCGCTCGAGGCCCAGGACCGCGACGCGCGCCGTCGCCTGCTGGCGAGCGATCTGGATACCCACGACATGGCGGCGCTGCATGCCGCCCTGGGCGGGCACGAGCCGGACCCTGAGGACCCTGCGGCGCAGTCGGTAGGGCGGCGACTGGCGCTGGCCTACGCCGAACCGCCGTTGGCACCACCGGAGGTGCTCACCACCGACGCGGCAGGGATTACCCGCCTCGAGACTGCACCGCCGATGCAGCGCACCCCGCTGGCGCCGGAGGCGTGGTCGACCAACCCGTTCGTGCGTTTCGGGCAGCGCTTTCGCAACTGGGTGGGGCGCGGCTTCCGCCGTCGGGTGCGCCCGGCCAAGCCCAAGCCGCGCTGGCAGTGGGTCGCCACCGGGCGTCGCTGGGTGCTGCTGGTACTGATTTTTGGCCAGAGCGTGATCGCCGCCAACCAGATGCGTACAGTGCTGCCGGGGCAGGGCGCCCAGTGGCTGGAGATGGCCATTCTGGGGCTGTTCGTGCTGCTGTTCGCCTGGGTGTCGGCGGGTTTCTGGACCGCACTGATGGGCTTTTTCCAGCTTTTGCGCGGGCGCGACCGCTACGCCATCGATTCGGAAGTAGGTGACGAGCCGATCGACCCGAGTGCGCGTACCGCACTGCTGGTGCCGATCTGCAACGAGGACGTGCCGCGGGTGTTCGCCGGGGTGCGCGCGACCCTGGAGTCGCTGCGCCAGAGCGGTAATGATCGTCACTTCGATCTGTTCATCCTGAGCGACACTTTCGATCCCGACACGGCGATCGCCGAGACCCACGCCTGGCTGGCGCTGTGTCGCGATCTCGATGCCTTCGGCCAGGTCTTCTATCGCCGGCGCCAGCGCCGGGTCAAGCGCAAGAGCGGCAACCTCGACGACTTCTGCCGTCGCTGGGGCGCGCTCTATCGCTACATGCTGGTGCTCGATGCCGATAGCGTGATGAGCGGTGCCTGCCTGACGCGTCTGGTGCAGATGATGGAGGCACACCCGGATGCCGGCATCGTGCAGACCGCGCCGCGCGCCTCGGGGCGTCTCAATCTCTATGCGCGCATGCAGCAGTTCGCGACCCGTGTCTACGGCCCGCTGTTCACGGCCGGGCTGCACTTCTGGCAGCTGGGCGAGTCGCACTACTGGGGCCACAACGCGATCATCCGCATGGCGCCGTTCATGCGTCACTGCATGCTCGCGCCGCTGCCCGGCAAGGGCTCGATGTCGGGTGAGATTCTCTCCCACGACTTCGTCGAGGCGGCGCTGATGCGGCGTGCCGGCTGGGGTGTCTGGATCGCCTACGAGCTCGAGGGCAGCTACGAGGAGATGCCGCCCAACCTGCTCGACGAGCTCAATCGCGACCGTCGCTGGTGTCACGGCAACCTGATGAACTTCCGGCTGTTCCTCTCCAAGGGGATCCACCCGGTCCATCGTGCGGTCTTTTTGACCGGCCTGATGTCCTACATCTCGGCGCCGCTGTGGTGTCTGTTCCTGGTGCTGTCGACGGCGCTGCTGGCCGTGCATACCCTGAGCACGCCGAACTACTTCCCCGAGCCGGGGATGATGTTCCCGGTCTGGCCGCAGTGGAACCCGACCCTGGCCGTGGGCCTGTTCGGCGCCACCGCGACGCTTTTGTTCCTGCCCAAGGTGCTGAGCGTGGTGCTGGTGTGGATCCAGGGCAGCCGGCAGTTCGGCGGGCCGTTCAAGGTCTTCGTCAGCATGGTGCTGGAGTCGCTGTTCTCGATGGCGTTGGCGCCGGTGCGGATGCTGTTCCATACCCGCTTCGTGCTCACCTCGCTGATGGGTTGGGCGATCCAGTGGCGCTCGCCGTCGCGCGAGAACAGCGACACCACCTGGGGTGACGCGATCCGCAACCACTGGAGTCAAACCCTGATCGGCGCGGTGTGGGCGACCGGGGTCTACTTCATGGAGCCGACCTTCCTGTGGTGGCTGTCGCCGATCGTCGGCGCGATGATGCTGTCGATCCCGGTCTCGGCGCTGTCGAGCCGGGTGGGCCTGGGCAGCGCCTGCTTCCGCGCGCGGCTGTTCCGCATCCCCGAGGAGACCCATCCGCCACGCGTGCTGCGGCGGATGGTGCGCCATCTGGGGCGGATGAACGCGGCGGCGGCCACGCCGCACTTCGTGCAGGTGGTGGTCGACCCGGTCGCCAATGCGCTGGCCACGGCGCTGGGCACCTCGCGTCACGCCACGGCGGAACCGCTACGTCGGCGCCGGGCAGAGCGCGTGGCGGCGGCGGCGACCCGTGGGCCCGCGGCGATGAGCAATCTCGAACGGCTGGCGTTTCTCGACGATCCGGTGATGATGTCGCAGCTGCACTTCCGTGTCTGGAGCGATGCTCAGGCGCACCGGGAGTGGTTCGAGTCCGGCATGCCGTCGCGCGAGTCGACTCGGGTGCCGGTGTTCGCCTGAGCTAGGGGGGCAGGGCGAACGCCAGGATGGGCCGACGATCGTCGGCCCATTGCGTTGATGGGCGGTCGCGACCGTGAAGATTGTGCCCGGGATGTCTATTCTTGAGGCGACGGCGGCAAGCGCCGCCTCGACACCCCTCATCGGAATCAAGGAGTGACTCTATGGGCTTTATCTTGTGGCTGATCATCGGGGGTATCGCTGGCTGGATCGCGGGTAAGGTGATGCGCGGCGGTGGCTTCGGCATCCTCGGCAATATCGGCGTGGGAATCGTCGGCGCCGTGATCGGTGGCTTCATCTTCAGTCTGCTGGGGCTCTCCTCTAACGGGCTGATCGGGTCGCTGGTGGTGGCCACGATCGGTGCCATCATCCTTTTGTGGGTGGTGGCCAAGATCAAGAAGGCCTAGCGTCGAGCAGATGACAAGCCCGGAAGAAGCGCCCGTACAACGGCCTTCTGGCCGGGTCTGGCGCCTTGCGCTGGGTATGCCGCGCCATGAGGCGTGCCCAGCGGCGGGAATCGGGTAGAATGAGGCCTTTCGACGGCCAGAGATCTGCAAGGAATGCCTGATTCAAAGACCGCCGTGTCCGGCACGCAAAGCGCCGGCCAGAAGGAGCGTTTCATTGGCCTGGAGTGGCTGCGCTTCTTTCTCGGCCTGTATATCGTCATCTTCCATACGCTGCACACCTATCCCTCGATCAGCAGCTGGTCGCACTATGTGACCGATATCGGCTTCTTCTCGACCAGCGCGTTCTTCGTGCTCTCGGGGTTTCTGCTGACCCACGTCTATCTCGACGACGCGCATCGCATGCGCGAGCCGGTCAAGAGCTTCTTACTCAAGCGTTTCTCGAATCTCTATCCGATTCATATCGGCTCGCTGATCCTGGCGATGAGTGTGTCGGCGCTGGTCGGCTATCTCGCCATTGCGCCGGGTGACAGCGACATCTCGCTGCGCTTCGTGGTCTACGACGTCAACAACGACATCGGCCAGCTCGACTGGAAAAGCCTCAACCACACCATGTCGCCGCTGGAAACGGGCATCAATCTGCTGCTCAACCTGACCCTGCTGCACGCCTGGAATCCGCTCTATCTGACCTTCAATCCGCCCTCCTGGTCGATCTCGGCGCTGTTCTTCTTCTATCTGACCTTCCCGTGGCTGGCGCCGCGTCTGCGCCGGGTACTGCATCCGCGGCGCGCCATGCTGTGGGTCAATCTGATCTATCTGATTCCTCCGCTGATCGTGGTCTTCACCACCAATTACGGGGTGCCGGAGACCGGCATTCTGCACCGCAATCCGCTGATCCGGCTGCCGGAGTTCGCCGCCGGCATTCTGCTCTATACGTTCTATGCCCAGCAGCGTTCGGCGGGGCGCTCGATGTCGCCGAGCCGGCAGCTGCTGGCACTGCTCGGCGTGTCTGCCAGCATTGCGGTGGCGCTGTTTCTGCTCGGGCGCGGACACGCCTGGTACTACCTGCTGCATGATGGACTGCTGCTGCCGGCGCAGCTGACGCTGGTCTACGTGGCCGCGCAGTGGGGCGAGCCCAGGAGCCGACGGATCAAGCGCCTGGCCTCGCGTCTGGGCGGCGCCTCGCTGCCGATGTTCGCCCTGCACGTGCCGCTGTATGCGGTGTTCTCGCGGGTCGAGCGGGTGCTCTCGGGGGATCCGGGGCTGTGCCTGAGCGACTTTCGCGGCTGCCTGGCCGCGGCCGGCGAGGTGCATCTGTGGCTCTATCCGGTCTTTCTGCTGCTCACGGTGCTGTTCTGTATCATGTTCCAGGAGCAGTTCGTGGTCCGGGTTCGGCGCTGGCTGCTGCGCCATCTGCTGCACAAGACGCCGCGCACGCATGTCGACAAGATGAGCTGATTTGGCGACCCGCGCGATGCCCCGGCGACCTGGCGGTCGGCGGGGCGTTCGCTTTCCGGTATACTGTGCCGCCGCGTCCGTGGCGGTCTTCTCGATCGTCAAGCGGACGTCCTGTCTTCGGCGTTTCACGAGGTCTCTCTTTGCGCGAACTTCTCGTCCAGTGGTGGGCTCAGCAGCTGACACTCTGCGGTTGGCCCGAGGGCGCCGATCCGCGCCAGGCGCTGTCGCCGGTGCAGGCGCGGGAGCGTCTGCAGACGCTGGCGATCACCGATCGCGACGAGTTCGCCTGGCGGCTGTGGGAGAGCGCGGTCGATGGGCAGCAGCCACCGCTGTCGCGTCTGGCGGCGCTCGAACTGCTGGCGCTGGGTGGGGCGGCAGGGTGGCTCGAGGGCGAGCGCCAGGCCGCTTGGCTTGCCTGGCTGGCGGCGGAGATCATGACCGCCTACCCCTCGCTGACCCGCTGGCGCGCGGCGCTGGCGCCGTGGAGCGATCCGCTGCTGGATGCCGCCGGGCGCGCGCTGGCCAAGCGTGAACGTCAGGGTCGTGGGGTCGACTGGCAGGCGCTGGGGCGTCAGCTGGAAGGGGCGCAGGCGGTGCCCGAGTCGCTGTGGGCCGATCAGCTGTGGGGGGCGCGCGCGACCTTCGCCCCGGTGCTGTGCTGGCCGTTCACCCCCGACCCCGACGAGCGCTTGGGGTGGCAGCGTCTGCTGCGTGAAGAGCTCGATATCGCCGGGCGCGATGCGCTGCTCGCGGGCCTCGAGTGGCTGGCGCGTCAGGGCTATCGTTACGGCTGGGACATGGATGCCGCCCGGCTCGGGCGCGAGGGCCCGAAGGAAGCCGAGACCTGGCTCGCCTCGCTCGGCGAGCAGCGCGAGTATGGCCAGGTGCTGGTCGCCTTCCTGGCCCGCGCGGAGCCGCTCGAATGGGCGGCCTGGGACTGGCTGCGGCTGATCGACCAGGCTTATCTTGGCTTCGGCGCGGGCTGGCTGTCGGCGCAGGAGGCCGAGACCTTCGCTGCCCACGGTCTGGATCTGCTGCAGCAGCGCTACGCCGACTGGCCCGCCATGGCCCACGCCTACCAGCGTGGTCGCAGCCTGTTCGAGGGGCGTGATCTGTGCGCTGACCTCGAAGCCGATTGGGGCCGCCTGCTGGGGGCGACCGGCAGCCCCTGGCAGACCCCGCTGGCACACAGCCTCGACGATGGCCGTCGCCAGCAGGCGCGGCGCGTGGTGCGTGAGCGTCACGCCTCGGCCGACGCCTGGGTGCTGGCGCTGGCGGCGGTGCGGGAGCCGGACCTGGCGACCCGCCGGCAGCTCGGCGAGCCGCTGGCACCGGCGCGGCGTGAGGATGCCGAGCGCTATCTCAACGAGGTGCTGACGCTGCGCCGGGACGAACCGCTGACGGCGCTGGCGCGCTACTGGATGCCGGCTCAGGCGCATCATCTCAACCAGTTGGCGGCGGATGCGCGTCACCCCGGCGCGGCAGGCAGCGGTCGCGTGGCGGGCGAGCGGCGTCAGGCGTTGAAGGCGTGCGCCGATCACGCCGCGACCGTCTTCATGGCCGAGAAGTACGCTTTCTATCTGCTCATGGCGGCGGACAGCGAGCGCTACGCGCCGGCCGAGCTGCAGGCGCAGGCGCGTTCGCTGGCGGGTGCGCTCGGGCGCTTCTATGCTACGCCGCAGACGCTGCTCGCGGCCTGGCTGGCGTGGGAGACGCTGCTCAGCCCCGAGGAAGCGCCGGAGGAGACTGGGCTGGGCGATGATATCGCCTGGCACTTGCGCGACCCGGGCTCGCGCTTTCACTGGCTGACGCCGGTCTTCGATAGCCAGTGGCAGGAGCCGGGGCCGCGCCCGAGTCTCGAACAGTTCACTGCGATCTCCTTGGCCGGGCCGCTCAACGAGGCGGCCTGGCAGTGGCCGCTGCCGCTGGCGGCGGAGGATCGGCGCGCGCTGCAGGAGTGGTTGGAGCATCAGTACGCACTGCAGGGGGCCGTGGGGCTCACCGAGTTTCTCGATTTCCTGCTCGAGGCGGGGGATCGGCAGGAGTATCAGATCAACTACGCGCCCTATACGCTCAATCCACGCCGCCTGGCCGAGGAGATCGCGATTCTCGAGTCCGGTGACTGCGGCGAGGAGGAGCGGGTGCATCTGCTGCGGCTACGCCATGTGCGCGACAACGCCTGCGGCTGCAACGACGAAGACATGACCGCCTGGGATATCGCCCAACTGGTCGATCTGAGTCTCGCCGGGCGCCAGCTCGACTGGCTCGGCGATGCCACGCTGACGCGCTATCTCGAGGCGGCGGGGCGCCTCGCCGAGCGTCACTACAGCAGCTGGCAAGCCTACGCCGAGGGGCTCTACAGTGGTTTCGGCTTCTTCATGGACGACACCCCGGAGCGCGACGATTTCCTGCGCCGCTTCCGCGAGGCGTTGAATGCCTGGCTCGGCGCCTCGCCGCTGCTCGCCGGCAGCTGGGCGAGTCTCGACTTCCCTGGTCGTCCGGGGCGTCACTCGACGCCGCTGCACGTCGACGTGCTGGTAGGTGGGCCGCACCGGCTGCATTGACCGCGTTGCTGCGATCGAATCTCTCTTTCATCGCGATAGGGCTCGTCAAAGCCCTATCGATGACATATCATCCGCGATGTGCTACGCACGTCGGCCAGACGGCGCGTGGTTTTTTTGATCCTGACTATCGATGATTCGAGCCGAATACTGGCCGCTTTGGCGGTGATACCCCCACCGGTGTCACCACCACAGCGACTCAATTCGCCCGATGGCGCTTGCCCGGTCGTGAGACGTCCGCGGCGTGTATCGAGGCATGCCCGTGGTGGCTCACCGGTGAATGAGGTTGCGCTGAATGCTCAAACGCACGGCCCTGGGGTTGGCCATCGCCTTTGTCGTGAGTGGCTGTTCGACCCCCGCACAACAACAACAGGTTCACGCGCAGTACGCGCTTCCGGTGGCCAAGTCGCGCTTCGTCGTCGCCCAGCAGACGCCGGCGGCATCACCTCCCCGGACGCATCAGCAGGCACGCCAGGTGCGTGACTACCACCAGCCTTCCCCCGTCTCGCCTACCATCATTCGCGAAGCGCTGCTCGATGAGCACCAGCGCTGGGTCGGCACCCCCTATGCACTCGGCGGCAATGGCCGTCACGGCATCGACTGCTCGGCGCTGATGCAGCATGTGTTCACCGAGGCCTTCTCGCTCGAGCTGCCGCGCACCACCGAGGAGCAGGTCCAGGAGGGCAGCCGCGTCTCGCGCAGCGATCTCAAGGCCGGCGATCTGGTCTTCTTCCGTCCGCCGGGGCCCTACAACCATGTCGGTGTCTACGTCGGCGATGGCTACTTCCTGCACGCCTCGACGTCGCAGGGGGTCAAGCTGTCGCGGCTCGACAATGTCTACTGGGGACGCTACTACTGGCAGGCACGGCGCCCCATGGAGCGCACCCAGCTGGCGCAGCGGGTGGTTCTGGCCAGCGAGGGCTGAGGGTCACCGCAGCTTACGTGTTGCGCCATGCGCGCCGCGATGGAAGTAGACAAAAGGAAGTAGACAAAAGGAAGTAGACAAAAGGAAGTAGACAAAAAAAGGCAGCCGAGAGGCTGCCCTTTGTCGTTGCGCCCGCATGAGCGGGGCGCCGCGGTGTGCGACTCAGTGCTCGTGGCCGCCTTCACCATGGACGTGGCCATGGGAGACTTCGTCTTCGGTCGCTTCACGCACCTCGGTGATCTCGACGTCGAAGTTGAGCTTCTCGCCGGCCAGCGGGTGGTTGCCGTCGACGGTGACGGTGTCGCCTTCGACCTTGGTCACGGTGACCATCAGCGGGCCTTCCTGGGTCTGGGCCTGGAACTGCATGCCCGGCTGGACTTCCTCGACGCCCTGGAAGGCGTCGCGCGGCACTTCCTGTACCAGCGCCGGCTGTACTTCACCGTAGCCTTCGCTCGGCTCGACGGCGACCGTGAGCTTGTCACCATTGGTGCGGCCTTCGAGCTGCTTCTCCAGCCCCGGGATGATGTTGCCCGCGCCGTGAAGATAGGTCAGCGGATCGCGGCCTTCCGAGCTGTCCAGGACCTCGCCCGCGTCGTTGGTCAGGGTATAGTGAAAAGCGACCACGGAGTTCTGGGCAATCTGCATCTGGGAACCTTTGCGTTTGTGCATGTCTCCAATATCGTAACGTGCCATGGCTTCCGTGTCAGGTGGTGAGCGGTCGTCATGGGCGAAAACCATGCCTCTCGCCCGGCATTCACCGGCAGTTGCGCCGGATCGAGGCTGTGAGTACCCTGCGGAAGGCATTGATATCGTGATCTCTGGGGTGAGGAGAGGTGTTGCATGACCGTGTTTATCGTATGGCTCGTCGCCTTTGCCGTGCTGCTGTTCCTGGCGCTCAAGGCGTGGGATGGGGCGCTGGGTGGCGCGGTTGAGCGCTGGCTGCCGGCGCAGCTCAGAGGGGATCCGGCGCAGGATCGCTGGATGGTGTCGGTGGCGTTGGCGATCCTGGGGGCGACGTTCATCGTCAAGCCGATCTCGATGCTGCTGACGCTGATTCTGCTGGCACTGCTGGTGTGGGTCGGCAAGCGCCTGGCCTGCTGGGCGCTGCGTAAGGCCAAACTGCACTGAGCAGAATGTCGGCGATACTACCGGCCAGAGTGACGACGGGCGCTGTCGCGATGACAGCGCCCGTCGTGTTTTAGGCTCGGGAGCCCCCGGGCTCAGAGCCAGGTGGAGAGAGTGAGCGAGCCGAATCGATCGCTGCCGTCCTGCTCGTCGAACTCCTTGGTGCGCCACACCGAGCTGTAGGAGAGCTGCCAGCGGTCCCAGGACAGCGCCAGGCCGAGCTGGGCGTCACCGACCCAGGGGCGACGATCCACCGAGTGGCTGTCTTCGAAGGTGTTGCCGTCGAGCAGCATGTTGTGGGCCATGAGTCGGCCCTCGAGATTGGCGAAGAGATACCAGTTGAAACCGCTGTTCTCGCGGAAGTAGACCCGACTGCCCTGTGACGGCGCCACCGCCGGCACGCCGAAGCTCTGGTCGAGTCCCTCGCCCAGGCGCAGGCCCAGACCGCTGGCAGCGTAGGTGTAGAGATTGCCCACGGCGAAGCCCACCGAGGGGCCGAATTCGGTCTCCAGGCCGCCTAAGTGGGCGGTCTTCCACCAGGCGGTCTCGTAGGCCACATTGACGAAGGGCTCGTTGTGAAGCTGGTTGTGCCAGCCTTCGGGCTCGTCGCTGCCGATCCAGTGGTGGAAGTTCTTCTGTACCGTACGCGCACCCGAGCCGGGGCCGACCAGGCCAGCGTCGAAGAACAGGCCGCTGGTGCGGTGCCAGCCGGGCGTGCGCGACTCGTCGAACAGTGAGAGCCCGGCATACAGGACGCCGGCGTAGGGGCGATCGTCCTCGACCAGGCTGCGCTGATCGATGTCCTCGGGGGTGTAGATCTGCTGGCCGAAGCGATAGGCGGCGCCGTCCAGCGTGGCGCCGCTCCAGCCCGGCAGGATGTCGGCGAGCTGGCGCGTCCAGTGACCGGCACTCGGCGCGAAGGACCAGCCGATCTCGAGGCCGTTGGTGTAGTGACCGTCGCCGCCGCTGGCGAACAGGTCGTTTTCCGCTTTGAGCGTGAGCAGACCGTCGGCGCCGGCGGCACCCGACAGCAGCGCTGCGGCCAGGCCGGCCGTGGCTGTTATGCGTCCCTTCATGTCCCTGTCATTCCCTTAAGAGTCTTAACCACAGAACATACGATAGCGTATGTAAAGTGCGGGCGACAGGCGAAAATAGTATCAGGCTAACGATGCGCGCCGATCGCCTGCCAGAACGCAGAAACGGCGCCCCGGAGGGCGCCGTTTCGTGGCCGCTGACCGGCGATCGACGCGCAGGAGCGCGCCGCCGGCAGGCGTCAGTAAGGGGCGACGCTGACGCTGGAACCGCTGGCGATCAGGCGCACGCGCTGGCCGACCTGCCAGTTGCGATCGGCCTTCTGCACGACCACCACGTTCTGACCGCTGTCCTGGCGGATCTCCAGCTCGTAGGCGTCGACGCGGTCGGTCGCCTGCTGGACCTTGCTGCCGGCGATGGTGCCACCGATCGCACCCGCCGCGGTGGCCAGGGTCTTGCCGGAGCCACCGCCCACCTGGTTGCCGAGGAGGCCGCCGATCACCGCGCCGCCCAGGCTGCCCAGCACGCTCTCGCCGTTACCACCCTGAATCTGTACCGGGCGCACCGACTGAATGGTGCCGTAGCTGACCGACTGTGCGGTCTCGGCTTGATTGCCGCGGTAGACGTCGCCCGAGTAGGTCGAGTTGTTGGCGCAGCCGGCCAGCGCCAGCACGCTCATGGCCAGCGCGGGGATAAGCAGTTTCTTCATGTTCACTCCTCCTGAACCTAGCAACAAGGCGTTGTGCCAAGGATATTAAAACAGTGTTTCCGAACTCGTCCAGCATTTCTGCCGCGGCCGGCCCGACTCAGTGTAGGCGGCCTGCGACGAACTTGCCGCCGTTGCACGCTCACGCATCCTCGTCGTCTTCCTCATCCTCGTCGTCTTCCTCATCCTCGTCCCAGCACAGGCTGCCGGCGTCGAGCAGCGCGGCCAGCACGACGGCCGCCTCGGGATGGTCCAGGCTCTCCTGGCCTAGGGGCTCGGCCTCGCACAGGCGTTGCGCCAGCGCCGGATCGCAGTCGAGGGCGTCGCCGTCGGCGAACAGCGTCGCCCGGGTCGACGTCTGCCCCCGCCAGGCGAAGCGTGAGCCGGGGCTATGCAGCAGAAGCTCGCCGGCGGCCAGCGCGGCCTGTACCTCGGCCGGATCGCTGGGGCTGTCGCTGGGTACCAGCTGATCGAGATACTTGGGTTGGGTCATGGCGCGTCCGAACCATTGCGCCATCTGATCCGGGCGATCGATGGCGGCCAGCAGCAGCGCGCGCACGCGTTCCACCGCGGCGTCGTCCAGCTCACCGGGGTGCTGCGGCGGCTGCAGATCGGCATCGGTGTAGCGCTGGCTGTCGCCGAGCTGCTCGCCGATGTAGTCGGCGAAGGCAGTGACTGTCTCGTCGACCGAGGGCGCACGAAAGCCGATCGAGAAGGTCATGCAGTCATCCGAGGCGCTGACCCCGTGATGGGCCACACCCGGCGGCAGGTAGAGCATGTCACCGGGCTCCAGGACCCAATCCTGATCGGGCTGGACCTCGAAGGTATCGAGGATGCGCAGATCGATGCCGGCGATCAGCGGCGCGTCGTCGCCGGGCTTGCCGCCCAGCTGCCAGTGGCGCCGTCCGCTGGCCTGCAGCAGGAAGACATCGTACTGATCGACATGCGGGCCGACGCTGCCGCCGCTGGGCGCGTAGCTGACCATGATGTCGTCGAGCCGCCACTGCGGCAGGAAGTCGAACTGGGCGAGCAGTGCGGCGACCTCGGGCACGTAGTGGTCGACCGCCTGGACCAATAGTGACCAGCCGCTTTCGGGCAGGCGCGCGAAGGTGGCGTCGTCGAACGGGCCTTGGCTCACCTGCCACGCCTTGTCCGGGCCCTGCTCCTCGACCAGGCGCGACTCGACCTCGGGTTCGCAGGCCAGGCCGGCGAGGTCGTCCGGATCCAGGGGCGAGACGAAATCGGGCAGCGCGCCGCGGATCAACAGCGGCGACTTCTGCCAGTGACGGCTCAGGAACTGGGCGGGCGTCAGGCCGCCCAGCAGCGTGCGCGGGGTGTTGGCGGCGGTCATGGCATCCTCCTGCGGTGGGGCGGGCGCGCTCAGGCGTCCAGCGCCTTGGCCTGGGCGGCGGCGTTGCCGGTATAGGTGCCCGGGGTCAGCGCCTTGAGCTCACGCTTGACTTCGTCCGGCAGCGCCAGGGTGTCGATGAAGGCGGCGAAGCCTGCCTGGTCGATACGC
Source organism: Salinicola sp. JS01 (assembly GCF_030284585.1). Taxonomy (NCBI): domain Bacteria; kingdom Pseudomonadati; phylum Pseudomonadota; class Gammaproteobacteria; order Oceanospirillales; family Halomonadaceae; genus Salinicola; species Salinicola sp. JS01. Next base: position 2,488,428 of record NZ_CP127244.1, on the reverse strand, counting down.
TTGCCGCGGGTCAGTTCCTTGAGCTTTTCGTAGGGCTTTTCGATGCCGTAGCGGCGCATCACGGTCTGGATGGGCTCGGCCAGCACTTCCCAGCTGTTGTCCAGGTCGGCGTCGATGCGCTCCGGATTGGCTTCGAGCTTGCTGATGCCCTTGAGCGTCGCCTGGTAGGCGATCAGGCCTTGTGCCAGGCCGGTGCCGAGGTTACGCAGCACGGTGGAGTCGGTCAGGTCGCGCTGCCAGCGGGAAATCGGCAGCTTCTGGGCCAGGTGCGTCAGCACGGCGTTGGCGATCCCCAGGTTGCCCTCGGAGTTCTCGAAATCGATCGGGTTGACCTTGTGCGGCATGGTCGATGAGCCGATTTCGCCGGCCACCGTGCGCTGCTTGAAGTAGCCCAGCGAGATGTAGCCCCAGACGTCGCGATCAAAGTCGATCAGGATGGTGTTGAAACGACACACCGCGTCGAACAGCTCGGCGATGTAGTCGTGGGGCTCGATCTGGGTGGTGTAGGGGTTGAAGGTCAGCCCCAGTTCGGCGACGAAGGTCTGCGCATTGGCCGCCCAGTCGATGTTCGGGTAGGTCGCCAGGTGAGCGTTGTAGTTGCCCACGGCGCCATTGATCTTGCCCAACAGCTCGACGGCTTCGATCTGCTGGAGCTGGCGACGCAGACGCGCGGCGACGTTGGCCATTTCCTTGCCCAGGGTCGTGGGGCTCGCCGTCTGGCCGTGGGTGCGCGAAAGCATCGGCTGGTCGGCATGTTCGTGGGCCAGCGCGACGATGGCTTCGGTGACCTGGTGCATCATCGGCAGCAGCACATCCTTCAGGCCGCCGCGCAACATCAGGGCGTGAGACAGGTTGTTGATGTCTTCGCTGGTGCAGGCGAAGTGGATGAACTCGGTGACGGCTTGGAGTTCGGCGTTGTTCTCGACCTGCTCCTTGAGGAAGTATTCCACCGCCTTGACGTCATGGTTGGTGGTGCGCTCGATGTCCTTGATGCGCTGGGCATCCTCGACGCTGAAGTTGGCGACGATGGCGTCGAGCCAGGCAGTGGCGTCGGCTGACAGCGCCGGCACTTCCTTGATGCCGTCATGCGCGGCCAGGCGCTGCAGCCAGCGCACCTCGACGGTGACGCGGGCGCGGATCAGGCCGAACTCGCTGAAGTGCTGGCGCAGCGCGGCGGTCTTGTCGGCGTAGCGGCCGTCGACGGGAGAGAGGGCGGTGAGAGCAGAGAGTTCGATCATCTTGGGTTCCCGAAGCGTCACGCGAGCGATCGGCTCGCGTTGGAAAAGGCGAAAAGGGGCGCGGGCGGCCCGCGTTCAGTGGCCGTCGAGCTCGCGCAGGGCACGCTTGAGCGCGCCACGCTGGAAGATCAGGCTCCAGCGCCGGCCACCCTGCTGGTGCCACAGCAGGGCAAAGCGCACGCCGCCGAGCAGCGCGGTGCGGATGCGCGGGGGCATGCCCGGGCTCTGCAGCAGGCTCGGCTCGCCCTGCACCACGATGCGGTAGCGGAAGGTCGACAGCGTCTCCTGATACAGCTCGCCGAGGCTGGCGATCACATTGTCGTGGGTGTTGCCGAAGTGCTCGGCCTGGCCCTGTATGCGCCCCAGGCGCTCGCCCAGGGTGCGCATCATGGCCGGGTTCTTGCGCAGCTTCTGCATCAAAAGCACCATCGAAAAGCCGTAGCGCATCACCGCCGGGTCCGCCTGCTGACGCGACATCACGGCCAGCAGGGTGTCGATACCCTGGCGCAGATTGTTGTGGTGACCGCCGTAGATCGACTCGAAGGTGGGCGGGTCGGTGTCGAGCGTGGCGCGCACCAGCGTGTTCCAGGCGCGCTCGTCACAGTGGCCGGTGCGCGCGAGCTGGTCGACCACCGTGGCGGCCTGAAACACCCCGGCGAGGGCCAGCGCCTGACGGCCGCTGGCGCCGAGGGGGGCAGACTGGATGGGCGTTGGGTTCATGCCGAACGCGCGCTCCCTGTGAGTGAGGTGGGCTCGATCGCGCCGGCCGCGGTGGTGGCAGTGGCGCGGATCACCGCACCGCCGAGGCAGACGTCGTCGGCGTAGAGTACCAGCGACTGACCCGGGGTGACCGCGCGCTGCGGGGTGGCGAAGTGCACTGCCAGGCCGCCATCGTCGAGCACCTGCACCTCGCAGGGTTCGTCCTGCTGGCGGTAGCGGGTCTTGGCGCGCAGGCGCGTGGTCTTGGGCGGGGCGCCGGCGATCCAGGCGGCGGGTTCGCAGTAGGCGGTGTCGCTGTAGAGCAGCGGGTGCTCGCCCTGGACCACCACCAGCACATTGCGCGCGAGATCCTTGGCGGCGACGAACCACGGATCTTCGCTGTGCGCCTTGAGCCCGCCGATGCCCAGGCCGCGGCGCTGGCCCAGGGTGTAGTACATCAGGCCCATGTGCTCGCCGACCACTTCACCCTCGGGGGTCTCGATACGCCCCGGCTGGGCCGGCAGATACTGCTTGAGGAAGTCGCTGAAGCGGCGTTCGCCGATGAAGCAGATGCCGGTCGAATCCTTCTTGCGCGCGGTGGCCAGGCCGTGGCGCTCGGCCAGGGCTCGCACCTCGGACTTCTCGAGCTCCCCCACCGGGAACAGCGTCTTGGCGATCGCCGCGCCCGGCACCGCGTGCAGGAAGTAGCTCTGGTCCTTGTTGGCATCGCGCCCCTTGAGCAGCTCGGCGTGGCCGTCCGCGGTGAGGCGCCGGCGCACGTAGTGGCCGGTGGCGATCAGGTCGGCGCCGAGCATCTCGGCGTAGTCGAGGAAGACTTTGAACTTGATCTCGCGGTTGCACAGGATGTCCGGATTGGGCGTGCGTCCGGCCTGGTACTCGGCGAGGAAGTGCTCGAACACGTTGTCCCAGTACTCGGCAGCGAAGTTGGCCGTGTGCAGCTTGATGCCGAGGCTGTCGCAGACCGCCTGGGCATCGGCCAGATCCGCCATCGCGGTGCAGTATTCGGTCCCGTCGTCCTCGTCCCAGTTCTTCATGAACAGGCCCTCGACGCGGTAACCCTGCTCGAGCAGGCGCAGCGCGGTGACCGAGGAGTCGACGCCACCGGACATGCCCACGATCACGGTGGTAGCGCCGGTCGCGGTCGGGCCCTCGGGTGTCTCGGATGGAGGTGTGGCAAGCGTCATGGCGAATCTCTGGCCGACAGGGGCCGTGGCGAGCGGGGCGCAACCCCCGGCACCGGCACGGGCCGCGAAATAAATGACCCGGGATTATAGCCGAAAGCGCGGGGCAGCATCGAGTGCGCCGCGCTGTCGGCTCGGTTGCCGGTGGCGTGGGCATGGCGGTGCGAGTATGGCGGGGAAAACTTGGCGACGAGCGACTGGCGAGGCCGACGTCAGCGTTCGCGAATCGCGTCCAGCGGAAAGCGGCGGCCCTCGCGCACGTCACGCAGGCGCTGCATCACCACCGGGCTGCGCAGTCGGCGGGCGCGCTCGAGGTCATCGATCTCGTCGAAGGTCAGCCAGTGAGCGCTGACGATCCCCTTGTCGAGCGGGTTGCCCAGATGCGCCAGCGGTAGGCCCAGGAAGGCGTGGCTATGGAAGGTGAGGCCATCCTGAGTGTGATGGACATAGAGGCCGAGATAGTCGGTGATCGCCACCTGCCAGGCCGCTTCCTCGCGCACTTCGCGCTCGGCCGCGGAGACCAGCCGCTCGCCGCGCTCGAGGTGGCCGGCCGGCTGGTTGTAGAGGCTGAACGGGCCGCCACGATCCTCTTCAACCATCAGATAACGGCCGGCGCGTTCCACCACGACGGCCACGGTCACGCGTGGTGTCCAGCGATTCATGTCATCTCTCTCCCCACTCGAACGCTTCCACGGCGCGCTCTGGCGGCCGGGCTGACTACGATCATACCGGGTCTGGCGTCGCGGCACAGCCCGTGCGGCCCTCCCCGAGGCTGCGTTCAGCGGCGTCGGCGCGTTCGCGCGCGGCCCGGAGCGGGTGCCGTCGGCAGGTTGAGCCGTTCACTACGCCACGCCCCGGGAGCCAGCTCCCCCAACTGCCAGGGGCCAATCGCCACTCGCACCAGGCGCAGCGTGGGGTGGCCGATATGCGCGGTCATGCGGCGTACCTGGCGGTTGCGCCCCTCGCGCAGCTCGATCTCCAGCCAGGTGGTGGGGATGTCGCGGCGAAAGCGCACCGGCGGGTCGCGCGGCGCTGGCGGCGGGCCATCCAGCCGGCGAACTCGGGCCGGCCGCGTTGGGCCATCCTTGAGCGTCACGCCGCGGGCGAGCGCGGCCAGGGCGGCGTCATCGGGCGCGCCCTCGACCTGCACCCAGTAGCGTTTGGCCAGCTTGTGGCGCGGGTCGCTGATGCGGTGGATCAGGCCGCCGTCGTCGGTGAGCAGCAGCAGGCCCTCGGAGTCGTAGTCGAGGCGGCCGGCGGCATAGACGCCGGGCACCGCCAGATGGTCGGCCAGGGTGGCGCGACCGCGATCGTCGGTGAACTGGCAGAGCACCTGATAGGGTTTGTGCAGCAGATAGATTCGACCCATGGCGTTCGCGTCGAGACGGCTCCTGGCGAGTGAGTGGATGGTATGACAAGGCCCGGACGGCGAGTGACCGGGCGCGGGCGCTGACCTGTGCGGAACTGGCGCCAGGACCCACGGCTAACTATTTTTTGTTCGGGCTTGCATCATGGCGATATCGGCCGCATCTTCAAGGGAACCTCGGGTCTTCAACGGTATCCAACACCTCACTGACTGAGAGACGGCTCGATTCGCACCTGTATGATGATTCGCACTTGGGCGAGGCGGCCAAGGCACCGGTGCCCGGCAAGGCAACGCGGTGCTGCACAGCGTACCGGTGCCGGTCGCCAGCCGCACCCGCCGCAATATCCTTGCGACGACAGACGAACCCGGACCGTGCACTCAGGAACTCATCCTTACCATGTTAGAGATCGTAAATAGCGTGTCGTCTGATTCCCATGGGGAGCCGGCGCGTCTCGGTATGACGCGCCCTCCCGACCCTGATCACCACGAGCAGGGAGACGTTGCCGAACAGGCGTCGGAGCCGAAGCTGGCGCCGCCGCCGATGTACAAGGTCGTACTCTACAACGACGACTACACCCCGATGGAGTTCGTCGTCGAGATACTTCAGCGTTTCTTCGCCATGGACAGTGAGAAGGCGGTGCAGATCATGCTCGCCGTGCACACCCAGGGGAAAGCGACCTGCGGCATCTTCACCCGCGACGTGGCGGAGACCAAGTGTCATCTGGTCAACGAGTATGCGCGCGAGTGCGAACATCCGCTCCTGTGTGATGTGGATGCCGTCGAGTAGGGGTGGTGGGGCGGTCCGCGACGCTTTATGCGTCGGGGACTTGCGAAACCGCTGTTTGTGCCCGATTGTGAAAGTGCCGACCGACGCCCTCAGTGGCTAAAAGGGGACTGCCATGTTGAGTAAAGAACTTGAACTCACCCTGAACACGGCCTTCACCGTGGCGCGCTCCAAGCGACACGAGTTCATGACCGTGGAGCACTTGCTGCTGGCGCTTCTCGACAATGCTTCGGCAGCCGACGTGCTGAATGCCTGTGGGGCGAATCTGGAGAAGCTTCGTGCCGATCTGCAGGATTTCATCAACTCCACCACGCCGCTGATCCCCGAGGATCAGGACGATCGCGAAACCCAGCCCACGCTCGGCTTCCAGCGCGTGCTGCAACGTGCGGTATTTCACGTCCAATCCTCCGGCAAGAGCGAAGTCACCGGCGCCAACGTGCTGGTCGCGATCTTCTCCGAGCAGGAGAGTCAGGCGGTCTATTTCCTCAAGCAGCAGAGCGTGGCCCGCGTCGACGCGGTCAACTACATCGCTCACGGCATCTCCAAGGTGGCGGGCCACGGCCAGTCGCAGCAGCCTTCTCAGGAGTCCGAAGAGGGCGAGGAGGCCGCTACCGAGAATGGCCAGCACCCGCTCACCAGCTACGCCACCAACCTCAACGAGCAGGCCCGTCTGGGCAAGATCGACCCGCTGATCGGGCGCGATCACGAGCTCGAGCGGGTGGTCCAGATCCTGGCGCGCCGGCGCAAGAACAACCCGCTGCTGGTGGGCGAGGCCGGCGTCGGCAAGACCGCCATCGCCGAAGGTCTGGCCAAGCGTATCGTCGAGGAAGATGTTCCCGATGTGATCGCCGATGCGGTGGTCTACTCCCTGGACATGGGCGCGCTACTGGCGGGCACCAAGTATCGCGGCGACTTCGAGAAGCGTCTCAAGGGGCTGCTGGCGGAGCTGCGCAAGCAGGAGAACTCGATCCTGTTCATCGACGAGATCCATACCGTGATCGGCGCCGGCGCCGCCTCGGGTGGGGTCATGGACGCCTCGAATCTGCTCAAACCGCTGCTCTCCTCGGGTGAGCTGCGCTGCATCGGCTCGACCACCTTCCAGGAGTTCCGCGGTATCTTCGAGAAGGACCGCGCCCTGGCTCGCCGCTTCCAGAAGGTCGACGTGCCCGAGCCCTCTGTGGACGACACCATTCGCATCCTCAAGGGGCTGCGCGGGCGCTTCGAGGAGCACCACCAGCTCAAGTACACCGACGGCGCGCTGGAGAGCGCGGCGCGCCTGGCGGATCGCTACATCAACGACCGCCACCTGCCGGACAAGGCGATCGACGTCATCGACGAAGCCGGTGCGCATCAGCGGCTGCTGCCGCCCGAGGCGCGAGTCGCGACCATCGATGTCGACCAGGTCGAGGCAGTGGTGGCGTCGATCGCGCGGATTCCGCCGAAGAGCGTCTCCAGCTCCGATCGCAAGCTGCTCTCCAATCTGGAGCGCGATCTCAAGATGCTGGTGTTCGGGCAGGACGAGGCGATCACCAGTCTGTCGGCGGCGATCAAGCTCTCGCGGGCCGGGCTCAAGTCGCCCGACAAGCCGGTCGGCAGCTTCCTGTTCGCGGGCCCCACCGGGGTCGGCAAGACCGAGGTGGCGCGTCAGCTCTCGCATCTCATGGGGATCGAGCTGGTCCGCTTCGACATGTCCGAGTACATGGAGCGCCACACCGTGTCGCGCCTGATCGGGGCGCCCCCGGGTATGTCGGTTACGACCAGGGCGGTCTGCTGACCGAAGCGATCAACAAGCAGCCGCACTGTGTGCTGCTGCTCGATGAGATCGAGAAGGCGCACCCGGAGGTCTTCAACCTGCTGCTGCAGGTGATGGATCATGGCCGTCTGACCGACAACAACGGCCGCGAGGCGGATTTCCGTCACGTGATCATCATCATGACCTCGAACGCCGGTGCCGAGCAGATCTCGCGTCGCTCGATCGGGTTCCAGACCCAGGACCACTCGACCGATGGCATGGAGGTGATCCGCCGGACCTTCTCGCCGGAGTTCCGCAACCGCCTCGACGGGATCATCCAGTTCCACGGTCTCGAACCGTCGATCGTGCGCAACGTGGTCGACAAGTTCCTGGTCGAGCTGCAGGCTCAGCTCGACGAGAAGCGGGTGCAGCTGGATGTCGACGAGGATGCCCGTCGCTGGCTGGCAGAGAAGGGCTACGATCCGGAGATGGGGGCGCGGCCGATGGCTCGCGTGATCCAGGAGAAGCTCAAGAAGCCGCTGGCGGAGATGATCCTGTTCGGCGATCTGGCCGAGAACGGCGGCGTGGTCCACGTCACCGTGGAGAACGACGAGCTACAGCTGGAGACCGAGGCCGAAGTGGCCTAATCGGGTTGCCCGAGTGGCTGGGTGCGCGGCCAGCCACTCGATGTCCCGACGGGCGGTCTCGATACGCCAGAACGTCGAAACGACCAGGTCCAGAATTTACAACCTCTTCGAAACGACAACGCCTCGCCATGGCAACATGGCGAGGCGTTTTCGATTCTGGGTGCTGGCGGCGGCTGACGCCCGTGACAACGGTGGCTCGGGGCGCGATAAACAGGCGGGAAGCGCGTTCCCGTCAGCGGGGCCGAAGGGCAGGGCTCAGCGCGAGCGGTAGACGATGCGGCCCTTGGAGAGGTCGTAGGGGGTCAGTTCGACCTTGACCTTGTCGCCGGTCAAAATACGGATGTAGTTCTTGCGCATCTTGCCGGAAATGTGGGCAGTGACGACGTGGCCATTTTCCAGCTCGACGCGGAACATGGTATTGGGCAGCGTGTCGACGACGACACCCTCCATTTCGATATGATCTTCTCGTGCCATATAGGCGATCCCTCTTGGGTATTGGTTGGCGGACCGCTCGGTCGGCCGTCGACGCACACCAACGCGAACGGCGGCGATGCCATCCACGATCAGCGACGAGCCCGACCCGGGCCTCTGAAGTGCGCGATATTATGGGCCATCTCGACGCCGAAGGCAAAAAGCGGCTCAGGTCAATGCCGTCACCGGCACTCGTCGCTGCCAGCGGCCGCCGTCGAGGTACTCCAGCGGCTGATACGCCTGCTTGTAGCGCATCTTCTGGCTCTCGCGAATCCAGTAGCCCAGGTAGACGTGGGGTAGGCCCCGGCGGCGCGCCAGTTCGATCTGGCTGAGCACCGCGAACACGCCGAGCGAGCGGCGCTGCAGCGCCGGATCGGGATCGAAGAAGGTGTAGATCGCCGAGAGCCCATGGCCCAGCAGGTCGGTGGCGGCGACCGCGATCAGCCGTTCGTCGAGCCAGAATTCGAGCAGCTTGGCGAATGGCTGGGTCTGGGTCAGAAACTGCCGGTACTGCTCGCGGCTGGGTGGAAACATATCGCCATCGGCGTGGCGGGCACGGATGTAGCTTGCGTAGAGCGCGTAGTGGCGCTCGTCGAACAGCGTGGGGCGCAGCCGCGTGGTGATGTCGCGATTGCGCTGTATCAGCTTGCGTTGCGTGCGCGAGGGGGAGAAATCTTCCACCGGAATGCGCACCGAGACGCAGGCGCTGCAAGCACCGCAATGGGGTCGGTAGAGGTTGGCCCCGCTGCGCCTGAAGCCAAGCAGGGTCAGGGCGTCGTAGACATCCGCGGTGGGCGGCTCCTGCGGGTCGAGGAACAGCGTCGTCGCTTCGCGGCCGGGGAGATAGCTGCAGGGGTGCGGCACCGTCAGGAAGAAACGGAGATCGCGTGCCTGACGCTGCGCTGTGCTGCGGTTCGCATTGTCGCTGCTCACGGGGGCTCCGGGGGCCAGAGGCCGGCTGGGGTGGGTTGGTCCACGCTCTTCTCAAGGTAGTCGATGAACGTCTCGCGGGCGATCTCCCGGGCGCCCATGCTGGCCAGGTGCGCGGTATGCATCTGGCAGTCGATCAGTGGGAAGCCGTGTGCCTCGAGACGGCGTGCGAGGGTCACCAGCGCGACCTTGGACGCGTCGGCGCAGCGGCTGAACATCGATTCGCCGAAAAAGACCTGGCCCAGCGCGATGCCGTAGAGCCCGCCCACCAGCTCGCCGTGGCGCCAGGTCTCGACGCTGTGGGCGTGGCCCAGTGCGTGCAGGCGGCGGTAGGCGAGGGCCATCTCGGCGTCGATCCAGGTGCCGCCACTGCCCACGCGCTCGGCCGCGCAGGCGTCGATGACCGCATCGAAGGCATGATCGAAGGTGGTGGTGAAGCCGCCGTTGCGCAGGCGCTTGGCCAGGCTGCGGCGTACACGAACCTCTGACGGGAACAGCACCATGCGCGGCGCAGGCGACCACCACAGCAGCGGATCGCCCTCACCATACCAGGGGAAGATGCCGCGGCGGTAAGCGGCCAGCAGCCACTCCGGAGTCAGCGCGCCGCCGGCGGCGAGCAGCCCGTTGGGCTCGTCGAGTGCCTGCGAGACATCGGGAAACGCGATAGGGGCGGGGGGAGCCAGCGCAGCATGCAGCCTTCCTGTGGGTCTTGCGGCCGCGGAGCTGCGACCGCCTGGCGAGAATTCAGGGAACGTTAAGGTTTGCGCATCCGTTGCCGATAAGACGCCTGATCCTCTGACAATCGTGATCCTCTGACAACTCCGATCTTTCTGACGACAAGGTAGAACAATCGATGGCGGCAATTCGACAACGGCTGCGCCATGCGGGTATCGGTACCAAATTGGCGCTGATCGTCGGCCTGCTTCAGGTCGTGGTATTGCTGGGCCTGGCCGTTGCCATGGCGCAGACCAGCAGTAGCCAGCTACGCAAGGCCACCGAGCACGAACTGGCGACGCAACAGGCATCCATCGCCGATATGCTATCGCTCTTCGACTATAGCCTGCAGCAGCAGGCCAATCGCTTCCTCGACATCTTCGCCGATCAGTACATGGGGCGCTTCGTGCTGCTGCCCGATCAGCAGGTCGAGGTGGCCGGGCGTCAGACCCCGATGCTCAAGGATGGGCTCGAGGTGATCAACGACAACACCTGGAAGCTCGATCGCTTCACCGAGCAGACCACCGCACCGGCGACCATCTTCGCCCGTGATGGCGACGACTTCGTGCGCGTGTCGACCTCGCTCAAGGATGCCGACGGCAAGCGCGCCATGGGCACGCTGCTCGATCGCGGCTCGCGCAGCTATGCCAGTCTGATGGCGGACAAGACCTACACCGGCCTCGCCACGCTGTTCGGCACCGCCTACATCACCAAGTATCAGCCGATACATGATAGTGATGGCAAGGTCATCGGCGCGCTCTTCGTGGGGGTCGACATCAGTGCAGAAATGGAGAAGGTGCAGTCGCAGATTCGCGGCATGAAGATCGGTCAGCAGGGCTACACCATGCTGATCGCCGCCGGTGGCAAGCGCGCAGGGCAGGTGCTCGCGGGCGGCCCCTACGAGGGCACCGACTTGCGTCAGGGCGAGCGCGCCGCTGCCTTCGCGCCGCTGTTCGACAAAGCCTCCGGCGAGCTCGACTATACCGCGGATGGCGAGCAGCGGCTGTTGGCGTTCACCCGCTATCCGGACTGGCAGTGGGTCATCGCCGGCTCGGTATCGATGGACGAGATCAACGCCGGGGTGATGGCTGCCCGTGACCGCTTCCTGCTGATCGCGGTGGGGATCGCGATCCTGCTCAGTCTGCTCCTCTACGTCATCTTCAAGCGGCTGGTCTCGCGGCCCATGCAGCGCACGGTGGAGCTTGCCCGGGCGCTCGCCGAGGGTGACCTGTCGCAGCGTATCGACAGCCGCCGACGCGATGAAATCGGCCAGCTGGTGCTGGCGATGAACGGCATCGGCGACGGCCTCGAGCGGATCGTGCGTCAGGTGCGCTCGGCGATCGAGGAGACCGACGGGCATACCCAAGAGCTGGCTGCAGGCAACGCAGACCTCTCGGCGCGCACCGAATCCCAGGCCTCGAGTCTCGAGCAGACCGCCGCCAGCACCGAGCAGCTCAACGCCACCGTGCGCCAGAATGCGGAGCGCGCCCAGGAGAGCGACGCCCAGGCGAGCCGTACCGCCGAGGCCGCCGGGGATGCGCAGAAGACGGTCGACTCGACGGTCGAGGCGATGCGCCGTATCGACGAGATGGCCAAGCAGATCGCCGACGTCGTCGGGGTCATCGACAGCATCGCCTTCCAGACCAACCTGCTGGCGCTCAACGCCTCGGTCGAGGCCGCCCGCGCCGGCGAACAGGGGCGCGGCTTCGCGGTGGTGGCGCAGGAGGTGCGTAGCCTGGCCGAGCGTTGCGCCAACTCGGCGCGCGAGATCAAGGGGCTGATCGGGCGCACCGTGGAGGAGGTCGAGAGCGGCAATCTGCAGGCCGCGGAAGCCGGCGAGCAGGTCGCCGCGATCGTCTCCCAGATCGAACGTATCAGTACGCTGATGGCCGAGATCCGCCTGGCCTCCGAAGAGCAGTCCCACGGTATCGAGCAGATCAACGTCGCGGTGTCGCAGATCGACGAGACCACGCAGAGCAACGCCGCACTAGTGCGTCAGTCGAGCCGCTCGACCCAGCAGCTGAGCGAGCAGAGCCGGCGCCTGAGCGAGACCGTGGCCCTGTTCCGGCTGCGTGAGGGCGGTGGCAGCGATGACTCCGCGCTGGATGCGGCTGATACCCCGGCGTTGCCGGGACACACGCCGGCCTGACCCCACCCCCGGCGCCGCACTCGTGCCGGGTGCGGCGCCCCCCTGTGATGTCGACGCGGGCCCCGGTATGATGGCGGGTCGAGGAAATCGGCCCGCCGTCGCGGGCCGGTGGTTCATCGCCGCCGACCCGGGCGCCACGGCAAGCCCACGGGAACGCGGCCGTTGAGGCGTCCTGCCGGAAGCAGGCGCGAGGGGGTTGAGCGTTTGAGTGCCAAGAGTTCGGCCAAGAAGGGCCGTCGTTCATCTGCGCAAGCCAAGGAACAGGCACGCCGTGTGATCATGCAGCTCCAGGGCGTGACCCGCGAAGGCGCCGTGATTCTGCTGCTCGCGATCTGTGTGTTCCTGCTGCTGGCGCTGTTCAGCTATCACCCCGGCGATCCTGGTTGGTCGCATAGCGGGCCCGACCAGGATATCGCCAACTGGATGGGCCAGATCGGGGCCTGGCTCTCCGATGTCCTCTATTCGCTGTTCGGCGCCAGTGCGCTGTGGTGGCCGGGCATGTTCGGTCTGGCGGCGTGGCGCATCATGCGCCAGCACCAGGTTCAGATCGCCTGGGACCCGGTCGCACTCGCCGTGCACACCGGTGGCCTGGTGCTGCTGTTGATGAGCACCACCACGCTGGGTGACCTGCATTTCTATAACCCCGCCAGCGATCTGCCCAACCAGGCGGGCGGTATTCTCGGCATGGGCATTGCCGGTGGGCTGTCGCAGCTGGTCGGCGTGCATGGCACCACCCTGATCGCCATCGCCGCCTTCATGTGCGGTTTCACCCTGTTCACCGGCATGTCCTGGCTGACCGTGATGGATGAGCTGGGCAGCTCTTGCCATCGCCTGTTCCAGTGGCTGCGGGCACACAGCGCCGAGCGCCGCGAGGTGCGCGACAACCGCCGTGCCGAGCAGCGGGCCGAACGTGAGCAGATCGAGCATGAGCAGAGCGCAGCCGAAGAGAGCGATACCGCTTACTCAGCGTCCACCACCGCGGTGGACAAGCCGCGCTGGTGGGCGCGCTGGCTGCCGTGGCAGCGCGCGCCGGATCTCGAGCAGTGGGAGGCGGAGCCTTCGCTGGGCGCGGCGTTGCAACAGGAGTCGGCCTGGGAAGGGGCTGTTGGCGAGTCTGACAGCGGCCAGCGCCAGTCACGCTGGCGCCACGACGGCAGCACCGATATTCCCTGGGAGGTGCCCGAGCGCACGCCCTCGGCCAAGCAGCCCGATGCCGCCTATGCCAGCCGCCAGCAGCGTGAAGAGGCGCGCGAGCCGACGCTGCACGAGCGCCCGCCGGCTGGTGCCGCCTCTGCGCCCCGCAGCGAGACCGAATGGCGGCCCGCGCGCTCGGCCACACCGCCGCCGCGACGCCGCGAGGACTCTCCACGTGAACCCAGTCTGAATCCGCGTGAGCCGACATTGGCCCCGCGCGAGCCGACGCTAGCCCCACGCGAGCCCACATTGACCTCGCGCGAGCCCGCACCGGATAGCCCGACCGCGGATGCGTCGAAGCCGCAGGCGGCGTCGCCGACTCGAGAAATCCCGGATGAGGACGCCGTGCGCGCGCCGTTCCGCGCCGATGTCACCCGCCGGCGCATCCCCGAAGCGTTCCAGGCGTCGTCGATGGCGCCCGAGGAAAGCGGCGCGGAGACCGGTGATCACCCAACTGCCAGCGAGACAGGCGCCGAGATGGCAGACCCCCGTGGCGAGCCGGCCGACAGCGGCCGGCTCTCCGCGGCGGAGGACGAGACCCCCACCGCGCACTGGGGGCTGCGCGCCGAGCGCCACGAGGCGCCGGCCGGCTGGCGCCATGCCCGCGCCGCCAATGAAAGCGGTTCTGATGGCAACGGCGCCGAGATGCCGCGCCGCGATGAGGATGGTACCCGCGGTGCCTCGGCACGCCCCGGGCCCGCCGAGCCGACGCTGGGCGCGTTCGCGGCTGGCCTGGGCAGCGATCTGCCTGACGCCGGGGCGCGTGAACCGAGCCTCGACTGGGCGCGCGGCGGTGCGGACGAGTCGCGCTTTGTCGCGCCGACCCGGCGCGAGCCCACGCATTGGGGGCTCGATGACGTGCACGCAGAGACGCAGGCCGATGAGCCGCAAGCCGAGGAGCGTGATGCACCGGTCGAGCGCTCGCCGCTGCCGCCGGGAAGCGCTGCCAGCATTCACGCCGATGGCGCCGATAACGCCCTGGCGCCGTGGCGTGGCGATGCCGAAGAAGCGGATTGGGACGAGGCTGCCGACAGCAGCGAGGACGCGGCCAGGTATCATGCCGACGCACCGGCACCGGCACCGCGCGGCGATATGGCGACCGCCGAGCAGGCGCGGGCGGCGGCGGATGATCAACCGACGCTGTGGACCGTAGAGCATCTGCAGAGCCAGCGTCCGGCGTTCGATGACATGCCCGAGCCCACTGGCGAGCTGCCATCGATCCGGCTGACCACGCCGGCCGACCCGGAGCAGCCCAACTACACGCCCGAACAGCTCGCCGACATGGCCGAGCTGCTGGAAATGCGTCTGCGTGAGTATGGGGTCAAGGCCGAGGTGGTCGAGACCTGGCCGGGGCCGGTGATCACGCGCTTCGAGATTCGTCCCGCGGCCGGGGTCAAGGTCTCCAAGATCAGCAATCTGGCCAAGGACCTGGCACGCTCGCTGATGGTCAAGAGCGTGCGCGTGGTCGAGGTCATTCCCGGCAAGCCCACGGTGGGGATCGAGATTCCCAATCCGAACCGGGCGATGATCCGCATTCGCCAGGTGCTCGACTCCGATGTCTATCAGCAGGCCGACTCGCCGGTGACCCTGGCGCTGGGCCAGGACATCGGCGGCAAGCCGGTGGTGGCCAACCTCAACAAGATGCCGCACCTGCTGGTGGCCGGCACCACCGGTTCGGGCAAGTCGGTGGGGATCAACACCATGCTGGTGTCGATGCTGCTCAAGGCGACCCCGGACGAGGTGCGCATGATCATGGTCGACCCCAAGATGCTCGAGCTGTCGGTCTACGACGGCATTCCGCATCTGCTGGCACCGGTGGTCACCGACATGAAGGAAGCGGCCAACGCGCTGCGCTGGTGCGTGGCCGAGATGGAGCGGCGCTACAAGCTGATGGCGGCCATGGGTGTGCGCAACATCGCCGGTTTCAACGCCAAGCTCGACGAGGCCGAGCGCCACGGCGCCCAGGTTCAGGACCCGCTGTGGGAGCCGCAGCCGTGGGAGATGCACCAGCAGCCGCCGACGCTGGCCAAGCTGCCCTATATCGTGGTGGTGATCGACGAATTCGCCGACATGTTCATGATCGTCGGCAAGAAGGTCGAAGAGCTGATCGCGCGGCTGGCGCAGAAGGCGCGCGCCGCGGGTATCCACCTGATTCTCGCCACCCAGCGGCCCTCGGTGGACGTGGTCACCGGCCTGATCAAGGCCAACATCCCCACCCGCATGGCGTTCCAGGTGTCGTCGAAGATCGATTCGCGCACCATTCTCGACCAGGGTGGTGCCGAAAACCTGCTCGGCCATGGCGACATGCTCTATCTGCCGGCGGGGGCAGGGATGCCGCAGCGTGTCCACGGCGCCTTCGTCGACGACGACGAGGTCCACCGCATCGTCGAGGACTGGAAGCGGCGCGGTGAGCCGGAGTACATCGAGGAGATCCTCTCCGGTGGCGTCTCCGCTGACGCCCTGGCCGGGCTCGAGGCCGAAGGTGGCGACGGCGAGGATGCCGAACAGGATGCGCTCTACGACGAGGCGGTGCAGTTCGTCACCGAGAGCCGGCGCGCCTCGATCTCGGCGGTCCAGCGCCGCTTCAAGATCGGCTACAACCGCGCCGCGCGGCTGGTGGAGGCGATGGAGCAGGCCGGCGTCGTCTCGTCGATGGGCAACAACGGCTCGCGCGAAGTGCTGGCGCCGCCACCGGTGGGCAACTGAGCCGCCATCCCGCTGTCCAAGGATCATGTTCTCTGCACTCAGACAAGGAATGCCCATGCGTATGATGAAGAGCCTGGCCGCAGCCGGCGTGCTGCTGCTGGCGACCCAGGCGGCACACGCCGACCCGGCCTCGGTCGACCGCCTGACCCGGCTGCTCGAACCGCTCAAGACCTACTCGGCGGATTTCGATCAGCAGATCCTGGACGCCTCGGGCTCCAGCCTGCAGGACACCAGTGGCCATATGTGGCTGTCGCGGCCCGGTCACTTCCGCTGGGAGGTCAACGAGCCCTATCGCCAGATCGTGGTCTCCAACGGCCAGGAGGTGACGCTCTACGACCCCGACCTCGAACAGGCCACGATCCAGCCGCTCGACGACCGCGTCACCCACACCCCGGCGCTGCTGCTCTCCGGCAGCGCCTCGGAGCTGGCGCAGAACTATGAGGTGACGGGCCAGCAGCAAGGCACCGGCGAGACCTTCACGCTCAAGCCCAAGGCCAACGACACCCTGTTCGAGCAGCTCAAGCTGACCTTCTACAGCGAGAAGCTGGGCATGCTGCAGATGACCGACAGCACTGGCCAGCGCACCGCGATCAAGTTCGACGACGCCGAGGTCAACGGCAGCATCGACCCGGCCAAGTTCCGCTTCGAGATTCCCGCCGGCGCCGATGTCATCCGCGAGCAGTCACCTGCTTCCCCCTGAGCCTTGTTGCGGCCCGTCCCCCGGGCCGCCCGCTCGCCGCTGCGCTCATGTTTGACCCACTGCCGCCGTATGGCCGAGCGCAGGCATTTTGCAAACACCCTCTCAAGCCTGACGGTCGGCCTCACGGTCGAGCTCGTCACGCCACGCCTGCATCTGCTGGTAGCGCTTCTCCTGACCGAATTCACTGGGCACGTAGAAATTGGCTTTGGGCAACGCTGCTGGCCAGCAGTCGTGGGCGCTGCCGGCGGGGTAGCCGTTGGGCTCGTTATGGGCGTAGCGGTAGCCCTCGCCGTAGCCCAGCGACGCCATCAACTGGGTCGGCGCATTGCGCAGATAGACCGGTACTTCGAGATCGGCATGCTCGGCCACGAACGCCTTGGCCTGAGCCCAGGCCTGATCGACGCGGTTGCTCTTGGGCGCGGTGGCGAGATGGATGGCGGCGTGGGCGATAGCGCGCTGGCCTTCGTAGTCGCCCAGGCGCAGGTAGGCGTCCCAGGCGGCGATCACCAGCGGCAGAGCGCGCGGGTCGGCGTTGCCGACGTCCTCCGAGGCGATCGCGGTGAGCCGGCGCACCACGTCGAGCGGGTCGCCGCCGCCGCGCATGAACTGCGCCATGTAGAGCAGCGCGGCGTCCGGGCGTGACGAGCGTATCGACTTGTGGATCGCCGAGAGCAGGTCGTAATAATGCTCGCCCTGCTTGTCGAAGGCTGACGCCTGATGGCCGATCACCTCGACCACGGCGTCGCGCGCCAGGGTCTCGCCATGCTCGTCGCGACCGGTGAAGTCGCAGGCGGTCTCGAGCAGGCCCAGGGCGCGCCGGGCATCCCCCGCCGCGGCGCGGGCGAGGATTGCCAGGGCTTCGTCGCTGGCGCGGATGTCACGCAGGCCCAGGCCGCGCTCGGCGTCGCCCAGGGCGCGCTTGATCACCCTGATCAGCGCCTGCTCGTCGAGCGCCTTGAGCACGTAGACCCGCGCCCGCGACAGCAGGGCGGAGTTGACCTCGAAGGAAGGGTTCTCGGTGGTGGCGCCGATCAGCGTCAACAGCCCCGATTCCACGTGCGGCAGCAGGGCATCCTGCTGGCTCTTGTTGAGGCGGTGTATCTCATCGAGAAACAGCAGCGTCTGACGCTCGCGCAGCCGCGCCTCCTGGGCCCGCTCCACCGCGGCGCGGATCTCCTTGACCCCGGCCATTACCGCCGAGAGCTTTTCGAGCCGGGAGTTTGAAGCCTCGGCGAGGATGTCGGCGAGGGTGGTCTTGCCCACCCCCGGTGGGCCCCACAGGATCATCGAGCGCACGCTGCCGCTCTCGGCCATGCGCCGCAGGGGTTTACCCGGGCCGACCAGCGCTTCCTGGCCGACATAGTCGTCGAGACTTGTCGGCCGCATGCGGTAGGCGAGCGGCACATTGTCCTGGGGGGCGCTATCGGCAAACAGGTCCATCGGCGTACTTCCGGTTTGCGCTCGGCAACGAGCGGGTACATTTCACTACGCCAATCGCGACTTAAGGCGTAGGGCTTTCTCTTCCAAACCCGCTAGGGTAAGACAGTCGGGGCCGGTCGCGTCGGCACGCCCGCGCCATACCAGGTGGCGTCCTGGCAGTGTGAACGGCCCATGGTCGATTCTACCCAAGTGCGTCCCGACACAGTATGGCCGGCCAAGACACTACACGCTGGCCTTCGAGTGCCGCTACACTAGGATCTGAACGAAAAATCCGAGGTCTCGGCACGCTGGTTGTCAGTCTCGCCGCTTCACGCTCGTCGCCATAGCCGCCGCACGGACAGGAGAACTCCCATGCCCATGCTGACCCAACTGCGCCAGGATCACGCCAACATGGCGCGTCTGCTCCACGTGCTGCAGCTCAAGCACAAGACGCTCGCCGATGGTGAACGCCCCAACTTTCGCCTGATTCGGGAGGTGGTGGACTATATTCTCGACTACATGAGCGGCTTCACCATTCCGCTGGAGCGCATTTGCCGCGAGCAACTCTCCGCCCGGGCCAGCGACACCGACGCGCTGTTCGCTCGGCTGGCGGAGGACTATCAGCATCTGCATGAGCAACTGATGCGGCTCTCCAACGACATCGACATGATTCTGATGGATGGGGTGATGCCGATGGACAAGTTCGCCGAGGACCTGCGTGCCTATCTCGACGCCCACCGCGGCTATCTGCGCGCCGAGCGCGAGGAGCTGTTCCCGCTGATTCGCGAGCACTTCGACGATGACGACCTGGCGCGTCTGGCCGCCGAGATGCCGCCCCAGGCGGAGTCCGAACTGTCGCGCCTGCAGGAGGCCTACCCCGAGCTCTATTCCGAGTTCCGCGACGCGCCTTCCCCCCTCGAATCCTGATCACGACGGACCGCCGGTCCGCACTGCGTGATGACCCGATGACGATCGCACTGCGCGATCGTCATCGCTTTGCGTAGAATGGGCGCCCGACAGTGTCAGAGGGAGCCGGGATGGATCGGCTACAGGCGATGCAGGTGTTCCGGGCCGTGGTCGAGGCCGGCAGCTTTGCCGGCGGCGCCCGCCGGCTGGGCGTATCCAACGCCATGGTCAGCAAGCAGATAGCGCGTCTCGAGGAGAGTCTCGGGGTACGCCTGCTCGCCCGTACCACGCGACGGCTGCAGCTGACGGCGGAGGGCGAGCGCTATCTGACCACCACCACACGGCTGCTCGACGAGCTCGACGAACTGGAGGCGGGGCTGGGCGAGCAGCGCGGCGAGATTCGCGGACGCCTGCGCTTGTCGGCGCCCATGGATTTCGGCGCTCAGGCGCTGATGGTGGCGCTCGATGCCTTCGAGCAGGCGCACCCCGCGGTCACCCTGGAACTGGTGCTCGAGGATCGCCACGTCGACCTGCTGGCCGAGGACTACGATCTGGTGGTGCGGATTGGGGCGCTCGAGGATTCGAGTCTGATCGCCCGGCCGCTGATGCGCATGCCTTGCTACCTGTATGGCGCCCCCGACTACCTGCGCCGTCACGGCACCCCCGATCATCCGCAGGCGCTCAAGCACCACCGCTGCCTCCATTACACGCTGGCACGTCAGGGGCCGCAGTGGACCTTCGAGGTCGACGGCGAGCCGCAGCGGGTGCGTTTTCGCCCGGCGCTTGCGTGCAACAACGGGCGCGCGCTGGTCCAGGCCGCAGCGCTGGGCATGGGGCTGGTGGTCAAGCCCGCCTTCCTGGGTGAGCCCGAGGTGGCGGCAGGGCGTCTGGTGCGTCTGCTCGAGACGTTTCCGATTCCTGCGCTCGACGTGCATCTGCTCTACGCCGAGCGTGACTTCATGCCGGCGCGCCTGCGCGCGCTGATCGAAACGCTATTGACCCACTTCGCCGGGAGCCCGACCCATGCGTGATGCGCTGATCTTCGACTCCGGTGTCGGCGGGCTCTCGGTGAGCGCCGAGATCCGCCGTTGGCTGCCCCAGCTCGGCCTCGACTACGTCTGCGACAACGCCGCCTTGCCCTATGGCACCAAGCCGGATGCCTGGCTGGTGGCGCGGATCGTTGAAGTCTGTCTGGCGGCCTGCGCCGAGAGCCGACCGCGGGCGCTGGTAATCGCCTGCAACACCGCCAGTACGCTGGCGCTGGAGGCGCTGCGCGCGCGCTTGACGATCCCGGTGGTGGGCACGGTGCCGGCGATCAAGACCGCCGGGGAGGTCAGCCGTTCGCGGGTGATCGGCGTGCTGGCGACCAGCGCCACCCTCAAGCGCTCGTATCTGCAGCGGCTGGTGGCCGATTTCGCCGCCGACTGCCGGCTCGTCGGCGTCGCCGCGGACACCCTGGTGGTCGCCGCCGAGCGCAAGCTGGCCGGGGGCGAGCTCGACCCCGAGGCGCTGGCCGCGGCGCTGATGCCGCTATGGCGGGAGCCGGCTTTGGACACGGTGGTGCTGGGGTGCACCCACTTTCCGCTGCTGCGCGCCGAGCTCGAAGCGCAGGCGCCACGCCCGATCCGCTGGATCGACTCGGGGGCCGCGATCGCACGCCGCCTGGGGCAGGTGCTGGGTGTCGCGCCCCTGGCTGCGCCGGCGGCCACCCCGCCGGCGGCGACGACCGGCGCCAGCTGGGCGACCGGCGCCGACGCCACCGGGCTGGCCACGGCGCTGGCCGGGTTCGGCTTCGCCCCGCCGCGGGCGCTGCCGACGGTCGCTATGGTGCCCGCAGACACTGCTAAGGAAGCACTGCATAAATGCCTGCGCGAGTGAATCGCTGCGTTGCGCGGTGCTCGAAGACTCGCCTAACCCCATGTTATGTCTCGCCTTCTGTGCTCCGTGCGCCTTGCGCTTCATCCCGCTCGCCGATTTATTCAGCGCTTCCCTAATTCCGCTATCGATTGAGGAGTTTTTCGTGGTCATCACCACCATCGACCCGGCGCGCTATGACGCCCAGCTCGCGGCCAAGCGCGCGCGGATCGAGCAGCAGTTCGCCGCTTTCGACCCGCCGCCGCTGGAGGTCTTCGCCTCGCCGCCGATGCATTACCGCATGCGCGCCGAGTTCCGCCTCTGGCACGAGGGAGACGATCTCTACTACGCCATGTTCGAACCCGACCCGGATGCGCCGCTGCACAAGGGGCGGGTGGCCCAGAAGGTGGTCCGGGTCGATCGTTTCCCGGTCGCCGGCGAGCGCATCAATGCGCTGATGCCCCAGCTGCTGGACGCCATTCGCGACGACACCACGCTGCGGCGCAAGCTGTTCCAGGTCGAGTTCCTGACCACGCTCAGCGGTGAGGCGCTGGTGACGCTGATCTACCACAAGCCGCTGGATGCCGAGTGGGAGCAGCGTGCCCGCGAGCTGCAGGCGACGCTAGGTGTGGCGCTGATCGGGCGCTCGCGCAAGCAGCGTCTGGTGCTCGAGCGTGATCACGTGTGGGAGCGCCTGACGGTCGACGGGCGCGAGTTCCACTATCAGCAGGTGGAGAACAGCTTCACCCAGCCCAACGCCGAAATCTGCCGCGCCATGCTCGGCTGGGCGCGGGACGCCACGCGCCACAGCACGGGCGATCTGGTCGAGCTCTACTGCGGCAACGGCAACTTCACCGTGGCGCTGGCGGAGAACTTCCGCCGCGTGGTCGCCACCGAGATCTCGCGGACCTCGGTCGCCTCGGCCCAGGCCAACCTCGCCGCCAACGGCATCGACAACGTGCATGTGGCGCGGATGTCGGCGGAGGAGTTCGCTCAGGCTCTGGCCGGCGAGAAGCAGGGGCGCCGGGTGGCGGCGATGGCGCTCGATGAGTGCGACTTCTCCACCGTGCTGGTCGACCCGCCGCGGGCCGGACTCGATGCCGCCAGCTGTGCGCCGCTGATGGAGTACCCTCGAATCGTCTATATTTCCTGCAACCCCGACAGTTTGGCGGTCAATCTGGCGCAGCTCACCCAGACGCATCGGATCACGCGGATGGCGCTGTTCGACCAGTTTCCCTGGACCGACCACTGCGAGTGCGGGGTCGTGCTCGAGCGCCGCGAGACGGCCTGAATTTGTCAAGTCGCACCGGCGTCGTATGGCGGGTGTCATGATGCGTAAGCGACATGCGCCATAACGAAGCTTCAAGTGGATAGGGCGCCCCCGGGCGCTGGCGTAAGCTTCGCCCCACGTGAATGCGGCCGCCATATCGACGGCCGGTGCCAGCCGAGGTGATAGATGCAACACGTCGCGATCGAAGGAAAGACGGAGTTTCTTGAGCAGTTGCGGGAGAAGCTGGCGAAGCGACTTCCCGAGGAGAAGGTGAAGCGGATCACCGCCTTCGCCGAGGATCTCTACGCCACGGCGCCCTTCGAGGAGGCGGCCGACCGCCAGTTGGACGATGTCTACGGTGCCACGCTGGCGGCGTGGCACTTCATGCGCACCTTCGACCCCAGCGATGCCAAGGTTCGCATCTTCAATCCCAACTTCGAAGAGCATGGCTGGCAGTCGCCCCACACCGTGGTCGCGGTGCTGCACCCGGACATGCCGTTTCTGGTCGACTCGGTGCGCATGGAGCTCAATCGTCGCGGCCTGACCCTGCATGCGATCCACAATGCGGTGCTGGCGGTGGAGCGCGACGCTCGCCACCACGCGCTGAAGATCACCGGGCCGCGGGCCAAGGAGGCGCCGGCGTCGCGCGAGTCGCTGATTCTGATCGAGATCGATCGCCATACCGATACGGCGACGCTGGATGACCTGGAGCAGAGTCTGCACGAGGTGCTGCGCGACGTGCGCACCGCGGTCACCGACTTCGAGCCGATGTGCGACAAGCTGCGCGAGGTGATCGCCGAACTCGAGGCCCAGCGCCCGGCGGCGGTGAGCGCCGCGGATCAGAAGGAGACGATCGCCTTCCTCAAGTGGCTGCTCGACGAGCACTTCACCTTTCTCGGCTTCGCCGAGAGCCGGCTCTCCGGCAGCGGCGCCAAGGCGCGCGAGACGCGGATCGAGGGCAGCGAGCTGGGGGTGCTCAAGCTCGACCAGCCGCGCTATCAGGAGTCGGTACGCTTCGAGCTCGACGAGGAGCCGGGCCCCATGCCGGCGCTGCTGCGCTTCGCCAAGAGTTCACATCACGCGCGCGTGCACCGGCCGACCTACCCCGACCATATCGCCATCACCCGCCATGACAAGCAGGGCAAGGTGATCGGCGAGTGGCGCTTCTTCGGGCTGTTCACCTCGCTGGTCTACAACGAGTCACCGCGCTCGGTGCCGGTACTGCGGCGTAAGGTGCAGGCGGTGATCGATGCCGCTGGGGTCAATCCCAAGGGCCACAACGGCAAGCTGCTGTTGCAGATTCTCGAGGTGCACCCGCGCGACGATCTGTTCCAGAGCACCATCGAAGAGTTGAGCCAGACCGCTTTCGGCATTCTCAACATTCGTGAGCGCCGCCGCGTGCGCCTGTTCATCCGTGAGGACCGCTGCGGCCAGTTCTACTCCTGCCTGGTATTCGTCCCGCGTGACATCTTCTCCACCGATCTGCGTCTGCGCATTCAGAACCTGCTGTGCGAGGAGCTCGACGCCACCTTCGGCGACTTCAACCCTTATCTCTCGGAGTCGGTGCTGGCCCGTATCCAGTTCACCCTGCGTTTCAACGGCGACGAACCGGTGGCGTTCGATCGCCGCGCGCTGGAGAAGAAGGTCATCTTCCTGGCGCGCAACTGGCGCGAAGATCTGCACGGCGCGCTGATCGAAAGCCTGGGAGAAGAGGAGGGTAACCGCCAGGCACAGGTGTTCCGCGACGCCTTCCCCGGCAGCTACCGCGACGACTTCTCGGCGCGTACCGCAGCCAACGACATCCGCCACCTGAGCGCGCTCGACGATGGCGCGCCGATCGGCGTCAGCCTCTATCACCTGGCCGAGAACAGCGCCGATAGCGTCAATCTCAAGCTCTATCACGCCGACACGCCGATTCCGCTCTCCGATATGCTGCCGGTGCTGGAGAATTTGGGTCTGCGGGTGATCAGCGAGCGCCCTTATCATATCGATACCGAGCACCAGACCTACTGGATTCATGACTTCACCTTCGAGTATCGCGGAGTCGGCGAGGTCGATCTGCGCGCGATGCGCGACAACTTCATCGACGCCTTCACGCGGATCTGGGTGGGAGATGCGGAGAACGATGCCTACAATCGGCTGATCATCGGTGCCGGCCTCGACTGGCGTCAGGTCGCGGTGCTGCGCGCCTACGCGCGCTATCTCAAGCAGCTGCGCATCGGGCTGTCGCAGGATTACATCGCCAACACCCTGGCGGCACATGCCGACATTACCCGTGGCCTGTCGCGGCTGTTCGAACAGCGCTTCGCCCCGAACCTGGATGGCGACCGTGACACCCGCTGCCAGGGGGCAGTCGACGACCTCAATGCGCTGCTCGATCAGGTCGCCAGCCTCAACGACGATCTCTTGCTGCGCCGCTACGTCGACCTGATCCAGGCCACCGTGCGCACCAACTACTTCCAGCCGCGCGAAGACGGCAGCCCCAAGGCGTACATCTCGTTCAAGCTCGAGCCGAGCAAGGTGCCGGGCATGCCCAAGCCGCGGCCGATGTTCGAGGTGTTCGTCTACTCGCCGCGGATGGAAGGGGTGCACCTGCGCGGGGGCAAGGTCGCCCGCGGCGGTCTGCGCTGGTCCGACCGCAACGAGGATTTCCGCACCGAGATCCTGGGCCTGATGAAGGCGCAGCAGGTCAAGAACTCGGTGATCGTGCCGGTCGGCGCCAAGGGGGGCTTCATCTGCAAGCGCATGCCCGAGAATGGTGACCGCGACGCCATCCAGGCCGAGGGTATCGAGTGCTACCGCCTGCTGATCCGCGGCCTGCTCGACATCACCGACAACCTCGATGGCACCGAGGTGGTGCCGCCGCAGGCGGTGGTGCGCCACGACCCCGACGACCCCTACCTGGTGGTCGCCGCCGACAAGGGCACCGCGACTTTCTCCGACTACGCCAACGCCATTTCGCTGGAGTATGACTTCTGGCTGCGCGACGCCTTCGCCTCCGGGGGCGCTCAGGGCTATGACCACAAGGGCATGGCGATCACCGCCCGCGGCGCCTGGGAGTCGGTCAAGCGCCACTTCCGCGAGATGGGCCTCAACACCCAGAAGGACGAGTTCAGCGTGCTCGGTATCGGCGACATGGCCGGTGACGTGTTCGGCAACGGCATGCTGCTCTCCGACAAGATCCGTCTGGTCGCGGCCTTCAATCACCGCCATATCTTCGTCGACCCGACGCCGGATGCGGCCAAGTCGTTCGCCGAACGCAAGCGGCTGTTCGAGACGCCGCGCTCGAGCTGGTCGGATTATGACGCGGGGCTGATCTCGGAAGGCGGCGGGGTCTTCTCGCGCGATGCCAAGTCGATTGCCATCTCGGCGCCGATGAAAAAGACGTTCGGCATTGAGGCCGACAAGCTGTCACCCAACGACCTGATCAACGCCATGCTCAAGTCGTCGGTGGATCTGATCTGGAACGGCGGTATCGGCACCTATGTCAAGGCGCACGACGAGAGCCACGCCGACGTCGGTGACAAGGCCAACGATGGCCTGCGCATCGATGGCCGCGAACTCAACTGCCGCGTGGTCGGCGAGGGCGGCAACCTGGGTCTGACCCAGCGCGGGCGCATGGAAGCCGCGGCCAAGGGAATTCGAGTCAATACCGACTTCATCGACAACGCCGGCGGCGTCAACTGCTCCGACCACGAGGTCAACATCAAGATCCTGCTCGATGGGATCGTCCAGCGCGGTGACATGACCGAGAAGCAGCGCAACCAGCTGCTGGTGGAGATGACCGACGAGGTCGGCGAGCTGGTGGTGCGCGACAACTACCGCCAGACCCAGGCGCTGTCGCTCGCCGAGCTGCAGTCGCTGGAGGGGATGGGGCCGTATCGGCGCTTCATCAACGAGCTGGAAGCGGCCGGCAGTCTCGATCGCGAGCTCGAGTTCCTGCCCAGTGACGAACAGCTCGGCGAGCGCAGCAACGCCGACGGCGGTCTCACCCTGCCCGAGCTGAGCGTGCTGATCTCTTACGCCAAGAGCACGCTGAAGAGCGATCTGATCGCCGCCGAGCTGCCCAACGACCCGCAGCTGCAGCAGCACGTGGCCAAGGCGTTCCCGGTGACGTTGACCGAGCGCTTCGCCGACGATCTTTCCCAGCACCGCCTGAAGCGTGAGATCGTCGCCACCCAGATCGCCAACGACCTGGTCGATCACATGGGCATTACCTTCGTGCGTCAGCTGCGCGATTCCACCGGCGCATCCAGGGTCGAGATCGCCCAGGCCTATGTGATCGCCCGCGACAGCTTCGGCTTCAACCGTCTGTGGGAGCAGATCGAGGCCCTCGATTACCGTGTCGAGAGCCAGGTCCAGTACCGCATGATGCTCGACCTGATGCGCCTGATGCGGCGCGCCACGCGCTGGTTCCTGCGTCACCGCGGCACGCTCAGCGTCAAGGAGTGCGTGGAGCAGTTCGCGCCCCAGTTGACCCAGCTGCAGGAGGATATCGGCAACCGGCTCAAGGGCGACGAGCGCGAGGCCTGGGAAGGTCGCCGCGACGAGCTGATCGAGGCCGGTGTACCCAAGGCCCAGGCCGCGGTGGTGGCCGCCGCGCCGAGCCTGTATGCCGGGCTGGGTATCATCCAGGCGGCGCGTGTCAGTGGCGAGAAGCTCAAGCGCGTGGCCGAGGTCTACTACGCCATCGGTCATCAGTTGGAGCTGCCGTGGATGACGCGCCAGATCAACGCCCTCGAGGTGCGTGACAGCTGGCAGATGCAGGCGCGGGAAACGTTCCGCGACGACCTCGACCGTCAGCAGTTGGCGCTGACGGTGAAGGTGCTGGGCATGAGCGACGCGCCGCGCGAGGTGGAAGCGCGGGTGACCCGCTGGGAGGAGCAGCACGCGGCCTTGTTCGAGCGCTGGAATGCGCTGCTGGGCGAGATCAATGCCGGCACCCAGGTGAGCTTCGCGCTGATTGCGGTGGCGATCCGCGAACTGGTCGACCTTGCCGAGAGCGAGAGCGACGGCTAAGGTGGCAGCGGGCCGGCGCGCGCCATTGCGCGTCGGCCCCGGCTTGAAAGCATGTTTTGAAAAAACGGTTTGAAAAAGCGGTTTGAAAAAACGGTTTTAAAAAGTGAGCTGAACGGTGCGCTGGTGATGTCCCCGCCAGCCATCACGCATCGCCACGGGCGCTTGCCGGAGAGCCTTTTTAGGCATGGTTTGAAAAGTCGACGAGCGCGGTACTTTTCAGACCTGCCTAAGGTGTTCTGGCAAGCGCCTCTGTTATGCTGCAGCCATCCGCAGGCAGTCAACGCAGAGAGGCCCCATGAAGTATCGCGCGTTTTCCACCCTTATCGTGGCCGTCGGTGTCGCCACCGCCATGCCCGCCATGGCGCAGAGCGAGGCGCTCAAGCAGGCGCAGGCCGCGGCCGCCAAGGTCGACCTGACCAGCTTCTTCAAGTCCAGCTCCGACGCCCGCAGCCAGAGCTTCTTCTTCGGTGGCGTGCAGCAGCACCCGTTCACCGTCGACGAGGCCGGACGCTACCGCTTCACCAGTTCGACCCTGCCGGGCGAGTCCCAGGACTACCGCATCAAGGCCACGCTGATCGACGCCAACGGCAATGTCCTGGCCAAGAGCAGCGGGCTCGGCAACACCGGCGGCCTGGAGATGGAGCAGCGCCTCGAACCGGGCAACTACACGCTGCAGGTTTCCGGGCAGAAATTCGGCAGTACCAAGACCGGCGGTAACAGCTTCAACATCCAGGTCGACGCGCTGGACGCCAGCGGCAAGGTGATCACCGCCGACCAGGGCGGGGTCGACAACGGCGGTGGCATCATGTTCGGTGGCCCCGGCAGCAGCGGCCGTACCACCGCCTTCGTCGACGACAAGGACGATGTGGCGACGCTCAGCGCGCCGGGACGCGAAGCGGCCAGTGCGGTTGCCGGTGGCGCCAGCGAGGCCGCGCCCAAGGGCCCCGACTTCGGTACCGCCAATACCGGCTCGGCGGCCAAGCCGGCGACGGCCGAACAGGCCAGCGCGCCGACCGGGGCCTCCGCCCGCGAGCGCCAGCAGGCACCGCTGCCGAGCAGCTTCGATGAGATCGTCGCCGATATCAAGGTACTGCAGGAGGGTGAAGTCCTCACCTTCGATGTCGCCCAGGCCGGCACGGTTTCCGTTACCAGCTCGACGTTCCCCGGTCATGAAGGCAGCTTCCGCCTTCAGGCCAAGGTGCTCGACGCCAATGGGCGCACGGTGGCCAGCGACGAGGGCTCTCTGGCCGATGGCAACTTCGATATCGAGACCGTGCTCCAGCCCGGCCGCTATCGAGTCTGGGTCAAGGGCCAGCGGTTCGGCTCGGCGATGAACTCGGTCAACAACTACACCCTGCGCGTACAGCAGCTCGACGCGCGCTGAGCGGCAGTCGGGGGGCGGGCCTCTCGCTCGCCCCAGGCCTCGAAACCCGGCCCCGTGCCGGGTTTCGGCGTAATGGGGCGGCGGGCCACGTCTCCCGAACGCCGAGCGTGCGCGGTTCGTCTCGCTACCCCCAGTTGGGATATACTCGCTCGCCGCTGTCGATCCTTTTTGCCACCGACGAGACCTCTCCATGTACCCCGTCGTTCGTTCTCTGCTGTTCCGGCTCGAGCCGGAGACCGCACATCGTGTCACGCTGACCGCGCTGGATGCGGCGCACCGGCTGCGCCTGTCGGGACTGCTCGGCGATGCCGAGAGCTCGGGTGAACCGGTGGAGGTGATGGGGCTTTCCTTCGCCAACCGCATCGGGCTGGCGGCAGGACTGGACAAGAACGCCGAACACCTGGATGCCCTGGGGGCGCTGGGGTTCGGCTTCGTCGAGGTGGGCACCACCACGCCCAAGCCGCAGTCGGGCAACCCGCGCCCGCGGCTGTTCCGGCTGACCGGGACCCAGGCGATCATCAATCGCATGGGCTTCAACAACACCGGGGTCGACCAGCTGGTCGCCAACGTGCGCAAGAGCCGCTATCGCGGCATCATCGGCATCAATATCGGCAAGAACCTGACCACGCCGGTGGAGCGTGCGGTCGACGACTACCTGACCTGTCTGCGCAAGGTCCACGCCGCGGCCCACTACGTCACCGTCAACATCTCTTCGCCCAACACCCCGGGGCTGCGCAATCTGCAGTTCGGTGAGCATCTCGACGGGCTGCTCGGGGCGCTCAAGGAGGAGGCGGTGCGGCTGGACGCGGAGCAGGGGCGCCATGTGCCGCTGGCGGTGAAGATCGCCCCGGACATGACCCGCGAGGAAATCGCGCTGGTCGCGCGCACGCTCACCGACAACGAGATCGACGCGGTGATCGCCACTAATACCACGGTGTCGCGCGAGAACGTGACCGGCATGCCGCATGCCCACGAAGCGGGCGGGCTCTCCGGGGCGCCGCTGTTCGCCAGCTCGACTGCGGTCGTGCGCGAACTGCGTCGGCTGCTGCCGACCTTGCCGATCATCGGTGCCGGCGGCATCGACAGCGGCGTTCGGGCGAGCGAGAAGTGTCAGGCAGGGGCAGATCTGGTGCAGCTCTACACCGGCTTCATCTATCGCGGGCCGGAGCTGATCGGGGAGTGTATTCGCGCGACCGGAAACAGCAGCGTGGCCTCGGCCTGAGCGCACGGGTCGGGCGCCTTGACCGGGGGGACGTGTCGATGCGCCCCTGGCGGTGGTAGCAAATGGCAACAAGTGGCAACAAAAAGGCCCGCGCGGTGCGGGCCTTGAGTGTGATGAGGCAATGCTCGTCAGCGGCGTGGGCCGTGACTCAAGTCATCACCATGGGGTTTTTGTGGATACCGGACACGCCGGTCATGCCATCCCACTGGTCCCCGCGACCTTCACGCCAACCGCTCATCCAGTTCTCGCGCAGGTTGATATCCTGGCTCGGGCATTCGTCGCGTGAGCGACCGGCGACCCCCGCCTTGTAGCCGTGTAGATATGCCCGCTGGTTGCGATCACGTTTCTGTCGTTTCATCGTATGGCCTCTTGTCGGAACAAGTGCATCACCTTTGGGAAAACACAGAGACTCCACGGCGTCTGGTTCGCCGAAAGAAGACTCCGTCCGAGAAAACGTCCGGACAGGCATACGCATGCGTTGTTTCGTAGCTACCCCTCTAGCTTTAGCGGAAATGAGAAACGATGTCGATGAGCGTTTTGTCATAAGACCAGATTGAAAATGCACTCACAGGAATATGACCGGGCCGAGACGGTTCGGTGACGCCACCATGAAAGACGATAACTCGCTGTTGAGCCTTTACATCACCTGCCCCTGGGGCGTCGAACCGCTGCTCGCCGAAGAGGTCGCCGAGCTGGGCTCGGAGATACAAAAAACTACCGTCGCCGGGCTGCATGCGCGCGCCGATCTCGCCACTGCCTACCGCCTGTGCCTGTGGTCGCGTCTGGCCAACCGAGTGATCCTGACCCTGGGTCGCGAGAGCGGCTGCGACACGCCGGAGGCGATCGTCGCCGCGGTGAGCCAACTGCCCTGGGCCGAGAAGCTGCGCGACGGCCAGACCCTGGCGGTGGATTTCCACGGTCAGTCGGCGGCGATCCGGCATACCCGCTTCGGTGCCCAGGTGGTCAAGGATGGTGTCGTCGAGGCGCTGGCGGCGGCTGGGCGTGCGCGCCCGCAGGTCGACCTCGGCCAGCCCGATGTGCGCGTCTACGCCAATCTGCACAAGGGGCAGCTGCTGGTGGGTATCGATCTGGTCGGCGCCAGCCTGCATCAGCGCGGCTACCGACGGGATATCGGCCATGCCCCGCTCAAGGAGAACCTGGCCGCGGCGCTGCTGGTGCGCGCCGGCTGGCCGGCCCGGGCCAAGCGCGGTGAGCCGCTGGTGGACCCGATGTGCGGCGCCGGCACGCTGCTGATCGAGGCGGCGATGATGGCCGCCGATATCGCCCCCCAGCTCAGCCGCGAGCGCTTCGGCTTCCAGCGTCTGGCCGACTTCGATCCGGCGCTGTGGCAGACCCTGGCGCGCGAGGCAAAGGTGCGTGCCGATCTCGGCCGGCGGCGTGCGCGTTCACGGCTGTGGGGCTTCGACCAGAGCCCGCAGGCGATTGCCGCGGCGCGCAGCAATGCCATGCGCGCGGGGATTCCCGCGCTGATCGAGCTGGCCGGCGCTGCGGTGAAGGGGCTGACACCGCCCGCCGAGGCCTCCACGCCGGGGCTGGTGATCACCAATCCGCCCTACGGCGAGCGTCTTGGCGAGCTGCCGGAGCTGGTGGCGCTCTACGGCGATCTGGGGCAGCGGCTGAAGCAGCACTTCGGCGGCTGGCAGCTGGCGCTGTTCACCGGCAATCCGGACCTCGGCCATCGTCTGGGCCTGCGCGCGCACAAGCAGTACGCGTTCAAGAACGGACCGCTCGACTGCAAGCTGCTGCTGGCCGATGTCGCGGTCCGTGATGCCGATAGCGGCGATAGCGATGCCCGCCATAGCGACAAGCCCGGCAGCGTGCCGAGCGCGCAGACGCCGTCGCCCAGCGATGCGGCGCCGCTGAGCGAGGGCGCGCGGATGTTCGCCAACCGCCTGCAGAAGAACCGCAAGCGGCTGTCCAAGTGGCTCAAGCAGTCGGGGGAGCGCTGCTACCGGCTCTACGATGCCGACATGCCGGAGTACGCGCTGGCGATCGACGTCTATGGGCACCGCGTGCACGTGCAGGAGTACGCCGCCCCGCGTTCGGTCGATGCCGACAAGGCCAAGCGAAGGCTACTCGATGCGCTGAGCGCGATTCCGGTGGCGCTCGACGTGCGCCCGGAGCAGATCCACTACAAGCAGCGCGAGCGCCAGAGCGGCAAGGCGCAGTATCGCAAGCAGGACGACAGCGGCGAGCGTTTCGTGGTCGAGGAGGGGCCGGCCAAGCTGTGGGTCAATCTCACCGACTATCTCGACACCGGGCTGTTCCTCGATCATCGCCCGGTGCGCCGGCTGCTGCGTGAGCGGGCCGCGGGCAAGCGTTTTCTCAATCTGTTCTGCTACACCGGCACGGCGACGGTACACGCCGCCCTGGGCGGAGCCAGCGACAGCTTGAGCGTGGATCTCTCGAATACCTATCTCGACTGGGCACGGGACAATCTGGCCCTTAACCAGCTCGATCCCGGTCGCCACCGGGTGGTGCGCGACGACTGTTTCCGCTGGCTCGAGACCGCCGGCGGCAGCTTCGACCTGATCTTCCTCGATCCGCCGACCTTCTCCAATTCGAAGAAGATGTCCGGCACGCTGGATATCCAGCGCGATCACGTGCGTCTGGTCGAGCTGGCCATGGCGCGGCTGGCACCGGGCGGGGAGCTGGTCTTCTCCAACAACCAGCAGCGCTTCAAGCTCGATCCGGCGCTGTCGACGCGCTTTGCGGTGACCGAGATCACCGCGCAGACCTTCGATCCGGACTTCAGCCGGCGCGCCAATCTGCACCACTGCTTCAGCATCCGTCATCGCGAATGACGATGACGCACCCCCTGGCGCCCCGGTCGGGCGCCAGACGGCTGATGCAGGCGCAGCGGGCGAGCCAGCGGGGCGAACCGGAGTGGGGCCAACCGGAGTAGGGCGTAGTGGGGCGAGGCGAATCAGAGCAGGACATAGTGGGGCGGAGCGAACCCGGGCATCGGTCGCGCCGGCGCTTCGTGCGCCTCGGAGAGTCGTCTGGGCCTGAAGCTCAGTCGAGCAACGACAGCTGAGCCATGGCGCGGCGCCCCTCGGGGCTGTCGTCGTCGGCTTCCAGCACCTTGCGCAGGCCACGCGCCAGCTGGATGTGCGCGAGATCGTCGAGCCACAGCATGGCCTGCTCGCGGCTCTCGGCCACGGCGTGCTTGAGGCCGCCATACTGGGTGCCGATCTGGCCCCAGGCGCGGCTGAAGATCCAGTCACCGAACATGTCCTGATGCAGGTGCACCAGGACATAGTCGTGTTCACTCTCCCAACGAACGATCACGCGAACTCCTTTCGTGGTTGTGCGCCCCGGCTTGTCCCCGCCGGGTGGCCCGCCTAAGATGGCTGCGCCGGGTGTTGCGGCCGCGCCGCCGCGGCTCGTATCGGGCTCATTGTAAAGCAAGCGCGGCAGAAATCGACGCGTACGGCGCAAGCCCGTCAGGCCGACAGGGAGAAGCGGTAGACATGCGAATTCTGGTGGATGAAAACGTACCCCTGGCCGAGGCCTTCTTCGGCGAGCTGGGTGAGGTGACGCGCCAGCCCGGGCGTGAGATGACCGCGGCCAGCGTGCGCGATCACGACGCCCTGGTGGTGCGCTCGATCACGCCGGTCAATGCGGCGCTGGTGGCGGGATCACGCCTCAAGTTCGTGGGTACCTGCACCATCGGTACCGACCATGTCGAGCTGGCGGCGCTGCGCGAGCAGGGGATCGGCTTTGCCAACGCCCCCGGCTGCAACGCCGAGGCGGTGGTCGACTACGTGCTCTCCAGCCTGTTGCTACTGTGCGAGCGCGACGGCGAGGACCTGTTCGCCAAGACCGTGGGCATCGTCGGCGCCGGCAACGTCGGGGGGCGCCTTGCTGCGCGCTTGGCGGCGCTGGGTATATCCCACCTGATCTGCGATCCGCCGCGTGCCGAGGCCGAGGGCGACGCGGGTTTCGTGGCTCTCGACACGCTGATCGCGCGTGCCGATGTCATCTGTCTGCACACGCCGCTGGTGGCCGCCGGAGCGCATGCCACCCGGCATCTGCTCGACCGGCAGCGGATCGCGGCGCTGACCCCGGGGACCGTGCTGCTCAACGCCGGGCGTGGCGACTGCCTCGACGGCGGCGCCCTGAACGAACGGCTGGCCCGCGACGCCGATCTACGCTGCGTGCTCGACGTGTGGGAGCACGAGCCGGGAATCGACGAGGCGCTCTATACCCGGGTCGATCTCGCCACGCCGCATATCGCTGGCCATAGCGTCGATGGCAAATTACGCGGCACCGAGATGATCTATCAGGCGCTGTCGCGCCAGCTTGGGCTGCCCGCGCGGCAGAGCCTGGCTCGGCTGACGCCGACGCCGTGGCTGCCACGGCTGGTGCTCGACGCCGCCACCCCGCGTGACGATGCGCTGCGGCTGTGCGCCCGGGCCTGCTACGACCCGCGCCGTGACGCCATGGGGCTGGAGCGTTATC
This sequence comes from Salinicola sp. JS01, assembly GCF_030284585.1. Classification (NCBI taxonomy): domain Bacteria; kingdom Pseudomonadati; phylum Pseudomonadota; class Gammaproteobacteria; order Oceanospirillales; family Halomonadaceae; genus Salinicola; species Salinicola sp. JS01. Next base: position 2,454,337 of record NZ_CP127244.1, on the reverse strand, counting down.
GCCGACGCCTGGGCATGGCCCAGGGCTTCGATGCTTACCGCCGCGACTATCCGGTTCGCCGCGAATTCCAGACCCTCGAGGTGGCGCTCACCGCCGCGGCCCCCGAACTCGCAGCGGCCCTGCGCGGCTTCGGCTTTCGTGTCACCACGCCTGCCGAGTGACGGCGGCGGGGTCAGGCGCCTTCGCGCTCGGCATCCTCGCGCTTGCTGAGGCGGTGGCCGTCTTCGCTGGCGCCATACTTCCAGTAGCTCGAAAGATACATCTCACGCTTGTCGACGCCGCGCTCGTCGATCAAATGGCGACGTAGGCGGCGCATCGCCGAGAACTCGCAGGCGACCCAGATGCCCGCCTTGCCTGGCCGCCAGGGCAGCTCGCGCACTGCCTCCAGCAGCCGTTCACTATCGCTGCCCGGGTGTGCTTGAACGAGCCATCTGATGCGCATGCCGGGCGGTGCCGTCAGCGGCTGGATATCGGCTTCGCTGATCACCTCGAGAATCACCTCTCCGACCGCCTGCGGCGGCAGCCGTTCGAGATTGGCGGCGATCGCCGGCAGGGCGGTCATGTCGCCTACCAGTAGATACCAGTCGGCGTCCTCTGCCACCCGCTTGACCGGGCCGGGACCGGCGACGTCGATGACATCTCCCGGGCGGGCGTTGCGCGCCCAGGTGGCAGCCGGCCCGCCGTCGGCGTGGAGCACGAAGTCGACGTCGATGGCGTCCTCACGCTGCCGGCTCACGCTGTAGGTGCGCAACCGCGGTGGCGTATCGCCTTCCCCGGGCAGCACCAGTTTGATGTAGGCGCTGGCCTGATCGGCGGGGAAGGTGCGCATCGCCTCGCCGCCGAGGGTGAGGCGCAGCATATGGGGTGTCAGCGGCTGCCGGGCGAGCACGGTGAAGGCACGTGGTGGCGTCTTGGGCATGCGGGACTCCTGTCAGTCAGCAGAGGGGATGGGGCGTTCGAGATTGTCGATCAGACGCTGCGCCAGCGCCTCGAAGGCGGCGAGCTCGGTCTCGCTCAAGCCCTTGGCGAGGCGCTCATGGGCGCGTTGCTCACAGGCATCGACCCGCGCCAGCATGGCCTGTCCGGCGTCGCTGAGCGTCAACTGCTGGCGTCGGCCGTCATCCGGTGCCGGACGTCGGTGCACCAGCCCGCGGCTGTCGAGATCTCCCAGCAGGCGTGCGAGCTGGGCCTTGTCCCACTTCAGCCTCTGGGCGATCGCGCTGGCGCTGCATGGCGATAGGCCGCGGATCGTCTTGAGCGTGCGAATCTGAGCGACACCGAGTTCGAGCTGCTCATCGGCGTAGGCTTGGCGCAGTGCGCGCTTGTAGGCGTGCAGCAGGCGGTGGAGGGTGTCGCCGGCAAGTGCTTGAGACATCGATCTCTCGATTTATTGGTTGATAAAGTCAACCAATTGAACGTCGATTACACCTGAATGTCAACCATTCTCATCTGCGGGCGGGGAGTTCACGCCCAGACTGCGGACGCAGCCTGGGTTGGTCTATAGCGAGATCGCGCGGCCGATGAACTGAATCGGGCCGGTGGGGCGGCCGAGCGGCGAGCCGCCGGCGTTTTCCAGCGTCAGTTCGAAGAGCTGGTTGGGCTGCAGTGGCGGCAGATCCTCGGGGCTCAGATGTAACGTCTGGCCGGGGCGGACCAGACCCAGCGACACCGGCCCCGACCAGTCGTCGGCCTTGGTCCAGAACTCCAGGGTCTTGCCCTGGGGCAGCTCGAAGGTGCCCAGGGGTACCAGCGCGATATCGTGGGCCGAGGCGGCCTGCACCACCCAACCCGCTTGGGTATGCTGCGGAGTCGTCAGCACGACCAGGTAGCGCGGGGCGGCGCTCTCGGGGACGGCCAGCAGCAGCACGCTCAGTGCCAGTGATGCGGCGGCAGCGGCGAGGCCAACGCCGCGCCACAGGTGGAGACTGTGCCAGGCGCGCTGCCACAGCGAACGACGCTCTGCGGGCACCGGCTGCAGGCTGCGCTCGATACGCGACCACAGCCCGGGCGAGGGTGTGAGCGGCGGCGCCAGTTCGGTATACGGCTGTAGCCGCGATTCCCAGGCGTCGATCGCCTCGCGCAGCGCCGGCTCCCCCGCGGCACGGCGTTCGACCGCGTGGCGCTCGGCCGCGCTCAGGGTGCCGAGCACGTACTCGCCGGCGAGGATGTCGATATCGTCGGCGGCTGCGGCGTGAGCGTTTTCGGGCGAGCGGTCATTCATGACAGACACTCGCGCAGGCTCTGCAGGCTGCGTTTGATCCACGCCTTGACGGTACCCAGTGGGCGGTCCATACGCGTGGCGATCTCCTGATGGCTGAAGCCATCGACATAGGCGTGGAACAGGCAGTTGCGGCGGTCGGCGTCGAGCGCCGCCAGGCAGCGGTCGAGCTCACCGCGGCCGTGCCAGGCGAAGTGATCCAGCGCTTCGGCAGGCGCGGATGTGCGCTCGGCGTCGAGCGCTTCCGCGGTCTGCTCGTCGACGCTGATTTCGCGCTGACGGCCACGAATGTGATTGAGCGCCAGATGGCGGGCCACGCTGAACAGCCAGGTCTTGCCCGAGCCGCGCGTGGCATCGAAGGTGTGGGCACGTGTCCATACCCGTACGAAGGTATCGTGGATGATGTCTTCGGCCAGCGCGCGGTCGCCCACGATACGCTGAACCACGCCGAGCAGGCGTGCTCCCTCATGATCGTAAAGCTGGCGCAGCGCCTGATGATCGCCGCCAGCACAGGCGGCGATCAATGTGGCGTGATCGAGCGTCGTCAGCGTGTCCTCCTTGACGGCATCCACGAGCGTCGCGCCGAGGCGCGGGGCTACAGGCTGTGCACGCGGCACCCTTGCCACGTCCACTCCGGCCATACTACGCAGGGAGCCTTGCGTATGGCCACGAAAAGTATCGGTGCTGGCCAAAGATCCCGCAGAGGAGCGCCCGCACGAGTGACCCGCCATCACCGTGCCGGAGCACGACGATGGCGGTCCAGGTGGCATCGGTGCAGATTGTCGCCTGCGCTTCAGCTGGCTTTCCAGAACAGGTAGTCGGCCTGGTAGTCGACGATCTCTTCGGCACCCAGATTGTCGCCGTTGCAGGTCATGTCCGGGGCGACGCCGCCCTGGGTGGCAAGACGCTGGACATAGGTCACGCCGACCATCTCGCCTTCGCCCATGGCGGGGTTGGCCTGGACCAGTTGCAGCGGAATGTTGCCCTCGCCGCCAGGTGCCGTGGCCAGCTGAGTACCGGTGATCTTGGAGCCGTCATTGGCTTCCCAGGTCGCCGGCGGGCCGTAGTAGCGGCCGAGCGTCTTGCCATCGGCGTCGTTGAGCTTGGCATCGGGGCCCTTGAACACCCAGGCGTAGCCGCCATCCTTGGCTTCGCAGGCGTAGGTGATCTGGCCCACGCCCACGGTTTCCATGGCGACACGATTGCCGTCGGGCACCTTGACCGCGCTGGGCACGTCGGCGGCCAGGGCGGGGGCCGCGAAGCTGGCGAACAGGGCGGCGGTCAGGCTGGCGGTGGCTAGCGTGGAAATCTTCATCGACGTCTCTCCGTGGCATGAGAATGCGAAACCGGATGTCTCGCCCACGGCTTACCCGCGAGGCCCGGTGATGGATGCAAGGATGGGAAAATTTTTTTGCTCGAGCCCCAAAACAGCGACGCCCCGCCGATGAGGCGGGGCGTCGTAGGGTCGAACGCGAGAAGACACGCGAATGCTCGATCGCGACGACACTCAATCGCGATAGGCGGACTCCTTCAGCGCGCGGATGCGGTCGTCCAGCGGCGGGTGGCTGGCGAACAGCTTCTCCATCAGCTTGCGCGTCTGGCCGGTGGTGATGGCGAAGGCGGTCAACGAGTCCGGCATCTGGTCCGGCTGCTGGGTTTCCGCCTTGAGGCGGGAGAGCGCATTGATCATGGCCCCGGCGCCAGCGTACTTGGCGCCGGCGGCATCGGCCCGATACTCGCGGAAGCGCGAGAACCAGGCGACGATGATCGATGCCACCAGGCCGAATACGATCTCGGCGACGATGACGACGGCGAAGTACCCCATGAAGCCGAGGCCGCCGCCGTTGTCGCGGCCGCGCAGGAAACTGTCGACCACCTGCGCCACCACGCGGGCGAAGAACATCACGAAGGTATTGAGCACGCCCTGGATCAGCGCCAGGGTGACCATGTCGCCATTGGCCACGTGGCCGATCTCATGGGCCAGGACTGCACGCACCTCTTCCGGGCGCATGCGTTCGAGCAGCCCCTGGGAGACCGCTACCAGGGCGTCGTTCTTGTTCCAGCCGGTGGCGAAGGCGTTGGACTGCTGGGCCGGGAAGATCGCCACTTCCGGCATCTTGATATTGGCCTGCTGGGAGAGCTCGCGCACGGTGTCCAGCAGCCACTGCTCGGTCGAGTTGCGCGGCTGGTCGATCACCTTGGCCTTGGTGCTCATCTTCGCCATCCATTTGGAGATGAACAGCGACACCAGCGAGCCGGCCATGCCGAAGACGAAGCAGAAGATCAGCAGGCTGTTCATGTTCAGCCCGTTGGCATTCAGATAGGGCTCGACGCCCAGCACGCGCAACGTGATGCTGGCGACGAGAACCACCGCCAGGTTGGTTGCCAGGAACAGGATGATTCGCATCATCGGTTTCTACCCTCAGTCGTGGAAAACCTGCGTTGTCGATGGCCGGATGGCCCTCGGCGATTGCTTAGCCTGTTATGCGTTATCACCGGCTAATCAGATGGTTATGGCCTGTTAGATACGACGTTAGGCGATAGGTTTCAAGAGGGGAAGGCCGCACGTCGCGCGCGGCCTTTGGGGCATGGCGGTGGCTGGCCACCGCCACGGGTCACTGGCGGTAGCGTGAGAGGAAGCGGGCGAAACGGTCGATCGCGTCACTCAGTTGGTCCGCCCAGGGCAGGGTGACGATGCGCACGTGGTCGGGGTGGGGCCAGTTGAAGGCCGTGCCCTGCACCAGCAGGATGCGCTCCTGCAGCAGCAGATCGAGCACCATCTGGGCATCATCGTGGATCGGGTAGATCTCCGGATCTAGCCGCGGGAAGGCGTAGAGCGCCCCCTTGGGCTTGACGCAGGAGACGCCGGGAATGGCGTTGAGCTTGTCGAATACCACGTCACGCTGCGCCAGCAGACGTCCGCCGGGCAGGATCAGATCGTTGATCGACTGATAGCCGCCGAGGCCGGTCTGGATCGCATGCTGGGCCGGCACGTTGGCGCAAAGCCGCATCGACGCCAGCATGTTTAGCCCCTGGATGAAATCCTCGGCGTTCTGCTTGCCCAACCCCCCGGAGAGAATCATCCAGCCGGAGCGGAAACCGGCGCAGCGGTAGCTCTTGGAGAGCCCGTTCATGGTCACCACCAGCTGGTCGTCCTCGGCCAGGGCGCCGGTGGAGACATGTTCGACGCCGTCATACAGGATCTTGTCGTAGATCTCGTCGGAGAACACCACCAGGCCGTGCTCGCGGGCCACGCCGAGGATCTCCTTGACCACCGCCGGCGGATAGACCGCGCCGGTGGGATTGTTAGGGTTGATCAGCACGATCGCGCGGGTGCGGGCGGTGATCTTGTCGCGGATGTCGGCGATATCCGGTGCCCAGTCGTTGGCCTCGTCGCACAGGTAGTGCACCGGGTGGCCGCCGGAGAGATTGGCGGCGGCGGTCCACAGTGGATAGTCCGGCGCCGGGATCAGCACTTCGTCGCCGTCGTTGAGCAGCGCCTGCATTGCCATCACGATCAGCTCGGAGACGCCGTTGCCGATGAAGATGTCCTCGATGCCGACCTGCGGAATGCCCTTGCGCTGGCACTCCTGCATGATCGCCTTGCGCGCCGAGTAGAGCCCCTTGGAGTCGCAGTAACCCTGAGCCGTCGGCAGGTTGCGCATCACGTCCTGCAGGATCTCTTCGGGTGCTTCGAAGCCGAAGGGTGCAGGGTTGCCGATGTTCAGCTTGAGAATGCGATGGCCTTCGTCCTCGAGGCGCTTGGCGTGTTCGAGGACCGGCCCGCGGATGTCGTAACAGACGTTGTCGAGCTTGTGCGATTTCCGAATGGGGCGGGTCATGAGGTTTCCGTATGCTGCACAACCGAAGAGATCAGGCGGCGTCTGGGGCGCCGCGAGCGGGTGGCGGGCTGCATCGCCGACGCCCAGCATAACGCCGCGCGGACGCGGCGCAAGGGGCAGAAGCGCAAGGCTGTCAGGGCGATCTGTCATGCTCGCCGGGGTCGGCTCGTTCAGGTCGTCGGCGCGGCGGCGTCGTCTTCGCTGTCCGGTTCCGGGGCGGGGATGTCCGCCGGCAGTTCCAGGGTGACCCGGCCGAGCTTGCCATCGCGCAGCTCGTGCAGCAGCACCTCGGCGCCGCGGTGCAGGTTGATCACGCCGCCGGCCTTCAACCCGCCGCGCTTGCGCGCGATCTCGTTCATGATCGCATGGCCGTCGAAACCGGCACGCGCCTGCAGGTCGACCAGTTTGGGGCCGTCGGCATCGACGCTCTCTGCCGCCACCGGAGCGACGTAAGCCGGCAGGTCGTCGAGCTTGTAGCGCTCGCGCAGGGCCTCGGGATAGCGCTTGGCCAGCTCGGCGGCGCAGACGATGGCCACATCCACGTACTCGATCGCGGTGTCACGAATGGCGCCGCTGGCGGCGAGCCGGTAGGCGCTGGCCTGATCCTCGATCTTGGGCCACAGCACGCCGGGGGTATCGATCAGCGCCACGCGGCCGTCGATCCGGATCTTCTGCTGGCGCTTGGTCACCGCCGGCTCGTTACCGGTCTTGGCGATCTTGCGCCCGGCGAGGCCGTTGATCAGGGTCGATTTCCCCACGTTGGGGATACCCATCACCATCACCCGCACATCGCGGTCGGCGCGGACCTGACCGGCCAGCTCGTGGCACAGCGCCGGAATCTGCTTCAGCTCGCGGGCCTGGGTGGTGGTCACCGCGATGGCGCGGCTGTCGGGCTGGGCGTCGAAGTGCGCGATCCATGCCTGGGTCGCCTCGGGGTCGGCGAGGTCGGCGCGCGAGAGGATCTTGAGCACCGGCTTGTGCTCGGTCAGATCGGCCAGCATCGGGTTGCCGCTGGAGTAGGGTAGACGCGCATCGAGCACCTCGATGACCACGTCGATCTCCGGCAGCGCCTCGGTGATCTGGCGGCGCGCCTTGTTCATGTGACCGGGATACCAGCCGAGCATACGTCTCTCCTGCCAATGTCATGCCTGTCGGGGGGATGCCCGACGCCAAGCGGGCGGACAGTCTAGCAGGATGCGGCCCTCAGCGGCTGCAGGGTGGGGGTGTCGGCATGAACGGCGGGTGGGGGCAGCCGACGGGTGATGGCAATCTCGTGCATCCAGTCGCCGGCGGGCGGCGTAGAGGCATGGGTCATCAATCGCAGGGAAAGGAGCCCCGCATGAAACCTCTCGTATCCATCGCCGCCGGCCTGCTGCTCACCAGCGTTGCCAGCGTCTCGTTGGCCGCCGGCAATCCGATCAGCGTGCATGTCCTGAATACTCAGAGCGGCAAACCCTCGGCGGGCGTCGAGGTCACGCTCGAGCATCGGGCCGACGGCCAGTGGGAGACCATCGCCACCGGGACCACCTCCGAGGACGGGCGGATCTCGGCGCTCTATCCCGAAGACGAGACGTTCGAAGCCGGTGTCTATCGCGCCGTCTTCGCCACCGGTGACTGGTACCGTGCCCGCGGCACCGAGACCTTCTTTCCCGAAATCACCGTCCCGTTCGAAGTCGTCGACACGCAGCAGCACTACCATATCCCGCTGCTGCTGAGCCCCTACGCTTACTCTACTTATCGCGGCAGCTGAGGCTGGTAGGATAAGCGGCGACAGTCATAATGACAGCGCCCCGACCGAGGTCGGGGCGCTGGCGTATGGGGCGGTCTTTCTGGCACTGCTGTCTTTCTGGCACTGCTGTCTAGGCGTCACCTTGGCGCTAGCGTCTCGGGGCGAGCACTGTGGGACTGCCATGATGCAGCTCGCCGTGGCCATGAAGCGGCCTGCCGTGACCGTGAGCCAGATGGCTGCCCACGGGCGCGGTCATTCGCCGGCATGGAAGGTGATGGCCACCGAGTTGATGCAGTAGCGCTGGCCGGTGGTCTCCGCGGGGCCGTCTGGGAAGACATGGCCCAGGTGGGCATCGCAGCGGCGGCAGGTCACTTCGATGCGGCGCATGCCGTGGCTGGTGTCCGTGTGCTCTTCCACCGAGGCGGCGGCCAGTGGACGGTCGAAGCTGGGCCAGCCACAGTGGGCTTCGAACTTGTGCTCGTTCTCGAACAGCGGGGCGCCACAACAGACGCAGTGATAGATGCCCTGGACCGGCTCGACCTGGTAGTCGCCGCTGAACGGTGGCTCGGTGCCTTTTTCCCGGGTGACGTGATACTGCTCCGGGGTCAGCTGTTCGCGCCACTCGGCGTCGCTCTTCTTGATTCTACTCATGGCGGGTCTCCTCGTGCCTCGTCACCTGTCTGCATTACAGGCCATTTGCGGCGCTCTCGCCAGCGCGTTTTAGGTGGCGACGAACAGCGGTGAAATCAATTGCTTGACAGCTTTAGGCGGCCTCAGTAATATGCGCGCCATCTCGACGGAGACGAGACATTGCGTCCCATTCGTCTAGTGGTCTAGGACACCGCCCTTTCACGGCGGTAACAGGGGTTCGAACCCCCTATGGGACGCCACTCGACTCTTTCGAAGATACTGCCGAAGCCAGTCTGGTTCGTCAGTCAGGATGCGGGAATAGCTCAGTGGTAGAGCATCGCCTTGCCAAGGCGAGGGTCGGGAGTTCGAATCTCCTTTCCCGCTCCAACAATGCGTCCCATTCGTCTAGTGGTCTAGGACACCGCCCTTTCACGGCGGTAACAGGGGTTCGAACCCCCTATGGGACGCCACTTCGATGATCGCTCGATCATCCCGTCGAAGCCAGTCTTCGACACGACAAGCGGGAATAGCTCAGTGGTAGAGCATCGCCTTGCCAAGGCGAGGGTCGGGAGTTCGAATCTCCTTTCCCGCTCCAGTTTTGTGGTATCTGAAGCGTGGTCGAGGGTCGTGAGCTGGAACGCCAGCCCGGTCGATCTCCTTTCCCGCTCCAGTTTCGTAGTACCTGAAGTGTGATCGAGAGTCGTGAGCCGGAACGCCGGTCCGATCGATCTCCTTTCCCGCTCCAGTTTTGTGGTACCCGGTAGGTGGTCGAAGGCTCAGTCTGGCTATCACGTATCGGTCTTGCGTCCCATTCGTCTAGTGGTCCAGGACACCGCCCTTTCACGGCGGTAACAGGGGTTCGAACCCCCTATGGGACGCCACTTCGATGATCGCTAGATCATCCTGTCGAAGCCTGGTTTCGACTCGACAAGCGGGAATAGCTCAGTGGTAGAGCATCGCCTTGCCAAGGCGAGGGTCGGGAGTTCGAATCTCCTTTCCCGCTCCAGTTTCGTGGTACTTGAAGCGTGGCCGAGGGTCGTGAGCTGGAACGCCAGCCCGGTCGATCTCCTTTCCCGCTCCAGTTTCGTGGTACTTGAAGCGTGGCCGAGGGTCGTGAGCTGGAACGCCAGCCCGGTCGACCTCCTTTCCCGCTCCAGTTTCGTGGTACTTGAAGCGTGGCCGAGGGTCGTGAGCTGGAACGCCAGCCCGGTCGATCTCCTTTCCCGCTCCAGTTTCGTGTTGTCCCAAGCGTAATCTATAGCTCTCCTCACTTCGTCCGACGTGCCGAGATGCTGGCGTCTGTCGCCATCTCCTGGGCTCGATGATATCGCGTCGGCTGTGAATTCCAGGTACGCATCGCGCAGCATGCTCCCGTCCTCGCTGCCGCCGGCTGGCTTCCCGACTACGCTGACACGGTAGCGTCGTGACGCTGACGATAGTGGCGACAGTTATGGCCATCGCGTCTATTCGTCTGCTAAAGATTGATTTTCCATCGATCGGCCCCATATGTGGCGGCACTTCTTCTTCTACGTACTCGACAGGAATCCCTGATGGCAGAACCGGCACTGTCCATCCGCGGGCTGACCAAAGTCTACGGTAATGGATTCGAAGCCCTCAAAGGCATCGATCTCGATGTCGAGCAGGGCGATTTTTTCGCGCTGCTCGGCCCCAACGGCGCGGGCAAGTCCACCACCCTGGGCATCGTCTGCTCACTGGTGCAGAAGAGCGCGGGCCAGGTGAAGATCTTCGGTATCGATATCGACCATGACTTCGCCAAGGCGAAATACAACCTCGGCGTGGTGCCGCAGGAGTTCAACTTCAGCCAGTTCGAGAAGGTTGAGGACATCATCCTCACCCAGGCGGGCTACTACGGCATGCCGATGAAGGAGGCCAAGCCGCGCTGTGAGCGTCTGCTCAAGGATCTCGGCCTGTGGGACAAGCGCAACGGTGCCGCGCGCATGCTCTCCGGCGGGATGAAACGCCGGCTGATGATCGCGCGTGCCCTGATTCACCGTCCGCGCCTGCTAATTCTCGACGAGCCCACCGCCGGGGTCGATATCGAGCTGCGCCGCAGCATGTGGGAGTACATGCGCCGGATCAACGAGGAGGAGGGCACCTCGATCATCCTGACCACGCACTATCTCGAGGAAGCCGAGAGCCTGTGCCGCAATATCGCCATCATCAACCGGGGCGAGATCATCAAGAATACCTCGATGCGCGGCCTGCTGACCGAGCTCGACACCGAGACCTTCCTGCTCGATCTTGCCGAGCCGCTGGAGGCCGCCCCCCAGGTGGAAGGCTTCGAGGTCGAGCGGGTCGACTCGCACCAGCTGGCACTTTCCGTGCGCAAGGGCACCGATCTCAACGATGCCTTCCAGCAATTGACCCGTCAGGGCGTGCGCGTGCTGTCCATGCGTAACCGGGCCAATCGTCTGGAAGAGCTGTTCGTTTCGATGACCTCGCCGCCGGATGCCGGCAGCGGCATCGACAGCGCCACTTCGACACCGGCCAAGGAGACGGCATCTTGAATACCCGGCAACTGCTGATTTCGCTCTGGACCATGGTGGTGAAAGAGGTGCGCCGCTTCGTGCGGATCTGGCCCCAGACCCTGGTGCCGCCCTCCATCACCATGACCATGTACTTCATCATCTTCGGCAACCTGATCGGGTCACGTGTGGGCGAGATGCACGGCATCTCCTACATGTCCTACATCGTGCCGGGCCTGATCATGATGTCGGTGATCACCAACAGCTACTCCAACGTGGCGTCATCGTTCTTCTCCAACAAGTTCCAGCGCAGTGTCGAGGAGATGATGGTCTCGCCGATGCCCAACTGGGTCATTCTGGGCGGCTTCGTGATCGGTGGTGCGGCGCGCGGGCTCGGCGTCGGGTTGATCGTGACGCTGGTCTCGCTGTTCTTTACCCATCTCGATCTGCATCATCCGTTCTTGACCCTGATGGTGGTGGTCATGACCGCCTTGCTGTTCTCGATCGGCGGCTTCATCAATGCGCTGCTGGCCAAGAAGTTCGACGATATCTCGATCATCCCGATCTTCGTGCTGACGCCGCTGACCTATCTGGGGGGCGTGTTCTACTCGATCGACCTGCTGCCGGAGTTCTGGCAGAAGGTGACCATGGTCAACCCGATCCTCTACATGGTTAACGCCTTCCGCTACGGCATTCTGGGCATCTCCGACATTCCGGTGAGCGGGGCGCTGATCGCCATCGCCGCGTTCATCGTCGTGTTCTGGTGCCTGGCACTGTGGATGCTCAACCGCGGCAAGGGGATTCGCTCATGAGCACACCGCGCCCGGAGACCCTCGCTGATGCGCCGCTGGGTCGCGAGTCCGCCTATCCCGAGCGCTACGATGCCGCCTTGCTGTTCCCCATCGAGCGTGCCGCCAATCGGGCGCCGCTGGGGATCGAGGCCACGTCACTGCCGTTCGTCGGCGGTGACGAGTGGTGGGCCTTCGAGCTCTCCTGGCTCGACCCGCGCGGCAAGCCGGTGGTCGCGGTGGCGCGCTTCCGCCTGCCGGCGGATTCGCCCTGCCTGATCGAATCCAAGTCGTGGAAGCTCTATCTCAATAGTTTCAATCAGACCACCTTCAGCGGTCGCGATCAGGTGATCGAGACGCTGGTGCGCGATCTGAGCGCGGCGGCGGGTGGTGAGGTCACGGTGGAGCTGTTCGGTGTCGATGACACCGCATTCGCGCCGGCGCCGCTGCCTGGCGAAGGGATCGACGAGCTCGAGGTCGAAATCGACCGCTACACGCCGGCGCCGGAGCTGCTCGCCTGCGACGAGGACGATATCGTCGAAGAGACGCTGCACTCGCACCTGCTCAAGTCCAACTGCCCGGTGACCGGCCAGCCCGACTGGGGCAGCGTGCTGGTTCAGTACCGCGGGCCGCGGATCGAGCGCGCGTCGCTGCTGCGCTATCTCATCTCCTACCGCCAGCACCAGGATTTTCACGAGCACTGCGTCGAACACATCTTCGTCGATCTGATGGCACGTTGCCGCCCCGAGCGGCTGCTGGTGATGGCGCGTTACGTGCGTCGCGGCGGGCTCGATATCAACCCCTGGCGGGCCACGCCGGGCTGGGTGCCGGCATTGCCGCCACGTCTGCTGCGACAGTGACGCTTTTGTCGTAGAGTCGAGCGACCCTTTGCGTGTTACCAACGATGTCTCAGAGGAGTCAGACATGGATGCCATGACGCTACTGCATCAGCGTCGTTCGATGGGCAAACTGGCCGGTCCGGCGCCCACCGCCGAGCAGCTCGACGCCCTCTACCGTGCCGCGCTGCGGGCGCCGGATCACAAGGAAATGACGCCGTACCGCTTCATCGAGATCAGCGGTGAAGGGCTCGACCGCCTGGGTGAGCTGTTCGCCCGCTCCGACTATCAGGCCAATCCGCATATCGACGATGCCACTCTAGATGCCGCGCGCAAGAAGCCCAAGCGGGCGCCGATGATCATCGCGGTGATCGCGCGCGTCACGCCGGACCTGCCCAAGGTGCCGCCGGTCGAGCAGATCATCTCCGCGGGTTGCGCCGCGCATGCCATGCTCTACGCGGCGTTCGCGCAGGGGCTGGGGGCGATGTGGCGCACCGGTACCTATGCCCATGACAAGACCGTATGGCGCGGTCTCGGCCTGGGCGAGCACGAAGAGCTGATCGGCTATCTCTATCTCGGCCAGCCGGGTGGCCGCTACCCTCAACCGCCGGTGCGCGATCCGCAGGCGTACGTCGAGCGTTGGCAGTGAGGCAGAAAAGGCTAGATGAGAGAAAAAATGGCTTGCGATCACGGGGTTAGGCGGATAAGATGTGCGCCGTTCTGAACGAAGCGGCAACGCCGAAACGAGCAGGATGACAATGCGGAGAGGTGTCCGAGTGGTCGAAGGAGCACGCCTGGAAAGTGTGTAAGTCGAAAGGCTTCGAGGGTTCGAATCCCTCCCTCTCCGCCACGAATCGAAAAGAACCGGCTTCAATAGCCGGTTTTTTTGTGTCTGGCATCTGGCGCCATGAAGAGGGAGGCGATGAGAACCCTCCGGTTCGCACCGAGGCGCTCGCGTTGTTGATGTTTGATGTTGGTGTTCGAGCGCCGACAAGCGGCCTCGCGAAGCGAGCCGATAATCCCTCCCTCTCCGCCACGAATCGAAAAGAACCGGCTTCAATGGCCGGTTTTTTTATGTCTGGCATTTGGCGCCCCCCGCCCATCACGATGGATCAGACGCGCTAGAGTGGCGTAGGCCGAGCGTCATCAGCAGCGCACAGGCTAGAGCCACCGCAGCCGTGACATGAAAGGTGTAGCTCGTGCCCCAACTGGCAGCCACCAGTCCCCCCAGCAGTGGGCCCAGCACCTGACCCAGGTACTGAAACGAGGTCGACAGGCCCATGATCCGGCCGAGGCTGCGGCCATCGCGATAGGCATGCTTGAGCGCCGACTTCAGACAGGGCAGCACACCGCCCAGCGCCAGGCCCATCGCGAAGCGCAGACCCATCAGCAGATAGACGCTCGTCACGAAGGCCTGGGGCACGATCAGCACGGCCCCTGCGGCAAAACCGCAGGCGGCGATACGCATGGCGCCATAGCGGTCGGCCAGCCGGCCCAGCGCCAGCGCGGAGAGCAGGCTGCCCAGCGCGGTGACGGACAGCACGATGCCGGCGGCCGAGGCCGTCTCGAGCGGGTGATGGTCCATGCTGGCGACGATGCTGTATATGATGGGATCGATCGATAGATTGGCCACCAGCAGACCCGTAGTCGCGATCAGCAGGACCCATATCCTTGAGTCGACAGGCGCAGCGAGGCGCGTCTGCTCGGCGTTTGACTCCCGCCGCTGGTGCTTTTCCCTGACCAGCAGGCAGGTCGCGACGACATTGAGCAGGATCATGCCGCCGGAGAGGAAGAAAACGTCACGCATACCGACGTGGGCGGAAAGGAACCCACCCAGCATGGGGCCAGCCAGGCTGCCGCCCAGGATACAGGCGAAGAGCACACCCTGGGCCTGTCCTGCCCGCGCCCCCGGCGCCTCTTTCGCCATGAGGATGGTCGCCCCCGAGGTGTAGCCGCCGGCCACGCCGGCCAGCAGCCGCAGCACGAGCATCTGCCAGGCGCTGGTCGCCGCCCCCATCAGGGTCATGCAGATCAGCATCCCGACGCTGGCGCGGACCAGGTTGATCTTGCAGCCGTAACGGTCGGACAGGTGCCCCCAGAGCGGTGCGAAGAGTGCGGCGCTGATAAAGGTTGCCGCGTACACCAGGCTGGACCAGATCCAGGTCCCTTCTGGCGAATGCTCACCGAGGCTGGCGAGGTAGTGGGGCAGAAAGGGCAGCATGATCGTCATGGCGACGATATTGATGAAAGACCCCGACCCCGCGACCCACAGGTTGGTTTTCCAGGCAGTGCTATGTCGCGACATCAGCGTCCCCATTGATGAAAAGCAGCGAGAAGGAGATCGCGCGGTAATGGCGAGCTCGAGGCAAAGCTTAAGGAAAATTCACCAATGAATAAAATTCATGTTTTTTATTCTATGGATTTCTTTTGGGAATGTGTGACGCATTTATGGTTGGTCGAAGCGTCATTGGCCTAGATGTTAGGAGGCGACATCGCAGGGCGTGGGTGGCTTGGCGGCTGACATCCCAGAGTCATCGGCCACACACGAAAAGACCGGCACGAGGCCGGTCTGCGGGGGTTGCACGGGACGTGAGGGTGTCCGAGGAGAGCCCGGGTGGCGCTTGTCTCAGCCGCGCAGGGCGTCAAGCAGGCACTCGGCGACGGGCGCCGAGGAGGGCGGGTTCTGACCGGTGATCAGGCGCCCATCCTGGCGGGTATAGGGCGCGAAGTCGTCGGTCTTGGAGTAGCGACCGCCGCTGGCGATCAGCGCCTCTTCGACCAGCTGCGGCACGATCTCGGTCAGCCCGACCGCGGCCTCCTCGCCATTGGTGAAGCCGGTCACCTCGCGCCCCTTGACCAGCGGCTGGCCCTCGGCATCCTTGGCGTGGATCAGCACGATGGGCGCGTGGCACACCGCCGCCACCGGCTTATGCTGGGCCCAGAAGGTTTCGATCAGGCGGATCGAGTCGGCGTCATCGACCAGGTCCCACAGCGGGCCATGGCCACCGGGATAGAAGACAGCGTCGAAGTCGTCGGCGCTCACCTCGGACAGGCGCTGGGTGTGGGCGAGCTGCGCCTTGGCCGCGTCGTCCTGCTGGAAGCGGCGGGTCGCCTCGGTCTGGCTCTCCTCGGCGTCACTCTTGGGGTCGAGCGGCGGCTGGCCACCCTTGGGTGAGGCGAGGGTGAGTTCGGCCCCGGCATCCTTGAAGGCGTAGTAGGGCGCGGCCAGCTCTTCGAGCCAGAAGCCGGTCTTTTCACCGGTGTCGCCGAGGCGGTCGTGGGAGGTCAGAACGATGAGAATACGCGGGGACATGAAGGGCTCCTTGCGGATGGCTGAAGGGTCTCTCGACCCATTCTAGTCTGGCGCCGCCGATCACGTGGCGGCTACTGGGTACCAAGGTAGGCGCTGGCGTAATATTCGGGAAATGACGTTTTTAGATATCAGGCATTCGATATATGAATATTGCGGGCAAGGATCTCAACCTGCTGCTCACGTTCCACGTGCTCTACACCGAGGGCAGCGTCTCTGCGGCCGCGATGCGCCTGGGCCTTAGCCAGCCGGCGCTGAGTCACAAGCTGGCCCGGCTGCGCCACGACTTCGGCGACGCGCTGTTCGTGCGGGCGCCGCGGGGGCTGACGCCGACGCCTCGTGCCCATGAACTCGCGCCGCGGGTCCAGCAACTGGTGGCCGGGCTGGAGAGCTTCTTCGACTTCTGTGAGGGCAGTGACTTTCTCACCCGAGACGACCGGGTGCATCTCTATACCACCGACTACATGGAGCAGCTACTGCTGCCGCGACTACTGCCGCTGATCCGGCGCGAGGCGCCGCGTCTGCAACTGGTGACCCACAATACCCGCGGGCGCCTGCCGCGGGCCGAGCTGGAGAGCGGCGAGTGCGATATCGCCATCGCGGGCTTCTATGCAGACCTGCCGGCCAGCTACTACCAGCAGCGGGTCCATGCCGAGGGGTTCGTGGTACTGGCGGCGGCCGACAATCCGCGCCTGGGGAAGACGCTGGATCTCGATAGCTATCTGAGGTGTGAGCATCTGGTCACCACGCTGACCGGTGATTTGGATGGGCTCGTCGACCGGCGTCTGCGCGAGATGGGGCGCTCACGCCGGGTGGTGGCGGGGCTATCGAGCTTTCTCGCACCGCCGCTATCGGTGGTTGACAGTGATCTGCTGTTGACCTGTCTGGAGAGCGTGGCGCGCCAAGCCGAGGCGCATATACCGGGATTGGCGGTATACCCCTGTCCCTTGGCGCTGGATGACGTGGCGGTGATCCAGACCTGGCATCAGCGCACCCACGAAGATCGTCTCCGTCGCTGGCTGCGGGCGCAGATCAAGGCGCTGCTGGCTGGCGAAAGCCGTTAGCGGCGATGGATTAGAGCCCATTCCCAAACTCTCTGACGATGGGCGCCGGAGGCAGGGCAAAGGTAGCGCCCAGGGAAGGATTCACAGCGCCCTCGCGGCGCCCTGCCGCCGGATGAGCTCATGGCGGTTGGGAAATGCGTTCTTAGGCGCTGTGGCGCAAGCTGAAGTCGTGTCAGGCGACGATCTAGACCTCTTTCGGTAGTGAATTCAGCCCCTTGGTTTCGCCACGAAAGTCGATAATGGCGCGGGGACATCCCCTGCGTACTTACCCGGCCTTCGGGCCGGGTCTTTTTTTGCCCACGCTTTCTTCTTTCCCCAAGATGACTCTCGGTCGCCCACTCTGATGCCACCAACGCTAGCGGTGGGTCTGATACCCGGCGTTTGGTGCTTGATCGAGCCCTGCCCAGTCGACGCCATCGACTCATGTCACCGTCGAAGGCCATCCTGCACGACTCGCCTGCGGGTGTCGCCAGCATGCAGATAGCGTCAGCCTGCGACGCCAGTGGTGCCACATCGGGTGCCGAATACTGCCGATGTTGCCGGGACTGGCTTGATTTGTAAGAGATATCTTACGCAAAATTGAGCGATATCGACCTGTATCCGTCATTCGTGAATTGATAATATGAGCGCTCGTTGTAGATCCTTGATCCCCGGTCTTCTGTCCGGGGATTTTTTATGCCCATTTTTTGCCACCTCAAGTCGAGGGCTGCTCTTTTCGGCTGCTTGTCGACCTTGCACGCAAGCGTGAAATGCGCAGCTGCCGATTAACAAAATACTACGTTTCAGTAGAAGCCTGTTTAACCTGGGTTGAGTTCAGCAGCTTGCGGATGCGCGCAAGATAGTGAAGGCGAGATCAGGGTGGATCTCCGGGAGCCGGCCAGGGAGGCTTTGCCAGGGATGCGGGGGCAGGAGGCCGCCGGTAGGTACGGAAGGGAGTCAGCGCTAGTCGGCCCGATCTCAGGATCGGGTCTTTTTTACCCTTGCTGATGGCGGCATCAATAATATAAACATCTAAATCTTATCTAAATTATAGTTATTTCACGCAATTAGATTAGACAGTATTAGAAGTTGACGTTATTCTCTGCAAGTAGGGATACAGCCTGGAATCGATCACGGACGATATTGCCAAGGATGCGGTTGAGCCGCAGTCTTTCAGCAGGATAGGCGCATGCTGATTGAAAGCCCGAGCGCTATCGCAGCGCGCTCGGGCTTTCTCTTATTGCATGTCAGTCAGTCGCGATCACGTTCGGCTGCCACGACCATGGACGATCGCGACGGCCGTGGTCAATCGCAACGGCCAAGGTCGATCTCGACGGGCGAGGACTCGAGCTGACACGCGTCGTCTTCGGTGGATCACAGACGCATCTACCACGCCGCTGTAGCGGGCCGCCGCCGAGCCTGGCATACGCTTTCTTGCGCGCTGCGCTTGCCAAACCTAAGTGATTGGAATTATTATCGAAAGCCTTGCGGGTGTAGCTCAATGGTAGAGCAGAAGCTTCCCAAGCTTAAGACGAGGGTTCGATTCCCTTCACCCGCTCCAATCCAGTGTTCAAACACGTCCAGACACGCCCACCATCTCTCCTGCAGCCCCCGCCACGCCTCGCTTTACCCGTTCAAACTTGTCCAAACATAGTTAGTGATAGCAACGCCCATTCTCTATTGCCTGGTTGACTGTTAGCCCTACACGCGGCCATCACGCAACGCGGCTAGGAGTGCCGTCTGCTGACGGATGTCCGACTCGCACTCAGGCACTCTCCGTGGCTCGGGCGCGCCAGCTCAGCAGAATGTCGTCGGCGGTGATCGAAATGACGCTCACCGCTGCCTCACGCGCCAGGCGTGCCATCAGTCGGGACCAGTCGTCCTGCGTTTCGCCGGGCTGGCGCATGATGACCAGCTGCTGGCGCCGATGGCAGGTGGCGCTCTGGATGGCGCGTGAGACGCGGCGTGACAGCCGCTCGTAGGGCGAGGGAAAAGCGAGAATCATGACGTCTCTCACCTGGTGGTGTATTTATATACAGTATAGTTGGCGACGCTCGATGGCGTAAAGCGATCCCCGGCACGAGGGGCCGGGACGGCGGCGCTCAGCGCTTGGTGGCGGGTGCGATCTTATGACTGGGCAGCTCATGGCCGAGCAGCCATCCCGCTCGAAGAACGGGCAATGATGAATGGCGACCACGAAAAAGGGGCCCAGGGGCCCCTTTC
This sequence comes from Salinicola sp. JS01, assembly GCF_030284585.1. Taxonomy (NCBI): domain Bacteria; kingdom Pseudomonadati; phylum Pseudomonadota; class Gammaproteobacteria; order Oceanospirillales; family Halomonadaceae; genus Salinicola; species Salinicola sp. JS01. The sequence goes on along the minus strand of NZ_CP127244.1, from coordinate 2,435,232 downwards.
GTCACCGATGCACGGCGAGTGTCACTGGCTCTTGATGGCGTCGCCAGCTTCGACGCTGTGCCCTTCGGCGTTGATCTCGTCGAGTGATTTCGAATCTTCGATGTTGGTCGCACTGTCGGTCTCCGACTCCATTGCGTCCAGCGACTGATTGGTGGCAGCGCTGCCGCCGGAGAAGGAGGAGGCATCCTGCTCACCGCTGGCGGTAACACCGGAACCCGGCGCCAACGGCTCCTGGTTGGCCTGCCGGGCATCCTTGAGTGCGGCACTATCGGCCAGGGCACTACCGGCGAGTCCCAGAGTGAGGGCGGCAAAGGCGATGGTTGCGAGTGATTTTCTCATGCCAAATTCCTTTTGTGCTGAGGAAGAATAGGGGGCGATAGCCAGTGGGCTAACACGCCATCACACTGTAGCTGCTTTGCAATCAAGGTATGCGTTCAGTTGCCTCACTAGCGGACTTTTCGGCACGTAAGGCGGAGCTTTGGGCATGATTTCCAGCTTGCGCGCCTGTTTGTCGATGATTTTGCGGAGTCGATCCGCGCCTTTTCCGCCAGCGCCATGCTCGCCACGTGGGTGTTCCCGGCGCGGGCTTGAACTCGATCGGCCATGGCGTCATCTATAATGGTGAGGCGAGCAAGCGTTGGTCATTGCAAAGACATCGCCAAATCAAGAGAGTTGCTGATTTGGCGGTGGGACAACGCTCAGTTGACGTCATCAGTGATTGGACAGCGCCCGACAGGGCAGGAGAGTGTCATGAACGCGCGCGATTATCTGGCCAAGCAGGGTATTGCGCTGGACAAGGAGGAGGATAAGCCGCAGTCGCTCGAAGAGAAAGCCTGGGCACGGGCGCGCGAAGCTGCCGAACATGGCCCGCGCAGCGGCACGCCGCACGATTGGGAGGATTGGGAGCGCTATCACGAGGCGCTGGCGAGTGGTGCCGCCGAGATAAAGGGTAAGCAGCGGCCGCGTGACGGCGGGGCTGAAGGGATTGACGCGAATGCTGACGAGAGCGTCGGAGACGCTGGCGCCTCGTCTCGTCACCGTCGTTAGACAGCAGGATTGCGCAGGGCCAGCTATGCTGGTGAGCAGCCGAGCGGATCGACGCCAAGTGTCTGCGATACGAGTGTCGAGGCGCCGTCGCGTGTCGGTCGGCTGCGGTGACGATGGCGGTGATGAAAAAGGCGCCGCAAGGGACTGTTCTATCAATGTGGGCGTTGGCGCTGAAGAGCGCGAACGTGGCCACGGCAAAGGAGGCTACATGGATATCATCCGTATCATCTTCGCCATCATCCTGCCCCCGGTGGGCGTATTCCTGCAGGTGGGTCTGGGCCTGCAGTTCTGGATCAACATCGTGTTGACGCTGCTGGGCTATATCCCGGGCATCATCCATGCGGTGTGGATCATCGCCACGCGCTGAGTCGCGATGGGCAACGACAGCAAGAACGTATGAAAAAGCGCAGAGGGCCGGTTTCGACCGGCCCTCTGGCGTTTTCGGGGGCTTTGCGTGCGGGTTTCGCACCCCTCACGCGAGCACCGCGGGCTCGGCGTGAATCGGGCCGGTCAGGCCAGCCGATAGCGATAGTGCAGCGTCTCGTCCTTGCGCGGGCCCAGAATGCGCCAGGCGAGATCGAAGCCATCGACAAGCAGGTGCAGGCGGGCGCTGTAGGCATCAGCGGCACACTGGTGGTGGTGCTCGCTCACCAGGGTGTCGGCGTCGGCGGCGACCAGGTCGAACAGCGCCACTGCCGCCTCGCGGCCGCGGCGTTCGTGGGCGAGCGCCACGCGCTCGGGTGCTAGGCGCCAGCAGTAGAGGTTGCGCATGGTCACCGGCTGCTGGCCGGCCAGGGTGAAGTGGCCGCTTTCGTGGAAGCGTACCGTATCGCCCTCCACCTCCGCGCGTACGCTGCCCTGGCCGTGACCGGACCAGCCGGTGCGCGAGCCGGCGCCGGTCTCGGCGGTAAACGCGAAATGTGTGACTTGGGGCAGCAGGGTGTGCAGCCGTATAATGGCTGTCAACTCGTCTGTCATGAAAAGGTTGACCTTAAATGTCGTATCTCGTCGGCGTCACGCTACTGTGGGCCTTCTCGTTCAGTCTGATCGGTGTCTACCTCTCGGGGCAAGTGGATAGCTACTTCGCCGTGGCCACTCGGATCGTGCTGGCGACGCTGATCTTCCTGCCCCTGCTGCGCCCGCGGGCGATCTCCGGCGCCAGCCGTCTGGGGCTGATGAGTGTCGGCGCGCTGCAGCTCGGCGTGATGTACCTGTTCTTCTATCACGCCTTCCTGCTGCTGAGCGTGCCCGAGGTGCTGCTGTTCACCATCTTCACGCCGCTCTACATCACTCTGATCGATGACCTCCTGGCGCGGCGCTTCTCGCCGCGCTATCTGCTGATGGCGGCGCTGGCCGTGGCCGGGGCGGCGGTGATCCGTTACGACGGCGTCAATGCCGGCTACTGGCTGGGCTTTCTGGTCGTGCAGGGAGCCAATGTCTGCTTCGCTCTGGGGCAGGTCGGCTACCGCCATCTGGCCCGCGGGCTGCCTGCCGGCGTCGCCCATCGCCATCTCTTCGGCTGGTTCTACCTCGGCGCGCTGTGTGTGGCGCTGCCGGCGTTCCTGCTGCTCGGCGACGCCCATAAGCTGCCCACCACCGGGCTGCAGTGGGGCGTACTCGGTTGGCTCGGGGTCGTGGCGTCGGGGCTCGGCTATTTCCTCTGGAACAAGGGCGCCTGTCGGGTCGATGCCGGCACCCTGGCGATCATGAACAACGCGCTGATCCCTGCCGGGCTGATGGTCAATCTGGTGATCTGGAACCGCGATGCCGATCTGCTGCGCCTGAGTGCAGGGGCGGCGATTCTACTCGCCACGCTATGGCTCAATGCGCGCTGGGCGCGTCGCGGGGTGGCAGCGGCAGCGCCGGCGGCCAGCCATCCATGACCACGAACAGGCGGCAGCTACGCCCGTCCGGCAACGTCAGGCGCAGGTGCAGCGGCGACGGGGTGGTGGCGAAGTGACGTTCCAGCAGTTGCCCCAGCGCGGCCAGCGCGAGGCCGGCGCCACGCGGCGGTGCCAGCCAGTGCGGCTTCAGCAGCACCTGGCCGCGGGTCGCCGTTGGTAACGCCGCACATAGCGTCGGCCATGCCCGCTGGTGACACCACAGGCCCTGATAGACATCCGGATTGGCCAGGTCGGGCAGGGCTAGACGCTGGTCCCAGGGGTGGTAGAGGAACCCCGGCATGATGATGCGCTGGTGCAGCGCGGCGCTTGGCACCAAGGCCTCGCGCACGGCTTGCCCGGGCTCATCGCGGGCGGCGGGCAGCTGGCGCTGCGCCAGCCGGTGGCACTTGATCGCCAGCGAGTCGAAGCTGCCGGTGCCGATCCAGCGAGCGGCGTCGTGGCGATCTCCTGGCCCCCGTTCCAACCCGAGGAAGAATTTGATCGCCAGTTCGGCGTGCTCGATCGTCGCCGGCTCGACGCCGCGATAGCGATAGAGCAGGTCTAGCTCACCAGTGATTCGCTTGCCGTCGCGCAGGGTCAGGTTGTGGCCTAGCAGCGTGCTATGCGGTGCTGCACCGAGGATCCACTGCCACAGTGCTTCGTGGTAGATGCCCAGACGCTGCGAGCGGCGCTGATCGAGATGCTGCAGGAACGCCTCCCGTCGCGGTGCCAACGCTGCCAGCCAGCGCCGCCGAGCGGTATCGTCCGCCAGGCCGAGCTCGGTCAGGGTGGGGCGGCCGGACACGTTCAGGCGTGCCATGTCAGGAGCGTGCAACAGCCAGGCGATATCGCGCAGCCAGGGCGCGCTGAGGCAGGCCAGATCCTCGCGCAGCGCCGGGGTGCAGGGGCGGAAAGCCCAGGTCGGGTCGGCGGGCACCGGCGGCGCCGGCTCAGCGCGGCGCGGCACGCGGCCCCAGCACCGTGCTGTCGGCCGCCACCGGGCGGGTGACCACGGCACCGGCGCCGATGCGTGCCCGCTCACCCACCTCGATGTTACCGAGTACGCAGCAGCCGGCACCGAGGAAGGCGCCGCGGCGAATCTTGGGGTGACGGTCCCCGCTCAGCTTGCCGGTGCCGCCCAGGGTGACGCCGTGGAACAGGGTGACATCGTCCTCGACCACCGCGGTTTCGCCGATCACGATGCCCGCTCCGTGGTCGATGAACAGCCCCGCGCCCAGCTGCGCCGCCGGGTGGATATCGGCAGCGAAGGCGTGGGCGGCGCGATACTGGGCGAAGCTGGCGAGATCGGTGAGGCCCGCCCGCCACCAGGCGTGGGCGACGCGATGGCACTGCAGCGCACGATAGCCGGGGAAGAACAGCAGCGGGGTGAAGGGCTCGGGAATCGCGGCATCCTCGCGCAGCAGCACCAGCAGATCGCGCGCCGCGGCCGTGGCGATCTCGGGGTGGGCGGCGAGGCACGCCGCCACCGCGGCATGACACTCGGCGAAAGCCACCTCGACGGTGGCTAGGTCTTCGCTGACAATCTCGACCAGGGCGCCGGCGAGATCATCGACTTCGAGCAGGCAGCGGCGGTAGAGCGAGGTCAGCAGCGGATTGCGCCTGGCAGCGCTGCGCGCGGATTCGACCAGGGTTGGCCACAGGGTGTCGCTGCTCGGTTCCATCCATGCCTTGGACATGTGCGCTGCCTCCTCGCGTGGCTCGCCGGGGTCAACCGGGGAGGCGATAGAAATCGAATTCGCGGGTCTGCGCCGTCTTGACCATGTGTGAGGCCCAGGACGGTGTGATGCTGCGCTGGTGGAAGAACACGGCGCCGTGGGTGCGATCCTTGAGCGTACCATTGAGCGCGCGACGTGCGATCTCGCGTGCCGCGGCATACTCCAGCGGCTCACGCGCCTCGTCGGGGCGGCCATCGCACCACCAAGAGAACTGGCAGCTGCCGGTCTCCGAGCCCTGCTGTACCACGCCGCACAGGGTCGGTGGAAAGGCCGGATTGCCCAGCCGGTTCATCACCACGTTGGCCACCGCCTCCATCTCCACCACGCCCGCACCCTTGGCCTCCCAGTAGATCGACCGCGCCAGGCAGGTGAGCGCGTCATCCAGCGGAGCCTGGCCGCGCGGATCGACCGCAAGTGCGCCCTCGGGCGTGACCCGCAGCGCCGGAGGCGCCGGGCTGGCGCGCGTGTTCTCGACCACCCGCTGCTCCAGCTGCTCGGCCTTGTCGAGCGCGCGCTGGGCCGTTGGCGGCTCGGCGGCGAGCAGTGGGGCGGTGGGGGCGATCGCACCCAGCAGGATCACCAGGGCTAGCGCCCAGGCACTGGGCGTTCGGGCCCGGGCGTGAGTCCGGCGCGTGGGCGCCGATGACATAGGCATCACGCTGGCCGCTGGCGTCAGTCGGCGCCGAGGGTCTGGATCACCTCGAAACCCTCGAACTTGGGCGGGCCCAGATAGAGCCCCTCGCGGCGGCTCTGGCCGGCGTTGGCGTGGGCGGCGCGGAACGCTTCCGAGTGGGTCCAGGCCTCGAAGTCGGCCCGCGAGCGCCAGACGGTGTGAGAGGCGTAGAGCACATGATCCTCCTCGGCGGGGCCGCGTAGCATATGGAACTCGACGAATCCCGGCAGTCCCTGAAGATGGGTTTCGCGTTCGAGCCACAGGGTCTCGAACTCCTCGGTGCGCTCGGGATTGACGCGGAAACGGTTCATGGCGATGAACATCGGATGCGTGGCTCCATGCGGAAAACGGGGGTGTAAAGATAAAGGGCGCGGATGATGACAGTCGCGCGCTGCGTCCGGCCCGATAGACCTGACATCGGCAGCGTTCACCATGCCAGCACTCTACGCGAAAAGCGAGATGTGCCCGACCGGGGGCAGCGCACCTCGGGCGTTGACGCACAGTGCCTGCAGGTGTCCTAATCGAGGCAACACTGACCTCGGCACTCCACCATACGAGACGAGCGGCGCGCCCGGCGCCCATGATACGCCATGGACATTCCCCATCAGCGGCTGGTCTATTTTCGCGTCACGGTCGAGTCCGGCTCGCTGCGCAAGGCTGCCGCGCGGCTCGATATCGCGCCCTCGGCGGTGAGCCGCCAGATCTCACTGCTCGAAACCGCCTTCGAAGCGCCGCTGCTCGAGCGTACGCCGCGCGGCATTCGCCCCACCGCGGTGGGCGAGATGGTGCTCGACTACTGCCGCCAGCGCGGTGCGCTGGACGAGCAGTTCATCGCCAGCCTGGAGGCGCATCAGCGCCTGGAGACCGGCACCATCTCGCTGGTGGTGGGTGAGGGCTTCATCGACGATCTGATCGCCGCCCCGCTCAAGGCCTTCGCCGAGCGCTACCGCGGCGTACGCCTGGATATCCAGCAGGCCGGCACCGACGAGATCATCGAGTCGGTGGTGGAAGACCGCGCGCATATCGGGCTGATGTTCCACGAGCGAGTCCATCCCCAGATTCGCTTCTGGGTCTCCAGCGGCCAACCGCTGCTGGCGATCTGCCCCCGCGACCACGCGCTGGCCACGCTCCCCGAGCCGCTCTCGCTGGAGACCCTGAGCGAGGCGCCGATGGCACTGTGGAAAGTCGGACACGGCGTACGCCGGCTGGTCGACGAAGCCTTCCAGCAGGCACGGCTGCGCCCGCGGGTGGCGATGGAGACCAACTCCATGGCGGTACTGCGGCGCGCGGTGGTAGCCGGCATGGCGGTCACCCTGTTGCCCAGCTTTGCGGTGGCGGATGAGCTCGACAGCCAGAGCGTGGTTGCACGGCGGGTCGCCTGCGCGTCGTTTCAGCACTCCCAGGCGCACATGATCACCCGGGTCGGGCGGCGCCAGCCGCTGGCGAGTCTCAAGCTGCTGCGCCATCTGAGCGCCTGGATGCACGCCTTTCGTCACGACGACCCACGGCGCTGAAGCGCCAGGTTCCTTACGCTACCCGGCGTCGCCCTCAATGCTGGACGAAGCGCAGCAGCGTGCCCAGCGCCTGGGGCGCGATGTCGGCCTGGTTGACGCCCTGAGCGTGGTACTCGACGCCGTCCGCCTCCCACGCCGCCTGGGTCGCATCTAGATCACGACACGCCAGGGACAACGCCACGGCGCGGGGCGGCTGGGGGTCGAGTTCGCCCAGCAGCGGAAAGGTCGCCTCTAGGGTAGCCGGATCGAGCAGATGACAGTCGCCTTTGTGGGTATGGATGACGTAGTGGCGGGCGTCGCCGCGAATCGCCTCGCAGCCATGGATGCGCGCGAAGTGGCCGATATCGTGGGTGGGGTCGTCGCTGACATACCAGACATCGGTGATCGAGGTGGCGCCGTTGGGGTGGCTCTCCAGCGTCGGGTCGATGCGAAACAGCTCCGGGCGCAGCTGCTGGCACAGGAACTGGGTCAGGAACGGCCGCTCGACGTCGTGCAGGATGTCCAGCGCGACGCTCACTTCGGTGTCGCCGCCACTGGGCAGATGCGCCTGGCGGCGGAAGATGATCGGACGTGCGTCGGCGAAGCCGCGCGAGGCAACCAGCGCGTGGTCGCGCTGAATGCTGTCGCTGTCGAGGGCGAGCATGGCGATACCGTCGCCGACGCTGGCCAGCCGTGCCTCGATCAGGCGCCCGAACTGGAAGCCGTTGTCATCCTGATAGTCGAGGCATTCGGGGCGGCCGATACCGATCAGCTCGATGAAGTTGTTGCTGAAGAACAGCAGGTGGTTGTCGGTACCCCAGGGGTGTTGGTGGCGCGCGTTGACGTTGAAGCCGAGCTTGCGCGCCGCAGCCGCGGCATGGTCGAGATCGCCGACGGCGACGAGCGGGTGATCGATGCCGAAACTCATGGCGGACTCCTGTACTGGGCAGGGTGACGGCAAGAGGATGCGGTGATGGCGCGAGTATATCCGGCTTTGCCTCGGTATACGCTGTTCATGTCAGCGATACCGGCTGTGTGGCGGCGGTCGTGGTGTCTGGTCTGGCCCCTGCCAGCGCGGCCAGGGCGGCGTGAATATCAGCGGCGTCGTTGTGCCAGTGCGGTGCCAGTCTAACCAGGGCGCCGGCCGTCGGCAGGCGCACGTTGAGCGGCTCGGCGGCAATGTTGCACACCTTGGCGGCGATACCGGCGGCGCTCAGGCGCTGGGCCACCACCAGCGGCTGCGCCTCGGGCAGGTGCAGGGTGGCGATGCCGCTCTCGGGGGCTGCCAGCAGCGGTGTCAGGCCCTGGGCGCGGGCCAGCTCGTAGGCCAGCCCGGCGAGCCCCAGCACGTGCTCGCGCAGCGGGGCAATGCCGATCGCCGTCAGCTCATCGATCGCGGCGGTCAGGCTCAACTGATTGAGGATCGAGACATCGGAGGCGTCGAAGCGGCGCGCCTGTGGCTGATCGAGAAAGCGCTGGCTGGCGGCATCGAGACGCAGGCCGGCCATCTCGGCCAGCGGGTTGGGGCGCATCGAAGCCAGCGCCGCCGGGCTGAAGTAGGCCAGTGCCATGCCGCGCGGGCCGCGCAGCCACTTGCGCGTGGTCGCCACCAGCACGTCGCAGCCGAGCCGGCGCACATCGATCGGGGTCTGCCCCAGACCCTGGGCGGCATCCACGATCAGCGGGCAGTGGGCCGGACGCGCCAGCGCGCCCAGGCCCTCTACGTCGTAGCGCCGGCCCTCGATACTGGTCACCAGCGGGACGAGAATAGCGGCCACGTCTTCGCCGAGCTGGGCAGCGATCGCGGCCAGATCGAGGCTGCCGTCGGCCTGGGTGGCGAGCAGCTCCAGCGCCCGCGGCGGCTCGCCGCCGAAACGCTTGAGCATGACGATATCGGAGGCCCAGGTCCCCGGGGCGACGAGCACACGCTTGCCGCGCAGCGGGAGGGTGGCGAGGGCGCGCGCCATCGCCAGCGAGGTACTCTCGGCCAGCGCCAGCTGTGTCGCCGGCGCGCCGATCAGCGCGGCGGCGCGTTCGCGCGTCGCTTGCAGGTCCCAGTCCGCGCTCTCGACCCGCTGCTGTGGCCAGGCGGTCGCCTCCGCCTCCAGCCAGTCGCGCAGCCGCGCTGATACGCCGGGGCTGGTGAGGCCCACCGAGGCGTTGTTGAGATAGCGAAGTGTGTCGCGCATCACGGGGCTCCAGCGGTAGCTCGGGGGATCGCGCTATCCTGACGTGGAAACGTGAGCGGCGCCAGCGCCTGTTGAGATGCCGGTCATGTTTCGCGCGGCGTATCTCTGTCGCCCGAGGTCAGGAGCGTGGCGCACGCTGAGCCGCGATGGCACCCAGCGTGCGCGGCGCTCACGCCTTGCCGTCGCCGTAGCCCATGGCGACGCTGGCTTCGCTGGCGGTCTCGACCCAGACGCTCTGGGGCACGCTGTACTCGCGCAGGCCGTCGAGTCCGCTGGAGCGGCCGAAGCCGCTGTCGCGGAAGCCGCCGAACGGCGACATCACGTTGATCGCCTTGTAGCTGTTGATCCACACCGTGCCGGCGCGCAGCTGCGCGGCGACGCGATGGGCGCGGGCCGGGTCCTGGGTCCAGACCGCGCCGGCCAGGCCGAAGCGGGTGGCGTTGGCCAGGCGGATGGCGTCGGCCTCGTCGTCGAAGGGCAGGGCCACCAGCACCGGGCCGAACACCTCTTCACAGGCGATCTCCATCTCTGGGGTGACATCGGCCAGCAGAGTCGGCGCCAGATAGTAGCCATCGGCGCCGTCGGGCAGCCCGGCAGGCCGCGAGCCGCCGGTGACGACCCGGGCGCCGGCGGCGCGGGCGCGTTCGAGCATGGCGCTGACACGCTCGAACTGACGTGCGTTCTGCAGCGGCCCCATGCGCGTGGACTCGTCTTCCGGCAGGCCGACCGCGATCTGGCTGGCGGCGCGGGCCACCCGCTCGACCACCTCGTCATAGATCTCGCGCTGGATCAGCAGCCGCGAACCGGCCACGCAGCTCTGCCCGGCCGCCGCGAAGATCGCCGCCTGGGCGCCGGCCACGGCATCGTCGATCTTGGCATCGGCGAACACGATATTGGCCGACTTGCCACCCAGTTCGAGCACGCTGGGCACCAGGCGCCGGGCGCCGGCTTCGGCGATCACCCGGCCGCTGGCGGGCGAGCCGACGAACACCAGCTTGCTGATGCCGTCGTGCCCGGTGAGTGCCGCGCCGGTCGTGGGCCCGAGACCATTGACGATATTGATCAGCCCCCGCGGCAGGCCGCCGGACTCGAGCAGGCGAGCGATCACCACCGAGGAGAACGGGGTCAGTTCCGAGGGCTTGAGCACCACCCCGTTGCCCGCCGCGAGCGCCGGCGCCAGCTGCCAGGCGCAGGTGAACATCGGCGCGTTCCACGGTGTGATCTGGCCGACCACGCCAAACGGGACATGGCGCACATAGTTGAGATGGCTGGTGGGTACCGGAATCACTTCGCCATGCTGCTTGTCGCACCAGCCGGCGTAGTACTCGAACATCTCGCGCACCTTGCCCACCTCGCCGCGGCAGTCGCGAATCGGCTTGCCGGCGACCACGCTCTCGAGCTGGGCCAGCGTCTCCTCGTGGCCCTCAAGGCGGCGCACCGCGCTCAGCATGCGGCGGCCGCGCTCGCTGGCGGTGAGTGCCATCCACTCGATCTGGGCTCGGCTCGCGGCGGAGACGGCATGGTCCATCAGTGCCGCATCGGCGTCGCGGTAGTCGATCAGCGCGCCGCCGGTGGCGGGGTGGATCAGGGCGATGGATTCCCCCTCGCCGCTGATCAGCTCGCCGTCGATCCAGTTGCTGCAGGGGGTGTCGCCGCGCTCCAGCGACAGGCCGAAGCGCATCAGCAGATCGGCCAGGCGATCGCGGGCTTGGGTCTCCAGGGCATTCATCGGGCAGGCTCCTCGCGCGGTTCAAGGGTAGTGAAGTCGAGTCCCGCCTGCGCCAGCAGGGGCGAGGCGATATGGTTGAAGTCGTCGCTGTCGGCGGGCCGGTCGGGGTCGGCATGCCAGCCGTCGACCACCCGTTCGAGCAGGCCGAGATCGAGTCCCAGACCGGCGGCGGCATCCCGGGCCAGGCGCAGGTCCTTGCGCATCAGGCCGCTGGTGAAGCCGGAGTCGAAGCGCCCGGAGAGAATCCACTCGGGAAAGTTGACCTCGCTCACCGCACTGCGTCCGGAACCGCTGTTGAGGCCGGCCAGACAGGCTGCCGGATCGACCCCGGCCTTGGCGGCCAGCGTCACCGCCTCGGCGGTGGCGAGCAGATTGCAGGCACAGAGATAGTTGTTGGCCAGCTTGACCACGTGGCCGCTACCCGGGCCACCGACATGGGTGCGCTTGGCCGACATCGCCGCGAGCATCGGTTCCAGGCGTGTCACCGTTGCCGGTTCGCCGCCCAGCAGCATGCCGAGCCGGCCACTGGCCGCGCCCTTGGGGCCGCCGCTGACCGGGGCGTCGAGCCATTCGAGGCCGGCCTCGAGGACCTTGGCGGCGAGTTCGCGGCTGACCACCGGGTCGCTGGTGGAGGTGTCGACGATGACGCTGCCGCGGGGCGCCGTGGCGAGCAGGCCGGGGGCCTGCTCGATCACCTCGCGTACCTGGGCCGAGGTCGGCAGCGAGAGCAGATAGACATCGCTGGCAGGCAGCTCGCTGGGGGCGGCCACTGCCAGCCCCAGGCCCGCAAGGCGCTCACGCGCGGTGTCGAAAACATCGCTGCCGGTGACGTCGAAGCCGGCCTTGTGCAGGGTCAGGGCCATGTTGCCGCCCATCTGGCCGAGGCCGATCACGGTGATTTTCATATCGATAACCTCTGTCGCGATGACACAGACCCACCGTTTCAGGCGCCGCCGGGTGGCGCTCGGGAGACTGTGCGGTTCGGATTCAGGCCGCGAGCAGTGCGCGGGCCAGGGCTTGCCAGTAGGCCACGCCGAGCGGCGCCAGGGCGTCGTTGAAGTCGTAGGCCGGATTGTGCAGCGCGGCGCTGTCGCCGTTGCCGAGCCAGATATAGGCGCCGGGGCGTTCGGCCAGCATGAAGGCGAAATCCTCCGAGCCCATGCTCGGCGGTAGATCGCGGTGGACCCGGGTGACCTGCGGCAGACCTTCGAGCACCTCGGCGCAGCGGGCGGCGTGCTCGGGGGCGTTGAGCGTGGCCGGATAGCGCGCCTGATAGTCGAGTTCGGCGGTGAGACCGTGGAAGGCCGCGCAGGCTGCCACGGCGTCACGCAGGCGCTGCTCCAGGCGCGCCTTGAGCGCGGCGTCGAAGCAGCGCACGGTGCCGCGCAGCTCCACCGTGCCGGGCACCACGTTGAAGGCGTCGCCGGCGTGGAACTGGGTGATGCTGAGCACCGCGGACTGGTGGGCTGGGGTCTCGCGGCTGATCACGCCCTGCAGCTGGGTCGCCAGCTGGCAGGCGGCGAGCAGGGTATCGTCGCCCAGATGGGGCATGGCGGCATGGCAGCCGCGCCCCTTGAGCGTCAGTGTGAAGACGTCGAAGGCGGCCATTACTGCGGTGTCGTGCACCGCGGCTTCGCCCACCGGCAGCCCGGGCCAGTTGTGCAGGCCGTAGACCGCGTCCATGGGGAAGCGCGTGAACAGCCCCTCCTCGACCATCACTCGGGCGCCACCCTCGTTCTCCTCGGCGGGCTGGAAGATGCAGTGCAGGGTGCCGGCGAAATCCGGGTCACGGGCCAGGGCGCAGGCGGCCCCCATCAGCATGGTGGTGTGGCCGTCGTGGCCGCAGGCGTGCATGCGCCCGGGAATCGTCGAGCGGTAGTCGAGCTCGTTGGCCTCCTCGATCGGCAGCGCATCGATGTCGGCGCGTAGGCCGATGCTGGGGCCGGGGCCGCGGCGACCCTCGATGGTCACCACCACGCCGGTACCGCCGCCCAGGCCGGTGACCGGCTCGAGGCCGTGCTCGCGCAGGATAGCGACGATCCGGTCGTGGGTGCGGTGCTCCTCGAAGGCGATCTCGGGGTGGCGGTGGAAGTCGTGACGCCACGCCTTCAGGGTGGCGGCGTCGGGAAAGGCGACTGGCTGGTTCATGCGCATCTCCTGCGGTGTGGGACGGGCGCCGGGGCGACATCGCGAACCGGCGCCTCGAGTGCCAGTGGTGAATGAGTGGCGGGCGAGTGGCGGCGTGGCTCAGAGCAGCACTTGCGCGACGACCGCGGAGCCGACGTAGGTGCCGGTGAAGACCAGCAGCGAGACCACGATCAGCTTCCAGCCGGTGCGCCGGAACATGCTGAATTCGCGCCGGCTCAGGGCCAGGCCGGCATACGCCAATACCGGGGTGACGATGGCGAGGAAGTTGACCGCCGCCAGGCGCTCGACGATCCAGACGCTGCCGGGGAAGAAGGGCAGCGTCATCACGATGCTGACCAGCGAGACCCAGGCCACGCCGGGCAGGTAGAAGGGCACGATACGGGTCAGCACCAGGCCGATCAGGGTCATCAGGTAGAGGATCGTCATGCCCGGCAGCGCGGTCAGCAGCGAACTGCCATTGACGGTGTTGGCAATCCAGCCCACGGCACAGGCTGCCGCGAGTACCGCAGCGGTCTTGCCCAGGTGCTGTTCGGGGCGCTCGTCGGGGGCGACCTCGGCAGCTGTCATCTCGGCATCCGGGGTCGCCTCGGTGGCGCCGCGGCGCTTGCCAGCCAGGCGCCGATAGAGCCACTCCGCCACCGGCAGGGCGATGAACAGCGAGACGTAGAGCCCGGTGGCGTAGGTCAGCAGATTGCTGGCCCCGGCGAAGGCGAGCAGATCGTCGGCCATGCCCGGCAGAGCACCGGCGAGGGCGCCGGAGCAGGCCGCGACCATGCTGCCGCTGCCGACCCCGCAGGCCATGGCCAGAGCGCGCGGATCGAACACGCCGAGCGAGGCGAGATAGCCGGCCATCAGCGCGAACCACAGGGTGCCGAACATGGTACCGACCACGTAGACCCCCATCACGCCGACGCCTTCTGGCCCTTTGAGGCCGTACTTGTCGGAGATGATGGCGATATTCGGCTCGCGCGCGATCGAGTAGGTGGCGCCCACCGCCTCGCGACCCATCTTCAGCACCACGACCGCCACCGGCAGTGCCACCAGCATAGTGCCGAGGTTGCCCAGCTCTTGCAGGATCAATGCCGGGCCGGCGCTGATGATCTGGTCGATCGCCGGGCCGATGGTCGAACCGAAGCGCGCGATGAACGGCATGATCGAGATCAGGATCAGCGGCGTGGCCGCCTGACTGACGCGCTCCGGCACGTAGCGTCGAGAGGCGCTGAACAGATGCGGGTTGAGCAGCACGCCGAGAATGAAGGCGTAGAACAGCGGTAGCAGCAGCAGGGTGCCGGGACCCAGCGGAATCTTGAGAATACCGATCGCCTCGCTGATCAGGGACACGATGACCACGATCAGATGCAGGCGCCAGTCGAGCAGTCGGTGGAGAGACATGGCCGCGACCTCGTTGTTATTGGATGGGGCGCATCCGCGCACTGCCCGTTCGGCTGTGTCGCAGACGCCCGATCGAGTATCGGAACAGAGGGTGCTCTAATGAAAGTGGGCGGGTGTTCTGATTTTTACGCTGCGACGAAGGTCGGGCTCGATTAGCGACGGCCCGGATGGTGTCTGCCAGGGATGGCAGGCACACAACATCGTCGGGAACGATGTTGGACGCCGAAGGCGGCCCGAAGGGGGGCTGCCAGGGATGGCAGGCACACAAGATCGTCGGGAACGATGTTGGACGCCGAAGGCGGCCCGAAGGGTGTGCACCAGGGAAGGTGCACACACAAAAAGGGGAGCATTGCGCTCCCCCGTCTTACTGCGGTGTGGCTAACGCTTACTGCTTGTCCTGCGGCAGCGCGTAGACCACGACCTGGTCGCCCACCTGATCCTTGAGGATGGTGTTGCCACCGGCGATGAAGGCGACGTATTCACGCCCCTTGTACTCGTACACCGCCGGGTTGGCGACGGCTGGTGCCTGGGCCTGGTCGGACCACAGCTCTTCGCCGCTCTCCAGCGAGTAGGCGCGCAGCTTGGCATCCATCGAGGCGCCGATGAAGATCAGCCCGCCGGCGGTGACTGCCGGCCCGCCGATGGTCGGGGAGCCCCAGCGCTCCGGCATGAAGAAGCCGTACTGCTGCGAGGCGCCGACTGGACGCCGCCACTTGACGTCACCGGTGTGCATGTCCAGTGCCACCAGTTCACCGAACGGCGGCTCCCAGCACGGCATGCCGAGCCAGTTGCTGGCGACGTTCAGACGCATGCCGTAGGGCGCGCCTTCCTGCGGCGAGAACCCGCTCTCGTTGCCGGAGCCGCTGTCCGCCTTCTCGTAGGCCTCGCGATCGTAGAGTTTGATCGTCTGCACGATGTGCGAGACGTTGACGATCGCGGTCTGGCTCTGCGGATCGAAGGCGACGCCGCCCCACTGCACGCCGCCGGCGCTGTCCGGGTAGGCCAGGGTGCCTTCGCCTTGCGTGGTCGGCGGGGTGTACATGCCCTCGTAGTAGAGGTCGTCCCACAGCCGCGAGCACTGGCCGCCACCCACCATGTCGGCGAGTTCCCAGATCTTGGGCTTCTTCGACTGGTCGAGCAGCGGTGCCGGCTTGGTCGGGAACGGTTGGGTCTTGGCGTAGACTTCGCCTTTCACCGAGCCGTCGCCCTGGGGTACCGGGCGCTCCTCGATCGGCCACACGTCCTCGCCGGTCAGGCGATTGACCACGAACAGAAAGCCCATCTTGGTGGCCTGGATCAGCGCCGGGATCTGCTTGCCGTCGACGGTGATGTCCATCAGCGTGGGCGCGGCGTTGATGTCGTAGTCCCAGACATCGTGATGCACCCACTGGCGCGACCACACGACCTTGCCGGTGTCGACGTCGAGCGCGGTGGTCGAGGTCGCCAGCGGCGCCGACTCGGTGCGGTTACCGCCCCAGTAGTTGGGCGAGGGCGAGGAGACCGGCAGATAGATCAGGCCGTGGGCCTCGTCCACCGACATCTGGGTCCAGACGTTGGCGGTGCCACTCTTCTCGCGCATTTCCGGCGACAGTGCCTCGAAGGTCCACTCACGCTTGCCGGTGCGCGCGTCGATCGAGAACACGGTGCCCGGAGGTGCGGTCTCGAAGGCCCAGTCCTTGCCGGCCCAGCCGAAGATCAGGTGGTCGCCGACCACGGTCGGCGGCTGCAGGATCGACAGCGGCCACTTGGCGTGGGTGGTGTTCCATTGGTTGACATTGAGCACGCCGTTGTCGGCGAAGTCCTGACACGGTTTGCCGGTGTCGGCGTCGAGCGCGAACAGCTGCGCGTCCATGGTGCCCATGTAGACGATCTTCTGGCACGCCTGGCCGGGCTCTGGGTCCTTGGCTTCCCAGTAGGCCACGCCACGGTTCTTGAGCACCGGTTGGGTCAGACCCTCGAGCTTGGAGTGGGTGTCGAAGCTCCACTTCTGCTCGCCGGTGGCCGGGTCCAGCGCCAGCAGGCGGTAGAAGGGCGTACCGATATAGAGGGTGTCGTTGGCGAAGATCGGGGTCGCCGACCACACCGTGGCGGGAAGATCGCCGGTGCCGTCGGAGACATCGCCGGTGTGCACTTCCCAGACCTTCTCCAGCTGGCCGACGTTGTCGACGTTGATCTGGTCGAGCGGGCTGTACTTCTGGGCGTTGTTCTGACCGTGGAAGGTGTTCCAGGTCGGCTGGGTCGGGACCAGCGGAATATCGGCGCGCTGAGCCTGGGCCGCGTCCTGAGTCTGGGACGTGTCCTGAGACTGAGCGGCATCTTGGCTCTGGTCGTTGTCCTGGGCCTGGACGCTATCCTGGGCCTGGACGCTATCCTGGGCCTGGGCGCTGTCGGCGTCCTGTGCCAGCAGCGGCAGCGGCGCCAGCATCAGGGCCAGAGCGGTCGCCGTGCCGAGGCGTTGTGGGGTGATTCCGAAAGTCGGCATATGACGGCTCCTCAAGCGTGTGCGGCGCGGCGGGTGGCGGTGGGGCGGCGCAGATCGAGGATCAGCCCGATCAGGCCCAGCACCATGGCGGCAGCGATGCCCCACTGGTGCAGCAGCAGGCCGGCGAAGCCGGTGCCGATCAGCCCGATGAGAGCCAGCAGACGCCAGAAGATGCGCCCGCCGCGATGCTTCAGCGGCATCAGGATCAGCGCCATCAGCGCCAGCGCGAGGCAGGCGAAGATGACGACCAGTGCGCCGAGCGAGCCGTTGACACCGGTCAGCGGGGTGACATAGGCGTAACCGGCGACTGCCGCACCGACGAGCGCGGCCAGCAGCAGCACGATGGCGCCGAGTGGTTTGGATTGCGATGATGGCATGTTGCCCTATCTCCCTGTATGGCGAAGTCAGGCGCGCCTTGCCGAACGGCGGCGTGGCCGCTGAGCGTGGCGACGCACCGCTAAAGGCGATGACGGAACGCGCCCTGCCTTCCCTGAGGTGTTCCCTCTGCGGATTTCCCTTGCGGTCTTCCCTTGTGGGGACGGTACCCCGTCGATAGGCGTGGTGGTCCCTGTCGACAGGGTAGGCAATTTTAGCGTGTCGAGCCGCGCCATGTTCGTTTTTTTACGCACGCCGCCGGGTTGACGGCACCCGAGCAGCATGCGGTTTGCCGCCTCTTCGGGCAGCCCCCATAATGGCCGGCCGATACGCCGCCAGAGATCCGTTGCATGAGTGCGTTCAACACCATCGGCCTGATCGGCCGCCTGGGCAGCGACAAGGTCGTCGAGACCCTCAAGCGTCTGCTGATCTTCCTCGAGCGCCGCGACTGCGAGATCGTGATCGAGGAGCGCACGGCGGCGCTGCTGGAGGCTCACGGCCAGCGCGAGGCGCGGCGGCGCGAGCTGGGCACCCTGTGCGACTTGGTGATCGTGGTCGGCGGTGACGGCAGCCTGCTGGGCGCGGCCCGGGCCCTGTGCACCAGCGCCACCCCAGTGCTCGGGATCAATCGCGGGCGGCTCGGCTTTCTCACCGATATCTCCCCCGACGAGGTCGAGCAGAAGGTGGCCGAGGTGCTCGACGGCCAGTACGACAGCGAACGGCGCTTCCTGCTCGACGCCGAACTCTATCGCGGCGAGCGTCTGATCGGTGCCGGCACCAGTCTCAACGACGTGGTGGTGCACCCGGGCAAGGCTGCGCGGATGATCGAGTTCGAACTGTTCATCGATGACCGCTTCGTCTATTCCCAGCGCTCCGACGGCCTGATCATGGCCACGCCCACCGGCTCCACCGCCTATGCGCTCTCCGGCGGCGGCCCTATCGTCCACCCGGGGCTGGAAGCGATCACCCTGGTGCCGATGTTCCCGCATACCCTGTCGAGCCGGCCGATCGTGATCGACGCGGCGAGCGAGATCCGCGTGCACATCGGCGACATCAACCAGGCCTACCCGCATGTCAGCTGCGACGGCCAGACCCGCGTGGTGTGCAAGCCGGGTGACGTTCTCTATGTGCGCCGCAAGGCCGAGCGCCTGACCCTGATCCATCCGCGCGGGCACAGCTTCTTCGAGGCGTGCCGCTCGAAGCTGGGCTGGAGCAGCAGGCTGGGAGACTGACATGGCGCTGGGCGAAGCGGTGGACGGCTACGACCTGATCGGCGACGTGCACGGCTGCGGCCGCACGCTGGTGCGGTTGCTGGAGAAGCTGGGTTACCGCGAGACCGACGGCGTCTACCGCCATCCGCGCCGTCGGGTGGTCTTCCTGGGTGATCTGATCGACCGCGGGCCGCGCATCCGGCTGGCGGTATCGGTGGCCAGGCGCATGGTCGACGCCGGCGAGGCACACATCGTGATGGGCAATCACGAGTACAACGCGCTGGCCTACTGCCATCCGGCGCCGGCGGGGAGTGTCCAGGCGTGGCTGCGCCCGCACTCGCCGCGCAACAATCGCATCATCGAGCGCACCCTGGCCCAGTACCATCAGCATCCGCTGGAGTGGGAGCGTTGTCTCGAGTGGTTTCTCGACATGCCGCTGTGTCTCGAACTCGACGGCATGCGCGTCGTGCACGCCTGCTGGGACGAGGCGCTGATCGACGCCTTTCTGGCGCGCTGCCCGGACGGGCGCATCGATCGCGACTTCCTGATCGAGTCGACCCAGCCCGGCACGTTCGCCCAGCGGGTGATGGACCGGCTCACCCGCGGTACCCAGATGCCGCTGCCACCGGGGGTGGAGATCCGCTCGGGGGACGGCTTCACTCGGCGCGCCTTCCGCACCCATTTCTGGTGTCGCGAGCCGGCCACCTATGGCGATGTGGTGTTCCAGCCGGACAACCTGCCCGACGGGCTCGAGGATCGCGCCCTCAGCGACGCCGAGCGCGAGCGCCTGACCTGGTACCCGGAGTCGGCGCCGCCGCTGTTCGTCGGCCACTACTGGTGCAAGGGCGTGCCGGCGCTGCCGCGGGCCAACATCGCTTGCCTCGACTACAGCGCGGTGAAGTACGGGCGGCTGGTGGCCTACCGCTGGGATGGCGAGCAGCGGCTCGATGCCGATCGTTTCGTGTGGGTGGATGTGGCGCGTGAGGGCATCGCCGATTAGCGATCCGGCTTTACGTCCCCAAGACGCCCCACTGATCGACGATTTTTTCCGGCGCCGGGTGACTGATTTTTCTGGGTTTTTCGGTGTGTACGCGCTATCGCTGGAAAAAAATCGCATTTTTTTGCCCCGCCCCGGGAACTCCTGCGCGCTAAGCCACTCTGAGTCAGTGTTCCCTTGAATGATCCCTTGCTCTTATCCGGCGGCCCTCCCGCCGGATTTTTCTTTTTGGGCGCCACGTTTCTGGTAAGTCGCGTCTCTCGTGCACTATCTCTCGTACACCATCTCTCTCGTACACCATCTCTCTCGTACACCATGTCTCTCGTGTACCCGACTTCTTCTGACGCCTCGCGCTGCGTGCTCCCGGCCGTCGACTGCGGCGGCATTCATCCCCAGATCATCTCGGGCAGGGTAGAATGGCGTTACACGCCGGCCCCCGGGCTCGGTGCGTCACTCCTCCCACCCGTGGTTCGGAAGGTTGCATGTACAGACTTCTCGCCATGCCCGGCGACCTGGATACGCGTGCGCTGCGTCAGGCGCTGTGGCAGCAGCATATCGGGCACCGTTTCACCCAGCAGGAGGATCAACAGATCCTGTGGCTGGCCGATCCCGAGCAGCGCGACGAGGCGGTGCGGCTGATCGAGCGCTGGCAGCGCGGCGATCTCGCCGCAGCCGCTGCCGCGCCACGCCGTCGGCGCCCCAGCGTCACCGGCCAAGCGTTCAGACAGGCGCCGCTGGCGGCGGGGCTGATCGCGCTGTGCGTGGCGATCTTCCTCGGCATGAGCGTGTTCGGCGACGCCATTCTGCGCGCGCTGATCATCGTACCGGTGCACCCCTCGGCCCAGGGGCTGGTCGCCGGTAGCCTGGGCGATGCTCTCGCCGGCGGGCAGATCTGGCGCCTGGTAACCCCGGCGCTGCTGCACTTCGGCTGGATGCATCTGATCTTCAACATGCTGTGGCTTTGGTATTTCGGGCGTCAGGTCGAGGCGCTCCAGGGCTCGCGCTGGCTGGCGTTGATCGTGGTGATCGCTGCGGTGGTCTCCAACCTGGCCCAGTACTTCACCGGCACGCTGCTGTTCGGCGGCATGTCAGGGGTCGACTATGCGCTGCTCGGCTACGTCTGGCTGATGTCGCGCCTGCGTCCCGAGCGCGGCTACTTCGTGCCGCAGATGCTGGTGGTCTTCATGCTCGGCTGGATGGTCTTTACCATGACCGGACTGGCCGATGCGATCGGCTTCGGCAACGTCGCCAACGAGGCCCACCTGGGCGGGCTGCTGGCGGGGCTTTTGATGGCGGTGGTCGCCGCACGGCTGATGCGACGCGCCGCCTGACCGGCAGCGAACGATCGGCGCCATGGCGAGCCCCCGGCGGTACGAGTCGCGACGAACGACAGAGACAGGCGTGAGGCGCCAAGATGAGGCAGGTATGACCGAGATGAACTTCGACCGCATGGTCGCGCAGATGACCCCCGAGATGTACGAGAACTTCAAGCAGGCGATCCAGCTGCGCAAGTGGCCCGATGGCCGCATGCTCAGCGCCGAGCAGACCGAGCTGTGCCTGGAGGCGGTGATCAAGTACGAGGTGATCCATGCGGTGCCCGACGCACAGCGCGTGGGCTATCTGGAGCGTAACGAGTGCGCCTCCGGCGGCCACGATACGGCCGAGGAAGCGGCGCTCAAATGGATCAACTGATCCTCACCGAGGGCGACGCCCGGGTCAGCGGGCAACTGCGCAAGCTGGACGCGCGGCTGCCCGAGTCGGGGCTGGCCGACTATCGCCTGCGCGCCGGCGAGACGGGGCTGGCGCTCAACGCGCGGCTGGGCCAGCGCCTGCGGCTGCACTATGCCGGGGCGATCCACTGCGTCCACTGTGGCCGGCACACCCGCAAGAGCTTCGGCCAGGGCTACTGCTACCCCTGTTTCAGCACGCTCGCCCAGTGCGATCTCTGCCTGGTGCGCCCGGAGACCTGTCACTACTTCCAGGGCACCTGTCGCGAGCCCGAATGGGGCGAGCAGCACTGCTTTCGCCCACACATCGTCTATCTGGCCAACGCTTCCGGGCTCAAGGTCGGTATCACCCGGGCGAGCAACACGCCGACGCGCTGGCTAGATCAGGGCGCGATCCAGGCGCTGCCGATCCTCGAGGTGGCCACGCGCCAGCAGTCGGGGCTGGTGGAGACGCTGTTCAAGGCCCACGTCTCCGACCGCACCAACTGGCGCGCCATGCTCAAGGGCGAGGTCGAACCGCTCG
Organism: Salinicola sp. JS01; assembly: GCF_030284585.1. Classification (NCBI taxonomy): domain Bacteria; kingdom Pseudomonadati; phylum Pseudomonadota; class Gammaproteobacteria; order Oceanospirillales; family Halomonadaceae; genus Salinicola; species Salinicola sp. JS01. Next base: position 2,413,627 of record NZ_CP127244.1, on the reverse strand, counting down.
ACCTGGTGGCCGAACGCGACCGTCTGCTGGCCGCGGTGGCCCCGGGGCTCGATGCCCTGCGCGCGACCCACGGCGCCGAGGCGATCCGCGCTCTGGATACCCCCGGGGTGGTCTCGATCGACTATCCGGTGCTGAGCTGGCCGCGCAAGATCCAGTCGTTCAATTTCGACAAGCAGGCGCTGGTCGAGGGCACCCTGACCGGCATCAAGGGGCAGTATCTGATGCTCGACAGTGGGGTCATCAACCTGCGCAAGTTTTCCGGCTATCAGGTCACCGTGGAAGCCGCCTGAGCGGGCGCTTACAGAGACGACAGCGGTCGTCGAATCCGTAAACGCCTTTTGAAAAAGCGAGCCCGCGGCGCTCAGCGCCGCGGCCGCTGCTCCAGCTGCTGCTCCATGCGCTTCAGAAAGACCGCCATCACCCGCTCGTAGAGCGCATCCTTGAGCACCACGTCCTCGACCCCGACATCCAGGTTGGGGTTGTCGTTGACCTCGATCACCACCACCCGATCGCCGATCTGCTTGAGATCGACACCGTAGAGGCCGTCGCCGATCAGCTTGGTGGCGCGTAGCGCCGCCTTGACCACGGCGGCGGGTACCTCCGACGGGTCGTGGGTGGTGAAGCCGCCGCTGCGGGTCTTGCCGCTGGAGTGGTCATAGATCTGCCAGTGGCCGCGCGCCATGTAGTAGCGGCTGGCGAACAGCACCTGGCCGTCGAGCACGCCGATGCGCCAGTCGAACTCCGTCGGCAGCCACTCCTGCAGCAGCAGCAGCGCCGAGGAGGCGAACAGGCGCGGGGCTTCCGCGGCCAGCTCCTCGCGTGAGCGAATCTTGACTACACCCTTGGAGAAGGCGCCGTCCGGCACCTTGAGCACCAGCGGATAGCTCAGGTTGGCGAGCTTGTCGTCGAGGCGTTCCAGATCGCTGCGGTGCAGCAGCTGCCCCCGTGGCGCCGGGATCTTGTGGGTGCCGAGCAGGGCGTGCAGGTAGATCTTGTTGGTGCAGCGCAGGATCGACTGCGGGTCGTCGATCACCACCAGGCCCTCGTGCTCGGCCTTCTTGGCCATGCGGTAGGTGTGGTGGTCGAGCCGCGTGGTCTCGCGGATGAACAGGGCGTCGAACTCCGCCAGGCGCCCGGCGTCGCGATGGGTGATCAGGCTGACATCGATGCCCAGGCGGCGGCCGGCGCGGATGAAACGCTTGATCGCGCCGCGGTTGCTCGGCGGTAGCTGCTCCTGCGGGTCGACCAGGATGGCCAGATCGAAGCGGTAGCGACGGCGTGCCCGCGGCGTGCGCCACACCTTGGTCGAGTGGCGGTTGAGGGCGCTGGCGAAGGCATCCTCTTCGCCGCTCTTGAGCGCGGTCAGCGCCAGCGGCTTGAGCCGCGCCAGGCGCCAGCTGCCGTGGCGCTTGTCGAAGCGCGCCTCCAGCAGCGGGTGGGGCAGGCGTTCGAACAGCCGCCGCGCCAGACGCGCCAGCTCCGGCGTCTGACACTCGCCGAAGAATACACGCAGGGTCAGGCTGTCGCCGGCCAGGGCGCCGCGCTTGTCGAGCTCCGCCAGCAGCGGGTCGAGAGCGGCCAGCTGCATGTCGATCAGCGCCTTGCGCGAGAGCTGGTTGAGCGTCTCGACGCTGGGCAGCACCCGTTGGGCCCGGGCCTGGGCCAGCAGCGAGACGTAGTAGCCGGTCTCGAGATAGTCGAGATTGGCGCACAGGTTGATCACGTGCGTGGCGTCGTCCGCGCTGGCGGCCGCATCCAGGGCGAGGAAGTCCTCGGCGCTGATCAGATCCTCGGAAGGGTAGTAGGGCTGCCAGTCGGCCAGCCGGTCGACGACGATGCGCAGGCGTGACATGAATCGGAAACTCCTCGGTGACTGGAGGGCAGGGTGAGGCCGGGCGACACTGGCCGGCGGCGTCGGAGCCGCGGGTGGGCGCTCAGCATGCGATGCGCGAGTAACGGCGACAAGTCGTTGCCGGCGTGAAATAATTTCATCATAGCGTCGCCGCGCTTCGGGGTCGCCCGTTGCGTGAGCGCCAACGCGTTCCGCCAGGTTCGCCTAGCCTCTTAGACTCGAGTGTCATCATGCTTCGCACCCTCCGCCCCGGGCGTGCCGCCGATCGCGATGCGCTGTTCCAACTGGAAGAGCGCTGCTTCGAGGGCGACCGTTTCAGTCGCCGCCAGCTCGCCCATCTGCTGACCCGGGCCAATGCCCTGTCGTTGCTCGCGGTGAGCGACTCCGGGCAGGTGATCGGCTACGGCACATTGCTGTTCCGTCGCAACAGCCGCATGGCGCGACTCTACTCTTTCTGTGTCGATCCCGAGGCGCGCGGCAGCGGTCTCGGCCGCGAGCTGCTCACGGCACTCGAGGCCGCCGCCCGCGAGCGCGAATGCACGCGCCTGGTGCTGGAGGTGCGCGCGGACAACCGGGTCGCCATGGGGCTCTACCGGCGCATGGGGTTCATGGCCCATCGCTGGATCGACGACTACTACGCCGACGGCTGTGCCGCCTGGCGCATGGACAAGGAGCTCGCGGCGCCGGCCAGCGCCGCCGAGTCGCAGACCTGATGACCACCGGTGTGTCACCGCACGCCGTCTTTTTTGGTGAGGAGTAGCTATGCCGTCTTTCGATATCGTTTCCGAGTTCGACCGTCACGAAGCGACCAACGCGGTCGATCAGGCCAACCGTGAAATCCAGACTCGCTTCGACTTCCGCGGCGTCGATGCCAGTTTCACCCTTGAAGGGGAGACCGTCGCGCTGGAAGCGGACGCCGAGTTCCAGCTGCAGCAGATGATCGACGTGCTGCGCGCGAAGCTGATCGCCCGCGGCATCGATCCGCGCTGCATGGAGGTCGAAGAGGCCCAGACCTCGGGGGTCAAGGCGCGCCAGCAGATCAAGCTCAAGCAGGGGCTGGAGCAGGCCGACGCCAAGGCGATCGTCAAGCAGCTCAAGGATGCCAAGCTCAAGGTGCAGGCGGCGATTCAGGGCGACAAGGTGCGCGTCAGCGGCAAGAAGCGCGACGACCTGCAGCAGGCCATCGCCCTGCTCAAGGGCGAGAGCGGCCCGGACCTGGCGCTGCAGTACAACAACTTTCGCGACTGAACACGTCGGACATAGAGGGCCCGCTTCTCGCTCGGCGCTATCAGCCGCATTGGCGTTTTCCATGGGGGTGGATTGGAGCGAGTCGGGCGGCCTGGTTTACACTAGGTATCGATTGGCCTCGGTCTGCGGGCGTGCACTGCCTTCGCTAGGCGACGACTCCCGTCTGATCCCGAGGCCCCGAGTTCGCCGACCCTGGGGATGTCCGGCATGCGCAACGCCATTTTCGTCACTCTTGCCGCCATCAGCTTTGCGCTCGGCGTCATCGGGCTGTTCTTGCCGGTCATGCCCACCACCTGCTTCATGCTGGCCGCGGTCTGGCTCGCCTCCAAGGGCTCGCCGCGGTTCGCCGACTGGATTCGTCACCACCCGCGCTTCGGCCCGCCGATCCTCTCGTGGGAGCGTGAGCGCGCCATCCCCAAGCACGCCAAGATCATGGCCGTGATCATGTTGGCGGCCTCCTGTGTGATCATCGCCTTCACGGTCTCCCTGCTGGCGCTGAAGATCGGGCTGATCCTGGGCCTGGCGGCGCTGGCGGCGTGGATCGTCACGCGCCCGCTGCCGAGCCTGCAGTGCCCGGTGCGCGAGTTATGGGAGGATAAGTCGGTCTCCGAGCGCCGTTGAGGTAGGCTTTGTAAGAAAACTATCTGCGCTCGGCAATACGGCGTTAAAAATCGGCTCAAATACTCATTTACACCCCGTAAACTCCGCGTTTTCGCCGATTTTTGCCTTGTCTTGCCTTCGCTCGCTGACTTTTCTTACAAACCCCTAGCCGCTGACGGCGGCACTGATTCGATATCGCTGCATCCAACTGGTTAGAATGGGGCCAGTCCGGGGCGCGACCCGGGTTTGATGCTGGGTCGCGCGCCCGCGGCCTTGCACGGAAGCGGCTGCACCGTCGACTTTCCGTACCGGGCCTGTTCATTTTTTCGTCTCGTGTCATCCCGGCCGATGTGGTTTGCGACATCGGTTCCCGGATTGCCTTTTTCGACCAGGAGCGTTGCCATGTCTGAGATGCAAGCGACCTATCTCAAGGATTATCTGCCGCCGGCGTATCGCGTGACCCACACCGAGCTCAGCTTCGATCTCGACCCGACGGCGACGCGAGTGAAGGCGCGTTTGCATCTGGAGCGTCACCCTGAGCGCGAGGCGGGGCTGCCGCTGGTGCTCGACGGCGAGGGCCTGACGCTGAAGCAGGTCGCCATCGACGGCCAGCCCCTTGAGGCCGATGAGTTCGAGGCCGACGCTCACAGCCTCACCATCGCCCGGGTGCCCGAGCGCTTCCGCCTGGATACCGAGGTGGAGGTATCGCCGGATGCCAATACCGCGCTGGAGGGGCTCTACCGCTCCAACGGCATGTACTGCACCCAGTGCGAGCCGGAAGGCTTTCGCCGTATCACCTTCTACCCCGACCGCCCCGACGTGATGGCGACCTTCTCGACCACGCTGATCGGTGACCGCGAATTGCTGCCGGTGCTGCTCTCCAACGGCAATCCGGTGGAGCAGGGCGAGCTGCCCAATGGCCGCCACTTCGTCACCTGGGAGGACCCGCACCCCAAACCGAGCTATCTGTTCGCGCTGGTCGCCGGCAGCCTGGAGAAGGTCGAGGATCACTTCACCACCCAGAGCGGCCGCGAGGTGCTGTTGCAGATCTGGGTCGAGCCGGAGAATCTCGACAAGACCGACCATGCCATGGCGTCGCTCAAGCGCTCGATGCGCTGGGACGAGGAGACCTACGGCCGCGAGTACGATCTCGACCGCTTCATGATCGTCGCCGTCAATGACTTCAACATGGGCGCGATGGAGAACAAGGGGCTCAACATCTTCAACTCGGCGGCGGTGCTGACCCATCCGCAGACCGCCACCGATGCTGCCTTCCAGCGGGTCGAGGGGATCGTCGCCCACGAGTATTTCCATAACTGGTCGGGCAACCGGGTGACCTGCCGCGACTGGTTCCAGCTCTCGCTCAAGGAGGGCTTCACCGTCTTCCGCGATCAGACCTTCTCCGCCGACGTCAACTCGGCCCCGGTCAAGCGGATCGAAGACGTCTCCTTCTTCCGCACCGCCCAGTTCGCCGAGGATGCCGGCCCCACCGCCCACCCGGTGCGCCCGGACCACTACATCGAGATCTCCAACTTCTACACCCTGACCATCTACGAAAAGGGTGCCGAAGTGGTGCGCATGCTGCGCCATCTGCTCGGCTGGGAGGATTTCCGCCGCGGCAGCGATCTCTACTTCGCGCGCTTCGATGGCCAGGCGGTGCGCATCGAGGATTTCGTCGCCTGCATGGCGGAGGTCTCGGGGCTCGACCTCGATCAGTTCATGCGCTGGTACGCCCAGGCCGGCACCCCGGAGATCGACGCCCACGGCGAGTACGACTACGCCACCGGCGAGTACCATCTGCGCCTCTCCCAGCGCACCCCGGCAACCCCGGGGCAGAGCGAGAAGCTGCCGCTCCACGTGCCGATCCGGCTGGGCCTGGTGGGAACCAAGTCGGGCCACGACCTGACCCTCAAGCTCGCCGATGGACAGGGCGGCAGCGAGACCCTGGGCAAGGATGCGGTGATCCATCTGCGCGAGGCGGAGCAGACCTTCGTCTTCCAGGATGTCGAGGAGGCGCCGGTGCCGTCACTGCTGCGCGGTTTCTCGGCGCCGGTGAAGCTGCGCTACCCCTACTCGCGCGAGGAGCTGGCCTTCCTGCTGACCCACGACAGCGATGGCTTCAACCGCTGGGATGCCGGTCAGCGCCTGACCATGCTGGCGCTGGACGATCTCATTGCCGCGCACCGCAACGGGGTCGAGAAGGTCATGGACGTGCGCCTGGTCGAGGCCTATCGCAGCCTGCTTGACGAACCCGGTGACGACCAGGCGGTGCTGGCAGAGATGCTGACGCTGCCCTCGGAGGCCTATATCGCCGAGCAGCAGCCGGTGGTCGATGTCGACGCCATCCACGCCGCGCGCGAGTTCGTGCGTCAGTCGCTGGCCTGGGCGCTGCGCGATGCCTTCCTCGCGGTCTATCGCGACAACCAGACCGACGAGCCCTATGCGCCGACGCCCGAACAGATCGGTCGGCGCAAGCTCAAGAACGTCGCGCTGGCCTATCTGATGAGCATCGCCGACGACGAGGCGATCGCCCTGACCCAGGCGCAGTTCGCAGAGGGCGGCAACATGACCGACGTGCGCGCCGCGCTGACGCTGCTCGCCCACAGTGATCGCAGTGACCTGGCCGAGCCGGCGCTCAAGGCGTTCGGCGAGCAGTGGGCCCACGACCCGCTGGTGATGGACCAGTGGTTCACCATCCAGGTCACCCGCCCCCAGCCGGACGTGATCGAGCGCGTGCGCTTTTTGATGGAGCATCCGGCGTTCTCGCTCAAGAACCCCAACAAGGTGCGCGCCCTGATCGGCGCTTTCGCCCAGAACCGGGTCAACTTCCACCGTCTTGACGGTCAGGGCTATCGGCTGCTGGCGGACGTGGTGATCGAGCTCAATCGTCTCAATCCGGAGATCGCGGCGCGCATCATCACCCCGCTGACCCGCTGGCAGCGTTTCGACGAGGCGCGCCAGGCGCTGATGAAGGCCGAGCTCGAACGCATCCGCGGCGAGAAGCTCTCGCCCAATGTCTACGAGATGGTCGAGCGCGCGCTGGCCGACGCCTGATCCGGCGCCGCTGCAACACAAAACGGCCGCTCATCGAGCGGCCGTTTTTCTGTGCTGCCAACATGGCACGACCCTGAGGTCGTGCCGGTGGCTGTCAGGCGATGCGGTTCAGGCAATGTAGGTCAGGCGTCGTGGGGCGGGGGCCGCGGCTCAGGAATAGTGCACGTACATCGTCTTGCTCTTGACGTAGGCCTCCAGCCCGTACTTGCCGTCCTCGCCACCGAGCCCGCTGTTGCGGTAGCCCTTGTGGAAGCCCTGGACGGATTCGCCGGCCCCGCGGTTGACGTAGATCTCGCCGAAGTCGAGCTCCCGGGTCAGCGCCATCAGATGGCGCACGTTCTGGGTGAACACATAGGCCGAGAGGCCGTACTCGGAGGCGTTGGCGTAGGCCATCGCCTGTTCGAAGTCATCGATCTTCATGATCGGCACCACGGGCCCGAAGATCTCCTCCTTCATGATCTGCATGTCGTTGTCGACGCCGGTGAGAATGGTCGGGGCGTAGTAGTTGCCCTTGTCGTAGTCGCCACCGCTCAGGCGCTTGCCGCCGGTGAGCAGCTGTGCACCGTCACGCTGGGCCTGTTCGACCATGGCGTGAATCTTGTCGAGTTCGGCGGCGTTGATCTTGGGCCCCATGTCGACGTCTTCGTCGGTCAACGGGTTGCCTACCTTGAGCGCCTCGACGCGCTGCTTGAAGCGTTCGAGGAAGCGGTCGTAGATGCCGGACTGGACGTACATGCGCTCGTTGCAGGTACACACCTGGCCGCAGTTGTCGAAGCGCGAGGCGATGGCGGCATCCACCGCCGGGTCGAGATCGGCGTCGTCGAGCACGATGAACGGCGCCTTGCCGCCCAGTTCCAGGCGCACGATCTTGAGATGCTCGGCGGCAGCCTTGTTGATCTCGCGGCCCCCGCGCACGCTGCCGGTCATGCTCACCAGCTGGGTAATCGGGCTGGCGATCAGCTGATTGCCGATATCGCGCCCGCGGCCATTGACCAGATTGACCACTCCTGAGGGAATGCCCGCCTGGCGTGCCAGCTCGACGATCTCCAGCGCAGTCAGCGGGGTCTCTTCCGAGGGCTTGAGCACGATGGTGTTGCCCGCGGCCAGCGCCGGGCCGAGCTTGCGGCCGATCAGCGCGGCGGGGAAGTTCCAGGCGGTGATGCCGACCACCACGCCGTGGGGCACCTTCTGAATCCAGATCTGCTCGTCGGGGTCGTCCGCCGGGATGATGTCGCCCTCCAGTCGGCGGGTGTTCTCGGCGGCGAAGCGGATCAGATTGGCGCACATGCCGACATCGGCATCGGCTTCGTCCAGCGGCTTGCCCTGCTCGGTGGTGATCAGCCGCGCCAGGCGCTGGCGCTGTTCGAGAATCAGCTCGACCAGCCGGTAGAGGTGATCGGCGCGCTCCACCGCGGTCTTGCGCGACCATGCGGGGAAGGCGCGCTGAGCGGCCTCCAGGGCACGGTTGGCCAGGGCCTCGTCGGCCAGGGAGACACGCGCGATGATCTCGCCGGTGGCCGGGTTGAGCACGTCCAGGCGCTCGCCGCCGCCGGTGGTCCATTCGCCGTCGATGAACTGGTTGTAGAGATCGACACCTTCGTGGGATGACTTCATTGACTGGGTCATGCTCGACGCCTCCTTGTCGGTCCTGCGGCGCCCGCGGGCGCCGCCTCGTGTATCCGGACTCTCAAGGTGGTAGAGGAAGGGCGGACTGACAAGCCGCACCCCAAAGCGTCACAGGATCGGGCACGTCGGCAGCAGGATGATGCCGACGCCTGTCCTACTGGATCAGCCAGCCCAGCACCAGCAGCCCCAGCAGCAGGCCGATCACACCGCCGACCACGCCGCCGCGCAGCAGGGCGCGCACGCCGCTGATCAGCAGCAGCACGCCGATCACCAGCACGCCGAGGCTGAACAGCGAGTCGCTGATGCCCAGCGCCTGGGTGAGGCCGTCGACGAAGCCGTCCATCGCGCGCCACAGGCCGCCGAACACACTGTCGAGCAGGCCGACGACGGTGCGAATGACGCGACCGATGGCATCGCCGAGCCAGTTAAAGAATCCGTCCATGGGGGTATTGTCCTGTTCCGAGGCGCGGCGTGCGAGTCGCCGCGCAAGCTATGAATATCAGAGGTGGGCGTTCGCTGTAGACGTCAGGTGTCAGGTGCCGAGCTGCTGGTCGCGCAGCCACTGGATCTCCTGGGGCCAAATCGTCGGCTCGATGGTCTCCAGGATCAGCGGGATATCGTCGGTGCGTGGGTCGCGCATCAGCGCGGCGAAGCCCTCGCTGCCGATATTGCCCTGGCCCAGGCTGTGGTGGCGGTCGACGCGGCTATTGAAGGCGCTCTTGGCGTCGTTGAGATGCATGCCGCGCAGATAGCGCAGCCCCACCACGCGCTCGAAGGTATCGAGCATGGCGGTAGCGTCTGCGGCGCTGCGTAGCTCGTAGCCGGCGGCGAAGGCGTGGCAGGTATCGATGCAGGCGCCGACCCGCGACTTGTCCTCGACCTGGTCGATGATCTCGGCCAGATGCTCGAAGCGAAAGCCCAGGTTGGTGCCCTGGCCGGCGGTGTTCTCGATCACCGCGACGACGAACTCGGTCGCTGCGTGGGTCTGGTTGATCGACTCGGCGATCCGCGCCAGGCAGTCGCTCTCGCTGATCTTGTTGAGATGGCTGCCGGGGTGAAAGTTCAGAAGCTCGAGCCCCAGTTGCTCGCAGCGCTGACACTCGTCGAGAAAGGCCGCGCGGGACTTGGCCAGGCCCTCCGGCTCGGGGTGGCCCAGATTGATCAGGTAGCTGTCGTGGGGCAGGATCTGGCCGGGGCCGAAGCCGTGGGTGTCACAGGCGCGCTTGAACGCCTCGATGGTCTTCGCCTCCAGCGGCTTGGCTTGCCACTGACGCTGGTTCTTGGTGAACAGGGCAAAGGCGTTGGCGCCGATCTCGGTGGCGCGGATCACCGCCTGGTCGACACCGCCTGCGGCACTGACGTGCGCTCCGATGGTCTTCATGGCTTCTCTACTCGTCACTCGTCACTCGTCACTCGTCACTCGTCACTCGTCACTCGTCGTGGGTCGCTGGGCTTCGAGTTTACCAGCCGCCAGCCCTGGCGGCTGCGCGCGGCCGCTCATCCGTCCAGGTGCAGGCCGGTATTGATCTCGCGCAGAGCTTGCCATGCCGCATCGCGGGAGAAGGGCGCCTGACGCGGCGGATCGTAGACCTCACCGTTGCTGCCCTCGACGATCAGATCGACGGCGTAGCAGGTCGCCGCGATCACGCTGCGATAGCTCTCGACCTCGCGGAAGTGGTTCATGCCGGCGTCGCTCTGTGTGAATAGGGTGGCATCATGCCCGCCGAGGGTGCTCGGGCCCGGCTGGCGCTGGGCATTGGCAGGCAGGCGCTGGCAATGGCGCACCGCCGCCGGGTCGCGGCTGATACCCAGGCGCCAGAGCCCGGTGGTGATGGCGTTCGAGCCGGGCAGGGCGAGCGTGATCAAGGTCTTGCCGGGGGCCGAGGCGTAGAGCTGCCAGCTGCCGTTGTCGAAGTAGCCTCTGACCGCCGGTGTGTCGGCATTGCCGTCGACGCGCTCGAGCGTCGCCGGGTAGGCGAGGGTCACGCCGGCCTCGGCGTCATGGAAGGTGCGCTGCGCCTCACCGCTGCCGGCGGCGGCGCTCTGTGTTTGGGGCTGACAGCCGGCCAGCAGCGCCGCCGCGACGCCTGTTGCGGCCAATATCGCGGCGACGCGCTTGCGCAGCGATCGTGAAAGCTGAATCATCGAAGCATCACCTCCGCATGGGCACTGGCGTGCCGAGTGTCGAAACCGGCAGTCTATAAGCTAAAGCCTGAGGCGACAGCCGCCGATACAAGATCTGAGGGTAATCCCTCTCAACCGAGAACAGGAAATAGGGAGTCTCCTATGGATAGTGCAGTCAATGCTGTCGTCGGTGCCGGAGTCGCGCTGCAGCAGTTCAATCAGGATCAGGACATGCAGGCGTCGCTGCTCAAGCGCTCGCTCGACAATCAGTCCGCGCAGGTCGCGCAGCTGATGGACTCGATGGCGCCGGAGCCCAAGCTGGCCGCCACTGGTACCGTTGGCACCCAGATCAACACCTACGCCTGAGCAATGGTGGGGGTCGTCACTCGGCCGAGCCGGGCGTCGATCCCTGATCGTGTGACAACGCCAAGATGCTGCCAATGATCGACGCGCTGCGACGATGAATCTATGTCGTCTTGTCCTGCAGCACTACCGAACCGTGACTCTGGCGATATATGACCTGGGGTTGCGGTTTTTTTCTATCGCACGCTCGACGGATATCGAGCACTTTTTTCGATAAGCATATTGACGCGTATAACGGCTCTCGCTTTTAATCGAAAGGGCCGCGAATGTCATTCAGACACGCCGGCATTTCTGCCGATTTTCGGCATTTTCCCTGGACGCGATCATGACCCTATTCCATCGCCCGACTTTTTCGATGTTCTCGATCAATGTGCGCCAGCATAATCGTCGAGTTCGTCGTTGCGTCGCGCGCCTGGGATAGCAGATCGTTATCGGCCGCGACGAGTATCGCGGCCGATAGAGAGTGGAAGATCCAACCCGCCATGATCGCGATACTTGTCCGGCCTCCGCCTGAAGGAGTGGACAAGTATGACGCTCAAGACTCTCATCGATGCCCTCAAGGCCCGTCTGGCCCTGGCTCGTCGCCGCCGGAACGACTGGCGCGCGCTCTCCCATCTCGATGCCCACATGCTGCGCGATCTCGGTCTGCGCGCAGAGCAGGGCACGATCGTGCCGATCGCCACGGACCTGACGCAGACTGCGGTGCCGGCACCGACCGCCGCCGATAGCCAGAAGGCAGCGGCTGCCGAGGCGCCGCAAAAAGTAGTAAGAGTGTGTCGATATTGTGGAGAAACGCTCGCTTAGCGAAGCCCCGGTCACGCTGTGTGGCCGGGGCTTTTCATCACCCTGAAACGTGGGTTCATCGACCTGGCGTGGGCAGGAATTGCCCGCGCTATTGGTGCTTGTGTGGCATCAATAGCCCACACTCGAGGACGCCGGTGAGATGTCCTTTTTATACCGCGACACCGTCTCGATCGCGGCCCGACGCAGCAGGCTGATATCGATACCCACGGCGATGAAGTCGAAGCCCCATTCGGCGTAGCGCTTGGCGTCCGCTTCGGCCGGCGCCAGGATGCCGGCTGCCTTGCCTGCGGCCTTGGTGACCTCCAGGGTATGGCGGATCATCGCCTGGACGTCGGGATGATTGGGGTTGCCGACATGGCCGACGCCGGTGGAGAGATCGATCGGCCCGACGAAGATCGCATCCACGCCTTCGGTGGCGGCGATCGCGGCGGCGTTGTCGACCCCGGCACGGGATTCGACCTGGACGATCAGGCACAGCGTCTCGTGGGCGCGGGCGAGATAGTCGGGGATCGCGTCCCAGCGCGTGGCGCGGGTGAGGCCGCCGCCCACGCCGCGGAAGCCGCGGGGCGGGTAGCGGGTCGCCGCGACCAACTGCGCGGCCTGCTCGGCGTTATCGACCATCGGTACCATCAGCGTCTGGGCGCCGATATCGAGCAACTGCTTGAGCAGCGCCGGGTCGTGATTGACGCAGCGCACCACCGGCGCGCAGGGGTAGGGCGCCACCGCCTGCAGCTGCGCCAGGATGCTGGGCACCGTATTGGGTGCGTGCTCACCATCGATCAGCAGCCAGTCGAAGCCGGTGGTGGCGAGTATCTCGGTGGCATAGCCGGTGCCGAAGCCGGCCCAGCAGCCGTAGCGGGTCTGCCCATCCAGCGCGGCGTAAAACGGATTGTGCGGGAGCTGCATGCGTATCGGTCCTTGGTGGTCCGGCGTCCGGCGACGCCGGTGTCAGGATGGTGGCCTCAGTGGGCCAGCCCCATCTGTTTCATGATCTCGCCGAACTTGGCATCGTCCTCGGCCATCAGGGTCTCGAAGTCGTCGGCATCACGCCACACCACGCCATAGCCCTGCTTGGCCATGAAGTTCTGATAGGCATCGCTGTCGTAGGCCGTCTTCAGCGCCGTCTCGAGCCGCTTCACCACCGCCTCGTCGAGCCCCTTGGGGCCGACCACACCGCGCCAGGCGCCGAGGCTGAAGTCGCTGCCGAGCTGCTCGTGGAAGGTGGGGATGTCGGGAAAGCCGCTCAGGCGCTCCGGGGTCATCACGCCGAGGCTACGAATCTCGCCGGCCTCGATCATGGCGCGCGCTTCCGGCAGCGAGGAGGCGACCACGTCGATGCTGCCGGAGGCGAGCTCGGTCATCGCCGGTGCCGACCCCTGGCTGGGAATCCAGGTCAGCTTGCCGGCGGCGATGCCCTGATCCATCAGGAAACCGTTCAGGGCCACGTGCCAGATGCCGCCGAGACCAGTGCCAGAGGCGGTATAGGTGCCCGCCGGGTGGGATTTGACCTGCGTCACGAAATCCTCGAGGTCCTTGAAGGGGGATTCCTTGCCCACCGAGAGGCTGGCCGAGTCGAAGTTGATCTGGCCGATCGGGGTAAAGTCCTGGTAGGTCAGGCTGGTGAGCCCCTGCCAATGCATCATGTCCAGCTCCACCGTGGCCAGGCCCAGGGTGTAGCCATCCGGGCGGGCGTTGGCGATGGCGGTGTGACCGACGACACCGCTGCCCCCGGTGCGGTTGACCACGTTGATCGTCTGGCCCAGTTCCTGCTCCAGCGCGCTGGCGATGATCCGCGCGGTGGCATCGGTGCCGCCGCCGGCGGCCCAGGGCACGATCAGGGTGATGGGCTTGTCGGGATACTCCGCCCAGGCCGCCGGGGAGGCCACCACGGCGGCGGCGAGCAGGAGCTTCAAGGTGCGCTTGACGTTCATGGAACCTCTCGGGGGATATTTTGGGCGCGGGCGGCGTGCCGGCGCGGAATGGGATGAGATGACTTTTGCACACAAAGTCATATCAAGCCGGCAGGGCGGGCACAATTGCGCCAACGTCTAAGAGGGTGTTTACAACACCGCTGACTATGGGTGCCGGGGGCAGGGCAAAGCGAGTGTCCTTGGCCAGGGATGGCAAAGGTAGCGCCCAGGGAGGGGGTCACAGCGCCGGCCAGGGGCGCTGCCGAGATCGGCCCGGCGCAGGGCGCCGGACCGAATATCTCGAGGGGAAAAAGCGTTACTGCGAGTCGATGCGCTGGCTGGCGCTGGTGAAGCCCATCAGCGAAAGATCCATGTCGAGGCGCTTGCCGTCCGGGGCGATGGCGCTGACGGTGGCCTTGTTGCCGCCACGCAGCTGGGCGAGCAGCTGCGGCGACAGCGCCAGATTGGCGCGGCAGCCCTGCTGCAGGCAGACCTGATAGGGCATGCCCACCGGCTCGTTGTCATCCACCTGCAGCTGGATACCCGGTGCCAGGCGCACGCCCAGTGGCAGCAGGAAGACCATGACCGGGCCATCGGCCTGGGCCGGGTGGCCGACCATGGCGCGCATCAGCGGATCGTTGCTGTCGGGGTTGTTGACTATCTGACTCATCACGCAGCTCTGGCGCTCACCGCCCTTGGGGCAGCGCACTTCCCAGGACTGGAACTGCTGGGTATCGACCTGCGGTGCGCTCGGCTGCTGAGCTTGAGCCGGCGTCATGATGGCGGCGGCCAGCGGCAGCAGCGAGGCGAGCAGGGTACGGCGCAAAGACATGGCATTTTCCTGTGTTGTGATCGGTCACGCGGTGTCATGCATGAGTATGGTCGAATTCACGCGAGGCGTGAGACGGCGTTCACTTCATTCCAGCACGCCCGATGTCGGAGTGGCCAGTCGCGGCCTGGGCGACGCCGGTCGGTGTCGGTTACGCCCTCAGGGCGCCACCGGCACGCCGCGATTTTCGAACACCGGTCGCAGCACGAAGTTGGAGTGAACGCCGGAGACGCCCTCGATCGGCGTGATGTGCTGCAGCAGAAGCTGCTGATAGTCGTCCATGTCCTCGACCCGGATCTTGAGCTGATAGTCGACCTCCTGGCCGGTGATCATCAGGCACTCCTGGACCTGGGGCAGGGCGGCCACCTGACGCTCGAAGTTGGCGAAGCGCTCCGGGGTGTGGCGATCCATGGAGATGTGCACCAGTGCCATTAGCCGATAGCCGAGCTGGCGCGCATCGACCAGAGCGCGGTAGCCGAGGATCAGGCCGCTCTCCTCCAGCGCGCGCAGGCGGCGCAGACAGGGTGAGGGCGACAGCCCGATGCGTTCGGCCAGTTCCTGGTTGCTGATCCGCCCCTCCTGCTGGATCAGTTCGAGAATGCGCCGGTCGTAGCGATCGAGTGCGAGAGTCTGTGGCGTATTCATTGGCATTATCCGTCTGGTTTTTCTTTCCCGTTGGCAGATTATGCCATCTGGCGTTGAGAAAGATCGATCTTCGCAATGTCCTGTCGGCATAAAAGCCGTACACTGTCTCTGCTGCCACAAGCAGCTTAGGGCCGGCTCCCGCATCCGGGGTCCGGCCCCCTTTCCGCCGCCATCCGCGGCGGCTCAACAGCGGGGCTCGCGCCCACGGCGCGCCCCACAATCCGTCGGCTCTATTTACCTCGTCAGGATGGTTGCCATGTCTGCCTTCGATCATCGCGCCTTCGATCACAGAAAATACCGCCCGGCTCCCCGGGTACCCGCCTTCGACCGCCAGTGGCCGGATCGTGATCTCGATCACGCCCCGATCTGGGTCAGCGAAGACCTACGCGATGGCAACCAGGCCCTGCTCGAGCCGATGAGCGTGGCCCAGAAGCAGCGTTTCTGGCACCAGATCGTCAAGGTCGGGATCAAGGAGGTGATGGTCGGCTTCCCCTCGGCGAGCCAGCCTGACTACGACTTCGTGCGCTGGCTGATCGAAGAGGATCAGATCCCCGAGGACGTCACCATCGCCGTGCTGGTGCAGTGCCGCGAACACCTGATCGAGAAGACCTTCGAGTCGCTGGTCGGCGCCAAACGGGCGATCGTCCACCTCTACAACTCCACCTCCACCACCCAGCGCGAGCGGGTGTTCGAGATGGACCGCGCAGGGATCGTCGATATCGCCGTGCAGGGGGCGACCTGGGTCAAGACCTACGCTGCGCGCTATCCGCAGATCGAGTGGTGCTTCGAGTACACGCCGGAGAGCTTCTCCAGCACCGAGATCGACTTCTCGCTGGAGATCTGCGAGGCGGTGATGGATGTCTGGCAGCCGACCCCGGACAACAAGTGCATCCTCAACCTGCCGACCACGGTCGAAGTCGCCGGACCGCACCACCACGCCGATCAGATCGAGTACTTCTGCCAGCACATCAAGAATCGCGACAGCGTGATCATCTCGGTGCACACTCATAATGACCGTGGTGGTGCCGCGGCCTCCGCCGAGCTCGCGCTGCTGGCGGGTGCCGAACGCGTCGAGGGGACCCTGCTGGGCAACGGCGAGCGCACCGGCAACATGGATATCGTCACCCTGGCGATGAACCTCTACAGCCAGGGGATCGACCCCGAGCTCGATCTCTCCAACCCGGACGAGATCATCCAGGTGGTGCAGGAGTGCACCGGTATCGCGATGCATCCGCGCCACCCCTGGGTCGGCGAGATGGTCTACACCGCCTTCTCCGGCAGCCACCAGGATGCCATCCGCAAGTCGCTCAAGAAGCAGCGCCCCGATGAGCCGTGGCAGGTGGCCTATCTGCCCATCGACCCGCGCGACATCGGCCGCGACTACCAGGCGGTGATCCGCGTCAACAGTCAGTCCGGCAAGGGTGGGATGGCGTTCCTGCTCGAGCGCGACTATGGCATCAGCCTGCCGCGCTGGATGATGCTGGCGCTGGCGCCGCACGTGCAGAAGGAGAGCGAAGTGCGCGCCAGCGAGCTCTCCAGCGAGATCATTCGCCAGGTGATGTTCGACAACTTCCAGCGCGAAGCGCCGCTGTCGCTGGCCGACTACCGTCTCTCCAAGGGGCAGGAAGAGGGCATCGAGGTGACCCTGTGGCAGGGTGCCGAGACCCTGCGCCTGTCGGGCAAGGGCAACGGCGCGATGTCCTCCTTCACCGATGCCTGGCAGCGTCATACCGGTACCAGCGTGGGGATCATCGACTACAGCGAGCACTCGCTGGGCGGCGACAGCGACGCCAATGCCATCGCCTTCGTCCAGCTCAATGTCGGCGGTCAGCGTATCTGCGCGGTGGCCGAGGACAGCGATACCGTCAGTGCCTCGCTCAAGGCGATTCTCTCCGGGATCAACCTGGCCGAAGCCCAGGGCGCGCCGCAGAGCACCGAGGCCCGCGCGACCACCGTCGACTGAACGTCACCGACATCCACGACGCAAGACGAGAAGGGCGCCCACTGGGCGCCCTTCTGCGTTGTCGAGGTCGTCTCGCGGTGAGCTCGGTTCAGGGGTAGTTGGGCGGCAGCAGCGTGCGCAGGTCGTTGTTGAGCGGCAGCTCGAAGCTGGTCGCGCCGAGAATGGCGCGATCGGCGATACGTACCACCCGGGCATTGACGAACAGCCGGTCCTGGGCCTGGGCGTAGGTGCCCACCAGCACCGCGCTGGCATCGTAGTCCTGACTCAGCCGCTGCACGTTGCGCGACAGGATCAGTTCGCCGGTGTTCTCTTCGATGTAGAGGCTGTTGCGCAGCTTGACCTCGATCACCTGCATACCCGATTCGACCAGCCGCGAGACGAACATCTCGCTCAGGGTGCGGCCCAGGGTCGAGGATTGCCCCAGGTGGTCGACGTCGACGAAGGTGGTGGCGACCAGCGGTGCGCCGTCATCGAGCCGCCCCCGGCTGTTCTCGACCAGTGCCTTGGCCGCCGCGTCGACCCGCTCCAGCGTGGTCGGCTGGTGCGGGCGGCCGTTGGGGTCGAGCATCGAGCAGCCTGTCAGTGCCGCCAGTAGCAGCACCAGCAACCAAAGCCGAGCGCAGCCGGATACGGACATTGCGGAACTCCCTGTGCTGCGCCTCACCATTGTGACGATACCTTGAGCTGGCCCCGCTCGGCGGTGGCGGCCGGCGCACGGCCATACTGGCCGCTATCGCCGGGGTTGATGTAGTAGAGATTGGAGGAGGAGTAGAGCAGGGTCTGATACTCGTCGGCCTGCACGGTGATGATCACCTCTTCGTCGCTCTCCGAGGTCCAGCTGCCGCTGAACAGGTCGACCAGCCCGGCGGCGGGAATCAGCGCCAGCGAGGGTTCGTACCACTGGTTGAACGGAATCGTCGCCACCGCGATGCCCGCCGCCAGCGCGGTCAGCGCGCCCTGGGGCGGACGAATCGGCTGGCGATCCCGGTGCGTCACGACCTGCACGTCGAAGGTGACGGTGGCCGCGCCGAGATCGCTGGTCCTGACCGTAGCACCCTGTTTCACCAGCTCGCTGGTCAGCAGCGAGCGAAAGCCGCGGCTGAAAGCGGTTTCGGTCTCCGGGGGCTTGAGATAGAGCGCGCGCCGGTCGAGCCGGCGGTCGGCCATGATGGCCTTGGCCTCGTGGCGCGCCAGCACCTCCCAGTGATAGGCGGCCTGCATGCGCTGCTGGGTGGTCGCCGGGTAGGTGGTGGCCAGCGGGGCCTGGGAGGTGTTGACGCCGAAGCAGCCGCTCAGTAGCGGCAGGCCGCAGAGCAGCACCCAAGGTTTCAATGACATGTGTAGAGAGTTCCTGTCCGATCGCCGTGGCGTCTGTATGAATATGGCTCTCGGAGAGTATCGGCGGGCGCGCGCTCGGCTTGAGCGCGGCCGTGTGAAGTCGTGTCTAGGGCTCTTGCGAAAAGTCGGCGAGCGCTGGCAAGACAAGGCAAAAATCGGCGATAAAGCGGAGTTTACGCGGTGTAAATGAGCATTTTGAGCCGATTTTTAACACAGTATTGTCGAGCGCAGGCAGTTTTCGTACCAAGCCTAGCGTTCGCCGTCGCTGCGGATCTGAGCATGACTGATCAGCGCGAAGATGAAGGTGCCGCCGAAGACGTTGCCTAGCAGCGTCGGCAGGCCGAAGTGGAAGAGGTACTCGGACCAGCCGGCGTGGCCGGAGAAGACCAGATACATCACCTCGGTGGAGCCGACGATGATATGGGTGAACTCGCCGATCGCCACCAGATAGGTGACGATCAGGATCACCCAGATCTTGGCGCTGCCGGCGCTGGGCAGCAGCCACACCATGGTGGCGATCATCCACCCGGCGACGATGCCCTTGGCGAACATCTGCATCGGCGTGTTCTCCAGGATATGCTCGCCCAGGGTGAGAAACGCCTGATGGGTCTCGGCGGAGAAGATCGGCAGGGCGAGGATCGCCCAGGCCGAGATCGCCACCCCGACCAGGTTGCCGAGCAGCACCACGCCCCATAGCCGCAGCAGACACAAAAACTTGCTTAGGCGCGGCTGGCTCATCGCGGGCAGTACCGCGGTGACGGTATTCTCGGTGAACAGCTGCTGGCGCGCCATGATCACCACCAGAAAGCCGATGGTGTAGCCGAACGACTCGACCAGGAAGCCGACGTCGGTATCCGGCAGATGGGCCCGCAGCAGCCCCTTGGCGAGCATCGAGAAGCTCATCGACAGGCCGGCGGCCACCGCTGACCACGCCAGCGCGGAGACGGTGCGGTTGAGCTCCTTCTCGCCCTCTTCGCGGATCTTCTCGTGGACCGCGGCGGCGCGGGAGGGAAGATTGTCGCCATCGAGCTGCAGGTCGTGCTCCTCCTGTTCATCGCGGACGCGGCTGGGCGGGGTCAGGTCGTTGGGCTTGTTCAAGGTCGGATCCTTCCGAGCGATGGACGGGACGCACGGCATGACCGCCGCGCGCGAACTAGTCGTGGCTACGACGGCGGTCATGCTGGAACGTGTCTGATGTTGAAACGATAGCGGTAAATGAGACAGGGAGATAGCCACGAATGTCGGCAGTCAGCGCGACCATTCTGACCTACCCGGGCATGGCCTGGCTGGTAGGCAGCCTGATTGGCCTGGAGCGCACCTTCCATGGCCGACCGGCGGGGCTTCGCACCCGCGCCGGTGACCGCCTGGGGCGGCTGAGGGTGCATCTGCGCGGTCTGTCGACGCTGTGCGAGTTTCAGCCGGCATCCGCCGGCGACAGCTGAGTGTCATCTCCGGCCCACCCCGCGCTCGCCGTCGGGCGGCGACGAGAATGCTTGTCATCCTCGTGCTAGCCGCTAGAGTGGGCGCTCTTGCCGGGATGACGAGGTTGCGATGCAGGGCAGAGGACGTCCGCCGTTTTGGGTGCTGATGGGCGCAGTCATGCTGTCGCCCTTGGCCATCGATATCTACCTGCCTGCCTTGACTGCGATGGCGCGCGAGTTCGAGCGTCCGTTTGCTGCGCTCCAGGTGACCATCACGCTGTTTTTGCTCAGCGTGGGCGTCGGACAGGTTCTGGTGGGGCCGCTGGCCGACCGTTTCGGCCGCCGACCGGTGCTGCTCGGCGGCGCCCTGACCTATTTCGCCGGCGCCCTGATGGGGCTCGGCGCGGCGACCCTGGAGTGGCTCTACGCCGCCCGCGTGCTGCAGGGGCTGGGCGCCTGCGCTACGGTCACAGTGGCTTTCGCGTCGGTACGTGACAGCTACCCGCCGGAGACCGGGGCCAAGCTCTATAGCTATTTGAACGGCTCGCTGACGCTGGTGCCCTCGCTCGCCCCGGTGATCGGTGGCGCGCTCACCGTAGCCTTCGGCTGGCGCAGTAACTTCGCTTTCATGATGGGGTTCGCCGCGCTGCTCTGCCTCGGTGCCTGGTGGCGCTTCGGCGAGACGCGGCCTGCCGATACCCCGATCGAGCGCAGGCTCTACCGCTGGTCACGCTATCGTCCGGTGCTCGCCCACCCGCGCTTCCTCTATTATGCGCTGTTGGTGAGCACGATGATGGCGGCGATTCTGGTCTACGTTTCGGCTGCGCCGGTGATCGTGATGGGGCGGCTGGGCCAGCCCGAGTGGGTATTCAGCCTGTGGTTCGGCGCCAACGCGCTGGTGAGCACCTTGGCGTTCTTCTTCGTGCCACGCCTGATGCATCGCTGGGGGCGCCAAGCCACGGTGCAGCGGGGGCTGCTGGTGGTGATGGGTGGGGGGCTTTTGATCACCGCGCTCTATCTGGGCGTGGCGCTCTCGGTGGCCACTTTCATGGCGCCAGTGGCACTGCTGTCGGTGGGCTTCTCGATGATATTGGGCTCCGCGGCCAGCCTGGCGCTGGAGCCGTTTCCGGAGCGCGCCGGCACCGCCGCGGCGTTGCTCGGGGCGATTCAGCTCGGCGGCGGGGCGATCGTCGCCACCCTGGCGCTGATGACGCCGCTGGCGCCTCAATTCACGCTCACCGCGCTGTGCACCGGCGGCGGGCTGCTGCTGTGGTGCCTGGCGCGGCGTTGGGGCTGAGAGCTACGAGGCAGCCCATAGCGGGCTGGCGCTCCAGCTGATTTTTAACGCTGTATTGCCGAGCGCAGGCAGTTTTGCGTACAAAGCCTAGACTGCATTGCGGTGACAGCGAAAGATCAAGGCGCGGCGCGAGCGTCGCCCCAAGGAAAGGATTCGATCGGTATGGCCAGTCATGGCGAGGGCACTACGTGGTTGATACTCAACGGCAAGTCCGCGCAGCAGCCAGAGATCCGCAGCGCGGTGACGTCGCTGCGTGAGCGGGGGCACGAGCTTTCGGTGCGCGTCACCTGGGAGGGGGTGACGGTACCCGGCTGGTCGACGAAGCGGTGGCGGCGGGCGCCTCCCGGGTGGTCGCCGGCGGCGGCGATGGCTCGATCAACGAGACCGTCGCCGGGCTGATGCGCCATCCGGCCGAGCAGCGTCCCGCGTTGGGTATTCTGCCGCTGGGCAGTGCCAACGACTTCGCCCATGGTCTCGAGCTGCCGATGACCCCGGCGGCTGCGCTCGAGCTGGCGCTGACCGGCGATACCCGACGCGTGGATGTCGGCATGCTCGACGACGAGGCGTTCATCAACGTTGCCTCCGGGGGCTTCGGTGCCGAGATCACCACCTCCACACCGGTCGCGCTCAAGCGTCTGCTCGGCGGCGGTGCCTACTCGCTGATGGGCATGCTCAAGGCGTGGAACTACCAGCCGTTCGAGGGGCATCTGCGCTGGCCCGAGGGTGAGGCGCGGGTGCCGCTGTTCATGCTGGCGATCGGCAATGGTGCCCAGGCCGGCGGCGGCCAGCGGCTGGCGCCTTCGGCCCGGATCGACGATGGCCTGCTGGAGCTGCTGTTCGTGCGCCACTTCAGCTCGCTCGGCGAACTCAAGCGCATCATCGACGAGCTGGAGAATCTGCCCAACGACGGAGAGTTCGTCCGCTATCTGCGGGTGCCTTGGGTGGAGTTCGACAGTGACGGTGCCTTCCCGCTCAACCTCGACGGTGAGCCGCGCCGCTATCGCCGCTTCCGCGCCTCGCTCGAAGGTGAGGCGCTGCCGCTGGTGGTGCCGTCACGCTGCCCGTTGTTGAGAGATGACTGAGCGATGCCTAATAGCCCATTTCCAACCCCATCTGACGATGGGCGCCGGTGGCAGGGCAAAGCGAGGGGCCTTTGCCAGGGATGGCAAAGGTAGCGCCCAGGGAGGGGTTCACAGCGCCCTCGCGACGCCCTGCCACCGGATAGGCCCACGTCGTCTGATGGTTGTGAAAGGCGTTCCAAGAGATGACTGAGCGATCATTGGCCCCAGCTATCAGGAGAGCACGATATGGATGACTTCATGCAGGCGGCTATCGAGCAGGCGCGTCTGGGTCTGGAAGAGGGCGGCGTGCCGATCGGCTCGGTGCTGGTGCACGAGGGGCGGATCATCGGACGCGGCCACAATCAGCGCCAGCAGCGCGGCAGCGCCGTGCTGCACGGCGAGATGGACGCGCTGGAGAACGCCGGGCGGCAGCCCGCCAGCGTCTACCGCAACAGTGTGCTCTACACCACGCTGTCGCCGTGTTCGATGTGCAGCGGGGCGATCCTGCTCTATGGTATCCCGCGGGTCGTGGTGGGGGAGAACCGCACCTTCCTCGGCGAGGAGGCGCTGCTGCGCGAGCGCGGCGTCGAGGTGGAGGTGCTCGACGACGCCGATTGTCGCGAGCTGATGGCGCGCTTCATCGATGCTCACCCCGAGGTCTGGAACGAGGATATCGGCGAGAGCTGAGGCGCCCGGCGACACCGGCACGAAAGGGTGTCCAGAAATGCGATGCCGGCGAGCTCGGCGTCTACGCAAATGACGTGCATAAAAAAGCCCACCGCTAAGGTGGGCTTTCTTCTCAAGGGCGGGCTAACTCAGCCGCTGACCTTGATGTTGGCGGCCTGAAGGCCTTTCTTGCCCTGGGTGACGTCGAAGGTGACCTTCTGGCCGTCTTGCAGGGTCTTGAAGCCTTCTGCCTGAATTTCGGAGAAGTGTGCGAACAGGTCATCGCCGCCGTCATCGGGGGAGATGAACCCGTAGCCTTTGGTGTCATTGAACCATTTGACAGTGCCGGTTGCCATTGTCGATTTCCTTAACTTGCCTAGTAATGAAGCCGAGCACCCCCCACGGGAAGCTCGAAATGCGTGGTAAGACGAGGGGGGAATGCGCAAGAGGAGTTCGACGAGCGACTGACAACTGACGACATTCTACCTGCAAACCTACGCAGCGGATGATGCATGGGGGTCATTCTGACCGTCAAGCATTGCCGGCTTGACTTTGGTCGAGTGATCTCCATACCCCGCTAAAGCACCATAGATGGAAAAAACGTGCACGTCTACAGCCCTCCCGCGCCTTTTTTCCGGGGCGATCGCGGCACCGGGTATGGTTTTATTAACCCTTTTTAAGAAGTTGCCCATATGCATATGACGATTGGATTGCACCGCTCGCGGCAGGCTAGCGGAATCGACTGGCGAACGTCTGCCGCCACGACCCCCTTGCCTGCGCGCTAGGCAAGCGCAGGGTGCATGACGGCAGGGCTCTCGGGTAAGCTGTCGCTCACCGCGAGCCGTGCTCGCGGTATACGTGTTTGGACAGTTCAGGAGTTGTTCCCGTGGCACGAGGCGAAGTCGCACTCAACGACACTCACAGCAAGATCATCGGCTACCTGCTGTGGATCTTCGGTTTCACCGGTTCTCACCGCTTCTATTATGGCAAGCCGGTGACCGGTACCCTATGGTTTCTGACGCTGGGGCTGCTCGGCATCGGCTGGCTGATCGATCTGTTCCTGATCCCGGCCATGGATCGGCAGGCGGATCTGCGCTTCCGCGCCGGCCCGATCAGCTACACCCTGGCGTGGATCCTGCTCACCTTTCTGGGTGTCTTCGGTATCCACCGCATGTACATGGGCAAGTGGCTCACCGGTCTGCTCTATCTGGTGACCGGGGGCTTCTTCCTGCTCGGCGTGCTCTACGATTTCTGGACCCTCAACGACCAGATCTCGCTCAAGCACGCGCGCCGCGGTCTCTGACCCTGGCCGGTGCGGCCGCATCTCTTTTCAACATCACAGGATTTCAAAGTTAAAGCGTTTCAAAGTTAAAGTGTTTCAACGTCACAGGGAGGTGACGCATGGCGGAGCGGCTGAAGCTCACCGCTATCTTCGACACCCTCGACGAGCGCGTCGAGGATGACACCATTACCCTCGGCGACATCGTCGAGACCTTCAATTCCCGCGGCTTCGGCCCGGTGGTGCTGATACCGGGGTTGATCGCGCTGCTGCCCACCGGCGGCGTGCCGGGCGTGCCTAGCCTGTGCGGGATCTTCATCGCGCTGATGG
The DNA here is from genome assembly GCF_030284585.1 of Salinicola sp. JS01. NCBI lineage: Bacteria > Pseudomonadati > Pseudomonadota > Gammaproteobacteria > Oceanospirillales > Halomonadaceae > Salinicola > Salinicola sp. JS01. Next base: position 2,389,217 of record NZ_CP127244.1, on the reverse strand, counting down.
CGATCCAGCTGGTGCTCGGGCGGCGCGCGCCCTGGCTGCCCCGGCGGCTCGCCCGGCGGGGTATCAGTCACGCCCGCTGGCACCGCATCGCCGCCCGGGCCAAGCCCTGGACCCGGCGCATCGACCGCCTGCTGCAGCCGCGCCTGACGTGGCTGCTGGGCAGCTTGACCCAGCGCCTGCTGGCCTTGCTGATGACCCTGCTGGGGCTGTCGATGATGCCGCTGGAGCTGCTGCCATTCGCGGCCGCGCTGCCGGCGCTGGCGATCGTGGTGATGGCATTGGGGCTGACCGCCGGTGACGGCCTGATGATGCTGGCGGGGCTGTTGATCACCCTCGGCGGCGGCCTCGGGCTGGGAATCTGGCTGCTGTAGTCTCTTCACTCGGGAGCACAGCCATGCGGTGCAGGGCCGGTGCTCTTGCCATCTTTGGCCAGGCCCTGCGCGGGTCGCAGGGCCTGGCCGACTCTCCTTCAGACCTCTAGCAGCGTTTCAGTTGCTGGCGATCAGGGTCGGGTCGTAGCGCCCCTGGCGCTCGGCCGGCGTCAGCATGGCCACGCCCTGGGTATCACCCTGCTTGGCGAGACTCTCGAAGATCACCCGATAGGCGAGCACCGCCTGCACGTAGTCGCGGGTTTCGCGGAACGGAATGCTCTCGACGAAACGGTCGAACTCCCGCGGGGCGCTGTTGAGCCAGCGGTCGACCCGCTGGGGGCCGGCGTTGTAGGCCGCGGTGGCGGCGATGCGATTGCCGCGATAGCGCTCCAGCATGCTGCGGATATAGCTGCTGCCGAGGCGGATATTGGTCTGCGGCTGGAACAGCTCGCTAGTGCTGGGCGCGGCGATGCCGAGCTGGCGCGCCACGTGATCGGCGGTACCCGGCATCAGCTGCATCAGGCCGCGGGCTCCCACGGGTGACATCGCCTCGGGGTTGAAGGCACTCTCGCGGCGGGCGATGCCCATCAGCAGGAAGGGGTCGACCTGCTGGCGCTCGCCCCAGTGCAGGAAGGATTCGCGATAGGCGGCCGGGAAGCGCCACGGCAGGGCGTCCCACTGCTTGGCGGCGATGGTGGTCTGCACCGCCATGGCGTACCAGCCCTGGCGGATGGCGTAGTCGGCCAGGGCCGCGGCCTGCTCCGGGGTATCACGGGCGGCGGCGGTATACCACTCGCTGCGCGCCAGACCCTCCTCGCCGATGCGCATCAGCGCCTCGGTGCGCTGGACCACCGGCAGCATGTTGGTCAGCTCCTGCTGTAGCGTGGTGACATGGGTGTCACTCATCTGCAGATGGTAGGGCTGGCCCAGACGGTCGGCGGCGGCGAAGCCGAAGAAGCTGCGCTCGCTGGCCGCGTTCGCATAGGCACGTCGCGCAGCCTCGTCGTTGCCCAGTGCCGCCTGGGCGCGCCCCAGCCAGTACTGCCAGTGGGCATCACCGCGCGCCTCGGCGGGCAGCGCCTGGGTCCAGCGCACCACGTTCTGCCAATGGCCCGCGGTCACCGCATTGCGGATGCGCAGTTCGATCAGATCGGCATCGGCGAGTCGCGGCAGGTTGGCGTCGACCCAGCCCTGGTTGTTGGCGACATCGCGAACCATGGAGTAGAACGCCAGATCGCGCTCGACGCTTTGACGCTGGGCGTCGCTCAGCGCGGCGTGCGGCGCGATCTTGCGCCACGCCTCCAGCGCGGCCTCGGTGTCGGCGCGGGTGAAAGCGTACATGGTGGCAGCGGTCAGCGCGCCGGCGGCGCCTTTTCCGGGCCCCAGGTCCTGCGGGATCTGGGTGACCGCGGCATAGTTGGCGCTGACGCGTTCGAACTGGGTGATAGCGGGTTGCCAGGCATCTCCCAGGCTGCGCTCGAGGTAGCTCACCAGGCCGCTCTGGCCGTTTTCCCAGGCCAGCATCATGCGCTCCCAGGTGTCCTCGTCGGTGAGCACGCCGCGCTGGGTGAGGGTGGCGAAGAGGGTATCGCAGGCGTCCGGCTGGGAGGCACCGACATGCCACAGCGCCTCGCCCCCGGCCGCGGCGCGGGCGGGGTCACGGTCGAGCAGGGCGGTATAGTAGTAGCACTGGCGAATGGCGCCATCGGGCTCGCCGTCGCTGATCGCCAGCAGGTCGGCGAAGCGACCCTGCTGACCGAAGCGCGTCTGTGCCGTGCCGCGCATCCATTCCGCCAGCGGCGAGTCGCCGTAGCGCGTGATGAAAGCGTTGACCTCGGCGGCGGAAGCGGTGCTCAGCCGCGCACGCAGGCGGTGATACTCGACGTAGCCGGCGAGCACGTGATCCTGGATCGCGGCCTGATCGATGGCGTCCCAGCGCTGGTCGCGTGCGGCGTCCAGCGCCTGCTTCATCACCAGGTCGTCGCTCGATGTGGCGGCCAGCGCCGGGGCTGCCAGGGCCAGGCCCAAGGCACCGGCGAAACAGCGGCGCAGCCAGGGTTGGCGCTTGCCGAGACTACGCTGAAGAAATGCGGGCATTGCGAACTCTCTCGTCGGGTCGGTGCATCTCACGCCAGGCTAGACCGCCAGCGTGGATGTCGTGCGCCGGGGCGGCATGGCCGCGCCACCGCCTCCGGCGTTGAATCCAGGCACAATCGTAACCATGTATAGCCTCAGGGCGCCATTGCCCATCGCCCGATAAGCGGCGCTTTTCTCAAGGAGGCCGAGCGTATGACACCTTGGCGTTGGTTGACTCAACTCTCGCGGCTCAAGCAGCGCGGCGGCGCGCTGGCGCGTATCGGCCGGGCTTTCCGGGTATTCGGCCCGATGACCGCCGACGTGGTGCGCGGGCGCTACCGACCGGTGCCGTGGGCGGCCTTCGCTTGGATGGCCGCGGCGCTGGTCTATCTGGTCTCGCCGCTCGACCTGATCCCTGACTTCCTGATGGTGATCGGCCTGGTCGACGACGTTTTCATCGTCGGCTGGCTGCTCACCCGGGTCGATCACGCGCTCGACGGCTACCGGCGCTGGAAGGGCTGGGACGACGATCCCGCCGCGCCGCAGCGCGGTGGCTGAGAATCGCGGGGCCTGAAACGGCGGTGGTTGAAAAGCCACCGGCCACCCCCATATCGCTGATCGTCTTCATTTCCTTGGTCTTTTTACTTCGCAACCGTGTCAAGAGGCTCACCGATGACCACTGCCACTCAAGAAGAAACGCTCGGTTTCCAGACCGAGGTCAAGCAGCTGTTGCACTTGATGATCCACTCCCTGTACTCAAACCGGGAGATCTTCCTGCGTGAGCTGATTTCCAACGCCGCCGACGCCTGCGACAAGCTGCGTTACGAAGCGCTGGAGAACGACGCGCTCTACGGTCAGGACCCGGAACTCAGGATCGAGATCGAACACGATGCCGACGCCGGCACCGTCACCGTGCGCGACACCGGCATCGGCATGAGCCGTGACGAGGTGATCCAGAACCTCGGCACCATCGCCAAGAGCGGCACCGCCGAATTCCTCAAGCAGCTCTCCGGCGAGAAGCAGAAGGACGCCAAGCTGATCGGCCAGTTCGGGGTCGGTTTTTACTCCGGCTTCATCGTCGCCGATGAGATGGTGGTGCGTACCCGCCGTGCCGACAGCGAGCAGGGCGTGGAGTGGCGCTCCAAGGGCGAGGGCGAGTTCACCATTGCCGATATCGAGCGCCCCGAGCGCGGCACCGAGATCGTGCTGCACCTCAAGGAGGACGCCAAGGAGTTCGCCGACGACTTCCGCCTCAAGAATCTGGTGCGCAAGTACTCCGACCACATCGATGTGCCGGTGCGCATGCCCAAGGTCGAGAAGGCCCGTGACGAAGAGGGCAACGAGATCGACGGCAGCGAGACCGTCAGCTGGGAGACGGTCAACGAGGCGACCGCGCTGTGGGTGCGGCCCAAGGCCGAGATCAGCGACGAAGAGTACAAGGCGTTCTACAAGCACATCGCCCATGACTTCAGCGACCCGCTGACCTGGAGCCACAACAAGGTCGAGGGCAAGCTCGAGTACACCAGCCTGCTCTACGTGCCGGAGCGCGCTCCGTTCGACCTGTATCAGCGTGACGGCGTGCGCGGGCTCAAGCTCTACGTCCAGCGCGTCTTCATCATGGACGATGCCGAAGCCTTCCTGCCGCTCTACCTGCGTTTCGTCAAGGGCGTGCTTGACTCCAAGGATCTGCCGCTCAACGTCTCGCGCGAGCTGCTGCAGAAGTCGCCCCAGGTCGACTCGATGAAGTCGGCGCTGACCAAGCGCGCGCTGGACATGCTCAAGAAGCTGGCCAAGGACAAGGAGGCCTATCAGACCTTCTGGAACACCTTCGGCAGCGTGCTCAAGGAAGGTCCGGCGGAGGACTATGCCAACCGCGACAAGATCGCCGAGCTGCTGCGCTTCTCGACCACCCACACCGACAGCAGCGTGCAGGATCAGTCGCTGGCGGACTACGTCGAGCGCATGAAGCCGGGCCAGCAGAAGATCTACTACATTGTCGCCGACAGCTTCAACGCCGCGCGCCACAGCCCGCACCTGGAGATCTTCCGCAAGAAGGGCATCGAGGTGGTGCTGCTGCACGACCGCATCGACGAGTGGCTGATGAGCCATCTCACCGAATTCGACGGCAAGTCGCTGGCCGACGTGGCCAAGGGTGACCTGGACCTCGACGACATGGCCGACGAGGCCGAGAAGCAGGCTCAGGAGGAGACCGCCAAGGCTAAGGAAGATCTGGTCAAGCGGGTCAAGGAGGCGCTGGGCGAGGATGTCCAGGAGGTCCGTGTGACCCACCGGCTGACCGATTCACCGGCTTGCGTGGTGCTGCCCGAGCACGAGATGGGCTTCCAGATGCGCCGGCTGATGGAGGCCGCAGGCCAGACCCTGCCCGAGGTCAAGCCGATCCTCGAGCTCAACCCCGAGCATGCGCTGGTAGCGCGACTGGAGTCCGCCGACGGCGACCGCTTCAGCGATCTGTCGCGCATTCTGCTCGATCAGGCGGTGATCGCCGAGGGCGGTCATCTCGATGACCCGGCGGCCTACGTCAAGCGGCTCAACACGCTGCTGAGCGCCTGACCGTCCCGGCGCCGACCTCGCTCGGCGCCACGTCCGCTGGCTCGGCCGGCCCCGTTTCGGGGCCGGCCGAGTGCTTTTCGGGACCGGAAAAGTCACACCCTTGATGACGATTTTGCACGTTATTTACTCAACTTGGCGGCGAATTGCTGTTAGCCTGCTGCCATCTTTCCATACGAGGAGCGCCACCATGTCGCGATCCTTTTCCCCGGCCGGCGGGCGATCGACGCGCCGGCCGGGGCTCAGTCGTCGTACTACCGCTCTGGCCTTGACTGCCGTACTGACCCTGGCGCAAGCCCCGTTTCCGATGTCGGCTCAGGCCGAACCGGCATCCGAAACTGCGCCCACCCTCTACAGTAGCGTCACCCAGCCAGCCCTGGATCCGGTCAGCGAGCTGCCCGATCTGCGCGAGTACAAGGCCGGCGCCAAGCGCAAGGCGGCCTTTCTCGGACTGCTGGTGCCGCTGGTCCAGGCCGAGAACGCGCAGATCCAGCGCGACCGCAACTGGCTGTTCGCGATCAGCACCCGGGTCAATCCGCTGCGCGACGACGAAAAGGCGCGCCTGGCTCGGCTGTGCGATGCCTATGGGGTGAGCTGCAAGCCGGGTCAGGTCAGCTCGGAGCTGCTCAGCCGGGTCAATACCATTCCGCTGGAGATGGTGGTGATCCAGGCCGTCGAGGAGTCCGGTTGGGGCACCTCGCGCATTGCCCGCGAGAGCAACAACCTGTTCGGCATGCGCTGTTTCTCGCCCGGCTGCGGTATCGCCCAGAACGGCACCTCGCGGCGTTTCCAGGTGTTCGACAGCGTGCGTGACGGCGTGCGCGCCTATCTGCACAATCTCAATACCCACGGCGCCTATTCCCAGCTGCGCCAGGAGCGCATGACGCTGGCCACGCGCGGACGCTCGATCTCCGCCGAGCGGCTGATCGGCAAGCTGCACAACTACTCCACCTCGCCCGACTATCAGCAGCAGCTGCTGGCACTCCTGCGCACCAATGGCGAGCTGATTCGCGATCATGGTCTAGATGCCAGCGACAGCGACGCCAGCCCCGCCTGATCCGGCCTTCACCACGGTGTCTTGCCACATCACGGTCTCGCCACGCCTCGCGCCTGTCCTCGGGCAGCGCCCGGCGGGGTCTGCCTGCGCTGCCGGCCGGTGGCAGGGCGGGCTGGTGTGCAGGGCCGCGGGGTGAGGGTGTAAGCTAGAGCGTCATCCCCGCCACGATCTCACCACCACCCACCCCGCTTCGAGGAGGACGGCATGACGGCTGACAACGGTCTCGACGCGCTGGTTTTCGATAACGTCTGGTCGCGCTTCCCGGAGGACTTCTTCACCCGGGTCACGCCCAGCGTATGGGCCGAGACGCGGGTGCTCGACCTGAGTCCCACGGCGGCGCTGCGCCTCGGCCTCGACCCCGAGGCGATCGACCGCGACCAGCTCACCGCGCTGATGAGCGGCGCGACCATGCTGCCGGGCATGGACCCGCTGGCGCAGAAATATACCGGGCACCAGTTCGGCACCTACAACCCGGCGCTGGGCGACGGTCGTGGGCTATTGCTGGGCGAGGCGCTGACCCCGCAGGGGCCGTGCGATCTGCATCTCAAGGGCGCCGGGCAGACGCCGTATTCGCGCTTCGGCGACGGTCGCGCGGTGCTGCGCTCGTCGATCCGCGAGTATCTTGCCGGTGAGGCAATGGCCGGCCTGCGTATTCCCACCACCCTGGCGCTGGCGGTGGCGGTCAACGGCGAGAAGGTGATGCGCGAGCGGGTCGAGCCCGGCGCCACTCTGCTGCGGTTGGCCGAGAGCCACGTGCGCTTCGGCCACTTCGAGTGGCTCTACCAGCAGAAACGCAGCGACGATCTCGAGTGCCTGATGCGGCACGTGATCGAGCGTCATCGGCCGCAGCTCGCGACCCAGCCGGCGCCGCTGGAGGCGCTCTATCAGGACGTGGTGACCCGCACCGCGGAGCTGATCGCGCGCTGGCAGGCCTATGGCTTCGTGCACGCGGTGATGAATACCGACAACATGTCGATCCTGGGGCTGACGCTGGACTACGGCCCCTACGCCTTCATGGATCGCTACGACCCTCAGCTCACCCCTAACCATACCGACGCCAGCGGGCGCTACGCCTTCGACCAGCAGCCCGGCGTCGCGCTGTGGAACCTCACCGTACTGGCCCAGTGCCTGACGCCGCTGATCGCCCCCGAGCGCCTGCGCGAGATCCTCGACAGCTACGAGCCGACGCTGCAGGCGGCCTACGCCATTTTGATGCGCGCCCGGCTGGGGCTGGAGGTCGAGCGCGAGGAGGATGGGTCGCTGATCGACGACTGGCTGGAGATACTGGGGCGGGCGGGTGCGGATTTTCACCGCAGCTTCCGTGCCCTGTCCGAGAGCGATGTCGCCGGGGGCCTAGTGCTCAGCGAAGAGGTCGCTGATGCCCAGCTCGATGAGTGGCTCGCGCGCTACCGGGCACGTCTCGCGCATGAATCACGCGGCGAGACCGAACGATTGGCGGCGATGCGCCGGGTCAACCCGCTCTACGTGCTGCGCACCCACCTGGCGCAGCAGGTGATCGAAGCGGCCCAGGTCGGCGATGCCGAGCCGCTGCGCACCTTCCGCGAGCTGCTGGCGTCGCCGTTCGAGGCGCGCCCGGGCATGGCCGCCTGGGCCGAAGCGCCGGCGGCCAGCGCGCCGCCGGTATGTCTCTCCTGTTCCTCCTGAGCCTGTCTCGAGTCCGCCTGCGCCAGGTCCCGCCCGGGACCTAGCGCAGAGGCTTCCAGCCCCGGTACTTTTCCCCTGACCCTTCCTCTCCATGATGGCGGCGCGCAGAAAGCCGCCAATTGGTAGGAATAAGGGATGCGTTATGGCATCGATAACTCATTTTCAGGGTTTGTTTTTTATCTTTTTAATCAATGCCTTGGGTTGGATTTCAAGCATAACGATTCGGTTATGGTCACCATAAAATATTGAGCGGGTTGGTTTTTCTGTGTGTGTCTTGATCCCGCCGTCGGCTTTATCGAACACTTGGGCTCATTCAGGCGCTCTCCCTTGCGCCAGTGGCGCTGCTGAACGGCCGTCGATCGGCGTTCGGCGGCACCGCAGGTGCGGGGGAGAGCGCCCTTATCTCGACCCCACAGGAGAACCGACGCATGGCCGATCGAGCGATGCCGTGTCCGTTTTGGCGCTGCGCAGGGCTTGCCCCGCGCGGCCTGGCCGAATCCGACCTGAGCGGCGGCGTGGCGCCGTCGCTGTGCGAGGTGGCGGCATGAGAATTGGCGCCCCCAAAGAGATTGCCAAGGGCGAGGCGCGGGTCGCCCTGACGCCCGAGAGCGCGCAGCAGATCCAGAAACTCGGTCACGAGTGCCTGCTCGAGCGCGGCGCGGGTGTCGCCGCCGGTTTCAGCGACGACGCCTATAAGGCGGCCGGGGTGACCCTGGTCGACGATGCCGCAGCGCTGTGGGAAACCGCCGAGGTGGTGATCAAGGTACGCGAACCCCTCGATGCCGAGATCGAGCGGCTGCGCGAGGGGCAGACGCTGATCGCCTTCTTCTGGCCGGCGCAGAACGAGGCGCGCCTGGCGCGCTGCCGCGAAAAGGGCGCCACCGTGGTGGCGATGGACATGGTGCCGCGTATCTCGCGGGCGCAGAAGATGGATGCGCTCTCGAGCACCGCGAACATCGCCGGCTACCGCGCGGTGATCGAAGCCGGCAACCAGTTCGGGCGCTTCTTCACCGGCCAGGTCACCGCCGCCGGCAAGGTGCCGCCGGCCAAGGTACTGGTGATCGGCGCCGGCGTGGCCGGGCTTGCCGCCATCGGCACTGCCACCAGCCTGGGGGCGGTGGTGCGCGCCTTCGACGTGCGCCCGGAGGTCGCCGAGCAGATCGAGTCGATGGGCGCCGAGTTCCTGTTCCTCGACTTCGAGGACAGCCAGGACGGTTCGGGCAGCGGCGGCTACGCCTCGCCCTCGAGCCCGGAGTTCCGCGAGAAGCAGCTGGCGCTGTTCCGCGAGCAGGCCCCTGAGGTCGATATCGTCATCACCACCGCGCTGATCCCCGGGCGCCCGGCGCCCAAGCTGTGGCTCGAGGAGATGGTGGCGGCGATGAAGCCGGGCTCGGTGATCGTCGATCTCGCCGCCGAGAAGGGCGGCAACTGTGATCTGACGGTGATGGACGAGCGGATCGTCACCGACAACGGCGTGATCGTGGTGGGCTATACCGACTTCCCCTCGCGCATGGCGACCCAGGCATCCCTGCTCTACGCCACCAACATTCGCCACATGCTCACCGATCTGACGCCGGAGAAGGATGGCGTCATCGTCCATGACATGGAAGATGACGTGATCCGCGGCGCCACCGCCACCCATGCCGGCGAGATCACCTTCCCGCCGCCGCCGCCCAAGGTCAAGGCGATCGGTGCGGCCAAGCCCAAGGCCAAGCCCAAGGAGCCGACGCCGGAGGAGAAGCGCGCCGCCGAGCACGCCACCTTCCTTGCCCAGACCAAGCGTCAGGTCGGCCTGCTGGCGGCCGGGGGCGTGCTGATGTGGCTGCTGGGCATGGTCGCGCCGGCCTCGTTCATGCAGCACTTCATCGTCTTCGCGCTGGCCTGCTTCGTCGGTTTCCAGGTGATCTGGAACGTCAGCCACTCGCTGCACACGCCGCTGATGGCGGTGACCAATGCCATCTCGGGGATCGTGATCCTGGGGGCGATCCTGCAGATCGGCTCGGGTAGCTGGCTGGTCGGGCTGCTCGCGGGCATTTCGGTGCTGATCGCCTCGATCAATATCGTCGGGGGCTTCCTGGTCACCCGACGCATGCTCGCCATGTTCCAGAAATCCTGACCCGCGGAGAGAGATGATGTTGCAACACGAGTTCGTTTCCGCCGCGGCGATCGCGGCGAGTGTCCTGTTCATCCTGTCGCTGGGCGGGCTGAGCAATCAGGAGAAGGCCAAGCGGGCGGTCTGGTACGGCATCGTGGGGATGGCGATCGCGGTTGTGTTCACCGCACTCGGCCCCGGCGTCGGTGGGCTCGGCTGGCTGATTCCACTGATGTTGATCGGCGGGCTGGCCGGCGCCTGGCTGGCGCGCCGGGTCGAGATGACCGAGATGCCGCAGCTGGTCGCCGCGCTGCACAGCGTGGTCGGCCTGGCGGCGGTGTTCATCGGCTTCAACGCCGAGATGGAGCGCGCCCGGGTGGTGGCCACCCGCGTCGCCGGGATCGACGTCGAAGGGTTCTCGGCGTTCGCCGCGACCCTGGCCCACAAGACCCCGCTGGAACTCACCTTCCTGCAGATCGAAGTGGTGCTGGGTGTGTTCATCGGTGCGGTGACCTTCACCGGTTCGGTGGTGGCGTTCGGCAAGCTGGCCGGCAAGATCGGCGGCAAGCCGCACAAGCTGCCGGGCGGGCATCTGCTCAATGCCGGCGCCGCGCTGCTCTGCGTGTTGCTGGCGGTGGGCTACTTCAACGGTGCCGGGGCCTGGACGCTGGTGCTGCTGGCGCTGCTCGCCTTCTTCATCGGCTGGCACCTGATCATGGGGATCGGCGGCGCCGACATGCCGGTGGTGGTGTCGATGCTCAACAGCTACTCGGGCTGGGCCGCGGCAGCGATCGGCTTCACCCTCTCCAACGACCTGCTGATCGTTACCGGGGCGCTGGTCGGCTCCTCCGGCGCGATCCTCTCCTACATCATGTGCAAGGCGATGAATCGCAACTTCGTCAGCGTGATCCTGGGCGGCTTCGGGGTAACCCAGAGCGAGGCCGCGGAGATCGAGGGCGAGCAGGTATCGATCGACACCGGCGGTGTCGCCAGTGCGCTCAATGACGCCGACAGCGTGATCATCGTGCCCGGCTACGGCATGGCGGTGGCCCAGGCCCAGAACGCGGTGAGCGAGCTGGTGCGCAAGCTGCGCGCCGCGGGCAAGAACGTGCGTTTTGGTATCCACCCGGTGGCGGGGCGCCTGCCCGGACACATGAACGTGCTGCTGGCGGAGGCGCGGGTGCCCTACGATATCGTCATGGAGATGGACGAGATCAACGACGATTTCGCCAGCACCGACGTGGTGATCGTCATCGGCTCCAACGATATCGTCAATCCCGCGGCGCAGGAGGACCCGGGCAGCCCGATCGCCGGCATGCCGGTACTCAAGGTGTGGGAAGCCAAGCAGGTGTTCGTGTGCAAGCGTGGCCAGGGCACCGGTTACTCGGGCATCGAGAACCCGCTGTTCTTCAAGGAGAACACGCGCATGCTCTACGGCGACGCCCGCGGCAGCATCGACGCCCTGGTGCCGATGATCGACTGAGGCGGCGCCGCGCGCGACTCTGATCCGAGCGCATTTCGCCCCGCGACGGCACCCCCGTCCGGGGCGATTTTCGTTACACTGGCGGCATCGTTCAGTGGCCACGGATCGACCATGTCAGAATCCTACTCGCAGTCAGCTTCCCGCTCCTCGGAGCCCATGCGGGTCGCCGTGCTCGGCGGCGGCAGTTTCGGTACCGCCATCGCCAGCATCGCTGCCGACAACGGCGCCACGGTGCGCCAGTGGCTGCGCGATGCGGCGCTGGTCGACCAGATCAATCACGAGCACCGCAACGGCCGCTATCTGCCCGACTATCCGATCAATCCGGCGGTGGTGGCCTCCACCGATCTGGCCGCCACCGTGGCCGAGGCCATGGTGGTGTTCATCGCCATCCCCTCCAAGGCGTTTCGCAGCGTGCTCGAGCAGGCGCGCGAGCACCTGCGCCCGGAGCAGATCCTGGTGACCACCACCAAGGGGATCCAGGCCGAGGGCTTCAAGCTGATGAGTCAGTTGATCGAGGAGGAGACCGGTTCGTCGCACATCGGCGTGCTCTCGGGGCCCAACCTGGCCGCGGAGATCGCCCAGAAGCAGCTCACCGCGACGGTGATCGCCAGCGACGACGCGGTCACCCGCGCCTATGTCCAGGCCGCGCTGGGCTGCGGCTACTTCCGTGTCTATGCCGGCAACGACCGCTACGGCGCCGAGCTGGGCGGCTCGCTCAAGAACATCTATGCCATCGCCGCGGGCATGGCGGCGGCGCTGGGCATGGGCGAGAACACCCGCGCCATGCTGATGACCCGCGCGCTGGCCGAGATGAGCCGCTTCGCGGTGGCTCTGGGTGCCAATCCCATGACCTTTCTCGGGCTCTCCGGCGTCGGCGATCTGATCGTTACCTGCTCGTCCAAGCTCTCGCGCAATTATCGCGTCGGCTATGCGCTGGGCGAGGGCGCCACCCTCGACGAGGCGATCGCGGCCCTGGGTCAGGTGGCGGAGGGCGTCAATACGGTCAAGCTGGTGTGCGCCAAGGCGCATGAGGAGGGCATCTACATGCCGCTGGCCCAGGGGCTGCATCATGTGATGTTCGACGGCGTGCCGGCGCGCGACATGGCGCGGGCGCTGATGGAGAACGAACAGAGCAGCGACGTCGAGTTCATGCTCTCGCGCGAGGCGGTATCGCAGGCCCATCAGCTGGCACCGGACGGTGACGCATGAGCTGGCTGGCGATCGTGCGCCACGGCGAGGCGGGCCCCGGCGTACCCGACGCCGAACGCCGCCTGACCGCGCGTGGCGAAGGCGAGGCGCAGTCGGCGGCGCGCTGGCTCGCCAGCCGCCCGGAGCTGGCGGCAGCGACCGTGTGGGCGAGCCCGTATCGGCGCGCCCAGCAGACCGCGCAACCCATTGCCGCGGCGCTGGGCATTCCGGTCGACACCCGCGACGGCATGACGCCGGAGGATGACGTCGCGGCGCTGATCGAGCGCCTGAGCGCGCTGGGGGCATCGCCGGCGCCGCTGATCCTGGTCAGCCACATGCCGCTGGTCGGCACCCTGGCCGGACGTCTGGTCGATGGCGGGCCGCTCGCCGCCATGGGCTTTCCCACCGCCGGGGTGGCGCTGCTCGAGGGCGAGGTGTGGGCGGCGGGCTGCGCTCGCCTCGGTGCCTTCGTTGCGCCACCCCATGGTTGAGGCGCGCGCCGCGCAGTGAGTGAGCATGATGCCAAGCCGCGCTCGGCCCGGGCCACCGGCAGCGCCCGTCTGACCGATGTGGCGCGGGTCGCCGGCGTGGCGCCGATGACGGTGTCGCGGGCGCTCAATCGTCCCGAGCTGGTCAGCGAGGCGACCCGTGAGCGAGTGCGCCGCGCGGTCATCGAGACCGGCTACGTGCCCAATCAGGTCGCCGGCGCGCTGGCCTCCAGCCGTAGCCGCCTGGTGGCACTCATGGTGCCGACGGTGGCCCATGCGCTGTTCGCCGAGGTGGTGCAGACGGTCACCGGCCTGCTGGTACCGCGCGGCTATCAGGTGCTGCTGGGCCTGGTCGGCTATACCCCCGCCGAAGAGGAGGGCGTGGTCGAGACGGTGCTCAGCCGCCGCCCCGATGGGATCGTGCTCACCGGCTGCCACCACTCGACCCTGACCCGGCAGCGGCTGGCGGCCAGCCGGGTACCGCTGGTCGAGATCTGGGACATGAGCGACGACCCCATCGACATGCTGATCGGGTTCTCCCACCACGCCGTGGGGCGCGCCGTGGCCGATCATCTGCTGGCGCGGGGGTATCGCCGCCTCGGGGTGATCAGTGCCGACGACACCCGCGCCGAACGGCGTATCGATGGCCTGCGCGAGCGCCTGGCCGAGGCGGGGCAGCAGGCGCTGCCGCTGCGTCGGGTGGGAACCCCTTCGAGCATGCCCTGGGGGCGCGAGATGGCGGCCGAACTGCTCGATCACCATGCCCTCGAGGCGATCGTCTGCAGCTCCGATATCCTCGCCCTGGGGGTGATCGCCGAGGCCCAGAGTCGGGGGCTTTCGATCCCCGATGATCTGGCCATCATGGGCTTCGGCGACAGCAGCTACGCCGCGGCCAGCTTCCCCGCGCTGAGCACGGTACGCATCGATGGGGCCACCATCGGCCGCCGCGCCGCCGAGCAGCTGCTCGAACGCATGGCGCGCCCCCAGTTCGAGCGCAGCGGGGCGGTGGAGGATATCGGTTTCAGCCTGGTCGACCGCGCCACCACCTGAGCTTTATACGAAAACCGCCTGCGCTCGCCGCTTTTTCGCACCAACCCCAAGCCCTCGACGAACTCGCTCTGCAAGCGATCCATACCGCAGGGAGGCATCGCGCGGCGATGCTCATGCACGCGTTGTCACCTAGTGCTTTGGTCGTAATTTGCTTGTCGGCATCTTTGTCATACAAATGCCCCGCGCTACTATCCGTGTCCAACGACCTCTGACGGCGGCTGAATGATAGCGCAATCATTCAACTTGCCGACGAGCCCGAGAACGTCGCCGTGGCCAGATCTCTCCCCCTGCGACGACCCACGAGACTAGGTGCCGCGATGAACAACGATGCCATCAGTTGGATCCGTTTCTCCCACGTGCTGTTGCCCCTGGCGACGCCGATCAGCGATGCCAAGGTGCTGACCGGACGCCAGAAACCGATGACCGAGGTGTCGTTTCTGTTCACCGAGATCGAGACGCGTGACGGTCATCGCGGCATCGGCTTCAGCTATTCCAAGCGTGCCGGGGGCTACGGCCAGTTCGCGCATGCCAAGGAGATCGCGCCGGCGATTCTCGGCGAAGACCCCAACGACACCGACAAGCTGTGGCACAAGCTGGTATGGGCCGGCGCTTCGGTGGGGCGCAGCGGTCTTGCCACCCAGACCATCGCCGCGGTCGATGTCGGCCTGTGGGATCTCAAGGCCAAGCGCGCGGGGCTGCCGCTGGCCAAGCTGATCGGTGCCCATCGCGACTCGGTGCAGTGCTACAACACCTCCGGCGGCTTCCTGCATACGCCGATCGAAGAGGTCAAGGAGAACGCCACCCGCTCGCTGGAGAGCGGCATCAAAGGAGTCAAGATCAAGGTCGGCCAGCCCGACATGAAGGCCGACCTGCAGCGTGTCGAGGCGGTACGCCGCCACCTGGGTGACGACGTGCCGCTGATGATCGATGCCAACCAGCAGTGGGACCGTGCCACCGCGCTGCGTTTCGGCCGCGCCATGGAGCCCTACCACCTGGTGTGGATCGAGGAGCCCCTCGACGCTTACGACGTCGAAGGGCACGCCGCACTGGCCAGCGCCCTGGATACGCCGATCGCCACCGGCGAGATGCTCGCCAGCGTCGCCGAGCACCGCGCGCTGATCGACCATCGCAGCGCCGATATCATCCAGCCGGATGCGCCGCGCATCGGCGGTATCACGCCGTTTCTGAAGCTTTCCACCCTGGCCAGCAGCGCCGGCCTGCAGCTGGCACCGCACTTTGCCATGGAAATTCACCTGCACCTGGCGGCGACCTATCCCAGCGAACCCTGGGTCGAGCACTTCGACTGGCTGGAGCCGCTGTTCAACGAGCGCCTCGAGACCCGCGACGGGCGCATGCTGGTGCCCGACCGCCCGGGTCTCGGCTTCACCCTGACCGAGCAGGCACGCCAGTGGACAGTGGATAGCGCCGAATTCGGCAAACGCGGCTAGGAAACACTGAATCAATGTCTTCAGCGTTCCCGCAACGATCAAATACCGAGGAGTGCGAGATGAGTTTCCCCAAGATCACCAAGATGTCGGTCGTGCCGGTGGCCGGCTATGACAGTTTCCTGCTCAACCTGAGTGGCGGCCATGCCCCCTGGTTCATTCGCTGCGTGCTGATCCTGGAGGATGACAGCGGCCAGCGCGGGGTGGGGGAGATCCCCTCCAGCGAGGGTATCCTGCGCGGGTTGGAGCAGTGTCGGGCGCTGGTCGAAGGCGCGCGTATCGATCAGGTCAAGCAGGTCCTCAACCGGGCGCGGCTGGCGCTGGCCGGCAACGGGCGCGAGGAGCGCGGCCAGCAGACCTTCGATCTGCGCGTGGCGGTGCATGTGCTGACCGCGATCGAGTCGGCGCTCTACGACCTCTACGGCCAGGCGTTGGGCCAGCCGGTGGCGGACCTGCTGGGGCGTTTCGGCCGCCAGCGCGACGAGGTCGAGGCGCTGGGCTATCTGTTCCTGCTCGGCGATCCGGCCAAGACCGACCTGCCTTACCCGAAGGCCGATGATCCGGTGGACGCCTGGGACGCAGTGCGGCGTCGCGAGGCGCTGACGCCAGACGCGGTCGCCGAACTGGCCAAGGCTGCGCATGCGCGCTACGGCTTCAAGGACTTCAAGCTCAAGGGGGGCGTGCTGCGTGGCGAGGAGGAGGCGGAGTGTATCCGCGCGCTGCACGACGCCTTCCCCGAGGCGCGGCTGACCCTGGACCCCAACGGTGCCTGGACACTCGACGAGGCGGTGCGTGTGCTCGACCCGATCAAGCATCTGCTGAGCTATGCCGAGGATCCCTGTGGTCAGGAGGCGAGCTGGTCCGGGCGCGAGACGATGGCCGAGTTCAAGAAACGCACCGGTCTCAAGACCGCTACCAACATGATCGCCACCGACTTCAAGCAGCTACAGTACGCGGTGGCGCTCAATGCGGTGGATATTCCGCTGGCGGACTGTCACTTCTGGACAATGCAGGGGGCGGTGATGGTCGGCGAGCTGTGCCACGAGTGGGGCATGACCTGGGGCTCGCACTCCAACAACCACTTCGATATCTCGCTGGCGATGATGACGCATGTCGCCGCCGCCTGCCCGGGGGAGATCACCGCCATCGATACCCACTGGATCTGGCAGGATGGCCAGCGCCTCACCCGCGAACCGTTGGCGATCCGCGACGGCAAGCTGCGCGTGCCCACCACGCCCGGTCTGGGTGTCGAGCTGGACATGGCGCAGCTCGAACAGGCCCACGCGCTCTACCGCTCGCTGGATGTGCGCAGTCGCAACGACGCCATGGCGATGCAGTATCTGATCGATGGCTGGCGTTTCGATCCCAAGCGCCCGGCGCTGGTGCGCTGAGCTGGCAGTCGCACGAGGGGTGACATGAGAGGCGCCATGAGCGGTGGTATGAGTGGCAATACGGGGGAGTATGGCGGTGACGTAGTCGCGCGTCCGGCCATGGGCGAGCAGACAGGAGCACTGGGCGAGTGGAGGCCGCGCAGTCAAATCACCTTTTGATACTTATCCTGACACTTGGTTTCATGACACTATGAGCTTCCTTGAGGGGGAGCTCATCATGCGCGTGATCGGCGCCGTCACCGGCCTTTGCGTACTGCTGATCGGAATGTGGGTGGCTTGGAGCTGGGCCACGCGCGAGCCCCAGGGCGAGACGCCGAGCGTCGAGCCGAGCGGTTGGGAGTACCGTTGGGGCGACTCGCCGCGGGATGGCGCCGGGCTGCCGGCCTGGCTTCACGCCAGCGATAGCGGCTGGCAGCCGATCGCCTTTCCCGCCGACCCGCCGCAGCGTGACGGCCGCGACAAGGTGTGGTTCCGCCTGCGTCTGCCGCACAATCAATGGCACGACCCGGTGCTGTTCGTCTCCAGCATCGATCTGATCGCGCAGGTCTATCTCGACGACCGGCTGATCTACCAGCATGGCGACTTCAACGATGGCGATCATGTCACCTTCGTCGGCTGGCCCTGGCACATGATTGCGCTGCCCCACGACTTCGGCGGTCAGACCCTCTGGCTGCGCGTCTTCTCCGACTACACCAGCATCGGCCTGTGGGGCCAGGTGCGCTTGATGGAGCGCGGAGAGGCCTATCGTCAGATCATCCGGCGCTCGGCCTGGGACGTGGCGGTCAGCGCGCTGGCGCTGGCACTGTCGGTATTCGCCGCGATCTTCGCCGTCAGCGGCGTCGAGCGGCGCAGCTTCGGTGCCATCGCGCTGTTCGCCGGCGCCTCGGGGCTGATGCTGCTGGCCGAGGCGCCGGCGCGGCAGCTGATCGCCGGCAATCCGCTGGGGTGGGATCTGATCCGGGCCTTCAGCTACTACATGCTGCCGGTGGCGACCGGGTTGATCCTCGCCCACTGGCTCAAGGGCAGCGCGCGGCGCTGGATGCGGCGGCTATGGGCGCTGCATCTCGCCTACGTGGTGCTGGTCGTCGGCCTGGTCCAGGGCGGGGTGATCAACCTCTCGCTGACCTTTCCCATCTTCGACATGCTGCTGGTGCTGACGCTGCCGACGATGCTGGCGCTGGCGCTATGGCAGTGGCGGGCGCTGGACGGTACCCAGCGCACCGTGGTGCTGAGCTTCGCCGTGTTCGCACCGCTGCTGCTGGCCGACATCCTGGTGGCGCACGGCTTCATCCCGTGGCAGCCAATACCGTTGAGCTTCGGCACGCTGGCCTTCTCGCTCTCCTGCGTGGCGATCTCGCTGCATCGCTACCATCGGGTTCATCGCGAACTGGCGCGCTCCCACGAGACGCTGGAGCAGCAGGTGGCGCTGCGTACCGCGGAGCTGGCGGGGCTGGTCGAAGAGCTCGAAGGGTTGTCCTACCGCGATGCGCTGACCGGGCTCTACAACCGGCGCCATTTCGACGCGGCCTACGCCCAGGCGTGCCGGCGGGCGATGGCGGGGGGCGAATGCCTGACCCTGGCAATCGTCGATCTCGACCATTTCAAGCGCATCAACGACCGCTTCGGGCACGATGCCGGTGACAGCGTGCTGGTCGAGGTGGCGACGCTGCTCAAGGCGAGCAAGGAAGCGGGCGAGAGCGTGTGTCGCCTGGGCGGCGAGGAGTTCGCGCTGCTCTCCCATGCCTCGCCGACGGCGCTGGCCGCGCGTCTCGAGCGGCTTCTGGGGCGGCTCGCGGCAGCACCACTCAAGCGTGGCGACTTGAGCCTGGGGCGTGTCACGTTCTCGGCTGGCATTGCCAGCTTCCCGATGCACAGCGCAAGCCCTGACGGCCTGTTGCGCCTGGCCGACGAAGCGCTCTACTGCGCCAAGCGCGACGGCCGCAGTACGGTGACGATCTACTCGGCGTCGGCCGAGCCGTGTCTGCTGCGTCAAGATGGCGAGCAGAGCGGGGACTGTAAGTCCCACCTGGCCAACGGCGGTACTCGGCATCGGTGCGCAGCGTCGGGGGAGCGTGACCGGCATGACCAGGCCGAGGAGGGAACCTCGGCGGAAAAGAAGTCGGAGGTGGTCGCGAGAGACCCGGACGAGCGCCGGGGAGAGCGATGACACCGGCATCGGAATAGCGCTGAAGAGCGTTGCCATATGGCACATTCGGCAGCGCCGCGAGGATGCCAAAGTCTAATGTCTGAATAAGTATGATGTATGGCAATGTTGGCGGCGACGATAACAACATTGCGGCCTGTGCGGCGTCGCGATCGATCTGGCGAAGACGCCGGACGGCGGCCTCGGCGGCTGCGCCCATTCGACATGGAGCGCGTCATGACCTCACTCTTCTCCTCGCGTGTCTCGCGTACCTGCCTCTCTCTCGCCGCCGCCGGCGTGCTGCTGGGCGCCAGCCTGGGTGCCCAGGCGGCGACCTGGCGCGGGTGGAACGTGCACCCCGACGGCTACCCCAACTCGCTGGCGCTGAAGTCTTTCGCCGAGGAAGTGGCCAAGACCACCGACGGCCGCGTCGAGCCCAAGGTTTACAACAACGGCGTCCTCGGTGATCAGCCGGATGCGATCGAACAGGCTCGCAGCGGTGCGCTGGACTTCGGCAACTTCAACATGGGGCCGATGGGCCCGGTGGTGCCCGAGACCGACGTGCTCTCGCTGCCGTTTCTGTTCAAGGACGTCGAGCAGATGTATCGGGTCATGGATGGTGACATCGGCAAGCGCTTTGCCGCCGCCCTGGCCGAGAAGAACCTGATCGCGCTCTCCTGGTTCGGTTCCGGCGCGCGCAGCTTCTACGACACCAAACGCCCGATCGAGACACCCGACGACGTCAAGGGCCTCAAACTGCGAGTGATGAACAACGATCTCTACGTGCAGATGGTCGATGCCCTGGGCGGCAACGCCACGCCGATGGCCTACAGCGAAGTGTTCCAGTCGCTCAAGACCGGGGTCATCGACGGTGCCGAGAACAACTTCCCCTCGTTCGAGTCGAGCAACCACTACGAAGTGGCCAAGTACTATTCGCTCACCGAGCACCTGATCATTCCCGAATGCCTGTGCGTGGCCAAGTCGAGCTGGGAGGCGCTCTCCGCCGACGACCAGCGCGCCGTGCGCGCCGCCGCCGAGAACGCCGCCCAGGAGCAGCGCCGGCTATGGGCGGAGCGGGTAGCCAAGAGCCGCGCCATCGTCGAGAAGGCGGGGGTGAAGATCAATGAGGTGAAGGACAAGGCCGCCTTCCAGCAGCGCATGGAGCCGCTCTACCAGGCATTCACCGACAAGCACCCCGAGCTCGCCTCGCTGATCGACCAGATTCGTCAGACCCCCTGATTGCCCTCGCGAGGTCGGCGCGTCTCCGCCGGGAGGCGCGCTGGCCGCCTCTTCGCCGCAGTTGACAGGATCTCACCGTGAACGACTCCCAGCCGCCCGTGGCCGCTGGCACCTCGGCGTGTGACAAGGTGCTCGATACGCTGGCGCGACTCTGCCTGATCGTCGCCGGCGTACTGCTGGTATTTCTGATCTTCTCGTTTGGCTGGCTGGTCTTCGGCCGTTACGTGCTCAATGACACCCCGACCTGGATCGAGCAGTCGTCGCTGCTGATCGTGGTCTACATCACCTGCCTGGGGGCTGCCGCCGGGGTCAGGTTCCATTCCCACCTGAGCATCGACTTCCTGCGCGAGGGTGCGCCACGCCCGCTGCGCCTGCTGATGCAGCTGATCGCCGACGCCTTCGTGATCGCCTTCGGCGGTGTCATGGCCTGGCAGGGGTGGCTGATGATGCTCAACAACGCCGACCGCCCGATCCCCATGCTGGGGCTGTCGGAGAGCTGGCGCTCGGCACCGCTGGTGGCCTGCGGGGTGCTATTGGTGATCTTCACCGGCGCCGAGCTGATCCAGCGCGCGATCTCGACACGCAAGGGGCACTGACCATGGGACTGATCATTCTTTTCGGGGTGTTCGCGCTGGGCCTGATCGTGGGCGCACCGATCGCCTTCGCGGTGGGGCTGTCGGCGGTGGTGACCTTCCTCTACGAGGGGCTGCCGCTGTTCGTCGGCTTCCAGCGCATCGTCTCGGGGATCTCGGTGTTCTCGCTGCTGGCGATCCCGTTCTTCATCTTCGCCGGCGAACTGATGCTCCACGGCGGTATCTCGCGGCGGCTGGTGCGTTTCGCCTCGGCGGCGGTAGGGCGCATGCGCGGCGGTCTGGGCATGGTCAACGTCACCTCGTCGATGCTGTTCGGCGGTATCTCCGGCTCGGCGGTGGCGGATACCTCGGCGCTGGGCTCGATCCTGATTCCGGTGATGAAGGAGAAGGGCTACGACACCGACTACGCGGTCAATGTCACGGTCACCTCGTCGATCGCCGGGGTGGTGATCCCGCCCAGCCATAACATGATTCTCTATGCGGTGGCCGCGGGTGGCGGCATCTCGGTCACTCAGCTGTTCGTGGCCGGGATCGTGCCGGGCATCCTGATGTGTCTGGCGCTGGCGGTGGCGGCCTACGTGGTGGCGGTGAAGCGCGGTTACGGCGGCGAAACCTTTCCCGGCTGGGCGGCGCTGCTGATCAGCTTCTGCGCCTCGCTGCCGGGTCTGCTCACCGCGGTGATCATCGTCGGCGGGGTGCTCTCGGGTGTCCTCACGGTGACCGAATCCGGCGCCTTCGGCGCGCTCTACGCCATCGTGGTCACCGGGCTGGTCTACCGCGAGCTGCGCTGGGCGGCGTTCAAGACCGCGGTCTATCAGGCGGTCAAGACTACCGCGCTGGTGATGATCCTGGTCGGCTGCGCCTCGGCGTTCTCCTATCTGCTGGCGCTATACAGCGTGCCCGAGATGCTCGCCAACGGGCTGACCTCGGTCTCCGACAACCCGATCGTGGTGCTGTTGATGCTCAACCTGCTGCTGCTGGCGCTGGGCATGATCATGGACATGGCGCCGCTGATCCTGATCTGCACCCCGATCTTTTTGCCGGTGGCGCAGCAGTTCGGCATGGACCCGACCCAGTTCGGCATCCTGATGATGATGAACCTGGGCATTGGGCTGTGTACGCCGCCGGTGGGGGGCTGCCTGTTCGTGGGCAGCGCGATCGGCGGGATCAAGATCGAACAGACGGTGAAGACCATCTGGCCGTTCTACCTGGCGCTGTTCGCGGTGCTGATGCTGGTCACCTATGTGCCGGCGATCTCGCTGACGCTGCCCCATCTGCTGCAGTGAATTCGCGCCCGGTACGCCGGGCGCCATCCGCTGTGCCATCGAACATGAAGGAGTTTCAGCATGCTCAATCGATTACTGGTGACCGGTGCCGCCGGGGGCCTGGGGCAGGCGATTCGACCCCATCTCGCGCGTCTGGCGCATCAGGTGCGGCTCTCCGATATCCTCGACCCGGGCGCGGCCGCCGCCCATGAGGAGATCGTCACCTGCGAGCTTTCGGATGCCGCGGCCGTAGCGGATCTGGTCGCGGGCTGCGATGGGGTGATCCATCTCGGCGGCATCTCGGTGGAGAGGCCGTGGGACGAGATCCTCCCGGCCAATATCGTCGGCGTCTACAACCTCTATGAAGCGGTGCGACGCCACGGCCGGCCGCGGGTGGTCTTCGCCAGCTCCAACCACACCATCGGTTTCTATCCACGCACCACCCGGCTCGACAGCCAGGTACCGCACCGCCCCGACTCGCTCTACGGCGTCTCCAAGTGTTTCGGTGAGGACCTCGCCAGCCTCTATCACGACAAGTTCGGCATCGAGACGCTGAGTCTGCGTATCGGCTCCTGTTTTCCCCAGCCCAAGGACACCCGCATGCTGGCGACCTGGCTCGGGGTGGAGGACCTCGTCGACCTGCTGGCACGCGCCTTCGCCGCGCCGCAGCTGGGTCACACCGTGGTCTATGGCGCGTCCGACAACGCCGAGCAGTGGTGGGACAATCGCCATGCACAGTTCCTCGGCTGGCGCCCGCGTCAGAGTTCCGCGCCCTGGCGCGAGGCGGTCGAGGCCGCCGACGGCCGGCTCAACCCGGATGATCCGGCGGTGCGCTTCCAGGGTGGCAAGTTCGTCGCCCAGGGTCACCCCGACGAGGGGTGAATGACGTCCACCGCCAGCGAGCTGGTATGCTAGCGCCAATCGACAGCCAAGGGGCGGTCATCCCGGCGGGCCGCAGGGTGGCGATATCCGACGGCGATCTCCGGCACAGCAGAGGTAGAGGAAACGATGGAGCAGACCCAGGCCTTCAGCGTGCAGCGCATCTCGATGCAGGAGAGCCTGTCGCGCCAGATCGCGCGCCAGCTCGAAGCCCTGATCACCGAGGGCAAGATTCCGGTGGGCGACAAGCTGCCCACCGAGAGCCAGCTGTGCGACATGTTCGGGGTCAGCCGTACCGCGGTGCGCGAGGCGATCGCCCATCTCAAGTCGATGGGGCTGGTGGAGACTCGCCGCGGCATCGGTACCCGGGTGCTGCGTTCGGCGCCGGCCAGCGCCTTCCCGGCGCGGCGCATCAGTGCCACCACGGTGGAGGACATTCTCCACGTACTAGAACTGCGCTTGGTGCTGGACTCTCAGGCCGCGGCGCTGGCCGCAGAGCGGCGCAGTGATGCCGACATCGAGGCGCTGACCCGCGCCCACGAGGCGCTGGTGGCCGCCAGCCGTGAAGGCGGCCAGGCGCGCCAAGAGGATTATCACTTCCACCGCGCCATCGTCGAAGCCAGCCACAATCCGTTCTTCGTCGCCCTTTACGATCAGCTTCACGAAGGGGCCATTCCGCGGACCAAGCTGGTGGCAGTGGAGCTCGACTCGGCGGCCATGACCCACTACCTCGAGCGCGTGGCGCGTGAGCATGCCGACGTGCTCGCGGCCATCGTGGCGGGGCAGCCGCAAGCAGCGCGGGACGCCATGCTGCGACATCTCCAGCGCGCGTACGACAATTATGCCGCCTATCAGGATATTCCTCGCAGCTGACCCCGCCGCTGCGCCGCGGCGAACCCTGCCCTCGGCGTTTCCGGCGTGGGCCTAGGGTTTGTACGAAAAGTCGGCGAGCGAAGACAAGACAAGGCAAAAATCTGCGAAAAAGCGGAGTTTACGGGTGTAAATGAGCATTTTGAGCTGATTTTTAACGCCGTATTGTCGAGCGCAGGCAGTTTTCGTACAAAGCCTAGACGAGCCCCAGCCACTTCAGCACGATCAACCCCAGACTCAGGCTGAACATCGAGCCGAAGGTGGTGATCACGATGATATTGGCGGCCAGCTTGTCGTTGGCCTTGAACGCCTTGGCCATGACGAAAGAGGCCGCTGCGCCGGGACTGCCCAAAAACAGGAACAGGATGCCCAGGGCCGGCCCGCGGATGCCCAGCGCCAGAGCGCCGAGAACGCCCAGCAGGGGGACCCACACCAGCTTCCACAGGCTGGCATCCAGGGCGATGGTGCTGCTGCGTTTGAACGCCGTGATCGAGAGCGTGCCGCCGATGCAGATCAGCCCCAGCGGCAGCGACATCGAGCCCAGATAGCCGCCGGAGGTGAGCAGCCAGGTGGGGAGATCGAGCCCCAGCAGCGCCACCGGAATCGCCAGCACCACGCTCAGGATCAGCGGGTTCTTGGCCAGATTGCGCGCCAGTGAGCGCAGATCCGTGGGCACGTCCTCGCTGTAGATCGAGAGCACGATCACCGAGACCACGTTGTAGACCACGATCACCGCGCCGGCCAGGATGCCGCCCACGGAGAGCCCGTAGTCACCGTACTGGCTGGCCGCCAGGGCCAGACCGACGATACCGTTGTTGGCACGGAAAGCGCCCTGGGTGAAGATCCCGCGTTCGACGTAGGGGTGACGCCAGATCGCCCAGAGCCAGGCGAGGCAGAAGCTCGCCAGGGTGAAGCCGACGAAGTAGAGAATCAGCCGTGGCTGCAGGGCGCTGTCGAGATCGGCCTGGATGATGCTGAGGAACAGCAGCGTCGGCATGGTCACCCGGAACACCAGCGACGAGGCGGTGTTGATGAAGGCGGCATCGATCCAGCCCAGGCGCTTGAGCCCTAGACCGAGGAACACCATCAGAAAGACCGGTAGGGTAATCTCGAGGGTATGGGTGAATGCCGCCAGCAGGCCCATGGGTCACTCTCCGCCGCGAACCAGCCAGAAGCCGACCACCAGGGCGGCGAGGATGACGGCCCAGAACAGCCGATTTCTCAGACGAGTGTCGCGGTGGGAACCTTTGCGGGACACGTTACAATCCTTCTATGGAGCGCGAGCGCTCATGTGACACGAGCGCCCGTGTGGACAACGAACGCACGAACGTCGGCACGCGGATGAAGACGCCCGGAGAGCGCCTGCCCGGGCGTTCTCCCGATGCCGGCCGATGCCGGTGGCCGTTCGACGAAAAGGCGACAGTTTACGGGAATTCGACGATCGATGCTGCCTCAACCCCTGGTTTTCGCGCACGCCAATGGCTTCACCGGCGCCAGCTATCGCACCCTGCTGGCGCCGCTGGGCGAGCGCTTCGAGCTCCACCCTTTGGAGCGCCTGGCCCACCATCCCGATTTCCCGGTCGACCGCAACTGGCGCTCGCTGTGCGATGAGTATCTCGACGCGGTGCGCGCGGTGGGCCGGCCGGTGATCGCCGTGGGTCACTCGATGGGCGGGGTGCTCTCGATCATGGGCGCCTGTCGCGCGCCGGAGCACTTCCGGGCGGTGGTCGCGCTCGACCCGCCGCTGCTGATCGGGCGCGATGCCTTGCTGCTCAAGCTGGCCAAACTGACCGGATTCATCGACCGTATCACCCCGGCCGGCAAGACGCTCAAGCGTCGCGAGCACTGGCCGAGCCGCGACGCGATGCGTCAATCGCTGCGTCAGCACACGCTGTTCAAGGGTTTCACCGAGGCGGCGCTGACCGACTATGTCAGCGGTGCCACCCGACTCGATGAGCAGGGGGCGACTCGCCTGCTGTTCGCACCGCGCCATGAGGCGGCGGTGTTTCGCCATCTGCCCGATCACCTTGCCGGTGTGCTCAAGCATCTCGAGGTGCCACTCACGGTGATCGCCGGTCAGGATTCGACCCTGCTTAACCAGGCGCGGCGGCGCCAGCTTGCGCGCACCGGGCTCGCCCTCGACTGCGTGCCCGGCGGCCATATGTTTCCGTTCGAGCATCCCGAGGCGACCCGCGCGGCGCTGCTCGCCGCGCTCGATCGGATGCTGGAGGGCGCGGCATGCCATTGAGCCGTAGCGCGAACGCGGTGCCGATAGAGACGACGCTGGGGGAGGCCGGGCTGGCGGCGCAGGTATGGGGCGCGGCGGACGCGCCGGTATGGTTGGCGCTGCATGGCTGGCTCGACAACGCGGCGACCTTCTCGCGTCTGGCGCCGCTGCTGGTCGAGGCGCTGGGCGTCCGAGTGGTGGCGCTCGATCTTCCCGGCCACGGCCGCTCACCGCACCGCGGTGACGGCGGCGACTACTCGTCCTGGGGCTATCTGCCCGAGCTGGTCGAGGTGGTCGAGACGCTGGGCCCGGCGCCGCTGACGCTGCTCGGTCACTCCATGGGGGCCGGGGTGTCCAGCCTGCTCGCCGCTGCGCTGCCGGAGCGGGTGGCCCGGCTGGTGCTGATCGATGGTCTCGCCCCGTTGACCACCACGCCGCAGCAGGCGCCGGAGCAACTGCGGCTGGGGGTGCGGGCTCGTCGGCGGCCACGGCGCGGCGAGCACGCCTATGCCACGCTGGAAGCGGCGCTCGAGGCCCGGGTTAACGGCGGCCGCACGCGCCTGGATGCCGATACCGCGCGACCGATCGTCGAGCGCGGGCTGCGCCGGGGCGAGGATGGCCTGCTCTATTGGCGCAGCGACCGGCGCCTGGTCTGGCCTTCGCTGCTGCGTCTGAGCCCGGAGCAGATGCTGGCGATGCTCGACGAGATCACCGCGCCGACCCTGCTGATCCAGGCCACCGCCGGGGTGCTCGGCGAGCGCGCGCTGCTGGCCGAGAGCTGCCAGCGGGTGCGCCGGCTGCAGCGGCGGGTGCTGAGCGGCGGCCACCATCTGCATCTCGAGCGCACGCGGGTGGCGGAGGTGGCGGCGGAGATCGTACGCTTTGCGCGGCTGGACGATATCTCGCCGCCGCAGTGAGCGCTCGGCCTAGAGCAGTGATCAAGATGGCATAGCAGCGTTCGGAACGGCAGGGCAGCGGTCAGAACGGCAGCAACGTGATCAGGAAGGCAGGGCGCAGGCGGGCATCCGCAGCGAGCGCTGCCACCATAGAGACAGACGTACAGGCGACAGCCAGGAGAGACGGACGATGAAACCACGCGTGTCACTGGTGCTGGGCAGCGGCGGTGCCCGCGGTTACGCCCACATCGGCGTGATCGAAGAGCTCGAGGCGCGCGGCTACGAGATCGTCTCGATCTCCGGCTGTTCGATGGGCGCGCTGATCGGCGGCATTCACGCCGCCGGCCAGCTCGAGGGCTACCGCGACTGGGTGTGTCAGCTCGACTACTTCGACGTGCTGCGGCTGGTCGACATCACCTGGAGTGCGATGGGCGCGATGCGCGCCGGCAAGGTGATGACCAAGCTCAAGTCGCTGGTCGGCGATATCCAGATAGAAGCGCTACCGCTGCCGTTCACCGCGGTGGCCACCGATCTTACGCGCCAGCGCGAGGTATGGTTCCAGAGCGGCTCGCTGCTGCGCGCGATCCGAGCCTCCATCGCCGTCCCCGGGATCATCACCCCGGTGCAGGAGCACGGCCAGGTGCTGGTCGACGGTGGGCTGCTCAACCCGCTGCCGATCATTCCCACGGTCTCGGTGTCCGCGGATATCGTGCTCGCGGTCAACGCCACCGCGCAGACCCCGCGGCCGATCAGTCTGGAGGCGCTGCTGCCGGCCGAGCGCGCCGCCGAGGAGGAGCAGCGTGAGCGCGAGCGCGAGGCCGCGGGCAAGAGTTTCAGCGGCTGGCTGGGGGGCGTGCGCAACCGTGTCCAGGGCATGATCTCCTCCTTCAGCGACGAGGAGGAGAGCGCCGGCGATACCTGGTCGAGCCAGACCGAGCGCGCCTGGAGCAAACTCGACATGATGTTGGCGTCGTTCGATATCACCCAGGCGGCCCTGGCCAAGTACAAGATCGCAGGCTACCCGCCGGACGTGCTGATCGAGGTGCCCAAGAGCGTTTGCGGGGCCTATGAATTCCACCGTGCCGAAGCGCTGATCGAGCTCGGCCGTTATCTCGCCGCCCAGGCGCTGGATCGCCACGAGGCGCAGCGCGATCAGACCCGCGCCAGCGGCGAGCCGGTCAATGCGCGCCGGCATCCGCTCAGCAGCGGTGGCTCGCGCACGGAGATGCCGTTGCCGCTGTCATCGCCCAAACGTCAGGAGTGAGTGCCAGGAGTGAGCCCCGGGAGTGAATATCAGAAGTGAGTGCCTGGAGCGAGGACCAGAAGTGAACACCAGGCGTGAACGCCGGGTCTCACTCTGGCTCGCCGCCGCGGGTGCGCAGCAGCACGTAGAGCGCGCCGGTGCCGCCGTCGATCTCGCTGGCGGAGCAGAAGGCGAGCACCCGTGACCAGTTTTTGAGCCAAGTGTTGACGTGGCTCTTGATCACCGGATAGGCGGCGCCCCCGGCGCTGGTGCCGCGCGCCTTGCCGTGGACCACCAGCACGCAGCGCAGGCGGTTGGCGATGGCGTCGTCGATGAACGACTCCAGCTCCAGGCGCGCCTCGTCGAGGGTATAGCCGTGCAGATCGAGCCCGCCCTCCCACGGAATACGTCCGCGCTTGAGCTGGGCGAAGGTGCGTGGCGGCAGGTCGGGAATCGCGAAGGCCAGCGACTGATGCGGGGTGACCGCCTCGACGCCGCCATCGGAGAGGCTGGAGAGCGCCTGCGGTGGCGCCTGTTCGGCGGCCTCACGGCGTGCCGTGGCGTTGAGCGCGTGCCGGCGGCGGCGTCCGGTATCGGCGCGATTGATCTCGAGCTTCTTCACGCCGGCCGCCTCAAGCGCCTGACGAAAGGCGCCGAGATCGGCGTCGTCACCACCTGAGGGATCGTCGCCGGAAATCTGCGTCATGCCGTTCTACCTCTGTTTGCCATCTCGGTCGATGCCGGCCGGAGGTTGCCATCGGGCCGCACCGGGCGCGTTCGCGCCGCGGGCGAAAGGGTAAAGGATTGTCATCGCGGACGCATGCCCGGCTGTGAAGCGCCGACCCTTGCGGGTACAATCGTCGTCCGTTTTTCAGCCATTTGCGAGCCCGACCCATGTCCAGCCCGGCGACCACCCTGACGCTCACCGATCACGCCCTCGCCAGCGAGCTGATCAGCGTTCGCGACTGCCTGCGCTGGGCCACCAGTGAGTTTCTCACCCACCGCCTGCACTTCGGCCACGGCACCGACAGCGCCTGGGACGAAGCGGTGGCGCTGGTGCTCGGGGCGCTGCACCTGCCGTGGGATGCCGACCCGGCGGTGCTCGACGCGCGCCTGCTCGGTGTAGAGCGCGAACGCATCGTGGGCCTGGCACGCCAGCGTATCGAGACCCGTCGGCCATTGCCCTATCTGCTGGGGGAGGCGTTCTTCGCCGGCTACCCGTTCGAGGTCGACGAACGCGTGCTGATTCCGCGCTCGCCCATCGCCGAGCTGATCGAGGCGGGCTTTGCGCCCTGGTTCGAAGCCACGCCGCCGGCGCGGGTGCTCGACCTGTGCACCGGCTCCGGCTGCATTGGCATCGCCACGGCGCTGACTTTACCCACCTGTGCGGTGGACCTGGTCGACATCAGCCCCGACGCCCTGGCGGTGGCCAAGGCCAATATCGTGCGTCACGACGTGGGCCGCCGGGTGCGTGCGGTGGCCTCCGACCTGTTCGAGGGCGTCGCCGGGCAGACTTACGATCTGATCGTCAGCAACCCGCCCTACGTCGACAGCCGTGACCTCGCGGCGATGCCGGCGGAGTACCGCCACGAGCCGGACCTGGCGCTGGGCGCGGGCAGCGACGGCCTGGATATCGTGCGTCGCATCCTGCGCGAAGCGCGTGGCTATCTCAGCGACGACGGCATCCTGGTGGTCGAGGTCGGCAACTCCCAGCGCCACCTCGAGGCCGCCTTCCCCGAGGTGCCGTTCCTGTGGCTCGACTTCGAGCGCGGCGGTGAGGGTGTCTTCGTGCTCGACGCCGAGACCCTCGACGCCCACGCGGCCCAGTTCGCCGCCGCCTGATCGATTCGCTTTCGCTCCCTTTTCTCCGAGGAACCCGCATGTCCGGCAACACCTTCGGCAAACTGTTCACCGTCACCACCTTCGGTGAGAGTCACGGCCCGGCGCTGGGCGCCATCGTCGATGGCTGCCCGCCGGGGCTCGCACTCAGCGAGGCCGATCTGCAGCGCGATCTTGACCGGCGGCGTCCGGGCTCGTCGCGCCACACCACCCAGCGGCGCGAGCCGGACCAGGTGAAGATCCTCTCCGGGGTGTTCGAGGGGCGCACCACCGGCACCCCGATCGGGCTGGCGATCGAGAACACCGACCAGCGCTCCAAGGACTACTCCAAGATCCAGGCGCAGTTCCGACCCGCGCATGCCGACTACACCTATCACCACAAGTACGGCATCCGCGACTATCGTGGTGGTGGCCGCTCCAGCGCCCGCGAGACCGCGATGCGCGTGGCCGCCGGAGCCATCGCCAAGGCCTGGCTGGCGCAGCAGGGCGTGCGCGTGCGCGGCTACATGAGCCAGCTCGGCCCGATCGAGATCGCGTTCAAGGGCTGGGAAGGCGTCGACGACAACCCGTTCTTCTGCCCCGATCCGGACAAGGTGCCCGAGCTCGAGGCGTACATGGATCAGCTGCGTCGCGACCAGGACAGCGTCGGTGCCAAGATCACCGTGGTGGCCGAAGGCTTGCCGGTGGGGTTGGGCGAGCCGGTCTTCGACCGCCTGGACGCTGACCTGGCCCACGCCCTGATGGGCATCAATGCGGTCAAGGGGGTCGAGATCGGCGACGGTTTCGGTGTGGTCGCCAGCCGCGGCAGCGAGCACCGTGACGAGATGACCCCGGAGGGGTTTCTCTCCAACCACGCCGGCGGCGTGCTCGGCGGTATCTCCACCGGCCAGCCGCTGGTGGCGCACCTGGCGCTCAAGCCGACCTCCAGCATTACCCAGCCCGGGCGCTCGATCGATGTCGACGGCGCGCCGGTGGAGGTGATCACCAAGGGGCGTCACGACCCCTGCGTGGGGATTCGCGCCACGCCGATCGCCGAGGCGATGATGGCGCTGACGCTGATGGATCACTGGCTGCGCCACCGCGGTCAGAATGCCGATGTGCGGGTAGGCACCCCGCGTCTGGGCCAACTCTAGGCGCTGGACACGGCCAGGGCGGCGATCACTCGTCGCCCCGGGCCTCGCGACGATCGCGCCTGCGGCCTGCGTCTTCGCCGCCCCCGGGCTCTCCCTCTGGCGCTTCACTCTCACGGCCGCGGTTCTCGTCCGCGCCCGTTGTTTCCTCGCCATCGCGGTCGCTGCCTTGGTGGCCCTCCTCCTGCGCCTGCTGCTGGCGCGCCTTGACCTTGCGCTGGCGAAGCTGCTGGCGGTAGCCGTAGGTGGCGCCGCGGATGGTCTCGTCGCTCTCCAGGCTCGAGCCCAGGGCGCCGGCCACGGTGGCCACCGAGGTCGCCAGCCACGCCAGCGCCGGGAAGTTCCACCAGCCGATGGAGGACTCGACCGTGGCTTCGAGCAGGCTGGCGGGGACGAACAGGATCACCGCGACCAGAAACAGCGCGAAGAGAATGGCGTAGTAGCAGCCCACGCCCAGCAGCAGCGTCAGCAGCGTGGTCAGGTTGTAGAGCCGGGTCAGGTGCGGCGAGCCGGTATAGCGCTGGGGCTCCCACAGGCCATGATCGAGAATCAGCCAGATCACCATGGCGGCGATCGCGGCGACCATCAGCAGCACGAAGCGGTAGCCTTCATAGGCGGCGCTGAGGCGCCACAGGGTGGGGAAGATCAGCCCGTAGGCGCCGGTGGCGAAGGCCACCGCCACGATACGCCGGAACGCGGGCACAATGGTCCAGGGTCGGTTGGCGCGCACCATGCCCGCCAGCAGGCGCAGATGGCCGCGCACGGGGGCAGCAGAGATGAAGCGCACGTCGATCTCGGGTTGATCCGTCTCGTGCGCCTGTGACCGTTTCTCGTCGCCCGCCTGGTCGTCCGGGGTGACCCGACGGATCGGGGTCAGCCACTCGGCGAGGCGCGAGCCGATCAGCTGGCGCGCGCTGGCGTTGCGGATGCCGTGGGCACGGCGCGTGCGGCGGCTGCGGTCGACGTGCGCCTGCTGGCGCTCGCGATCGTCGGGGGCGCTGCCGTGATGCATCTCGTTGATCAGGTGCAGCGTCGCCTCGCGCAGCCGGTCGTGCAGCGGCGAGGCGCCCAGGGCCGGCTGCGAGATCACCGCCACGCCGCACGCCTCGCTGGCCTCGGCCACGATCAGCCGGCCGTCACGGAACAGCGGCAGGTCGGTGATGCACAGCGCGTAGTCCCAGCCGTGCTCATGCTTGAGCCTGGCGGCCTGCTGGATCAGTTCCGCACCGGTACCGTCGGCACCGATCAGCGGGTCGGTGACGCACTCGACCCGCCAGGCGTGGCGGTCGTCGGTGTGGCGTGTGAGCAGCGTCGGCAGCTCCTCGGCCAGCCCGGCGGCGATGCGCTCGGGCAGCTCCGGGGCCGGGATCAGGCCCAGGCGCTGCGGCGGGCGGCTGGATTCGCACTCACTCGTGCTGTCATCACGGCTTGCCTGCTCCGGCTCTCGCACGCCGCTCCGGGGCGCGGATGACGCTGACGCGGCCATGTCGTGTGCTCCTCGTGTCTCGCTCGGTCCGCTGAAGCTTAGGTTTGATCTGGCGTCTCGGCGAGGTCGGGGCGCGCCGCCTCGAGCTGGGCGAGCATGGCGCGGCCGGCGTTGGAGAGGGTGCGCTCGCGATGCACCAGATAGCCCAGACGGCGCACCAGCGGTGGGTGGTCGACGGCCAGCACTGTCACCTCGGCGTCGATCATGCTCTCCGGCAGCACGCTCCAGCCCAGCCCGATGCCCGCCATCATCTTGAGCGTCTCCAGATAGTTGGTGGAGAGCGCCACGCTGATCGCGAGGCCGGCTTGGGAGAAGGCATCGACCACGATGTCACGGGTGAAGGTGAGCGGGCCGGGCAGCACCGCCGGATGGCTGGCCAACTCGCCGAGCGAGACGCGACCGGCCCCGGCCAGCGGGTGCTCGGGGGCGGCGACGAAGCGCAGGTGGTCGGTCCATACCGGTACCGACTCCACCTGCGGGTTGGGGCGTGGTGCCAGGGTCACCACCGCCAGTTCGATCGCCCCCGAGACCACGCCCTGGTAGGCCTGCTCGGAGTCGAGGAAGCGCAGATCGAGATCGACCCCCGGGTAGCGCCGGGTGTAGGCCTTGAGCACCGGGGGCAGGCGGTGCAGCCCGACATGGTGGCTGGTGGCCAGGGTCAGGCTGCCGGCGACCTGCCCGCTGAGGTCGTGCAGCTGGCGCCGGCTCTCCTCGACCAGCTGCAGGATCCGGCGCGCCTGCGGCAGCAGCAGGCGGCCGGCCTCGGTGAGGCTGACGCGGCGATTGATACGGTCGAACAGCTTGGCGTCGGTCTGCGCCTCGAGCGCGGCGATGCGCTTGCTGATCGCCGGCTGGGTCAGGTGCAGACGCTCGCCGGCCAGGGAAAAAGATGCGGTGTCGGCAACGGCGATGAAGGCCTGCAGGCTCTGGGTGTCCATGGGGTGGCCCTCGCGATGCGGCTGGTGAATGCATCTATTCTGGTGTGGAATTCAAAGCATAATCAAGATGAATTGCTTTTATGCATGGCTCGGGCGTATCTTGGCTCTCCCAACCCCGAGCGGCCCGTGGCCGGGTCGCTCGCGGCATACCGACAGCGTCGCGCAACCGCGTCGAGACGGGCGACGGAGGAGATCGAGACATGGCAGGCCAAACGCTCTACGACAAGCTGTGGGCGCAGCATCTGGTGACCAGCCGCGACGACGGCTCGGCGTTGATCTACATCGACCGTCATCTGCTGCACGAGGTCACCTCGCCGCAGGCGTTCGAGGGGCTGCGTCTGGCCGGGCGCAAGCCGTGGCGCCGTGACGCCAACCTGGCCACGCCGGACCACAACGTGCCGACCACCACCAAGGAGCGCAGCGCCGGTAACGCCGGGATCGTCGATGACGTCTCGCGCATCCAGGTCGAGACCCTGGATGCCAACTGCGAGAGCTTCGATATCGAGGAGTTCCGCATCAATGACGAGCGTCAGGGCATCGTCCACGTGGTGGGGCCGGAGCAGGGCGCCACGCTCCCCGGCATGACCGTGGTCTGCGGCGACTCGCACACCGCCACCCACGGCGCCTTCGCCGCGCTCTCCCACGGTATCGGCACCTCCGAGGTCGAGCACGTGCTCGCCACCCAGTGCCTGATCGCGCAGAAGATGAAGAACATGCAGGTGCGCGTCGAGGGCCAGCTGGGGCTCGGCGTCACCGCCAAGGATATCGTGCTGGCGATCATCGGCCGTATCGGCACCGCCGGCGGTACCGGCTACGCCATCGAGTTCGCCGGCAGCGCGATTCGCGAGCTGTCGATGGAAGGCCGCATGACCATCTGCAACATGGCGATCGAAGCCGGCGCCCGGGTCGGCCTGGTGGCGGTCGACGACCACACCATCGAGTACCTGCGCGGGCGCCCCTTCGCCCCCAGCGCCGAGCAGTGGCCGGCGGCGGTTGCGGCGTGGCGTGAGCTGGTCTCCGATGCCGACGCCCATTTCGACAAGGTGGTCGAGCTCGACGCCGCCGCCATCGAGCCGCAGGTGACCTGGGGCACCAGCCCGGAGATGGTGGTCAACGTCTCCGCCGAGGTGCCCGACCCGGCCACCGCCGACGACGAGACGGTGGCGCGAGGCATGCAGCGCGCGCTCGAGTACATGGGGCTCGAGGCGGGCCAGAAGATCACCGATATCCGCCTCGACAAGGTGTTCATCGGCTCCTGTACCAACTCGCGTATCGAAGACCTGCGCGAAGCGGCCAAGGTGGCCAAGGGGCGCAAGGTCGCCGACAACGTCCAGCTCGCCATGGTGGTGCCGGGCTCCGGTCTGGTGAAGCGTCTGGCCGAGGCCGAGGGGCTCGACAAGATCTTCATCGAGGCCGGCTTCGAGTGGCGCGAGCCGGGCTGCTCCATGTGCCTGGCGATGAACGCCGACAAGCTGGGCGCCGGCGAGCGCTGCGCCTCGACCTCGAACCGCAACTTCGAGGGGCGCCAGGGCTACGGCGGGCGCACCCATCTGGTGAGCCCGGCGATGGCCGCCGCTGCCGCCATCGAAGGGCACTTCGTCGACGTGCGCGATTACGACCCCGGCAACGCGCGGGATCGTGACGACGCGCTCAGCGCCTGAGACCCGGCCCCATTCACGAGGAGTGACGACGATGAAGAAATTCGAACACTTGCAGGGACTGGTGGCGCCGCTCGATCGGGCCAACGTCGATACCGACCTGATCATTCCCAAGCAGTTCCTGAAGTCGATCAAGCGTACCGGCTTCGGCCCCAACCTGTTCGACGAGCTGCGCTATCTCGACGAGGGCTATCCGGGCCAGGACGTCTCCAGCCGTCCGCTCAACCCCGATTTCGTCCTCAACCAGCCGCGCTATCGCGGCGCCCAGGTGCTGCTGGCGCGGCGCAACTTCGGCTGCGGCAGCTCGCGTGAGCACGCCCCCTGGGCCCTGGACGACTTCGGCTTTCGCGTGGTGATCGCGCCCAGCTTCGCCGATATCTTCTACAACAACTCGTTCAAGAACGGCATCCTGCTGATCACCCTCGACGAGGAGACCGTCGAGCGCCTGTTCCAGGAGACCGAGGCCAGCGAAGGCTATCGCCTCGACGTCGATCTCGAACGCCAGCAGCTGACCACGCCGAGCGGCGAGACGATCACCTTCGAGGTCGACCCGTTCCGCAAGCACTGCCTGTTGGAAGGGCTCGACGACATCGGTCTGACGCTGGAACAGGCGGGGGCGATCCGCGACTTCGAACAGCGTCATCGCCAGGCGCAGCCGTGGCTGTTTCGCGACGCTTGATTGACTGACACCCGCATCGACACCGCTCTCCAGGCGGGTTTTCAAGGATTACGCATGAGCAAGAAGATTCTGGTATTGCCCGGTGACGGTATCGGGCCGGAAATCACCGCCGAAGCGGTCAAGGTGCTCGACGCCTGCCGCGCTGCCGGGCTCGATGCCGAGCTCGATGAGGGGCTGGTCGGTGGCGCCGGCTACGACGCCGAAGGGCATCCGCTGCCCGAGTCGACCCTGGCCAAGGCGAAGGCCGCCGACGCCATTCTGCTGGGCGCAGTGGGTGGGCCCAAGTGGGATACGCTGGAAGATCTCTCCAAGCGTCCCGAAAAGGGCCTGCTGGGGCTGCGCAAGAACCTCAACCTGTTCGCCAACCTGCGCCCGGCGCTGCTCTACCCGCAGCTGGCCGAGGCCTCGACGCTGAAGCCCGAGGTGGTCTCCGGGCTCGACATCATGATCGTGCGCGAGCTGACCGGGGGGATCTACTTCGGGCAGCCGCGGGGCATCGAGACGCGCAACGGCGAGCGCGTGGGCTATAACACCTACGTCTACTCGGAGTCGGAGATCGAGCGCATCGGCCGAGTCGCCTTCGAGATGGCGCAGAAGCGCGGTGGCAAGCTCTGCTCGGTGGACAAGGCCAACGTGCTCGAGGTCACCATCCTGTGGCGTGAGGTGATGAACCGGCTGGCCCCCGAGTACCCGGACGTCGAGCTGTCGCACATGTACGTCGACAACGCCGCCATGCAACTGGTGCGCGCGCCCAAGCAGTTCGATGTGGTGGTCACCGGCAACATGTTCGGCGACATTCTCTCCGACGCCGCGGCGATGCTCACCGGCTCCATCGGCATGCTGCCCTCGGCGTCGCTCAACGAGCGCCAGCAGGGCATGTACGAGCCGTGTCACGGTAGCGCGCCGGACATCGCCAGTCAGGGGCTGGCCAATCCGCTGGCGACGATCCTGTCGGTGGCGATGATGCTGCGCTACTCTCTCGGCGAGAGCGCGCTGGCCGAGCGCATCGAGCGCGCGGTGGGGCAGGTGCTGGATGCCGGCCTGCGCACCGCCGACATCGCCTATCCCGGTACCCGCCAGGTCTCCACCGTAGAGATGGGCGATGCCGTGGTGGCCGCGTTCGCCAACGCTTGATTCCACCGCGCCTGCGGCCCGCGTGGACGCAACGTCGTCGCCTTTACGCGCTTGGCGCCTGCGGCGGATCGGCGCCGCGTCCGGCGGGCTGCTAGACTGAGACTCTTTCGAGGGGGCCGTGGCGAGCGCGATACGCGCGTCACGGCAGACGTTCATGGAAGCGGAGCCGTGTCGGCCGGGAGATGACTGCCGTGGTCGGTCGTGGCTCCCTCCGTCTTCGGGGTAACCAATCTATGTTGAAAGTCGGATTCGTCGGCTGGCGCGGTATGGTCGGTTCCGTGCTGATGCAGCGCATGCTGGATGACAACGATTTCGCCGGTCTCGAGCCGGTGTTCTTTTCCACCTCCCAGACCGGGCAGCCGGGGCCGGACATCGGCATGGACGTGCCGGCGCTCAAGGACGCCGACGATATCGCCGAACTCAAGGCGATGGACGTGATCGTGACCTGCCAGGGTGGTGACTACACCACCGCCGTCTACCAGCCGCTGCGTGAAGCGGGCTGGAAGGGCTACTGGATCGACGCCGCCAGCACCCTGCGCATGGCCGACGACTCGGTCATCGTGCTCGATCCGGTCAACCGCCATGTGATCGACTCCCAACTGGCCAAGGGCACTCGCACTTTCGTCGGTGGCAACTGTACCGTCAGCCTGATGCTGATGGGGCTGGGCGGGCTGTTCGAAGCCAATATGGTCGAGTGGATGACCTCCATGACCTATCAGGCGGCCTCCGGCTCCGGCGCCAAGCACATGCGCGAGCTGCTGGCCCAGATGGGGGCGCTCAACGGTGCCGTGGCCCAGGAGCTGGCGACGCCCTCCAGCGCGATTCTGGACATCGACCGCGAGGTCACCGCGACCCTGCGCAGTAGTGCTTTCCCCACCGACAACTTCGGTGCGCCGCTCGCCGGCAGCCTGCTGCCGTGGATCGACAAGGCGATGGAGAACGGGCAGAGCAAGGAAGAGTGGAAGGGCGGCGTGGAGACCAACAAGATCCTCGCCACCGGCAGTCAGCCGATCCCGATCGACGGCCTCTGCGTGCGGATCGGCGCCATGCGTTCGCACAGCCAGGCGTTCACCATCAAGCTGCGCCAGGACGTGCCGCTCGACGAGATCGAAGACCGTCTGGCCAAGCACAACGAGTGGGTCAAGGTCGTACCCAACGACAAGGACCAGACCATCGAACAGCTCACGCCGGCGGCGATCAGCGGCACCCTGACCATCCCGGTGGGGCGTCTGCGCAAGCTGGCCATGGGCGGCGAGTATCTGACTGCCTTCAGCGTCGGTGACCAGCTGCTGTGGGGGGCTGCCGAGCCGCTCAAGCGCATGCTGCGGATCGTGCGCGAACACGCCTGAACCGACGCGCTGACACGCGTCAGCCGACCCAAGAGCCCCGCTGGCGCCCGCGCCGGCGGGGCTCTTGCGTTCGCGCGCAGGAGAATCTGGGTTGGCGAGTTGCGTTGTTTTCGCGTAACGCGATGTTAAAGATTGTGTGGCGCTGGCCGATCATCCATGCGAACACTTCTCTTTAAAACCATCGTGCAGGCGGAGACAGCATGCGGTCATGGGTCACGCTCTTCATCGGCGGTTGCGGGCTGCTGCTGGCTACTCGAGTACACGCCCTGGGCATCGGGGAGCCGCTGACGGTATCACCGCTCAATCGGCCGCTGCATGCGGTGCTGCCACTGACCGCTAGCGCCAAGCTGGAGCCTGGCCAGGTCACGGTGACGCTGGCCGACGCGGCGGCCTACCGGCGTGCCGGGCTGACGCCGGACGCTCTCGGCGATGGCATCAGCGCGCGGGTCGAGAAGCGTGATGGCGGGCTCGCCATCGTGCTCGACAGTGACCAGCGCGTGCGCGAACCCTTCCTCGATCTGCTGCTGACCGTGAGCTGGCCCCAGGGGCAGTGGCAGCGCGACGTGTTGCTGCTTTTCGACCCGCCCGACTATGCCGCGACACGTCCGCCGCTGGCGGCTGCCGGGGCTTCGTCTGCGGGGAGTCGCGCCGCCGCTTGGCCGCGGACGCTGACGGTCGCGCCCGGTGCCACGCTCTCGACCCTGGCGGCCGCGTTGCCGCCGCATCGGGGTGTCTCCCGGGAGGCGGCCATGCTGGCGCTCTATCGCGCCAATCGCGGTGCCTTCGTGGACGGGAATCTCGACCGCCTGCGTGCCGGGGCGCGCCTCGACGTGCCGCCGGCGGACACGGTCGCGGCGCTGGCCGATCAGGCCCCGCAGGCGCTTCGCGCGCTGCGCGAGGCGGCGACCGACATGGACGCCGGATCGCCGGCAGGGTCTGAGAGGGTGGGGCAGCAGCGTCCGGCGCGGGCGCCAGGATCGGATGACACTGAGGCGCTGGCGCGCCAGGTCGCCGCGCTGACCCAGCAGACCCAGCGGCAGCAGGCGACCATCGCCGATCTTCAGCGCCAGCGTGATCAGCTGCGGGCGACGCTCGCCGCACGCGCCACGCCGCTCGAGACCGGAGAGGCGCCGGCGCGCGACGGCGTGGGCGAGGCCGCCATGGTGGCGGCCAAGGGATTGTCGGGGTCGACCGGCGATGCCTCGGCTTCCTCGGCCCCGGCTTCATCGACGCCGACCTCATCGACCTCGACCTCGACCTCGACCTCGACGTCATCGACTTCGGCTGGGACGGCCACCGAGGCGTCTACCGCGAATGATGGCGGCGCGGCGTCGGCTGAGGATGTCGCCTTATCGTCTGCGGCGGCGACATCGCTGGCCAAGTCCACACCGTTGACCCCGTCGGCATCCTCGACGTCTCCCGTGTCCCCGGCGCCAAACGCCAGCGCGGCGGCGCCGAGCCTATGGCAGCGTGCCGTGTCCTGGGCGCCGCTGCTCGGCGCGCTGGCGATACTCGCACTGCTGTGGGCCCTGCTGTGGCAGCGTCGCCGCGCCCGGGCCCAGATAGCGCATATGGGCGAAAACGAGATGAAAGGCGACGCTCCCGAGGCGCACGTCGAGCTCCCGGTAACGCCACGCCACCGGGCGCCGGGGAAGCTTCTGGGGTGTATCAAGCGCGGCGGGAGGCGCCGCGGCGCGCAGCAAGATGTCGCAGAGACCGAGACGGGCGATGCGGCGATCAGCCAGGCCGATATCTATATCGCCTACGGCCGCTTTGCCGCTGCCCGCGAGTGGCTCGAACCGCGGCTGACGGAAGATCCGCGTCATCGCCTGAGCCTGATCCGCGCGCTCGGCGAGCTGCGTGAGATCGAGGCCATGGAGCAGGTGCTGGCCGAGTTCGACGACAGCGCCAGCCGCGAGCAGCGGCGCAGCGCGGAAGCGCTGGCCGACGACTACCGCGCCCGCTATGTCGATGAGAGCAGGGCGGTGGCCACCGATAACGCAAAGGCCGCGGCAGCCGACACTGCCGCGGCCAATCTGCTGGCGGAGGACGAGGAAGCGCTCTCGCTGGCGCGGGTCGAGGATGTGGATGCGCTGTTCGACGCTGCGCTGGGGGCGAGACGTCGCCCTTGCCCCAGTCACCCCTGCCTCAATCATCACCGCCCGACACCGTGGCCTCGCCGGAAGCGCCGTCCTTATCTGAAGCGCCGTCCTTGTCCGACACCACGCCTGCGCCTGACGTGCCATCCGCGCCCGAGAAGACGCCTTCCTCCGATTCGGCGTCCACCGGTAGCGTGTTGGCGCCATCTGGCTCTGAGGGCTGCGGCGCAGAAGATAGCGAGCCGCCGGGCGATGCCGCGCCGACGCTGGCACTCGAACCCCTGCCGCATGACTTCGAGGTGGCCCCGGAAACGCTGGGGGCGGGGTCGCCAGTCACGCCAGATCGATCCGCTGCCGAGCGCGGCGAGAATCCTCTGCCCGCTGCGCGAGATAGCGCGGCGCTGGCCCTGGGCGATGACCTGGCGCCGCAAGCGTGGCGTATCGACTACCAGCCGCCGACCCTGGACCTCGATGACGCGCCAACGTCGCCAGCGACGCCGTCGGATGACGCTGCGCCTGAGATCGAGCTGCCACCGCTCGATCTCGATTCGCAAAACTGGCGTCCGCTGGGGGAGCCGGCGCCCGCCGAGGTGCCTTCACCGAGTGGTACGGCCGCCCCCGACGGCGTATTCGCTCGCGGCAGCGCACCTGCAAGCCCGGCCGCCGGGGAGACGTCTACGCACAAGACTTTCTCCGAGAGCAGGTCTTTCGAGAGCAGGTCGTTCGAGAGTACGTCGTTCGAGAGCACGTCGTTCGAGAGCACGGCTTCTGGAAACTCGTCTTCCGCCAATAGGTCTTCTGACACGACCTCTCTCGACACTACCTCTCCCGGTATTACGTCCGGGGAAAATACCGTGCCCGGGCACTCGTCGAGCGAAAAGGAGACGCCCCGACATCGGGTCGCCCCGGGGGATACCTCGCTGCAGCGCGGAATACCCGTCGGCTGGGAGGTCGAGGAGGTGGAATTCGAGCCGGTGCATCGGGATAATGGTCGGCCCTAAGTTTTCCCGCGTTGCAGGTTTCGATGGCGTTTTTTACCCGGCAGGACGATACCCAGGCGCTGAGCGGCCGCCTGGCCCTCGGCGTGGAGTATGACGGCACCCGCTACTGCGGCTGGCAGCGGCTGAGCCACGCCGAGTCGGTTCAGGGCACCCTGGAGGCCGCGCTGTCGCGGATCGCCGCGGCCCCGGTCAAGGTGCTGTGCAGTGGCCGTACCGACAGCGGCGTGCATGCCACGCGCCAGATCGTGCACTTCGACGCGCCCACGCCGCGTACCCAGAAAGCGTGGCTGTTCGGCGCCAACG
Source organism: Salinicola sp. JS01 (assembly GCF_030284585.1). Classification (NCBI taxonomy): domain Bacteria; kingdom Pseudomonadati; phylum Pseudomonadota; class Gammaproteobacteria; order Oceanospirillales; family Halomonadaceae; genus Salinicola; species Salinicola sp. JS01. The sequence continues at coordinate 2,347,372 of NZ_CP127244.1, read as the reverse complement.
CCACCCTGCCGCGAGATATCGCGGTACGCTGGCTGGTGCCGGTGAGCGATGATTTCCATGCCCGTTTCTCGGCGCTGGCCCGGCGCTATCGCTACGTCATCCTCAATCAGCCGACACGCCCGGTGATGGAGCGCCACCACGCCACCTGGTGTCGCGAGCCGCTGGATGCCGAGCGCATGCATCGGGCCGCCCAGGTGCTGGTGGGCGAGCACGACTTCTCCAGCTACCGCGCGGCGGGGTGCCAGTCGAAGACGCCGATCCGCCATCTGCATGCCATCGAGGTGTGTCGCTACGGCACCCTGGTGGTGATCGACGTGCAAGCCAACGCCTTCTTGCACCATATGATCCGTAATATCGCCGGGGTGCTGGTGGCGGTGGGGCGCGGCGAACAGCCCGAGTCCTATCCCGCCGAGCTGCTGGCGCTCAAGGACCGCACCCTGGGCAATGTCACCGCGCCGGCCTGCGGGCTGCACTTCGTCGATGTGCGCTTCGACGAGCGCTTCGCCCTGCCCGAGGAGCCGCTGGGCCCGCAGATGCTGGCGTTCCGCGGCGACTGGACCGGCGACCGCGACCTGATTCCCGACACGCCGCTGATGCGCCGGCGGCGGGTATGGCCGAAGTGGATCGACGCCGAGGGGAACGTGGTCGACACGCATCCCGATGCCCGTGCAGCCGAGTCCGCCTCGTGAAGAGCGCGGCCGAAAGCCACCACGCCGGCCAAGCGGCGTGCCATGCCCCAGGAGAGACGACGCCATGAGTCGGGTGAGAATCAAGATCTGCGGCATGACTCGGCGCGAGGATGTTCACGCCGCCGTGGCCTGCGGCGCCGACGCCCTGGGCTTCGTACTGTGGGCGGGCAGTGCTCGTGCCATCGATGCCTCGCGGTTGGCGGCGCTCAGCGCCGAGGTGGCGCCCTTCGTCACCCGGGTGGGGCTGTTCGTCGATGCCGACGCGGCCAGCGTCGAGGCGGCGCTACCTCATCTCGACCTGCTGCAGTTCCATGGCGATGAGTCGCCGGATTTTTGCGCGCGCTTCGCCAAGCCCTGGATCAAGGCGCTGCGCATGCGCGACGACCTCGATCTGAGGCGAGCTGCCCAGCGCTACGCCGGCGCCGGCGCGCTGCTGCTCGACGCCTACCGCCCCGGGGTGCCGGGGGGCACCGGCGAGACCTTCGACTGGTCGCGCATTCCCGGTGATCTGGGCAAACCTGTTATCCTTGCCGGTGGTCTGACGCCGGACAACGTCGCCACCGCCATCGCCCGCGTCGCGCCCTATGCGGTCGACGTTTCCGGTGGCGTCGAGGCGCGCTCGAATACCGGCGCAGCGTGCCACGGCATCAAGGATGCCGAGCGCATGCAAGCCTTCTGCCAGCATGTCCGCGCCGCCGGCGCGACCACCATCCACGCAGCGACACCATGAGGGTCCACTCGTGAGCCGATTTTCTGACCTGACGCAACTGCCCGATGCGAGCGGCCACTTCGGCCCTTACGGCGGGCGGTTCGTCTCCGAGACGCTGAGCTTCGCGCTGGAAGAGCTCGACAAGATCTATGCGAGCCTCAAGCACGACCCCGACTTCCAGGCCGAGTTCGACCGTGACCTGACCCACTACGTGGGCCGGCCGTCGCCGCTCTATCATGCCGAGCGCTGGTCGCGCGAGATCGGCGGTGCCCAGATCTGGCTCAAGCGCGAGGATCTCAACCATACCGGCGCGCACAAGGTGAACAACACCATCGGCCAGGCGCTGCTGGCCAAGCCCTCGGGCAAGCCGCGGGTGATCGCCGAGACCGGTGCCGGTCAGCACGGTGTCGCCACCGCCACCGTGGCCGCGCGTCTGGGGCTCGAGTGCGAGGTCTACATGGGCGCGGAGGACGTGGAGCGTCAGAAGCTCAACGTCTACCGCATGCGCCTGCTCGGGGCCAAGGTGGTGCCGGTGGAGTCCGGCTCGCGCACGCTCAAGGACGCCATGAACGAGGCCCTGCGCGACTGGGTCACCAACGTCGACAATACCTTCTACATCATCGGCACCGTGGCCGGTCCGCATCCGTATCCGATGCTGGTGCGTGACTTCAACGCCGTGGCCGGCCGCGAAGCGCGGCGCCAGTCGCTGGAGCAGATCGGGCGCTTGCCGGATGCGCTGGTCGCCTGTGTCGGCGGCGGCTCCAACGCCATGGGCCTGTTCTATCCCTTCGTCGAAGACGAAGAGGTTGCCATGTACGGCGTAGAAGCCGGCGGCGATGGCCTCGCCACCGGCCGCCACGCTGCGCCGCTGACCGCCAACGCGCCGCGCGGCGTGCTCCACGGCAACCGCACCTATCTGATGTCCGACGAGGGCGGCCAGATCGCCGACACCCACTCGGTCTCGGCGGGTCTGGACTACCCCGGCGTGGGCCCGGAGCACGCGCTGTGGAAGGATGTCGGGCGGGTCGAGTACGTCGCCGCCGACGACCACGAGGTGCTTGCTGCCTTCCGCGAGTTGACCCGGGTCGAGGGCATCATGCCGGCGCTGGAGTCGGCCCATGCGCTGGCCCACGCCAAGAAGCTGGCCGCCAGCCTGCCGCAGGACAAGCACATCGTGGTCAACCTCTCCGGGCGCGGTGACAAGGACATCCATACCGTGGCCAAGATCGACGGCATCGAATTCTGACGGCGGGGACCGACATGAACCAACACGCGAATCGTATCGACCGGCGCTTCGCCGCGCTCAAGGCAGCGGGGCGCAAGGCGCTGATTCCCTATATCACCGCCGGTGACCCGGCCCCGGCGCACACCGTCGATTTCATGCACGCCTGCGTCGAGGCGGGGGCCGATGTGATCGAGCTGGGCGTACCGTTCTCCGATCCCATGGCCGACGGCCCGGTGATCCAGAAGGCGTGCGAGCGCGCGCTCGTCCACGGCACGCGGCTGAGCCACGTGCTGGAGATGGTGGCGGCGTTCCGTGAACGCGACAGCGAGACCCCGGTGGTGCTGATGGGCTATCTCAACCCGATCGAGCGCATGGGCTATGCGGCCTTCGCGCGTCAGGCTCGGGATGCCGGCGTCGACGGCGTGCTCGCGGTGGACATGCCGCCGGAGGAGATGGGCGAGAACGCGGCGCTGTTCGCCGACCACGGTCTGCAGTCGATCTTCCTGCTCGCGCCGACCACCTCCGAGCAGCGCGCAACGACGATCTGTCACCACGGCCAGGGCTATCTCTACTATGTGTCGCTCAAGGGCGTCACTGGCGCGGCGACCCTCGATGCCGAGGCCGTAGGGGCTCAGCTGGCGAGCCTGCGTGCGCTCACCGAGCTGCCGCTGTGCGTCGGCTTCGGTATCCGTGACGGCGCCACCGCGGCGGCTATCGGGCGCGTCGCCGACGGGGTCATCGTCGGCAGCGCCCTGGTCGGACGTATCGCCGAACGCGCCGATAGCCCCGAGACGATCCCGCAGGCGCTGCGCGAGATCCTTGGCGAGATGCGCGAGGCGCTGGATCGCGACGCGCGCGCCTGAGCTGCGCAGGGCATTCTGGTATCATCTGCGCTTTCCGTGTCGCGCCGGCGTGTGGCTGACCGCCGGCGCGGACCCGTTTCCTTAAACTGATGGAATCTCTCCCGACATGAGCTGGCTAGACAAGATCGTCCCGTCGATGAGCCGCACCCAGCGTAACGACCGCCGCGCCAGCGTGCCCGACGGCCTGTGGCGCAAGTGCCCGAGTTGCGATTCGGTGCTCTATCTCCCCGAGCTGGAGAAACACCAGAACGTCTGCCCCAAGTGCCAGCACCACCTGCGACTCACGGCACGCAAGCGGCTCAACTGGTTCCTCGATGCCGAAGGACGTGAGGAGATCGCCGCCGACCTGCAGCCGAGCGACCGGCTCAAGTTCCGCGATTCGAAGAAGTACAAGGATCGTCTCTCGGCGGCGCAGAAGGAGACCGACGAAAACGACGCCCTGATCGCCATGCGCGGCACTCTCGACGGTCTGCCGGTGGTCGCGGTGGCGTTCGAGTTCTCGTTCATGGGCGGTTCCATGGGGGCGATCGTCGGCGAGAAGTTCGTGCGCGCGGCGAGCCTGGCGCTGGAGCAGGAGATCCCGCTGGTGTGCTTCGCCGCCTCCGGCGGCGCGCGCATGCAGGAGGCGCTGTTCTCGCTGATGCAGATGGCCAAGACGTCCGCTGCGCTGGAGAAGCTCAAGCAGGCTGGGGTGCCCTATATCTCGGTGCTGACCGATCCGGTGTTCGGCGGTGTCTCGGCGTCGCTGGCGATGCTCGGTGATCTCAATGTCGCCGAGCCCAACGCGCTGATCGGCTTCGCCGGCCCGCGGGTGATCGAGCAGACCGTGCGCGAGAAGCTGCCGGAAGGGTTCCAGCGCAGTGAGTTCCTGCTCGAGCACGGCACCGTCGACATGATCGTCGCGCGCCCCGAGCTGCGGGCGCGGCTGGGCAACGTGCTGCGTATCCTCACCCACCAGCCGTCACTGGGTGGTGAAGCCGAGGCGGACTTCTCGCCGCTGCCGGACGAGGCCGACGCCTCCCAGGCGTCGCGCTGAGATGTCCGCGGCGCTGGATGCATGGCTGGCGCGACTCGAGCGCCAGCATCCCGTCGCCATCGAACTCGGCCTCGAGCGAGTCGCTGAGGTGGCGGCGCGTCTGGGGCTGAACGAGCGGCCGCTGGCGGGGCAGGTGGTCACCGTGGCCGGCACCAACGGCAAGGGCTCGACGGTGGCGCTGCTCGAACGCCTGGCAGCGTGCCACGGCCTCTCCACCGCCTGCTACACCTCTCCCCATCTGCTGCGCTACAACGAGCGCCTGCGTCTCGACGGCGAGCCGGCGGACGATGCGCTGCTGGTCGCGGGCTTCGAGCGGGTCGAGGCCGCACGCCTGGCGGGCGAGGCGGTGAGTCTCACCTACTTCGAGGCCGGCACCCTGGCGGCGCTGTGGGCGATCGCCGAGCGCCAGCCGCAGCTGGCGATCCTGGAGGTCGGGCTGGGCGGGCGCCTCGACGCGGTCAATGTGGTCGACCCCGATATCGCGGTGATCACCACCATCGCCCATGACCATGCCGACTTCCTGGGTGACGATCTCGAGGGCATCGGCTTCGAGAAGGCCGGCATCCTGCGTCAGGGGCGCCCGGCGGTGCTCGGCAGTCGCCAGCTCCCCGCCAGCGTCTCGGCCCGCCTCGAGGCGCTGGCAGCGCCGGCCTACTGGCTGGGCCAGGCGTTCGCGCCCGAGGCACGCGATGGCGGCTGGCAGTGGCAGGGCAGTGACGCCGAGGGCCAGCGCTATGAGTTCGATAGCTTGCCCGACCCGGGCCTGCCGCTGGACAATGCCGCGGTGGCGCTGCAGGTGCTGACGCTGCTCGGCGTCACCGCGCAGGGCGATGCCGTGCGCGAAGCGCTCGCCACGGTATCGCTGCCCGGGCGTCTACAGTGGCTGGGCAACTGGTGTCTCGATGTGGCGCACAACCCCCACGCGGCGGCCTATGTGGCCGAGCGGCTGGCGGCGCGCCCGCGACCGACACGGCGCATCGGGCTGCTCGGCGTGCTCGGCGACAAGGACGCCGAAGCGCTGATCGCGGCCCTCGGCCCGGCGGTCGACGCCTGGGTCGCGGTCGGGCTCGACGGCCCGCGCGGGCGCTCGGCGGCCAAGCTGGGAGAGGCGATCGAGGCCGCCGGGGCGCCGCTGCTGGCCCGCTGCGATTCGCCGGCGGCCGGCGTGGCGTGGCTGCGCGAGCGGCTCGGCGCCGACGAGGAGGTGCTGGTATGCGGCTCCTTCCTGACGGTGGCCGAAGCCCTCGGCGCGCTGACGGCGCTCGACTGAGGGCGCGGTGTACCGGATCGGCATTTTTCATCGCTCCGGCCAATGGATGACCGGAGTTCGAACAGGCCCGCTTGAGGAGGTCTCATGAAGTACGGATGGCGTGAACGGATCAGTGGTGCGGTCATTCTGGTGGCGCTGGGCGCGATCTTCGTGCCGATGCTGTTCGACGACCCCGAGCCGCGTCAGCAGGGCCCGGAGCCGGTGATGGTGATCGAGCAGCCGGTGGATGGGGGAGAGGCGCGCCAGCGCATCATCGAGGCCCCGCAGCCACCCGCTTCGGTGGCTCAGCGCGACAGCAGCGGCGACACCGGCGCGGTGCCCGAGCCCGATACCCGTGCCCAGCTAGGCGGAGGCGACGACGACAGCTTCGGGCAGTCGGCGGACACCGGCCAGAGCGGCGGCAGCGGCGCGGCCACCACGGGCGGTGGCTCGCAGGCGACCCAGCCGCGCACCGACCCGATCGCCGAGCTGGCGCAGTCGGACACCAGCCAGCCGGCCGAGCGCCAGGCGCCGGCCGCCAAGCCGGCCCCGGCCAAGCCCGAACCGGCGCCCAGCACGCCTGCGCGTACCGCCGCCAGCAAGGATGGCGGCTGGGTGGTGCAGGTCGGCAGTTTCGGTCAGAAGGACAACGCCACGCGGCTCGCGGCCAAGCTCAAGGCGCAGGGCTTCGCCGCCTATTCGCAGCCGCGCGACAACAACCTGACCTCGGTCTATGTCGGGCCCTTCGCCTCCTCGGAGGCGGGCGAGAAGGCGCGCGCCGAACTCAAGCAGTCCGCCAACCTGTCGGGACTCTTGATTCGCAAACCGGGTAGCTGATGACTCTCACCTGGCTCGACTACGCCTTCCTGCTGGTATTGACGATCTCGATGCTGGCAGGTTTCATGCGCGGCCTGGTACGCGAGGCGCTGGGCCTGGGGGCGTGGATCGTCGCACTGCTCGCGGCGCGGGTTTTCGCGAAGCCGCTGGGCGAGATGCTCGAACCCTACATCTCACACCCGGACGCGCGCCTGGTCCTCGGCTTCGTCCTGGTGATCTTCGTCGTGGTGATGGTGTGTGGCTTCGTCATCCGACTGCTCAACGCGGCGATCGAGTGGGTCGGGATGGGTTTTTTCAACCGGGTCGCCGGGGCCTGCTTCGGCCTGGCCCGGGGGCGGCGATCCTGGTGATCGCCACCGTGGTGATCGGGCTGACCCCTCTGGCTCAGCTGAGCGCCTGGCAGCAGGCCCAGCTGCGCCCGGCGTTCGAATCGCTGCGGGCCTGGGCGGTGGTTCAGCTCGAGGGCTGGAACGTGGATGCGTCGCAGGCGGAGGACGCCATGCGGCGTCTGCCACTGACGCTGCCCGGTACGACGACTTCGACAGTCGAGCAGAGCGGCCGCGCCGTGCCACCTCCGGGTGGCGCGCCGGCCGCGCAACCGGCGCCCTGAGGGGCGCAATCAAGCGAGGTAAGGCGGCATGTGCGGTATCGTGGGCCTCATGGCCAATGAAGCGGTCAATCAGTCGATCTATGACGCGCTGACGGTTTTACAACACCGCGGACAGGACGCCGCCGGCATGATGACCTGGGATGACGGTCGGTTTCTGCTGCGCAAGAACAACGGGCTGGTGCGGGATGTCTTCCACACTCGCCACATGAAGCGTCTCCAGGGCAATCTGGGGATCGGCCACGTGCGCTATCCCACGGCGGGCTCGGCGAGCGAGGCGGAGTCGCAGCCGTTCTACGTCAACTCGCCCTACGGCATCACGCTGGCGCACAACGGCAACCTGACCAACTCCGACCAGCTCAAGCAGGAGCTGTTCTCCTCCGATCTGCGCCACATCAACACCAGCTCCGACTCCGAGGTGCTGCTCAACGTGTTCGCCCACGAGCTGGGCAAGCAGGGGCTCTACCTCACCCCCGAGGACATCTTCGATGCGGTGCGTCGGGTGCATCGGCGCTGCCGCGGTGGCTATGCCGCGGTCGCCATCATCAGCGGCTTCGGGCTGGTCGCCTTCCGTGACCCCCACGGTATCCGCCCGGTGGTCTACGGCACCCGCGAGGGCGTCGACGCCGAAGGGCGCCCGGGTCAGGAGGTGATGATCGCCTCCGAGTCGGTGGCACTCGATGTCAGCGGCTTCGAGCTGGTGCGCGATCTGGCACCGGGCGAGGCGATCTTCGTCGACATGCACAAGAATGTGCACACCCAGCAGTGCGCCGATCGCCCCCGGCTGACCTCGTGCATCTTCGAGCACGTCTATCTGGCGCGCCCGGATTCCAAGCTCGACGGTGCCTACGTCTACGGCACGCGTATGCAGATGGGGCGCAAGCTCGGTGACCGCATCCAGCGCGAATGGCCGGAGCACGACATCGACGTGGTGATCCCGATCCCCGACACCTCGCGCACCACCGCGCTGGAGCTGGCGCAGCACATCGGGGTGACCTTCCGTGAAGGGTTCATGAAGAACCACTATATCGGCCGCACCTTCATCATGCCGGGGCAGACCCAGCGCAAGAAGTCTGTGCGTCAGAAGCTCAACGCCATCGGCAGCGAGTTCGCCGGCAAGAACGTGCTGCTGGTGGACGACTCGATCGTGCGCGGCACCACCTGCAAGCAGATCATCCAGATGGCCCGGGACGCCGGCGCCAACAAGGTCTACTTCGCCTCTGCCGCCCCCGCGGTGCGCTACCCCAACGTCTACGGCATCGACATGCCGGTGGCCTCCGAGCTGATCGCCCATGGCCGCAGCGACGCCGAGGTGGGTGAGCTGATCGGCGCCGACCGCCTGATCTATCAGGATCTGGAGGATCTCAAGGCGGCCTGCCGCGAGGTCAACCCGGCCCTCGACGACTTCGACTGCTCGGTGTTCGACGGCAGCTACGTCACCGGCGATATCGACGAGGCCTATCTCGCCGCGCTCGAGGCCGCTCGCAGCGATGCGGCCAAGGAGAGCCGCGAGCGTGTCAATGCGGTGGTCGACCTGCACAACGACAGCTCGGACGACTGAACCGGTGCGCCCCGCCACCGGCGGGGCCGCCTCAGTCTGGACCTAGACGATATTCAGGAGTGTACCCGCATGCCCCTAGATGACGCCCCGGACGACGACCTCTCGCTCGGCCTCGAGACCCTGGCGATCCGTGCCGGCCATGAACGCACCCATGAGCAGGAGCACGGCGAGCCGATCTTTCCCACCTCGAGCTTCGTCTATGGCAGCGCCGCCGAGGCAGCGCGCAAATTCAAGGGTGAGGAGCCCGGCAACGTCTATTCGCGTTTCACCAACCCCACCGTGCGCAACTTCGAGCAGCGCCTGGCGGCGCTCGAGGGCGGTGAGCGCTGCGTCGCCACCAGCTCGGGCATGGCGGCGATCCTCTCGACCGTGCTGGCGCTGCTGCAGGCCGGTGACGAGGTGATCGTGTCGCGCTCGGTATTCGGCTCGACCATTGCGCTGTTCGACAAGTACCTGGCCAAGTTCGGTGTGGTGCCGCGCTATGTGGAGCTCAACGATCTCGCCGGCTGGGAAGCGGCGATCACGCCCAAGACCAAGCTGCTGTTCGCCGAGACGCCCTCCAATCCGCTCAACGAGCTGGTCGACATCGCGCAGCTGGCCGAGCTGGCCCACCGCCACGGGGCCTGGCTGGCGATCGACAACTGCTTTTTGACCCCGGCGCTGCAGCGTCCGCTGGCGCTGGGCGCGGATCTGGTGATCCACTCGGCGACCAAGTATCTCGATGGGCAGGGGCGGGCGATCGGCGGTGCCGTGGTCGGCCGCAACCAGGAGCTGGAGCAGCTGTTCGGTGTGGTGCGCACCTGCGGCCCGTGCATGAGCCCGTTCAACGCCTGGATCTTCCTCAAGGGGCTGGAGACGCTGAGCCTGCGCATGCACGCCCACAGTCGCAATGCCCAGGCCCTGGCCGAGTGGCTGGAGCAGCAGCCGGCGGTGGCGCGGGTCCACTACAGCGGTCTCGCCAGCCACCCCCAGCACGCCCTGGCCCAGCGCCAGCAGCTCGGCTTCGGCGCGGTCATGGGGGTCGAGATCGCCGGCGGGCGCGAGGCCGCCTGGCATGTGATCGACCACACCCGGGTGATGTCGATCACCGGCAACCTGGGTGACGTCAAGACCACCATCACCCATCCGGGGACCACCACCCACGGCCGTCTGAGCGATGCCCAGCGCGCCTCCGCGGGCATCGATGACGGGCTGATCCGCCTGGCGGTGGGGCTGGAGACGCTGGAAGACCTGCAGGCTGACCTGGCCCGAGGCCTGGATACCTTGGCGTAAGTCAGCCGGGGTAGTTGACCGAAAAGCCCGCTACGGCGGGCTTTCTCGTATCTATCGTTTCCTTTCCGTCATCAATCGTTTTCCCTGGCTCTGGCTGTCGGCGTGCGTCATTCCCCGTATGCTGAGGCGAAACGTGGACCGGGGGCAGAGCGATGTGGCGCAATTCTCACAGCGGTTGGGGCAGGATCAGCATCGCGCTGCACTGGCTCAGCGCGCTGGCGGTGCTCGGCCTGTTCGCGCTGGGCTGGTGGATGACCGGCCTGGGCTACTATGACACCTGGTATCATCTGGCGCCGTGGTGGCATAAATCAATCGGTATCCTGCTGCTGGCCGCGAGTCTTGCGCGGGTGGCGTGGCGCCTGACCCAGCCCACCCCGCGCGCCTACGGCAGCGTGTTCGAGCGGCGTGCCGCCCACGCCGGCCATGGGCTACTCTATCTGCTGCTGTTCGTGGTGCTGTTCTCGGGCTATCTGATCTCCACCGCCGAGGGCCAGGGCATCAGCGTGTTCGGCTGGTTCAGCGTGCCGGCACTGATCTCGGGGCTGCCGGATCAGGCGGTGCTGGCGGGTAGCGTGCACTGGTACGCCGCCTGGGCGCTGGTGATTCTCGCCGTCGGCCATACCCTGGCCGCGCTCAAGCACCACTGGTTCGACCGTCAGGACACCTTGACCCGAATGCTGACGACGCGCGCCGCGCGGCGTCGCTGAGCGCTGGCCGCCACCGGCGCTCACTCCACCCCCAAGAGCCCAATCCTCGAGGACTCTCGTATGCTGCTGAAGAAGACTGCCCTGGCCGCCCTGGTCGCTGCCGTACTACCGCTGGCTCAGGCCCAGGCCGCCGACTACAAGATCGACAGCGAAGGCCAGCACGCCTTCATCCAGTTCAAGATCAGCCACCTCGGCTACTCCTATATTCTGGGGGACTTCAAGCAGTTCAGTGGCGACTTCAGCTATGACCCCGACGCTCCCGAGCAGTCCAGCGTGGCGGTCAAGGTCGACGTCGACAGCCTCGACAGCAATCACGCCGAGCGTGACAAGCACATCCTGAGCGGCGACTTCCTCGACGCCGGCAAGTATCCGCAGGCCAGCTTCAAATCCACCAGCTTCCAGATCGACGACGATGGCGAAGAGGGCGAGATGACCGGGGAACTGACTCTGCACGGGGTGACACGTGAGGTGACCTTCGACGTCGATCACATCGGCGGCGGCGACGACCCCTGGGGCGGCTATCGCCAGGGCTTCGAGGCGACCACCACACTGAACCTGGCCGACTTCGATATCGACATGAGCAAGTTCCCGGAGCCGATGCGCAGCGTGGATCTCTACGTGGTACTCGAAGGCATCCGCCAATAGGCGATGACGCTGGACCACCGCGCTGGCGTGCGGTGGCTGTTCGCTGAAACGACCCCGGCCCCGTGCCGGGGTCGCGTTTTTGTGCGGCAATCTCCTTGGATGTCGGCGCGAGCGCCGGCGTGGACGTGATCGGGTCAGGCGTCGTCCAGATAGCGCGCCACCTCGCGGCGGTCGCGGCGATGCTTGAGCCGGCGTACCCAACGCCCGCGGCACCACAGCGAGCCGCGCCAGGCGATATCGCGCAGATCGCCCAGATTGAGTGCCTTCCACTGGCTGGCATGGGGCCGCGCCTGGGTGGGGGCATCGCCCAGCGCCAGCAGCGCCGCGAGCAGGTTGGCGCCGCGCTCGCGGGTGGCGCGGCGAGTGGGCTCGCCGGGGGCGCTGGCCTGGTTGACGAACACCCGCGGATCTTCGCGGCTGCGCTGGCGCGGATCGACCTCCACCCGGCCCTGGGCGTCATGGGCCAGCCCGAAGACCGCGAACGCCGGCGGCGGACGCAGCGCCTCGACCACCAGCAGCAGGTCGGCGTCGACGGCGGTACCGTCGTCGAGGATCAGGCTGTCACGTTCGTAGCGCGCTGCCGTGGCCACCAGCTCGAGGCGCAAACCACGCCGCTGCAGGCGCCGGGTCAGCCAGCGATTGGCGCGGCGGCAGGCGTCGGGCAGCGGCTGGCGCTCGTTGCCGATCAGCGCCACCGGCAGCGGGCGGCCGTAGCGCTCCCCCAGCGCCAGCAGGTTGGCCGCCAGCTCCACCCCCAGGGCACCGCCGCCCAGCACCGCGACACTGGGCAGACGCCGGGCCGGGTCGGCCAGCTCGCTCTCGAGCTGCTGGCGCAGCGCCCAGAGGGAGTCGGCGCTGGCGCCGTAGACGCCCTGGGCGGTGTAGAAGCCGGGAATGGCCTGGGCGTCGACCACCGCTGGCAGATCGATCGACAGCCAGTCGTAGTCGAGGCGCCGACCGTCATCCAGGGTCACCCGGCGGTTGCCGCGGTCGGCGGCGACCACGCTGGCGGCGACATGGGTGGCGCCGTGGGCGGCGATGCGTGCCGCCGGCAGGCGCACGTCGTCGAGCTGCCACTCGCCGCCGAGCATGCCGCCCAGCCAGTCGGCGAAAGCGAACGGCTGTGGCGTGATCAGGGTGACGTCGATACCCGCCTGCGCCAGCTCGCGCGCGTGGCTGGCGACATGCAGGTGGGCATCGCCATTGCCGACGAGAAGCAGCTGCTGGCGAGGAGAGGAGGGCGTGGCGTCTGACATGCCTCGATCCGGGCAGAAAACCGAACTTGAGTCTAGCATGGTCAGGCACGGTGCCCGAATGCGGGCGAGGCGGGCACCGCTTTTCGCTGGTTTTCTTACCCCCCGCACGATTCGAGGAGTAGCTTCATGTCACGTCATCTTCTGCCGCAGCCGGGTCTGGGAACCTATCGTCTCAAGGAGCAGGCGGTCATCGACTCGGTGACCTCGGCGCTCGACCTCGGTTACCGCCATCTCGACAGCGCCCAGATGTATGGCAATGAGGCGGCGGTGGGCAAGGCGGTGCGCCAGAGCGGGATTCCCCGCGACGAGCTCTTCATCACCACCAAGATCTGGTGGGATCAGCTCGAGCCGGCGGCGCTCACCGCCAGCCTGGAACAGAGTCTCGAAGCGTTTGGTCTCGATCAGGTCGATCTGGCCTTGATTCACTGGCCTTCGCCAGAAGACAAGGTGCCCATGGCGGACTATCTGGGCGCGCTCGACGCCTGTCGCCAGCGCGGCCTGACCCGGCATATCGGGGTGTCCAACTTCACCATCGCGCAGATCGACCAGGCCCTGGCGCTGCCCGGCGGCGAGCATCTGGTGACCAATCAGATCGAGGTGCATCCGTTTCTGGCCAACCGTGCGCTGGTCGAGCACTGTCAGGCCAAGGGGCTCGAGGTGACCGCCTACATGCCGCTGGCGGTGGGCCGGGTAATGGACAATGACGTGCTCCAGCGCATCGCCGAGCGCCATGCGGTGACCCCGGCGCAGATCGCGCTGGCCTGGGTCGCCGCCCGCGATATCATCGTCATTCCGTCGTCGACCAAGCCGGCGCACCAGAAGGCCAATCTCGAGGCGCTGGAGCTTCGTTTGAGCGATGCCGAGATCGCCGAGATCGATGGGCTCGATCGCGGCGAGCGGATTGCCGATCCTGATTTTGCCCCGGCCTGGGACGAGTAAGCCCGCCTCAGATAGTATCGACCCCCTCGGGCCGCCGGGTGCGAGGGGGACGCTGCGCGAATTTTTTTGCCCGACCGAGGTCTCAACAAGACATCGTCTTGAGAGGATCTGCCATGCGTTCTTGGACACGTCCCTGGGCCCTGGGTCTGGGTATCGGCTTGCTCGCCGCGGGCGGTGCGCTGCCGGCCCTGGCGCAGACGGCTGACAGCGCCACAGGCGGCGACGACTCGAGCCTGAGGGTGAAGGCCGACAGCGGCCAGCCGCAGCCGCCGGCCAATGCGTCCCAAGTGGACCGTGAGTCGATCGAGAAGTCCGGCGGGGTGGGGCGCGACAACGCCGCCTTTACCGACGGCGGCGCCCAGACACCGGTGGATCAGCGCCCCAATGCGCTGAGCTTCGACCAGCTCGACGTCGACAACGATGGCGTCATCGACCGTGACGAAGCGGTCAGCGCCAATCAGCAGGCGCTGTTCGAGCGGCTCGCCGACCCCGAGGCCGGCGGCATTACCCATCAGCGCTTCCGCGAGGCGATGGGCTCGGATACCCTCGCGCCCACCGAGTGACCCGGCGTGCGCTTACCGTATCTTGGTTTCCCTACCGATAGCGCAAAACGAAAACGCCCGGCCAGTGGCCGGGCGTTCTGCGTTGATGCGATTTCGGTACCGCTGCTGTCTCGGCTCCGTCAGTCGACCACGGCGGCGATCGCCTTGGCCACGTAGGGCAGGTTCTCGCTGGTGAAACCGGCCACGTTGGCGCGACCAGAGCCGACCATGTAGATGCTGAACTCGTCGCGCAGGCGCTTGACCTGCTCGGCACTCAGCCCGGTGTAGGAGAACATGCCGCGCTGAGCCGCGACGTGGGCGAAGCGCTTGTCGAGACCGTAGGGCGCAAGCGCAGTGACCAGATCGCTGCGCAGGCCGTTGATACGGTCGCACATCTCGGTCAGCTCCTCGCGCCATACCCGGGCCAGTTCCGCCGACTCGAGAATCTCGGTGACCACGGCCGCGCCGTGGGAGGGCGGGTTGGAGTAGTTCTCGCGCGCCACGATCGCCATCTGCGAGCGCACGTTCTGCATCTGCTCGGCATTCTTGGCGATCACGATCAGGCAGCCGGTGCGTTCGCGGTAGAGGCCGAAGTTCTTCGAGCAGGAGCTGGTGATCAGCACCTCGTCGAGGTTCTCGGCCATCAGCCGCACGCCGTAGGCGTCCGCTTCCAGACCCTCGCCGAAGCCCTGGTAGGCGAAGTCCACCAGCGGCAGCAGGCCGCGCGACTTGACCACTTCCAGCACCTGTTGCCACTGCTCGCGGTCGAGATCGAAGCCCGAGGGGTTGTGACAGCAGGCGTGCAGCAGCACCACGTCACCCTGCGGCACCTCCTTGAGCGTCGCCAGCATGGCGTCGAAGTCGAGGCGGTTGTCGGCGCTGACATAGGGGTACTTGCGCATCTCGATGCCGGCGGCGTCGAAGATGCCCAGGTGGTTGGGCCAGGTGGGGTCGGAGAGCCAGATGCGCTTGCCCGGCAGGTTCGACTTGATGAAGTCCGCCGCCAGCCGCAGGGCGCCGGTACCGCCCGGGGATTGCGTGGCGCTGGCACGATCGGCCGCCAGCACGGGGGAGTCGGCGCCCAGCACCAGTGGCAGCAGCACCTTGCCGTAGCGCGGATCGCCGTGCGAGCCGATATAGCTCTTGGTCTGCTCGTGCTCCAGCAGATACGCCTCGGCCTGCTTCACGGCGCGCATGATCGGCGTATGGCCGTGGGCATCGCGATAGACGCCGACGCCGAGATCGACCTTCTGCGGATTGCTATCCTGGTTGTAGGCTTCGATCAACCCGAGAATGGCATCCCCGGGAACGCGCTCGATCTTCTCAAACATTGGCGTGCACTACCTCGTCGATTCTGGCGGCCATGGTGATAGGCCGGTGGTGTAACCGGCCTGGCGTATCGTACAAATTCAGCGGTGGATCGGCGACCTCGCGGGGCGCCCGGTTTCATGATGCCACCGCGCCTGCGCCCGCGCCACTCGCTGGCGCTGCCCCGAGCCTGCGATACTCTCAGTGCCCACTGGCGTCGAGCGCCGAGCTCGGTTCAACTGAAGCCGACCACCTCGTGGGGCACGTAGGGAGCCTCCAGCGCGGCGATCTCGTCCTCGCTCAGGGTGATATCGAGTGCGCCCAGCGCTTGATCGAGATGATGCGCCTTGCTGGCGCCGACGATCGGCGCGGTGATACCGGGTTTCTGCAACAGCCACGCCAGGGCGACCTGGGCCGGCGATACGTTACGCTTCGCGGCCACCTGGCCCAGCGCCTCGATCACCGGGGCGTCTCGATCCTGGCCCAGGTTCCAGGCGCGCATCTGCTCGTCGCTGCGCGCGCGGGTGGTGCTGCCCTCGCTGCCCACCGCCTTGCTGCCGGCGAGAATGCCGCGCGCCAGCGGGCTCCAGGGGATCACGCCCACGCCCTGGTCGCGGCACAGCGGCAGCATCTCGCGCTCCTCCTCGCGGTAGATCAGATTGACCATCGGCTGCATGGTGACGAAGCGCGTCCAGCCGTTGCGCTCGGCGACGTGCTGCGCCTTGGCGAACTGCCAGGCGTGCATGCTGGAGGCGCCGATATAGCGCGCCTTGCCCGCCTTGACCACCTCGTGCAGCGCTTCCATGGTCTCCTCGATGGGGGTGTCGTAGTCCCAGCGATGGGTCTGGTAGAGATCGACGTACTCCATCCCCAGCCGGCCGAGCGAAGCATCGATGGCGTGGTGAACATGCTTGCGCGAGAGCCCGCGTTCGTTGGGCGAGCGGTTGCCGGTGGGGTTGTAGACCTTGGTCGCCACCACGACCTCCTCGCGCCGGGCGAAGTCGTTGAGCGCCTTGCCCACCACGCGCTCGGACTCGCCGTCGGAGTACATGTCGGCGGTATCGAAGAAGTTGATTCCGGCCTCCAGCGCCTGCTGGATGAAGGGCCGGCTCTGGGCCTCGTCGAGCACCCAGTCGCGCCAGCGTGGCGTGCCGTAGGTCATGGTGCCGAGACACAGTGGAGAGACCTTGAGGCCGGTCTGGCCGAGACGACGATATTGCATGATGGGGCTCCCGAATGCGTGTACGCCTTCCAACTTAGCAGCCAGCGGATAGCGCGTGGTGCGAGACCTACCTAGCGCATAGCGCAAGGCCTGACTAACGCGGAGCCTCAGGGGACGAGGGATCACCCGATAGGTAGTGAAAAAAAGTCTATTCTGATATCTGAGATATCATTAAAGATATTTAGAAACGACTATCGATGCTTTAGACTGAGTGCGTATCAAGTCTCAATGGGTGGAGCGTGCCATGATCACCGGTCCTCAAATGCGTGCCGCCCGCGCCCTGCTGGGCATCGATCAGCGTGCCCTGGCGGCGCTGGCGGGCGTTTCGGTACCCACCATCCAGCGCATGGAAGCCAGCCCCGGCACCGTGCGCGGCGTCATCGGTAGCCTGACCAAGGTAGTGGAGGCGCTGGAGCGTGCCGGTGTCGAGCTGATCGGCGATGAGGCGATCAGCCAGGCCAGCGGGCGCGGTGTGCGTCTCAAGACCGCGCCCGGCGGGCCCTAGGCACTGTCTGAAAAGTACTGCGCTCACCCATGCGGCGTTAAAAATCGACTCAAAATGCTCATTTACACCCCGTAAACTCCGCGTTTTCGCCGATTTTTGCCTTGCCTGGCCTTCGCTCGTCGACTTTTCAGACAGCGCCTGATCCCGCCGATATCACCTTCCACGCTCGACGCTAGAGGCCTCGCCCACCATGAAGCATGTCCGCACCGCCAAGGCGCCGGGTTTCGCGGCGCTGTTCACACCCAAGCTGGTGACCGTCCTGCGCGAAGGCTACGGGCTCGCCAAGCTGCGCGCCGACCTGGTTGCCGGGCTGACCGTGGCCGTCGTCGCACTGCCGCTGTCGATGGCCATTGCGATGGCTTCCGGCGCCTCTCCCGCTCAGGGGCTCTACACCTCGATCGTCGGTGGTTTCGTGGTCTCGCTGCTGGGTGGCAGCCGCTTCCAGATCGGCGGGCCGGCGGGCGCGTTCATCGTGCTGGTGGCGGCGACCGTACAGGCTTATGGCATGGCCGGGCTGCTGCTGGCCACGCTGCTGTCCGGGGTGATGCTGGCGATGATCGGCTGGCTGCGGTTGGGCAGTCTGATTCGTCTGATTCCCTATCCGGTCACGGTCGGTTTCACCGCCGGGATCGCGCTGATCATCTTCGCCAGCCAGCTCAAGCCGCTGCTGGGGCTGACCTTCGCCGGGCAGGAGCCCGGCCCGCTGTTGGAGAAGCTGCCGGCGATCTGGCAGGCGTTGCCCACGGTCAGCCCGGTCACCCTGGCGGTGGCGCTGGCGACCATCGCGAGCATCGTCGTGATCAAACGCTGGCGGCCGCGCTGGCCGGGCATGCTGGTAGCGATAGCGGTGTCGGCGGTGGTGGCGACGCTGCTGGATCTACCGGTGGCGACCATCGGCTCCGCCTTCGGCGGGATTCCGCAAACGCTGCCGATGCCGTCGCTGCCGGCACTCTCCTGGCACCAGGTGATCGAGGTGCTGCCCAGCGCCGTGGCCTTCACCCTGCTGGGGGCGATCGAGTCGCTGCTCTCGGCGGTGGTGGCGGACGGCATGAGCGGGCGGCGTCATCGCGCCAACTGCGAGCTGGTGGCGCAGGGCGCGGCAAATATCGCCTCGGCGCTGTTCGGCGGTATCTGTGTCACTGGCACCATCGCGCGCACGGCCACCAACGTGCGCGCCGGCGCGGTAAGCCCGATTGCCGGTATGCTGCATGCGCTGTTGCTGCTGCTGTTCATTCTGGTGGCGGCGCCGCTGCTGAACTACATCCCGCTGGCGAGCCTGGCCGGGGTGCTGGCGGTGGTGGCCTGGAACATGGTCGAGAAGCACGCTTTCGCCAGCCTGCTGCGGGCGTCGCGGGGCGATGCCGCGGTGCTGCTGATCACGCTGTTGCTGACCGTCTTCCGCGACCTGACCGAGGGGATTCTGGCCGGCACGCTGCTCGGTGCGCTGCTGTTCATCCAGCGCATGTCGCACAGCGTGGGGGCGGCGCAGATGCCCTGGGTGCCGGAGGACGTGGCCGACGCGAGCCTGGACTACCATGACCCGGGGCTTTCGCCTGCCGATCCCGAGCTGGTGGTCTATCGGCTCTCCGGCGCCTGGTTCTTCGGCGCCGCCACCTCGATCGAGTCGATCCTTTCGCGGGTGTCCGATCGCCACCGCGGGCTGATTCTCGACTTCACCGAGGTGCCCTTCATCGATGTCAGCGCCGCCCGTACCCTGGAGGGCGTACTCAGCGCCTCGCGCCGTGCCGGTATCCGCATCGCCCTGACCGGCACCCGCAGTGACATGCGCCGGGTACTGTTCGCCAACGGCGTGCGGCCACCGCTGGTGCGCTATGAACGCTCCATCGAAGCAGCGGTGAAGAAGCTGCGCGGCTGACGGCACGCTTGTCCATCCTGGGTGATGATATGTCCCGTTCCGAACGTCTGTTCGACCTGTTGCAGGTATTGCGTCGTCATCGTCGCCCGGTGAGCGCCAGCGTGTTGGCCGAGGCGACCGGTGTCAGCGTGCGTACGCTCTATCGAGATATCGCCAGTCTGCGCCAGCAAGGCGCGTCGATCGACGGTGAGGCGGGCGTGGGCTATGTGCTCAATCCCGGCTTCCTGCTGCCGCCGCTGATGTTCTCGGCCGAGGAGATCGAAGCGCTGGCGCTGGGCCTCAAATGGGCCGGAGAGCGTACCGACGGGCCCATGGGGCTGGCGGCGCGGGAGGCCATGGCCAAGATCGAAGCGGTTCTGCCCGCGGCATTGCGCCATCGTTTCGAGGACGATGCCCTGGTTATCGTCCCCAACTGGGAGCCCTCGACGCGGGAAGACCTGCCCCTGATTCGTCAGGCTCTGAACGAGGAGCGCAAACTGTCTCTGGATTACACCGACCAGACAGGGGCGAGGACAGAACGGATCGTGTGGCCGGTGAACGTGGGTTTCTTCGATTCGATCCGGGTGCTGACCGCCTGGTGTGAGCTGCGTAATGCCTATCGTCACTTCCGCATCGATCGCATCCTCGGGGCCAGCATATTGCCCGAGAGAACCCCCAGGCGGCGTCACCAGATGATGAAGGAGTGGCGCAAAACGCTACTGACAAAAACTGACAGTGGTGAGCGCTAGAGTCTCCTGACACCCACCAGACGCCAGGAGAACACCATGAGCCCGGAATTGATCTTCTACACCAACCCCCAGTCACGCGGTAATACGGTGCAATGGATGCTGGAGGAAGTCGGCCAGCCTTACGAGACCCGAGTGCTGAGTTTCGGCGCCACCATGAAAGCGCCCGATTACCTGGCCATCAATCCCATGGGCAAGGTGCCCGCCATTCGTCACGGCAGTGTCGTGGTCACCGAAGCGGCGGCGATCTGCGCCTATCTGGCCGACGCCTTCCCCGAGGCTGGCCTGGCGCCGATATCGGCTGCGCGTGGCGACTATTACCGCTGGCTTTTCTTCACCGCTGCCTGTGCTGAACCGGCCATGTCCGACCATGCCGTCGGCTGGAAAGCCGATACCCCCGAGATGCAGCGACAGTCCGGCTACGGGTCGTTCGAGATGACCTATGACGTACTGGCAGGCTGGTTGGCCGGACGCGCCTTTGTCGCGGGTGAGCGCTTCAGTGCGGCGGACGTCTATCTGGTGTCGTTGCTCAACTTCGGGATGACGTTCGACGCGATTCCGCGTCGGCCGGAATTCGACGCCTACGTCGCCCCGCTGCTGGAGCGTCCCGCCAAAAAGCGGGCCGAGGCGAGAATTGCCGAGCTGATGGCCGCGTCTGACCCGACAGCCCTGTAGAGATGCGGGGCTACTGTCTCAGTGGCCCCGCTCCCGACAGGCCTGGCGGCATAGCGTCCATCACCTCGGCTAGGTGGAGTCACCCGTCTGCGGCGGCGATCAGCAGGGGCGGCGCGCTTCGAGTCGGTAAGCGCACCGTTACCCGGATCGTCATGACCTGAAACCGTAACCTTGGCATAATGCGGCGCTTCACGAGCACCCGCGGCAGCGCCATGGGCGGGTGCGGTTTTTCCTGTCTGGAGTCGACATGACCGCCTGGAACAAGCTGCTGGTCGCGACGACGCGGCTGCTCGATCTGCATGACAGTGCCCACGAGCCGGGGTCGCCCTTCGTCCAGGTCACCCAGGAGCAGCGGCGCGGCCTGCGTGACGGCTACTGGCTCGATCTGGGCTGCCTGCTGCTCGACTACCTGCTCGAGGTGGATTTCGCCACCAACAGCGCTTTCGTCACCCAGCGCCGCTGCCTGTCGCATCTGCGCGGCGAGTACCCGTCGCTGCCGGCGGACGATCTGAGTTTCGTGATCAATCTGCTCGCCACCCCCAGCGAGATCCACTATCGCGAGTGGCAGGCCGGGCCCGCCGGCGACGAGCTGGCCCCGGGCGATCGCAGCGTGCGCAGTACCAAGCGCACCGCGCTGATCGAGAAGCAGGGACAGACCGGCCAGGTGCGTCTCACCCCGAGTGGGCGCCAGGCGGTGACCCTGGCCAGTCAGGTCGAGGATCTGCTCTATTCCGAGTATGACGCGGCCAAGGTGGTGGCGGCGCTGTCGCGGGGCGACTACGCCCGGGTGCCCGATATCACCCAGCAGATCCTGATGGCGATCCGTGCGCTGACCCAGGAGCTGCGCCGGGTGCGCGAGAACCCCACCCACGAGGGCAAGCTGGCGGCGCTGGAGGAGAACGAGCGCCACTACCACAACGCCCTGAGCACGATCCAGAACACCCTGCTGAGTGCCCGCGCCCAGCTCGCTGCCCCCGGCGTCGCCGAGCACTTTGCCCACTGGGCCGAGCAGCAGGAGACGGAGTGGGACCTGCGCATGCTCTCGGGGGCGATCGGACGCGTGCTCAACGCCATCGAGAACCTGTCGCGGCGCCTCTCCGAGCTGCTCTCCGACATCGCCGAGGGGCGCATCCAGTCGATGGGCGTGATCGACTTCGCCGGGTTGGCCCAGCGCCTGCTGCTGGCACCACCGCCGCAGCGCCTGCAGGACGCGGTAGTGGCGCGCATGATGCCGCTGGGCACGCAGGTGGCGATGCCCCGGGTGGAGACGCTGCTGCCGCTGGTGGAGACCCGCCGCGCCGAGCGCAGCGGTGCCGCGCTGGTGTTCGACGAGGCCGGCGACCGGCCCGGGGCCGATCCGCTGCTGGCGCGCTATCTCAAGGCGCGCGGCCCGGCGCTGCGCCAGCGTCTGCGCCAGGCGCCGCTGTCGCTGCCCGAGGCGCTGCGCGAGGGCTGGCACCGCTTCGACGACGAAGCGCTCGACTGTCTGCCCCAGCTGCTCAACACCTTCGTCGATACCCAACTGCTCGACGACCAGCTCAGCGTGGGGATCGACGACACGCCCTTCGCCATCGAATTGCCCGACGGGCGCCGGATCGAAGGCGCCGTCACACCGTCGCTGCGCGTACGCGAGACGACGCTGCCAGACCAGGACGTTTGACTATGAACATGATGGAAATGGGCGAAGTGGTCGCCTACCTGCTGCGCTATCGCACCGCCGAGCGCGTCCCCAGCGGTGGCCGCAAGCGGCGTGCCGCGCGCGAGGGTCAGCTCTCCGAGCGTGATGTCTGCGCGCTGATCGACGACGCCCAGGAGAGCGAGCGCGAGGCGCTGCGCGACTTTCTCGCCGGCCAGGGCATGCGTCTCAAGGTGTTCGAGGCCGGTGACTATCCCGGTATCGCGCCGGGCTCGCGCTTCTTCGCGCTGCTGCCGGACCCGGAGCTGGAGCAGCCGCCGCTCTATACCCGCGATGCGGTGTTCGAGGCGCTCAAGCTGCGCCAGGAGAGCCGCGCCGAGCTGGCGCTGTGGTATCTGCAGCTGTGGCTGCTGCTGCACACCCTGATCTACACCCGCCTCAACCGCGCGCTCTCCGATGTCAGCCGCTATCAGGAGGCGACTTTCGTCACCCGTGAGCTGGTCGAGCTGGTACGCGATCAGCTCGAGATCCTGCGCGGGCTGGGCGAGAGCGCCCCGGAGAACAGCCGGGTGCTGCTCGACGAGCGCGGCGAGGATATCCCGCGCCGGGTCAAGGCGTTCATCGATCTGCTGGTACGCGCCGGGCATCTCGACCTGGTGCGCGAGTCCGGCGACGAGGACGTGTGGCAGCAGACGCTGCTGGGGGCGCTCGAGGCCGAGCAGATCGGCGTCCACCACCTGACCCATCTGATCGAACTGACCGCCGCCGAGGGTAGCGACGGCGAGCGTCTTCTGGCGACGGCGGAGACGCCTGACGTCGAGGCAGACTCCCAGTCGAGCGCCGCTGAAGAAGGTGAGGCGAACACCATGGCAGATGACGAGCCAGTCACCGAGGAGGACGAGGCCGCAGCCGCCGGGTTGCAAGACAAGGCCCCCGGGGACCAGGAAGACGAGGAGCCGCGTCAATGAGCGTCATTCACCGCATCGAGATCGCCAACCTGCTCAACAAGCACGGTGATATCGCCTCGCCGTGGGAAGCCAAGATGCGCCACCTGCTGATCGATCTGCGCGGGCAGTCGAGCGCGATCAGCATGGAGAACGGTTTCGGCAAGACCACCATGGCCGAGGCGCTGATCGGCATGCTCTCGCGCGACCGCCAGCTGCTCACGCGCACGCGGCGCAAGTGCTCGCCCTCCAAGGTCGCCGGTGAAGCGCGCAGCTGGACCCATCTGCGGGTCGAGTTCCGCGCCCAGCAGGGCAGCACCCAGCAGGACGACATGCTCGCGGTGGCCGGCGAAGAGGTCGCCGGCGAGACCTTCGTCTTCGGCATGTACGGCTACAGCGACGGCAGCGGCCTGGTGTTCTACCACTACCCGGGTCAGCTCTCCGACGTGCCGGTGCACCATATCACCCGTGACGGCAAGCTGGCGCTCTACGCCAATACCGACTTCCAGAGCCTGATGCGCGCCCACGGGGTCACCCGCGCCACCAACCGCGAAGAGTGGCTGGAGGCGGTAGGGGTGCACATCTCACGGCGCGAGCTGGCCCAGCTGGCGGCGTTCCAGAAGGAGGGCGGTGCCGACAAGAGCCAGATCTTCAACGCGATCAAGCCACGCGCCGGCGAGAAGGCCGATCAGGCATTCTTCTATGAAGTGCTGGCGCCGCAGATTCTCTCCGGGGCCACCCGCGGCGAGACCGACGAGGAAGAGGAGCTGATCGAGGACGTCATCCTCAACTCCGGCACCCGCATCACCGAGCTGCGCCACCGCCTGGCCGAGGCCGAAAGCGATCAGCAGCGCGCCGACGACAAGGTCGAGCGGCTCGCCACCCTCAACGAAGAGGGCGAGAGCCTGCTCGAATCGCGACGCCAGCTGGCCGCGCTGGACGCCTCGCTGCTCGAGGCCGAGCGGCTGCTCGGCGGCCAGGCGCTGGCGCCGCTGCCGGGGCTGCCGGGCCAGCGCGAGGATGCCGAGACGCTGGAAGCCGGCGTCGCCGAGGCGGCGAGCGGGCTGGCCTGGGCGATCGGCGACACCGAGCGCCCGCGGGTCTCCACCTGGCTGCTGGCCAAGCTGAGCCGGCAGGCCGAGCGCAACGTGCGCCTGGCGCTCTCCGAGCGCGGGGCGCGGGTCGACACCCACCGCCGCCTGGTGCATCTGCCCCAGGCGAGCTGGATCGTGGCCCGCGACATTGGCCATGTCGCCTTCGATCAGGCACGCGCCTGGCTCGCCGACAGCCACGCCTTCGCCGATGACGCCGCGCGCTACCGCGCCCTGGGCGTGCTCGACGAGGCCGCCGAGGCGTTCGAGGGCCTCGACGGCAACCGCTTCCGCGAAGAAGTGATCGCCGACCGCGAGTACCGCCGTTCGCTGCGGCTGGACGCCGAACAGCTCGACGAGTCGCTGGAGCGCCTGGAGCAGGAGCGCGAGCAGCTGGAGTCGCGTCAGCGCGACTTTATCGACAACCAGAGCGTCTACACCCAGGCGCTTGCCGAGGGGCTGTTCAGCGAAGCCGAGCTGGAGACGCCCGAGGCGACCCGTGAGGCCGCCCGCGAGGCGCTGGAACAGGCGCGCCGCGAGCATGCCGAGCATCTCGGGCGCATGGGTGAGCTCAAGCAGCCGGCGCAGTGGTACGCGGACTTCGAACGCGAACATCCCGGCGCCACGCCGGAAGCGGTGCTGGCCCTCAAACAGGAGCGCCAGGAGACGTTGGAAGCGGAACTCGGCGAGTGGGACGCCCAGGCCGCCAATCTCAACGCGCAGCGTGATCGGGCCCGTGAAGCGCTGCAGGCGCGGCGCGAGCAGCGCCAGCGCCTCGAGGGCGAACTGGCGCCGCTGGCCGCCGGACGTCAGGCGTGGCAGGCGTTCAATGAACAGTGGCCGGCGCACTCGGCGATCGGCTTCTGGGACGCGCGGCGCGCGTCACTGAGCGAGCACGAGCAGATCCTGGCTGATGCGCGGCGCGAGCTGGCCGATCTCGACGCGCGCCTGGGGCGTCTGGCGCCGCTGGAAGACGCCGCCGAGCGCTACCGCCACTGGCATGCCGACGCCGCGCCGGTGCATCTGCGCGATACGCTCTACCGTCAGTCGCGGGAGTGTCAGGACCGGCTGCACGAACTGAGCCAGCAGCGCGGCGAGCTCGAACGTCTGGTGCAGGCGCAGGCGGACTTCGGCGACTGCAGCGAGCAGTCGCCGGAGGCGTGGCTCAAGGATGCCAAGGCGCGCTATCCGCGGCTGCTGCGCGAGCGTGAAGGGCTCGAAGAGGCGATCGAAGCCCGCGAGCGCTATCTGCAGAGCCTGAGCGGCGACCCGCTGGCGCGGCTGGCGGCCGAGAGTGACGCGCAGCGCCTGCTCGAGGCGCGCGAGATCGCCTTCCGCCCGCTGCATGAGGTGCTGGCCGCGGCCGAGGCCGACACCCAGGTGCGTCGCGACTGGCTGGCCCAGGCCGCGGGGCAGCTGTTCGCGCCGGTGGTCGAGGGCGAGGACGCGGCGCGCGAGGCGGCGCAGTGCCTGATCGATGGGGGCTGCGGGGTGCCGGTGCTCGAAGGCGAGCGGCTGCGTGCCACGTTGGCCCGCGGCGAGCTGCCGCTGGGGGCGATCCAGGGCGTGGAGACGCTGGCGGTCAAGGCCGCGCTCGATCCGGCCTATCTCACTGCGCTGCGCGACGAGACCCAGCAGCGTCTTGAGATCGACCACCAGCGCCTGGCGGCATTGGGCGCCGAGATCGAGCGTCTCGACCCGCACGGCGAACGCTTCGCTCTGGCGCTGCGCGCAGCCGAGGCCGTGAGCCGCGAGGCAGCGGTGGAACTGGCGGCCCTGGAGGAGCGCCAGGCTTGCCTCCTCGCCGACCAGGAGGCGCTGACGCCGCGCCTCGGCGAGGCCGCGCTGAAGGCGATCGACGACTACCAGCGCTTCCTCGAAGAGGGGGGAGGCGGCGCTCGCCGCGGCGCGTCAGGCGCGCGCCCAGGTCGAGGAGCGCCTGGCCGAGCATACCCCCGAGCGCGAACGTCTGGCGCGGGAGTTCGAAACCCACGGCGAAGGCTGGCTGGCAGCGGAGCGCTTCGCCAGTGCCGGCGGTGTCGAACGTCTGGAGGAGATCGACGCCAGCCTCGCCGCGGTGGCCGAGGAGGCGGCGGAACTCGAGGAGACCCTGGCCGAGCTGACGCTGGAGAGCGAGGCGCTGGACGCGCGCCGCGACAGCCACCGCGAGCAGCTGCGCCAGCTGTTCGCCGACGGCGAGCGCGAGCGTCTGCGCCGCCTGGCGGCGTTCGTCGCCGAGGACGGCCCGGTCTTCATGCAGCAGGCCGAGCAGCGCGAGGCTGCGCTGCAGGCCGCTCTGACCGCTGCCAGCCGGCGCGCCGACTTCGATTTCGAGCGCATCCGTGCCTTCCTCGACGTGCGCGACGAGAAGGGCGGCAACCGCACCCTGGAGCGCGATATTGGGCGGCTCAAGCAGACGCTCAAGGAGACCCGCGACAAACGCCGCCACAACGGCCGCGAGCAGGAGGCGCTGGAGAGCCGCCTGGCACGCCATCAGCAGGCGCTCAATATCACCGACCAGCTCGCCGTGGCCTGGCTCGAAGTGCTGCGCCAACTGCCCGAGGGCTGGGCCGAGCGCGCCCTGGCCGACCCCGGCGCCGGCTGGCCGCAGGACCACGCCGAAGCCGAACGCCTCGATGCCGCCCTGGCCGACTGGCGGCGCTGGGCGCACGCCTCACTCGACCCGGACGATAGCGATGCCTTCGACCCGGCGGCGTTCGAGACCTGTCAGCAGACCCTGCTCGATGGCCTGGGCGGGCTCAATCTGGGCGAGCGTGCGCGCAACCGCGAGCGCCAGGCCCGCGATGTCGGCGCCCGCGAGAAGGCGCTGGCGCTGTCACTGGAAGCGGCCAGCGCCAGCCGGCTGTTCAACGAGTCCGAGCGCGCTCGTCTGGGCACCCTGGAGGGCGTTAGCCACGAGGCGCTGGAGTCGCTGCGCGGCCTCCATCGTCAGCTCCAGGGCCAGCTCGACGAGCACCGCACCCGGGTTACCCGGCTGCACGCCTCACGCGAGCAGATCGAGGACACGCTGGTCGAGCGTCTGAGTTCGATCATCATCGATGCCGCCGGCAATCTCGAGATTCTCAAGCGGGTGGCGAGTCGTTCGAGCGACGGCGGTGCCTACTTCGAGGTCAAGGCGGCGCTGATCGCCGACGATGCCGTGCGTGAGCTGATCCAGCAGCTGCTGGCGGATATCGACGCCCACCTGGCGGTGCAGCGGCGGCGTCTGGAGCAGTCCGGCGAGGCCGCCCAGAGCAAGGGCGGTCGCGATGACGAGCTGACCCGGCAGATTCGCCGGCGTATCTATCGCGGCCTGTTCCAGGCGGTGAGTATCCGCATCAAGCACGATGCGATCCGCCCGCACGGGCGGCTGTTCTCGCTCAACGAGGACATGTCGGAAGGGCAGCGCGAGGCGGTATCACTGATGTGGCTGGTCAAGCTCTCGGAGTTCGCCATCGAGCGCGAGCTGCGCGAACTGCCGGGAACCCACAAGCGCCGCGCCCGGGCCAGCCGCGAGAGCGTGATTCTGCTCGACGGGCTGTTCTCCAAGCTCTCCCACCGGCGCCTGATCCAGGACTCGCTGGAGTCGCTGCGCAACACCCGCGGGCGCTTCCAGATGATCGGGCTGATCCACAACCCCAACTACGAGAACGACCCGAGCATCTTCCCCACCTATCTGGTGGGCAGTGTGATCGGCGGTCAGCAGGGGCAGGGCGGCCACGTCATCGTGCGCGACGGGCGTCAGGTCGCGCCCGAGGAGACCGGGCGCGGCAGCGGCGAGGCGAGCCTGTTCGGCATCCACGTTACCCCGGCGACTACCGAATAGCGCCGGATGGCCTAAGCGCTGCGTGGCTTCGGCGAGAGGCCGCGCAGGGCCCAGCTCAGCGCGGCGCCCAGCTCAGCGCGGCGCTCAGTTCAGCTCGGTGCAGCACCTGGTTCAGCTCAGCGCGGGGCGTCGTAGCGGCCCTGGCGCGAGTGCGAGAACACCACCTGCCACAGCTGCAGCTCGCGGGCGCGGAAGGCCCCGGCGCAGGCGCCCAGATAGTAGAGGAACATGCGCTTGACGCGCTCGCTGTAGCGGTCGGCGATCTCGTGCCAGTGGCGCAGCAGGTTCTCCTGCCACGCCATCAGCGTGGTGTCGTAATCCGGGCCGAAGTTCTGCCAATCCTCCATCACCAGCTTGCCCTCGCTGGCATCACTGATCTGCTGCACCGAGGGCAGCACACCGTTGGGGAAGATGTACTTGTTGATCCAGGGGTCGGCGCTCACCTCGTTGGTGTTGGAGCCGATGGTGTGCAGCATGAACAGCCCGCCCGGCTTGAGCAGCCGTGTGACGGTGTCGAAATAGGTGGCGTAGTTGCGCTGGCCGACATGCTCGAACATGCCGATCGAGACGATGCGGTCGAATTCGCCGTCGAGATCGCGGTAATCCTCCAGCAGAATCTCTACCGGCAGCGCCGCGCAGCGCTCGCGGGCCAGCTTGGCCTGCTCCTCGGAGATGGTGATGCCGGTCACCTCGACACCATAGTGGCGCGCGGCGTGCTCGGCAAAACTGCCCCAGCCGCAGCCGATGTCGAGCACCCGCATGCCCGGTTCCAGTACCAGCTTGCGGCAGGCAAGGTCGAGCTTGGCGACTTGGGCCTGGTGCAGCGTGGTCGCCTGTTTCCAGTAGGCGCAGGAGTAGCACAGGGTGGCGTCGAGCATGCGCGTGAACAGGTCGTTGCCGAGGTCGTAGTGCTCGCGGCCGACGATATAGGCGCGCGCCTTGCTCTGCAGGTTCATGAAGCTCGAGCGCAGCCGGTAGAGCAGCCGCCCGGCGGGGGTGTGGGCGGCGCCGCCGAGCCCGTGGCGCAGCAGGCGGTGCATCATCTCGTCGATGCGTTCGCACTCCCACCAGCCATCCATGTAGGCTTCGCCGAAGCCGATCGAGCCCTGACGCACGATACGCGCGAACAGATCGGGGTGGTGGACGCGAATGTCCCAGGGCTGGCTGCCGTTGAGGGTGACGCCGGAGCCTTCGAGCATCTTCTCGATGGTGTGGCGGGCGCGGGTATCGGGTAGGGCCACGGGGGCCATGGGTGAATTACTGATCATCGTCGTTCCTCGCATGGGGCGCGTGGCGCTCCCCCGGCCGCACGGCAATGCCTGGGCGTACATGCGATGAAAGCCGAGTAGGAGAGGCATGAGATGACGCGAGTGACGGCCTGTCCCGGTCGGCGTCTCGATTCGCCTAAAACGACCCGAGCGATGAACGATGGCGGTGGAGGAGGGGCGTGGCCCCGGTTCCCTGAACTTTACCCGGTGGCGACCGCCGCCATCGGGCAATTACATTGCGTGCTAACTTCTTTGCCCCTCTTAGGGTAGCGCGCCTGGACGATTATTCCAGCCGCTTCGTTGGGGCTTGGTGACGTCAGGCTTTTTCGTCTGCGTCACCGGCATCGGCAGGGCACGCATCGAGTGCTAGTCTCGGCCTGAAAGGGCCGGCGATGAAGACCGCCGACATCAGCGTATCCGTACGAGCGACGACTATGAGCAGTGACGATATCAAAAGCGACATGAACGGCCAGCGCCAGGCGCCCATGCAGGTGATCGTGGATCTCTGCGTGGTGCCTTTGGGCGTCGGGGTCTCGGTATCCGAGTACGTGGCGGCGTGTCAGCGGGTGATCGAGGCCTCGGGGCTCGGCTACCGCATGCACGCCTATGGCACCAATATCGAAGGGCCCTGGGACGCGGTGATGGCGGTGGTCAAGGCGTGCCATGAGCGCGTTCACGCCATGGGTGCGCCACGTATCACCACCACCCTGAAACTGGGTACCCGCACCGATCGCGAGCAAAGCATGGACGACAAGGTAGCGAGCGTCGAGACGCGCCTGCGTTCCTCTGCCCCGGGCGCTGCCGAAGCGTAGCCTTGGCAGCGCCTGGCGGCGTGCCCGCCACGCTGGCGGCTGACAGCGGTCGGCGTCGGGTAGCGGTCGGTGTCGGGCAGCGGCTCAAAAAAATCGGCCCCGGGCGAGCGCGCCGGGGCCTGAGTCTCAGAGGGTGTCAGTCGTTCAGCGGCAGCGGATGGTCCAGGTCGCCTTGTAGCCATCGCCTTCCTGGGTGGCCGCCTGCAGCTCGGTATCTTCGTTCACCGTGGCGCCTTCCATCTGGGCATTGACTTCGGCTGCCTTGCCGGCGCCGTCGTTAGGTCCGAGGATCTGCTGCTTGACGATCACGAACTCCTCGCGATCTTCGGACTCGCACTGTTCCAGCGCGCGTTCCTTGGCGTTCTCCAGCGCCTCGTCCTGGTCGTCGCCCAGGCCGGTGACCACGTACTGCGAGCTGTCCTTCTCCAGTGAGCTGCTGTCGCTGGCGCAACCGGCCAGGGCGGTCAGCGAGAGGCCGGCGGCGAGGGCGATCAGCAGACGTTTGTCGAGGGTTGGGAGGGTCATATCCACGTTCTCCTTGTGCACAAAATGCGGTACCTCATCCGGATACCGATAAGGTTGAGTCTAGAAGCTCGCGCCGTCTTCGCAAGTCGTTGGAAAGTCTCAAAAAAACGTTGCCAAATAGCGACACACCAGAAGCGTCGAACAACGCCCCTGACATGAGACTCGCTAATCAGGCGTACGCGCCGGGGCCTGGCGACGCTTCCATGGGCAGCAGCCAGTCGTCGCTGGCAGAGAACAGGTGGACGGTGAGCGCGTCCAGCAGCTCGCCGCCGTGGCGCCAGAAGTGCCAGTAGAGGGGCACGTCCAGCGGCCGGCTGGGGTCGAGATCGACCAGCTCGCCGTGCTTCAGGGCGGTCTGCGCCTGGCACTCCGGGATCAGCGCATAGCCGATGCCCGCCAGCACCATGTGCAGTACCCCCTCCGATGACGGGCACAGATGGTGGGGGAAGGGCTCCTTGAAGCCCTGGCTGTCGAGGTAGCGCTGCTGCAGGCGATCGTCGGGGCCGTAGAGAATCGCCGGTGCCCGCGCCAGCGCCTGGGTCGACACCCCCTCGGGGAAATAGCGCTCGGCGAAGCCGGGGCTGGCGGCGACCCGGTAGCGCATGTGCCCCAGCGGGCGCGAGCGAGCGCCCTGCACCGGACGCGCGGTGGCGCAGATGCAGCCGGCGACCTCGCCATCGCGCATGCGCCGTAGGGCCACTTCCTGATCGTCGACCACCAGATCGAGCAGCACTCCGCGGCGATGGCAGAAGTCACCGATGGTCGGCGCCCACCAGGTTGCCAGGCTGTCGGCGTTGATCGCCAGACGCAGGCGCTGGGTGCCCTCGCCCAGGGCGGGGATGCGATCGAGCAGATCGTGTTCGAGCAGACGCACCTGCTGGGCGTGATTGAGCAGCCGTTGACCCAGCGGTGTGGGCAGCAGTCGCGGCGTGCGCACCACCACCGGCTGACCCAGGCGCGCTTCGAGTAGCTTGATACGCTGCGACACCGCCGACTGGGTCAGATTGAGCTGCTGCGCCCCGCGTTCGAACCCGCCCTGGTCGACGATCGCCGCGAGAGCTTCGAGTAGCTTGTAGTCGAGCATTAGGGTTCCTAATGATCCATTAGGGGTTTTAACTTCAGTTAATAGAGCATAGCACGCCATTCTGCGGGCCTCTGCCCATCCCAGGACCTATCGCATGAACCTCTCCGTCGACGCCGGATTCGCCCCTGACGCAATCGCCGCCGCGCCGCTTGGCGACTCACTGCTGCAGGGGCTGGTGATCGGCGCCGGGTTGATCGTGGCGATCGGCGCCCAGAATGCCTTTGTCCTGCGTCAGGGGCTGCGCCGGGAGTACGCGCTACGGGTGGCGGCCATCTGCGCGCTGTGCGATCTGGCGCTGATCGCGCTCGGCGTGGCGGGGTTCGCGCCGCTGCTGGCAGCCAACCCGCTGTTGATGCAGCTGGCGCGCTGGGGCGGGGTCGCCTGGCTCTGCTGGCAGGCCGGGCTGGCGCTGGGGCGCGCGCGTCGCCCGCAGGGGCTGTCGCCGGCGGCAGGCGCCGCTGCCAGCGCGCGCCGAGTGGTGCTGGCGACCCTCGGCGTGACGCTGTTGAACCCGCATGTCTATCTCGACACCCTGGTGATGCTGGGGCTGATCGGCAGCCAGCAGGCGAGCCCGCCGGCTTTTGTCGCCGGCGCGGCGCTGGCTTCGCTGCTTTGGTTCTTCGGTCTGGTGGGGTTGGCCCAGTGGTTGGCGCCACGCCTGCGCGACCCGCGCTGGTGGCGCGGTATCGACCTCGGCGTGGCGCTGGTGATGCTGTGGGTGGCGCTGCATCTGGCGCTGGGCTGACGGCGCGGCCGGCAGCGAGTCCCGGGCCCGCGTTCGTCCCGCGGCACCGCACCTCAACCGATCTGGATATCGCCGCGTGCGTAGCGTACGCCGCGGGCCCGCCGCGTGGCCAGGAAGTAACCCACCGAGAGTGGCCCAACACGCCCCAGCAGCATGGTCAGCCCGAGCAGGAACTGACCCGGCAGCGAGAGATCGCTGGTGACGCCGCGCGACAGTCCCACGGTGCCGAAGGCGGAAACGGTCTCGAAGGCGAGATCCAGAAACGGTTTGTCGGCGTCGGTGATGGTCAGTCCGAACAGTGCCAGCACCACCAGCAGGACCCCCGCTAGGGCTACGGTGATCGCCTTGATCACCGTCTCCTGGGGGATCGAGCGGCCGAACGCCGTGGGCTGTTCGGTATTGCGGTAGAAGGCGCGGGCGGTCAGCAGCAGCACCACGAAGGTGGTGATCTTGATCCCGCTGGCGGTGGAGCTGGAGCCGGCACCGATGAACATCAGCACCATGGTCAACAGGGTCGAGGCGTTGGTGAGCGACCCGGTATCGAGGGTGTTGAAGCCCGCGGTGCGCGGGGTGACGGCCTGGAACCAGGCAGCCTGGACCCGACCGAAGATATCGCCGATGGCGCCCAGCGTCTTGGGGTTCGACCACTCCAGCCCGAGCAGAATGGCGGTGGCGATCAGGTTGAGCCACAGCGTGGCCAGCAGAACGACTTTGGTCTGCATCGCCAGGCGCGACCAGCGACGCTGGCGATAGATATCGCTGACCACCACGAAGCCCAGGCCGCCGACGATGAACAGCAGTGTGATCACGCCGTTGACCAGTGGGTCGTCGACCTCGCCCATGAGGCTGTCGGACCAGGTCGAGAAGCCGGCGTTGTTGAACGCCGAGACAGCGTGGAACAGGCTGTGCCAGAGGCCCAGGCGCCAGCCGTACTCGGGCACCCAGTGGGCCGCCAGCAGCGCGGTGCCCAGGCTCTCCACCAGCAGCGCGAACAGGATCACCAGATTGACCAGATGACGCACGTCGCTGAAGGCGATCTCGCCGAGGGCCTCGCGCACCAGGTTCTGCTGCTGGATCGGCAGGCGCGCGCCGATCAGCAGCACCGTCAGCGCGGCGAAGGTCATGAAGCCGAGCCCGCCGATCTGGATCAGAACCAGCAGCACCGCCTGGCCGGTGAAGGTGAGATCGTGGCCGACGTCGATCACGCTGAGCCCGGTCACGGTGACCGCCGAGGTCGCGGTGAACAGCGCCTCGTGCCAGGCCAGCGGGCGCACCGCGCTGCCCGGCAGCCACAGCAGCAGCGCCCCCAGCGCGCACAGCAGGGCAAAGCCGAGCAGCAGCACCTCGGGCGGTGACAGACGCAGGACGCGGCCGTGGGGCGCCCGGCGCAGCGGCCTGCGCAGGCGTTGCCAGCGTCTCATTGGCGCACTCCCGTGTAGCGGGCGGTAGCCCGTGGTGCGCCGCTCATATCTGCTTGCCGATTTCGCGCAGGGCGTCGAGATCGCCCATCAGCACCAGGTTGTCGCCGGCCTGCAGCGTGGTGTCGTCGGAGGGGTTCTGGATCACCTCTTCGCCGCGCTTGATCGCTACCAGGAACAGCGAGTCAGGGTCGATCGCCAGTTCGGCCACGCTCTTGCAGTTGTCGACCAGCCGTTCGGTGGTCTCGACCTCGACGATGAACTGGCGCTCGCCGAGGCGGATGAAGTCGACCATGGCGTGGTAGTTGAGGCTCTCCGCCACGCGCACGCCGGCGTCGTACTCGGGGTAGATGACGCGGTCGGCGCCGAGCCGCTTGAGCAGCTTGTAGTGGGCATCGCTGTGCGCCTTGGCCCAGATCTCCTTGGCTCCCAGCTCCTTGACGTGGAGGGTGCAGATCACGCTCGCCTCGAGGTTGCCGTCGACATCGATCACCACCGCGTCGTAGGACTCCAGCGACAGCTCGGCGAGCGCCTTCTCGTCGGTGAGGTCGGCGATCACGGCGTGGTCGAGCAGGTCCGAGAGGGCATCGACGCGCGACTCGTCGCGATCGACGCCGAGAATCTGGTTCTGGTGACGCTTGAGCTCGCGGGCCACGGTGCTGCCGAAATAGCCCAGGCCGAGGATGGCGAATTGCCGGGACATCGATCACTCCTTGTATCGCCCGCCACGGTGCGGACGCAGACCCGCAGCTTGGCACAAGCCGCGGCATCGGCCAAACCGTGGGGCGCACCGTTACCCACGGCATGCACGGCTGTCGCATCGGCGCCGGGCCGACGGTACAATCCCCGCCGCATTTTCGCAGGCGCGGCCATCGGGACCGTGTCATCGCGCTCCATTCGCTGCCTGGTCCGTCAGGCGCGCTTTGCGTTCGAGGAATCATGACCGACACCGCACCCACCAAGACCCTCTGGCTCGGCCGCTGGGGTTTCGTGCTCGCCGCCACCGGCTCCTCCGTGGGCCTGGGCAACATCTGGAAATTCCCCTACATGACCGGCGAGTACGGCGGCGGCGCCTTCGTGCTGGTCTATCTGCTGTGCATCGCTGCCATCGGCGTGCCGGTGATGATGGCCGAGATCGCCCTTGGCCGCCGTGGTCGTGGCAGCCCGGTGGATGCGATTCGCCGGGTGGCCCGAGAGTCGGGGCGCAGCGGGCTGTGGTCGGCCTTCGGCTGGATGGCGATGCTGTGCGGCTTCATGGTGCTGTCGTTCTACGTGGTGGTCGCCGGCTGGTCGGTTTCCTATCTGTGGAAGGCGGTCACCGGCGGGCTGCAGGCGGATAGCGTCGACGGTATGGCGGCGATCTTCACGCAGAACAACGCCAACCCGTGGAACCTGGGCTTCTGGAGTACGCTGGTGACGATCGCCACCATGGCGATCGTCGGCAAGGGCGTGCAGGCGGGGATCGAGCGCAGCGTGCGCTGGATGATGCCGGGGTTGGTGGTGATGCTGGCGATCATGATCGTCTATGCGCTGTTCAGCGGCGGCTTTGGCGCGGGCTTTCACTTCCTCTTCGCCTTCGACCCCCAGAAGCTGACCGGGCCTGCGGTACTCGCGGCGATGGGGCATGCCTTCTTCACTCTGTCGCTGGCCTCCGGGGCGATCCTGACCTATGGCGCCTACCTGCCGGCGCAGCAGTCGATCGGCCGTACCACCCTGACGGTGGCGCTGTGCGATACCCTGGTCGCGCTGATGGCGGGGCTGGCGATCTTCCCGGTGATCTTCGCCAACGGCATGGACCCGGCCTCCGGCCCCGGGCTGATCTTCATGAGCCTGCCGCTGGCGTTCGCGCAGATGCCCTTCGGCGGCGTGGTCGAGGTGGTGTTCTTCCTGATGCTGGCGGTGGCGGCGCTGACCTCGGCGATCTCGATGATCGAGGCGACCGTGGCCTGGCTCAACCAGAGCCATGGCATCGCCCGGCGACGTGCCGCCTGGGGCGTGGGGATCGTGCTGTGGCTGGTGAGCACCCTGGCGATGCTGTCGTTCAATGTCGGCGCCGACTGGACCCTGGCCGGCAAGACCGTGTTCGACTGGCTCGACTTCCTCACCTCACGCCTGATGATGCCGCTCGGCGGGCTGGGCACGGCGCTGCTGGCCGGTTTCGTGCTGCGGCGTGAAGTGGTGCGCGAGGAGCTGGGGCTGCCCAGCGGCGCGTTCGCGCTGTGGCAGTTCGTGATCCGCTATGTCAGCCCGCTGGCGATCTTGGTGGTGTTCCTGGATGCGCTGGGCTGGCTGGGCGCCGGCTTCGACCTGCGCTGGGTCGCGGCGATCCTGCTGGTGGCGCTGATCGGCGAGATCGCGCTGGGCCGCGCGACGCAGCGTCAGGCGTCGTAGAGCAAATCGAGTGAGGCAGATCTCTCGAGAAGCCCTCTGCGCCGCGGGGTTCGCGGCGCAGAGGGCGGGCTCGACCGGCAGTGTCAGTCGTCGATCGACCAGGTCACGTTGACTCCGGCGTCGATGTCGATCTCGCCGCTGCGATACTCCGGTGCACTGCCGGCGCTATCTTCGGCGGCGGCACGCATCATCATCATCTGCGGCTTGAAGCTGGGGGCGGTGGTCTCCTCGACGCTGATCACGTCGCCGAGATCCACGTCCAGGGTCTTGGCCATCAGCTTGGCCTTGGCGCGGGCGCGTTCAAGCGCCTGAGCCAGCGCCCGGTCGTCGGCGGCGTCGCTGTCCTTGAGCCCGTAGGTGACGCCATCGAGGGCATCGACGCCAGCGCTGGTGAGGGCATCGAGTACTCGCGGCAGCCGCTCCAGGTCGTCCAGCGTGAGGGTGATCGGGCGCTCCAGCTGGGTGCGTACCTGCGGCGGCTGGGTGTCGTCGCCACGCTGCGGTGACGGCACATAGTCGGGCCGCACGCTGAGCGAGCCGGCGCGGATGGCATCACGCGGGATGCCTGCCTTCTCCAGGGTGCGGATCAGCTCGCCGGTGCGCTGCTCGAGCCGCTCGCGGGCCTGCTTGAGCGCGGCGGCGTCGCCGCTGGTCTCGCTGCCCTGGGCCTGCGCCGGGGTGCGCTCCCACAACCTTGCATCGAGGGTCGCGGTATCGGGGGCGACGCTGAGGGTGGCATTGGCCTGGACGCGCAGCTCGTGCGGGGTCTTGTCGGCCAGCGCCGGGGTGGCCAGGCTCAGGCCCGCCAGCAGGCCGACGGCCCCCAGGCCGAGGGTACGCGGCAGACGGCGAGTGAGCGGGCGGGCGGCGTTGGGGCGGTTGCGAATCATGGCGTTTCCTTGCTGTCGTGGCTGACTTCCAGCGTTTGGCTTGCACAGTTCACGGTGTCGGTGGCAGCAGCTGCCATCGCCGACACACGCTGGGCTTAGCCTCTCATGCTATGCTCGCCGGCGCCCATGTCCCAAGCGAGAAGGGTCGCCATGCGCGCTTTTTCCCCAATCATTCGCCCTATCGCCAGCCATATGCGCTGGTATCGCGGCTTTTTTCAGGCGCAACGTCCCTGTCGACCGCGATCTTTGTGGCCGCGATCTTCGTGGCTGGCCCGTGGCTTGGGGGGCGTCCTGCTCGTTCTGTTGGCGCTACCCACGCAGGCGCAGATCCGGGTGGTCGACGATCAGGGTGACACCTTGACGCTGGCCGCGCCGGCCCAGCGTATCGTCGCGCTGGCGCCGCATCTGGTCGAGGATGCCTTTGCCGCCGGGGCCGGTGCCGCGCTGGTCGGGGTGATCGCCGGCAGCGACTATCCGCCGGCGGCCCGCGAGCTGCCCCGGGTCGGCAGCTATCGCGGCATACCGCTGGAGGCGGTGGTCTCGGCGCAGCCGGATCTGGTGCTGGCGTGGGGCAGCGGCACCCCGGATGCGCTGGTGCGCCAGCTCCAGGCGCTGGGGATCCCTGTCTACCGCAGCGAGCCGCGGCGGCTTGCCGACATCGCCGCCAACCTGCGCGATATCGGCCTGCTGAGCGGCCATCCGGCGGCGGGTGGGCGTGCCGCCGCGCGCTTCGAGCGCGCCCTGCTGGAGAGTCGCCAACGGCTGACGCCGGCGCCGCGGGTGTTCTATCAGTTGGGGCAGGCGCCGCTGACCACCCTGGCCGACGGCCAGATCGTGACCCGAGTGATCCGCCACTGCGGCGGCGAGCCGCTGTTCGCCGATGCCCCAGTGCTGGTGCCGGAGATCGGCTGGGAGGCGCTGCTGCTGGCGCAACCCCAAGTGATTGTCGCCGCCGCGCGGGACGACGCCTGGCAGGCGTTCTGGGCCGGGCACGAGGCGCTGCCGGCGGTGGCTGCCGGTACCCTCTACAGCCTCGACCCGGATGCGATCAGCCGCCCCGGGCCGAGGCTGGCACAGGCCGCGCGCCAGCTGTGCGCGGACCTGGCCGATGCCGCTTCACGGCTGGTATCCCCCAGCCCCGGTCAGCGGCAGGCCCAATAGACGACACGCGCAATCGTCGCTGTGATCCCTCATCGATGCTGTGATCAATAGTCGATGCCGCGGCGGGCCTGGATGCCGGCATCGAAGGCGTGCTTGACGTCCTGCATCTCGCTCACCGTGTCGGCCATCTCGATCAGCTCGCGATGGGCGTTGCGCCCGGTGACGATCACGCTCTGCTCCGGCGGCCTGGCGGCGATCGCCTGGCGTACGGTGTCGATATCGAGATAGCCGAACTTGAGCATGTAGGTGATCTCGTCGAGCACCACCAGATAGACCTCGGGGTCGGCGAGCAGGCGCGCCGCGTCTTGCCATACTGCCTGGCAGGCGGCGGTATCGCTCTCCCGGTTCTGGGTCTCCCAGGTGAAGCCGGTGGCCATGATCGACACCTCGAGATTGGCGTCATCGGCCAGCCGCTCGCGCTCACCGCACTCCCACAGCCCCTTGATGAACTGCACCACGCCCACGCGATAGCCGTAACCCAGGGCGCGGGTCACCGTGCCCCAGGCGGCGGTGGTCTTGCCCTTACCGTTGCCGGTGAACACCAGCAGCAGGCCGCGCTGCTGGTCGGCGGCGGCGATCTTGTCGTCGACATGGGCCTTGAGTTTCTGCATTGCGCGCTGATGGCGCTGCTGGCGGTCGGTCATGCTGGCTCCTGGCTGACGATTCCTGGCTGGCGATTCCTGTCTGACGGCGAGACACGCGCGCGGGCATCGCGTTAGTCGGCGGGCGTGGCGGGCGGCGGTGGATAGCCCAGGGTCTGGGCCAGGGCGGCGGCGTGGTTGGCGATCCACTCGGCCGACAGCGGGCCCCAGTCGTGGATCACGTAGCGCCCGCTGAGGTGGCGCGCGCCGGGTGTCTGCTCGAACTCGCAGCGGATATCGAGCTCGCCCAGGGCGGCGATGGTGTCCTGGGCGGTGCGCCGCGGCATGCCGGTGGCGGCCACCAGTGCCGGGACGCTGGTGGCGAGCCCAGAGTCGATCAGGTAGGCGACGTAGAGACGGCGATAGAAGCTGGTGCGAGTCTTGCTGAGCGACATGCGCAGGGCTCTGGCTGCTGGCTGGGCGCTCATCCTACGATATGCGCGCAGCGACGACGAGCCCGCCGCGGCCGGGCTCAGTCTCCCATCACCCGCTGCATCAGCGGGCGCCGCTCGCGGTACCAGGCGGCGAAGCGCTCGATGCCGGTCTCCAGCGGCACCTGCGGCACATGGCCGGTGGTCTCGCGCAGGCGCGTGGTGTCGGCCCAGGTGCGTTCGATATCGCCCGGCTGCATCGGTTGGAAATCGCGCGGGGCGCGGGCGCCCAGGGCGCTTTCCAGGGTGTCGATGAAGTCGAGCAGGGCCACCGGGTCGCCGCGGCCGACGTTGTAGAGCGCATGCGGTGCGCCGGTGTCGCCGGCGGGAGCATGGGGCAGCAGCCGCACCAGGCTTTCGACGATGTCGTCGATATAGGTGAAATCCCGCGCCATGCGGCCATGGTTGAACACCGCGATGGGGTCGCCGCGCAGCAGGCGCTCGGCGAACAGGCATGGCGCCATGTCCGGGCGCCCCCAGGGGCCGTAGACGGTGAAGAAGCGCAGGCCGGTGGCGGGCAGGCGATGCAGGTCGGCATAGCTGTAGGCCATCATCTCGTTGGCGCGCTTGGTCGCGGCGTAGAGCGACGCTGGGGTATCGACCGGGTCGCTCTCGCAGAACGGCAGCCGCTGCTGGCGCCCGTAGACCGAGCTGGAAGACGCGTAGAGCAGATGCTCGACCGCGTGACGCTGGCACACGTCGAGCAGGTTGAGAAAGCCGGTGAGATTGCTGTGGCCGTACTGATGCGGGTGACTGACCGAGTAGCGCACCCCGGCCTGGGCCGCCAGGTGCATCACGTGGGTGAAGCGCTCCCGCGCGAACAGTGCATCCAGCGCGTCGAGGTCGGCGATATCCAGGCGCACGAAGGGCACCTTGCCCAGGCGTTCGAGACGCGCCTGCTTGAGCGCCACCGCGTAATAGTCGTTGAGGTTGTCCAGCGCGACGACGCTATGACCCTCGGCGGCGAGGCGCCGGGTGAGATGAAAGCCGATGAAGCCGGCGGCGCCGGTGACGAGAATTTTCATGCAGGGTCCTGAGGAACGGGGCCGACCACACCGGCGCTCAAGGCGCCGGCGTGGTGTTGCCGCAGAGCGCCGACTGGCCGGCGTGGAAGAGTGCGCGGGTGGGCAGGATATCGAGCTTGCCGCCGCGGTAGTCGAAGGTGTGCACCGCGCTGATGTCGGCGATGTAGCGCTGCCAGTCACGCTCGCGGCCGACGATCCAGGCGTCCGGGTGGGCCTGATGCAGGGCGCAGGCATCCTGGGGCGAGCCGAGGGTCGCCAGCGGCTGCGCCAGACGTCCGGCGAACTGGAAGGTGGCCTGATAGTTGCCGTCGAAGGCCACCGGTCTGCCTTCCAGCTGCAGCTGGGCGATCAGCTCGCCGGGGCGGGTCACGTCGTAGCGCTGCCATAGCGGCGCCAGCATCAGCTGCGCCAGGATCAGCAGCGCGATGCCGCTGCCCAGCGCCAGCCCGCGGGCGGCGATACTGCGCTTGGCGGGTCGCCAGCGCCACACGATCGCCCCCCAGGCGATCAGCGCCAGGCTGCCGAAAAGCGACAGCGTGGTGGCATCCAGCACGCCATGGCCGAACAGCGCAAGGCCCAGCCCCAGCGCCCCCAGGGCGATGATCGCCGCGGCTACCGCGCGCACCCGGCGCGGGCGCTCGTCCTCGGGTTGCGCCAGCCGGTCCATCACCATCAGTGCCAGCGCCGGCAGCAGTGGCATCAGGTAGTGAATCTGCTTGCCGCTGATCAGCGAGAACAGCACGAACGGCACCAGCGCCCAGATCCACATCAGCCGCTGGTGACGCTGGCGCGGCCGGCGCGGCCAGGCTGCCGGCCACAGCGACCACGGGAACAGCAGTACCGGCAGCCACGGCAGATACCACCACAGCGGCCGGGCATGGGCCATGGAGTCGTGCAGGCGATCGACGCTCTGACCCCACAGCAGCTCGCGGGCGTAGGCGTGCCCACCGATCACGGCGGCGCTCAGGGCCCAGGCGGCGAGCATGGCGATGCCCAGGGCCAGGGCCAACAGCAGGCGGCGGCGCCCGCCGGGACCCAGCGGCTCGGCGCGCCACCAGCGCAGGCCGAGCAGGATCGGGCCGAAGGTGACGAACACCGCCGGGCCCTTGGCGAGCAGGGCCAGGCCCAGCCAGATGCCGCAGCGCAGCGCGCGTCGAGGCGTCAGGGCGCCGCTCACCAGCGGGCTGATCGCACCCAGCAGGCAGGCGGTGAGCAGGATGTCGAACATCAGCGCGCCGCTGTAGAGGTTCCACATCAGCATCGCCATCAGCACCAGCGGTGCCACGCGGGCGCGGCTGCCGGCATAGCCCAGGCGCCGGGCGATACGGTAGAGGTGCTGCATCGCCACCAGCGCCGCCAGCGGCGCGATCAGCTTGGGCCACCAGGCGTTGACGCCCAACACCCCCCAGCCGGCCTGGATCAGCCAGAACAGCAGCGGCGGCTTGTCCGAGTAGGGCTCGCCGTTCATCAATGGCAGCACCCAGGAGTGGGCGTGCCACATCTCCCAGGCGACCGAGACGTAGCGGGTCTCGTCGATCGGCATCAGCGGGCGCGACAGCGCGCCGATGACCGCCAGCGTCCATAGCAGAGCGATGGCCAGCGTATCGCGGTAGCGGGCCTCCCAACACAGGGCGGGGAGGCTTAGGCTCTTCTTCAAGGTCGTCATCACGGCTCTGGGCTCTCTACCTGACTCGGCGGCTACTGTGTACGCTGAGTCTTAACGCAATATTACTGTCATGGCGTTCCGGGGCACGTGTAGGGGGATCATGCAACGCGGGCGGGCCTGGCGCGCCGGGCCCGCGGCAGGCTAAGGAAGCGTTAAGCTGGCTGTGACTCAATGAGCGCGTGATAGCGTCGCCAGGAGCCTGCCATCGGTTCGCTGGCGCAGGTTCGTACCGCACGCCGGGCGGATGACGCTCACCAGACAACGAAAAGGAAGTGGACGACGACGATGCGCGTACTGTTGGTGGAGGATGATCCGCTGTTGGGGGATGGCATTCGCACGGCCCTGATTCGCGAAGGCTACGTGGTGGACTGGCTCACCCGCGGGCGCGAGGCACTGGAGGCGGTCAAGATCGAGCCCTTCTCGCTGGTGGTGCTCGACCTGGGCCTGCCGGATATCGACGGTCTGGCGGTGCTCAAGGAGATCCGCCGTCAATCCGCACTGCCGGTTTTGATCCTGACCGCCCGAGACGCCGTCGAGCAGCGCATCGAGGGCCTCGACGCGGGCGCCGACGACTACGTGCTCAAGCCCTTCGATCTGCAGGAGCTGCTCGCCCGCATGCGCGTGGTGACCCGGCGTGCCGAGGGACGTTCGACCCAGCTCTTGACCATCGGGCGGCTCTCCATCGATGAATCCCAGCACGAGGTCACCTGGAAGGGTGAGCCGGTCGTTCTGGGGCGGCGCGAGTTCGCGCTGCTGCTCGAGCTGGCACGCCATCGCGACAAGGTGATGTCGCGGCCCAAGCTCGAAAGCCTGCTCTACGGCTGGGGAGAAGAGGTCGGCTCCAATGCGCTGGAGGTGCATGTGCACCACCTGCGGCGCAAGCTCGACAAGCAGCTGATCACCACCGTGCGCGGCATCGGCTATCGGTTGGACAGCCGCGTGGCATGACCTCGATTCGACGCTATCTGAATTGGGCGCTGGCCACGCTGCTGGTGGTGGTGATGTCGCTGGCGGTGACCGCGGCCTATTTCGTCACTCGTCACGAGATGGAAGAGATCTTCGACGCTCAGCTGAGTCTGCAGGGGCGTATCGTCGCCGGCCTGGTGACCGAGCGCACCACCTCGGACGAGTACGCCAGGATCGCCGCCCAGCTTTCCCAGCCGGGCCACTTCGCGCGCTGGTACGGTAGCACCGGCAATCTGCTCACCGACCTGGCCGCGCCCGCGCTCTACGACCACGAAGAGAAGATGATCTCGCTGGGGGTGTGGAGCGACAGCGGCCGGCCCATTCTGATGGGCGCGCGCTGGTACGACGATGCCGACGCCACCAGCTTCCCCGCGCCCCATCACGAAGGGCATCGCTGGGTCAGCTATCAGGGGCATCGCTGG
The DNA here is from genome assembly GCF_030284585.1 of Salinicola sp. JS01. Taxonomy (NCBI): domain Bacteria; kingdom Pseudomonadati; phylum Pseudomonadota; class Gammaproteobacteria; order Oceanospirillales; family Halomonadaceae; genus Salinicola; species Salinicola sp. JS01. The sequence continues at coordinate 2,303,982 of NZ_CP127244.1, read as the reverse complement.
CGCACCTTCAGCATGCCGATCGCCGGCGGACGCTGGCTCAGCATCGGCCTGCGCGATGCCTTCCAGAGCGAGCTGTTCAACAAGGTCGCTCTGGGCAATTTCGTGCCGCTGCTGCTGACGCTGCCGATCCTGTTGTGGCTGATGGCGCGTCTGATCCGGCGCGGCCTGGCGCCGATCGGGGAGCTGTCGCGTCAGGTCGAGGCGCGGGACGAGAAGGACCTGCGCCCGATCCGGGTCGCGGTGCCTCAGGAGCTGCAGGCGCTACGCGGCGCGCTCAACGACTTCATCGATCGGCTGGGGCAGACCCTGGAGCGCGAGCGCCGCTTTACCGCGGACGCGGCCCACGAACTGCGCACGCCGCTGGCGGCGCTGAAGATTCATCTCGATAACGCACGTTTCGGCGAACCCAGCGCGCTGGACAAGGCCTACAACGGGATCGAGCGGCTGCAGCGGGTGGTCGAACAGCTGCTGCTGTTGGCGCGCCTGGAGCTGGATGATCAGGGCGCGGCGCCGGAAACGGTGGAACTCTCTTCGCTGGTGCTCGATCTGGCCGCCGAGCTGTGGCCGCTGGCGGAGTCGCAGCAGCAGACGCTGGAGATCGCCGAGAGCCCGGCGCTGAGTCTCGAGGGCAATGCCACCGAGCTGGGCATTCTCATCCGTAACCTGCTCGATAACGCCCTGCGCTACACCCCGGAGGGGGGCGGGTCGAAGTGGCCATGGGCCAGACCGCGGACCGGCGGCCTTGGCTGTCGATCCGCGACAGCGGCCCGGGGATCCCCGAGGCGCTGCTCGAGGCCGTGACCCAGCGCTTCCAGCGCGCCGCCGACCAGCGCATCAGCGGCAGTGGCCTGGGGCTCTCCATCGCGGTCGAGATCGCCGAGCGTCAGCAGTTGAACATGAGGCTGTCCAACCGGCCCGAAGGCGGCCTGGAAGTCAGGTTGGTGTGGCAGCGCCCCATGGCGTGACGTCGACGACGAGGGGCGTTAAGTCTCGACATTCAGTCTTTCAGTCTCGCCATATAGTAGGCATCGATCATTTCCCCATCACGCATGGCGTAGCGCTTGGCGGTGCCTTCGATGTCGAAACCGAATTGCTGGTAGAGACCGATCGCTTTTTGATTATCGACGAACACCGTCAATTCGATCCGCGTGATCTGCAGCCAGTTATCACACAGGTCGACCATGGCGGCCATCAGCGCCTTGCCGATACCCCGTCGATGAAATGCCGGATCGACGCCCATGCCGATGGTCGCGCCATGCCGGCGCCGTGCCACGGTGAAGCCCTCCAGCGTGAGTTGCCCCACCACGCGGGTCTCGATACAGGCCACCAGAATGACAAGACTGGGGCGCGCCTCCGTTAGCCGTTGTTGCCAAAGGGTGGGTGACTGATAAGGCAAATGGAGGGTATCTGACTGAGTTTCTGGCTGACTGTAGATGTGCGTCAGCGCCGCAGCATCGTCTGGTGTCGCGTGACGGATCGTGACCTGGCTCATGAATCGGTTCTCGGGCAAAAGCGAATAACGTCGGAACAACTCAGATCGAAGGCTGAACCTAATGGGCGAGGAAGTGCGCGCTAGGCCGAGCAGAGGCGTCACTCCCTTCTCCCTTTTCTCAGAAATCGCCGGATCTGCCAATCCTTCGGGATACTGCTTCGGGAGAACGCCTAGGACACGAAAAGTGACTCCCCGGCCCTTGGGCCGGGGGCGGGACTCACAAGCGCGGGGCTTTGCCGTCAGGGTCGGGCAGGGTGGTGGGGGCGACGAACACTGGGGCGGCATTGGGGTCGCCCTGGCACTGGATCGCGGCACGGGCAGGAATCAGCCACCAGTCGTCACCGTTTTGCACGCCCATGTCGGTGATCTGATCGCGCGCGATACACGGATAGTCCTTGGCCTGGCGCTCCATCGCGAACAGCCAGCGGTCATCACCCTGCTTGAGCCAGGCGAAGGCGCGCTGGAACTGCTGGCTGGCCGGGGTCTTGTCACCGAACTGGACGCTGGGCTGGCGCGCCTGGAGCAGGAACTCCTCGTCGAAGTCGGGCAGCCCCAGCCACGCCTGGGGCCCGGTGATCGCGGCAACCTGGGTCATCATGTCGCGCGGTGAGCGGGCGTGATCCTGCAGCGCATAGCCCCAGGTGGACCAGCTGAGCCAGAACAGCGCCAGCCAGCCGCCCAGCGCCCACAGCCCGCGCGCCGGGCGGGTCCAGGCCAGCAGGCCGACCCCCAGCGCGCCGATCACGATCCACCAGGCCCAGGGGTCGACCTGATGACGCTCGGCCACCCGTGCCAGCGCCGGCAGGCCGAATGCGCCGAGTATACCGGCGAGCAGCAGTAGGCCGGCGAGCAGCGCCAGCACCACGAAGGCGGCGCGATGCAGGCCGCGGCGCCGGATCAGCCCGGGCAGCAGCGGCGCCAGCGCCATCACCAGCAGTGGCAGCGTGGGCAGCATGTAGACGCCGCGCTTGCCCGGCGAGAGTGAGAAGAACACCACGATCAGGATGACCGCGCTGAGCGGCATCCAGACCCGCGCATCACTGCGCTTGAGGCGATGCCACCACGCCGGCAGCGCCCACGGCAGCGCCAGCACCAGCGGCATCCAGGCCCATGGCAGCACCTTGACGACGTAGTAGTACCACGGCTCCAGATGGGTCCAGGAGTCGGCGTAGCGCTGGCCGGTCTGCTTGAACAGGATATTGTCGCGGTAGGCGGCGAGCGCCGGGTCGCCGCTGAAGCTGGCCATCAGCATCATGGGGATGGCCCAGGCGGCGATGCAGGCGAGCATCACTCCCAGCCCCAGCAGCAGTTCCTTGAGGCCGAGGCGCACCGCTCGGCCGCGATAGCCGAACCACAGCCATGCTGGTAGCAGCGCCAGCGGCAGGATACCCACGCCCTTGGTGATCACCCCGATACCCATTGCCGCCCAGCCGATCAGCCACCAGCGGCGGGCCGGGCCGAGCAGGGCGTGGCGCAGCAGCCCGTAGGCGCCCAGGGTGGTGAAGAAGGTCAGCATCATGTCGATCTGCGCGGTCTTGGCCTGCAGCACGAACTGGAACGCGGTCAGCAGCGCCAGCCCCGAGAGCAGTGCGACACGCCGCCCATGCAGGCGCCGGCCGAGGTCGACCACCAGCAGCAGGGCGCCCAGGGCACTGAGCGCGGTAGGGATCAGAAAACCCAGGCGTACCGAACCGGTCAGCCAGATCGAGAGCGCCGAGGCCCACATGAATACCGGGGGCTTGTCGGGATAGAGCTCGCCGCCGCGATGGGGGAACCAGAACTGGCCGGTACGCAGCATCTCCAGCGCATTGAGGGCGAAGCGCGGCTCGTCGGCAGGCCAGGGGTCGCGCAGCCCGATACCGATACCCAGCAGCACGATCGCCAGCAGTAACAGCAGCAGCCAGGCGCGCCGGTAATGCGCCTGGGAAGGGTCGTCGAGGAAAGATCGCATGGTCTTGGGCATCCGCTCAGGACGAGGATTGGCTGGGGGCGGCGCTTTCGCGCTTCTCGCGGCGAATCAGCATCAGATTGCGGACATAGATGATCAGCCCGGCGCCCTGGCCGGCGATGAACACCGGGTCGCGCCGATAGAGGGCATAGGCGAGCAGTGTAGCGCCGCCGCCCAGGCTGAAGAACCAGAAGGCGACCGGTACGATACTGCGCCGGGCGCGCTCGCTGGCCAGCCACTGGACGATGAAGCGCGCCGAGAACAGCGCCTGACCGACGAATCCGATCGCTACCCACACCCACTCGGCACTCATGCGCGGGCCTCCCCGTCGAGATGTTCGGGTGCCACCGTCGCGGCCGGGCGCTCGGTCATTGCCAGCGGCTCGATCGCCGCGGGCAGGCGGCTGCGCCGGCGCAGCCACATCACCCCGACCATATCGACCAGACCGACCCACAGACGGTTATTGAGACCGTAGTGCGAGGCCCCGGTGCCGCGAGGGCGGTGATTGACCGGCAGCGACACGCACTCGCCGCCCTGGGCCCGCACCAGCGCCGGCAGAAAGCGGTGCATATGGTCGAAGTAGGGCAGGTTGAGGAAAGCGTCGCGGCGCACGATCTTCAGCCCGCAGCCGGTATCCGGGGTGGCATCGTTGAGCAGCGCCGAGCGGACCCGGTTGGCGACCTTCGACGAGACCCGCTTGAGCCAGTCATCACGGCGATTGGTGCGGTGACCGGCGACCATCACCACATCGCCCCGACAGGCGCGCTCGAACAGTCGCGGCAGATCGGCGGGGTCGTTCTGGCCGTCACCATCGAGGGTCGCAAGCCAAGTGCCGCGGGCGGCCCAGGCCGCCTGCCACACCGAGGTGCTCTGGCCGGCGCTTCGCGCATGGCGCAGCGGGCGCAGGCGCGAATCGGCCGCGGCGCGGCGCGTCAGCATCTCCCAGGAGCCGTCGCTGGAGGCGTCGTCGACCACGATCACTTCGTGCTCGATCTCCTGCAGGGCGCGGGAGATTTCGTCGAGTAGCCCCGGCAGATTGCCGACTTCGTCCTTGGCGGGAATGAGAATCGAGAGCTGTGGAGAATGCATTGACGCTGAGTTCCTGGCGATGGGACTTTTATTGGACGCTCCGCCATGCCGCCCTTGCCGCTCCTGGCAAGAGGGCACGCCGGCCGTGCGCTGGAGACCCGCCCTTTATGAAAGGAGAGTGAGCAAAAGGCAAACGATGGCACAGGTTTTGCGACCATCGAATGCGAATGTCGCCATGATCGAGGCCATGACTTAAAGGAATCTTAAGAACGCGGATTCTCAGGAACGCGGAACCCTTATCGTGCCACGCTGGCGGCGCGAGCAGAAGCTCAACGGAACAGATCCTGCTGGCGGTGGGGCGGGCGAAAATGGCGGATGTCGAGCCCCTGGTCTGGGCGCCGCTGCAGGCCCAGGCGACCGGCGGCACGGCGAAAGCGCTGATCGATCATGTCGACGAAGATCCCTTCGCCGCGCATACGGTGGCCGAAGCGGCTGTCGTTGCTGGCGCCGCCGCGCGACTGGCGGATCAGACTCATCACCTTGCCGGCGCGCTCAGGGTAGTGGGCTTGCAGCCACGCCTCGAACAGCGGTGCCACCTCCCGTGGCAGACGCAACAGGGTCCAGCTGGCGCTGGTGGCGCCGGCTTCGGCTGCGCGTTCGAGCAGTGTCTCTATCTCGTGGTCGTTGATCGCCGGAATCACCGGCGCCAGCAGGGCGCCTACCGGAATGCCCGCGGCGGCGAGTTCGCTCAGTGTCTTGAGTCGGGCCGCCGGCGAGGCGGTGCGCGGCTCCAGCGTGCGCTTGAGCTCGTTGTCCAGGCTGGTGAGGCTGATGAAGACGCGCACCAGGCGCTGCTCGGCGAGTGCGGCCAGCAGGTCGCGATCCCGCAGGATCAGCGCGCTCTTGGTCACCAGCGTGACCGGATGACGGCACTCGAGCAGCAGCGCCAGCAGCTCGCGGGTGGTGCCGTACTCGGCCTCGATCGGCTGGTAGCAGTCGGTGTTGCCGGAGAGATTGATCGGCTGGCAGCGATAGCCGGGCTTGCACAGCTCCTCGCGCAGCCGCGCCGCCATCCCTTGCTTGGCGATCAGCCGGGTCTCGAAGTCGATGCCCGGTGACAGATCCCAGTAGGCGTGACTGGGGCGGGCATAGCAGTAGATGCAGCCGTGCTCGCAGCCGCGATAGGGGTTGAGCGAGCGGTCGAAGCCCAGGTCCGGGGAGTGGTTCCAGGAGAGCGCGCTGCGCGGCGTCTCGTGCTGGATCTGGGTGGGTATGCGTTGCGGCAGCGCTTCCTGCCACCAGCCATCGTCGAAGGCTTCGGTATGGCTCGGCTGAAAGCGGTTATGCGGATTGAAGGTCGCGCCGCGGCCCTTGAGCGGGCCCGGTGACGCGGCGTAGGGATCGCGCGGTGGGGTGGGAGACGACATGACGACTCCGTGATCGGAAGCTGTTCAAATATACAGTATCACGGGGTCGTCACGACGCAAAGTGCCGGTCGTGGAGGCATGGCGCCGCTCGTGGCGTCAGCACACCCTCACCCGGCGTTGGCCACCAATGGATGAGGCCGCCAATGGATGAGGGCGCCATCGGGATGGACAGTTACAGCGTCAGCTTGACGCCGGCCTCGACATAGCGGCCCTGGGTGTTGTAGCCCTCGGCCAGGGTGTAGTCGCGGTCGAAGGCGTTATCCAGCTTGGCCGACAGTTCGACCTGCGGCGTCACCTGCCACGCCGTGCGCAGATCCACGATGCCGTAGCCGCTGACGGTGGTGTCGCCGTAGGGGAAGGTGTAGCGGGTATCGCGACGGTCGCCGGCGGCGCGCAGGGTGGCGCCGTAGCGCCAGTCGCCCAAGGCGTAGTCGGCATCCAGACGGCCGAAGGTTCTGGCTCGGCGCTTCAGCCGCTCGCCGCTATCGCGGTCTTCCGGATCCTGATGGGTCAGGCTGGCGCGCAGCGAGAGGCCGGCGTATTGCCAGCCACCGCTCAGTTCGACACCGCGGATACGCGCGCGGTCGACGTTGTAGGGCACGAAGGCCGCGTCGAAGGCGATCAGATCGTCGATCCGGTTCTCGAAGGCGCTGACGCGTGCATGCCAGGCGTCATGCTCGATGGCCCAGAACGCCTCCAGGTTGCGCGAGGTTTCGGCGTCGAGGTCGGGGTTGCTGCCGTAGGGCCCGTAGAGATCGATCAGGTTGGGCGCCTTGAAGGCGGTCGAGTAGACCAGCCCGAGGCGCTGTGCCGGTGTCAGACGGTAGGCGTAGCCGGCACTGCCGGTGGTTTCGTCGCCGAAGCGTGAATCGTCGTCGTATCGTAGCGAGCCGCTCAGCTCATGGCGCCCGTACTCGCGCTGCAGCATGCCGTAGAGGCCGTAGTTCTCGCGGCTGTCCTTGGCGTAGCGCCCGGCGAACGGGCTCGCCGAGTCGAAGTCGACATGCTCCTGGCGGTAGTCCACCCCCAGGGTGTCGACGCCGTTGGCGCGGGTGAAGCTGTGCTGGATGCCGAGTTCGTTGCGGTGCGATTCGGTGACACTATAGCGCTCGCCGGCATAGCGCTCCTCGCGGCGCTCGTCGAAGTGTCCGGCGGTGATCGCCATGTCCCAGTCGGGCGCCAGAGCCAGATCGTAGCGCCCGCCGAAGGTCTGCAGATAGCCGTCGGTGCGGCAGTCGTTGCTGGCGGTGCTGGCATTGAGCGGGAAGCAGTCGTCGTAGTCGGCGTCGGTATCCTGGCGCAGGGCATTCAGGCTCAGACTGGCGTTGGCGCCGAAGCGGTGCGATAGCCCTAACTGAGCCCCGCCGCGCTTGAAGCCATCGCGCTCGCCGCTGGCGTCGCTGGCAAGGGCGTTGAAGCCGTCGCCGTCGCGCCGGAACAGACTGGCGTTGAGGCGGGTAGCGGCGTCACCGGTGGAAACGAACAGGTTCTGTTTCTGCGTGTGCTGGTCGCCGGCGCGCAGGGACAGAGCCGCTTGGGTCCCTTCGCCGCCGCGCCGGGTGAAGATCTGGATCACGCCGCCGATGGCATCGGCGCCGTAGGCGGCAGCGCGCGGGCCGCGCACGATCTCGATGCGCTGGATCGCCTCGACCGGCAGGAACTCCAGGCTGGCGCCGCCGCTGGTGGCGGCATTGATGCGTACGCCGTCGACCAGCACCAGGGTGTGGTCGGATTCGGTGCCGCGCATGAACAGGCTGGTAATGGTGCCGTGCGCGCCGTTCTGCGTGATTTCGATACCGGCGCGGTTCTGCAGCAGGTCGATCACGCTGTCGGCCTGGCTGCGCTCGATCTCCGCGCGGTCGATGATGGTGGTGCTGGCGAGCACGTCGGCCTGCGACTGCGGCAGCCGGTTGGCAGTGACCTGCACGTCGTCGAGCTGCTGGGCTGCGGCGCCGAGGCTTGGCAGCAGCAGGGCCATGGCGACGCCGTGGGCCATGGCGGTAGGACGGTAACCCATGAAAGATGATCCCCAAACGCGTATTGGAACCGTTCTCGTGCGCGGCGCAGTGGCGCTGCGGGCGGTTCCTTGTGTTGCGATGACGCGATGGGAGGGAACGGCGTGACGAAATACGCCGGCCAACGCATTCTGGGCGGCCGGCGTGCGCTGTCGTCACTGGTTTGAGCCCTCCGCATCAACCAGTGAAGAGAACGACGCCGGTCTCCGGACTCACGCGCGGTGATCTTCGATCACCCGACACCGGGCCTTCCCATGAGTGGATGGCGCGCCGCAATAAAGAGCACCGCTGCTCACAGTGGCTGGACACACAAGGTCCACCGGTGTCTGACACGATTACCGTTGCGGGGGCAGTACGGGGCTCTCACCCGTTTCCCGAACACGTCGCTCTCGACGCGCGGATTGTCGCAGCTTCTCGCCGGCCAGGGAAATGGCGCGTCGCGCGCCATTCACGAGCCGTCGCTGCCGGTCTCCTGCAGTACCAGTTCCACCCGGCGGTTGCGCGCTCGGCCCGCGGGAGTGTCGTTATCGGCCAGCGGCTCGGTGGAGGCGTAGCCGATGGCGCGCAGACGACCGCCATCGATACCGTCCAGACGCAGTGCACGCACCACGGCGGCGGCACGGGCCGCGGAGAGCTCCCAGTTGGAGGGAAACTGCGGGGTCGAGATCGGCACGCTGTCGGTATGCCCTTCGACCGAGATGGTGCCCTGGAACTCCTGCAGCAGCGGAATCATCTTCTCGATCAGCGCGCGCCCCTTGTCGCTGACATCCACGGCGCTGGAATCGAACAGCAGATGGTCCTGGATGCGCAGATTGAAGCCGTGCGGGATCGCGGTCACCTGGACCCCGTCGATCTGCGGCAGCGTGTCGTCCACCGGGTCGGGCAGGTCGAACAGCGGCACCGCGAACAGCAGCGGTGTCATCGGCACCAGCGGCGGCGGTGCCGGGCGCGGCGCGTAGAAGCCGACATCGCTGGCCACGGGGGCAGCCGTCAGCTGGCGCGGCGGACGATAGAAACCGAGCTGGGCGGCGCTCGGCGCGGCCTTGGGGGGCACGGGGGCCGGCACCTTGAGTGCCAGCGTCACTGGTGGCGCCGTGGGTTGCTCGGGGGAGGCGAGCTGGCCGCCGTAGAGCGCCAGCATCAGCACGAAGAAGGTGACCAGCAGCAGCAGCAGGTCGAGATAGCTCATCAGCCAGGAGTCGCTCTCGCTGCCACGCCCACCCTCGGCCAGGGCGTCGTCGTCGAACAGCAGCTCGGCGAAGGGGCCCCGCGCGGCGTAGTCCGTGCTGCCACTCATGAGGTCGGGGACGAGAGGTCCGTGGCCGCGGCCTGGCGCGGATCACGCATCTCGTCGCGGTGTTCGACGCGGTAGGTGTTGAGCGCCTCTTCGATGAACGCGGGCAGGCGACGCTTGCTCACCATCATGATGCCCTCGAGGATCATCGTCATAGCCATCAGTCGCGCCTCGGTGCGCCGCTCCAGCTTCACCGCGATCGGCTTGAATACCAGGTTGGCGAGCAGGATGCCGTAGAAGGTGGACATCAACGCCACCGCCAGACGCGGGCCGATGATCGTCAGATCGCCGGCCTGGATCACCTCGAGCATGTTGATCAGCCCGACCAGGGTGCCGAGCATGCCGAATGCCGGGGCGTAGATCGCCATGGTGCGCAGGATCTGCGCCTCGGTACGCTCGCGCGCCTTCACCCGCACCATGCGCCAGCGCAGCATCTCGCGAATCTCCTCCTCGCGGCTGTTGGCGATCACCATCTGCATGCCGGTGCGCAGGAAGGGGTTGGTGACGCCCTCCAGCGCGCTCTCGATGGCGCGGATGTTACCGCGGCTCCAGTGGCGCGACATTTCGACCAGCTGGTCGAGGTCGGCATCGAGCTCGCTCTGCTGGGATTCGCGCCGGAACACCACCGCGATCTGGCGGCACAGGCGCTGCATCTCGGCGAGCGGATAGCTGATGAAGCTGGCGGCCAGGGTGCCGGTGAGCACGATCGCCAGCCCCGGCAGATTGAAGAAGCTGCTCGGGGCCTGAGCGGTGAAGAGCACGACGGTCACCAGCAGCAGCGCACTGGCGACCATGCCGATGAGGGTGGAGGGATTCATGGACGGCTCGCAACCTGGAAACGGGCAGGTTGGCATCATAGCCCGGGGCGGTCGCGGTCAAAGACGCTAACTGACGCGACTAACGGGCGCTTTTCGTGCGCTGTGTCAGACGCCGCCGCGATGCGACTCGGCATGGATCTGCTGCTGGCCGGCATGCTCGATGAAGCGCACCGGGTCATCGCTGATCACGCCGTCCACGCCCCACTCCCACAGCTTGTCGAAGGCGACGGGGTCGTTGGCGGTGTAGCAGAACAGCTTGATCTCCTCGTCGGCGATCTCGCGGGCGCGCTTGACCTTCAGCTTGCGCCAGTCCAGGTGCAGGCTGTAGGCGGAGAGCCGCTCGGTCTCGCGCCACCAGCGCTTGGGGGCCTTGTCGTCGAGCACGCCCAGGCGCAATCGATCCGGGTTCGCCTCCAGCGCCCGAGCTGCGGTGAGGGCGTGACGGTCGAACGAAGAGACGATCAGCTTCTCCGGCGCCAGGGCTTCCAGGGTCGGCGGCAGTGCCGCCTTGACCAGCTCGATCGCATTGCGCCCGCGGGTCACCTTGAGCTCCAGATTGAGGCCCATGTCGAGACGCTTGAGCAGCGCCAGCATCGCTTCGAGGGTAGCCATGCGCTCGCCGCGGAACTGCTCACCGAACCAGGCGCCCACGTCGAGCCGCGCGGCGCTGGCAGCGTCGAAGCGGAACAGCTTGCCGCGCCCGTTGGAGCAGCGCTTGACCCCGGCGTCGTGCCACAGCACCGGGGTGCCGTCGCCGAGCAGTTGAACGTCCAGCTCTACCCACCGGCATCCGGCCGCATGCGCGGCTTGCACCGCCGCCAGCGTATTCTCCGGCGCGCGCGCGGAGAGACCACGGTGCGCGATATAGCGGGGTCCATCGCCCGGGGTGGGCTGAGGGGACGAACTCTGTGTCATGCGTCTAGGGTCTCCGGTGAGAGGTAAGCGGGGGCTGGCCGGCGGGTGTCGCACGCAGGCGCCGGGGCGACGCCCCGAAATCAGGCTTGACCTTCGTCCACGCCGCGGTCGGCGTCAAGACGGCGCGCGGATTATTTGCGGGCGGCCCCTCGCGTTGCTTGCGCAGACAGCCGTAGAGGGCAATGTCGATTCATTCAAAAACAAACGATTCTCATTCGTTGATAATTATGCATTTCATTTGCAATAATCCGCCGGCGTTCACGGCGGTGGCTGGCTGGAGCGCGTGACGACTCGACAAGAATCGAAAACAAGAGGCGAGACATGGGATCAAAGGGAACCGGCATGGTCTGGGGCGCACTAGCGACACTGATGGCGTCGCCGGGTGTGATGGCAGACGGTGCCGATCAACAACCGCTGGTGGTGACAGCGACGCGCTCGGGTGCCGAACAGCAGGACTCCCCGCAGGTGATCCGGGTGATTTCACGCCAGGAGCTGGAACAGCAGCGACGCATCACTTCCGACTCCTCCGAGATACTCAGCAACCTGCTGCCGGACTATTCACCGCCGCGCCAGAAGATGAGCGGAAGTGGCGAGACCCTGCGCGGACGCACGCCGCTGGTGATGATCGATGGTATCCCGCAGTCCAATCCGCTGCGGCCCACGGGGCGCGAGCTGCACACCATCGACTTCTCGATGATCGATCATATCGAGGTGATCAAGGGGGCCAACGCCACCAACGGTCTGGGCGCCGCCGGCGGGGTGATCAACCTGATCACCAAACGCCCCGAGCCGGGCTCGCTCAATCAGCACTTCGAGGCCCAGCTCACCACGCCGACCTCCAAGCTGGATGGCGATACCAACAGTTACCGCACCAACTACGCGGTCAGCGGCAATCGTGGGCCGGTCGACTACCTGTTCTCGTTGAGCTACGAGGACCAGGGGCTGTTCCTGGATGGGAAGGGTGATGCGATCGGCGTCGACAATACCCAGGGCGACCTGATGAACTCCCGCGCCTACGATGTCTTCGGGAAGATCGCTTACTGGTTCGATGAAGACCGGCGTCTGCAGTTGAGTGTCAATCGCTATCGCATCGAGGGGCAGAACGATTACGTCAGCGTGCTTGGTGATCGTAACGCCGGTGTCCCCACGACCTCGCGCCGTGGCGATCCAGAAGGCTCGGCGCCCTTCAACAGTGTCTGGACCACTGGCGTCACCTGGGACGATTACGATCTCGCCGGCATGCATCTCAATGTGCTGGGCTTCTACCAGGATTACGAATCACTGTTCGGGGCGACCAACTCCGGCACCTTCCAGGATCCCGCGATCGCGCCGGTCGGGACGCTCTACGACCAGACCATGGCCGAGACCCGCAAGTACGGCATCAAGACCTCGCTGACCAAGGAGGGGCTGTGGGATGACCGGATCAAGCTGACCTTCGGCTTCGACGCCATGCGCGACGATACCGAGCAGTATCTGTGGGGCACCGATCGCACCTACGTGCCGAAGGTGAAATACACCGATCTGTCTCCGTTCGCCCAGATCGACTTTAGCCCGATCGAGTCGCTGACCTTCTCGGCCGGGGCGCGTTACGAATACGCCAAGCTCGACGTCGATAGCTATCGCACGGTGGCCGCCAACAACGGTGTGCGGGTAGACGGCGGCTCCCCCGACTTCGACGAGACCCTCTACAACGCCGGTGTGGTATGGCGACCGGTGAAACACTGGAGCCTGTTCACCAGCTATTCCGAAGGGTTTGCCATTCCCGATGTCGGCCGCGTGCTGCGCGGTATCGACACGCCCGGACAGTCGGTCGACAGCTTCGAGAATCTGCGCCCCATCGTGACCGACAATATCGAGACCGGGGTGCGCTATGACGATGGTCGCCTCAATGCCGAGCTGAGCTATTACGTGTCGTCTTCCGACTATGGCACGCGCCTGACGACCCGCAACGACGCCTTCGTGATGCAGCGAGAGAAGACCGAGATCGAAGGCATCGAGGCGTCCGTCGGCTATCGCTTCAACGACCGGCACAGCGCCCGGCTTGGCTACTCCCACATGAAGGGACGTTACGACAGTGACGACAATGGCACCCTGGATGCCAAGCTGAACGGGCTCAACGTGGCGCCGGACCGGCTGGTCGCGAGCTGGAGCGCCCGGTGGTCTCCGCGCTGGACGTCGTTCGTGCAGATCGATCACGCTTTCGACAAGGATTTCGACGACAGCAGCAATGGCTGGGACACCGACTTCGACGGTTACACCCTGGTCGATGCCGCCGTCGGCTATCGGCTACCGGTGGGGCAGTTGAATCTCGCCGTCGCTAACCTGTTCGACAAGCAGTACATCACCTACTACTCGCAGAGTGCGCTGGATAGTCCCAATGCGGACTATATGAACGAACGCTACTTCGCAGGGCGAGGGCGGACTATGACCCTGGGCTACAGCGTGGACTTTTGATGTCGCCGACGATATCAGCCGGGCTGGCGTGCCGAGTGATCGAGCGGACCCGCGATGAAACGTCGTGAGTTCATGGCCCGGGCGCTGGCACTGGGCGCCATGCCGACGCTGGCATTGGGTGCCATGCCGGCGCTGGCGCGTGCCGGCATCACGCGCCAGGAAGAGCCAAGCGCGCCGCGCCGAACACAGCGGATCGTCACGCTGTTCCAGGGGGCCACCGATACCGCGGTGGCGCTCGGCGTGGTTCCGGTCGGGGTGGTACTGTCATGGCAGTATCAGCCGATCTACCCCTATCTGCGCCCGGCGCTGGCCCAGTCTGCGCTTCTGGGGTTGGAGACACAGCCCAACCTGGAGCGGATCGCACTGCTGGAGCCGGATCTGATCGTGGCTTCGCGTTTCCGTCATCAGCGTATCGCGCCGCTGCTGTCGGCGCTGGCTCCGCTGACGCTGCTGGATGATATCTACCACTATCGATATACCCTCGAGACGATGGCGCAGGCACTCGACCGCCAGGCTCGGGCCGAGTCTCTGCAGCGGGTGCTGGCATCGCGCATGGCGGGACTACGCGCACGACTGCAGCAACGTTTCGGCGCGCGCTGGCCGCTGACTGTGGCGCTGCTCGATGTCAGGGCCGGCGAGATTCGCAGCTACCTGGCGCCCAGCTTCGGCGGCTCGGTACTGACCCAGCTCGGGTTTGGTTGGCCCCTACAGGTCGAGGGGCAGCCTGGGGTGCTGTTGACACTGAGCGGCGTGGAGAGCCTGCCGGCGCTCGACGCCGACGTCTTCTTCCTGCTACAGCCGCGCGACCGGCCCGCGCGCGAGCACTACGGACGTCTGCGCGGGCATCCACTTTGGCAGCGTCTGGCGGCGGTGCGTCAGGGACGTGTCTGGCAGGTCGATCCGGTAGCCTGGAGTCTCTCCGGGGGCATCCTGGGCGTCTTCGGCATGCTCGACGACCTGGATGCCTGGCTGGATACCACCGAGGCCTCGGCATGAGCCTGCGCACGATTCTGGCTATCGTCGGACTGGCCATCGCCGTGGTGGTGAGCCTGATGGCGGGGGCTCACTGGTCCAGCCCGCTGCAGGTATGGCAGGCGCTGTGGTCGCCGTCACCGACCGATGTCGATGATCTGCTCATTCGTACCACCCGTATGGCTCGCACCCTGGTGGCACTGACGGTGGGCGCAGGGTTGGGCGTGGCCGGCGGTATCATGCAGACCCTGACACGCAATCCGTTGGCATCGCCTGGGCTGCTCGGCGTCAACGCTGGCGCGCTGCTGGTGGTGGTCTGTCTGGCCACCTTGGGGAGCGGCTTGCCAGCGTGGCTGGCGAGCGGCGGCGCCTTCGCAGGCGCGGCGCTGGCGGCACTGGCGGTCTGGGCGATAGCCATGCGTCCAGCAGCCCCGAGTGGGCCGCTGCGACTGATCCTGGCCGGCGCCGCGTTGAGTGCGCTGTTCCATGCTTTCAGTCAGGCGCTGCTGGTGATCGATCAGCAGGGGCTGGATACGATGCTGTTCTGGTTGGCAGGGTCGGTCGCGGCCCGGCCGTTGACGCAGGTCTGGCCGCTGATGCTGATCACGCTGGCGGCACTGCTGGCGTGCTGGCCCTGTCTGCGGCAGTGGAACGTGCTGGCGGCGGGGGAGGCGGTGGCAGTCGGCGCCGGTATCTCGGTGCGGCGCCTGCAACTGATCTCGGTCGTGTGTGTGGTGCTGTTGGCGGGCGCGGCGGTGGCGATGGCGGGCAATATCGTCTTCATCGGGCTGATAGTGCCGCACCTGGCGCGACGTCTGGCAGGGCCGGATCATCGCCACTGGCTGCCGCTGGCGGCGCTGCTGGGTGCCATGCTGCTGCTCGTCGCGGACGTGATGGCGCGGACCCTGATTCCGCCCCGGGAAGTGCCCATCGGCGTGATGACGGCGCTACTCGGGGCGCCGGTGTTCATGGCACTGGTGCGTCGCCAGGGGGGCCGCCATGGGTGAGGCTCGCGCGCTGCGCCTTGGACCCTTTTCGCGTGTCGTTACCTGGCGAGCGTGGCGCCGTGTGGCGCTGGCACTGTTGGTGGTACTGCTGATTCTGCTGGCCTCGCTGGCTCTCGGCGAGGCTGCCGTGTCTGCGCCGCAGTGGCTGGTGGCACTGCGCTCGCCCGATAGCGGCGCTGGCCTGATCCTGTGGCAGCTGCGCCTGCCACGGACGCTGCTGGGAGCGCTGGTGGGGGCGGCCCTGGCGCTTTCTGGCTGGTTGCTGCAGCAGGTCATGCGCAACCCGCTGGCGTCGCCGGATACCTTGGGCGTGACCGCCGGCGCCGCGACTTTGGCGGTCGGCTATCTGGCATTCTTGGCCGCCGATGTCGGCACCGCCTGGATGCCGCTGGCGGCGGCCCTCGGGGCGCTGCTCGCGGTACTGCTGGTGATGCTGGCGGCCTGGCGCGGGGGGGCGACGCCGCTGCGGCTGGTGCTGATGGGCATCGGACTGTCGACGCTGCTGAGTGCGGTGACGACCTTCGTGCTGGTGTCCAGTCCGCTCACCACCACACTGTCGGCCTACGTATGGCTGACCGGTAGCGTTTACGGCGGCAACTGGTCCGATGTCGGGTGGCTCGCGGCTTGCTTCGGTGTGGCGCTCGTGGCGCTGATGCCATTGGTGCGTCTTGCCTTGCTGGCGCCGCTGGACGACGGCTTGGCGGTGGGTATCGGGGTGCGGGTACAGTGGACACGCACGCTGTTGATCCTGCTGGCAGCGGGGTTGGCGGGTATCGCGGTGGCCTGGGGTGGGGCGATGGCTTTCGTCGGCCTGGTGGCACCGCATGTGGCGAGACTTCTGTTGCGCCAGCCGGGCGCGGCGCAGATCGTCATGGCAATCCTGGTCGGCGCGGGCATGACGATGGCGGCAGATCTTGCCGGGCGGCTGCTGTTTCCGCCGCTGGATCTGCCGGCGGGGCTCTTCGTGGCGGCCATCGGAGCGCCGTTCTTTCTGGGATTGATGATGAAACAGGCACGCTGACGCCATGGCGACTCTCTCTGCGAACCGACTCACACTGGGCTACCAGCGGCAGGCCATTCTGCGCGAGCTGTCGCTCGAGCTGCCGGAAGGGCGCATCTCGGTGCTGGTCGGCAGCAACGGCTGCGGCAAGAGCACGCTACTGAAAGCATTGGCTCGACTGCTGACGCCGTGGCAGGGTCAGGTCGCTCTCGACGGTGAGGATATCCGGCAGCGGCCGACCAGGGCGGTGGCCAGGACTTTGTCGCTACTGCCACAGCACCCGGTGGCGCCGGAGGGCATCAGCGTGCGTCAACTGGTGGGGTTGGGCCGCCATCCGCATCAGAGCTGGCTGGCGCAGTGGTCCGAAGACGATGAACGCGCCGTGGCGCAGGCGCTTTCGAGGACCGGCCTCGATGACCTCTCCGAGCAGCGCGTCGAGACGCTTTCCGGTGGCCAGCGTCAGCGTGCCTGGATCGCCATGGCGGTAGCTCAGGACACGCCGCTGATGCTGCTCGACGAGCCCACATCGTTTCTCGATCTGACCCACCAGATGGAGGTGCTCGAATTACTCGTCAGCCTCAACCGTGATGCCGGCAAGACCATTGTCATGGTCCTGCACGATCTCAACCTGGCGTGCCGCTATGCCGACCATATCGTGGCGATTCGCGAGGGTCGTGTTCATGCCCAGGGGCGGCCTCAGGCGGTGATCACCCGTGAACGGGTCAAAGAGATATTCCAGCTCGAGTGCCGGGTGATCGAGGATCCATTCTTCCATACGCCGCTATGCATTCCGTTCGGCAAGGGGGCAGCGTGATGATGCCGGCAGCGGCGCGGGGCCCGCTTGGCCACCAGGATTGCGCTTCGGTGGCGGCCGAGCACCATCGCTATCTGTATGAGTCCCTGTGCCTCGAGTCGGCGGATGCCGCGGGGGCGGCGGCACTGTCGATGACGGCGTTCCGCGACCCCCGGCGCTGCGCTGAACTGCTGGACCGTCTGGGGCCGATTCTCGGCTCGCCCGACCGGCGCACCACCGCCTCGTTGCTGTCGAAGCGCCTGGGTTTTCTGCTCACCGGCGCGCCGCTCTATCTGCTCTCGGTGTGCGATCGCGGGCTCGATCTGGCGCCGGGCAACTGCCTGATCGATATCCGCCACGATGGCCAGGCGTGGCGTTCGACGCTGCCACTGCGCTCGCTGCAACTTCAGCGCTGGGCGCCGGCGTCGCGGGAGCGCGCGCGTCATGCCTTGTTGAAGCAGCTGTTCGCCGGGCTGATCACACCGCTGTGGCAGACCCTGCGTGAGGTGGGCGGCGTGCCGCCGCGCATGCTGTGGGAGAATCTGGCAGTGCGGGTCTATTCACTCTACGAACGCCGCCTGGCCGAGCTCGAAGGCGGGCTGGTCGACGCCGCCGCGCGCCGGCGCTGTGAGGCGGACTACCGCTTCCTGCTCGAGGCCGACCCCGAGCTGTTTGGCATCGACTTCAACCCGCTGGCGCGTTTCCATCACGCCAAGACCCGCCGTGCGGATGGCGTCGAGGTGCGCTACCGGCGCAGTTGCTGCCTCTATTACCGTGCCGCCTGCCCGGTGGCCTACTGCCAATCCTGTCCGCTGAGCCGGTCTCGAACCGAGGGGTGATGCCGGTCCCCGGGGTCGGTGGCGCGCCCGCGGCGATGGAATATGCTAGGCTGCGCGCTTTTGCCTGCCCGCGTCCGGCGGCACGCCAACAGCGTGCGTCAGCGCGGGCGGGGCCGAGTCGATGCGTGCGGAGAGTCCGATGAAAGTCGTTCATGTGAAGAACCCCGAGAGCCGCGAGGCGTGCCTGGCCCAGCTGTGCGCCAATGTCTATGGCCGTGAAGCGGGGCTGGCGCCGCTGGTCACCTTCGCCGGGACCCTGGGCGTGCTGTTCGAGCAGGAGGCCGCACGGCTGTTCGCCCTGACCGACGACGACCGCCAGGTGCTGAGCCTGGCGCTGGTCTCCGCCGACGTCGAGGGGCGCAGCATGGAGCTGGCGATGGTCTCGACACCTCAGGGCGATGGTCATAGCGAGCACAGCGCGCGCCTCATCCGTCTGCTCGCCGAGAAAGCGCCGCTGCGCGTGCTCGCCAATGACGCCGAGGCGCAGCGCTTTTTCCGTGACTGCGGTATCACTCGCTGGATCGATGCCGAGGGCGGCATGCTTGTCGGTCTGGCGCCGCGTCATCCCGAGCCCAAGGGCGGGAAGCTGCCCGGCGTGGTGCGCTTCGACGGCGACGGCATCGTCAAGACCTTCAAGGCCGACCCGGAGACCTTCGAGTCCTACAAGCAGCGCTTCGTTGCCGCGCTGGAGCGCTTTCCCCACAGCGTGATCTGACCCCATCGAGCGGGCCGAGCCTCCGAGCATCAAACCGGCCCGTTCGCGGCGTGTGGCTTGACCCGGCTGGCGAATGGCGCTTGGATGAGGGTTTGGACAGGACTGAGGTATCGACAGGACTGAGGTTCGTGTCGTTCGATACCCCTACGCACGCCAAGTACGCCAAGCTCAACCCGTTTCCCCACAAGGACAGTTCATGGTCAAGCGCATTCAGTTTTCTCGCACCGGCGGCCCCGAGGTGCTCGAGTATGTCGACTTCGAACCGGCAGCGCCCCAGGCGGGCGAAGTGCGCGTCGAGAACCGTGCCATCGGCCTCAACTTCATCGATATCTACTTCCGCACCGGGCTCTATCCGGCGCCGTCGTTGCCGTCCGGGCTGGGCACCGAAGGGGCGGGGGTGGTCGAGGCAGTGGGCGAAGGCGTGACCCACCTTGCTGTCGGTGACCGCGTGGCCTATGCCCAGGGGCCCCTCGGCGCCTACTCGCAGCTGCACGTGCTGCCGGCGGAGAAAGTGGTCAAGCTGCCCGAGGACATCTCCTTCGAGATCGCCGCGGCGTCGATGCTCAAGGGGCTGACGGTGCAGTACCTGCTGCGCCAGACCTTTCCACTGGAGGGCGGCGAGACGATCCTGTTCCATGCCGCGGCCGGCGGTGTGGGCTCCATCGCCTGCCAGTGGGCCAAGGCGCTCGACGTCAAGGTGATCGGCACCGTGGGCTCTGACGAGAAGGCCGAGCTGGCCAAGCGCAACGGCGCCTGGGCGACGATCAACTACCGCAAGGAGAACGTCGCCGAGCGGGTACGCGAGCTGACCGGCGGGGCCATGGTGCCGGTGGTCTACGACTCGGTGGGCAAGGACACCTTCACCACCTCGCTCGACTGTCTCGCCCCGCGCGGGCTGATGGTGAGTTTCGGCAACGCCTCCGGCGCGGTGGAGGGGGTCAATATCGGCATTCTCAACCAGAAGGGCTCGCTCTACCTGACCCGCCCTAGCCTCAACGGCTACGCCGACACGCCTGAGCGGCTGGATGAGATGAGCCTGGATCTGTTCGATCTGCTCGAGAGCGGCAAGGTCAAGATGGATATCGCCCAGCGTTTCGATCTGGCCGACGCGGGCAAGGCGCAGGAGGCGCTGGCGGCGCGGCGCACTACCGGGTCGACGATTCTGATTCCCTGAGCCGCGCCCGTGAGCGCCGGTGCACGGCCGCCGGCGTGACAATGACCTATGCTGCAAAAGCCGGCAGCGCCTCTGGGGCGCTGCCGGCTTTTTCGCTGCTGCGGGCAGGCTCGGCAGGTGGTTTGCCTATCAAACCTGTTGCCGGGAGGGCAGCAGTGCACGACAAGGAGTCATACCCATGCAGGATGCCTATTGGGTCTTCGCGGTCCTCTTTCTGACCCTGGTCGCCTTCGTCTGGGGGCGCTTTCGTTACGACATGGTGGCCATGGCGGCGCTACTGGCGAGCGTGCTGCTGGGGCTGGTGCCCGCCGATCAGGCATTTTCCGGCTTCGGCCATCCGGCGGTGATCACCGTCGCCGCGGTGTTGATTCTGAGTCGTGGCTTCGAACACGCCGGCGTGGTCGACTGGATCGCCGAGAAGACGCTCAAGGCCGGTAGTCGCCCGATCTGGCAGCTCTCGGTGCTCACGGCGACGGTGATCCTGCTATCGGCGATGATGAACAACGTCGGTGCGCTGGCGCTGCTGCTGCCGGTGGCGGTGCGCGTCGCCCGCGAGCACGACACCTCGCCCTCGCTGCTGCTGATGCCGCTGGCCTTCGGTTCGCTGCTGGGCGGGCTGATCACACTGATCGGCACGCCGCCCAATATCATTATCAGTGCCTTCCGCGCCGGACAGGGCGAGGGGCCCTTCAGCATGTTCGACTTCGCCCCGGTAGGCGGTGCGGTGGCGCTGGCGGGGCTCGCCTTCATGATCCTGCTGGGCGGGCGGCTGACGCCGCAGCGCCAGGGGCAGGCCTCCGCCGACGAGCTGTTCGAGACCTCGGCCTATCTCAGCGAGCTGCACGTCAACGAGGACGCCAAGGCGGTGGGCTGGAGCCTGCGCGAGTTGCGCGAGGTGTGCGGCGACCCGGTGCCGGTACTGGCCGTGCTGCGTGGCGAAGAGCGCTACTCCGGCCACCGCTTTTTCGGACCCCTGGCCGCCGGCGACATCCTGCTGCTGGAGGCAGGCCCGGAGGATCTCAAGCTGCTCGAGGACAAAGCGGGGCTGAGCATCAGCGCCAGCGGCGAGGATGACGAGGATAGCGATGACGCGCGGCCCCGACTCGATGCCGATGAGTTGCAGCTGGTCGAGGTGGTGGTACGCAACGACTCGATGATGATCAACCGCACCGTCTCCCAACTGCGCCTGCTCAACCAGCACGGCCTGCATCTGGTGGCGGTCTCCCGCGATGGTACCCGGCTCAAGCAGCGCCTGCGCGAGGTGCGCTTCCAGCCCGGCGATGTCCTGCTGCTGCAGGGCGACGAGAACAACCTGAGCGAGAGCCTGTCGACCCTGGGCTGTCTGCCGCTGGCCAGTCGTAAGCTGGCGCTGGGGCAGCCGCGCCAGCTATGGCTGTCGGTGGGCATCTTCGCGCTGGCGATCGCCGCCATGGTGTTCGATCTGCTGCCCGCGGCCATCGCCATGTCGCTGGCGGCGCTGATCACCCTGGCCCTGGGCGTGCTGCCACTGCGGGAGGGGTATGACGCGATCGAGGGCTCGGTGATCGTGCTGCTGGCGGCGATGCTGCCGGTGGGCAAGGCGCTGGAGACCAGCGGCGGGGCGCAGATGATCGCCGACGCCATGATGTCGGCGGGCAGCGGCTGGCCGCCGGTGGTCACCCTGACGGCGCTGTTCGTGCTCACGCTGCTGCTCTCGAACGTCATCAACAATGCCGCCGCGGCGCTATTGATGGCGCCGATCGCAGCCAATCTGGCCAGCGGCATGCAGGTCTCGCTCGATCCGTTTCTGATGGCGGTGGCGGTGAGCGCCTCCTGCGCCTTCCTCACCCCGATCGGGCATCAGTCCAATACCCTGGTGATGGGGCCGGGGGGCTATCGTTTCCGCGACTACTGGAAGCTGGGGCTGCCGCTGTCGGCGGTGGTCACGCTGACCGCGATTCCTCTCATCTTGCTCATTTGGCCGCTATCATGAGCGCAGCTTCCGTCAGCCGTGATGTTCCGCGATCCGCCATCGCGACCCGCTTGCCGAGAGACCTGCAATTTATGGCCACCATCGATGTTTCCACGGCGCCCGCTCGGGCTAGCGCCGTCGTTCGCGACCACCTGCCCGGTGCCGATTCATCCCGCGCTGATCCGCCACCGGTGCCACCTGGGCGTGCCGCACTCGGGTGGCGGCCGCTGCTCGCCGCGCTCGCCATGAGTCTGCTGCTGGCCGGCTGCGCCACGCCCCACGCCACCCAGTCTGACGCCGCGCCGGCGGCAACCAGCACCACCGGCAAGGCCGCCGGCAAGCGCAAGGCGCCGGGACCGGTGGTAGCGCACGAGCGTGAGCCACGGCCGGTGCCCAACCAGCGCCGCCGGGTCGGCGAAGCGACCTACTACGCGCCCTATTTCGAAGGGCGGCTGACCGCCAGCGGTGAACCCTACGATGGCCAGGCGATGACCGCAGCGCACAAGACGCTGCCGTTCGGTACCCGGGTCAAGGTGACGCATCTGAGCACCGGGGACAGCGCCATCGTGCGAATCAACGACCGCGGGCCCTTCGTCCCCGGGCGCATCATCGATCTGTCGCAGCGGGCTGCCGAGAAGCTGGGACTGATCGATGACGGCACCGCCGACGTCCAGTTACAGGTGCTGGAGCAGTAGTCGGCCTGCCATCTGAGGTTATCGTGAACACTGGGGTTATCCCGAACTGCTGGCGCGCCCCGGCGGCACAAAAAAACGCGGCCCCGTTCTCGAACGGGGCCGCGGCCTTTTGGGAGAGAGAGGCTGGGGATCATTACTGCTGGCCCCCGGCCCCTATTCACGCCGGCGTGGTGTGGGTCTGGCGCTCGTGGTTGGCACTCGGCTGCTGGCTGGTGAAGGCGTCGAAGTCGAAGTCGTCGACCGTCAGCATGTCCAGCACCTCGGCCTCGTGGGCGCGCATGAATACGGCATCCTCCTCGCTCAGCAGGCCGGCTTCTAGACCCGCTTCGATCCACTGCTCGGGGTGCAGTGCGGCTTCCGGCAGTTCGCGCTTGGCGCGCGCCTTGGCCAGCGTGCGATAGATCGTCTCGGCGCGCTCGGCGTTGGCCAGCAGCGCGTTGTAGCGTGCCAGCGGGTTCTCCTGCTGACCCTCTTCCCAGCTGTCCCAGGTATTGCGGGTGAGCTTGTGACGCAGCGCGGTGTCGGTGGAGATCGCCTTGGCGATATCGCGGGTCAGGCTGTCCTGCGGCTTGTGCCAGCGGCGCCCCAGCGGCATCGTGATGCCAGCGAGCAGATGGGCCAGGGCGCGGTTGGGCAGGTTCTCGTAGAGCTCCACCAGGGCCTGCTCGGCGCGGTTGAGCAGGAAGCGGCAGCTGTAGTGGAACAGCGCGGCTTCACCGTCGACCCGGTCACTGTCGTGCCACTGCTTGAGCACCATCGACAGCAGGTAGAGGTTGGAGAGCACGTCGCCCAGGCGCGCCGAGATCATCTCACGCTGCTTGAGCTTGGCGCCCAGGCTGGCCATGGCGGCGTCGGCGCACAGGCCGAAGGCGGAGGAGAGGCGTGCCACCTCCTGCGCATAGGGCTTGGCCAGGGAGTCGAACGGTACCTCGGCGCGGCCGAGTCCCAGCGCCTGGGTGAAGGCGCGCGCGGCGTTGCCGAAGATCAGCCCGGTGTGGCGGAAGAAGAGCTTGTCGAATGCCGCGAAGTCATTGCTGTCCTTGGCCGCCAGCTCGTCGAGCACGTAAGGATGGCAGCGGATCGCGCCCTGACCGAAGATCATCAGGTTGCGGGTCATGATGTTGGCGCCCTCGACGGTGATCGACACCGGCGTGGCACTGAAGCCGATCCCCAGGTAGTTGCGCGGCCCCAGGGTCACGGTACGCCCGCCATGCACGTCCATGGCGTCGATCATCATCTCGCGCTGGAATTCGGTCAGCTGGCTCTTGAGGATCGCCGAGGGCACCGCCGGCTTGACCCCGTGGTCGATGGTGTTGGCGGTCTGCATCACCGCGGCCTGGGAGATATAGGCCTTGGCGGCGAGACGCGCCAGCGGCTCCTGCACCCCCTCCATGTCGGCCACGGCGATGTTGAACTGGCGCCGGATCCGCGCGAAGCCGCCGGTCCAGCCCACCGCGTAGCGCCCGGTGCCGGCAGCGCCGGAGGGCAGGGTGATGCAGCGCCCCACGGAGAGGCACTCGACCAGCATGCGCCAGCCCTGGCCGGCCATCTCCAGCCCGCCGATCAGGTAGTCGAGCGGGATGAACACATCCTTGCCGCGGATCGGACCGTTCATGAACGGGCTGCCGATCGGATGGTGACGGCGGCCGATCTGCATGCCTTCGGTCTCACGCGGGATCAGCGCACAGCTGATGCCGATATCGCTCTCGCCGCGTTCGAGCAGGTTGTCCGGGTCGAACATGCGGAAGGCCAGGCCGACCACGGTGGCTATCGGTGCCAGGGTGATCCAGCGCTTCTCGAAAGTGAGCTTGAGGCCGAGGACTTCCTTGCCTTCGTGCATGCCGCGGCAGACGATACCCACATCGGGGATAGAGGTCGCGTCG
Organism: Salinicola sp. JS01; assembly: GCF_030284585.1. NCBI lineage: Bacteria > Pseudomonadati > Pseudomonadota > Gammaproteobacteria > Oceanospirillales > Halomonadaceae > Salinicola > Salinicola sp. JS01. The sequence continues at coordinate 2,279,561 of NZ_CP127244.1, read as the reverse complement.
CTGCCGGCGCGCGGGCCGGTCAGCGCGAAGCAGGGGATGTCACGGCCATCGGCCAGGCGCGGCAGGTAGTGGTTCTTCTGTTCTTCGGTGCCGTACTTGAGCAGCAGTTCACCCGGGCCGAGCGAATTGGGCACGCCCACGGTGCTCATCAGGGTCTCGTTGAAGGCGAGCTTCTGCAGTACCGCTGACTGCGCCTTGGCCGAGAACTCGAGGCCACCATACGCCTTGGGAATGATCATGCCGAAGAAGCGCTCCTTCTTCAGATAATCCCACAGCTCGGGGGGCATGTCGGCGCGCTCGCGGGCGATCTCCCAGGCGTTGCACATGCCGGCGGCGACCGCGCACTGGTGATCGATGAAGGCTTGCTCCTCGTCGCTCAGGCCGGGGTTGTCGAACGCCAGCAGGCGTTTCCAGTCCGGGCGGCCGCTGAACAGCTCGCCGTCCCAGGCCACGGTGCCGGCATCCAGCGCCACGCGCTCGGTCTCGGAGACCTTGGGCGCGATCTTCTTGAACACCTTGAACAGACGCGGCGACAGCCACAGCCGGCGCAGCGGCTTGAGCCCGCAGATGGCGATGCCGGCGGCGGCGATCAGCAGCAGGACGCCGATGATCTCGGCATCCAGAACCAGCCCCAGTACGCCGAGAACGGCGAGTACCGCGACGGCCGGCAGGGCGCCGGCCTCGCGACGCATGACGACCAGACAGCCGACGATGGCGGCGACGAGAAGCAGCAGTGTGATCATGGCGAACTCCGCAGGAGAAGACGTCGGGAGTGCCGGCCGCAGACACCGCTGCGGGGGACGCTCCCACAAATTCAGACGAGCGTTTGAATTTGGTTTTCAGACTAGCGGATCGCAGGCCGGCTGGCTAGCGTCTCGGCTCTTATCCTTTTGGGCTAGTCGGGCTCGCTTCAGCGTGCCAGACCGCCTGCCGATAGGCTCCTAGACGAGTCGAGGGCACACTAGGGGCGCAGAGACATACGACGCGATGGCCGTCGTCGATCACCGGTCACCATCCATCGATCGCACGCGATCCTCAACGGAAGCCTGAATGAAACTCCTCTTGCGTCTCATGGCCCTGGGTCGGCGCTCGTACAGCATGAACTTCGACCTGCCCCGGTATCGATTCCTGCGTTGGCTCAACGGCTGCGATCGTGCGTTGCCGGACGAGGTGATAAAAAGGCTCAGTGGTGGCGCCATCATGCATCTGCCGCTGCTGTTGGCGGGGATGACGTGCACCTTGCTCGCCGGCGTGGCCATGCTGATCACCACTCCATCGCCGTTCATGCTGGCCTGGGTGATATTGAACCTGGGGCTGATGGCCGGCCGAGTCCTGGAGTACCACTGGCGTCAGCGACGCGCGCAGCGCGGCCAGAGCGCGCCGGTGGACGGGATTCTCATTCTCGTGCTGCTATGGGCGCTGTCACTGGGCGGGCTCGGTGTCTATGCCCTCATGGAGGCGCCACCACCGCTGCAGCTGGTCGCCATCGGTACCTTGCTGGTGGTATCCAGCTCATTTCCCGCCCTGTGCATTGGCCGGCCGCGGCTGTCGGTCCTGCTGGTGCTGCTCGCCGATGTGCCGCTCAAGCTGGCGGTGCCGTTCCAGGCGGAGGGTGCCTACTGGATCTTCGTCGCCCAGGGGCCGGTCTACTGGCTGGCCACGCTATGGTTCAGCTGCTATCTCAATGGCTTCGCCGAGCGGGCCCTGTTGGGGGAGAGCCGCAGCCGCTTCCAGGCGGAACACGATTATCTGACCGGCCTCCACAATCGTCCCGGCTTCTATCGCCGGGTCGATGACTTGCGCCGCAGTGTCGCGGGCGCGCTGCCAGCGACGCTTTACTATATCGATCTGGACGGCTTCAAGCAGATCAATGACCACCAAGGCCACGAGGCCGGCGACGCCCTGCTGGTGGACGTGGCGGCACTCCTTCAGCAGGTGTTGCGTCAGCAGGATCTCGTCGTGCGCTGGGGTGGGGACGAATTTCTGCTGCTACTGTCCGGCGCCAGCGAGTTCCTGGCGTCGGAGATCGCCGAGCGCCTGCTGGCGACCATCAAGGCGCTCGACAAGACCTATCCCGGGGTGGGGATGAGCATTGGCATTGCACGCGAGGCCGACCTCCGTCAGTTGGACGCCGAGCGGCTGATGAAGCTGATCGATCGCGCCGATGCCGCCCTCTATCAGGCCAAGCGCGCCGGCAAGGGGCGCTATCGTCACGCCGGTTGAACGCGGCGAGCCTTACTCCTCGCCGGCGCTGAGTCGGCGTGCTCAGTCGGCGTGCTCGTTGGCCAGCTGCCGCGGGCGCAGGCGCCGATGCAGGCGGTCGAGATAGAGATAGACCACCGGCGTGGTGTAGAGCGTGAGCAGTTGGCTGACCACCAGACCGCCGATGATGGTGATCCCCAGCGGGGCACGCAGGGCGGCGTTCTCGTCGGTGCCCAGCAGCAGCGGCAGGGCGCCCAGAATCGCCGCCAGGGTGGTCATCATGATCGGGCGGAAGCGCACCAGGGCGGCGTGACGAATCGCCTCCAGCGGGCTCATGCCCTGCTCGCGCTCGCAGATCACGGCGAAGTCGATCAGCATGATGGCGTTCTTCTTGACCACCCCGATCAGCAGGATGATGCCGATCAGCGCGATCAGCGTGAACGGCGTATCCAGCGCCATCAGTGCGAGCAGCGCGCCGACCCCCGCCGAGGGCAGCGTCGAGAGAATCGTCAGCGGGTGGATATAGCTCTCGTAGAGAATGCCCAGCACCAGGTAGACGGTGACCAGCGCCGCCAGGATCAGCCACGGCATCGCTTCGATGCCGCTCTGGAAGGTGCCGGCGCTGCCCTCGAAATCGACCTGGATCGCGGTGGGTGGGCGCAGCGCGTCGACCGCTGCGCGAATGCGCTCGGTGGCCTCGCCGAGGGAGACCCCATCCTCGAGGTTGAACGAGATCGTCGTGGCAGCGAACTGCCCCTGGTGATTGACACTGACCGGCGTGGTGCTGCGCTCGATATGGCTGAACGCTGAGATCGGCACCAGGGTATCGTCCTTGCCGCTGACGTAGAGGTCGCCGATCGCCTCCGGCGCCTGGCGATAGGGCGCCGCCACCTCCATCACCACGTAGCGCTGTTCGTCGGCGTCGTAGAGGCTGGCGACCTTGCTCTGGGCGAAGGCCTGGCCCAGGGCGGTATCGATGCTACGCATGTCGACGCCCAGACGCGCGGCCAGGTCGCGATCCACCACCAGCTTGGCCGACTGCCCCTCGCCGCGGTTGTCGCTGTCGATGGCGGTGATGCCGTCGACGCTCTCCATCGCGGTCTGCACCTTCTTCGACCACGTGCCTAGCAGGGCCAGGTCATCGCTCTTGAGCGTGATTTCGTACATCGAGGCGCTGGTCGAGCGGCCGCCGACGCGGATGTCCTGCAGCGGGAACATGAAGGTGCTGACCCCGGGCATGCCCTGGAGACCGGCCATCAGGCGGTTGCCGATGGCCTGGGTCGACTGGGTGCGCTGCGGCTTGAGAGTAATGAACAGCGTCGCCGAGGCGCCGCCGCGGCCCGGGCCGCGACCGCCCATGAAGCCCAGCACGCTGGCCACCGCGGGGTCGGCGGTGAGGCGCTCGCGGACCTGGCGCAGCTTGTCCGAGGCAGCGTCGAACGACAGCGCCTGGTCGGCGCGCATGGTGCCGAGCAGACGCCCGGTGTCCTGCTCCGGCACGAAGCCCTTGTCCACCGCGACGTAGAGATAACCGTTGAGCGCGATCACGCCGAGCAGCGACAGTAGCGTCAGCCGGCGGTGTCTGAGCGCGATGTCCAGGCTGCGTGCGTAGAGGTCGAGACAGCGCCGGCCGAAGCCGGCGAGCGCCCGCGACCAGCGCGGCTCCTGGGCGCGGCTGGGCTTGAGCCAGCGCGCGCAGAGCATCGGCGTCAGCGTCAGCGAGACCAGCAGCGATACCGCGATGGCCAGTGACAGCGTGACCGCGAACTCGTGGAACAGCCGCCCGATGAAGCCGCCCAGCAGCAGCAGCGGAATGAACACTGCCACCAGCGAGACGCTCATCGCGGTGACCGTGAAGCCCACCTCGCGGGCGCCATCCAGCGCCGCCCGCAGCGGCGGTACGCCGCGTTCGATATGGCGCGCGATGTTCTCCACCACCACGATGGCGTCGTCGACCAGAAAGCCGATCGAGACGATCAGCGCCATCAGCGACAGGGTGTCGAGGGAGAAGTCGAACACCCGCATCATGGCGAAGGTGCCCACCAGCGAGACCGGAATGGCGACGCTGGGGATGATGGTGGCGCGGGCGTTGCGCAGAAAGAGAAAGACCACCAGTACCACCAGCGCGATCGCCAGCAGCAGCGTCAGCTGGGTCTCGTGCAGTGACGCCTGGATACCCGGCGCGCGGTCGAGCTCGACGCTGAGATTGACATCCCCCGGCAGCGCCGCGCGGATAGTGTCGAGCCGCTCGCGCACCCCGGCGATGGTCTCGATGATATTGGCCCCGCTGGCCGCGCTGACTATCAGCAGTACTGCCGGGCGGTCGTTCTGGAAACCGACGTTGTAGCGATCCTCGACCCCATCGCGAATGGTGGCGACATCGCCCAGGCGTACCTCGGCACCATCCGTGCCGCGCTTGATCACCACCTGGTCGTAGTCGCTGGCTTCGAGCAGTTGCGAGTCGGTGTCGATCTCCCAGCGGTGGTCGATGTTCTGGACGAAGCCGGTGGGCGACTGGGTGGTGGCGGCGCGCAGCGCTCCGGCCACCGCGTCCAGGGTGATACCGGCGTGGTTGAGCCGGCGCGGGTCGAGGGCGACGCGCACCGCCGGTGACGAGCTGCCGCCGACGCTGACGTCGCCGACCCCCTGGACCTGGGCGATGGGCGGGGCGATCTGGGTATCGGCGAGGCGGTAGAGCTCACCGGTGGGCAGGGTGTTGGAGGTGACCGAGAGAATCAGCACCGGCGCTGCCGAAGGGTTGAGCTTGCGGTAGCTGGGGCGGCTGGTCATGGCGCTGGGCAGCAGCGGCTGGGCATCGTTGATCGCCGCCTGGACCTCCTGGGCGGCGACGTTGATGTCCTTGTCGAGATCGAACTGGACGATGATCCGGCTCGAGCCGCTGCTGCTGCTGGAGGTCATCTGGGTGATCCCGGGAATCCGCCCCAGCGAGCGCTCCAGCGGGGTCGCCACGCTCGACGCCATGGTCTCCGGGTTGGCGCCGGTGAGATTGGCGATCACCAGAATGGTGGGAAAGGAGACGTTGGGCAGCGGCGCCACCGGCAGTCGCTGGTAGGCCAGCGAGCCCAGCATCACCACCGCCATCGCCAGCAGCAGGGTGGCCACCGGGCGACGGACGAAGGGGGCCGAGAGACTCATGCCTCAACCTCGTCGGCGGCCGTGTTCGGCGCGTCTCGCCGCCAGCGCGCCGCCTGGCGGTCGAAGAACAGATACACCACCGGCGTGGTGAACAGCGTCAGCAGCTGGCTGAAGAGCAGTCCGCCGACCATGGTCAACCCCAGCGGCTGGCGCAGCTCGGCGCCGTAGCCGCTGGCGAACATCAGCGGCAGCGCCCCGAGCAGGGCGGCACAGGTGGTCATCATGATCGGCCGGAAGCGCAGCAGCGCCGCGGTGTGGATCGCCTGGGCCGGGGCCATGCCGCGCTCGCGCTGCGCCTCGAGGGCGAAGTCGATCATCATGATGGCGTTCTTCTTGACGATACCGATCAGCAGGATGATGCCGATCACCGCGACCAGACCCAGCGCGCCGCCGCTCAGTTGCAGTGCCAGCAGGGCACCGATCGCCGCCGAGGGCAGGGTCGAGAGAATCGTCAACGGGTGGATGAAGCTCTCGTACAGAATCCCCAGCACGATATACATGGTGACGATGGCGGCCAGGATCAGCCACAGGGTATCCCCGGTGGAATCGTTGTAGGCCAGCGCCGCGCCGCGATAGCTGAGCGTGGTCTGCGCGCTCAGGCTCTCCTGCGCCGCTTGGTCGACCGCAGCGAAGGCCTGCGACAGCGAGTAGCCATCGGCGACGGCGAATGACATCAGCGCCGAGGGGAACTGGTTCTGCCGCTGCAGCGAGAGCGGGGTGGTGGTCTCGTGCAGGCTGACCAGAGTGGTCAGCGGGATGCGTTCGTCGTCGGCGTTGATCACGTAGAGCCGCGAGAGCGCTGCCGGGCCATCGCTGTCGGCGTGGTTGGCGGCGAGCACCACCCGGTACTGGCTGGCCTGGGTGAAGATGGTCGAGACCAGGCGCTGGCCGAAGGCATCGTAGAGCGCGTCGTCGATATCGGCGACGCTGACGCCGAGACGCCCGGCACGGGCGCGGTCGATGGTCACCTGGAGCTTGCGCCCGGCGTTCTGCACGTCGCTGGAGACGCCGGCCAGCGCTGGCGCCTGACGCAGCCGGGCGAGCAGCTTGGCGGCGTCGGTGTCCAGGGTGGCGCGGTCACCCTGGGTCAGCGCGAACTGATAGGGATAGCGGCTGATGGTGTCTTCCAGGGTCAGATCCTGGACCGGCTGCAGCGCCACCGTCAGCCCGGGTATGCCCTGACTCGCCTGGCGCAGCCGGGCGAGCACCGTGTGGAGGCCGTCGCGCGCATCCAGCGGCTTCAGGTTGATCGTCACTCGGCCGCTGTTGAGGGTGGTGTTGGTGCCGTCGATGCCGATGCTCGAGGAGAGACTCGCCACCGCCGGATCGGCGAGCAGGCGGTCGATCAGCTGCTGCTGGCGGACCGACATGGCGTGGAACGAGGTCGACTGGGTGGCGGTGGTGATACCGCGGATCACCCCGGTGTCCTGTACCGGGAACAGCCCCTTGGGGGTGAACGCGAACAGCAGCGCGGTCACCGCCAGGGTGGCCACGGCCACGCCAAGGGTAAGGCCCTGGTGGCGCAGCACCCAGTTCAGGGCGTGCTCGTAGCCACGGGTCAACCGCCCGAACAGACCCTGGCGGCCGCGTACCAGCGCCTCGTCATCACTCTCCTCGACCGCCTCCGGACGATGCTTGAGCCAGCGCGCGCAGAGCATCGGGGTCAGCGTCAGCGAAACGAAGGCCGAAATCACGATCGAGATCGCCAGGGTCAGTGCGAACTCGCGGAACAGCACCCCGACCACGCCGCTCATGAACACCAGCGGAATCAGCACCGCCAGCAGCGATACCGTCAGCGAGAGAATGGTGAAGGCGATCTGGCGGGAGCCCTTGAGCGCGGCGGCCAGCGGCCGCTCACCCTTCTCGATGTAGCGGGTGATGTTCTCCAGCACCACGATGGCGTCGTCGATGACGAAGCCGGTGGCGATGGTCAGTGCCATCAGGGTGAGGTTGTTGAGACTGAAGCCGGCCAGCTGCATGGCGCCGAAGGTACCCACCAGCGACAGCGGCACCGCCAGGCTGGGAATCAGCGTGGCCGGGATGTTACGCAGGAACAGGAAGGTGACCATGACCACCAGCGCAATCGCCAGCATCAGCTCGAACTGCACATCCTTGACCGCGGCGCGGATGGTGGTGGTGCGGTCGGTGAGCACGCGCACGTCGACGCTGCCGGGCAGGGTGCGTTCCAACTGCGGCAGGGTGCGCTTGATGCTGTCGGCGACCGCGACCACGTTGGCCCCGGGCTGGCGCAGCACGTCGATCAGGATCGCGCCGTCCTGGTTGGCACGCGCCGAGAGATAGGCGTTTTCAGCCCCTTCTTCGACCTCGGCGACATCGCCCAGACGCAGCACACCGTTGGCATCGCTCTTGAGTATCAGGTCGCGATAGCCGTCGGCGGAGAGCAGCTGGTCGTTGGCGTCGATGGTATAGGCGCGGTAAGGGCCATAGAGGGTGCCCTTGGCCTGATTGACGTTGGCCGCGGCGATGGCGCTGCGCACCGCGGCCAGATCGAGGCCGTGGGCGGCCAGCTGGCGCGCATCGACGCTGACCCGGATCGCCGGCTGATGGCCGCCGGCCAGCTTGACCTGACCCACGCCGCTGATCTGGGCGATCTTCTGCGCCATGCGCGTGTCGACCAGATCGTAGACTCGGGTCAGCGGCAGGCTCTTGGAACTCACCGCCAGGGTCATGATCGGTACGTCCGCGGGGTTGACCTTGCTGTAGCTGGGCGGGCGCGGCAGATCGTCCGGCAGCAGGGTCTCGGCCTGGCTGAGCGCGGCCTGAACCTCCTGCTCGGCGACTCCCAGGTCCGAGTCGAGGGCGAAGCGCAGGGTGATCAGCGAGGCGCCGCCGGTGCTGGTCGAGCTCATGTCCTCGAGGCCGGCGATCTCGCCCAGTTGATCCTCCAGCGGCGAGGTGACGTGGGAGAGCATCACGTCCGGGCCGGCGCCGGGGTAGAGCGTGGTCACCTGGATGGTGGGGAAGTCCACCTCCGGCAGCGATGAGATCGGCAGCAGACGATAGGCCAGGGCGCCGGCGATCAGGATCGCCAGCATGATCAGCGAGGTGGCGACCGGGCGCAGGATGAACAGGCGAGAGGGGTTCATGAGGCGCTGCCGTCCGCGCCTCCTGCCGGCGCGGCCGAAGCCGCCCCTTGGGTGGCGCTGGTATCCGCGCCATCTCCGCCGCCATCTCCGCCGCTATCTTCGCCACTATCTCCGCCGCTATCACCAGCGTTACTGCCACCCGGCTCATCAGCGCTGGCGCTGCCACTGTCGTCGGTGGACTCCCCCGGCAGGGCATCGCTGACCACACGCACCTTGGCGCCGTCGCGCAGGCTGTCGACGCCGTCCACCACCACGCGCTCGCCGGCGTCAAGGCCACTGGCGATGGCGCTCTGGTGGTTCTCGCTGGCACTCACTTCGACCTCGCGACGCGTGACGCTGTCGTCGGCGTTGACCACGTAGACGTAGTCGCCGTTCTGGCCGGTCTGAATCGCCGGTTCGGGTACGATCACGCGGTCGCGTAGGGTCTGCGAGATCAGGCTGACGTCGACATAGGCATTGGGGTAGAGCCCGCCGCTGGGGTTGTCCAGGGTGGCGCGCAGGCGAATGGTACCGGTGGCGCTGTCGATGCGGCTATCGACGCTGGTCAACTGGCCGTTGACGCTCTGGCCGTCGGGACCGGTCACGCTCACCGCCGGATGTTCGCCGGCTGCCAGGCGCGCCCGCACGGTGTCGACGTAGCGGCTGGGCAGCGAGAAGATCACCGAGATCGGGTCGAGCTGGGTCAGGGTGACGATGGGGTCGCTGTCACCCAACTGCACGATATTGCCGGGGTCGACGTTACGGATACCCACCACGCCGCTGAAGGGCGCGGTGATCCGGGTGTAGTCCAGCTGCACCTGGGCGCTGTCGACCGCCGCCTGGTCGGCGGCCACGCTACCTTCGTACTGACGCACCAGCTGGCGCTGCTGCTCGAGCTCCTGACGCGAGACATAGTTGGTGGAGATCAGCTTCTGATAGCGTGCCAGGTCTTCACGCGCCGAGGCCAACTGGGCCTGATTCTGGCGCAGCTGGCCCTGGGCCTGGGCCAGCGCCGCCTGATAGTCGCGCGGGTCGATCCGTGCCAGCAGTTGGCCTTTCTCCACCCGATCGCCTTCGTTGAAGGCTACCTCGGTCAGCTCGCCCTCGACCCTGGTGCGGATATCGACGCTGCGCAGCGGGCGTACGGTACCCAGGGCGCTGAGGCGCAGCGGCAGATCGCCGCGGCTGGCGCTGACCGCCGACACCGCGGTGGCCGGGGCACCTGCGCGGGCGGAAGGGGTAGCCTTGTCCGCCGGGGCCAGCAACAGGCGATAGGCGACCCCGGCGAGCACCACCAGCAGCAGAATCAGCAGCAACCAGCGCAGCGGACGACGAGGGCGTTGAGTAGGCGAAGACGACATGGGCGGCGGCAATCCTTGGACGGCGTTCGTGATGAGCCTGCGCCAGAAGCGTAGACGCAAACCGTGACAGGCTAAACAGATTCGCAGTCTAACGGAACAGTGTTCACGAAATGCGCAACCTGCACACACGGGTTCGATCCTCGGAATCTTGGCCGTGCGACGAGAAAAAAGCCCGACCATCGTTGTAGCGCGCCAAACGAATCAGGACGCTGCGCCACATGATATGGAACACCGGTAACGGCCGCACAGCCTCCGCGTAAACGGCCGTTATCTCCCGCCTAAAACAGCCCCGCCGGCTCGGCCTCGACGTCCCAACTGAATATGAGCACCTCATGGGCCTCCTGGCCCTTGCCGCCGCCGACGGTGTAGCGGATGTCGGTGCTCTCGATGTGGTAGTTCGCGAACACGCGGCGGATGTCGGGGTGGTCGTTCAGCGAGATGATCGCCTTGCCCTTGAGCTTACCGAGGATGTCGGCCATCTGCTCGTACTCTTCGATGCCAAACGGCACCCCGTATCCCTCAGTCTGCCAGTACGGCGGGTCGAGATAGAACAGCGTGTGGGCGCGGTCGTACCGGGCAATGCACTCCTGCCACGGTAGGCGCTCGATGTAGGTGCTGGCCAGGCGGAGGTGGGCGGCTGAGAGCGATTCCTCCAGGCGCAGCAGGTTGAGCCCCGGTGGGGTTGTGGTTGCGGTGCCGAATGTCTGCCCCTCGATCCTGGCGCCGAAGGCGTTCTGTTGGAGGTAGTAGAAGCGCGCGGCGCGCTGGATGTCGGTGAGCACCTCGACCTGCGCGGGTTGCCCGCGCAGGAAGTAGAGGGCCGCGCCACCGGCGAACGGCTCGACGTAGCATTCATGTGGCGGCATGAGAGGAAAGATGCGATCTGCGAGGCGACGCTTGCCGCCCATCCACGGGATTATCGGTTGAGCCACGAGTGGTCTCCTGGGATCTGGAGCTCGTGGCTCTCTGAGTGTTGATGCGTCCGCAGCGCGGGCACTTGATTTCGAGGGTGTCGAACTGGCCGGCACGGGCCAGCAGCTTGCTACAACCGCTACAGCGGATCGCTTTCATTCATCCAGGCCTTCTGTCGATCTAACGTTTCGCCTAGACTCCCGCGTGCATCGCGCGATGCGGGGAGCCCTGGCCGACACGCAGGCTGGATCTGCTGTTGGGATCGCCGGTGGTGCTGGTACCACCACTGGCGATCGCTCCTCTTTCCTATGCTTCCTCGCTCCACGTCACCGCGCGGAGCGCCTCGGCATCGCCGGCGTCGACCGCCGCCCTGATCTGGTCCTCGAGACGCTGACGCTTGCCGATGACGTCTGTGACGATCGGGCGGTATGCCTCGGCGTTGGCGATCACACGCCGCACCAGCTCCTCGAATGCAATGCCGCGCCGTGCGGCGATACCGTCGAGGGTCGGCGTGTGGGCGTTGTTGTCGGCCTGCCAGGCGCGGGCTTCGGCTTCCTGCTGGGGCCAGGTGTCGATCTCGTATTGCGGGTATTGTCGGCGCAGCTCAGCGAGGTCAGCCTCGGATGCGCGGTTGATCTCATCGAGCTTGCTGGCAGCCAGGGCCTCGACGTCTACCGGTGGCACCTCGTACGGCGCGATCTCGATCCCGCTATCGAGGATCTGCTGGTAGATGCCTCGCGCGCGCTCGTCGGGGTCGTCCGGGGATGCAGTGAAAGGAATCCACCCAAGTTCGGGGTGTTCGATTTCGCAGTCGATAGTGCCGTTGCCGGCGTAGGCGGCATTTCTCAAATCCATCATGCGATCCTCAGCCATAACGTTTTTCTCGAATTCCCCGAGGAGGCCCAGCTGTGCCCCATGCATCGCCACGTTCCGCTTACCGGACCTCGGAAATACGCTGGGTCGTCCTGGTTAGTTGCATTCGTGTAATACAGATTGCTGCCTGCCGCCGTATCACCCGGCTCAAATAGCGTTGAATAGCGATATAGCAAGAACGCATACGTCCCCACCGCGCCGACCTGCGTCGATGGCCCGGCGTTGGCGACCATCGAATCGACCTCGGCGGCGGTGTAGTAATCCGCCTGCAGCGTCACCGTCTTGACGTACTGCGGGTGCGGGTCGGCTTTCGCTTCGTGATCTGCTACCGCGCCTTCGGCCTGACCGGCGGCGGTCTCGGCCCGATCGGCGTCCTCGCTCGCGGACTGCGCGGCGGCGGTCGATTGTTCGCGCGCGGTTTTGACTGCATCCAGATCGCTGTATAGCGCCTCGGCGGCCTGGCGGGCCTGTTGCGTCGCCGTGACGTCGAGTCCCGTTTGCTGCCGATCGGCGGCGGTGGCCGCTCGATCCTCGCCTGTCTGCTGCCTGTCGGCCGCGACCGCTGCCCGGTCCTCGCCGGTCTGCTGCCTGTCGGCCGCCGTGGCCTTGGCATCCAGCGCCGTCTGCTGCCGATCAGCGGCCGTTGCTTGCCGATCCAGCCCGGTCTGTTGGCGATCAGCGGCCGCCTGCTCGGCAGCGGCCTGGGTCGCGTTCATCTGCTCGACCATGCCGTCGTAGCCGGCCTGGATCGAGTCGACCATCTGCCGGCATTCGTCGACGAAAGCGGCGATCATGTCCTGGGTCGCTTCGAACTTGGTGATGAACGGCACCTGGTCGCCGGCGACGATGCGCTTGCCGGTCCAGTTCATCGGGGTGGGTTTGACAAGAGTGAAGGGCACGATCATACCTCCGTGATGGTGAGCGTGGTGCTGCGGTTGCGGTAGTGGTCGTGGGTGTCGCCGTAGCCTTCGCTCATGCGTCCGACGAACTGCGCCGAGAGTCGCTCGAGGCCGGTGCTGTCGGGGTAAAGATCGACGAAGACGTCGCGGATCATGCCGATCTCGGCGATCTCCTCGATCAGGCGCTCGCGATCCCCCGGGGTGAGCCAGTCGAGACTGAAGCGGACCTGCTTGCGTGGGTGGCCACCGCCGATGGTGCGCAGAGTCTGGCCGGCGCTGCGCTCATGAGTGGCCGGGTCTACCCAGGTCGTCTGGACGCCATAGCTCATGTTGGTGGTGGGCTCGAAGGCCAGGCCAAGCACGACCCGGGCGACTTCCAGCGCGCCGGCCGGATTGCTCGGATCATTGAGCGTGAGGCGATATCCGGTGATCGCCGCCGGGGTGACGGTGAGCCGCTTGGTGGGCACCTTGAGCTTGTCGTTGTAGGTGGCCATGTAGGGGTCGATCCCGGCCCGCCAGATCCCCGCCGGGATGATCTCGCCGGTGGAGACCTCGCCGCTGTCGCGGATGACGGTCGAACCGCTGAGCAGCTCGACGCGCAGGGTGCCGGCCGAGGTCAGGTTGTGACCGAGGATGACGATGTCGTCGACGTAGGCACCGGCGGCAAGCGTCCCCGTGATGACCTGGGTGCTGGTGTCGGTGCTGCGCCAGACGCGGTTGCGCTCATTGCGCTGTGTGTTGCCGATCGACAGGCCCTGGGCCTCGGTGGTCGCGCTCAACTCTGCGCGATCGTGGATGTTGTCGAGCACCAGGCGTAGCGCGCGGCTCATAGCAGAATCTCCAGTTCGGCCTTGCCGCCCACCTGCGGCCGCACGGCGATCACGCGACCGATTCGCTCGGCAATCGGCGCCAAGTCGACGCGGATCGACTGGTAGACGGTGACGGTGGACACGTAGGTGTTGACCCGCCAGCGTTCGCGGCGCTCGGCGTGATAGGCCAGGCGCCGGTCGCGCTCGGCGGTGACGTCGCTCTCGACCTGCAGCAGCGTGTCGCGCGTGACCGGCGTCGCCAGTGGGTGGCCGTCCAGGGCCTGAGAGACGGTCGACTCGCTCCAGGCCCGCTGGTAGCGCGCTGCGAGTGCCGGATCGGTATCGTCGATGGTGGCGGCGACCCCACGCAGCTCGGCGTCGTTGCGACCCCAGCGCAGGGTCAGTGCCGACCAGGGCGGCTCGACGGTATCCAGCTCGAGCGTGCCATCGACGATGTCGTCGGGTGCCAGAGTCATGTCGGGCTCACCAGTGGGCGCCGTGAGCACACGCACGTCGAGCCGGTTCAGGGCGTCGATCATCCATCCGGCCCCGAGGGTGTCGCGCAACTGCTCGAGGATCTGCGCGCCGCTGATCGCACTCGATGATTGGATGCCCACGGTGACCTCGGGCAGTGCGGTGGCCGGCGAGACCTCGAGCCCATAGTGGGCGGCGATCCACGCGACCATGGTCATCGGGGTGTCGTGGGGTTCGTGGGCTGCCGCCGTGATGGTGCTGGCGTTGCCCGGGTGGTTATCCAGCGTGAACGCGCCGTTGGCGAGATCCTTGGCATGGGGCGCGGCGTTGCCGTTGTCCCGGGGCTGTACGCTGGACAGCGGCAGATAGCTGACGCGATAGGTGTCGGCCTGCGTCGAGATGCGGTAGGCCGGCACGTTGAAGCAGCGGCCGAGGACCAACGGCACCGGATTGCCGCCGAGTTCGAGGCTGCCGGTATCGATCGGCGTGTCCAGCTTGCTGCTGGTGTCCGTGACCGCGCAGACCAGCTCGCCGCGCTCCCAGGAGCGGATGCCCTCGTTGGTGGCCACTGCGATCAGCCGGAAGTCCGCCCGCGACCAGTGCATGCCGCCCAGGTAGGCGCGCACCGGATAGCCCCGGAACTGGTAGCCGAGCCAGTGGGTGATCCCGCCATCATCGCGCAGGCGGATATCGCCGAACTCGATCAAGCCGTCGATGCGCGTGGAAATACCCACGGCCTCGATCAGCACGTCGTCGTAGACCGGATCGTCGAGATGGTCGGCGATCGGTGCGATATACGGCTGATCGGCCACCTGGAGGACGCCGGCGGCGTGCTCGAGTTCGAGCAGCATGACGCGCTGCTCGTTGGGCTGATCCAGCCACTGCCGGTACTGCTGATCGTTCATACCGGCATCCTCTGTCGCGTCCGTGAGTGTCGGTTACCCTCGGCGACGTTCTCGGCCGTGCGCTTGCTGTGAGCGGCCGTGGCACGGGTGTGGACGGCGGTGTCGCTGCTGGTCTCGACCAGCGCATCGAGCCGCGCCCGCAGTTCGACGTTGTCCTGGCGCAGTGCCTGCAGCTCGGCGACGACCGGCCTCAGGTCGACGGTCGTCGACGGGCCGGCGTCGATGAACGGCATTGGCTGTGACGGCAGCGATCGCACGCCGAGCGAGCCGTCGGCGGTGCGCGTCAGCGGCATGATCGCTTCGGGGCCGGCCTCGCCCATCAGCCCCGTGTCGAAATATGTAGGCTCCTGGACGATGCCGTTGGTGAAGGCGCCACCCTGGGCATACGCGGCGACGCCCTCGGCCCGGCCATAGCGCAGCCAGTGCTCGTAGGCACTGAGGTTGGCGTCGTCCAGTGCCATGTAGAACTGCAGGCCCGACCAGGTGCGTTCCCCGCGATCGCGGTCGTTGAGATACGCGACCTGGTTGGCGACGTAGGTGTCCTCGTCGAAGCGCCGGGTCTGCTGGCCGACGGTGTCCTCACCTGACTGGTAGGTGGGCGACACGCCCTCGTCACGGCCGATCTGCTGATAGTGTGCTTCCAGCGAGCCATAGTCCTTGAGGATCCGGTCATAGACCTCGCCCGGAGTCCAGTCGTCACGGCCGCCCTGACGCTTGGCGTTGACCTCGGCGGTTTTGTTGGTCAAATACGCTGCGGCATCGAACGACGAGCCGACATCGGTGGCGTACTCCGGGAAGATCGCCGAGAGTGAGTCGGCCAGTGACGGTGGCAGCAGTGACACCAGATCGGCGATGGATTGGAGCCGGGTCGACTGCTGGACCTGCTGCTCGAGCGACGAGAGCAGGGTATTGCGCGCCTGGCGCTGCGCCTCGAGCACCTGGCGCTGGACGTTCTCGAGCGAGCCCTGCGCCTCCAGGGATTCGCCGTACTGGTCCTCGAGCCCGGATAGCGCGGACTCGACCTCGGTGTAGATGGCCGCATAGGGTGCTGAGGCCTGGCCGTAGTAGTCGCCGGCGGCGGTGAGATAGGTGGTCTTCGCCTGCCCGAGCTGGCTCAGGGCGTCGGTGTCGCCGGCCTCGGCGCGCACCTGCAGCGCGGCGAACTGACGCCGGGATTCCGCCAGGCGTTCGGCGGGGCTGAGGATCGACTGATCGGAGAGGCGCATCGCGTCGAGCATGTCGCCGATCGTCGCCAGCGCGCGCTTCTCGTTCTCCAACTGACGCTGGCGCTCGTCGGCGGCGGTTTGCGCGACCTCCATCGCACGCTGATAGCGATCGATGAGGCCGTCGACCGCGCCCACGGTGCCGTCGCGATAGAGCGCGGTGCGTTGCAGCAGCGCCTGCTGCTCGGCCGCCTTGTTGCGCTCATCGATCGCCCAGATCTCCTGCTGCAACGCGCGCAGGGTCTCTGGCATTTGTTCGAGTTGGCGTTGACGCTCGCGCGCCAGTGCAGCCTCGCCATTACCCTGGGCGCGGAGCAAGTCGTTCTGCAACGACCAGCGCTGCCGCTCGATCTCCTCGGCCCGCTTGGCGGCGTCGGCGGCGCTCTCGCTGAGCTGGGCGAAGGCGCCGGCCACGCTCATCAGCTCGCTGTAGGTCTGGCGGCCGCTCTCGGTATTCAAATCGAGCGATTCGACCACGGCGCGGAATTGCGCACGGGTCGATTCCGCCGAGAGGCCTGCCGCTTCCAGCGTCGGTGCGATCTGGTCGATGGCGCGCTGGCGCTGCTCCTCGGCGCTGAAGAAGTTGGCGTAGTAGGTCTGCGCCTGGCTCTGCAGGGCGTCGAGTCCGCCGGCGAGCTGCTGCAGATTCAGGGCGGCCTCGACGGCGCGCTCGCCCATATCGTCGAACGTGAGGTTCAGCTCGTCAGCGATGCCGGAGACCGCAGCATGGGCCGCCACGCCCGCGGTGATCTGGGAGAACGCGTCCTCGAGCGAGGTGCTGGTGTCGTCGACCACCTTCTCGGCGTACGTTTTGACATTGCCCGAGAGGCCGTCGATCAGGTTGCCGAGCTGTAGCGCCTGGGCGAGCTGGGGAATAGTGCGCTCTGCACTATCTGCTGTGATCTCGCCGACACGCTCGATCAGCTTGGCGGTGGCCTCCGATGCCTCGTTTTCCAGCGTTTCGCTGACGACGGCGTAGCGCCTGGCCACTAGCTCGCCCAGGGAGTCGTTCTTGAGCCGGGTCTGCCAGCCATCCAGCGCGTTTTTGACGCTCTCGATCTGGGTCTCGTTTGCCGCGCTGGCCAGGGTCTGATCGAGAGCGGCCATGGCATCGAGCATGTCGATCATGTCGCTCGGCTCGAACTTGGTCTTGTCGGTGAAGCCGAACGAGCCGAAGGGCGTTTCGCGGCCAAGGCCGAGATCGCCATCGCGGTAGTAGCCGCTGGAGTAGTACGGGGTGCCACCGGCGCCGAAGTCGCGATCCGGCGTCTCGGCAAAGGATTCGAACCCCGCGGTGTATTTGCGCGAACTGCCGAATATCGAATCGACCACGCCGCCAATGGTAGAACCGACAAATGCCCCGGGAACGCCCCAGAAACTACCGCCGACCGTCCCCAGCATTTGGCCGATATTGCTGTTTGGCGTTTTGCCCGTCAGAGATGTGCCGATTTTATTGCCGACCATCCCGCCGCCCTGATACGCGGCGTAATAGGCAATGGCATTCGTGATAGCAGTCGCGAGACCGGCGGTGGTTGTACCGGCACCGAATGCCGTATTGCTAGCCCCTGCGATGCCCGTCCCGTTGACTACTGAGTTTGCTGACCCGATAGCGGTGCCACTAATACCTCCCTGAACGCCTAGCGAAGCCCCATAAGTGCCGTTGAAGCCTGCCCAGGCATTTTGTGCAGTGGTCCATGCGCCGGAAAGACTGTCAAAGCTCGGCATGCCGAAGCTTGGCATGCTAAATCCGCCACCACCGCCGAAGCCGCCCATGCCTCCGGCGCCGGTGCCGCCCGCCGCGGGCGAGCCGGTACCGGCCAGCGGCAGCCCCAGCGATACCGTGATGCGTCGCGTGGTGTATGCGTGGGCGATTTCGGCGAGCGTCGAGATTGCGACCTGCTTAAACGCATCGAACGTGTTCTTGCCGCCGCTGATCACGTTCTCCCAGAAGTCGACGAACGCGTCGTCGAGGCGCTCGACGCTGCGCTTGATCGCCGTCTCGAGATAGGTCATCTCGCGGTCAACCTTCTTGGCGGCCTTGGTGGCGTCGAAGCCGTAGTCCTCGGCAGCATCGCCGGCGTTCTGGTAGAGCGTCGGGAGCTTAGCGACAGCGGTCAGGTACTGGTCGAGCGTCAGCTTGCCGCCGGCCCAGGCGGTTTGCAGCGTGATCTGGTCGGCGAGGAAGTCGCGCTGGGACTTGGCCACCGGGTCGAGCTTGTCCTGCAGCGCCTGCAGGGCATTGGCCTGGGAGCGGGCGGCCTGCGCGGCGGCGCGATCCGCCTCGGTTTTCTTCTTGGTGACGACAGTATTCTGACGGATTGCGGCTGCGCGCTCGTTCAGCAGTCGCAATGACTCGGCGATCAGCGCACTGGTGTTGCCAGCGCTATCGCCGATGACGAGAGCGGCCGAGAGAGCAGTAGCCGAAAGCTCTGTCTGCACGCCACGCAACAGACCAGTCAGGGTGTCGAGGTTCTGAAGCTGAGCAATGACCATCGACTCGGCCTCTGCGTACCGCTGAGCCCTCGACAGATGCGCTTGTGCTTCGGCCTTATTGCCTTTCTCGATAGCCGAACGGTAGTCCTCGAGAGCCGCAGTCTGCCCCGCCACGGCGCCGGCTTGCTCTGCGTACAGGCCTGTGTAGCCAGCCTGAGTGGCGGCGTATTTTTCCGCTTCTGCAGCAGTCATGCCCAGGGTGTTGCGCGCATCCTGCAACTTTGAGATGTAGCTATCCCAATCCTCGCCGCTTGCGCCCAGCGCTAGTGAGACAGACTGCACACCAACTGACGTGTCTCTGAATTTCCCACCCAGCCCATCCATCCACTGGTCGAGTGTCTTGAATATCGCGACGCCAGAGGTCTGCGACTGGATGACATCCTGCCACTTCTTGTCGTATTCACTCAGACCCGCTTCATTCGCCGCGATGATTCGCTCTTGCTCGCGTAGCTGGGTATTCAGCTCTGCAATTTCGTGGGTGGCTGAACCAGAAAACCCCTGGTACCACATACCCTGATCTTTGCCTTGGTCTTTTAGATCATCGATTTGATCCTGGAGCTTCTTGGCTTCAATCCGAGCTTCGGCGAGGTCCTTTACGATCGGCACGCGATTGGATTCGTACTGAGCCTGCGTGTAGTTATCCAGGCTTTTGACGAGAGCGTCGATCTCACCCTTGGCTTCTCGCGCAGCGGGAGATGTCAGTCCTAGCTCATCGCGGAAGTAGTAAACCGCTGCCCCGGCAAGCATCGCAGCGCCGAGCGGCCCGCCGACCAGCGCCATAGCGCCTGCGGCAGCGCGTGATGCAATAGAGGCGCGCTCTGCTGCGGCTGTATAGGCATTGGTGGCCACGGTATGGGCAGATTTTGCTTCGGTCGCACGGGCGTCGGCTGCAGCCAGATTCGTCAGCGCGAACGCATGCGCGTTGGTACCGGAGGTCGCCTTGGCGTCGGCCACGGCACGCGCATAGATCTGCTCCGAGGCACGAACCTCCGCTGCTGTGCGGCGCATCACCTGTTGCGTGTACTCGACGCCAGCTTCGTAATTGGCCTGTAGCGCGTACTGATTTTTGACGAAAGCCGTCGCGGAGGAACCGAGCGCGCTTGTCAGCTTTACGCCAGCGACCAATGCGAGCGCGCCGAACCCATCAGCCAGAGATTCAATCGTGTCGACTTGTTTGCTCGTCAGATTGTTGGCTTTGGCGAACGCTGGAAGCATGTCGTTATAAACAGAGAGCACGCCGGCGCTGGTATCGGCGAGGTAGCCCACTGCGCCGCCCAGCCCGCCTTCGCCTATTTGCAGGATGCTTTCGCTCAAGGCGCTGTTGAGGGTGCGCAGCGAATTGGAAAGCCCCGAGCCGAGAATGGCCGCCATCTCATCGGTGGCGCCGGCTGCATCCTTCAGTCGCTGGATGAACTCACGTGCGCTATCCGCGCCGCTCGTCAGTACCTGTGCGGCAGGGCCCGCCTCGGATGCGAAGATCTTGAAGGCATCGGCGGTGGAGATATTGGCATCGAGCAGCGTGTCCAGGACGTTGGCCAGGCCGCGGGTCTCGAGATTGACGTCCTGCAGCGTCAGGCCATAGCTCGCCAGGACGTCCTTGGCCTGAGGGGTGATGTTGGAGAGCTGGCGAATGAAACCGAGCACGGCGGTACCGGCGCGGCCAGACTGAATCCCCGCATTGGAGAGGATGCTGATCGCTGTCGTCGTCTCTTCAATCGAGAGCCCCGCCGTCTTGGCGATCGGCGCCGCCTCCTTGAGCGCCTCACCCAACTGCTGGATGTTGGTATTGGATGAGGACGCGGCGGCAGCCATCACATCCATCACCCGATTGAGCTCGCTGACGGGCAATTGCATACCGCCCAGCACGTTGGAGGCAATGTCGGCCGCCTGGGCGAGATCCAATTGCCCGGCGGTGGCCAGGTTCAAAATGCCAGGCGTCGCCGACAGCACCTGGTTGACCTGCAACCCCGCTTGCGCCAAGTACCGCTGCGCCTCGCCTGCTTCCTGCGCGCTATAGCGAGTCGTGGCGCCCAGGGTTCGCGCCTGCTCCTGAAGCGAGCGCATCTGCTCAGCGGTGGCGCCGCTGACGGCACGCAGCCCCAGCATCGTGTCCTGGAATTGGGCCGTCTCGTTGATGACGCGGCCGAGCGTCAACCCACCCAAGGCCGCGGCGGCGAAACCTGCCGCCGTACGGATGCCACTCAGCGCACTGGAGACCCGTGCCGACTGGCTCTCGCTGACGTCGCCGAACTGACGCACATGCCCTTCGGCATCGCGCAAGGTGCCAACGAGCTGGCGCCCATCGCCGGTCAGGCGGACAGATAGCTGAAGGTCATTGGGCATCTACGTCGCTCACGCCTGGAATTCATCGGTGTGGTACACGAGGCGCTCGAGCTTACCTAGCGACTCGTCGATCTGGTGACGCTGAGCGTTCCTTCGCTCATTGGCCGCTCGATCCCGCGCGCTCGTGTCCCGCTTCACGCCTGCCATCTCATTGAGCGCGCCACGCTCGAGCAGCCGGACTTGCCCAAAGCGCTCCCGAAACTCGGTAGGTGCGACGGCATGAAACTCCATCACCATCTTCAGCGCCGGATAATCGAGTCCGGTCGGGCCGCCCATCGGGGCGTGCTTCCACTGGGTGGAGCAGTCGAGAAAGATCTCGAGCGCGGGCCAGTTCTCCGGCAAGACCTCGAACTCGGTAGGCTCTTCCGTGAGTTCGAGGTCATCCGGCACGTTGATGCCGAGCTCGGCGCACTCGCGCTTGTACTCGGCAACGCTGCGTGCCGGCGTGCGTTTGGCCCCAGCGGCCCAGAACGCACCGGCGTCTATCAGGTTCTGGGCCGGTTCTTTTTTGTGATGCTTTCGTGATAGGCGCTGATCAGCGCGACGCTGGCCGCGGGGTCGTTCTTGACCGCGTCGAGTAGTGCGCCGCCCGTCAGCATCTCGCCGTTTTCGCCCGGCACCTCGATATCGGAGACTGAGACCAGCACGGCATCGAGCAACGTAACGTCCTCGGGTTGCTCCTTGACTTGATCGTAGGGCATGACTTTGAAGGTGGCGGTGAAGCGCCCGGTCTGCTCCTTGCCCTGCTCGTCGTAGATGGTGAGCGAGACGGGCTGCTGGTAGCTGCGCTTGGTGTTGAGTTTGAACACGGCATAACTCCTGATTAAGGGCGGCGTAACGGCCTATGAAAGTCGTCGGTCAGCGGCAGACGATGCGCACTTCGTCGTCGCCGGCGATCGGCTCGGGGGTATAGGGAATGGTCAGCATCTGGTCGCCACCGTCGTCGGCGTAGCTCGGCGACTGGATGGTGACTCGCGGCATGCTCAGCTCGATCGTTTTCCCGGCCACGGTGCCGTGCTCGAACACGATCGCGCCGGGCTCCAGCGAGAGCGCACGCTGGAAGAAGTTCACCTCGGCGACACCGGGGTCATCGATCTGCATCGAACCACTCGGCGAGCGGCCGTTGATCGAGATGTCATTGGCGTCGACCACCGTGCGGTGGCGCGTCTGCACGCCCATGTCCAGGCTGAACTGGCTGAACGGGGTCGAGTCGCGGCCGAACACGGTCAGCCCGGTGTTGGCGCTGTTGATCGCCAACGGGTTTTGCCAGGCGGTGAGATCCACCGTCGGCAGTTGCGCGTCGGCGACAGGCCGCAGCAGCGCCATTAGCGTGATGGTCATGGTCGGCACGCTCTGGGCATTGAGTGCGAACTGCACCGTGCCGCGGGCGCCTCGGCCTTCGTGGAGGTTCTTGTCGACGTGGCAGTAGAGACGGCCGGATTCCTCCTTATCCGAGATCGGCGCGTAGACCACCTGGGCGGGGGTATCGCCGTCCGCCGGCACGAGGGTCTCGGCGAAGCCGCACACCTTGAGCAGATCGCCCCAGGGCGGTGCGGTACCCGCCGTGGCCGGCGGCACCATCTCGACGGCGATCTGCACCTGCATGTGCTTCTCGCCCGGCAGGCTCGTGGTGTTGCCGTAGTAGGGGCGGATCACGCTGCGCTGGATGTCATCGCCGGAGAGCGGTGTCACCTCGATAGACGCCGGTTGGATTGCCGCCATCACGTCCGGCAGCGTGTCCGCGTTGTAGCTGGATTCGATGCCGAATCGCATGACACGGCGGTTGGTTTTTTGGCTGCTCACGTTGAGTCTCCCCACCAATAAACGGTTGATAGAACGTCGACCCAGTAGAGGGCGGCGCTGGTTAAGGTCAGTATCTGCCCGCCGTTCCAGCGCACAGCCAGCTCAGCGCCAGGCGGTATCCAGTGAATGAGCCGCTCGAGCAATGGCTCTCGCAGCTCGGCGAGCTGGTCCTTGCCGGTCCCGAACTGACTGCTGCCGTAGCGCGCCACCCCGGTCACCAGCATCACCTCGGTCGAGACGCGATGGCGCACGTGCGGGTGGCGGTCGGCGTGGCTGACACGCTCGCGCCCGTTGACCAGCGTCACGCTCGGCAACGCCTGGTTCTTGCGGGCGCTTTCGAGATCGGCGGCGAGGGTGATCTCGGCCGTCACGGCACCGGCCAGATGCTGCTTCCAGGGCTCAAGACTGAGCAGCATCGCTCTCGCCCGCCGGCGACGAATCGTCGCTCGCCGCCTTGGCCGGTGCCTTCGGTGCCGCCGCCTTGGTGACCTTCAGCGCCGGGTCGGCCCGGAGCAGGTGCCAGGCGCTGCTACCGCTCAGCAGCGTGACCGTGCGCGCTTTGGGGCCGTACTCGACACCACAGCGCGTGACGGGCTGGTCGCCGACAGTGCGGATCGAGAGATGCACCGGCCCGGCCGGAACGCGCTCGGCCTGGGGGCTGGGCTGCTGGGTTTCGGACTGATCGTTCTTGCTCTGTGCCACGGGGCACCTCCTAGAAACTGCCGCCGCCGAACACTCGGCGCCCGGTGTGGAAGTTCACTTCACCGGCACTCTCGGCGAATGCCGAGGGCGCCGGGCCCAGGCGGGCATCACCGCGCGCCACGGCCTGCAGGAACTTGATCGCATCGGCGTAGCGGGCAGCGACCGTCTCGGTAACTTCATCGTCGTAGAGCCGATAGCGGGCGATATCCGCCGCCACGGCGGCGATGACATCGGGCACCGGCGTCACCGGTGTTGTGATGCCAGCGGCCGCCAGGCGCGCGTCGATCTCGCCCTGGGCGTCGGTGCAGGCACGCTGCACCGTCCGCTCGTCGATACCCCCCTGGCCATCGTTGGCCCGCGCGCGGACCTCGGGTTCGCCGAAGCGCTCGATGAGATCCGCCTGGGTGACGTAGGGGGTCATTCGTTGCCGCCGTCTTTCGCAGGAACGGTGCAGTGCTCAACGATCAGGGCGCTGTCGGCTTCCAGTGCCGCGATCTGGGTGTCGTTCAAGGCACTGGTGGCAATCACGCGACCCTGACGGTCGAATCGCAGCCCGGCCCGGCGGCGCGACTCGATACCTCGTGCCGCTCGCACGTAGATCGCCGGCAGTGGCTCATCCGAGTCGTCACCGGTGACCGTGCCCGCGTCCTGCGTGCCGTTATCACCCGTATCGCTGTCGCCCTTGCCGTCATCGCTTGCCACCGGCTGGGCCGGTGTGCTGGGCACGATGACATCGGCATCCGCCGTTGGCGTCTGCGCCTGGCGCTCGGCCTCGGCCTGCGGGTCCGGTGAGGGCTGCTGGAGATCCACTGCCGCGCCGTCGGTTGACTCATCAACGCTTGCCGCCGCGCTGTCCTGCTTGTCAGACTCGGCGCTCGGGGCGCTCTTGCTGGCGGCGGCCCGCTTGGGCTTGCTGGTGGTGGCCATCGTTCGCTCTCCTGGTCAGGGGTTACCCAGCGCGCTTAGGCGGCGCTCGGCAACCAGGGGTTCAACACCAGTGACGAGGTGCCGCGCCACTTGTTGCTGCTGCCTTCGATGCGCTCGCTGTTGAGGATCTCGAGCGCGTCTCCCTCCATGGATTGCGGCACCATGGTGTGCGAGTGCCGCAGCGCCAGCGGGCGCTCGTAGTCGCCTTTGAGGGTGGTCAGGCGAGCACGGGCGGCGGCGTAGCTCTCCGGCGTGAACGGCTGGTTGGAACGCACGATCAACTGCCACAGGCCGGGGCCGACGTTGACCCGTGCATCGACGCCGAACAGGAAGTTGTCCTTCATGAACACTTCGGAATCGTTCAGGTTGGTGATGCTGCGGAACTGGTAATCGCGCCGGCGCTGGAACACGATCGGGCGGATCGCGCGGGTCAAATCCATCACGTACCACGCCGAGCCGGTGCCACCCATGTCGTTGGAAACGGAGGTCTCCTTGCCGTTCTTGTCCAGCACCGGATGCTCGGCGTCGAACAGTTGCTGGCCGTCGAAGCACATCGGGTTGGTGGCCAGCATCTCGACGGTCAGCTCGTTGGGATGCTCGCGGCTCGAGCGCCCCATCTCCTGCATCATCGGGCCGTAGAGGCCGTAGGTGTCGTCTTCGATGCTGTCTCGGCTCACGCCCTCGGTCAGCTCGAACTTGCGGTTACGGATCGAGAACGCGCCGGCACCCAGAGAGTGGATGACGCGATCGCCGAGCCACTCACGCATGCGCGGTAGCTGGCGCAGCCACGGGTAGACCTCGACCGCCGTATTCGAGGGCACCACGGTGCAGAGCTGCTCGAACAGCGAGGCGTTGTCGCCCAGGCTCGAATAGCCTTGCTGAAAGTTGGTGTTGAAGCCCCGGAACAGGGCCTGCAGGTTCGCCTGGTTGAGTTGCATGGTCAGTCCTCGTGATCAGGTCGCCGGGGCGACGTCGAGATAGGCGCCGGAGGTCGGGTCGAACACGACCCACACACCGCCTGCGTCATCGGTGCCATCGACGATGCCCGCGATGGATCGGGTGCCACCGCCGTCGGTGGCCGCGACCGTCTGGGCATCGACCAGGTAACAGCGCCGGCCGATGTGCCCGGAGGTGATCTCATCGGCACCGGTGCTGTTGACGACGCGATGGCTGCCGCGCCGGACTTCGACCGACTCGGCCGCCGGGATCTCGGCACGTTCGACGATGCCCACGGCGGTCAGCCCGGTCGCCTCGCTCGCGGCGATGGCGAGACCGGCCGCGCCGATCACGGCAATCGAGCCGGCGGGTAGTTCGGTGTCCCGCGCCTTGCGATAGGCGCGGCGGATGTTGTCGCGATATGGGGTATTCATTTACGCGCCCTCCTGGGGGTTGGACTTGCGGTAATCTTCCGCGGTGATGCCCATGGAGCGGCACACCGCCAGCTCGGACTCAGTGAGCGGTGCCGGGCCATCCTGCTTGGGCGGCTTGCCACCGGTCTGGCTGGTACCCGACAGCGCCGCGACCGGGGGTGCATCCTGGAGATGTGCCTTCAGCGCCGCGAGGCCCTGCCCCTTGAGCCAATCAGCGGTCGCCTGGCCGGCGATGCGGCCATCCTGCAGGCCCTCTTCGATCAGCCGATCCCGCTCGGCGGTCTCGCCGCCGGCACGCAGCGCCGCGACCTGTTTCTGGGATTCCTCGTACACGCCTCGCGGCACGTACTGGCTCATGTCTGGCGCCGCCGGGGTGCCCGATTTCAGTACGGCAACCGCGTCCTCGGGCTTGGTGTCATCCTCGGCGCCCAGCGCCTGGCGCAGCGCCTTGGCGTCGTCACTGCCGGCTTTCAGCGCGGCGATTGCCTGGTCGATCTGTTCGTCGGTGGCGTCGGTCGCGAGACCCAGCGCCTTGATCAATTGCTCACGATTCACGGTGGAGTCCTCGTCTTGCTGGGGAGCGGTCGACGCCCGCCGGGCGGCAGCCAGCACGGCATCGCCATCGCTGATGGCGGGGTTATTGGTCAGGGACAGGTGCAACAGGTCCAGCACGTCGCCGGTGTCGGCGGCGTAAGGGAACACGGGAGAGAGGTAGCGATACTCGGGCGGCTCACCGTCGGGGCCTGGCGAGACGGCCGCCTTGGCTGTGGCCGTCCACTGGATGACCCCATACAGGCCGTCGGTGCGCCACTCGAGTGAGTCGGGTGCGACCCAGCCGGCTGCCGGCGCTGGCTGGCCATTGGTCTCGCTGAGCAGGGTCTGGTGCTCGTAGTCGACGACGATGTCGGCATTGCGAGTGGCGGCCTGCTGGATGATCCGCCGGGCATGGGCCTCATCGAGTCGCCAAGGACCGCCGCCACGCATCGAGCCGCGCGGCGCGTCGAAGGTGCCGGCGGGGATCAGCCGCGTCTTGTGATCGCTGGCAGAGATGCGCAGCGAGCAGACCGCGACCGGGGCGGCGGTCTGCGCCGAGCAAGCGGCGATATGGCGATGTGAGGATGTCGTAGTCATGCGCCCATGGTGGCGGGCGCACGGGGAGGCTCGGGATTAATGTATTTTGGTAATTTCGGGGGTGGCCGGCGGGGCGATGCGATGGCCGAAAGGGGCGATATCTGAGGGCGATACCGTAATGGGGCGGGAGCCTGACCGGCAACCGTGTTTAAACCCCGTTTAAAATCCGCTGAGGGCGTTCAAGACATTTCGCGCGAGCCATCGTAGCGCAAACGCCTCAGCGCGTCTCACAGCGCCGTGTAGGCGGCCATCCTAAATCGGGTCTTCGAGCCAGTCGCGCAGCGTCTCCAGGATGACCGTATTGTCGACGTCGGACACCCCCAGGAACTCGCGCGCCGGGACGTCTCCCCAGAGCTGGGGGAACTCCTCGGGTGTGCCGCCGAACTGCTGCATCGCGGCATAGACCAGCGAGCTCCCCCACTCGAGTGCGCCCTGGTCGACGACGTAGTGGATCTCGTCATGCAGACGCCGCGTCTCACCGATCAGCGGGTCGGAGTGACTCTTGCGCGCCAGGGTGACCGGAGAATTGGCCGGCCACGGTGTGCCATCAGGTGCCTGCTGTTCCTCGAAGCGGCGCTTGGTCGAGACGATGAAGTACTCGCCCAGCTCCTCAAGTGGCTTGCGCAGATCCTGCCCGCGATCCATCAGCGCGTTGAGCGCTGCGACCACCTGGCGGCTGTCGATCTCGATACCGGCCATGGCTACGGCGCCTCGACTCGGAAAGATTGCAGCACCAACTGACGCCGATCGCTGACGAGCCGCCATACTGCGATGAAGGTTTCCCCGCCGATGGTGAGCCGGCGGCTAATGGTATCTTCGCCCGCCGCCGTAAACGTCGAGCCTGAGTTGAGCAGTTGCGGCAGGTACGCGAAGTCCTCACTGGTCAACGCTCGAGCACCGGCCTCGGCACGCTGCACCTCCAGCACCGAGGCGACATCCAGGGCGAAGTCGTGAAGCGCTGCGCTCTCGTCGATCGCGTCACGGATCTGCACGTTATCGGCCTCGGTGGCCAGCCCCAGGGTGCGGGCCACCGGCAGCGTGTCGGCGGCATCGCCTCGCATCACGCGCTCGGCGTAACGGCGGGCATCATCCGCCACCGAGGGCAAGGCCCGGTAGCTGGTCGCAAGCCGGTCTCGCACCGACGCCGGCATCTCTTGCATGTAGCCCTTGGCGATCGAGTAGTCCCAGGCGCGGGCTTTTTCGGCCATCTGCGAGACGGTACGGCTGACCCGCGCGCCGGGCTGATAGTCCCAGCCCTGGTCGATGCCTGGCGGCGCGCCGGTCTTGCTGTCGGTGGCATCCCAGCCATCCGGGAGCGCCTTGTCCGGCTCGCCACCCAGACGGCGGACGCTGCTCTGGCGGTGGGCGCCGACCACATAGCACGAGCAGCCCCAGCCATTCGGCGGGTAGTGGGTCGCCCAGAACGGATGATCCGGCGGTAGGGTCAGGCCGTCCCAGCTCAGATGCTGCTTGCGTGGGTCGCGCGAGCCGCCGTGGCGATAGACCCAGAAGGTGAACTCGGCGTCCTGCAGCTGCGCCAGGCGCCCGGCGCTGTAGCTGGTCTGGGCATTGGTCTTGTAGATGACGCGGGTGCGCCAGGCACGGCCCTTGGCCGACTCCTCGCCGGTCCAGCCATGCCAGCCGTTGCGCTCGACGATATCCCGGAAGTCCTTACGAAACTCGCCGATGCCTCGCCCCTCCGAGACGAAGCGGTCGCTAGCGGCGGCGAGATCGGAGAGCAGGTCCGCCTTGGCAGCGCCTGCGACCATGAACCCCTGATCGTGGGCACCACGCTCGATGTCGTCCCACCGCGAGGTGGGAACCAGGTTGCCGAGCTTCTGGCGGAAAAACGCCGATTGCTCGGCGAATGAACGCCCGGTAATCGCGCGGACGGAGGGCTGCTCATCCGGCATTGCGCGACTCCGAGCCGTCGACCAAGTCAGCCCGGCCAGCGCCCTCGGCGGCGACCAGAGCGTCTCCGATCAGGTTCCCCAGGCCGTCGCTCTCCAGCTCAGGCTGGGCTGCCATGAGCATCTCGCGGAACTCTTCGAGGCTGTCGGCCCGCTCGAGCATGGTCTCGATCCGCGCCAGCCACTCGGCGATATGGGTGTCTCCTTCACGGGTTAGCCGGTCGGCGATGGCGTCCGCCGGCATCTCTGCCGCGGGGGCTTCCCGTAGCGCGGCCAGCCCGGATGGCCAGCCAGTCGAACGCAGCGCCGCCTGACCCAAGGGCTGCGCCTTGGGCCGCAGGGTCTCTTCATTTTTGCTGGCCGTGGGGATGCCGGTCTTCTCGTGCAGCCACCACAGCGGGATCTTCGCGCCCATGTCGACGAAGGTCGGCAGGTTCTCGGCCAGCGCCTTGTAGTCCTCGGTCTCGCCGAGATCCAGCACGAAGCGCGGCGCACGGCGACGATCGACGATGCCGTGATTGAGCGCGGCCATGGGCCAAAGCATGAAACGCTGGATCGAGCCGCAGTACTGGCGCACGTCAGAGCGGATCAGGCTGGCTTGGGCGCGCTCGTGGACGTTGCCCAAGGCGTTGGTGTTGGTGCCGTCACCGGTGCCGCTGGTCAGCGTCCCGCCCAGGATCACCCGCGCCTTTGATCGCTCGCACCACTTCAGCATCACCTCGTAGATGTCACCCCGCCCCTGGGCGGCTTCCAGGAAGTCGACGCTCATGCCCTCGGGAATGATGCCGGCGGCGTCCTGCCCTAGGCTGACCACGGCGCGCAGCAGCGTTGCCTTCTCCTTGTCGGTCGCCGACTTGGGGTACTTGCCCAGCCGCGCCGGCATGCCGTAGATCTCCAGCAACTGGGCGAGATCCCCCAGGGCGTACTGGCTGAACAGATAGGGCCAGGCCAGCTGGCGATGCAGG
Organism: Salinicola sp. JS01; assembly: GCF_030284585.1. Classification (NCBI taxonomy): domain Bacteria; kingdom Pseudomonadati; phylum Pseudomonadota; class Gammaproteobacteria; order Oceanospirillales; family Halomonadaceae; genus Salinicola; species Salinicola sp. JS01. The sequence continues at coordinate 2,250,017 of NZ_CP127244.1, read as the reverse complement.
CCGGAACGCGCCACGTAACCGGGGCGCGCCTTGTGCCGGTGCTGAATCCAGCCCAGCGGCCACAGCCCGGCACCGTTCAGGCTGCCATCGCGCAGGGTGATCAGGTTCTGCTCTTCCGGGTGCAGGCGGAACCAGGTATGCGGCCGCAGGATCGGCTGCTCGAGATAGCGCATGGCGCCATCGCGCTGCCACGACAGCTCGAGATTGGCCCAGCCATGACCGAGGCCCGTGCCCAGCTCCAGGATGAGGTCCTCGACCTCCAGCCCACTGAATACCTCGGCGGCCTGATCAGCCGCGCGACGCTCGGCGGCGCTGGCTTTGTCGGGCGGCACGATTTGCCATTCCAGCTCCGCCGCCAGTTGCCGGCGTTTGGCGAGGTCGGCGCCGATTTGGGCATCCTTTTCTTCCATGTCCTCGAACAGCTCGGACTGCGCCTTGAGATCGCCTTGCTCAGCCGCCTCCAAAATCCGGTAGAGACGGGCCGGCGTCAGCCCCTTGGAGGGGTGCTCCATGAACTCGCGCTTGAGCTGACCGATACGGGCATCGCCCGCGGTCTGCTGCGCTTCCAGTGCCTGCCCGGCTTCGGCCTCGTCGCTCTCGGCGACCAGGCCGCGGGTGTACTTGCGCGGGACTTTACTCACCATGCCCCACCTCCTGAATCTTCGAAGTCATAGTCGTCGGCGTCGATATCGATACTGGCCGTCATCCCACGGCTGGCGCGCGGGACGCGGATGTAATCCATGGGTGCGTTCTCTTGCCGGCTGGCCGCATGCGCCAGCACGCAAGCCATCGCGCCATCGCCGTGGCGCACGCCGCTGGTCTTGCCCTCCGGCAGGCGCGCGACGCCGCGCACCAACTGGAAGGCGCGATGGTCTTCGACCAGGTCATCGTCCAGCGGCAGCGTGATTGTCTGGTCTTCGAACAGCGCCTTGTAGCGCGGCATCTCCTCGCGGTACCAGTTCTCGGTCGCCTGCACCTGGTCGACGATCGAGCCCCACTCATCGCGCGCCGCTTCGCCGATGTAGGCGCCGTTGCCTCGGCTGTCGATGGCCACGCCTGACAGGCGCGGCAGGCCGTTGCCGGTGGCGAGCAGGATCTGCTCTTGCTGCTTGAAAGGCACGTTGTGCATCTCGATCAGAAACGGCACCGTCCGGTGCAGCGTGTCGCCGATCTCCATCGGTGCGATCACCGAGAGATCGCCGGAGCGCGCGAAGTCCTGGCCGAGCGCATGGCGCCGGCGCGGGTTGAGCTGCTTGAGCAGCGGCGTGAGCTTGTCTCGAATCCAGTCGCTGATGATCGTCGCGCGCTCGGGCTCCGGCAGCGCGTTGAACTCTGGCGTGCCGTCGTAGCGCAGGATCGTCGCGGACTTCATGCACGCTTCGATCGCACTGCGCGAGAGGTACGAGCCGCCGCCGGCACGCGGCACGCAGAACAGCTCCTCGTCCTCGTTGGGGCGGTAGCGATTGATCAACTGCTGGCGCCATTCGGCTTCGTCACTGCGCGACCAGTCGCGCCCGGTGACCCGGCAGATACGCCGATAGAGGCCGTCGGACAGCGCGTCGTCCAGGTCGACCCGGTGCAGCGAGTAGTCATAGCGCCCGGCGCGGATGTCGTTGATCAGCTCGGCGAACGGGTTGTCGTCGCCGTTGTGGGTGCTGATGATGCGGATCTGTCCACCCCAGATGGTCATGGCCATCGCCGCCTTGAGCAGCTCGGCGATGTCATCGACGAAGGCCGCTTCGTCGATCACCAGGCGCTCGCCGGGGCGGCCCTTGGAGCGCAGGTTGCGCGGGTTGGAGGTGAACGCCTGGATCGAGTGACCGCTGTCGAAGCGGATGGTGTAGGTCAGGATCGACTTGTCCTCGTCCTCGAACACCGACTCTTCGATCTGGCTCGCGGCGGCGTTGTAGGCCTTGGCCCAACCGGCGCAATCCTGGATAAAACCCTGAGTCATCTCCTTGTTGTAGGAGATGTAGTAGACGTTGGCGCCGGCCTCGGATGCTGCATAGAGCACGTCGTCCGCCGCTTCGGCGTAGGAGAGACCGATACGCCGCGACTTCTCAATGATCTTGACCGTGCTCTGGTCGCTGACCCAGCGCTGCTGGTAGCCGAGCAGGATGGCATCGCTCACTTCATGCCCTCCATGATCGCGGCACGCAGGGAGGCGACGCCCTCGTTGGAGATTCCCTGGCGGCGCGCGGCCTTCTCGGCGCGAGCGGCGGCGGCCTTGGCGACTTCGCTGCGAATCTTCAGCTCGCGCTCCATCGACACCTTGTCGGCGCTGGCCAGATCTTTCAGGGCACCGGCGAGAAACGCGACGTCCTTGGTCGAGACCTCGGCATCTTCGTCACCCGCGGTGGCCAACTGCTGAAACGCCACCGTGCGCAGCATCTCCGAGAGCAGGCGCCCGATGTCGCTGTTGGGGTCATCCTCCAGCTTGCCGACCCACACCTTGGCCATCTCCTGCGCCTCGCGGTAGCGCTGCATCTGCTCGCGCGCCCCTTTGACGTAGCGGCCCACAGCGCTGCGTGAGGGGGCATCCTCGCCCATGATCCCGTCGAGCTGGTCGACGATATCGTCGATGGTGGCGCGTCCTTCGCGGATGGCACGATCGACACTCTCGCGGATGCGTGGGTCGAGCTTGGTGACACTACTGCGACGCGCCATCTCACTCTCCCGGCTGGGGGCGCTTGATCCCACTGACGCGTGTGCGCCCGGTGGCCACATCGCCACCCCGCGTGGTCAGCGTGGCCACGGTGACGCCACCCACACGCTCGAGGGTGACCAGGTCCTGCTCGGCCAACCACTCGACATCCGCGATCACGCGGTCATAGCTGATGTGGTGCCCGAGGCCTTGTAGGGCGGTACCCAGCAAATAGGCATTGGCGCTATATCCGGTGGACTGCTCGAGCAGCCGCAGCGTCTGCAGACGGCGATCCTCGGTCTCGTATCGTTGGAAGCTCATGATTGTCGGTGGCCCCGCTCGTTCCAAAGGTAGGTATGAATTCGGTCAGTCACCTGACCTTGCGCGCGCTGCGTGGCCGAGATCTCCGCCAGCAGTTGGTTGGTCTTGGCCTGTTCTGCGCGTAGGTGATCAATGTCTTCGCGGCTGGGCAGCGAATGAACCTGATGCTCGAGGGTGGCCATATGCTTCTCGACCTCGTCGATGCGGGCGTCCACGCGGCGGATCGCTTTCTCGCTGGCGCGGGTGCGGTTGATCCACCACACGCCGGCGCTGAACAGGACGATCGACAGCGCCTGCACGAAATCCCAACCCACTTTGATGGCATCCCAGTTGATTGGTCCCATCGGTTCCTCTGCGTCTGCGCGTTATGGATTCGGAGCCAGCGCCCGCGCCTGGCACTCCTGGCTCCGTTGATCGACTCGGGCCAGTCTTAGCCAGCCTCGAGAGCCCCACTGGTGCAGGGCGGTGATGTAGCTGCCGACATCGCGTTGGGAATAATCGCCGAGTGGCTTGGCCGGCTCTGCTTCACGCTCGGTCATCCCGGCGGGGATCGCGCAGACCACCACCGGCGGCTGATTGTCGATCACCGGTGGCAGGGTCGGTGTGCTCTCACAGCCGACCAGCAGTGCGATACCGGCTAGGGCGATAGCGACCCTCATGGCAGATCCTCGATCGCCTGGCGTAGTACCGGTGCCACGGGCGCGTCATCGCTCTCGGGTGCCAGGCGGATACGCTCGGCTGAGGGGCGATAGCGCTCGTCGAGTGTGTCGAGGTCGTTGTTCAGCTCGCGGGTGGCGGTCTCACCGGCAGCGCGCTCCTCGCGCTCCAGGTTGAGTTCTCGGGTTCGCTGGAAGGCCACGTTCATCCAGGCGTCACGAGCGCTCGAAGCCTTCTCGGCCAGCGCGATCGCCTGATCACGCTGGGCCCGCACCTTGTCGATTGTGTAGCGGTTGACGATCCAGCCGCCGATCGATAACACCAGCGCCAGCAGCGCGATCCATACCTGCATCGGCATCATCCTGGCCACCCCCTTCAGAAGTGATAGCACGGCGACCTCCCGCCCCAGGCTCTGACGTAATTCGGCGTGTAGCGCAGCAGGATGCGGTCGACGTAGTCGCGGTTCTCGCGCTTCGCCCAGCCCGCGCGGTTGGTATGTTCGGCCACGTGGCCCCACCACAGCGCCGGATCATCGCCCGCCGCGCGCGCCAGTTTTTGATCGCGCCAGACCCAGCCCAGGCCGCCGTTGTAGCCGGAAAGCGTCATCGCCCAGCGCTGGCAGGCATCGGCGGCATCCACGCGCTGCCAGATCCATCGGTCGTAACGGGCCATAGCCCGCATCGCCCAGCCGGGTGAGTACGGCGCCGCCTCGCCCAGGTCGGGGTAGATCTCGGCTATCCAGGCGCTGGTGGACGGCATGAACTGCGCCAGGCCTTGCGCGCCCACGGGGCTATCGACATCCGGTCGCCAGCCGCTCTCTTGCTGGATCTGCGCGGCGTGGACTGCCACATTGCCGTCCAGCCCCCAGGTCTGCTGGACGATGCGCGTCAGCTCGCGCTGGTAGCGCTTCGCGTTGGCCGGCGGCTGCCAGGCCCAGGCGGGCTGACAGCCGGTCAGCAGCACCAGCAGGACGAGCGCCAAAGCGCGGCTCACGCCTCGACCTCGCGCCATTCGTCGAGGATCTCGGCGCAGTCGTCCAGATGCCCCTTGAAGCGCATCAACAGCCCATAGAGGTGGAGCTTCTCATGTCGTGTCTCCTGCGAGTCCGGCAGGCTGTGATAGCGCTCCATCGCTACGGCGGCGAACTCGACGAGCAGCTCGACACTGTTCTCGCGCCAGTTGTCCGGCACGCCTTGGCCATGGGCTTCTCCGTCGATCTTCAGCGCCGTGGGCAGTGGCTTGGCTGATGACGTGGCCACGGGAGTCGCGGCTGGCGTCGGGGCCGGTTCCGGCGCTTTCTCGGGGCTGGCCTGCATGGCTTCCATCCCGCTCGGCGTGACTCGCAAGCCATCGCCGCGAATGGGGTCGCTGACCTCTTCCAGATATCCCCCGGCGATCAGGCGCGCCAGATGCTGCTCGAGCTGGGCGCGGCCGGCGCGGGTGGCAATGTTGAGCGCCACGCTCACGAGCGACACGGGGCAAGGCCCGCGTCGCTCACGGCTCTCGGCGTGGATAGCGGCGAGGGTGCGGCGGTCGGCGGCGTTCATCAGACGCCCAGCCCGACGGCAATCGCGATCGCGGCCATCAGGATGGCGCGGCGTAGCATCAGCAAAGAGATAGAATCGAGGCCCTTTGCGGAGTGACAGGTGTAATCGCCGGGGCGCGCGTACCAGAACACCCAGCGATCGAGCCAGTAAGCCAGGTATACCGCCCAGAAGATCTTGGTCAGGCTCCAGATCAGCAGGCCGATCTGCTGCGGGTAGACGACCCCTACGGCAGCGGTGGTGATGATGGCCAGCAGCAGGCACGGCCACAGTCGGGTCGCACCCTTGAGCTTGGTGATGAGGGTTTCGAACACGGTGCCGTCTCCGTCGGTGAAGGGTCAGAATCGATGCGCGTAGCGTGAGTTCTGACGTTACCGGCGGGGGCGGTGGCGGCGGGATTAAGATACTTCAACAAAAATGCCCGCCCCGTGAATGGCGGGCGGGCATCTTGGCACTCGGGGCGCTCTGTGGAAAAGTCTAGCGCTGGGTGAGCATGCGCGACAAGCTCTCGCTGCTGGGTTGCGCTTTACCAGTGGCATGCGTCCCGCAAAGGCTTTATTGCTTCTTCCAGACCGGTCAGAGGGAATTGAGCAGTAATAGGAGTACCGTTGAAAGGCGTCGCGCGAACAGTCAGAACATCGTGACCGAGCAGGCTTCGAATCATTCTTACTGGTGCGGCTCCGTCCCATAGCCCAAGCAACATGTGGTCGGTCGACTCGTCCATCCTGATGACATTGGCCTGCTGGTCATCAATGCGAAGAGTGACTTCGCCATATTGATTCAGATCAGACATGAAATTCTCAGCGAAAAACAGCATTAGCGATGTGCTGTTCTCCTGGCAGCGGAGCATGAGGGTCGCTTTTCTTTGCCTTCCAAGGCGGTCTTTGATGGGCTCGCGTGAGTCTGAGGACAAAAGCACCGTCGTCGAGTCATCGATCGGTGATGTCCGCCGCTTGATGCGCCAGGCGGACTCTGTCTCTGCTTTCCCGACCGAAGAGTGCTGGTCATAGCAGGCTAAGCGGCTTTGGCTGTCGCTGATGCTGGCGCAATCCTGATCGGCATTGGCCGCTGTGGCGCCAGCGAGCGTGACCAAAGCTAGTAAGGCAGCTACTTTCATTTCCGTTCCCTTGCGTTTTCGTTATTCGAACAGCTCTGGCTGTACCCGCCGGCGATGGAGTTCCCGCTGCTCGGACAGGATCGAGTAAACGTACATCTCACTGAGCGCATAGTGTTTCGCCAGCTCTGGCACATTGTCACCAGTGTAACGGGCGAAGATCTCGCGGTCGCGTAGCGCCCGGTCCAGATTGCGTCCTTGGGGGACGTATAGCTGCCTGCCGCCAGCGAAGTGGGCCAGTGCGCGCACGGCGCGATAGGCCCGACGTCTGGCCGTGTCCGGGTCATCCCCTGCGCGCAGGTTAGCGGCTTCAATTACCGCAATCATGTCCGATAGCGCTTGCGGCCAACGGTTGCGGATCTCTGGCGCACTCATGCGGTCGAGCGCATCGTCCGGTAGGGCCTCGCCGCCGAACAGGTCTTGGTTATCGTCGTGCGTTGCCATCGTGCCTCCTCGACTTGATCCCCAGCTCTTTCACCATCTCAGCCAACTTCTGACGATTCCGAGCCTTTTGCGCCTCACTCATTTTAGGCCGCCCCAGCCGAGGCCGCTCTGGGCGTGCCGGCAGCGACTGCAGCAGTTGGCGCGGTAGTGGCCAGCGGTTCGAGTCCCTGGCCAGACGTGCAAACGCGACTCGCAGGCGGTTGGTGTCCAGCTCGGCATCCCAACCGATCGGCGCGCCCCACAAGACCTCGGTCCATGTCTTCTGTGTGTACTTCGCTTCCTCCTCCCATGGGGAGCTAGGCAGGTGTAACACCATCAACCGTGCGAGGCCGTCGTTGATCTCGTTGCGGAACCACTGGGCGGGTTGGCTCATGACCTGCGCTCCTGCTCCATCGCCTGTAAGGCCCGCATTACCCCCTTCGAGACTCTGGGCGAGCTTTCGCGCTCGACTTTGGGGCTGGATTGAACAGAGCCCGCTCCCCTGGCTCGCAGCGATTCAACGACGCGTTTCAAGTAGTTGTGATTCTTGAGCGGTCGAGTGTCTTCGCCGGCATCCCGCTTGCCGCGGATAGCCTCTACCGTCTCGCTCAACGCCGTGCCGACCAGCGTGGTGTCGTCGGCCAGACCCAGTACCTCTCGCATCAGCCGTAACTGGCGCTCGTAGGCCGTGGCCCGCGTCTTGCCGCGAAACAGCCCCACATAGCTGACGAGAGGCCGCGCGACATCCGGCGTCAGTTTGGTCAGTAGCGCCATCATCTCGCGCAGCGCTTCGTCTTCAGCGACGTGCTCGAGCAAGAAGGTGGCGTGGCAGCAGGGGCAGCGAATATCCATCGGTTCTCCGGCGTTTACAGGCGGTTTATTCGGTCTCGAAACGCTCGAGCAGCGTGCGCATCAGGCGGCGGTCACGCTGCCACCGCGCGGGCAGTGATAGCTGGCTGGCCAACTGGTCGCGGGTCTGGTGCCGGGCGGCCAACTCGGTGTCGATCGCGGCCAGCAGCGCGCGTTTCTCCTGCTCGACGTCGAGTGCCGCGATGACCGCGCGGAACTGCGCTTCGGTGCGCAGCCAGTCGATGCGCTCGATGCCGAACTGCTGCTTGGCGATAGCCTGGGCGTACTCCCAGGGCGCGCCCAGATCGGCGAGCTGCGCCTCGATCTTGGTCATCTGCTCGTGCTTGTTGAAGGTATTGGGGACGCGGCCCGCACGCTTCGGCGCCCTGGGCTTGAACCCGAGGCGACGCAGCTCATTGATCACCGCGCCGACGTTGCGATCGGTCAGCTCCTTGGCGCTGGAGACCCCTGCAACGCGGCCGAGCAAAGCGCGATATTCGTCATCGCCCAGCCCGAGCTGTGCCTTGGCGACGTGGATCTGCGCCAACTTGCCGCGATGGATCATGATGACCTCCCAATCAGTTGACGTCTGACGGCCTGACACCAACCGCCGCAAGGCTTCCCCTCGTTGCCTTCGGCGTGGCAGTTGAACTGGGCGCGAGCGCGTACGGACTCGGCGAAGTCCCGCTGGGTATGGAGTGATCGGGACGCATCGGACCCCTTGCGCGCCGCGCAGCCTTCGCACATCGGCACCGCCTGGCGCATCGCTCGCCGCAGACGCTGACGCGAGAGCGTCTGACCCGGCTTGGGCTGATAGCTCAGGCAAGTGACCGCTGCGCCGGGGTCGGTCACCCAGCCACCTGACGGCCACTCGCCGCCGTCCTTCATTTCGATCATGCCGTCGATCACGTCGCAGCCGCCGAACCGGGCGCAGTGCATGCACAGGCCATCGACCAGGCCGGACCACTCGGCATTGGTTGGTGCGTAAGGTTTGCGATCGCTCATGACGCTACCTGCTTCGCGGCACGCTGCGCCTTGAGTGCTTCGTGACGCTGGGTGACTTCTTCGTCTTCGAGCAGTCGGATCGCGTCGTTGTTGGCGACCAGATGCCGACGCATGGATGTGGTCGATTCCCACCACGGATGTCGATGGCTGATCTTTTTCTCCGATTCCTTCTTCCCCATGACGCGCTTGGCCAGGCGTTTTTGCTTGCCGCGATAGACGCTCATGGTTCGCTCTTGGAAAAAGCGTTCGCCGATCTCCGTCGGCCCGTCTTCGCCAAGCCCCAGCCAAGCCGGGTCCAGCCGGCTGTCGACATGAACCACGATGCCGAGACGCAGCTTTCCGACCCGCTCCAGCATCAGGCGCACGAGATAGCCGTCGCAGTCGAGATAGACCGGGTGAAACAGGCGCATGACGTCCGCTTCGATAGCCTTCCACTGCTCGGCGGTTGGTTGTGTCGTTGCCATCTGACCTCCGTTTGGCTGCTCATCAGTGCCGGGCCACCACGCCCGACAGACGCCCCGGCTCACGCCAGGACGTTTCGCTTAGGGGTATGGCGAGGTTTGGAGCTTGCTAAGCACCTCGCGGGCTTTTTCGATTTCGTCCTCGCAAAGCAAAGGGGGGCTCGGGTCTGAGTGGAGAGCGTCCAGTAGCTCCTGCGTTGCCTCCTCAAGTTCCTGGCAAAGCGCCAGCCGGTTGCCGTCGAAGTCGATCGCCACGACGCGGCCATCCTGAAACTTCATTCCAGCGGGGTATGTCGGGTCTGCGTCGTCCGGGTAGCGCACCACGATGGTGTGTTCGGTCATGCTTTGATCTCCACGAGCGCCTCACAATCGGCCCGGACGTCCGTGCCCGCCCGCCAAACGTTGTGCGCCATCACTCTGGACCCGGCCCACTCGACGAACCTGACCAAGGCTTCGATCTTCTCTTCCATTGATTGAGCTTCTGGAACACCAGGCACCAGCAGAGTGGTGTTGTCGTAAGCAAGCCGAGCGACAACCTCCACCTCGGTTCGCAAAATCTTCGGCGGACCGGACGCGATCTCGATGGCGCCTGAGGGTGTCCCCACCCCCAGACCGATGTGGCCGCTGGCATAGCAATAGGCGCGGTAGCGAGTGCGCATATCAGTTCATCTCCGGTTGGTGTGTGACGTGGTAGCGGTAGCGGACGCCGGCTGCGACGTCGCTGTGCCGCAGATAGTCAGGTTTGACGTCGACAGCTTCGCCATAGACCTTGCGAGCCACTCGGCGCGCGGCTTCTTCGTGACTCCATGCACAGGTGGCACGCTTGCCGTGGAGTGTGGCCGCATATCCCCCCATGGCATCGCGAACGCGGATGGTGAGCGATGTCATGCGGCCTCCTCGATGCGCTCGGCGTCCTCGAGCAGCTTGGCGACGAGCTTGTCGACTTCGCTGTCGGTGACCTTGATCACGACCTGGTCATCGGTGTCCTGGACGCTGACGCCGAGCCGCTTCAGCTCGGTGGTGGTCAGCTCGTTGAGCGCCTTGCTGATCGGCTCTTCCTTGACCCGGATCATCGCCTCGGCTTGCTCGGGGAAGTGGCGGCGGATCAGCTTCACGACCTGGGCGGCGTCGTCCCACGTGAGCTTGCCCTTGCCCTTGGCCATGCCAACGCGCACGCCGGAGATCACTACCGTGCGGCGCTTGCCTTCCCACAGCTCGGGGTGGGTTTCGATGGCCGCGCGCAGGCGGTCGTGGGCTTCGCTGGCCCGACGCACAAACTCGCGTATCTCGGGCAGCGCGGCGCGCTTGATCGCTTCGATCTGCTGGTTCATCGTCTCGAGCGTTCGGCTCAGGTTGTCGCGCTCGGCGGCGTAGTCCTCGGCGCGCTTGCTGACGATTTCCATAGGGGTATCAGTCACGGTCGTTCTCCTTCTCGATCTCTTGGGTGACGGCCTCGATCGCGGCCATATAGCGCCCGGCGGTGGGGCCATGCAGGCACACCAGGCCGCCCAGGGTGTTGAACTCGTCGTCGCAGACTGTGATTGCGATCTGGTTAGCTCCCAGGCCGCCCATCTCGCAAAGCAGCGTGCCGACTGGGGTGGCGCTCACCTCCTGGAGGTCAGCGAGTCGTAGAACCATCTGGCTCATGCGGGGCTCCTTTGGCTTTCGCGGTTGGTGACGAACGGCGCGAGATAGTCGAGCAGCGCGGCGGTCTCGGTCGCGTCCAGCGCCAGCTCGGTCTCGTGGGTGCAGAGGGTCAACGTGCCGTCGCTGGCCAGGGCGAACAGCGGGTCGTTGACGGCAGTGCCGGCGGTCTCGGCAGGGGCAGCGGCCAACCGCCAAGCGACTCTTCCGCGCTGAGTCAGCGGTACGCTCTCCAGCACGCCTTGGGTCGCCAGCGCGTTGAGCGCTCGGCTGGCCGTGCGGCGCTCGATCTGCAGCGCACCGGCGATCTCGCGCATGGAGCGCGGCACGCCCGCCCGTGAGAGATACGCCTGAATACGCCCCCGGACCGTTTTCGGCGCGGTGACATGCCCGCGCGAGGCGAGCCAGTAGCGGCGGTGGCCACCGGTCGAGTCGTGCTCGACGGCCCCGCGGGCGGAGAGCCTGTGAAGCGCGCTGGCCACGGTATGCCGGCCATCGGCAAGCTGGCTCTGTGCCAGGATCTCTGCCGGGGAGAGCGTGTCGGTGGCGCGCTCGAGTATCTGCTGGATCTCGTCGTCCAGGGCAGAGGCCATATCGATAGCGGTGCTCATGCGTTGCTCCTGGGGGTGAAGCTGGGGTTGCTGGTCGGGTGCCGGCGATGGCGCATGCGCTCGACCACGGCACCGTTGTTCTGGCGGGGTAGGCCCGCGACCGCCCGCTCTTCGGCGGCGATGTCATCGCGGAACCCGGCGAGCAGCTCGTCGATGTCGAGCAGGTCATCCGGGGCGAGACTGGGCCCTTTCTCCGGGTGTGCGTGCTGGCATGGCATCACGCCGGTGTCCTGTTGCTGCCAGAGGCGCAGGATCGCGGCTTGCTGGCTCGCCAGCGGCGGCTCGCACTCGACCGCTGCACGCTCTTCGAATAGGTCCGGGGCCGCGCAGAACTGCGTAAAGCTCACGCCCAGGCGATCCAGACGCAGGTAGGTGAAGCGCGCCATCAGCTCACAGCGCGCCGGGTTGGCCAGATAGCGATCGAGCTGGATGCCGGCACGGGCGATGCCCAGCAGCACGAATCGATCGGCGTAGTACTCGAGCTGCTCGTCAGCGATACGAGTCATGACACACCTCCCTGATGGCGGGCCGCATAGGCCCGCTTCTCTGTGGCGGTCACCGGGCGGTCGAGCACGACGATGCTCAGCACGGTGAGGTTGGCAATCGGCTCCTGGGTGGCATGGGCGAAGTCGTCCATGCCGATCTGCTGCGCCTGAAAGGCGTTGATTGCGGCCAGCTCGAGCACGCCACCAGCGGCTTCGCAGCCGGCCGGGGCGACCTCGATTCGATAGACGTTCAAGTCGTCCAGGGTCGCCATGACTGGGGTCTCTCCATCGAACATGTCTGGATGGCTGGGGCCGGGCACGAGCAGCGCTTGTGCGCTCACGACTCACCTCCCAGGTCCTGCCAGGCGTCGCGGATGTGCTGCGCCGAGGGGCGGCTGGCGCCACCGGCGGCGGCGAACATGCTGGCCAGACGCAGGGTCTGGCAGAGCCCGCGCAGTGCGCCGGGTCGACGTCCGATACCCAGACAGAGCTGGCGCGACTCCTTGTCGTCGATCTGCCAGGCATCCATCACGGCGTTGATGTCGCCGTCCTTGGGACGAGAGAGGCGCACGCGCTTGGCGATGCGCGAGAACAACTGGGCGAAGCCGATCGAGCGGTTACCGCCGGTGAGCTGGCTGTAGACGATCTCGTTGCCGGAGAGCGCCAGACCGATGCCGGCGCCCTCGGCGAGCTGGCGTACTTGATCCAGTGCGCGGGCGGTGAGGTGCTGGGCTTCGTCGATGATCAGCAGGCCGCGGGTATCCCGGATGCGGTCGATGATCGCGCTTTCGGTCAGGTGGGCTGCGCCAGAGGCGCGGATGCCGACCCGCTGAGCGATCCGCGAGAGGATCGGGCCGGTCGCCGCACACGCCGGCGTGGCGGTCACCACCCAGACGTTGGGCGACTGCTGCTGGTAGCGGCCGATGGTGGAGGTCTTGCCGACCCCGGCGCCGCCGTAGACGACGGAGACCGACTCGGCCATCTGGGCAAAACTGAGCGCGGCGATGATGGCGCGGGCACTGGGCGTTTCGACCCAATCCGGGCCGGCGGGCATCTGCGCTTCCAGCTCATCGTTGGCGCGGCGGCTGTCCAGCCAGCGGCGGATCGCGGTTTCGACGCCGCTGACAGACCCCTTGTAATTGCCGTTTAGCCACTGGCTCAAACGGGCTTTACCGACGCCGGTGAGCTGCGACAGGGCGCTCTGAGAGAGGCTTTCGCTCTTCATGGCATCACGCACTTCAGCGATCAGCGCGTCATCATGTTGGGATCGAATGGGTGCCACGTTGGTCTCGCTCATTGCTATACTCCAGGTGCTAGTTGGGATGGGCTCTGCCCATCAGTGGTACCGGCCCCGGCCTGCCTGCCGGGGTCGTTTCAAACCTGCCGTTTCCGCCAGGCTTCGAACTGGGTCTCAATCACCGAGTCCCAGCTGTAACGCTCCGCCGGCGACTCCTCTTCTTCCGCATTCACATCACTGCCGACGACTTTCCGGCGTTCGCCGAAGCTGGCTCGCGTCACGTCTGTCTGTACGGGTGCGTTGTCTTCCGGGGTCAGGGCGGGCGAGTACTGGGCGGCCTCGATCTCGCTCATGCGGCGTTCTGCCTCGACCTGCTGCTTGGCCGATTTGACGCGCTGAGTGCGGTTGCGCCGCCACTCGCGGGCGGCGCTGCTATCACCGAAGCCGACCGCGTGAATGCACTCGATCTCGCCGATGTAGCGGCCGTCGGCCTGATAGGCATGGACGGATTGGTGTAGCGAATCCGGGTCGAAGCGCACGACGACGCGCCGGCCGATATAGGGGATCAGCGCATCACTGCCGTAGCGGTTGCGGCCATCGGCACCGCGCCCGACGTTGAGACCGATCGAGCTATCTCGTTGCACGGTCACGGCCTCGGCGGCGAGCATCCACATGCGGCGCTGCGCGGTGGTCGGCCGGCGGATGCGTTCAGCGTTGCGCTGATAGCTGGCATCGAACGCCTGGGCGTAGGAGAGCCGACCATCGCAGATCTCGGTACGACGACCCTCGGTCTGATTCCAGAGACGAATCGCGTCGGCTAACACGCTGCAGAACTGCTCGAAGGGAATCGCTGTGCTGCCATAGTTCTCAGGTTTGGCCGTCGGGTTGGGGCCGGTGTAGGCGCCGGCGAACTCCCGGCGCTTGTCGGCGTATTCACCCAGGCCACCCACACCGAAGGCGCGCTCGACCGGCTTCGCCTGACCGTGCCCCTTGCCGTTGAAGACACTGGTCCAGTGAATCTGAATGCCGAGCTGTGGCATCAGACCGATGGGATCTTCCTCGCGGACCTTGAAGCGGTAGCGAGTCTTGACCCCACCGGTCATCCACTTGTTGGCGGCGGCGCGGGTGTTGTCGATAGTCACGTGCTCGGGAATGCCGAAGCGCTCCAGCACATCGCCCAGGGCGAGGCGGATCATGTCCGTGTGCTCGGTGCGATCGGTGCGGAAACCGACGATGCGGCGGCTATAGATGTCCTGCCAGAACCAGGTCTTCGGGCGGTCGATGGTCCCATCGGGGAACTGGACGAAGACGTTGTGCTTGTAGCCGTCGCCGTTGAGCCAGTACATGGCATGAAGATCCCGCACGGTGCGCTGCTGTGCCGGGTAGAGGCGGGTCAGTGCCTCCTCGCCTTGGCGGGTCAGCACACGTGTGGTCTTGGGGATCTGGTCGACCCAACGGGTGATCGTGCGCTGGCTCGGCCAAGCCCAGCCATTGTGGCGTGCGGCCTCTGCCGTCCACTGGTAACAAGCGGCAATGGAGGTCTCTTCGGCGCGCAGATATTCGCCCTTGAAGTACTCCCAAGCTTCGGGGGAACACTCAGCGGTAGCGGTGCGGCCTGCGTAGGCAGGCAATAGCGCGGCGAGCCAGTCACTACGGTCGACGCCCTTGATCTCCTTGAGCCAGCGATAGACCGTAGAACGTCCCTCACCCCACGCCTTGGCGGTCTCGGTGGCGGCTTTCGATCGACCCACGCCGCTATCGACCAGCGTCTCGATGGCCTGGACGACTTGCAGCTTCCGCTTAGCTTCGTCCTTCATGCTTTGCGGAGCGCGCTCGTAGACGTCCCACAGGCTCTCGCGGTCCACGACGCCAGCGGGCGCTTTCATCGGCTGCCGCTTGGGCTGCGGTGTTGGCTCTGCAGCTTTCAATAGCGCGGCCTGGGTTTCGACAGGCAGGGAGCTGAATGCGTATTCACGACCACCGCCGCGGCCAGAGCGCTTCCTGCTTTCCCATCCGTGTCGCTTAGCGGAATAGCTGACTCCCTGAGGTGTTGATGGCATACCGGGCAAACCGGCCAGCTCTCTCAGCAAGAACCACTGCCGGACCTGTAAACTCATGCCTCTTCTCCACTGAATAGCTCAAGCTCTGGGATCTCGTGCTTCCTGACGTTCTCGCGGTGCCCGGCCAGCTGCTGCATCGCCCCAGTAACGCCCTGCATCACATCCGCTGCTTCCGCCTCATCGCGGTAAAACCGCGTGAGCTGTGAAACTGCGTCATTCAAGCTGTTCTGAAGATCGAGCAATCCGGCCTGTCCTACCCGTGCACCAGAGGGGATATCGATAACCAGTTTCTGGGCACTGGTGGCGATGTACTGAGTGACGAACGTGGCATCACAGGCGAACTCGAACGGGCGGATTCGCTTGCTCGGCATGGAGCCATCCTTCATCCAGCCGTAGATCGTCCACTCGCTCGTACCGATCAGCTCCGCTACCCGCGGCACGCTGCGGTTGTGCTTGTGTAGCGCATAGTCCAGGCACAGCCTGATCGCGTGCTGCATGTTGTGTGGCTGGGTCGGTTTCCAGCGTTTTCGCGCCATTGGAGTGCTCTCTATGAAACGCTATACAAAATCGGTTCGGTCCTGCGGGTACCGCTCTCAGGTGCTAGCCGGGTAGGCTGCTGATGCCTAAGAAGGAGAGCCGCTCATGCCACGCTTGACTCGACCTGAGCACCACGGTGCTGATGCCTGCCCTGGGTGGTATTCTTCTGCGCATAACGAACAGGCCAGATTTCACTCGGCTCAATGCCGATGGCCTCTGCGATTAGCCGTTCTCCCTTGGGCCAAGGTCGCTCCATGGCAACGCTTAACGTGGTGGGCGAGGAATAGCCGTGGTGCTTGGCCAGCTTGCGCAGGGACCAGCCGGCTTTTCGAAGCGCAGCTACGATGTCGGCGCGGTGCCAGTTGCTTAGGCTGGTTTTTTTGGCGCTGTTTCGTTCGGCCATGACTGAACTCTTTTTAGCTCTATAGGGTTAGTACATGGCCAAATGTAGCGCTATAGAGATCCCGCATCAAGCTCTTTAAAGTTGAATCTGGCCCATTTGAAGCGCTATAGAGCTGAAAGCCTCGACGAATCAAGGATTTAGGCCAAGATGAAAGAGAACGGAAAAGATGAAAGCGAGCTTGCATCTTCCCGCGCGGAAGTTGAAAGCAACTTCATAGAGCGTATGGAGATCTGCTCCGCTAAGGTGGGTAGCGTTTCAGCGCTAGCCAGAGAGGCAGGAATTTCACAGAGCGGTATCAGGAGATACTTCTCAGGAGGTGAGCCGACAAGGCCTCACCTGCTCTCTATTGCGCAGGCCGCAGGCGTGAATGTGCAGTGGCTTGCAACAGGAGAGGGGCGACAGGAGGCGGTGAGCTATCCGCCACGCCAGGAGGGGGAAGCGCTTAGGGTGCGTGAGAACATGCCGGAGTCGCCACCCGAGCCGCCGGTGAGTGGGCTGGATCTGGCACTGCTGGAGAGGGTCATCACGGAGCTGGAGGAGTCGCTGCAGCACTACGGCTTTAAGCTGCGACCCCATGAGAAGGCAGAAACCATAGCGATGGCTTACGACCTTGCGCTACTGCCGGTCACTCGGGAGGCCAACCTAAAGCACCTGCGTCGCATGTTCGATCGTATGGGGGAAAAATCTCGTGAGTACTACGACAGCCAGGCGAGGGATTAAACGGTTCGTGAACACGGGGTGGCTTTATAGAGCAAAGTCCCGCTTCATTTGGCGCATCCCAGGGTGTTGCTGCAGCTGTCTCATTCCGGTTCGCCACCCTGGCGCTTTCAATCCAGTTT
Source organism: Salinicola sp. JS01 (assembly GCF_030284585.1). NCBI lineage: Bacteria > Pseudomonadati > Pseudomonadota > Gammaproteobacteria > Oceanospirillales > Halomonadaceae > Salinicola > Salinicola sp. JS01. The sequence goes on along the minus strand of NZ_CP127244.1, from coordinate 2,233,183 downwards.
GTGCTGTAGCCGTGCAACCCGCGCCGCTCTGCGATTCCGTCCCATTATGTCCACGCTTCCTGCCACCAAATCCCATTCCCCGTTATGTCCCATACTCAGTGTCCCCCCTCAATCGTGGCCGGGCTGAAGACTCGGAAACGCGAGAAAAAGAGGGTCAGGACGCGCGTGCCGGCGTCTTGCGTGCCGGAGCGCCGTTGGCGACGTAGTAGTCGACCTCGGCCGGCGGCAGCGGCGTCTTGCCGCGCACGCGGTCGGCCAGCTTCTCGGCGATCATGATGGTGGTGGCGTTGAGGTTGCCGGTGATGATGATCGGCATGATCGAGGCATCGATCACCCGCAGCCCCTGCAGGCCGTGCACGCGGCCCTCGCCGTCGACCACGGCGTCTTCGCCGGTACCCATGCGGCAGGTGCCGCAGGGGTGGTAGGCGGTCTCGGCGTGTTCACGCACGAAGGCGTCGAGCTCGGCATCGCTCTGCACGCTCGGGCCGGGGGCGATCTCGCGGCCGCGGAACTCGTCCATCGCCGGCTGGTTGATGATCTCGCGGGTCACCCGGATCGCGGCGCGGAACTCTTCCCAGTCGCGCTCGGTGGACATGTAGTTGAACAGGATGCTGGGCGCGCTCCGTGGATCGCGGTCGGTGAGCTGCACGCGGCCGCGGCTCTCCGAACGCATCGAGCCGACATGCGCCTGGAAGCCGTGGGCCTCGACCGCGCTCTTGCCGTTGTAGCTGATCGCGATCGGCAGGAAGTGATACTGCAGATTGGGCCACTCCTCGCGATCGTCGGTGCGGATGAAGGCCCCGGCCTCGAACTGGTTGCTGGCGCCCACGCCCTGGCCCAGGAACATCCACTCGGCACCGATTTTCGGCTGGTTGTACCACTTGAGCGCCGGATAGAGCGAGATCGGCTTCTTGCACTCGTACTGGATGTACATCTCCAGGTGATCCTGCAGATTCTCGCCCACGCCCTTGAGGTCGTGGACCACCTCGATACCGTGCTTCTCGAGCAGCGCCGGGTTGCCCACACCGGAGCGCTGCAGGATCTGCGGTGAGGCGATCGCGCCGCCGCACAGCAGCACTTCGCGGCGCGCCAGCGCCTGCTGCGGCTGATTCTTGTGCAGGTAGTTGACCCCGACCGCGCGCTTGTCCTCGAACAGGATGCGGTCGGTGGTGGCGTGGGTGACGATGGTCAGGTTATCGCGCTGCTTGGCGATATCGAGATAGCCCCGCGCGGTGGACGAACGCCGCCCGTTGGGGGTGGTCGTCCGATCCATCGGACCGAAGCCCTCCTGCTGCGCGCCGTTGAGGTCATCGGTGCGCGGGAAGCCCGCTTCCACGCCCGCATCGATGAAGGCCTGGTAGAGCGGATTGTTACCCGCCTTGGGCGTGGTCACCGAGAGCGGACCATCGCCGCCGTGGAAGTCGTTGGGACCGATGTCGCGGGTCTCCGACTTCTTGTAGTAGGGCAGGCAGTCGAGATAGCGCCAGTCTTCGAGCCCGGGCCGCTTGGCCCAGTTGTCCAGATCCAGCGCGTTGCCGCGGATATAGCACATGCCGTTGATCAGCGAGGAGCCGCCCAGGCCTTTGCCGCGGCCGCACTCCATGCGGCGGTTATCCATGTGCGGTTCGGGGTCGGTCTCGAACGCCCAGTTGTAGCGCTTGCCCTGCAGCGGGAAGGCCAGCGCCGCCGGCATCTGGGTGCGGAAATCGAAGCGGTAGTCGGGACCGCCGGCCTCGAGCAGCAGCACCTTGACCTCGGGGTCCTCGGTCAAGCGGGTGGCCAGCACGTTGCCGGCGGAACCGGCGCCGATGATGATGTAGTCGTATTCGCGAGCCTGTTGCATACACACGCTCCTTGAGTCAGCAAAGGGGTGAGAGAGAAGCCGCGGGGGCGGGCGGGGGAGAGGGCAGCGGGCCGTGGCGGCCCGCCAGCCTCTCAGCGTCTGGATCGTTGCCTAGACGTCGTCTCGTGGTGTCCAGCGCATCGTCTCGGGTCGTCCAAAACGTCGTGCCAGGCACGTCTTAACTAGAACGTCGTACCTAGAACACGGAGGCGAAGGGCCCCATCTCGATCTGCACCGACTTCGTTTGAGTATAGTGCGCCAATGTCTCGACGCCGTTCTCGCGGCCGATACCGGACTGCTTGTAGCCGCCCACCGGCATCTCCGCCGGCGAGTCGCCCCAGGTGTTGACCCAGCAGATACCCGCTTCGAGGCGATGGATCACCCGGTGGGCGCGGTTGAGCCCCTCGGTGAACAGGCCGGCGGCCAGGCCGTACTCGGTGTCGTTGGCGCGGCGGATCACCTCTTCCTCGTAATCGAAGGCCAGAATCGACATCATCGGGCCGAAGATCTCCTCGCGCACGATACGCATCTCGTCACTGCAGTCGGTGTAGACCGTGGGCGCCACCCAGGCGCCCTGGGCGAAGTCGCCTTCGGTCAGGCGCGAACCGCCGATCAGCAGCCGGGCGCCATCCTGCTTGGCGATATCGAGATAGCCGACCACCTTCTCCAGGTGCTCGAAGCTCACCAGCGGGCCGAAGTTGGTCTGCGGGTCGAGCGGGTCGCCGGCCTTGATGCGCTCGACGCGCTCGACGATCTTGGCTTCGAAGGCTTCCTTGACCGAGCGCTGCACGAACACCCGGGTGCCATTGGTGCAGACCTGGCCGCTGGAGTAGAAGTTGGCCATCATCGCGCCGTCGGCGGCGCGGTCGAGATCGGCATCCTCGAACACGATCAGCGGCGACTTGCCGCCCAGCTCCATGGTGACGTCCTTGAGCGTCGAGCCGGCGGCGGCCGACATCACCTTCTTGCCGGTGCCGACCTCGCCGGTGAAGCTGATCTTGGCGATGCCGGTGTGCTTGGTCAGCATCGCGCCGACGCTGCCATCGCCGTGCACCACGTTGAACAAACCATCGGGGAGGCCGGCTTCGGTGAAGATCTCGGCCAGCTTCATCGCGGTCAGCGGTGTCACCTCGCTCGGCTTGAACACCACCGCGTTACCCGCGGCCAGCGCCGGCGCGGCTTTCCAGCAGGCGATCTGGATCGGGTAGTTCCAGGCGCCGATGGCGCCGATCACGCCCAGCGGCTCGCGCCGGGTGTAGACGAAGGAGTCTTCGCGCAGCGGAATCTGGCTGCCCTCGATGGCAGGGGCCAGGCCGGCGAAATATTCCAGCGCATCGGCACCGGTGACCACGTCGACGCTGGCGGTCTCGCTGATCGGTTTGCCGGTGTTGAGCGTCTCCAGCTCGGCCAGCTCGTCGTTGCGTTCGCGCAGCAGGGCCACCGCCTTGAGCAGGATGCGCGAGCGCTCCATGCCGGTCATGGCGGCCCATTCGCGCTGGGCTCGGGTGGCGCTGGCGACGGCCTTGTCGAGGTCCGCGGCGCTGGCCTGCTGGATGCTGGCGATCACTTCGCCGGTGGCCGGGTTGATGGCGTCGAAGGTGGTCTCGCCGCTGGCCGGCGTACGACGCCCATCGATGTAGAGTGTCTGCGTCTCGAGTCGTGCCATGGTGGTCTCCCTTCGAAGTCGAGTGTCTGATGCGAATCTGGGTGTCGAGCGACTGCCCGGCTCAGGCGTAGTCGCTGGTGCGGCGCTCGGTGCGTTGCGGCGTGTCGAGCTGTTCACGCACGTAGTCGTAGGCCAGCTGCCTGGCCCGGTTCACGTCGAGCCCCTCCTGGGCCAGGGCGCCGCGCAGCCATAGCCCGTCGATCAGTGCCGCCAGCCCGCGGGCCGCATCGCGCGCCTGGCGCTTGGGCAGCACGCGGCGGAACTGGCTGCTCAGATTGGAATATAGTCGGCGATCGTTGACCCGTTGCAGCCGCTGCAGGTTGGTGTGGTGCATGCTGCTGGCCCAGAACGCCAGCCAGGTCTTCATCACCGAGCGGCTGGTCTGGCTGCGATCGAAGTTGCCGTCGATGATCGCGTGCAGATGAGCCTGGGGTGGCGCCTCGCCCAGCATGCGGCGGCGCTCGCTGACGGCGCTGCCGAGATCGCCGAGGATATGGCGCATGGTGGCTTCCAAAAGCCCATCCTTGCCATCGAAATAGTGGCTGATGATGCCGGTGGAGACGCCGGCGTGCCGGGCGATGCGGGCGATGGTGGCATCCGCCAGACCGACTTCGTCGATCGCCTCGAGCGTCGCCTCGATCAACTGCCGGCGACGAATGGGCTGCATTCCGACTTTCGGCATAGGGCTCTCCTACTGCGGTCTGAAACGGCGGATACTCAAATTGGCGCCAGGGCGCTTCGACGTAAGGATAGCGGCATTATGCGATTTTTTTATTGAACGGTCAATCAACAAAAAATCTGCTATTGTGATGCCGAATGAAAATGGCATGATTCGATAATCACTGGTTATTGAGTTGGCCGATTCTCAACCGCAAGCCACACAACAGTCGGGAAGTCGCCCGCCAGCAGCCAGGGCTGCGTGCGGCGCTCGAGCCGGGGTGCTTGGGCACTGCGCAACGGTGATGCAGTTCAGGCGTGGGCGTCATTTTCGTATCAGGGAGATCTTGCATGAAACGACAGTCGCTACTGCTGGCCTTCGCCGGCGCCAGCCTGAGCCTCAGCGCCGCCACCCAGGCGGCGGTGCCGGAAAGCTGCCAGAGCGTGCACTTCGCCGAGGTCGGCTGGACCGATATTCAGGCCACCACCGCGCTCACCAGCGTGGTGCTCGAGGGGCTGGGCTATCAGCCGTCTTCCGACACCGTCTCCGTGCCGGTGGCCTATGCCGGGATGAAGAACGGCGATTTCGACATCTTCCTGGGTAACTGGATGCCGTCGATGGCATCGATCAGCGACCCTTACATCGAGCGCGGCGAGGTCGAGCGTCCGCGGGCCAATCTGGAAGGCGCCAAGTACACTCTGGCAGTGCCGCAGTACGTGCTCGATGCCGGCGTCACCTCGGTCAAGGATCTGGACGCCCATGCCGACCAGTTCGGCCACAAGCTGTTCGGCATCGAAGCCGGCAATGACGGCAACATGATCATCCAGAAGATGATCGACGACGATGCCTACGGGCTGGGCGACTGGCAGTTGGTCGACTCCAGCGAGGCCGGCATGCTCGCCGAGCTGAAGGCGCGCACCCGCAACAAGGAGTGGATGGTTTTCCTCGGCTGGGAGCCGCACCCCATGAACACCAATTTCGACATGGGCTATCTGTCCGGGGCCGATGACTACTTCGGGCCGGACTACGGCGGCGCCACGGTCTACACCAATACCCGCGCCGGCTACTCCGACGAGTGCACCAACGTTGGCCAGCTGCTCGACAACCTGAGCTTCACCCTGACGATGGAAAACCAGGTGATGGGGGCGATCATGGACGAGGGCCAGAACGAGAAAGACGCGGCCCGAGCGTGGCTCAAGGCGCATCCGGACACCCTGACGGCATGGCTCGAGGGCGTGACCACGGTGGACGGTCAACCGGGACTGCCGGCGGTCAAGCAGTCGCTGGGGCTGTGAGCCAGCGCGGCTGATGGCGCCGTTCCCGAACCGCTGCGGTTCGGGAACGGCCGCCGCCATGGCAAGGGTTTGCGATCAAGGGCTTGCGGTCGCGACCCGTCACCGGTATAGTGCGCCACCGTTGCCTTACGGCAACGACCCCGGATGGCTACGTAGCTCAGCTGGTTAGAGCACATCACTCATAATGATGGGGTCCCCTGTTCGAATCAGGGCGTAGCCACCAACTCCCCCCGCGGTATCCGATCTTTCTCCCTTTCTCCTGTTTGTTATTGTTCTCTGCGCGATCTCGTTCGTTGCCGTACGCGATCTTTTGCGCGTCCGCCTCGTGCTGGTGCGGCGTCCTGAGGGCTCGCTCCTCACACATCACGCCTGCAGGTATTCACCCAGGCGCTGCATGAACGCCTCACCTTGGGCGAGCTGCTCTTCGCTGATGAACTCGTCTGGCTGGTGCGCCTGGGCAATGCTGCCGGGGCCACAGATGATCGCCTCGAGCCCGGCGTTCTGGAACTGGCCGGCTTCGGTGGCGTAGGCCACCGCCTGGGTCTCGCGCTCGCCCAGCAGATGTCGGCACAGGGCGATGGCATCACGATTGTCGCTGCCGGCGAGGCCGGGCACGGTGTGCGTCAGCGGTGTGGTCTCGATGGCAAAGCGTGCATCGCGGGCCTTCAGTTCCTGCTCCAGGCGTCGGCTGAAGGTGTCGAAGCGCGAGAACACGGCGTCGAAGCCCTGCTCGGGCAGGTGGCGGATCTCCCACTCGAAACTGCACTCCCGGGCCATGATGTTGATCGCGGTGCCGCCCTGGATACGGCCGACGTGGAGGCTCGAGTGGGCGACGTTGAAGTCGGCGTTGGTCTCTCCCTCGCTGACCATCTCGGCCATGATCTCCTCGATGCGGGTGACCAGGCGCGCCGCGACATGGATCGCCGAGATGCCCTGGTCGACCTGACTGGAGTGCGACTCCACGCCGTGCACCACGGTCTTGAGCGAGGTAATGCCTTTCTGCTGGGTTACCGGGTGCATCAGTGTCGGCTCGCCCACCACCACCACCGCGGGGCGCGGGAAGTCCGCCACCAGACGCTCGATCATGCGCGGTGCGCCGAGGCAGCCGATCTCCTCGTCATAGGAGAACGCCAGCCACACCGGCTTCGATAGTTCTGCCGCCGTCCACTGCGGTACTGCAGCCAGGGCGCAGGCGATGAACCCCTTCATGTCGCAGCTGCCGCGGGCGTAGAGCTTGCCGTCCCGGGCGGTCAGGGTGAACGGGTCGCTGCTCCATGGCTGGCCATCCACCGGGACCACGTCGGTATGCCCGGAGAGCACCACGCCGCCCTCGACCGCGGGGCCGATACGCGCCAGCAGATTGGACTTGCTGCCATCGTCGTTTGCGACGCGCCAGCTCTCCACGCCGTGGGCGGTGAGATAGCGCTCGATAAACTCGATCAGCGCCAGGTTGGAGTGGCGCGAGACGGTATCGAAGGCGACCAGCTCGGCGAGCATCTCGGTCGTGGTGTAGTGGGCGCGCGGGGCGTGATTGGTATCTGCGGAAGGTGTCGTCATAGGTCTCTCGTCTCCTCGTTCTGGTGGCCGCCGGCGCGTTGGCTGAGCGCAGTCAGCTCGCCCATGTACCGCTCGGCGGCCTGCATGTGGGCATACATCACGGCCTCGGCGCGCTCGGCGTCGCGGGCGTGAAAGGCCTCGATCAGTTCCAGATGATAGTCGTGGCCGTGGTAGTTGATATCGATCCCCGCCAGCGCCGGGTCGTGGTGCTGGGCTGCCACCACCTTGAGCAGCAGGCCGTTGAGGAACTCGATCAGAAAGCGCAGCAGCGGGTTGGGCGAGACCGCGGCGAGCAGGTTGTGGAAATCGAGCTCGTCCTCGCGCTCGGCGACACCGCGCCCCTCCGGGCGCTGGCTGCAGCAGCGCCCGGCGGTGGCGCTCAGACGTGCCAGGGTGGGGGCGTCGAGTAGCGGCGTGACCTCGCGGGCGAGCGCCGGCTCCAGCAGCTTGCGCAGGGCGTAGATATCCGCCACCGACAGGTCGCGGCTGAAGCAGAAGTTCCACAACAGCTCGTTGGCGGTGGATGCACTCACCTCGGTGATGCTGGCACCCCCGCCGGGGCCGCTGCGGATCCGGATCAGACCCTGGGTCTCGAGCGACTTCAGCGCCTCACGCAGGGTCCACTTGCTGGTGTCCAGGCGCGCGCTCAAGGCGGCCTCGCTCTCCAGCCGAGCGCCGGGTGGCAGCTCGCCGGAGAGGATGCGCTGGCGCAACCCCTCGGCGATCTGATCCGAGCGCTTGCGGCTCACGCCGGCCCCCAGCCGATCGCCACCGCAAAGGCCAGCACCAGCCAACTGAGCAGAAATACCTGGACCAGCAGTGGGAAGAAGAAGCGCACCCAGCGGTCGTAAGGCACGCGGGCGATCGCCAGCATCGCCAGGGTGCCGCCGGAGGTGGGCACCACCATGTTGGTCAGCCCGTCGCCGACCTGAAAGGCCAGAATCGCGGTCTGGCGGGTCATGCCGATCAGGTCGGAGAGCGGGATCATGATCGGCATGGTGGCCATGGCCTGGCCGCTGCCGGAAGGGATGAAGACATTGATCACCGAGTGCACCAGGGTCATCGCCAGGGTCGACACCAGCACCGGCAGGCCCGCCAGGGGCTCGGCCAGCCCATGAACGATGGTGTCGCCGATATGGCCCTGCTCGATCATCACCTGCAGCGCGCGGGCCAAGCCCACCAGCAGCGCGCCGCTGGTCACCGAGGCCGCCCCCTCGAAGAAGTACTGATTGATGCGTGAAGGCGAGAGCTTGGCCATGGCGCCGATGGCCAGCGCCATGGCCACGAACACACCAGAGATCTCGTTGATGTACCAGCCGTGGGCAAAGACCCCGTAGAGCATGATCGCCAGGCCGACGACGAAGGTGGCGAGGACACGGATATCGGCGGCACGCAGGCGGTAGCTCTCGACCGGCTTGTCCAGACTGCCGGCGCGCTCGTCGCGCTCGAGCAGCGAGGTTTCGGCATCCGCCCGCACGCGCTTCAGGTAGCGGCTGGTGTGATGGGCCAGCAGGGCCAGCGCGCCGATGCAGAGCACGCTGCGCAGCCCGGCGCCGGAGAACAGCGGCAGCTGGGCGATCTGGTCCGAGACACCGACGGTATAGACGTTGATCGGCGAGGTGGCGAAGCCGATCCCCACGCCGCCGAGGGCGATGGCGGTGCCGACCAGACGGTCGCCGCCCAGGGCCAGGCCGAGCAGCACTGCCAGCGGGATCAGCGCAATGTTGTTCTCGTAGCCCACGGCCACGCCGAGCCCGCCGAAGACGAAGGTCATCAGCCATACCAGAGCCGTGGGGCGCTCGCGGCCCAGCCGCTTGACCAGGGTGCCGACCAGATTCTCCAGCGCGCCGGTCGCCTCCATCACCCGAAACAGCCCGCCACCGATGAACACGATCACGATGACGCTGGCCGCAGCGATCATGCCCAGCGGGATGGCATGAAAGATCTGAAGCACCGACGGCGCCGGCTGGTCGATCAGATGGAAGGTGTCGGGGATCACCGCGCTGCGCCCGTTGATCTCATGACGCTCGTAGGTGCCGGCGGGAATGATCTGTGTCAGCAGCCACACCGCGGAGAGCAGGCAGAAAATCAGAATGGCGGGGTGAGGGATGCGCTGGTACCAGGGCTTGCGGGTCGAGGTATCGCGTGCCGTCATGGGCACCTCCTGAAAGATCTTGTTGTTGTCGTCGCTCTCTGACGCACCGCGGGGCCGGTCAAAAGGCGCTATTGATTATAATGAATTGACGCTAAGCCGAATGGGCAGAGGTGTCAACGCGACGAACCGGAGGCGAGCGAGGGAAGAGCAGGGGTAGTGCGTGCGAGATTGCCCGAGAGAGTACCCGCTCACCGTCTCGTTTGCGGCGGGCGAGGTGCAGGCAGCTGGGGTAGGGTGGCATGAGCCTTGCGACGGGGCTTGGCAACGCGGGTGCTGCCTGGGGCTTCGTGCCCAGCGCATTGATTGCGTTGGGAAATTCAGCACCAGGAATTCTAGCCCGATGTGCGATTCACCCTTGACGCCTCGAATCCAGTCCGTATACTACGCCGCGTGCTGACAGATGTTCCCCGATAGCTCAGTTGGTAGAGCAAATGACTGTTAATCATTGGGTCGCAGGTTCGAGTCCTGCTCGGGGAGCCAACAGCCAGCACGCGATGAATCCGATCCCCGATAGCTCAGTTGGTAGAGCAAATGACTGTTAATCATTGGGTCACAGGTTCGAGTCCTGTTCGGGGAGCCATCATCGCCCTACATTGCCGGTAACATATCGATCCCCGATAGCTCAGTTGGTAGAGCAAATGACTGTTAATCATTGGGTCACAGGTTCGAGTCCTGTTCGGGGAGCCATCATCGCCCCACATTGCCGGTAACATGTCGATCCCCGATAGCTCAGTTGGTAGAGCAAATGACTGTTAATCATTGGGTCACAGGTTCGAGTCCTGTTCGGGGAGCCATCGATAGGCAAGAAGAATTCCGCTAAGTGGCACCAGCTCTGCATTCATCCCATATTCCGGCGGATGAGGTGTGATTTTTTGCGTTCCAGCACCGGCCTTTTCTAAAGGCGGTTTCGGCAATACCACCACGATAGCCAACCTGGCTGACGTGGGTTTCCGGATTCTCCTCATAGGCCTGGAAACCCGGCCAACCCTTTATTCCTACTACGAACTGTCACAGCCAGCCCCAGTGTGGCCGGGCGGCATCTTCGATGCTGATCTTCCAGAACGCTAATCGGCAGATTCGATTGTGATATTGATCGGTCCGCTGCGATCGATCGCAGCAAAATTGGCATCAAACTGCCCCAGCCTGACCAGACCGCTGGCATGCTGGAATCCCTTGCGGAAGATGGCCAAATTGCCCCAGGGCGCATAGTAGGTGATATCACCGGCTACCGGTTTCATCCCCTTTGAAGCCGTCTCATCCGGCAGACTGCCAGGCAAATCGGCGATCTTTTCGACACCGCCTCCGAAATCGATCAGTTCAAGGTCAAGCGGCAGCATGTCTGCAAAGGCGCGACCGGCGGGCGTTTCTTCAAGCGTGGCGGGGATCCGCTGTCCGTCGACATCAAAAATGATTTTCATGGTATGAGCCTCATCTCTAGCGGGTATATCGGATGCATGCGCAGGCCCCGATGGCAACATTGCGACAAGGCCGATCGCACAAAGACCGGATCGCAGCATGACAGGAAATGTGGCCATCGTGATTCCCGAGGAGTCGTTGAAGAAGATCAGCGGGCGCCAGAGCGCCCGCCGAATCGTGACGGCAAAGTGATACGTGCGTCGCTTACAGCGGCTGCGCGGTCGGGCGGTAGAGGATTTCGTTGATGTCGACATCCTCGGGTTGCGACATCGCGAAAAAGACCGTCCGGGCGAAGGAGTCCGCTGGAATTGCCGCTGAAGCGTAGAAGCCGCCGATGGCCTCGGAGGATTCGGGATCGGTGATATGGCTCGGCAGTTCGGTGTCGATGGCACCCGGCGAAATGATGGTCGAGCGCAGGTTGTAATCCTTGACCTCCTGCCGGAATCCTTCACTGATCGCGCGAACGGCATGTTTGGTCGCACAGTAGACGGTACCGGCCGGCGTCACCTTGTGACCGGCGACAGATGATACGTTGATCAGATGCCCGAATTTCTGCGACTTCATGTACGGCAGGGCAGCAGCGATGCCATAGAGCGTGCCCTTGATGTTGATGTCTATCATGTTGTCCCACTCGTCGACCTTGAGCTTTTCGAGTGGAGACTGCTGCATGAGGCCGGCATTGTTGAGCAGCACATCGATCTTGCCATAAGTGGAAACGGCGGTATCGACCAGTGCCTGCACATCGGCCTGACGGGTGACATCGGTCTTTTTTGCCATGGCCGTGCCACCACTGGCCTGGATCTCATCGACGATGGTTTGCAAACGGTCCATGCGCCGTGCGCCCAGCACGACGGTAGCACCATGCGCGGCTAGATGACGTGCCGTTGCTTCACCGAGCCCACTACTACCGCCGGTAATGACGACAACCTTGCCTTTAATATCTTGAGTCATGATGCTCTCCCGACACTATCTGATAAATGAAAATGATGAATCGTTCTCGTCTGTACGGGCACATGCCAGGCTTGATGCATGCCAGATTCCAGCCTAGTGGGCGGTGAAACCACCATCGACCGGCAGGGCGTGACCAATGACAAAAGTAGAACCGGGGCCGCATAGCCAGACCACGGCCGAGGCAATTTCCTCGGGTTTACCCAGACGGCCGATCGGCTGCTCGCGCAGAACGTCTTCCAGCGGAAGATCGCCACTCTCGACCATCTTTTGCACCATCGGCGTATCGATGGTGCCGGGGCAGACAGCATTGACGCGGATGCCCTGAGAGGCATATTCCAGCGCCGTGCTCTTGGTCATGCCGACCACGCCGTGCTTGGTGCCGTGATAGATCGAGCGTCCGGGAAGGCCGACCAGACCGCCCAGCGAAGAGCAGTTGACGATCGCGCCGCTGCCCTGCTTGCGCATCTGCATGAGTTCATACTTCATGCAGCACCACACGCCAAACAGGTTGATCGAATTGACCCGGTTAAATTCTTCACTGGTGGCATCGGCGGTCTCGGCAGCCAGACTTTGAACGCCCGCGTTATTGAACGCGGCATCGAGACGTCCGTAGGTAGCCACCGTCTGCTCGACGAGGTTGGCGACCTGATCTTCCTGGGCGACATCGCACAGAATGCTGGCCACCTCGTGGCCTTCCTGTCTGAGCGTCTCGACGGCTTCATCGAGCGCCTGCTGGCTGATATCGGAAAGCACGACCCGGGCGCCTTCCTCGGCAAATGCTCTGGCGGTCGCAAAGCCCATGCCCATCGCGGCGCCGGTGACGAGAGCAACCTTGTGAGTGAAATCGTTTGGCATCGGGCTGTCTCCTTTACGGTTCGAAAAGAGGGGAAATGAAGCCAAAAGCCTAGAGGCGACGATCGATATTGATAAGCGCACAAATGCGCTAAGACTTAGTCATTTTGCTCATGAATCGAGTCGCTAGCTCCATTGATCCAGTCGTCGCCTTCATCGCCCGTGGCGGCACGATAGGCCGTGCCGACGGACGAGACACGGAGGTCAACCCGCGATCAACTCGCGTGACTCGAACACTGACTTGAACAACGGCATGGCCGAAAACACCTTGGGCCAGCCGGCGTAGAATGCGAGTTGGGTGAGCGTCTCGGAGGCTTCGACCTTCGACAGCCCGTTATCCATGGCGCGATTGAGATGGAAGGTGACTTGCTCGGGCTGACCGGCGGCTACCAGGGCGCTGACAGTGACCAGACTCCGATCTCTCGCGGCAAGGCCCGGGCGCAGCCATAGATCGAGGAAGAGGGCATCGGTGGTGTACTCGACCACACCTGGGGCGACATCCCCGAAGCGCTCCGCGACCAGTTGCTGACGCTTGGCCTCTGCTTCTTCGTCCAGCGGCAAGCGCTGCGCTGGCGTCGCGGGCGTGTAACCGCGCGGCGTATTTGGCACCGCCTCGCAGACCTTTTGGCACAGCCAACGTTGCACGCTTCGCCCAAATTTGCGCCTTATTTGGCATTAAAAATAACCTGCCGTAATTGACCGATGGGGTATGTCCGTATGCTCCGCTGTGAACCCGCACCCGCGAGTTTGACAATGATAGGTATAGGGCCCTTCGGCAAGGTGTGAGAGGCGCCCTTGTTCGGCACATGTTGGGCAAGCTCGATGATCAGGCTCGCGAGCAGTTATCTCTTCCGGCTTGAGTCGCAGTACGAACCCGCCCAGAGGCGTCCTTTCGACATAGTACCGATCAAACCTTTCCTCTTTGGCGAGTCGCTCCCTCATTTGTCGATTCTCGTCAAGCAACTCAAAATGCTGCTGTTGGAGCTCGAGCAAGGCGGACTGAGCGTTACCAAGCGCGTCTAGAACCTTGCTCACCTCAGTATCCAGCTTGACCTTGTCGGTCACGTCCTTTGCAGCTCGCGCGAGGGCATACGCGCTTCGTACTGCGGTTACCGCTTCACCGATCCCCGTCATGGCGATGTATCTCCTTGTGATTCGTTGTCTTGCTCAGAACAACCCGGCCGGTTCGGCCTCGACATCCCAACTGAAGATCAGCACCTCGCGGGCCTCCTGGCCCTTGCCGCCGCCGACGGTGTAGCGGATGTCGGTGCTCTCGATGTGGTAGTTCGCGAACACGCGGCGGATGTCGGGGTGGTCGTTCAGCGAGATGATCGCCTTGCCCTTGAGCTTACCGAGGATCTCGGCCATGTGCTCATACTCTTCGATGCCGAACGGTACCCCGTAGCCCTCGGTCTGCCAGTACGGTGGGTCGAGGTAGAACAGGGTGTGGGCGCGATCGTATCGGGCGATGCACTCCTGCCACGGCAGGCGCTCGATGTAAGTACTGGCCAGGCGGAGATGGGCGGCTGAGAGCGATTCCTCCAGTCGTAGCAGGTTGAGCCCTGGTGGCGTGGTGGTGGCAGTGCCGAACGTCTGCCCCTCGATCCGGGCGCCGAAGGCGTTCTGCTGGAGGTAGTAGAATCGCGCGGCGCGCTGGATGTCGGTGAGCGTCTCGACACGGGTCATCTTGAGCCACTCGAATACCTGTCGGGAGCTGAGCGCCCACTTGAACTGCCTGACGAACTCCTCAAGGTGGTTCTGGACGATCCTGTACAGGTTCACTAAGTCGCCATTGATGTCGTTGAGCACCTCGACGTCGGCCGGAACGGGGCGCATGAAGTAGAGCGCCGCGCCGCCGGCAAACGGCTCGACGTAGCATTGGTGATCCGGCATCAACGGGAAGATCCGGTCAGCGAGGCGACGCTTGCCGCCCATCCAGGGAATGATCGGTGTGGCCACGAGCTGGCTCCTTGCTTGGTAGGGAGCTCGTGGCTCTCTGGTGGTTCATGTGCCGGCAGCGCGGGCACTTGATTTCGATGATGTCGAACTGGCCGGCACGGGCCAGCATCCTGTTGCAACCGCCGCAGCGGATCTCTTTCAATGCCATGACAAGCCTTTCTAACGCGTTAGAAATCGGCCAGACTTGCCCGACCTCGCGCGAGGTGGGGAGCCTTGCCGGCTTGCAGGCTATGGCTGCAGGTTGGGATCGCCGATGGTGTGTCCGCACCGTCGGCGATCGCTCCTCTTCTATCCGTTTCGGCACTTATCCAAGGCGGCCTCGACGCTCTCGATCTGCTGGCCTGTGAGGCCGCCTCGTTGCAGCCAACGATCAAGGCTGGCTTCAGCCGACTGCTGTGTGAGAGGGTTCTGCCAATCGAAGAGTGCGGCAATCGTGCTCTCGATGATGTCGTCGCTGGTCGTGTAACTCATGGTGGTTTCTCCTGGTTGAGGACACACTGAGCCTGTCATCACGACGTACTCAGCTCACCTCCTCAGGCCACGATATTGCTCGGATCGCCCCGGCATCGCCGGCGTCGACCGCCGCCCTGATCTGGTCCTCGAGACGCTGACGCTTGCCGATGACGTCGGTGACGATCGGGCGGTATGCCTCGGCGTTGGCGATCACACGCCGCACCAGCTCATCGAATGCAATACCACGCCGCGCGGCGATACCGTCGAGGGTCGGCGTGTGGGCGTTGTTGTCGGCCTGCCAGGCGCGGGCTTCGGCTTCCTGCTGGGGCCAGGTGTCGATCTCGTATTGCGGGTATTGTCGGCGCAGCTCAGCGAGGTCAGCCTCGGATGCGCGGTTGATCTCATCGAGCTTGCTGGCAGCCAGGGCCTCGACGTCTACCGGTGGCACCTCGTACGGCGCGATCTCGATCCCGCTATCGAGGATCTGCTGGTAGATGCCTCGCGCGCGCTCGTCGGGGTCGTCCGGGGATGCAGTGAAAGGAATCCACCCAAGTTCGGGGTGTTCGATTTCGCAGTCGATAGTGCCGTTGCCGGCGTAGGCGGCATTTCTCAAATCCATCATGCGATCCTCAGCCATAACGTTTTTCTCGAATTCCCCGAGGAGGCCCAGCTGTGCCCCATGCATCGCCACGTTCCGCTTACCGGACCTCGGAAATACGCTGGGTCGTCCTGGTTAGTTGCATTCGTGTAATACAGATTGCTGCCTGCCGCCGTATCACCCGGCTCAAATAGCGTTGAATAGCGATATAGCAAGAACGCATACGTCCCCACCGCGCCGACCTGCGTCGATGGCCCGGCGTTGGCGACCATCGAATCGACCTCGGCTTTCGTGTAGTAGCTCGCTTGTAGCGTCGAATCCTTGACGTACTGCGGGTGCGGGTCGGCTTTCGCTTCGTGATCTGCTACCGCGCCTTCGGCCTGGCCGGCGGCGGTTTCGGCCCGGTCGGCGTCCTCGGCTGCTGACGTTGCCGCCCCCTCGGCGGCGGTACGGGCATCGCTCACAGCCTGCAGGTCGCCGTAGAGATCTTCGGCGGCCTGGCGGGCCTGCTGCGTTGCCGTGACGTCCTCGCCGGTCTGTTGTCGGTCGGCGGCGGTCGCCGCTCGATCTTCACCAGTCTGTTGCCTGTCGGCCGCGACCGCTGCCCGGTCCTCGCCAGTCTGCTGCCGGTCTGCCGCCGTAGCCTGGGCATTGAGGCCGGTCTGCTCCCGGTCGGCCGCTGTGGCCTGCCGATCGAGCCCGGTCTGCTCGACGTCCTCGGCCGCCTGCTCGGCAGCAGCCTGGGTCGCGTTCATCTGCTCGATCATCTGGTCGTAGCCCTGCTGGATGCTGTCGACCATCTGCCGGCATTCGTCGACGAACGCGGCGATCATGTCCTGGGTCGCTTCGAACTTGGTGATGAATGGAACCTGGTCGCCGGCGACGATGCGCTTGCCGGACCAGTCCATGGGGGTTGGTTTCACCAGGGTGAATGGCACGGTCATACCTCCGTGATGGTGATCGTCGAGGTGTAGTTACGGTAGTGGTCGTGGGTGTCGCCGTAGCCTTCGGTCAGGCGCCCCACGAACTGGCCGGAGAGACGCTCGATGCCGGTACGGTCGGGGTAGAGATCGACGTAGACATCGCGAATCATGCCGATCTCGGCGATCTCTTCGATGAGCCGCTCGCGGTCGCCGGGTAATAGCCAGTCGAGAGCGAACTGCACACGCCGGCGTGGATTGCCACCGCCGATGGTGCGCAGGGTCTGGCCGGCGCTGCGCTCATGAGTGGCCGGGTCTACCCAGGTGGTCTGGACGCCATAGCTCATGTTGAACGCGGGACGGAATGCCAGCCCGGTGACGATCCGTGCGACCTGGAGCGCGCCGGCGGGGTTGCTGGGATCGTCCAGGGTGATGCGGTAGCCGGTGATCGGCGCCGGCTCGAATGTCACCAGCCGACCGGGCACTTGGAGGCGGTCGTTGTAGGTGGCCTGATAGGGGTCGATGCCGGCCCGCCAGACGCCGGCGGGGATGATCTCGCCGGTGGCGATCTCGCCGCTGTCGCGGATGATGCTGGAGCCATTGAGCCACTCGATGCGCAGCGTCCCGGCGGACGTGAGATTGTGGCCGATGATCGCCACCGTATCGGCATAGGTGCCCGCCCCGAGGGTGCCTTCGATGACCTGGGTGCTGGTGCCAGTACTGCGCCAGACGCGGTTACGCTCGTTGCGCTGTGTATAGTCGACCGGTGCGCCGGGGCGCTCGCTGGTCGCGGTGAGCGACGCGCGGTCGTGGATATTGTCGAGGACCAGGCTGAGGCGGTAGTCGGTCATAGCACGATCTCGATGTCGGATTTGCCGCCGGCGCGTGGCGCGACGGCGCTGATGCGGCCGACCCGGCCGGCGATCGGCGGCACGTCGACGGTGACAGCCTGGTGCAGCGACACGGTCGTCAGGTAGACGGTCAGGCGCCAGTACTCGCGCGGCACCCCGTGGTACGCCAGGCGTCGCTGACGCTCGGCGACGACGTCCGCGCTGGATTGCAGCAGGGTGTCGATCGTCTCGCTGTCGGCCAGCGGGTGCGCCGGGAGCGATTGCTCGCCTCGGCTTTCGCGCCACTCGCCCCGCAATCGAGCGGCGAGTGTCGGGTCGTCACGGTCGATGATCGCGGCGACGGTGCGCAGGGGCGCGTCGTTGCGCTCCCAGCGCAGTGTCACCGCCGACCACGGCGGAATGATCTCGTCGAGCTGCAGGCTGCCGTCCTGGACGTCATCCGCTGCCAGCACCACTTCGGCCTCGGCCGGCGGCGCCGTGATGACACGCATGTCGATGCGGGCCAGCGCATCGATGTACCAGGCCGCCCCCACGCTCTGGGCCAGTGCGTCGAGAATCTGGCGGCCCGTGGTCTCGCCATTGCTGTAATAGCCCACGTCGACGGTTGGCAGCGATGTCGTGGGTGCGATCTCGTAGCCGTAGCGTGCCGCGACGAACTCGACGATCTGCATCGGGGTGTCGTGTTGCTCATGCGCGGCGGCGGTTATGTCCGAGTCGTCCCGGCGGTCGTAGTCGAGCGTGAATCCCCCGCCGGCGAGATCGGCAGTCCTGGGCACGGTGTTGCCGATATCGCGGGCGGTGATGCTCAGTAGCGGCAGGTAGCTGACGCGGTAATGCAGCGTATCGGTGCGATCGCGGATCGCCGGAACGTTGAACACCCGCCCCAGCAGCAGTGGTACGGGGCCGCCGCCGTTGGGCAGCGAGCCGGTATCGAGGGGCTCGTCGAGCGCGGCGCTGGTGTCGGTCACCGACATCACGATGCGCCCGCGCTGCGCGGACTGGATGCCGGCATTGATGGCGGTGGCCACGGTGCGAAAATCGGCGCGCGACCAGCGCATGTCGCCCAGCAGCAGGCGCACCGGATAGCCGCGCCACTGATAGCCCAGCCAGGCATCCAACGAGCCGTCGTTGACCAGGGTGATATCACCGATCTCGGCGAGCCCGTCGATGCGTACCGAGATACCGACCGCATCGACCAGGACGTCCAGGTAGGTTGGGTCATCGAGCTGATCGTCGAGCGGGGCCAGGTACGGCTGGTCGGCGATCTGGACGCGGCCGTCGGCATACTCCAGTTCGGCGAGCATGACGCGCCGTTCGTTGGGCGATTCGAGCCAGCGCTGATACTGGACGTCGCTGATCATGCGCCCACCCCACGGCGGCGGGTGCGGGTATTGCGCTCGGTGCGCTCGGTGTTGTCCGCCGTCCGGTCCGAGGCGTCCGCCCCGCGTCCGGTGTTGTCGGCGGTGGCGCGCATCAGAGCGATCAGCTCGTCGTTCTGCCGGCGCAGCGCGGCGTTGTCCTGGCTCAGCCGCTCGACCGCTCGGATCAGTTGGCGTTGTTCCTCGTTTCCTGAGCCTTGTTCGGCCGAGGGCACCGGAGGCGGCGCCATCAGTTGCCGCGTTTCGGTCGCGTTGTAGATTCGCGAGGGGCCGAGATCGACGTACTCCGGGCCTTGCTCGCCGACCAGCGCCCAGCCGCCACTGTGCACCCCGCCGGACGCGTAGGCGGGGATGCCCTCGGCACGGCCGAACTGCAGCCAATGCTCATAGGGCGTCATGCCGCTTTGCTGCATGGCGGCGGCGACGTCCGTCACGGTCCAGTCGTCGCGGTCGTCCTGGCGGATGCGGTTGACCTGCGCCGTCTTGTTTTTCAGGTAGGTGGCTTCGTCGTAGCGCGGCTGGGTCGGATCGGCGTTGTCTTTGGCACTACCCCCACCGGCACTCTCGCGGTAGTACGGCACCACGCCTTCATCGCGGCCGTATTGCTGGTAGTGCTCGCGTGCGGTGAGGTTCGCGGCATCGAACGCCTCGCTGACGTCGCCGATCGTCCAGTCGGTGTGGCCTTCGTAGGCGGTCTGGTTGAGCTGGTCGCGTTTGTTGACGAGATAGGCGGCCTCGTCGAACTGCCCGGTAACGTCGTTATTGGCATACTCGGGGAAGATGTCGCTGAGCGCCTGACTGATGCGGTCCGGCATCAGGTCGATGAGATCCGCGATCGAGGTCAGCGCATCCGACTGCGCGATCTGCGCCCGGAGCTGGTCGCTCAGCGTGTCCCGTGCGCGCTGCTGCTCGCGCAGTAGCTGCTGATCGATCGACTCCAGCGAGCCGAGCTTATCGAGCGACTCGCCGTACTGCTGCTCGAGCGAGCGATAGGTCGACTGCACCTCTTGATAGGCCTGGGCATACTGCGTCGAGCTGTGGCCGTACGCCGCCGCCACGGAATCGAGGTAGGCCCGGCCGCTCTGCTGTGTGTCACCGATCGCGCCCGGGTCGGTCTCGGCGAGCACGGATTGGCGGGCGAACTGATCGCGTGCCTCGGCCAGGCGTGCCATGGGGTCCAGGATCGACTGATCGGAGAGCGCCAGGCTGTCGATCGCCGACCGCAATGACTCGATCCCGCGACGCTCGTCCTCCAGTTGTTGCCGGCGCTCGTCCGCTGCGGTTTGCGCGACATCGATCACGGTCTGATAGCGATCGATGATGCTGTTGACCGCGCCCACGGTGCCGTCGCGATAGAGCGCGGTGCGTTGCAGCAGCGCCTGTTGCTCGGCCGCCTTGTTGCGCTCATCGATCGCCCAGATCTCCTGCTGCAACGCGCGCAGGGTCTCTGGCATTTGTTCGAGTTGGCGTTGGCGCTCGCGCGCCAGTGCAGCCTCGCCATTGCCCTGGGCGCGGAGCAAGTCGTTCTGCAACGACCAGCGCTGCCGCTCGATCTCCTCGGCCCGCTTGGCGGCGTCGGCGGCGCTCTCGCTGAGCTGGGCGAAGGCGCCGGCCACGCTCATCAGCTCGCTGTAGGTCTGGCGGCCGCTCTCGGTATTCAAATCGAGCGATTCGACCACGGCGCGGAATTGCGCACGGGTCGATTCCGCCGAGAGGCCTGCCGCTTCCAGCGTCGGTGAGATCTGGTCGATGGCGCGCTGGCGCTGCTCCTCGGCGCTGAAGAAGTTGGCGTAGTAGGTCTGCGCCTGGCTCTGCAGGGCGTCGAGTCCGCCGGCGAGTTCCTGCAGATTCAGGGCGGCCTCGACGGCGCGCTCGCCCATATCGTCGAACGTGAGGTTCAGCTCGTCAGCGATGCCGGAGACCGCAGCATGGGCCGCCACGCCCGCGGTGATCTGGGAGAACGCGTCCTCGAGCGAGGTGCTGGTGTCGTCGACCACCTTCTCGGCGTACGTTTTAACATTGCCCGAGAGGCCGTCGATCAGGTTGCCGAGCTGTAGCGCCTGGGCGAGCTGGGGAATAGTGCGCTCTGCACTATCGGCGGTGATCTCGCCGACGCGCTCGATCAGCTTGGCGGTGGCCTCCGATGCCTCGTTTTCCAGCGTTTCGCTGACGACGGCGTAGCGCCTGGCCACCAGCTCGCCCAGGGAGTCGTTCTTGAGCCGGGTCTGCCAGCCATCCAGCGCGTTTTTGACGCTCTCGATCTGGGTCTCGTTTGCCGCGCTGGCCAGGGTCTGATCGAGGGCGGCCATGGCATCGAGCAGGTCGATCATGTCGCTCGGCTCGAACTTGGTCTTGTCGGTGAATCCGAACGAGCCGAAGGGCGTTTCGCGGCCACGGCCGAGATCGCCGTCACGGTAGTAGCCGCTGGAGTAGTACGGGGTGCCACCGGCGCCGAAGTCGCGATCCGGCGTCTCGGCGAAGGATTCGAACCCCGCAGTGTATTTGCGCGAACTGCCGAATATCGAATCGACCACGCCGCCAATGGTAGAACCGACAAATGCCCCGGGAACGCCCCAGAAACTACCGCCGACCGTCCCCAGCATTTGGCCGATATTGCTGTTTGGCGTTTTGCCCGTCAGAGATGTGCCGATTTTATTGCCGACCATCCCGCCGCCCTGATACGCGGCGTAATAGGCAATGGCATTCGTGATAGCAGTCGCGAGACCGGCGGTGGTTGTACCGGCACCGAATGCCGTATTGCTAGCCCCTGCGATGCCCGTCCCGTTGACTACTGAGTTTGCTGACCCGATAGCGGTGCCACTAATACCTCCCTGAACGCCTAGCGAAGCCCCATAAGTGCCGTTGAAGCCTGCCCAGGCATTTTGTGCAGTGGTCCATGCGCCGGAAAGACTGTCAAAGCTCGGCATGCTAAATCCGCCGCCACCGCCGAAGCCGCCCATGCCTCCGGCGCCAGTGCCGCCCGCCGCGGGCGAGCCGGTACCGGCCAGCGGCAGCCCCAGCGATGCCGTGATGCGTCGCGTGGTGTATGCGTGGGCGATTTCGGCCAGCGTCGAGATCGCGACCTGCTTGAAGGCATCGAACGTGTTCTTGCCGCCGCTGATCACTTTCTCCCAGAAGTCGACGAACGCGTCGTCGGTGCGCTCCAGGCTGCGCTTGATGATAGTCTCGGTCGCCGTCATCTCACGGCTGACTGTCTTGGCGGCCTTGGTGCCGTCGCTGCTATATACGTCGGCCCAGTAGCCGGCGTTCTGGTAGAGCTTTGGCAACTGCCCGACAGCGGTCAGATACTGGTCGAGCGTCAGCTTGCCGCCGGCCCAGGCGGTTTGCAGCGTGATCTGGTCGGCGAGGAAGTCGCGCTGGGACTTGGCCACCGGGTCGAGCTTGTCGAGGAGGCCCCGCAGCGCGTTCTCGTGAGCCTTCGCCGCCTTGCTCAACG
This sequence comes from Salinicola sp. JS01, assembly GCF_030284585.1. Classification (NCBI taxonomy): domain Bacteria; kingdom Pseudomonadati; phylum Pseudomonadota; class Gammaproteobacteria; order Oceanospirillales; family Halomonadaceae; genus Salinicola; species Salinicola sp. JS01. The sequence goes on along the minus strand of NZ_CP127244.1, from coordinate 2,211,173 downwards.
ACTTGCCCGCCTTGTCGGCCGCATCGCCGGTGTTGAACATCCACTGGTCGAGCGTCTTGAAGATCTTCACGCCGGATGTCGCGGACTGACGCAGGCGGTCCACTTTCTGATCGAAGGTGTCCAAGCCCTTTTCTAACGTGGCGGCGACGGCTTTCGCCTCTTCCAGCTTGGGACTCAACTCCTGCTGCAGAAACCACGCAGAACCGGGCCGCCCCTGGTTGGTGACCATCTGATCGCGGTTCTGCTTCTCGAGCGCTGAGAACTGCTTCTCCAGCTTCTCGGCTTCGATACGCGCTTCGACAAGATCACGCACCAGTGACGCGCGCTTATTGCGGATCTGGGCATCGGTGAGGCCATCCAGGCTGCCGGTCAGCTCATCGACCTCCTCGCGCGTGGCATTGGCTTTGGCACTGACCAGCCCCAGCTCCTCCCGGAAGGCGTACAGTGCCCCCACCGCGACCAGCGCCGCGCCCACTGGCCCACCGAGCAGCGCCAATGCCGCCGATGCACCGCGGGCCGCCGTGGCCATTGCACCGGCAGCCGCTGTGGATGCGCGCATGGCGCCGGTGTAGGCAGCCTGTGCGGTTGTCGCCGCGCGCGTGGCGGCGGCTTGCTCAGCCGAGGCGAGCGTTGCCGCGCGACTGGCCGATGTCACGCCGGCCTCGGCTTGAGCCAGCTTGGCGTTGGCCGCGGTGAGCTGGTTAGTGACAGTGGCTTCGGATCGGCGCAGCTCCGCCATTCGTGCGACGGACTGCTGGCGGCCTGTCGCCGAGATCTGCGCCTTCAACCGCTGCGCTTCCAGCTCGCGTTCGGCGACCAGCGACACCCGTACCTGCTGCAGGCTCGTCGCATGATTGGCTGCGTCCTGACGCGCAGTCAGCGCGCGGCGAGCTGCCAATGACGCGTTATTGGCCTCCGCCGTCTTCTCCGCTGCCGCGGTCCGAGCCAGTGCCAACTGTCGGCCGGCTTCTGCCGCCGCCGCTTCGCGCTGCGCCTGAGTGTCTCGAATCGTTGCCACGGTGCGCGCCGCATAACCCGCTGCCGATGCAGCTAGTGCACCCGCGACCCGCCCACCGTAGACCGTGGCCAGGACTGTCCCGATCGTGACTAGCTCATCCATGTGGCCGGTTAGGCCGAGGATCGCGTCACCGGTGAGACCGACAGCGTCGCTGACCTGCTGGCTGGTACCTACCCACTCGATCATCTCGTTGCGTGCTACGGTCATCTTCTGGCCGAACGAGGCGATCGCACCACCAAACGTCTTATCGATACCGGCGGCGGCTTTCTCCAGCGCGTTGACCACGATCTCGGCAGTGATACCGCCGGATGACGCAAACGCGCGCAGCTCGCCGAGCGTCATGTTCAGCGAGTCCGCGATCGCGTACATGATCGCCGGGGCTTGTTCCGAGACGGAATTGAATTCATCGCCGCGAAGGGCGCCGGCGGCAAGCCCCTGGGAGAGCTGCACGATGGCGGCCGAGGCTTCCTCAGCCGTGGCACCACTGACCGCGAACGATTTGTTGATGATCTCGACAAGGCGGTAAGTGCGCTCGTAGCCGAGATTGAGCCCGGTCGTGGCGCGGCTCAGGCGGGCATAGAGATTGGCGGTTGATTCGTAGGAAGTCCGGGTGTCGTTGGCGATCGCCATCAGCCGCTGCTGACTCGCGATCAGACGTTCGTTGCTGTCCGAGACTGTGCGGATCTGGTTGGTGGTATTGGTCCAGGCATCCGAATAGTTGATCACCTCTCGCACGGAAAACGCGCCGCCAAGTGCGAGCAGCGAGTTGCGTGCCAGGTCGCTGACCCGGTTGAGGTCGGCGACGTCGCGATTGACGCTGCGCACACTGCGGCCCGTGCGCTCGAACGCCGCGGATGACTGACGGCCAGAGCGATCAGAGGTCGAGCCGAACTCGCGCACCTCACCGGACGCGTCACGCAGGGTGCCCGAGAGATGGCGCCCATCTCCGCGCAGCGTGACTTTGAGAGTGAGATTGTCAGCCATCTAGCGGTTCGCCTTGTTCATCTCATTGAGCGCGCCGCGCTCGAGCAGTCGGACCTGTTTGAAACGTTCGCGCATCTCGGCGAGCGGCACCGCGTGGAACTCCATCACCGTGCGAACTGCTGGGTATTCGAGCCCAGTCAGACCGCCCATCGGGGCATGCTTCCACTGGGTGGAGCAGTCGAGGAATATCTCGAGCGCTGACCAGTTCTCCGGCAATACCTCGAATTCGTCGGTAGACGATTCGTCCTGATCGTCTGACTCGTCCGGCAGACGAACGCCGAGTTCCGCCGCTTCTTCGCGAAACTCGGCTTCCGAGCGAGAAGCCCGGCCACCACCGGCCCAGAAGCGGCCGGCATCAATCAGGTTCTGGGCCGGTTCTTTTTTGCGATCGACTCGTGGTAGGCGCCGACGAGCGCGGTGGAGAGCGCCGGGTCGTTCTTCACTGCGTCGAGCAGCATGTCACCGGCGAGCGGCTGGCCATCTTCGCCACCGATCTCGATGTCGCTGACGTCGACAAGCACGGCGTCGAGCAGCGTCACGCCGTCCGGCTGCTCGAGCAGCTGGTCGTGGGGCATCACCTTGAACGCAGCGGTGAACGAGCCGGTCTGCTCCTTGCCGCGCTCGTCGTAGACGGTCAGGTTGACGGGTTGGCGGTAGGTGCGCTGGGTGTTGAGTTTGAACACGGTATAACTCCTGATTAAGGGCGGCGTAACGGCCTATGAACGTCGTCGGGTCAGCGGCAGATGATCTGGATCTCGTCGTTGCCGGTGAGCGGCTCCGGCGTGTAGGGGATGGTCAGCATCTGTACGCCTTCGTCGTCGGCGTAGCTCGGCGACTGGATGGTGCAGCGCGGCATGACGATCTCGACGATCGAGCCCGGCTCGGTGCCGTGGACGATGCGGATCTCACCCGCCTCCACGCCCTGGGCGCGCTGGAAGTAGTTGACGGTGGCCACGCCGGGGTCGTCGATCTGCATCGAGCCGGAAGGCTGGCGCCCAGTGATAGCAATATCGTTGGCGTCGACCACGGTGCGGTGACGGGTCTGCACCGCCATATCGAGACTGAATTGGTTGAACGGCGTCGCCAGACCGAACACCGTCAGCGGGCCGGTGTTCTGGGTGTTCACCGCCGGCGCCGGGCGCCACGGCGAGAGATCGACCGTCGGCAGCGCGGCATCGACGATCGGGCGCAGCAGCGCCATCATCGTCATCGAGAGCGTCGGGATGCTCTCCGCGTTGAGCGCGATCTGTACCGTGCCCCGCGCGCCGCGGCCTTCGTGCAGCGTCTTGTCGACGTGGCAATAGAGCCGCCCGGACTCCTCCTGGTCTGAAATCGGGGTATAGACCACGCGCGCCGAGCGCGCCTCGACGCCGTTGTCCGGGTCTGCCTCGACGGCGGCTTCCACCGTTTCGGCGAACCCGCACACCTGCAGCAGCGTCCCCCAGGGCGGCGGTGTGCCGGGCGTGCCGGAGGTGGTCAGCTCGACGCCCACCTGCACCTGGACGTGCTTCTCGCCCGGCGCTTGCGGCGCATTGCCGTAGTAGGGCCGGATATAGCTGCGGTCGATGTCGTTACCGGCCAGCGGCGTGACGTCGATGGAGGTCGGCAGGATCGCCGCCATGTCCGGCACGGTGTCCGCGTTGTAGCTCTGCTCGATGCCGAAGCGCAGCACGCGGCGATTGGTTCGTTGATTGCTCACGGGGTTGTCTCCTGCGGTTGATCGGTCCACCAGTAGTCAGTCGAGACGACATCGACCCAGAACAGGGCGCTGTCGGTCATGGCGAGCAGCTGCCCGCCGTTCCAGCGAATCGGCAGCTCCGCGCCGGGCGGCTGCCAGTAGATGAGCTGCGAGAGCACCGGCTGGCGAAGTGCGGCCAACTGGTCTTTTGCGGTGCCAAAGCGCGCGCTACCGAAGCGCGCGACGCCGGTGACGACCATCACCTCGGTGGTTACCTTGTGCCGGGTATGCGGGTGGCGCTCCTGGTGCGTGACCCGCTCACGCCCGCTGATCAGCGTGAGGCTCGGGTTGGCCCGGACCTGCTGGGCGGCCTTGATGTCCGCCGCCAGGCTCGCCTGCACGCCTAGCGCGGCACCGTTCAGCCGCTCCAGCCACGGTTCCAGGGTCAGCATCGCCGCGCCCTAGAAACCGCCGCCGGTGAACACCCGGCGGCTGTCGTTGAACTGAACGTCGCCGGCGGAGCTGGGCGCCTCAGCGGCAGCGCGACCGAGCTTGATGTCGCCCCGTGAGACGCCCAGCAGAAAGCGCATGGCGTCGTCGTAGCGCCCCTTCACCGCGTCGCTGACCTGGTCGTCGTAGAGCCGGTAGCGGGCGATGTCGGCGGCGATCGCGCTGATTGCTCCCGGCACCGGCGCCATCGGCGTCTCGATGCCAGCGGCGGCGAGGCGGCCGTCGATCTCGCCGGCGGCGTCATCGCAGGCGCGCTGCACGGTGCCGGCGTCGATGCCGCCGTTGCCGTCCGGCGCCAGGGCGCGCAGCTCGTCCTCACCGAAGCGCGAGACCAGTGCGGCCTGATCGACGTAGGCCATTACTGAGCGTCCTCGCCGTTATCAGCCGACTGGTCCGGGAACGTGCACGCTTCGACGATCAGCGTCGTGTCGCTCTCGAGCGCGTGGATCTGGTCGGCGCTCAGCGTGGCGAGTGCGATGCCGTGACCCTCGGGCGTGAACACGTGGCCGCAGCGGCGGCGCCGCATCACCGGCTTGCGCGTGCGGATGAACAGCGCGGGGATCTCGGCCTGCTCATCGCTCGCGCTGCTCTTCAGCTCGTCACCGCTCGTCCCCTGGGCGGTGCGCACGCCAGCTTCGGGGTCGACCGCCGGCAGCGCCTCGCCCGAGCCGTCGCCGGTGACCGTTTCCCCGGCCTGTTCCCCGTCCTGCGAGGTTGCGTCACCCGTCACGGTCTCGATCGGGCCGCTGTCCGGCGTATCCCCCGGCTCGGCGGCGGAGATGACCGCCGCTGCCGGTGTTGCCGACGATTCCCCGGTTTCCGGCGTTGCCGAAGATACCTCGACGGCAGATTGTTCGGCCTGGGTCTCGGTGGTCTTCGCGTCGGATTTGGCACTGGTCGAGCGCTTACGGTTGGTGGTGGCCATGTCGCGTTCCTCTCAGATGAATGGAGCCCGGCGCTTACGCGTTCGGCAGCCAGGGGTTCATGATCAGTTGCGAGGTGTTGGCCCACTCGTTGGTGGCACCATTGGCCGCTTGGCCGTTGTTGAGCACCCGCCGCGCAGCGCCTTCCATGTTGCTCGGCACCATGGTGTGGGTATGACGCAGCGCCAGCGGTCGGCCGTGATCGCCCTTGAGTTCCTGCAGACGCTTGCGCGCGGCTTCGTAGGTCTCCGGCGTGAACGCTTCCTGGCAGCGCACGATCAGTTGCCACAAGCCGGGGCCGGCGTTGACGCGCGCATCCGTGCCGAACATGAAGTCGTCGGTCATGAAGACGCGATCGCTATTGAGATCGGTCAGGGCGCGGAACGAGTAGTCCCGACGGCGTTGGAAGATCATCGGCTTGATCGCGCGGGAGAGATCGGCCACATACCAGGCCGGGCCGCTGCCACCGAGATCGTTGGACACCGAGGTCTCCTTGCCCTGGGCATCGAGCACCGGGTGGTCGGCATCGAACAGTTGCTGGCCGTCGTAGCAGATCGGGTTCTTGTCCAAGACCTCGACGGCAAGCTCGTTGGGGTGCTCGCGGCTGGAACGGCCGAACTCCTGGAACGTGGGGCCGTAGAGGCCGTAGGTGTCGTCCTCGATCGCATCGCGGGGCACGCCGGCGGTCAGTTCGAACTTGCGGTTGCGGATCGCGAACTGCGCACCTTCCAGGCCGTGGATGACGCGGTCGCCGAGCCATTCGCGCATGCGCGGCAGCGTCTTGAGCCAGGGGTAGACCTCGACGGCGGTCGTCGAGGGCACCACGGTGCAGAACTGCTCGTACTGCGAGCCGTTGTCGCCGAGTGAGTTGAAGCCCTGCTGGAAGTTTGCGTTGTAGGCGCGGAACAGCACCTGGAGATTGGCGGATGTGAGATCCATCGTCGGTCGTCCTCGAGATTGATGATCGGTGTGGTGTGCGGGGCTCGGCTTGGGGCTTAGCCCAGCGCCACGCCGCTGGTCGGGTCGACGTAGACCCACACGCCGCCATCGCCATCGACGCCGTCGATGATCCCGGCGACCGAGCGCGTGCCGCTGCCATCGGTCAGCGCCACGGTCTGGGCGTCGACGGCGTAGCAGGGCTTGCCGATATCACCGGCGGCGATCTCATCCGCACCGGTAGCGCCGGCCAGCTTGAAATAGCCACGATTGACCTCGGCATGGGCGTCGCCGGAGAGGCCGCCCGAGTTGTCGATCTGCTTGTCGAACACGCCGACAGCGGTCAGGCCAGTGGCCTCGCGGGCGGGCTGCACATAGCCATCGGTATCGATCATGGCCAGCGTGCCGGCGTAGCAGACGGCGCCGGCGAGCACGAGATGGGCGCGGCGCAGGCCGGCGCGGGATGGAGTATTGCGGTTCATCGTGGGTGATCCTCGGTAACGAATTCAGCGAGAGCCGGGCGGTTGTTACTTAGTGGACGCCGGCGCCGGGTTGGCCTTGCGGTATTCCTCGACCGTGATGCCCGCGTTGCGGCAGATGGCCAGCTCGATCTCGGAAGGCGCGTTCGGCTTGTCATCGCCGGGCGGCTTGCCCTGAGTCTGCGAGCTGCCGCGCAGTGCGGCGATCGGCGGGGCGCCGTCGAGGTACGCTTTGCACGCCGCGAGCCCCTGGCCCTTGAGCCAATCCGCCGTTGCCTGGCCGGGGATGCGGCCGTCTTTGACGCCTTCTTCGATCAGCGCCTTCAGCTCGGCGTCATTGCTGCCGGTTCGCAGCGCGGCGATGGTTTGCTGCTGCTCGTCGAACACGGCCTTCGGCACGTACTGAGTCATATCCGGCTGTGCCGGCGTCACGCCGGCTTTCAGCGCGGCCACGACCTCCGCGGGTTTCGCGTCGTCCTTGGCACCCAGCGCCTGGCGCAGGGCCGTTGCGTCTTCCGAGCCGGCCTTCAGTGCGGCGAGTTTCTGGTCGATCTGTTCGTCGGTGGCATCCTTCGCCAGTCCGAGTGCGGCAATCAGCTTTTCGCGGTCCACGATGGTGACCTCCTGGGTTGGGGCGTCATTAGGGCTGTCTTCGGAGCCCTGTAGAGAGCCGCGCCCCATCCGGGCGGCGGCCAGTTCGGTGATAGCGCCGGTGTCGATCGCCGGCGTGTTGGTCAGGGCGACGTGCAGCAGGTCGAGCACATCGCCCGACTGCGCGTCGTAAGGGAAAACGGGGGAGAGATAGAGGTATTCGGGCGGTTCACCAGCCGGTCCTGGCGAGATCGCCTTACTGGCGGCAGCGGTCCACTTCACGCGCCCGTAGAGGCCATCGCTGCGCCATTCCAGCGAACGCGGGTAGACCCAGCCGGCGGCGGGTGCCGGCTTGCCGTTACGCTCCGCGAGCAGCGTCTGGTGTTCGTAGTCGATGACGATATCGGTGGAGCGAGCCGCCGCGCGCTCGATGATCGAACGGGCATGCGCTTCGTCCAGATGCCACGGCCCGCTGCCCTCGAGCGATCCACGCGGCGCTGTGAAGGTGCCGGCGGGAATCAGCCGGGTCAGATCATCGCTGGCGGAGACGCGCAGCGAGCAGACCGCCACGGGGTTGGCGATCGGTGCCGAGCAAGCGGCGACAGGGTGGCGTGGTGCGGGTGTCGTATCCATGGCTGCAGAATCGCAGCCATGGCGGGGGGAACCAATTTAAGGCGTTTTACGAGTTTTCGAAAACCAAAAGGCTAAGCGCGATTTTGAGTCAGTCTTGACTCTCGCCGGTTTCCTTTGCTCTACGCTGGCGAATCTGATGTTCCATCGCGTCAATATGTTTGCGACTTATCAGTGCAGGTAACTGAAACGAATACAGCACTCCAAGAGTCGTGCTAAATAGAAGTCCTCTTTCTAGCCAGAATTGAGACCAGGTTGGCCAGTGGTCATCCAAGCTAACGACAAAAGATAAAACCAATGTAATCAAATAGATATGAAAGATTACAGAGTACTTGAGCAGCTCATTTTTTATCAGCCGGAGGTAATAGGTATCCTGTTTCCAGTTGCGCCCTCTCAAGACTCGATCGTTGGCGACGATTGCCATCACGGCGGCTAGAAAACCAGCAAGAATCGAGAACACCGTGACCAATACGGTCACAGCATCCTCGCTCTTGTGGAACCAGGGCTGCAGTGCCCAAGAGGCTAATGCTGCCAGCGCGACGCTCGCGGCAACATAAAGCACTTTCTTGCGACTGGTTTTGGGTGTCGTTTCGCTTATCTCTGCCATGCGCCTCTCTGGCGTAGCTCTTGCCTGAAGGTTTGGAGCTCGGCCCAGACCTCGATATGGTCGAGATCGTTCTGGCCTTCCTTGCGGCCTAACCGCACCTGCTTTGTCAGGATCACGTCACCTGATCGAATTTCGTTACCCTGACGGGTTTTGATCACGACCTCCGAATCGTCGGGCATTTCGTCGATCACGTCCATCGCAGCATCGTCTAGGGTCGTCAGAACAATGGGTTCTGCCCGGCTACCTCCTGCTGGAGCGATCGTGGTGGTGATGTTGAATTCGCCCCAGTGTCCAGCAAGCACAGCCCTTTGCTGATCATCTTCAGTCTCTTCTGCGAACAGCCCCTGGACTCCACGTCGGAATCGGCGCCATGCACCAGTGAGTCCTTGAAGTTCTTCGCCGTCTAGTTCACGAGTTGCTGCGTAGAGCGTGCCCTTGAGTTTCATCTCTCGCACGCCCTCCTGCTCGAGCGTCCTGCGCTTCTCTTGGTTTGACGCCGGCTCGAAGTCAAAGGTCTGGGTGTTAGGAGGTAAATTCGCTTGGCTGAAGAGGTCCCGTAGATATCTTGCCACCATGCTATAGCCACGCATCGCTCCGTCTGTGCAGATGATCAGCTCGTCTTCGTCGATCAGTACAAAGGCGTCAGCTAGTTTGAAAGCCCGATCTGCTGGTGGTGCCTCTGGAGCGTCGACGTCATGGGCTGTGGCAACATCTGCGCCGAATGTGCCCATAGATTCACCCGGGGCGCCTGCACCGATCGCAATCCTGAGAGGCTCTGCTGCATTCTCCCACGCCGCATGCCGCTGCCTGACTCCGACCACGCCCATCGTTCGAATTGCCACTTTCGTGTCTGCGACCCTTGGAAGCTGTTGCAGCGCTCGCCTTACGAGGCTGGCAAAATTCTCTTGGGGTCGGTTATTGCGAGTATAAACGGCGCGGACATAATGAAGTCTTTTGCTAGTCGGTCGACGGGCCATGAGATGTTCCTGCGTGCGATGTGTGGTGTGTTTTTGTATCTTCTAATGCACGGAAATGTCTATGGCAGATCTCCTACATCCTACATCGAACACCCTCTCAGCGGCGCATCTAACCCCCGTCTAACGCCCTTAGACACCTTTCGGCGGGCCAGCGTAGCGCCCAGCGCTACGGAACGCTTCACAGCGCCTCACAGGCGGCCGGTCAAAAATCCCTCCGCAGGTAGCCGGAGAGCACGTCGAGGATCTCCTCGCGGTCCTCATCGGAGACCCCCAGGAACGGTCGGCCGGGGATGTCGCCCCAGAGATGCGGGAACTCGGCCTTGTCGCCGCCGTAGTGCTGCATGGCTGCATAGATCATTGAGCTACCCCATTCCAGGGCGTCGTCGCTGGCCGCGTAGCTGATCTGGCGAGCGAGCTGGTGGCTCTCTCCTTCGAGAATGCGCGAGTGCCCCTTGCGCTCGACGGTGGTCTCGGAGAGCGGTGCCCAGGGTGTGCCGTCCGGGGCTTCCTTGTCCTGGAAGCGCTCGTGCGTCGACGCGACCATCGCCTCGCCGATCGCCTTGAAGGCCGGTGCGAGCCGCATCGCGCGCTGCTGCATGGCGTTGAGCGCCTGCAATACCTGGTCGTCGTCGAGGGCAATGGACATGCTCTGTCTCCTGGGCGCTGGTCTTGATCGTGCGCCGTCAGCGGCGCAAACTGAGTCTACGAGTGCGAGAGGCCAACATTCGTCTGGCGTACCCAGCGCATCGCGCTGATGAGGTATCTGGGGATGACGAACCAGCCTCGCTCTCTTCCTACCAGCAGTCCTATCTCAGCCGTTCCATCTTGTTTCTCACGTTGCGCTCCGCCGCCGACTCCTTGACCTTGAACAGCGTCAGGAAGTAGTTGCGCTTGCCGTCCTGCGTTCGCTTGAGCGCGGCGCGATACGTCACGCCGTCCACCGTCAGATAGATCAGCCGGCCATCCTCGCCCGCACGGCGGTAGACCTCGCCCTGGTCCAGCAGTGTCTGCACGCGCCGGTAGTCGGTCAGGCCGATCTCCGGGTGCTTCTCGATATGTGCCGCCAGGCTCGCTTGCGAGAGCAGCACCGTGGGTGACTCCGCGCCGAGGATCTCGCGCTCGACCGGGGGGACCACCGCGATGGGGAACTCGCCCTGGATCTCGCCGGCGAAGAAACGGCCGAACAGGTCGCTGGCCACCAGGTCTTGGACGTTGAGCCTGGCCACGTTGGCCTCGACCGTATCCAGTCGACTGAGCCGAGCCGCGACGGCTGTCTCTGCCGCGCCTTTGCCGGGGGCGTAGTCCCAGCCCGGTTGCACGCCCTTTGGCACTTCGGTCAGCTCACCGGTGCGGTCGTTGACGTGCTGGGTCATGCCATCGCTGGGCGCGGTGTCCGGCCCGGTGCGGCCGCTGCGCTCGAGCTGGCGCCGGCTCATGGTCTCGACGCCGCAGTTGCAGCCCCAGCCATTGGGCGGCCAGTGAGTGTGGAACCAAGGGTCGCCGGCGGGTAGCACCAGGCCGTCCCAGCGCTGGTGCTGGATGCGCGGGTTCTCGACGGTGTTGTGAACGTAGCGCCAATACGGCCGCGCGCGGACCACATCGGGGTCGGTCATCTGCTGCCAGCGACCGGCCATGTAGGACGTGTCCATATTGGTCTTGTAGATGACGCGGGTTCGCCACGCGGTGCCGGCCTTGGAGCCTTCGCCGGTCCAGCCTGTCCAGCCGCGTTTGGCGACGATCTCACGGAACTGCTTTCGGAACTCGCCCAGGCTCTGGCCGTTGGCGATGGCGTCGTCGACGGCGGCGCGCAGGTCGGCGAGCAGATCCGCCTTAGTGGCACCGGCGACGACGAAGGCCTTGTCATGCTCATCGCGCCAAAGATCGTCCCAGCGCTCGCTGGGCAGGCTCTGCTTCTGGCGGAAGTAGGCGACCTGCTCGGCGAACGGCCGCCGGAACATGGCGCTAAGCGTCGGCATCGGCTGCTCCGGCTTCATCGCTGACGGTCGAACGTCCGGCGAGGTTGGCGGCCAGGAACGCCTGGCCCATCACCTCGGCAAGCTGGTTCTCGTCCAGGTCGCTAAACGCCTTCAGGATGTCCGCCTGGAGCTGCTCGAAAGACTCGGCCCGATCGACGATGGCCTGGAGCTGATCCACCCAGCCGTCCACCACTGGCTGCGCGTCGCGCTCGAGCACGGCGGCTGCCGGCTCGCGGTAGTGCTCGGGCTGGGCGGGTGTCGGTGCCGCTGGTGCTTCACGCAGGGCGGCCAGGCCCGGTGGCCGTCCGGTTGACCGTAGCACAGCCTGACTGAATGGCTGGGGTTGGGCGCGGGGCGTCAGGATCTCGTCTTGCTCGGTCGCCTCGGGGATGCCGGTCTTCTCGTGCAGCCACCAGCGCGGAATCCGTGCTCCCATATCGACCAGCGTCGGTAGCGTGCTGGCGAGCGTCTGATAGTCCTCGGTCTCGCCCATATCGAGTATGAAGCGCGGCGCGCGGCGGCGACTGTCGATGTTGAAGTTGAGCGCCGCCAGCGGCCACAGGATGTCGCGCTGGATGGTGCCGGCGTACTGGCGGATGTCGGAGCGTATCAGCGATGCCTGGCCCCGCTCATGGACGTTGCCCAGGGCGTTGGTGTTGGTGCCCTCGCCTGTGCCGGAAGTCAGGGTGCCGCCCAGGATCGCCTTGGCCTTGGCGCGCTCGCACCAGTGAATCATCGACTCGAACATATCGGCGCGGCCGCCGGCAGCTTCCATGAACTCGATGGCCATCCCTTCGGGGATGATGCCGGCGGCGTCCTTGCCCATCGAGACCACGGCCCGCAAGAGCGTCGCTTTCTCCTGCTGGGTCGCATTCTTGGGGTACTTGCCGACCCGCGCCGGCAGCCCGTAGATCTCGAGCAGTTGGGCGAGATCGCCGAGGGCGTAGTTCTGGAACAGATAGGGCCAGACCAGCATCCGACCGAGGCCCATCCGCGCCACATAGCCTGGCTTGGCCCGGTGGCGGTGCTGCACCCAGCCCAGCGCCCAGAGGTCGGCGCCGTTGTTGGAGCTGTCGCGCAGCGTGATGCGGTTCTGATCCTCGCCATGTAGCCGAAACCACGAGTGCGGGCGTAGCACGGGCTGCTCGATAAAGCGCTGGCTGCCGTCTCTAGACCAGGTCAGCTCGAGGTTGGCCCAGCCGTGGCCGATGCCGGTACCCAGCTCCAGGATGAGATCCTCGACCTCGATCCCGTCGAACACCTCTGCGGCCTGGTCGGCGGCGCGCTTCTCGGCAGCGCTGGCGTTATCCGGCGGGACGATCTGCCACTCCAGCTCGGCGGCGAGCTGGCGGCGCTTGCCCAGGTCCGCGCCGATCTGCGGGTCTTTCTCCTCCATGTCGTCGAACAGTTCGGATTGGCTTTTGAGGTCGCCCTGTTCGGCGCCTTCGAGGATCTGGTGCAGCTTCGCCGGCGTCAGCCCGCGCGAGGGGTGCTCGGCGAACTCGCGCTTGAGGTTGCCGACCGTGGAGCGCTCGCCCTCGTCGGTCTGCTGGCCGTCCAGGGCGCGGGACTGCTCGTCGCGGCCAGTGCCAAACAGGGCGCGTAATCGTTGTGTCAGGCTCACCAGCCACCCCCTAAACCATCATGTAAGTCGCCGATGTCGTCGTCATCGGCCCAGTTCGAACTGCCGGCCTTGGGGACGGCGATAAAGTCGATCACGGTGGTGTCCAGCTCGGCGGCGTGGTCGGCCAGCACGCAGGCCATGGCGCCATCACCGTGGCGCTCGCCACTGGTTTTACCTTCCGGCAGGCGGGCAACGCCGCGTACCAGCTTGAAGGCGCGGTGGTCATCGATCAGGCCGTCATCCTTGGGAATGGTGATCGAGCCATCCTCGAAGCGAGCCTTGTAGCGGGGCATGCGCTCGCGGTACCAGTTCTCGGTAGCCATTACCTGGTCCACGATCGAGCCCCATTCATCTGTGGCTGACTCGCCCATGTAGGCGCCGTTGCCTCGGCTATCGATCGCCACGCCACACAAGCGCGGTAGCGCGTTACCGATGGCGAACAAGACCTGCTCTTGCTGCTTGAACGGTACGTTGTGCATTTCCATCAGGAACGGCACGGTGCGGTGTAGGGTTTCGCCTATCTCCATGGGGGCGATGACCGAGAGGTCACCGCTACGCGCGAAGTCCTGACCCAGAGCGTGCTGGCGGCGCGGGTCTAGCGCGGCCAGTACGGGCTTGAGATTGTCGGTGATCCAGTCCGCCATCTCGGCGGTGCGCAGCGGCTCCGGCATGGCGTTGAATTCGCGGGTGCCGTTGAAGCGCAGCACCGGGGCAGGCGCCATGCACGCCTCGATCATGACGCGGGTCAGATAGCTGCCGCCGCCCTGAGCGGGGATGCAGAACAGTTCTTCGTCTTCGTTGGGCCTGTAGCGGTTGATGAGCTGCTGCCGCCACTGGGCTTCCCCCTCGCGCGTCCAAGGCTGACCGGTGACACGGCAGATCCGCTTGTAGAACCCATCAGCCAGCGCGTCGTCCAGATCGACCCGGTGCAGGCTGTAGTCGTAACGCCCGGCGCGGATGTCGTTGATCAGCTCGTTGAACGGGTTCTCTTCGCCATTGTGGGTGCTGATGATGCGTATCTGGCCGCCCCAGATCGTCATGGCCATCGCCGCTTTGAGCAGCTCCTCGATGTCGTCAACGAATGCCGCTTCATCGATCACCAGACGCTCACCGGGCCGACCTTTACTACGCAGGTTGCGCGGGTTCGAGGTGAACGCCTGGATCTGGTGGCCGCTGTCGAACTTGATGGTGTAGCTCAGAATCTGCTTGTCTTCGGCCTCGATCACCGACTCTTCGATCTGGCCAGCCGCCGCCTGGTACGCCTTGGCCCATCCGGCGCAGTCTTGAATGAAACCCTGGGTCATCTCCTTGTTGTAGGAGATGTAGTAGACGTTGGCGCCAGCGGCGGACGCCGCATAGAGCACGTCGTCTGCGGCCTCGCCGTAGGAAAGGCCAATGCGGCGCGACTTCTCGATGACCTTCACGGGCGAGGTGTCGTTTACCCAACGCTGCTGATAGGGAAGCAGCACGCTTTCGGGGGCATGGCTCACGACATGCCCTCCAGGATCGCCGCGCGCAAGGCGGCCACGCCGTCGCTGGAAAGCCCTTGGGCACGCCCGGCCGACTCGGCCTTCTCGGCGGCTTCGCGGGCCACTTCCAATCGCAGTTCCTTGGCCCATTTCTTCTGGCTCAAGCTGACTCGGCCGATATCGGCCAGCGCCTTGGTCACGCTGCCGAGCTGCTTGGCGGCTTTGGCCGGATCTTCCTCAGCCTTGCGCATGGCGATCGAGATGCGCAGCAGTTGGTCCTGGACGATCCGCGCGGTGGCATCCAGCAGCGCGCCGGATTCATCCTCCTGCTCGGCCGTCAAGGCGCGGGCGAGCTCCGTCGTCTTGCGCACGTCGCCCATCGCTTCCTCGAACTCCTGCTGGAGGTCGGCGCCGTAGCGGGCGACGCTGGATCGGCTGATCTTGTAGCCGTTGGCCTCAAGCCACTCGGCGAGACCGGAGTAGTCGGCAAAGCCAGAGCTGACGAGCTTCTCGTTCAGTTCGTCGCGGATCTCCGGCGGTAACTCATAGACCTTGGAGCGCGGGGGCATGGGCTCAGGCCTCCGGCAACGGCTGCGCGATGCCGGGCACGCGGGCGAGGCCGTTGGCGACATCGTGGCCACGGGAGGTCAGCGTCACGATCCACCCCGCGCGTGGTGCCTGGGTGATGACGAGACCTTGCTCCTCGAGCCAGGAGAGATCGGCGCGCAGGCGGTCGCGGCTGACGCGGTGGGCGTAGGCACCCACCAGCTCATCGTTGAGCGAATATTCGTTGGTGGTGTACTGGTTACGCCGCGCGAGAATGCGCAGGATCGCCAGCCGCCGGCTCTCGGTCTCGTAGTCCTGGAAGCTCATGTGCGGTTGCCTCGCTCGTTCATCATGTAGGTATGCATGCGGTCGACCAGTTGCCCCTGCGCCTGCTGAGTCGCCTGGATCTGCGCCAGCAGTTGGTTGGTCTTGGCCTGTTCGGCGCGCATCTTTTCGATGTCACCACGGCTCGGCAGTGACTCGACCTGGTGTTCGAGAGAGGTCATATGGCGCTCCACATCGTCGATGCGGGCATCCATCCGGCGAATCGCCGTTTCGCTGGCTCGGGTGCGATTGAGCCACCAGAGACCGGCGGTAAACGCCAGCACTGACAGCCCCTGGATCACATCCCAGAGCACCTTGGCCGCATCCCAGTTGATTGGTCCCATCGGTTCCTCTGCGTCTGCGCGTTATGGATTCGGAGCCAGCGCCCGCGCCTGGCACTCCTGGCTCCGTTGATCGACTTGGGCCAGTCTTAGCCAGCCTCGTGAGCCCCACTGGTGCAGGGCGGTGATGTAGTTGCCGACATCGCGTTGGGAATAATCGCCGAGTGGCTTGGCCGGCTCTGCTTCACGCTCGGTCATCCCAGCGGGGATCGCGCAGACCACCACCGGCGGCTGGTTGTCGATCACCGGCGGCGGCAGGGCCGGTGTGCTCTCACAGCCGACCAGCAGTGCGATACCGGCTAGGGCGATAGCGCGCTTCATGGCAGATCCTCGATCGCCTGGCGTAGCACCGGGGCCACCGGCGCGTCGTCCGTGTCGGGCGCTAGTTCGATACGCTCACGCAGGGGCAGGTAGCGCTGGTCGAGCGTGTCTAGCTGCGCGTTCAGTGCGCGGGTGGCGGTCTCGCCGGCGGCGCGCTCCTGGCGCTCGAGGTTGAGTTCGCGGGTGCGCTGAAAGGCGGTGTTCATCCATGCATCGCGATCCCGCTCGGCGTCTTTTGCGGCCTGTTTGGCATCGGCAAGGTCATCGCGTAGGCCGTCGACCTGGTGTAAGTGCCACCAGACGCCGCCGGCCAGCGCCACGACGATGGCCGCAGCCAGCCAGGCTTTGAACGGCACCGCTGCCAGCAGCCCTCCGAGACGGCTTAGAAGCGATAGCACGGCGACCTCCCACCCCAAGCGCTGACGTACTGCGGCGTGTAGCGCAGCAAGATGCGATCGACATAGTCGCGGTTCTCTCGCCGCGCCCAGCCGGCGCGGTGGGTGTGCTCGGCGACATGCCCCCACCAGCGCTCAGGGTCATCACCCGCCGCGCGGGCGAGCTTCTGGTCGCGCCAGACCCAGCCAAGGCCGCCGTTGTAGCCGGAGAGCGTCATCGCCCAGCGCTGGCAGGCATCGGCAGCATCCACGCGCTGCCAGATCCAGCGGTCATAACGCGCCATCGCGCGCATCGCCCAGCCGGGCGAGTACGGCGCCGCCTCGCCCAGGTCGGGATAGATCTCGACAATTCAGGCGCTGGTGCTCGGCATGAACTGCGCCAGGCCTTGGGCGCCGGCGTGACTATCGACGTCCGGTCGCCATCCACTCTCCTGTTGGATCTGCGCCGCATGCACGGCTACGTTGCCATCCAGCCCCCAGGTCTGCTGGACGACGCGGGTCAGCTCGCGCTGATAGCGCTCGGCGGCCGCGGGCGGCTGCCAGGCCCAGGCGGGCTGACAGCCGGCGAGCAGCGCCAGCGCGGCGATGATCAGCGCGAGCTTCATGCTTCGGCCTCGCGCTGCTGCTGGCGGAGATGGAGCGCTTTGCAGTGGGCGGCAATGCGCCGGTAGAGCACCAGCCGCTCGAGGCTCTGTTCGAGGCCCTGCGAGGCGTGCGGGTCGCGCTGGCCGTCGATCAGCGCCGCGGCACAGTCCAGTGCCAGCGCGTAGCTATCGCGCAGCAGTTCGGCGTCGCGGCAAGCCGGGCTGGTCTGCATGGGCGCCGGCATCGGGCTCGGCGGCGGTTTGGGGGAGTCGGCCGGCGGCGTCGCATCGGGCCGCGTATCCAGCACCTGGCGGCCGGCTGGCGTCACGACCCAACCATTGCCCCGGAACGTGTCTTCCACCGCTTCGAGCCAGCCACGCTCGGTTAGCTCTACAAGCTGCCGCTCGAGGCGTTCGCGCCCGCTGGTGGTCGCGACGTCGAGCGCCACGGCGACCAGCCCCGGCGGGCACGGCCCGCGCCTGGCCTGGCACTCGGTGCGGATAGCCGTGAGGATCTCGCGTTGACGCGAACTCATCACACGCCCAGCCCGACAGCGATGGCCACTGCGGCCATCAAGATCGCGCGACGGATCGTGGCAAGTGACGCCTGCTCGCGCATATGCCGCTCGGCGCCCCAGATGCGCTGCTGGTTGTAGCTCTGGCTTGACTCGAACAGCCGGTGCGGCCGGGCATAGTGGAACACCCAGCGATCCAGCCAGTATGTGATATAGAGCGCCCAGAAGATCTTGGTGAGCGACCACACCAGCAGACCCACCTGCTGGGGGTAGGCAAGCCCCACCGCGGTGGTGGTGACGATGGCCAGCAGCAGGCACGGCCACAGCCGTAGCGAGCCCTTGAGTTTGGTAAGTAGCGTGTCGAACACGGGGCGTCTCCGTCGGTCTTGTCAGAATCGATGCGCGTGCGTGAGTTCTGACGGTACCGGCGGGGCGGGGTGAGGTGAGTTTCAGGCGTTTTACGAAAAACGCCCACCGGTGGTGGGCGTGGGGCTTTTAGATGGCGCTCCGGCGGGCGGTCCGCTCTGGCGCTCTCACGGCATTATCGCTCGCAAGCGGCGGGTGTAAAGGGCATCACATTTCGGCCTTGATTCGGCTCAGATGACCGTTGAGCGGGTTGTAGTACCAACGATGTGCGGCGTTGATCGGCTTACCGCAGTAGATGAAGTAGAAGCTATCCCCCGTGACGCGAGAGAAACCGCCTCCTTCGCGCATGACTTCAGCCTGGCAATCATCCTTGCCGCTCAGCTCCTGGATGGCCAGGGCGAACTCGTTCTTGTAGGTGTCGCTGTCCTGCGAGAGCGCCGCGATCGATAGCGACTCTTCCATGCTGATTTGGTCTTTACCACCGCACCCTGCGAGCCCGCTGCCCAGGGCAGCGATGGCGACCATCGTCGCGACCGTCCTCTTCATCGTTCTTCCCCTCTATCTGTGTCAATACGAGCGCCTTTGGGATTGGCCCAATGGGTGGAGAACTACGAGCGAACGGCCGGCCAGAATTTGCTAGGGCACTCTTCCATGTATTCGAGCATGAACTGGATTGGCTGGCCGGAGCTGATCGATAAGGTTCCATCCGGGTAGTAAATGAACTTCCTGTATCCGACATAGGCGCCAAAGCCATTCTTGCCGTTTACCTCTCCGCATACGGTGTCCGAGTGATTGACTCCTTGGCCGCCCACGACATTCCTGAACTTGGCGGAGTCGGGGTCGCGCAGCTGATTGGCTACGGCTTTTTTGGCTTCCTTCTCAAGATCGGAGTCGCACCCAGCGAGCGCGCTGCCCAGGGCGGCTATAGCGACCATCGTCGCGATTGTCCTCTTCATCGTTCGTTCCCCTGCGTATCGTTCTTAGAACAGTGCCGGCTGATACCGGCGCCGGTGTAGGTCGCGCTGCTCGGCGATGATCGCGTAGACGTGCATCTCGCTGAGCTGGTGGCGACGTGCCAACTCGGAGACGCTGCCACGGGTGCCGCTGAATGTCTCGAAAATCTCCCGATCGCGCAACGCCGTTTCTAATCGCTTGCCGCGGGGCAGATAGAAGGTCTGACCGCCGTGGTGGGTCGAAAGTACCCGCACGACCTGGAATGCGATATAGCGCGCCTGCTGCTCGTCGGCACCGGCATCACGGAAGCGCTGCTCGACCACATGCAGCAGGTCAGTCAGCTTCTGCGGCCATTTGGAGATGATCTCTGGGTCTGCCATGTGCTCCAGGGCGTCGTCGGGGATCTCGGGGAACATGTCATGGTTATCGTTCACTGATGGACCCTCCAATGCCAGTGTCTTGAATCATCTGGTGCAGTCGCTGGCGGTTCCTCGCCGCCTGCTCGGGCGAGAGCTTGGGCCGCCCGAGACGTGACTGCTGCGGGCGCTCCGGCATAGCCTCGAGCAGCGCCCGTGGCGCGGGCCAGCGATTGATGCTCCCGGCTAGACGCTGGAACGCAGTTCTCAGTCGTCGAGTGTCAAGGTCCGCATCCCAGCCGATCGACCGCGCCCAGAGCGTGTCGACCCACGCCTGCTGGGTGTAGGCGATATCGTCCTCCCAGGGGGCGTTCTGTAGGCGCAGCACCACCAGCCGGGCGAGCCCCTGGGCGATCTCATCGCGGAACCACTGTGCAGGCTGGCCGCTCATTGCTGCCTCCCGGCATCCAGCACAGCGAGGGCGCGGGCGACGCCTTTGGCCGGGCGCGTCGCCGTGGATGCCGGCAGCGCACTACTGGCCTCGGCGCGGGCACCCAAGCTCTCAAGGACGCGCTTCAAATAGTTGTGATTGGTGAGCGGCTTGTTCTCGCCGCTATCGCGCTTGGCGCGGATCGCTTCGACGGTCTCGGAGAGCGCCGCGCCAACCAGGCTGGTATCAGCGGCGAGTGCTAGCGCCTCACGGGCCAGCCGGAGCTGGCGCTCGTAGGCGGTGCTGCGGCTCTTGCCCCGGAACAGGCCAAGGTAGGCGACCAGCGGCCGCGAGACCTCGCGCGGTAGATCGGCAAGCACGCCCATCAGCTCGCGCAGCGCCTCGTCCTCTGCGATCTGCTCGAGCGTGAGGTGCGTGTGGCACGCGGGGCAGCGGATCTCTTTCATTGGCCTCTCCGGTTGGCGTCGATTACTAGGCCCTGCATCAAGCGGATCAACTGGTCATCGTCCAGCCAGTCGACACGGTCGGCGCCGAACATATGCTTGGCCATGCCATCGGCGTAGGCCCAGGGGCGGCCGGCGTCTGCCAGCAGCGCTTCGACCTTGCGCATCACGGTGGCTCGGTTGCGCGGCGGCCTCGGCGCTTTTCGGCCTGCCTTGCTGGCCGGCTTGGGCTTCCAGCCCAGGCGCTGAAGTTCATTGATCACCGCACCGACGTTGCGATTCGTGAGCTGTTTGGCACTGCTGACGTCGGCAACGCGGCCGAGCAGTGCGCGGTACTCGTCGTCGGAGAGGCCCAATTGGCTCTTGGCGATATGGATCTGGGCGAGCTTGCCGCGATGGATCATGACGACCTCCCGATCAGTTGACGTCTGACGGCCTGGCACCAGCCACCGCATGGCTTCCCCTCGTTGCCTTTGGCGTGGCAGTCGAACTGGGCGCGAGCACGGACCGATTCGGCGAAATCTCTCTGGGTGTGCAGCGATCGAGAGGCATCGGAGCCTTTGCGCGCTGCGCAGCCTTCGCACATCGGTACCGCCTGGCGCATCGCTTGGCGCAGGCGCTGACGCGAGAGCGTCTGACCCGGCTTGGGCTGATAGCTCAGGCAAGTGACGGCCGCGCCGGGATCTGTCACCCAGCCACCTGCCGGCCACTCGCCGCCGTCCTTCATTTCGATCATGCCGTCGATCACGTCGCAGCCGCCGAACCGGGCGCAGTGCATGCAAAGGCCGTCGACGAGACCTTTCCACTCGGCATTTGTAGGGGCATAGGGTCGTCGCTCAGTCATATTCCTCACCAGTCGGCTGCTCATCAGTGCCGGGCCACCACGCCCGGCAGACGCCCCGGCGGGGGCGTTTCGCTCATGGGTATGGCGAGGTCTGGAGCTTGCTAAGCACCTCGCGGGCTTGTTCGATTTCGTTCTTGCAAAGCAAAGGGGGGCTCGGGTCCGAGTGGAGAGCGTCCAGTAGCTCCTGCGTTGCCTCTTCGAGTTCCTGGCAAAGCGCCAGCCGGTTGCCGTCGAAGTCGATCGCCACGACGCTGCCATCCTGAAACTTCATTCCGGCGGGATAGCTCGGGTCTGCGTCTTCTGGGTAGCGCACCACGATGGTGTGTTCGGTCATGCTTTGATCTCCACGAGCGCCTCACAATCGGCCCGGACGTCCGTGCCCGTCCGCCAAACGTTGTGCGCCATCACTCTGGACCCGGCCCACTCGACGAACCTGACCAAGGCTTCGATCTTCTCTTCCATTGATTGAGCTTCTGGAACACCAGACACCAGCAGAGTGGTGTTGTCGTAAGCAAGCCGAGCGACAACCTCCACCTCGGTTCGCAAAACCTTCGGCGGACCGGACGCGATCTCGATGGCGCCTGAGGGTGTCCCGACTCCCAGGCCGATGTGGCCGCTGGCGTAGCAGTAGGCGCGGTAGCGAGTACGCATATCAGTTCACCTCCGATTGATCTGTGGCGTGCGTGATGTGGTAGCGATAGCGGACGCCGGCGGCGACATCGCTATCGCGCAGGTAGTCATTCACGACGTCTACGGTGTCGCCGTAGACCTTCTGGGCGACCCGTCTAGCTGCCTCTTCGTGGCTCCAGGCACAGGTGGCACGCTGACCTTGGAGCGTGGCGGCATAGCCGCCGATGGCGTCGCGGACGCGGACGGTGGCGGATTTCATCTCATACCCCCGCGATATCGAGGCTGATGGGGCGGTACTGGTCGCTGTTGCCGACCCGTTCATAAAGCCGGATGTAGCTCTTGGAGCCGGTGACCTGGACCGCGTCACTAATGGCGTCCATGGCGCGCTGCCAGCGCTTGTCGTCGATATCGAGCCGACGCAGGCCCAGCACTTGCCCGGTGCGGATGTTACCGGCCTGGTCGACGCGGAAGGCGTCCTGCACGATGGTGGCGATCTCGGGCCGGGCGTCTTTGGTCCACTCGCGCAGGCACTCGTCGATCAATCCCTTGGCGGCCTGCAGTCGCTCGTCGAAGCTGATCGACTCCTGAATGGCGCGAACCACCTTGTAGCGCCCATCGAATGACACGAGCTGGACGTTGCCTTTCTTGCCGCCGATCTGGACGTCGTACTCGCTGGCGGAGGTCTCGACGAACTGCTCGATCTCGCTGAAGGCGTCACTCTTGTAGTCGCGCAGCTCGTCCCGGAGCTGGTTGGCGCGATCGACCAGCGACAGCACCAGCTCGTCGCGCATCTGGTCGATCGGTTTGATCTGGGATTCGGGGATCAGCCGGCCCTTGGCGTCCTGACGGAACCCGGCGGGGATCTGCTGCTCTTGCTTCAGTTGCGGTGTGGTCATTGATGGCTCCCGATTTGCTCTTCGCGTTTGATGTCTTGGCTGACCGCCTCAATGGCGGCCATGTAGCGCGCGGTATGCGCCCCATACAGGCAGACCAGCGCCGCGAAAGGCTCGAACTGGTGCCGGCGGGTGATGGCCACCGCGACGGTCGGTGAGCGCTCGGCGCCCATGTCGTGCAGCAACTCGCTGACACTGGCGCCGCCGATCTCGTCGGTGTCGATCAGCCGCAGAATGGCGTTGGGTGTGGTCATCTCAGGCACCTCGCTTGCTGAAGTCGCCGTTGTTGCGACGGTTATGGCGGTGGTGGCGCATGGGCTCGATCGCGGCGCCGTTCTGGCGCGGCATCTGCTCGGTGGCCTCGACCTCGGCACGCAGCCCGGCCAGCAGCTCGCCGATATCGACGATGTCGGCGGGGTCGATCCAGGGCCCGTGGGTCGGCGCGGCGTGCTGGCGCGGCAGGACGCCGGTGTCCTGCTGCTGCCACAGCCGCAGCGCCGCGGTTTGCTGCGCCGGCAGCAGCGGCTCCGGCTCCAGCGCTAGGCGCTCGAAGCGGTCGACGTTGGCGAGGTATTGCTCGAGGTTCACGCCGTGTCGATTGAGCCGCAGCAGCACGAAGCGGTCGGCGTAGTACTCGAGCTGTTCATCGTCGATGCGGATCATGAGTCGCCCCCGTTGTCAGGGTGGTGTGGGCACTGCTGGCAGGCGCGCCAAGCACGCATGGCCATCGGGTTATGGGTTGGTGTCTCACGTTCGCGGTAGCGCCGACACTGCTGGCTATCGATCTCCACGCCCTGGGCCGGGCAGGTCATCCGATCCAGCGCCTCGATCACCCGCTGTTCGACACCGGTCGTGTTCGGGCTCGGATAGCGGTTGGCGAGTGCCAAAGAGACCGCCGAACGCGACATGCCGATGCGCTCGGCGGCGCGGGTCATGTTGGTTGCCTCGACCTCGGCGGCGAGCAGTTCAACCCAGCGCGGCGGCTCGGCGCCCCAGACGGAGAGATCGATGGATTTACGAACGGCGCTCATGGCTCACCCCCTTCGATCTTGGTGACGCGGGTGTAGACGACTTCTTGCGTGTTGGGGTCGTAGAGTTCCTTGGTGCGGCGGATCTGCGGGGCCATCGGGCCGGTCCAGCGCCCGCTGGCGAGGCGATACCGCGCCGGCAGGTTGGCGCCGCCGGCGCGGGTGATGTGCAGATATCCCGCCAGGGCCAGAAACTGGCAGTACTCCTGGGCGGTGGTTTCGGCGACGGCGCGGCGGGGCGTTGTCGCTGCCTCGGCCAGTTGCGCGGCAGTGAACTCGCCGATGATCTTGATCGTGCGCCAGAGCTGCTCGCGGCCCGGTACCGGCGGCTCGCTGCCGTCGCGGCGTACCCGCGGCGCTTCGACGCCGATATCGCGGATCAGCCGGTACTCGGCGACATCGCCAATGCCTTTGGTGGGGTTGATGCGCTCGATATAGCCGGCGGCGATCAAACCGCGCAGGTAGTCGACAACGCGTGTCCGGGGCATCTCGGGCACGAAGGTGTCGAGCCGGGCCATGGTCACCGGCCGACCGCTGTGCGCGATCAGTCGGATGCCTTCCCAGATCCGCTGGCGACTAGGCACGTCGCCGGCGAGTGTCGATTGCGGTTTACGCTTGGCCATGCTCAACCCCTCCGCGCCGGCGGCTGACCGGTGTGGATCTCGCGCTCGCCCCAGGTGGCGGCGTCGACGCGGTCCCAGCCGTTGGCCAGCGCTTCTTGGTGGATCTGGTAGAGATTGACCGCGACCCGGCGCAGGCAGCCGCGCACGCGGTCGTTGACCAGGAAGAGCAGGTCGTCAGCGATCTCGATATCGGGGTAGCTGCGCGCCGCCAGGGCGCTGACGTCATCCAAACTCGCGGGCTCGGCGGGCACCCATTCGAGCACGCGGTTATGCAGGCGCTCGAGGCGACCCATGGAGGCGGGCACACGCTCTTCACCGATCAAAATGATCGTGCCCTCGCTCGCGTTGTAGAGGTCGGTCAGCACGTTGGCGGCGGCTTTATCGATGACGTACTGGACGTCGTCGACGATCAGCGGACGGCCCGAGCGCGAGAGCTGCTCGGCGATCTGGTCGACCATCTCCGAGATGGTCTTGGCCGGGATCACGCCGATCTCGCGAAGGATCGCCAGCAGGAAGGCTTTCTTGGTCCAGGATTCGCGGCACTCGACGTAGTAGGCGCGGTGCTGGTTGGCAGAGAATGAGGCGGCGAGTGATTTGCCGTAGCCGCTGGGGCCATACATCACCACCAGCCCCGGCAGGCCCGTCGGGCGGCTCGCGGCGCGCTCGATGGCGGCGGCGAGAAGGGCCACATTGGTGAGTGGTACAATCGCATTGACGCTCATATCAGTTCCTTATTGCTGCGGGTGTCATGGGCCGTGGTTCAGACGGCCCGCCGGGTGCGGGTGGGTTGCCGCCCACTCGCATCCATCTCGCTATCCATCACCTTGGCGATGGCCTTGAAATCAGAGTGATTGCGGTAGTGCTCATGCCAGCGCTGGGCGTCCGCCGGCAGCGCTTCCCCGGCTTGTAGCTGGGCTTCCAATCGATACCAGAGGCGATAACGCGCCACCTTGTCCTGCGGGATCTGGAACTTGGGCTCGTCATTGGCGAGCTGTTTGGCACTGGCGCGGGCCTCTTCGACGCGGCGGGCGTTGCTTTCCGGGCGAGCGGACTCGACGCGTGTCAGTTGAACGTCGCCACCGGTGAGGGTCTTGGCTTTGCGCACTAGCCTGTTGAGCTGGCCCTTCTCACGCTTCTCGGCCGCGCGCTCGATCATCGACTGTGGCATCGCCGGGGTGGCGTTGCCGTCGAGTATCGCTTCGCCAATCCACTCCCCATCCAGGCTGTAGATACCCACGGCGCCGGTATCGCGGTAGTCCCAAGCGACGCGGATCTCTTCGCCGTGGAAGTCGCGCAGTGCGTCGAGGAAATAGAGCCCGGAGTTGATGCGAACTTCGCCGCGATGCGTCTTGCGGGTCTCTTGCGGGCGCATCAGTGAGGCGACCACACCGGCGGGAGCGGTCAGCGCTTCAAACCCTTCGGCCTCCGCCGACGTCCACGCTTCCATGGGGCTGCGATGACGCAGATTGCCGGTATCCAGATCGCGGATTTTCGGCAGGCCACGATGCGGACGGTGGTTGTATTGATCGATCGCGCTGCAAAGGCTGTCGTAGAACGCTTGGAATGTCGGGATCTGCTTGGGCTTCAAACCGGCGGCAATGTCGCGACGTGATAAACGGTGCGCGCGAGTACCCGCTTCCTTATCCATATCCGCGCCGATGTAACTCGGCAGGGTTTTAGCGAGTTGAACCAGGATCGAGCGGTGGGCGCGTTCGATAACACCGCGGGCTTGTGAGTTATAAGGCAGCGAGTGCGTAATCGTGCCGCCTAGGCGGTCTACGACTTCATAAACAGTGGTGTTGTCAAAGCCGCTGCCGTTATCGACATAGAACAGGTTAAACATGCCGGCGCGGCTGACCGCGTCGCGCAGGGCATCCAGCGTCGCGAGGGTCGACTCGGCAAGGTTCAGCGCGAAGCCGACGATGCGACGGGTGCCCCAGTCGATCACCAGGGTGATTTCGGGCCGGAATGCTTGCCCGGTCAGCGGGTTGATCACTTCGGCGTCGAAGGTGTGACCGTCGGCGACCCAGCAGTCGTTGGGCCACAGAGTGTCTGCCTTGCGGCGCTTGAACGGCTGCAACGTCTTGAGTTCATGGGCGCCCATGCGGCCGCGCTCGCGGGTTTCCGGCGAGAGCTTCGCCAGCCAGCGGCGCACCTGGTGAATAGAAGGATGCGGCGGCTCGGTCTGCTCGACCAACTGCTGATAAGCGGCTTCGACGGTGGGCTTCTGCGGGCGCTGGTAACGCTTGAGTAATTCCCCGGCCCATGCCGGCACGCTCATATCGGCTTTCTGCCGCTTCGGCGCCAGCCCGCGTTCGCCGTGCTTCTTGTAGTCAGCGATCCAGCGCTTGAGGGTGCGCTCACTGAGCGTCCGCGTGGCGGTCTTGCGATCGTTAGCTAGCACCACGCGCTCGGCGAGATACGGCGAGAGGTCGTCAGTCTCGGCCAGCGTCAGCAGCGTTTGGATGGCCCGCGCCTGGGTGACGTGCTGTGTCATCCGCTGGATTTCGCGCACGAACGCCACGCGGGCACCCATCACCCGGCGCTGTTTCTCGGTCAGCGCGCGCTGCTCGGGGCGTTCGGCCTCGGCGGGCTCGTCAGACGCGGTGACCGTTTCCGGTTCTGCGTCCGCGGCACTGCGCATCAGCAGGGCGTTTTGGGTCTCTGCGGGCAGAACCGCGAAGGCGTATTCGACCGCTTTGGTACCCAGGCGGCGTTGACCTTCCCATGCATGGCGTTTTGCGTATGCACGCACGTTCTGCGGTGTGCCAGGAACACCAGGTAGGCCGGCCAACTCGTTAGCGGTGAACCAGCCGCGTGTGAGGGGAGCGTTCTGATGGCTCATGCCTCTTCTCCCATCAGTTGCTTCAGCTTGCGCATGTCCGCCTTGAGCTGATCCATCATTTGCTGGCGGCGTCCGTATTCCGCGGCCAGCGCTTCGCGGCCATAGGCAACTCGACCGCCGCGCTGGTGGACAAGCCAATCGGTAAAGGCGTGACTGCTGCACACCTCTTCGATCAGCGGCACGCGATAAAAAGGAATGTTGTGATCGGTACGAGCCGGTGAACTCCAGGCGTCGAGCATGTTCTTGCTGACGTCATCCCCCGAGAGGCGGCTCATCTGCGAGGCCACTTCATACCGATCAATGGGGCAGTCTTTCAGCACTGCGCCGACCAGCTCGCTGACTTGGGCGCCGTAGTTGCCACTGCCAGGCGCAGGCACCACCGGCGTGGGGACTTCGAAGATGTCTAGCGTCTGAGTATCTCGAACACGCCGCATGTTCACGCCCCCGTAACAACTTGCCGATGCACGGCGTTAGATGGCGCGTTAGAATCCGCGCAACACTTGGCAACACATGACCCACGCGCGGCTTTCCGCGACTCGGCACGATTGGGCCGCTGGCGGTGCGGTGTACCATCGGCGTTCCACCGCTCCGGCCAGATGACCTCCGGTGGGATGCCTATGGTGCTGGCGAGAGCCCGCTCCATCCGTGGATAGGGCTGCCGCTTGACCGAGGTCAGCGTGCCAAGCTCGACGCCCAGGCGCCGTGAGAGCTCTGCGAAGCTCGAGCCACGCGAGCGGATCTGATACTTGATCCACTCCCAGCGGGCCGAGGGGTTGGTGGGGATGTCCAGTTTCACAGCGTCACTCCGTGGCGTTTTTTCTGGCTGTCTAACCCTGCGTTGTGAGTAAACATATCTCGGAATTCCGCACTCATCAAGCGTTATTCCGAGCGTTTCTTTCTGTTTTTAGCGCGAGGTGGTGCGGAATACTAAACCGCTCCTTTAAAATCAATGGCTTACGCGGAAAAGAATGGAAGTGACAAGCCTGCCGATGTGCGTTCTTTTCCTGATGAGGGAATCGAACGCTTCCGGGAGCGCCTTCAGGAGGCGATGGGAAGCGAAAAACCGCGCGCCTTCGCTAAGCGCAGCGGCATTTCAGAAGGAGCTGTTCGCAGCTATTTGAGCGGGGACACCTTTCCTGGGCTCGACAGGCTTGCGTTACTCGCCCAGGCGCTGGGCGTCGATGCTCAATGGCTTGCATTCGGTGCGGAAAAAAGAACGCCGCCGCCCGAGCTGGACGAGTACGCGCTGGTGCCGCTCTACGATGCCCAGTGCAGCGCTGGCGGCGGGGCCTGGAACGAAGGCTGCCAGGTGCTGACACACATCTCGTTCACGCGGTACTCGCTGCGTAAGCAGGGCCTGACACCGGAGCACCTGTCGGCGATTCGTGTGGATGGGGATTCCATGGAACCGCTGCTGCACAGCGGCGACACGGTGCTGATCGACCACACGCGTACAACGATTGAGGGAGAGGGCATCTACGTTCTGCGCCTCGACGGCCACCTCTACGCCAAGCGGCTCCAGCGCCAGTTCGATGGCGTCGCCATCATCAGCGCGAATCCTATCTACGATAAGGTGATCGTGCCGCGTGACCGGCTGCACGAGCTGGAGATCATCGGCCGCGCCGTCTGGTCGGCTGGCTGGCTGTGACCCAGTGCCAATCAGAACGCAAAAAGGGCCGATCCATGCCGGACCGGCCCTTTTTCATGTTCGCATCGCTTTGGCACTGGATTAGCTATCACTTCGCGCTGTAGGCCCCGTGGCTGCGCGGTTTATCCCACTTTGGAGCAGCTAGTCCCACTTTCCCCCTCCAGTGCCATATCTCCTGCTAACCCACAGGGCGATGATGAATTGTCGATGCCTCGCTCGCCGAAGACATCACCCAGAATCGCCACCGCAGCGGTGGCATTGCCCCAACCGGTGTAGAACGCCAGATGAGTGATGATCTCGGAGAGCTCGTTGGGGGTAACACCGTTGTCCAGTGCCAGATTGAAATGATAAGGCAGCTCGGCGACCTGCTGCTGGGTGATCAGCGCTGACAGGGTCACGATGCTGCGATCCCTGGGGCTCAGGCCGGCCCGGTGCCATAGATCACCGATAACCATATCATCGGTGTAATGGGCGAATGCCGGGGAGACACGGTTCATCTCGGCCTCGCTCGGCGCCGGCGAAAAATCCCGGGACGATTGGGAGTCTGGCATCTGGCTGCAGGCCGCCAGCAAGCTGAATAGGGGGATCGTGCAAAGACGCTTTGTGCGCATGTCGGGGGCTCCAGAAAACGGCGGTGTAAGAACGGCACGCCACGAGGCCAGTGACGAGTGAGCCGGGGGCTCGCGGTGGGGCGTGCCGCCGGATCAGTCCTGATACTGCTCGTCGCTGACCGGCTCCAGCCACTCGACCGCGCTGCCGTCGACCTGATCTTGAATGGCGATATGCGTCATCGAATGTGTGTCGGAAGCGCCGTGCCAGTGTTTGACGCCCGGCGGTGTCCAGATCACGTCGCCTGCCTTGATCACGCGTTTCTCACCGCCTTCTTCCTGAATCCAGCCGCTGCCATCGGTGATGACGAGCGTCTGACCGGCGGGGTGGGTGTGCCAGTTGGAGCGAGCACCTGGTGAGAACGTGACTTCGCCGCCGGTGGTATGGCGGACATCGTTACTATCGAAGAGCGGATCGATCAGGGCGTGGCCCACGAACAGCTCTTCGCTCCCCACGGCCGTATTCCGATCCTGAAGATGGCTGATCTGCGTGCTGTCCGCGTGGGCCATGCCCGCGGCCAGAGTCAAGCTCAGGGCGGTGATCAGGTGGCTCGTTTTCATGGTTGTGTCCTCGGCGTAGCGGTGAGATCGAATGTCGCGATGACCTAAAATCGTCGGGACCAGGTCGAGAAAATCCACTATCGATGCAACCTTTGCACAGCTTCTCGTGGCCGACCATGGGGCGAGCGTGTAAAGAGTCATGAGATGAGCTCATGAATTTCAGGGGCGCGGGGCGGGGACTCAGACAGGGCATTGATCCCAGGGGCGCCGGGGGCGGGGCATCCATTGGCAGTGGGCG
Organism: Salinicola sp. JS01; assembly: GCF_030284585.1. Taxonomy (NCBI): domain Bacteria; kingdom Pseudomonadati; phylum Pseudomonadota; class Gammaproteobacteria; order Oceanospirillales; family Halomonadaceae; genus Salinicola; species Salinicola sp. JS01. The sequence continues at coordinate 2,181,257 of NZ_CP127244.1, read as the reverse complement.
TGTCGTCGGACCGTAACGCGTGGGTAATCCGACGGAAGAGCGACACAAGTCGATACCGTCATCGGGTACCGGCGTCAGCGCCAGAGCGAGGAGTGTTGTCGCCGCCGCCCTCTAGTTTGATATTGGCTGCTCCAGATCACTGCTGGCTCAAGGCGTTGACCAGAATCGAGAAGGCGGGAGAAGACTGCCGGCGGTGGGGGTAGTAGAGAAAGTAGCCGGTGAACGGCGGTGACCACGCCTCGAGCACGGCTTCGAGTTTCCCGGCGGCGATGGCGTCTGCCGCCAGACCATCGGGTACGTAGCCGATGCCGTAGCCGTCCATTGCTGCGGTCAACACCGGGTCGATGGTGTTGAACGTCAGCTGTCCTTCTACCTTGACCCGAACTTCGCGACCCTCTTTCTCGAACTCCCAGGCGTAGAGACCACCGTGAGTAGGCAGCCTGAGATTGATGCAGCGGTGTTGGGTCAACTCCTGCGGCGTCTGGGGTCTACCATGCACCCGGAAATAGTCAGGCGAGGCGACGGCACGCATCGCGAAGTCCGGCCCCACGCGCACCGCGATCATGCCCTCGCTGACCTGCTCGCCGAGCCGAATGCCGGCATCGAACTGCGACTCGACGATGTCGGTGAGCTGATACTCCGTCACGACCTCGACATGGATGTCCGGATACTGGCTAAGCACCGGACGCAGCTTGGGCCAAACGAGGGTGTTGGCCGCATAGTCCGTGGTGGTGATGCGAAAGTTGCCGGCGGGGTTGTCGCGGGTATCGATGATCGACCACAGTTCACGCTCCAGCTCGTCGAGCATCGGCACTACCCGGTCCAGCAGCCGCTGCCCCTCCACTGTCGGGGCGACTTTGCGTGTGGTACGTGCCAGCACCTTGATCCCGAGTCGTTCCTCGAGATCGCGAACCGTGTGACTGAGCGCTGATTGGGAGACGCCCAGCTGCGCTGCGGCCTTGGTGAACGTCCCCGCTCTGGCGACCGTAGCGAACGCCACCAGGCCAGTCATGTTCTCTCTCAGCATTCATGAACTCCTTTCATAGGTGCTGCCGGCTCGAGCCACTTATCAATTACCCGAGGGCTGCTAACCTGCGGATGCTATCACCAATGGTGATTTCACCACCCTTCAGGAGGTTCTCATGAAAATCAATCGCGTCGGTACACAGCCGTCCACGTCGGGTCCGGAAGACTACTTTAGCGGCACCGTTCGCATCGACCCGCTGTTCAGCGCCGAAGAGCCCGGACGCACCAGCGGCGCTGCGGTGACGTTCGAACCCGGCGCGCGGACCGCGTGGCACACGCATCCGGCAGGCCAGACTCTCATCGTCACCGCCGGCTTCGGCCGAGTCCAGCGTGAGGGCGGCCCCATCGAGGAGATTCGCCCTGGTGACGTGGTGTGGTTTCCGGCCGGTGAGAAACACTGGCATGGCGCAGCGCCTGATGTCGCCATGACCCATATCGCCATTCAGGAGTCGATCGACGGCAGTCCGGTGACCTGGATGGAGAAGGTGAAAGACGAGCAGTACGAAGGCAAGGCATAACGCCACCCGCGACGGCTCCGGGGCTGTGTTTGCCCCGGGGCGTCACCCTGTCGAGGCTCTGGTCGTCGCGATCTGGCGGCGATACCTCTAAACCCCGAGGAGTGTCGCAATGCGTCCTTGCGTCGTCTCTCACATGATCATGTCACTGGATGGGCGACTGTTGCCGCAACGTTGGGGTACAACGCAGACGGGTAGTCCGATGGACTTCATCGAGCGCATCTACGAAGCCACGGCCAGTCGACTGGAAGGCGACGCCTGGGCGATTGGACGTGGCACCATGAAAGGCTTCTTTCCTGAGCGCGACGTGCCGTCGGCGATCTCTGCAACATCGGAACTAGGCTCTGCAATACGGGAACCAGAGCGTCTGGCATTTCTTGGGGCGCGAGAAAACCGCAGCCTGGCAGTGATCATGGATCCCTCGGGACGTTATGTATACGACTCATCGGCGCTCGATGAGGATCATCTGCTGGTCGTGCTCTCGAATCAGGTGGACGAAGGCTATCTGGCACATCTGCGAGACGTCGGCATTTCATACACGTTCGCGGGTCAAGACGGCCGAGACGTCGGCGCGGCACTGGAGAGTCTGAGGCGGGACTTTGGCGTCTCTCGTCTGCTGCTGGAAGGTGGTGGCACGCTCAACGGCGCATTTCTGGCCGCCGGTGCCATCGATGAAATCAGTACGCTCGTGTATCCCATTGTCGACGGGCTGGCCGGCATCCCGTCGATCTACGACCATGCTGCTGATGCACCCCTGTTTCCTGCCGCGATGGCCTCCCTCGAGTTACTGTCCCACGAAGTGCTGGACCAGGGCGTTGTCTGGCTGCGCTACGCCGTGTTGCACGCTGGCGGCGAGCGGTCTTCAGCATCGTCTGTGTAGTCAGCGTCTTCCGCGTAGAGAGTATCGATGTCATCTTCTTCTACATCGCCCATTCCTCTAGGGTTCTGGGCGGCATCGCTGTCACTGATCGCCATATTCGCCGCTTCGGCGACGCCTATTCCGCTATACGCGATCTATCGTGCCGCCGAGGGTTTGAGCTACTTCGAGCTATCGCTGACGGCGGTGTTTTATTTCGTCAGCGCGATCACGGCGCTGTTAGTCTTCGGGCGGCTTTCCAACCATATCGGACGACGCCCCGTGGTGTTGCTCGCGGTCGTTCTCGCCATGCTGGCCTGCGTCGTGTTCGTGAACGTTTCGGGCGTGGTGTCGCTCATTGCCGGCCGGGTACTGCAGGGGCTTTCCTGTGGCCTCGCTTCCAGTGCAGCCGCCGCTTACGTCACCGATAACGCGCCCTCGCGACCGGCCTGGCTCGCCTCGACGGTCACCAGCACCGGGACCATGGTTGGGCTGACCATCGGCGCGATCAGTTCGGGGGGACTGATCGAATATGCACCTTATCGAACGGTCGTACCCTATCTGCCGATTCTGGCCGGACTGGGCGGCTGCGCAGTGCTGGTGTTGGCTAGCCGGGAGACCTCGCCAAGACATGCCGGTGCACTGGCCTCGCTCAAACCCCAATTCGCCATGCCGGCGGCGAGTTGGAAGCTGTTTCCCGTCGCCGGTTGCCTGTTCGTGGCCACCTGGGCGCTGGGTGGATTCTTCCAGGCCTTCGGTCCTTCGTTGGCGGCCGATCAATTGGGATCCTCAAGTGCGCTAGTCGCCGCCATCGTGTTTTCGTCCTACATGGCGCCTAGCGCCCTGGGCGGTCCCTTGACTGGTACGCTGTCGCCGGTCGCGGCGCAGCGAATCGGCGCCGTCGCCTTCGTTGTCTGTGTGGGTGCTTTACTGGTGTCGCTGTCCGTCGGTGTGATCGCGGCCTTTCTTATCGCCAGTGCCTGCGCGGGCGTGGCTCAGGGAGCGGTACTGTCCGGCACCATTCGGGGTCTGCTCGCCAATGCCGCGCCCCAGGAACGGGCGGGAGTATTCGCGGTGATTTTTACCACTTGCTACGGCGGTGCGGCGGTGCCGTCACTGGTCGCGGGCCAATTCGCGCGGTGGCTGAGCCTGCCGCAGGTGTTGAGCGGCTACTGGGCGCTGTCCATCCTCGCGTGTGTGGTCACGCTGATCGCGGCACGTCATTCGCTCGCGTCGGAGCATATGAACGTGACGGAAAAATCGGAATCGATGAGTGCATCGCCTCGAGGAACCGGGAGATATCCATGAAGATCGGCATTCTGGGGTGCGGCTTGATGGGCGGCAAGCTGGGCGTGCTGTTCGCCCAAGCCGGCCATGACGTGATATTCAGCTATTCGCGGCGTCGGACGAAACTCGACGACCTAGTGCGCCGCGCGGGACCGACGGCATCGGCCGGTACGCCGGCGCAAGCGGTCGCTGCGGCCGACATCGTCCTGCTCGCGGTGCACTGGTCGCGGGTCGACGATGTGCTGGCACAGGCGGGCGATATGACCGGTAAGACGGTGGTGACCTGCTGTGTCCCGTTGGACGCATCGGATTCGGAACTGGTCGTTGGGCATACCGATTCGGGGGCGGAGCAGATCGCTCGCAAGCTGCCCGGTGCGCGGGTGGCCGCCGCGTTTCAGACCACCCCGAGCGAGGTATTCGCTGAGGTGTTCGCCGTCCGCGACCGTCCGATCAAGGCCAACTGTCTGCTCTGCGCCGACGATGCCGAGGCCCGGCGCGCGGCCGAGACGCTCATTTCGGCGATCGGATTCGCGCCGGTCGATGCCGGACCGTTACACATGGCCCGTTATACCGAACCCTTCGCGCTGCTGACCGCCCAGCTCGCCTACGGCACCGCCGATGGCCCAGACTGGGCTTACCGTTTTGGCAAGTTGAGATATGTCATTGAGTAGGTTGGTTGTCGGACCTCGAGTGATCAACCATCCGCTTTGCTATTTCCTACCTCCTGCCTGTTATTCCATCAGAGGCTACCCATAGCGGTTCAAGGTCTCGATGAGTTCCCAACTGCCCAACGCCGTAGGGGCTCGCGCACTCTTGGCTATGCGAACAAGGCTATAAGGTGCTCTTAACGTCGTGCTGACAGGGTGACGTGTCCATGGACATGACCGTTTTACGCCCTAGATTCTGGAGCAGTAGCCGATGCTGGACGCCGTCGTTACCGAGGTCACTCGACTGGCCGCACAGCATGCTCTGGTGGCTTATTTCCTGGTCGGTGTGGCCGCCATGGCTGAGGCGTTGCCGATCGTCGGCACTCTGATGCCGGGGTCCATGCTGATCGTGGGTATCAGTGCTCTGGTCAGCACCGGTGCGCTGGCGAGTGCACCGCTGATTCTCGCTGCCCTGTTCGGGGCGATCACCGGCGACGGGATCTCCTTCTGGCTGGGCCATCACTACGGTGCCCGCCTCGCCGGTTACTGGCCGTTCAGTCGTTACCCGCGTTGGCTCGCGCGAGCCGAAGTGTTTTTCCAGCGCCACGGGGGTAAAGGGGTGTTTCTGGCCCGTTTCATCCAAGGGCCGCGTGCTTTCGTGCCTCTCACTGCCGGCATGAGCGGAATGTCGCCTGGGCGTTTCTACGTCTTCAACGTTGCTTCGGCGGTCTTGTGGGCCGCCACTCACGTGCTGGCCGGTGTCGCGCTGGGGGCGTCGCTGCAGGTCATTGCCCAGGTCGCGATCAGGCTGGTGCTGATGCTGGGGCTTTTATTGCTGTTGAGCTGGCTTGTCGTGTGGACGACGCGCCGAGTGCTGCTGCCCCACGGCGTCACGTGGCTGAAAGCTGGTAGTAGGCGACTGGCAGAGTGGTGCAGACCGCGTTCGACGTTACTTCAGCGCTGCAGCTATCGGTTGATGAATAGCCTGAGCGGTGAAGGGCTCATGCTGGTCGCTGCGATTGCCATGCTGCTCGGCTGCCTATGGATGTTTACGGCGCTTCTCGACAACTTGATGGCGGGAGATCCTCTGGTGAGTGCCAATCAGGCGGTCTTTCACGCGATGCAGGCGCTGCGGACTCACTGGAGTGACACCGTGATGTTGGCGATCACTGAGCTGGGGGATGGTTTCGTGACCACCAGTCTCACCATCGCAGTGACGGCTTGGCTATTGCTTCGCCGTGCTTGGCACGGGGCGCTCTACTGGTTGGCAGCGGTAGGGGGAGCCGCGCTATTCACGCCGGTGATCAAGGCGATGGTGCATTGGCCGCGTCCTACCGCCGGGCTTTACAGCGGCTGGGAGGCCTTTTCCTTTCCCAGCGGCCACGCCACCATCAATACCGTTCTGTATGGCTTTCTGGCCTATCTCGTCGCTCGAGGCTTACCGGTAAGACAGCGTGGCTGGGTGATCGGCGCGGCGATGATGACCGTCATGTGGATCGCACTTTCTCGCCTCTATCTCGGGGCGCATTGGCTGGCCGATGTCCTCGCGGGAATGGCTGTCGGTTCGGCATGGGTGATTCTGCTGGCGATCAGCCATCAGCGTCGTCATGCCCCACCAGCCGAAGCAAGAGGCCTGCTCGCGGTGGTTCTGCTGACGCTGGCCTTGGTGTGGCCGTATCACCTCCACCAGAACTTGGCCACTGATCGTGCTCGTTATACCCCGCAACCTGACATCCAGCAGATGACATGGAGTTCCTGGTCCAAGGGCGGGTATCAGCAATTGCCGCAGCGTCGCATCGATCTCGGCGGTGACAGAGAAGAACCCATGGTCATGCAGTGGGCGGGTGGGTTGGATGCACTGCGCCGGCGCTTGGGTGATGCCGGCTGGCAAGTCGACACCCCCTGGACCGCGATGAGTGCGCTGCACTGGCTGAATCCCGCCAGTCCCGACGAGGCACTGCCAGCCCTGCCAAGACTCGACGTGGGGAGGCCTCCGTCGCTGATTGCTACCTATGCCATGCCGGGGAGGGCGCGCAGGCGTCTAGTCCTGTACGTCTGGCCCACCGATTTCACGCTCACGGGTACCTGTCGGCCATCGCCTCAGCCGCTGTGGGTCGCCTCATTGAGATGGCAGCAACGAGACGGTCTGTTGGGAGTGGTAGCGCTGGAGCGCGATATTCCGTCTTCTCGCGACGCCAGTGGAGTGTTGGCCAGGAGACTGCTGCGTCAATCCGCTGGCCTGTCTGCCCATCGGGTCATCTCCAGCGAGGCAACGGCACTTTGGCTTACGGCTGCGCAGGACTTGGCCCCCCCTTGCAAGTGAAATAGGGAGCAGAAAGATGGCGTGTCATGAGCGCCTGCGCCGGTGGTGGCGTTGCTGCCGTAGTGCAGTCGAGTTGAGATCACTCGTCGCCTGGCGGACGAACGCGTCGAGCGCCCTGTCAGCCATCTCGCCGCCGCCGTCTTCATCACGCTTTGGTTCACGGCGGCGGTAGCTGTTTGCCGATTCTGTTATTCGATGGGGTGGCTTGGGTAGCGAGTCTGGACAGTGTGGTCTGGATAGCCTTGCCATGGAAAATGAAGGGCTCTCGACCTCGAACCTGGGATTAACCCGTAGGCTGATCTCAGGTTCGAGGTATGGCATGCCTATCGCTGGGGGTAGGGGATAGGGGCAAGAGAAGAGGGGAATAAGGGAAGGTGGAAAAGTCGCGTTCAGCTCATGATGCCGTTTCCAGCGCTCTTGCGCGCTTTTCCCGTCGAGAGAGATAGCTGACCAGCGCGATGATGGCGCACATGAAGAGAACATTGGTCCCCGTGCTACCCAGGCCGAGCCCACCGTTGGCGCCAGGCTGCGTCAGGAGATCGCCCAGAGAGGCACCCAACGGGCGGGTCAAGATATAGGCGATCCAGAAAGCGGCAATGGCGTTGGCCTTCAGGAAGAACCAGAAAAACGCGGTGAGCGCGATCAATGAGCCAAACAGGAACAGCGCATGCAGGTAACCGAGGCCAAAATCTTCGGCAACCAGGTCGCCGGCTGCGGTGCCCAGTGCGAAAGTGACGAGAATGGCCGTCCAGTAGAATAGTTCGCGCCGCAGCGTCGTGATTGAATGTATGGAGAGCGTTCTTTCGGTTCGTTTCCAGACGATGAAGACAGCGATTAGTAGTGTCGAAAAGACCAGTGTCGAATCTATCAGGGGAACATGTAGCTGATCAGTCAGATTATCGGTCACCAAGGTGCCAAACACGCTGACCAAGAGCACGTTGCTCCAGTAAAGCCAGGGGATATAACGTTTGGCCTTGAGCTGGGCTGCCAGGAACAAGGCCAGCAGTATCCCGGTCAATAGCGAGGTGGCAGTCAACCCGAAGCCGAGATTGAAGTTGAGAAAATCGGCGCCCGTTTCTCCTACGGTCGTCGACATCATCTTGATGAGCCAGAAGACCAGCGTGACTTCTGGTACCTTGTTCGTCCAGCTTGGTCGACTTTCAGCGGATAGTGATGGTGTAGTCATGATGTCCTCACTGTGGATGGCATTCCCCTTTTTGGGAAGCCATTTCAGTGTGAGTCACAAGGCTTATGACAAACTGATCGCTACTACCGAAAAAGCACAATCCCATGAAGATTATCGATGGATAATGTCTAGTGAAGTAAGTAGAGACGCGCCCTGAGATAAGGCGCGTCTTGTTGTCCGGTGAGTTGATCACGTTGTTCTTCTTTGCCGCATTGTTCCGCGGAATCGGCGAAGATCTCGACACCAGCCCTTGCCGAAGACGCCGCACGGTCGCTCATCAATCCATGGGATGTTTCTTTTCAGCGCTGTCAGCAGGGGCGACGCAGTCTGGATCGAACGCCTCGGGTCTTATGGCGCTGACGGGAAGAATGTCCAGTTGCCCGCTTCGATAGTCGAAGTGATGAACGGCACTCTCGTCTACGGCGAGTTGGTCGATATCCCGATGGCGAGTGACCAGCCAACCGTCGGGATAGTCGAGACGGTATCGGCACAGAGCCTCGGCGGCATTGTCTAGGGTCATCAGGGGGCGAGTCAGCCGCCCTGCGAACTGGAACGTCGCCTGGTAGCCGCCACCATTGTAAGCCACCGGCAGCTGCCTCGACTCCAGTGTACCCAGCAGCTCGCCGGGGGCCCTCACGTCATACCGACTCCAGAAGGGCCCCATCATCCACTGGGTCGCCACAAAGATCGCGATACCGGTACCCACGGCGAGCCCGCGTGCAGCAGAAGCGTCATCTGACCAGCGCTGCCGCCATATCCCCACTGCCAGAAGGACGAGTGCGATGGCGCCCGTTGTCGACAGGTTGTCCGGCCCCACGGCCCCCTTGCCGAATAGACTCAAGCCGCAGCCAACGATGCCCAGAACGGCGATGGCGAGTGAGGGGAGGCGCGTTCGGACGACAGTAGCGGGCGCTGTCGGGCTGCTGGCCAGTCGATCCATGATGAGCAGTGCCAAAGCCGGAAGCATAGGCATGAGGTAATGAATCTGTTTGCCACTGATGAAGCAGAAAATGGCGAAGGGGGTGATCATCCATATCCAGAAGAGCCGCTGGCGTGGTTGACGTGGGCGCAAGGGCCAAGTGGGACGCCACAGCAGCCACGGAAACGTCAGCAGCGGTAACAACGGAGAGTACCACCAGAATGGACGGGCATGAGCCATGGAGTTCTGTAGTCGATTGACGCTCTGCCCCCATAGCAGATCTTGGGCATAATCCCTGCCGCCCAGCCAAGCCGCGGAAAGCGCCCAGCTCGCGAGCAGGGCGATGCCAATGAGCAGGGAGAGCGCCAGCCGGCGCCAGACGGCCCCGCCGAGCGGCGCCGAGCGCCACCAGGGTATACTGGCCACGATCGGCAGCAGCGTGACGAATACCGCAGGCCCCTTGGCCAGCAGTGCCAGCCCCAGCCATATCCCACTGACCAGTGCCTTGCGTAAGGTGAAGTGATCGGAGACGAGTGGGCTGAGGGCTCCCAGTAAGCAGGCGGTCAGCAGAATGTCGAACATCAGCGCGCCGCTGTAGAGATTCCACATCAGCATCGCCATGAGTGCGAGTGGTGCCAGACTCGCCGATGTCTGTGCGTACCCCAGTTGCCTTGCGATGCGGTAGAGCTGCCCCAATGCGAGCAGCGATGCTAGCGGTCCGATGAGCTTTGGCCACCACTCGGTGACGCCGAAAATGGCCCAACCGGCATGTATCAGCCAAAACAGCAGCGGAGGCTTGTCGGCGTAAGTTTCGCCATTCATGTGTGGCACCCAGAATGAGTGGGTGTGCCACATCTCCCACGCGACGGATACGTAGCGCGTCTCATCGATGGGAAGGAAAGAACGGGAGAGGGCGCTGGTGACCGTCAACAGCCATAGGAGAGCGATGACGAGCATGTCTCCGCGGGGAGGAGCCATGAGCCAGCGAGGCAGAGGGAATCTATGCATGTGAAGCAGGCCGCTCATTGGATTTTGCCGTCAGCTTGCCCAGACAGTCTTAGGAAAACATTATTTGCCGAGAGTACTAGCTGTCGGATCAGCAGGCGTGAGAATGATTTTCAAGAACTGACGATATAGGTATCGTTGAACTTGGAATAAGATTTTTATAATATGGCGGTCTTAATGTGTGATCGGCTGTCGCTTTGTTGTCGTCAGTCATCTAGATGTTTTGCTGATTTTTAATCATAATAATCCGTGGTTTCGGGGTGGCCGAATTGCATCTTTTGATTCATGGAGAAGGTGCCCTCTCTCTGGAGTCGTGGCGCCGCTATTTGGTACGACGTTGCCAACGAGTCACGCTGTTCCACCGCGTCGAGCAGGCGGTGCCGGCGGTGGAAGCAGGCGATGTCAACGCCCTGATCCTTTTGGCCGGCGGTGATGATTTCAGCAATAGCCTGGAGACGCTGCGTCGGCTTCGAGATCGCCTGGAACTACCCATTCTAGTCATTGCCGATGTCATGAGTTCAGGACATGCGGCCCGGTTCCTGGACGCGGGTGCAGACGACTTCCTGGCGGCTGATACCGATGCCAGGGAAGTCCTTGCCAGGGTGCGCTGCAAATGCAGACGTTCCAACACGCCTCCGGGTCTAGTCATCTCTGCCGGTGGCTTGATGATAGACATGACAACGATGGAAGTGAGGTGGCAGGGCCTTACGATTCATCCCTCCGCCAAGGAACTACTGATTCTGAAGGCGCTGGCCTCTCAACCGTATCGAGTGTTCACGAAAGCTCAGCTGGAGCAGATATTGTATGGTGCCGGTTTTTGTGCCAAGTCGAACACGATACAGGTATTCATTCACGCGCTTCGAAAAATGACCCACCGAGATGCCATCCTCACGGTCCGCGGCGTAGGCTATTGCCTGGGCCCAGCACCTGCGTGAAAGTGAAATTTCAAGTGAAGCGCTCCGTAAAAGAGAACTCACAGGCGAGGCTTATATAGCTGAATGGATGAGAGCTATTCAGAGAAAAGCGATACAGAGAAGAACGATACAAAAAATAACGACATAAAAAGAACGATATAGAGAGCTAACAGAGCCATGCACACGCCGGCCGTTGGATTTTCGAGAATGTCGGTAAGCGAATTGAGGCCGAGCATCGGCAAGGTACGGCATCGCGCGGACTTTGCGGTAGAAACGACGGTCACGCTATCGTTCTGATGCTGCTTCGACAATGCTGCGTTAAGCTTTGGCTGCGATGGTAGGCGGCGTTTACCTCTCTCTGGAGTTCGATATGAGTGCCGTTCTCACCCAGGTTAGACGTCACGATGGGATGCGACGCTTGGGCAAGCGCCTGGAACGCCGCTGCAAATCGATGGCATACAGCCTGCTGGCACGTTTTTCGCGAGAATCGCAGGCCGTCTCGCCGGAGACATTGCAGAACGTACATCGTGTACTGCTGGTTAGGCCGAATTTTCGCCTGGGCAACGCGGTGATCGGGGCTCGGTTGATCGAGGCCTTTGCGTCGTCCCGGCCGGATATCGCCATCGATTATCTGGGTACGGATACCACGAGCCAGCTGTTCAAGCATATGCCTTTACAGCGCTATTACGCGCACAGCCGTAGTTTTTCCTGGCGCCTCTGGGCACTGATCAGATTGATTCTGGCGCTTCGCCGCAATCGGTACGATCTGGCAATACAGGTAGGAGAAGGTTCTCTCACCAGTTGGCTTTTCTTGCAGCTATGTGGTGCCAGTCGGCTGCTCGGCCAGTCCGGGCGTTTACAGCATACCTATGACTGGTTACTGGATGACACCACCCGGCATGCTTATGATTTATCGGGAAATATTGCCCAGGCCCTGGGGCTGACATGCCAGCGGCTGCCTTGGATGCTCGTGACGAAAGACGAGGCCTCTCATGTGGAAACTCTCTTGCCGAGCGCCACGCGCGGTGGGGTCGTTGGTCTTTTTGTCGGTGGCCACTTGGACAAGCGGCTTCCACTGAATTTCTGGCTTTCCCTGCTCGAGGCTCTTAACGAGAGTCGTGAGCGCTATCTCGTCATGCTGGGGCCTGAAGAGGAGCAGCACCGCTCGGCGTTGATAAAGGCCTGCGGCACCCAGGGCCGGATCTTGCCGCTACTGCCGTTGCGTGATTTTGCAGCGGCGCTGACTCATGTCATCACGCTGATCACACCCGACACCGGGCCCATGCATATCGCGAGTGCCTTGGGAGTGCCTGTTGTTGCGGTCTTGAATAGCGACAAGTCTTACAAGTTCGTGCCTCACGGGATTGCTGACAAAGCGCTGTACCAGCCGAGTGCCGAGGACGTAATGGCATGTCTGAGACGGAGCCCGCTATTGAGCTCTCCCGGGATGCGAACTGAGCACATGCTGGATCGCAAGATGCTGCTCCACTGAGAGTGGGCAGCGCTGGATCCATTGGCCTGCCCTATATGCAGTTGCATTCAGACTGGTGTGACTCGGCTGATCGCTTTCTCGCCACTGTCTCGTAAACCAGTGTGTAATCAGGCGTTGACGTCTACCACGAGCCGACCGCGTATTTCCCCTGCCAGGAGTCGTTCGGCCGCCTCCAGCGTGTCGCCCAAGCGGATGTCATGAGAGATCTCGTCGAGCAGGGCAGGGTCGATATCCTCGGCCAGCCGCGCCCAGGCTCGCTGGCGTTCCTCAGCGGGGCGGGTGACGCTGTTGATCCCGAGCAGGCTGACGCCGCGCAGGATGAAAGGGGCTACCGTGGTGGGGAAGTCCATGCCTTGGGCAAGACCGCAAGCGGCGACCAAGCCATCCGGGCGAGTGTGGGCGCAGACGTTGGCCAGCGTGTGGCTGCCCACCGAGTCGATGGCGGCAAACCACCGCGCCTTGGCCAGAGGCTTGCCGGGGTCTGACAGCTCGCTGCGGTCGATGATCTCGGCGGCGCCCAGGCGCTCCAGGAAGGCCGATTCTTGAAGGCGCCCGGTCGCCGCGATAACACGGTAGCCGCGTGCTGCCAGTATGGCGATGGCGTAGCTGCCGACGCCGCCGTTGGCACCGGTCACCAGCACCTCGCCGCGATCCGGCGTCAGGCCATGGCGCTCCAGCGCCAGCACGCTCAGCATGGCGGTATAGCCGGCGGTGCCGATGGCCATCGCCTGATGCGTGGTCAGCGAGGGCGGCAGCCGGGTGAGCCAGTCGCCGTTGATCCGAGCGCGCTGCGCCAGGCCGCCCCAGTGCGCTTCTCCGATACCCCAGCCGTTGAGCAGAACGCGATCTCCCGCTGCCCATTCGGGATGTTCACTCCGCTCGACCACACCGGCAAGATCGATGCCGGGCACCATGGGGAAGCGGCGCACGACGGCCCCTTTACCGGTGATCGCCAGCGCATCCTTGTAATTGAGCGTGCTCCATTCGACGCGAACCTGGACGTCACCTGGGGGAAGTGAGTCGGCGTCGAGCTGCGTCAGCGCGGCGTGGCTTCGCTGATCGGCTTCGGTCTGCTGTACGAGAATGGCGTTGAACACGTGAACCTCCTGAGCATTGAACGATGAGTCGGAGAGGGGGGACGATCGTCGGATCGATATCGGCGGGATAGCCGAGCGAAGAATTCCTGGCTGAAGAGCACCAGAGACGTCGGCTCGCGTGTCAGGCGGGCCATGCCTTCCTAGGGTTTGTACGAAAAGTCGGCGAGCGAAGGCAAGACAAGGCAAAAATTGGCGAAGAAGCGGAGTTTACGGGGTGTAAATGAGCATTTTGAGGCGATTTTTAACGCGGTATTGCCGAGCGTAGACAGTTTTTCGTATAGAGCCTAGGCTATCTCGCCATATCGGCACTATTCCAGCGATTCAGCGCGTCGGCTACAGGCTATCGAGAGAGGGTGGGTTTACGTCATCGAAATATAATTAGCTTTGCGCTATCTATCGTTTCGAATAGCGCGTACCGTGGGTTTATCCCCAAGGACAGGGGTGATCGCAAGGAGTGCAGCCGGGAAGGCTGTAGCCAGGGACTTACGGACGCGAAGACCGTAGACGACAGCACGTCTGGCATAGCTGACCTCAAGAGTTCTGATGTTCACATCAGACTCTTTTTTTGTTTTCTATTTTTCCGTGAGCATCACAGACCGCACGCTACCTTCCGCCTTCTCTGAAACGAGCATCGATCATCAGCGTGGGTGCCACCCATGCCTATCGAAGCGGTTTTCCTGCCGTACCGCGCGCACTACGCCATCGGCAGGCGCTTTAGCGAAGACCCTGGCCGAGGTGGCCGTCGGTGAGATCAACGGCCGGGCCGTGCGCGCATACCCAGCCAGGCGTTGGCCATTAGCGTGAGGATGGTCAGCGCGCCGCCGTAGAGCGTGGCACTGGGCGGGTCTTCGCCCAGCAGCCACCAGACCCAGAGCGTGCCGAGGATCGCCTCGACCAGATAGAACAGTGCCACCTCGGCGGAGGGCAGGTAGCGGGTGGCGGTGTTGATCAGCGCCGTGGCCAGCGGCATCTGCAGCAGCCCCATGACACCGAGTACGGCATAGCTCTGGGTATCCAGCGCCAGCGGCGTTGCCATTGGCCAGGCGACGAGGGCGGTGAGCACGCCGCCGCCGGCGATCAACGGCAGCCGGTCGAGGGTCGGGTAGCGGCGCAGCAGGGTCAGGTTGGCGCCCACCGCCAGGGCTGACGCGAGCGCGTAGAGGTCGCCCAACAGGCCGTCGCCGCTGAGAGAGCCCGCGAATACCACCAGCAGCCCCAGCATCGCCAGGCCGATCGCCAGCCAGGTGCGTGTTGCCACCGGCTCACGCAGCACGCAGCGCGTCAGGATCGCCGCGAACAGCGGGGCCGTGCTCAGGATCACCACCACGTTGGCTACCCGTGTGTTTACCACCGCCATCACGAACAGCACCGAAATGGCGGCGAGCAGCGCCGATGAGACCAGCGCCGCACCGCGGTGGGCGTTGAGCGTGGCCAGGCGTCGGCGCTGGCAGTAGCAGAGCCCCACCACCAGCGCCATCAGGGCGCCGCGCCAGAACGCGATGTTCCAGCCATCGCTGTCGGCCAGGCGTACCAGCAGGCTGTCGAAGCTGAGTACCACGATGCCGCCGAAGGCCAGGGCCACGCCGCGCGCGTGGCCTTGGGGTGACCAAGTCATCATGCGTTCTCTCCCTGCTCTCTCTCCCAGCTTTCCCTGATCGACGCTCCGGCCGTCGCGGCCGGGCGTTTGCGTTCTCCCTGGCGCCTGCGAGCAGCGCCTTTTTGGCTAGGCGTTCCCCGGGTGGGCGGCCAGCCGCGCGCTGCCGCGCACCCCGGCGACCCGATACCCCACCGCACCGGCCACCAGCAGCATGGCGCCACAGCCCAGCGCCAGCGCATAGGCACCCAGCGTCGCCGAGCGCGAGAGGCCGTAGTCGGCGGCATAGCCGGCGAGGGTGTCGGCGTACTGGAACCACAGGAAGGCGCCGATCGCCACCCCGGCCAGCATGGTCACGATGGCGATACCGCGGGTGCCTTTCTCGGTGGCCGGCGATGGGATCTCGCGCGGGCGATGCAGGCTGGCCAGATATGCCCGCTCGGCGTCGCTGACCTGGGTCAGGCGCGAGGCGATCACGATCGCGACCACGGCAGCCACGGTGCTCACGGCCACCGGGTGCAGATAGACCGGCAGCGTGAACCACTTAGCCTGTAGCGCCAGCGAGAGCAGCAGGTTACCGAGGAAGCCGACGCTCAGCCCCCAGCCCGCGCCGGTGGCGGTGATACGCCGGCTCCAGATGCTCATCAGCGCCACCGGCCCCCAGGAGGAGGCGAACAGGGTGGCCGCGAACCACACCACCGCCATCACCGCCGGCGGCTGGAACAGCGCCAGTACCAGCGTCACCAGCCCCGAGACCAGCACCGCGATACGGCTGGTGCGCATGGCGGCGGCGCCGCTGCGCGAGGCGGGGAGGATATCGTTGGCGATGCTGAAGCCGATGATCGAGAGAAAGGTCGAGCAGGAGGAGAGGCCGGCGGCGAATACGCCGGTCAGGATGACCATGCCCAGCCACATCGGTAGCACGTTGAGCGCGGCCCAGACCATCGAGCGCTCGGCATCGAGCGTCGGCGTGTAGAGATTGATCGCCGCGCCGGTGAGCATCATCAGCGCATAGAAGATCGCCAGCGCCACCGCGGTGAGCATCGCCGAGCGCATCACTACGTGCTCGTTGCGCGCCATCAGATAGCGGCTGGACTGCCACGGGCTGGCGGCCAGCACCGCGGCCCACACCAGCCCCAGGGTGATGCCCCAGGTGGCCGCTTCACCGGGGGTGGCGAAGGCGGCGTCCTTGCCCTTTAGCATGCCGTGCCACAGTGCGATGCCCGGCTTGTCGGTCTGCGCCAGCAGTCCGCCGATCACCCCCTGCCAACCGCCCAGGTCGGTGATGATGTAGAGCGAACCGCCGACCGCGGCCAGCGAGAAGATCACGAACATCACGGTGTCGGTGAGCACCACGCCGGGCGAGCCCGAGTAGAGGATGAAACCGGTGAAGGTAAGCCACACCAGCAGCAGGCCGACCCAGTAGGGCAGCCCGGTCAGCTCCTCGAACATGATCCCTGCGCCCTGCATGACGCCGAGCAGATAGGCGCCGAGACCGACCACCGTGGTCAGGCCGGCGATACGCTGCACCCGGCGGGAGGCGAAGCGCTTGCCGAAGAACTCCGGCACCGTGAGCGCCTCGCTGCGGCGCAGATAGCGTCCGAAGGCCAGCGCACCCAGCAGACAGCCTGAGGTACTGATGGCGGCGAACAGCAGCATCACGAAGGGGTAGCCGGCATAGGCGAAGCCGGTCTCGCCGAGAAAGGCGCTGGTGCTGAGATAGCTCGCCACCAGGGTGCCGAGGATCAGGAAGGTGGGCGCGTTGCGGCCGGCGACGAGATAGTCGTCGAGATGCTTGACGCGGCGCCCGGCCCAGTGGCCGATCGCAAAATAGCCGACGAGGCTCAGGACGATGGCGACGGTGTAGGTCATGGTGCATCGCTCGATTGTGGTTGGTATCGGATCATCGTAAGCGCGAACGCCGCGACGACTGTTTCAGGTGCGTCATTCCACAGAACAGCTGCGACGCGTATCGAAATGGCGCGGCGGATAGTGCCATCGATGTCGCTCGGATGCAGGTCGAATGGTCAACGCCAGCCTCGCGGGCGTGAGGCGTAGAGCTTGAAGCGTGAGGCGGAGGGCGTTCCGGGCCGTGGCGCTTTGGGTATATGCTGGCCCTGGCGCCCGCTCCAGCCGCCGCCGGGTGCGCGCGTTTTTCGTCAATGCCTGCCACGAGGTAATGCGATGTCCTCCCGTGATGATGCCGCCGCGCGCGGCGTGCCCGGCTACGCCCATCTGGCCGAACTGGCCCTCGACCTGAGCTGTACCTGGCACCAGGAGACCGACTGGATCTGGCGCGCGCTGGACCGGCGGCTGTGGGAGCTGACCCACAACCCCTGGGCGGTGCTCCAGGCGGTCTCGCTCGAACGCCTGCGCACCTTTCTCTCCAATGCCGAGAATGCCCAGCAACTGGATGCTTTGATCGAAGCGCGCCACCGCCAGGCGACCCATCACGCCGCTTCGCCCCTGGGTAGTGACGGCGACCCCTTTACCATTGCCTACTTCAGCATGGAGTTCATGCTCAGCGAGGCGCTGCCGATCTACTCCGGCGGGCTCGGCAACGTCGCCGGCGATCAGCTCAAGGCGGCCAGCGATTTTCACCTGCCGGTGGTTGGCGTCGGGCTGCTCTATCAGCGCGGCTATTTCCGCCAGACGCTGGATGCCCAGGGCCGGCAGCAGGCGCTCTATCCCTACAACGACCCGGGCCAGCTGCCGATCTCGCCGGTACGCACCGCCGACGGCGAGTGGCTGCGCATCGAGGTCGCACTGCCGGGCTACGCGATCTGGCTGCAGGTGTGGGAAGCGCGGGTGGGCAACACCAAGCTCTACCTGCTCGATAGCAACGACATCGCCAACTATCCCGCCTATCGCGGTATCACCAGCGAGCTCTACGGCGGTGACGAGGAGATGCGTCTGCGCCAGGAGATGCTGCTGGGGATCGGCGGCTGGCAGCTGCTGGAGCGGTTGGGTATCACGCCGCAGGTGTGCCATCTCAACGAAGGCCACGCCGCCCTGGTGGTGCTGGAGCGCGCGCGGGCCCGCATGGAGCGCACCGGCGAGCCGTTCGAGGTCGCCTTCGCCATCACCCGTGCGGGCAATCTGTTCACCACCCACACCGCGGTGGAGGCGGGGTTCGACCGTTTTTCGCCCAATCTGATCGTGCGCTATCTCGAAGCCTACGCCGAGCAGCGCCTGGGTATTGGCATCGAAGCGCTGCTGGCGCTGGGGCGCAGCAATCCCCAGGACACCAGCGAGCGCTTCAACATGGCCTATCTGGCATGCCGCGGCTGCCATGCGGTCAACGCCGTGAGCCTGCTCCACGAACAGGTTTCGCGGGAGATCTTCCGCCCGCTGTTCGCGCGCTGGCCGGCCGCCGAGGTGCCGATCGGCCACGTCACCAACGGCGTGCACATGCCGACCTGGGCCTCGCCGGCGGCGGAGGCGCTGTGGACCCACTTCTGCGGCCAGCCCCACTGGCTGGCCGGCGAAGGTGAACTCAGCAGCGCCATGGCCAAGGTGCCGGCGGCGCGGCTGTGGCAACTGCGCAAGACCTCCAGCGCCCAATTGGTGAGCTACGCCCGCGAGCTGCTGGCGCGCCAGGTGGCGGTCTCCGGCGGCGGCGCCGAGATCACCGAGCGGGCGCGCCACGTGCTCGACCCCAATGCGCTGACCCTGGGCTTCGCCCGGCGTTTCGCCACCTACAAGCGGCCCAACCTGCTGCTGCACGACCCCGAGCGGCTGGCGCGTCTGCTCGCCGACCCGGCGCGGCCGGTACAGCTGCTGGTGGCCGGCAAGGCCCACCCGGCGGATCGCGAAGGGCAGGCGATGATCCAGCAGTGGGTGGCGTTCTCGCGCCGCGACGACGTACGCGGCCGGGTCATCTTTCTCGCCGACTACGACATGCGCCTGACCCAGGAGCTGGTACGCGGGGTGGATGTGTGGATCAACACCCCGCGCCGGCCGTGGGAGGCGTGCGGTACCAGCGGCATGAAGATCCTGGTCAACGGTGGGCTCAACCTCTCCGAACTCGACGGTTGGTGGGTCGAAGCCTACCGCCCGGAGGTCGGCTGGGCACTGGGCGACGAGCAGGAGCACGGCGACGACCCCGGCTGGGATGCGACCCAGGCCCTGGCGCTCTACGACCTGCTCGAACAGGCGATCGTGCCGACCTTCTTCGAGCGCGACGAGCAGGGCGTTCCCCAGGCCTGGGTCGAGCGCATGCGCGCCAGCATGAGCAGCCTGACCCCGCGCTTCTCGGTCAGCCGCACCCTGCGCGACTACTACCAGCGCTACTACCGCCCGGCGGCGGAGGCCTACCGTCAGCGCGCCGCCAGCGCCGGAGCGCTGGGGCGTGAGATCGCCGCCTGGCACCACGCCATCGAGCAGGCCTGGCCGGCGTTACGCTTCGGTGACAGCCGGGTCGAGGCGCGGGCGGATGGTCACCGCTTCCAGACCTGGCTGCATCTGGGCGGGCTCACGCCCGACGAGGTGCGGGTCGAACTCTACGCCGAAGCCGGCGCTGATCAACCGGCCGTCTGCCATCAGATGTCCGCCGCGCCCGGGGCGACACCGGATGCCTGCGAATTCGTCGCCGAGATCGAGACCACGCGCCCGGCCGCGGACTACACCATCCGGGTCAGGCCCTGGCACGCCGCCGTGGCGCTGCCGCTGGAAGAGCCGCGGGTGCTGTGGCAGCGCTGACGCCAATGACCCGAAGGCGCCGATAAGGTGGTACGCCTGACAAAACCATCTGTAGGAGCGAGCTTCGCTCGCGAAGGGGCGGCCATCAACTTGGCCGCCGTCACCTAACGTCAGACGAAACCACCTGTAGGAGCGAGCTTCGCTCGCTAAGGGGCGGCCACCAACCCGGCCGCCGTCATCTAACGCCTGACGAAACCACCTGTAGGAGCGAGCCTCGCTCGCGAAGGGGGATGTCTTCTGTCAACCTGGATGAGTCTTGAGGTTGACCATGCCGCGTGGCACCATCTGGTCAACCCGTGAAGCATGGATGAGTTGACAAAGATGACCGCCACCCCAGATTCCCGCACCGCGTCTGCGGCCCCCGCGACCCGCCACGATTGGCAGCGCGGTGAGATCGAGGCGCTGCTGGCGCTGCCGTTCAACGACCTGCTGTTCCGGGCGCAGAGCGTGCACCGTGAGCACTTCGACCCCAACGCGGTGCAGATCTCCACGCTGCTCTCGATCAAGACCGGCGCCTGCCCCGAGGACTGCAAGTACTGCCCGCAGTCCGGCCACTACAACACCGGGCTCGAGCGCGAGAAGCTGCTCCAGGTCGAGGCGGTGCTGGAACAGGCGCGCCGCGCCAAGGAGGTCGGCGCCAGCCGCTTCTGCATGGGGGCGGCATGGAAGCATCCCAGCGCCAAGGACATGCCCTACGTGCTGGAGATGGTCAAGGGCGTGCGTGCCCTGGGGTTGGAGACCTGCATGACCCTGGGCATGCTCAGCCGCGAGCAGGCCGAACAGCTCAACGACGCCGGCCTCGACTACTATAACCACAACCTGGACACCTCGCCGGAGTACTACGGCGAGATCATCACCACCCGCACCTATGCCGATCGCCTGGAAACCCTGGATCACGTGCGTCAGGCGGGGATGAAGATCTGCAGCGGCGGCATCCTCGGCATGGGCGAGAGCGTCAATGACCGCGCCGGCCTGCTGCAACAGCTGGCCAATCTGCCCACCCACCCTGAGAGCGTGCCGATCAACATGCTGATCCGCATTCAGGGTACGCCGCTGGAGCATGTCGAGGATCTCGACCCGCTCGATTTCATCCGCACCATCGCGGTAGCGCGCATTCTGATGCCGCGCTCCCACGTGCGTCTGGCGGCGGGGCGCGAGCTGATGAGCGACGAGACCCAGGCGATGGCGTTCTTCGCCGGCGCCAACTCGATCTTCTACGGCGAGCGCTTGCTCACCGCCCAGAATCCGCAGGCGAGCCATGACAAGCAGCTGTTCGAGCGGCTCGGGCTTCACCCCGAGCAGCGCGAAGAGGCCGACGACGCCACCCAGGAGGCGGCGTTGCAGGCGCGGATCGCCAGCGCCCGGCTGGAGGCGTTGACCTCGGATGCCAGCGCGCCCCGGCGTGCCACCCGCGGCGCGGCCGCGGACGTCTGATGCGCGGCGTGGATTCGCTCGATGCGGCGCTGGCGCCGCGCCTGGACGAGCAGCGCGCGCGGGTGCGCTATCGACAGCGCCACACCACCGATGGCGTGGGCCCGCGGGTTCGCCGCGACGGCCGCGACTGGCTCAATGTCTGCAGCAACGATTATCTGGGGCTGGCCGGCGACCCGCGCTTGGCCGAAGCGCTCGCCGCGGGCGCTCGGCGCTTCGGCGTCGGCGGCGGTGCCTCGCATCTGGTATGTGGCCACAGCGAAGCGCACGAGGCGCTGGAACGGCGGCTGGCGGCCTGGACCGGCTGCGAACGGGCGCTGCTCTTCTCCAGCGGCTATCAGGCCAATCTCGGCGTGATCTCGGCGCTGCTGGGGCGTGGCGATATCGCGCTGCATGACCGCTTGAATCACGCCTCGCTGCTCGACGGCACCCGCCTCGCCGGTGCCCGGCTCGAACGCTTCGCGCATGGCGATGCCGCGGCCTGCGAAGCGCGGCTGGCGGCGCTCGGCCGCGAGCGCCGCCGGCTGGTGATCAGCGATGGCGTCTTCAGCATGGACGGCGATTGCGCCGAACTGAACGCGCTGGCGACCCACTGTGAGCGCCACGACGCCTGGCTGATGGTCGACGACGCCCACGGCCTCGGCGTGCTCGGTGAGCACGGGGCGGGCACCCGTGAAGCTCAGGGGCTGACGCCGTGGCGCGTGCCGATCCTGGTCGGCACCCTGGGCAAGGCGCTGGGCACGCACGGTGCCTTCGTCGCCGGCAGCGAGACCCTGATCGAAGCGCTGATCCAGTTCGCCCGACCCTATGTCTACACCACCAGCCTGTCGCCGGCGCTGGCCTGGGCCACCCTGACCAGCTTGGATATCGTGCGCGACGAGCCGGAGCGCCGCGCCCATCTGCAGGCGCTGATCACCCGCTTTCGCCAGCACAGTGCCGGGCTTGCCGAGGTCGGTCTGTCGCCGATGCCGTCGATGACACCGATCCAGCCGCTGCAGATCATGCAGCACGGTGAAGGGGCCAACGAGGCCACGGCGCTGGCGTTGGCCCAGGCGCTGGAAGCACGTGGCATCTGGTGCAGCGCGATCCGCCCGCCGACGGTACCGGTGGGTAGTGCGCGCCTGCGCATCACCTTGAGTGCGGCCCACGCGCTGGCCGATATCGACCGCCTGGGTGAGGCGCTCTACGACGCTGCGCGCCAGGTCATCGGGCAGGGCGGGGCGGTGATGCCGCAGGGGGCGCCGGCATGACGTCCGCTGCTCGCCCGTTGGCTGATCGACCTCTCGCTGATGCGCACCCGGCTGACCCGGGCCTGACCGACTTGCCAGTACCCGGTCGGCACGACTCACGGCAATTAGTGATGCTGCCCGGTTGGGCCCTTGGGGTGACGCCGCTCGAGCCGCTGGCGGACGCACTACGCCAGGATCTGCCCGGCTGGGAGATCACGCTACTCGACTACGCCGCGCTCACATCCCCCGAGGGCGGGCGGCTGGCCTGCCACGACGTCGATGCCTGGCTTGCGGCGCTCGACCGTGAGCTGCCTGACGGCGCTTGGCTGTGTGGCTGGTCACTGGGGGGCATGCTCGCCACTGCGCTGGCGGCTCGGCGCGGTGAGCGAGCCCCCGGTCTGATCACTCTCGCCGCCAATGCCAGCTTCGTGGTGAGGCAGGGCTGGCCTGCAGCGATGGCGGCGGAAACCTTCGCGGCCTTCCGCCAGGGGTTTCAGCGCGCGCCGGCGCGTACCCTCGAGCGTTTTGCCCAGCTGGTCGCCCAGCAGGGGAATGCGCCGCGGCGGCCCGCAGGTAGCCGCCTGGCCCGCGAGCTCTGCGTCGCCTGTGCGGACACGCCCCAGGAGCAGGCGTTGGCAGGGCTTGCGCTGCTCGAGACCCTGGACCTGCGCGAGACGCTGGGGCAGCTTAGCGCGGCCCAGCTGCACCTGTTCGCCGCCGACGATGCGCTGGTGCCCGGTGGCGCCTGCGAGGCCGTCACCGACCGCCTGCCGGCCGCCGGCCGTGCCGAGCGAATCGCGGCGGCGGGCCACGCCTTCCCACTGGAGCGGGCCAGCGAGGTCGCCGCGCGACTGGTGGCCTTCATCACCTCGAATCGCGTCGAACACGCCGATGTGGGGAGTCGGCCATGAGTGAGCTGATGGATACCCCCCGGCTGGCGCGCCAGCGGCGTATCGCCAGCGGTTTTTCCCGTGCTGCTGGCAGCTACGACGCCGCGGCGGGACTGCAACGCGAGGTGGCCGACACGCTGCTGGCGCGGCTGCCGGCTGACTGCCGCCCGGCGGCGGTGCTGGATATCGGCTGCGGCACTGGCTATGTGACCGCCGCGCTGGCACGGCGCTACGCCAGTACCACCCTGGGGCTGGATCTGGCCTCCGGTATGCTGGCGACCGCCCGTGCCAGCCATCCCGAGCCGGCGATCCGCTGGCTCGCAGGCGCGGCCGAACGGCTGCCGCTGGCGGCGGGCAGTGTCGATCTGGTTGCCTCCAGCCTGGCCCTGCAGTGGTGCGACTCGCTGGCGGCGGCGCTCGACGAGGCGCGGCGGGTGCTGCGCCCCGGTGGCTATCTCGCTTTCACCACCCTGTGCGACGGCAGCCTGCGCGAGTGGCAGGGCGCCTGGGAGGCAGTGGATGACGGCGCCCACGTCAACCGCTTCCTGACCGAGGAGACGCTCGCCGCCACCTTGGCACGCCCCGGCTGGCACTGGTGCCGGCATGAGGTCACCACTCGGCGCTGCTGGTATCCCGATCTGGCCGCGGCGCGTCAGGCGCTCAAGGCGATCGGCGCCAATACCGTGGTCGCCGCCGACACGCCTTCTGCCGTTCACACACGATCTTCCGCTCACACACGAACCTCTGCTCCTACAGGGGGCGGACTGGCCGGGCGCGAGCGTCTGGCTCGGCTCGAGGCCGCATTCGAAGAATACCGAAGACCGGCCGGCATCCCGATCAGTTATCGTGTGGCTACGGTTGTGATGCAGCGTTGAAGCGGAGGAAGCCCCCATGCAAGCACTATTCGTCACTGGTACCGACACCGAAGTCGGCAAGACCTTCATTACCGCCGGTTTGATGGCCGCCGCGCGCCGGCGAGGCCTGAGCGTGGTCGGCGGCAAGCCGGTCGCCTCCGGCTGCGACCAGACCCGCGAAGGCCTCAGGAACAGCGACGCCACCACCATCCTGGCCGAGTGCAGTCCGGCGCTCGACTACGACAGCGTCAATCCGGTCGCCCTGGCGCCGGCGATCGCCCCGCACATCGCTGCGCGTGAGGCGGGCATCGCGCTGGGCGTCTCGATGCTGGCCGAGCCGATGCGCGCACTGATCGCCCGCGGCGCCGATCTCACCGTCATCGAAGGCGCCGGTGGCTGGCGGGTGCCGCTCAACGAGCGTGAATCGATCTCCGATCTGGTGATCGAACTGGATCTACCGGTGGTGCTGGTGGTCGGCGTGCGCCTGGGCGCGATCAACCACGCCCGGCTGACGCTGGAGGCGATCCAGCGCGACGGCGTGAAGGTGGCCGGCTGGGTCGCCAACATTCTCGAACCCGATACCCCGCGCATGGAGGAGAACCTCGATGCGCTGGCGCACTGGCTCGGCGAGTACGGCGGCGCTCCCTGCCTGGGCGTGGTGCCCTGGCTGGAGACGCCGGACGCCGAGACCACCGCCGACCTGCTAGACCTCGACGCGCTGCTCGGCAGCCTGAGCTGAGCCAGTGGCGCGGGTGGGGCGGGGCGGCGAGGTTTCACTCCGCAAGAGACGACACATGAACCGTAACAGCGATTGGATGCAGCGCGACCTGGCCAGCCTCTGGCACCCGTGCACACAGATGAAGGACCACGAAACGCTGCCGGTGATACCGATTCGGCGCGGCAAGGGGGTGTGGCTGGAGGATTTCGAGGGCCAGCGCTATCTCGATATCGTCAGCTCCTGGTGGGTCAACGTCTTCGGCCACGCCAACCCGCGCATCAATGCGCGGATCAAGGCGCAGCTCGACGAGCTGGAGCACGTGATTCTCTCCGGCTTCACCCATCAGCCGGTGATCGAGCTCTCCGAACGCCTGGGGCGGCTCGCGCCCGCCGGGTTGGGGCACTGCTTCTATGCCGACAACGGCTCCTCGGCGATCGAAGTGGCGCTCAAGATGAGCTACCACTATTGGCGCAATGTCGGGAAGCCGCAGAAGCGGCGCTTTCTGACCATCACCAACGGCTATCACGGCGAGACCCTGGGGGCGCTGGCGGTGGGGGATGTGGCGCTCTACACCGACACCTACCGCTCGCTGCTGCTGGACGTGATCAAGGTGCCTGCACCGGACGGCTTCGGGCTCCCCAGAGAACAGTGGGTCGAGCAGGCCCGGGCGCGCTTCGCCGAGATGGAAAAGGCGCTGGCGCGCCACGCCGACGAACTGGCGGCGGTGATCGTCGAGCCGCTGATCCAGTGCGCCGGCGGCATGCGCATGTACCCGCCGGAGTATCTCACCTGGCTGCGCGAGGCCTGCGACCGCCATGGCGTGCAGCTGATCTTCGATGAGATCGCGGTCGGCTTCGGGCGTACCGGGACGCTCTTCGCCTGCGAGCAGGCCGGCGTGCGCCCGGATTACCTGTGTCTCTCCAAGGCGCTGACCGGCGGCTATCTGCCGCTCTCGGTAGTGATGACCACCGACGAGATCTACGCCGCCTTCTACGACGACTACGAGACGCTCAAGGCGTTCCTGCACTCCCACAGCTACACCGGCAACCCGCTCGCCTGCGCGGCGGCCCTGGCCACCCTGGATATTTTCGAGCACGACGACGTGATCGCCGCCAACCGCCACAAGGCGGCACTGATGGGGCGCCTGGCCGAGCCGCTGCGCGACCACCCGCACGTCGGCGACGTACGCCAGACCGGCATGGTGCTGGCGATCGAGATGGTCAAGGAGAAATCCAGCCTCACCCCCTACGACTTCCGCGAGCGGCGCGGGCTTCGGGTTTTCCGCCACGCCATCTCCCGCGGTGTGATGCTGCGCCCGCTGGGCAACGTGATCTACTGGATGCCGCCCTACGTGATCAGTGACGAAGAGCTGGAACTAGTGGCCGAGGTCACGCGGGAAGGGCTCAAGATCGCCACCGCCGACGCCTGACGCCCTCCAGCACCCCTCGGTGGCCCGAGGGGTGCTCTCTCACCATTACCACCAATACCGCCATTCGACTGCGATGCCCGCGAAGGGCAAAGCCAGCAATCCCGCCATCGTCGCCCAATACAGGGCTTCGCCACCTGTAGGAGCGAGCTTGCTCGCGAAGAGCAAAGCCACCAACCCCGCCAACGCCGCCCAGCACAGGATTTCGCCACGTGTAGGAGCGAGCTTGCTCGCGAAGAGCGAAGCCACCAACCCCGCCAACGCCGCCCATAGCGGAGGCCATCACCCTGATCCTGTGTTGCGAGGTTATCGATGCAGGTGACGTGATCCAGCATTCGCGAGCAAAGCTCGCTCCTACAGCAGACACTATCCGACGCTGGTGGGTCTGGAGAAGGCAATACCACGAACCCCGCCACCGCCGCCCATAGGGGAGGCCATCACCCTGATCTTGTGCTGTGAGGTTATTGCTGCAGGTGACGTGATCCAGCATTCGCGAGCGAAGCTCGCTCCTACAGCAGACACTATCCGACGCCGGTGGATCTGGAGAAGGCGATACCACCAACCTCGCCAACGCCGCCCAATACAGGATTTCGCCACCTGTAGGAGCGAGCTTGCTCGCGAAGAGCGAAGCCACCAACCTCGCCAACGCCGCCCATAGGGGAGGCCATCACCCTGATCTTGTGCTGTGAGGTTATCGCTGCAGGTGACGTGATCCAGCATTCGCGAGCAAAGCTCGCTCCTACAGCAGAAACTATCCGACGCCGGTGGATCTGGAGAAGGCGATACCACCAACCCCGCCACCGCCGCCCAATACAGGGCTTCGCCACCTGTAGGAGCGAGCTTGCTCGCGAAGAGCGATACCACCAACCTCGCCAACGCCGCCCATATGGGAGGCCATCACCCTGATCTTGTGCTGTGAGGTTATCGCTTCAGGTGACGTGCTCCAGCATTCGCGAGCAAAGCTCGCTCCTACAGCAGAAACTATCCGACGCCGGTGGATCTGGAGAAGGCGATACCACCAACCCCGCCAACGCCGCCCAGTACAGGATTTCGCCACCTGTAGGAGCGAGCTTGCTCGCGAAGAGCGAAGCCACCAACCTCTCCACCGCCACCCAATGCGGGTGGTTCATTACGTGGCGTCAAAGAGACACTGCCGGGCGATATCGCGCCGCCGCGTAGGAAATTAACGTCACGACGCTTGAAAATCGGCTAGCTCCTGCTCGACCAAGGTCGTAGAGATATCGTTGCGTTCATGGCTGGTCGGTGTCGCTCGATGCGGCGTGGTTATCCGGGCGCTGTGCTCACAAGGTCATGATAAAACGACTGTTTTAATATGCGCCTCCGCTTATGCGGCGTCAGTCGAGTTTTTTGAAAAGCATTTTCATATCGCTGGATGGGTCGGGGTCATATGTCATACATGACTACAAAAACCGCTGAAACCGGCATTTTTCGGTAAAAGCCTTACCCCTACGCCACCGAAGTACTGATTGTGGGGCTGGGCTCCGAGCTTCCATAGTGACCTTGCCGAACGACGCTAGACGCAGCATTGGTCGAATTAAAACGCGCGTTTTTCGTCGTCACGATTTCGGCAGAGATAGTCACGAAGCCGACGCCCAAAGGAGTACAGCATGTCTATCTACCAGAGTGACCTCGACGCATTGAAGCGATTGTGTCGCGAGCAGGAAGGACGCTGGGACAATATCAATCCCGAATCGGTGGCACGCATGCGGGCACAGAACCGCTTCCGCACCGGGCTGGATATCGCCCGCTACACCGCCTCGATCATGCGCCGCGACATGCGTGAGTACGACCGTGACCCGTCTCGCTACACGCAGTCCCTGGGCTGCTGGCACGGGTTCATCGGTCAGCAGAAGATGATCTCGATCAAGAAGCATCACGGCACTACGCAAGGGCGCTACCTCTACCTCTCCGGGTGGATGATCGCGGCTCTGCGCTCGGAATTCGGCCCCTTGCCGGATCAGTCGATGCATGAAAAGACCGCCGTGCCGGCGCTGATCGAAGAGCTTTACACCTTCCTGCGTCAGGCCGATGCGCGGGAACTCACGCACCTTTTCCGTGAACTGGATCAGGCACGCAAGCAGGGCAACGAGGTCGCCGCTCGGGGCGTGCTCGAGAAGATCGATAACTTCGAAACCCACGTGGTGCCGATCATTGCCGATATCGATGCCGGCTTCGGCAACGAGGAGGCCACCTACCTGCTGGCCAAGAAGATGATCGAAGCCGGTGCCTGCTGCATCCAGCTCGAGAATCAGGTTTCCGACGCCAAGCAGTGCGGGCATCAGGATGGCAAGGTCACCGTGCCGCACGAGGACTTCGTCGCCAAGATCAACGCCGTGCGCCACGCCTTCCTGGAGCTGGGGGTGGATGAGGGGGTGATCGTCGCGCGGACCGACTCGCTGGGCGCCGGTCTGACCCAGAAGCTGCCGGTGAGCAAGGAGCCGGGCGATCTGGCCCATCAGTACAACAGCTTCCTCTACACCGTGCCGATCTGCAGCGCCGACGATCTCGACGAAGGCGATAGCGTGATCAAGCTCGACGGCGACCTGCGCAAGCCGCTGCGGCTGGCCAATGGCCTCTACCGCTTCCGCTCGGACACCGGCGAAGATCGGGTCGTGCTGGACTGCATCAACGCGCTGCAGAACGGGGCGGACCTTCTGTGGATCGAGACCGAGAAGCCGCACATTGGCCAGATCGCCGGCATGGTCGACCGGATACGTGCGGTGGTGCCGGATGCCAAGCTGGTCTACAACAATTCGCCGTCGTTCAACTGGACGCTCAACTTCCGCCAGCAGGTCTTCGACCGCTGGGAGAGCGAAGGCCGGGATCTCTCTGCCTACGATCGCGCCCAGCTGATGAGCGCCGAGTACGACGACTCCGAGCTGGCGGCTGAAGCCGACCGCTGGGTGCAGAACTTCCAGCGCGATGCTTCCCGGGAGGCCGGTGTGTTCCATCATCTGATCACACTGCCGACCTACCACACGGCAGCGCTCTCCACCGATGAATTGGCCCAGGGCTATTTCGGCGAAGCGGGCATGCTCGCTTACGTGGCCGGGGTGCAGCGCCAGGAGATCCGTCGCGGCATGGCGTCGGTCAAGCATCAGGACATGGCCGGCTCCAATATCGGCGACGACCATAAGGAGTACTTCTCCGGCGCCGCTGCACTCAAGGCTGGTGGTACGCACAATACCATGAACCAGTTCGGCTGAGACTGGCTGCCCGCCAAGACACCGCGTGATCCGCGTTTTACCCTGGCCCCGGCGATCCCGGGGCTGGTTTTTTCTCGTCTACCGCCCGCCTCGATGACCGCCATTTTTTGAAGACGCACGTTTTTTCGAAGACGCACCTTTTTGCGAAGACGAATGCTTCAACTTCTTCATACTCGCGATGACGGCAGCTCTCCCTCGCGATCATGGATATCGAAAATGGTTCCTGATCGCGGCCCTACTGCGCGCTAGATTGCCCCGAAACGACAGCGGGTCGGCGGGGGCAACATGTTCGGTTTCGTGGACCATATCGATGCCGGTGGCGTGGCCGGCTGGTGTGTCGGCAGGGGAACCCAGCCGCTGCCGGGAAGAGGGCGCTGGGCATCCCGCGTGGTGGTAATTTCGGTCAATGATGTCGATCGCTTCAGCGCCTTCTGCCAGGACCCTAGGCCAGACGTGGTACGCGCCGGGGCCGCGCGTGACCCCCACGTGGGCTTTCGCGCGCCGCTGGCGCTGAAGCCGGGCGATCTGGTGCGCGTGCGCTTCGGTCTCGGCGGCCACATGCTGCAGAACGGCGTGGCGGTGATCGGCGATGAGCCGTTGCGCGGTCGCGCCAACGACTCGGGCTTCATGCCGCTGAGGCCCTATGGCGGGCTGGATGCCTATCGCCAGCTGCTCGAGCCGCTGCGTGCCCGGTTCAAGATCGAGGCCTTCCGCCCGCTGTTCGGTCAGACCGGTAAACTGGCCGCCATGGCGCTGCAGACGCCCGAAGGGCGCACGGTGGTGCCCATGGGCATGCCTGCGGCACGCGCCCGGCGCCAGGCGTATCTCTACCGTGAGCTATTGGCACCTCATCGGGTCGCTTGCCCGGCGCTCTCGCTGCGGGTCGATGCCGCGGGCGGTGTCCTGCTGTGTGCCGATTATGTCGCCGGCATCACCCTGGACAAGCACGGGCTGACCGACACGCGGGCCATGCGTACGACCATCGAGTGGGCCAAGCGCCTCAACGACCTGATGCCGAGCCCGGCGCTGGTCGCGCAATTGCGCGAACGTAATCACGCCGACCGCCTGATCGCGCGTAGCTGGCGCCAGCTGCTGGTGGGGCGGCGGGGCGGCGATCTGCGGCTGATCCTGGCCATGCTGTGGAGCGCCGGCGGGCTGCCGCGGGTCTTCTCCCATGGTGACCTGCACCGGGAGAATGTCATCGTCGACGCGAGCAGCGGGCGGCCACTGCTGATCGACTGGGACAACGCCGGCCTGCTCCCGCTCGGTGCCGATCTGGCGCGACTACTGCTCGGTGTGCCGCCACGCCAGGCCGAAGCCTGGATCGGCGGCTCGCGGCAGCTACGCCTGGGTTGGGTCACCTTCACGTATCTCTCCCTGGCCCTGCGCAAGGCCGACTTCATCGGCAGTGCGGACGCCAGCTACCTGGCCCAACGCTTCCAGCAGCTTTCACGCCCAACGGCCGCGTCCCAGTCCTCGCCGTAGTCAGAAGCGGCCCGCTGTAGGAGCGAGCTTGCTCGCGAAGGGCGCGGCACCAACCGAAGACATCGTCACCTGCAGGAGTGAGCTTGCTCGCGAAGGGCGCGGCACCAACCGCAGAGATCATCACCTGTAGGAGCGAGCTTGCTCGCGAAGGGCGTGCCACCAACCGCAGAGATCATCACCTGTAGGAGCGAGCTTGCTCGCGAAGGGCGCGCCACCAGCCACAGAGATCATCACCTGTAGGAGCGAGCTTGCTCGCGAAGGGCGCGCCACAAACCGCAGAGATCGCCACCTGCACACGAAGGGGCCACGGCCTTGGTCTCATGCCGTGGGGGTATCTTTGAAGGCGGCATGGTCCTCCATTCGCGAGCGGAGCTCGCTCCCACAGCAGACACGACCTCGCCATCGTGGATAGTGAAGAGGGCAATGCCACCATCCCCAGTCACCATCATCCACCATAGGCACCGGCCACCTGTAGGAGCGAGCTTGCTCGCGAAGGGCGTGCCACCAACCGCAGACATCATCACCTGTAGGAGCGAGCTTGCTCGCGAAGGGCGCGGCACCAACCGCAGAGATCGCCACCTGCACACGAAGGGGCCATGACCTTGGTCTCATGCCGCGTGGGGGATCTTTGAAAGCGGCATGACCCCCCATTCGCGAGCGGAGCTCGCTCCTACAGCAGACACGATCTCGCCATCGTGGATAGTGAAGAGGGCAATGCCACCATCCCCAGTCACCATCATCCACCATAGGCACCGGCCACCTGTAGGAGCGAGCTTGCTCGCGAAGGGCGTGCCACCAACCGCAGACATCGTCACCTGTAGGAGCGAGCTTGCTCGCGAAGGGCGCGCCACTAGCCGAAGACATCGCCAACTGCACATGGAGCGGCCATGACCTTGGTCTCATGCCGCGTGGGGGATCTTTGAAAGCGGCATGACCCCCCATTCGCGAGCGGAGCTCGCTCCTACAGCAGACACGACCTCGCCATCGTGGATAGTTAAGAGGGCAATGACACCATCCCCAGTCACCATCATCCACCATAGGCGCCGGCCACCTGTAGGAGCGAGCTTGCTCGCGAAGGGCGCGCCACCAGCCACAGAGATCATCACCTGTAGGAGCGAGCTTGCTCGCGAAGGATAAAGCCTCTAACGGCGGAAATCGCCACCAGCGGCGGAAGCGTCTAAAGCCATGCGGCGTCCCAGAGCGGATAGTCCGCTAGGCTTCGCGTGAGACCCGCCCTCAGGGGATTGGCGACGATATAGCGCGCCACATCACGCAGGTCCTCCTCGCGGCGCAGGGCGCGTTCGTGATAACCGGCTTGCCATACCTGCCCACGTCGACCCAGATGTCGGTTGATCTCTCTGGCGCTACGCGATTTGACCCGCTGCAGAAGCCGGGAAAGATCCCCTTGTTCCAACTGCAGCAGCCAGTGCCAGTGATCGGGCATGATCACCCAGCACAGCGAGGTGGCCCGACCCTGACATTGGGCCAGATAGATTTCGCGTGCCAGCGTCTGCCCGGCAGCGAAATCATGGAACCAAGCTTGGCGCTGGCAGGTGACCACGGTCACCGAGTAAATCCTGCCGATCTCGGAATGCCGGCCTCGGCGCAGATGCGAGGTGTGATAGCGCTCCATGAGCCTCTCCTGGCTGATTGATGGCGGCTGTCTACCTCTACATCGGCAGATGGACCCTGTAACCGAGATACTGGGGCAAAACAGTAACATGAAGATTACCAGCGACTGTCGCGATTCGCGGACAGTTGCAAGACAAATCCTGACGTTTTATTCACCTTTCGTAGAGCACTTTACGTAGCGTTATCACACTTGTGTGCCTAGAATCGCGGTTCTGTCGACACGTGAAATCGATTCATTGAAATCGGCATAACGTCATAACTCAAAGGCGTTAATCGAGCGATTTAGGCGTAAAATTCACGCCGTGAATTTCGGCATCGATAACGGTAAGGAGGAAGAGTTGGCATGGGTATCGATGCCTGGTTGAGCATTGCGGCTGTGGTGGCGGTCCTGGGCACACTGGTCTTCACGCGCATTGCGCCGGACGCCATTCTGGTCGGCGCCATGGCGTTTCTGATCTTCACCGATGTGCTCACGCCGCAGCAGGCGCTGGCGGGCTTCGCCAATACCGGGGTGATGACCATCGCCGCGCTCTACGTGGTGGCGGCAGCGCTCAAGGAGACCGGGGCGATCAAGTGGATCGCCAGCCTGCTGCTCGGCCAGCCGAGCACGCTGCGCCGGGCACAATGGCGGGTGATGTTGCCGGCATCGGTGCTGAGCGCCTTCATGAACAACACCACCGTGGTGGCGATGTTCATTCCCGCGATCCAGGACTGGTCCGGTCGCCTGCGCCTGCCACCTTCCAAACTGCTGCTGCCGCTCAGCTATATCTCCATTCTCGGCGGGACCTGCACCCTGATCGGCACCAGCACCAATCTGGTGGTCGATGGCCTGCTGCAGAGCCGCCACGGCATCTCGCTGGGCATGTTCGAACTCACCTGGGTAGGTCTGCCGATCCTGATCGTGGGGGGCGGCTTCATCCTGCTGTTCGCCGGCTGGCTGCTGCCCCAGCGCGATGGCACCAGCTCGCAGCTCGACCAGATCCGCGAGTATAGCGTCGAGGTCGACGTACAGGCCGGCGGGCCGCTGGTGGGCAAGAGTATTGCCGAGGCGGGGCTGCGCAATCTGCAGTTCGGCTATCTCACCGATATTCAGCGTGGCGACGAGCTGATGGCTGCGGTGCCGCCAGAAACCAAGCTGCAGGCAGACGACACCCTGATCTTCGTCGGCGCGCCTGAATGTGCCCGTGAACTGCGCGAAGTGCGCGGCCTGGTACCCACCAACGGCAACGTGCAGAAGCTGGAGATCGCTCACCATCGGCGCTGTCTGGTCGAGGCGGTGATCAGCCCCGATTTCACCGCGATTGGCCAGAGCGTGCGCGAATCGCGTTTCCGCTCGCGCTTCCAGGCGGTGATTCTCTCCATCTCCCGCCACGGGCGGCGGTTGGAAGGCAAGCTGGGTGACGTCGAGTTCCAGGTCGGCGACACCCTGCTGCTGGAGACCGGGCAGCAGTTCGTCGAGCAGTACCGCTACCGTAAGGATTTCCTGCTGGTCAGCCAGCTCAACGACTCCACGCCGCCCAACTTCCAGAAGGCGCCGCTCTCGCTGGGTATTCTCGGGGTCATGGTGCTGCTCAGCGCTACCAACCTGACCTCGATTCTCGAAGCGGCCTTTCTCGCCGCCGGCGCCATGCTGGTGAGCGGCTGCCTGACCATGGGCAAGGCGCGCCGCTATATCGATCTTTCCGTGCTGATCGTGATCGCCGCATCGTTCTCGCTGGGTACCGCGATGAGCGAGTCCGGCGCTGCGCGGGCCATCGCCGAGCAGGTGGTGGGGCAGATCCATACGCCCTGGCTGGCGCTGCTCTTCGTCTATGTGATGACGGTGCTGTTCACCGAGATGATCACCAACAACGCCGCTGCGGTGCTGATGTTCCCCATCGCCATGGCGGTCTCCGACCAGCTCGGAGTCGACTTCATGCCATTCGTCATCGCCGTCACCATTGCCGCCTCGGCCAGCTTCATGACCGCGCTGGGCTACCAGACCAACCTGATGGTGATGGGCCCTGGCGGCTATCGCATGCACGACTACCTCAAGCTCGGCGTGCCGCTCAGCCTGATCGTCGGTCTGGTCAGCGTTACCCTGATACCGCTGATCTGGCATTTCTAGTACCAGCAGTTGGTGGCATGCGCATGTCGCGCTTGCACGAAAGCCAAGTTTGTTCCCTTGCGGGTGGCTTGTTTGCCGCTTTGAACGCTGGGCTAGGCAGTAGCATGAGCGCAAGATGCCGATACCTGCGTGAGCGGGGCGGCGCGTGGCGAAGCGGCCCGAGGTAAAGATGGATGTTCAATGATTCTGTGATCCTGGTCACTGGCGGTACCGGCTCCTTCGGTCACAAGTTCCTGCACATGGTGCTGAGCCAGTACAACCCCCGCAAGGTCATCGTCTATTCGCGTGACGAGATGAAGCAGTGGGAGATGGCCAAGCTGTTCGCGGGTGACGAGCGGGTGCGCTTCTTCATCGGTGATGTCAGAGACCGGGACCGCATTTATCGCGCTCTGGACGGCGTGGACTACGTCGTCCACGCGGCCGCCACCAAGATCGTGCCCACTGCCGAGTACAACCCCTTCGAGTGCGTCAAGACGAACGTCCTGGGCGCCATGAACCTGATCGATGCCTGTATCGACAAGGGAGTGAAGCGGGTGGTGGCGCTCTCCACGGACAAGGCGAGCAGCCCGGTCAACCTCTACGGTGCGACCAAGCTGACCTCCGACAAGCTGTTCGTCGCGGGCAACTCTTATGCCGGCGGTCACGAGACGCGCTTCTCCGTGGTGCGCTACGGTAATGTCATGGGCTCCCGCGGCTCGGTCATCCCGTTTTTTCTCTCGATGCGCGACAAGGGCGTGTTGCCGATCACCGACCCGCGCATGACTCGCTTCATGATCTCGCTGGAAGAGGGCGTCGAGCTGGTCTGGCACGCCTTCGCGGATATGGAGGGCGGCGAGATCTACGTCAAGAAGATCCCTTCGATGAAGGTGACCGATCTGGCACGTGTCGTGGCCCCCGAGGCTCGCCAGGAGATCGTCGGCATCCGCCCTGGCGAAAAGCTGCACGAGCAGATGATCGGTGAAGAGGATGCGCTGCACACCTACGAGTACCCTGACCACTACAAGATCCTGCCCGCAATCAACAAGTGGGATCAGGATGTGAACCGGATCAAGGGGGGAACCCGAGTGGCAGAAGACTTCAACTACTCGAGCCACAATAACGCCGAGTGGATGAGCGACGCGCAGCTGCAGGCGTGGATCGAGCGCAACTGGGACAAGATCGGAGCCATCTGATGATTCCTTACGGCCGGCAGGCGATCGAGCAGGCGGATATCGATGCCGTTCTCTCGGTGCTGCAGTCGGACTTTCTGACCCAGGGGCCGCAGGTGCCGATGTTCGAGCGCACGCTAGCCGACCATGTGGGCGCCCGGCACGCGCTGGCGGTCAATAGCGCCACCTCGGCGCTGCATATTGCCTGTCTGGCGCTGGGCCTAGGTGAAGACGATTGGCTCTGGACCAGCCCGGTGACCTTCGTCGCGTCGGCCAACTGCGGCCGTTACTGCGGTGCCAGTGTCGATTTCGTCGATATCGACCCCAGAACCTACAACCTCTGCCCCAGGGCGCTGGAGGCCAAGCTGCTCGACGCAGAACGCCATGGGCGCTTGCCCAAGGTGGTGGTCGCCGTACATCTGTGCGGCCAGCCCTGCGAGATGCAGGCGATCCATGCGCTGGGCAAGCGCTTCGGCTTCCGGATCATCGAAGACGCCTCACACGCGGTTGGCGGCAAGTATCAGGGGGAGTTCATCGGCAGCGGTCGCTATAGCGATATCACCATCTTCAGCTTTCATCCGGTCAAGATCATTACCACCGCCGAAGGCGGCATGGCGCTGACCAACGATGACAGCCTTGCCGAGAAAATGGCGCTGCTGCGCAGCCACGGGATTACGCGTGATCCGGCTGCCATGACCCATGAAGCCGACGGGCCCTGGTACTACCAGCAGATCGCGCTGGGTTTCAACTACCGCATGACCGAGCTGCAAGCCGCGCTGGGTGTCTCCCAGTCTAAGCGGCTAGATCACTACGTGGCCGAGCGGCATCGTCTGGCTGCGCGCTATGACGCTGCGCTGGCCGAGTTGCCGGTGGTGACACCCTGGCAGCATCCGGATAGCTACTCCGGGCGCCATCTCTATGTCATCCGGCTCGAGCTGGCGAGGATCTCGGCCTCTCACTGCGAGGTGTTCGAGGCACTGCGCGCGCGAGGTGTCGGTGTCAATCTGCACTATATCCCGGTGCATACCCAGCCCTATTACCGCGCACTTGGGTTTGGCGACGGGGATTTTCCGCAGGCGGAGCGCTATTACGCCGAAGCGATCAGTCTGCCGCTGTTCCCTGATCTGAGTGAGTCGCAGCAGGACGAGGTGATTCGTGCGCTGTCCGAGGTGCTGGTGTGACGCGCCTGGCGGTAATCCCCGCGCGGGGCGGTAGCAAGCGGATTCCGCGCAAGAATATCAAGGCCTTCTGTGGCAAACCGATGATTGCCTGGTCCATCCAGGCGGCGCTGGCGAGCCGCTGTTTCGATCGCGTTATCGTCTCGACCGACGATGACGAGATCGCTGCGGTGGCCAGGGCGTGGGGGGCGCAGACGCCCTTCATGCGCCCAGCGGCGCTAGCGGATGATCATACCGGTACGGTGCCGGTCATTGCCCACGCCATCACGGAGATTCAGCAGGCGGGCGTCTCTCTTGAGGCGGTCTGCTGCCTCTACGCCACGGCGCCCTTTGTTGCTGCCGATGACCTGATCGCGGGGCGCGATTGCCTCGAGGGCGAGGATGTCGACTATGCCTTCTCGGTGACCAGCTACGCCTTCCCGATTCAGCGGGCGCTACGCATGACACTCGAAGGGCGGGTTGCAATGTTCGAGCCGCAACATCTCAACACCCGTTCCCAGGACCTGGAAGAGGCGTGGCACGACGCCGGCCAGTTCTACTGGGGCCGCCCGGAGGCCTGGCTGACGGGTCGGCCGCTGTTCTCGGCGCGTGCGGTGCCGGTCAAGCTGCCGCGCCATCGAGTGCAGGATATCGATACGCCAGAAGATTGGCAGCGCGCCGAATGGCTATTCAAGGCCTGGCAGGCGTCATCGGGAGAGAGTGCCTGATGGCATGCGTGGCTTTTCGCGTCGATGCCTCGCTGGAGATCGGTACCGGCCACGTTATGCGTTGCCTGACGCTGGCGACCGCGCTGCGCGAGCGCCACGCGGCGCGATGCTGTTTCCTGTGTCGCGAGCTTCCCGGTCATCTGATCGCGCGTATCGAAGCCGAGGAGTTCGAGGTATTGCGGCTAGTGGCCCCCGCGGCTGCGGAGACATCTCACTCGGGCCAAGGCGCCGGTGAGCCCGCCCATGCAGCCTGGCTGGGCGTCGACTGGTCGCAGGACGCCCGCGAGAGCGCAGACCTGCTCGCGTCGCTCGCCCCGGACTGGCTGGTGGTGGATCACTATGCGCTTGATGCGCGCTGGGAGTCGGCGGTGCGTCCGTCGGGCACGCGGCTGCTCGTCATCGATGATCTCGCCGATCGTGAGCACATCGCCGATTTGCTGCTGGATCAGAACCTGGGCAGGCTGGCAAAGGATTACGCTGGGCTGGTGCCGGCAAACTGCCAGCTGATGATCGGACCGGATTACGCACTGCTGCGCCCGGAGTTCGCCGAGTGGCGTCGGCCCAGTCTGGATAGGCGTGATAGCCGGCCGGGGCTGTCACAGCTGCTGATCAGCCTGGGCGGCGTAGACAAGGACAATGTCACCGCTGAGGTGTTGCAGGCTTTGCGCGATATCGAGCTGCCGCGAACCTGCCGTATCACGGTCGTGATGGGCGCCACCGCGCCTTGGATCGAGGTGGTGAAGCGTGTGGCGGACACCCTCGAACAGCCCACCGAGGTCGTCACCAACGTCAGCGACATGGCGCGACGCATGGCCGAGGCCGATCTGGCGATCGGCGCCGCCGGTAGTACCTCGTGGGAGCGCTGCTGCCTGGGCCTGCCGACCTTGATGCTGGTACTGGCGGAGAATCAACGCTTTATCTCGGACATGCTGGATCGATCCGGCGCCGCTGTGGCCATTTCTCTGCGAGAGGAGAGCGGTAAAGTCTCGTTGAATGACGCTATCCGCCGCTGTCTATCCGTGCCCGGATACCTCGCTGAGATGTCCGCAAAGGCCGCTTCGATTGGCGATGGGTTGGGCGCTCAGCGCCTGGGGAGGTTGATGCATGAACAGTAGGTCTATAACCGTGCTGGTCGACAATGAGT
Organism: Salinicola sp. JS01; assembly: GCF_030284585.1. Classification (NCBI taxonomy): domain Bacteria; kingdom Pseudomonadati; phylum Pseudomonadota; class Gammaproteobacteria; order Oceanospirillales; family Halomonadaceae; genus Salinicola; species Salinicola sp. JS01. The sequence continues at coordinate 2,142,519 of NZ_CP127244.1, read as the reverse complement.
CGTGGATCACACCCTACGCCATGAGACTGGTCGATGGTCTCACGGAGAGAGGCTTTGACGCGGCCTTCTCTGAAAGTATCGAGACCGTTCGACCAGGCTGGATCAACTTCATGCTCGGCTGCACAAAGCTCGTCGGTGAACAGGTGTTGCAGAGAAACCAGCACAACCTGGTCGTGCATGAGAGTCACCTACCTCAAGGCCGCGGCTTTGCGCCCATGACCTGGCAGATATTGGAAGGTAGGAACCGTATCCCCGTCTGCCTGATCGAAGCCGTGTCAGCACCCGATGCCGGCGATATCTGGATCGAAGACGTCATCGAACTGAACGGCAACGAACTATGCGCGGAGTGGCGGGCACGGCAGGGCGAAAAGACGCTCGAGATGTGTCTTGGGTTCGTGGATCGATACGACGAGCTGGTGCCGCGCCAGCAGCAGGGCGAGCCCTCCTGGTACCCTCGCCGCGGCCCCGGCGACAGTCGACTGGATATCGATAGATCACTGCGCGAGCAGTTCGATCTGCTGAGAGTGGTCGATAACGAGCGATACCCGGCTTACTTCGAGATCGAGGGGCAGATCTACACGCTGCAGATCCATAAGGCAGAGGGGTAACATGTCGTCTTTCCAGGACAACAAAACTACTTACCTTTTCGCCAGCTGCAAGACCTGGCACCGACCCTATTTTGACGCCTTGACCGAGGATACCGGTGCAAACTGGGTCTGGGTGTCCTCCCCGGAGGAGCTGATAGAAGCGTTGGCACGGGTAACGCCCAGATATATTTTTTTCCTCCACTGGAGCTGGATCGTTCCACCGTCCATCTGGAACCACCACGAGTGTGTCTGTTTCCATATGACCGATGTGCCCTACGGTCGTGGTGGGAGCCCGTTACAGAATCTGATCATGGCAGGGCATCGTCACACCAAGCTGACCGCCTTGCGCATGGAGGGTGAGATGGACGCCGGCCCGGTTTATGCAAAAAGGGATCTGGCGCTGTCCGGCACAGCACAGCAGATTTATCTAAGAGCGGGCGCCCTGAGCGTGGATATCATGCTCTGGATGATATCGGCCACGCCAGAGCCGACGCCCCAGGTCGGTGAGCCGACCCTCTTCCAGCGCCGTACCCCGGCACAGAGCCGACTTCCCAAAGCCTGGGGACTGGATGGCCTCTATGACTTTATCAGAATGCTGGATGCGGACGGTTACCCGCACGCCTTTTTGGATTACGGTGAGTTCAGACTCGAATTGAGAGACGCGCAGCATCATGGCACTCAGCTGACGGCTGCCGTTACCCTTTACCAACTACCGAATGAGGCCAATGATGGCAGCGATAATTAACGGCCGCAAAATCGGGGAAGGTCACCCGCCTTATGTCATCGCCGAGGTGTCGGCTAACCACAATGGCTCTCTGGAGCGTGCGCTCGAGACGATCAAGTCGGCCCATGACAACGGCGCCCACGCGGTAAAGATACAGACCTACACCGCTGACACCATGACCATCGACTGTGACCGCGATGACTTCATGATTCAGGGCGGTCTTTGGGGTGGTTACAAGCTCTATGACCTTTATCGATGGGCCGAGACACCTTTCGAATGGCATCAGGCAATATTCGAGTACGCTGCCAGCTTGGGCATTACGGTCTTCTCCACCCCGTTCGATGAGTCTGCGGTAGATCTTCTGGAGTCACTGAATACACCCGCTTACAAGATTGCTTCGTTCGAGGCGACCGATCTTCCGCTGATCCGGTATATCGCCAGCAAAGGCAAACCGATCATCATATCGACGGGGATGTGTTCCGAATCGGAAATTGCCGAGGCGGTCGCCGTCGCTCGGGAAGGCGGCTGTGAGAATCTGGTACTGCTTCACTGCATCAGCAGCTATCCGGCGCCGATGGATCAGGCCAACCTGCTTCAGATGCCAGCGCTGACGGAGCGGTTCGGGACCATCCCCGGCCTTTCCGACCATACTCTGGGTACGACTGCTTCGGTGGCTGCGGTCGCGCTCGGTGCCTGCGTGATCGAAAAACACTTCACACTGAGTCGAAACGACAAAGGCCCGGATAGTGAGTTTTCCATCGAACCCGATGAGTTGAAGCGGCTTTGTCAGGAGTCTTTCGATGCCTGGTCAGCCCTGGGGGCGCGCGGTTTCGCTCGTCAGCCATCGGAAGCGGGGAACCGGCACTTCAGACGATCCGTCTATTTCGTCAAGGATCTGGATGCCGGTGAGAAGATCACTGCTGACCATATTCGCCGCATCAGGCCGGGCTTCGGATTGGCCCCCAAATATTTCGACCAGCTCATCGGCAGGCGCGTCAAGCAGCGCGTCGAGCGAGGCATGGCCACGTCCTGGGAGTTGATCGATGAGTAATATCGTCCTGGTGGTGGCGGCACATTCCGATGATGAAGCGCTTGGCTGTGGCGGTACCATGGCGCGGCATGTGGCGGAAGGCGACACCGTCTATGCGCTGTTTCTGGCCGATGGGACCAGTTCGCGAGCTGGCGCTGACTCTGCGGATCGTGAGCGGCGTCAACACGCCGCGGAGTCGGCTCGGCAGCTATTGGGCGCCGAGAAGTATTATTATCTCGACCTGCCGGACAATCGCCTGGATAGCTTAGCGTTGATCGATGTGGTGCAGCCGCTGGAAGCCGTGATCGAAGAGCTGCGGCCCAATATCATCTACACGCATCACTATGGCGATCTGAATGTGGATCATCGGGTGGCCCACCAGGCTGTACTGACCGCCTGTCGCCCGCAGCCACAATCCTGTGTGAAAGAAATCTATGCCTTTCAGGTGATGTCCAGCACGGAATGGAACAGCCCGGGTGTGCTGCCGTTCCTCCCCAGCTACGCTGTCGACATCTCATCCTATCTGGCGACTAAAGAAGCGGCCTTGCAAGCCTATGCCCTTGAAATGCGGGCGTTCCCGCACTCGAGGAGTATCCCGCATCTGCTGGATCTGGCGCGGCACAATGGTGCTGTCCATGGCCTGGAAGCGGCCGAGGTCTTCATGCAGATCAGGCGCATCAGGCAGTAGCCCATGTCATGAACGATACCGATTCCGGTACGTTACGCCGGACGAGATCAAGCTTATCGCGGATTGAGTAGCCTGATGTCTGGCCGATGACTGGTGTCTACTGGGTCGCTCGGTCATTCGCGAGCGAAGCTCGCTCCTACAGGCGGCTCATTCAGGTGTAGGTGGCGTAGGCTGCGTTGGTCGTCCGATCCCTCGCGAGCGCAGCTCGCTCCTACAGGAGGTTCACGCAGGCGTAGGTGTTGGTGCTTCGCTGATGGCGTCGTGCCCATTGTTGATGCGTCTCCGTAAGCGGTAGGGCATGTCTGCTGTAGGAGTGAGCTCTGCTCACGAATTCGTGAGTCTGGCCGCCGTCATCTATAGGGCCGCAGCGTGAGGTGGTGACGGTGGTCCGTGCTGGCCTCGGTAGTTGATGAGGTGTCGGCGGACTGGTCCTTCGCGAGCGCAGCTCGCTCCTACAGGGGACGGATTCGGTCGCGGGTGGCGTGGGCTACGTTGACGGATGCAGCCATTCGCGAGCAAAGCTAGCTCCCACACGGCTCATGCGCACGGGCATACATTTCATCTCGATGCATACAATCTAGTTTGCATGTATTTATCCCTGTATTGAGTGGTTTTTGTATGGCTGCTACCATTCCGAGGTCTATGAGACCCGGGTGGTGTCCGCTACGATTCTCCCCGGTAAGAGTGATGGCGAGATGAGAGCGAGGAGCGCGTTATGATCCAGACAATGCTGGTGCTGGCGGTGATCTTTATCGGGGTGGCGTTCGCCGTCTATCAGGTTTACGACATCTACTACGCGCAGAACGTCGGCGACGACGAAGCGCTGGCGATGCGTGAAGGGGCGAGCCGTGCTTCCGCGGCAGAGAGTGCGTTTGCAGCGCTGCGCGGGGTCTTTCCCGAGCGGTTGGTGAGCGCAGCACAGCGCGACGAGACGCTGTCGCGCAACCCCGAGCCGCTGCTGCGCCGGCGCAAGAGCATTGTGCTGGAGCAGGGAGTGAAGATTCGCTATCTGTCGCTGTGGACCGGTCGTCCGGTGGCGCACGACTGGCGCAAGGCCCTGCTGATCGTGGTGCTGGTCGATTGCCTGGTCGCCATGTTCCTCGGCGGCCTTAGCCTTTATACCGTTGCTTACGAAGTGCCCGGCGCCACCTTTGCCTGGATGAACGACCCCGTGGTGATCCTGGTGCTGCTGGCGCTGGTGATCCTTTTGACCCACGCGGTGGCCAAGCTGGATCTCTACCTGCACGATCTCTATCGCATTGGTCGTCTCAACCGGTATCTCGCCTGATGCCGGTCTGGGCCGAGGACGCCATGCCTTGGCTGCCGCGACTCTCGCTGGCGACGCGTCCGCTCTATCGTGCGATTGCCGATGCGATCGCCGAGGATATTGCCAATGGTCGTCTGGTGCCGAATCAGCAGTTACCGACCCAGCGCCAGCTCGCCGAGCATCTCGGGATCAACTTCACCACCGTGACCCGTGCCTACAACGAAGCGCGGGAGCGTGGCCTGATCGAAGCCCGGGTGGGCAGTGGCAGCTACGTGCGGGGCGAGTCACGCCCCGTCAGGCCGAGTGAGCCGCTGCCTCCGCCGGAAGTTCGGCGCGGTGCGGACATGAGCATGAACCTGCCGCCGGAACCGACGGACACCGCGCTGGCGGCGCAGATGCAGGCCGGGCTGGCGGCTTTGCAGCCGCGCCTGCCCGAGCTGCTGCGCTACCAGGAGTTCGGTGGATCGTTACGTGACCGCGAAGCCGGCGCGAGCTGGCTGTCGCGTCACTGGCCGGAAGTGCCCGTGGCCAGGCTGCAGGTCTGCCCCGGTGCCCAGAGCGCGCTGCTCTCCATTTTGACGCTGTTGAAGGCGACCGAGCCGAATGCCGTGGTGTGCTGCGCTGCGCTGACCTATCCCGGTCTGCGTGCCGTGGCCGGGCAACTGGGCATCCGACTGATTGGCTTGCCGGTCGACGAGGCGGGAATCGACCCCCAGGCTTTTGCCGCGGCCTGCGCGCGCTACTCGCCACGCGCGCTCTACTGCAACCCGACGCTGCACAATCCCACCACCTACACGATGCCGCCCGCCCGGCGCGAGGCGATCGCCGAGGTCGCTCGGCAGTATCAGGTGTCGATCATCGAGGATGATGCCTACGCTGCGCTACCGCGCCAACCGGTGGCACCGCTGGCAAGCTATGCGCCGGAGCTGACTTACTATATTGCCGGGCTGGCCAAGTGTCTGGGCGCGGGCCTGCGGCTGGCCTATGTAGTGGCGCCGGGGCAGGCAGAAACCCGACGCCTGGCCGGTGCCCTGCGCGCGACCACGGTGATGGCGTCTCCGTTGAATGCGGCGCTGGCCACCGAGTGGATCGAGAATGGCGTCGGCGCGCGCTGGCTGGAGGCGATACGTAACGAGACCCGCGCCCGCTATGCGCTGGTCGGCGAGTGGCTGCCTCAGGGTAGCTTCCGCGGGCAGCCGGACGCCTTCCATATCTGGATACCCCTGGCATCGCACTGGAGCCGGGCGGCCTTTGCCCATCGTCTAGGCAGCTTCGATATCAGCGTTGTGCCCAGTGATGCCTTCACCGTCTCCGGGCAGGCGCCGGAAGCGGTGCGTGTCTGCCTGGGTGGTACCATCAGCCGTCAGTCGCTGGCAGTGGCACTGGGTGATATCGCCCAGACTCTGCAGAGCCGCCCGGATCAGCATGTCGGGGTGATTTGACGCCGGTAAACGATGTGTATCTGTCTGTCATTAGCGTCGCTGTAGGATGTACCGATGCGCAACCGCCCGCCCGGGGAGACCCGGGCGGGCGGTTGGCGTTTCAGGCGGGGATGGCAGCGCTGTTGTCGGCTCGGCGGCGCGCAGGCTCGCCGGGCCGGTTCAGGAGGCGACTCGGGCGTGGGAGGCGTGGAGCAGCTGCTCGATCGGCGAGATGTTGGCGGTGAGCCGCTCGGCGGCCTCGATCACGGCGCGATCGCGCCCGGCGCTGGCGTGGAAGTCGCCCTCGATCTGGGTGACGTGGATCAGCACCCGCCGGAAGGCCTGGTAGAGATCGGTCTCGGGCGCGCGCGGATAGCGCCAGAACAGTTCCAGGTCGTCGCTCGCCGCCAGCCCCGGCAGGCAGTAGTGGGCGTCGCTGAGAGCGAATAGCGGACAGCCTTCGGCCAGGGCCAGGTGAGCTTCGGGTTCGCCCTGGCCGACCCAGCCACTGGCGTGGGGCAGCAGTCGCGGTAGCTGCATGGGGTCGAGAAAGCCGAGACGCTCGCCCAGTGCCAGCCGCCGTGCCAGGCGTGCCGCCCAACGGCGGGGCGGGCGCCGATGGTGATCGGCCGCGGTCGGCAGCAGCAGCAGCCGGCAGCGGGCCGAGGCGACGCGGGCGAAGCCGGCGATCACGCGCTCGAGGTGGCAGCGCTGGGGAGCCTGGCCGTCGTGGCCCAATTGGCCCCCGGTGGAGAGAATGAAAAAGGGCCCCTGGTCTAACTCGGCGGCGCGTGTCCGCTGGCCGACCGGCGATGGCGTCATGGGCCAGATGGGGGGCCGCTGGTCGGTCATGGGAGACACGCTCGCGGCTCCACGCCGCGGGGTCAGCCGTGCGCCCAGCCGATAGAGCGTGGGCAGCGCTGGTGCCAGTAACCCGGGTGCCGGCCATACGGCCGGTGCGGCCGGCTCGCTGAGCCCCTCGGCGGCGGCGTGGAACCACCAGGGGTCGCGTGGCAGCAGCGAGCGCGCGCCGCTGCCTTCACGCTCCAGCGTGATGCGGCCCGGACCCAGATAGCCGTGCTCGAAGAGGTGATTGCGGATGCCGTAGCGCCGGGCGAGCGCAACCGCCAGAGCGTGCGCGGGGGGATTCATCTGGAACAGCACTTGGTCGGTCACGTGGTACTGACGCCACAGTTCGCCGAGTACATGGGGCAGCATCGCCAGCGGATCGCGAAAGCTCAGCGCGCCGGGGTGGTGCCAGTAGAGACGCTCACCGAGATGCAAGTGCAACTTGACCACGCGATGCCCATCGTCCAACAGGCGCTGGGCCAGCTGGTCGAAGAAGGGAGAGGCGGGGCCTTCCAGGAACAGATAGGTGCGTTGGGGAAAGAACATGGCGGCGTATCCGGCGTGTCAGGGCCGGTGTGCGCATGCCCGTGATGATGCCCGTAATGAGCGCGCGGGAACGCGATGCCGGCGGGTATTCTGACTCTAGCCACGGCGTTGCGTCGCGGCATGACCCAATCGCATGAATCTGGCGCTGGCTTATATCAGCGTTTTCGCTTCCTCAGGGCCGAGATATCTCAGTCCGGCGGGTGCCGGCGGCGGAGGGTGGGGGAGGAGAGGGCAGAACCCAAATGCCAGACGCCCCATGCAGGGATAGGGCGTCTGGTATTCGCGGGTGCGCGCGGCCCGTGGTGACAGGCCGGCGCGCGGTCGCTCAGTTGGCGGGGGGCTTCTGCATCAGCTGGGCGTAGTCGAGCAGGATCTGCGAGGTTTCCTGCAGCTCGGCGCGGTCGATCGGCTCGACGTCGTCGGCCTTGTCGCCTTTATCGTTCTGCTTGCCCTTGTCGTCCTTGGCGCCCTTGTCGTTCGCGGTGCCACTGTCACTCGCATTCGACTGGCCGTCGTCGGCCGCGGAGCGATCGCGGGCGTCGACCCAGCTCGTCAGCGGTTCCAGGCCTAGCGCGCGGCGCCGCTGATTCTCCAGCGCCAGCTGCTCGGTCTCCTGAGCTTCCATCTCGCGTTTGCGCTGCTCGGCGTTGAGGCTGATGCTGGTCTGCTGCTCGCGCAGACGCTTGATCAACTGAGCCTGTTTCTCCAGATAGACGAAGTCCGGATCGTTGGCGACACGCTTGTCATGGCGGTCCTGCAGGCTCTCCAGATAGCGCCAGGGCTGGCCATACAGCCGGTACTGCACCGGACGCACGCGATCCCAGGGCAGGGCGTTGTCGAGGGCGCTCTCACCGATCTCGTCGGGATCGATCAGGCTCGGGAAGAGAATGTCGGGCTCGACACCGCGGTTCTGGGTGCTCTCGCCGGAGATGCGGTAGAACTTGGCGCGGGTGAGTTTAATCTGGCCGTGGCTCAGATCGCTCAGAGTCTGCACCGTGCCCTTGCCGAAGGTGCGGCTACCGATCACCAGGCCGCGGCCGTAATCCTGGATCGCGCCGGCGAAGATCTCCGAGGCGGAGGCGGAAAGGCGATTGACCAGCACCGCCAGCGGGCCGTCGTAGGCCACGCCGGCGTCGGTGTCGCCATACAGGTTGATGCGACCGCGAGCATCGCGCACCTGCACCGTGGGGCCGCGGTCGATGAACAGGCCGATCATCGAGTTGGCCTCCTGCAGGGCGCCGCCGCCGTCGTTGCGCAGGTCGAGCACGATACCTTCGACGTTCTGCGCCTTGAGCTTGGCGATCTCCTTGGCCACGTCGCGGGTGGTGCTGCGGTAGTCGGTCTCGCCCGCCTGCCAGGCGTCGAAGTCGACGTAGAAGGCAGGCACGGTGATGATCCCGATCTTGTGGGTTTGACCGTCGCGCTGGATCTCCTCGACCTTGCTGTGGGCAGCCTGATCCTCGAGCTTGACCGTGTCGCGGGTGATCTTGACCTGCTGGGTGCGGGTGACGTCGACCGCCTTGGCCGGGATGATGTCGAGGCGCACGGTGGAGCCCTTGGGCCCGCGAATCAGCTCGACCACCTGATCCAGACGCATGCCGACCACATTGACCATGTCGCCGTCGTTGCCCTGACCGACCGCAACGATGCGATCTGCCGGTTGCAGCACGCCGCTCTTGTCCGCCGGCCCGCCGGGCACCAGGCTGGAGACCTTGACGTACTCGCCATCGTTCTGGAGCAGCGCGCCGATCCCCTCGAGCGACAGCCGCATCTGGATGTCGAACGACTCTCCCTGCTGCGGCGAGAGGTATTCGGTATGCGGGTCGACGGTGCCGGTGACCGCGGCCATCAGCAGCACCAGCACGTCCTCGGCATTGGTCTGACGCACCCGGTTGAGCTGGTTGGTGTAGCGATCGTGCAGCGTCTTCTGGATCTGCTCCGGCGTCTGGTCGTTGAGCGACAGCGTCAGCGCGGCGTTCTCGAGGCGCTTGCTCCACAGCGCGTCGAGGGACGCCTCGCTGCCGGCCCAGGGCGAGTCCTTGCGGTCGAGCGCCAGGCGCTCGTTACCGGTATAGGTGTAGTCGATGCCTTGATCGACCCGCGCCACCAGCCACTGCAGGCGCGCTTCGACACGATCCTGGTAACGTGAATAGAAGGCATAGACGCGGTCCAGATCGCCATCCTCGACGGCGTCATCGAGCGTGGTGTCGAGGTCGCTGAAGTCGTCGACGTCGCGCTGCAGCAGATAGGCTCGCTGATCGTCGAGCACGTCGAGCAGGCGCTTGAAGGCGCGCTTCGACCAGGCATCGTCGAGGGTGACCTCAGCGTAGGAGCCGTACTGTATCGCCTCCGCCACTTCCGTCGCCGCCTGGCGCTGTGCATCGGTTGGGGTGGGACCGGCCAGCGCCACGACGCTCCATGCCAGCAGTAGCAAACACATGGCCGCGTGCCGAGCGGCGACAGTCAGGGTTATCAATGAAGCACTCCCGGTTTCCTGTACACTCTGTTCCCTTTAAGACTACCGGCTGTTCCCTTTCAGACCACCGGATCCATGAATCTTTTTCAGGTCCAAAATCCATTGTAGCAGTCGTATCGACTGCCGACCGACCGCCGTTCGAGGAACCTCATGTCCGACCCCGTCGCCGCCGATACCATTTCCGACACAGCGCTCGCCAATAACGCCGTCATCGATCGCCTGATCGATTTCCTCGCCCGCTCGCCCTCGCCCTGGCACGCCACGGCCAATCTCGTCGAGCGTCTCGAAGCCGCCGGCTATCGCCGACTGCGCGAGACCGACAGCTGGCAGCTGACGCCGGGCGACAAGGTCTACGTCACGCGTAACGACAGCTCGCTGATTGCGCTGCAGCTACCGGCTACGCCGCTGCAGGCTCTGCGCATGGTCGGGGCGCATACCGACAGCCCGGCGCTCAGGCTCAAGCCGCAGCCGGCGGTGGTCAACAAGGGCTGGCTGCAGCTGGGCGTGCAGGTCTACGGCGGAGCACTGCTGGCGCCCTGGTTCGACCGTGATCTGGGACTCTCCGGCCGGGTGCATGTTCGTCGAGCCGACGGCCGACTGCAAGGGTTATTGATCAATGTTTCCGAACCCGTGGCGATCATCCCCAGTCTGGCGATCCACCTCGACCGCGAGGCCAACAGCGGCCGCGCCATGAACGCCCAGACCCAGATGGCGCCGGTGTTTCTGCAGGGCGGCCAGGCGGACGACGTGACGCGTCTGCTGCAGCAGTGGATCGCCGCCGAGCACGACATCCAGGACGCCGAGATCGTCGACTTCGAACTGGGCTTCCACGACGTGCAGCCTCCGGCGCGGGTCGGGGTCGCGGGGGAGCTTTTGGCCAGCGCCCGGCTCGACAATCTGCTCTCCTGCTTCATCGGTCTCGAGGCGCTGCTCGGCTGCGATGGCAGCCAGGGGGCGGTATTGGTCGCCAACGACCATGAGGAGGTCGGCAGCGCCAGCGCCTGCGGCGCCCAGGGGCCGTTTCTGGCCGATGTGCTGCGCCGGGTCAATGCGGCGCTGGGCGAGGCCGGTGACGAGGGCTTCGTACGCCTGATCCAGCGTTCGCTGATGATCTCCTGCGACAACGCCCATGCGCTGCACCCCAACTTCGCCGACAAGCACGACCCCAATCATGGGCCGGCGATCAACGCGGGCCCGGTGATCAAGGTCAACGCCAGCCAGCGCTACGCCACCAACAGTGCCACCGCCGCGCTGTTCCACGATCTCTGCCGCGAGGCCGAGGTGCCGGTGCAGCAGTTCGTGACCCGCGCCGACATGGGCTGTGGCAGCACCATCGGGCCGATCACCGCTACCGAGCTGGGCGTGCCCACGATCGATGTCGGCGTGCCGCAGTGGGGCATGCACTCGATCCGCGAGACCGCCGGTACCCGCGACCCGGGCTATCTGATTCGGGCGCTGATCGCGTTCTACAATCGGGCGACGCTCGACACGGCGCACGACGCCTAAGGGTGGTACGACACCAGGGACTGTACGAAAAGAGAAGCCTTATTGGGCGACTCTCTTACCCGGCCTGAGGGGAACAGCATGGCGACACTGAGGGTGGAGGAGACGCGCTTCGCGCTGGCCGAGCGCTTCACCATCTCGCGCGGGGCGCGCAGCGAAGCGCGGGTGGTGACGGTGAGCCTGAGCGACGCCGGCCACGTGGGTCATGGCGAGTGCGTGCCCTATGCCCACTATGGCGAGTCGGTGGCGAGCGTCATCGCGCAGATCGAATCGCTGCGGGAAGCTCTCGCCAGCGGGCTGGATCGCGAGGCGCTGCAGACTCGGCTGCCGGCCGGCGCGGCGCGCAACGCGGTGGACTGTGCGCTATGGGATCTGGAGGCCAAGCGGCGTGCCATGCCGGTGTGGGCGCTGGCGGGGCTGGCGCCGCCGCAGGTGCAGGTATGCGCCTATACGCTGTCGCTGGATACGCCGGCGGCCATGCGCGACAAGGCCCGGTGCCACGCCGAGCGCCCACTGCTCAAGATCAAGCTGGGCGGGGAGGGGGATCTCGAACGCCTGCGCGCGGTGCGCGAGGGAGCGCCGCGGGCGCGGCTCATCGTCGATGCCAACGAGGGCTGGGATCTGCCCACCTACCAGCGTCTCGCGCCGCGGCTGGTCGAGCTGGGTATCGAGATGGTCGAGCAGCCGCTGCCCGCCGCTGACGACGCCTCACTGGCGCAGATCGAGCGGCGGCTGCCGGTGTGTGCCGATGAGGCCTGTCATGATCGCAGCTCGCTGGCAGCACTGGTGGGGCGCTACGACCTGATCAATATCAAGCTCGACAAGAGCGGCGGTCTGACCGAAGCCCTGGCGCTCAAGCGCGAGGCGCAGGCCTTGGGGTTCGGGGTGATGGTGGGCTGCATGGTGGGGTCGTCGCTGTCGATGGCGCCGGCACTGCTGGTGGCCCAGGGGGCGGCGGTGGTCGATCTCGACGGGCCGCTGCTGCTGGCCCGGGACCGCGATCCGGGACTGCACTACGATGCGATGGGGGTGCATCCCGCGCCGCCAGCGCTCTGGGGGTGAGTCCCGCCAGGTTTATCGAGAGGATAGGCAAGACGATGCCCTGCAAAAACGCCAAAGCCCACGCGAGGTGGGCTTTGGCGTCGTATCTGGTGGCTACGCCCTGATTCGAACAGGGGACCCCATCATTATGAGTGATGTGCTCTAACCAGCTGAGCTACGTAGCCGTCGTGGTCACGCTTGATGTGTGACAACGGAGGCGAATACTAGCATAACCCGATGAAACGTCAACGCTTTTTTGCATGAATCCGATCCTCGGGCCATGCCGGGGCGCGCTACTGTCGGGCCCCGGCACATGGCGGCGCTCAGACGTTGAAGCGGAAGTGCATCACGTCGCCGTCCTGGACCACGTAGGCCTTGCCTTCCAGGCGCCACTTGCCGGCTTCCTTGGCGCCGTTCTCGCCGCCCAGGGCGACGAAATCGTCATAGCTGACCACTTCGGCGCGGATGAAGCCCTTCTCGAAGTCGGTGTGGATCACGCCCGCCGCCTGCGGAGCGGTGGCGCCGACCTTGACCGTCCACGCCCGGACTTCCTTCACGCCTGCGGTGAAGTAGGTCTGCAGGCCCAGCAGCCCATAGCCTGCCCGGATGACGCGATCGAGCCCGGGCTCTTCCATACCCATCTCATCGAGGAACATGGCGCGCTCCTCGTCCTCGAGCTCGGCGATCTCCGCTTCCAGCTTGTTGCACACCGGCACCACGACGGCGTTCTCGCTGGCGGCGATGCGACGCACCGTATCGAGATGGGGATTGTTGTCGAAGCCGTCTTCGTTGACGTTGGCGATGTACATCGTCGGCTTGAGCGTCAGGAAACCGAAGCTGCGCAGCTGACGCTGCTCGTCTTCGTCCAGGCCGAAGCTGCGCAGCGGCTGACCCTCGGCCAGATGCGGCTGGATACGATCGAGGATCGCCTTGGTGGCGATTGCCTCCTTGTCGCCGCCCTTGACCACGCGGGTCAGACGCTGGATCGAGCGCTCCACCGCGTCGAGATCGGCCAGTGCGAGCTCGAGGTTGATGGTTTCGATATCGGCGGTGGGGTCGACCTGATTGGCGACGTGGATGACGTTGTCGTCATCGAAGCAGCGCACCACATGGGCGATCGCGTCGGTCTCACGGATGTTGGCCAGGAACTGGTTGCCGAGGCCTTCGCCCTTGGAGGCGCCCTCGACCAGACCGGCGATATCGACGAACTCCATGGTCGTGGGCACGACCTTCTCCGGCTTGACGATCTCGGCCAGCTTGTCGAGCCGCGGGTCCGGCATCGGCACGATGCCGGTGTTCGGCTCGATGGTGCAGAAGGGGAAGTTCTCGGCGTCGATGCCGGAGCGTGTCAAGGCGTTGAAGAGCGTCGACTTGCCGACGTTGGGCAGACCGACGATGCCGCAGTTGAATCCCATGAGCGCTTCCTGGAAAGAGAGTTCGTGACGCGTGAAAGATCGCTATTCTACTCGACCCGTGGCGCCGGCGATAACACGTGTATGGCGCGGGGTCGGCTGACGGGGGCGTGGCTCAGGCGGAAAAGGCGTGCAGGCGATTCATCGCCTTGGCCCAGTGGCCGTCGAGGGCGTCGGGCAGGGTGACGACGATCTCGTCGAGCGCTGCATCGATGGCTTCGCGCTCCGTCTTGCCAGGACGGCCGAGCACATAGTTGGTCACCAGCTTGGCACTGCCCGGGTGGCCGATGCCGACCCGCAGCCGATGAAAGCCGTTGTGGTTGCCGAACGCGCTGATGATGTCGCGCAGGCCGTTGTGGCCGCCATGACCGCCGCCGGTCTTGTAGCGCGCCGTACCCGGGGCGATGTCGAGCTCGTCGTGAGCCACGATTACCTCGTCCGGGGCAATCTTGAAGAACTGGCACAGCGCGGCCACTGAGGCACCGCTGCGGTTCATGAAAGTGGTGGGGTTGAGCAGGTGCAGATCGTGCCTACCCAGGCGGATCTTGGCGTACAGACCCAGAAACTTGCGCTCGGGACGCAGCGTCTGCGCTGCGTCCCTCGCGAGGCGCTCGACCAGCCAGGCGCCGGCATTGTGGCGGGTGTCTTCGTATTCCGGCCCCGGGTTACCGAGACCGATGATCGCTTTCACGTCGCCCATGCCGTCGCCTGCTCTCGTCGCGTGCCGCGAAGCTTACGCTTCGTCTTTCGGTTCGCCGTCTTCGTCGACGCCTTCACCGGCCACTTCGTCGTCACGTGCCACGGTCGGGTGAGTCACGCTGACCACGCCGGCATCGTGCTCTTCGCCGTGGGTCAGTTCGACCAGGGTCACACCTTCCGGCAGCTTGAGGTCGGAGAGGTGGATGGTCTCGCCGAGGCCCAGATTGGCGACGTCGACTTCGAGGTATTCCGGCAGCTTGGACGGCAGGCAGCTGATCTGGACGTCGTTGTTGAGGACGTGGAGCACGCCGCCTTCGTCCTTGACGCCCTTGCAGCTCTCTTCGTTGAGGAAGTGCAGCGGGACGTTCAGGGTCAGCTCGTGGGTCGCATCGACACGCATGAAGTCAGCGTGGGTCACCAGGGCCTTGTACGGATGGCGCTGGAGGTCACGGATGACGACCTGCTCGCTCTTGCCGTCGATCTGGATGTCGATGACCGAGGAGAAGAAGGCTTCGTCTTCGATCGCCTTGTAGAAGGCCGGCTTGTCGATGGTGATCGGCTGCGGGGCGGCTTCGCCACCGTAGATGATCGCGGCGACCTGTTCGTTCTTGCGGCGCAGGCGGCGGCTCGCACCTTTCCCCAGCTCCGTACGAACATTGGCTGTCAGGGTGTAATGGGACATGAGTTGTCACCTCTATCGATAGAAAAGGAGTACGGCACCGCCCGCGACCAGGCCGTGCCGTCTCCATTGGCGCGACTGCCCTCACGGCAGTCGCCTGTGTGTCGGCGCGCGTTACTGACCGTAGTTGCCGGTCAGTGGAACATCGCGCTGACGGATTCCTCGTTGCTGACACGGCGAATGGCTTCGGCGATCAGGCCGGCGACCGTCAGCTGACGGATCTTGCCACTGCGACGCGCAGGTTCGGAGAGCGGTATGGTATCGGCAACCACGAGTTCGTCAAGCACCGAGCCACTAATATTGTCGACCGCGGGACCGGAGAGGATCGGGTGGGTGGCGTAGGCGACCACCCGACGCGCTCCGTGATCCTTGAGCGCCTCGGCGGCCTTGCACAGGGTGCCGGCGGTGTCGACCATGTCGTCGACCACCACGCAGGTGCGGTCCTGGATATCGCCGATGATGTGCATCACCTGGGCCTGGTTGGCCTGCGGGCGGCGCTTGTCGATGATCGCCAGGTCGACGTTGAGCTGCTTGGCGATGGCGCGGGCGCGGACCACGCCGCCGACGTCGGGGGAGACCACCACCAGGTCGTCGTAGTTCTGGCGCTCGATGTCGTCGAGCAGGATCGGCGAGCCGTAGACGTTGTCCACCGGCACGTCGAAGAAGCCCTGGATCTGGTCGGCGTGCAGATCCATGGTCATGACGCGGTCGACGCCGGCCTTGACCATCATGTCGGCGACCACCTTGGCCGAGATCGGTACGCGCGCCGAGCGCACGCGGCGATCCTGGCGGGCATAGCCGAAGTAGGGTACGACGGCGGTGATTCGGGTTGCCGAGGCGCGGCGCAGCGCGTCGACCATCAGAATCAGCTCCATCAGGTTGTCGTTGGTCGGCGCGCAGGTCGACTGCAGAATGAAGACATCCTTGCCGCGCACGTTTTCATTGATCTCGACGGCGATCTCACCGTCGCTGAACTGGCCGACCGTGGCGTGGCCGAGCCGGTTATCGAGGCACTCGGCCACTTTCGCCGCCAGGGCAGCGTTGGCGTTACCGGTGAAAACCATCAATTTAGACACGCGCGGCCACCTTTGAGAGCTGTTTGAAGGTCAGTTGGGACATTCGATCGAAGCAGAGACGAGCAAGACTGCGGCGGGAGAGCGGGTGCTGACGGAGAGTGCCGAGAAGCCGGCGATATGACGTCACGCGCGACGACGCCAGACGCTCGAGGCGCAGGGCGGCAGTCATGGGACGACAGGAGAAGCAGCAGCGCCGGTAGGGAAGTCGTGTGGGCAGAGTGGCCATCGCGTCCCGGTTTCCGTAGGCAGGCTTGCAAAGAGTCAAGGAAGTGGCTGGGGTACCAGGATTCGAACCTGGGAATGCCGGTACCAGAAACCGGTGCCTTACCACTTGGCGATACCCCAGCAATCGTCGGCAGCGCATATTATGCGTAAAAGCGCCGACCGTTGGCTAGCCGTGGATCAAAAACCACGCTCCTGAGTGCGTTGGGCATGACAACCCTGCACTGCGGCGCGTGACTTTCGTCGTCAGGCCGACATGATCTCCAGAGCGCGATGCAGCGGGGAGCGAGCCACGCCGCGTGCCTTGAAGATCTGCCACCCGTCGGGCGCATCGGCGATGACCGCATCGGCCGAGGCTTCGTCCGCGACAGGGCAGAAGACGCAGGCGCCGGTCCCGGTGAGGAGCGCGTCACCGTAGCTCGAGAGCCAGGCGAGGGCGCGGTCGACCTCGGGATAGAGCGCGCGGACGACGCTTTCGCAGTCGTTGCGCCACACCGTCTCGGGGGTGGCCCCGTCGAGTGCGAGGCGCATACTAATGGCGGTGCTGTCACGTGTCAAACCGGGATGCCCAAACACCGCCGCGGTGGAGACCGCGACCCCCGGGTGAACCACCACGAACCAGCGCTCGGCCAGCGCCACCGGGATCAGGCGCTCGCCCACGCCCTCGGCCCAGGCGCTGTCGCCGCGCACGAATACCGGCACGTCGGCACCCAGGCCGAGGCCCAGCGCGGCGAGCCGTTCGCGCCCCAGGTCGAGCTGCCACAGCCGGTCCAGCGCGACCAGGGTGGTTGCGGCGTCGGAGCTGCCACCACCCAGACCGCCACCCATCGGCAGGCGCTTGTCGAGCACGATATCGACCCCGGCACGGCAGCCGGTCTCCTGCTGCAGCAGGCGCGCCGCGCGTACGATCAGATTCTCCTCCGCGCTGACCCCATCGAGCGCCGGGCTCAAGGTGACGGCGCCGTCGTCACGCGGGGTGAAACTGAGGGTGTCGCCATGGTCGAGCAGTTGGAACAGCGTCTGCAGCTCGTGATAGCCGTCGGTGCGGCGCCCGGTGATGCGTAGCAGCAGGTTGAGCTTGGCCGGGGCCGGCAGAACCCAGGACGTCATGGCGTGGTGTCCGCCTGCCCCGGCTGCCACTCGTTGACCACCAGCAGGGCGCGAATGTCGTCATAGGTCATGACCAGGCGCCGCGGCAGCCACAGGCCGCCGGCGTAGGTCCAGTCGCGGTAGGCGATGGTCCAGCCGGCCTGGCGCAGCTGCGCCGGGAAGCCCAGGTCGTCACGCGTCTCGTCGTGCGCCGCACCCGGGGCCGGCAGGCCGCGCACCCAGTAGTCGAGCGCCGAGATCGGCAGCGACCAGCCGAGCTGCTGCTGCATCAGCGCCTCCGGCGAACTGGCCTGGAAGGTGCCGTCGCCGGTGGTCAGCTCGACCGCGCCGGCGCGCCCTTCGAGGACGCTGCGTCCGGTGCCGAAGGGGCCGCTGATGAGCATACGGTAGTGCTGCGGCGTCTGGGTCCAGTCGAGGTTGGCGCTGGTGCTGTCACGCGGGGTGCGCAAGCCTACCTTGCCCGCCACGGTCCAGGTATCGAGCGCTTCGAGCCGACTCTGCTGGCGCTGCCAGTCGTCGGCCTGGCGCGGCGCGCTGGGGGCGGTGGTCTGGCCGGCGCAGCCCGCCAGCCACAGGCTCAGGGCGGCGGCGCCCAGTAGGCGCCAGTGGCGCGATGCCAATGCCGAGAGAGATGACGGGGCCGCACGCGACGTGCTGGCCCGGTCAGGGGTTGGGTACGCTGGTGTCATCGGGACGTCCTGTCGAATCCGAAGCGGGTGAAGGGGTCAAGCGGGGATAGCGGCTCAGCAGCGCGTCGATATCCGGATGCTCGTCGCTGGCGGCCAGGGCGCGGGCGACGAGCGCTCTGGCCTCGTCGTCGAGGCCCTTGGCGGCGAGTACCTCGGCCAGGTGCGCGGCGACCTCCTGGTCGGGCTGGCCGGCATAGGCGCGGCGCAGATAGCCCAGCGCCTTGTCGCTGTCGCCGCGCTTGAAGTAGACCCAGCCGAGGCTATCGAGGATCGCCGGATTCTGCGGTTCCAACTGGTGCGCGCGCTGGATCAGACCCAAGGCCTCGTCGTAGCGGTCGCTGTCGGTGGTGAGCGTGTAGCCGAGGGCATTGAGCGCGGCGGCGTTGTCCGGTTCGCGGGCGATGATATCGCGCAGGGTGGCAATCATGGCGTCGACATCACCCTGGGCGTAGTCGCGCATCGCCCGGCTGTAGAGCAGATCACTGTTGTCGGGGTCGCGCGCGAGGCTGTCGGCGAGCAGGGCGTCGGCGCGCGCGCTGTCATCGGCGGCGTCCAGCGCCTGTACGCCGATCTGGGTCAACAGCGCGCGCTGACGCGGGTGACGCAGGCTCTCGATGCGCACGAAGTTCTCGGCGTCGTCGAAACGTCCGGCTGCGACCAGCATCTGAATCGCCAACGCCCGGGATTCGGCGAAGCCCGGCCCCGGCGCTACCTGGCGGTAGTAGAGCAGGGCATTGTCGGGCTCGTCCTGGGATTCGGCGATGGTACCCAGCAGCAGATAGGCGGTCGGCGGCGTGGCGTCGCGGTCGAGCAGCGGTAGCAGCAGGCGTTTCGCCGGGTCGAGGGCGCCGGCCTCGAGATAGAGCTGGGCCAGCCCCAGGCGCAGGCTGGGGGTGTTGTCGTGCTCGGCCAGCAGCCGGTTCACCTGGGTCTCCGCGGCGTCGAGATCGCCGGCGGCGATCTCGGCCTGGGCCAGGGCCAGTACGAAGCGGGAGTCGTCCGGGGCCAGGGCCTGGCCGCGTCGGGCCAGCGCTGCGGCCTGGGCATTGTCACCGGCCTCGATGGCGATCTGGGCACGGGTCAGCCATAGCTGTGGCTCGGCGGCGTGGGTGCGGGTCAGCCGGGCCAGACGTTGCTGGGCCGCATCGGCCTCGCCGCCGGCCGCTTCCAGCCGTGCCATGGCCAGCTGGGCATCGAGCTGGGTCGGATGCGTGGCGAGAAATGCCCGCAACTGGTCGCGCAGCGGTGACAGCGGGGTGCGCGCCTCGATCGCCAGCTCGACCAGTTCGAGCAGACGCGCCTGCTGCCCGTCGCGGGCCAGCTCGAGGCGGTGGCTCAACGCGCCAGGCCAGTCGCCGCGATCGATGGCGATGCCCGACAGCAGCTCTTCCGGGGCGCTGTCGTCGGGGGCGTACTGCTGCCAGCGCGAGGCCGTGGTGGCGAGCAGCCCGGTGTCGTCGGTATAGCGTGCGGCGAGGGTGGCGCGTTCGGCTAGCGCCGCACTGCGATAGCGTTCGGCCGCGGCCAGGTAGCCGGTGGCCGCGCGGTGAAAGTCGCCGCGCTGCCCGGCCATCTCCGACAGCAGCACCTGCGACAGACCTGCGGCGTCGAAACCGCGGGTGATCGGCGGCGCCGAGGCCATGGGGTCGGCAGTGGGGGCAGCGGTGTCGGCCGACATGCTCTGACAGCCGGCCAGCAGAGCCGCGCAGCCGGCGGCGTATAACAGACGTGTGGGCATGCCGTCCTCGGGATCAGTCGATCGACTCAGCATAACGGCTGGCGGTCGCGGGTCAATCTCGACGCATCGCCCGGGCCCGGGGGGCGTGCGGCAATGACGCAGGGGAGCGCAGACGGGTTGCCTGCTAAGTGTCGTTAGGCTGTGCTAAAATGGCGCAGCCGTCGACGGCCGCGGGCAAGACATGCCGACCTGTGGCAAGCGCGCGGGCCGCGACCTGACATCGCCGCATCCGCTCACCCGCCCGCTGGCCGGCGACGACAGTTGGCGATGGCGCCTCGACCCTTGCAAGATTTTTGACCGTGATTTCATGACGCTGCTAGCTCTGGGTATCAATCACAAGACCGCCGCGGTCGACGTGCGCGAGCGCGTGGCCTTTTCGCCGGCGCAGCTCGAATCCGCGCTGACGCAGCTGCGGGCGCTGCCTGACGTGCGCGAAGCGGCGGTGCTGTCGACCTGCAACCGTACCGAGCTCTACTGCATCACCGTGGACGACGGCGAGCGTCAGCTGGTGGAGTGGCTCGGTGACTTCCACGGCATGCCGGCCAAGGATCTGTTGAGCTGCGCCTACCACTATCACGAGCGCGAGGCTGCGCGTCATCTGATGCGGGTCGCCGCGGGTCTCGATTCGATGGTGCTGGGCGAGCCCCAGATTCTCGGTCAGCTCAAGGATGCCTATCAGATCGCGCGTCAGCACGCCGGTCTCGGCAGCGAACTGGAGCGGCTGTTCCAGCAGACCTTCTCGATCGCCAAGCAGGTGCGCACCGAGACCTCGATCGGTGAGAACCCGGTATCGGTGGCCTACGCCGCGGTCAGCCTGGCGAGCCGCATCTTCGATGACTTCGGCCGCGCCCGGGCGCTGCTGATCGGCGCCGGTGAAACCATCGAGCTGGTCGCCCGGCACCTGCGCGAGGCGGGGATCATGGGGCTGACCGTAGCCAACCGCACCCTACCGCGGGCGCAGGCGCTGGCCGAGACCTGCGGCGCGCGGGCGATCGAATTGAGCGACATTCCCCAGGCGCTGGAGCAGGCCGACATCGTCATCGCCTCCACCGCCAGCGAGCTGCCGATCCTGGGCAAGGGCATGGTCGAGCGCGCGCTCAAGGTGCGCCGCCATCGCCCCATGTTCATGGTCGACATCGCGGTGCCCCGGGATATCGAGCCGGAAGTGGGCGATCTCGCCGATGTCTTCCTCTACAGCGTCGACGACCTGCAGCAGGTGATCGCCGAGAACCGGCGCCACCGCGAGGTGGCGGCGCGTCAGGCCGAGGCGCTGATCGAGCACGGCGTGGAGCAGTGGCTGCACGAGCGTCGGGTGCGCGGTGCCGGCGATCTGATCCGGCGCTACCGCCAGCACGGCGAATCGCTGCGCGAGGATGCCGAGCGCGAGGCGCTGGCCCAGCTGGCCCGCGGCGAGGACCCGGAAGCGGTGATCAAGCGTCTTTCGCATCAGCTCGCCAACAAGCTGATGCACGGCCCCACGCTGCGTCTGCGTGAAGCCTCCGGGCAGTCCCGCCAGGATATCATTCAGGCCGCCGACAGCTTGCTGATCGGCGCCCCCGCCACGACACAGGATTCAGTATGAAAAGACAGGGATGGGCATGAAAGCGTCTCTGCGCGAACGACTGGACGCCTTCCGTGACCGTTTTGAGGAACTCTCCGCGCTGCTCTCCGAGCCGGAGGTGATCGCCGACCAGCCGCGTTTTCGCGATTACTCCCGCGAGTACGCTGAGCTCGAGCCGCTGGTCGAGGCCTGGCGTGACTACTGTCGCACCGAGGGCGACCTCGAGGCGGCGGAGCAGATGCTCAAGGACAGCGACCCCGAGATGCGCGAACTGGCCGAGGAGGAGTGGCATGCCGCGCGTGCCAGCCTTGCCGCTCAGGAAGAGACCCTCAAGCGTCTGCTGGTGCCCAAGGACCCGGATGACGGCAGCGATGTCTTCCTCGAAATCCGTGCCGGCACCGGTGGCGACGAGGCGGCGCTGTTCGCCGGCGATCTGTTCCGCATGTACTCGCGCTACGCCGAGCGCCGCGGCTGGCGTATCGAGGTGGTCAGCGCCAGCCACGGCGAGCAGGGCGGTTACAAGGAGCTGATCGCCCGGGTCAAGGGCGACAGCGTCTACGCCGTGCTCAAGTTCGAGTCCGGTGCGCACCGCGTGCAGCGGGTGCCGGCGACCGAGTCCCAGGGGCGTATCCACACCTCCGCCTGCACCGTGGCGGTGATGCCGGAGGCCGACGCGGTCGGCGACGTCGATATCAACGCCAACGACCTGCGCGTGGACACCTTCCGCTCCAGCGGTGCCGGCGGCCAGCACGTCAACACCACCGACTCGGCGATCCGCATCACCCACCTGCCCACGGGGCTGGTGGTGGAGTGCCAGGAGGAGCGCAGCCAGCACAAGAACCGGGCCAAGGCGATGTCGCTGCTGGCGGCGCGGCTCAAGCAGGCGGCGGTCGATTTCCAGCGCCAGCAGCAGGCCGACACCCGGCGCTCGCTGGTGGGCTCGGGGGATCGCAGCGAGCGTATCCGCACTTACAATTTCCCCCAGGGCCGGCTCACCGACCACCGCATCAACCTGACGCTCTACAAGCTGGGTGAGGTGATGGCCGGCGATCTCGACGAGGTGGTGCAGCCGCTGGTCAACGAGTATCAGGCCGACCAGCTGGCGGCACTGCAGGGCGAGGCGTGACCGCCGACGAGGCGCTGCGTCACGCGGCCCGGCGCCTGAGCGCCTCGCCCAGCGCGCGGCTGGATGCCGAGGTGCTGCTGATGCACGCCCATGGGGTGGATCGCACCTGGCTCTACACCTGGGGCGACCGCGAGCTGCCGGCCGAGAGTGCGGCGCGCTTCGAGGCGCTGATCGAACGCCGCGTGGCGGGCTGGCCGGTCGCCTATCTGACCGGACGGCGCGAATTCTGGGGGCTCGAGCTGGATACCTCGCCGGTCACACTGATCCCGCGGCCGGATACCGAGCGCCTGGTCGAGGCGGCGCTGGCGGTGGCGACGACGGCCCAGGGCACGCTGCTCGATCTCGGCACCGGCACCGGCGCGGTGGCGCTCGCCTTTGCCAGCGAGCGCCCCGACTGGCACGTGCTGGGGGCCGACGTCGAGCCCCAGGCGGTGGCGCTGGCCAGCGCCAACGGCGCGCGCCTGGGGCTGACCAATGCGCGTTTCGTCCAGAGCGACTGGTTCGGCGCGCTGGCCGGGGAGCGCTTCGCAATCATCGTTGCCAATCCGCCCTATATCGATGCCGATGACCCCCATCTAGGCCGCGACGACGTGCGCTTCGAACCGCGCCGGGCGCTGGTCGCCGCGGACGCGGGGCTGGCCGATCTGCGCGCGCTGGTGGCGAGTGCGCCGGCCTTTCTCGAGCCCGGCGGCTGGCTCTGGCTGGAGCACGGCCATACCCAGGCCGGTGCGGTGCGTGCGCTGCTCGGCGACGCGGGCTATGGCCAGATCGCGTCGCTCAGCGACCTGGGCGGGCACGAGCGCGTCAGCGGCGGCCGCTGGGGCTGAATTCGGGCGATGCGCCGAACGCTTTCGCGTCTCACAGGCCCGCTCTTTCACCTCGAGCGCTCGCTTGGGTCGCTCACTTTCGCTCCTCACTTCCCCATCCTCTGACGATGATCCGTATCTCCGAGCGCTGCTGATACAGCGTTTTCTCAATTGTGGCGCGTGCCTAGAGGTCCGACGTGACATCGTGTTAGTAATGATCCCCCCTTACCCGTGGGGAAGCGCTGCATCAATGCCTGCACGGACTCGGCGTCCCCAGCGAATGGCTACGTTGCGCAGTACTCGAAGGCTCGCCTAAACCCATGTTATGTCTCGCCTTCTGCGTTGCGTGCGCGTTGCCCTTGATCTCGTTCGGCGATTGATTCAGCGCTTCCCGAGCGCCTGCCGGCCGTTGCCGCTCGCGGTGGGTGGGGGCTCGTCACGCTTATCTTTCACCGGCTTGGAATAACGACAGCAATGAAAGCCAAATCACGATCGCTGGACCGGATCGATCTCAATATTCTGCGCTGCCTGCAGGAGAATGCGCGCATCTCCTACGTCGACTTGGCGGCTCAGGTGGGGCTCTCCACCACGCCCTGCCTGGAGCGGGTCAAACGGCTGGAGAAGGCGGGCATCATCCGCGGCTACAAGGCGGTGCTCGACCCCGCGGCTCTGCGCGCCAACCTGCTGGTGTTCGTCGAGATCAGCCTGACCACGCAGTCGCCCGCGGTATTCGACGAATTTCGTCGCGCGGTGGCCAAGCTGCCGCAGATCCAGGAGTGTCATCTCGTCTCCGGGCAGTTCGACTACATTCTCAAGTGCCGCATTCCCGAGATGTCGGCCTACCGCCAGCTGCTGGGCGATGTGGTGCTGACCCTGCCCGGCGTGAAAGAATCCAAGAGCTACGTGGTCATGGAAGAGGTCAAGGAGGAGCTGGCACTGCCGATCCCCGACCTCGACCGGCTGGAAGAGAAGTAGCCCGTCCGCCGGCGCGGCACGGGCGCCAGGGGATGAACGATGAACGATGAAGCACTGCTGCGTTACAGCCGCCATATCATGCTCGACGAGATCGACATCGAGGGGCAGCAGCGTCTGCTCGATGCCCATGTGCTGATCGTGGGGGCCGGTGGGCTGGGTTCACCGGCGGCGCTTTACCTGGCCAGTGCCGGGGTGGGGCGGTTGAGCATCGCCGATGACGACCACGTCGAACTTTCCAACCTGCAGCGTCAGATTGCGCATACCCAGGCTAGTCTGGGCGAATCCAAGGCCCGCTCGGCGTGCGCCGCGGCGCGCGCGCTCAATCCGGACTGCCAGGCGCAGCCGCTGACCACGCGCTTGAGCGGCGAGGCGCTGCTCGCCGCGGTCACCGAGGCCGACCTGGTGCTCGACTGCACCGACCGCTTCAGCAGCCGCTTCGCCATCAACCGCGCCTGCGTGGCGAGCCGTACCCCGCTGATCAGCGGTGCCGCGATCCGCTTCTCGGGCCAACTGGCAGTGTTCGACCACGCCGACGACAGCCCCTGCTACGCCTGCCTCTACGGCGAGCAGGGCGATGACGAGGCGCTGAGCTGCGCCGAGAGTGGGGTCATCGCGCCGCTGGTCGGGGTCATCGGCAGCTTTCAGGCGCTGGAGGCGCTCAAGTGGCTGAGCGGTGCCGGCCGAGCGCACCGCGGGCTCTCCACCTTCGATGCGCTCAGCGGAGAGTGGCGCCACTTCGCGCTGCCGCGGGACCCGGCCTGCCCGGTCTGCGCGCCGCGCTGAGAGGGCTGCCTCAGCGATTGGGCAGGGTCAGCGCGCCGAGCCAGCGCTCGACCTCGGCACTCTCGGCCGGGCGCTGGAGATAGCGGCCGAGGAAGCGGCGCCAGGTGGCGCTGCGCCACTGCGGTAGACGGCGGGCGAAGACCTCGAGATCGCGGCGCTTTTCGCGGCCGGCGTTGAGCAGCGGGCGTGACTTTTCCAGGTCGATGAAGCGGGCCTCGAAGCCGGTGGGCGCGTCTGCTGCCGGGCGCAGGAAGACGTGCTTGGCATACAGGCTGCCGTGGCGCCAGCGGCGGCCGTGCAGGGTGGCGAGCAGGTCGGCGCAGGTGTCGACGATGGCGTCGCTGGTCGCCGCCTCGAGCGTCTCCCAGTGGGCGTGATGCTCGATCATGTCGGTGTAGCCGCTCAGCGCCGGGGTCACCAGAATCGCCTGCCAGCGTCCGTCGCGACGCCGCTCCTCGAAGTAGGCGCTCTCCAGCGCGGGAATACCGAGACGGTGAAACGCCGCGATGTTGCGCGCCTCGCGGGCGAAGGTGGGCTCGCCCCAGGGGCGGCTCAGGCTGCGCCCGAGATGATTGGTCTGGCGCTTGAGGAAGAAGTCCCTCGGCGGCAGGCCGGGGGCCTCCAGGGTCATGCGGCACACCTCCGAGTGGCCGCCACGTTCCAGATTGGGCGCGTCCACCGGCGTCAGCGAGAGCGACCACAGGGCATCGAAGTCTTCGAGTTCGTTGGCGGCGAAGTAGGGGCGGGCGTCGGCGGAGAGGAAGCGTTTCACGGGCATTCTCGAACTTGTGGCCAGGGCGGGGCGTGGTATCGTCGATGGCGCGACGACGGTACCGTACGCCTCGCGATCTCATCCGATCTTAACATTTCGTTTAAGCGGCGCTTAATCTTTCGCGCCTCTCGATGCCGATACGCGAGTCGTCGATGCGAGACCGTACAGATGCCTGCGCGGTCCGCGATGCGGCGCTTTCCTTCCCACTGGCGGAGTTCGATGCCCCGATGACAGCCCAGACCACGGCCCAGGCGCCGCTTTCCTACTACCGGGCGAGTCGCCAGGTCGATCTCGCCCCCGCCGCGCCGCTTCGAGGCGAGGTCAAGGCGGATGTCTGCGTGATCGGCGGCGGTGTCACCGGCTGCTCGGCGGCGCTGCATCTGGCCGAGCGTGGCTACCGGGTAGTGCTGCTCGAGGCGGGGGAGATCGGTCACGGCGCCTCGGGGCGCAGCGGCGGCCAGATCCTGCCCGGCTTCGGCACCGAGATGCCGGTGATCGACAAGGCGGTGGGGCGTGACGCGGCGCGGCGGCTGTGGGCGATGAGCTGCGAAGCGGTGCGCCTGACCCAGACGCTGATCGAGACGCATGCCATCCCCTGCGATCTGCGCTGGGGTTACGTGCATGCGGCGGTCAAGCCGCGCCACCTGAAGGCGATGCGCGAGCACGCCGACTATATGGCGCGGACCTTCGACTACCACGGCGAGCAGTGGCTCGACCGCGAGGCCCTGGCCGCCCACGTGCGCACCCCGCGCTATCTGGGCGGGCTCTACGATGCCGGTGGCGGCCACCTCCACCCGCTCAACTACACCCTGGGTCTGGCCCGTGCCGCTCAGCGCGCCGGCGCCGAGCTGCACCCCGACAGCCGTGCCCTCGATGTGATCCAGGGCGACCGGCCGCGGGTCACCACCGCGGCCGGCGAGGTGCGGTGCGATGCCGTGGTGGTCGCCGGCAATGCGTATCTGGGCAACCTGGTACCGGCACTGACCGGGCGCGTCATGCGCGTGGCCAACTACATCATCGCCACCGAGCCGCTGGGGGAGACCCGGGCGGCGAGCCTGCTGCCCAGCGATGCCGCGGTCTCGGATGCCAACTTCGTGCTCGACTACTACCGCCTCTCCGCCGACCGCCGGCTGCTCTACGGCGGCGAGGTGAGCTACACCGGGCGCGAGCCGCGCGGGCTCGATCGACGCATGCGTGACAAGATGCAGGCGCTGTTTCCGGCGCTGCGCGGCGTGGGTATCGACTATCGCTGGGGCGGGGACGTCGGCATCACCCTGAACCGTGCCCCGGATCTGGGGCGGATCGGCCGCAACCTCTACTACGCCCAGGGATACTCGGGCCACGGCATGGCCCTGGCCGGCCTCGCCGGGCAGATCCTGGCCGAAGCGATCGGCGGGCAGTTCGAGCGTTTCGACGACTTCGCCGCCATCCGCCATCGCCACTTCCCCGGCGGCGAGCGCTGGCGGGTGCCGCTGCTGGCGCTGGCGACGACCTTCTATCGACTGCGCGACCGTCTCTGAGAGGCTCCCTCCGGGTGGCCGCGGACGGCACTCGGCTGGCCTCGACTAGTGCGTGCGGGGCTTGTCAGCGCTTGCTCGGGTCGGCGCGGTAGTCGCGGATCATCAGGTGCAGCACGTGCATCAGCCTTGCTGCTCCCGGCGAGAGACGGCGCTCGCGCAGGCTGATCAGGCCGTAGGGCTGGACGCTCAGCGCCTCGGGCGAGGGTAGCGTGGCGAAGCGCGGCTGGGCGCAGAGCAGCTCGGCGACCTCCTGGGTCGTCACCGTGATCGCCTCCGACTTGTCGACCATCGCCAGCGCCATGTAGATGTCCGGGGTGTTGATGATGCGTTCGGGGGGCGCGACACCGAAGTGCAGAAACAGGTGCTCCACCCGCTGACGCATGAGTGAACCGGTCGGCTGCAGCACCCAGGGATAGTCGCGCATGGCGCTCAGGGCCGGCGCCTCGACGCGCGCCAGCGGATGGTCGTGGCGGCAGATGAAGCATAGCGCCTCCTCGCCGATCTCCTCGAAGACGAAGTCGCCCGCGGGCAGGGCGCTGGGAATGCGCGCGATGGCGAAATCGAACTCGCCGTCGCGCAATCGGGGCACCAGATTGTGGCTGACATCGACATCGATGTTGACCTGCAAATGCGGGCTGTCGCGATGGACGCGCTCGACCGCGCTGGCGAGCAGGGTGACCGCCGGCGCCAGCACCGTGCCCACCGAAACCGTACCGGCGTTGCCAGCGCTGAAGGCATTGAGCTCGTCGCCGGCCTGGGCCAGCGAGGTGAACATGCTGCGAGCGTGGCGGATCAGGATCTCACCGTACCAGTTGGGCGTCACGCCGCGGGCGTGGCGCTCGAACAGGCTGACCCCGAGCTGCCCTTCGATATCGCTCAGCAGCTTGGAGGCGGCGGGTTGGCTCATGCCCAGCTGTGCCGCCGCGCGATGCAGGTTGCGGCACTCGTCGAGCGTCACGAACAGCTGCAGATGGCGGAACTTGAGCCGGGCTTTCAGGAACCAGTCGGCGGGCAACGGGGCCTCGGGTCGGGATTTCATGCGCTGGGTGATGCCTCCATTCGACGTTTTACCGATAGCGATCGCCGCCCGGCACAGGCTCAATCGGCGCGACAACCCGTCAGCGGCCCCGGTCGCCGCGGACTGCCTCTGCCACAGGAGTTTCAGCCCCCATGTCCTTGCCTGCCAACATCCAGCGCAGCGCTTTCGGCACCCTGCCCGATGGACGCCCGGTCAGCTGCTATCGGATCACCAACGAAAGCGGCATCGAGCTGCGGGTGATCGACTACGGCGGCATCATCCTCTCGCTGAAGACACCGGATCGTGATGGGCGGCTCGACGATATCGTGCTCGGCTTCGATTCGCTGGCCGATTATCTCTCGCCGGCCTACCGTCAGGCCAACCCCTACTTTGGTGCCCTGATCGGACGTTACGCCAATCGTATCGGTGGCGCCGAATTCAGCCTGGCGGGCCAGCGCTACCGGCTGGCCAGCAACGATGGCGGCAACTCGCTGCACGGTGGCGACCCCGGCTTCGATCG
Organism: Salinicola sp. JS01; assembly: GCF_030284585.1. Taxonomy (NCBI): domain Bacteria; kingdom Pseudomonadati; phylum Pseudomonadota; class Gammaproteobacteria; order Oceanospirillales; family Halomonadaceae; genus Salinicola; species Salinicola sp. JS01. The sequence continues at coordinate 2,113,681 of NZ_CP127244.1, read as the reverse complement.
TTGCCTGTGGCAGGCCGAGACCTTCACCGAAGACCGCGGCAGTGGCCTGGTACTGAGCCGTGTCAGTGACGATGGCGAAGCGGGCTATCCGGGGCGACTGAGCGTGCGGGTCAGCTATCTGCTGGGCGATGACGACAGCCTCGAGATCGCCTACCACGCCGAGACCACCCGGGCGACCCCGGTCAATCTGACTCAGCACAGCTACTTCAACCTGCGCGGCGAGGGCAATGGCGATGTGCTCGACCACCGCCTGATGCTGGCGGCCAGCGCCTTTACCCCGGTCGACGAGCAGCTGATTCCCAGCGGCGAGATCGCGCCGGTGGCGGGTACGCCGTTTGATTTCACCTCGCCGATGGCGATCGGCGCGCGCTCGCGCCAGCGCCATCCGCAGCTCGTCCGGGCCGGCGGCTATGACCACAATTTCGTGCTCGATGGCGTTGACGCCGACGAGTCGGGGCTCAGGTTCGCTGCGCGGGTGACCGAGCCCGAGAGCGGCCGGGTGCTCGAGGTCGCCACCAGCGAACCGGGGCTTCAGTTCTACGCTGGCAACGCGCTCGATGGCACGCTGACAGGCAAGGCCGGCCAGCCCTACCGGCAGCACGCCGGGCTGGCGCTGGAAACCCAGCACTTTCCCGACTCGCCGCATCGGCCCGACTTCCCCGATACGGTCCTGCAGCCGGGTGAGGTCTACCGTTCGCGCACTCGCTATCGCTTCTCCTGCCTTGCCGCTTCCGCCTGAGGTTGTTGACGCGACGGTTCGTTCGTCTACCCGCAGCGATCCGCGCCTGGTGGCGCTGTCAGGAGTTAGTTGACACCGTGAACGAAAGTCGCGGAAGACTTTAGTCTGGCGCCATCGGCCCATTGCAGACGGCGGCCCCGCGCCGCGTCTCGTGTCTCTCCCGCTGGATATTCATTTGCGTATCGCAAATCGCGCTCCTCGTTATTAGTTGGTTATTGCGGCAGCGCTTATCGTCGAGCGCGTACGGCGCCGGCTCCCGGCGCGCCAAGAATGACAACCACGCGCCCACGAGGGCAGGGAGAGAGTCGCATGAATCGCAAGGTCATACCGTTGCTGCTGGCGCTGGGCGTCAGCCTGAGCCTGTGTTTCACGCCTGCGCTGGCGCAGGACGAGGTCAAGATCGGTTTCATCGTCAAGAAGCCGGAGCAGGCGTGGTTCATCAACGAGCAGGATGCGGCGACCAAGCTTGGCCAGGAGAAGGGCTTCGAGGTGGTGCGGCTGGCCGGCGAGGATGGCCAGCAGGTGCTGAGCGCGATCGACAATCTCAACTCCCAGGGTGCGCAGGGATTCGTGATCTGCCCGCCGGATGTGCGCCTGGGGCCGGCGATCGTCAACCGTGCCAAACAGTACGGCATGAAGGTGGTGACCGTCGACGACCAGTTCCTGGGCGCCGACGGCAAGCCGATGGCGGATGTGCCGCACCTGGGCATGTCGGGCTACAAGATCGGGCGCCAGGTGGGCGAGGCGATCGCCGCCGAGATGAAGCGGCGCGGCTGGGACCCGCAGGAGGTAGCGGCGCTGCGTATCAGCAACAATGAGCTGCCCACCGCCAAGGCGCGCACCGACGGTGCCACCGACGCGCTGCTCGATGCCGGCTTCGTCGAGCAGAACATCTTCGATGCGCCGCAGCAGAACACCGATACCAGCAGCGCCTTCGCTGCCGCCTCGCCGGTGTTTTCCAAGAACGGGCGCTTCGAGCACTGGGTGATCTACGCCCTCAACGAGGAGAGCGTGCTCGGCGGCGTGCGCGCCAGTGAACAGTACGGCCTCTCTCCGGAGCAGGTGATCGGCGTGGGCATCAACGGCTCGGGCGCCGCCTTCGCCGAATTCTCGCGCCAGAAGCCGACCGGCTTCTACGGCACCGTGGCGGTGAGTTCGACCATGCATGGACGTCAGAGCGCCGACAATCTCTACACCTGGATCACCCAGGACAAGAAACCCCCGGCCAATACCGAAACCACCGGCACGCTGATGACCCGCGACAACTGGCAGCAGGTGCGCGCCGACCTGGGACTCTGAGCGCGTGACGTGGCGGTGCCCGCGGGCGCCGCCACGGCCGCTGTGAGCGATCCCTGCACTGTCTTCAGTGTTCACCCCCGCGGTCGACGGCCGCGTCCAGGAGAGTCGAGATGGCGAATTCCCCAGCCTATCTGCGCGTCGAGGGCGTCACGGTGACCTTCCCCGGGGTCAAGGCCCTCGATGCGGTCAGCTTCGAGGCCCGCCGTGGCGAAGTGCACGCGCTGATGGGCGAGAACGGCGCGGGCAAGTCGACCCTGCTCAAGGTGCTCAGCGGCGTCAACCGGGTCACCGACGGTGCCCTGTGGATCGACGGCGAGCGCCACGTGTTCGCCAACGCCCGCGAGGCGCTCGCTCGCGGGGTGGCGATCATCTACCAGGAACTGACGCTGTCGCCCAACCTCTCGGTGGCCGAGAACCTGCTGCTGGGCCAGCTGCCGGTGCGTTACGGCATGGTCGACCGGCGCGCCCTGCGCAAGCGAGCGCTGGCCATTCTCGAGGAGCTGGGCGAGGGCGCCATTCACCCCGCGACCAAGGTGCGCGAGCTCTCCATCGGCCAGCAGCAGATGATCGAGATCGGCCGCGCGCTGCTGCGCGATGCGCGCATCATCGCCTTCGACGAGCCCACCAGCTCGCTGTCGGTGCAGGAGACACGCCATCTCAAGCGCATCGTGGCGCGGCTGCGCGACGAGGGCCGGGTGGTGCTGTATGTCACCCATCGCATGGAGGAGGTGTTCGAGATGTGCGACGCGGTCACGGTGTTTCGTGACGGGCGCCATATTCGGACCCACCCGACCCTCGATGGGCTCGACCACGACACCCTGGTCAGCGAGATGGTTGGGCGCGAGATCGAGGATGTCTACGGCTACCGCCCGCGTCAGCACGGCGAGGTGCTGATGCGCCTGGAGGGGCTTGCGGGGCGTGGGGTGCGCGCGCCGGTGTCGCTGGAGATTCGCCGCGGCGAGGTGCTGGGTCTGTTCGGACTGGTGGGCGCTGGACGTAGCGAACTGATGCGCCTGGTCTGCGGCGCCGAGCGCGCCTCGGCGGGGCAGGTGGTGTTCGCCGGCGAGGCGCAGCGTTTCGCCAGCGCCCGGGCGGCGATTCGCGCCGGCATCGCGATGTGCCCCGAGGATCGCAAGTCCCAGGGCATCTTTCCGGTCGCCAGCGTCGCCGACAATCTCAATATCAGCTGTCGGCGTTTCTTCCGCCGCTGGGGCGTGTTTCGCCATGTCGGCCGCGAGACCGAGAACGCGCATCACTATATCCGCCAGTTGCGGATCAAGACGCCCGGGCCGCGTACGCCGATCGCCAATCTCTCCGGTGGCAATCAGCAGAAGGTGATCCTGGCGCGCTGGCTGGCCGAGCAGATCGAGCTGTTCGTGATGGACGAGCCGACCCGCGGTATCGACGTCGGCGCCCGACGCGATATCTACGCGCTGCTCTACGATCTTGCCGAGCAGGGCAAGAGCGTGCTGGTGATCTCCAGCGATCTCGCCGAGGTGAGCTCGATCTGTGACCGCATCGGGGTGATGCGCGACGGCGAACTGATCGAGGTGGTGGCGCGCGAGGAGGCCACCCCCGAGCGCCTGCTCGGCCTGGCACTGCCGGCGTGAGGCGCCGAGCCGCCGGCGCTGACGATCTCCATCGACCTTTTCCGTTCCAGAGGATGACCCCGCATGTCCAGTGACAAACTCGTCTCCCAGGCAGCCCCGGCCGCGGTGGGCCGGCGCGGGCTGCCCAAGCCGCTGCGCACCCTGCTCGATACCTCGGGGCTGATTGCCGTATTCGTGCTGCTGTTCATCGGCCTCTCGGTGCTGGTGCCGGACTTCCTGACCGGGCGCAACATCGTCGGTCTGCTGCTTTCGGTGACCCTGATCGGCACCATCGCCACCACCATGATGATGGTGTTGGCGCTGGGTGAGGTGGATCTGTCGGTCGCCTCGATCGTCGCCTTCGCCGGCGTGGTGGCGGCGATGGTCACCTCCAATACCGGCAGCGTCGTCGTCGGGGTGCTGGTGGGGGTTGCCGCCGGCGCCGCGGTGGGCGCCTTCAACGGTTTCGTGGTGGCGCGCTTCGGCATCAACTCGCTGATCGCCACCCTGGCGGCGATGGAGTTCGTGCGCGGGCTGGCCTACATCACCTCCGGCGGCGACGCGGTGATGATCACCGTGCCCGGTTTCTTCGATCTCGGTAGTGCCGCCTTCCTCGGCCTGACCCTGCCGGTGTGGACCATGATCGCCTGCTTCGTGGTGTTCGGCGTGGTGCTCAATCTGACCGCTTTCGGCCGTAACACCCTGGCCACCGGGGGCAACGCTGAGGCTGCCGCGCTGGCCGGGGTCAACGTGCGCCGGCTCAAGATCATCGTGTTCGCGCTGCAGGGGCTGGTGGCGGGTATCGCCGGTGTCCTGCTCACCTCGCGCATGGGTCTGGGCGACCCCAATACGTCACAGGGGCTGGAGCTGGCGGTGATCTCCGCCTGCGTGCTGGGCGGGGTCTCGCTCTCCGGCGGGGTCGCCTCGATCACCGGGGTGCTGGTGGGGGTATTGATCATGGGCTGCGTGCAGAACGCCATGGGGCTGCTCAACGTGCCGACCTTCTATCAATACCTGGTACGCGGCGCGATCCTGCTGCTGGCGGTGATGTTCGATCGCTGGAAACAGGCGCGACGGGCGGGTTGAGCGGCGACGATCTGGCCTACGACTTTGGTCTCCGGTGCCTCGACTTTGGTCTGGGTGGCGCCAGCCGCCACGGTGGGACGCGGCAGACGGGGTGCCGGCTTCGCAAGATTGATATTAAAAAACATATCTTAAAAAGCCTAAATTGCTATTAGTTGGTTATTGATCTCCGCCCGTAACGTGCAGGCTTCCACGCCAAGACGTCCGAGCCATCGCCCGGGCCCGTGAGGAGGAGTTCATGCAAGAGAGCGCACAGGCGGCTTCGGGATTGTCGACCCTGGGCCTGATGGGGATCGCGGCGCTGGCCATCGCCATCCTGCTGGTGCTGATCATCCGGGTGCGGCTGCATCCGTTCTTTGCCCTGGTGATCGTCAGTATCGGCACCGCGCTGGCGACCGGGATCTCGGTCGCCGACCTGCTGCCGACACTACTCGGCGGCTTCGGCAAGACCCTGGGTAACGTGGCGCTGTTGATCGGCTTCGGGGCGGTGCTCGGACGCCTGGTGGCGGTTTCCGGCGGGGCGCGGGTGCTGGCCGACACGCTGATTCGCCTGTTCGGACGTGACAAGGCCCCGCTGGGGCTGTCGATTGCGTGTCTGCTGTTCGGCTTTCCGATCTTTCTCGACGCCGCCTTCGTGGTGATGCTGCCGGTGATCTACTCGGTGGCCCGCGAGCTCAAGGCTTCGCTGCTGCTTTACGGCTTGCCGGCCGCCGGCGCCTTTCTGGTGATGCATGCGCTGATGCCGCCGCATCCGGGGCCGGTGGCCGCGGCGGTGTTCTTGCAGGCGGATATCGGTCAGGTGCTGTTCGTGGCGCTGCTGGTGGGGCTGCCGACCTGGTATCTCACGGGCTATCGACTGTCGCTGGTCCTGGCTCGGCGTGCGCCCTTTCAGCGCGTGCCCGATCTGATGGGGGGCGAGCAGGAGCAGGTTCCCGCCGCCCGGCGTCCGGCGTTTGCCACCGTGCTGCTGGTGCTGCTGCTGCCGCTGGCGCTGATCTTTCTCAACACCGGGCTGTCGACGCTGGCCCAGAGCGGGGCGATCGCCGCCGATGGCGCCCTGGTCCACGCGCTGATGCTGATCGGCGAGACGCCCATCGCGATGCTCATCAGCACCTGCGTGGCGATGTGGTTGCTGGTGCTGCGTTCACGCGAACGCGGCGCGATGGAGTCGATCAACGAGATCGTCGAGCAGGCGCTGGCGCCGGTCTGCAGCATCATCCTGATCACTGGGGCGGGGGGCATGTTCGGTGGGGTGCTGACGGCCAGCGGCATAGGCGACGCGCTGGCGGACAGTCTGCAGACGCTGGGTATGCCGGTGATCCTCGCCGGCTACGTGATCGCCGCGGTGATCCGTGTGGCCCAGGGTTCGGCCACCGTGGCCGGTACCACCGCCGCCGGCATCATGGCGCCGGTGGTCCTCGCCGATCCCTCGCTGGCCGGGCTGCCGGCGGCCTGCATCACCGTGGCGATCGTCGCCGGCGCGATCGGCTATTCGCACGTCAACGATTCCGGTTTCTGGCTGGTGGGGCGTTTTCTCGCCGTCGATACCAAGACCATGCTCAAGACCTGGACCGTGATTTCCACCGCGATCTCGCTGCTGGCCTTTGCCCTGGCCTGGCTGCTGTTCGCGGCGCTGTAGGCACGACCCTGACACGTACTAGACCCTGCGGGGCCGCGCTGCCGGCCCCGGCGGACCAAGGAGAGACGAGATGAGCGATGCTGGCGACAAGACCCCGCGACTGCGCTCCGCGGAGTGGTTTGGCCGGGCCGACAAGAACGGCTTCATGTACCGTAGCTGGATGAAGAATCAGGGCATTCCGGACCACGAATTCCAGGGCAAGCCGATCATCGGCATCTGCAATACCTGGTCGGAACTGACGCCCTGCAACGCCCATTTCCGTAAGCTCGCCGAGCACGTCAAGCAGGGCGTGCTCGAGGCGGGGGGCTATCCGGTGGAGTTCCCGGTGTTCTCCAACGGTGAGTCCAATCTGCGCCCCACGGCGATGTTCACCCGCAATCTGGCGAGCATGGACGTCGAGGAGGCGATCCGCGGCAACCCCATCGATGGCGTGGTGCTGTTGGTGGGCTGCGACAAGACCACCCCGGCACTGCTGATGGGCGCGGCGAGCTGCGATATTCCGGCGATCGTGGTGACCGGCGGGCCGATGCTCAACGGCAAGCACCAGGGCAAGGATATCGGCTCCGGCACGGTGGTGTGGCAGCTCTCCGAGCAGGTCAAGGCGGGTCAGATCTCGATGCACGACTTCATGGCGGCAGAGGCGGGCATGTCGCGCTCGGCGGGTACCTGCAACACCATGGGCACGGCCTCGACGATGGCCTGCATGGCCGAGTCGCTGGGGGTATCGCTGCCCCACAATGCCGCCATCCCGGCGGTGGACTCACGCCGCTACGTGCTCGCCCACCTCTCCGGCAACCGTATCGTCGAGATGGTCCACGAGGACCTCAAACTGTCGAAGATCCTCACCCGTGAGGCGTTCGAGAACGCCATTCGCACCAATGCCGCCATTGGCGGATCGACCAATGCGGTGATCCATCTCAAGGCGATCGCCGGGCGTATCGGGGTCGACCTGAGCCTCGACGACTGGACCCGGATGGGGCGCGGCACGCCGACGATCGTCGACCTGCAGCCCTCCGGGCGCTATCTGATGGAGGAGTTCTACTATGCCGGCGGCCTGCCGGCGGTACTCAAGCGTCTGGGCGATGCCGACCGCCTGCCGCACCCGGATGCGCTGACGGTCAATGGTCGCACGCTGTGGGAAAACGTGCGCGAGGCGCCGCTCTACAACGACGACGTGATCCGCCCGCTCGACAACCCGCTGCGCGACGACGGCGGCATGTGCATCCTGCGCGGCAACCTGGCGCCCAATGGCGCGGTGCTCAAGCCCTCGGCGGCGACCGCGGCGCTGATGAGTCATCGCGGGCGGGCGGTGGTGTTCGAGAACTTCGACGACTACAAGGCGCGCATCAACGACCCCGATCTGGAGGTCTCGCCGGACGACATCCTGGTGATGAAACACTGCGGCCCGCGGGGTTATCACGGCATGGCCGAGGTCGGCAACATGGGCCTGCCGCCGAAGATTCTGGCCCAGGGCATCACCGACATGGTGCGCATCTCGGATGCCCGCATGAGCGGTACCGCCTACGGCACCGTGGTGCTGCACGTGGCCCCGGAGGCGGCCGCCGGCGGCCCGCTGGCGGCGGTCGAGAACGGCGACTGGATCAGCCTGGACTGCGACAGCGGCAAGCTCGAGCTGGAGGTCGACGACGCCGAGATCGCACGCCGCCTGGCTGCCGCCGATCCCACCGCGGCGTCGAATCAGATCGCCAGCAGCGGTGGTTATCGTCAACTCTATATCGAGCACGTACTGCAGGCCGACGAAGGCTGTGACTTCGACTTCCTGCGCGGCTGCCGTGGCGCCGAGGTGCCACGCCACTCGCACTGAGAGTGTGGTCCGGCGGGGTCACTCACCGCTCAGGGTGGCGGTGATCCGGCGTGCGCCGCCGTGCTGGCGGTGCTCGCCCAGCCAGATGCCCTGCCAGGTGCCGCTGAGCAGGCGGCCGTTGTCCACCGCCAGGGTCAGCTGGGTGCCGAACAGGCTGGCGAGAACGTGGGCGGGCATGTCATCCGGGCCTTCGAGGGTGTGACGCAGGCCGTCGAGCCGCTCGGGGGCGATCCGGGCGGCGAACAGCGCCATGTCATGGCGCACGTCGGGGTCGGCGTTCTCGTTCAGGGTCAGCGAGGCCGAGGTGTGCATCAGTTGCAGATGGAGCAGGCCGGTCTGGACCTCGGCCAGTCGCGGCAGTGCCGCCAGGATCTCGTCGGTGACCAGATGAAAGCCGCGCGGGCGCGCGGAGAGCGTGAATTGCTGGCGGTGCCACATGGTTGAGACGTCTCCATGAGTATGTTGAGAGCGGGCATGCCTGGGACCAAAGTCCGCTGTTCATGCCGTTTGGCGGTGGCCTACTCTGACACGTCCGGTCGCCCGGCGGCGAGGCTCGATGCCGCTTGCGGTCGTTGAATCGGGCACCGTATTCGATCCGCGCTCAGCGGCAATGTCGTCTTCGTGTGTTCCAACCAGGAGTGCGTCATGACTACCCCACGTCTTTACATGTTCCAGACCGGCACGCTCAAGTGCCGGGTGTGCAATATCAAGATGAATGCGGGGCTGGATGAGTACGAGATTCCGGTGCCCTGGTACCTGATCACGCATCCGGCGGGCAATGTGGTCATCGACGGCGGCTGCGCCGTCGAGTGCGCCAGCGACCCGGTGGCCCACTGGGGAGACGTCACCGCGGTCTACTGGCCGGTGATGCGGGAGGAGGAGGGGTGTGTCCAGGCGCTGAAGGCCTTCGGCATCGAACCCGAGGACGTGCGCTATGTCCTGCACAGCCACTTGCACCTGGACCACACCGGTGCGACCGGACGCTTCCCCAATGCCACGCATATCGTACGGCGGCGCGAATACGAGTATGCCATGGCGCCGGACTGGTTCGCCGCCGGCGGCTATATCCGCGCCGATTTCGATCGTCCCGGGCTGAAGTGGCATCTGCTCGAGGATGGCGACGACGGCTATGACGTCTTCGGCGACGGCAGCATCCGCTTCATCTTCACCCCGGGGCATGCCCCTGGGCATGCCAGCTTTCTGCTCCAGCTCCCCGAGACCGGCCCGGTGCTGCTGGCGGTGGATGCGGCCTACACCACCGATCACTGGGATGAGAAGGCGCTACCGGGCTTTCTTGCCTCGACCGTGGATACGGTGCGCTCTGTGCGCAAGCTGCATGCACTGGCCGAGAAAACCGGGGCGCTGGTGGTCACCGGCCACGACCCGCAGGCGTGGCCGACCTTCCGTCACGCGCCCGAGTACTATTCCTGACAGACCGAGATTCTCCTGACAGGCCGAGTTTTTCTGACAGACGGAGTGCCGGGCCTGGCATGTCGAATGCCGGGCCCGGCACATCAACGCCAGGCGCACCCGGCATGATGAGGCGTGCCGGGGCGATCCATCGAATAGGGAAGTCGCGATGAAAATGCATGCAGCCGTGATCCACGAGATGCAGAAGCCACGCCCGTACCGGGAGTCGCAGCCGCTGTCGATCGAGGAGGTCGAGCTCGACCCGCCCGGGCGCGGCGAGGTGCTGGTGCGCATGCGCGCCGCCGGGCTGTGCCACTCGGATCTCTCCACCATCAACGGCGATCGGCCGCGGCCGCTGCCGATGGTGCTGGGGCACGAGGCCGCCGGCGAGGTGGTCGAGGTCGGCGAGGGCGTCGAGGATCTCGCGCCCGGCGATCATGTGGTGTTCTCGTTCGCCCCCAGCTGCGGCGCCTGCGCTTCGTGTCTCTCCGGGCGTGCGGCGCTGTGCGCGCCGGGGCAGGTGGCCAATGGCGCCGGGCACCTGCTGGGCGGCGGCATGCGCCTGCACCGGGGCGGGCAGAAGATCTATCACCATATCGGGGTTTCCGGCTTCGCCGAGTACGCGGTGGCCTCGCGACGGTCGCTGACGCGGATCGATGCCGATCTGCCGTTCCATATCGCGGCGCTGTTCGGTTGCGCCGTGCTCACCGGGGTCGGCGCGGTGGTTCATACCGCCGGCCTGCGTCTGGGGCAGTCGGTGCTGGTGGTCGGCCTCGGTGGGGTCGGTCTGGCGGCGGTGATGGGGGCTGCCGGGGGCGGCGCTCGTCAGGTGATTGCCGCCGACATCGCCCCAGACAAGCTGGAAACCGCCAAGGCAATGGGCGCCACCCATGTGGTCAACAGCAGCGACGCCGATGCCATCGAGCAGGTGCGCGAGATCAGCGGCGGTGGGGTGGATATCGCCGCCGAGTTCGCCGGTGTCTCCAGGGCGCTGGAGTTCGCCTACGAGTCTACCGCCCGCGGCGGTACCACGGTGACCTCGGGGCTACCGCATCCGGACGTGCGTTTCGCCATCAGCCCTACGCGGATGGTCGCCGAGGAGCGTACGCTCAAGGGTTCCTATCTGGGCGGGCACGTGCCGTCGCTGGACGTGCCTGAGTATATCGCGCTCTATCGCGCCGGCCGCCTGCCGGTGGAGAAGCTGCTGACCCACCGTCTGAAGCTGGACGAGATCAACCTCGGTTTCGACCGGCTTGCCAGTGGCGAGGCGATCCGCCAAATCATCGACTTCGACTGACGCGTCCAGGCTGCGCCTCGGCGAGACCTGCCACCGCCCGCGCTCCATCCGCGCGGGCGGTGGCGTTTTCGGGGCATGCCCAGCGCTAGCGATGGGCGCTGCAAGCGGTGCTGGGCCTGCTAGTCTTGAGTGAGTTCCGTGAGTGTTCTTAGCGCCGTCCCGCGGCCCGATTTCAACGGCATTCATCCGCCATCGTCAGGAGGCAACCATGACTCAACAGCGTATCGAACGTGACAGCATGGGCGAGCTCGAGGTGCCCGCCAGTGCCCGCTACGGCGCCCAGACCCAGCGCGCCGTGAATAACTTCCCGGTCAGCGGCCAGCCGCTGCCGGGCGAGTTCATCGCCGCGGTGGCGCAGATCAAGCGTGCCGCCGCCGAGGTCAACCAGGAGCTGGGGCTGCTCGACGCGGCGCGCGCCAACGCTATCATCAGCGCCGCCGATGAGATCATCGCGGGGCAGCACGCCGACCAGTTCCCGGTGGATGTGTTCCAGACCGGCTCCGGCACCTCGACCAACATGAACGTCAACGAGGTGATCTCGCATCTGGCCAGCAGCGATTCGCTCACGGTCGGCCCCAACGATCACGTCAACATGGGGCAGTCGAGCAACGACGTGATCCCCACCGCGATCCATCTGGCCGCGGCGGTTCAGGTGCGAGAGCGGCTGCTGCCGGCGCTGCACTACCTGCGCTCGAGCATCGACGACAAGGCGCAGAGTCTCGACGACGTGGTCAAGACCGGGCGCACCCATCTGATGGACGCCATGCCGGTGCGTCTGAGCCAGGAGCTGGGCGGCTGGTCGAGTCAGATCGGCCAGGCGATCGAGCGGCTGGAGGATGGGCTCAAGCGGGTGACGCGCCTGGCGCTGGGCGGCACCGCGGTGGGGACCGGGGTCAACGCCCATCCCGAGTTCGCCCAGCGGGTGGCGGAGCGGCTGGCCCGCGATACCCATCTTGAGTTCCGACCCAACGACAGCTTCTTCGCCAGCCTCGCCTCCCAGGATGCGGCGGTGGAGCTCTCCGGGCATCTGCGCACCTACGCCTGTGCGGTGATGAAGATCGCCAACGACCTGCGCTGGATGAACTCCGGGCCGCTGGCGGGCCTGGGCGAGATCGAGCTGGAGGCACTGCAGCCGGGCAGCTCGATCATGCCGGGCAAGGTCAATCCGGTGATTCCGGAGTCGGCGATCCAGGTGGCGGCCCAGGTGATCGGCAATGACACCGCGATCACCGTGGCGGGCCAGAGCGGCAACTTCCAGCTCAACGTGATGCTGCCGCTGATCGCCCATAATCTGCTCGGATCGATCCGGCTGCTGACCAACGTTAGTCGGCTGCTGGCGGATCGCGCCATCGCCACCTTCAACGTGCGCCGAGACAACATCGAGACGCCGCTGTCCAAGAATCCGATCCTGGTCACCGCGCTCAATTCGGTGATCGGCTACGATGCCGCCGCCGCTGTGGCCAAGAAAGCCTACCAGGGTGGCCGCCCGATCATCGACGTGGCCGAGGAGGAGACCGATCTTTCCCGCGAAGAGCTGGAACGTCTGCTCGACCCGGCCAAGCTGACCGAGGGCGGTATTCCCGGGTGAACGAATGCGACGCGCGCCACCTTTCGGGGTGGCGCACCGGGTTCAGCCGCCTGTAGGAGTGGGCTCGCTCGCGAAGGGCAGTAGCTGATACATTCATCTTCGGCTGACGTGGGCAGCGGGGCTTGGGCTTGCGCGTGCGTTGCGTAATGCCTGGCGATGGCCGCCGGCCAAAGATTCGCGAGCAGAGCTCGCTCCTACAGCAGATATGATCTGGCGTTGGTGGCGTGAAGGGGAGCGCTGCTGTTGCCGGCCAGAGTCAGCGTGTGGCTCATACCGGCGCTTCGCCGTGGCGCTCCTTGGCCTCTTCGATGGTGTCTTCGGCGTCGCGGCGTTCCTCGGCGTCGGCGGCTTCCGGCTCGTTCTCGTCGGCCCGGCTGGGATCGTGGCGCAGGGTGACCAGCATCGGGAAGTGATCCGAACCGATCTCTTTCAGCCGGCGCATTGCCACCAGCGTGAACTGCTCGGAGACGAAGACGTGATCCAGCGGCCAGCGCAGGAATGGGTATTTGGCGTGGAAGGTACTGTACTGACCGCGGCCGCGGCGTAGATCGAGCATGCCGCTGACCTTGCAGAACAGCTTGGTGGTGCGCGACCAGGCGACATCGTTGAGGTCTCCGGCCACCAGCGTCGCTCGCTTGTCACCGGCGATTGCTTCGCCCACCAGCAGCAGCTCGGCATCGCGCCACAGTGACTCGTCGCTCTCCGATGGCGCGGGCGGGCGCGGGTGCAGCGCATGCAGCCGCACGCGCTTGCCGCTTTCCAGGCGCACCCAGGCGTGGATCGAGGGGATGTCATCCTGGATCAGCCACTTCACTTCGACCTCTTCGAGCGGGAGGCGCGAATAGAGGTGCATGCCGTAGAGGTTGTCGAGCGGAATGCGCACCGCGTCGGGGAACTGCTCGCCCAGCGCTTCGTCGAGGCGGTCTCCCCACCAGCGGTCTGATTCCAGCGTCAGCAGCAGGTCGGGCTGGTGCTGCTCGACCTGAGCGATCAGCTTGTGTGCCTGGCGATTGGGGGTGAGCACGTTGGAGACCAGCAGCGTGAGCTCGCGGCTGGCATCGCGCTCGCGTGCCTTGACCACTGCGCAACGGGCCAGCGGGGTCCAGGGGTAGATGCGGGCCCACTGCACGCCAGCGGCGACCAGGCTGGCGCCGACGCCGCACCAGTGCCACCAGGCGTGGGGCTGACAGGCGAGCTGCAGCAGTGCCAGCGCGGTGGCGATACAGGCGATCTGCAGCAGGGGGAAGTCGAAACTTCTCACGCTCCAGTGCCGGATCCGCAGATAGGGCACCAAGGTCACGATCAGTACCAGGCAGCCCAGCAGCGTGAACAGGAGTTGCAAAGCGGAAATCCTCGGAAAAGAGCGGCGGGTGCCTCCAGCGTAGCAGAGGGCCGGGAACACACCGCCGTTTTCCGAGCGCCGGGAACGACGCCCGGCGCGGGGATCGCTACCCGGCCCAGGTCTCGCTCATCGCCGCTGCCGGGCTGGCTACGTTGCTGGCTTCGGTACTGGCTGAGTTCAGGCGCGGATGGGTGGCGAGATAGGCGTCCAGCGCCGCCACCTGGGCCGGCGTCAGCACCAGCCCCAGCTTGGTCCGCCGCCACAGGATGTCGTCACTGGTGCGGGCCCACTCGTGGTCGATCAGATAGTCGACCTCGGCGCGGGTCAGACCGCCACCGAACTCTTCTCCCAGCGCCTCACGGTGGCTGACGCCGTCGAGGAAGCGAAGACACAGGCTGCCGTAGCTGGAGGCGAAGCGCTCTGCCCACGCCGCCGGCAGGAACGCGTAGTCGCGCTGGAGGCGGGCGGCGAACGCCTCGCGGCCATCGATGTCGCCCCCGGGCAGGGTGGCCTCGGCGGTCCACGCCGCACGCATCTGCGGCAGCAGCGGCTGCAGCTTGCGCAGGGCCGCTTCGGCGAGCTTGCGATAGGTGGTGATCTTGCCGCCGAAGATCGACAGCAGCGGGGCGCCGTGGGTGTCGAGGTCCAAGGTGTAGTCGCGGGTCATCGCCGAGGGGTTTTCCGACTCGTCGTCGCACAGCGGGCGCACCCCGGAGTAGGTGGCGATGACATCGTCGCGGCTGAGCTGACGCTGGAAATGGCCATTGAGTACCTTGAGCAGATAGCCGATCTCCTCCTCGCTGATACCGACGCGGGACGGATCGCCCTGATAGCGGCGGTCGGTGGTGCCGATCAGGCTGTAGTGCTGCTGGTAGGGCAGCACGAAGACGATACGCCCGTCCTGATTCTGCAGGATGTAGGCGCGCTCGTCCTGGTTGAGCCGCGGTACGATCAGATGGCTGCCCTGGATCATGCGGATACCGTAGCGCGACTGGCGCTGGGCGCTGCCCTTGACGAAGGACTCGACCCACGGCCCGCTGGCGTTGACCAGTACCTTGCCGCGTACCTGGCTTGTCTTGCCGGAGAGGCGATCTTCCAGCGTCACCCGCCAGCCGCCATTCTCCTCGTTGGCCGCGCTGCAGCGCGTACGCAGGCGGATATCGGCGCCCTTGTCCTGGGCCTGGAGCGCGTTGAGCAGCACCAGACGGGCGTCGTCCACCCAGCAGTCGGAGTACTCGAAGCCGCGCTTGATCTCCGGCACGAGGGGGCCCTGGGCATCGAATGTCAGCCGCTTGGCGTTGGGCAGGCTGTCGCGGTGGCTGAGGTGATCATAGAGGAAGAGCCCGGCACGGATCATCCAGGCGGGGCGCAGGTGCGGCTGGTGGGGCAGAATGAAGCGCATCGGCCAGACGATATGTGGTGCCTTGCGCAGCATCACCTCGCGCTCGCGCAGCGCTTCGCGCACCAGTCGGAACTCGCGGTGTTCGAGATAGCGCAGACCGCCATGGATCAGCTTGCTGCTGGCGGAAGAGGTCGCGCTGGCCAGATCGGCTTGCTCGCACAGCAGCACCGACAGGCCGCGGCCAGCGGCATCGTTGGCGATACCGGTGCCATTGATGCCGCCGCCCACGACGATCATGTCGTAGGTCTTGTCTTGCGCCACCGTGCTCATGCCGTCTCCCCCGTGTCGTGTGAGATGTGTTTTCGAAAACGAAAATAGACCAATCATTTTCGAACATCAATAGGCGGTATCTGCTTTCGCGGTGAAAATCGGCGCTGAGGGCGGGGGCATGAGTCGCTGACTCGCCGCTCGCCTCGGATGGCAGAAGCGCGGGACGCCGTGCCGCGGCGTCGGCGGTGAGCCTGGCCGTCCCGTGGTGGCGTCTCGAGATGGCGTCCAGCGGGGCGGAACAAGGCGGGCTAGCACAGCGGGGCTAAAGCAGGGGGCTAAAACGTGGGGCTAGAACAGGGGGCTAAAACAAGAGGGGCAGCGGATAGGCCGGTGCCGTGACGCCGCCCCGAACCGGGGGTGGGGCGGTGGGAGCAGAGCAGGCCGTGTGTCCGGCGCCGGCTCAATGCGCTGTGACTCAGTTCTCGCTGGCCTGGGCCGCCGCCGCTTCGCCGGCCACATGCAGTTCGACGCCGTGCTCGTGCATCAGGCGGACCAGGGTGTCCGGCGGCTGGCGGTCGGTGAAGAAGGCGTCGACCTGGCTCAGGTTGCCCTGGCGTACCACGGCGTTGCGCTGGAACTTGGAGTGGTCGGCGGCGAGGTAGACCTGGCGCGAGTTGCGGATGATCGCCTGGGCCACGCGCACTTCCTGATAGTCGAACTCCAGCAGCGAGCCGTCGCGGTCGATACCGCTGATGCCGATGATGCCGTAGTCGACCTTGAACTGATTGATGAAGTCGATCGTCGCCTCGCCGATGATGCCGCCATCGCGAGAGCGCACCTGGCCGCCGGCGACGATGACGTTGAAGTCGGTCTTGTGCTGGAGGATGGCGGCGACGTTGAGATTGTTGGTGATCACCTCGAGACCGCTGTGCTGGCACAGCGCCTCGGCGATGAACTCGTTGCTGGTACCGATGTTGATGAACAGGGAGGCCGAGTCGGGAATCTGGGTGACCAACAGCTCGGCAATGCGTCGCTTGGCCTCGAGATTGAGCGTCTTGCGCGTGTGGTAGGCGGTGTTGACGGTGCTCGATTCCAGCCCGGCGCCACCATGGACTCGGCGTACCGCGCCCTCTTCGGCGAGCTGGTTGAGATCCCGGCGAATGGTCTGCGGGGTGACGTTGAACTCCGTTGCCAGCTGCTCGATGGCGGCGTAGCCCTGACGTTTGACCAGGGCGATGATGGCTTCGTGGCGGTCCTGCTGGGTCATGTTGGGTCCTGGGGCGGCTGGCGACACGGTGACAACGCCGCGGGCACAGGCTCGAGCGCGGCGTTGTCCTGCCATGGCCGGCGAGCTGCGCGGCCGATGTTGTGATGCGAATATTATCAGAAGGTGCCGTTCACGCAGGCATAAAAGGGGCCCGAGACGGCTTCTACAGGGCCCTCCAGGGGTAGATCATGGTCTGGTATCTGTTCGCTTGGGGTGATTAAAGTCAGGGCAGACAACGGCTTGGCGAATTTTTTTACGCGCCAAGGGTTGCAATACTCTGCGGCATGGGTAGAATTCGCTTCCGTTGTCACGGCGAGGCAGGCCGGATGACATCGGTGCAAAGTCAGCTAAATCAGTTTGACGGCAGCACCACAGCGACATCAGCAGGACCGTAGCTCAGTTGGTTAGAGCGCCACGTTGACATCGTGGAGGTCAGCGGTTCAAATCCGCTCGGTCCTACCAGTCGCTTCAAAGTGCCCTCAGTTTGCAGGACCGTAGCTCAGTTGGTTAGAGCGCCACGTTGACATCGTGGAGGTCAGCGGTTCAAATCCGCTCGGTCCTACCATCTCGAAACCCCAGGCTCTTGGCCTGGGGTTTTTCGTTGGTATCGTCTGTCTGCCTTTTACTCTTCGTTGGCTTTCTCTAACCGTCTATTCGTCTCTTCGTCTTCACGCTTGTGGTGGCGCTTTTTGCTGCTGCTTGTGCTCTCCCCACGTCTGCGCGATCTGAGTCTTCCCTGCAGCATCGGCTATGTCATTTTTCGAAAAGGCGAGCTTTTCGGAAGCCAACAAAAATAGCGACTTTAGTCGTAATAAAAGGGTGGTTTCACTCTCGTCCAATGGTCGCTGATACTAAGGTTCAATATCGTAAAAGTCCTTTATAATCATGGTTTAAGAGATTATTTCTCGGGCGCGTCGGGCGCACCCTATGGCTTTTTCGAATGGGTGTTTTACGATGCTCGGAAAAGAAAACAAAGGGGTTCCCCGGCCGATGTCATTACAACTCGAAGACGTGACGTTGAAGGTGCGCGGCGAGACTTATATCGACGAGGCCAATCTGCAGCTCGACAGCGGCTCGTTCAACGTCCTGCTTGGCCATACCCTGGCCGGCAAGACCACCCTGATGCGCCTGATGGCGGGGCTGGATACGCCCAGCCGCGGGCGGGTATGGCTGGGCGGCCGCGACATGACCGATGTGCCGGTGCGCCAGCGCAACGTATCGATGGTGTATCAGCAATTCATAAATTATCCCACCCTGAGCGTGTTCGACAATATCGCCTCGCCGCTCAAGCAGGCCAAGGTGGCGCGGGCCGAGATCCAGCGCCGGGTCGAGGAGACCGCCCACATGCTGGGGATCGGCCATCTGCTCGGACGCTATCCGCAGGCGCTCTCCGGCGGCCAGCAGCAGCGCACGGCGATGGCGCGGGCGCTGGTCAAGGACGCCGACCTGGTGCTGTTCGACGAGCCGCTGGTCAACCTCGACTACAAACTGCGCGAGTCGCTGCGGGTGGAGATGCGCAAGCTGTTCGCGTCGCGCGACACCGTGGCGGTCTACGCCACCACCGAACCCGCCGAAGCGCTCGCGCTGGGTGGCACTACGGTGCTGCTCAACGAGGGGCGCATCGTCCAGAGCGGCCCCAGCGGTGAGGTCTATCGCCAGCCCCGCAACATGGAGGCGGCGAGCCTGTTCGGCGAGCCGCCGATCAACCTGCTGGCAGCCGAAGTCACCGCGGGGGAGTGTCGTATCGGCCGCCAGCGGCTGCCGCTGCCGACGGCCTGGCAGCATCTCAAGGAAGGGCACTATCGCCTTGGCGTGCGGCCGCACCACGTCTCCCTGGCGCCGGTGGCCACGGGGGAGACGCTGTGCCTGCCGGTACAGGTGCGGGTGGCCGAGATCGGCGGTTCCGAGACCTTCCTGCATATGACCCACGACGAGATCGATCTGGTCGCGCATCTGGGCGGTATCCACGAGCTGGCGGTGGATCAGGCGCTGGAGATTTATCTGCCGTGCGCCGAGATGTTCGTGTTCGAGCCGGGCGGGGAGCTGTTGCTCTCGCCGGTGTTCCCTGCCACTGCGGCGTGCGCCTGAGGAGACGATCATGGCAGAGATTCGCTTGGCCCAGCTGGCGCACAGCTATCAGGACAATCCGAGCGCGCCCGAGGATTACGCCCTGCGGCGGATGGAGCACGTGTGGGAGCAGGGCGGTGCCTATGCGCTGCTGGGGCCCTCCGGATGCGGCAAGAGCACGCTGCTCAACATCATGTCCGGGCTGCTGGCGCCGTCCGAGGGTGAGGTGCTGTTCGACGGCAAGGCGGTCAATGCGCTGAGCCCGCAGCAGCGCAACATTGCCCAGGTTTTTCAGTTTCCGGTGGTCTACGACACCATGACGGTGTTCGACAACCTGGCGTTCCCGCTGCGCAACCAGGGCAAGCCGAAGGCGACCGTGGAGGCGCGCGTGCGCGAGGTGGCGGCGGCGCTGGAGATCGAGCCGCTGCTGGCGCGCAAGGCGCGCAATCTCACCGCGGACGAGAAGCAGAAGGTGTCGATGGGGCGCGGGCTGGTGCGGGACGATGTCGCCGCGATCCTGTTCGACGAGCCGCTCACGGTGATCGATCCGCAGCTCAAGTGGCGCCTGCGCCGCAAGCTCAAGGAGATCCATCAGCGTTTCAACGTGACCATGGTCTACGTCACCCACGATCAGCTCGAGGCGGCCACTTTCGCCGACAAGATCGCGGTGATGTACGGCGGCCAGATCGTGCAGTTCGGCACCCCGCGCGAACTGTTCGAGACGCCGCGCCACACCTTCGTCGGCTACTTCATCGGTAGCCCCGGGATGAACCTGCTCGAGCTGGAGATCGTGGCGGGGCGGGCTCACTGCCACGGCATCGAGCTGGCGCTGCCAGAGGCCTGGCACGCGCGCCTGGCCGCGCAAGAGGGCGCGCGACTGCAGCTGGGCATCCGCCCGGAGTTCGTCGAGCTGGTGCCGGCTGACGAGGCGACCCTGACCGGGCGCGTCGATCTGATCCAGGACCAGGGCTCGTTCAAGATCATCGACGTGGCGCTCACCGCTGACCCGACCCAGCTCATCAAGGTGCGGGTCGACGAGTACACGAGCCTCGCCGAGGAGACGGTGGGGCTGCATCTGCCCGAGGCGTGGATGCGCTTCTACGCCAACGACCTGCTGCTGGAGATCTCCGATGAAGCCGTATAACAACAAGGCGTGGTGGCTGGTATTGCCGGTCTTCGTGCTGGTCGCCTTCAGCGCCATCATTCCGATGATGACGGTGGTCAACTACTCGGTGCAGGACATCTTCGACCCGAGCACGCGCTACTTCGTCGGCACCGAGTGGTATCGCGAGATCCTCAGCGACCCGCGCCTGCACGATTCGCTGGTGCGTCAGTTCATCTACTCCTTCTGCGTGCTGGCGATCGAGATACCGCTGGGCATCATCGTGGCGCTGTCGATGCCACGGCGCGGCCTCGGCGTCCCGGTCAGCCTGATTCTGCTGGCGTTGCCGCTGCTGGTGCCGTGGAACGTTGTGGGCACCATCTGGCAGATCATCGGGCGCGAGGACATCGGCCTCTACGGGTCGCTGCTCAACGGCCTGGGGATCGACTACAACTACGCCTCCAGCCCGCGGGATGCGTGGATCACCGTGCTGATCATGGATGTCTGGCACTGGACCTCGCTGGTGGCGCTGCTGTGCTACTCGGGGCTGCGCTCGATCCCCGACGTCTACTATCAGGCCGCGCGCATCGACCGCGCCTCGGCCTGGGCGGTGTTTCGCTACATCCAGCTGCCCAAGCTCAAGAACGTGCTGCTGATCGCGGTGATGCTGCGCTTCATGGACAGCTTCATGATCTATACCGAGCCTTTCGTGCTCACCGGCGGTGGGCCGGGCACGGCGACCACCTTCCTCAGCCAGACCCTGACCCAGATGGCGCTGGGGCAGTTCGATCTGGGCCGGGCAGCGGCGTTCTCGCTGATCTACTTCCTGATCATCCTGCTGGTGACCTGGGTGTTCTATACCGCCATGACCCATAACGACGACAAGGGGTGAGACGCCATGCACGTACGCAAGAGTCTGGTGATGCTGCTCTATCTGGTGTTCATCCTGGTGCCGATCTACTGGCTGATCAACATGTCGCTGAAGTCGAACCAGGAGATCCTGGGCGGGCTGACGCTGTGGCCGGTGGCGCCGACGCTGGACAACTATCGTGTCATCTTCACCGAGCCGAGCTGGTACACCAGCTATCTCAACTCGCTCACCTATGTGTCGATGAACATGGCGATCTCGCTGCTGGTGGCGCTGCCGGCGGCCTACGCCTTCTCGCGCTATCGCTTTCTCGGCGATAAGCACATGTTCTTCTGGCTGCTGACCAACCGCATGGCGCCGCCGGCGGTATTTCTGCTGCCGTTCTTCCAGCTCTACTCCGCGGTAGGGTTGTTCGACACCCCGATCGCGGTGGCGCTGGCCCACTGTCTGTTCAATGTACCGCTGGCGGTGTGGATTCTCGAGGGGTTCATGTCCGGGGTGCCCAAGGAGATCGACGAGACCGCCTATATCGATGGCTACAGCTTCCCGCGCTTCTTCGTCTTCATCTTCATTCCGATGATCCGTCCGGGGATCGGCGTGACGGCCTTCTTCTGCTTCATGTTTTCGTGGGTCGAGCTGCTGCTGGCACGCACCCTCACCTCGGTCGACGCCAAGCCGATCGTGGCGCAGATGACACGTACGGTCTCCGCCTCCGGGATCGACTGGGGCGTGCTGGCGGCCGCTGGCGTGGTCGCGCTGCTGCCGGGCATCGCGGTGATCTATTTCGTGCGTAACCACGTGGCCAAGGGCTTCGCCCTGGGGCGGGTGTGAGACATGGCATTCGATTCGATCCCTCGTGCTAGGAGGAAACGCTGATGAGCTGGATGGCCTGGACGCTGCCGACGGCGTCGTTCTTCGTGATCATCGCGCTGATGCTGGTGGGGATGTCGATCTGGCAGACGGTGTCGCCAGGACACCAGCGCAAGGGATTCCTGCCGATCTCCACCACCCGTGGCGATCGCCTGTTCATCGGTCTGCTGGCCGCCGCCTATGCCCATCTGCTGGCACTGGCGCTGACCGGCTGGCCGCTGTGGATCGTCACGCTGGTGTGCGTGGCGGGACTGATCGCACTGCTGAAATGGGGGTGAGACACCGCAAAACCGAGCTGGACGTCACCGGCGCACTCGCTGACGGAGTCACGCGCGGCCGTGGGTCGCCGCCTCCGTCAGGGCGCAGAACCACACAAAAACCGAGGTAACGCTATGTTCAGACAAGCCCACGCCAGCTATCGGCCGCTCACGCTCGGCCTGCTGAGCCTGATACTCGCCAGCGGTGCGGCCCAGGCCGACCAGTACCAGGATGCGGCCAAGCGCTGGCTGCAGGATGAATTCACCCCCTCGACCCTGAGCCCCGAGCAGCAGATGGCGGAGCTGCAGTGGTTCATCGACGCGGCCAAGCCGTTCCGCGGCATGCAGATCAACGTGGTATCGGAGACGCTGACCACCCACAAGTACGAGTCCGAGGTGCTGGCCAAGGCATTCAGCGAGATCACCGGGATTCAACTGCATCACGATCTACTGCAGGAAGGCGACGTGATCGAGAAGTTGCAGACCCAGATGCAGTCCGGGCGCAACATCTACGACGGCTATGTCAACGACTCTGATCTGATCGGGACCCACTCGCGCTACGGCAAGGTGGTCCCGATCTCCGACATGATCAAGGGCGATGCCGCCGCGGTGACCTCGCCGACGCTGGATCTCGACGATTTCATCGGGCTTTCGTTCACCACCGGCCCGGACGGCAAGATCTATCAGCTGCCCGACCAGCAGTTCGCCAACCTCTACTGGTTCCGCGCCGACTGGTTCGATAATCCCGATCTCAAGGCCAAGTTCAAGCAGAAGTACGGCTACGAACTCGGCGTGCCGGTCAACTGGTCGGCCTATGAGGACATCGCCAACTTCTTCACCAACGACGTCAAGGAGATCGACGGCAAACGCGTCTACGGCCACATGGACTACGGCAAGAAGGATCCGTCGCTGGGCTGGCGCTTCACCGATGCCTGGTTCTCGATGGCCGGCGAGGGCGACAAGGGCCTGCCCAACGGGCTGCCGGTCGACGAGTGGGGCATTCGGGTCGAGAACTGTCACCCGGTGGGGTCGAGCATGTCGCGGGGCGGCGGTACCAACAGCCCGGCGGCGGTCTTTGCCACCCAGAAGTACATCGACTGGCTGCACGCCTATGCGCCGCCGGAAGCGCAGGGCATGACCTTCTCCGAAGCCGGCCCGGTGCCCGCCCAGGGCAGCGTGGCGCAGCAGATCTTCTGGTACACCGCCTTCACCGCCGACATGACCAAGCCTGGGCTGCCGGTGGTCAACGCCGATGGCACGCCCAAGTGGCGTATGGCGCCGTCGCCGGTGGGGCCGTACTGGGAGAAGGGCATGAAGAAGGGCTACCAGGACGTGGGTTCTTGGACCTTCATGAAGTCGACCCCGGAGAAGAACCGTCTGGCCGCCTGGCTCTACGCTCAGTTCGTGACCTCCAAGACGGTCTCGCTGAAGAAGACGCTGGTGGGCCTGACCCCGATTCGCGAGTCCGACATCCAGTCCCAGGCGATGACCGACGCCGCGCCCAAGCTGGGCGGGCTGGTGGAGTTCTATCGTAGCCCGGCACGGCTGGAGTGGTCGCCGACCGGTACCAACGTGCCCGACTATCCGAAGCTGGCGCAGCTTTGGTGGCAGTACATCTCGCGCGCGGTCAGCGGCGAGACCAGCGTGCAGAACGCGCTCGATGGCCTGGCCGATGCCCAGGACCGGATCATGGAGCGTCTCGAACGCGCCAATGTTCAGCCGCAGTGCGGACCCAAGCTCAACGAGCCGCGTGATGCACAGTACTGGCTCGACCAGCCGGGCGCGCCCAAGCCCAAGCTCGAGAACGAGAAGCCGCAGGGCAAGACCGTTCCCTACGCCGAGATGGTCAAGTCGTGGCAGGAGAGTTGAGGCTGGAAAACGGTCGCTGACAACGACCAGCAGCGCTATCATGGCCCGCCCAACCCGGCGGGCCTTTTTGTACGTCTTGCCGCTGCCTTCCCTGGCCGGGTATCTGCAGCCGCGGGTTCGGCTTGTGCATGGAGCTTCAGTGAATGTGGGCTCTTCGCGCAGCACGTCCTGCGTCGATGCCGGCCCAAGAGGAGAGTCGTCGATGCGCTACCAGCCGCTGTTCGAACATGTTCACCGCCTGCCCAGCATTCCTGGTGTAGTCGCCGAGCTGATCGCCAGTCTCGACGACGATCGCGCCAGCATTCAGCAGGTGTCGGCCAATATCCGCAAGGATCCGGGGCTCAGTCTCAAGCTGCTGCGTGCGGCCAATTCGGTACGCTACGGGGTCGGGCGCAACGTCGCCTCGATCGACGATGCGATCCTGCTGCTGGGGTTCGAGCGCGTGCGCACGTTGGTGATCGCCTCGGGCATGGTCGGGGTGATCGAGCATGTACCGGGGCTGGATCGGCGCGCCTTCTGGAAGAGATCGTTCACGGTCGCCAATCTGGCCCGCGCGATCGTGCGCCACAGCCGGGTTGGCGGGCTGTCGCCGGAGACCGCTTTCACTTGTGGCATTCTGCATCACGTCGGCTCGGCGCTGATGCATATCGCTCATCCCGAGGTGATGGCGCGCATCGACTCGCTGGTGGCCCAGGGCGCACCGCGCGGCGAGCTGGAGTCGAGCCAGTTCGGCTACACCTTCAGTGAGGTGGGGGCGGAGCTGGGGCGGCGCTGGCGTTTTCCCGAGACCATCTGCCGCGCGCTGACCTATCAGAGCGCACCGCTGGAGGCCGAGCCGTTCTCGCCGTATGCCGCCGCGGTGCATCTGGCCATCGGTATCGATCGCGACGTCGCCAACGGCCAGCGCGAAGAGCATGCCCTGGGCGAGATGCCGCGGGACGTGCGCCGGCCGCTCGCCCTCGATCTGCTGGCGCTCTACGAAGAGAGCGTGTCGAGCCTGCGCGGCGATGACGAACTCGACGTGTTTCTGGGCAAGGCCTGAAGGCCGCCCCGGGCACCATCTCGGGCCTGTCAGGGGGCTCAGCCGTCCAGATCGCTCGCCTCGACGAAGACCCGGCACAGACTTTCGATACCGGCCTGATCCGCGGCGCTGAAGCGTGCCGCCTCGGGGCTATCGATATCGAGAACGCCCCATAGCCTATCCGCGACCACGATGGGAACTACCAGCTCCGAGCGCGAGGCGGCGTCGCAGGCGATATGGTCCGCTACGGCGTGGACATCGTCGACGCGCTGGGTGGTGCGCGAACGCGCCGCGGCGCCGCATACGCCGCGGCTGAAGGGGATCGGGTTGCACGCCGGCTGGCCCTGGAACGGTCCCAGCACCAGGGTTTCCGGCTGGCGCTGCAGGTAGAAGCCGACCCAGTTGAGCGCGTCGAGGGCGTGCATCAGGAAGGCGCTGGTCTGGGCGGCATTGGTGAGCCAGTCGCGGGTGTCGAGCAGGGCGTGCAGTTGGCGCGCCAGGCTGGCGTAGTCGGTATCGGTTCGAGAGGACATGGGCAAAAGCGCTCCTGGAAGTGGATGAAGGCGTCGGCGGGCCGGATGCGGCGCCCCAACGAAAGAACCAGCGCCGGGGCGCTGGTTCTCAGATGGCGTTCGCGGGGGTCATTTCCAACCGGGAACGGCACCGCCCTTGAACATGTCTTCGGCTTTCTGCTCGACCGCGTCGGACTGGTAGGCCTTGACCAGCTCCTGTACCGCCTTGTCATTCTGGTGGCCATCGCGCACCACGATCAGATTGACGTAGGGCGACTCTGCTCCCTCCTTGATCAGCGCGTCGTCCAGCGTCAGGCCGGCCGGCTGGGTGAAGGTCGAGTTGATGAACGCCATGTCGACGTCCGGCAGCACGCGCGGCATCTGCGCGGCCTCGATCTCCTTGAACGAGTAGTCGTGCGGGTTGTCGACGATATCGATCGGGGTGGCCTCGAGATTGCTCGGGTCGTCGAGTTTGATCAGCCCCTTGTTGTGCATGAGGATCAGCGCCCGGCCTTCGTTGGTGGGGTCGTTGGGCAGGGCGATGGTGGCACCGTCGGGCAGATCGTCGATGCTGTCGTACTTGGCCGAGTAGGCGCCGATCGGATAGACGAAGGTCTTGCCGGCGATGGCGAAGTCATAGCCGCGATCCTTCATCATCGCACGCAGGTAGGGCTCGTGCTGATAGGCGTTGGCATCCAGGCTGCCGTCGGCCAGCGCCGCGTTGGGCGTGACGTAGTCGGTGAACTCGACGATCTCGACGTCGAGGCCGTATTTCTCCTTGGCGACCTGCTTGGCGGCCTGCATGACATCGCTTTCCGGGCCGGCCATGGTGCCGACCTTGATGGTGTCGTCAGCCGCGTGAGCGGTACCGGTGATCAGCCCCAGGCCGAGAACGGTGGCGCCGAGCGCGCGCGTGAGTGAAATCGGCATTGACGAAACTCTCCCTGATCGATGAAGCGGATGGCGGCCGGCGGTCGACCGCGCGTGACCGAATCAATATAACGGAATAACCACTCTCTTGGTAATGCATTCTGGTTATGAAGGCTGATCAGAGCGTGGATCATGGGGCGTGGTCATGAGGCGTGATGAGGGGAGTCGGTCATGAGAACCGTCCCGGCGAGTGATCGCCCCGGCTGGCCGGAGCGATCACTCGCCGGGCTTACTTATGATCGCTCTTGCGCACCAGGTAGTCGCCCAGGCTCTGGAACAGCTGCACCATCACCACCAGCACCACCACGGTGATCAGCATCACGGTGGGGTTGAAGCGGTTGTAGCCGTAGCGGATACCGAGATCGCCGAGGCCGCCGCCGCCCACCGCGCCGGCCATGGCGGAGTAGCTGACCAGGGCGACCACGGTGATGGTGAGGCCGTTGATGATGCCGCCGCGGGCCTCCGGCAGCAGCACCTTGAGGATGATCTGCATCGGCGTGGCGCCCATCGACTGCGCCGCCTCGACCAGCCCCGGCGATACCTCGTTGAGTGCGCCCTCGACCAGGCGGGCGACGAACGGGATGGCGGCGATGGTCAGTGGCACGGCGGCGGCATTGGTGCCGATCGAGCTGCCCACGATCATCCGCGTGAAGGGAATGATCGCCACCAGCAGAATGATGAACGGGATCGAGCGGCCGACGTTGGTGATCACCCCGAGCAGGCCGTTGATCACCGGCTGAGCCAGGATCTGGCGTGGCCGGGTGACGTAGAGCAGCACCCCCAGCGGCACCCCGAGCAGGGCGGCGATCAGGCTGGAGACCGCCACCATGTAGAGCGTCTCCAGGGTGGATTGCCAGACGAGATCAATCAGTGCGCTGGACATGGCCGAGCACCTCCACATGCAAATCGAAGGATTCGAGCGTGGCGAGCGCCTGGCGTGTCTGCTCGGCACTGCCCATCAGTTCGGCGATCATCAGCCCCAGGGTGCGGCCCTGGATCGATTCCACCTTGGCCTGCAGGATACTGACGTCGATGCCGTGCTCACGCGCCAGCCGGGAGATCAGCGGGGTCGAGACGCTGTCGCCGGAGAAGGTCAGGCGTACCACTGGGTGGGTGTGCGCGCCGGCCTCGGATTCCAACCGCTCGACCAGCGCCTGGGGTGGCTCGAGTTCGAGAAAGTCGTTGAGGAACTCGCGCCCCAGTCGGGTCGCCGGGGCGGTGAAGAAATCGCCGACGTCGGCTTCCTCGACCAGGCGCCCGTCGGAGATCAGCCCGACCCGATGACAGATGCTCTTGACCACCTCCATCTCGTGAGTGATCAGCAGGATCGTCAGCCCCAGCTGCTGGTTGATCTCCTGCAGCAGCGACAGGATCGAGGTGGTGGTCTGCGGATCGAGGGCCGAGGTCGCCTCGTCACACAGCAGCACCTTGGGCCGGCTGGCGAGGGCGCGGGCGATCGCCACGCGCTGCTTCTGGCCGCCGGATAGCTCGGCCGGGTACTGGCGTGCCTTGTCGGCCAGCCCGGTGAGCTCGAGCAGCGGCATGACCCGCTCGCGGATCGCCCCGCGCGACTCGCGCATCAACTCCAGCGGCAGCGCCACGTTGTCGTAGACGCTGCGGTTGGTCAGCAGGTTGAAATGCTGGAAGATCATCCCGCACTGATGGCGCGCCTGGCGCAGCTGGGCCGGATTCAGCGCGGTCAGCTCCTGGCCGTCGACGAAGACGCGCCCGGCGCTGGGGCGCTCGAGCAGGTTGACGCAGCGGATCAGGGTCGATTTGCCGGCGCCCGAGAGCCCGATGACACCGTGGATGGTGCCCTTGGGCACGGTCAGATCGATATCCTCGAGTGCCTGCACCGCGCGGCCGCCGCTGCCGTAGGTCTTGGAAACCCGTTCAAGTGTGATCATGAAACGTATCGCTACCCTGGGGGCGTGCATATGAAGGCGTAAGACGCCGCAGGGCGTGGCGCGAGCGCGGCCCCGGCGTCGACGAAGCGCGCTAGTATACTGATCGGGGCAGGGCAGGGCGACAGTCGTGGGTTGGCCGCCAGGCGCGGATCACACCTGCTACGGCCGCGGCAGCAGGCCGCCGAGCACGATGCGCTGGACGTTGTCGACGCTGGCGGCGAAGAACGCCGGATCGCTGAGATCCTGGTCGGAGATGGCCTGAATCTGCACCGCGAAATCGGCGTAGTGCTGGGTGGTGCTCCACAGCAGATAGATGAGGTGATAGGGGTCGACCGGGGCGAGCTGGCCGCTGTCGATCCACTGCTGCACCGCGCGGGCCTTGTCGGCCATCAGGCTGCGCTGCTCGGCCAGCACCTTGCTCAGTAGCGGCGCACCCTGGATCACCTCCAGGCAGTAGAGACGCGACGCCTGCGGCTGATCGCGCGCGAGTTCCAGCTTCTGCTGGATATAGCGGCGGATGGCGATTTCCGGCGGCGTCTCGGCACAGATCAGATCCATCGGCACTTGCCAGCAGCTCAGGATACGCTCGAACACCGCCAGGTAGAGCGTCTCCTTGCTGGCGTAGTGGTAGAGCAGGTTGGTCTTGGAGACGCCGGCAAGCTCGGCGATGGCGTCGAGGCTGGCGCCATGCAGGCCGAACTGGGAAAACAGCGACAGCGCCGCGTCGAGGATCGTCTGGCGCCGTGCTTCGCTGGCACGCGCTCGCGCTGTGGCCGGTCGAGGAGAGCTGGTCATGGGCTGTAACGCTGACTCATGGCTATCGTTCATTACATTGGTCACAGCAGCAGGGCTGCACAGGCGTCACATCAGCGGAGCTTAGGGCGACCGGATGTGGCGGCGTGACGAGCCGTCTCTGCGCTGCCGGTCTCCCTTGGGGCTGGACCAGATCACGCGGGCGGTCGTGATCACGCGGGCGACCATGCATGCGGGCAACAATAGTAGGCAGGCCCCGCGATGGGCGTCAATGTCGCGCCTGCGCTCGCGTGCTACCCTACGCAGCGCTCTGGGCGGGTCTGGCAAGCGAGCTGCCGGGCTGGGGTTTTCCGCCCGACTGACTCTCGACTGCTGGCTCAAACGTGAAAAGGAGATCGCTGCGATGTTCACCGGGATCGTTCAGGATATGGGGACCGTGGTCGCCATCGAACCACGCGAGCAGTTGCACACGCACGTGGTGGCGATGTCGCCGGCGCTGCGTGAAGGGCTGGCGCTGGGCGCGTCGGTGGCCCATAACGGCTGCTGCCTGTCGGTCACCGCGATCGACGGCGAGCACGTCAGTTTCGATCTGATGCGCGAGACCCTGCGCCTGACCAATCTCGGCGCGCTCAAGGTCGGTGATCGGGTCAATCTGGAGCGTGCCGCGCGCTTCGGTGACGAGATCGGTGGCCATGCCATGTCCGGGCATATCATGGGTATGGCGCGGCTGACCGAGATCGACGAGGCGCCCAATAATCGCCGGCTGTGGTTCGCACTGCCGGCGGGGCTCGAGCGTTTCGTGTTCGACAAGGGGTATATCGGTATCGACGGTATCAGCCTGACCATCGGCGAGGTGCGCGGCGAACGCTTCTGCGTCAATCTGATCCCGGAGACGCTGGCGCGAACCACCATCGGTGAGCGCCTGCCCGGCGATCAGGTCAATATCGAGATCGACCCGCAGACCCAGGCGATCGTCGAGACGGTGGAGCGCGTGCTGGCCGCTCGGGGCTAGTTCGGCCACCTTGCGTTCATGGGGCGGCAGATGGGTCGCGTCGCTGCGGCGGCTTGGGTAACATAAGCGCCTTTGTGCCTCGTCTTCTGGCGTGTGCTGTGGTCAGCGCCAGAATGTCAGTACGAGAACGTCAGCACTAGGTTCTTTACGAAAAGTCAGCGAGCGAAGGCAAGACAAGGCAAAAATCGGCGAAAACGCGGAGTTTACGGGGTGTAAATGAGCATTTTGAGCCGATTTTTAACGCCGTATTGCCGAGCGCAGGTAGTTTTCGTACAAAACCTAGAGGGGCGGTGCCCGAGAGTCAGCCGCGCGGGTACCCTCACCAGGATGCGCCGATTCCGGCCAATGGAGTTTCTTTAGATGAGCAGTATCTACGGCGACTATATCAAGTCGGTCATCCGTACCGTGCCGGACTGGCCCCAGCCCGGCGTGAACTTTCGTGACATCACGCCGCTTCTGCAGAACAGCGCCGCCTTCCGCAAGCTGATCGACAGCTTCGTGCACCGCTATCAGGAACTCGAGGTCGATGCCATTGCCGCGGTCGACGCGCGCGGTTTCATCGTCGGTGCGCCACTGGCCTACGAGCTGGGCTGCAGCTTCGTGCCGGTGCGCAAGAAGGGCAAGCTGCCGTTCAAGACGATCAGCGAGACCTACTCACTGGAGTACGGTGAGTCCACCGTCGAGCTGCATTCGGATGCCTTCCGCGAGCATGATCGTATCGTGATCATCGACGATCTGATCGCCACCGGCGGCACCATGCTGGCCGCGGCGTCGCTGATCACCCGCAGCGGTGGGCATATCGTCGAACTGGCCTCGATTCTCGATCTGCCCGAGCTGGGCGGTTCGGCCAAGATTCGCGAGGCAGGGTACAGCGTCTTCTCCGTGTGCAGCTTCAACGAAGACGAGTGATTCACGCCGCCGCCGATCACCGGCGGCGGCGCCATCATCGGGTGGAAAAAGAGCATGAGCGCCAATCGTTATCATCAGCTGTTCACGATCTCCTGGGATCAACTCCACCGGGACGTGCGCACGCTCTGCCACCATCTGGTCGAGCGTGACTTCAAGGGCATCGTCGCGATCACTCGTGGCGGGCTGATTCCCGCTGCCCTGATCGCGCGCGAGCTCAACGTGCGCCTGATCGACACGGTATGCATCAAGAGCTACGACGAGCAATCCCAGGGCGAACTCGACGTGATGAAAGGGGTCGAGCACGACGGAGAAGGCTGGCTATTGGTGGATGACCTGGTCGACACCGGCAAGACCGCGCGGGCGGTACGCGAGATGCTGCCCAAGGCGCATTTCGTCACGATCTATGCCAAGCCGGAAGGGCGGCCGCTGGTCGATCAGTATCTCACCGAGGTGGCGCAGGACTGCTGGATCCAGTTCCCCTGGGACCTGGGTCACGCCTACGTCGAGCCGCTGGTCGATCAGGTGCGCACGCCCAAGCCGTGAGCGCGGCGTTTGC
The DNA here is from genome assembly GCF_030284585.1 of Salinicola sp. JS01. Classification (NCBI taxonomy): domain Bacteria; kingdom Pseudomonadati; phylum Pseudomonadota; class Gammaproteobacteria; order Oceanospirillales; family Halomonadaceae; genus Salinicola; species Salinicola sp. JS01. The sequence continues at coordinate 2,082,358 of NZ_CP127244.1, read as the reverse complement.
CAGTGGCACTAGCTTCCACCGTTTTCCTTTAGGCTTTTCATTACGCCTTCCATTAGCCCACGGAGACACCGGCATGCCTGCGAAAACGCCGCTGCCCGACAGCTGGAACGCCCAGTTGGGGGCGGAGTTCGACGCTGACTACATGCACCAGCTGCGCGCCTTTCTGGCGGCCGAGAAGGCGGCGCACAAGGTGATCTACCCGCACTCCTCGCACTGGTTCCGCGCCTTCGAGCTGACCCCGCTGTCGCAGGTCAAGGTGGTGATCCTGGGCCAGGACCCCTACCACGGCCCCAACCAGGCTCACGGCCTGTGCTTCTCGGTGCGTCCGGGCGTGCCCACGCCGCCGTCGCTGCAGAACATCTACAAGGAGTTGGCCCAGGACGTCGGCACCACGGCGGTTTCCCACGGCTTTCTCGAGCACTGGGCGCGCCAGGGCGTGCTGCTGCTCAACAGCGTTCTCACGGTGGAGCAGGGCAACGCCGGCTCCCACCGCAACCGTGGCTGGGAGCGCTTCACCGACCGTGCCATCCAGGTGGTCAACGAGCAGTGCGAGGGCGTGGTCTTCCTGCTCTGGGGCAGCTACGCCCAGAAGAAGGCCAGTTTCGTCGACCGCCAGCGCCATCTGGTGCTGCATTCGGTGCATCCGTCGCCGCTCTCCGCCCACCGCGGTTTCTTCGGTCAGCGCCACTTCTCCCAGGCCAATGCCTTCCTCGCCGCCCGCGGGCGCGACCCCATCGATTGGCAGCTGCCGACGACACCCGAGTGAGCGGCGGCGCTGGCTCAGGCCGGCGACGCGGATGATCCTCGCGGCGGACGCATGAGTTCGCGTCGCCGCGGGGTGGGCTTGTCGCGTACAATGGGTGGGTTTTTCAATGCTGACGAAGGCGCCTATTCATGAGTGTTCATCCCATCGCCCATCCGCTGGTTCAACATAAGCTCGGACTGATGCGGGCTGCCGATATCAGCACCAAGAGTTTTCGCGAACTGGCCTGCGAAGTGGCCAAGCTGCTGACCTACGAAGCGACCCAGAATCTGGAGCTGGAGCCGGCGACCATCGAGGGCTGGAACGGCGAGCCGATTGCGGTCGAGCAGATCAAGGGCAAGAAAGTCACCATCGTGCCCATTCTGCGCGCCGGTCTGGGCATGCTCGACGGCGTCACCGATCTCATCCCCAGTGCGCGCATCAGCGTGGTCGGTCTCTACCGCAATGAAGAGACCCTCGAGCCGGTGCCCTATTTCGAAAAGTTCGTGAGCGCCCTCGACGAACGCCTGGCAATCGTCATCGACCCCATGCTCGCCACCGGCGGCTCCATGGTAGCGACGCTGGACATGCTCAAGGCGCGTGGCTGCCAGCAGATCAAGGTGATCGTGCTGGTGGCGGCGCCGGAGGGTATCGAGCGCGTTCAACAGGCGCATCCCGAGGTCGAGATCTACACCGCGGCGGTCGACCAGAAGCTCGACGAGCACGGCTATATCGTGCCCGGGCTGGGTGATGCCGGCGACAAGATCTTCGGCACCCGGTGATCGCGACCGCCGAGATCACCGGCGTGGTGCTGGCCGGTGGTCGCGGACAGCGCATGGGCGGTGAGGACAAGGGTTGGGTGGAGCTCGCCCGGCGCCCGCTGATCGAGCATGTGCTGGCGCGCCTGCGGCCGCAGGTCGGCGCACTGGTGATCAGTGCCAACCGCCATCTGTCACGCTACCGTGGCTTTGGCGTGCCGGTGGTCGAGGATGGCACCCCTGGTTTCCCCGGCCCGCTGGCCGGCGCGTACGCTGCCATGCGTGTCGCCACCACGCCCTGGCTGTTGCTGGCGCCGGTGGATACGCCCTGGTTGCCGCTCGATCTCTGCCAGCGGCTGGCGCAGGTGGCGGCGCAGGCCGATATCGTCGTGGTGCATGACGGTGAACGGCTGCAACCGTTGACGGCGCTGGTGCGTACCTCCCTCGAGGCGGATCTGGCACGCTGGCTGGAAAGCGGTGCGGGGCGAGTGCTCGACTTCTACCAGCGCCATCGCTGGTGTCAGGTCGACTTCGCCGACCGCCGTGCCAGTTTTGCCAATCTCAATACCCCGCAGGAGCGCGAGCGCGCCGAACGCTCACTCGGGGTGGAGGCGATGTCGAGAGAGAGGGGCGAAAGATGAGGGCGAGAGATGAGTGAGTCGCTTGCCGCCTGCGCCGGCGGAATTCCGCTGCTCGGCGTGGTGGCCTGGAGCGGTACCGGCAAGACCACGCTGCTCGAGGCGTTGCTGCCGCGGCTGGCCGAGCATGGCTGGCCGGCGGCGGTGATCAAGCACGCCCACCACGCCTTCGACATCGATCAGCCCGGCAAGGATAGTCACCGCCTGCGCCAGGCCGGTGCGATGCCCATGCTGGTGGCCTCCGGCAAGCGCTTTGCGCTGATGATGGAGACGCCAGGGCGTGACGAGCCGGACCTGCCCGCCCTGGTGCGCCAGGTGGCTGCCTTGCGTCCGGCGCTGATTCTGGTCGAGGGGTTCAAGCAGTGGCCGCTGCCCAAGCTCGAACTCTATCGAGGCGAGCACGAGGAGCCATTGCTGGCCAGTGATGACCCTTGGGTCGAGGCGGTGGCGCTCAAGCCGGCCAGTACCATCGATGCGGCTCGTGAGCGCGTGCCGTCGGGGGTGGCGCTGCTCGATCTAGACGATCATGCGGCCATACTGGCATGGATCCTTGCCTGGGCCGAGGCCCGCGCGCCGCGAGACGCCTCTTCGGACTAGCCAGCGTCCAAGGCGCGGGTTCCCGATCCGATCGCGAGGTGTGCTGCAAGGACCCGAGGCGCGGGCGTAACGCCGGTAAATTAACTATGCTGAGAGTTTAGGCGTAAGACTTTGAAAGCGAGGCGAATCCTGTCATGACCTTGACGCATCTCAACGCCCGTGGCGAGGCGCACATGGTCGACGTGGCCGATAAGCCGGAGAGCCGGCGAGAGGCGCGGGCGCGGGGCCGCATCCGTATGCAGCCGGCCACGCTGGCGCTGCTGGCCGAGGGCGGCCTGCCCAAGGGCGACGTGCTGGCCACGGCGCGTATCGCCGGCATCCAGGCGGCCAAGCGAACGCATGAGCTGATTCCACTGTGCCACGCGCTGGCGCTATCGAAGGTGACGCTCGATTTCGAGCTCGACAGCACCCAGAACTGCGTCTGGGTCGAGGCTTTTTGCCGCCTCAATGGCCGCACCGGGGTCGAGATGGAGGCGCTCACTGCGGTATCGGTGGCGTGTCTGACGCTCTACGACATGTGCAAGGCGGTGGATAAGGCGATGATCATCGATAGCGTGCAGCTCGAGGAGAAGCGCGGCGGACGCTCCGGTGACTTCTCGCGCCAGGCCACAGAGGCGCGGCAAGCGGTGCCGGCCGATGCGCGTCCGATGGCACCCGACAACGGTCCAGCGCACGACGAGACACCGGTCGTGTCGGTGCGCTTCCTCGCCGAGTTGCGCGAGCGCCTGGGGGAAGAGCAGACGGAGCTCGATCCGTCGCAGTTGGCGGCAGCCGACATCGCAGGGGTCAAGCGCGCGTTGATGGCGGTCGACCCGCGCTATGCGCTGCTCGCAGAAGGCCGGGTGCTGGCGGCGCGCAATCAGGTCATGGCCACCGATGCCACGCCGGTGGCGCCGGGGGACGAGATCGCCTTCTTTCCGCCGGTGACCGGCGGCTAGCGAGATGATCCAGAATGGCGAACAGCCCGGGGAGCAAGGTATGCAGATCGATATTCGCGTGCAGCAGGCAGCGTTCGATGCCGCCGCCATGCAGCAGCGCCTGACCGCCGGGCGCCGTGATATCGGCGCGCTGGTGAGCTTCACCGGTCTGGTTCGCGACATCAACGAGCGCCCCGATGTCGAAGCGCTGACCCTCGAACACTTCCCGGGCATGACCGAGCAGGCGCTCGAGTCCATCGTCCGCGATGCCGGGGCGCGCTGGCCGCTCACGGGGGTCGGCGTGGTCCACCGGGTCGGTCGGCTGACGCCAGGGGATCCGATCGTGCTGGTGATGGTGACCAGCGCGCATCGGCGGGCGGCCTTCGAGGCCTGCGACTTCATCATGGATCGATTGAAGACGCGGGCGCCGTTCTGGAAGAAAGAGCACACGGCCAGTGGCGACTACTGGGTTTCTGAACGACAGAGCGACCATGACGATGCCGGTCGTTGGGAGCGAGCATGACAGCACTGATCGACGACTTCTCGCGCCGGGTACGCTACGTGCGCATCTCGGTCACCGATCGCTGCGATTTCCGCTGCGTCTATTGCATGAGCGAGGAGATGACCTTTTTGCCGCGGGCCCAGGTGCTCACCCTGGAGGAGCTCGAGCAGGTGGCGCGCGCGTTCACCGAGCTGGGCGTGGAGAAAATTCGTCTGACCGGCGGTGAGCCGCTGGTGCGTCAGGGTGTCGACGGCCTCGTCGAGCGGATCGGCGGGCTGTCTGGCCTGCGTGAACTGGCCATGACCACCAACGGTGCCAGCCTGCGCAAGCACGCCGTGGCGCTCAAGCGCGGCGGTCTGTCGCGGCTCAACATTAGCCTCGACTCTCTCGATCCCGAGCGTTTTCGTCGTCTCACCCGTACCGGCGATCTGGCCAAGGTGATCGACGGTATTCACGCCGCTCAGGATGCCGGCTTCGAGCGTATCAAGCTCAACGCGGTGGTTCTCAAGGGGCGTAACGACGACGAGATTCTCGACCTGGTCGACTTCGCCAGGGCGGAAGGGTTGGATATCAGCTTTATCGAAGAGATGCCGCTGGGGGATGTCTCCGATCACTCGCGCGGGGAGACCTTTTATTCCAGCGACGCTGTCCAGGCGCGGATCGAAACCCGGCATGCGCTGCTGCCTTCTGCCGAATCTTCGCTCGGTCCCTCGCGCTATTTTCGCATGCACGACAGCGACAGCCGAATCGGTTTCATCTCGCCCCATAGCCACAACTTCTGCAGCACCTGTAATCGTGTTCGGGTCACCGTGGAGGGGCGCTTGTTGCTCTGTCTGGGCAACGAGCACTCGGTCGATTTGCGCCACACGCTGCGCCGCTATCCCGGTGAACTCGAACCGTTGAAGGAGCAGATCGTGGCGGCCATGGCGCTCAAGCCGGAGCGACATCACTTCACTACCGATGGCGATGTGCAGGTCGTGAGGTTCATGAATATGACGGGTGGCTAATCGACTTCGCCACCCGGCACGAGTGTCGCCGATTATTAAAAGGTCTGCACTTTGTGCGGGCCTTTTTTTGATTTAAATCCTTGCCAAACTATGCCTCGGGAATATACTTTCTGAAAATGATTCGGCGCAAAGCCGGTAATGCGCATGGTAAGGAGGGACGATGTCCACGGAATCTTTGGAACGTATCGCGCGCAATAAAAATGTGGCGCGCGCCGCTGCTCGCCAGTTGAGCATGGAGCAACTGCACAAGTTGTCCGAAGTCATCAATGAAGTGATCGAGCAAAAACAGCATGAAGATCACCAGCGCCAGCAAGAAGAAGCCGACAAGCAGCGCAAGCTTGCCGAGATTCGTGAAGCGATGAACGATGCCGGGCTGTCGATGGACGACCTGGTCGGTGAACAGCCGCGTAAACGGCGTGGACGTCCGCCCAAGAACGCCAGCAAAGTCTGAGCGCTCAAGGGGCGATATCAGCCGATGCCAACGGGTGAGGGTGGCCGCTCGTGGCGTCGGAACGGGACGGTACGATCCGGGATGGGCCGTGACGAGCCGTAGCGAGATCGGGTCGATATCGTCGTGGCTTTGGCGCTCGGCGCCGCGGCGGGTGACAGATCTCCCGCGACTGAATCCCGGTCGGTGATGTTCTCCCACCGCCGCATCATTGCCGCCGGGTTTTTCCATGAAATCTGAACGCGCCGAGCCTATGCTCGGCGCGTTTTTCGTGCACGGGTGCACGCAGGTAGCGGGCTGTCAGCCGGAGGCCGTGCGTACCTCGTGTTCGGGCTGAGGGTCGGCCGGCATCAACTGCAGATGCAGCTCCGGCAGCTTGGCCAGATGCGCCTTCAGCCACTCGGTGAGGGGAGTGAACAGCTGCTGACGCAGCTGCAGCAGGGAGTCCGCCGGGATGGCGTCGATGCGCTGATCGAGCCAGTCCGCCAGGGCTTCCTCGTCCAGATCGAGCGCGCTCTCGCTGTCCCACAGCAGTCTGCCGATGCGCGTCCAGCCGGTCTCGGTCGGCAGCAGCGTGAGCGCGATCGACAGCGAGCTGGCAGCGCGGCGCGGACTGGTGGCCGCGCCGGGCCTGCCGGCGCGGGTGCGCGGCGAGAGCAGCGTCGGTTGCAGATGGAAGTGGCGACGCGGGCTCAGCGTGCCGTTCTCCAGTGCCAGCAGGTCGCCGTTGACGACCCGCTCCGGCACCGCGATGCCGAGGGTTTCGGCGAGTTCGCGGTGGGCCTCCTGGTGCGTCAGCTCGCCGTGCACCGGCAGCAGCAGGCGCGGCTTGAGCCAGCCGTAGAGCTGGCGCAGCTCGTCCCGCGCGGGATGCCCCGAGGCGTGCAGCGCAGGGTCCGAGTGCTCGTCGTGGATATGCACGTCGAGGCGCTTGAAGCCGTTCTTGAGGCGCTCGATAGGGCGCTCGTTGCCGGGGATGGCGCGCGCCGAGAAGATGACGTGATCGCCCGCTTCCAGATCCAGCAGCGGATGGCGCCCCTGGGCCAGTCGCGACAAGGCCGAGCGCGGCTCGCCCTGGCTGCCGGTGGCGATGATCAAGATCTCCTCCGGCGGCAGATAGCCGAGATCGTAGGTCGGCACCTGCGGCGGAAAGTCCTCGAGATAGCCGAGCTGACGGGCGATGGCGACCATGCGCTCCATCGAGCGACCCAGCAGCGCCACGCGGCGCCCGCAGCGTGCGGCGATCTGCCCCAGCGACTGAATGCGCGCGAGATTGCTGGCAAAGCAACTGACCGCTACCCGTCCACGGCACTCACGGATCACCGCCTCGAGTGCGGCGCCGGCTTCCGACTCGCTGCGCGAGTGACCCTCGACGTCGGCATTGGTCGAGTCGGCCACCACCAGATCCAGCGGCGCCAGGCGCTCGAAGGAGCGCGAGTCGATCGGCGGGCCGATCAGCGGCGCCGGATCGAGCTTCCAGTCGCCGGTGTGCAGCACGCGCGCGCCGGGCGTCTCGATCGCCAGCGCGCAGCTCTCGGGAATGGAGTGGGTGACCGCCACGAAGCCGACCTTGAAGGGGGACTGCTCGACGCTGCTGCCGGGCATCACCGGACGCAGTGCATCGGTGCGCAGACCGCGTTCGAGGAACTTGGCACGCAGCATCTCGATCGCCAGGGGTGTGGCATAGACGGGACAACCCCAGTGGGGCCAGATCCAGGCCAGGGCGCCGATATGGTCTTCATGACCGTGGGTGATGAACACCGCCTCGGGAATCATGCCCTCTGCCGCCAGGTGGGCCACGTCGGGAATCTGCAGCGGGGCGTCGGGCAGATCCTGGCGGATCATCATGCCGCAGTCGACCGCGATCCAGTGATCGTCGTAGCCGTAGAGCGAAAGGTTCATGCCGATTTCACCGCAGCCGCCCAACGGATGAAACAGCAGAGGCGGATAGGTGCGGGGGCGGATCTGCGCGCGCGGACGAAACATCGGCTTCCTTAACGGGAAAAGTCTCGTCTCACTATAAGGCATCGTTCTCGGCCCGCTCAAACCGGGATCGGCGCGCGTAAAGGCGAGCGCCGCAGCCACGGCGAATCGGGTACAATATTGCCGCCCCGAGCGCGGCGGGTGTCGTGCCGCCGCTACCGAGGCAGGTTGCGTCGTCGCGTCCTCTCGGTGCGCGGCGACTTTTCGTTTCATCGACCCTGTCAGCGTGAGTTATGCCGCACAATTATCGTTTGATCGTCTCCTGCCCAGACCGGGTCGGGATCGTGTCCCGCGTCTCGGGCTTCATCGCCGCCCAGGGGGGCTCCATCATCGAGGCCAACCAGCACTCCGACCTCGATAACGGGCGCTTTTTCATGCGCTACGACATTCAATCGGAGGCGCTGGGGGCCGCGGCCTTTCGGGCCGAGTTCGAGACCATTGCCCGCGAATTCGCGATGGATTGGCGGCTGAGCGATGCCAGCCGGCGTCAGCGTGTGGTGCTGATGGTCTCGCGCGAGTCGCACTGTCTGGTCGACCTGCTCTACCGTTGGTCGGCGGGGGAGCTCGATTGCGACATTCCCTGCGTGATCTCCAACCACGATGATCTGCGCGCCCTCGTCGAGTGGCACGGCATCGACTTCCATCGGGTGAGCGTCGACCCCGCCGACAAGGCGCCCGCGTTCGCCGAGGTCGAGCGGCTGATCGATGCGGCCGAGGCCGACAGCGTGGTGCTGGCACGTTACATGCAGATCCTGCCGCCGGCGCTGTGCGAGCGCTACGCCGGGCGCATCATCAATATCCACCACAGCTTTCTGCCGTCCTTCGCCGGCGCCAAGCCTTACCACCAGGCGTTCGAGCGCGGGGTCAAGCTGATCGGTGCGACCTGCCACTACGTCACCCAGGAGCTGGACGCGGGGCCGATCATCGAGCAGGACATTCAGCGGGTGTCGCACTGCCATACACCCCAGGATCTGGTTCGGCTGGGGCGTGACGTGGAGAAGGCCGTGCTCGCCCGCGGCCTGCGCTGGCACCTGCAGGATCGCGTCCTGATCCACGGCAACAAGACCGTCGTCTTCTCCTGAACCTTCGGGCGGTGTCGCTGGCGTCGCGCCGGCGGCGTCAGGCCGGCTGCTCGCCGTCGAACAGGCCGAGCTGGCGCTGTTCGGCCTCCGGCGCCAGGCGCACGCCGACCCCGAGCAGGCGCACCGGGCGGCCGCCGCGTTGCCAGGCGCTTTCCAGCAGCTCGTGGAAGCGCGCATGGATCACGCCGCGGGCGCCGGTCTCCTGAGTGGTGCTGGTGAAGTCGTGAAAGCGCACCTTGACGAACTGCTTGCCGATATCGGGGTGGCCATGGCGGGCCAGGCGTTCGTCGAGACGCACAATCAGCGGTGCCAGCGCCTGGTGGCACTGGGCGAGGTCCGGCAGGTCGCTGTCGTAGGTGGTCTCGACGCTGACCGACTTGCGCTCGCGGGTGACGTTGACCGGCCGGTCGTCGATGCCGTGGGCCAGCTCGTGCAGGCGCTGGCCGAACTTGCCGAAGGTGTCTATCAGTTGCTCCAGCGGCCGCGCGCGCAGTTCGGCGCAGGTGGCGATGCCGAGTCCCGCCAGCTTGGCCGCGGTGGCAGGGCCGACCCCATGCAGCTTGTCGACCGCCAGACCCTCGATGAAGCTCGCCATCTGTGCGGGCGGAATCACGAACAGGCCGTCCGGCTTGTCCCAGTCGCTGGCGATCTTGGCCAGGAACTTGTTGGGTGCCACGCCCACCGAGACCACGATGCCGGTACGCGCGAGCACCTCCTGCTTGAGCCAGTGCGCCATCCAGGTCGCACTCCCCTGGAAACGGGTGACCTCGCTGACGTCGAGATAGGCTTCGTCGAGGGAGAGCGGCTCCACCAGCGGAGTCAGCTCGTGGAATACCGCTTGAATGTCATGCGAGACGCGGCGGTAGCGATCGAAGTCAGGCTTGAGCAGCTTGAGCTCGGGGCATAGACGCAGGGCGCGTGCGGTGGGCATCGCCGAATGGATGCCGTAGCGCCGCGCCGGGTAGTTGCAGGTGGCGATGACCCCGCGCTTGTCGGCACTGCCGCCGATCGCCAGCGGCAGGTCACGCAGCCCGGGGTCGTCGCGCATTTCCACCGCGGCGTAGAAGCAGTCGCAGTCCGCGTGGAGGATCTTGCGCATGGCTGCCGACGGCTACTGCAGACCCAGGCCGTTGCCGCCGCGGATGATGCCTACGCCGAGACCCTCGATATCCAGCTGCTGGTGCTCCAGATCGACTTCGATGGGGGCGAAGTCGGCGTTCTCTGCTAGAAGGGTGACGCGGCGCCCGCGGCGTTGAAAGCGCTTGACCGTGACCTCGTCGTCGAGCCGGGCGACCACGATCTGGCCGTCGCGCACTTCCTGGGTGCGATGCACGGCGAGCAGGTCGCCATCGAGGATGCCGATGTCTTTCATCGACAGCCCACGCACACGCAGCAGGTAGTCGGCCCTGGGGGCGAAGTAGTCCGCCGGCAGTGGGCAGTAGCGGTCGATGTGCTCGGCGGCCAGGATCGGGCTGCCGGCGGCGACGTTACCCACGATCGGCAGGCCGGTTTCGGCGGGGTCGGTGGGTTCCGCGGTCCCGGCCGCAGTGGGCAGTCGGATCCCGCGGGAGGTCCCCGGAATCATGCGGATCACACCCTTGCGATCGAGCGCACGCAGGTGCTCTTCGGCGGCATTGGGAGAGCGGAATCCCAGCGCCTTGGCGATCTCGGCGCGGGTGGGCGGATAGCCGAACTCGGTCATCGTCTTGACGATGAAATCGTAGACGTTCTGCTGCCGGGCGGTGAGCGGTCTCGACATTGGGCGTCTCCCCGGGGCCTGTCAGGGCTTGGTCATGTATACAGTCTGGAATTGTATCCAGTCATGCGGGGTAGCGAAAGGGGGCGGGCGAGGAAAGGGTGCCGGGAAGGGGCTTTGGTAAAAGACTCGGTGGAAGGTCTCGTGGAAGGTCTCGGGGAAAGGGCGCCTTCGACGTTTGCCGCGATTGTGCCGTGACGTCTGGGGTGGTTAGATTCGAAAGCGTTTCAAACAGGCGTTTTTCAGCTGATTCGACAGGCGTTGGCCGACAGATTCGATGTCAGTGAAAAGCCGCCGATATCGACAGTAAAGAGGTAGTCCATGGCCCAGTCCGACACTGTGACCCGCATTCTCGACACCGCCGAGGTGCTGTTCGCCGAGAAAGGGTTCGCCGAGACGTCGCTGCGCAACATCACCACCCGGGCCAAGGTCAACCTGGCGGCGGTCAATTATCACTTCGGTTCCAAAAAGGCGCTGATCCAGGCGGTCTTCGCGCGTTATCTCGATCCCTTCGCCGAGCGCCTCAATCACGCGCTAGACGGGCTCGAGCGCCACTATGGCGGGCAGACCATTCCGCTCGAGGTGCTGCTCGAGCGCCTTGCCGAGAGCGTGCTCGAGGTTCCGGCGGAGCGTCACAGTCTCAAGATATTCATGAAGCTTCTGGGGCTCGCCTATACCCAGGCCCAGGGGCATCTGCGGCGCTACATTCAGGCGCACTACGGCGAAACCTTTCACCGTTTCGTCGCCTGCCTGCGGCTGGCCACGCCGGAATTGCCGGAGGCGGAGCGTTTCTGGCGGCTCCACTTCATGCTCGGTACCGTGGTATTCACGCTATCCGGACTGGATGCGCTGCGCGATATCGCCGACACCGAGTATCACGAGCATGTCACCGTGCGCGACCTGATCCGGCGGCTCAAGCCGGTGGTGGCGGCCGCCATGCTGGCACCGCTGGAGCCGGCGGAGACCGCGGTGAGCTGATGCGGCGGCGCCGACCTCTGTCATGACGCTGGCGGGTCGTCTAGAATCGGGCGCTTCACGGTTTCAGGTAACGGCTATGACACAACCGCTGGGTCCGGTAATGCTGGACGTCGAGGGCACTCGACTGCGTGAGGAAGAGCGGCGGCTGCTGTCGCGCCCCGAGGTCGGGGGCGTCATTCTGTTTGCGCGCAACACCCCGGATGCGGGAACCACCCAGACGCTGATCGGCGAGATTCGCGCCTGCCGGCCGGACCTGCTGGTGGCCATCGACCAGGAGGGCGGGCGCGTGCAGCGGCTCAAGCAGGGTGTGACCCGGCTACCGCCGATGGCGACCCTGGGGCGGCAGTTCGCCGAGTCGCCGGAAGCCGCGCTGGCCCTGGCCCTGGATACCGGTTGGCTGCTGGGCATGGAGATGGCCGCGTGCGGTTTCGACCTGACTTTCGCCCCGGTGCTCGACCTCGACGACGACCAGTCGCCGGCGATCGGTTCGCGCAGCTTCTCGCCCGACCCGGAGGTGGTCGCGGCGCTGGCCGGCGCCTTCATCGATGGCCTGCACGATGCTGGGATGGTCGCCATCGGCAAGCACTTTCCCGGCCATGGCGGGGCGCGGCAGGATTCCCACCACTCGGTGGCCCGTGATCCACGCTCGCTGGAGGCGCTGCGCGCGCACGATTTGGTGCCTTTCGCGCGGCTGGCGAGCAAGCTCGATGCGGTGATGCCGGCGCATGTGATCTTTCCCGCCTTCGACGAGCGCCCCGCGGGCTTCTCGCCCAGCTGGCTGGGGCTGCTGCGCGAAGAGCTCGGCTTCAAGGGCGCGATCTTCTCCGACGACCTGACCATGGCGGCTGCCCACGCCGCCGGAACGCCGGCGGCGCGCGCCGAGGCGGCCTGGGCCGCCGGCTGCGATATGGCGGTGATCTGCAACGACCCCGCGGCGGCGCGGGAGGTGGTGGATGCCTGCAGCGGACGCCAGGCGCCGCGGATCGCCAAGCTGCGTTACGCCCGCGCCCGGCCGAGCCTCGAGTCGCTGGCGGTGATCTCGCGCTGGCGGCGTACCCACGCCCGTTTGGAAGCCCTCAACGAGGCGGAGTGATCCGCCCTCTATCCCCAGGCGGCGCCGGCCCTGCCGGTTGCCGCCGACTGCTATTGATACGGTATACGATGACTCAATCTACGCTCCCCGACGCGCTGAACTCGATGCAGGAGGTCATGGATAACGCCGACTGTCTGATCGACCAGGCCCAGGTAGAGCAGGCCCTCGACCGGATGGCCGCGGCGATCACCCGCGATCTCGGCGACAAGCTGCCGGTGTTCTACTGCGTGATGAACGGCGGCCTGATCACCACCGGGCACCTGTTGACCCGGCTGGGGTTCCCGCTCGAGGTCGACTATCTCCATGCTACGCGCTATCGCGGCGGGCTCCGTGGCGGTGAGCTGTTCTGGCGGGTCTCGCCGGAAATCCCCATGGCCGGGCGCCATGTGGTGATCGTCGACGACATTCTCGATGAGGGCGCGACCCTGGCGGCGATTCTCGACTACTGCCGTGAGGCGGGCGCGGCGAGCCTCTCCACCGCGGTGCTGGTCGACAAGCAGCACGACCGCAAGGCCTCCCCGGATCTCAAGGCGACCTACTGCGGTCTGGAAGTGGTCGATCGCTACGTGTTCGGTTTCGGCATGGACTACAAGGGCTACTGGCGCAACGCCCCCGGCATCTTCGCGCCCAAGAACCTGTAAGCCTGGAGGCAGTGCGTCCGCCGCTGAGGCTTTCCATCGCGGCCCGCCGCCTCTCCCGCCTGTGTCCCGCGCTCTGCTCCGCGTCCCGCCGTTGCCGCTAGCGCGGGCTGAAGCGCCGCTGTAAGCCCGTCTCGTTCATCATGCGCGTGGAGATCTCTTCGATCGAGAAGCGCGTGGTATCGATGAACGGGATGTTCTGACGTCGGTAGAGCGCTTCGGCCTGCTCGATCTCCTGCATGCACTGGTCCATTGAACAGTAGCGGCTGTTGGGGCGGCGTTCGGTACGGATCGCGGCCAGGCGCCTGACATCGATGGTCAGCCCGAACAGCTTGTGGCGGTGCTTGGCCAGCGATGCCGGCAGCGCCAGAATGCCGTTCTCGTCGAGGTCGTCCTCGGTCAGCGGATAGTTGGCGGCGCGGATACCGAACTGCAGCGCCAGATAGAGCGACGTGGGCGTCTTGCCGCAGCGCGACACCCCGACCAGGATGATGTCCGCCTCCTCGTACTGATGGGTACGTGCCCCGTCGTCGTTATCGAGGGCGAAGTTCACCGCGTCGATACGGTGCATGTAGACATCGTCGCGTCCCATGGCATGGGCGCGGCCGACGGTATAGGTGGAGTGGGTCGCCAGCTCCTCCTCCAGCGGGGCGAGAAAGGTCGAGAAGATATCGACCATGAACGCCGGCGCCTCGGCAACGATCGCGCGCACCGACTGGTCGACGATGGTGTCGATGACGATCGGGCGCACGCCGTCGCGCTCGGCGGTGAGCTCGATCATGCCGACCAGCGAGCGCGCCTTGTCCAGGGTGTCGATGTACGGCTTGGTGACCAGGTGGAAATCGGTATTCTCGAACTGCGACAGCAGGCTGCGTCCCAGTGTCTCGGCGGTGATCCCGGTGCCATCCGAAATGAAGAAGGCGGTGCGTGTCATGGTGGGCATTCCTCGGCGTGGATAGGCCATTGTCGACCCGGATTTCCTGTTCAGGCAACCACTTGTGACCACGTCGGCGCGAATCCCCCGGCTGACTACAAGAACCGTGGAAAAGGCCGGATTCTTGTAGAAATACTCCAAACCCTACGCCCTTAAACTGCTGGCGCCGCCCGGGGGCGACTGTTAGCTTCTGGCTCCAGCGAGGCGCAGAGGACGTGCCGCAACGTCAGCCGAAACGAGCAGGAGAGGACCTTGGAACCCTTCATCATCACTTTCGATCAGCTGGGTATGGGCGATGTCGAACGGGTGGGCGGCAAGAACGCCTCCCTCGGCGAGATGATTTCGAATCTGGCCGATGCCGGCGTCACCGTGCCGGGCGGCTTTGCCACCACGGCACATGCCTACCGCGAATTCCTCAAGCACGAAGGGCTCAACGACCGTATCAATGCCGAACTCGCCACGCTGGACGTCGACGACACCGAGACACTGGCCAAGGTGGGCGAAAAGATTCGCGGCTGGGTGATCGATACGCCGTTGCCGCCGGCTTTCGAAGCGGCGCTGGCGGATGCCTACCAGACTCTGCAGGCGCGCTACCCGCAGCTCAAGGTGGCGGTGCGCTCCTCGGCCACCGCCGAGGATCTGCCCGATGCCTCCTTCGCCGGGCAGCAGGAGACCTTCCTCAACATCGACGGCTTCGACAACGTCAAGCGCGCGGTGCACGAAGTGTTCGCCTCGCTGTTCAACGATCGTGCCATCTCCTACCGCGTGCACCGGGGCTACGCCCACGAGAACGTGGCGCTCTCCGCCGGGGTGCAGAAGATGGTGCGCTCCGAGACCGCCGCCAGCGGTGTGATGTTCACCCTGGATACCGAGTCCGGCTATCGCGACGCGGTTTTCGTGACCGGCGCCTGGGGGCTGGGCGAAACCGTGGTGCAGGGCGCGGTCAACCCCGACGAATTCTATGTGCACAAGCCGACCCTGGCCGCCGGCCGGCCGGCGGTGCTGCGGCGTACTCTGGGTTCCAAGCGGATCAAGATGGTCTACACCGAGGATGCCGCCGCCGGGCGCTCGGTCAAGACCGTGGATGTCGCGCATGCCGACCGCCAGCGCTTCTGTCTGAGTGATGACGACGTCATGGCGCTGGCACGCCAGGCGGTGACCATCGAGCAGCATTACGGCCGCCCGATGGACATCGAGTGGGCGCGCGACGGCGACGATGGCCGGCTCTATATCGTCCAGGCGCGGCCCGAGACCGTGGTCTCCAATCAGGATGCCGGCACCCTCGAGCGCTTCACCCTCAAGGAGAAGGGTCGCGTGCTGGTCGACGGCCGCGCCATCGGTCAGCGTATCGGCCAGGGTAAGGTCCGGCTGGTGGCATCGCCGGAGGAGATGCACAAGGTGCAGAACGGCGATGTGCTGGTGACCGACATGACCGATCCCGACTGGGAGCCGATCATGAAGCGCGCCTCGGCGATCGTCACCAACCGTGGCGGACGCACCTGCCATGCGGCGATCATCGCCCGCGAGCTGGGCATCCCCGCGGTGGTGGGCTGCGGCGACGCCACCGAGCTGCTCGAAGACGGTCTCGAGGTCACCGTCTCCTGTGCCGAGGGCGATACCGGGCATGTCTACAACGGCAAGCTCGAGTTCGAGTGCCGCGCCACCAGCGTCGACAGCATGCCCGATATCCCGTTCAAGATCATGATGAACGTGGGCAACCCCGATCGCGCCTTCGCCTTCGCCGGGCTGCCCAATGCGGGCGTGGGGCTGGCGCGGCTGGAGTTCATCATCAATCGCATGATCGGGGTGCACCCGCGGGCGCTGATGGATTACGACAAGCTCTCCAGCGACCTCAAGCAGACCATCGATCTGCGTACCGCCGGCTACACCGATCCGGTCAGCTTCTACGTCGACCGTCTGGTCGAGGGCATCTCGACCCTGGCGGCGTCGTTCTACCCCAAGCGGGTGATCGTGCGGCTGTCGGACTTCAAGTCCAACGAGTACGAGAACCTGATCGGCGGCAAGCTCTACGAGCCGGGCGAAGAGAACCCGATGCTCGGCTTCCGCGGCGCTTCACGCTATCTCTCCGACGACTTCCGCCCCTGTTTCGAGCTGGAGTGTCAGGCACTCAAGCGCGTGCGCGACGAGATGGGCATGGACAACGTCGAGATCATGGTGCCTTTCGTGCGTACCCCGGCGGAGGCCAAGGGGGTGGTCGAGCTGCTCGAGGCCAACGGGCTCAAGCGCGGCGAGAATCATCTCAAAGTGATCATGATGTGCGAGCTGCCGGCCAATGCGCTGCTGGCGGATGAGTTCCTCGAATACTTCGACGGCTTCTCGATCGGCTCCAACGACCTGACCCAGCTCACCCTCGGGCTCGACCGCGATTCGGGTATCATCGCTCACCTCTTCGACGAGCGTGACCCGGCAGTGAAGAAGCTGCTGTCGATGGCGATCCAGGCGTGCAAGGCCCAGGGCAAGTACGTCGGTATCTGCGGCCAGGGCCCCTCGGATCATCCCGAACTGGCCAAGTGG
Source organism: Salinicola sp. JS01 (assembly GCF_030284585.1). NCBI lineage: Bacteria > Pseudomonadati > Pseudomonadota > Gammaproteobacteria > Oceanospirillales > Halomonadaceae > Salinicola > Salinicola sp. JS01. The sequence continues at coordinate 2,065,750 of NZ_CP127244.1, read as the reverse complement.
CTGATGGAGCAGGGTATCGACTCCGTCTCCCTCAACCCGGACGCGGTGCTCGAGACCTGGTTCATGCTGGCCGGCGAAACCCTCGGCTGATTGCCAGCCAGGCCTCGCCGCGCGAGGCAGCGTCATCCAAGCCGGTGCGAGCGATCGCACCGGCTTTTTATGTTCTCGGGTGCTCCGTTTGCATGGGTGTCGTGGTGTCATGAGCGGGTGTCATGAGCGTAGCCAATTGCGCAGCTTGACCAGCAGCAGCTCGCCGTCGGACATGTCGCGGCGCTCGGCGAGCAGGGCACTGAGCGCTTCGGGACGGTCGGTGATGATGTTGTCGACGCCCATGTCGATATAGCGCGACATGGCGCCGGGACTGTTCACCGTCCACACCGCCACCCCACGGCCGCTGCCGTGCAGTGTGCGCAGCAGGCTCGGGTTGGCCTGGGTATGGCGCAGGCCGATGATGTCGGCGGGTGTCTCCGCCAGCGCCCCGGGCAGGATGAACTGCATGAACAGGGTGGTGCGAATGTCCGGCGCCAGCTGCTTGACCCGCGCCACCACTGACGGCGAGAGCGACGCGATCACGACGTGGTCGGCCATGCCGCTGGCGCGTATCTGGGCGATTACCTGGCGGGCCAGGCGGTCGGCGCTCAGCGGCGCCGGCTTGAGTTCGACGTACAGATCGATCCGCCCGCGGGCGCGCGCCAGCAGCGCGGCAAAGGTGGGGATGCGCTCGCCGACGAAGGCATCGCCGAACCAGGCCCCGGCGTCGACCTGGGCGATCTCGTCCAGGGTCATCTCGCTCAAGCGGCGATCGATACCGGTGAGCCGGCGCAGGTTGTCGTCATGGGCGACGATCACTTGGCCATCACCGCTCAGGCGCACGTCCAGCTCCATGTAGTCGGCCCCGGCGTCGATGGCGCCTTCCAGCGCCGCCAGGGTGTTCTCCGGCGCCTGGTGCGAGGCGCCGCGGTGGGCGGTGATGGTGACCGTGTCGTTGATCTCGAACCCTTGGAGAATCCAGCCCGCCTGGAGCAGCGCGAACGCCAGCACTAGAATCTCCGCACCCCAGGCGATCACCCCCGAGCGGCGCGGTGCGGGCTCGCTGTCGAGCACCGGCGCGCGTCCGCTGGCGCGCTGGAACAGGGTAGTGACCAGCAGGCTGTTAGCGCTGACGCCGAGGAAGGTCAGCGCGATGGTGGCCAGGATATAGAGTGCCAGATACGCGAGCATGGCCGGAATCAGCACGCTCGCGCGCTCGGGTAGATGCCCCAGCAGCGGCCCGCCGAGGGCGTTGAAGAGCAGGCTGAAGAGGATCGGGATCGCCGCCACCGACAGCGCCGTGCCCAGCACCAGCAGGGCCATGCGCCAGCGTCGCCGGCGGGTCAATCGATGGCTGCGGGCCAGCGCCGCGAGCGGCCCCAGTCCCTCCAGCACCAGCGCCGGCAGGGCGAGAAACCAGCGCAGATAGAGCGTGCCGGCGAGCACCGCCCAGACCAGCAGCAGCGGCAGTGCCAAGGCGAGAAACTGCCACAGCGCCGCAGGTAGTACGCGAATCAGTACATAGGGTTCGGTGTCTCCCAGCAGCCAGGCATAGAGATGGGCTACGCCGAGGGCGAAGGGCGCCGCCAGCAGCAGATGCGCGCCGACCTGGAGAAAGGCCAGCGCGGCCAGCGCCGGAAAGCGCCGCAGCACATGCCACAGGGCGCCCATGGCGATCCGATAGCGCCCGCCATCGCGGCTGGAGACCACGCGCATCATGCCCGCCTGCTGCAGAAAGATCACCAGGAAGCTCAGCCCCAAGGCCGCCAGTAGCCACAGTAGCCCCCAGGCGGATAGGGCGACATCGACGATCTGGCCGTTGCTGAGCACCGGCTGGCCGATACGCTGCAGCAGCCCGGCCAGGGTGCCTGCGGAGAGTGGCACCCAGATTGCTGTGGCCAGTAGGGTGAAGAAGAGATGAAAGGCGATGAGCGCGCGCCAGTGTACGGCGATCTGGCGCGTGATGTCCTTGATCAGCGGGCGTGGGGCAAGCATGTAGCGGTCGTCGACGTCCTGGTCAGTGTGGGGTCATCTTCCGTGTGACCCTGTCAGTCTTGTCTTCAAAGTGTCATCGGCGCAAGTCGCACAGGTGATCCCCCTGTTCGAGAGGCATTCTCGTCCGCTGCAAACGCCAAGGCCGCCCGCAGGCGGCCTGGGTCGCGCGATGACCGAATATCAGAACTGCCAGCCCACCGACGCGGTGTAGGCATCGACCTTGTAGTCGCTGTCGAAGTCGTAGCGCTCGTACTCGGTGCGCAGCAGCAGATGCTGGTAGCGGTACTGAACGCCGGCGCCGTAGACCGGGTCGATGCCGTCGTTGTCGTCGAGGTTCGAGCCCGCGCCGAGATCGCCCCGGGCGTCGACGTCCCACTTCGCCATACCGGCCTTGGCGAACACCTCGAAGCCGGCGACCAGCGGATACTTGCCGATCAGGTTGAGGCCATAGGCGCGGGTCTTCAAATCGACCACGTTGCCGCCGCGGATGATATTGGGCTTGCCCAGGTCGGCGTAGAACGCCTCGGTGGCGAAGTAGGGGTTGTACTCGTAGCCCACGAAGGCCTTGTAGACGCTGTCGTCGTCATCCACGTGGTAGCCGCCGCCACTGGCACCGGCGAAGCGGCCGACATCACTGTCGCTGCTGGTGACCTTGCCGTAGCCGCCGCCGAGGCCGACATACAGGCCATCGGCGTTGGCCGCCTGGGCGGCGGGTGCCAGCAGCAGCGGCGACAGCGCCAGCGGGAGTGCCAGCCAGGTGTTGATCTTCATATTTTCCATCTCCATCCCGTTGATGAACGCTGTTCTTTTATCTAAAAACTCTAATTTGCTAACCGCCCCGGCGCAACCCTGGCCTGGCCAGGCTTGGCGTCGACACGGGGGCGCGCGACAATGGGCCAACCCACTATCCCGCCACGAGGCGCTGCCGTTATCGACTTCTTTCGCCCCCTCGACGCGCTGCGACGCCTGACTGCTGGCCGTCCCATGGGCCGCCGCCGTTCACCACGTGTCGTGCTTTGCGGCTGCGACGCGCGCCACTACGGTTGGTTGCGTGACCTCAGCGCGACCCACGAGGTGATCGCCATGGTCACCGAAGCGCCTTGGCAGCACGCCACCCGGGTCGAGAACGTGCGGCTCTACTACCCCAGCGAGGTGTTCTCGCTGTGCCGCCGCTTCGAGGTCGACTACCTCGTCTACGCCACGCCGGCGGAGCGCGATGCGATCGAGCGCGCGGCACCCGCCGGGGCGGTCTTCGCGGCGCACTGGTGCCTCGGCATCAAGGGGCTGGCGGCACGCTGACGCAGCCTCTAGCGCCATTGGTCCGGCGGCCCTCGTGCATAAAAAACGCCCCGCGCGGTGCGGGGCGTTTCGGTAGCCTCTTCATGAAGCTGCGAGCATCGGAAGAGTCGTATCAGGCTTCCTGGGCGACCGGAATGACGGTGGAGGCCGCTTTCTGGAAGTCCTCGATCTCATGGAAGTTCAGATAGCGGTAGATCTCGCCCGCCATCGCATCGAACTCGCCCATGGTCGCTTTGTACTCCTCGACCGTCGGCAGGCGGCCCTCTACGGCAGCGATGGCCGCGAGCTCTGCCGATGCCAGATAGACATCGGCGCCGTCACCGAGACGGTTGGGGAAGTTACGGGTCGAGGTGGATACCACGGTCGACTTCGGTGCCACACGTGCCTGGTTACCCATGCACAGCGAACAGCCCGGCATCTCCATACGAGCACCGGCCTTGCCGTAGATGCCGTAGTAGCCCTCCTCGGTCAACTGATGTTGGTCCATCTTGGTGGGCGGCGCAAGCCACAGGCGCGTCTTCAGGCTGCCCGCGGGCTGCTTCTCGAGCAGCTTGCCGGCGGCACGGAAGTGGCCGATGTTGGTCATGCACGAGCCGATGAAGACCTCGTCGATCTTCTCGCCGGCGACCTCGGAGAGCAGGCGCGCATCGTCCGGATCGTTGGGGGCGCAGAGTACCGGCTGGTCGAGTTCGCTCATGTCGATCTCGATCACCGCGGCGTACTCGGCGTCGGCGTCGGCGCGCATCAGGCTGGGGTTGGCCAGCCACGCTTCCATGCCCTGAATGCGACGCTCCAGGGTGCGGGCGTCGCCGTAGCCTGCGCTGATCATCCACTTGAGCAGGGTGACGTTGGAGGTCAGGTACTCGGTCACGCTCTCCTCGGAGAGGGTGATGGTGCAGCCCGCGGCGCTGCGCTCGGCGGAGGCGTCGGAGAGTTCGAACGCCTGCTCGGCGGTGAGATCCTCGAGACCTTCGATCTCCAGGATGCGCCCGGAGAAGATGTTCTTCTTGCCTGACTTGGCGACCGTCAGGTGCCCCTGCTGGATGGCGTAGTAGGGGATCGCATGGACCAGATCGCGCAGGGTGATTCCCGGCTGGCGCTTGCCCTTGAAGCGCACCAGTACCGATTCCGGCATATCCAGCGGCATGACGCCGGTGGCGGCGGCGAAGGCGACCAGACCGGAGCCCGCCGGGAAGGAGACGCCCAGCGGGAAGCGGGTGTGCGAGTCGCCACCGGTGCCCACGGTGTCGGGCAGCAGCATGCGGTTGAGCCAGGAGTGGATGATGCCATCACCCGGACGCAGCGAGACGCCGCCGCGGTTCTGGATGAAGTCCGGCAGCGTGTGGTGGGTCTCGACGTCGACCGGCTTGGGATAGGCGGCGGTGTGGCAGAAGGACTGCATCACCAGGTCGGCCTGGAAGCCGAGGCACGCCAGGTCCTTGAGCTCGTCGCGGGTCATCGGGCCAGTGGTATCCTGGGAGCCGACCGTGGTCATCTTCGGCTCGCAGTACATGCCCGGGCGCACGCCCTCGAGGTTGCACGCCTTGCCGACCATCTTCTGTGCCAGGGTGAAGCCCTTGCCGGTATCGGCTGGCTGCTCCGGCTTGCGGAACACGTCGGAGGCGGGCAGGCCGAGCTCGTCGCGGGCCTTCTCGGTGAGGCCACGACCGATGATCAGCGGAATACGGCCACCGGCGCGCACTTCGTCGAGAATCACCTGGGTCTTGAGCGCGAAGGTGGAGATCACCTCGTCACTGTCGTGACGGGTCACCTTGCCCTCGTAGGGGTAGACATCGATGACGTCGCCCATCTCGAGCTTGTCGACATCCATCTCGATCGGCAGGGCGCCAGCATCTTCCATAGTGTTGAAGAAGATCGGTGCGATCTTGCCGCCGAAGCAGAAGCCGCCGGCGCGCTTGTTGGGGACGTGGGGGATGTCGTCACCGAAGAACCACAGCACCGAGTTGGTCGCTGATTTACGCGAGGAGCCCGTGCCTACCACATCGCCCACGTAGGCGACCGGAAAGCCCTTGGCCTTGACTGCCTCGATCTGCGCCAGCGGGCCCTTGCTGCCCGGCACTTCCGGCTCGATGCCGTCGCGCGGGTTCTTGAGCATGGCGTTGGCGTGCAGCGGGATGTCGGGGCGCGACCAGGCATCCGGCGCCGGCGACAGGTCGTCGGTGTTGGTCTCACCGGGCACCTTGAACACCGCGATGCTGATCTTGTCGGCCAGCGCCGGCTTGGCCAGGAACCACTCGGCCTCGGCCCACGACTCGAGTACGCCCTGGGCCACGGCGTTGCCGTTCTTGGCCCGCTCGGCGACATCGTGGAAGGCGTCGAACATCAGCAGGGTGTGCTTGAGCTGTTCGCCGACCTCCTGAGCCAGCTCGCTGTCGTCGAGCAGCTCGACCAGGGTGGCGATGTTGTAGCCGCCCTGCATGGTGCCCAGCAGCTTGACCGCGTGGATCTTGTCGATCAGCGGCGAGGTCGCCTCGCCCTTGGCGATGGCAGTGAGGAAACCGGCCTTGACGTAGGCGGCTTCGTCGACACCGGGCGGCACGCGATCGGTGATCAGTTCGAGGAGAAAGGCCTCTTCACCAGCGGGCGGCTGCTTGAGCAGTTCGACCAGCTGGGCGGTCATTTCGGCGGTCAACGGTTTCGGCGGCACGCCTTCCTGGGCGCGCTCCTCGACGTGTTGGCGGTAAGCTTCGAGCACGGTTGAACCCTCATCTAATGTCAGAGCCCGCAGCGAGAGCGGCGGCGCCGGCGCGCGATGACTCCGCCGTGAACGGCGGGGTGAAGCGGCGGCAGACGACCGGCTGCGGTGGGTGCTGCGCAGTCTACGTGAAACTGTCGACAATGTTAAGGCGAGGCGTGCAGGCCCCATCATGAAGGCGTTCGATGGGTGTCGTGGGGCCTCCTTACGGGGCTCGCCGCGTCGCCTGAGGTGCGCGTGGAGACATTTGCACGGGCTTTCCCTAACATGAGGCCGCCCGAGATCGACCACGGACGACATCGCCATGACCGCTTATACCGCTACCGAGACCGACGCCACGCTGCCACGGGAGTTGCTCGAGTTCCTGCCCTGCGCGACCCCCGAGAGCTGGATCGAGGCGGCGCTCGCCAATCCGGCGCTGCTGCTGATCGACCACGCCCAGTGCGAGAAGAAGGCGGCCTCCACCGCCATGAGCCTGATGTTCCGCTATGTCGACCGCCCGGAACTGCTGGCCAAGATGTCGCAGCTGGCGCGGGAGGAGCTTCTGCACTTTGAACAGGTGGTGGAGATCATGCAGGAGCGCGGGGTCGACTACAGCCATTTGCAGGCGTCGCGCTACGCGGAAGGGTTGCGACGCCATGTGGCGCGTGACGAGCCGCAGCGCCTGATCGACATCCTGATCGTCGGTGCCTTCATCGAGGCGCGTTCGTGCGAGCGCTTCGCGCGGCTGATCCCGCGGCTCGATGCGCAGCTGGCCAAGTTCTACCGCTCGCTGGTGCGCTCGGAAGGGCGCCATTTCGAAGACTATATCGGTCTCGCCCAGCGCTATGCCGGTGCCGCCGCGGTCGACGAGCGGATCGCCTTCTTCGCCGCCCACGAGCGGGCCCTGATCGAGGAGACGGACACTCACTTTCGCTTCCACAGTGGGGTGCCGGCCGCGGTATGACGGCGGCTGACGCCGCTGTAGGCGCTTCTGGGCGTATTCGAGGAGACGCATGACGCAGCCATCCGCTAGCGCGACCCTGATCCTGTTCGGGCAGTTCGGCCTGCACCGGGGTGCTACCACGCTGACCCAGTTCAGCTACGACAAGGTCAAGGCACTGCTGGTCTATCTACTGCTGCAGCGCGAGCCGGTCAGCCGGGCCCAACTGGCGGCGCTGCTATGGCCGGAGCAGCGCCTCGACGCCGCGCGCACCAATCTGCGCCATGCGCTGCATTCACTGCGTCACGCCCTGGGCGCGTGCGCCGAGGATGCGCTGACGGTCACCCGCCAGACCATCGCCTGCCTGCCGCCGGCATCGGTGACATGGGACCTGCGCGAGATCGAGCGCGAGCTCGCGCTGACGCCGGACCTGGCAGGGCTCGAGAGGCTGCTCAGCCACTATCACGGTGCGCTGGTGGCGGAGCTGGCGCTGCCCCACTGCGAGGCCTTTAGCCACTGGCTTGTGCAAGCGCGTGGTCACTGGCGCCGCCGGGTGACCGACTACGCCGAACGAGCCCTGAGCCAGGCGCAGACGCTGCCCGAGGCGCTATTGCGGACGCTGGTGACACGCTTCCCCGAGCATGCGGCGTTCCAGGAACAGTTGATCCGCTGTCTCGCCGGCCACGGCCAGTTGGCCGCCGCGCGCGAGCGCTTTCATGCCCTGCTGCGTCAACTGGCGCTTTCCGGTGAGCAGCCCAGCGCGGATTTCCTGCAGTTCGCCGGTGACTGGCCGGATACTATCCCGGCGGCGGAGGTCGCGCTGCCGGCACCGGCATCTCCCGCCCCGGCCGAGGGCTACTCGGCGGCGGAGATCGACTTTCGCCAGGTGGCGATCATGGCGATCGCGCTCAAACCGCCGGAAAGCGGCAACGATATCGGTCAGGCGCTGGCCTGTCTGAATCTGCAGGAGCGGCTGTTCCGCTGGCTGGAAACCCAGTGCCATCAGCTCGGCGGCTTCTGGCAGGCAGCGGTGGGCAGCGGGGTAGGGATGGCCTGCTTCGCCACTCACGGCCCGACGCATCAACTGGCTGAGCTGGTGGCGCTCTACGACCACTGCCAGCAGGGGCTGTCGGCCCAGGTGGCTGCGTGCTGGCAAGAGCCCACGCCGCCACCCGCCTTTAGGCTCTGCGCGGGATTGGACAGTGGCCGGGTGATCTGGCTGCCGGAGCGCCGCACCATCGACCCGCTCGGCGATGTCACCCAGGTGGCGCTGGGGATGCTGGCCATGGCTGAGCCGGGTGAGCTGATGATTTCGCTCAATGCCAGCCAGCATCTGCCCCCGGCCTTCGATTTGCAGGCGCGGCTGACACCGCGGCTGTTGAGCTCCGAGGGGCGGGTCGCGCGGCGCGCCCTGGCGCTGGCATCTGGCGACGGCAATCGGGTGGCTCGGGTGCCAAGTCTGCTGGGTCGGGATGCCGAGCTGCGTCAGCTGCGCGACGCCCTGGCTCGGGCTGCGCTGGGGCTGAGGCAGAGCCTTCTGGTGCTGGGCGATACCGGCATCGGCAAGTCGGCGCTGATGATTCGGTTTCGCGAGTGCCTGCAGCACGAGGATGTCGCGCTGTTCTGGCGCCAGACCACGCGGCTGTCGAGTCAGACGCCTTATGCATTGGTGCAGTCGCTGCTGCGCTGGCATCTCGGCGCGGAGCCGGCGCTCGCCAGTCTTGAGGCGCTGATCGACGCCACGCCGACACTGGCCAAGGTCGGCGTCGAACGGCGCCGCCTGCTGCTCGACGTGCTGATGCGTGAAGTCACCAACCGCGAGGCGGCCGAGGAGGCGGTAGAGCTGGTCAGCCATCTGACCCAGTCGTTGATCCTGCAACTGACCGCGATGCGCCGGCCGCTGGTGATGATCATCGACGATCTACAGTGGCTCGACGAGCCTTCGCTCAAGGTGTTGCACAACTTGCAGGTGCGTCTGCCGATCCACTCCTCGCTGCTGCTGCTGGCCTCGCACCAGAACCGCGAGATGCCCTCGATCCGGCTCAACTGGGACCAGCAGATCGCGCTCGGGCGTCTGGGGTCCGAGCAGTCGGCGGAGATGCTCGACGTGCTCGCCCGGCGTCACTGTCTGACGCTGGACCCGGGCCTGCGCGAGCAGCTGATCGCACGCTGTGAGGGCGTGCCGCTCTATTTGCAGGAGATTTGCCGCTGGCTCGAGATCGACCGCCGGGAGGGGCGCACCCTCGATGCCGCCGCCTTGCCGCGTGGGCTGCTGGGTCTGCTCGCCAGCCGCATCGATCAGCTGCACCAGGATCGCAGCGTGGCGCACATGGCGGCGGTGTGCGGGCGCCAGTTCGAGACCGCACTGCTCAGGGCGTGTCTCGATACCACCGATGCGGCGCTGCGGGGGGCGCTCGAACAGATGCGCCGACTCGAGATCATCGAGCCGTGCGAGAGCGCGCCGTTCGATTTCCAGTTCACTCATCCGCTGCTGCACGAGGCCGCCTATCTCTCCTGCCCCCAGGATGTGCGCGTGACCCTGCACGGCCGTCTGGTCGGGCTGATCGAGTCCCAGCGCCCAGCCTGGATCAGCCGGCATCCCGGCGATTTCGCCGAGCATCTGCAGCGCAGCGGTGACCCGGGGCGCGGCGCCCGCTACTTCGAGATGGCGGCGCGTGGCGCCCTGCGCGCCAGCGCCAATCGCACCGCACTGCGTCTGGCCGAGGCTGGTCTTGCCTGTCTGGCGCGCGTACCGGGCGGGGCGGTGGAACGGCGAATCAGCCTGCTGACGGTACAGGGGCAGGCCTACTACGCCCTGGAAGGGCACGGCTCGCGCCCGGCCCAGGCGTGCTTTATCGAGGCGCAGCAGCTGTGGCGTGACGGCCCCGCCCAGGAAGAGGACGCCGAGGATCAGGCCTTCCTGGTCACCTGGGGGCTATGGGTCGGCGCCAGCCAGCGCTATGCCAACCGCGATGCCGATGCCCTGGCCGAGCACCTGCGCGAGCTGGCACAGCGCATCGACGACCCGCGCTACCGTCGCCTGGCGCTCTATGCCCGCGCCTACGGCGAGTACTGGAGCGGTGAGGTGGGGCGGGCCTTCGAGCATCTGGAGCAGATCGATCCCCTGCGTCAGCCGATGGTGCTCGAGTGGCTACCTTATTCGGATCATCCGCAGGTGGCGGCCAGCTGCTATCAGAGCTGGGCGCTGTGCCTGCGCGGCGACTATCGGCGCGCCGAGCAGCAGATGGAGGCGGCGATCCGGCTGGCGGAGGGCATCGGCCATCCGGCATCACTGGCCATGGCGCTGATCTTTGCCGCCTCGCTCTACCGTCAGCTGGGGCATGTCCACCTGGCCCTGGAGCGCGGCCAGCGTGCCTTCGAGATGACCCGTTCACAGGATCTGCAGCGCTGGCATCTGGAAGCGCTCTGCGTGCTCGGCTGGGGGCAGGCGCTGGCTGGCGATACGGCCGGTCTGGATCAGGTCGAGTCGGGGGTCGAGCAGTTGATCGAGCTCACCGGTCGGGCCCGCCACCAGCGCGCCTCGCTCTGGTACGGCGATGCCTGTCTGGCGCTCGATCAGCTCGAGCGCGCGGCGCACTACCTGATGCCGTGTCTGGCGCAGGCGCGTGACAATCGCTCGACCATGCTGCCGCAGCTACTGCTGCAGATGGCCCGGATCCAGCATCGTCAGGGCCGGCCAATGGCCGAGATCGAAACGCTGATCGCCGAGGCGCGGGCGTGGGCGGAGGAGGCCGGCTGTGCCCATCTCGAGCTTCACAGCCTGGCGCTGTGGCTGACCCTGGTGGATCCCGCCGATGCCGAGAGCCAGCGCGCGCTGCGCTACCGCCTGGGCGAGGTCGCACTCTCCGATGCGCCGGTGCTGACTCGCTGGCGTACGCTGCTCGACAACCTCAGCGGCGAGGCGCGCCCGCCGCAGCGCCCTCGGCGGACCGCCACGACTCGGGCGCGGCATGGCTGACTAAAGGCACGCCACCCGTCACGGATGGGGCGACGAGCGTTGGGCAGTGACATCAGTGGATGGGTGGTAGCACCGCCGGCCACGCCGTTGTGCGTAGACTCAGGCGGGGCCGGCGGCGGAAAAGGCCGGTTCAGGCGAGGGCGAAAGACTCCAGCGTAATGTCGTCGCCTTCGACTCTCAGCTGCCAGCCCTGGTTGGGCCGCCAGTCGCCGATGACATAGCGCTCGGCGCGCTCGCCGTCGACCGCCAGCTCGTGCACCGCCGGGCGGTGGGTATGGCCATGGATCAGCAGGCGTGATTCATGCGCGCGCAGCGTATCGACCACCGCCGCCGGTGTCACATCCATGATGTCCTCGGCCTTGTTGGAGTTGGCCTCGCCGGACTGCTGGCGCAGCTTGCGCGCCAGCGCCAGGCGCTCCTCCACCGGCAGCGCCAGGATCTGTGCCTGCCATGCCGGATCGCGAGCCTGACGGCGGAACGCCATATAGGCGGTGTCACCGGTGCACAGGCTGTCGCCGTGCATCAGCAGGGCGCGCCGTCCGCCCAGCTCGACCACGGTGGGGTCCTCGAGCAGGGCGCAGCCGCTGTCGGCGGCGAAGGCCTCGCCGATCAGGAAGTCACGATTGCCGTGCATGAAGGCGAGCCGCGTGCCGGCGTCATGGCAGGCGCGCAGCTCGGCGATGATGCGCTGCTCGAACTCGCCGCGGTAGTCATCGCCGATCCAGGCTTCGAACAGGTCGCCGAGAATGGTCAGTGCCGAGGCCTCGCGGGCGGGTCCGCGCAGGTAGTCGATGAAACCCTGGGCGATCTCGGGCTGGTCGGGTTGTAGATGCAGGTCGGCGATCAGCAGTTGCATGGCGGACTCGATGGCAGTGGCGGTCGGTGGGAGAGGCGAAGGGGGCCGTTCAGACGACTTCGGCGCGTTCGATGATCACATCCTCGACCGGCACGTCGCTGTGCATGCCGCGGCGCCCGGTGGCGACCTGGCGGATACGGTCGACCACGTCCATGCCCTCGACGACGTTGCCGAACACGCAGTAGCCCCAGCCCGGCAGGCTCTTGTCGCGGTGGTTGAGGAAGTCGTTGTCGGAGACGTTGATGAAGAACTGCGCGCTGGCCGAATGCGGGTCCTGGGTGCGCGCCATGGCGACGCTGCCCTTCTGGTTGGTGAGACCGTTGTCGGCTTCGTTCTCGATCGGCGCCCGCGTCGCTCTCTGCTCGAAGTCGGTGTCGAAGCCGCCGCCCTGCACCATGAAGCCGTCGATCACGCGGTGGAACAGGGTGCCGTCATAGTGGCCGTCGCGGACGTACTGCTCGAAATTGGCGGCCGTCTTGGGTGCCTTGTCGGCGTTCAGCTCGAGTTTGATGATGCCGTAATTGGTGTGCAGAACGATCATGGGATTTCCTGAGCGAAAGGGCGTGTTCCGGGCCGGCGCCGGCTTGGCGCCGAGACCGCGCGTCGCGCTATAATAGCCGCTTTGCGCGGGTGGGAGAAACCGCCCGGCACGCGTGTTAACCTGCCTTCACCAGCGCCGTCATTGCACGGTCCGACGAATTACAGAGGTTGTCTGCATTCCATGAGCGTCGAGAGTCGCGTCGAGAACGACGATACCCAGCACGGAGCCCCGAATTTCCTGCGCAATCAGATTCGTGACGAGATCGAATCGGGGCAGACCCAGACGATCGTGACCCGTTTCCCGCCGGAGCCCAACGGCTTTCTGCACATCGGTCACGCCAAGTCTATCTGGGTCAATTTCGGTCTGGCGGAACAGTTCGGCGGTCGCTGTCATCTGCGCTTCGACGACACCAATCCAGCCAAGGAAGAGCAGGCCTATATCGATGCCATTCGCGAGGATATCGAGTGGCTCGGCTATCGCTGGAGCGGTGAGGTGCGCTACGCCTCGAGCTACTTCGATCAGCTCTACGCCTGGGCCCAGCATCTGGTGCGCGAAGGTCTGGCCTATGTCGATGACCTTTCGCCGGAAGAGATTCGTGAATACCGCGGCACCCTGACCGAGCCGGGCCGGCCGAGCCCCTACCGCGAGCGCGGCGTGGAGGAGAACCTCGACCTGCTGGAGCGCATGCGCGTGGGTGAGTTCGCCGAGGGGGCCAAGGTGCTGCGGGCCAAGATCGACATGGCCGCGCCGAACATCAATCTGCGCGACCCGATCCTCTATCGGATTCGCCACGCCCATCACCATCAGACCGGCGATGCCTGGAAGATCTATCCCTCCTATGACTTCGCGCATGGCCAGTCGGATGCGATCGAGGGCATCACCCATTCGCTGTGCACGCTCGAGTTCGAGGATCACCGCCCGCTCTACGAGTGGTTCCTTGCGCATCTGCCGGTGCCGTCGCAGCCGCGTCAGACCGAGTTCGCGCGGATGAACGTCAACTACACCGTGACCTCCAAGCGCAAGCTCAAGCTGCTGGTCGACGAGCAGGTGGTGGACGGCTGGGACGATCCGCGCATGCCCACCATCTCGGGGCTGCGCCGGCGCGGTTACACCCCAGCCTCGCTGCGCAAGTTCTGCGACATGACCGGGGTCAGCCGGGCGGCCAACGTGGTCGATATCGCCATGCTGCACTTTGCGATTCGCTCCGATCTGGAAGACAACGCGCCGCGCGCGATGTGCGTGCTCAATCCGCTCAAGGTGGTGCTGACCAATGTCACCGCCGACCACGGCGAAGTGTTCGAGGTACCGGGGCACCCGGCGCGTGAAGACATGGGTACCCGACGCCTGCCGCTGACCCGCGAAATCTGGATCGATCGCGACGACTTCATGGAGGAGCCGCCGAAGAAGTTCTTCCGTCTGGCGCCGGGCAAGGAGGTGCGCCTGCGCAACGGCTACGTGATCCGCTGCGACGAGGTGATCAAGGATGCCAGCGGCGAGATCACGGCGCTGCACTGCTCGGTCGACTTCGAGACCCTGGGCAAGAACCCCGAAGGGCGCAAGGTGAAGGGGGTGATCCACTGGGTCAGCGCCGAGCACGGCGTGCCGGTGGAAGTGCGCCTCTATGACAACCTGTTCCTCGATGAGGCGCCGGATCGCGACAAGGACGCCGACTTCCTCGATCATCTCAACCCCGAGTCGCTGGTCACCGTGCACGGCATCGCCGAGCCGGCGCTGGCGGATGTGGCGCCCGAGGCGCGCTATCAGTTCGAGCGGGTGGGCTACTTCTGCGCCGACCGCCATGCCTGTCGCGAGGGCAAGCTGGTGTTCAATCGCACGGTCGGGCTCAAGGACTCCTGGGCCAAGATTCAGCAGAAGCAGCAGGGGACGGCATGAGCGAGCTGCAGGTCTATAACACGCTGACGCGGCGCAAGGCGCCGCTGCAACCGATCGAGCCCGGCAAGCTGCGCATGTACGTCTGCGGCATGACGGTCTACGACTACTGTCACCTGGGGCATGCCCGGGTGATGGTGGCGTTCGACGTGATCACCCGCTGGCTGCGCCAGACCGGTCTCGACGTCACCTATGTGCGCAATATCACCGATATCGATGACAAGATCCTCAGGCGTGCCGAGGAGAACGGTGAGCCGATCTCGGCGCTGACCGAGCGCATGATCGCGGCAATGCACGAAGACGAGGCGCGCCTGGGTGTACTGCGCCCGGATCAGGAGCCGCGTGCCACTGGGCATATCCGCGAGATCGTGGCGATGATCCAGCGCCTGATCGACAACGGCTACGCCTATGCCGCGGACAACGGTGACGTCTACTATCGCGTGCGCCGGTTCGCCGCCTACGGCAAGCTCAACAATCGCAATCTGGACGAGATGCGAGCCGGGGCACGGGTCGAGGTCGACTCCCATAAGGAGGACCCGCTCGACTTCGTGCTGTGGAAGGCGGCTAAGCCGAATGAGGCGAGTTGGCCTTCGCCCTGGAGTGAGGGGCGTCCGGGCTGGCATATCGAGTGCTCGGCGATGTCGACCTGCTGCCTGGGCGAGACGTTCGATATTCACGGTGGCGGGCCGGATCTGACCTTTCCCCACCACGAGAACGAAATCGCCCAGAGCGAGGCTGCCACCGGCAAGCCCTACGTCAATGTGTGGATGCACGCTGGGGCGGTGCGCGTCGATCAGGAGAAGATGTCCAAGTCGCTGGGCAACTTCTTCACCATTCGTGAAGTGCTCGAGAGTCATGATCCGGAGGTGGTGCGCTATCTGCTGGTGGCCAGCCACTACCGCAGCCCGATCAACTATGCGCCGGCCTCCCTCGGTGAGGCGCGGCGCTCGCTGGAGCGCTTCTATCACGCGCTGGATGGCGTCAAGCCGTGTCAGGGCGAGGTCGAGCCGGACTACGCGGCCCGTTTCAGTGCGGCAATGAACGACGACTTCAATACACCCGAAGCGCTGTCGGTACTGTTCGAGCTGGTGCGTGAGGTCAATCGCTTGCGCGATACCGATGCCCCGAGGGCCGCGGCGCTGGCGTTCGAGCTCAAGCGCCTGGCCGGGGTGTTGGGTCTGCTCGAGCGCGAGCCGGCGGACTTTCTCAAAGCCGGCGCCCAGGCGCTGCCGCTGGCGGAAGCCGAGATCGAAGCGCGCATCGAGGCGCGCGCTCAGGCCAAGCGCGAGCGCGATTTTGCCGCCGCCGACCGGATTCGCGACGAGCTGGCGGCGCTGGGTATCGTGCTCAAGGATTCCCGCGAGGGTACCCGTTGGAGCCTGGAGGCGGCTGGCGACTGATCTGAAGGCGGCCGCGATCGAGCGCGAAAGCTGCGTCGGTGACTGTCGCCGTGTCTTTACCTGTGACGAATACCCGGCCAGTGACGAATAGGCCCCGCCGATCCGGCGGGGCCTATTCGTTTTCAGAGGCGGTCGTTTGCAGAACCGTCGCTTCCGGGCACCTGAGGTTGGATGGGTTAGCGCTCGGCCAGGCGCGCGACGATGGCGTCGACCATGCGTGCCGAGTGGGTGGCTGCACGCTCCAGGAAGGCGTCGAAGGAGAGGTGCGATGACTTGCCGGCGATATCCGACAGCGCGCGAATGACCACGAACGGGCAGTCGAAGAGGTGGCAGGTCTGAGCGATCGCCGCCGCTTCCATCTCGATCGCCAGCATCTCGGGGAAGTGTGCCCGCAGCCCCTCGACCCTGGTCGGATCGGACATGAAGCTGTCGCCGGTGCAGATCAGGCCCTCGAACACGCGCAGCTCGCCGAGACTCTCGATGCTCGCGCGTGCGGCGCTGACCAGCTCGGGTGCGGGGGTGAACGCCGCCGGCATGCCCGGCACCTGGCCCAGGGCGTAGCCGAAGGCGGTGACGTCGACGTCGTGGTGGCGCACTTCGCTGGAGATGACCACGTCGCCGACCTCGAGCTCGGCGCCGAAACCGCCCGCCGAGCCGGTGTTGATCACCGCATCGGGGCGGAAGCGATTCATCATCTGGGTGGTGCCGACGGCGGCATTGACCTTGCCGATGCCCGACTGCAGCAGCACGATCTCGACGCCGTGGCGACGACCGCAGTGGAAGGTGGCGCCGGCGTGGCGCTCGACGCGGGCGTCTTCCAGCTGCGAGGCGAGCAGGGTGACTTCCTGCTCCATGGCACCGATGAGGCCGATGGTTTGCATCACGAAGTTCCTTGAGTGGCAGCGAGGGTCAATGGGCGTCGTGGAGTTCGGCGGCCTGCAGGGTGTTCTGCAACAGGGTCGCGACCGTCATCGGGCCGACCCCGCCGGGTACTGGGGTGATGAAGCTGGCACGCTCGGCGGCACTGGCGAAGTCGACATCGCCGACCAGGGTGCCGTCATCGTTACGGTTCATGCCGACATCGATCACCACGGCGCCCGGCTTGATCCAGTTGCCATCGATGAGGCCCGGCTTGCCCACGGCCACTACCAGTAGATCGGCCTGGCGCACCTTCTCCTCCAGGCTGCGGGTAAAGCGATGGCACACGGTGGTGGTGCAGCCCGCCAGTAGTAGCTCCAGTGACATGGGTCGACCGACGATATTGGAGGCGCCGACCACCGTCGCCTCAAGGCCACGCAGCTCGATACCGCTGTGTTCGAGCAGGGTCATGATGCCCTTGGGCGTGCACGGGCGCAGCAGCGGCATGCGCTGGGCCAGGCGCCCCAGGTTGTAGGGGTGGAAGCCGTCGACGTCCTTGTCCGGGCGGATGCGTTCGAGCAGCGGGTTGGCGTCGAGATGCTCGGGTAGCGGCAGCTGTAGCAGGATGCCGTCGACCGTGTCGTCTGCATTCAGTTCGTCGATGACCGCCTCTAACTCCTGCTGGCTGATGGTGGCATCGAGCCGATGGCTGAACGAGAGAATGCCGGCCTGTTCGCAGGCACGGTGCTTGTGGCTCACGTAGATCTCGGAGGCGGGGTCATGGCCCACCAGAATCACCGCCAGGCCCGGGCGTCGGCGTCCCAGCTGGAGGCGCTCGGCCACCTCGGTGGTCACCTGTTCGCGGATGGCGCCGGCAATGCGTTTGCCGTCGATCAACTGAGCGGTCATCGACTGTCCTTTCTGAGTAGCGGAAATAGCGGCCGGTCTCGCTGGGCGAAGCAGGGCTTCGACCAGGCCGGCGAAGGCGGCAATTTTCGCACGCCAGTCGATCCAGTCAACGCAGGCGTTGAGGATGGCTGTCACTGAGGCGACAGTGGGGCAGGGCAGATGCGACCCGGGGTAGCCTGAAATTCACGTAAGGGCTTGACCTGACAGAAATGATCCGTAGAATACGCAGCGCATCGAGGGGCTCGTAGCGTCATCGATCGCATCGCCCGGCGACGGGGTATAGCGCAGTCTGGTAGCGCGCCTGCTTTGGGAGCAGGATGTCGGGGGTTCAAATCCCTCTACCCCGACCAGTTTGGGTCGGCGATCGATGAACAGGCAGCCGGTATTGGAATGCGCCTATAGCTCAACCGGATAGAGCAACGGCCTTCTAAGCCGTAGGTTGCAGGTTCGAGTCCTGCTGGGCGCGCCAAACTCCCAATGGCTTTGCATCGTCAAGCGTTGGATGGGTTGCGGTGGTCCCAAGCGATGCCAGTGTCGAGATGGTGGATGTAGCTCAGTGGTAGAGCCCCGGATTGTGGCTCCGGTGGTCGTGGGTTCGATCCCCATCATCCACCCCACTTTCGACGCGCACTCAGAAATGGTGGATGTAGCTCAGTGGTAGAGCCCCGGATTGTGGCTCCGGTGGTCGTGGGTTCGATCCCCATCATCCACCCCATTTCTGTCCCTTCGGATGTCCTTCTGGTCCTTCCCCCTATTTCTGTTCGCGCTGCCTCTTGGCTCGTACTGGCACGGGTTCGCACCGAGCTCGGCTCCAGCTGCGTGAGTCTGCCTGGTCGGGTGGCCGATGGCGTGGTCGACGCAGGCTGTGTCGTCTGGTTGGTGGTTGCCCGAGGCGCCGCTTGCCTGTCGATGACGAGCAGTCATCCTTTTATTCTGCCGATTTTTGTCGCTGCCCCTTGGTTTTCGGGCGCTTCAGCCCAATGTAGGCGGCAAGTCTGCTTGCCAGTAGGCATGGGGATTCATAGAATCTCTCCCTTATTTTTTGAAGTTGCAATCACAGAACGCTCCCGTCGGTAGAGGATCATCTATGCAAGTTTCCGTTGAGACGACATCCCAGATCGAACGTCGCATCACCGTCCAGGTGCCGGCGAGCGAGGTCGATCAGGCCGTCGCCGCTCGTCTGCAAGACACCGCCAAGCGCGTTCGTCTGAATGGCTTTCGTCAAGGCAAGATCCCGATGGCCGTCGTGCGTCAGCGTTTCGGTCAGGACGTGCGCAACGAGGTGGTCAGCGAGCTGATGCGTCAGCACTACGTGCGTGCCATCACCGAAGAGAGCCTCAACCCGGCCGGCTACCCCTCGATCGAACCCACCGTCAATCAGGACGGCAAGGATCTCGAGTTCGTGGCCACGCTGGAGGTCTACCCGGAGATCGAGCTTCAGAGCATCGCCGGTACCGAGGTCGAGCGTCCGCAGACCGAGATCACCGAAGCCGACATCGATCAGATGATCGAGACCCTGCGCACCCAGCGCGCCGAGTTCCAGCCGGTCGAGCGTGGCGCCGAGATGGGCGATCAGGTCAAGATCGACTTCCAGGGCTTCCTCGGTGACGAGCCGTTCGAGGGCGGTGCTGCCGAAGGGCACGAGCTGGAGCTGGGCTCCAATCGCTTCATCCCGGGCTTCGAAGAGCAGCTCGTGGGCGCCAGCGCCGGCGACGAGAAGCGTATTCAGGTGACCTTCCCGGAAGATTACCAGGCCGAGCATCTGGCCGGTCAGGAAGCCACCTTCGCGGTCAAGGTGCACGAGGTGTCGGCCAAGACGATGCCGGAAGTGGATGCCGAGTTCATCAAGGCGTTCGGCGTCGATGACGGTGATTTCGACAAGTTCCGCGCCGAGGTTAAGAGCAACATGGAGCGCGAGGTCAAGCAGGCCACGCAGAACCGTGTCAAGCAGCAGGTGCTCGAGGCGCTGCAGGCGGCTAACGAAGTCAGCGTGCCGCAGTCGCTGATCGACCAGGAGACCGATGGTCTCAAGCGTCAGGCAGCGCAGCAGTTCGGCCT
Source organism: Salinicola sp. JS01 (assembly GCF_030284585.1). Lineage (NCBI taxonomy): Bacteria > Pseudomonadati > Pseudomonadota > Gammaproteobacteria > Oceanospirillales > Halomonadaceae > Salinicola > Salinicola sp. JS01. The sequence continues at coordinate 2,046,297 of NZ_CP127244.1, read as the reverse complement.
GGGCGACGACTTCGACGTCAGCCAGCTGCCCAACGAGCTGTTCGCCGATCAGGCGCGCAACCGGGTCAAGGTCGGCCTGCTGCTGGCCGAAGTGATCAAGCAGAACGAACTCGAAGCGAGCGACGACGAGATCCGTGCCCGCGCCGAGGAGCTGGCGACCCAGTACCAGCAGCCGGAGCAGGTGGTCGAGCAGTACCTCAAGAATGACGAGCTCAAGAACCAGATCAAGTCCGCGGTGCTCGAAGACAAGGCCGTTGACAAGCTGCTGGCGCAGGCCCAGGTTAAAGACGTCAGCATGAGCTACGAAGACGTGCTGCAGGCCGCTCAACAATCGGACGACGCGGCCGATGAAGATGAGAGCGAAGAGAGCGATTCCAAAGCATAAGCGCTGCTTGGTAAGCGACGGACCCCGGCGAGATGCCGGGGTTCGGCGGTGGTCGGTGACGGCAATGTGGGGTCGCGGCCACCGTCTAGAGGAGTGTGACACTCACCAGATGCAAGGAAATCGCGATGCGTAACGAGTTCGACATCAGTAATGCCGGCGGCCTGGTTCCGATGGTCGTGGAGCAGAGTGCGCGCGGCGAGCGGTCTTACGACATCTACTCCCGGCTGCTCAAGGAGCGTGTCATCTTTCTGGTCGGCCAAGTCGAAGACTACATGGCCAATCTGGTGGTGGCGCAGCTGCTCTTCCTGGAGTCGGAGAATCCGGACAAGGATATCCACCTCTACATCAACTCGCCCGGTGGCTCGGTCACCGCGGGCATGTCGATCTACGACACCATGCAGTTCATCAAGCCGGACGTGTCGACCGTGTGTATCGGTCAGGCTGCGAGCATGGGGGCACTCCTGTTGACCGGGGGCGCCAAGGGCAAGCGCTACTGCCTGCCGCACTCGCGCATGATGATCCATCAGCCGCTGGGCGGCTATCAGGGGCAAGCTTCCGACATCGAGATCCACACCCGGGAGATTCTGACGATTCGTCACAAGCTCAACCGGATCCTGGCCGATCACACCGGACAGGACATCGACAAGGTGGCCCAAGACACCGACCGTGACAATTTCATGGATGGCGACCAGGCCGTGGAGTACGGGCTGATCGATGCCAAACTGGATAAGCGCCCGGTATCCTGATAGCGTTTTGAGTCAAGGTTTCACACGGCGATGTTCGGCATCGCCGTCCTGACGAGGTACACGAATGGCCGACGGTAAAGGCAAAGACGACAACGGCAAGCTGCTCTACTGCTCGTTCTGTGGCAAGAATCAGAACGAGGTGCGCAAGCTCATCGCAGGGCCGTCCGTCTACATCTGTGACGAGTGTGTCGATCTGTGCAACGACATCATCCGCGAAGAGGTGCTGGAAGCCGACGCCGAGAGCGATGAGGATCGCCTGCCGGTACCCCGTGAGATCCGTAACACGCTGGATGACTACGTCATCGGCCAGGATCGCGCCAAGATGGTGCTGTCGGTGGCGGTCTACAACCACTACAAGCGGCTGCGTGGCGGCGGCAAGAGTGGTGGCAAGAACGATGACATCGAGCTGGGCAAGTCGAATATCCTGCTGATCGGCCCGACCGGTAGCGGCAAGACGCTGCTGGCGGAGACGCTGGCGCGGCTGCTCAACGTGCCGTTCACCATCGCCGATGCGACCACGCTGACCGAAGCAGGCTATGTCGGTGAGGATGTCGAGAACATCATCCAGAAGCTGCTTCAGAAGTGCGACTACGACGTCGAGAAGGCGCAGCGTGGCATCGTCTACATCGACGAGATCGACAAGATTTCGCGCAAATCGGACAACCCGTCGATCACCCGTGACGTCTCGGGTGAAGGGGTCCAGCAGGCGCTGCTCAAGCTGATCGAGGGCACCACTGCCTCGGTGCCTCCCCAGGGCGGGCGCAAGCACCCGCAGCAGGAGTTCCTGCAGGTCGATACCGGCAATATCCTGTTCATCGTCGGCGGTGCCTTTGCCGGTTTGGACAAGGTGATCCGCGATCGCGCCGAGAAGGGCGGCATCGGGTTCAACGCCACGGTCAAGAGTAAAGAGAGCGACAAGGGCGTCGGTGACGTGCTGGCCAATGTCGAACCCGAAGATCTGGTCAAGTTCGGCCTGATCCCCGAGTTCGTCGGTCGTCTTCCGGTGATCGCTACGCTCACGGAGCTGACTGAAGAGGCGCTGATCCAGATTCTCGTCGAGCCCAAGAACTCGCTGGTCAAGCAGTACTCACGCCTGTTCGAGATGGAAAACGTCGAGCTCGACTTCCGTGAGGACGCGCTGCGCGCCGTGGCGCACAAGGCGATGGAGCGCAAGACCGGTGCTCGTGGTCTGCGCTCGATTCTGGAATCGGTGCTGCTGGAGACGATGTACGACGTGCCGTCTCTCGAAGGTGTGACCAAGGTGGTAATCGATGGGTCCGTCATTTCGGGTGATAGCGAGCCGCTGCTGATCTACTCCAAGCAGGAAGAGAGCCGGGTCGCCAACAAGGACGGCTGACGCCTCCGCGTTGACGTCTCGACTCAGGGAAGGGGCCCTCAGGGGCCCCTTTTTGCATGTCGGGACCGCTTGCCTGCCGGGACCGCGATGCCCTCGGCCGTGCAGCGGCGTTGACGTGTCCCTTTGATGTCGGGGGCATGACATCATCGTGTCAGGTCAAGGTCGCTTCCCCCTTGGAACCCGGCGGACTCGCCCCCACGTACCCCGCTATTGCCGCTCTGGTGGCTCACCCATCCGAACGTTTGTCGAGGAAATGCTGTAATGGCGCAGAGCTCAGACCAGACACTCAAACTTCCGCTGCTGCCGCTGCGCGACGTGGTGGTGTATCCGCAGATGGTCATCCCGCTGTTCGTCGGACGCGAGAAGTCGATCCGTGCGCTCGAGACGGCCATGGAGAGCGACAAGCGCGTCCTGCTGGTCGCCCAGCGTGAAGCGGCGCATGACGACCCGGGTGCCGATGACCTGTTCGGCGTCGGTACCGTCGCCGATATCAAACAGCTGCTGAAGCTGCCCGATGGTACGGTGAAGGTGCTGATCGAAGGCGCCTTCCGCGTCGACGTGCAGCGCGTGGTCGAGGAAGAGGGTGGCTATATCGCTGCCGATGCCACGCCGCGCGACAGCGAGCCGCTCAGCGAGCGCGAGCAGGAGTCGCTGGTTCGGGTGCTGCTCAATCAGTTCGAGCAGTATGTGAAGCTGTCCAAGAAGGTGCCCAGCGAGGTGCTCTCCTCACTGCAGGAGATCGAGGATCCCAGCCGTCTCGTCGACACCATCTGCGCACATCTGTCATTGAAGATCGATGACAAGCAGGAGCTGTTGGAGATGGATCGCGTGCGCGATCGCATCGAGCACCTGATGGCACTGATCGAGTCCGAAATCGACCTGCTGCAGGTCGAGAAGCGGATCCGGTCGCGGGTCAAGGACCAGATGGAGAAGTCCCAGCGCGAGTACTATCTCAACGAGCAGATGAAGGCCATCCAGAAGGAGATGGGCGAGCTCGAGAACGTGCCTAACGAGGCCGAGAAGTACGAGCAGCGCATCCAGGAAGCGGGCATGCCGCAGGAGGCCGTGGACAAGGCGACTCAGGAGCTCAACAAGCTCAAGATGATGTCGCCGACCTCTGCCGAGGCCACGGTGGTGCGCTCCTATCTCGACTGGGTGCTCTCGGTACCGTGGAAGAAGCGCACCCGGGTCAAGCATGATCTGCCGTTGGCGGCCAAGGTGCTCGACGAGGATCATCATGGCCTCGAAGAGGTCAAGGAGCGCATCCTCGAGTATCTCGCCGTGCAGAAGCGGGTCAAGAAGCTCAAGGGCCCGGTGCTGTGTCTGGTCGGTCCGCCGGGCGTGGGCAAGACGTCGTTGGGGCAGTCGATTGCGCGTGCGACCAATCGTCGCTACGTGCGTCTGGCCTTGGGCGGCGTGCGTGACGAATCCGAGATTCGCGGCCATCGGCGTACCTATATCGGGTCGCTTCCGGGCAAGCTGATTCAGCGCATGAGCAAGGCCGGGGTGCGCAATCCGCTGTTCCTGCTCGATGAGGTCGACAAGATCGGTATGGATCACCGTGGCGACCCTGCCTCGGCGCTGCTCGAGGTGCTCGATCCGGAGCAGAACGACAAGTTCAACGATCACTATCTGGAGCTCGACTACGATCTCTCCGATGTGATGTTCATCTGCACTGCCAACTCGATGAATATCCCTGGGCCGCTGCTCGATCGCATGGAGGTGATCCGGCTGCCGGGCTACACCGAAGACGAGAAGCTGGCCATCGCCAAGCGCTACCTGATTCCCAAGCAGCTCAAGGCCAACGGGCTCAAGGACCAGGAGCTGACTTTCGGTGACGAGGCGGTACTCGAGCTGATTCGCTACTACACTCGTGAAGCGGGCGTGCGTGAACTCGAGCGCCAGATCGCCAAGGTGTGCCGCAAGGTGCTGCGCGAACGCCTGGAGGCCGAGAAGGGCCAGGGTGCCCAGGCGGGTCAGACTCTGGCAGCAGCAGATATTGATCGCTACGCCGGCGTGCGCCGCTACAGCTACGGTCTGGCCGACCAGGACGATCAGGTGGGGCGCGTCACCGGCCTGGCATGGACCTCGGTGGGCGGCGAACTCCTCTATATCGAGTCCGTGGTGACCCCGGGCAAGGGCCGTCTCAACAAGACCGGCTCGCTGGGTGATGTAATGAAAGAGTCGGTCAGCGCTGCCCATACGGTGGTGCGCGCGCGGGCTCCGCAGCTAGGTATCGACCCAGAGCGCTTCGAGAAGGAAGACCTGCATATCCACGTGCCTGAGGGCGCCACCCCCAAGGATGGCCCCAGTGCCGGTATCGGCATGGTCACCGCGATGATCTCGGCTTACAGCGGGCGCGCCGTTCGCTGCGATGTCGCCATGACCGGCGAAGTCAATTTGCGCGGCGAAGTGATGCCGATCGGTGGCCTGAAGGAGAAATTGCTGGCTGCACGGCGCGGTGGTATAAAGACCGTGCTCATTCCCGAAGAGAATCGTCGGGACCTCAAAGAGGTGCCTGACAACATCAAGAGCGCTTTGGATATCCGCCCCGTGAAATGGATCGATGAAGTGCTGGCCGTGGCCTTGACGAACCCGCTGGAAGCCGATGAAAAGCGTGCCGACGATGCCGCTTCATCGCAGGCCAATGTCAGCACACATTGATCGAATTCCGGCGAGAATTCGAGGCGTGAAGTCAGACGTGACGCGGTTTTTCTCAAGATCTTGATTGACAGCATAATTGGAGCATTGCTATAAAATGCCCACTTGTTGTGATCGCTATCGCAGTTAGAGATTGCGCGTCGATTTCCTCTCAATTTTGTACACAGTCAAGGGGTGAAGTGTGAATAAATCCGAGCTGATCGAAGCCATTGCCGCGTCTGCCGACATTCCCAAGGCAGCTGCGACGCGTGCACTCGACGCCATGATCGAGTCCGTGTCCGACAGCCTGAAGAACGGCGACTCCGTGGCACTGGTTGGGTTCGGGACTTTCTCGGTCAAGGAGCGTGCTGCACGCACCGGCCGTAACCCGCAGACTGGCAAGCCGATCAACATCAGTGCTGCCAAGGTGCCCAGCTTCAAGGCGGGCAAGGCGCTCAAGGACGCTGTCAACTAAGTTTGCCGCGTGATACGGGCCCTGTTCCCGCGGGTGACTTAGCTGCGGCTGTTACGCACGGTCAGGTCCGTAACCATGTAAGCGCATCGCCTCAGCGATGCGCTTTTTTTATGACCGCCTTTCAGGGCGTGACGGCGTACGACGACCACGGACGCTGCCCTTGCCATAGCGGCTTGAGGCTCGCGCGATAGGGATGCATTGGTCGTGTGCGGCGGTGTACGATTCGCCCCGAAGATAGGGTTACCGACATGCGAGGACAGCATGCTGCAGAAAATTCGTGAAGGCTCCCAAGGCTGGGTGGCGAAGGTCATCGTGGGGGCCATCATCGTGACCTTTGCGCTGTTTGGCGCTGAGTCACTGGTCAGTTATTTCCAGTCGGGCAGCAACGACGTGGCCAAGGTCAACGGCGAGGCGATCAGTCGCCAGGCGGTGGAGACCCAGGTGCAGCGGGGCATTCGCTCGGGCCAGGTGCCGCCGGAGCAGGAGCGCCAGTATCGTGCCCAGGTGCTCGACCAGCTGATTAGTCAGAAGACGCTGGACCAGTACGCCGAGGCGGGTGGTCTGTTCGTCTCCGATACCCAGCTCGACCAGATCATCGTGTCGCTGCCCGAGTTCCAGGATCAACAGGGTCGCTTCTCTGACCAGCTGTTCACCACTCGCTTGGCCCAGGCTGGCTATACGCCGGCGGCGTTTCGTCGCGAGCTGCGCGCTGACACCCTGCGGCGCCAGATCCAGCAGGGCCTGGCGGTGTCGGCCTTCGTGCTGCCCGGCGAGCAGCAGCGTCTCGCCGCGCTGCAGCAGCAGCAGCGTAGCTTCCGCTATGCGCGGCTGACGCCTGACGCTCTGGCCGAGCCGGTGACGCCGAGCGACGCCGAGATCCAGCAGTATTATCAAGCGCACCAGGACGATTTCCGGCGGCCGGAGCAGGTCAAGGTCAACTATCTGGTGCTCAATCAGCAGGACTTGGCGCACAACGTCGAGGTGACCGATGCCGAGCTGCGCCAGGCCTACGAGCAGGATCGCAAGGCTGCGCCGCGTCGGGTTTCGCACATCCTGGTCACCTACGGTGATGGCGACCGCACCGAGCAGCAGGCACGCGCGCGGCTCGAGGAGGTAAAGGCCAAGCTGGACAAAGGCGAAGATTTCGCCAAGCTGGCCAAGACCTACTCGGATGACAGCTCCTCCGCGGCCAAGGGCGGTGACATTGGTGTCATTCAAAAGGGCTTTTTCGGTGAGGCCTTCGACGACGCTGCCTTCGCGCTGGATCAAGGGCAGGTCTCTCAGATCGTCAAGTCGGACTACGGTCTGCACCTGATCAAGGTGACCGACATCGAGATCCCCAGCTTCGAGCAGGACCGGGCGGCGCTGGTCAAGGAGGTTCAGTTGGCGCAGTCGCAGGATGCCTTCAACGAGGCGGTCCAGAAACTGACCAATGATGCCTATGAAGCCGACGATCTCGCCAGCGTGGCCAAGCAGATGGGGCTGACGCTCAAGAGCAGTGACTGGTTCTCGCGCGATGGCGGCGGTGAAGGCGTGCTCTCCAACCCCGACGTGATCGCCGCCGCGTTCTCGCCGGACGTGCTCGAGGATGGCTACAACAGCGAGGCCATCGAGACCGACGCCCAGCAGCGCGTGGTACTGCGGGTGGTCGACCATCGCGATGCCAGCGTGCTGCCGCTCGACCAGGTGCGCGACAGAGTCACCGCAGCGGTCAAGGCTGAGATGACGCGCCAGCGCTTGAAGGCCCAGGCCGAGCAGGCGGTGGCCAGCCTGAAGCAAGGCGAGACGGTGTCCGGCCTCGACTGGCAGCGTGTCGAGGCGGTCACTCGCGATGGCGCCGACGGCGTGCCCCAGCCGGTACTGGAAGCGGCCTTCGGCCTGCCGCGCCCGGCGGCCGAGGGGGCCAGCTACACCAGCGTCGAGCTGCCCGACGCCGTCGCCGTCGTCGCACTCGACAAGGTAGCGGCCGGCAAGCCCGATGCCCAGAGCGCCGACTTCACCCGGCGTCTGGCCCAGCGCATCAAGGCGCAGAATGCCATTCAGGGTTTGAGCGAGTCACTGCAGAGCGAGGCGAAGATCGAGAAGCAATGAGCTGTGTCTGCGAGCGCCGGGTGCCCGCACCCGACGCTCGCTTTCCGGCAAGCGCATGGCTTGCCGGAAAGCGTATGCCCTCCTAGGCTAGATCGATGTATCTATCTGCCAGGAGGGCTTTTTCGTTTATGGCTACCAGTCGTTATATCGCACTCACCGAGATCCCCCAGGGCCTGCCGCGTGAAGATCAGTTCGCGCTGCGTGAACAGCCGTTGGCGCCCCTGGCCGAAGGCGAGGTGAGGGTGCGCAATCTGTGGCTGTCGGTCGACCCCTACATGCGCGGGCGCATGAGTGGCGTCACCACCTACGTCGAGCCCTACGCCCTCGATGCGCCAATGGACGGCGGGGCCGTCGGTGAGGTCGTGGCATCCAAGGATTCGCGCTATGCGACGGGCGATCTCGTGCGCCATATGGCGGGGTGGCGCGATGTGGCCCAGCTGTCGGGCGATCAGGTCGAACCGCTGCCCGAGCACGATGTGCCGCCTCAGGCCTATCTCGGGGTGCTCGGCATGCCCGGCATGACCGCCTGGACCGGGCTCAATCGGATTGCGCAGATGCAGCCGGGAGAGCGGGTGCTGGTCAGCGCGGCTTCCGGCGCGGTGGGCTCGCTGGCGGTGCAGCTGGCGCTCGCCGCAGGGTGCCAGGTGGTCGGCGTCGCCGGCAGCGATGCCAAGTGCGAATGGCTCGAGGGGCTTGGCGCGCGGGCGGTGAACTACCGCGGCAAGGATGTCGAGGCGCTGACCCAGGCACTGGCCGAGGCGGCGCCGGAGGGTATCGACGTCTACTACGAGAACGTCGGCGGGCCGCTCTTGGACGCGGCGCTGGCCAATCTGCGTGACCACGCGCGGATTGCGGTTTGCGGGCTGATCGACCGCTACAACGACGCTCAGGCGGGCGACGGGCCGCGCAATCTCAACCGGTTGCTGTTCCGCAAGGCGCGCATGGAGGGCTTCATTGTCGCCGAGCATTGGGCCCACTACCCGACGTTCCTGGCCGAGGTGGCACCGCAGGTTGCCGCCGGCAAGATGCGCTATCGCGAGACTGTGGTCGAGGGACTCGAACGGACGCCGGAAGCGTTTCTGAAGCTCTTCTCCGGTGACAACGAGGGCAAGATGCTGGTACGACTCGACGCCAGTGCCGCTGACGTCTGAAGTTATACCGTTATCTTTCAGTTACCACCATGCGGTGAAAGTCCTCGGCTGCTATCTGCGGCCGAGGTCTTTTGCATGGCAAAGGTCTTTTGCATGGCAAAGGTCTCTCACGGCGTGCGTGCACGTATTACGACTGCTGGCGCCGTGCGGATCGCCGGCGCCATACGGCGCGCCGGGCTCTCTGCCATACCTGGCTACTGCGTGGCGTGCTCCCACCGTGCGATCAGCTGCAGCGCCTGCTCGCGACTGTCACCGCACAGCTCGATGTCGAAGTCGAAGCGGGCGCAGACCTCAGGACGGCTGGGGTCGCCAAACAGTCGGCAGAGATTGTCGTCATCGAGCTGGACGCAGCGCACTCCCGCCGGCTTGCCCTGTGGCATACCGGGGATGGGCGAGGTGATCGACGGGGCGATGCAGCAGGCGCCGCAGCCGGGACGACAGGCGCTCATGCCGGGCTCGGCTCGCCGCGGTGCTGGGCCAGAGCGCCCTTATCGATACCTTCGAATGCCTGCACCCGGATATGCGCGCCGCTGGCCTGGGCGATCTGCCGGGCGAGCCAGGCGGCAATATGCTCCACCGTGGTGGGTGCGGGCAGGATATGACAGCGCTCCCGCGGCAAGCGCAGCTGGAACTGCCCCTGGGCACTGCGATAGCGCACCTTGAGCGGCCCGCTTTCGCGTGGATTGAGCGCGTCCTCTTCGTCGACCAGGTAGCTGTGGTCGAGCTGTCGCGACCAGTGAGCCTCGAGCTCCGGGTCGCGCTGGCCGTCACGCCAGATGCGCAGATGCGAGCGGTGGCCGTGGGCGATGCGCTGGCAATTCCCGGCGTGGTGCTTCAGGCCATGGCTGTAGGTATAGATGGCGCCGTCGGGAAGCTCCTCGCGCAGGCGTACGCGGATCGCTTCCACCCGCGGCGGCGGGCGCTTGCTCAGTTCCTGGCTGAGATAGGCGCCGAGACGTTCGGCGTTGATCTCGCCCCAGGGCAGTATGGTGAAGGCTTGGCGCGGTGCGCGCACTTCGAACGAGTACGGGAGTTCGGCACTCACATGCAGCCCTTCCAGGCACTCCTCGACCTTGACGCCGGTAGCCTGGGCGGGCACCAGCAGGGTATGGTCGAGGCCGGCGTCCAGACGCGACTTGATCCACGGCTTGACCTCGCCGAAGTCGAACAGCATGCCATCCTCGCCGAGCTCGCCATCGAGTTCGACGTCGACGTGCCAGCTCGCCCCCATCAGGCCGAGCTGCGGTGACCAGATCGAGGCGTCGATATTGGTCAGGTTGTTCACGAACAGGGTCATCAATCGATTCCAGCGATTTTGTGCGTCTGCAGCGACAGGCGCCACTGGGGGTGGCGCAGGCAGTAGTCGACCACGCTGGCCATGGGAGCGCGGTCTGTCGCGATGCGCCCGGGTTCAGGGTCGATCGGCTGCAGGAAGAAGTGAGTGAAGTCGAGTCCGCTGAAGCGCTCGGGGTCGACGCCCGGCTGGGGGTGGACCAGTTTGAGCTCGTCGCCGCGGATCTGGACCAACGCATTGTCGCCCTTGGGGCTGACGCAGATCCAGTCGACGCCAGGCGGTACTGGCAGGGTGCCGTTGGTCTCCACGGCGATCTCGAAGCCGTGCGCGTGCATCGCCTCGAGCAGCGCCGGGTCGAGCTGCAGCAGCGGTTCGCCGCCGGTGAACACGACGTAGCGGCGTGCTCCGGGGCTATTCGAGGAGCTGTTCGAAGAGCTGTCCGGACGGCTATCCGCAGGGCCGCCTTGCCAGAGTGCCGCGAGGTGGGTGGCCAGCGCCTCGGCATCGGCGAAGCGGCCGCCGTTCTGGCCGTCGGTGCCGATGAAGTCGGTATCGCAGAACGTGCACTGGGCGCGGGCGCGATCGGTCTCGCGCCCGGACCACAGATTGCAGCCGGTGAAACGGCAGAAAACGCTGGCGCGTCCCGATTGGGCGCCTTCGCCCTGGAGCGTATAGAAGGCTTCCTTGACGCTATACATGAGGCGGGTGTCTCGATCTGGCGATGGTCAGGAGGTGGCGTAGGGCAGCGGGTCCGTCATCCCTAGGCTCTCGAACGCGCCCAGACGTTCGCGGCAGCTACCGCACTCGCCGCAGGCCTGAGCCTGGCCCAGATAGCAGGTCCAGGTGTCGGCATAGTCAAGGCCCATGGCGAGTCCGTCGGCGAGGATGCGCGTCTTGTCGGCGTGCAGATAGGGGGCGACGATCTCGACCGCTTCGAAGTTGGCAATCGCGGCGACATCATTCATGCGCTCGACGAATGCCGGACGGCAGTCCGGATAGAGCACGTGATCGCCACCATGGGCACCGTAGAAGCACTTGCTAGCACCGATGTTGACGGCGTGCCCGATCGCCAGCGAGAGCAGGATCATGTTGCGGTTGGGCACCACCGTGGCGGTGAGGTTCTCCTCGCCGTAATCACCCTTGGGCAGCTCACGGCTGGTGTCGGTCAGCGCCGAGTTGCCGATCAGCTGGTGGATGGCGCGGATGTCGACCACGCGGTGGGGTACGTCGAGCGATTGGCAGACATGGCGTGCGACTTCCAGCTCACGGGCGTGGCGCTGGCCATAGTCGAACGACAGCGCGTGGACCGCGTAGCCTTCGCGCAGCGCGCGATGCAGCACGGTGAACGAGTCCATGCCGCCGGAGTAGATCACCACGGCGGGTTCGGCCGAGGCGGGCGTCGAAGGAGGCGTCATGCGTTATCAACCTGTGGCGTGAATGCGCCGCGCTCGCCGGCCAGCGGGGTGAGGAAGCGGCGTCTGAGCTCTTCCTGGGGCAGGCCCTGGGCGAGCAGGTGCGTCAGTTTGCTGCAGGCGGCCTCGACGGTCATGTCATCACCCGACATGACGCCGATGTCGTTGAGAATCTGGCCGCTGGCGTAGGTGCCGGGAGCGGCGCCGCCGACCGGGCACTGGCTGAGGGCGACCAGCGGCTTGCCCTCGGCGACGGCGCGCGCGAGCACGCCGATCAGCGCGGGGTCGTCAGGCAGGTTGCCGCTACCCCAGCACTCCAGTACCGCACCGTCTACTTGAGGTGCCTCGAGCCAACGTTCGACCAGTGTGGCATCGATACCGGGCCACAGCGTCACGCGAACCACCTGGGGCGCCGGGTCCCGTGCCGATAGTTCGAAGCGTGGCGCGCCTTCGTCGCGCCAGGCGCGCGCGGGATAGAGGGCAGCGATACCATCCACCAGCTCTCCAAGCAGCGGCCAGTTGGGGCTTTCGAAGCCGGTGTCGTCACGCGTATACCACTTGCGCGCACGGCAGCCGCGCAGCAGCCGGTCATGAAAGCACAGGCCGACTTCGCGCCATCCCGGAGCGGCGGCGAAAGCCAGTGACGCTTCGAGATTGTCCAGCGCATCGCTGTCGGGCTGGCCCAGCGGGCGCTGCGAGCCTGTCACCACCACCGGTTTGGTCAGCCCTTGCAAGTGAAAGGCCAGCGCCGAGGCGCACCAGGCGAGGGTGTCGGTGCCGTGGAGGATGACGAAACCGGCATAGTCTTCGTACTGCGCCGCGATCAGCGCAGCGAGCGCCGACCAGTCGGCAAAGGTCGCGCTGCTGGAGTCGATCGGCTCGGGCGATTCCCATAGCGCGTAGGCTGGCAGCGCACGCCGCCGCAGCGGCGGCAGCGTCGCCAGCGCCGCCTCCAGCCGTGCCGCCATGTCGCCGGCGGGGACCAGCCCGCGGCTAGACGCCTGCATGCCGATGGTGCCGCCTGCGTAGATGACGAGCAGCGGCCGCGACGCTGTGTCAGAGGTCGTAACCACGGATCACCTTGCAGATCGAGGCGAAGGTGCGCGCTTCCGGCGGATGGTTGAGATCGACACTCAGCGCCCGACTGATATCGGAGGCGGAGATCATGCCGCGAATGCGCTCACCGCCCTGGCCGTCCGGTTCGGTGACCAGAACGTGCTGATCGCCGGAGGATTTCAGCGTCTCGACCAGGTCACCGACACTGGCGTGGGAGACCCGGCTGTAGGAGAGAGCGTGCAGCTCGCTGCGCGGTGTCTGGATCATTTCCGCCGTTACCTCGTCGCGGCCGATCTGATGCTGCTGCATGGCCAGCGTGACGCGACGGCCGCCGATCAGCTCGCGCGCATTGACCACGCCGGTGAAACGGCCTTCGGGATTGATCAGCATCAGCAGCCGCACACCGGCTTGCTTCATGGTCTCCAGCGCCTGATCGACGGAGCTCGAAGTCGGCAGCGTGTGCGGTCGGCTGATACTGAAGTCGGTAACCAGCAGCACTGCCGGGCTCTCCAGCGTGACGCTGTGCGTTGGCGCTTCGGGCTGTACGATACCACTGACACCATCGAGGCTAGCCAGCGGTAGCGCGGTGAAGTGGACCTTGGAGGGGTGGGGTGTCTTGTCCATCGAAAATCTCCCGGCAAGTGTTTGAATCGAGAAGTATCTAAGTGTCTGAATCGAGATGTATCTTAATAAAGGAAGAGCGCTGCCGGCCTGCCGCGGTGACGTCGCTCACACGGCGGCAGATCGGTCGATAAGGGAGCGGCGTGATATCAGCCGCGCTGCTGTAGGTCGCCACGTACGCTATCCAGGAAGGTGATGAAGCGCGTATCGCGTGCGTCGTCGTGGCGATCGGTACGACAGCCGAGCTTGAGGCTGTTCTGCATCAGCAGTTCGTCATAGATGTCCAGCGTGATCTTGACGCCCGTATCTGGGGAGGGCGTCAGCGTCCCTTGCTCGAGCGTGAACCCCTCGAACAGGGTGGCGCGGATACGTGTGGTGCCGCCTTCTGTGAGTACTCGGCGCACGAAAAGCCAGCCCTCGCAGGCCAGATTGTCGCCATTCTCACGCTGGCGCTGGAACAGGGTGCGATAGCTTGCGCCCTCCTTGGCGCCGCGGTCCGCCATGCTGCGGTAAGCCTCGGTGACACGAGACGCCATGGCTCCGGTCTCTGCCAGCTTGCGCACAGCTGCCTGATGCTCGCGCGACAGCTGATCCTGGCGCTGGAAGCGCTGCCACAGGCGGTAGTCGGCGTAGAGGGAGTTCGCGTCCATGTCTTCTCCATTAATGACGAATCGTCAGCCGCCTATGATCGCCTATTCGGCCATCCTCTGGCCACCCGCGCGTTACGCAAAGGCGCCACCGCGCCTTTCGCTCGTGACGGTATCGTCTCCTGCCGGCGAGACCTCGTGGTGACATGAAGACGTTGCAGTAAATGCTAAAGTTTTGTGTGTCGTCGGCCGATCATGTGATAAGACGACCCGAATCGCGCCTGTTCAGCCGCTGTAAGCGAGCCCGGCGTGGTAGAAATGGCATCCAGAACGAGAGAGGCATCATGGCTAGCATAGCGTCCCTGGGTATCGGCTCCGGCCTGGATCTGAACGGGCTGCTGAGCGATCTCGAGAAGGCCGAAAACAAGCGGCTCGAACCGATCGCTGCGCAGCAGAGCAGCTACAAGACCAAGCTGTCGGCTTTCGGCAAGCTGGAAAGCTCGCTCAGTGCGCTGCGCGACGCCGCCAGCAAGCTCGGCGATCCTGCCACCTTCACCGCCGTCGGCAGCGAGGTCACCGGTAGTGCAGTGAGCGTTTCCACCAGTGAGGGGGCAGAGGCTGGGCGCTACAAGATCGAGGTGTCGCAGCTGGCCCAGGCGCAGTCCTCTGCCACGAAGGGCTTCGATAGCAAGTCCGACAATCTTGGCCTTAGCGGCACCCTGAGCTTCACCGTCGGCAGTGGCGACCAGGTCGATGTCGACTACGCCGACGGCGATTCGCTCAGCGATATCCGTGATGCCATCAATGCCAAGGATGCCGGTGCGCGTGCTTCCATCATCAATGATGGTAACGGCTATCGCCTGGTGATGACCTCCGACGAGACCGGCACTGATTCGAGCATCTCCTTTTCCAGCGACGATGATTTCAGCTTCGAGACCAAGGTGGATGCGCAGAACGCCAAGCTCACGGTCAACGGCATCGACATCGAGAGTCAGACGAATACCGTCGAGGAGGCCGTTCAGGGGGTGACGCTCAAGCTCGACGCTACCACTGACAGTCCGGCGACGCTGACAGTGTCCAAGGATACCGAGGCGATGAACGCGTCGGTGAAGGCGTTCGTCGATGCTTACAACGCGGTGCAGAAGACCGCCGATACGCTCACCGCTTACAACGCGGATACCGATACGGCAGGCCTGCTGCTGGGCGACTCCACCATGCGCACGATCGAGTCGCGGCTGCGTGGTGCCCTGAGTACGCCGAACGATGACGGAGGCAGCTATAGCCTGCTGTCCAATCTGGGCATCGAACGCCAGCTCGACGGCACGCTCAAGATCGATAGCGACAAGCTCGACCAGGCGCTGACTGATAACACCGATGGCGTCAGCCAGTTCTTTGCCGGGGCCGACGGTGAGAGCGGCTTCGCCGCCAGCTTCGACAAGACCATGGGGACGATTCTCGACAGCGGCGGCTCGCTGGAGGCGGCGACCGATGGTATCGACTCGACGCTGGAGAGTCTCAGCGACCGCTATTCGCGCATGCAGGATTCGATCTCCAGCACCATCGATCGCTATCGCAAGCAGTTCAGCCAGCTTGATTCTCTGGTATCGCAGATGAACTCCATGAGCAGCTACCTGACCCAACAGTTCAGCGCGCTCAGTGCACAAACCCAGTAGTGATAGGTGCCTAGCATGATGATGACCAATCGACGGGGCGCAGGTGCCTACGCGAGAGTAGGAGTGGAGTCGGCGGTGATGTCTGCCGATCCGCATCAGCTCATCGTGATGTTGTTCGATGGTGCCCAGGCGGCCATCAGCAGTGCCCAGTTGCACCTGCAGGATGGTAATCGTGCGGCCAAGGGCGCGGCGATCTCCAAGGCGATCGACATCGTCAACAACGGCCTGTCCGCAGCCCTTGACCATGAGAAGGGCGGCGAGATCGCGACCAATCTGGCGCGTCTTTACGATTACGTATCGCGTCTACTGCTGCAGGCGAACCTGCGGGACGACGCTGCGCCGTTGGTTCAGGCTGCGGCTATCCTCGATGATCTCGGTTCGGGCTGGCGCGAACTGCGCGCTGCCGGAGCTACCTCGTGAGCGTAGGAGGTCGAATGGCGGAGCATGAGTCCGTGGTGGTGCGTTACCGCGAGCTGTTGGAAGTCTCCAGCGTCATGTTGGGCTATGCCCGGTCTCAGGATTGGGAAGCGTTGATCCAGCAGGAGGCCCGCTATGCGGTGGAGCTGGATCGGGTGCGCGTGATTGGCGCCTCGGGCTCTCTGAGCGAGAGTGAGCGCCAGGATCAGCTTCAATTGCTCGAGCAGATCCTGACCCAGGACGCCGAAACGCGGCGTCTGCTCGACGCCCGCCGTGAGGAGTTGTCGCAGATGATCGGTAACTCGCGACGCCAGCAAGCGCTGGGGCAGGCTTATCAAGGCGGGCGTGGCAGTGTATCCACGCGCCTTCGCTTCAACGCGCCCGACGGCAGCATGTGAGCGGTATTACCCCGATTCTGGACACCCTGCTGCACCAGGTGCTGGGCAAGCGGGTGGATATTCCCGTGCTCCGGGATCAGCCGGCGCCGGTCTCGCCCAAGGCCTCTTCCGATGCGATACAACCTGCCCGCAGCGACTCGCGCCTGCATGGCCAGAGTCAGCCGAGGCTGATCGCGCCCGAGGGTGACCTGGCGCGCTCGGCCACGGGCCGTCAGGCGCCACTCACATCGGAAAGAGCGGCGCCGCTGGCCTCGGCGCAAACCTCATTGAGCCGCGCCGCGGTGGAGATATCTCAACTGCTGGCACGCCACCCGGTGGCACAAAGCTCGACCATCACTGCTGCCTCTGCGCTGTTGTCGGCGCGTAACCCAAGTGTGGAGTCAGTAGCCAGTACTCTGGCCAACAGTATCAGCGGGAGCGGGGTCTTCTATGAGTCCCATCTCTCGCGCTGGCTGCAGGGTAGTTACCCGATGGCCAAGCTCTGGCAAGAGCCTCAGGCTTGGATGGGGCTCAGTTTTCGTCCCACGCCGCAGCCCCAGGCTGCCTTTTCGCCACTGCTGGCGGCATGGCGCTCCCTGCTGCTGGAGCGCCCGGGGGCGTCGTCTTCCGGGTCTGCTCCTCGCGGTGATGGACACGCAGGTGGCCCCTCTTCAATGGCCTCCGCGGCAGCGCGCGGTGGTGTGAGCACGACTCCAGCAAGTGCTTCTCCGGCCGGTACTTCGCCCAGTGGTGGGATTGGGGCGTACCGGGCAGATGGCACTCAGGTCGCAGCGCGGCCGGCTGCCGGCGTTACGGCTTCGTCGCCGCTGGGCGGCGGCACACAAGTCGCCGCGGGTGACGACTCTGTGTTGCCGAGGCATCTGCATCAGTTGTCGCAGCAGCCGCCCGAGCATCTACAGTCGTTGGTGCGTCATCAGCTCGAGCTGATGGCGTCGCCGACACTGCGCTGGGAAGGGCAACTGCTGCCGGGCATGCCGATGTTCTTCATGCTCACGGAGATGCCCTACCATGAATCGCATGAGCAATCGGAGGGCTCCGGCGAACGTGAACAGTCTCAGCGTCAATGGCGTGGCGAGATCCGTCTGACGCTGCCGCGGTTGGGCGAGATCGAGGTCGAGCTGGAGAGCGTTGCCGCAGATCACTGGCGCATCGTGATTGCCGCGGGCGATGCGCAGGCGCAGCAGCGCATCGTCGAGGCGTTGCCGGCGCTACGCGAGCAGCTCAACGCAAGGCAGCTGCGCGTCGATCTCGACATGGCCGAGGAGAAGCGGGCATGAGCGACAGCGATGCGCGTAAACGTGCCGTAGCCCTGGCCTACTCTGGCGAGCGTCACGATGCGCCGAGGGTGGTCGCCAAGGGGTATGGCGACGTGGCCGAACGCATCATCGCCTCGGCCAGCGCTTCAGGCATCTTCGTGCACGATGCGCCCGAGCTGGTTGCCCTGCTGATGCAGGTCGACCTCGACGAGCGCATCCCGGAGTCGCTCTACCAGGTGGTCGCAGAGCTCTTGGTGTGGATTGCCCAGGTCGATGACGCCGCGCTGGCGGCGGAAGTCCGTTAGATCTAGGTGTATTCGCGGGCTTGGTACCCGATTGGCGGCTCATCATTTTGTAACGTGAGAGCGCTAACCTCTTCTAAACATCTAGAACAATCAGTCACTTCCAGCATGAAGAAGGGTGCTTGCACCACAAAAAACGTTACTCTAAGAAAAATTTAGTAACAAAGGTTGATTTTTTTCATCCAAAAGTTGCACACTATATCCATCACAAAGATCTGATGTAAGCATGAATGGCTTACGAGCAGGCGGAGCGTCCGGCAGCACGGGCGCCGACAAAAACCCATACGCAGGGATCCCAGAAATGCACAAGAATGGCTACCTCGAAGACATACAGGACCTCAATCTGTCCTATCTGCTGCTGGTTCAGCGGCTGCTCAATGAAGACCGCGAAACGGCCATGTTTCGCTTGAATCTCGATGCCGAGATGGCAGACGCCATCGCGGGCCTTTCGATCAAGCAGCTGACCCAACTGTCGCGCACCAATCAGCTGCTTTGTCATCTGCGCTTCTCCGACGCGCGTCAGCTCGATCTGTTGCTCAACAATCCGCGCGCTCAGGGGCTCAGCCAGACTCACGCCGCGCTGCTGATGGCGGGGGCCAATCGTATTGCGCTGCCGTCATCCCAGGAGGGTTGAGTCATGAGTGACAAGAGCCTGGTGGGGGAGATGCTGCAGGTTCAGCTGGCTATCGAGCTGATCGAGCTGGGGGCTCGTCTGCAGGTACTCGAGACCGAGACCGCGCTGAGCCGTGGCCGGCTCATCAAGCTGTACAAGGAAGTCAAGGGTATGTCGCCGCCGAAGGGCATGCTGCCGTTCTCGGCGGATTGGTTCGTCACTTGGCTGCCCAATATCCATTCTTCGTTGTTCTACAACATTTATCGTCGTCTCAACGATGAGCTCGGCTGCGAGCGCATGAGCGCCTTCGTCAAGGCTTACCGGCTCTACCTGGAGCAGGTCCAGTTGGATCAGGCGGAGCCCACGCTCGGACTGACCCGCGCCTGGACCCTGGTGCGCTTCTTCGAGAGCGATCTATTGCAGCTCTCACGCTGCCAGGGATGCGGTGGGGATTTCGTCGCTCACGCCCACAGCCCGACACGCGACTATATCTGTGGCATTTGCCAGCCGCCTTCCCGGGCCGGCAAGACGCGCAAGGCCAAGCGTAGTGTCGGCGAGGAGTCTGGGGGCGACACTGAACAACTGCCGCCGCTGCGGCGTGCCGCCTCACGCTGAAACGCGTGCTGCGATCCCGACGGGCCCTTTCGAGGGCCCGTTTTGCGTTTGATGGTTGGGGTCGGTCATAGGTAGGAATACGCAAGGGTTGTCGGCTTTCTGTACCGGTCGCCCTCAAGTGGGGCCTGGCATCTGCCGATAGAAAGGTCAGATTCGCCATGTATCATCCCCAGGAGCATGCCTCGTGTTGATTTTAATCGGTTACATCGTCGTCATCGGTAGCGTCTTCGGAGGTTATGCGGCGATCGGCGGCCACCTGGGAGCGCTGATACAGCCCTGGGAGTTCGTGATGATCGGGGGCGCCGCGGTCGGTGCCTTCATCTGTGCCAACAACGGCAAGGCGATCAAGGCGACGCTGAAATCGTTTTCCAAGCTCAAGCGCACCAAGCGCTACAACAAGATGATGTACATGGAGCTGATGGCGCTCCAGTACCGCCTGCTGACCAAGGCGCGTCGCGACGGCATGCTGGCGATCGAGCGCGATATCGACTCGCCCCAGGAGAGCGCGATCTTCGCCGACTATCCCAAGATTCTCTCCGACCCCATGATCATGGCATTTCTGACCGACTATCTGCGGCTGATGGTCAGCGGCAACATGGACCCGTTCGAGATCGACGCGCTGATGGAGCACGAGATCGAGACTTTCCAGCACGAGGCCGAGGTGCCGGCGCATTCGCTATCCGCGGTCGGCGATGGCCTACCCGCGTTCGGCATCGTGGCCGCGGTCATGGGTGTGGTGCACGCCCTGGGTGCTGCAGATCAGGGGGCGGCAATGATGGGGCAGATGATCGCCCAGGCACTGGTGGGTACCTTTGCCGGCATTCTGATGGCCTACGGTTTCGTTACCCCGGTGGCTCACCATCTCAATCTCCAAGTGAGTGAAGCGACCAAGATGCTGCAGTGCATCCGGGTGACGCTGATGGCCAGCCTCAACGGTCTTGCGCCTCAGCTGGCGGTGGAATTCGGGCGCAAGGCGCTGTTTACGGCGGTGAGGCCGTCGTTCAGTGAACTGGAAGAGCACGTGCGCTCCAGCGGCCAGACTCTGAGAGGCACAGGGACGGACAACTCATGAGTGCAGGGGGTGAGCGGCGCCCGATCATCGTCAAGCGCAAGCGTGTACAGAAGGCGGGTCATCATGGTGGCTCCTGGAAGATCGCTTACGCCGACTTCATGACCGCGCTGATGGCGCTATTCCTGGTGCTATGGATCCTCTCGACCGTCAGTGAGAACGAACTCGAGAGTATTGCCGAGTACTTCCGCACCCCGCTGGCGGTGGCGCTGACGGGGGGCGACAAGAATACCGCCAGTAGCAGTGCCATCCCCGGTGGCGGCGCCGACCCCACTGCCAGTAAGGGAGAGGTGCGTCGGATCGACGTGCGTCAGCAGACCCGCCCCAGCGACGAGCAGCGCATGCTACGTGCCCTGCGTGATCGCCTGAGCAGTGTGATTCGTAATGACCCCCAGTTGCGTCAGCTGCAGTCGCAGCTGCGTATGGACTTCTCCCCTGAAGGACTGCGCGTGCAGATCGTCGATAGCGATCAGCGGCCGATGTTCGAGCTCGGCAGCGATCGGCTGGAGCCCTACATGGTCAAGATCCTGCACAAGATCGCGCCTGTGCTCAACGAGATGCCCAACCTGATCAGTATCAGCGGACATACCGATGCGCTGCCCTATGCCGGGGGCGAAAAAGGCTACAGCAACTGGGAGCTCTCCGCCGACCGCGCCAACGCCTCGCGACGCGAGCTGATCGCCGGCGGGCTGTCGCCCGACAAGTTGCTGCGCGTTGCCGGCATGGGCTCGCGCGTCACCCTGCCGGGCACCGACCCGACTGACGCCGTCAACCGTCGCATCAGCATCGTCGTACTCGATAACCGTGCCTCACGGGCGATCGAGCAGCGCGACGAGTCGGCGTTGCCCAACCCGCTCGATGGGCAGGGACAGTCTGACGGTGGCGGCGAGATTCCGACGCCGGCAATCGCCGTGCCGGGTAATGACGCGACTCCCGCAGTGCCGGCTACCACCGGCGTGCCGGGTAGCGATGCGGCACCTGCGGTGCCAACACCGTCAGTTGGCCAGGCCGCCACGCCGGGGGGCAGACGCCCGCCGCACCGGCTGCTACCGCCACGCCGGCAGGTGGCGCCCAGTCCAGATAGGCGGCCTTGGTTTCTGTGCGTGAGCGGCTATCGGGCCTGGCCCGAGACATCCTGGTGAGGGCGTCGAGAGGGCCCGCGGGTCCCGATGTTGGACTCGCTGCTGGCCGATCGGTCGCTTGGCGGGCGCCATGTCTGACTCCATTCCCTCCCGTGCCGGGTCTTTCGCCCGCCGGGTGACCCGCAGAGACGGGTATTTAACGCCAACACCTAAACAATCCGCATGCGCTGCCGATAGTGGCAGGTAACGACGCTTTTCAGCGCACGGGTTGCCATGAACGGGCGTTGGTGCAAGCGGTTAGGCCGTGCCGAGTTCGCTATCGTGCCAGCATTATCAATGGCTTGGGTGCTTCATAATGGACATAAGTGATTTTTACGACACGTTCTTCGAAGAGGCCGAGGAGCTTCTTGCGGACATGGAACGCCTGCTGCTCGAGCTGGACGTGGACGATCCCGATGTCGAGGATCTCAACGCCATCTTTCGCGCAGCGCACTCCATCAAGGGCGGTGCTGGGACGTTCGGCTTCACGGTGCTCCAGGAGACGACGCACATCCTGGAGAATCTTCTCGACTATACCCGGCGTGGCGAATTGACCCTGCGGCGCGACATCGTCGACACGTTCCTGGAAACCAAAGACATGCTTCACGATCAACTGGATGCTTATCGCAACGGCAATGAACCCGATGCCGAAGCGTTCGAGCGCATCTGTCGCATCCTCCAGCAGATCGCACAGGACGAGCTGGGTCTGCGTAATGCCGTCTCTGCGGCGGCGGAAACGCCGGCTGCCGCGCCGGCGCCTGTTGCGGAACCCGAGCCCGAGCCCGAGACCAAGTCTGCAGCCCCCGAAGCCAGTGAGTCGGCGGCTTCTGGGGCGCGTCAGCTCACCATCACGCTGCTTGGGGTGAGTGCCAAGGATCGTGAGCTGCTGGTCGATGAGCTCAAGCACTTCGGTGACATCGGTGCCCAATCCGGTGACGAGACGCGCTTTCAGGTCACTCTCGAGAGTTCTGAATCCCAGAGCGATATCGAGGCGGTACTGTGCTTCATCATCGAGCCCGAGCAACTGCAGATCGAGGCATCTTCTGCCACTGCTGAGGTGCCCCCGGCCGGCACGAGCGCGCCGGCTTCCAGCTCGGCCGATGTCGAGCCTGCCGCTGCCGAGCCGAGCCAGGCCAGTGCGCCTTCGGCCGGGGCGAGTGCTGGAGAGAGTGCGGCGGCGCCCAAGCCGCCTGCATCGGGTGGCGCCAAGGCGAAGGCGGCGCCCAAGGCCAAGGCCAAGGGCGGTGAATCCGGCACCATTCGGGTGCCCGTAGACAAGGTCGACCAGATCATCAATCTGGTGGGCGAGTTGATCATTACTCAGTCGATGCTCGAACAGACCGCCAGCGACATGGATATCGTCTCCCACGGTCCGCTGGTCAATGGCATGAACCTGCTCCAGCGCAACGCGCGCGACCTGCAGGAGGCGGTCATGTCGGTGCGCATGATGCCGATGGACTACGTCTTCAGCCGCTTTCCGCGGCTGGTGCGCGACTTGGCCGACAAGCTGGGCAAGGAAGTCGAGCTGGTCACCGAGGGTAAATCGACCGAGCTCGACAAAAGCCTGATCGAGCGCATCATCGATCCGCTCACGCACCTGGTGCGCAACAGTCTCGACCATGGTCTCGAATCGCCGGACAAGCGCGAGGCCGCAGGTAAGTCGCGTACGGGGCGGCTGACGCTCTCGGCCCAGCATCAGGGCGGCAATATCCTGATCGAGGTTATCGACGACGGTGCCGGGCTCAGCCGCGACCGGATCCTGGCCAAGGCGCGCGCCAACGGCCTGACCATTCCGGATAACATCAGTGACGATGATGTCTGGCAGATGATCTTCGCGCCGGGCTTCTCCACCGCCGAGCAGGTCAGTGACGTCTCCGGTCGCGGTGTGGGCATGGATGTGGTCAAGCGCAACATCCAGGAAATGGGCGGCCACGTCGAGATCATGAGCCAGCCGGGCAAAGGGACCAATACGCGAATCGTGCTGCCGCTGACGCTCGCCATCCTCGACGGTATGTCGATCCGCTGTGGCGAGGAGACCTTTTTGCTGCCGCTCAACGCCGTGCTCGAATCGCTGCAGCCGCTGGACGAGGATATCTACTCGATGGCCGGCGATGACCAGGTGCTGAAGGTACGCGACGAGTACCTGCCCATCATCACGCTGCACCATGCGCTCGACATTCCGGGTGCCAAGACCACGGTAACCGAAGCGATCGCCGTGATCGTCCAGGGTGAGGGCCGCCGCTATGCGCTGCTGGTCGATGACCTGATCGGTCAGCAGCAGGTCGTGGTGAAGAACCTGGAAACCAACTATCGCCGGGTGCCGGGTATCTCCGCGGCGACCATTCTGGGTGACGGCAGCGTCGCCCTGATTCTCGACATCGCCGACTTGCATCGCCTCGATCGGCGCAAGTCCCAGCAGCGCCATCAGGCGAAACACCATCATTCAGTGGAGGTACAGCCAGCATGACAGCACAAGCGAGCGTGGCGGCCATCGTCAGCGAGGCAGCCAGCAACGAATATCTGGTCTTCTCCCTGGGCGACGAGGAGTATGCGGTCGACATCCTCAAGGTCCAGGAGATCCGCGGCTATGAGAACGTCACTCGGATCGCCAACGTGCCCGAGTTCATCAAGGGCGTGACCAACCTGCGCGGCGTGATCGTGCCGATCATCGACCTGCGCCTGAAATTCCATCTCGAAAACGTCGAGTATGGCGGTCAGACCGTGGTCATCGTGGTCAACGTGGCTGATCGCATCGTGGGTATCGTGGTCGACGGCGTCTCCGACGTCATGAGCCTCACGCCGGATCAGATCAAGCCGGCCCCCGAGTTCGGCGTCACGCTCTCTTCCGACTACTTGAACGGTATCGGCAGCCTCGACGATCGGATGCTGGTCCTGGTGGACATCGAGAAGTTGCTGACTCACGAAGAGATGCAACTGGTCGACCGCACCGCCACGCAGGGTTGAGCTCTCGCCAGCGCCATGCAGATCAAGACCGCAGCCTCGGCTGCGGTCTTGTGTTTGATGCCCACGTTCTCGGCTTTCAGGGGTCCATGTCAATCAGGCGATCGGGGCATCTGCGGTGATGGGCCAGGGAGGGGTCGATTCACGGCTGGTCGATACCCAGGCGTGGTTCGAGACGTCGCTTTAATGGATCAAGACATCGCTTTAGTGGTTTAAGACATTGCTTTATTAGCCGATATACGCGATAGCCCCGGTGTGTGCGGGCGTCATGCTATCGACGGCTCACATCTCGAGCAGTGGTACTCGTCAACCTTCAGGAATATAAGCACATGTTGAATCTTCGTGAGTGGACCATGCGTCGCAAACTCTGGGCGACCCTGATTCTGATGTGGATCGGGCTGATCTTCGTGGCTGGATGGTCGCTCTACTCCATGCGCGCCAATCTCTTCGAGCAGCGCATCCAGAGTCTCGAGTACTTCATCGGTAGCGCCACGAAGCTGGTCGACAGCTACGTCAATCAGGCGCAGCAGGGCAAGTTGAGCGAGCAGGAAGCCAAGCAGCGTGCCATTGCCGATCTCTCTCATCTCAGTTTCGGTGCCGATGGCTATCTGTTCGTCTTCGATTCCAATCTCGATATCGTCTATCACCCGCGCCGCGACGTCGGCAGCAGTATGCGCGACTATCAGGATCCCAATGGCAACTACCTCTATCGCGACATGCTCGCGGCAGGGCAGCAGTCAGGCGGTGGGCTGGTGCGCTATGTATCGCGGCGTAGCGGCGGGGACAAGATGTTCGACAAGCTGAGCTATGTCATGCGCATCCCGGCGTGGGACTGGCAGATCGCCACCGGGGTTTACGTCGATGACATCGACGCCATCATCATGCGTGGTCTGATGGTCTATCTGGGGCTGTTCCTGGCCATCGGCGGTGTGCTGTCGCTGGTCGTGGCTTGGGTGATTCGCAATGTGCTGTCGCGTCTGGGCGGCGACCCTGGCCACGCGCGCGAGCGTGTCCAGCGCATTGCCGGGGGTGATTTCACGCAGCCCCTGATGCTCAAGGCTGGTGACGACAGTAGCCTGCTGCACGCCATCGAGGGCATGCGCCGGCGGCTCAACGACACCTTTGCCGATGTCCGTGCCAGCGCCGAGTGGGTCAACGTGGGGGCCGGTCAAATTGCCAGCGGTAACCAAGATCTCGCGGTGCGCACTGACCAGCAGTCGGCGGCCATCGTCGAGACCGCGTCGAGCATGGAGCAGTTGACCCAGACCGTACGCCACAACGCCGACAACGCAGATGCTGCCACTCAGGCTGCGGCGCAGACGCGACAGCGGGCGGAACAGGGTGGCGCCATGATGCACGATGTCGAAGCGACCATGGCCAAGATCCAAGAGAGTTCGCGCCGGATGGCCGAGATCGTCGACATGATCGACAACATCGCCTTTCAGACCAATATTCTGGCGCTCAACGCCTCGGTCGAGGCCGCGCGCGCGGGTACCGCCGGTCGCGGCTTTGCCGTGGTCGCCGAAGAGGTGCGCAATTTGGCCAGCCGTAGTGCCGATGCCTCACGCGAGATTCGTGGACTGATCGGCACTGCCGGTGAGCAGGTGGATACCGGTGTCGATCTGGTCGGCAAGGTCGGGACGGCGATGGAGGAGATCGTAGCCTCGGTATCCAGCGTCAGCGGCCTGATGGACGAGATCGCGGGCGCCTCGCGCGAGCAGCGTGGAGGCATCGAGCAGGTCAATCAGGCGATTTCCGAACTCGACCAGGTCACCGGTCAGAACGCCAGTCTGGTACAGCAGACCGCCAGTGCATCGCAGTCCCTGGTCGAGCAGGCCAAGCGTCTCGAGGCAGCGCTGGAACTCTATCGTGTGCAGGCTGCCGACGGTGCCAGCGGTGACGCGCGTATCGGGCAACAGCCCGCGGCGCGGACGCGTCTGGCGGCATCTCCGGCCATGGCCTGAGGCCGTTTGCCGGCGGGGCATTCGCTAAAGTTTGGCACGGCTGAGCCGATAGCTAGTACGACTAATAAAGCGGGTCCGGGAGGCGCTAACCGCGCATCACCGGATCCGAAACAATACCGGGAAAACTGTCATGCGAAACAATCAACCCGTGATCGATCGGGAAGTCCCGCTGGACGACGACGCTTATTTGATTTCGCGCACCGACCTCGATAGCCGGATCACCTATGCCAACCCGGCCTTCGTGCGCGTCAGTGGTTTCGCTTATGAAGAGCTGCTCGGGGCGCCTCACAACATCGTGCGTCATCCCGACATGCCGCCGGCGGCCTTCGCCGATCTCTGGCAGACCCTCAAACAGGGCAAGGCCTGGACCGGGGTGATCAAGAACCGCTGCAAGGATGGCAGTTTCTACTGGGTGCAGTCGACGGTGACGCCGATCATCGACGGCGATGAGGTGGTTGGTTATACCTCGGTACGGGTCAAGCCCAGCGACGAAGAGCGCAAGCTCGCCGAGGCCGTCTATCCGCGCATGCTCGCCGGTCGCGGCCGTGGCTACCGCTTGCAGCAGGGACGTCTACAGCGGCGTGGCGCGGTGGCGGCCGTCAGACGTTTCAATCTGAGATCGCTCAAGGGTCGTCTGATCGCAATGATGGTATTTGCGCTCTTGATCCTGGGGGCCAGCGGGGGGCTTGCGGTATACGCGCTGAATGCCAGCGGCGAGCGTCTGCAGACCCTCGCCGAGCAGGGCATGGGCGATCTGGCGCGTCTGCAGAAGATCGATCAGTTGATGTCGAAGGGACGCGATCTGGTGTCGAAGCCGGTCAGCAACCCCATGGCCGCCGATCTGGCACCGATCAAGACCCAGGTCGATGCCTTGACCGGCGAATTGCAATCCACCTGGCAAGCCTACTATGAAGGTCGCCCGGAGAATCAGTCAGCCGCTGCCGAGACGTTCGCCGCCGACCTTCAGCGCTATCAGGAGCAGGGGTTGGGCGCGGTGATGAAGGCACTGGAGAGCGGCGACTTCTATCAGTCCTACGTGGCCTTCAACGACGTACTGCAGGCGGACAGCGACAAGACCAGCGCCGATCTCAACGCGCTGGTGGAGGCCAAGCGGCGCAGCGGTACAGAGATGGTGGCGGCCGCTGAATCGGCTCAGCACCAAGCCTTGATGGTGTTGATCGGGCTGTTGCTGGCCGGCGCCCTGGTGCTGCTGTTGATCGGGGTGACCACGATCCGGGCGGCGCTCAGGCCGGTGCGCGAGGCGCTCGACTTCACCCGTCAGATCGCCTCGGGCAACCTCGGCGCCGAGCTCAACCAGCGGAGCAAGGATGAACTGGGGCAGTTGATCATTGCGCTCAATGGCATGCGCCAGAGCCTGGGAACCATCGTCGGGGATGTCGATGCCAACGTGGCGGTGGTGCGTCCGGCGACCCAAGACATCGCCCAGGGTAACGAGGATCTCTCTACGCGGACCGAGCAGCAGGCCGCCTCCCTGGCGCAGACCGCGAGCAGCATGGAGCAGATGACCGCGACGGTGAAGCAGAACGCTGACAACGCGCGCCAGGCGAGCCAACTGGCGGGTGGCGCTACCGACACGGTCCGACGCAGCGGCGAGGTCATGGGGCAGGTGGTCGACACCATGGGACGCATCACCGACAGTTCGCGTAAGGTCGGGGACATCGTCGGGGTGATCGACTCGATCGCCTTCCAGACCAATATTCTGGCGCTCAACGCTTCGGTCGAGGCGGCGCGAGCCGGAGAACAGGGCCGCGGGTTTGCGGTGGTGGCAGGTGAAGTGCGCAGTCTGGCGAGTCGCAGTGCCGAAGCTGCCAAGGAGATTCGTAAACTGATCGATAGCTCGACCCATGAAGTGGGGCACGGCGCGGATCTGGTACGTGAGGCCGAAGGTGCGATCGGCGAGGTCGTCGATGCGGTGACTCGGGTCAATGACATCATCAGTGAAATATCGGCAGCTTCCGAGGAGCAGACCAGCGGTATTCAGCAGATCAGCCAGGCGGTGGCGCAGATGGACGAAGTCACACAGCAGAACGCCCAGCGTGTGCAGACCAGTGCGGCGTCCGCGGCCGAGCTGCGCACCAGCGTCGACAGCCTGGCGCGCTCCATCTCGGTTTTCCGGCTTGCCGGTAGTGGTAAAGAACGTGTGCCCGGCGGTGGCCAAGAGCCGCGTCTGGCGCCTAACCCGACAGCGTCGAAACGTGCTGCCCCGGCGTTGGTGTCGAGCGACAAGCCCCGGGCTCGCCCGGCCAGCGGTAACGATACAGGGGAGTGGGAGGCATTTTGAAAAACGATCAGACCATGTTTGCTGCTGCCAATTCGGAAGCAGCCGATGCCCCGGCGAGCTTCTCTCGCGATCTCGATTTCACCGTGCGCGACTTCGAGCGGGTGCGGGCGTTGATCTACCGGCGCGCTGGTATCGTCATGGCCGATAACAAGCGCGAGATGGTCTATAGCCGTCTGGCCAAGCGCCTGCGGCTACACGGCATGACTCGCTTCGGCGACTACCTGGCGCACCTCGATGCGCGCCCGGAATCCGACGAGTGGGAGGCGTTCACCAACGCCTTGACCACCAATCTCACCGCTTTCTTTCGTGAGGCCCACCATTTCCCGGTGCTGGCGGAAGAGATCAAGCGCCGCGGTCCGAGTATCAAGATCTGGTGTGCCGGTGCCTCTACCGGTGAAGAGCCCTACTCGCTGGCGATGACCGTGCAGGAGGCGCTGGGTTCGGCGGCCTCCCAGGTCAAGATTCTGGCCACTGACATCGATACCGAAGCGCTCAATACCGCGCGCCAGGGGATCTACCCGCTGGAAGCGGTCGAGAAACTCGGTGAGACGCGTTGCCGGCGTTTTTTCCAGCGCGGCAGCGGCGCGCGCGCGGGCAAGGCGCGGGTGCGGCCGGAGCTGGCGTCGATGATCGATTTCCGCACGCTCAACCTGGTCACCGACAAGTGGTCGTTGAATGCCCCGTTCGACATCATTTTCTGTCGTAACGTCATGATCTATTTCGACAAGGAGACGCAGTCGGCGATCCTGCGCCGCTTCGCCTCGCAGATGAAACCTGATGGCCTGCTGTTTGCCGGTCACTCCGAGAACTTTTCGTTTCTGAATCAGACATTCCGCCTGCGCGGTCAGACCATTTACACGCTGGCGGCGAATGCCGTCGCCGGCGCCGCGCGAGGAGGGCGCCCGGCATGAAACCTCGGATCAAGGTACTGTGCGTCGACGACTCGGCGCTGATTCGCGACCTGATGACCAAGATCATCGAGTCGCAGCCGGACATGGAGGTCGTGGCCACTGCGCCCGATCCGCTGGTGGCGCGTGATCTGATCAAGCGCCACAACCCGGATGTGCTGACCCTGGACGTCGAGATGCCGCGCATGGATGGGCTCGACTTCCTCGAACGTCTCATGCGTCTGCGCCCCATGCCGGTACTGATGGTTTCCTCGCTGACCCAGCGCGGCTCCGAGATCACCCTGCGTGCGCTAGAGCTGGGGGCGGTCGATTTCGTCGCCAAGCCAGAGGTGGGCATTCGTGAAGGAATGCTCGAATATGCCGACATGATCGCCGACAAGATCCGTGCCGCGGCGCAGTCGCGGCCGCGTCGTCAGCCCGAGGCTGCGGCACCGTCGGTGTCCCGCGAAGCGCTCAAAGCGCCGATGCTGTCGAGCGAGAAGCTGATCATCATCGGCGCCTCGACCGGCGGTACCGAAGCGATTCGCCAGGTGCTCGAACCGCTGCCCGCCAACAGTCCGGCGATTCTGGTGACTCAGCACATGCCCAGCGGTTTCACCCGCTCTTTTGCCGAGCGCCTCGATCGCCTGTGTCGGGTCACGGTCAAGGAGGCCG
Organism: Salinicola sp. JS01; assembly: GCF_030284585.1. Classification (NCBI taxonomy): domain Bacteria; kingdom Pseudomonadati; phylum Pseudomonadota; class Gammaproteobacteria; order Oceanospirillales; family Halomonadaceae; genus Salinicola; species Salinicola sp. JS01. The sequence continues at coordinate 2,016,229 of NZ_CP127244.1, read as the reverse complement.
AACAAGGCGAGCGGGTGCTGCCCGGGCATGTCTACATTGCCCCCGGCGACTGGCACATGCGCCTGGCGCGTTCCGGGGCCAACTACGTGATCGCACTGGACGATACCGCGCCGGTCAATCGCCATCGGCCCTCGGTCGACGTCCTGTTCGACTCGGCGGCCAACTGCGCCGGCCGCAACGCGCTCGGGGTGATCCTCACCGGTATGGGCAAGGACGGCGCCGCGGGGCTGCTCAAGATGCGTCAGGCCGGGTCGCACACCGTAGCTCAGGACGAGGCCAGCTGCGTGGTGTTCGGCATGCCCAAGGAGGCGATAGCCCTTGGGGGCGCCGAAGAAATTGTGTCGCTGCCGGAGATCGCGCGCCACCTGGTACAGCAGATGCACGCCTCCGGTCGCGCACAGCGGGTTTAAAGCTGACGGCGCGGTTGCCGATAATCAGGGCAACCGCCCGCGTATTGAAAAGGATTGAGGAAAGACGATGGCTGACAAGAACATGAGCATTCTGGTCGTGGATGACTTCCCGACCATGCGCCGAATCGTGCGCAGCCTGCTCAAGGAACTCGGGTTCGAGAACGTCGAAGAGGCGGAAGATGGCCAGGAAGCGCTGACCAAACTGCGCGCTGGTGGCTTCGAGTTCGTGGTCTCGGACTGGAACATGCCCAATCTGGACGGCCTCGAGATGCTCAAGGAGATCCGTCAGGATCCGGCGCTGTCGTCACTGCCGGTGCTGATGGTCACGGCAGAAGCCAAGAAAGAGAACATCATCGCCGCGGCCCAGGCCGGCGCCAACGGCTACGTCGTCAAGCCGTTCACGGCTGCCACGCTGGAAGAGAAGCTCAACAAAATTTTCGAAAAACTGGGCAAATGACGCCACAGGAGGGTAGATCATGAGCGGTGCCAACCCTCAGGAGACGGCGGCTCCCGACGATCTTATTCGTCGCATCGGCCATCTCACGCGCATGTTGCGGGACAACATGCGCGAGCTGGGCCTGGACAAGGAGGTCGAGCGCGCGGCCCAGGCGATTCCCGATGCCCGCGATCGCCTGAGCTACGTCGCGTCGATGACCGAGCAGGCCGCCGAACGAGCGCTCAATGCCATCGACCAGGCGCAGCCGATCCAGAACTCGCTGGAGAGCGAAGCGCTGGCGCTCGACAAGCGCTGGGATGCCTGGTTCGCCGAGCCCAAGGAGCTCGACGAGGCCAAGGCGCTGGTCACCGACACCCGTAGCTACCTGCAGGCGGTACCCAAGCAGACCAGCGCGACCAATGCGCAACTGCTCGAGATCATGATGGCCCAGGACTTCCAGGATCTCACCGGCCAGGTGATCAAGAAGATGATGGACGTCATCCGCGAGATCGAACAGCAACTGCTGCAGGTGCTGATCGACAACGCGCCGGAAAGCGCCGAACGGCGCGAGCTCTCGGCGTCCGTCGCGGCCAAGCAGTCGAATTCGCTGCTCAACGGCCCTCAGATCAACCCTCAGGCCGCGGATGTGGTGAGCAACCAGGATCAGGTCGACGACCTGTTGGACAGCCTAGGCTTCTGAACCGACGCCGCGGCCCCATTGGGGGGCGCGGCAGCTTCCCTCGGCAGGCCGTTCTATAGATAGCGTTTCGCCGGCCTGCATCTCGCAGCTGAAATCTCGCAACTGACATTTCGCAGCTGAAATCTCATCGCTGACCTCCCACGCCGCGGCGTTGGACAAGGGCGCGGTCGTTCAGCGCTGCTCGCACGAGAAATAGCCGCCACTTGGCCGTGCTATTTCTGCCTTTGACTTTCCACGCCGCCACGCAAAATGTCGTCCACGCGATGATGCGCCTCACCATGGCGGAGTCCGCTTGGCCGAGCAGAACGACAGCGATCAGGAAAAGACCGAACCAGCGACACCTCGACGCCTGCAGAAGGCGCGCGAGGAAGGGCAGGTCGCGCGCTCGCGTGAGCTCGCCACCTTTTTGTTGCTGGTCTGTGGTGTCGGCGGGCTGTGGCTCATGGGGCACAACCTGTACGACGACCTGGGCATGGTGATGGAACAGTCGTTCATATTCGATCGCGGCATGATCTTCGACACTTCGCGCACGCTCAGCCATGTCTGGACCCTGGGCCAGAGTACGCTGATCGTGCTGCTGCCGCTGTTCCTGCTGTTCGCGGTGGCGGCGGTACTCGGGCACACGTTGCTCGGGGGCTGGCTGCTGTCGGCCAAGTCGATGGCGCCGCAGCTCAGCAAGCTCAATCCGCTAAAGGGGTTGAAGCGCATGTTCTCGACCCAGGCGCTGGCCGAGCTGGCCAAGGCGATTGCCAAGTCGGCGCTGGTCGGTGGGGTCGGCGTCTACTATCTGTGGTCGCATAAGGGCAACCTGCTCGGGCTGATGGAGCTGCCGATACAGCAGGCGCTGGCCACGGCGATGCGCATGGCGGCGATAGGCTGCGGGCTGATCGTGGCCTCGATGATCGTGGTGATCCTGATCGATGTCCCCTACCAGATCTGGAGTCACCACAAGAAGCTGCGCATGAGTCGTGAAGACATCCGGCAGGAACACAAGGAGAGCGAGGGCGACCCCCACGTCAAGGGGCGCATTCGTTCGCAGCAGCAGGCAATGGCACGGCGGCGCATGATGAGCAAGGTGCCCAGTGCCGACGTGATCGTGACCAACCCGACCCACTATGCCGTGGCGCTGAGCTATGAACAGACCTCGATGGCGGCGCCTCGCGTAGTGGCGAAAGGTGCTGACGAGGTCGCTGCGCGCATTCGCGAACTGGGCGATGAGCACGGTATTCCGCGACTGGAGGCACCACCGCTGGCGCGGGCGCTCTACCGGCACGTCGATCTCGACCACGAGATTCCGGCCGATCTGTACACCGCGGTCGCCGAGGTACTGGCCTGGGCGTTCCGACTCAAACAGGTAGCGAGCGAGGGTGGCGAGACGCCACCGACGCCGCACGATCTTCCCGTCCCGCCGAGTCTAGACGATCGCGGCGACGGAACGGATGCCCCCAAGGAGGGTGAATGAACGCGCTGACCCAGTGGTTCGGCCGGCAGCAGATGGCCGGCAACTCACAGTTGAAGCTGCTGGCCGGCCCGGTGCTGATCATCATGATTCTGAGCATGATGATCCTGCCGCTGCCGCCGTTCGCGCTCGATCTCTTCTTCACCTTCAATATCGCGCTCTCGATCATGGTGCTGCTGGTCAGCATGTTCACCGAGAAGCCGCTCGATTTCGCTGCCTTCCCGGCGGTGCTGCTGTTCTCGACCCTGCTGCGGCTGTCACTCAACGTGGCCTCGACCCGTGTAGTCCTCATGGATGGGCATGAGGGGGGGGACGCCGCGGGCAAGGTGATCGAAGCCTTCGGCGAGTTCCTGATCGGCGGTAATTTCGCCGTGGGATTGGTGGTGTTCCTGATTCTGGTGGTGATCAACTTCATGGTCATCACCAAGGGGGCTGGGCGTATCGCCGAGGTCGGCGCGCGCTTCACCCTGGATTCCATGCCGGGCAAGCAGATGGCCATCGACGCCGATCTCAACGCCGGTCTGATCGGTGAAGAGGACGCGCGTCGGCGGCGCAGCGAACTCAACCAGGAGTCCGAGTTCTACGGCTCCATGGATGGTGCCAGCAAGTTCGTGCGTGGTGACGCCATGGCGGGGCTCCTGATCATGGTGATCAACCTGATCGGCGGGCTGATGATCGGGATCGGCCAGCATGGCATGCCGTTCGCCGAAGCGGCCAAGACCTATACGCTGCTCACCGTGGGTGACGGCCTGGTGGCGCAGATTCCGGCACTGGTCATCTCCACTGCGGCGGGTGTCACGGTTTCCCGCGTCAACACCGACCAGGACGTCGGCCAGCAGCTGCTCAGCCAGCTGTTCAACAATCCGCGGGTGATGTATCTCGCCGCCGGCGTGATGACGCTGCTCGGGGTCATCCCCGGCATGCCCAACCTGGTGTTCTTGCTGTTCGCGATCGCCCTCGGCAGTCTCGGCTGGTGGCTGTCGCGCCAGAATCAGCAGCAGGCGGCGCAGCGCGTGGAGGAGAAGGCGCCCGCCGCGGTGCAGGAAACCCCGGAGGCGAGCTGGGACGATGTGCAGCTGGTCGACACCCTGGGGCTCGAGGTCGGGCACCGGTTGATCCCGCTGGTCGATCAGCGCCAGCAGGGCGAGCTGCTGGGGCGGATCAAGAGCGTACGCAAGAAGTTCGCCCAGGACGTCGGCTTTCTGCCCTCGGTGGTGCATATCCGTGACAACCTCGAGCTCAGCCCCAATACCTACGTGATCACCCTCAAGGGGGTCGAAATCGGGCGTGCCGAGGCGTTCCCCGGGCGCTGGCTGGCGATCGACCCGGGCCAGGTTTCCGGGGCGATCGAAGGCGTCGAGACCGAGGACCCGGCATTCGGTCTCAAGGCTTACTGGATCGACACCGCCCAGCGCGAGCGCGCACAGATCTATGGCTATACGGTGGTCGACGCCAGCACCGTGGTGGCGACCCATCTCAACCATCTGCTGCACGAGCACGCCGATGACATGCTGGGCCGTGCCGAGGTGCAGCAGCTGCTGGACAAGGTCTCCGAGCAGCAGAAATCGCTGGTCGAGGACGTGGTGCCCAAGCTCGTTCCGCTCACCACGGTACAGCGTATCCTGCAGAACCTGCTCGCCGAAGACGTGCCGATCCGCGACATGCACACCATCCTCGACGTGCTGGCCGAGTTCGCGCCGCAGCAGACCGACGCCAACGAGCTCACCGCAATCGTTCGCGTGGCGCTGGGTCGTGCCATCACTCAGCAGTGGTTCCCCGGGCACGAGCCGATGCACGTCATCGGTCTCGAGCCGCGTCTCGAACAGGTGCTGACCCAGGCGCTCAACAACGGTGGGGCGCTCGAACCGGGCTTGGCCGACACTCTGATGAAGCAGTCTGCCGCCGCGGTCGAGCGCCAGCAGAGCCGTGACGAGCCCGCGGTGCTGGTGGTTCAGCACGGCCTGCGGGCGCTACTGGCGCGTTTCCTGCGGCGCCAGATCAAGTCTTTGGTGGTGCTCTCCCAGGCCGAGATACCCGATGATCGCTCGCTGCGAGTCACCGCTACCATCGGTGGCAACGGCTGATGCCTCGCGCGGCGCTGATGTCTCTGGCGCTTACGCTGTGCGCTACGCTGGGAACGAGTGAAGCGGTGGCCGCGGCAGCGGGCTCCTGGGTCGGCGCGCTGCCACGACAGGTGGTGGTGGCCAGTCAACGCGCGCTGAGCAGTGATCAGGTCATGCCTCCGGCGCATCTCGGCCAGGCCAGTGTGACCCGCGTGTCCTGGCGTTTCGACGTCGAGGGTCCGGTGCAGGGGCTGGAGGCCAAGTTGTGCCAGGCAGAGCTCTGTGTGGCGCTGGACACGACCCATGGCAGCACCCGGCGCTTCGCCGGCCGTGATGCTGCGCAGCCGCTGCGGTTCGAGTTTCGTCTGCGTCCGCGCAGTGGGACGCGCGCGGTGATCAGCCACGGCCAGATCATGGTGGATTTCGCGCGTGGGGCACCCTTAACGGGCGGTAAAAAGGCAAAATAGCGTCTCCGAGCCCGGGAATTTGACGGCTAGCGCTGGCCCCGGCGACGCATAATGGATCGACTGGCACCGCTTTTGCGTCGGGCCGGACGGGTTAATCACGAGGCGATGCGATGTATACCGTACAGGGCAAAATCGATCAGCGGGCAATGATCGAACAGTACATGCCGATGGTGAGACGACACGCTCTCTCGCTGCAGGTCCGGCTGCCCGCGAGTGTCGAACTCGATGACCTGATCCAGGCCGGCATGGTGGGGCTGCTCGACGCCATGGGGCGCTATGACAACGCCCATGGCGCCAGCTTCTCCACCTACGCCAATCAGCGTATTCGCGGGGCGATGATCGACGAACTGCGCAGCCGTGACTGGATGCCGCGCAGCGTGCGGCGTAACGCTCGGGCCCTCGATCAGGCGGTCGGACGTCTGGAGCAGCGGCTCGGGCGCACGCCCGAAGAGCGCGAGATCGCTCAGGAGATGGGCATCTCCCAGAGCGAGTACCACCAGCTGCTGACAGACGCCAACAACGGCTTCCTGCTCGCCTACGATGAGAGCGACAGCGAGAATGGGGTGGGCGCGGTCAGCGAAGGCGGGCCGCCTTCGCCCTTCGAGGCGCTGCTCGATGGCGACAACCGCGAGCGCCTGATGGCGGCGATCGATGCACTGCCGGAGCGCGAAAAGCTGCTGCTGGGGCTCTACTATCAGGAGGAGCTCAATCTCAAGGAGATTGGCGCGGTGCTGGGTGTGAGTGAATCCCGCGTGTGTCAGTTGCATAGCCAGGCGGTCGCTCGTCTGCGCAGCCGCCTGGTCAACTAGGCTCTATACGAAAACGACTTGCGCTCGCTGACTTTTCGTCCAAACCCTGGCCGTTTCCCGGCGGTGGCCGCGCTGGCGGCCGACCATACGCATCCCGCGACCCGGGCGAAGTCTCTCTTCGCCCGGGTCGCTGCTTTTCTGGTGCGGTGTCTTTTCAGTCGAGCTCAGAGGGTGGAGTCGAACTCAGGGGGCCTCGCCGCTGTGCTGGCCGGTGCTGCTCGGGTGCGCTAGTTCGCTGGCAATGCGCTCACCGACCGCCTGCCAGGCCTCGCCCAGGGTGCGCACCAGCGCCGGATAGCCATCGGCGGTGAGCGGCCGGGTGACGTTGAAGGGCGCCTGGCGCACCACGCGGTTGCCCTCGCGTAACTGCCACTCGCCCGATACCACCGCCTGACCGTCGTAGCGCCCCTGGAAGCGATCCACCTCGACGCTGAGACGTGCGTCACTGCTGCTGCCCGTCCCCAGTACCAGGGTCTGCGGCAGCGCTTGAGTCAGGGTCTGGCGCAGGTTACGGGTCAACTGACTGCCCAGGCTATCGGCCCACAGGTTCTGATTGGCGCTATTGAGCTCGATATCGCTCAACTGCATCACGATGCCTTCCTGATCCAGATAGCTCGAGATCGCCACCGGCTGCACCACCAGCGTCGGCGTGCTGACGCCGGTCACCGGTGTCACGTCGCCGGCCGCCGGCAGGACATAGCGGCTGGGAGTGCTGGGCGTGCCGGCACAGCCGGCCAGGGTGAACAGACCGGCGACCAGCAGCAGGCCGAGGGCGCTGCGGCCTGGATGCAGTTTTCGTATCTGCGCCCAGCGCGGCATCTTGCGCGTCGATGTGGTGGACGGTGTCTCAGGAGACGATCTCATGGTGCGGCCCTCGGCGTGGGATCGGCCTGAACCTCACGATCGAAGATCAGGGCATTGGGTTTCTCGCTCAGCGTGCGCGCCACCGGCTGCAGGTCGCGCATCAGCTGCTCCAGCTGCTTGAGCGTGTCATTGAGCTGGCGGTAGCCGGACGATCCGGAGGAGAAGCCGTTCAAGGTGTTCTGCAGCTCCTCGAGAGTATCGTTGACGCTGCCCGGCAGCTGTTGGGTGGCCGGGTCGGAGACGATCGCATTGACCGACTCGGCGATCTGCTGCACCTGTTCGAGGGTCTTCTGCGAGGTCTGCATGGTCTTGTCGAGGCTCGACAGGATCGGCTCGACTTTAAGATTGTTGAGCTTGTCGAGCAGGTTGGAGACTTTCTGCTCGATCTGCGCAAAGCCGCCGGAGACCGTCGGGAAGACCGGCTTGCCGTCGAATGTCATCGGCTTGTAGGCAGGCGCATCGTCGCTGAAGTTGAGGTCGACGAAGAGCGCGCCGGTGAGCAGATTGCCGGCCTTGAGCGTGGCGCGCAGACCGAGATCCTTGAACATCTTCTCGAAGCGCTCGCGCACCTCCTTGTCGTCGATCTGCTTGTTGATGTCCTCGCCGCTCTCCAGCCGCTGCGGTTCGATCCGGATCAGCACCGGAATCGCGAACTGGCTGAGGCTATCCGGCTGCGGCGCGGTGAAGTGCCAGGGTACCGAGACCACGGTACCGACACGCACGCCGCGATACTCCACCGGGGCGCCGCGGCTCAGGCCGCGCACGGTGTCATCGACCAGCAGCACGTAGTCGACGTACTGATCGTAAGTGCCTTCGCGGGCGCTCTCTTCGCTGTTGTAGAGGGTGTAAGTGGCGTTCTGCTTGGCCGGATTGCCCTGGGTCACGTCCTCGGGCACACCGAAGGTGACTCCGCCGCTGATCAGGGTTTCGAACGAGTCCAGGTTGACGCTGACGCCTTCGGAGTTGAGCTGAACGTCGATGCCCGAAGCGCTCCAGAAGCGGGTGGTGTCCGTCACCAGCGAATCGTAGGGTGCCTGAATGAACAGACGGTGGCGCATCTCGCGTTTCTCGGGATCGAAGTCGGTGCTCTCCACCCGACCCACGGTGTAGCCCTGATAGGTGACCGGGTCGCCGGCGCTGAGCGAGTTACCCACCTGGCTGACCAGATTGATGCGCAGCCCCGGTGCATCGGGCGGAGCTACCGGCGGCTGATCGAGCACGTCGAAGTGATCCTGGTATTTGTCGCTCTTGCCCGGTGCCAGTTGGATGTAGGCACCCGAGAGCACCGTACCCAACCCGCTGATCCCCTCGCGGCCGATACGCGGTTTGACCACCCAGAAGCGGGTATCACTGTTGAGCATGCGTCCGGCGTCGCTGGACATGCGCGCGGTCACCACGGTGTGGGAGAGATCGTCGGAGAGGCGCACGCTCTCGACGTGTCCGACCTCGACGTTGCGCGTCTTGATCAGCGTCTTGCCGGCCTCGATGCCTTCGGCATTCTCCATGTCCAGGGTCACCAGCGGGCCACGGCTGGAGAAGTTGTCCCAGACCATCCAGGCACCGATCAGCGCCGCCAGCAGTGGCACGATCCAGATCGGCGACAGGCGCGACTGGGACAAGCGCTTGGCGCGCTGCAGCGAATCAGACATCGTCGGCTTCCTTGACCGGAGAGTAGGGGGACTGGCGCTTGAGCGCCGCTGGCATGTGGGGCTGAACGTCGCGCGTATCCCATATCAGGCGTGCATCGAAGGTGATCGCCGCCAGCATGGTGATGATCACCACCGAGGCGAAGGCGAGCGCCGCCGGCCCTGGGGTGATGGCCAGTAGCGAGCCTGCATGCACCAGTGAGACCAGGATGGCCACCACGAACACGTCGATCATCGACCAGCGGCCGATGAACTCGGTGATGCGATAGAGCTTGAGCCGCTTGTGCCGGTAGCTGAGCTGGCCACGTTTGCGGACCACGATGCACAGCCACGCCATGGCCAGAATCTTGCCGATGGGTACCACCACGCTGGCGGTGAAGATGATCAGCGCGATCGGCCAGTCGCCATGGGAGAGAAAGATCAGCACCCCGCCAATGATGGTGGACGGGGTCTCGCTGCCCAGCGAGGTGGTGGTCATGATCGGATAGAGGTTGGCCGGTATATAGAGGATCACCGCTGCCATCAGCAGGGCCCAGGTGCGCTGCAGGCTGTGTGCGTTGCGAAAGCGCAGCCGCTCGCCACAGCGCGTGCAGCGTCCGCGGCCGAAGTGGCTCAATCGATTGACCAGGCCGCAGGTGGGGCAACCGGTCACACCCTGCGCCGCCGCTGGCTCACCGAGCCGGCAGTTCTCCGGTGCAGGCGGCTCGCCGGCAAGCGAGAACCACATCCAGTCGATATCCAGCGAGCGCGAGGTCCACAGCAGCAGCAGGGCGAAGGCGCAGAACGACCAGAACGACAGCCCCAGATCGACCGAGGCCATGCCCGCGATCTTGATCAGGCTGACCAGGGCGCCGATCACGAAGACATCCGCCATCATCCAGGGCGACAGCTGCACTAGAGCGCGGGCGATGCGCCTGCTGCGCGGTAGTGGTCGGCGGCGCAGCAGGCCGATCTGCAACCAGATCACGCTGAGCAGGTAGAACACCGGCAGCACCACGACGGTGAGAAGTACCAGAATACCCACGAAGGGTTCGTGGAAGTCGACCAGGCTGATCGCGGTATCGGTCAACTGAATGGCGTTGCTGACACCGCGTGCCTCGAAGCGAATGAAGGGAAAGCTCAGCGCCGCGACGAGCGCGATCAGCGCGGTGATCGCCAGCGCCAGACTGCGCTGGGCCGGCCGCGCGTGGCGGTGACTCAGGGTATGGCCACAGCGCGGACAGTTGGCGCGCTGATGGGGACGCAGTGGTGGTAGTGCCACCAGCAGGTCGCACTCGTGGCAGGCACGCAGCCGCCGGCGTCGCATGGCAGGGCGCCACGGCGCGGTGTCCTTGGCGACGGGGTGGTCGATACGCAGAGAGGCCAATCAAGCTTCCTTCGAGTCGCGGTCTTGCCGGATCGTCATGTTACCGGAATACATACATTCATGCATGTTTGCTGGGTTGTCGGAGCGCTGGTGAAAGCAGCGCAGATGCGCTCCCGCTGGGCATGAGCCGTGCTGGGTTACTGTGTCTTTCGAGACGGCCGCACTTCGATACCGTTGAGCTCCGATACTATAGTAGGTCAAGGCGTTAGTGCCCTAGAAGAACAAACGTTTACACGGCGATCGTTTTACACGGCGTCGATGAGAGAAGTGCGCACCCCCGGGTGCGCTCGAGTGGATCGCTAAGGAGAAGGATAGCCATGCTGGCTCTAGGGGCAATCATCATTGGACTGGCGCTGCTCGTATGGAGTGCCGATCGTTTCGTCGAGGGTGCCGCCTCCACCGCGGCCCATCTGGGGCTGCCACCGCTGCTGATCGGCATGCTGGTGATCGGCTTCGGCACCTCGGCGCCGGAGCTGATGGTCTCGGCACTGGCGGCGAGCCAGGGCAATCCGGGTTTGGCCCTGGGCAATGCCTATGGTTCCAATATCGCCAATATCGGCCTGATCGTCGGGCTGGTGGCGCTGATCAGTCCGCTGACGGTGAACTCGCAGGTCATCCGCCAGGAGTTGCCGCTGCTCGGCGTGGCGACCCTGGTCTCGCTCTGGTGTCTGCACGATGGTGATATCTCGCGCGGCGACGGCGTGCTGATGCTGGGGTTGCTGGCACTCTACCTGATCTACAGCGTGCTGCGCGCGCGGCGTCAGGATGACGATACCTTGGCAGTCGACGTCGAGAGTCACGCCGCAGCGCACGCCATGAGCTTAAAGCGCGGCCTGTTCTGGACCCTTGCCGGGCTTGTGCTGCTGATCGCCAGCTCGCGGCTGCTGGTATGGGGGGCGGTGAGCATTGCCCAGGCGCTGGGGGTCAGCGATCTGGTCATCGGCCTCACCGTGGTGGCGATCGGTACCTCGCTGCCGGAGCTCGCCTCGTCGCTGGTGGCGGTGCGCAAGGGTGAGCACGATCTGGTGCTCGGTAACGTGGTGGGCTCCAACTTCTTCAACACGCTGGCGGTGGTGGGGCTGGCAGGGATCATCCACCCGATTGACGTCGACACCGTGGTGGTGACCCGGGACTGGCCGGTGATGGCGGGGCTGACCCTGGCGCTGCTGGTCTTTGGCATCGGTCTGCGTGGCCGCCAGGGTAGGATCAATCGCCTCGAAGGCGGGGCGCTGCTGGCCAGCTTCATCGCCTACACCGTCTGGCTGGTCTCCACCGTACTGGTGTGAGGCCGAGGGTTCTCCAGCCAGGGCCGACAAAGGCAAGCGCCAGGACTTGGCATTTTGTCGCACCCCAAGGGGTATGCGGGACGCGCTGACCTTGGGGTGGTCGGCGCCAGGCCGCGTGGTTGGCGGCTTTTAGCAGAATTGCCTAATGTTTGCTCAGGACCTGCGGCAGGGCTGCGACATTGCGACATCGTGTGAGCGGCTGTCAGCGCTCGTATCATCGTTGCCAAGACCTGCAAGGGTCGATCTCCGCCGACCTCGACGGCCGGTCACTATAGAGGGAGCGCGCCCGGCGGCGCGGATGGCCCCATCCGTCAAGCCGCTTCGCGACGCTCTCACGCATCCGAGGAGCCAGCCATGGCACTAGATCCCATCCTACTCTCACGATTGCAGTTCGCTTTCGTGGTCTCCTTCCACGCCATCTTTCCGGTGTTCACCATCGGCCTGGCCTCCTATGTCGCCGTGCTGCAGGGGCTCTATGTCGCTACCGGCAACGCGGTGTGGGATCGCCTGGGCTACTTCTGGACCAAGATCTTCGCCGTGGTGTTCGGTATCGGCGTGGTCTCGGGCATCGTGATGGCGTTTCAGTTCGGTACCAACTGGAGCAACTTCGTACGCTTCGCGGCCAACATCATCGGGCCGCTGCTCAGCTACGAGGTGATCACGGCCTTCTTCCTCGAGGCGGGCTTTCTCGGCGTGCTGCTGTTCGGCCGCCACCGGGTGTCGCCTTCGGTGCACTTCTTCGCCGCGCTGATGGTGGCGGTGGGCACCTTCATCTCGGCCTTCTGGATTCTGGTCTCCAACAGCTGGATGCAGACTCCGCAGGGCTTCGAGATTCGTGAGGGCGTGGCCCACGTGACCTCGTGGATGGAGGCGATGTTCACGCCATCCTTCCCTTATCGCTTCGCGCACATGGCGCTGGCGGCCTTCCTTACCGGCGGTTTCGTGGTGTGCGGTGTCAGCGCCTGGTTCCTGATCCGCGGGCGTGACGTCGAGGCTCACCGCCGGGCGCTGTCGATGACACTGTGGCTGCTGCTGATCCTGGCGCCGCTGCAGGCCTTCGTCGGCGACGAGCACGGTCTCAACACGCTCGAGCACCAGCCGATGAAGGTGGCGGCGATGGAGGGCAACTGGGATACCCAGTCCAACGTGCCGCTGCTGCTGTTCGCGCTGCCGGATCGCGAGCTGCAGGCCAACCGCATGGAGATCGGCATCCCCAACGGCGCCAGCCTGATCCTGCGACACGATCCCAACGGCGTGGTGCCGGGGCTCAAGGAGATTCCCGAGTCGCAGCAGCCGCCGGTGTGGATGGTGTTCTACAGCTTCCGGGTGATGGTGGCGATGGGGCTTCTGATGATCGCCTTCGCGCTGGCCGGGCTGTTCCTGCGTAAGGGCGGGCGCCTCTACACCTCGCGGTTCTATTTGCGCGGGCTGCAGTTCATGAGCCTGGCGCCGTTCCTGGCGGTGCTCTCGGGCTGGTTCGTCACCGAGATCGGACGTTCGCCGTGGCTGGTCTACAACGTGCTCTCCTACAAGGATGCGGTGACGCCGTCGCTCTCCGGCTGGATGGTGCTGGTGACGCTGATCGGCTACATCACGGTCTACGCGGTGATCTTCGTCTCCGGGGTCTACTACCTGTTCAAGGTGATTCGCCAGGGGCTCGACGAGCTCGATCCGGACGAGGAGATTCACGACGCGGATCGCCCGGCGCGGCCGCTCTCCGCCACCCACGTGCCGTTCGACGGCCATACTTCGGCCTCCAGGAGCTAAGCGCATGCAAATGTTCGATCTCTCTCTGATCTGGGCGGTCATCATCGCGGTCGGCGTGATCATGTACGTGCTCATGGATGGCTTCGACCTGGGCTTGGGTATTCTCTTCCCGTTCGCGCCGGACGAGGATGCCCGCGATGTGATGATGAACTCGGTGGCGCCGGTATGGGACGGCAACGAGACCTGGCTGATCCTCGGCGGCGCCGGGCTGATCGGCGCCTTCCCGCTGGTCTACACCATTTTGCTGCCGGCGCTTTACCTGGGCGTGTTCCTGATGCTGGCGGGGCTGATCTTCCGCGGCGTGGCGTTCGAGTTCCGCTTCAAGTCGCACCGCTCCAAGCGCTACTGGAGTCTCTCCTTCGCCGGCGGCTCGTTCCTCGCGGCCTTTGCCCAGGGCTGCGTCGTCGGCGCCTATATCCAGGGCTTCGAGACCGCCAATGGGGTCTATGTCGGTGGTGCCCTCGACTGGCTGACGCCGTTCACCATCCTCACCGGCTTCGGCCTGGTGGTCGGCTATGCGCTGCTGGGGGCGACCTGGCTGGTGCTCAAGTCCGAAGGCCACGTGCGTGACTGGGCGCGGGCGCTGGTGCCCAAGCTGCTGCTGGGTGTACTCGCGGTGTTCGCTATCGTCAGCCTGTGGACGCCGTGGATCGACCGCGGTGTGTTCGAGCGCTGGTTCGATCACCTGCAGGTGATCTGGCTGCTGCCCGCTGGGGCGCTGCTGTGCGCGCTGGGGATCTTCCTGTGCAACCGCCACGGCCGTGAAGGCGGTGCCTTCCTGCTCACCCTCGGGCTGTTCGTGTGCACCTATCTGGGGTTGATCGTCAGCCGCTGGCCCTATGTGGTGCCGCCGCAGATAACCCTGTGGGATGCCGCCTCGGCGCCGGAGTCGCAGTTCTTCCTGCTGATCGGGGTGCTCTTCGTTCTGCCGATCGTGCTGGTCTACACCGCCTGGTCCTACTGGGTATTCCGCGGCAAGGTGCGCGTCGGCGAGGGCTACCATTGAGCCGAGCGTCGCGTTCAGGTGCCAGCTCGCGTCCGCGCAATCCGTCGCGGGCGTGGCTGGAGGCCCAGGCCACGGCCATTCGGCCGTGGCACCGGCGTGCGCTGGGCTGTGGTTTGCTAGCCGCCCTGGCCACGCTGGTTCAGTTGGGCGGGCTGGCCTGGATCGTCGCCCAGGCGGTGATCGCCAAGCAGGGCATCGCCGAGCTGTGGCCGGCACTGCTGGTGGTGGGGCTGGCGTTGACGCTGCGCGCCGCCGCCCAGTGGGGGCAGGAGGTGAGCGGCCAGGCCTGCGGGTTAGCAGTGAAGCGCACCGTGCGTGCGCAGCTGTTGGCCAAGCTCCACGCGCTCGGCCCGGTGCGCCTGGCCTCCCGGCACAGTGCCGGTCTGGCCAGCCAGCTGGTCGACCAGGTCGAGTCGCTGGAGGGCTACTACGCGCGTTTTCGTCCTCAGGTGATGCTGGCGCTGGCGGTGCCGCTGCTCTATCTGGCGGTGGTGGCGTGGCTCAACTGGCTGGCCGCGGTCTGGCTGCTGATCGCCGCACCGCTGATTCCGCTGTTCATGGCGCTGATCGGCATGGGCGCGCAACGCTTGAACGAGGCGCAGTTTCGCGCCGTGACGCGGCTTTCCGGCCACTTTCTCGACCGCGTGCGCGGGATCACCACGCTGCAGCTGTTCGGCCTTGGCGAGCGCGCCACCGCCGAAGTGAGCGACGTCGCCCATGACTATCGGCGGCGCAGCATGCGCACCCTGCGCGTGGCGTTTCTCTCCTCGGCGGTGCTCGAGTTCTTCGCCGCCGTCTCCGTCGCCGTGGTGGCGATCTATATCGGTCTCGGCCTGCTGGGCTATATCGACTACGGCCCGGCCGGCGAGCTGGATCTGTTCAGCGGCCTGTTCATCCTGTTGCTGGCGCCGGAGTTCTTTCAGCCGCTGCGCACGCTGTCGCAGCACTACCACGATCGTGCCTCGGCGCTGGGGGCGGCGGAAGGGCTGATGGCGCTGCTCGACGAGCCGGTGCCAGAGTCGGGCTCGGCAGCGGCGCCAACGTCGAGTGCGCCAGTGACGGCGGTGGTGGAGCTGGAGGCTGTCGAACTCAGTCATGTCGGCCGCCAGCGGGTGCTGGGGCCGCTTTCACTGCGTGTGGAAACCGGCGAGGTGGTGGCCCTGATTGGCCCCTCCGGCAGCGGCAAGTCTAGCCTGCTGCAACTGATCGCCGGCTTCGTCGCCGCCGACTGCGGCCGGGTCGCAGTGGCACCCGGGCCGGCGATCGCGTGGCTCGACCAGCGTCCGCTGATCATCCAGGGCACACTCGCCGAGAATCTGCGTCTGGTGGCGCCGACGGCAAGCGACACCGCGCTGCATGAGGCGTTGGAAGAGGCCGGGCTGAGTGACTGGCTGCGCGCCGCCGCGCACGGCCTCGAGACGCCACTGGGCGAGCGGGGTGTGGGGCTTTCCGGGGGCGAGGGGCAGCGTCTGGCGCTGGCGCGGATCTTCCTGTCGCCGGCACGCCTGGTGCTGCTCGACGAGCCTACCGCCGCCCTCGATCCAGAGACCGAGCGCGTGGTCGTGGCCGCGCTCCAGCGGCTCGCCGCCAGCGGTCGCACACTGCTGGTGGCGACCCATCATCCGGCGCTCATGGCCATGGCCGATCGTGTGTTCGCCCTCGATGGCGGCCGCCTGGTCAGTGCACCCGGCACTCTTCGGCAGGAGGTCTCGCATTCATGAGTTCGTTGGCAACTGGCGTGACGCATCTCTACCGTAGCCTGCGCCCATGGCTCGGCGTGCTCGGTGCACGGCGTGGTCGGCTGTGGCTCGGTGCCGCGCTGATGCTGGCCACACTGGTGAGCGCGCTGGGCCTTTTGTCGCTCTCAGGCTGGTTCATCACCGCCACCGCGGTGGCGGCACTCTCCGCACCGGTGTTCTTCGATGTCTTCGCGCCGGGCAGTGGGGTGCGCGCCTTCGCGGTTGCGCGTACCGCGAGTCGCTATCTCGAGCGGCTTTACAACCACGACACCGTTCTACGCCTGCTGGCGGATCTGCGTGGTGGGGTGTTCGCGCGGCTGGTGCGGCTGGACGCGCGCACGCTCTCCCGCGCCCGCGCCGCGCAGTGGCTCAATCGTCTCACTGCGGATATCGACACCCTCGATAACCTCTATCTGCGCCTGCTGGCACCGCCGCTGGTGGCGCTGGCGGCGATTCTCGGTTTCGCCCTGTTCTCCATGCTGTTCCTGCCCGTGGCGGGTTGGCTACTGCTGGGGCTGTTGGTGCCCTTGTGGTTGGTGCTGACGGTGGGCTGCGCGGCTTGGGGCTGGCGTGCCAGCCATCGCCGGGTGGATCGCCAGGAGGCGCTACGGGTGCGTGCGGTGGAGCAGGTGGAAGGGCTGGCCGAACTCACCGCCTATGGTGCGCTGGAAACGCATCTGGGCCACTGGCGGGCTGAAGAGCAGGGCCTGCTCGACGATCAGCGCCAACTGGGCAAGCGCACCGCAGCAGCCAACGCGCTGACCACGCTGGTGATCCAGCTGGCTGCCGTGAGTGTACTCGCACTCGGCCTGGCGGCGCTGTCGAGCGCTGCGCTGAGTGGCGCCCAGATGGTGATGTTGACTCTGGGCACGCTGGCGGTGGCGGAGGGCCTCGGCGGTTTGCCGATGGCGTTCACCCAGCTCGGCGCGACCCAGCGCGCGGCGGAGCGCCTCAATGCCCAGACCGCGCTGGCGCCCGAGCAGGCGGGCATGACGCTGCAGGGCGGTGGTGCCGCGCCGAGTCTGGTCTATCGCGATGTCGGGTTGTGCCAGGGCGGGCGCTGGGTTCTGCGCGGGGTCGATCTTGCCCTGGCGCCGGGGCAGCAGGTCGCGGTGATCGGCGCCTCCGGCAGCGGCAAGTCGACGCTGGCGCAACTGGCGGTGCGCGCCTTCGACCCGGATATCGGCGAACTGCGCTTCGATGACCATGAGATCGCCGAACTGGCGCCGGAGTCGCTGCGCGCGCGCATCGGCTATCTCACCCAGCGCAGCGAGCTGTTCCATGACACCCTGGCGGCCAATCTGCGCATGGGCGACCCCGCCGCCAGCGACGCCCAGCTCTGGGCGGTGCTCGAGCAGGTAGACCTGCGCGAGTGGGCCGAGGCGCTGCCGCAGGGGCTAGAGACCTGGGTCGGCGAGCAAGGGCGTCAGCTCTCCGGTGGTCAGGCACGGCGGGTGGCGCTGGCGCGGGTGATGCTGCGCAACTCGCCGCTGGTGATTCTTGACGAGCCGCTGAGTGGGTTGGATGCGCAAACCGCACAGCTGGTGAAGGCGGCGCTGTCGCACTGGCTGGCCGGGCGCACCGCGCTGCTGCTGGCGCATGAACCGGCAGCTCTCCCGGCGTGCGATAGCTGCTGGCGACTGGTACCCGGCGCTCAGGGGGCCGCGTTGCAGCCGATGTCTTGAATGCCACGCAGTCTCGGTGACCCGATGAAAACGTCGATATTTCATATGGAATATCGACGTTTTTCGCATATCCCTTCTGTCAGCCCTGGCGTAGGCTTTTGCCAAGGCGCTGTCTTCATGCGCCATTCTCTCCTTTCGACATAGCGCCAGGAGGCGTGTGCCATGCCCGATTTTCAGTGGGACGATCCGCTGCTCTTCGACCAGCAGCTCGACGATGAAGAGCGTCAGATCCAGCAGGTGGCGCGGGACTACTGCCAGACACGGTTGCAGCCCAGGGTGCTGGAGGCGTTCGAGTCGGAGCGCTTCGAGCGCGAGATTCTCTTCGAGATGGGCGAGCTGGGCCTGCTCGGCGCGACCGTGAGTGAAGCCTATGGTGGCGCCGGGGCCAGTCACGTGGCCTATGGACTGATCGCGCGCGAAGTGGAACGGGTCGATTCCGGCTACCGCTCGGCCATGAGCGTGCAGTCGTCGCTGGTGATGTATCCGATCGAGACCTATGGCAGTGAGGCGCAGAAGCAGCGCTGGCTGCCGGGGCTGGCGCGCGGTGAGCTGGTCGGCTGCTTCGGGCTGACCGAGCCCAACGCCGGTTCCGACCCGGGCAGCCTGCAGACCCGGGCGCGCAAGGTCGACGGCGGCTACCGGCTCAGCGGCCAGAAGATGTGGATCACGAATAGCCCGATCGCCGATGTGGCGGTGGTTTGGGCCAAATCCGATGCCCATGAGGGGCGCATCAAAGGCTTTCTGGTCGAGCGCGGCGCACCGGGTTTCTCAACGCCTACCATCCAGGCCAAGGCGTCGTTGCGGGCGTCGGTCACCGGCGAGATCGTGCTCGACGATGTCTTCGTCGACGAGGAGGCGCTGCTGCCCGGTGCCGCTGGTCTGAGCGGGCCGTTCGGCTGTCTCAACAAGGCGCGCTTCGGTATCGCCTGGGGCACGCTGGGCGCCGCCGAGTTCTGCTGGCACGCGGCGCGTCAGTACACCCTGGACCGCCAGCAGTTCGGCCGGCCGCTGGCGGCCAACCAGCTTATCCAGCTCAAACTGGCCGACATGCAGACCGAAATCGCGCTGGGCCTGCAGGCGTGTCTGCGTGTCGCGCAGCTGCTCGATGCCGGCAAGGCGACGCCGGAGATGATCTCGCTGATCAAGCGCAACCACAGCGGCAAGGCGCTGAACATCGCGCGCACCGCCCGCGACATGCACGGCGGCAACGGTATCTCGCTGGAGTTCGGGGTGATCCGCCACATGCTCAACCTGGAGACGGTCAACACCTACGAAGGTACTCACGATATCCATGCGCTGATCCTGGGGCGTGCCCAGACCGGCATTCAGGCGTTCGGGTGAGACCATGAGTGACGCCCAACCGCCGCTCGCCGGCCTGCGCGTGCTCGACCTGTCGCGGGTGCTGGCAGGCCCCTGGTGTACCCAGCAACTGGCCGACCTGGGCGCCGAGGTGATCAAGATTGAGCGCCCCGGGCGGGGTGACGATACCCGCGGCTGGGGGCCGCCCTGGCTGCCGGGGACCCGGGAGTCCGCCTACTTCCTGAGTGCCAACCGCGGCAAGCGCTCGGTGGCGATCGATCTCGCCGACCCCGAGGGCCAGGCGTTGGTGCGCCAGCTGGCGGCTCACGCCGACGTGCTGATCGAGAACTTCAAGGTGGGCGGGCTGGCGGCCTACGGGCTCGATCACGCCAGCCTCCAGGCGGACAACCCCGGCCTGGTCTACTGCTCGATCACCGGTTTCGGTCAGGATGGCCCCTATGCCGCGCGAGCGGGTTACGACTTCCTGATCCAGGGCATGGGCGGGCTGATGAGCCTCACCGGGCAGCCCGATGCGGCCGGCGGCGAGCCGACCAAGGTGGGCGTGGCCCTCACCGATATCTTTACCGGGCTGTATGCCGCCAACGCCATCCTGGCGGCACTGCGCCGGCGTGAACACGATGGCAAGGGTGCCTATATCGACATGGCGCTGCTCGACGTCCAGGTTGGGGTGCTGGCCAATCAGGCGCTCAACTATCTCACCAGCGCTGATGTGCCCCAGCGCCTGGGCAACGCTCATCCCAATATCGTGCCCTATCAGGCGTTCGCCGCCGCCGATGGCCATCTGATCATCACCGTGGGCAACGACGCCCAGTTCCGGCGCCTGTGCGAGGTGCTTTCGTTGGCGGCGCTGGCGGACGACCCGCGCTTTGCCACCAACGCCGCCCGGGTGGCGCACCGCGAGCTGCTGGTGGCGCAATTGGCGGCGCGCCTGGTCGAGCGCCGCCGCGACGACTGGTTATTGGCGCTGGAACGGGCGGGGGTGCCGAGCGGGCCGATCAATACCCTGGACCAGGTCTTCGACGACCCGCAGGTGCGCCATCGCGGGATGCAGATCGAACGCCGTGGCGACGATGGCCGCGTCGCGCGTCTGGTTGGCAACCCCATCAAGCTGGATGGCGAGCGCCTGGGTGCGTCGGGGATGCCGCCACGGTTGGGCGAGCATACCCTCGCCGTGCTCGAAGGGTGGCTGGGCCCTGGCGCCGCGGACTGGGAAGCGCTGCGCGAGCGTGGCGTGATCGGCTGATGCCGTCTACGCCCAGCCACGCTCCGTCAGCCGCCGCTGAATGATCGCCACCGGGGTCAGCAGATGGTCACGCAGTGCGCCCGCGGCACCCTCGGCGTCGCGTGCCAGAACGCGCTCGATCAGTGCCGCGTGTTCGACTCGCTTGGCGGCCAGCGCCTCGGCCGAGAAGACCGTCTGGTGCAGCCACAGGTGGCGATAGCGCTGGGCCTGATCGAACAGCGCCGCGCGTGCCTGCAGTAGCGGTGGGCAGCCGCAGCCGTCGACGATTGCCGCATGCAGCGCCTGATGGCGGGCATCCCAAAGATCGAGCATGTCATCACCCGAGTGCAGCTCGCTGACCCGAGACAGGCGATGCGCTGCGGCCAGGATCGCCGCCTCCCAGGCGTCATCGCCGCGTTCGATGGCCAGCCGGGTAAGCAGGCCCTCGAGTTCGGCACGCGCATCGTAGAGCGCTTCGAGCTCGCTCAGCGACATCGGCGCGACGCGGTAGCCGCGCTGGTTGACACTGGTCACCAGGCGCTCGCCCACCAGGCGGGTCAGCGCTTCGCGCAGTGGCCCCACACCGATGGCGTAGCGCGCCTTGAGTTCGTTCATCAGCAGCTTCTCCGTCGGGGCGTAGTGGCCCCGGACGAGATCGCGCTTGAGGGCGGCGTAGGCGGCTTCGGCACTCTGAGGCGCGGCGCTGATAGCGCCCTGGGGTGTGTCGGATGGCATGGCGAGTCGGCCGAGACGATGAGTGAAGATGAGATATCGATATTGAACGAAAATATCGACGTCTTGAGAAGCACGACCAGAGGCGCATTGCATCGCACGGGCCGGCAGGCTAAACCAGACGGAGCGATCCTAAGGATGCTTTGCCCATGCCGTTGACCTCAGCCTCACAAGTCGCTCATCACATCGATAGTCTGATGGGGTTCTATCACCCGCGGTGCATCGATACCCAGGCAGGCTTCTTCCACGCCTTCACCGATAGTGGCGAACGGCTTCAGCCCCAGCGTCGCCATCTGCTCTCCAGCGCCGGCTTCGTGATCAACTATGCGCGCTACGCGGTGTATCGCGGCGAGCCGGAGTATCTGCACTGGGCGCGCCACGGTCTGCGTTTTCTCGAAGAGCATCACTACCAGACGCGAACCCAGGGCTACGCCTGGCTGCTCGACGGCGCCACGCCGGAAGACGAGACCCAGCGCTGTCTGGGGCTGGCGCGGGTGCTCGAGGCCTACGCGGTAGCCCTGGACGCCGGCATCGGCGAGGCGGCAGCGGGGCTTGCGCGGGTGCGGGCACTGATCGACAAACATCTCTACGAAACCGGCAGCGCACGCTACGCCGACTCGGCGGATGCGCGCTGGCGGCTCGCGACCTATCGCAGTCAACTTGCCAACCTGGAGATGTGTGAGGCACTGCTGGCCTGCCAGGCGGTGAGCAGCCATGACGAGCCTCTGGCGCGGGCGCTGAGCGTGACCCGCAGCGTCTGGCAGCAGTTGGCACCGCTCGCCGGCGGCTGGCTGTGGGAGCACTTCGATCGCGACTGGCGGGTGGATTTCGAGCTGCACCGTGACCGCCCCGATGATCGCTACCGCCCCTGGGGCTTCCAGGTCGGCCATCTCGCCCAGTGGGCCAAGCTGATGACGCGACTCGCGGCGTGGGCGCCGAGTGCGCGCGGCTGGCTGCTGGACACCGCCGGATCGCTATTTGTCGGCGCGATGGAGGCGGGTTGGGATAGCCTGCATGGCGGGCTGGTCAGCGGCGTGGACATGCGCCGGGAGGTGGTCAATCGGGACAAGCAGCACTGGGTCCAGGCGGAGAGCCTGGCGGCCGCGGCGCTGCTCGCCGATGCCACCGGGCAGCCGCGCTACTGGCGCTGGTACGATCGCATCGCCGACTACTGCGGCCAGCATATGATCGACGGCGCTCGTGGCGGCTGGTATGCCACGCTGACCGCGGACAATCGCCCCTACTCGCGTGAGAAGAGCCCACTGGGCAAGACCGACCGCCGTCCGCTGGCGACCTGT
This sequence comes from Salinicola sp. JS01, assembly GCF_030284585.1. NCBI lineage: Bacteria > Pseudomonadati > Pseudomonadota > Gammaproteobacteria > Oceanospirillales > Halomonadaceae > Salinicola > Salinicola sp. JS01. Next base: position 1,993,954 of record NZ_CP127244.1, on the reverse strand, counting down.
TATCTGCTGCTGCCGATCCTGCGTCGTCGCGAAGGGCTGGAGAGACCGGGGCATGTTATCGGCAGCGGGTTCGCCGATGCCTAAGAGGGTGTTTACAAAATGTCTGCGCTCGACGATACGGCGTTGAAGTCGACCTCAAAGTACTCATTTACACCCCGTAAACTCCGTCTTTTCGGCCGATTTCGCCTTGTCTCGCCTTCGCTCGTCGAATTTGTAAACACCCTTTAAGACCTCACCTGGTGGCGTCCGGTGATTCGGCGCCGGCTCGGGCCTCGTCGTCCAGGCGGTGGCGCAGCTCGGTCCAGGCGGCGTAGGTGCTGAGGTAGACCTCGCCGCTCAGATGGTCGAGAAAGTCGCTCTTCTTGAGCCGGTCCATCACCGGACCCTTGACCTCGGCCAGATTGAGCGCGATCTGGGAGTCGGCCAGGCGCGCGTTGATCGCTTCCAGGCTCTCCAGCGCCGAGGCGTCGATCATGTTGACCGCCGAGCAGATGAGCACCAGATGGCGCATGGCCGGGCGATCGGCGATCAGCGCGTAGACGGTATCCTCGAGATAGCGCGCATTGGCGAAATAGAGACTTTCGTCGATCCGCAGCAGCGCTATCTCGGCATCGATCTCGGCCTCGTGGCGGCGCACGTTGCGAAAGTGTTCGGTGCCCGGCAACCGGCCCACCACCGCGGTGTGCGGACGGCTGGTGCGATACAGATAGAGCGCCAGCGACACGCCCACCCCGGCCATCACACCAGCCTCGACGCCCTCCAGGAAGGTGAGCACGATGGTGATCAGCATGGCGGCGAAGTCGCTTTGTGAGTAGCGCCAGGTTCGCTTGAGCCCGGGCAGGTCGACCAGGGTCATCGCTGAGACGATGATGCTGGCGGCCAGGGTGGCGATCGGCAGATAGGCGATCAGCGGCGTCAGGCACAGGATCACCAGGCCCACGCCGAGCGCCGCCAGCGCGCCGGCGGCGGGGGTCCGCGCACCGGCATCGAAGTTGATCACGGTCCGCGACAGGCTGCCGGTGACCGGCATGCCCGAGGTGAAGGCGGCGGCGAGGTTGGCGCTGCCCAGGCCGATCAGCTCCTGATCGGGCGAGATGCGCTCGCGCCGCCGCGCGGCCAGCATCTGCGCCAGCGACACCGACTCGATGAATCCCACTACGCTGATCAGAAAGGCCGGCAGCAGCAGCTCGCGCCACACTGACGGGTCGAGCGAGGGCAGGCTGAGCGGCGGCAGGTGGGCGGGAATCTCGCCGACCACGGCCACGCCCAGGGCGGGCAGGTCGAGCGTCCACGAGAGTAGCGTGGTGATGGCCACCGCCATCACCGGTCCCAGGCGCACGATGAAGGTGGCGGTGCCGGCGGCAAGCCCCAGGCGGCGCAGTAACGGTGCGGCGCGGCGCATCAGCAGCAGAAACAGCAGCGCGCTCAGCCCCAGGCCCAGCGTGGGCCAGTGCAACTGGTCGAGATGGCGCAGGATGTGCAGGAGCTGGTCGAGCAGCGTGAAGCCTGAGCCGCCGATCCCCATGAGGCTGGCGATCTGGCTGGCGGCGATCAGCACGCCCGAGGCGGTCAGCAGGCCCGAGACCACCGGGTGACTCAGGAAGTTGGCGAAGAAACCCAGCCGCAGCAGCCCCATGAGTGCCAGAATCAGCCCCGAGAGCAGCGCCAGGGTGACCGCCCCCTGGCTGTAGGCGACGCTGCCGGGCACGAACAGCGGTGACAGCGCCGCGGCGGTCATCAGCGAGACGATCGCCATGGGGCCGACGGCGAGGGTGCGGCTGGTGCCGAACAGGGTATAGGCGATCAGCGGCAGCATACTGGCATAGAGCCCGGTGACCGCCGGCAACCCGGCGAGAATGGCATAGGCCAGCGCCTGCGGTATCACCATCAGGGTCACGATGACCGCCGCGATCAGATCCTCGCCGAGCAGATGACGATTGTAGTAAGGCAGCCAGGTGGTGATGGGAAAATAGCCGGCGATGCGCGCGCGCAGCCGAATCCGTTCGCGGGGCTCGCTAGCGAGCCATCGGCGCCATCGGCTCATCGTGTTTTCGGCCTCTGTTCATAAGCTTATCGTTGGAAGCGATAATGGTGCGCGCTCGCCGGAGTGCATGCAAGCGGGCCGCCGCTGAACGTACTCAATTGGCCGGCATCTCGCGGGCGAGAAAATCGAGCGCCGCCGCTTCGGCATCGCCACGCAGCAGGAAGGCGGTAATATGGCCGCGCCAGCGCATCCAGTAGAGCTCGGCGTGGACGCCGTGTGATTGCAGGGCGCTGAACAGCACCCGGGCGTGCTCGGGCGGCACCAGGTCGTCCCAGGTGCCATGGAACAAAAAGAAGGGCGGGGCACCAGCGTGGACATGGGCCAGCGGCGATGCGGCGGCATAGGCTTCAGGGAGTTCCTCCTTGGTGCCACCCAGCAACTGGATCAGCAATCGGCCGCTGTCCCAGAGCCGTAGATCTGCCGGGGTGCCTCCGGAGACCACCGCGGCGAAGCCGGTGTCTTGGCCACCGTAGGGGCGATCGAGCGGGCTGTCGGTGCCGGCCACCAGGGCGAGCAGGCTGACCAGGTGGGCGCCGGAGGAGTAGCCCAGACCGGCGATGCGATCCGGGTCGATTCGCCACTCGCTGGCGTGGGCGTCGATCCAGTGACGCGCCAGCTGCAGATCGTGCAACTGCGCCGGAAAGCGGAACTCTGGGGCGAAACGGTAGCTGACGTTGATCACCACGTAGCCCTGGCGGACGAAGCGCTTGGCGATCGGGGTCATGTCGTCTTTCGAGCGCCCCTCCCAACCACCGCCGTGAACCATCATCACTGCCGGGCGCAGCTCGGTGCCAGGGGTATCGGGTAGATAGACATCCGCCATCAGCGCCTGCGGCCAGTCCGTCGGGGTGAAGCGCTGGTCATGCAGAACCTGGTAGTCGAGCCCCTGTGGTGTGCGGGCTGCCGCGGCGCCGGCATCGTCGGGCGCGTTGACATAGGTCGAGCAGCCGCCCAGCGCCAGGCTCAGCAGTAGCCAGGCTCCTGCTCCCCTCAAGCTTCGCAGGGCACGCAGCGAGCGCGCCATCGATGGCGTTCTCCGTTTCCCTACCCATGTCATCATGCATGTCACCACCCATCGCGCCATCATCTCGCCGCTCCCTCGGCCATCAGTCGTGACCTCAGCGTAAGCGCTGTTGCGCGATTCGACGAGTTCGGGACCTTGCGCCGCGGGTTCTATCCCGTGCCCCACGATATCGTGTCGTCTCAGCGAGCCAGCCAGTGACGGGGCTGAACCTGACGTCAGGCCGAGGCGTCTACCAGGCGTCCCTGATCGTCGGCGAAAGCCTGGGCGATGCGCAGCATCTCTTCCGAGGGGATCTGACGGATGACCTCACCGGTGGCTCGGTCGACGACCTGTGTGATCACTTGGCTGTCGAAGTCACTCAGCTCGAAGCGCAGGCCGTACTGATACATCACGGCGTTGAGCTCGTTGATCTGGTCGCTCAAGTAGCCCTTGCCCTTGCGCTCCTCATCGTTAGCGGCTGCACTGGCCTCCTGAGCGAAGGGCAGATTCTGCCGCGCCTGCTGCATCAGGGTATCGAGGCGCTGCTGCGGCGAGCTCCCGGTTCCCAGGTTGAGCGATAGTGTGTTGAGATCGATGGGGCTGGGCATGGCTTGTCACTCCGTTGCGATACTTGGATCAGAGGCCTCTGCTGCCAGCATTCAGCCGCTGTCAGCCATTTTTGTTGAGTGATCGCTTCAATGCCGCGGGTCGCCCAAGCGATGGTCGCCGACATTGATGTTCCCTGACAGGGTCGCGCCCTCGTCACATTGCAAGCGATGCGCCGTGAGCGTGCCTTGCACTCGTGCGCCAGAGACGATCATCGCCGTACCCCGCACACGCTGCTCACCCGATACCTGACCGGCAATGTGCAGCGTGCCAGCACTCAACTGCGGGCCGACCTCGGCCTGTGCGCCGACGACGACGTGGTGTTCATCGGCGGCCAATATGCCGTCGAGCCGGCCCTCGATATGGATCGGTTCGGCGCAGTCGATATCGCCGATCACAGTCATGCTGGACCCGATCAACGTCGCTGCGGCGTGACTCTCGAGGCTGGATGACGAGCCGGCCGGCGCTGGAGACGGGGCGGGCGAAGGGGCAGAGGGCGCTTCCGCTAGGGTCGGCGCTCGATCAGGCTCGGCACGCCCGCTTTCGATCTGGCGCGTCGGTAGCGCTGACGATGTTGCCGCTGACAGCACGTGCCCACGCCGTCGGCGAGCTCGACGGTAGCCATCGACCAGCAGCAGTAAGCAGCAGCTCAGGCCGCCCAGTAGAAGCCACTCTCCCAAATCCATGCTGTCCTCTTCCTGTGCTCGAGACGCGCCTTTATTCGTGTTCGTTCTATAAGCCAAGAGCCGCGACCGTTCGGGCGCCCTCGTCGGCCCCCCGGCGATGGCAAAGTGCAGGGTGGGTTCCGCCCACCATCTTGATCGGAGTACTTGAACCTTGTATCGGCGCTGATAGGCAAATCTGAAGGTGTCCGCGGCGTTCCGGTGGCATGCCGAGACGTTAACCATTGCGCCTGTCGAATCATCAACGTCAGGGTAGTGGCGATCCTCGAAAGGAGTGAGTAGCGCGTCGGGCGGAGCGGGTGATTGAGGTTACCCGTAATCAAGATATCTACACGATCGCCGATGAAGTATTGATTCAGCGTTCGGGCGGCATGCGCCCGGATATCGCCAACCCCTGATCGAGAGCTGTCCGATGTTTCCGAAATCCAGCCAAGCGCTCCGCCAGACCAACTCGAGTGACGCAGCCAGCGCCCCGGTTCGTGGTAACGAGCCTACCCAAACGCTACACGGCATGTCGCGAATTGGCGCCAAGACTACGATTCGTGGCGATGTCAACGGCGACGAGGACCTGCTGATCGAAGGCCGAATCGTCGGTGATGTCAGCTTTCCTCATCATGCGGTGACGGTTGGCAGTGATGGCCAGATAGAGGGTCGCCTGATTGCCCGAGAAATCACGGTGAAAGGGCGAGTCGAAGGGCAGTTGATCGCTGCCGAGCGGATCACCTTGAAAGCCACGGCCGAGGTGCAGGGCGAGCTCTACGCGCCCGGACTGATCCTCGAGGATGGCGCTGCCTTCCACGGCAACATCGATATGAACGCCGAGCACGCCGTGCTGCGCGAGGCGTTTGGCACCGAGCGCCGGGATAGCTCGGCGGTTCCGACAGCTACGGCGCAGAGCGACGAAGAGATTGAGGAGGTCAACGCTGACCGGGCGGCCGAATGAAATCAGGGCACGTATCGAGGCGGCCTGCCCGATGTGGCTGTCGCTCATCATCCGCTTGCCTCTGAAGCCCGCGTATTGAGCGAAACTCTCTGCTCCCCGATAAGCGACGAACTGGAGCGCATAGAGGCACTTATTCGCCGTAACGCTCGTCGCCGATGCGGGCATGCTGTTCTGGTCGAGAGTGTGCCGGCCGGGTTCCATCCCAAGGTGACGTGACGGGCTGTCTCGACCCGAAAGGAACGCCCGACCAAGTTGAGTATCGCTTGGCCTGTTCACGTCATCGGCATTCAGCGGCGATAGGCCCACCATCGTCTACCTTGATGGGTAATCTCAGAAGGTCATCCATGAACGACAAACCCATCTATGTCACCGAGCCCTACCTGCCACCGCTTGACGAGTTCATTCCCTATCTCGAACAGATATGGGCGAGCAAGAAGCTGACCAACAACGGGCCCATGCACCGGCAGCTCGAAGCAGAACTCCGTGATTACCTGGGCGTGCCGGAGATCGCGCTGTTCAACAACGGCACCATTGCGCTGCTTACCGCGCTGCAAGCGCTCAGAATCAGTGGCGAGGTGATCACTACGCCGTTTTCGTTCGTGGCTACCGGACATTCTCTGCTCTGGAACGGCATCACGCCGGTCTTCGTCGATATCGATCCGCAGACGTTCAATCTCGACCCCGAGAAGGTCGAGGCGGCCATCACGCCGCGAACGACCGCGATCATGCCCGTGCACTGTTACGGCAACCCCTGCGATGTCGCAGCGATCCAGGAGATTGCCGATACCTACAACCTCAAGGTGATCTACGACGCCGCGCATGCCTTCGGTGTCGAGGACGAAGGCGGCAGCATTCTGCGTCATGGTGATCTGAGCGCGATCAGCTTCCACGCCACCAAGGTCTTCAACACTTTCGAGGGCGGCGCCATAGTCTGTCCTGATGCCAAGACCAAGCGACATATCGATAACCTCAAGAATTTCGGTATCGTCAACGAGACGACGGTGGTGGCATCGGGCATCAATGGCAAAATGAGCGAGATCAACGCCGCTTTTGGTCTGCTGCAGCTAAAGCATATTCATCAGGCCATAGAAAAACGCAGACTAATTGATGGCCGTTATCGCACAGGTCTGGATAGAATAAAAGGTATTCGGCTGCCAAAGCCTGTGGGGCAGTGTGTTGAAAACTATGCTTATTTTCCCGTGATTATCGAGGATGACTATCCCCTATCAAGAGATGCGCTATACCATATCTTGAAGCAAGCGGATATCCACGCGCGGCGGTATTTTTATCCTCTCATTAATGATCACAGCGTTTACCGAGGAGTTTCACGCAGCGACGGCGTGGAAAATGCAAAAGCAATATCCGAAAGGGTCTTGTGTCTTCCTGTTTTTACTGAACTGCCTTTGGAAGCTGTTGATTTCATTGTCTCTGTTATCGGTATGGGTGCTCGATGAATGTTCGAAACGCCAACGATAGCTTGGCTATTATGCAGCCTTATTTTTTCCCTTATCTTGGTTATTACAGCTTAGCAATGGTGGCGAAAGAGTTCGTCTTCTTTGATGACGTACAGTATATAAAGAAAGGCTGGATAAATAAGAACGTGCTTGACAATGGTGCTTCTATCATTGTTCCTCTGCAAAAAGCGTCTATCAACAAAAAAATTTGCGACATCAAACTGCTTGACGACATTCGATGGAAGCAGAAGTTGCTGAATAGTGTATGGCATTGTTATAGGGGGGCGCCCTATTTTGATAGAGCTTACTCACTTGTCAGCGAAGTGCTGGAGCAGCCCCACGAAACGGCGGCCGACATCGCTATAGATTCTATCGTGCGTACGTGTCAATACCTGAATATGAATTTGGATTGGGAAAAGTCTTCAGAGTCGTTCTCAGCCACTTGTACATTGCGAAAAGAGCATCGTATTCAAGCTATTTTGGAAGCTAAGGGAATGTCTCGCTATTATAATCTTATGGGTGGGCAAGCTATTTACAGTAAGGCTGATTTCAAAGTTCAGGGCTATGATTTGTATTTTGTCAACAACCCGAGTGCATTAAAGGTTTCCATCATAGACTACTTAATGAAATTGCCTCCCGATGATATTTTGTGCGTAATTAATGATTTCGAGTTGGTCTAAAGGGTACACTATGAGCGATAAATGGGAGCCCGTAAAGCGAATTCTTTTGTTGGGTGGAAACCACCTGATGACGTCGCTCGTTGAAGAATGTCGGTCCATCGGCCTAGAAGTTCACGTTACTGATAATGCTGTTGACTCTCCAGCGAAAAAAGCTTCCGATCAAGGTCATGATATCAGTGTGTTTGACGTTCCTGCAATATTGAAGCTAATTCGCGAACATAAAATTAATGGTGTTCTCTGCGGTTTTGTGGATTCTCTGTTGCCTAGTTACTATGAGATCTGCAGGTATGCGAATTTACCGTGCTATATTTCGGATGCCCGGCAAATAGCCATCACAACCAATAAGACCAAGTTGAAAAAAGAGTTATCCAATTTTTCAATACCTGTCTTGAAAAGTTATGATGATGCCGTTCCGGCAGAAGAGTTTCCTGTGATCGTCAAGCCTACCGATAACAGTGGCAGTCGGGGCATAAAGATCTGTGAGTGTCAGGATCAACTTGCGTCCTTGAAAGAATCGGCAAGGCAATATTCAAGCTCTGGCGAAGTGTTGGTCGAAAGAATGTTAACAGCGCCTGAAGCAACAGCTTTTTACTACGTCCGGGATGGCGAAATATCGTTTCTTGGGGTTGCTGACAGAGAGGTAAAGCCAATGGCGCAAGGAGAACTTCCCTTACCCGTGCTGTACCGTTTTCCTTCGCAGAATGAATCAGCGTATGTCTGTCAACTCGATGAAAAAGTCAGAAGGCTAATCAAGCATTTAGACATCGGCAATGGTTTGGTCTACATGCAAATGTTCTTTGCTTCTGACATATTTTGGGTTTATGAGTTTTCATTCAGGTTAACCGGTAGTCTTGAGTATAAAATTTTCGAGAAAAAGAAAGGGTTGAATGCTGCTAAAGAGCTGGCTGCATTTGCGGTAGGGTTGAGCAGCCAAGAAATGAGCCCCTCTCACTCACATTCAACAGGCTATAATCTAACGATCTCTTGTGCACAAAAAGACAGTATTGCTAGATTGGAAGGTGTTGATAGGATTGCTAATCACTCAGATGTCATTTATTGCCATGTAAGCCATGGAGAAAAGGGGAGAAAAGTGACCGAGCCTGCCACGCTGGGGTTGGTTGTATGCCGTGTGTTTTTCTTTGCCCAGTCTAAAAGGCAGTTTAAGGAGATCGTTTCATATGTGAAGAGAAACTTTAAAATTATTGCCAATGACGGTTCGGAAGTGCCATTTCATACTGTTTAAACGTAATTAGATAAAATGCTTATGGGGAATAGGTATGGTTTTTCTTATAACGGGAGCCTCTGGCATCTTGGCTCAAGCATTGATTCAACGTCTGAGCGGCTTGGGTCATGTGGTACATTCTTTTTCTCGTTCTCCAGATCTAATCAATGGAATGGAAGAAGACGGAGGTATCGAGAATAGCCGACTTGAGGATTTTCAAGAGGTTGTAGATTGTGTCATACATTGTGCGTTTACGAGAAGCGAATCGCTCGTGGCGCTTACGGAGTCGCTGGCTTGGACCCAAGAAGTGGCATCGTTCTGCGAGAAGCACTCTGTTCCCAAAGTAATCAATATATCGTCGCAAAGTGTTTATCCAAATAATCTGCATGGCCAACTGATTAGCGAAAAAACACCAGTTTCACCATCTACTCGTTACGGCTTGGCAAAATACGCATCTGAGTTAATATTCAATCGCCTCAGCCACCTGACAGTCGTGAATATACGTCTAGCAAGTTTGGTTGGCAAGGGGATGGAAGCGCGTGCTCTGTATAAAATGACATTGAGCGCATTGCAAGAAGGCAAGTTGCAGATCAGCGGCGGTAAACAATATGTAAGTCTATTGTCAGTAAATGATGCGGCCCAAGGTGTTTTGAATATTGCACTGTCGGAAAAGTCGACGGGGAAAGATACAGTAAATTTGGCCAGCCAAGAGTCACTAACATTGCTGGAAGTTGCTGGTCTTATCGATTCGCAAGTCCAGGCAATTGGCCGAGCACCGGTTGCGATAGAGACCAAAGCGATTGAAGAAGATGGTTTGCCGTCGCTGAAGCTTAGTTGTTTTAAACTCGAGGCAGTTTACGGTCTCAAGATTTCTGATAGTGTCGACAATGCTATTGCAGATATTGTGGCGAACTTCAAGGCGGCTAGCGAAGCGTCAGCATGATTATAAAGAGAAAGAAGCAGCCGTTTTCAAACGGCGTCTACGTGCGCGTTTGTAATGATCTTTTTACCACGGTGACCGAGCGTCAAATTGAGAGAGTCGTGGCCGTTGTGGCGCAGGACTTAGATAAGGGGCGTCGCGTGACCGTCGCTTCTTATGATTGGCGTATAGTACTGACACTGAAATTGCGATGTCCGATAGTTTTTACTATTCTGCTCTTGCCAGATTTGGTTTTCTACTCGCCTCGAAAATTAGTAGTTGATAAATTTTATAAAAAATATGCTAGGAAATATTTTTTCCACCAGAGCTTCTACGGAAAAGACTGTGATTGGTTTTTTACGTACAATCCCAAAAAATATTTTTTGAATTTGAGTTTATTGCGAAAGGCGACTGGGGCCGATTGGGTAAAGGTAACGAAAAGTACTAGAAAGACCGTTTTAGGTAAAAGCTTTCATGATATGGGGTGTCTGTTTCACAGTTATGCGCAGTATTCTTTGCTTTCAAAAACGCGCAAGTGGCCAACGTGGAATTATAAGTTTAAAAGCCACATAGTGAGCTTAGCTGATTATTTCCAGATAGCCGACAAGGTAAACAATCTAGACGGTCAGCGCTACTTGCTAGCCATCGAAAATTTAGCATTACGCGCAGAGATGGAGTGCTCAAACGATCATCGTAAGGGTATCGAGTTTTTTTACGATGGAGTGACGGAGTTAGGGGAGCCTCCGGGACTAGCCAGCTTTAAGTCACTCTGGCATCTTCCTGTGGCTTTGAATAAGTTGTCAGATATTTACGCCGCTACCGGCAGAGTAAAAGACTATCTCGTCTGTAAGAAAATGCAGCTTGGACAGCAGCTAGGCATCCCCTCTACCAGTGCCAAGATTTTATCGGACGGAGAACTCCTGGACGCTTTCTCCTCTTATCTTCAACGAGAGATATCGAGCTTCAAGAAGCGTAACCAAAAGGATCAAGAATTCTCGGATCTTGTCAAAGACTCATCTGTGGCCATAGTCGGTCCTGCTCCGGCTACACATGAAAACGGTGAGGAAATAGATGCTCACGATAATGTCGTTCGCTTCCGTTTCCCAGATATTGCTGCTGACGAAGTTCCTTATATTGGTAGTAAAACGACTATTTTAAATACTTCTCTGGCATTTTCTAGAAAAGCTTCTGGTCGGATTGGCTATAACGAGGATTTTTTTGTTACCTACCAGTCGGCGCTGCCTCATTGTAACGTCAATGAAAGATCGCGGGTTCTGTTTGAAGTGGGTAATAATTTGTTGACAATGCCGCCGGCAGTGCCGCGTGTATTGATCGATATTCTCTATTTTTCCCCAGCCAAAATAAAGATTTACAGTTCCACAATGATGATGGACGTTTCAGGTTCTTCGCATAGGGAAAGCTATCTGAGGAGCGTGGTCAATTCAAGTAGTATTGCCTACGAGTCCTCATTCAAGCAGAAACGCCTGGCAGGCTTTTATCATGACCATGTGGTGCATTTTTTTATGATGAAGTCAATGTTTTTGAGTGGCTTCTTCGAAGTGGACGACAACCTTTTGGAAGTGATTTCGATGGATGCAGAAAGCTATCTTCATCATCTGCTAGGGAGCACGATTATTAAGTAAGAGGCGTAGGATGATAGAAGATGCCCCACATGCTTATGTGGGGCATATGATACTCAAGTTAAAATCACTTTTAGAAATTGGAAAGATAGTCGGCGTAGCTCTTTAGTGTCTTGTTGATGGCGGTGTCAGTTGATATCAGAGACTCCTGAAGGCGTTTGCGCAGGGCAAGACCGACACTTTCGCTCACATCAGGATTTTTGTTATAAATTTCATCGATTGTCTTGCCCTCGTAAATTAGAATATTTTCGCCGTCCACGAGAAGTTCTTGTGTGCGTTGGTTGACGTTGGAAATTACTGCGCAACCTGCGGCTCCGGCCGTGCGTAGACGTTCATGTAATAAGTCATGATACGTTGGGAAGACGCTCAGCACGTAACGAGCCCGAGCGTAGAGTCCTTTGAGCTGATCAAATGGCTGTGTGCCAATGAACTGCCAGTGAGCAGTTCTATTGCGCCCCACACAAGATTCAAGCAGGCTTCTCTCTCTTTCACTGGCAAGAACGACAATGTTTATGTCGGTCTGGGTGTGGGCGAGGAATCGTAGTGCTTCTCGCCGCTTATTTCCTCTGATTACATTGTCAATTTGGCCTAGCAGCTGGATCAACTTGTAATCTTCTGGGCGCCAAGGAAACTCTACGTTCCAAGAGTACCCAAAAATTTGCTGATATGTCTCTCGAAATGTCGATAGCAGAGATTGCGAGAAGTCGGAAAATCTCTCCATGACCTCTTCCACGAGCCTGATATAGTTAGCGCCATAGTTTTTCGCTGTCTCTAGCAATTGATCATAATTTTCCTCTGCCTGAACAGCATAGGCAAAATTCATAGGGACCAGAATGTCTATATCGCGCTGATGGTGGGGACGCTCGCAGCCTGGGTATTCCTGACTTGCGGATTCCAGGCGTTCACGATTGATGAACTGTAGATCGGGGCGTAAAAATGAGAGCTCCTCTCCCAGAGAACCGCGTGCCAAAAACAGTCCCTTAGAAAATGCGTTCTGTACTCTGTCTAGCATGAAATCGGCGTAGGGATGATCACTTATGGTTCCGATGATTGGACATTCAAAAGTTTGGAATAAATTGGATTTTCCGTAGCCGCTAGCACTGATCGACGTATCGTAAAAACGGTTGCCACCTAACATTACATGGGTTCTTGAAGCGGCAGTTTCGATCAATGTTTTTGGAGTGGCTTCATTAGAAGCTAGCCATCGAACTTTGCAACCACCGGTCTCTAAAATGCGGTAAATATTGTAAAGTCCGCTGCGGATCAAGCCGTGATTAGCCGCGTTTCCCGTATCTACAAAGCATATTGTCTTGCTGGAAAGACTTCTTTTTAATTTCTCAATTATGGCGATGCGCGAGTCGCCGAACTCCGCTGTCTCAACCTGCAAGGGTGTAAGTATGTTGCATACGGGTGGCTGCACCCAAACGTGATTAACAAGATAGCTATTAGCCAAGCCATAATTAACTTGCTTTAGCAAGCTGCCGCTCGCATCCTTGAATCCATAGATGACGTGCAGTAGGAAAGCCAGCTTGATTCGCTGGCTATCGCTCAGACTGGTCATGCGTGTATGGTCGGGTAGCAATAGCGCTTGGGCGGACCATAGTTCGGAGGCGACCGCGTCAGCGGTGATCTCATCCATGGGCAGAGCGCTGCGATGTTGCTGATCGTGCAGGTGATAGAGGCGGAAGCCGTGCTCCTTGGCCCAGCGCTGAACTTCGCCGAGGTCGGGCTGGCGCTCGTGGGTCGGCTGGAAGGCGATCTTGACCTGAATCAGCATCGCCGTGGCTAGCGACCGACTGCCATGGCTCAGAATGTCGGCAGCATCACTGGTATCGTCCAGCACCAGCCAGTCCAGAGCCGGCAAGCCCTCAATGCTGTCCAGAGCGAGGGTATCGAACGCGCTGGGCTCGGCTGCTGCCTGCACCTGTCGCTGCTCGCGCTGGCTATCCGCTGGCAATGGGCTCGGCGCATTGGGACTTGGCGTGAACAGTGTTGCCGGTGAGCCCGTGCCCAGGCCATGGCCGGCATAGTAATGTACGTGCTCGGCCCGACTCATGGGGTGATGAGCCGCATCCGCTGACGGATCGAACACGATCAATTCGAGGCGTTCGTCTCGCAGCAGTTTCTCGACGTTCTCATCGTTTAGTAGCTGGCCACCGTTGTCGATGGCGATGATCGGCTCCTCGAGCGGCCAGCCGAAGCCATCATCCGTCTCGAGTATGGGCGGGCGGGGCACTTCCACCGGCTCGTCGCGATCCTCGAAATAAGCGCGTCCATGGCCATCGAAGGTGAGGGCGGCCGGCTCTGCGTTTTCGCAATAGCGCTGCCAGACGGCTCTCAGTGCCTTGCGCAGATGGCGACCGAACTTGGGCGCGTCGCAGATCGGAGAGTGTTCGAGATAAGTTCTCAGCGCCGCGCGGATCACCGCCAGGCTCGGCAGATCGGACGCGAGTTCGACCACTCGCTCGCGGAAAGCTTCCCAGCTATCCGTGACCAGTTCCGGCATACCGGTATTCGACAGGTGCGTGGCGCTGTGCCGTCCGGCAAAGGTCGGCCCGATATGCGTGACTACGGGGACGCCCATCAGCAGGGCTTCACAGGTCGTCAATCCACCTGAGTAGGGCCAAGTATCCAGGGCGATATCTACGCGGTTGTAACTTCCGAGTAGCTCCTTGTGGTCGGAGGGACCTTCTAGCGTTACTCGGTCTCTGTTGATGCCGTGACGCTCAAGGGTCGAAATCACTCGCTCGCAGACTCTATGGCTGCTGTATTGTCCACCCTTCATAAAAAGGCGGCTGCCGGGTACCCGATGCATCACCTTTGCCCATTCGGCCAGCAATACATCGTTGACCTTGGCAGGGTTGTTGAAGCAGCCGAAGGTTACGTAACCGTTGCTGATGGCCGGCAGCGATGTGATCGCGGGGGTATAGGCGGGCGGCGTATAGCAGATGTAGTCGTTGGGCAGCCGGATCAGCTTCTCGGTATAGAGGTGATCTACCCCGGGCGGCGTTTCATAACAGTCGCTCAAGAAATAGTCGAATGCCTCGATGCCCATGCTGCTGATCTGTGAACCGACCCATTTAACGATGATCGGCGCTGGCTTCATATCGATGACGGGTAACCGGCTCTGAGCGCCGTGGCCGGCCATGTCGATCAGAATATCGATATCGTCGGCAAAAATTCTATCGGCAAGCTGTTGGTGATCCAGGTGATAGCAGGGTATCCAGTGACAAACCTGTTTGATTTTCTCTGCAATCGGATCGTGAGAGTCGTTGTCGGTGTACGCGTAAAGTTCGATATCGCTGGGCAAATTCGCTAGCGCGCTACTGCTCATCCAGCCGACAGGGTGAGAGCGAAAATTGCTCGAAAGAAGACCTACCTTGAGATTGCGCGACAGGGTGAGGTCCTTGCCGTCATGTGAGAACTGGGTGTCAGGTTTGAACCTATCGCGCCAGGCTCTGGATTTCTCGAGAATATCCGTGGCGGATGCCGCAGGGTCGTAATGGTCGTTGATCAGATCGTTGGAATAAGCGGTATAGTACTGCGGGCTCAGCCGGAGGGCCTCGCCATAATAATGCCGCGCGCTCTCGAAGTCGGCCATATCCTTGTGATAATTGCCGAGCGTGTTGAGCACCTCGGGGTTTTCTGGCTGGAGCGAATGCAGTTTCTCCAGCATTTCCAGACCTTCTCGAAACCGAAATCGCTCCGAAGCAATGGTAATGCGTATGGTCAGTATTTCAGCAGCGGGGTGCCCAGCCTTTTCGGCCTCGACCAAGCTTTCTTCCGCGAGGTCATAATCGCCACTATTGTAGAGCATGGTTGCCATATTGAAATGTGCCTGGGCGGCTTGGTCGTCCAATTCCAGGCCGAGGCGCTGCAATTCCAATGCTTGCTGCTTTTGCCCCTGGCTGAAGTATGCTCGCGACAGCGCCATCAGCACCAATGGATCGTCGGGAGTCAGCGCCTTAGCTCTCTCCAAGGAGGCGGTCGCGGCCGCGACGTCGCCGAGGTAGAGCTGAGAATTCCCAAGCGCTTTCCAGCCGAAGGCATCCTGCGGGAAGCGCCTTGTCAGGCTTAAGGCATCTTTCTTGGCTTGCTGATAGTCACCGCGCCGATAGAGGTCCATGAATCGCTTTTGTAGTGGGGCGGGGACGTTTTGGCTATGACTCATGAGCAGCAAAGCTCCGACAGAAGGTGAGAAGTCTTTCAAGCTTCTCATGTCTCGAGCAGTGCGAAGCGGCGAATAGTTGGCCTTGGTGGTGCCATTCTCGGTCGCGGGCTCTGGTGTGGCGTATAGGCAACGAAAAAGGCCGGCAAGATGCCGGCCTTCCATCACTCCCTGGGGAGGGATTAACGCAGCAGCGAGAGAACCGTCTGCGGGGTCTGGTTCGCCTGGGACAGAACCGAGGTGCCAGCCTGCTGCAGGATCTGCGCGCGGGTCATGTTCGACACTTCGGTGGCGTAGTCGGCATCTTCGATGCGCGAACGAGCTGCCGACAGGTTGGTCGAGGTGGTGGTGATGTTGTCGATAGCGGTTTCGAAACGGTTCTGGACCGCACCGAGGTTGCTGCGCTCGCTGTCGACGTTGTTGAGCTTGTTGTCGAGAACGGCAAGCGCGTCGTCCGAGAGTACATCGAAGCCGGAGGTCTGGACGGTACGCGCGGAGCCGTTGACGGTAGTCTGGGTAACAGCGGTTGCGCCGTCGGTGGTGTACATGTTCCAGCCGCTACCAGAGGTAGCCGTACCGGATGCTTGTGCGCCACCGATGTTGATGCTGATGGTTTCGTTGTCGTTGGCACCGACCTGAACGCTGAACGAGGTTCCGGTTGTGCCGGCTGCCTCGAAGACGTTGGTGCCGTTGAAAGAGCTTTGGGTGGTGACGCGGTTGATCTCTTCCAGACGCTGGTTGACTTCCTTCTGGATGGAATCGATGTCGTCGGCGCTGTTGGTACCGTTCTGAGCCTGAACGGTCAGTTCACGGATGCGCTGCAGGTTGTCGTTGACCTGGTCAAGGGCGCCTTCGGCAGTCTGCGACAGCGAGATACCGTCGTTGGCGTTACGGCTAGCCTGGTTCAGACCGGTGATCTGGCTGCTCATGCGGTTGGCGATGGCCTGACCGGCGGCGTCGTCCTTGGCACTGTTGATACGCAGGCCGGAGGAGAGACGCTCCATGGCGGTCGAGAGCTGGCTCTGCGACTTGTTCAGGTTGTTCTGACCGATCAGCGCGGTGATGTTGGTATTGATAACTGCCATTGTCGTATTCCTTTCTCATAGTGAGAGGGCGATTTGGGCCTGATCCGCAGAACGTCGAATGGCTGTCGGATCCTGCTGCAACGGCCCCTTGGCCGTTGTCCCATTTATCGGCGCTACTCCGGGGAGCTTTAGAAAAAGATTTGCGGTTTTTGTGAAAAAATGTGTCGAGGCCCATGTGGCGCAGGGTGATGCGGTTCTAGTCGGGGCCTCGTGTGAGTCTCCTGCGAAAACAGTCGCTTGCCAGCAATGCGGCGAGGCAAGCTCCACCGCCGACATCCTTGTTGCGGGGTATTCCGCTGCAAGAGAGGGCATGTTTCGCTGGCGTGGTAGCGCGTGTTTCGCTGGAGGAATAGAAGGGGCAATAGGGGATAAAGACAGGAGTTCGAACGCCACTAGTGAACAGCAAGTGTGACAATGTGCGTGATTCAGAGCGGCTCAAAAGACGAAAGTCATAGGAAATGGGCACCCAGACTGCCGTCAAAAGGAATATGGCAAGCGGCAATAGATCAGGCGTGGGAACTGATACCACTGAAGTTCTTGGGCTTGGCCTGGCCGTTGCGGCCATAGACGCTGCCACCCACGGCACGCTCGAGAAAATCGATCGCGCGCTGGTTGTGCTCCATGCGCTGGGAGATGACAAAGCCATTGAGACGGTTCATCTGCTTCAGGCGATCCGCCTGCTGGCGAATCTGCCCCCAGAGCTGATTGGCGTCGTGAATATCGGCTAGCTGCTCGGCACCGCGGGCGCCATCTCCGAGGCCTTGAGCCTGTTGCGCATCGCGTCGCAGATGCTCGAGCCGCTCCAGTTCGGCAAGTTGAGCTTGCTTGTAGGTAGCGAGCGTGTTGAGAACCTCGCCGTCAGCGCGACCCTCCTTGAGGCACTCCCGTTCTGCCGTCAGCGTCTCGAGAAGCTGTTCGAGCTGATGCAGCTGTTCAGTGAGCAGATCTTTGACGTTCATCTAGGGCTCTCGAAAGGGATATGCCAAATAGGGCGGCTGACTGTTCAGCCGCGCTCGTCGAGCATGTCGCGAACGCTCTGGATCAGACCATCGGCGATCTTGCTGGTATCGAGCTGCAACGAGCCATCGGCGATTGCCTGGCGGATCTCGTCGACCCGGGCTGTGTCGATATCACCGCTGGCGTTCTGGGTGTTGATCTGGCTCAGCGTGGTCTTAGAACCCGCCGGCGTTGCAGCGCTCTCGGCACTCTTGGCGTTGCGCTTCGGGTCGAGGGCGTCGCTCTGCGTCAGGCGCGTCAGCGAGTTTGTCTGGTCGATCTTCATGTTGTCACCTCTGGGCGATGCCCACGGTCATGTGCTGCCGATAGGGTAGGGCCTTGGCCCGCTTGCAAGGATTATCGGCAGCCATGGCCGAAACTGAAAGCCGGCCACGCAGAGTTTTGTCAAAAAAGTTTGCAATTACGTATGCGGATTGTGTCGCCCCAGCCATCGTGCCGCGCTAGAAGTTGACGCGCAGTTGATCGGGACCGATGACCTGGCCCTGCAGGATCTGGTTGCCTTCGGTCTTGAGCCGGATGGTGTTGCCCATGCCGCCATTTTCCAGCGCTTCGACGCTGCGGCTGACGCGGAACCCCGGCCCCTGGGCAACCAGCACCACGGTGTCGCCGCGCTTGACCAGCCAGGGCTGCCTCACCATGGCGTTGGTGAGAGTCGCCCCGGCAGGGATGCGCCGCGTGGCCACTCGCCCGGCCGCGTCGGTCATGGCGCTGAGATAGCCGCGCTGCAGGCGGGTAATATCCGAGGATTGCCATTGCAGTGCCGTGGCGTCGATAGGGTCTCCGGGCTCAAGCGTGCGAGCTGCCACCAGGTGCCTGACGCTCGCCGATACCGTTGCCTGGATGTAACGGGAACGCTCTTCCCCTTGGCAGTTGATCCCGACCGTGACGCGGCCCTGGGGCGTCCCCGGACGCGGCAGGAACGGCTCCGGGGTCGCGCAGGGGCCGAGGCGGGCGGTGTTGTCATGAACTTCGATGCTGACCTGATCACCGAGCGAGCGCGTCTGCGTGAGTAGAAAACGCTTGACGCTGGCAGCCAGCGGGTCGGTGTCCTGCGCCTGCGCAATAGAAGGCAGTGGCAAAAGAGCAAGGCCGAAGAGTGTCAGCAGCAGCATGCCAGCCACGGTCAGCAGCAGTCGACGCAGGCGCGGGCGGCGCGCGAGCCAAGCATCTTTTGGGCCTTCCGATCTAGTCGCTGTCATGGGGTGTATCCCGCTGCAGGCTTGGTGTCGGCATCTGAAAGAACTCGGCCACGAGGTTCGGCTGTCGCACCCGGTCCGTGCGGTTCTTTCCATCATGGAGAGCGATTGTAAAGCGAGGGTGGCGGCGTCATCGGAGGAAATGACGCGCAATTGACGGTCTGTTTACGAGTTTACCATGCGTAACTCACCGCTATTCTCCACCCTGTCCAAGAAAGCAGGCGGCGGCGAGCCCTCATGAGCTCATCTACCGTCCGGCCATATCAGGAGGTCATCGGCATGTTCGACAAGTTGGAGAGTGCGCTGCGTTACCAGCAGGAGGCACTCAACCTGCGCGCCGAGCGACAGAAGGTGCTGGCCAACAACATAGCCAATGCCGACACGCCCAATTTCAAGGCGCGCGACTTCGACTTTCGTGCCGAGCTCGATCGGGTCATGCAGCAGGGGCGTTCGGCAGGCGAGGGCGGTCTCTCGTTGAACCGCACGTCCAGCCGGCATATCGCCGCCGAGGGGCCGCGCTTCTCGGGTGTCGACGACCTGCTTTATCGCGTACCGGACCAGCCTAGCCTCGACGGCAACACCGTCGACATGAACCGCGAGCGTGCCGCTTTCGCCGATAACTCGGTCCGCTACCAGGCGGACGTCACCTTCGTCAGCCGTCGGATCCAGGGGCTGAAGAAAGCGATGCAACCGGAGTAAACCGATGTCGATGTTCAGTGTTTTCGAAATTTCAGGCTCGGCGCTGACGGCCAACTCCCAGCGTATGAACGTGACTGCCAGTAACCTGGCCAATGCAGATAGCGTAGCCGGACCCGACGGTGAGCCTTACCACGCACGCCAGGTCATGTTCCAGGCGCTGGGGCAGTCGGGTGGCAGTCCCGGCGGCGTGCGGGTCAATCGCGTGGTGGAAGATACCACCACACCTTTGCGCCAGGAGTACCGCCCCGGGCATCCGTTGGCAGATGCGCAGGGCTACGTGTCGCTACCCAACGTCGATCCCGTCAACGAGATGGTAGACATGATCTCGGCGTCGCGCTCCTACCAGGCCAACGTCGAGGTGATGAATACCGCCAAGACGTTGATGACCAAGACTCTCACCATCGGCGAAGGCTGAGCCTAAGGCGCAGCCCCAGGTTGCCGCGGCTCCCATCGTGGGGCGGGCGCCAAGGAGAAACGGCATGTCCAGTCCAGTCATCGGCGGCAGCACGCTCGCCAACATCAACGGTACCGCGTCCACGAGTAAGACGGCCGATGCCAATTCGGGCAGCGAGCTCAACGATCGCTTCATGACGCTTCTGGTCACGCAGTTGAAGAATCAGGATCCGACCAATCCGATGGACAACTCGCAGATGACCGCGCAGTTGGCCCAGATCAATACGGTCAGCGGCATCAACAAGCTCAACGACAGCCTCCAGGCGATCACCGAGCAGATCGATGCCGGCAAAGCGCTCCAGGCGACCGCGCTGATCGGCAAGGGTGTCATGGTACCCGGGGATCGGATTCTGGTGGGCAATGCCGATGCCAATAGCGGTGCCGTGGCCACGACGCCGATCGGGGTCGATCTGGATCAGGCCGTCGGTGATCTGCAGATCTCCATCAAAGGCGCCAACGGACAGGTGGTGCGTTCGTTCTCGACCGGCGCGCTGAATGCCGGCGTGCATAGCTTCACCTGGGACGGCAAGCTCGAGGATGGCTCCATGGCCGCCAGCGACAGCACCTATACGGTGGAGATGAAAGTGTTGGATGGCGACAGCAGCACATCGCCCAAGGTTCTCAACTACGCCCTCGTCAACGGTGTGATGCAGGGTGACGACGGCGTGAAGCTGGATCTCGGTTTCAACCGTAGTCCAGTGACGCTGGGCGAAGTCCGTCAGATTCTCTGACCAGCGACGCCAGCACGCTTTTCTCGATACGCATCTCGATCGCCATCCCGGCGATCGGCCCGCAACGCTAACGCAGGGATACGAACATGGGTTTTTCGCAAGCACTC
Source organism: Salinicola sp. JS01 (assembly GCF_030284585.1). Taxonomy (NCBI): domain Bacteria; kingdom Pseudomonadati; phylum Pseudomonadota; class Gammaproteobacteria; order Oceanospirillales; family Halomonadaceae; genus Salinicola; species Salinicola sp. JS01. The sequence goes on along the minus strand of NZ_CP127244.1, from coordinate 1,973,304 downwards.
AGCGGTGTCAACGCCGCTTCTCAGCAGTTGGATGTCATCGGCAACAATATTTCGAACTCCCAGACCAAGGGCTTCAAGAGTGGGTCTGTGCAGTTTTCCGACGTCTTTGCCAATAGCGCCGTAGGCTTGGGTACGCGCGTCTCTGGCGTGCTGCAGGATTTTACCACCGGTAGTTTGGAATCCACCGGGCGCAATCTGGATGTCGCGATCAGCGGTGATGGTTTCTTGCGTTTTCAGCAAGAGGGCGAGGTTGGCTACTCACGCAATGGGCAGCTGACTTTGACTGCGGATGGCTATCTGGAAAACGCTCAGGGTGCGCGTCTGATGGGCTATGGTCTGGCTGACGCCACTGACGTCAATTCGGGCGTGGTGACCGGTGGGCAGCCGCAGGTACTCAACGTACCGGCCGCCGACATGCAGGCGAGTGCCACCGGTGCCACTGGCGTGGGCATCCGTATGCTGCTGAATCTGGATGCTTCGACTATCGCTGATGATACGTCGACGTCGGTCCTTTATAACTCACTCGCGGCCAAGCAGGCCGAGGATACGACGCAGCAGACCTCGATCGACTACAACTACTCGACCAGTTTCACCGTTTACGATTCTCAGGGCGCCCAGCACAATGCCACGCTGTACTTCCAGAAGACCGGCGATAATGCCTGGAATGCACGGACTGCACTCGATGGCATTCTGACCGATGAAAATGTAACTATGACGTTCGATCAGGACGGAAAACTGGCCACTATCAATACCGAAGACGCGACGGCCAACCCGGTCAATTGGCCTGACCTCACTTTCGACGCCAATCAGTTGGGTACTGGGGTTAATACGATTACCGCCAATTTCAACCTGGCGGGAAGCACACAGTTCTCGAACGATTCGACTGTCAAGAGTCTGGCTCAGGATGGCTACGCTTCCGGGGCGCTAGTGGGGATCAGCTTTGCCGATGATGGCTCTGTCGTGGGGAGTTACTCCAACGAGAAGACCGTCAATCTGGGTCAGATCGCATTGGCCACATTCCGTAATCCCGAAGGGCTGACACCTGCCGGTGGCAACCTGTTCTCTGCCACCGTGGACTCGGGTAACGAACTGCTGGGCACAGCTGGAACCGGCACGCTGGGGTCGATCGCGTCGGAGACGCTCGAAGCCTCTAACGTCGACCTGACCCAGGAACTGGTCAACCTGATCATTGCGCAGCGCAACTATCAAGCCAATACCAATTCGATCCGGACCCAGTCCGAGGTCATGGATCAGATCGCGCAGCTGCGTTGATAGGCTGTCGTTGCCGGTCTTTATGACCGGCAACGGTGTCGTTCTCCGAGGGCCTCAAGATGGACCGAATTCTCTACACTGCCGGCGGCGGTGCCAGCCAGACCATGGCGCAACAAGCGGTGGTCAACAACAATCTGGCCAACGTGTCGACCCCGGGCTTCCGCGGTGAGCTGATGGCGATGCGCGCCGTCCCGATCGAAGGGGAGGCGCGTCTGCCCACACGCGTTGCGTCGATGATGACCACGCCAGGATCCGACTTCACCCAGGGCAACATCAGCACCACCGGGCGCAGCCTGGACGTGGCGCTGCAAGGTGATGCCTGGCTGGCGGTGCAGCCGCCAGGCGGCGGTGAAGCCTATACCCGACGCGGCGACCTGCAGGTCGATGCCACCGGGCTATTGACCTCGCTCGGCAACCCGGTGATGGGCGATAACGGTCAGGCCATCGTGATCCCGGTCGGCGCCGATGTCACCATCGGCGCGGACGGCTCGATCAGCGTGCTCGAGCCGGGCCAGAACCCTGACTCCATCGCCCCGTTGGCCAAGCTCAAATTGGTGGCACCCGGCAATGAGAATCTGGTCCGTGGCGAAGATGGACTGTTTCGTATGACCCCACCGCCGGGGCAGCAGAACGCCAACCCGGTGCCAGCGGACGATACCCTCAGGCTGATCCCTGGCGCACTCGAGGGCAGCAACGTGACGCCCACCGAGGCGATGATCTCGATGATCGACTCCTCCCGCCGCTACGACATGCACATGAAGATGATCGAGAGCGCGGACGAAAACGAGCAGCGTGCCAATAGCCTGCTGTCGCTGACCTGAGCCCGCTCGGTGCCGAGCTCACGACTATGAGAATGCCATCATGATCAAATCACTCTGGACCGCCAAGACCGGGCTGGAAGCGCAGCAGGTCAAGCTGGACGTCATCTCCAACAACCTGGCCAACGTCTCGACCAACGGCTTCAAGCGCTCGCGCGCAGTGTTCGAGGATCTGCTCTACCAGAACGTGCGCCAGCCCGGCGCTCAGTCGTCGGTCGTCGACACGCTGCCCTCCGGCATGCAGGTGGGTACCGGTGTGCGTCCGGTGGCCACCGAGCGTCTGCACACCCAGGGTGGGCTGCAGAATACCGAGAACTCGCGCGATCTGGCGATCAACGGTAAAGGGTTCTTCGCCGTGCAGATGCCTGACGGCACCACCGGCTACACCCGCGATGGCAGCTTTCAGGTCGACCAGAACGGCCAATTGGTGACCGCCGGCGGCTATCCGGTGGATCCACCGATCACAATCCCGCAGAACGCGCTGTCGATCACCGTGGCCCAGGATGGCACGGTTTCGGTCACCCAGCCGGGGACCTCGCAGAGCAATCAGGTGGGGCAGATCATGGTCTCTACCTTCATCAACCCGACCGGTCTGCAGAGCATTGGCCAGAATCTCTATCTCGAAACCGATGCGTCCGGTCCTAGCACCAGCCTGACCCCGGGTCTGCAAGGCGCTGGCACGGTCTATCAGGGCTACGTGGAGACTTCCAATGTCAACGTGGTCGAGGAGATGGTCAGCATGATCGAGACCCAGCGCGCCTATGAGATCAATAGCAAGGCCGTCGAGACCTCCGATCAGATGCTCGCGCGTCTGAGCCAGCTGTAACCGAGGCCAAGCATTCATGGGATCTTTGCTGTTGCGCACCTGGCGGCTGCTTACCAAGGGCGGCTTTCGCAGCCACCGTGTCGTGCTGCTCTGCCTGCTCGTGGGTCTGAGCGGCTGTGCTCAGATACCACGCCACTCGGTGGTCGAGAATTCGTCGCCGGTCGAGATCCCCTCGACGCCGCCGTCTCAGGCCAACGGCTCGATCTATCAGGCGCGCTTCGGCTTCCAGCCGCTGTTCGAGGATCGGCGCCCGCGCCAGGTCGGCGATATCATCACCATCGTGCTCGACGAGCAGGTGAGCGCGAGCAAGAGCTCTGCAGCGCAGGCATCGCGCGACGGCACCATCGGCTTGACCGTCAACCAAGTACCGAGCCCGCTCAGCGTGCTCGAGGACTACGGCACCGATGTCGAGGGCAGTAATGTCTTCAACGGATCGGGGGGCGCCAACGCCAACAATACCTTTACCGGCACCATCACGGTGACGGTCTACGATCTGCTCGCCAACGGTAACCTCAAGGTGCGAGGCGAGAAGCAGATCGCGATCAATCAGGGCACCGAGTACATCCGCTTCTCCGGGGTGGTCAACCCGCGCTCGATCAGCGGCTCCAACACCGTGCAGTCGACTCAGGTCGCCGATGCCCGTATCGAGTATGTCGGCGACGGCTACATCAACGAGGCGCAGACCATGGGCTGGTTGCAGCGTTTCTTCCTCAACATCGCGCCGTTCTGATGCTTATGACACTGCTCTGCCGCTGCCGTACCCGTCTTTCTCGTTGGCTGCTCCTCGTCGTGACCCTGGCAGCCACTGCCGGCGTCCAGGCTCAGCCGATTCAGGATCTGGCCAACTTCGCCGGTGTGCGCGACAACCCGCTGGTGGGCTACGGCCTGGTGGTCGGTCTCGATGGCACCGGCGACCAGACCACCCAGGCGCCGTTCACCGGGCAGAGTATCGTCAACCTGCTGTCGCAGCTCGGCGTGACTGTCCCGGCTGGCACCAATATGCAGCTGCGCAACGTGGCGGCGGTCATGGTCACCGCCCAGCTACCGCCGTTCTCGCGTCAGGGGCAGGAGATCGATGTCACCGTCTCCTCGGTGGGCAACGCCAACAGTCTGCGCGGCGGCACCCTGCTGATGACCCCGCTGAAAGGGGCAGATGGCCGTGTCTACGCGTTGGCCCAGGGAAACGTCTACGTCGGTGGCGTCGGCGCTCAAGCCGGAGGCAGCAGCGTGGCGATCAATCACCAGGCAGCGGGGCGTATCCCTGGCGGCGGTCTCGTCGAGCAGGAGGTGCCGGTGCGTCTGGGAGCCGCCGATGGTTCTCTAGACATGTTCCTCAAGCGCTCGGATTTCGAGAATGCGCGGCGTGTGGTGACAGCGATCAATCAGGAGTTCGGCGCGCCGGTTGCTGCGGCGCTGGACGGCCGTACCGTGCGGCTGCAGTTACCGGCGGATCCCAATGCTCGAGTCAACTTTCTGGCGCGGGTTCAGGGAGTCGACGTGACTGCCGACCGCGGGCCAGCCAAGGTGATCGTCAATTCGCGTACCGGCTCGGTGGTGCTGTCGGATACGGTGACGCTCAATCGTGCAGCGGTCGCTCACGGCAATCTCTCGGTGGTGATCGACTCCAACCCGCAGGTGAGTCAGCCCAACGCGCTATCCGGAGGCACTACGGCGATCGTACCCAACGCCAATATCAACGTGCAGCAGGAGGGCGGCGCGCTGCAGATGGTGCAGACCAGTGCCGATTTGATGGACGTGGTCAATGCGCTGAATGCGCTGGGCGCTTCACCCCAGGATCTGATGTCGATCCTGCAGGCGCTCAAGGCCGCCGGCTCGCTGAACGCCGAACTGGAGATCATCTGATGACCGGCAACGACCTCTCGTCGCAGTTTGCGCTGGATGTCCAGGGTATCCAGAAGCTCAAGTACAGCGCTGGTCATTCGCCTCAAGGCAGCCTGAAGGAGGCCGCCAAGCAGTTCGAAGCGGTCTTCCTGCAGATGATGCTCAAGAGCATGCGCGAAGCCACCCCCAAGTCGGATCTGCTGCATAGCCAGCAGGGCGATTTGTTGCAGTCGATGCAGGACCAGCAGTGGTCCCAGCAGCTGGCCGGCAAAGGCTTCGGCCTGGCCGAGCAGCTGGTGACGCAGCTCGAGCGCAGCGGCTTGCCCGGCACCCAGCCGGTTCAGTCGCAGCAGGAGGATATCGGCAAGCTGATCGCCGGGATTCCGCGTGGCATCCCCACCCCGCTGACGAACGCACTACGTTCGCCGACGGCCATGGTGCAACAAGAGGGCGACGTGACGTCCGGAGAAGCCGCAGGTCAGCTTGCAACATCGGCGGCCAGTCTTGCCGGCGCGGCGACCCAGTTTGCCGGGCGCGCTGCACATGTTGCCGACTTCCTCGCCAAACTGGCGGCACCGGCCAAGCGCGCCGAGCAGGCTTCCGGCGTGCCCGCCGAGCTGATTCTCGCCCAGGCTGCGCTGGAGACGGGCTGGGGCAAGCGGGAGATTCCCACGGAATCCGGCGACAACAGTCATAACCTGTTCGGGATCAAGGCGGGCAGCGCCTGGCAGGGCAAGACCACCGATATCGCCACCACCGAGTATGTCAATGGCCGGCCGATCCAGACCGTGGATCGCTTCCGCGTCTACGACTCCTACGCCGATGCCTTTGCCGACTACGCGGCGTTGATCGGGGACAACCCGCGTTATAGCAACGTGGTCGCCGCCACCTCGCCGCAGCAGGCAGCCCATGCGATTCAGAGAGCCGGCTACGCCACCGACCCCAACTATGCCGACAAGCTCAATCGGATCATCGGCCAGTTGGGCGATCTGGCGTCGGTATCCGCCGAGCCGACCCTTGCAGCGGTCTCCGATCCCTACTCGCTGGCACGGGCACCGACCACGCTGTTCTGATCTCGATACCGGGCGTCCGGTGGCACCAAGCTCGATTACAAAACATTGCCAAATCAACGCCCGAAACGTTAAAGCGCGCTGCACCGGCGCCGATAAAGATTTCAACGTGATTGCAACTCGCCATGTGGTATGGCGTCTGACAGGGATTCGACATGAGCCTGTTCTCGATTGGATTGAGCGGTCTGGGCGCGGCGCAGTCCGCACTCTCCACCACCAGTAACAACATCACCAACGTCTATACCGATGGCTACAATCGCCAGCTGGTCCAGCTCGGTGAGAGTGCCAGCAGCGGTGAGATGGGCACCGGCGTCAAGGTGAACGGCGTTCAGCGCCAGTACAACGCCTATATCAGTGGTCAGCTCAACCAGGCCAACAGTCGCGAGACGGCGCTCGAAACCTATCAGAAGCAGATCAACCAGGTCGATGACCTGCTGGCGGATGGCGATTCCGGGCTGACGACGCTAGTGCAGAAGTTCTTCTCCAGCCTTGAGGATCTCTCTGGTTCACCGTCGGATGCGGCGGCCCGTGAGGGCGTACTGGGTACGGCACAGAGCATGGTGGCCCAGTTTCGGGCCTTCGATACGTATCTTCAGGACATGCGTGACGGCGTCAACGGCCAGATCGGCAGCGTTGTCTCTCAAGTCAACGATCTCAGTGCTCAGGTGGCCGATCTCAACAAGCAAATATCCCTGGCGCGTGCGAGATCGGGGGAAGAGCCCAATGCGCTGCTCGATCAGCGCGACAAGCTGGTCGGCGATCTGAGCAAGCTGGTGGATGTCGATGTTGCTGTGCAAGATGGCTCGACCTATCAGGTCTCGCTCTCCAACGGCCAGCCGTTGGTCGCAGGCAATAGGAGCTTCCAGCTTCGCGCCATCAATGGCAACGAGGATGGGGCCAACACGACCGTTGGCTATCGAGATTCGTCGGGCGGCGTGCGAGAGCTCAATGCCTCCGTCATCCAGGGCGGTGAACTCGGCGGTCTGCTGCGCTTCCGCAACGACACTCTCGACGGGGCGCAGAACAAGCTCGGTCAACTGGCTGTCGGCCTGGCGGGCAGCTTCAATGCGGTGCAGGAGCAGGGTTTCGATCTCGATGGCGATCCGGGACAGGCGTTTTTCTCGATCGGTTCGCCTAATGTACAAGCCAATGAGCTCAACGATTCTGATGTCGGCATGAGTGCCGTCTACGTTGACTCAGCGTCGGTGAGCGCCGATGACTATCGGCTCACCTATCAGAGCGCCAGCGGCGACTATCAGCTGGAGAATCTGACCAGCGGCGAGACCTCGACCATCGCAACCAACGCCGATGGTGATCTGGTCTTCGGTGGTGTCTCGGTGACGCCAAGCGGTACGCCGGCCGATGGCGATACTTTTCTGGTACAGCCGACGCGCAATGCGGCGGCGGGTTTCGACATCGCCTTCACTGACACCAGCCTCTTTGCGGCAGCTGCCAGTGCCAATGGCGGTAGCGGTGACAACGGCAATGCTCTCGAGCTGCTGGATCTGCAGAACCAGAAGCTGGTGGGGGGGCAGGCCACGTTCAGCGGTGCCTACGCGGCACTGGTTAGCGACGTTGGCAATCAGTCGGCGATCGTCAATGCCAACCTCACCACCCAGCAGGGGCTGGCTGACCAGCTCTATAGCTACCAGCAGGCCGATTCCGGGGTCAACCTGGACGAGGAGTACGCCAACCTGCTGCGCTATCAGCAGTACTACACCGCCAACGCCAAGATCATCGACGCCGGCACCTCGGTGCTCGACACGATTCTCGGCCTGAGAAGTTAAGTCTTTGGCCTTCGCCCTTCCAGGGAGAAGGCCGTGTACCGAATCGACCAAGCGCGTGCCCGCCGCGGGCACCCAGTCAGGAGAGTGTCATGCGCGTCAGCACCGTCATCATGTTCGAGCGCAGCGTCAGTTCGATGAATCGGCAGCAGGGCCAGTTCATGGAGATCGGCGAGAAGATCGCCTCCGGCAAGCGCGTCGTGCGCCCATCGGACGACCCCCAGGCGGCAGCGCGTGCGGTCGGTGTATCGCAGTCGATGGCGACCAACAACCAGCAGTCAGACAGCCGCATCACCGCGCGCAATGCGCTGAGCCAGGAAGAGAGTTCGCTCAACAGTATGACCGACGCGCTGGTCCGGGCCAAGGAGCTGCTGGTGCAGGGCGGTAACGGTACGCTGAACGATGCCGCTCGCCAGTCCATGGCCAGTGAACTGCGCGGCGTCTACGAAGCGCTGGTGGGTCAGGCCAACGCCACCGATGGTAGTGGCAACTATCTCTTCGGTGGCTACAAGGATGGCGCGGCGCCTTTTGTCGAAACCAACGGCAACATCAGCTACCAGGGGGCCGCCGAGGGTCGCGAGCAGAAGGTCGGTCCTTCACGCCTGATGGCGGTGGGCAATACCGGCGACGAAGTGTTTCAGCGCGTGGCCTCCGGTGCCGGTTATCTGGCCCGGGCGGGAGACGCCAATGATGGCTCGCTCACCTTCACTGGGCCTGAAATCATCGACAGCACGGCAAACGGCTATGGCAGCACCTTCGATATCAGCTTCAGTGATAACGGTGATGGCACCTACGATTACAACGTGAGCGGTGGTCCGGGCGGTAGCGGCACCTACGACGGTAAAAGCGGCGCGATTGAGATCGGTGGCGTACGTCTCAAGCTCGAGGGGCGCCCTGCTGACGGTGATACGCTCACCATGGGCCGGGCGCAGGATATGAGTCCCGACGTCTTCGGCGCGCTCGAGAAGATGCTCGGTGTGCTGGAGACCCCGATCGATTCCGATCAGGCGCAGGCGGCCTTCACCAATACGCTCTCTACGACCAGCCGCGAGATGGACAACGCACTGGATAACGTGCTGACCGTGCGTGCTTCGGTAGGGGCGCGTCTCAACGAGCTCGACGTGCTGGATACCGTGGGTAACGATCGCAATGTCGCCTATACCCAGACCAAGAGCGATCTGATCGATCTCGACTACAACTCGGCCGTCTCCGAATATGTGCTGCGTCAGGTCGGACTGCAGGCGGCGCAGAAGTCGTTCATGAACCTCCAGGGCACCTCGCTGTTCGACTTGGTTTGACGAACGCGGATCGTGACGTCATTTGGGAGAACGCCATCTGAGTCACGCCATCAGGTTCGGTGGGCTCGACACGACGCCCGGCTGCAAAGCGCTTCGCTTCGCAGCCGGGCGTCGTCGTATTCGGTCGATGTTCTGGAGTCATGCCGAAGGCGGCAGGTAGATCAGCCAGTGCCGGCCATCTGTTCGATCATGCCCTGCATGAACTGCAGCTGGTGCTCGAACAGGTCGCTCAGAAAGCCACCCAGGTTGGGGGTCAGCGCCAGAATCATCGCCAGACCGGCGGTGAGGGTCATGGGGAAGCCGATGGAGAAGATCGTCAGCTGCGGTGAGGCACGGTTGAGAATCCCCAGCGATAGATTGATCAGCAGCAGCGATGCGACCACAGGCAGGGCCAGCAGCAGTCCCGAGGTGAAGATGGTGCCGCCCCAGCGGGCCAGCGTCTCGGCAAAGCTCAAGTCGATCGAGGTCGCACCCACCGGCAGCACCTCGAAGGTCCAGGCCAGGATCTCGAGGGTGATCAGATGGCCGTTCAGGGCCAGGAACATCAGCAGCGTGATCATCTCCAGAAAGCGCGACAGCACCATGGTGTTGGTGCCTGAATCTGGCGAGAAGAAGGTCGCGAAGCCCAGGCCCATCTGCATGCTGATGTATTCGCCGGCGTTGATCACCACCGCGATCATGATCCGCAGTACCAGGCCCATGGCGGCCCCGATCAGAATCTGCTGTAGCATGATGCCGACGCTCTCCAGCGAGAACAGCGGCACATTGGGCATCGGCGGCAGCGACGGCGCGATGGCAAAGGCCATGGCCACACCGAACAGCAGCTTGAACTGGCGCGGCACGCTCGACCAGCTCCAGATCGGCGAGGCGGCCAGGAATGCCAGGATACGCACGCTGGGCCAGCCGAACAGCTGCAGCCAGGCCTGCCACTGGGCGCTGGTGATATCGATCATGCGAGACGGCTTAGTTGACCATCTGCGGAATGTTCGTCAGCAGTTCGATGGTGAAATTGCTCAGCAGTTGGATCAACCACGAGCCGGAGATGATCAGGGCGGTAAAGACGCCGAGGATCTTGGGGATGAACGACAGCGTCATTTCGTTGATCTGGGTCGCGGCCTGGAACAGGCTCACCAGCAGGCCGATCAGCAGTGCCGTGAGCAGCAGGGGGCCGGCCATCATCAGCGTCAGCTTCATTCCCTGGTAGGCCAGGCTCATTACCATTTCGGGCGTCATTGCACACCTCCGGGCCGGCCACCGCGGTGGCCATGCGTGTCAACTCATATAGAAGCTCTGGGTCAGCGAACCGATCAGCAGCTGCCAGCCATCCACCAGCACGAACAGCATCAGCTTGAACGGCAGCGAGATCGTCGCCGGTGGCACCATCATCATCCCCAGTGACATCAGCACGCTGGCCACCACCAGATCGATGATCAGAAACGGAATGAAAATCGTGAAGCCGATCTGAAACGCCGTCTTGAGCTCGCTGGTGGCGTAGGCGGGTACCAGAATGCGCATCGGCACATCCTCTGGCCCCTGCATGTCGCCGATCTTGGCGATTCGCGCGAACATCGCCAGATCGCTCTTGCGGGTCTGCGCCAGCATGAATTCACGGATCGGCTGGCTGCCCCGATCGAGCGCCTGTTCCAGCGAGATCTGCTCCGCCGCATAGGGCTGCCAGGCGTCCTGGTAGACGCGGTCGAGCACCGGCGACATGACGAAGAAGGTCAAGAACAGGGCCAGGCCGATCAGCACCTGGGTCGGCGGTGACGACTGCGTGCTCATGGCGGTACGCAGCAGCCCCAGCACGATGATGATGCGGGTAAAGCAGGTCATCATCAGCAACAGGGCGGGCAAGAACGCCAGCGATGACAGGAACAGCAGCGTCTGCAGGCTGAGCGACCAGCGCTGCCCGCCGTCGCTCAGCGGCTCGCTGACGATACCCGGAAGGGCCTGGGCCAGCGCTTGCGTCGCTGGCGTCAGCAGCAGGGCGATAGCAAGCAGCGCGAGGGAGACGCCAGGGAGGCGGGAGCGTGCACTCACGACTCGTCCTCCCGGGGTTGGCGCGGCTTGAGGGATTGGCGCAGGTTGTGCTGCATCGCCTGGCGCAGGCGGCTGGCGAAGCTACCCGTGAGCGGCGGGACTGCCGGTGCCTCGGGCGCGGATGGCGGTACGGGCGGCGAGTCCAGGGTGTCGAGTTTGGTGACCTGGCCGCCGCCCACGCCGAGCACCAGCCAGCGATTCTCGACCTCGACGATGACCACGCGCTCGCGCTGGCCTACCGAGGTGCTGGCGACCACGCGCAGGTGCCCGCCGCCGCCGCGGCGCTGCGTGCCGAGGCGCTTCAGCAGCCAAGTGCAGAGCAGGATGATGGCAATGACCACCAGCAGTGAGACGGCGGTCTTGCCCATCATCAGCAGGCCGATGTCGTTGCCGGTGCCACCGACCAGCGGCTCGGCCTGGCGGGCAAGGTCTTCCTTCATCGATTGAGTTTCTGCACGCGCTCGGAGGGGGTGATGATCTCGGTGATACGGATGCCGTACTTGTCCTCGACCACCACGACCTCGCCCTGGGCGATCAGATAGCCGTTGATCAGGATGTCCATCGGCTCTCCGGCCAGGCCGTCGAGCTCCACCACCGAGCCCTGGGCGAGTTCCAGCAGCTGCTTGATGGTGATGCGCGTGCGCCCGAGCTCGACCGAGAGCTTCACCGGGATGTCCATGATGATGTTCAGATCACGGGTCGGGTGCGACGGACCGCCCTCGTCGAACGACTGGAACATCGTGCGCTCGTCGGCGGCGCTGACGAAGGACGCATCGTTGCTGTCTTTGCTCTGCTTGGCCGGTTTGGGCTCCGGCCGTGGTGCCGGCCTGGGGGCAGGCTGCGGCTCGGGTTCCGGCTCGGGCTCTGGCTCGACGCCCTGTTCGGCCATGGCGGCAGCCCAGAGATCTTCGGCGTCTTCCTGTGTCGCCGCCTGGGATTGCTCATCCTTTGGCTTGGCGTCGTCGGCCGGGGAGCCGGGCTTGTTGTCGTCACTCATTGTCGAAATCCTTCATGGCGGAATAGGTACCATGGTCGATCAGATGCTTGACGCGCAGAGCGCGTTGGCCCTGACGCGTGCCATATTCGCAGGCCATGACCGGCACGCCGTCGACCCTCACGTCGAGAACCTGCGGCAGGTCGATAGGCAGGACGTCACCGACTTCCAGCGCCATGACCTCGCCCAGGGTGGCGTCGATATCGGCGAAGTCGGCGATCAGCTCGACCTCCGTCTGACGAATCTCGCCGGCCATGCGCGACTCCCACTGGGCGTCGTTGCTGCCGTAGACGCCGATCGGACTCGATAGGACGTCGCGGATCGGCTCGATCATCGAGAACGGAATGCAGATGTTGAAGTCGCTGGCCAGGTTGCCCACTTCGAGATGGAAGGTACTGTTGACCACGATCTCGTTGGGTGAGTTGGTGATGTTGGCGAAACGCACCTGCATCTCCGAGCGCATGTACTCGACCTCCAGCGGGTAGACCGACTTCCATGCGTCGCCGTAACCGTCCAGCGCCAGCGACATCAGGCGCTGGATGATGCGCTGCTCGGTGGCGGTGAACTCGCGCCCGTCCGATTTGGTGGGGAAGCGGCCGTCGCCACCGAACAGGTTGTCGACCACCATGAATACCAGACTGGGCGGAAACACCAGTAGCGCGGTGCCCTTCAGCGGCTTGAGGCTGATCAGGTTGAGGTTGGTCGGCACCGGCAGGTTGCGTGCGAACTGGCTGTAGCTCTGATAGCGCACGCCGGACACCGTGATATCGGCGCTACGCCGGATCAGGTTGAACAGCGCGACGCGGAACAGGCGTGCGAAGCGTTCGTTGATGATGTCCAGCGACTGCAGCCGCTCGCGGATGACCCGGTGCTGATTGGCCGGGTCGAACGGACGGGTGCGCTTCTCGCCGGGCGTCTCTTCGGCTTGCTTGTCGTCGTCGCCGCTGACGCCGTTGAGGAGGGCGTCGATCTCTTCCTGCGACAGCAAATCGTCTTGGGACATGGGTAACCTGGCGCCGCCTACTGCACGATGAAATCGGAGAACAGCACGTCGTCGATCGACAGCTCGGGCTGCGGCGTGGTGATCGGCTTGTCGAACAGGCCGAGAATCTCTTGCTTCAGCTCGACCTTGCCCTGCGGCTTGATCAGCTCCTCAGCGCTCTTGCCTGACAGCAGCATCAGCAGCCGGCTGCGGATTTCGGGCATGTGCTGGACCAGGAAATCGCTGGTGGCTTGATCACCGACCCGCAGCGACAGCCCCACATACAGCAGACGGTCGCCATAGTCGCTCTGTAGATTGACGGTGAACGGAGCGATGGTGACGAAGATCGGTGTCGGCGGTTCGACCGGTTTCTCCTCGACAGCGGCAACGTCTTCCGCACCGCTTTTCGAGGTGAGGAAAAAGTAGACGGCGGCGGAGCTGGCGGCGGCCAGCAGCACGATCAACAGACCGATGATCAGGCGCGAGCGTTTCTTGCGTGGCGCGGCTTGAGGTGCAGCCATTGCATCTGCCATGAATAGGAATCCTGGAAAGTTGCAGCGCATTATGCGCTGTCGCGGTGTCCGGTCATCGCTGGAAAAGGGCCCCATCCCCTGCGCTAACTGCGCCTTTCAGACAGGGCGGCCCCTTATGACTCGCACGACAGCAAGGTTGGCGCCGGCGAGTGCCGGCACCCGTGTTATCGGCAGCGCGGATCAGGCATAAAGGTTGATATTGCCGCGGGCGCCGAGCAGCGTGTTCAGTGTTGCGGTGGCGGCGTCGGCCGGTTCGTCGAGGGCGGCCAGCCCACTGGCATTGAGCGTACCGCCCGGGGTAGCGCGGCCATCGTTTTCCTGCTGTTCACGCTGGAATTGACCGTGGTCGCCGACCATCGCTTCGCCGAGGGCAATACCGCTCTGGGCCAGCGCTTCACGCAGCTGGGGCAGGGCGGCTTCGACGGCTGCCCGTACCGGCGCGTGTGCGGAGAGAATCTGCAGCTGGGCCTGATTGTCCTGGACATTCAGGCTGACGCTCAGGGCGCCGAGCTCGCGGGGGTGCAGCTTCAGTTGCATCTGGTTGTCGCCACGCTGCTGCATCTGCAGCACCTGCTGTCCCAGCGAGGCTGGCCACTGGGGTGACTGAACCGCGACCGGCAGAGTGTGACTCGGTACGGCCGCGGGCGCTCCGCTGGGTGGCATCGTCATCGGTGAGCCGCTCTGCTGCTGCAACTGGCCGGCGAAGCCCGCGGTGGCCTCGGTAGATGTACCGTGACCGCGGCTCAGCGCGGACAGCTCTACCCCCTGGGGCGCAGTTTGGGCGCGCGCGGCCAGTTGCTCCGCGGTCAAAGGTGCGTCCGTACCAGCGGCTGCTTGTGCCTGTTGCCCTGCCGCCGTGCGCGTGAGCAGGGCGGCGAGTGGCGACTCGCCACGAGCGTTCGTGTCGCGCTGGGCCAGGGTGTCGCCATGGCGCTGAGCCGCCGCTGAATCCAGCGCGGACGACAGCGCGCGGGCACTGGTAAGTGCTGCTTCGCCGTCGTCGGCGGGCGCTCGACCTGTGAGGTCGCGGGTAGCGAGCCCGATGGCAGAGGCCAGCATGTTAGTCGAACCTGCGAGGCCCTTCGCTGTGGAGGTGCTCGAGGAAACAGACGTCAGGAGCTGCCCGGCACGGGCTTCCGCCGGCAGGCGTGCATCGCTACTGGCGCCCAGTGGCTGCAGGCCGGCGAACAGCGCGGCCAGTGCCAGTGCGTCGGTTTGTCCGTTGTCCGCCCCCGGTTGACCGTCTGCGCCGGTCAGCGCCTGGGTAATGGCGTCGTCGGTGGCACCAGCGCCTTTCTCGAGGAGTGCGCTCAGCGCGTCGGCGATGTCGTTGCCGCTAGCCTGCGAACCTACCGCGCTCAGTTCCTCGGCAATGTCACCGCCATGAGTGCCGGCAGCTTTTGTACGCAGTGCGCTCAGTGCCTCGGCGATGTCGTCGCCGCTGGCATTGGCCGTGTCCGCGAGTGTCAGCTTGGCGAGGGTGTCGGCCTGATCGGCGGACAGCCGAGCGTTGGTGTCGCCAGGCAGTTGGGCGGTATCGGGGCGCGCCTCGCGGCCGCCAGTGGCATCGGCGACGCTAGCGCCCGAGGCGGTGCTAGCGTCCGACGGCGAGCGCGGCTGAGCGCCGGCCTGGGTCAGCGCTGCCGCGAAGCTCGTCGATGACGACGCCTCGCCGCTCGACTTGGCACTCGCTGCCTTATCGCCTGCAGCGGTCATACGGGGAATCGGTGTCACGTCCATGCGCGTCGTCATCTCGCTGTGAGTGTCGGGGTCTGTGCCCCGCTACCGCCTGACTGCCGCCAACTACTGACCGGCTAGTAGGTGCGGCCGTTATCCTGCTGACGTCGACGCAGCTGGGCTGCCATCTCGTCGCTATGTCGTTGTTCTGCGCGTGCGTGGTGCTGTAGCTGATCACGCTCGCCGCGGGCGTAGAGCGTGTCGTAGGCGTTGAGCTTGCGCTGCTCCCCGCGCCAGCGGGTCACGCCGCTCTCGACCCTGGACTCCTGCTCGCTGAGCACCCGGCGCTGCTGGGCGATGGCGCTATCGAGCGAACCCAGAAACTGCTGGAAGTCCCGCCACTGGGTCGAGGAGACGCCCTCGGTCAGGCTGGCGTGGAGCTTGTGCTGATACTCTTCGCGATACTGCAAGAGCTGTTCCAGGCGCGTCTCGGCCTCCTGGCGCTGGCGCTGCAGCTGCCCTAGATCCTTGACCGCCTTGTCGCTGCTGTCTCGCGCGAGATCGCGCAGCATCGCCATGGCTTGCATATTGGCCAAAATCGTACCTCCGTGATCCGGACGTCACGCGATGAGAGAGCCGTGACCGAATGCCATTGTCGGTCACGCCTGGCCACAGCAAAGCGTCGATTAGCGTGTGTCGAGGGGGGTTATTCAGCAGGCGAGGAGGGTGGTTCGGCTCCGGCAGGGTCCTTTGCCGGTGCCTAGTCGGTCTCGGGTAGCAGACGGTCCAGCTCTGCCAGCGTATGCGCCATGTCGGAAATCTCGTCCATCCGCTGCTGAAGAAAAGCCTCCAGGCGCGGGTAGAGCGTGACCGCGCGATCGAGCTGCGGGTCCTGGCCGCTGACGTAGGCGCCGACATTGATCAGGTCGCGGTTACGCTGATACCGCGAGATCAATTGCTTGAAGCGCTGCGCCTGGCGCAGCCGCTTGCCGCTGACCACCGCCGGCATGGCACGACTGATCGAAGCTTCGATGTCGATCGCCGGATAGTGGCCGCTCTCGGCCAGGGCCCGCGAGAGCACGATATGGCCGTCCAGGATCGCACGCGCCGAGTCGGCGATGGGGTCCTGCTGATCGTCGCCTTCGGTGAGCACGGTATAGAAAGCCGTGATGGAGCCGCCGCCGCGCTTGCCGTTACCGGCACGTTCGACCAGCCCCGGCAGCTTGGCGAACACCGATGGCGGATAGCCCTTGGTCGCCGGCGGCTCGCCGATCGCCAGTGCGATCTCACGCGCGGCCATGGCGTAGCGGGTGAGGGAGTCCATGATCAGCAGTACGTTGCGCCCCTGGTCTCGGAAGTCCTCGGCCAGACGGGTGGCGTAGGCGGCCCCCTGCATACGCTGCAACGGGGAAGTGTCCGCCGGCGCAGCCACCACCACCGCGCGTGCCAGCCCCTCTTCACCGAGGATGTTCTCGATGAAATCCTGCACCTCGCGGCCACGCTCGCCGATCAGGCCGACCACGATGACGTCGGCGTTGGTGAAGCGTGCCATCATGCCCAGCAGGACACTCTTACCCACGCCGGAGCCGGCGAACAGACCCATGCGTTGGCCGCGTCCGATGGTCAACAGGCCATTGATGGCGCGGATGCCGACATCGATGGCGGACTCTATGGGGGCGCGGGCCAGAGGGTTGATCGGCGGCGTCTCCAAAGGCGCGTGCGGGGTGAGGTCGAGCGGACCACGGGCGTCGAGCGGGCGCCCGTTGCCATCGACGATCCGCCCCAATAGCCCTTCGCCGAGGGGAAAGCGGCGTGCACTGGCGATATCCAGGCGGTTGCCGCTCAGCGCCAGCACCCGCGCCCCGGGCAGCAGTCCGCTGGTGTCTGCCAAGGGCATTAAGAACAGCTTGTCGCCGGCAAAGCCGACCACCTCGGCTTCGGCGAAACGTTCGTCACCCTGGTTCGATAGCTCGATCAGGCAGGCGCTGCCCAGCGGCAGGCGCAGGCCCACCGCCTCGAGAACCAGCCCGGTGGCGCGGGTGATACGTCCTTCGTGGCGATAGTGCGACAGCGCCTCGATGCGGTGACGCACCTTCTCCAGTGTCTGCCGCCAGTGGTGCTGGTGACGCGCGGCGTCGGGAGTGGTGGTGTCGGCCTCACTCATCGTGATCTGCGGCATCGGGTGCGTCGGATGTGTCGGGTTCTGCCCCGGTATCCGGTGCGGATGATTGGCGTCGCCGGCGCTGGTCGAGAATCGCCTTCCACTGGGTGCCCAGGCTGGCGTCCAGCCCGCCGTTGGCGCTGGTCACGCGGCAGCCGCCGCGCTCGAGCGAATGATCGGCACAGCACTCCCAGCCACTGGCTTCGAGGGTGTCGCCGATCGCCGCACTGACCAGGGTAAGATCGTCCGGGTGCAACCACAGGCGCGATTTGCCATTGAGGCTATGATCCGCCTCCAGCAGCTCACGCACCACGCTCAGGATATGCTCGGGATTGGCGGCCAGCGACTCCCCGGCTAGTTGGCGGCCGGTAATCAGCGCCAGTTCCACCAGCTGGTTAGCGGTTTCGTCATCGAGTTGGGCGAGGGCCTCGCGGAAACTCTGGGCCAAGCCGGCAAGCGGCGTCAGGTGCAACGATACGCGCTTGTGGAATTCGAGTTCGGCGGCGGCGTTGGCGGCCGCGAGACCCTCGGCGTAGCCGTCGCGGTAGCCTTCCGCATGCCCCTCGGCGTGACCCGCCTCGTAGCCCTGATTGCGTGCCAGCTCGGCCTCGGCGCGCAGTGCTGCCGCCTTGGCGCTCTGCTGCTGGGCGGCGGCCGCCTCGGCGTGCTCGCCTTCGGTATGGCCGGCCGGCGCTGGGTGCTGGCGCTCGAGTTCGCCCATCTGCCAGCGGTGCCAGCGCTCGCCGTCGGCGTACGAGTTCGCACCGCGGCGCCGATCAGACGTAGCCATCGTCGCCACCGCTCAGGGCGATCTCGCCGGAATCGGCCAGGCGCCGCACCACGCCGAGAATCGCCTTCTGTTCGTTCTCCACCTGGGACAGGCGTACGGGCCCGCGGTTCTCCATATCCTCGCGCATGAGCTGGGCCGCGCGCTGGGACATGTTGCGGGTGAACTTGTCGATGAGCGCCTCTTCCGCCCCGCGCAGGGCGATGACCAGCGAGTTGGTCTCGACCTCGCGCAAGATGAGCTGGATGCCGCGATCGTCGATATCGAGCAGGTTCTCGAACAGGAACATTTCGTCGATGATCTTCTGCGCCAGGTCTTCGCTGTGCGAGCGGACCACGTCGATAGCCTGTTCTTCCTGAGAGGAGTTCATCAGGTTGAGGATCTCGGCAGCGGTTCTCACGCCGCCCATCTTGCTGCGCTTGAGATTGGTGCCGTCGAGCATCGAGCTGAGTACCTCGGTCAGTTCCTGCAGCGCCGCCGGCTGCACACCGCTGAAGGTGGCGATACGCAGCATCACATCGTTGCGCAGCTTGTCATCGAACAGCTCCAGAATGTCCGCCGCCTGGTTGCGATCCAGGTGAACCATGATGGTGGCGATGATCTGCGGATGCTCGTCGCGGATCAGTTCGGCCGCCATCGAGGCCTCCATCAGATTGAGCGAGTCGATCCCGGAGGCGGTGTTGGAGCTCTCCAGGATGTCCTCTATCAGGCTGCTGGCGCGTTCGCTGCCGAGCGCCTTGGTCAACACCGAGCGAATGTGATCATTGGTGTGCAGGTTGATCGCGGTGAACTGCTCGGCCTCGTTGTGGAAGTCGCGCAGCACATCGGCCATGTCCTGGTGCGACACCTGGCCGAGCTGTGCCATCTCCTGACTGATCTCCTGCACCTCGCGGGAAGAGAGATACTTGAACACCTCGGCCGCGCTATCTTCATCTAGCGAGAGCAGGAGGATCGCGCCGCGGCGGGCGCCGGTCATTTGCTTCGTCATGACTTGTCCTCCATCCAGCTTCTGACCACCATCGCCACAAGACGAGGATCTTCCTGCGCGATCTCGCGCGCGTCCTTCAGGTCCTGCTCGTAGCCGGAGGAGCGGCGACGACTGCGCTCACGAGTCGAATTGACGGGAGCGGGCTCGTCATCGCCGTCGGCTTCGCTCACCTGCTGGTAGCTGGCGGCGCCGGCCGCGCCCGAGACACCCGAGGGCGCATTGAAAGCGGCGGGCTGGGCGTCGCGGGTCTGGCGCAGAACCAGCGGCTTGACCACCTTGAACCACAGGAACATTGCGACCAGTGCGACCAGCAGATACTTCAGCACGCTCTGGCCCAGACTCCAGATCTCAGGCGACTGCCACCAGGGTTGTGGGGTAAAGGTGGGTTCGCTGGTCTGGAAGGGGCTGTTGACCACCGCGAGATCATCGCCGCGGGCCTGAGAGTAGCCCATGGCCTGACGCACCAGACCGCGGATCTGATCCATCTCCGCATCGCTCAGGGCGACAGTCTTGGGTTGGCCATCCTCACCAGTGGTCTCGCGGTAGTTGACCACCACGGCGACCGACAGGCGCTCGAGGGCGCCACTGTGCTGCTTGACGTGCTCGACCGTGCGGTCGACCTCGTAGTTGATGGTGCTGTCGCGGCGCATCTGCCCAGTCTGAGCGTTACCATTCTGGGTGGTCTGATCCTGACCGGCATTGTTGTTGCCATTGTTATTGCCGGCATTGTTGCCATTGTTATTGCCGGCATTGTTGTTGGCAGCATTGTTGTTACCAGCGTTGTTATTGCCACCGTTAGCGTTGGCCTGGGTGCCCGGGGCATTGATCGGCGACGCCGCAGTGCCTGGGGGCTGGTTGCTCAGCGCGCCGGGGATGCCCATGGCGAGGTCGGCATCGCTCTGGTAAGAGGCGCTGTTCTGCTCGCTGCGCACCGCAGCCTCGTTGGCACCCTGGTTGGGCCCGTAGCGCTCGGCGGTCTGCTCGCGCTGGGCGAAGTCGACCTGGGCGGTCACCTGGGCCTTGACGTTCTTGGCGCCGACGATGGGGGCGAGGATCGCTTCGATGCGCTCGGCGTAGGTCTTTTCCAGGTTGTGCACGTAGTCGAGCTGGGTGCCATCGAGCCGCGTGCCGTCGCCCTGATCGCGGGTCAGCAGGTCGCCGTTCTGATCGATCACGGTGACCGCATTGGTAGCCAGTTCGGGGACGCTGCTCGAGACCATGTGCACGATGGCGTTGACCTGGCCGGGGCTGAGCACGCGCCCGGGCTGCAGGTCGACCACCACCGAGGCGCTGGCGGGTTCGCTCTCGCGCACGAATACCGAGGGTTTGGCCATGGCCAGATGCACCCGCGCACGCTCGACACTGCCGAGCGTGGCGATGGTGCGGGCCAGTTCACCTTCCAGCGCGCGCTGGTAGTTGACCTGTTCGGCGAACTGGCTGATGCCGAAAGCCTGATTGTCCATCAGCTCGAAGCCGACGCCGCTGGCCTGAGGTAGACCCTGCTCGGCGAGCTTGAGACGCAGCGGGCGCACCTGGTCGGCCGGCACCAGCAGCGCCTGGCCGCCCTCGCTGAAGCGATAGGGTACGCCCATGGCATCGAGCTGGGTAATGATGCGACCGCCGTCGGCGTCGGTGAGCGTCGAATAGAGCACTCGGTAATCGGGCGCGCGCGCCCACAGCAGCAGCGCGACGACGATCGCCAGCGCGGCGGCGCCGGCGACGATCAGAGGGATACGCGGGTTACCCTGCAGCTTGCTCAGCCAGTCGCGACCGGGCTTCTGCGCGGCGCCGGCGCGCGATGACGACTGCGCGCCGGCTGCCTGAGTGTCGTTGGGCGACGTGGCCGTGCTCATGCCGCGCCCCGCTCAGCGACCGTGATTTGACTCGACGACATACGGTTTTTCCGTTCCCTGCATCGCGGACTGCTCGTCCCGCACCGAGACCCGGCTCGCGAGCACGGGATGGCCCCGGTGCGGGGGCATAGGTGTGATGGCAGCCATTATGTGTTTGAACGTAAACCGCGAAGACAGGAAAAGCCGCTGTTTTCGCGCGCATTTAGCGCGATGGCATGGCGACCCTGGCTGCTAGTCTGCGAGCGTCCCATCCATCGCGTGGCGCCATGGCGTTGGCGATCGGGCCTTCGTCATCAGGCAACCCTTTTACAGGAAACCCGCATGAGTGTTCCCGCCATTCAGGCCGCGCTGCAGCAGATGCAGGCGCTGTCCAACCAGGCCGCCGGGCAGAGTGCCGGTGCTGCGGCCGCTCCCGATCAGCCCGGTAGCTTCGCCGGCGAGCTTCAGGCCTCGATCGGACGGATCAACCAGATGCAGCAGAGCGCCAACCAGCAGGCGATGGCGTTCCAGGCCGGTGATCCCGACGTCGCCCTGAACGACGTGATGATCGACATGCAGAAGGCCAGCGTCTCCTTCGAAATGGGCGTGCAGGTGCGCAACCGCCTGGTGACTGCCTATAAAGATGTCATGAGCATGCAGATTTAGCGCTATTCACGCGCTGTCATGGCGCCCGCCGCTGGTTTCAGCGGCGGGCGCTTTGCGTTGGAGGGCCGGCTTGTCGCATATCGTCGTGGCGCGTTCAGGCGTCAGCGCGGGCTTCTTCCCCGCCAGGCGTCGAGCGAATAGCAGGCCAGCCCCACCCAGATCAGCACGAAGGTGATCAACTGAGGCAGCGACAAGGGCTCGTCGAACACCCATAGCGCCAGGGCGAACTGCAGCGTCGGGTTGATATACATCAGAAAGCCCACGGTGGAGAGGCGCAGGCGTCGGGCTGCACCGGCGAAGGCCAGCAGCGGCAGGGTAGTGAGCACGCCGCTGACCACTAGCAGAGTCGTGTTGGTCAGTGCGATGCCGAAGTGGGAGGCATCCTGGCCCACCAGCCAGGCCAGAGCGACGAGGCTGAAGGGCAGCAGTAGGGTGGTCTCGGCAAACAGCCCCGACAAGCCGTCGAGAGGTACCTGCTTGCGCAGCAGCCCGTAAGTGCCGAAAGTAGCCGCCAGCACCAGACTGATCCAGGGCAGGCGGCCCAGCATCACGAGCTGGATCAGGATCGCGATCAGGGCCAGGGCGATCGCCACACCCTGCCAGCGGCTCAGCCGCTCCTTGAGTATCAGCATGCCGAGAGCGACGTTGACCAGCGGGGTGATGAAGTAGCCCAGGCTGGCCTGAAGCACGTGCTGGCTCTCCACCGCATAGATGTAGAGCCCCCAGTTGAGCCCGATCAATAGCGCGCAACCGAGTACCGGCAACAGCCGGCGGGGCTGGTGGAAAGCCGCCCGCACCGGTGCCCAGCGCCGCATCAGGGTGATCACCAGCGCCAGGAACAGGCAAGACCACAGAATGCGGTGGATCAGGATCTCTCCCGCCGGCACGCCGTCGAACAGGGCGAAGAACAGCGGAAAGCAGCCCCAGATACCGTAGGCGGCCAGTCCGAAGCCGACGCCGCGACGCGCCTCGCGACGCTGTGCGGTGGCGCTCTCCGTTGGCGTCGCGGGTGGCGTGGCATGGCGGTTGGCGGCTGGCATGGCGGTGAGTCTCTGGCTGTTCGTGGTGGCGGCTCGGTAATCTATCATGTCCGTGGCACGCTTCGGGTGCGAAAATGGTCCAGAATCCCGGCACGAACAAGGAGATACCCATGAGCGACCTGCGCATCACGCTGATCCAGACGGAGCTCCAGTGGGAAGATCCGGCGGCCAACCGGGCGCTGCTCGAAGCCCGGATGGGGACGCTGGATTCGACGCAGACCGACCTGATCGTGCTGCCCGAGATGTTCGCCACCGGTTTTACCATGAACGCCGAAGCGCTGGCCGAGCCCGCCGGGTCAAGCGCTTCGCTGGCCTGGCTCGAGCAGCAGGCGCGCGAGCGTGGCTGTGCCATCACCGGGAGTCTGGCGATCACCGAGGGTGGGCGAGCCTACAACCGCATGGTCTGGGCCGAGCCCGGCGGCCGCACGCTGACCTACGACAAGCGTCATCTCTTTCGCATGGGGGAGGAGCCGCGCCACTACGCCGCTGGTAGCCGGCGTCGGGTGGTCGAGTATCGTGGTTTGCGGATCCTGCTTGCGGTCTGCTATGACCTGCGCTTTCCGGTCTGGCTGCGCCAGCAGCCACCTCAGGGCGAGGCGTTCGAGTACGATCTGCTGCTGTGCGTAGCCAACTGGCCGGCGCCTCGGCGGCGCCCATGGCGTACACTACTGAAGGCGCGGGCAGTGGAGAACCTGAGCTATGTGGTCGGCGTCAATCGCGTCGGCCAGGATGGCAACGGTCTGGCCTACAGCGGCGACTCGATGGCCGTGGACTTCAAGGGCGACCCGCTGGTGGATCATCCACCCGAGACGCCTTTCGTCGAGACGGTGACCCTGTCGGCCGCGGCACTGTCATCGTTTCGCGATACCTTCCCCGCCTGGAGAGACGCAGATGCCTTTGCGTTGACCGACTTCGACGATGACCTGCAGAGTAAGGATGGGCAATGATCCGAACCTTTCGCCTCGACCAGAACGATTTTCAAGAGCTCAGCGAAGGCCCCATCGCCGAACGCCTGCTGGAGGCCAACTGGATCGATGCCTATGACCTCGATGACGACGATCGCGAGGCGCTGAAGCCATTCCTCGCCGAGGAGCTGCCGGCCAATACCGATATCGAGGAGATCGAATCCTCGGCGCGCTTCTTCACCGATACCGATGGCCTGCACGTGCACTCGCTGTTTCTGTCACGCAACGAGGGCAAGCATCAGACCAATACCGTGGTGTTCATCCTGCAGTCGCAGCGTCTGCTCTCGCTGCGCGAGGACGACCTGGCCGATTTCCGCCTGTTCCGGCTGCGTGCGCGGCGCGGCCAGACCGAGGCGCACTCGCCGCAGTCGCTGATCGTCACGCTGTTCGAGCAGAAGGTCGAGAACCTCGCCGACAGCATCGAAGACATGCACCGCGACCTCGAGCAGGTCAGTCACATGGTGCTGGAGATCGAGGATGCCGATCTGGAAGAGGCTATCGATCGGCTGGCCAAGGTCGAGGATAGCGTGGGCAAGATCCGTCTGTGTCTGATGGATACCCAACGCTCGCTCTACTTCCTCATTCGCCATCTACGCTATCACGCCGAGCTGCAGGAGCAGGCCAAGGAGGCGCTGCAGGACGTCGAGGTGCTGATGTCCCACAGCACCTTCCTGTCCGACAAGGTGAACTTCCTGATGGATACCACCCAGGGCTTCATCAACATCGAGCAGAACCAGATCATCAAGATCTTCTCGATCGCCTCGGTGGTGTTTCTACCGCCGACCATGATCGCCAGTATCTACGGGATGAACTTTCACGTGATGCCCGAACTCGACTGGAGCTTCGGCTACCCGCTGGCGATCGGGCTGATGGCGCTGTCTGGGGTCTCGCCTTATCTCTACTTCAAGTATCGCGGCTGGCTATGAGCCCGCCGCCCCAAGGAATGTTTCGAATTCATGCGGTTGGATAGATTTCTCAGTGAAGCCACCGAGCTGACGCGCAGCCAGGCCAAGCGTGCCCTGCGTCAGTTGGAAGTCAGTGTCGATGGCGAGGTCGTGCGCGACGCTTCGCGTCAGGTCTCGGATACCCAGGACGTTCGTTGGCAGGGAGCGCCGCTGGCGCGGGTCGGCTGGCGCTATCTGATGCTGCACAAGCCGGTCGGAGTAGAGTGCTCGCTGCGCCCGGCGCACTACCCGTCGGTGATGAGCCTGATCGAGATCGAGCAGGTCGAGCGCCTGCACCCGGTAGGGCGGCTGGACGTCGACACTTCGGGGCTCTTGCTGATCAGCGACGATGGCCAATGGACCCACCGGGTGACTTCGCCCAACCGCGCCTGCGTCAAACGCTACCGCGGGGAGATCGCCGAGGCGATGTCGGAGAGCGTCGCCGCCAGGGTGGCGCAGCAGTTCGAGAAGGGCATCACGCTGCAGGGCGAAGAGAAGCCGACCCGACCGGCGACGTTCGAGCGGGTAGGCCCGCACGAGGTGCTGATCGGCGTCACCGAGGGGCGCTATCACCAGGTGCGGCGGATGATGACGGCGGTGGGTTATCCGCTGACGTCGCTGCATCGCGAATCGATCGGCCCGCTCAGCCTCGACCCGATGCTCGAACCCGGTGAGTGCCGGCATTTGCGTCCGGAGGAGATCGCGGCCTTTTAGGCCGCATCTTCCTGCGTCGGCGGGTTGGGCTATGGGTTTATACCGTTATCCTGTCTGTTTGTGTTTCATCCCTCATATGAGCTCCACGGCATACCGCTTTCACGTTAATCGAGAGCGGCCGCGGCGATCAGGGCACGGGTGTAGTCGCTGGTCGGGGCATCGAGTACGTGGGCACACTCGCCGCTCTCCACCACCTGACCCTCCTTGAGTACCAGGATCTGGTGCGCCATGGCGCGCACGACGGCGAGATCGTGGCTGATGAACAGATAGCTGATGCCGTGGCGCGCCTGCACCTGGCGCAGCAGCTCGATCAACTGTTTCTGCACGCTGCGGTCCAGCGCCGAGGTGGGCTCGTCCAGCACCAGCAGGCGTGGCTTGAGAATCAGCGCCCGGGCGATGGCGATGCGCTGGCGTTGACCGCCGGAGAACTCATGCGGATAGCGCTGGGCGCAGTCCGCCGGCAGATGGACCTCGGCCAGCGCTTCGGCGACGCGTGTCGTCAGCGTGGCCTCGTCCAGCTCCGGGTGGTGGAAGCGCAGACCCTCGCTGATGATATCGGCGACCGGCATGCGCGGCGACAGCGAGCCGTAGGGGTCCTGGAACACGATCTGGAACTGCGGGCGGCGTCGGCGCAGGGCGCCGCCCTTGAGGCGGTCGAGACGTTCACCGTCGAACTCGATCTCTCCGTGGGCAGGCAGCAGCCGGATCAGGGCGGCGGCAAGCGTGCTCTTGCCCGAGCCGGATTCGCCCACCAGGCCCAGCGTCTCGCCCTGACGCAGGTTGAGCGAGAGCGGTTCCAGGGCGACGAAGGCCGGCGGCCGCGGCCGCAGCAGGGGTTTCGGGCGCAGGAACTCGACTCCGAGACGGCGCGCTGCCAGCAGCGTGGGGGCATCGGCGGGTAGCGCTGCGGGCATGCCGGCGGGCGTGGCGTCGATCAGCGCGCGGGTATAGTCCGCTCTCGGTGTGTTGAATACCTGTGCCGTCGGGCCACTTTCGACCACTTGGCCACGATGCATGACCACCACCCGATCGGCGTGGCGGCGCACCAGGTTGAGGTCGTGGCTGATCAGCAGGACGCCCATGCCGTGTTCCCGGCGCAGCTCGCCGAGCAGGGCAAGTATCTCTTGCTGCACGGTGACGTCGAGAGCGGTGGTCGGCTCGTCGGCGATCAACAGCTGCGGGTCGTTGGCGATCGCCATGGCGATCATCACCCGCTGACGCTGGCCGCCGGAGAGCTGATGCGGACGTGTCTCAAGGAGCTCCTCGACCCGCGGCAGGCGCACCTGTTCGAGCAGCTGGCGGCAGCGCCGTGTGGCGCGCTCACCGCGTAGGCCCTGATGCAGGCGCAGGCTCTCGCGCAGCTGCTTGCCCACCGTGTGCAGCGGGTTGAGCGAAGTCATCGGCTCCTGGAACACGAAACCGATGCGCCCGCCGCGTAGGGCATTCCACTGCCGTGCGGTGAGGCGTGCCAGATCTTCGCCGGCGAAGTGGCGCCGTCCGCTGACCTCGCTGCCGGGCGGCAGCAGCCCCAGCGCGCCGAGGGCGCTGACCGACTTGCCGGAGCCGGACTCGCCCACCACGGCCACGGTTTCGCCCGGCGCCACCTCCAGGTCGAGCCGGGTCACGGCCTGAAAGCCGCCGACGCGAATCGCCAGAGCTTCGAGTGAGAGCAGCGGTGGATGGCTCATGGCAAGGCCCTCGTACTCTCGGTTGCACCGTGGGTGGCGGCTGGCGTGGCAGCGGTGACGATATGGCGCGGGTCGAAGGCGTCGCGCAGCCCCTCGCCGATGAACACCAGCAGTGACAGCATCACGCTGAGCGAGAGAAAGGCGGTGATGCCGAGCCACGGTGCCTGCAGATTGTTCTTGCCCTGGGCCACCAGCTCGCCCAGCGACGGCGAACCGGGCGGCAGGCCGAAGCCGAGGAAATCCAGCGCGGTCAGGGTGGTGATGGCGCCGGTGAACAGAAACGGGATGAAGGTGAGGGTGGCGACCATGGCGTTGGGCAGCACGTGGCGCCACATGATCAGCCGCGAAGGCAGGCCCAGGGCCCGTGCCGCGCGCACGTACTCCAGGTTGCGCGCACGCAGGAACTCGGCGCGCACGATATCGACCAGCCCCAGCCATGAGAACAGCAGCATGATGCCCAGCAGCCACCAGACGTTGGGCTCGACCAGACTGGCCAGGATGATCAGCAGGAACAGCACCGGTAGACCCGACCAGATTTCGATCAGTCGCTGACCGAGCAGATCGACCTTGCCACCGTAGTAGCCCTGCACACCCCCGATCAGCACCCCGAGCACGATCGAGCCCACGGTGAGAGCGAGAGCGAAGGCGACCGATAGGCGAAAGCCGTAGAGCACGCGGGCGAAGACATCGCGGCCCTGGTCGTCGGTGCCGAGCCAGTGGCGCAGGCTGGGCGGCGAGGGCACCGGGCCCTGAATATCGCGATCCAGGGTCTGGTAGGAGAACGGTACCGGGGGCCACAGCGCCCAGCCGTGACGCTCGATCTGCTGGCGCACGAAGGGATCGCGATAGTCGGTGGTGGTGGGCAGGAAGCCGCCGAACTCGGT
Organism: Salinicola sp. JS01; assembly: GCF_030284585.1. Classification (NCBI taxonomy): domain Bacteria; kingdom Pseudomonadati; phylum Pseudomonadota; class Gammaproteobacteria; order Oceanospirillales; family Halomonadaceae; genus Salinicola; species Salinicola sp. JS01. The sequence goes on along the minus strand of NZ_CP127244.1, from coordinate 1,945,499 downwards.
CTCTGGATAGTCCACCAGCAGCGGTACATACCAGTGGCCCTGGTACTGCATCACCAGCGGTTTGTCATTGGCGATCAGCTCGGCGCCCAGGCTCACCACGAACAGGAGTGCGAACAACCAGAGCGAAACGTGCGCGCGACGGCTCGCGCGGAAGATCTGCAGACGCCGGCGCGCGATGGGGGAGAGCCGCAAGCGGCGCTGGCGCGACGCCTCGGCATGCACGGGTGGGATCACGTTGTTCCTCATGTCCCTCATCATGCCTCTCGGGTAGCGAAATCGATACGCGGATCCACCCAGACATAGGTGAGATCCGAGATCAGCTTGAGCAGCAGGCCGATCAGGGTATACAGGTAGAGGGTGCCGAAGATCAGCGGATAGTCGCGCTGCATCACGGCCTCGAAGCCCAGCAGCCCTAAGCCGTTGAGCGAGAAGATCACCTCGATCAGCAGAGAGCCGGTGAAGAAGATGCCGATCAGTGCCGCCGGCATCCCGGCAATGATGATCAGCATGGCGTTGCGAAAAACGTGACCGTAGAGCACGCGGCGCTCGGAGGCGCCCTTGGCGCGTGCGGTGAGCACGTACTGCTTGTGGATCTCGTCGAGGAAGCTGTTCTTGGTCAGCATGGTCAGGGTGGCGAAACTGCCGATCGCCGAGGCGGCCACCGGCAGCGTGATGTGCCAGAAGTAGTCCTGTATCTTGCCGAATAGCGAAAGCTCGTCGAAATTGGCCGAGGTCAGCCCGCGCAGGGGGAACCAGTTCAGGTAGCTGCCACCGGCAAATACCACGATCAGCAGGATGGCGAACAGGAAGCCGGGGATGGCGTAGCCGACGATCACCACCCCCGATGACCAGACGTCGAAGGCACTGCCGTGGCGCAGCGCCTTGCGAATCCCCAGTGGGATCGAGATCAAATAGACCAGCAGGGTGGTCCACAGCCCCAGCGAGATCGATACCGGGAGGCGATCGAGAATCAGGTCGAACACCGGTCGTCCGCGGAACAGGCTGTCGCCGAGGTCGAAGGTGGCATAGTCGCGCAGCATCAGCGCGAAACGCTCCCAGGCCGGCTTGTCGAAGCCGAATTCCTGGGTCAACTGCTGGCGCAGCTGTTCGTCGATACCCGCCGCGCGCATACCGCGCTGCCCGCCGACGCTATCCCCTCCGCCGCCTTCCAGGCCGGTGCTGGCGTTACTGCTCAAGCCCTCGAAGCGCGCCATCATCTGGTCGATGGGGCCGCCGGGGGCCGCCTGCACGATCACGAAATTGAGCAGCAGAATCCCCAGTAGCGTGGGGATCATCAGCAGCAGGCGACGCAGAACATAGCTGGCCATGGATGTGTTCACTCCTGCCCGCGCTGACGCGCGGTGATCGCCGGGGCGCGGTCCGGATCGACCCACCATACGCTGAAATCCGGGGTGTAGCGCGGGAACGGCTGCGGGTAACCGAACTTGTTCCACAGCGCCACCCGGGTGCCGTCGAAGTTCCACTGCGGCACCACATAGAAGCCCCAGCGCAGCACCCGGTCGAGGGCGCGGGCGGCGGTATCCAGCGCGCTGCGGCTGTCGGCGCGAATCAGATCGTCGACCAGCGCGTCGACCACCGGATCGCTGACCCCGGAAAGATTGCGGCTCTGCGGGGTCTCGGCATAGGCGCTGGTCCAGAAGTCACGCTGCTCGTTGCCCGGATTGGCCGACTGCGGATAGCTGCCGACGATCAGGTCGAACTGGAACTGGCGCAGCCGGCTCAGGTACTGGTTGACGTCGACCACACGGATGCGGCTCTGGATGCCGAGCCGGGCCAGGTTGTGCACGAAGGGCTGGGTGATGCGCTCGAACTGGCTATCGTAGAGCAAGAACTCCAGCGTCAGCGGACGCCCGCTCTGGCGCTCGACCATGACCCCGTCGCGCACCTCGTAGCCCGCCTCACGCAGCAGCTCCAGGGCCTGGCGCAGGCGCGGGCGCAGTCCCTCGGGCTGGGCCATCGGCAGCGGCTGGTCGAATACCGCCGCAGGGAGCTGGTCGCGGTAGGGTGCCAGCAGCTTCAGCTCCGCCGGGCCGGGCAGGCCGCTGGCGGCCATCTCGGAGTTCTGGAAATAGCTCTGGGTGCGGCGATAGGCACCGTAGAAGATGTGCTGGTTGAGCCAGTCGAAGTCGAAGGCCAGGTTGAGCGCATGGCGCACGCGGGGGTCGGAAAGTGTCGGGCGGCGGGTATTGATGATATAGCCCTGCATACCGGCGGGCTGCCCGTCGGGGACGATCACCCGGCGGATCGCACCGTCCGCCACTGCCGGGGTGTCGTAGGCGGTGGCCCAGTTCTTGGCACTGCTCTCCAGGCGCAGATCGAGCGCGCCGGCCAGAAAGGCTTCCAGCGCCACTGACTGGTCGCGGAAGTAGTCATAGACCAGTCGATCGATGTTGTAGCGGCCGCGGTTGATCGGTAGATCGCGCCCCCAGTAGTCGTCGACCCGGCGATAGACGATACGCCTGCCTGGGTCGACATCGGCGATGGCGTAGGGGCCGGAGCCGAGCAGCTTGTCGAGGGTCGGGCGGGTGAAGTCGCGCCCCTGCCAGTAGTGCTTGGGCAGCACCGGCAGCTGGCCCAGGATCAGCGGCAGCTCGCGGGAGTCGTTGGTGGGGAAGTCGAAGCGCACGCGGTGGGTGTCGAGCGCGGTGACCGAGTCGACGGCGGCATAGTAGGCGCGATAGAAGGGCGAGCCCTTGTCGCGCAGCAGGCGAAAGCTGAACACCACGTCCGCGGCGGTGACCGGGGTGCCGTCGTGGAAGCGTGCCTCCGGGCGCAGGTCGAACTCGATCCAGTGGCGGTCGGGGTCGAGCCGCACTCCGGCGGCGAGCAGACCGTACATGGTGAAGGGCTCGTCGGCGCTGGAGGCCATCAGGGTGTCGTAGATCTGCTCGAGCCCGCTGGCGGGGGTGCCCTGGATGATGAACGGGTTGGTCGAGTCGAAGCTGCCGCTGGCGGCCCGGCGCAGGGTGCCACCCTTGGGGGCATCGGGGTTGGCGTAGGGCAAGTGGTCGAAGTTCGCTGGCAGCGCCGGATCGTCGTAGAGCGCCAGCGCATGCACCGTAGGCACTGGGAGGGTGTCGGCAACGCCGCTGGTCGCCATCAGCATCAGCAGCGCGCCCAGCGCCAGGGCGCTTCTCCAGCTAGCATCTTGTAGCCGCTTCCCTCGCATGCGTGCTCCCGTACTCGTCGTTGTCTGGCCGTGATTTATACCCGAATCCCAGACCTTTGTACGCAAACGGCATGTGCGCGTCGATGCCCCTGGCAGCCCCCGATCCGCGCTACGGGCTGGCCAGCGATCTCAGCGCGAATTGCTGGCGAGCGCGCGGGCCGGTACCGAAAGGGTCTGGCCGACGCGAATGGTACTCCCGTGGAGCCCATTCTCGTGCCGGATTTCGCCGACACTGGTGGCGAAATGCGCAGCGATACCGGAAAGGGTATCGCCACGCTTGACCACATAGCGCTCGAGCACCGTGCGTTGGGAAGCCGGCAGATTGGCGAGATTGGCCAGGAAGCGTTTTTTGGCCGTCACCGGCACCAGGATGCTGGCATCCTCGCGTGGCCGGGTCGAGGCGCGCTTGAAGCCGGGATTGAGCTCGCGCAGGGTGTGTGGATCGACTCCGGATAGTTCGGCCGCCAGCGACAGCGTCAGCGGTCCGTCGGTGGGCACCTTGACGAACGGCGTGCGGTCGGGAATCGACGGCAGTGCGACATCGTAGTCAGCGGGCTTGGCGATTACCTCCGAGAGTGCCAGCAGTCGTGGAATGTAATCCATGGTCTCGCTGGGCAGGCGCAGGTGCCAGTAGTCGATCGGCTCGCCGCGGTTGGCGGCGGCGTCGCGCGCTGCGTTGACGGTGCCGGCGCCGGCGTTGTAGGCGGCTAGTGCCAGCAGCAGGTCGCCGTCATACCAGCGGTCGGCAAGCTGTCGCAGATAGCGCATGGCGGCGTCGGTGGCAGCGACCACGTCGCGCCGGCCATCGTACCAGGCGGTACGCGACAGCCCCATGGCATCACCGGTGGCGGGCATGAACTGCCACAGCCCGGTGGCACCGCCGGGATTGGTGGCGGTCGGGTCGTAGCCGCTCTCGATAAATGGCAGCAGGGCGATCTCGGTGGGCAGGTGATTGGCGGCGAGCCGCTGGGTGACCCAGTGTAACCAGGGGCGGGCCTGCTCGGCGATCAGCTCGACGTGGTGCGGGTGCTCACGGTACCACTCGAGCCAGTGGGCAACACGCGGGTTATCGGTCTCGTGGGAGAGCGCGAAGCCGCGGCGCAGGGTGTCCCAGGCATCGGCCGAGTGTTTCTCGGTCAGACGCAGTGCCGACCAAAAGGTGGCTGGGCGTGGCTGGGCGGACTGACGCTGGCCGGCGTCGGCCCAGGCCGCTACCGGTAGTACCGAGCAGAGCAGGCTACCGGTCAGGCCGATGACCAGATAGCGGCGTCGCGATCGGGCATTCATGCAGCAGACATCCTTGGGTATCAATCGCCGCCCGCGTCGCCGGTCGAGACGCCGTGTCGGCGGGCAGCGTTCAAAAACGATCTTTCCAGCCACGCAGGGTGGCGAAGGCTTCCGCCGCGCTGGCGCAGGGGCCCTGCTCGCTCAGCGTCTGGCGCAGCGAGGGCTGGTCGAGGCGCAAAAACGGGTTGACCTGGCGTTCGCGACCCAGCGTGGTTGGCAGCGTTGGCCGGTCGAGGCGACGCGCCTGCTCGCACTCCTGACGATAAGCGTCGCGGGCCGCATTGTCCGGCTCGGCGGCGCTGGCGAAGGCGAGATTGGCCAGCGTGTACTCATGCGCCGGAAACACCAGGGTGTCGTCCGGCAGGGCATCGAACTTGGCCAGGGAGTGACGCATCTGTTCCGGTGAACCTTCGAACAGACGACCGCAGCCGGCGGAAAACAGGGTGTCACCGGCGAATAGCAGCCCAGGTGTGCCTGGGGCATAGAAGGCGATATGGTCGAGGGTGTGTCCGGGAACGCTCGAGACCTCGAAGCGACGTCCCAGTACGCGGCACTCGTCGCCCTCGCCGAGGCGCTGATCGATACCTTCGATGCGCGAATTCTCGGGCCCGTAGACCCGCGGAGCATAGCGCTCGATCAGTTCACCCAGACCACCGGTGTGATCATGATGGTGATGGGTGATCAAGATGCTCTCGAGGCGCAGCTGTTCGCGCTCGAGCCATTCGATCACCGGCGTCGCGTCGCCCGGGTCGACCACGGCGACGGCATCGGTGGTGTCCTGACGCAGGAGCCAGATATAGTTGTCGTCCAGCGCGGGAATCGGCTTCACGCTCAGCATGTGTCATCCTCTTGCGACGATGGAGCGGTTGTCGGCGAAAGGCGGTTGTCGATGACAAAGCATTCATCAATGGTGAAGGCATTGTCGACGGGGTGGCGTCGAAGGGTTCGGTCCGCTCGACCTCGCTGAGACACGGATCGATCCGGCCGGTTCCACCGCGTACCGCTCAAAAAAGCGATAACCTTGGGGAGTTAAGGCGCCCGTGTCAATCACGTCTACGCAGCAACGGCTCGCCGAAGCGGTCCGGCGCGGCCGCCAATTCTGGGCTTCCGGGCCCGGTAACGCGCTGTGGCAGGCCGAGCGTGCCTGTCTCGGCCCCCACTGCGAGCAGCGCCATGGCGTGCTTAGTCTCCAGCTCGGGATGGCGCCACTGATCAGCGACATGAGCCCGATCCGCCACGCGCTGGAGTGGGCGCCCAGCGCGGCGCTGGCGCGCCAGCCCAATACCCTGATCTGCGCGCCGGATCGCCTGCCGCTGGCCGATGACAGCCTCGACCTGACCGTGGTCCATCATCTGCTCGAGGCGGTCGAGCGCCCCCATCAGGTACTACAGGAAGCCGCTCGGGTGACCCGCGCCGATGGTCGGCTCGTGGTCTTCGGTTGGCACCCCTACGCCCCGACGGTTGGCTCCCCGCGCCGGCATCAGCCGCCGTGGCAACACGCCTGGCGCAGCCCTCGGCGGCTGCGCGACTGGCTCGAGTTTGTCGACTTCGAGATCGAGCGAGTAGACTACTGCGGCTTCCGACTGCCCTGGCGTTCGGTATGTAGCCGTCGGCTGGAGGTATTCGGCCGGCGCTATAACGTGCCGCTGGGTCAGGCTTATCTGCTGGTCGCTCGGCGCTGGGCGCTGCCTGTGCAGCCAATCGCGCTGCGCGAGCCGACCCTGGTAGGGGCCAAGTCCGGTGCCTGGCTGGGGTTGGCGCGCCACCAACCGCCGGCTCGGGACGCTGCCAGCACCCCCAGCTCCCCCTCAGCGTCGCCGCTGCAAGACGCCGCCGTGCGACGCCTGGAGACGTCGCACGGCGCTTGATCCGAGAGTGCCGGGGGCGCTGCAAGCCGCCGATAGCCGATCGCCCGACGCCGATGTTGCGGTCGAACTACTCATCGATGCATGTCGCCGGTGGGTCAATACGCCAGAGAGAATTCACGTTTTGCCAGCTTCTTCTTCATCTGACTCCGCCGTTGGCGCCACGTCTCAGGCCAATCCGCCTCAGGTCACCATCTACACCGACGGCGGTTGCCGCGGTAACCCCGGTCCCGGCGGCTGGGGGGCACTGTTGGTCTCGGGCCAGCACCAGAAGTCACTCAAGGGCGGCGAGCGCCATACGACCAACAATCGCATGGAGCTGATGGCGGCGATCCAGGCGCTGAGGGCCCTCGATCGCCCCTGTCAGGTGGCGCTGTGGACCGACTCCCAGTATCTGCGCAAGGGGATCACCGAGTGGATTCACGGCTGGCAGAAGCGTGGCTGGAAGACCGCCTCCAAAGAGCCAGTGAAGAATGCCGAGCTGTGGCGTGAGTTGCTGGCGGAGACCCAGCGTCATCGCATCGAGTGGCACTGGGTCAAGGGCCACAGCGGTCACCCCGGTAACGAGGCGGCTGACCGGCTGGTCAACGAGGCGATCGACGCGGTGATCGCTGGCGACTGACCCGCGCCAACCCAAGGCCCCAGCGTGTGAGCGCTGGTGCTACTGCAGATATAGCTACTTACAGATATAGCTACTTACAGATATAGCTACTACAGATCGAGCGCTTGAGAGCGAGGAGAGCCACATGCGCCAAATCGTCATGGATACGGAAACTACCGGGATCGACCCGCGCGAAGGGCACCGTATCATCGAGATCGGTGGGATCGAGCTCATCAACCGCCGCTTCACCGGACGTACCTATCATCAGTACGTCAATCCCGAGCGTCACATCGAGGCCGAGGCGATCGAGATCCACGGGATCACCAACGAGCGGGTGGCCAACGAACCTGTGTTCGCGCAGATCGCCGACGAGCTGTGGGAATTCATGCGCGGCGCCCAGCTGGTGATCCACAACGCGCCGTTCGATGTCGGCTTCTTCGACCACGAGTTCCGCCTGCTCAAGGCCGCCCGGGGCGAGCCGGTGCTGGGTCCGGTGGCCGAGCACTGCAGCGTGCTCGACACCCTCAAGATGGCGCGGCAGATGCACCCGGGGCAGCGCAACAGCCTGGATGCGTTGTGCAAGCGCTACGACATCGACAATGGCCAGCGCGTGCTGCACGGCGCCTTGCTCGACTCGGAGATTCTGGCTGAGGTATACCTGGCCATGACCGGGGGTCAGACGGCGCTGTCGCTGGCCGGTAGCGAAGAGAACGAGAGCCGCAACGAGAGCGGCGCCGGTACCCATCTCCAGCTCGATCGGGCGGCCACGCCGCTGATCGTGGCGCAGCCTAGCGAGGCCGAGTGGGAGGCGCACCGCGAGCGTCTGGCGCAGATCCGTCAAGCCGCCGGCCAGTGCCGCTGGGATGCGCTGAACGGTGACGGGGCCGCCTCCTGATGCTGCGTCGCGAGCTGCCTCCCGCGGATGTGCGACGGGGCTGGCTTATCCGTATGAATACCCAGGGCGTGGCGCCGGGCAGCGACGGCCAGAGCGTGCTCGAACGCGACGTAGCCTGGCCGCCGCAGGCTCTGCGCCTGGGCTTCTGGCACGACGAGCCGGTGGCGCTGTCGATCGAGACCGGCGACGAGACATGGCCCGCGGCGCGGGATTGGCTGGCGCAGATATCGCCGGCCGAGAGCGAACTGCTGGCGACCGCGTTGCAGGTCAGCCACTGGGAGCGCGACCACCGCTTCTGTGGGCGCTGCGGCCACCCGACCCAGCGTCTGGCGCACGAATTTGCGATGAGCTGCGAGCAGTGCGGTCTGCGTGCCTATCCGCGTATCTCGCCCTGTATCATCACCCTGGTGACCTTTGGCCGCGATATGCTGCTGGCGCGTAGCCCGCGTTTTCCACCGCGACGCTACTCGACGCTTGCAGGCTTCATTGAGCCCGGGGAGGCGGTGGAGGCGGCGGTGCGCCGCGAGGTGATGGAGGAGGTCGGCGTCGAGGTGGGGCGGGTCAGTTTCTTCAAGAGCCAGTCATGGCCTTTCCCGCACTCGCTGATGATGGGCTTCTTCGCCGAGGCGACCAGTCGACGTATTCGCATCGACGGCCACGAGATTGCCGATGCGGCCTGGTTCACGCCGGAGCGCCCGCCGGAGCTGCCACCCAGCTACTCGATCTCGCGCCAGTTGATCGAGACTCATCGGCGCGCGGTGGCGACCCGCTGAGAGACTGTCGGTGTCAAACGCCGACCACGGGCTGGCCGAGCAGTCGGCGAGCGCCGTTGGCGCCGAGGGCTCTTGTCAAAGAGCGCCTAGTCGTTGCGCTTGCCGAACAGCTTGGGCAGCCGCGCAGCCAGGCCGATATCGCCCTTGACCTTGACCCGACCGCCGAGCAGCGCCTGCATGGCATTGAGCTCTTTCTTGATCAGGGCGATCAGGGTTGCGGTGTCACTCTCGATGGTCACATCGGGGGCCGTGTGGTGACCGGCGTGGACGTTGAGGTTGCCACCTTCGATCACCAGGTGGTGATCGTCGGCGTCGTGCAGCAGAAACTGATAGGTTGCGTTGAGGTCGCCGGCGGCCGCGGGGTCGAAGCGGCGTTGCAGCTTGGCGATCAGCTGGTCGTCATCCATGATGGCCCTCCATTAGCGTTGGGACAAGCAAACCACTGCGCCTGACGTTATGCAAGTTACGGTTTCTCAAGCCGATTCCCGGCTGCTCGTGGGAGGTGTCGGCGTTTGCCTGGCGCGGAGGGCCGTGTACAAGGCGTGGGTCGGACAGGTTTTGAATTAGTGTTAGGTCATATAAGGAGCGGGACGTGATCGGATGGCTGGCGGAGTACGGTATGTTTCTGGCCAAGACGGCGACACTCGTCGTCGCGCTGGCGCTGGTCCTGGCACTCGTGGCGCGCGGCAGACGCCGCGGCGATGGCGATAGCGGCGGCCAGCTGCGGGTGACCTCGCTGGATGCACGATTCTCCCGACGTCGGCGTCAGCTGCAGCTGGCGGCGACGCCCAAGTCAGGACAGCGCCAACTGGCCAAGCGACTCAAGCGTGAAGAGAAGCAGGCCGCCAAGGCGGTTGTGGACGATCGGATCTGGGTACTGGATTTCGAGGGCGACCTCAAGGCCTCGGCGACGCCTGCGCTGTCCGAACTGGTGTCGCTGCTGATCGCCCAGCTGGAATCGGGCGACGAAGTGGTGCTGCGGCTGACCTCGGGCGGTGGGCTGGTGCACAGCTACGGCCTGGCGGCGGCGCAGCTCGACCGCCTGCGCGACGCTGGCGCGCGACTCACGGTATGCGTGGACAAGGTCGCGGCCAGCGGCGGTTACATGATGGCGTGCTGTGCCCATCATCTGATCGCGGCGCCCTTCGCGGTGATCGGTTCGATCGGGGTGGTGGCGCAGATTCCCAACGTGCATCGGCTGCTCAAGAAGCATGACGTCGACGTCGAGCTGCTGACCGCGGGACGCTACAAGCGCACCCTGACCGTGCTGGGCGAGAACAGCGAGGAGGGGCGGGCCAAGTTTCTCGAGGATCTGCAGTCGACCCACGACCTGTTCAAGCGCTATGTCGGCGAGCGGCGTCCGCAGCTCGACCTCGAGCAGGTGGCGACCGGTGAGATCTGGTACGGTAGCGAGGCGCAATCCAAGGGGTTGGTGGATGCCGTCGGCACCAGTGACGCCTACCTGCTGGAGAAGATATCCAGAAAGGCACGCGTGCTGCATGTCTCGTTGGCAAGTCGTCGTGGCCTCGCCGGTCGTCTGACCAAGGGCGTGGAATCAGGCGCTGAGCGCACGCTGGATCGGATACTGGAGCGGCTAGGTCGCCTGGGTTGGGAGCGCCACTGAGCGCTGGGGGTGAACTTGACCCGCCGCGCTTTACGCGAAACAGATTGGCACGCGAGTCGAGGCGTTGAAGCCATCGCCCCGCAGTGCCTGCCTGTGGTCGTTCCCGAGTGGCTAGCCCATGCCGAGATCGGCGAGGGTAGCGATCAACCGGCCTGCGGTATCACCGTTGAGTGAATAGTAGATGATCTGCGAGCTGCGCCGTGTGGTGACCAGTCTCTCCTGGCGCAGCACGGCGAGGTGTTGCGACAGTGCCGACTGGCTCAGCGCCATCTGCTGGTTGATCTGGGTCACCGAGCGTTCCCCGGCCATCAGCAGGCACAGAATGCGTAGCCGACTTTCGTTGGCCATCGCCTTCAGGGTCGCGGTGGCGGGCCCGAACTGAGTTTCCGAGAGTGTCTGTTCCGTCATATGTGAAGTCCGAAGTCGCAGGGCCGGCGCTGAACAATCTGTTACATTCATTTCTTATATTAACCTTTGTAACGTTAAGTTACAAAGTTTTTTTCGTGGTCCATCTGGTCTGGTATCAAGAGGGTCCCTATAATGCCGCCCCCGCCGATGCCGCCCGAAGCCGCGACAGGCGGCAACGATGTCACTGAGGGTTCCCTTACCCCTCGGCCGACCGGCAGACGAAAAAGGTTCTTTCATGCTCAAACTCGACGAAAGTCAGATTCGCCAGACGCTTTTGTGGCTGGTCTCGTTTCATGTCGCGGTGATCACCGCCAGCAACTATCTGGTGCAGCTGCCGTTCACGCTGTGGGGGCTGCATACTACCTGGGGGGCGTTCAGTTTCCCGTTCATCTTCCTGGCGACGGATCTCACCGTGCGGCTGTTCGGCAAGTCGGCGGCGCGGCGCATCATCGCTGGGGTGATGGTGCCGGCGCTGATGGTTTCTTACGCGGTATCGGTGCTGTTCCAGCAGGGCCGCTTCCAGGGCTTCGAAGCGCTGGGGCATTGGAATCTGTTCGTCGGGCGTATCGCCTTGGCCAGCTTCATGGCCTACGTGCTGGGGCAGCTGCTCGACATCCATGTCTTCGATCGCCTGCGCCGACTGCGCGCCTGGTGGGTGGCGCCGACCCTTTCGACCATTCTCGGCAACCTGGCCGACACCTTCGCGTTTTTCGCGATCGCCTTCTGGCACGGTCCCGACGCCTTCATGCGCGAGCATTGGGTGGATATCGCCTGGTTCGACTACGCGGTGAAGCTGACCATCAGCCTGCTGTTCTTCCTGCCGCTCTACGGTGTACTGCTGGCCTGGCTGGGGCGGGTCGTGCTCAGTGGCCGCGATGAATCACTGCCGGGCCTGCCGCGACGCTGAGGTTGGAAGCTGGCAGGCCGAGGCACGACCTGCCTGGCGCTCTGTTATTCTTGCGATTCGCGTCGAAAAACGCCCAGTCGGTGCTCGCAAGGCTGGCAGAGAGACGAGTCAGCGGCTGAAAGCCAGTGAGTAGTGGAAAGCCGGCGAGTGATAGCAAGCCGGCAGTGGTGGAAAAAGAGGAGAGCCAGATTGCAACTGCACTGTATCGATACCGGCACCGTCGATGCCGATGACCCCACACGTCCTCTGGTCGTGTTGCATGGCCTGTTCGGGAGCGCCGACAACTGGCGCTCGCATATCAAGCAGTGGCAGCAGACGCGCCGCGTGGTGGCACTCGATCTGCGCAATCACGGGCGGTCGCCGCATGTGCCGGGGATGCGCTACGCGCAGATGGCAGAGGATGTCGCCGAGTCGCTCGACGCGCTCGAGATCGCGCAGTTCGATCTGCTGGGGCATTCCATGGGTGGCAAGGTGGCGATCACCCTCGCTCGGCAGCGGCCCCGAGCGGTGGCCAGCCTGATCGTCGCCGATATCGCCCCGGTACCCTATGAGCATGGTCACGACGAGATCTTTGCCGCCATGCGCCGGGTTGTCGAGGGCCGGCCCGAATCGCGCCGTGAGGCCGACGCGCTGATGGCCGAAAGCGTGGATGTCGCTGCCACGCGCCAGTTTCTGGCTACCAACCTGGTGCGCGACGACGAGGGTATTCTGCGCTGGCGGGTGGGGCTGGATGAGATTGCCGACGGCTATGCCGACATCATCGCCGCGCCGGATGGCGAGGGCGCTTACCCTGGGCCTGCGCTGCTGCTGCGCGGCGGTAACTCCCCCTATGTGCGCGATGCTTACCGTGAGGCGGTGGCAGCGGTGATGCCCGAGGCGACCTGGGAGACGCTGGAAGGCGCGGGGCACTGGCTACATGCCGAGCAGCCGGAAGCGTTTCAGCAGGCGCTATCACGCTTTTTCGCCATTATCTGAGTCGGCACTGGCGCGCCACCCTGTAAAAGCGCCTTTCACAGCCGCTAGGCGACGTGGGCTCCTCCGGCGGCAGGGCGTCGCGAGGGCGCTGTGAACCCCTCCCTGGGCGCTACCTTTGCCATCCCTGGCAAAGGACCCTCGCTTTGTCCTGCCCCCGGCGCCCATCGTCAGAGGGTTTGGAAGTGAGCTCTAAGCCGGTGGCGCTCAATCGCTGTCGTTGGCCTCTCCCTCCACCGGAATGATATCGAGATTGTCGGGTTGGGCGGCGAGGAAGCGGTTGAGGATCCGGTAGGTATCGATATCGAAACCTCGATTGTCGGGTAGTGCCTCGAGCTGGTCGAGATCGCTGACGCTGCCTTGATAGTGCCAGTGGTCGACCACGTGCAGCCCGATCTCGCCACTGTCACTGCGTTCGCGAAACGCCACCCGGCCGGGCCACGGCCAGTTCTCGATGCGTAGCCGCTCCATTGCCGCCCTGGCGCGCCGGGTATGGTTCTCCAGGCTCTCTTCGCCGCAGCAGGCACCGCGACAGCGCCCCAGCTGATAGCCGAAACAGCGCCCGCGCCCGGTCTCCAGCCCCAGCACCCGCAGGCACAGGCCCTGCTCTGTGGCGATGTCCTTGAGCGTGGCGCGGGCTGTATGGCGATTGCGGAACAGCCCGTAGAAGCGTGAGCGCGCGGTGACCACCCACTGGCCATCGCTCAGTTCGGGACGCGCTTCACCCTCCGGCCAGTCCCAACTGATCAGCCGGACCCGGCGACGCAGCTGGCGATTGTAGAGCGGCACCCAGCGCTTGATCAGGTCGGCTTCGAGCAGCTGTGCGCCTAGGTCGCCGCTGGTCAGAATCCAGGCGATACGCTGGGTCTGCTCGAGCATATGGCGGTGACGCCCGGAAGCGGGATCGCGCAGGTGGGTACGTACGCGTGTACGAATGTCGAGACTCTTGCCCACGTAGAGCGGCAGGTCGTTGTGACCGAAGAAAACGTAGACGCCGGTGCGTGACGGCAGGGCATCGAGGGTATCGATACCGGTGCTGGGCAGCGATTCTGCGGGATCGCGGCGAGGATCGTAGAGGGGCATGGGGGAGATCATGCTCCCCACTTTAGCCGATTCCGTTCATCTTGGCCGGCGCCGCTCGCCTCGGCCGACCTTGCATCAGGGCGCGTTGAGATCGACCGCTAAGCGCGAGATCGGGCTCTGGCTCTTGATCTGGCCGCGCTCGAGCAGGAAGGCTTCGAAGTCGCGGTAGCGCTTGACGTCCAGCGCCGCCGGGCGCAGTGCAAAGCGCGGCAGGGTGGCGTTCCAGGCCGCTTTGTTGAGCGGGGTGTCCAGCGACGGGTCGTAGGCGATGAAGCGCTGCCAGCCCTCATCCGGATGATTGATGATCCAGGCGGTGGCTTCGCCGATCGCGTCCATGAAGCGGCGATAGGCGTCGCGATGCTGATTCAGGGTGTCGCGGTTGGCGACGAAGATCAGCTCGTCGTAAGTGGGAACGCCTTCCTCCTCGATATAGAACGGTTTGCCCTCGACGCCTTCCTGCTTCATCTGTGCCAGCTCGAAGTTGCGGAAGGCTCCGGTGACCGCGTCGACCTTCTGGCTGATCAGCGCCGGTGTCAGCGAGAAGTTGACGTTGACCATCTCGACGTCGTCCAGAGTCAGCCCGTGGTGCTCGAGCATCGCCGCCAGCAGCACTTCCTCGACCCCGCCTACCGAGTAGCCGATCTTCTTGCCGGCAAGCTGGGAGAGATCGTCGATACCGCTGTCGGCGCGCACCAGCAGGGCGTTCAGCGGGGTCGCGATCAGCGTGCCGATGCGCACCACCGGCAACCCCTGGTCGACCTGCAGGTGCAGCTGCGGCTGGTAGCTGAGTGCCAGGTCGATGCGCCCGGCGGCGACCAGCTTGGGCGGCACGCTGGGGTCCGCCGGCGACTGGATGTCCACATCCAGTCCGCGCTTGGCGAACAGCCCAAGCTGCTTGGCCACCAGGATCGGCGCATGCACCGGGTTGGGGTACCAGTCGAGCATCACGCTCAGCGGAATCATCTTGGGGGGCACCAACGCGTCGTCATCGGCCTGGGCGTGAAGTGGCAGCAGCGTAGCCAGCATCATCAGGATCAGGCCGAGCAGCGCCGGGCGGCGCGGTTCGCGTGTGGCGGGGATGGTTCGAGATAGCGTGGGCATACGCAGGTTCCCTCTGGTTGGGGTTATTGTCGATGTGTGATCGCATGGTTTCGGGGCGGGTTTCATACGTTGGCCTCCAGGCGATCGCGGTGCCAGGGCATCGCCGCACGGATCGCCGCGTCGACGCCGAAATAGAGCGCCAGCGCGAACGCCACCAGCACCACCAGGGCGGCGAACATCACGTCGATCTGCAGGCGCGCATTGGCGTTGAGCATCAGATAGCCCAGGCCCTGGCTGGCGCCGACCCACTCACCGATCACCGCGCCGATCGGTGCCGCGCTGGCGGCCATGCGCAGCCCCGAGGCGAGGGATGGCAGCGCCGCCGGCAGCTGGACCCGCAGCAGCGTCTGACGGCGTGACAGACCGAAGGTGGTGGCCAGGTCGAGCCACCCCTGCGGGGTCTGGCGCAGGCCGTCGTAGCCGGTGGAGGCGATCGGGAAATAGATGATCAGCATGGCCATCAGGATCTTGGGCCACAGCCCATAGCCGAGCCACAGCATCAGGATCGGCGCCAGCGCGAAAAGCGGTATCGCCTGGCTGATCAGCAGCAATGGCAGCAGGGTGCGCCGCAGCGGCCGAAAGCGTGCCAGTAGTAGTGCCGTGGCCAACCCCAGCAGCACGCCACCAATGAAGCCGCCCAAGATCTCGGTCGCGGTGACCAGGGCGTGATGGGCCAGCAGCGCGCGCTGATCGAGCAGCGCCCGCACCACCGCCAGCGGCGACGGCAAAATGTAGCGTGGCACGCCGGTGAGGCTGACGACCGCCTGCCAGGCGGCGAGCAGTAGCGCCAGCGCCAGTAGCGCCCGCGCAGAGGCGTGGAGTTGACGCGCCAGACCGGGCCGTATTCTCTGGATCGAAGTCGATTCAGGCATGCGCTGGCTCCTGCAGTAGCGCCACCAGCTCGGCTTGATGCGTCAGCAACTGCGGATCATCCAGCGCCCGCGGCCGCTGGCCTATCGGCGCCGCCAGCGGTACCGCCTGGGCCGGCTCGCCCTGCAGCACCAGCAGGCGGTCGGCGAGCCGCAGCGCCTCCAGCGGGTCATGGGTGACCATGATCACGGTGCGGGTGGCAAGCAGTTCGCTGGCCAGATCGTGGAGCTCGAGTCGGGTAATCGCGTCGACCGCGGAGAAGGGCTCATCCATCAGGACCACCCCGGCATCCTCGTACAGCGTGCGCGCCAGTGCCACACGCTGGCGCTGACCGCCGGAGAGTGCCGCCGGCCAGGCATCGGCCTTGTCCGCCAGGCCCACGCGGGCCAGCAGCGCCAGTGCGCGCTCACGCGCCTCCGGGGCTGTCGGCCCCGCTCGCCGGCCGCGCCATTTGGTGCCCAGCATCACGTTGCCGATGACCCGCAGCCAAGGCACCAGCAGATCCTGCTGCGACATCCACGCCAAGCGCCCCCGCAGCGGCTGGCCGTCGCTGGTCGTGCACTCGATGTGATGGCGGTCGGGCAGGGCGAGGCCGGCGATCATGCGTAACAGCGAACTCTTGCCGCAGCCGCTGCGCCCGAGCAGGCAGGTCCAGCTGCCGGCGTCGAATTCGACGGCGAGATCGTGGAACAATGGCCGGGCGCCGAAGGTGAGCGAGGCGCGGCGAATGTCCAGCCCGGGTGGTGACATGACCACTCCCATGACGGGGCTGCAACGGCGGGGGCATCATGCGCGGGCAGGCTGGCCTTTCCTCCGCCGGTGCTAACCGGTTCAGGTTCCAGGGTTGTGCGCTGCACTCTCAGCCCGTCCGGCGGGCACCCCTATCCAGTGAGCGCCGATTGTACGCCGCCCGGAAGCCGCTGCCCACCTTCGCCCCTGATGCACCGAACTCGAGAGGAGTCGCGATCTTGTCAGATGTTCTGCCCATGGCCGACGCCGAACTCACGCGCCGGGTCTCGCTTTATGCCGGGGTGGCGCTGACGCCGCTGCCGCTGCGCTTCGCCGACAGCGCCAACTGGCTGTGGCGCAGTGAAGAGCTCTCGCCCAAGCTCTACAAGCTGGCCCGTACCGATGCCGAAGGCGATCCGTTCTGGCACGGCATGCGTGAGCTGTTCGGTGTCGATCGCTGGCGCCATGCCCATGAGCTGCCGGCGCTGGCAGGCTCGCTGCCGCAGCATCTGCCGCTGGCACCGCTGCCGTTGACCTGGCTGGGACGGCTACAGGGTGCGCCGCTATGGAGCCTGCCCTGGCGTCAGGCGCCGGCAGCGCGGATGGATGCCGCCTTCGCGGGCCAGTTGGGGCGGCAATTGCGGCGACTCCACCATGACGCGCTGCCAGGGTGGGGGCATCCGGCGAGCGGCGTTTATGCGCTCGACGCTTGGCCGCGGGCGGCGCGAGCCTTCGTCGCCAGCCGCGGTGCGCTCGATCCCTTAGAGCTAGCCAGTCTGGACTTGCCGCGGCCGAGCCGTGCGGTCTGGAGCCTGCCCGACCTGCGTCCCGACCAGTTCCTGCTCGGCGGACTGGATGGCTACTGGGCCGATTGGGAGGCGCTGGTATGGGCACCGCTGGAGTTCGATCTGTGCCTGCTCGAGCTGATGCTCGAGAACGCGGCGCAGCGTGAGGCCTTCGTCGAGGCTTACGGCGCCGAGCACTTGCCGTCGCTCGATGCCTATCGAGATGGCATGCGCGCGGTCATCCTGACCCTCGGCGTGCTGGGGCCTCTGAGCCTATCCCTGAAGGAGTTTCCCCATTGGCTCTAGGCATATGAAAAAGATAAAAAAATCGGCGTTACTCCCGGCGCAATCGGGTGGCGGCATGGCATACTGAATTTTTCTTGACGGATATCGACGATAGTCTCGTGGACTCGATCAATAGCTTGTTTCTCGTTTGCGGCGCGCTGATCGCGCTGAGCATCCTCGCCAGCCGTGTCTCCTCACGGATCGGCGTGCCGCTGCTGGTACTCTTCCTCGGGCTGGGCATGCTCGCGGGCGAGGAGGGCGTGCTCGGCCTGCAGTTCGATGACTACTCGCAAGCCTTCTTGATCGGCCACCTGGCGCTCGCCATGATCCTGCTGGACGGCGGCCTGCGCACCCGCTTCCAGACCTTCCGCGTGGGGCTCAAGCCGGCGCTGTCGCTGGCCACCATCGGTGTCTTTCTCACCAGCGGTATCGTCGGCCTGCTGGCGATGTGGCTGCTCGATCTCAGTCTTATCGAGGGGCTGCTCGTGGGGGCGATCGTCGGCTCCACCGACGCTGCGGCGGTCTTCTCGATGCTCAAGGGGCAGGGCGTCAATCTCAACGAGCGTGTCGGTGCCACCCTGGAGATCGAGTCGGGTACCAACGACCCGATGGCGATCTTTCTTACCATCACGCTGGCGGAAATGCTCACCGGTGGCGTAGGCGGGCTGAGCGACACCCTGATGCGCTTTGTGCTGCAGTTCGGGGTGGGGCTGGCGATCGGTCTCGGCGGTGGCTGGATCTCGGCCAAGATGCTGCGCTGGCTCGATCTGGCGCCGGGGCTCTACTCGCTGCTCGCTCTGGCGCTGGGGTTCTGCATTTTCGGCGCTACCAGCGCCATCGGCGGCAGTGGCTTCCTTGCGATCTATCTCACCGGGCTGATGATCGGCAATCAGCCCGGGCGTCACCTGACGCATATTTTGCCGGTCCACGACGGCCTGGCATGGCTGAGTCAGATCGGGCTGTTCCTGGTGCTGGGCATGTTGGTCACCCCGTCCGAGATGATCGACTACGCCGTGCCCAGCGTGATCCTGGGGGTGGCTTTGATCCTGGTGGCGCGGCCGCTGGCGGTGCTCGCTTCGCTGCTGCCGTTTTTCAACTTCCGCTGGCGCGAGCTGTGTTTCATCTCCTGGGTCGGGCTGCGCGGCGCGGTGCCCATCGTGCTGGCGATCTTCCCGGTGATCAGTGGGGTCGAAAACTCGGCGCTCTATTTCAACGTGGCCTTCTTCGTGGTCCTGATCTCGCTGCTGCTGCAGGGGTCGACCCTGGCGCGATTCGCCCACTGGATGCGCGTGGCACTACCCGAGAGCACCACGCCTGACCGCCGCGGCCAGCTCGGCGTACTGCCCGAGAACGACTACGAAATGTTCGTCTACAAGGTCGAGAACGAGTCGCTCGACGACGTGCCCATTCGCCTGTTGCGGCTACCCTCGGGCACCTTGATCTCGGCCATCTTTCGCCAGCACGCCATGCTCCACCCCAAGGGCAGCACCCGGCTGCGCCTGGAAGACGTGATCTGCCTGATCGGGCGCACCGGCGATCTGCCGTCGCTCAACCGGCTGTTCAACGGTGAAGCCAAGCTCAAGCGCGAGCGCGCCTTCTTCGGCACCTTCTCGCTCGACGGCGAAGCGCTGATGCAGGACGTGGCCAACGCCTACGGTCTCACCCTCAGCCCGGGAGAGCAGGAGATGACGCTGGGCGAGTTCGTGGCGCTACGTGTCGGTGGCCATCCGGTAGTGGGCGACGACGTCGACTGGCACGGCTTCCACTGGGTGGTCAGCGAGATGGAAGGCAACCGGGTGACGCGGGTCGGTCTCAGGCTCTATCACTGACAGCAAGGCCGTGTCGGCAAGCCCTGCTCGCTTGAGAACCAAAGTCTCTCGAAAAGCAGAGCCCCTCGAAAACCAGAGCCTCTCTAAAACCGAGCTATCTCGGAAGGACCGGCGGACAAAGACCCGGGCAGGAGATGGCCCGGGTTCGAGTGGAAAGCGCTTATGGCGAAAAGTGCTTACTGAAACGAGTACTTACTGAAAGAACTGCTGGCTGAAAGAAGCGCTGGTTGAAAGAACCAAGGACTGGCGGCGGCCTACTCGACCTCGGCATCCAACGACGGGCGGCTCAGCTGTTTGCCCGTCTCGCGCTCGATCATGCCGTTCATGCGCGCCGCGCGGTGCTGGGCCTGTGACTCCTCGTCGAAATAGCCGAGGCTACCGCCGGTATCGCCGTCGAAGACTTCGTAGCAGACCTGATTGTGGCTGCCCGGCTTGAGGGTCTTTCGCACTTCGATGAAAGGCTCTGCCATGCTGGAATCCTCGCGCAAGAGATGAACGTTGAGCGTAGCTCACTCGATGCCACTGTATAGAGTGCGATGGCACGGAGTGTAACGTCGCGGTATGGGGCGGTAATGCCCGCGTCAGGCGTGTCTGCCCCAAATCAGCCTAACGCCCGCCTGTGACCGTTTGGCGTCATGCTCGGTTAGGGCACACCTCATGGCGCTAGTCGGGATCGAGATCCCACTGCAACCCAAACTGTAACCCGTTGACCGCCTCGTTGAGCAAGTCCTGGTCGCGATTGGCGCTGCTGGCGTCGTTCTGAATCCGTGCGCTCTGACTCTGCGGGTCCGGCCAGCCCAGCCGGCCCATGCACGCCTGATACTCCGGCTCGCCGGCGATCTGATGCGTCTGGCGCTCACAGGTACGGCTGTCTCTGAGGAAATTCGTCGCACTCAGGCGCGGCACCGCCGAGACACAGCCGGCCAGCAGACAGCAGATCAGAATGAGAAGTAGCAGACGACACATGGAGGCTTCACCGGGGACTGCCCGGAAGCGTAGCACTCCTGACGCGTTTTGTTACCAGAATTCATGCTTCAAGTGCTTGTTCGTAAAGCGACTCGCCGTCGCGGCAGGGCCATGCCAGACTGCGTGGGCTACTGACTCACGCCTCGCTACGCAGCTGTGGCACCACGGAGCCCTACGATGCACCGAGACGACCTTGCCGATCTCTACCACGGCTATATCGACTGCCTGAACCGTCAGACCTGGGACACGCTGGGGCGATTCGTCCACGAAGCCGTGACTCATAACGGCCGTCAGTTGGGGCTCGCCGGCTATCGTGAAATGCTGGAGCAGGATTTCGCGGCCATCCCGGATCTGCATTTCATCATCGAGCTGCTGGTGGTCGAACCACCGCGCATCGCTGCCCGGTTGGCGTTCGACTGCACGCCACGGGGCACCTTCCTCGGCCTGGGGGTCAATGGCCGCCGGGTTCACTTCGCCGAGAACGTTTTCTACACCTTCCGCGATGGCAAGATCGTCAGTGTTCAATCGGTGGTCGACAAGAGCGTGATCGAAGCGCAACTGGGGTAGGGGAAAGTCATCCGTCGCAGGCACAGCCCGGTGGTCGATGGCAGGTGTAGTTCCTGCTGATGCAGCTGTTGCCACAGGCCTTGCCCTTACGACAGACTTTGCAGCAGCCTTGGGCCAGCAGTTGTCCATCGTCCGCGGTGAGTGTGGAGAACTCCGGGGCGACGGCCGGGCACTCGCCTTCAAAGGCGATCTCTTGAATGAATACTTGGGATGGCTGGGGCTCGGCACGGTTTTCTGCGGCCAAAGCCGTGGCGGCCACGACCATGCTGATCAGCACGGTGATCATTAGCGGTTTCATGTTGCTTCCCTGCGTGTAGGTTTTATAGCGCTTCTTCTGGGCGCTATTAGAGCATTACACTGGGATTTTACGATGCCAATAGCACATTGGTCTTTTGCCGCGCCTCACGTGCTGGTCCTTGATGCGGTACGTCTTGGCGGCATCGGCGCTGGTAATTCTTGGCATCTTTGCTCTGTTATCAGGCCTCAGCGGATCAGGCACCACCCACTACGGTCGGATAGTCTGGCGGATATTCAGAGACGGTGGGCCGTTCGCCACCATGATCGGGCGGATCTAATCTACTCGAGGGAGGAAGCACTGCTATCTGCTCGATCCCGATGGCCAAATTGAAAAATCGATGTAGGAGCTCTCTGAAGCCGCCTCGTGCGGCTTTATTTTTGGCTGCAAATGGCGATATAGGTAGATGGCAGACACACAGGGGGACAAGAATGAAATATAAAATAGCAATGGCGGCGATCTTTGCCATGGCTGCCGCGTGGGGCGCTCAAGCTCAGGCGGCTTCTGACTGCGTTGATATCTCCGATGATGACCAGCGGCTTCGCTGCTACGACATGGAGAACCGGCCAGCTACTACGCAGACGACAGTAAGTCAGTGGAGCGTGAACGAAAGCACGTCGGAGTTCGATGACAGCAAGACCGTTTCTGTCGTGCTGTACTCGTCAGACTCGATAGCAAAGCGCTTTGGAGGCCGTGACAGCGCGACGCTGGCTCTGTGGTGCACCGAGAACACCACCAAGGCTTATTTCACTTTTGCCGGAAACTTCATGGCTGATATACAAGGCTATGGCCGTGTGCGGTATCGCATCGATGATGAAGCGGCAGTCACTAAGTCTATGGACGTATCGACCGATAATGAGTCTCTGGGACTGTGGTACGGCGGCTCATCGATACCGTTCATCAAGAGCATGTTTGGCCACGATTCTATGGTTGTCAGAGTCACCCCATTCAATCAGTCGCCGATCACGATGAAATTCCCCATCTCTGGTTTGGAAGATGCGGTAAAACCATTGCGTGAAGCCTGCCACTGGTGAGCAGCCAAGCAACTTGAGGATTCGAGATGAGAAGCGCAGTAGCAATCGCGGTGACCGTTATGGCACTGCTGGCCGGCTGCGCGTCGGTGGGTAACGAGCGACTTACCGGTGAAGACGAGCATACGATCGGGAAGAAGATTGAGATCGGCGAAACTACCGAGGCTGACGTGATACAGATGCTTGGGGCGCCGACGAGCAACATGTTCGATGCCAAGGGACAAGAGCATGGATGTATATGCACTCACGCGCCTCTGCCGATGCCGTCAGCTTCACCCCGTTCGCCGCGCTATTCGGCACGTCCACCTCTGGTGAGACCAAACAGCTAACCGTGATTTTCGATGATAACGATGTGGTCAGCAACTACCTGATGAATGCCACTGACTCTGGCATCAAAACAGGCGTATACAGCAACCAATTGGGGAGATTTGACTCGGACGTTGGGCGAAATTTTGCGCTGGTTGCCGATGCGTAGTTCGTCGCAACGCACCTACGCCATCAAGCGCCGCAAGGAGCTGTGGGTAATGCGGCCTGAAGAAGAGGAAAGTGAGATGGAGCAATTTTTCCACCTCAGTCTGAGGAGCAGTCTTTCAAGGGCCAGCTAGGCTGGTGCTCGACTCTAGAGAAAAGAATTCGCTGCCAATACCGCCGCACGCACCAGACAGGGCAAGTAAGACATCGACCGACATGTCTCCCGCGCCGACGCCTTGGGGTGACGACCTTGACGCGATTACTGGCACCTTGCTCGTCAAAGGCGTGGAGCTGGACGCGCTGGTGACGATGCTATTGTAGTAGCATTGAGCATCGTTGCAGCGAGGATTGCATCGGTAGAAAGGAAATAACCGCCATCCAGAAAGGCTTTTGCTTTGGATGGTTAGGTGGATGGTTGCGCCTGGGAATGTGGCGTAAACCGTTGAAAGATAAGTGTAAGTGGCGGAGGGACAGGGATTCGAACCCTGGAAGGGCGTTAACCCTTGCCGGTTTTCAAGACCGGTGCATTCAACCGCTCTGCCATCCCTCCGGCTTACGGCGGGAGATAGTACCAGCTCTCCCTCGGTCGTCAACAGGTTCTTTAGCTTTCAAAGGGTTATTTCACTTCCGGCGGTGCCGTTTACGCTTGTCAGGGGAACTTTGCAAGGGCATTCTGGTCCATGGGTGTAATCGACATAACCGAGGGGATACGTATGGACTACCGCACATCGCACGACGTCACCGAGCGTCGATCGAGCGTGGCCAGCACCAACAAGGTGTTACGCAACACCTACATGCTGCTGGCCATGACCCTGATGTTCTCTGCCGTGACCGCGGGCGTCGCGATGGCGCTGGGCGTCACACAGATCAACATCTTCATCTTCTTCATCGGTGCCTATGGCCTGATGTTCCTGGTGCACAAGACCGCCAACTCGTCTGCCGGCATTCTGGCGACCTTTGCGTTCACCGGGTTCATGGGCTTCACGCTGGGGCCGATCATCGATCTCTACCTCTCCATCCCCAATGGCGCGCAGCTGGTGATGACCGCGCTGGGCATGACCGCGGCCACTTTCCTGGGGCTGTCGGCGGTGGCGTTGATCACGCGCAAGGACTTCAGCTTCCTGGGCAACTTCATGGTGGCGGGTGCCATCGTGCTGGTGCTGGCGATGGTCGCGGCGCTGATCTTCAACATCCCGGGTCTGGCGCTGGCGGTGTCGGCGGGCTTCGTGCTGTTCTCGTCGGCGGCGATCCTGTTCCAGACCAGTGAGATCATTCATCGCGCGGGCGAGACCAACTACATTCTCGCCACCATCACGCTCTACGTGTCGATCTACAATCTGTTCATCAGCCTGCTGTCGATTCTGGGTGTGATGTCCGACGATTGATCCGCACGCCGGGCAATGACCGGTACAATCGCTGAATGAAAACCCCACTTCGGTGGGGTTTTCTGCGTTTGGGGTTGAGGTTTGGTGGTGGGGGCGGCTTTGGTAAGATGCGGCTTTTCTCCTGATCGATAGGCCCTACGACGTGTTGAGCTATGCGCTGCTGGTACACGCCGCGCCCTACAGCGAACAGGGTGCGCTCTCGGCGCTGCGTTTCGCCCAGGCGGCGGTGGCACAGGGTCACCGGGTGTCGAGCGTGTTCTTCTACCGCGATGGCGTGCACAACGCCTCGACGCTGATGGCGCCGCCGCAGGACGAGGTGCACCTGGCCGAGGGCTGGCGCGCGCTGGCCCAGGAACATGGCACTGAGCTGCTAGTGTGCATTGCGGCGGGCCTGCGTCGTGGCCTGATGAACGCCGAGGAGGGCCAGCGCCACGGTCGCGAGGCGCATAACCTCGAGCCACCCTTCGTATTGACCGGGCTGGGGCAGCTGGTCGATGCGATGCAGGCCAACGACCGCGTGATCACCTTTGCCCCCTGAGCGCCGACCGACGAGTGACTGTCACAGATTGAGTGTCCGAGATTGAGTGTCAGAGTACGTGCCATGCAAGACGATGAGGCGGCGCTGGCCGCCGCCACCCCGATAACGCCGCTCGATCTGCTGGTGATCCTGCGCCATCCGCCCCACGGCAGCAGCTGGCTGCGCGAGGGCGTCGATGTCGCGCTGGTGGCGGCGGCCTTCGGCCAGTCAGTGGGGCTGCTGTTCCAGGGTGACGGTGTCTTTGCGCTGGTCGAGGGTCAGCGTGCCGGGCCGCTGGGCCAGAAGGGCACCCATGCGCAGCTGGCCATGCTGGAGATGTACGATATCGAGCGGCTCTGGGTCAGCGCGAGCGCTCTGCGCGCCCGCGGGCTCACGCCGGCGGATCTCATGCTGCCGGTGCAGCTGCTCGAGGCCGATGCGCTCGACCGTTTGATCCACGCGCAGCCACGCACGCTGCTCTTCTGAGCGAGGAGATTTCGATGATGCTGCACCTGCTCAACCGCTCGCCCCAGTTCGACGGTCTCTACTGGGACTTGAGCGAGGCGTTCGGTGCTGACGACCACCTGCTGCTGATCGAAGATGCCTGCTACGCCGCACTGCCCGCTGCCGCAGCCAGCCTGGCGGCTTTCGGCGGGCGCGTCTCGGTGCTCTCGGAAGACGCTGAATCACGCGGCCTTCTGGGGCGTCTGAGTGACGATGTGGCGCTGGTCGATATGGCAGGCTTCGTCGCGTTGACGGCGACCTTCCCCCATAGCTTGAGCTGGTTCTGATGACGACGATGGCACGCACGATAACGGTCGAGGGGCGCGAGATCGCTCTCGACCCCGAAGGGTATCTGGTTTCGCTTGCCGACTGGACGCCGGCGGTGGCGGAGGCACTGGCGAGTGAGGAGGGGCGCGCGTTGAGCGCCGCGCACTGGGAGGTGCTGACGGTGCTGCGCGACTTCTACCAGCGCTACGAGGCGGCGCCGGCGATGCGCCCGCTGGTCAAGGCGGTGCGCCAGGCACTGGGCGAGGAGAAGGGCAGCTCGATCTATCTGATGCGGCTTTTCCCGGAGAGCCCGGCCAAGGTCGGCGCACGTCTGGCCGGGTTGCCCAAGCCGACCAACTGCCTGTGACCCCGCATGAGCGATCGTACATGAGCGTAAAGCGATGAACTTTCTCGCCCATGCCGAGCTCGCTCGCCACGGCAGTGACGATTTCCTGCTGGGCAATCTGATCGCCGATGGCGTCAAGGGGCAGCAGCTGGCGGCGTGGCCGGCAGCGGTGGCGGCAGGTATCCGTCACCATCGCCAGGTGGATGCCGCCATCGACTGCCACCCCGAGGTGGTTGCGCTGCGTGCCAGCGCCCCGGCCGCACAGCGGCGCTTCGTGGGTATTGCGCTGGATCTGGTGTGGGATCACTTCCTCGCCGCCTGCCATCCCGATCGTCAGCTGGTCATCCGCTGTTATCGCGTGCTCGGCAGCACCCCAGCGCCGGATCGATTGGGCCGCCTGGTACCAGCGATGATCGAGGGTGACTGGCTGGCGCGCTATGCCGATTTCGCCTTCACCTGCCGCGCGATTGCCGGTATCGGCAGCCGGCTCCGCGGCCCCAATCGGCTGGCCGAACTGACGCCTTGGCTGGATGACGAGTATCCACGGCTCGAGTCGGCATTCGCGCGATTGTGGCCGGATATGCGGGCGCGTTTTGCCGGCTGATCGTTGATCGTCGAGCCGGGCGCTGTCACCGCTGAGTGAGTAGGGGCCATTGGCCAGCGCCGGCGAGCCCAGCGGCTCGCCGGCGGTCTTGGAGCGGCTTCTGTTTCTGCGCCTGGGTCAGGCTTCGAGCCAGAGGCATTCGACCCGATCGCCGGGAGAGATGTCGCTGTGCGGCGGAATCACCGCGAAGGCGTTGGTGGCCGCGCAGGAGGTGAGCACGGCGGAGCTCTGTTCCGGATAGGCCCGCGCCACGATGCGCTCGCCCTCGAATGCCAGGGTGGCGCGCAGATAGTGGCGGCGGCCCTCGGTGCGAATGCTGAAATCCGCCTCGGCGGGGACCCGGGGCAGCTCCAGTTGATCCGTGCATCCCATCAGCGCGCCCAGCAGCGGGCGCAGATAGAGCCAGGCGCCGACATAGCTGGATACCGGGTTGCCCGGCAGGCCGACCACCCGCGTGGCGCCGATGGTCCCCAGTGCCAGCGGTTTGCCCGGGCGCATGGCCAGGCGCCACAGCGTTAGCTCACCGAGCTGCTCCAGCGCCGGTTTGACGTGATCCTCCTCGCCGACACTGACCCCGCCGGTAGTGACGATCACATCGGCCAGTGCCGCCGCCTCGGCGAGCCGGGCGCGGGTGGTATCGAAACTGTCGGCGACCCGCACCTGGGCCACCAGCTCGCCGCCGAAGCGCGCGATCAGGCTCGCCAGCATCGCCCCGTTGCTGTTATAGATCTGCCCCGGCGCCAGCGGCTGTCCCGGTTCGACGATCTCATCCCCGGTCAGCAGCAGCGCCACCCGTGGGCGCCTCACCACCTCGACAGTCTCTAGCCCTTGGCCTGCAAGCAGACCCAGGGCGGCGGCGCCCAGGCGGGTGCCGGCACTGAGCAAGCGGCTGCCCACACTGACGTCGAGCCCGCGGCGGCGCACGTTCTGGCCCGGCTGGGTGGGGGGTATGCGTGCCAGCCCATCCTCGAGGGTAACGTTTTCCTGGATCGCCACGCAGTCGGCGCCGGGCGGTATCTCGCTGCCGGTGAACAGGCGTGCGCAGGTGCCAGGTGCCAGCGGCTGCGGCGCCTGGCCGGCGGCGATGCGCTGCGAGATCGGCAGGGCGCCGCCGGAGTCGCCGCTGGCCAGGGCGTAGCCGTCCATGGCGCTGTTGTCGGCAGGCGGCACGTCAAGCGCCGCGGCCACCTCCCGCGCCAGCACGCGGCCGGCCGCTTCGGCACAGGCGATGCGCTCGGCGCCCAATGGGGTCACGCCGTCGAGCAGGGCTTCCCGGGCGCGCTCTACGCTCTCCAGCGGGGGTGTCGTTTCAGCCATGCGTGTGGGTGCCTCGTTCCGGAATCACCAGATTGGCGAAGTTGCACGGGCGGTGGCGGCTGTCGAGCTGCTCGCCGAGGATGCGGTCCCATCCGGTGCGACAGGCGCCGGTGGAGCCGGGCAGGGCAAAGATCACGGTGCGATTGGCCAGGCCGCCGAGGCAGCGGCTCTGCACCGTGGAGCTGCCGATCTCCTCGAACGAGACCTGGCGGAACAGCTCGCCGAAGCCCTCGATATGTTTGTCGAGCAGCGGTGCGATCGCCTCCGGGGTCGAATCGCGTCCGGTGAAGCCGGTGCCACCGGTGGTCAGGATTACCTGCACCTCGGGGTCGGCGATCCAGGTGGCGACGACCGCGCGGATACGATAGACGTCATCCGGCACGATGCGCTTTTCGGCCAGCCGGTGGCCGGCTCCTTCGAGCCGCTCGACCAGGGTCTGGCCGGAGCGGTCGCTCTGCTCATCGCGGGTGTCAGAGACGGTCAGCACCGCGATCGACAGCGGAATCAGCGCCTCGCTCATGCGTCCGCTCCGCCGTTGGCCTTGCGCTGCTGGCGCGCTTCCAGCGCGGCCAGCTGCGCATCGCTGGCCGGCGCCTGATGGTTGGCCTTCCACTCTGAGTAAGGCATGCCGTAGACGTATTCGCGCGCGGCTTCATAGTCGAGCGTCTCGCCACGCTCTTCGGCGGCGTTCACTAGCCACTTGGAGAGGCAGTTGCGGCAGAAGTCGGCGAGGATCATCAGATCGATGTTCTGCACGTCCTTGTTGGCGTCGAGATGGCGCAGCAGGCGGCGGAAAGCGGCCGCCTCGAGTTCGGTACGCGTGGCGTCGTCGAGATGTTGCATCGGTAGGGGCTCCTCGGGTCGGGAAGACAGAGCTTGGAACGTGGCATGCGAAGACGAGAAGGCGTGTCCAGGCCAGGGTCGTCGCCTGACTAGTCACCTTCACCCGGCGTGCAGACCGACAGCACCACGGCATCGGTGTCGCTGGTGGAGACCAGCGCATGCCCCATGTCGCTGTCGAAGTAGAGCGAATCGCCGGTGGCCATGGCGAGCGGTTCGTAGAACTCGGTGTAGATCAGGATCTCGCCCTCCAGCACCATCAGGAACTCTTCGCCGGCGTGGCGCACCCACTCCTGGAATTCGTCGAAGCGGCGTGCCCGCACGATGGTCTTGAACGGCACCATGCGTTTCTGCGCCAGTTGCCAAGAGAGTAGTTCATGTTCGTAGGTGGGGGTGGGGTGCTGCTTGCCATCGCCGCTGGGAGTGAGATCGCGCCGCCCGCGGGAGTGGGAGCGCGACTTCGCCGGGGTCAGCAGTTGCGGTAGATCGATGCCCAGCCCGGTGATCAGCTTCTGAACCGCACTGAAGGTGGGCGAGATCTGGTCGTTCTCGATCTTGGACAGGGTCGAACGCGCCAGCCCCGTGCGTGCGCTGACGTCGCCCAGGGTCCACTGGTTGGAGAGGCGAATCTGCTTGAGCCGTTCACCCAGGCGCAGGGGCTCGACGAAGGGCTTGCGGCCCGAGGCGATGCGCAGCGCGGCATCCTGATCGTTGCTGGCGGCCATGAAAATCTCTGTCTGGGTCGGTTTGGGCCCAGAATATCACAGCGCCCTGGGCCGGCTCTGCCACATGACGACGTTGCGCGTGACGAGAGCGTCGCCGTGCTGCCTGTCTGTCTCGCCGAGCCAGGCGACCTCATCGAGACAAACGTGCCAATCGAGATAGACGCGCTAACCCGGGTAGGGCTGGCCGAGCAGCGCGGTGAGGTGCGCCTCGACACTCAGCGGCAGCGCCTTGGGGTGATAGCCGCCCTCGAGTACCGACACCAGCTTGCCCCCGGCGTAGCGGCGCGCGATGTCCATCGCCAGATGCGTGATCCAGTAGAAATCGCCGTGTTCCAGCGCCAGTTCTCCCAGCGGGTCGTCGCGGTGGGCATCGAAGCCGCTGGAGAGCAGCACCAGCTGCGGGCGGTGGTGCTCCAGTGCCGGCAGCCAGTCACGCTCGATTGCCAGGCGGAAGTCACGGCTGGCGGTGCCGGCGGGCAGCGGGGTGTTGACCACGTTGGGCCAGTCGCCTTCGAGATAGCGCCAGGGATAGAACGCCTCCTGATAGCTGCTGCAGATCAGCACGCTCGGGTCGTCGTGAAAGATGTCCAGGGTGCCGTTGCCCTGGTGGACATCGAAATCGAGGATGGCGATACGCTCCAGGCCATGCACGGCACGCGCGTGCGCCGCGGCGACGGCGACGTTGTTGTAGAAGCAGAAGCCCATCGCCAGCGCGCGTTCGGCGTGATGCCCGGGGGGCGCACGGCGCAGAAGACGTTGTCGGCGCGATTACCGCAGACCAGGTCGACACCCTTGATCGCGGCACCGGCGGCAAGCGCCGCCGCTTCGAGCGTCCACGGGCCCATGCGCGTGTCGTTATCCAGCGTCTGCAAGCCGTTTTGGGGACGCTGGCACGCGAGTGTTTCCAGGTAGTCTGGGGCGTGAACGCGCGCCAGAGCGAGCGGTTTCGCCGGCGGCGCCTCCGACTGCATGGTCTGTTGCAGCAGGCCGCTGAGCATCAGGCGCTTGCGAATCACCTCCAGGCGCACGGGCGCTTCCGGGTGCGAGCCGCCCATGTCGTGCCGAGCGAAGTCGGGGTGAGTGAGGTACGACGTGATCATCGGCGGTTTCGACCCTCCGGGGCGCTGGCATGCTGGGGTACCGACCCCATGGGTTCGGGCGGTATGGCTAAATCCAGACCAGGGCTCAACGCGGGAGCGCTGAGCGTGTAGGGTTGAAATAACCATAACCCGAGCCGTGAGGTCCACCGTGGCCACGCAATTCCTGCGTCGATTTTTCGCGCCCCAGTCACTGGTCGTGATCGGAGCGTCCCCCAAGCCCGAGTCGCTGGGAGGAGTGGTATTGCGCAACCTGCTGGAAGGGCAGTTCGACAAGCCGCTCTGGGCGGTCAATCCGCGTGGCTACGACGACGTACACGGTGTCGAGTGCCTGCGCCGCATTGCCGATCTGCCACGCCCGCCCGATCTGGCCGTGATCTGTTCGCCGCTACGCAGCCTGCCCAAGGTGATCGACGACTTGAGTGCGATCGGGGTGCGTGCGGCACTCATTCTATCCGGAGGCGCCTCGCTCGAACGCGAGGCGTCTTTGCGTGCGCGCTTGCAAAAGGCGGCCCGACGTTCGGGCATGCGTGTGCTGGGGCCGGAGTGCCTGGGAGTGGCGGTACCCTCCTGGCGGCTCAATGCCACCTATGCCGCGCAACCGATCGCCGACGGCAGCGTCGCCTACCTGGGGCAGTCGGGCATGCTCGGCAATGCCATGATCGACTGGGCGGCGGGGCGCGAAGTGGGGTTCTCGCACCTGGTCACCCTCGGCGACAGCCTCGATGTACGCCTGCCCGATGTCATCGACTATCTCAATCTCTCCAGCAAGTGCCGGGCGTTGCTGCTGCACCTGGAGAGCATCCGCAATGCGCGCCACTTCATGACCGCCCTGCGTGACGCCTCGCGCAACCGTCTGGTACTGGCGATCAAGAGCGGGCGTACGCCCCAGGCCACTCTGGACCAGCTACCGGAAACGCCTGGTATCGAACGCCGCGACGCGGTGATCGAGGCCGCCCTGGCGCGGGCCGGCGTGGTGCGGGTGGAGGACTCCGACGAGCTGTTCGACGCGCTGGAGACGCTCTCCCGACTCAAGCCGCCGCGCGGTGACCGGCTGGCGATCGTCTCCAACGGCGTGGGGCCGGCGCTGCTGGCGATCGACAAGCTGATCGACGGCGGGGGCCAGCTGGCGGAGTTCGGCGAGACCACGGTGGCTGCATTGCTCGAGGCGGGGCTTGATGTCAGCCGGCCGGGGCGCAACCCGATCGATCTCGGCGGCTCGGCGACCCCCGCGGACTATCTGGCGGCGCTGGATATCGTCACCCGTGACCCCCAGGTGGATGCGGTGCTGGTGCTCCATGCGCCGACCCGGCTGGCACCGGCGCAAGCCACCGCCGAGGCGCTGATCGCGGCCCGGCAACGTTATCGTCATCGGCTGCTGGTGAGCTGGATGGGCCTCAAGGAGGCGCTGGCGGCCCGGGCGGCCTTCAATCGCGCCGGGATTCCCAGCTACCTGTCGCCGGAGAAAGCGGTACGTGCCTTCCTGCACCTGGTGCGCTATCGCCGGGTCCAGGCGCTGCTCCACGAGACGCCGCCCTCGCTGCCGTTCGCCTCCAGCCCCGAGATCCGCCAACGCTGCCATGCGCTGATCGACGCGTCGCTGAGCCGCGGGCGCGACCGCCTGACCCATGAAGAGACCGCCCAGGTGCTCGCCGCCTACGGCATCGAGAGTGCGCCCAGTCGCTATGTGGCGGATTTCGAGGAGGCAGAGCGCGCCACCCAGACGCTGCCGGGCCCATGGGCGGTCAAGGTGGTGCATCGCGACAACTGCGAGCCGTTTCGCTACTGGCGGGAGGCCTCGCGTCAGACCAGCGCGCTGGCCCAGGACCTGGAGCAGCCCGGCAGCGTGGTCGATGCGGTGGTGCGGCTGGGAGAGCGGATCGCCGAGACGCTGCCGCAGAGTCCCATCTACAGCTACTGCCTGCAGACCATGCAGCGCGGCAAGGGCTCCTGGCAGCTGAGCGCCGGGATCACCCGCGACCCCGAGCTGGGTCCGGTGATCGTCTTCGGCGGCGGCGGCTACAAGATCGACGTGATGGCGGATCGCCAGATCGCGTTACCCCCGCTCAATATGCGCCTGGCCGAGGAGCTGATCGATCGTACCCGCGCCGGGCGGCTGATTCGCGCCCACAGCGAGGATGCGGCGGCGGAGATCACCCAGGTCGCCCAACTGCTGGTCAAGCTGTCGCAGATGGCGTCGGATCTGCCACGGCTCAAGGGACTCGAACTCAACCCCTTGCTGCTCAATCGCGACGGGCTCACTGCGGTCGACTTCGCCCTCGATCTGGGCGAGCGCGCGGTGCAGGCGATCATGCCTTACCCCGAAGAGCTGCGTGAGACGGTGACGCTGGCGGGTGGCGAGGTCGAGGTGCGGCCGATCCGCGGTGAAGATGCGCCCTTGATCACCCAGTTCCATACCCGGCTTTCGGAGCAGAGCATTCGCTACCGCTATTTCCATCACAAGGCGGTGCTGTCGATGCGCGAGCTGGCCCAGCTCAGCCAGATCAATTACGACCGCCAGATGGCATTCATTGCCGTTCGCCGTCTGCCACTCGCGGAGGCTGACGAGGGGCAGGCGATGGCGCCGGAAAAGAGAGGCCGTGAAGAGATGCTCGGCGTGGTCCGAGTGTGGAACGATCCCGACAACATCCGTACCGAATTCTCGATCATCGTGCGTGATGACCTCCACGGGATCGGACTCGGGCGGCTACTGATGGAGAAGATGATTCGCTACAGCCGGCAGGTGGGCACCCTGGTCATGGTCGGTACCGTGATGACCGATAACCAGCCCATGCGACGGCTGCTCAAGCAGCTGGGATTCACGCTCGTCACCAATCTGGAGGAGGGTGTGATCGAGGCGACGCTGAAACTTAATGCGCCGCAGAGTGAATGGCAGCGCCACCGTCTGGAGGCGGCGCTGGATTGATGCCGGCCGAGATGCGATGCGTCGACGCCGGCGATGTTGCCATCCAGGGTTGTGACGAAAAGCCGGCGAGCGCAGGCGGCTTTCGTACGGAACCTGGGCGGGCTAGCGCAAACGAGGAGGGACCGAGCGCCACGCTATCGTGCGCCAGCAGAAATGACGCCTTGAATGAGTTTCCAATTACAAATCATCGTCGTTTGAAGGGTTTTTCATAATTTCGTATGATGCGACCGGGCCGAGCGCGTGTAAGCCATCAGAAACACTGCGTATCCAAAGCAACACAGTGTGTCTTCGGCGGCCTTTTGGTGACACTCGCGCGGGACCTTTTTGCTCAGCCAAACCAGGCCACAAAATGACAAACGCACAGCAAGCCAAGATTCAAGTTCGTAACTTGAGCAAGGTGTTTGGTAGCGACACCAAGAAAGCGCTCCAACTACGTGACCAGGGACTCAACCGGTCCCAGATTCTGGAGCAAACAGGGCAGACACTCGGCCTTTCCAATATCGATTTCGACGTCCATGAGGGCGAGCTCCTGGTCATCATGGGGCTCTCGGGGTCAGGCAAGTCCACCCTCATCCGCTGTCTCAACCGTCTCATCGAGCCCACCGAGGGCGATATCATCATCGACGGGGAGAACATCCCCCAACTGAGCGAGAAGGCGCTGCTTCAGTGTCGTCGCAAGCACTTCTCGATGGTGTTCCAGAACTTCGCGCTGTTTCCCCACCGTACCGTGCGCATGAATGCCGAGTATGGACTCGAGATTCGCGGCATTCCCAAGGAAGAGCGGGCCAAGAAAGCGGCCGATGCGCTCAAGCAGGTCGGGCTCGAAGGCTGGGAGGACTCCTACCCCAATCAGCTCTCCGGCGGCATGCAGCAGCGCGTCGGCCTGGCCCGCGCGTTGGCCAACGACTCCAGCGTGCTGCTGATGGACGAAGCCTTCTCAGCGCTGGACCCGCTGATTCGGCGTGACATGCAGCAGGAGCTGATCGAGCTCCAGCACCGCATGCAGAAGACCACCATCTTCATCACCCATGACCTCGACGAGGCGCTCAATATCGGCGACCGCATCATCCTCTTGCGCGATGGCGAGGTAGTGCAGATCGGTACGCCTGAGGAGATTCTCACCTCTCCGGCCGACGACTACGTGGCGCGCTTCACCCAGGGGGTCGACAGATCGCGTGTGGTGACGGCACGTCGGGCCATGCGCCCGGTACGGGCGACTGCCCGCATCGAAGACGGTCCGCGTACCGTGCTGCGCAAGATGGTCGAGAGCAGTCTCGACTCGATCTATGTGATCGACCGCGAACGCAAGCTGCTGGGCGTCGTCGATGCCGAGAAGGCCGATGAAGCGGCCAAGGCTGGCTCGGACTCGATTCGTGATCTGATCGATGACGACTATCCCAGCGTCGGGCCGGACGAATCGCTCTCCCGGCTCTACTCCATGTTTACCAAGCGCCACTGTCCGATTGCCGTGGTCGATGAGGAGCAGCGGCTGCTCGGTGTAGTGGTCAAGGGCGCAGTACTCGAACAACTGGCGACGGCGGGAGAGGCATAAATGGACTTCGAGATTCCAAGAATCCCGCTCGGTAGCTGGATCGAGAGCGGCCTGAACTTTCTGACCACCGAGTTCTCCGGGGTGACGCGGGCCATCTCGCGCACCACCCAGGCGGGCATCAATCTGCTCAACGACGGCCTGATGTGGCTGCCGGAGTGGGCCTTGCTGGGGCTGATCGTGCTGCTGTGCTGGCGGCTCAGCGGACATCGGCTCGCCATCGGGGCGGCCCTGGGTCTGGCGCTGATCTGGAACCTGGGGCTGTGGAACCCGATGATCCAGACGCTCACCCTGGTGGTGATCGCCACCCTGGTGGCGGTTGTGATCGCCTTGCCGCTGGGTATTCTGGCTGCGGTCTCCGATCGCTTCTATCGTGTCATCATGCCGGTGCTGGATTTCATGCAGACGATGCCGGCCTTCGTCTATCTGATTCCGGCAATTCCGTTCTTCGGTATCGGTTCGGTCTCCGGCATCTTCGCCACGGTCATCTTCGCGATGCCGCCGGCGATCCGCTTCACCACCCTGGGGATTCGTCAGGTGCCCACGGAGCTGGTCGAGGCCGCCGACGCCTTCGGTTCGACACGGACCCAGAAGCTGGTCAAGGTGCAGTTGCCGCTGTCGCTGCCGACGCTGATGGGCGGTATCAACCAGACCATCATGCTGTCGCTGTCGATGGTGGTGATCGCCGCCATGATCGGTGCCAACGGTCTGGGCAGCGAAGTGTGGCGGGCGATCCAGCGCCTGCGCCCGGGTGACGGCTTCGAGGCGGGTCTCGCGGTGGTCATCATGGCCATGCTGCTGGACCGTCTGACCCAGTCCTTCCGCGGCCGCAAGCGGGCCAAGTGATGCTACGCCGCCAGTGCACTGCTGGCGGTGTGGCCAGCCGAGTTCGGCGCGTCGGCTGCGGCCGCCGCGAGCGCTGCTGCCGGCAGCTCCGGGTCACGGCCCAGCCGCGACCCGGATCAGTACCGAGCGTTAGTGCGTCAAGCAAGTCAGTACGTCAAGCCAAACCAAGCACAAGAAGGGAAAGTCGATGACACGCAATCTACTGTCGCAATCGGTTCGTTACACCATGCTCGCCATGGCCGCGGGGATCAGTCTCAGTGCGGGTGCCGCCCAGGCCCAGGAGAACAAGGGCACGATCAATCTCGCCTATGTGGAGTGGGCTTCCGAAGTCGCTTCCACCAACGTGGTGCGCGCGGTGCTCGAGCAGGAGGGCTACAAGGTCAACATGGATTCGCTTTCCGCCGCGGTGATGTGGCAAGCGGTGGGCACCGGCGATGCCGATGCCATTGTCGCCGCCTGGTTGCCGACCACCCACGGCGACTATCTGGCCAAGGTGAAGGACAAGGTCGAAGACCTCGGTCCGAATCTCGATGGCACCAAGCTGGGGCTGGTAGTGCCCGAGTACACCTACGAGAAGGTCTCTTCGATCGCCGATCTCAACGCCAATGCCGATCTCTTCGATGACAAGATCGTGGGGATCGATCCGGGTGCCGGCCTGATGTCGATGACCGAAAAAGCGATGAAAGATTACGGCATCGACGACCTCTCGCTGCAGTCGAGCAGCGGCGCGGCGATG
This sequence comes from Salinicola sp. JS01, assembly GCF_030284585.1. NCBI lineage: Bacteria > Pseudomonadati > Pseudomonadota > Gammaproteobacteria > Oceanospirillales > Halomonadaceae > Salinicola > Salinicola sp. JS01. The sequence continues at coordinate 1,909,306 of NZ_CP127244.1, read as the reverse complement.
ACCTCGGCGCTGGGCAATGCGATCAAGAACCATGAGGACATCGTGGTCACCGGTTGGACCCCGCACTGGATGTTCGCGCGCTGGGACCTGAAGTATCTCGAAGATCCCAAGAAAGCCTATGGTGACGCCGAGCACATCGACACTGTCGTTCACAAGGGGCTCAAGGAGCGCATGCCGCAGGCTTACGCGATCCTCGACAACTTCTACTGGACGCCGGAGCAGATGAGCGAGGTGATGCTGATGAACCAGGAGCCGGGTAGCGACCCGTACGCGAACGCCAAGAAGTGGGTCAGCGAGCATCCTGAGCTGGTCAAGAAGTGGACCGAAGGCACTGCCGAGTAAGCTGGCGCCCGAGTCCGAACGAGAACGCCCGGTCATGACGACCGGGCGTTTTCTTTTCTGACTGGCGCTATCGGCCCAGTGGGGCGCTCCCGGTGACGCCTGCCTCAGGGCGCTAGGCGAGTGCGGTGCCAGGTGGCGTCGTGCTCGTCGTGGCGTGAGTAGCGCACGCGGTCGTGCAGGCGGCTGCGCTGCCCCTGCCAGAACTCCATCGCCTGCGGCACCACACGGTATCCACCCCAGTGCGGCGGGCGCTCGACGTCCTTGTCCGCATACACCTGCTCGAAGCGCGCCAGGCGCTCCTTGAGCCAGTCACGCCCGGGAATCTCCACGCTCTGCTGGGAGACCCAGGCCGCCAGCTGACTCTTGCGCGGGCGGCTGGCGAAATAGTCGTCCGAGCGTTCGAGCGTGACCTTCTCCACGCGCCCCTCGACCCGCACCTGACGCTGTAGGCCGGGCCACCAGAACACCAGCGCGGCCTGAGCGACGTGGGCCAGCTCGTTGCCTTTCTGACTCTGGTAGTTGGTGTAGAACAGCAGACCGTCGGGATCGACCCCTTTGAGCAGCACGATACGCGCATGCGGATAGCCGGCGCCGTCGACCGTGGCCAGGGTCATGGCATTGGCGTCGAGCCCCTCACTGGCAATCGCCTGCTCGAGCCAGTGGTCGAACAGCGCCATCGGATCGTCAGGGGTATGCTCGGGTGCCAGGGACTCGCCCTCGTAATCGCGGCGCAGGCCGGCCAGGTCGCTCATGATGGTTCTCCGTTGGCGTGTCTTTGACTGTCATCATTGCAGCCCGGTGGCCGACGTCAAGGCGTTCCTCATCCGGGCGGCATCATGCCGCGGCTGCGTGCAGCGCAAACACCCCACCACAGGCCAGCCAGCCGCCCAACGCATAGGCCAGGTTCCAGCGCAGCATGTGGCGCGCCTTGATACCGTAGCGCACGCAGATCGCCAGGTTGCTGCCAGAGAGCGGGCTGCTGCCGGTGCCCAGCGCCCAGCTCATCAGAAACAGCATGCCGAGCAGCGTCGGGTCCGGGTGCAGCGGTGCCACCAGTGGCGCCAGGGTGGCGATACCGATCAGCGGATGCACGCCGGTGAAGGCGATGACCACGATCAATCCCAAGGCAAACCACGCCTGCCAGTGGCCGAAGTGCGATAGCGGCAGGTCGAGCCCCTGGGGCAGGCTTGCCAGCAGCGCGCTCAATCCGGTGGAGATGACCCCAGCGGCGAGAAACAAGGCGAACTGTGGCGCCAACCCCTGCAGGCCTTGGGTGAAATGGTGTCGCAGCCGCGTGCGGCGGTCGTCACGCGGCATCAGCAGTAAAGCGAAGGGCGGTGCCACCAGGGCAATGATCAGCGGAATCGAGAGTGCCGGCCACAGCAGGTGAAGTGAGATCACCGCGAGCGCCAGCAGGCAGGGCAGCAGCAGGGCGCTGCGCTCGATCGGGTAGCCCTGAAAGGGCTCGTCCAGACGCGCCACGTCGGCCAGGTTGACCAGCAGCAGTGCCGCACCGGCCAGCAGGCCCCACGGCAGCAGTGCCAGATAATCGAGCCCGGGCGCGTAGGTCAGCGCCACGCCCATGGCGACGAAGAAGGGCGACCAGGTCGCGGCGGCGGCGAAGCTGCGCCCCAGGATCGATGCCTGGGTGCGGTTGAGGCGACCGTCGCGCTGCATGCGCTCGCCGAACAGAAACACCACCGAAAGATTGATCGCGGCGCCGAACAAATGCGCGCCAAGAAGCGTCCCCAGACGGCTGCCGCTGCGCGCTTCACCGCTACGCACTGCCGGGGTCGCCAGAGTCAGGAAGCTGACCCCGGCGAACATCATCAGCAAGGTCTGGTTGGTGGTGAAGGCGTGCCATAGCGGGTACGGCGTACCTCGCGCCAGCGCGATTCCCCACAGTAGGATACCCGCGCCCAGCAGCAGCCCGGCCTGCCGGCGTGAGGCACGCGGTAGACCGCGCAGCAGGCGCAGGGTCGCCAGCCAGGCGAGAATCGCCGCCGGCCATAGCGGCCAGTCGAGCAGGCTGGCGATCACGCTGAGCGCCAGCATGGCCAGGATCAGCGCACCGGATGGCCTCATGAGGCAGGGCGTTGGCGTGAACTCTGGCTGCGAAAATAGCGCAAGGCACAGACCGCGAGCGCCGCCGCGGCCAGCATCTCGGCGATCACCAGCGCTGACACGCCGCCGTTGGCCATGATCAACCCGCCCTGGGCCAGGTAGAGCAGACCTACCGCGGTCAGCCACAGATGGCCACGCCGGCGGCGCAGCAGCAGGGTCGGCAGGAACAGCACCAGCGGCAGCGCCCGGACCACCAGGGCCGCGGCTTCGGCGTGAGCCTGTGAGTAGCGCCAGACGCCGCCGAGGATCAGCAGCGCCAGCAGCACCAGATAGGCGATCCACACGCCACGGCGTGCCTTGATCGAGGCGTCTGACGAGGCATCGGCAGAAACGTCGGCTGCGGGTCGCTCACTCATCCGCGCGCCTCCCGCATCCGCTTCAGGCCCAGCGACAGCTCGGCGATGCGCCGGCCCTGGGCGCGGGCCAGGTGGCGTTCGTCGTCGTCGACTTCACGCGAACCATCGGCGCCGGCGACATGGCTGGTGCCGTAGGGCGTGCCGCCGCTGCGGGTATGAATCAGACGGGTTTCGCTGTAGGGCACGCCGGCATAGACCATGCCGTGGTGCAGCAGTGGAATCAGCATGGTCAGCAGGGTGCTCTCCTGACCGCCGTGCAGGCTCGCGGTGGAGGTGAAGGCGGTGGCCGGGCGATCCACCAGGACACCGTTCATCCACAGACCGCTGGTGGTATCCAGAAAGTACTTGAGCGGCGCGGCCATGTTGCCGAAGCGGGTGGGGCTGCCGAGGGCCAGACCGGCGCACTGGCGCAGATCGTCCTCCTCGACGTAGATCGCCCCCTCCTCGGGAATCGCCGGCGCAGTCGCCTCGCTGACCGGGGAGACCGCCGGCACGGTGCGCAGACGCGCCTCGATGCCGGCCACGCTGTCGACGCCCTTGGCCAACTCATCGGCCAGGGTCCGGGTCGCGCCGTGGCGCGAATAGTAGAGCACCAGCACGTAGGGCAGGTCGGTGCCTCGGGTAGCGCTGTCAGAGCTCATTGGATCTCCTCGGGAGTCGGTGGCGTAGTGGGGGTGGCCCTTTTTGGGACAAGCCTTGTCGGAGAGGCGTCGAGCGGTATTCAGATCAGCTGCAGCACGGCCTGCGGCGGCCGCCCGATGACCGCGTACTCGCCATCATCGGCGATAGGACGCTGCAGCAGACGGGGGTGTTCGGCAATGGCATCGAGGATCTGCGCCAGGGTTGGGTCATCGATGCCCAACTGGCGCCACTCCGACTCGTCGCGGCGCAGCATCAGCGGGGCGTCGTCACCCAGGCGGTGGGCCAGCGCTGCGAGCTGTTCGCGGTCGAGCGGATCGTCCAGATAGCGGTGCAGGGTGACATCGATACGTCTCGATTCCAGCAGCGACAGGGCTTCGCGTGACTTGGAGCAGCGCGGGTTGTGGTAGAGCGTGAGCGTGGCCATGGCGCCTGCAGGTCCGATCGGGGAAGAAACGGTATTGTACGTTCGCCCCGGATCGGGCTCAAACCGGAGCCCTGTGAGACGTTCTGTCTTGCCTGATTTATACCGTTATCTTGATTTTGTTGTTAAATATCACTTATCGATGAGTCGGTAGATCCACACGATGCTGCCGTCCTCGAGTTTGACGCTTTCACGCTGGTAACGGACGCCAACGCGTTCGTAGCGATCGAGCGCGCGTAACTCCTCCGGCGTGACGCTAATGATCTCACCGTCGACCTGACCATCGTCATCCGCGATGACGTCGAGATCCTGTTTGCGGTAGCCAGCCAGCGTAGCGGGGCGGCTATCTCCGGCGCGACCGGTGACCAGCCAGCGAATCCAGCCTTGGCGCAAAGTGCCATAGACAAAGACATCCTGGCGCGGAATGCGTGTATCCACCATCGCCGGCTCGACGGGGTGATAGCCGTAGGGGCTCTTGTAGGTGTACCAGAACCAGCCGGCTGCCGTGGCCAGCAGCACCAGGAGCGCGACGAAAATCCATTTCAGCGTACGTAGCATGGGTGTATCGGGGTTCCTGAGCGTGAGTTTGGGTTGGTCGATACGATGACCGGGGCGGCATACCCCTGGAGCATAGCGGTGCCCGCGCGATGGCGGGAGTCTACGCCCACGGATTGAGGCAGGCGTCGATCCTCGTGCTAGCATTCGAAGAGGCTGATGCGCTTGTCAGCCATGTGCCACCACGCCGTATGTCAGTCATCACGTGGTGCCACCCCATCGCCCGCGGTGCGGGGTGCCCGAGCCGATTACAGGAGGAGCGCCACCATGAGTCATGCCACCAACGAGCATCAGGCCTTCCGACAAGCTTTGGGCAATGACGTTCGCCCGCTGACCAAGGGGGGCGACAAGGCCCGGGTCGAGCGACGCCGCGCAGCGCCCTCGGAAGCGCAGCTGGCCCGCCGCGAAAGTGCACAGCAGGGGCTCGCCGACGAGCGCGATTTTCTCTCCGACGAGTTCGTCGACCTGGTCGGCGCCCACGATCCGATCGAGTACCGCCGCGACGGTATCCAGATCGGCGTGCTCGAACGCCTGCGCCATGGTGGCTACGCCGCCGAGGCGCGTCTGCACATCATGCGCATGCCGGTACTCGAGTGTCGGCGCGCGCTGTTTGGCTTTCTCAAGGACGCCTACGCCCACGATCTGCGCAGTGTGCTGGTCGTGCACGGGCGTTCCAGCGAGGACAACGGGCGTGCCAACGTCGTGCGCTCCTATCTCCATCACTGGCTGCAGCAGTTCGAGGAGGTGCAGGCATTTGCCTCGGCGCCACCGCAGCAGGGCGGGCTCGGCGCGACTTTCGTGATGCTGCGCAAGTCGGAGCGCGCCCGCGCCGCCAACCGCGAGCGCCAGCAGAAGCGCCGCGGCTAGAGGGCGCGCGAGGCAGCGCAAGACCATAAAAAACCCCGGTTTGTACCGGGGTTTTTGCGTTGCCGAGCCAGGCTCAGCCGGCTCGATGCTCGCGCAGACGGCGGGCGAACAGCGGCTCGTGGAGATCCACCGCCGGCTGATAGCTGACGCTGAACGCGGTGAGCGCGCGCAGCGCCGCTTCGATATCCTGATCTTCGCGCAGAGCCAGGGCATCGAAGCCGCAGCGGCTCATGTAGTAGAGCTGATCGATGAGCACATCGCCGATGGCGCGAATCTCGCCGGCGTAGCCGAAACGCTCGCGCAGCAGCCGGGCCAGCGTATAGCCGCGGCCATCGGTGAAAGCGGGGAAGTCGATCGCGACCAGCGCCGCCTGCTCGAGGGTGGCGGCCAGCGCCGGCGTCAGCTCGGTATCGCTGGGCAGCCAGGGCGCCAGCTCGCCGTCTTCACTGTGCGCCTGCCACAGCGCCAACGGCACGATCGCCGGACGGCTATCGGGTAGCGTCTCGGTATCGCGCGACAGCACCCAGGTGTCCTCGACCTGCTGACCCAGCTTGATCAGTGGCGCGCGAGTCGTGACGACTTCGCGTGCTTCGAGTGAGGTATCCGATTCAGGCATAGACCCGCTCCTTGAAAGCCTGGTGACCGACACGGCGATAGGTATCCAGGAAGCGCTCATCGTCGAGACGCTTCTCGACATAGACCTGGAGCACCTTGTCGATGACCCCGGGCACGTCTTCGCGATAGAACGACGGGCCGAGGATCTTGCCCAGCGAAACGTCGTCATCGGCGTTGCCACCCAGCGAGATCTGATAGTACTCCTCGCCCTTCTTGTCGACGCCGAGAATGCCGATATTGCCCACATGGTGGTGACCGCAGGCGTTCATGCAGCCGGAGATGTTGAGGTCGATCGGCCCCAGGTCGTAGAGATAGTCGAGGTCCTCGAAGCGCTCCTGGATCGCCTGGGCAATCGGGATCGATACCGCGTTGGCCAGCGAGCAGAAATCACCGCCGGGGCAGCAGATGATGTCGTTGAGCGTGCCTACCGTGGGGTTGGCCATGCCCAGGGCATCGAGCTTTTGCCACAGGGTCTCGATCTCGTCCACCGGCACGTCGGAGAGCACCAGGTTCTGCTCGTGGGTGACGCGCAGTTCACCGAAGCCGTAACGCTCGGCGAGCTCTGCCACCGCGTCCATCTGATCGGCGGTAATATCGCCCGGGGCCGCCTCGCGGCGTTTCAACGACAGCGTGACTGCCTTGTAGCCCGGTACCTTGTGATCCATCACGTTGTTGGTGACGAAGCGCGCGAAGGCGCGGTTGTCCTGTCGGAGCCGTTCGTACTCGGCGATGGCGGCTTCGTCGACCGGGCGGCGGGCCGGCTCGGGGAAGTGGACCCGAGCAGCTTCGACGGCGGCCTCGTTGAGGGTCTGCGAGCCATCCTTGAGATGCGCCCATTCGGCATCGACGCGCCGGGTGAACTCCTCAATGCCCAGCGCCTTGACCAGAATCTTGATGCGCGCCTTGAACTTGTTGTCGCGGCGGCCGAACTGGTTGTAGACGCGCACGATCGCTTCGAGATAGGTGAGCAGGTGCTGCCACGGCAGATCCTCGCGCACCACTTCACCGATCATCGGCGTGCGCCCCATGCCACCGCCGGCCAGCACGCGTACACGCAGCTCGCCGGCATCGTCGAGCCACAGCCGCAGGCCGATGTCGTGAACATGGATCGCCGCGCGGTCGTCGGTAGCGCCGGTCACCGCGATTTTGAACTTGCGCGGCAGATAGGCGAACTCCGGGTGGAGGGTGGACCACTGTCGGATCAGCTCGCACCAGGGCCGTGGATCGACCACTTCGTCCTTGGCGATACCCGCGAACTGGTCGCTGGTGGTGTTGCGGATACAGTTGCCGCTGGTCTGGATGGCATGCATCTGCACCTTGGCCAGGTCGGCCAGGATCTCGGGCACGTCTTCCAGCGCCGGCCAGTTGAGCTGCAGGTTCTGGCGCGTGGTGAAGTGGCCGTAGCCGCGGTCGTAGCGGCGGGTGATCGCCGCCAGCGCGCGCAGCTGCTCGCTGCTGAGCATGCCGTAGGGGATGGCGATACGCAGCATCGGCGCATGGCGTTGAATATAGAGACCGTTCTGAAGGCGAACGGGACGGAATTCTTCCTCACCCAGCTTACCGGCGAGGTAGCGATCCATCTGGTCGCGAAACTGGTTCACGCGCTCGTCGACGAGCGTCTGGTCATAGGCATCGTAGCGATACATCGGGCCGAATCCTGCTAGTCATGGATTGCCAACAAGGGCACCTTAGCGCCTCTGCTTTATTCTACAAAAGAATAAATGATCATAATTTGTTGCTTAAGCGTTATTAGCCGCCGAGTTCCACTCATGACGCCTGGGCGGCCGGCGCTACCGCGTCGTCCGGATCATAGGAGAGCACCGGCGCCAGCCAGCGCTCCATCTCGGGCAGAGTGAGCCCCTTGCGCGCGGCTAGCACCTCGACCTGATCGCGGCCGATCTTGCCGGTGGAGAAGTACTTCGACGCCGGATGCGCGAAGTACCAGCCGGAGACCGCCGCCGCGGGCCACATGGCGAAGCTGTCGGTCAGGGTGAGGCCACTGTGCTCGGTGGCATCCAGCAGCCGGAACAGCGTCGCCTTCTCGGTATGATCGGGGCACGCCGGGTAGCCCGGGGCAGGGCGGATCCCCTGATATTTCTCCGCGATCAGGGCGTCGTTGTCCAGCGTCTCTTCGGGCACGTAGCCCCAGAACTCCTTGCGCACGCGCTCGTGCAGGCGCTCGGCAAAGGCCTCGGCTAGACGGTCGGCCAGGGCCTGGACCAGAATCGCGTTGTAGTCGTCGCCGGCCGCCTCATAGTGCTTGGCCAGCTCGTCCGCGCCGTGTCCGGTGGTGACGGCGAAGCCGCCGATCCAGTCGAGCTGATCGCGCTCGCGGCCATCCGCGGCGTGGCGCGGGGCGATGAAGTCGGCCAGGCTGTAGCAGAGCCCGTCGCGCCCCTTGGTGCTCTGTTGACGCACGTGGTGAAGGCGCTCGATGACCCGCGAGCGCTGCGGGTCGGCATAGACCTCGATGACGTCGTCGTCGACGCTGTTGGCCGGCCACAGCCCGATCACGCCGCGCGCGCGCAGATGCTTTTCGTCGATCAGCCGGCGCAGCATCGCCTGGGCGTCGCGAAACAGGTTGCGCGCGGCTTCACCGACTACTTCGTCGTCGAGAATGCGCGGATACTTGCCCGCCAGCTGCCAGGTCATGAAGAAGGGGGTCCAGTCGATGCGCGGGACCAGCTCTTCGAGATCGTAGTCGTCGAACACCGTCAGACCGGGCTGTGCCGGCGTTATCGGGGTGAAGTTCTGCCAATCCGCCTGGAATCGACGCTGGCGCGCCTCGGCGTAGCCCAGGTCGGCCGCCTTGGGTCGGCGCTTGGCGTTGCGTTCACGCACCTGATCGTACTCGCGCCGGATCTCGGCGACATAATCCGGCTTGAGCGTGGGCGAGAGCAGGCGGCTGGCCACGCCCACGGCGCGCGAGGCGTCGCTGACGTAGATCACCGGCTCGGCGTACTGCGGGGCGATCTTCACCGCGGTGTGGGCCTTGGAGGTAGTGGCGCCGCCGATCAGCAGCGGCAGGGTGAAGCCCTGGCGCTGCATCTCCTTGGCCACGTGAACCATCTCGTCGAGCGAGGGTGTGATCAACCCCGAGAGGCCGATGATGTCGGCACCCTCGTCGCGGGCGGTCTTGAGGATCTTCTCCGCGGGGACCATCACGCCGAGATCGATCACCTCGTAGTTGTTGCACTGCAGGACCACGCCGACGATGTTCTTGCCGATATCGTGGACGTCGCCCTTGACCGTGGCCATCACTATCTTGCCCTTGGACTGGCTCTCGCCGGACTTCTCCGCCTCGATGTAGGGGATCAGATAGGCCACCGCCTGCTTCATCACCCGGGCCGACTTGACCACTTGAGGCAGGAACATCTTGCCCGCGCCGAAGAGGTCACCGACCACGTTCATGCCGTCCATCAGTGGGCCTTCGATCACCTCGATGGGGCGCTCGGCCGCCGCCCGCGCGACTTCCGTGTCCTCTTCGATATAGGCCGTGATGCCCTTGACCAGGGCGTGCTCGATGCGCTTGTCGACCGCCCAGCCGCGCCATTCGAGATCCTCCTTCTTCGGCCCGCCGGCGGCACCGCCACTTTCGCTCTGACGATAGCGCTCGGCGATCTCGAGCAGCCGCTCGGTGCCATCGCTGCGGCGATTGAGAACGACGTCCTCGACCGCCTCGCGCAGGGCCGCGGGAAGGTCGTCGTATACCGCCAGCTGGCCGGCGTTGACGATGCCCATGGTCAGGCCGGCCTTGACCGCGTGATAGAGGAAGACCGAGTGGATCGCCTCGCGCACGGTATTGTTGCCGCGGAACGAGAACGACACGTTGGACACCCCGCCCGAGATCATCGCATGGGGCAGGTGCTCATGAATCCAGCGGGTGGCTTCGATGAAATCAACGGCGTAGTTGTCGTGCTCCTCGATCCCGGTGGCAATGGCGAATATATTGGGGTCGAAGATGATGTCCTCGGCGGGGAAGCCGATATCATCCACCAGTAGCCGATAGGCGCGCTCGCAGATCTCGGTCTTGCGCGCGAAAGTGTCGGCCTGGCCCTGCTCGTCGAACGCCATGACCACGATGGCGGCACCATGGCGTCGACACTCGGTGGCCTGGTGGCGGAACGACGCTTCGCCCTCCTTGAGCGAGATCGAGTTGACGATCGCCTTGCCCTGGATGCACTTGAGACCGGCTTCGATGATCTCCCACTTGGAGGAGTCGACCATGATCGGCACCCGGGCGATATCGGGCTCGCCGGCAATCAGGTTGAGGAAGCGCACCATCGCCTCCTGCGACTCCAGCATGCCCTCATCCATGTTGATGTCGATCACCTGGGCACCGTTCTCGACCTGCTCCAGCGCCACTTCCAGGGCGGTGGTGTAGTCCTCCTCCTGAATCAGGCGCTTGAAGCGCGCCGAGCCGGTGACGTTGGTGCGCTCGCCGACGTTGACGAACAGCGACTGCGCCTCGATGTTGAACGGCTCGAGCCCCGAGAGGCGGCAGGCCGCGGGGCGCTCGGGGATGCGCCGCGGCGCCAGGCCGTCGACCGCGCGCCGGACCGCGGCGATATGCTCGGGCGTGGTGCCGCAGCAGCCGCCGATCACGTTGAGCATGCCGCTCTCGGCGAACTCGCGCACGATCGCCGCCATTTCCTCGGGGCTCTGGTCGTACTCGCCGAACTCGTTGGGCAGGCCGGCATTGGGGTGCGCGGAGACGAAGGTATCGGCCTTGAGCGAGAGTTCCTCAAGGTAAGGGCGCAGCTCCTCCGCGCCCAGGGCGCAATTGAGCCCCACCGCCAGCGGTCGCGCATGGCGCACCGCGTTCCAGAACGCCTCGGTGGTCTGTCCCGAGAGGGTGCGTCCGGAGGCATCGGTGATGGTGCCGGAGATCATCACCGGCAGCCGCTCGCCGCGGGCTTCGAACAGCGCCTCTAAAGCGTAGATCGCCGCCTTGGCGTTGAGGGTGTCGAAAATGGTCTCGATCAGGATCAGGTCGGCGCCGCCTTCGATCAGCGCGCTCGCGGCTTCGGTATAGTTGTCGCGCAGGGCGTCGAAGGTGACGTTGCGCTTGGCCGGATCGTTGACATCGGGGGAGAGTGACGCCGTACGCGAGGTGGGGCCGAGGACCCCGGCCACGTAGCGCGGCACGCCGCTCTCGGCGGCTACCGCATCGCAGGCCTCACGGGCCAGGCGGGCGGCCTCGCGATTGAGCTCGGGTACCAGTTCCTCCATGCCGTAGTCCGACTGCGACAGCCGCGTGGCGTTGAAGGTGTTGGTCTCGACGATATCGGCGCCCGCTTCCAGATAGGCGCGGTGAATCGCACCGACCACCGCCGGCTGGGTCAGGGTCAGCAGGTCGTTGTTGCCCTTGAGTTCACTGGGCCAGTCGGCGAAGCGTTCGCCGCGGAAATCGGCCTCGTCGAGGCGGTATTCCTGAAGCATGGTGCCCATGCCGCCGTCGAGAATCACGATGCGTGCTGCGAGGGTCTGACTCAGCGCCTCGAACGACGGTCTGCGGTGAACGGCCATGCGGATCTCCTGCGGCAAAACGGCTCGTAAAAGAGGGAGTGGATGCGCGCTCGCGCGCCCCTGGCTCAGTCGAGCACGGCGGGGGCCACAGGGTAGCAGAAAGCGCGGGCGGGCGAGACTCGCCGGGACTGTCGGTAGCGTACCGATACTTTCCTGACTAAATCACTCGGGATTGTCTTGGTGCCCACTTTTTTCTACCATGGTCACCATCCACGAGATCGAAGCCCAGCGTCACGCCATCTCGTTCCACTACGTCTCAAGCAGAGTTCGCAGCGACATGAGCCAACCGATTCAGATCACCGAAAGCGGGCAGGAGTACCTGGCCGAACTGCTGGCCAAGCAGAACGTCGAGGGCATCGCGGTGCGGGTATTCATCACCCAGCCGGGCACGCCCTATGCCGAGACCTGCCTGGCCTACTGCCGCCCGGGCGAAGAAGAGCCCAGCGACGAGCGCCTCACGCTGGAGAAGTTCGATGTCTTCCTGGACAAGAACAGCGTGCCGTTCCTGGAAGAGGCCGTGGTCGATTTCAATCCGGACCGCATGGGCGGGCAGCTGACGATCAAGGCGCCCAACGCCAAGATGCCCAAGGTCAACGCCGACAGTCCGCTGGAGGATCGCGTCAATTACATCCTCTACAGTGAGATCAATCCCGGGCTCGCGGCGCACGGCGGCGAGATTCGTCTGATCCAGCTCACCGAAGAGCAGGTGGCCGTGCTGCAGTTCGGCGGCGGCTGTCAGGGCTGCGCTGCAGTCGACCTGACGCTGAAGGAGGGGGTCGAGCGCACGCTGATGGAGCGGATTCCCGAGCTCGCCGGCATCCGTGACGTCACCGACCATACCGATACCACCAACGCCTACTACTGATAACGCCTACGACTGATCAGGCCAGGTCCGGCGGTTACCGCCGGACCGCCAAGGCTGTCTCGAAAAGCGCTCGCCAGAGCGCTTTTTTCATGTGCTTTCGAGCGGGTTATTGGCGAAAGCCCCTGGGCGCCAGGCCAGCGCTCAAACGGCGGTCGGGGGCAGGGCGGCGCGGGAGAGGCGCTCATGCAGCTCGCGGTTGGCCGCGCGCAGGTTCTTGAGTTCGGCCTCCAGGCGCTGCTTCTCCTGCTGCAGCGTCTGCTGTCGGTCGTCGCTCAGACGGCGCTCGCTCTCGAGCTGCTCGGTGTGCACCTTGTCCGCGCGCAGTGATTCCTGCAGCTGAGTGTACTGGCGCCGCTGCTCGGAGAGATCGATCTGTAGCCGCTCGCTGCGCTGGTCCAGCGTCGCTAGACGCTGTTCGTACTGCTTCTCTTGCTTGAGCCGCTCTTGGCGCGCCTCGTCGAGCAGCGTCATCAGGCGACTCTCGGCGGCTTCGTGGCGTTTCTCTTCCTGGGCCAGCTTGGTCTGGTGCGTCTGCTGCTGCTTGGCCAAGGCTTCGCGATGCTGGCGCTCGGCCTGTTCCAGCGCCTGCTGGTGGCGCTGGCAGGTCTGCTCCAGCTGGTTCAGCCGTTTCTGTTGCTGCTGTTGCTGGGCCTGCAGTGCCTGTAGTTCCGCCTGCAGATGGGCGGCTTCGTTAGTCTTGTTCTCGAGCCGCTCCTGGACGATGAGCATGTGCTCGTTGAGCGCAGCGAGACGCTGTTCGGCATCCTCGCACTGGCGCTGTGCGGCCTGGCTGGCCTCGTTGGCGTCGAGAATCTGCTCGTCGGCCTGCTGACGATAGACCGCGAGCTTCTCATAGGCGGCCTGCTGCGCCTTGTCCCAGATGTCGGCGACCCAGCTTTCGAGCAGCTCCGGGCGCTCGTGGTTACGCGGAATGCTGTTGACCGCGCCGGTATCCTGGCGCAGGCGCCATTCGCGCAGGTGATCGCTGATGGTGGTGTAGCTGCCGGTGCCGAGGAAGTCGCGAATCTTCTGCACGCTGACCGTCTCACCGCGATGTTTCAACGTCTCGATCGCGCGACAGACATCGTCGTAGCGGATGCCGTTACGGGCCATGGTGTGCTCCCTGTCTTGATGATTTCGTATCTTCGATAGCGTCTTGGAAGCGCTTCTGCGGCGCCTTCACGCTTGCCACCGGCAGGGCGCTGGGCCACTGACGATGGTCTTGCTCACAGCATAGGCCATTTACGTAAAAACGATACGTAAAATCGAGTCATAACGCGCGGGCTGCAGGTGTGGCTGGGGTCGGCCGGTCACAGCCTCTATAATGGCGCGATCGACAACCAAGGAGAGCCCATGAGCATCGCACAGGCCCAGGCCGAACTGCTCGAAGAATTCTCGATGTTCGACAACTGGATGGATCGCTACCAGTACATCATCGACATGGGGCGCCAATTGCCGGCGTTCCCGGAAGCGGACCGTACCCCGGCGCACAAGATAGAAGGATGTCAGTCCAACGTGTGGATGACCGCGACACCGGAAGCAGGGCGGTTACGTTTCCGCGCCACTTCGGATGCGGCCATCGTCAGCGGGCTGATCGCGATTCTGCTGCGCATCTACGACGCACGTGAACCGCAGGAGATTCTCGACAGTCAGCCGACCTTCCTCGCCGAGCTGGGGCTGGACAAGCATCTGTCACCCACCCGCAGCAACGGGCTGCATGCGATGCTCGAGCGTATTCATGCCACTGCGCGTGAGGCTCAGGCCGCCTGAGCCGCCGCGCCGCGACATCGCCTGCACTCGTCAGCGCGCGTCGCGGTCTTTGTCGTGTTCGGAGGCTGCCGTGGCGTCAGCTGTTCTCTGGCAACTGCCGTCGCGTGTGCCATCGTGGGTGTCATGGACCGGAGTGTCTTGGATAGCGCCGTCGCGGAACGGCTCGCGAGCCGCGCAGCTGCAGCGACGACGCGGCTCGGGCACCGGGTCGACGCCTCCCGGATGGAACGGGTGACACTTGCCCAACCGCTTTAGGGTCAACCAGCCGCCACGCCAAGGCCCGTGCAGCTTGATCGCCTCCAGCGCATAGCTGGAACAGGTCGGCCAGAAGCGGCAGCGGGGGCCGAGCAGGGGGCTGATCAGGTAGCGATAGCCCTGGATCATTCCGGTCATCAGGGCAGCGGCCAGGCGGCGCAGCATATTATCAGCGTGGCTTGCCGTAGAGCGCCTCGGGGGCGATCAGCGGTTCACGATCGACCTCGCCGTTCTCTTCCGAGAGCCGAATGTAGAAGCAGTCACGCCGCCCGGTGTGGCAGGCAGGGCCGGTCTGCTCCACCTTGAGCAGCAGGGTGTCGCCATCACAGTCGAGTCGCGCCTCGACCAGCCGCTGGCGCTGACCCGAGGTCTCGCCCTTGCGCCAGAAAGTCTGGCGTGAGCGCGACCAATAGCAGACCTGACCGGTTTGCAGGGTTTCGCGCAGAGCGGCCGCATTCATCCACGCCATCATCAGCACTTCGCCGCTATCGTGCTGCTGGGCGATCGCCGGCATCAGGCCGTCGGCGTTCCAGCGGGCGTTCTCGATCAGCTCGTCCAGCGCCACCCGAGTGCCGGGGGCTGCAGTCTCCAGATCGTCAAACAGGCGTGACATGGCGTCTCTCGTCGAGTGAGGAAAATCGGCTTTTGCCGTACAGGCTCAAAGGGATGGGTTTGCTGACTGTTGGCGAAATATCACGCGCGCTCGGCGCCGTCGCGACAGGCATCGCAGGTACCCAGCAGTTCGATGGTCTGGCGCTGAATGGTAAAACCGCGCTCCCGTGCCGTACTCGCCAGTATTTCGCCAACCGCTTCCTGATGCAGCTCCTCGACACGACCACAGTGGCGACAGATCAATAGCTGGAAGCGATGCACGTGTTCCGGACACGGGCAGGCAATATAGGCATTGAGCGATTCGATGCGATGCACCAGACCCTGCTCGATGAGAAAGTCGAGCGCGCGGTAGACGGTCGGCGGACGCGCCGCAGCGTGTTCGTCGGAGAGCCGGTCGAGCAGATCGTAAGCCTTGAGCCCGCCGGGCGTGGCGGATATCAGTTCGAGCACGCGGCGCCGGATCGGCGTGAAGCGCACGCCGCGTTCCTGGCACTGTTGGTCTGCCTGTCTGAGCAGGGCATCCGAGTCGATCATCGACAATCCCGAGCCGTTGTACAAAGAATTCATCATTCTACGCGCTCACCTTGAGCAGAGCCACCGAGCACCTGGCCAGAGGCTTCGCGCGCGCGAGGGTAAGCATTGAATGCTCGCAAGGGTGCTGATCTGAAGGGCGACGGCGGGAATCAAAAAGACGACGCCAGCCGCTGTCAGGAGCAGTCGGGAAAACCTTCGCATGGTGTATTTAACATAATATATATTATGCGAAATACAGGCCGCGCGGGGTGAGGGTGGCCAATGTCCAGTCACCGGAACAGCTAATCAACAGCCCACTACGGCGCACACGGGTCTGATCCGAGTGTTGGCATCTCGACACCATGGGCGCCGTTTTTCCTCTGCGTCTAATGCCGCGGGTGCAACCTGTCGACTGCGCTGGCCTTCAGGGCGCACGTCGCGTGCCGATGGACTAGTCTGAGTGGCACCGCCACACAGCCTGCGTCGCCCGATGTCGACGGCTGCTACAGGTGGTGCGACAGATAGTAAGAAAAACAGTGCGACAAATCGCCACACACGCGGCACTTTGCCGCCACCGGCCTGCTGGGCAAGGTTTTTTTAGGTACAATGTCGTCCGCGAAATCCCTACTTCGTTGGCGACTTGTCGAGGCCGATGGCAACGGCGGTTCTCGTCATTCGAGTTGTCAGCCCTGGCGAGCGGCGTATGATGCAGGCCGCTAGCCGATGTTGCAGGGCCAAAAGCTTTCCTCCACTGGGGTCGTGAGATGAGAAAAAGGAACTCCCTCAAGTATTTGAGTGTGATGACGTGGCTGACCGTGCCACTGCTGTTGAGCGGTTGCGGTTCGGCACTGATGGACCCGAGTGGTCCTGTTGGTCAGGGGCTCAAGTCACTGATCATCACCGCTTTCGGTTTGATGCTGATCGTGGTCATTCCGGTCATCGTGATGACCATCCTGTTCGCCTGGAAGTATCGTGGCACCAACCTGGCGGCCAAGTACACGCCGAACTGGGAGCACTCCAACGTCATCGAGCTGTTCGTATGGGCCATCCCATGCGTCATCATCCTCTTCCTGGGGATCCTCACCTGGCAGACGTCGCACTCCTACGATCCGCACAAGCCGATCGCCAGTGAAGACGAAACCATGACCATCGATGCGATCTCGCTCGACTGGAAATGGCTGTTCATCTATCCCGAGCAAGGTATCGCCACGGTCAACGAGCTGGCCATGCCGGTGAATACGCCGGTGCACTTCCGGGTCACCTCGGGCACGGTGATGAACTCGTTCATGATTCCCAACCTCGGCAGCCAGATCTACGCCATGGCCGGGATGAACAACGACGTCTATCTCGAAGGCAGCGAGATCGGCACCTTCCGTGGTCGTTCGACCCACTACAGCGGCGAAGGTTTCTCGGAAATGCTGTTCGACGCCCACGTGACGTCGCAAGCCGATTTCCAGGCCTGGGTCGACAAGGTCAAGCAGTCGCCAAACACGATGATGTTCCCGGACGACTACAACAAGCTGGCACAGCCGACCATCGGCGCGCCGGTGCAGTATTTCTCGCAGGTTTCGCCCGACTTCTACGGCGACCTGATCAGAAGCTACAAGTCTGGTCACGGTGGTACGCAGAGCCATGGCGAGCACAACCAAGCACAGGAGCCTTCAATGCCCATGAGTGCGCAGGCAGCGGAGTAACGTCATGTTCGGAAAACTCAGCTTAGATTCGATTCCCTACCATGAGCCGATCATCATGGTCACGGCGACGGTCATCGGAATCGTCGGCGCCCTGGTCGTCGGGCTCGTTACCTACTATCGCAAGTGGGGCTATCTGTGGCGTGAATGGATCACCTCCATCGACCACAAGAAGATCGGGATCATGTACTTCCTGGTCGCCCTGGTGATGCTGATCCGCGGCTTTGCCGACGCGATCATGATGCGTACTCAGCAGGCCATCGCGGCCGGGGGTGCCGAGGGCTATCTACCGCCCCACCACTACGATCAGATCTTCACCGCCCACGGTGTGATCATGATCTTCTTCGTCGCCATGCCCATGGTCATCGGTCTGATGAACCTGGTGGTGCCGCTGCAGATCGGCGCCCGCGACGTTGCCTTCCCGTTCATGAACAACGTCAGCTTCTGGCTGTTCGCTGCCGGCGTCATTCTGGTCAACGTCTCGCTGGTCATCGGTGAGTTCGCCAAGACCGGCTGGCTCGCCTACGCGCCACTATCGGAGTTGCAGTACAGTCCGGACGTCGGGGTCGACTACTGGATATGGTCACTGCAGATATCGGGTATCGGGACGACCCTGACCGGTATCAACTTCTTCGTCACCATCCTGAAGATGCGCACCAAGGGCATGACCCTGTTCCGCATGCCGATCTTCACCTGGACGGCGCTGTGCACCAACGTCCTGATCATCCTGTCGTTCCCGATCCTGACCGCGACCATCGCCCTGCTCACGCTGGATCGCTATCTGGGGATGCACTTCTTCACCAATGACATGGGCGGCAGCCAGATGATGTACGTCAACCTCATCTGGGCCTGGGGCCACCCCGAGGTGTACATCCTGATCCTGCCGGCGTTCGGTGTCTTCTCCGAGGTCATCTCGACCTTCACCAAGAAGCGTCTGTTCGGCTACAAGACCATGGTCTGGGCCACGGTGGCGATCACCTTCCTGTCGTTCATCGTCTGGCTGCACCACTTCTTCACCATGGGTGCCGGTGCCAACGTCAACGCCTTCTTCGGCATCACGACGATGATCATCGCAATACCCACGGGTGTGAAGATCTTCAACTGGCTGTTCACCATGTACCGCGGGCGTCTCGAGTTCACCGCGCCGGTACTGTGGACCATCGGTTTCATCATCACCTTCACCCTGGGTGGCATGACCGGTGTCATGCTGGCCGTGCCGGGCGCCAACTTCGTGCTGCACAACAGCCTGTTCGTCATCGCCCACTTCCACAACGTCATCATCGGCGGCGTGGTCTTCGGCATGCTGGCTGGCTTCACTTACTGGTTCCCGAAAGCGTTCGGTTTCACCCTGAGCGAGAAATGGGGCAAGCGCTCCTTCTGGTGCTGGCTGGTCGGCTTCTACATGGCCTTCATGCCGCTCTACGCGCTGAGCTTCTTCGGTGCCATGCGTCGCATGCAGTCTTACGAGCAGACCGAGTGGCAGCCGCTGATGATCGTCGCCTGGGTGGGCGCCGTGATCATCGCCCTGGGTATCGCCTGCATCGTGATCCAGCTCGTGGTGAGTATCCGCGACCGCGAGAAGAACCGCGACGTCACCGGCGACCCGTGGGATGCCCGCACCCTGGAGTGGTCCACCTCCTCGCCGCCCCCGAACTACAACTTCGCCCATCTGCCGGAGGTTCACTCCATCGACAGCTACTGGGAGATGAAGCAGCAGCCGGGTGGCTTCAAGCGTGAGCTGTCGACCCACTTCGAAGACGTGCACATGCCCAAGAACACCAACGAAGGTCCGATCCTGGGGCTGTTCAGCCTGATCTTCGGCTTCGCCCTGGTGTGGCACATCTGGTGGCTGGTCGCCGTCGGCGCCATCGGCATGTTCGTGACCTTCATGGTGCGTATCCACAACGATGACGTGGACTATCACATCCCCGCTGCCGAGGTCGAAAAGACCGAGCGTGAATACCACAAACGGTTGGAGATGCAGGCGTAACCATGGCAACCGATACCCTGACTAACCACGACGCTCATGCCCACGACGGGCATGAGCACCACGATGCCGGCGCAATGAAGGTGTTCGGCTTCTGGATCTACCTGATGAGCGACCTGGTGATCTTCGGATCGCTGTTCGCCACCTACGGGGTTCTGGGCACCGCCACCGCCGGCGGCCCGACCTCACAGGAGATCTTCGAGCTGCCCTTCGTGCTGGTCGAGACCTTCCTGCTGCTGGTGAGTAGTTTCACCTTCGGCCTCGCCGTACTGGCGCAGAACGCCGGTGATCGCGGTGCCGTGCTCAAGTGGCTGGCCGTGACCTTCCTGCTCGGCTTCGGCTTCGTCGCGATGGAGGTGTACGAGTTCCATCACCTCATCGTCGCAGGCCACGGGCCGGATCGCAGCGCCTTCCTGTCGTCCTTCTTCACCCTGGTCGGCACCCACGGTCTGCACGTGACCTTCGGCCTGATCTGGATCGCGACCATGTTCATCCAGATCTCGCGCCGCGGTCTCGACAGCGTCACCAAGCCGCGCATGCTGTGCCTGAGCCTGTTCTGGCACTTCCTGGACATCGTCTGGATCTGCGTCTTCTCCTTCGTCTACCTGTTTGGAGCCATGTAACCATGAGCGATATCCATACCTCTCATGACGGCGCCAGCCATGGCAGCTACAAGTCGTACTTCATCGGCTTGGTCCTCTCGATCGTACTGACGCTGATCGCGTTCGGTGTGGTCATGGCCGGAGGCTTCAGCGTACCGGTGATGATGGTGACCGTGGTGGTCACCGCCATCGCGCAGGTGCTGGTGCAGCTGGTCCTATTCATGCACCTGAATACCAAGGCCGAAGGCGGCTGGAACTTCATCGCCATCGTCTTCACGATCGGTATCCTGGGGCTGATCATTGGTGGTTCCCTATGGATCATGCACAACATCCACGTCAACATGATGCTGAACTAAGCACGCAAATGGCCCTCAAGCCCTACTTGCTGCTGACCAAGCCCGGCATCATCTTCGGTAACCTCGTAACAGTCATCGGCGGCTATTTTTTGGCCGCCGGTGGCCGTTTCGATCCCCTGCTGTTCTTTGCTGCGGTGATCGGCACCTCGTTGGTCGTGGCCTCCGGCTGCGTTTTCAACAACGTGATCGATCGAGACATCGACCAGCACATGGCGCGCACACGGTCGCGCGCCATGGTCACCGGTCAGATCTCGATTCCGGTCGCACTGTTGATGGGTGGCGTACTGGGTGTGCTCGGTTTCGGTCTACTGGCGTGGCAGACCACGGCACTGGCCACCGGCTTCGCTGCCTTCGGGTTCGCGATCTACGTTGGTGCCTACAGCCTCTATCTGAAACGCCATTCGGTCTACGGCACGCTGGTGGGGAGTCTTTCCGGGGCCTCGCCACCGGTGATCGGCTACTGCGCCGTCAGCGGTCAGTTCGACTTGGGCGCCCTGCTGCTGCTGATCATTTTCAGTATCTGGCAGATGCCCCACTCTTACGCGATCGCGATTTTCCGCTTCAACGACTACGCCTCGGCGTCGATTCCCGTGCTGCCAGTCAAGTGCGGCATCGGGGTGGCCAAGCGGCATATCGTGATCTATACCGCACTCTTCGTGGTGGCGTCGGTGATGCTGAGCGTGGCCGGCTACACCGGCTGGATCTACGCGATCGTGGCCGTCGCAGTGGGTCTCTACTGGCTAGTGATCACCCTGCGCGGTTACCGCGCGGAGGATGATCAGGCCTGGGCCCGCAAGGTGTTCGGCTTTTCGATCATGGTGGTCACCGCGCTGAGCGTGATGATGTCGGTCGACAGCCGCCTGCCGATGGCGGAGTCGATCGTGTCGCTGGCGTTGGGTTGAGGCGCGCTCTCGCACCAGCCCTTCGTTGGCGAGCAGTAACGTGCTAGTAGGTGGTAATAGATAGGTGGTAATAGAAAGACGGGCAGCCCCAGGGCTGCCCGTCTTTTTTGGTACTGCTTTTTCGTTACGTCCGTCAGGCGCGCAGATCACGCTTCCGGCGGCGCGTAGGAGCCATCTTCGCGGTGGACCTCGCGGCCCGTCAGCGCCGGCAGGAAGACACAGGCCACGGTCATGCCCTTCTCCTTGCCGCGCAGCCAGTGCTCATCGTGCTGATCGAGCAGGTACATATCACCGGCCTTGATGGTGTGGATCTTGCCATCGGCGATGGTCTCGACTTCACCCTCGCCCTCGTAGCAGAACACCGCCTCGATATGGTTCTTGTAGTGGATATGGGTTTCCGTGCCCGGGTGGATCCGGGTGATGTTGAAGGAGAAACCGCAGTTGTCGTCGGCCAGCATCAGACGGGTGCTGTCCCAGTTGCCATTCTCGGCTTCGACGAAACGCTCGGTCTTACGGCACTCTTCCAGGTTACGTACGATCATCGATTCTGCTCCTTGGGGATGAACTCGGGGTCTGCCTGCGCGAGACAGGCCCCGGGGTGACACTTACCCGGCGCGGCATCCGTGAACCCGGCGCCCGCGCCGGCCAGAGACGTCATGTCTCAACCAATGGCTTCTTCCACGCTGCGCTCGAGAATATCCAGCCCTTCGAGCAGATCTTCGTCACTGATCACCAGCGGGCACAGGCACTTGATCACCTGGCCGTCATGGCCGGCTGTCTCGATGATCAGGCCGTTCTCGAACGCCTTGGCGGTGATCTTGTCGGCGATCTCGCCCTTGCGCACGTCGATACCGCGCATCAGACCACGGCCGCGCTCACTTGCTTCATGGCCGCGCTCGGTCAGCCAAGCCGCGATCTTGGTGAAGCGCTCCTCGACGATACGGCCCTTGCGCTGGACGTCGCGCTCGAGCTTGTCATCACTCCAGAAGTGCTTGAACGCGGCAGCGGCGGTGACGAAAGCCATGTTGAAGCCGCGGAAGGTGCCGTTGTATTGGCCCGGTTTCCACTTGTCCAGCTCGGGGCGCATCAGCACATGGGCAAACGGCAGACCGTAAGCCGAGAGCGACTTCGAGTTGGTCACGATGTCGGGCACGATACCGGCGTGCTCGAAGCTGAAGAACTTGCCGGTACGCCCGCAGCCGGCTTGGATATCATCGACGATCAGCAGAATGTCGTGGGCCCGGCAAATGCTCTCCAGGCGTTTCAGCCAGTCGAGGCCGGCGGGATTGATACCGCCCTCGCCCTGCACGGTCTCGACGATGACACCGGCGGGCACGTCGAGGCCGCCGGAGTTGTCGCCCAGCAGTTTCTCGAAGTAGTCGAGGGTGTCGTTGCCATCACCCAGATAGCCATCGAACGGCATGAAGCTGGCGCCCTGGGTGGGGATGCCGCCGGTGGCTTCGCGGAACTTGCGGTTACCGGTGGTCGCCAGTGCCCCCATGGTCACGCCGTGGAAGCCGTTGGTGAAGGTGACAATGTTGTGGCGACCCTTGGCGACTCGCGCCAGGCGGATCGCCGCCTCGACCGCGTTGGTGCCGGTCGGCCCCGGCAGATGCACCTTGTAGTCGAGACCGCGCGGCTTGAGGATCACCTCTTCCAGGGTTTCCAGATAGTCGCGCTTGGCCTGGGACCACATGTCGAGCCCGTGGGTGATGCCGTTACTGGTGATGTAGTCGACCAGCGCTTCCTGCAGCTTGGGGTGATTGTGGCCGTAGTTGAGCGTACCGGCACCGGCGAGAAAGTCGATGTACTCGCGCCCGGCCTCGTCGGTCAGACGCGCGCCCTTGGCTTTGGTGAAGACGGTCGGGAAAGAGCGCGAATAAGTCCGTACCTCGGACTCCATACGTTCGAGAATCTGGGTCTGCATGCAACCTCCCTGGCTGATGATATGCAAGTGATGAAGCTTGGAGACGGCCCGGCAGCGTGGAATGACCGGCTGCCGGCGCCGGAAGTCAGATGTGCTGCGGATCGAACGGACCGATACGGACCAAATTTTCCGGGTCGTGTTCGCCGCCGAGCTGATCGGTGGAGAAGTATTCGCGGCTGATCAGCGGTGCCTGCCAGCGGTCCGCCAGCCGCTTGAACAGCCCCCAGGACGCCTGGTTGTCCGGGGTGATGGTGGTCTCGAGATGATTGACGCCGGCAAGCTCCGGGCGGCTCAGCACCGCCTCCACCAAGCGGCGGGCCAGCCCCGTACCGCGCGCCTTCTCGCCTACCGCGACCTGCCACAGAAAGTAGATGTCGGGTGCAGCAGCCTTGACGTAGCCGGAGACGAAACCAACGATCTCGCCCTCCTCGGTGGTCGCCACGGCGCAGCTGTCGCGGAACTGCGTTGCCAGCAGCAGGTAGGCGTAGCCGGAGTTCACATCGAGCGGCGGACACGCCTTGACCAGCTCGTAGATGCCCCAGCCGTCCTCCGTGGTCGGCTTGCGGATGAACAGCGGCATGTCGGGCTTGCCGACCACCGCGTCTGCCACCGTGGGTCTGGCCAGATCCGCCGAAGGGGTGAATGCCGGGTTGGGATTGGTCATCTTGTCCATCGCCATGACTAATGTCTTAACAGGATAACAAGGTGTTGCGCCTGCTTCAAACGGCAGGTTATCCACCCATCCGATTTCAATAAACAATGGTTATGTGATATTGACGAGCGTCTTGGAGACACCGTCAATCGCAGCTTCCAGTCTAGACCAGCAGGGAAAAAACGCCCGGGGCAGGATCACGGAGGAGACGGCGGACGACCGTCCGCCAACGCAAACGGCCACCCGTGGGTGGCCGTCGATGTGCACTGTGCTGGGAGGTTCAGCGGCGGGTGACGCTGCGCATGGTGACGAACTCTTCCGCCGCGGTCGGGTGGATACCCACGGTGGCGTCGAAGTCGCGTTTGGTCAGCCGAGCGCGGACAGCGATGGCCAGACCCTGGATGATCTCGCCGGCTTCTTCACCGACCATGTGGGCGCCTACCACGCGATCGCTCTCGTCATCGACGATCAGCTTCATCAGGCAGCGCTCGTCACTGCCGGAGAGGGTGTGCTTCATCGGTCGGAAGTCAGCGCTGTAGACCCGGATCGCCGCATAGCGCTCGCGCGCGGCCTCTTCGGAGAGCCCCACGGTACCGATATTGGGGTGGCAGAAGACGGCGGTGGCGATGTCATCGTAATCGAGCGCCCCCGGGGTGCTGCCATCCTGGTGATCGACGAAGTGATGCGCTACCAGATGCATCGCCTCCGCCAGCGCGACGGGCGTCAGTTCCGGCCCGCCGGTGACATCGCCAATCGCCAGGATCGACGGAATCGATGTCTCGAAACGCTCGTTGACCTTGAGCGTACCATCGTCGTTCAGCGCCACGCCGAGGGTATCGAGACCCAGCCCTTCCAGATGCGGGCGGCGGCCGGTAGCCGCGAGTACCGCATCGACCTCGAGGCTCTCGCCATTGGTCAGGGTCACTTCCAGCCCGCTATCGAGCTGGCGAATTCGCTCGATGTTGGCCTCGAAGTGAAGATTGACGCCCTTCTTGGCCATCTCGTCGCGGGTGAACTCGCGCACTTCCTGATCGAATCCACGCAGGAACAGGTCACCGCGATAGATCAGATGAGTCTCGGCCCCCAGGCCATTGAAGATACTGGCGAACTCTACCGCGATATAACCACCGCCCAGCACCAGGAAGCGCTCGGGGAAGCGTTCGAGATCGAACACCTGGTTGGAGCTGATGGCGAGCTCGCTGCCTTCGAACGGCGGCACCCAGGGCCAGCCTCCCACTGCCACCAGGATCTTCTCGGCGCTGATACGCTCGCCGTCGATCTCCACGCTATGGGCATCCACGACCTTCGCGCGACCGTTGATTAGGGTCACGCCGGCGTTGTCGAGCAGCCGCCCGTAGATCCCGTTGAGACGCGTGATCTCAGCGACTTTGTTGTCGCGCAGCGTGGCCCAATCGAAGCTGGGCGCCTGCGGCAGGGTCCAGCCGAACCCGGCACTATCCTCGAAGGCGTCATGGAAGTGAGCGGCGTAGGAGTAGAGCTTCTTCGGCACGCAACCGACATTGACGCAGGTACCGCCGAGGTAGCGATCTTCGGCCACCCCCACGCGCGCCCCATTTGCCGCCGCGGTTCTCGCGGCACGCACGCCGCCGGAACCGGCGCCGATGACGAACAGGTCGTAATCGTAACTCGCCACTGTCTGACTCCTTGAAAAATGTTGTCGCGATCATACCAGCCCAGTTCGGGGGGCGGGAAAGACCTTGCCTATCAGGGCCATATATCCAGCCAATGCGACCCGCCCGCCGGCCCGGTCATCGCTCCAGCATAGTCGGCTCACGCGCGCGCTCCCCGGGTATCTCATCTGCGCTTCTCGACATGGCCCAATTCCCCTTCCCGGGTATCTCACTACGCATACCGATCGGAATAGCCTAGAATTCTTCCCTTCGTGCGGCGTCCAGCGTCCGTCTCCCTTCAGGTTTCAGGTGACCTCCATGAGCATCGACACGCTCCTCAAGCAGAACCGTCAATGGGCGGACAGCATCCAGCAGCAGGATCCCGATTTCTTCACGCGCCTTTCCCAGCAGCAGAACCCCGATTATCTGTGGATCGGCTGCTCCGATAGCCGCGTACCCGCCAACCAGATCGTCGATCTGCCGCCGGGCGAGGTCTTCGTTCACCGCAATGTCGCCAATCTGATCTATCACAACGACATGAACGCCCTCTCGGTGGTGCAGTTCGCCGTCGACGTGCTCAAGGTCAAGCACATCATGGTGGTCGGCCACTACGGCTGCGGTGGGGTCAAGGCGTCGATCACCGGCGGCGAGCACGGTATCGTCGACTACTGGCTGCACAGCGTCAGTGAGCTGTACCAGCAGCACAAGCGCGAACTCGAGGCGTTGCCGTTGGATGAGCAGGTGGACCGCCTGTGTGAGCACAACGTCCGCCTGCAGGTCGCCAATCTGTGCCGGACCAAGATCATCCAGCGCGCCTGGGAGCGCGAACAGCCGCTGTCGGTGCACGGTTGGGTCTACGGGCTCAAGGATGGCCGCGTCAACGATCTCGGCTGCACCGTATCGCGTGCCGACCAGACCGGCACCATCCGCATCATGCCAGGCGCCTGCTGAGCGACTGGAGCGATCACCACGTCGCCGATCGATGACAATAGACAAGCACTTCGATGAGGCACGCATGCGCAACAGCAACCGGTTCGAAGCCCGGCAAGCCGCTCTTTTCAAGGCGCGACGATGGCGGCTCCTGAGCGCGCTCCTGCTCTGCGTCTGCGCGCTCTCGGCGACGGCCCGTGCCGACGATGTCACCCTCGACGTGGCCTACGACACCCTGCCGGTATCGCTGGATATTCATGAGCAGCTCACGGTGGGCGTGCTCAGATTGGCGCACCTGGTGTTCGACCCATTGGTACGCTGGGACCGCCACCTGGGGCTAGAACCGCGCCTCGCCACGTCCTGGGAGCGTCTGGACGACACCACCCTGCGCCTGCACCTGCGCCGTGGGGTGCATTTTCACAGCGGCAACCTTTTCACCGCCCGCGATGTTGCCTGGACCGTGGCGCGGCTCAAGCGCAGCCCCGACTTCAAGGCGATCTTCGCCCCCATCGTCGACGTCACGGTGGTCGACGATGCCACCGTCGACCTGCATACGCGACGCCCCTTTCCGCTGCTGCTCAACCTGGCGACCTACATCTTTCCCATGGATAGCCGCTTCTACAGTGGCGAGCGCCCGGCGACTACCGCTGACGGCCAGAGTCAGAACAAGGCGGCGATCGTCAAGGGTGGCGATACCTTCGCCTCGCGCCATATGTCGGGTACCGGGCCGTTCGAGGTCACCCGCTTTCAACCCGGCGCGCGGATCGAGCTGACACGTTTCCCCGACTATTGGGATCACGCCTCGCCGGGCAATGTCGAGCACCTCTCGGAGGTGGCGATCGGTGAGAGTGCGACTCGGGTGGCGGCCCTGCTGGCCGGCGATGTCGATTTCATCGCGCCGGTGCCGGCCACCGCCCTGAGCCGCCTCGATCACGCCCCCGGGATCGATCTGGTCACCATGCCCGGGGTACGCATCACCCTGCTGCAACTCAATCAGCGCCGGGTGCCGGCTTTCCGCGATCGCCGCGTGCGCCTGGCGATGAATTACGCCGTCGATCAGCGCGCGATCGCCAAGCACCTACTCGAGGGATTCGTCACCCCGGCGGCGCAGATGTCCCCTGAGGGGTATGCCGGGCACGACGATCAGCTCACACCGCGCTACGATCTGGCCAAGGCCCGACGCCTGATGCGCGAGGCCGGTTATCCGGATGGCTTCGAAGTCACCCTGATGGCGCCCAACAACCGCTATGTCAACGACGCCCAGACCGCGCAGGTAGCGCTGGCCGTGGCAGCGATGCTGGCCAAGATCCATATCCGGGTCGATTTCAAGACGCTGCCGAAGAATCAGTACTGGACGGAATACGACCGCCGCGCCGCCGATATCATGATGATGGGGTGGTACTCGGACACCGGCGACTCGGCCAACTTCTTCGAATACCTCACCTTCTGCCCCGATAGCCGCAGCGGCACCGGCCAGTACAATGCCAGCGAGTACTGCAACCCGGAGCTCGACTCGCTGGTCGCGCTGGCCAACAGCGAGACCGACATGCGCCGGCGCACCAGCATGCTGCGCCAGGCCGAAGCGATGGTCTATGCCGACGCCCCGTTCATCCCGCTCTACTGGCAGAATCTGGCCTGGGCGGCGTCAGATCGGGTCGCCATCGAGCCGGTGCTCAACGTCATGAACATGCCCTACCTGGGTGATGTGGTGGTGACACCGCGCGCCACAGAGACCCACAGCCGCTGAGCGTACGCGCTGGGGAAAGGAGAGACGCTGGATGTCGATGACGCGCTTTCTGTTCAAGCGCTTGCTACAGGCGGTAGGGGTACTGCTGGCGATCAGCCTGATCGCTTTCTTGCTGCGCGACGCCCTGCCCGGCGCGGATGCGAACGGCAGCGGCGTAGCCTGGCGTCGCTATCTGCAGTTCCTGGGACAGCTGTTGCGACTCGACTTCGGCACCTCGAGCTTTTTCCATCGCCCGGCGCTCGAGGTGGTGCTCGGCTACCTGCCGGCGACCCTGGAGCTGGTGATCGCGGGCGGGCTGCTCACCGCCCTGTTCGCCGCGCCGCTGGGAATCTACAGCGCGATCAAGCCACACGCCGCCGGGGCGCGCCTGATCCTGCGCTTGGCGGCACTGGGCGTCTCGCTGCCGGTGTTCCTGACGGCCATTCTACTGATCCAGGTATTCTCACTGGGCCTTTCCAGCGCTGCGTCCGGCGACTCCGCGGGCTGGCTGGCCAGCCTCGGTGGCATGCCCGCCTATGGGCGCGGCAATCCGGTAGCGCTGTGGGGCGGCTGGGCGACCAACTTCGCCTCGTGGCAGGGGCTCGCCTATCTCGCCCTGCCGGCGCTGTCGCTGGCCGCGGGCATGCTGCCGCTATTCGTGCGTCTGATCCATACCGAGATGCGCCGCGTGCTGGCGAGCGACTATATCCGCTTCGCCCGCGCCCGCGGGTTGTCACCATGGCGGATCTACGCCCGCCATGCACTCAAGAATGCGCTGCTGCCGGTGGTGACCCTGGGTGGCATCCAGCTCGGTTCACTGATGGCTTATACCCTGCTGGTCGAGAGCGTGTTCCAGTGGCCCGGGGTGGGGCTGATGTTCCTCGATGCGGTGGAGCGCGGCGACCGCCCGCTGATCGTGACCTATCTGCTGGTGGCCGGCGTGCTGTTTCTACTGATCAACACTCTGGTCGATCTCTGCTGCCGGCTGCTCGATCCTCGGGTCGTGGCGCCAGGAGGTATCCAGTGAATCCGGCCTCCTCGAGGGTGTCGTCGGGTCCGCTGGCGAGCGCGCTGCGCAGCCTCGCGCGGCGTCGCCGGCTATGGCTGTGCCTGGGCCTATTCCTGCTTCTCGCGGGCGCGGCGCTGATGGCCCCCTGGCTCGCGCCCAGTGACCCCTACGATCTCTCCCAGGTCGAGCTGCGCGACTCCCTGCGCCCGCCGTGGTGGCTCGCCGACAGCCTGCCCGGCCACCCGCTGGGCACCGATATCCAGGGCCGCGACCTGCTCTCGCTGATGCTCTACGGCGCGCGGGTGTCGCTGGCGATCGGCCTCGGCGCGGTGCTGCTGCAGCTGCTGCTGGGAGTGACCCTGGGGCTGCTCTCCGGCTATCGCGGTGGGCGCCTCGACGCCCTGCTGATGCGCTGGGCGGACGTCCAGTTGGCGTTTTCCACCCTGATGATGGCGATCGTGATCGGGGCCGTGGTCAAGGCCGCTTTCGGCGGCGCCTTCTACGGCCACTACGGGATCTGGCTGCTGATCCTGATCATTGGTCTCAGCGAGTGGCCGCTCTATGCGCGTACGGTGCGCGCCAGCGTGATGGCGGAAAAGCGCAAGGAGTACATCGAAGCGGCGCGGGTACTGGGCTTCTCGGCACCGCGCATCGTGCTGCGCCACCTGCTGCCCAATACCCTGCCGGCGCTGCTGGTGATCTCGGGGGCCCAGATCGGCCAGGCGATCATGGCCGAAGCGGCACTCTCCTTTCTCGGCCTGGGCCTGCCCGAGACCCAGCCATCGCTGGGGTCGCTGATCAAGTCCGGGTTCGACTATCTGCAGTCCGGGGCCTGGTGGATCACCCTGCTGCCCGGGGCCTATCTGGTTCTCACGGTGCTGGCGGTCAATCTGCTGGGTGACGCCTGGCGCGAGCATCTCGACCCGTATCGGGTACCCGTCGCCCTCAGATCGAGGGGAGGATAGCGCGCATGGCACTGCTGGAAGTCGACGATCTCAGCGTGCACTTCACGCTGCCCGGGACGGTGCTGAAGGCCGTGGCCGGGGTGAGCTTTCACCTGGGGCGCGGCGAGTGCCTGGGCATCGTCGGTGAGTCCGGTGCGGGCAAGTCGGTACTCGGTTTCAGTCTGGTCAATCTGCTGGCGCCACCGGGTCGCATCGCCAGCGGCCGCATCCGCCTCGAAGGGCGCGAATTGACCACACTCTCCGAGCGGCGCTGGCGCGCCATTCGAGGCCGGCGCATGGCGATGGTGTTCCAGGACCCCCGCACGACGCTCGATCCGCTGTTCACCGTGGGCCAGCAGATGCACGAGACCCTACGCGCCCATCGGCGTCTTTCCCGACGTCTGGCGCGCAGGATGGTCCTGCATCGGCTGCACCAGGTGGGCCTCGAAGCGCCGGAGAGTCAGCTTTCACGCTATCCGCACCAGCTCTCCGGTGGCCAGTGTCAGCGGGTGGTGATCGCCATGGCGCTGCTGCTCGACCCGGACATCATCATCGCCGACGAGCCCACGACCGCGCTGGATGTCACCACCCAGGCCGAACTCGTCGCCCTGCTCACCTCACTCTGCCGGACTCTCGACCTGAGCCTGATCGTGATCTCCCACGATCTCGCGGTGATCCAGCAGCTGACCCAGCGCGTGCTGGTGATGTACGCCGGTCGGGTGGTCGAGAGCGGCCCGACGCGTGAAGTGATCAACGACCCCCAGCATCCCTATACCCAGGCGCTGATCGATGCGCTGCCGCAGATGTATCCGCCGCGGGCACCGCTGCGCCCGATCCCCGGCAGCCCGCCCGCGCCTGGCGCAGCGCCCACCGGCTGCACCTTTCATCCACGCTGCCGTTACCGTCATGCAGGGGACTACGATTTGCGCCGGCGCTGCGAGGGGATATCCCCCGGGCTCATCCCCAGCAGCGGCAGCGAAGTCGCCTGCCACTGGGTGGCGCAGCTGATCGCCCATGAAATGATCGACCACGAGGCGGTCGATTCAGCGGAGGTGCACGATGAATCGCTCGGCTGACGCGCGTGCCACGCCAGCATCCGCCGCGGACTCCTCGCTCGCTGCCCTCGGCGAGCCCGCGGATATCGCGCCGCCGCTGCTCGAGGTGCGCGCGCTGAGCCACCGCTATCGCTTGCCGCGGGGCGTGTTCGGCCGGCGCCGGCCTATGGATATCCAGGCTCTGAACGCGGTCAGCCTGACACTCTGGCGCGGCGATGCGCTCTGCGTGGTGGGCGAGTCGGGCAGCGGCAAGTCGA
The DNA here is from genome assembly GCF_030284585.1 of Salinicola sp. JS01. NCBI lineage: Bacteria > Pseudomonadati > Pseudomonadota > Gammaproteobacteria > Oceanospirillales > Halomonadaceae > Salinicola > Salinicola sp. JS01. Next base: position 1,878,171 of record NZ_CP127244.1, on the reverse strand, counting down.
CCCTGGCACGCCTGATCATGGGGCTGCTGACCTCAGAGGCAGGCGAGGTGCACTATGCCGGGACGCGCATCGACCATCTCGAGGCACGTCAGCGCCAGCGCTATCGCCGGCGCATGCAGATGATCTTTCAGGACCCCTATGCCTCGCTCAATCCGCGTCTGCGTATCGCCCAGGCACTGGAAGAGCCGATCCATGTGCACTTCCCGGAGGCATCACGCCAGCAGGTGCGCGAGCGGGTAGAAGCCCTGATGAGCGACGTCGGGCTCGATCGCGGCTGGGGCGAGCGCTACCCCCACGAACTCTCCGGCGGACAGCGCCAGCGCGTGGCCATCGCCCGGGCGCTGAGCGTCTCACCGGAGCTGATCGTCGCCGACGAGCCGCTGTCTGCGCTGGATCTTTCGGTCCAGGCTCAGGTGCTCAACCTGCTCGTCGACACCCAGCTCGCCCGCCGCCTGACCTATCTGTTCATCAGCCATGATCTCGCCGTGGTCGAGTATCTGGCGACCCATGTCGCCGTGCTCTACCGCGGCACGCTGTGCGAGGTCGGGCCGGCAGCACAGATCTTCGGCGCACCGCGCCACCCTTACACCCGAGCGCTGCTGGCAGCGCGGCCGCGTTTCGACGAGGCTGGCGCCCAGGGCACCGCCGCCAGCACCGATACACCCGCTGACATAGCGGCCACCGTGGGCTGCGTCTACAGCCACCACTGCCCCCTGGCCACGCCGCGCTGCGCGCGGGAGCCACCACGCCTGCAGGCACTCGGTGACGGGCACGCGGTCGCCTGCCATGCCCTCGACGCAGGCGCCGTGCAGAGGGACGCGCAGGCGCACCCGCGACCGTGATCATGACGGCACCACGTCCTTGAATTCGGTCCACCACAATTCGATTCACCACAGTTCGATTCATCACAGAGAGCCGCATGGAACTACGCTGGCTGGAAGACTTCATCGTCTTGGCCGAAACCCGCCACTTCTCCCGGGCTGCCGAACAGCAGAACGTGACGCAGCCGACCTTCTCGCGCCGCATCAAGCTGCTCGAGGAGGCGATGGACGCGACCCTGGTCAACCGCCAGACGATGCCGCTCAGCCTGACCCCGGCGGGTGAAGAGTTCCTGACGCTGTGCAAGCAGATCACCGAGCGGGTGCGGGTGACCCGCGAGCGCTTGCAGCATCTGCATCACGACGCCACCCGGCGCCTCAGACTGGCGGCACCGCAGAGCCTGCTCACCCACTTCGTGCCCGGGTGGCTCGAGCAGCACGCACTCCACGCCCGGATCGAGCCCTATCTGCGCGCCACCAGCTGGCTGATCGGCGACTATGTCGAAGCGCTCGAACGCGGCGAGGTGGATCTGGCGCTCTGCTACTGGCCCGAGGGGCGCATGGCCCTGGACCTGGATCTGAGCGGCCTGCGCTACCTGACACTGGGCGAGGAGCTGCTGGTACCGGTGAGCGCCGCCGATGGCGCCGGCATGCCACGCTTCAGCCTGCCCGGTGACAAGCGCCGCCCGCTGCCGCATATCGCCTATCATGCCAGTGGACTGATCGCCGCCGCGCTCAGGGCACACTGGGACCGTTCGCGCCAGGAGGTCCATCTGAGTACCCTCAACGAGAGCGTGCAGACCTCCAATATCCGCGAGCTGGTGCTGCAGGGCTATGGCCTGGGCTGGCTGCCCTTCCGCACCGTGCGCCAGGCGCTGGCCCAGGGCGAACTGACCCGCGCCGGCGACCGTCGCTGGGACGTGCCGCTGTCGATCCGTCTCTATTTCCGTCACGATGGCCGCCATCCGGCACTTCACGACACGCTGGCCCAACTTCAGGAAGGACTCGATGACCTCCACCGATCGCGATAGCGCCCACCGGGCTCACCTCGACCGCCTGCAGCAAGCCTACGCCGAGCTGCTCGAACACAGCGGTTTCGATGCCGTGCTGATCTACAGCGGCCACGCTCGCCCTCAGTATGGCGATGACCAGGAGTGCAGCTTCAGCGCCTTCGGGCATTTCGTTCACTGGACCGGCGCCCCTCACCACCAGCATGAGTGGCTGTGGATCGCCCCCGGCACCACGCCGCGCTGGTTCTACTACGCACCGACCGATTTCTGGCACCTGCCGACACCCCCGCCACAGGGGGTGCGCGCCGCGTGTCTCGACCCGACGCCGCTCTCCCAGCCGACCACGGCAGCAGCGCTGATCGGCGCCCAGCCGCGTGTGGCAGTGCTCGGCGACGTGCCCGCGGATGCCGTGCCCGCTACCGCCACGCTCAATCCGCCCAGCCTGCTGCACGCGCTCGATGAACTGCGGCTCTACAAGGACGACTACGAGAGCGACTGCCTGCGCCTGGCTAATCGGCAGGCCCTCGCCGGCCACGCCGCGGCTCGCGAGGCGTTCGCCGCCGGCGCCAGCGAGCTGGATATCCAGCTCGCCTATCTCGCGGCCACGCGTCAGCGCTAAAGCGAACTGGCCTATCAGAACATCGTCGGCATCAATGCCCACGCCGGTACTCTGCACTATCAGCACTACGCCACCCATGCGCCGGATACCCTGCGTTCGCTGCTGGTGGATGCCGGACACCGCCACGCCGGCTACTGCGCCGACATCACGCGTACCTGGGCGGCACTCGACGCCGACCCGCTGTTCGCGCCGCTGATCGAAGGAGTCACCGCGTTTCAGCAGCGCCTGATCGCCGAACTGGCGCCGGGGGTCGACTTCGTCGCCCTGCACCAGCGCATGCACCACTACCTGGGCGATTTGCTGGCTGATACCGGGATCGTCCGGGGCAGCGCCGAGGCCGCGGTGGCCAGCGGCCTGACGCGGGCTTTCTGCCCCCACGGCCTGGGTCACAGCCTGGGCGTGCAGGTGCACGATGTCGGTGGTCTTCAGCGTGATGCCAGCGGCACCCCGTTGCCACCGCCGACGGCTGACCCGGCACTGCGCCTGACGCGGACACTGGCGCCCGGCATGGTGGTGACGATCGAGCCCGGGCTCTACATCATTCCGTTCCTGCTCGCCCCCTTCCGCGAGGGTAGCGAGCGCCAGACGGTCGACTGGGATCGGGTCGACCGGCTCACCGATCACGGCGGTATTCGCATCGAGGACAACGTTCTGATCACCGCCGAGGGGCATGCCAACCTGACCCCGGCCTCGGCGCTCGACGCGCGGTGATGGCGACCGACAGGCAGCCGTGGGCGTTCTCCGCGGCCTTCGATCCGCCCGCCGCCCTGCGCAATCGCCATCTGCAGACCCTGCTGCCGCGCCTGCTGCCCAAACGGGCGCTGGCCCGGCGCACTGAAGTGGTCAATCTCCCCGATGGCGATTTCGTCGAGCTGGCCTGGGCGGAACCGGCCCCGCGCGACCCGCGGGCACCGATCTTCCTGCTGTTCCATGGCCTGGAAGGGTCGTTCGACTCACCCTATGCGCGTGAACTGCTCTACCAGGCCAGCACGCTCGGCTTTCGGCCGCTACTGATGCACTTTCGCGGCTGCGGGGCGGCGCCCAACCGCCTGCCCCGCGCCTATCACTCCGGCGATACCGCCGACGCCTACTGGCTCATCGGCCAGCTCGCCCAGCGCTATCCGCATGCGGAGATGGTCGCCGCCGGGGTCTCGCTGGGGGCCAACATGCTGCTCAAGCTGGTCGCCGAGCAGGGCCGCGATGACCTGGGGTTGAGTGGCGCCATCGCCATCAACGCCCCGCTCGACCTGGCCGCCTGTGCCGACGCCCTGGATCGTGGTGCCGCACGGCTTTACCAGCGCTATCTGCTGGGCCAGCTCAAGCGCAAGGTCGCGATGCGCATGGCCAGCGCCCCCTTCCCGCTGGCGCTGACGCCCAAACGGCTCGCCGCCCTGCGCACCTTCTGGGACTACGACGATGCGGTGACCGCCCCGCTGCACGGCTTCACCTCGGCCAGCGACTACTATCGCCGCGCCTCGGCCGGCCCGCTGCTGGGCGAGATCGAGGTACCCACGCTGATCCTGCATGCCAGTGACGACCCGTTCATGCCCAGCGATCTGCTGGCGCGAATTGCCGTGCCTTCGGCGAGCACGCGTGTGGAAGTGGCGCGCCATGGCGGCCACGTAGGCTATGTCGAGCGACGTGACGGGCGCTTGTGCTCATGGCTGTCGCGTCGCGTAGGCCAGCAACTGCTGGCGTGGATACCACAGCGGGAAACGACGATGCGGACGGCAATGCACTCGACACTCGAGGGTCGCTGAGCAGCGCGAGGGGTGAACGCAGCTCAAAGAAGTGCAGAAAGACGTGTGCAGAGTGCAGAGAGATGAGTGCGGAGAGAGTCGTGCATCGCTGAGCGGGGCCGGTCGAACCGGCCCCGTGCATGGGGAGGCGTTGAGCGGTGCTTGATCGGCCTCGGATAGAGAAGTCCCTCAGGCCGAGATCGGGCAGCTCACGCCGGTGCCTTTCAGCCCGCAGTAGCCGTTGGGATTCTTGGCCAGGTACTGCTGGTGATACTCCTCGGCATAATAGAAGGTCTCCAGCGGAGCGATCTCGGTGGTGATCGGCCCCAGGCCGCGCGCGGCCAGCGCTTCGGCGTAGTCATCGCGGCTCGCCTCGGCGATCTCGCGCTGGTCGTCGTCGAGGGTATAGATCGCCGAACGATACTGGGTGCCGAGATCGTTGCCCTGGCGCATGCCCTGGGTCGGATCGTGGGCCTCCCAGAACACCGCCAGCAGCTGCTCGAGCGACAGCCGCTGGGGATCGAACACCACCCGCACCACCTCGGCGTGGCCGGTCATTCCGGTGCAGGTCTCGTCGTAGGTCGGGTTGGGGGTGACGCCACCGGCGTAGCCCACCGCCGTGACCAGTACGCCATCGAGCTCCCAGAACAGCCGCTCGGCGCCCCAGAAGCAGCCGAGACCCAGCACGATCTCCTGACTGCCGGCGGGAAACGGCGGCAGCATCGAGGCGCCGCTGACGCGGTGCACGCCGCTGATGGCCAGCGGCGTGTCGCGGCCCGGCAGAGCCTGGCTGGCATCGGGGAGCGTAGCGGGACGTTGCTTGAACATGGTGTGTCTCCTGGTGGTCGCGGGTGAGCGGCATGTCCAGCCTGCCCACCCGCGCCGGCGCGTGGCCGCGATCCTCAGGGGCCGCCGCTGCGGCCCAGACTGAAGGTGTAGATGAGATCCAGCGCCTGCGCCGCCCCCGATACCGCCTGCAGGTAGAGGTTCTGGATCAGGCGATAGCGCAGGGTCAGCTCGGCGATGGGAGAGAATATGCCGACGCCATAGCTCACCTTCAAGTCATCGAAGACATAGCCGCTGACCACGACCTGGCTATCGTCGCCGGAGCCGGAGGCATCGAGGCTCAGATCCTGCACCCCGAAGCTCTCGCCCACCTTGCCGACGGCACTGCCGGTCTGCGACAACGACAGCCCGATCAGCGCCGAGGTCAAGGCGTCGTCACCCCCGCCGCTGTCGTCCGGCGCACGTCCGCGCAGGATATAGGAGAGCGCGCGGCTCTCGCTCATCGCCGGCTCGGAGAAGATGGTCAGACGCGGCGCCGAGGCCGGGCCGGTCACCCGCAGCCCGGCGATCACGTCGTCTTCGGTGGTGTCGGGGTTACGGATCGCCTCGAACTGCAGGTTGGGCTGCGAAGCCGGCCCGCTGAAGATCACCTGCCCCTGGCGAATGATCAGATCCTGACCGAAGGAGGTATAGGTGCCACCGATCAGATTGACATCGCCGTAGAGCTGTACGGGCCCGGTGCCCTGGCGAATCTCCAGCTCGCCGCGCAGCCCGGACTTCAGTCCGTAGGCCTCGAGCTTCATATCCGGCCCCAGGTGGAGCTTGACGCGGATATCGAGCTGCATGCCGGCCTCGGCCAGAGCCTGGGCAGTGCCCGCCCCCTCGTCATTGGCGCGCGCGGCGGCCGCTGCCTGCTGCTGGCGATCCTGCTCTTCGGTGATGATCACGGTATCGCTGCTGGGTACCTGCGCCGAGGCCGGTAGCTGGCCGATCTCGAGGCGCGCCCAGGGCACGCTGACATCGCCGCGCACCTGCAGCCGCTGCGGCGTGGCACGGATCTGTAGGTCCGGCGCGATGCGCAGGCGGCCGTAGGCCGGCATGGCGACCAGAATCGGCTGCTCCTTGCCGTCGATATTGACGTTGGCGCGCCAATCGGCGGGGTCCTGCCAGTCGGCATCACCACTTAGCGCCAAGCGCCCATCCTCACTCTGCACGTAGCCGTCGAGGGTCGAGGACTGGCCGGCCAGCGCCAGCGTCAGCCGGGCATCGGTCACCGCCACCGGTGAGACGCCCCCCTTGACCTTGACCCCGTCGATCACCAGGTTGCCGTTCAGCGCCGGCTCGGCGATGCTGCCGCCGAGCGCCACGTCACCATTGATGGCCCCTTCCAGCTGGCTGATGCCAGCGACCAGCGGGCGGTAAGGCGAGAAACGCAGATCATCGACGGCGAGCCGGCCCTGCAGGCGCCCCTCACCGGCTGGGTCGTCGATCTGCGCCTGCAGCTGCACCTGGCCGGCATCGGCGAGATTCAGGGTGACATCGGTTCGCGCACGCTGCTGATCGGCATCGAGGGTCAACGCCACCCGTGCCGCCGGTACCTGCCACGGCGCCCCGCGGGCATCGACCCCCGAGACCTGAGCCTGGGCATCGATATCGGCCTTGGCGGTCCAGGCCTGACCACCGCGGGACCAACTGGCGATGAGCTTGCCGGCGGTGCTGCCGGCGACCCGCCAGCCCTCGGGCATGAAGTCATCCAGCAGCGCCATCGGAATCTCGTCCAGCGCCAGCGCCGCCCGTCCCTGGTCGGCCGAGGCGGTCATGCGTTCGGTCAGACAGAGCGCGCCGCCCTGGCGGCGATCGAGACAGAATGGTGCCAGCGTCACACTGGAGGCCTGGAGGTCGGCGCTAAAATCGAGCGCGTCGCGCAGCGCGAGATCGCCATAGTCGGTGGCCGCCGATAGCGACGCCAGGGCGCCACGATAGTGGCGATGCGCGTCGTCCAGGCCGCCACGCAGGCGCAATGCCAGTTGCGATGCCGGCAGCCCCTCGCCACCGGCCACATCGAGCGACAGCTTATGCTGCGACAGCCGCCCGCCGAGGCCCAGCTCGAGGCGGCGAATCTGCTGATTGGCGGCGGCGATATCCGCCGCTTGCAGATCGACGTCGAACTGCGGATCCGCGGTGCCGGTGCTATTGGCCTTCAGCGTCAGTCGCCCCACGCGATTGTCGCCATAGGCGACGCCGCTGCCGTTGAGGTCGAGCGTCACGCTCGGCTTGTCGAGCGTGCCACGACCCTGGAACTGGCCGCGCAGCGCGCCGGCCAGCTGAGGCAGAATCGTGCCCAGTGCGGGGGCATCGATACGCCCGTCGATGTTCAATGCACGGTCGATGCTGCCGGTCGCCGTCACCCGGTTACGCCCCTGACGCAGGTCGAGCTGGCGAATGTGCCAGGCCATGTCGCTGTTGCCGTCGAGGCTCGCCGCCAGGCGCAGCTCGCGCTGCTGCAGGCGACCGTCGATGTCGAGCTGCGGCAGTGCCAGCTGCCAGCCGCCGTCGTGGCCCATGGCGAAGGCGGCCCGGGCCTGACCATTGAGCTGCCCGGTGACGGCCTGGGTGAAGGCTTCCAGCGGCAGCCGGCTGAGGTCGAGGCTCAGGTTGGCCGAGAGCAGCGGTGTCCAGCGCACGCTACCCTGGCTGCGCAGTTCACCGCCGTCGCTGGCGACCTCGAGCGGCTGCCAGTGGAACGCCTGCAGGTCGCCCTCGCCACGCACGCCGAGGGTGACCGGCGGCAGGCCCTGGCCCTGCCCGGCGAGATCGAGCCGCGCCTGGTAGGCCGCCAGCGACCCCGACAGCGACAGTGCCAGCCTGTCGAGCCGATACTGCGGCGTCGACGCCGGCGCTGGCGCTGGCGCGACGCCGGCGAGATCGCGGGCACTACGAATGGCACTGGCATCGAGGCCCCCGGGGAGCGCGCGGAACGTGGCGAAGGGCTGCGGCGCGAGCGGCCAGCGCAGGTCCTGACCGTTCAGCTCGAGGGTGAACGGTAGCCCCGGGGCAAAGGCTTGCAGCCGCGCCTTCAACGTAGCCTCGGCGACGCCGTGGGTGTGCAGCGTCAGATCCAGGTCGGCCAGCGTGCCGGAGACATCGAGGGTGGTCTGCTGGCCATAGAGAGGCGCACGAGTGATACGGCTACGCAGCGATAGCGCGATCGGCACCTCGCCGCTGAGCTCGACCCGGGCGCTGAGTTCGGCCTGGCCATCCGGCGCCTCGAGGGTCAGGCGACGAATCTCCAGCTGGCGATCGACCGCCGCCAGCGACAGCGTCAGGCGATCGAGCCGCTGCGGCGTAGGCCCGTTCAGGCTGACGTCGCGGATCGTCACACTGGGCACCTCCAGCTGTAGCGGCAGCGCAAAGTCGGGCAACTGCCGGCGCAGCGCCTGGAGCTGCTCCTCGATTGCCGCGACCTGCGGATCGGCGGCGTCCGTCGTCGCCGCCACGTTGGCCGCCGCGGCCAGCGTCAGCGGCGACAGCACCAGCGGGGGCAGCGTCTGCGATGGTGTGGCGCTAGACGGCGTCTGATCGGCGGTTACCTTGCCGCCGGTCATCGCTGGCGTACGCCCGTCGGGTGCCTCGCTCGCACTGGCTGATGCCGGGGATGTCGATGGGTAGAGGCTCTCGGCCGCCGCCAGCGCCGCGGGGCTGATCACACCCTCGCCCAGCGAGGCCTGCGCCAGCGTCTGCGACAGACCGTCATCGGTGGCCGCGGGCAGCGTGATATCGACACCCGCAAGGGTCGTCGGCGACAGCGTCAGCCGGTTGCCCTGCATACTGGCGCCGGTCTGGAAGTGATCCCAGTGCAGCGCGGTGCCGTCGGCGAGTTCGACCCCCACGTCGTTCAGGCGTACCTGACGGATCTCGATCGGCAGCGGCACCGCGATCGGACCCAGCGCCCCACCGCTGTCCTCTTGCGGCGGCGGCGCCTGGTTCTCGCTGGCCGCCAGGCGAATGCGCGCACCGGAAAGCGTGAGGTCGTCGAGGCACAGCTGCCCTTTCCACAGGCAGTCGTCCCCCCAGGCGAGGTGCAGGTGCGCCACCCGCAGCGACAGCGGGCCGGCGTCGAGCGCCAGGTCGTCGATGGTCAGCTCGTCGAGCGGCGCGCCCTCGAAGCGCGTTGCCTGAACCCAGCCGCGCGACTGCGCCTGCTCGAACAGCCACTGCGAGCCCCACGACGACAGCGCCACGCCCGCGAGCAGCAGTACCAGTCCCAGCAGCCACAGTAGCAGCCAGAACGCGAGCCGAATCAGAACTCCGGTCCGATGGAGAAATGGAGACGCCAAGAGTCCTCCTCGTCGTCAAACGGATGGGCGATATCGAAGCGAATCGGCCCCACGGGTGATATCCAGCGAATGCCCAGACCGGCACCGGTCTTGAGCGTATTCGGCCACCAGTCGTCGAAGGCGTTGCCGCTGTCGATGAAGCTCGCGCCCCAGAAGTTGCCACTGAGGTGGCGCTGGTACTCGAGGCTGCCGGTGAGCATCTGCTGGCCGCCGAGCAGCTCGCCGTCGGCGTTCTCCGGTGACAGGCTCTCATAGCCGTAGCCGCGGATGCTCTGATCGCCACCGGCGAAGAAGCGCAGCGATGGCGGCACCTTGTCGAAGGTATCGGTAGCCATGGCGCCGCCGCCGAGGCGCCACAAAAAGCGGTTCTCGCTGCCCAGCATACGGATCCACTGGGTGCTGAAGGTGGTCCGCACGAAGCGCGCGTCCGAGCCCCAGGCGGGGTCCGACCACTCCAGCGTGAGCTGCTGCCGGTCCCCCCAACTGGGGAAGGTCGGATTGCGCTTGCGTGTGCGTGACCAGCTGATCCCGGGATAGAGCAGCAGTACCGCGTCGTCCTGATCGGCCTGGGTGAAGTCTTCGTAGGTGGTCTGCCAGTAGAGATCCTGGCTCCAGCCGTTGGCGAACTCCCAGTGCCGCGCCAGCTGCACCGAGCTCTCGAAGCTCTTGGTGTCCTCGTTGTCGACGCTCTCCAGGCCGTAGCGCAGGTGGTAGCTGTCGCGCAGCGGGTTGGCCAGGGGAATGGTGTACTCGCCCGAGAAGCGCTGCTCCGGCGAAGAGAGATAGAGCGAGTTGGTCAGGCTGTGGCCGTAGCGGTTGAGCCACGGCATGGTCCACGAGAACTGGGTACGCGGGCCCACGTCGGTGGCATAGCCGATACCCACCTCGAACTGATGGCGATCGGCCGGGGTCACTTCGACATCCACCGGCACTATCTTGGGCTGGCTATCGGTCAGCTCGCGCGCGGCGCGCAGCCCCGGTCCGCCGAGCACGCGGGAGGTGTCCGCGGTGGTATCGCGCCCGGTCGCCTCCTGCCACCACAGGCTGGGCGCGAACGAGGGCGTGTCCTCGTTGACCCGCGGGCGCACCGCGACACCACGGAACCAGTCGGTCTGGCCGAGATTCTGATTGAGCGTGGCGAGGTCGCCGGCGATATACGGGTCGCCCGGGGCGAACGGCACCAGGTTGCGCAGCCGCTCGGGCTCGATCTGGCTGCCGCGGAAGTGCACGTGTCCGAAGCGGTAGCGGGTGCCGCTGTCGAGCTCCAGATAGATGCGCGCACTCTCCTCCCACGGGCGCACTTCGATACGCTGCTGGCTGAATCGCGCATCGAAATAGCCGCGTTCCAGCGCCAGCGTCGAGAGCCGGCTCTTGAAGCCATCGTAGCGCGAGTGCACCAGCGGATCGCCGACCTTGAGCGGGTTGTCCGCCATCACCTTGGTGAAGGCGTCGTCCTGGCGGGCATCGCCCTCGAGTTCGGCATCGACCTTGGTGATGCGGGTGCGCTCGCCGGGCTTGACGTCGATCACCACCCGCGCGTTGTCCTTGTCCGGGTAGTGCGTGGCCAGGGTCGCGCCGTAGTAGCCGAACGCCTGCAGCGCCTGCTCGGCGCGCTGACGTACCACGCCGTCGAGGCGCTCGCGGGTGGCCTGGCTGTCAGGCTCCAGTTCGGAGAGGATATCGACGATGTTGTCGGCCGGCGCGCCGCTGATGCCTTTCACCTCCACATCCAGCGCCCAGGCCTGACTAGCAAGGGGTAGTGTGACGATGGGTAGCGTGAGTAGCGTCAGTCCCGTCCGTAGGACCTTGAGCTGGGGCATGCATCAGCCTCCGCGGCGCTGCAGTTGAGAAACGTCGGTGATCAGACCGGTGACGCGCCGCGTCAGCTGGGCACGGCTCGCCTCCAGGGAGGCGATGCGCTCGTTCAAGGTCTTTATCTGCGCGCTGCTGACCCCCTTGGGCAGATTGGCAAGACGTGACTGCAGCGATTCGATCCCTGCACTAAGAGCGGTCTGACCCTGGCGAAGTTCCGCCACGGCGCTACGCAGCTGCTCGATCGACTGCGCCGAGGGCACCTTGCGCGCGGCGACATCGTCGACCCGCTGGTCGATGTCGGCCAGCTGAGTGCTCAATTGATCGACGCGCTTTGACAGATCTGCACCGGGCGCCGCCTCGAGTGCCTCGGCCTGCGCCTTCTGAGTCTGGGCCAGCGTGTCCACTCGCGCCACCAGCGCCTGATCCGACTTGGCGTTCTCGTCCAAGGTCTGATCCTGTTCGGCAAGCCGTGTCGCCTGCTGCTGCTGGGTATCGCTCAGCGTCTGCAGGCGGGTGGCCAGCGTCGCACGGGCGTCCTTGGCGGTACTCTCCAGCGCCGAGAGCGAGGTCTGCAGCGCCGCGATGACGCCTTGCTGGTCGTCCAGGCCGCTTTTCAGCGCGGCCAGGCGCGTCTCGAGATCGTCGCTGGTCCCCTGGGCGACCCGGGTCTCGAGGCTGCCGACGGCGGCGCGGGTGGCCTCGAGCTGACCGCGCAGGCGGTCGAACTCGCCGCGCAGGCTCTCGCCCGAGGCGTCCAAGGTATTGCCCGTGGCGTCGAGGCGCTGATTGAGCTTGGCGAGTCGCGCCTCGAAGGTTTGCCGGTCCTGCCAGTACTGCCAGCCGCCGGCGGCGAGCGCGCCGCCGAGCAGCAGCGTCAGGCACCACAAGGGCCAGACCCGCGGTGGCCGGCGCCCGGCAGACGCACCAGCGCCATGGCTGCCACGCGGGCCAGCGCGGCGTCCGCTCATATCGCCGCGGTCGGGAACGATCGTCTGCGCGGTGCGCGCCTCGTCGGAATTGGGGGGCATTGCCGTCTTGTACCTTAACGATGAAGATGCAGACTTGGGAGACGCTGCATGCTGGATTCAGCGTCTCCCTTGAGATCTGAGGTGAGCGCCGCGCAGCCGACGCGGGCGACCCCGGCGCTCACTGCGTCACGTTACGTGAAAGCGCCCCGCAAGCCTAGGCTTGGCAGCGCTTGCCAGGCATGCTAGCCGGCGCGCAATCGCGTTTCACTGCCACATGTCACAGCGGCACGTCACAGCTACACGACTGCCCACCCACACGCTTCAACGCGACCAGGAGCCCCATGCCGACGACAGCGACGCCAGACGTCCGATTCGAACTCCCCGCGCTCCCCTTCGAGCGCCACTCGCTGGAACCGGCGCTGTCACGGGCCCAGATCGATCTGCTCTATAGCCACTACCACCGTCAGCAGTTGACGACGCTGAATGCGGCCCTGGCCGCCGATGACCCGCGCTCGTTGGCGACGCTTGCCGCCGAAGGCCCCGCGCAGCTGCGCCCGGCGGCGGTCCAGGCCTGGGGGATGACGCTGTTCTGGCACGGCTTGGCGGCGCGCCCGGCAGCACCCGAGGCGGTATTGAAGGCCCGCCTGGCACACGATTTCGGTGACTGGGAACGGTTCGAGTCGACCTGGAGAGAGCGCGTGGTCGCGTCCGCGCCAGGAGGCTTCAGTTGGCTGGGGTTGGCCTCGGACGAAACCCTGACACTGAGGGAGACGCCTGCGGGGGACATGCCCTCGGGGATCAAGCCGCTGCTGGCCATCGCCCTGTGTGAGGAGGCGTATCGCATCGACTTCGGCGACGACCGCAGCGCCTACTTCACGGCGCTGTGGTCGCGGCTCAACTGGGAGACGGTCACGCTGCTGCTCGATCTGTAGCGCGTGAGCGCGCAGGCCAAGCCATACGTCGAATGAGACCACCGCCATCGGCGGTGGTCGGGGTGGTCAGGCGCGGCGGCCGATACCGCGATAGACGAAACCGCGGGAAGCCACGTAGGTGGGATCGAAGATATTGCGCCCATCGAGGATCAGCGGCGTCTTCAGCGCCTGCAGCAGCCGGCGCCAGTCCGGGTTCCAGTAGCACTTCCACTCGGTGACCAGCATCAGCGCGTCGGCGCCTTCGCAGGCGGCGTAGAAGTCGCCCTCGACGAGTTCGAGCTGCGGATGCGCCGGATAGAGCTCCGCCAGCGCGTGGAGTGCCGCCGGATCGTGGAGCTTGACCTTGACGCCCTGGGCCCACAGCGCCTCGAGGATGGTCAGCACCGGTGCCTGGTCGATGCGCGCCGTGCCCGGCTTGAAGGCCGCGCCCCAGATGGCGATCGTGCGCCCTTCCAGCTCGCCCTGGAAGTGATTCCACAGCTTGCGGAACAGCGTTTCCTTCTTGCTCTCGTTGATGTCGAGCACGTGCTCGAGCAGATGCGACTCGCGTCCGGTGGAGTGCTGCACATCGGCCAGCCGCATCAGGTCGCGGGAGAAGTTGGGGCCGCCGAAACCACAGCCGGGATAGAGATACTCGAAACCGATACGGGTATCCGCGCCCATGCCCTGGCGCACATACTCGACGTCGACCCCGAGGGAGTCGGCGAGCCCCGCCAGCTCGTTCATGAAGCTGATGCGTGTGGCCAGCATGCCGTTGATCGCCAGCTTGGTCAGCTCGGCGGCCTTGCGCGGCATCAGCTGATAGACCTCGTGACGCCGGCTGAAGGCACGCAGCAGCTCACGGATCTGCTGGGTCGCCCACTCGTCCTCGCTACCCAGCAGCCAGTGTGCCGGGCGAGTGAAGGTGTCCCAGGCGCGCCCCTCCTCGAGTCGATCCGGCAGCGCCACGGCGATCTGGCTGGCGTGGCCCAGCTGTGCCTCCAGCTTCTCGGTCTGCCCCACGGGGAAGGTCGAGTTGTTGACGATCACCAAGGGCGTCGTCTGCCGCCCTGGCACCTCCTCGACATAGCGCTCGGCGGCCTCGCGCTGATCCGGCGACAGCGCCAGCCAGTGCACCTCGGCATCGCTCTCCGGACCCACCCGATCGACAATGGTGAGCTGCCCCGAGGCCTCGCCGGCGAGAATCTGATCCTTCAGGCCCGGCTCGCTGACCAGCCAGTCCGCCCGGGAAAGGCTCTCCCAGGGAAACTCGGCGTGGGGCATCCAGGTCACCTGGTGCCCTACCGAACAGAGCGCCGCAGCGGCGGTGGCCGCTGCCAGTTCGCTACCGTGTACGACCACCCGCATGGCGTTATTCCTCGGCTGCGTATTGCTTGACCAACTCGCGGAAACCCTCGCCCAGCGTCGGATGCTTGCGCCCCAGCGCCAGGGTGGCTTCCAGATAGCCCAGTTGACTGCCGCAGTCGTAGGTCTGGCCCTGCATGCGGTAGGCCTCGGCACCGGACTCACGGCGCAGCGCCTCGATGGCGTCGGTCAACTGGATCTCGTTGCCCGCACCCGGCCGGGTCTCGGCCAGCAGCGGAAAGATGTCGCCAGGCAGCAGATAGCGGCCGATCACCGCCAGCGTCGACGGCGCCTCCTCGACCTTGGGCTTCTCGACCACGCCGGTCAGCGGCGCGCTCTGCCCGGCAACCGGTTCGTCGCCCTCGAGGGCGACGATGCCGTACTTGTAGGTCAGCTCGTGGGGCACGGTCTCGACCATGATCTGCGCCTTGCCGCTGGCTTCATAGGCCGCGATCATCCCGGCCAGATCGTTCTGCGGCGCATTGTCGTCGTCGATCAGCACGTCCGGCAGCAGCACCGCGAAAGGCTCGTCGCCGACCACCGGGCGGGCGCACAGGATGGCGTGGCCCAGGCCGAGCGCCTCCGGCTGACGCACGCTGATGATGTTGACGTCGTCGGGGATGATGTTGCGCAGCTCGTCGAGCAGCGCCTGCTTGCCCTTGGCCTCGAGCTGGGTCTCGAGCTCGAAATGCTTGTCGAAGTGGTTCTCGATGGCGCTCTTGGACGAATGGGTGACGAGCACGATCTCCTTGATCCCCGCCTTGACCGCCTCGCTCACCACGTACTGGATCACCGGCTTGTCGACGATGGTGATCATCTCCTTGGGGATCGCCTTGGACGCCGGCAGACAGCGGGTGCCGAAGCCGGCAACGGGCAATACAGCCTTGCGAATCATCGTGTTATTCCTTCCCTTCCTGGGTGTGATAGTTCATACGAACCCTGGCTTCGCGCCGCGTGCATAAGCGTGACAATCGATATTGGGTCGTCTGACCCCTGTCGCCGTAGCTTAACGGCGCAGGCGCCGAAAGCACAGTCGCAGAATGTCGACACCCGGTGTCGCATCACCGCGTCTTCAAGCGAACGCCCCGGGGTTTTATCCCCGCATGGCGCCCAGCAACGTCTGCGTCCATAGTAGACTATGCCTCCAATTCGCCAGGCGCCGCCGCCAGGATCGCGGCGACGCCCATGCTGCCCCGGCCCGGGGCACTGTCAGTCTCTCGAGTGCAAGGAATCTCTGCATGGCACAATCGCAACACGACAACGTCGATCACGCCGAAATCGCCAAGTTCGACGCGCTGGCGAGCCGGTGGTGGGATCGAGAAGGCGACTTCAAGCCGCTGCACGATATCAACCCGCTGCGTCTGGGCTTCATCGATCGCCACGTGGCACTGGCCGGCAAGCGCGTGCTGGATGTCGGCTGCGGCGGCGGCATTCTCAGCGAGGCCATGGCCCAGCGCGGTGCCGATGTCGTCGGCATCGATCTCGGCGAAGCGCCGCTGGCGGTGGCCCGCCTGCATCAGCAGGAGTCCGGGGTCGAGGTCGACTACCGCCACGCCAGCGTGGAGTCGATGGCCGAGGCCCATGCGGGCGAGTTCGACGTCGTCACCTGCCTCGAAATGCTCGAGCACGTGCCCGACCCGGGCGCAGTGGTGGAAGCCTGCGCCAAGCTGGTGAAGCCCGGCGGCCACCTCTTCTTCTCGACCATCAACCGCAATCCCAAGTCCTACGTCTTCGCGATCATCGGCGCCGAATACGTGCTCAGGCTGCTGCCGCGAGGCACCCACGATTACCACAAGCTGATCCGGCCCTCCGAACTCTCGGCCTGGTGCCGCGAGCACGGGCTGCGCCTGCGCGACCAGACCGGGCTCACCTACAACCCCTTCACCCGCCACTATCGCCTCGACCCGCACGACGTGTCGGTCAACTACATGGTCCACGTCACCCCCCAGTGGAGCGGCGGCGAGGCCGGAGAAAACGACGAGCCGTACCGTGCGGAGACGTCGGCATGAGCCAGCCGGCACCGCCCGCCGGCCTGCTGTTCGATCTCGACGGCACCCTGGTCGACACCGCGCCGGATCTGGCGGCGGCGACCAACCGCCTACGAGATCACCACGGCCTGGCTCCCCTGCCCTATGAGACCCTGCGTGCCCAGGTCTCCAACGGCGGCAGCGCCCTGGTCACCCTGGCTTTGGGGCTAGCGCTGGATCACCCCGATCACGCCGCAGCGCGCGGCTACCTGCTTGCACGCTACGGTGAGGCGGTGGCCGAGCACAGCCGCGTGTTCGACGGGCTGATGCCGCTGCTCGAAACGTGGCAGGCGAACGGGCGCCCCTGGGGGATCGTTACCAACAAGCCGCGCCGCTATGCCGCGCCGCTGGTGGAAGCGTTGGCGCTGAGCCCCGGTGTCCTGGTCTGCGCCGATGATCTGCCGGTGCGCAAGCCCGATCCGGAGCCGCTGTGGTTCGCGGCCCGCGAGCTGGGCGTCGCCCCGGCGGATTGCTGGTATATCGGCGATCATCGTCGTGACATGGAAGCGGCACGCCGCGCCGGCATGACCGCGGTTGCCGTGCGCTACGGCTATATCCCCGAAGACGAGCCTACCGCCGACTGGCCGACTGATCGCTGGTTCGAGAGCGGCTCGGCGCTGGCCGCCGCCCTCGTCGAGGTATAGTTACTAGCGGCACGCCGGCCACCCGCGATGCGGGGAGCCGGCGTTTTGCACTCATCTCGGCTCCGCGAGCCGACCTCAGCTCTGGGTCTCTGCGTCAGACTGTGCCTGGCCGGAGGCCTGCTGAATGGCGTCGATCATCGCCTCGCCGTGCGCTTCGATGAACTTGTCCCACACCGGCTTCACCGCCTTCTGGAAGGCCGCGGTATCGACGTCCCGGTTCACCTGCATGCCCTTCTGCTCGAGCTCGCGGACCATCGATTCGCTGCGCTGGATGTTCATCTCCCGCTGCATGCGGGTGGCGTCTGCCGCCGCCTTGCGCACGATCTGCTGCTGCGCCGGGGTCAGGCCGTCGAACCGCCGCTTGTTCATAACCAGCGTCAGCGCGGCATAGGCGTGATTGGTGAGTGATAGATACTTCTGCACCTCATTGAAGTTGAACGACACCACGATCCCCAGCGGGTGATCCTGGGCGTCGACCACACCGGTTTCGAGCGCGGTGTAGAGCTCGTTGACCGGAATCTGCTGCGGGTTGGCGCCGAGCAGCTCGAACATGTCGTTGAGCGCGATGGAGTTGTTGACGCGCATGCGCAGACCCTCGAGATCCTTGGGTTCACGGATCGGACCACGGTTGTTGGTCATTTCGCGAAACCCGTTCTCGGGGAACGCCAGCCCCTCGAGACCGAACTCGCCGAGCTTGGCCATCACCTGCTGCCCCGGCTTGCCATCCAGCGCGCGGTAGGCGGCCTCATGATCCGGGAACATGAACGGCAGCGTAAAAGCCGCCGCTTCCGGCACCAGGCCGGTGAAGTTGTTGAGCCCCGATAGCGTGATATCGATGATCCCCGAACGGGTGCCGTCGATCATCTGGGCATCGTTGCCGAGCTGGCCGTTGGGAAATATCTGTACCTGAAGCTCGCCGTCGCTCTCGCGCTCCACCTCTTTCTTGAAGGCTTCGGCCAGCACCTGTTGCAGGTCGCTCTGCGGCGCGGGGTGAGCAAAACGCAACGTGGTGGCTGCGGTGGCGGTGGTCGACAGCAGCGCCAGACCGCACAGCATGGATGCCATTCCCAGCAGTTTCTTGTTCATTGTCATCGTCTCCTTGCTCTTGCCTAGCCGATCAGCCAATGCATCGGCACCGTGATGATCTGCGGCACCAGCACGAACAGCGCCAGCAGACCGATATAGACCAGTACGAAGGGGTATACGCCGCGCACGGCTTCGCTCATCGAGGTGTTGCCCACTCCGCAGACCACGTTGAGCACGGTGCCCACGGGTGGCGTGATCAAGCCGATGCAGCAGTTGATCACGAACATCAGGCCGAAATAGATCGGATCGATCCCGGCCTGGATCACCAGCGGCATGAACAAAGGCACCAGAATCAGGATCGCCGGGGCCAGATCCATGACCATGCCCACCAGCAGTACCACCAGCATGATCGCCGCCATCAGCAGGATCGGATGCTCGACCAGCGGGCCGAGCATGGCGGCAAGCTGCTGCGGCAGCTGGGCGATGGTGATCACCCAGGAGGCGGCCATAGCCGCGCCTACCAGAAACATCACCAGCGCCGTCGAACGCCCCGCCCGGATCAGCACGCCGAGCAGCTTGCGTGGGCTCAGCTCGCGGTAGACCAGCGCCGAGACCAGGATGGCGTAGACCGCCGCGACCACCGCGGCCTCGGTCGGGGTGAACACGCCGAAACGAATACCGACGATGATGATCAACGGCAGCAGCAGCGCCCACACGCTCTCGCGCAGCGCCTTGAGACGCTCGCCGCGGCTGGCACGGGGCTGTGGGGCCAGGTCCGAGCGGCGCATCATCACCCGCCAGGTGATCATCAGCGCCAGCCCCATGAACAGACCCGGCACGATGCCGCCGATGAACAGCTTGGCGATCGACAGGTTGCCCGCCACGCCGAGAATGATCAGCGGCAGCGACGGCGGGATGACCGGGGCGATGATGCCGCCTGCGGCCAGCAGCCCCACCGAGCGCGACGCGGGATAGCCACTCTTGCGCATCATCGGATAGAGGATGCTGACCAGCGCCGCGGCATCCGCCACCGCCGAGCCGGAAAGCCCCGCCAGCAGCAGCGAGGTGAGGATGGCGACATAGCCGAGACCGCCGCGCCAGTGGCCGACCAGCGTCATCGCCAGGCGCACGATGCGGTCGGAGAGCCCGCCGACCGCCATCACCTCGCCGGCGACCATGAAGAACGGAATCGCCAGCAGGGCGAAGTTATCGACGCCGTTGATCAGCGACTGGGCCAGGATATCGGCGCTGAACAGCCCCATGTGCAGCATCAGCGCCACCGCCGCCGCGAGCAGCGCGAACGCCACCGGCAGGCGCAGCAGGATGGTGCCGATCAGCACTGCCAGAAAAAGCCCCAGCGTCATGGCCGTGTCTCCTCGGCGGTGTCAGCGTGATGAGATGTCTCCGGCCCACCCGGCGCCTCCGGCGCGCCGGGCCCCCGGGCAATACCGCGCCGAGGGCCGCGGTCACGCTCATCAGTGCCCCCGAGACCACGCCGGCGAGATAGAACAGCGCCGTGGGCAGCCCGGTGAGCGGCGAGATGTTGTGCCAGTTGGCCAGGGTCTGGCGCCAGC
Source organism: Salinicola sp. JS01 (assembly GCF_030284585.1). NCBI lineage: Bacteria > Pseudomonadati > Pseudomonadota > Gammaproteobacteria > Oceanospirillales > Halomonadaceae > Salinicola > Salinicola sp. JS01. The sequence continues at coordinate 1,858,532 of NZ_CP127244.1, read as the reverse complement.
AGCCGACCAGCAGCATCAGCGAGGCGACCAGGATCGCCAGCCACGCAAGCCGCCCGACGATTCTGCGCAGCCCCCGCGGCAGACGGTCGAACAGCTCCGACACCGCCAGATGCTCGCCCTCCTTGAGGCACAGCGAGGCGCCGAGCATCACGATCCAGACGAAGCCCAGTCGCGACAGCTCGATCCCCGAGCGCAGCCCCGAGGCAAAGCCGTAGCGCAGCACCACGTTGACGAAGACCAGCACCATGGTGAGTAACATCAACAGCGCGATGATCCATTCGATACCGCGCCAGAACGCCTTCAGTGTCGTCATCTCGGCTCCTCCCGCCGCGCCCGGGCGCGGCGCTCGCGTTCAGGGCAGGCGATCCAGTTCAGCGATGTAGCGCTGGGTAACGCACAGATCCTGGTCACCCAGCCCGCGCGCGCCAAGGTCGTCGAACAGCCGCGAGAGCGCCGCCAGCTGTGGCGTCACTACCCCGCCGCGCTCCGCCTCGTCACGCGCGAAGGCAAGATCCTTGATCATGTAGCGGGCCACCCCCGTGGGGGTGTAATCCTTGTCGATCAGGCGCTGCTTGCGCGCTTCCAGCAGGCGCCCGCCGGCATAGCCACCGCCCAGGCACTCGAGCAGCGACGCGACATCGAGCCCGGCGCGCTCGGCGATCACCGTCGCCTCCGACAGGGCCACCATGGTCGAGGCCACCACCATCTGGTTGCACGCCTTGGCCACCTCGCCCGCTCCCAGCGGCCCCAGATGCAGAGGCGTACCCATGCTCGCCAGCAGCGGCCGCGCCGCTTCGAAGAGCGGTACCTCGCCGCCGACCATGATCGACAACCGCCCGGCGTCGGCGCCATCGGTGCCCCCGGAGAGCGGCGCGTCGAGCAGGCGGATACGCCCCGCGCTCGCCGACTCGAGTTCGGCGGCCAGCTCGCGTACGCCCTGGGGTGACGAGGTGGAGCAGATCACGATCAGCAGCGCCTCGCCGGCACCGGCGACGATGCCCTGTTCACCCCACAGCAGCTCGCGCAGCGGGTCGAGATCGGGCAGCACCGTGATCAGTACCTCGCTGGCGGCAGCCAGTGCCCGCGGCGTCTCCGCCAGTTGGGCGCCGGCAGTGATCAGCGGTGCCAGTTTGTCGGGCGAGCGCCCATATACGCTCACCTGCGCTGCCACCCCGGCGGCCAGCAGATTGCGCGCCATGGGCATACCCATGTTGCCCAGACCGAGCATGCCGACCCGGCGCTTGCCGGGGCGGGCGAAGGCGGCCTCGAAGCTCGCCGCGGTGTCACTGAGCGCATCGGCGGCAGCGGAATCGGTGGAAGACGGCATGGTGTTGACTCCTCGAACAGTGAATGGCTCGACCCAGCGACGACTGCTCAGCGCCCGGCGTCGCGGGCACCGCGCATGGCCGTGTCGTGGGGGTCGGCGGCTAGGTTCATGGGGTTGGCGATACGCCGCGCCATGGCATCCAGCGCCGCCACGGCGTCCGCCTCCAGCGCATCGTCACAGCGCTCCTCCATCAGCGAGGTGCCCAGCGCATAGGCCTGCTCGCCGCTATACTGCGGCGCCACCACCAGCGCCAGCCCGCGTACGCCGGGAAAGACCTCGCCCAGGTCACGGCCATAGCCGCGTTCGCGCACGCTGGCGATCTTGGCCACCAGCGCTTCGAGGTCGGTGACCGAGCGCTCGGTCCAGCCCGGGCGAGTCGCCGGGTCGGCGAAGCGCCGCCGAATCTCGGCATCGTCGAGACGCGCCAGCAGCGCGTTGCCCACCGCGGTGATCGAGGCCGGGAAACGGCTGCCGATGCTCGCGGTCATGCGCAGTGGCATGCGCCCGGCGTGGGCGGCGAGATAGAGCACCTCGGTGCCGTCGAGCACTGCCAGCTGGCAGATCTCGTCGTGCAGCAGTGGGGTCTCGTTGCACGCCTGATAGAACGCCTGGACCGGGTCGACACCGCGTAGATAGGCCCCGCCAAGCTCGACCAGGCGCCGTCCCAGGCGGTAGCCGCCGGCGCTGCGTGCGATCATCCCCTCGGCCTCCAGCGCCAGGCAGATGTTGAACAGCGACGAACGCGCCACCGACAGTTGCCGCGCCATCTCGCTGACCCCCAGCGCGGTGTCACCCGCCTGCTCCAGCAGCGCCAGCACGCGGATCGCCCGGGTCACCGCCGGGCTGCGCTCGGCCTCCCCCGCCATCAGTAGAACTCCACCGTATCGACGCGGTTGCGCAGCGGCTGGCCGTCGAGATAGCACCGCGCGTTGTCGACGAACAGCTCGGCAATAAGGCGATCCTCGGCAGCGTTGAGCGCAGCGGTATGCGGTGTCAGTAGCACATTGGGCAGATCCCATAGCGGCGAGTCGGCGGTCAGCGGTTCGCTGGCGGTGACATCGAGTACCGCCAGGCCTAGATGCTCGGCGCGCAGGGCCTCGATCAGCGCCGGCTCGTCGACCACCGTGCCGCGGCCGACGTTGACGAAGGTGGCGCCCGGGGGCAGCGCGGCGAGGAAGTCCGCATCCACCAGCTTGTCGGTGGCGGCGGTGCCCGGCAGCGAGCAGACCACGGCGTCGGCGCGTGCCGCCGCCGCGTGCAGGTCCTCCGGGGCCACGATCTCGTCGACGTGCTCGACCGCCCGGCCATGGCGCGAGACGCCGATCACCCGCGCGCCCAGCAGCGAGAGCTTGCGCGCCACCTCGCGGCCGATCCCGCCGAGCCCCAGCAGCAGCACGGTCTGTTCACTGACCTGCCCCATCGCCCAGCGTCCGCTCCAGTGATGTGCGCGCTGCTGAGCCTGGACCCGTGGCAGCTGCTTGGCCCCGGCGAGCACGCCGAACAGCGCGTACTCGGCCAGCGGCCCGCCGTGCACCCCGGCCGAGGTAGTGAAAGCAACCCGGTCGAGCTGCTCGCGGGAGAGTTGCGCCGCCTTTACCTGGCCACCGCCTCCCGCGGCCATCAGATGGACCCAGCGCAGGCGCGGGTTGGCCGCGACCACACGCGCCAGCGCCGCCGGGTCGAGATCGGGAATGCCGTAGAGCACCTCGGCATCGGCGAGCAACGCCTCGAAGCGCGCCTGGGCCTCGGCGCTGCGCTGAAAGCTGGGGTCGCCGGCGAAATCCGCGGGATGACGCATGGGCGGCAACAGCGCCTGATCACGGATCAGCTCGAGACGCGGCTCGCGGGCTTCGATCATGGCGCACAGCGTTTCGCTCAACGGCGTGGCCACCGCCACTCTCAGCTTGTGGCTCGCCGATGGGTTTGCGTGGCCCCCCGCCGCCGGCGCTGGTGTCTGCTGCATGGCTCGCTCCTCGTGTCGTGTAGGTTCGCGGTCTTGGCTTTACGGTCTTGGCTTTAGGGTCTTCGGCGCGCGGCTCTCGGGCCTCTCTCAGACCTCTCTCGGGCCGCCATTCTGGCTGTCGCGAGCGCGACCATTGTCCAATGAGCTGAACGTCGTTCAGCGGACTGTACAATGCTAGGCTATCGACGTAACCCCGCCTTTGGTCGCGGTCTGGTTCGAGTATCTCGTCTCAGGCAGCCCGCCTCCCGGTGCTTGAAACCGGGGGCGCAATCCGGGTCTGATGGCGGATCACAGGAGATCTGTACATGTCGCTAAACACCGCATCGGGAGACACTGCATGAAGCTTTTCGATATCAGCGGCCGCCTGGCCCTGGTGACCGGTTCGTCGCGGGGGCTGGGATTCACCCTGGCCCAGGGGCTGGCACGCCAGGGAGCGCGTGTGATCGTGCACGGGCGCCAGGCCGAGGCGGTGGCCCGCGCCGCCGAGACGATCCGCGCCGAGACCGGTGCCGACGTCGACAGCGTGACCTTCGATGTCACCGACAGCGCCGCCGTGCGCGAGGCGCTGGATGGGCTGACGGCGCGCCTGGGCACACCGGACATCCTGGTCAACAACGCCGGGCTCCAGCGGCGCGCTCCCTTTGCCGAGTTCGACCCCGCCGACTGGGATGCGGTACTCGCGACCAACCTCTCCAGCGCCTTCTATGTCTCGCGTGCGCTGGCTGAGCGCATGTCGCAGCGCGGGTCGGGCAAGATCGTCAATATCGGTTCGGTGCAGTCGCAGCTGGCACGCCAGACCATCGCCCCCTATGCCGCCTCCAAGGGCGGCGTGGTGATGCTGACCAAGGGCATGGCCGCCGACCTCGCGCGCTTCGATATCCAGGTCAACTGCATCTCGCCGGGCTACTTCAAGACCGACATGAACACCGCCCTGTGGCAGGACGAGGCCTTCAACAGCTGGGTGGAATCGCGCACGCCGGCCCAGCGCTGGGGTAACGTCGAAGAGCTCGTGGGCACCCTGGTCTATCTCTGCTCGGACGCCTCGGCCTTCGTCTCGGGCCAGAACATCTTCGTCGACGGCGGCATGACCTCGGTGGTCTGAGCCTCGACGGCCTGGCACCGACGAGCCAACCGCCGACGATCTGGCTGTCGACAGCCTGATTCATTCATCACCGCCGGGCGCCGGGCATCGTGCCCGTGGCCGGCGGCGTCATACAGGAGCGACAAGGGCATGAAAGCGCTGGTGATACACGGCAAGCAGGATCTGCGAGCAGAGACCTGGGACACCCCGGAACCGGGGGATGACGAGGTGCGCGTGCGCATCGCCTGGGGCGGTATCTGCGGCTCCGATCTGCACTACTATCACGAGGGCGCCAACGGTGCTTTCGTGGTGCGTGAGCCGCTGATTCCGGGGCATGAGCTCTCCGGCACGGTGGATCTCGACCCCAGCGGAGCGCTGGCTGCGGGCACCCCGGTGACCTTCCACCCGGCCACCTTCGGTGAATGCCAGCCCGGGCTGGAGCAGCATCCGCACCTGTGGCCACGCGGCGGCTATCTGGGGTCGGCCTCGACCACGCCTCACACCCAGGGCGGCATGAGCGAGTATCTGGTGGTCAAGCGGCGCATGATCCGCACCCTGCCGGCGACGCTGCCGCTCAAGCGCGCGGCACTGACCGAGCCACTGGCGGTGGCGCTGCACGGGATTCGTATTGCCGGCGGCGTCGAGGGCAAGCGCGTGCTGGTCTGCGGTTCAGGGCCGATCGGCCTGCTGGTGGCCGCCGCGGCGCTGGCCAAGGGCGCGAGCGAGGTCACCGCCACGGATGTCTGCGAGGGGCCGCTGGCCCGGGCGCGGGCACTCGGCGTGCACGCCACCGTGCGCATCGGCGAGGCGGAGCCTGCGGCAGAGGCATTCGATGTGGCGTTGGAGTGCTCGGGCGTGCCCGCGTCGATCGATGTCGCCATTCGCGCCGTGCGGCGTGCCGGCGTGATCGCCCAGATCGGCATGATGGGTGCCGGCCCCCAGCCGCTGGAGCTGGCGACACTGATCGCTAAGGAAATTCAGCTACGGGGCTGCTTCCGCTTCAACGACGAGGTCGACGAAGCGATCGAACTGCTCGACCGGGATGCGCGTTTCGATCAGGTGATTACGCATGAACTCGCCGCCGATGACGCGGTCGAGGCGTTCACCATCGCCAAGGATGCCCAGACCTCGGGCAAAGTGCTGGTGCGGTTGTGGCCAGAGTGAGTAGTCGAAGTGATTGGTTAGAGTGAGCGGCTAGCGTGGGAATGGCCAGGCAGCGTGGCCGGCGTGACACTAGATCTGGTCAGCGCCGCGGCTCACTGCCGCGGCGGCTGGGCGTCGAAAGCTTCGCCGGTGGTGCCGCGACTCTCGCCGCCCATCAACCAGAGATAGGTGGGCATGATCGATTCCGGCGTGGGCACGCGCTGCGGGTCTTCCTGGGGGTAGGCCGCACGGCGCATGGCGGTGCGCGTACCGCCGGGGTTGATCGAGTTGAAGCGTAGCGCCGAGTCGCGATACTCGTCGGCGAGAATCTGCATCAGGCCTTCGGTGGCGAACTTTGACGTCGAGTAGGCGCCCCACTCGGCACGCCCGCGCCGTCCCACGCTGGATGACGTGAATACCACCGAGGCGTCAGTGGACGCCTCGAGCAGCGGCAGCAAGGCCTGGGTCAAACCGAGGCTGGCAGTGAAGTTGACCTGCATCACCTGTGCCCAGACCTCGAGATCGGAGTCAGCGACCGACTTGCGCTCCCCCAGCAGGCTGGCGTTGTGCAACAGACCGTCGAGCCGCCCGAAGGCCTGCTCGAGCTTGGCCGCGACGACCCCGAAATCCTGCGCAGTGGCGCTCTCGAGATTGAGCGGGAAGATCGCCGGCTGCGGCGCCTTGGCCGCCTCGATGGCGTCATACACCGTTTCCAGCCGACTCAGGCTACGCCCGAGCAGCACCACAGTGGCACCGTGCCGGGCATAGGCCATGGCCGCCGCCCGTCCGATGCCGGCGCTCGCCCCGGTCACCAGAATCACCTTACCCGCGAGCAAATCCGCGGGCGCCTGATAGTCGCTATGACAAGGCATGGTTCATCTCCTCCTGGTTCTGGTGATAGGCGATCGCATTCGCTGACACCGGGGCGCGTGGGGGCGGCAAGTCACCGAGTCGCTGACCAGCGGTCCGGCTGACTCGCGCCTCTGGCCGGCGTGAATCTACGTCAGTTGCCCAGCTGGTTGAGAAAATCCCCTGCCATCTGCGCGGCGCTACTCTTGGGATAGTCGCTCTGCACGCGCTTGAGCAGTTCACGGCTGCCCATGGTATCACCCTGGCGTGCCTTCAACAGACCCAGCTTGTAGAGCGCATCGGGTACCTTGCTGCTCTGCGGGTAGTCGTCGATGACGGTGTTGAAGGCCGTGGCAGCAGCGTCGAGCTGCGACTGCGCCGAGTAGAGTTCGCCGAGCCAATAGTGAGCATTGGGGATCAGACTCGACTGCGGATAATCGGCGATGAAGCGTTTGAACGAGCTGATGGCAGCGTCGAACTGGCGCGCCTGTACCTGCTGGAAGGCGGCCTGGTAGGCATCACGCCCATCGCCGCTGCCACCTGCTGCCGGTGCGCTGGCACCACTGTCAGCGGTCGTGGCGCTGGCTGCTCCGGCGCTGCTGCCTGCCGTCCCACTGTTTTCGGTGACCTGGCTCGCCGCGCCGGTGTCGATGCTACTGCCCGACATGTCACCACCATTGCCGCTCCCGCTACCCGAGAGACGGTCATCGAGATCGAGATACTGCTGCTGAGTCTGCTGCTTCAGCTGATCGAGCTGATAGCGCAGCTCCTCGACCTGCCCGCGCAGCTGCTGGATCTGCTGGCGGTTGTCCTGTAATTCGTTGAGGATCGTCAGGGTGCCGCCGCCGCTTTCGCGCGCCTGCGTCTGACTGTAGAAACCGCCGGACGACTGACCGGTGAGGTCATCCACGACCGGCTGCTGAGCCCATACGGACAGCGGGAGCACCAGGGCTCCCGCGCCGCACAGTCTTTTCAGACCGTGTTTCATGCTGATCTCCGTCGACTATTACTTGTAGTCGAACACGACGCGACGGTTCTTCGCGTAGGCTTCTTCGGTGTGGCCCTGAACGGCAGGACGCTCTTCACCGTAGCTGACGATGGAGATCTGCGACGGGGACACGCCCTGGACGGTCAGGTACTGCTCGACCGACTGCGCACGACGCTCGCCGAGGCCCAGGTTGTATTCACGCGTGCCGCGCTCGTCGGCATAGCCTTCCAGCGTCACGTTGACGCTCGGGTTGGCCATCAGGTACTGAGCGTGGCCGCGCAGAACGGATTCGAACTCCGGGCGGATTTCGTCGCTGTCGAACGCGAAGTAGATCGTGTCGACGCTGGGACGCTGCTGGTTGGCGTTCATCTGCGAACCGTTTGCGCCTTGACCGGAGGTCATGCCCTGGCCGGACATGTTGCCGGAGGTGCCATCCATGTTCCCTTCCTGGGTGCCGCCGCTGCTGGAACAGCCCGCAACCACTGCCAGTGACAGCGCGACCGCTAGCGTCTTGGCGTAAGTCTTGAATTGCATTGTCATCTCCTTGCTCGGATGTCGAATGACACAGTCGACTTTCGTCGTTTAGTTCAAATATGGTGACCATGCGGGTTCCCGCACGTCACCTTGTTGTGAGGGCAGCCGGAAGGACGCGCGTCCATCGGAAGAGACTGCCCCCAACACCCCTTGCGACCCTTGTTGCGTCGCGAAGATTACCATGGTGCCGTTCGGTGCGACACTAGGTGATTCATCCCAACGTGTATCAGTCAAGACTGTTACACGGCTGGTGTCCAGGTCCTGTTTTGCGACATGAAAACCGTTTTCGTCGCGAGTGATCATGAACAGCGCCTTGCCGTCCGGCGAGAAGCGCCCATCGGAGTTGTAGCTGCCGGTGAACGTGACGCGCTGAGCCTCGCCGCCGCTGGCCGGCATGCGATAGAGCTGGGGCGCGCCGCTACGGTCGGAGGTGAAGATCAGCGAGCGCCCGTCCGGCGACCAGTCGGGCTCGGTTTCGATGGCGCGGTTGTTGGTCAAGCGGGTGAGCTGACGCGAGGCCAGATCCATCACGTAGATCTCCGGCTGGCCATCCTTGGACAGCGACATCGCCATCTTGCGCCCGTCCGGCGACCACGCCGGCGCACCGTTGATACCCGGGAAAGAGGTCAGGCGCAGGCGCTCACCGGTGGCCACGTTCTGCACGTAAATGGCGGAGTTGCCGGACTCGAAGGAGACGTAGGCGAGTTTGCTGCCGTCAGGCGACCAGGCCGGCGACAGGATCGGGTCGTCGGATGAAAGCACCTGCTGGGCATTGTAACCATCGGCATCGGCGACGTAGAGCGCATAGCGCGCGTTGTCACCGCTGCCCGAGGCTGCCACGTAGGCGATACGGGTCGAGAAGGCACCGCGAATACCGGTGATCGCTTCGAAGATCTGGTCGCTGATGTAGTGGGCGCTGGCGCGCAGGTCGCTGGCGCTGGAAGTCACCGTTTCGCCGAGCATGCGCTTGCCGCCGGCGATATCCATCAGTTCGTACTGGATACGATAGTCGCTGCCCTGGGGCTCGATCTTGCCGACCACCAGATAGCGCGCGTTGACCCGCTTCCAGTCATCGTAGAACACGTCCTTGCTGCTGCTCGGCAGCGAGATCAGCGCACTGCGGCTGAGCGGCTCGAACTGACCGCTGTGCTCGAGGTCATCGCTGACGATCTGCGCCACATCCTGAGGCAGACCGCCCGCCGCCTGGGACTCGAACGGCACGATGGCGATCGGAATCGCCTGGTCGCTGCCGCGGGTGATCTCGATGGTGAGATTCTGGGCCTGGGCGTTCGCCGCCAGGCACAGCGCGACGAGCGATGCCAGCCAGGCAGCCGCCAGTCGTCGCAAGCTTTGAGACATCCGTTGTTTCATCACTGTATATCCCCGGGTGTGAACTTGAGATTGAAATCGCGGAACCGTCGCTGCAGTCCGGCATCCAGCTGCTGCAGCTCACGGAACGGTGCCGCCGCCTCTACCGCCTGCGTCGCCGAGCGGTCGAAACTGGGATTGCCACTGCTGCGGGTCACGGTCGCCGCGAGCAGCTCCCCTGACGGCCCCAGCCGCACTCTGACCTGCGTCACCAGCGAACCATCGGCGTTGGGCGGCAAGTGCCACTGATCCTCGACCGCACGCTTGACCAGATTGATGAAGCTGTTGGAGGCCTGATTCGACTGCTGCGCATTGGCAATACGCTCCTCTTCGTTGGCAATCGAGTCATTGAGCGCGTTCTGGCTCGCCGCCTTGGCTGCGGCCTCGGCCTTTTTCTTGGCCTCCGCTGCGGCCTTCTTCTTGGCCTCTTCCGCCTGACGTTTCTTCTCGGCCTCGGCCTTTTTCTTGGCTTCCTCGGCCTGACGCTTCTTCTCCGCCTCGGCTTTCTTCTTGGCCTCTTCTGCCTCGCGTTTTTTCTCGGCCTCGGCTTGTTTCTTGGCCTCTTCTGCCTCGCGCTGCTTCTCGGCCTCGGCCTGCTTCTTAGCTTCTTCCGCCTGGCGCTGCTTCTCGGCCTCGGCTTTCTTCTTGGCCTCTTCGGCCTGGCGCTGCTTCTCGGCTTCGGCCTGCTTCTTGGCCGCTTCGGCCTTCTGCTTCTGGATCTGCACCTGCCGCTGCTGCTCGGCTTCCGCAGCCTTTTGCTGACGTGCCGCTTCGGCGCGCTCCGCGGCTGCCTGTTCGGCCGCCTGTTGACGCCGCTGAGCCTCGGCACGAGCAGCATCGGCCGCTGCCTGCTGTTCGGCTTGCGCCTGTGCCGCCTGCTGTTCGGCCTGCTCACGGGCGGCTTCCTGGGCCTGCTGCTCGGCAGCCTGCTGCGCGGCCTCCTCGGCCTGGCGCTTGGCCGCACGCGCTTTGGCCTCCTTGGCATATTGAGCCTTGTCGGTCGCGGTCACATCACTGACCAGCGTCGCCTGCACCACCGAAGAGGAGCTGGGGATCGGCTCGCTCTCCGGCAGTCGCAACATCGTCAACAGCAGGGCCACAATGTGCACCCCGATCGCCAGGACGACGGGCAAGCCGTAGCCGACACGGCGCGTTCGCTTCGCCATGCTGACTCCTTACCCCTTGTTGTCACCCGAGGGCGGTTCGGAAATCAACCCGACGTTCGCCACGCCGGCCATCTGCAACGTGCTCATCAACGTCACCACCTGACCGTAGGAGGCGTTCTTGTCGCCCCGGACCATGACCGGCGTGTTGGGCTTGCGCTCGAGAATCGCTACTACCTGATCACCCACGGTCTGCAGGGTCACCGGCTTGTCCTTGTCACCCAGCGAGATGTAGTACTCGCCTTTATTGTCGACCGAGACGATGATCGGCTCCTGCTCCTGGGTATCGATGGGTTCCGAGGTGACCTGCGGCAGGTCGACCTTGACGCCCTGAGTCAGCATGGGTGCGGTGATCATGAAGATCACCAGCAGCACCAGCATGACGTCGATGAAGGGGACGACGTTGATTTCGCCCATCGGCTTGCGCCGGTGGTGTCGGCTATAGGGTCCACCCATGACTCACCTCCGGCTCAGGCCGACTGACTGCTGCCGCGACCCTGCAGATTGCGGTGCAGGATCGAGTGGAACTCTTCGGCGAAATCTTCGTACTCGCCGAGCAGACGGCTGGCGATGGAAGAGAGACGGTTGTAGAAGATCACCGCGGGGATGGCCGCGAACAGGCCCATGGCGGTCGCCACCAGCGCCTCGGCGATCCACGGCGCGACCGTGGAGAGCGTGGCTTGCTGGGCCATGGAGAGGCTCTGGAACGACCCCATGATGCCCCATACGGTACCGAACAGGCCGATGTAGGGGCTTGCCGAGGCCACCGTGGCCAGCAGCGTCAGGTTGGCGTTGAGACGATCCTCTTCGCGTGACAGTGCCACGCGCTGCGAGCGCTGCACGCCATCGAGCACCGCCTCGCTGCTGCGGGTCTTGGGCATCAGCCGATTGAACTCGCGAAAGCCGGCGCGGAAGACATGCTCGGCACCCTGGGCTTCATGGTTCTCCGGCACGTCCTGATAGAGCTCGTTGAGATCGATGCCGGACCAGAAGCGCTCGTCGAACTCGCGCTGCGCCTTCTTGGCCCGCGCCAGCGCAAAGCTGCGCTGGAAGATCACCACCCAGGAGGCGACCGAAGCGGCCAGCAGCAGCAGCATGACCACCTGGACGACCAGGCTGGCGTTCATGATCAGATGGGGGATGGACATGGAGTCGTTCACGTGAATCCTCGAATCACTGGCTATGAATGTCTGGCGTCAGCACCGCGCGAAGCGCCTGTGGCCACCGCCTGGGTTTCAGGCTCTGCGTGTCGACGCATGCTATATCGACCACCGCCTCGCATAATGTATCCCCGCGATACCGCACCGCCTGGGTGAATCGCACCGAGCAGGCGGCGAGCTGCTCGACGACGGCACTCACTTCCAGCCGATCGTCGAGCCGCGCCGGGCGTGCGTAGCGACAGCTGAGGTTATGCACCACCAGCTGTACGCCCTGTTCTAGCAGCTCGCGCTGGGCAAAGCCCTGGGCATTCAGCCACTCGCTGCGGGCACGCTCCATGAATTTCAGATAGTTAACGTAGTACACGATGCCGCCGGCGTCGGTGTCTTCGATGTACACCTTGAGCGGCAGGAGAAATTCGCTCACCCGCTCTCGCCCCCTTCGGGTGCCTGATCGTGCGGCGCCAGGCCAAAGTGGGTGTACGCCGAACGGGTCACCACCCGCCCCCGCGTGGTACGCATCATGAACCCCTGCTGGATAAGATAGGGCTCGATCACGTCCTCGATGGTATCGCGCTCCTCGCTGATCGCCGCCGCCAGACTGTCGACCCCTACCGGCCCGCCGTCGAACTTCTCGATCATCGCCAGCAGCAGCCGGCGATCCATGTGATCGAGCCCGTGGCTATCGACGTTGAGCATGTTCAGCGCCTGATCGGCGATCTGCGCGCTCAGGGTGCCGTCGCCCTTCACCTCGGCGAAGTCGCGCACGCGCCGCAGCAGGCGGTTGGCGATACGCGGCGTGCCGCGGGCGCGGCGCGCGATCTCACGCGCCCCGGCGGCGTCGGCGGGCACCCCGAGCAGCCGCGCCGAACGCGCGACGATCTCGCTCAGCTCGTCGATGGCGTAGAACTCCAGACGCTGGACAATGCCGAAGCGATCGCGCAGCGGTGAGGTCAAGAGCCCTGCACGGGTGGTGGCACCGACCAGCGTGAACGGCGGCAGATCGAGCTTGATCGACCGCGCCGCGGGGCCATCGCCGATCATGATGTCGAGCTGAAAATCCTCCATCGCCGGATAGAGCACCTCCTCGACCGCCGCCGACAGCCGATGAATCTCGTCGATGAAGAGGACATCGCCCGGCTGCAGATTGGTGAGCATGGCGGCGAGGTCGCCGGCCCGCTCCAGCACCGGGCCCGAGGTCGATTTGATATCGACCTCCATTTCGGTGGCGATGATATTGGCCAGCGTGGTCTTGCCCAGCCCCGGGGGCCGAAGACCAGGGTGTGATCGAGCGAGTCGCCGCGATTGCGCGCCGCCGAGATGAAGATATCCATCTGCTCGCGCACCCGTGGCTGACCGATGTAGTCACCCAGCCGGCGCGGGCGAATGGCGTGATCGGCCTGCTGCTCACCCTGTCGCGGCGAGGCTTCGATAAGACGATCGGGTTCGATCATGTCGGCTTACCCGGCCATCTGGCGCGCCAGCGCCGCCTTGATCAGGGCCTCGGTAGGCAGGCCCTCGTCGAGCCCGGACAGCATGCGCGACGCCTCGGTCGGCTTGTAGCCCAGCGATACCAGCGCCGCCTCGGCATCGGCGAACGGGTCCCGCGGCTTGACCACGGGCTGGCGCGGCGTCTCCAGCAGCGACCCCTGCTCTTCCTGCCAGTGGGGAAAGCGATCGCGCATCTCGACGATCAAGCGGTCGGCGGTCTTCTTGCCCACGCCCGGTAGTTTGGTCAACGCCTTGCTGTCGCCCTCCATGACGCAGCCGACGAAGGCGTCGCGATCCATGCCGGAAAGGATCGCCAGGGCGAGTTTCGGCCCCACGCCGTTGACCTTGATCAGCGCGCGAAACAGCTGGCGCTCCTCGTCACGCCCGAAACCGTAGAGCAGATGCGCATCATCGCGCACGCTCAGGTGAGTATAGAGGCGGACCTCCTCGCCCACGGCGGGTAGCGCGACCAGTGTCGTCATCGAGGTTTCGAGTTCATAACCGACGCCGTTGACGTCGACCACGATCCAGGGAGGGAGCTTTTCCAGCAGGGTGCCGTGCAGGCGTCCAATCATTCCATTCAACGTCCTTTCCGTGACGGCGTCCACTATACGCATCGCCGAATCGGCTGACTAGCTGCTACATGGCCCCCTGCTTGACGATATTCAGCCCACCTGTGCCACCCACTCATTGAGGTTGTAGTAGTTGCTGATGCGCGCGACCTTGCCGTTTTTGATCTCGAAGAAGGCGCCGGCCGGCAGGACGTAGGTTTGGCCGTTGGCCGGAGGTAATCCTTCGTCGTCGGCCAGGTACTCACCGTGCACCACGAACTCGGCAGCGGCGCGGTCGCCGGCGGCGTTCTGCATCACCACGATATCGGCCAGGCGCTCGTGGTAGCAGCGGTTCATCTTGTCCATGAAGGCGGCGAAGGTGGCCTTGCCGACCTGGCGTTCGCCCTGGTTGATGTCGTGCACCACGTCCTCGGCCAGCAGGTCGAGGAAAGTGGGCATGTCGCCGGCGTTGAAGGCGGCGTAGTAGGCCTGAACCAGTTCGGTGGCGGTCATGGCTAGGTTCCTTGCGTAGCGTGGTTAGTGGTTGCTTGGCTCGCATGATAAGTTCGCGCCTTCCAGCCGGCATAGCCGCCGGCGTCACCCTGCTGCTGGCGAACGACTCCAGATGGATATCGAACTGCTCCGGGGGCCGCAGATTGCACCCCATGTCGAAGACCTGGCGCATTTGCGGATCACGGTCTTCCGCGAATTTCCCTACCTCTACGACGGCAGCCTCGACTATGAGGCCGAGTATCTCAACACCTACGTGCGCAGCGCGGACAGCCTGTGCGTGCTGGTGCGGGACGCGGGCCGGGTGGTCGGCGCCTCCACGGCGCTGCCGCTGGCCGATGAAACCGAGGAATTCCAGCAGCCGTTCGTTGCGGCGAGCTGGAATCCTGCGCGCATCTTCTACTGCGCCGAGTCGGTGGTGTTACCGGCCTGGCGCGGGCGTGGTCTGGGCGTGCACCTCTTCGCCGAGCGCGAGGCGCATGCGCGGCGGCTGGGTCGCTTCGACTGGTGCGCCTTCTGCGCCGTGCAGCGCCCGGCCGACCACCCGCGCAGGCCCGCCGACTACCAGCCGCTGGACGCCTTCTGGGCACGCCGCGGCTATCGTCATCATCCCGAACTGCACACCCAGTATCATTGGCGCGATCTGGACGAAGCTGAGGAGTCGGCCAAGCCCATGTCGTTCTGGCTCAAGGAACTCACCTCATGATCAAGGTTGCCGCCTGCCAATATCACATCGATCTGCTGACGAGCTGGGAAGCCTATGTCGAACACCTGACCGAGCTGTGCGAGGCCGCCGCCGGCCAGGGTGCCGAGCTGCTGCTGCTACCGGAATACGCCGGCATGGTGCTCACGGGCCAGTTGCCAGAGGCCCAGCGCAGCGACCTGCACGGCTCCATCGCCGGCATCCAGGTGCTGCTGCCGCGCTGGCTGGAACTGTGCGAGAGCCTGGCGCGGCGGCTGCAGATCTATCTGCAACCCGGTTCGGTAGCCGTGCGGGATGACGACGGCCTCTACCGCAATCGCGCCTGGCTTTTCGGCCCGGACGGCTGCCTGGGCAGCCAGGACAAGCTGATGATGACCCGCTTCGAGCTGGAGCAATGGCAGATCGCCGCCGGCAGCGGGCTCAAGGTGTTCGACACGGCATTGGGCAAGCTGGGCATCCTGATCTGCTACGACAACGAGTTTCCGCTGCTGGCGCGCACCCTAGCCGAGGCCGGGGTGGACTTGATCCTGGCGCCCAGTTGTACGGACACCGAGGCGGGCTTCTATCGTGTGCGGATCGGCGCCCAGGCGCGCGCGCTGGAGAACCAGATTGCCGTGCTGCAGTCACCCACGGTCGGCCTGGCGCCCTGGTCACCGGCGCTGGACGAGAATATCGGCCGCGCCGCGCTCTACGTGCCGTCGGACTACGGCATGCCGGCCAACGGGGTGATCGCCGAGAGCGAAGCGCTGTGCCTCACGCACAGCCGCTGGCTGATCGCCGAGCTGGATCTGGCCGAGGTGCGCCGGGTGCGTGAAACCGGCCAGGTATTCACCCGGCGCGACTGGCCGACGCAGTTCGACGAAAGCCGGCGGGTGCTGCGTTGAACGCGCCAGAGACATCACCGGGCTCCCCGCGGGCTGCTTATGAGCATGCGTTGACCGCAGGCTTCGTCGCCGATGCTGCCCAGCGCCGGGCAGTGGCAGCGCTGCAACGGTGCTTCGAGGCCACGCATCGTGGCGAATGCCCGCCCGGCGTGTATCTCTGGGGCCCGGTGGGACGCGGCAAGACCTGGCTGATGGACGCCTTCTACAACGCTCTGCGTGTGCCGGCGCGGCGCCAGCATTTCCATCACTTCATGCAGTGGGTGCATCGGCGTCAGTTCCAGCTCACCGGTAATGCCGACCCACTGCGCCTGCTGGCCGAGGAGCTGGGACGCGAGGTGCGCGTGCTGTGCTTCGATGAACTGTTCGTCAGCGATATCGGCGATGCCATGTTGCTGGGCCGCTTGCTCAGCCTGGTGGTACAGCAGCGCGTGGTGCTGATGGCCACCTCCAATCAGCCACCGAATCAGCTTTATGCCGACGGTTTCAACCGCGAGCGTTTCCTGCCAGCCATTGCCGCATTGGAGGCGCACATGCAGGTGGTGGCCGTGGACGGTGAGCAGGATCATCGCCTGCACCCCGGCGCTGAGGTGCAGCGTTACTGGGTGCAGCAGCCCCAGGCGCTGTTTGAGCTGTTCGCCCGCCTGAGCGCGGGCCAGGTGACCAGCCGTGAGCCGGTCGCGCTGGGTCATCGGCGTATCGCCAATCTGGGCCACAGCCCGGCAGCGCTGTGGTGCCGCTTCAGTGAACTGTGCGAACGGCCGCTGGCCGCATCGGACTTCATCGCGCTGTGCGAACGCTTTCCGGCCATTCTGCTCGAGGAAGTACCGCGTCTAGGCGGTAAGCCGCGTGAAGGGCGCATCGCCCGTGGCACCGAGGATGGCGCCGAGCGGGTCGACGCCGGCGACAGACAGTTGCCGGCACTGTCGCACAACGACGATGCGGTGCGCCGTTTCATCGCTCTGGTCGATGAGTGCTATGACCGCCGCGTGCCACTGTATATCGAAGCCGAGGTGGCGCTGGATGAGCTTTACACCCAAGGCTACCTCGAGTTTGCCTTCCGCCGCGCGTTCAGCCGTCTGCGCGAGATGCAGCTAGAGCGCTTCGGCCGCTCATAGCAGCGTGCCTGTCACTCGTGGATTAGAGTCTGGCACACTGGATTCCTCCCCTTCTCTCACTCAGGCCTGAAGTCGCGCCAGCGGTTGCGGCCAGCGCTGCCGCTACTGCGCCGGCGGCTGCTGGTCGCCACTAGCCCCTGGCGCGCGTAGGCGTGGGTGAGCGCGATGGCCAGCGCGTCGGCGGCGTCCTCGGGGGGAGACGCGTCCAGCGTGAGGAGCGCCGTTACCATATGCTGGACTTGGGCCTTTTCGGCACCGCCGGTGCCCGTGACCGCCTGCTTGATCTGGCGTGCGGCGTATTCGTGCACCGGGAGGCCGTGATTGGCGGCGCAGACGATCGCGGTGCCGCGGGCCTGGCCCAGCTTGAGCGCGGAGTCGGGGTTCTTGGCCATGAATACGCGCTCGATGGCGAACTCCTGAGGTCGATAGCGCCCGATCAGCTCGGCGACGCCGGCATAGACCTGGGCCAGCTTCTGCGCCAGATCGTCACCGGAGATACGAATGCAGCCGCTGGCGACGTAGCGGGGGCGTGCCGCACCGACGTCGATCACGCCGTAGCCGGTGACACGCGAGCCCGGATCGATACCCAGCAGGATCATCGCCCTGACCTCGCCGTCGGGCTTTGGCCCCTGTGCATCATGCGGATGATCATCGCTCGCTCCGTCGTGCGCTTCATGCTGGGTTCACCTTTTCCGTTCGGCGCCTACGGGGGCGACTCGAGGGGTATGCCGCGCGATTGGGCGTATCACCCGGCAGCCTATCCCCTAGCCGCCGCGCATAAAAGAACCGGCGCCTCGCGGGGCGCCGGTTCGGGGCACGTCGAACGCCGGGCGATGTTATTCGCCGGCACTCTCCGGCTTGGCCTTGGGACGCAGACGGATGTGCAGATCGCGCAGCTGCTCCTTGCTCACCTCGCCCGGGGCGTCGGTCATCAGGTCCGCGGCGCTCTGGGTCTTGGGGAAGGCGATGACGTCGCGAATGGTACGCGAACCGGTCATCAGCATCACCAGACGGTCGAGGCCGAAGGCCAGGCCACCGTGGGGCGGCGCACCGAACTTGAGCGCGTCGAGCAGGAAGCCGAACTTCTCTTCCGCCTCTTCCTTGCCGATGCCGAGCACGTCGAAGACCACGCGCTGCATCTCCTGGTCGTGGATACGGATCGAGCCGCCACCCAGCTCGGTGCCGTTGAGCACCATGTCATAGGCCCGCGACAGCGCCGTGGCCGGCGATGCCTTGAGCGCTTCCGGGGCGCAGGAAGGCGCGGTGAACGGGTGGTGCAGCGCGGCCAGTCGGCCGTTGTCGTCGGCTTCGAACATGGGGAAGTCGACCACCCACAGCGGCGCCCAGTCGGCGGTGTAGAGATCGAGATCCTCGCCCAGCTTGACGCGCAGCGCACCCAGCGCCTCGTTGACCACCCGCGCCTTGTCGGCGCCGAAGAAGACGATATCGCCATCCTCCGCGCCCACACGGTCGAGCAGCTCCTCGATCACGCCTTCCATGAACTTGACGATCGGCGACTGCAGCCCGTCGAGCCCCTTGGCGCGCTCGTTGACCTTGATCCAGGCCAGGCCCTTGGCGCCGTAGATACCCACGAACTTGGTGTAGTCGTCGATCTCCTTGCGCGAGAGCTTGGCCCCGCCGCTGACCTTGAGCGCGGCGACACGGCCGTCCTCGGCCTTGGCCGGGCCGGAGAAGACCTTGAAGTCGACCGACTGCATCAGATCGTCGACGTCGACCAGTTCCAGCGGAATACGCAGGTCCGGCTTGTCGGAACCGTAGCGCTGCATCGCCTCGCTGTAGGGCATGCGCGGAAACTCGGGCAGCGTCACGTCGAGTACGTCCTGGAACAGCTGGCGCACCATGGTCTCGGTGATGCCCATGATGTCGCGCTCTTCGATGAACGACGCTTCGATATCGATCTGGGTGAACTCGGGCTGGCGATCGGCGCGCAGGTCCTCGTCACGGAAACACTTAGCGATCTGGTAGTAGCGATCGAAGCCCGACACCATCAGCAGCTGCTTGAACAGCTGTGGCGACTGCGGCAGCGCGAAGAAGTGGCCTTCGTGGGTACGGCTGGGCACCAGATAGTCGCGCGCCCCTTCGGGAGTGGCGCGGGTCAGAATCGGGGTCTCGATGTCGAGAAAACCCTCGCCCTCCAGATAGGCGCGCACGCTGTGGGTGATCCGTGAACGCAGGCGCAGCTTCTCGATCATCTCCGGACGGCGCAGATCGACGTAGCGATACTTGAGACGTACCTCTTCGCCGACCTTGCCGTGCTCGTCGAGCTGGAACGGCGGCGTGGCGGCGGTGTTGAGTACCTCCACGTCCTTGGCCAGCACTTCGATCATGCCGGTGGGCATGTTGGGGTTCTGGGTGCCCTCGGGACGCAGGCGAATGCGCCCGCGAATCCGCAGCACGTATTCGCTGCGCGCGCGATCGGCGGTGGCGAAGGCCTCCGCCGTGTCGGGATCCACCACCACCTGAGCGACACCGTCTCGATCGCGCATATCGAGGAAGATGACCCCACCGTGATCGCGGCGGCGATGCACCCACCCGCAAAGCGTGACTTCTTGATCGATCAATGACTCGTTCAACTGGCCGCAATAATGACTGCGCATGAGGGATCCTGTGTTATGAATGCTATGGGGCTCAGGCCGAAGCCTTGCTCTCACCGGCAGGCTTGGCGCTGCCGCTCTCGCTCGACGCTGGCTTGCTGGCGCTGTCACCGGCGAGGTTCTTCTTGCTGCCCGACTTGAAATCGGTCTCGTACCAGCCGCCACCCGCGAGCCGGAACCCGGCGGCCGATACCAGGCGCGACAGCGTCGGCTCGGTACAGGCGGGGCAGTCGGTCAACGGCGCGGCGCTGATCTTCTGGAGCTTCTCCAGACGATGGCCGCAGGCTTTGCACTCGTACTCGTAGATGGGCATGGTCGTGTCACTCTCTCAAAGATGCGCGATCGAGTCGCGCCACGTCGCAGTGGCATAACGGCATCGATGATCGCGATGCGCAGCCGCTGCACCCCTTGCGCTCGCCCAGGCCATTCCGACACGCATCCAGACAGCCGGGCGATCTTCCAGGCAAATAGGGGCGACGCACGGGCTTTCCAAGCCGGAATCGATACGCACTGCCGCGCGCCCTTTCCAAGCCGTGTTCGAAAGCCGCATAGTATAGCGCGCAGCGGCCGGTCGCGGGCAATATTACCGGCTCAGGAAATCGCTGTCGCCCGCCGCGACGTGGCGACTGTGGCCCCGGCCCGGACGGAGGGTACGGGGCCCGCACGCTGGAGAGAGGAAGCCTGCATGAAAGCCGTTCTGCTGGACGCCGCGTCACTCGGTGACGATATCGATCTGAGCCCGCTGCGCGCGCTGGTCGACGACCTGGAGGTCCATGCGCTGACCGCCCCCGAGCAGCGCCGCGAGCGCCTTGCCGGCGCCCAGGTGGCACTGGTCAACAAGGTGGTGATCGACGCCGAGCTGATCGACGCCCTGCCCGATCTCGAGCTGATCTGCGTGCTCGCCACCGGTACCAACAATATCGACACGCAGGCCGCCGAGCGGCGTGGCATCGCCGTGCGCAACGTCACCGCTTACGGTACCGCCAGCGTCGCCCAGCACACCCTGATGCTGATGCTGGCACTGGCCGCGCGCCTGCCGCACTACCAGTCCGCGCTGCGCGACGGTGCCTGGCAGCGCAGCGAGATTTTCTGCCTGCTCGATCAGCCCACGCTGCAGCTCGCCAGCAAGCACCTGGTGATCGTCGGCAGCGGTGAGCTGGGCTCCGCGGTGGCCCGGCTGGGTGAAGCCTTCGGCATGCGCGTGACCTTCGCGGCGCGCCCCGGCAACGAGGCCAGTGACACGCGCCCGCCGCTCGCCGATCTGCTGGGCGAGCTGGACGTGCTCAGCCTGCACTGCCCGCTGACCGAGGCCACCCGCGGCCTGATCGATGCCCAGGCATTGGCGGCGATGAAACCCGAGGCGCTGCTGATCAACTGCGCCCGCGGCGGTATCATCGACGAGCACGCCGCGCTCGAGGCGCTGCGTCAGGGCCGGCTCGGCGGACTCGCGGTGGATAGCCTGCCGAGCGAGCCGCCGCGGGAGGGCCATGCCCTGCTCGACGCCTTGCACGAGCCGCTCAATCTCATCGTCACCCCGCACAATGCCTGGATCAGCCCCGAGGCACGACAGCGCGTGGTGACCCTGACCGCCGACAATCTCCGCGCCTGGCGGCATTGACCCAGATTCTCCAGCAGTGAGTTAGCCATGATCTACAACTACGGCTCGATCAATATCGACTACGTCTATCGCGTACCGCACCTGGTGCGCCCCGGCGAGACGCTGTCCAGTACCGGCTTTCGTCAGGTGCTCGGCGGCAAGGGCGCCAACCAGTCGCTGGCGCTGGCCCGCGCCGGTGGCCAGGTAGCCCACTGGGGCCGCCTGGGACAGGCCGATCGCTGGGCGCTGGAGCCGCTGACCAAGGCGGGCGTCGACACCGCCCATGTGGAGCTGACCGCCGACGCCAGCGGTCACGCGCTGATTCAGGTCGACGACGACGCCGAGAATGCGATCATTCTCTACCCCGGTGCCAACCACGGCTTCAGCGACAAGCATCTCGAGGCGCTCATCGGCGCCGCTGACGACGACAGCTGGCTGCTGATGCAGAACGAGTGCAACGCCGCCGAACGCATCATCCGCTTGGCCAGCGAGCGAGGCCTGGCGATCGCCTTCAATCCGGCGCCACTGGGCCCTGAAGTGGCCGCCCTGCCACTGTCGCTGTGCCGTATTCTGTTTCTCAACCGTGGCGAGGCCGCAGCGCTGGTCGAGCTCGACGAAGAGAGCGAGGTCGATACCCTGCTCAACGCCCTAGCCGAGCGTCTGCCCGAGGTGGAGATCGTGCTCACCCTGGGGCGCGACGGCGTCTGCCATCAGCTCGCCGGCGAGCGCATCCGCGCCTCGGCGCACCAGGTCGAGGCGGTCGACACCACCGCGGCCGGCGATACCTTCATCGGCTACTTCATGGCCGCACGCCAGCGCGGCGACGACGTCGAACAGGCCCTGCGACTGGCCAGCGCGGCCTCGGCCCTGTGCGTACAGCAGTCCGGCGCGGCGCCGAGCATTCCGCTGGCCGCAGCGGTCGAGTCAGCGCTCGACAGTCTGGTGCCACTGCGTATCGAGCGCGCCTGACCCCCGAGGCCCCGGCAGCGAGCGCCGGGGCCAATCCATCGTTATCCGTATCGAGAGAGAGCATGACCACGCCTATCATTTTCGACACCGACCCGGGTGTCGACGACGCCCAGGCCATCGCCATCGCCCTGGCCCACCCGGAGATCGAGCTGCTGGGGATGACGACCACCTTCGGCAACGTCACCATCGAGGTCGCGACCCACAACGCCCTGCTGCTGGCCGAGCTGGGCGGGCAAAAGATCCCCGTCGCCCAGGGCGCCGCCACACCCATGGTCAAGCCCAAGAACCCACCGCCGGGGCATATCCACGGCGACAACGGCCTGGGCAACATCGCCCTGCCCGACATCAGTACCCAGGCGCTGGCCCAGAGTGCACCCCAGTTCATCGTCGAGCAGGTCAACGCGCGCCCGGGCGAAGTGGTGCTGGTGGCGGTCGGGCCGCTGGGCAACCTGGCCGCGGCGCTACAGCTCGACCCCTCGCTGGTGGACAAGGTCAAGCAGGTGGTGGTGATGGGCGGTTCGATCCGCGAGGGCGGCAACGTAACGCCGGTCGCCGAAGCCAATATCTTCAACGATCCGCACGCCGCCAAGGCGGTACTGGAGGCGCGCTGGCCGCTGACCCTGGTGGGGCTCGATGCCACCCATCGCTGCGTGCTCGACCCCGACAGCATGGCGCGAATCGTCGAGGCCCAAGGCAAGCTGGGGCGGGTATTGGGAGAGAGCTACGCCTTCTATCGCGCCTTCTATCAGCAGGCGCTAGGCATCGATGGCTGCTGCCCCCACGACAGCTGTGCCCTGGCCTGGCTGCTGCGTCCGGAGCTGTTCACCACCACCCGCGGCACGCTCAGCGTGGTCACCGAAGGGCTGGCCGAAGGGCAGACGATCCTGGCCCCGCAGACACGAGAATTCGTGGATGCACGCTGGACGCGCGACGCCACCGCCGAAGTCTGCATGAACGCCGATGGCGCGGCGGTGGTCGAGTGGATCGTCGAGACCCTGACCGCGGGCACCTAAAGGCCCATTTCGAAAGGCTCTAGCGATGGGCGCCGGGGGCAGGACAAAGTAAGGGGCCTTTGCCAGGGATGGCAAAGGTAGCGCCCAGGGAGGGGTTCACAGCGCCCTCGCGACGCCCTGACGCCGGATAAGCCCATGTCGTCTAGCGGTTGGAAAAGGCGTCCTAAGCGCCCTCCCGAGCACGTGGCCTGCTGCCGCGCCTTCAACCGGTGGTGAAACTCGCCGGGGCGATCAGTGTGGCCTCCTCCACGCTCACCTCGATCACGTCCGCCGCCGGGGGGCCTTCCCACAGCAGATCGATCAGCTCGGCAATGGCGGTCGCCTCACCGCAGGCGATCACCTCGACCGCACCGTCGTTCTGATTGATGGCGTGCCCCGTGAGCCCCCAGCGCTCGGCGTGGCGGCGCACGAACTCACGATAGCCCACGCCCTGAACGTGGCCGCTCACCCGGGCTCGAATCGTGCGCTTGGTCATGTGAGGTCTCCTCCTGCTGCTGCTTGCGCATTGGCATTGGTGTTGGTGGTTCTTCCTGCTCCACGGTCTCCTTGTGCAGCACCTCGTGGCGTACCAGTACCGCGGTGTTGCGCGGAATCACCCGGCGGCCCTTCGACACCACGTGGGTTCGCGTGAAGGCCGCACCATAGAGCAGGATCAGCGACGAGTAGTAGACCCACAGCAGCACCAGGACCACCGACCCCGCAGCCCCATAGGTGGACGCCGTAGCGGTATGGGCGAGATAGGCGGCGATCGCATTGCGCCCCAGCATGAACAGCACCGCGGTGACCAGGGCACCCAGAAAAACGTCACGGTAGGAGAGCACCACGTCAGGCAGCACCTTGAAGATGGCGGCGAAGAACAGCGTGACCACGGCGAGCGAGAGCGCGAACTGCGCCAGCTCGAGCAGCATCACACTACCCGGCACCCAGCCGCCGGCGTAGCTGAAGGTGGCCTGGACGATGACCCCGAGCACCAGCGACACCAGCAGCACGAAACCGATCGCCAGCACCACCGCCAACGACAGCAGGCGCTTCTTGGCGAACAGCCACAGGCTGTTGCGATCGGGATTGGGGGCCACGCCCCAGATGGTGTTGAGCGAGAACTGCATCTGGCCGAAGACCGTGGTCGCCCCGATCAACAGCGTGACGAAGCCGGCCACGGTGGGCAGAATGCCCGACGCCTGAATGCTCGACTGCGCGACGGCATCCTCGATTGCCTTGGCAGCGGCGGGGCCGAGGGTATCCTGCAGGCGGGCGACGATTTCGCCGCGGGCAGCGTCCTCGCCCAGCCATAGCCCCACCACGGTGACCGCAATGATCACGGTCGGCGCCAGCGAGAACAGGGTGTAGAACGCCAGCGACCCGGCGTAGCTGAAGGCGTTACGATCGAGCCACAGCTTGATCGAGTCGCGAATCACGTTGAACCAGTACTTGACGCTCTTCACCATCGTTACGGCATCCTTTCCCGTCTTGTCGTCATGGGCGCCTCGGCGTTGCCCCGGTTGCCGACCAGCGCCGGCACACTCGTCATGCGCAAAGCACGGCTCTGTTTTCGCCAGTCTAGCAGCCCAAGGCGCCCCGAGCGTGCCTCCCGCCCGGGATCAGGCGCGCAGGAAGTCACTCGGCAGCTTCATCATGCGCTTCCACAGCTTCTCGACGCCGGGCTTGTGCACCAGCGAGCAGCGGTAGAGGCGGATCTCCAGCGGAATGTCCCAGCTCTCACCCGCGGCGCGCACCAGCTTGCCGTTGGCCAGCTCCTCGCGAATGCAGAAATCGGGAATCCAGGCCAGCCCCACCCCCTGCAGCGCCATGCCCTTCAGCCCCTCCGCCATCGCGGTCTCGTAGACCGTCTTGAGGCGCATGCGGGCGGGTTCGTTCTTCAGCAGCATGCGCACGCTGCGGCCGAGGAAGGCGCCCTGGGTATAGGCCAGAAACGGGATCGAGCCCTCGCCGTCGAACGAGAACTTGGCCTCGCCATTGGCCTTGGGCACGCTCACCGGCAGCATCTTGACCTGCCCGATCGAGAACGAGGGGAAGATCTCGGCATCCAACTGCATGGTGGCGTAGGGGTCGTGATAGGCCAGCATCAGATCGCAGTTGCCCTCGCGCAGCACATGAATGGCATCCCCCACGTTCATCGCCACCAGCCGCGTAGGCAGCTCACCCACGCCCTTCTGCAGTCGCGAAATCCATTGCGGGTAGAAGGCCAGCGCCAGGGAGTGGGCGGCAACGATGTCGAGCGCCTCGTTGTCCATCGCCAGGCCGCGCAGGTGGGCCAGGCTATCGTTGAGCTGCTCGACCATGTTGCGCGCCGTCACCAGGAACAGCTGCCCTTCCGGGGTCAGGCTGACCGGCGTGGTCGAGCGGTCGACCAGAGTCGCGCCGACGGCCTGCTCCAGCGAGCGGATACGGCGGCTGAAGGCAGGCTGGGTCACGTGGCGCTGGCGTGCCGAGGCGGAGAAACTGCGCGTATTGGCGAGCGCCACGAAATCTTCCAGCCATTTGGTCTCTAGGTTCAAGGGGACTCCTTGACGATGGGTTTCACACGCCGGCCCCGGCCGACGCAGCTGCGCTTGGGTATCAGAGCCGGTAAGGCCTTCACTGGATCGGCGACAGCAGGTAGGTCGCCCGCGACACCACCTTGCGCCATAGCGGTCGCGCTGCCAGCTCGCGCTCGGTCACCTCGCGGCTGTGCGCGAAATCCTGCTCCAGCATGGCCGTCACTTCGGCGGCGAAGGTCTTGTCGGGCACGTAGGCGGTCACCTCGAAGTTGAGCCGGAACGAACGGTTGTCCAGGTTCACGGTACCAACCATCGCGGTGTGATCGTCGACCAACAGCGTCTTCTGATGCAGAAAACCCGGCTGATAGCGGTAGATCTTGACGCCGTTACGGATCATCTCGGGCAGGAAGGCGAACGCCGACAGGAACACCAGCAGATGATCCGGCCGCTCGGGAATCAGCACGCGCACCTCGACACCGCGCAGCGCGGCCAGGATCAGCGCGTCCTGAACACCGTGATCGGGCACGAAATAGGGGCTGGTGACCCACAGCCGATGGCGGGCGCCGTGAATGGCGTGCTGGACCAGCAGGCTCGCGGTCTCGCGACCGTCGGCGGGGCCGGAGGGCACGATCGCCACGTGCTGAGTCGCCTCCGCGACATGATGGATGCGCCAGCCGAGGGCGAGAATATCGCCGGTGGCCCAGTACCAGTCCTCCCAGAACGCCTCCTGCAGCGCCAGCACGCTCGGTCCTTCCAGCTTGAGATGGGTATCGCGCCAGGCACCGTAGCGCTCGACCCGGCCCAGGTACTCGTCGGCGACATTGAGCCCACCGGTCCAGCCAGAGCGACCGTCGACCACCACGATCTTGCGATGATTGCGGAAATTGACCTGGAAGCGGTGGCGCCAGCCCCTCGAAGAGTTGAACGCCGAGACCCGCACCCCGGCCTCCTCCAGGTCACGCAGATAGCCACCGGGCAGGCCGCGGCTGCCGATCTCGTCGTACAGGAAATAGACGTTGAGCCCGTGCTCGGCCTGATGGATCAGCTTGCGCTTGAAGGCAAGACCGATCTCATCGGCGCGGACGATGAAGAATTGCACCAGAATGTATTCTTCGGCCTGGTCGATGCCGGCGAAAAGACTGTCGAAGGTGCGCTCGCCGTCGATCAGCAACTCCACCCGATTGCCGCGGGTCATCGGCATCATCGCCAGCTGCTCCACCGCGCGGATGCGCCCGCTCACCGCCTCCGGGCGCGAGACGTAATCATCCATGTGCGGGCGGTAGCGTTTGAGTACCTGGCGCAGCACGGTATCGCGCTCGCCGCGTGCCGACACATAGCCGTAGAAGCGCGGCCGGCCGAAGATCCAGAAGATGGGCACGCTGAAGTAGGGAAACAGCACCAGCGTGATGATCCAGGCCACCGCACCCTGGGAGGTGCGGCTCGACATAAGCGCGAAGACAGCGGAAATGGTGCCCACTACGTGGCACAGAAACAGCAGCGTGCCGATGATCCATGTCATTGCCGAGACTCCACGCTGCCCTGCGCCATGCACCGACTCCTGTCGAATTGATCGATCCGGCCATCATACCCAAAAAAAACGAGAGAGCCCCAGGGCCCTCTCGTCATCGGGACAGGCGCCATCGCGGCGCCCGCCCGCTCTGCCTCGCGCTCGCTCAGCCCCGCGCGGCAATGATCTCCTTCCACTTGGCCGGGCCGGTCTGATGCACCGAGGTGCCGAGATGATCGACCGCCACGGTGACCGGCATGTCCTCGACTTCGAACTCGTAGATCGCTTCCATACCCAGATCGTCGAACGCGATCACCTCGGCCTTCTTGATCGCCTGGGCGACCAGATAGGCGGCACCGCCGACGGCCATCAGGTAGACCGCCTGATTGTCGCGGATCGCCTCGATCGCCAGCGGGCCACGCTCGGCCTTGCCGACCATGCCCAGTAGCCCGGTCTGCTCGAGCAGGGTGCGGGTGAACTTGTCCATGCGTGTCGCCGTGGTGGGGCCCGCCGGACCGACCACCTCGTCACCTACCGGGTCGACCGGGCCGACGTAGTAGATGAAGCGGTTCTTCAGATCCACCGGCAGCGACTCGCCCTTGGCCAGCATGTCGATCATGCGCTTGTGCGCCGCATCGCGCCCGGTCAACAGCTTACCCGAGAGCAGCACGGTATCGCCCGGCTGCCACTCGCGCACCATCTCCGGGGTCAGCGTATCCAGATCGACCCGGCGCACGCCCTCACCCACTTCCCAGGTGATCTCGGGCCAGTCGTCGAGCTTGGGTGCCGGCAGTGCAGCCGCCCCGCTGCCATCCAGCGTGAAGTGCACGTGACGAGTGGCGGCGCAGTTGGGGATGATCGCCACCGGCTTGTTGGCAGCATGCGTCGGGTAGTCCTTGACCTTGAT
Source organism: Salinicola sp. JS01 (assembly GCF_030284585.1). Classification (NCBI taxonomy): domain Bacteria; kingdom Pseudomonadati; phylum Pseudomonadota; class Gammaproteobacteria; order Oceanospirillales; family Halomonadaceae; genus Salinicola; species Salinicola sp. JS01. Next base: position 1,830,599 of record NZ_CP127244.1, on the reverse strand, counting down.
GTCGAGCACCGTGGTCAAGCCGCCCAGCCCTTGGGCGCCGATGCCGCTCTGATTGACCTTGTCGAACAGCTCCAGACGCAGCTCCTCGGCGCGGTTACTGGCACCACGCGCCTGCAGCGCCTGGATGTCGATGGGGTCGAGCAGTGCCTCCTTGGCCAGCGCCATCGCCTTCTCCGCGGTGCCGCCGATGCCGATGCCGAGCATGCCCGGCGGGCACCAGCCGGCGCCCATCTTGGGCAGTTGCTCGAGCACCCAGTCGACCACGCTGTCGGACGGGTTGAGCATGGCGAACTTCGACTTGGCCTCGCTGCCGCCGCCCTTGGCCGCCACGTGCACCTCGACGCGATCGCCCGGCACCAGCTTGTGGTGGATCACCGCCGGCGTGTTGTCGCCGGTGTTCTTGCGCTTGCCGTCCGGGTCCGCCAGCACCGAGGCGCGCAGGACGTTGTCCGGCAGCGTATAGGCGCGCCGCACGCCTTCGTTGATCATCTCATCCAGGCTCAGCTCGCACTCCCAGCGCACGTTCATGCCGACATGGACGAAAACGGTGACGATGCCGGTGTCCTGGCAGATCGGCCGGTGCCCGGTGGCGCACATGCGTGAGTTGATCAGGATCTGGGCGATGGCATCGCGCGCCGCGGGGTTCTCCTCCCGCTGGTAGGCCGCGTGCATGGCATCGATGAAATCCTTGGGATGGTAGTAAGAGATGTACTGCAGCGCATCGGTCACGCTCTGGATGAGATCCTCCTGACGGATCACGGTCATCACGGCACTCCTGCTATCACGGTGACTGCTCCCACTGTTCGGCGTGGGTAGCGGGTATTCGGGTGGCTGGCATCTTACCGCAATTGATGACAATCGGCAGGTTGGATCGTTTTTTGACAATACAAGATAACGGTATAAATCTGGGTGTTCACAAGTCTTCTCTCGATCAGACAGGCCGAGGGGAGATCAGGCGGCAGGCGAATCGGGCTGGCAGTGCGGGCAGCGGTAGAGTCGCCGGGAGGCGACCATGAGTTTGACGATCTCATTGCCACAGGCGTGGCACGGCAAGCCGGCGCGGTTGAACACTGCATGCCGCCAGCGCGCCCGCTTGAGCCCCTGGCGCTGCAGACGTCGACGCCAGGTCGGCCGGTTGGTCACCCCGGCCTCGTGATACGCCTGGGCGACGGTGCGCAGCATCACCTCGGCGAGACGCCGGCGCTTGCGCGGCGACAGTCGCTCCGCGCTGATCTTGGGCGGCAGCCCGGCATAGAACAGGATTTCCGAACGCAGATAGTTGCCGATACCGGCGTAGAAGCCCTGATCCAGCAGCAGTCCGCCCAGCCCGCGGCGGCGAAACGCTGGCAGCATCAGACGCTCGACGATCTGCTCGGGGCTGACGTCATGGGTGAGCAAATCCGGCCCCAGGCGCGCCAGGAACGGCTGCTGGTCGAGGGTATCGCGGGTCCACAGCGAGATGTCCGAAGCGCTGTAGAGGCTGGCGGCGTGGGTCGGCGTGACCAATCGCGCCCGCAGCACACGCCCCGTGTCCGGCTCGCGCTCGCGCCGGTGCACCTTCCACACGCCATAGAGCTGGTTATGAGAATAGAGCACCTGATCATCGGCGAAGGTGATCAGCAGCGCCTTGCCCCAGCTATCCACTGCCACCACGCGGCTTTCGGCTAGCGCTGGCGCCTGCTGCGCGAGGCTGGCATAGGCGAACCATACCTCGCACAGGGGCGCGTCGATCAGCAGCTTGCCGAGGCGGTCGGCGACGCGCCGAATCTCGGGTCCTTCCGGCATGCGCCCCCCTCGCCTCTCAACCCAGCTCGAGCAGACGCGCCTTGAGCGTCTGCAACTGATCGCGCAGCTTGGCGGCCTGCTCGAACTCCAGGTTCTGCGCCGCCTCGAACATGCGATCCTCGAGCTTGCCGATCTCCTTGGTCAGCTGCGGCGCGCTCATCGCACTCAGTTCGTCGCGGGTATAGCTGCCAGGCGCTTCGGCGACGCGCTGTTCGGCACGCTTGCGGCCACCCTTGCGCCCCGGCGCCTGGGCCCCTTCCATGATATCGGCGACCGACTTGGTCACCGTACGCGGAACGATGCCGTGCTCCTCGTTGTGGGCAATCTGCTTGGCGCGGCGACGCTCGGTCTCGTCGATCGCCCGGCGCATCGAGTCGGTGACCCGGTCACCGTAGAGGATCGCCTTGCCGTTGGCGTTACGTGCGGCGCGGCCGATGGTCTGGATCAGCGAGCGCTCGGCGCGCAGGAAACCCTCCTTGTCGGCATCCAGGATTGCCACCAGCGACACCTCGGGGATATCCAGGCCCTCACGCAGCAGGTTGATCCCCACCAGCACGTCGAACTTGCCCAGGCGCAGATCGCGGATGATCTCGACCCGCTCCACGGTGTCGATGTCCGAGTGGAGATAGCGCACGCGAACATCGTGCTCGTCGAGGTACTCGGTGAGATCCTCGGCCATGCGCTTGGTCAGCGTGGTCACCAGCACCCGCTCCTCGACTTCGAGGCGCAGGCGGATCTCGGAGAGCAGATCGTCGACCTGGGTCGACGCCGGGCGCACCTCGATCTGCGGGTCGACCAGCCCGGTGGGACGTACCACCTGCTCCACCACCTGCCCGGCATGGGACTGCTCGTAGGGGCCGGGCGTAGCCGAGACGAAAACCGTCTGCGGCAGGATGTTCTCCCACTCCTCGAACTGCATCGGACGGTTGTCGAGCGCCGAGGGCAGGCGGAAACCGTACTCCACCAGGGTCTCCTTGCGCGAACGGTCGCCTTTGTACATGCCGCCCACCTGGGGCACGCTGACGTGGGATTCGTCGATGAACAGCAGCGCATCGTCGGGCAGATAGTCGAAGAAGGTCGGCGGCGCCTGCCCCGGCTCTCGACCGGAAAGATAGCGCGAGTAGTTCTCGATACCGTTGCAGTAGCCCAGTTCGAGCATCATCTCGATGTCGTAGAGGGTGCGCTGCTCGAGCCGCTGCGCTTCGACCAGCCGCTCGTGCTTACGCAGATAGTCGAGCCGCTCGGCCAGCTCCTGCTTGATCGCATCCACGGCCGAGAGAATGGTGTCGCGCGGGGTGACGTAGTGGGTCTTGGGGTAGATGGTCATGCGCGGCACCTGGCCGCGCACCTCGCCGGTGAGCGGGTCGAACAGCCGGATCGAGTCGATCTCGTCGTCGAACAGCTCCACCCGCACGCCCTCGTCCTCGGCGTCCGCCGGAAAGATATCGATCACATCGCCGCGCACGCGGTAGGTACCCCGGCGAAAGTCGGCGTCGTTACGCGTGTACTGCAGCTCGGCGAGGCGGCGCAGGAACTGGCGCTGGTCGATCTGCTCGCCGCGGTTGAAGTGCAGCCGCATCTTCATGTACTGCTCGGGATCGCCCAGACCGTAGATCGCCGACACCGAGACCACGATCAGCGCGTCGCGACGCTCGAGCAGCGCCTTGGTCGCCGATAGCCGCATCTGCTCGATATGGTCGTTGATCGAGGCATCCTTCTCGATGAAGGTGTCCGACGACGGCACATAGGCTTCCGGCTGATAGTAGTCGTAGTAGGAGACGAAGTACTCGATGGCGTTGTCGGGGAAGAAGCTCTTGAACTCACCGTAGAGCTGCGCCGCCAAGGTCTTGTTGGGCGCCAGCACGATGGTCGGACGCTGCAGTGTCTCGACTACGTTGGCGACGGTGAAGGTCTTGCCCGACCCGGTGACCCCGAGCAGCGTCTGGTGCGACAGCCCCGCCCCGAGCCCACGTACCAGCCCCTCGATGGCGGCCGGCTGGTCACCCGCGGGGCGGTACTTGGAGTGAATCTTGAAGGGTTTGTTCATGATCGTTAGGTAGGGTCCAGAGCCGTTCGCTTCAAGGGCGGCGCACGCGATGATCGCGCTGATGAGGTCTTAGCGGGCAACGTAGCCCTGTTTCAGCTCGCTGACGGCTTTGATCAGCGCAGCGCGAGTTGCATTGCCTTCGACCTCGGCCCAGTCGCGACCGATATCGACGCTCTCGACGCCGTCGACCATCATCAGCGCCGTGGTGACACGATTGAGATCCTCGGGCGTGGTGACGCCTTCGAGGGCCAGATTGATTCGGGACATGGATGACTCGCTAACCGCAGAATGAATTCGAAACCATCGATGAGAATAGCACTTCAGCGCCTCGCCAGCGTTGCAATGTGCCACCATCGCCGCCATGTTGGGGCCATTGTCGGGCGTTATGAGCGCCCGCCCCGATCGCCTCTGGTGATCGTGATCCGCGACCCCCACTCACCATGACCACCGGAGTAACCCGATGCACGACTGGACGGCGCATCTCGAAGCCCAGGGCGGCCAGCCACGCGACGCGCTGCATTGGCAGTTCCCCGACGACGCACATCGAGCGGATGACGCCCCGGCGCTGGTGCCGCTAACCCATCTGGCGGTACTCGAGTGCCGTGGCGCCGATGCCGCGCGCTTTCTGCAGGGGCAGACCAGCGCCAACGTCGAGCATGCCAATGGCACCCTGGCGCCGCTGACGGTGTTCTGCACTCCCAAGGGGCGGGTACTGGCCAATGCCGAGCTGCTCAAGGTGGCACCCGAGCACTACTGGCTGGTGCTGCACGCCTCGTTGGTCGCGCCGCTCAAGCAGCAGCTCGACAAGTACGCGCCGTTCTACAAGATGAGCCTGGCCGCCCGAGACGATCTCGTGCTGCTGGGCGTGGTCGGCGACACGCCGATTGCCGCCACCTGGCCCTCGAGCGCCTGGCACATGACGCATGACAACGCCAGCGTGGTGGTGCGCCATCCCGGCCCCCAGCCGCGCTGGCTAGTGGCGCTGCCCGCGGATCAGGCCGAGACACGATGGGCGGCGCTGACCGCCGAGCTGGCGCTGAAAGGTACCGACCGCTGGCTGCGCGCCGATATCGCCGCCGGCCTGGCCTGGCTGACCCAGGCACACAGCGACAGCTATCTGCCGCAGATGATCAACTGGGAGGCACTGGGTGGCATCAGTTTCCGCAAGGGCTGCTATACCGGGCAGGAGGTGGTGGCGCGCGCACACTTCCGCGGCCAGGTGAAGCGCCGTCTGGGAGTGGCACGGCTCGCCGGCGACACGCCGCCAGTGCTCGGCAGCGAGATTCGCGATGCCCAGGACAAACGTGTCGGCGAAGTGTGCCAGGCGGAGACCGACCCCAGCGGCGACGGCTGCCAGCTGCTGATCGTGATCAACACTGCGGTAGCGGACGACGAGCCGCTCCAGGTCGAGGGCCGCGAGCTGACACGCGCACCGCTGCCCTACCCCCTCGAACGCCTCGACCCGGAGACTCTGGCCGCCGCCAGCGAGCCCGCCCAGGCGTGACGCCGGTCAGCGCCGCGGATCATGATCTCGCGGGCTAGGCGCAGGCGAACAGGCGACAGGTATTGGCATAGGCCTGGGCGGCGACCTCGGCCTCGGGTCGGCGGCGCAGCGCGGCGACCCGGGTCAACACTTCGGTGAGATTGGCCGGCTCGTTGCGCTGCTCGTGGCGCCCGGCCGGCGGCATGTCGGGGCTGTCGGTCTCGAGCACGAAGGCGTCGTCGGGCAGCGCGGCAATGGCCCGCTGCAGCCGCTGGGCGCGGGCGTGGGTGGCAGCGCCACCCAGGCCCAGATGGTAGCCGAGATCGACGAAACGACTGGCCTGCTGCGCGCTGCCGGCAAAGGCATGGATCAGCCCCCCGCGGGCAGCGCCAGCTGCCGCAGCCGCTTGGCCACCTGGTCGTTGGCGTGCACGCAGTGGATCACCAGCGGTAGCCGGTGCTGCTTGGCCAGCTGCAACTGGGCCTCGAACAGCTGCCACTGGCGTGGCAGCGCCTCTTCGAAGCGGGCATCGATACCGCACTCGCCGATGGCGACCACCGCGCCTCGCTGCGTCAACGCCTCTTCCAGCGCGTCGAGATCCTCGTCGCGGTGGTCATCGATGAAATAGGGGTGCAGCCCCAGCCCCACGATCACATCGTCACGGGCCGCCAGTGCGCTAACCGCCGGCCAACGTGCGCGCGTCGTACCCGGCACCATGAAACGCCTGACGCCGGCCGCGTGCGCTCTTGCAAAAACGGCTTCGCGGTCGGCGTCGAAAGCGGCGAAATCGAGATGGCAGTGGGCGTCGAACAGCATCGTCAGGACGTGGCGCGCTCCTCGCTGGGCAGATCAGCGGTGCAGTGGCCGCAGCGAGTCGCCTTGATCGGGATGGTCATGAAGCAGTAGGGGCACGCCTTGTCGGTGGGTGCCTTGGGGGCCACCGCCTCCTCGCGCTTGAGCCGGTTGATGGTGCGCACCAGCAGAAAGACCGCAAAGGCGACGATGACGAAGCTGATCACGGCGTTGAGGAACAGCCCGTAGTCCAGGGTCACCGCGCCTGCCTGCTGCGCCGCCGCCAGCGACAGATAGGGCCCGGGCGTGGCGCCCTCCTTGAGCACGACGAAGAAGTTGGAGAAATCCACGCCGCCGATCAGCAGCCCCAGCAGCGGGTTCATGACGTTCTTGACCAGGCTCTGCACGATCAGCGTGAAGGCGCCACCGATGATGATGCCCACGGCCATGTCGACGACATTGCCCTTGACCGCGAATTCGCGGAACTCCTTGAGAAACTTGGAAGCCATCGACGTTCCCTTTGACTGAGTCGATTACGCGCTACGAGGCGCACCCGCCGGCCGAGCGCGCCCTTCCCTTGTTGCGTGTCCCACGCCGACAGCATGGCCCAGGCGCCGACGGGCGACAAGCGAGCGGCGTCGCTGATGGCTCAGCGCTGGCCACGCCTGGCCTGCCAGCGGCTCGCGCTGTCGCTTTTCGAGCCATCGGTGCTCGCGCTATCAGTGCTCACGCGTGGCGCGGAAGGTGATATCCGGCCAGCGCTCCTGAGTCATCTGTAGATTGACCCGGGTCGGCGCCAGATAGGTGAGATAGTTGCCGCCGTCGTAGGCCAGGTTGAGGCTCGCCTTGCGCTTGAACTCGTCGAGTTTGCGGGCGTCGTCACAGTAGATCCAGCGCGCGGTATGGACATTGACCGGCTCATAGAGGCAGTCGACCTTGTACTCCTCCTTGAGCCGGTGGGCGACCACGTCGAACTGCAGTGTCCCCACCGCTCCGACGATCAAGTCGTTGTTGTCCAGCGGCAGAAAGACCTGGGTCGCGCCCTCCTCGGAGAGCTGTTGCAGCCCCTTCTGCAGCGCCTTCATCTTGAGCGGGTCCCGCAGCCGCACGCGGCGGAACAGCTCCGGGGCGAAGTGCGGGATACCGAGAAAGCGCATGTCCTCACCGGCGGTGAAGGTATCGCCGATCTGGATCGTGCCGTGGTTGTGCAGGCCGATGATATCGCCCGGCCAGGCCTCCTCGACATGGGCACGATCAGAGGCCATGAAGGTCAGGGCGTCGGCGATCTTGACGTCCTTACCGATGCGCACGTGGCGCATCTTCATGTTGCGTTCGTACTTGCCCGAGCAGATGCGCAGGAAGGCGACCCGGTCGCGGTGCTTGGGGTCCATGTTGGCCTGGATCTTGAACACGAAGCCGGAGAAGCGGCCATCGTCGGAGACCACTTCACGGGCATCGGTCTCGCGCGGCTGGGGCGCCGGGGCGAACTCGACGAAGCCGTTGAGCATCTCGCGCACCCCGAAGTTGCCCATGGCGGTCCCGAAGTAGACCGGCGTCAGCTCGCCGCGGCGATAGGCCTCGAGATCGAATTCGTGCGACGCGCCGCGCACCAGTTCCACCTCCATGCGCAGCTCCTCGGCCACGCTCGCACCCAGCACCCGATCCACCTCTTCGCTGTCGAGGCCTTCGATGCGCTTGTCCTCGGGAATCCGGTTGCCCTGGCCCTGGGTGTAGAGGTGCACGACGTCGTCATAGAGATGATAGACGCCCTTGAACGCCCGGCCCATGCCGATCGGCCAGGTCATCGGTGCACACTGGATATTGAGCACCGTCTCGACCTCGTCCATCACCTCGACCGGATCGCGAGTCTCGCGGTCCATCTTGTTGACGAAGGTCAGGATCGGCGTGGTGCGCAGGCGGCACACCTCCATCAGTTTGATCGTGCGATCCTCGACGCCCTTGGCGCCATCGATCACCATCAGCGCCGAATCCACCGCGGTCAGCGTGCGGTAGGTGTCCTCGGAGAAGTCCTCGTGTCCCGGGGTATCGAGCAGATTGACCACCCGCCCGTTATAGGGAAACTGCATCACCGAGGTGGTCACCGAGATGCCGCGCTCCTGCTCCATCTTCATCCAGTCGGAGGTGGCGTGGCGCTCGGCGCGCTTGCTCTTGACCGAGCCCGCCAGCTGGATCGCGTTGCCGAACAGCAGCATCTTCTCGGTGATAGTGGTCTTGCCCGCGTCGGGGTGGCTGATGATGGCGAAGGTGCGCCGCAGTGCCGCTTCCTGGGCTATTTGAATGTCTGACATGAAGAGTTCGCTGACCGAAACAGGGCACGTCGGCCGGTGGGCCGCGCGTGCGAGAGTGTAGAAAGGGTATCGAGAGGTTCAGAATGGGCGCGATTGTACGCGCTGGCGGCGGCGAGTTGTAGCGGCTGAGGGACAGCCACCCCGGCGCGCCCTGCCGACACTGGCGCTGCGCGCTCACGCCAGCTCGCTGGCTGCGTTACCATAGGCGGTATTCGACCACCGGCGCGGCGACATCGCCGATCGCGATTGCGGAGAGATCATGTTGCAGGCGCTACCCCTTTCGACCCCGAATCGCAATCTGGTGCGCCTGACGATCGTGCGCGGCATCACCTGGACCGGCTTCCTGGCGGCGATCATCTTCGGCATCGAAGTGCTCAAGTTCCAGCTGCATGTGTTGCCGATCATCAGCGTGATCGTCGCCATGGGGCTTTGCAACGTGGCCACCTGGTGGCGTCTGGGGCGCCCGCTGGCAGTGACCGACACCGAGTATCTGCTGCACTGGCTGCTGGATATCGCCGGCCTGAGCCTGTTGTTCTACTACACCGGCGGCTCGACCAACCCTTTCATCACCTATCTGCTGGTACCGCTGGCGATCGCCGCTTCCACCCTGCCCTGGTCCTACGCCTGGATCATCGCCTTCGCCGCCACCGCCAGCTACACCTTCATGATGCTGTTCTACGAGCCGGTCCCGCAGCTCGCCAGCGCCGAGCTGGTCTCGGGCATCCAGCTGCACACCGTGGGCATGTGGCTCAACTTCATCCTCTCCGGCGGCCTGCTCAGCTTCTTCATCTTCAAGATGGCCCACGCCCTGCGCCGGCGTGACCTGACCCTCTCGCGGACCCGCGAGGCGGCGCTGCGCAACGAGCAGATTCTCGCCGTGGCGACCCAGGCCGCCGGCACCGCACACGAGCTGGGCACGCCGCTATCGACCATGGCGGTACTGCTCAACGAAATGCGCCACGACGCCGCCGACCAGCCGCAGCTGCTCGAAGACATCGAGCTGCTGCGCCGCCAGGTCGACACCTGCAAGCAGCGCCTGCAGACCCTGGTCGCCAATGCCGACCGCCGCCGTCTGGAAAAGCCGGAGACACTGCGCGCCATTCCGTGGATGGAGTCGCTGATCCAGCGCTGGCTGGTGCTGCGCCCGGATGTGAACCATCAACTGGAGATCGTCGGCCGCCGCGGTCAGCCGTGGATCGCGGTCGACACCACCCTGGAGCAGGCGCTGATCAACCTGCTCAACAACGCCGCCGATGCCAGCCCGGAAGCGGTGGTGACCAGCCTCGACTGGAACGTCGAGGAGCTGATCATCGATATCCGCGACCACGGCCCCGGTGTGCCGATGTCGATCGCCGACCAGCTCGGCGACACCTTCGTCTCGACCAAGAGCAAGGGCATGGGCATCGGCCTGTTTCTGAGCCACGCCACCATCAACCGCTTCGGCGGCGGCGTGAGTCTCTACAATCACGAGGAGGGCGGCACCCTGACCGAGGTCAAACTGCCGCGGGTCACCGCCGGCGAGCTACCCTGAGCGCGCTTGGGCCAGCGCTATCGCGCCCCTGTGGCGACGCCGCTCCGAGGTTCGACGAGACACCGCGGCAACGGATGAAAGCCTCGACGACCGAGAGCGTCGACGAGCAAGAGCTTCCATTGGCAAGTGCATCAACTGGCAAGAGAAAAGGATCGAGGACGGATAGCCATGAGTGATCAGGAACGTCTGCTGATCGTCGACGACGACGATCAGTTCTGCTTCGTGATGGAGCGCGCCATGCGCCGGCGCGGCTATGAGGTGAGCGTCGCGCATACCCAGGCCGAGGCGCTCGAGGCCGCGCGTCTGGCGCCACCGGATCTGGCCACCCTGGATCTCAAGCTGGAGTCGGACTCCGGGCTCAAGCTGCTGCCGGAGCTGCTGGCGGTGGCCCCCGAGTGCCGGGTCATCGTGCTCACCGGCTACTCGAGCATCGCCACCGCGGTCGAGGCGATCAAGCTCGGCGCGGTCAACTATCTGTGCAAGCCGGCCGATGCCGACGAGATCCTGCACGCTCTGGAGCGCGACAGTGGCGACGTCGACGTCGAGATCGCCGACAACCCGCCCTCGGTCAACCGCGTGACCTGGGAGCATATCCAGAAGGTGCTCCAGGAGCACGACGGCAATATCTCGGCCACCGCGCGGGCGCTCGGCATGCACCGGCGTACGCTTCAACGCAAGCTGCAGAAACGTCCGGTGCGCCACTGAGCGTCGCTCGGATCTCCGCCTTCATTCGCTTTCGACCCCGCAGGAGTTTCACTTGGATCACACCCAGCGTCTGGAACAGATGGTTCGCATTGCCCATCAGGCCGGCGAGCGCATCGAAGAAGCCCGCCGCGCCCAGGACTACGCCCACCGCTACAAGGGCGGCGACGAACTGGTCACCGACGTCGACGTCGCCGTCGACCAACTGATTGCCGACGAGCTGGAGGCCAACTTCTCCGGTGAGGCCCGGCTGACCGAAGAGCTCTCCCCCGACCGCAGCCAGCTCGAGCGCGAAGGGCCGCTGTGGGTCGTCGACCCGATCGACGGCACGGTCAACTTCGCCTATGACCACGTCCATGTGGCGGTCTCCATCGCCTGGGCGGTGGATGGCGAACTCGAGCTGGGCGTGGTCCACGCCCCGTTCATGGGCGAGACCTTCAGCGCGGTACGTGGCCAGGGCGCCTGGTGCAATGGCCAGGCGATCCGCTGCAGCCAGGCCGATAGCCTGGCGCGCAGCCTGGTCGCCACCGGCTTCCCCTACGGCCGCGACAAGCGCGAGCCGCTGGTGCGCCGTCTCAGCCATGTTCTCGGCGCCTGCCGCGATATTCGCCGTAACGGCTCCGCCGCGCTCGATCTGTGCCATGTCGCCTGCGCCCGCCTGGATGCCTACTACGAGAGCGTCTCACCCTGGGATTTCGCCGCCGGGCTGCTGATCGCCCGCGAGGCGGGTGCGCGCACCGGCCACCTCTACGCCTGCCCGGACAACCTGCCTGCCGACCTCTACGGCGAGAACCTGCTGGTGAGCGCGCCGGACATCCACCGCGATCTGGGCGAGCTGCTGCGCCACGCTGACGAGGGTGGCCGCCTCCGGCACTGAGCCAAGTCCCGGGGAGCGTCGTCTTCCCGGGGATTGATCGCCCCGCCGTCGCCAGAATGATATAGCGCCTAGCCGACGGGTCTGAGAGCGGGGCTATAGTTCCGCACAATGGATCGAGTAGGCCGACGCTATTGGCGACCGGGGGTTTAATACGAAAGAATAAGTCCCCACTGACTCTACCAATCCACACCCTGGATTCCGTCTTCCCCTTTTCACAGGAGACCGCTCGATGTTGACCGTCATTTTTGGCCGTCCCGGCTGCCCCTTCTGCGTGCGTGCCAAGGAGCTCTCCGAACAGCTCAAGCAGGCGCGTGACGATTTCGATTTCCGCTATATCGACATCCATGCCGAAGGCATCACCAAGGCGGACATGGAGAAGACCATCGGCAAGCCGGTGGAGACCGTGCCGCAGATCTTCGTCGACCAGACCCATATCGGCGGTTTCACCGAGTTCGATCAGTACGTCCGTGATCACGCCCTGATGCCGGAAAACGCCTGAGTCGCGACGTCCTCGGCAGGCCCGCCTTCAGCGCCGGCTCCGAACGACGACCCGGATACGACGACTCCGATAAGACGACGCCCGCGACCTCCTCGGTCGCGGGCGTTTCCGTGTGGCACCGGGCACCCGGTTCAGGCCGCCTCCCCGTCTGACCCGGCTTCCCAATCGTGACCGTCGAGGTCGAGCTCGTACTGGATCGGCCCGTGGCGCGGATCGAGCTCGTTGATGTAGTGGGTCGACTCCACCAGCGGCACCATCGGCGTGTAGGGCTCCTGCTCCTGTGGCGTCTTGACCGGCTCGCGCCGCCACAGGCGATAGAGAATGAACGCCGCCAGTGACAGGGCCGCAGCGCCGAGGAAGTACCACAGCCCATCGGGCCCCGCGATATCCATCAGCAGCGAGGCGCTGAATGGGCCGATCACCGAGCCCACGCCGTAGCACATCAGGATCTTGCCATTGGCCTGGATCGTCTCCTCCGGCTCCAGCCAGTCGTGGGTGTGGGCCAGGCTCAACGAATAGAGTGTGTGCAGCATGGCGGTGTGGAAACTGGCCACGAACACCAGCAGCCAGAAGCTGGAGCGCGCGGCGAAGGTGATCAGTATCCCGGAGATCGTCATCACGATCGCCATGCACAGAATCACCTTGCGCCGATCGAAGCGGTCCGAGACCCGGCCGAGGGTCCACTGGGCGACCAGCGCCACCAGCGTGGTGATCGACATGAACTGGGCGGTCTGGCCGGTGCTCAAGCCAATCTCCTGACCATAGAAAGGCGTCATGGCGAAAAACGCCTGGACCATCAGCCCGGCGACGAAGGCCCCGGTCAGGCCCACCGGGGCGCGCTTGAACAGCTGGGCCAGCGAAATCTTCGCCGCCGCGCTGTGCTGACCGCGCAGCGGGCCGTGAATACGGTGGATCGAAAGCGGCACCAGTGACAGTGCGAACAGAATGCCGGCGACCGAGAACAGCACGAAGGTGCCAGGGTCGGCGGCATTGAGCATCCACTGACCGCCGGCCAGCGACAGGGTCGAGATCACCAGATACCAGCCGAGCACCCGGCCGCGGTTCTCGTTGGTCGACTCCCCCGAGACCCACGACTCCATCACCATCAGCAGGCCGGCGGTCGCCGCACCGCCGAACAGCCGCCACACCAGCCAGGCCCAGGGGTTGACCCACAGGCCGTGGAGAATCGCGGTCGCCGCGAGCAGCGCCGCGCAGGCGGCGAAGACACGGATATGCCCGACGCTGCGGATGCGCTTCTCGAGCCAGTAGCTACCGGCGACGAAACCCAGCGAGAAGCAGGACATCAACAGCCCCGCCATCTGTGACGGAAACGACTCGAGCGACATACGCACGCCGAGCAGCGTCATGATCAGGCCGTGGCCGAGCAGGAAACTGATCTCGCACAGGAACAGAATGGGCAGTGTCGCAGGCAGTGAGCGCAAGACGTCCTCCGATAGATGACGAGACGGCGCGATGGCGGCACGCGACCATCGACGGCCGGCGAGCTGCATCCCGCCGCACGCGGGGTGAGGCAGAAGCAAAAGGAGCGGCATTCTAACAACTTGCCTACCCTATTCCGACTCGCGAACGCCACCCGGCGCGGCGTGCCACGAATTATTCACATCTTCTGTGGATAACGCTGTGCATTTCCGGTGGCCTGCCGCGACGCTCGCCGAGCCTCTCGGCATCGCGCTCGGATTGATCAGTTTTTCGGCACTCGCTCACCCCGACGGCATGACGATTTTGACCCTTGACCCGGACACCGCCATGGTCATCTGTGCAGTTCGACGACATTCCAGTAACATTACTCCAAGTCTTTGATGGAGCATGGCATGTCGACCCTTAAGGGGCTCGTCAGCGTACTGCTGTTGATCGCCAACACCCTGTTCTGGGGCACCCCGCTGATCGCGCTCACCGCGGTCAAGCTGGTCACGCCCACGCGTCGGGCGCGACTCTACGTGCTCGGCGGGCTGCATTGGCTCGCCCTGGCCTGGATTCGCACCAACAACGTCTGGATCCGCCTCTGGTTGCGCCCGCGCATTCACCACGAGCTGCCAGAGGGCCTCTCGCCGGCACAGTGGTGGCTGGTGATCGCCAACCACCGCAGCTGGACCGATATCATCGTCATGCTCTATGTGCTCACCGACCGCCTGCCGATGCCCAAGTTCTTCCTCAAGCGCGAGCTGATCCTGGTGCCTATCGTCGGTCTCGCCTGGTGGGCGCTGGAGTTCCCGTTCATGCGCCGCTACAGCCGCGAGCGCCTGGCGCGCAACCCCAGGCTCGCCGAGCGCGACCGTCAGGCGACCCAGCGCATGTGCGACCACGCCCGCGAGATGCCGATGACGATCTACAACTTCGTCGAGGGCACCCGCTTCACCGCGGCCAAGCGCCAGGCCCAGTCGAGCCCGTTCGAGCATCTGCTGCGCCCCAAGGCCGGCGGCGTGGCGCAGGTGATTGGGCTGCTCGGTGAACGCCTCGACGGCATTCTCGACGCCACCCTGCACTACCGGCGCCAGCAACCCGACTTCTGGGACTTCCTGTGCGGCCGCGAGGGTCAGATCGCGCTGGTGGTCAGACGCCTCGATCGGCCGAACTGGATGCTCGAGGGCCGTTACGACGATGCCCAATACAAGGAACGTTTCTATTCATGGCTCAACACCCTGTGGCAGGAAAAAGACGCGGCGCTCTCCTCCTACTCCTGGCCCTGATCCTGCTGCTCGGCGGCTGCGCCAGCGGTGGGGGTGGCAGCAGTCGCGCCGGCCCCGGCTGGATCACGGTCCAGCGCGGCGACACCCTGGGCAAGATCGCCAGTCAGGCGGACATTCCGCTGCTGCGTCTGCAGCGCTTCAACCCCGGCGTCGATGCACGTCGCCTGGCGGTGGGCCAGCGCCTGATGCTGCCCTCGCGCCAGGAGCGCGCCCCCGGTGGCGGCCCCTACCGGTATCAGGTGCGCCGTGGTGATACGCTCTACGGCATCGCTCGCTACTTCGGCGCCGACCCGCAGCGGGTTCAGACCGCCAACCCGGGGCTCGACCCGAGCAATCTCGCCGTGGGCCAGCTGATTCAGGTGCCACTGAGCAGTGCCGGCAGTCGCAGCAGCGGCGCGCGTACCAGCGCCCCAGCCGCGCGCCGCAGTCTGCCCGACCCGGGCCCACTGCCGCGCTCGGCGCACGGCTGGGCATGGCCACTGTCCGATTACCGCATCGCGCGCCCCTTCGGTCGCGATGCCAACGGCACGCTGCAACCGATGCTGCTCGCCACCACCGCGCCCGCCCAGGCCAAGGCGACCAACGCCGGCAAGGTGCGCTTCGCCAGCGGCATGCGTCAGCTCGGCCAGGTGGTGATCCTGCACCACGCCGACAACATGCAGAGCGTCTACGCCTTCTGCAGCAAACTGCTGGTGAGCGAGGGCCAGAGCGTGAACCGCGGCGATCCGGTGTGCGACATCGCCCACGATGACAACGCCAATAACTACCATCTGCTGTTCGATCTACGTCATGGCGGCAAACCCATCGATCCCGCGCGCGTGCTACGCTGATCGACAACGGGGTTTGTCATGGAACCGTCATCGCTTTGACGCATTGACGTCACTGCCGATACGCAGGATCTAGGAAGGGTCAACACGGTCGCACGCGCCGCCAACGCGGTCGTGCGCCGTGCAAGGGAGTGATCGTGATGCGGATAGCCCTGGTCAGCGAAACCTGGTCTCCGGAAGTCAACGGGGTGGCGCACACGCTGCGCCACCTGGCCAACCACCTCGTCGCCAAGGGCGTCACTCTGCAGGTGATCCGCCCGCAGCCGGTCGGCGGCGAGCGTGACCAGTTGGCCGAACGCGATGTGCATGTCAGGGGCATGTCGCTGCCGATCTATGCCGACGTGCATATCGGCTTGCCGTGTCGGCGGCGACTGTTGAAGCTGTGGCGCGAGGAGCGCCCCGATGCGCTCTATATCGCCACCGAGGGACCGCTCGGCTGGTCGGCACTCAACGCCGCCCGCGATCTGCAGATCCCCGTGGTCAGCGGTTTTCACACCAATTTCGACCAGTACGCCGGCAACTATCATCTGGGCTGGAGCATCCCCATCGCCCGGCGCGGCCTGCGTTATTTCCACAATCGCTGCGAAGCCACCCTGGTGCCCACCCAGGCCCAGCGCCAGCACCTCGAACGCCAGGGCTACCAGCGCGTCTCGGTGCTCGCCCGCGGCGTCGATGCGCGCCGCTACACGCCCGAGAAACGCAGCGCCGAGCTGCGTCGCCAGTGGGGCGTCGGTCCGCACCAGCCGGTGGCGCTCTACGTGGGCCGCCTCGCCTCGGAAAAGAACATCGAGCTGCTCGCCGACAGCATGGCGGCGATGCAGCGCAGCAACCCCGCCCTGACCCAGGTTCTGGTAGGCGACGGCCCGGCGCGCAAGACACTCGCGCGACGTCTGCCGGAGGCGATCTTCACCGGTTTTCAGACCGGCGAGGCGCTGGCGGCACACTATGCCAGCGCGGACCTGTTCGTCTTCCCCTCGCTCTCCGAGACCTTCGGCAACGTCGTGCCCGAGGCCATGGCCAGCGGCCTGGCCGTGATCGCCTTCGAGCACGCCGCCGCCCAGGAACTGATCACCGATGGCGTCGATGGGCGCCTGATCGCCGCCGACGATCGCCATGGCTTCATCCAAGCCGCCAGTCAGCTGAGCGGCCAGCCGGCCCTCTACGCTCGGCTCGGCCGGCAGGCGCGGCAACGCGCCGCCGCACTGAGCTGGGCCAACATCGGTGATCGCTTTCTCGCCCACATGATCCAGGTCCAGAGGCCACAGCATGCTGCCGCGCACTACACGTCTCACGTTTGAACGTCTCGATCGCTTCGAGAGCCGGCTCAGCCACCGCTTCGCCGAGCTCTCGCGCCACTCGCCGACGCTATGGCTGTTCCGGCTGGTCAGCCGGCTGGGCGACTGGCCGGCATGGGTGCTGCTGTGCCTGTGCCAACCGCTGTGGCACGGTGCCCGTGGCTGGCTGATCGCTGTCTACTGGGGGCTGACCACCGCGGTCGCCGCCCTGCTCTACCGACTGCTCAAGACCCGCCTGTGCCGCGAGCGCCCCTACATTACCTTCTCGACCATTCGCTGCAGTATGCCGCCGGTGGACCGCTACAGCTTCCCCAGCGGACACACCCTGCATGCGGTGATGTTCACCCTGCTCACCGCCACCACCACGCCCAGCCTGCTGCCGGTGGTCTTCCCCCTGGCCTGTCTGATCGCCGCCTCACGCGTGATACTGGGGCTGCACTATCTCAGCGATGTGCTGATCGGTGGCCTGATCGGCGCCGGGCTCGCCTGGTCGAGCCAGGCACTGGCTGTGTTGATCTTCCCCCCGCTTTGAGCGCCGGCGCCACATCCCGCGAGGCGTGGCAGTGGCTCGAGACCGAGCCGCTGCTGGCCCGGCTGGACGCCTTCATCGCCCCGGCGGCGGCCAGCGCGCTGCTCGAGACACTGCTTCACGAGGTCGCGTGGGAGAGCCCGGCCATCCGTGTCTACGGGCGCGACCATGTCATCCCCCGCGCCCAGTGCTGGATGGGTGATCCCGAAGCCAGCTACCGCTACTCCGGCAGCCAGCTGGTTCCGACAGCCTGGCACCCGGCGGTGGCCGAACTGGCCATACGGGTGCAGCAAGCCCTGGCCCAGGCCGAACTGCCGACCACCGAGTTCAACAGTGTGCTGCTCAATCGCTATCACGACGGTCAGCAGCGCATGGGCTGGCACAGCGACGACGAGCCGGAGCTGGGCCCGGACCCGATCGTCGCCGCGGTTTCGCTTGGGGCCGAGCGCCCGCTACGCTTCCGTGAGCGTCGCCGTGGCCCCGGGCGGCGGGCGTTCAACGTCTGGCTGCCCCACGGCAGCCTGCTGCTGATGGGCCCCGGCGTTCAGTCCCGCTGGCAGCATGCCCTGGCCCCACGGGCGATCCCCGGTCCGCGTATCAGCCTCACCTTTCGCCGCGTCCACGGCTGAGCCGATTCAACACGCACCTTCATGAGCAGCGATAGCCGAGCCGCGCTGACACCCCAGCCTGTTACCCTGCGTGCTTATCCTGGAAACCAAAAAAGCCTCCCGAATGGGAGGCTTCGAAAGGTTATCCGCGACCAAATAAGATAACGGTATAAATAGGGCAAAGCGCCATCGTGGCTCAGCCTTACCGCCAGCGCTCAGCGCTGATAGTTGGCCTCGACGAACGGCATCCGGCTGACGCGCATCGGCAAGCGTTTGCCGCGCACGTCGGCGTAGAGCGTGGTCTCGAGCTGTGCCACCTCGGGCTTGACGTAAGCCATGGCCACCGGCGCCCCGACACTGGGGCCGAAGCTGCCGGAGGTGACCTCGCCGATGGCGTTGTCGTCGGCATCGTAGAGCGCGCACCCTTCGCGCACCGGCGCCCGCCCCTCGCCGACCAGCCCGACCCGCTTGCGCCGGTGATCCTTGGCCTGCATCTGATGCAGGATGATATCCGCACCGGGGAAGCCCGCTTCGCGCTCGCCGCCTATCCGGCGCGCCTTGCCCACCGCCCAGGCGAGGCTCGCCTCCACCGGCGTAGTGGTGGCGTCGATATCGTGGCCATAGAGACATAGCCCTGCCTCCAGGCGCAGCGAATCGCGCGCGCCCAGGCCGATCGGCGCCACCTCGGTCTGCGCCAGGAACCAGCGCGCCAGCTTTTCGGCGGCCTCGGCGGCGACCGAGATTTCGAAACCGTCCTCTCCGGTGTAGCCGCTGCGGCTGATCCACAGGGTGTCACCGTCGACCTCGAAACGTCCATGCTGCATGAAGCTGAGTTCGCAGGCCGCGGGGCACAGCCGGTCCATCACCTGGCTCGCCTGCGGCCCCTGCAGCGCCAGCAGCGCGCGGTCGAGCACCTCCACCTCGTGCTCGGTACCCAGACCGACCCGCATCAGCGCCACGTCCGCATCCTTGCAGGCCGCGTTGACCACCACGTAGAGCGCATCCCCCTGGTTGACGATCATCATGTCGTCGAGGATGCCCCCCTCACTGTTGGTGAACAGCGCATAGCGCTGACCGCCCTCGGGGATACCCACCACGTCCGCACACACCAGCGTCTCCATCGCCTGCGCCGGCGACGGCCCGGTCACCCGTACCTGGCCCATGTGGGAGACGTCGAACAGGCCGCAGGCTTGGCGAGTGTGCTCGTGCTCCTTCTTGACCCCGAGGGGGAACTGGACCGGCATGCTGTAGCCGGCGAAGGGCACCATCTTGCCACCCAGCTCTTGATTCAGGGCGTGAAGCGGTGTCTGTTTGAGATCGGACATGAGGATTCTCCAGATCGGGTCGAGAAGGAAACCGTGCCACAGGGCCGCCACGCGTGGCAGCGGCCCGCGGCATCAGTCGCGGTGGCGTTCGAGCTCCTCGCCCGGCAGCACCGTCTTGCCGGCGAAGTGATCGCGGGTCAGCTTGAACACTACCGGTGACAGCAGTGCCAGCGCGATCAGGTTGGGAATCGCCATCATGGCGTTGAAGGTGTCCGCCACCAGCCAGATGAAATCCAGCTTGGCCATGGCCCCCACCGGCACCGCCAGCACGAAGACGATACGGTAGAGCATGATCGGCTTGTCGCCGAACAGATACTGGAAGCACTTCTCGCCATAGAACGACCAGCCGAGGATGGTGGTGAAGGCGAAGACCGCCAGCGCGATGGCGACCACGTGCTGACCCACCCCCGGTAGCGCGCTGTCGAAGGAGAGCGAGGTCAAGCCGGCACCGCTCTCGCCGTCCAGCCAGTGGGTCGAGGTGAGAATCACCAGCGCGGTCATGGTGCACACCACCAGAGTGTCGATGAAGGTACCGAGCATCGCGATCAGCCCCTGGCGCACCGGGTTGCGGGTCTGGGCCGCGGCGTGGGCGATCGGCGCACTACCCAGGCCCGCTTCGTTGGAAAAGATGCCCCGGGCCACGCCGAAACGGATCGCTGCGGCCACGGCAGCGCCGGCGAAACCGCCGGTGGCGGCGATCGGATTGAAGGCGTGATTGAAGATCAGCGCGAAGGCGTTGCCGATCTGATCGACGTTGATGACCAGGATGATCAGCCCCGAGACCACGTAAGCCACTGCCATCAGCGGTACCAGCTTGCCCGCGACCTGGGAGATGCGCTTGATACCGCCCAGGATCACGGCACCCGCCAGCAGCATGATGATCACCCCGGTCAGCCACGCCGGCACCCCGAAGGAGGTGGTCAACGCATCCGCCACCGAGTTGGCCTGCACCGTATTGCCGATGCCGAACGCCGCCACCGCGCCGAAGAAGGCGAACAGCCCGCCGAGCCACGCCCAGCGTCTGCCGAGACCGTTACGGATATAGTACATCGGCCCGCCGACATGGTTACCCTGGGAGTCGGTCTCGCGGTAGCGCACCGCCAGCACCGCCTCCGAGAACTTGGTCGCCATGCCGACCAGCGCGGTGAGCCACATCCAGAACACCGCCCCGGGGCCGCCGAGCGCGATCGCCGTCGCCACGCCGGCGATATTGCCCGTGCCGATGGTCGCCGAGAGCGCGGTCATCAGCGCATTGAACGGCGAGATCTCGCCATCGTTGCGGTCGTCGTCGGCACTCCGACGCCCCTGCCAGAGTAGACTGAAGCCGAGCCCGAGCTTGCGGATCGGCAGCAGCTTGAGGCCCAGCTGGAGATAGATCCCCACCCCGAACAGCAGTATCAGCATCAACGGGCCCCACACGACCCCGTTGATGGATCCGAAGATATTGGTCAAAAGTTCCATGGCAACCCCCTGTTGAGATTGTTATTGCCCAGCGCCCCGACGGCCAGTCGTGGCGCGACCTGCCAGACGCTTGTGTCGAAAAAACCCTGCAACGATAGAGGATTATACTGCGACTTCACAATCAGACCCGTGGCGGATCGGAAGTGCAGCAGCGACGACACTGAGGATGTCGCTAACCTTATGCGAAAAGGTGAGGCACGAAAAGCGTTCTTGTTTCCAATAAGAAACATAAGCGTCGATCAGAAACGCGCCTCTCGACCGCCAGGCGCACGAGCGCTGAGGCATGCGCGCCACCACCGCCTCTTTCGACCACCGCCACGCCGCGAAGTCGGCAGGCGCAAGCCGCCAGTGGCGCGACCCGCGGCTCGAGCGGGCGGTTGCCACTGGACGCCGGCGCCTTCTCGCCCCAACCTAGGACGTGGCGACAGCGATCGTGATCACAGCGATCGCGGGCCTATGCCAATTGACGAAACATTGATGCATAATGCTCGCCAGAGTCTCTTGTGCCGAAATACGTTTCTTATAGGAAACCCTCATGAGCGATATCCCCAACAACCTGCTCTATACCGATAGCCACGAATGGGTGCTGGACAACGGCGACGGCAGCGTCACTGTCGGCATCACCGACCACGCCCAGGAAGCACTGGGCGACGTCGTCTTCGTCGAACTGCCCGAGCCAGGCAAGAGCCTCGACGCCGGTGACGAATTCGGCGTCATCGAGTCGGTCAAGGCGGCCTCCGACCTCTACGCGCCGCTGGCCGGTGAAATTCTCGAGGTCAACGAAACGCTCGAGGATGCCCCCGAGACCGTCAACGACTCGCCCTACAGCGATGGCTGGATTCTCAAGCTCAAGCTGGCCGATCAGGGTGAGCTGGAGTCACTGCTCTCCGCCGAGGCCTACGCGGACCTGGTCGCCGCCGAGGCAGATCAGGACGACTGACCCACTCGCCCCAGTCGCGGCCACCCGCCCCGCCGGGTGGCCCTCTCCCACCGCCGATCCGCTGGACGCACCATGCCTACCGATACCCGCACCCTGGCCGAGCTGGCCAACCACGACGATTTCCTCAAGCGCCACAACGGCCCGAGCGGTGAAGACGTCACCGCGATGCTCAAGACGCTCGGCATGACCTCGCTGCCGACGCTGATCGAGCAGACCGTGCCCCAGGGCATCCGCCTGAAGCGGGAACTGGCGCTGGACGGCCCCAAGGGTGAGGCGGAGGCGCTCGACTATCTCAAGGGCCTGGCGCGTCAGAATCGGGTATTCAAGAGCTACATCGGCCAAGGCTACTACCCCACTCATCTGCCGCCGGTGATCCAGCGCAACGTGCTCGAGAATCCGGGCTGGTACACCGCCTACACGCCGTATCAGCCGGAGATCGCTCAGGGGCGTCTCGAAGGCCTGCTCAACTTCCAGCAGATGGTGATGGACCTGACCGGCATGGCGATCGCCAACGCCTCGCTGCTCGACGAGGCGACCGCCGCCGCCGAGGCAATGGCGCTGTGCCGACGCGCCAACAAGAAGAACAAGAGCGAACGCTTCTTCGTCGCCGACGACGTGCTGCCGCAGACCCTCGACGTGCTGCGCACGCGGGCGGCCTATCTCGGCTTCGAGCTGGTGGTCGCCCCGCGTGCGCGCCTGGCCGAGGAGGAAGTGTTCGGAGCCCTGCTGCAGTATCCCGGGGTCTATGGTGAAGTCCCGGCGGATCTCGAAGCACTGATCGCGGCCGCCGGCGAGCGCCAGATCATGACCTGCGTCGCCGCCGACCTGATGAGCCTGGTGCTGCTCAAGCCGCCGGGCGAGATGGGCGCCGATATCGTGCTCGGCAACTCCCAGCGCTTCGGTGTGCCGATGGGCTACGGCGGCCCGCACGCGGCCTACTTCGCCGCCAGCGATGCGCTCAAGCGCTCGCTGCCGGGACGCGTGATCGGCGTCTCCAAGGACAGCCATGGCCGCCCGGCACTGCGCATGGCGATGCAGACCCGCGAGCAGCATATCCGGCGCGAGAAAGCGACCTCCAACATCTGTACCGCCCAGGCGCTGCTGGCCAACATCGCCGGCTTCTACGCCACCTATCACGGTGCCGAGGGGCTGCGCACCATCGCCACTCGCATCCACCGTCTCACCTCGCTGCTGGCGACGGGCCTGGCTCAGCACGGTGTCGCGCTCAAGCACGACAGCTGGTTCGACACCCTGACCCTGTGCGGCGTCGACAGCCACCGCATCCAGGGGCGCGCGCTGACCCGCGAGCTCAACCTGCGCTATCCCGGCGACGGCGAAGTCGGCGTGAGTCTCAACGAGACCACTACCGCGGCCGATCTGGCCGAGCTGTTCGATGTGCTGCTGGGCGACGAGCACGGCCTCTCGGTGAGCGAGCTCGATCGCCAGGCCCAGCGCGAGGCGATCACCGGCGTTCCCGCGGCGCTTGCACGCCACAGCGACTTCCTGACCCACCCAAACTTCCAGCGCTTTCGCAGCGAGACGGAAATGCTGCGCTATCTCAAGCGCCTGGAGAATCGCGACCTGTCGCTGACCCATGCGATGATCCCGCTGGGCTCGTGCACCATGAAGCTAAACGCCACCAGCGAGATGATCCCGATCACCTGGCCCGAGTTCGCCAACATCCACCCCTTCGCGCCCGCCGAGCAGGTCGCCGGCTACCGCCAGATGATCACCGAACTGAGCGACTTCCTGGTCGAGATCACCGGTTACGATGCCATTTCGATGCAGCCGAACTCGGGGGCCCAAGGCGAGTACGCGGGCCTGGTGGCGATTCGCCGCTATCAGCAGGCCAACGGCGAGGGCCATCGCGATATCTGCCTGATCCCCAGCTCGGCCCACGGCACCAACCCGGCCTCGGCGGCGATGGCGCAGATGCAGGTGGTGGTGGTGGAGTGCGACCGCGACGGCAATATCGACCTGAGCGACCTGCAGGCCAAGGCAGAGAAATACAGTGAGCGCCTCTCGGCGATCATGCTCACCTACCCCTCGACCCACGGCGTGTTCGAAGAGAGCGTCCGCGACGCCTGCCAGATCGTCCATGAGCATGGCGGCCAGGTCTATATCGATGGCGCCAACATGAACGCCCAGGTCGGCCTCTGCCGCCCCGGCGACTACGGCGGCGACGTCTCCCACCTCAACCTGCACAAGACGTTCTGCATCCCCCACGGGGGCGGTGGTCCGGGCATGGGGCCGATCGGGGTCAAGGCGCACCTGGCGCATCATCTGCCCAACCACGTGGTGACCCCGCAGGAGGGGATCGACCCGGCTGCCGGCGCGGTCTCCGCGGCAGCCTTCGGCAGCGCCTCGATCCTGCCGATCTCGTGGGCCTACATCAAGATGATGGGCGCGCGCGGGCTGCGCGAGGCGACCGAGCTGGCGATCCTCAACGCCAACTACATCGCCAAGCGGCTCGAACGCCACTACCCGGTGCTCTATCGCGGCGCCAATGGCACCGTGGCCCACGAGTGCATCCTCGACATTCGCCCGCTCAAGGCGGCGTCGGGAATCGGCGAGGAGGATATCGCCAAGCGCCTGATGGATTACGGCTTCCACGCCCCGACCATGTCCTTCCCGGTCGCCGGCACGCTGATGGTCGAGCCGACCGAGTCCGAGTCGCGCTATGAGATCGACCGTTTCTGCGACGCCATGATCGCGATTCGCGAGGAGATCGCCCAGGTCGAGAACGGCACCTGGCCCAAGGATGACAATCCGCTGGTGATGGCCCCCCACACCATGGCCGACCTGGCCGCCGAACACTGGGAGCGCGCCTACTCCCGCGAACTCGGCGCCTTCCCCTCCCAGGCCTCGCGGGAAGCCAAGTACTGGCCGGCGGTCAATCGGGTCGACAACGTCTTCGGCGACCGCAATCTGATCTGCAGCTGTCCGCCGATGGACGCTTACCGCGACGCCGTCTGAGATACGCGCGAAAGCGACAGGCTCATAAGACGCATGCGTGAAAAAGCAACGGCCGCTCATCGAGCGGCCGTTGCCTTGTCTGGGGAACCCATCGAACCGGTGTCGGGCTATGCGCGCTGTCTTCTAGCGAGACATCTCCTTCTCGCTGGACACCCTATCAGGCGTCCTCCAGAGACGGCAGCTCGCTGTAGCCATAGAGCGAATTGAGGCGCTGCTGACGGAAGGTCTCGAGCAGCTGCCGGTAGCGCTTGGGCAGCTCGACGTCACTACGGCTGACCAGATAGAGGGTGTCATAGACCGGTTGCGCCAACGGCAGCTCACGTACCTGACGCTGCCAGGGCGAGGTCTCCAGCACCGGCCGCGAGACCACGGTGAAGCCCAGGCCACGGGCGACCGCGTCCAGCACCTGCCCCACTTCGTTGGTGAATCCCTGACGCGGCAAATGCGTCATGCTGCGGAATTCACCGCCGAAGTTGTTGCGCAGCACCAGACTGGCGTTGGTATTGCCGTCGGTGTAGTTGACGAAGCCCAGCGCCTGCAGCTCGGCGAAGGTGGTACCGGCGAAATCCGCCGGCACCACCAGGCACAGCGGCTCTTGGTGCCACGCCTCGAAGTGCAGATCCGGCTGCTTGCCCACCTCGGTGACGATGCCCACGTCGTAGCGCCCCGCCAGCACGTCGGCGGCGATCTCGTGATTGAAGGCGAAGCTGTAGTTGACCGTGAGTCCCGGGTGCATCTGCTGATAGCCGAGCAGGAACGGATAGAACATCAGCCCCACGCTGCCCGGCGAGGCGATACGGCACTCGCCGCTGTCAGGGGAGTCGTCGTCCAGCGAGTGGCGAAAATGCTCGTGCTCGGCGAACAGCTTGACCGCATAGTCGTAGGCGCGGCGGCCGGCATCGGTCAGCGAGAACTTGCGCCCCTGGCGGTTGAGCAGCGAGCGCCCGAGGTACTCCTCGAGCTTGCGCACATGCTGACTGACACCGGGTTGAGTCATGTCGAGCTTGCCCGCGGTCTGAGTGAAACTGCCGGTTTCGACGAGCATCATGAAGGTACGAAAATACTGGGCGTTGAACATGGAAAACGCGATTCACTCACGCGGGCAGGGCTGAAGAGAGTCGAGGCGCGCGAGAACGTCGCGCCACCGTGGCCGGATAACGGCTGATTGTTATCACGGCCTCTGAATCATCATAGCAATTTATACCCCGAGACGCACCGCCGCCGGCGTCACTGCGCCGCTCCAACACCCGTGTTAGCATGCGTAATCCCCTTTTTTGGATAGTTCAGAGCCCTATGTCAGATCCCTTCGCGCAACGCGCCCAGGCCGTCCAGCGCACCCTGCTCGAGATGGAAGAGAACGCCGCGGAGAACGACCTGTTCGCTCTCGGCTACATGATTCCGCAGATCGGCCTGGTCCAGGAGATGGCCGACTACGACCCTGCCGAGGTAGTGGCGGAAGATTTCGACGCCACCTACTGGCAGTGGCTCGAGAGCACTTTCGCCCAGGACGGCATGAGCGACGCCGACCGCGCGCAGATCGCCGCGCTGTGGCAGCGCGCCGTCGACCGTACTCCCCAATAATCCCTCATGTCGCCCGCCCCGGCGGGCGCTCTCTGTGCAAGGAAACGGCCATGCCCGAGACGCTATCCACCATCGTCTCCCCCGAAGGAAGCCTCGAAGTTCTCTCCCAGTCCGAAGTCAATCGCCTGCGCGACACCTCGGGCAGCGGTCTGCACGACCTGCTGCGGCGCTGCGCGTTGGCGATCCTCAACTGCGACACCCCCACCGACGATGGTCTGGCGGTGATGCAGGCGTATCACGACTTCGATATCGAGGTGCTGCAGCAGGATCGCGGCATCCGCCTGAAGCTCTCCAACGCCCCGGCTTGCGCCTTCGTCGACGGCCGCATGATCCGCGGCATCCGTGAGCAGCTCTCCTCGGTCCTGCGCGACATTGTCTACGTCTACAACGAGATCCAGAACAACCCGCGCTTCGACCTCGACACCAACGAGGGCGCCACCAACGCGGTATTCCATATTCTGCGCAACGCCAGCGCCCTGCGTACCGCCCACGAGCCGAGCATGGTGGTGTGCTGGGGCGGCCACTCGATCAGCCGCGAGGAGTACGACTACACCAAGGCGGTGGGCTACCACCTGGGCTTACGTGAACTCGACATCTGCACCGGCTGTGGCCCCGGGGCCATGAAGGGCCCGATGAAGGGCGCCAACCTGGCCCACGCCAAGCAGCGCCGGCGCGGCGGTCGCTATCTGGGCATCTCCGAACCCGGCATCATCGCCGCGGAGTCGCCCAACCCGATCGTCAACGAGCTGGTGATCATGCCGGACATCGAGAAGCGCCTCGAGGCCTTCGTGCGCGTGGGTCACGGCATCGTGGTGTTTCCCGGCGGGGTCGGCACCGCCGAGGAGATTCTCTATCTGCTCGGCATCCTGATGCACCCGGACAACCGCGACATCCCCTTCCCGGTGATCCTGACCGGGCCGGCCAGCGCCAGCGACTACTTCCAGCGCATCGACGAGTTTCTCTGCTATACGCTGGGTGAGTCGGTGCGTCGACACTACCGCATCATCGTCGACGACCCGGTCAGCGTCGCCCGTGAGATGCGCCACGGCATCGACGATGTCGCCGAATTCCGTCGCAACCAGAACGACGCTTTCTACTTCAACTGGCGTCTCAATATCGAGCGCGGCTTCCAGCAGACGTTCGAACCGACCCATCAGGCCATGGCGGGCCTGGCGCTGCATCGCGACCAGCCGCGTCACGAGCTGGCCGCCAACCTGCGCCGGGCGTTCTCGGGGATCGTCGCCGGCAACGTCAAGGAGCCGGGCGTACGCGCGATCGCCGAGCACGGCCCCTTCCGCCTGCATGCCGAGCCCGAGCTGATGGAGCGCCTAGACGCCCTGCTCACCTCCTTCGTGGCCCAGGGGCGCATGAAGCTGCCGGGTAGCGAATACGTGCCCTGCTACACCCTCGCCGCCCCGCACTGAGTCTGCGCCCGAGCGGCAAACACCGCGCGGGCGGCAGGCCATAAACGCCAACGGGCGACGGGGATCTCCCCGTCGCCCGTTGGCTTTGGTGTCTCAGCTGGCGCCTGCGCCCTTTCGTGGGGCTACTCTCCGCGACGCCGCCACAGCCGCAGCACCACGTGCAGCACCAGCCCCAGCGCCATACCCTGAGAGAGCGTCACCGCCCAGACCACGCCGGCCGCGCTGAATAGACGCCAGCCGGCCACCACTATCAGCCCCACCACCAGGCAGATCAGCAGATGACGGATCGCCCGCGGGCAGCGGCCGCGCTCCGCCGTCGACATCAGCCGCCAGATTGCCGCCAGCGCCACGCTCACCGCCACCACGAAGGCGCCCAGCAGGGCCAGGCGCGTCTGATCACCGAGCAGCCAGTAGCGTGGCAGCGAGAGCAGCATCACCAGCCAGAGTCCCAGCAGCGTACTGAAGCGGGTCGCAGTCAGCGCCCGCGCGGAGGCGGTGGTGTCACTCATGCGCCCAGCCCCTGCTCGGCGATCCACGTCTCGGCCCAGGGCAGCGCGGCGTCATCCGCCATGAAGGTCTCCATGGCATCGATCTCCAGGCGTTCACCCAGACGCTGCGCGCCGATATCGGCAAGGATCTCGTCGAGCGCCCGGCCGGAGCCACAGAAGGTATCGCCATAGGAGCTGTCGCCCAGCGCGATCAGGCCGTAGCGCAACCCGTTCAGCGCCGGCGGTGTCTCCTTCAAGGCACGCACGAAGGCGACGAAATCACCGGGAAAATCCCCACTGCCGGTGGTCGAGAGGCAGAACAGCGCCAGATCGGGACGGTCGTCGACCAGATCGGCCAGCGTCGGCTGCTCGATCACGGTGACCTCGTAGCCAGCCTGCTCGAACAGCGGCGAGATTTGCTCGGCGACATCGAGTGCGCCGCCGTAGACGGTTCCTACGTAGATCTTCAGTCTAGGCATATCAATTCGGTCTAGAGTGGGTGAAAAGCACGGGCAACAGACCGCCCGCGGTGGGCACGAACTTGAGGTTTGTACGAAAAAGTCAGCGAGCGCAGGCATTTTGCGCACAAAGCCTAGCACACCCGCCCGGGGCGGCTCATCCGACGCCGTCTCAACGCAAGACCGCCCGCCGGGGTCGCCGGCAGGCGGTCTTGGAAGTGAGAGCCCTGCTCAGGGGTCCTGCAGCTCGCCGTCGAAGCTTTCGACCTTGGCCTTCAGCTTCTGCCCGGGTCGAAAGGTGACCACGCGCCGGGCGGAGATCGGTATCTCCTCGCCCGTCTTCGGGTTGCGCCCCGGCCGCTCGCGCTTGTCGCGCAGATCGAAGTTGCCGAACCCCGACAGCTTCACCTGCTCGTTTTCGCGTAGGCAGCCACGAATCTCCTCGAAGAACGTCTCCACCATGTACTTGGCTTCCCGCTTGGAGAAGCCGAGCTCCGTATGCAGGTGCTCGGCGAGTTCAGCCTTGGTCAGCGCTCCCATGATCGCTCCTTCGCACAGGACGACAGATCAACTGCGCAGCCTGGCACCGAAACGGGACTCGGCTTCGTCCACCACGGCTGCAATTAACTGATTGATTTCATCGTCATTGAGAGTGCGCGAAGGATGCTGCCAGGTCAAGCCCAGGGCGATGCTCTTGTGCCCCTCGGCAACCCCCTGCCCCTGGTAGACATCGAACAGCTGCCACTGGGTGAGCCACTCACCGGCACGTGCCCGGATCGCTTCCAGCAGCGGTGCCACGCCTACCTCGGCATCGACCACGAAGGCCAGATCGCGACGCACCTCCGGATAGCGCGACAGCGGCTGGAAGGCCGCGATCCGCCCTTCGAGTACCGCCTGCTGGGCGACTTCGAACAGATAGACCTCCGGCTTGATGCCCAACTGCGCCCGGATCGAGGGGTGCAGCGCACCGATCCAGCCCTGGGCCTGGCCACCCCGATAGAGCTCGGCGGTACGCCCCGGATGCAGCGCGGGATGGCTGGCGGCGACGAACTGCCACTCGTCGGCGCAGCCGCCGAGCGCCAGCAGGCTTTCGAGGTCGCCCTTGAGATCGAAGAAGTCGACGCTCTCACGCCCGGCGGCCCAGCCCTCGACGTCGCGACTACCGCATACCAGGCCACCGATCATCGGCGTCTGCGTCAGCGCATCGAGCTCGCCTTGGAACACCAGCCCGGTCTCGAACAGGCGCACCCGCTGCTGTTGACGGTTGAGGTTGTGCATCAGCGCCTTGAGCAGCCCCGGGAAGAGGCTGTGACGCATCACCGACATATCGCTGGAGATAGGGTTGGCCAGGGTCGGCGATACCGCTTCCGGCAGCAGCAGCGATTGCAGCTCGGGGGAGACGAAGCTGTAGGTCACCGCCTCCTGATAGCCACGCGAGACCAGATGGCGGCGCACCCGGCGCAGCGGCTGCAGCGCCTCGTCGGCCGGCTTCAGGCTCAGTCGCGCCTGGGGCCGGCGTACGGGCAACCGGTTGTAGCCGTGGACACGCGCCAGCTCCTCGATCAGATCCTCCTCGATGGCGATATCGAAACGCCAGCTCGGGATCTGCACCCGCCAACGGTCGCCGGGCGCCGACGCGGTCATGCCCAGGCCGCGGAAGATACGCTGGATTTCGTCGTCGGGCAGGCGTACGTCGAGGCAGGCGGCGAGGCGTTCGCGGCTCAGCGCGACGTCGTCACGCTGGGGCAGGTGCGCCGGCTTGCGCACCTCGGAGATCGGGCCCGGGGTGCCACCGACGATCGCCAGCAGCAGCTCGGTGGCACGCTCCATCGCCGGACGAGTGATGTCCGGGTCGACGCCGCGCTCGAAGCGGTGGGAGGCATCAGTGTGTAGTCCGAATTCACGCGCCTTGCCCGAGACCGCAAGCGGTGCGAAGAAGGCGGCCTCGAGGAACAGATGACGCGTCTCGGCGCCGACGCCGCTATCTTCGCTCCCCATGACACCGGCGATCGCCAGCGCCTTGGTCTGGTCGGCGATCACTAGGGTAGTGCCATCCAGCACTACCTCCTGACCGTCGAGCAGGGTCAACCGCTCGCCGTCGTGGGCCCGGCGCACCTCGATGCCCCCTTCGAGCACGTCGAGATCGAAGGCGTGCATCGGTTGCCCTAGCTCGAGCATCACATAGTTGGTGACATCGACCGCCGGATCGATGCTGCGAATACCGCTGCGGCGCAGGCGTTCGCGCATCCACAGCGGCGTCTGCGCGCTCAGGTCGACGTCGCGGATGACCCGGCCGAGATAGCGCGGGCAGCCCGCTTCGTCGCTCACCGCGATCGGGAACTGGGCATTGCTGCGCGCCACCACCGGCGCGATATTTGGCTCTACCACCCGGGTCGCGGTAACGCAGCCGACTTCACGGGCGATACCGCGCAGACTGAGACAGTCGCCGCGGTTGGGAGTCAGGTCGACGTCGATGGTGCTGTCGTCCAGCGCCATCCAGGCGCGGAAGTCCTTGCCGACCGGCGCGTCCGCGGGCAGCACGTAAATCCCTTCGGAGTGCCCCTCCTCCAGCCCCAGCTCGGAGGCAGAGCAGATCATGCCGTGGGACTCGACCCCGCGCAGCTTGGCGCGCTTGATCTTGAAATCCTCGGGCAGCACCGCGCCGACCCGGGCGAACGGCACCTTCTGGCCCACGGCGACATTGGGCGCGCCGCACACCACCTGAACCGGCTCGCCACTGCCATCCTGAACCTGGCACACATTGAGCTTGTCGGCGTCCGGATGCGGCGCCTTGGCCACCACTTCCGCGACCACGACGCCCGTGAAAACCGCCCCGACCGGCTCGATCGCATCGACCTCCAGGCCGGCCATGGTGATGGCATCCGCCAGGGCCTGGGTATCGAGCTGAGGAGAGACCCACTCGCGCAGCCACGCTTCGGAAAACTTCATCTTGATACTCCTTGACTGGCGAAGAACTCAGTTGAACTGGCGCAGGAACCGCAGATCGTTGTCGAAGAACAGGCGCAGATCGTTGACGCCGTAGCGCAGCATCGCCAGACGCTCCGCCCCCATGCCGAAGGCGAAGCCAGTGAAGCGGCTGGCATCGATACCCGAGTGACGGAAGACTTCGGGATGCACCATGCCGCACCCCATCACCTCCAGCCAGCCGCTGTGCGAGCAGACCCGGCAACCCTCGCCGCGGCACATCACACACTGGATGTCGACCTCGGCGGAGGGCTCGGTGAACGGGAAGTAGGAAGGCCGGAAGCGGACCTGCAGATCGTCACGCTCGAAGAACGCCTGCAGGAAATCGGCGATAGTGCCCTTGAGATCGGCGAAGCTGATCCCTTCGTCGACCAGCAAGCCCTCGACCTGGTGAAACATCGGGGTATGGGTCAAATCGGAGTCGCTGCGATAGACGCGTCCCGGGCAGACGATACGGATCGGCGGCTCCTGCGACTGCATGGTGCGCACCTGGACCGGAGAGGTATGGGTGCGCAACAGCCGCGTGGCGTCGAAGTAGAAGGTATCCGCCATGCCCCGCGCCGGATGGTGGGCCGGGATGTTGAGCGCCTCGAAGTTATGGAAGTCATCCTCGATCTCGGGGCCCACGGCGACATCGAACCCGATGTGCTGGAATAGCGCCTCGATGCGCTCCAGGGTCTGGGTCACCGGATGCAGACCGCCATTGACCTCGCCGCGCCCGGGCAGGGTGACGTCGATACGCTCGGCTTCGAGCTGTGCCGACAGCGCCGCCTGCTCCAAGGTTTGGCGGCGCTGCTCGAGCTCCTGCTGCAGCGCCTGCTTGGCCTCGTTGATGCGCTCGCCGGCAGCCGGCCTCTCTTCCGGAGGCAACTGGCCGAGCCCCTTCAACAGCGCCGTGATCTCGCCTTTCTTGCCCAGATAGCGCACACGCACCTGGTCCAGAGCCTGGGCGTCCTCGGCC
Source organism: Salinicola sp. JS01 (assembly GCF_030284585.1). Classification (NCBI taxonomy): domain Bacteria; kingdom Pseudomonadati; phylum Pseudomonadota; class Gammaproteobacteria; order Oceanospirillales; family Halomonadaceae; genus Salinicola; species Salinicola sp. JS01. Next base: position 1,798,008 of record NZ_CP127244.1, on the reverse strand, counting down.
GCGGCGATGGCCGCGCTCGCCTCGTTGACCAGGGCAGGAAGATGATCCATCCGTCGAGCTCCACTTGTCTCTCGTGACGCACCGCGTATCGCTGCTGCAGTGCACTCAAAAACAGGGTATGGGAAAAAAACAGGGGAAGAGCGGCTGCTCTTCCCCTGGATCGGTCACGCGATTACTCCGACCCGCGAAGGGCCGGGGATGACCGGCTTATGCAGCCTTGGCTTTCTCGACGAGCGCCGTAAACGCGGCTTTCTCGTGAACGGCCAGATCGGCCAGCACCTTGCGGTCGATCTCGATACCCGCCTTCTTGAGGCCGGCAACGAAACGGCTGTAGGACAGGCCGTTGTTGCGTGCCGCCGCATTGATACGGGTGATCCACAGCGCGCGGAACTGACGCTTGCGCTGACGACGGTCACGATAGGCGTACTGACCGGCTTTGATGACCGCCTGCTTGGCTACGCGGAAGACGCGCGAACGCGCACCGTAGTAACCCTTGGCCTGCTTCATGATCTTCTTGTGACGACGACGTGCGACGACACCACGCTTGACGCGAGACATAGTACTCTCCTGACGTTAAAAAAGGTCGACCAAAGGGGCTCAGAGGTTCGGCAGCATGCGGGCCACGAGCTGCTTGTCGGCAGCGTGGACCTGCTTCATACCGCGCAGCTGACGCTTACGCTTGGTGGACTTCTTGGTCAGGATGTGACTACGGAAAGACTGCTTGTGCTTGAAGCCATTCGCGGTCTTCTTGAAGCGCTTGGCAGCGCCGCTGTTGCTCTTGATTTTCGGCATGAGTAGAAACTCCGATCCGATTTCTTTAGAAAACCCGAGGCCGGGCGTGGCGGATTGACGCCACACCCCGTTCGACTTGCCCGCGGATCACTTCTTCTTGGGCGCAAGGATCATGATCATCTGCCGTCCTTCCATCTTGGGAAAGGACTCGACAGCGGCCATCTCCTCGAGATCGCCGGCGATCCGTTCCATCAGTCGACGACCGATGTCCTGGTGCGCCATCTCGCGACCGCGGAAGCGGAGGGTGACCTTGCCCTTGTCGCCACCTTCGAGGAAACGTATCAGGTTCTTGAGCTTCACCTGATAGTCACCCTCGTCCGTGCCAGGCCGGAATTTCACTTCCTTGACCTGAATCTGCTTGGTCTTCTTCTTCTGAGCCGATTTCTGCTTCTTCTGCTCGAAGAGGAATTTACCGTAGTCCATGATCTTGCAGACGATGGGATCGGCATTGGAAATCTGCACGAGGTCCATACCGGCTTCCTCGGCACGCTCCAGCGCCTCCTGCATGGGGACGACCCCCACCTGCTCGCCCTCGGCATCGATAAGGCGAACTTCGTCTGCACGAATACGGTCATTGATGGGCGCGCGCTTTTCCTGAGGGCGCCCGCGCTGATTATTACGCTTGATCGTTAGATCTCCGTTTGGCGATTCACGTTGCTGCTCAGTGCTGATCCGGCTTGCCTGCATGTTCGAGCTGCGCCAGCAGCGCCTCTACCGACAGGGAGCCCAGATCCTCGCCGGACCGAGTACGCACGGCAACGGCACCCGATTCGACTTCCTTATCTCCGACAACCAGCAGATAAGGGATCTTCTGCAGCGTATGTTCGCGAATTTTAAAGCCGATCTTCTCATTCCTCAAGTCCGCTTCGACGCGGAAGCCCGCTTCACGCAAGCGTTTCAGGAGATTTTCGGCGTATTCGCGCTGTGCATCGGTGATGTTCAACACCACCGCCTGGACCGGCGCCAGCCATAGCGGCAGAGCTCCGGCGTAGTGCTCGATCAGGATACCCACGAAGCGCTCCATCGAGCCGACAATGGCACGGTGCAGCATGACCGGGGTCTGGCGCGAGCCATCCTCGGCCACGTACTGGGCGCCGAGGCGGCCAGGCATCATGAAATCCACCTGCATGGTACCGACCTGCCATTCGCGGCCGAGGCAATCCTTCATATGGTACTCGATCTTCGGACCATAGAAAGCACCTTCGCCTGGCAACTCCTGCCACTCTACATCGCAGTTGGCGAGTGCAGCGCGCAGCGCACCCTCGGCCCGATCCCAAGTCTCATCACTACCCAGGCGCTTGTCCGGGCGCAACGCGATCTTCACCGCGATATCGTCGAAGCCGAAGTCAGCATAGACCTTGAGCGCCTGACGGTGGAAGGCAGTCACCTCGGGCTCGATCTGCTCGGGCGTACAGAAGACGTGGCCGTCGTCCTGGGTGAAGGCGCGCACGCGCATGATACCGTGCAGCGCACCGGAAGGCTCGTTGCGATGACAGCCGCCGAACTCCCCGTAGCGGATCGGTAGCTCGCGGTAGCTGCGCAGCCCCGAATTGAAGACCTGGACATGGCCGGGGCAGTTCATCGGCTTGAGCGCATACTCGCGCTTCTCCGACTCGGTGAAGAACATGTTCTCGGCGTAGTTGTCCCAGTGGCCGGACTTCTTCCACAGCGACACGTCCATCACCTGGGGACACTTGATCTCCTGGTAACCGCCGCTCTTGTAGACCTTACGCATGTACTGCTCGACGACCTGCCACAAGGTCCAGCCGCGGGGGTGCCAGAACACCATACCGGGCGCCTCTTCCTGCATATGGAAGAAGTCGAAGCGCCGCGCCAGCTTGCGGTGGTCACGCTTCTCGGCCTCTTCCAGACGCTGGAGATAGGCCTTGAGCGCCTTCTTGTCGGCCCAGGCCGTGCCGTAGATACGGGTCAGCATGGGGTTGGCGGAATCACCCCGCCAGTAGGCGCCGGCCAGCTTGGTCAGCTTGAACGCCTTGAGATGCCGAGTATTGGGCACATGAGGCCCGCGACACATGTCGATGTACTCCTGATGATGGTAGAGACGAATCGTCTCGCCATCGGGAATCCCCTCGACGATCTGCTGCTTGTAAGGCTCGTCGCGGGAGACGAAGGTGGCTAGCGCCTCGGCCTTGTCGACGTACTCGCGCACGACGTCGTAATCCTGGTCGATCAGCGCCTTCATGCGCGCCTCGATCTGCTCCAGATCCTCCGACGAGATCGACTCGCCAAAGTCGATATCGTAATAGAAGCCGTCTTCGATGACCGGGCCGATCGCCATCTTCGCCGCAGGATAGAGCTGCTTGATCGCATGCCCCATCAGATGAGCACAGGAGTGGCGGATGATATCCACCCCTTCCGGATCGCGCGCGGTGATGATGGCGACCTCGGCATCGTGTTCGATCAGATCCGCGGCATCGACCTCGACTCCATCGATCTTGCCGGCAATGCACGCCTTGGCCAGACCCGGCCCGATGGACTCGGCCAGCGCCATGATGCTGATGGGATGTTCGAAGGTTCTCTGACTGCCGTCGGGCAGCGTGACAATAGGCATGAAGACATCCTTATGTTCAGTGGTGGCCCACACCAAGGACCACGTGAACGGTTCGATACGGTGACGTCGCTATCCACGATCAGCCCGCATACGGGCAGGCCGATGTTCGGCGGAAAGGCGTCGACTTGACGATATCGCCGTGAGGCGAGTTTGGGGGCACTAGCGTAGCAGCGCCGAGACACCGACGCCATCGATTACGCGGTTGTCCGGGCAGGTATGGCGGGGAAAGGCGTCGATGCAGCGGTCAGACCTGCCCCACAACGACAGAGGGCGCCCGAAGGCGCCCTCTTGATCACATCGATCTGGTGGCGAGCTTACTTCCACTCGTCCAGTTCGACGCGACGGTTCTGGGCACGACCTTCAGCGGTGTCGTTGCTGGCGATCGGATCGCTCTCACCGTGACCGTAGGTCATGATGTTGTCAGCATTGAAGCCCTTGTTGACCAGGTACGCTTTGACGGAGTCAGCGCGACGCTGGGACAGCTTCTGGTTGTAAGCGTCCGGACCCACGGAGTCAGTGTAGCCGTCGAGACGGATACGCAGCTTGGCGTTGGAGTTGGAGCTAGCCATCAGCTTCTGGGAGATGCCGTCGAGAATCGACTCGGCGTTGGAGGTCAGCTCGGCGGAATCGAACTTGAAGTTGACGTCACGCAGGATGACGCTCTCTTCACAGCCCAGAGAGTTGACCTTGGCGCCAGCCGGAGTGTTCGGGCACTGGTCCTGGTAGTCCGGCACGCCGTCACCGTCGGAATCCAGCGGGCAGCCCTGAGCGTTGACTTCGACGCCAGCCGGGGTACCCGGGCACTGGTCCATGTAGTCCGGCACGCCGTCACCGTCGGTGTCCAGCGGGCAGCCTACCGCGTCAACCGCGACGCCGGCCGGGGTGTTCGGGCACTGGTCACGATCGTCCGGCACGCCATCGCCGTCGCTGTCGACGACGTCGGAGGAGTAGTCGGCACACAGCAGGGCACCTGCTGCTGCGCCGGCAACGCCACCCACGGCTGCGCCAGTGTCTTCGTCGGAACTACCGCTGGTTGCGTAGCCCAGACCACCGCCGATCAGACCGCCAGCGAGGCCGCAGACGAACGGCGAGTTGTACCACGCCTGATCGGAAGAGCTACCGGTGGACTCCATGCCAGAACTGGCACAACCAGAAAGACCGACTACCAGAGCAGAGCCCAGCAGCAGGCCAGTCGTTGATTTTTTCATGTAAGACTCCTTCTTAACACAGCGCTAGTCGTAACGGGCGTTACCCAGCGGCTTCGAGTATAGAAGCCGATTTCGTTGGGAGAAAGTCATTCCCCTCCCTCAACGACAAAGAAATCTCTCGCGATGGAACCCATCGAGTCGAGTAGCGGTCAATGTTCCCATTGTCCCTTTTTCTTTGCAGCTCCGTAACAGCATTGTCGATTCCTTGCCGGTATGCAAACCCGCGTCGGAAACACTGTTCTTTTTTAGCATCATTTACGAGATTGGCAAAGCGTAGCGGCGAAAAGTTCACGCCGCTTGCGTGATTGCCGCCCACTTATCGGGCCAATCGGCACACAGCGCCTGCAGCGCCCGGGCAGCGTCATCCAGCCGCGTTTCGTACTGCTCGGCGATCGCCACCCGGGCGAGATCCTCGCGGTGGCGCTGACGCGGCGTCAACTCGCTTCGTGCGGCATGCGTACGCAGATGCGCCGCCTGCGCCTGGACCTCGGCAATCACCTTGAAGCGCTCCTGCGTCACCAACTGGTGATCGACGATATCCAATAGCACCTTGCAGCGCAGGGCGCCCTCGACCAAGTCTACCTGGCGCTCGAGCATCGCTTGCGAGATCGCCGCCAGGCTATCGATGCAGTTGCGATTGGCGCGCGCGATCTCGTCGCGGCGAAACGCTTCGCGTCGCCGCACCTCGCGCCACAGTCGGCGGGCATAGAGCGCCAGCCCCACCACCACGGCCAGCGCCACCAGCGCCAGCGCACTCACTCCCCATGCAGACATCACACTCTCCTGAGCCGATCGGTTGTCTTCGCCGACGCCGCACTCACCGCGCCGCCTGCCAAGCCGCCCGCCAGTCCCCCTGGGGGTCGGCACAGGCGACGAAATCCGGGTTGAGCAGCGACGCCTTGGTGTTGTAACGCAACGGTTGCCAGTCTCGTGGATCGACCAGCGCCCCGCCGGCGCCTTCCAGAATCGCTTGCGCCGCCGCGGTATCCCACTCGCTGGTCGGGCCGAAACGCGGATAGAGATCCGCCTCACCGGCGGCGATGCGACAGCACTTGAGCGAGCTGCCGAGGGCCTCCACCCGGGCCCCGGGCAGGCGCGCGATAAACGCCCGGGTGTGCGCGTCGCAGTGATGGCGGCTCACCATCACCCGTGGCGGCGTGCACGACTCGACGCCGAGTCGAATCCAGGCAGCCCCGGCGGCTGGCTGATACCAGGCGCCCGATTCAGCGCCGCCGGCCCATACCTCGCCGCTACCGGGCTTGGCGATCACCCCCAGCACCGGGCGCTGATCACGAATCAGCGCCACATTGACACTGTACTCGTCGGAGCCGCGAATGAACTCCTTGGTCCCATCCAGCGGATCGATCAGCCAGTAGCGCGACCAGCGCCGGCGCGTCTCCCAGGGGGTGGCGGCCGCCTCCTCGGAGAGCACCGGCAAGCGGGCATCGCCCAGCGTCGGCAGCGCCGCCATCAATACCTGGTGGGCGGCGAGATCGGCGTCGGTCACCGGGCTGGCATCGGACTTGAAGCGCGTCTCCAGGCCATCGGCGGCGGCGCTCAAGATCGCCTCGCCGGCACGCCGACAGAGCGACGCCAAGGCGTCGAAAGAGGGATAGAGAGAAGCGCTCATGCAGTCATCCTAGATCACCGGCGGCGCTACCGCCGTCGCCGTGCTGCGAATGGGCGGCCGATCCGAGGACGGCCGCGGCGTGCGCGCATGATATTAGACCGCCGCACATACCGCATCCTCGGCCGCAGCCGGCATGCCAGGTGCAGCGTGCCAATCCGTTGATAGACTGGAGGCATGGGAATGGGGTGCGTGACCGGCTCTGGGTCATCCGCCCCGCTGCTCGATCCATGGCTTCGTCAACCGGAGAGACGTCATGACCACCACTCGCACGGATGCGCATTCGCCCCCCTCCCTCACCGCCAGGATCGGCCTGATCCTGGGACCGCTCTGGGTGCTGACGACGCTACTGCTGCCATCGCCTGCCGGGATGTCGCCCGCCGCCTGGCACTGTGTCGGCCTGGCGCTGCTGCTGGCAACCTGGTGGGCCACCGAGGCGATCCCCATCCCCGCGACATCGCTACTGCCGATTCCGCTGGCACCCGCGCTGGGTATTGCCGAGCTCAAGAGCGCCGCCGCCAGCTACGCCAATCCGACCATCTACCTGTTCCTGGGCGGCTTTCTGCTCGGCATCGCCATGCAGCGCTGGAATCTGCATCGCCGGATCGCCCTGCGCATCCTCGATCTGGTCGGCCAGAAACCGCGCCAGCAGATCGCCGGCTTCATGCTGGCCACGGGATTCATCAGCATGTGGGTCTCCAATACCGCCACTGCGATCATGATGCTGCCGATCGGCATGTCGGTGGTGTCGCTGTTCGCCAGCGCCGACGCCCGCGAGGTGGAACGCTACGCCACCGCCCTGCTGCTGGCGATCGCCTACGCGGCGAGCATCGGCGGCATCGCTACGCTGATCGGCACGCCGCCCAACGCCATCCTCGCCGGCTACCTCTCCAGCGAGCAGAATATCGAACTGGGCTTCGCCGAGTGGATGACCGTGGGGCTGCCAGTGAGTCTTGCAATGATGGCTGTGGCCTGGTGGTGGCTGACCCGCGGCGGCTTCGATCTGCGCCTGCAGGCAAGTGCCAACAGCAGCGAGAACAGCGGCAAGAACGACAGCCGGGACGGTAACGTGATCCGCGACGAGCTGAGCAAGCTGGGCCCGCTGAGTGCCGCAGAGATGCGCGTCGGCGTGGTCTTCCTGCTCGCCGCGCTGGCCTGGATCACCCGACCGCTGCTCAACGACATGGGCGTGGACTGGCTCTCCGACACCTCGATCGCGCTGATCGCCGGGGTGGGCCTGTTCCTGATCCCCAGCGGCAACGAGCCGCACCGCCCGCTGCTGCTGTGGGAGGACACCAAGGATCTTCCCTGGGGCATCTTGCTGCTGTTCGGCGGCGGTCTGGCACTGGCCAGCAGCATCAGCAGCTCGGGGCTCGCCGACTGGATCGCCAATCAGCTGAGCCTGTTCGACGTCCTGCCGCTACTGCTGCTGATCGGCGCCGTGGTGCTGGTGATCATCTTCCTCACCGAGCTGACCTCCAACACCGCCACCGCCGCGGCCTTTCTGCCGCTGCTCGGCGCGCTGGCGATCTCGCTGGGCATCGACCCGCTACTGATCACCGTACCGGCTGCGATCGCCGCGAGCTGCGCCTTCATGATGCCGGTGGCGACGCCGCCCAACGCCATCGTCTTCGCCACCGGGAAGATGAAGATCCAGTCGATGATCCAGGCTGGCTTGCTGCTCAATCTGGTCGGCGCCGTGCTGGTGACCTTGATCAGTGTGGCGGTGGTCGAGGCATTCTGGCTCTAGCCACAACGCGCGCGGTTGACGGTCGGCGCCTCGGCATACAGCGGGATGGAAGGACAGCGGACAGAGGGACAAAAAGAGAGCCGAATGGCAAAACGGCTGGACGGAAAAATCGACACAAAAAAAATGGCCAATCGGAGCGAATCCGATTGGCCATTTTCTCGATCTGGTCGGAGCGACAGGATTCGAACCTGCGACCTCTGCAACCCCATTGCAGCGCGCTACCAAGCTGCGCCACGCTCCGGCTTCGCCCAGGCTTGCCCGTGGGCTACCCTGCGAAACGACGCGTATACTACCTTGCGTTTCCGGAAATGAAAAGCGCTTCTTTCATCTTTTTTATCAATCGCTTGCAGGACAGTCTCGGGACGCACTTGGTGATCGCCGCAATCGACGTACAATAGCCCGCTTTCCGGGCGCTCTGCCTGTTCCCCGTCTTCCACCACGCGCGCAAGAGGTCACCATGTCCCTGATCATCGGCATGAGCATTCTGCTCGGCTGTCAATTTCTCGGAGAGGTGCTGAGTCTGGCACTGTCGCTGCCGATTCCCGGCCCGGTCATCGGCATGCTGATCCTGCTCATCGGCCTCGTCATTCGCGGCAGCGTTCCGGCCAGTCTGCGCAGCATGGGTGAAGGCCTGCTCAAGTACCTCACCCTGCTGTTCGTGCCCGCCGGCGTCGGGCTGATCGAGCACGTCGGGCTGATCAGGCAGGAGTTCTGGATCCTGCTGGTCACGCTGGTGCTATCGGCAGCAGTGACCCTGTGGGTGACCAGTCAGGTGATGCAGCGGCTCGCCCACCGCAGCGGCACAGCGCAGGAGGAGGAGGTATGAGCCCGCTACCTCTGGGTCAGGTGTGGGTCTATCTGGCCGCCAGCCCACTACTGCATCTGTTCGCCACCCTGATCGCCTTCGTCATCGCCAGTCGCATCAATCGCTGGGCCGGCGGCACGCCGCTGCTGCACCCGGTGATCCTGTCGATCGCGCTGCTGATCGCCTTTCTGCTCCTCACCCATACCGACTACCCCACCTACTTCGCCGGCGCGCAGTTCCTGCACTTTCTGCTCGGCCCCGCCACCGTGGCCCTGGCGATCCCGCTGTTCGACCAGCGCGAGCGCGTACGCCGCCTGCTGTGGCCGGTATGTGCCGGCACCCTCGCCGGTGTCGCCACTGCGGTGGTATCGGCGGTAGGTATCAGCCTGGTACTGGGTGCCGACCACGCCACCGTGCTATCGCTGGCGCCCAAGTCGGTGACATCACCGATCGCCATGGGCATCGCCGAGAAGATCGGCGGTATTCCCTCGCTGACCGCCGGGCTGGTCCTGCTCACCGGGGTCATCGGCTGCATCATCGGCCCCTGGGTCCTGCGCCTGGGCCGCGTCACCGATCCGGCCATCCGCGGCTTCTCCATGGGTTTGGCCGCCCACGGCTTCGGGACCGCTTACTGTTTCTCCACCTATGGCGCCATTGCCGGGGCCTTCTCCGGCCTGGCCATGGGGCTCTCCGGGCTGGTCACCGCCTTCGTGCTGCCACCCCTGGTACAGCTTTTCGGCCTCTGATTCCTCAGCGTTAGCGCGGGCACTGCCGGTGGCGGATACGCACCTCCACCACCGGCTGACAAAACCACACCAAGTCGCAAAAGAGCGCGGGCGGCGAGTTGCGGATAATGCTCAGCGAGTTCACGACGTGAGAGTGCGCCCCATGGAAGTCAAAACCTTCTTCGCCCAGCGCGCCGACGGTCGAGCGCTGCCACGCGCCGCCGTCAGCGTCCTGCCCCAGGGTGAGGAGACGCTGGCAGCCGGCCTGGAGGATGGCCTTGGTCAGCCGCTGTCCAACCCGTTCCACGCCGATGCGGACGGTCGCATCCAGTTCGCCGCCCCCAACGGCCACTATGTGGTGGAGGTGGGCGATGGCACCCAGCAGCAGCGCTTGCACGCCCAGTTCTTCGATCAAGGCGAGATTCATTCCGCCTCCGGCACTCAGCCGCTGGCCCAGGCGCTCGATCAGCGCCTGGTGGTGGTCGACAGCGTGGATACCCTGCGCGAGTGGCCGGGTGCCCGTGTCGCCGACGGCTGCTGGCTGGTCTGCCGCAGCTTCTACCGCGACCGCCCCTTCGAGTTGGATATCCAGCTACAGCGCGTCGTCGCCCTTGACGACCCCGGGCAGGCCAATCAGATGGCGTGGCTGCCCATTGATCACCCACACCACGACGACTTCCATCGCTTCACCCTGTGGGCCGCCGATGGCGCCGCCTATGTCCAGCCCGGCGACGACATCGACCTGCTCAAGGTCGGCTTTCGCGCCGATTACACTGACGCCGAGGGCAGCGGCAGCGACGAATCGGCGTGGTTCCAGGAAACTCTGGACAAGACCCCCTACCGCACCAAGTATCTGCCCGATCTGCCCCAGGGCTGTGCGCTCTATCTGGGCAAGCGGCGTATCGCGCTGCGCTCGGGCACCCGTCTGGTGGGCGCCGGCGCGCGCGCCAACAGCCGCCTGGTCAGCGATTATGTCGCCAGCGGCTTTCGCGATGGCATGTTCCTACTGCGCGAACCCCACGTGATCGCCGCCTGGGCCGAGGGGCGGCCGCAGGGCGATCTGGACGCCGCCTTCAGCCACGATATCCATGTCAGCGGCCTCACCCTGGAGGCGCGCGACTTCTGCCGCGGCGCGGTAGCCCTGGTCTGCGTGCGCGACGTGGTCTACCGAGATATTCATCACGTGCGCTGCGGCGGGCTGAAAGTGTTCCATGAGCTGGAGCTGAACGGGCGCTACTCCACCCGGGAGGAGAACCCGGAGAGCGACAACGCCGTGGCCGCGGGTTTCAACCCCGAGGTGCCCGACGACCTGAGCGAGCGCATCCGTATCAGCGACCTCTCCGGCGGTGCCGGTCGCTATACGCTCAGCCCCGGCGACAGCAAGCGCGCCGGCGCCGTGCGCCTCAACTTCGTGCGCGACTTCAGCATCTCCCACGTGCACATGGACTACTGCAACGTCTCCGGCTGGGGCGGCTCGGCGCGCCCGGGCAAGGGTGGCGAACTCCGGTGGATGCGGCGCCTGCGCGACGGCTTCATCCAGGACGTCCACTGCCGCTGGACCAATGGCGCGATCTATTTCAACAACGCCCACAACATCAAGGTCTACGGCTGCAGCGCCAAGGAGGTAAGCGACACCGCCTTCGACCTCGAGGGCTGCACCTACTGTCTGTTCGACGGTCTCTACGCCGAGAACGCAGCCAACTTCGGCATCTCGATCTTCTATGCCACCCGCGGCAACGTGATCAAGAACTTCGTCGCCCGTCAGAGCGCCAGCGCCGGCACCCTGCACGAGCGCCTGGCAGAGCCCAAGTTCGGCCCCGGCCTGGGCCGCACCCTGTTCCGCCGCCTGGCCGGGTTCGAGGACCCTGACTTCAGCCAGGACGTGACCCTGGATACCGGCGCCTTCGTCTACGAGGGCGAGGGCTTCGGCGCGGTGATCGTCGACTCCTGGGCCGATGTCACCTATCGCAACGTCAGCCACCATGACGTGGTCATGGACCTGCGCGGCCACAGCAACGCCCAGTCGCCCTATCTCAAGGACTGCCGCTTCACCTTCACCCGCCCCGCGCGTGATGGCGACGTACTGGTGGCGCTGGGCACCAACCGCAGCGACTACGGCTACTGGAAAGGCGGTGCGATCGTCTCAGAAGTGCCACAGCCGGCCGGCGTGGTGCCGCTGCTGGGGCAGCTGCGCGCCTATACCGGCACCGCGATCTTCGATCTCGACGACCTGCGCATCGACGTTCCCGGGGTCGAGACCGCGATCGCCGTGTGCGATGCGCGCCAGGCCGGGCGCCGCCCCGGCCACGCCTTCCGCCTCGGGCGCAACCTGATCCCGGCCCACAGCGGCATCACCGATCTCGCGCTCAATCGGCAGTCGGGTGGCGACGCCCTGCAGCTCGATGCCGGTGACAATCGCACCCTCGACTTCTCTCTTGTGCAGGTGCAGGCACTGGACGAGGGAGGCACCCGGCGCTATGCCGCACTCGCCTTCGGCCTCGATGTGGCCCGCGGCGGCGACTGACGCCAATCCCGGCAGTGACCACGCCGGCCGCAGTCACATCGTCACCAACGCAAGACGCCCGCCGGATTCGGCGGGCGTCTTGCATTCGGCGGGGCGTTGACGGCGCATAGTGGCTCAGAGCGAAGGCGCCGCCTGCCGACTCAGCCGAGCATGACCCGGTTGGCCTCCCCCACGATTCGCAGGCCGCCGGATGCCGACCGCGTCGAGCGCTGGTCCAAAGGCGTGCGTATTGGCCCGGAGAGCGCGGGCAGCGCGGGGGTCGCGGCCACGGCCAGCATGGCAGTGATGAATCGACGGCGTGTCAGACTCATGATCCCTCCTTGGGTTCGGCTGGTTGACTGCCCTGGGACGCGCCGGCGATCCAGTGCCCCGCATCCGCCATCGCGAATGCCGCCTCGGCCTGAGCCAAGGTGTGGGCGATACGGGGCGCCGCCAGCTGCGAAAAGGTGTTGGTGATGTGATGGTCGTCGCGGTAGAGCAGCACCTTCCCCTGCAGCGGCCGACACAGGCGCTCATCGCAGAAGAGATCGCTGATATCCGCGAAGTAGACGTTGTCGAGGTGATAATCAGCGGTGGGCGAACGCCGACTGAGCAGCGCATCCCGCGGCTTGGCGCAGGCGTCCGCGGCCTCCTCGTGCAGATCGACACACTCGGGCACGTCGAAGCCGAACCAGGGATTGTCGCGCAGCGCCAGGACCCGCACGCCCCCTTCCGCCAGCGCGTTCCACGCCGCCAGATAGCCCTCGGGCACGTACTCCGCCGAACCCTGCCCACGAGTCGAGTTGGTGAACACATAGTCGGGCTGGATCTGACGGATGCGCGCGATCACCCGCTCGTTCCAGGCATGGCAGGAGGGGTACGCCATGTAGTCGGCATCGGCGTCGAGGGAGAGCATGCAGCCGCCCTTGGTCAGGGTGACCAGGCGAAAGCGCTCGCGCGCCGCCACCCGTTGGAGCGCCGCCAGCCACTGCTGGGCGTGGGAACCGCCGGCCAGCACCACCGTCTTGTCGGCGTCAGGGTCACCGTAGCTGCACTCCACCAGCTCGGCATCCGTCGCGCTCTGATGGCAACCATCCCGGGACGACGGTGGCAGATCCATGCTGGCGATCAAGGTCGGCGGGTAGACTGCTGCCTCTGCCGGCCGGGCGTGGTGCAGGAACCGATCGAGTGCCGCCTCGGCGCTGGCGCGGCGCCCCTGGTAGTCATGATACCAGCCGCCCAGGGCCGCCATCGGCAGCGCCAGCAGTGCAGCGCAGGCCGCATAGGTGGCGAACCGGTGCCGCGACAGCCATGCCGAACGACGCACCGGGTTCTCGAACCCCCAGGTGGTCAAGCCCGCCAACAGCGCGGCGCCGCCGATGATCGCCAGCCCCGGCAGCAGCCCGACGTCGAAGCCGCCGGTGGCGTAGCGATAGCAGGAGAGCAGCGGCCAGTGCCACAGATAGAAGGCGAACGAGAGATCGCCGAACCACACCACGCCGCGATTGTTGAGCAGCCAGATGTCGCACTGGTTGCGCGCCGCGACGATGATGCCGCAGGCCGCCAATACCGGAATCAGCGCCACCACACCGGGGAACGACGACGACACCTCGAGAAACAGCGCAAAGGTGAGCAGCACCGCCAGCGACACCCAGCCGAGCAGCTTGGCCGCCAGACGCGACAGCGTCATCCGCGTCACCGCAAAGGCGAGCAAGCCGCCGATGGCGAACTCCCAGGCCCGCGCGCCGCTATCGAAGTAGGCCCACGGCTGGTTGCGCGCGGTCATGTAGACGCTGTAACCCAGCGACAGCAGCCCGATCAGCACCAGCGCGACGATCACCCGTCGGCGGTAGCCGTGCTGGTCACGGCCGACGCGACCCGCCACCCACAGCAGCAGCGGGAACAGGCAGTAGAACTGGACCTGCACCGCCAACGCCCACAGCTGCTGGAACGGCGACGGCGGCGAGCCCTGCTGCAGATAGTCGGTGGCGGTGAAGGCCAGTGCCCAGTTCTCGAGAAACAGCGTCGAGGCCAGGGCGTGCTTGATCTGATTGCGCCACATCGAATCCGGCATCAACCACAGCGACAGCGCCACCGTGGTCACGATCACCACCGCCGCGCTGGGTACCACCCGGCGCAGGGTCTTGGCGTAGTAGTCGAACAGCCCGCCCAGCGTGGGTGGGCCGCCGCGGGTCAGCGAACCGACGATGAAGAAAGCAGCGACGACGAAGAACACGTCGACACCGCCGGAGACCTTCTGGATCCAGATGTGATAGACGGCGACCATCAGCGCCGCCACCGCGCGCAAGCCCTGAATCTCGTACAGGTAGCTTGAGTGTCTAGCCAACGTTCAGCTCCTTCGAACGTAACGGATGAGGGATCAAAACCGCCATATCAGTAGGCGTTCTGACCGGTGAAGCCCTTGAATACGGTGAGAAAGATGATCTTCAGGTCGAGCAGCAGCGACCAGTTGTTGATGTACCAGAGATCGTGCTCGACCCGGCGCTGCATCTTGTCCAGGGTGTCGGTCTCACCCCGATAGCCGCACACCTGGGCCCAGCCGGTGATGCCCGGCTTGACCATGTGCCTCTGCATGTAGGACTCGACCAGATCCTTGTAGTAGTCGTTGTGCGCCAGGGCGTGCGGACGCGGCCCGACGATCGACATGCGCCCCTGCAGCACATTGATGAACTGGGGCAGCTCGTCCAGCGAGGTCCGGCGCAGGAAGGCGCCGACCCGGGTGATGCGCGGATCGCGCCGGGTCGCCTGGGAGACCTGGCCGGCGGACTCCTGATGCACCTTCATCGAGCGGAACTTGTAGACCTGGACATCGTGGCCGTTGGCTCCGGTGCGCAACTGCTTGAACAGCACCGGACCCGGCGACGACAGCTTCACCGCCAGCGCGCAGGCCAGGCACACCGGCGCGATCAACAGCAGAATCAAGCCGCCGATCACGATGTCTTCCAGGCGTTTGGCCCACTGCGCGCTGCCGGCGATGGGGCTGACGCTGAGATCGAAGGCGTGATTGCCGGCGACCTGGCTGACCCGATGGTTGAGCAGCGGGATATCGGCGAAGTGCGGGATGAAGCGAATCTCCAGCGGCAGATGGCGCAGGTTGTACATGATCGCCTTGACGTGGGCGCCTTCGGAGACCGGCAGGCAGATCCACACCTCATCGGCGCCCGACTTCTCCACCCGACGGGCCAGATGGCGCGGCGTCTGCTGGCTACGTAGCACCCGCGCGCGGCAGATACCGGCGAGCGCATAGCCCTGCTCGCGGTGGCGGCGCAGCGAGCGCGCCACATCGAGCAGGTTCTCCTCGGGACCGACCAGAAACACCTTGCGCCGGTTCTTGGCGCTGGCGTTGTGATAGAGGGTCAGCATCATCAGCAGCGCCCGCGACGCGCACACCAGGCAGAACGACAGCAGGAAGGTGAACACCAGCCACTGCCGCGACACGCTCTCGGAGAGCTTGAACAGATAGAGCAGGCTGGCGAGTACCGCGAACACCGCCGCCCACACCCACAAGAGCCGGTAGATACGGCTGCGCAGCCGGGTCGAGCGCCACTTGCTGTAGCCGCCACCGAACAGATTGATCAACACCACCGCCAGCGCCACCAGCACCAACACCAGCGCGTTGCCGCTATCGAGCCGCGCACTGCCGAAACGCACCTCGCTGGCCAGCACGCCCGCCAGCGCTATGGCCATCACATCCATCAGCGGCGCCAGACGCCGGACCGGATTCAGGCTTTTCATCGTGGTTCTCCCTTGAACGCGTGGTTATCCCTGAACGCGTAGTTCTCCTTGGACGCGTGAGTCTCAATGACCGCTTGCACCTGGCTTGCCATCGCCGCAGACGCCACCAACGCTCGGCCTGTCATACGCAGCGCCGGCCCGCGAGATAGTCCACCACCTGCTGTGCCATCGCCGACGGCGAGCAGCTGCCGTCGTTGTGCAGATGCACCTCGGGCGCCTGGGGCGGCTCGTAGGGTGAGTCGATACCGGTGAAGTCAGCGATCTCGCCAGCCCGCGCGCGCCGGTAGAGCCCCTTGGGGTCGCGCGCCTCGCAGGTCGCCAGCGGCGCGTCGACGAACACCTCGATGAAGTCCCCCGCCGCCAGCCGCTGGCGCACCGCGGCTCGCTCGCTGCGAAACGGCGAGATGAACGCCGACAGCGTGATCACCCCGGCATCCACGAACAGCCCCGACAGCTCGCCGATGCGCCGCACGTTTTCGACCCGGTCGGCGTCGGAGAAGCCGAGATCGCCGTTCAGTCCCTGGCGCACGTTGTCGCCGTCGAGCAGATAGGTCAGCTTGCCCAACTGGTGCAACCGCTCCTCGACCAGCCCGGCGATGGTCGACTTGCCGGAGCCGCTGAGCCCGGTGAACCAGAGCAGGCAGGCACGCTGAGCGTTGAGCGCCTCGCGCTGAGCCCGATCCACCCGATGGGCATGCCAGACGGTGTTGTCACTCATGCACGCGCCTTCTTTCTCACCCTGCATTCCCATGTCCTGCATTCCCATGTCCTGCACTCCCTTGCCCTGCATGCCCGCCTCCTTCATTTCTTGAACACACCGACCAGGCGCTCGTGGTCGAACACCAGCAGCACACTGATCTGCTTGCTATCCATCAGCGCCAGCGCATCCTCGACCCGGGCAGTGGGCGCGATCCGCGACGCCTGCGGCGTCATGAAGTCGAACGCCCGGCGACTGAACACGCGCTCACCGTACTTCTCGATCGCCCGGCGCAGATCGCCATCGGTGATGATTCCCCAGCGCTCGCCGTGGCGGACCACCGCCATGCCGAGCTGCCCCCGGGACATCGCCTGGATCACATCGAGTACCTGGGCGTCGGCCTCGACCAGGGGCAGGTTGTCGCTGCGCATCTCGTGCTCGACTCGGCTCAGCAGACGCCGCCCGAGCGAGCCGCCGGGATGAAAGCGGGCGAAGTTCTCGGGCTGGAAGTCGCGCGCCTTCATCAGCGTCACCGCCAGCGCGTCGCCCATCGCCAGCGTGGCCGTGGTCGAAGAGGTCGGCGCCAGCTGCAGCGGGCACGCCTCCTCCAATACACCGATGTCGAGATGACTGTGCGCCGCCTGCGCCAGGGTCGAACCGGGGCTGCCGGTCAGCCCCACCAGATAGTTGCCGTTGTCCTTGAGGAACGGGATCAGCTTGACCACCTCCTCGGTCTCACCGGAGTTGGAGATGGCCAGGAAGACGTCGTGCTCGGTGACCATGCCCAGGTCGCCGTGGTAGGCCTCCCCGGGATGCATGAAGAAGCTCGGCGTACCGGTGCTGGCCAGGGTAGCGGCGATCTTGCGCCCGACGATGCCGGACTTGCCCATACCGCACACCACCACCCGACCCGGCGTGCGCAGGATGGCATCGACCGCGGAGATCAGGTCGTTGTCGAGCTTGCGCGAGACTTCGAGCAGGGATTCGGCTTCCTTGGCGAAGACCTGCCGGGCGGTATCGAGATAGGTCAGATTCATAGGGACCTCCATGTGTCTCATGAATGTGTCTCATGAGCGGCTGAATGACCGATGGGATGACCCGCTTGAGAGACGCCCGGCCACGCCGCGACGCACCCGGCCCGTAATCGGGCAAGGCACGCCGCGCCGGCGGCGTCTGCTGAGATAGCGCGGGGTCGTACTGGGTGATGCCTGGGTGATGAATGAGTGATGACTGACTGAGTGCCGGAGAGCGCTGATCAGCGCCGACGTATCGAGCGGCGGACGCAGGCGCGCCCTTTGGCCGCTTTCGAGGCAATGCCGAGTGAAGATCTCAGCCCTGCCTCGGCGATGCCGCCGCCAGCGGGCGCTGGCGGCGCAATGCCCGCCCCCGTTTGGCGCCAGGCGCCGTGGGGGACGGGGTCGCTAGGTCGTGGGTGCCGCCCGTGGCGGATGACTACTGGACCAGATCGCCCAGCGCGTCATCGTCCTCGAGCAGATGGGCGTACATCTCGGCCAGGGTCAGCCCCCGGGCCGCGAGCAGATCCTCGGCGATCTCGCGCGCCACGCCGCGGCCGCCACGGCTGGCGGTCACATACGTGGCGACCTTGCGTACCAGCGGATGAGCGTCCGCCGGCGCATAGGCGACGCCGATTCGACGCATCACCGGAATATCGATGATGTCGTCACCGGCGAAGGCGATGCGCGCCGGCGGAATCTGCCACTCGGCGCTGATCTGAGCGATCGCCTCCAGCTTGCGACTGAAGCCGAGCTTGACCACGTCCATGCCCAGTTGGGTGGCGCGGGTGAGCAGCGGCTGGCTCGACTTGGCCGAGAGCACCCCACTCTTGATCCCGTGCTGGCGCAGCAGCCCCACCGCCACGCCGTCGCGGACGTTGAACGGCTTGAGCGCCTCGCCCTCGGGACCGATCAGCAGCGTGCCGTCGGTGAGCACGCCATCGACATCGAACAGCACGAGCTCGATGTCGTTGCGCGCATCGGCCTGGCCGCCCCCTGCCATCAACGGATCTCCAGCGCGGGGAAGCCCTTGACCAGATCATCCAGCGCCTTGATCTGGGCCAGGAACGGCTCGAGCTGGTCCAGCGGCAACGCGCTGGGGCCGTCACAGCGGGCGCGATCCGGGTCCGGATGCCCTTCCAGGAACAGCCCCGCCAGCCCCACGGCCATGCCGGCACGGGCAAGCTCCAGCGCCTGGCGCCGACGTCCGCCGGAGGCCTCGCTCGACGGGTCGCGGCGCTGCAGACTGTGGGTGACGTCGAAGATCACCGGCGCATTGCCGCTGACGTCCATCATCTCGCGGAAGCCGAGCATGTCGACGACCAGGTTGTCATAGCCGAAGCAGCTGCCACGCTCGCAAAGCACGATCTGCTGATTGCCCGCCTCGGCACACTTGTCGACGATGTTCTTCATCTGTCCCGGGCTCAGGAACTGCGGCTTCTTGACGTTGATCGGGCGACCGGTGCGCGCCATCGCCACCACCAGGTCGGTCTGGCGGGCGAGGAATGCCGGCAGTTGGATGATATCGGCGACCTCGGCCACCGGTGCCGCCTGGGCGACTTCATGGACGTCGGTGATCACCGGCACGCCGAACTCGCGCTTGACCGCGGCGAAGATCTCGAGCCCCTCGTCCATACCGACACCGCGGAAGGAGTGGATCGATGAGCGGTTGGCCTTGTCGAAGCTGGCCTTGAACACATAGGGGATGCCCAGTCTGCGCGTGACCTCGACGTAGGTCTCGCACGCCTTCAACGTACTCTCCCTGTCCTCGAGCACGTTGATGCCACCGAACAGCGTGAAAGGGGCATCGTTCGCTACCGTCAGACCGGCAATGGGTACGGATTTCATCAAGCTACCTCGCTTCGATCCAGAATGGGCAATCGGGCTCTTTGCATCAGCTTGGCGAAGTTCGCCGCGCTGAACGGAGTATCCCGAAAATAGTCTTCGTTCACTAGGTAATGGTCGACATAGGCCGCCAGACGACGCTCGTCGAACTGCGCATAGAAGGTGTTGCCGAGGAAGGTGACCGGCTTGTCGAGCAGCTTGGCCTCGAGCCCCACGGTAGAGTTGATCGTCACCACCGACTCGGCGCCATCGAGCAGGCGGAAGGTGTTCTCGTTGACGATCTTGAAGCCATGCTCGCGGCGCAGCCGCGCCAGCACCGCCGGGATCGCCTGATTGATCTCCGCCGGATGCGGCTTGATCACCAGCTTAAGCCCCCTTTCCGCTGCGATCTGTATCGCCCGCTTGAGCCCATCGATCACGCTGCCCTGGGGGTAATTGAGAATGATCTGGGCGTCGGTGCTCACCTGCATCGGAAAGAACAGATAGGGTGTCTGCCAATCCATGTTGTCGAGCGCGACGTCATCGGCCTTGCGCAGCTTGGCCAGTTCCGACAGCCCATAGGCGTTCTCGCCGGCGAGCCCGAGCAGCGCCTCGAGCCGGCAACCGGCCACCTGCACACACTTCTGCAGTACCGTCTTCAGGTCCAGCTTGCGCGCCTGCCCGATCACGTGCTTCTGCATGCGCGCCTGGGTGTAGTCGCGCTTCCAGCGGCGGAAGGCATCGAGGTCGACCGCATAGTCGTCGAGCAGCTCCACATGGGCGTAGAGATAGGACTGCATGTCGGTGCCCTGGGGATCGGCGAAGGTCTTGTTGCCGATATTGCCGTAACCCGTATAGAGCACATCGATCCCCTGGGCGCGGGCGTGGGCGGCCAGCGCCGACTGCGACGCCAGCCGGCCGCTGGGAAGAATGTAGAGCTCCCAACCGCGCCGCGGCTGCTCGCGCTCGATGAAATTGGCGAAGCCCGAATAGACCCGATCCGCCTGGCGCTGCGTCAGCCGCCCGGTCTTGATGCTGAAGTTGTCCTCGCGGCAGTGCCGGCCATGGCCGCGGCGCGGCATGAACACCGTCTCGCGCTTGAGCTTCAGATAGACGTACATGATCAGGTTGTTGGCCACGAAATCGACGCGGCACGCCTGGGCGCCGGGGGCGGCGAAAACGCGTTTGAAGAAACGGTAGTCTTCCGGGTTGGAGATATTGATCAGGATCCGACTATACATAGCAGTGCTCGCTCGAGCGGTAGAGTTTGAGAAGCGCCGAATTCATGCTGGCGGGCGAGAATTCACGCTCGTAGCGCTCGCGGCAGCGACGCCCCATGGCCTCGCGGTCGCCCGCCTCGAAGCGCGCCAGCGCGGCGTCCAGCGACGGCGCGAAATCGTCGAAATCGAATACTTGGCCGGTCTCGCCATCGCGCACCAGCTCCGGCAGCGCGCCGCGGTTGGAGCAGATCACCGGGGTCGCGTTACGGTAGGCCTCGAGGACCACGAGGCCAAATCCCTCCCAGCGGCTGGGCACGATCAGCGCCTTGGCCCGGGCGATCAGGCCGTCGAGGCTGGCGTTATCGAGCCAGCCGAGCAGATGCATGTTCGCCTTGGGCGCGAACGCCGTACCGGCATCCACCACGCTGCCACCGACCACTCGCAGCTCGCCATGGGCTTCACCCCAGCTGGCATAGAGTCGATCGAACCCCTTCTGGCGGTCGAAGCGTCCGATGAACAGGTAGAAATCCTCCTTGTCGACACCGACACGCGGTTCGCGGGTGTCGCGCACGCAGTTCTTGATCAGCAGCGTGCGCTCGCCCATACCCGCCGCGTTCAGCAGCGTCTGCTCGTATTCGGAGATCGCCACCAGCGCATCGCTGCGCGCATAGAGTGCACGCTCCACCCACTGGATCGCGCGGCGCTTGAGCCCCCCGACACGGTGCGGATCGAAGGCCACCCCGTGGGGCTGATAGACCAGCTTGGCCCCGCGCAGCGACAGCGGCAGCCCGCGGCAGACAAGCCCGGCGAAGGTGCTGTGGACGTGGACCACGTCCGGCCTCTCGGCCGCCACCGCCGCCGATAGCCGTGTGGCCAGATGGCGCAGACGCTGCGGCCGACTCTCGCCGGGGAAGTCGTGGATACGCACCGCATCCCCCAGCGCGATCTCCTCACGCTGCGCCGCCGGCAACACCATGGAGACCCCGCTGACATCGGGATGGCGCAGCTGCTCGCCCGCGACATTGTTGAGATAGGTGGCGATGCCGCCCGTCACCGTCTCGCATACATGCATGATTTTCATGGGATCACTCGCTGAAGGAGAGCATTACCAGCAAAGAAAAGATGATGAAGGTCGGCACCAGGACCAGCGCCGCATCGGAGAAGGTGGCCACCCAGTACATGACGCAGCCGATACAGGCACTGCGGCTCACGGGGCGCGAGGGGTCGAACAGACTGCGCGCCATAACCACGTTGGAGAAGAACAACAGGAACGGCAGCAGACCGATCAGCCCCACGAACTCGGCGATCGAGACGTAGGGAATCTCGTAGGACCAGTAGAGCGGCGTGTGTGAGATCAGTCCGGCGTCGAAGAAGTACTGCAGATACCCCGCCCGGCCCCCCAGATCGCTGTCGAACAGGAAGGTGACGTCGCGCCCCATCAGCCCCAGCAGACCGACGATGCCCGGCACCACCAGGCACAGCGCAAAGCAGATCAGGATCAGCTTCTTGACCGAGATGGCGCGATTGAAGAGCAGATATTCGAAGATGCAGTAGACCAGCAGCAGCGCCCAGGCGGTGCGAGACAGCGTCAGCATGATCGTCAGCATCAGCCCCAGTACCCACAGGCGGCGGGTCTCGATCACGCTGTAGAGCGGCAGCAGCATGATCATGCACACGGCGTAGATGTTGCCGTTGTTGTAGGTCGAGAAGAGCTTGAACAGGCCGCCGCGGTCGTTCATCTTCGCCTCCAGCGTCAGCTCGGCCCCATAGGTGGTGGTCAGCATGGGGATCGAGAAGTACTGGCCGGTGGCGATCTTGTAGAGGAACAGCGCCAGGCCGAAGACGATGGCGAAACGGATGCAGTGGCGCAGACAGACGAGCAGATAGGCGATCTGCTCGGGTCCCAGGCGCTTCGACCAGACGTAGACGAAGATCGGCACCACGATCAGCGCCATCACGTAGCCGAAGTAGATGCCCACGCTGGCGATCCCGTTGAGCAGTGTGACCGCCAGAAACAGCAGCCAGAACGGCACCAGCAGCCACACGTAGCAGGCGTAGCGATCCTGGCGAAAGAGCTTGCCAGTGCCCAGCATCGCCTTGAGGAACAGGATCGGGAACGTCACCACGATCAGCAGATAGATGGTGTTGAGCGGAATGCCGCCGAGGGCGACGCCCGACTTGGGTAGCGCGATGGCGAAGATCGCCACCAGCGCCACGAAAACGCGCTTGGCATCGATGACCAGCATGTCTCGGGTCCATGAGTACGAAGGGGTCATGCGGCGTTCAGGGCGTGTAGCCGAAGATCTCGAAATCGCGCCGATAGAGGCGTGAGGCGATCGCGGTAAGCTCACTGTCGTAGTAGTCGCGGTAGTCCCGGCGCGCGGTGGCGTTGACCACTTCCAGCGGTGCCACCCGACTGATGCGCAGATCGGCGGCGATACGCCGGTAATCGGCATCGATGTTCTCGTAGCGCCCGACATAGTCGACCAGCGGCTGGCCCTCGGCGTCGCACAGGAACTCGGCCTGGGGCCGGAAGTGGACCCAGCGCATCACCCGGCGGCGATAGCGCGACCGCGACGCCAGCCGGCGCAGAAAATCATCGAAACCGGAGACGCCGCGCAGATACTTGTCGCGGAAGGCGCGGTCGTAGCGGCCGATACCGCCCTTCTCGAGGTAGACGTAGGCGGAGACCAGACGATCCAGCGGATGGCGCACGAAGCCGAACTTGTAGTAGCGCGCGAAGCGCTCGGCATCGAAGCGGCGATAGCGCTCGGCCGGATCGTGGCCGTGGGCCGGCACCCCGAACAGCGCCTGGAAGATACTGTTGCCGGCGGTCTTGGGCACGTGCACGAAGACCACATCGTTGTTCTCCTCATGCTCCGAATAGGGGTCGACCAGATGACGATAGAGGCGATCCTTCACCTCCAGCGGCAGGCGGTCGTTGACGCCCAGGATCAAGGACTTGGCCAGGGGGCTCTTTTTCAGACGATAGCGGGTCTGTATCAGCAGGCTCATGGCACTCCCGTCGATGAGTGATCGCAGTGAATCGAGGCGCTCCGGCGGCGTCTGGCGACGCGCCGGAGGCTTGGCATAGCGGTGGGGTTTAGCGGTGTCGCGGCGCGCTTCAGTCGCCGATGCCGCGCAGCACGGTGCGCAAGTCCTTGGCTTCCCAGTGCGGGAAGTGCTTGCGGATCAGCGCGTTGAACTCGACCTCGAAGGCCTGCCAGTCGACCTCGCCGCTCACCTCGCGGCCCGCCGCCGCGCCGCGGATCAGCCCCGCGCCCACGGTGACGTTGCTCAGCCGGTCGATCACCACGAAGCTGCCGGTCCCCGGGCTGCGCCGGTAGTCGTCCAGCGGCACGCTCGCGGTCAGCTCCACCCGGCAGCGCCCGATGGCGTTGAGCGCCAGCTGCTCCGCCGGCAGCTGCGCCAGGCTGTTGACGTCGATCTGATAGTCGATCTCGGCCACTCGCCCGGCCACTTCCTGGGTGCCCAGCTTGAAGTCGTAGAGCCGACCGGGTTCGAGGGCGTTCTCGTGCATCCACACGATGTCGGCCTCCAGCGCGCTGGCCTGGGTCACCTCGGCATCCGCTGCCACCAGCCAGTCACCGCGGGAAAGGTCGATCTCGTCTTCCAGGGTCACCGTCACCGCCTGCCCGGGATACGCCTCTTCGAGGTCGCCGTCGAAGGTGACGATGCGCGCCACCCGCGAGCGCTTGCCCGAGGGCAGCGCCTTGATCGCCTGACCGGGGCGCAGGATGCCGGCTTCGAGCGTGCCGCAGTAGCCGCGGAAGTCGAGGTGCGGGCGGTTGACGTACTGCACCGGCAGGCGCAGATCGGAGAGGTTGGCGTCGTGGGCGATCTCGACCGTCTCCAGCAACTCGAGCAACGGCGGACCGGCGTACCAATCCATCTGCTCGCTGGGGTTGACGACGTTGTCGCCCTCCAGCGCCGAGAGCGGCACGAAGCGGATATCGCGGGCGTCGAGCTTCTCGGCGAAGGCGCGATACTCGGCGACGATCTCGTCGAAGCGCGCTTCGGCGTAGTCGACCAGATCCATCTTGTTGACCGCGATCACCAGGTGCTGGATACCCAGCAGGTCGGCGATGAAGCTGTGCCGGCGGGTCTGCGTCTGCACCCCGTGGCGGGCGTCGATCAGGATCACCGCGAGGCTAGCGGTGGAGGCACCGGTGGCCATGTTGCGGGTGTACTGCTCGTGCCCCGGGGTGTCGGCGATGATGAACTTGCGCTTGTCGGTGGAGAAGAAGCGGTAAGCGACATCGATGGTGATGCCCTGTTCGCGCTCCGACTGCAGGCCGTCGACCAGCAGCGCCAGGTCGACCTTGTCACCGGTGGTGCCGCTGGTCTTGGAGTCGCGGGTGATGGCGGCAAGCTGATCTTCGTAGATCATCTTGGAGTCGTGCAGCAGGCGCCCAATCAGGGTTGACTTGCCGTCATCGACGCTGCCGCAGGTGATGAAGCGCAGCAGGTCCTTGTTCTCGTGCTCGTGCAGGTACTGCTCGATGTTGTCGGCGATGAGCGAAGACTGATGTGACATTTAAAAATACCCCTCGCGTTTCTTCTTCTCCATCGAGCCAGCTTGATCGCGGTCGATGGCCCGGCCCGAGCGCTCGCTGGTGCGGGTCAGCAGCATCTCCTGGATGATCTCGGGCAGCGTCGCCGCCCGCGACTCCACCGCCCCGGTGAGCGGGTAGCAGCCGAGGGTGCGAAAACGCACCCACTTCTCTTCCGGCACTTCACCCGGTGCCAGTGGCAGGCGCTCGTCGTCGACCATCACCTGCATGCCGTCACGCTCGACCACCGGGCGCGGCGCGGCAAAGTAGAGCGGCACGATGGGGATCGATTCGAGGTAGATGTACTGCCAGATATCCAGCTCGGTCCAGTTGGAGAGCGGGAAGACGCGGATCGACTCGCCCTGGTTGACCTTGCCGTTGTAGAGCCGCCACAGCTCCGGGCGCTGGTTCTTGGGGTCCCAGCGGTGGTGCTTGTCGCGGAAGGAGTAGACCCGCTCCTTGGCCCGGGACGCTTCTTCATCGCGCCGCGCACCGCCGAAGGCGGCATCGAAGCCGTACTTGTCCAGCGCCATCTTCAGCGACTGGGTCTTCATGATGTCGGTGTACTTGGCGCTACCGTGATCGAAGGGGTTGATGCCGGCGGCGCGTCCCTCCTCGTTGATATGTTCGATCAGCTCCATGCCCACGCTGGCCGCCATGCGGTCGCGGAACTCGATCATCTCCTTGAACTTCCAGGTGGTGTTGACGTGCATCAGCGGAAACGGCGGCGTCCCCGGATAGAACGCCTTGCGCGCCAGATGCAGCATCACCGAGGAGTCCTTGCCGATCGAGTAGAGCATCACCGGGTTGCGGAACTCGGCCGCGACCTCACGGATGATGTGCATCGACTCCGCCTCGAGCTGCTTGAGGTGGGTTTGACGTTCCGGTGTGATTTCCAGCATGAGGGTTTCCGTACGGTTTGATGTCCCTATCCGCGCGTGCCGGCACTCGCGCCATCGCGAGCGGCGGCACACGCCACGGTCACAGTGCGCGCTGCAGCGCGCTTTCCCAGCGCTCATCGCGCTGTGCGCAGACGATGAAGGCAGGATTGAGGTAGCTCTCGCCCTGGGTGCAGCGCAACGGCGCCAGCGTCTCGGCCTCGAGCACCTCGCCCCCCGCCGCCAGCACCACTGCCTGGGCGGCGGCGGTGTCCCACTCGCAGGTCGGGGCCAGCCGCGGGTAGAGATCGGCGCTCCCCTCCGCCACCAGGCAGAGCTTGAGCGAGCTGCCGAGGCTGGTGAGGCGATGTGCCGGCAGCCCGTCACAGAAGGCCTCGAGCGCCTCGGCGGCGTGGGAGCGGCTGCCCACCACCACCCAGGGTTCGGCCGCCGGATCGGGCAAAGCACGCACGCGGATCTGCTCGACCACGCCCGCTCCGACCTGCTTGAAGGCGCCCTCTTCGCCGCCCCACCAGGTGGTGGGCCCGGCCGGCAGCGCCGGGGCGTGAACGATGCCAAACACCGGCACCCCGGCCTCGATCAGCGCCACGTTGAGGGTGAACTCACCGTTTTGCTTGAGAAACTCCTTGGTGCCGTCGAGCGGGTCGACCAGCCAGTAGCGCGACCAGCCGCGACGGGTCTCGAACGTGACGTCGGCAGCCTCTTCCGAGACCACCGGATACCCCGGTGCGAGCCGTTCGAGCGCCTGTACCAGCGCCTCGTGAGCGGCCAGATCGGCCGCTGTCAGCGGCGAGTCGTCGGCCTTCCAGGTGACCTCGGCGTCGCCGCGATAGATCGCCATGACCCGCTCGCCGGCGGCGTGCACCGCCTGCAGCAGTGCCGCCAACGGCAAACATGCTGACGCATCGCGACTATTCTCGGGCGCCTCGGTCGCGGTCGCCGAGGCGGTATCGGTGGCAATGTCGGAGGCACCGACGGACGAGGAAACGGGCGATTCCGTCGCCCTGCCTGTCGCGTGTGGGTATCGGCACATGCTCGAAAGACTCCTTGTCTTACTCACTCACGTATGGATCTTGATCAAGTACGGGTGTGGCGGCGCGGCGTGTCAGCGGTCGCCGCACGCCCAGGCACCGTCAACGGCAGCATGACGATGCCCATGTCGCGCCAGACGAAGATCGCCGCGACGACGTTCTGCAACGAGAGCACCAGCGCCAGCGACAGCGCCGCCCCCAGCGCACCCAGCAGCGGGATCAGCACCAGAAAGGCGATCAGTCCCAGGGTGGCGCAGATCAGCGAGATGTTGCGCATCAGCCGCTCGCGCCCGGTCATGGTCAGCAGGAAAGCCACCGACCCGGTTGCGACATTGACCAGATGGCCGATGGCGATGATGCGTAGAAGCGATGCTGCGGCGCCGAATTCGGGCCCGAACCAGCCCAGCACCCAGGTCGGAAAGAGCAGGCAGAGTAGCGCCAGCGGCAGCGCCATGGCCGTAGCCACACGCGTGCTCTGGCGTGCCAACCGCGCCAGCCCTCGGTGGTCGCCCTGGTGATAGAGCCGCGAGAAACGCGGCGGGAAGACCGCATTGATCACCAGCAGGATGAAGCTGATGATCATGCCCACCCGCTCCGCCGACTTGAACAACCCCAGGTCGACGTGGCTCAACAGCGCACCGGCGATGAACATCCCCAGCACCTGCTGCAGGAACATCGACAGATTGAGCATGATGAAGCTCTGCGCGGTGGCAAAGAAGGCGCCCTTGCTGGCCAGCGTAGCCAGGTCCGGCGCACCGCCGACCACCGAGGCATGCCGACGCAACCAGCGCAGGGTGTGCAGCGCGCCCTGGGCAAAGACCAGCCAGGCGGCAGCGCAGAAGGCCCAACTGGCCAGCACCAGCGAACGGCTCTCGCCGACGAGCACCAGCGTGAGAATGGCGATCGCCGCCCACAGCGAGATGGCGCCATTCTCCTGCAGGCTGGCACGCGCCGGCATATTGGCGCCCTTGAGGAATCCGGCGAGCACGAACGAGAGCGTGAAGGCAGGCGTGGCCACGGCGATCGCCGGCAGCATCTCACCCAGGGTGGGTGCGGCGAAGACGTTGGCGATCGGTGCGCGCAACAGCCAGATCGCCACGGCGAAGAGCACACTCAGCATGAGTGCCCGCAGCAGCGCCCAACGCAGATAGCGGCGTACATTCGGGCTGTCGCTATCCTGGCTGACATAGCGCATCAGCGAGCCGTTGAGGCCATAGCAGGCGATGATGCCGGCACCGAATATCAAGCTCTGCGCCAGCGCGAACAGCCCCACCCCCTGGGCTCCATAGAGACGGCCCAGCACCACCCCGAGCATCACCGTGCCCAGAGCGGCCACACCGCGCGCAGCGAAGGTGCGGCAGAGGTTGACCACGAGCTCACCGCGCAGCCGGGTGCGGATCACCGCGAACGCAGGCGTCATGGATATGCCCTCGCAGCCTTTGTCCGCGCCGGACGAGACAGGCTCCGAGCTCCGGCGACATCGACGGTGGTGGGTTTCATGGCGGCTCGCGGGATCACTGATAGTTGTAGTGGTAGTAGCCGTAGCCATAGGCGGTTGACGCCTTGCGCTCGACCGCGTTGAGGATGGCGCCGCGCGGTTCGACCCCGGCGGTGCGCAGGCGAGCGATCGCCAGCTCCAGCTCCTTGACCGGATTGCGCTCGAAGCGCACCAGCATCAGCGAGGTGCCGACCTGCTTGCCAATGATCGCAGCATCGGTGACCGCCAGAATCGGCGGCGAGTCGACGATCACCAGGTCGAAGCGTTCACTCGCCGCAGCGAGGAAGGCACTGAAGCGCGACCCCATCAGCAGCTCCGAGGGGTTGGGCGGTGCCATACCCCGAGCAACGTAGTGGAGCCCTTCGCACTCATCGACGTCGCGGATCACTTCATCCAGCGTCAGCCGGCCACCGAGCACGTCGCTCAGCCCCGACTCCGAGGTCGCGCCGAAGACGCTGTGCACCTGCCCCTTGCGCATGTCGGCGTCGATCACCAGCACGCGCTGTCCGGCTTGGGCGCAGACAGCCGCCAGATTGACGCTGACGAAGCTCTTGCCCACGCCGGGGCTGGGGCCGGTGATCATCAGGCGGTTATCGCTCGCTTCGAGCATCGCGAAGTGCAGACTGGTGCGCAAGCCGCGCAGGGCCTCGACCGTGACGTCCGCCGGATTGCGCAGCGACAAAAGCCCCTGCGGGTAGCGCGGGTCGCGGCGCGTGCCACGGCGCCCGCGCTGCTCGCGGCGATTGAGCTTGCGCTGCTCGTCCGACAGCGGCACCGTCGCATAGACCGCCAGGCCGGTCTCTTCGATCTGCTCCTGGGTCTCGATACCGCGATTGAAGAGCGCGCGCAGGAACACCCCGGCGACGCCGACGATCAGGCCGACGATCACCGCCACCGCCAGCAGCAGCGGCTTGTTGGGTGCTACCGGGGTTGCCAAGACCTGGGCCGAGTCGAGCACGCGAACGTTGCCCACGGTACTGGCCTCGGCGATCCGCGTCTCCTGCACCTTGTTGAGCAGTTGCACGTAGATCTCGTTGTTGACCTCGGCATCACGCTTGAGACGCAGGATTTCCTGCTGGGTCTTGGGCATCGCCTTGATCTGCTGGTCGAGATTGGCGCGCTCACGCTGGAGCTGGGCCTTCTTCTCGAGCAACGCCTGATAGGTCGGATGGCTCTTGGTGAAGCGCTGGGCAATCTCGGCCTCGTTCATATCCAGCTCGTTGAGCTGAGCCTCCAGATTGACCAGACGGTCGAGCACCGACTTGGTCTCCAGCGACAGATCGACACTGTCCTGGGACTCGCGATAGCGATTGAGCTTCTCCTCCGCGCGATCGACCTGGGCGCGGATCTTGGGCACCTGGCCATCGAGAAACTCGAGGCTCTTACGGGCCTCCTCGGACTGGCGCTGAACGTTCTGCGAGTAATAAATATCGGCAATGGTGTTGAGGGTCTTCTCGGTCTCCTGCGGGTCGGGCCCGGTAAGGCTCCAGCTCAGGATGCCGGTCTCGCTGCCCGCCTCGGCCACCGTCAGGCGCCCGCGCAGGGCATTGATGGCGGCGAGACGCGAGCCGTGGCGCAGCTCGAAGGTGGCGCCGGCGCCGGCGTCGATCGAGGTCACCCGCAGCGCCACCCCGCCGTCGGCGAAGTTGCTCAGTTCGCCCAGCTTGCCTTCGCCCAGGTCGTTGCCGTCGGCATCGAACAGGCGATAGTGATAGCTGTCGATAACCCGCAGGCGGAACGGCTGCCCCTCATAGGCATCGGCCACCGGCATCTCGCTGACCGCGATAGACTCACCGCTGAAGGCGTAGTGCCAGCCGGCGGCGAAACCGGGCCGAGAGACATGCTGGCGCTCGAGCAGCCCACCGATCACCGGCAGCGTCACCGGGGCCACGGAGATATCGAGATTGAGCAGATCCACTGCACGTCCAAGGACCATGCGCGACTGGATGATCTCGATCTCCGACAGCGTCGGCGGCTCCTGGCCCAGCAGCGTCGATACCTCCTTGAGCGGATTGCTGCCGGGTGAGGAACTCTCGATCTGTACCAGCGCATCGGCGCGATAGATCGGAGTCGCCACGCTGACATAGACAAGCCCCAGCAGGGCGAAGGCGGCGACGCTCGCCAGCACCCACTTCTTGTGATCGACCAGAATCCCGAACAGACGCCGGATATCGATCTCTTCGTGGCTGCGCGGCGCGCTCGCGGAGGGCGTCGGGGCTTGAGTGCCCGACTGAGCGTTCGAGGCGTGAGTCATCGTGGGTCCTTGCATCCTTTCATCGTTCCGGCAGCTTGCCGATCCAGCCGTCGGCAGCGCTCACCAACAGACCGTGGACGTGCGCGAAGGCACTCTCGCTCTTGTGGTAGGGATCGGGGATCTCGGGCTCGGCGAGCCAGCGCCCGAACAGCAGCGTCTTGCCCGTCGCGGCCGGGTCGCGCTCGGTGACCGCCCGGCGCTGCCCTTCGCTCATGACCAGGATCAGCTCGGCGTCCTTGAGCATGTCGGCATCGAGCTGGCGCGCGACGTGGGCGTCGAGGGTCAGACCGTTGCGCTCCGCCAGCAATCGGGCGCGAGGATCGACGTCCTGGCCGACCAGTGCGCCCAGACCTGCGGACTCGATCCGGCGCCCAGGGAAGCGCTGGCGCAGCAGCGCCGCGGCCACCGGACTACGGCATACGTTGCCGATACAGACCACCAGAATGCGCTGAAACATCGATCAATTACCGTCCCTGAGTTCATCGAAATCACGCGTGGCCCGGGTCACCTGGTAGACCGAGGTAATGGTCGGGGTAAGCTGATTGATCACCCGGTTCCAACGGCTCAACGGCGCCGCAGTGACATAGACGATATCGGTGGGCTGGAGCATGAACTGGGTGCCCAACACCAGCGCCGTGGCATTGCGCGCATCGAGCTGATAGACCGTCGCCAGCTTGCCGCTGGCGGCCGGCGCCTGGCGGATCACGAAGATACCCTTGGCATCGGCTTCGGCCTCGTTCATACCACCGGCCTGGGAAAGCGCATCGGTCAGTGACAGCCGCGAATTGCCCATCGGCAGCGAGACCGGGTCGACCACTTCGCCCATCACGAACACCTTCTGGTTGCCCAGGTCGGGGACGTGCACCACATCGCCGTCCCGCAGGCGGCGGTTGGCGCTGAGGTCGCCGTCCTGGAGCATGGCGTGGACATCGATATGCTCGATCTCGTCGCCACGGGTCAGCACCACGTCATGCCAGTTGGCACTCTCGCGCATGCCGCCCGCCTGATTGATGGCATCGAGCAGCGTCAGCGGCACGTTGGTGACCGGCATGACACCGGGCTTGTCGACCTCACCGGTCACATAGACCTTCTGAGAGTTGAAGCCGGCCACCTTGACGTCGACCTGAGGCGAGGCGATGTACGCCGTCAGCCGCCGCTGCAGCTCGTCGCGCACCGCGTCCACGGTGCGCCCGGCCACCGTCATTCGGCCCACATAGGGGTAGAAGATGGTGCCGTCGCTGCCGACGGTGCTACCGGACTCACTGCTGGGGCGCTCGCCGCCGGCGGGAATGGTCAGCTCGGGGTGGTCGTAGACGGTCACCGAGAGCACATCGCCCACCCCGACACGATACTGATAAGACGGGGCTGGCGACGTATCTCCAGCGCCTTCGGCCGCGCGGCTCAGCGCTTCCGGATCGGGCTTTGCGGCATCCACCGTGCCGGCCTGTTGGGTACGAATCAGCCCCAGCGTAATCGGCTCGACATCGACCAGATCGTCGATGGGTGCCGAATCGGTCTCATAGCCGATATGACCGCCCGGGGCGAAAGCACAGCCGCTAAGGCTGGTGACCAGTAGCAACGCAGCGAGGCCTCGGCCGCTGCCAGCCACTGACCTGATCGCCCCAGCTAGCGACAACCCGACTTCGACCGTACCCACCTCTCGATTCTTGCGTCTCATCCCTCTCGCCTCTGCCATTCGCGCCATCCCTGTCGCTCGACGTCACTCGTGCCTTTTGCCCGACACATGCACATTGACTCAATGGGTCAAAACGACGGGTCAAAACGACACAGACCCGACGAATTTAAATTTAAACACGCTACCGCCCCGAGGTTGTCATGGCATTCCCCGAAGCCTTTCTACAAGATGAATCGCCCAAGTCGGCACGATTTAAGCTTGGCTATCCTTGGCGGCAACCCGCTTCCATTCAAGCAATGCCAAAGTCGTGCCAACTTCATAAAACGACACACCTCGGAAACATTAGAATTACGTAGCAGGCGACAAGACTGCACGACACCAGTGAAAAATCATTTTCTTGCGTATTTGACACCGCTCTTCGCGTTAGCCAGCTGTAACGAAATAGCGACAGGTTATCTGCGAGAAGCACCTATTGGAGGCAGCACCCGAGCACTCGAGCAGCTCGCCACTCGCCCATAAGCACTGGAGAAAGCCACCGAACAGCCCCCTATTGCAGCCGATTTTCAATAGCTTGCCCCCGCCAGGAGCCACGCCAGACGGCTTGGACGTTGGTCGTACTCCCTCTCGCAGCACGGCGTGATAATGTCGCAACCCCTCCCGCGAAACAGCCCTTTTTGGTGCATGCCTGCACGCAACGGCAAGGTTGTCGCCAATCACTGACAAGTTGGCTTAGCGCTTTACAAATTACGTTCAAACATTGCCAAAAGACACGATTCAGCCCACTTTGCGATCGCACTCAGCGCGCCCATCGTTACGATCCAGCAACAATAATCCGCATTTTATTCCTCACACTACCGTCATCTTTCGATAATGAAATCACCTGCCTAAACGGCCTCGCTATTAGCAGACTTCCAGCCCCCAAATATTTGACAAGTTCCGATTGCCCCGCAGCATAATATTGGCAAGAATGTCCTCGGTCTTCGGACCACGGGCGAGGCGTCAATCGCACTCGTTTTACTTTTCACTCAACCAGGAGCTATCTATGAAGAAGCGAGCCATCTTGGCAGTCGCCTTCATGGCGGTCTCTTCGCTCGCTGCAGCCCAGGAAGTCGCTACGGGCAGCGCAGCCGGCGTGGGCACCGCCGCCAGCGCGTCTACGGCCTCGGCCGTGGGCGCCAGCACGACCGCCTCTTCGGTGGGCGCGCTGGCCGCCGCTGGTGGCAGCGATGGAAGTGGTGGTACCGGTACCACCGGCACCACCGGTACGACCGGCACACGTTGATGAGCGTATTGGCTCAGCGTTGCCGGGAAGGCCGCCCTCGGGCGGTCTTCTTCATCGGCATGGCACTAGTGCTGTCGGGCTGCACCATCGGCAGCCAGCGCTCGCCCAGTGACGTCGTCGCCAGCCTGCGCGGGCCCGACCTGGCGGCCCAGGCCGCGGATTTGCCCTACGCCTCGCTGGCACTGGACCTGGCCGGCCACGGCGGGCTGGTGGTACTGGCCAGCCAGCAGGCCAGCACCACCTACTGGCAGTTCCGCGATGGTGCGACGCTGGCGCTCGAGGATGGTTATCCGGTGGCCAGCGCCGGGCTGCGCGACGAGCTGCTGGGTACGCGCATTCTCGACGCCAACGAGGCATCGCCACCGCCCTATCCATGGCGTCAGCCTGGCAGCGAAGTGCACTACCGGATCGAGCGCCAGTGGCAGGATGCCGAAGGTAATCTGCATCAGGACAGCGCCCGGGTAGCGCTCGATTGCGCGGCACCGGCAACCGTCGAGTTACTGTTGACACGGCGCCGGCTGGTGCGCTGCCAGGAAACATCACACTGGGCCGGCGGCGCCATCACCGAGGCGACGCTATGGCGCGATCCCGAGGACCGGCGGCTGTGGGCTTATGCGGGCCAGCCGTGGCCGGACGCACCGACACTGACCTGGCAGATCGCCCGCCCCTGGTGAACGACATGCCGAAGGATCGGCACGCTGCTCCTATCCACCGTCAGGGACATGACCGACACATGCGATCCCCTTTCCCCTTTGCGCTGGGCCTGCTGGCGCTGGGTGCACTCGCGTTGGATGCCGCGGCCGCGCCGCCGGCCGACGAGGCCCCCGTCACCATCGAGATCGAGGGCCGAACGGCTACGGCAACGACACTGCTGGAGGCGTGGTCGGCGCTATCGCGCCACGATCGGGTGAACTGGCCATTCGCCTATGTGGGTGCCGAGCGCACCGATAGCTCGACCCGCCAGACGCAACGTCGCCTGCGCGCCGAACTAGACGGGCTCGCCCTACAGGCCCGACTGCAGCGACAGCCAGCGCTGGCCAGCGGACTCGATGAGTGGTCGCGGGCGCTAGCCACCAAAGCGCCCGGACGTATTCCGGGCCGGGTCGATCCCAGTTGGCTGATGGCACACACGCGCCAGATGCCGGCACTGGCCGATCTCGACCGCCTCGGCTGGTGCGAGACCCCGGACTGGGTCGAAGCGTGGACCCCGCAAGGCGTGACGCGGCTCGACTGGCGCCCCGGCATGACCACCGAGACGCTGCTGGAGGCGCTGCCCGAGTCCGCCCGCGCCCAGAGCGAGCAGCTGGCGCTGGTCGACCCACGTGGTGGGATACGTCGGCTGGGCATGGCGGCATGGAATCGCCAATCGGCCACGCTGGTGCCGGGTAGCCGCGTGGTGCTGCAACTGCCCCTGAATGGAGTGAGCGCGCGCTGGGTCGATGCCAGCCTGCCCGATTTCCTGGCCACGCGCCTGCCCGGCGACACCTGCCACACCTTCACGCCCGACGCCGCTTCAGGCGCTACTACCGCCACCGACTGACGACGCTCCGAGCATGATGCTTCCAACCTCCCGCCGTTCCCGCACGCTACGCCGCGCGACCCCCGCCATGGGGCTCTCGCTGCCCTTGCTGCTCGCCACCGCCCCCCACGCCGTGGCCGAACTCGGCACGTCCCAGAGCGATTTCGGGGGTGTCGGCCTGATGCAGACACCCAGCGCACGCATGGCGCCGCTGGGCGAAATCTCGCTGCACTACAACCACGTCTCGCCCTATTCGCGCTATCAGGTCAGCGTGCAGCCGATGGATTGGCTTGAGGCGGGCTTCCGCTATACCTCGATCGGTAACCGCGACTACCGCGCCTCCGGGGACGCCGAGCGGGATTACCTCGACAAGGGCATCGATTTCAAATTCAGACTGCATCAGGAAGATCGCTACACCCCGGCGCTGGCGCTCGGCTTTCGCGACTTCGGCGGTACCGGGCTGTTCGGCAGCGAATATCTGGTGGCGAGCAAGCGCTGGAACGACTTCGACTTCACCCTGGGCCTGGGCTGGGGCTATCTCGGCGCCGGCGGCGGGCTCGGCAACCCGCTCTCGGCGCTCTCCGGACGCTTCGATTCGCGCCGCAGCGAGAACCCGGAAGAGGCCGGCGACTTCGAATTCGGCGATCTGTTCAGCGGCGATATCGGCGTGTTCGGCGGGGTCGAGTACCAGACCCCGTGGGAGCCGCTGACGCTGCAGCTCGAGTACGACGGCAACGATTACCGCTCGGAGCCCCTCGACAACCCTCAGCGTCAGCGCTCGCCGTTCAACCTGGGCGCGCGCTGGCGCCTCAGCGACAATCTCGCGCTAGCGGCGGGCTGGGAGCGTGGCGACACCGCCATGCTCGGCCTCACCCTGAGTGCCAATCTGGCCGGCGCGAGCCAGGCCAAGACCGGTGACCCGCGCCCGGTCGCGGTGGCCGAGCCGCCGCCGCGCAGCACTGACGACTGGCAGGCGGTCAGCCGCGACCTCCAAGCCAATGCCGGGATGCGCGTGCATCGCATCACCCGGCGCGATGACGAGCTAGTGGTCGAGGCGGAAGCCACCCGCTACCGTTCGCTGCTGGTCAGCGAAGGGCGCGCCAACCGCATCCTCAACAACCACACCGCCGACGACATCGACACCTACCGCTACCGCTGGCAAAGCGCTGGCATGGGCCTGCGCGACGACGTTCACGACCGCCACGCCTTTCGTCGCGCCGCCGCCTCGGCCGCCTATGATCAGCAGTATCACTACGGACTCTACGCCTCTGCCCTGACCCAGCCCGACGACAGCGCACCGGATGGGGAGCGGCTCTATACCGACGATCTCGCAGGCTTCGACTGGCAGCTGGCGCCGGGTCTCAACCAGAACATCGGTGGCCCGGACGGCTTCCTCTACCAGCTCTACGCCAAGCTCGATGCCAACTACCGCACCGACGCCAACGGCTGGTTCAGCGGCCAGCTGGCGCTCAACCTGTTCGACAACCTGGACCGCTACGACTATATCGCCGACTCCAAACTGCCGCGGGTGCGCACGCACATCGGCGACTATCTCGACCAGACCAGCCTCGGCATCTACAACCTGCAGTACACGCGTACCGCGCGCCTGGGCGAGAACTGGTACGGCATGGCCTACGCCGGCCTGCTGGAGATGATGTACGCCGGCGGCGGCGGCGAGGTGCTCTATCGCCCCTTCGACAGCCCGGTCGCCTTCGGCGTCGATCTCAACTGGGTCAAGCAGCGCGACTTCGACCAGCGCTTCGGCCTGCGTGACTACTCGACCTGGACCGGGCACGCCACCGCCTACATCGAGACCGGGGTCGAGGACGTGCTCGCCCAGGTCAGCGTGGGGCGCTATCTGGCCGGCGACCTGGGGGTCACCTTCGATCTCTCGCGCCAGTTCGATTCCGGGGTCCGCGTGGGTGCCTGGTCGACCTTCACCGATGCCGGTGACGACTACGGCGAGGGCAGCTTCGACAAGGGCTTCTACGTCTCGATTCCGTTCGACGCCTTCTTCGATACCTCGAGCCGCAGCGCCACCACCATCGCCTGGCAGCCGCTGACGCGTGACGGCGGAGCGCGCCTGGCGCGACGCTACACCCTCTACGGGCTGACCCAGGACCGCGAGATGGGGCACTACTGGCAGGACTACGATCGAGTATGGGATGAGCCCTGAAGGAGAGCTGTTTTACTAGGGTGCCGAATCCGGCGAGTTCGCGCGCTCCCAGGCGCTACACTGGGGTCACCTGCGGCTCGCCGGACTCGTATCCATGCAC
Source organism: Salinicola sp. JS01 (assembly GCF_030284585.1). Lineage (NCBI taxonomy): Bacteria > Pseudomonadati > Pseudomonadota > Gammaproteobacteria > Oceanospirillales > Halomonadaceae > Salinicola > Salinicola sp. JS01. The sequence continues at coordinate 1,760,547 of NZ_CP127244.1, read as the reverse complement.
CACGCATCTCCACTCAACGTTACCGACGCCAGCACGTCTCTGCCCGACGCCGCCCGGCTAGACGCCTCGCCTCCCCAGACGAGCGAGCTCGGAGCGCCGTTCTCGCTCGCCCCCGAGCAGTGCCGGCGGGCACGCCTGGCCCGGGACGCGCGCTTCGACGGTCGCTTCTTCATCGGTGTCGTCACCACCGGTATCTACTGCCGTCCGATCTGCCCGGTCATGCCCCCGCACGAGGAGAACGTGCGCTACTTCGGCTCGGCGATCGCCGCCGCTGCCGCGGGTTTCCGTCCCTGCTTGCGCTGCCGCCCGGACAGCGCCCCCCGCTCGCCTGCCTGGCGCGGCACCCATACCACCCTGAGCCGGGCGCTGGCGCTGATCGATGCCGGTAGCCTGCAGCGCGGCAGCGTGGCCGCGCTGTGTCAGCGTCTGGGCATCGGTGAGCGCTATCTACGCCAGCTGTTCCAGCGTCATCTGGGGGTATCGCCCAAGACCTATGCGCTCTATCGCCAGTGCCTGTTCGCCAAGCAACTGCTCCATGACACCGCGCTACCGATCACCGATATCGCCTACGCCAGCGGCTTTGGCAGCCTGCGCCGCTTCAATGACGCCTTCCAGCGCCAGCTACACCTCACCCCCAGCGCGGTGCGCCGCCGGCGCGGCGATCCACAGGCGCCACTGACACTGACGCTCACCTATCGCCCGCCCTACGCCTGGTCACGCCTACGCCACTTCCACGCTCTGCACCAGCTCACCGGGCTGGAGTGGATCGATGAGGCGTGCTTCGGGCGCACCTTCCGCCTGGGCGAGGTCACCGGCCATTTCACCGCGCGACACCTGCCCGAGCGCCACGCCTTCGCCGTCAGTCTGGCGCTGAGCGATCTCGCCGCCCTCGACGAAGTGGTGCACTGCCTGCGCCGGCTGCTCGATCTGGATGCCGACACCCAGACGATCGAAGGCCATCTCGCCGCGGCGCTGCCGGGGCTCGCACTGAAACCGGGGCTGCGTCTGCCTGGGGTCTGGGATCTGTTCGAGGCGGGCGTACGTGCGATTCTGGGCCAGCAGATATCGATTGCCGCCGCCACCCGCCTGCTGCAGCAACTGGTCGACCAGCTGGGCGAGCAAGACACCGCTGAACGCCGCCGTTTTCCCACGCCAGCGGCGATCGCCGCCAGCGATCTGGCCTTCCTCAGGCTGCCGGGGGCGCGACGCGAGACCCTCAAGCGCTTCGCCATCGCCTATCAGAATGGCGAGCTCGGCGACGACCCCGCGAGCTGGCAAAGGCTCAAGGGCATCGGCCCCTGGACCGCCAAGGTCGCGGCTTTCCGCGGCCTCAGCGACCCCGATATCTGGCTCGATGGCGATGTCGGCCTGCGTCGCGCACTAGCGCATCAGCCGCAGCCGCTCGACCCCGCCCGTGCCGCGCCCTGGCGCAGCTACCTCACGCTACAACTGTGGGATACCGTGATATGAACGCACCGCTGTCTTTCGTCGCCCCCTGCACGCTCACCCATCACGCCGAGGCGTGCCAGCGCTATACCCCGCCCGCTGGGGTGCCACTGGGCGAGATCGAGATCCGCGCCAGCGAGACTGGCCTGACCTGGGTCGGCTTCGTCACCGACGCCTGCGCCGACGCCAGGCCGAACACTCTGACCGGCCGCTGTGCGCAGCAGCTCGACGCGTACTTCGCCGGCGAACTCACTCATTTCGATCTCCCGCTGGCGCCCGCCGGCACCGAGTTCCAGCGCAGCGTGTGGCAGGCGTTAACCACCATCGCCTTCGGCGAGATCCGCTCCTACGCCGCACAAGCCGAAGCCATCGGCCGCCCCAGTGCCACCCGCGCGGTAGGGGCGGCCAATGGTCGCAATCCCCTGGCGATAGTGGTGCCGTGTCATCGGGTGATCGGCGCCAACGGCCGCCTCACCGGTTACGCCGGCGGGCTCGAGCGCAAGCGCTGGCTGCTGAGCCATGAGGGACACGTCGTCACGAGCTAGCGCCTCGGTGTGCGGCGGAGCGCGGAGATCGCCGCGATGCCGACCGCCGCATCTGCTCGAGGTGGTGTAGGGCAGAATGACGATCGCTTCACGCGAGCCCTGGGTATCCCTGTCGGTCGCCTGCGACATAGTTACACACCCCAGGCGGCAATGATTGGCGCCACCGCCCGGACACGCTAGAGTCGCGGGTCGACGACGCGACGGACTCCGGCCATGACCCGCCTGTGGCACCACTGTTACCGACCGCTGACCTGGCTGGCGCTATTCGCCATGCTGATGGCGTTCGTCGGTCCGCTGGTGAGCCAGTCACAGCGCCTGATGGAGATGCCCGCCCACGGCGGCATGCCGCTGCACGCGCTGCAGGCGCCGACGCATCACGCTGCCGCGCCCTCCGCCGCCATGAGCGGCGGCCACGGGATGCGCGCCGAATCGCGCTTCAGTGCCAGCGACCACTGGCACCTGGCGGCCTGCGGCTACTGCGAGCTGTTCTTGCACGCCCCGGGTATTGCCACGCCCGCCGTGATACCGCCGCCCATCGTGTCGCCCGCCGCCCCCAGCGTCGCAGCGCCCACGCCGCTGGCGGCGCCGCCCAACCCGCACGCCCGTTTTTCTCCCCGCGCGCCACCCGGCGCCTTCGTCTTGAGCTGACTTCCAGCGCCCGCCGTCGCATTGCGTCGGGCTCTGTCGGCACGCCAATGCTGCGCTGCCGACGTCGCCAATTCGGAGATATCCATGTCTACCCCCATGGCAGCGGCCGAGCGCCGCCGCACTCGTCAACTGCTGCTCGCGATGATCACGCGGCTGCACTTCTACGTCGGTCTCTTCGTGGGACCCTTTCTGCTGATCGCAGCCCTTTCGGGCATCGCCTACGCCCTGACCCCGCAGCTCGAACAGTGGGTCTACCACGACGCCTTGACCACCCAGAGCAAGGGTGAGGCGCAGCCGCTAGCGCGCCAAATCGCAGCCGCCCAGGCCGCGGCTGGTATCAGCCAAGCCCCTGCCGCGGTGCGCCCGGCGCCCGCCGCGGGCCAGACCACCCGGGTGATGTTCGATGACCCCAGCGTAGGGGAATTCCAGCAACGCGCGCTGTTCATCGACCCGGTGACACTGGCGGTGCGTGGCGACATGCCCGCCTACGGCACCAGCGGCTCGCTACCGCTGCGCACCACTATCAGTCAGTTCCACCGCAGCCTGCTGCTGGGGCAGCCCGGGCGCATCTATAGCGAACTCGCCGCCTCCTGGCTGTGGCTGCTGGCGCTGGGTGGCGTAGTGCTGTGGTGGCAGCGCCGTGGCGCCCGCCGCGCCCCGGCGGCCAGCCCGCAGCGTCGGCGCCAACGCCATGCCACGCTGGGCATCGTCGCCGCGCTGGGGCTGGTGTTCTTCTCCGCCACCGGGCTCACCTGGTCGAAATGGGCCGGCGGCAATATCGCCGAACTGCGCCATGCCTGGGGCTGGGGCACGCCAAGTGTCTCCACGACGCTGAAAGGGCAGGACGCCGCCGCCGCGGACCCCCACGCCGAGCATCACCACGCTGCGGGCGGCATGGGCATGACATCTTCGGGCGTCACCGGCGCCGACTTCGACCGCGCGCTGGCCGCAGCCCGCCATGCCGGCCTGATGGCGGGCAAGATCGAATTGCAGCCGCCGCCGGCAGCGGATCGCGCCTGGAAAGTGCGCGAGATCGGCCGCGAGTGGCCCACCGAGGTAGACCAGGTAGCGCTCGACCCGCACAGCTTCGCGGTACTCGACCGTACCGATTTCTCCACCTTCCCGCTGGCGGCCAAGCTCACCCGCTGGGGCATCGACCTGCATATGGGCGTGCTCTTCGGCCTGCCCAATCAGTTGGTGCTGGTGGCAGTAGCCGGCAGTCTGGCAACGCTGATCTGCTGGGGCTATCGGATGTGGTGGCAGCGGCGTCCGGCCAGCGGCACGCGCGCCGCGCCGCAGACTCTGAGCGCACTGTTCGCACAGCTCGGCTGGGGGCCGCGTCTGGGCGTGTTGCTGGTGGCGCTGGCGCTGGGCCTGGCGCTGCCGGTGATGGGGGCGAGCCTGGTGCTGTTCGTGGTGATCGACTGGCTGCGCTGGCGGCTGTCGAGCCCCGCGAGCGTCGCTAGCACCGCCTGAACTCGATCGCGAGCGCAGCGCCAGCCGCTGCGCTCGCCTGGTTCGGCCCTGGTTCGGCTCTGGTCTGGCCGGAGTCGAGTGCTATGGTAGGGTCTCGCTCCCCAGCTACGGCTTGCTCTCGATGACCCGCACCCATCATCCCCGTCCCCAGCTCCAGCTACGTCTGGTCGCCGAGCGCGACATCGTGCTCGGCCCGGGCAAGATCGCGCTGCTCGAGGCGATCGAGCGCCACGGCTCGATCGCCGCCGCCTGCCGCGAGATGCGTCTGAGCTACAAGAAGGCGTGGCAGCTGCTGGAGACCATGAGCCGTCACTTCGGCGCCGCGCTGGTCGACACCAGCTCCGGTGGCAGCCAGCGCGGCGGCGCCACCCTGACCCCCTTGGCCCGCGAGCTCATCTCCCATTATCACGCGCTGCTGCAGCGCCTCGACGCCGCGCCGGAGAGCGCGGCCCTGCGTGGACTGCTGCGCTCGCCGCACGCTCCCTCCCACGAGTCCTGAGCGGGCAGCGGTTGCCGACCCTACGCGCTGCCGGCGAGTAGGGTCGACGCTCGTGCCCGGCTGGTCTATAGTCATTCCCGTTATTTCCAAACAGACATAGCGAGAACGCCATGCCCGCGCTGCGCACCGCCGCCACTCTCGGCGCCCTGCTGTTGACACTGCTTCCGCTCAACGCCAGCGCCGCCGAGCGCATCCAGGTGTTCGCCGCGGCCTCGCTCACCGATGCCATGAACAGCGCCATCGCCCGCTACGAGCAGTCGCACGATGTCGAGGTAGTGCCGGTCTATGCCTCCTCCTCGACCCTGGCGCGCCAGATCGCCAACGGCGCCCCGGCGGATCTCTACCTCTCGGCCAACGAGCAGTGGATGGATTGGCTCGCCGATCAGGGCGCCACGGTCGACCAGCGTATCGATCTGCTCGCCAACCGACTGGTGCTGATCGCCCCGCGCGACAGCGAGATCGCGCCCTTCACCCCCGGCGATGGCACCGCTATCGCCACCCGCCTGGGCCCCGACGAGCGGCTCTCGGTGGGCAATACCGACCACGTGCCGGCGGGTATCTATGCCAAGCAGGCGCTCGAGTCCCTGGGCGAGTGGCCGGCGCTGCAGGCACGCCTGGCCAGCGGCGACAACGTGCGCGCAGCCATGGCCCTGGTCGAGCGCGGCGAAGCGCCGCTGGGGATCGTCTACCAGACGGATGCCGAGGCCAGCGACGGCGTGCGTCAGATCGGCGTCTTTCCCGACGCCAGCCATACGCCGATCACCTACCCCATGGCGGTGGTCACGCCATCGCCCAGCGCCGCCACCGAGGCGCTGCGCCAGTGGCTGGCCGGTGACGCGGCGCGCCGGATCTTCAGCCATTACGGCTTCACCCCGCTCACCGGCGACTGAACCGGGTGCTCTCGGACGCCGAATGGCAAGCGCTGGCGCTGAGCCTCAAGATCGCTGGCAGCGCGGTGGGCTGGACCCTGATCCCCGGGATCGCGCTGGCCTGGCTGCTGGCGCGGCACGACTTCCGTGGCAAGTCACTGCTGGATGGTGTCATCCACTTGCCGCTGGTGTTGCCACCGGTGGTGGTGGGCTATCTGCTGCTGCTGGCGCTGGGCCGCCAGGGCTGGCTCGGGCACTGGTTGCAGGCGAGTCTCGGCATCACCCTGCCGTTCACCTGGCAGGGTGCCGCCGTGGCCGGCGGGGTCATGGCCTTTCCCCTGCTGGTGCGCGCGGTACGGCTGTCGCTGGAAGCGGTCGACCCCAAGCTCGAGGCCGCCGCGGCGACCCTCGGTGCCGGACGCTGGCGGGTGCTGTTCACCATCACCCTGCCGCTCGCCCTACCCGGCCTGCTCACCGGCAGCGTGCTGGCCTTCGCCCGCGCACTATCGGAGTTCGGCGCCACCATCACCTTCGCCTCGAACATTCCCGGCGAGACCCGCACCCTGCCGCTGGCGCTCTACACGCTGATCCAGACCCCCGGCAAGGAGGCCGCCGCCGCGCGACTGTGCGCGATCTCCATTGCCATCGCGATGCTCTCGCTGATCGCCTCCGAGTGGCTCGCTCGCCGCGCCCGGCGGCGCCTGCAGGAGCGTGACCGATGACCTCCCGCAATGCGCTCTCGCTCGACCTGCGCAAGCGCCTCGGCGATTTCACCCTGGAGATGAAGCTGGAGGTGGCGGCGAGCGGGGTCACCGCGCTGTTCGGGGAATCCGGCAGCGGCAAGACCAGCCTGCTGCGTCTGATCGCCGGCCTCGACCGCCCGGACGCCGGGCATGTGCGCCTGGATCAGCGGTGGCTGACCCACTGCCAGCGCGGCATCGCGGTGCCGGTGCATCGCCGCCGACTCGGCGTGGTATTCCAAGAGCCGCGCCTGTTCCCCCACTACCGGGTGCGCGGCAACCTCACTTACGGCATGCCGCGGGCGGCCCGCTCACGCTTCGACGACCTGGTCGCGCTAATGGGTATCGAGCCGCTGCTCGAGCGCCTGCCGGGCACGCTCTCCGGCGGCGAAGCCCGACGCGTTGCCATCGGCCGCGCGCTGCTGACCCAGCCGCGCCTGCTGCTGCTGGACGAGCCGCTCACCGGCCTCGATGGCGAGCGCAAGCAGGAGCTGCTGCGCTATCTGGTGCGCTTGACCCGAGAGATCGACATTCCCGTGCTCTATGTCAGCCACGATACCCAGGAGATCACCGCCATCGCCGACCATCTGGCGCTGATCGACAGCGGGCGCCTGGTGGCCCATGGCTCGCTCGATGCGCTGCTGCAACGGCTCGACCTCGGTGGTCGCCTGGGCGGCTTCGATGCGGCCTCACGGCTGTGCGGCCGGGTCACCGCCCAGGATGCACACTACGCCCTGACCCGGATCACCCTGGCCGACGGCCAGACACTGCGCGTGCCGCGTATCGACCAGCCGCTCGGCGGTGAGGTACGTCTGCGCATCGGCGTGCGCGACGTCGCCATCGCCCTGGCGATGCCAGCAGATACCAGCTATCGCAACGGCCTCGCCGCACGTATCGTCGACACCGCCCCTTCGACCCACGATCCCAGCTCCCAGGAGCTACGCCTGACGGTCGGCGAGCAGTCGCTGCGCGCGCGCCTGACCCGGCAGGCGTGCGACGAGATGCAGCTGACACCGGGGCGGGAGGTGATCGCGCTGATTCGCAGTGTCGCCTTCGAAGCGCCGGCATGAATCGCCCAAATGGCCGATCGTGACCGGGACCGCACGCGCAGACCGTTTGAATAGAACCAAACGAGGGGAGCCGCACGAAGTGAGCGGCGCAAGGACCATTACGGCGCCCCTCGTGAGAACTGTTGGCAGAATTTTCTTCAACCGAAACAACGGTTTCCCGGCGCCCGGAGGGCGCGTTTATCGAGCACTGTTTCTTTTTGTAATTATTGGATTTTAAACGAAAAAGTCATTAGCGAACGGACTCATCGCTCGGCTAGAATGGCCGTGGCAGGATGCCATCCAAGGAACCCGCTCAGGGAGGCAGCGTTTTGGCAGGGATCGCGCCAGGGAGAGCCCAGGGATCGATCCAGAGCAAAAGGAGCTTGCCGGCGCTCAAGGTCGAGACTCGACAGGAGGTCGAGTGCGAAGGGACTCGCTTCCGTCGTATCGTTTTTCGATGTCTCATCGTCTTGTTCCCGTCGTTTTCCCCTCGCGGTCTTGCTTGCCTTCCCCACTGTCGTTGTTGCACTCCTTTTTTACCCCTCTGGTTTTTACTCTCTTTGGTTTTTATCCCTCTGGTTTTTATCCCTCTGGTCTTTCACCCCCGCGTCAGCCCACACCCCTTTAGAATGACCTGACATAGACAGTCGGTGGCGGCGGCGAAATCGGCGTCCGCCAGACCGGCCTGCCCGGTGATACCAAGCACCTGCGCCTCGAAATCAGCATAGTGCTGGGTCGCCGACCAGATCAGGAAGATCAGCCAGACCGGGTCCACCGGATCCATGCGCCCCTGCTCGGCCCAGCGCCGGAAGATCGCTGCACGCGACTCGACCCACTCGCGCATGCTGCCGGCAAGGGTCTCCTGCAGAAATGGCGCTCCCTGCAGTATTTCATTGGCAAACAGTCTCGAACTGAGCGGATGCGTCTGGCTCAGCGCCATCTTGCTGCGGATGAACGTCTCGATCACCGTGGCCGGGTCATCGTCTTCGCCGATATCGCTGAGCGCGGTGTTCCAGCGCGCCATGGTGCGTTCCAGCAGTGCCACGTAGAGCCTGCGTTTACTGCCCACGTAATAGAGCACATTGGACTTGGGCAGCTCGGCGGCGGCGGCGATCGCCTGGATGCTGGCCCCACGATAGCCGTGGCGCGCGAAGACCAGCTCCGCGGCGTCGAAGATCCGCCGTTCGTTGCGCTCGCGAACCGTCGGTTCCGCTGCAATCGAATCACTCACGCGCTCTCCTTGAATCGTCGAAGGTCCACGCGCAATCTTACCCGAACCCTCTTGCCTCCGGGCGTACGATCGGAGAACCTGTAACGACTTGACCGATCGGTCAGCTTTTTTACCGGCTCTCGTCACGCGTCGCTCGTTCTTTCCGCCGGCTTGGCCGCCGGCCGCCTGACGTCCAATACAACGACAACGACAACACCACCAGGGGTGAGCGATGATCGAATTCTTCCTCAACGGCCGACGCCAGTGCGTGGAGGCAGCCCCCGCTACCAGCGTGCTGGCGTTGCTGCGCGAGACCCTGGGCCACTGCGGCACCAAGGAGGGCTGCGCCTCCGGCGACTGCGGCGCCTGTACCGTGGCGATCTCCGACCCCGACTCGCCGGCGGCGTGGCGTACCGCCAACGCCTGCATTACCCCGGCGCATCAGCTTCAGGGCTGCCATCTGGTCACGGTGGAGGGGCTGGCGCGGGGAGAGGCGTTGCATCCGGCCCAGGCCGCCATGGTCGAGTGCCATGCCAGTCAGTGCGGTTTCTGTACCCCCGGCATCGTAATGTCGCTGTTCGCCCTGCACGAGTCGCGCCGCCAGACGCCTGCCGCCCCGCTCGCGCCCCAGGCGCTGGAAGCCGCGCTGGGCGGCAATCTTTGCCGCTGCACCGGCTACCGCCCGATCCGCGATGCCGCCCATGCCATGGCCACGCAGCCGGACAGCCGGCCGAGCTGGGCTGACGACCCGGAGCTCGAGACGGCGTGGCGCGCGCTCGGTCGCGCCAGCCGCGCCACGCACTACCACACGCCGCAGAATCTCGCCGAGCTCATGCAACTGCGCCGCGAACATCCGCAGGCGCCGCTGGTGGCCGGCGCCACCGATCTGTGGCTCGGCGTCACCCAACGGCTCGAACAGTGGCCCGAGGTGATCGATCTCAGTCAGGTCGCCGAGCTGCGCCGCATCGAGGCAGAGGCCAAGGGGTGGTGGATCGGTGCAGCGGTCACCTACCGCGAGTGGGAGCCACTGCTGCAGACCCACTACCCCGCCTTCGCCCATCTGCTCGAACGCCTTGGCTCGGCGCAGATTCGCCATCGCGCCACGGTCGGCGGCAATATCGCCAACGCCTCGCCCATCGGCGACACCCCGCCGGTGCTGCTGGCGCTCGAGGCACGGCTGAGACTGGCCGGCCCCGAGGGCGAGCGCGAACTGCCGCTCTCGGCGTTCTTCCTCGACTACCGCAAGACCGCCCTGCGCCCGGGCGAGTGCATCGTGGCCATCTGGCTGCCGCGACCCGAGGACGACGCACAGCTGCGGGTATGGAAACTTTCCAAGCGCCGCGAGGACGATATCTCGACCCTACTCGGCGCCTTCCATTGGCGTCACACCGGGGAGCGGCTGCACGATGTGCGCGTCGCCTTCGGCGGCATGGCGGCGACTCCGCTACGGGTGCCCACGGTGGAGGCCGCACTCGAAGGCCAGCCGGCCACGGCGGCGACCTTCGCCGACGCCAAGCGCGCTCTGCGTGCGGCGCTGACGCCGCTGGACGACGTGCGCGGCTCCGCCGACTATCGCCTGACCGCCGCCACCAACCTGCTCGAGCGCTGGGCGCTGATCCTCGACCCGAGCCGCGATGATACTCAGGAGGTGGCGCTCGATGCGTACGCTCACTAAACGTCTGCAGGCCAGTCACTCCAGCGCCGAGGCGCGCCCGCAGGCGCCCGCCGCCGAAGCCCCGGTGCAGGGCGACGAGCCGCTGGCGCGGGAGACCATCGCCTCCACCCACGACGCGTCACGCCAGCCGCAGGCCGCGCGCCACGAAAGTGCGGTCAAGCATGTCACCGGACGCGCCCACTATATCGATGACCTCCCCGCGCCGGCGGGAGCGCTGCATGCCATGGTCGGCTTGAGCGAGGTCGCCCACGGCCGCCTGCTCCGGCTCGATCTCGACGCCGTGGCCAAAAGCCCCGGGGTGGTCGACGTCATCCGCGCCAGCGACATTCCCGGACACCGTGATATCGGCCCGGTCTTTCCCGGCGACCCGCTGTTCGCCGAGACCAGTGTGAGCTATGTCGGCCAGCCGCTGTTCGCGGTGGCAGCCACCAGCTATGCCGCGGCACGCCGTGCGGTGCGCGCCGCCGTGGTCGAGATCGAAGCGCTGACGCCACGCTTCGATGCGGTCGCCGCCGCCGCGGCCGGTGAGTTCGTGCGCCCCTCCCACCGCCAGGTCGGCGGCGACTGGGACCAGGCACTGGCGCAGGCGCCCCACGTGCTGGAAGCGCGTCAGTTCGTCGGTGGTCAGGAGCACTTCTATCTCGAGGGGCAGGCGTGCCTGGTCATCCCCAGCGAAGACGAGGGCGTGACCGTCCACACCTCTAACCAGCACCCCAGCGAAACCCAGAAGCTGGTCGCCGAGGTGCTCGATATCCCGTTCCATGCAGTGACGGTGGAGAACCGGCGCATGGGCGGCGGCTTCGGCGGCAAGGAGACCCAGGCCGCACCCTGGGCCTGCATGGCGGCGCTGCTCGCCCGGCGCACCGGCCGCGCGGTGCGCCTGCGCCTGCCCAGGGTGGAGGACACCCGTGCCACCGGCAAGCGCCATCCGTTCCACAACCGCTACCGCCTGGGTATCGACGACGACGGCGTGATCCTCGGCGGCGACATCGAGCTGATCGGCGACTGCGGCCACTCGCCGGATCTCTCCGAGGCGGTGGTCGACCGCGCCATGTTCCACGCCGACAACGCCTACTCGCTGGGTGCGGCACGCGTCACCGGGCATCGCGCGCGCACCCACACTGCCTCCAACACCGCTTTTCGCGGCTTCGGTGGCCCCCAGGGGATGATGATCATCGAGCGGGCCATGGACGATATCGCTCGCCATCGCGGCGAGGACCCGCTGACCATTCGCCAGCGCAATCTCTACCGCCCGGGCCGCGAGACCACCCACTATGGCCAGCGCGTCGACCAGCACCCGCTGCTGCACCACATCGTCGAACGCCTGACCCAGAGCAGCGACTACTGGCAACGCCGCGAGGCGATCACCGCGTTCAACCGCCACAGCCCGGTGGTCAAGCGTGGCTTGGCGCTGACCCCGGTCAAATTCGGTATCTCCTTCACCGCCAAGCACCTCAACCAGGCCGGCGCCCTGCTCCACGTCTATACCGACGGCAGCGTGATGATCAATCACGGCGGCACCGAGATGGGTCAGGGCCTGCATACCAAGATCTGCCAGGTGGTGGCACGGGAGCTGGGGCTCGATCTGGCGGCGGTGCGGATCAGCGCCACCCGCACCGACAAGGTGCCCAACACCTCGCCCACCGCAGCCTCCAGCGGCGCCGATCTCAACGGCATGGCGGCGCGCGATGCCGCCATCCAGATGCGCCGGCGGCTGCTCGACTTCGCCGCCGAACACTACCAGTGGGACCGCGAGGGGCTGACGCTGCAGCAGGGCGCGCTGGTCGCCGGTGACGGCGATGCCGGCCATCGGGTCGCCTGGGGCGAGCTGATCCAGGCCGCCTATCTGGCCCGGGTCTCGCTCTCGGCCACCGGCTTCTACGCCACGCCGCTGATCCACTACGACCGCGACAGCGGCCAGGGCCGCCCGTTCTACTACTTCGCCTACGGCGCCGCGGTGAGCGAGGTGCGCGTGGACACCCTGAGCGGCGAGTACCGGGTCGAGCGCGTCGACGTGCTCCACGACGTCGGCGACTCGCTCAATCCGGCCATCGACCGCGGCCAGGTGGAGGGCGGGTTCATCCAGGGGATGGGCTGGCTGACCAGCGAGGAGCTGAAGTGGAACGCCGAGGGCCGCCTGCTCAGCGACGGTCCGGCGACCTACAAGATTCCCACCTTCGGCGACCTGCCACCGGTGTTCAACGTCGAGCTGCTGGAGGGCCACCCCAACTCCCAGGCCAGCCTCTATCGTTCCAAGGCAGTGGGCGAGCCGCCGTTCATGCTGGCGATCTCGGTGTGGTCGGCGCTGCGCGACGCCCTGGCCAGCCTGGTCGACTACCGCGAGAGCCCCGACCTGGATACGCCGGCCACCCCCGAGCGTGTGCTGCTGGCGGCCGAGGCCCTGCGCCGGCGAGACGAGCCATGATACCCACCCCCGACAACGCCACGAACGGGTGGGCACCGGAGCCCTGGCATGCGGCGCTGCATCGCCTGCAGCAGGCGGGCGAGGCCCACGTGCTGGCGAGCATCGTCGCCGCCAGCGGCTCGACCCCGCGGGAGCCCGGAGCCAAGCTGGTCGTCACGCCGGGGCAGGTGATCGATACCCTGGGCGGCGGCCACTTCGAGCAGCAGGTGATCGCGCTGGCGCGGGAAGCACTAGCGACACCGTCCGCCACGCCGCAGACACATCTGGAGACCTTCGTGCTCGGCGCCCGCTCGGGCCAGTGCTGCGGCGGCTGCGTGCAGGTGCTGATCGAGCACTTCCCCGGCGCCGAGCAGCATCTAAGCCTGTTCGGCGCCGGCCACGTGGGCCAGGCGCTGGTCGCTCTACTGGCACCGCTGCCGTGGCGGATCGACTGGTTCGACAGCCGCGCCACGGCGTTCGAGGGTGTCGCCGGCGGCCCCCGCGTGCACTGTCACACGGTCGATGCCGACGCTTCGGACGCCGCGCTGGCGGAGCTGGTCGGAGACGGCCACGCGCTGATCATGACCCACGACCACGCCCTCGACCGCCGGCTGGTGGCTGCCCTGGCGCCGCGTGACGATCTCGCCTCGCTGGGGCTGATCGGCTCGGCCAGCAAGTGGTCGAGCTTTCGCGCGGCGCTGGGGCGGGCCGGGCTCGGCGAGGCCGATCTGGCGCGGGTGCGCTGCCCCATCGGCCTCGCCGCCAGCGCCGCCAAGCGCCCCCAGGAGATCGCCATCAGCGTCGCCGCCGAGCTGCTGGCGCTCTCCACGCCGCCCGCCGAGGCGGACGACGATCACCATCGCGGCATTCCTGCGGCCACGCTGCGGGATGCCTTCCCCTCTGCCCGCTGACGATGACCTTGCCATCATGACCCAATCGCACCGACTGCTCCGCGGCGCCCTGTTCACCTGCCTCGACGATCCCGGCGAGGACAACACCCCGCTGCCCGACACCACGCGCTATCTCGAGGATGGCGCGATCTGGATCGTCGACGGGCATATCCACGCCGTCGACGACTACGCCGCCCTGGCCGCCCGGCTGCCGCCGGAGATCGAGGTGGTCGACTACCGCGGCAAGCTGATGATGCCGGGCTTCATCGATAGCCATGTCCACTATGTGCAGCTCGATATCATGGCCTCCTACGGCCACCAGCTGCTCGACTGGCTCAACGACTACACCTTCCCCGCCGAATGCCGCTTCGCCGACGCCGAGCACGCCCGGCAATCCGCGGAGCGCTTCCTCGACGAGCTGCTGCGCGCCGGCACCACCACCGCTCAGGTGTTCTGCTCGTCGCACCCGATCTCGGTCGACAGCTTCTTCGGCGCCGCCCAGCGGCGTCGGCTGCGCATGCTCGCCGGCAAGGTCCTGATGGACCGCAACGCCCCCGCAGCGCTCACCGACGATACCCTCGGCGGCGTGCGCGACAGCGAACGACTGATCGCCGACTGGCATGGCCGTGATCGCCTCGCCTACACCTTGACGCCGCGCTTCGCCCCGACCTCCACCCGCGAGCAGCTCGACGCCGTGGGCGGGGTACTGCGCAGCGCGCCGGATCTCTACCTGCAGACCCATCTGTCGGAGAACCGCGGCGAGATCGCCTGGGTCGCCGAACTCTTCCCGGAGCGGCGCGATTATCTCGAGGTCTACGAACACTACGGCCTGGTGGGCCCGCGCAGTACCTTCGCCCACGGTATCCATCTGGATGACGGGCAGCGCCGCCGTCTGGCCGACCCGGGTGCCAACATCGCCTTCTGCCCGACCTCGAATCTGTTCCTCGGCAGCGGGCTGATGGACCGCCTGGCCTGCCGCGACGCCGGGCTGGCCACCTCGCTGGCCAGCGACGTCGGCGCCGGCACCTCGCTGTCGGGTTTCGGCACGCTGCAGGGGGCGTATCAGGTGGGAGCACTGCTGGGCCAGCCGCTGACCGGCTGGCAGGGGTTCTATCGGCTGACGCTGGGCAACGCCCGCGCGCTGCATCTGGCGGACAAGATCGGTAGCCTGCAGCCCGGCTACGAGGCCGATATCGTGGTACTCGACCCGGACGCCACGCCGCTGCTGTCACGCCGCCTGAGCGGTGCCACGACGCTGGCCGAGCGCCTGTTTGCGCTGATGATGCTGGGTGACGACCGCACCGTGGCCGCTACCTGGGCCAACGGGCAGCCCGTTCACGTGCGCGATGCCGTGGCCGTGGGCGGCGACTGAGTCGCGCCCCGGCGCCCGAACCAGCGCGACTCGCTATTCGCTCCCCGTGGGCAGCGGATAGCGCCGCTCGGCGGTACCGGCCTTGACCACCTGGCCGGGCACCGCATTGCCGACCAGCGCCGGCAGCGCCTCTGCCACGGCGAGCAGGCGCGCCAGATCGACGCCGGTCTCCACGCCCATCTGGGCGAACATGTGGGCCAGATCCTCGGTGCACACATTACCGCTGGCCCCCGGCGCAAAGGGGCAACCGCCCAGGCCACCCAGGGCAGCGTCGAAGCGCGTCACCCCCTGCTGCCAGGCGCTGAAGGCGTTGACCAGCCCCATCCCGCGGGTGTCATGCACGTGCAGGGTCAGCGCCAGCCACGGCCAGCGCGCCAGCACCGCGCCGCACAGGGTCGCGACCTGCTGCGGATTGGCCATGCCGGTGGTGTCGCACAGGCTGATGCCCTGTATGCCCAGCGCCAGCAGGCGTTCGATGATCTCCATCACCCGTCGCTGCGCCACCCTGCCCTCGAACGGACAGCCGAAGGCAGTAGAGATCGAGGCGTTGATCTGGACCCCGCTGCCGCGGGTGAGCTCGACAATGCCGGCAAAGCGCGCCAGCGACTGCTCGGCGCTCATACGTAGATTGGCGCGGCCGTGGCTATCGCTGGCCGAGAGCACCAGATTGATCTCGTCGACACCCACCGCCAGGGCACGCTCGGCACCCTTCTCGTTGGGCACCAGGACCGCGTAGTCGACCCCGGCGACGCGCTCGATGCCCTGCATCACCGCCTCGGCATCGCGCAGCGTGGGAATCGCTTTAGGTGAGGTGAAGGAGGTCGCCTCGATCTTGGCCACTCCGGTGCGCGACAGCGCATCGATCCAGCGGATCTTCTCCGCCGTGGGCACGAATCGAGACTCGATCTGCAGGCCATCGCGGGGTGCTACCTCGTTGAGCGTCACCCGCTCGCTGCCCCGCGTCATGCCGCTGGCCGGCGTCAGCGTATGGCGAGCCATCAGATCACCCCCGCTCGCGCATTCTGGCCTGGGTTTCGCGGTCGATGCCGAGCTCGTCGAGTACATCCTGGGTGTGCTGTCCCAGCGCCGGGCCGCCGCCGTGGATACGCCCCGGCGTGCGGCTCAGCTTGGGCAGCACCCCAGGCACCTTGAGTTCGGCGCCGTCATCCAGGCGCACGCGCTCGATCATCTCGCGGGCCAGATAGTGCGGGTCGGCGACGATATCTTCGGCGGTGTAGGGGTAACCTACCGGCACCTGGGCGTTCTCGAGGGTGTCCAGGACCTGATCCCGCGCATGCTGGCGGGTCCACGCCTCGATCGCACCGTCGATCAGTTCGGCATGCTGGCTGCGACCATCGTTGTGGGCGAAGCGCGGGTCAGCGGCCAGATCGTCACGCCCGATCGCCTGCATCAAGCGTTTGAAGATGCTGTCGCCGTTGCCGGCGATCAGCACGTATTCGCCGCCGGCGCAGCGATAGGCGTTGGAGGGGGTGATACCGGGCAGCGCGCTGCCGGCAGGTTCGCGCACCACGCCGGCGGCGTCGTACTCGGGCAGCAGACTCTCCATCATGGCGAAGACCGACTCGTAGAGGGCGACGTCGATATACTGGCCGCGACCGCTGCGCTGGCGCTCCTGCAGCGCGAGCAGCGCGCCGATCACGCCGTAGAGCGCCGACAGCGAGTCGCCGATGCTGATGCCGACCCGCACCGAGGGCTGGTCCGGGTGGCCGGAAAGATAGCGCAGGCCGCCCATGGCCTCACCGATCACGCCAAAGCCCGGGCGATCGCGGTAGGGACCGGTCTGGCCATAGCCGGAGATGCGCACCATGATCAGCCGCGGATTGAGCTCGCTCAGCGCCTCCCAGCCCAGATCCCACTGCTCCAGCGTGCCGGGGCGGAAGTTCTCGATCACGATGTCCGCCTCCGCCACCAGCCGGCGCACCACCGCCTGCCCCTCGGCCGTGCGCAGGTCCAGCGCCAGCGAGCGCTTGTTGCGGGTCTGCACGTGCCACCACAGCGAAGTGCCGTCCTTCAGCACGCGCCATTTGCGCAGCGGGTCCCCCGTGCCGGGCGGCTCGATTTTGATCACATCGGCGCCGAATTCGCCCAGCAGCTTGCTGGCGAAGGGGCCCGCGATCAGCTGTCCCAGTTCGATCACCTTGAGCCCGGCCAGAGCCTGGGCACCGTCGCTTGCCGACATCGCCTTCTCCCATGATTGGCAGCGGCAGGCACGCAGCGCGCAGGGCGGCGCGCGCCGGCCGCGGATGCCCGCCAGCATGGCGTAGCCCGGCGACGGCGACAATTGCGCAATCGTCAAGCAAGGCTTCGCCAAAGGCGAAAGCTGAGTTAGGCTCGGGGGCCCATCGCCAGCCTGCGGCCCATAATGAAGCGACTCGATTTCACCACCCTGCGCCTGTTCATCGCCATCGCCGACTCGCACAGCCTGACCCGGGCGGCGGCGCGCGAGCACCTGGCGCTGGCGGCGGTGAGCAAACGCATCAGCGATCTCGAGACGCAGCTCTCGACCGCCCTGCTCTACCGACGCCCCCGCGGCGTCGAGCTGACCCCGGCGGGGCATGCGCTGCTGCACCACGCACGCCACATGCTCGATAGCCTCGACCATCTGACCGCGGATCTGAGCGACTACAGCGTGGGTGTCCGCGGGCATGTGCGCATGCACGCCAACACCTCAGCGGTGATCGAGTTCCTGCCCGAGGATCTGAGCGACTTCACCTGGCGCTACCCGCAGATCCGCATCGACATGCAGGAGCGTCTGAGCCACGAGATCATCGCCGCGGTGCGCGAAGGGCTCACCGATATCGGCATCTTCTCGGCGCATATTCCCGCCGCCGAGCTGCAGACCCGCGCCTATCGCCGCGACCGCCTGGCACTGGTGACCGCCAGCGACCATCCGCTCGCCGGGCACGCCAGCATCGCCTTCGCCGAGACCCTGGACTACGACTTCATCGGGCTGGAGCAGGACTCCTCGCTGCACAGTCTGCTGCAGCAGGACGCCCAGCGCCTGAAGCGCGCGCTGCGCATGCGCATCCAGGTGCGCAGCTTCGAGGGGATCTGCCGCATGATCGATCGCGGCATGGGGGTGGGCATTCTGCCGGCACGCGCGGTCTCGGCCTACCGCGGTAGCCTGTCGCTGGCGACGGTCCCGCTGAGCGACACCTGGGCCGAGCGCGAACTGGTGATCGGCATGCGCGACTACGACTCGCTGCCGCTGATCGCGCGCGAGATGGTCGACCACCTGACCGCGGCCGCCGAGCGCAGCGGCGCCTCCAGCCACGGCGAGACGCCGACCGTCGCCACCGCGCCGCGCGCCGGAGAGGTCTAGTCGCGCCGATAGACGTCGTCGAAACGCTCGATGTCGTCCTCGCCCAGATAGCTGCCGCTCTGGATCTCGATCAGTTCGAGCGGGATCTTGCCCGGGTTCTCGAGCCGGTGCACCACCCCCAGCGGGATATAGGTGGACTGGTTCTCGGTCAGCAGGAAGGTGTCGTCGCCGCAGGTCACCCGCGCGGTGCCGCACACCACCACCCAGTGCTCGGCGCGATGGAAGTGCTGCTGCAGCGAGAGGCGCCCGCCCGGCGCCACGCAGATATGCTTGACCTGATAGCGCGCGGCGCGATGCACGCCATCGTAGCTGCCCCAGGGGCGATGCACGCGGCGATGGAGATCCCACTCGCTGCGATTGTCGCGCTTGAGCGCCGCGGCGATCCGCTTGACCTCCTGGGCCTGTTCGCGATGGGTCACCAGTACCGCATCCGGGGTCTCCACGATCAGCAGGTCGTCGATCCCCACCGCCGTGACCAGGCGGCTCTCGGCGCGGATCAGACTGCCGTGCACGTCCTCGGTGATGACGTCGCCACTGAGCGCATTGCCCGCGGCATCCTTGTCGGCGATCTCCCACAGCGCCTGCCACGAGCCGACATCGGACCAGCCGGCATCGAGCGCCACCACACAGCCCTCGGCGGTGTTCTCCATCACCGCGAAGTCCACCGACTCGGCTTCGCAGGCGGCGAAGGGCGCCGGCGCCACACGCAGGAAATCGAGATCCGACTGGCGCGCTTCCCAGGCGGCGGTCACCGCATCGAGCATGTCCGGACGGTGTGCCCCCAGCTCCTCCAGATAACGGTCGGCACGCATCAGGAACATGCCGCTGTTCCACAGATAGCGGCCGCTGGCGAGATAGGCTTCGGCAGTCGCGGCGTCGGGCTTCTCGACGAAGCGCTGGATCGGCACCGCGAATGCTTCACTCGGCGACTCGCTGGTCTCGATATAGCCGTAGCCGGTCTCGGCGCGGGTCGGGGTCACTCCGAAGGTCACCAGCCGGCCCTGGCGCGCCGCCGCCTGGGCCGGCCCCAGCGCCGCGCGCAGCGCCTCGGGGTCACGGATGGCGTGATCCGCCGGCAGCACCAGCAGCATGGCATCGGGGTCGCGCACCATCGCCTGCAGTGCGGCCAGGGCAATGGCCGGCGCGGTATTGCGCGGCGCCGGCTCGAGCAGAATCTCCGCGCGCCAGCCCGCCTCGCGCAGCTGCTCGGCGACCACGAAGCGATGCGCCTCCTGGCACACCACGATGGGATCGGCGGGCTCGACGCTGACGAAGCGATCCAGGGTCTCGAGCAGCATGCTGCGCGGCCCCACCACGGGCAGGAACTGCTTGGGAAAGCTTGCCCGCGACATCGGCCACAGCCGGGTACCGGCGCCGCCGGCGAGCACCACGGGGATCAACATGCACTGATGTCCTTGGTGGGTCGATAGATAATAAATCTATGATATCTCAGGCCGAGCCCGCCTGACGTCGAGACCACCGCGACCTGCCGGTCGCGGTACCTCTCTCTATCACCACGCGATCACCGTGCGCGCGGCGCCTGTTGCTCGAGCGAGTCGCCGCGCCCCACAGCGAAATAGAGCAGCCCGGCGTCGCGCACCGCCAGCGGGTCGAACAGATTGCGGCCATCGACGATTACCGGCGTGGTGAGTTCCCGCTTGAGCTGAGCGAAATCGACCGTGCGGAAAGACTTCCACTCGGTGCAAATGACCAGCGCATCGGCCCCCATCACCGCCTCGTCACGGGCGTCGACCAAAGTCAGGTCGTCGCGCTCGCCGTAGAGCCGGGTGCACTCCTCCATCGCCTCGGGGTCGAAGGCACGCACCTTGGCCCCGGCGGCCCACAGCGCTTCCATCAGCGCTCGGCTCGGCGCTTCACGCATGTCATCGGTGTTGGGCTTGAATGCTAGCCCCCAGATCGCCACCACCTTGCCCGCCAGGGCGCCATCGAACGCCTGCTCGAGCTTCGCGAACAGCGTGGCCTTCTGTCGCTCGTTGACCGCTTCCACCGCTTCCAGCAGCTGTGCCGGATAGCCGATCTGGGCCGCGGTGCGCGACAGCGCCTGAACGTCCTTGGGGAAGCAGGAGCCACCGTAGCCACAGCCCGGATAGATGAAGTGATAGCCGATACGCGGGTCGCTGCCGATACCCCGGCGCACGTTCTCGACGTCGGCGCCCAAGCGCTCGGCCAGGTTGGCGATCTCGTTCATGAAGCTGATCTTGGTCGCCAGCATGGCGTTGGCGGCGTACTTGGTCAGCTCGGCGCTGCGCACGTCCATGAACATCAGCTTCTCGGCGCGCCGGTTGTAAGGCGCGTAGCACTCGCGCATGAGCGCCTTGACGCGTTCGGCGTCGGTCCCCACCACGATCCGCGCGCCGTGGGTGAAGTCCTCGATCGCCGCGCCCTCCTTGAGGAACTCGGGGTTGGAGCAGACATCGAACGGCAGCTCGACGCCGCGCCCGGCGAGGGTCTCGGCGATCGCCTCGTGCACGCGATCGGCGGTGCCCACCGGCACGGTGGATTTATCGACCACCACCTTGTAGGCGTCCATATGCTCACCGATCGAGCGCGCCACGGCGAGCACGTACTGCAGGTCGGCGCTGCCGTCCTCATCGGGCGGCGTGCCTACGGCGATGAACTGCAGCGTCCCGAATGCCACCGCCTGGCGGACATCGGTGGTAAAGGTCAGCCGCCCGTGGGCCACGTTCTCGGTGACCAGCGCTTCCAACCCGGGCTCGTAGATCGGAATCTCGCCACGCTTGAGCCGCACGACCTTGTGTTCGTCGATATCCATGCACATGACGTCGTGACCTGCATCCGCCAGACAGGCCCCCGTGACCAGGCCGACGTAGCCCGTGCCGAAAATCGTGATTCGCATTGCGGTTCCTTCGACTTCGAATGAGAGCGCCCGAGCGCCGCGATACCGCTACCGCGACGACCATCGAGCACAGGATAGCTGGTGCCAATGGTAAAGGGTTTTGGTCTGCGTGGCGCGCTCCGGGCAGATCGAAACCGCGAGACACCGCCCGCTAGGCCTACGCTATCGGCGGTTCGACGAAGCCAATTGGCAGAACGCCGAAAGAGGATCGACCAGCAGGCAGTGGTTCGCTGGCAGGCAGGCGCTGACATGCTTAAAACTATTGGACAATTGCATAAAACGCCACCTAGCGTCGCGGAATACTTTAACTCGCGACAATCGCATAAGGGACTTCGGTAAATGTTGTCGCAATCCCGGTTTTTGCATACCGCGACGCTACGTATCCACATAACATCACGTA
The DNA here is from genome assembly GCF_030284585.1 of Salinicola sp. JS01. Taxonomy (NCBI): domain Bacteria; kingdom Pseudomonadati; phylum Pseudomonadota; class Gammaproteobacteria; order Oceanospirillales; family Halomonadaceae; genus Salinicola; species Salinicola sp. JS01. The sequence goes on along the minus strand of NZ_CP127244.1, from coordinate 1,739,103 downwards.
ACGCCACGCTCTCACATAACGCAACGCTACGTTTCCAGGCGGAAACAGCGCGAGATAAGTCACATCAGGCTAAAAACGGCACGTACGCACTTCAAGAAAGATATTTCAACCGGGTCAGTGTCGTCAGCATATCGAGCACGCATTGCTGGCTCAGTGCATACTCCGACATCAGCGCATGGAGGCGATCTTCGAACCGTGGGCGTTCATCGACGGGGGACGAAGAGGCTTGACGTGAACCACCGTCGAGCTCTCGTAGCGCCTGCGCGAAAGCATCATCCAATTCTCGGAACTTACGGAGTTTATCGCGTTCGTTCATGTGTTGGCGTGGCATAGAGTAACGATCGTTGGCAGCAATGGCCAGACACCGTCAGGTGTAGGCAGTTGAGATGAATGACCCGAACAGGAACACGCCTGTGACGGCCGGACGAACCTCTCTAAACAAACCACTCTAGACAGGAGCGTGCGCAAACGGGAGCGAACGCGGCCCCCACAACAGGCTTTCAGCGGGTCGTCGAAAAGCATAGCGGAATTCTGCCGCGAAATCATCTATCGCGTAGACACCCTAAATGGGGTTCGCTTCAGTGCCCAACTGACGGCAAGGATGCGGTAAGGCCTTGGAAAAGCAAGACGACATGAAAAGGCTTGACAACAAAGAGCGCCCACCCTTATCGGGTAGACGCTCTTTCTCTGGCGACCTGCTCGAGCACGGCCAAGGCTGTGTCAGAAGGCTTTCCAGCTGCCTGCCACACTCGCCGGGCGTCGAATCGGATCACTCTTCGGTGCGCACGACCCAGGACTCCACGGTGTCGCCGCCGTGCTCTTCTTTCCACGCTTTCAGCGTTTTGTGGTTGCCGCCACGCGTCTCGACCACTTCACCCGTATTGGGGTTCTTGTAGATCTTGAGCTTGCGTTTGCGACGACCGCCAGCGCTGGCGGGTTGAGTACTTGCGGCAGCACTGCTGGGGCGCGGGCTGAGCAGTTCGATGACGTCGGAAGCGGACTTACCATACTCCGCCATCAGGGCCTCGAGCTTCTCCTTGAATTCGAGCTCGGCCTTGAGGCGCTGGTCACCTTCCATACGCTTCAGCTCTTCTTCTAACTGCTTAAGGAGCTGTTCCTTTTTGACGTAGTCACTGAGAAGAGACATTCTGAGTTCCGTTGCAGATTGATTGGCCCTCACATTATTGCGCTAAAATCGCAACATGCAACCCTTTTGCAATGATATTTTTTGCTTACCACTGGTTAATAAGCGCCTTTCCGGATACCCACCGTGCAACGTAGATAAAGCAACTCAGGTAGCGCTGTATAATGAACTTTCCCATACCGCTCGACCCCATCGAGCGGACCATTTGGTACATATTTTTTTGCCATGGGCAAAGCCCGCATACCGACTGGTGTAGAGCGTTGCCGCCAGGGCTATGCTAGGCGACTACCATGCGCCTTAGCGGCCGACTGCCGCCAATATCAGACATCGGCCCCCAGGAACTACTACCGCTGGAACTTTCAGCTTGGAAAATGACACATCGTGATATCTCCGAGATGCAAGACCTTGCCTGCACGCACCTGGCAACTGGCGGTCTTCGCCGCTCTGTTCACCGTCATCGCCGGCTGTGCCAGTTCCGGCCTGGCGCAGCGCGACGGCTATGTGGCAGATCGCCGCCAGCAGTCGAGCGCGTTCAATGAACGTGTGCGCTATGTGGTATTGCACTACACCGATTCCGGGGCGCCGCGCGCACTAAAAACGCTGATGGGCCCCGAGGTCAGCGCGCACTATGTGGTCGCGCGCACGCCCGAGGAGCGGGGTGGCGAGCCGGTGGTGTGGCAGCTGGTCGACGAGCAAAAGCGCGCCTGGCACGCCGGCGTCAGCGCCTGGGAGGACCGCACTCAGCTCAACGACTCATCGATCGGTATCGAGATCGTCAATCGCGGCCCGAACCACGACGCTGCGGTGCAGCACTGGGAGCCCTACTCCGAGGCGCAGATCGCGGCCGTCATTGCGCTGGTCGGCGACATCGTTCGGCGCTATCGGCTGCCGCCCACGGCGATCGTCGGTCACGCCGATATCGCCCCAGAACGCAAGATAGATCCGGGCCCGGCCTTTCCCTGGCAGCGCCTCTACGCCGCCGGCATCGGCGCCTGGCCGGATGCCGATAGCGTCGCCCGCTATCGGCAACGCTTCGAACGCTGTCCGCCGACGCTTGCGCAATTGCAGCGCGCGCTTGCTGCCTACGGTTATGCGCTACCCGTCAGCGGCGAGCGCGATGTGCGGACCCAAGCGGTGCTGCGCGCCTTCCAGATGCACTTCCGAGCGTCGGATTATCGCGGCGAGCCTGACATCGAGAGTGCGGCGATCGCCTGGGCGCTGCTCGCCAAGTACCGTCCCGAGGCCCTGCAGGATGCACGTCTGACCACGCTCACATGCCCGCCGGGTAGTGGATCAGGTCGTGGATTCGCGCCCTAGACGCGTCGAGATTGCGATAGGCGTGGGGCCGGTCTGCGGCGAAGCGCATGGCATCGCCGGCCTCGAGACGATGCCACTGCCCCTCGATCGCGAGCTCCATGGCGCCCTCGATAACGACGACGTGCTCGACGATCCCCGGCGCATGGGGCGGCGACTCGCTCAACGTCCCCTGGGGAAGATCGATGACGAACATCTCGAACCCGAGGCCGGGGTCGAAGGCGAACAGCGGCTGCACCGTCATGCCGGAAGCGTCCTGGTGCCAGGGAATCGATGAGCGGCTGGCCGGGCTCAGGCCGGGGGCCAGGAAGTAACTCATCGGGACGCGCAGGCCGCTGGCGATCTTCCACAGCGTAGCCACCGTGGGAGTTGACTCCCCGCGTTCGATCTGCCCCAGCATCGCCTTGCTCACACCGGTCTCCCGGGCGACACCGTCCAGACTCAGCCGGCAGGCCTGGCGACGCGCCTTGAGTCGCTGGCCCAGCGCCGCGAGATCGGCTTCCATGGCGACTCCTCTTTGATCGCAGGGTGGTGTTCACAGCCATCTTCGGCAATGTCCGCGCCGGATGCAATGTGCGTTATAGCGCACGTTGCGTCCGGCCAAATCGTGCGCTATAACGCACGAACCGTTCTCGAGATTCCCGCCATGCTTCACTCCCACTTCTGGCGCGACAGCAGCCCCGCCCACGCCACGGCCGGTTTCGTCGCCGTGCTGGTCGGCTATAGCAGCTCTGCGATCATCATCTTCCAGGCGGCCGCCGCTGCGGGAGCCTCACCGAGCCAGATCGGGGCCTGGCTGAGCGCGCTGGGGCTGGCGATGGGCATCACCTCGATCGGGCTCTCGCTGCTCTATCGCCAGCCGATTCTCACCGCCTGGTCGACACCCGGCGCCGCGCTGCTCGCGGTCAGCCTGCCTGGCAGCTCGCTCAACGAAGCGATCGGGGTATTCATGTTCTGCGCCCTACTGGTGCTGATCTGCGGCATCACCGGCTGGTTCGCTCGGCTGATGCAGGTGATCCCGCAGTCGATCGCAGCGGCGATGCTGGCCGGGGTGCTGCTGCGCTTCGGTCTCGATGCCTTCGTCTCGCTGGGCCACGAGTTTACTTTGGTGCTGGTGATGCTAGCGACCTATCTGATCGCCAAGCGCTGGCTGCCCCGCTACGCCATCCTGCTGGTGCTGACACTAGGGCTCGCGTGCGCCGCCGCGCTGGGCAAGATCGATACCGCAGCAGCACGCTGGTCGTTCGCGCTGCCGTCAGCCGTCATGCCCCATTTCAGTCTCGCCAGCCTGCTCGGCATCGGCTTGCCCCTGTTCGTGGTCACCATGGCCTCGCAGAATGCGCCCGGCGTCGCCACGCTGCGTGCTGCGGGCTACGACACCCCGATATCGCCGCTGATGATCTGGACCGGTATAGCCACGCTGCTGCTGGCCCCCTCCGGGGCCTTCAGCGTGTGCCTCGCCGCCATCACCGCCGCAATCTGCATGGGCGGTGACGTCCACGCCGATCCGGCACGGCGCTATCCGGCCGCGGTCTGGGCGGGGCTTTTCTATCTGCTCGCGGCGGTATGCGGCGGCTCGATCGGCAGCCTGTTCGACGCCCTCCCGCGGGAGCTGGTCTTGGCCCTGGCCGGCCTGGCACTGCTACCGACCATCGCCAGCAGCCTGCACCGCGCGCTGCGCGAGGAGGCCCAGCGCGAGCCAGCGTTGATTACCTTCCTGGTCACCGGCTCCGGGGTGAGCCTGTTCGGTATCGGCGCGGCATTCTGGGGGCTGGTCGCGGGCATGCTGGCGCTGGGTATCGCCGGTTTTCGTCGCAGATCAAGATTTTAGGCGGGGTCGGTGGTCAACGGCTCCACATCCACCGCCACCTCCAGCACATGCGAGCCGCCGCCGCTCATCACCCCTTTCAGCGGCGGCACGTCGCCGTAGTCGCGGCCCCAGCCGGTGATCAGATGCCGCTCACCGGGCAGCGTACCGTTGGTCGGATCGAACTCCAGCCACCCCCAGCCCGGCAGATAGAGCGCACTCCAGGCATGGGAGGCATCCGCCCCCACCAGCCGTGGTTGACCCGGCGGCGGTCGCGTTTCGAGATAGCCGCTGACGTAGCGCGCAGCGAGCCCCAGCGAGCGCAGGCAGCCGACCATCAGGTGGGCGAAGTCCTGACATACACCGCGGCGCGCTTCGAGCACGTCGAGCACCGGTGTCGCCAGCGTGGTGTAGCCGGGATCGTAGATGAAATCTTCGAAGATGCGCCGATTGAGTTCGGCGGCAGCCTCGAGCAGCGGCCGCCCCGGCGTGAAGCTGATGGCGGCAAAGTCGTAAAGCGCCGCGTGGCGGGTGACGAATGGCGAGTCGAGCTGATAGAGCCGGCACGCCACCCGCTCGCGGCTGGCCGCGCGCACTGCCTCCCAGGCGCCGACTGAAGGCGGCTGCGGGCGCGCGTCGGCGGTCAAGCAGGTTTCGGCAGTCACGGTCAGGCTCTGATGCACCTCTTGAACGCTGAAGTAGTTGACCTCGTTGCCGAACGCGTCGCGCCGCGTCTGCAGTACGGCCGGCGCCGGCGTCACCGTCAGGCGGGTCGGTTCGGGGAGCTGCCAGGTCAAGCGCCGCGGCGTCAGGCGCGCCTCGTTGTGGCACAGCGAGACTGGCGCGGCGTAATCGTAACGGGTGCTGTGGCTGACGCGATAGCGCATGAAATCCGTTTCCCTCTCTAGCGACACCCGCGACTTCTCTCTAGCGATACCCAAGACTTCTCTCTAGCGACACCCGAGACGCCTGTCTGGATGCCCGGGAATCACGTCCGACAGGTCGTAAAACTAAGCAATCCGCGCTTCACGGTGTGCTCAGGGTGCCTGCATCGGAATCAGTTGGCGTGGCGCCTCGGCATGGCTGAAGTGGCTATACTCGATCGCCTGGGACAGTGCCGCCAGCGGCTCGGCAAGGGCGTCCAGCAGGCTCGCCAGAGCCTGCCTCGCCTGCGGCATCAGCGCACTCTCGGCCAACGAATCGAGATCCGCCAGATGCAGCGCGGCCCGCGCGCGAATCAACAGCCGCGCCTCATCGCTGCGATAGGGCGTATCCTGCGGCTGGGGTAGATGCGCGATCTGGCGCTCCAGACGCTTGAACATATAGCCGATCGAGCGCGGATTGCCCTCATCGAACAGCAGCAGATCGAGAATCGCCGCCGGATAGAGCTCGCTACGGTAGCGTCGGCGGTAAGCACTGGCATTGTCGGTGGTCGCCAGCACCACTTCCCACAGACCGTCACCGGTCGCTGGCGCGCTGTCACCCTGGGACGCCGACTGGGGCGCCTCGATCAGCGCCACCCGCAGCAGTCGCAGGGTGAGCATGGCACGCTCGATGAAGCGTCCGATATCGAGGAAACGCCAGCCGTAATGGTGCGGCATGGTCTCGTTGCAGAAGCCGAAGAACGCCGCCGACTGGGTGATCAGCGCTTCCACCGCGCGCCGCCCCTCGTGGATGCCCGCCTGCGGCAGGCGCGCGCCCTCCTGATGCAACTGGTTGAACACCCGCCAGGCGTCGTCGCCGAGATGGTCGCGCACCGCCCGGCCATTGGCCACCAGCCGCGCCAGCAGGCTGGGTAGCGCCTCAGAATGCCCCTCCTTGAATAGCGACAGAAGCTGCTCACGATCGTGCTGGAAGCGGTTCTGAGCGGAATCGGCCGGACCCCGCTCGAGACCCAGCAGACGCAGCAGATCATCCAGCGCCGGGTCGGCAAGAGTCTCCTGATCCTGCTCCATCAGGCGATAGATCGCTTCACGCAGCAGCCTGGCGTGGCCGTCCAGACGCTCACCGTAGCGCCCCAACCAGAACAGGCTCTCGGCCACCCGGCTGGGCAGGTCGGCGCCGTCACGGGTGACCACGAACGGTTGCGACGCGCGTCGCAGCCGGCTGACGTGGGGCTGCGGCGAGGTAGCGCTGACCCACACGTCCTTGACGCACTGACTCGTCGCCATTGCCGCCCCGGGCAGCCCTTGCCACGCTACGCCCCCCGGCATCGCTTCGAAGCCCGCCGGCCGGCGCTGATCGTCGTAGCGCGCCTGCACGAAGCAGCGCAGATTGAAGGTCGCCGGCGTCAGCCCGGCGCCGACGTGGGTCATGAATGGCGCCGTGGCCCCCTCCAGCGGACGCGACGCCACATAGCGCTCGGGATGCGCCACCAGCGCCGCGCGCAGCGCCGCTTGTGCCCCCGGCGCCAGGCTCTTGGGCTCGCTGATCGCGTGGCCGGCGTCGATGCGCTGAAAGCGCAGCCGCTCGAAGTCGGCAAGCGCCCAGGCCAGGCCCGCCGCCTCGCCGCACCAGTGCGACTCGGGCCCCGAGATCGCCAGCGGTTCGCCCAGCAGGCGCTCGCACAAACGCGGCAGATAGGCCGCGATCAATGGATTCTCCAGCACGCCGGCCCCGGGAGGGTTGGCCACCCCGACCCCGCCGCCGCGAATTGCTGCCAGCAGCCCGGGCACGCCGATCAGCGAGTCGGCCTCCAGCTCCAGCGGATCGCTCCAGGCATCGCCGATCTGCTTGAGCAGCACGTCCACTGGCACCAGCCCGCCCAGGGTGCGCATCCATACCCGCGCATCGCGCACCACCAGGTCGCTGCCTTCGACCAGTGCCAGGTTGAGATAGTTGGCCAGGTAAGCGTGTTCGAAATGGCTGGCGTGCGCCGAGCCCGGAGCGAGCAGCGCAATACGCGGTTGGTTGAGTGTCAGCGGCGAGAGTGCGCCCAGGGCGTGGTGCTGACGCTCAAGGAAGCCCGCCAGACGACGCAGCGGCGCGTTGCGATAGACACCGGGAAAGGCACGCGCCATGGCGATCCGGTTCTCCAGCGCGAAGCCCATGCCGGTGGGTGTCTGCAGGTGGTCGGCGAGCACGCACCAGCGGCCGTCGCTATCGCGGCTCAGATCCACGGCCAGCAAGGAAAGCGCCGGCGCCCGCTTGCCGTAGAGACGATCGCAGGCGAGCAGAAACCCCGGATTGGCGAACAGCGCATCGGCGGGCAGTACGCCCTCCTCGAGCATGCGCCGGGGGCCGTAGATATCCGCCAGCAGCGCATCGAGCAGACGCATGCGCTGCATCAGCGCGCGCTCCAGATGCTGCCACTCGGCCGGGGTGATCACCAGCGGCAGCGGGTCGAGCCGCCACTGACGCAGACTCTCGGGATCGTCGGCCGAGCGGCCGTAGGTGACGCCGTTCTCGTGCAGCAGGCGCTGAATCTCTTCGACTCGCTGAGCCAGGGTGTCGCCGTCGAGACGTTCGAGCGCCGCCAGCAGCGGCTGCCAGCGTCGCCGCAGCGAACCGCGCGGGGTCACCAGTAGATCAAAGCCCGACTCGGTCTCATAGTCACCGAGCCAGGGTGTGGTGCGGGTGTCGGTCTCAGCCATCGCCGCCTTGCTACCTTTACACGGGCACATCCGGCCAGCATCGAGTCCGGCCTCCTGCCGGACCACGCGAGCCGCCCAGGGGCGGCCCGTCCATTTTCACGCAGGGCGCCGACCCGCTACGCCAGGCCGACGGCGGCGCGCAGCGAGTCCGCGCGCCCTGGCGCCAGCTTAATCGCACCACCTGCCGGCGTCACCTCTGATCGCTTTATCGGCCGGCGGCGCTGTCACTGCAGTCTTGCGCGCCGCAGATCGCTACCCCACCGCCTGGCCCGCGGCGGCGAGAAAACTCAGTCACCTTCATCGCACAACGCAGGTGACAGTCTGGCCTGGCGCTCACTATGCTGAGACAACGACACAACAACACGACGACCGGCCAGACCGATTCGCCGGCAGGAGCTTGAGCGATGGGCAATGTGGATTGGCAGCAGTATCCCGGCAAACCCTTCTACGACGAACTGATCGCCGCCTCCGGCGCACCGCGACCGGCAGCAGCACCGCTATGCGACATGCTGGAAAGCTTCACCCCGCGCGAGCTCAACGAACGCAAGCTGGCCGCCGAAGTGGCGATCCGCACCATGGGGATCACCTTCACCGTCTACTCCGAAGGCAGCACCATCGACCGCGCCTGGCCGTTCGACATCGTGCCGCGCATCATCCCCGCCAGCGAGTGGCGCGGTATCGAGGCTGGCCTGAAGCAGCGCGTCGATGCCCTCAACCTGTTCATCGACGACCTCTACCACGATCAGAAAGTGATCAAGGACGGCATCCTGCCCGGCGAGATTCTGGCCCAGTCGGTCAATTTTCGCCCCCAATGCCGCGGTATCGACCCACCCCACGGGATCTGGGCCCATATCTGCGGATCCGACCTGGTGCGTGATGGCGACGGCACGGTCTACGTGCTCGAGGACAACCTGCGCGTTCCCTCCGGCGTCTCCTATATGCTCGAGAACCGCAACGTGACCAAGCGCGTGCTGCCGGAGCTATTCCAGACCGGGCGCATCCTGCCGGTGGATGACTATCCGGCGCAGCTCTACGACACCCTGGCCAGCCTCTCGCCGCGCCCCGGCGACGAGCCTCAGATCGTGGTCTTGACTCCCGGCATCTACAACTCCGCCTACTACGAGCACGCCTATCTGGCGCAGCAGATGGGGGTCGAACTGGTTCAGGGCTCCGACCTGATCGTCGACGACGAAGACGTGGTCTACATGCACACCGTCGACGGGCTCAAGCGAGTCGACGTGATCTATCGGCGGATCGACGATCTGTTCCTCGACCCGGAGGCGTTCCGCCCCGACTCGATGCTCGGCACGCCGGGCCTGCTGCGCGCCTGGCGCGCTGGCAAGGTGGCACTGGCCAACGCCCCGGGCGCCGGCGTCGCCGACGACAAGGTGGTCTACGCCTTCGTACCCAAGCTGATTCGCTACTATCTCGACCAGGAGGCGACGCTGCCCAACGTGCCCAGCTACCTGTGCATGTTCGACGACGACCGCCGCTACGTGCTCGAGCATCTCGACGAGCTGGTGGTCAAACCGGCCAACGAATCCGGCGGCTACGGCATGCTGATCGGCCCACGCGCGAGTGCCGAGGAGCGCGCCGCCTTCGCCGAACGCATCCAGGCCGACCCGCGCAACTACATGGCACAGCCGACCCTGGCACTCTCCACCGCACCGACCCTGTTCGACGGCGCGCCCGAGCCACGCCACGTCGACCTGCGCCCGTTCATCCTCTCGGGGCCGGAGACCCACGTCACCATGGGCGGGCTGACCCGGGTGGCGCTGGTCAAGGACTCACTGGTGGTCAACTCCTCCCAGGGCGGGGGCAGCAAGGACACCTGGATCGTCGATACCGAGGAGGATTGAGCCATGCTGTCACGTGTCGCCGAAAATCTGTACTGGATGGCCCGCTACGTCGAACGCGCGGAGGACACCGCACGTCTGATCAGCGTCAACAGCAACCTGATGCTCGACATGCCGGCACGCGCTGCGCTGAGCTGGTCGACCCTGATCGACATCACCGGCAGCGAAGAGACCTTCGACGCGCTCTACAGCGAGCGTAGCGAGCGCAACGTCATCGACTTCCTGTGCCTGTCCCGCGAGCACACCGGTTCGATCCTCTCCTCCCTGGCCAACGCCCGCGAGAACCTGCGTACCACCCGCGACGTGGTACCGCGGGAGATCTGGGAGGAGATCAATCAGTGCTATCTGGAGATCCAGGAGCAGACCCAGAGCGGGCTCAAGCCGCGTCACCGCGATGCCTTCCTCAAGAGCGTGGTCCGCGCCTGCCAGACCCTCACCGGGCTGATCGAAGGCACCCTGAGCCACACCGAGGCGCGCACCTTTCTCTCGCTGGGGCGGCATCTGGAACGCGCCGACATGACCACCCGGATCCTCGACGTGCGCTCTGACAATCTGCTGCCGCGCAATCCCGAGGAGCTGATTCCGTTCGAGCACCTGCAGTGGATGAGCGTGCTCAAGTCACTCACCGCCTACCAGATGTACCGCCAGGCGGTCAGACTGCGGGTGCGCGGCCCCGATGTGCTGCGCTTTTTGCTCCAGGATCACGATCTGCCGCGCTCGGTGCTGCGCAGCCTCGAAGAGGTCAGCTGGGAGCTGCAGACCCTGCCCAACCACGACCGGCCGCTGGCGGTGGCGACGCTGGTGCGCGCCGAAGTCGCCGAAGCCGACGTCCAGACCCTGGCCCGCGCCCCGGAGCAGTTGCACCAGCTCATCGACGAGTTCCAGATCGGCTTCAACAATCTGCACGAAGCGATCGCCAGCGCCTACTTCGTGGTGCGCCCGGTCAAGAGTGCCAGCACCCAGGAGCGCGACCTCGGCGACGACGACGATTGAGCGTCACCCTCACCCGCGCGGCGACGTCGCCGCGCGGATCACCAGATCGTGGACATAGGCCAGCTTGTCGCGGATGGCCGGGGTGATGATCACCGGCACCACGTCGAGAAGTCCCATTTCACGATTGAGTTCGTTGAGCCCCATTCCGACCCGCTGAAAGGCCAGGATCATGGCATCGATGCCGCTCTCCGGAGCGGCTCGGGTCAGTCCCAGATCGCCGGCGGTGTCCAGCACCGAGACGATATCCTCGTAGAGCGAGAACGTCTCGGCGAAGTCCTCCCACGGATGCATGGTGGCGTAGGCCGAGACATGGCGCTCGCGCCAATCGGGCGCCGGGCCCTCGGCGTAGTAGCGCTCCAGCGCCTCGGCATAGGTGGGCGTGTCGTGATCGCCGAACACCGAACGGCAGGCCGCCTCGTCCTGCCCCTTGACCAGCAGATCCCAGTAGTAGTGGCCGATCTCGTGACGAAAGTGCCCGATCAGGGTGCGTAGAGGCTCGTTGAGGTCGACCCGCAGGCGCTCGCGCTCGACGTCGTCGGCCTCCTTGAGGTTGATCGTGATCAGCCCCTCGGCGTGGCCGGTATAGACCTTGTCGCTGCCCTCGGCGCTGCGCCACAGGCCGGCATCGGGAAGCGCATCGGCCATGAAGGCGAAACGCAGCGGCAGAGCCACGCCATCCTGAGGCGCCGGGTGCGGCAGGCCCATCAGGTCAAGGGTATAGAACAGCCGTCGCTTGGCCGCCTCCAGCGCCGCCCAGCGCTCGCGATGGCCCTCGATGGAGAGATCGGGGATCACCGTGTTGTGACGGCAGCAGTCGCACAGACCGTGGTAGCGTGCCGCGTCCGCCGGCGTCAGCAGGCGGTTGCAGACATCGTGATGAGCGTAGTTGAAGCACTTGACCAGGGTCGCGCCACAGGCCGGATTGGCGCAGCGATAGTCTGCCCCCTGCGGGATCAGCGCGGTCACGCTCGAGCACACCGGACACCAGCCGACCTCGGCGTGGCACACGGTGCAGCGGGTATTATCGAAGAACAGCCGAGTCGGCGGCTGGCAGCAGTGACACTCGAAGGTGCGCATGCGCTCTCTCTCAAGACGACGTCGAGCGCGGCGGCCAGCCCGGTTGGCGATCACCCGCCGCCCCAAACCGTGGCGGGGCAGCGTCGGAGCGCCGCCGCGCCCCTGCCTGAGAGCTTAGCAGAGCCCTGCCGCGCCAAACGTGACGCGGCTACCGATATCTACGCTCAGCGTGCGGCGAGATCGACCCGGGAGGCCTCGATCCAGGCCAGCGCCTGGCCCAGGTCCCGCGGGCGTTCGACCCGCACCACCTCGGCCTGCCAGCCCCGCGGCAGCCCGCGCGAGGCCAGCAGCGCATCGACCTGGGCGGTGTCGGCAGGGTCGTCGAGATGAGTGGCATCGATACCCGCCCCCGCCTCGCTGGGCAGATAGATGGTGTTGTTGGAGAAATCGATGGCGTAGGCGATCACGCCGGGCACGATGAAGAAGAGCAGCCCGATGCCGTCGGCGATGGCCACGCCGGGGTCGATACGCCCTGGCAGCTGGCCCTTGCGTTCGGGATAGAACAGCGTGCCGCAGCCGGCGAGCGCAAGCGTCAGGCTGGCGATGAGCGCGGTGGCGACGGCGCGCCTGGGGTCGAGGAGTGACATCGTCGGGATCCTGCGGTGGGAATCGAGCGTTAACCTAAAGTAACGCGCTTTCGACGTCCACCGCCGGCCGGCACGAAAACGCCCGCCTATAGTGGCGGGCGTCTTGGGAGCCAGAAGCCAGAAGCCAGAAGCCAGAAGCCAGAAGCAGGAGGCCAGCGTCTGGCGCCTTCATACTCACACCAGCGAAGCGCCGTAGCTCCACAGCAGGACGGTCAGCGCCAGCAGCGCCTCCAGCACCAGAATACCGATCGCCAGGGCCGCACTGGAGGCGCGCAGGCCCTCGCCGCGGTCGATGCCGAGAAACGACGGCAGTCCGGCGAACAGCAGATAGGCGGTGTAGCACAGGCCGACGATACCCGCGAGCAGGCACAGCCAGACGATGGGATAGAGGGCGACGATACCGCTCAGAAACATCGGTGTCGCCATATAGCCGGCGAACACCACGCAGCGGTTGAGGCTCGGCCGCGACGGATAGCGCCGGGCCAGCCAGTGCACCACGTTACCCATCAGCCAGACCGCAGCCAGAATCAGCGCATAGAAGATGATCGCGAGCAGGACCGCCGTGGAGGGCGCCACCTGCACGCGCTCCGCCAGGCCGGTTTCCGACGTGCCGAAGTGCCAACCCACCAGCGTGGTGCCGATGAACGAGCAGACGACGGGCACCGCCGCCAACAGCAGCACGTGATGGCCGTAGAGGTGGGAAACGGTCTCGTTCTCGCTGCTGATCTCCTGCCACTCGCGATTGGGATGCGTGAGAAGTCCCCAGACATGGTTGATCATGACGCGCCTCTCCACACCGCCGCGGGTCGCCAACGACGGCTTCCGTGAATGCCACCGCTCGCCCGGCGGGCGATGTCGGTCGCGACCCTGCCTTCACTATAGAAAAGAATTCGCCGAGCGGTAGCTAGACCTGTGGCTAGGCCGAACTCGCCTCGACGCCCAGGGATTTTACCCGGCCCCCTCCCCGTGGGCGGCTGCCATCTCTATACTGGCCGGCTCACGATCGACTCATCGCCGTGCCGCACCCGGCTCACCGCCGGTCCCGGACACCGCTGCTGAATACAGGAACGAACACGCCATGCGCGCCAGCCAACTACAGATCTCGACCCTCAAGGAAACGCCGGCGGATGCGGAAATCATCAGCCACCAGCTGATGCTGCGTGCCGGCATGATCCGCCGTCTGACCTCGGGGCTCTACACCTGGCTGCCGGTGGGCCTGCGCACCTTGCGCAAGGTCGAGCGCATCGTGCGCGAGGAGATGGATCTCGCTGGCGCCCAGGAGGTGCTGATGCCGGCGGTGCAGCCGGCCGAGCTGTGGCAGGAGTCCGGGCGCTGGGAGCAGTACGGACCGGAACTGCTGCGTCTCAAGGATCGCCATCAGCGCGACTACTGCGTCGGTCCGACGCATGAAGAGGTGATCACCGATCTGGTGCGGCGCGAGCTGTCGAGCTACAAGCAGCTGCCGACCAATTTCTATCAGATCCAGACCAAGTTCCGCGACGAGATCCGGCCGCGTTTCGGCGTCATGCGTTCGCGCGAGTTCATCATGAAGGATGCCTACTCCTTCGACGTCGACGAGGCCGGACTGGCGCGCTCTTACCAGAAGATGTACGACGCCTACGTGCGCATCTTCACCCGCCTGGGGCTCGATTTCCGTGCGGTGCTCGCCGACAACGGCTCGATCGGCGGCACCGGCTCCCACGAGTTCCACGTTCTCGCCGACTCCGGTGAAGACGCGGTGATCTTCTCCACCGGTTCGGACTACGCCGCCAACATCGAAAAGGCCGAAGCCATGCCCCCGCTCGGCGCCGAGCGCGCGGCACCGCAGGAGAGCCTGCGCCAGGTGCCCACCCCCGGCGTGCGCACCATTGCGGCGCTGGTCGAGGGCTTCGACCTGCCGATCGAGAAGACGGTCAAGACACTCATCGTGCACGGCGCCGAGGGTGGCCTGGTGGCCCTGATGGTACGCGGTGACCATCAGCTCAATGAGATCAAGGCGGAGCATCTGCCCCAGGTCAAGGCGCCGCTGACCATGGCCGAAGAGAGCGAGATTCGCGCCGCAGTGGGCGCCGGCCCCGGTTCGCTGGGCCCGGTGGGGCTGCCGATGCCGCTGATCGTCGACCGCAGCGTGGCACTGATGAGCGACTTCGGCGCCGGTGCCAACATCGATGACCAGCACCTGTTCGGGATCAACTGGGAGCGCGATCTGCCGCTGCCCGAGATCGCAGATCTGCGCAACGTGGTCGAGGGCGACCCGTCGCCGGACGGCCAGGGCACCCTCGCCATCACCCGTGGCATCGAGGTCGGCCACGTGTTCCAGCTGGGCCAGAAGTACTCGCAGGCGATGAACGCCACCGTGCTGGGTGACAACGGCCAGCCCGCCACCCTGCACATGGGCTGCTACGGCATCGGCATCACCCGCGTGGTCGCCGCCGCCATCGAGCAGAATCACGACGCCGGCGGCATCATCTGGCCCGACGCCATCGCCCCGTTCCAACTGGCGATCGTGCCGATGAACGCGCACAAGTCAGAGCGCGTGCGCGATACTGCCGAGGCGCTCTACACCCGCCTCACCGCCGCGGGTATCGATGTGCTGCTCGACGACCGCGACCTGCGCCCCGGGGTCAAGTTCGCCGATCAGGAACTGATGGGTATCCCCCACCGCCTGGTGATCGGCGACCGCGGCCTGGACAACGGCGAGCTGGAGTACAAGGGACGCCGCGACAGCGAAGTCACCATGGTCGCCGTCGAGGATCTCGATGCGTTCCTCGCCGAGCGCCTGGGCTGATCATCGCCTAACCCGGCGAGCCCTCGTCGGCACGCTGGCAGCGCTGCTGCTGGCGGCCGGCCCGCTGCCTGCCGCCGCGGCCCAGGCCGCGGCATCGCCTCCTTCCCCACTCCCCGCTACCGCCACAGACATCGACCCGGCGCACACGCCGCCCGATCCGGCGCTGATCCAGGCGCTGGCACGGTCGATGGCCGCCGAACCCGACAGCGGCGATCACTTCGATGCCCAGGTGTGGCTGCTCGACATGCAGTCGCGCCTGGCCCGGCGTCATCCCACTGCCTATCCCGATCGCCAGGCGCGCTTGCGCCTACTGCAGCGCGTTTACGTCGAAGCGCGTCGCGTCGCCCTGCCACCGGCACTGGTGCTGGCCCTGATCGATGTCGAGAGTCGCTTCCATCCCGCGGCCCGTTCGAGTGCCGGAGCGCGCGGGCTGATGCAGGTGATGCCGTTCTGGAAGGCCGAGATCGGCCGTCCACAGGACGACCTGGAGGACGCCGCCACCAATCTGCGCTACGGCTGTACCATCCTCGCCCACTATCTGACCCGGGAGAACGGTGACTGGACCCGCGCCCTGGCCCGGTACAACGGCAGCCTTGGGCGCACCACCTATCCAGAGCGCGTGATGGCGGCGTGGTACCAGCGCTGGTGGGTAGTTCGCTGAGCGCCGCGCGAGCGGCGTCGGATCAGACCTGCTTGCGGTCCTCGACCTCGGTGTGCGAAGTGCCCGGCGGCAGCGGATGCCCCTTGACCCGCTCGGCACGGGTGGCCTCGCGCACTTCGAGGATCTCGATCTCGTAGCTCAGCGTCTGCCCCGCCAGCGGGTGGTTGGCATCCACGGTGACGCTGTCGGCCCCGGCGGCGATCACCGTCACCGTGTGCGGCCCTTCCGGCCCCTGGGCCTGGAAGCGCGCGCCCGCCTGCAGCGGCTGGTCGACGGGAAAGGCGCTACGCGCGGTCTCGCTGACCAGCGCTTCGTCGCGCTCGCCATAGCTCTGCGCCGGGCTCAGCGTCACTCGCATCTGCGCGCCGGGCGCCGCATCCGCCAAGTGCGCTTCGAGCGCCGCGAACAGGTTACCGTGGCCGTGCAGATAGCTCAGCGGCTGCTGGCGCGCGCGGGAGTCATCGAGGGTGCGCCCGTCGGCATCGCTCAAGCGGTAGTGCAGCGTGGCGACACGTCCGGGGGTGATGGTCATTGCCGTCATGGGTCGTTCCTGAAAGTCGTGGCTGAAGATCGTTCCTGGAAAGAGAGAATATCGGCGGCTTCTCTTGCCAACCCCGGGGTACGTAAGACAAGTCAGCGAGCGCAGTCCTTTTCAGCCAGTGCCTAGGTGCTGTCTGAAAAGTCTACGAGCGAAGGCCAGGCCGGGGCGCGCAGCTAAGGCAAAAATTGGCGAAAACGGACCGGGCTGGCGCTCCAGTTTACGGGGTGTAAATGAGCATATTACTCGCTCCGCTCGCCCTTCGGGCCGTCCTACGGACGTTCTGAACGAGGTTCAGTGAGCCGATTTTTAACGCCGCAGGGGCGAGCGCAGTACTTTTCAGCCAGTGCCTAGGAAACCGGCTTGCGCAGCGCCTCCACTGGCAGCTCCAGCCGCTGGGTCTGCTGCAGCAGGTTGAGCAGCACGATCGCCCGCTCCTCGCCCTTCTGGGCGTCGAATATCGCCTGCAGGGCGCGAAACGGCCCGTCGGTGATCTCCACCAGGTCGCCACGCCGGTAGTAGACATTGGCGCGCTCGCGGCTGGTATCCGCAGCGACACGGTCGCGCAGGGTCGCGATCAGTGCATCCTGCACCGCCACCGGCTCGTGGCCGAAGCCGACCAGCCGCAGCACGCCACGGGTGGAGCGAATCGGGCGCCAGTTGCTGGCGAGGCGGTCGAGGCGAATGAACAGATAGTGGGGAAACAGCGGCTCGGCTACCCAGACCAGCTTGCCGCGGCGGCGCTTCTGGACTTCCAGCACCGGGTGGAACACCTCGTAGCCCTGGTTGTCCAGATGTTCGCTGGCGCGAAACGACTCACCGCCCTTGCACTGGATCACATACCAGCGAGGCAGCGCGTCACCGTCGTTCGTCGACTCCGTGGTCATGCTCGTCTTCCTGATCGCGATCATAATCCCGTGGCGTGCCCGGGTAGGGAAGCGTGGTCATCAGATCCCCCGCGCCAGACGCGACACGATCGGCTAGAGTAGCATTTTTCGCGTCACCACGTCCGCCCGCGACGCGGCGGACCCTGTCTGGAGGTTGCATGCAACGCGAGCCACGCGACTGGCTGACATCGTGCCGGGTGTATCTGCGCGCCCCGGTCATCACCCTGCTGTTTCTGGGGTTTTCCGCGGGCCTGCCCTATCTCCTGGTGTTCTCCACCCTGACCGCCTGGCTCGAGGACAGCGGCGTTGACGTCGCCGCCATCGGCTTCTTCAGCTGGATCGGCATGCTCTATTCGATCAAGCTGTTCTGGGCGCCGATCGTCGACCGCGTGCGCCTGCCGCTGCTGGGGCGTGCTCTCGGCCAGCGGCGTAGCTGGATGCTGCTTGGGCAAGCGCTGATCGCCGCCGGTCTGTTCGGGCTCTCCGGGGTCGATCCGCTGGGGCATCTGCCGCTGGTGGCCGCCTTCGCCCTGCTCACCGCCTTCGGCGCGGCGACTCAGGATATCGTCATCGACGCCTACCGCATCGAATCCGGCGAGGCCGAGATCCAGGCGGCGATGGCATCGACCTATATCATCGGCTACCGCATCGGCATCGTGGTCGCCGGCGCCGGGGCGCTGTATATCGCCGACGCCGCGTCCTGGTCGGTGGCCTATCTGAGCATGGCCGCGCTGGTCGGCATCGGCATGCTCACGGTGCTGCTGCGTCCCGAGCCGCCGCGCCAGCAGGGGCTGGGCCGGGTCCTGTTCCATCCACGGGTCAGGCGCTTTTTGCGCGCCGGCGCCTCGCGCCCCGAGTGGCAGCGCCGCGCCGGGGTATGGCTGATCGCCGCCGTGGCTTGTCCGGTGGCGGACTTCTTCCAGCGTTACGCGCGCCTGGCCTTCGCCCTGCTGCTGTTCGTGGCAATCTACCGCATCGGCGACATCGTGATGGCGGCGATGGCCAACCCGCTCTACCTGAGTCTGGGCTTCACCAAGAGCGAGATCGCCAGCGTGACCAAGGTGTTCGGCGTCGCCATGACCATTGGCGGTGGCGTGCTTGGCGGGCTGCTGGTGGTGCGCTACGGCCTGGCACGCATGCTGGTTATCGGCGGCATCGCGGTGGCACTGACCAATATGGCATTCGCGGTGCTGGCCCTCGGCGGAAAGAGCCTGCCGCTGCTGGTGCTCACCATCACCGGTGACAACCTCGCCAACGGTCTCGCCAGCACGGTGTTCATCGCCTTTCTGTCGAGTCTCACCTCGCGCGCCTACACCGCGACCCAGTACGCGCTGTTCTCGTCGCTGATGACGCTGCCGGGCAAGTTCATCGGCGGCTTTTCGGGGGTCGCCGTGGCCCATCTGGGCTTCGCCCCCTTCTTCGTCCTGAGCGGGCTGCTCGGAGTACCGGCGATCGCCCTGGCCTGGTGGCTGGGCCGGCGCCTGCCGGCACTCGGCGGGGCAAGCGACACGCCGGCGCGCTGAAGCGGCGGCCGGCCTCCTCGGCGATCACTGGCTGCGGCGGCCCTCGCCGGCGCGCGCGCAGGGCTGACGCGAGAGCCACTCCAGCGCGCCGTCCGAGGCGGCCCATTGATCGCGCATCAGTTGGCGGTATTGCCACGCCTCGGCGCGGGTGCCGGGCTCAGGCATATCGACGCTCAAGCGCGCCGGGCGCGGGCGATCCTCGCACAGCACGCGCACGATATAGGGGTTGGCAGCGCATACCTCACCGAGTACCGCGCGCGCATCGTCATGCCGCGCCAGACGGTAGAGCGCCAGCACCCGCCCCATCTGCACACCCAGCATGTCGGCGCCTTCCGGTCCGGCCTCGCTCACCGCCAGTGCCTGGTCGTCGTTGCCCTCACGCAGCAGCTGATCGATCACCAGCTCGCGCAAGCCCAGGCTATCCTCGGCGTCGAGCGCTAAAAGCCGCTGCGCCAGCGCCCGCGCCTGGGGCCCGGCACCGCGCTCCATACCGATCACCAGCGCCAGGCCGGTGCGCAGCAGCGTGGCATTGTCAGCGTCGTGCCAGGAGAAGGTGCCGCCGGCATCCTCGAGCTGGGTCAGCCAGGCGCCGTAGCGCTCGGCCAACGGCGTGAAGAAGGTATCGACCATCCACGGCAGGCTGCCGAAGCGGCTCGCCAGCGCCAGGGTCAATGCCTGCATCACCTTGGGCGCGTCGAGCCACTCGGGGTTGGCACACAGCCCTTGAAGCCACTGCGGCGCAGTGACCCAGGGGTCACCGAGGAATCCGAGTGCAGCGTCCTCGTCGATCTCGATCTCACAGGCTTCGATCCAGCCAGCGTAGAGTGATGCCTCGCGCCGGCTGGGCTCGTAGAGCAGCGCCCCCTCCGGCGAACGCGACAGCACCAGCCGCGGCGGCCGCTGCTGAGTGTGCAGCAGCGCCTGCAGCGCGGTCAGCGGCCCGGCCAGCGCCTCCTCGGAGTTGATCACCTGTTCGGCCAGGGTCGACTCGGGATCGTCGGCCAGCTCGGCGATGAAGTCGAGCTGATCGGGATCGGCCTGGTGTTGGCGTGCCAGCCGCCGCCACCAGAACGCCGCGCGCTGGCGCGCCTTGCCCACGTTGCCCTCATGCAGCAGCACCATGGCTTCGATATAGGCCAGCGACGGCGAGTCCGGCAGAGTGCGCTGGGCGCTCTGGAACGCCTCGCGGGCACTGGCCAGGTCACCGCTGTCGAGATGCATCAGACACAGTCGCTCGTAGGCCGCGGCGCGAAGGAAATCGGGGCCACTGGCGATGACCCGCTCGATCAGCGCCGCGCGCTTGCGCAGGAAGCCGCGCTCCTGATAGAGATCGATCAGGATCTCGAACGCCGGCTCGATCTGCTCGGCCAGCACCTGCCAGTCACGCTCGCCGGCGAACAGCGACTCCAGAATCTGCTGGGCGCGGCCGTTGTTGCCGCTCTCGGCGGAGACGATACCCGCTTCGAGCAGCGCCTGCGCCGGCGCCTTGCGGCTCTCCAGCGCGGCCTTCAACGTCTCGCCGCGCCACTCGCGCAGCGACAGCATCCACATTAGATGCGTGGGCACCGCGCTGGGCAGCGCCACCCGCCGGCAGCAGTCGCGAAAGGCGCGCCCCGAATCGCACCAGCAGGGTTCGTCGGGACGCGGCTCGGCCAGCGGCTCGCAGTCGAACTGGCGCCGCACCAGCGGCGTCTGGTTCCAGATGATCGGCGCCAGCGCCTGGGCCATGTCCAGACTGCCGCCGCAATGCTCGGCGCCCTGCGTGCGCGCCCATGCCATCAGTGCCGGGTAGTGTTCGTTGTCGCGAATTGTATCGAGGGCGCCGCTGGCGTAGCCCAGCAGCTGTTCGACCCAAGCAGTCAGCATGGCGTTCCTCCGTCCGGTTGGCCCCATCCTAGCACGCCAGGCAACAGCGCTGGCGAGGCTCGACCTGGGGTGCTAAGTTAGCCGCCGCCCGCTGTGTCCGCCGCTGTTTGCAAGGAGCAAGCTTGCTCTCGTTGATTCCCCCCACGCTCCGCCGCCGATCCCACGCCGCCGCCAGCGACACCCCCCAGGTGCGTCTGGAGCGTGAAGGGCGCGACGAGATCCGCCGTATCACCGCCGCGGTGGAAAAAGTGCCGTGGACCGTGAGCCTGCTGCAGATCCTCTGGACCGCCGGTCCGGTGACCCTGCTCGGCGCCTGGGGCGGCTACCTGCTCGGCTACGGCAAGGCGCCGACGATCGAGAACTACATCTTCTTCATCTCGTTCACGGTCATCACCGGCATCTTCGGCGTACTCGCCAACCTGACCCATCACCTGACCCGCGGGCGACGCGTCGAGCGCACCTCGCAGCGCATCGAGCGGGTGATCAAGACCCTGCCGGAGCTGCTGCTGGCGACACGCAACCTGATCGTCGAGAGCCTCGACGGCGACGCCCGTCGCCGCGAGGCCGCGGCCATGCTGCTGCGCAAGCAGGACCTGTCGCCGGCGGGCGTCGAGCTGGCCGCGCTGGAGCTGCTCGACGACCCCGAAAGCGCGCGCCTGATCGGCCAGATCGAGGTCTACCGCCGGGTCGGCCTGCACGCCCGTATCAGCGATCTCTTCACGACCTACCGCGAGCGTATCGAACCGCAGTTCGGCGAGCTGTTCGACCTCGCGCCCCAGGCCATCACCCTGCTGCGCGAGCGCTTCGAGGGGCACGCCCCCGACCCGCGCTATGGCGTAGCGCGGGACGAGAACTTCATCGAACGCGTGATGGCGGCGATCGAGAACGACAACGACCTGCTGATGACGCTGCAGGACGTCGAGGAGATGGTGATTCTGGCCTTCGAACTGATCAGCGGCCGCCAGATCCCGGTGCTCTCGTTCGAGTACCGCGGGCGCTGGAAGCTGGCGCGCGCCTTCGACAACCTCGAGGAGGCGCGCGCCCGCCACCGCATCGCCCAGGCCACCGGGCTCTCGCGACTCAAGGCGCTCAACACCTATCTCACCGAACGCTCCGCCACGCCGCTGGCCGAGAGCGTCTCCGGCCAGCGCGCCGATGCCCTGCTCGCTCACAGCGTGGCGGCGATCGACGACCTCAGCGCGCGTATCGACGCCCAGGTGCGGGCGATCCAGAACGGGCGTAAGGAGGAGCGCCAGACGCTGCGCGACAACGCCGAGGTGCTGACCAACGCGATCAAGCTCTACAAGAGCGTCTCCAGCGCCTACGAGTCGGTCGGGCGCAGCCATGCTCACCGTCTGCGCATGGCCGAGCGCTGGGAAGCGCTCAGCGCCAACCTCTCCGACAGCACCACCCGCCTGCGCCTGGGGCCGGGGCGGCGCGGTCTGCGCATTCGCGAAAGCAAGATCGCCCTCGACGACGAGGCCAAGGCGGAGGTGTGCAAGCTGCTCGGGCGCTATATGGAGAAGGCCAACATCGGCACCTTCCGCGACCGCCTGCGCCAGGCCGAACGCGACACCCAGCTGAGCGTCGGCGTCGATACCGCCAAGCGCGTGGCAGTGGAGATCTTCCTCGCCCTGGAGCCCCACGTGCAGCTATCGCGCCCGGCGGTGCAGCGCGCCATCAACAGCTCCAACGCGGCGGACTTCGGCCAGCTCGAACCCAACCTCTCCGCCGCGGCCAAGGCGGCCATGGGCTCGGCGATGGTACGCGAGATCGAGACCGACCTGTCGCGCACCGCCGAGTCCCTGGCATTGGCGTTGGTGCGTCACTATCGGGTGGCGCTGGAACCGGAGGCGATGGCTTTTCTGCAGCGCCAGTACGGTGCCCGTGAGGCCACCCTGACGATGCTTACCAACGTCAATCTGGAGCGCAGCGAAACGCCCAACGTCAGTTATCTGAGCATGGCGCCACCGGCAGTAGGCACGCCGCACCGCCAGTGGTACCGCGCCCTGGTACGCGCCCGTCGACACCTGGAGAAGTGAACCGCGCATGCGTCTGATCGTCGCCGAAAAGCCCAGCCTGGCCCGGGCCATCGCCGCGGCCCTGCCCGCTCCGGCGGTACGCCGCGACGGCTATCTTGAAGCCGGCGACACCTGCGTCAGCTGGTGTCTGGGCCATCTGCTGGAGCAGGCCCCGCCGGAGGCCTACGCCCCCCGCTACCAGCAGTGGCGGCTGGACGATCTGCCCATCGTGCCGGATCGCTGGCAGCTGGTGCCGCGCCCCCAGGCCCGCGGCCAGCTCGCGGTGCTGCGCAAACTGCTCAAGCGCGCCACCAGCGTGGTCCACGCCGGCGACCCCGACCGCGAGGGCCAGCTGCTGGTGCAGGAGGCGCTCGATTACCTGGGCTGGCGCGGCCCGCTGCAGCGCCTGCTGGTACAGGATCTCAACCGCCCGGCGGTGGCCAAGGCGCTGGCCCGGCTCGAGGACAACCAGCGCTACCAGCCGCTGTTCGCCGCCGCCGAAGCGCGCTCGCGGGCGGACTGGCTGTATGGCATCAACCTGACCCGGGCGTGGACGCTGATCGGCCGCCAGGCGGGTTACGACGGCCTGCTCTCGGTGGGCCGGGTACAGACCCCGGTACTCGGGCTGGTGGTGCGCCGCGACCGGGAGATCGCCGCCTTCGAACCCTATCCGTTCTATCCACTATGGGCAGACCTCGCGGTCGCCGCCGGCGAGCTGCGCGCCTGGTGGCTGCCCGGCGAGAACCAGCCGCTGGATGCCCAGGGCCGCCTGCTCGACCCGCGTCCGGCCCAGGCCCTGGCCGCGCGCCTGCCCGGCAGTCAGGGCCGGCTGGCGACGCTGGAGCAGCGCCGCCAGCGCCAGGCGGCGCCCCTGCCCTACTCGCTCTCGGCGCTGCAGGTGGACGCCGCGCGGCGTTTCGGGCTCTCCGCCAAGCGGGTGCTGGACGTGTGTCAGGCGCTCTACGAGCGGCACCAGCTGATCACCTACCCGCGCTCGGACTGCCGCTATCTGCCGGCGGCTCACCACGGCGAGGCCGCGCGCACCCTGGCGAGCGCCTGCCAGCACGATGCGACACTCACACAGTGGGTGCGCGGGGCCGACTTCACCCGGCGCTCCAAAGCCTGGGACGATGCCAAGGTCGGCGCTCACCACGCCCTGGCGCCGAGCGGTCGCCCGGCCGATGTCGAACGCCTGACCCGCGACGAAGCCAATCTGTTCCGGCTCATCGCGCGTAACGTGCTGGCGCAGTTCTACCCGCCGCTGGAGACCTTCGAGACCCGAGCGCTGTTCGAGATTCTCGACGAGCGTTTCCAGGCCAAGGGGCGCGAAATCCTCGAGCCGGGCTGGAAGCCGCTGTTCACCACCCGCGACGACGTACCTACGCTGCCCGCGCTGCACCAGGGCGAGACGGCCCGCGTGCTGGGCGCCGAGGTCGAGAGCCGCGAGACGCGCCCGCCGGAGCCGTTCACCGATGCCAGTCTGATCAAGGCGATGATGAACATCGCACGCTATGTGGATGACCCCGAGGTCAAGCGCACCCTGCGCGAGACCGACGGCCTGGGCACCGAGGCGACGCGGGCCGGCATCATCGAGACCCTGCTCACCCGCGGCTATCTGGTGCGCGAGGCCAAGGCGCTGCGCGCTTCGCGAACCGGCCACGCCCTGATCGATTCGCTGCCGCCGGCGGCCTCGCAGCCGGAACGCACCGCGCTATGGGAGCAGCGTCTGACCCGCATCGCCGAGGGCAATGCCGCGGCGCAGCCTTTCGTCGACGCCCTGCTCACGGACCTGCACCAGCTGCTCGGCCAGGCCAGTGCGGGCAAGCTCGACCAGGCGCTCAAGGCGGCCCGCCAGAGCGCCGCGCCGGAGGCCGCCAAGCCGGCTCGCGGCAAACGCCACACGGCCAAGCGCGGCAGCGGCGGGCAGTCGCGTCGGCGTAGCGGCAGCAAGAGCAGTGCTGGCACCCAGAGCAGTACCGACACAAAGAGCGGCACGGGCACCACCCGCAAGCCGCGTAGCCGCCGCGGCAGCCGCACCCAGGGGTCCGGCTCGTGACGTCGGGGCCCTGGCTGGTACTCGGCGCGGGGGCGCTGGGGCAACTGTTCGCGGCGCGCCTCGCCGCGGCGAGCGATAGCGGGCAGATCATGCTGCGCGGGCGCCAGGGGGCAGTGAATCAGGTACACCTGCAGACGGCCGACGGCAACTGGCAGACTCGGACGCTAACGCCCTCCGCGGCGGCGCCGGCGCTGGTGATCGTCGCCACCAAGGCGTTCGATGCCGAGCAGGCGCTAGCGCAGGCCCGGCTGGCACCGGCTACTCCGCTGCTGCTGTTGCAGAATGGCTTCAGCGTCCAGCCGCGTCTGAGCAGAGAGTGGCCGGGCCCGGTGCTGTGCGCGGCGACCACCGAAGCGGCCTATCGCCGGCCGCTGCCGGCAACCGGGGTGGTCCACGCAGCAGCCGGCCACACCTGGCTCGGCGATCTGGCCGGAGAGCATCGCGCCATGGCGGCCGCGGTCGCCGCGACCCTCACCCGCGCAGGCCTGGCAGCCAGCGCCTGCGACGACATCGATGAGAAGCTGTGGCACAAGCTGGCGGTCAACGCCGTGATCAATACGCTGACGGCACGCCATCGGGTACTCAATGGTGCCCTCGCCACGCCGCCGCTCCGCGCCGAGGTCGCAGCGCTGTGCGCGGAGATCGCGCAGCTGATGGCGGCAGCACAGATAGCGCCCCCGGCCGCGGGGTGGCAGGGATGGGTCAGCGCGGTGATCGAGGCCACCGCTGGCAACCGTTCGTCGATGCTCCAGGACGTGCTGGACGGGCGTCGCACCGAGCGCGACGCCATTCTCGCGCCACTGCTAGCGCTCGCCAATACCCACGCCCTCGCGGCACCTGGGCTGCGCGCCTGCTATCACGCCACCCCAGGCTGACCGCCGGGGCCCCCGGGGCGCGGCGGCCATACACGTAGAGTGGCCCTGACGCTGAGCGGGGGCTCAGCCCGGGCCGCCATCGAGGCGCCGGCGCAGCGTCTCTAGCTCTTCCATCAGCTCCAGGGCGAGCGCGGCACCCGCCAGGTTGACCCCCAGGTCGCGCTGCAGGCGTCGGACCGTGCGCACGCGGGCCAGGCTGCTGCCGTAGAAGCGCCACTGCTCACGCTGGCGCCCAGCGGGCGTGAGAATGCCCTCGTCGACCAGCTCGATCACCCACTCGGCGTGCACGGTGCAGCTACGGCAAAGCTCGCCCAGGGTCAGCAGCGGACGCTCGTCGAGGTTATCCCCTTCGAGCACCGAGTCGGCATCGGCAGATGAGAGATGTCGCGTCATGATCCGTTACCTCCCAGGTCGGCACGGGGGTCGAAAGCGCTGGCCTCGGCCAGTTGGCGATAGGCGGCCGCCACCGCCTCGCTGTCGGCCGGCGGTGTCACCAGCGTCAGCTCGACGTAGAGATCGCCGGGCGGCGTGCCGGGAATGCCTCGCCCCTTGAGGCGTAGACGGCGCCCGCCGCGGGAACCGGCAGGCACCTTGAGGGTCACCTCGCCGCCCGGCGTCGGCAGCGACAGCGTGGTGCCCAGCGCCGCCTCCCACGGCGCCACCGGTAGCGTCATGGCGACGTCACGTCCCTCGACCCGATAGCGCGGATGCGGGCGGAACTCCACCTCCAGATAGAGATCCCCGGCGGCGGCGCCGTTGGCGCCAGGACCACCCTGCCCGGCGAGGCGGATGCGCTGCCCCGCCTTGACGCCCTTGGGGATCCGCACCTTGAGCGTGCGCTCGCGCGGGCGCAGATGCCCCTGCGGGTCGAACTCGGCGCGCTGCAGCGACAACGTGCGCGTGGCCCCCTGATAGGCATCCTCCAGCTCGATCAACACCTTGGCGTGGTGGTCCTCGCCGTGCAGCGTCTGATTACGGGTCCGACCAGCGCCCTCGAAACCGCCCGCGGCGTCGAAGCCTGAGAATCCGCCCCTGGCGCCACGGCGGCCGAACAGCGTCTCGAAGAAGTCGCTGAAATCGGCACTCTCACCATGGGTATAGCCGCCGCCGCTGAACTCGAAGCCGGCATCCCAGTCGGGCGGCGCCTCGAAGCGCTCGCCCTCGCGCCCGCCGAGACGGTCATAGGCAGCGCGCTTCTCCGGATCCTTGAGCACCTCGTAGGCTTCGCCCAGCGCCTTGAAGCGCGCCTCGGCGTCGGCCTCGTGACTGACATCGGGATGATACTTGCGCGCCAGCTTGCGATAGGCGCGCTTGATCTCCTCTTGGGTGGCGTCGCGCTCGACGCCGAGTACCGCATAGTAGTCCTTGAACTCCATCGGCGATCTCCCTTTGCCCAGCCCACGGGGCGATCACCTCGCCCCGGCCCGACGCCACGCCTCAGCCGGTATTGCGCAGTCCGGCGGCGATACCGGCCATGGTGACCATCAGCGCCCGCGAGAGCGCCGGGCTGATGTCGCCGTCGGCATCGCGGTTACGCTGCAACAGCTCCGCCTGCAGCCCGTGCAGCGGGTCGATGTAAGGATTGCGCACCTCGATCGCCTGACGGATCAGGGGCGTATCCTCGAGCAGCGTGCGCTGATCCAGGATCTGCAGCAGCACCGCTTCCAGGTCGACCAGACGCTGGCGCAACGCCCCGCCCAGCTCGCGCAGCGCCGGGGCATCGACCAGCCGCTCCTCGTAGTAGGCGGCGATCTGACCATCGGACTTGGCCAGCAGCATCTCCAGCATGTCCAGGTAGGTGCGGAAGAACGGCCACTGTTGGCGCATCTCGCGCAGCCGGGCCAGGCCGCCCTCCTCGGCCACCCGGGTGGCGAAGGCTTCGCCACTGCCCAGCCAGGCCGGCAGCATCAGCCGGATCTGTGTCCAGGCAAAGATCCACGGAATCGCGCGCAGCGTCTCGATGCCCCCCTGTTGACGCCGCTTGGCCGGGCGCGAGCCCAGTGGCAAGCGGCCCAGGGCGCTCTCCGGGGTCACCGCGCGGAAGTAGTCGACGAAGTCCGGATTCTCGCGCACCACGCCGACATAAGCCGCGTGGGCCACATCGGCCAGGCGATCCATCTCCTCGCGCCAGGCCGGCTGCGGCGCCGGCGGCGGCAGCAGGGTCGCCTCCAGCACCGCGCAGGTGTAGATCTCCATCGAACGCAGCGCGATATCCGGCTGCCCGAACTTGAAGCGGATCATCTCGCCCTGCTCGGTGACCCGAAGACTGCCGTTCACCGAACCCGGCGGCTGCGACAGGATGGCGGCATGGGCCGGGCCGCCGCCGCGCCCCACGGTACCGCCACGGCCGTGGAACAGGGTCAGCGCCACGCCGCCATCGCGGCACACCTCGACCAGCCGCTCCTGGGCGCGGTACTGGGCCCAGGCCGCCGCCAGCTGGCCGGCGTCCTTGGCCGAGTCGGAGTAGCCGATCATCACTTCCTGATAGTCACCGGCGATCGCCCGATACCCCGGCAGCGCCAGCAGCCGCTCGATCACCGCGCCGGCGCGGTCGAGGTCGTCGAGGGTCTCGAACAGCGGCGCGATGGGCAGATTCAGGCCCTCGCCGGCCTCCTTCATCAGCAGCGCCACCGCCAGCACGTCGGAGGGCTGCTGGGCCATCGAGATGATGTAGGTGCCCAGCGCCTCGCGCTGCTCGCGACCGATCACGCGGAAGGTGTCGAGCACCTCGCGCGCCTCGGCGGAGCAGGCCCAGCGCGGCGGCACCAGCGGCCGCGGCGAGGCCAGCTCGTCGAGCAGGAACTGCTGGCGCTGTGCTTCCGGCCATTCCAGATAGCTGCCGAGCTCGAGATGACGGGTCAGCTCGTCGAGGCACTGGGCGTGGCGCGAGCCATCCTGGCGCACGTCGAGCTTGGCCAGAGTCACCCCGAACACCCCGACCCGGCGCAGGGTATCGAGCAGCACCCCGTTGGCGATGGTCTCCAGACCGACGTCACACAGCGAGCGGTAGCAGGCCAAGAGTGGCGCATGCAGCTGGGCGCGGGTCTCGATGATCGGAGCGTCTGCCACCGGTTCGCCATCGAGCCGGGCGCGGGCCCAGGCGCGGGTCGCCTCCAGCCGGGTGGTGAGCTGCTTGAGCAGCGCGCGGTAAGGTTCGGGATCGTCGCCCACCTCGGCGCGCAGGGCGTCGCTGGCCTGCCACATCGACAGCTCGGCACGCAGCTGCTCGAGATCGCGCAGGTAGAGATCCGCGGCCATCCAGCGGCCCAGCAGCAACACTTCCTGGGTGACCGCCGCAGTGACGTTGGGGTTGCCGTCGCGGTCGCCGCCCATCCACGAGGCGAAGCGGATCGGCGAGGCGTCCAGCGGCAGGCGCTCGCCGGTGGCGTCGAGCAGCAGCGCATCGAGATCACGATGGAAGGTAGGCACTGCCTGCCACAGCGCGTTCTCGATCACCGCGAAACCCCACTTGGCCTCGTCCACCGGTGTCGGCCGCTCGTGACGAATCTCGTCGGTGTGCCAGGACTGGGCGATCAGCTCCTCGAGCCGCCCCTGGGCGCGCTGCAGCACCTCGGGGTGTTCAGCGCTGGTCTCGATCCGACTCAGGCACTCGTCGATGGCATCGTATTTCTGGATCAGCGTGCGCCGGATGACCTCGGTCGGGTGCGCGGTCAGCACCAGATCGACACGCATCCCCGCCAGCGCATCGACGACCTCGCGGGGCGACTTGCCGGCAGAAGCGATACGCTCGATCAGTTCGCCCAGGTCTGGCTGGGTGCCGGGGCGGTAGTCCTCGACCCGGCGAAAGCGCGCCCGATAGTGCTGTTCGGCGATATTGGAGAAGTTCAGGAACTGGTTGAAGGCGCGGGTCACCGGCAGCAGCTCGTCATCGGGCAGCGCGCGCAGATAGTCGATCAGCGCGTGGCGGTCGGACGCCTCGGCACGCTGGCGCCCCTGCTTGGCCAGCGCGCGGATCGCCTCGATGCGATCGACGAAATCGGCGCCCATGTCGTTGGCGATGGTTCTGCCCAGGCTATCACCCAGCAGCCTGACGTTTTCCCTGAGCGATTCGTGCAGCGAAGTGTCGTGGTCCGACGTCCTGGTGTCTTGCTCTGAACTCATGAAAGTTCCTCTGCGGGCGGCGATGGGCGATGGCGACGCCCGGCCTGACGACGACAGATGCGCCGGCAACAGGCCGGGTGACGCAGACAGTATGATCCAGAATAGCCACAAGCGAGGCACCCCTGGCAAGCGCCCTCGCGCACTGATTCTCCTGCCGGGGGCAAGCGCCGCGGTCGCGTTCGGCTAGCGCACGCCCACTCCTGCTGGTGCTCCCGCGGCTAGTCCCGCTGGCGCTCCCGCGCCTTGGCCGCCTGCCAGTGGCGCTCCATCTGTGCCAGCGTGGCATCACCGGGGGTGACACCCTCTTGTGCCAGGCCATCCTCGACGTGGCGGAAGCGGTGCTCGAACTTGTGGTTGGTGCGCCGCAGCATCTGCTCGGGGTCGCACTTGAGCCGCCGTGCCAGATTGACCACCGCGAACAGCAGATCGCCCACCTCGGCCTGGGCGTGCTGGCGATCGCCGTCGGCGAGCGCCGACTCGACCTCCGCCAGCTCTTCCCGGATCTTGTCGATGACGCCGTGCTCGTCGGGCCAGTCGAAGCCCTGGCCGGCGGCGCGCTTGCTCAGCTTGGCTGCGCGGGTCAGCGCCGGCAGCGCGGCGGGGATGTCATCCAGCGCCGAGGGGCGTTGCGTCGCCTGAGCGCTACGCGCCTCGCGCTCCTCGGCCTTGAGCGCTTCCCAGCGCGCCTTGACCTCGGACTCGGCGACGGCGCCATCGCTGCGCCGCGAGGTCAGGGTGCCGTCGGGAAACACATGCGGATGGCGGCGCAGCATCTTGGCGGTCAGGGTGTGGACGATGTCGGCGAATTCGAAGCGCCCCGCCTCGCGCGCGAACTGACTGTAGTAGACCACCTGGAACAGCAGGTCGCCGAGCTCGCCGGGCAGCTCGTCGAAGGCGCGGCGCTCGATCGCGTCGGCCACCTCGTAGGCCTCCTCCAGGGTGTGCGGCACGATCGAGTCCCAGTCCTGCTTGAGATCCCACGGACAGCCGTCACGGGGGTCGCGCAGCACCGCCATCAGCGTCAGCAGATCGTCGAGGGTGTAGCGTTGGGTCGCGGTGCTCTCGTCGGTCAGGCTCACTGGATCTGTCCCTGGCGCAGGCGTTTGACGTCGATCACGTTGGGCAACTGCTGGATACGCGAGAAGATGCGCTCCAGCGCCTCGAGCCCATCGACCTCGAGGGTGATGCGCATGCGCGCGATGTTGTCGTGCTTGTCGGTGGCGGTGTTCACCGAGGTGACGTTGATCCGGTCGCTGGAGAGCACGTGGGTGACATCGCGCAGCAGTCCCGAGCGGTCCCAGGCCTCGATCTCGATATCCACCGGATACTGGGTTCGCGCGCGGTCGCCCCACTCGACGTCGACGATGCGCCGCGGCTCTTCGCTGCGCAGCTGCAGCACGTTGGCGCAGTCCTGGCGGTGGATGGTGACCCCACGTCCCTGGGTGATATAGCCGATGATCTGATCGCCGGGCACCGGGTGGCAGCAGTTGGCCATCAGCGTCTTGAGGTTGCCCACGCCGAGGACGGTGATGCCGTCGCCGGCCTCCCGCGACGGCTGGCGCTTGGGCTTGGTCAGCAGACGGTCGAGCTGCTCCTGGTCGTCGCTCTCGCCGAACTTCTGCTGCGCCTGGTGCAGCACTTGGCCGATGCGCAGGTCGCCGGCGCCGATCGCCGCGTACATGTCCTCGGCGCTGGTGTAGTTGACCGTCTCGGCGAGCCGGGTGAGATCGATGCCTTCGATATCCAGACGCCGGAACTCACGATCGAAGATCGCCTTGCCCTCTTCCAGGTTCTGCTCGCGCGCCTGCTGCTTGAACCACGCCTGGATCTTGGCCCGCGCCCGCGAGGTGCGCACGTAGCCCAGATTGGGGTTGAGCCAGTCACGGCTGGGGGCACTCTTGGTCGCGGTGAGGATCTCCACCTGCTGGCCGGTCCGGAGCAGGTAGGTCAACGGCACGATGCGCCCGTCGACCTTGGCCCCGCGGCAGCGATGGCCGATCTCGGTGTGCACGCGGTAGGCGAAGTCGATCGGCGTCGCCACCTGCGGCATGTCGATGACGTGACCATCGGGCGTGAACACATAGATGCGATCCGGGGCCACGTCGCTGGAGAGCCCTTCACGGAAGTCGCCGACGTCGCCGACCTCCTCCTGCCACTCCAGAACCTGGCGCAGCCAGGCGATCTTCTCTTCGTAGCTGCGGCTCTTGGGATCGAGATCGGTGCCCTTGTAGCGCCAGTGGGCGCAGACCCCGAGTTCGGCCTCCTCGTGCATGGCGAAGGTGCGCACCTGGATCTCCAGCACCTTGTTCTCGGGGCCGAAGACCGCGGTGTGCAGCGACTGATAGCCGTTCTTCTTGGGGTTGGCGATATAGTCGTCGAACTCGTTGGGCACATGATGCCAGCGCGAGTGCACCACCCCCAGCGTGGTGTAGCAGTCGGCGATCTCGGGCACCAGAATGCGCACCGCCCGCACGTCGTAGACCTGGGAGAAGTCGATGTGCTTGCGCTGCATCTTGCGCCAGATCGAATAGATGTGCTTGGCGCGGCCGTCGACCTGGTACTGGCTGATCCCCTGACGCTCGAGCAGCGTCTCGAGGGTGGCGACCACCTCCTTGATGTAGCGGTCGCGGTCGAGGCGCTTCTCCGCCAGCTGCTTGGCGATCGACTTGTATTCGCTCTCGTGGAGATAGCGGAAGGCCAGGTCCTCAAGCTCCCACTTCACCTGGCCGACGCCGAGCCGGTGTGCCAGCGGCGCGTAGATATCGAACACCTCGCGCGCCACCCGCAGGCGCTTCTCGCGCGAGGCATCCTTGACCTGACGCAGGGCACAGGTGCGCTCGGCGATCTTGATCAGCGCCACGCGCACGTCGTCGACCATGGTTACCAGCATCTTGCGCAGGTTCTCCTGCTGGTTGTGCTGGGAGAGCCCCTGCTTGGGGGCCTGCAGCTGGCTGATCGCGGCCATGCTGAGCACGCCTTCGATCAGCTGCGCAACCTCCCGCCCCTGACGCTTGGCCACGCCCTCGACGCTGATCAGGCCCCGGCGCACGCTGCGATAGAGTACCGCCGCCTCCAGCGTCGGCTGATCGAGCCGTAGCTGGCTGAGGATATCGGCCATCTCCAGACCGGTGAGCAGGCTCAGCCCGGGTACACTCTCCTGAGCCGTCGCCTGCGGGTTCTCCCCCACGGCACGCGCCAGCTCGCACGCCTGACGCATGCGCTGCGGGTCACGCAGCGTCACTTCGTCGTTCAACCGCTCGAGCCATCCCTCGAGATCGATACCGCCGGGGCCGACCGACGGCTGATCCTCACGCACCTTGACCATGCCTGTCCTCGCCTCCTGGAGCCCCTTGATGCCGCCGCCTGCCGCTGAACGGCAGGCCCCGCGACACCGGGCTTTCGTTGTTCGTGATAATAGCTGTCTAGTCGCTTGCGCGTTGATTCAAGTCAATCGTGATCGGTACCGCCGGCCCCGAGCGCCACCTCCGGGCGCGTGAACAGCGCCAGCGACTCCAGATGCGCGGTGTGCGGGAACATGTCGGCGACCGCCAGCCGTCGCAGCACCAGGCCACCGGCCACGAGATGCGCCGCATCACGCGCCAACGAGGCCGGGTCACACGAGACGTAGAGCACCTGCGCCACCTCGCTCTGCGCCACCCGCCGGCAGAGCGCATCGGCGCCATCCCGCGGCGGGTCGAGAATCAAGGTGTCGTGCTCCGCCAGCAGTGCCTCCAGAGCCGAGTCCGGCGCACTCAGGTCCGCCTGCATCGCCGTCACCGCGGGAAGGGCATTGGCGTCGGCGTTGGCACGCAGGCGCTCGACCATCGTCTGGCTGCCCTCGACGGCGGTCACCGCCGCCACCTCATCGGCCAGCGCCAGCGAGAAGTTGCCGATGCCGGCAAACAGATCGAGCAGCCGCATGCGCGGTGTCGGTGTCAGCCAGGCGCGGACCGTATCGATCAGACGCTGATTGATCTCGGCGTTGACCTGGACGAAATCCCCCGGCGCCAGCGCCAGCGTCACCGCATGGGCGGCGCCCTGCACCCTCACCGCCAGCGTGGGCGCCGCGCCCAGCCAGTGCAGCTGCGGCTGCTCACGGCCCTGCAGCTGGGCCACCGCGACGCCATGGCGCTCGCCGAAGCGCCGCCAGCGCTCGCTGTCCTCGCTCACCTCGCGCAGTTGGCGCACCACCACCACCGGCACGGCGTGGTCATCCAACAGCAGCTCCAGATGGCCGACATGGCGCGGCACGGCCAGCGTTGCGAGCAGCTCGCGCAGCGGCGCCAGCAGTGCGGCGAGCGCCGGTGTCAGCACCATGCAGCCGACGATATCGACCAGTTGGTCGCTGCCGCGGGCGCGGAAACCGAGATGCATGCGCCCCTCGCCGTCACGCTTGACGCCGAGCCGCGCGCGCCGGCGGTAGCCGACATCGGCGCCGGCGATCAGCCCCACTTCGCCGGGGGGTTCGATGCCCTGCCGGGCGAGCAGCTCACCCACCACCCGGCGCTTGTGCTCGCGCTGGGCGGCGATATCCATGTGCTGCAGATCACAGCCGCCACAGCGGTCGAAATAGACGCAGGGCGGGGTGACCCGCTCGGGCGCGCTGACCAGGCGTTGGCGCACGTGGGCCTCATCGAAGCGCCGCCGCTCACGATGCACCGCCACCTCGACCCGCTCGCCGGGCAGCGCGCCGCTGACGAACACCGTCTTGCCGCTGGCCGCACGCGCCACGCCGCGACCGTCGTGGGCCAGGCGCTCGATATACAACCCCGGCGCTGCGATTTTCCCGCTGGCGGCGGCCATACTTTCTCGTTTGCGCACCGGCGCGCGGCGTTTCCCCAGCATCGCCATCTCAGGCGTCCGGGGCGTAAAGGCCGGTGGAGAGATAGCGATCGCCACGGTCACACACGATGAACACGATCACCGCGTTGTCGACCTCCTCGGCGATGCGCAGCGCTCCGGCCAGGGCTCCGCCGGAGGAGACGCCGGCCAGGATGCCCTCTTCGCGCGCCAGCCGGCGCATGTGATGCTCCGCCTCGTGCTGCTCGATATCGAGGATGCGGTCGACCCGGGCAGGCTCGAAGATGCTCGGGCGATAAGCATCGGGCCAGCGCCGAATGCCGGCGATGCTGGCGCCGTCGGCCGGCTGCAGGCCGACGATCTCGATCGACGGGTTGCGCTCCTTGAGGTAGCGCGAGGTGCCCATGATCGTGCCGGTGGTGCCCATGGAACTGACGAAGTGGGTGATGCGCCCGGCAGTCTGCTCCCACAGCTCGGGACCGGTGGAGCGATAGTGCGCCAGTGGGTTGTCGCCGTTGGCGAACTGGTCGAGAGACTTGCCCTCGCCACGGGCGATCATCGCATCGGCGAGATCGCGCGCGCCCTCCATGCCCTGCGCCTTGCTCACGCCGATCAGCTCGGCACCATAGGCGGCCATCGCCTGCTTGCGCTCGCTGGAGGCGTTCTCCGGCATGATCAGGACCATGCGGTAGCCCATCACCGCCGCCGCCATGGCCAGCGCGATGCCGGTATTGCCGGAGGTGGCTTCGATCAGCGTATCGCCGGGGGCGATATCGCCGCGCGCCTGCGCCTCGCGCAGCATCGACAGCGCCGGCCGATCCTTCACCGAGCCCGCCGGGTTGTTGCCCTCGAGCTTGGCCAGCAGCGTGTTGTCGCGGCCGGCGTTGATGCGAGCGAGCCTCACCAGCGGCGTATTGCCGACGGTTTGCGCGAGCGTGGGAAATGCCATGGCAGATGTCCTAGCAGTCGGTATAGATGACGCGCCGTCACCGCCGGTGGCGGTGAACGCGAAAAACATCGTCCCAGTATATCGAACGCAGCGTATATCGAACACGACGCGCCGCCTGGGTCGCGACGTCGCACGCCAGCAGCCGGGGTCGCCACACCACCGGCCAGCGCTGCCCCGAGGGTCGCAGGACACACGCCCGGCGGGCAGCGCTAGCCTGCCGCGACGCGCGGGAAAACGCAAAACGAATTCGCAACGCCGCGTAGTGATGGTTCAATAGGCAGCCGTGTAGCGCCCGGCCGGGCGACCGACCGGCGCTCGGCGGCGAGCGTCAGGCGGGCACTTCGCCTGCGCGCGCTACGGATCGCGCCGTATCGGCCGATAGATGCAACCTAATCGACATCATGGGGTTCGTTGCCGCCGATGCTCTCACGCTGGCTGACACGTCTTGCGCTGATCCTGGTGATCGGTGTCCTGATCCTGAGCGGGCGCCATCTGTGGCAGCTCGAGCAGGCGCGCGGCCAACGGGTGCCAGAACACCTGGGAACGATGAGTCGCGTGCTGGTCCCGACGCTCACCGAGGCGATTCGCGACGAGGATCACGCCACCCTTCACCGGCTCCTGATGCAGCTCTCGGACGATCCCGACATCCGCAACGTCACCCTGCGCAACACGAACGGCAGCGAAGTCGACTACAGCGGCGAGGCTCCCGGTCCGCCGCCACGCCCGCTGAACGCCGATGCCCGTGGCTGGCACGCGGAGTCCGCACAGCGCTGGCTGCTGCCGATCGACTGGCTCACCCCCGCACAGCTACCGCAGCGCCTGTGGCTGGACATTCGCCTGAGCCCCGACGCGGTCGACATCGATGAGCGCTCGCGCTACCACATTCTGACCCTGTCACTCTCGGGTCTGAGTCTACTGCTGCTGCTCGGCGCAGGCGTGGCCCGGCGACGCCACGGGGCTTCGCTGCACCACGCCGCGGATCGGCGCGCCGGAGCAGCTGGCGACCCGAGCAACGGCGGGCGCGCGCCCGGCGAGACGGCCCTGGGAGCGATCCCCCCGCGCCCATCGCGACGGATGCCCCACCCACTCGCTGGCCCGATGCCGCCAAGGAGATCAGCGATCTGGCCTACGTCAGTCACGAACTGCGTGCCCCGCTCTCCGGCGTGCTCGGACTCTGCCGGCTGCTCGAGAACAGCCCCCTCGACGCGCGTCAGCGCGAGTGGCTGCGGCATATCCATCTGGCTTCCAATGGTCTGCTGGATACCGTCGATCACGTGCTCGGCGACGAGCGCCGCCGGCAAACGGAGACCACCTTCGATATCGCCGATCTGCTGTGGGAGGTGAACTGCCTGCAGACGCCGCTGGCACAGGCCCGCGGCATCACCCTGCTGGGCATGGTCTACGACGACGTGCCACCGCGCCTGGTAGGCCAGCCGGTGGCCCTGCGTCAGCTGTTGACCAATCTGATCAGCAACGCGGTCAAGTACGGTGCCGCAGGCGATGTGGTGACACGTGTCACGCTGGCGAGCCGCGACGCCGAGCGCGTACGCCTGACGCTCAGCGTCAAGGATGCCGGCTGTGCCGAGGGTAGCGACCGCGAGCAGCTGCGCCGAGCCCTGGCCGCACCCATGGAGACCGCGGGGCGCGGCAGCGGTCTCGCCGTGTGCCGGCGGCTGACGCGCGAGATGGAGGGCGAGCTACGTCTCGGCAACGATGGCAGACACGGCAACAGCGTGGTCGCCAGCGTCACGCTGGGCGCCTGCGAGCCGTTCATCAGGCCCGCCGAGTTCGACCTCGGCCAGGCGCGGATCGGCCTCTATCAGCGCCATACCCGCCTCGATCATCTGCTCGCCTACGCGCTCAAGCGCTGGTCGGCCCGAGTGCAGCCGATCACCCACGCCGATGCTCTGATACAGGACCGCGAGCCGCCGGCGCTGACGCTGATCGGGCTCGATCAGCAGGATCTCGAGCCGGCGGCGCGCGACGCCTGGCAGCGCCGCTTCGACGCCATGGCCAGACCCTGCCTGCTGGTGGTCAACGCCGAGCCGACCCAGCCGCTGCCGTGGCGT
The DNA here is from genome assembly GCF_030284585.1 of Salinicola sp. JS01. Taxonomy (NCBI): domain Bacteria; kingdom Pseudomonadati; phylum Pseudomonadota; class Gammaproteobacteria; order Oceanospirillales; family Halomonadaceae; genus Salinicola; species Salinicola sp. JS01. Next base: position 1,701,577 of record NZ_CP127244.1, on the reverse strand, counting down.
CTGCCGCTCGGCAGCAGCGTGCTGCGACTGCCGATCTCACGCTATCTCCTGGGGCGCACCCTGGCAGGCATGCTCGATGCCGCCGGGCGCCAGACGAGCAGCGACCAGCCATGCATTCTGGTGGTCGACGACGACGAGCTGAGCCAGCACTACCTGGATGCGCTGCTCCCGATCGTCGGCGCCAGCTCACTGGTGGCGGGCAGCGCCGAGGCGGCGCTGACGCTGGCCGCCGGCCACGCCATCGACCTGGTGCTGATGGACCTGCGCCTGCCCGACGCTTCCGGCGCCGCGACCATTGCCCGTCTGCGTGCCCTTGGCGGGCGCTGGTCGCACCTGCCGATCGTCGCCATGAGCGCCAGCCCCGGCGCCGAGCTGCCCGAGCAGGGGCCCGGCGGGTGTCAGCAGTTGCTGACCAAACCGATCGACGAGCGTCAGCTGCGGGCGCTGCTGATGCGCTACCTGCCCGGCGTCAGCGAGCCCGCCGACGAGCCGGCGCTGGCGGTGGTCGACCCCGACCTCGCCCTGCAGCTGAGCGGCGGCCGCGAAGCGCTGGCCGACGAACTGCTGACCCTGCTGCTGAGCGAACTGCCGAACCACCGTCTGACGCTGGCGCAGGCGTGGCAGGCCGCGGATGCCGACGCCCTCAGGGAGGCAGTGCATCAGCTCGGGGGCGGCTGCCGCTACTGCGGTGTGCCCGCACTGAGCGCCGCCTGCAGCGCGCTGGAGACCCGCCTGCAGCAGGCACCGCTGGCCGACTGCCGGCGCGAGTGGATGCAGCTCACCCATGCCTGCGACCAGCTCGCCGCCTGGGCCGAGCGGCATCCCACGCCGCGCTGACGCGCGCGGTCGGCGCCCTGCGCACCAAACGGCCCTTATCGGGCGGGAACGCCTGCCTCAGTGAGCGTGGTCGTGGTCGTGGTCCTCATCATAGGACTCGAGCTGTGCCACCAGACCGGCCTCCTGGCCGGCGATCATCAGCCGCTTCATCTCCGCCACTGCCTCCTTGAGCCCCACGAACAGCGCGCGGGCGATGATGCTGTGGCCGATATTGAGCTCGTGGATGCCGGGAATCGCCGCGATCGCCTCGACATTGTGATAGTGCAGACCGTGGCCGGCGTTGACCACTAGCCCCAGTTCGCTGGCCAGCTCCGCCGCCGCGGCGAGACGCGCATACTCGACGCCGCGGGCATCACCCTGGGCTTCGGCGTAGGCACCGGTGTGCAGCTCGATCACCGGCGCCCCCACCGCCTGGGCGGCGGCGATCTGATCCGGTTCCGGGTCGATGAACAGCGACACCCGGCACCCCGCGGCGGCGAGCCGGCGGCAGGCGTCAGCGATCGCGTCGCGCCCGCCGATCACGTCGAGGCCGCCCTCGGTGGTCAGCTCCTCGCGCTTCTCCGGCACCAGGCACACATCCGCCGGGCGCAGGCGCTCGGCCAGCGCGATCATCTCTTCGGTGACCGCCATCTCGAGGTTCATGCGGGTATTGAGCACAGCCGCGATCAGCTCGACATCGCGCTCCTGAATATGTCGGCGATCCTCGCGCAGATGCAGCGTGATACCGTCGGTACCGGCCTCCTCGGCCAGTAGCGCCGCCTGCACCGGATCCGGGTAGCGGGTACCACGGGCCTGACGCAGGGTAGCGATATGATCGATATTGACGCCCAGTTGGATGCGGGTAGTGAGCATGGGGTAACTCCTGTGGTTAAGGCGTGGGGGTGCAGTCAAGGGGTGCGGCGAGCGGCGCGTTCGGCCAGCGCAAGGGGCACGCGGGGTCGGCGAACCAACGCCCACGAAAGAGTCAGGAGAGCCCGCGTCGGCGCTGGCTCAGGCGCTGCATCAGCTCGCGCGAGCGCAGCGGCTGCGGCCCCAGCAATGGCGCCAGCGCCGCCCGGGTCAGCGCCTTGCTGAGCCCGGCCAGACCGGGGGCGTCCCAGTCGCCGCGGGCGAGCAGCTTGAGCGTACGCCCGTCCCAGCCCGGCGCGTCCGCCGCCACCGGCGAGAAACGCCGGCTCGACGGGCTGTAGGTGTAGCGTGTGGCGGGGTCGAGCGCGCGCTCGTCGATATCGGCGAACACCGGCTCGGCGTCGAGCGTCTCGAGCAGGGTGATCTCCAGGCGGCGCAGCGCGGTGGCGCGCTCGGCGGGCCGGGTCAGTCGCTCCAGAGTCCAGGCGTAGATGGCGAAGACCTCGCCCACCGGCAGCCCCACCGGCAGCGAACGGGTCAGCAGTTCGTTGGCGTAGAGCCCGCACAGCAGCCCCTCGCCGGCCAGCAGCACGGCACTCTGGGTGGTCTCCATCATGCGTAGGCGCTTGAGGTCGCCCTCGCCGATCCAGGTGAGATGCAGCGGCGCGAACGGCTGCAGCTTGGCGCGGGACTTGCTGCCGGCACGCTGCACGCCCTGGGCCACGGCGCGGATGTGGCCATGTTCCAGGGTGAGCACGTCGACCAGCGCGCTGGTCTCGCGATAGGCGCGCTTGTGCAGCAGGTAGGCCGGCTGGGGTTGCATGCGCCTACCCTAGTCGAGGTCGTAGCCGAGACTCTTCAGCGCGCGGTCGTCGTCCGACCAGCCGCGCTTGACCTTGACCCACAGGTTGAGCATGACCTTGGCATCGAAAGCGCGCTCCATCTCCTGGCGCGCCTCGGTGCCGATCTTCTTGATCCGCTCGCCCTTGTCGCCGATCAGGATCTTCTTCTGGCCCTGACGCTCGACCAGGATCAAGGCGCTGATATGCACCACCCGGCCTTCGTCGCGAAACTCCTCGATCTCCACCGTCATCTGGTAGGGCAACTCGTCGCCGAGCTGGCGCATGACCTTCTCACGCACCAGCTCGGCGGCCAGGAAGCGCTGGCTCTTGTCGGTGATCTGGTCATCGGGGAAGTAGTGCATGCCTTCCGGCAAGCGCTTGGCCACCTCGGCCTCAAGCTCCGGCACGTTGGTGCCATGCTTGGCCGACAGCGGCAGGATCGCGGCGAAGTCGCGGCGCGCCGCCAGCGACTCCAGCCACGGCAGCAGCGAGGCCTTGTCCTCGAGCCAATCGACCTTGTTGACCGCCAGGATCACCGGCGCTTCGACGTGGACCAGCTTGTCGAGCACCACCTGGTCCTCGTCGGTCCAGCGGGTGCGGTCGACCAGGAACACCACGCAGTCGACGTCGCGCAGCGCCTGCGACGCCGCCTGGTTCATGAAGCGGTTGATCGCCTTGTTGCGATCCCGGGTCTGAAGGTGCATGCCGGGGGTGTCGACGTAGATGAACTGCGCCGTGTCGACGGTCTTGATCCCCATGATCTGGTGCCGCGTGGTCTGCGGCCGCCGTGAGGTGATCGAGACCTTCTGTCCCAGAATCCGGTTCATCAGGGTCGACTTGCCCACGTTGGGGCGCCCGACGATGGCCACGAAGCCGCAGGTCTCAGTCATCCGCGCTTGCTCTTGGTAGGTTCGAGTTTGGCCAGCGCGAGCTCCGCCGCCTGCTGCTCGGCGAGCCGCCGGCTGGTGCCTTCACCCAGGGTCGGCGATTCGCCGAGCATGGCGATATGGCACTCGACGCTGAAGGTCTGGGCATGCGCTTCGCCCTCCACCGAGGTCACCTCGTAGCGGGGCAGCGCCTGCTGGCGCGACTGCAGAAACTCCTGCAGCCGGGTCTTGGGGTCCTTCTGGGTGTTGTGCAGATCGATCGACTCGAGCCGAGTGCCGAACCACGCCAGCACGCGGCTGCGTGCCACATCCATGCCGGCGTCGAGATAGATCGCACCGATCACCGCCTCGAGCGCGTCCGCAAGGATCGAGTCGCGCCGGTGGCCGCCACTCTTCATCTCCCCGGAACCCAGCCGCAGGCAGGCGCCGAGATCGAACTCGCGCGCCACTTCGGCCAGCGTCTGGCCCTTGACCAGTCCGGCGCGCAGGCGCGAGAGCTGCCCTTCGCGCGCCGCCGGGAAGCGCTTGAACAGCGCCTCGCCGATCACGAAATTGACGATCGAGTCACCCAGGAACTCGAGCCGTTCGTTGTTGGCACCGCCGACACTGCGGTGCGTCAGAGCCAGCTCCAGCAGCGACGGGTCACGAAACTCGTGACCGATACGTCGCCGGAAGCCTTGCAGAGGATCACTCACGTCATTCCCATTTTCATTGTCCGACGCAAAGCGGGCGCGGGTAGCCCCGTCGCCCGCTGTGCGAGTGCATCGTGGTCGGGTCGTTGGTCGACCCGCCGTGGCGATACCGCGACTGCAGTGAACTCTAAAAGCTACCGCGGGCGGTTCGCGCTATGCGATTCAGTGTATCTGGCGCACCGTGCTGAAGCTAGGCAGACCGCCGTCCCAGTGCATCCACACCGCGAACGCCTTGCCCACGATATTGGCCTCCGGCACGAAGCCCCAGTAGCGGCTGTCGTTGGAGTGGTCGCGGTTGTCGCCCATCATGAAGTACTCATGATCGGGCACCACGATCTCGCGCATCTGCGGCCCCGGCATGCTCGGGTTGTTGTAGATGTCGTGCTCGACCTGCCCCAGTTGCTCGCGCAGCAGCTCTTCGCCGGGGGCCTGCGCCGGGTCGGCGTCGACCAGGGTCTTGGGTACCGGCTTGCCGTTGACGTAGAGCTGCTTGTTCTCGTAGCGAATGTGATCGCCCGGCAGCCCGATCACCCGCTTGATGAAGTTGACCGAGGGGTCTTCCGGGAAGCGGAAAACCATGACGTCGCCGCGTTGGGGTTCGCCGAGATCGGCGATCTCGGTGTTGATCACCGGCAGGCGCAGACCGTAGGCGAACTTGTTGACCAGGATGAAGTCACCGACCTTGAGGGTCGGGCGCATCGAACCCGAGGGGATCTGGAACGGCTCGACGACGAAGCTGCGCAGCACCAGCACGATCAAAAGCACCGGGAAGAACGAGCGCGCGTAGTCGATCGGCCACGGATCCTTGTAGGTCACCGCCTCGCTACTGCCCTTCTCTTCGGCGGCGGCGCGCTGACGCTGACGACGGGCACGGCGCCAGAAAAGACTATCGAGTAACCACACCAGCCCCGTGATGGCGACCGCCACCACCAGTAACAACGAAAAATCCATGAGACCGTTTCCTACTCATTCACTTTGAGAACGGCGAGGAACGCATCCTGGGGGATCTCCACACGCCCCACCTGCTTCATGCGTTTCTTACCGGCTTTCTGCTTCTCCAGCAGTTTCTTCTTGCGCGTGACATCGCCACCGTAGCACTTGGCGGTGACGTTCTTGCGCAGCGCCTTGACCGTGGAGCGCGCCACCACGTGGCCGCCGATCGCCGCCTGCACCGCGACATCGAACATCTGCCGCGGGATCAGCTCTTTCATCTTCTCGACCAGCACGCGGCCACGGGCGTGGGCGTGGTCACGATGGATGATCAGCGCCAGGGCATCGACGCGGTCGCCGTTGATAAGGATGTCCAGACGCACCAGCTTGGCCGGCTCGAAGCGCTCGAAGCTGTAATCGAGCGAGGCGTAGCCTTTGGAGATCGACTTGAGGCGATCGAAGAAGTCCATCACCACTTCCGCCATCGGCAGCTCGTAGACCAGCTGCATCTGGTTACCCAGTACCTGCATGTCGAGCTGCACGCCGCGCCGATTGACGCACTCGCTGATGACGTTGCCGACGAACTCCTGCGGCACCAGGATGTTGGCGCGCACGATCGGCTCGCGCATCTCGTCGACGTTACCCAGGTCGGGCAGCTTCGAAGGGTTAGAGATATAGACCAGCTCGCCGTCGTCCATCAGCAACTCGTAGATGACCGTCGGCGCCGTGGTCAGCAGATCGAGGTCGTACTCGCGCTCCAGCCGCTCCTGGATGATCTCCATGTGCAGCGTACCGAGGAAACCGACGCGGAAGCCGAAGCCCAGCGCGTCCGAGTTCTCGGGCACGTAGTCGAGCGAGGCGTCGTTGAGCGCGAGCTTCTCGAGGGCGTCGCGGAAGTCCTCGTAGTCGTCGGAGCTGACCGGGAACATGCCGGCGTAGACCTGCGGCTTGACCTTCTGGAAGCCGGGCAGCCGCGGTACGTCCTTGGTCTTGGCGTGGGTGATGGTGTCACCCACCGGCGCGCCGTGGATATCCTTGATACCGGCGATCACGAAGCCCACCTCGCCGGCGCGCAGGATCCCGGTGGAGTGCTGCTTGGGCGTGAAGAAGCCGATATCGGTCACTTCCCAATCGCGCCCGGTCGACTTCATGTGGATCTTGTCACCCTTCTTGAGGGTGCCATCGAACAGCCGCACCAGCGACACCACGCCCTGGTAGTTGTCGAACCAGGAGTCGATGATCAGCGCCTGCAGCTGACCCTCGCGGTCGCCCTTGGGCGGCGGGATGTCGCGCACCAGGCGCTCCAGCAGCTTGTCGATGTTGAGCCCGCTCTTGGCCGACACCTGCACCGCATCGTGGGCGTCGAGACCGATGATCTCCTCGATCTCGTGGGCCACCTTGTCCGGATCGGCCTGGGGCAGGTCCATCTTGTTGAGGACCGGCAGCACTTCCAGGTTCTGCTCGATCGCGGTGTAGCAGTTGGCCACCGACTGCGCCTCGACCCCCTGCGCGGCATCGACCACCAGCAGCGCACCCTCGCAGGCATAGAGCGAACGCGACACTTCGTAGGAGAAGTCGACGTGACCCGGGGTGTCGATGAAGTTGAGCTGGTAGGTATGACCATCCTCAGCCTGATAGTCGAGGGTCACCGACTGCGCCTTGATGGTGATGCCGCGCTCGCGCTCCAGATCCATCGAGTCGAGCACCTGCTCTTTCAATTCGCGCTCGCTCAACCCGCCGCACACCTGGATGATGCGGTCGGCCAGCGTGGACTTGCCGTGGTCGATATGGGCGATGATCGAGAAGTTGCGGATGTACTTGAGCTGTTCGTTGCTTGCGGCGTCTGCCATTGAGTCCTTACCAGTCGTTGTACGCGCAGAAGGTCGCGCCCCCGAAGGGTTACGCATTACGCGGTTGATGACGAAATGGCGGCATTGTACCGACATGGCTGTGCCAAGGACAGCGACCGCGTGCGCCGTTGCCGCGCCACACGCGACGAGCCCCGCCGGGGGCGGGGCTCGTCGGGCACATGCGCGGCTGGGGCGTCACTCTTTGCTGTCGTGAGCCTTGAGCCGCAGGGCGACGAACAGCGAGTTGCCGTCGCGTGAGATGCGCACCGGCACCGCACGATCTCCCTTGACCTGCTTGACCGCCTTGATCAGCGCATCCGCGCTATCCACCGGCTTCTGATCGAAGCTGACGATGACGTCGCCCGGCTGGATACCGGCGGCGGCCGCCGCACCGCGCGGATCGACTCGACGCACCAGGACACCGCTGTCGACCTCGAGCTGCTGCTTCTCCTGGGCGCTCAGATCGCTGATGGCGATACCCAGCTTGGTCTGGTCGTTGGTCGACGGGCCGCCGGACGAGCCATCGGCGCTCAGCGAGTCGGGCCAGTCGCCCACGGTGACGTCGATGTTGCGGGTGTCGCCGTCACGCAGGACCTTGAGCTTGATCGTTGCGCCCGGGGCGAACTTGCCGATGATACGCGGCAGCGTGGTGGAGTCGTCGACGGCATCCCCGTTGACGCTCAAGATCACGTCGCCAGCCTTGAGTCCGGCTTTCTTGGCCGGGCTGTCATCGCTGACGTCGGAGACCAGCGCGCCCTTGGTGTCGTCGAGCCCGAACGACTCGGCCAGATCCTTCGACACCGGCTGGATCACCACGCCCAGCCAGCCGCGGCTGACGTGGCCTTCGGTGCGCAGCTGATCGGCGACGTTCATCGCCACGCTGATCGGGATAGCGAAGGAGAGTCCCATGAAGCCGCCACTGCGGGTATAGATCTGGGAGTTGATGCCCACCACCTGGCCATCCAGGTTGAACAGCGGACCACCGGAGTTGCCCGGGTTGATGGCGACGTCGGTCTGGATGAACGGCACATAGGTGTCGCTGGGCAGGGTACGGTTGATGGCACTGACGATACCCGCGGTGACCGAGTGGTCGAAACCGAACGGCGAGCCGATCGCCGCCACCCACTCGCCGACCTGAAGATCATCGGAGTTGCCGATCTTGAGCGTCGGCAGGTCCTTGGCATCGACCTTGAGCAGCGCCACATCGGTGCGCGGATCGGAGCCCACCAGCTTGGCCGGCAGTTCACGCCGATCGTTCAGGCGCACCATGATCTCGTCGGCGTTCTTGACCACGTGGGCATTGGTCAGAATGTAGCCATCGGAGCGAATGATGAAGCCCGAACCGAGCGACTTGCGCTCCTCTTCTGCTCCCGGCGCGCCGGGCATCGGTGGCATCTGGTCGCCGAAGAAGCGGCGGAAGATATCGGGAACATCCTGCTGCCCGAAGGGATCATCGGCGGCACTGACCGTGCTGGTCGTGGAGATGTTGACCACGCCCGGCGCCGCCTGCTTGACCAGCGCGGTGAAGTCCGGCAGATCACTGGCACGAGCTATCTGTGTCGACAGCAGCGCCATCATCAGCACCAGCCAGGGAGCGAACCATCTTGTCATACGTTCCATTAAACACTCCTAACACCATGAAGACTCGTCGCGAGCCATACGTTTGCGATGGCCGGCCCCGGCGAGAGATAACGCGGTCACAATGAACCCCGCCCAGGACACGGCGCCGGTGGCTTCATGCCGCCGCCACCCTCTTCATTGATGCGGAAAAAGCCGAAGAGTTCAACGAGATGTAAAGATTCTTTACCGCCGCGGCGTGCGCCGGTTGCCGATGGGAGGGGAAGATATCCGGCAGCGTAAGGGCTCGCGCCCGCGACTTGGAAACGCGCGGGGCGCGGCCGTCATGCGACGGCCGCGCCCCGTTGGCGCCGAAAGCCTCGCCTTAGCGCGTGGCAGAGGCGTCGATCGCGTGAAGCTGGCTGGCGTAGTTGCCGGAGCCGTGCAGCAACCCCAGGTCACCGTTACCTAGGGTGCGTCGCGCCAGGTAGGACTGCAGCGAAGCGCCCTGCTCCTGATCCAGGCCAGCGTCGCCGCTGGCGCTGAACAGCGGCAGCATGACGTCATCACCAATGGTCATCAGCCCGCGCTGCTCGCCACCGCCAGTGCCGGCGCCTGCCATCGAGAAGATCGGCATGCCGCTGGAGGCCGGCGCGCGCATCGATGCCGGAATCACGCCACTTTCACCGCCGCCGGAAGGAAGCGCGAAAGCGGGCTGCGCGCCAGCCGCCGGCGTGAGCGACTCACCGCTGGAAGCGATGTCGGCCGGTACGGCGGCATCACCGCCGAAGCCGTTGTAGACCTGCACGCCAGTGATCACCATCAGCGAGACCGCCGCGGCCACCGCCGCACCGCCCATGAAGGAGAACGAGTGACGGCGAGACGCCGTCGGCGTCTCGGCCACACCGGGGGCCGGCTCATCGGCGATCGCCGCCATCACGTCAGCGGAGATATCGATATCCACCACCGCCTCGCGTTCGCGCTGCATCATGCTGCGCGCCAGATGGTAGCGCCGCCAGGTGTCCGCCTCGCCGGAAGCCGTCTCCATCTGCTTGAAGACGCGCCGGAGATCGAACTCGTCGCCCTCGTCGTCCATCAACGCGGAAAACGACTCTCGTAACTGCTTCATAGTCACACCCTCACACTCGGCCAGTGCCTTGCCCGTGATCGCCGCCGGCAGCGTCGCCGGGCAACGACATCAGTGTCTCTTTCACACTCTATGACGCCGCAGGCGCACGACAGTTCATTTTCGATTCATGTTTATTTGCAGATCGAATACGTCGCCCGCTGCACACGCCTCAGCCGTCATTGGCGACACTGGAATCCCCCCGCTCCAGCAGCGGCTGGATATGCCTGTCGACCGCCTCCCGCGCGCGAAAGATACGCGAGCGCACGGTACCCACCGGACACTCCATGATGGTGGCGATATCCTCATAGGAGAGCCCGTCGAACTCGCGCAGGGTGATCGCCGTGCGCAGATCGTCGGGTAGATTGTCGATCGCCGCGAAGACCGCCGACTCGAGCTGATCGCGGGCAATCGACGCTTCGGGAGACTCGATGTCAGAGAGCCGCCCGCTCTGGTCGACCACCTCGGCATCGGCGATGTCGAGATCGCTGCCCGGCGGGCGCCGGCCGCGGGAGACCAGGTAGTTCTTGGCCGTGTTGATGGCAATACGGTACATCCAGGTATAGAAGGCGCTTTCGGCTCGGAAGCTGCCGAGGGCCCGATAGGCCTTGATGAAGGCCTCCTGGGCCACGTCCTGGACTTCGGCATGGTCCTGTACGTAGCGGCCGATGAGCCCCAGAATCTTGTGCTGATACTTCTTGACCAGAAGATCGAAGGCCCGGGTATCTCCCTTCTGGGCGCGCTCGACCAGCTGCTGATCGGTCTCTCTGGCACCCATTCAGGCACTCCACCGGTTCATGGGCGCGGCGCATCGGGGAACCAGCGGGTGACGATCGGGATATGACGGTGACAATACGCTCATGATTCAACCTGGAGCCGTGGGACTCGCGATTCAGTGACAGGCGTGCAACTTATAACAGAACCCCGGCATTTAACAGAAAGCAGGAGGCGGCACGCGGTGAAAGCCTGCCAGTCTTGCCGTTTTGGCGCCCGCCATCAAGTCGTCGACGGCCGTATCGCCCGCCTTTACGGCCTGCGGAAAGTTGATTTTTGTCCTTCCAAGCCGCCATAGTACGCGCTCTACACGCAGACGCGCGTCGCTCGACGGCGCCATCTCCCACGCGTCCACGCGCGAACCATCGCAGATTTCAACGGGCCCAGCATGTCGGAACAGCAGGTCAACAATCTCAACGTCCTGGCGCAGGACGTTCTGATATCTCCCGAAGTGCTCAAGCAGCACATCCCGCTCAGCGAAGCCGCCGAGCGCACGGTCATCGAAGGCCGCCAGACCATCCAGCGCATCCTCGACCGCGAGGACCCGCGCTTGTTGGTGGTGATCGGCCCCTGCTCGATCCACGACCCCGAGGCCGCCCGCGACTATGCCCGGCGCCTGCGTAAGCTGGCCGATGCGGTGAGCGACAGCCTCTATATCGTGATGCGCGTCTACTTCGAGAAGCCGCGCACCACGGTGGGCTGGAAGGGCCTGATCAACGACCCCCATCTCAACGACTCGTTCGAGATCGAAGAGGGGCTGCACATCGCCCGCCGCCTGCTGGTGGATCTGGCCGAGATCGGCCTGCCACTGGCCACGGAAGCACTCGACCCGATCTCGCCGCAGTATCTGCAGGACTGCATCAGTTGGTCGGCGATCGGCGCCCGCACTACCGAATCCCAGACCCATCGCGAGATGGCCTCGGGGCTCTCCGGCCCGGTCGGCTTCAAGAACGGCACCGACGGCAGTCTGGACGTGGCGGTCAACGCGCTGCAGTCGGTGGCCAGCCCGCACAACTTCCTGGGCATCGATCAGGCCGGCAAGGTCGCGGTGATCCGTACCCGCGGCAACGCCTACGGCCATGTGGTCCTGCGCGGCGGCAACGGCAAACCCAACTACGACAGCGTCAGCGTCACCCTGGCAGAGCAGGAGCTGGCCAAGGCCGGTCTCAAGGCCAATCTGATGGTCGACTGCTCCCACGCCAACTCCAACAAGGACCCGGCACTGCAGCCGTTGGTGATGGAGAACGTGACCCACCAGATCCTCGATGGCAATCGCTCGATCATCGGCCTGATGATCGAGTCCAACATCGGCTGGGGGGCGCAGAAGATTCCCGCCGACCGCAGCCAGCTCGAGTATGGCGTGTCGATCACCGATGCCTGCATCGACTGGCCCACCACCGAGCGCAGCCTGACCCAGATGGCCGAGCAGCTTGCGCCGACGCTCAAGGCGCGACTCGCGCCCGAAAGCTGAAAAGCCCGGTTCTGACATGCCGACGCCCGCTGATCACAGCGGGCGTTGGCGTTTCAGGGTATCGAAAAGCGGGTTCCAGAGCCTCGAAATCCAGAGCCCCGAAATCCAGAGCCTCGAAAAAAATGGTCTTCGGGGCAGCGAAAAGTGAACGGCGCTGCGCAGACTGGCGCCAGCAACTGCCGGATCAGGAGGTTTCCCTGACCACCCCCTCGATCTCGCGCCGGAACGGCGGCAGCGCATCCAGCAGCGCCTTGCCGTAACGTCGGGTCAGCACCCGGCGGTCGAGCAGCGAGATACGCCCGCTGTCATTCTCCTTGCGAATCAGCCGACCGCAGGCCTGGACCAGCTTGATCGAGGCGTCCGGCACCGAGATGCGCATGAACGGATTGCCCCCCTGGCTCTCGATCCACTCCGCCAGCGTCGCCCCCACCGGATCGTCCGGTACCGAAAACGGCAGCCGCGTGATCACCACATGGGTGAGATAGCGCCCCGGCAGATCGATCCCCTCGGCGAAGCTCGCCAGTCCGAAGATCAGACTACCCTGCCCCGCATCCACTGCCTTGCGATGGCGCTCGAGCAGCTCGCGCTTGGGCAGGCGGTCCTGGGACAGCAGGCGCGACGCCCAGGGTTCGGCGAGCGCCTCGGCGACGCTCTTGAGCTGCTTGCGCGACGAAAACAGCACCAGGATCGCCTCGTCGTCCTCGCGCCCCTCGATGAACTGCACGATGGCGCGGTCGTGGGCCACCGGATCGCCGGGCTCCACCGCCTCGCGCGGCACGCTGAGGGTGGCGCGGGAGTAGTCGAACGGACTCGGCAGGCGCTGATAGCGGTAGCGATTGGCCAGGCCGGCACGCTCCTGAAGACGTTCGAAACGGTTGAGCGCGGTCAGCGTGGCCGAAGTCACCACCGCCCCGTAGCAGGTTCCCCACAGGTGGCGCGCCAGGGTCTCGGCGGCGGAGACCGGGCTGGCCGAAAAGGTCAGCTCGGGCTCGCTGCCGAAGCGCTCGAAGGTGAGCCAGCGCGCCTGGGGCTTCTGATCCGGCGGGTCCTCACTGGCCATGGCCTGCCACAGCGCGTGGGCATCCAGCGCGCGCCCGTGGAGCAAGGCACTCAGCGGCAGCCAGGGTTCGGCCTGCTCGCGGGGAAGCCCGGTGGACTTGTCCGGGTCCAGGCTCTCGCGCAGGATCTCGGTCATCGTCTCCAGGTCGCGCGCCAGCGCCGCGAAGGGAATCACCAACTGCTGCGCCAGCGCCACCAGCGGTGCCGGCGCGCGGCCGTTGACGAAGCGGTGATGCCGGGTCTCGTCCCCGGCGCCCTGCTCGTCCCCGGCGCCCTGCTCGAGCCCGGCGATCTGATGGCCCATGGCGTAGGCCTCGCCCAGACTCGGCTCGAGCGCTGCGATGCGCTCGGGAAAGGCCGCCAGCAGACGCGCCAGCGTGGGCTGGGCGGCGAGCGCGGTATTCAGTTCGGTGAGCGACTTCTTCAGCGTGCGCAGCCAGCGCAGGGTGCCATTGACGGCGAAGCGATGGTGAAAGTGATCCAGCGCCTTGTCCGGAAGATGGTGCCCCTCGTCGAAGATGTAGATGCACTCCTTCGGCGGCGGCAGCACCATGCCGCCACCGAGGGCCAGATCCGCCAGCACCAGATCGTGGTTGGCGACCACGATGTCGGCCTGCTCCAGATTCCGCCGCGAGCGGAAGTAGGCACAGGCGCCAAAATGACCGCAGCGACGGTTGGTGCACTGGCGATGGTCGACGGTCAGGCGGCGCCAGTCGCGGTCATCGATCGCCACCGGCCAGCTGTCGCGGTCGCCCTCCCACTTGCCCGAGGCGTAGGTGTCGGCCATCTCCTGGATGAGCTGCGGGAAGTCGCCACCGGCATCGGTAGCGATGGTCTGCTCGAACAGCGACAGCGTGGGATTGGGCTCGCTGCCCTCCAGCGCCTGGTCGAGCTTGGCGACGCACAGATAGCGCCCGCGCCCCTTGGCCAGGGCGTAGTCGAAATCGAGCCCGCTATGCTCGCGCAGCCGCGGCAGATCCTGATTGAGCACCTGCTCCTGCAGCGCCACCGTCGCGGTCGCCACCACCAGCCGCTTGCCGCGCGCCTTGGCCACCGGCAACGCCGCCAGCAGATAGGCCAGTGTCTTGCCGGTGCCGGTACCCGCCTCGAGCACGCAGACGTGCTCCTGAGAGGTACGCCGCCCCTGATCGTCGTGCTCGATCCCGGCCAGGGTGCGCGCGATCTCTGCGATCATCAGCCGCTGGCCATAGCGCGGCGTGAGTTCAAGACCCTCGAGCGTACGTCGGTAGGCGTCCTGAATCTCCTGCTTGAGCGTCTCGTCGAGCATGCGGGTTCCGGGCGAGCCGGCCTGTGTGGGGAAGGCAGGGTGACCGCTCAAGGGGATGAGCGGTCGGTTCGGGGTCGCTCAGCTCAGACGAGCATCGACTCCGGCGGCTGCTCGCACGGCAGCTTGTCCTTGATATAAGCCTCGATCTCGGGCAGCGAGAACGCGTCCTCCTCGCCGACGAAACTGATCGAGACCCCCTTGGCGCCGGCGCGACCGGTACGACCGATACGGTGCACGTAGTCTTCCGGGTCCTCGGGCAGGGTGTAGTTGACCACGTGGCTGACATCCTCGATATGAATGCCGCGCCCGGCGACATCGGTCGCCACCAGCACCTGGATCTCACCCTCGCGGAACTTCTCGAGCGTGCTGATACGCTGATTCTGCGGCACGTCGCCGGAGAGCATCGCTACGTTGATGCCCGCCTCGCGCAGCAGTCCATCGAGCTCACGCACCAGATCGCGGCGGTTGCCGAAGACGATCACGCGCTCCATCGACTCCTGCTTGAGCAGGTTGATCAGCAGCCGGCGCTTGTCACTGTCGCTGACCAGATAGACGCGCTGATCGATGTTGGCGGCGTTCTCGGTGGTCACCTCGATCTCGACGTGGGCCGGATTGTGGGTCCACTGCTCGGACAGGTTGAGAATATCCGGGGTAAAGGTCGCCGAGAACAGGAAGGTCTGGCGCTCTTCACGCTTGGGCGTGTAGCGGATGATGCGCTTGACGTCGGGGATGAAACCCATCGACAGCATGCGATCCGCTTCATCGAGCACCAGCACCTCGACCTGGGAGAGATCGATGTCGCGCTTCTGCTGGAAGTCCAGCAGCCGGCCCGGCGTGGCCACCAGGATGTCCAGGTTCTTGCCCAACTGCTCGCGCTGCTTCTGGTAATCCATGCCACCGACCACGCTGGCCACGTTGAGCGTGGTGAAGCGCGCCAGCGCCTTGGCGTCCTTCTCGATCTGCAGCGCCAGCTCGCGGGTGGGGGCGACGACCAGTGCCCGCGGCGTCCCCGGCTTCTGGCCGTCCGGCGCCTCCTCCTCGAGGAAATAGGCGAGCATCGAGATCAGAAACGCGGCCGTCTTGCCGGTACCGGTCTGCGCCTTGCCCACCACGTCGCCGCCTAGCAGCGTGTGCATCAGCGCTTCGGCCTGGATCGGGGTGCAGTACTCGAACCCCTCGGCGTGGATGGCGCGCATCAGCGCCAGCGGCAGATCGAAATCGTGGAACCGCCAGCGGCCGGCCACGGGCGCGACCGGAAACTGATCCAGCGACCAGCCGTTGGCGTTGCGCGACTGCGATTTACGAGGCTTGCGTCGACGCCGCTTGGGTCTGCGGTTCTGTGCCGGTGCCTGGGTGTTGTCCGACTCACTCATAGTTATGACGAATGTCCGAATTCGATTGACGGTGAAGCCCGCGCGGGTACGGAGAGCCGCCGAAGCAGTGCTGGCGCTCGATCCGACACCACCGCCTGGTGCCGCCGCTGGCGGCAGGCCAAGGCCCGGCGTCGGCGCGGGCAAGCCCCTAGTGTACCAGCCTGGGTGCGTGACGTCGCCAGCCGGGCGGCGAGCCCGGCCTGTCAGCCGCGTTGGGGCCTGTTAGAATGGGTGGCATGAGACGACAACGCCCCGGCACTCAGGCCGCGGGCGCCGCTAGCAAAGGCCGCGTGAATGACTCGCAGAAAGAAGACCCGCTCCCTGGCCGACAAGGTCAGCATCCGCACCGGTAAGCGCAAGGACTATCGTCGTTGGCGCCACGAGAACCCTGACGAGGTCACCTCCTCGCGCCGTTACGTGTCCAAGAAGGACCAGCAGCGCAAGGCCCAGGCCGAGCGCAAGCTGAAGCGCCAGAGCGTGGCGCCGCTGCCACTGCATAAAGCCGACAACAGCGATAAGGATACCGACTGATGCGCCTGGTCTCGTTCAACATCAACGGCATTCGCGCTCGCCTGCATCAGCTGGAGGCGCTGGTCGAGGCCCACGATCCGGACGTGATCGGGCTGCAGGAGACCAAGGTCCAGGACAGCGAGTTTCCGCGCGAGGCAGTCGAGGCGCTCGGTTATCACGTCCACATCCACGGCCAGAAGGGACACTACGGGGTCGCGTTGATGACCAAGGCGCGCCCGGAACAGGTCCACTACGGCCTGCCCGACGACCCGGAGGACGCTCAGCGGCGACTGATCGGTGCCACGCTGACGGGCCCCGACGGCCGCCCGCTGACGGTGTGGAACGGCTACTTCCCGCAGGGCGAAAACGTCGCGCACCCGACCAAGTTCCCGCACAAGCGCGCCTTCTATGCCGGGCTCAGCGCCTTGCTCGAGGCGCGCCACGACCCCGCCGAGCGCCTGGCCATCATGGGCGACTTCAATATTTCACCGCAGGATATCGACATCGGTATCGGCGAGGAGAACCGCAAGCGCTGGCTGCGCGAAGGCAAGACCAGCTTCCAGCCGGAAGAGCGTGAATGGCTCGAGCGGCTCAAGGCGTGGGGGCTGAAGGATAGCTATCGCCTGTGTCACCCGGACAGCAGCGAGCTGTTCAGCTGGTTCGACTACCGCTCCAAGGGGTTTGATCGCGAGCCCAAGCGGGGTCTGCGTATCGATTACATCCTGGTCACCGACCCGCTGGCCGAAGCTACCCGCGCCGCCGGCGTCGACTACGCGCTGCGCGGCATGGAGAAACCCTCGGATCACGCCCCGGTGTGGAGCGACTTCACGCTCGAGTGAGCGCCTAGGGAAGCGTTGAATAAATCGCCGAACGAGATGAAGGGCAAGGCGCACGGAACGCAGACTCGAAGCAGCGCGTAGAGAACGCCCGTAGGGCGGCCCGTCAGGGCAAGTTGCCGAAGGCAACGCGTCACGCGAGACATAACATGGGGTTAGGCGAGCCTTCGACCGGGCTGGCGTCCCAGTACCGCGCAACGTAGTCATGCGCTGGGGAGGCCGAGTCCGTGCAGGCATTTATGCAGGGGTTCCTAGCCTTGGCCCAGCGACACCAGCCAAGCCTGGGCCTGGCTCTCCCCTGCCGCCGCCGCCCGCTTCAACGCCCGGCGCGCCAGTTCAGGGCGCTGCAGCTGGACCGCGGCAACGCCCATCAGTAGCCAGTCGCGCCCCTGGGCAGCCTGCCCCGACGCATCACTACTCCCAGTCTTCTGCGCAGCTTCGTTCCGGTCGACTTGGTTTCGGTCGACTTTATTCCGGTCAACGTCGTCGGCGGGCACGATATGACCCAGGGCGTCGAGCACCACCTGCCACTCGCCCCAGGCATAGGCGGCCTCGGCCAGTTGGCGCCAGTCCGCCACGTTCTCAGTCCGATTGGCCAGCTCGCGCCACGCCGCCAGGGCCTTGTCATGTTCGCGCGCTGCACTCCACGCCTGCGCCTGCAGGCGTAGATTGGCCTCGGAACGTGGCAGCTCGCCGTCCGCCAGCCAGCGCGCCAGATACTCCCCCGCGCGAGCGGGTGTTCCACCGGCGATATGCAGCTCGGCCAGTTGCACCAGATCCTGCGGCCGGGTCAGCACGCCGCGACGCCAGCCGCTCTCCCAGATCGCCGCCGCGCGCCCGGGGTCGCCTGCCCGCTGCGCCAGCCCGGCCGCGCGCCGCCACACCTGCGGCGAATCGGCATCGTCACCCAGCAGTGTCAGGGCGTCATCGAAACGCCCACTGCGCTGATAGACCGTGCTGGCGAGCCGGCGCTGCTCGGCATCCCAGGAGGCGCTGCCCGATTCGCGCAGGCGATCGAGAGAGTTTGCTGCCGCCTGCCACTCGCCGAGGGCAGCGCGCGTTTGCACCAGCAACCAGCGCGACTCGGCGTCGCCGCCGCTGGCCTCGACCCAGCGCGTGAGCAGATCAGCCCCGCGCTCGCGCTGCCCGGCGGCGAGACGCAGCTGCGCCTCCTGGCGCAGCCAGGCCAGCCGCCGTGGCGCCGGCACCTCATCGATAGCGCGCGCCGTGGCCAGGCGCTGCGCCGCGGCGGCGCTCTTCCCCTGGCGAGCCAGAGCGCTGGCTTCGAGCTGCAGAAACAGCGCCCGGGCCCAGCGATCGGCGGCATTACCGCCATCGAGACGCGCCGCGGCGGCCTCGGCCCGCGACGCCACCGCGGCGTTGTCGCCCGCGGCCAACTGCTGCTGCAGCGACTCGAGCGAAGCAATCATGCTGGAACGCAAGGCCGGCCCTTCGGCCATCACCGGCGTGGTCACCAGTAACGCCAGCAGCAGGAGTGCAGCGCCATACCGGCGCTGCCGTCCCTTAACGGCATCGGCGGCCGTAGTGACAGCCAGGGCGGGCCCCGCGGGCGGAATGACAGTCTGTGACGCGTCCATGGTCAACCTTGCAGTTTGAACTCGATACGCTGGGTGGCACGGCGCACGTCGTCCGCCGGCGGGAAGCGCCAGCGCGCTACCGCTTCCTCCACCGCGCGGTCGAACACGTTGGCCGGCTCGGCGTCGATCACCCGCAGGCTGCCGCTATCCACGCGCCCATCGGGCTGGATCACGAAGCTGACCTCGACGTAGCCCTCCAGGCCACGCCGCTGCGCCCGTACCGGGTAGGTCGGATTGACCCGACTGGTCGGCTGCAGCTGTCCCACATCCCGCGGCGCGGCCTGAGTACCCTTGGGCGTCGGCTGCGCGGCCTGCCCCTGGGCCTGGCTGGGCGCTGGTGATGGGCTAGGCTGCGGATTGGGCTCGGGCCGCGATTCAGGTTGTGGCTGAGGTTGTGGTTGCGGCTTGGGTCGCGGCGTCGGCCGCGCCTCGCTCAGCTCGGGCAACGAGGTATCCAGCGTCGGCGCCGGGGTCTGCGGCTGCGCGACCTCGGGCTCGGGCACCGCGATCTGGCTGGGTGTCGGCGCCGGCGTCGGTGCCGCGGCCGGAGGTGGCGGCGGTGCGGCCGGCGGAGGCGGTGGCGCTGCTGCGCTCGTCGCCGGTGCTGTCTGCGCCTGCTCCGGCGCGTCGACCATGGCGATCGGTGCAGCGCTGACGATCTCCTGATCCTCCGGCGCGGGTGGTGCCACCAGCAGCGCCAGCAGATAAAACAGCACCAGCGCCAGCACGCCACCGGCGACCAGCCCCACCAGCCTACGCATCAGCCCGCGTCCCGATTGGCTGCGACAGCGACATTGTCGACCCCGGCCTGGCGAATGCGATCCATCACCTCGAGCAGCAGACCCGTGGTCGAGCGGCGGTCGGCCTGGACCACCACGCTGCCATCGCCGGAGACCAGTGCCGCCACCTTGGCGCCGACCCGATGGGCGTCCACCGCCTCGCCGTCGACCCACACCGCGCCATCCTGGGTGATCGCCACCAGCACCTGGGTGTCGGGGCGCGCGGTCGCCTCGCTCGACTGCGGCCGCTCGATCTCGACCCCACTCTCCTTGATGAAGCTGGTGGTGACGATGAAGAAGATCAGCATGATGAAGACGACATCGAGCATCGGGGTCAGGTCGATCCCGGTGGCGTCGTCGCTCGCTTCCCGCAGGCGCCGCCTACGCATGGGCATCCTCCACCGCGCGAGCCATGCGATCGTGCAGCCGCTGGTCCTCGCGCCGAATGATCTGTTCCAGTCGGGACACGAACAGCAGCCCGACCACGGCCACGGCCATGCCCACCAGGGTGGGCAGCGTGGCACGAGCAACGCCGTCGGCCATCGCCCGCGCCTGGCCGCTGTCGCTGAGGGAGAGGCTATCGAACACCTGGATCATCCCGGTGACGGTACCCAGCAGCCCCAGCAACGGGCATATCGCCACCAGCAGCTTGAGCCAGGGCAACGGCTGGCGCAGCCGCGCCAGTAGCTCCCGGGTCCACACCTCGCGCAGGGTGAGCGCGCTCCAACTGACGTGGTCGCGGCGCTGGATCCAGGCATCGATCAGCGCTCGGCGCGCCCGGCGGTAGGTGAAGCGCCAGTAGATCAGACGCTCCAGCGCCAGCGCGAACAGCGCCATGGCGACCAGCATGATCACTACCAGGACCCCGCCGCCGGCGTCGATCAGCCAGCGGATCGGCTCAAGCGTGAACGCCACGATGGCTCTCCTGATCCTGGCCCGCAGCTTCCAGGTGCTCGGCCAGAACCGCGCTGGCGCGCCCTTCGAGCAGCCCGACAAGCCGCCGGCTACGGCTGCTCAGCGCGGTGTTGACGAACAGTAACGGCACCGCGGTGATCAAGCCCAGCACGGTGGTCACCAGCGCCTGGCTGATCCCCCCGGCCATCAGCTGCGGATCGCCGGTGCCAAACACGGTGATCGACTGGAAGGTGATGATCATCCCGGTGACTGTTCCCAGCAGCCCCAACAGCGGTGCCACCGCGGCGATCAGCTTGACGATCGGCTGGCCGCGCTCGAGACGCGGCTGCTCCGCCAGCAGCGCCTCGTCGAGACGCGCCTCGAGGGCCTCCGGGGCGTGACTCGGGCCCAGCGCACCGAAGCGCCCCAGTACCCGCCCGAGGGGGTTGTCATCACGCAGCCGCTCAGGGTCGCGCAGCTGACGCTGCATGCGTGAACTCACCCGCAGCAGATAGAGGTATTGCGCCAGCGCCACCAGCAGGCCGATGGCGCCCAGCCCAACGATCACGTAGCCGACGTAGCCGCCCTGCTGAAAGCGCTGCCACAGACTAGGCTGCTGGGCGATCGCCTGCAGCACCTCGCCGTCGGTGGGATCGAAGAAGAAGCGCTCGCCCTGCCCGGCCTGGAAGTCGCGCAGCGCCGCGCGAACATCGCCGGGCGTGTGCGGGAAGACATCGAGCGGCAGCTTGGCGTCGGCGTCACGCGCCAGCAGATCGCCTTGGCTGAACGCCACGCTGTCGCCCAGACGCACCACCGGACGCACCTGCACGTCGCCATTGGCCGCCGCCACAGGCGCCTCGAAGCTTACGCCGCGGGCGCTCTCCGCGATCAGCGCAGCGAGATCACCGCGTAGCCGATCGAGGGTATCGATATCGACCAACCCACGATCATCCAGCCGTGGCGGCAGCTGCGCCGCACCGCCCAGGGTCAGCCAGCTATCGCTGAGCGCATCGCGCAGCTCACCGGCCTGTTGCTTGATCACCTGCGACACCGCCTCGATATCGGCAGCATCGCCGCCACGTTGCTGCCCCAGGTCAGCCAGCGTCTGGCGCTGCTCGCGCTGGCGCTGTTCCAGTTCTTCGCGCTTTGCCTGCGCTGCCGAAAGCCGCCTTTCGGCGTCCGCCACTGCCGCATCGAGCTTTTGGCGGTCATCCACCAGCGCGGCCAGACGCGCATCGTCGCGGGCCTCGGCCTCCCGACTGTCGGCCTGGAAGCGCGCCAGCACCTGCTGCAGCGTATTCGGCGCTTCGGCCTGAGCCTGGGTGGAAGAAGACTGGGAGGCGGTAGCATCCTGGGCATCGGGTGCGGCCGGATCCTGCGCCTGGGCTACCGGCGCCGCCAGCATCAGCGCGATCAGCAGCGACTGCCCACGGGAAACGAACGAATGCTGCTTCATGATGCCGACTCCTGTGCCGTTTCCTGCGGCGCGCTCGGGGTCTGGGCATCGCCTGGTCCAGCCCCGTCGCCGGCCGCTTGCGGCGACTGCCCGGGCACCACACTGATGGACGCCGGCAGCGCCAGCAGTGCCGGGGCGGCCTGGTCACGGGCGATACGGATTCCCCGGCGCACCTCGTCGATCTGACCGCGATCGAGCGGCTCCCAGCGCTGGCTCGCGACCTTCCACACGCCACCGGCTTGACCGTCGGGAGTGACATAGTAAAAGCCGGTGCGCCCCACCCGCAGGTAATCGACCTGGCGCGCATAGTCGCTACCGGCCTGCGCGTCCGGCGCACGCTCACCCGTCAGCGGGCCGCTCCACTGGTCCATCTGGCGACCGTAGTCGAGCTCGGTGCGCCACACCGAGAAGATCTTCTGTAGCTTGTCGGCCTGGGAGGTTTCATCGCTGGCGAGCATCTGTTCGAGGGTATCGACCCGCGCCAGGCGCTCCTGGCGCAGAAACGGCATGTCGGCCTCGATCATCCCGCGCAGCTGTTCGACCATCTCGCGCATCTCACCCGGCAGCGCTTCGCGCGTGGTCGAGATCTGCGCCAGTGCCTTTTGCTGCGACTCGATGCGGCGTGCCTGATCCGCCACCACCGGCGCCAGCTCGGCGTTGTAGCTCTCCAGGCGGTCCGCCTGCCGGGTGGCACGCCGCAGCCGCTCGAGGGCTTCGCGCGTGGCGTCGTCGGCACTGTCGATACGCCGCTGCAGCGCGGCCTGGGTCTGCTGCGCCTCGATGCTGGCCTGACTGAGCGAGTCCTGAGCCGGGGCCTGAGTGGCCACGCCGACGAGACTCGCGGCGACGAAGCAGAGCGCCGTGAGCCGGCGGTGGCTTCGCTGACGCGGGGAATGCAACACCACGCGATCTCCTTACGATTGGGCCTGAAGCCGTGGGAGTGGGCCTGAAGACGTGACGATCACCGTCTCAAAGCGGTGCGACAGCGTCGAAAAGTGGGCACCGATCTAGAGGACGACAACCTAGTACAAACAAGAACAATTATCAATCAGAATCCAAGCCCTACCTTCATCTCCTGAAGACTCGCGCGCACAAAAAAGCCGGCGCCCTGAGGCGCCGGCTTCGAACCCCGATCAGCCGCGGGTTACAGCTTCTGCTCCAGTGCCGGCAGGATCTCGAACAGATCGCCGACCAGGCCGTAATCGGCCACCTGGAAGATCGGTGCATCTTCGTCCTTGTTGATCGCCACGATCACCTTGGAGTCTTTCATCCCGGCCAGATGCTGGATCGCACCGCTGATGCCCACCGCGATGTAGAGCTCCGGGGCGACGATCTTGCCGGTCTGCCCCACCTGCATGTCGTTGGGCACGAAACCGGCATCGACCGCAGCGCGGGAAGCGCCGATGGCGGCACCCAGCTTGTCGGCGATGCCTTCGAGCAGCTTGAAGTTGTCGCCGCTACCCATGCCACGGCCACCGGAGATGACGATCTTGGCACTGCCCAGCTCGGGGCGATCGCTCTGGGCCAGCTCTTCGCCGACGAACCGGCTGCTGGCGTTGCTCACCTCGGCGCTGATCGGCTCGATCGCGGCACTGCCGCCCTCGGCCACGGCGTCGAAGGCGGTGGTGCGCACCGTGATCACCTTCAGCGGGTCGCTCGAGCGCACCGTGGCGATGGCGTTGCCGGCGTAGATCGGCCGCTTGAAGGTGTCGGCGCCGACCACCTCGAGGATATCGGAGATCTGGGCCACGTCGCGCAGCGCCGCCAGCCGCGGCAGCACGTTTTTGCCGGTGGTGCTGGAAGCCGCCAGCACGTGAGTGTAGTCATCGGCCAGTGCCACCAGCAGCTCAGCCAGCGGCTCGGCCAACTGGTGCGCGTAGACCGCGTCGTCGGCCACCCGCACCCGGCTGACGCCGTCGAGACCGGCAGCGGCCTGGGCCACGGCGTCGACCCCTTCGCCGGCGACCAGCACGTCGATGTCGCCACCGATCGCGCGTGCCGCGGCAACCACGTGCGCCGTGCCCGTTGACAGTTCGCCATCATGCTGTTCGGCGAGAATCAGAATGCTCATGCCAGCCGCTCCCTTCAAAGCACTTTCGCTTCGGTCTTGAGTTTCTCTAACAGCTCATCCACCGAGCCGACCTTCACACCGCCCTTGCGCTCGGCCGGGGTCTCGACCCCGAGCAGCTCGAGTCCGCTCTCGACGCTGACACCCAGCGCTTCCGGCGTCTTGCTCTCGAGCGGCTTCTTCTTGGCCTTCATGATGTCGGGCAGCTTGGCGTAGCGCGGCTCGTTGAGACGCAGGTCGGTGGTGACCACCGCCGGCAGCGTTAGTGCCACCGTCTGCAGACCACCGTCGATCTCGCGGGTGACGTCCACGCTGCCTTCCTTGACGTCGACCTTCGAGGCGAAGGTGCCCTGGGGCATGCCGGTGAGTGCCGCCAGCATCTGGCCGGTCTGGTTATTGTCGGTGTCGATGGCCTGCTTGCCCAGGATCACCAGGTCCGGCTGCTCTTCATCGACCACCGCCTTGAGCAGCTTGGCCACCGCCAGCGATTCGACCCGCGCCTCGGTCTCGACGTGAATGGCGCGATCGGCGCCCAGCGCCAGCGCCGTGCGCAGCTGCTCCTGCGCGGCCTTGGGACCGACGGTGACAGCGACGATCTCGCTGGCGACACCCTGCTCCTTGAGACGCACCGCCTCTTCGACGGCGATCTCGCAGAACGGGTTCATGGCCATCTTGACGTTGGTCAGGTCGACATCGGAGTGATCCGGCTTGACGCGGATCTTGACGTTGTAGTCGATGACGCGTTTGACCGCGACGAGTACTTTCATGGATGTCCTCGCAGGCTGAAGAAAAGATCGGCGCGAGGCGGAAAACGTCACTGACCTGACGGCAGGCAAAAGCCGGCCGTCACGCAAGACACGCGCAACGCTTCCACCAAACCGATTGACGCGAAACAGACTCGCGTCAAACGTGGCCGGGGTCAATCCGCCAGTGGTCCCATCCCGCGGCGGCGCGGCCGGATCAGGGACAACGGCGGCGTAAAAGTGCGATGATAGCCCATTATCGAGCGCGGCCCGAAGCCGCGCCTTGGCATAAGCAAAGCGCGCGGCGTCATAACGTCGAGACGCGCGGGCACAAGCCCCATAACAGGCCGCGGCCGGCGCGAGGGCCGGGCCGACAATACCGTAGCGCTAGCAAGGAGAATCGGTTTGGAACGCGAATCCATGGATTTCGATGTAGTCATCGTCGGCGCGGGGCCGAGCGGACTGGCAGCAGCGTGCCGGCTGATGCAGCAGGCCCAGGCGGCAGAGCGCGAACTCTCCGTGTGCGTGGTCGAGAAAGGCTCCGAGGTCGGCGCCCATATCCTCTCCGGTGCCGTGCTCGAGCCGCGCGCCCTGGCCGAGCTCTTCCCCGACTGGGCCGAGCGCGGGGCGCCGCTGAAGACCGCGGTCACGCGTGACGATCTCTATCTGCTCAAGGATGCAGAGAAGGCGCAGAAATTGCCCGGTGCGCTGGTGCCCAAGAGCCTGCACAACGTCGGCCATGGCACCCAGAACTACATCATCAGCGCCGGCAACCTGTGCCGCTGGCTGGGTGAGCAGGCGGAGGCCCTGGGGGTGGAGATCTTCCCCGGTTTCGCGGCTCAGGAGGCGCTGATCGACGACGACGGCATCGTGCGAGGCATCGTCACCGGTGACATGGGCGTGGCCGCCGATGGCAGCGAGGGCGCCAACTACATGCCGGGCATGGAGCTACGCGCCAAGTACACGCTGTTCTGCGAAGGCGCCCGCGGGCATATCGGCAAGCGCCTGATCGAGCGCTTCGATCTCGCCGCCGGCCGCGATCCGCAACACTATGCCATCGGCTTCAAGGAGCTGTGGGACATCCCCGCCGAACAGCACGAACCGGGGCTGGTGGTGCATGGCTCCGGCTGGCCGCTCAGCGACAAGGCGGCCGGCGGTGACGGCCACGGCGGCTGGTTCCTCTACCATGGCGACGACAACCAGGTGATGGTGGGGCTGATCGTCGACTTGAGCTATCGCAACCCCTATCTGTCGCCGTTCGACGAGTTCCAGCGGCTCAAGCACCACCCGCAGCTCAAACGCTATCTCGAGGGCGGCAAGCGGGTCGCCTACGGCGCGCGGGCGATCGCCAAGGGCGGCGCCAACTGCCTGCCCAAGATGACCATGCCCGGGGCGCTGCTACTCGGCTGCGACGCCGGCACCCTCAACTTTGCCAAGATCAAGGGCATCCACACGGCGATGAAGTCCGGCCTGGTCGCCGCCGAGAGCGTGTTCGAGGCGCTCGCCGAGGATGATGCCGGCGGCCGCGAGCTCACCGCTTTCACCCAGGCATGGGAGTCGAGCTGGGCGTGGCAGGAGCTGCAGGCCAGCCGCAGTTTCGGCCCGGCGGTCCATCGCTACGGCACCCTCGGTGGCGGCGCCTACTACTTCGTCGACCAGCTGCTCGGTGGCGGCAAGCTGCCCACACTGCACGACACCACGCCGGACTATCGCCTCACCCCCGCCGCCGAGGCCACCCGTATCGACTACCCCAAGCCGGATGGCAAGCTGTCGTTCGACAAGCCCTCTTCGGTGTTCCTCTCCAACACCAATCACGACGAGGATCAGCCCTGCCATCTGCGCCTGAGCGACCCCAGCATCCCGATCGAGAAGAATCTGCCCGAGTACGCCGAGCCGGCACAGCGCTACTGCCCGGTCGGGGTCTACGAGGTGGTCGAGGAGAGCGACGGCCCGCGATTCCAGATCAACTTCCAGAACTGCATCCACTGCAAGACCTGCGACATCAAGGACCCCGCACAGAACATCACCTGGGTGGCGCCGGAGGGCGGTGGCGGTCCCAACTACCCCAATATGTGATGCACGGCCGTGCCTGGAGCGGGTGGCGCTAGGGCTAGGGAGGTGTCAGCAAGAGGCTAGGCGGGACCAGTGGCCACCGGCCTACCCGCATCCTCGATCCACTCGCTCCAGGAGCCGACATACAGTCGCGGCAGCGCCAGGCCGGCCACCGCATAAGCGAGAATGTTGTGGCACGCGGTCACCCCGGAGCCGCAGTAGGCGGTCAGCCGCTCTGCCTGGGGCAAAGCCGCGGCCAGCGCTGCCGGTGACTGGAAGCGGCCGTCGGCGGTGAGATTGTCGGCGCAAGGGTGACACAGGGCGCCGGGGATATGCCCCGCTACGCGGTCGAGGGGCTCCTCCTCGCCGCGGAAGCGCGAAGCGGCGCGGGCGTCGATCAGTTGGCCGCCCTCTGCCGCCAGGTGCTCGCGCCCGATCCAGGCCGCATCGCGGTAGTCAGGCTGCCATGCCGTCTCGGCGTCCACTTCCCCAGGTGCGGCGGCTTCCGAGAGCTGCACGAGCGCCTCCCCCGCTGCCTGCCACGCCTGAACGCCACCATCGAGCACGCGCACGTCCGGGTGCCCCGCCCAGCACGCCAGCATCCACCAGCCCCGCGCAGCGGCCAGCCGCCCGCCTTGATCGTCGAACACCACCACGGCTCGCCCAGGCGTCACGCCGAGACGCGAGAGCGTCGCGGTGAATGCCGTCTTGGTCGGCAGCGGATGGCGACCGCCGGTGCCGGCTGCCGCCGACATGTCGCGTTCGAGATCGAAGCGCCGGCTGCCCGGCAGGGTCACGGCAGCCTCGGGGCTATTCTGACGAAAGGCACGACAATCGAGCAGCAGTGGCGGCTCGGGCGTCTGCAGCTGGGCTTGGAGTGCTTCGGGGGTGATCAGTACCGACATGGCGCACGCCTCATACATGGGAGTCATCCCATGCTGCGCCGTAACGCATTCGCTGTCGAGCGGGCTCAGGCGATACGCGCCAGGGGCGCCCGCGAGGCGATCAATCGGCGCCGCCCGGCGCCGTCGAAGCGCACCTCGATCACCGGATCGGCGGGGTCGCCCTCGACCACGACCACCTCGCCGGTGCCGAAATTGGCGTGATGGAGCCGTTCACCGACCCGCCAGCCCGCGGCCGGCGTGGCAGCAGCGGACATGTCCCGCGCAGGCGTCAGCGCCAGTTGACGACCGATACGCTCGAGATAGCGCGCCACCAGCGCCGGCTCGCTGACGCTGACACTCGCCTCGCTCTCGCTGGCCAGCGCCTGGCCGATACGTTCGCACTCCGTCACCGCGCTCTCGGCGAGAAAGCGGCTGGGGCGGTGTTCCCCGCCATCATGCAGCAGCAGCAGGCGCTCACGGGCCCGGGTAATCGCGACATAGTAGAGCCGCCGCTCCTCCTCCAGCCGCTGGGGCGAGAGCGGGTTGTCGCGGCTGAAGTGGGGGAAATCCTCCTCGTTGAGGCCCCACAGCATGACCAGCGGCCACTCCAGCCCCTTGGCCCCATGCACGGTACTGATCAGCACGCCATCGGGGCGATTCTCCACCGGATTGCGCAGCAGCTCGATGAAGGCGTCGGGATCGTTGGCCAGCTCGCCGGCCTGCTCGATCAGCACGTCGAGCAGGCGCACATCGTCGTCCGCCTTTTCCCGCCGAGAGGCCGAGCGGCGCAGCACCTTCTCGGCATCGATCGCCTCGATCACATGGGCCAGCAGTTTCGCCGGCGGCCAGTTGCCCAGCCGCGGCAGTTCACACAGCAGCTGCCAGCGGCGCTTGAGATGGCGCCGCTGGCCGGGCTTGAGCCCAGCCAGTAGCGGATCATCCCGCCCCGGCCACTGCTGCGACCCAGCAAGCGCCTCGCACAGCCGGCGCACGCGCTCCTGGGCAACGAAGGTGGTCGGCTGCGAGAACAAAAGCCCCAGATGCGCCGGGTCCTGGAGTCGGTGAGGCTCCCGCGCCAACTGCAGATAGCCGGCCAGGGCCTGGACCAGCGGCAGGCGGAAGACGAAGCGCGACTCCTGGGCCAGCCGGAACGGAATCCCCGCGCGCAGCAGCTGGAGCTGTACGGAGACCGACAGCGACCAGCTGCGCACCAGCACGCAGGCCTCGTCATGGCGCCGGCCGGCCGCTTGCCAACGGCCCAGCTCGTCGAGCAGCGCCGCAGCACCCACGCCGCTGCCGAGCCGCGTGTG
Source organism: Salinicola sp. JS01 (assembly GCF_030284585.1). NCBI lineage: Bacteria > Pseudomonadati > Pseudomonadota > Gammaproteobacteria > Oceanospirillales > Halomonadaceae > Salinicola > Salinicola sp. JS01. Next base: position 1,672,912 of record NZ_CP127244.1, on the reverse strand, counting down.
CGGATTGCCCGGTGCCGCCAGGCACAGCTGATCGCTGCCCTGGGCGTTACCGCGGATCGCGTGATTGGCCGCCAACGCCAGGGCGTGACCGTGGCGGAAGGTATACGAGAGCGGATAGTCGCTGGCGCCGCCGAACAGACCGTCGAAACGCGCCTGCATGGCGTCGGCACGGGCACCGCGCCACTCATAGATGCACTGGTTGGCGTCGCCCACCGCCATTACCTGGGCCTGCTCGCCGGCGAGTAGTTTCAACAGCCGCAGCTGTGACTCGTTGATGTCCTGGTACTCGTCGACGATCACGTGGTTGAGATAGCCCTGAACCCGGCGCCGCGCCTCGGGCTCGGCCTCGAGACAGCGCAGCGGACGGTAGAGCAGATCGGCGTAGGTGATGCTGCCGGCGGCTTCGAGCAGCGACTCGGCGATGGCGAAGGCGTCGATGAAGTGCCGTTCGGCCGGGCTATAGTCGAGACGCTCGAACAGTACCGCGGGCTCGGCCATCTCGGCCTTGACCAGGTCGCAGAACTGGGCGAACGCCTCCACCCGCTCGGCCTCCAGCGCCCCCTCCTGGGTCTCGGCATCGGCCTGGGCGAGGCTCTGGGCCACTGCCTGGCGCAGCAGCCGCTCGTGCTGCCAGTCAGCCTGCAAAAGCTGCCGCGGCGGCAGGAACCCCCAGCGGGTCAGGCTCTGGGTCAGGCGGTGGCCAATGGAGTGAAACGTCCTCACCTCGGGCAGCGCCACCCCCGCTGGCGCCTGCCGCGCCAGCTTGTCGCGGAAATCGTCGCGCGCCGCGCGGTTGAACATCAGCACCAGCAACCGTCGGGGTGACTCACCGCTGGCAAGCAGATGGAGCACCCGCTGCACCAGGGTTGTGGTCTTGCCGGCGCCGGCCACCGCCGCCACTCGGGCGTGACCGCCGGCGTGCCCGACCACGGCGCGCTGCTCTTGGGTCAGCGCCGCGCTGTCTGTCTGGGAGCCCTCGGCAAGGATGGCCTCTGCATGGGAGTCCCCGGCATGACTGCCCGCGCTCATGCCTCGCCCTCCGCCAGCCGTCCTAGCGGCTGCCACACACCGTCGCTGGTGAGCCCCAACTCGGCGCCGCGCCACTCGGCGACCTCGACCAGCCGGTAATAGAGATTGCGGTGCAGTCGCGCCTCGAGGCCGTGGCGCACCGGCAGTGCCGGCCGCCATTCACCCTGGGGGTCCGACGCCAGATGCAGGCGATGTGCCGCCCCCAGACGCAGCCGCTCGCCCCACTGCAGATCGACACACCAGCCGTCGGCATCGGCCTCGGCATCGACCGCCCGCAGCGGGCAATCTTCGACCCGAATACGCAGCTTCTCGGCCGGGGTCACCAGGTAGTAGTCGCCGTCGCTCTCACGCCGCAGCACGCTGGCGAGCAGACGCACCAGTTCAGGGCGGCGAATCGGCGACCCCTCGTGGATCCAGTCGCCGCCGGCGGTGATCAGCAGATCCATGTCACCGCAAAACGCCGGGTCCCACTGGTCGAGCGGCGGCACGCCGTGGGCGTCGAGCTGGCGGAATAGCGAATCCAGGCGCATGGGGTGGCTCCTGATGAGAGTGGCAAGAGGCTAGGCTTTGTACGAAAACTACCTGCGCTCGGCAATACGGCGTTAAAAATCGGCTCAAAATGCTCATTTACACCGCGTAAACTCCGCGTTTTCGCCGATTTTTGCCTTGTCTTGCCTTCGCTCGCTGACTTTTCGTACAAACCCCAGACGGACGCGCTCACGCCTCACACAAAGGGATTGGTGTGCTGCGCATCTTCCTGGTGGCAGCCCGGAAACAGCCGATAGAAATTGGCCCGGGTCTGCATCGCCACCTCGTCGACGCTGATACCACGCACCTCGGCGATACACTCGGCGACTTCCACCACCCACTGGGGCTCGTTGGCCCGCCCGCGATAGGGCACCGGGGCCAGGAAGGGGCTATCGGTCTCGATCAGCAGGCGATCCAGCGGCAGCCGACGGGCCACCTCGCGTAGCGCCTCGGCGCTGGCGAAGGTGACGATGCCCGAAAGCGAGATGTAGTAGCCCAGGCGCACCGCTTCCCGGGCCATGTCGAGATCCTCGGTGAAGCAGTGCAGCACGCCACCCACCGCCGGATCGCCATGCTCACGAATCAGCGCCAGCGTCTCCTCGCGCGCTTCTCGGGTGTGCACCACCACTGGCAGTTCCAGCGCCCGCGCCGCCTCCAGATGGGCGACGAAACGCTGGCGCTGGAGTGCGTGCGGCACACTATCGACATGGAAGTCGAGTCCTGTCTCGCCGATGGCCACCGCCGAGTAGCGCTCGGCGCACTCGGCGATGGCCGCGGCGTCGGGCTCCTGCGCTGTCGTCTGCAGCGGATGCAGGCCGAGTGCGATATCGACATCGGCATGCTCCCGCGTCATTGCAGCCAGCGCCGGCGCACTTTCCAGCGTGGTAGCGATGGCCAGGAAGCGCTGCACGCCCCGCGCCCGCGCCGCGTCGAGGGCGGCGCCGAGATCGCCGCCGTAGGGCGTCAGATCGAGGCGGTCGAGATGGCAGTGGGAGTCTACGAACATGACGATATCCAGAAAACGGGAATAGTGAGAGTACCGAGGCGACCGGCGCGCCCACGCCGGCGTTGACTATTTATTCAATCCAAAGAGGGCCCGGCTCAAAGCGTATGACGCGTCAGCACCGACGGCGACGGATGCGCCTCGAGTCGCGCCTCGATGCGCTCACGCAGCGCCTGGCCATCGGCGCCGAAGTGCACGCCGATACCCGCTACCCGATCGGCGGTGCCGGGGGGCGTCAGCCATACCACCTCGCCCTCCACCGGCAGGCGGTCATGGGCGTCGGGTAGCGTGATCAGCAGATAGACCCGCTGGCCCAGGCTGTAGTGTCGCTCGGTGGGCACGAACAGCCCCCCACGAGCCAGCCACGCCAGATAGGCACTGTGCAGGGTGTCGTCGTCGCGGATGGTCAGCGACAGCGCCTTATGTGAACTCATGACAGCCCTCGGTGAGAGAGTGAACAAACCTCGTCGATGACGTGGAAGCGGCACCTGCACGATCGCATAGCGCTTTTCGAGAGCGCAGTCTCAAGACCTCAACAGCGCCGACCAGCGAATCAGCCACGCCTCCATCACCAGCTGCGGATTGGGATTGCCCCCCGCCGCCAGCAACCGACGCTGCTCGCGGGCGTAGTCAAGCAGCCGAAACCAGTCCCGCACGCGGGCATTCTTGACCGCCTGGCGGTAGAGCGGCAGCAGATCGCTGTTGCGCACCCGCCGGCTATCGCCGGAGAGGCCCAGACGAATCAGATCCTCGAGCCAGGCGATGCCATACCAGAGTACGCGATCGAGCGCCTGGGCATCGAGTCGCGCCGCCTCTCCCACCGGCTCGCCGCCGCGCACCAGCGCGTCGAACAGCTCGCGCAGCTCCTGGCGCAGCTGGCGCGCCTCGGCACCGGCCAGCTCCTCGGCAAGCAGCGGCAGCCCACCGGCGACCCGCAGCCAGAACTTGGCCTCCTCGGCATCGCCGAGACGCTCGCTCAGCCAGCGCTCGGCCTCGGTAGCAGGCGGTGTGGCCAGGTTCCAGTGCTGGCAACGCGAGCGAATGGTCGGTAGCAGCCGCGAAGCGATGTCCGACACCAGGACGAACAGCGTGCGCTCACCCGGCTCCTCGAGGCTCTTGAGCAGGGCGTTGGAAGCGGCGACGTTCATCGCCTCCGCCGGCTCGATACGGATCACCCGATAACCGCCCTGCTGCGCCGTCTGGGACACGAAGCCATTGACCTGACGGATAGCATCGATACGGATCTGGCGCGATTTCTCCGCCGGCGCCACGCTGAGCAGGTCGGGATGATAGCCCGCCGCCAGCATGCGACAGCCGTGGCACTCACCGCAGGCGACCTCACCCGGCGCGCGGCACAGGGTGCGCGCGATCAGCGCCTCCACCAGCGGCTGCTTGCCAATCCCGTGGGGGCCGGAGATCAACAGCGCGTGGGGCAGGCGCCCACTGTCCTGCAGTTGGATCAGCCGCTGCCAGCGCTCGCGCTGCCAGGGCATGGGCTCGGCGACCCGCGCTGGCGCAGGACTCACAGCCATGGCGCCACCCGCGAGGCGAGGCACTGCTCGATGGCCTCGCGAACCTGAGGCAACGACGGTGTGGCATCGATCACCGCGAAGCGCGGCTGCGCCTGGGCGCGGGCGAGATAGGTGTCGCGCACCGCCTCGAAGAAGCTCTCACGCTCACGCTCGAAGCGATCACGCTCGCCGCCGCGGCCGCTGACACGCTGCGCGGCGATCTCCAGCGGTACGTCGAGCAGCAGCGTCAGGTCGGGTTCGAGCCCCTGCTGAACCAGTGCCTCGAGCGTGGCGATGCGCGCCGGATCGAGCCCGCGACCGCCGCCCTGATAGGCGAAGGTGGCGTCGGTGAAACGGTCGCACACCACCCAGGCGCCGCGTGCCAGCGCCGGTCGGATACGCCGCGCCAGATGCTGGGCACGGGCAGCGAATACCAGCAGCAGCTCGGCGCTGTCATCCCAGGGTTCGTCGCGTTCGGGGTCGAGCAGCAGCTCGCGGATCGCCTCGGCACCCGAGGTGCCGCCGGGCTCCCGCGTGCGTACCACCTCGATACCCTGGCGGGTGAGCCAATCGCAGACCACGCCGACGTTGGTCGTCTTGCCGACGCCCTCCCCGCCCTCGAGCGTGATGAAGCGCCCGCGTGACTGCTGCTCTGCTTGTGCGCTCATGCGGTCGTCTCGTGCTGATCTCGTGCTGGAAAAAACGGGCCGCTCGCCTAGCTGGCGTACGGCCAGTCGCGCTCTTAGTCGCGGTTCAGGATATAGCGTCTGACCGCAGCGTTGTGCTCGCTGAGCGTGCGCGAGAACTGGTGCGAGCCGTCGCCCTTGGCCACGAAGTAGAGCGCATCGCCGGGCGCCGGATGCACCGCCGCCTCCAGCGAGGCGCGCCCGGGCATGGCGATCGGTGTCGGCGGCAAGCCGTCGATCACATAGGTGTTGTAGGCGTTCTGGCGCTGCAGGTCGGCGCGGGTGATATTGCCGACATAGCTGTCGCCCATGCCGTAGATCACGGTCGGGTCGGTCTGCAGGCGCATCCCCTTCTCCAGCCGCCGCACGAAGACGCCGGCAATCTCGCGACGCTCGGCGGGCACGCCGGTCTCGCGCTCGATCAGTGACGCCAGAATCAGCGCCTGGTAGAGGCCGTCCAAAGGCAGACCATCGTCGCGCGAGGCCCAGACCTCGTCGAGGGTCTTGTGCATCCGCGCATAGGCGCGCTTCAGCACTTCGAGATCGGTCACGCCCTTGTGGTAGCGATAGGTATCGGGAAAGAAGCGCCCCTCCGGATGCTCGTCAGGATGCCCCAATGCGCGCATGATCTCGGCATCGCTCATCTCGGCGGTGCGGTGGTCGAGTTTCTCGGCGCCGTTCAGGAGCTGGCGCATCTGCCGGAAGGTCCAGCCCTCGGGAATCGTCACCCGATAGGTGACCACCTGGTCGCTGGAGAGCTTGGCGATCAGCTGGCGGCCACTCATGCCCGGCTCGAGCTGGAACTCGCCGGCGCGCAGCCCCTGCATCGCGCGCGGCTCCACCCGCGCCAGCACCTGGTAGGGCCAGGCCGCGGCGATGATCCCACGCGCGGCGAGATCGTCGACCACCTGCGAGAACGCCGCACCCCGCGGCACTTCATAAATGGTCGCAGCGTCGAGAGCGATGGGGCCGTCGAGCTGTGACTGCCAGTAGCGATAGCCGGCGAAGGCGGCGAGCGCCGCCAGCACCATCAGCACCACGAAAATCTTGAGAAGACGCATGCCACTTCCTTAGATGGCCCGGCTTTACCGGGCCTCACTGCCGCCACCCGGATGCCCGGGCGACGAGGATGTCAGGGCGCTGTCGCGCACCGTCTGTTCAGCTGTCGGGCTCCACGGGATAGCCCAGCAGCGGATGCGCCAGGCGGCGCAGCGAGTCGTCGGCCGCGACCTCCCAACGCCGCAGCACCGCCCCCTCGGCGTCACGCAGCACGCGAATCGGCCACACCCCCTGCACGCTGTTGCAGACCCAGGCGGCCTCGGCCTGCAGCAGGCGCTGCGGCTCGGCACGCACGCGCTGCAGCGATGTCTCGGCATCGAGTGCAGCCAGCAGCGTACCGGCGACCCCGGCCTGGTCGAGCAGCGGTGTTTCCAGGCGTCCCTGGCGCAGCCACACCAGATTCATCGCCGTCGCTTCGACCAGATAGCCCTCGCTATCGCACATCAGCCCTTCGGCGATGGTGTCGTCATCCCACTCCTGGCGCGCCAGCACGTTCTCCAACCGAGCCAGATGCTTGAGTCCGGCCAGGCGCGGCTGTCGCCCCAGGCGCAGCGCGCACAAACGCACCTCGACCCCGGCGAACCAGCGCCGGGGCGCCGGCTCGAACGCGGTCGCGCGCCAGGCCCAGCGCGGCTCAGGCTCGGCCGGTGGGCGGTAGCCACGCCCGCCGCTGCCGCGGGTGACCACCAGCTTGAGCACCTGGAGCCCGGCGCCGCAGGCCGCCGGCAGCGGATCGAGATGCGCCCGTGGCGGCGCCGGCAGGCCCAGGCGAGCGCACCCCTCGGCGAGCCGGGCCAGATGTGCCTCCCACAGCAGCGCCTGGCCGTCGCGTACCAGTACGGTCTCGAACAGCCCGTCACCGTAGGCCAGACCGCGGTCGTCCAGGGGTAGCATCAGATCCCGCATGCGCCCGTCACACCCGCGAGAAGATCAGCGAACCGTTGGTGCCCCCGAAACCGAACGAGTTGGAGAGCGCGGTATCGATCTTCATCTCACGCGCGGTATGCGGCACGTAGTCGAGCATACAGCCCGTGTCGGGATTGTCGAGATTGATCGTCGGCGGCGCGACCTGATCGCGGATCGCCAGCACGCAGAAGATCGCCTCCACCGCTCCGGCGGCACCCAGCAGATGGCCGATCATCGATTTGGTCGAGCTCACCGCGACCTTGTGCGCCGCCTCTCCCATCACCCGCTCCACGGCACGACTCTCGGCGACGTCGCCCGCCGAGGTCGAGGTGCCGTGGGCATTGATGTAATGGATCGCCGAGGGGTCGATAGCGGCATCGTTGATCGCATTCTGCATCGAGGCCGCAGCGCCGCTGCCATCTTCCGGCGGCGAGGTCATGTGGAAGGCGTCGTCGCTCATGCCGAAACCGGTGAGCTCGGCATAGATAGTGGCACCGCGGCGCTTGGCGTGCTCATACTCTTCGAGCACCATCACGCCGGCGCCGTCGGAGAGCACGAAGCCGTCGCGATCGCGATCCCAGGGGCGGCTTGCCGCCTGCGGATCGTCATTGCGCGTCGACAGTGCCCGCGCCGCCGAGAAGCCGCCCAGCCCCAGCGGCGTGGTGGCCATCTCGGCACCGCCGCAGAACATCACGTCGGCATCGCCGTAGGCGATGGTACGTGCGCTGTAGCCGATATTGTGGGTGCCGGTGGTGCAGGCGGTGGTAATGGCGATATTGGGACCCTTGAAGCCGTGCTGGATCGCCAGGCTGCCGGAGATCATGTTGATGATCGATCCGGGCACGAAGAACGGCGACACTCGCCGTGGACCGCCCTTGTTGAGCGCATCGTGGTTGCGCTCGATCATCGGCAGCCCGCCGATGCCCGAACCGATCGCGACCCCGATACGGTGGGCGTTCTCCTCGGTGCAGGCAATGCCGGAGTCGCGCATGGCCTGGGTGGCGGCGGCCACGCCGTACTGGATGAACAGGTCCATCTTGCGCGCTTCCTTGGGGTTCAAGTACTCGCCGATGTCGAAGTTCTTGACCGCCCCGCCGAAACGCGTGTTGAAACCTGCCGTGTCGAAATGCTCGATCGGCGCGATGCCACTCTTCCCTGACAAGAGCTGCTGCCAGCTCTCCTCGACCGTGTTGCCGACCGGGGTCACTAGACCCAGGCCGGTCACTACCACTCTTCTACGCGGCATCGAATCTCCTCCGAACTCCGTCATTGCCACGAGCCATGGCGGCGGCCCATCCAAGTCCCGCCGCCGGCCCGCACACCGAAACGCGCGAATTATACCCGATCCCCGTCGCCGATGGGCGACCCGCTGGCCGCGGAACACGGGCTATCGGTGCACTTCGCTCATGCCCACGGACATGTCGCCACCCAGACTAACACAGCGAGCATGGCATGCCGGTGACCCCGGAAACGCAGAAAGCCGCTCTCATCGAGAGCGGCTTTCTTGACATCGGCCGATCAGCCGGCAGTCTGGCTCCATCGGATGATGGAGATAACCGCCTTACTGGTGGGCGTTGATGTAGTCGATCGCTTCCTGAACGGTCGTGATCTTTTCTGCTTCTTCGTCGGGAATTTCGGTGTCGAATTCCTCTTCGAGCGCCATCACCAGTTCGACGGTATCCAGCGAATCCGCGCCGAGGTCTTCGGTGAAGGAGGAGGAGTTCTGAATGTCCTCTTCCTTGACGTTCAGGCGTTCGGCAACAACCTTCTTAACGCGCTCTTCGATGGTGCTCATTATGTCGTTACTCCTAATGGTACGAATCCGCCAGCTAAAAAGCTGCGGCTAGTTTATAGACCACCCCCAGACGACGCAACCCGCGTCGCAGAGGGATTACCGCATGTTCATGCCGCCATTGACCTGCAGCGTTTCACCGGTGATATAACCGGCGGCGTCGCTGGTCAGAAAGCCAATGGCCGCTGCGATCTCTTCCGGCTGCCCCAGGCGCGCCAGCGGAATTTGACCCAGCAGCGCATCGCGCTGGGCTTCCGGTAGCGCCTGGGTCATATCGGTGTCGATGAAACCGGGCGCCACCGCGTTGACGGTGATGGCACGCGAGGCGACTTCACGTGCCAGCGCGCGGGTAAAGCCCTCCAGGCCCGCCTTGGCGGCAGCATAGTTGGCCTGACCGAGATTGCCCATCATCGCCACTACCGAACTCACGTTGACGATACGGCCGAAACGCGCCCGCGTCATCCCCTTGAGGCTCGTCTTGCACACCCGATAGACCGATTTCAGGTTGGTATCGAGCACCGCGTCCCACTCGTCTTCCTTCATCCGCATCAGCAGGTTGTCCCGCGTGATACCGGCATTGTTGACGACGATGGTGGGAGCGGCATAGGTCTCGGCGATGCGCTTGAAGACGGCCTCGACACTAGCCTGATCGGTGACGTCGAGCGCCAGGCCCAGCCCCTCGATATCGTGGGCCTTGAGATCCTCGTCGATCCGCGCCGCGCCGCTCTCGCTGGTGGCGGTGGCGATCACGATGCGCCCCTGACGCCCCAGCTCGCGGGCCACGGCGCGACCGATACCCCGACTGGCACCGGTCACCAACGCGACTCTACGTTCGGTCATGATGTCATCCTTTAAGGCTCTTGAACGTCCAACGCCTCGCGCGCCAGCTCGAGGGCAGAGGACAGCGTGTCGGGGTCATTGACGGCCAACCCCTTGATCTGACGCTGAATGCGCTTGTTGAGTCCGGTCAGGACCTTACCCGGCCCGCACTCGATGAAGACACCCGAGCCGGCCTCGAACATGGCGTTGACGCAGTCCGTCCAGCGCACCGGGCGGTAGAGCTGCTCGACCAGGCGCTGGCGCAGCGCCTCCACCGTCGCCGGCACTTCGGCATTGACGTTCTGGTAGACAGCGTAGCGCGGCAGCTTGATATCGAGCTCTGCAATCGCCGCTTCGACGCGCGCCGCGGCGGGCTTCATCAGCGCACAGTGCGAGGGAACCGATACCGGCAGCGGTAGCGCACGCTTGGCGCCGGCCTCCTGGCACAGCGCGATCGCACGATCCACCGCACCCTGGTGCCCGGCGATGACCACCTGCCCCGGCGAGTTGTAGTTGACCGCAGCCACCACCTCGTCGCCGGCGGCCTCGCGACAGGCCTGTTCCACCGCCGCATCGTCGAGCCCGAGAACCGCCGCCATGGCACCCACGCCCGCCGGCACCGCCTCCTGCATCGCTTCACCGCGCAGCCGCACCAGGCGGATACCTTCGGCAAAGCCCAGCGCCCCGGCACACACCATGGCACTGTACTCGCCCAGGCTATGCCCGGCCATCATGCTCGGGCGCGGCCCCTCGAGCTCCTGCCACACCCGCCATACGGCGACGCTGGAGGCCAGCAGCGCAGGCTGGGTGCAGGCAGTGGCGTTGAGCTTCTCCTCGGGGCCTTCCTGGACGACATGCCACAGGTCGTAACCCAGCGCTTCGGAAGCCTCGTCGAACGTGGTGCGAACCACGCTGTAGCGTTCGGCCAATTCCCGCAGCATTCCCTGCTGCTGAGAGCCCTGCCCGGGAAAGACCAGAGCCAGTGATTGCGTCATCGCGCTCACCCTTGAAGTGATGAATCGTCGGTTCCCGTCGTATCACGAGACCCGCTATCCACTCGACCGACATCGTCGACCGACGAGATAGCAGATGTCGCCGCCACTGCCGACCAGGCCCCACGCAGGTGCTCCGGCAGCCCAACCGCGATCTCACGAACCGCGCGGTCGATGGCGAAGGCGAAGGCTCGATCACTGGCGTTGCCATGGCTCTTGACCACGATCCGATTGAGCCCCAGCAGACTGGCGCCGTTGTGACGCACCGGGTCGAGCTGCGCCTTGAAGCGCATCAGGGCCGGGCGTGCCAGCGCACTGACCATGCGCGTACTCCAGTGAGACTCGAAGATCTCCTGCAGGCGCTTGAGCAGCATCTGAGCGACCCCTTCGCTGGCCTTGAGCACTGCGTTGCCGACGAAACCGTCACACACCACCACATCGGCCGCGCCGGAGAAGATGCCATCTCCCTCCAGGTAGCCGATATAGTCGAAGGTATCGCTGTCGCGCCTGCGCAACTCGGCGTCGGCTTCGCGCACCCGGGCCGCGCCCTTGCCCGCCTCGACACCAATATTGAGCAGCGCCACCCGCGGGCGCGCCACGTCGTCGACGGCACGGCACATCAGCGCGCCCATGTAGGCGAAATCGACCAGGTGCCTGGCGTGCACCTCGACACTGGCGCCCAGATCGAGAAGATAGCAGCGACCGCCATGGCGAGTGGGCACAGCGGTACTGATCGCAGGCCGCGAAATCCCCGGCACGCTGCCGAGCTCACGCCGCGCCAACGCCATCAGCGCGCCGGTATTGCCGCAGCTGACGCCGGCCTGCGCCTCGCCCCGCGCCACCGTCTGCAGCATGCCGTAGAGACTGGTCTCGCCGGGGTTGTCGAGTACATCCATCGGCGCCATCGCCTGGGTGACCACTCTGGGGGCATCGCGCAGCGCGATGCGCTCGCGCACCGCGCGCGAGGTGCCCAGCTGATTCAGCAGCCCCTGCAACTCGGCCCGAGGACCGAAAAGCGTCGGCTCGAGGACCGGATGGCGCTGGAGCGCCAGCAGCATACCCCCGACAGTAGCGCGGGGACCGAAGTCCCCGCCCATGGCATCGATGGCGATGCGCATTGCCCGCGCGTCAGCGTCAGTCGCCGTGATTAAACGTCGATGACCTTGCGACCACGGTAGTAGCCGTCCGGAGCGACGTGGTGGCGACGATGCGTGGTACCGGTTTCCTTGTCCTGGGACAGGGCCGGGCTGCTCAGCGCATCGTGTGCGCGGCGCATGCCACGCTTGGAACGGGTCTTGCGGTTCTGTTGAACGGCCATGATGATGACTCCAACGTCAGTGTCATTCGGTTTTAGAGTTTTCCCTTCAACATCTTCAAGACATCGAAGGGGCTATCGGCTCGAGCGGGCACCCGTTCGTCGGCGCTCTCTCCGCTCTGCATCTGATCACGCGAGACGGCACAGTCCGCCTCTTCGTGATAGACCACCTGAGGAAGACTCAGCAGCAGCTCGTCCTCGATCGCCCCAAGCAGGTCGAGATGTTCGTTGTCGACCAGTACCGGCTCGTACTCACTCGGCACCTCGGAAGCCAGCGCGTCACTGCTCACCACGGCGAGCTGGAAACGGCTCGACACCGGCACGCTCATCGGCTGCAGGCAGCGTCGACACGGTATCTGCAGCTGCGCCGACAGCTCACCTTCGATCAGGTGCCGACGCTGGGCATCGCGCCCGAACTGCAGCGATACCTGAGCCGCACCGCTCTGCGCACCGATCTCGGCGGCAAGACGCGACAGCGACTCGAGGTCGACAGTGCCCTCGAGCAGCTCATGGTTGGCCGCGAGGCGATAAGGCTCGACGGTCGCGGGAATTCGTCTGGTCAACATAGGCGCGCCATAATAGGGATTCGACCTGTCTGTGTCAAAGCACTTGAACGCGACTATGCTGGAGACATCGTTGCAGATAGGCGGGCGCCGCAGGGAGACGGCGCAATAGGCGCCGACCACGCCTGCACGCCCCGCCATGGGCGGCATGATAGCCTGAAAGTGCCCGGCGTTCGCGCACTCGTTTTGTGCCGCCACGCGCGAGTCGCCGATAAATAGGCCGAGCAGCAAGTCACCGGGAAGATCCTGCCAAGCGTGACACGTTCGCACTTAAAACAAACTGGTCCTAGTAATTGAGTAATATTGACTGAGTAATAGTGACTGACTAAACCCTCTTGCCGACAATCATCTCATCTCGCTACTCGTCGAGAAGCCACGACCACTGCGGCATTCAGCGCCAGGATGGCGCGGCCTCGCAGCGCCACCCCATCGCCCCGACAACCATTGAGTAAGGAAAACCCATGTCGCGACTGGTACTCGCCTCCAGCTCCCCCTATCGCCGCCAGCTACTCGAGCGCCTGGCACTCCCCTTCACCTGGGCCGCACCCGATATCGATGAGAGCCATCGCAAGAACGAGACGCCGACGGCGCTGGCGCATCGCCTGGCGCTCGGCAAGGCGCAGGCCGTCGCGGCGCAGTTTCCCGCGCATCTGATCGTCGGCTCAGACCAGCTGGCGCTGTTCGAGGATGACATTCTGGGCAAGCCCGGCGATCACGCCACCGCCTGTGCCAATTTGCGCCGCTTTTCGGGGCAGCGCGTGCGCTTCATGACCGGCCTCGCACTGGTCGATACTGCCAGCGGCCGCCACTGGGTCACCCACGACACCTACGACGTGCATTTTCGACAGCTCAGCGACGCCGAGATCGAGACCTACGTCAGCCGCGAGCGCCCTCTCGACAGCGCCGGCAGCTTCCGCATGGAAGGGCTGGGTGTCGCCCTGTTCGAGCGCTTCGAAGGCAGCGACCCCAACACCCTGATCGGGCTACCGCTGATGCGCCTGTGCGAACTGCTGCGTGAAGCCGGCATGGACCCGCTGGCAGCGACACCTCAGGGCAACTGATAGCGTACCGGCGAGGCGGCCTCGCTGATTCCCAGCCAGTGCGCCGCCGCCTGGGTCAGCTTCTGGGAAAACAGCGACCAGGGGTCGAGCGCCGGCGTGTAGTCCTCCAGACTGACCTTGCCCAGGCGGCTGCGCGAGAGTTGCTCGAGATTGCTGATATCGTCGATCAGCCCCAGCTGCAGCGCCTGCTGGCCGGTCCATATCAGCCCGGAGAAGATGCGCGGGTCGTCGCTCAGGCGCTTGCCACGCCCCGACTTCACCGCATCTATGAACTGCTGATGCGTGGTGTCGAGCACCGACTGCCAGAATTCGCGCTGCGCTGGCGCCACGGGCGAGAACGGATCGAGAAACGCCTTGTTCTCCCCCGCGGTGAACACCCGACGCTCGACGCCCAGCTTGTCGATCGCCCCCTGCAGGCCGAAGCCCGCACTGATCACGCCGATCGATCCCACCAGACTGGCTGGCGAGGCGTAGATTCGGTCCGCCGCCGAGGCCATATAGTAGGCGCCGCTGGCGCCGATATCCTCGATCACCGCCAGGATCGGCTTGTCACCCTGAGCCTCGAGATAGCGAATTTCGTCATAGACCCGCTGCGACTGCACCGGGCTACCGCCGGGGCTATTGATGTGCAGCACCACCGCCTCACTGTCGGGATCGCGCCAGGCGCGCCGCAGCCCTTCGATGATGCGCTCGGCACTCGCCTGACCCTGGGCATCGATGGGCCCCGAGACGTCGACCACACCCAGATGACGCTCGCCACTGGCGGCATCCTGCCCCTGGGCGAGCAGCAGGCCGTAGGCACTCAGTGCCAGCCCGGCAATCACCACGCCGGCGAACAGTAGACGAAAGAAGATCTTCCAGCGCCTCGAGCGCCGCTGTTCGGCCAGCACGTCGCCGATCCAGCGGTCGAGCAGCCGAATCTCCGCCAGCCTGACGCTCTCGTCGTCCGCGCCGGCGGCGGTCTGCGCAGCGTCGCGCCGAGCGCGGGCGGCCTCCGCGGAGAGCTCGGGGCCATCGGTCCAGTCGTCGTGCCGTTGATCACTCATCTGCTCACTCCTTGCGCCAGACGCGCAGCGATCGATACGAATGCGCGGTCATGCCAGGTGTCACGCACTACCTTCTCGAACCGGGCCGGGCAACAGCCACTCGACCAGCCCGGCAAAATCATCGACGACGTGTACCGGCTCACTGGCGAGCAGCCGCTCACGCGCATGGACGCCATAGCTCACCGCCACCCGATCCATGCCCAGCGCCCGCGCCATTTCCAGATCGTACTCGGTATCACCAACCATGACCGCCGCCTCAGCCGGCAGCTGGCACATCGCCAGCAGCTCCTCGAGCATCTGCGGGTGCGGCTTGGAGCGGGTCTGGTCGGCGGTGCGACTGGCCGCGAACCACTCGCCGCAGCCGTGGTGGGCGAAGACGCGATCGAGACCTCGCCGACTCTTGCCGGTGGCCACCGCCAGGCGACAACCGGGCGTCTGGCGCAGTTGCGCCATGCCCTCGCGCACGCCGGGGAAGAACGGCGACGGCACCTGGTCGGCAAGGCGGAACTGCCGGCTGAACGCGGCCTGCAGGGTATCCCGCTCCAACTCCCCGATCCCCGGATAGAGCGCCTCCATCGCCTCGGGCAGACCCAGCCCGATGATGTCGCGGATCGCCGCCGGTGTCGGTGCCACCCAGCCGAGCTCGTCAGCGGCAGCCTCCATGCAAGCGACGATCCGCGCCGCCGAGTCCATCAGCGTGCCATCCCAGTCGAATATCACCAGCCGATAACGGCAGGCCCGCGGCGCCCCCTGCAGACGAGCGTCAAGAGGCATGCCGTGCCCGCTCCAGCGCCCGTTCCAGCGATGCCTCCAGCGGCGCCCGCGCCTGTACGTCGCGACCGCTCTTGGGATCGGGGAAGGTCAGCGTCAGCGCGTGCAGGAACAGCCGATCGAGCCCCAGCCCCCGAGCCATGCGCTCACCCTCCGGCGTGCCGTACTTGTCGTCTCCCAGCAACGCATGCCCGGCATGGGCGGCATGCACGCGTATCTGGTGCGTGCGCCCGGTGACCGGCTCGGCCTCGACCAGGGTCACCCGGGGCAGCGTCTCGCGCACGGCAAAGCGGGTGCGCGAGACCTTGCCGGCGTCGTCAACGCGCACCCGGCGCTCACCGTTGCCGGCGTCGTAGCGGTCCAGGCGCGCGCTGACATAGTCGCGCCGCGCCGGCCAGCGCCCCTGTACCAGCGCCAGATACTTCTTCTCCATGCGCCGCTCCTTCATGGCGGCGTTGAGCGAGAGCAGCGCGGTGCGATTCTTGGCCAGCAGCAGGCAGCCCGAGGTGTCACGGTCGAGACGGTGAACCAGTTCGAGAAAGTCGAGGTCCTCACGCACCTGGCGCAGCGCTTCGATCAGCCCGATCTTGACCCCGCTGCCGCCATGTACCGCCAGCCCCGAGGGCTTGTTGATCACCAGCCAGTCAGGGCTCTCGACCAGCACGCTGCCGGCGAGCAGATTGCGCAGCCCTTCGCTGGCCTCCTTGACCGCGCTCTCCGGCGTCAGCCGCAGCGGCGGCACGCGCACGAGGTCCCCACTCTGCAGCCGATAGTCGGCCTTGATCCGCTTCTTGTTGACCCGCACCTCGCCCTTGCGCACGATCCGATAGATCAGCGACTTCGGCGCGCCCTTGAGCCGGGTACGCAGAAAATTGTCGATACGCTGCCCCGCCTGGGACTCGCTGACTTCGATGAACTGGACTTCCTGGCCCTCGGCCATGCTTGACTCCTCGGCAACGCGAATCGGCGGCCTCTGGCGCCGACGGCCGGCCATTCTAACGCACTCCCCGCACGGCGCGACCTCAATTGCCGCCCGCGCGCCATTACTGTTATATTGCGATGTCGCTCAGTGGCTATCTCCACGTCGGCGCCAGCCCCTGAATACGCTGGCCGGAGCGAAAAAATGTCTCGATCCCCCAGAGGGTTAGCGAAAGTCACACGCTCTGGGTCGATCAAAACACGTTTGGAACGCCCTGCCCCTGCCGGGAGCCATGCACTGACGACAACGTCAGCGCACCTCCTCCAGGGAAACCCACAAGTACCGGTGGAAGGCGTCGCCGAACCGAACAATGCCAAGTGATATAGACGGCAGTCTGCGGGACCGGATGCGGCTGATCGATGCGCACCGTGACATGTTCCGCCACCGTTTCGTACTCAACACATGTTCGTGCAGCACCCAGACAAGCAGGTCAGGAAAGCAGAGATGCCAAGGTAATCAGCCAGCACGCCAAAGGGCTCGACGAGCGTCGACCCGACTGTGGCCGGGGGGACAAGAGACCACCCGGCGCGCAGCGACCGGGCAGTCCTTTCGAGTCTCGACGCGGTTCCACGCGTTGGTGACACGCCAAGTTCTTTCTGGCTCACGTGAAGCTTGTTCCTCCTGCGGGGTCGCTCCACCAATGTGCGCGAGCACAGCACGACCGCTTGCGGTTCGTCGTCGCCGATTCAGGCCTGCCTTCCACCGGCACGCTGAATTTGCGAGATGTCATGAAAAGAATGCTGATCAACGCGACCCAACCGGAAGAGTTGCGCGTCGCCCTCGTCGATGGCCAACGCCTCTACGATCTGGACATCGAGTCCGGCGCCCGGGAGCAGAAGAAGGCCAACATCTATCGAGGCAAGATCACCCGCCTGGAACCCAGCCTGGAAGCCGCCTTCGTCGACTTCGGCGCCGATCGTCACGGCTTTCTGCCGCTCAAGGAGATCTCCCGCGAGTACTTCTCCAAGGAACCCTCGGGGCGCCCCAATATCAAGGAGGTGCTCAAGGAGGGGCAGGAAGTCATCGTCCAGGTCGACAAGGAGGAGCGCGGCAACAAGGGCGCGGCGCTCACCACCTTCATCAGCCTGGCCGGGCGCTTCCTGGTACTGATGCCCAACAACCCGCGCGCCGGCGGTATCTCGCGGCGCATCGAGGGCGATGAGCGCAGCCAGCTCAAGGACGCCATGGGCCAGCTCACGCTGCCCGACAAGATGGGCGTGATCGTGCGCACCGCCGGGATCGGCCGCTCGTCGGAAGAGCTGCAGTGGGATCTCGACTACCTGGTGCAGGTGTGGGAAGCGATCACCGCCGAAGCGGTCAAGCGCCCGGCCCCCTTCCTGATCTACCGCGAATCCAACGTCATCATCCGCGCCATGCGCGACTACCTGCGCCAGGATATCGGCGAGGTACTGATCGACAGCCCCGCGGTCCACGAGGAGGCGCTCAGCTTCATCCGCCAGGTGATGCCCTCCTATCAGCAGAAGATCAAGCTCTACAGCGATGACGTGCCGCTGTTCTCGCGCTTTCAGATCGAGTCCCAGATCGAGACCGCCTATCAGCGCGAGGTCAAGCTGCCCTCCGGTGGCTCGGTGGTGATCGACCACACGGAAGCCCTGGTCTCCATCGACATCAACTCGGCGCGTGCCACCCGCGGCGCCGATATCGAAGAGACCGCGCTGCAGACCAACCTCGAGGCGGCCGACGAGATCGCCCGCCAGCTGCGTCTACGCGACATCGGCGGCCTGGTGGTGATCGACTTCATCGACATGTCGCCGGCACGCAACCAGCGCGAGGTGGAGAACCGGGTGCGTGATGCGCTCAAGCTCGACCGTGCGCGGGTCCAGATCGGACGTATCTCGCGCTTCGGCCTGATGGAGATGTCGCGTCAGCGTCTGCGCCCGTCACTGGGTGAGACCAGCGGCGTGGTCTGCCCGCGCTGTGACGGCCAGGGCACGATCCGCGACGTGCGCTCGATGGCGCTCTCGATCCTGCGTCTGATCGAAGAGGAAGCGATGAAGGAGCGCAGCGCACAGATTCGCGCCATCCTCCCGGTGCCTGTCGCCACCTATCTGCTCAACGAGAAGCGCAACGTACTCTCCGACGTCGAGCGGCGTCAGAAGGTACGCGTACTGCTGCTGCCCAACCCGGACATGGACACCCCACACTACGACGTCCAGCGTCTGCGCGACGATCACGTCTGCGAAGAGGGTGACGAGCACAAGTCGAGTTATGAGCTCTCGGTCGAGAGCGAAGCGATCAAGGAGCCGGAGACCAGCCTGGCCAAACCGATCCAGCGCACCCAGGCGGCCGTGCAGACCGTGCTCCATACCGCCCCTGCCCCGGACTCGCTGCATCAGGAGCCGGAAGCGCCCGCGCCCCAGCCAGCCGCCGCCCAGCCAAAGTCGCAACCGCAGGCGGCCAAGTCCGAGCCCGTTGCCGCGCAGCCACAGGCGGCACATAACGGCGGTCTGATCCAGCTGTTCCGCGGCCTGTTCGGCCGTCGTCGCGCCGACGAGGAGGTCTCTCGCCCGTCCAGCGACAGCCAGGCGCGCAGCACCGGCAGCAACGACAAGCCGGCGTCACACAACACCGGCGGTAACCGTGGCAATCGTAACGGCGACTCGCAGCGTAACGGTGAGCAGCAGCGCAGCGGCGGTGCCAAGCGTGACGGCGACAATGGCAAGCAGGCCGATGCCGGTAACGACAGCCGCCAGAGCAATCGGAGCGACAACCGCCAGGGCAACGGCAACAACCGCCGCCGCCGGCAGTCGGACGACCGCCAGAATGGTAACGACAATCGCAACGACAGTGGACGTAACGGCAATCGCCAGAACGGCAGCGACAATCGTCAAGGCGGTAACGACAACCGCCAGAAGGATGACAACCGCCAGAAAGATGACAGCCGTCAGGGCGGCGACGACGCGCGCCAGCAAGGCAATCGTCAGCCCCGCCAGGAGAGCCGCGGCAAAGGCGAACGTACCAGCGAGAATCGCGCCGAGACGTCCAAGCCCGACAACGCCGGCAAGCCCAAGGCGGCGCGTCAGGCCGACACCGTGGATAGCGCTATCGCCCCGCAGGAGAGTGTCGACAGCAAGCCGAAGCGCATGCGTAACAATCCCCGCAACCGCAGCCGCCAGCACGCGCTGAACCCGGCCGCTGCCGAAGAGCAGCAGCGTCTTCAGGCGGCGGCCGCCACGGCGAATAGCGAAGCGCCCCAGGCAGGCACTGCCGAGGCCAAGCCGCAGGCCGTTCAGGCCGACGCCGCCAAGACCGAAGCCAAGCCGGAAGCCGACGCCAAGCCGCAGGCCGACGTCGCCAAGTCCGAGGCCAAGCCGGAAGCCAACGCCAAGCCGCAGGCCGCTCAGGCAGACGCCGCCAAGTCCGAGTCCAAGCCGGAAGCCGACGCCAAGCCGCAGCCCGCTCAGGCCGACGCCGCCAAGTCCGAGGCCAAGCCGGAAGCCGACGCCAAGCCGCAGGCAGCTCAGGCCGAAGCTGCCAAGCCCGAGGCCAAGCCGGAAGTCGACGCCAAGCCGCAGGCCGCTCAGACCGACGTCGCCAAGCCCGAGGCCAAGCCGGAAGTCGACGCCAAACCGCAGGCCGCTCAGGCCGACGCCGCCAAGAGCGGGGCCAAGCCGGAACTCGACGCCAAGCCGCAGGCCGACGCCAAGCCGCAAACCACCCAGGCTGAAGCTGCCAAGCCCGAGGCCGACGCCAAGCCGCAGGCCACCCAGGCTGAAGCGGCCAAGCCCGAGGCCAAGCCGCAAACCACCCAGGCTGAAGCGGCCAAGCCCGAGGCCAAGCCGCAGGCCGCTCAGGCCGACGCCGCCAACAGCGATGCCAAGCCGCAGGCCGCCCAGGCTGAAGCAGCAAAGCCCGAGGTCAAGCCGCAGGCCGCTCAGGCCGACGTCACCAAGAGCGATGCCAAGCCGCAGGCCGCTCAGGCCGACGCCGCCAAGAGCGAGGCCAAGTCGGAAGCCGGCGCTAAGCCGCAGGCCGCCCAGGCTGAAGCAGCAAAGCCCGAGGTCAAGCCGCAGGCCGCTCAGGCCGACGTCACCAAGAGCGATGCCAAGCCGCAGACCGCTCAGGTTGACGTCGCCAAGACCGAGACCAAACCGGAAGCTGAAGCCAAGCCGCAGACCGTTCAGGCCGACGTCGCCAAGAGCGAAGCCAAGCCGCAGACCGCTCAGGTTGACGACGCCAAGACCGAAGCCAAGCCGGAAGCCGACGCTAAGCCTCAGGTCGCCCAGGCCGAGACCCAGCCGGAAACCAAGGCAGACGAGGCCGGCGCTTCACGCCCGCCCCGCCGCCGCCGCGCGCACAACGACCCGCGCGAGAAGCGGCGTCGTGAACAGGGCAACAGCGATAGCTGAACGCGCCCAGAACGCAAAAAGCCCAGACCTCGGTCTGGGCTTTTTGCTGTCAGGGCCAGCGATATCGATCCGCCGGTGAAGCAGATAGGGCGCTAGGCTTCGGACTCGTGGACCTGGCGCGGCTCCCGCTCCAGAGTGATACCGAAAGTGTCGTGAACACGCTCGGCGATCGCCGCGGCGAACGTCAACAGCCCGGCGAGATCGCCACCGCCGAAATGCACCAGCACCAGCGCCTGGCGCTCGTGCACGCCGAAAGCGCCCTGCCGCCACCCCTTCAGGCCACAGCGTTCGATCAACCAGCCTGCGGCCAGCTTGACCCGACCATCGGGCTGCGGATAGCGCGGTAGCTCGGGGTAGCGCTGCGTCAACTGCGCTGCGCGCGACGCGCAGACCACGGGGTTCTTGAAGAAACTACCCGCGTTGGGTAGCTCCCGCGGGTCGGGCAGCTTTTCACGGCGGATGGCGCAGATGGCTGAGAAGATCTCCTGCAGATCCGGACGCTTCGACACACGCTCGGCGAGCACACCGTAACCCAACTGCGGTCGCGGGAGGCGCGAAAGGCGCAGCGCCAGCCGGGTGATCACGACCTGATTGGCCAACTCGCGCTTGAACACGCTGTCACGGTAACCGAGCGCGCAGGATGCGGACGTCAACCGATGGCACTCGCCGTCGCGGCGATCGACGAACTCCACCCAGAGCAGCACATCACTGAGCTCGACGCCATAGGCGCCAATATTCTGGATCGGCGCGGCCCCGACAAGACCGGGGATCAGCGCCAGATTCTCGATCCCCCACAGCCCGCGCTCGACGCACGCCGTCACCAGCGCGTGCCAGCCGACACCAGCCCCCACCTCGACCACCACGCTGTCGCCCTCACCCGGGGTGAAGACGATATCGGGCAGCTCGAGCACCAGCGTCAGGCCGGCGAGATGCGCCGGGAGCAGCAGATTACTCCCCCCACCCAGCACGCTCAGGGGCCAATCATTGGCATTGGCCAGACGCAGCGCCACGGCGACCGCGGCACTATCCCGTGCGCACCAAAAGCGCTCGGCGATACATGGCAGTGCCATCGTGTTGGCACGACTGAGATCGCGCGCGTATTCCAGCGCCTCAGGCTCACGCATGGGGCGCCGCCGACAAGCGCTGGGCAAGGCTCTCGGCCAGGCAGGCCACCGCTGCCTCGATCCGCTCGATAGCGAACGTGAAGCCGGTATCACCGCCATAGTAGGGGTCGGGCACATCGCTCTCGGGCTCGCCGAGGTAGGACAGCAGCCGCACGACCCGCGCTCGACTCGCAGCCGGCGCCAGCATCAGCGCCTGTTCGAGATTGTCACCATCCATGACCAGGATCTCGTCGAAGCGCTCGAAATCCTCGCGCACCAGCTGACGGGCGCGCAGCCCGCTGAGGTCGATACCCCGCTCCCGTGCCACGCGCTGGGCGCGCAGATCCGGAGGCTGCCCCACGTGCCAGGCCCCGGTGCCGCAGGAGTCGACCGCGATGCGCGCACTCAGACCCAGCCGCATCAGGCGCTGGCGCAGCATGCCTTCGGCAGTCGGTGAGCGGCAGATGTTACCCAGGCAAACGAAGAGCACCCGATAACTCGGCTCACGTTCAGCCATGCAGCCCCCGTGTTGTGAAGTGCTCGCGCACCCGCTCCAGATCCTCTTGGGTGTCGACACCGCCGGGATAGGGTGAGGTGACGTCGGCAACCTGGATCAGATGGCCATGCTGCAGCGCGCGCAGCTGCTCGAGCTGCTCGAGCTGCTCCAGCGGCGCCGGCGACCAGGTCATGTACTCGGCGAGAAAGCCGGCGCGATAGGCGTAGAGCCCGATATGCCGGCGCCAGGCGTCGGTCTCCAGCAGCGTCGGCGGCTGAGTCTTCCAGGCGTTGCGGTCCCACGGGATCGGCGCGCGCGAGAAATAGAGAGCCCGGCCGCTGAAATCGGTGATCACCTTGACCACGTTGGGATTGAACAGCGTCTCCACATCGTGGATGGGCTCGGCCAGGGTGGCGATCGACGCGCGCGAATCGGCTGCCAGACGCTGCGCCACCAGGTCGATGGCCGCGGCCGGCAGCAGCGGCTCATCGCCCTGCACGTTGACCACCAGGGTATCGGCCGCCAGCGCCAACGCCTCGGCGACCTCGGCCAGGCGATCGGTCCCGGAGGGGTGATCGCCGCGGGTCATCACGACCTCGGCGCCGAACGCCCGTGCCGCAGTCTCGATCCGCGCATCATCGGTGGCGATCACGATCCGTGAAGCACGGCTCTCACCGGCGCGCTGCCACACATGCTGCACCATCGGCAGGCCGGCGATCTCCATCAGCGGCTTGCCGGGCAGACGGCTCGACCCGTAGCGGGCCGGAATGACGACGACGAATTCACTCATGGTGTCGGCGCCACCTTGCCGAGCTTCTCCTCGGTGCTCATCACCCGGGCCTCGCTCTCCAGCATCACCGGGATGCCGTCACGGATCGGATAGGCCAGCCCGCTGACCGAGCTCTTGAGTTCGTTGCGTTCGCGGTCGAAGGTCAACTCGCTGTGGCTGACGGGACAGATCAGCATCGCTATCAGTTCCTTGTCCATGGTCTCTCCTCGTGGCGATTCAGGGCGGACAGAGGTCCGTCCGCGATATCTCTCTGGTGGCCGGCGTCTTTCGTTCGCTGTCTTTCTTCGTCTTCGCTGGGAAACAACACCGGCGTGGCGATCAGGTTGGCTGGCGCCACTGCTCGACGCGCGCTGCCCACCACCGTTCGAAGCCGGCATCCGGCGCGGCGATCACATCCAGCACCCAGCAGCGCTCGTCGGCGAAGTCGCGACACTTGACCCCATCCTTGGCCGTCATCACGATCGGCCGATCGCCGGCAGGCAGGTCGGCGGCGCTGAAGGCGTGGTGATCGGCGAAGCGCCGGGCGCGGTGAACCACGCCCAGCGCTGTCAGCGTGTCGAAGAAGCGCTGCGGATGGCCGATCCCCGCCAGCGCCTCCACCGGCCCAGCGGTGGCGAACGGCGGCGTCTCGATCGGCCGGGTCGCGCCGCTGAGCAGATGGCGCCAGGCGCGTGGACGCACCTGCATGACGAAGCGCGGCACCCCGGGTGCGTCGTTCTCGCGCAGCGGATCGAGCCCACCGTTACCGATCAGCGCATCGACCGCCGCCAGGCGCTCCAGGGGCTCACGCAGGGGTCCGCGTGGCAAGCAGTGACGATTGCCGAAACCGCGCTGGCCATCGACCACCGCGATCTCGAGTGTCCGCCCCAGGGCGTAATGCTGCAAGCCGTCGTCCGCCAGCAGCACGTCGCAGCCACGCGCCTCGATCAGCGCCTGGGCGGCGCGCGGGCGGCGCGGGTCGACCGCCACCGCGACCCCACTCTGCTGTGCCAGCATCAGCGGTTCGTCTCCGCTGTGCGCCACCGGTGTCTCGGCGTCGACCAGCAGCGGATAGCCCGGCGCCTTGCCACCATAGCCGCGCGAGACGATTCCCGGACGCCAGCCACGGGCCACCAGCCACTCCGCCAGCCAGGCCACCAACGGCGACTTGCCGGTGCCACCCACGCTCAGATTGCCCACCACCACCAGCGGTACCGGCGGCTGCCAGACCTCGCGCCGCCCCTGGCGATAAGCCGTGCGGCGGCGACTCACGGCGCCGCGGTAGAGTGCCTCGAGTGGCTGGAGCAGCGGCAGCCAGGGGGCCCCCTGGTACCAGGCGCGCTCGAGTGGCGTCACGTCTGCTCCTGGAACTGCAGCCGATAGAGCGAAGCGTAAGCGCCCTCCTGGGCCAGCAGCTCGGCGTGGGTGCCGCTCTCGATCAGCTCGCCCTGCTCCATCACCACGATACGATCGGCACGCTCGATGGTCGACAGGCGGTGGGCGATGACGAAGGTGGTGCGCCCCTGGCAGACCGTCTCCAGCGCCTGCTGGATATAGCGCTCGGACTCGGTATCCAGCGCCGAGGTCGCCTCGTCGAGAATCAGTATCGGCGCATCCTTGAAGATCGCACGGGCGATCGCCAGGCGCTGGCGCTGGCCGCCGGAGAGCATGACGCCGTTGTCGCCGACCAGCGTGTCGTAGCCCTGCGGCAGGCGCTCGATGAACTCATGCGCATAGGCAGCCTTGGCGCTGGCGATCACCGATTCTCTCGATGCCTCGGGCGCGCCGTAGGCGATGTTCTCGGCGATCGTGGTATTGAACAGCGTCACCTGTTGCGAGACCAGGGCGATCTGCTGGCGCAGTGGCGAAAGCTGGTATTCCTGAATGTCGATGTCGTCGATCAGAATGCGCCCGGCGGTGGGCCGATAGAAGCGCGGCAGCAGGCTCATCAGGGTCGACTTGCCGCTGCCCGAGCGTCCGACGATGGCCACCATCCGCCCCGCCGGCACTTCCAGGTCGATGCCCTTGAGCACCTCGGGCTGTCCCTCGGCATAGGCGAAGCGCACGCCCTCGAACCGTACCTGGCCGGTCAGCCGATGCGGCTCGCGCTGGCCTTCGTCGACCTCGGTCGGCTGCTCGAGCAGGCCGAACAGCTCCTGGGAGGCAGAAAGCCCTTTCTGGATGATGCTGTTGACGTCGGTGAGCGAGCGAATCGGCTTGGCCATCAGCGACGCGGCGGTGATGAAGGCGACGAACTCACCGGGGGTCATGGCATTCATCAGTTCGGGCGCCATGGCCAGCCATACCAGACCCGCCAGCGCCAGCGCCACCAGTAGTTGAATCACCGGGGTGCTGGTGGCCTTGGTCATCGCCTCCTTGATGCTCTGCTCGCGGTTGTAGTTGCTCGCCGCCTCGAAGCGTTGCTTCTCGTAGGCTTCGGCGCCGTGAGTACGCACCACGCGATAGCCGGTCAGCGCCTCGGAAGCGACATGCGTGACATCCCCCATCGAATTCTGGATGCGCCGAGAGATACGCCGAAAACGTTTACTGGTGTAACGCACCACCAGCCCGATCAGCGGCGTCACCGCCATGAAGATTAGTGTCAGCAGCCAGTTGGTCCACAGCAGGTAGCCGATCAGGCCGATGACGAAGAGCCCTTCGCGCAGGATGACGGTGATGGCGTTGGTTGCAGCACCAGTGACCTGCTCGACGTGATAGGTCACGCGCGAGATCAGATGGCCGCTGGAGTGCATGTCGAAGAAACGCCCCGGCAGATGCAGCATATGGTTGAAGACGTTGCAGCGCAGCTTGTGCACCACGTTACGTGCCACGTTGCTCATGTAGTAGGTGCCGAGGAAGGTGCCCACACCCCGCGCGGCGAACATCAGCACCACGAACAGCGGCAGAAAGTAGCGGAAGTCGGCATCGGGATGCTGGATACCGTCGATCAGCCGCTTCATCATCTCCGCCAGCGCGGTGCTGGAAGCCGCATAGATGGCGTAGCCCACCACCGCCAGCGCGAAGGAGCGCCACTCCGAGTGCACATAGGTGAGAAGACGTCGATAGAGCGCCCAACTGGAAGCTTGTGACACGGTGACTCCGTTCGACTGGATAAAAAGCGTCGAGCCCGCGGCCGCGCGGGCTCGACGAGCGGCCGGGCCGGTGCCGACGCGAGGCGATAAACCATCAGGCCAGCGACACGCGCCGCGGGCGCATTCAGGGGCTGGATTCTACCCCAACATCCCCGGCGTCGACAGTCGCCCGGCGCGACCAGCCCGGATGGCGCTGGGTCTCGACCTCGATACCGCTCGCGCTCAGCACGAGGCGCACCGCGCCGTCGTAGGCGGTGTTCCAGACGCGGCTACCCGCCGCCAGGAAGCGTGCCACCACCGCCGGTTTGGGGTGGCCAAAAGGGTTGTGGCGGCCACTGCTGAAGACCACCTCGCGCGGACGCGTCGCCGCTACGAAGCTCGGCGCCGAACTGGTGGCGCTGCCGTGGTGACCGGCCACGAGCACATCGATACGCCCCGTGCCCAGCTGCGGCAAGAGCTGCTGGCGCTCGATGGTGACCCCGGCGTCACCCGTGATCAGCACCCGCCGCGAGCCGAGCGTGACCAGCAGCACGCAGGAGCGGTCGTTGCGCGACAACGCCGCTGCCCCCCGCGGCGGCGACAGGAACCGCCAGGTGGCGCCATCCGCACGCCAGGTCTCTCCCGCGACGCACGGCCGCGATGGCAGGCCAAGCGTGTTTCCCCGCGGTGCCCACCAGCGGTCCACCCGGTGGTCCGCCCGCAAACCCGGCACCCCACCCGAGTGGTCGCGATCACTGTGGCTCACCACCACCGCATCGAAGCGCTGACCCGGCGGCCATAGCAGCGTCAACGGCATGAAGCCGGAGCCGAACCGCGGCCCGGTATCCACCAGCACGCGCTGGTGACGAGTGCGCAGTTCGACCAGTTGCCCCTGACCGACATCGTAGACCGTCACCACCAGCGTACCCGGTGGCAATAGCGGCACGCGCAGCAGGGCCACGCTCACCAGCAGCAGCGCGCTGAACCAGACCCGCAGCCTGAAGGCGACGCCCGGCAGCAGCCAGAGCAGTGCCCATAGCAGTAGCGCCAAGGCCAGCGGCCAGTGCCACCACGCCGCCGGCTGCCACAGCGGTACGACCTGAGCACTCCAGGCCAGCGCCGCGGCCACGCCCCGGGCCAGCAGGTCGAACGGCGCCCATACCCAGCCGGCCAGCGTGGGCCAGGCCACCCAGAGCCAGCCGCAGAAGCCCAGCGGCACCATCAGACTGCCCACCACGGGCACCGCCAGCAGATTGATCAACGGCGCCGCCGGCGCCAGCCGGCCGAAGGCGAGCAGAACCGCCGCCGCCATCACCGGCGCCAGCAGCCACTGGGTGCGCAGCAGCGCCAGGCACCAGCCGCGTGCCCCACGCGGGCGTGGCCGCCCCGCCCAGGCCAGAATCAGCACCGCCACCGCCGTGAACGAGAGCCAGACACCCGGACGCCACGGCGCCATGGGGTCAGCGAACACCACCAGCGCCAGAGCCAGCCACCACGCCTGCCACCAGCCCGGGGCATGGCGCCCACTGGCCACCCATAGACCGATCGCGGTCATCAGCGCGGCTCGCAGCGTCGGCGGTGCAAAACCGGCAAGACCGGCGTAGGCGAACGCCATCAGCGCCGCCCCCACCCACGGCCACGCGACCAGCCGCCAGTCACGGGGGGCGAACCAGCGAGCCAGGCGTCGCAACAGCCACAGCATCAGCGTCGCCACCATGCCCACGTGAAGGCCCGAGATCACCATCAGATGGGTGGTGCCGGAGGCGTTGAGCAACTCCCAGTCGGCGGCCGTCAGGCCATCAGCGGCCCCCAGCGTCAGCGCCGCCAACCAGCGCTTGCCGAGCGCGCTCATCGGCACCTTGGCCAGACGTTCGAGCGCCGCCCGGCGCAGCGAGAAAGGCGCCGGCGCCAGACGCCGCGCCGTCTCCTCAGCGCGCACGTAGCCCAGGGCGTGGATATGCTCCCGACGCAGCCAGGCGGCGTAATCGAAAGTATCCGGATTGGCAAAACCCAGCGGCGGACGCAGACGCGCCGTCAGCGCCCAGCGCTCCCCCGCAGCCAGAGCGTTGTCGGCATACCAGGAGAGGCGCACCTGCCCCAACGGCGGGCAGGCGACATGCTGCGCCAGCGCCTCGCACCGGGTGACTTGCAGCGCGAAGCGAGTTCGCCAGTCATCGCGCTCGAGATTCTCGACCACACCCTGAAGGCGAAACTCTTGCCCCGCCAGCGCCTCGGGTAGTCGACCCGCCCGGTCATGGGCAAGCATCAGCGCGCACCAGGCGGCCATCAGCAGACACAGCCCCCCACCCATGAGGCTCCAGGCTCCGCTGCGCCCCACCACCCGCACGCAGACCGCACCTAACAGCAGCGCCACACCCAGCAGCGCCAGCCCCACCCCGGTCGCCGCGGGCAGCGCCTCGCCGGCCAGGGCGCCAGCGATCGCCGCCAGCGCCAGCGGCATCGCCAGACCCGGCCGGCACACCCACCAGCGCGCTGTCATTGCCCGCAGGCGCCGGCCGGCGCCGGGGAAAGGCCGCTACAACACATGGCGAGCCCTCGACGTTGTATGGATAATGGTCGCTTCTCGTCCAGCGAGCGGTCTCATGTCTCGTCGATGGTTACAACGCTACATCCCCAGTCAGGAGAGACTGCAGCGCACGCGCTCGCTGCGCTTCATGCACCACATGCTGGGCGACCCGGCACTGTGGATCCTGTCCCGACGGAGTGTCGGCAACGCCTGTATGGTCGGCTGCTTCTCGGCCATGCTGCCGATTCCGTTCCAGATGGTGCTGGCAGCCTTCGGTGCCTACTGCTTCCGGGGCAACCTGCCGCTCTCGGTGAGCCTGGTATGGATGACCAACCCGCTGACCATGCCGGTGGTGTTCTACTTCAACTATCGCGTCGGGGCCTGGGTCATGGACTACCCGGCCCGCCAGGTGCCCGAGCATATCAGCACCGCCTGGATCGCCGGACAGATGGCACATATCGTGGTGCCGCTGTTCGTCGGCTCGCTGCTGGTCGGGCTGGTGCTGGCGCTTTCGAGCAATCTACTGGTACGCCTGATCTGGCGCTGGCAGATCGCGCGCAGCTGGCGCCGCCGGGCACGTCGTCGCGCCCGGCGCCAGCGCCACTGAGTATGGCGCCCACCGCACCCACCGATACCTCACGCCACCCCAAAACGACACCGCCCTGAACGATTGATCGTCCAGGGCGGCGCGTCTCTTTAGCCGGGATGGCTGGTGGCGATGTCAGGCAGGGGTCAGGCGTCCCTTGTCGAGACGCAGCTTGCGATGCTGATGATCGGCGACCGCCGGATCGTGGGTGACCACCACGAAGGCACACTCGGTGCTCGAGGCGAGCTCATCCATCAGGGCGAGGATGTTGGACGCGGTGGTCTGGTCCAGGTTGCCGGTGGGCTCGTCCATCAGCACCAGACTGGGGTCGGTGACCAGCGCTCGCGCGATCGCCACGCGCTGGCGCTCGCCGCCGGAGAGCTCGCCGGGCTTGTGATCCCCGCGCGGTGCCATACCCACCCGGGTCAGCAGTTCGAGCGAACGCTTCAACGCTATCTTGCGCGACTGCCCGCGGATGATCAGCGGCAGCGCCACGTTCTCGGCGGCGGTGAACTCCGCCAGCAGATGGTGGAACTGATAGACGAAGCCGACATAGCGATTGCGGAAACGCCCCAGCGCCGCCTCGCCGAATCCCGCCAGCGACCGTCCGCCGATCACCACCTCGCCACCGCTGGGGCGGTCGAGCCCCCCAGCAGATTGAGCAGCGTGGTCTTGCCCGAGCCCGAGCTGCCCACCACCGCCACGCGCTCACCCGCCGCGACCTGCAGATCGAGATGATCGAGCACGGTGATGTCCTGCGGCCCTTCACTGTAGACCCGGGTCAACTGGCGACAATCCAGCATCGGCTCGCCGCGCGGCGCCCCCGAGGAGCGGTCGATGGATACATCACTCATAGCGCAGCACCTCCGCGGGCTGGATTCGGGCCGCCCGCCAGGCGGGATAGAGCGTCGAGATGAAGGTCAGCACGAACGCGCTGGAGACGATCACCCAGACATCGTCCCACTCCAGTCGCGATGGCAGATAGCTGATGAAATAGACGTTGGGGTCGAGGAACTGGATACCGGTCACCGATTGGAACCAGGCGATGATATCGGACACGCTCAGCGCCAGCGCGATGCCCGCGACCACCCCGAGCACGATGCCGATGATGCCAATCGCCAGGCCCTGGACCACGAAGATGCCCATGATCGAGCGCGGCGTCGCGCCAATGGTGCGCAGGATGGCGATATCGGCGTGCTTGTCGGTGACCACCATCACCAGCGTCGAGACGATATTGAACGCCGCCACGGCCACGATCACCATCAGCAGCAGGCCGATCATATGCTTCTCCATCTGGATCGCCTGGAACAGATTGCCGTGGGTGTAGGTCCAGTCCAGACCGCGGTAGCCGGCCCCTAGAGAGCTGACGATATCGCGGGTCACAGGGCCGGCCTTGAACAGATCGTCGAGTTCCAGACGCAGGCCATCGACCTTGTCGCCGAGACGCGCCAGCGCCTGCATGTCCTCGATATTGGCGTAGGCCAGATTGGCGTCGAGATCGGCCCCGACCTTGAAGATGCCGCTGACGGTGAAGCGCTTGAGCCGTGGGAACACGCCGCCTGGGGTGATCGACGCTTCCGGCACCAGCAGCGTCACGCGGTCGCCGACCCCCACGCCCAGATTGCGCGCCAGCAGGTCGCCCAGGATCACGTTCCAACTGCCCGGCGTCAGATCGTCGAGGGAGCCTGCCTGCATGTGCTGGCCGATGATCG
The DNA here is from genome assembly GCF_030284585.1 of Salinicola sp. JS01. Taxonomy (NCBI): domain Bacteria; kingdom Pseudomonadati; phylum Pseudomonadota; class Gammaproteobacteria; order Oceanospirillales; family Halomonadaceae; genus Salinicola; species Salinicola sp. JS01. The sequence goes on along the minus strand of NZ_CP127244.1, from coordinate 1,642,218 downwards.
ACACCTTGCGCTCGTATTCGGGCTGTATACCGGTCACCAGCGCCCCCTGGGTGCGCCCGGCGGCGGAGAACATGCCCTGCTGCTGCACGTAGGGCGCTACCGCGACGACGTCACGATGCTGGCTCACTCGCTCGGCCAGCGCCTTCCAGTCGCGCATGCCGCCCTGCTGCTCGATGCGCGAATGCGGCACCATGCCCAGCACCCGGGTGCGCAGCTCGTGATCGAAACCGTTCATCACCGAGAGCACCAGAATGAGCACCGCCACACCCAGGGCCAGGCCCAGCATCGAGGTCAGCGAAATGAAGGAAATGAAGTGGTTCCGGCGCTTGGCCCGCACATATCGCAGGCCCACCAGAAAGGGTAAACGGTCGAGCATCAGGTTGGCTTCCTTGTCAGCAGCGCCTCATGTTACGGGTTTTGATGCGCCCCGCAAACGCTGGATAGGCGTCGCAATCACGCATCATGACCGGCCGCGTGCGATGACTTGTCCGGTAACCGTAAAAGGCTAGACTAGCGACCAGGACTGAGACGCTGCCAGCCCGCCCGCGGTTCCCCAAGCGCGCCGCCAAATCGCGCTTGCATCACGCCGGGCAAGTCCTAAAATGCCGCGTCCCCCGGCATCCTTGCCATCACTCGCCGCCGCGCGCCATGGAGACCGCCTTGACCCTGCGCCTGCTTCCGGAGTGGCATCTCCAGGATGCCGTGCAACTGACCTGGCCCACGCCTACCAGCGATTGGGCACCGCAGCTCGACACCATCGAAGCGACGCTGGAGGCGATGGTAGTGGCGATCGCGCGCTATCAGCCGGTGCTGGTGTGCGTCCACGACGCTGCCCAGTGCGAGCGCCTGACGCAGCGCTTCGACGCCCTCGGTGTCGCGCCCGGGCGGCGCGCCCTGGTCATCGCCGACAGCGACGACACCTGGGCCCGCGATCATGGCCCGATCGCGGTCTCCCGCGATGGCGCGATCACCCTGCTCGACTACGTCTTCACCGGCTGGGGCGGCAAGTTCGAAGCGGCACGCGACGATCGGCTCAGCCGCGCGCTGGCTGCCCAAGGCGTGTTTCAGGCACCGCTCGAGAGCCAGGATCTGGTGCTCGAAGGCGGCGCCATCGACAGCGACGGCGAGGGCACGCTGCTGACCACCAGCGCCTGCCTGCTCAATCCCAACCGCAACCCGCACCTCGATCGCGATGCGGTCGAGACGCGTCTATGCCGGGATCTCGGCGCTACGCGGGTGCTATGGCTGGCGCATGGCCATCTCGAGGGTGACGACACCGATAGTCATATCGACACCCTGGCGCGCTTCTGCGATGCGGCGAGCATCGCCTACGTGCGCTGCGACGACCCCAGCGACCCGCACTACGCCGAGCTCGCCGCCATGGAGCATGAGATCAAGGCGCTGCGCCGCGAGGATGGCTCGCCCTATCGGCTGTTCGCGCTCCCCTGGCCCAAGCCCTGCCACGACCCCGACGACGGGCATCGTCTGCCGGCCACCTACGCCAACTTCCTGATCATCAACGGCGCGGTGCTGGTACCGACCTACGGCGACGCGGCCGACTTCCGCGCTCTGGAAGTGCTGAAGGCAGCCTTCCCCGACCGCGACCTGATTCCGATCGACTGTCGCGCCGTGATCCGCCAGCATGGCAGCCTGCACTGCCTGACCATGCAGTTGCCACGCGGGTCGCTCGCGCCCACGCTGTTGGCAGCAGACGCCGACTGAATCCGGCGTCGATCAACCGCGCTTCAGCGCTATCGCCATGCGCTCATGGCACCACATCGTCACCACGTCCCACCACAAGGAGGGAGCATGTCGAAGACACTCAAGGTCGGCCTGGTTCAACAGCAGGCGTGGCCCGACAAGCAGCAGAGCCTCGCCGCCAGCACCGCGGGTGTGCGCGAGCTCGCCGCACAGGGCGCCGAGCTGGTGCTGCTGCAGGAGCTGCACGCCACGCACTACTTCTGTCAGTGCGAGGACGCGGAGCTGTTCGATCTGGCCGAACCGCTGGACGGCCCCACCTCCCAGGCGCTGGCGGAGCTTGCGCGCGAGCTCGATATCGTCATCGTCGGCTCGATCTTCGAGCGCCGCGCCGCCGGGGTCTATCACAACACCGCGGTGGTGATGGATCGCGCCAAGGGCCGCGTGGGCCACTATCGCAAGATGCATATCCCCGACGATCCGGGCTTCTACGAAAAATTCTATTTCACCCCCGGCGACGGCGACGAGCGCCAGGGCTTCGAGCCGATCGACACCTCGGTGGGTCGCCTCGGCGTGCTGGTGTGCTGGGATCAGTGGTATCCGGAAGCCGCGCGCCTGATGGCGCTGGCGGGCGCCGACCTGCTGCTCTACCCCACGGCGATCGGCTGGCATCCGCCGGATGACCAGGCCGAGAAACAGCGCCAGAAGGATGCCTGGACCCTGATCCAGCGCGCCCACGGCGTGGCCAACGGCCTGCCGGTGGTGGTCGCCAACAGGGTCGGGCATGAGCCGGATCTGGCCAAGGTGAGCGACGGCATCGACTTCTGGGGCGGCAGCTTCATCTGCGGCCCGCAGGGCGAACTGTTCGCCCACGCCGGCGAGGAGAGCGAAAATCTCCTGGTCGAGCTGGACATGCGCCGCAGCGAACACGTGCGCCGCATGTGGCCCTACCTGCGCGATCGGCGAGTCGACGCCTACGGCGACCTGACCAAGCGCTATCGCGACCGCTGAACCAGCGCGTGTAATAACGGCCGGCCGTGCTTGCGTCACGGCCGGCCGGCGCCCGCCCGGTTGACGGTATCACCCGTTCACTGCACCACGCGGGTCTCGTCTCGAGAGCCCATGCTTTCGCCGCCGGAGCGCTTCCTCGTTTTCGGTGCCCAGATACACACCGCCCACCTGCCAACGCCCCCATGTCCGTCGATTCGCTACCAAGCCGTTAGACAGGCGTCCAGATAACGGTATAAATTGATTCAAACCGTCGTGGAGGCGATCATGGAACTGCAATACCGGCTGCTGGCCGAGCTGGAATCCGACTTCGACGAGCTGATCGCCGCCACCGATCGGCTCGCCAACACCTACACCGAAGCGCCGACGCCCGCCTGGGCGCTGGGCGACGCCCCCGTCGACGCGGCCTGGCTGCGCCGCGCGCTGACCGACTTCTGGTACCAGGACGGTCAGGATGGGCGCGAGACGCGTAACTATATCGGGCTGATCGTCGCCGGCCCCGAACTGATGAGTGCCGTCGAGACGGTCAACGCCGCCAAGGCGCGCTTCGCTGCCACTCTCAAGCACATCCGCGAAGCCGCGCCGCGGCTGGTACCCGAAATCAAGGCGGTACTGCCCTTTCGCCATCCAGCGCTGCACGACCATCTGCGCGGCCAGGGGCTGGCGCGGCTGCACCTCAAGCAGTGCTGGCGCCAGCTGCCGATCGCCGACGCCCCGCTCTCCCGGGTACGTCTGGCGTGGTATACCAGCGGGCGCTCGATCAAACGCTTGAGCGTGGCCGAGGCCGAGGCGCGGCTGGCGCGCATGGATAACGCCGGCGCCCATATCCGCATCCAACTGCGCAAGCTGGGCGATATTCCCAGCGACGAGCCGCTGGCGCAGATCCAGAATCAGGCCCCCGTGATGCGCGCCAACCTGTTCTTCCGCGAGGCGCTGGCGGATGGCCGTCAGCGACGCGCCATGAACCTGCCGCTGCCGCTGTTCATCCCCGACCCGGCTCTTCGGCTACCCGACCATAACGCCCCGCCGCTGCAGCCGCCGGCGAGCCGCACCCGAGCCAAGCGTTCGGACCAGCGCCTGGAGGACTACCCCTTCCTGCCCAGCCTGCGGGTCTACCGCTACCGCAATCCGGCACTGCAGCTGGCCGAAGCGCGCGAGCGGCAGGCACGCGACAGCGCCGCGCAAGAGTTAGAAACGCCAGCGCCCGGCGACGAGGCCGGGCGCTGAGGAAGACCATTGGCCACCCGCGTCAGAACAGCCGGTTGAGCCCGTTCTGCGCGGCGATGCGGTAGGCCTCGGCCATGGTGGGATAGTTGAAGGTGGTATTGATGAAGTAGCGCAGGGTATTGGCCTCACCCTGCTGCTGCATGATCGCCTGACCGATGTGCACGATCTCGGAGGCCTGGTCACCGAAGCAGTGGATGCCCAGGATCGCCAGGGTCTCACGATGGAACAGGATCTTGAGCATGCCGGCGGTGTCGCCGGTGATCTGCGCCCGCGCGGTATCCTTGAAGAACGCCTGGGCCACCTCGTAGGGCACCTTGGCCTCGGTCAGCTCGCGCTCGGTCTTGCCCACCGAGCTGATCTCCGGGATGGTGTAGATGCCGGTAGGAATGTCATCGACGAAGCGGAAATCGCCGCCCAGGAACTCGTCACTGGCGTTGCGTCCCTGGTCGTAGGCGGCGCTGGCCAGGCTCGGCCAGCCGATCACATCGCCCACCGCGTAGATGTGCGGGATCGCGGTGCGATAGTGGTCGTCGACCTGTAGCTGGCCACGGCCGTTGGGCTCGAGGCCGATCGTTTCCAGCCCCAGTTCGTCGGTGTTGCCAGTACGCCCGTTGGCCCACAGGAAGGCGTCGGCGCGCAGCCGCTTGCCCGATTCGAGATTGACCACCACACCCGACTCGTCGCCCTCGACGCTGCGGTACTCCTCGTTGTGACGGATCAGCACGCCGTTATTGCGCAGCTCGTAGGAGAGCGCGTCGCTGATCTCGTCATCCAGGAACGACAGCAGCCGCTCGCGGGTATCGATCAGATCGACCTTGACCCCGAGCCCCGAGAAGATCGAGGCGTACTCGGAGCCGATCACCCCGGCGCCGTAGATGATCAGCGTGCGCGGCGTGTGCGACAGGCCCAGCACGGTGTCCGAACAGTAGATACGCGGATGGCGGAAGTTGACGTCCGCCGGCCGATACGGGCGCGAGCCGGTAGCGATCACGAACTGGCGTGCGCTCAGCTCTTCGACCCCCTCGTGGTTGTCACGCACCACCACGGTATTTTCGTCACGGAAGCGCGCGGTGCCGAAGAACAGGTCGATGCGGTTGCGCGAATAGAACTTGGTGCGCAGTTCGACCTGCTGGTCGATGGTGACCCGCGAGCGCTCGAGCACCTTGGGAAACGAGAACCAGCGCGGTTCGCCGATATCGCGGAACATGCGGTTGGTGTTGAACTGCATGATCTGCTTGACCTGATGCCGCAGCGCCTTGGAGGGGATCGTGCCCCAGTGGGTGCAGTTCCCGCCTACCGACGACTGTCGCTCGACCACCGCGACCCGCTGGCCGTGCTTGGCCGCATTGATGGCGGCACTCTCCCCGGCGGGGCCCGACCCGATCACGACGACATCGTAGTTGTAGACTGCCATGGGTTTCGCCTGCTCCTTGACTTGGCTGATTCTGAAGATGGTGGGCAAAAACGCCGGTGCGGTCGTCATCGCGACCGCACCGGACCGCCAGTCGGCGGGTAGCTACTCTCAGTGCAGAGCCCAAGGGCCCCTTTCCCCCGCTAGACGAAGTGGGCTCATCGGGGGCTGGGCATCAGAGGCTTTGGAAACAAGCGCCAAGACCGCCACACGGCACGCCGGCTCAACGCTTGACGGCGTCGTAGCCGAGATCGGCACCGCGGTTCTCGTCGCTGCGCCGGCGCGCGCCGACCGCGTTCTTGCGGCTCTCTTCCTCGCACACCTGGTCGTTGCCGCCGCAGATCTCACAGCCATTCTTCAACCCCAGGGTATTGAGCCCCCCGCAGGAACCGCTGATCGGCTTGCGCCCCAGGATGACTCCGATCGCCATGCCGGCGACCAGCAGCAGCATGAGCGCGAAAGCCAGAATCCAGATCGTCATGATTGCGTCTCCTCATCGGTGTCCGCGAGATAAGCCTGAAAGGCGTCGGACGCCCGCGTCTCGAACCCATCGGCCGTCTTGACCACCAGATAGACCGCGAGCTTCTCCCGCTGAGCCATCTCGAGGCCCGCCTCGGGACCGAGCACATCGACCGCCGTGGCCAGGGCGTCCGCGGTCATGCAGTCGGCGGCGATGACCGTCACCGACACCAGATGATGCTTGATCGGCCGTCCGGTGCGCGGATCGATGGTGTGTGAATAGCGCTCGCCGTCGTCCTCGAAGTAGTTGCGATAGTCCCCCGAGGTGGCGACGGCGGCGGCGTCGAGTTCAATGATACGCTGCACGCTGCGCTCGTACGAGAGCGGCTTTTCCACCGCGATCCGCCACGGCTCGCCGTTGGGCTTGTCGCCATGGGTGCGGATCTCGCCGCCGACCTCGACCAGATAGCGCTCCACCCCGGCGGCCTCGAGCGCCCTGGCCGCCTGATCGACACCATACCCCTTGGCGATCCCCGAAAGATCGACATAGACCGGCTTGGTCTTGGTCAGGGTGTTGCCATCGAGCTTCAGCGCGCGGTAGTCCACCGCCTCCAGCGCCTGAGCGATCTGGGCATCGTCCGGCACCCGGTCGGGATGCTTGTCGGGGCCGAACCCCCACAGGTTGACCGCACTGCCCACGGTGACATCGAAGGCGCCATCGGAAAGCTTGCCGATGCGGATCGCCTCGCGGATCACCGCCGCCGTCTGCGGCGACAGCGTGAAGGGTTCGCCCACCGGCGCGCGGTTGAAGCGCGACAGCTCCGAGTCGGGCTTGTAGGTCGACATCAACTGATCGACCTGCTCGAGCGCCGCCTTGACCGAGCTTTCGATCTTTGCCAGCTGGGCGTCGTCGTAATCGCCGTAGAAGGTGATATGAAAGCCGGTGCCGTAGATCGGCCCCTCGAGCCGATAGGCCTGCGCTTCACGCTGGCACCCGGCCAGCGCCACGGCCATCGCCATGACCAACGACAGCAGGGCCAACCCCCGAAGGATTGGCCCTGCCATCTTGCGCGTGGGTCGCGGCGTCATCCGCCGAAATCATCCAGCATGATGTTCTCGGGCTCGACCCCGAGGTCGGTGAGCATCTTGATCACCGAGGCGTTCATCATCGGCGGCCCACACATGTAGTACTCGCAGTCCTCCGGCGCCGGATGGTCCTTGAGATAGTTCTCGTAGAGAACATTGTGGATGAACCCGGTCGGGCCTTCCCAGTTGTCCTCCGGCAGCGGATCGGAGAGCGCCAGATGCCAGTCGAAGTTGTCGAACTCCTCGGCCAGCTGGTCGTACTCTTCGTTGTAGAACGTCTCGCGCCAGGAGCGTGCGCCGTACCAGAACGACATCTTGCGCTTGGACTTGAGGCGCTTGAGCTGGTCGAAGATATGGCTGCGCATCGGCGCCATGCCGGCACCACCGCCGATGAAGACCATCTCGGCGTCGGTGTCCTTGGCGAAGAACTCGCCGAACGGCCCCATCACCGTGACCTTGTCACCCGGCTTGAGACTGAACACGTAGGTCGACATCAGCCCCGGCGGATGGCTCGACTTGGGCGGCGGCGTGGCGATACGGATATTGAACTTGAGAATACCCTTCTCTTCCGGATAGTTCGCCATCGAGTAGGCGCGAATGACCTCCTCGTCGTTCTTGTGCGAGATGTCGAACAGTCCGAACTTCTCCCAGTCGCCCCGGTACTCCTTCTCGATATCGAAGTCGGAGAACTTGACGTCGTAGGGCGGCGCTACCAGCTGCACGTAGCCGCCGGCGCGGAAGGCCACTTCCTCGCCCTCCGGCAGCTTGAGGTTGAGCTCCTTGATGAAGGTGGCGACGTTGGGGTTCTCGATGACCTCGCACTCCCACTTCTTCACCCCGAAGACCTCGTCGGGAACCCGGATCTTCATGTCCTGCTTCACCGGCACCTGACACGAGAGACGCCAGCCCTCGTTCTTCTCGCGCATGGTGAAGTGCGACTCCTCGGTGGGCAGGATCGAGCCGCCGCCCTCCTGGACCCGGCACTTGCACTGGGCGCAGGTGCCGCCGCCGCCGCACGCCGACGACAGGAAGATGCCATTGGCGGCCAGCGTCTGCAGCAGCTTGCCGCCGGCCTGGGTGGTCACGGTGTTGTCGGGATCGCCATTGATCTCGATCGCCACGTCGCCGCTGCTCACCAGCCGCGAGCGCGCGGCCAGGATCACCGCGACCAGACCCAGCACGATCACGGTGAACATGACGACGCCGAGCACGATGATAGATGTATCGACCATGTCGGTTTCCTATTTGCCTAGATTGCGTTGGGCGTCAGAGCTGGATGCCGGAGAAGGACATGAAGCCCAGCGACATCAGACCGGCCGTGATGAAGGTGATGCCGAGGCCCTGCAGGCTTGCCGGCACGTCACTGTACTTGAGCTTCTCACGGATACCCGCCAGCGCCATGATCGCCAGCGCCCAGCCGGCGCCGGCGCCAGCGCCGTAGATCACCGACTCGCCGAAGGTGTAGTCACGCTGCACCATGAACAGCGACGCCCCCATGATGGCGCAGTTGACCGTGATCAGCGGCAGGAAGACCCCCAGCGCGTTGTAGAGCGCCGGCACGAACTTGTCGAGGAACATCTCGAGGATCTGCACGATCGCTGCGATCACACCGATGTAGCTCAGAAGCCCCAGGAAGCTGAGGTCGATCTTGTCGGCGCCGGGAATGCCGGTCCAGCTCAGCGCGCCCGCCTTGAGCAGATAGTTGAGGATCAGGTTGTTCATCGGCACTGTGATGGTGAGGACCACCACCACGGCGATGCCCAGACCGATGGCCGAAGAGATCTTCTTCGACACGGCAAGGAAGGTACACATGCCGAGGAAGAAGGCCAGCGCCATGTTCTCGACGAAGACCGCCTTCACGAACAGGCTAACGTAGTGCTCAAACATTGGCGGTCTCCTTGATCTTGGCCTTGCTGTTGGCAACGATGCGGTATTCGGTCTTCTCGACCTGCTCCGGGTTGAACCAGCGCAGCACCCAGATGAACAGGCCGATGACGAAGAACGCCGACGGCGGCAGCAGCATCAGGCCGTTGGGAACGTACCAGCCGCCGTTCTGCACCGTCGGCAGCACGGTCAGGCCGAACACGCTGCCCGACCCCAGCAGCTCACGCACGAAGCCGACGATCAGCAGGATCACGGCGTAGCCGAGGCCGTTGCCGACCCCATCCAGGAAGCTCATCACCGGGCCATTTTGCATGGCATAGGCCTCGGCACGGCCCATGACGATACAGTTGGTGATGATTAGGCCGACGAACACCGACAGCTGCTTGGACATGTCATAGGCGTAGGCGCGCAGCACCTGGTCGACCACGATCACCAGCGAGGCGATGATCGTCATCTGCACGATGATACGGATCGACGACGGGATATGGCTGCGGATCAGCGAGACGAACAGGTTCGAGAACGCGGTCACCGCGATCACCGCCAGCCCCATGACCAGCGATACGCTCATCGAGTTGGTCACCGCCAGTGCCGAACAGATCCCCAGCACCTGAAGCGCGATGGGGTTGTTCTTGAACACCGGCGAGAGAACGACGTCTCTTACGGAGTCTTTGGCCATGGTCACGCGCCTCCTTGGGAATCGTGGTGGAACCGAGCGAGATAAGGTGCGAAGCCTTCGTCACTCAGCCAGAACCGCAACATGTTGGTGACACCGCGGCTGGTCAGCGAGGCGCCCGACAGCGCATCGACCTGATACTCGCCGCTGGCGCCGCCTTTCACGAGATGGATCTGGGGGTCCTGATAATCGCCGTCGGCGTAGATCTTCTTGCCGTCCCACTTGGCCTTCCAGCGCGGGTTGTCCACCTCGCCGCCGAGTCCAGGGGTCTCGGACTGATCATAGTAGGATAGCCCGACGATGGTGTTGCCGTCGCCGCGCACCGACAGGAAGCCTTCCATCAGGCCCCACAGCCCCTGGCCGCGAATAGGCAGCACGATCTGCTCGGGATCGTCGGGATTGCCGACCAGATAGACCGTGGCGTAGTTCTCCTGACGCCCGATACCGGCCAGATCCTGCTCGCCGGAGAGCGTGCGCGAGGTCGCCGGGTCCTTGGCCGCTTCGAACTGGTCATAGGTCTCGGGGTCGAGATTGTCGGCGTACTGGCCGGTCTTCAGATCGACCACCCGCGGGGTGATCAGCTCGGCGTACTTCTCGTCGACGTTGTCACCCGGCTTGTAGAGCTCGGTCACCTGCAGGATGTTGGACTTGCGGTCCAGCTCCTGATTCTGCACCTGCTTGGGCTTGAGCACCACCGCGGCGGACGAGACCACCACAGAGCACACCACGCAGAGCGAAAATGCCACGATGAGTGTCTTCTTGATCGAGTTGTTGCTCGCCATCAGACAGCCTCCTTCTCGGCGGGCAGCACGGCCGCCAGGCGCTTCTGGCGCCGCTTGACGTTGGCCTGCACGAAGATGTGATCAATGAGCGGCGCGAACAGGTTGGCGAACAGGATCGCCAGCATGATGCCCTCGGGGAACGCCGGGTTGACGACACGGATGAGCACCGTCATCACGCCGATCAGCGCGCCGAAGATCAGCTTGCCCGGGTTGGTCATGGAAGCCGACACCGGGTCAGTGGCCATGAACACCATACCGAAGGCGAAGCCACCCAGCACCAGATGCCAGTACCACGGCATCGCGAACATCGGATTGCTGTCAGAGCCGATGACGTTGAACAGCGACGCGGTCGCGGCCATGCCCAGCAGCACGCCCAGCATGATGCGCCAGGAAGCGATACGGGTCAGCAGCAGCACCGCCGCGCCGAGCAGGATCGCCAGGGTCGAGGTCTCGCCCATGGAACCCATGATGAAACCGAAGAAAGCGTCCAGCCAGCTGTACTGCTGGTGCAGGCCATCCATGCCGTTGAGCGCGGCGTTGGAGAGCGCGGTCGCGCCGGTGTAACCGTCGGCCGGTACCCACACGCTGTCGCCGGAGATCTGCGCCGGGTAAGCGAAATAGAGGAAGGCACGCCCGGTCAGCGCCGGGTTGAGGAAGTTCTTGCCGGTGCCGCCGAAGATCTCCTTGCCGATCACCACGCCGAAGCTGATGCCCAGCGCCACCTGCCACAGCGGAATGGTCGCCGGCAGGGTCAGCGCGAACAGCACCGAGGTGACGAAGAAGCCTTCGTTGACTTCATGCCCGCGCTTGACCGCGAACAGCACCTCCCAGAAGCCGCCGACCACGAAGGTGACGAAGTAGACGGGCAGGAAGAAGGTTGCGCCGAGCACGAAGTTGGCCCAGATGCTACCCGGATCGTGGCTGCCGGCCAGGGCCATGGTGATGGCTTCACGCCAGCCGCCCATGGCCTGGAAGCCGTCGGCGATGGCCATATTGGCCTGATAGCCGGCGTTGTACATGCCGAAGAACATCGCCGGGAAGGTGCACATCCACACCGTGATCATGATGCGCTTCAGGTCGATGCCATCGCGCACGTGCGTCATGCTCTTGGTGACGCTGGGGGGCGAGTAGAAGATCGTGTCTACCGCCTCGTACAGGGCGTAGAACTTCTCGTACTTCCCGCCCTTCTCGAAATGAGGCTCCAGCTTGTCGAGCGTGTTACGAATCCCCATCGTCAGGCCTCTTTCTCGATCATGGTCAGGTTGTCACGCAGGATCGGTCCATACTCGTACTTGCCCGGGCACACATAGGTGCACAGCGAGAGATCCTCTTCATCCAGCTCGAGGCAGCCGAGCTGCATGGACGTCTCGATGTCACCGACGATCAGCGAGCGCAGCAGCTGCGTGGGCAGGATGTCCAGCGGCATGACTTTCTCGTAGGCACCGATCGGCACCATGGCGCGCTCGGAGCCATTGGTCGACGTGTTCGGCGCGTAGTCGGGCAGGCCCAGGAACTGGGAGACATAGATACCCATCACCGAGTGGCGATTGCGCCCCGGCGAGAGCCAGCCCATGAAGGCGCGCTTGTTGCCCTCTTCGAGCAGCGAGAACTGGTTGTGGAAACGCCCCAGGAACTCGCGGCTGCCCTCGCACTGGCTGCCACCGAAGACCGATCCCGAGATCACCCGGGTGTCTTCGGGCTTGGCGATTTCGCCATCGAGCAGTTCGCGGCTACTGGCGCCGAGACGCGTGCGCACCAGACGCGGATTGTTGGCCCGCGGACCACCGATCGCCACCACACGGCTGGTATCGAGCACGCCGTCGACGAACAGCTTGCCCACCGCGATCACGTCCTGGTAGCCGAGATGCCAGACCTGACGCTGCAGCCCGACCGGCGACAGATGATGAATGTGGGTTCCCACCAGACCGGCGGGATGCAGGCCCTCGAAGCCCTCGGCCTGGATACCCTCCAGCTCGTCACCCGGGAGCTGCGTCGAACCGCGGCGGCACACGAATACCTTGCCCGGGGTCAGGTGACGCAGCGCCTGCAGGCCGTGGCGGAACGCCTCGGCGTCGGCATCGATCACCACCTTGGGGTCCGCCGCCAGCGGATGGGTGTCGATCGCGGTGACGAAGAGATCGGCGGGTACCGCGTCGAGCTCCGGGGTGCGCGAGAACGGGCGCGTGCGCAGCGCCGTCCACAGCCCCGACTCGACCATCTGCTCGACCACCTGCTCGCGCGTCAGGCTCGCCAGCGCGTCGGCGCCGTGGGCGGTGAAGCTCACGCTCTGCTCGTCTTCGTCGAGCTTGATCACCACCGACAGCAGACGCCGCTTTTCACCGCGATGGATGGCGACCACCTCGCCCGCGCCCGGGGCGGTGAAACGCACACCCGCCACCTTCTTGTCGGTGAACAGCAGCTGGCCCCGCTTGACGCGGTCGCCCTCGCGAACCTCCATGGTCGGCTTCATGCCGACGTAGTCGGTCCCGAGCAGCGCCACGTGACGCACGGCTCGTCCGGCGTCGATACGCTGCTCCGGGGCCCCCGCGATGGGGAGATCCAGGCCTCGTTTGACTTCGATCATAGTCTCGCCCAGTTATCGAATCTGATTGACGTAAGGAAAGAGTTTCGACGGACGCCGAGGCACCCCCGCTCGACCGCGGTAGCGCCGTGGAGTCAGGAGACAGCGTCACGGACTTCGAATGCTTTTCTTATCAGAAAGGGTGACTTCCATGACCCGTGCGCGGCACGGACCACGCCAAAAAACGCGCACCAGTATAATGAGACAGGCCTCGAAAGACCACTCATGCCGTCCCTTCACTCCGCCCGCCACAACGAAAAAGTCCCGACGGCGTCGGGACTTGTATAAGACCAAAGTCTAAATGGAACCGCGCTGGCGGCACCCGTCTCAGGGAGTGGCCGGCAGGTAGCGATGGCGCACGTTGGACATGTGCTGGAGGATGCGCACCACCTGGCAGCTATAGCCGAACTCGTTGTCATACCAGACGTAGAGCACCGCGTGCTTGTCGTTGGCGATGGTCGCCTTGGCATCGATCACCCCGGCATGGCGGTTGCCGACGAAGTCCGACGACACCACCTCGGGGGAGTCGACGTAGTCGATCTGCTTGTGCATCGGCGAGTGCAGCGCGGTCTGGCGCAGGTAGGCGTTGAGCGCCTCGCGCTCGGTGCCACGAGCCAGGGTCAGGTTGAGGATCGCCATCGAGACGTTGGGGGTGGGCACGCGGATGGCGTTGCCGGTGAGCTTGCCGGAGAGCTCGGGCAGCGCCTTGGCCACCGCCTTGGCCGCGCCGGTCTCGGTCAGCACCATGTTGAGCGGCGCGCTGCGCCCGCGGCGGTCGCCCTTGTGGTAGTTGTCGATCAGGTTCTGGTCGTTGGTGTAGGAGTGCACCGTCTCGACGTGGCCATGAACGATGCCGAACTCGTCGTCCATCGCCTTGAGCACCGGCACGATGGCGTTGGTGGTGCACGAGGCGGCCGAGACGATGCGGTCGTCGTCGCCGATCGTGGTGTGGTTGATGCCATGGACCACGTTCTTGAGATCGCCCTTGCCCGGTGCGGTCAGCAGCACCTTGGCCACGCCCTTGGCGGCCAGGTGCTGGGAGAGCCCTTCACGGTCACGCCACTTGCCGGTGTTGTCGACGACGATGGCACGGTCGATGCCGTAGGCGGTGTAGTCGATCTCGGCCGGGGAGTCTGCATAGATGATCTGGATCACATGGCCGTTGGCGATCAGCGCCTGACGCTCACGGTCGATATCGATCGAGCCCGAGAAGGGCCCGTGGACCGAGTCACGGCGCAGCAGACTGGCGCGCTTCTCGAGGTCGTCACTGCTGCCGCGCACCACGATCGCCCGCAGCCGCAGCAGGTTGCCGCCACCGGCCTTCTCGATCATGATCCGCGCCAGAATGCGACCGATACGGCCGAAGCCGTAGAGCACCACGTCCTGAGGCTCGCCGCCCATGCCGCTGGCGTCGTGGCCGCCGATGATGTCGGCCAGCTCACGCTGGAGGAAGGCACGCACGTCAGACTCGCCGGCGTGCTTGAACGCCACCGCCAGGCGCCCGATGTCGATATGCGCCGGCCCCAGGTCGAGCTCGGTCATGGCGCGCACCATGGGCAGCGTGTCCGCCACCGTCAGCTCGGTCCCCTCGACCTTGCGCACGTAGCGATGGTTCTTGAGGATGCGAGTCACCGAGCGGTTGATCAGCGAACGCCCGAACAGCGACGGGATCACGTTGTACTGGCGGTAGAGCTTGCCCAGCAGCGGGATCATCTCTTCCGCCTGCGCTTCGTTGTCCTGCCACTGTTGAAAAACGTGCTCGAGCTGTTGCTGACTCACGGCCGGGTCTCTCTTCTGTGTCATCGTCGTCGATCGCCGGGAAGGCCCTTTACGCCACCCCGACTCGTCCAAAAACCCGAGCATTATCGGTAACCTACGAGACGAGCCGCAATCACTGCGTAGTCGCAAGGGTTGTAGTTTGACTACAGGCGAGCGCGGCGACGGCGGTCGCGTCCCGCTCGCGCCTGCCCCCTGCTATCATGAAGGACCATCGCGCGGCGGCCGTCGCCCAGCCCGGCCGTGCCAGTGTCTTCTTCCATTCCGCTAGCGAAAGGTCCATGTCGCAATTCAGCCCTCTCTCGCCGCCACAACCTCAGGGCGTGCGTGAAACGATCTACTGCCAGCGCCCCCACGGCAGCGCGCTGGCGCTGACCCTGGCGCGTCTGGCCGACGACGCACCGCTTTTGGTCATCACCCCCGACACGGCGGCGGCGCAGCGCCTGGAGAGCGCGCTGCGCTTCTACGCGCAGGTACCGGTGATGCCCTTCCCGGATTGGGAGACCCTGCCCTACGACAGCTTCTCGCCGCACCAGGACATCGTCTCCGCCCGCCTGCGCACCCTGCGCGAGCTTCAGGAGGGCACCCGCGGCATCGTGCTGGTACCGATCAACACCCTGATGCAGCGCCTGCCGCCGCGGGACTACGTGGCCGGCCGCGTGCTGACGCTGACCACCGGTGAGCGGCTCGACCGCGAAGGCTTTCGCGAGCGTCTATCGCGCGCCGGCTACCGCGCGGTGGAGACGGTCTACGAGCCGGGCGAGTACGCCATGCGCGGCGCGCTGATCGATCTCTTCCCGATGGGCACCGAGACGCCGCTGCGTATCGACCTGTTCGACGACGAGATCGACAGCCTGCGCCGTTTCGACCCCGATACCCAGCGCTCCCAGGACAAGATCGAGCGGGTCGAGCTGCTGCCGGCCCACGAGTACTCGCTGTCGCGCTCCGCGATCGCCTGCTTTCGCGAGGGCTTCGAGACGCTGTTCGACGTCGACCCGCGCCAGTGCCCGCTCTATGTCGATGCGCTCAAGGGCATCCCCTCGCCCGGCCTCGAGCAGTATCTACCGCTGTTTTTCGAGGAGACCGCGACGCTGTTCGAGCATCTCGACGCCGGCACCCGGGTCGCACTGCTGCCCGAGACGTACGCCGCCGCCGAGAGTCACTGGCGCGCCATCGAGAGCCGCTATGAGAATCTCGGCGTCGATCCCACGCGGCCGCTGCTGCCGCCGGCGCGGGCCTTCGTACCGGTGGCCGAGGTGTTCGCCGCGATCAAGCGCCATCCGCGGCTCGAGTTCGTCGCCGCCGAGGACACCCGTAGCGCCGCCGCCAGCGCCACCCAGGCACCGCCGGCGGTATCGATCAACGCCCGCGCCCAGCGGCCGCTGGCCACCCTGGAGCAGTTCCTGGCCAGCCATCAGGGGCTGCGCGTGCTGTTCGTGGCCGAATCCCGCGGGCGCCGCGAGGCGTTGGAGGAAGCGCTCGCACCGCTCCACCTGAGCCTGCCCCACGTCGACGACTGGCACGCCTTCCGCGAGGGCAGCATGCCCTACGCCATCGGCGAGGGCGGGCTCGACGAGGGCCTGTGGCTGGGCGACCCCGAGCTCGCGGTGATCACCGAGACCGAACTCTACGGCGAGGTGGTGCGCCAATCGCGGCGGCGCGCCAAGGCCACCGACGACAACGAGCTGGCGGTGCGCCATCTGTCGGAGCTGCGCCCCGGTTCGCCGGTGGTTCACCAGCACCACGGCGTGGGCCGCTACCAGGGGCTCGAGACGATCCACGCCGGCGGCGTCGCGGCGGAGTTCCTGGCGCTCGAGTACGCCGGCGGTGCCAAGCTCTACGTGCCGGTGGACAACCTCCAGCTCATTTCGCGCTACGCCGGTGCCAGCGACGAACTGGCGCCGCTGCACAAGCTCGGCTCCGACAGCTGGGACAAGGCCAAGCGCAAGGCCGCGGAGAAGGTGCGCGATACCGCCGCCGAGCTACTCGACATCTACGCCCGGCGCGAGGCCCGCGAAGGCTTTGCCAGCGATATGCCGGGGGACGAATACGCGCGCTTCGCCGCCAGCTTCCCGTTCGAGGAGACCCCGGATCAGCAGGCCGCGATCGAAGCGGTGATCCATGACATGACCGCCCCCAGGCCGATGGATCGGGTGGTGTGCGGCGATGTCGGCTTCGGCAAGACCGAGGTCGCCATGCGCGCCGCCTTCCTGGCGGTCAGCTCCGGTCGCCAGGTGGTGGTCCTGGTGCCCACTACCCTGCTCGCCCAGCAGCACTATGACAATTTCCGCGACCGCTTCGCCGATACCGCAGTGCAGATCGAAATGCTCTCGCGTTTCACCGGCGGCAAGGGCGAGAGCGACACCCTGGCGCGTATCGCCGAGGGGCGCGCCGATATCGTCATCGGCACCCACAAGCTGCTGTCGAAGTCGATCAAGCTGCCCAATCTGGGGCTGATGATCATCGACGAGGAGCACCGCTTCGGCGTGGCGCAGAAGGAGCGTCTCAAGCAGCTGCGCGCCGAGGTCGATATCCTCACCCTCACCGCCACGCCGATCCCGCGCACCCTCAACATGGCGATGAACGGCATCCGCGATCTGTCGATCATCGCCACCCCGCCGGCCCGCCGGCTCTCGGTCAAGACCTTCGTCCAGAACCGCAACGAGGCGGTGGTCAAGGAGGCGCTGCTGCGCGAGATACTGCGCGGGGGCCAAGTCTACCTGCTGCACAACGAAGTGCGCACCATCGAGGCCAGCGCCGACAAGATTCGCGAACTGGTGCCCGAAGCGCGGGTCGGCGTGGCCCACGGCCAGCTCCCCGAGCGGGCGCTGGAGCGGGTCATGTCGGATTTCTACCACAAGCGCTTCAATGTGCTGGTGTGCTCGACCATCATCGAGACCGGCATCGACGTTCCCAGCGCCAATACCATCATCATCGAGCGCGCCGACAAGTTCGGCCTGGCCCAGCTGCATCAGTTGCGCGGGCGGGTCGGGCGCAGCCACCATCAGGCCTACGCCTATCTGCTGACCCCTCCGCCCAAGGCGATGACCAAGGATGCGATCAAGCGTCTGGAAGCGATCACTCAGAGCGACGATCTGGGGGCCGGTTTCACCCTGGCCAGTCACGACATGGAGATTCGCGGTGCCGGCGAGCTGCTCGGCGACGAGCAGAGCGGCCAGATGGAGACGGTCGGCTACAGCCTCTACATGCAGATGCTCGACCGCGCCGTGAAGGCGATCCGCGCCGGCAAGACGCCCAATATCGAGGCCCCGCTCGACGAAGGCACCGAGATCAGCCTCAATCTGCCGGCCCTGATCCCCGACGACTACCTGCCCGATATCCAGCAGCGCCTGATCATGTACAAGCGCATCTCCAGCGCCGCCGACGAAGGCGAACTCAAGGAGCTGCAGGTGGAGATGATCGACCGCTTCGGCCTGCTGCCGGGGCCGCTGAAGACGCTGTTCCGCCAGACGCGGCTGCGTCAGCGCGCCGAGCGCCTGGGTATCGCCCGGCTCGAGGCCGGGCCAGAGCGCGGCCGGGTGATATTCGGCGCCGATCCGCAGGTCGACCCGATGACCTTGGTCGAGCTGATCCAGCGCCACCCGAAGGAGTATCGGCTGGACGGCGCCGACACCCTGCGCTTCAGTGCCGAAATGGAACAGGCGGAGGCACGCCTGGCCCGGGTCGACGCCCTGCTGGATATCCTGAATCGCAAGGCCAAGGCGGCCTGAGGTCGCTGAGATCGGATTGGCGCCGCACTCCCCACTGGCGGGGAGTGCGGGCATTCCATCTCAGTCGGCGCGCTGCAGCCGAATCAGGGTGATCTCGGCGGGCGCGCCGAAGCGCATTGGCGGCCCCCAGTAGCCGGTGCCGCGGCTGGTATAGACCCACATCCGCCCCTCGCGGCCGAGTCCGGCCAAAAAGCGGTTAGCGCGCCGTGCCGCCAGGCTCCAGGGCCACAGCTGGCCGCCATGGGTGTGCCCGGAGAGCTGCAGATCGAAGCCAGCGCGGGCCGCCGCCGGGGCCGAATTGGGCTGGTGCGCCAGCAGCACCCGCGGCACCGCTTCGGGCAGGCCGGCGGCCGCGCGCTCGGGGTCGCTGCGATGCGTCGCCACATAGTGCCCGGCGGTGAGATCGGTGATCCCGGCCACCGCCAGCTGCGCGCCCTCGTGGGTGATCAGGGTGGCGGCGTTGATCAGCACCTCCAGCCCCAGCTCCTCGAAGGCCCGGGTCCAGGCCTCTGCCTCGCTGTAGTACTCGTGATTGCCGGTGACGCAGAAGACCCCGTGCCGCGCCGCGAGCTGGCGCAGTGGCGCCAGCTCCGGCGCCAGCTCCTCGACCCGACCATCGGTCAGATCGCCGGTGATCGCCACCAGATCCGGTGCCAGCGCGTTGGCCCGGGCCACGTAGCGCGCCAGCTGGCGACGCTTGATGGTCGGGCCGACGTGCAGATCGCTCAGCTGGACGATACGCAGACCGATCAGCGCCGGCGGCAGCCCCGCCAGTGGTACCTTCACCTCGACCACCCGCGGCACCCGGCGCGCCTGCCACAGCGCATACAGGCTCAACCCCAGGGTCGCCGCGAGCACGCCCCAGGCGCTCGCGACAAGCCACGCCCCCGGTGGCAGTGGCGTCAGCACGAGTATCAGCAGCAGCAGGTCCCGCGCCAGGGTAAGCACCAGCAGAAACGAGAAGGCGCCGGTCATCAGCGAGATCGGCCAGGCGAACCAGCGCCCGTTGAGCCAGCTCACCCGCAGCACCCACGGCAGCGTCAGCGCACTCAGCGCCAGATAGCCCCACGCCAGCGCCGCTACCGGCAGCGCGAGATCGAGATCCGGCAGCAGCCGCCAACCGATGTAGGCATGCAGCAGCAAGAGCCAGAAACGCAGACGCAGGACGAAGAGCGAGTGACGCAAGAGACGGGATTCCTTCTAGCGCAGTAGTGGTGTGGTTAGCCGCTGGGGCGCGCTTTCGCTATCCTTGCCCCTTTTGCGGACGCCGTCGCGCCCGCCATGAGCCAGGAGCCGATGTTCGCATGATCTACGCCAAGGGTCTCTCCCGCATCCCCCTACGCAACGCAGCCTTCGTCGCCACGCTGGCGCTGCTCGGCGTATCGCTGCTCGGTCTGGCGTTCTCGCCGCAGTGGCTGTGGGGCGTGGCGATCTTCGGCGCGCTGGCGCTGCTGGGCGTCTACGACGTGCGTCAACGCCGGCGCACGATCAGCCGCAACTACCCCATTCTGGCGCACTTTCGCTACATCCTGGAGTCGATCGGCCCGGAGATCCGTCAGTACTTCATCCAGTCCGACCTCGACGAGCGCCCTTTCTCCCGCGAACAGCGGGCGGTGATCTACCAGCGCGCCAAGAACGCCAGCGACAAGAAGCCGTTCGGCTCGCTGCTCGACATGTATAGCCCGGGGCACGAGTGGGTCAACCACTCGCTGCGCCCCACCCACATCAGCGACCACGACTTTCGCGTCAGCATCGGCGGCAGCCTGTGCCGCCAGCCCTACGCCGCCAGCGTGTTCAACATCTCGGCGATGAGCTTCGGCTCGCTCTCGGCCAACGCCATCGAGGCACTCAACGCCGGCGCGCGCAAGGGGGGCTTCTACCACGACACCGGGGAAGGCTCGATCTCGCGCTACCACCGGATCCACGGCGGCGACCTGGTGTGGGAGATCGGCTCGGGCTACTTCGGCTGTCGCCACGCGGATGGCAGCTTCAATCCCGAACGCTTTGCCGCCAACGCTCGCGAGCCGCAGGTCAAGATGATCGAGATCAAGCTCTCCCAGGGTGCCAAACCCGGCCACGGCGGCATCCTGCCGGCGGCCAAGGTGACCGCGGAGATCGCCGAGGCGCGCGAGGTGCCGATGGGCCAGGACGTGGTCTCGCCGGCGGCCCATAGCGCCTTCTCGACCCCGCTGGAGCTGATGACGTTCATCGGCCAGCTGCGTGAGCTCTCCGGCGGCAAGCCGGTGGGCTTCAAGCTTGCCATCGGCCACCCCTGGGAGTGGTTCGCGATCGTCAAGGCGATGCTCGAAAGCGGCCAGCGCCCCGACTTCATCGTCGTCGATGGTGGCGAGGGAGGCACCGGCGCCGCACCGCTGGAGTTCATCAACCGCCTCGGCGTCCCCATGACCGAAGCGCTGATGCTGGTCCACAACACCCTGGTCGGGGTCGGCCTGCGCGAGGAGATCCGCATCGGCGCCGCCGGCAAGATCACCTCGGCCTTCAATATCGCCCGCACCCTGGCACTCGGCGCGGACTGGTGCAACTCGGCGCGCGGCTTCATGTTCTCGCTGGGCTGCATCCAGGCGCTCAACTGCCACTCGGACAAGTGCCCCAGCGGCGTGGCGACCCAGGATCCGCGGCGTGGCCATCACCTGGACGTGGCCGACAAGCGCGAGCGGGTCTATCACTTCCACCGCAACACCCTCGCCGCGCTGGCCGAGATGCTCGCCGCGGCGGGCCTGGAACACCCCAGCGAGCTGGGGCCGGAGCACATCATCCGCCGGGTCTCCAGCGACGAGATCCAGTCCTACGACCGCCTGTTCAGCTTCCTCACCCCGGGCCAGCTGCTCGACGGCGAAAGCGAGCACACGGTGTTCAAGCAGTACTGGCATCTGGCTCGCGCGGACTCCTTCGCACCGCCACCGGCGGTAGCCGAGCTGCGCACCACCAAACTGCGCTGAGAAGCGACGAGCCGCGCCAGCCACTGGCCCGCGACCACCGGTCGCGGGCGCCCGGCCACGGCGGCGCATCATCGGGGCGCGCCACGCGCTATACTGCGCGCCCACGCCTGACACGCATCCACGCACGCATTCCACTAGGAGTCTTCATGTCGACGGCCGATATCGCCTGGATCATCTCGACGCTGGCGATGACCATCGCTTTTGCCACCTTCTTCGTCTTCAGCGCCACCCGCAGGCGCGGCCTGCTGGTCGCGACCCTGGTCCTGGCGGGTGTCGCCGTCTGCGCCGGCCTGACCGCCGGTCTGGGCCTGCTGTAGTCAGCGGCTGTCAGCGGTTGCTGGCGTTGGTTGTCGAGAGCGGCTGTCTTGAGCAACTGCCGTGAAAGATCGCACGACATCCTGCGGCTGGGCGACGCGACAGCATCCCGGCCGGTAGCGCAAGAAGCAGACGAGGGACGTCTGAGGATAGGGTGAGAGACGTCTTGAGCTAGGGTGAGAAACGCCTGAGGTCGGAGGAAAAGACGTCTGACGGCGGGGGCGCCATGCTCGGACATGACGCCGGGGGGCCGCCGCGGTGCGGCGGCCGGTATTCAGTGAACCGTCGCCGGCGCCTGCGGCGCCTCCTCCTCTTCACCATCCCACAGATGGGTGCGAGTGATGGCGTGATCGAGCATCTCCCGCGCCACGTCGAAGCGGCTGCGACGCAGCAGCTCCAGCGCCTCCTCGGAGAATCGAATGCTCACCAGCGGTTCGCCGCTCGCCTCCGCCGGTCGCAGCACCACCTCGCCGTCGGCGAGTTCGACGATTTCCAGAATGGCGGTATCAGACACGGTCTCTCTCCTGTCACGGCGACAACGACTGCTCTTGCAAAGCATGCGGAAACGACGCCCTTCCCGGACCTGCGACGCAGCCGGGACGGCGCTCAATAAAAAACGACCAGGGCGCGGGCCCCGGTCGTCGATCGGTGGATAAGGCTACCATGTCGACCCAGGGTCGTCACCACTCCTGACTGCCCTGACGCAGGCTCGGCAGCAGCGCCTTGAACTCACCCAGGCACCAGCGCAGTTCATCGCCCAGCGGCGTCGCCCCGGCACTCGTGATCAGTCCCGGCACACCGTCGCCACGTCGCGCTACGCCGTCGTCACTCTGCAGGGCGGCAAGACGTGCCAGCAGTAGCGCCAACCAGCTCTCCGGCCGAACCGCCAGCGACTCGAGCCAGACCAGCTCGGCGATCTCGGCTTGCACCGGCGCGTCACCGCCCGCCTGACGCTGGCTCGCGGCGTCGAGCCATGTGCGCCAGTCCGGCGCGCCGCCGGGGGCATGGGTGGTCACCTCGCGCAGCAACGCCTCGAACGCCAGCCCGAGCTGACCCAGCGCGGCCTCCTCGAGCGCCATGCGTCGCGCCGGCGCGTGCTCGTCGTCACCCGCCGGCATAGCCAGCAGCAGCTCGGTCTGATAGAGCAGCTGATTGGTGCGGGCGACGGCACTCACTTGCGCTTGTCCTCCACCTGCCAGCGGCCATCCTCGAAGATCGCGCGCCAGCCGGTCGCCTTGCCATCCTCGTCGGTCATCACGTACTGGCTCTTGGTCTTGCGCGAGAAGCGGATCTGCGCCGGACGCCCGTCCGGGTCCTCGCTCGGCGCTTCGAGCAGGAAGTGGTACTTCTCGGGCAGCGCCTCGGCGTGCGCCTTGAGCTCCTTGACCAGCGGCGCGCGGGTCTCGCGATTCTTGGGGAACTGGCTCGCGGCCAGGAACAGCCCGCTGGCGCCGTCACGCAGCACGTAATGGTCGTCGACCTTCTGGCAGGCGAGCTCGGGCATCGGGATCGGGTCCATCTTGGGCGGCGCCACCTCGCCACTCTTGAGCAGCTTGCGGGTGTTGCCGCAGGCCTCGTTGGTGCAGGCGAAGTACTTGCCGAAGCGGCCGCTCTTGAGCTGCATCTCCGAGCCACACTTGTCGCATTCGATCACCGGGCCGTCGTAGCCCTTGATGCGGAAGCGCCCCTGCTCGATCTCGTAGTAGCCGTCATCGTCGTTGCTGATATAGAGCTTGCGCCCCTCGTCGATGAGATAGCTGTCCATCGCCGTGCCAGTGTTGGGATTACGCCGCTTGGCGCGCAGCGCATCGGTCTCCGCCGACTCGTCGGCATCCTCCGGCACCGCCTCCTCGCCGGGGATCAGGTCGATGGTGGTCTTGCAGCGCTCCTTGGGCGGCAGGTTGTAGCCCGAACAGCCGAGGAACACCCCGGTGGAGGCGATACGGATCTGCATCGGCCGACCGCAGGTCGGGCAGGCGATATCGGTGGCGATCGGCTCGTTGGGGCGCATGCCGTCCTCGCCCTCGGCGTGATCGAGCTTGCGCTTGAAGTCGGCGTAGAAGGCGTCGAGCAGCTGCTGCCAGTTCTCGTGCCCCTCGGCGACCTCGTCGAGACGGTCTTCCATGCGTGCGGTGAAGCCGTAGTCGAGCAGGTCGTTGAACGACTCGACCAGGCGATCGGTGACGATCTCACCCAGCTTCTCGGCGTAGAAGCGGCGGCTGTCGAGCTTGACGTAGCCGCGGTCCTGAATGGTCGAGATGATCGCGGCGTAGGTCGAGGGGCGGCCGATACCGCGCTTCTCCAGCTCCTTGACCAGGCTCGCCTCGGTATAGCGCGCCGGCGGCTTGGTGAAGTGCTGCTGCGGGTCGAGCTGGACCACCTCGAGGCGATCGCCCTTGTCGATGTCGGGCAGCTGGGTGGCGTCGTCCTTCTTCGCCATCGGCTTCATCACCCGGGTGTAACCGTCGAACTTGAGCACACGACCGCGCGCCTTGAGCTCGAAGCCATCGCTCTCGATGGTCAGGGTGGTGGCCAGATACTCCGCCGGCACCATCTGGCAGGCCACGAACTGGCGCCAGATCAGCTCGTAGAGACGCTGTGCGTCACGCTCCACCGGCAGGTCATCGGCGCGCTGCTTGACGTTGGAGGGGCGGATCGCCTCGTGTGCTTCCTGGGCGTTCTGCTTGCTCGAGTAGCGAATGGCCTCTTCGGGCAGGTAGCGCTCGCCGTACTCTCCGTGGATGTAGTCACGCGCACTCGCCACCGCATCCTGGGACAGGTTGGTGGAATCGGTACGCATATAGGTGATGTAGCCCGCCTCATAGAGGCGCTGCGCCAGGGTCATGGTCTTCTTCACCGAGAAACCCAGGCGCCCGCTGGCGGCCTGCTGCAAAGTCGAGGTGATGAAGGGCGCGTTGGGCTTGGAGCGGGTCGGCCGGGTCTCGCGCTCGGTGACCGTGAAGGCGTCGCGCCGCAGCGGGGCGATGCGCTCGAGCGTCTCGCGCTCGGAGGTGGGGCGGAAGGTCTCGCCCTTCTCGCGCACCACCTCGAAGCGCACCGCCTCACCATCGGCGGTGGCGGTGTCGAGATGAACGTCCCAGAACTCCTCCGGCACGAAGGCGCGGATCTCGCGCTCGCGGTCGACGATCAGACGCACCGCCACCGACTGCACGCGACCGGCGGAAAGCCCCCGGGCGACCTTGCTCCAGAGCAGCGGCGAGACCATGAAGCCGACCACGCGATCGAGGAAGCGACGCGTCTGCTGCGCTTCGACCCGGGCCACGTTGAGGCTGCCGGGCTGCTTGAACGCCTCCTGGATGGCGTTCTTGGTGATCTCGTTGAACACCACCCGCTTGTAGCGCTTGTCGTCGCCGCCGATGGTCTCCTTGAGGTGCCAGGCGATCGCCTCCCCTTCGCGGTCCAAATCGGTCGCGAGATAGATGGTGTCGCTCTTGTCGGCCAGCTTCTTGAGCTCCTCGACCACCTTCTCCTTGCCCGGCAGCACCTCATAGTTGGCGCGCCAGCCGTGTTCGGGATCGATGCCCATGCGCCGCACCAGCTGGTCCCACTGCTTCTGCTTCTTGTACTCGGCCTTCTCCTCCGGCGACATCTTGCGCGTCGCCGCGGCCTGCCGCGCACGCTCCTTGGGATCGCTGGCCTGCTTGGACGAGCCACTGGTCGGCAGATCACGAATATGCCCGACACTCGACTTCACGACGAAGTCGTTGCCGAGATACTTGTTGATGGTCTTGGCTTTGGCCGGAGACTCGACGATAACCAGTGACTTGCCCATAGCGCTCCTGCTTCTTCTATATAGCGGCGGCTCCGGTCGACGCGTGCTCGAGATGGCGCGAGTCAGAGGGAGGCGGCCGGAAAATCCGCCTACCCTACCCTAGCGCTCCACACGGCGCCAGCCGTAGCTTGACTTTCACGGCGCGGCGCTGGCCGTCGCCGGGAACCGCGTTATTGGGCTGCCGGTGCCGAATTCCAAGCACCGGTCCAGCCATGTATCACCGCGCGTCTAGGCCTCTTCGAGTACGCGGCACGCTGGCGGCATCTGTGAATACCCTAGCCGGAATCTGCCCATACGCCAGGATTTGCCACCGCGAGCGGGTGCCCGAGTATCGAGTGGCGCCACGCGCCTTGCGTGTCGCTCGCGGCGCTGGCGCGTTACACTCGGGTCGAGACGGCGCGCCGCCGGAGAAAGCCGGACGCCATCGCCTCGGACAAGGCGCAGCCGATGTTGTAAAATAACCACCTGTCATCGCACCCGCCGCCAGACACGCATCGACGCGGGATGCACCATCCAGTCGCCAGGAGATTTTCCATGCAGCACGCCTTTCACGGCCCGATTCGTCGCACCAAGATCGTCGCTACGCTAGGTCCCGCCACGGACCGCGAAGGCGTGTTGGATGCCCTGATCGAAGCGGGTGTCGATGTGGTTCGCCTGAACTTCTCCCACGGCAACCCGGAAGACCACCGCCGCCGCCTCAAGGCGGTGCGCGAGTCCGCCGAACGCCAGGGCCGCGCGGTTGCTGCCCTCGGCGACCTGCAGGGGCCGAAGATCCGTATCGCACGCTTCAAGGCCGAAGGTGGCGTCAAGCTGGAAAAGGGCCAGCCATTCGTGATCGACGTTTCGCTGGGGCGTGACGAAGGCACCAGCGAGCAGGTGGGCTGCGACTACAAGGAGCTGGCCGATGACGTCGACGCCGGCGACGTGCTGCTGCTCGACGATGGCCGCCTGGTACTGGAAG
Organism: Salinicola sp. JS01; assembly: GCF_030284585.1. Classification (NCBI taxonomy): domain Bacteria; kingdom Pseudomonadati; phylum Pseudomonadota; class Gammaproteobacteria; order Oceanospirillales; family Halomonadaceae; genus Salinicola; species Salinicola sp. JS01. The sequence goes on along the minus strand of NZ_CP127244.1, from coordinate 1,615,873 downwards.
TCGAACGCCTCGACGGCAGCAAGATCGTCACCAAGGTAAAGGTGGGTGGCAAGCTGACCAACAACAAGGGCATCAACAAGCAGGGTGGCGGCCTCTCCGCCGCGGCCCTGACCGAGAAGGACAAGGAAGACCTGAAGACCGCGATCGACATCGGCGTCGACTATCTGGCGGTCTCCTTCCCGCGTAGCGGGGCCGACATGCAGTACGCCCGCGAGCTGCTCGGCGAGGCTGGCCAGGAGATCGGCCTGGTCGCCAAAATCGAGCGCGCCGAGGCGGTCGCCGACCCGGAGACGCTGGATGACATCATCCGCGCCTCGGAGGCGGTGATGGTCGCCCGCGGCGATCTCGGGGTCGAGATCGGCGACGCCCAGCTGATCGGCGTGCAGAAGCGCATCATCGGCCGCGCCCGCTCGCTCAACAAGGTGGTGATCACCGCCACCCAGATGATGGAGTCGATGATCGACTCGCCGCTGCCGACCCGCGCCGAGGTGTTCGACGTCGCCAACGCGGTGCTCGACGGCACCGACGCGGTGATGCTCTCGGCCGAGACCGCCGCCGGCGACTACCCGGTCGAGACCATCCGCGCCATGGACCGGCTGTGCCTCGGCGCCGAGCGCGAGCGCAGCGCCCAGGAGTCCAAGCACCGCATCCACGAGGGCTTCTCGCGCATCGACGAGACCGTGGCGCTGTCGGCGATGTACGCCGCCAACCACCTCTCCGGCGTGGTCGCCATCGCCTGTCTCACCGCCACCGGTTATACCCCGCTGATCGCCTCGCGCATCCGCTCGGGGCTGCCGATCGTGGCGCTGGCCGAGACCGCGGCGGTGCAGCGGCGCATGGCGCTCTACCGTGGCGTGGTCTCGCTGGTGTTCGATAGCTCGCGCTTCCCGCTGACCGAGATCAACGCCGGTGCCATCGACGAGCTGGTGGGCCGCGGTCTGGCGGCCAAGGGCGATCACGTGATCCTGACCCGCGGCGACCACATGAATGCCCACGGCGGCACCAACACCATGAAGATCATTCAGGTCGAGGCCTGAGCCCCTGCCGGCGGCGCGCCAGGCGCCGCCCAGAGATAAGCGCTCATGTCCATTCCCTAGGACGATGGGCGCCGGGGACAGGGCAAAGCGAGGGTCCTTTGCCAGGGATGGCAAAGGTAGCGCCCAAGGAGGGGTTCATAGCGCCCTCGCGACGCCCTGCCGCCGGAGCAGCCCATATCGTCCAGCGGCTATGAAAGGCGATCCAAACGCTTTCTAGCGATAGGCGGCTCGCCAGCAGCGGGCAACAAAACAGACGGCGCGGCGTCCTTCGACGCCGCGCCGTCTTGTCTCGGGCTTCCCGGGAAGGCGGCGGAGAAACCGCCGCCGCCCCTCACTCGATCTCGACCAGTACCTCACCCGGCGTGACACGATCACCCTTGGCGACGTGAACCGCCTTGACCGTGCCCTTGATGCGCGACTGCACCTCGGTCTCCATCTTCATCGCCTCGGTGATCAGCACCGCCTGGCCGGCCTCGACGCTGTCGCCCTCGGCCACCAGCACGTCGACGATATTGCCCGGCATCGAGGTGGTGACATGCCCCGGCGCGCTGGCCTTGGCACGTCCGGCGCCCTTGCCCTCCTGCACGAACTCGTTCTTGGCCTCGAACACCACCTCTTCGGGCATGCCGTCCAGGGTCAGGTAGACGCGGCGCTTGCTGCCGCTGCCACTACCCACACCGGTGATCTGCACCTCGTAGGATTCGCCGTGGACGTCGATGACGAACTCCGTCGGCACGCCCTCGGAGACCGGTCGCTCGCCGCCACCGCTGCTGCTGGGCGCGGGAATCGCCTCCGGCACCAGGGTGCCGTCGCGCCGGCCCTTGAGGAAATCGCGCCCCAGGTCCGGGAACATGGCGAAGGTGAGCACATCCTCCTCGCGCTCGGCGAGTTCGCCGATCTCTTTTTCCAGGCGCGCCATTTCCGGCTGCAGCTGGTCGGCGGGTCGCCCCTCGTCGACCGGCTCGCTGCCGATCGCCTTGCGTCGCACCTCTTCGTCGACCGCGGCCGGCGGCTGGCCATAGCCCCCCAACAGGTAACGCTTCACTTCATTGGTGATCGACTTGTAGCGCTCGCCGGTGAGCACGTTCATCGCCGCCTGGGTGCCGACGATCTGCGAGGTCGGGGTGACCAGCGGCGGGTAGCCGAGATCGGCACGCACCCGCGGGATCTCGTCGAACACGTCCATGATACGGCCGAGCGCGTTCTGCTCCTTCATCTGGTTGGCCAGGTTGGACATCATCCCGCCGGGCACCTGCCAGATCTGCACGCTGACATCCTCGCGGGTGTACTCGCTCTCGAAGGCCGCATACTTCTTGCGCACCTCGCGGAAGTAGTCGCCAATCTCCTTGAGCGCCACCAGATCGAGGCCGGTGTCATAGGGCGTACCCTGGAAGGCAGCGACCATCGCCTCGGTGGAGGGGTGGCTGGTGCCGTTGGCAAAGGCCGAGTTGCAGGTGTCGATATGCCGACAACCCGCCTCCACAGCTTTCAACTGGCACAGCGAGGCGAGCCCGGCCGTAGCGTGGGCGTGCAGGTGCACCGGCACGTCCACCGTTTCGACCAGCCCGGCGACCAGCTCGCTGGTGGCGTAAGGGGTTAACAGCCCAGCCATGTCCTTGATCGCGATCGAGTCGGCGCCCATGTCGACCAGGCGCTGGGCCTGCTCCAGATAACTCTCCAGGGTATGCACCGGGCTCACGGTGTAGCAGATCGTGCCCTGGGCATGCTTGCCGCTCGCCTTGACCGCCTTCATCGCGGTCTCCAGATTGCGCAGGTCGTTGAGCGCATCGAAGACCCGGAAGATGTCGATGCCGTTGTCGGCGGCGCGGGCAACGAAGCGCTCGACCACGTCATCGGCATAGTGGCGGTAACCGAGCAGGTTCTGGCCACGCAGCAGCATCTGCAGCGGGGTATCGGGCAGCGCCTCACGCAACGCGGTCAAACGCTCCCACGGGTCCTCCTTGAGGAAGCGCACGCAGGCGTCGAAGGTCGCCCCGCCCCACACCTCCAGCGCGTGAAAACCGATGGCATCGAGCTTGGCACAGATCGGCAGCATATCCTCGGTGCGCATGCGCGTGGCGATCAGCGACTGGTGGCCGTCGCGGAGCACCACATCACTTATCTTGACCGGCGTCGTCTTGGCGTTGTTCATTGTCTCTCTCCTCATGACTGTCGGCACGGCGCCTCAAAGGCCGGCATGCGCGGCGATCGCCGCGGCGATCGCCAGCGCTACCTCTTCCGGGTTGCGTTTGACGGAGTAGTTGAGCAGCTCCGGATGCGCCGGCACGAAGCCGGTATCGAAGTGGCCGGCGCGAAAATCGGGATGCCGCAGAATTTCCTGATAGTAGGGGGTGGTCGTCTTGACCCCCTGCAGGCGCATGTCGTTGAGCGCGCGAATGCCGCGATCCAGCGTTTCTTCCCAGGTCATGCCCCAGACGATCAGCTTGAGACACATCGAGTCGAAATAGGGCGGAATGGTGTAGCCGGTGTAGATCGCGGTGTCGGTACGCACCCCCGGCCCGCCTGGCGCGTAGTAGCGGGTGATGCGACCGAAGCTGGGCAGGAAGTCGTTCTTGGGGTCTTCGGCGTTGATCCGGAACTGGATCGCGTAGCCGTGGTGGACGACATCCGCTTGGCGGAAGGCGAGACGCTCCCCCGCCGCCACCCGCAGCTGCTCGCGCACGATATCGATCCCGGTGATCGCCTCGGTGATGGTGTGCTCGACCTGGACCCGGGTATTCATCTCCATGAAGTAGACCTCGTTGTCCTTGACGAGGAACTCCACGGTACCGGCATTCTCGTAGCCCACCGCCTCGGCCGCGCGCACCGCCATCTTGCCCACGTAGCTGCGCAGTTCCGGGGTGAGCTGGGGACTGGGCGCGATCTCGATAAGCTTCTGGTTGCGGCGCTGGATCGAACAGTCACGCTCGAACAGATGGATCACGTTACCGTGGGCATCGGCGAGAATCTGCACTTCGATATGGTGCGGATCGACGACGCACTTCTCCATGAACACTTCGGCACTGCCGAAGGCCTTGGTCGCCTCCGAGATCACCCGCTCCCACGCCTGCTTGAGCTGGTTTTCGTCATCACAGCGGCGAATGCCGCGCCCGCCGCCGCCGGAGGTCGCCTTGAGCATCACCGGGTAGCCGATCTCCGCGGCGACTTCCAGCGCCGCGTCGCGATCCGGCAGATTGCCCGCCGACCCCGGCGTCACCGGCACTCCGGCCTCGCGCATCGCCGCACGCGCTGCGGTCTTGTCGCCCATGCGCGCGATGACCTCGGCGCTGGGGCCGACGAACGTAATCCCCGCCTGGGTGCAGATACGCGCAAAGTCGGCGCTCTCGGAAAGAAAGCCGTAACCGGGATGGATCGCGTCGCAGCCGGTCTCGCGGGCCAGGTTGACCAGCCGGTGGGCGTCGAGATAGCCCGCCAGCGGCTCCTCGCCGACGAAGTGCGACTCGTCCGCCCCCTTTACGTGGAGCGAGAAGCGATCCGGCTCGGTATAGATCGCCACCGAACGGATGCCCATCTCGGCACAGGCCCGTACAATACGCACGGCGATCTCGCCGCGGTTGGCAATTAGCAGCTTCTTGAACACCGTCTGCCCTCCGAGTTGTGCGTCGTTGTTGTCGGCTTTGTCATCGGCTTTCTACGCTAGCCACCCGCGAGCCAATAGAAAAATTGATATTTCTTTGCCGACCTATAAGCTAGACCTTATACCTGACCGCGAGGACGTCCATCATGTCGCGCCCCAACCTGCTCAACCGCCTGACATTCCGGCAGCTCCAGGTGTTCCAGGCCGTTCATCGGCAGCAGTCCTACTCGCGGGCCGCCGAGCAGCTGGGGCTGACGCAGCCCGCGGTAAGCGCGCAGATCCGCCAGCTCGAGCAGGCCCTCGGCCAGCCGCTGTTCAAATATGCGGGCAAGACGCTGCACGTCCTGCCGGCGGCGGACGCCCTTTCGGCCTCGGTGCAGTCGATCTTCGGGCAGGTGTCGAGCCTGCAGATGGAGCTTTCAGAGCTGGCGGGGACGATTCGCGGGGAACTCAATCTGGCGGCGGTCTCCACCGCGCAGTATGTGGTGCCGCATATCCTGGCGCGCTTTCGCGCGCGCTATCCGGAGGTGCAGGTGCGGCTGCGCGTGTGCAATCGCGTGCAGGCGCTGGAGCGACTCGCCGAGCGGCGCGACGATCTGGTGATCATGGGGATGGTACCGGACGACCCGAACCTGGTGTTCATGCCGATCCTGGACAACGAGCTGATTCCGGTGGTGTGGCCGGGGCATCCGCTAGTGACCGCCGAACGGCCGACGCTGGAGGATTTCGCCCGCCACTACCTCCTGATGCGCGAACCCGGCTCGGGAGCGCGCACGGCGTTCGAGGATTTCGCCGCCCGCGAGCGTATCTCGCTGCACCACACCATCGAGCTAGGAACCAACGAGGCGATCAAGCAGGGGGTGATGGCTCATCTCGGCGTGGCGGTGCTGCCGCGTCTGGCGGTACAGCTCGAACTGGCCTCGAACCTGCTCGCCAGCCCCACCCTGCCGGGCTTCCCGCTACGCCGCTCGTGGTGCACCGTCTACCCCAAGGATCGCTACCCCACCCCGGTGACGGAGCTGTTCCTGCGCTTCGTGCGCGAGCTATTGCCGGAACTCAACGCCCACTTCCGCGCCCCGATGACCCCGATCGACACCCCGACCCTGGTCTGCCTGCCCAGCGCCGACGCCTGAACGGCGCCGGGGCACACAGCCTGGGCAACATCGATCAGACAACGCACTGCGCTCGCGCTCCAGTTTACGCTGGTGTGAATGAGCATTTCGACGGGGGCCGGCTCGCTTACGAGGCCGATTTCAACGCCGTATCGTCGCGCGCAGGCATTTCGTAGACACCCTCTCAGGCGCCACCCTGGGCCGTTTGCACACGCAACACATGCAGCGACACCAGCTCCTCGGCGATGGCCGCCATCAGGCGCAGGCGATCCATGTCGCCTTCGTCGAAGGCCCGCGGCAAGGTGCCAATCAGGCACAGCGTGCCGATGCACGCCCCGGACTCTACGAACAGCGGATAGCCGGCATAGAAGCGAATGAACGGTGAGCCGAGCACCAGCGGATTGTCAGCGAAGCGCGCATCCTTCAGCGCGTTGTGGATCACCAGCGGCACCCCATCGGCCACCACGTGCCCACAGAATGAGATACGCCGCGGCGTCTCGCACACGCTCAGGCCCTGACGCGACTTGAACCATTGGCGATCCTCGTCGACCAGCGTGATCATCGACATTGGCACGTCGAAGATTCGTGTGGCCAGTTCGGTCAAACGGTCGAAGCCTTCGTCAGCGTGGGTGTCCAGCAGCTCGAGCTTGTGCAGCGCGGAAAGGCGCGTCTGCTCGTTATCAGGGGATGAAGGGGCAATCATGTCAGGACCTCTGCGAACGCGGCGGCACACCGCCGAAAGGCGCGGCGCCGGTTCCAGCGGCCGCGTCCCGATTGTCTTGCGGCCCACGCCCGGAGGGGCATGGAGACCGGCGCGCTGCGTGAGCGCACCAGCCTCAGCGCAAACTCACTTCACTTCGACGCCGTGGGCCTGCTTGTCGGCGTGATAGGAGGAGCGCACCAGCGGCCCGGAAGCCACATGGGTGAAGCCCATCGCCCTACCCTGCTCGGCGAACCAGTCGAAGGTACTCGGATGTACCCAGCGATCCACCGGCAGGTGGTTGCGCGACGGCTGCATGTACTGGCCCAGAGTGAGCATGTCGACGTCATGAGCGCGCAGATCGCGCATGACCTCGATCACCTGCTCGTCGGTCTCGCCGACGCCGAGCATCAGACCGGACTTGGTCATGACCTCGGGGCGGCGCGCCTTGTAACCCTTGAGCAGGTCCAGCGACCACTGATAGTCGGCCCCGGGACGCACCTTGCGGTAGAGCGACGGCACCGTCTCCAGGTTGTGGTTGAAGACGTCCGGCGCCTCCCCTTCGAGGATGTCCAGCGCCACCTGCATGCGCCCGCGGAAGTCGGGCACCAGCACCTCGATCTCGATCTCGGGGCTGTCGCGGCGAATCTCGCGGATACAGTCGGCGAAGTGCTGAGCGCCGCCGTCGCGCAGGTCGTCACGATCGACCGAGGTCACTACCACGTAGTTGAGGCCCATCTCGGCGATCGCCTCGGCCAGCTCCCGCGGCTCCTTGTCGTTGAGCGCATTGGGGCGCCCGTGGGCAACGTCGCAGAACGGGCAGCGCCGGGTGCAGATGTCGCCCATGATCATGAAGGTCGCGGTGCCACCGCTGAAGCACTCGCCCAGGTTGGGGCACGAGGCCTCCTCGCACACCGTGTGCAGACCGTGCTTGCGCAGCGTCTGCTTGATATGGGTGACCTGTGGCGAGACCGGCATGCGCACGCGCAGCCAGTCGGGCTTCTTGGGCAGCGTCTCGGTCGGGATGACCTTGACGGGGATGCGCGCGACCTTCTCCGCGCCGCGCAGCTTGACGCCGCGCTCGACACGCCCGGGCTTTTTCGAATCGGGCGTTTGCATGACGGTGGTCTCGGTCATAAGTCCCATCCTGATGATTCATTGAGTTCGGGCGGCGTCTTGCGCGCCCTGACGATGCCGCTCAGGCCATCGCGTCCGCTGTCAGGGCCGCCGGCCGGTCAGTGCGCTCGACCAGGGTGGCGCCCAGGCGCGCGGCGAAGCAGCCGGCGAGCCGGGTGGCTTCCGCGTCGAGATCCGGCGTCGCCACACCGAGGTCACGCAGCTGGGTCATCTCGAGCCCGGCATAACCGCACGGATTGATGCGCGAGAACGGGGCCAGATCCATATCCACGTTGAGCGCGACGCCGTGAAAGCTGCAGCCACGCCGGATGCGCAGCCCCAGCGAGGCGATCTTGCGCGCACCGACATAGACGCCGGGGGCATCGGCCCGCGCCCGGGCATCGATGCCGTGAACGGCGAGCAGATCGATCACCGCCTGCTCCAGCAGGCTCACCAGCTCGCGCACGCCGACGCCCAGCCGGCGAACGTTGAGCAACGGATAGAGCACGATCTGCCCCGGGCCGTGGTAGGTCACCTGGCCACCGCGATCACTCGCCACGACCGGAATGTCTCCCGGCAGCAGCAGATGTTCGGGCTTGCCCGCCCGGCCCTGGGTGAACACCGGGTCGTGCTGTACCAGCCACAGCTGATCGACACTCGCGCCGTCGCGGGTGTCGGTAAAGCGCGACATCGCCTCCCATACCGGGCGATAGGGCGCGCGGCCCAGGCGATAGAGCTCCAGCTCGGCCATGGCGGTCACAGCACCATATGCACGCGACCGGTCGCCTTGAGCTCTTCGAACAGCGCGTTGAGCTGCGCCTCGCTGGTCGCGCGGATCACCGCCCGCGCGGACTGGAAGCGGCCATTGCGACTATCCGAAAGCGTGATCGCCGAGCTGTCGAAGCCCGGCGAGTGGCGCGCGATCACCGCGCTGATGGCAGCGACGAAATCTTCGGCCGCGTCACCGACGACGCGAATGGGATAGTCACACGGGAATTCGATCTTGGGTCGCGGCAGATCGACGTTATCGGGGGTCTGGGTCATCGAGTTACGAACCGGCTGCGGTTTCCGCCCATTCTACGCAAGAACGCCGCATGCACCAACACGCCCGCCGCGACCGCCGGGTCGAACCGGCGTGCCGCGGCGGGCGTCAGATGACTTGGATCAGTTGAACAGGCCGGTGACGAACAGCACGATGCTATCCCACACGCGCTTGAAGATACTGCCCTCTTCGACGCCTTCCAGCGCCACCAGCGGCTCCTGACCCAGCACCTTGTCGCCGGACTTGATCTCCAGCGTACCGATCTGCTGGCCCGCCTGGATCGGCGCGTGCAGCGTCTCGGGGATATTCAGACGCGCGGTCAGATTGTCGGCGCTGCCCCGCGGCACGGTCATGCTCACTTCATGCTGCACGCCCAGACGCACCGTGTCCTGCGCACCGCCCCAGACACGCGCCTGATTGAGCACCGAGCCGGCATCGTAGAGCTTGCGTGTCTGATAGAAACGGAAGCCGTAGTTGAGCAGTCGCTGGGTCTCGGCGGCACGCGCCTCGTCAGACTGGGTTCCCATCACCACCGCGATCAGACGCGTGTCCTGCTTCTTGGCTGAGGCCACCAGACAGAAGCCAGCCGCTTCGGTATGCCCGGTCTTGAGGCCATCGACGTCAGGGTCGCGCCACAGCAAACGGTTGCGGTTGGGCTGGCGAATATCGTTGTAGGTGAAGTACTTCTGCGAGTAGACCTTATAGTGGTCGGGGTAGTCTTCGATGATGTGGCGGGCCAGGATCGCGAGATCGTGGGCCGAAGAATAGTGGTCATCGTGCGGCAGGCCGGTGGGGTTCATGAAGTGCGAATTCTGCATCCCCATGCGCTGCGCCTGCTGGTTCATCAGATCGGCGAACGCCGATTCGCTGCCGGCAATGTATTCGGACAGCGCGACGCTGGCGTCGTTGCCCGACTGGATCACCACGCCGTGGAGCAGATCCTTGACGCTGACCTGGGTACCTTCGCGGATGAACATGCGCGACCCGCCGGTGCGCCAGGCGTTCTCGCTGATGCTGACCATGTCGCTGTCATGGATATTGCCGCGCTCGATCTCCTGTTCGACGATGTACGCCGTCATCATCTTGGTCAGGCTAGCCGGCGGCAGGCGCTGATCGCCGTTGTGATTGACCAGCAGTTGGCCGGTGGCGGCATCCATCAACACCCAGGAAGAAGCGGCGAGATCCGGCGGCGAAGGGATCATCTGCTCAGGCTGCGGGTTGCTGCCCTCGGGCATCTGACTGTCCGGGGTGGGTTGCTGCTGTGCGCCGGCCGGGGACGTGAGCAGCCCCAGGCACAGCGAGGCCGAAAGGACCCAGCGGGGAAGTGACGAAGTGAACAGCGCTTTCATGACAATCGAATTCTCGTTGAACGAAGGTTACTGGGTGGGCGATACCACGAACGTCTGACCGAAGCCGGCGTCACTCAAGGTTGCCCGAACGGTTTCCAGGGATGCCAGGTCATCGATCGGGCCGACCTGAACGCGATAGAGAGAGGCGCTATTGTCGATGCGCACCGGCTGCGACAGCAAGCCTTGCAGCCTCGACTGGAGCGCCAGGGCCTTGTCCTGCGAGCCCAGCGCAGCGACCTGTAGATAGCGAACGCCGCGTGTACCCTGCGCCACTCTGGTCTGCGTCATACCGGTCTGCGTCACCGGGCCTGGCGCGGCAGTGGCAGCGCGGGTACCCGGGTCGCTAGCCGCGGCAGCGCGGTCGACGGCGGTCGACAGCGGATCGTTGCGCCGGGGTGCCGCCGAGGTCTGCGCGGTGCCCGCTACCCGCGCGGGTGCGGCCGGCGCGGCGGCGACCCGGGGCCCAGAGCGGCCACCGCCGTGGGTCTTCGCCCAGGCCACCGGGTCGATCGCCTCGACCCGCACCCGCCCGGTGCCGTGCCCGAGAATGTCCAGCCGTGCCGCCGCCGCGTAGGAGAGATCGATCAGGCGATCGTCGTGGAAAGGCCCACGGTCGTTGATGCGCACGATCACCTGGCGCCCGTTGTCCAGATTGGTCACCCGGGCATAGGTCGGCAACGGCAACGAGCGGTGCGCCGCCGACATCTTGTACATGTCGTAGGGCTCGCCGCTGGCGGTATCGTAACCCTGGAACTTGGTGCCGTAGAAAGAGGCCCGCCCCTCGGCGACATAGCCGCTGGGGTCGCTGAGCACGTGGTAGGTCTTGCCCCACACGCGGTAGGTCGGCCGATTGCCGCTGCGCGAGCGCGGCTCCACCTTGGGCACCGCATCCGGCACCTGGGAGACGTCACGGGGAGCATCGGGATAGCCATCCTGACTCGCCGCGTAGCGCCCACCCCCGCTCCCGCCAGGGCCGCCGGCACAGCCGCTGAGCAGCAGCGCGGCGGCCAGCATCCACCACAGTCGTCTCACGTCTCTGCCGCCTCCAGCGCGAGCTGGATGCGTTGCGCCAGGGTAGCCACCGCCATGGCGTAGAGATGGCTGTGGTTGTAGCGCGTGATGACGTAGAAGTTGTCGAGCCCGAGCACGTAACGCACGTGCCCGTCGGCGTAGTCCAGCGCCAGCGGCATCACTTTGTCATCGGGCGTGAGCGAGCCGGCGGTGGGACGGACGCCCGCCGCCGCCAGCTCGGACACGCGGACCGACGGCGGCTCGGTCTGATTGAACGTCAGTCGAGCCGGCGGCGTCGCCGGCCCGCTGGCTTCGACCAGCACTGCCTGCCCGCGGCGCCAGCCGTGCTCGCTGAAATAGTTGGCGATGCTGCCGATGGCATCGGTGGGGTCGTTCCACAGATCCTTGAGCCCATCGCCATCGAAATCGACCGCGTAGGCCTGATAGCTGGTGGGGATGAACTGCGGGTAGCCCATGGCGCCGGCATAGGAGCCATAGCGCGAGGCGGGGTCGACGCCCTGGCCCAGCGTGATGGTCAGAAACGCCATCAACTCGCGGCGAAAGAAGTCGCCGCGGGTCGGATGATGAAAGGCCAGCGTGGAGAGCGAGTCGAGCACCCGATGGCTACCCTTGTGCGCCCCATAGCGGGTCTCGACGCCGAGAATCGCCACGATCACCTCGGGCGGCACGCCATACTCGCGCTGGGCACGATCCAGCGCCTCACGGTGCTGCTGGAGAAACGCCACGCCTTGGGCCACGCGATCGGGCTGGATGAAGATATCGCGGTACTGATCCCAGCGCAGCCGACGCTCGGCGGCATGATTCATCGCCTCGAGCACCTGCGGCCGGTAGCTGGCGGCACGCATGGCATCGTCGAGCTGCTGCGACGACAACCCTTGCGCGCTCAAGGTATCGAGCATGGTGCGCACCTGGGGGTGCGTCGCCGGGTCGAAATCGCTCTCTGCCAGCGCCGTCCCGGCGCTCGAGAGCCCTCCTGCCAGAGCCACCACCAGAGCCATTGCCCGGGTCAGACTTCCCTGTTTCCAACGCAGCGCCATGCGCCAGTGCTCCCTGCTGCAGCCCGCCGCGACGCTCAATGCTTGAGCAGGCGGCGGTGCGTGTGAATCGACATGAGAATACCGAAACCGGCCATCAAGGTCACGCTGGAGGTCCCGCCATAGCTGACCAGCGGCAGCGGCACCCCGACCACCGGCAGGATACCGCTGACCATGCCGATATTGACGAAGACGTAGATGAAGAAGGTCAGCACGATACTGCCGGCGAGCAGGCGGCCGTAGGTATCCTGGGCCTGATTGGCCATCACCAGCCCGCGCGAGACCAGCAGCAGATAGAGCACCAGAATGGTCGCCATGCCGATCAGGCCGAACTCCTCGCCCAGCACCGCGACGATGAAATCGGTGTGGCGCTCGGGCAGGAACTCCAGCTGCGACTGGGTGCCCAGTCCCCAGCCCTTGCCCTCGAGTCCGCCGCTACCGATGGCGGTCTTGGACTGGATGATGTTCCATCCGGCGCCCAGCGGGTCGCTCTCGGGGTTGAGGAAGGTCAGCACCCGCTGGCGCTGATAGTTGTGCATGTTGAGCCATAAAAGCGGCATCGCCGCCCCTGCCATCACCGCCAGGCTGAGGATGAAGCGCCACGACAGCCCCGCCAGCAGGATCACGAACACCGCCGCCGCGGTCACCAGCATCGAGGTGCCCAGATCGGGCTGGCGCGCGATCAGCAGCACCGGCACCGCGATGATCACCCCGCACACCAGCAGATCGCGCCACGATGGCGGCAGCGGCCGGCGATGCAGATAGGCCGCCAGCATCATCGGCATGGCGATCTTCATCAGCTCCGACGGCTGGAAGCGCAGCGGACCGATCTCCAGCCAGCGCTGCGCGCCCATGCCGATATCGCCCATGATCTCCACCGCGATCAGCATCAGCAGCCCCCCGCCATAGGCCAGCGGGGTCCAACGATAAAGCGTGGCCGGCGAGAACTGGGCGATCACTATCGCCCCGACCAGCGCGATCCCCATACGGATCGCCTGGGCCATGGTGGTCTGCGCCGACATGCCACTGGCGCTGTAGAGCACTACCAGGCCGAAGGCGATCAGCAGCAGCAGAATCGACAGCAACCAGGGGTCGAGGTGCAGCCGCAGCCACAGCGAGCGCTTGCGGCCGACCCGCGCGCCGTGATTCGGCGCAGTGCGTTGAAAATCAATCGCCATCGAGACTCTCGACCTCTTCAGGAACGGTGGCACCGGGTTGGTCGTGCAGCTCGCTCTGGGGCAACAGCCAGGCATCGGTGAGCTCACGACCGAGCCCCGACACCCCGCCGCCGGCGTTCTCGACGATCACCGCCACCGCGATCTGCGGATCCTCCACCGGCGCAAAACCGATGAACAGCGCGTGGTCGCGCAGGCGCTCGGCCAGCTCGCTGGCGTTGTACTTCTGATTCTGACCCAGCGAAAAGACCTGCGCGGTCCCGGTCTTCCCCGCCATGGTGTATTCGAGGCCGGCACCAGCCTTGCGCGCCGTGCCCTCGCGGCCGCTCATGACCTCCTCCATGCCCTCGTAGACGTCGTTCCACCACTGCGTCTTGTCGACCTGCACATCCGGCTTGGTATCGGGGAACGGCGGCTTCACCGGCTGGTCGCCGATGCGCTCGGCCAGATGCGGGCGCACCCAGTGGCCATGATTGGCCAGCGTCGCGGTCGCCGCAGCCAGTTGCAGAGGCGTGGCCATGAAATAGCCCTGACCGATGCCCGCGGAGAGGGTCTCCCCCGGGAACCAGGGCTGGTTGTACTTCTCGCGCTTCCACTCCCGCGACGGCATCAGCCCCGGCAACGCCCCCTGGACATCCAGCGAGTTGACCTCGCCGAAGCCGAACTCGTGCATGAACGACGACAGCCGGTCGATGCCCAGACGGTAGGCCATGGTATAGAAATAGGTGTTGTTGGAGACCTCGATCGCTCGCCGCAGGTCGACCCGCCCGTGCCCCCAGCGCAGCCAGTTGTGGTAGCGCCGGGTATCGTTGGGCAGTTGGAAGTAGCCGGGGTCGTAGACGATATCGTTGGCATCGACGACCCGATCCTGCAACGCCGCCAGCGCCTCGAACGGCTTGACCGTGGAGCCCGGCGGGTATTGGCCACGGGCGGCGCGGTTGTAGAGCGGCAGATCGATATCGTCCTGCAGCGCGCGGTAGTCGGCGTAGGAAATACCGGTGACGAACTTGTTGATGTCGAACCCGGGGGCCGAGACCATCGCCAGGATATCCCCGGTCTTGGGCTGAATGGCGACGATGGCGCCACGGCGCCCGCCCAGCAGGTCGTAGGCCAGGTGCTGCAGACGGCTATCGATGGTCAGCGTGAGGTCCTTGCCCGGTACCGGCGGCTCGCGATCGAGCTCGCGCAGCACGCGCCCGCGGGCGTTGGTCTCGACCTTGCGCAGCCCCGCCTTGCCGTGGAGCTGATCCTCGTAGGTGTACTCGACCCCGGTCTTGCCGATGAAGTGGGTGCCGGCATAGTTGCCCGGATCGAGCTCGGCGAGCTCATCGGCGTTGATCCGCCCGACATAGCCGAGCACGTGGGACATCACGATCGGATCGGGGTAATAGCGCATCAGCTGCGCCTCGACCTCGACCCCGCTGAGCAGATAGCGATTGACCGCCAGGCGGGCGATCTGGTCCTCGGTGAGGTCGCTCATCAGCAGTGCCGGCTGATAGGGCCGCTGACGCTGCAGCGAGCGCTCGCGGAAGGTCTCGACCTCGTCCTCGGGCAGACCGAGGATCTGCACCAGGCGCTCGAGCGTGGCGTCGAGATCATCGACCCGCTCGCGCACGATGGTGAGATTGTAAGTGGGACGGTTTTCCGCCAGCAGCTGACCGTTACGGTCGTAGATCAGACCGCGCCGGGGTGGCAGCGGCTCGACCCGCATGCGGTTGTTGTCGGAGCGGGTGATGAAGACATCGTGCTCGACCACCTGCAGATAGAACAGCCGTGACACCAGGGCGCCGGCCATCAGCACGATCAGTGCAGCGGCGACCAGAGAGCGGTTGCGGAAGACGCGGACTTCCTGCTCGTGATCCTTGACTCGCTCGCGCCGCTTACGCATGACGGCGCCGGATCAGGGCGGGATTCGGCCCGCGGGGGGCACAGCGTTGCGGGGCGTCGAATAACGGCAAGCGACTGACTCTCTGACTCAACGGTGATACGGGTGCCCGGCAAGCAGTGTCCAGGCACGATAGAGCTGCTCGGCCAGCAGTACCCGCACCAGCGGGTGCGGCAGCGTCAGCGCCGAGAGCGACCACGACTGACGCGCACGCGCGCTCAGGCGCGGGTCGAGACCGTCGGGGCCGCCGATCAGCAGCGCCACGTCCTGCCCGCCCTGGCGCCAGTCATCGAGCCGCTGCGAGAGCTGCTCGGTGGTCCACGCCGAGCCTTTGACCTCGAGCGCGACCACATGTTCCTGATCGCGCAATTTTTCCAGCATGCGATCGCCTTCGCTGTGGATCGCCCGGGCGATATCGGCATTCTTGCCGCGCGCGCCAGGGGCGATCTCGACGATCTCCAGCGGCATCTCGCGCGGCAGCCGCTTGCGGTACTCCTCGACGCCCGCCTCGACCCAGGCGGGCATCCGCGTGCCCACCGCCAGCAGCCGTACCTTCATCCGCGCGACTCGTGCCGCTCGCCGTGGCTGGCTCCCTGCTGACGATCGACGGGCAGATCGGCCCACAGCCGCTCGAGATCGTAGAGTTGGCGGGTCTCCGGCATCATCACATGCGCAACGACGTCGCCCAGATCGACCAGTACCCAGTCGCCGCCCTGCTGCCCTTCGACGCCCAGCGGGCGCAGGCCGGCCTCCTTGGCCTTCTCGACCACGTTGCCGGCCAGCGCCGAGACATGACGCGAGGAGGTGCCGCTGGCCACTACCATGACGTCGGTCACACTGGTCAGCGCGGCGACGTCGAGCTCGACCACATCGCGCGCCTTCAACTCCTCCAGCGCCTCGACGACTAACGATTTGAGAGAATCTGTCTGCATAGCTCCTCGTTTGGGAATCGCTGCCCCGAATTCAGGGAAACGCGCATTCTACTCCGATGAGACGCCGACGCCACTGTTCGACTCTCGTTAGCCCCACGGACACTCTGGTCAGCGCCGCGGCTCAGCTCTCGTCAGCACCAGCGGTCGTCTCGCGATAGAGCCCCTGGGCGGCGATATAACGTTCGGTCGCCTCGGCCAGCAGGTAGCGCACGCTCTGTCCGCGCTGCAGCCGGCGGCGCACCTCGGTGGCAGCGATCGCCATGCGGCTGGGCAGGCTGAGCCTGAGCACCCCACCCGCGGGTGCACTCATCAGCGCCTCGGCGGTGGCGACTTCGCGCCCGGCGATCAACGCGGTCAACTCCGGGGCCAGCGGCGCGGCATGGTCGGGCCGGTCGAGCACCACCACGTGCGCCAGCGACAGCAGGCGCTGGTATTGATGCCACTGCGGCAGGCCGAGAAAGGCGTCGTGCCCCACGGCCATCACCAGCCGCGCCTGCTCGCCGTACTCCTCGCGCAGCGAGGCCAGGGTATCCACCGAGAAGGAGTGGCCGCTGCGCCGGATCTCGCGGTCGTCCGCCAGCAGCCCTGGGGTGTCGCCGATACCCGCGGCGAGCATCGCCAGGCGATCGCCGGCGGCGATACCGGGCGCTGCGCGATGTGGCGGCACATGCACCGGAATCATGTGCACCCGGTCCAGCGCCAGCGCCTCACGCAACTCGACCGCGCTGCGCAGATGGCCCAGGTGCACCGGATCGAAGGTACCCCCGAGCATGGCGATGCGCGGCGCCCGACCGCTCATACCCACATCACTGACACCGCTGACACCACTGACATCACTGACGGACATGACCATCGCCAAACACGACGTACTTGCGAGTGGTCAACCCCTCCAGCCCCACCGGGCCGCGGGCGTGCAGCTTGTTGGTCGAGATACCGATCTCGGCGCCCAGGCCATACTCGAAGCCGTCGGCGAAGCGAGTCGAAGCGTTGACCATGACCGAACTCGAGTCGACCTCGGCGAGAAAGCGCCGCGCCAGCGTGACGCTCTCGGTGACGATGGCATCGGTATGCTGCGAGCCATGGCGATTGATATGGGCCACCGCCTGATCGAAATCCTCGACCACGCGGATGGCGATGATCGGCGCCAGGTACTCAGCGTCCCAGTCCGCTTCGTCGGCGGCCACGGCGTCGGCGATCCACTCGCGGGTCAGCGCACAGCCGCGCATCTCCACCCCTTTTTCGCGATAGATCGCCGCCAGTCGCGGCAGCACCCGCGGCGCCGCCTCGACGTGGACCAGCAGCGTCTCCATGGCGTTGCACGGCGAGTAGCGCTGGGTCTTGGCGTTATCGGCGATCGCCACCGCCTTGTCGCTGTCGGCAGCGGCATCGATATAGACGTGGCAGACACCGTCGAGATGCTTGATCACCGGCACCGTCGCCTCGTCAGCAATACGTGCGATCAGCGACTTGCCGCCGCGCGGGATGATCACGTCGACGCTGGCGGTGAGACGGATCAGCTCGCCCACCGCGGCGCGATCGGTGGTCGCAACGACCTGCACCGCGTCTTCGTTCACCCCCGCATCGCGCAGGCCGTCACGGATGCAGGCTGCGATCGCGGCGTTGCTGGCAGCGGCCTCGGAGCCCCCCCGCAGAATGCAGGCATTGCCGGACTTCAGGCACAGGCTGGCCGCTTCCAGCGTCACGTTGGGGCGAGACTCGTAGATGATCCCGACCACCCCGAGCGGCACCCGCATCTGCCCTACCTGGATCCCACTGGGCTGATAGCGCAGCCCCTCGATCTCACCCACCGGATCGGGCAGCGCCGCAACCTGACGGGCGCCTGCGAGCATGGCATCGATGCGTGCCGGCGTGAGTGCCAGACGGTCGAGCAGTGGCTCGCTGAGCCCGCGCGCACGGCCGCGCTCGAGATCGGCGGCGTTGGCGCTTTCGAGCGCCGGGCGGGCCGCATCGAGCCGCGCCACGATGGCCGCCAGCGCGGCATTCTTGCGTCCGCTGTCGAGCGCACGCAGCACGGTACTGGCAGCGCGGGCACGCTCCCCGAGACGCTGCATATAAAGCGGGATGTCGTCGACGCTATCGGTCGCGGAGTGTGACATGACGTGGTATCTCTTCAAGGGTGCCGGGCAGCGATGGCATCAAGGCACGCACGCCCCGGCGCGCCGTGTCCGACGTTGCCTGACGATGCTCGCCCGGCCGTCACCGCTGCAGGCAAGAGTTTGTCTCGAATCGTGATTCACAGTGTACGGTCAGTGACAGCCCGTGCGATAGTTGCAGCATGGAATCCGCCCGGGCTCGATCGCATAGCGCGACGCCCACGACGCAAGCCGCTGCCCCGCTGGGGCGACGGTCGCGCATGGCATCGCTCGAGCGACTCGCCCTGGCGCAAGCGCCATGCCGCCTGTCGTCTGCGCGAAGACCAGACGGCGTTCCGAACCACGCAGAACCATCGGCCCAATATAAGCCACCATGCCAAGCCAGTACAAAAGCCCCGTGACAGTGGCGCTGACTCTCGCCTGCGTGGTCGCTGCCGCCGCCACGGGGGCGTTCACCGACGGGAGCGTGCGACTGATCGCCTGGGGCGGTGCCGTGGCGCTGCTCGCCACGCTTGCCTGCGGTGCGCGCAGCAGCTGCTGGATCGCCCCGGTCGCCGCCGCGCTGGCCGTGATTCTGCTCGCCACGGGCCATCCGGCGACCCTGCCCTGGATCTGGCTGCTGCCGCTGTGCCTGCAGCCACTCAGAGGGCGCGTGGGGCTGGCGCTCAATCTGGCTACATTCGCGCTTTGTGTAGCGTTCATCGCCCGTCACTTTTCGATCCCGGCCACGCTGCTGGCCGCGACGTCACTGGTCATTGTCTGGCTACTGGCCCAGGAGCAGCGCCTGCGAACCCGGCCGCTGCTCAATCGCCAGGGCGCCCAGTGGCTGCTGCCAGCGTCGATGCTGGACGCCGACGCGCGTCACGAGCAGCGCCGGG
Organism: Salinicola sp. JS01; assembly: GCF_030284585.1. Taxonomy (NCBI): domain Bacteria; kingdom Pseudomonadati; phylum Pseudomonadota; class Gammaproteobacteria; order Oceanospirillales; family Halomonadaceae; genus Salinicola; species Salinicola sp. JS01. Next base: position 1,596,869 of record NZ_CP127244.1, on the reverse strand, counting down.
TGGAGCGCGAGTCGCTCTATGGCGAGGTCGTGATCTTTGGCTGCGCTCACTCCACGCCCAGCGATATGCGCGAGCTCAGCCGCCTGCTGTATGACCAATTGGCCCTCTACGAGCGCGCCTACCGGCTCAACGACTATGGTATCGCAGTCCTGCTGGTGGCCAACGACGACAAGCTGGCGGAGCAGCGCCGCCACCAGCTGCAGCATGCGATCGCTCCCCATCGCATCGTGTCGCACACACCGCTGCCACAGCTTGGCGATCGCTTTGCGCGCTACCGCACCAAACGCACCAGTCAGCGTCGCGAGAGTCAGCCATGGGCATGAGCCGCTACAAGCTCGCCGCGCAGTTGCTGGCACTGGCGATGTTCACCGGGCTGGCACTGTGGCACTACCTGATGCGCCACTATGATCTGATCCTGCCCCCGGCGCTGCTGGCCTGCGGGCTGCTAGTGTCGTTGCCGCTGCAGTGGCTCGGCCGGCTGCGTCCGGCGCTGGCCGACTACCTGATGCTGGTAGGAGCGCTGACTCTGTTTGCCATCGAAGCGCCCGGCTGCGTCAACGGCATGCTATGGCTGGGACTACCGGCGGCGGTCAGCCTGCTGGTGCTGTCATTACCTCTGGCGGTGCTGCTCAATGTCGCCCTGGTACCCGCCTGGATGCTACTGCTAGGGGGCACGCATGTATCGCTGTTGACCCTCAGCATGGGCTGGTGGCTGTCACTCAGCGCCGCACTGGTATTGAGCAGCCTAGATGCCCGCCGCCGCCGGGCGTTACTTCTGCCGCAGTGGCGCCGCGACCCCAAGCTGCCGCGCCAGGCATTGCAGCGCAGCCTGTCGATCGAAATCGCGCGCGCCCACGCGCTCGGCCGCCCACTCAGCGTGCTGGTGCTCTACGTCCCCCAGATCGATCAGGCCGATGACCAGTTCGGCACCGAGCTGCGCGAGGCGCTGTCCCACGCCTTCAGCCACGCAGTGGTCAACGACAGCCGCCACAGCGACCTGCTGGGCGAGTACCGTGAGAACGTTTTCTGCCTGATACTGCCCAATGCCGGCGAGAGTGGCGCCCTGGCCGCCGGTCGCCGACTGACCGCTACCGTGGCCACCATATCGCGCCCGGAGACCGGCCCGCTGGAGAGTTTCAGCCGCGTCTGCATGCTCCAACCCGGCGAAGCCACGGCGCACTTCCTGACCCGGCTCGACAATGCCGCCACCAAACTGCTGGAACCGCTCGCTTGAACTTCACCCATTGGCTCTACTCGCTCTCCCCGTCGCCCACCCTGCTGCTGCTGATCATCGCCGGCGTGGCACTGCTCGAATCGCTGGCGGTGGTGGGTATCGTCGTGCCCGGCGTGGTCCTTCTCGGCGCCGCCGCCAGCCTTGCAGGGCACGCTGAAATGCCGATTGTCCTGGTGCTGATCGCCGGCACCCTGGGCGCGTTCGCCGGTGACAATCTGAGCTTCTGGCTGGGGCGCTCGCAGCGCACGCGTATTCCCGGCTGGTGGCCGCTCGACCGCCACCCGGAGTGGCTCGAGGGCGGCATCGATTTCTTCCAGCGTCACGGCACCATGTCAGTGGTGATCGGTCGATTCGTCGGCCCGGTGCGGCCTTTCGTGCCACTCGTGGCGGGCATGCTGTCGATGCCGAGCCGGCGCTTCGCGCTGGTCAACGCCCTCTCGGCGTGTCTCTGGGCACCGGTCTATCTGCTGCCAGGCTACTGGCTGGGACGCTCCTGGAGCGAGCTGATGCAGCTGCCGCCGGGGGCCGAGCACTGGCTGCTGGTGCTGTCGCTCTCGCTGCTGGCCCTGGGGGTGCTGTTCTCCTGGTTCCGCTACCAGTTGAGCGGCCAGGGCCGCCTGCATCGCTGGCTCGAGCGCTACCAGCAGCGCCACCCGGCCTGCGCTCGTCTGTGGCGCGCACTGCGCTCGCCGCCTCCGGCGAACGAGTTCCCGTTGGCGTCGCTCTCGCTGTTGCTGACCAGCCTGGTCGCACTGATCGCCTGGACCACTTGGGTGCTGATCCACCACGGCCCGCTGCCGATGGATCGTCAGATCCACGCGTTGGCGGCAATGCTGCAGCATCAGTGGTTACTGGGCACCAGCGAGACGCTGGCCAAGATCGGGGATGCGCTGGGGATCACGCTGCTGATGGCGCCCTGGCTGCTATGGCTGGCCTGGGCTCGGCGCTTCGCCGCACTGCTGCATCTGGCCGGTGCGCTGGTCACGGTGGCCGTGGCCAACACCCTGTTCAAGGCGCTGGCCGGGCGAGCCAGGCCGGACACACCGGACTATCTCACCGGTTCGATGTCCTATCCCAGCGCCCACACCTCTACCAGCGTGGTGGTGGTGGGGCTGACCGCTGCCTTCGCCGCTCAGGTCATGCCGCTGCGCTACCGCGCCTACGCTTACTGGGCCGGCATCCTGGTGTGCACGCCCATGGCGCTGTCGCGGCTGGTGATCGGTGTGCACTGGGCCAGCGATCTGATCGGGGGCGCCCTGCTCGGGCTGATCGTGTGCGCGCTGACCCGCATCAGCTACCAGCGCTGGCAGCGCCCGGATCTGGCGATGCCACCCTGGCCGTGGCTGGCGCTGGCGTCGCTGGTGCTGGAGACAGCCCGCATCATACTGTTCCCGCCGGTATGAGCCGGTAGCAGTAACTAGGGAAAATGGCCTACTCGCCCCAGCTCGGCATCAGGCGCTGCGGAATGCCGAGCTGGGCGAGCATCCGCGCGACCACGAAGTCGACCATATCAGCGACACTCTGCGGGCGATGATAGAACCCCGGCGAGGCGGGCATGACCACCGCCCCCATGCGCGTCAGCGTCAGCATGTTCTCGAGATGGATCTGCGACAGTGGCATCTCCCGCGGCACCACGATCAGCGGGCGGCGCTCCTTGAGCGCTACGTCCGCAGCACGCTCGATCAGATTGTCACTGGCGCCGCAGGCGATCGCCGATAGCGTACCGGTGGAGCAGGGGCAGACCACCAGCGCGCGCCAGTCGCCGGAACCGGAGGCCACCGGCGCCAGCCAATCCTCACGCCCGAAGCAGCGGATCTGCCCCGCCTGCGCGCCGAAGCGCTCGCTCAGCGCCGCGGCCAGGCGCTCCGGCTGGGCCGGCAAGTCGAGTTCGGTCTCGATCGCGATCACCCGATGCGCGGCCTTGGAGATCATCACGTAGAGCGGCTGCCCGGCGGCGACCAGACACTCGATCAGGCGCAGCCCGTACTGGGCGCCCGAGGCGCCGGTCAGCGCCACCGCCACCGGCCCGCCGAGCGGGGTGTCACTCTGCATGCTGCACCTCCAGCGCCGCGAGCAGCTTGGCGTGAATGCCACCGAAGCCGCCGTTGGACATGACCACGACGCGATCGCCCGGACGTGCCTCAACCACCACCTCGCCAACCAGCGCATCCAGGTCGGTCGCCACGCGGCTACCCGCATGCCCCGCCACGACTTCGCTCAGCGACCAGTCAAGGCCCGGCGGCTGATACCACCAGACCGCCTCGGCCAAGGCCACGCTCTCAGCCAGGCGCGACTTCATGGTGCCCTGACGCATAGTATTGGAGCGCGGCTCGATCACCGCCAGCAGGCGCCCGCCATGATGATCCCGCGCCAGCCCCTCCAGGGTCAGCGCGATCGCCGTGGGGTGATGGGCGAAGTCGTCGATCACCTGGATACCGGCGACGCTGCCGCGCAGCTCCTGACGCCGCTTGGGCGCCAGGAAATCGGCCAGCGCGCGGCATGCGACTGCCGGCGTCACCCCGAAGTGGCTCGCCGCCGCCACTGCGGCGGCGGCATTGGCGGCGTTGTGGCTGCCGCTCATCGCCCAGCTCACCGGGTAGCGCTCACCGCCATGCTCAAGGGCGAAGGCGCGGCTGTCGTCGGCATCCAGCGCCAGGCGCCAGACGCTCTCCGGCAGCGTGCCGACCCGCTCCACCGGGGTCCAGCAGCCGCGCGCCAGCACCCGTTCCAGGGCGGGCTCGCCGGCGGCCACGATCAGCCGGCCATCGCCGGGCACGGTACGCACGAAATGGTGGAACTGACGCTCTATCGCTGCCAGATCCTCGAAGATATCCGCGTGATCGAACTCGAGATTGTTGAGAACAGCGACATCCGGATGGTAGTGGACGAACTTCGAGCGCTTGTCGAAGAAGGCGGTGTCGTACTCGTCGGCCTCGATCACGAAAGGCGCGCCGTTGCCGCCCAGCCTTGAAGAGACGCCGAAGTTGCGCGGCACACCACCGATCAGAAAGCCCGGCTCGAGCCCTGCGGCCTCGAGAATCCATGCCAGCAGGCTGGCCGTGGTGGTCTTGCCGTGGGTGCCGGCCACCGCCACCACCGGGCGTCCGCCGAGCACGTACTGGGCCAGCCACTGCGGCCCGGAGACATAAGGTATGCGCGCATTGAGCAGCGCCTCGACTTCCGGGTTGCCGCGTGACAGGGCGTTGCCGACGACCACCAGATCGGGCCTCGGGATCAGATTGTCGGCGCGGTAGCCCTCACTCAGTTGGATACCGGCATCCTGCAGCTGATGGCTCATCGGCGGATAGACGTTGGCGTCGGAGCCAGTCACCCGATGCCCGAGCGCCTTGGCCAGACGGGCCAGGCTACCCATGAAGGTGCCGCAGATGCCCAGAACGTGAACGTGCATGCCCTCTCCCTCGGGACGATTGACGCAATGACGGCGGCCGCCTTGGCCGCGATGACGAAGCGGCGAGCCTAGCACGCCGGCAGCGGGCGAACCACAAAGCGCCCAGGCCCATGGCCGCGAGTACACCCCCGGCATCTACGCTCGCACGGCGCTTCACCGCCTCTCATTCTCTCCCTCATCGCGCGGCCCAGAAAAATGACCGCCGCGGTGACCAGCGCCTCGTATTAACAGCCCTTGGCCTTTCGGCTATGCTTGGCCGCGCAACCGAGACTCGCACCCCCGACACTTGCCCTTCGCGGCCGCGCTGCGCCCGTCGACATGGGCGTCGTACGGCTCGATTCGGCGGCGCCACGAATGACGCTGCCCCGCTGCTGCCGGCCTGGCCGGCCCGACGCCGTGCATGAGATACCAATCCCAGGAGATGAGAGCCGATATGGCCAAGCACAACGCCTTTTACGCCCAGTCCGGTGGCGTCACCGCCGTCATCAACGCCAGCGCCTGTGGTGTGATCGAAGCCTGCCGCCGCCATGCCGACCGCATCGGGCACGTCTATGCAGGCCATAACGGCATCATTGGCGCCCTCACCGAAGACCTGATCGACACCAACCAGGAGAGCGACGAAGCCATCGCCGCCCTGCGCCACACCCCGGGGGGTGCCTTCGGCTCCTGCCGCTACAAGCTGAAATCGATCGAGAGCCACCGCGCCGAGTACGAGCGCCTGATCGAGGTATTCAAGGCCCACGATATCCGCTACTTCTTCTATAACGGTGGCGGCGACAGCGCCGATACCTGCCTCAAGGTGTCACAGCTCTCCGAGAAGATGGGCTATCCGCTCACCGCCATCCACGTGCCCAAGACGGTCGACAACGACCTGCCGATCACCGACAACTCCCCCGGCTTCGGCAGCGTGGCCAAGTATGTCGCCACCTCCACCCGCGAAGCGGCGCTCGATATCGAATCGATGTGCGCCACCTCGACCAAGGTGTTCATCTTCGAAGTCATGGGCCGCCATGCCGGCTGGATCGCGGCGGCCGGTGCCCTGGCCGGCGAGAGTGCCGAGCAGGCGCCCCACGTGATCATCTTCCCCGAGATCGCCTTCGACCGCGCCGCGGTCATGGCGCGCATCGATGAAGCGGTGAAGCGCCACGGCTTCTGCGTAATCGTGATCTCCGAAGGCGCCCAGTACGCCGACGGCACCTTCCTCGCCGATGCCGGCAGCACCGACGCCTTCGGCCACAAGCAGCTCGGCGGCGTGGCGCCGACCCTGGCCGGGATGGTCAAGGCGGATCTCGGCTACAAGTACCACTGGGCGGTGGCCGACTACCTGCAACGCGCCGCGCGGCATATCGCCTCGCGCACCGACGTCGAGCAGGCCTACGCTGTGGGCAAGGCTGCGGTAGAGCTGGCACTCGACGGTCAGAATGCGATGATGCCGGCGATCAAACGTGTCTCCGAGAGCCCCTATGAGTGGCAGATCGAGGCGGCGCCGCTGGCCGAGATCGCCAACCATGAGAAGTTCATGCCGCGCGATTACATCAGCGAGGATGGTCTTTACATCAGTGAGGCCGGACGCCGCTATCTGGCCCCGCTGATCCAGGGTGAGGACTTCCCGCCGTTCGAGAATGGCCTGCCCAAGGTGGCCAAGCTGGAGAAGGCCCGGGTCGCACGCAAGCTGCCCGACTTCACCGTCTGATCCGCACGCCGTGATCAGCGCCACGTGCTTGGCGCTGATCACGGCGATTGCCAGCCCCGCCCCTGACTAGCCCCCACGCCCCCTCAGACCGCTGCCCGCGCGCTATCACCCGCACGTTGCTACGACCAATCCTCCGAGCGCCTGTCAAGAATAATGCCCATTCTGGGCATCTCCCCTAACATCCCTCGCCACTGGATACTACATAACTGCCAGATCAGAGGCTCACTGGGTAGCAAAGCCCTTTCCTAGCGCCAAGCCGGTGTAAAATATTTCATAGCAAGTTTGACAACAGCGGGCCCATTTGGAATAACGAAGAGACTCCATCACCTCATCGTGTGCCCCCATGTGCGACTCCGATCGTCTCCAGGAAGCCCAAGATTTCCTGGCCCAGCACCCCGAGGTGCAGAGCGTCGACCTGTTGATCAGCGACCTCAACGGCGTGCTTCGCGGCAAGCGCGTGCCGCGTGACAACGTGATCGGCGTGCTCGATGCCGGCATGCGCCTGCCAGCCTCGGTATTCGCCCTCGACGTGTGCGGCAATACCATCGAGGAGACCGGCCTGGGGCTGGCCTCCGGCGACGGCGACCGCACCTGCAGCCCGGTTGCCGGCACCCTTGTCACCACCCCCTGGGCCAAGCACGGCAACCAGGCGCAGATGCTGATGACCATGGAGGAGGATGACGGCACGCCCTTCGCCTGCGATCCGCGCCAGCTGCTCAAGCGTCTGCTGAGCCGCTTCTCGGCCATGGCGCTGACCCCGGTGATCGCGGTGGAGCTGGAGTTCTATCTGATCGACCGCGAGCGCGACAGCGTCGGCGCGCCGCAGCCGCCGCGCTCACCTGCCACCGGCGAGCGCGCCAGCCAGAGCCAGCTCTACTCGGTGATCGAGCTCGACGAGTACGCCGACTTCCTCGAGGACATCACCCTCGCCGCGCAGGCCCAGCGACTGCCGATAGACACCGCGCTCAAGGAGTGCGCCCCGGGGCAGTTCGAGGTCAACCTGCTGCACCATGCCGACGCCCTGCGCGCCTGCGACGAGGCGGTGATGCTCAAGCGCCTGATCAAGGGCGTGGCGATTCGCCACGGCTTCGAGGCCACCTTCATGGCCAAGCCCTACAGCCAGGAAGCGGGCAACGGCACTCACGTGCACATCAGCCTGCTCGACGCCGCCGGCGACAACGTCTTCGCCACCGCCGACGGCGGCGAACTGGGCAGCCCGCGGCTGCAGCAGGCGATCGCCGGGCTGGCCGAGCTGATGCCGGCGTCAATGGCGATCTTCGCCCCCAATCTCAACTCCTACCGGCGCTTTCAGCCCAGCCTGTACGTGCCGATGGCGCCGACCTGGGGCTACGACAACCGCTCGGTGGCGCTACGTATTCCCTCGGGCTCGCCGCGGGCGCGGCGCATCGAGCACCGGGTCGCCGGCGCCGACGCCAACCCCTATCTGCTGGTGGCCGCCCTGCTCGCCGGGATCGAGCACGGCATGGCACGCGAACTGACGCCGCCAGCGCCGATCACCGGCAACGCCTACGAGCAGGTCGAGCCGAGCCTGCCGATCAGTTGGCCCCAGGCGCTCGACGCCTGGCTCGAGAGCGAGGTCTTCATCGACAGCTTCGGCGAGACCTTTCATCAGGTCTATCACGCCAACCGACGCGCGGAGTACGAACTCTCGCGCCAGGCGATCAGCGCTTTGGAATATCGCTGGTACTTGCGCAACACCTGATAGCACGCGCTATCTGCGACACCCTCAGCGGATACATTCATCCAACACATTCATCAAACACATTCACCGGATACAGGCCCAGGAGAACGGTATGACAATCACAACGCCCCGTCTCACCCACCCGGCCCGCCCTGCACCCCGTCACCCGCAGCGGCAAGATTGGGACAGTTCCCCGCTGCATCGCGGCTGACGTTGGGTTACGCTTCGTCCTGTCGCGCCACCGCCATGCCGACCGCTTCGCGCGGGTCGGTCTCGCTGGCATCGACAGCCTCGACCACCGGGTATGGGAATCTCGTGACCTATGACTGTGCCTCCTTCTGCCGAGCCCGACGCCGCCGGCACCCAGCAGGTGCGTGACGCCTCGGCGATCGCCCTGCGCAACCTGCACAAGCGCTTCGGACGCGACGCCGTCGCCCTCGATGGTGTCGATCTCGACATTCACGCCGGCGAGTTCTTTACCCTGCTCGGCCCCTCCGGCTGCGGCAAGACCACTCTGCTTAGGATTCTCGCCGGCCTCGAAGCGCCCAACGAGGGTACGTTGACCATCGGCGGCAAGGATGTCACCACGACGCCGCCGCATCTGCGCAGCGTCAATACCGTGTTCCAGTCCTACGCGCTGTTTCCGCACCTCTCGGTGCACGACAACATCGCCTTCGGCCTGCGCATGAAAGGCGTGGCGGTCGCCGAGCGCGAGCGCCGGGTGCAGGAGATCGCCGACTTCATCAAGCTCGGCGCGCTGATGGAGCGTCGCGTCAATCAGCTCTCCGGCGGCCAGCGCCAGCGCGTCGCCCTGGCCCGGGCGCTGGTCTGCGAGCCCGATGTGCTGCTCCTCGACGAGCCGCTGTCGGCGCTCGACGCCGGCCTGCGCAACCAGCTCCAGGTCGAGCTGCAGCGCACCCAGAAGCGCCTCGGCATGACCTTCGTCTTCGTCACCCATGACCAGGAGGAGGCGATGGTGATGTCGGATCGCATCGCCGTGCTCGACGGCGGCGTGATCCAGCAGGTGGGGCCGCCGCAGACCGTTTACGAGACGCCGGTCAACGCCTTCGTCGCGCGCTTCATGGGGCACGTCAATCTGTTCGAGATCGGCTCGGTCAGCGGCGATCGGGTGACCACCGCGCTGGGCCAGCTGCGCTTGGAAAAACCGCTGGCAGAGCACGAGCGCCACGGCATGCTGCTGATCCGCCAGGAAGTGATCGAGCTGGGGCCGGAAGTGCCGGAGGGCTACAATGTGCTGCAGGGCGTGGTACGCGAGCGCCTCTACCGCGGCAGCCGGGTGGAGTACCGCCTCGAGGTCGACGGCGTGGTGCTGCTGGCCACCGCCAGCAACCTCGGTCAGCGCCTGCATGCGGTCGGCGACCGGGTGACGGTGAGTATCTGCCCCGAAGACATCGTCAGGCTCGACGCCTGAGGAGACGCGCATGAGCAAGCCCGAATCCCCCTATCCGCTGGCCGCCCACAGCGGCTCGTTGTCGCCGGACACGCGCCACCTGCTGTGGAGCGTGGCCCCCGGCGTGATCTGGATCGTCGTCTTTCTGGTGCTGCCGAGCCTCTATCTGATCGGCGTCGCCTTCATGACCAACGGCCCCTACGGCCAGCCGCAGATGCCGCTGACGCTGGACGCCTTCAGCCAGCTCGCCGGTTTCGGCTTCCTCGGCTGGAGCCCGGGCAATCTCTACACCCTGCTGCGCTCACTGTGGCAGACCCTGCTCGCCACCGGCCTGGTGATCCTGGTCGCCTATCCGCTCGCCTACCGCATCTCGATCAGCCGCGAGAAGTGGCGCGCGCTGATGCTGCTGGCAGTGGTGGTGCCCTCCTGGACCAATCAGGTCATCCGCGCCTTCGGCTGGATGAATCTGCTCTCTCCGGGCACGCCGCTGGCCGAGCTGGCGCAGTTCTTCGGCCTGATCGGCCCCAACATGGGCCTCTACCCGTCCAACTTCGCGGTCACCCTGGGGCTGATCTACAACTTCCTGCCGTTCATGGTGCTGCCGCTCTACGCCGCCTTCGAGAAGCTCGACTACGCCCTGGTCGAGGCGGCGCGGGATCTCTACGCCTCGCCGCTGCGCGCGTTCTGGCTGGCGGTCTTCCCGCAGACCCTGCCGGGGCTGCTGGCGGGCACGGTGCTGGTGTCGATCCCCGCTTTCGGCATGTATGTGGTGCCGGAGCTGCTCGGCGGCGGCCGCGCAATGATGCTCGGCAATCTGGTCGCCAGCCAGTTCGCCGGAGGCTCCAACTGGCCGCTGGGGGCGGCGGGGGCGCTGATCATGCTGCTCGCCACCTTCGGCGGGCTGTTCGCCATGCGCCGTATCGGCAAGCGCTTGAGCGGCGGTGAGGAGGTGGTGATATGAAACGCGACGCCTTTCACCGCGGCCTGACCCTGTTCTGGTGGGTCGTGATGGCCTTTCTCTATCTGCCGCTGGCGGTCATCGTGTTCTACTCGTTCAACTCGGCCAACAGCTCGGCCTACTTCGCCGGCTTCTCGCTGCGCTGGTACGACAAGCTGATCCACAACGACCAGTTGCTCGATGCCCTCGGCAATACCCTGGTACTGGGGATCACCTCTTCTCTCCTGGCGCTCGTCATCGGCACCCTGATCGGTTATGGCATGTATCGCCATCGCGCACGCAAGCTCGGCTGGCTGATCGTGCTGATCTACCTGCCGATCGTGATGCCGGACATCGTCTTCGGGATCTCGGAGATGGCGTTCTTCATCAGCATCGATCGCCAGTTCGGCATCCTCGGCCCCAGCCTGCTGACCATGATCATCGCCCACGTCACTTTCCAGATTCCGTTCGTGGCGCTGATCGTCTACTCGCGCTTCGTCGGTCTCGACCCGACGCTGTTCGAGGCGGCCAAGGATCTCTACGCCTCGCCGTTCCAGCGCGCCCGGTTCTTCCTGCTGCCGACGCTGAAGCCCTCGCTGATCGCCGCCTTCTTCCTCTCGTTCACGCTGTCGGTGGACGATTTCGTGATCAGCTTCTTCAACGCCGGCCCCGAGAACGCCACCCTGCCGATCTACATCTGGGGCGCGATCCGCCGCGGCGTATCACCGGAGATCAACGCCATCGCCACGCTGATGATCGGCGCAGTGCTGATCGCCGCGATCCTGAGCCTGCTGTTCAATCGGCAAAAGCAGCACTGACATCGCGCCGGCCGAGGTGGCCGGCGCACCCGCATGACCCCTTTCCGCCGAGCCCTGTCGGGTCCGGTATCGACATCACCCCGGGAGGTATTCGTCGATGAAGCGCACAACAATCACAACCCGAGTCGCCCTGGCCCTGGGTGGCATGCTGCTGGCCGGGTCGGCTTCCGCCCAGAGCGCCGACAAGCTGTATCTGTTCAACTGGACGGAGTACATGGACCCCAAGGTCATCGAGGCCTTCGAGAAGAAGTACGGGGTCGAGGTGGTGCAGAGCTACTACAACTCGCTGCCGGAGATGACCGCCAAGCTCAACGCCGGCGGCGTGTCCCAATACGACATCATCGTGCCTTCCAACTACTACGTGCCGCGGCTGATCGACAGCGGCCTGGTACAGAAACTCGACAAGTCGCAGATCCCCAACCTGGCCAACGTGATGGCGCAGTTCTCCGACCCCAGCTACGACCCGGGCGCGCAGTACTCGGTGCCCTATCAGTGGGGCACCAGCGGGATCGTGTATGACACCAATGTCTTCCCCGACGCGCCCAAGAGCTGGTCGCTGCTGTTCGACCCCAAGGTCAACGCCAACCAGCCCTTCGCCCTGATGGGCGACGGCCAGGTCAACATGGGCGCCGCCTGCGCCTATCTCGGCTCGGGCTACGACTGCACCGGAGCCGAGGCGTGGAAGCCCGCAGCCAAGCTGATCCTGGACACCAAGCACCGCGCCACCTTCAGCGGTTTCACCGACGGCACGCCGGTACTGCAACAGATCCAGCGCGGCGTGGTGCGTGCCGGTATCTCCTACAACGGTGACTACCTGCAGCAGAAGCGCGAAAATCCGGAAGCGTTCAAGCACATCGCCTTCATGATCCCCGACGAAGGCACCGAGATGTGGGTCGACAACATGATGATCCCGGCCAAGGCGCCGCATCCGGAACTGGCGCACAAGTTCATCAACTTCATTCTCGACCCCAAGATCGGCGCCGAGCTCTCCAACTACGTCCAGTACGCCAGCCCCAACAAGGCAGCCCAGCCCTATCTCGACGCCGACCTGACCCAGCCGCCGGCGCTGCCCGACGAGGCCGACCTGGCGCGGCTGAAGTTCTCGCCCAGCCTGGGCGGTCAGAATCTGCAGCTGTTCCAGCAGCTGTGGCAGGAAGTGCAATCGCGGTAAGCAAGCGTCAACCGCCGGTGCCCGCGGCGCCGGCGGCTTCCCAGACGGCGCCACGTGCGCCACAAGGACAGCGTCATGAGCGAAACACCGCATCACGTGCTCGAAGAGTGGTTCAGCCGCCACGGCATCACCGAGGTGGAGTGCCTGGTCTCCGATCTCACCGGTATCCTCAAGGGCAAGATCATGCCCGCCGGCAAGTATCTGCGTGGCGGGCATACCCGACTGCCCGACTCGATCTTCATCCAGACGGTCACCGGCGGCTACCCCGACGACGACGATATCCGCTTCTGGAACCCGGCCGAGCTCGACATGCAGCTGGTGCCGGCCCCCGACTCCGCCTATCTGGTGCCGTGGGCCGACGACCCCACCGCGCAGATCATCCATGACTGCCTCTACATGAACGGCGAGCCGGTGGAACTCTCGCCGCGCCACGTGCTCAAGCACATTCTCGCGCTCTACGAGGCCCGCGGCTGGCAGCCGATCATGGCGCCGGAGCTGGAGTTCTACCTGGTCAAGACCAACACCGACTCCGACTACCCGCTGGAGCCGCCGATCGGGCGCTCGGGACGCCAGGAGAGCAGCCGCCAGTCGTTCTCCATCGACGCGGTCAACGAGTTCGATCCGCTGTTCGAGCAGATGTACGACTACTGCGAAGCGCAGCAGTTGGATATCGACACCCTGACCCACGAAGAGGGTGCCGGGCAGATGGAGGTCAACTTCCGCCACGGCGACCCGCTGCGTCTCGCCGACCAGGTGGTGATCTTCAAACGCACCCTGCGCGAGACCGCGCTGCGCCACAACATGTACGCCACCTTCATGGCCAAGCCGATGGCCAACGAGCCGGGCAGCTCGATGCATCTGCATCAGAGCCTGCTCGACCGCGACAGCGGCGACAACCTGTTCGCCGGCGCCGACGGCAGCCCCAGCAAGCTGTTTCATCACTACATCGGCGGGCTGCAGCAGTACCTGCCCTCGGCGATGCCGTTCTTCGCCCCCAACGTCAACTCCTACCGCCGGCTGATGCCCGGCGGCAGCAACAGCTCGGTGCCGATCAACACCGAGTGGGGCTACGACAATCGCACCGTGGGCCTGCGCGTGCCGGTGGGCCCGGCGCCCGGCACGCGGGTCGAGAACCGTCTCGCCGGCGCCGACGCCAACCCCTATCTGGTGATGGCGGCTTCGCTCGCCTGCGGCTACCTGGGCATGCTCTCGCAGATCGAGCCGCGCCCGCCGCTGACCGGCTCGGCATGGTCGATGGGCCATACCCTGCCCGACGACATCGGCCCCGCGCTCAATGCGCTGAGTGAGTGCGCACCGCTGGCGGACCTGCTGGGCGAACGCTTCACCCGCAGCTACCTGGCGGTGAAGCGCGCCGAGCACTCGGCCTACTTCCGGGTCATCAGCTCGTGGGAGCGCGAGCACCTGCTGCTGCGGGTCTGACCCCCAACGGTGGCCGCGCGATGCCGGGCTTTCAGCGTCGCGCGGCCGCCCCGACACGAGGTGATACCGCATGCGCACGACCGCCGCCCTCTGCCTGAGCGCGCTCTGCCTGTCGCTGAGCGCCGCCGCCCAGGCCCAGACGCCGGACAAGCTCTACCTCTTCAACTGGACCGAGTACGCCGACCCCGGCGTGATCGAGGACTTCGAGAAGCAGTACGGGGTCGAGGTGGTGCAGAGCTACTTCACCTCCAACGCCGAGATGTTCTCCAAGCTGGTCGCCGGCGGCGACGCCCAGTTCGATGTGGTGGTGCCCACCGACTACTACGTGCCGAGGCTGGTGGCAGCCGGGCTGATCCAGCCGCTGGGCGACGACATCCAAGGGCGTGACAACCTGATGCCGGCCTTCCGCCACCCCAGCTACGATCCCCAGGACGCCTACAGCGTGCCCTATCTGTGGGGCGTCACCGGGATCGTCTACGACACCACGGTGTTCCCCGACCCCGCCCACTCCTGGTCACTGCTGCTCGACCCGAAGGTCAATCCGGACCAGCCCTTCGCCCTGCTCGGCGGTGACCCGCAGGTGCTGTTCGGCATGGCCTGCGCCTATCAGGGCCACGGCTTCGACTGCACCCAGCGCGACGACTGGATTGCCGCCGCCAAGCTGGTGAGCCAGACCCTGCATCGTCCCAACTTCAGCGGCTTCGCCGATAGCACCGCCGCCATCGATCAGATCGCCCGCGGCGTGACCCGCGCCGCGGTCACCTACAGTGGCGATCTCGACTATCGCAAGGCGGACGCGCCCGAGACCTACGGCAAGCTCGAGTTCTTCATCCCCGAGGAGGGCTCGCAGCTCGGCGTGGATACGCTGGCGATCCCCAAACGCGCGCCCCACCCGAAGCTGGCGCGTGAATTCATCAGCTTCATGCTGCGCCCGGAGAACGCTGCACGCTCGGCCACCTACGCCTACTACCGCACCCCCAATCAGGCAGCACTGCCACTGCTCAGCGCCGACCTGCGCCAGGCCTCGCAGCTTAGCGACGCCCAGCGCGTCAAACTGACGCCGGCGCCCCAGCTGGAAGGCGACCAGTTGCAACTGCTCCAGCAGCTGGCCAACGAAGCCCGCAACCGCTGAGACACGTCGGCGGCTGCCGCCGAAAGCCCCGCGTCACGGGGCCTTCGGCGCCGATGTCGCCGCGAGCAGACACCCATTTATCAATATGAAAACAGCGTTCAACAATTCGTTGCGCCCTTCTCTTCGCCTCCGCCTGAACTAAACTGAGCCTACCGATTGGCGGCGTCTTCCACGCCGCTGCCACCGACGGAAGGCGATTCGCCGCTATCACGACAGGGACGTCACCCGTAGCGCGTTGTTCCCCCAGTCACCGCGACGAACGTCCGGCAGACAGCGAGCTCAGACGCCATCGGCACTCGCTATCCGTGCTTGGGATCAGAACAAATCGCGGGGTTTCCGTCTCGGGCTCGACGGAACACGAGCCGGTCCGCAAGAGGAGCAAGGCCATGCAGAAATCGATCATCATCGGCGGCGTCATCGCCGCCCTCGGTGTCGCCGGCGGTGTTGCCATCGGCGCCTACCAGTCCGGCGACAGCCAGCCGCAGTACGCCGACATCATCAGCGTCGACCCCATCACTCAGACCTCCGAGACACCTCGTCAGGAGTGTCATAACGTGACCGTCACTCACCGCCGCCCGGTGCAGGACGAGCACCGCATCGCCGGCACCGCCATCGGCGCCATCGTCGGCGGCGTCGTGGGCAACCAGTTCGGCGGCGGCAGTGGCAAGAAAATCATGACGGCCGCCGGTGCGGTCGGTGGTGGTATCGCCGGTAATCAGGTCCAGGGCCAGATGCAGCAGGGTGACACTTACACCACCACGGAGCAGCGCTGCAACACGGTCAAGGACACCAAACAGGAGACCGTCGGCTACGACGTGCGCTACCGCTACGATGGCGAAGTCCACGAGGCCAAGCTCGACAAGAAGCCCGAAGGCGACCGCGTTTCCATGCGCAACGGCGAGCCCCAGTGGCAGAGTGCCGGCGGCGCCTGACATCCCCGCCCACAGTGCTTTCTCTCACCGCGCCGGCAGCTTCTGCCGGCGCGGTCGTGTTTGCGCCGGGTGCCGGTTGAGCCGCGTGACGGGACCGGCTACCCTCTTGGCATCCGTCGAATAAATTCAACACGCGAGCCCGCCATCGTGCCTCAAGCCTCTGCTGCGACCTTCCCCGAGCGTCACGTCGACTCCTACTACGCCGCCTCGGCCAACCCGGCCCCGGAACGTCCGCCGCTAAGCGGCCAGATCGACGCCGATGTGTGCGTGATCGGTGGCGGCTTCACCGGTATCTCCTCGGCGCTGCATCTGGCCGAGCGCGGGCTGCGCGTGGTGGTGCTGGAAGCGACGCGCATCGGGTTCGGCGCTTCGGGGCGCAACGGCGGGCAGATCGTCAATAGCTACAGCCGCGATATGGACGTGATCGAGGCCAAGTACGGCCAGACCACTGCCCAAGCGCTGGGCAGCATGGCGTTCGAAGGCAACCAGATCATCCGCTCGCGCATCGCCGACTACGCCATTCGCTGCGACCTCAAGGAAGGCAACCTGTTCGCTGCCTGCAGCGACAAGCAGATGCAGGGGCTGGTCGAGCACAAAGCGCTGTGGGAGCGCTACGGGCACCGTCAGCTCGAGCTGCTCGATGCTAAAGGCTACCGCCGCGAGATCGGCTCCGAGCGCTACGTGGGCGCGCTATTCGACCATTCCGGGGGCACCTGCACCCGCTCAACCTGGTACTCGGTGAGGCCGCCGCGTTCGAATCCCTCGGCGGCGTGATACACGAGCATTCGCCGGTGGTCGAGATCCGCCACGGCGATCCGGTAGTGATCCACACCGCCCAGGGGCAGGTCCGCGCCGAGCGCGTGATCGTCGCCGGTAACGCCTATCTCAATGGTCTACTGCCGGAGCTCGAGGGCAAGAGCATGCCCTGCGGCACCCAGGTGCTGGCCACCGCGCCGCTGGATGCCGACACCGCCCGCGAGCTGCTGCCCAACGATGCCTGCGTCGAGGACTGCAACTATCTGCTCGACTACTACCGCCTCTCGGCCGACAACCGACTCATCTACGGCGGTGGCGTGACCTATGGGGGCCACGATCCGGCGAGCATCGAAGCGGTCATTCGACCCAATCTGGAAAAGACTTTTCCCCAGCTCAAGGGGGTCAAGGTCGACTACACCTGGAGCGGCAATTTCCTGCTGACGCTCAATCGCCTGCCGCAGTTCGGCCGCATCAACCACAACGTATACTACGCCCAGGGCTACTCCGGGCACGGTGTGACCTGCACCCATCTGGCCGGACGGCTGATGGCGGAGGCGCTGAGCGGCGAACTCGAGCGCTTCGACGCCTTCGCCGATCTGCCGCACACCCCCTTCCCCGGCGGCCGCCTCTTCCGTGTGCCGCTGACCGCCCTCGGCGCCTGGTACTATCGGATGCGCGACCAGCTCGGCTGGTGAAGCTCTCGACTCGACAGTCATGCCGCCAGCGCCGTAGCGATCGATCGCGGGCCGACATGCCGGCCTGACTCGGCGCCGAGAGTCAGACCGGATTCACAGACCCGGCAGGCAACCGCAAGGGGCGGCCAGTGGCCACCCCTCGAGCTACGATCTACCCCCGGATCAGAATGTCTGCCACGCCTCTTCGTCTTGGTGACTGCGCTTGGCCGTTAACGATGCCGGCTGCACGTTGGCGGATTTCGGCCGAGTATCGAGTGCCTCAGCCACTTCCTCCGCAACGTCCTCGCCGAGCACGAAGGTATCGATCAAGCCGCGCAGGCGCTCGGCTTCCTGCTGCAGATCGGCCGCCGCGGTGGCCGACTGCTGCACCATGGCGGCGTTCTGCTGGGTCATCGCATCCATCTCCGCCACCGCCGTATTGATCTGGCCGATACCGCTGTTCTGCTCCTTGGCACCGGCGCTGATCTCACCGATCACGTCCGCAACGCGATTCACGCTGCCGACGATCTCGCGCATGGTGGTCCCGGCCCGATTCACCAGCTCGCTGCCGCTGCGGGTATGCTCGGCCGACTGCGCGATCAGCTCACGAATATTCTTCGACGCCTCCGCCGAACGCCCCGCCAGTGAGCGCACCTCACTGGCCACTACCGCAAAGCCGCGCCCGTGCTCACCGGCGCGCGCCGCCTCCACGGAGGCGTTCAGCGCGAGGATATTGGTCTGAAAGGCGATGGAGTCGATCAGCCCGATGATCTCCTCGATCTGCGCCGCCGACTGGGTGATTTCGCTCATCCGCGCCTCGACCTGGGCCATCGCCTGCTCGCCCTCCTGGGCCACATCGCTGGTCGACTGCACCAGTTGACTCGCCTGAGTGGCCGAGTCGGTGGCATGTGCCACCGTGGTGGTGATCTCCTCCATCGACGCGGAGGTCTGCTGCAGGCTGGCCGCCGACTGCTCGGTGCGCGATGCCAGCTCCCCGCTGGCATCGGCGATCTGGGACGACGTCGCGTGAACGCTACGCGTACTCGAACGCACGTCACGCAGTGTTTCCTGCATGCGCCCGACGAAGGCGTTGAACTGGGTCGCGAGTTGGCCCACCTCGTCGCGGCTGTCGACGGCCAGGCGGCGCGTCAGATCGCCCTGGCCACTGGCGATATCCCCCATCGCCTCCGCGGTGCGCCGGATCGGGCCGAGCAGCCGCCGCACCAGCACGCTGGCGACCAGCGCCGCCAGCAGCATCCCCCCGCCACCCAGCAGCAGCGAGCGCCACAGCATGGTGTGGCGATTGTTCGCCGCCTTGGCCTCTGCCGCCGCCATCGCCTGATCGATGGAGGTGGCGTAGATGCCAGCACCGATCATCCAGTTCCAGCCGTCGATGCTCTCGGCGTAGGAGTACTTGCGCTCGACCTTGCCGGTGCCGGGATTGGGCCACAGATAGCTGTAGCGTCCCCCGCCCTGCTGAGCGACCCGGATCAGGTCTGCGATGACATGATTACCATCGGCGTCCGTCACGCCGAGCATGTTGGTCCCCTCTTTCTTGGTGTCGGGGGCAAACACCAGATTGGTGCCATCGAAGGTGTAGGCAAAAATGTAGTTAGTGCCGTCGAAGGAGAGCCCGCGCAGCAGATCGCGTGCCTTGGCCTGGGCGGCCTGAGGGTCGCTGCCGGCGTTCTCGACCAGCGGCGTGATGGCGGATTTGGCCAGATCGACGATGCCCTTGACCGCCTTGACCTGACTGTCGATCAACAATCGCCGCTGCTCGGCCAGCTCTCGACGACTGTCATTGAGGTTGGAGACGATATTGACGCTCACCAGCGCCACGATGATCACAAACAGCGGTATCAGCGTCAGCGCCACGATCTTGGTCTGCAGGCTGAACGCGTGTCTGGCGCGCAAAACGGAGGGTGCCTTCATGCGTACGTTCTCGGTCGTTGGAGTTATCGAGTGAGATCCGGCGACGCGCAACCCTCCCGGCCAGAATCCGATACCTCGCCGCCAACGACGCGCCAGCACGATTCAACCCGGCAGAATCACGCGCCCACCAAGGTCGATATCGGTGACCATTTGTTTAACTTGAATCAACTTTAGTAGGAATAGGCATCTTCACGGATACCGCAACCCGTCGTGAAGGCCGTTAGAGGGCGTGCTCTGGCGGCCGACGCAGAGGCGATCTTACGGGGAGACAGTTACTGCCAGGGACCGGGCCTGCGGCGGCACTACCACTCCAGCGCTTGCTTGACGAAGGGAATGGTGAGCTTGCGCTTGGCGGAGAGCGAGGCGCGATCCAGCCGCGCCAGAACGTCTGAGAGCTGGTCGAGCTGGCGCGGACCGCGATGCAGGATATAGCGCGCGACCTCGTCGGGCAGCTGCATGCCGCGCACCCGCGCGCGCAGCTGAAGCGCGCCCAGCCGCTGGGCGTCATCCAGCGGCTGGACATGAAAGACCATGCCCCAGGTCATGCGCGAAGCCAGGTCCGGCAGCTTGATATCGAGCTGGCGCGGCGAGCGGTCGGCGGCGATCACCAGCCGCTTGCCGGCGTCACGCAGGCGGTTGAAGCCATGGAACAGCGCCTCCTCCCAGCGCTTGCGTCCGACCACCAGCTGCAGGTCGTCGATCGCCAGCAGATCGAGCCGCTCGGGCTCTTCGAGAATATCCGGCGGAAAGTGCCCCAAGGCATCCAGCGGCAGGTAGAGCGCGCGCTGGCCGCGGGCATCGGCAGCATGGCAAGCCGCCTGCAGCAGATGGCTACAGCCCACGCCGCTGCCCCCCCAGAGATAGAGGAAGGGCTCGCCGGCGCTCTCCAACTGCGAGGCCAGATGCGCCACCAGCGGGGCGTTGTCACCGGGGAAGTAGTTGGCGAAGGTAGCATCATCGCGCAGCCCCACCCCTAGCGGCAGCTGTGATGGTCCCGGGCGCATCAGCTGTCGCTCTCCCCGTCCCAGCCCGCTGTCAGCGTCTCGGCGCGCGCTCGATCGTAGAGGCGACTGTGGCGATAGCGGTGATAGGCGTAGCGCAGCAGGACCATGATCACCGCAGCCACCGGCAGCGCCAGCAGGATACCGGTGAAGCCGAACAGCTGCCCGCCGGCGAGTACGGCAAAGATCACCGCCACCGGGTGCAGACCGATCTTGTCACCCAGCAGCAGCGGCTGCAGCAGCGTGCTCTCGGCTACCTGGCCGATGCCGAACACCACCAGCACCCCCACCAGCGGCAGCCACTCGCCGAACTGGAAGAACGCCACCACGCCGGCGGTGAGCACGCCGACAATGACCCCGAGATAGGGCACGATGCTCGCCAACCCCGCCATCAGGCCGATCAGCAGCCCGAACTTGAGTCCCACCACGCTCAGGCCGACGGCGTAGATCACGCCCAGGCTCAGCATCACCAGCAGCTGGCCGCGCAGGAAGGCGGAGAGCACCTCGTCGCACTCCATCGCCAGCGCCGTGACCCGGGGTTCGACATGGCGCGGCAGCAGCTCGCGCACATAGCCCTTGAGCCGGTCCCAGTCGAGCAGCAGATAGAAGGTGACCACCGGAATCAGCGCCAGATTGCCGAGCCAGATCGCCAGCGCCAGCCCCGAGCGCGAAGCCTGGGCCAGCAAGGCCGCGGCGTAGGTGCCGGTCTCGCGCCAGTTGCTCATCAGGGCGTTGCGCAACTGATCGAAGTCGGCGCTGAAATCGACCCCGGTGAGTTCGCGCACCTCCGGCAGCACCGTCGTCTGGACCCAGTTGAGCACCTCCGGCAGCGCCGCGATCAGCTGCCCCAGCTGACGCCCCAGCATCGGCAGCAGCACCAGCAGGGAGCCGATCATCACCAGCGCCAGCAGCAGAAACACCAAGCTCACCGAGAGCCGCCGCGACAGCCCTCGCGCCTCCAGCCAGTCGGTCACCGGATCGCCCAGATAAGCCAGGATCAGGCTGACGAAGAACGGCATCAGGATCGGTTCGAGCAGCACCAGCAGCCAGAGCCCCAGCGCGGCACCGATCAACCCCCCAATCTGTAATTTACTCATCGCGTTCTCGCCGTTCCCTGACTGCCCGCTAGGATGTAGGCAATGCTACAATGCGCCCCGCTGAACATCACCCCCATTCATTGGCGGGACGCTGGGTCACCCGCAGCGTCTCCCCGGCTCCGCGAGAAAGGTCCACTATGACGCGCTCCTCTCCCGATTCTTCGAACGCGCCCCGTTCGTCCAACTCCCCCTCCCTGACCTACCGGGATGCGGGTGTCGACATCGATGCCGGCAACGCGCTGGTCGAGCGGATCAAGGGCGTGGCCAAGCGTACCTCGCGGCCGGAAGTGATGGGCGGCCTGGGCGGCTTCGGCGCACTGTGCCAGCTGCCCAGCGGCTACCGCGAGCCGGTGCTGGTCTCCGGCACCGACGGGGTCGGAACCAAGCTGCGCCTGGCGATGGATCTGGGCAAGCACGACACCATCGGTATCGATCTGGTCGCCATGTGCGTCAACGATCTGGTGGTCGCCGGCGCGGAGCCGCTGCTGTTCCTCGACTACTACGCCACTGGCAAGCTGGATGTCGATATCGCCGCCGACGTGGTGACCGGCATCGGTGAGGGCTGCAGCCAAGCCGGCTGCGCCCTGGTGGGGGGCGAGACCGCCGAGATGCCGGGCATGTACGAAGGCAGCGACTACGATCTGGCCGGATTCTGTGTCGGCGTGGTGGAGAAGTCCGAGATTCTCGACGGCAGCCGGGTCGCCGCCGGCGACGTGCTGCTGGGGCTGGCCTCCTCCGGGCCGCACTCCAACGGTTACTCGCTGATCCGCAAGATTCTCGAGGTCGGCGGCGGCCAGCTCGACGAGACACTCGACGGCCAGCCGCTCGCCGATCTGCTGATGGCGCCGACACGCATCTACGTCAAGCCGCTGCTCTCGCTGATCCGCGACAGCGACGTGGCCGTGCACGCGCTCTCGCACATCACCGGTGGCGGCCTGCTCGAGAACGTGCCGCGGGTACTGCCGGAGAACCTCGCCGCGCGGATCGACGTCACCACTTGGCAGCGCCCGGCGGTGTTCGACTGGCTGCAGGCCCAGGGCAACGTCGCCGAGCGCGAGATGTACCGCGTGCTCAACTGTGGCATCGGCATGGTGGTAGTGGTACCGGCGGCCCAGGCCGACGCCGCCATCGCCCACCTTAAAGACG
Organism: Salinicola sp. JS01; assembly: GCF_030284585.1. Taxonomy (NCBI): domain Bacteria; kingdom Pseudomonadati; phylum Pseudomonadota; class Gammaproteobacteria; order Oceanospirillales; family Halomonadaceae; genus Salinicola; species Salinicola sp. JS01. The sequence goes on along the minus strand of NZ_CP127244.1, from coordinate 1,574,384 downwards.
CCGGCGAGCAGGTCCATCGTCTGGGTGAGATCGTCACCCGCGGCGAGGGTGACGAAGCCGTGCAGCTGGAGAACCTGCCGGCATGAGCGCAGAGCACTCTTCTCCGCATCAGGATACGCTGAACGACTTCGAGGCCGCGGCCGCCGAGAAGCCGCGCGTGGTGGTGCTGATCTCCGGCAACGGCAGCAATCTGCAGGCGCTGCTCGATGCCCAGACCCACGACGAACTGGGCGGCGAGATCGTTGCGGTGGTCTCCAACAAGGCCGACGCGTTCGGGCTCAAGCGAGCCAAGGATGCCGGTGTCGACGCCGTGGCGCTGCCGCATCGCGAGTACGACTCCCGCGAAGCCTTCGATGCCGCGCTGATCAAGGTGATCGACCGCCATGACCCCGACCTGGTGGTGCTGGCTGGCTTCATGCGCATCCTCACGCCGATGTTCGTCGATCATTACCGCGGGCGGATGCTCAATATCCATCCGTCTCTGCTGCCCGCGTATCAGGGCCTCAACACCCACCAGCGCGCGCTGGACGACGGCGTCGCCGAACACGGTGTCAGCGTGCACTTCGTCACCGAAGAGCTCGATGGCGGGCCGGTGGTGATCCAGGCCGCGGTCAAGGTCGAGCCCGAGCAGGATCTCGACGCCCTGATCGCCAAGGTCCACGCCCGCGAGCATCTGATCTACCCGATCGCCGTGCGCTGGTTCCTCGAAGGCCGGATCAAGCTCGGCGCCGAGGGCACGGTGACGCTGGACAATATGCCGTTGCCGCCGCACGGCCTGCGCATGTCCCACGAGGATGCCGCCGAGGAGCTCGACGAGGATCTGGAGTGAGCCTCGAGGCATTCGCCCCAGCCGTCCGATCTCCGCGCTAGTCCTCCGAAGTTGCGCTAGCCCCCCCGAAGTTGAGCCGGGCGCCCGTGATCGGGCGCCCGCGCCAGGCGTAGGATCTACCCTCTCGAGAGCGTGACGAATAACCCCCTTTTTTGTCGCCTTTAGATGAATTTGCCACACCTCCGCCTTGCCATAGACTACGGATCTACCCGGCAAGGATGTGTGACATGCTGCTTCGCTCTGCCCGTTGGCTGACCCTCGGCCTCGTCGCGCTCTCGCTGAGTCCCGCGCTCTGGGCCCAGGACGACCCGCTGCTCACGCCCCTCGACCAGACCACCACCAAAGACGGCGAGCGCCAGGTCCGCGGCGTGTTGCGCGCCCATAATCATGCGGTGATCAGTAGCGAGCTGGCCGGGCGCATCGTCGAGATGCCCTACAGCGACGGCCAGAGTTTCGCCAAGGGTGACCTGCTCGCCCGCTTCGACTGCAGCGCCTACCAGGCCCAGCTCAACGCCGCGCAGGCCGCCGCGCGAGCCACCCGTGAAGAACTGAACCACAACAGGCAGCTGGCCGCCCTCAACTCGGTCGGCCGCTTCGAGGTGGCGCTGGCCGAAGCCCGCCAGGCCCAGGCCCAGGCCGAAACCCAGGTGTATCAGGTGCAGGTCAAGCGCTGCAGCGTCACCGCGCCCTTCGCCGGTAACGTGGTGCTGCGCCGCGCCCAGCCCCACGAAAGCGTCGCCAGCGGCACGCCGCTGCTGGAAGTAGTGGATAACACCACGCTGGAGATCTACCTGCTGGTGCCCTCCGACTGGCTCAGCCGCCTGCAACCGGGACAAGCGTTCGAGTTCATCCCCGACGAGACCGGCACACCGTTGAAGGCCAGTGTCAAACGCCTGGGCGCACGTATCGACGAAGGCAGCCAGACCCTGCTGCTGATCGGCAGCCTGCCCCAAGATGCCAAGGGCCTGTTGGCCGGCATGAGCGGCACGGCGCGCTTCCAGGCGTCGCCGTGAGCGCCGCGTCTGCCACGCCCGACAACCTCTTTGCGCGCTTTTTGGGCCTCGAACAGCAGGCGCGCAAGGCGACCACGGCCGCACAGCTCGCCTTCGCCATGGTCAATGACGGCCAGGCGCTGTTCGGCATTCGTCACGCCGCCCTGCTGATCGCCGGTAAGGTGCGTGCACTGACCGGCGTCAGCGTGGTGGAGCCCCACGCTCCCTTCGTCGCTTTCGTCGAGCGCGCGGCCGGGGCCCTGCACAAACAGCACCGGCTGGATCAGAGCCACAACGTCGACCCCGCGCAGCTGGACGAGCAGACGCGCCTGGACATGCACAGCCTGTCCGCGCCCCACGCCTACTGGCTGCCGCTGAAGAATCGCAGCGGCGAAACCTTCGGCGGCCTGTGGCTGGCGCGCGAGCAGCCCTTCAACGACGCCGAGCAAGCCCTGCTGACCCAGCTGGCAGACGCCTACGCCCATGCCTGGCTGGCCCTGCAGCCGCGCAAACCCTGGCGTCTGCGCTGGCCGCGCAAGAAGCTGCTGGCGGTGGCGGCGGCACTCTGCCTGCTGCTGCTGATCCCGGTACGCCAGTCGGTGCTGGCCCCCGCCGAAGTGGTGCCCCTGAATGGTCGCGTGGTGGCCGCACCACTCGATGGGGTGATCGCCGAGTTCCTGGTCAAACCCAACCAGCTCGTGGCTGCCGGAGACGTGCTGGTGCGCTTCGATGCCACCAGCCTCAAGGCTCAGGCCGATGTCGCCGAGCGCACCCTGGGCGTGGCCGAGGCCGAACTCAAGGCCAACAGCCAACGCGCCTTCGCCGATGCCGAGTCCAGCGCGCGCCTGGACCTGCTCGCCGCGCGCGTCGAGCAGAAGCGTGCCGAACGCGACTATGCCCAGCAGTTGCTGGCGCGCAGCGAGGTGCGCGCCGAACGCGCGGGCATCGCCGTGTTTGCCGACGCCGAACGCCTGACCGGCAAACCGGTGCAGACCGGCGAGCGGCTGATGCAGATTGCCGACCCCGAGCAGGCCGAACTGCGCATCGAGCTGCCAGTGGGTGACGCCATCGCCCTGCAGCCGGGCGCCGAAGTGGCACTGTTTCTCGACAGCGATCCCCTGCACCGTCACCAGGCGCGGCTGGAGCGCGCGGCTTATGAGGCGCAGAGCACCGCCGCCGGGCAACTGGCCTACCGCCTCGACGCCGCCTTCGTCGACGCGCCGCCGCGCATTGGCCTGCGCGGCACCGCCAAACTGTTCGGCGACCGCGCGCCACTGGCCTACTACCTGCTGCGCCGGCCCCTGGCCGCCGCGCGGCAGAGCCTGGGTCTGTGATGCTGCCCGCGCTGCGCCCCGACCTGCAGCTCTCGCCGGCCGCCCCCGGCCTCGATGGCGCGCCGCAGTGGACGCTGGCCGACCCGTTACGTGGTCGCTACTTCAAGCTCGGCGCCGCCGCCGTGCGCTTGCTGCGCCACTGGGCGCTGGGCGAGCCACAGCGCGTGCTGGCAGCGGCCAACGCCGAGCCCGGTCAGCCCCTGGGCGCCGAGGAACTGCAAGAGCTGCTGGGCTTTCTCAGCCAGCATGACCTGATCGCCGCCCTGGATGACAAGCAGCGCGCCAGCTATGCCATGAAAGCCGCCGCCCACCGCCAGAGCCCGTGGAAGCGCGTGCTGCACCAGTACCTGTTCTTCCGCATCCCGCTGTGGCGCCCGGATCCCTTCCTCAACCGTGCCTGGCCGGTGCTGGAACGCCACGGCCCCTGGCTGCTGCGCTGGGGGCTGCCGCTGGTATTCGTGCTAGGCCTGCTTCTGGTGATCCGCGACTGGCAGCGATTTCTCACCACCTTTCCCCATCTGTTCAGCCTCGGCGGCGCCCTGGCCTTCGGCGTGGCGCTGACCTTCGCCAAGCTCTGTCACGAATTCGGCCATGCCTTCATGGCCAAGCGCGCCGGCTGCAGGGTGCAGAGCATGGGCCTGGCGTTCATGGTGCTGTTGCCGATGTTCTACACCGATGTCAGCGATGCCTGGCGCGTGCGCGACCGCCGTTCGCGGTTGCTGATCGGCGCCGGTGGCGTGCTCGCCGAACTGTCGCTGGCCGTGCTGGCGCTGCTGGCCTGGTCACTGCTGCCGGATGGCCCACTGCGCACCTCGGCCTTCATGCTGGCCAGCGCCACCTGGATCACCACCCTGGTGATCAACCTCAACCCCTTCATGCGCTTCGATGGTTATTTTCTGATCAGCGACCTGTGGGGCGTGGACAACCTGCAACAGCGCGCCTTCGCCCTGTGTCGCTGGCGCTTGCGCGAAGCGCTGTTCGGTTATGGCGAGCCGGCGCCCGAGCCCTGGTCGCCCAGCATGGCCCGGCGCCTGCTGATCTGGGGCTATGGCTCGTGGATATGGCGCGCGATCCTGTTCCTCGGCATCGCCCTGGCGGTCTATCACCTGTTCTTCAAGGTGCTCGGCATCTTCCTGATGCTGGTGGAGCTGCTCTGGTTCATCGGCCTGCCGATCTGGCGCGAACTGGGCGAGTGGTGGCAACGCCGCGCACAGGCCAACCCGCGCAAGGCCTTGCTCACCGGCCTGAGCCTGGGCGCAATACTGCTGGTGCTGGTGGTGCCCTGGCGCAGCTCGGTGGAGATACCGGCCCTGCTCGAAGCCTCCCGTACCCATGCCCTGCACGCCCCGGTGGCCGCGCGCCTGAAGGCGGTGCACGTAGAGGACGGGCAGAGCGTGGCGGCGGGCGACCTGCTGCTGGAACTGGACTCCCCCGATCTGGACTCGCGTCAAGCCATCGTCCGCCGTGAGATAGAGATTCTGCAGTTGCAGCTACGTCGTCTGTCGGCACGCAGTGAAACGGCAGCCGATGCCGGCGTTCTCGAACAGCGCCTGGCCGAGGCCGTGGCCGAATACCGCGGCCTCGCCGCGCAACGTGAGCGCCTGCAACTGCGAGCCCCCCAGGCCGGCGTGGTGCGTGACCTGCAACGCGACCTGAGCCTGGGGCGCTGGCTGCATCCTGCCGACTCGCTGGCGCGCATCGTCGAACCCGGGCTGCGTCTGCGTGGCTACCTGGCAGAAGAGAACCTCTGGCGGATCGAGGCCGGCGACAGCGGGCGTTTCATCGCCGATGACCCGATGCGCCCTGCCATCCCGGTACGTCTGGACGATGTGGATGCCACCGGCGCCGCTTACCTGGAACAGGAAGCACTCAGCTCGGACCACGGCGGCCCCATCGCCGTGCGACGCGACGCCCAGCAGCGTGCCGAGCCCGTACAGGCGCAGTATGGGGTACGCCTGACGCTGCTCGATGACGGCATCCATCCCGATCATCCACTACGCGGCGTGGTGCTGCTCGAGGGTGAAAGCCAATCGCTGCTGGGCGCGGCCTGGCGGCGGATCGCGGCGCTCGGTGTGCGCGAAAGCGGCTTTTGAAAGAGAGCCATAGGGAGAGCCAGATGAGTCGGGATGCCGTGCCGAGACACTTACGACTGCCGCAGGCACTTTCTTTTCCCAACCTACAGGAGACTTGCTAACGCATACTCGAAGGCCCCGAAAGATCTGACGTAGCGTACTGATACGTTTTCTCACCACCGGTCGTAGTGCAACGCTTGTACTTTGGTCTCGGTGCCACTCGGCCTGAATAAAAGATAGAGACGACGGAAAATTGCCCGATAAAAAATAGTGCAGATTGCGCAAACGAATGTAATGACGACAAGCAATGACTACATTATAGTCACCTCATACCCCCGGGCAGACTGTAGCCACCGGGCACGTGTGCGGGACGTTTCGCAAGGGAACCTGCATTGTGGATAAAAAAAACAAGATTCATCTTCGCCCGATAAATAACGGAGATTTATCTTTCCTCGAGGCTCTCTATTGCAGCACACGTATGAGGGAGCTCGCGGAACTGCCATGGGACCAATCATCCAAAAGTGCCTTTCTCAACCAACAGTTCGCTGCACAGCATAATTATTACCAGGCACACTTTCCTCATGCCGACTTTCAGGTCATAGAGTCCGCCGGCACTCCCATTGGGCGCGCCTATCTCCTGTGGAGTGATATCCATCTACAAATTATCGATATCAGCCTCATCCCCTCCTATCGAGGTCAGGGGCTAGGCAGTCAGTTGCTGGCGCAATGGCTCGCGCGCGCAGACGCTCAGGGGCTCGATACCGGCTTGTACGTGGAAAGCTACAACCCCGCGCAAGCGCTCTATCGCCGCCATGGTTTCGCGATCACCGGAGAGAATGGCGTCTACCTCAAGATGCTGCGCCCCGCCAACCAGGCCAATACCCCATAGCCAAGGAATGCATCGTGTACAGCATGCCGACACAGGAAATGCTCATGCAGAACGCAGGGCAGCACTTCCAACTCTGGATCAGCCCTGATCGTGCGCTCGACGTCGAGCTCATCGAGGTGTCCGAAGGTATTCCGATGACGCCTCGGCATCAGTGTTTTTCTGCCCACTTCGCCCTGCCGGTCGGCCATGAGCTGCCACAAGCGGTCTTTCGCGTATCGCGGCAGAACGAAGAAGGCTGGCTCTTGCTGATGACCCCGGGGATGCCCTGCCGTGATGGGCGCAAGGTACTCCACGCCTCGTTCCATAGCGAAAAGCCGGATTGAATCCAGGCGGACTCGATCCGCCAACATCGAAGCAAAAGGAGCTGCAAATGAGTGATCCATTCCTGGGTGAAATCAAGATGTTCGGCGGTAACTACACGCCCGAAGGCTATGCCATGTGTCAGGGGCAGATGATGGCGATCGCGCAGAACAATGCGCTGTATGCCGTGCTAGGCACCCTGTATGGCGGTAACGGAACAACGACCTTCGGCCTACCCAATTTTCAGGGCCGCTCCCCCGTTGGCATGGGGGCCGGCCCTAACTTGCAACCAGTGGCTCCAGCCGCAACCGGCGGTGCGGAAACTGTCACCCTGTTGAACGCCAATATCCCCGCGTTCTCCCTATCCATCACAGGCGTGGCAAACATAGCCATTCCGGCCTCCACTGAAGACGGCAGCGCTCAGCTTCCAGGTAACTCATCGGTTCTGGCTAAACCAGTGGATGCAATCGCAGGCGCAGAAGTCAGCCTGTACAACAGCGCAGCAAACACGACGCTGGCACCTTTCCCTGCCCCCGTGCAAGCCACCGCGACACATACCGCTGGCAGCCTCCCAGTGGGGATTCGCAACCCCTACCTGGGCACCAATTTCATCATTGCCCTGACGGGAGTGTTCCCTATGCGTAGCAACTGACAGCTTTCATCGTACAAACGCAGCGCCATGATGGCGCTGCACCAATACCCGACTGGTCTTATCGCAGCCCTCCACCCACCTAGATGCGTCACGCTATCATCACGGGAGCAAACCATGTTCTGGACTCGCACCAAAAAATCTCTGGCTAGCTCCCCTGCAACCGTGACCAAAGTCCCTCTGGCCATGTCCCTGGAGCCGCGCATGATGTTCGACGGCGCCGTGGCGGCCACAGCCGCAGACGCGACCGTCGCGGCAACGGTCGCCGTAAACGCCGATGCAACGGGCGCACACGACAGCGATGCAACAGCCGAACACCTGGCTGCCGCCCCCTCCTCGAGCACACCAGGGGAGCGCCATGAAGTCGTCTTCATCGACGCCAGCGTCCAAGACAAGCAGCCATTGCTCGATAGCCTGGTCGCGGGTACGGAAGTCGTCGTGCTGGACGCCGGCAGTGACGGCCTGCAGCAGATGGCCGATTACCTCGATGGTCGCTCCGGCATCGATGCCATCCACTTCATTTCCCACGGTGGCGAGGCCAGTCTGCAGGTCGGCTCGACCCGGCTCGGTTTGGACAATATGGCCAGCGCGCAAAGCCAGCTTTCTGCCATCGGCAGCAGCCTGGCGGAAAACGGTGACTTCCTGATTTACGGCTGCGACACCAGCAAGGGGGAGGACGGAGCCGCTTTCGTCGAGCAACTCGCCAATTTCACGGGCGCCGACATCGCGGCCTCCAACGACTGGACAGGCGATGCCAGCAAAGGCGGCGACTGGGTGCTGGAAACCAGCACCGGCGCCATCGAAGCCGCCAGCCTGTTTGCCGATGCGAATTACAGCCATGTGCTCAATACGCTGAATGCCGGTGATATGGTCGTTCTCGGCTGGAACGCCCTGAACGATACGATCACCTTCGCCACGCTGGTCGATATCCCTGCCGGCACCGTCCTTAAAATCACCGACTGGGGCTGGGATGCGAGCGGAAGCGCATTTACAGGGACGACCACCGGCGACGGGCTGATCACCTGGATGACGAGTAGCACCATCAATGCCGGCACGGTACTCAACCTGTACCTAGGTGGCTCGGATGATGCCACGACGCTGACCAACGTAACGGCGAACATCGATCTCCGTGACGACATCGTGATAACCGGCTACTCGGTCGCCGATCCGATGAACCTCGCTGGCGACGGTGTCTTCATTTATCAGGATTCGGATGCCAATCCCTATTTCATTTTCGGCATGAACAACAGTGCCGGTTCGAACATCGATGCCAATAACTGGAACACCGCCTCGGGCTTTACGAGCCTCAGAGACTCGACACTCCCTGGCGGCGCCGGCAGCCAGAACGCGCTGACCAACGGCACCAATGCCATAGGTCTACCTGGCGGTGCCAGCCAGCAAGACAACGTGCAGTACAACGGCCCAACCTCTGCCGCCGACCGTGCGACCTGGCTGGCGCGGATCACCGACCTCTCCAACTGGAGCGGTAGCGCCAATACCGGTGACTCTACCAGTGTCGGCGTCAGCCCTGGCAGCGCAATCAACATCAGCTCCAACAGTGTCCCGAGCATCGCTAATCTCAACGGCGACAGCGTGGCCTGGAACGGCGTCGGCAACACCGTGCGCCTCGACCTGGGCAGCAACGCCAGCCTGACCGATGCCGAGCTGGGCGCATTGAATGGCGGCAACGGCAACTGGTCAGGCGCCAGCCTGGTGATCCAGCGCAACGGCACGGCAGTGAGCAGCGATGTTCTGGGTTTCGACACCACCAGCGCTGGCGCTCTGTTCACCGTCAGCGGCAGCGACCTGCAAGCGAACGGGCAGACCTTCGCCACCTTCACCAATACCGGTGGCGTGCTGACCATCAACTTCACCAGCAGCGCCACCAACGCCACCACGACGTTGATCAACGACGTGGCACAGCGCATCACCTACCGCAGCGACACCCCTGCCGGCGACGCGACCATCAGCTTCACCCTCAATGACGGCGCCGGGGGCAGCGCCAACGCCACCACTACGGTCACCAGCGATTTCATTTACGTGACCAACAACACCGACACGGCCAGCATCAACGTCAGTAACGGTGTGAGCTTCAGCGAAGCCGTGGCCATCGCCGCCACCGACACCACCGGCAGCCAGACCATCGTCGTCAATGCCTCCCTGGCCGGCCAGACGCTCAACCTCAATAGCGTGTCGATCAACGAGAGCCTGACCTTCGATCTGGCTCAGGTCAGCGGCCTGACCCTCACCGGCGGCACCCTCACCCTGGCCGGCGGCACTACCCAGACCTTCAGCAACGGTGCGGGGGATACCGCGTCCATCGCCAGCGCGGTCGCCGGCAGCGGCGCCCTGACCAAGGCAGGGATCGGCAACCTGACCCTGAGCGGCAGCGGTAACAGCTTCTCCGGTGCCACCACCCTCACCGCCGGCACGCTCACTGTCGCCGGAGGTAGTGCCCTTTCCGACAGCAGCAGCGTGTCGATCGCCGCAGGCGCCACCCTGGCACTATCGAGCAGCGAAACCATCGGCAACCTCTCCGGTGCGGGCTCGATAACCCTGGGCAGCAATACCCTGACCACCCTACAGACCGCAGACACCACGTTCTCCGGCGATATCAGTGGCAACGGTGGCCTGTCTGTCAACCAGACAGGCTCGGCCAGCCATGCGCTGACCCTCTCCGGCAACAACAGCTACACCGGCAACACCACGCTGCTCAATTACGGCTGGCTGAAGCTCGACGGCGATGCCTCGGTGTCCAGTAGCAGTGCGGTACGGGTCAACGGCAACGGCGTGCTGACCCTGCTCTCGGACCAGACCATCGGCAGCCTGGCGAGCAACAATGCCAACGCCAGCATCCAACTGGGTAGCTATACCCTGTCCGCCGGAGGCGACAACACCACCACCTCGGCTCTTGGGGCGATTTCCGGCAGCGGCTCGCTGATCAAGCAGGGCAGCGGCACCCTGACCCTGGCCGGCAGCAACAGCTACAGCGGCACCACCACCGTCTCCGCGGGTACGCTGTCGATTGCCGGTGATGGCAACCTCGGCGCGGGCGACCTGACCCTGGCTGGCAGCACACTCGCCATCACCGGCGCCACCACCATCGACAATGCCATCGCCCTCACCGGCAACAGCACCATCGACAACAGCGACGCCGCCACCCTCAGTGGCGCCATCAGCGGCGCGTACGACCTGACGAAAACCGGCGCAGGCGCTCTGAGCCTGGCCGCTGGCAACAGCTACGCCGCCACCTATGTCAATGCCGGCACCCTGAGCGTAAGCAGCGACGGCAACCTGGGCTCGGGATCGGTCAATCTGGCCGCCGGCACCACGTTGACCCTCACCGGCGCAGCTACCATCGACAACGCCATCGTCCTCGGCGGCAATGCCACGGTTTCTGCAGCGGCCAACGCCACCCTGTCCGGCGTGGTCAGCGGTGCCTATACCCTGACCAAGGCGGGCGCCGCCACCCTGACCCTGTCCGGCAGCAACAGCTACGGCGCCACCACCGTCAGCGCCGGCACGCTGAGCGTGGCCAGCGACGCCAACCTGGGCAGCGGCACACTGACCCTGGCTGCCAGCAGCACCCTGGCCACCAGCAACGCCACCACCATCGACAACGCCATTGCTCTGAGCGGCAACGCCACGGTCAACACAGGCGCAGATACCACACTCTCCGGCGTGATCAGCGGCAGCAACAACCTGACCAAGACCGGCGCCGCGACCCTGACCCTGAGCGGCAGCAACAGCTACAACGGCAGCACCAACGTCAATGCCGGCACCCTGAGCGTCGCCGGTGACAGCAACCTTGGCGCCGGCAGCCTGAACCTGGCCAACGGCACCACCCTGCAGATCACGGGCAACACCACCATCGACAATGCCCTGGCCTTGACCGGCGTGGCCACCCTCAATGCTGGCGCCGCCGCGACGCTCTCCGGGGTGATCAGCGGCAGCGGCGGCCTGACCAAGACCGGCAACGGCAGCCTGACCCTCTCCGGCAGCAACACCAACAGTGGGGCCACCACCGTTTCCGCCGGTACTCTGCTGGTCGACGGCAGCACCAATAGCGCCACCACCGTAGCCAATGGCGCCACCCTGGCCGGCGGCGGCACCCTGGGCGGCGACGTCACCGTGCAGAACGGCGGCACCCTCTCCCCAGGCAACGGCGGCGCCGACACCCTGACCGTCAATGGCAACCTGACCCTGGATGCAGGCAGCACCCTGGCACTGGATATCAACGGCGCCAGTGCGGGCAGCGGCTACGATCAGATCGTGGTCAATGGCAACGTCGACGTTTCCGGCGCGACGTTGGCCGTCACCCACGGCTACGCGGCCGGCAATGGCGAGATCTATGAGGTCATCCTCAATGATGCCGCCGATGCGATCACCGGCACCTTCAGTGGCCTCAGCGAGGGTGGCACGTTCAACGCGGCGGGCAATGGCACCCAATTGACCGCCCGCTATGCCGGCGACACTGGCAATGACCTGACCCTGACCGCCCCCACCGCGCCGACGGTCACCAGCGTTTCGTCCAGCACGGCCAACGGCACCTACAAAATCGGCGACACCATAGTCGTCACCGTCCAGTTCAGCAGCGCCGTGAACGTCAGCGGCAGCCCAACCCTGACCCTGGAAACCGGCAGCACCGACCGCGTACTCAACTACGTCTCCGGCTCGGGCAGCGACACCCTGAGCTTCAGCTACACCGTACAGGCCGGTGACAGCTCCTCCGACCTCGACTACGCCTCCACTGCGGCCCTGAGCCTCAACGGCGGCAGCATTCAGGACGGCACCAGCCAGGCTGCCCTCCTTACCCTGCCGACACCTGGGGCCAGCGGTTCCCTGGGCGCCAACAAGGCCCTGGTGGTGGATGGTGTGCGCCCGGCAGCCAGCAGCATCAACCTCAGCGACACAGCGCTGCGCATCGGCGAGACTGCCACCGTCACCGTGACCTTCAACGAGGCGGTGCTGGGCCTGGACATCGCCGACTTCAGCGTGGCCAACGGCAGCCTCAGCGGCCTCAGCAGCAACGATGGCGGCCAGACCTGGACGGCCACCTTCACGCCAGATGCCAGCGTCAGCGATACCAGCAACCTGATCACCCTGAACAACAGCGGCGTGATGGATCTGGCCGGCAATATCGGCAGCGGCAGCACCGATTCGGCCAACTATGCCATCGACACCCTGCGCCCCACGGCGACCATCGTGGTCAGTGATAGCGTGCTGAAAGCCGGGCAGACCACAACCGTCACCATCACCTTCAGCGAAGCGGTGACCGGCCTGAGCACAGGCGACTTCAGCGTGGCCAACGGCGCGCTCAGTAATCTGTCCACCTCGGACAACATCACCTATACCGCCACCCTGACGCCCAGTGCCAACGTCACCGGTACGACCAACCTGATCACCCTGGACAATACCGGCATCACCGATCTGGCCGGCAACACCGGCACGGGCAGCACCGACTCCAACAACTACACCATCGACACCCAGCGTCCAAGCGCCAGCATCGTGGTTGCCGACAGCGCCTTGAGAGCGGGCCAGAACACCAGCGTCACCATCACCTTCAGCGAGGCGGTGACCGGGCTTGGCATAGCGGACTTCAGCGTCGCCAACGGTGCGCTCAGCAACCTCAGCTCCAGCGACGGCGGCACCACCTGGACAGCGACCCTGACGCCGAACGCCAACGTCACCGACACGACCAACCTGATCACCCTGGACAACACCGGCTATACCGATATCGCCGGCAATACCGGCACCGGCACCAGCGACTCCAATAACTACGCCATCGACACCCAACGGCCGACGGCCACCATAATGGTGACTGACACTGCCCTTTCCATCGGTGAAACCACCGCAGTGACCATCACCTTCAACGAAGCCGTGACGGGCCTGAGCCTGGCAGACTTCAACGTGGCCAACGGCACCCTGAGCAACCTGAGCACCACGGACAACATCAACTACACGGCGATCCTGACGCCCAGCGACAATATCGCCGACAGCAGCAATGTCATCACCCTGAACAACACGGGTGTGCAGGATGCTGCGGGCAACCTCGGCAGCGGTAGCACCGAGTCGAACAACTACGCCATCGATACCCAGCGCCCGACCGCCACCATCCAGTTGAGCGATACCGCACTGGCTGCCGGTGAGACAGCGACCGTGACCATCACCTTCAGCGAGGCGGTGACCGGCCTTACCACGGGTGACTTCAGCGTGGCCAACGGCGCCTTGAGCGGCCTAGGCTCCAGCGATGGCGGCATCACCTGGACTGCCACCCTGACACCCAGCGCCACCGTTACCGATGCCACCAACCTGATCCGTCTGGATAACACCGGCGTGATGGATCTGGCGGGCAACGCCGGCAACGGCACCACCGACTCCGACAACTATGCCATCGACCCCCTGCGCCCGACGGCCAGTATCGTGGTGGCTGACAGCGCCTTGAGAGCGGACCAGAACACCAGCGTCACCATCACCTTCAGCGAGGCGGTGACCGGGCTTGGCATAGCAGACTTCAGCGTCGCCAACGGTGCGCTCAGCAACCTCAGCTCCAGCGACGGCGGTATCACCTGGACAGCGACCCTGACGCCGAACGCCAACGTCACCAACACGACCAACCTGATTACCCTGGACAACACCGGCTACACCGATGCCGCCGGCAATACCGGCACCGGCACCACCGACTCCAATAACTACGCCATCGACACCCAACGGCCGACGGCCACCATAGTGGTAAACGACACTGCCCTTTCCATCGGTGAAACCACCGCAGTGACCATCACCTTCAATGAAGCCGTGACGGGCCTGAGCCTGGCAGACTTCAACGTTGCCAACGGCACCCTGAGCAACCTGAGCACCACGGACAACATCACCTTCACGGCGATCCTGACGCCCAGTAGCAATATCGCCGACAGTAACAATGTCATCACCCTGAACAACGCCGGGGTGCAGGATGCCGCCGGCAACATCGGCAGTGGCACCACGAGTTCCAGCAACTATGCCATCGACACTCAGCGCCCGAGCGCCACCATCCAGGTGAGCGATAGCGCACTGGCTGCCGGTGAAACCGCCACAGTGACCATTACCTTCAGCGAAGCCGTGAACGGTCTGAGCCTGGCCGACCTCAGCGCAACCAATGGCACCCTCAGCGCCCTCAACTCCAGCGATGGAGGCATCACCTGGACAGCTACCCTGACACCTGACGCCAACGTCACCGAGAGCAGCAACCTGATTACCCTGAACAATCCAGGCGTTCAGGACGCAGCCGGTAATACCGGTATTGGCGGCACCCTATCGGGCAACTACGCAGTCGATACCGTGGTTCCGACCATCGCCAGCGTCGACGTGCCAGCCGGCGTACAGTACAACGCGGGCGATACCCTGACCTTCGTGGTCAACGCCAGTGAAGCCGTTGTGGTCAATGGCACGCCAAGGCTGGCATTGGATATCGGCGGCAGCACGGTCTTCGCCGACTACGTGGCAGGCTCTGGCACCACGACGCTGGTCTTCCAGTACAGCCTGCAACCCGGTCTCAACGATGCGGACGGCATCACCGTATCGGGCCTGCAGACCAATGATGGCAGCGTGCGCGATGCGACCGGCAATGCCATGAACCTGACTCTGAACAATGTCGGAGAAACGTCCGGCGTACGCATCGACACCACTGTACCTACCGCTACCCTCACGTTGGATCAGGCGTCCAGCAGTGCCGGCAATGTACGCTACACGCTGACCTTCAGCGAAGATGTGAGCGGCGTCGACCTGTCTGACTTCAGCCTGGTCAGTAGCGGCAGCGCCCAGGGTAACCTCAGCAGCCTGGTGCAGATCGATGCACGCACCTACCAGATCACCATTAGCAACGTTGTTGGTAGCGGCAGCCTGGCGCTGTCAATCAACAGCAGCGGAACCGGAATCAGCGACTCGGCCGGCAACACGCTGACAGAGGGGCTGGTCGGCCAACCCTACACCCAGTCTCAAATCCAGGGTGATCCGGAGTTCCGCAGCAATCCGGCAACCCCGCTGACGCAGCCTGGCGCCGGCGCAACAGTCGAGCCGCCACAAACATCGGCGCCGCCTTCCCTGTTTACCTCGCCCCTGCGGCCCACACCGCTGTTCGAGGTGCCCAACCTGGGCAGCGGCATACCACCAGTAGGCGATATCTTCATCCGCAATGGCGCTCTGTCACCCAGCTATATCGCCCAGGTCTTCGCCAGCAGCGCTGCGAATCTGGGTATCGGCGCGGCGACTGAAGCGTCCGCTATCGGCGGTAGCGAGAACACCTTCGGCAGCAGCAGTTTCTCGGCGCTGTTCGATGGCATCGCTCCGCCAGCCCTGGGCGACATTCAGCTCCGCCCTGACTCGGCCATGATTGATACCGGTCCGCGTGCGCTTCAGGGCGCCCCGACCCTTGCCCAGCAGTTGCAGGAGATACACGAAGACGAGTGGCGCCAGGTCAGCAGACTGACCCTGGCATTCGAGCAGATGGCCGAGCCGACATCCAAGGTCTAGCAAAAGGCCGAACAATAATTGATAGATGCCGTACCAAGGGGAAGTTCGAGGATGAGTCGTCAAAAGCAACTTTTCGCAGTCAGCCTGTTGGCTCTGGCCATCAGTGGCTGCGCCGTCACCAGCCAGCCCATCGATCACAGCGTCAGCGAACAGCGCGCGCAGCAGGATTTGCGTGCGATGTTCAAGGACCAGGAGCCGCTCAGCGGCCCACTCACGCTGCATGAAGCCATGGCGCGCGCGGTGAAGTACAACCTCGAGGGGCGCTTGAAGATCATGGAAGAGGCCATGGCCCAGCGCCAGGTCGATCTGGCCACCTTCGACATGCTGCCGCGCATGGCGCTGTCCGCCGGCTACGCCGGGCGCAGCAACGTCAGCGCTTCCAGCAGTGAGAGCATTCGTACCGGCACACAGTCGCTCGAGCCTTCGACCTCACTGGATCGCGACCGCCGTGTCGCTGACCTGACCACGGTGTGGAACGTACTCGACTTCGGCGTCGATTACGTCAATGCCAAGCAGCAGAGCGATCGCCGCCTGATCGTGCAGGAGCGCCGACGCAAGGTGGTCCACACTATCATTCAAGACGTGCGTTCGGCCTATTGGCGGGCCGTAGCGGCCGACCGCCTGCTGGGGCAGATCGACCGTCTGATGGCACGAGTCGATCAGGCGAGTGAGAACAGCCGCCGCCTCAGCGATCAGCGTATCGGCGACATCATCCAGACGCTGAGCTACCAGCGCGCCCTGATCGAGGCCACGCGTCAGCTCGAGGAGCAGCGCCGCGCGCTGTCGCTGGCCAAGACCGAGCTCGCGACGCTGATCAATCTGCCCCTGGGCACCGAGATCGAGCTGGCGCCCGAGACGGGCTATCAGGTGCCTCAGCTCACGATCGGTCTCGACCAGCTCGAACAGGCGGCCTTGACCCAGCGCCCCGAACTGCGCGAACAGGACTACGAAACCCGCATCAGCGCTGCCGAGACCCGCAAGGCCATGCTGCGCCTGCTGCCCGGCCTGGAGTTCTCCGCTGGCGCCCACTACGACAGCAACTCCTTCCTGGTCAATCAGAGCTGGGCCGATTACGGCGTGAAGGTCACCTGGAACCTGTTCAACGTGCTCTCCGGACCGGCCGCCATCGACGCGGCCAAGGCCGGCCAGGCAGTCGTGGAAGCGCGCCGCCAGGCCATGTCGATGGCGATCCTGGCGCAACTGCATGTCGCCAATGCCAACTTCCGTGAAGCGCAGCGTCAGTTCGCGACCAGTCAAGAGTTGGTCAGCCTGGATAGCCAGATCGTCGAACAGCTGCGCAATCGCTATCAGGTACAGAGCATCGGCGAACTGGAGCTGATCCAGGGCGAGCTGAATACGCTGCAGGCGGATTTGCGCCGCGACCTGGCCTACGCCGATCTACGCAGCAGCTATGGTCAGCTCGCCGCCAGCGTCGGCTTCGATCCGCTGCCCGAGAGCCTTACCTCCAACAGCATCGACGGCATTGCCGACGCGCTCGCCAGCCGCGAAGCGCAGTGGCAGTCGGGCCAGCTGTAACCCCTACCGCGGCATGCGTTGGCCACCAGCGCCGCCCAGGGCGGCGCTTCTCCAGACACTTCTCCAGGTATTTGTCCAGGCTCTGAGACTTGCTCCCGAGCCGATCTTTGCCAGACTGACAGAGCCCCGCCCGCCTCGCGGCGGGGCTCGATTCAGCCAGGCAAGGAGGCCATATGAGTATGCAATATCGTCCGCTGGGCAACTCGGGGCTGATGGTCTCGAACCTGACCTTGGGCACGGTGCCGTTCGGCGGTAGCCACGGTTTCGAGAAGGCAGCGAGCGTCGACGTCAAGGGCGCTCGGCGCCTGCTCGATATCGCCTTCGAGGCCGGTGTCAATCTGGTCGACACCGCCGATCTCTACTCCCACGGCCAGGCCGAGGAGATCACCGCCAAAGCGCTGGGCGACAAACGTCAGGACATCATCCTTGCTACCAAGGGCCGTAGCCCTCTGGGCGACGATCCCAATGCCAGCGGCGCGTCGCGCTACCACCTGATCCGCGCGGTGGAAGCCAGCCTCAAGCGCCTGGGCACCGACCACATCGATCTCTATCAGATCCACAACTGGGACGGCGTCACCCCGGTCGAAGAGACGCTGGAGGCGCTGCATCATCTGGTCACCAGCGGCAAGGTGCGCTACTGGGGCACCTCCAACTACACCGGCTGGCAGATGATGAAGACCCTGGGCAAGGCGGAGCTCCACGGCCTGACCAAGCCGATCAGCCAGCAGATCTACTACACCCCGGAGTCGCGTGAAGCGGAATACGAGCTGATGCCGCTGGCGATGGACCAGAACCTCGGCTCGCTGATCTGGGGGCCGCTGGGCGAAGGCTTCTTGACCGGCAAGGTGCGCCGCGGCCAGCCGACCCCGCCGGATACCCGCCAGGGCAACGGCTGGCCCGAGCCCTATGTGCACGATATGGAGCGCGCCTACGATATCATCGAGACGCTGATCGCCATCGGCGAAGCCCACGACTGCTCGCCGGCGCGCGTGTGCCTGGCGTGGCTCAAGGATCGTCCGGGCGTCACCTCGCTGATCGTCGGCGCGCGCAGTGAAGCGCATCTGCAGGATAACCTCGCCGCCGCCGAGTTGACACTGAGCGAGGCCGAACAGCGCCAACTGGAGCAACTGACGCGCCCCGCCCCGCTCTACCCCTACTGGCACCGGGTCGTGGCCGGCATGGATCGCCTCGACCCGGCGGAAAAGCCCTTCCTCGATGGCTACGCCGCGACCATCAAACACCGCAGCGACGATCGCGCGGCGGATGTCTGAATAGGCCCAACCTGATGCGAGCCCACGGCGGCTCGCTCTATCTCCACGTCTATTGAGAGCGTCCGACATGCGTCTTCAATGAAGAGGCCCACTGGACAGTCACCCCAATGCTCTCAGCGAAGAAGACGACCGCGGCGGACCGCCTTCATGGCAATGGAAGACCACTGCCGACCTGACGCAGGCCGGCGTGGATGACGTCCGTGGAGCGGATACAGGGCAAGAGCCAAAGCGCTTCAAATTCGAGTCGATCCAGGCCCCACGTCCAAAGGTCTAGTGGCCTCCAAAGCGTGTTGACGCTAAAACTAAACGCACGTAGAGTTTTGACACGTAAGTGCGGTTCTACTAGCGGCCAAGCCATGCGAGGTAGCCGTAACGCTCGTCATTGCCTGGCCAGTCCCTCATAACAACAAGGCGACCCATTATGGCTATCACTTCCAATCAAGACTTCGTCCCAGAAGATCAGTGGCCCTCAGTTTCCGTCATGCTCGACGGATTTGGTCAGCAAACACTCCCCCCTTCATCGGCACTCGCTGGCACCTCTCTTGCTGTGCCTTTGGCCTCAGGAGCAACCGTGGAATATCGCTTCCACGATGAAAATTCGCTGACGTGGAAAGCCCAAGGTGGTGAAGGCTCAGCCACCTACAAGGCCATCGAGGCCCGCCCGGACATTTTCATCATCGACTTCGTCCGCGGTGAAGGGCTCGATGCAGAAAACGTCACGGTCATCCTGGACCGAAACACTGGCGCCGTTACTGACAGCGTGTCGCGCCTTGTCGATATATCGGGCAAAGTTCGTGCAGTCACAGAGTTCAATCACGCCAATATCGCGGGTGGCGAAGTCAAACATGAGCGTTCCGACGAAATGGTCGGTAAGCGCATTTTCTATCGCTATAGCGACATAGAGACTTACGAGCACATCTACCTGAATTTAGGTACATTCACCTGGCACTGCCTGCGCGGCGGTGAGGCAGGTCTCGCCGATACCGAACAGTGCAAGACCTTTAAAGTTGCCGAAGATCTCTACATCTTTTTCTGGACTGAAAAGGTAATGACCGTAGAAGCGGTATTGCTTGTAGACTTGAAGGAACAACGCTCCATTGGGCGAATGTTCGGCTGGGACTCCAAGTTAAATACCACGTTAGTACTACCTTTCAACTCTCGCCTCAGCGTTCTCAACACGACGATCTATCCCGAGGATGTTGCCAAAGGCTGATCTGTTTCAGCGCGGCCGGCCAAAGACGCTTCGGCCTCTTTGGCCATATCATCATCACGAGGCACAGGGCTGAATGACGGTGTCCGTCCTCGTCAACGAGAGGTCCCGGAGAACGCTATGGATCTACAGCTGCATAAGCGAATCGCTCTGGTCACTGGTGGTGCATCTGGCATTGGTCTCGCCTGCGTTGAGGCGCTGCTGGCTGAAGGCGCAAGCGTATTGATAGTCGACCGTAATCCAGCAGGTGCAGACGTTGCCAGAGACTTCACAGAAGCTGGACACACCGTTGCCTTCGTGCAGGCCGACGTGACCTCGGAAACTCAGGTCCAGGAGGTCATGGCCTATGCACGAGATAGATTCAACGGTCTGGACATCATCCTCGGCTGCGCAGGCATCTCAGGCCCGGTGGGCCAGAAGTCGACGGACATCAGCCTGACCGACTGGGACCAGGTGATGGCCGTGAACGTGAAAGGCCAGTTCATCGTGGCCAAACACGCTGTCAAGCTGCTAGAAGAGAGTAACGTCGCTAGCGTCGTCTTTTTGGCCTCTGACGCGGCCTTGGTGGCCTTCGAAGGAATGACGCCCTACTGCACATCGAAAGGCGCAGTCCTGATGCTCACCAAGAGTCTCTCGGTCGACCATCCCCAAATCAGGTTCAACTGTGTGTGCCCCGGCGTCGTGGATACCCCCATGTCCCGTCGCGATCTGGGGTGCCCCAACGGCTTTTCAGGCAGTGAGCTACCTGTGATGCAAGCTCATCAAATAGCGCGCCATGCCGTTT
Source organism: Salinicola sp. JS01 (assembly GCF_030284585.1). Lineage (NCBI taxonomy): Bacteria > Pseudomonadati > Pseudomonadota > Gammaproteobacteria > Oceanospirillales > Halomonadaceae > Salinicola > Salinicola sp. JS01. Next base: position 1,554,010 of record NZ_CP127244.1, on the reverse strand, counting down.
TCCTGGCTTCGCCCGTTAGCGCGCCAATCAACGGCACGAGCCTGGTGGCCGACTTCGGTTATCTGGCGCGTTCCGCCTTGCCAGAACTTGCCTTTAGCTAACCTGCACACGGGCGCTATTCACCAAACCTACGGATGAGAAACCCCATGAGTAGTCGACGAGTTGCAATAGTGACGGGTGGCGGTACAGGGATCGGCGCGGCGACGGCGCAGACGCTGGCATCTGCCGACTGGAATGTCGTGATCTGCGGCCGGAGAATGGAGCCACTGCAGAAGATTGCCGAATGCACAGGCGCCCTACCTATCGTCGCAGATGCCTCCTGTGAGAAGGATATCCAGCGATTGGTGACGACGACGACCGAGACGTTCGGCAGACTGGATGGCGTGGTATTGAATGCGGGAGTCGTGCGCCCAGGCTCGGTAGGAGAGCTATCAGACGATGATTGGCAAGCCATGGTCGACATCAATCTGAGCGGCCCATTCAAACTACTGCGTGCCGCCCTTCCCCATCTGATCGCTGCACGAGGAGCCGTTGTCGGCGTCGCCTCAGCGGCCGCCTTGAGGGCCACTAACGAGATTCCAGGCTATAACGCAACCAAGGCCGGACTCAACATGCTATTGCAATCCGTCGCGGTCGATTACGGTCCACGAGGCGTCAGAGCCAATACGGTCTGCCCGGGGTGGGTAAGAACGGAAATGGCAGACATGGAGATGCAGGAGTACGGCGAGTCTCTGGGGCTGGACCGCGAACAGGCCTACGCCCGTGCCACTGCCCTCGTCCCGGCGCGTCGTCCAGCCACTGCCGAAGAAGTCGCGGATGTCATCGCTTGGCTGCTTTCCGACAAAGCGCGCTACGTCAGCGCAGCTGTGCTGCCCGTCGACGGTGGTATGATCGCGACAGACCCTGGCGCTATCGCATTCGATCCCCGCATCAGTTTCCAGTGATCTGAGGATATCCTCCACGTGCCACATGGCCTAAAGACCGATGTGGCCGTTTTGAGTCGAGGGAACGCTTACCGCGCTCTCGTGCTTTGTGAGAACATTGGTCACCCGATTTCCGGCTTGGCGACACTGCCTGGGTCATCGAGGAATACAAACGAGTGGCCAATGGATGTATAGATGACACAGCGATCGGTTCGTTTACCTTACGGCGAAGGTCGGGAAGCGTTGATGGCCGCGACCATCGATATCGTTGCGGAAAAAGGATTACGTGGGGTGACTTACCGGGCAGTCGCTGGACGTGCTCGAGTCAATCATACGCTGGTAACGCATCATTTCGGCTCTATCCAGGGACTGTTGGCGGCAACGATGGAGTGGGCCGTCGAGAGATCGATCCGGGAGTCGGGGCTGGAACGGATAACCGATTTCGATGAGGCCTTCGCCGATGCGCTGATCGCGTCAGTGATGATCGAGCCGGAACTTCAGCTGTTTCAGTTCGAGATGCTGCTCGAGTCGCGACGCAATCCCCAGCTACGGAGTTTGGTCGAAAGACTCTACGCGGACTACATGACCACGGTCGAGCAAGCCCTTAGAGCGCGAGGTCTCGATACCGCAAACGAGATAGCCATGGCGATCTTCGCCGCTCTGGATGGCCTGATGCTCCAGTTTCTCACCATCACGGATGCAACCAGGATCCGCGCGGCGTTGATCCACATAGGCAACCTGGTGCGCGCCCTGCCGCCGTCATCTGGGTGAGTGGCTTGTGAGGGTTCGTGGCTGGCGTGCGATGTAGGAGCTTCGCCTATCTAGGCAAGGAGCTTCGCCTATCTAGGCAGGATTTTGGCACGGACAAAGAGCCACGCGGTAACAGGACCCCATAGCGCGGCGGATACCTGATATAGATACGGCCCGAGCCGAGCCCAAAACGGCTCGCGTCATATACAAAGACGGGGCGCCTCCCTGGCGGAGGCGCCCCGTCTTTCGTCACACGGCCGGCTCTGGAGCCATAGCCTGCGTGATCAGGTGCGCGGCAGGGTCACCCCACGCTGCCCCATGTACTTGCCACCGCGATCCTTGTACGAGGTCGCGCAGACCTCATCGGATTCGAGGAACAACATCTGCGCCACACCTTCGTTGGCGTAGATGCGCGCCGGCAGGTTGGTGGTGTTGGAGAACTCCAGCGTCACGTGACCTTCCCACTCGGGCTCCAGCGGCGTGACGTTGACGATGATGCCGCAGCGCGCATAGGTGGATTTGCCCAGGCAGATCGTCAGCACGCTGCGCGGGATGCGGAAATACTCCACGGTGCGCGCCAGGGCGAAGGAGTTGGGCGGGATCACGCAGACATCGCCCTTGACGTCGACGAAGCTCTTGTCATCGAACGCCTTGGGATCGACCACCGCCGAATGGATATTGGTGAACACCTTGAATTCGTCGGCACAGCGCACGTCATAGCCGTAGCTGGAGGTACCGTAGGAGATCACGCGCTGGTCGTTGGCGTAGCGAACCTGGTCCGCCTCGAAGGGCTCGATCATGCCCTCCTGCTCCGCCATCCGGCGAATCCACTTGTCGGATTTGATGCTCATACAGGTGTCCTTGGAGCGGCGTCACGGAGAGTCTGTGCTCCCCCCGCGCCGGGTCGAGAAATGGATAAGGCTGAATCGGCCCGCCATCATAGCGGCCCGCCCACACGAAGGGAACGCCAGGCGCCGCCAGCGAGGCCGCGCCTGGTCATGCGCCGTGGCGTCTAGTCGCCTAGTCGCTGAACGAAATACTCGGCCCGGTACCGCCGCTCTCGGCGACACCGCTGGCCACCGCGCGGGCGATGTGCCGGAAGGTCTGTGCCACCTCGCCATCGGGCTCGGCGACAACGCTGGGCTGGCCGCCATCGGCCTGCTCGCGGATGGAGAGCGTCAGCGGCAGCTGGCCCAGCAGTTGGGTCGCGTACTGCTCGGCGATGCGCTCACCACCGCCGCTGCCGAAGATCGGCTCGCTGTGACCGCACTGGGAGCAGACGTGCAGGCTCATGTTCTCGACCACGCCCAGTACCGGCACGCTCACCTTGCGGAACATCTCGATGCCCTTGCGCGCATCCAGCAGTGCGATGTCCTGGGGCGTGGTGACGATCACCGCACCATCCACCGAAACCTTCTGCGCCAGCGTCAGTTGGATGTCACCGGTACCCGGCGGCATGTCGATGAACAGAAAGTCCAGGTCGTCCCACAGCGTCTGATTGAGCAGCTGCTGGAAGGCGCCGGAGACCATCGGCCCGCGCCAGACCATGGGCTGATTGATATCCACCATGAACGCCATCGACATCGCCTGGATCCCGTGGGCGACGACCGGCTTCATGTTCTTCTCGTCGACCACTTCGGGGCGGGTATTCTCCGGCAGCCCCAGCATGCGCGCCTGGCTCGGGCCGTAGATGTCCGCATCCAGCAGCCCTACCCGATAGCCTTCGGCGGCCATGGCCAGCGCCAGATTGGCGGTCACGGTGGATTTGCCGACGCCGCCCTTGCCCGACGCCACGGCCACGATGTGCTTGATGCCCTCGGTCACGCTCCCTCCTTGACTCACTGTCGACGGCCACGACCACCTGGGCCGCGCTTTGGCGGCAGTATAACGGTCACGCAGGGGGATACCCTAGGGCTAAGGTCGGAAATTCCGCGCCGTCGGCGAACGCCGGCGGTGGTCATGGCACCGCTGCTCAGCCGCGCGCTTCGAGCACGGCGAGCTTGGTGCGAATGAAATCGCTGTGACTGACGTAGAGCAGATCGGCCAGACGGCGGATGCGATGCTCCTCGAGGGCGGCGAGTTCGTCGTCGGCGTAGGCCAGACGCCACATGGCGGCGACCAGCTCGACCCGCTGGGCGTAGCTGAAACGCTCGTTGAGCAGCGACACGTACTGGAAGTGGTCGACCGCATGCTCGACCTGCGCTTCGGCCTCCGCGATCAGCGCATCGGCCTGCTCGCCGCTCAGCGAGAACTGCCGCACCAGCATCTCGCGCAGGGTCGCTAGCTCCTGCGGATCGACCTCGTAGTCGGCGCGCAGCACCTCGCTGAGCAGCGCCGCCACCGCCAGCTGCGGGGTGACCGCATCGTGATGATCATGCGCGGGTGCGCGCACCCGCTGGAAGAACTGCTGAACCGTATCGAGCATGAGGGGTGTCCTGATGAAAAGACGATGAGTGACGGGCCGGGTCGAGCGCCGATGACAATGGGATAATAACGCCCGACGCCACTACCGTTTTGACAACGCAGGCGCTGAAGGTTCGCCACCGCACGCCGCCCAGGTCTGTAGCAGCCAGGCCCAAAAAAGTCAGCTCCAGATACGACAGTATCGCGCACGACGGCCCCAGAAATGACGAGGCCCGCGGCAACGGTGCCGCGGGCCTCGTGGTCGCGCGTCCTACGCCTCAGGCGCCGTGCGCGGCCAGGAACTCCTCGGTCAGCTTCAGCTCGCTGTTGGAGTTGACGCCGATGCCGCGGGTCGTGACATTGCGCGCGATCTGCTGAGCTTCGTCCAGCGAGTGCATCTCGGCGGTGCCGCACTGGTAGATGTTGAGCTCGGGGATCGCCTTCTGATCTTCGAGCGCCAGCACGTCGCGCATCGAGGCTTCCCAGGCCGCGCCCACGGTGGCTTCGTCGACCTGACCGATCAGGCTCATATAGAAGCCGGTGCGGCAGCCCATCGGCGAGATATCGATGATCTCGACCCCATCACCGTTGAGGTGCTGGCGCATGAAGCCCGCAAACAGATGCTCCAGCGTATGAATGCCACGCTCGGAGAGGATCTCCTCGTTGGGCACGCAGAAGCGCAGATCGTAGACCGTGATGTCGTCGCCATGGGGCGTGCGCATCTGCTTGGCCACACGCACCGCCGGAGCGTTCATCTTGGTGTGGTCGACCATGAAGCTATCGAGTAAGGGCATCGTTGCCTCCTTGTCCGTGAATCGGAAGTGTCTCTACTGTAGCACGCTGGCCGCGCGTGTCAGAAAGGCATGGCCTTACGCCTGCCGACCCACTCGCTCAGCGGCAGGCCACCGCCTGACGCAGCGTACTCTTGACCCACAGACGCTGACCATCCGGCGTCTTGCCCTGGTCGTTCCACTGCTGGGTGGTCTGGACGCAGAACGAGCCCAGATTCTCGACCGCCGGCGCCGCCGCCTCCGGGCGCTCGCCGCCGATCCGCAGCACGTCGGTATTGTTGGTCTGATAGTTGGGCGCGAAGGTGTTGGAGGCACACCCGCCAACGGCCAGGGCCGTCACGGCGGCGAACAGGATGTGGCGCAATGCCATGGCGATGATTCCTCGGAAAGCGTGCGGCATGAGCCACCACGCAACACCGGCACGATTACCGGCAGCGCGTATTTAGCACCGCCTCATGATGCTGTCAACGACCACTCGTAGCCCGTCGGATCTGGCCCTGACCACGCCCGAACAGCCCTTCAGAACAGCACCTCAGAACAGCCCCAACTGCTGGTCGATCAAGCGCGTAAAGTCGTCATCGACGAACGGCAGGATGGCGTCGGCCACCGGCTGTAGCTGACGGCTCACATAGTGCTGATAGTCGATCGGCGAGCGCCGCGCTTCCAGCGGCTCGGGTCCGTTGACGGTGATCACGTAGCGGATCCAGCCGCCGTTCTGGTACTGCAGCGGGCGCTTCAGCTGGCGGTTGAACTCGTCGGCCAGGCGCGCGGCACGCACATGCGGCGGGACATTGCGCTGGTAATCATCGAGCCGGCGCCGCAGCCGCTTGCGATAGACCAGGTCGTCGTCATGCTCCCCCGCCAGGGTCTCGCGCACCAGCCGCCGAACATAGTCACGATAGCCCTCGCCGACGAAGATGCGCCGGTAGAGTTCGCGCTGGAACTGCTGCGCCAGCGGCGACCAGTCGGCGCGCACCGACTCCAGCCCCTTGAACACCAGGTGCTCGCCACCCTCGGCATCGGCCACCAGGCCGGCATAGCGCTTCTTGCTGCCCTCCTCGGCGCCGCGAATGGTGGGCATCAGAAAACGCCGGTAGTGGGTCTCGTACTGCAGCTCCAGCGCACTGTCGAGGGCGTAGTGCTCACGCAGGTGCTCGCGCCACCAGGCGTTGACCCGGGCGACCAGCCGCTGGCCGATCGCCGCCGCGACCTCCTCAGCATGTGCGTCACCCAGCCAGACGAAGGTGGAGTCGGTATCGCCGTAGATGACCGTATAGCCCTCGGCCTCGATCAGTTCGCGGGTACGGTGCATGATCGCGTGGCCGCGCATGGTGATCGAAGAGGCCAGCCGTGGATCGAAGAAACGGCAGCCACGCGAGCCGAGCACACCGTAGAAGGCGTTCATGATGATCTTGAGCGCCTGGGCGAGCGGCGCGTTGCCCTCGCGCTTGGCCGCCTCGCGCCCTTCCCACACCTGCGCCACGATCGCCGGCAGCGCATGTCGGGTGCGCGAGAAGTGCGCGCCCACAAAGCCGGGCACGGCCTGCTCGGGATCGGCGAGACCCTCGACCAGCCCCACCGGGTCGATCAGGAAGGAGCGGATGATCGACGGATACAGACTCTTGAAGTCTAGCACCAGCACCGAGTCGTAGAGCCCCGGGCGCGAATCCATCACGTAGCCGCCGGGGCTGTCCTCGCCCGCACGGCTGCCCAGATTGGGCGCCACGAACCCCAGCCGGTGCATGCGCGGCAAATAGAGATGCGAGAAAGCCGCCACCGAACCCCCGCTGCGATCCGCCGCCAGCCCGGTCACGCTGGCTCGCTCGAGCAGGAAGTCGACGATTCGGGTGTGGGCGAAGATCCGCGTGACCAGCTCGCAATCCTTCAAGTTGTAGCGCGCCAGCGCCGGCTTGTCCTCGGCGAACATGCGATTGATGTCGGCCATGCGCTGGTAGGGATTGTCGATCGCCTTGCCCTCACCCAGCAGGGTTTGGGCGACGTTCTCCAGGCTGAACGAGGAAAAGCTCCAGGTCGCCTGACGCAGCGCTTCGATGCCATCGATGACGAGGCGCCCGGGAATGGTCACGAAGTAGTGATTGGGCTGCTGCCCATGGGCGCGCCACTCCAGCGGCGTACCGCCGCGGCCCAGGGCCAGCGGCACGTCGAGCCGCTCGGCGTGGCGCTGCAGCTGGCGCAGATCGAACTGGATCACGTTCCAGCCGATGATCGCGTCAGGATCGAAACGCGCGACCCAGGCGTTGAGCGCGTGCAGCAGATCGGCCCGCGACTCGCAGTAGACCAGCTCGAAGTCGCGCTCGCGGTCGGCCACACTGCCCGCCCCCGCCGCTGGCCCGAGCATATACACGATCCGTTGGCCGCAGCCGTGCAGGCCAATCGAGTAGAGCTCGCCGCGCTCGCTGGTCTCGATGTCGAGTGAACACAGCGTAAGCGTGGGGCGATAGTCCGGAGCCGGGCGTAGCTGCGCCTGCTGCAGCGAACCGGCTTCGTCCGCCACGCCGCTGGCCAGCACCGGTGCGGTAATGAAGCGCTCCATCAGATAGCGCTCCGGCGGGCGCACGTCGGCTTCGAACAGCTCGATGCCCGCCTCGCCCAGGCGGCGCTCGAGCTGCATCAGTTGGCGATAAGAGCGGCAGTAGAGTCCCAGCAGCGGCCGCCGCGCGAAGTCGCGCAGGTCTAGCTCGCGCAGCGTCACCTCCGCTTCACCGCGCAGCAACCGCTCGACCTCCGCCTGCGCCTCGCGCGCCACGAAGGCCACCGACACCTGCGGCGGCAGCTCGACCCGGCGCGGGCCGACGTCTGTCGCCAGCCACAGCCAGACCCGCGCCCCCGCCGGCGCGTCCTGCCAGTGGCGGGTCAGTACGAAGCCCTCGGTCGCGCCGCGCTGTGCTGCCGTCATGCCGCGACCACCCCTACAGCCCGAGCACCCAGGGCAGCACCAGCCCCAGGTAGAGCGGAATCAGCAGCGGCGCGGCGAGCGTGGTCAGCAGCACGGCGATAGCGCCTTTTTCGGGGCGGATGTTCAGCTCCATGGCGATCACCACCACGTTGGCCGCCATCGGCACAGCACCCACCAGCAGGAATGCCAGCACCAGCGAGTCGGAGGCGTCGCCCAGCAAACGCAGCCCTACCGCCAGTGCCAGGGTCGCCAGCGGCCAGACCACGAAGCGGGTCACCACGCAGCCGACGACGAAGGCGCCATCCACCGCGCGCCAGCTGATGCGGCCCAGCGTCATGCCGATGATCATCATGCCGAGCACGGTAAAGCAGTACTTGAAGTAGCCCAGCCCTTCACTGACCGGCTGCGGTACCTGCCAGCCCAGGGCACTGATCAGCATGCCGCCGGCAAAGGCGTAGATCAGCGGCAGCCGAGCCAATCGCGAGAGACTCTCGCGCACCGAGAACTGGCCCCGCGCGCTGATATAGAAACCGACCGTGAACTCGTAGAGCGAGATACCCAGCATGCAGAACAGGTACTGGGTCACGCCCTCCGGCGGCAGCAGCACCAGCGCGATGGGGAAGCCGAAGTAGCCGGTGTTGCCGGTGCCCGCGGAGAAGGCCAGCAGCGCCCGCTCCTGCTCGGCGTAGAAGCGCCCCGCCACGGCGTTGACCGCGAGACACAAAATCGACGAGAGCAGCACCACGCTGAAGGTGAGCGCCAGCTTGTCGACGCTGGGCTGCCCCTGGGTCAGGGCGTTGAAGAAGGTCAGCGGCGAGATCAGATAGATCAGCAGCGTGGCGATGGGCCGTGGATCGAGCTGCAGGCGCCGCGCCGCCACCCAGCCCAGGCCGACGAAGGCCAGCAGCATCCACAGCGATTGAGAAAGATCGACATCGGGCATCAAGGGCGTTCCAGACAGTCAGCGGCGAGACACTTCGGCCGCTAACTGTAACATCCGCCCTGCGCCGTCGCGCGCCCTGCTCAGCCCGAGGCCGCGCTGCGCCCGAGTTCCTCCGTACCGCCGTGGGCGGCGAGCCGTGCCGCCAGCGCCGCTTCGTGGCGGGTGCCGCGCAGGAAGCGGGTGGCGCCATCCGGGTCGCCCTGCTCGACCAGCGCCAGCAGCATGGATACCGCCCGCGCGGCGCGCTGGCGGATCGCCTCGCGGTCGCGCTCGATCAGCGCACTGATCTCAAGGCGCTGCATGAAATCACGCTTGGCGCTGTCATAGGCGGCGAAGACCTCCCCCGGCCACACCATCCGCCGCCCTACCTTGACGTTGCGGTGCGAGCGGTAGCCCGGACGGTTGGTCTTGAGCTGCTGCTTGCCCGAGGGGCGCCCACGCAGCAGCAGCGCCAGGTACTCCTCCTCGGAGCGGTACATGCGGTGAATCACGTAAGCCTGGCGCGGGGCGATCGCCGTGCTGTCGGCCAGCTCCGGCTGGGTGTCGCTGTAGACCATCGGATGGCCGTCGGCGTCGAGCGACACCACGTCGCGGCCGAAGATCGGATGGTGCACGCGCACGTGCTGGATCTCGATGCCCTGAATCGGGAACAGCGTCTTCAGGTGCGACGAGAGCTCGTAGCCGGCGCCGTTCTGCAGCGAGCAGAACGCCTGCGCCTGGCCCAGCTCGCAGTGCCACAGAAAGCTGATCGGTCGCGGCGTGTCGCCGCACAGTCGCGCGATCAGTTGATCCACGCGTGTGGCGAGGTCTTGCGCCGTCCAGAACTCGTCGATATCCAGGAACATCAGCCAGTCGACACCCGCCGCGCGAGCATCCGCCAGCGCCTTGGCATAGGCGATGGTCTGCAGCTTGCGCCCCACGCTGGGATCGCACAGCTCGACCCAGTCGATGAACTCGAAGGTGATCTGGGGATACGCCTGCCCGATACGCTCGAGCACCGCCGCCGAGGTGTCCGAGGTACGATTGAGCAAGACGTGGATCTGATCGAACCCCACGTGCAGATGATGAAAGACCCACTCGGCCAGATAAGGCCCTTCATCCTTGGCCACGGCACACAGCCGTATACGCGGTTTGTTCAATGACCCATCCTCGACGATTGGTGAAGCGCGCTTGCCTGCCACTAAGCATGGAGGATGGGGTAGCCCCTGCACTGGCTCAAGATGGTTTACGTCACACTCGCGATAGCAGAGGTTCTGACCCGACCTCGCTTCAAATCGCTTTCTGTCAAGAGCCACCTCTCCGCTAAGAGCCCATTTCCGCCCCCCTCTGACGATGGGCGCCGGGGGCAGGGCAAAGCGAGGGTCCTTTGCCAGGGATGGCAAAGGTAGCGCCCAGGGAGGGGTTCACAGCGCCCTCGCGACGCCCTGCCGCCGGATAAGCCCATGTCGTCTAGCGGTTGTGAAAGGCGTTCTAAAATCGCCGTTGGAGCGTGGGGCGTTTCAGGGGCTTATGGCTAGTGGCGGTCACTCAGCAACGATCACGGCGAGGCCACACCCCTGCCCCGACGACGATGGCGAACAGAATCCAGATCTGGAACGGCAGACGCCACAGCAGCAGCCACCCCGGCACCGCGGGGAAGGCATCGCCGTGCAGCCACATATAGACGTTGGCCGGGGTCACGCACAGCGTCAGCAGCACCAGCCCCCACCCGGCTAGACGGCGCCAGCGCGGCAGCAACAGCCCCACCACGCCGAGCAGTTCGAAGACACCGCTGACCCACACCGCCAAGCGCGGCCACGGCAGCCCCGGCGGAATGATCGTGACCATGGCATCGGCATAGAGGAAGTGCGCGATACCGCCGAGGGTGAACCACAGCAGCACGAAGCCCAGGCACATCCGGCGCCACCACGGCATCGCTGAACGTGCCGCGCGGCGGCTCGCCTCTGTCTGCATGCAGGGATCTCCTCTGGTTTCGATGGCAGGCACTTCAGCGCAATCTCTACGCATTCGCATGATGCCAGATCGCCGGGCCTCGCCGCCCGTGGCATGGGCAGCGCGCATCGTCGCCAGCGATGCTACAATCGTCGCCCAAGTCTACAGCCTATTCATCCCCGCGGCGTCGTCAGCCGGCCCCGCGGGGATTTCGTCACGGGAATCGTCTAGTCACCATGTCGAACAACGCTTCGCTCTCGCGCCAGATCCTGGTCACCAGTGCCCTGCCCTACGCCAACGGCTCGATCCACCTGGGCCACCTGCTCGAGTACATCCAGACCGATATCTGGGTGCGCTTCCAGAAGAGCCGCGGCCACGAATGCCACTATGTCTGCGCCGATGACGCCCACGGCACTGCGATCATGCTGCGCGCCGAGCAGGAGGGTCTCACCCCGGAGCAGCTGATCCAGAAGGTGAGCGACGAGCACCAGGCGGACTTCGCCCGCTTCGGGGTCGCCTTCGACAACTACCACTCGACCCACTCGGAAGAGAACCGCGCCCACAGCGAGCGTATCTACCGCGCCCTGCGCGACGCCGGCCACATCAGCACCCGCGACATCGAGCAGATGTACGACCCGGTCAAGGGCATGTTCCTGGCCGACCGCTTCATCAAGGGCACCTGCCCCAAGTGCGGCACCGCGGACCAGTACGGTGACAACTGCGAAGCCTGCGGTGCCACCTACACGCCGGCGGAGCTGATCAACCCGGTGTCGGCGATCAGCGGCGCCACCCCGGAAGTGCGCACCTCGACCCACTACTTCTTCAAGCTGCCGGATTTCGAAGACTTCCTGAAACGCTGGACGCGCTCCGGCCGGGTCCAGCCGCAGATCGCCAACAAGCTGCAGGAGTGGTTCGATGCCGGGCTCAACGAATGGGACATCTCCCGCGATGCGCCCTACTTCGGCTTCGAGATCCCCGACGCCCCGGGCAAGTACTTCTACGTCTGGCTCGATGCGCCGATCGGCTACCTGGCCAGCTTTCAGAACCTGTGCGAGCGTGAAGGCCTCGATTTCGACAGCTACTGGAAGGCCGACTCCGACGCCGAGGTCTACCACTTCATCGGCAAGGACATCGTCTACTTCCACGCCCTGTTCTGGCCGGCAATGCTCGAAGGTGCCGGCATGCGCACGCCGAGCGGCATCAACTGCCACGGCTTCGTGACCGTCAACGGCGCCAAGATGTCCAAGTCCCGGGGCACCTTCATCAAGGCGCAGACCTACGCCGAGCACCTCAATCCGGAGTATCTGCGCTACTACTTCGCGGCCAAGCTGAGCTCCCGCGTCGACGACCTCGATCTCAACCTCGAGGACTTCGCCGCCCGCGTCAACGCCGACCTGGTGGGCAAGGTGGTCAACATCGCCAGCCGCTGCGCCGGCTTCATCAACAAGCTCGCCGGCGGCCAGCTCTCCGCCCACTGCGCCGAACCGGAACTCGTGGCCCGCTTCATCGCCGCGGGTGACGAGATCGCCGCCGACTTCGAGGCCCGCGAGTTCGGCCGTGCCATGCGCCGGATCATGGAGCTCGCCGATGAAGCCAATACCTACATCGCCGACAAGGCGCCCTGGGTGCTGGCCAAGGAGGGAGGACGCGAGCAGGAGGTGATCGACATCTGCTCGGTGGGCATCAATCTGTTCCGCACGCTGATGGTCTACCTGCAGCCGGTGGTACCGGCGATGGCCGAGCAGGCGCGTCACTTCCTGCAGCTCGACTCGCTCGACTGGGCCAGCCGCCAGCAGGTGCTCGAGGATCACGCCATCGGCAAGTTCAAGCCGCTGATGACCCGGGTCGAAAGCGACAAGATCGCGGCGATGATCGAAGCCTCCAAAGAGGTGCTCGCCGAGGAGAAGAAGCTGACCGACGGCGGCGATGCGCGTCCGGCAGGACCTTCGCCGCTCGTGGAGACACCGATCGCCGACGAGATCGCCTTCGATGACTTCATCAAGGTCGATCTGCGGGTCGCCGAAATCCAGCGCGCCGAATATGTCGAGGGCTCCAACAAGCTGCTCAAGCTGACCCTCGACCTGGGCGGCGAGACGCGCACGGTCTTCTCGGGCATTCGCAAGGTCTACGCCCCCGAGGCGCTCGAAGGCCGGTTGACGGTGATGGTCGCCAACCTGGCGCCGCGCAAGATGCGCTTCGGCGTTTCCGAAGGGATGGTACTGGCGGCGGGCGATGCCCCTGACCAGAAAGACGCCGGCATCTATCTGCTGTCACCGGATAGCGGCGCCAAACCGGGGCAGCGTGTGACCTGAGCCTCGCCCTGCCAGCGCACCGCTCCCCCTCGCGCGGCCTCATGGCCGCGCTTTCGTTGCGGGCCGGCGCCCGGTGCGCCTCGAAGCGCTAGCGGCAAGGGGCTATAATGGAGCGCTTTCCCCTCGCCATTACGACCCCGGAGCCTGCGCTTGTCCCTTGCCGAGATCAGCGTCGAACGTATCGACGCCGAACTGCCCCAGACCCAGTGCGGCAAGTGTGGCCACCCGGGCTGCCGCCCCTATGCCGAGGCGATCGTCGCCGGGGAAGCCGTCAACCGCTGCCCGCCCGGCGGCGAGGCGACCCGCGATCGTCTGGCAGCGCTCACCGGGCGGCCCGCGCTGGCGCTGATCGAACCCGCCCAGACACCTCTGCTGGCGGTGATCCGCGAGGCCGAGTGTATCGGCTGCACCAAGTGCATCCAGGCCTGCCCGGTGGATGCGATCCTCGGTGCGGCCAAGCAGATGCACAGCGTGATCGAATCCGAGTGCACCGGCTGCGAGCTGTGCGTGGCGCCCTGCCCGGTGGACTGCATCGATCTCGTCACGCATCCGCAGTGGCAGAGTGCCGCCGATACGACCGAACGTCAGCGCTATCTCGACCGGCGCGCCGCCAACGGGCGCCGGCGCTTCGAGGCGCGCAATCGCCGCCTGGCGCACAAGGCCGAGGAGAAGCGGCGCAAGCGTGAACGTCGCCTGGCGGCCAGCTACGTCCCAGCCGAGACGACGGCTCCCAGCGCCAGTGTGGATACCACCGCGCTCAAGGCCCAGCGCGCTACCCTCAGCGCCAAGACCAGACGTCTCACGCGCCAGCGCGATCAGGCCAGCGGCGAGGCGCGCGCCGCCCTCGAACAGCGCCTGGCAACGCTGGAGACCCAGCAGGCAGAGATCGAGCGTCAGCTGGAAGGCGCCCCGCCGGCATCCACCGCACCGGTTGTGCCGCACATCGCGGTAGCCGCCGCCGAGCAGGCGCTGCGCAAGGCGCAACAGACCGCGGCCCGGCTCGAGCGCGATGGCAAGCACGCCGAGGCCTCGCGGGCCCGTGAGCACGTCATCGAGGCCGAGAACCATCTGCGTCGAGCCCGTGAGGCCGAGTCGTCATCAGATGAGGTGGGCATTAGCCCCTAGACGAGCGACGTGAGTCCAGTCCGAGACAGCCACAGCGAGATAGCCGCATGAACGCGAGCAAGCGTGAACAGATCTTCGCCCGTCTGAAGGCGCACAACCCCAACCCGACCACCGAGTTGAACTGGAGCACGCCGTTCGAGCTACTGGCAGCGGTCCTGCTCTCGGCCCAGGCCACCGATGTCGGCGTCAACAAGGCCACTGCCCGGCTGTTCCCGGTGGCCAACACCCCGCAGGCGATCATCGATCTCGGACTCGACGGGCTGAAGGCGCATATCAAGACCATCGGCCTCTACAACACCAAGGCCGAGAACCTGATGAAGACCTGCCATATCCTGGTCGAGCGCTACGCGGGAGACATCCCGCGCACCCGCGCCGAACTGGAAGCGCTGCCCGGCGTGGGGCGCAAGACCGCCAACGTGATTCTGAACACCGCCTTCGGCGAACTGACGATGGCGGTCGACACGCATATCTTTCGCGTCGCCAACCGCACCCGCATCGCCAAGGGCAAGAACGTACTGGAGGTCGAGCAGAAGCTGCTGCGCCATGTTCCCAAGGGGTATCTCAAGGATGCGCACCATTGGCTGATCCTGCACGGCCGCTACACCTGTCTGGCGCGCAAGCCCCGCTGCGGCAGCTGCGTGATCGAGGATCTGTGCGAGTATCCCGACAAGGTCGAGATCGCCTGAGCGCGGTGATGCCGGCGCATCACCGCGCCGGATTCAAGGTGAGGTGGCCGGCTTCAGCGTATCGCGCACTCGCCCGTCTTCGCCCTGGCGGCCCAGGTCGTCAGTCGGCCGATTTTCCGCCGCTGCCGCGCTATCCGACGTAGCGCCTTCTGACTGAGCACTTTCTGACGTAGCACCTTCTGACTGAGCACTGTCCGACGTCGCGCTATTCGACGCATTGCCCATCTCGTCTGTCGGCGCCTCGGGCTGGGAGCCCGCGCGACCGGTCGCCTCGGCGGTAGACGTCTCGCCGGCAGTATCGCCCGTGGTCGCGGTGGAGGGCTCGGCCTGGGACGGCTCGGCGCCGGCCGCGCCAGACCCAGCGGCATCCGGGGCTTCCGGCGTCGAGGCGGCGGCTGGTGCGCTGCTCTCGGTCGCACCGTGGCGGCTGTAGACGATCTTGCGCGTTCCGCCGTCGCAGCTGCCGACCACTTCGGCACCGGCATGCGGCTCGCCGGCCCGCACCACGCCGCCCTCGACCTGAGCGTTATCGACGATCTCCAACAGGAAGTGGCGCGCCCCGTTGGCACGGATCGTCTGCTCGATCTGGGTCTGCAGCTTGCTGCAGGCCAGGCGAGTCTCAGGCTGCTGATCGAACGGCGAATCGCCCTGCTGCGCCTGGGCCCAGGCCGTGGCCGAGATCAGGCAAAGTCCGCCGGTGATACCGATGAGTGTTCCTTTCAAGACACGCATAGTGACTCCTTTCCCCTACCTCTCCCTGGTGCCGGCGACGGCCGCCACCTGCTCGAATCGTCCAACTTTCATCTCTGACCACCGCACACCGATACTACAGCGCGAACTCACCGCCGCGCGCCACCGCGCGCTGATAGGCCGGGCGTTCCCGCATGCGTGCCAGCGCCCTAGCGACCGCCGGATAGCCGTCGAGGTCACCGCTGCGGTTGGCCGCCAGCAGCACGAAGCTCATCTGGATATCCGCCGCGGTGAACTCGCTACCGGTGAACCACTCGTACTGGCTCAGCTCGCTCTCCCAGTAGGCGTAATGGCGCGCCAGCTGGGGGTCGAGGAACTGCTTGCGCACCCCCTGCCCCAACGCCTTGCCGATGGGTCGGATCAGCGCCGGTACCGGCTTGTGACCGAGCCGGCTCATCAGAAGACGCATCAGCAACAGCGGCATCGCCGACCCTTCGGCATAGTGCAGCCAGTGCAGATAGCGTACCCATTCGGGGGAGCCCACCTCCGGCACCAGCCAGCCGCCGTCATGACGGGCGATCAGATACTCGATGATCGCCCCCGACTCGGCCACGGTGTGCTCGCCATCGGTAATCACCGGCGACTTGCCCAGCGGATGGACCCGCTTCAGCGCCTCGGGCGCCAGCATGGTCTTGGGGTCACGGCGGTAGATCTCGATCTCGTAATCGAGCCCCAGCTCCTCGAGCAGCCAGACGATCCGCTGGGAGCGGGAATTTTCCAGATGATGGACGACGATCATGAACGGAGCATCCTTGGATAGAGATCGAACTTGGCTTAACGATAGGGGGTTATCGGTGTCGCCGCCAGCCCCGAGCGCCGTCGTTCGAGCGCGCTACTCAAGGCCCAGCACGGCGGCGTAGGCGTCGCGCCAGCGTGGCCACTGCCAGGCGTGGGCGTCGGGTAGCGCCGGGCGCTGCTCGGGATGACGCAGCCACTGCCCCAGGCGCGCGGCCAGCGCCTCGGCGCCACCGCGATAACGGTAGACGTCGTCGTAGTAGTCAGGGAAGCAGAGCCGGTCGGGCACCAGCGGCACACAGCCCCGGGTCACCGCCTCCATGATCGCCAACCCCTGGAACTCGTGATCGGTGGTGGAGACCACGATGGCGCCCGAGTCGAGCATCTGATGATAGACCTCACCGGGCTGCTCGCCCCAGCAAACCACGCGCTCGCCCAGCCAGGCGCGGGCCTGATCGAAGATCGCCGGGCGGGCGCGGAACTGCTGGCCCATGACGGCGACCTCGAACGCCACCTCCTCTTCGATCAGCTGCGCCAGGGCGGCGAAGAACGCCTCCGGATTCTTGTCATACTCCCAGCGGTGGTTCCACACGATCCGGTGGCCGCCGTTGGCCTGACGCGGCGGCGACTCGGGCAGCGGCACCGGCAGTACCCGGGCGCGCTCGGCCAGGCGCTCCAGCCAGACCTGAGGACGCGGCCGGCCCGGCATGCGGCCGAGAAAGTCACGCACGCCGTCGCAGAAGCTGTCGCGGTTGTAGCGGCTGTTGAACACCACGCTATCCGCCGCCATAGCGGCGTAGAGATTGACCATCATCGGCTCGGGGCGCGGGGTCTGCTGGGCGGAGGCGGGAAAGGCGAACTGGTTCTCGTGGAAGTAGACCACCTTGTGCGCCCGAGCCAGCGCCGGGCAGAGCCCGACCAGGGTGGCCAGATCCACCATCGAGGTCGCCACCACCAGATCGTAGTTCTGCGCCAGCGCCGCCTCCTGGCTGACCTGCCAGATCAGTGGGTTGGCGCGGATCGACCAGGCGAAGTGGCGCGGCGGCAGTTCCAGGCGCGTCCAGGCGATCTCGGGGAAGGCAGCCACCAGGCCATCGGCCCAGACCCTATGGCTCACCGCGGCGTAGGCGGACAGCAGTAGCGCTTTCATGGGGCTATCTCACATGGGCTATGTCGCATGCTCACATGGGCTATGTCGCATGGGCTATCTCGAGTAGCGCTATTTCGAGTAGAGCTGTCTCGAGTAGAGCTGTCTCGAGCAAGGGCTTTTTCCCGTCAGCAGCATCTGCGAACGAGGGAGCGGTGCGCAGCACGAACGAGGGCGGTACAAAAAATAGGAGAGCACAAAAGACGACGGCGCCCGGGGGCGCCGTCATCGTTTGACCAGGGGAATGGCCGGGCTCAGTGCGCCTGCTCGAACATCGCCTCACCGATATCATCGATATAGCGCTGGCTCTTGCTCACCGTCAGCGCCACGCAGGCATCTTCGCCGGGCACCACGTCGGAGCGCTCGAAACGCCGCTCGCGCATCTGGCCATCGTCGCCGGGCTTGCGAATCCAGCCGCTGACCCGGTACTGGCCGTTGGCCGCCTGCGGCGCCGGTACGATCAGAAACCCCTTGTACTCGATCGCCTCGCGCTCCTTCTGCGGCTTGGCGGCGTCCGCTTCGCGCCCGCCACCCAGCAAGCCGGAGAACAGTTTCTTGAGCATGGCACCCTCCCCTCGTGCAATGACCGGCGCAGTATCGCGCCGCTCTCGGCCTCAGCTGGCGGAACGGCCCTTGCCGGCGGCGATGCGCAGGCGCAGAGCGTTGAGCTTGATGAAGCCCTCGGCATCTTTCTGGTCGTAGGCGCCGGCATCGTCCTCGAAGGTCGCGATCGACTCGTCGAACAGTGACTGCTCGGACTTGCGCCCCACCACCGTGGCGCTGCCCTTGTAGAGCTTGACCCGCACCGTGCCGTTGACGAATTCCTGGGTCTCGTCGATCGCCGCCTGCAGCATGCGCCGCTCCGGGCTCCACCAGTAGCCGTTGTAGATGGTCTTGGCGTACTTCGGCATCAGCTCGTCTTTCAGATGGGCCGCTTCGCGGTCCAGGGTGATCGACTCGATGGCGCGGTGGGCACGCAGCATGATGGTGCCTCCCGGGGTCTCGTAGCAGCCGCGCGACTTCATGCCGACATAGCGGTTCTCGACGATATCGAGGCGCCCGACGCCGTTGTCGCCACCCAGCTTGTTGAGCTTGGCCAGGACTTCGTGCGGCTTCAGACGCTCGCCGTCGATCGCCACCACGTCGCCCTTCTCGAAGGTGAGTTCGAGATAGGTCGGAGTGTCCGGCGCCTCTTCGGGCGAGACGCTCCAGCGCCACATGTCCTCTTCGGCCTCGGCCCACGGATCCTCGAGAATGCCGCCCTCGTAGGAGATGTGCAGCAGGTTGGCATCCATCGAGTAGGGTGACTTCTTCTTGCTCTTGGAGAAGTCCACCGGAATCTGGTGCTCTTCGCAGTAGTTCATCAGCTTCTCGCGCGAGGTCAGATCCCACTCGCGCCACGGCGCGATCACCTTGACTCCCGGCTTGAGCGCGTAGGCGCCCAGCTCGAAGCGCACCTGGTCGTTGCCCTTGCCGGTGGCGCCGTGGGAGATGGCGTCGGCGCCGGTCTCGTTGGCGATCTCGATCAGGCGCTTGGCGATCAGCGGGCGCGCGATGGAAGTGCCCAGCAGGTACTCGCCTTCGTAGATGGTGTTGGCGCGGAACATCGGGTAGACGTAGTCGCGCACGAACTCCTCGCGCAGGTCCTCGATGTAGATCTCCTTGACCCCGAGCGCCTGTGCCTTGGCGCGCGCGGGCTCGACCTCTTCGCCCTGGCCGATATCGGCGGTGAAGGTGACCACTTCACAGGCATAGGTCTCCTGCAGCCACTTCACGATCACGGAAGTATCAAGGCCGCCAGAATAGGCGAGGACGACCTTCTTGATATCGGACATGCGGCAACTCCTTGGGTGTGACGTCTCCAGGCACGAAGGCCAAGAGCGCTCGAACGGCTGGCGTCGAGCGTGGCTGATGGTGGCACAGCCGCCGGCGGCGGGCGGCACGGGCGGCTGTGCGCGCGAATCGATCCCGGATTATAACGCCCTAGCCCCCGCACGAATACCGAGCGGCAGGACGCCGAGGCCCGAAACTGCTAGACTTTTCGCCATTCAAACCAAGCGCCACGACGGCCGTCTCGCGAAGACGTGCCACGCGGCGCTGCTTCGATTCGGGCGGTGCCATCGCCGCCACCCCAGGCAACGGGAGTACTTGCATGTCGGACGCCAGCACGAGAGAGCTGATGGCGCAGCGTTTTCGTGGATATCTCCCGGTGGTGGTCGATATCGAGACCGGCGGCTTCAACGCCGCCACCGATGCCCTGCTCGAGGTCGCGGCAGTGCCGCTGACGATGGACGAACAGGGCAACCTGCTGCCACTTGAGACACTCTCCTTTCATGTGGTGCCGTTCGCGGGGGCCAATGTCGAACAGTCGGCGCTGGACTTCACCGGCATCGATCTCGACAGCCCCTTCCGCCAGCAGATCGCGGTGAGCGAGAAAGAGGCGCTGGACGGTCTGTTCAAGCCGATCCGCAAGACGATCAAGTCCCACGGCTGCACGCGGGCGATTCTGGTCGGGCACAACGCCGCTTTCGATCACGGCTTCTTGAACGCCGCGATCCAGCGCTGCGGCATCAAGCGCAACCCATTCCACCCCTTCTCGAGCTTCGATACCGCCACCCTGTCGGCGCTGGCCTACGGCCAGACCGTACTCGCCCGCGCCTGCCAGGCCGCCGGCATCGAGTTCGACAACGCCGAGGCGCACTCGGCCAGCTACGACACCGAACGCACCGCCGCGCTGTTCTGCGCCATCGTCAACCGCTTCAAGGATCTCGGCGGCTGGCACCTGGCGATGCGCGAGCAGGGCTTCGAGGATATTTGAGCCCTGCGTCGAGTGCACCCGTCTGCACAAGACCCGCTGAAAACGCCTCTCTAAAAACGCCAACGCCGCCCCGAATTCGGGGCGGCGTTGGCGTTTGTACCTGGCCTCGCGGCCGGAGGCCGCGATAAAGGAAACGTCTGCTCAGCTGTCGCTGGAAGCTTCCGACGACTTCGCCGCCGCTTCCTTCACCATCGGCTCGAGCTCACCGCTCTGGTACATCTCGACGATGATGTCGCAGCCGCCGACCAGCTCGCCGTTGATCCACAGCTGCGGAAAGGTCGGCCAGCTGGCGTACTTGGGCAGCTCGGCGCGGATGTCCGGGTTGTCCAGGATGTTGACGAAGGCGAAACGCTCGCCGCAGGCCATCAGCGCCTGCACCGCCTGGGCGGAGAAGCCGCACTGCGGCAGCTGCGGAGTGCCTTTCATGTAGAGCAGGATCGCGTTGTCGCCGATCTGCTGCTTGATGGTATCGAGGGTATCGCTCATGGGACGTCCTTTGACGGGACGAGCGCGATCACGGCGCCCGTCGCGTGGCTGCATGAAGTTTGACCGTGACGCTCATTCTACTGATGACGTGGCACGAAAACACCCCTGCCCCGGCGATCGCCACTCCGCACGGCTCAGCCGCCACCCCTGCGGGCCATTGCACGGCTGCGGGGGGCTGGTTAGGATGAACGATCTCGCACGAACCGGCATGCAGCCAAGCCGGTGACGGCGCCGTTCAGCGAACCGTTCCGACGGCTTTTCGCTCGCGGCGCTTTTTTCTTTGCAGGCCCTCCCCGCGCGGCGCGAGGGGCGCTGCCGCAGAATTAGGCCAAAACGGGAACCGCCCATGAGCGCACGCCACTTTCTGACCCTGCTGGATCTCTCCCGCGACGAGCTCGCCTATCTGATTCAGCGCGCGATCAAGATCAAGCACGAACTGAAGACCCAGGGGCCGACCTACACCCCTTTCAGCAATCGTACCCTGGCGATGATCTTCGAGAAGTCCTCGACCCGCACCCGGGTCTCGTTCGAGACCGCGATGGCTCAGTTCGGCGGGCATGCGCTGTTCCTGTCGCCGCGCGATACCCAGCTCGGCCGCGGCGAGCCGATCGGCGACACCGCCCGGGTGCTCTCGGAGATGGTCGATGCGGTGATGATCCGTACCTTCTCCCACGACGGCCTCGAGACGTTCGCCGCCAGCAGTACGGTGCCGGTGATCAACGCCCTCACCGATGACTACCACCCGTGCCAGCTGCTCGCCGACGTCATGACCTGGACCGAGTGCCGCGGCGCGGTCACGGGCAAGACCGCGGTGTGGATCGGCGATGGCAACAACATGTGCCACTCCTGGATCAACGCCGCCCGGCAGTTCGACTTCCAGCTGCGCATCTGCTGTCCGCAGGGCTACGAGCCGCGTCAGGACATTCTCGATGCCGCCGGTGACCACGCGCTGATCGTGCGCGACCCCAGCGTGGCCGTGCGCGGTGCCGATCTGGTGACCACCGACGTGTGGGCCTCGATGGGCCAGGAGGAGGAGCAGGCCAAGCGCGAGCGCGATTTCGACGGCTTCCAGGTCACCGAAGCGCTGCTCGACCAGGCCGCCGCCGACGCCATCTTCCTGCACTGCCTGCCGGCGCATCGCGGCGAAGAGATCAGCACTACCCTGCTCGACGACCCGCGCGCGGTGGTGTGGCAGGAGGCCGGCAATCGCCTCCACGCGCAGAAGGCGCTGATCGAGTTCCTGCTGCTGGGCCAGGTCGACTGAATCAGGCCGACCGAGCCAACGCAATGCGCTCCCCCATCGCCGCCGGCCCTGACGCGGGCGGCGATGCTGGCGGCGCGGCGAGCCTCCCAGGCGTCGTCTCGCTGCCTCATCTATTCGCTATCTATCCGCCCTTCACTCGCCCTGCGTCGCCCTTGATCGCCCGCTGTGCCAAGCGACGCCGGCGCGCCTGACGCCAGGCCAGCAGCGACACCGCAATCAGCGCCAGTGCCACCAGCGCGCCCAGCGCCTGCCCCAGATCCCCGCTCAGGGCGGACTCCCCCAGGACCACGAAGGCCACCCCATAAGGGCCCGTGGTCAGCAGTGCCACCGTGAGATAGATCGAGCGCGGCACGCCGGCCACCCCGAGGGCGTAATGCTTGATGAACATCGGCACGCCCGGTACCAGCTTGATCAGAAAGGTCACTCGCCAGGCGCTGCGGCGATCCACGTCGAGCGCCGCCAGCGCCGGAAAACGACGCTGGAGCAGCTGACGCAGACGCGGGCGCAAGCGACTATGGGCGATGGCATAGCAGAGCAGCAGATTGCACAGCGTCGCCAGTGTGGCCACGGCGAGACCGCCGGCCACGCCGAAGCGCAGCCCGGCGATGATGAAGAAGGGAGTCATGGGGATGCCCAGCGCCGGCAGCACGATCATGGCGAGGGTGAACGGCAGCAGCTGGAGCTCTTCGAGCCAACTGCGGGGCACAACGCCGTATGCCGCGAACAGCACACACAGCGTGACGCCGAGCCCCGCTACCAGAGCCACCCGCCACCAGCGCCAGGCGCGTGTCATGACGTGACGCTGTGGCGGCAGGGGCCGCTGCCGCACGGCGGCGACAGCGGATCGGGCATCATTGGGGGAAGCGGAATCGGCATGTGTCATGCCTCTCGATGGAAAGCGACAAGCATGACACCAGGATGACAGCCGACGGGGTCAGTCGCCGATGGGGTCAGTCGAGGTTGTCGAGCCCCTTTTCCGCCATCGCCACCGCGCGGAACAGCGCGCGGCGTTTGTTGAGCGTTTCCTGCCACTCGTCGTCGGGGTCGGAGTCGGCGACGATGCCCCCGCCCGCCTGCACGTGCAGCTCGCCATCCTTGAGCACGGCGGTGCGGATGGCGATCGCCATGTCCATGTTGCCGTGCCAGGAGAGATAGCCCACCGCGCCGGAGTAGATACCGCGCTTGACCGGTTCGAGCTCGTCGATCACCTCCAGCGCGCGAATCTTGGGGGCCCCGGAGAGCGTCCCCGCAGGGAAGGTGGCGCGCAGCACATCCATCGCCGACATGCCGCCGCGCAGCTTGCCGGTGACGTTGGAGACGATGTGCATGACGTGGGAATAGCGCTCGATCGCCATGCGATCGGTCACCTCCACCGTCCCGGTCTGGCTGATGCGACCGATGTCGTTGCGCCCCAGGTCGATCAGCATCAGATGCTCGGCGATCTCCTTGGGATCGGCCAGCAGTTCCTCCTCCAGCGCCTTGTCCTCGGCCGGCGTGGCGCCGCGTGGGCGGGTGCCGGCGATCGGCCGCACCGTGACTTCGTCGCCCTCCAGCCGGGTCAGGATCTCCGGCGAGGCACCGATCACGTGGTGGTCGTCCAGGTTGAGGAAGAACATGTAGGGCGACGGGTTGAGGCTGCGCAGGGCGCGGTAGAGATCCAGCGGCGGCGCCTGATACGGGATCGACATGCGCTGGGAGGGGACGCACTGCATCAGATCGCCGGCCAGCACGTACTCCTTGATACGCGCCACCGCCTCCTTGTAGCCCTGCTCGCTGAAGCTGGCGTGGAAGTCCTGTTCGGCCACGTCGTTGCGCCCGGTGCCCGGGCTCAGGGTATTGAAGGTCGCGCTGCGCAGCTTGAGTTCGAGCGCTTCGAGCCGCTCCCAGGCCGAGGCCAGCGCATCCGTCTCCTGCGGGTCGGCGTGGGTCCACAGCTGCAGCCGGCCGGAGAGATTGTCGAACACCACCAGGTCGTCGCACACCATCAGCAGAATGTCCGGCACCCCGATCGGGTCGGGCTTCTCGGCAGCGCGCTCGCTGCGCAGCCGCGGCTCGATGTAGCGGATGGTGTCGTAACCGAAGTAGCCCACCAGGCCGCCGTCGAAGCGCGGCTGATCATCCAGGTGCGGCACCTTGAAACGCGCCTGGAACTGCTCGATCCAGGCCAGCGGGTCGGCCACCTCGGCGACCCCGTGCTGCTCGCCGTCGATCAAATGGCGCACGGTGAAACCACGCACCTCGATGCGCTCGCGGCTGGGCAGGCCGATGATCGAGTAGCGCCCCCACTTCTCGCCGCCCTGTACCGATTCGAGCAGGAAGGTCCAGGGGGCATCGGCCAGCTTGAGATAGGTCGACAACGGCGTATCCAGATCGGCGAGCACGTCGCGGGTCACAGGAATACGGTTGTAGCCGGCTTGCGCCAGCTCGGCAAAACGCTCAGGGGTCATCGTCATGAGACCGGGCTCCAACAGTGAAAATCAGCGACAGGCAGATAAGGCAATCGGGCTGACGGTCACCATCGCCAACGCTTGACGTGGCGCATCAGGGCGCTGGAACACACGGGGCGTCGGCTATCCGGTTGCATGTGGGGCTCGGTCCAGAGAAAAGGGGCGTGAAATGACGGCTCGTGGCCGGCGACAGCCAGGGTGCGACGCCGGTCGAAAAACCCTAAACGAGTTCCTGAAGCGATTCAACCAGACCGTCTGGGGCGCTCGTCGCCACCGGCTCACCGTGGTTGTAGCCATAGGGTACCGCCAGGGTACGAAAGCCGGCGCGCTTGCCCGCTTCGATGTCGTGACGCGAGTCGCCGACCATCAGGCAGTGCTGCGGGGCGATGTCGAAGTGCGTGGCCAGATGCAACAGCGGCGCCGGGTGCGGCTTCTTCTCGGGCAGCGAGTCGCCGCCCAGGGTGAGCTGGAAATAGTCGCGCAGCGCCAACGCTTCGAGGATCGGGTCGATGAAGGCCGCCGGCTTGTTGGTGATCAGCGCCAGCACCAGGCCGCGGGCAGAAAGCCCTTCCAGCGCCTCGCGCACGCCGGGGAAGACCCGGGTGCGCGCGCAGGGCGCTGCACGATAGTGCGAGAGGAAATGTGCGTGGGCGCGCGCAAGCGTCTGCCCGTCAGGTTCACCGCCGCGGGCGTCGGCCAGCGCCCGAGATACCAGCAGGTGCGAACCGTTGCCGACCCAGTCGCGCACCTTGGCCTCACCCGCGGGCGGGCACGCCATGTCTTCCAGCATCGCGTCCACCGCCGCGGCGAGGTCGGGCACGGAGTCGATCAGGGTACCGTCGAGATCGAAGGCGATGAGGCGGATATCGTCGAGCAGGGGCAGCATCTTGCACGGTCTCCAGTGGCGGCGCCGGAGCACCTTTCGCGGGTGCCAAGCGGCAGCGATGGGCGTATCCTACCGGCTATACTTTCGTCGAGTCGACCGGCCTTTTCGTGACTGTGATCCCTGCTTCAGCCCTTTGCGTCATCTCATCCATCACGGATCGCGTCATCCTGCTTCACCCCGCGCTCGCACACCGTCTCGGCCCCGGCCGCCCGGCAGCGAGGTCGCTCGACGCCAGCGCACACCCTTTTCCCTTCGTTTTCATCGTATTCGCAAGGAGTCTTCTGTCATGACCACACCGCGTATCGTGGTGGTCGGTGGCGGTGCCGGCGGCCTCGAGTTGGCGACCCGTCTGGGCCGCAAGCTGGGCAAACGCCAGCGCGCCGACATCGTGCTCGTCGACCGCAACCCCACCCATATCTGGAAACCGCTGCTGCACGAGGTCGCCACCGGCACCCTCGACTCGGGTCTCGACGAGGTCTCCTATCAGGGCCACTCGAAGCACAACGGCTACCGCTTTCAGCGCGGCACCCTGAGCGGCATCGACCGCGACGCCCGCACCATCACCCTCGAACCGATTCATGATGCCGACGACGTCGTGGTGCTGCCGGCACGCAAGCTCACCTACGACTACCTGGTGCTGGCGGTGGGCAGCGTCTCCAACGACTTCGGCACCCCCGGCGTGGCCGAGCATTGCCACTTCATCGACAGCCCGCAGCAGGCGGAGAACTTCCGCCGTCACATGCTCAACACCTTCCTGCGCTACAGCGATCCCGAGCGGCGCACTCATCCCAAGCTGACCGTCGGTCTGGTCGGCGCCGGGGCCACCGGGGTCGAACTCGCGGCGGAGCTGTTCGGCGCCTCGAAGATGCTTCACAGCTACGGCTTCACCGCCCTCGACAGCGGCAAGCTCGAGGTGCACCTGATCGAGGCCGCACCGCGGGTGCTGCCGGCGCTGCCCGAACGCATCAGCCGCGCGGTGCACGGCGAACTCGAGCGCCTGGGGGTGAAGATCCACGTCGACACCCGGGTCACCGAGGCCAACGAGCACGGCTTCATCACCGCCGATGGCGAACCGCTGGCGACCGACCTGAGCGTGTGGGCCGCGGGTATCCGCGCCCCGGCCTTCCTCTCCGAGCTGGGCCTCGCCACCGAGCGCAACCACCAGCTCAAGGTGCACCAGACGCTGCAGAGTCTCGACGACGAGCGCATCTTCGCCTTCGGCGACTGCGCCGCCTGCCCCCAGGCCGACGACAAGCGGGTACCGCCGCGGGCTCAGGCGGCTCATCAACAGGCGACCCACTGCTACCACAACCTGCGCGCGGCGATGGCCGGCAAGCCGCTCAAGCCGTTCGTCTACCACGACCGCGGCTCGCTGATCTCGCTGGCCCACTTCGAGGCGGTCGGCAGTCTGATGCGCGGCACCTCGGCGCGCAGCCTGTTCATCGAGGGCCGGCTGGCGAAGCTGTTCTACGCCTCGCTCTACCGCATGCACCAGATGGCGATCCATGGCCTGTTCAAGACCGGCATGACGGTGGTGGTGGATGGGCTCAACCGCTATCTGCGGCCCAAGATGAAGCTGCACTGAGAGGGCGGAGGCTGCGCCCCGCACTCGCTCAGTCGAGCCGGGGCTCGGGCCACCAGGTCGGCAGTAGCGCCCGCGCCCGGGGCTGAGCGAAACGGTCGTCGAGCAACTCGATGACGCCCCGGTCGCTGGCGGTGCGGATCACCCGCCCGGCGGCCTGCACCACCTTTTGCATGCCGGGATAGAAGTAGGCGTAGTCGTAGCCGTTGCCGAGCAGCGCCTGCAGCCGTTCGCGCATCTGCTCGTTGACCGGATTGACCTGGGGCAACCCCAGCGTCGCGACGAAGGCCCCGATCAGCCGCTCGCCGGGCAGATCGATGCCCTCGCCGAAGATTCCACCGAGCACGGCAAAGCCGACCCCTGCCCCGCCGCTTTCGAAACGCGCCAGGAAGCTGGCCCGGGCGGCATCGTCCATGCGCGCCGCCTGGCGCCACTGCACCACCTCCGGGTGACGCTCGGCCAGGCGCTCGGCGACCTGCTCCAGATAGGCGAAGCTCGAGAAGAAGGCGAGATAGTTGCCGCGCCGCTGATGGAAGCGCGCGGCGATACGCGCCACCAGCGGATCGAGCGAGGCCGCGCGATGGGCGTAACGGGTCGATAGCCGGGTGGCGATGCTGACCTCGAGCTGGCCGGCGGCGAACGGCGAGCCCAGCGCCAGCCAGGGTGCAGTGTCGGGCACCCCGAGCAGATCGCGAAAATAGCCCTGGGGCGAGAGCGTAGCGGAGAACAGCGTGCCGCCATGGGCGGCGGCGAAGCGCGCGGCCAGAAACGGCGCCGGCATGACGTTGCGCAGGGTCAGCGTCGCCCCGGCGCGGCGCTGGCGTCCGCGCGCCGGCTGTCGGGTCAGATCGCACAGCGAGTGGCTAGCGAACGTCTCGGCCACCCGGCACAGATGCTGGGCCTCGAAGGAGAAGCGCTGCAGCTCGCCGTCCAGGGCGATCGGCTGCTCGCTCTGATACTCGACGATCCGCGATACCGCCTGCTGCAGCGCCGCGATCAGCTTGCCCGGCAGGTGCTCGAGCACGCGATAATCGCGCTCGCCGTGGGCATCGTCCAACTGCTCCGCCAGATCCTGCCAGGCCGCGGCGACCCGCGCCAGCGGGCGCTTGAGCGGCGCCGGCAGCTGCGGCACCAGGCGCCGGAAGGCGGCGTGATCGAGCGTCGCGGTATACATGCCGCGACCGCGCTCGACCAGGTTGTGCGCCTCGTCCACCAGAATGCCCACCTGCCACTGCTGCTGCAGGGTCAGCGCGTAGAGCTGGGCGTGCAGATCGAAGTAGTAGTTGACGTCGGCGACCACTACATCGGCCCAGCGCGACATCTCCTGGCCCAGGTAGTAGGGGCAGACCTGATGCTCGAGGGCCACCGCGCGCAGACCGGCGCGGTCGAGCCAGCCGCGCTCGGCGGCCGCCGAGCGTGCCGCTGGCAGGCGGTCGTAGAAGCCCGCGGCAAGCGGACACGCCTCGCCGTGGCACGCCTTGTCGAGATGCTCACAGGCTTTTTCCCGCGCGGTCAGCGTGAGCACCCGCAGCGGTAGCGCCGCGGCGGCGTCACCCGAGGCCGGCTCGGCAGGGGCCGGCGCCGACGCCTGGGTGTCGGCGGCGGATTCAGCAAGCGGGCGCGCGCCGAGCTGCTCGAGGGCTTCCAGCGCCAGCTGCTGGCCGGTATTGCGCGCGGTGAGAAAGAACACCCGGTCGAGCGGTTCGCCGGGCATCGCCTTGAGCATCGGGAACAGCGTCCCCAGCGTCTTGCCGATGCCGGTGGGCGCCTGCAGCAGCAGCCAGCGCCGGGTATGAGTGGCCTTGTAGACTGCCTCCGCCAGCTCGCGCTGGCCGGCGCGGAAGTCGGCGAACGGGAAGTTCAGCGCCACCAGCGCCGCGTCACGCCGCCGCCGATGCGCCAGCTCCTGCTGGGCCCAGGCCAGAAAGCGCTGGCAGTGGGTCTCGAACACCTCGCGCAGCTCGCACGCGCTGCATTGCTGGCTGAGCGGCGTCTCACGTTGGCTGGCGATATCGAAATAGACCAGGGTCACGGTGAGCTGGTCGAGCCCCCGCGCCAGGCACAACAGATGGCCGTAGACCTGCGCCTGGGCCCAGTGCAGGGCGCGCTGGTTGGCCGGCTGGCGCGCCAGATCGCCGCGGTGGGTCTTGATCTCCTCGAGCCGGTTGGCGTCGGGGTCATAGCCGTCGGCGCGCCCGCGCACCTCCAGATGCACGTAGTGCCCGGCGAGCGCTATTTCGCGCTCGTAGCGCTCGCCGCGGCGTTCGCTCACCACCCGGTGGCCGGCGATGCCCTCCTGGGCCGAGGGCGATGGCGTGAAGCGCAGATCGAGATCGCCCGCCTTGGCCGAGAACTCGCACAGCGCGCGCACCGCGATCCGGTAGCTCACGCCGGGTTCCCGCCCGCCGCGCTATTCGGCGGCGCTCCGGCACCCTCGATCACCACTCCCTGCGGTTGCCCCTCGTCGCCCTCGTCCCAACTGACGTAGCAGACGCTGACCGGCATGGCATGCTCGGCGCAGAAGGCGAGCCAGCGCTTCTGGTTGTCCTGCAGGCGATCCCCGGGTCCCTTCACCTCGATCATGCGGTAGCGCGCCTCGTCCGGCCAGAACTGGATCAGATCCGGCATACCGGCACGATTGGCACGAATGTCGCCGAGCAGACGCTCGAACCACAGCCGCAGGTGACGCGCGGGGATGCACGTCAGCGCCAGCGTCAGGGTGCGCTCGTCGAGCGCGCCCCAGGCGACGAACGGCGACTGAATGCCGTACTTGTCGCGAAAACGCTGGCGCACGATGTCGCCATAGTCGCCACGCTCCAGCGCCGCCAGGCAGGCCGTGAACAGCGCCTGGCGCCGGACGTGGAAATCCTCGTCGAAGAGATCCGCCGGCCCGCTGTGGAACGGGTGGAAGAAGGCCCCCGGCAGCGGCGCGAAGATCGCCTCCCAACAGAGCAGCCCGAAGAGCGCGTTGATCAGAGTGTTCTCGACATAGATCACCGGCGCCTGGTCACAACTCAGGTGTGCCGCCACCGCGCCCTCGACCCAGCCACTGCGCGGCAGCGTCAGCATGATGCGCTCGGGCTCGGCCGGCGCCGCGGCGTCGCCCCGCGGCAGCCCCAGCTTGCGCCGCAGACGCGGCACGACGCGCCCCAGCGCCTGGGACTCGGCGGCACTCAGCGGGGCGTTCTCGGCGCACCGGGCCAGCGCCCAGGCCTCGTCGAAGCGTGCCAGGCGTTCGAGCACCCGAATGCGGCGCAGGCGCGCTTCCGGCGCGGCGCTGTCATGGTAGAGCGCCAGCGCCTGGCGCAGCTCGCCCTGGCGCTCGCTGCGGTAGGCGAGCTTGTAGAGCAGCCGGCCACGGCGCCGCTCCAACCAGGGGTTGTCGAAGGGCTCGCGCGGGATCTCGGCGAGCAGGTCAACCAGCGGCTCGTCGGCGTCGAAGCGCTCGCGGCAGCGATGCAGATGATGATAGGCCTCCAGCTCGTCGCGCCGAGAGAAGGCCCGCGACGCTGCCGCCAGGGGGACGGACTCGAAACGGTAGACCCCCAGATCGGCGAGCACGAACTCCGACCACTGCTGGCGCAGGTTACCGAAGAACATCAGCCGGAAACGCTCGCCGAGGGCGTCGACGGTCAGGCGATAGTGCGTGTCGTCGAGGCTCGGCAACCACGCCGGCAGCGCTCGCGGCGGCGGCGACTCGGCCGCCAGCGCCGTGCACCAGACGGCCTTGCCCGCGCTGCGCGAAAGCCCCAGCTCGGCCAGCCACGGCGCCAGGTCGGCGGCAAGCTCGCTCTTGGTCGTCAAGGCAAAGAGTGCCGCCAGCTCCAGCTCGGCATCGGTCTCGATCCAGCCGGCGGCGATCAGCGGCACCGCCGCCGCCCGGGTATCGCCGATCTCGGCGTAGCGCAGCCGGCTGGCACGAAAGTCGACGCCCTTGCGCATCACCATACGCACCAGCAGCGCCCGCGATGCGCGCGGCAGCGCTTCGAAGGCGGCGATGAAGTCGCGCTCCTCGGCCGACAGCAGATCGGCATAACGCGACCCGAGCCAGTCGAGCACGGTGTGGAAATTGGCCAGGTAGTAGAACGGGTCGTCGAGCGTGGGCAACGCCATAGGGAAGTGTCGCGTAATAAGGTTGACCAGTAACGAGTGACGAGTAGCGAACGGACTGGCTAAGCATACAGGTTCCGGTCTCGCCATCGAAGTCGCCCGTGCGTATTCCGATTCGACGGCGGATGCTCGAAGCGCATGGCCTTCTGGGCTAACCTCGGGGTCTGAGCGGGCGACCCCGCCACCACGCCATCGCGATTTCCATCTCGGCCATCGCCCCCGGGCCAGCCACCGCCGGAGTGCCTCATGCAGCATTTCTACAACGCCGCCGACACCCTGATCGATGACGTCCTCGCCGGCGTCAGTGCACTGACGGACGTGCGCATCGCCGAACCCAGCCAGCATCTGCGTATTCTGGTCCGCGCCGACTGGGATCGCGAGCACCACGGGCGTGACCAGGTCGCCCTACTCTCCGGCGGTGGCGGCGGCCACGAGCCGGCCCATGCCGGCTTCATCGGCGAGGGCATGCTGACCGGCGCAGTGGTCGGCGGGCTGTTCGCCTCGCCCAGTGTCGATGCGGTGCTCGCCGCGATTCGCGAGGTGTGCGGCGCCGCCG
This sequence comes from Salinicola sp. JS01, assembly GCF_030284585.1. Classification (NCBI taxonomy): domain Bacteria; kingdom Pseudomonadati; phylum Pseudomonadota; class Gammaproteobacteria; order Oceanospirillales; family Halomonadaceae; genus Salinicola; species Salinicola sp. JS01. The sequence goes on along the minus strand of NZ_CP127244.1, from coordinate 1,522,447 downwards.
GCTGTCTGCTGATCGTCAAGAACTACACCGGCGACCGGCTCAATTTCGGCCTCGCCGCCGAGCAGGCGCGCCAGGAGGGCCTGGCGGTGTCGATGGTGATCGTCGGCGACGATATCGCCCTGCCCGACGCCCCCCAGCCGCGCGGCATCGCCGGCACGCTGATCGTACACAAGCTGGCCGGCTGGCTGGCGGCGCAGCAGATACCGCTGGAGACCTTGAGCGAGCGCGTCGAGGCCGCCCTACCGCGGATCGCCTCGCTGGGGCTGGCGCTCTCCCACGCCGCCCGCCCGGGCGAAGCGAAAGCCCCCTGCGCCCCCGAGCTGGGCCTGGGCATCCACAACGAGAGCGGCGTGCGCCGGGTCGATCCGGAGAGTGCCAGCGAGGCGGTGGAGACCCTGCTGGCACCGCTCACCGAGACCCTCGCCGCGCGCGGCTACGCAGCGCCCTACGTCGCCCTGCTCAACAATCTGGGCGGCGCCGCCGAACAGGAGATGCAGGTGCTCGCCGCCAGCCTGCTGGTCAACCGCCGCGGGCTAGCGCTCTCCGGGGTGATCGGGCCGGCGGCGCTGATGACCTCGCTCGACATGCAGGGCTTCTCGATCACCCTGGTGGCGGCCGACGACGATCTCTTCAGCGCTCTCGCCGCGCCGACCGGCGCGCCCGCCTGGCCGGGGCTGCGCACGCCGCGCGCGCCGGCCCGCTTCACGCCCCAGATCAGCGAGCCGCCGGTGCCCGAGCATGTCGAGCGCGACGCCACGGTGGAGACTCTGGTGCGCGCGGCGATCGCGGTACTGACGGAGTCGCGCCAGGCCCTCGACGATCTGGATGCCCGCAGCGGCGATGGCGATGCCGGTACCAGCCTGGCCAGCGGTGCCGAGGCCGTCGCCCGGCGTCTCGATGCCGGTCAGTTGGAGAGCGCTCGACCCGCGGCGCTGTTCGCTGGCATCGGTGCCTGCCTCGCCCGTGACATGGGCGGCTCCAGCGGCGTGCTGCTGTCGATCCTGTTCACCGCGGCGGGGGCCGAGCTGGCCGAGGGCGACAATCTCGCCGCCGCGCTGGCAGTGGGCATCGAGCGCATGCAGCGCTACGGCGGCGCGGCACAGGGCGACCGCACCCTGCTCGATGCGCTGATACCGGCGGTGGAGGCACTGCGAGAAGGCGGCGATCTGGCCAGGGCGGCCGAACGTGCACGGGAAGGTGCCGAGGCCACGGCGACGATGGCGCAAGCCCGCGCCGGGCGCTCTGCCTATCTGCCGGAGAGCGCCCTGCAGGGGGTGACCGACCCCGGGGCCGAGGCGGTGGCAAGGGTACTGCAGGCGCTGGCCGAGGCCTGAGCGCGCGGGCTTTTGATCTGGCGCCCGATGCCGTGGCTATTTATGGCGCCCAGTACCGCGCCCTGTCTACCTATGGCGCCCGATACCGCGCCCTGGCTATTTATGGCGCCCAGTACCGCGTCCTGTCTAAGAGCGCCTTTCACAACCGCTGGACGATGTGGGCTTATCCGGAGGCAGGGCGTCGCGAGGGCGCTGTGAACCCCTCCCTGGGCGCTACCTTTGCCATCCCTGGCAAAGGACCCTCGCTTTGCCCTACCCCCGGCGCCCATCATCAGAGGGGGTGGAAATGGCCTCTAAGGCGCCCGAAACTGCGCCTCAGGCGTCGAGCTCGGCCTTGAGTTCTTGCCACAGCTGACGGTAGGCCAGGGTCGCGCGGCTGCGCGGCGCCAGGTCGGCCAATGGCTGGCATTCGAGACTCATGCGTTCGACGTCGCTAGCATAGGGGATCCAGCTGCGCATGGGCCGGCCGAGTGCCGCCGGCGGTGAATCGAGCCACTCGCGGTGCAGGGTGCGCCGCCGGTCGACCAGATTGAAGAACGGCGAGAGCCGCTCGCGCTGGCGCTTCTTGAGATCGAGATGGTCGAGCATGCGCGAGAACGCCTGCACCGACAGCGGGCTGGGGATGGTCGGCACCAGGATGCGGTCGGCAGCACGGATCAGCTGCTCCGCCAGCGTCGATAGCCCCGGCGGGCAGTCGAGGATCATCAGCCCGTACTCCTCGCCGAACGGCTCGATCAGCCGCTTGAGATGCTTGTCACCATCGGCGCTGGCGTCGAGCAGGCGGTCCAGCTCGCGCAGGCGGATATCCGCCGGCAGCAGGTCGAAGCGTTCCCATGGGGTGTGCTGCACCTGCTCGCCGAGCGGCGACTTGCCGGCGAGCAGCTTGGAGACCTTCTTGCTCAGCCCGCTCTCGCCGCCCAGCACCCAGGTCGAGGCCCCCTGGGCGTCGAGATCCCACAACAGCACCGGCACTCGGTCGCGATTGGCCTCCCGGGCCAGATTGACCGCCGCCGAGGTCTTGCCCACTCCGCCCTTCAAATTGTGCAGCGCCACGACCTTCATGCTCTCGACCACCCGACGTTAACAGAAAGTTACAGTCTACGGATTGGACGTCTCGGAGATAATGACAGTTCGATGACAATCGCCCTCGCGCTGTGCCAGCCAGCGCCGTTTCTGGACCGCACCCAGGCGCTTGATCGCCGCCTCGCGCTTGAGCGCCTCGCTCTGGCTCCCCACCTGCTCGACATGGCGCAGCGTCAGCGGCCCACGCCCGCGCAACGCGCGTGCCCCCTTGCCGCGACTGTGCTCGGCGAAGCGCCGCGCGACGTCGGTGGTGATACCGGTATAGAGCGCCCCGGCGGCGGTCTCAATCAGATAGAGATACCAGGGGCGCGCGGCGACCGCTGGTGCGTCGTCGCCCGGGCATTCGCTCACCTTTGTCGCCTCAGTCCAATGCCGCCAGGGCGCTACGCATCTCGCCGATCACGCCATCGTAGCGATGCGGATCGTCGAGGCTGCGCGCCTTGAAGATCGCCGAGCCGGAGACGAAGGTATCGGCGCCGGCACGCGCGATCTCGGCGATGTTCTGCGGCGACACCCCGCCATCGATCTCCAGCCGGATCGGCAGCCCGCTGGCGTCGATCCGGCGCCGCGCCTCTTGCAGCTTGTCGAGCGCGGCGGGAATGAACGACTGGCCACCGAAGCCGGGGTTGACGCTCATCAGCAGGATCATGTCGAGCTTGTCCATCACGTAGTCGAGATAGGAGAGCGGCGTGGCCGGGTTGAATACCAGCCCGGCCTTGCAGCCACGGCTCTTGATCAGCTGCAGCGAACGATCGATATGCTCCGAGGCTTCCGGGTGGAAGGTGACGTAGCTGGCCCCGGCGTCGATGAAGTCGCCGATCAGCTGATCCACCGGCTTGACCATCAGGTGGCAGTCGATCGGTGCGGTGACGCCGTGCTTGCGCAATGCCTCGCACACCATGGGGCCGATGGTCAGATTGGGCACGTAGTGGTTGTCCATCACGTCGAAGTGGATCATGTCGGCGCCGGAGGCCAGCACATCGTCCACCTCCTGCCCCAGGCAGGCGAAGTTGGCGGAGAGAATCGAGGGGGCAATCTTGAAATCACGCATATGACGCAGCGTCCTGGCAGTGATGGGCGTGGGCATGGATTCGAGTCTGCCTGCATTCTAGCAGCCCTCGGCGCCGCTGCGGTTAGCCGATCGTGCGCCCACGGGCTATGCTCGGCCAGCGGGTAGCGGGAGAACGCCGCTGGCGCCGAGCGTCCCGGGCCCCGCGCCAAACAAGACCAAAACCCAGATAAAGACCCATGACGGGATCAGTTCAAGGAGCCTACGCCATGTCCTCACTCTTTCGCCCGCGCGCCCGGTGCTGGCTGTCGATCACGCTCTCCACGCTCTATCTGGGCATCGCGCCACTGGCGCAGGCCGATTCGGCGATCCTCGAGGGCGAGCGTTTTCATCCGCAGGTGGGGGAGCACGGCATGGTCGCGACCAGCCACTACCTGGCCTCGCAGATCGCCCACGACGTGCTCGCCAAGGGCGGCAATGCGGTGGATGCCGCGGTCACCGCCGGCTTTGCGCTGGCGGTGACCCAGCCGCGCTCGGGCAATATCGGCGGTGGCGGCTTCATGCTGATCTCCGATGAGCAGCGCGACGAGGTGATCGCCATCGACTACCGCGAAAAGGCGCCCGCGGCAGCCTACACGACGATGTTCCAGAACGATCAGGGCGAGGCGGTACCCAAGCTCTCGCGCTTCACCCACAACGCTGCCGGCGTACCCGGCACGGTGGCCGGCCTGGCGCTGGCGCTGGACAAGTACGGCACCCTGAGCCTGGCCGAGGCGCTGGCCCCGGCGATCAAGCTGGCCGAAGAGGGCTTCGAGGTGCCACCGCGCTTCGCCGAAGGGCTGGCCCAGGCCAAGGATCGCCTCGAGCAGTGGGACGCCACGCGCAAGGTCTTCTACAAGCCCGACGGTTCGAACTACCAGGCCGGCGAGCTGTTCCGCCAGCCCGATCTCGCCGCCACGCTCAAGCGCATCGCCGCCCAGGGCCCGCGCGAGTTCTACGAGGGCGAGACGGCGCGCCTGATCAGCGCCGAGATGCAGCGCCACGGCGGCCTGATGACCGCCCAGGATCTGGCCGACTATCAGCCCACGATTCGCAAACCCGTGCACGGCAACTATCGCGGCTACGATGTCTACGCCATGAGCCCGCCCTCCTCCGGCGGCGCGCATATCGTGCAGATGCTGAACATCCTCGAGGGCTATGACATCCACGCCATGGGCTTCAACTCGGCGCGCACCATTCACCTGATGGCCGAGGCGATGCAGCGCGCCTACGCCGATCGCGCCGAATACCTGGGCGACCCCGACTTCGTCGACGTACCGCTGGCCGGGCTGACCTCGCCGGCCTACGCCGCCGAGCTGCGCGGCGAGATCCCCCTCGACCACGCCACCCCGAGCGCCGAGATCGCCGCCGGCAACCCGCTGCCCTACGAGTCCAACGAGACCACGCACTTCTCGATCGCCGACGACAGCGGCCTGGCGGTCTCCAATACCTATACCATCAACTTCAGCTACGGCTCGGGCATCGTGGTCGATGGCGCCGGCTTTCTGCTCAACAACGAAATGGATGACTTCTCGGCCAAGCCAGGCGCGCCCAACGCCTATGGTCTGATCGGCGGCGAAGCCAACAAGATCGAGCCGCGCAAGCGCATGCTGTCGTCGATGACGCCGACCATCGTCAAGAAGGATGGCAAGAACTTCCTGATCACCGGCAGCCCCGGCGGCTCGCGCATCATCACCACGACGCTGCAGGTGGTGATGAACGTGATCGATCACGGCATGAACATCCAGAGCGCGGTCAGCGCGCCGCGTATCCACCATCAGTGGCTGCCCGACGAGATCCGCATCGAGGATGGCATCAGCCCCGACACTCAGGCGCTGCTCGAGGCGATGGGCCATACCCTCAGCCAGCAGGAGGCGATGGGCGCCGCGCAGTCGATCCTGATCGAACCCGACGGCACCTTCACCGGCGGCGCCGACCCGCGCCGCTCGACCTCCTCCGCCATGGGGCTGTGAGTGCACGCCCGGCGTGACACGAGCGGCCGGCGGTGATGTCACGCCGGCCGCCGTTGGCGATCCTGGTGATCGCCCTCGCCGAGTGGTTCGGCACCTCGCTCTGGTTCACGCCCAACGCCCTACTCGCCGAGCTGCGTCTGGCCTGGGCGCTGGATGCCGATGACCTGGCCTGGCTCACCGGCGCGGTGCAGGTGGGCTTTCTGCTCGGCACCCTGGGGATCGGGCTCAGCGGGCTTGCCGACCGCCGCGACGCCAGTCGGGTGTTCGCCGTGTGCTGCGTGATCGGTGCCGCCAGCAATGCGGCTCTGGTGCATGCCGGCGGGCTGGGCCCGGCAGTGGCACTGCGCCTGATCACCGGCATGGCGCTGGCCGGCATCTACCCGGTGGGGATGAAGCTGATGGTGGGCTGGGCCCCCGAGCGCACCGGCGCGGCGCTGGCGTGGCTGGTCGGCATGCTGGTGCTCGGCACCGCGATGCCGCACCTGCTGGCGGCGCTGGACCTCGGCGGCGGCTGGCAACTGACGCTGTGGCTGGCCTCGTTGCTGGCAGTGACCGGTGGCGCCGGCGTGGACTGGCTGGGGGAAGCGCCGCCTCCGGAGCCATGCCCATCACGGCCACGCCTGGGCGGGCTGGCAGCCTTTCGCCTGCCTGAGTTTCGCCGCGCCGCCGGCGCCTACTTCGGTCATATGTGGGAACTCTATACGCTGTGGGCGCTGCTGCCACTATGGCTTCTGCACGCCCTGCCCGGGCTCTCCACGAGCGGCGCGGCACTCGCGAGCTTCGCCCTGATCGCGGTGGGCGCGCCCGGCTGCTGGTTAGGCGGCTGGCTGAGCCAGCGCCACGGCAGCCGGTCAGTGGCGCGCTGGGGGCTGGCCGGCTCGGCGCTGTGCGCCACGCTCTACGCACTCACCGCCGACACCCTGCCTACGGCGGCGCTGATCGTGCTGCTCGGCGCCTGGAGCCTGCTGGCGGTGATCGACTCGCCGCACTTCTCGGCGCTCTCGGCGCGTGCCTGCCCCGCCGCGCTGGTGGGCAGCGCGCTGACCCTGCAGAACGCCATCGGCTTCGCCATCTCGGCGCTCTCGCTGGGCCTGCTGCTGCCGTGGTTGCCCCTGCTCGGGCAGTCGCTGGCCTGGCTGCTGCTGCCCGGTCCTCTGCTCGGCCTGCTGGCGCTGGGCCGAGGCCATTGAGCGACCTGGGTCGCCGCCGCAGCGCTCAGAAATGCTGGCGTTGGCGTCCACGCGCGCGATCCGCGGCGCTTATAGAAGGGCCGCGGATCGTTATATCCAAATGGCATACATAGACATATTGTAATTCCATATGGGTTTATTTAGCCTGCGTGTCTAGACTCGACAGGTCCGTACGACGGAACGACAAGACAGACTCATAAGACAAGAGCGCCGCGCGTCCGCGCGCGACAAGCCATCACCATTCAGGGAACCCACATGCTCCGACTCGCTTCGTCTCGCCGCTGGCTCGCCGCCTCCACCCTGGGGCTGACCCTCGCTCTGGGTAGCGTCGCCCCGGCCCAGGCCGACCAGCCCCGCGAGCTGCTCAACGCCTCCTACGATATCGCCCGTGAACTGTTCGCCGCAGTCAATCCCAAGTTCATCGACTGGTGGCAGCAGCAGCACGACGAAAAGGTGAGCGTGAAGCAGTCCCACGGCGGCTCCTCGACCCAGGCGCGTTCGATCATGCAGGGCCTGCGCGCCGACGTGGTGACCTTCAACCAGGTCACCGACGTCAACGTGCTCGCCGACGCCGGGCTGGTGGCCAAGGATTGGCAGGCGCAGTATCCCAATCACGCCTCGCCCTACTACTCGACCACCGCCTTCCTGGTGCGCAAGGGCAACCCCAAGCAGATCAACAACTGGGACGACCTGGCGCGCAAAGACGTCGAGCTGGTGTTCCCCAACCCCAAGACCTCGGGCAACGGCCGCTACACCTATCTGGCCGCCTGGGCCTACGCCGACCAGGCCTTCGACGGCGATAAGGCCAAGATCGAAGCCTACATGAAGCGCTTCCTGGGCAACGTCGAGGTGTTCGACACCGGGGGTCGCGGCGCCACCACCACCTTCGTCGAGCGTGGCATCGGCGACGTGCTGATCACCTTCGAGTCCGAGGTCAACAACATTCGCAACGAATACGGTGCGGATGACTACGAGGTGGTGGTGCCGCCGGTAAGCATCCTGGCCGAGTTCCCGGTGGCGGTGGTCGAGGAGTACGCCGAGCGCAACGGCAACCTGGATCTGGCCAAGGGCTACCTGGACTACCTCTACACCGATGAGGCCCAGCGCCTGCTCGCCAGCTTCAACTACCGGGTCAACGACGAGGCGGTGGCGGCCGAATTCAGCGATCGCTTCCCGCAGACCGAGCTGCTGCGCGTCGAGGACGTCTTCGGTAGCTGGCCCGAGGCGATGAAGACTCACTTCGCCAGCGGCGGCGAGCTGGACCAGCTGCAGCGCCGATGATCGCCGCGACTCTGCGCCGGCAGGCCAGCCGCCGCGTCCTGCCGGGCTTCGGGCTCTCGCTGGGGGTGACGCTGACGTTCGTCTCGCTGATCCTGCTGCTGCCGCTGACCAGTCTGGTGGGGCAGCTGTCGCAGCTGAGCCTGTCGCAGTACTGGTTTCTGATCAGCGACCCGCGCATCCTCGCCAGCTACCGGGTGACCTTGCTCGCCGCGGCGGTGGCGGCGCTGTTCAACGCCGCCTTCGGGCTGCTGATGGCGTGGGTGCTGGTGCGCTACGAGTTCCCCGGCAAGCGTCTGGTGGACGCGCTGATGGATCTGCCCTTCGCCCTGCCCACCGCAGTCGCCGGGGTCACCCTGGCAACGCTCTACTCGAGCCAGGGCTGGGTCGGGCGCTGGCTCGAGACACTGGGCCTGCCGATCGCCTACACCTGGGTCGGCATCGCCCTGGCCATGGCCTTCACCAGCATCCCGTTCGTGGTGCGCACGGTACAGCCGATCCTCGAGGATCTACCGAGCGAGGTCGACGAGGCCGCGGTGACCCTGGGCGCGCGTGACGGCCACGCCTTCCGCCGGGTGATCCTGCCCCATCTGTGGCCGGCCCTGGTCACCGGCACGGGACTGGCCTTCGTGCGCTCGCTGGGCGAGTTCGGCGCGGTGATCTTCATCGCCGGCGGCAAGCCGTTCGAGACCGAGATCACCTCGCTGATGATCTTCGTCAAGCTGCAGGAGTACGACTACGCCGGCGCCGCCGCGGTGGCCTCGATCGTGCTGGCGACCTCGCTGGTCCTGCTGCTGGTGATCAATCTGTGGCAGGGGCGCTTCATTCGCCGCCTGCATGGGGGAGGCGCCTGATGATCCGTATCGGTGATGCCCCCGGCGTGCGTCGGCTGCTGATCGGCGTAGCGCTGGTGCTGACCGCGCTGTTCCTGCTGCTGCCACTGGTGGCGATCTTCGCCCAGGCGCTGATGGGCGGCATCGATCTCTACTGGCAGAACCTGAGCGACCGCTACACCCTGGCGGCGATCGGCCTGACCCTGCTGGTGACGCTGCTGACGGTGCCGATCAACCTGGTGTTCGGGATCTTCCTGGCATGGCTGGTGACCCGTTTCAGCTTCCCCGGGCGGCGTCTGCTGCAGACCCTGATCGATATCCCCTTCGCGGTTTCGCCAGTGGTCGCCGGGCTGGTCTACCTGCTGCTCTACGGCCGCAATGGCTGGCTCGGCGGCTGGCTCGACGGCTACGACATCCAGATCATGTTCGCCTGGCCGGGCATCGTGCTGGTAACGATCTTCGTCACCTGCCCCTTCGTCGCCCGCGAGCTGATCCCGCTGATGCAGGCCCAGGGCGCCCGCGAGGAGGAAGCCGCGGTGACCCTGGGCGCCTCCGGCTGGACAATCTTCCGCCGCGTCACCCTGCCCAAGATCCGTCATGCCCTGCTCTACGGCGTGATCCTGACCAACGCCCGCGCGGTGGGCGAGTTCGGCGCGGTCTCGGTGGTCGCCGGGGCGATCCGCGGACAGACCAACACCCTGCCGCTGCAGGTGGAGCAGCTGTATCAGGACTATAATACCGTCGGTGCCTTCACCAGCGCCTCGCTGCTGGCGCTGCTGGCGCTGCTGACCCTGGCCGCCAAGGCGGCACTCGAATGGCGCGCGGCGCGCCGGGAGAGCCTCGCATGAGCATCCGTATCTCGCAGATCGACAAGACCTACGGTACCACCCGCGCGCTGGCGCCGATCGACCTCGATATCCGCGATGGCGAGCTGATCGGCCTGCTCGGCCCCTCGGGGTCGGGCAAGACCACGCTCTTGCGCATCGTCGCCGGCCTCGAGCAGGCCGATGGCGGCAGCATCCACTTCGGCGAGCGCGAAGTCACCCAGGTGCACGTGCGCGAACGCCGGATCGGCTTCGTGTTCCAGCACTACGCCCTGTTCCGCCATATGAGCGTGTTCGAAAACGTCGCCTTCGGCCTGCGCGCGCTGCCACGGCGCCAACGCCCGTCGAACGGCGAGATCCGCACGCGGGTCATGCAGCTTTTGGAAATGGTGCGGCTCGCGGCCTTCGCCGAGCGCTTCCCGGCCCAGCTTTCCGGCGGCCAGCAGCAGCGCGTGGCGCTGGCCCGCGCACTGGCGCTCAAGCCCGATGTGCTGCTGCTCGACGAGCCGTTCGGCGCGCTCGACGCCAAGGTGCGCCAGGAGCTACGCCGCTGGCTACGCCACCTCCATGAGGAACTCGGTTTCACCAGCCTGTTCGTCACCCACGACCAGGAGGAAGCGCTGGAACTCTCCGACCGCGTGGTGGTGATGAGTAACGGCCGGGTCGAGCAGATCGCCACCCCGGACACCCTCTATCGCGAGCCGGCCAATCGCTTCGTGTTCGAGTTCCTGGGTGACGTCAACCGGCTCGAGGGTGACGTCATCGAGGGCCGGCTGACCTGCGGCAATGCCAGCGTCAGCGTACCGGGGGTCGAGCCGGGCCGCCGCGAGCTGCTGCTACGCCCCCACGAAGTGCATCTGGCCGAGCGTGCCATCCCCGCGGCGCACCTGCCGGTCACCGTGGCGTCGATCGTGCCGGTGGGCGCCGAAGTGCGCCTCGAACTCGAGGCCGACTGGCTCGAGGAGCCGTGGCTGGCCAGCGTCAGCCACGCCGAGTTCGAACGCCTGGGCATCACCCGCGGGCGGCGGCTGTTCGCCCTGCCCAGCCGGCTGCACGGCTTCGATGCCGCGGGTGCGCAGAATGTCGCGCTGCCGGTCGGCTGAGGCGCTACGAGCTCGCGCCCGGGGCGTCTATACTGGGCGGGTCTTCCCCCGTCAATTCGAGAGGTACGTTATGCGTCAGTGGTTTGCGCTCAAGTGCGTGGCGGTTCTTGGGGTGCTCGGCCTGCTCGCCGCCTGCGCCCAGAGCCCCCAGATCCTTTCCGTACAGCCGAAGGTGAGCGGCGGCTTTCCGCACACCGGCAGCGGCCAGACGGTCACCCTGAACGTGGTCGACGGACGCGACGACAACGTCATCGGCACCCGCTCCGGCACCGCCTCGGCCACCTCGACCATCACCGTCGAAGCCCATGACGTGATTCCCAAGCTGCAGGCTCAGGCCGAGAACGCACTGCGCAGCATGGGCTTCAACCCCACGACCCAGGACACCGGCGGCCCCTCGCTGACCCTGACCCTGGCCGAGCTCGACTACGCTCGCGGCAATGCCGACGAGCCGCTGCTCGGCGCCTCCCAGCTGCAGGCGATCATCGCCGCCAAGGTGGAAAACGGCAGCAACACCTATACCGGCCGCTACACCGCCAAGCGCAAGCAGAGCTACGCCTTCAAGCCCGACTGGGACACCAACAACCGCATGGTCAGCGAGCTGCTCAGCAGCGCCCTGGATCGCACCTTCCGCGACCAGCAGCTGGCCAATCTGCTGGCACGCTGAACGCCGTAAAGCAGGCAGTACCCCAAGGCGTACCAGACGACGACGCCCGCGACCGGAAGGCCGCGGGCGTCGTCTCTAGCAGAGTCGGCGGAAGGGTCGCACTTCAGCGGCACGGCCCACGTCGCAGCAGATGCCACACCGTCTCGCAGGCCCCCTTGGCGTCGGGTTCGCCCGGGCCCTCCAGGCGCTGCAGGGCGAAGTTGGGGCCCAGCAGCCGCTCGACCTCCGCAGCATCGACGCTGTAGGGCGGCCCCTGCTCGCCGTCGGCGTGGGTCAGGGTGACCAGCAGCCCCTGAGTCCCCGGCAGGAACAGCTGGGCCAGATGGTGGGCGTAACGCTGCCGCGTGGCACGCGGCAGCGCGATCAGCGCGGCGCGGTCGTAGAAAGCCGCGAGCTCGGCGGCCTGCTCGACGTGGAAGCGGAAGAAGTCACCGCACCACAGCTCGATCCGCCCCTGGCGCACGCAGGAGAAACCGGCCTGGGCATAGCGCAGGGCCGGCAGTGCCCCCTCGCCGATGAACTGATCCACCGCCAGCGGCGACAGCTCCACACCCAGCACCGGATGCGCCTGCGCCGCCAGCCAGCGCATGTCGTGGCTCTTGCCGCACAGCGGCACCAGCACCTTGGCACCGGGGGCCAGTCCCAGCTGCGGCCAGTGATTCACCAGCGCGGCATGCGGCGCGTCGCGATGAAACCCGATGCGCCCCTCGCGCCAGCGTCTCAGCCAGTCGATCTGCATCCGCCCCTGCCCTCTTTACTCGACGCCCGCATCATCGGTTGGCCCGAAGCGTCAGTACCACTCTGGCCCGAGATCTCGGCGCCGTCACCCGGCGATCTCAGAACCAGCGGTCGCGCTTGCGCCGGCGACGCGGCAGGTGCGGGACGATCAACCCCAGGATCAGACCCGCGCCGGCGACCCCGCCGCCGTACATGAAGTAGCGCATCAGCAGGTCCTCCTCCTGGGTATCCAGACGCGCCTGCATGTTGCGCATCTTGGACTCCGCCTGGGAGTAGGCCTGGCTGAGCTGGTTGTTGCTCGCCTGCAGCTTGTCGACCTGCTGCTGACGGCTGGCGAGTTCGCTGCGCAGGTCCGCCACGCGCTGGTTCCACTCGTCGTCGATGCCGTCGAGGCGCTGGGTCAGGCTGGCGACCTTGTCACGCAGGGCCGGCAGCTGCTGCTGGGCGCTCGGCGTGTCCTGCACGAAGCGCGACTGGATCCAGACTTCGTCGCCGTCGGGGCCGCGCACCTGGGTGTAGTCGCCCTGGGTCTGCAACACCGTGACCGGGTCACCGCTGTCGAGGGTACCGACGATGCGGTAGCCATCGGTGGGACCACTGCGCACGAAGGTGGGCAGCTTGTCGCTGACCCAGTGGTCGCTCTGCGCCGAGACGCCGGCGGAGAACAAAAGCGCCGCGCCCACGGCGCAGCCCATCGCAACATTTCGCATTTTCAACATGTCGTCGTGATCTTAGTGGCTAATGGATAACGTTTCGGCTTCGTTCCACGCGACGATGAGCGGCCTCCGCGTCCTGCAGAGGCATCGTTGGGCCGCGAACGACGGGCGTCCGCGGCGGTTGTCCGGTTGCTCGCTGGCCATCCCCAACCTCTCTCGGGGAGACATCCACACTTTCTGTGGATAACGTTTGGGACAACTGGTTTCATGTCGTCGTCACACTCCGGTCATCCCGGCGCTGGCGACAGATTGGTGAATTTCTGATCAACGTCGACGTCTGCGCCAGACTCGAGCTCAGCTATCCTCGCGCGGCGGCCACGCCATCGGGCGCGGGAATTCGGCGACGTTGCCCTCGGCTTTGACCGCCTTGGCCACCCCGCCGCGCTCGACCTCGTCGATACGCACGATCGCGCTGTAGGGGATGTAGCTGCGGCTGACGCCATCGAAGGTGCGGCGCAGCTTCTCGGCGCTGGGATCGACGACGACCTTCGACTGATCCTCGAAGACGAACGCCTCCACTTCGATGAATCCCCACAGGTCACTCTGAAAGATCTCGCGGGCGTAGAGTTCCCACACTTCCCCCTGATTGTGGAAGACCACCCGATAGACCGGCTTGGACGACATAGACGCAAGACTCTCCGACATCACCGCGCCCGGCAGCACCAGCGCAGTCCGGGTCGCAAATAGGCGCAAGAGTATCACAGCCGGATGGGCTTGCGAGCGCCACGGGTTGGCCGCCAGCCGCCGGCGGCCGTATAATGCCGCGTTCGCGACGATGGCGACCTCGCTCGACGGCGACACCCCACCGCGCGAAACGCTCTTTTCCTCTTTCCCCACGAGTACCGGTGACGCGCGCATGGCCGCAACGCAACCCATGACGAAGAAGCTCTTCATCAAGACGCACGGCTGCCAGATGAACGAGTACGACTCCGCCCGCATGGCGGATTTGCTCGGTGAGTCCCACCGCCTCGAGATGACCGACGACGAGCGTGAAGCGGACGTCATCCTGCTGAATACCTGCTCGATCCGCGAGAAGGCGCAGGAGAAGGTGTTCCATCAGCTCGGCCGCTGGAAGAAGCTGAAGGCCGCCAAGCCCGACCTGGTGATCGGCGTGGGCGGCTGCGTGGCCAGTCAGGAAGGCGAGAACATCCGCAAGCGCGCACCGCACGTCGACATGGTGTTCGGTCCGCAGACCCTGCACCGGCTGCCGACGATGCTCGACGCGCGCAGCAAGAGCGCGACGCCGATCCAGACGGTGGACGTCACCTTCCCCGAGATCGAGAAGTTCGACCACCTGCCCAAGCCCAAGTCCGACGGCGCCACCGCCTTCGTCTCGGTGATGGAGGGGTGTTCGAAGTACTGCACCTTCTGCGTGGTGCCCTACACCCGTGGCGAGGAGGTCTCGCGGCCGTTCGAGTCGGTGATGGAAGAGGTGGTGCATCTGGCCGACCAGGGCGTGCGCGAGATCAACCTGCTGGGACAGAACGTCAACGCCTACCGCGGCCACGACGCCGAGGGCGACGAGATCGACCTGGCCGAGCTGATCGCCTGCGTGGCCGCCGTCGAGGGCATCGACCGTATCCGCTTCACCACCTCGCACCCGGTGGAGTTCTCCGACAGCCTGATCGAGGCCTACGCCGAGATCCCCGAGCTGGTCAGCCATCTGCATTTACCGGTGCAGTCAGGCTCCGATAGCATCCTGGCGGCGATGAAACGCGGCCACGGTCGCGACATGTACATCGACAAGCTCGAGCGTATCCGCGCCCTGCGTCCGGACATCAGCTTCTCCTCGGATTTCATCATCGGCTTCCCCGGCGAGACCGACGAGGATTTCGCCCAGACGATGGATCTGATCCAGCGCATCGGCTTCGACGCCTCGTTCAGCTTCATCTACTCCAAGCGTCCGGGCACCCCGGCCTCCTCACTGCCCGACGACACGCCGGAGGAGACCAAGAAGCAGCGCCTGGCGATACTGCAGACACGGCTCAATCAGCAGACCCAGCAGATCAGCCGGCGCATGGTCGGCAACGTCGAGCGCATCCTGGTCACCGGCTTCTCGCCCAAGGACCCGGGCCAGCTCTCCGGGCGCACCGAGAACAACCGCGTGGTCAACTTCCGCGCCGACGACCCGACCCGCCTGATCGGCCATTTCGTCGACGTCTCGATCACCGAGGCGCTGCCCAACTCGCTGCGCGGCGAGCTGGTCTCCGACGCCCGCTATTGATGCCGCCCCGGTGACACCGGCCCGCGGCCGTACGCGGCGCACCCCGCGCCGCGTCCCGCTCGGCCGGTCACCGGCGCATCGCCGGCCCGCGCCCGCGGGAGATTGGTTATCCTGGAGCATTGCCCCCGCGGGAAGCGTCGCAGTAAGCTGACGGCTTCCACTTCACATCATCGACGGATCCTTCTGCGTTGACTCAAGACCAACAGTCCGCCCAGCGCGTCGTGTCACTGACGCTCGAACCCAACGATCCCATGCGCCTCGCCAGCCTGTGCGGGCAGCGCGACGAACACCTCAAGCTGATCGAAACGCGCCTCGGCGTAACGCTGCGCAACCGCGGCAACACCTTCCAGCTCGCCGGCCCCGAGGCCAGCGTCAAGGCTGCTGCCAACGTGCTCGAACACCTCTATCGTGAGACCGAGGCCGAGGAGCTGCTCCCCGACACCGTCCACCTCTATCTGCAGGAATCAGGGGTCGAGGCGCTCGAGGAGGAGACCGGCGATCTCGAGGAAGGCGGTATTCTGATCCGCACGCCGCGGGCGCTGATCAAGCCCCGCGGCTTCAATCAGCAGGGCTATGTCGCCAGCATCCGCCGCCACGATATCAACTTCGGCATCGGCCCGGCGGGCACCGGCAAGACCTATCTGGCGGTGGCCGCGGCGGTCGAGGCGCTCAATCGCCAGGAGGTGCGCCGCATCCTGCTGGTGCGCCCGGCGGTCGAGGCGGGCGAGAAGCTCGGCTTCCTGCCCGGCGACCTGGCGCAGAAGATCGACCCCTATCTGCGCCCGCTCTACGATGCGCTCTACGAGATGCTCGGCTTCGAACAGGTCAACAAGTTGATCGAGCGCCAGATCATCGAGATCGCCCCGCTCGCCTACATGCGCGGGCGCACGCTCAACAACGCTTTCATCATCCTCGACGAGAGCCAGAACACCACGCGCGAGCAGATGAAGATGTTCCTGACGCGTATCGGCTTCGGCTCCACCGCGGTGATCACCGGCGACGCCAGCCAGGTCGACCTGCCGCGCGGGTCGAGTTCCGGCCTGATCCATGTGCTCGAAGTGCTGCGCGACACCGCGGGCATCGGCATTACCCAGTTCGCCCCCAAGGACGTGGTACGCCATCCGCTGGTGCAGCGCATCATCGAGGCCTACGACCTCCACGAAGCGAGCGAGGAAGCCGCCGATCGCAAGCGTCGCGAAGAGCGGCGTCAGGCGCGTCTGGAAGCCAGCGCCGCGCGTGACGGTGGTGCCTCGTGACCCTCGAGATCGATCGCCAGGTCGCGGTGGCCGACGCGGCCGCCGCCGAGCTGCCCGGCCTCGCCGACCTCGAGGCCTGGGTCGCGCGGGTCCTCGACCACGTCGAGGAGCCGCGCCGCGAACTCACCGTGCGCTTCGTCGAACGCGACGAAAGCCGCCAGCTCAATCGCGACTACCGCGGCAAGGACAAGCCCACCAACGTGCTCTCGTTTCCCTTCGAGGCGCCGCCGGGCGTCGACCTGGGCCTGCTCGGCGATCTGGTGATCTGCCACGCCGTGGTGGCCGCCGAAGCCGCCGAACAGGGCAAGTCCTGCCACGATCACTACGCCCATCTGGTAATACATGGTTGCTTGCATTTGCTCGGCTATGACCATATAGATGAGGCAGAGGCCGAAGAGATGGAAGCGCTGGAGCGCACTCTGCTGGCCGGGTTCGGCATTGCCGACCCCTATCGGGAGGAGCGGTCGGAAGACGCATCGGGCGCCTGATGCCCCGACTGTCTCGACCGACTGACTCGAACGACCGACGCACTTGACTGACTACCGAAGCGACCGTTCAGGCAACCCAATCGACGCCATGCCGACATCGACGCACGCCGCTCCCTGCCGGGAGCGTACCGACGCCAGCCCGTCCCAGATGGACGATCCTGTCGACGAGCCTCCGCCACGCGGTGCCCGGCGGCAGGGACACGGCCCGGACTCCTTTGCCGCCCCGGCGGCGAGACCTCATTACCGACACGCGCTCTCGGGCCAGCCTTGGCCCGGTAGCGCGTGTCGTTTTCGTACCCAGCCCCAACGGCATCCGAGGACAAGAGACTCCCACTCATGAGCGAAGACCGATCGAGTAGCCAGAACAGTCGATCCTGGCTGGAAAAGCTGATCAGTACCTTCTCGAGCGATTTCGACGAGCCCAGCTCCCGCGAGGAGCTGCTCACCTTCCTGCGTGAAGCGGGGCCCAAGCTCAACCTCGACCAGGACGCCCTGACCATCATCGAGGGCGCCTTCCAGATCAGCGACCAGCAGGTGCGCGAGGTGATGATCCCGCGCTCGCAGGTCACCGCGGTGTGCGTCGACCAGCGCCCGGAAGACTGCCTGCCGATCATTCTGGAGACCGCCCACTCGCGCTACCCGGTGATCGACGACAACCTGGATGACGTGCTCGGCATCCTGCTGGTCAAGGATCTGCTGCCGCTGCTCAAGCGCAACAGCCAGGAGCGCGAGGCGTTCTCGCTGCGCGACGTACTGCGCCCGGCGATGTTCGTGCCCGAGTCCAAGCGCCTCAACAGCCTGCTCAAGGAGTTCCGCGATACCCATAACCATATGGCGGTCGTGGTCGACGAGTACGGCGGTACTGCCGGTATCGTCACCATCGAGGATATCCTCGAGCAGATCGTCGGTGATATCGAGGACGAGCACGATACCGACGAAGAAGAGGACATCCGCGATCTCGGCGACGGCACCTTCGCGGTGCGTGCGCTCACCCCGATCGAGGATTTCAACGAGCAGTTCGGTACCGAGTTCTCCGACGAGGAGTTCGACACCGTCGGCGGTCTGATCATGCAACGCTTCGGCCACCTGCCGCGGCGCAACGAGCACACCGATCTCGGCCAGTGGCGCTTCACCGTGCTCAACGCCGACAACCGGCGCATCCGCCTGCTGCAGGCGCGCCCGGTACCCGCGGCGCTGGAGCAGGAGCGCGCACGCCACGTCGAGGGCTGAAGCCTACGGCGACCGCCGCGACGCCGTCGAGCGACTCTGTTATAAGGGGCACTTTGCGCAAAGGAGTGCCCCCATGCCCGCTGCCCTACCCCTGATCTCCGCCCGCCGCCCGTGGCCGGCCTATCTCGCCGCGCTGGTCGCCGGGGTGCTGGCCACGCTGAGCTTTGCCCCCTTTCATCTGTGGTGGCTGGGGCCGATCGCCGTCGCGCTGATGGCCCTCGACCAGCATCGCCTGACCCTGGGCCAGGCCACCCTGCGCGGCTGGCTGTTCGGGGTCGCGCTGTTCGGTAGCGGCGCCTCCTGGGTCTATGTCTCGATCCACGACTACGGCTACACCGGGGTACCGCTGGCGCTGTTCCTGACCGTGCTCTTCGTCGCCACCCTGGCGCTGTTTCATGCCCTGATCTTCGGTCTCTACCGGCGCTTCACCACGCCACGCTGGGCCGTGTTGAGCTTCGCCGGCGCCTGGGTGCTGGGCGAGGCCTTTCGTAGCTGGGCCTTCACCGGCTTCCCCTGGCTGCTGCTAGGCAGCGCCCAGGTCGACTCGCCGCTGGCGCCCTGGGCGCCGGTCGGCGGGGTCTATCTGCTGTCGTTGATCGTGGCGCTCTCGGGCACGCTGCTGGTGGCCTTCTGCCGCCGCCGCTGGTGGGCCGCGGCGCCCCTCGCCGCGCTCTGGCTGCTGCCGCTGGCGCTGCCGACCCACTGGACCCAGCAGGCCGCCGACCCGCTGCGCTTCGCGCTGCTCCAGGGCGATCTGCCTCAGCTCAGCAAGTGGAGCCCCGAGGGCCAGCGCCAGGCGGTCAACACCTATACCCGCATGACCCGCGAGCTGCCCGACGACGTCGATGTGATCGTCTGGCCGGAGACCGCGCTGCCGATGCTGGCGCAGCAGGCGCTGCCTTATCTGGAGCGGCTGCAGGCAACGCTGCCCGAGCAGAGCGCGCTGCTCACCGGGATCGTCCAGCGCGATGCCGATGAGCGCTACTACAACGCCATCATCGGCGTCGGCGCCACCCGCGGCGAGTACCGCAAGGCGCACCTGGTGCCGTTCGGCGAGTTCCTGCCGCTCGACTTCCTGCTGCGCGGGGTGATCGACTTCTTCAACCTGCCGATGTCGGACTTCAGCGCCGGCGCCGACTCGCAGCCGCCGATCCTGACCCATGGCATCGCCATCGGCAGCGCCATCTGCTACGAGATCGTCTACCCGGATCTGGTCGCCGAGCGCGCACGCGACAGCAATGTGCTGCTCACGGTCTCCAATGACACCTGGTTCGGACGCTCGATCGGCCCGCTGCAGCACCTGCAGATGGCCCGTCTGCGCGCGCTGGAGAACGGCCGCTACGTGGTCCGCGCGACCAGCAACGGCGTCACCGCGATCATCGACGACCAGGGCCGGCTGCGCGAGCGAGCGCCTCAGTTCACCCCCGCCAGCGTGGTCGGCGAGGTAATCCCGATGACCGGGCTGACGCCGTTCACGCGCACCGGCAGCTGGCCGGCCTGGGGGCTTGCGCTGCTACTGCTGCTGCCGGGTCTGACCCGCCGCTTCCAGCGCGTCTGAGGCCGCTAAGAGCCCATTTAACCCTCTGACGCTGGGCGCCGAATAAGCCGACGTCGCCTAGCGGTTGTGAAAGGCGCTCGAAGCCGGGTCGAGATAAGCGGCGCCGGCGGGCGCCGCCAAGGCTGTCATTTCCGCAAATGCGACCCGGCTTTATCGATTGGGCCCGACGCGCCCACACGCCCTTGTCAGCCCGCTCGCGATGGCGAAGGATGGGAGTCTGAACTCATCCTTCGCGCATCGAGCCATCCCATCATGACGCTTTCCCTGGTACCCCCCGACGAGGTTCGCACCGCCTTTTCGCAGGCGATGTCCGACATGTACCGCCACGAGGTGCCGCAGTACGGCACCCTGCTCGAACTGGTCGCCGACATCAACGCCAAGGCCTTGGCGGCGGACCCGGCGCTCGAGCAGACGCTGGCCGCGGGCGGCGAACTCGAACGCCTCGACGTCGAGCGCCACGGCGCCATCCGTGTCGGCACCGCCGAGGAGCTGTCGCTGCTGCGCCGGGTCTTCGCCCTGATGGGCATGGAACCGGTCGGATACTACGACCTCTCCCAGGCCGGCGTCCCGGTCCACTCCACCGCGTTCCGCCCGGTCGACGAGGCGGCGCTCAAGCGCAATCCGTTCCGCGTCTTCACCTCGCTGCTGCGCCTGGAGCTGATCAGCGATGACGAGCTGCGGCGCCAGGCCACCGCCATCCTCGCCGGTCGTGACATCTTCACCGAGAAGGCACACGAGCTGCTCGCACTCGGCGAACGCCAGGGCGGCTTCGACACTCACCAGGCCGAACGCTTCGTCGAGGCGATCCTGGAAACCTTCCGCTGGCACCAGGACGCCACCGTCGGCCACGCCACCTATCAGGCGCTGCACGACGCCCACCGTCTGGTCGCCGACGTGGTCTGCTTCCGTGGCCCGCACATCAACCATCTGACGCCGCGCACCCTGGATATCGATGCCGCCCAGGCGGCGATGCCCGCCTACGGCATCGACCCCAAGGCGGTGATCGAGGGCCCGCCGCCGCGGCGCTGTCCGATCCTGCTGCGCCAGACCAGCTTCAAGGCGCTCGAAGAGTCGATCCGCTTCGCCGGCCGCGACAACGGGACCCATACCGCACGCTTCGGCGAGATCGAGCAGCGCGGCATCGCCTTGACCCGAGCCGGCCGCGAGCGCTATGACACCCTGCTGGCGCGCTCGCGCGAGTTGCCGCCTGCGGCCGACAACGCCACTCACCAGCGCCAGCTCGGCGAGGTCTTCGCCGATTTCCCCGACGATCTCGACAGCCTGCGCCAGCAGGGCCTGGCCTACTTCCGCTATCGCCTGAGCGATACCGGTCATGCCGCCCTGGCCGCGGGAGAGACGCCGCCGGCGGATCTGGAGGAGCTGATCGCCCGGCACTGGGTCGAGGCACTGCCGATCACCTACGAGGACTTCCTGCCCGTCAGCGCCGCCGGCATCTTCCAGTCCAATCTGGGCGATACCCGCCACGCCGCCTACGCCAGCGAGTCGAACCAGGCCGCCTTCGAACTGGCACTGGGGCGCCCGGTGCTGGATGAGTTCGCGCTCTATGCGCGCCTGGAGGAGGACTCCCGCGAGCGGCTGCGCCAGCAGCTGGGGCAGTGAGTCTGGCCGGCGCGCAGGCGCCGGCTCTTCCCCCCGGAGGTCGCAGCGGGAACAGTGTTCGTCGCTGGCGCAGCGCGCGGCCAAGACGTTCGGCTCTAGGCTTGAGGGTCAACCCTCTGCCTGCGAGTGACCGCACGTGCCCAACAACAACAATCATGTCGACAACAGCCATTTCAACAACGACCATCCCGACGCCAGTCACACGGCAGCCCAGGTCGATCTGTCGACGCTGCGCAAGGTGATCGCCGCCTCGGCGATCGGCAATTTTGTCGAATGGTTCGACTTCGCCGTCTACGGCTTCCTCGCCGTGGTGATCGCCAACCACTTCTTCCCGCCCGGCGACCCGTCGCTGGCGCTGCTGCAGACCTTCGCCGTGTTCGCGGTCTCGTTCGCCCTGCGCCCGCTCGGCGGCGTCTTCTTCGGCATGCTCGGCGATCGCATCGGCCGCAAGCGGGTGCTGGCGATGACCGTGATGCTGATGGCCGGTGCCACGACCCTGATCGGCCTGCTGCCGACCTATGCGAGCATCGGCCTGCTGGCGCCGCTGGCCCTGGCCCTGGCGCGCTGCATCCAGGGCTTCTCCGCCGGTGGCGAGTACGCCGGCGCCTGCGCCTTCGTGATGGAGCACGCGCCGCGCACGCGCAAGGCGCGCTACGGCAGCTTCGTGCCGGTCTCGACCTTCGCCGCCTTCGCCACCGCGGCGGCGCTCACCTACGCCATCAGTACGCTGCTCTCGGAGCAGGCCATGGCCGACTGGGGCTGGCGCGTGCCCTTTCTGATCGCCGCGCCGCTGGGGCTGGTCGGCCTCTACATGCGCATGCGACTCGACGAATCGCCGGCCTTCCAGGCGCTCAAGGCGCAGCACGCGGTGCCCCACTCGCCGCTGGGCGAGACCCTGCGCTCCCACGGCGCCACCATCGTCTGCCTCAGCGCCTTCATCTCGGCGACGGCGCTGTCGTTCTACATGTTCACCACCTACTTCACGACCTACATGCAGGTGGTCGGCGGCGCGAGCCGGACCACGGCTCTGCTGGCGAGCCTCGGCGCGCTGCTGTTCGCCGCCGCGCTGTGCCCGCTGATCGGCCGCTACGCCGACCGGGTCGGGCGCCGGCGCACCATCCTCTCCGCCGGTATCGCGCTGATCGCGGCGGTGTTCCCGGCCTACACCCTGGCCGCCAGCGGCGAGTGGCTGTCGTCGCTGATCGGCGCGGCGCTGATGGCCGTGGGCGCGGTGATCTGCGGCGTGGTCACCGCGGTGCTGCTGTCGGAGCAGTTCCCCACCCGGGTGCGCTACACCGCCTCCGCACTCTGCTACAACGTCTCCTACACCATCTTCGGCGGCACCGCACCGCTGGTCGCCACCTGGTTGATCGACAGCACCGGCTACCATCTGGCCCCGGCCTACTACCTGATCGCGATCACCCTGCTGGCACTGTGGGGCGGCATGCGTCTGCCGGAAACGGCGGACCGGGCGCTGGATGCCGACGAGTCGACCTGGCGCACGGTGACACCGGGTCGGGAACAGCCGTTGGCGCGCTGAGGCGAACATCGCGCGCTGAGGCGAACAGCACGCACTGAGCGCACACCGCGGCGCGAGACGACCGCGCAAAGTAAGCAGCGGCCCCGAGACAGATCGGGGCCGCTGCATTTAGAGCTGGAATGCCCTGGAGTGGGTCACGCCAAGCGCTGGGTCCTGTACGAAAACGACCTGCGCCCGGCTCAGTCGGCCGTGGAGCGCGGTGCGCCCGAGTCGCGCTGGAAGTAGCGGTGGCCGCAGGCGTGGCACGCTTCCAGGCGCTTGACCTGAGCGAAAGTGACGCCGGCGCCGCAGTGCACGCAACTCATGCGCCCGGGCAGGGCGATCTCGCCGGCGGTGTAGTCGGCGCGCGCCGCCTCGAGATCGTCCTCGAAGCGCTCACGGTCGATGGTGGTACGGTCGGCGATCGAGAACAGCGCCTCCGAGACCCGTCGCGAGAGCACGTCGAGGTCGATACCCAGCCAGCTCGCCACGCCTTCGCCACCCTTGGCCAGGAACTGTCGAAAATCGCGCATGTCGCGCTCGACCCAAGCCCGCAGCAGCGCCATCTCGTCCTTGGTGAACTCCTCGAATTCGGCCTCGAAGGCCACCGCCTCGTCGAGCTCGCGCTGAAAACTCTCCCAGGAGAGTTCGCCACCGCCATCCTTCAGCCGCGTGAGGACACGCTCATAGGCCTCACTGAGGCGTGAACGCTCCTGCGGGTCCTGCGGCGCTGATTGATGTTCCGTCATGGCCATCTCCTTCTACGTTTCTGCATTGACCGCTGTCTGTCACACGTCGACCGCTGTGGGGCCGCGGCGGCGTCCATCGCAGCGCCGGCCGGCATCGCGCGCCCCTACCTGCCGCAGCGGGTCTGGGGTATGCTTGTGGGCCTGAAAATCGACGCCGGCCCCGCACTTTCCGTCTCTTCAGAGTATAGCTTTTCGCGGGACGCCTGGCGCTCTCTCACGCCGAACGCAAGGTGCATGACCGAACCGATGGACGCCCACTACAACCCGCAAGCGATCGAACGCGCCGCACAGCAATTCTGGAACGAGCATCAGAGCTTCAAGGCGAGCGAGGATCTGACTCGCGAGAAATACTACTGCCTGTCGATGTTCCCCTACCCCAGCGGCAAGCTGCACATGGGTCACGTGCGCAACTACACCATCGGTGACGTGGTCAGCCGCTTCCAGCGCATGCGTGGCAAGAACGTGCTGCAGCCGATGGGCTGGGACGCTTTCGGCATGCCGGCGGAGAACGCCGCGATCAACAACGGCGTGGCGCCGGGCAAGTGGACCTACGCCAACATCGACTACATGCGCAGTCAGCTCAAGGCGCTGGGGTTCGCCTACGACTGGGACCGTGAATTCGCCACCTGCGACGTCGACTACTACCGCTGGGAGCAGTGGTTCTTCGCCAAGCTGGTGGAGAAAGGCGTGGTCTACAAGAAGATGTCCACGGTCAACTGGGACCCGGTCGATCAGACCGTGCTCGCCAACGAGCAGGTGATCGACGGCCGCGGCTGGCGCTCCGGTGCACGGGTCGAGCGCAAGGAGATCCCGCTGTGGTTTTTGAAGATCACCGACTACGCCGATGAGCTGCTGGCCGACCTCGACAAGGTCGAGTGGCCGGAGCAGGTCAAGACCATGCAGCGCAACTGGATCGGCAAGTCGCGCGGTGTGGAGCTCACCTTCGACGTGGCCGGCGAGAGCCTCGCCGATGACCTGCGCGCGCTCGACGTCTACACCACCCGCCCCGACACCCTGTTCGGCGTCACCTATGTGGCGGTCGCCGCCGGCCACCCGCTGGCCAAGCACGCCGCCAAGGGCGACCCCGCTCTGGCCGAGTTCCTGATCGAGTGCCAGCAGGGCGGCAACTCCGAGGCGGAGCTGGCGACCATGGAGAAGCGCGGCCGCGACACCGGGCTGCGCGCGATCCACCCGCTCACCGGCCAGGAAGTACCGATCTTCGTCGCCAACTTCGTGCTGATGGAGTACGGCACCGGAGCGGTGATGGCGGTGCCGGCCCACGACCAGCGCGACTGGGAGTTCGCCACCAAGTACGACCTGGCGCTGGCGCCGGTGATCGCCGACGCCGACGGTCAGGCCCCCGATCTGAGCCAGGGCGCCTACGTCGAGCATGGCCGTCTGATCAACTCCGGCGAATTCGACGGTCTCGAGTTCGAAGCGGCGTTCGACGCCATTGCCGCGCGCCTGGAAGCCCAGGGCCGCGGTAAGGTCAAGATCAACTATCGCCTGCGCGACTGGGGCGTGGCGCGCCAGCGCTACTGGGGCGCACCGATCCCGGTCAAGTACGGCCCCGAGGGCCAGACCGTACCGCTCACCGATGCCGAACTGCCGGTGGCGCTGCCGCTGGAAGTCGAAGTCGACGCCTCGGGCTCGCCGCTCAAGAAGATGCCGGCGTTCTACGACCTGGGCGACGGCTGGACCCGCGAAACCGATACCTTCGACACCTTCATGGAGTCCTCCTGGTACTACGCGCGCTTCTGCTGCGCCGACAACCCGGAGGCGATGCTCGATGAGCGCGCCGACTACTGGCTGCCGGTGGATCTCTACATCGGCGGTATCGAGCACGCCATCCTGCACCTGCTCTACGCCCGCTTCTTCCACAAGCTGATGCGCGACGAGGGCCTGGTCGGCAGCGACGAGCCGTTCCAGCGCCTGCTCACCCAGGGCATGGTGATCGCCGAGACCTTCTACCGCGAGTCCGCCAACGGCGCCAAGCAGTGGTTCAATCCGGCCGATGTCGAAGTCGACCGTGACGACAAGGGCCGGCCGCTGCGCGCGCGCCTCAGCAGCGACGGCGAGCCGGTGGAGATGGGTGGCATCGAGAAGATGTCGAAGTCGAAGAACAACGGCGTCGACCCGCAGGCGATGATCGATCGCTTCGGCGCCGACACCGTGCGCCTGTTCATGATGTTCGCGGCACCGCCGGAACAGTCGCTGGAGTGGTCCGACTCCGGCGTCGAGGGCGCCCACCGCTTCCTCAAGCGGCTCTGGAAGCTCACCGCCGACCACCTGGCCGCCGGCACTCCGGCCACGCTCGAGGTGGCCGCGCTCGACGACGCCGCGGTCGATCTGCGTCGCAAGACCCACGAGACGATCGCCAAGGCGGGCGACGACATCGGCCGCCGCACCACCTTCAATACCGCCATCGCCGCGGTCATGGAGCTGACCAACGCCCTCGGCCGCTACGCCGACACCTCGCCCCAGGGCCTGGCCGTGGCGCGCGAAGCGCTCGAGGCATGCGTGCTGCTGCTGGCGCCGATCACCCCGCACACCTGCCACGCCCTGTGGCAGGCCCTCGGCCACGCCGACCCGGTGATCGACGCGACCTGGCCGGAGGTCGACGAGCAGGCGCTGGTCAAGGCCAGCATCGAACTCGCGGTGCAGGTCAACGGCAAGCTGCGGGCGCGTCTCGAAGTACCCGCCGAGGCCGACAAGGCAGCCATCGAAGCCCAGGCCATGGCGGCGGAGAACGTCCAGCGCCATATCGAAGGCAAGAGCGTACGCAAGGTGATCGTGGTGCCGGGCAAGCTGGTCAATATCGTCGCCAACTGAGCCCCGTGTCCGCGCAACCCGAACCAGCGGGCGGATGGGATCATCCGCCCCCGGCGGCGCCCTGGTGGCGCCGCTCTCGACAAGGAGTTACCTGATGATGCGTCGCCCCGTAGTGATCGGCCTGATGGCGTTGGCACTGACCACGCTGGCTGGCTGCGGCTTCCAGCTCCGCGGCCTCGGCCAGACCGAACTACCCTTCTCCGACATCGCGCTCAGCGCCAATGTCTCGCCGTTCAGTGAAACCGTGCGCCAGCGGCTCCGGAGCGCAGGAACCAGGATCGACGATAGCGCCGACCTGCGTCTCAATCTGGGCGACGAGCAGATCAACGACCGCCGCCTGACCCGCGCCGACTCCGGCAGCCGTGAAACCGAGATCACCCTCACCGCGCCCTTCTCGGTCCAGCGTGTCAGCGACGGCGCCTACCTACTGAGCCAGCAGCAGCTCGAAACCTCGGCCACGGTCCTGCTCTCGGACAATAACCTCTACGCCAGTGACGAGATGCGCAAGCAGACGGTCGAGCGCCTACGTCGCGAAGCCGCCGACCAGTTGCTCGAACGCCTGGCCGCCCTCGACACGCCGTGAAGGTTCTCAGGTCACGAAGGTTTTTAGTTCATGAAGGTCTTTCCCGACAAACTGGAGGCAGCGCTGGCCAAGCGCCTGCCCCCGGTGGTTCTGGTCTCCGGTGACGAACCGCTGATTCACATGGAGGCGTGCGACGCGGTGCGCCGGGTCGCCCGCGAGCGCGGCATCGAAGAGCGCGAGGTGCTCCACGTCGAGTCGGGCTTTCAGTGGACCCAACTGCTGGAGTCGGCGGCGAGCCTGTCACTGTTCGCCTCGAGCAAGCTGATCGAAGTGCGGCTTGGCGGCCAGTCACCGGGCCAGGAGGGTGGCAAAGCGCTGGAGGCCTATGCCGACAAGGCCGGCGACAGCGACAACGTGTTGCTGCTCAGCGCCCAGCGCCTGGATCGCAAGGCACAGTCGAGCAAGTGGTTCAAGGCGCTCGACAAGATCGGCCTGTTCGTGCCGGTGTGGCCGGTGGATCATCAGCGGCTGGGCTTCTGGATGCGCGATCGTGCCACGCGCCACGGGCTGAATCTCGACATGGACGCGGCGCGCCTGCTCGGCGAGCGCACAGAGGGCAATCTGCTCGCCGCCGATCAGGAGCTGCAGAAGCTGGCGCTGCTGATGCCGCCCAACGCCCGGCTGACGCTCGAGTCGATCGCCAGCGGCGTCGAGAGCAGCGCGCGCTACGATGTCTTCACCCTCACCGACGCCTGCCTGCGCGGCGAGCGCGAGCGCGTCGCACGCATCGTCGGGGGCCTGCGTGAAGAGGGCATCGAAGCACCCGTGGTACTGTGGTCGTTGACCCGTGAGCTGCGCATCCTGCTGTCGATCTTCCAGCATCTCGATCAGGGCCAGAGCCTCGACCACGCCTGCAAGGCGCAGCGCCCGATGATTCCCGAAAAGCGCCGCCCCGGCTATCAGCAGGCGCTCAATCGTCTGCCGCTGCGGCGGCTGCACAAGCTGTTGCTATTCTCCCAGCGCATCGATCTGGCGATCAAGGGCGCGCTGACGCTACCGGTGTGGGACTGTCTGCAGGATCTGGCGCTGACGCTGGCCGGCGGCCGCGGCCTGCTGGCAGAGATGCCCCACGCCTATCGCATCGGCTGATCCTCAGCCTTCAGCGACCGCCGCCTAGCGCTCGTTTTCGATGGCATTCTTCCAACGTCATTGCGATTGACGCCACGACCGAGCGCTACCCCCGCTCGGCTAGCGGCGCGACCGGCTTCTGCTACCTTGGCTGTAAGCACTCGCGCCGCGGAAGGCGTGACGACTCACTGGCTCGAGGAACATCCCCATGACGACGCTACCGCTCTGGTGTCTGCTGATCACCGCCCTGCTCCCCTTCTGGCTCGCCTTCTGGGGCAGCAGCGTACGGCGGCGCGCGCCCGGCGGGCTCGACAACCATCATCCGCGCCAGCAGTACGCCACCCTGGAAGGCAAGGGCGCACGCCTGTGGGCCGCCCAGCAGAACGCCTGGGAGGCGCTGGCGCTGTTCACCGCGGCGGTGGTCGCCTATGGCTACGCCGGCGGTGGGGGCTGGCTGGGCAGCGCCGCCTGCGTGGTGTTCGTGCTCGCACGGGTCGCCCATGGCGTGTGCTATGCCCTGGACCTGGCGACGCTGCGCTCGACGGTGTTTATCGTCGCCTTTCTCGCGGCGCTGTGCCTGTTCGCCCTGGCGCTCCTGTAAGCGCTGCGGCCAGGGCGCGGTTCAAGTTTCAGCCCATGGCGTCGATAAGATTCGGGTTAAGGACGAGTGTTCCTTGCCAGACACCGAGATTCATAGCTCATGCCCATCGACGACGACGCTCCCTTCGGCCGGACTTCCGGCGAGGCGCTGCCAGCCACGCAGGAGACCGACCTCTGCACGGCCCCGGCGTCGAACGGTCAGGAGGCGTCAGGTGGCTGGCCGCTGGATGCGCTGACGATACTCGGCCTGGTCCCCTGGCACTGGGCGCTCCCGGATACCTTCTTCCGGCTGCTCTCGTCGGGCGTCGCGCATGACGCGCCGCCGCTCCAGCTGAACTTCCGGGAGCTGCTGCGCCCGATGGCGCCCGCGCAGCGCCAGCGCCTAGTGCATCAATGGCGACGTCTTATCTGCGGCCTCGACGACCGCTTCGACCTCACCCTGCAGCCCGATCGCCATCGACCCGAGCTGCGCTGGCGAATCCGCGGCGCGGTCACACTGCGCAGCGCAGAGGGCTACCCGCTGGCTGCCGTCGGTGTGCGGGAAGTGGTGGCCGAGGACAACGTCTGCGATATCGGCAGTCGCGTGCGCGCGCATGCGTTCGTCGCCTCCCGCGATCCGATGCTGGTGGTCGGCGAGCGGTGGCAGATTCTCGAGGCCAACGACGCCTTTCTCGAACTGGGTAGCCGGCCGCTCAGCGACATCCTGGGCCATCCGCTCAGCCGTTATGTCAGCGCCAACGCGCTCTCCGGGCCGCCAGCCACGGCGGTCAGTCGTGAGCGCAGTCACCACCACGAAGGGATGTTCGACGCCGGCGGCGGCGATGCCATCCCCGTCGAGCTGACGCTGAGCGACTTCACCCTCGGCGACAGCCAGCAGGTACACTACATCGCCGTACTGCGCGACATCTCGGCCCGCAAGCGCTCGGAGCGCGAGCTGGAGCATCTGGCGAGTATCGACACTCTGACCCAGTTGCCCAACCGCGCCACCCTGCAGTACGCATTGAATCGGCAGTTACGCCAGATCTCGCCGATCCATGCCCTGGCGGTGCTGTTCATCGATCTCGACGGCTTCAAGCACATCAATGACTCGCTCGGCCATCAGGCCGGCGACACCCTGCTGCGGATCATGGTCAAGCGTCTGCGCGCTACCTTGCGCAGCCGCGATCTGATTGCGCGCTGGGGCGGTGACGAGTTCGTGGTGGTGATCGACGTAGGCAGCGATCGCCAGCTGGCCCCGCGGATCACCCGGCGCCTGCTGGAAGTCCTGGCCCAGCCGATGGTGATCGGCAGTCATCAGATCAGCGTCACCGCCAGCATCGGCATCGTCCACGCGCCATTCGACGGCAAGGACAGCGAGACCCTGCTCAAGCACGCCGACGTTGCCATGTACGCGGCCAAGGACAAAGGCAAGAACGGCTTTGCGATCTATCACGCCCAGCTCAAGCATCACGATCTGGAAAAGATGTCGATGCTATCGCTGCTACGCGATGCGATCGCCCAGGAGACCCTCGACTTCCTGGTCCAGCCCAAGTTCGATCAGCACAGCCGGATCGTCGGCGCCGAGCTGCTGGCCCGCTGGCATAGCGAGAGCCATGGTCAGGTGCCGCCGAGCATCTTCGTGCCCCTGGCCGAGCACAACGGTATGGCCAGCGCCCTCGGCACCCTGGCGATCGAGCACGCAGCGCGTGGCGCCGCACGGCTGGCGGCCAGCGGCCACCCTATTCCCGTCGCGGTCAATATCTCGGCGCTGCACGTGATGGACGAAACGCTGCCGGAAACCCTGCGCAGCGCCTGCCGCCGCCACGCCATTCCCACCGAGCTGATCGAGCTGGAGGTGACCGAATCGGTCTTTCTGGAGAATACCCGGGCCCCCGAGGCGCGCATCGAGGAGCTGCGCCGCCAGGGCTTTCGCGTGGCCATGGATGACTTCGGCGCCGGCTACTCGTCGCTGGGCTATCTCAAGCGCCTGCCGTTCGACACCATCAAGATCGACCGCAGTTTCCTCAGCGACCTGGAGGCCGACCCGCGTTCGCGCCACCTGCTCGAAGGGATCGTGGGGCTGTGCGACCTGCTCGGCATGGAGACCATCGCCGAGGGGGTCGAGACCCAGGCCCAGTGGCAGCTACTGCAGGCACTGGGCATCAAGCAGTACCAAGGCTTCTTCCTGGGCCGGCCGATGCCCATGGCGGCCCTGCTGGAGCGTCTCGGTGCCTGTGCCGAGGACGCTGGCCGCGCACCCAAGGGCAGGCTAAGGTAGGGCTCCATTCGCTGCCCGAGAGCGCCCTATGTCGCTGACGCTGAGTCTGGTCGCCCCAGCCTCGTTCACCGCCCCCGAGCTACTGGATCGAGCCGCCAGCGCGCTGGCCGAGCTGGATATCCGCGTGCGTTTCCCGCCGCAGCTACAGATGCGCTGCCGCTATCTCGCCGGGGACGTGGCTCACCGCCTGGCGGTGCTGCAGGCCGCCTACGCCGACCCCGACACCGACGCGGTGTGGGCCGTGCGCGGCGGCTACGGTTGCGCCCATCTGGCCACCGAGATCGACTGGTCGCGCCTGCCGCCCAAACCTTTGATCGGCTATTCCGATCTCAGCGTGCTGCTGAGTCAGTGCCAACGCCACGGCTTGCCGGCGATCCACGGCCCGGTGATGAAAGAGGGGCTCAAGCTGGTGGCCGACGAGCCGGCGGTACGCAGCGCCAGCCGCCGCGACCTGGAGGCGCTCAAGGGCCTGCTGCAGGGCGAAGCGCCCCCCAGCGTGGCGCTGACCGCGATCACCGCGGCACCTGACCACCGCAGCAGCGGCCCGCTGGTGGGAGGGAACCTGGCGGTACTGGCGAGCGTAGCCGGCACGCCGCTGGCGTTTCGCGCACCGCCGGGCGCCATCGTGATCCTCGAGGATGTCGGTGAGCCCTACTATCGGCTTGAGCGCGATCTATGGCAGTTGGCTCAATCCGGCGCCCTCGACGCGGCGAGCGCGGTCTGCCTGGGCACCTTCGAAGGCTGCGAGCCTTACGCCGGTCTGCGCCTCGAGACGCTGTTCGAGACCTGGCTCACGCCGCGCGGCATCCCTCTGTTCAGCGGCCTGCCTATCGGCCACGGTCGCGACAACCTGCCCTGGCGCTATGGCGCGCCGGCCAGCATCGTCGACTCACGCCTGCACTTCTTGGCCTGAGAGCTGAACGCCGTGCACAAAAACACACGGCGCCACCCGAAGGATGGCGCCGTGTGCCGGTGACGCGGTGACCACAGACCTCAGTCAGTCACGCTTATAGGTTCCGACCAGCCGGCTCATGCCCAGAATGTGCGGCTCCAGCGCATCGAGCAGTTCTCGTTGTGTCAGGCCCTCGGGCAGGTCGGTCAGGGTATCCAGCGCCAGCACCCAGAAGTAGTACTGGTGCACGCCGTGGCCCTCGGGCGGCATGGGGCCGCCATAGCCAATCGCCCCGCCATCGTTGACGCCGGCGGTGCCTTCTCGGGTGTCTTCCGAAAGCGACGTCACGTCCGCCGGAAGATTGTAGAGCAGCCAGTGCACGTAGCCGTAGCTGCCATCCTTGACCAGCGGCGCATCCGGGTCGTGGCAGATCACCGCGAACCCTTGGGTACCCGCCGGCGCATCCCGCCAGCTCAGGGCCGGGGAGAGATCGTCGCCTTCCGCCGAGTGGCGCTTGGGGATGGGCGCGTTAGCCGCGAAGGCACTACTTTCTACGTGCATGCTCGACGGTGCAAAAGGCATAGGTTGCTCTCCTGAAAAGCGATGGACGGTGACGCCAGCGCGTCTGCTCGTGCATTAGAGGTGGTGGCGCCAGCGTGAGATTCAACCCGGCATGGACGCACGCAGCCACTGACGCAGCACCCCACCAAGTATGACGCCGGCAGCTCGCGGACGCGAGCTGCCGGCGTCGGCTGCCGTAGCGAGAAACGCGACGGCGGATTCAAACCCCCTCGCGTTCAGAACACGGTGCGATCAGAGCCGTTCGAACACCGTCGCCACGCCCTGCCCCATGCCGATACACATGGTCGCAAGCCCCAGCTTGGTATCCTTCTGGCGCATCACGTTGAGCAGCGTGGTGCAGATGCGCGCGCCGGAACAGCCCAGCGGGTGGCCGAGGGCGATGGCACCGCCGTTGAGATTGACCGCCTCGTCGAGGCGATCGAGCAGGCCGAGATCCTTGAGCACCGGGATCGACTGTGCGGCGAAGGCTTCGTTGAGCTCGACCGTCTGGATATCGGCGATCTTGAGCCCGGCGGCCTTGAGCGCCTTCTGCGACGCCGGCACCGGGCCATAGCCCATGATCGAGGCGTCGCAGCCGGCCACGCCGGTGGAGACGACCTTGGCCAGCGGCTCGAGCCCCAGCGACTTGGCGCGTTCGTAGCTCATCACCATCAGCGCCGAGGCGCCCACCGACAGCGCCGATGAAGTCGCCGCGGTGACGGTACCGTTCTTGGGGTCGAACACCGGCTTGAGCGAGGCCATCTGCTCGAGGCTGGCGTCCTCGCGCACCACCTCGTCATGCTTGACCAGCATGCGGAACCCCTGCTGATCGTGCCCCTCGATCGGCACGATCTCGTTGTCGAACCAGCCCTGCCGGTTGGCCTCACTGGCGCGCTGGTGCGAGCGCAGTCCGAACTCGTCCTGCTGCTCGCGGGTGACGCCGTGCATCTTGCCCAGCAGTTCGGCGGTAAGCCCCATCATCATCGCCGCCTTGGCGGCGTGCTTGCTCGCCCCCGGGTTGACGTCGACACCGTGGGTCATGGGGACGTGCTCCATGTGCTCGACGCCGCCGATCAGGTAGCAGTCGCCCATGTCGGCGCGAATGTTGGCCACCGCGATGTGCAGCGCGCTCATCGACGAGCCGCACAGCCGGTTGACCGTCTGCGCCGGCACCGAGCGCGGAATGCCGGTGAGGATCGCCGCATTGCGGGCGATGTTCATCGACTGCTCCAGGGTCTGGTTGACGCAGCCCCAGATCACGTCGTCGACCCCCGCCGGATCGAGCCCGGCGTTACGTGTGAACAGCGCCTGCATCACCGCCGCGGAGAGATTCTCCGCGCGCACGTTGCGGAAGGCGCCATGCTTGGCCTTGGCCATGGGAGAGCGAACGGCATCGACCACCACGGCATCTCTTGCATGCAAACTCATAACGTTGACTCCGGTTGGTGGTGAAATCAGGCGTCGCCGCCGGCCTCGGCGTAGAAGCGCTCGCCCCGGCTGGCCATCTCGCGCAGGCGCTCGGTGGGCGCGTAGAGTGCGCCGAGTTCCGCCGCCAGCCGCTCGGCCAGGGCGACGAACTCAGCGCAGCCCATGGCATCGATATAGCGCAGGGCACCACCGCGGAACGGCGGGAAGCCAATGCCGTAGATCAGTGCCATGTCGGCCTCGGCGGGAGAGCCGACGATGCCCTCTTCGAGACAGCGCACGGTCTCCAGACACAGCGGCACCATCATGCGCGCAATGATCTCGTCGTCGTCGAGCTCGCGTGTCTCGCGCTTGACCTCGGCCACCAGCCGGTGGGCCTCGTCGTCATGGAGCTTCTTGGGCTTGCCCTTCTTGTCCTCTTCGTAACGGTAGAAGCCCTGGCCGTTCTTCTGCCCCAGGCGCTGGTTGTCGAGCATGACCTGAATCGCCGACTTGCCATCCTGCCCCATGCGCTCGGGGAAACCTTCGGCCATCACTTCGCTGGCGTGAACCGCGGTATCGATGCCGACCACGTCGAGCAGATAGGCCGGCCCCATAGGCCACCCGAAACGCTCCATGATCTTGTCGGCGCGCTCGAAGTCGACACCCAGCTCGACCAGGCGGCTGAAGCCGCCGAAATAGGGGAACAGCACCCGGTTGACCAGGAAGCCGGGGCAGTCGTTGACCACGATCGGGGTCTTCCCCATCTGGCGGGCATAGGCGACCGTAGCCGCCACCGCCGCATCCGAAGTGTGCTCGCCGCGGATCACTTCGACCAGCGGCATGCGGTGCACCGGGTTGAAGAAATGCATGCCGCAGAAGTTCTGCGGCCGCGACAGGTTGGCCGCCAGGCGGTCGATGGAGATGGTCGAGGTGTTGGAAGCAAGGATGGTCTCCTCGCCCACTGCCGCCTCGACCTCCTTGAGCACTGCGCCCTTGATCTTGGGATTCTCGACCACCGCCTCGACCACCAGGTCAACCTCGCCGAAATCACCATAGGAGAGCGTCGGGCGAATGTTACTCAGCACCTCGGCCAGGCGCGTCTGGCTCAGCTTGCCGCGCTCGAGCTGCTTGGTCAGCAGCTTGCGCGCCTCTTTCAGCCCCAGCTCCAGCGCCTCGGACTTGATGTCCTTCATCAGGATCGGCGTGCCCTTGTAGGCACTCTGGTAAGCGATGCCGCCGCCCATGATGCCGGCACCCAGCACCGCGGTCTGGGCTACCGTTTTGGCGTCGCGCTCGTACTGCTTGGCGCGCTTCTTGACCAACTGATCGTTGAGGAACAGCCCCACCAGGTTGTAGCAGACATCGGTCTTGGCCAGCTTGGCGAAGGCGTTGGCCTCGATCTGCTGGGCCCGCTCGCGCTCTTCGCCGGCGCCCTTCTGGATCACCCGGATCGCCTCTACCGGCGCCGGATAGTGGGGGCCGGCCTTGCCGGCGACATAACCCTTGGCGGTCTCGAAAGCCATCATCTGCTCGACCGCGTTGAGCTTGAGCGGGCCCTTCTTCTCGGCGCGCCGCGCCTGATAGTCGAGATCGCCGGCGCGAGCCTTGGTGAGCACGTCACGCGCGGCGTCCAGCAATTGATCACCGGATACCACAGCGTCCACAGCGCCCACCTTGAACGCAGTGGCGGCGTCGTTCTGGCTGCCACCAGCGATCCACTCCACCGCGTTGTCGGCACCGATCAGGCGCGGCAGGCGCACGCAGCCCCCCAGCCAGGCACGATCCCAAGCTTGGTCTCGGGCAGGCCGATCTGGGCGCTCTCCGCCATGACCCGGAAGTCGGTGGTCAGGCAGAGTTCGCAGCCGCCGCCGAGGGCCAGGCCGTTGATCGCGGTGACGCTGGGAAAGGCGAGATCCTCGATGCGATTGAACAGCGCATGGATCTGCATATTCATGTCGACCAGGAAGGTTTCGTCCTTGGCGAACATGGCGTGGAACTCGGTGATGTCGGCACCGACCACGAAGACGTCCTTGGCGCTGGCGATCACCAGCCCTGCGACGTCGCTTTCGCGCTCCAGCGCCGTCACCGCTTCCTGCAGCTCCGCGATCACCTGCGACGAGAGCTTGTTGATCGATTCCGCCTTGAGATCGAGCGTGAGGACGACGACGTTGTCCGCCTCCCGCGCCATCCGAATGGCATCGCCTTGATAGAGCATGGGATTCTCCGTGCCATGGCTGCGAAACCACCTCCGGGATCAGCCCCGAAAGCGAATCATACGAGCGTTTGAATAGCACCAGCTTGAGCCGCGCCGAGGGCAGCGTCAAGCTCAACCAAAGTCGCGACCGATGCCTGGCTGCGACTAGAATGACGCCCCAACGGCCTTTCGTCTCTCAGCGTAGGCCAAGTGATTCGACGCACCCCATCGGATAGGCACAACGAGGACGTTTTCATCGTGATCGACAAGGAGGTCGCAGTCCCCGCCAGGCTCGCCTGGCTGGAGCCACTCATCGCTCGGCTGCAGCGCTATCTGTGGCTGTGGCCACCCATCGCTTTCGTACTCGGCCTGCTGGGGTTCTTCCTGGTCAACCGCCAGCAGTGGCTGGGCGCCGTGCTGGCGATCGGGCTGTTGCTGACCTGGCTGTTGCTGATCGTCGAGAGCGTGGCCAGCCGCTGGCTCTCGCGGCGCGGCAGGCAGTCGGGGCTTCCCCGCGCGGTGACCACCTTCATCACCCAGATGGTGCACCAGGAAACGCTGTTCTTCTGCCTGCCCTTCTTCCTGGCAACCACGATCTGGGCCAGCGGCCAGGCGCTGTTCACCGGCCTGCTGGTGGGCTGCGCGCTGCTGGCGATTCTCGATCCGCTCTACTTCGGCCTCTCCCAGCGTCACCGCTGGCTCTACTTTCTGCTCCACTCGCTGTGCGTGTTCGTGGTCATGCTGGTGACACTACCGATCATGTTCAGCCTGACCACCGGTGAAAGCCTGGTGCTGGCGATCGCCGCCATGACCTTCTTCAGCCTGCCCAGCCTGATCGGCCTGCTGCGCCCCGCGGGCGCGGTGCGCTGGCTGGCGATGTTCGGCCTGCTGATCCTGCTCGGCGGCATCGCCTGGAGCGGACGCGCCTGGATCCCGCCGGCGACGCTGTGGCTTTCGGGCAGCGCGCTCTCGCCGGGCTTCGACACCGCCGCCCGCACGCCGCGTGGCGAGATGGTGCTGACGCCGGAGAACCTGCGCGCTCGCGGCCTCTACGCCTACACCGCGATTCGTGCCCCGCGCGGCCTGCGCGAGAAGATCTACCACGTCTGGCGCCACGACGGCCGAGTGGTGGAGCGTATCGCCCTGATCATCCACGGCGGACGCGACCAGGGCTACCGCGCCTGGACCCACAAGCAGAATTTCAGCGGCGATGTCAGCGGGCGCTGGCAGATCGACGTCACCACCGCGGTCGGTCAGCGTATCGGTACCCTGCGTTTCACGGTGGCCGACGACGCCGACGCCACCCGCGCCGACGGGCGTATCCATCGGCCCCCGGGCATTCCCGGCTGGAACATTCGCCATCTGCTCGGCAGCCGCGGCGAGTGACCGCAGCCGCCACGACTTGCATTATCCTGCGGCGCTTTGGAGAATGTTAGGACGTTCACGATTTTAGGTAATCCGCTATGCCGCAACATATCGGCTTCAAACTGGCGCGCCTTCCACGACTCTGGCGTGCCGTCATCGATGAACGCTTGGCGCCGCTGGGACTGACCCAGACCCGCTGGGTGACGCTCTACAATCTGCGCCGCATGGGCGGCGGCCAGGCCCAGTGCGACCTCGCCCGGGCGATCGGCGTCGAGGCGCCTTCACTGGTGCGCACGCTCGACCAGCTGGCCGAGCAGAATCTGATCGAGCGCCGCCCCTGCGCCGAAGATCGCCGTACCAAACGCCTGCACCTCACCGAAGAGGCGGCGCCGCTGCTGGAGCAGATCGAGGCGATCGTGGACGAGGTGCGCGACGAGATGCTGGCCGGTTTCAGCGCCGAAGAGATGGATACCTTCGAGAGCATGCTCGATCGCATCGAGAAGAACGGCGTGGCGCTGCAGCGCCAGTCGGAGCAGAACCGGGCCGGCTGAGCCCGCCTTTCAACTCGGCCGGGCGGGCGGTGGCGCCGGGTTGCCGCTGCCTGCGAGGGTATCGCGCATCGCTTGCCAGCTCGGCCATTCGCGCTCGAAGCGCGCCAGTTCCACCGCCTCCTGCCACCAGACGCACAGCGTGTGCTGATGCGACTCGACCGCCAGCGCATCTTCCGGCAGCGTTTCGAGCCACGCCTCGAGCGCGTTCAGGCGCTCGGTATCGAGCGAGGGCAGCGGCGCCTGCCGCCAGCGCCAGCCCGCTGCCGCCGGGGCCAGCGCATCGCTGCCGACCCGGTCCCTGACCAGGGTGAAGTCGCTACCGGTGAGCGTGCCGGGATAACGCAGCCGATAGCCGGTCAATGGGAGATCGGGCTGCGCCAGCGGCGCCTTGGCGAACGATAGCTCGCCGCCGTTGCCCTTGGCGTGCCGCCGCAGGCGCCCACGCACCGACTCCGCCCGGCTCGGGCGCAACCACATCATCGGCGACAGCATCAACAGCACCGCCACCAGCAGAAATCCCAGTACTGCCATACCACCTATTCTCCCCAATATCTGTTCCCGCCACCCCGACTGCGGGATTTCGGTCGTGTTTACAAAGCGTTGCGCCCAGCGCTGGCATGAACGATGATCGGCTGCGGCAGCACGTCGCGGCCTGCGCGCGTCGCCGCCGTTGTACGCCCAATGGACCCAGCTTAGAGTGGGTATTGTCATTCGCCGGATGGGGGGTTCACCCATGAGCAACGAATATCACCACGTGCTGGTCGCTGTAGACCTCACCAAGGATTCGCATAAGGTGCTCGAGCGCGCGATCCCGATTGCTCGCCGCAATCAGGCCAAGCTCTCGATCATGCACACGCTGGAACCGCTCGGCTTTGCCTACGGCGGTGACATTCCGATGGATCTGACCAGCATTCAGGACCAGTTGGACGAGCACGCCACCCAGCGTCTGGGCGACATCGCCGATCCCTACGACATTCCGCGCGAGGATCAGCACATCGTGATCGGCATGCCCGATACCGAGATCCAGCGCTTTGCCAAGGATCACGATGTCGATCTGATCGTGGTCGGCTCCCACGGCCGTCACGGCTTCGCGCTGCTGCTGGGCTCCACCTCCACC
This sequence comes from Salinicola sp. JS01, assembly GCF_030284585.1. Taxonomy (NCBI): domain Bacteria; kingdom Pseudomonadati; phylum Pseudomonadota; class Gammaproteobacteria; order Oceanospirillales; family Halomonadaceae; genus Salinicola; species Salinicola sp. JS01. The sequence continues at coordinate 1,483,592 of NZ_CP127244.1, read as the reverse complement.
GGCGTGCTGCATGGCGCAGAGTGCGATGTGCTCGCGGTGCGCGTGGGCAAGGATGGCGAAAGCGCCGAGTAACCCGGTACCCCGCCCATCGCGCCACGGCGCGCGATGGGCCTCTCGACATCGAGGCTTCAGCTCTCTCCTTCGCTTCAGCTCTCTCCTTCCGCCATGGCCTCAAGCGCCATCCAGCGCTCCATCGCCGCGTCCAGCTCCGCCTGAGTCTGCGCCAGCGCTTCCAGCGTGGCAGTGACCTGGCTGCTCTCCTGCTGATAGAAGGTCGGGTCGCTCATGCGCGTCTCGAACTCGGCCACGCGGGTCTCCAGCGCTTCGATCGTCGCCGGCAGCGCATCTAGCTCGCGCTGCAGCTTGTAGGAGAGTTTCTGGCGGCGCTTCTCCGGTGCCGCGGGGGCTGCCGGCTGACTCTCGCCCTGCGCGGCGTCTCTCGCCTTGCCAGCCTCGGCGTCCACCGGGGCCGCCGGCTGCTCCCAGGGCGCCGGCGGCAGCTTGCCGCCCTGGCGCACCCAGTCGCTGTAGCCGCCGACGTATTCACGCACCACCCCATCGCCTTCGAACGCCAGCACGCCGGTGACCACGTTGTCCATGAAGGCGCGGTCGTGGGAGACCAGTAGCAGCGTGCCGTCGAAGTCCAGGAGCAGCTCCTCGAGCAGCTCCAGCGTTTCGACATCGAGATCGTTGGTGGGCTCATCGAGCACCAGCACATTGGCCGGCTGGGTGAACAGCTTGGCCAGCAGCAGGCGGTTGGACTCCCCGCCCGAGAGTGCGCGCACCGGCTGGCGCGCCCGCTCCGGGGTGAACAGGAAGTCCTGCAGGTAGCTGATGACGTGCTTGTCCTTGCCGCCGACGCTGACCTTGTCGCTGCCCTGGGCGACGTTGTCGTAGACGCTCTTGTCGAGCTCGAGCCCCGCGCGCAGCTGATCGAAGTAGGCCACGCTCAGGTTGGTACCCAGCCGTACCTCGCCGGCGCTCGGGGTCAGCTCGCCGAGCAGGATCTTGAGCAGAGTGGTCTTGCCGGCGCCGTTGCGTCCGATCAGCCCGATGCGGTCGCCGCGCTGAATCTCCAGCGACAGATCACGAATGACGATGCCGTCGCCCCCGCGCGCCTCGGCGTAGCCGTGGGTAACGCCCTTCAGCTCGACCACGCGCTTGCCGCTGCGCTCGCCGCTGTCCACCTGGAACGACGCCTTGCCGGTGCGCTCGCGCCGCTGGGCGCGCTCGTCGCGCATTTTCTCGAGCGCACGCACGCGCCCTTCGTTGCGCGTACGCCGAGCCTTGATGCCCTGACGGATCCAGCTCTCCTCCTGGGCCAGCTTCTTGTCGAACTCGGCACGCTCGCGCGCCTCGACCTCGAGTTCATGCGCCTTCTGCGCCTGATAGGTGGCATAGTCGCCGGGATAGCGTCCCAGACGCCCGCGATCCAGCTCGAGAATGGCGGTCGCCAGCCGCGACAGGAAGGCGCGGTCGTGGGTAATGAACAGCACCGCGCCCTCGAAGGCCAGCAGTTGGGTTTCGAGCCAGGCGATGGTGTCGATGTCGAGGTGGTTGGTGGGCTCGTCGAGCAGCAGCAGATCGGGGCCGGCGACCATCGCCCGGGCCAGCGCCACACGCCGCCGCCAGCCGCCGGAAAGATCGCTCATCAGGGTAGCTGCCGGCAGGCCCAGCCGGGTCAGCACGGTGTCGATACGCTGATGGAAGGACCAGCCGTCGAGCGCCTCGAGACGGGTCTGCAGCGTTTCCAGGCGGCGCATGTCGGGCTCGGCCTGGGCCACCAGCTGGTGATACTCGGTCAACAGGGCACCGGTCTCCGGCAGCCCCTGGGCCACGACCTCGAAGATCGTCGCCTGATCGGCGTCCGGCAGCGCCTGCTCGAGCACCCCGATCTTGAGCCCCGGCGCGCGCCAGACTTGGCCGTCGTCGGCCTGATTGTCGCCGGCGATCAGTCTCAGGAGGGTCGACTTGCCGGTACCGTTGCGGCCGACCAGCGCCAGACGCTCGCCCTTCTCGATGACCAGGTCGGCGCCATCCAGCAGGCTGTGGTGCCCGTAGGCGAGTTGCAGTTGTTCCAGGCGAAGCAGGGCCACGTTGATCCTCTCGGTGGTGATGCATGCATGATCGCCGGCCATTGTACCCTGCCGGGACGGCTGCACCGATAGCAGGCTGCACTCGCGGGGCCGGCGTTCTACAATGGGCGGCTTCGAAACACCCACCGCAAAGGAGTGCCGCTTGAGCGACACGCCCCCCGATGCCCTGTCCGCCGCCGACTCGCCGCTCCCCGAAGCGCTGCGCCTCTCCGCCCCCGCGGCACTGGTCGACATCGGCGCCAACCTCACCCACGAGAGCTTCGCCTCAGATCTGCCGGCAGTACTCGCCCGGGCCGAGGCGGCCAACGTGCGCGCCCTGGTCGTGACCGGCGCCGACCCCGATGGTTCCGAGCGTGCCTGCGAGCTGAGCCAGTGCTACCCCAACCTGTGGGCCACCGCCGGCGTACATCCGCACCACGCCGCCGACTGGGATGCCGCGCTGGAGCGTCGTATGCGCGAACTGCACGCCCAGCCCCGGGTGGTGGCAGTGGGCGAATGCGGGCTCGACTTCAATCGCAATTTTTCCTCGCCGGCGGAACAGGTGCGGGCCTTCGAGGCGCAGTTGGCGCTGGCCGCGGAGTCCGGGCTGCCGCTGTTCCTCCACGAGCGTGACGCCGGCCGACGCATGCTGGAGATGCTGCACGAGTGGCGCCACCGCTTGAGCGACGCGGTGATCCACTGCTTCACCGGTGAACGCGATATCCTCTACGGCTATCTCGACCTCGATCTGCACATCGGCCAGACCGGCTGGCTGAGCGACGAGCGTCGCGGCCACCATCTGCGTGAGTTCATTGCCGAGGTGCCCGCCGAACGCCTGATGGTGGAGACCGACTGCCCCTATCTGCTACCGCGCAACCTGCCGGCCAAGATCAAGGGCCGTCGCCACGAGCCGGCTCTGCTACCTTGGATAGTGAGGGAGCTGGCGCGCTGGCGCGGCGAAGACGAGGAGACGCTGGCCCGCGTCACCAGCCGGACCGCCAGCCGCTTCTTCCGTCTGCAGGAGACTTTCGAGCCATGAGCGAATTTCCCGGTTTCATTGCCGTGGAGACCGGCGATGACAACGCCATACCGCTGGCGATCGCCTGGGCGTTGCCCAACGGCCAGGTCAAGCACACGCTGATCCAGCCCGATGATGACTGGCTCGACGAGGAGCTGCTCTCGCTCGGTGGCTACGGTCTGGACGAGCTGCGCCAGTTCGGCGTGAGCCCGCTGGACGTGCTGCGCGAGCTGGAGAACGACCACTTCAGCCAGACGCTCTATACCGCCGGCGTGCAGGATGACGAAGCGGCGCTGTCGCGAATGTTCGACGACTTCGGCGTCGACCCGTTCGTCGAACTGGCACCGGCGGAGATTCTCTACCCGGATCTATCGCCCGGCGAGTGGTCGCGCGCCCGTGGCGAGCTTTTCGGCGAGCTGGGGCTGGAGCCGCTGCGCCCGGAGCACGAAGTCCAGGTGATGCTCTATCTGCACCAGCGCCTGACCCAGGGTTGATGGCTGCGGCTGGCAGCGGTGATCAAGCGCTGGTGAGCACCGCTGCCAGCCGCGCACGACCGGCAGTGATCGCCACGTCACGCGTCTCGCCTCGACGGTAGAACGCCCGCAGCGTGGCGGCGAAAGCCTCGGCACGCGGCGGCAAGCCCTGATCACGATAGCGCTCGGCGCGTGCCGCGACCTTGGCGGCGAAGGCCTGGCGGTCGACGGCGACGCCATCGAGATTGTCCACGCTGACCTCGAAGGGCTTGGCGCAGGCCTCGCATAGCAGCCGCTCCAGCGCCTGCGGGGCGACCTCGACCTGTTCGAACACCGCCTGCTGGTCGGCATCGCGGCCATCCGGTTCGTACCAGTAGCCGTAATCCTCCAACTGGCGCCGCGCCGTGCCGGCGATGCACCAGTGGCTCACCTCGTGCAGGGCGCTGGCGAAAAAACCGTGGGCGAAGACGATACGGTGATAGCCGACATCGCCACCGGCGGGCAGATAGATCGGCTCGTCGCCGCCCTTGACCAGACGCGTATTGAAGGTGTCGGCGAAGACCCCATCGAATAGCGCCATGACATCGTCGATTGCGTGCACCATGACTCCTCCTGGACCGGCCGGCAGTATACGTAAGTCCATGCCCGGCGCCGAGCATCCCCCAGCGACTCCTGCTAATATTCCCGCCCTGTCCGTCCGGTCAAGGAGCGAGCCGTGTCGACCCTACCCCGCCTGCCGCGCTGGCGTCGCGAAACGGCGGCGCTGCTGCGTCTGAGTCTGCCGATCTGCGGCGCCCAGCTGGCTCAGTCCGGCATGAGCGCTGCCGATGTGATCATGTCCGGGCGGGCCAGCGCCACCGACCTAGCGGCGGTCTCGGTCGGGGCCAGCCTGTGGGTGCCGATGATGCTGCTGATGACCGGGACGCTGATGGGTCTGACACCGCTGGTGGCCCATCAGATGGGTGCCGGCCGGCCCCAGCACGTGCGCGCCAAGGTGCACCAGGCGCTGTGGGTCGCACTGGTATTCGGCTGCCTCGCAGCCCTCATCCTCGGGCTGGGCTCGAGTCTGGTGTTCCGCTGGATGCAGGTGCCCACCGAGGTCGCGGCCCTGGCCACCGACTATCTCGGTGCCGTCGCCTGGGGGATTCCGGCGGTCGCGCTCTACCAGGCGCTGCGCGCCTTCTCCGACGGCATGCATCACACGCGCCCGGCGCTGTGGATCAGCCTGATCGGGCTGGCGGTCAACGTGCCCAGCAACTACCTGCTGATCTACGGCGGCCCGGGGCTGGTCGAACTGCTGGGTAGCGGCGTGCCCGCGCCGCTGCAGCAATTGCCGGCGCTGGGCGCGCTGGGCTGCGGCATCGCCACCGCACTGTCGATGTGGTCAATGTGTCTGGGCATGGCCTGGTACACCCGCCGCAGCCGCGCTTACGCCCCGGTAGTGATCTGGACCGCGCCGACCGCGCCGCGTCTGAGAGAGATCGGCGAGCTACTCTATATCGGTCTGCCCATCGGGCTGGCGATCTTTTTCGAGGTCACGCTGTTCACCGTGATCACCCTGCTGGTGGCCTATCTCGGTGAAGTCACCGTCGCCGCCCACCAGATCGCGCTCAACGTCACCTCGATCCTGTTCATGCTGCCGCTGTCGCTGAGCATGGCGCTGACGGTACGGGTCAGCAACCGGATGGGGGCCGGCGACCCGGGGAAGCCCGCTTCGTGGCCTGGAACGGGGTGGCCGTGGGTCTGCTGCTGGCGCTGTTCAACTGCGCCGTACTGTGGCTGCTGGCGCGTCCCATCGTCACCCTCTACAGCGCCGATAGCGCCGTGCAGTCACTGGCGCTTTCGCTGATTCTGCTGGCGATGCTGTTCCAGGTCTCGGACTCACTGCAGGTCAATCTGGCGGGTGCGCTGCGCGGCTATAAGGACACCCGGGTGGTGATGGGCATCACCCTGATCGCCTACTGGATCATCGGGCTGGGCGTGGGGCATACCCTGGGGCGTGGCCTGGCAGGAATCCCAGAGCTGGGCATCTATGGCTACTGGATCGGCCTCAACGCGGGCCTGACCGCAGCCGCCCTGATGCTGGGCTGGCGTCTGCTGGCCAAGGGCCGCACATCGCGCCAGGTCGCACACGACGCTGGAAAATCGACAGCCGGGGCTTAACACCCCGGCAGAGGCTATGCTAATAGTGACCTCAAGCCTTCATGACAGTGGTCGTATGTCGTGACAGTAGCTATAGATGATAGATAAGTGATAGACAGACAAGGGGTAGCGAGCAGATCTTAGACAGTGGCGTGACGCGGTAACCAGCCACACGAGGCAACAGCGAGTGATATAACCACAGCGGCTGCAGGTGGTTCCGAGGCCCAAGCCGACCGATTGCCGACCAGGAGGGTAGCCATGGGAAGCCAACTTTCCCCCCGCTCCGCGCAGATCATCGATCTCGAGACCATGAGGCACCGGCTAAGGGCAAGAAAGCGGCTGGTCAGATTGTCGCCCGAGCTCGACGGGCTGGAAATGCTCTACTATCTCGCGTCCGAGCCCGACACCCTTTATGCCATGCCGCTGCTGGCCTGGGGGCTACGTGAGGATGGCGAAGTAGTGGGACTGGTGCCGTGGATGGAGAGTCTCAGCGCCTGCCACGAACTCGATGACCCGGAGTACGGTCATTTCGTCGGCTACCGCGACCCCGAAACGCGGGAGATCTTCCACCTCGCCCCGGAGCACAAGATCGCCGAACTCGAGCATGCCGCGGCCTATTTCGACTATGAAGAGACGCCGGACATCTCCTTGACCCAGCAACTGCCGGAGACCCAAGGCACCCACGCCCTGTGCATGGACAGCGATGGGCGTCCCTGGCAGTTGAAGCAGATCGTCGCCTGGCACCTTTACAGCGACGGTAGCGTCGATGCCATGCTGGTCGACGATAACCGCGTCGCCTCGCTACCGGTGCTGCCGGGGGATGACTGCCTTTATCCCGGGCGTAGCCGGCACGAGACCCTCTATTTCTTCCAGCGCTATATCGCCAATCGTATTCGCAACGAAGACCCGGACACGCTGGAAGCGCTGGCACTGATGGTGATGCCGGGCAGTTGAGCCCGGCCGTTCACGTTCAGCCGCCGAGCCGCAGCCGATAGCGATAGCGCCCGTCCTCTTCGCTCTGCTCGATCAGCTCGTGACCCAGAAAGCTGCAGAACTTGGGAATGTCGCGCGTCGTCGCGGGGTCGGTGGCAATCACCTGCAGAATCTGCCCCGGCTGCATATCGCGCACCTTGTTGTGCATCAGCATGATCGGCTCCGGGCAGTAGAGCCCTTGGGTGTCGAGCGTCTCTTCCTGCGCTGTGTCCTGACTCTGCATGTCGCCCTCCTCCGGCGCCGTCATTCGTCGATCCGCACGTGCACGGTGACTTCTTCACGATCATGATACAGGTGGCGGCAGGCGATGGTCGCCCTGACACCATTGGCATGCAGCGTCTCCTCCAACCGGATCAGGCAGCGTCGCACTTCGTCCCAGCGCTTCTTCATCGGCAGCTTGAGATTGAAGATCGCTTCTCGACACCAGCGCCGCATCAGCCAGCGCTCGACCATGTCGATCACCCGCATCGGCTTGTCGACGATATCGCAGACCAGCCAGTCCAGACGATAAGGCGGCTCCCAGACGAAGCCATCCTCGCGCAGATGCTCGACCTGGCCGGAGGCCATCAGGGCCTTGTCCATGGGGCCGTTATCGATGGCATAGACGAACAGCCCCTTGCGCACCAGCTGATAGGTCCAGCCGCCGGGAGCCGCGCCGAGATCGACCGCCTGCATCGCGGAAGAGAGCCGGGTCTCCCAACTCTCCCGCGGGATGAAGGTATGCCAGGCCTCCTCCAGCTTGAGGGTGGAGCGACTAGGGGCATCGGCGGGGTGGCGCAGACGCAGCACACCGCCGGGGTGTTCACTGCGATTGCCGGGAAAGCTGATTCCCACCTGGACGCGATCGCCGGCCAACCAGAACAGATGCAACCGTCGACCGCCGGCCTTACGGCGCAGCCCGCCGCCGCGCTTCAGCGCGCTCTCCAGCGGGCGGCTGAGTGACTTCGCCAAGCGCCCCAGCGCCTTGCCATCATTGGTATCCGGGGTCTCGTGCCAGACCGCCTCGAAGCTCCAGCCGCTCTCCTCGACCAGGCCGGCAATCGGCGAGATCCGATCTTCCCGATCCAGGGTCAGCGGCATGAAGGCCACCAGCGACTGACGCGCGAAGACCAGGGACGCCAGCGGCAGCTGGCGATGCACGGCGTTGGCCGGGCCAGACTCGGTCTGCCAGCAGACGAAGCCGCTATCGGGTTCGGCCAGGGCGACATGCCCCAGCTCACCGGCCGCCGCGGTGCGCTCGGTAATCTCCGCAGCCAGGTCGGATTCGAAACCGGCCCGACAGTAAAGCAGCCATGCGTTGGGGACTTGGCTCACACTCGCCTCTTCTTTCGGATACTCATCAATCGTGGGCGACACGATACCACGTGTCGCCAGGGAGCAGGTGCTGTCCCAGAAAGTCCGGCGTCGATACCGCCATATCGATGCCCAAAACGCACGAACCCCGGCCTGAGCCGAGGGTTCGTTCGATGCCTGCCGGTTTTCCGTGTGCGTTGCTGGGGTTACCGATCAATGAGTCAGGGAAAGCCCCAAAACGAGTGAACCCCAGCCTCTCTCGAGGCTGGGGTTCCGGTATCGATGCCTGACAGGCTCTCTTATCACGCTCGGGGCGGCGCTCCGCGACTTGACGCGTCTCATCCTGAGACTTGCCCTTCGGGCCCGCTGAAGCGGTTCCCGTTCGTTCCCGACGAACGGGTCCAGGGAGAGACCCCTAAACGAATGAACCCCCGGCATGAGCCGGGGGTTCTGGTATAGGTGCCTGACGATGACCTACTCTCACATGGGGAGACCCCACACTACCATCGGCGCTAAGCGGTTTCACTTCTGAGTTCGGCATGGAATCAGGTGGTTCCCACTCGCTATGGTCGTCAGGCAAAACTGACGTCGACATGAACCTGTGACACGCTTTCACGCGCCGGCTTCACATCGACCAATCTGGATCATGCTGATGATACGTCTCTTGCCTATCCGGCCATTGTCGCGATGTGATCGCCCGACCCAGACCCCTTGGGGTTATATGGTCAAGCCTCACGGGGCATTAGTACACGTTAGCTCAACGCCTTGCAGCGCTTCCACACCGTGCCTATCAACCAGCTCGTCTTGCTGGACCCTTTAGGAGACTCGAAGTCTCAGGGAGATCTCATCTTGAAGGGGGCTTCCCGCTTAGATGCCTTCAGCGGTTATCCCGTCCGCACATAGCTACCCGGCAGTGCCACTGGCGTGACAACCGGAACACCAGAGGTGCGTCCACTCCGGTCCTCTCGTACTAGGAGCAGCGCTTCTCAAATCTCCAACGCCCACGGCAGATAGGGACCGAACTGTCTCACGACGTTCTAAACCCAGCTCGCGTACCACTTTAAATGGCGAACAGCCATACCCTTGGGACCGACTTCAGCCCCAGGATGTGATGAGCCGACATCGAGGTGCCAAACACCGCCGTCGATGTGAACTCTTGGGCGGTATCAGCCTGTTATCCCCGGAGTACCTTTTATCCGTTGAGCGATGGCCCTTCCATACAGAACCACCGGATCACTAGAACCTACTTTCGTACCTGCTCGACGTGTCTGTCTCGCAGTTAAGCACCCTTATGCTCTTGCACTCAATGCACGATTTCCAACCGTGCTGAGGGTACCTTCGTGCTCCTCCGTTACTCTTTCGGAGGAGACCGCCCCAGTCAAACTACCCACCACACACTGTCCTTACACCGGATCACGGTGCGAAGTTAGAACGCCAATGATGCCAGGCTGGTATTTCAAGGTTGGCTCCACCGCAACTGGCGTCACGGTTTCCAAGCCTCCCAGCTATCCTACACAAGCAACATCAGCGTCCAGTGTGAAGCTATAGTAAAGGTTCACGGGGTCTTTCCGTCTAGCCGCGGGTACACAGCATCTTCACTGCGATTTCAATTTCACTGAGTCTCGGGTGGAGACAGCGTGGCCATCATTACGCCATTCGTGCAGGTCGGAACTTACCCGACAAGGAATTTCGCTACCTTAGGACCGTTATAGTTACGGCCGCCGTTTACCGGGGCTTCGATCAGGAGCTTCGCTTGCGCTAACACCATCAATTAACCTTCCGGCACCGGGCAGGCGTCACACCCTATACGTCCGCTTACGCGTTAGCAGAGTGCTGTGTTTTTAATAAACAGTTGCAGCCACCTGGTATCTTCGACCGGTTCGCGCTAGGAGAGCGAGTCTCTTCACGCTACGCCGGCGCACCTTCTCCCGAAGTTACGGTGCCATTTTGCCTAGTTCCTTCACCCGAGTTCTCTCAAGCGCCTTGGGATTCTCACCCTGACCACCTGTGTCGGTTTGGGGTACGGTCGCATGTGATCTGAAGCTTAGAGGCTTTTCCTGGAAGCGTGGCATCGATGACTTCCGGACCGTAGTCCGTTCGTCTCGTCTCTCGGCCTTGAGAGCCCGGATTTGCCTAAGCTCTCAGCCTACTGACTTTCACCAGGACAACCAACGCCTGGCTCACCTAGCCTTCTTCGTCCCCCCATCGCAACCACATCCGGTACGGGAATATTGACCCGTTTCCCATCGACTACGCTTTTCAGCCTCGCCTTAGGGGCCGACTCACTCTGCTCCGATTGACGTAGAACAGAAACCCTTGGTCTTCCGGCGGGGGAGGTTTTCACTCCCCTTGTCGTTACTCATGTCAGCATTCGCACTCGTGATACCTCCAGCATGCTTCTCAACACACCTTCGCAGGCTTACACGACGCTCCTCTACCGCTCATCCAGAGGATGAACCCGTAGCTTCGGCATCTGGTTTGAGCCCCGTTACATCTTCCGCGCAGGCCGACTCGACTAGTGAGCTATTACGCTTTCTTTAAAGGATGGCTGCTTCTAAGCCAACCTCCTAGCTGTCTATGCCTTCCCACATCGTTTCCCACTTAACCAGAATTTGGGGGCCTTAGCTGACGGTCTGGGTTGTTTCCCTTTTCACGACGGACGTTAGCACCCGCCGTGTGTCTCCCACGCTCTACTCACCGGTATTCGGAGTTTGCCTCGGGTTGGTAACCCGGGATGGGCCCCTAGCCGAAACAGTGCTCTACCCCCGGCGGTAATACGTGAGGCGCTACCTAAATAGCTTTCGAGGAGAACCAGCTATCTCCGAGCTTGATTAGCCTTTCACTCCGATCCACAGCTCATCCGAATCTTTTTCAACAGATCCCGGTTCGGGCCTCCAGTCAGTGTTACCTGACCTTCACCCTGGCCATGGATAGATCGCCCGGTTTCGGGTCTATATCCAGCGACTGGTCGCCCAGTTAAGACTCGATTTCTCTACGCCTCCCCTATACGGTTAAGCTCGCCACTGAATATAAGTCGCTGACCCATTATACAAAAGGTACGCGGTCACAGAACGAGTCTGCTCCCACTGCTTGTACGCACACGGTTTCAGGATCTATTTCACTCCCCTCTCCGGGGTTCTTTTCGCCTTTCCCTCACGGTACTGGTTCACTATCGGTCAGCCAGGAGTATTTAGCCTTGGAGGATGGTCCCCCCATGTTCAGTCAAGGTTTCACGTGCCCCGACCTACTCGATTTCACAGGATCAGGTTTTCGACTACGGGGCTATCACCCGCTATGGCCGGACTTTCCAGACCGTTCGTCTAACCAGTCACCTGCTTAAGGGCTACTCCCCGTTCGCTCGCCGCTACTGGGGGAATCTCGGTTGATTTCTTTTCCTCGGGGTACTTAGATGTTTCAGTTCCCCCGGTTCGCTTCCCAACACCTATGGATTCAGTGTGGGATACCCAGCTTATGCTGGGTGGGTTTCCCCATTCGGACATGCCCGGGTCACAGGTTGTTTGCCACCTCACCGAGCCTTTTCGCAGGCTACAACGTCCTTCATCGCCTCTGGCTGCCAAGGCATCCACCGTGTGCGCTTAATCGCTTGACCATATAACCCGAAGGAGTCTGGTCGCGCGATCACAACGACAATTGCCGGATACGCTTGAGACGTATCACTTTTCGCTCTTCGCCATTCCAACTACGAATGGTGAAGAACTGTCAGCATGATCCACATTGTTAAAGAGCGTTTAGAGCAGAAGCTCTAAGCGATCGACTCGGTCGCGGTGAGCGACGAAGCGGATGGCTTAGAACTCGGTGACTGTGTGGCGTGGGCCAACGGGGAACGATTTGGTGGAGCCAAGCGGGATCGAACCGCTGACCTCCTGCGTGCAAGGCAGGCGCTCTCCCAGCTGAGCTATGGCCCCAGATAATCCAGCTATCTGGATAATTTTCGTCATGACAAGGCGTTTCACGGTGAAGCATAGCCTGCTATGCGAGCCGGGAAACAACGCGGTCATGGCGTAAATTTGGTGGGTCTGGGCCGATTCGAAAAACCCCGCGACCTCACCCTCTCTTTCGACACCCCGGGGGTGCGCTCTAACCAACTGAGCTTGAGATGGTGGGTCTGGGCCGATTTGAACGGCCGACCTCACCCTTATCAGGGGTGCGCTCTAACCAACTGAGCTACAGACCCGTTGGTCACTGGGCGGCTTTCGAGAGCCTTTCCACAGTCTTTGCTCTTGGTCGATCAGGTAATTGATTGTGAGCGCTTATCTCGCGATCCGCTAATCGTTTAAGGAGGTGATCCAGCCGCAGGTTCCCCTACGGCTACCTTGTTACGACTTCACCCCAGTCATGAACCACACCGTGGTGATCGCTCCCCCGAAGGTTAAGCTAACCACTTCTGGTGCAGTCCACTCCCATGGTGTGACGGGCGGTGTGTACAAGGCCCGGGAACGTATTCACCGTGACATTCTGATTCACGATTACTAGCGATTCCGACTTCACGGAGTCGAGTTGCAGACTCCGATCCGGACTGAGGCCGGCTTTCTGGGATTCGCTCCACCTCGCGGTCTCGCAACCCTTTGTACCGGCCATTGTAGCACGTGTGTAGCCCTACCCGTAAGGGCCATGATGACTTGACGTCGTCCCCACCTTCCTCCGGTTTGTCACCGGCAGTCTCCTTAGAGTTCCCACCATTACGTGCTGGCAAATAAGGACAAGGGTTGCGCTCGTTACGGGACTTAACCCAACATTTCACAACACGAGCTGACGACAGCCATGCAGCACCTGTCTCAGAGTTCCCGAAGGCACCAAGGCATCTCTGCCAAGTTCTCTGGATGTCAAGGGTAGGTAAGGTTCTTCGCGTTGCATCGAATTAAACCACATGCTCCACCGCTTGTGCGGGCCCCCGTCAATTCATTTGAGTTTTAACCTTGCGGCCGTACTCCCCAGGCGGTCGACTTATCGCGTTAACTGCGCCACTAAGTCCTTAAAGGTCCCAACGGCTAGTCGACATCGTTTACGGCGTGGACTACCAGGGTATCTAATCCTGTTTGCTACCCACGCTTTCGCACCTCAGTGTCAGTGTCAGGCCAGAAGGCCGCCTTCGCCACTGGTATTCCTCCCGATCTCTACGCATTTCACCGCTACACCGGGAATTCTACCTTCCTCTCCTGCACTCTAGTCTGGCCGTTCCGGATGCCGTTCCCAGGTTGAGCCCGGGGCTTTCACAACCGGCGTGCCAAACCACCTACGCGCGCTTTACGCCCAGTAATTCCGATTAACGCTCGCACCCTCCGTATTACCGCGGCTGCTGGCACGGAGTTAGCCGGTGCTTCTTCTGCGAGTGATGTCCTTCTTGACGGGTATTAGCCGCCAAGCCTTCTTCCTCGCTGAAAGTGCTTTACAACCCGAGGGCCTTCTTCACACACGCGGCATGGCTGGATCAGGCTTGCGCCCATTGTCCAATATTCCCCACTGCTGCCTCCCGTAGGAGTCTGGGCCGTGTCTCAGTCCCAGTGTGGCTGATCATCCTCTCAGACCAGCTACAGATCGTCGCCTTGGTGAGCCATTACCTCACCAACCAGCTAATCCGACATAGGCTCATCCGATAGCGCAAGGTCCGAAGAGCCCCTGCTTTCTCCCGTAGGACGTATGCGGTATTAGCCTGGGTTTCCCCAGGTTATCCCCCACTATCGGGCAGATTCCTATGCATTACTCACCCGTCCGCCGCTCGCCACCAGGGAGCAAGCTCCCCGTGCTGCCGCTCGACTTGCATGTGTTAGGCCTGCCGCCAGCGTTCAATCTGAGCCATGATCAAACTCTTCAGTTAAAAGTCTGATAGTCCTTACCTCTTCTCTGCCCGAAGACAGAAGAAGCGAAGCGGACCAAACTTGGTTCAAGGTCAAACGAATCTTAGACGAGTCGCTTGCCTTGATATGCTGTGACTGGCGTCACGCAAGACAAGCGCCCACATCAATTACCTGATCGATTGTTAAAGAGCGTCCTTACTTGAAGTCTCGTCTCACGTAGAGTACCGAGCCTTCTGCCGCGTCCCGAAAGTGACTCAAGTGCTTGTCAGCGCTTGCTTTCTGGGTCGCCGCAAGGAGAGGCGTATTTTAAGGATCTTGGCGAAGATGTCAACGTCTTTCTTGTCGACTTTCGCCCGGTTCACGTTGCTGCTTGAGAACCGATCCTGGAAAAGCGAGGGGCATATTTTGCCGCCTCCGAGGCTAAGTGTCAATCGATTTTTTCAATCTTTTCAACAGCTTAGCTAGCTTTCCTGCTGTCTCTGAGAACCTGTCTCGGCGTCAGCGGTATGTACTTTACGGCGCGTGGCGGCGCCTGACAACCCCTGAGGCCAAAAAATGTCATCGCCTTCATTAAACTGTCATCGATGCCGAGAAAACCCGAGCGTGGGCTAGCACCACAACGCCCCGGCATACGGCGGTTTCAGATGACCCAGAGATCCATGAAAGCGGCAACCGAGGTCGACTCGAGCGCCTCCTGGTTCTTGCACAGGCTAAAGATGGTATTGCAGCGCGCGGCCGGGAAGCGCGTGGCCAGATTGCGCTGGAACTTCTTCTCGAGCAGCGGGATGCCCGCCTCGCGGCGGCGACGATGACCGATCGGATATTCGACCGCCACTTGCTCGGTGTGCGAACCATCCTTGAAGAAGACCTGGATCGCGTTGGCGATGGAGCGCTTGTCCGCCTCCAGATACTCACGGGTGTAGCGCGGCTCTTCCTGAATGGTCATCTTCTCACGCAGCTCATCGATGATCGGATGCGCCCGATGGAAGTCGTCCTCGTAGTGCTCGGCGATCAGATCACCGAACGCCAGCGGCACCGCAATCATGTACTGCAGACAGTGATCGCGGTCGGCAGGGTTAGCCAGTTCCCCCACCTTGGAGATGATGCGGATCGCCGACTCGTGGGTGGTGACGACGATACGCTCGATCTCGTCGAGACGATCACGCACCTGCGGGTGCAGCGTCACCGCGGCCTCGGCGGCGGTCTGGGCATGGAACTCCGCGGGGAAGCTGATCTTGAACAGCACGTTCTCCATGACGTAGCTGCCGTACGCCTGGCTGACCCGGAAGCAGCGCTCCGCCTCGGGCTTGAGCGCCTGATCCTTGTTGGTCTTGCTGAAGAGGACATCATAGAAGCCCCACTGCGGCGCCGAGAGCACACCGGGGATGCCCATTTCGCCACGCATCGCGATGTCGGCCAGACGCACGGCTCGCGAGGAGGCATCCCCCGCTGCCCAGCTCTT
The DNA here is from genome assembly GCF_030284585.1 of Salinicola sp. JS01. Lineage (NCBI taxonomy): Bacteria > Pseudomonadati > Pseudomonadota > Gammaproteobacteria > Oceanospirillales > Halomonadaceae > Salinicola > Salinicola sp. JS01. The sequence goes on along the minus strand of NZ_CP127244.1, from coordinate 1,468,320 downwards.
GCGTGAACCGGCATTGGGCGCATGGCGATAGGTACGCAGGCTCTGGCCATCGACGAAGGCGTGCGACAGCGCCGCCAGCAGCTGCTCGCGATCAGCCCCCATCAGCTTGGCCACCACTGCGGTAGAGGCCACCTTCACCAGCACCACGTGGTCGAGCCCGACACGGTTGAACGAGTTCTCCAGCGCCAGTACGCCCTGAATCTCGTGCGCCATGACCATGGCTTCCAGCACGTCGCGCATGGTCAGCGGCGTTTCCCCTCGTGCCAGGCGCACCTGCGAGAGCGAATCCGCCACCGCCAGAATGCCTCCCAGATTGTCCGAGGGGTGGCCCCACTCCGCCGCTAACCAGGTATCGTTGTAATCGAGCCAGCGGATGATGCAGCCGATATCCCATGCCGCCTTGACCGGGTCGAGCGTCAATCGAGTCCCGGGTACCCGTGCCCCATTGGGCACCACCGTGCCTTCGACCAGCGGCCCCAGATGCTTGGTGCACTCGGGGAAGCGCAGCGCCAGCAGGCCACAGCCCAGGGTGTCCATCAGGCAGTTGCGCGCGGTATCCAGCGCTTCACGGCTCTCTACCCGATAGCCAAGGACATAGTCCGCGATGGCCTGCAGTTCGGGATCGTAATCCGGGCGCTGGTTGAGATCGACATTGGCACTCATGCAGTGACGTCCTCGTCTAGGAGAGAAGGGCGACGTCGACGCGCCGCCTCGAAGATCGGTTGGCAGGCAGCGTCTCAGCGCTGCTCGAGAGGCACCCAGGCGCGCTTGTCGGGGCCGACATAATCGGCACTCGGGCGGATGATGCGGTTGTTGGCACGCTGTTCGAAGACGTGTGCGCACCATCCGGTCAGCCGCGAGCAGACGAAAATCGGAGTGAACAGCTTGGTCGGAATCCCCATGAAGTGGTAGGCGCTGGCGTGGTAGAAGTCGGCGTTGGGGAACAGTTTCTTCTCCCGCCACATCACTGAATCGACCCGCTCGGACACCGCATAGAGATGGGTGTCGCCGACATCCTCGGCGAGCTGACGCGCCCAGGCCTGAATGATCGGGCTGCGCGGATCGGATTCACGGTAAATGGCATGGCCGAACCCCATGATCTTGTCCTTGCGCTCGAGCATGCCGAGAATCTGCCGTTCGGCCTCGTCGGGCGACGACCAGCGGCTGATCATCTCCATCGCAGCCTCGTTGGCGCCGCCGTGGAGCGGACCACGCAACGAACCGATGGCGCCGGTGACACAGCTGTGCAGATCGGAAAGCGTAGAGGCACAGACCCGCGCGGTGAAGGTCGAGGCGTTGAACTCGTGCTCGGCATAGAGAATCAGCGAGACGTTCATCACCCGTGCGTGCAGCTCGGAGGCAGGCTTGCCATGCAGCAGGTGGAGGAAGTGCCCGCCCACCGAGGTATCGTCGGTCTCGGTCTCGATCCGCTCACCGAAGTGCGAATAGCGATACCAGTAGTTGAGCATCGAGGGCATCACCGCCAGCAGACGGTCGGCATGCGCCTGCTGCTCTTCCAGTCGCTGCTCGGTCTCGAGGTTGCCCAGCATCGAGGTGCCGGTGCGCAACACATCCATCGGATGGGCGTCGGAAGGAATCTGCTCCAGTACTTTCTTCAACGCCTCGGGGAGGCCACGCGAACGCTGCAACCGCGAGATGTAGTCATCCAGCTCCTGGCGTGTCGGCAGTTCGCCCTTGAGCAGCAGATAGGCGACCTCCTCGAAGCGCGCCTTCTCCGCCAGTTCCTGAATGTCGTAACCGCGATAGGTCAGGCCCGAACCACTCTTGCCCACCGTGCAGATTTCAGTATTGCCGGCGCTCTGACCGCGCAGTCCAGTACTCTTGATCGTTTCCGCCATGAGAGTCTCCCGCCGCTCGGCCGCGGCCTTGGTCTTGCATGCGTTGGGGGAACGCTGTCTCCATATCCGCGCGGATACGGCGCGCCCGTGGGGCTATTCGGCATTCCCCTTGTCGAACAGGGCATCGAGCTTGCGCTCATAGGTGTGGTAATCGAGGAAGTCGTAAAGTTCCTCGCGGGTCTGCATCATGCCGACCACGTCGCGCTGATGCCCCTTGGCGTGGATATCCTGATAGACCTTGAGCGCCGCGGCATTCATGGCGCGGAACGCCGACAGCGGATAGAGCACCAGGCGACACCCCACCTCGCCCAGCTCCTGCTGGGTGAACAGGGGTGTGGCGCCGAATTCGGTGATATTGGCCAGGATCGGCGCGTCGACGCCCTCGCAGAAAGCGCGGTAGTCATCCAGCGTGTGCACCGCTTCGGCGAAGATCGCATCCGCCCCCGCCTCGACGCAGGCGTTGGCGCGCTCGATCGCCGCCGCCAGCCCCTCCTTCTGGAAGGCATCGGTGCGCGCGATGAGGTAGAAGGCCGCATCCTGGCGCGCATCCGCCGCCGACTTGATGCGATCGACCATCTCACTCTGGGAGACGATCTCCTTGTTGGGGCGATGTCCGCAGCGCTTCTGCGCCACCTGATCCTCGAGATGCACCGCAGCGACACCGGCCCGCCCCATCTCCTTGATGGTCCGAGCGATGTTAAAGGCGCCCCCCCAGCCGGTATCGATATCCACCAACAGCGGGAGATCACTGGCGCCGGTGATGCGCCGGGCGTCCTCGGCGACGTCGTTGAGCGTCGTCATGCCCAGATCGGGCAGTCCGAACGAGGCATTGGCGACGCCACCGCCGGACAGGTAGATCGCCTGATGCCCCACGGCCTGGGCCATCATGGCACTGTAGGCGTTGATCGTACCCACCACCGCCAGCGGACGGTGGGCATCGAGGGCGGCGCGGAAACGGGCGCCGGGCGTCGACTGTGACATTTCACTCTCCTTCGTCTTGGTCTCTCTATCGATCCGTTTACCCACCGCTCGCCCCATTCGAAGCGCGACTCACCATATCCGGACCGCGACTCACCTCGCCCCGAACCGCCACCCCGCGTCTATCTCAACGGCCGGAGTGCTTGACGGACGTCGCCGTGGTATCAGCGGAAGCCACCTTCTCCTCGCCCAGCGTCAGCGCATAGCTCGCCGCCACGTTCTCGCGGGAGGCGCTGACATGGCGCCGCATCAGCAGTTCGGAGAGTTCGGCGTCCCCGGCTTCTATCGCATCGACGATACGGTGGTGCTCGACGAACGCGCGCTGCGGACGCTTGCCGCTGGCGCTGAACTGGGTGCGATAGAGCCGCACCAGGTAGTAGAGGTCGTCGCACAGAATCGTCATCAGCATCCGGTTATGGCTGCCCTGGACGATCCGGTAGTGGAAATCGAGGTCCCCTTCACGCTGATAGTAGGCCTCACCGCTGGCCAGGTCGCCCTGCCGCTCGTGAACCGCCAGCACCTCACGCAACCCCGCGATCTCTTCCGCGGTCATGTGCTGGGCGGCCAGTCTCGCCGCCATGCTCTCGAGCGCTTCGCGCACGTCGAACAGCTCCAGCAGCTCGTCCATCGACAGCTTGACCACGCGCGCGCCGACATGCGGCACGCGCTCGATCAGGCGATAGGTTTCGAGGCGGCGCATCGCCTCACGCAGGGGGCCGCGTGAAATGCCGTAGCGCGACGATAGCTCGGGCTCGGTGATGCGTGTCCCCGGGGGGAGTTCCCCGCGCACGATCGCCCGCTGCAATTGATGAAACACCCGCTCGGCCAGCGTCCTGACTTCCGGCAGGTCGGCATCGCCCTGGGGTGTCGATGAAAGATCGTCGGTCATCTTGATTGTTAACAATTACCTGGAATAAGGGTCATGGTAGAAAGAATGTTTCGCCAGGGCAATCAAAAATAGCCCACAGAAACGCCACTTTAGTCGCAGAGCGATACGTCACTCAAGAGTCATTGTCTACAATCCTACAAGCCATCGCCCTTCTCTCACGCGCGGCCCGACACGGCCAACGCGCCCGCCATGGTACGTCTCTCGGCGACGCGCTCGGCGGCGGCGTCACGGATATCGGCGCATCGACTCCCGGGTCGCCCAGGGACAATGCAACGGTGGTGAAAGCAGCGCGCGCTTAGGGTCTCGCTCATCCGCGCCGCGCCCGATACACTCGCGCCAAACCATCCTTTCATCCGGGTCCGCGTCGCCCTCGCGAGGCACGCGAGTCCCCGTGTACCGAGTACCCCAGGCATGCCAGAGGCGCGACCCCAACTCGCTATCACCGAACTCCCCTACGCCAGCGACCCGGCTCACCACTTCGCCGCGCTGCGCCAGCGGCCGGGCGCCGTGCTGCTCGATAGTGGCCGCCCGGCCGCGCCGGGGGGACGCTTCGACATCCTCACCAGCGACCCGCTCTATACCCTGAGCGTGGACGAAGCCGGCGTGCACTGCGATAACGGCGTGCCGCCGCTGCCCTCGGCGCCGTTCGCAGCGCAGCGCGAGCTGCTCGACCATGCCCTGAAGCATGACCTGCCGCAGATACCGGAAGCCCTCGTCGGCACCCTCGACGAGCTGCCGTTCATCGGCGGGCTGCTCGGCTACTGGAGCTACACCTTGGCGCGCGATCATCGGCCACAGGGCAGTCCGGCCGAGTCGCGACCCGGCCCCGATCTGCCCCACGCCCGCCTGGGACTCTACGACTGGGCGCTGATCCAGGACCATCAGACCCAGCGGACCTGGTTGGTGGCCAGCCCAGAGCGCCGTCGCCTGGTCGAGCGCTGGCTGGCGATGCCACCACCGCAGGATGAGGACATCGTACTGACGCAGCCCTTCGTCAGCGACATCGATCGTACCGGTTACGGTGAGCGCTTCCGCCGCGTGATCGACTATCTGCATGCCGGCGACTGCTATCAGGTCAATCTCGCCCAGCGTTTTACCGCACGCTTTCGCGGCGATACCTGGCACGCCTACCGCCGCCTGCGTCGGGCAACGCCTACGCCCTACGGCGGCTATCTACGCTGGGATGACAAGGCGATCGCCTCGCTCTCCCCGGAGCGCTTCGTCAGAGTCGCTGACGGGCAGGTGGAGACGCGCCCGATCAAGGGCACGCGGCCACGCGGGGAGACGCCTCAGGCCGATGCAGCACTGGCCCGGGCGCTCCAAGAGAGCCCCAAGGACCGCGCCGAGAATGTGATGATCGTCGATCTGCTGCGCAACGACCTGGGACGGGTCTGTCGCTTCGGCAGCGTGCACGTACCGCGACTGTGCGCCCTGGAGAGCTATGCCAACGTCCACCATCTGGTCAGCGTGGTGCGCGGCGAGCTGAGCTCGGAAGCCAGCGCGCTGGATCTGCTCGCCGCCGCTTTTCCCGGCGGCTCGATCACCGGCGCCCCCAAGCGGCGGGCCATGCAGATCATCGACCAGCTCGAACCCAGCCAGCGCAGCGTCTACTGCGGCAGCCTCGGCTATGTCGACCGCCGCGGACATCTGGATACCTCGATCGCCATTCGCACGCTGGTGGCGGATGGTGACACCCTGCACCTTTGGGGCGGCGGCGGCGTGGTAGCCGACTCCGACGAGGAAGAAGAGTACCGCGAGACACTGGCCAAGATCGGGCGCCTGATGTCCGCCCTGGACTCTACGAGCAACGCGGACCCAGGGGCCGCGGCGGAAACCGCCGAGAACGCGGATCTCAATAACCAAAACATCTAGATACGACCACATACTTGGCAAAAACGTTATATATCGTTCTAACCAAACGGTATTGGTCAATGCAAAACCCACGTTGCTAGAGTGCCAGCATCCGTTTCACCTCTTCCCTCATCCCGTGTACGGCCGGTCCAGCACCGGCCCGCCGGCCCAGGAGCTTGCCATGGCATTGGATCTCGACGCCCTCAACCGCGATATCGGTCACGACCCGCTGGCGATCACCGAATTCGCGCTGGGGCTGGATCAGACCGCAATCTGCACCACCAACTTCCGCCCCTTCGAGGCGGTCATCCTGCATCTGGTCACCCGGGTGCGCCCCGATATCCCGGTGGTGTGGATGGACAGCGGCTACAACACCCCGGCGACCTATCGCTTCGCCGACGAGTTGACCCGTCTGCTCAATCTCAATCTGAGCATCTATCATCCGCGTCGCTCGCGCGCCCACCGCGAGTCGCTCGAAGGGCCGATGCCGACCATCGACGATCCCGGCCATGCCGCCTTCACCGAAGAGGTCAAGCTCGAACCCTTCCGCCGCGCGCTGGCAGAAGCCGCGCCCGACGTCTGGTTCACCGCCCTGCGCGCCGAGGACACCCCAGAACGTTCGCGCATGCAGCCGCTGTCGCGTAACGCCGATGGCCTGCTCAAGGTCGCCCCGGTGCTGCACTGGAACGCCAAGCAGATGTATCAGTACCTGCAAGCGCACGACCTGCCCAACAACTTCGACTACTTCGACCCGACCAAGGTGGAAGACAAGCGTGAGTGCGGGCTGCACCTGCAGCACTGAGTGCCGGCGCCCTCAGCCGCCCCCCTGCCACCAACGCCACCAACGACGAAGCCCGCCGAATGGCGGGCTTGTGCTATAGATGCTGTCACGCCTGCCACCTAGAGCACCGGCAGCTCCACATCCTTGAACAGCTCCCCCTCATGCCGCGGCCCCGCCGCCAGCGCCGCCTCGACGGTGTCGCGGTCGAGATGCGGTGCCAGGCGCTTGACGAAGTCATACATGTAGCTGCGCATGAAGGTACCGCGGCGAATGCCGATCTTGGTGGTCGAGCTCTCGAACAGATGCGAAGCGTCCACCGCGACCAGGTCGGCATCGGCCACCGGATCGACCGCCATATGGGCGACGATACCGACACCCAGCCCGAGACGCACATAGGTCTTGATCACATCCGAGTCGGCAGCGGTCAGCACCACGTTGGGTGTCAACCCCCGCGACTTGAAGGCATCGTCGAGCTGGGAGCGCCCGGTAAAGCCGAACACGTAGGTAACCAGTGGATGCTCAGCCACGCGCTCCAGGGTCAGCTCGCCACTCGCCAGCGGATGCCCCTTGGGCATCAGCACACAGCGGTTCCAGCGATAACAGGGCAGCAATACCAGATCGTTGAAGAGCTCGAGGGACTCGGTGCAAATGGCGAAGTCTGCAGTGCCATCGCTGACCATCTGCGCGATCTGCTTGGGCGTGCCCTGCTGCATATGCAGCGCCACGTCAGGATACTGCTGGCGAAATTCACCGATCACTCCGGGCAGCACGTAGCGCGCCTGAGTGTGGGTCGTAGCGATGGCCAGGCTGCCGCGACGTTCGTCGCTGTGCTCCTGGGCCACATGCTTGATATCGTCGACCGTGCGCAGCACCTTGCCGGCGAGCTCGACGATCGCCTCCCCCGCCGGCGTCACCCGGGTCAGGTGCTTGCCGCTGCGCGCAAAGATCTCGACGCCGAGCTCGTCCTCCAGCAGCCGGATCTGCTTGGAGATCCCGGGTTGCGAGGTGAACAGGCTCTGTGCCGTGGCCGACACATTGAGCTGGTGGCGCGTCACTTCCCAGATATAGCGCAGTTGCTGGAGCTTCATGAGCGACCTCGTGACGATGCGTAACGCACAATGGCATAAGAAAACGGATTGCGATTACTTTACGCTATAAGTGACGAGGGGTGAAGCGGCGATCGCACCGGTTTTTCGGGTATGAGAAACTGCTGTTTAATAACCTGGCGCTATCGTTGTCATAACCAGAGCGATTTGCCAGCACCCTGGCCAAGGGCTAACATCGCACCCATACGCTCTCTTCACGAGCGCAAATGTCTACAGGAGTTACCGCATGTCCAACAACGTCGATGTCACCACCGCGAATTTCGAGCAGGAAGTGCTCAAGTCCGACAAGCCGGTGCTGCTGAAGTTCTGGGCCCCGTGGTGCGGCCCGTGCAAGATGATGGCTCCGGTCGTCGATGAGGTGGCCGACGAGAAGGCCGACGCCATCAAGGTCGTCAGTGTCAACGTCGACGACGCCCCGGAGATCGCCTCCGAGCACGGCGTGCGCGGCGTACCCACCGTGATGCTGTTCAAGTCCGGCGCCAAGGTCGCCTCGCTGGTCGGCGCGCAGTCCAAGTCGCAGCTGACCCAGTTCATCGAGCAGAACGGCTGATATCTAGCCAGCGGCGCTCGGTAGCCTCCGTAGCGCTCAGCAGAAAGCCGCTTCGCTTGCTAAAAAGCCGCCCTCTCCGGGGCGGCTTTTTTGTGGCTCGTCTCTCTGCGGACTTCACGGGTCGAGCTCCTCCTCGAGCTCATCCAGCGCCTGCTGGGTCTTGCGCAGCCGCCGCTGGCGCCGCTCCGAAGGCCCCAGCATCTTGGCGATCCAGCGCGTCTCGGGATGACTATCCAGCGCTATCTTCAGCGTCATCGTCAACGGTACCGAAAGCAGCATGCCCACCGGTCCCAGAATCCAGCCCCAAACAACCAGCGACAGAAAGGCCACCAGGGTCGATAGCCCCATGGTTCGCCCCATGACTCGCGGTTCGACCAGGTTGCCGATCACGAAGTTGATCGCCAGATAGGCGCCCGAAAGCGTGAGCGCCTTGACCATCCCCCCGTCCGGCATCGACAGGGTCAGCAGTACCGGCGGCACCGCCGCGATCACCGAGCCGATGTTGGGGATGTAGTTGAGAATGAAGGCCAGCGCGCCCCACAGCAGGGCGAACTCGACCCCCACCAGCCAGGCCGCCAGCGTCACCAGTGCCCCGGTGATCAGGCTGACCACCGTCTTGACCGCCATATAGCGCTTGAGGTTGTGACTGAACTCGGTGAAGCGCTCCAGACTGGGCCCCGGATTGGCCAGGGCACGCGCCACCTTCTGGCGGAAATCGAGCGTCTCGAACAGCATGAAGTTGACCATCAACAGGATCACCAGGCTCTGCGACAGCACCACACCCAGCCCGCTCAGGAAGACCGAGATCCAGCCCTTATCCTGGGAGTCGTCGATCATGCTGGAGAGCTCCCGCGGCGAGACCGACATCCCCTGATGCGCCAGCCACTCGAGCAGATTCAGATAGTGCCCCTGCAACTCCTGCTGCATCTCGGGCCAGCGCTCCATGAACATGGCGACACTGTTGCCCAGCAGAGTGCCGAACAGCGCCAGCAACCCGCCCAGAATCAGCAGCGTGATCAGCACCGCGGCGTAGGAGTTCATGCCGCGGCGATAGAGCCAATGCACCGGTGAGGCGCAGATCACGGCGATGAAGATCGACAGCAGGATCGGAATGATCAGCGCCTCGGCCGCGCGCAGGCCCGACACGATGATCGTCAGCGATGCCAGTGTCAGCATCAGATGAAAGGGTATGTTGCGAAACGCCGGTTCCTGCCCTGGCGACATGGTCAGCCCATCCTTGTGGCACGTCCTGTGTTGCCAGACACTACCACGAACCGATACGGCGTTCGCTGACTCAGGTCAACTCTCGCCTCTCGGTAGAGCCCGAGTACCGCCCGCCACCGGAGAGAGCCACGAACGGCCGCGCCAGACACGCAAGCGCCCCGGCCGCTGGGGCCGGGGCGCAAGACAGGACAGCGAGGCTCAGCCGTAGCGGCCGGTGATGTAGTCCTCGGTGCGGCTCTCCTTGGGCTGGGTGAAGATCTTGGTGGTATCGTCGCACTCGATCAGACTACCCAGGTACATGAAGGCGGTGATGTCGGAAATTCGCGCCGCCTGCTGCATGTTGTGGGTCACGATGACGATCGTGTAGTCCTTCTTGAGCTCGTTGATCAGATCCTCGATGTAACCGGTGGAGATCGGGTCGAGAGCCGAGGTGGGCTCGTCGAGCAGGATCACTTCCGGCTTCACCGCAATGGTACGCGCAATGCACAGACGCTGCTGCTGACCGCCGGAGAGTGCCTGGCCGCTCTGCTTGAGCTTGTCCTTGACCTCCTCCCACAGGGCGGCCTTGCGCAGCGCCCACTCGACCCTCTCCTCCAGCTCGCGCTGGGACAGTTTTTCGTAGAGCCGAATCCCGAAGGCGACGTTATCGAACACCGTCATCGGGAACGGCGTCGGCTTCTGGAACACCATGCCGATGCGCGCGCGCAACAGGTTCAGGTCGACCCCGGAGCCGTAGATATCGTGGCTGTCGAGCAGGATCTGCCCTTCCGTACGAATCCCCTCGTAGAGATCGTGGATGCGGTTGAAGCAGCGGATCAGGGTCGACTTGCCGCAGCCGGAGGGCCCGATGAACGCCGTCACCTGGCGCTCGGGGATCTCCATGGTGATGTTTTTGAGCGCCTGAAACTGGCCGTAGTAGAGGTTCAGGTCCTTGACGCGAAGCTTGGACGCGGCCCGTGCCTGGGAAGCGTTCGGCGCCTCGGCAGCGTTCGGGTTGGCGTTGAGATTGAAATCGACGGTCATGGCAGTCTCTTGGCGAAAGTCAGGTGCGTTGACGCGAGAAGTAACGCGCCGCGATGTTGAGGATCAGAATGGCGGCCGTCAGGATCAGCGCCCCACCCCACGCCAGCGATACCAGGTCAGGGATAAAGGCGTTGATCGTCATGTTCTGGTAGATGGTCATCGGCAGGTTGGCCATCTCATTGTCGAGATTGAAGAAGTTCCACTGGTTGGAGTTCAGCGAGGTGAACAGCAGCGGTGCCGTCTCGCCACTGATACGGGCGAACCCGAGCAGGATACCGGTCAGAATGCCGGCACGCGCACCGCTGTAGCAGACACGCACGATGATCCACCAGCGATGGGCACCCAGCGCCGCCGCCGCCTCGCGCAGCGAGTTGGGAATCAGGCGCAGCATGTCTTCGGTGGAGCGAATCACCACCGGCACGATGATCACCGTGAGCGACAGCACCCCGGCCCAGGCGGAGAAGCTGCCCATGGGCACCACCACCACCGCGTAGATGAACAGACCGATGATGATCGAGGGTGCCGACAGCAGGATGTCGTTGATGAAGCGGATCACCTTGGGCAGCAGGCCCTTGTTGCCATACTCCGCCAGCCAGGTACCCGCGGCCACGCCGATCACGGTGCCGAGGACGGTGGCCAGCGAGGTCATCATGAAGGTCCCCCAGATCGCATTGCCCAGGCCTCCACCGTTCATACGCGTGCGCTCGATGAAGATCGAGGGCGAGATCGCACTGAGCCCCTTGGTCACGAGCGTCAAAAGGATCGCGAACAGGAATACGAATCCGATCAGGGTGGCACCGATACAGGCGGCCATGACCAGGCGGTTGAGCAGCTTGCGCCGGCGATAGAGCGGCGTCGTGTGAGTCTGCATCGTCTCTCTCCTCTCGGCTCAGGCGTGGCGGCCGGTGCTGTTGCGCAGCAGATAGCGCGCGAACGCCAGCACGGCGAAGGTGATCAAGAACAGAATCAGGCCGAGTGCCAGCAGCGCCGAGCGCTGGGTACCGTCCGACTCGGAGAACTGGTTGGCGATCAGGGCCGCGATCGAGGTGCCCTGCCCGGTGAGCGTGGTGTTCAGGAACAGGTTGTTGCCGATCACGAAGGTCACCGCCATGGTCTCGCCCAGGGCCCGCCCCAGCCCGAGTACCACACCCCCCACCAGGCCGCCCTTGACCGAGGGCAGGATGACCCGGCGTGCGACTTCCCAGGTGGTGCAGCCGAGGCCGTAGGCGGATTCACGCATCACCGCCGGCACCGTGTTGATGACGTCGCGGCTCACCGCGGTGATGAACGGAATGATCATCACCGCCAGAATGATGCCGGCCGTGGCCAGGCCGGTGCCCGCGGGAAATACCGAGGGGAACCAAGTACGCAGCAGCGGAGCCAGCACTTCCATGCCCCACATGCCGTAGATGATCGAAGGGATACCGGCCAGCAGCTCGATCAAGGTACTGAGAGGCTGGCGCAGCACGTTCGGGCAGCGCTCGGTCAGGAAGATGGCGATGCCGAAGGAGATGGGAACCGCAATGACGATCGCAATCAAGGAGGTCAGCAGGGTTCCGTAGATGGCGGGCAAGGCGCCGAACACTTCGACGTTGGCCGCCCAGCGATTCTCGGTGAAGAACTCCAGGCCGTAGCGCTCGAGCGCCGGCCAGCTGGAAGCGATCAGCGAGGCGATGATCGCCCCGAGTAGCAGCAGAACCGCGAAGGCGAAGGCAAACAGCGTGCGCTCGAACCACACGTCGATGCGTGCCTTGCGCTGGAGCCGCTTACGGGTGGCCTCGCTCAGTCCGCCCAGACCGCCGCCGGTTTGAATCGCTTGGGGGGTGGCCATGTCAGTTCCTCGTCGGCTTGCCACGCTGCCGCCGGAGGTAGCGGCAGTACTGTGTCGTTGCATACGCGCTCGTCACTCACGCGTTTATTGCAGATTCGATCGTTCGATACACGATCGCGACGGGAGCTCTGAGCACTCGCCGTCGCGATCGGGGCTCAAGGGGTTACTGCTTCCAGACGGCTTCGCCGTTCGGACCCTTGATCTCGCTCCAGCTCTCACGAACCATGTCGGCTACGTTCTTCGGCATCGGCACGTAGTCGAGCTTCTTGGCCATCTCGTCGCCGTTGCTATAGGCCCAGTCGAAGAACTCGAGCGCCTGGCGCGCGGCATCCACGTCCTGCACTTTCTTGTGCATCAGGATGAAAGAGGCACCAGTGATCGGCCAGCTGTTGTCACCCGGCTGATTGGTCAGCACCAGGTACATGCCCGGGGCGTTCTTCCAGTCGGCGTTGGCGGCAGCGGCCATGAACGAATCCATGTCGGGTGCCACGGTCTTGCCGGCCTTGTTCTTCAGGTGCACCAGGTGCAGATCGTTCTGGGCGGCGTAGGCGAACTCGACGTAGCCGATGGCGCCATTGGTGTTGGCGATCTGGCTGGCGACGCCCGCATTGGCCTTGGCCCCGACGCCCGCCGGCCATGCCACCGACTTGCCCTCGCCCACAGTGTTGGCGAAGTCTTTGCTGACCTGCGACAGATAGTGGGTGAACAGGAAGTTGGTGCCCGACCCCTCAGCGCGATAGACCGGGGTGATCTTGGTGTCGGGCAGCTTCATGTCCGGATTCAGCTTGGCGATGGCTTCATCGTTCCAGCTGGTGATCTTGCCCTGGTAGATGTCGGCCAGCGTCTTGCCGTCCAGATTGATCGCGCCGTCGATGCCGTCGACGTGGAATGCCGCGACCACACCGCCCATGACCATCGGCCACTGCAGCAGACCGTTCTTGTCCAGTTCTTCCTTGGTCATCGGCGCATCGCTGGCACCGAAGGTCACGGTCTTGGCGGTGATCTGCTGAATGCCGCCGCCGGAACCGATGGCCTGATAGTTGAGGCCAACGCCGGACTTGTCCTGATAGGCATCCGCCCACTGGGAGTAGACCGGATAGGGGAAGGTCGCGCCGGCGCCGGTGATGGCTTCCTGGGCTTGGACGGCAGCGGCGCCCAGAATCAGGGACCCGGAAACGAGCGTAGCGAAGACATGTTTGAGCATAGCGATATCCTGTTTCCACCTTGGATGGATGCGTGTGCGATAACGACGTTGCGAAGGTTGCCTGCACTCTCAGAACGCCACGTTACGTCAGACGCGTGACACTTTTATGACAGCCTTGTCATCGTCTTGAAAAGTGACATTCGACGAATTGGGTGTGTCAGGTGTATGAAAAACCACCGCACGACCGCAGCTCGCTGGCGATCGCCGGTGATCTCGAGAGCGGCCTCGACTACCGGCCGCAACCTTCGCGGCACCCACACTGCCAAGCCAAGATGACAACAGGATGACAAGGGTCAAGACGCGTAACCGCTTGCACGTATTGAGTAAACAGCATCGACGGTGGGTAAGGTCGGCTGCGAGAGCACAGCCGAACGCACCTGAGGCAAGGGTGAAGAAGGATGATGATGGCTTCAGCGATGGCGGCCGGCGCTACGCCGCCTGACTGTCAGGCGGAGGGTGTCGAGGTACGCTTGAGTGCCGGGCCCGACAGCACGCGGACACCGATATTACCCAGCAGGGTCGCCCCCAGCATGGTCAACACCGTGGGCCAGGCGCTGGCCAGCTCGAAGGCACCGACCAGCGCCCCCGCGACCGCCCCACAGGTGAACTGCAGACAGCCCTGCAGCGCCGTCGCGGTGGCACTCATGCGCGGGAAGTGATCGAGCATGGATGACATGGCGTTAGGGCTGATCAGCCCTTGCATGCCGACGAAGACCACCATCAGCGGCGCCACGCTGTAGATCGAATCCAGCCCCGAGGCGACCAGCGCGACCAGACCGATACCCGCGCTCAGCTGCACGCCGAGCCCCAGCAGCAGGTTCTGCTGCGGCGTGCGGCGCTTGAGCAGGCGGATGTTGAGCCGGCTGGAGGAGGCCATGATCAGGATGTTGGCACCGAACACGAAAGGATAGAGCGTGGTCGAGAGGCCGTAATGCTCCATGTAGAGATAGGGCGAGCCGGTAATGAAGGCGAACATCCCGGCGAACGACATCGATACCGCCCCGATATAGCCCATCGCCTCGCGATGGCGCAGCACGCTGCGATAGTTGCCCAGGATCTGCCCCACCGAGGGCGCGTCGGGGTCGCGCCCATGAGTCTCGGGCAGCAAGCGTCCCAGCAGCCCAAGCACGAACACCGCGTAGAGCGCCAGAAACAGAAAGATCAGCCACCAGTCGGCCAGGTGCAGCAGCGCACTGCCCAGGGCGGGCGCCACCAGCGGCGCCATCATCAGGATCATCACCATGGTCGACATCACCTTGGCCGCCTCGCGCCCGCTGAAGCGGTCACGCACGATCGCCGCGGAGTTGACCACGCAGGCGCCACCGCCGAGCGCCTGGACGAAGCGCCAGCCCCACAGCGTGGCCAGTGAGCCGACCTGTGTCAGCGCTAGACTGGCGAGCAGGAAAACGGCCAGCCCCGTCATCAGCACCGGCTTGCGGCCGAACCGATCGGAGAGCGGTCCGCATACCAGCTGCCCCAGGGCAAAACCGAGCAGGAATATACTCAGCGACAGCTCGGTATGGTGCACGCTGGCGCCGATGGAGGCCGCCAGCGCCGGCATGGCGGGTAGGTAGGCATCGATCGCCAGCGGCGCCAGGGCGGTATTGGCAGCCACCAGCAGTGCCAGACGACGCGCACTGAGCGGCCTCACGCTAGACTCCTCGACAACACGACTTCCTCCTCGCTGCGAGCGGATGAGAGATACCTGATCGCGGGCGTCCGCGGCGCCACACGACAATCGGCCAGCGATGCCGCTGGCACGCAAGATAAAGACACCTGAAGACGGCAGCGGTCAGCGCCGGGACCGATGATCACGCATGCCCGCGATGACGCTCGCGCGAAGAGACAGGCACAGGTGGCGCGCTTTACGGACAGTGACACCGGCCCTGGCACGCGTGGCAGATACGCCCCCGCTCGCGACTCAGAGTCAGTGCGGGGACGCCTTGGCGTGCTGAGACTCGAGCAGCTCGATCAGCGGCTGAAACTCGTGCCGATTGTGCTCGCTCATGTGCATGAGAATACGATGAGCCTCGAGAATGCGCTGCTGAATCGCTTTCTCGTCGGCCTCGACGTGGGGCAGCTCGGCAAGCTCGGCCGGCTCGGTGAGTGGCGCCTCCACCAGTGTGAAGTAACGCGCGAAACCCATCACGTCCAGCATGCGCCGCACGTCCGGATGCTCAGCCACGATCGTCGGCGGCTGCTCCAGCCGCCCACGTACCGCCAGCGCCACCTTGGCCAGAAAGCCCAGCGCCGTGGAGTCGACGTTGGTCGCTTCGCGCAGATCGACCATGACCGCACGCAGGCCCGGCAGATCCGCCAGCCGCTGCGCCTCGGCATCGAGCGTCGCGCACAGCGTCAGGCGGACATCGCCGCAGAGCTTGAGCACGAATACGCCCGACTCGAAGGCCGCCTTGATTCGCCCTTCAATCATGCTCGAAACCACTCAGTGTCATCATGCTGAGATCATCCGGCAGTTGATCTCCCAGCGCCAATCCATCCTTCAGATCGTCGACGCGGGTACAACGTGTCACGCGGCGCTCGAGTTCCTTGAGCCGCGCATCCAGTGAAGCCGCCGGCAGGCATTCGAGCACGCCGTCGGAACAGAACCAGAGCTGGAATCGCTCGGGTAGCGGACAGCCATAGATGGGGTACTCGACATCCGGAAACAACCCCACCGGCGGCCCTTCTCCGCCCAGGTAGCTCGCCCCTTCCTCGCTGACGAGGATCGGCATGGGCAGCTGAGCGCCGAGCGCATAGTGCAGAAAATGGCGCTCATGGTCCAGTACCCCGGCAAAGATCGTGGCGTGCTTGCCGATACCGGTCTCCAGCAGCTCGCGATTGAGCTCGCCCAGCCAGCGCGAGGGAAATGCCTCCGGCAGCAGTGTGCGCCACTGCGACAGCCAGCGGTTGCAGAGATATTTCAGCAGGACAGTGACAAACGCCGAGGAGGCACCGTGGCCGGCGACATCGGCAAAATAGAAGAAGCTGTAGCGCTCGTCACAGCGCTGGAAATCGAGAAAGTCCCCGGAAAGATAGAGCGAGGGCGCGAACCAGTAGTCGCAGCGCACGCCCCGATGGGTCATCCCCGGCGGCGGCAGCAGCTTGCGCTGCACGTGTCCGCCGGCGCGCTGATCCTCACGCAGGATCTCCAGGTGCCGCTCGAGACGATCGTTGAGCGACTGAAGCTCAGCGCGGCTCTCGTCATGGGCGCGGGCCAGCCGGTCGAGATCGAGCGCGCGACACACCAGGCGGCGCAGGATGTCGGCATGCGCCAGCGGCTCGACCAGATAGTCGATCAGCCCGGCGTCCATCGCCTTGTGCAGATCACCGTCGCGGCGACTTTCACTGACCACGATGGTCGGCTGCCCCTGGCTCAGGATCTGCCAGCCATCGTGCGAGACCGCGCGCACGTGCGCCACGACCAGATCGCAGGCTACCGGCAGCGCCGCCAAAGAGTGCGCCGCCACCACGCGCGCATCCAGGCGGGCGATCTCGCCCACCAGCATCTCGCGCTCCCGTCCCGGCAGGTCGATCACGCCGATCACGGGCTCATCGCTCAGCGTTTTGGACACGGGGTCACTCGGCGAAGTCGTCTTCGCTGTATTGGAAATCGTTGCCGAAGTCGCCGCTGGCGAACGGATCCTTGCCCGCCTTGCCGTTACTGATCAGGAATTGACGCCGCTGCAGGTAGGCATCGCGGATGAAGCTGTAGCGATCCCCCTGGATCAGCGACTCCTGGTCGAGCAGACTCGCGCGCAGATCGACGTAGCGCAGGAAGGTCAGACCGTAGCGCACCTTGTCATCTTCGACGTAGGTCACCGGATAGGTGTAGATATCCAGCGGCAGGCCGCTGGTATCACGCACCGTGCTGGGACCGAGCACCGGCAGCACCAGATAGGGGCCGGAGTCGACGCCCCACACCGCCAGCGTCTGACCGAAGTCCTCCTCGTTCTCGTCGAGCCCCATGCGCGTGGCCGGGTCGAGCAGGCCGCCGACCCCCAGGATCGTATTGATGACGAAGCGGCCAGAGGCCGTCCCGGCATTGCCCCACTCCCACTGCAGCACGCTGTTGAACGCAGTGCGGATCTCGCCGAGGTTGGAAAAGAAGTTGCCGACACCGTCACGCACGGGTTCGGGCGTGACCGCCTTGTAGCCCTGGGCGACCGGCTTGAGCGCATAGCGATCTAGCGTGTCGTTGAACTGATAGACGCCACGGTTGAACCCTTCCCACGGATCCTGTGGGTTGCTGTTCTCACCGCTGGAGGCACAGCCCCCTAGCGCCAAAGCGACGGCGGCGCCGCTCAGCCAATGGATCGATTTCATCAACACGCATTCCCTTTACGCAATATGACACTGCCCGCACTGTAGCCCGCGCCGAACGAACACACCACCCCCACATCGCCCTCCTCGAGATCGCCGCGATGCAGATGCAGGGCAATGATCGAGCCGGCCGAGCTGGTATTGGCGTAGCGGTCCAAGATGATCGGCGCCTCGTGCTCGCTCGCCTCGCGCCCCAGCACGCGCCGCGCGATCAGATCGTTCATGTGACGGTTGGCCTGGTGTAGCCACAGCCGGGTGACCGATTCGCCGGTCAGCGACTGGCTCTCCAGATGCTCGAGGATCAGCTCCGCCACCAGCGGGCAGACCTCCTTGAACACCTTGCGCCCCTCCTGCACGAACAGCTTGTCATCGGCACTGCTGTCGGCGAGCCGGTTGAGGAAGCCGAAGTTATTGCGGATGGCGTTGGAGAAGCGCGTGGTCAGGCGCGTGCCGAGAACGGTGAAGTGCTCGCGCTCGCGGGCCAGATGATCCGCCTCCAGGACCACCGCGGTGCAGGCGTCACCAAAGATGAAATGGCTATCGCGATCGCGGAAATCCAGATGCGCCGAGCAGATCTCCGGGTTGACCACCAGCACTCGCTCGAGACTCCCGGCGCGAATGGCATTGGTCGCCATGTCGATGGCGAAGGTGGCACTGGAGCAGGCCACGTTCATGTCGAAGGCATAGCCGCCGGCACCCAGTGCCGCCTGCAGCTCGACCGCCACCGCCGGGTACGGCCGCTGCAGGTTGGAGCAGGCGACGATGATCAGATCGAGCTGGTCGGCGCGGATGGCCGCCTGCTCGAGCGCCTGGCGTGCCGCCGCAAGGCCCATCTCGGCCTGCAGCGAGAGCGCAGAATTATCACGCTCTTCGATCCGCGGGCGCATCCGCTCGGGGTCGAGGATACCGCTGGCCTCCATGACGTAGCGGCTCTCGATACCCGATGCCTTGAGGATGAAGGCTTCGCTGGAGTGGGCCAGCGGCTCGCGCTCGCCGCGGGCAATGGCCTCGGCGTGGCGGGCGTTCTCGGTGTCCACCCAGGTGTTGAAACTGGCGACCAGCGCCGCGTTGTCGATCGCCTCCGGCGGCGTGAACAGGCCCGTCGCCGTGATGACGGC
The DNA here is from genome assembly GCF_030284585.1 of Salinicola sp. JS01. Lineage (NCBI taxonomy): Bacteria > Pseudomonadati > Pseudomonadota > Gammaproteobacteria > Oceanospirillales > Halomonadaceae > Salinicola > Salinicola sp. JS01. Next base: position 1,449,586 of record NZ_CP127244.1, on the reverse strand, counting down.
TTGCGTCATGACTCGCTCCTTATGCGGCGAAGGCCGCAGTCCCTCTCGATAGTGCGGCGAGCGCCGCAGTCCCTTCTCGATGGCGCGGCGAACGCCGCGCGCCCTGTCGGTACGGTGCGGTCAGCGCCGTCCAGCCCCTGGGCCCCGTGCACACCTCTACAACCCATGATACGCCGGAGGCGGGTACCGGGATGCAGCGGCGTCATAGCGCCTGCCCGGTGATCTCGCGCCAGCGCCGTGCCAGGCGCTTCTCCGAGACACTCTCGAGTGTCCCCAGCTGCTGGGCGAACAGCGACACCCGAAATTCCTGCAGCCACCAGCCGAACTCGATCAGCTCGGCGGGTACGACGCCCTCGCGCTCGGCGGCCTGACGGCGGGCATCGAGTCGGCTCTCCCACTCCTGCACCTGTTGCATCGCCAGTTGATCACGACGACGATCGCGCGGCGCCTTCTCCAGCCGGATCTCGGCCGCCTGCAGGTAACGCGGATAGTGTTCGAGCCAAGGCCCCGCATCGCGCACGAAGCCCGGATAGACGAGACGCTGCATCTGGGCCTTGAGATCACTGTAGCTCAGGGCCAGGGCAAAACTGACGTTACCCTTGAGCTGCTTGGTCACCGCCAGGTGCCCCTCCAGCGCCTTGTGCAGGTCATCGAGCAGCCGCTCGGCGTAGCCCACCAGATCGCCCCGCCACTGCTCGAGGCGGGCATCGAAAGCCTCGCCCGAGCGCGGCAGCGGGTCGGCAGCGACGGTCTGCGCCAGCACCGCATCGATCACGTCCTGGGTCAGTTGCTCGCGCGTGCCCACCTTGGTGAACAGCAGCGCGCACGCCTTGAGCTGCGGCAGCTCCCGCTGCAGGTAGCGCAGAAGCTCCGGCAGGCGGCGGCGCGCCAGCGCCACCACGCCATCCCGGTGCGCCGCGGTGGCGCGCTCGGCGTGGTCGAACCAGGCGATCTGGAGCGCGTCACCGGCCGGCACCAGGGCCGGATAGACCTCGACCTGGATACCCGCCTGGCGGCTGGTGCTGGAGTCTGGCAGCGGGGTCTGCGGCAGCGCCTCCAGGGTCTCGCTGGGGGCCTCCTGCTGCTGCGCCATGGCACGGGCACCGGCTGCGGCGGCGTCGCCGAAGCGCTCGCGCAGAGCGGCCAGGTCGCGCCCCTCGCCCAGCACCTGGCCCTCGTGATCGACCACCCGCAGATTCATCACCAGATGCGGTTCGAGCTGATCGAGCCGCCACGCCGAGGGGTCAAGACGTACCCCGGTCTTGACCCGCAGGAACTCGCCCAGCGCGGTCTCCACCGGACGCGCATCGGGGGTCAGCGTCTGCAGCGCCGCATCGACCCAGTCGGGGATCGGCACCACCTGACGCCGCAGCGTCTTGGGCAGCGCCTTGAGCAGCGCGATGCACTTGTCGCGCAAGAGCCCCGGCACCAGCCACGACAGCCGCCCCTCCGGCAGCTGGGCCAGCATGACCGCCGGCACGGTAAGGGTCACACCGTCGTCGCTCGCCCCCGGCGCAAAGTGATAGCTGAGCGGATAGCGCACACCGTTGAAGACCAGCTCGTCTGGGTACTGCTCGACGCTGACGTCGTCGGCCTCGCGCGCCATCAGCGCGGCCTTGTCGAGTTTCAGCAGCTCGGGGGTCTCGCGCTCGGCGCGCTTGCGCCAGGCTTCGAAGTCGCGCCCGCTGGCGACCTCGGCAGGGATGCGCTCGTCGTAGAAGGCGAACAGCGTCTCTTCGTCGACCAGAATATCCCGCTTGCGCGCGCGATCCTCCAGTTCCTCGACCTCCGCCACCATCGCGCGGTTGTGGGAGAAGAATGCGGCGCGAGTGTCGTAGTCACCCTCGACCAGCGCGCGCCGAATGAACAGCTCGCGCGCCTCCGCCGGCGCCACCTTGGCGTAGTCGACGCGCCGGCCGCTGACGATCGGTAGCCCGAACAGGGTGACCTGCTCTAGCGCTACCACCTGGGCGCGCTTGCGCTCCCAGTGCGGGTCGCTGTAAGCGCGCTTGACCAGATGACCCGCCTGGGGCTCGATCCACTCCGGCTTGATGCGCGCGCAGTCACGGGCGAACAGCCGACTGGTCTCGACCAGCTCGCCGGCCATTACCCACTTGGGCGGCTTCTTGGCCAACCCCGAAGCGGGATGGAGCATGAACTTGCGATTGCGCGCGCCGAGGAATTCACGGCTCTCCGGCTGCAGCTGGCCGAGATGCGACAGCAGTCCGGCGAGCAGCGCCTGGTGAAGGCGGGCGGCGTCCACCCTGGGTGCGGCCCCCTCGCCCTCACCCGGCTGCATGGCGCTGCTCGGCTCGAGCTTCATCTCGCGCACCAGCTGGCGCAGCTGACGGTAGGTATCGTGCCACTCGCGCAGGCGCAGGTAGCTCAGATACTGGTCCCGGCACCAGCGTCGCAGCTGGCTGCCGGAAAGCTCGTCGCGGGCCGCCTCGAAGCCCTGCCACAGATTGAGCCAGGCCACGAAATCGGAATCGGGGTCATCCCACTGGCGATGCTTCTGATCGGCGGCCTGGCGCTTCTCGGCCGGACGCTCGCGCGGGTCCTGGGTGGCCAGCGCGCTGACCACGATCAGCGCCTCGCGCAGACAGCCGAACTGCTCGCCGGCCAGCACCATACGCCCCAGCCGCGGATCGATCGGCAGCCGCGAGAGCCGTCGTCCGATGTCGCTCAGGCGCTCACCGCCGTCCACCGCGCCGAGTTCGAACAGCAGGCGGTAGCCATCCTTGACCACCCGCGGATCGGGGGCGTCGACGAAGGGGAAATCGAGTACCTCGCCGAGCTTGAGCGAGAGCATCGACAGGATCACCGCCGCCAGATTGGTGCGCTGGATCTCGGGCTCGGTGAACTCGGGCCGGGAGAGAAAATCCTCCTCGCTGTAGAGACGGATGCATACGCCATCGGCGATGCGCCCGCAGCGCCCCTTGCGCTGATTGGCGCTGGCCTGACTCACCGGCTCGATCGGCAGCCGCTGCACCTTGGCCCGGAAGCTGTAGCGGCTCATGCGCACCAGCCCCGGATCGATCACATAGCGGATGCCGGGCACCGTCAACGAGGTCTCGGCGACGTTGGTAGAGAGCACGATGCGACGCCCGGCATGGCTCTGGAACACGCGGTTCTGCTCGGCGTTGGAGAGCCGCGCGTAGAGCGGCAGGATCTCGGTACTCTTGAGCTCGAGCCGGCGCAGCAGATCGGCGGTCTCGCGAATCTCGCGCTCTCCGGGCAGGAAGATCAGGATATCGCGTGGCCCCGAGTACCAGCGCTTGTCGCGCTCGATCTGCTCGATCTCCTCGACCGCCGCCACGATCCCCTCCTGCAGCGTCAGGTCCTCTTCGTCACGGGCCTCGCGCACCAGCGGGCGGTAGCGCACCTCGACCGGGTAAGCACGCCCGGAGACCTCGACCACCGGCGCCGGGCGCGTCTCGCCGTCGATCTCACGGGCGAAGTGGCGCGACAGCCGATCGACGTCGATGGTGGCGGAAGTGATGATGATCTTGAGATCGGGCCGGCGCGCGCTGAGGCGCTTGAGATAGCCGAGCAGAAAGTCGATGTTGAGGCTGCGCTCGTGGGCCTCGTCGATGATGATCGCCTCATAGCGCAGCAGGTCTGGATCATGCTGGGTCTCGGCCAGCAGAATGCCGTCGGTCATCAGCTTGACCAGGGTGGCGTCACCGCTCTGGTCGGTGAAGCGCACCTGATAGCCGACCTGCTCCCCCAGCGGTACCTCCAGCTCCTCCGCCAACCGGGTCGCCACCGAGCGCGCCGCCAGGCGCCGCGGCTGGGTATGCCCGATCATGCCGCGTCGGCCCAGGCCCAGTTCGAGACATAGCTTGGGTAGCTGGGTGGTCTTGCCCGAGCCGGTCTCACCGGCCACCACCACGACCTGATGCTCACGCAGCGCCTCGAGGATCGTCTCGCGCCGCGCCGCCACCGGCAGCGACTCGGGGTAGTCGAGGGTGACGCGCTCTCGACGTCGGCGCTCGACCTGCGCCTGGGAGGCGTCGATGCGGGCCTCGATTTCGCCCAGCGAGCGGTCGATCGGCTTGCCCTCGCGGGCACGCCGCTCGAGCCGCGCCAGGCGCCCGCGCAGGGCGTGGGCATCGCGCAGCAGACAGGCGTCTAGCCGCGCCTGCAGTTGGTTCAGAGCTTGGGAAGCGTTGGCAGCGGTGGCGCTCAAGAGATCCTCGACATCGGCAGTGCGGTGGAGTCGCCGGGAGACCACGGCGAACCCACCATTGTAGCGCCGAAAGCGTGCTAACTCACGTCGAGGCCTTGCTGCCCGAGACCTTGCCATCCGAGACCGAGCCATCCGCGGCCTTGTCGCCGTCACGCAGCTCACGCCGCAGCACCTTGCCGACATTGCTCTTGGGCAGCTCGTCGCGCAGTTCGACGAACTTGGGCACCTTATAGCCGGTCAGTTCCTTCTTGCACCACTGGCGCAGCGCCTGGGGGTCGAGCCCCTCGTTGCGCGCCACCACGAACAGCTTGATCGCCTCGCCGCTCTCCTCATCGGGCACGCCCACCGCAGCGGCCTCGAGCACGTCCGGGTGCCCCACCACCACCTCCTCGATCTCATTGGGATAGACGTTGAATCCCGAGACCAGAATCATGTCCTTCTTGCGGTCGACGATCTTGACGTAGCCATCCTCCTGCACCACCGCCATGTCGCCGGTACGCAGCCAGCCATCGTCGCTGAGCGTCTTGGCGGTATCCTCCGGGCGATTCCAGTAGCCCTTCATCACCTGCGGCCCCTTGATGCACAGCTCGCCACTCTCCCCCGGCGGCAGCGCTCGCCCCTCGTCGTCGACCACGCGCACCTCGGTGCCCGCCACGGGGCGGCCGATAGTGCCGATCTGCGGCGCATCGGGTGGATTGACCAGGGCGATCGGCGAGGTCTCGGTCAAGCCGTAGCCCTCGACGATGCCGTTGCCGGTCACCTCCTGCCAGCGCTTGGCCGCGGCCTGGGTCAACGCCATGCCGCCGGAGATGGTGAACTTGAGGCGCGAGAAGTCGAGCGCCTTGAAGTCGTCGCGCTGGCACAGGGCGTTGAACAGCGTGTTGAGCCCGACGAAGACGCTGAACGGTGTCTGCGAAAGGGTCTTGACGAAGCCGGCGATGTCCCGCGGGTTGGGTATCAGCACATTGTGCTGGCCGGTGGTCATCGCGTACAGGCAGTTCACCGTGAAGGTATAGATGTGATAGCAAGGCAGCGGCGCGATGATCGTCTCGCTGCCATTCTCCAGGGTATCGCCGAGCAGCTGCTGGGTCTGCAGCATGTTGGCGATCAGATTGCGGTGGGTCAGCATCGCGCCCTTGGCCACCCCGGTGGTGCCGCCGGTGTACTGCAGCACGGCGATCTCTTCGTCCTTCCCCGACGCAACCGTGGCCGTCCGCTCGCCCGCGGACAGGGTGCGGCGAAAATCGACCGCCTGAGGCAACGAATAGGCGGGCACCATCTTCTTGACCCGACGCACCACGAAGTTGATCAGAGGACGTTTGGGCCAGTCGTGGAGGTCACCCATCTCGGTCACCACCACGTGGCGAATCTCGGTCTGAGCGAGCACGTTCTCGAGCTTCTGGGCCATGTTGGCCAGCACCACGATCGCCTTGGCGCCGGCATCACGGAACTGGTGGCGCATCTCGCGCTCGGTGTAGAGCGGGTTGGTGTTGACGATCACCAGCCCGGCGCGCAGCGCGCCGAACACCGCCACCGGGAACTGCAGCACGTTGGGCAGCTGGATGGCGATACGATCCCCCGGCTCGAGGTCGGTGTGGTTCTGCAGCCAGGCGGCGAAGCGATCGGCGAGGCGATCGACATCGGCATAGCTCAGGGTCTTGCCCATGCAGGTGAACGCCGGTTTGTCGGCGTAGCGATGACACGCATCGGCGATGATGTCGTTGATCGAATGAAAAGCCTCGAGACCCGTCAGGGGCACTCCGGACTCGACGTAGGCGTTCGCGCTGTCACCCATGGGATCTCCTTGATTAGGCTTGAATAACTCCCTTATATCAGGTTCCCCGCGCCCCGGCGCTGCCACCAAGGTGGTAATCGCACCGTCACTTTTACAGGGAAGGCTCCGAGCGCCGCGCCCGGCGTCTGCGGCTGACGGCGCGGCGCCAGCGCTCGAGCAGCAACAGCACCACCAGCAGCGCGATCACGATCCAGGTGACCGGACGCTGGGCATAGGTCTCGACGTAGGGGCGCGCGATCTGCCAGCCCTCGCGCGCCTTGGCCACGGCGGCATCGGCCATCTGCGACGCCGACAGCCCGTCGGTGAAGCTGTCGTCGCTGCCACTGCCGAGGCTATCGTCCTGCTCACGCTGCTGGCTCTTGACCGCACGTGACAGATCGGCGCCGGTCAGCCCCACCCCAGCTTCAGGATTCAGGCGCACGATGGGCAGGTCGAAGTGCCAGGTACGACCGTCGAGATCGGCCTCGGCGGAGATGGTCACCGGCAGTGAGGCGTTGGGGTCGGTACGCGGCACATCGATCGCCCAGGTGCGTGCATCGATACGCTGGACCGTCAGCGGGCTGCCGGTGAGTTCGGCGCTGAGCCGGGTGTTGTCGGCATTGAGTTCGGGGTGATTGGCGCGGATCACGATGCGTGAGCCGTCCTGGCTCAGTTCGGCGCTGAGTGCGGCGACCACATTGACCGTTTGCACCCGCTGGCGAATCAGGCGCTCGCTGCGCGCAGTGATCACCAGGCGCGCATTGCCCAACTGCTCCGCGCCGGGCAGCTCACCGCGGAAGTGCCCCGCCTGGGGCGAGAGCGTGGTCTGTGACAGCAGGTTGCCATCGAGGTCGCGCAGCTCTGCACGTACCGCGAGCCCGGCAGGCAGTGCATCGCCCTCCAAACGCTGACCCTTGGCTTCCAGCCACACGTCCAGCGGCGTGGCAAAGCCGCGGTAAAGCGTTGCCGGCAGCGCGGTGCTGCGCAACGCGATATCGGCCTGGATGCCGACCCGGCTGTCGTCGCCGATGGCGCCTTCGATGCGCCATTCACCAGACATCGGCTCGGGCACCTTGATCAGATCGTAACGATCGCTGCTCTGCCACTCGACCCGCCCGGGGTGATCATCGCGGGAATAGCGCTGGCCGTCGGGGCCGATCAGTACCGGCGAGTCGGCATTCGGGGCGTGGAACAGCAGTGCATTGAAGGCCTGGATATCGTCATCGATAGTGAAGCGCTGCTGCGCGTCGATGGGCACCTGATCCCCCGGCAGGATGCGGTCGAGCACGTCGAGAAAGGCGCGCAGTAACTGATCCGGAGTGTCGGCCACCGCCGCCAGCCCGCCAGTGGTCTGCGCCACCTGCTCGAGCAGCGGCAGGTCGACGTTGCGCGAGAGCGCGATCAGATGGACGGTCGCGCCTTCGGCGGCCAGCTCGGGAGCAAGCTGGGTAATGACCCGCTGCCGCGAGGCCGCGTCCTGTGCACGCTTGTCACCGCCAGTGGCGGGCAGATCGATCATGCCGTCGGTGAGCAGGATCAGATGGCGGTTGGGCCCCTGGGGCGGCGCCGCGGCGGCGCGAGTCAGGGCTTGCTCGATATCGGTGAACTGCTGGTAGTCGGTGAGCTGCGGCATCAACCGGCTCACCCGCTGACGCCAGGCGTCATCGACCCCGGCATCGGGGACCGGGTTGGCGACGGTGGTACCGAAAGTCCAGATGGAACCGCGCGCCTCCTGAGGCAGCAGGATGGCGGCAAGATCCAGCGCGTTGGCGCGCAGGTTGCCGGGGTCGTTCTGCTTCATGCTGCCGGAAACATCGACCACGATTCTGACGTCCGGCGCCGTCTGCGCCAGCACCCAGCCCGGCAGCAGGCCGAGCAGACAAACCAGCCATACCCTCAACGCACGCATGCCGCGCTTCCTTCTCGCCACCCGGCTCCGGCGTGGAGTGCGCACGAAGCCCTATCCAAAAAAGCGTCCGGCGCGACTCCGCCCCGGTCACCCACCGAAGCCCCGCGGGCGAGGGCTGAATCAGCCGACCATCGGTTCGCGGCGGCCGCCACCCTGGCCACGCTCACCCGTCTTTTTCGCAGCGGCAGTACGGGTGGCACCCGACTGCTGTTTGCCGCCACGTCCGCCGCTGCGGCCATCGTCACCGCCGCGGTGACGCAGTTTGCGCCATGCCAGCACACCGACCCCGGCACCCACTGCCGCTCCCAACAGCAACAGCGGCAACGCACCGAAGACCTGACCACCGTCGTGTTGCAGCACGCCCACCGCCATCACCACGATGGCCGGGGCCAGACCGGAGTAGGTCTCACCCGGCTGCGCCAGTGGCAGCGTGAAGGGGGCGACCATCCACAGCGCCCCCGCGACCACACCGACCAGCGCCAGACGCGGCAGCAACGGTAGCAGCCGCACCCCCAGATAGCCGGTGACCAGGACCACACAAGAAAGCGCGGCGTAGCTCAGCCACAGCTGCGGCAGGGAATCGGAAAACAGCATGATGACGACTCTCGATTCGAACGGTTTGGGACATGGTACACTTCCCGCCTGGAAAGCACAGCCGCCCGGGGTCCGTGCCAGAGGGTCGGGTCGCGGCGGCGTTCTCGCCATGTGAACTACCTACCCGAGCAGCCCGATAGCCTATGCCCCGCGCCCAGATCACCGAGTCCTCCCCCGTCAGTCACTTCCGCCGCGAGGACGACCCCGCCTGGCACTGGCTGGAGTCGCGCGACGATCCTCAGGTGAAGGCCTTCCTGCGCGCAGCCAATCGCCAGAGCGACCGCTTCTTCACACCATTGAAGCCACTCGAAGACGCGCTCTACGACGGCCATCTGGCGCGGCGCGAACTCGCCGTCACCGGGCTGCCGACCACGCTCGACCACTACCGCTACTGGAGCGAGACGGCCGCCGACGCCGACTATCCACGCTGGTGGCGTCAGGCGTGCCAGGGTGACGCCGCCCCCGAACTGATTCTCGATCTGCAGGCGCGGGCCGCCGATCACGACTTCCTCGAGCTCGGTGACATGGCGCTCTCCCCCGACGAGGGTTGGCTGGCCTGGACCGAGGATGTCAGCGGCAACGAGTTCTTCGACCTCTATCTCAAGCAGCTGCCGGATGGCGAGCCGCGCCGGCTGCGTCGACGTCTGGGCCCGGAACTGCTGTGGGCGGAGGATAACCGCACCCTGCTCTTCACCCGCTACGACGCTACCCAGCGCCCCGCCAGCGTGTGGCGGCTGTGCGTGGAGAGCGACCGCTGCGCCAAGCTGTTCGAGGAGCCGGATGTCGAGTTCTGGGTCGGCGTGGGCAAGACACGCTCGCGCCAGTGGCTGGTGATCGAGACCGCCTCCAAGGATACCGCCGAGTGCCATCTGATCCCTGCCGCCGAGCCAGAGCGCGCGCCGCGCTGCGTGCGCCCACGCGAGAGCGGCATCGAGTATGGCATCGACCACCGCGGCGATACCTTCTATGTACTGCACAATCGCGATGCTGCCCACTTCCGCCTCGACACCGCCCCGGTGTCCGCGCCCGATCAGTGGCAGCCGCTGGTGGCGCATCGCGAGGACGTCACCTTGGAAGGTGTCGACGCCTTCGCCTGGGGGTTGATGCTCACCGAGCGTGACCACCACGAGGCGCAGGTCTATCTGCGCGCGATCGAACTCGCGCCGGACGCTGAGACCAGCGATGCCGCGGGCGTGCCCGGCTATCGTCTGCCGCTGCCAGAGGCGCCGTGCAGCCTGGCGCTGGGCGATGCGCCGGACTTTCACGCCCGTCGCCTGCGCCTGCGCGAAGAGTCGTTCACCCTCCCCGTGCGCTGGGTCGAGCACGATCTCGACAGCGGCGAGCAGCGCCTGCTCAAGAGCCAGACGCTGCACGGCGACCTGCAGCCAGCGCAGCTGACCTGCCGCCGCCTGTGGGCGACGGGGCACGACGGCGAGCGCATTCCGGTCTCGGTGGTCGCCCGCGCCGACCTGCTGGGGCAGGCCCCAATGCCGACCCTGCTCTACGGCTACGGCGCCTACGGCGAGGTGCTCGACCCCTGGTTCTCGGTGGCTCGGCTCGAGCTGCTGGCGCGCGGCGTCGCTTTCGCCGTGGCCCACGTGCGCGGCGGCGGCGACCGCGGCGAGCCGTGGTACCTGGCCGGCAAGCTGGAGCACAAGGAGAACAGCTTCCGCGACTTCCTCGCTGCACGCCACGCCCTGGTCGACTCGGGCCTCGCCGCCCCCGAACGCATCGCCGCCTACGGCGCCAGCGCCGGCGGCCTGCTGGTCGGCGCCAGTCTCAACCTGGAGCCCACCGCGTTCTGCGCCGCGGTGCTCGACGTACCCTTCGTCGATGTGCTGCGCACCATGGAGAACCCCGACCTGCCGCTGACCACAGCGGAGTACACCGAGTGGGGTAACCCCGACGAGCCCGCGGCGCGGCGGCGCATTCGCGACTACTCGCCGCTGGATAACCTCACTGCGCAACCCTACCCCAGCGTCCTGCTGCAGGGCAGCTGGCACGACTCGCGGGTACCCTACTGGGAACCGGCCAAGCTCTATGCGCGCATGACCGAACTCGACAGCGCCCGCGGCCCGGTACTGCTGCGAACCGATATGGCCGCCGGCCACGGCGGTGCCTCCGGGCGCTTCAAGGCGTGGCGCGACAACGCGCGCCAGGACGCCTTCCTGCTGTGGGCACTGGGCGTCGCCGAGCCGCAGGCGACAACGAGCGAGGCACAGCAGACAAGCGAGTGAGGGGTACGCGGCCGACCACCCGGGTCGGCCGCAGCGGGCGCCAGTAGATGTCCACAGCGGCCGGTCCGCTGACGAGCAGGCGGCAAAGATGGGGGTCAATCGCGCAGCGGCAGGATATCGATGATGTGCGCTTCGTAGTCCGCCTCGTCGACCTCGCGCTCACTGACCGCGAAGTGGCGCACGCTCATGCCGCGATCGTGCATGCGCCGATCGCTGCCGCTGCGCAGCGGATGCCAGCTGGCCAGCTTGCGTCCTTCGGACAGGCGGCGATAGGCGCAGCTATGCGGCAGCCAGTGAAACTCGTCGAGATTGGCCAGACTGAGCTGAGTGCACTCCGGCACCCGCTCGAAGCGGTGGGCATAGTCGCCGCAGCGGCAGCTGTCGATATCGAGCAGGCGGCAGGCGACATTGAGCGTGGCCACGTCGCCGCTCTCCGGGTGCTCCATCTTGACCAGGCAGCACTTGCCGCAGCCGTCGCACAGCGCCTCCCACTCCTGCGGGGTCAGCTCCTCGAGCGTGAACCGCTCCCAGAATCGCTCACGCATGGGGTGTGTCGTCCCTGTCGCGCGGGGTGAACAGATCGAGCAGATAGCCCTCCTTGGCCGGCGGCATCTGCAGATAGAAACCTTGGGCGCGGATCGCCGCCATCACCTGATGCACATCGACCCGGGCCAGCGGCCGCTCGGCACGTAGCAGCAGCGTCATCACCGGAATCGGGCGGCCGAAGCGCTCGCGTAGCGCCTCCGGCACCGCCGCCATGCCCCGCGCCTTGTCGAGGTAGAGATACATCTCATCGAGATGCGGGCTCTTGACCACTTCGCACAGCAGGCGCTGTTCGCCGGCACTCATGCCGTCCCCTCCAGCGCGTCCAGCGCGGCGCGCCACGGCGCCGCCAGGCACTCACCACGCCAGCCGCCGGGCAGCGGCAGCGTCTGCCCGCCGAGGTGCGCCGCGGCGATCGTCTCCATCTCGGCGCGGTTGGAGAGCCGCTCCGGCGCCAGACCCAGCGCCGTGGCGCGCTCGCCGACCACGCCCTTGAGCGCTTTCATGCGCCGCTTGAAGGCCGGCGCGGTGGGCACCGGCGGCGGTGTCGGCAGTGCGGCCTCGTCGGCGTGCTGCGCCTGTTTGACCAGATCCAGCAGCGCGTCGCCTTCACGCTTGACCAGCGCCGGCGCCACACCGTCGACCGCGGCCAGCTCGAAGCGGTTGGTCGGCATCGCCTCGGCGATCGCCAGCAGCAGCCCATCCTTGGCCAGCCAGCCGCGCGGCGTATCGCGACGGCGCACCTCCGCCTCGCGCCAGCGCGTCATCAGACGGTAGGCCTCGACCTGACGCGGGGTCAGCCGCCATAGCTGACGCTGGCGCAGATACCAGCGCTCGCCGGCATTGACGTCGCGCCCGGCGCCGAGCGCGGCACACTCTTCGTAAAGCCACGCAAGCCGACCCTGCGCTTCCAGGGCCTGGCGCTGCTGGGCCCAGATTTCGGGCAGGAAGTAGACATCGAGCGCCGCGTAGTCGAGCTGCGCCGCACTCAGCGGGCGCTCGAGCCAGTTGGAGCGGGTCTCCTCCTTGGGCAGATCGACCCCACAGCGCGCCTGTACCAGCCCGCGATAGCCGATCGCCGCCGACTCGCCCAGCAGCGACTCGGCAACCTGGGTATCGATCAGCGGCGCGATCTCGACCCCGGCCCACAGCGCGAGCACCTCGAGATCCTCGCTGCAGGCGTGGATCAGCTTGGGCGCACCGCCAGCGAGCAACGCGCGCAGCGCCTCGTCCGCTGCCACCGCCTGGGGGTCGATGAGATAGATACGCTCGCCGGCGCTGAGCTGGACCAGCGCTGGCACCGGATAGAAGCTGGTCTCACGGAAGAACTCCGTATCCAGCGCCAGCACCTCGGCGTCGGCCAGGGCGGCACAGGCGGCGGCGAGGCCCGCCGGCGTATCGATCCATTCAATGGGCGTGTCGACAGTCATTCGAACTCTTTCATGGTTGAGCGCGTCACGGCCACGGCCGCGTCACGCTGGAAGGCGCTTGATCGTGCAAGGTGCAGCGTGGCACGAAGCCCCGCCGCCGCATGGTGGCAATGGCAGTTGAGCCGCGCAGGGTGCGACTCACTCGCGGGCGAAGGGCTGGCGTCCGAGGAAGGCGCGACTCAGCGTGCCGCCATCGACATACTCGAGCTCTCCCCCCATGGGTACACCGTAAGCCAGGCGCGAGAGCTTGGCCGCCTGGCCGACCAGATGTTCGGCAATATAGTGCGCAGTTGCCTCACCCTCGACCGTAGGGTTGGTGGCGAGGATAACCTCGTCGACCGCCTCGGCCGCCAGCCGCGCTTCCAACTGATCGAGACCGATATCGTCGGGGCCGATGCCGTCGAGCGGTGAGAGATGGCCGTGCAGCACGAAGTACTGGCCGCGATAGCCGCCGGCCTGTTCGATCGCCAGCATATCGGCCGGCGATTCGACCACGCACAGCAGCCGTGCGTCGCGCCGTGCGTCCTGACACACGCCGCACAGCGTCTCCTCGGTCAGGGTACGGCAGCGCTCGCAGTAGCCGACCGACTCGACGGCTTCCACCAGGGCCTCGGCCAACCGACGGCCACCCTCACGGTCGCGCTCGAGCAGATGCAGCGCCATGCGCTGGGCGGTCTTGGGCCCGACGCCAGGCAGCACGCGCAGGCTCTCCAGCAGCTGTTCGACCAGCGGCGAAAAGCTCATCAGAACGGCAGCTTCATGCCCGGCGGCAGATTGAGGCCGGAAGAGACCTCTTCCATGCGCGACTTGGATTGGCTCTCGACCTTGCGTGAGGCGTCATTGACCGCAGCCGCGAGCAGGTCCTCGAGCAGCTCCTTATCCTCCTGCATCAGCGAGGGATCGATCTCGACCCGGCTGACGTCATGGCGACCATTCATGGTGACCTTGATCATGCCGGCGCCAGCTTCGCCCGAGACTTCCATCTGAGCGATCTCTTCCTGCACCTTCTGCATCTTTTCCTGCATTTCCTGGGCCTGCTTCATCAGGTTGCCCATGCCACCTTTGAACATCTCGCACTCCTTGGAACGACGATTGAATCGATTGAAACGGAAAACTTCGGGCTTCAGCGGCAACCACGCCCGCGACCGTGATCGGTCAAGAGGTCAGGCGCGGTCGCTGGTCACGCTCTCTTCCAGCAGACGCGCACCGAAACGCGACTCCAGCTCCTGAACGTGCGGGTCACCGCGCAGCGCTTCAACGGCCTGCGCGTGACGCTCACGCGCTTCCCGGTCGCGCTTGTCGCGAGCGGTCTCCAGGCGGCCGTCGAGCGGGCCTACCTCGATCGCCACGCGCCGCGCGAAGCCCTGCGCCGCGAGCGCCTTGGTGATGCGCTCGACGTGCATCTCGGAAAGAATCGCCGACTGCCCCGGATCGAGCGTCAGCGCCAGGGTCTGGCCGTCGTCCTGGGTCACCACGCAGTGGGCGGCGAGATTACGCGTCAGGCCGCCGATCTCCAACGTATCGAACCGCTCGAGCCAGGCCGCATGGGTCAGATGCTCACCCGCCGCCGCAGGCGTCATGGGCGCAGCGGCACTGGCCGACAGGCTCTCGTCGTCGACCTCTTCAGACACTGGTGCGGCGGGTGCCGGCGCGGACTGCCAGTCGGCATAGGCCGCTTCGGCGGCGGCCTGGTCCTGGGCCAGATCGGCATCGTCGAAGCCGGCATCCGCCTCCCAGTCACCCTCGGACGCTGCTTCGGCGGCCGCGGGCGCATGGGTGGACTGCTGAGCCCCTGCGGTCGGTGTCGGGGCCGCTGAATCGTCGGTCGGGATAGGCGCCGCTGAATCGACGGCCGCTGAATCGACGGCCAGGGTCGGGGCCGCTGAATCGTCGGCCGGCATCGGGGCCGCTGAATCGACGGCGGATGGCGCCGAGTCGACCGCCCAGGGCGGTATATCCGCCGCCGGGGCTTGCTGAGGCGCCGCCGCGGCGGGCTCGGCAGTCGGCGCTGCCTGCATTGCAGTTACGGCGCCCGAAGGCGGCGTTGCTGGTGTTTCGGGCGCTGAATCCACGCCCGGCGTCGGGGGCAGGGAGTCTATTGCCGACGGCGCAGCAGCCGGCGTGGATTCGACCGCCCAAGGCGGTGCATCCGCCGCCGGAGCCTGCTGAGGCGCCGCCGCGACGGGCTCGGCAGGAGCCGGTGGCGCGGCGGCCGGCGCTGATGCTTCCCCCAGGGCGGTGCGTCCGCTACCGGAGCCTGATGGGACGCCGCGGCGGCAGGCTCAGCGGCTGCCGGCGTATGCGCCTGGGGGGCGGGAGACGCTGACACGGCGCTCTGAGCTGGACCCGCTGAATCGGCGCTCGGCGCAGATGGCGCCGAAGGTACCGCAGCCGGCTGCGCATCAGCGGGCGCGCTCGATGCCCGTGCCGGCTGTTCGCCGCGCAGCGGCAGATCGGTCTGCGGCGGTGTCGGTACCCCCTGGGGGCGGAACGCCAGCATGCGCAGCAGGGTCATCTCCAGGGCGGTGCGGGTATCCGGTGCGCTATCGATATCGCCACGCCCCTGCAGTGCGATCTGATAATAGAGCTGGACGTCTTCGGCGGTGAAGCGCGAGGCCAGCGCCAGCAGCTGATCGCGATCGCCATGGCCGTTGTCGAGGGCACTGGGCACCATCTGGGCGATCGCCAGGCGGTGCATCAACCCGGCGATCTCGTCGAGAATCCCGGCGAAGTCGGGCCCCTGCTCCGCCAGCGCGGCGACTTCGGCCAAGAGCCGCTCGGCGTCCACCTCGGCCAGCGCTTCGGCCAGCGCCAGCAGGTGCGCATGATCGAGGGTGCCCAGCATCGCCGCGACGTCATCGCGACGGACCTCGCCCTGGCCGAAGGCGATCGCCTGATCGGTAAGACTCATGGCGTCGCGCATCGACCCATCGGCAGCCTTGCCCAGCAGCCACAGCGCCGGCGGCTCGAACGCCACCTGCTCCGCCTCGAGCACCCGGGTCAGGTGTTCGACCACCCGCTCCGGCGGCATGTTCTTGAGCGTGAACTGCAGACAGCGCGACAGCACCGTGACCGGCAGCTTCTGCGGATCGGTGGTGGCGAGCAGGAACTTCACATGCGGCGGCGGCTCTTCCAGCGTTTTCAACAGGGCGTTGAAACTGTGGGTGGAGAGCATGTGCACTTCGTCGATCAGGTAGACCTTGAAGCGCCCCTGGGTCGGCGCGTACTGGACGTTATCGAGCAGCTCGCGGGTATCCTCGACCTTGGTCCGCGAGGCGGCGTCGACCTCGATCAGATCGACGAAGCGGCCGTCGTCGATATCGCGGCAGGTCTGGCATACGCCGCAGGGCTTCGACCCTACCCCCTGCTCGCAGTTGAGGCACTTGGCGAGGATACGCGCCAGGGTGGTCTTGCCGACCCCGCGTGTCCCGGTGAACAGATAAGCGTGGTGCAGCCGCCCCTGGTCGAGTGCGTTGACCAGCGCCCGACTGACATGCTCCTGCCCCACCAGCTCGTGGAAGGTGCGAGGACGCCACTTGCGGGCCAGAACCTGATAACTCATACGACGCGGAATTCCTTGGGGCTGGACGACACCCTCTCCCGGGCGAACCGGCCACACGGATGGCGGCACGGCCAGGCTCAGGGAGCGGCGATGATCGCGCCATTCTAGCAGGATCGAATGAAGGGTGACGAGGTAACCGGTACCTCAACGAGCAGCGACTCAGCGGACAGATAGCACGCTGGCGCGATAGCCCCGATAGACTTGATAGCCCCGATAGACACCCGGGGTCGAGCGCTAGGCGCGCAGAGGACGCAGCGGTCAGCAAACGGCTCGGCAGAAACGATGCGGGAAGGATCAGGCAGACTGAATCAGCAGGAGCGTAAAAGCGCGGGCCAGCAGGACGCAGGCCGGACAAGCAGTCCAGATAACACCGAGGCTAGAAATGGAGGCGGCCCCGACCAGCCACATCCCGGCACACGCGGCCACCACTACCGTTGCTCCCTTCCGGGCCTGGCGG
Source organism: Salinicola sp. JS01 (assembly GCF_030284585.1). Lineage (NCBI taxonomy): Bacteria > Pseudomonadati > Pseudomonadota > Gammaproteobacteria > Oceanospirillales > Halomonadaceae > Salinicola > Salinicola sp. JS01. The sequence continues at coordinate 1,432,888 of NZ_CP127244.1, read as the reverse complement.
GGTTTGCGGTTTAGCGTTGCGGGAGGACCGGCAAGGGCCACCATAAACGCGATGCTGGGCGCTTGAAGTGCTGATCGCGAGGCGATCGAACAGCCGTTGCCACTTTGCATCGTTGCCGATAACGCCGAGGCGTTGTCGAGCGGCGCAAACTATATCAGCGTATCCGTGCGGCAGCAACCGATGAGGATGAATCCCGCCTCATAGACCCTCACGCAAACGCCCCGATGACAATCACCGGGGCGTGAAAGGCGCAACACCAGCGGCGTCAGTCTCCGATCTTGGCCTTGGCCGCCTGCATGCGCTTGCGCAGGATCGGCCCGACGATCACCGGCAGCAGCAGCCCGATGATCGCCACCAGCCACAGCCCGATCGACAGCCCGCTGCTCCACAGGATCGACCAGTCGCCGTCGGAGATCTGCATCGCATGACGCAGGTTCTTCTCCATCTCCGGCCCCAGCAGCAGCCCCAGGATCACCGGCACCAGCGGTATCTCCAGCTTGCGCAGGATATAGCCGGCGACGCCAAAGGCGATCATGAAGTAGAGATCGAAGGTCGAGTGGCTGATCGAGTAGATGCCCACGAACGCGACCATGGTCACGATCGGCAGCAGATACATCGGCGGCACCGAGAGGATCTTCACGAACACCCCGACCAGCGGAATGTTGAGCAGCAGCAGCATGAAGTTGCCCACCAGCAGCGCAGCGATGACACCCCACACCAGGTCGGCGTTCTGGGTGAACATCAGCGGACCGGGGGTGATATTGAGCGACACCAGCATCGCCAGCAGCACCGCCGTGGTGCCACTGCCCGGCACACCCAGGGTCAGCATGGGCACCAGTGCGCCGCTGGAGGCGCCGTTGTTACCCGCCTCGGGCGCGGCCACACCGCGCGGATCGCCCTCACCGAAGTAGCCCTTCTTGCCCAGGATCTTCTTTTCCAGGGTGTAGGTGATGAAGCTGCCCAGCGACGCTCCGGCACCCGGCAACACCCCGGCGATGAAGCCCAGCACCCCGCCGCGTACGGTGGTCGGGAAGATCGAGGCGATATCGCGCCAGTTGAGCTTGAGCGGATTGATCTTGATCATCTCGCGCCCCTTGCCGGCCTTCTCCTCGATGAAGAACAGCAGCTCGGAGACCGCGAACAGGCCCACGATGGCGATGATGAAGTCGACCCCTTCGTAGAGCTCGAGCACGTTGAAGGTGTAGCGCTGGGTACCGGTGGAGAGATCGATCCCCACGGTGGCAATGATCAAGCCGATGGCCGCAGCCATCAGCGTCTTCATCGGATTCTTGCCGGTGATACCGCCCAGGGTGGCAAAGGCCAGCACGAACAGCGCGAAGTACTCCGCCGGGCCGAAGGTCAGCGCAAAGCGTGCCAGCAGCGGTGCCAGCAGGATCAGGCCAACGGTGGCGATCAGGCTGCCCATGAAAGAGGCAATGGCGGAGATCGCCAGGGCCTCGGCGGCCTTGCCCTTGCGCGCCATCGGATAGCCGTCGAGACAGGTCATCATCGCCGGCTCGTCGCCGGGGATGTTGAGCAGGATCGACGAGATTCTCCCGCCGTACATCGCCCCGGCATAGACCGCGGTGAGCATGATCAGCGCGGTCTCGGGCTTGAGCCCCAGGGTGAAGGCGAGCGGGATCAGAATCGCCACGCCATTGGCCGGGCCGAGCCCGGGCAGCGCGCCGATCAGGGTGCCGATGAAGCAGCCCATCAGCGCGAACATCAGATTCTCTGGCTGCAGCGCAACGCCGAAGCCGAGCGACAGGTAGTGCAGCGTATCCATCAGTTCAGCTCCAGCAGGCCCAGCGGCAGCGGCAGTTCGAGGCCGTAGGTGAACAGCACGAAGACCACGGCGCCACTGATCAACCCGGTGAGATAGGCCTTGAGCGGCTTGGCGCCCATGCGCCAGCACAGGGTGCCGACCGCCAGCATGGTGGCGAGGATGAAGCCGAGCGGCTCCAGCAGCAGCGCGTAGAGGACGAGTACCACCACCGCGATACCCAGCTCGACGAAGGTACGCAGCGCCGGCCAGTGGTTATCGGGGTCGGGTTTGACGATCATGTAGAGACTGCAGATCGCCAGCACCACCCCCAGGATCTTGGGAAACGTCTCGGGCCCGACGGCTTCCGATCCCCCGAAGGGGACCGGAAACTGGGTAGCGCCGTAGAAATAGGCCACGGCGATGACCAGCATGACCAGGCCGAAGACGCGGTCATTGAGCTTGCTCATTGAATCAGCCCGATTTCCTTGGACAGCGCCTGGATGTCCTGGATCTGCTGCTTGACGAAGGCCTGGAACTCATCCGCCTTGGGGTGGAACGGCATCAGACCGTTGCTGGCCATGACCTTTTTCCACTGGTCGCTGGCGTAGAGCTTGTCCATGGCATCGACCCAGTACTGCTTGGCGTCGTCGTCGATACCCGCCGGCATGTAGAAACCGCGCCAGTTGGGGCCGACCGCGTCGATGCCCTGCTCCTTGGCGGTGGGGATGCTGGAGAGATCACCCGGCAGACGCTCGTCGGAGAGCACCGCCAGCACGCGCAGGTCGCCGGACTTCAGGAAACCCTGGGTCTCGGTGACATCACCGGTGAAGGCGTCGACGTGGCCGCCGATGACCTGGGTCATCGCTTCACCGCCGTTGTTGTAGGAGAGATAGGGGATGCGCGGCAGATTCTCGACCCCGGCCGCCTTGGCCGCGATCAGCACCTTGAGGTGGTCCCAGCCGCCATTGGCGCTACCGCCGGCGAACTTGACCGCCCGCGGGTCTTTCTTCATCGCGTCCATCAGCTCGTTGAGGTTGTGGTAAGGCGAGTCCTTGGAGACCGCGATCACCCCGTAGTCGGCACCCACGGCCCCGATCCAGTTGACCATGTCGGCGTTCATGCCCGGGAACTGACCCTGGGCGAGACGCGTGGTGGTGGCGGTGGAGGCGGCCACCAGCAGCTGATCGTCGCCCTTGCGCTTGCTCACGGTGTGGGCAAACGCCACGCCGCCGCCGGCACCCGCCATGTTGATGGTCTGGACGCTAGCCGGCACCAGCTTGAGTTCTTCGAGGACGTTACCCACGCTGCGGCAGGTAAAGTCCCAGCCGCCACCCGGATCGGACGGGGCGATACACTCGACCTTGCCCGAGGGCTGGAACGCCATGGCGCTGGAGGCGACCAGCGTGAGGGCCGCAGCGGCGACCCATTTCAAGGATTTGGCGGAAATCATGGCTTCTCCTTTCTTGTGATGAAGCAAGCGTTGTGATGAAGCAGGCGCTGTGATGAAGCAAGTGTTGGAATGCCTCAAACGTCGTCGAGCGCAGGTCGTCATGCCAAGGGCTGCATGGCGGCCGAAGCAGAACCTCCAGCGCGACGCCCGACGCGGATCGAGCCAACCTTACAATTCTGTAAGGCAGAACTCTGTTCCCGTAGGCGGAATTTAGGCGCCTCCCTTTCGCGCGGTCAACGGCGTCACGGCAAATGCCAACTAAAGTTGAATGCGCGCTCTCCGTGATCGTTTACAATCCCGCCACCGCCCGCAGACTCACCGCCAACGCCCTGCAGGAGCCGCTGCCATGCCGCCGACACTGCTACTGGTCGAGGACGACCCGCTGCTCGCCGACACCCTCGCCGCGACCCTCGCCACGCCCGAACAGCAGGTCGAGCACATCGCCGATGGCGGGATCGCTGCGGCGCGCCTGTGCGAGCCCCACGCCTATGCGCTGGTACTGCTCGATCTCAACCTGCCCACGCGCAGCGGCCTGGAAGTGCTGGCCACGCTGCGCGCCGTGGATCGGCAAACGCCGGTGCTGATTCTCACCGCGCGTGCGGCGATCGAGGACCGGGTCAAGGGGCTCGACCTGGGTGCCGACGACTATCTGGCCAAGCCCTTCGCGCTCGACGAGCTGGAGGCCCGCGTACGTGCACTGCTGCGCCGGCGCAGCGCCGCCGCGGACGAAGCACCGAGCCTGGGCGCGCTGCGCCTCGACCCCCAGCGCCAGCGCTTCAGCCTGGGCGAGACGCCGCTATCCCTGCCGCCGCGCGAGCACCGCCTGCTCGCCTGCCTGCTGCGCTACGCCGGCGAGCCGGTGGACAGGGCGCGCCTGATCGACGAGGCGTTCGCCGGCGAGACCGTGGGCGACAACGCCATCGAGGTCTATGTGCATCGTCTGCGTCGACGCCTGACCGACTCGGGCATCGGCCTGCGCACGGTACGCGGCATCGGCTATCTGCTGGAGACCCAGTGACGGCCCTCCCCCGCTCTCGCCTGGCGCATCTGAGTCTTTATCGCCGCCTGACGGTGCTGCTGCTCTGTCCGCTGGCGCTGGTGGCGGCACTCATCCTGGGGCAGAGCTGGTTCGCCTCGCGCGCCGCCGCCGACCGCGCCTTCGATCGGTTGCTCGATGCCGCCTCGCTGTCGATCGCCGAACAGGTACGCTGGCAGCAGAGCCGGCTGTGGATGGACCTGCCCCCATCGGCCCTGGAGATGCTGGCAACGGATACCCAGGAGCGGGTCTTCTACGCCCTCTATGATGCCCAGGGGCACTTCGTCACCGGCAACCGCGCCCTGCCCGAGCTGCCGCCCTCGCCCAGCGGTCAGATGAGCTACGCCGATGTCGACGTCGACGGCCTGTCGCTGCGTCTGGGCGTGCGCCGCTCGCGCCTGGAAGGCTGGGATCGCAGCGACCGCTTCGAAGTGCGCGTGGCGCACTCCCAGGAGGGGCGCACGGCGCTGGCCAACCGCTTGTTCCTGGCGAGTCTGCTCAACGTGGCGCTGATCGCCCTGCTGGCGATGGTGGTGGTCCTGCTCTCGGCGCGCTTTGCCCTGGAACCGCTGACCCGGCTGCGCCGGGCGATCCGCCAGCGCGACCCGCGTACGCTGGCGCCGCTGGTGCTGGAATTGCCGCGTGAGCTCGACGAACTACGTCAGACACTGAACGAACTGCTGGCCCGCATGCGCCGGGTGCGAGCCAACCAGGAGCGCTTCATCGGCGACGCCTCGCACCAGCTGCGCACACCGCTGGCCGGCCTGTCGGCCCGCGCCGAACTGGCCCTGCGCCAGACCGACCCGGCACAGTGGCGCGCCGCGCTCGACAGCATGCACGCCACCGCCGCCCAGACCGCCCGCCTGGCCGGCCAGCTACTCTCGCTGACCCGCCTCAACAACCCCGAGGCCGCCCCGGCACATACCCCGGTCGACCTGTGTGCGCTGGCCCAGCGCGCGGTACGCAGCGGCTTTGCCAGCTTCGACCGGCGCGGGGTCGATCTCGGCGTGGAGAGTCCGGCGCAGGCGGTGATGGTCGCCGCCACCGCCTGGCAGCTCGAGGAGGCGCTCGCCAATCTGCTCGAGAACGCCGCCCTCTACGGCGCCCGGCGCATCACCGTCAGCGTGCTCGCCGACCCGCCGCGGCTGTGCGTCGACGACGATGGCCCCGGCATTCCCGAGTCGCAGCGCCTGCTGGTGCTGCGCCCCTTCCATCGCGGCCGCGAAGGTGGCAGCGGCACCGGCCTGGGGCTCGCCATCGTCGACAGTATCGCCCGCACCCACGGCTGCCGCCTCACCCTCGCGGACAGCGACCCCGCCCACCCTGAACGGCCTGGACTATGCATCACCCTGACCTTTCCCGACGCCGCCTGAGCGGCGCCCTGCTGAGCCTGGCTGGTGCGGCGGCGCTGGGTCCACCGGCCTGGGCAGGCACTCTGGAGTTTGCCGCCAGCACCGCGCCGGCCACGCCGCTGACGATTTATGGCGTGCTCGACCCACCCCAGGCGCGCCCGCTGCTGCAGGCGTTCACACGGCAACACCCAGAGATCGAGCTGGTCTATCAGCACATGGATACGCTGGCGCTGCACCGGCGAGTGCTCGCCGAGCAGGACGCGCCCCGGGCCGATGTGATCATGTCGCCGGCCATGCCGTGGCAGTACCAGCTGGCCAACGCCGGGCTCTCCAGCCCCATCGACTCCCCTGTTACTGCCGCCTGGCCGCGCTGGGCGCGCTGGCGTCACGAGCTGTTCGGCTTCACCTTCGAGCCGATCGTGATGGTCTATCGGCGCGATCTCGTCGCGCACATGTCAGCGCCCGAGAGCCACGCCGAACTGCTGGCACGCCTGGACACCCATAGCGAGCTGCTCAAGGGCCGAGTGGTCACCTACGACCCGCGGCTGAGCGGCGCCGGCTACACCTACGCGATCGAGGATGCGCGCATCTCGGCGCGCTACTGGGACCTGGTGGCGGCCCTCGGTCGCAGCCATGCAGCGCTCGAAGCGACCACCTCGGCGATGCTCGCAGGGCTCAGTGCCGGCCGCTACTGGATCGGCTACAACCTGATCGGCTCCTACGCCCAGGCTTACGTGGCGAATCACCCGGAGCTCGAGATGGTGATCCCGCGCGACTACGCCCTGGTGCTACAGCGCCTGGTCATGCGCCAGCGTGGCGCGCCACATCCGGAAGCCGCCGAACGCTTCATCGATTTTCTGCTCGGGCGCTCGGCGCAGACGCTACTGGCGACCCGCACCACGCTCGGCGCGGTGGACCCCGGGGTCAGCGGTCCCGGCACCGCCGGTGCCCTGCGCGAGCGGCTGGGTGACGCCATTCGCCCGGTCCAGATCGGCCCCGGCCTGCTCGCCACCCTCGACACGCTCAAGCGCCAGACCCTGCTCGAACAGTGGCAGCAGGCGTTCGCCAACCGCACTACCTTTGCCGACGGGCCGCTGGCGGATCCCGCACCGCTGCCCGCGACCACCAAGGAATCACCTTCACCATGAAACGTCTCGACCAACTGGTGGCCGCCCAGCTGCGCTCACGCACCCGCGCCCAGCGGCTGATCCGCCAGGGCTATGTCAGCATCGACGATGGCCGCGGCTGGCGGATTGCCGACAAACCCGGCGAAAAGCTCCCCGAAGAGACCGCGCTGAAGATCGAGACCGCCCCAGAGGAGCGCTATGTCTCGCGCGCCGGGCTCAAGCTGGAAGCGCTGCTGAACGCCCTCGAACGCCGTCTCGATGGTCTGTGTGTGCTCGACATCGGCCAGTCCACCGGCGGTTTCAGCGACTGTGCGCTGCGCTTCGGCGCCGCCCGGGTGATCGGTATCGAGGTGGGGCACGGCCAGCTCGACGCCAGCCTGCGCGAGGATCCGCGAGTCACCTGCCTGGAGGGGATCAACGCCCGCGCGCTGCCCCACGCCACGCTCGCCGAGCTGGCACCGGGCGGTATCGATGCCGTGGTCATGGATGTCTCGTTCATCTCGCAGACGCTGATCCTGCCGCAGATCGCTCAGGTACTGGCGCCAGGGGGCGAGCTCTTCTCGCTGGTCAAGCCGCAGTTCGAGGTCGGCCCGGGGCGCGTCGACGACCGCGGCATCGTGCGCGATACAGCACTTTTCGAGCAGGTCGCCGAGACCCTGCAGAGCCACTGCAAAAGCGTCGGGCTGGCGCTCACCCACTGGCGCGAAAGCCCGATCCAGGGCGGCGACGGCAACCGCGAGTTCCTGCTCCACGCCCGCCGCGTCTGAGCGCCTCGGGCGCTCGCCTCAGCGCCCGCCGTCGCCACCGTCACCGCCATCCGGGCCGGCACCGCCCACATCGCTGTCACCCAGGTGGCCATCGTCGCCGCTGCGCGCCTGGCGTCGCTTGGGCTCGCCCAGCGCCACCGACTCGTCTGGCCGGCGGCTCTGGACCTTGGCCGCCTGGCCGTTGTCGCCGTGCAGCCATACGTCCATCTGGTTGAAGGCGACACGAATGCCATGCTCGCGGAACAGCCGGTCGAGCTCGCGGTTGATCTCGTCGCTGGCGTATAGCCGGTCGAGCAGGTCGTTGACGAAGATACGCAGCTCGAAGTTGAACGCGGTCGGCCCGTAGCTGATACAGAACACCTGCGGCTCGGGGTCCTTGAGCACCCGACGATTGCCTTCGGCGGCCTGACGCAGCAGCCGATGCACCGTATCCAGGTCCGAGCCGTGGGCGACCCCATAGGTCAGCACTACCCGGGTGACGTTGTCCGACAGCGACCAGTTGATCAGTTGATCGGTGACGAAGGTCTTGTTGGGGATGATGATCTCCTTGCGGTCGAAGTCGGTCACCGTGGTGGCGCGGATGCGGATCCGGCTGACCGAGCCGTGCAGCTGCCCCAGGGTGATGGTGTCGCCGATCCGCATCGGGCGCTCGAACAGGATGATCAGGCCAGAGATGAAATTGGCAAAGATCTCCTGCAGACCGAAGCCGAGACCCACACCGAGTGCCGCCACCAGCCACTGCAGCTTGTCCCACGACACCCCGAGGGTCCCCAGCGCCGCGACCACCCCGGAGCCGACGATGGTATAGGAGAGCAGCGAGGAGATGGCATAGGCGCTGCCCTGCTTGAGGCTCAGCCGCGACAGCACCATCACCTCGAGCAGGCCCGGCAGGTTGCGCGCCATCATCATGGTCAGCGCCAGAGTGATCAGGGCGATGATCACATCGGCGAAGGTGATCGGATCGACCGTCATCGCTTCGCCCTGGCCGTGCTGGATCTCCCACACCCGCACGTGGTCGAGGTAGGAGAACACCTCGAGCAGATCCGACCAGATCAGGTAGAAGGCGAAGGTGAAGCCGATGAACAGGATCAGCTTGGAGAGTCGCAGCGACTGCTGATTGACCTGTTCCATGTCCAGCGGCGGCTCCTCGACCACCTCGAGGCCCCCCTCGGCGCCCTCCTGAATCTGTGCCCGCCGCCGCGCCACCGCACGCCGATAGGCCAGCCGCCGCTGCGCCACCGCCAGCCCGCGCACCACGGTCGCCTCGACCAGAATCCACAGCCCGAAGAGGTAGAGCGAGTTGATGAAGCGCCCGATCAGGCGCAGCGCCGCGTACTCGTAGCCGAGCGCGATCATCCCGGCCAGGATCAGCGGCACCAGTGCCAGACCCAATCCCAGCAGCAGACGGAACAGTTTGAGTCCGAAATAGGGCACGTGGGCCAGGATCAGGCGCACCAGGATCGCGCTCATCGCCAGTAGCCCGGCGAGCAGCAGCAATAGCGACAGTGGCCTGCTCGACAGCTCGGCCTGACTTCCCGGCGAGATTCCGCTGACCAGGATCACCGGGATCAGCGAGAAGCCCAGCCACAGCAGCAGCCCGCGCAGGCGCGCAACATAGCCCGAAGACCAGTGAAAATGGCGCGTGGCGACCCCATCGGCAACCAGCAGCCGACGCGCCCAGCCGAGCACGCCCCAGGCCAGCGCCAGCTGCAGCAGCGTGCTGCCCAGGCGTTCGGCGAAATCGTCCCCGCCGAGACGCAGCAGACCGCCCACCGCCGCCAGCAGCAGCGGGCCGTGAGCCGCCAGCAGGGCGTTATAGAAGATTGCCCGCGGGGTGTGCATCTGGGTATCACGCTTGAGCCGCCCGATCTGCTCGTGGAGGTTGAGCAGACGCACCTTGATGCGCCGGCGCAGCAGCAACAGCACGCCGGTGATCAGGATCACCGGGATCACCCCCAGGGCACGCAGGTCGGGCACCTGCCACAGGCTCATCAGGGCCTGCTGCCACTCGCCGCGGCTCACCTGACGCGCCATATCGACGGGCATGTCACGCCACCAGGAGAGCGTCAGCGGACGCGCACTGGCGACCCAGAACAGCTGCTCTTCGATGATCGCGCGCAGCGAGGTGGTGATACTCGCCAGCTGCTCCTGATTGAGCTGCAGATCGATCGCCACGGTGAGCAGGTTGCCGTACTCGGCATCGAGCTGCTCGAGGATCTCGCTGCGCGAGCGGAACAGCTTGACCAGCGCATCGACCAGCGACGGCGTCACCGTGATACCGGCATCCTCCAGGCTCTTCTTGGCCAGCACTTCCGGCTGGCGCAGTGCATCGCGCTGGTCGACGAGATCGAACTGGCTCAGCCGGGCCTGGGCGATCTCTCCCTGCAGCCCGCCCAGAGTGTCCAGCTCGGGCAGCGCGTGGCGCTGCTCGTTGAGAATGCGCGAGAGCAAGGGACTGCCGCGAATCGCCTCGATCTGCTCGTTGAGGGTGCGCCGCACCTGGCGTACACGGTCGAGCTGCGAACGCACGTCGATCGCCCGTCGAATCAGCTGGTTGGTACGGTCGGTCACCGTCAGCAGGCGATCACTGAGGTCGCGGTTGGCCGCCTGGATCTCACTCAGCACCGGGTGTTCGGCAATGGTACTGGCGTCCTCCTCGCTGACATCCGCCACCGCCTGCTCGGATTGTGCGCGGCGGGCACGATCGAGCGCCGCCTGCAGCGCGTCGAGACGCGCCTCCTGCACCGCCACCTGGCGCGCCAGCAGATCACGACGCAGCACGTCGAGTTCACGCAGCTGGGTATTGTTGGCCAGTTCGCGACGGTGGTACTCGGTCTGCAATTCGGCCAGCGCCAGTGCCAGCTGGTAGCGCGCCTGGGCGGGGTCGAAGGCGGCGTCCTGATCGTCGCTGCGGGTCTGCACCTTGCCCCTTGCCTGCTCGGCCCGATCCATCGCTTCGGCCATCGCCGACTGCGCGCGTTCGGGCAGCGTCTCGGCACTGATCAAGCGGGCATTGACCGTGGCCAGCTGGTTCTGCAGCGTCTCCAACTGGTCGAGCGCATCGGTGGTACGCTCGGCCAGCGAATCCACCGACAGCTTGTCGAGGGCAGCGGCATCCGGCGGCCGATCCTCGCTCAACGCAGAGAGTTGGCGCTGGAGCTCACGCCGCTGCTGCGGCGCCTGACGCACGTTGCGCTCCAGCGTTTCGAGATCCTTACGCGTCGCTTCCAACCCATCGAGTGCCTGCAGCGCCGCGCGCAGCTGCTCCAGATCGGCCTTCTGCTGCTCACTCGGGGTCTCGATCTGCTTGAGCTTGTCGAGTTCCGTCTCGAGTTGCTGCCGCGACGGTAGATTGTCCGGCTGCTGCGCCAGCGCGACCGCGCTGACCAGCAATAGGCAAACTGCCAACAGCGTGCGCATGATAAGCTGCGCAGCGCCAGGGGCAGCGCGCCTGGCGAGTGACCCGAGCGGGTGATCCGACATGCCAACTCCTTGTAAACACCGTCCCCCGGGGAAACGTCCCTGGAATCGTCGGGGCGATTTTCCAGGGTTTCAGTGCCGATCGCCAGCACCACTCGCCAGGCTCACCCGCTTGGCTCTATCATCAGGCCCGGGCGACGCACCGCATGCATATGAGCGCATCGCCCCGGCTCGACGTCGCCATCCTGCCTCAGAGGCAAGGGCTGCCGGCGTTACGACGACCCACGAAGCGCCTCGGCAGCCGCCGCGATCCGCCTTCGCGACCAGGACTCTATCGACAGGACAGTCTCATGACGCCAATCCGCTCACTCTCCTTTTCAAGCCTCATGGTCATGAGCACGCTGACGGCACCGCTGGCGCTGGCCCAGACCACCGAGGCCACGTCTGATCCGGTCCAGCAGGCGAGCGAGAAGGCTGAGGTTCGCCGGGATCTGGAAGCGGAAACGGCCGACAACCCGCTGGCGATTACCGCCTATCGGCGCAACTACGTCATGCCGTGGACCTACAACACCAACCCGGACGAGGCCGACTTCCGCGAGATCTCCACCGACGGCGGCGTCGATCACTCCGAAGTGAAGTTCCAGCTCAGTTTCAAGGTCAAGCTGCTCGACGACATCCTCGGCCGCAATGGTGATCTCTACTTCGCCTATACCCAGCGCAGTTGGTGGCAGGCCTACAATTCCGAGGCCTCCTCGCCGTTCCGCGAAACCAACTACGAGCCGGAAGCCTTCATGAGCTTCGACAACAGCTGGACCGTGCTCGGCTGGACCAACACCATCAACCGGATCGGCTTCGCTCACCAGTCAAACGGACGCTCCGACCCGCTGTCACGCAGTTGGAACCGCCTCTATGCGGAGACGATCTTCCAGCGTGGCGACTGGGCCTTCAGCGTGGCGCCCCACTGGCGCATTCCCGAGAAGGATCGCGACGATGACAACCCCGATCTCGAGGACTACATCGGCTATGGCGATATCACCCTGGTGCGCGCGATCGGCGATCAGGAAGTGTCGCTGATGCTGCGCGGCAACCCGGGCCAGGCCCACTACGGCGGCCAGCTCGACTACTCCTTCCCGCTGTTCGGCAAGGTCCGCGGCTATGTGCAGTACTACCGCGGCTACGGCGAGAGCCTGATCGACTACGACAACGACGTGCAGCGTTTCGGGCTGGGCTTCAGCATCAACACCTTCCTCGCCGGGATCCCCGGCACGCGTTGATGCCTGACGCCGGGCTGACTATGCTGACTGCTGTTCGTCAGCACTCTGCCAATCGACTGTCAAAGGAAGACACCCATGACCATGCAACCCACTGGCGGCCAACACGCAGGCCGCGAGCGCGAAGCCTCAACCGCACAGCTCAAGGAAGATCTGCGTCATCTGTCGCAGACGGTCGAGGAGCTGATCCACGCCACCGCGGATGATTCGCGCAGCAACATCGCCGAACTGCGCGAGCGTGCCCAGCAGCGCCTGCAGGACACCCGCGAGCGACTCGAAGCGCGCGGCGAAGCGCTCTACGACAGCGCGCGCGAACAGATCGACGCCACCGATCGCTATGTGCGTGACAACCCGTGGACCAGCATCGGTATCGGTGCGGCTGCCGGCGTGGTACTGGGGCTGCTGCTGGGGCGGCGCTGATGGCGGGGCCCGCCGAAAATGTGATCGGTGCGGCGCGGCGGCTGATTGCCAACCTGATCGACACCGGTGAGACACGCCTGCGTCTCGCCGTGGTCGAGTGGGAAGCCGAGCGTGAGCGACTGCTCACGCTGCTGCTGCTGGCCGGCGCAGGCTTGATCATGCTCTCCTTCGCCGTCGGCATGCTGCTGCTGCTGATCGTGGTGGTGTACTGGGAGGAGAATCGCCTGCAGGTGATCGCGATCTGTGCCGGTGCCCTGTTCGTGATCGCCGCCGGTCTGATCCTCGCTGCCCGCCGCGTGGCCCGCCGGCGCAAGCTGATGGCGGCGACGCTGCGCCACCTCGACCACGACCGCCAGGCACTGAGGCCGGATCATGAGTGAACGCAGCCACCGTCAGCGAATCGAAGCGCTCGAGCACGAGATTCTGCAGCAGCGTCTGGAGATGACCGCCGCCATGCGCGAGTGGCGCGATGCCACCGCCCCGATCGATAGCGCCTGGGAGAAACTGATGAGCTGGCGGGTGCCGCTGATGGCGGCCGGCAGCCTGTTCGCCCTGCGTGGCGCGCGCAAGCCCCGCGCGACCGGCCGCCTGCTCCGGCGCGCACTGACCGGATTGATGATGTACAACCGCGGCAAGGCCCTCTACCGCGCTACCCGCGGGCGTCGGCGCTGAGCCGCGACCCGTCTCCAGGTTACGCGACATGCGCACGGCCGCCCTCACCGGCGGCCGTCGCCTCTCTCATACGCCCCCTCTTATACGCTCCTCTTATATTCTCCCAGGATTTACACGGCCTGACCGCAGGCCACCCCCGACGCCCACGCCCACTGGAAGTTGAAGCCACCCAGCTGGCCGGTGACATCCAGCACCTCACCAATGAAGCGCAGCTGCGGCAACCCCTCGACGGCAAAGGTCTTGGAAGAGACGGCGCCGGTATCGACCCCGCCCAGCGTGACCTCTGCCGTGCGCCAGCCCTCGGTACCGGCGGGCTTGAACTGCCACCGCGTCAGCGCCTCGGCTAGAGCCTCGATCTGGGCATTGGAGAGATCCGCCAGCGGCGTATCCGGCCACCCCTGCCACTCGCCCAGCGCCTGGGCCAGACGACGCGGCAAGTGCTCGCCCAGCCAGCCAGCAAGACGCTTGCGCGGCGCTTCACGCCGGCCCTGGCGCAAGGCCTCTGCCACCTCGAGCTGCGGCAGCCAGTCGATGGTCAGCGCCATGCCTGGCTCCCAGTGACTGGAGGCCTGCAGCATGGCCGGCCCGGAGAGCCCGCGATGGGTGAACAGCAGCGGCTCGCGGTAGTGGCCATCGCCGCAGCTCACCGCCACCTGGCAGGAGAGCCCGGATAGCGCCGCGAGCGCCGTCTTCCACTGCGAGGTCACGGTGAACGGCACCAGCGCCGCCCGGGTTGCGGTCACCTCCAAACCGAACTGGCGCGCCAGCTCGTAGCCGAAACCACTGGCGCCCAGGGTCGGGATCGACAGCCCACCGCTGGCGACCACCACGGCACCGGCGTCGAGCGTGCCGGCAGAGCTCCTCAGGCGCATGCCCTCCCCCAGACGCTCGACCCGCTCGACCGTGGTCGACAGCGACACCTCGACCCCGGCCCAGGCGCACTCGGTGAGCAGCATCTCGACGATCGCCTTGGCCGAATCGGCGCAGAACAGCTGACCCGGCGCCTTCTCGACATACTCGATGCCGTGACGTTCGACCAGCTCGACGAAATGCTGCGGGGTATAGCGCTTGAGCGCCGAGATCGCGAAGTGCGGGTTGCGCGAGAAGAAGTGGCGGGGCGCGGTGGCCAGATTGGTGAAATTGCAGCGCCCGCCGCCGGACATCAGGATCTTCTTGCCCGCCTTGTTGGCGTGGTCGATGACCCGAACTCGCTGCCCGCGATAGCCCGCGGTGAGTGCGCACATCAGCCCGGCGGCACCGGCACCGATCACGATGACGTCATAGGATGAGGGCATGGTCTGGCGGCTCCCGGCGGCGTTGAGTGGGCGCGCATTCTAACAGGGAAACACCGCTTCGCCCGGCGGCGGTGGCGAATCGGCAGGCGGCTTAGCGCTGCCTCCTTGGGATTGCCCCGTCGATTCGCGGCCGCAAACGCCAAGGCAAGGCCTAGCGCGTCATGAATCTGCAACTACACTGAGAATGCGACGCTCTCGCCCGCGATTCATCCACTTCGATTAAGGAAGATCCATGAGCAGACACTATCGAGACGACGCCCGTCACTACTATCGTGAGGCCAAGCAGCGTGGACGTGCCGGCGTGCAGCGTGCGCGTCAGCGCGCCGATGACATGGGCCAGGATCTGATGGAGCACGCCGAAGAGGCATGGCGGGACACCGACGACTATGTTCACCGCAATGCCTGGAGCGGGATCGGCGTCGCCGCCCTGGCCGGCTTCGCGATCGGCTTCTTTGTCGGCCGTCGGTGAGCCACTGCGGCCCGGTGGCACCAGCCACCGGGCCGCGACCGTGTCGACCCCACAGCGAGCTGCCGAGGTCTATTACTCTTGCCATAGCCGGCCTTGGTCGTCCGAAGGCCTTGGTCGTCTGAGCTAGTGAAGCGGGCGTAAAGCAAGTGCGCCATCCCCCACCTCACGAGCACTCAAGCACCGTTGGAGATTGACTGAAGCTCTGCAAGCAGAAGCTGGCGCAGCCTTCGCATCTCGGCGACATCGCAGGCGTCTGGCCATAGCCACCAATGTCGGCCGTCGAGAGACAGCCCGCATACCCAAGGTGCCACTCGTAGCGGACGACAGTGCACGCCGTGCCAAGAGTGTGCATCCTGGGAGCTTTCCCAGTACCTCAGCCCACCCTCCTCACGACAGCGTAGATAGCGTAACCGTGGCTGGCGCAGCCATTCCCAGACGAGCCCCGCCAATCCGACAACCCCCAGACAAGACGCCACGTCCGGGCCGAGAAAGTACGCAGCAAACAGCGTCAGCGCCACGACCCACCCGGCGCCGAGTGCCAGCGCCAGCCTAGAGCGCCTGACGCCGATCGCGGTCAGTGTTCTCGGCATGCTCGACGATCATCTGCACGATGCGCCGCAGTTCCGGGTCGCTGGGCCACTCGCGACGCATCAGCCAGACGAACAGGTCCTGGTCCTCCTCGGCGATCAGCTCGCGATAGCGGGCCTGATCCTCAGCGCTCAGCGCGTCATAGCGCGCTTCGAGAAACGGCACCAGCAGAAGATCGAGTTCCCACATGCCGCGACGCGAGTGCCAGTAGAGGCGCTTGCGCGCAATGTCTTCATCGTTATCGGCCACGAACGCTCCTCACTACTGAAATGGTCCGCCACTCGGGGACGCCAGACCGCAATGCGCCATGTCGCCCCAGGTTAGCGGGTTCGGGCGCCATTATAGCCGAGCCACCGCGCGCCCACTATGAGCGCCGCCGACCGGCCGTAGCGGGGTTAGCGCGGATAGCGGCCGAGCCCTGTCCGCCGCGTGCTCCGTGGCATTTGCACCAACGTCCTCGGCGCACGCTTTTTGCCGCGCGTAATGCGTTGTTTTATCGAAACTTGCGCAGTATGCTGAAGCGACAATAATAGAGGTCGGATGCCCCTTGCGGCAGCGTCCGTCACCGCCGGGCAGACGGCTCACGGAGAGTGTCGATGACCAAGTCTGAATTGATCGAACAGATTGCTTCTCGCCGACCCGAACTATCGGCCAAGGAGGTCGAGGCGGCGGTGCGCGTCATACTCGACGATATCACCCATGCGCTGGCCGAAGGTGGGCGCGTGGAGATTCGCGGCTTCGGCAGTTTCTCGCTTCACTTTCGCGAACCGCGAACCGGGCGCAACCCCAAGACCGGCGATCCCGTCGATCTCGACGGTAAGTATGTCCCGCATTTCAAGCCGGGCAAGGAGTTGCGCGAGCAGGTCAATGCCAGCCGGGCGCTGGGCTATTGATCGGTCAGTCACCGCGCCGTGACGCCACTATCCGCCGGTCCGGCGGACGTGTCATTTCGGCTCGTCATTGGAAATCACTATGCGCTGGTTCAAAGGCGTCTTTCTCGCCATCGTTCTGATCATCGTGCTGCTACTCGGCATTCTCTTCGCCGTCAACAACCAGCAGCCGCTACCGCTGGATCTGATCTGGGTCGAGCTACCCCCCGCATCGCTCTCGCTATGGCTGCTGGTGGCCCTGGCCTGCGGCGTGATTCTCGGCATGCTGGCAATGACCGGTATGTACCTTCGCCTGCGCACACTGCTGACCCGAGCCCAGCGTCACAATCAGCAACAGCGCAAGGAACTCGATCGTCTGCGCACGCAGGAGTTCAAGGAAAGCACCTGACATGGCGAACGTTCTGCTACTGGCGTTGCTGGTGGCAGCCATCGCCATTGGCTGGTGGCTGGGACGCTGGGAGGGCAGCAGTCAACGCACGCAGCGCGCCCCGCCCTCTCATCCGCTACCCCGCGACTACTTCGTGGGGCTCAACTATCTGCTCAACGAGCAGCCCGACCGGGCCATCGAGACCTTTACCCAGGCCCTCGAGGTCAACAGCGACACGGTCGAGACGCATATCGCCCTGGGCAATCTCTACCGCTCCCGCGGCGAAGCCGACCGCGCCGTGCGCATCCACCAGAATCTGCTCGCCCGCCCGGCGCTGACAAGCGCCCAGAGCGGCCAGGTCCAATTGGAACTCTCCCGCGATTTTCTCAACCTGGGGCTGCTCGATCGCGCCGAGCGGCTGCTGCTCTCGCTCCATAAGGCCAACGTCGACGACGAACAGAAACTCGCCGCCAAGCGTCTGCTGGTGGATCTGTTCCAGCGTGAGAAAGAGTGGAGCCAGGCGCTAGAGATCGCCCAGCCTCAACTGGTACGCCAGGACCCCGATATGCGCCGCGCCGCCGCCCACTGGCTTTGCGAGCTGGCGCTCGAGCACCGTCGCAACGCCAGTCCGTCGCTGGCGCGCAAGGCACTACGTCAGGCGCTGCACATCGACGAATCCTGTGTGCGCGCCAATTGGATTCTGGGCCAGCTGGAGTGGGATATCGGCCAGTATCGCAGCGCGATCCGCTACTGGCAGCGCGTGCCCGAACAGGACCCGAGCTTCACCACGCTGGTGCTGGAGCCGCTACGCGATGCCTATCGCCTGCTGGACGACGCTGACGGCTGGTGGCAGTTCCTCGAGCAGCTGCTGCAGCGCTCGCCACCCACCAGCGTGGTGATCATGGCCGCCGACGCCCTGCACCGGCGTCAGGGAGCGGAGATCGCCTGCGCCTTTGTCAGCGACCAACTGCGCGACCATCCCAGCCTGCGCGGTGTCGACTATCTGATGGATCTCTATCTGGCTGACAGCGACCCCGGCGAGCGCGACCGCCTGGAGCTACTCAAGCAGCACACCCATCAGCTGCTCAGCGTCCGCCCGCGTTACCGCTGCCAGCGCTGCGGCTTTGCCGCCGAGCAGCTCAACTGGCAGTGCCCCAGCTGCCACAGCTGGGGCACCAGCAAACCGATCACCGGCCTCGAGGGCGAATGATCAGCCTACCTCCAGCGCGCGCTCGATTTCGGCCAGCGCCGCCATCGGCTCGGCCGCCTGGGTCACCGCGCGGCCGATCACCAGATGCGTGCTGCCCGCCGCCATGGCCGCCTCAGGCGTCATGACCCGGCGTTGATCCCCCGACGCCGCGTTGGCCGGGCGAATCCCCGGGGTGACCTTGAGAAACCCCTCACCACAGATCGCACGCAGTCGCTCGCTCTCGCGTGCCGAGCACACCACGCCATCTAGCCCGCTCTGCTGGGTCAGCCGCGCCAGGCGCTCGACCTGGCTCATGGCGTCCCCCGCCACGCCGATCTCTTGGAGTTCGTCATCTGCCATGCTGGTGAGCACGGTCACCGCGATCAGACGCGTGACGTGCCCGCGCTGACGCAGCCGCTCGGCACTCGCCTCCATCATCCGCCGCCCGCCGGAAGCGTGGACATTGACCATCCAGACGCCCTGATCCGCCGCCGCCTCGACCGCACCGGCCACGGTGTTGGGGATGTCATGAAACTTGAGATCCAGAAACACCTCGAAGCCGCGCCGGTGCATGGCCTCGATGGCCTGAGGCCCGCCCCGAGTGAACAACTCCTTGCCGATCTTGACCCGACAGCGCGCCGGATCGAGCGTATCGGCCAGCGCCGTGGCCGAGGCCAGATCCGAGTAGTCCAGGGCGATGATGAGCGGCGACTGCGTAGCGGCCATGGGCGGCATCTCCGGCATGATGAATTCGCGCCGGAGTATACCGGAGTTGCCACCGCGCTGCCGCGGCGCGGCGGCCATTCGAGGGTGACACAAGTCGTAGGCGATGACGTACGTAGATCGAGGGCGAATTCGACGTCAAGGGACTCGCGCCAATGTCGATAGCCTCTATGAGGGCTGGCCGAGCAGCCGCCCCACTACGCCGGCACGCCAGCGGCGCTGGCCGGCACGCCTCGTCGTACCGACGAGATCGACACCAAGAGGAGATCGACATGAAAAAGCTGTTCGGTATCGCCCTGCTGTCGCTGTTCATGGCCGCCAGCCTGCCGGCGCTCGCCGATCCGGTGAACATCAACCAGGCAGATGCCGAGACCCTGGCCACGCTACCGGGTATCGGCGAGGTCAAGGCTCAGGCGATCGTCGAGGACCGCAAGGCCAACGGCAAGTACGAATCGCTCGACGAGCTCACCCGCGTCAGCGGCATCGGCGAGGCCACCATCGCCAAGCTCAAGGACGACGCCACCCTCTGAGTCCCGCCGGCAGGTCCGGTCGATCACCGCCAGGGAGTGGCGGTGCTTGCATTTCTCCCCGGTCGTCTCCATCTGAGGAAAATCGGTTTTCCCGGGAGACACCATGCCTCTGCTCTTTCTGCTCGCGCTGTTCCTGCTGGCGGACGTCATCGTCCTATTCACGCTGGGAGCCAAGCTCGGGCTGGCGCTGACCCTGATCTGGATCGTGCTCAGTGCCGCCTTTGGCCTGCACCTGATTCGACGTGAGAGCCTGCTCACCCTGCAGCGCGCCCGCGAACGTCTGGCGCTCGGCGAGCTGCCCTCGGACGAACTGCTGGCTGGCGCCACCTTCGTGCTGGCTGGCGTGCTGCTGATGGCGCCAGGCTTCCTGTCCGACCTGCTGGGACTGATCTGTCTATTGCCGGGCAGCGGCCAGCTGGCACGCCGCTGGTTTCCACGCGCGACAGTCGGAGTCATGGGCAGCGGTGGCCGTTCCCAGGGCGCCAGCCACAGCGAGTGGGAGCCGGCGCCGCGTGCTGCCGACAACGCCTCCAGCGATCATGACACATCCGCAGGGCGGCCGTTGGAAGGCGACTTTCTCGAACGCGACGGCCGCGACGGTGACTCGCGCTGAGCGCGACCGTGGCGTGAGGTTTCTTCGACGAATAGGGATAAAAAATTTGTGGCATGCCCTTGAAAGCGTCTGGCTCGACCCAATCAAGGCAGCAGCGATAGCTTTAGGCCATCAGGCCCATTAACCGGAAGGCGCAAGCCTTCTCCCGCTGAGCCTGGCTCACCGGGAACGTGCATTTGCAACATGCAACCATCAGGAGAACGTGAGCAATGAAAATCCGTCCCTTGCACGATCGCGTCATCGTACGTCGCACAGAAGAAGAGCAGAAAACTGCCGGCGGCATCGTGCTTCCGGGCAACGCCCAGGAGAAGCCGACCCGCGGTGAGATCCTCGCCGTCGGCAACGGCCGCATCCTCGACAACGGCGAAGTTCGCGCCCTGGACGTCAAGGTCGGCGATACCGTCATCTTCAAGGAAGGCTTCGGCGTCGAGAAGCAGAAGGTCGACGGCGAAGAAGTTCTGATCATGAGCGAGAGCGACATCCTGGCCGTCGTCGAAGGCTGATCGATCGCTCGACTCGCTGATTCATCACGTTTCCACGCATAGCATTTAGGAAGATCGGACAATGGCAGCTAAACAAGTCAAGTTCTCTGATGATGCCCGCAAGCGCATGGTTCGCGGCGTCAACGTTCTCGCCGACGCCGTCAAGGCCACGCTGGGTCCGAAAGGCCGCAACGTCGTGCTCGAGAAATCCTTCGGCGCACCGACCGTCACCAAGGACGGTGTTTCCGTCGCCAAAGAGATCGAGCTGAAAGACCGCTTCGAGAACATGGGCGCGCAGATGGTCAAGGAAGTCGCTTCCAAGACCTCCGACGCCGCCGGTGACGGCACCACCACCGCTACCGTTCTGGCCCAGTCGATCGTCAACGAAGGTCTCAAGGGTGTTGCCGCCGGCATGAACCCGATGGACCTGAAGCGCGGCATCGACAAGGCCGTCGCCGAAGCCGTCAAGCACATCCAGTCGCTCTCCGTGCCCTGCACCGACGCCAAGGCGATCGCTCAGGTCGGCACCATCTCCGCCAACGGCGACGCGCGCATCGGTGAGATCATCGCCGAAGCGATGGAGAAGGTCGGCAAGGAAGGCGTCATCACCGTCGACGAAGGTCGCGGTTTCGAAGACGAGCTGGAAGTGGTCGAAGGCATGCAGTTCGATCGCGGCTACCTCTCGCCCTACTTCGTCACCAACCAGGAAACCATGGCGGTCGAGCTCGAAGACCCCTACCTGCTGCTGGTGGACAAGAAGGTCTCCAACATCCGTGAACTGCTGCCGGTGCTGGAATCCGTCGCCAAGGCTGGCAAGCCGCTGGTGATCATCGCCGAAGACATCGAAGGCGAAGCGCTGGCCACGCTGGTGGTCAACAACATGCGCGGCATCGTCAAGGTCGCGGCGGCCAAGGCACCGGGCTTCGGCGACCGCCGCAAGGCCATGCTGCAGGACATCGCCATCCTGACCGGCGGTACCGTGATCTCCGAAGAGGTCGGTCTGAACCTCGAGCAGGCCAACCTGGATCACCTGGGCAGCGCCAAGCGCGTCACCATGTCCAAGGAAAACACCACCATCATCGATGGTGCCGGCGTCGAGTCCGACATCGAAGCTCGTGTCAGCCAGATCCGCGCGCAGATCGAGGAAACCTCCTCTGACTACGACCGCGAGAAGCTGCAGGAGCGCGTCGCCAAGCTGGCTGGCGGTGTTGCCGTCATCCGCGTCGGCGCCGCCACCGAGTTCGAGATGAAAGAGAAGAAGGCCCGCGTCGAAGACGCCCTGCACTCCACTCGTGCAGCGGTCGAGGAAGGCGTCGTGCCTGGCGGTGGTACCGCCCTGGTCCGCGTGCTGACCATGGTCAATGGCCTGACCGGCGACAACGAAGACCAGACCCACGGCATCGCCATCGCGCTGCGTGCCATGGAGTCTCCGCTGCGCCAGATCGTCACCAACGCTGGTGAAGAGGCGTCGGTCATCATCAACCGCGTCAAGGATGGCGAAGGCAACTTCGGCTACAACGCGCAGACCGGTGAGTACGGCGACCTGTTCGAGATGGGCGTCCTCGACCCGGCCAAGGTGACCCGCACCGCGCTGCAGTCCGCCGCTTCCGTGGGTGGCCTGATGATCACCACCGAAGCGATGATCGCCGAGGATCCGGAAGAGAAAGCCGCCGGTGGCGGCGCGCCGGACATGGGTGGCATGGGTGGCATGGGCGGCATGATGTAAGCCTCCCCCGCCATCGCCTGAGACTTTCAGGTATCATGGAAAGCCCCGCCACTGGCGGGGCTTTTTTTGGTTCAGGGTCTTGGGTTCAGCGCGCGTTCCGCGATGCTGCCGCTCCCGCCGTCTCGTTTCAGGAGCCTTCTCGCATGCTCGAGCGTATTCGTATCGTCCTCGTCCAGACCTATCACCCCGGCAATATCGGCGCCAGCGCGCGGGCGATGAAGACCATGGGCCTGAGCGACCTGGTACTGGTGGCGCCGCGCCAGTTCCCCGACCCCGAAGCGAGCCGCCTGGCGGCCGGCGCCCTCGATCTGGTCGAGAACTGCCGGGTGGTCGACTCGCTGGAAGAGGCGGTGGCCGACTGCGTGCAGGTGATCGGCGCCAGCGCGCGCCTGCGCAGCCTGCCGCTACCCTGCTATCACGCCCCGGATGCCATGCTCGAGGCGGCCTGGCAGCGCCTTTCCGATGGCCCGGTGGCCGTGGTCTTCGGGCGCGAGCGCTCCGGGCTCACCAACGACGAGATCGGCCACTGCACGCATCAGCTCAACATCCCCGCTAACCCCGAGTACGGCGTACTCAACCTCTCCCAGGCGGTCCAGATCGTCGCCTACGAGGCGTTCCGTCAGGCCAGTCGCACCGCCGTCGCCGAAACGCCAGCATCGCGAGAAGCGATCTACCCGACGCTTGCGCAGCTCGAGCACTTCCATGCGCACCTGCACCGCGCGCTCGACAGCGCCGGCTTCCTCAACCAGCCCCACGCCAAGACCGAAGCGCACCTGCGCGCCCTGTTCGCCCGCGCCGAGCCCAGCCGCAAGGAGCTCTCGATTCTGCGCGGCGTGCTCAATGCGCTCGAACGCCACGATTGACGACAGGCTTTGACACGGACATCCAAGCCATAGAGAATGGTAATCACTCTCATCAACAGAGTGATGGTGACCCATGCATTCAGAGCGCTCCCGACTTCACTACACCTGCGTCTTTCTGCTGGTCTCCTTTCAGGCCGTACGCCAGTCGCTGCCCGCTGCCACCTCGTCGGCGACGCCGTGCTGGCTGGACGCCGAGATGCTGAAGATGCTGCTGCGCGAGCTCAAGCGCTGTCGCGAAGAGGCTTCCCCCTTCCCGCCGGTGCACGCCTCGCTGGATGTCGCTACCTACCACTGCGGCCTGCTGATGGCGCAGTGCCCGGCAGCACTGGATCCCTCGCTCTGCAGCTATCATCTGGATGCCATCACCCAGCCGCTCAAGCAGGCCATCGCTGAGCTCTCCGGCCACCACGCTGCGACCGCGGGCACGACACAGAGCGGACGAGGCTGGCGCGGCTGGCTGAAGCGCTGAGCGCTCGTACCCAATCTGTGACGATTTTCCAAAGCCTTTGACGAAGGGCGCCGGGGGCAGGGCAAAGCGAGGGTCCTTTGCCAGGGATGGCAAAGGTAGCGCCCAGGGAGGGGTTCACAGCGCCCTCGCGACACCCTGCCGCCGGAGGAGCCCACTATCGTCTACCGGCTTTTTGAAAGGCGTTCGTCGTCGCGCGCGGAGAGGCGCCATCACCGCCCCACCGATCAGCGAGTGACAGACATAAAAAAACAGCGCCCGAAGGCGCTGTTTTTCATGGGAAGACCGAATCCGAAGGATCAGTCCTGGCCCATCTGCTGCTTGATCAGATCACCGATGGTGGTCGGACCGTTGGTCTCGACTTCCTGATCGCGCAGTTTGGTCATGTTGCGACGCGTGTCGACCTGATCCTTGGCCTTGATCGACAGGTTGATGGCGCGGCTCTTGCGATCGACGTTGACGATCTTGGCTTCGACGCTATCACCTTCGTTCAGCACGTTGCGCGCATCTTCGACGCGGTCGGCGCTGATCTCGGAGGCCTTGAGGATACCGATGACATCGGTGGCCAGTTCGACGTGAGCTTCCTTGGCATCGACTTCGATGATGCGGCCGGTGACCACGGAGCCCTTGTCGTTGACAGCCAGGAACTCGGAAACCGGATCGGTCTCGAGCTGCTTGATGCCCAGCGAGATGCGCTCACGCTCCGGATCGATCGAGAGGATGACGGCTTCCGCTTCGTCGCCCTTCTTGAACTGACGTACCGCTTCTTCGCCAGCTTCGCTCCAGGAGATGTCGGAGAGGTGCACCAGACCGTCGATGCCGCCTTCCAGACCGATGAAGATACCGAAGTCGGTGATCGACTTGATGGTACCGGCAACGCGGTCGCCCTTGTTGTAGCGCGCGTTGAAGTCTTCCCACGGGTTGGTGGTGCACTGCTTGATACCCAGGGAGATACGACGACGCTCTTCGTCGATGTCGAGAACCATGACTTCGACGTCGTCACCGACCTGAACCACCTTGGACGGATGGATGTTCTTGTTGGTCCAGTCCATTTCGGAGACGTGAACCAGACCTTCGACACCCTCTTCCAGCTCGGCGAAGCAGCCGTAGTCGGTCAGGTTGGTAACGCGGGCGTTGACCTTGGTGCCTTCCGGGTAGCGGTCGACGATGTTGACCCAGGGGTCTTCGCCCAGCTGCTTCAGGCCCAGCGATACGCGGTTGCGCTCGCGGTCGAACTTGAGCACCTTGACATTGATCTCGTCGCCGACGGCCACGATCTCGCTCGGGTGCTTGATGCGCTTCCACGCCATGTCGGTGATGTGCAGCAGGCCGTCGACGCCACCGAGGTCGACGAAGGCGCCGTAGTCGGTGAGGTTCTTGACGATACCGTTGATCTGCTGGCCTTCCTGCAGCGTGGCGAGCAGCGCTTCACGCTCGGCGCTGTTCTCGGCTTCGAGCACGGCACGGCGAGAGACGACGACGTTGTTGCGCTTCGGATCGAGCTTGATGACCTTGAAGTCCAGCTCTTTGTGCTCCAGGTGCGCGGTGTCGCGAACCGGACGCACGTCGACCAGCGAACCCGGCAGGAACGCACGGATCGAGGAAACGTCGACGGTAAAGCCGCCCTTGACCTTGCCGTTGATCACGCCCTTGACGATTTCGTCTTTCTCGAAGGCCGCTTCCAGTTCTTTCCACGCTTCGGCGCGCTTGGCCTTCTCGCGCGACAGACGGGTTTCACCGAAACCGTCTTCAACGGCTTCCAGTGCGACCTTGACTTCGTCACCGACCGCGATGGTCATCTCACCGTTGTCGTCGCGGAACTGCGCCGCGGGGATCTGACCCTCGGACTTCAGACCGGCGTTGACGGTGATCCAGTCGCCTTCGATGTCGACCACGGTTGCCATGACGATGGCACCGGGCTCCATGTTGATGTCCTGGAGAGATTGTTCGAACAGTTCAGCAAAGCTTTCGCTCATGTGATTCCTACGTGATCAACGTTGATGGCGGGCGGGCCGCCTTCCTCCGTACCACCAGCGAGTACGGGCCTTATCGACATATCCCTGGGGATGTTGGCGCTGGTTCGACCTGCCGCGACTTGACTGTCGATGTCGCCGCACGTCTTCACATCTTGCCAGGGGCCCCGGGAGCGGAAGTGTGTCGTCATTCCACCGGCGGGCGCACGACTCGAGAAGCTCTCAGGTCAGGCCGCGCTCGGCCAGCAGTGTTTCGATACGCTCCACGACTTCCGGTATATCCAGCTGCGTGGTGTCCAGCTCGACGGCATCTTCGGCCGGCTTGAGCGGGGCTACCGCACGCTGCATATCACGCGCATCGCGCGCTTGGATTTCTTCCAAAAGGGTCGCGAGTCTAGCATCTTCACCGGCCTCGCGCAATTGGTGCAGGCGACGCTGGGCACGCTCCTCGGCCGAGGCGGTGAGATAGATCTTCAGCGGCGCGTCGATGAACACCACGGTACCCATGTCGCGACCGTCGGCCACCAGCCCGGGCGCCTGGCGAAAGTCGCGCTGACGCTGCAGCAGCGCTTCGCGCACCGGCGGCAGTGCGGCTACCTGGGAAGCGGCGTTGCCCACTTCTTCGCGGCGAATCGCCCGGGTCACGTCATCGCCCTCGAGTAGGATACGCGCCGCACCGTCCTCCACCGCGAACACCACGTCCAGCCGCTGGGCCTGGCGGGTCAGCCGCTCGACATCGTCCAGCGCCATCTCCTTGCGCAGCGCTGCCAGCGCGGTGAGCCGGTAGAGAGCACCGGAATCGAGCAGGTGCCAGCCCAGGCGTTCGGCGATCATGCGACTGATGGTGCCCTTGCCGGCGCCACCGGGGCCATCGATGGTGAGGACAGGCGAGGTCTGACTCATGCCTCCACCTCCTTGAGGGTGAGTCCCACCCGCTCGGCCAGCGCCACGAAGCCGGGGAAAGAGGTCGCCACGTTGGCGCAGTCGTCGATCTCGATCGGCGCGCTGGCGCGCAGCGCGGCCACGGTGAAGGCCATGGCGATGCGGTGGTCGCCGAGGCTGTCGACCCGGCCGCCACCATAGTTGGCGCTTTCGCCGCCCTTGCCGACGATGTCGATGCCATCCTCGAACACCGTGGCGTCGACCCCCAGGATCGCCAGGCCATCGGCCATCGCCTGAATGCGATCGGACTCCTTGACCCGCAGCTCTTCGGCGCCGCGCAGCCGAGTCGTACCCTCGGCGTTGGCTGCCGCAACGAACAGCGCCGGGAATTCATCGATCGCCAGCGGTACCTGGTCGACCGGGATATCGATCCCCTTGAGCGGCGCATAGCGGATATGCAGATCGGCTACCGGCTCACCGCCCACCTCGCGCGGATTCTCCAGGCGCAGGTCGGCGCCCATCAGCTTGAGAATGTTGATCACCCCGATGCGGGTCGGGTTGACGCCGACATGCTCGAGCACCAGATCGGCCCCCGGCGTGATCGCCGCAGCGACCAGGAAGAAGGTCGCCGAGGAGATGTCCGATGGCACGTCGATCGGTGCGCTGGTCAGCTTGCCGCCGCCGCTCAGGCGTGCCACGTCGCCCTCGCGGGTCACCGCGTAGCCGAAGCCGTTGAGCATACGCTCGGTATGGTCGCGGGTCGGCGCCGGCTCGCGCACACGGGTCTCGCCCTCGGCGTAGAGCCCCGCCAGCAGCAGGCAGGACTTGACCTGGGCGCTGGCCATCGGCATGTCGTAGTCGATGCCCTTGAGCGGCTGCCCGCCATGAATCTTCAGCGGCGGACGCCCGCCCTCGGCGGTGTCGATACGTGCACCCATCAGCCGCAGCGGATCGGCAACGCGCGCCATGGGGCGCTTGGTCAGCGAGGCGTCACCGGTGAGCTCGGTGTCGAAGGCCTGCCCGGCGAGCAGCCCGGCGAACAGCCGCATGGCGGTGCCGGAGTTGCCCACGTAGAGCGGGCCGGCGGGCGGCTTGAGCCCATGCAGACCGACCCCATGGATGGTCACGCGCCCCTGGTGCGGCCCTTCGATCGCCACGCCCATGTCGCGGAACGCCTGCAGCGTCGCCAGGCTGTCCTCGCCCTCGAGAAAGCCCTTGACCTCGGTCACCCCGTCGGCCAGAGCGCCGAGCATGATCGAGCGGTGGGAGATGGACTTGTCGCCGGGCACGCGGATACGCCCGCTGACCGACCCGCCGGGCGAGACCCGATACTGCACCTGTCGTGATTCCATGGCTTGATAACTCGTCTGATTCAACAGCGTTTGGAAATAGTGTCGCGCGTGGCTGGCCCGGTCGAAGGTGCCCAGCATGGCATCGCTGTCACCCTGCTCGACCGCGCGACGCAATCGCGCCAGCCCGCTCTCGAAGTCGTCCAGCGCGCCGAGAAGCGCGTCGCGGTTGGCGGTGAAGATATCGCGCCACATCACCGGGTCGCTGCCGGCGATGCGGGTGAAGTCGCGAAAGCCGCCGGCGGCGTAGCGGAAGATCTCCAGCCGCTCGTCCTGGCGCGCCAGGGTATCGACCAGCGAAAAGGCGAGCAGATGCGGCAAGTGACTGGTACGCGCCAGCACCTGGTCGTGGCGCGCCACCGGCATCTCCAGCACCTGGGCGCCGCACAGCTCCCACAGGTCGCGCACCGCCTGTACTGCCGCCGGATCGGTCTCCGCTTCCGGGGTCAGGATCACCTTATGATGACGATAGAGCGTGGGGTTGGCGGCGGCGACCCCGCTCTTCTCCGAGCCGGCGATGGGGTGACCGGGGACGAAGCGCGCGGGCAGCGTGCCGAAGACCCGCCGCGCGGCGTCGCACACTGCGCGCTTGGTGCTGCCGACATCGGTGACGATACGCGCCCCCAGCACCGGGGCCAGCGCCTCGAACACCGCCGGCATTGCCAGCACCGGCACCGCCAGCACCACGATATCGGCACGCTCAACCAACGGCGTCAGCGCACTGCCGCCGTCGTCGATCACCCCCATAGCCAGCCCGGTGGCGATCTCGTCGCCATTGCGGTCGCAGCCCAGCAGCGTGCCCCGATAACCCGCCGCCTTGAGCGCGGCGGCCAGCGAGCCGCCGATCATGCCCAGCCCGACGATGAGCAGCGTGGGCGCGGTCTCTGCCGACATCCTAGAGCACACCCACCGGATAGGAGCCGAGCACTTTCATATCGGAGGCGTGCTGCTTCACCGACTCCAGTACGCCGGCGACAGCCGGGTCGTCGACATGCCCCTTGAAGTCGATGAAGAAGACATAGGTCCAGACGCCATTACGCGACGGCCGCGTCTCCAGCCGGGTGAGATCGATGGCGTGGCGATGGAAGGGTTCGAGCAGACCGTGCAGCACCCCCGGCTGGTTGCGCATGGCGACCACGATCGAGGTCTTGTCCTGGCCCGAGGGCGGCACCGACTCGTTGCCGATGATCAGAAAGCGCGTGGAGTTGTCCGGGCGATCCTCGATCTTCTCGGCGACATGGTCGAGACCGTAGAGCTGGGCGGCCATGTCGCCGGCGATCGCCGCGCTGTGCCACTCGGTCTTGACCAGCCTTGCGGCCTCGGCGTTGGACGAGACCGCCACCCGCTCGGCATGGGGATAGTGTGCATCGAGCCACTTGCGACACTGGGCGAACGACTGCGGATGCGAGTAGATCCGCGAGATCTTGTCCTGGCGCGTGATATTGGAGACCAGCAGGTGATGGTGGATGCGCAGCACCACCTCGCCGCTGATGTGCAGGCCGGAGTCCATGAACGAGTCGAGGGTGTTGTTGACCACGCCCTCGGTGGAGTTCTCCACCGGCACCACCCCGTAGTTGACCGCACCCGCCTCGACCTCGCGAAACACCTCGTCGATCGCCGCCATCGGCAGGCTGATCGCGCTATGGCCGAAGTGCTTGAGCGCCGCCTGCTGGGTAAAGGTACCCTCCGGCCCCAGATAGGCGACCTTGATCGGCTTCTCCAGCGCCAGGCAGGCAGACATGATCTCGCGGAACAGCCGCGCCATCTCTTCGCCGTTGAGAGGCCCGGGATTACGCTCCATCACCCGGCGCAGCACCTGGGCCTCACGCTCGGGGCGGTAGAACACGGCATCGGGGTCGTCGGCGGTCTTGACCTGAGCGACCTGGGCGGCGCACTCGGCGCGCTCGCTGATCAGGCGCAGAAGCTCGCTGTCGATGCTGTCGATACGCTGGCGCAGGGACGCGAGATCCAGCGGCTTGTCGGTGTTGTCAGTCATGGGCATGTCCTGGCTGCATGCGGCCGCCACTCAGAGGGTGTTTATAAAATGCCTGCACTCGGCAATACGGCGTTAAAATCGGCCTCAAAATGCTCATTTACCCCGTGTAAACTCCGCTTTTTCGACCGATTTTGCCTTGTCTTGCCTTCGCTCGCCGAATTTGTAAACGCCCTCTCAGCCGCGGCGACGTTCGAAATCGGCCATGAAGGTGATCAGCGCCTGCACGTCGGCCTCGCTGACGGCATTGTAAAGGCTCGCGCGCATGCCGCCGACGCTGCGATGCCCCTTGAGATTGAGCAACCCCTCGGCTTCGGCATCCGCGAGGAAGTCGCCGTTGAGCGACGCGTCCGCCAGCGTAAACGGCACGTTCATCAGCGAGCGGTTGGCCGGCGCGATCGGGTTGGCGTAGAAGTCGCTGGCGTCGATCGCCGCGTAGAGCGCTTCGCTCTTGCGCCGGTTGATCGCTTCCATCTCGGCGACGCCGCCGATGTCGTTCTTGAGCCACTCGAACACCAGCCCGGCGAGATACCAGGCGTAGGTCGGCGGCGTATTGATCATCGAATCGTTGTCGGCGTAGACCTTCCAGCCGAGCAGCGAGGGCGCCGAGGGCCGCGCCCGCTCGAGCAGGTCCTCGCGCACGATGACCACGGTGATGCCGGCGGGGCCGATGTTCTTCTGCGCGCCGGCGTAGATCACCCCGAAGCGGCTCACGTCCAGCGGCGTGGAGAGGATCGACGACGACATGTCGCAGACCAGCGGCACGTCGGCAGCGAGTTCGGGGATGTAATCGAAGGCCAGCCCGCCGATGGTCTCGTTGTGACAGTAGTGCAAGTAGGCCGCATCCGCGGAGAGCGCGATGTCGCCCTGGCGTGGCACCTGCACGTAGCCGCTCTCGCGGCTCGAAGCGGCAATGTGCGAGGCGGCCAGGTGGTCCGCCTCCTTGATCGCCTTGCTCGACCAGATGCCGGTATCGAGATAGTTGGGTGTCCCGCCCTGCCCCAGCAGATTGAGCGGCACGCAGGCGAACTGCAGGGTGGCACCGCCCTGCATGAACAGCACCCGGTAGTTGTCGGGGATCGCGAGCAGATCACGCAGATCGCGCTCGGCCTTGGCCGCGATCGCCTCGAAGGTCGGGCTGCGGTGACTCATCTCCATCACCGACAGACCCTGGCCCTGGTAGTCGAGCATCTCGGCGCGGGCGCGCTCCAGCACCGCCGTCGGCATGGCCGCCGGACCGGCACAGAAATTGTGCAGACGTGTCATTCTCGGAATTCCCCGTGGGCTCTTTCACTCGACCCGGGCGCTTGCGTTCGACCGGGCTTGTTCATCAGGTCGTATCATCAGGGGGTCACCACCCCCTGCATCCAATCCCATCTCACCGCCCCTGCCCGGCCCACGCATCGGGCCAGCTCGGCAATGCGCCCCGACCCAAGGCGAGCGGGGGCGCAGCGGCGTCAGGCGTCGTCGTCCGCCGGCGGCGTCTCGCCGGCCTCCGGCGGTACTTCAGCATCGACCGCCTCGGTCTCCTGCGGCGTCTCGGGCTCGTCGAGCGCTTCGTCCTGCGGCTCGTCGACCCGCACCGTCTTGACCAGGTGCTCACCTTCGCTGGTGCGGATCAGGGTCACCCCCTGGGTATTGCGCGAGGTGATCGACACCTCGCCGACCCGGGTACGCACCAGGGTACCGCGGTCGGTGATCAGCATCATCTCGTCGCTGTCGCGAACCTGCATTGCCGCCACCAGGGCGCCGTTGCGCTCGGTGGTCTGCATCGCGATCACGCCCTGGCCGCCGCGGCCGCGGATCGGAAACTCCTCGAGCCGGGTGCGCTTGCCATAGCCGTGCTCGGAGGCGGTCAGAATGTAGATCTGCTCCTCGCTGCCATCCGCGCTGGTGGCGGTGTCGCCGTCGAGCTCGTTGTCGGCGTCGGCATCGATGGTCTGGCTCTGCGGGATGATCAGACTGATCACCTCGGCACCCTCGGCCAGGCGCATGCCGCGCACGCCGCGGGCGGTCCGGCCCATCGGGCGCACATGGCCCTCTTCGAAGCGGATCGCCTTGCCGTTGGAGGAGAGCAGCATGACGTGGTCGCTGCCGGTGGTGATGGCAGCGCCGATCAGGCGGTCGCCCTCCTCCAGGTCCAGCGCGATCAGACCGACGCTGCGCGGCCGCGAGAACTGGTCGAGCGAGGTGCGCTTGACCGTGCCGCTGGCGGTGGCGAAGAAGATGTAGCTCTCCGGGTTGTAGTCACGCACCGGCAGAATGGCGTTGATCGACTCGCCGTCGTCCAGCGGCAGCAGGTTGACCAGCGGCTTGCCGCGCGACCCGCGACTGGCATTGGGCATCTCGTAGGTCTTGAGCCAGTAGACCTTGCCGCGGTTGGAGAACAGCAGCATGGTGTCGTGGGTCGAGGCCACCACCAGATGCTCGATGACGTCTTCATCTTTCATGCTGGTGGCCGACTTGCCGCGCCCGCCGCGTTTCTGCGCCTGGTAGTCGGAGATCGGCTGGGTCTTGGCATAACCGCCACGCGACAGCGTGACCACCATGTCCTCCTCGGCGATCAGGTCTTCCATGGTGAGATCGAGACGGCTGGTCTGGATCTCGGTCAGGCGGGCGTTGCCGTACTGATCGCGAATGCCTTCGAGCTCTTCTCGAATCACCTCCAGCAGCCGGTCCGGCGAGGCCAGGATATGGTTGAGCTCGGCGATACGCTCGAGAATGCTCAGGTACTCGTCGAGCAGTTTCTCGGTCTCGAGCCCGGTCAGACGGTGCAGGCGCAGCTCCAGAATCGCCTGGGCCTGGGCCGGCGAGAGCCGATAGAGCGCGCGGTCGTCGGTGAGCCCGTAGCCCTCGTCGAGGTCCTCGGGCTTGCACGAAGTGGCGCCGGCCCGCTCGAGCATGCCGGTCACCTGCCCCGGCTGCCAGTCGCGGGCGATCAGCTTTTCCTTCGCCTCGGCCGCGTTGGGCGAGGCCTTGATCAGCTCGATCACCTCGTCGATGTTGGAGATGGCGACCGCCAGCCCCTCGAGGATATGACCGCGCTCGCGCGCCTTCTTGAGTTCGAACAGGGTGCGCCGAGTGACCACCTCGCGGCGGTGGCGAATGAACGCCTCCAGCAGCTCCTTCAAGTTGAGCGTCTTGGGCTGGCCGTCATGGAGGGCGACGATATTGATCCCGAACACGGTCTCGAGCTGGGTGTGGGCAAACAGGTTGTTGACCACCACGTCGCCGGACTCGCCGCGCTTGATCTCGATCACCACGCGCAGACCATCCTTGTCGGACTCGTCGCGCAGCTCGGCGATCCCCTCGACCCGCTTCTCCTTGACCAGCTCGGCGATCTTCTCGATCAGCCGCGCCTTGTTGACCTGGTAAGGCAGCTCGGTGATGACGATCTGGTCGCGTCCGCTCTTCTTGTCGAACTCGACCGTGTGGCGGGCACGCACATAGATGCGCCCGCGCCCGGTGCGATACGCCTCGAGAATGCCGGCGCGGCCGTTGATGATACCGGCGGTGGGGAAATCGGGGCCGGGGATGTACTCCATCAGGTCGTCGACCGTCAGGGTGTAGTCCTGGATCAGCGCCAGACAGCCGCTGATCACCTCGACCATGTTGTGCGGCGGAATATTGGTCGCCATCCCCACCGCGATGCCCGAAGCGCCGTTGATCAGCAGGTTGGGCACCTTGGTCGGCAGCACCTCGGGAATCCGCTCGGTGCCGTCGTAGTTGTCGACCCAGTCGACCGTATCCTTCTCGAGATCCGCCAGCAGCTCATGGGAGAGCCGTGCCATGCGCACCTCGGTGTAACGCATGGCGGCGGCGTTGTCGCCGTCGATGGAACCGAAGTTGCCCTGACCATCGATCAGCACGTGGCGCATGGAAAAGTGCTGCGCCATGCGCACGATGGTGTCATAGACCGCACTGTCGCCGTGGGGGTGATATTTACCGATCACATCGCCGACCACGCGCGCCGATTTCTTGTACGGCTTGTTCCAGTCGTTGCCGAGCTCGTGCATGGCGTAGAGCACGCGCCGGTGCACCGGCTTCAAGCCATCGCGGACGTCGGGCAGAGCGCGCCCGATGATGACGCTCATCGCATAGTCCAGGTAGGACTGCTTGAGCTCATCCTCGATGTTGACTGGCAGAATTTCTCTGGCGATATCACCCATGGGTCGTCAAATCCTTTGCGCCGCTGCCACGGCCGAAGTCGACCGTGGCAGCGTTAATGAAGCCCCGACAAGGCGACCGAGACCCTCGGCCGCACAATCTGCCGATCATACCATTTCAGGGCTTCCAAAGGCAGGCATTGACGTCTTTTCCGCGAGTGGTGTAGCCGGCTCAGCGCGCTTGTGCCTCGGCGACCAGCAGCGGTTCGAGGCGCTCGCGCCACACCCCTTCGAGCGGCACCACCTCACCGCTGCGCTGGTCGAGCAGCACGAAGGTCAGCAGCGCGCTCACCACCAGCTCGCCGCTGTCACGATGCACGATACGGTGGGCCACCCGGGCGCTGCGCCCGCCGATATGTGACAGACAGGTCTCGATGTCGAGGTCGTCGTTGATCACCGCAGCGCGGCGGTAATCGATATTGAGGTTGACCGCGACCAGCGCCACGCCCTCGGCCATGCCCGCGGCGAACGCGGGGTGCTCATCGGCGAAGGCCCAGCGACCCTCCTCCAGGAATTCGAGATAGCGGGCGTGATTGACGTGGCCATAGCCATCCAGATGAAAGCCGCGGACGCGAACCTGGGTACGAGTGATGCGTGAATCCATGCGAATCTCCGGGTCATTGGCGACGCCGATCGCGCGCCGCTCCTGACCTCGAAACATACGCTCGTTTGAAACAACGCTGCAAATGCCAATGGTCTACCTCGGTGGCAACACCTGGGTCCTTTCGACATAATGTGCCTCCTTTCAAACGGAAACACGGGCGTATGTGGTTCAAGCACTGTCATCTTTACCGCTGCCATGACGTCGAGATTCTCGCCCTGGAGGATCTGGAGAGCGCCTTGGCAGAATTTGCGTTTCGCCCCGTCTCGCCGCGCGAGGCTCGCCGGGTCGGCTGGAGTGCCCCGGCCGGCCGTGGCCGCGAGCAGCGCGTGCACGAGATCCAGGGCCAGCGGCTGCTGTCAATGCTGCGCCAGGAGCGCCTGCTGCCCGCGTCGGTGGTCAATGAAGAGGTCGCCGAGCGCGCCGAGGCGCGCGAACAGGCCGAAGGCCAGCCGCTGCCGCGGCGCGAGCGCCAGCTGCTCAAGGAGCAGGTGATGGAGGAACTGCTGCCGCAGGCCTTCACCCGCACCCAACGCGTCGAGCTGTGGTGGGATACCCGCCGCCGGCTGATCGGCATCAACTCCTCTAGCCGCAAGCGCGCAGAAGAGGTGCTGGATCTGCTGCGCCAGACCCTGGGCTCGCTCAAGGTCACCCCGCTGGCGACGCGCACGCCGCCGTCGCGCGGCATGACCCAGTGGCTGAGCGACGCCGGCAGCCGGCCGCCCAGCCTGCTGCTGGGCGATCAGGTCGAGCTGCGCGCCGCCGAGGACGACGGCGTGCTGCGCGCGCGCCAGGTCGATCTCGACAGCGAGGAGATCCAGTCGCTGCTCGAGGGCGGCCGCCAGGCCAGCAAGCTGAGCATCGGCAGCGAAGGTCAGCTGCGCACCGTGCTGCACGACGACCTGGCGCTGAAGTCGCTGCAGTTCGACGACGCCCTGCTCGACGAAGCCAGTCAGACCGAGGATGGCGACGATCCCGCGGTGGCGCTGGAGACCGATTTCGCGCTGATGTCCCAGGCACTCGCCACCTTCATCGAACAACTGATCGACTGGCTCGGCGGTGAAGCCGAGACGTCGGCCCCGACACCATGACGCACAGCGCCACCACGCCGCCCAACAGCGCCGAGGCGGCGATCGATCTCGATCGCTTCGCCGACATTCGCCCTTATCACGACGACGAAGTCGCCGGCGTGCTGGCACGCCTGGCCCAGGACAGCGAGCTGCTCGACGCCATCACCCGCTACCGCTTGCCGCGGCTGGCGCGCATCGCACCGCCGCTGGCTCGCGCCCTCGCCAGTTTTCGCCTGCGCCGCGAGGTGCGCGGGGTCGCCACCATCCGCGATTTCCAGCTGCGTATCGCCGACTACATGGCGCACATGATCGCGCGCACCACGCGGGGCTTCAGCGTCGAAGGGCTCGACCAGCTGTCGCCGGATCAGGCGTATCTGTTCATCGGCAACCACCGCGACATCGCCCTCGACCCTGCCTTCGTCAACTATGCGCTCTATGTCGGTGGCCATGACACCGTGCGCATCGCGATCGGTGACAACCTGCTGCAGAAGCCTTTCGTCACCGACCTGATGCGGCTCAACAAGAGCTTCATCGTGCCGCGCTCGGTCAAGGGCAAGCGCGCCATGCTGGCGGCCTATCAGTCACTCTCGGGCTATATCCGCCACTCGATCAGCGACGACAACCACTCGGTGTGGCTGGCCCAGCGCGAGGGCCGCGCCAAGGATGGGATCGACCGCACCGACAGCGCCATCGTCAAGATGCTGTGCATGGCCAGGCGCCAGGAAGAGGACGATGCCGACGTCGGCCGCGCGGTAGGCGAACTGCGGATCGTGCCGGTATCGATCAGCTACGAGTACGACCCCTGCGATCTGCTCAAGGCGCGCGAGCTGCACGCCAAGGAGACCGCCGGCCGCTACCAGAAGGTCGAGTTCGAGGATATCCGCTCGATCGTCTCCGGCATCATCGGCGACAAGGGCCGGGTCAAGCTGGCCTTCGGCACGCCACTGTCGGCGGATTTCGACTCCCCCGATGCGGTGGCCGCCGAGATCGACCGCCAGGTACTCTCGAACTACCCGCTGTTCCCCAGCCATCAGCTGGCCCTGGCCGAGACCGGGCTCGCCCCCGATCTGGTCGACCTCTCCGCAGTCACCGTGGAAGATCGCGAACGCTTCCAGGCGCGTCTGGCAGAGGTACCGGCCGAGCTGCGCCCGTGGTGGCTGAAGCAGTACGCCAACCCGATCCTCAACCGCGCCGGGCGCCTGGACAGCGACGCGTCCTAAGCGCGTCGCCCCAGACGGTTGCGCCAACGACCGGCCTCAAAGTCGGCGAACGCTAAATCGTCGAACGCCAAGCCGGCGGCGAGCACAAAAAAGCAGACTGCCTAGCACGCCCACGCCTCACCCGGCGTGGGCGCGCCTGTTTTCGCGCCCCGGCGCCCCAACGTGCGCCTTGCCACGGCAAAGAGGCATCACTTGCGCCAGAAGAACGGCATCAGCAGCACCAGCACGGTGAGAATCTCCAGGCGCCCCATCAGCATGCCGATACAGAGAATCCACTTGGCCGCATCCGGCAGGCTGGCGAAGTTGCCCGCCGGGCCGATGATCGGCCCCAGGCCGGGGCCGACGTTGGCCAGTGCGGTGGCCGCGCCGGTGGTCGCGGTGACCATATCCAGCCCGAGAGCCGCCAGCGCCAGCGAGAGCACCGCGAAGATCAGAAAGAAGAAGAACGAGAAGGCGATGACCGCCCTCACCACTTCATCGTTGAGCGGGCGACCATTGTAGCGCTGGGCGAATACCCCGCTGGGGTGCACCAGATAGCGCAGCTGGTTGAGCAGCATCAGCCCACCGATCTGGAAGCGGAATATCTTCATCCCGCCGCTGGTCGAGCCGCTGCAGCCGCCGACGAAGGTGATGAAGAAGAAGGTGGTCACCGCCAGCGGCCCCCACAGACTGTAGTCCTGGCTGGCATAGCCGGTGGTGGTCACCACCGAGATCACGTTGAAGGCGACCTCGGTCAGCGCGCTGAACGGCGCATCGTGGAAGGCCAGTACCCGATAGAGGGTCAAAGTGCCGATCACCACCACCAGCAGCGTGAGCAGACCGCGCACCTGCTGGTCCTGCCACAGCGCGCCGCGCGAGTCGCGGATCAGGCGAATGTAGAGTACGAACGGCAATGCCCCGGCGAGCATGAAGGCGCAGCCCAGCCACAGGATCAGCGGGCGGCTCTCGTAGATGCCGAAGGAGGCATCGTAGTTGGCGAAACCGCCGGTGGAGACCGAACTCATGGCGTGCACGATCGCATCCAGGGTCTGCATGCCGGCCAGCCGATAGCTGAGTATCGCCACCAGCGTCAGCCCCAGGTAGATCACCGCCGAGGCCTTGGCGATCCCGCCGGCACGCGGCAGCACCTTGTCCGACCAGTCGGAGGACTCGGTCTGGAACAGCCGCATACCGCCGACCTTGAGAAACGGCAGGATCGCGATCGCCATGACGATGATCCCGATCCCCCCCAGCCACTGCATCAGACCGCGCCACAGCTTGAGGCCATCGGAGAGATGCTCGATACCCGAGAGCACGGTCGACCCGGTGGTGGTGATCGCCGAGATCGACTCGAA
This sequence comes from Salinicola sp. JS01, assembly GCF_030284585.1. Taxonomy (NCBI): domain Bacteria; kingdom Pseudomonadati; phylum Pseudomonadota; class Gammaproteobacteria; order Oceanospirillales; family Halomonadaceae; genus Salinicola; species Salinicola sp. JS01. The sequence goes on along the minus strand of NZ_CP127244.1, from coordinate 1,394,819 downwards.
CACCGCATCGGTGAACGACAACTGCGGTGCACCCAGCACCAGCGGCAGACTGGCGAAGGCGCTGATCACCACCCAGCTCGAGGTCGTTAGGATGAACATGTGCTGGGTCTTGAGCTCGACCGGCGTGTGCCAGGTCCACGCCAATAAGCCCGCCGAGGTGGCCGCGACCAGCGCCATCGACTTCAGAAAGGCCCACAGATCGGGATCGCCCTCCAGCTTCAGAAGCACGATCGGCGGGAGCATGAACACGGCCAGCACGATCAACAACAGCGCCAGAACTTTGAGAATCGGCTTGGCGTCTTGCAACGTCTCTCTCCCCTTCGATGCGCACTTCACTTCGCTGCCGCGCCCCATGAGCGGCTGCCGACGCGCCAGACGACTGGCGATGATAGGCCAATCGGCCACGCCGCGACACCGCCACCTGCCCTAGCGTGCACACCGAGCGCCGCGGGAGGGCCAGACAGGCAGCCACGACACCCGGCGCAGACGAGTACGGCGGCGCCGGCGGCTGTGCTATCGTGGCGCCATCTTCCCGACTCGAGCAAGGAGAGTGCCATGAGTTCCGCTTCGGAAATGCAGAAGGTTCGCGTCATTCACGAGCTGCGCGCCTTCATCAAGAAACTGCTGCAGGAGCCGGGCATCCTGGAAAATTCGCTGGCGATCGCCAAGCGCCACTCGGACGGCAGCAACGACCCGCAGGCGTGGGCGCGCATCGCCAACGAGATCTCCGACACCACCAGCGTGCATATCCCGGAAGACCCCAAGGAGCACTCCGATGCCGATCGGCTATTTCTGGAAGTGCTGCGCGAAGTCGTGGGCGAGGAGAAGGCGCTCTACTGAGCCGCGGGCGTGTGTGGTGCGCTGGACAAGAGAAAGGCCGGCGATATGCCGGCCTGTTTCTATACCACCAATCACGCAGTTATGAAGTGCTTGAAGTACAAGATGAGGGAATGGCGTCCGCAGCCGAGACATTCGTAGAACAGACCCACCCTCCACCGTTCACCGCCCCAGTATTGTTATTCACCGACGTCACATTACGTGTCAAAGTAATATTTTTCCCTTTAAAATCATCAGGTTGACTATCGTCATTGTCAAAAGTAAAGACAATCTTAGCGCCTGTTTGAGTAGCGCTCTCACCCGTGCCACTGGTGCTGGGAGCTGAGATAGAAATACTTCCATTTTGTACTGCGCTGTTGCTCAGACCCAAAACGGCAGGATCATTGCCAGTAAACGTGCCCTGCTGAATGGCAAGCTCAGCCGGAGTCTGTAGTGATTTCAGCGTCGCCAAAGCAGCACTGAAGCGGGATCTCGCCACGTAGTTCTGATACTGCGGAATGGCGATGGCGGCGAGAATACCGATGATCGCGACCACGATCATCAGCTCGATCAGGGTGAAACCGCCCTGGTGGTGTGGCGCTCGACGCTTGTATTGCCCTTGCATGGGAACCCCCTCGTTTGTCGATGATGTGCCGGTCGGCGTCACCGCCGTACCGTGCGGACCGAGTCGCGCCGCATCTTTCCATACGCCGCGGCATAACGATACGCAAAGTTACATTTTGTGACACGCACATCGCTTATCGGCAACGTCTCAGAATTCTTAAAGAAAAAGTTGGCGGTGCCGATAGCGCGGATATGACCTCCGCCAGCGCGGCGGCCACATCCTTCGCGAAAGGTGCCTCGACGTGCCGACCACCACCTCCCCTGCCATCCGTAGCGGTATCGCCCGCCGCCTTATCGATCGCGGCCTGATCGAGGCTGGCGCGTGCGAGCGTGCGCAGCAGGCGGCGAGAGACGCCGAGCAGACGCTGCTCGAGTTCCTGGTGCGCCAGGGCCGGGTCGACCCGCGTCAGGCCGGCGAGGCGGCGGCGCGCGAGTACGGGCTGCCGTTTCTCGACCTGCAGCACGTGGTGTGGGAACGCCTGCCGATCATCGAACCGATTGCGGAAAAGCTGATCGGCCGCTTCCAGGTACTGCCGCTGGCGCGTGACGAACGCCGGCTGACGGTGGCGATCGCTTTTCCCGCCACCCTGGCCAAGCTCGATGAACTTCAGTTCACCACTGGCCTTGCGATCGACGGCGTGCTGGTGCCGTTCGACCAGCTCGAGCGCGCCCTGGCCCGCCGCCTGCAGCACCAGGACACCTCGGGCATGCTCGAAGCGCTGGATGAAGCCAGCGATGCGGTGACGCTGGATACCAGCGAGATCGACCTGGAAGAGGAAGCCGCGGCCCTGGATGCCGGTGGCGACAACGACGCGCCGATCGTGCGCTTCGTCAACCGCGTGCTGCGCGATGCGATCCAGCGCGGGGCCTCGGACGTGCACTTCGAGCCCTACGAGTCGAGCTTTCGGGTGCGCTTTCGCATCGACGGCATGCTGCTGGAGGTGACCCGCCCGCCGCTCAACCTGCGCACCCGCATCGCCGCCCGCCTCAAGGTCATGGCACGCCTGGACATCTCCGAGCGCCGCCTGCCCCAGGACGGCGCAATGAAACTGCGTCTGGAGGATCAGCGCGCCATCGACTTTCGCGTCAACAGCCTGCCCACGGTATTCGGCGAGAAGATCGTGCTACGCCTGCTCGATGCCCGCGCCACTGGATGGGGCATCGATGCGCTCGGTTTTTCACCGCCCCAGCGCGAGCTGTTCGAAAGCGCCCTGGCGCGCCCCCAGGGGATGATTCTGGTGACCGGCCCCACCGGCAGCGGCAAGACGGTGACCCTCTACACCGGGCTCAATCGGCTCAATACCGAGGAGCGCAACATCTCCACCGCCGAGGACCCGGTGGAACTCAAGATACCGGGCATCAACCAGGTCAACGTGCAGTCACGTATCGGACTCGATTTCGCCAGCGCCCTGCGCGCCTTTCTGCGCCAGGACCCGGACGTGGTGATGGTCGGTGAGATTCGCGATCTGGAAACCGCAGAGATCGCGGTCAAGGCGGCCCAGACCGGTCACCTGGTGCTCTCCACCCTGCACACCAACTCTGCCGCCGAGACGCTGACGCGACTGCGCAACATGGGGCTGGCAAGCTTCAATATCGCCAGTTCGGTGTCGCTGATCATCGCGCAGCGCCTGGCGCGCCGGCTCTGCCCCCACTGCCGGGTGCCGTCTCAAGTGCCCGACGAGGTGCTGCTCGGCGAGGGCGTATCACGCGAGCGCCTGGCCAACGCCACGCTCTATCGCCCGGGCGGCTGCGACCGCTGCACGCTGGGCTACAAGGGTCGCCAGGGGATCTATGAAGTGGTGCCTATCGATGACGCCATGAGCCAATTGATCATGCGTGACGGCCACGCCCTGGAACTGGCGCAGCTGGCGCGTGAGCGCGGCTATCCCGGCCTGCGCCAGAGCGCCATCGAGCTGGCGCTCAGCGGCGTGACCAGCCTGGAGGAAGTCAATCGGGTGACCCTCGACTGAGCCACGCCCCATAGCGCCCCAAGAACTGACGCCGCATAAGAACCGATACCGCATAAGAACCGACACCGCATACGAAGCGACACGCTCTCGGCCCAACGCTTTCAGGAGTCCTGACATGGCAACAACGGCGAAGCCTCCCAAGCGCCTGGTGATGCACCGTTGGCACTGGCGCGGCAAGAATCTGCGCGGTGAGACGGTGAGCGGAGAACTGATCGCCAGCGAGATCAGCGAGGTCCGCCAGGAGTTGGCGCGTCAGAAGATCATCGTCAAGCGCATCACGCGCAAGACCAGCCCATTCGGCATCGGCCGTGTGCGCCAGCGCGACATCACCCTGTTCGCGCGCCAGCTGGCGACCATGCTCCGCGCTGGCGTGCCGCTGCTGCAGGCGTGCAAGGTGGTCGCCGAGACGCTACGCAATCCGGCGATGCGCAACCTGGTCGAGACCCTGGGCAACGACATCAGCGCCGGGGCCAGCTTCTCGCAGGCGCTATCGCGTCATCCGCAGCGCTTCGACCGCATGTTCGTCAACATGGTCGCCGCCGGCGAGCAGTCGGGGGCGCTGGATCGTATGCTCGAGCGCCTGGCCAGCTATCGCGAAAAGATCGACACCCTGAAGGGGCGTATCAAGAAGGCGCTCTACTACCCCATCGCGGTAGTCGCGGTGGGGGTCGGCGTCACCGCCCTGCTGCTGATCAAGGTGGTGCCGCAGTTCGAGAGCCTGTTCGCCGGCTTCGGCGCCGAGCTACCGGCCTTCACCCGCTTCACCATCGAGCTCTCCGAGCTGGCCCAGGCGCACTGGTGGCAGGCACTGCTGGCGCTGGTGGTCGTGGTTTTCGCGCTGCGCCGGGCGGTCAAGCGCTCGCCGCGTTTCGCCTATCGGGTCGACCAGCTCCTGCTGCGCCTGCCGGTGCTCGGCAGCATTCTCGACAAGGGCTCGATCGCGCGCTTCTCGCGCACCCTGGCGACGACCTTCAATGCCGGCGTTCCGCTGGTGGAGGCGCTCGAGACCGCCGCGGGTGCGACCGGCAACCGCGTGCACCAGCGGGCGATCATCGGCCTGCGCGACGATGTCGGCGACGGCCAGCAGCTCGCCTTCGCCATGCGCCGGGCCGGCATCTTCCCGATCATGGCGGTGCAGATGGTGAGCATCGGTGAGGAAGCGGGCGACCTCGACACCATGCTCGACAAGGTCGCCGACTTCTATGAAGAGGAGGTCGACAACCAGGTCGATGCGCTCACCTCGCTGCTCGAGCCGCTGATCATCGTGGTGCTGGGGGTGCTGGTGGGCGGTCTGGTGGCGTCGATGTATCTGCCGATTTTTCAGATGGGCTCGGCCATTTGAGAGGACGTTTACAAAATGCCTGCGCTCGGCAATACGGCGTTGAAATCGACCTCAAAATACTCATTTACCTCAAGTAAACTCCGCTTTTTCGGCCGATTTCGCCTTGTCCTGCCTTCGCTCGTCGAATTTGTAAACGCCCTCTGAGCGAAGAGGCGGCCCTGAAGGCGGCGATACGTTACCCTGTGCCACCTTGTCGACTGGATCAAGCGGGAGTTTGCGTTGTCACAACTTTCCCCCTGGCTGCTGTGGCCCCTGGCGTTCGTGCTCGGCGCCTGCCTGGGCAGCTTCATCAACGTGGTGATCGTGCGCCTGCCGGTGATGTTGATGCGGCGCTGGCGCGCCGAGGCGCGCGCCGCGCTCGAGCTGGAAGCCGAGCCCATGCCACGCTACGACCTGCTGCTGCCACGCTCGCACTGCCCCGCCTGCGGCCAGTTCATCGCCTGGCACGACAACCTGCCGCTGATCGGCTGGCTCAAGCGCCGCGGTCGCTGTGCCGCCTGTAGCGCAACGATCAGCCCGCAGTACCCGCTGGTCGAGCTGCTCGCCGGCGGCATGGCCCTGGCCGCGATGGCGATTCACGGGCCCAGTGTCGAGACGCTGTGGCTGGTCGGCGCCTGCCTGGTACTACTTGCGCTGGCGGTGATCGACTGGCGCACCCAGCTGCTGCCGGATGCGCTCACCCTGCCGCTGCTATGGGCCGGCCTGCTCTACCAGTGGGCCTACCACCCGCTGTGGCTCGGCAGCGCCGTGCTTGGCGCTGCCGCCGGCTACCTGGTGCTGTGGGCGGTGTACTGGCTGTTCAAGCTGACCACCGGCAAGGAGGGAATGGGCCATGGCGACTTCAAGCTGATGGCGGCGCTGGGCGCCTGGCTGGGCTGGCAGAATCTGCCGCTGCTGCTGCTGCTCTCCGCCGGCGCCGGTACGCTGATCGGTATTGCGCTGATCGTCGGCCGCCGCCATGAACGCGGCCAGCCGCTACCGTTCGGCCCGTTCATTGCCCTCGCCGGCTGGGTTGCACTGCTGGTAGGCGCGCCGCTGCAGGCCAGCTACCAGGCGCTGCTGCTAGGAGGTGCAGGATGAGCGATACACTCCAGCGAACGCCCACTCACCAGTTGCCGCCGGTGATCGGTGTCACCGGAGGGATCGGCTCGGGCAAGAGCGCGGTCGCCGAGGCCTTTGCTGCCCGGGGTATCCCGGGCATCGATGCCGATGCCGTAGCCCGCGAGGTGGTGATGCCGGGCGAGCCGGCGCTGGCCGCAATCGTCGAGCATTTTGGAGCGGGGGTGCTCGATGCAGACGGCAGCCTCGACCGCCGCGCCCTGCGTGCGCGCGTCTTTGCCGACCCTGCCGAGCGGCAGTGGCTCGAGCACCAGACCCACCCGCGCATTCGCCAACGCCTGCAGGCCCATCTGAGCCGCCTGCGCGGCGGTGATGCTCCCTACTGCCTGCTGATCTCGCCGCTGCTGATCGAGAGCGGCCAGCGCGAGATGGTCTCGCGGGTGCTGGTGATCGATGTTCCCGAGTCGCTGCAGATCGAGCGCACCCTGGCCCGCGATGGCGTGCCCCGGGAGCAGGTGGAAGCGATTCTCGCCGCCCAGAGCTCGCGTCAGGCGCGCCTTGCAGCCGCCGATGACGTCATCGACAATAGCGGTGACAAAGAGATGCTTCTCGATCAGGTCGCCCGCCTGGATGAACGCTATCGCCAGTGGGCGGCATCACCGCAACGACATGGCCACTCATGACCTCCGGTAACGACTCCCGCCACGCCGATGATGGCGCCACCGGCGGCGCACTCAAGGTGCGCTGCCCGCAGTGCCAGACGCCGATCGCCTGGACCACAGACAACCCCTATCGGCCCTTCTGCTCCCAGCGCTGCAAGCTGCTCGACCTGGGCGCCTGGGCCGACGGCAGCCACCGCATTCCAGGTGAGCCGCACATGGACGAGACACAGCTCGACGAGCTGATCGATCGCCTGGAGCGCGGCGAGTAGCCGAAATCCAGCGCCTGCCAGGCGGCGAAGCGCTCATCCCTCGACGCTGAAGTACATATCGAACACGGCTGCTGCGCCTCGAACACCCCAAGCCGTCACCAACGCAAACGCCGCTCCCTGAGGAGCGGCGTTTGCGTAGGCAGCCAGGCTCGCGCGGCCCGAGAGGTCAGCGGTCGTGACGCCAGAAATCCCGGATCGAGGCGATACCCTGAGCGCCGACACCACGCGCCTGGTTGGCGTGGTGCCGGGTCATCCCGCCGAGGGCGAAGACCGGCATCGCCGCCGTCTCGACCATCTGCTGGAAATCGTGCCAACCGATGGTGATCGCATCGGGATGCGAGGGCGTCGGCGCCAGCGGCGAGAGCGTGACGAAGTCACAGTCGATCTGGCCAGCCTGGGTCAGTTGCTCGTCGCCATGGGTCGAGGCGCCCAGCCACTTGTTGGCGGGGATCGGGCGCTGCTTGAGCGTCATCAGACGCGCGCTGGTCAGATGGATACCATCGGCATCCACCCGCTCCAGCCACGCCGGATCGGCGTTGAGCAGCAGTTTGGCGCCGTAGCGCCGGCACAGCGCCAGGGTGCTCTCGGCCCGCGCCTGATAGGCGGCGTCGTCGAGAGTCTTGGCCCGCAGCTGGACCAGACGAATGTTGTCCTCGCGCAGCGCCCGCTCCAGACGCTCCTGGAACACCGCCTCGTCGGGCTCTTCGGCGGTGATCAGGTACTCCTGGGGCAACGCCACCGCACGCAGGATCGGCAGATTGGCCGCGGGGAACGGATAGTTGGGCAGGTCGTCGACCCCCACCCAGCGCACCGGCTGCCCCTCGCGGCCGTATGGCTCGCCGTCGTAGTCACGGACCTGCCACACGTCGAGCAGGATGTGCTTGTCGGGATACTCGTGATGCACCCGAATCAGCGGCTGAGCGCGCCGGATCTGGATACCCAGCTCTTCGCTCAGCTCGCGCTTGAGCGCCTCGAAGCCGGTTTCGTAGGGCGCCAGCTTGCCGCCGGGAAACTCCCACAGGCCGCCCTGGTCCGCGGTCGCTGGGCGCCGCGCGATCAGCACGCGCCCGTCGTCGCGGATGACGGCTGCCGCCGCTACGTGAACCCGTCTCTTCATCATCTTGCTAAATCTCTCGCACCTTGAGGTGTTGCTTCGCTGAGTGTCACGCCTCGTGTTAGCAGGCCGCACCGCGGCCTGCTCTCAACTGCGGTAGTCCGCGTTGATCGAGACGTAGTCGTGGGACAGATCCGAGGTCCAGACGGTGGCCCGGGCCTCGCCCCGGCCGAGCCGGATCCGAATGGTGATCTCCGCTTGTGCCATCACCCGGCTACCCGCCGCTTCGGTATAGCTCTCGGCGCGCCCGCCGTGCTCGACCAGACGCACGTCGCCCAGATCGATGACGATACGCTCGACATCGAGAGCCTCCACCGGGGCGCGCCCGACCGCCGCCAGGATACGCCCCCAGTTGGCGTCGGAGGCGTAGAGCGCGGTCTTGACCAGCGGCGAGTGGGCCACGGTGAAGGCGACTTCACGCGCCTCCTCGACGCTGGCGGCCTCCTCGACCTCCAGAGTCACGAACTTGGTCGCGCCCTCGGCATCGCGGATGATCGCCTGGGCCAGCTCGGTGAGCACCTGGGTCAGCGCCGCGCGGAAGCGGCGCTCGTCCTCCGCCGATACCACCTGCGGCCCGCGTCCGGTGGCGATCAGGGTGCAGGCATCGTTGGTGGAGGTATCGGAGTCGACGGTGATCGCGTTGAACGACACGGCGACCGCCTCGCGCAGCCACTGGTTCAGGGTGGCCGCGGGGATCTCGGCATCGCAGGCGACGAAGCCCAGCATGGTAGCCATGTTGGGCTTGATCATGCCCGAGCCCTTGCTGATACCGTTGAGCGTCACCGTGCCGCCGCTCAGCTCGACCTGCGCCGTGGCACCCTTGACCCGGGTATCCGTGGTCAGGATGCCTTCGGCGGCTTCGGCCCACTGCCCGACGTCGAGCCCTGCCAGCGCCTGCGGCAGACCGGCAGCGATCTTCTCCACCGGCAGCGGCTCGCCGATGACGCCAGTGGAGAACGGCAGCACCTGCTGCGCGTCGACCCCGGCGAGCTCGGCCAGGGCGCTGCAGCAGCGCTCGGCATCGGCGATCCCGCGGCTGCCGGTACCGGCGTTGGCATTGCCGGTATTGATCAGCAGATAGCGCGGCGACGTCTGCGCCAGATGCGCCTTGGCGACATGCACCGGCGCGGCGCAGAACGCGTTGCGGGTGAAGGTGGCCGCGACGCTGCCCCCTTCGGGAATCTCGATCACCACCAGATCGCGGCGGTTGGGCTTCTTGATTCCGGCCATTGCGGCACTCAGCCGAACGCCATCGATCGCCGGCATGTGCGGAAAGCTCGCCTCGCCTACTGCCATCTCGTCTCTCCTCGTGGGCACCGCGCAGCGCGGCGCCGAGTCATGCTCAGTTCAGTTTGCCGTGCTCAGTTCAGTTTGCCGTGGCACTGCTTGAACTTCTTGCCCGAGCCGCACGGGCAGGGGTCGTTGCGCCCTACCTTGGGCCCTTCGCGGCGTACCGGCGCGTTGTCGTCGCCAGTCTGGGCGGCGGGCTCCTCGGCCCCTTCCGCGGTCTCGCGCGCGGCGGCAACCGCCTCCTCGTGGAGCGACTGGCTGCCGGCCTGTTCGCGCTCCAGCGCTTCACGGCGTTGGCGCTCGAGGTCCTCGACCTCTTCCTGACGGCGTACCTGAACGTGGCTCAGGATGCGCGTCACGTCGTGCTTGATGTTGTAGAGCAGCGACTGGAACAGCTCGAAGGCTTCACGCTTGTACTCCTGCTTGGGGTTCTTCTGCGCGTAGCCGCGCAGATGGATACCCCGACGCAGGTGGTCCATCGACTGCAGATGCTCCTTCCAGCGGGTATCCAGTACCTGCAGCATCACCTGCTTCTCGAAGCGCTGCATCATCTCGCGCCCGATTGCCTCGACCTTGGCGGTGTACTGGCCGCGGTGCTGATCCAGCAACCGCTGGCGCAGCATCTCTTCGTTGAAGTTCTGATCCTGCTCGGCCCACTCGACGATCGGCAGGTCGAGATTGAACTCCTGCTTGAGCTGGTCCTGCAGATTGGCCAGCTCCCACTGTTCCGGCAGGCTCTGGGGCGGCACATAGGTGGAAATGGTCTGATCGAGCACCTCATCGCGAATGCTGGCGATGTTATCGGAGATCTCGTCGGCGGCCAGGATCTCGTCACGCTGGTCGTAGATCACCCGGCGCTGATCGTTGGAAACGTCGTCGTACTCGAGCAGTTGCTTGCGGATATCGAAGTTGCGCCCTTCGACCTTCTTCTGCGCGCGCTCGACCGCGTTCGAGACCATCTTGTGCTCGATCGCTTCACCACGCTCCAGCCCCAGGGCGCCCATCAGACGCTGCACCCGCTCGGAGCCGAACAGGCGCATCAGGTTGTCCTCCAGCGAGAGGAAGAAGCGGGTCGAGCCCGGGTCACCCTGGCGCCCGGCACGCCCGCGCAGCTGGTTGTCGATACGCCGTGACTCGTGACGCTCAGAGCCGACCACATGCAGGCCACCGGCGGCGAGCACGGCGTCGTGACGCTGCTGCCACTCGGCCTTGATCGCCTCGATCTGCGCCTCGCTGGGCGACTCCAGCTTGGCCACGTCGGCCTCCCAGCTGCCGCCGAGCATGATATCGGTACCGCGGCCAGCCATGTTGGTGGCGATGGTCACCGCCCCGGGGCGGCCGGCCTGGGCGATGATCTCGGCTTCGCTGTCGTGCTGCTTGGCGTTGAGCACGTTGTGCGGAATCTTCTGCGCCTGCATCAGCCGCGACAGATACTCCGAGGTCTCGATCGAGGCGGTACCCACCAGCACCGGGCGCTCGGCCTCACGCTGGGCCTTGACGTCCTCGATGATCGCCTCGAACTTCTCCTCGGCGCTCATGAATACAAGGTCGTTGAGATCCTTGCGTGCCAGCGGACGGTTGGTGGGGATCACCAGCACGTCGAGGCCGTAGATATGATTGAACTCGAACGCCTCGGTGTCGGCGGTACCGGTCATGCCGGCCAGCTTGTCATAGAGGCGGAAGTAGTTCTGGAAGGTGGTCGAGGCGAGCGTCTGGCTCTCGCGCTGAATGGGCACGCCCTCCTTGGCCTCGACCGCCTGGTGCAGGCCTTCCGACCAGCGCCGACCCGGCATGGTGCGCCCGGTGTGCTCGTCGACGATGACGATCTGGTTGTCGGCGATGATGTAGTCGACATCGCGATGGTAGAGGCAGCGCGCGCGCAGCGCCGAGTGGATATGCTGCAGAAGCCCCAGGTTCTGGACCGCGTAGAGCGAATCCTCCTCCTTGAGCAGGCCGGCCTCGCGCATCAGCCCCTCGACTTTCTGGTGGCCCTCTTCGGTCAGCTCCACCTGTTTCTGCTTCTCGTCGATCAGGAAGTCGCCGCTGCTCGGGTCCTCCTCGTCACTGCACTGCTCGAGCCGCTGCGATAGCGTGCCGATGGTGCGGTAGAGTTCGACATCCTCTTCCACCGGGCCGGAGATGATCAGCGGGGTACGCGCCTCGTCGATCAGGATCGAGTCGACCTCGTCGATGATGGCGTAGTTGAGCGGGCGCTGGACCTTGTCCTCGAGCGAGAAGGCCATGTTGTCGCGCAGATAGTCGAAGCCGTACTCGTTGTTGGTGCCGTAGGTGATGTCGCAGGCGTAGGCCTTGCGCTTCTCCTCGTTGGGCTGCCCGGAGGCGATCACGCCGACGCTGAGGCCGAGGAATTCATACAGCGGGCGCATCCAGTTGGCGTCGCGGCTGGCCAGGTAGTCGTTGACCGTGACCACATGCACGCCCTTGCCCGGCAGCGCGTTGAAGTATACCGCCAGGGTGCCCACCAGGGTCTTGCCCTCACCGGTCTTCATCTCGGCGATACGGCCGTCGTGAAGCGCCATGCCGCCGACCATCTGGACGTCGAAGTGGCGCATGCCGAGCACCCGCTTGCTCGCCTCGCGTACCACGGCAAAGGCTTCGGGCAGCAGGGCGTCGTGCTTTTCACCCGCCTCCAGGCGGCTGCGGAATTCGGCGGTCTTGGCGGCGAGCGCAGCATCGTCGAGCGCGGCGATGGTCTCTTCCAGCGCATTGATCGCCGTAACCTGCTTGCGCATCCGCTTGACGTCGCGCTCGTTCTTCGAGCCGACCAGTTTCTTGACCAATACGTTCAACATGATGGAGTTCCTGCGTCATTCATGGGCGCCTCCGCGGCCTTCGGACCGGCGGTAGCGGCGCTGCGACAAGCGATGAAAGTCAGGCAGGAAGCGGCGGGCCGCGGCGGGAAAAGGCGTCGTGGGCCAGACGCCGCACCGCGACCAGGGCCGGCAGCACACCGACCAGAGTCGGCAAGGCCAGCCGCGGGGGCTGCGGATGCGTGATCGGCGCACGGGCAACACGGCGGGACTCGGCGCGGATCTCCTCCGGCGCCATCAAATAGACCTGGGCCAGTCGCTCGGCCAAGCGCAGCGCCTCGGCCTGCACCAGTCCGGCTGGCAGCAAGCAACCCACCAGCACGCTGGCCAGCCACCAATGCGCCCGCTGGCGCGGTCGCCAGCGGGCGCCCGTGTGGCCGGTATGCGAATGGGCCGATGTCATGCTGTCGACGAACTCCGCGTCGTGATAGGTTTGGGGGAACTTTCCCCACTGCGTGCAAGCCGATGAGTATAAAGGCTAAGCGTTTTCGAGCCCAGTCCGTTTCCCATCTGCTCGGCCAGCCCAGCGGCCTCGGCGACGTGGTGCGCATGGCCACGCTGATCGACCGCGCCCAGCGCCACCTGCGCCGCCAGCTGCCGCCGGACGTGGCCGAGCACGTGTTCGTCGGCGGCTACCGCGACGGCGTGCTGACCCTGATCACCGATCGCGCCGCCTGGCTCACCTGGCTGCGCTACGAGCAGCCGCGTCTGCTCAAGCTGCTGCATCAGCTACCGGGCTTCGAGGCGGTGATGAAGCTGTCGCTCAAGGTGCGCCCGGTGCGCCCGGTCAAGGTCGCCCCGCGCCAGGTCCGCCATCTGACCCCAGCCGGCGCCAGCGCGCTGACCCAGTGCGCGGCGGGCATGGATGAGTCGCCACTGCGGCGCGCGCTCACCCGCCTCGCCTCCCATGCCGAGCCCGCGGAGTCCGAAGGCGGCAACGACAGCTCGCACTAGGCCAGCAGAGACCGCCCTCTCGAACAGCACGTACTCTCGACTACCCGGCAGCATCCCCGAAAACGAAGACGCCGACCCATTGGGGTCGGCGTCGTCATAGATCGTGGCCGCATATTCGTCTGCGGCGACGATCGAAACACGTCTTTCGTCAGGCCATCGCCGGTGCGGCGTAGGAGATAGGTGCCGGCTCGGCAGCTGCCTCGAAGGTCACGATCTCGAAAGCTTCCGGATGGGCCAGCAGCTCGCGGCACAGCTGATTGTTGAGACCGTGGCCGGACTTGTAGCCACGGAACTCGCCGATCAGGCTATAGCCAAGCTGATAGAGGTCGCCGATGGCGTCGAGCATCTTGTGCTTGACGAACTCGTCCTCGTAGCGCAGGCCATCCTGGTTCACGATGCGATAGTCGTCGACCACGATAGCGTTGTCGAGACTGCCACCAAGGGCCAGGTTCTGCGAGCGCAGAAACTCGAGATCACGCATGAAGCCAAAGGTACGCGCCCGCGACACTTCCTTGACGAAGGAGGTCGTGGAGAAATCGACGCTGGCGGTCTGCTTCTGCTGGTCGAACACCGGGTGATCGAAGTCGATCGCAAAGCTCACCTTGAAGCCGTTGTGCGGCAGGAAGGTAGCCTGCTTGCCGTCGTCGCTGACTGTCACCTCACGCTTGATACGGATGAACTTCTTGGGCGCGGCCTGCTCGGCGATACCGGCGGACTGGATCAGGAATACGAACGGACCGGCGCTGCCATCCATGATCGGCACTTCGGCGGCACTCAGTTCGACATAGGCGTTGTCGATACCGAGGCCGGCAAACGCCGACATCAGATGCTCGACCGTGGCCACCTTGACCCCATCCCGTGACAGCGCGGTGCACAGTTTGGTGTCGGTGACGCTCTGGGCGTCAGCGGGAATCTGCACGACAGGGTCGAGATCGGTACGCACGAACACGATGCCGGTGTTAGGCGCCGCGGGACGCAGCGTCAGATACACTTTTTCCCCGGAATGGAGGCCCACGCCAGTGGCGCGGATCGTGTTCTGCAACGTTCGTTGTTTGATCATCGGCATCGACCTGACAGTCAAATAGTTTGAAAACGGTGTTCACTATAACACCGAACGACCGTTTCACCAAACATATCGACGTGACAGAATGATGAGCGTCGTGTGACGCTCCGTGTTCAGTCCGCCTGGCGGCGCAGGAAGGCCGGAATGTCGAGATAGTCATCCATCTCGGCAGACTTGCGCTTCTCCTGGCTCTGCTGCTTTTTGGCTGCGGCAGCTTCCTGCTCGGCGCGGGCTGCCTGCTGGCGCATCACGGCGGGCTGCTGCAGCTTGCGGTAATCGGTCGGTTCGGGACGCGAAGCCACACTTTCGCGCGGCAGCGCTTTCTCTTTCTGCGCATCCAGGCCAGCCGCCACCACGGTCACGCGCAACTCGTCGGACATCTCCATGTCGATCGACGTACCCACGACGATGGTAGCGTCCTGGGAGGCGAACTCCTGCACCGTCGCACCGACGTCGTTGAACTCACCGATGGAGAGATCCGGCCCGGCGGTGATGTTGACCAGAATGCCGCGGGCGCCGTGCAGATCGATGTCTTCGAGCAGCGGGCTGCGGATCGCCTTCTCGGCGGCCTCGCGCGCACGGTTCTCACCGGTCGCGGCGCCGGTGCCCATCATCGCCATGCCCATCTCGGACATCACGGTGCGCACGTCGGCGAAGTCGACGTTGATGATACCCGGGCTGGTGATCAGCTCGGCAATACCCTGCACTGCACCCAGCAGCACGTCATTGGCTGCACTGAACGCAGTCAGCAGGCTGGCGTTCTTGCCCAGCACCGAGAGCAGCTTCTCATTGGGGATGGTGATCAGCGAATCGACGTACTCGGAGAGCGCCTTCATGCCCTCTTCCGCCGCGCGCATGCGCTTGGGCCCTTCGAACGGGAACGGACGCGTGACCACCGCCACGGTCAGGATGCCCAGCTCCTTGGCCACCTGGGCAACGACCGGGGCGCCGCCGGTACCCGTGCCACCGCCCATGCCGGCGGTGATGAAGACCATGTCGGCACCCTGCAGCATCTCGGCGATGCGCTCGCGATCTTCCATCGCCGCCTGACGCCCGACTTCAGGATTGGCGCCGGCACCCAGGCCCTTGGTGATCTCGCCACCCAGCTGGAGTACGGTCTTGGCCGCCACGCGCTTGAGCGCCTGGGCATCGGTGTTGGCGCAGATGAACTCGACGCCCTCGATGTTGCTCTCGACCATGTGGTTGACGGCATTGCCGCCACCGCCGCCGACACCGATGACTTTGATGACTGCACTACTGGAAGGTGCGTTATCTACTAGTTCGAACATTGCCCCGTCTCCAAGACCGCGTCGCGGCCTATCAGAAATTTCCTTTAAACCAGCCTTTGAGTCGCGCCAACGCCGAAACCTCGTCCCTGGTTCCGCGTCGGGGAAGAAGCTCTTCCCGTTGAGGCTGGGCTGATACTGCGCGAGCGTGCTTGGCATCTTGCATGCCGTAGAGTAGCAAACCTACCCCGGTCGAATAAATCGGGTTGCGCACCACGTCGGCCAAACCGCGCACATTGTGCGGGGAAGCGATACGCACCGGCATGTGGAAGATCTCCTCTGCCAGCTCGACCACCCCCTCCATGCGCGAAGTGCCACCGGTCAATACCACGCCGGCGGCGACCAGATCCTCGTAGCCGCTGCGCCGGAGCTCCTCGCGCACCAGCGTGAAGAGCTCCTCGTAGCGCGGCTCGACCACCTCGGCCAGGGCCTGGCGCGACAGATCCCGCGAGGGGCGGTCGCCGACGCTCGGCACCTTGATCATCTCGTCGCTGCTGGCCAGCTGGGTCAGCGCGCAGGCGTACTTGACCTTGATGTCTTCGGCGTACTGGGTCGGCGTACGCAGGGCCATGGCGATGTCATTGGTGACCTGGTCGCCGGCGATCGGAATCACCGCCGTGTGGCGAATCGCCCCTTCGGTGAATACCGCGATATCGGTGGTGCCGCCACCGATGTCGACCATGCACACGCCTAGCTCGCGCTCGTCTTCGGTGAGCACGGCATGACTGGAAGCGATCTGCTCGAGAATGATGTCATCGACTTCGAGACCACAGCGGCGCACGCACTTCTCGATGTTCTGCACCGCGTTGAGCGCAGCGGTCACCAGATGCACGCGCGCCTCCAGACGCACCCCTGACATTCCCAGCGGCTCGCGAATCCCCTCTTGGGTATCGATCGCGAACTCCTGCGGAATGACGTGCAGCACACGTTGGCCTTCGGAGATGGCGCGCGCACGGGCGGAGTCGATCACCCGCTCGATGTCACTCGGGCCGACTTCACGCTCCTTGATGGCGACCACGCCATCGGAGTTCATCGAGCTGATGTGACTGCCGGCGATGCCGACATAGACGGAATGGATGTCGCAGCCGGCCATCAGCTCGGCTTCCTCGACGGCACGCTGAATCGACTGCACGGTCGACTCGATGTTGATCACCACACCCTTCTTCATGCCCCGCGAAGGATGCGAACCAATCCCGGCGATTTCCAGACCGCCATCGTCCGTGGGTTGCCCCACGATGGCGACCACCTTGGATGTTCCGATATCCAGCCCGACCACCATATTGGAAGCGTTGGATTGTCCTGCCATAGGTCGGGATCGCTCCTCAAACACCGATAAAACCCGTCAAAAATGGGCCAATAAAGATCCTGGCTTATTATAGAAACAAGCGAGCCTTTTTCACCAGCCCATCGCTGAAACAAAAGCCACAGTAAGCCCTTTTTCTAAAAAAGGGAAATGGTCGCACCAAGGGCCGCTTTTTTTGTCGCGAGTGTAGCGAGATGGCAACGCCGGTGGACGCCTGCACCCCCGTCATGACGCCGGATGCAGTGGCCAGCGCGGCGCCCGGACCCGATGCGCAAAAGGCGCGTTCGCTGTCAGCACGCCACGTTAGTTGGCTGCGCTGCCGGTGTCGGTCTCTCCGTGCCAGGCCACCGCAACACCATTGGGATAACGCAGATCGATGTAGCGAATCTGCGACGCCTGAGCGCCCAACTGGCGCTGCCAGGCTGCAATGAAGCGCGCCAGCCGGGCATCCAGATCACTGCGCCCGAGAATCACCCAGACATTGTCGTTGACCTGGAAACGCCAGGCCCCACGCGCTTCGAGCCGCAGTTGGGTGACCTCGAGTCCGAGATCGGAGAGTGTGCGCCGCAGCGAGTCATAGTAAGCCAGCACCTCGCGCCCACTCCCCTCGGGGCCGCCGAGATCGGGCAGGCGCCGACCGAAATCGTCGATCGGCCCGGGCAGGAACGGCTGGCCACGGCTGTTGAGCAGCGCATCGTCATTCCAGCGCGCCACCGGGTCCTGCTCGTAGAGCTCGAAACGCAGCGCATTGGGCCACTCACGGGTGACCTTGACCTCGCGCAGCCACTGGATCTTGCGCGCCTGATCCCGCAGCTCCGGCAGATCGATGGAGAGCCAGGTGTGGCCGCGGATCAGCGGTGCCAGCTGCTGCTGCAGGTAACTGGCGCTGACATACTCCAGATCGCCGCTGATCGAGACCCGGGCGATCGGCTTGTCCAGCCACAGCCACAGCGCACGCCCACCGGCACCCAGCAGGACGAAGATCATCAGCACGCCGATCAGCGCACCGCGCGCATTGGCGTTCATCGCTGACGCCTCCGCACCAGGCTCGTCAGGTGGGTCGAGCTGTGGCTCAAAGCGTCACCTCGTCGAGATCGAGACCGCTACCGGCCAGCTTGAGCGCGATGCCACCGACGTCGCCTGCGCCCTGGGTGATCAGGATGTCGTCGGGACGCAACACATGGGAGAGCATATCGGGCAGCGCGGCCTTGTCCTCGACGAACATCGGGTCGACCAGACCGCGCTGGCGGATCGAACCGGCCAGCATCTTGCCTTCGGCACCAGGGATGGGCGCTTCGCCGGCGCTGTAGACATCCAGCAGCAGCAGCGTGTCGACTCCCGAGAGCACGCGCACGAAGTCTTCGTAGAGATCGCGGGTACGGCTATAGCGGTGCGGCTGGTAGACCATCACCAGACGGCGCTCCGGCCAGCCGGCGCGCACCGCGCGGATCACCATCTCGACTTCGCGCGGATGGTGGCCGTAGTCATCCACCAGCATCACCTCGCCACCCTGCTTGAGCGGATAGTGACCGTGCACTTGGAAGCGCCGGCCGACGCCGCCGAAGGAGGCCATGCCGGCGACGATATCGGCGTCGGCGACGCCGGCATCGGTGGCCACGGCGATTGCCGCCAGCGCGTTGAGCGCGTTGTGCGCCCCCGGCATCGCCAGCCGGATGCGCAGATCGGCATGCCCCTCGGGGCGCACCGCGACGAAGCCGATCTCCCCTGCCTCCTGCCAGAACTCGGTGACGCGAAAGTCGGCGTCCTCGCTGAAGCCATAGGTGACGAAGTGGCGCTGCACCCGCGGCAGCAGCTCACGCACGTTATCGTCATCGATGCACAGCACCGCGCGACCGTAGAACGGCAGGTTGTGCAGAAACTCGATGAAGGTGTTCTTCAAGCGCGAGAAGTCACCATCGTAGGTCGCCATGTGGTCGGCATCGATATTGGTGACGATGGCGGTCATCGGCTGCAGGTGCAGGAAGGACGCATCCGACTCGTCGGCTTCGGCGACCAGAAACTCGCCGGCGCCGAGGCGCGCGTTGGTGCCGGCGCTGGTCAGCTTGCCACCGATGACGAAGGTCGGGTCGAGCCCCGCCTCACCCAGCAGCGTCGACAGCAGACTGGTGGTGGTGGTCTTGCCATGGGTGCCGGCGACCGCGATGCCGTGGCGAAAGCGCATCAGCTCGGCCAGCATCTCGGCGCGCCGCACTACCGGCACGCGATGCTCCCGGGCCCAGGCGATCTCCGGGTTGCTGGCGTCCACCGCGGTGGAGACCACCACCACGTCGGCGCCCTCGGCGTTGACCTCGGCATGCCCGATCGCCACGCGAATGCCGCACTCACGCAGATGCTGGGTCACCGTCGACTCGCGCAGATCGCTGCCGCTGACGGTGTAGCCCTCGTTGGCCAGCACCTCGGCGATGCCACACATGCCGGCACCGCCGATGCCGACGAAATGGATCCCACGAATTCGCCGCATCCCCAGATGCGAACGAACCGGACGGCTCTCGATGCTATCGCTCACTTGCTACCTCCATGCAGCCCTCGAGCATGCGCTCGACGGCATCCAGATGAGCTACCCGACGCGCCTGGATCGCCATCTGGGCGAGCACCTCGGGGCGCAGCAGCGCGTCGAGCGCCTGCGTCAGCCGCTGCGGCGTCAACTCGCTCTGCTGTATCAATTCAGCGCCACCGGCCGCGACCAGATGGCGCGCATTGTGGGTCTGGTGATCGTCCACCGCGTGGGGGAACGGCACCAGTAGCGACGGCTTGGCCGCCGCGCTCAGTTCGGCGATCGTCAGCGCGCCGGCGCGACAGACGATCAGATCGGCCCAGGCGTAGGCCGCGGCCATGTCATCGATGAAGTCACTCACCTCGGCGGCCACCCCAGCCTCGCGGTAACGCACCTGGGTCGCGGACTCCTTGTCACGGCCGGCCTGGTGACGCACCGCCGGGCGGGCTTCGGCGGGTAGCGCCGCCAGCGCCTCGGGCAGGCGCTCGTTGAGCGCCTGCGCGCCCAGCGAGCCGCCCAGCACCAGCAGCCGTAGCGGACGCTCGGTCATCCCGCTCGCCGCCCGTGGCGACTCGCCCAGATGTGCGATCTCTTCGCGTACCGGATTGCCCACCACCTCGGCACGCGCAGCCGGGAAGGCCCCGGGGAAGGCGGCGTAGGTGCGCGTCGCCAGGCGTGCCAGGGCGCGATTGGTCAGTCCGGCGATGGCATTCTGCTCATGCACCAGCAGCGGCTTACCGCAGAGCCGTGCGGCGAGCCCGCCGGGACCGCTGGCGAATCCGCCCAGCCCGATCACCAGCTGCGGGTCGAAGCGCTGGATCACGCGGCGCGCCTGCGCCACGGCGCGGCTCAACCGCCACGGGATCGCCAACCAGCCGGCCAGACCGTTACCGCGCAGGCCAGCCACGTCGATCTGGTGCAACACCAGCCCGGCCGCCGGCACCAGCCGATTCTCGATCCCCCGTGGGCTGCCCAGCCACTCCACCGTGACGCCGCGCTGGACCAGCGCCCGCGCCAGCGACAGCGCCGGCACCACGTGGCCACCGGTCCCCCCGGCCATGATCAGGACGCGCTCGAGTTGGCTCATGTCTCGCTCCCCTGCGACTGCCGCGCCGCGGATTCCGACGATGCCTCCTGCGCCGCCGCAGCAGCACGCCGCTGGCCGCGGCGGACCTCGGCGTCGACCCGGAACAGCATCGCCACCATGATGCCGCTGACGATCAGGCTCGAGCCGCCGTAGCTCAACAGCGGCAGCGTCAGCCCCTTGGTCGGCAGCATGCCCGAACTCACCGAGATGTTGATGAAGGCCTGGGCACCGATCACCAGCGCAATGCCGTAGCACAGGTAAGCGGCGAACGGCATCCGCGCCAGCTCCGCCTTGCGGCCGATGCGAAAGGCGCGGAACACCAGCAGGGCGAACAGCAGGATCACCCCCACCGCCCCGAATAGGCCCAGCTCCTCGGCCAGCACCGCGAATACGAAGTCGGTGTGCGCCTCGGGCAGATAAAAGAGCTTCTGCACGCTATTGCCCAGCCCCAGACCCAACCAGTGTCCACGCCCGAAGGCGATCAGCGCCTGGGTCAGCTGATAGCCGGTGTTGTACTGATCCGCCCAGGGGTTGGCGAAGCTGGTGATACGCTGCAGGCGATAGGGTTCGGCCACGGCCAGCATCACCGCGCCCGAGCCGACCACGATCAGGATCAGCAGAAAGCGCCACAGCGGCGCCCCCGAGAGCAGCAGCATGCCCATCACGCAGCCGGTCATTACCACCACGGCGCCGTAGTCCGGCTCCAGAATCAGCAGAAAGCCGATCAAAGCCATCACTGCCAGCGGCCGCATGAAGGCGCCCCAGGTGCGGCGCACCTCGGGCAAAAAGCGCTCGAGATAGCCGGCGACGTAGACGATCATGAACAGCTTGGCGACCTCGGAGGCCTGGACGTTGACGATGCCCAGCGGAATCCAGCGCCGGCTGCCGTTGATCTCGCGCCCCACCAGCAGTACCAGCACCAGCAGCACCAGCCCCAGGATCAGCAGCATCGGCCCCTTCTCGCGCCACCACCACAGCGGTAGACGCACCGCCAGCAGCCCAACCCCGATCGCCGCGAGCACGAAGATGCCGTGGCGAATGCTGAAGTAGTAAGGGTTGCCGGTGAGACTGGCGGCGATCTCGGTGGAGGCCGAGGTGACCATGACCCAACCGATCAGCATCAGCGCCAATGCCGACAGCAGCAACCAGCCATCGAAGGATTGATGGCGGGTGGTGAAGCGTTGTTCCAACCCTTTCAGCATGTGGCTTCCTGCCCTTGCGCCAGAATCTCGCGGAACGCCGCGCCGCGCGCCAGATAGTTGGGGAACTGATCGAGACTGGCGCAGGCCGGCGACAGCAGCACGCAATCGCCGGGCTCGGCGATGGCCGCGGCCCGACGCATCGCCTCGGCCAGGGTCTCGACCCGGGTCACCGGCAGGTGCCCCGCCAGCGCCGCGGCCAGGCGCTCGGCATCCTGGCCAAAGACCACCGCCTCGCGGGCGTGGCGCGCCAGCGGCGGTGCCAGCGGGGTGAAATCGGCGCCCTTGCCGACACCCCCGCCGAGCCACACCAGACGCCCGGCGAGCCCTTCGCCGACGCCGGCGATGGCGGCCAGGGTCGCGCCCACGTTGGTACCCTTGGAGTCGTTGATCCAGCGCACACCGTGGCGCTCGACCACCACCTCGCCGCGATGAGGCAGCCCGGCGAAACGCGTCAGTACCCGACGCATCGCCGCCCACGGCAGGCCCATCGCCTCACCGATGGCCGCCGCCGCCAGGGCGTTGGCCTGGTTGTGGCGCCCCGCCATGGCCAGCTCGGAGACCGGCATCAGCCCCTCGGTGCCGCGACACAGCCAGGGCGTGTCGGCACCGGCAGGCACCGCCACTCCCCACTCGTCGGCGCCGCCGGGCGCGGCCCGGGTGAAGCGCACGCAGGGCAGCCGGGGGTCGTCGGGCCAGGTGGCACGGTCTTCGGCATTGACCACCGCGCGCTCGGCGCCGCGGAAGATACGCGCCTTGGCGGCGCGGTAGCCGGCCATGTCGCCATGACGGTCGAGATGATCCTCGGAGAGATTGAGGAAAGCCGCACAGGCCGCATCCAGCGTCTCCAGGCTTTCAAGCTGAAAACTCGACAGCTCGAGCACGAACCAGGCCGCCTCGGGCCGGTCGAGCAGCAGATCCAGCGCCGCCTCGCCGAGGTTGCCGCCCACGGCGACGTCGAGCCCCGCCTCCTGCGCCATCTCGCCCACCAGCGTGGTCACCGTGGACTTGGCGTTGGAGCCAGTGATCGCCACCAGCGGTGCCTGACAGTAGCGCCGGAACAGCCCGATCTCACCCACCAGCTTGTGCCGATAGGGCGCAAGACCGGCGCCAACGGTATCCACCCCCGGGCTCACTGCGATCTCGCTGAAGGCGTCCAGATCCAGCGTCTCGAGGGCGCCCAGGTGCAGCGACACCTCGGGGAAGTCGGCGCGGAAGGCTTCCAGGCCCGGCGGCGCGCTGCGCGTATCCGCCATGACGAAGGCTTCGCCCCGCGCGCGCAGAAAGCGCGCGATGGCGCGCCCGGAGATACCCAGGCCCACCACCAGACGCGGGCCGGCCGGCAGGTCGTTGGCACGCTGCGATATCGAGCTCATGGGATCAGCGCAGCTTGAGTGTCGCCAGCCCCAGCAGGACCAGCATCACGGTGACGATCCAGAAACGCACGATGACGCGCGGTTCGGGCCACCCCTTGAGTTCGAAATGGTGATGCAGCGGCGCCATGCGGAAAATGCGCCGCCCGGTCAGCTTGTAGGAGCCCACCTGCAGGATCACCGAGACTGTTTCCATCACGAATACCCCGCCCATGATGAACAGCACGATCTCCTGGCGCACGATCACCGCGACCACGCCCAGCGCGGCACCCAGTGCCAGGGCGCCCACATCCCCCATGAACACCTGGGCCGGATAGGTGTTGAACCACAGAAAGCCGAGACCGGCCCCGGCGATGGTGCCGCAGAAGACCGCCAGCTCGCCGGCCCCGGGCACTTCGGGAATGTGCAGATAGTTGGCGAATACCGCATTGCCGCTGGCGTAGGCGAACACCGCCAGCCCCATCGATACCAGCACGGTGGGCATGATCGCCAGCCCGTCGAGCCCGTCGGTCAGGTTGACCGCATTGGAGCTACCGACGATGACCAGATAGCTGAGCACCACGAAGAAGCCGCCGAGGGGAATCACCACATCCTTGAATAGCGGCACGATCAGGCTGATCTCGACCGGGCTGGCGGCAGTGAAGTAGAGCACCAGCGCCGCGCCGAGGCCGATCACCGACTGCCAGAAGTACTTCCAGCGTGCCGGCAGGCCGCGCGGATTCTTCTCCACCACCTTGCGGAAGTCATCGACCCAGCCGATCGCGCCGAAGCCCAGCGTGACCGCCAGTACCAGCCACACGTAATGGTTGGTCAGATCGCCCCACAGCAGCGTGCTCACGGCGATCGAGATCAGGATCAGCGCGCCACCCATGGTCGGGGTGCCGGCCTTGGAAAGGTGCGATTGGGGGCCGTCGTCGCGTACCGCCTGACCGATCTGGCGCTCGACCAGGCGCTTGATCATCTGCGGCCCCATCCACAGGCTCAGAAAGAGCGCCGTCAGCGTCCCCAAGATGATGCGCAGGGTGAGATATCCGAAGACGTTGAAGGCACTTTGAAAATGCGTCAGCAGTTCAGCCAGAAAAAGCAGCATGAGTCCGATTCACCTTGAGGCGTCGTCACGCAGCGCGGCCACGAGTCGTTCCATGCCGGCACTGCGCGATCCCTTGACCAGTACGCTGGCGTGGGAAGGCAACTGATCACGGGCGAAGCGCTCGAGCGCCGCCCAGTCGTCGAAATGGTGGCCTTCGTCACCGAAGGCCTCGGCTGCGGCACGTGCGGGTTCGCCGAACGTGCCCAGACAATCGATACCGAGATCGCGCGCGGTGCGCCCCACCTCGGCGTGCAGCGCGGCCGACTCAGCGCCCATCTCCCCCATCGCGCCGAGGAAGCACCAGCGCGGTGCCGGCAGGGTCGCCAGGGTCTCCAGCGCGGCGCGCATGGCGCCGGGGTTGGCGTTGTAGCTGTCGTCGATCAGGCGGCTGCCGCGCACGCCCGCCACCACCTGCATGCGCCCGCTCATCGCAGTGGTGGCGACGAGCCCGGCGACGATCTCGTCCGGTGCGAACCCCAGCGCATGGGCCGCTGCCGCGGCTACCAGCGCATTGCGCACGTTGTGACGCCCGATCAGCGCCAGCTTCACCGTCAGCGACGGGGCGTCCGGCAGCGAGAGCGTGAAAGCATACCGCCCGGCGTCATCACAGACCAGATCGTGGGCGGTGACGGCGGCCGGGGCGTCGATGGCGATGTCGAGCACGCGAGCGCTACCCGCCAGCGTCCGCCATACCGGGAAATAGTGCTGCTGGCGGTCGAGCACGGCGACGCCTTCGCTGCCCAGGCCGGCGAGAATCTCACCCTTGGCCTGGGCGATCTGCCCCATCCCGCCGAACTCGCCCACATGGGCGCCGGTGACATTGGTGATGATCGCCACCTGCGGCCGGGCCAGCGCCGTGGTCCAGGCGATCTCACCGAGATGGTTGGCACCCAGTTCCACCGCGGCGTAGCGATGATTCGCGCGCAGCCCCAGCAGGGTCAGCGGCGCGCCGATGTCATTGTTGAGATTGCCGCGGGTGGCCAGGGTCGGGGCGCGTCGGGAGAGAATCGCTGCGAGCAGCTCCTTGACCGTGGTCTTGCCGCTGTTGCCGGTGACCGCCACCAGCTCGCCCGCCCAGGACAGACGGTGCGCGCGCGCCAGCAGACCCAGCGCCAGGCGAGTATCCGGCACCACGATCTGCGCCAGTGGGTCGGCCACCGGGTGGGCGACCACCGCCCCCACCGCACCACGCTCGCGCGCCGTAGCGAGGAAGTCGTGCGCATCGAAGCGCTCGCCCTTGAGCGCCACCAGCAGGTCCCCCGGGGCCAGCGCGCGGGTGTCGGTGACGATGCGTTCGACCATGCGATCTGCGGCGCCATCCGGGGCCACCCCGGGCGCTCCCAGGGTCGCGGCGATGGCATTCAGGCTCAGGTTCACGCCTGCGCCTCCCACAGCGCGCACGCCGCCCGCGCCTGTTCGAGATCGTCGAACGGATGGCGCACCCCGGCGATCTCCTGATAATCCTCGTGCCCCTTGCCGGCGATCAGCACGATGTCGTGGGGCCCGGCCTCGGCGATCACCCGCCGGATCGCCTCTCCGCGGCCATCGATCGACCACGCCTTGGCCGCCGCCGCGGGCGACAGGCCGGCGACGATCTCGCCGCGAATGGTCGCCGGGTTCTCGCTACGCGGGTTGTCGTCGGTCACCACCAGCCGGTCGGCGTGGCGCTCGGCGACCGCCGCCATCAGCGGGCGCTTGCCGCTGTCACGGTCGCCGCCGCAGCCGAACACGCACCACAGCTGGCTGTCCGCCTGGGCCGGCAGATGCTCACGCAGCGCGGTCAGAGCATTGTCCAGCGCATCCGGGGTGTGGGCGTAGTCGATCACCACGCTGGGTATTTCACTGTCAGGGTCGCGTGGCAGGCGCTGCATGCGCCCGGGGACCGGCGACAGCGACTGTGCCGCCGTCCACAGCGCCGCCAGCGGCACGCCCAGGCCATAGAGCGTGGCCATCGCCAGCAGCGCATTGTCGAGATTGAAGCGCCCCATCAGCGGCAGTTCGAGCAGGTGCTCGTCCTCCGGCGAGGCGACCACGGCGTGGAGCCCCTGCGGCAGCGTCTCGCAGCCGGCCACGCGCAGCGTGGTCGCCTCGGCCGTGCCGGTCGCCAACACGCGCACGCCGGGGGCCAGCCCCGCCAGCATCAGCCGCGTCAGCGGATCGTCGGCGTTGACCACCGCCAGCCGCAGCCCCTCGCGGCGGAACAGCTTGGCCTTGGCCGCGGCGTAGGCGGCCATGCTGCCGTGATAGTCGAGATGATCACGACTCAGATTGGTGAAGACCGCGACCGCAATCGGGGTATCGCCGAGACGCTCCTGGGCCAAGGCGTGGGAGGAGACCTCCATGGCCACGCTCTCGACCCCCTCGCTGGCGAGCTCGCCCAGCATCTGCTGCAGTTCGAGCGGCCCCGGCGTGGTCTGACGCGCCGCCTTGAGCCGCTGCGGGCGGCCATAGCCGAGCGTGCCGATCACCGCTGCCGGGCGCCCCACGGCCTCCAGCAGGGTGGCAATATAGTGGGTGACCGAACTCTTGCCGTTGGTGCCGGTGACGCCGATCAGCGTCAGGCTATCGGGCACCGCGAACAGCTGACGGCCGAATTCGGACTGCCGCTCGGTGAGTCCCGGCAGCGCCAGCACGCGGGCATCCTCCCGCCACGCAGCATCCAGCCCGTCGGCCTCGGCCAACACCAGCGCCGCGCCCTGCTTAAGCGCCGCGGCGATGAACTCGCGCCCGTCGCGTGCCACCCCGGGCAGCGCGACGAACAGCTCGCCGTCGCTCACCCCGCGGCTGTCGAGCGCCAGCGCCACGCTGTCGGCCTCGGCCAGACGTCGGCGCAGGGGCGCTAGATCGGCCTTTGGCCACAGCGTCTCGAGCGCATCGATCAGACGCGAGACTTCGACTTCGAGCGTCATGGTGCCGTCTCCTCTTCGGGCTGGTCCGGCGGTACGTCGAGCAGGCGCAGGGCGCTGCCGACCACACGGCTGAACACCGGTGCGGCAACCAGCCCGCCGTAATAGTCGCCCTTCTTGGGATTGTCGATCATCACCACGGTGACGATGCGCGGATTGGTGGCCGGAGCGATACCGGCGAACAGCCCACGGTAGGCGGTCTTCTGATAGCCGGTACTGGTGACCTTGCGCACCGTACCGGTCTTGCCCGCGATCTGATAGCCGGGAACCATCGCCAGGTGCCCGCCGGCATTGGGCTTGACGATCTGCTCCATCATCTCGAGCAGCTCATGCGCCACCTTGGGAGTCATCACCTGGTCGCTCTCCGGCTTGCCGCTGAGCTTGAGCAGCGAGGGATGCAGACGCTTGCCGTCATTGGCGATCGCGGTGTAGGCGCTGGCCAGCTGCAGCGGCGTGACCGCGATGCCGTAGCCGTAGGCCATCGCCGCCTGGGCGCTGCGCGGCAGATTGGTCAGCGACGGCAGGCTGCCGCTGTTCTCGCCCGGGAAGCCGGTGCCCGGCGACTGCCCCAGACCGAGCTGGCGATAGCGATTCCAGATGGTGTCCTTGGGCAGCGACAGCGCGATGTGCGCCATGCCGATGTTGGAAGAGTGCAGCAGAATACCCGCCGGCGTGAGCTTGCCGTAATTGCGGAAGTCGCGAATGGTGTAGCCGTCCACCACCATCCAGCCGGGCGAGGTATCGATGACACTCTGCGGGGTGTACTCGCCGGAGGCCAGCGCCGCCGACATGGCCAGCGGCTTCATCACCGAGCCCGGCTCGATGGCATCGGTGATCGCCTGGTTGCGCAGTCCGCGCACGTCGACGTCGGAGCGGTTGTTGGGGTTGTAGGAAGGCAGGTTGGCCATCGCCAGCACCTCGCCGGTGTGGGCATCGAGCATCACCAGCGAACCACCGTCGGCATCGTTCTCGCGCACCCCGGCCGCCAGCTCGCGGTAGGCCATGTACTGCAGGCGCAGGTCGATCGACAGCTTGAGGTCACCGCCGGGCCGGGCATCCTTGATCAGGTGCAGATCGCGAACCAGCCGTCCCTTGCGGTCCTGCAGCACTCGCCGCTTGCCCGGCTCGCCGGTCAGATAGCGGTTGTAGGCGAGTTCGAGCCCCTCCTGGCCGCGGTCGTCGACATTGGTGACCCCGACCAGTTGCGCCGCCACCTCACCCGCCGGGTAGTAGCGTTTGTACTCGTCGCGCGCGTAGACCCCGGGCATCTGCAGGTCGATCGCCGGCTGCGCCTGCGCCGGGGTGAGCTGACGCCGCAGATACATGAACTCCTTCTGGGCGTAGCGGCCGACGCGATCGCGCAGCTCCTGCGGATCGAGCTTGAGCGCCTGGGCCAGCAGGGTGAGCTGGATCGGGTCCGTGGGCAGCTCCTGCGGGTTGGCCCACAGCGTGACCACCGGCGTCGAGATCGCCAGCGGATCGCCGTTGCGATCGCTGATCATGCCGCGGTGGGCACCGATCGACTCCACCCGCAGGGTGCGTGCATCACCCTGGTTCTGCAGGAAGCTGCGGTCGATCACCTGCAAATAGACCACCCGCCCGACCAGTGCGGCGAGTGCAACCAGAATGACGCCCAGCATGAACCAGTAGCGCCCGCCCCCCAGCGGCGCACCGGGGGCACGCGACTTGGGTGTGGCGGTGCGTCGGCGCGTGGCGCTCATGGGGTAATGACCTTGACGTCACCCACGCTCGGCACGCGCATGTCCAGGCGCTTGCTGGCGAGCGCCTCGATACGCGCCGGCGACGACCAGGTGCTCTCCTCCAGCAGCAGGCGCCCCCACTCGGTCTGCAGCGCATCGCGCTGGTTCTCGAGCTTCTGCAGCCGGGCGTATTGCAGCCGGGTGAGGTGGGACGTGCTGATGATCGCCAGCGCGCTGGCGAGGAGAGCGACGATGAGCAGGATCAGGATGATCGAACGGGTACCCGTACGGCGGGCGAATGGCCAGTCCCCAAAGAGAGGGGGCCTGCGTCTTCCTTGAACGGCCATGGAGCTCCTTTACGCCAACTTCTCGGCGATGCGCATCACCGCGCTGCGCGCACGGGGGTTGCCATCGACTTCGCGCTCGCCGGGGCGCATTGCCTTGCCCACCGGCTTGAGCCGCTTGTTGAGCTGATCCTCGCGTATCGGCATGCCGCGGGGCAAGTGGGTGTCGCCGCGGGCCTGATCGCGAATGAAGCGCTTGACCAGCCGATCCTCGAGCGAATGAAAACTGATCACCACCAGGCGCCCGCCCGGGGCGAGGGTCTCCAGCGCCGCGCTCAGCGCGCGCTCGAGCTGGCCCAGCTCATCGTTGAGATGAATGCGGATCGCCTGGAACACCCGGGTCGCCGGATGCTTGCCCTTCTCCCAGGCAGGGTGCGCGGCCTTGACGATCTCGGCCAGCTGCTGGGTGCGCGTGATCGGGGCTTCGCGCCGCGCCGCGACGATGGCCCGCGCGATACGCTTGGCGAAGCGCTCCTCGCCGTAGGTCTTGAACACCCGCGCCATCTCCTGCTCGTCGCTGTGCGCGATCCAGGCCGCGGCACCGACCCCGGAGTCGGGGTCCATGCGCATGTCCAGGGGGCCATCACGCAGGAAGCTGAAGCCACGCTCGGGGTCGTCGAGCTGCGGCGAGGAGACACCGACGTCGAGCAGCACGCCATCGAGCCGGCCGGCCAGCCCTGCGGCTGCGGCATGCCGATCCAGCTCGGCGAAGACCCCGGGGCAGATCTCGAAGCGCGGGTCGGTGATCGCCGCGGCCGCGGCCAGCGCGGCGGGGTCACGGTCGATCGCCAGCAGCCGCCCTTCTGGGGCCAGGCGCTCGAGAATCGCGCGTGAGTGGCCGCCGCGCCCGAAGGTACCGTCCAGGTAGCAACCGTGCGGCGAGCGCACCAGCGCATCAACGGCGCCATCGAGCAGCACACTGGTGTGGCGGTAGTCCGGCGAGCCGGCCGCGCCATCGTCGGGTGCCTGTGGAGCCTTGTCGCGGTGCAGCATGCGGATCTCGGTATTCGAACGGCGGAGAAAAGAGGTGGGAGTCGGCCGATAAGCCGGGTTCTGTCGAGGACAGTCATTCATCTAGGAGGCACGTCGCCATGCCTCTCGAGCAACCTACCCGGATCCAGCGCGGGCCGCGCCGAAGGATCCCTATTTGGTCTTGCTCCAGGTGGGGTTTACCGTGCCACGCACTGTTACCAGGCGCGCGGTGCGCTCTTACCGCACCCTTTCACCCTTACCGGCCGCCGAAGCGGCTTAGGCGGTCTACTCTCTGCTGCACTGGCCGTCGGCTTGCGCCGCCCAGGCGTTACCTGGCACCTCGCCCTATGGAGCCCGGACTTTCCTCCCCCGGATCAACCGGCGGCGACTGTCTGGCCAACTCCCAAGCGCGCAAGAATAGCAGCACCCCCTGCCCCTCTCAACAGTGGGCTTGAACCATCGATCCGCAGCGCAAAACCTGTCGCCGAACGACGACGCACCAAGCGACTCTCAATCTGCATCGGACTGCTGCGCCAGGGCCAACTGATACCACTGCTTGCGCCGCCCACCGAGCACCTTGGTCGCCACCGCCGCCGCACTCTTGACGCCGACGCCTTCGGCCAGCATCGCGGCGATCAGCGCCTCGCCCTCAGCGGTGTCCGTAGCGCGCCCGGCGGGCTCGGCCCCGGCCACCATGACCACGAATTCGCCGCGGGTCTGGTCCGGGTCCGCCGCCATGCGCGCCAGCAGCTCCTCGGGCGTACCCTCGAGCAGCGTCTCGAAGGTCTTGGTCAGCTCCCGCGCCAGCACCACCCGACGCGCGCCCAGTGTCGCTTCCAGGTCGGCGAGCAGATCGCGAATCCGGTGCGGAGACTCATAGAAGACGCGCGTCTCGGTGCGCTCGGCATCCGCTTCCAGCTGGCGCCGGCGCGCCGCCGACTTGGCTGGCAGAAAACCCTCGAACAGGAAGCGGTCGGTGGGCAACCCGGCCACGCTGAGCGCGGCCACCAGCGCGCAGGCGCCGGGCACCGGCACCACCCGGAAACCGCTGCGCCGCAGCTCGCGCACCAGCACGAATCCGGGATCGGAGATCAGCGGCGTGCCGGCATCGCTGACCAGCGCCAGCCGCTCGCCCGCCGCCAGCCGCTCGCGCAGCCACTCGGCGCGAGCGGCCTCGTTGTGCTCGTGCAGCGAGACCAGCGGGCGCTCGATCCCCAGGTGGCGCAGCAGGCGCTGGGTATGCCGGGTATCCTCCGCGGCGATCCGGTCGACCTCGCCCAGCACCCGCGCGGCGCGGGCGCTCAGGTCCTCGAGATTCCCAATCGGCGTGGCGACCACGTACAATACGCCTTCATTTGTCTCGCTCATTCGGTAACATCCGGGTTGCGGTGCATGGGAAAATCCGACGCCGCGAGCGCCCCGCCTTCATCGCGAGGGCTCGGCAGCGAGAGTTCAGGGAGTCGTTCCGACGGCCGCCGCCGCTGGCCGGCAGTCACCAGCGGGACGAGGGAACCGAGACCGGCCGCCGTCACCGCCAATGGGGCGCGACAGCGCACGGCCTCTCAAATACGGAAAAGGGACAGACACTATGCGTTACGCCCTGCGGCGACTTCTCCTGCCGGCGATGGCAGCCTTGATCCTGGCCGGCTGCGCCGGACCCGGCATGATGCCGGGCAGCAGCGGCCCCGACGCGCAGACGCTGCTCGACCAGGCCCGCAGCCAGAGCGGCCAGCAGGCCGCGGCCTCGCGCGTGCAGGCGGCGGAGATTCTAGCACGCCAGGGGGATACTCGGCAGGCACTCGAGATCGTGAGCCAGGTCGACGGCAGCCAGCTCGACCCCGCCCTGCGCGTGCGCTGGGGGCTGGTGATGTCGGACGCCGGCCTTGCCGAGAAGGATGGCTGGAGCGTGGTCCGTGCCACCGACATCCTCGACAGCGGCATCGCCATCCCCAGCGCCGACGCCCAGACGCTGCGCCATCGCCGCGGCATCGCGCTCGACATGATCGGCGAGCCGGAGGCCGCAGCCGACCTGCTCATCGGCCTGCAGCGCGACAACGCGCCGTATGAGCTCAACGACGAGATCTGGAAACCGCTGTCACGCCTGAGCCCCGCCGGTCTCGACAAACTCGCCGCCAGCAGCAACGACACGCTCACCCAGGGCTGGGTGGCCTTGGCACGCCTCTACCGCAGCGCGAGCGGCGATGTCGCGGGCCTGTTCGACCGCCTCGACCAGTGGCGCAGCCGCTATCCCGATCATCCGGCCAATCGCCGCCTGCCGCAGGAGCTCAGCGCCCTGCATCAGGTCGAGGGTCGCGAGATCGACCGCGTCGCCGTGCTGCTGCCCGAGAGCGGCCCACTGGCCAATGTCGCCAAGGCGATCCGCCAGGGCATGCAGGCGCGCCTCGACGACGCCCGCGCCCAGGGCGAGAAGGTACCCGCGCTCACTTTCATCGACTCGAGTCAGCAGGATATCGATGCGCTTTACGCCCAGGCCACGCTCGGTGGCGCCCAGGCGGTGATCGGGCCGCTGAGCAAGGACAAGGTCAATCAGCTGGAGACACGCGCCAGCGTGCCGCTGCCGACCCTGGCCCTGAACTACGGCGAGCACGCGCGCAATCAGGCCTCGGGGCTGTTCCAGTACGGCCTCTCCGCCGAGGACGAAGCGCGCCAGGTGGCCCAGCGCGCCTACCTCGACGGCCGCCGCCGCGCCGGGATCCTGATCCCCGACAACGAGTGGGGCTCACGGGTACTGGCGGCGTTCCGCGACCGCTGGCAGCGCGACGGCGGCGAGATCGCCTCGGTGGTCAGCTACGACCCCTCGGGCTCGGTTACCCAGGCTGTCAGCCAGATGCTCAAGAACGGCCCGTCGAAACCGGACATGCTGTTCCTGCTCGCGCTGCCCAGCTACGCCCGCCAGGTGCCGCCGACGCTCGACTTCTACTACGCCAGCAAGCTGCCGGTCTACGCCACTTCGCAAGTCTACGAAGGCACGCCGCAGCCGCGCGCCGACCACGACCTCAACGATGTCCAGTTCGTCGATCTGCCGTGGATGATCCCCGATGCCGCCGCCGGCGGGGTCGACGCCCTGCCCTACGCCACCACCTATCGTCAACTGGCGACCCAGGACGACCCCGGCCTGCTCAAGCTCAACGCCATGGGCGTGGACGCGCTGGAGCTGGCGCGCCGCCTGCCGCTGCTGCAAGCTCTGCCCAGCACTCAGGTATACGGCGCCACCGGCAACCTGCAGGCGCGTGACGATGGGCGCATCCAACGCACCCTGCCCTGGGCGGTGTTCCAGGCCGGCGTACCCCAGCCGTTGCTCGCCCCCCCGGTGCAACACTGGGCGCCAGCGAAAGCCAGCCCACGCCGAACGGCGACAGCGGTAGCACCTCGAGCGCCGTCACCCCGAATGGCACCAACGCCGGCAGTGATGTACCCGGTGACCCGCTCGGCCCGGCCGCGGACAACACAAGCGATGCCGCGGCAGACTGACGCGCGCGCCCGCGGGCAGGCGGTGGAACAAGCCGCCGCCCGCTGGCTGAGCAACCAAGGCCTGACGCTGGTGGCCAGCAACCAGCATGCCAAGGGCGGCGAGATCGACCTGGTGATGCGCGACGGCGACACCCTGGTGTTCGTCGAGGTGCGCCACCGCCGGCGGACCGACCACGGCCACCCGCTGGAGACGATCACCGCCACCAAGCAGCGCCGCCTCGTCCGCGCGGCGCGTTTTTATCTCCAGGCACAGCGGCTATCATGTCCGTGCCGCTTCGACGTCGTCGGCGTCACCGGCAGCCAGCCCGATCTCGAATTCGACTGGGTTCGTGCCGCATTCGACGCATATTAACCGTCCAATAGGCGATCCATGGACTTTCAAGCACGCATACTCGATCACTTCAACGCCAGCATCGACACCAAGACCTACGCCAGCGAAGTGCTTCCGCCCTTCATCGAGGTCGCCAGCCAGATGATGGTCCAGTGCCTGGTCAGCGAAGGCAAGATTCTGGCCTGCGGCAACGGCGGCAGCGCCGGCGACAGCCAGCACTTCTCTTCGGAGCTGCTCAACCGCTTCGAACGCGAGCGCCCCAGCTTGCCGGCCCTGGCCCTGACCACGGACACCTCGACGCTGACCTCGATCGCCAACGACTACAGCTACAACGACGTCTTCTCCAAGCAGATCCGCGCCCTGGGTCAGCCGGGCGACATCCTGCTCGCCATCTCCACCAGCGGCAATTCGGCCAACGTGGTGCAGGCGATTCAGGCCGCCCACGATCGCGAGATGAGCGTGGTTGCCCTGACCGGCCGCGACGGTGGCGACATGGCCTCACTGCTGGGCCAAGAGGATTGCGAGATCCGCGTGCCGGCGACCTCCACCGCGCGCATTCAGGAAGTCCACCTACTGGTCATCCACTGTCTGTGCGACCTGATCGATCAACAACTTTTCGGCAGCAACGAGTGAAACCCATGAAGAAGACACTGATTCTCTCCGCATGCGTGATCGCCCTGCTCACCCTGGGCGGCTGTGCCAGCCAGAATACCCAGGAGAACTACGCCGAGCGCACGCCGGGGGCGAAGGTCGAGGACAGCACCATCCAGAGCAAGATCTTCAGTGACCTGCAGGCGGCCGACGCGCGCTTCGGCGACGCCCACGTCAACGTCGACAGCTACAACAGCAACGTGCTGCTGACCGGCCAGGTACCCAGCCAAGAGCTCAAGCAGAAGGCCGGCGAGATCGCTCAGCAGGTGCGCAGCGTGCGCCAGGTCCACAATGAGCTGATGGTCTCGGCCAACACCCCGGTCAGCCAGCGCATGACCGACACCTGGATCACCGGACGCATCAAGGCCAACCTGGTCGCCAACGAAGATATCGATGCCAACCTGATCCGCGTGATCACCGAGAACGGCACGGTCTATCTGATGGGTCTGGTGACCCAGAAGCAGGCCGGTGAAGTGGTCAACGCCGCCTCGGGCGTCGGCGGCGTGCAGCGCATCGTCAAGGTCTTCGAATACCTCAACTGAAGCCGCTAGCGTCGATTCAGACCAGCGCGAAGCTGACTGCGCCCACGCCAGTATGAAAAAACCGCCGCCGAGTCGAACTCGGCGGCGGTTTTTTATGGCCACCATGGAAGGCGGCTATCTTTCAGGCCGTCGTCGGAGCCGACACCGGCCGACTACTTGACGATACGCAGCGACGGCTTGCCCTTCTCGGGGCGAGGCCCCTCGCCGACATCGGACGCCTCGGCATCGGCCGAGGCATCCTCGACGCTCTCGAGCACCGGGCGACCGTCGTCTTCCTGCTCCGTCTCTTCGTCAGTGGAGAACTCAGGCATCACCGGCTCCTGCCCGAACACCATGCCGACACCGTTCTCACGCGCATAGATGGCGATCAGGGCGTCGGTCGGCACCACCACCTGCATCGGCTGGCCGCTGAAGCGGGCACCGAAGGTCAGCGCGGCGTTATCGATCTGTAGATCGCGCACCGCAGCCGGGGCGATATTGAGCACGATCTGGCCGTTCTGCACGAACTGCTGCGGCACGCGCACCCCCGGCTTGCCGGCATCGACCACGATGTAGGGCGTCTGATCGTTGTCGAGCAGCCATTCGTACAGGGCTCGCGCCAGATAGGGACGACTGGTCAGCATGTCACCTCCTTCTCGAGCGGCTTGACCGGCAAGCGGTCTCAGCTGCGCATCTCACGTTCGGACTCGGACAGCGACGCCTTGAAGGCATCGCGCGCGAACACGCGCTCCATGTAGCTCATCAGCGGCTTGACCTGCTTCTCCGGCAGCTCCACACCCAGCGCCGGCAGACGCCACAGGATCGGGGCGATGCAGCAGTCGACCAGGGTGAACTCTTCGCTCATGAAGTAGGGCATGTCTTCGAAGATCGGCGAGATGCCCGCCAGGCTCTCACGCAGCTCCTTGCGTGCTTTCTCGGCGTCTTTCTTCGACCCCTGCTGGATCTGTTCGACCAGCGGGCACCACTCGCGTTCGATGCGGTGCATCCACAGGCGGCTCTGCGCGCGCGCCACCGGGTAGACCGGCAGCAGCGGCGGATGCGGGAAACGCTCGTCGAGATACTCCATCATCACCTTGGACTCATAGAGCACCAGGTCACGATCGAGCAGCGTGGGCACGCTGTTGTAGGGGTTGAGGTCGGCGAGCTCGGCGTTGTGCTCGTCGGCCGAGACATCCAGGATATCGACGGCAACCCCCTTTTCGGCCAGCACGATTCTCACGCGATGACTGAAGTGATCATCGCTGCCGGAGTAGAAAGTCATCGACGATCGCTTGGCCACTACACCCATGAAACATTCCTCGCATTGATTCAGCTGTCAATGATAACACGGCGGGCAACCCGCCTGGGGCTCGCTGACCGCACGGCCAGCGCACCGGCATCGCCAGCGAAGGTACCAACAGCAAAACGCCCGACCATGGTGAGTCGGGCGTCGAGCGCGCGTGGGATCCGGAACGGATCAGCGCTTGGAGAACTGCGGACGACGGCGGGCTTTACGCAGACCGACTTTCTTACGCTCGACTTCGCGCGCGTCGCGGGTCACGTAGCCGGCAGCACGCAGCGGCTTGCGCAGCTCTTCGTTGTAGTCCATCAGCGCACGGGTGATGCCGTGGCGAATGGCGCCGGCCTGAGCCGAACCGCCGCCACCCTGGACGGTGATGTAGACGTCGAACTGGCCGGTGGTCTCGGTCAGCTCGAGCGGCTGACGCACGACCATCTGCGCGGTGACGCGGCCGAAGTATTCGCCCAGCTCACGGCTGTTGACGGTGATCTTGCCGGTGCCCGGCTTGAGGAACACGCGAGCGGTGGAGGTCTTGCGACGCCCGGTGCCGTAGTACTGTTGTGCCATTGCGGTCTACCCTCAGATGTTCAGTTCTTGCGGCTGCTGCGCGGCGTGCGGATGTTCGGTACCGGCGTACACCTTGAGCTTGGCGTACATGGCACGACCCAGCGGGCCCTTGGGCAGCATGCCCTTGACGGCGCTTTCGATCACACGCTCGGGAGCGTGGTCGATCAGCTTCTCGAACGACATGGAGCGCAGGCCGCCCGGGTAACCGGTATGACGGTAGTAATTCTTGGCTTGCGCCTTGTTGCCGGTGACGTGCACCTTCTCGGCGTTGACCACGACGATGTAATCGCCGGTGTCGACGTGCGGGGTGTATTCCGGCTTGTGTTTGCCACGCAGGCGGCGGGCGATCTCCGTCGCCAGACGACCGAGCGTCTTGCCCGATGCATCGACGACATACCAGTCGCGCTGCACGGTTTGCGGCTTGGCACTGAACGTCTTCATGAGTGTTTCACCAAATAAGCGTATTTGGGTCTCGAAGCCAGGCTTCTCGACCATCCCTATTTTTCTTGGGTTGCCGCTTCCAGGGAAGCGGCAACGGATCGAAGAGCGCGCATTGTACACGAGCCCTCCGGGCGGCGAAAGAGCTAGACGAGCCTGTCTCGCGTGCCATCATGCCCTGCCTTCAGGGTTTGTGCGCCAGCGCCAGATACTCCCGCGACTGCATCTCCTGCAGGCGCGACAGCGTGCGTTCGAACTCGAAGCTGAGATTGCCGCCGGTATAGAGCGATTCGACCTCGGTCTCGGCCGAGAGCAGCAGCTTCACCGCGCGATCGTAGAACTCGTCGACCATGCTGATGAAGCGCCGCGCCTGATCGTCGCTGCCCGCGCCCATACGCGGCACGTTGGAGACCAGCACCGTGTGATACTCCCGCGACAGCTCGATGTAGTCGTTCTGGCTGCGCGGCCCGTCGCAGATCATCTTGAAGTCGAACCACACCACCCCTTCGCACAGCCGGCGCGCGTTCAGCTCGCGATGGTTGATGGTGAGCTTGGCATTCTCGCGCCCTTCGCTGCCGGCGACCGAGCGAAAGCTCCTGGCCAGCGAGCGCTCCGCCTCGGCGTCCAGCGGCGAGTGGAAGATCTCCACCTGCTCCAGCGCGCGCAGGCGGTAGTCGACCCCAGAGTCGACGTTGACCACCTCGCAATTGCGCTTGAGCAGATCGATCGCAGGCAGGAAGCGCGAACGCTGCAGGCCATCCTTGTAGAGGTCGTCGGGCACGATATTGGAGGTGGCCACCAGCACCACGCCCTGGGCGAACAGCGCCTCCATCAGGTTGCCCAGTATCATGGCGTCGGTGATGTCCTTGACGTAGAACTCGTCGAAGCAGATCACCCGCGCCTCGCGCGCGAACTGCGCGGCGATCTGGGTCAGCGGGTTCTTCTCACCCTTGTGAGACTCTAGCTCACGGTGGACACGCTGCATGAAGCGGTTGAAGTGGGTGCGCATCTTGCGCTCGAACGGCAGCGCCTCGAAGAACACATCGACCAGATAGGTCTTGCCGCGCCCCACGCCGCCCCAGAAGTAGAGCCCCATCACGGCCGGCTTGGCCGGGGCCTCGGGGGCGGCCGCCTTGCGCTTGCCGAACAGTCCCGCGACCTTGGACAGCGCCGAATCGCCACCACCGGTGACGGACGGCTTGGGCGCCGGCGCCCGCAGCAGATCGTCGTACAGGCGCTGCAGGTGCTTGACGGCATTCTCCTGCGCCGCGTCATAGCTGAAGTCGTCGCGCTCGAGATCAGCGCGGTAACGCGCGATCGGCGTCTGGGCATTGGCAGCGGACGTCGCGGAGCGAGGTGCAGTCATGGCGAATCGGTGGCCTCATGCAGGAACGGGTGGGCGGGGATTATAGCGCTCGACGAAAGTCTTGACAGCGTCATCCCCGCACGCGAGGTTTGACCCTATCACCGAACCGGTCGATATAATGGGCCCGCAACGATCTCAAGCATGGTCGTGCCGGTCACGCCGAGATCGGGCACGACGCCAAAGGAGCGCATAGTGAACGAAAGCAATATCGATTGGATCCTGGCCATCGCCTGCTTCCTCGCGGGCATCGGTATCGGCGCCCTTTGCTACCATCTGCTCAACGCCAACGTGGCGCGCAATCAGAAGGTGCGTCAGCGTCTGGCCGAAACCGAGCTCGAGCTCAACCAAGTGCGCGACTCGCTCAACGACCACTTCGCCAAGGTCGCCGATCTCGCCTCGAGCATTCAGCGCCAGAGCCAGGAGCTCGAAAGCTACTTGGTACACGGCGCCGATCGCCTGGTCGACGACCTGCAGCTCAAGCGCCGGTTGCATGGCCAGAACGAGGAAGAGGACGCCAATATCGACGTGCCTCAGGTCCCGCGGGACTACGCCGACGGCAACCGCGGCACCCTCTCCGAGGATTACGGCGTGCGCAAGAAGCGTGACGAAGAGGAAGAGAACGTCAGCCAGCCGCCGCGCTACTAATTGCGCGGAAACTTCTGTTGCGCGGAGACTTCTGCCGCCGGTGCCTCGCCCGGCGGTCTTCCGCCTCAAACGCATCTCCGCCACTACCCCTGCCCACTCTGTCAGACATCGCGACGGTCGCCCTCAGGCGGGATTGTCGATGTCCACGAAACGGTGCTCGATATCGAACCTCGCCGCCAGCCACTCGCCCAGCGCCTCGATGCCGTCACGCTCGGTGGCGTGATGCCCTGCCGCCAGGTAAGTGACTCCCAGCTCCCGCGCCAGATGGGTGGTGCGCTCGGAGATCTCCCCGGAAATGAACGCCTGCGCCCCGGCCTCGGCGGCCAGCGGCAACATGTCCTGAGCGCCGCCGGTGCACCAGGCGATGCGCTCGAGCGGCCCCGTATGCCCCTCGATCAGCAGCGGTCGTCGCCCCAGCGCCTTCTCGACCCGGGCGGCGAGGGCGTGGCTGTCCAGCTCGGTACCGTTCGGCCCATTACCGTTCAGATCGGCACCGCCAAATTCAGGATCGGGCGCGCCGAACCACAGTAGCCCCTGCCCCATGTCGCCATCCAGGCAGCGCTCGGCCACCAGGCCCAGCCGCCGGCCGAGACAGGCGTTGTTGCCGAGTTCAGGATGAGCATCCAGTGGCAGATGATAGGCCAGCAGATTGATGTCGTGGCCCAGCAGGGTGGCGAAACGGCGGCGCTTCATGCCGGTCACCGCCACCGGCTCGTTCTTCCAGAAATAGCCGTGGTGCACGAGTACCGCATCGGCCTCCCAGGCCACCGCCGCGTCGAGCAGCGCCTGGCACGCCGTCACCCCGGTCATCACCCGAGTGATACCCTCGCGCCCCTCGACCTGCAGGCCGTTGACGGTGTAGTCCCTGAACGCGTCAGGACGCAGTTCGGCGTCGATCGCCGCCTGCAGGGTCAATCGTGAAATCATGCTCTCTCCCGCGTAAAGTCATCGATGAATGTTACACTCGCACCCGAGAGCGACGCCGTCGAGCCCCCGCGCGTGCCCGCGGCATCCCAGCGGCCGGCACAAGGGCCAGCGGGGT
The DNA here is from genome assembly GCF_030284585.1 of Salinicola sp. JS01. NCBI lineage: Bacteria > Pseudomonadati > Pseudomonadota > Gammaproteobacteria > Oceanospirillales > Halomonadaceae > Salinicola > Salinicola sp. JS01. The sequence goes on along the minus strand of NZ_CP127244.1, from coordinate 1,354,697 downwards.
TTCCGACACCGGGCCACGGCGCGCGGCTCGCGACTGACCACATCCCGGACAGACACCCTGAACAGACACGGCGGCGGCCGCTCGTGGCCACTGTCAGCCCAAGGACCCCGCGCATGCGCCGTCACTTTGCCGCGTTATTCTGGCCCACCGTCTGCGGCATCCTGCTCGCCATCGTACTGCTATACGCCTTCCCGTCGCTGCTCGGCGGTGGCGCCGAGCGTAGCGCTACCGGCCAGGCCTCCAACGCCCACCGCACCACCACCGCGAGCCTGCCGCAGGGCGGCAAACACGCCGCGCCCAGCGTCGAGGAAGCGCCGCCACTGGTGCGCGAGAGAGGCACGGTGAGCTACGCCGAGGCGGTCAACCAGGCCGCCCCGGCGGTGGTCAACGTCTACTCCTCGAAGATCATCGACACCAGCCAGCATCCGCTGATGTCCGACCCCTTCTTCCGCCAGTTCTACGGCAAGAACCTGCCGCAGCGCCAGCGCATGCTGTCGAGTCTCGGTTCCGGCGTCATCGTCAGCAAGGATGGCTACATCCTCACCAACAATCATGTGATCAACGACGCCGACGAGATCCAGGTTGCACTGCGCGACGGGCGCGAGGCGATCGCCAAGGTGATCGGCACCGACCCGGAGAGCGATCTCGCGGTGCTCAGGATCGATCTTGAAGACCTGCCGGTGATCAAGCTCAGCAACTCCGAAAACGTCGCCATTGGCGACGTGGCGCTGGCGATCGGCAACCCGTTCGGGGTCGGCCAGACGGTGACCATGGGGATCATCAGCGCCACCGGGCGCGACCATATCGGACTCAACGCCTACGAGGACTTCATCCAGACCGACGCCGCGATCAACCCCGGCAACTCCGGCGGCGCCCTGGTCGATGCCAACGGCTCACTGGTCGGCATCAATACCGCCATCTTCTCGCGCTCCGGCGGCTCGCAGGGCATCGGTTTCGCCATCCCCACCAACCTGGCCCGCAGCATCCTCGACGACATCGTCACCCAGGGCCGGGTGATCCGCGGCTGGCTGGGCATCGATGCCCAGCAGATGACCCCCGACCTGGCCGCCTCCTTCGGGCTCAAGACCCTGAGCGGGGTGATCATCGCCAACGTGGTAGCCGGCGGCCCGGGGGCCAAGGCCAGGCTCGAACCGGGAGATATCCTGCTGGCGGTTCGCGGCAAGCCGATTCTCGACCCGCGCGAGACCATGGTCGATATCGCCGAGATCTCTCCCGGCACCCAACTGCCGATCACCATTCTGCGCAACGGCGAGAAGCGCGAAGTCACGCTCACCGTGGGCGAGCGCCCCGAACCCAGCGCCGAAGACGCCAAGCGTGCTACCGACGGCGCAGCTACCCCGGACAGCGGCACGCCAGGCTCACCCTCGAAGCGCTCAGATACGCCCGATGACAGCGCCTCGACGCCCGAGCCCGGCTGATACCACCCTCCTATACCGACACCCTACCCCCCACAAATCAGATCGCCGCCCACAGGGCGGCGATCATTGGCTTGACGCAAATGCCTACAGCGCAATAAAACGGCTCAGCGCTGCCAACGACTCTCCGCCGAGCGCGCGTGGGCGGTGAGCGACTCTCCCCGAGCCAGCACCGAGGCGGTACGCCCGAGGCGGTCGGCACCCGCGGCCGAGCACTCGATCAGCGATGAGCGTTTCTGGAAATCGTAGACCCCCAGCGGCGAGGAGAAACGCGCCGTGCCCGAGGTCGGCAGCACGTGGTTGGGGCCGGCGCAGTAGTCACCCAGCGCCTCGGCGGTGTAGCGGCCCATGAAGATGGCACCGGCGTGGCGCACCTGCTCGGCCATCTCACGCGGCGCGGCCACCGACAGCTCCAGGTGCTCGGGGGCAATGCGGTCGACCAGCGCCACCGCCTGCTCGGGCCCGTCGCACAGCACCAGGGCGCCGCGCCGCGACAGCGACTGGCGAATGATCTCGGCACGCTCCAGGGTCGGCAGCAGCCGCTCGATGGCGGCGTGCACCGCTTCCAGATGGTCAGCGTCCCAGGTCACCAGAATGGCCTGGGCGTCCTCGTCGTGCTCGGCCTGGGAGAACAGATCCAACGCCAGCCATTCGGGATCGGTACCACCGTCGGAGACGATCAGAATCTCCGACGGCCCAGCGATCATGTCGATCCCCACCTGACCGAACACCGCGCGCTTGGCCGTGGCCACATAGATGTTGCCGGGGCCGACGATCTTGTCCACCCGCGGCACGCTCTCGGTGCCATAGGCGAGCGCCGCGACCGCCTGGGCGCCACCGACGCAGAAGACCCGGTGCACGCCGGCCAGGTGCGCCGCCGCCAGCACCAGCTCATTGACCACCCCATCGGGTGTCGGCACCACCATGACGATCTCCGCCACCCCGGCGACTTGCGCCGGAATCGCGTTCATCAGCACCGAGGAGGGATAGGCCGCCTTGCCCCCGGGCACATAGATACCCACCCGGTCGAGCGGCGTGACCTTCTGTCCCAGCAGCGTGCCGTCGGCCTCCTCGTATTGCCAGGAGCCGGGCTTCTGCTGCTCGTGGTAGCTGCGGATACGCTCGGCGGCGTGGCTGAGCGCGTCGCGCTGCTCGGCCGGCAGCCCGGCGTAAGCCGCGGCCAGGCGCTCGCCAGCGATTTCGAGATCGGCAACACTGGCGAGGGTCAGCCGGTCGAAGCGCTGGGTGTATTCGATCAGCGCCGCGTCGCCCTGCTGACGCACCGCCTTGAGGATCTCGTCGACCCGTGCCGCCACCGCCTGATCGGACACACCCTCCCAGGCCAGCAGCGCGTCGAGGCGCGCATCGAAATCGGCATCCCGCGTGTTCAGGCGGGCGATGGTCGGAGTTTGGCTCATCGATTCACTCTCTCGGTCATTGCCGGCGTCCGGCACGGGCGCACGGCACATCACTCAGGATCAGGTGCTCTCGCGGCGGGCGCTCACGGCACCACGCAGGCGTTCGATCAGCGGCTTAAGGCGCGCGTGCTTCATGGTCATCGAGGCCTTGTTGACCACCAGCCGGGTGCTGATCTCCTCGATCAGCTCGCGCGGCTCCATGCCGTTCGCCCGCAGGGTGTTACCGGTATCGACGATATCCACGATCTCGTCGGCCAGATTCATCAGCGGGGCCAGCTCCATCGCGCCATAGAGCTTGATCACCTCGGCCTGGATGCCCTGCTCGGCGTAGTAGCGCCGCGCCACCTCGACGAACTTCGTCGCCACCCGGCGTCGTGCGCGCGCCGGCTCGGCCCCGACGATCCCGGCGGTCATCAGCCGGCAGCGCGAGATCTCCAGATCGAGCGGCTCGTAGAGCCCCTCGGCGCCATGCTCGAGCAGCACGTCCTTGCCTGCCACGCCGAGGTCGGCCGCGCCCAGCTGCACATAGGTGGGCACGTCCACTGCGCGGATCACTACCAGCTTGACGTCGGGCAGGTTGGTGTCGAACAGCAGCTTGCGGCTCTTGCCGAAGTCGTCCGCCGGCACCACCCCGGCATCCGCCAGCAGCGGCAGCGTCTCTTCGAGAATACGCCCCTTGGAGAGCGCGAGAATCAGTTGATCGCTCATGGTATCTCTCCACCCGGCTAGCCTGGCACGCGGCGAATCCGCGCACCCAGCAGCTGCAGTTTTTCCTCGATGCACTCATAGCCGCGATCGATATGGTAGATCCGATCGACCAGGGTCTCGCCCTGGGCCACCATCGCCGCCACTACCAGGCTTGCCGACGCGCGCAGATCGGTCGCCATCACCGGTGCCCCGGAGAGGCGTTCGACCCCGGTGACCACGGCGGTATTGCCCTCCAGGGCAATGTGCGCGCCCATGCGGTTGAGCTCCTGCACGTGCATGAAGCGGTTTTCGAAGATCGTCTCGACCACGGTGCCGGTGCCCTCGGCGACCGCATTGAGCGCCACGAACTGCGCCTGCATGTCGGTCGGGAACGCCGGATAGGGCGCGGTACGGATGTTCACCGCCCGCGGCCGCCGCCCCTGCATGTCGAGCTCGATCCAGCCCTCGCCGGAGGTGACCTTGCCGCCCGCCTCTTCGAGCTTGCTGAGCACGGCCTCCATGATATCGGCGCGGGTATTGCGCACGCGCACGCGCCCGCCGGTGGCCGCTGCCGCCACCAGGAAGGTACCCGTCTCGATCCGGTCGGGCATGACATCGTAGTGGCAGCCGTGCAGGCGCTCGACGCCCTCGATCACGATGGTGTCACTGCCGTGACCGCGAATCTTGGCGCCCATCGCGATCAGACACTCCGCCAGGTCGACCACTTCCGGTTCCCGCGCGGCGTTCTCCAGCGTGGTGATACCGTCGGCCAGCGTCGCTGCCATCAGCAGGTTCTCGGTCCCGGTCACGGTCACCGTATCGAAGAAGATGGTGGCACCCTTGAGCCGGCCATCGACGCGGGCGCGGATGTAGCCGCCCTCGACGCGAATGTCGGCACCCATCGCCTCGAGCCCGCGAATGTGCAGATCGACCGGACGCGAGCCGATCGCGCAGCCACCCGGCAGCGACACGTCGGCGGTACCGAAGTGCGCCAGCAGCGGGCCCAGCACCAGGATCGAGGCGCGCATCTTCTTGACCAACTCGTAGGGTGCGTGGCTGTCGCGCACCTGGGAGCCATCGATCTGGATGCTCATCTTCTCGCCCATCACCGGCTCGATGCCCATGCGGCCGAGCAGTTCGAGGGTGGTGGTGATGTCCTGCAGGTGCGGCAGATTGCCGATGGTGACGGGCTCGTCGGCGAGCAGCGTCGCCGCCAGGATCGGCAGCGCCGAATTCTTGGCCCCGCTGGCCCAGACCTCGCCGTCGAGCGGGCCGTTACCGGTAATGATCAGCTTGTCCATGGAGGTTCGCTATAGATCGAAAAGAAGTGGCCAGGTGACCGACCGTGACGAAACCGCGTCCGCCGCCGTGGCGGCGGAGGCGATCAGAACCCCGCGTTTTCCGGCGCCTCGGCCCACTGCGCCGGGGTGAAGGTCTTGATGGTGATGGCGTGCAGTGCGCCCGAGGCGATCTCGTCGGAGAGGGCGGCGTAGATCAGCTGCTGGCTCTTGACCTTGTTGAGATCGGCAAAGACCTCGCCCACGGCGACGACCTGGAAGTTGCAGCCTTCGCCCTGGATATGGAATTCACAGCCGTCGATTCGATCTTCGAGCAGACGTTTGACGTCGCTGGGTTGCATAGACTCGGCTCCCGTATGACTGCTGCGCCGGATGCGCAGGGAAAGCGGCCTATGGTAGCGGAAAACGCCCCGCCCTGGCGACGTCCCAGGCAGGCAAAAACGATGCAAGCCAGATCAGTCACCAAAGCGGGGCTATCGAAAGGAGTAGATAGATATAAATAGAGACGCGGGCGCCGAGGCGCCCGCGTCTCTGTCTATCACTCGAGGGTCTATACTCGAGGCATCGCCTGAGGCTTGCTCAGGACGCGGCGGGCGCCTCGTCTTCGCGGCAGGTGGTTTCGCGGGCTGGCAGCAGCGGCCCCAGCTCGGTGATATCCATCAGCCGGCGCAGCGGGCGCGAGAGCGCCACCCGCTCCAGGTGCAGCGAGTGCTTCTGCACGCTGCGCACCCATACCAGCAGCACGCTGAGCACGGCGCTGCTGGCGACCTCCACCGCGGTCAGATCGAACGAGACCTGCGTATCGGCCGGCTGATCCGCCAGCCAGTGCCGGCCCGCCTGGGCCAGCGGGCCGGCACTGTCGAAGTCCGCCTCGCCGCGGATGGTCAGCACGTTGCCCTCGACCACCTCCAGCGTGGCGTCCTCACGCTCGAGCAGCAGACTCACGAATCGCCACCCTTCTCGAGCTGATCGGTGTCGACCTTCGGCGCCCAGTTATCGATCACCTTGTCGAAGTCGCGATCATTGTCACGCATCGACTGATCGAACTGGTTGCGGAACGTCAGGCCGAGATTGATGCCGTTGACGATCACGTTGATCACCTTCCACTGGCCGTCGCTCTGGCGCAGGGTAAAGTTGACCGGATAGGTCTTGCCGCTGGTCGACACCACCTCGACCGGCACCGATGCCTGATCGTCGTAACGGCCGGCGTCCTCGGCGTCCTTCACCCGCAGGGTCTTGTAGTCGAACGTGACCAGACCCTTGGCGTAGGTATCGATCAGCGTCTTGCGGAACACCTTGACGAAGCGCGAACGCTGCTCCGGCGTCGCCGCCCGGAAGTAGCGCCCCATCACGCTGGCACCGATGTAACGGAAGTCGGCGACATCCGCCATGTTGCTATCGACCAGTTTAGCCAGCTCGTCCTCGTGCTGAGCGTAGTAATCCTTCTTGCCCTCGAGCTCCGACATCAGCGAATCGACGCTCTGACGGATCACCTCGGTGGGCGTCTGAGTCTGCGCCTGCGCGGTCGGGATCACGGCGCACAGCGCCAGCATCAGAGCGGCCACGACGCCGGCGTAGCGGCGGTAAAAGCGAATTGCGTTCATCATCGACTCCTTGTCTGCGATCACTTGGCCATATTCGACACGAACTGCTGGATCAACTGCTCCAGCACCAGCGCCTGCTGGGTGTCGTGAATGACGTCTCCATCGTGCAACATCTTGGGCGACCCACCCACGGTCAGGCCGACATACTGCTCACCGAGCAGCCCGGCGGTGAGGATCGCCGCCGTGGTGTCGTCGGAGAGCTTGCCATCGAACTGCGAATCGATCTGCATGGTGACCTTGGCATCGAACCACTTGGGATCGAGCTCGATATCGGTCACCTTGCCGATACGCACGCCCGACATGGTCACTTTCGCTTGCGGGCGCAGTCCGCCGATGTTGGCGAAGTTGGCCGTCAGCGTGAAGGTATTCTGGGGTACGCCGACGCCCAGGCCACTCACCCGCAGCCCGAGGAACACCAGCCCCAGGATGCCGGCCAGCATGAACAGACCGACACCCAGTTCGAGGACGCTATTGCGCTTCATCCGAAATCTCCAAACATCAACGCGGTGAGCACGAAGTCGAGGCCCAGTACCGCGAGCGAAGCGTAGACCACCGTACGGGTGGTCGCGCGGGAAATGCCTTCCGAGGTGGGCACCAGGTCGTAGCCCTGGAACACCGCGATCCAGGTCACCACCAGGCCGAATACCAGGCTCTTGACCATGCCGTTGAGCACGTCGCCGACGAAGTCGACGCTGTCCTGCATGTTGCTCCAGTAGGAGCCGTCATAGACGCCGAGCCAGTCGACCCCGACCAGATGACCGCCCCAGATACCGACCACCGCGAAGATTACGGTGAGAATCGGCAGCGACACGAAGCCGGCCCACAGCCGCGGCGCGACGATCCGGCGCAGCGGATCGACACCGATCATCTCCATGCTGGTGAGCTGCTCGGTGGCCTTCATCAGGCCGATCTCGGCGGTCAGCGCCGAGCCGGCGCGACCGGCGAACAGCAGCGCCGCGACCACCGGTGCCAGCTCACGCACCAGTGACAGCGCCACCATCTGACCCAGCGCCTCGTCGGCACCGAACCCGACCAGGATGGTGTAACCCTGCAGCGCCAGCACCATGCCGATGAACAGGCCCGAGACCAGCACGATGGCCACCGACATGACACCGACGAAGTGCATCTGGCGCACCCACAGGTAGAACCCCTCGCGCGAAGGCAGGCAGAACACGGACTGCACCAGAAAGAGCCCGGCGCGCCCGATCGCCATGAGCACGTCGAGCGTGCCCCGGCCCAGTGCGGCGATACGATCGATCATGAAAACTGCCCCGCGGGCGCCAGGATATCGTCATAGAAATCCGGCGCCGGATAGTGAAACGGCACCGGCCCGTCGGGCTCGCCGTGGACGAACTGGCGCGTGTGGGCGTCCTCATCGACGTCCAGCGTCCGCGGCGTACCGTGGGACATCACCTTGCCGTCGGCGATGATATAGACATAGTCGGCGATGGAGAGTGTCTCCTTGATATCGTGGGAGACCACGATGGCAGTCAGCCCCAGCGCCTGATTGACCTTCTTGATCAGCTGCACCAGCACCCCCATCGAGATCGGGTCCTGGCCCACGAAGGGCTCGTCGTAGAGCACCAGCTCCGGATCCAGCGCCACCGCCCGCGCCAGCGCCACCCGTCGCGCCATGCCACCGGAAAGCTCCGACGGCATCAGGTGGCGCGCGCCCCGCAGCCCCACCGCCTGCAGCTTCATCAGCACGATGTCACGGATCATGGCGTTGGGCAGCTCGGTATGCACGCGCAGCGGAAAGGCCACGTTCTCGAACACATCCAGATCGGAGAAAAGCGCGCCACTCTGGAACAGCATGCCCATGCGTCGACGCAGCTTGAACAGCGCACGCCGCGGCAGCTTGTGAACGTCCTGACCACCGATCAGCACCTGGCCGCGATCCGGCGTCAACTGCCCGCCGATCAGCTTGAGCAAGGTCGTCTTGCCGGTGCCGCTCGGCCCCATGATGGCGGTTATCTTGCCGAGCGGAATCTGCAGATCGACACCGCGAAACACCTCGGTGCTACCGCGGGCGAAATGCAGATCCTTGACCTCGACCATCATCGGGTCATTCATGCACCCTCCACCACTCTGGTTCGAAAGATTATCGAACATTGTATCCTAACCTGGCGGAAAGCGGCCAGCCATGCACGTCGTCGGGCACGATCCTGACTCGCCGCCAGCGAGGCCTATCCGCCCTGCGCGATAACAAGAGCGCACGATCGACGTTATACTGCTCCAACCCTAGCGTGTCCGCGCCCGAGCGCCACCCGATAAGCGAGTGCCACCCGATAAGGGGCAAGACAGTCCAAAGGGACAAGACAGCCGATAGGGGTACACCAGCCGACGCCTCACCGGTTACGGCTCTTTACCGATGACGCCCCCTCATCGGCTACGGCCACGCAGCGTGACATCGCAGAACGATAAAGCAGGACGACACAGATCAGGACCATGACCCCAGACGCCACCTTCGATTTTCGCGCCAGCGCCCGGCGCACGCTCACCCTCGAGCAGCAGGCCTTGAACGAGCTAATCGACAAGCTCGATGTCAGCTTCGATCACGCCTGCCGCACGCTGCTCGAGTGCAGCGGCCGGATCATCGTCACCGGTATGGGCAAGTCCGGACACATCGCACGCAAGATGGCGGCCACCTTCGCCAGCACCGGCTCGCCGGCCTTCTATCTGCACCCCGGCGAAGCCAGCCACGGCGACCTGGGCATGGTCACCGCGGGTGACGTGGTGATCGCGCTCTCCAACTCCGGCGAGACCCAGGAGATCACCGGCCTGATTGCCCTGTTCAAGCGCCTGGGCGCCCCGCTGATCAGTCTCACCGGCCGCCCCCACTCGACCCTGGCCCGCTACAGCGACGTGCACATCGACACCGGCGTGTCGCGCGAGGCGTGCCCGCACGACCTCGCGCCCACCTCGTCGACCACCGCCGCCCTGGCGATGGGCGACGCCCTGGCCCTGGCGCTGCTCGAGGCACGCGGCTTCAGCCCCGAGGATTTCGCGCTATCGCACCCCGGCGGCACCCTGGGCAAGCGGCTGCTGCTGCGCGTCAGCGATCTGATGCATGGTGGCGAGCGGCTGCCCTGCGTGCCCGCCGGCAGCCCCTTGCGTGTAGCGCTGCTGGAGATGACCCGCAAGGGCATGGGCTTCACCTGCGTGGTGGATGAACATCAGCATCTGGTCGGTGTCTACACCGACGGCGACCTGCGCCGCACGCTGGACCAGCGCGGCGATTTCGACCTGCTCAAGGTCGATGACGTGATGACCCGCGGCGGCAAGACGACGACGCCGGACATGCTCGCCGCCGAGGCGGTGCGCATCATGGAAGACAACATGATCACCGCCCTCGCGGTGGTGGAGGCGGGCCGCCCGATCGGCGCCCTGCACATGCACGACCTGCTGCGCAGCGGCGTGATCTGAAATGGCCGCTGCTCGCGCCCATGCCGATGCCGGGTCGAACCCGATGCCAGTGTCGAACTCGATGACGACAAAGGAGATCGCGTGACAGCCACACCACGAACTCGCTCCCCCTGGTGGCGCCGCCTCGGCCTGCTGGCCCTGCTGCTGGCCCTCGGCGGCGGGCTCGCCTATCTCGACCAGCGCAACGAGCGCGCCCCGGCACCGGCGCCCAGCGACCCCGCCGGTGAACCCGACTACTTCCTGGAAGACGCGCAGATGACGCGCTTCGACGAGCAGGGCCGCGCCTATCAGCGGCTCGACACACCGCGCATGGTGCACACCCCGGCCGACGACGTGATCCGAGCCGAAAAGCCCCACGGTTACCTGATCGACGATGATCAGCGCGAGTGGCAGATCACCGGCGACCGCGGCCAGCTGGCCGAGAACGGCAACCTGCTCACCCTCGAAGGCAACGCACGCTTGGTGCAACCGGCCAACGCCTGGAGCCTGGAGACCCAGACGCTTCACTACGACAACCGTAGCGCGCACGCCTGGAGTGACACCTCCTCCGTCTTGCGTCAGCATAACCAGACCATGCGCGGCGATCGTTTCGACGCCTGGATCAATGAAAATCGCATGCGCCTGACCGACAACGTGCAGGGCCGCCTGCCACAGCAACCTAAGGATCAAGGATCATGAGGCGAGAACTCGGCCAACTGCTGGTCTTGACCGCACTGGGACTCTCCAGCCTGCCCACCCTGGCGCTGGAGAGCGATGCCGCGGCGCCGATCGAGATCGCCGCCGACCAGCTCGAACTCGACGATCGCCAAGGCACCGCGGTCTACACCGGCAAGGTCGACATGCAGCAGGGCAGCATGCAGCTCAAGGCCGCTCGGGTCGAGATCAAGCGCGGCAAGAATGGCGAAGTGAGCCTGGTGACCGCCACCGGCGGCGGTGGCGAGCGCGCCTATCTGGAGCAGAAGCCTGCACCCGATGAAGCCTTGGTCAAGGGCTGGGGCGACAAGATCGTCTATCACGCCGCCGAGCGCCGGGTGGAGCTGATCGGCAACGCCGAGCTGCATCAGGCACGCGACACCTTCGACGGCGCCTACGTCGAGTACTATCTCAACTCGCGCCGGGTCAACGCCCGCTCCAGCACCAGTGGCGACGGCAGCGGTGACGGCCGCGTGCGCATGACGCTCACGCCACGTCAGCAGACCCAGTGACGCGCCCTTTCGCGAGGCAAGGAAGAAAGCGATGAAAACGCTAACGGCCGCCAACCTGGCCAAGAGCTACAAGGGGCGTCGAGTCGTCCATGACTTCAGCCTGACCCTGCGCCAGGGCAGCATCGTCGGCCTGCTCGGCCCCAACGGTGCCGGCAAGACCACCTCCTTCTACATGATCGTGGGCCTGGTCAAGTCCGACGCCGGCAGCGTGCACATCGACGATCGCGATCTGAGCCGCGCGCCGATGCACGAACGCGCCCGCGCCGGCATCGGCTATCTGCCGCAGGAGGCCTCGATCTTCCGCAAGCTCAGTGTCGCCGACAACATCATGGCCATCCTGGAGACGCGCAAGGATCTCGACCGCGCCGGGCGCCGCGACCGCCTGGAGCAGCTGCTGGGCGATTTCCACGTCGACCATATCCGCGACAATCCGGGCATGTCGCTCTCCGGCGGCGAGCGGCGCCGGGTGGAGATCGCCCGGGCACTGGCCACCGAGCCCGCCTTCGTGCTGCTCGACGAACCCTTCGCCGGGGTCGATCCGATCTCGGTGGGCGATATCAAGAACATCATTCGCCAGCTGCGCGATCGCGAGATCGGCGTGCTGATCACCGATCACAACGTGCGCGAGACGTTGGATATCTGCGACAACGCCTACATCGTCGGCGACGGTCAGATCATCGCCGAGGGGCGCCCGGAAGCGATTCTCGACAATCAGCGGGTGCGGGATGTCTATCTGGGGCACGAGTTCCGCCTCTAGGCTTTGTAAGAAAACTACCTGCGCTCGGCAATACGGCGTTAAAAATCGGCTCAAAATGCTCATTTACATCCCGTAAACTCCGCGTTTTCGCCGTTTTTCGCCTTGTCTCGCCTTCGCTCGCTGACTTTTCGTACAGAACCTAAGGTCGCTCCCCCACTTCCCAGCCCGCTGCGCCAGCGCGGCGGACTGGTCCCTCTCGAAGCCGCCGAACGCCCAAGCCGAACGCACCGTGGCATAATTCTTGCATAAAGTTAGCGCTCAAAGCGTTGCATCCCCCGCAGGCAGTCAGTAACGTAAGGGCATCCTATCGACCGGCGGCCACCGCCGCCCCCTTGCGTGTCCATGCCATGTCCATGAAACCTTCACTGCAACTGCGCGTCGGCGCCCAACTGACGATGACGCCACAGCTGCAGCAGGCGATTCAGCTGCTGCAGCTGTCGACGCTCGATCTGCGCCAGGAGATCCAGCAGGCGCTCGAGACCAACCCCATGCTCGAGCTGGACGAAGAGTACGCCGAGCAGGCGGTCAGCGAGACGCCCGAGGCAGAGTGGGCCAGCGACATCCCCGAGGAGCTCGCCCTCGACAGCGAGTGGAGCGATACCTACCAGGACATCGCCCCCAGCGCCGCCCCGGCCGGCGCCGACGAATGGCCGGACCTGGAGCGCAACGCCGCCGACACCACGCTCCACGACCATCTCAACTGGCAGCTCGCCATGGGCGAATTCGACGCCCAGGAGCGCCTCATCGGCGAGTGCCTGATCGATGCCATCAATGCCGACGGCTACCTCGACGGCACGCTCGACGAGCTCACCGCGGGCCTGCGCGAGCAGTACCCGGGGGCGGTCACCAGCGCCGATGTCGAACGCATGCTGCTGCGGCTGCAGCAGTTCGACCCCACCGGCGTGGGCGCCCGCGACCTGCGCGAATGCCTGCTACTGCAGCTCGGCGCCCTGCCCGCTGATACCCCGCTGCTGCCCCAGGCCAAGCGGCTGGTGCGCCAGTTCCTGGAGGCGCTGGCCGGCGACGACCGACGCCAGCTCAAGCGCCGCCTGCGCCTCGACGACGCCGAACTCGAGCGCGTCGTCGCCACCATTCGCACCCTCGACCCGCGCCCCGGCCAGGCCTTCGACCACGGCCAGCAGGACTATGTGATTCCCGACCTGGTGGCCCGCCTGACTCAGGACGGCTGGCGCATCGAACTCAATGCCGAGGCACTGCCGCGGCTGCGCATCCAGCCCGACTACGCCGCGCTGATCCGGCGCGCCGACAAGAGCGACGACAACACCTTCCTGCGCCAGCACCTGCAGGAGGCACGCTGGCTGATGAAGAGCCTCTCCAGCCGCAACGACACCCTGCTGCGAGTGGGTCGCGAGATCATGGCGCGCCAGGTCGACTTCCTCGAGCGCGGCGAAGAGGCGATGAAACCGCTGATCCTGGCCGACATCGCTACCAGCGTCGACATGCACGAATCCACCATTTCGCGGGTGACCACGCAAAAGTTCATCCACACCCCGCGCGGGGTGTTCGAGCTCAAGTACTTCTTCTCCAGCCAGGTGGGCCAGCGCGGTGAGAGCGACAGCGTCTCCAGCACCGCGATTCGGGCACGCCTCAAAAAGCTGATCGGCGAGGAGTCGCCGCGCAAGCCGCTCTCCGACAGCAAGCTGGTGGAGCTATTGGCGCAGGCCGACATCAGTGTCGCCCGGCGCACCGTGGCCAAGTATCGCGAGGCCATGGGCATCCCCGCCTCCAGCGAGCGCAAGCGACTGTCTTGAATGGACTTTTAGAATTCACGCCAGCCCGCGGCGATCAATCGCCCGCGATCCCTTTGCAGCGCGGAGAAAAGGGTTACAATCAGAGGTGCCACATAAGCCGCAACAGGAGCGCGCCATGCAAGTGAACGTCACCGGCCATCACGTCGAACTGACCGACGCCCTGCGGGACTACGTCGACGAGAAACTCGCACGTCTGGAGCGCCACTACGACAACATCACCAACGTTCAGGTGACGTTGAGCATCGAGAAAGAGCGTCAGCAAGCGGCTTGCACGCTACACGCAGCGGGCGGCGACATACATGCCGAAGCCAGCGATATCGACATGTATGCCGCGATCGACGCCCTGACCGACAAGCTGGATCGCCAGCTGGTCAAACACAAAGAGAAGGCACAGGCCCGCGCGCAAGGCGCAGGCGCCCGTTAATTCCCCGATGATCACTCTGGAAACCATTCTGCCCCCCGAACGCACCCTCTACGGTGTGACGGGGGGCAGCAAAAAGCGTCTGCTGGAATTCTTCAGCACCTTCATCGCCCAGAATACGCCCAGCCTGGACAGTCAGGAGGTGTTCAGCCGCCTGATAGGGCGCGAGCGCCTGGGCAGTACCGGCATCGGCAACGGGGTCGCCATTCCGCACGCGCGCAGCCCGCACTGCAAGACGCCGTTGGCCGGCTTCATGCGCCTCGAGGATGCCATCGACTTCGATGCCATCGACGGCGAGCCGGTGGATCTGGTGTTCGTGCTGCTGGTCCCGGAGGAGGCAGACGATGCCCATCTTTCGCTGCTGGCCGAGGTCGCCGGCATCATGAATCAAGGCAGCGTGCGCCAGAAGCTGCGTCAGGCCGGCTCGCAGCGCGCGCTCCACGACACGCTGGTCGACGCCATCCGCCATCACCAGGACAGCGAAGACGGATAGGGACTGCATGCGACTCGTCATCATCAGCGGCCGCTCGGGGTCGGGGAAATCCATTGCGCTGCAGGCGCTCGAGGATCTCGGTTACTACGCCATCGACAACCTGCCGGCCAACCTGCTGGCGCCGCTGATCGACGAGCTCAGGTCCGCGCCGCCCTCGCGGCCCAACGTGGCGGTGAGCATCGACGCACGCAACCTGCCGGAGGCGCTGGAGCGCTTTCCGGTGCTGCTCGAAGGTGTGCGCGAGCGTGGCATCGATACCCAGGTGGTCTATCTCACCGCCGATGCCAAGGTGCTGCTCGAGCGCTACTCGGCCACCCGCCGCCGCCACCCGCTGACCCGCGGCAATGACATGACGCTGGCCGAGGCGATCGACAACGAACAGGTCTATCTGGCGCCGATCCGACGGGTCGCCGATCTGGTGATCGACACCCGCGGCCTCTCGGTCCACGACCTGCGCGCGCGCATCAGCGAACAGGTGGCGCGCCACAGCGGCGGGCGCCTCACGTTGACCTTCGAGTCGTTCGGCTTCAAGCGCGGCGTACCGCTGGATGCCGACATGGTGTTCGACGTGCGCTGCCTGCCCAACCCCTTCTGGGACCCGAACCTGCGCGCGTTCGACGGCCGTGACGACGAGATCGTCACCTTTCTCGAGCAGTACCCCGATGTCCACGCCATGGCCGGCGATATTCATGCCTGGCTGATCCGCTGGCTGCCGGCCTATCTGGCCAGCCACCGCAGCTATCTCACCGTCGCGGTGGGCTGTACCGGGGGCCATCACCGCTCGGTCTATCTGATCGAGCGTCTGGCGCACCACTTCCGTCACGATGACGTCGACATCCGCCTGCGCCATCGCGAGCTCGGGGTGCATACCGCCCTCTCCGATGACGTCCCGGCCGAGCGGGGTGGTGATGCCCAAGCGTGAACGTGAACTGCGACTGACCAACCGCCGCGGCCTGCATGCCCGCGCCGCGACCAAGCTGGTGCAGTGCTGTCAGCCGTTCACCGCCCGGGTCGCGGTGCACCACGGCGACCGTATCGCCGATGCCGCCAATATCATGTCGCTGCTGATGCTGGCCGCGCCCTGCGGCACCCCGCTGGTGATCGTCACCGAGGGTGACGACGCGGAACCGGCGATGGAAGCGATCACCGCGCTGTTCGACGCCCGCTTCCACGAGGACGAATAGCCACAAGGACGAATAGCCACAAGGACGAATAGCCACGAGGACGAATAGCCCCGCGCTCAATATCTCCGTGCTCAACAGGCCCGCGCTCACGGGCCTACTCCCCTTTGGCTACCCCGCTCTTATTGGCCGGCGAGCGTCATCCCATCCACCAGCCAGCTGCCGGTGTGCACGCTGCCGCGGCGATCGATGTCGTCACCCACGCCCTGCAGGGCGGCGAACATCTCGCGCAGGTTACCAGCGACCGTGAACTCCTCCACCGGATGCGAAATCTCGCCGTTTTCCACCCAGAACCCGGCCGCCCCGCGCGAATAGTCGCCGGTGACCGGGTTGAGCCCCTGGCCCATCATCTCGGTGACCATCACCCCGGTGCCCATCTGACGCATCAGCGCTGCAAGCTCGGTGGTCGGCGCCTGGATGCGCACGTTGCGCGCGCCGCCGGCGTTGCCGGTGGTATGCAGGCCGAGGCGGCGAGCGCTGTAGGCCGACAGCATATAACTGGCCAGACGCCCCTGATCGATGAAGACATTGTCGCGGGTGGCCACGCCGTCGCCATCGAAGGCGGCACTCGCCAGGCCGCCGCGCTCGCGCGGGTGCTCGCCGAGGGAGAACCACTCGGGGAACAGCGTCGCGCCGAGCTGATCGCAGAGGAACGAGGACTCACGATAGAGCGCCCCACCGGCGATGCTGTTGAGCAGGTTGCCCACCAGCCCGCGCGCCATCTCCGGGGCGAACAGCACCGGGAAGCGGCCGGTACGCGGGCGCCGAGCATCGAGCCGGCGCAGGGTACGCTCGGCGGCGCTGATCCCGACCTGCTCGGGGCTGGCCAGGTCGCTCGCCCGGCGCGCCGTGGTGAAGTCGTGGTCACGCTGCATGCGCTCGCCGCTGCCGGCGATCAGCAGACACGATAGCGAGTGGCGCGTACCGCGGCGGCTGCCCAGAAAACCGTGGCTGTTGGCGTAGACCGTCACCGCTTCGGTCGACGACAGGCTGGCGCCCTCCGAATTGGTGATACCCGCACGCTCGCGGCCGGCCTGCTCGCAGCGCAGCGCCAGCTCGATCGCGGCATCGGTATCCAGGGCCCAGGGGTGATGCAGATCGAGATCGGGCAACTCGGTGGCCATCAGCGCGGCATCGGCGAGCCCCGCGGCGGGATCCTCGCCGGTATGCCGGGCGATCGCGATCGCCTTCTCGACCACCGCCCGCAGCGAGGCATCGCTGGCATCCGAGGACGACGCGTTACCCTTACGCTGGCCGACATAGACGGTGACCGCAATGCCCTGGTCGCGCGAGAGCTCGACGCTCTCGGTCTCGCCCAGGCGCACTCCCACACCGATCCCCTGATCGACACTGGCGCCCACCTCGCAGGCGTCGGCGCCCAGCTCGGCGGCGAGCGCCAGCGCCCGGGACGCCCGCTCCTCAAGGCGTGACTGCTGTTCGGCGGCATCGAAGGCCTGACTCATGGCAAACTCCTGATCTATGGTGCCCTGACCGCATCAACGGGCCTGGGCGAGCGGGCGGCGGCTGGTATACTGCGCCACCGACCCGCTGCAAATGGTAATGACATGACTTTCGAGGACGCTGCGCCCCCGAGCAAGACACAGCTCAAGAAAGAGATGCAGGAACTGCAGGCGCTGGGCGAACGCATCATCGCCCTCGACCCCGCAGTGCGCGCGCGGCTGCCGCTCTCCGACGAGATGATTGCCGCGGTGGAAGAGACCGGGCGCATCCGCTCCCACGAAGGGCGCCGGCGCCACATGCAGTACGTCGGCAAGGTGATGCGCAAGGAGGATCGCGAGGCGATCCGCGCCGCCTTCGAGGCGATCGACCAGGAGCAGGTCCAGCGCAATGCCGCCTTCCACCGCCTGGAGCAGTGGCGCGACCGCCTGATCGATGACGACGGCGCGCTGGAGCCGTTCATCGAAGCGCACCCCCACGTCGACCGCCAGACCCTGCGCCAGCTGATCCGCAACGCCCGCGCCGAGCGCCAGCGCGGCAAGCCGCCGGCCAGCGCGCGCAAGCTGTTCCAGCTGATCCGCGACACCGTGGGGCTGTGAGCCGCTCGCCGCGGCCGCCCGGCGACCGCGGCGCGTGACTCACGACGCGGTGCCACCGACGGTCAGCTCGTCGAGTTTCAGCGTCGGCTGGCCCACCCCCACGGGTACGCCCTGCCCCTCCTTGCCGCACACCCCGATCCCCGTGTCCAGGGCCATGTCGTTGCCGATCATGGAGACCCGCGACATCGCCTCGGGGCCATTGCCGATCAGGGTCGCGCCCTTGACCGGCGCGGTGATGCGCCCATCCTCGATCAGATAGGCCTCGGACGCCGAGAACACGAAGCGGCCCGAGGTGATATCGACCTGGCCGCCGCCGAAGCTG
This sequence comes from Salinicola sp. JS01, assembly GCF_030284585.1. Taxonomy (NCBI): domain Bacteria; kingdom Pseudomonadati; phylum Pseudomonadota; class Gammaproteobacteria; order Oceanospirillales; family Halomonadaceae; genus Salinicola; species Salinicola sp. JS01. The sequence continues at coordinate 1,336,620 of NZ_CP127244.1, read as the reverse complement.
ACCGCATAGAGCCCGCGCTTGACGCTCCTGACGATCTCCTCGGGGTCATCGTTGCCCGCCAGCATGCAGGTGTTGGTCATCCGCGGCATGGTCACGTGGGCGTAGGATTCGCGCCGCGCGTTGCCGGTCGGCTGCATGCCCATCAGCCGCGCGTTGAGCTTGTCCTGCATGTAGCCGGTGAGGATGCCATCCTCGATCAGCGGGGTGTACTGCCCGGGCGTACCCTCGTCGTCGATCGTCAGCGAGCCGCGGCAGTCGGCCAGGGTCGCATCGTCGACCACGGTGACACCGCGCGACGCGACCTGCTCGCCCAGGCGGCCGGCGAAGGCCGAACTGCCCTTGCGATTGAAGTCGCCCTCGAGACCGTGGCCCACCGCCTCGTGGAGCAGAATGCCGGGCCAGCCGCTACCCAGCACCACCGGCATCTGGCCCGCCGGCGCCGCCATCGCATCGAGATTCACCAGCGCCTGGCGCACCGCCTCGCGAGCGTAGCTGGTAGCGACACCGGCATCGCGCAGCCGGCTCATCGCATAGCGCCCGCCGCCGCCGGCACTGCCTCGCTCGCGGCGCCCATCGCGGGCCACGATCACATTGACGTTGAGACGTACCAGCGGGCGGATATCCGCCGCCAGGGTACCGTCGCTGGCGCACACCAGGACCACTTCATGCACCCCGGTCAGCGAGGCGCTGACCTGGGAGACCGCAGGGTCGGCGGCGCGTGCTACGCGGTCCGCCTCTTTGAGCATGGCGATCTTGTCTTCGGCCGAGAGCCCGCTGAGCGGGTCGATCCCGGCGTAGCGGGCGCTGGCGGCCACCGCCTGCACCGCCTGCGGCACCTGACGGCTGCCGCTGCGCGCGATACCCGAGGCGGTGCGGCCGGTCTCGGCGAGCGCATCGGCACTGATCTGGCTCGAGTAGGCAAACCCGGTCTTCTCGCCGGAGAGCGCGCGCACGCCGACCCCGCCGTCGATGCTGTAGCTGGCGTCCTTGACCTCGCCATCTTCGAGCACCCACATCTCGTGCCAGGTGCGCTGGAAGAAGAGATCCGCGTAGTCGATACCGTCCCCCATGGCGTGCCCCAGCCCAGCGTCCAGCGACGTCTGGTCGAGGCCACCCGGGGCCAGCAGCAGGCTCGAAGCCTGCTTCAAGGCGCTTTCGCTCATGTCTGTCATTGGGCGTTTTCCCGATTGTGGCAGCCGCGACGCGCGCCGAACACGCCCCGCGGCTGCCGGATTATTGGGCGCTTTCCACGCTGATGTCCGGCGCGGACCAGGGCCCCTGAATGCGATAGTGGACCTGGGTCACGTTGTCGATCCACTGGCCGAACAGCTGATGGAACACGAACAGCCCCAGGCCCACCTGCGGCGCTCCGGCCATGATCGCGACCAGCGGCAGGTTCTGGCTCACCGGCACCGTGATGCCCAGGCGCTGATCCAGCGTCTGGCGGTTGAGATCGACGCTACCCGATAGCGTGAAGCGCGTCGAGGTGCCGTCGACCACCAGCGGCCCGTCGCTCTGGATCACGCCGTTGTAGAGCGTGGCGCTACCCTTGAGCGTGTTGAAGGCGGTGCCACTGCTGGTGACATCGGAGAAGTCGAGCTTGAGCCGGCGCAGGATATTGTCGAGATTGAAAAGCCCCACCAGCTTGGCCGAGGAGGAGTGGACCTGGCGCAGACGGCCATTGCCCAGATCCAGCGCCAGCCGGCCACTCGTCAGCGGCAGCGCGAACTGCCACGGGGCCCCGGGCCAGGCCAGCTGCAGCCGCCCCTGGGCGCGCTCGCTGGTGATCGGCACCTGCTGGTCCAGCGCGGCGAAGGCGCTACCCAGATTTTTGCCTTCGGCCTGCAGGTTGGCGCGGGTGAGGCTGGCGCTCCCCGCGGCTTCCCAGAGCAGGTTGCCGGAGATGCCCATATCCCCCAGTGTCAGCTTCAGCGGGTCCAGCGTCAGGCCGCGCTCATCGGCACGCCAGCGCGTCTCCAGCGGCCCGAACTGCTGGCCCTGACGCTCGAAACGCGCGATCTTCACCTGCCCTGCCGGCACCCGGGCCAGCCCGTCAGGCAGGGCGATCGGCCGCGGCGCGGTCTCGATCTGGTTCAGTAGCGTCTGCCCCATCCCGGCGTCTTTACCACCCTCAGCCGGCTTGGGCGTCAATGCATCGAGGTTGAGACGTGCCAGCGACACGTCGATGGGCACCTCGGCGCGCGGCTGCCAGCGCGCGCGGCCCGCGGCGATCTCGCCATCCAGCGATAGCTGCCAGCCGCCGCCGGAGAGAGGCGAGGCATCGGCCTGCATACCACCGAGGCAGCGCCCCTCGACCAGGATGCACGGCGTCGCCAGCGCCACCCGCTTCAAACCGCCGCCATCGTTGACCGGCACCGCCGCGGGCTTGTCCAGGTCGTCGGTGATCGCGGTGGGCACCTCGCGCTTCTGCGCGGCATCTTCAGGCGCCGCCTGCAGTGACGTCAGCGCGCTGGCCCAGCGCCGGGTATCGAGCCGGTTGGGCCGCCACAGCACGTACCAGCCGGGCTCGCTGGGCCAAGCCGCCTCGGACCCGGGCCAGCCCTCGAGCCACACCTGCCCCTGCACCTGCTCGCCCAGCGTCCGCCAGCGCGCACGCCCCCAATCGGCCAGGGTGACCGTACCCGAGCCGGCGGCGATATCGGCATCGATGGCCAGCGGCTCGCGGTGCCCGGCCGCTTTGCCGAACGGTGCGGGCAGCTGAATGGCCAGCCCTTCGAGATCGCTGCGTACGGCGAGGCTGGCATTGTTCTGGGCATCGAAGGAGACCTCTGCCCGATACGGAAAGAAACCGCTGGCCAACCCGCCGACCCGCGCAAGCCCCGCCCAGCCGAGCAGCCCGCGGGCCAGGGCGCGGCCCTCGAAGGTGATACCCGAGCCCTTGGCGCCGCCGATATCGAAGGTCGCCAGCAGCGGGCCGTCGAAGGCGCGGGCGCCAAGCTCTCCCTGGAGATAATCCTCGCCCTGCTGATGCCGGTAGTGCAGCGGGCCGTTGATGCCGCCGAGGGTCAACTGCAGCTCCGGGAAGGTCAGCGACTCGACGTCGGCGTGCCCCTGGACGTCGACACTCAGATCTTTCTCGGCATCGCTGTCCGGCGTCATCGGCAGCGCGATGCTAAGCGCCGCGTCGACCTTGCCCTGGCTGCGCCACAGCCCGAAGGTGCGGCTGAGATCGTCGAGCGGTGCCTGGGACAGAAAGTCGAGCAGGCCCGCGCTGCTGCCACTGACGTCACCGTTAATCGCCAGCTGCCGGTCGGCCAGCGTGACCTCGGCATCACGAGTGGTCAGGCCGTGGCTGGTGGCATGGTCGATCTGTGCCTGCAGGTTCATGTTGTGCATCTGCAGATGGCCATAGACCTGCTCCAGCGCCGGCCAGTCGGGGGCGTACTGCAGCCGCCCATCGGCGATATCCAGCGCCAGCGTGAAGCGATCGTCGGGGTTGGAGAACATCTGCCCCTCGGGCGCCTCCTTGTTGCTCAGGGTGAGCGACAGCCCCAAGCGGCCCTGGGTGACCACGCCGCCGAGGTCGCCCCCCAGCCACTGCATCAGCTCGGGGTCGTCGAGGGCGCGTGTCGGCAGCCACGGCAACAGCCGCGTGCGCCGCGCATCGGCATCGGCGAAGCTGAGATCGAGCATGAAGGCGCCGGGCTTGTGCTCGGCATGGTAGAGAGTCAGCCCGAAGCGCCCACGGGCACTGGCCCCACGCCACCCGGCACGCAAGTGCTCGCCGCTGAGCACGACGCCATCGTGGGTCAGGTGCCAGTCGACCACCCCGCTGGCGGCGGAAAGGTCGAGCGGTTCGGCATACACCGAGGGGATCACGAAGCGAGTATCCGCACTGCCGGAGAACGTCACCCGGCCACCGCGCCCGCGGAAGGTCGCCCAGGCGTCGAAGGGCCCGCCACCCGGGGCGTCGTCCCAGGCCGAGACCGCGACCCGGGTGAGTGCCGCTTGGGCATACCACTCGCCGGCATCACGCCCCACCTCCAGGCCATTCACCCGACCCTGCGGTTCGAGCTTGCGCAGCGCCTTGAGTAGCGCTTCGGGCAGTGGCAACTGGCGCAGCGACGCCGCCATGCCGCCGAGGGCGAAGGGCGTGGTGCGCAACCACCAGCCCTGGGGCGTCGAGCGCGCCTGCAGACGCTGGGGCCAGCTCGGCAGCGACGTGGCATCCGTGGCAAGGTCCGCGCCGTTTGCGTTGCCGCCAGTGCTCGCCGCCGCCTGCGCGCCCTCTGCCTGGGCCAGACGCAGGTCGTCGGCCCAGGCCTGCCACTGGCCGTCGGCATCCCGGGTCAGCCCGCCCTTGATGCCGATATCGTGCAAGCCATGGGTCTTGCCATCGCTGCTGTCGACGACCTGTAGCGAGGGCACGTCGAGAGCCAGGCGTGCCTGGCGCAGCCCACCGTCGCGCCACTCGCCGCCGGCCGAAAGCTCGCCGTCGAGCGTCGTCAGCGTGCGCGGATAGGACTGCGTCAGCAGGTTCAGCAGCGGCGTCAGCGCCCCCAGATCGAGCCGGCTCTCGAAGCGCGCCACGGGCCCCGGGCTCCCACCACTGGCGCCCGCCCCAGCGGTCTCGATGGAGAGATGCAGCCGCCCCGCATCCGGAGCGTCCGCTGGCGTCGCCTCGTCCGACTTCGCTGCCGAACCCTCGCCGCGGTGATCTCCCTCCGCCTCGGCCAGGCGAGCGACCAGCGATGCCTTGCCGCCGCGGCTGGCCAGATCGAGCTGCGACAGCGTCAGCGCGCGGGTCTCGCCCTCGGCGTGCAGTACCAGGGTCAGGTCGTCGAGCGTCGCCTGCTGCTGGGCCAGCCAGGTGAGCCAGTGGTCGAGATCGGGTGCCGTCGCCCCAGCATTTTCGCCGCCACCGAACCAGCGACTGCCGGCGCCGTCGGGCCACCCCCAGGCCCCCTCGGCACTGCGATAGAGATGCAGCGTCAGGCCCTCGAGCGTCGCCGGCGCCAAGACCGGCGCGCGCTGATGCCAGCTGGCAAGGCTGTCGAGCCGCGCCTGGGCATGCGCCACCTGCAGCAACGGCTGGCCGCCCTGGCTCTCGAGTTCGAGATCGTCGATGCCCAGGGTCGGGTCGAGGCGCGCCAGCGAGAGCGACAGCCCCCCGAGGCTGCCCTGGGTCTCCAGGCGCGAATCGAGCCAATCCATCAGCGGCGGCGCCAGACGCTCGCTCTGCCAGGCCAGCAGGCGCACCCCGCTGACCGCCAGCGCCAGCATCAGGGCGAGCACGGCGACCAGCGTGAGCAGCCAGCGGAGGGTGATGCGCAGCGGGCTCATCGGGTTACATCAACACGATGTCGTACTGTTCCTGGGAGTAGTGCGCCTCGACCTGGAACCGGATCGTCTTGCCGATGAAGGATTCGAGATCCGCCACCGCCGCCGACTCCTCGTCGAGCAGGCGGTCGACCACGGACTGCGAGGCCAGCACCATGTAGGTCTCGGGCGAGTAGGCCCGCTCCTCGCGCAGGATCTCGCGAAAGATTTCGTAGCATATGGTTTCCGGTGTCTTCAGCGTGCCGCGCCCATGACAGGTAGGACAGGGTTCGCACAGCGTCTGTTCCAGACTTTCGCGGGTGCGCTTGCGAGTCAGCTGCACCAGGCCGAGCTCGGTGACACCGGTCAGCTTGTTCTTGGCGTGGTCGCGCTCGAGCGCCTTTTCCAGCACGCGCAGCACCTGGCGCTGATGCTCGAGCTCTTCCATGTCGATGAAATCGATGATGATGATGCCGCCGAGATTGCGCAGCCGCAGCTGCCGGGCGATCGCCGTGGCGGCCTCGAGGTTGGTCTTGAAGATCGTCTCTTCGAGATTGCGATGACCGACATAGCCACCGGTGTTGACGTCGATGGTGGTCATCGCCTCGGTCTGGTCGATCACCAGATAGCCGCCGGACTTGAGCTGCACCTTGCGCCCCAGCGCCTTCTGGATCTCATCCTCGACGCTGTAGAGGTCGAAGATCGGACGCTCGCCGGGGTAGTACTCGATGCACGACTCCACCGTGGGCATGAACTCGCGGGCGAACTCCTTGAGCTTGAAGTAGTTCTCGCGCGAGTCGATGCGGATCTTCTCGATCTGGTCGCGCATCACATCGCGCAGCGTGCGCACGAACAGCGGCAGGTCGTCATAGATCGGGCTCGGCGTGGGTGCGCTGATCCGGCGTTCGGCGACTTTCAGCCACAGCCGCTGCAAGAACACGATGTCCGCGAGCAGCTCATCGCGGCCCACCCCTTCCGCCGCGGTGCGGATGATGAAGCCGCCGTGCTGCGCGTCCTCCAGCTCGGACTGGCCGCCTGCGACCAGCGCCTTGAGGCGCTCGCGCTCGGCGTCGTCCTCGATCCGCTGGGAGACGCCGATATGCGGCGAGTCTGGCATGTAGACCAGATAGCGCGATGGAATCGAGAGATGGGTGGTCAGCCGGGCGCCCTTGGAGCCGATCGGATCCTTGGTGACCTGGACCACCAGCGACTGCCCGGCATGCAAGAGATGACTGATCGAGGCGGGCTCGGCCTGCGGCGAATCGGGCGCCACCACCTCATTGACATGGATGAAGGCAGCGCGTTCCAGCCCGATATCGACGAACGCCGCCTGCATCCCCGGTAGCACCCGCACCACCTTGCCCTTGTAGATATTGCCGACGATACCCCGGCGCCGACTGCGCTCGATGAAGGCTTCCTGCAGCACGCCGTTCTCGACCACCGCCACGCGGGTCTCCATCGGCGTCAGATTGATCAAAACCTCACCGCTCATGCGGGCATCCTTGTCACGGGTTGTCGGGCGCGGGTGGAATCCCTCGTCAGTTGCCGGTCCTGCTGCTGGCGATGTCTGTCTCGCTGCCAGGATTATGACACAGGCCCGGCACCCTCCCACAAGACAGGGCCACTCGGGTGCCCCACGCAAGTAGCCGCGCGCGCTGACAAGTGCGCTACAGCACCCGAATGCCCTGCGCCTCCAGGAGTTCCGCGGTCTCGTGGAGCGGTAGCCCGACCACCGCGGAGTAACTGCCCTCGAGGCGCTCGACGAAAATCGCCGCGCGCCCCTGCACCGCGTAGCCGCCGGCTTTGTCGGCCGGCTCACCGGTAGCCCAGTAGGCGGCCATCTCCGCTTCGCTGAGCGTGCGCAGCCACACCCGGGTCACCACCCGGCACTCGAGCAGCCCGCGGGGGCCGATCAGCGCCACCGCCGAGAGCACCCGGTGCTCGCGCCCGGAGAGCGCACGCCACATCGTGCGGGCGTGCGCCAGATCGCGCGGCTTGCCGAACACCTCGTCGTCACACACCACCACGGTATCCGCGCCCAGGGTCGGTAACGCACTACCGGCGTGACCCGCCAGCGCCTTCTCCCGCGCCAGCCGGCTGACGAAGGTCTCCGGGGTCTCGTCGCTACCGCGCGACTCGTCGATATCCGCCGGCGCGACCTCGACCGCGATGCCGATGCTGGCGAGGAGCTCGCGCCGGCGCGGCGAGGCCGATGCCAGCCGCAGCACCGGCGTGATAGCTTGGGAGGAAGAAGAGTGAGACGACATCGATATGGACTCCTGACCGCGCCGGCTCAGCCGATACCCAGGCGCCGCCTCACGGCCTGCATCATGGTGAACAGCCACGGCCACAGCAGCGCGCCGATCAGCGCCGGAATCAGAAACTCCAGACTCACCGAGATCGGGCCGAAGATGGTGCGCAGCCACTGCTCCACCAGCTGCCCGATGCCCAGCAGCACGAACACCAGTACCGCCTGCTGCCAGATCGAATAGACCCGGAAGCGCTGATAGAGCAGCAGGAAGAGGTAGGCCAGCAGCGACAGCGTCAGCGCGTTCTGCCCCAGCGGCGCGCCCTCGATCAGATCCAGCAGCAGGCCGAGCACGAAGCCGTGCAGCACCCCCACGCGCTGGGGTGTGGCCACGCACCAGTAGGCGAGCAGCACGCCGAGCCAGTCAGGGCGCCATACCAACCAGGCATCGGGCAACGGCATCACCTGCAGGCACAGCGCCAGCAGCAGGGTGAACCAGACGAACAGATAACCGAAGAGCCCCATACTCACGGCGCCCCCTCCGCTTGCAGACGCAGCGCTGCTTTCAGCGCCTCTTCACTGATCCGATGGGCGTCCGGATGCGCCGGATCCCCCGGCCACATGATCTGACGTGCCATGCTCTCGGGGTCGCCCAGCCCGCTCGCATCCGGCGGCGCAGGCGGGAACAGCAGCAGGAAGTAGCGCGAACGCTCCGGCTGGGCGATCGGCTCGGCGGTCACTTCCATGAACGCCTGACTCGACTCACGCTTGACCCGGGTGACCCGCGCCACCGGATAACCCTGGGGAAAGCGCCCACCCAGCCCGGAGGTGACCAGCAGGTCGCCCTCGCGGATATCGGCGGTGGCCGGCACGCTGGGGATATTCAGCGTGTCCAGCTGGCCGGTACCCTGGGCGATGAAGCGCAGACCGTTGCGGTTGATCTCCACCGGCACCGCGTGGTTGGCGTCGGCCACCATCAGCACGCGGCTGGTGTAGGCGGAAACCGAGACCACCTGACCGATCAGCCCCGAGGCGTCCATCACCGGCTGGCCGATATAGACACCGTCACGTCGCCCGCGGTTGATCACCATCTGCTGGGTGAAAGGGTCGGAGTCCAGCGACAGCAGCTCCGCGGTGATGTAGGGCACGTCATCGGGGTTGGGCGCATTGAGGAGTTCGCGCAGGTGCACGTTCTCGGCGGTCAGGCTGGCCATGCGCTGGACCCGGTTGGAGAGCGTCAGCAGCTGCTCGCGCAGGCGGCCGTTCTCGTCGATCAGGCTCTGCTTGTCGGAGAACGCCATGGCGCCCCAGCGCACGCCCTCACTGGGCAGGCTCACCAGCCACTGAATGGGCGCGACGATGGAGGTCATATGGGAACGGGCCGACTCCACCGCGCTGAAGCGGTGTTCGGCAAACATCAGCCCGAATGCGAGCACCGCACACAGCAGCATGCGGTACGTCGGCACCGGACCGTAGGAGAACAGCGGTTTGATAGGCCTCACCCCCGCCTACCGGTGACCGGGCCGCAGGCGCGGCGCCGGTCGCGGATGGCCTCAATCGCTGGAGAGCAGTTCGAAGGTGTGCTGGTCGATCATCTCCAGCGCCTTGCCGCCGCCACGCGCCACGCAGGTGAGCGGGTCTTCGGCGATGATCACCGGCAGGCCGGTCTCCTCGGCGATCAGTTTGTCGATGTCGCGCAGCAGCGCCCCACCGCCGGTGAGCACCAGGCCGCGCTCGGCGATATCCGAGGCTAGTTCCGGCGGCGACTGCTCCAGCGCGCTCTTGACCGCGGCGACGATCGCCGCCAGCGGCTCCTGCAGCGCGTCCAGAATCTCGTGGGAGTTGAGCGTGAAGCTGCGCGGAATGCCTTCGGCCAGGTTGCGCCCGCGCACGTCGATCTCGCGCAGCTCGCCGCCGGGGTAGGCACAGCCCACCTCTTCCTTGATCCGCTCGGCGGTGGCTTCACCGATCAGGCTGCCGTAGTGGCGCCGCACGTAGGAGGTGATCGCCTCGTCGAAGCGGTCGCCGCCGATACGCACGGACTCGGAGTAGACCACGCCGTTGAGCGAGATGATCGCGATCTCGGTGGTACCGCCACCGATGTCCACGACCATCGAGCCCTGCGCCTCCTCGACCGGCAGGCCGGCGCCGATGGCCGCGGCCATCGGCTCTTCGATCAGATAGACATCGCGGGCGCCGGCACCTTCGGCCGACTCCTTGATCGCACGGCGCTCGACCTGCGTCGACATGCAGGGAACGCACACCAGCACGCGCGGGCTGGGCGTGAGAAAGGTGCTCTGATGCACTTTGCGAATGAAGTGCTGCAGCATCTGCTCGGTAACGGTGAAATCGGCGATGACACCATCCTTCATGGGACGGATGGCAGTGATGTTACCGGGCGTGCGCCCCAGCATCCGCTTGGCGTCGAGACCGACGGCGGCGACGCTACGCATGTTACCGGATTGGCGAATCGCCACGACGGAGGGTTCGTCCAGGACGATACCGCGACCGCGGACATAAATCAGCGTGTTGGCAGTTCCCAGGTCGATCGACAGATCGCTCGAGAACAGCCCCCGTAAACGTTTAAACATGGAAACTTTTACCTAGTCCAGACCGGAACCCTGTGCGGACGCAAACGGTATCATCGTGGGGGGGAAGCAGCAAGCGCGCGCCTGCCAGTTCGGGGCCGAATATGCTAAGGTTCGCCCCATTTCTCGGCCTATCTCAACGGCACGTTTTTTGGGCCCCGTTTTCCACTCCTTTTCGAGACGAGGAACGACACTCATGGCAATCGAACATGCGGACGTATTGAGAGCCGCGCACCTGGCACGTCTGGGCATCAACAGCGATGCCGAGGCGGCCGGCTACGTCGACGATCTGTCGCGCATCCTGGAGATGGTCGACCGCCTCCAGGCCGTCGATACCCAGGGCATCGAACCGCTGTCGCACCCGCTCGACACCACCCAGCGCCTGCGCGCCGACGAGGTGACCGAGGAGAATCAGCGCGAGCGCTTCCAGGCCTGCGCGCCGGCCACCGCCGAGGGCCTCTATCTGGTCCCCCGAGTGGTCGAGTAAAACGCCCGCGCAGCACACTTCTTCCAGGCCGGCGCCGCGCGCCGCCCACGGTTCCATAGCCAGACCCGTATCTAGACAGGGACTCTCTCCATGCACGAGATGACGCTCACGGAACTCGCCAAGGGCCTCAAGGCCGGCGATTTTTCCAGCCGCGAGCTCACGACCAGCCTGCTCGACCGCATCGAGCGCCTGGATGGCGAACTCAACACCTTCATCACCGTGACCCGCGATCAGGCACTGGCCGCGGCCGATGCCGCCGACCAGGCCCGGGCGCGCGGTGACGAGCGCCCGCTGGCCGGGCTGCCGCTGGCACTCAAGGACATCTTCTGTACCCGCGGCGTGCGCACCAGCTGCGGCTCGAAGATGCTAGACAACTTCGTCTCGCCCTATGACGCCACGGTGGTCGAGAAGCTCGAGGCGGCCGGTATGGTCAGCCTGGGCAAGACCAACATGGACGAGTTCGCTATGGGCTCCTCCAACGAGAACAGCTTCTACGGGGCGGTCAAGAACCCGTGGGACAAGAGCGCCGTGCCCGGCGGCTCCTCCGGCGGCAGCGCCGCCGCGGTCGCCGCCGGCTTCACCCCGGCGGCGCTGGGCACCGACACCGGCGGTTCGATCCGCCAGCCCGCCGCCTTCTGCGGCGTGACCGGGCTCAAGCCGACCTACGGCCGCGTCTCGCGCTACGGCATGATCGCCTACGCCTCGAGTCTCGATCAGGGCGGACCGATGGCGCGCAGCGCGGAAGACTGCGCGCATCTGCTCGGCGCCATTGCCGGTCACGACCTGCGCGACTCCACCAGCGTGGCCCGGGTGGTGCCCGACTACCTGGCCGAGCTCGACACACCCCTCTCCGGGCTCAAGATCGGCCTGCCCAAGGAGTATTTTGGCGACGGCCTCGACCCGGAAGTGGAGCGCGCGGTGCGCGAAGCGATCGGCGTCTACGAGTCGCTCGGCGCCAAGGTGTGCGAGGTGAGCCTGCCGCACACCCACCTGGCGATCCCGGCCTACTACGTCATCGCCCCGGCGGAAGCCTCCTCGAACCTCTCGCGCTACGACGGTGTGCGCTTCGGCCACCGCTGCAACGCCCCGGCGGATCTCGAGGATCTCTACAAGCGCTCCCGCGCCGAAGGCTTCGGTGACGAGGTCAAGCGGCGTATTCTGATCGGCACCCACACCCTCTCCGAGGGCTTCTTCGACGCCTATTATCGCAAGGCCCAGCAGGTCCGCCGGCTGATCCGCCAGGACTTCCTCGACGCCTTCGACGAGGTCGACGTGCTGATGGGCCCGGCCGCACCGACCCCGGCGTTCGATCTCGGCGCCAAGAAAGACCCGGTGTCGATGTATCTGCAGGACATCTACACCATCGCCATCAACCTGGCCGGCATCCCGGGCATCAGCGTACCCGCCGGTTTCTCCGCCCAGGGCCAGCGGCCGATCGGCCTGCAGATTCTGGGCCAGCACTTCGCCGAAGCGCAGCTGCTCAACGTGGCGCATCAATTCCAGCACGCGACCGATTGGCATCGCCGCCACCCGAGCCTCGACCAGGAGACGATCTAATGCAGTGGGAAACCGTCATCGGGTTGGAAGTGCACGTGCAGCTGGCGACCCAATCCAAGATCTTTTCCGGCGCCTCCACCGCCTTCGGTGCCGAACCCAACACCCAGGCCTGCGCCATCGACCTGGGGCTGCCCGGGGTGCTGCCGGTGCTCAACGAAGGCGCGGTGGCGATGGCGGTCCAGTTCGGGCTCGCCATCGACGCGCACATTCCCGACACCTCGCTGTTCGAGCGCAAGAACTACTTTTACCCCGACCTGCCCAAGGGCTATCAGACCAGCCAGATGGCCCAGCCCATCGTCGGCAAGGGTGAAGTCGAGATCGTGCTGGATGACGACGTGCGCAAGCGGATCCGCATCCACCACGCCCACCTGGAAGAGGACGCCGGCAAGTCGCTGCACGAAGACTTCCACGGCATGAGCGGCATCGATCTCAACCGGGCCGGCACGCCGCTGCTGGAGATCGTCTCCGAACCCGACATGCGCTCGGCCAAGGAAGCGGTCGCCTATCTGCGCGCGATCCACGCCATCGTCACCTATCTGGGCATCTCCGACGGCAACATGGCCGAGGGCTCGATGCGCTGCGACGTCAACGTCTCGGTACGCCCCAAGGGCCAGGAAGCCTTCGGCACCCGCGCCGAGATCAAGAACGTCAACTCCTTCCGCTTCGTCGAGCGCGCGATCGAGTTCGAGGTCGAACGCCAGATCGAGCTGATCGAGGATGGCGGCAAGGTCGTGCAGGAGACCCGGCTCTACGATCCGGACCAGGACGAGACCCGCAGCATGCGTACCAAGGAGGAAGCCAACGACTACCGTTACTTCCCCTGCCCCGACCTGCTGCCGGTGATGCTCGACAGCGCCTATATCGAGCACCAGCGCGCCACCCTGCCGGAACTGCCCACCGAAAAGCGCCACCGTTTCGAGAACAGCCTGGGGCTCTCGGCCTACGACGCTGGCGTGCTCTCCGCCACGCGCCCCACTGCCGAGTACTTCGAAGCGGTGCTCGCGGTGTGCGGCGACGCCAAGCAGGCGGCCAACTGGGTGCAGGGCGAGCTCTCCGGCCATCTCAACCGCGAGAATATCGACATCAGCAACAGTCCGGTCACCCCGGAGCAGCTCGGGGGCTGGTCAGCCGCGTGCTCGACGACACTATCAACGGCAAGGCGGCCAAGCAGGTCTTCGCGGCGCTCTGGAACAACGAAGGCCAGAGCGCGGACGAGATCATCGAGGCACGCGGGCTCAAGCAGGTCACCGACACCGGCGCCATCGAAGCGATGATCGACCAGGTCATCGCGGATAGCCCGGTACAGGTCGCCCAGTACCGCGACGCCGATCCGGAGAAGCGCGGCAAGATGATCGGCTACTTCGTCGGCCAGGTGATGAAAGCCTCCCGCGGCACCGCCAACCCGCAGCAGGTCAACGGCCTGCTCAAGCAGAAGCTGGACGAGGCCTGAGTCGGCACTACCTGACAAACCAGCCCTGCCCCAATGCAAACGCCCATGGCCAAGGCCATGGGCGTTTGTGTGTTGGTGATGCCATCGGCCTAGGCCGCCTCGGTGTGCACCCGCTGCCGCAAGGCCAACGTGCACCGCTCGCGATCCTCTTTGGCCAGGCTCTTGAGCGGGATCTTGAGCTTGCCTTCGCCGGAACCGTCTTTGCGGTAGTAAAGCACACACTCGCGCGGGGTCACTTCGACGCGCGCCAACTGGTCGAGCGCAAGGGTCGTACGCGGACGGATGATCGCCAGTTTGACCGAGACATGCTCATCCGTGAGCCGGACGATAGGATTGAACTGGAACCAGAGCCCAGCCACGATCAGGGCGCAAGCGATGAGGATGGGCGCACCTGGAAAAATCGGCGAACTGGGAATCGCCAACAGCGACGCGAGCAATAACCCACCCCCGCCGCACAGCGCGATAAGCGAGGAGATCTTAGCGTAAAAAGCTTGATCCGGATTTTCTTGGCCTGGCATAAAAATCACCCCTTATCGTTAGACAGCCTGACGTTAACTTATGACTTATCACCACACACCAGCACTTACATGAAAGTTTCAGTTGGCGCGCCGAATAAAACCACCGCCCACCTGAACATTGTGCTCTTTCTGCCACTCTTTGGATTGACGAAGAGCTTCGTCGATCTGTTCTTGAGTCATTTCCTTGGCAACGCGTTGCTTATCATCAACCCCAGCGGTACCACTTAGATCATAATACTTATAAGCACTAACCAAATCCACACTTGTGCCAACCCCTTTCTCGTAGTAGCCGGCCAAGTAGTGAAAATTAATTATTTTATCTGGCTCGTATTTTGAAAACGCTGATTTCTTAGCCCAATAAAAAGACTTTTTTTCGTCCACTGCCACCCCAATGCCTTTGCGATAAATAGCCGACAGGGCTCCAGCAGATTGAGTATCTCCAGCATCAGCCGCTTTGCTTAACCAAAAAACAGCCTTTTCCATGTTTTTCGGATATAACCCCTTCCAAGAGCGCCCCAAATACGCCCTTCCTAACATTCTCTGAGAAAGAATGTAGCCATCTTTTGCCGTGTCAGTCGCAAGCCCCCTTGCCTTGTCCAGATCTTTGTCCAAACAAACACCATCATAATACATCGTAGCCAATGTGAACCCAGCATCAACAACATTCGCCTGCCAGGCTTTCTGCAACAATGACACCGCCTTGCGACAATCTTTTCTCACATTAAATTCTTGATCTCCATTCACATACAAGACACCAAGCAAATATTGTTTCAGATGCTTATCATCGCCACTCAAGCCCTTCAAACGATCCTCTGAAAACCGATCATAAGCAGCATTGAATTCACGGCCAGTGGGGTCGTTGTAAAAAATTCCCGCATGAACATAATTTACAGCAAACAAAAAAAGAAATACAAGCATCAATCTCATTGAGGAAGCTCCATTAGGAAAACATCAGAGCTGCCAAGTGCAGCACGAGACGTCTTCAGATTTATAGACAGAGTAGCCATATCAGAGAGTTCTTTCCGAGTGTAAGCCTGGCACCATTCCATACTATAACCATCATCCACCTCAACGAATTGTGGGGTATCGGAAGATCCCGTACTTTGGTCTTGTCCACGTTTTCTCTCAGAAGACAACCCACTGACTCCGCCAGTACGCTTATAAGACCAAGCATATGTATAGTCACGCAGATTCGCGACACCAAGCTCAACATCAAGCTCCATAAAATCCAACTTTGGAACCCTGACCTTTAAATTAATCTTTACAAGACTTCTCTCAGCCTTAGAATTCCGAAACCCCTTGAAAGTCGTACCCAATATGCCATGACTGCTAACAACATCTACATCTTTCTCCCTAAACTCCTGCTCCCATGACAACTCGACAACCAGCCCCTCAAAGACCATCTCCAGCGAGCTTTGCTCCGACGCCATATCGTCGAACGGCAGGACCTGCATATCTTCTCGTTCCGATGGCTTCCCGAGAATGCTTCGGTTCACCCACATCTGCACCGCCGGAGACACCATAGTAACGAATATAAAGCCCACCAGGAGTGTCACAAGACCGACGAACAGACCTACGAAAACACCGACGACTGTACTTGCGCTGATCACGACGATCGAAGCAATGCCAGCGAGAACCCCAACACCGCCGACAATCATGCCATAGTGGCCGGTAAGACTCTGACCTGTCTTGTTGGCCTCGTTGGCTTCCGTCAACTTCTTCAGGCCATCCCAGATCGAGATCATGCCACCCGCCGCGCCGAGCACGTCACTGACAAAGGCCCATTTAATCCCACCGATCACCGCGCCTTCTGTCGACAGGCCCAGGCTCGCCATGCGGATCTTGTGGTAGCCTTCGATCCCCGCCATCGCGCCGCTCGCCACGCTGATACCCGAGCCGATGATCTTGCTCCAGTCAGCGCCCTCTTCATCGTCCACGAAGGCGCCTTCTTGCCAGGATACGATCAGGCTCCATAGCACCAGGCAGGCACCGGCAACCTGGCCACTGC
Source organism: Salinicola sp. JS01 (assembly GCF_030284585.1). NCBI lineage: Bacteria > Pseudomonadati > Pseudomonadota > Gammaproteobacteria > Oceanospirillales > Halomonadaceae > Salinicola > Salinicola sp. JS01. The sequence continues at coordinate 1,320,484 of NZ_CP127244.1, read as the reverse complement.
CCTTGTGGGCGCTGAACAGGGTGTTACCGATATCCCGGGCGTTCTGCGCCAGATCACCCAGCCGCTGCTGTTCATCCTCTGGCGTATAACTGCCTGGTAGGGCGGGAGGTTCGTCACTCTCCCCCGTCACCGCGTTGATATCCACGTAGAATGGCAAGGCAATCCGTACCGTTCTGTCGCTATCCGCAACCGGGGCGGAGAGCTCCCAACAAAAAACCCATGACCAATGCCATGGGTCTTAATTCTAAAGTCACACGCTACAATCTTGGCAAAACAACAACTTCAATTGGCGCGCCGAATAAAACCACCACCCACCTGAACATTGTGCTCTTTCTGCCATTCTTTGGACTGACGAAGAGCTTCGTCGATTTGCTCCTGAGTCATTTTCTTGGCGATACGCTGTTTGCCTTCCACACCAGCAGTACCGCTCAAGTCATAGCACTTATACGCTTTAACAAGATCCACCTTCGTACCAATACCATTCTCGTAGTATTCTGCCAAAGGCAAAAAATAACCTTGAGACATATTGTATTTTAAACTAACAGAGCGCTCCCTCCATTTATATGCTTCCGAATAATTTCTATCCACCCCTACACCTTTCTCGTATATGTATGCCAGACCAAACGCAGATTTGGCATCTCCAGAATCGCTTGCTTTTTTTAACCAGTAAATAGATTTTTCCATATTCCTAGAGACAAGATCACCGTAATTCTGCCCCCAGTAGGCTCTTCCCAAGACCGACTGAGCCGACAAGAGCCCAAGCTTGGCCGAAGAAACCAACAAATCCAGCGCTTTAGCATTATCCTCTTTAACACCCAAACCACTATAGTACATAGTAGCCAGGATATAGCCAGCATCCGCAACATCAGCTCCCCACGCCTTCTCTAGATAACAGACCGCTTTGTTGTAGTCTGCTTTAATGCTCATTTCCGACGAGCCATCCAAATACAAAACCCCAAGAGCATAAGCAGCCTTTGCATCACCTGCTTCCTCGGCCTTCTTAATCTCAGAAGCCCCCTTTAAATAATATTCATCAAGCCATGCCTCTCTGGGATCTTGGGATATAACCTCACAAAAAGCCACAAGGGGAAACAGAAGCAAAAAAACAAAAGCACCTATCTTCACATCATATCTCCATCGTAAAAGTATCTGTGATCGAACGGGCCTTGGCGAACAGGCTTATATCCAAACTGTATCTACCTGAACCTCTTGATACCTGACTAGAAGCTTTCAATGTATAGCTTTTCAGCTCTTTAACGACTTCAATATCGCCATCATCGCTTTTTGACATTCTCGAATCCCGACCACGCTTCTTCGTCAAAGAGTTTTTATCACCGAAATACGAACCTGATACGAGATCATTACCTGAAGCATCGTACAACCTAACGGATATTGAAAAACTGTCAAAGCTAGGAACTTCGACTTTTGTTTCTATTCTCACCAAACTCGCAACACGTTCTTCTTCCGCTTGCCGCGCACTTGCATCCGAACTTATCCCCAAGGCACCGCCACCTTGAGAACCTGTACCCATATAATTTGCCGGGTTAGGCCTGACAGGCTCCCAAGACAACTCCACCAGCACCCCTTGGAACACCATTTCCAGCGAGCCCTGCTCGGACGCCATGTCGTCAAATGGCAGGACCTGCATTTCCTGCTGTGCCGATGGCTTCCCGAGAATGCTTCGGTTCACCCACATCTGCACCGCCGGAGACACCATAGTAACGAATATAAAGCCCACCAGGAGTGTCACAAGACCGACGAACAGACCTACGAAAACACCGACGACTGTACTTGCGCTGATCACGACGATCGAAGCAATACCGGCGATAACCCCAACCCCGCCGACGATCATGCCATAGTGGCCGGTAAGACTCTGGCCTGTCTTGCTGGCCTCGTTGGCTTCAGTCAACTTCTTCAGGCCATCCCAGATCGAGATCATGCCACCCGCCGCGCCGAGCACGTCGCTGACAAAGGCCCATTTAACCCCACCGATCATCGCGCCTTCTGTCGACAGGCCCAGGCTCGCCATGCGGATTTTGTGGTAGCCTTCGATCCCCGCCATCGCGCCGCCCGCCAAGCTGATACTAGATCCAATGATCTTGCTCCAGTCGGCGCCCTCTTCCTCATCCTCGAAGGCACCTTCTTGCCAGGAGACGATCAGGCTCCATAGCACCAGGCACGCACCGGCAACCTGGCCACTCCCCTTGTGGGCGCTGAACAGGGTGTTGCCGATATCCCGGGCGTTCTGCGCCAGATCACCCAGGCGCTGCTGTTCATCCGCTGGCGTATAGCTATCAGCCGGTATCTGTGCACCACTACCCCCCGTCACCGCTTTGATATCCACGTAGACTGGCAAGGCAATGCGTACCGTTCTGTCGCTATTCGCCACCGGGGCGGAGAGATTCCAATGAAAAACCCATGACCAATGCCATGGGTTTTAATTAAAACTTCACACGCTAGAATCTTGGCAAAGCAACTATCTCAATTGGTGCGACGAATAAAACCACCACCCACCTGAACATTATGTTCTTTCTGCCACTCCTTGGACTGGCGGAGAGCTTCGTCGATCTGCTCTTGAGTCATTTCCTTGGCAATGCGCTGCTTGTCATCAACACCAGCCGAGCCACTGAGGTCATAATACTTATACGCCTCAACAAGGTTCACACTCGTCCCCATACCTTTTTCATAATATTTCGCCAACAAAGGAAACCCAGCAGTATCACCGTCGCCAAACCTACTAAAAACCGCCTTCTTTAACCAGCTAAAAGACTCACATTCATCTTTTGGAACTCCATCACCTTTTCTATACATCGCAGCAAGTAAACCAGCTGAGTCCCTATCACCAGCATCACCAGCCTTACCAAGCCAAAAAACCGCCTTGTCTAAGTCACCACTATCAAACAACTCAGTCCACTGCTTGCCAAGATAAGCTAGACCCAAAACTTTCTGAGAGCGTAGATAACCTGCCTCTGCAGTTTTTAGAAAGTAATCTCTAGATATGCTTAAGCTTTTTTTTACACAATCACCTTTGTAGTAAGCAACCCCCAAAGCGTATCCTGCATCAACAACCCCACTCTTCCATGCTGAGTTCAAGAGAGACATGCCTTTTTTACAACTCTTCTCCACACCCCACTGGCTATTGCCATAAAAATAAAGCAAACCAAGAAGATATTCCTTGATATCCTTCTCAGGTGAGGAGGGGGCTAATATTTCCGCTTTGGAATAGCCAGAGTAAACATCATTTAACGCATACTTCCCCGGATCTTGAGAAACCACACCCGCAAAAGAAACACCAGAAAACAACAAGCCACAAAAAACCAAGAATATCTTCATTCAGATCACCAACTCAAAGGTATCATTCAGCCTAGACACAGCTTTCTTGCTCAGGAAAGACAAGATCAACTGGGGAGAACCACCAAGATCGCTTTTATCAAAAACTCTCTCGCACTCCATAACATAAAAGCCTCCATTTTTGGAAAAGCTGGGCTGACTTGATGAGGATTCACTTCCCATAGCAACAACAGCATCCAATCCAGCATCCTTGCTAACTTTCTGATACCTCCATTCAAATAAAGTATTAACATTTTCAGAAGATATCAAGCGAAGATCGACTTCCATAGAATCTAACGCTGGCAACTTAACCGTCAAATCTATTGTTACATTCTTGCGCGCTCTCTCCACCTCAGCCTTCAAACCTTCCATATCAATATCATAAGGAGACTCAATATATTGATTTGTATCAGGCCTCACCGGCGACCAAGACAATTCTACCAACACCCCTTGGAATACCATCTCCAGCGAGCTTTGCTCCGACGCCATGTCGTCGAACGGCAGGACTTGCATATCTTCTCGTTCCGATGGCTTCCCGAGAATGCTTCGGTTCACCCACATCTGCACCGCCGGAGACACCATAGTAACGAATATAAAGCCCACCAGGAGTGTCACAAGACCGACGAACAGACCTACGAAAACACCGACGACTGTACTTGCGCTGATCACGACGATCGAAGCAATACCGGCGATAACCCCAACCCCGCCGACGATCATGCCATAGTGGCCGGTAAGACTCTGGCCTGTCTTGCTGGCCTCGTTGGCTTCAGTCAACTTCTTTAGGCCATCCCAGATCGAGATCATGCCACCCGCCGCGCCGAGCACGTCGCTGACAAAGGCCCATTTAACCCCACCGATCATCGCGCCTTCTGTCGACAGGCCCAGGCTCGCCATGCGGATCTTGTGGTAGCCTTCGATCCCCGCCATCGCGCCGCCCGCCAAGCTGATACTAGATCCAATGATCTTGCTCCAGTCGGCGCCCTCTTCCTCATCCTCGAAGGCACCTTCTTGCCAGGAGACGATCAGGCTCCATAGCACCAGGCACGCACCGGCAACCTGGCCACTCCCCTTGTGGGCGCTGAACAGGGTGTTGCCGATATCCCGGGCGTTCTGCGCCAGATCACTCAGGCGCTGCTGTTCATCGCTCGGCGTATAGCTATCAGCCGGTATCTCTGCACCACTACCCCCCGTCACCGCTTTGATATCCACGTAGACTGGCAAGGCAATCCGTACCGTTCTGTCGCTATCCGCCATTGGCGCGGAAAAGTTGCCGACCATCCCGTCCAGAGACTTCATTGCCTTGCTGGTATCGGCACCTTGATTCGGCTTTTTGGCACTTGCTTGCGAGACGGCACGTAGCCACTGATAGAGTTCAGAGAGCTTGATCTCCCGCTCGACCATGGTGGGTGCCGGCTGCTCGCCGTCCAGCGCTTGCGGGTCGGCCATGAAGGCCAGTTGGTGGTAGCGCACGAACTGCGATAGCGCCGGCTTATAGTCCGGCGCGGGCACACCAGCGGCTCGGTACAGTACCAGCGAGGCAATCGAGTTGCCGACCGTCGTTGCCAATAGGTCCTGAATCGGGCGCCAGCGGCTGATGATCTGGTCGCTTGTCGGCGCGCGCCCGTCAGGCTTTTGCGTACGTGCACGTACCTGCTGAAAACGCTCACCCCATGACTTTAGCGTCTGCGCCGATAGCTGTGACCCAGCGGGCAAGCTACCTAGACGCTCCCGGGCCTGCGCGATCATTTCGGCGTCATTGGCAAAGAGCGCCGCGAGTAGCGGCGACTCACTCGACTCGAGGTCGTCGGCCAACAGCTTCCATAAGCCACCACTGGAGGGCGATATGATACCGCCACGCAGTGCATTGCCTATCAGGCCACTGAGCCCCAGCCCGGTCCAGTAGTCGGACTGGCTGTAACGGCCAATCACGGCGGGTAAACCATGCCTTGCCCAGATGGCATAGTCATCGTCGAATACGGCGGCCAGACTCTGGCAATGTGCCGTATTCTCTTCGTAATCGGCTCTGAAGCGGTCGAGAGCATCGGAGTCGTAAAGCTCATCGAGCTGGTCGGCGTGCCTATCCGCCGCTCGCTGGGCTTCGGATTTGAGATTTTGGAGCAGGAACCGCTTGTGCTGAAGCTCGTTTTCTATAAAAGGAGTCTGCTTTTGCATTTCGGCTTGTCTGGCGATCGCCGGATCACTGCTAGCCGCCCGGCGGTCGAGTTCGGCCTGCTCGTGCTCCAATTGCGATATTCGCTCTGTCAGCCGCTGTCTCTCTTCACGCAGCTCCTCGGCTTCTTGCTGCTGATCACGTAGAAAGTCCTCCTTTTCCGTCTCAGCTTCGCGCACGGCCCGATTCAACTGACCTAGACGCCGCTGGTGCTGGGCGCGCTCACGGGGAGAGGAGTTTTCCCGGGAATACTCCTCCTCCTGAAAGGCATCCCGCTCAGCACGCGCCTTATCGATTTTGTCACTCAGTGACTGCTCCTGACTCGCCACGTAGCTACGCGCGAAGTTCTTCTTGAAGGCATCGATGGCCTGCATACAGAGCAGTTTACGACGACGCACATTGTGTATCTGCGCCTCATCCTCTTCTTCTTCCTTGTTGTAGAAGAATTCTTCGACGCTGGCCAACGCCTGATGCCGATAGGCGTTCAATTCGTCGATGATGCCGATCTCGTCCTTGACCGCGAGAATGAGCCCCTTGCCCTGGTATTCACCGCCGGCGTGGTCGAGCCGGCGTTGCATGGCGTCCCTGAGTTCACCGGGTTTGAATAGCGATCGCACCGGACCGCTGGACCAGAACTGTTCATCCAGACTTCCTGCTGCCGCGCTGTACTCGGCGACTTTCTCCAGTTCATCGATGCCAAAGGCGCAAGATTGCCGCTGTCCACTCACCCATGCCGGGATGTTCACCTGCTGCATGTGGGCCTTGCGCCACGCCTCATCACTGCCGATCATCTGGATGTGGGCGTTGGACCAGGGGTGTTCGCTGAAGGCGTAGTAAAGCGTGCCCGACTTCTCGGGAAACGGCAGGGTGACAATAGAAGCATCCAGGACATCGCCGGGCTTGGCCTGACAGCTTTCGGGAAACTTGATTTCGTCCAGCGCCCGCGGCTGTAACACAGGGAACTGATAGTATTTGCCGTCGCTGGTGATCGCGTAGGCGTACCAATGATTCTGGTCGGGGTTGTCCTGATCGTAGAAGTAGAGATACCCCTGGCGTAACTGGCGCAGAATGTACTTGTTGACCTGGCTGCCGGTGCTCTGCGTCAGCTCCGCCCTGACCTCGTCGGGCACACTTCTCGCCTGCTCTTCGCCGCCTACCAGACTCTTGTCCAGCAGGATGTCGGTGAACTCCTGGATTCTCGAGGTCTCGAGTTCCGGTATATCGCCATTGCGGTCGTTACGCTGGCAGACGGCGTAGCGCACGGGAAGGATCGGTAATCCCTTGCGTTCACAGAACTGGCAGCGCCCGCTCTCCTGGCCCGCCGCTTCATTTTCCGCTGCGTGAGCGCCCGCTTGAGATGGTGCCGTCATACTATGTCATCTCCCCCATGTTCGATATCGCTTCCCAGTCAGCGTCGGAAAGCTGATTCGACAATCCAATGTAATTCAACCGTCCGCCCAGGCGGCCCAGCAGCGTCTGCATGATCGGGTGGCGATGAAAATCGATCCGCGTGATCAGCCCGTGAAGGACGAAGGTGGCCACGTCTGCTCGGTCTCGCAGACCGAGGTCGTGTGCGGCGACCAACAAGGCGTCGACGCTGTTCGCGGGCGCTGCCGAGAGTCCCGCCGAGCCAGGGAGCGTGCGATAGAGCTCCCGGCAGCGATTGATCTGGCCAATGCGCTGTATGGCACGCCACTGCTCGGCGCTGGGTTTCAGGCCGCCGAGCCGGCGAACCTCTCCGTGTGGGTCGAGTGCGCGCAGCTTCATCTCGGTATCGAGATAGACCCAGCGATCGATGGGCCCCAGCAGCGCCGAAAGCTGCCAGCGCTCGAGAATGCGCGGCAGGTGCTCCAGCACCCGGGGGTCGTAGAAGCGCAGCAGGGCTGGCTTCCCTTCCGGCGTCATCTGCTTGAGCTGGCGGCCGAGATAGGTGGCAATGCTGGTGCTGGCATGGTGAGAAATCAGCCAGCCGCAGAGCGGCACAGGGCCGAGCAGCCCAGCACCACGCTCGGCGCGCTGATGATCGAGTTGCGACGCCAGCGCCGCGGCGCGGCGTTGGTCCATCCGTTCGAGATAAAGACGCTGGGCAGGTGTCTGGGCCAGCAGCGGGTGGCGAATCAGCGTCGCCCGCTGGCGAGCCCCGCCGCTCAGCGCCCAGTCCGGTGACTCCGAAGGGTCCACCAGACGGTAAAGCCGCCCTTCCCTGGCGGCCTCATTGGCATCGGCCATCCACACCGCATCGCTCACGCTGCGCATTGCTAGCTTTCCACGCTACCATCACCGCTGCCTGCCGCAGCCTGGCTCTTGCTGGCACAGAGCACGTCTTCCCCCTCAGGCAGCTCGGGCGGTGTGGCGTTCAGGCTCGCCGGCCCGCCGAAGTTCTTCGTCGCGCCCTTGACGGTGACCTTGCCGGGGGCGTGCAGCTCGATATTGCCGCCCTTGATACGCACGTAGGCACCGCCGCTGACCAGCAGAATCTCCTTGGCGGCAGCCAAGTCGATCTTGTCTTCCGTGGAGGTGACGCCGAGATCCCGCCGCGCGGTGGCTTCCAGGTTGTCCGACTGCGCCTGGATATCCACCTTGCCCCGCGCCGCGAACAGTTTGATGCCGGCCTTCTGCACGAACAGCGAGAGCTTCTCGGAGATCGAGGCGACCAGACTCTTGCCGGTGGCCACGTTGACGTCCTCGCCGCTGGAGACGCTCAGCGAGTGGCCCTGGGCCAGGTGGGTCGATTCCGGCGTGCTCAGGGTGATCCCGGCGGGCGAGGCCATATGCAGCCAGGGCGCTTTCATGCGTGCCGCTTCGCCACGGCCGCCGCTGTCGGTGGCACCACGGGCGTTATCCTGCTTGGCATCCGCAAGCTGTTCGCTGTTGCCGTAGGTGTCGTCGGCATCCTCACCTGCCTGCTTGAGGTGGGTACGACTGTCGAGTGCTTCGGCGTTGTGATTCTGGGCACTCTGGCTCAACGTGTCGGTGAGCTGGTAGGCGCTGTCGAGCTGCTGTTTGGCCGGGGTGAGGTCGAGCTGGTCACCGCTGGCGCCGAGCTGGCCCCAGCTGGTGAGGTAGAGCCCCTGATTGGCGCGGATGGCGCCATAGGCATCGGTGCGCAGCTCGAAGCCGGTGCCGCGGAAGGCGCCGCGGGTGTTGCCGGTCTGGTGGATCAGGTAGCCGAGGTTGAGCTGGCTCTTCTCGGCTTCGGAGTTGAGGCGGACGCGCTCCTGGTCGGTGGCGTCGTCGAACACCAGCTCGTTGTACTTGCTGCCGCGATAGGTCTTGCTCTTGAACCCGGAGAGCAGGCCGTGACTGTGCCAGTCCGGCGTCTGCTCGCCGTTGTAGACCCGCCCGGTGATCAGCGGGCGGTCGGCGTCGCCTTCGAGGAAGTCGACCAGCACTTCCTGGCCGATACGCGGCACGAACACGCCGCCCCAACCGGCGCCGGCGTTGGGCTGGGAGACCCGCAGCCAGACGCTTGAGTTCTCATCGTTTTGCCCCTGGCGGTCCCAGTGGAACTGGACGCGCACGCGGTTGAGGTGATCGGTGTGGATCTCTTCATTGGCCGGGCCGACCACGGTGGCGGTCTGCGGCCCGCCGATCACCGGGCGGCGGTGGGTCAGCGGATGGCGGTAGGGCTGGCTGAGGCGCTGGGCCTCGAGGTCGACCAGAAAGTGGCCGGTGCCGCCAGTCGCATAATCCGACAGACGCTCGCCCGTAGGATCTGGGGTATCCGCTTCGAGCCCGTGCGCCTGCTTGGCGGCGTCGAGCTGGGGCTGCAGGCTGCCCGGTAGCGCCTGAAGCTGGGCCGAGACCGGCAGCGCGTTCTCGGCGTGGACGGTGACGCCCAGCAGCAGGAACTGGCGCTCTTCCTCTCCTTTTCGATGCCGGCCGCCGCTGTCGTGCAGCGGGTGCTGGGTGAGTTCGAACCAGCGCCCGGCCTGGAGCTGGCGCGCGCCGCCGCTGCCGCGGAAGCGCTTGGCGCGGGACTCATGGGCTTCCAGGCGATTCTCGGTCAGCCGCTCACCGCGCTCATAACCGTGGTAGTAGTACTCGCCGGCGTAGTCGTAGAGTTCGGTCTTGGGCAGGTTGCCCTGGTCGCTGAGGGTGTCGAGCCCGGTGCGTTTGGTCAGCGAGGGCTGCTTGTAGTCGAAGGTGCCCACGCTGACCCGGGTGGGCTGCTGGGTACGCACACCGCCCCACTGGGTTAGGGCGTCCTCACGCTCGGTGGCCGCCTGGCGGTGGAAGCGGATCGCCTGGGGGCTGACCGGTTGGGTGGTGTCGACATCGTCGGTGAAGACGATGCGGTGGCCCGCATAGTCGTCGTCTTCGCCAGCGAATTCGGCATACCACCAGATGCCTTCTTCCTGTGCTAGCCGGCTGATGAAGTTCAGATCGCTCTCGCGGTACTGCACGCAGTAACTGCGCACCGGGTAGTCGCGGCGCAGATCGAAGCGGTAGCGGCCCTGGGCCAGCTCATGCCCATCGAAGACCTGGGTCAGCACGTCGACCACCGAGCGATCCTGGAAGATACGGCTATCCCGGCCCAGGCCGAGCATCTGAATCCACGGCACCAGGGTGAGCTGGTAGTAGGTGACGCCGCCATCCTCGCCCAGCAGCGCAGCCTCGGAGACCAGCCCGTGCAGCGGGCGGTAGCTGCCGTCGGCCTGCAGGATCGAGAGCCGCGCCGGCTGCGCCATCAGCGTCTTGAGCTCGATATCGCCCTGCTGGGAGATGCAGTCCAATGTGTAGGTGAAGGGCGCGCTGACGCGCTCTTCGCCCACAAGCCGATGGGGCACGAGGGCGACGCCGGCAACGTCGAGGGTCAGCAGCCGCTGCGACTGCGACAGGTCGATATCGAACGTCTCGCGCAGCGCGTCGAGGGTGATGTCTGCCATGTTACCTCCGCAGCCTCTCGTCGGCGGGTGCTTGTTCCCGCGTCGGGTCGATGGCTAAATTAACGCTCGCCGGCTCGCCGAAACGAGCCCGCTCCTTTTCACCCTTGCCAGGAAGCCCTGACCGATGAAAGGCATCGTTGTACTCGGTGACGCCACGAGCCATGGCGGCAAAGTCATTACCGCACAGAGCAGCTACCTGATCGATGGCAAGCCGGTGGCCTGCGTCGGCGACAAGGTCACCTGCCCCAAGGATGGCCATGGCAGCACCACGGTGATCGTCGAAGGTCATCCGACCATGAAGGTCAACGGCAAGCCGGTGGCGCTGCACGGACACAAGACCGCCTGCGGGGCGACCCTGATCTCTTCGCACAACGGCGACAGCGGTCACGACTGAGCCTCCACCGGCTGCGCGGCCGAGGCTACGGCCACCGCCGCGCAGCTCTCGAGCGCCCAGGCCTGGGTGCTCTGCTCTGCGTGCAGCGTGAGTACCAGCGCATGCTGCTCGGGGGTGCAGGCCGCCACCGCCAGCACGAACGGCAACACCCGGGTGGCTTCACCGCTCCAGCCGCAAAGCGCATCGACACCCAGCCCATCCTCGACCGTATCCAGGTCGGGCCAGCGCTCGACCACCGCGCCGCCCAGCTCCACTGCCCGCCCGGGCAGGCCCAGCGCATCGACCACTAGGCGCGAGGGCGCCGCTGATGCTGTCTCTTCGCCACCCGCCTGCTCATCTGCTCCGGATAACGACCCCGCCGCCGGCCACAGCTCGTCGAGCAGCGTGATCAGCGCCTGGCGCTTGTCGTGGTCGCGCCGCGTCGCCCGCGGCGCATGCTCCCGCCGAATGCCCGCCTCCAGATACCAGCCGCTGTCGAACGCCGCGTCCTCCGCCGTCAACCGCTGCAGCAGCAGCGCCGCCACCGCCTCGCCGGGATAGAGCCCACCGCCGCGCGACGTTGGCGTCAGCAGATCGCGATAGCGCAGCGAGCCCACGTCGCTATCGTTGAGCAGCGAATCCGCGCCGACCCACAGCACATAGGGCATACCGCCCTGATCGCCGACCGCGAGCGTGGCGTGCGGGTCCGCCCCCTCCGGGGCCAGCCGCACCTCACCCAGGCAAGCGCCGTACTGGGTTTCGGCGATGACGTCACGCAGGCGTGACTGCACGATGTCGGCGGCTTCCCGCGAGCGAAACGGCGTGCTGAGCAGCACATCGAAGTGGCTCTCTTCGGGCAGCACTTCGAGCATCATCAGCGCTTCGATCACCACTGTCTGGATCAACTGATGCAGCCGCAGCGCCTTGGCGTCGAGCCGGCCCAGGCGCGGCTCGTTCACGCTCATGGCATCGCCCACCCGGTGCACCAGCAGGCGGTAGCCGTCGGCGCCGTAGAGCGTCGACGACAGCTCCGGCGTGGCCGGTTCGGGGATTTCGCCGCTGCGGATGAACCCGGCGGCCGTCAGCGCCAGGCCATCGATGATCCGCAGCCGGTCGGGGAGATAGTCGCTGCGAATCGCGACCGGTTCTTCGACCGGCTCACTGACGACCTGGCGCTGATGCAGGAGATCGAATATCGAGGCGCGGGACATGGTCAGTAGTCATCATCCTTCGGCTGCGTGCCCAGGGTGTCGCGGATGTTGTCGATCACGCCGTGATCCTTGATCACATCCTTGAGCCACTCTTCCAGCGGCATACGGCCCCACTTCACCGCCCGCTCGATCAGATAGGGCACCGGGCTATGGGGCTCGCGCTCCTTGAAGTAGCGCGCCACACCGTTGAGCATCTCGAACGCTTCGTCGCGGCTCTGGGGCTTGGTGCGCAGCGCACCCGCCGGCTCGGCCACCGCGGGGGCCGACAGGCTCGGCTCGACGCGGGTCGCGGCGGGCTCTTCCGCCTTCACCTCGGCGGCAGCCTCGGCATCGGCGCTGGCAGAGACGTCGGCCCCGCGCTCGCGCAGCAGTTTTTCGGTCAGGTCGCGGCACTGCACCAGCACTTTCTGCAACCCGGCGAAGCTCGGCGCGTCGCGGCCGAAGCGCTGATCGCCGATATCGTCCAACTGCTCCAGCGCCACCAGCGCGGCGGCAATCACGGCGTGGCGCTGCTGCAGGAAGTCGGTACTGGTGAGCACCACCGAGCGCTGGAAGATCTCGTCGTTGATCTTGCCGTCGCTGAGGGCACGATCCATGGCATCGGGGTCGTTGCGCGCCTGGTTCTCGACCTGGCGCGACTCGTCGTAGTCGGCCAGTCCGTAGCCGTCACCGTCGAGCAGCGGCAGCGTGCGCACCACGCCGATCAGCGTATCGCCCAGCCAACTCAGCCGTGCCGAGCGCTCTTCGAGGTCATCCTCGTCGAGTTCGGGATAGAGGGTCTCCCAGTACTCGTCGAGCAGCCGGGCTTCGAGGGTCAGGCCGAAGGCGATACCGTCGAAGCCCTCGCGATGCGCCAGCCCCTCGCACAGCCAACCGGCGAGCTGGAGATCCTTGCTCTGCGCGATCAGCGCCTCGCTGGTGAGGTTGATCACCTGGCCCCAGTCGGACTGCTTGAGTTCGGTCTGCCACTCACCCTGGGGCAGGTAGGTGGGGTCGGCGCGGCGCGCCTCCTTGATCTGGTCGAACAGCAGCGAGAAGGTCAGGTCCTCGCCGCCGGCATGGCTGGCGCCCTCGATGGGGGCGAGCAGCGCCTCGATGGAAAGTTCGCCGAGTTGATCCATGTCGTCCCTCGTCAACGGCTCGGGCCGCGGCGGCTATCGGCGCAACGCTCGCCCCGGCAATAAAAATGGCGGTACTCGTCATGGCGGTATTGGCAGTACCTGAACCGCGATGACTGACCGGGAGCGGCGCGGGAGCCCTGCCCCACCGCTCCCGGTCAGTCGACGCGTCACCCGTTGCGCTGGGTCAGCGGCCGTGAAGGCCAGCAACGCAAACGCCCGCGCGGCTCCTACAGGAGAGCCGCCGGGCGTCGGCGCCACACGCCCACCCGCCGCCACGGGTGAGCGCTGTGCCGCTCGGCCGCTCGCGTAGAGCGGCCGTCGCAACTCGGGCGCGAGCCCGATATCAGGCGTAGACCTTGTTGCGGGTGCGGTCCCAGCCGCCGGCGACGTTGCCGCCACCCTGGCCGTCGGAACGCTTCTGCTGGGTGTAGGTGATCTTGATCCGCGCGTAGTTGAACTTGACGGTTTCGTACGGCAGGTCGTGACGATCTTCGCTCTCGTTCTGCTCGAAGCCGGTCGACACGGAGGTGCCTTCCATCTCGGTCGAGGAGACGATCACCTCTTCCAGCTTGACCTCCATGTAACGCACCTTGTCACCACCGGCGCGGTTCACGTGCAGCACGACTTCCTTGATGTGCTGACCTTTACAGCAGGACTCGAACAGCTTGGCGGACGCCTTGTCGACGAATTTCTGAATGCGGAATTCGCTCAGGTTGACGCGCTCGGCCGAAGCACCGCCGGCAGAACTGGCGGTGGCCGAAGTGGCCTGGCTAGCGCCGAAGTCGAAGCTCTTCAGTTCGATCCAGTCGACGTGTTTGTCGTCCAGGCTTTCACCGGGGATGCCGTCGATCTTGAGATACGCATCGAATGCCATGTGCTCTGTTCTCCTATTTACTCACTCGCGAATAGCCGCTCCTGATGCGCGATGGCAATCGACCTCACGCATGCCGGGCGACCCCTGGCCCACTTGACGGCCTTCGAAGGACTCGACGACCGAAAAGCATACAAACCTCAACCACTTGTTCTTGCGGGGAAAAACAGCAAGACCCGCAAATAACGAAGTTTAATTAGGTGATATCAGAACCAATGCATACGCTTTTTTGTAAGAGATCGCCTACAAAGGCATGGTCAATCTCTTACATGATTGCAGCCGGTTTCAAAATGCCTCCGGCACGCTGCAAAACCTCACACGATTCTGATGAACCTCAATTATATCCACCCATCTTAAACTTTAAAGACAATTTCTACATTTAAACACACTTTACATATTTCGTTACATTATGGGAAAACAGCAGTGCACGTCATCACTGCTGCTTCTTGACTTCGATCTCTACTCGGCGGTTCGGCGCCAGGCACTCGATCAGCTGCGCCCGCGGCTGATTGGGGTCACAGGTCACCAGCGGACGCTCGCTGCCCGCCCCCTTGGCCTCGATCAAGCCCGCCGGCACGCCCTTGCCCACCAGGTACTGGCGCACGGTCATCGCCCGCTGCAGCGAGAGCTGCTGGTTCACCGCCTCGTTGCCGATCGGGTCAGCGTGGCCGGTGATCAGGATCTGCCCCAGGTCCTGGGTGTTGAGCAGGCGCTGGGCCAGCTCGTCCAGCTCTTTCTGCCCCGCCTGCTGCAGCCCGGCGTAGTCGCCACGGCCAAAGGCGAACAGGGTGTCGGACTCGAGCACGATGGTTTCGGTACTGGTCAGGGTCTGTTCAAGCAGGCTGTCGATATAGTTGCGGCTGCTCGAGACCAGGAAAGCGTTGGAGGTGATCCGCGGCACGTCCGGCTCGTGAATCTGCTGGCTATAGAAGTCGATCTGGCGACCGGCGTAGCGGTAGTCGGAGCGATCCTCGTCGATCTTCGCCCCGGTACGCTGCTGGATCGCCGGATACCAGAACGCTGGCAGGCGGTTGCGCAGGACCTCAGTGTCGATGTCGGCACGCTCCATGTCCGACAGCATCAGGTAGGTGTCCAGGGTATTGCGACCGAACTTGGCCAGCGACTCCGCGGTGTTGTCCCGCGGTCGGGCATAGGGCGCCACGGTGTCGGGCCCGTCCACCGCGTGCAGCTCGTCGGTGGTGCGTTTGTAGACACCGATGGTGGTGAGCGAGAACAGCGAGCGAGTCAGGTTCTGCTCCACCGGCTCCAGCATCACCGTGCGCAGGCGATCGAAGTAGCGCTCGCGGATCGCCGGCTCGATCGCATCGCCCTGATAAAGCCCCCAGCCCATCGACCAGGGCACGCCGTCGCCGTGCTCGCGCTGGTAGTAGTGGCTACCCCAGTCACGCAGCGCATCGATGCTGTACCAGCGGGCGTACTGTGTCGGCTGTTGGTCATCCGCGGTCGCGGCTTCGGCGAAGGTGTGCGACATCGCCTCGATCTCGCCGTGGTTGCGCACCGCCGAGGTGATCCACAGGGTACAGGCGACGATCCCCAGCGCGGCGGCGGCCAGCCCCCAGCGCAGCTTGCGCCGCTTGCCACGCACGTCCGTCGAGTAGAGCCCGGCCAGATGGCGGTCGGCGATGATCACCTGACGGAACAGGTTGCCGATGAAGAAGGCGTGATTGACCCGCTCTTCTGAGAGCTGCCCGGGCTTGGCCAGGGCGAAGTGGCGACCCACGCGGCTGGCGTGCTCACCTTCGATGGCATCGCCCTCCTGCAGGGCACTGACGAAGTAGAAGCCGCGCAGCAGCGGTGCGCTCTGATAGGGATTGGCGTTGGTCAGCGCATCGACGAAGCGGGTCAGCGAGTCGCGCAGCGCCGCCAGCTCCAGCGGGAAGCGGAAGGCCGCCACGTCGCGGCGGGTATCGACCACGTCACGCTGGACGATCTCGTCGTCGCCCACCTGCAGCCAGTGATGGCACAGCGCCTGCAGCGCGCTGTCGAACTGCTGCCCCCAATTGACGTCGCTGGGCTGCTGATGCGGAAAGGTATGCCCGAGCACGTCGCTGCGATGCTGCGGATCGAGGCGCTCGAAAAAGGTGGTGAACCCTTCGATCAGGTCGCACTTGGTGAACACCAGATAGATCGGCAGCCGCGCCTCCAACTGCTCGCGCGCCTCCTGGATACGCTCGCGCAGACGCCGCGCCAGGTTGTTGCGCTGGGTATCGCTGGCCTGCACCACGTCGCTGATATTGACCGCGACGATCAGGCCGTTGAGCGGGCAATGGCGGCGATGCGACTTGAGCAGAGCGAGAAAGCCCTTCCACTTGCCGACCTCCTCCTCACTGTTCATGTAGCGTCCGGCGGTATCCAGCAGGATGGCGTCGGAGCTGAAGAACCAGTCGCAGTGGCGAGTGCCGCCCATACCGGCGACCCGGGCGTTCTCGCGCTCGGCGAACGGGAAATTGAGCCCGGACTCGTAGACCATGGTGCTTTTGCCGGCCGCCGGCTGCCCCACGATCATGTACCAGGGCAGCGCATAGAGCGCATCGTTGCCGCGCTGGCCCTTGCGCTTGCCACTCTGCTTGAGGCGTTCGATGGTCTTGAGCAGGCGCTCGCGCAGCAGGCTGATCTCTTCGCGGTCCTGGGGGCTCGCCTCGAGCACCGCGGCGTCGGCGTCCTCCATCAGCAGATGTTCGAGATTGCGCTTCTGCCCCACCCCGCGGTAGAGCAGCAGCACGTAGAACGCTGACGCCAGCAGGAACAGCACGATCCCGCTGAGCAGACTGGCCAGCGATGAAAAGCCCAGTGCGACGCCCAGCCGCCAGACCAGAAAGATGGCGGCGAAGAACAAAAGCCCCAGGATGTAGGGCTGGTACTTGAAGAAGGCGTACTTCAGATAAGCGATTTTGAAACGTTTCATCGATGCGATCTGCTCATGCTCGGGTGTCTACCGTGCGTCGCACGGAAATTGCGCCATGAAATCGGCCAGACTCAACCGGGTATCCGGGAGCGGCAAGGTACCGGGATGCGGCTCGTCGTCCGCGAAGGGCGACAGCACGTCGATGCACAGACGCCTGTCGTCCGGGTTCGAGAGCACCTCGAAGAACTGTTCCGCGCTCTGCCAGACCGGCATCAGCAGCAGCCGCGGGCGCATGAAGTCGTCGACCAGCATACTCATCACCGGCGTGCCACCGGGGCAGGCGGCGCCCAGCCACTGCTGCCAGAGATCGGCGACCGGGCGCTTGAGCCCGCGCTCTGCGGGTAGCGGCAGCATCACCGCCTGGGTACTGCCGGCACGCCAGCGCATCAGCGCATAGTGCAGGCGATGCAGGCAGCCGCCGCTGATGAACTCCGGCCAGCCCCACTCCAGCGCCTTGGCCACGTCGGCGAAGCTGTAGTCGAGCAAAAAGCGCTGATGGATGCGCTGATACAGCGCGATGTCCTGGTCGTTGAGCTGGCGCAGCTCGCCGATCGCCGCCACCGGGTCGATCGGCGACGCGCCATGCACGGAGTCGGTGAGGATCGTGCGCGCCTGGGCGGCGAAGATCTCGCCCAGGGTGTTGATGCAGGGCAGCAACACGGGGCGCCCTTCCGCCTTCAGCGTCTGGAAGACGAAGAACGGATAGCGCCGCCCGGAGGCATCCGCCGAGCTGATCATGGCCCCGGTCACATGGCTGCCGTTGCGTGCGTAATAGTTGAAGAAGCACACCGGCAGCGCATCGAAGCGATGCTGCCAGTCGTCGTGGTCGAGAAACTGCAACAGCGCACTCTGTAACCACTGGTCGAGCTCCTGGATCACTGCCCCGGTGGCATTCACGCCTACGAAGTCGGCCTGCGTGGGAATCTTGCCAAAGCAGCCGATCATGCCGACACCCTCTTCATTACCCGCTCATACCCTGTTCCATGTCTCGCCCGGCCGCCGCCGAGCCGCACCGCCCCGTACCGCCGAGCCCTGGCCTGCCAGCCTCGGCGGCCGCGGGCTCACTGTCCGGACCCGCTCATCTGCGGAATGCGCAGCGACTTGATCCGTTCGAGATCCGAGATCTTCACCCCACCGAAGTTGCGCACATCGAAGCTGGCCGTGCCCATGTAGGTGTTCCAGCTGAACCGTTGGCGCGCCTTGTCGATCGGGGTGATCCGGGCACTCTCGATCATGCGCAGGAAGCCCCAGCGGTTGGGATAGTCGAACACCGTATGGCGCTGGCCGTTGCGATTGACGATATCCAGACGCGCGCCAAAGGTTTCGCCGTTGCCCGGCCAGGTCAGCCGCTCCCACGACTGGGTGTTGTTACGGTAGTGCAGCCGCTGGCCGTCGATGGTCAGGATGATATCGGTCAGCCCCGCGGTGGGGTTGATCTGCAGCTCGAAGCCGTTCTGCAGGTCAGACAGGCTGTCGATGACCCGGCCGAGGGCGGTGGCGTCGTCGATGCTCGAGAGCATGCGCGGGTCGACCATGGTCGAGCGCTGGCCACTGCCGGAACCCGCCAGATCGCCGATCTCCTCCTTGCGGAACTGCGACATCACCCCCTTGTCGGGATCGATGAAGTACTCCATGTCGCGCACCGAGGCTTCGTTGACCGAGTCGCTGACCGGATAGCGCCCGGCAATCATCTGGTCCCACGGCGTGACGATCTTGTCGTCCCAGGCGGCGTTGAGCTGCTGGCGCGCCGGGGCGTTGAGCGCCTTCCAGGTGTCCTCGACCGGCTCGCGGAACAGCGGTTCGAGCGCCCGGATCAGCGGCGTGCGCGAGGTATCCACGCGCGAGGCGACGAAGTTGCGCAGGGTGTTGATCTCGGTCGGCTGGCCGGAGAGCGTCGCCATGATCAGCGACTTGCTGCTGCGGCCCACGTCTTGGGCGCTGCGCACGTTGTCCACGCGCACCTTGAGCTGGCGCAGGTCGAGCAGGTACTGATTGAGCACCGAGTTGTCGCTGCCGGTGGCATCGTCCGCCGCCAGCAGTCGCGTCACCGGGCGGAAGTGCCGGGTCAACAGGCCATCGTTGAGGCGCGGCAGCGTGTTGATATCGACCGCAGAGGCACCTCCCGCGCCGTTGAACACGCTCATCACCCGGCCCCAGAAGCTCTGGTCCTTGGCCTTGCCGCTGGCATCGTCCTCGGTCTGCGCCTTGGGGTCGTCCCAGGTGGTGTTGGCCTTGACCGCTTCCAGCACCTGGCGCAGCGGCGAGCCCTGCAGGTCGCTGAGCTGGGATAGGCGCACGCTGGCCTGGTCCAGGGTCTCGAAGTCGGCGACGTGGGTGTTGTCGAGGAAACGCTCCCAGGCGATGGCGTAGTCACGCTTGTAGCGCGCCATCAGCTGACTGACGAAGCGCGCCTTCGACTGCACCGCATCGTCGACGTTCTCGTCGTCGAGCACCCAGTCCGATTCCCGCTGGAGATCGCCGGAGACGGTCTCGATGATCGCCGGACGCAGGTACTGGTTCCACACCTCGCGGGTATAAAAAGCCGGTACCGCACGGCTGGAGTAGAACAGCCGGCCTTCCATGTCGGGGGCCATGCGCGACAGCGTCAGCGGTTCGAAGCGCTGCTCTACCTCCAGCTGGTAGCGCAGGTATTCGCGGTCGACCAGGCTCGAATCGATCAGGAAGGCGTTGAGCCGGTCGCGGCTGTCGGCGACCAGCTTGTCGTCGCGCTCAAGCGCCGGCGCCTTGCCCTCCTGCAGGTAGTGCACGTAGAGCGCGGCGTTGTCCATGATGCTGTCGCGGGAGGTATCCAGTCCGCGGCGCGCCACGTAGTCGGCCCACAGTCGCGGCAGCGCCGAGGCGACGAAGTCGCCCTGATCCGCATGGGCGTCCGGGTCGGTCAGAATCAGATAGAGCTTGAGCGAGGAGTAGCTCTCGATCAGCTGCTCGACGTCCGCCTGAGAGAGCTTGGTCAGCATCTCCTCGGAGAGCGAGGGGCCCTGCTCGCCGGACAGCGTGAGCGTGGACTCGTCGCCATCGGCATCGCCCACGGCGCTGCCCAGTTGGCTGGTACGATCACGCAGCCCCTCTTCCAGCGAGGTTTCGGCGCTGCTGCGCGCCGAGTACCAGGCATCACGGGCGCTGTCGGTGGTGCGTGAACGCAGCTCACTGCGCGCGCGACTGCCGATCTCGGAGGCGCTGGTGGGTACGCTGCCCAGGGTCGGCCGCGAGGTCGAGCGCTCGCGCATGCGCGCCATGGCGTCTTCGCCGATCTGGCGGCCCTGGTCCCGCGCCGCGCCGGCGGCATCCGCATGCGTACCTGCCTGCGCCGACGCGTCGGCGGCCGTTCCGCCTTCGCCGTTACCGGTATCGATACCGTCGGCCGAATCACCGAAGGCGGCCAGCGAACGCAGCTGCCGCGCCAGACGCCAGGAGAGCGGCGTCAGCACGTCACGCGTGAACAGCGTGGCCCAGGCTTCCTTCAGCGGCGCGCGCAGCGCATCGCCCTGATACAGGCCCAGGTCGAGACGCAGCGGCACGCCGGTCTCGCGGTGACGCTCGATCGCTGTCAACTGCTGCTCCAAGTCGTCGCGCAGCGCCCGGCGCTGCGCCGGCTGGAGGCTGGCATCCGTACCGAGAGGCGCGATGCGCTCGCGGATATGTTCGAGCCACTGCTTGTTGTTGTAGGCCGACCAGCCCTGGGCGGCGATCGCCGCAACCCCGAGCGCACCGACCGCGCCGATCATGAACGGCGGCAGCGAGCGGCGGTCACCGCGCTGGGAGTAGTAGAGGCTCAGGTTGCGGTCGGGGAAAACCACCCGACGGAAGGTATCGGTGATGAAGTAGCTACGCTCACCGTTGCGCGGCGCCGCTGCGGTCGCCGACGTCGGCGCCAGGGCGAAGGCGTCGCGGGTCTGCTCGTCGATCAGCGCCGGCAGCGCCGGGCCGCTCTGCAGCGCGCTGGTGAAGTAGAGCCCGCGCAGGATCGGTGCGCGCTCGGCGTTCTGCTGGGTATCGAACTGCTCGAGGAAGTCGCTGAGCACACCGTAGAGTTCGGCGAAGTAGTCGGGGAAGCGTAAAAGCTCGCTGTCGGCATCGCTGCCCTCTTCCACCACGCGGGCGTCGACCCGTGCGCGCAGCGTGGCCACCAGCCCCGGGAAGCGCTGCTGGAAGGCCCGGGTCACGCCCTGGCGACGCAGCTCGTCGAGCGAGAAGGTCAGGCCCCAGGGCTGCTGGCGCTCCGTGGCGTCGAGCGCTTCGAAGGTACGGGTGAAGCCGGGCAGCAGGTCCGCCTTGCTGAAGAACAGATAGACCGGCGGATTGATGCCCAGGCAGGCGCGGTACTCGCTCACCCGGCTGACCAGCTGCTCGGCCAGCGCGTGGGCGTCCTGTCGCGACTGTTCGAGCAGCTCGGGCAGGCTGACCACCAGCACCAGACCGTTGATCGCCGGCTTGCGCCGCTGCTTGCGCAGGGTCTTGAGGAAGTCGGCGAACTCGCTCGCCGGCCGATCCTCGACCAGATAGCGGCCGGCGGTATCGATCATCACCGCCTCGCGGCTGAAGTACCAATCGCAGTGCTGGGTGCCGCTCACCGCGGAGAGATTGCTGCCCCCGGCCATGGTCGCCGAGAGCGAGGAGCGGGTCAGCAGCGAGGTCTTGCCCGAGGCCGCCATACCCACCACCAGATACCACGGCAGCTCGTAGAGCGAGGCCTTGCCGCCATCCACCGAGCGCGCCGCCCGCTGCATCGCCATGGCGTGCTTGAGCCGCTCGCTCAGCACCTGATAGTCGCCGGGCTCGCTCTCGGCGGCCTCGCGGTGTACCTCGAGCTCGACCAGATTCTCGATGTTGCGCTCGGCGCGGATGCGGTGGTACTGGCGCATCACCACGACCAGCAGCCACAGCGCGGTGACCAGCGCCATGGCGATGAAGATGAGCTCGCGCTCCTGGGTCACCAGCGGCAGCAGCAGCACGCACAGCGCCAGCCCCACCAGCCAGAGGACGATCGAGAGCGGCCAGAAGCCTTTGAGCGCGCGCAGGAATCGAAGAAAACGCATGGTCACCTCGCCCCTCAACCCTGGCTATCGAACAGCTGACGGATCTGCTCGATCAGCGCATCGGTCTCACTGCCCAGCCACCAGCGCAGGCCGCCATAGACCAGCAGGCAGACCACCACGATGACCAGCAGGTAGACCCACAGCGGGATCTCGTAGCGCAGCAGCTGGCCGACCTGATCCGGCAGCTTCCAGCTCTCGCGACCGTCGATCTCACGCTTGCGATAGCGCGCGATGTCCTGGCCCAGGGTATTGGCGATATAGCGCAGCTGGTCACGGTTCTCGAGGCTGTACTTGCCTTCGAACCCCAGCGCCAGGCAGAGGTGATAGACCTCGAGCACGTCCAGGTTGCCACGCACGTCGCTGCGCAGGCTGTCGAGGCGGTCGTAGAAGCCCTCCCCTGCCAGGTGCACACCGAAGTAGCGGTACTGGAACGGGTGCAGCTCGACGTGCTCGCGGATATTGCCCACGCCACCCTTGAGCACGCTCTCGTCGAGAAATGCACACAGCGCGTACTGGGCATCCTTGACCGCCTCGGCGCTGTAGTTCTCGGCCCGCGCCTTCTCCTCGAATTCGCGCAGCCACTGGTCCACCCGTTCGAGGAAGCGCTCGACGCTCTCGGCCTGCTGGCCACGACGCACCATCAGCACCATGGAGATGAAGTCGCGCGACAGCGTCTTGAGCGTGCGCGGCTCGGCGATATCGGAAGGGTGAGCAAGGGCTTCGGTCATTTCATCACCGCCATCAATTCGATACTGAGGTTCTTGAATCCGCTGGGTACGTAGAAGGCGATCGCCTGGGCTTCCATCATTCGCTCATACACCGCGCCGTGGGGCTCGAGGGCGAAGTAGTGGTTGTCCAGGCGTACCGGTATCGCGCTGGGCAGGCGCGCGGCGTGGGTCAGGGTGCCGCCGGGCATGGCGGTGTTGACCACCACTTCGATGTCCTCCGGCGAGCCCACCTTGAACGCCCGCGGCACCAGTTCGAGGATCTGGGAGCCGGGC
The DNA here is from genome assembly GCF_030284585.1 of Salinicola sp. JS01. Classification (NCBI taxonomy): domain Bacteria; kingdom Pseudomonadati; phylum Pseudomonadota; class Gammaproteobacteria; order Oceanospirillales; family Halomonadaceae; genus Salinicola; species Salinicola sp. JS01. Next base: position 1,297,535 of record NZ_CP127244.1, on the reverse strand, counting down.
ATGTCGGCATGCACGCAGATATAGAAGTCCGCTTCCTTGAGGCGCGCATCGTTGAGCCGCCCCACGTAGTAGGAGGGGCGCGTCTGCTCCAGCGGAATCGGGATGTACTGGTTGGGCACCACGATCTCGAGCAGCTCGCGCACCACCTTTTCCAGACCCAGCAGCGCCGGCGCCGGGTCACGGTGGTCGTACTCGGGGATGTCGGCCAGGCGGTGCGACATCGAGAAGGTCATCAGGCCGGCCGCCAGCTCGGCGAGGAAGCGATAGAGCGTCTCCGGGTGCAGCCGCGGATGATTCAGCATATGCGCCAGCTGCGGATAGGCGCGATTGATGGTGTAGAGCAGCCAGAACAGGGTGACGTCACTGGAGCCGAACTCGGCGACCTGATCCGCGCGCTCGCGCCGGCGTCCGGAGAGCGCCTCGCTGCGCGCCTGCAGCATGCCGATCAAGCGGTTGGCGATCTCCAGCGGCAGCGACACCGCATCCAGATGCAGCGCCGGGGGCATGAACTGCTCGCTGTCGAGACTGAAGCCGCCAGCGGCATTGCGCTTGAGCAGCGCGATCGGGCAGTGGGTGAAGCCATCCAGGCTGTCACCCTCCATCAGCAGGGTGGCATTGAGTTCGAGCGTGCCCAGCTCGTTCTCCAGCGACCCTTCGTTCAGGTCGGGCAGGGTCTCGAAGCGCTGCACGAAACGGCGCCCGCCGTGACGCGCCGCATCCTGGTCGAGATAGCTCGGCGACCACGGCTCCAGCGTGCGCAGGGCAGCGTAGATCTTCACCTCGCCATTGCGGGCCAGCTCGTCGAGACTGCGCCCCGGCGGCAGCGGGTCGTGCTGCGGTGCGTCGAACAGGGTGCCGTCCGGAAACACCAGCTTGAGCCGGGTCAGGCGCAGCATGCCCTGATCGAGCGCGCCACTGTCGACCTCCAGCGCCTGCACGCCCCACTGGAACGGATGCTGGCTGTGGCGTGACTCGGCCAGCTGACGCTGGTGGAACTCATCCTGATACTGAAAATGCTGGGGCAGGAGGAACATGCCCTCCGACCACATGATGCGATTGTGTTTACTCACGTCCCTGTCCCGAACCCTGATTGCTGTCGTCAGCGTGGCGCCGCGGCGTAGCGCTGGCGCCACGCGCCTCAGTCGCCAAGCAGATCGTGGCCGCGCTCGACCTCGATGCGGTCGTCGACCAGATGCAGCTTGACCCCATCGGAGGCGCTCAAGAGGCCATCGTTGCGCAGCTCGTTGGCGTCGAAGATCACGTGCCAGTCGTCATTGACGGTGTTACGGAAGAATGCCGCCACGCCGACGAACTGAGCGCTGGGGTCCAGCGCGGCGGTGTCGATTTTCTGTGTCCCGGGGAGCAGCGTCAGCTCACGCTGCGACACCAGGCTATTGCCCAGCACGCCCTGGGGATTGGCCCACAGCTGACGCGGCGAAGCGGTGGCGAAGGGCGCACGCTCGGTCAACTGATAGATCCGCACGACCACGGAGAGCGGCTCGCCGTCGACGTCTGGGTTGAGCGCGCTGTCGCTGTCGAGGGTGACGCGCACGCGCTCGCTGTTGCCGAACAGATCGCCGGCCCAAGTGTCGTCGAAGCGCTTGCCGACCCGATCGGCCACACCGCACCCCGCCAGCAGCACCACTAGCCATCCCACCAGGAGAAACGCGCTCACGTGGCGCAGCGTTACCCTCATCGACTTCTCGCTCCCCTTTCTTCTTTTCAGGTAATCCCGGTCGCATTCGATGACGCCGGGGCCGGATTCAAAGCTGCACCAGACCTGCACCCAACCTGCAAAACGGGCAATCGCCGACGGTCAGCGAGAACAAGCTAAACGTTGACCAGCGACGCCCGTAAAGAGACTGCGCCGATTGTCGGCGCAGAACTAAGGAAACTTAGACTTCTTTCAGACAGTGACCACCTTAACAGATTTAGTCGCTATAATAGGGCACAAGTTTAACAAACGCTTACCCTTTAACATTAATTTACACAAAGGCCGACCAAGACACATGCGAATATCGAAGCTGAAACGTCTCTCGGTTGTCGGGTGTCTGGCACTGAGTGCCTGCGCCAGCGGTCCGCAGACGCCGGTCGATTATGTCAAAGTGACCGAGCGCTTCACCGGCACCCTGCCCTGCCAGGACTGCCGCGGCGTCGACACCGACCTGATCCTCAAGCGCGATCCGATCACCGGCGCCCCGGCCGGCTTCTATCTGCACGAGATCCGGATCGACGCCCCAGGCGGCGAGCGAGTCAACACCGCCTGGGGAAAATGGGCGCTACACCGCGATGTTAACGACTTTCAGCGCCAGCTCTACGCACTCCAGCCGGAGGTCGGCCAGACGCGAATCTTCCAGCCGGTGGACGGCACGGCGCTCGAGCCGCTGGACGCACAGGGCGACCCGCTGCGTGACAGCGAAGGCGAGCCAGCACGGCTGGAGCGCGTCACGCCGGACCTGAATCTGGCCAATAGCACCGCTGACGATTAGGTCTCAGAACGTGCTACAGTGCAACGATAAGTTTGATTACATCACGTTGTAAGAGATCTCTTACAAGATGAATGGCGGATCGCTGTAATAGTCTGTCAGTACATTCTGATACACGCATATAGCGTTTTCTGGCATCCTCACGAGTCGATGCATGCCGGACGCCGAGTGCAATAACGAATGTACCTAATCGACGTGACAATCCGACGTGACAATGGATGACGCCGGGGTACTCCCGAGCAACGCTCGAGCCGATCCAGGAATCGATCATGACGCAGTCTTTCGATGTCGATAGTTTCATCCGCTCGCGCAAGCAGACGCGGGCGGTTTCCGACTTGCTCAAGGCGCAGGCATCGGACTATCTGGCCACGCTCTCCCCGCTGGTTCGCCCGCAGCCGCTGTTCGGCGAGTACCTGCAGGGCGCGCCGCGCGGCAGCGGTCGCGAGACCCAGCACCACTTCAAGGAGTTCCGCACGCTGTTCGACAAGCACGCCGGCGCGCGGCCCTTCAATCTGATGAACGAGCTCGAAGTGCCGCTCAACATCATCAACTCGACCCCGGAGCTCTATCCGCTCGAGTACGACCACACCCTGGACAACGGCACGCGCGTGCGCGTCACCAGCCCGACCCGCTGGGTGGTGGGCTACAGCTCGTTCGAGCTCAGCCGCTTTCGCCAGGTGGTCGGTGACCCCAACCGCAGCGGCTCCGAGCTGCACCGCTTCGTGGTGCACTACCTGATGCTGTTCCACTGCTTCAGCCGCGCCGGCGGTCTAGGGCGGCTATTCAAGGGGCTGCGCTTCCCGGTGGGGTTCCAATGCCTGGACGACTTCGGTGACCTGCCCTTCTGCGTCATCAGCTCGCCGGTGTCATCGACGCTGCCGAGCGATCCGGTGATTCGTCACAGCACCGAGATCTCGGGCAGTCGCAGCTTCGAGGAGCTGATCTCCGACGCCGAGATCGAGGCGATGCGCGACGGCCTGCGCGAGCAGCTCACCGAGGCGCTGGCGGCCGCCAGCGCAGAGTGATCGACGCCGTCGTCGATCTCGCCGAGACGGCACTGCCAAAACACGACATCGCTTGAACGACATCGCTTGAAAGACATTGCCCAAACGACATCGTCACCACGGCATTCGTCACCCGGACACTCGACATCTCAACAAGAGGACGACCTCATGGCCAAGAACGAAAGTACCCAGCACAAGCTCTCGCGTGTCAGAGCGCCCCGCGTACACCTCACCTACGACGTCGAGATCGGCGACAGCATCGAGAAGAAGGAGCTGCCGTTCGTGGTCGGGGTGATGGGCGACTACTCCGGCAACCCGCTCGAGCCGCTGCCGCGGCTGAAGGATCGCAAGTTCGTCAACATCGACCGCGACAACTTCGACAGCGTGATGAAAGGGGTCAAGCCGCGCCTGAGCTATCGCGTCGACAACACCCTGGCCAACGACGGCTCGCAGCTGCCGGTGGAGCTCAACTTCAAGCGCATGGAAGATTTCGAGCCCCAGGAAGTGGTGCGCCAGGTGGAGCCGCTGCGCAAGCTGCTCGACGTGCGCAACAAGCTCGCCGATCTGCGCAACAAGATGGGCGGCAACGACAAGCTCGAAGAGCTGTTGATGGATGTGCTGCAAAACACCGAGAAGCTCAAGGCGCTGGGCGAAGAGCTCGGCCGCGAAGCCGCTGCCAAACCGCAGGACGAGAAGGAATAACAGGAGTCACTCATGGCCGAGAATCAGACCGACAACCAGCCCCAGAGCGAAACCCAGGAGGTCTTCGCGCCGGAGACTTCGCTGCTCGACAGCATCATCTCCGAAAGCCGCGTGGCACGTTCGGAGACCGAGCGCACCCGCACCCGTGACCTGATCGACGAGCTGGTGCATCAGGTGCTCGAGGGCGAGGTGACCCCGAGCAAGGATCTGATCGCGGTGCTGGATTCGCGCATCGCCGAGATCGACTCGCTGCTCTCCGACCAGCTCAACGAGATCATGCACGCCAGCGAGTTCCAGCAGCTAGAAGCCTCCTGGCGCGGGCTGAAGTACCTGACCGACCAGTCCGAGACCAGCACCAACATGAAGATCCACATGTTGAATGCCTCGAAGAAGGACCTGGTCAAGGATCTCAAGTCGGCGTCCGAGTTCGACCAGAGCGCGCTGTTCAAGAAGATCTACGAGGAGGAGTACGGCACCTTCGGTGGCGCCCCCTACGGCATGCTGATCGGTGACTACGAGTTCGGCCGCCACCCGCAGGACATGTACCTGCTGGAGCAGGTCTCGCACGTCGCCGCCGCGGCCCACGCCCCGTTCATCTCCTCGGCCTCGCCGGAGCTGTTCGGCTGGGACTCGTTCACCGACATGACCGGCCCGCGCGACCTGTCGAAGATCTTCGACACCGTCGAGTACGCCAAGTGGAAGTCGTTCCGCAATTCGGAAGACGCCCGCTACGTCGGTCTCACCCTGCCCCATGTGCTGGGTCGCCTGCCCTACGGGGAAGAGACCACCCCGGTGGAAGAGTTCAACTTCACCGAGAACGTCGACGGCCGCGACCACAACAAGTATCTGTGGATGAATGCCGCCTACACCATGGGCGCGCGCGTCACCGACGCCTTCTCCCAGTACGGCTGGTGCGTGGCGATCCGCGGGGTCGAAGGCGGCGGCCTGGTCGAGGACCTGCCGACCCACACCTTCCAGACCGACGACGGCGAGGTGGCGCTGAAGTGCCCCACCGAGATCTCGATCACCGACCGCCGCGAGAAGGAGCTTTCCGACCTCGGTTTCATTCCGCTGGTGCACTGCAAGGGCACCGACTACGCCGCCTTCTTCGGCACCCAGTCGGCCCAGTTGCCCAAGCAGTACAACACCGACGTCGCCAACGCCAACGCGCGGCTGTCGTCGCAGCTGCAGTACATCTTCGCCACCTCGCGTATCGCCCACTTCATGAAGGCGATCATGCGCGACAAGGTGGGCAGCTTCGCCTCGCGCCAGAACGTCGAGGACTACCTCAACGAGTGGCTGTCGCAGTACGTGCTGCTGGACGACAACGCCGGCCAGGAAGCCAAGGCCAAGTACCCGCTGCGTGAAGCGCGGGTCGAGGTCGCCGAGGTGCCGGGCAAGCCGGGCGCCTACAAGGCGGTCACCTTCCTGCGCCCGCACTACCAGCTCGACGAGCTGACCGCGTCGCTGCGCCTGGTCTCCGAACTGCCGCAGTCGACCCGCGGCTCTTGAGTCCGAGGGGCGGCGCGCCGCCCCAACGTGCAGGCCAGTCGCGTCGCCGCTCCGGCGGCGGCGCGATCAGCGTTATCCAGCCGCCAAGATCATTCGCCGCCTCGAGGGAGCGTTACGGCATGAGCGACACGATGCAGATGGTCCCGACGCTGCTCGACCGTCTACTCGACGACGAGCCGCAGCACACCACCGAAGCGCAGCCCGGACACCGCTGCTCGGTGAGCGCCTACAAGGCCTCGGTGGTACGCGATCTGGAGCTGCTGGTGAACACCCGGCGCGAGCTGATCGCCGGCGAGCTGGATGCCTGGCCGGGGCTGCAGGGCACGCTGCTCGACTACGGCCTGCCCGACTTCATCAGCCGCGGCGTGCGCAGCACCGAGGACCGACGCCTGATCCAGCGCCAGCTCGAACGCACCATCGAGCACGGCGACAAGCGTTTCAGCAGCGTCCGCGTGGAGCTGCTCAACCAGGACACCCACGACCGCATCCTGCAGTTCCGCATCGAAGCGGTGCTGTCGCTGAGCGAAGCCAGCCAGCGCGTCGCCTTCGATGCCGTATTGCAAGTCAATACCCGCCAATACAAGGTGCAGAACCTGATCTAATGCTCGACGACCTGCTGCCCTACTACGAGAAGGAACTCTCGCACCTGCGCTTTCTGGGGCAAGAGTTCGCCACGCGCTATCCCAAGATCGCCTCGCGCCTGCTGCTGGAGGGGGATTACTGCGAAGACCCCCACGCCGAGCGCATGATCGAGTCGTTCGCGTTTCTGAGCGCGCGCGTGCACAAGAAGCTCGACGACGACTTCCCCGAGATCGTCGAGGCGTTTCTCGACGTGCTCTATCCGCACTATCTGCGGCCGACGCCGTCGCTGTCGATCGTCGAGTTCGACCCCGGCCCCCAAACCTCGCTCACCGGACGCTACCACTTGCCGCGGCATACCGCGCTGCACTCGCGCCCGGTGGAGGACGCCGTGTGCCGCTTTCGCACCTGCTATCCGGTGGACGTCTGGCCGGTGGCGCTGAGTGGCGCCGAGCTGACCCGGCTGGAGCGCTCCTCGTTCAACGCCCACGGCAACGACCACGTGGCCAAGCTGAGCCTGAGCCTGGAGACCCTGGGCAACACCGATTTCGGCAAGCTCGGCCTCGACCGCCTGCGGCTGTTCCTGGATGGCGAAGGCAGCCTGATGCATCCGCTCTACGAGATGCTGTTCAACAATGTCGCGCGGGTCTCGGTGAGCTTCGTCGAGGGCGGCCAGACCCGCGAGATCGGACTGCCCGCGGACGCCATCACCCCGGTCGGCTTCGGCCCGGACGAGGGGCTGATCGACTACTCCGAGCGCTCCTTCATCGGCTACCGCCTGCTGCACGAATACTTCACCTTCCCCGAGAAATTCCTGTTCTTCGATCTCTCGGGGCTGGCGCGGCCGCTGGCCGACAAGCCGGTGACCCGGGTCCAGATTCATTTCCTGTTCCGCGACTACGACCAGCACGAGCGCCTGGCGCGTCTGGCCCAGACCCTGGGCCGGCACAACTTCCGCCTCGGCTGCACCCCGGTGGTCAATCTATTCGCGCAGCAGGCCGAGCCGATCAAGCTGACTCACACCCGCCACGAGTATCCGGTGGTGCCGGACGTGCGCCACTCGCGCTCCACCGAGATCGTCTCGATCGACGAGGTGACCCGGGTGATCCGTACCGCGACCCGCGATGAAATCGCCCCCTGTCTGCCCTTCTTCGAACCTCGTGACAGCGAGAAGCAGGCGCGTCAGAGCTACTGGATCGCGCGCCGGGTCGGGGCGGAGAACGCCCGCGACCCGGGCACCGAGATGCGCCTGCGGGTGGTCGACCGCGAGCTGGAACTGCTCGACGGCAGCAGCGACACCCTGAGCCTCAGGCTCACCTGCAGCAACCGCGACCTGCCCCAGTTGATGACCTTCGGCCATCCGCAGGGCGACTTCACCCTGGAGCGCGAGCAGGTGGTGCAGCAGATCCGCTGCCTGCGCAAGCCGACCTCGCCGGTACGCCCGCCCATGGGCAAAGGGGTGATCTGGCGGCTGGTCTCGCACCTCTCGCTCAATCATCTGTCGCTGGTCAGCGATGGCCGCGAGGCGCTGATGGAGCTGCTGTCGCTCTACAACTACCGCCAGGCCTCGGCGATCCGCAAGCAGATCAACGGCATCACCGCGATCGCGAGCGAACCGGTGATGACACGTATCGGTCACCCGCGCCCGGCGTTCGTGCGCGGCACCGGCATCACCCTGGAGCTGGACGAGAGCCAGTTCACCGGTAGCGGTATCTATCTGTTCGGCAAGGTGCTGGATCACTTCTTCGGTCAGTACTGCAGCCTCAACAGCTTCACCCAACTCACGCTGCGCTCACGCCAGCGCGAACAGCGAGTCGTCCAATGGCCGCCGAGAACCGGTACTCAGCCCCTGGTCTGATCGACCAGGCGCGCGCAGAGCCCTGGCGTTTCGGGTTCTTCCAGCTCGTGCGTCTGCTGCGCCTGCACTACAGCCGCACCGGACGCATCGACCCCGAGAACCGGCCGCACCAGGACCCGCTGCGCTTTCGCTCGCTGCTCTCGCTCAATTTCCCCCCAGCGAGATCAGCGATCTGTCGTTCGAGAACGCCAAGCTGCGCTCGGCCAGCGGCGAGCCGCTGAGTGAGATCCAGATCACCTTCATGGGGCTGGTCGGCCCCTCCGGCGTGCTGCCAAGGCCGTACACCGAGCTGCTGATCAATCGTCACATGGAGAAGCGCGACGACGCCGCCCACGCCTTCATGGACTTCTTCTCCCACCGCATGACGGCGCTGTTCTACGAGGCGTGGCAGAAGTACCGCTTCCATATCGAGTACGAGCGCAAGGGCAGCGCCGATTTCGAGAACTGGCTTTTGCATCTGGTCGGCTTCACCCCGACCACCCAGACGCAGGTGCTCGACCGCCCGGAGCAGCCGGGCACCCTGCGCCGCGAGCTGTTCAGCTGGTTCTCGGGCCTGTGGAGCCAGCGCCCGCGCAACGTCGGCAACCTGCAGTCGATCCTGACCTACACCTTCGGCCAGCCGTGCCAGGTGGTGCCCTTCAGCGGGCGCTGGATTCGTCTCGCCCCCGATCAGTACACCCGTCTGGGCCAGGCGAACGCGCGCCTCGGCCAGAGCGCCGTGGCGGGTACCCGGGTACGCGACTACCAGTCCACCTTTCGCGTGCGCTTCGGCCCCCTCGATCTGGACGCCTACCGTGAGCTGCTGCCGGGTACCGAGCGTCACCGCCAGCTGGTCAAGCTGCTGCGCTTCTATGCCGGCATCGAACTCGACTTCGAGATCGAGCTGATCCTCGACAAGCACCAGATACCGTCGCCCCAGATAGGCCAGGGCAGCGCCCTGGCGCTGGGTCGGCTGGGCTGGCTCAAGCCGCCGGAGCGGCCAGCCAGCGCCCATGGACATGCACTCTTCGCAATCACCTACGATGGAGCCACGGCGTGAGTCTCAAATCCCTCTTCGACAAGCTCAACGATCCCTGCCGCGAAGCCACCGAGGGCGCTGCGGCGCTGTGCCTGGCCGAGCGCCAGTACGACGTGGACATCGAACACCTGCTGCTCAAGCTGCTCGACAGTGACGACAACGACGTGCTGCGTATCGCACGCCACTACGATGTCGCCCTCGACCGCCTGGCGAGCCAGCTCGAGGAGACGGTCGCCACCTTCAAGACCGGCAACACGCGCACGCCGGCGCTTTCGCCGCGGATCACCCGCCTGATCGAGCGCGCCTGGGTGATCGCCTCGATCGACCACGGCGAAGCGCAGATCCGCAGCGGCTACCTGCTGCTGGCGCTGCTCAAGGATGACGAGCTGCGCCGGGTGATCGTCGACGGTGCGCGCGAGCTGGAACGCATCCAGGTCGACGACCTGCAAGCGCACCTCAGCGACCTGATCGGCGGCAGCAGTGAAGATCAGCACGTGCGCGAGCTCGGCGAGGCGAACGCCGCCGCCGGCCCCGCGGCCAATGCCGCCGGCGGCGAAGGCGACAAGCGCGGCAAGTCGAAGACCCCGGCCCTCGACCAGTACACCATCGATCTGACCGGCAATGCCCGCGCCGGGCGTATCGATCCGGTACTGGGGCGCGAGGAGGAGGTGCGCCAGATGGTCGACATCCTCACCCGGCGGCGCCAGAACAACCCGATCCTCACCGGCGAGGCCGGGGTGGGCAAGACCGCGGTGGTCGAGGGTCTGGCCCTGCGCATCGTCAACGGCGACGTACCGCCGCCGCTCGCCCAGGTCGAGCTGCGCACCCTCGACCTGGGCCTGCTGCAGGCCGGCGCCGGGGTCAAGGGGGAGTTCGAGAACCGGCTCAAGAACGTGATCGAGGAGACCAAGCGCAGCCTGCACCCGATCATCCTGTTCATCGACGAGGCCCACACCCTGATCGGCAGCGGCGGTCAGGCCGGCCAGGGCGATGCCGCCAACCTGCTCAAGCCGGCCCTGGCCCGCGGTGAGCTGCGCACCATCGCCGCCACCACCTGGGCCGAGTACAAGAAGTACTTCGAGAAGGATGCCGCCCTGGCGCGGCGCTTCCAGGTGGTCAAGATCGAGGAGCCCGCCGAGCCGGTGGCGATCGCCATGCTGCGCGGCCTCAATCAGCGCATGCAGGACCATCACAAGGTCAGCATCCTCGATGACGCCATCGTCCAGGCGGTGCGCCTCTCCCACCGCTACATCACCGGACGCCAGCTCCCGGACAAGGCGGTCAGCGTACTCGACACCGCCTGCGCCCGGGTCGCGCTGGCGCAATCCTCGCAGCCGGCGGCGCTGGAGGACGCCCACCGCCGGGTCGACAACCTGGAGAGCGAGATCGCGATCCTCGAGCGCGAGCAGCGTGAAGGCAGCGACCACGCCGAGACGCTCGCCGCCCTGGGCGAGCGTCTGGAAGCGACCCGCGCCGAGATCGCCGATCTCGACGCGCGCTGGTCGCGGGAGCAGGAGATCGTGACCCGGCTCAAGGCGCTGGAAGCCGAGCGCAGTGCGGTCGAGGCGGGTGAACAGGCCGGCGACGCCGATGCCCTGAGCCGCCAGGTCGGCGACACCCGCCGCGAGCTGGCCGAGGTCCAGGGCGAGCACGCGCTGGTGCATGGCCATGTCGACGGCAACGTGATCGGCGAAGTGATCTCCAACTGGACCGGCATTCCGCTGGGCAAGATGCTGCGCGACGAGATCACCACCGTGCGCGAGCTGCCCCAGCTGCTCGGCGAGCGCGTACTGGGTCAGGATCACGCCCTGGCCGAGATCGGCAAGCGCATCGCCATCTCGCGGGCGCGGATGGAGGACCCCAACAAGCCGATCGGGGTCTTCCTGCTGCTCGGCCCCAGCGGGGTGGGCAAGACCGAGACCGCGCTGTCGCTGGCCGACGTGCTCTACGGCGGCGAGCGCAACGTCATCACCATCAACATGTCGGAGTACCAGGAGGCGCACACCGTCTCCAGCCTCAAGGGTTCGCCGCCGGGCTATGTCGGCTATGGCGAGGGCGGCGTGCTGACCGAAGCGGTGCGGCGCAAGCCTTACAGCGTGGTCCTGCTGGACGAAGTGGAGAAGGCCCACCCGGACGTGCTGGAGCTGTTCTTCCAGGTGTTCGACAAGGGCGTGCTCGACGACGGCGAAGGCCGCGAGATCAACTTCCGCAACACCGTGATCCTGCTCACCTCCAACGTCGGCACCGACGACATCATGCGCCAGTGCCTCGGCGCGGACGAGCTGCCGGCGCCGGAGGCGATCGTCGAGAGCCTGCGCGATCAGCTCAACGCGGTGTTCAAGCCGGCCTTCCTCGGGCGTCTCAACATCATCCCCTACTACCCGGTGCAGAAAGAGATCCTCAACAACATCGTGCGGCTCAAGCTCGAGCGCATCAAACAGCGCTTCGAGTACAACCACCGGGCCCGCTTCGACTACGACCCGGCGATCGTCGACGCCGTCGCCGCCCGCTGCACCGACAGCGACAGCGGCGCGCGCAACATCGACAACATCCTCTCCGGCAGCCTGATGCCGACCATCGCCGCCCAGGTGCTCGACCGCATGGCCGCGGGCGAGCCGATCGAGCGCCTGGCGGTCAGCCTCGACGACCAGGGCGAGTTCGCCTACGCCCTGAGCTGACTCGCCACCGCCGCCCGGAAGCCCATAGATTTTCGGGCGGCGGCTCTCATTGCTGTCGCCTCCTCACCCAGCGTGGCAAACGCGGCCGATGGTTAATCCCGCCAGTAAGGGTTTGCTGGCGCCGCGCCAGGCGCTAGGCTGCAGTCGCCACCGAGTGTCTCGCCCGAGCGCATGCCGGGCTCCCCAAGGAGAACGCGATGTCCGACGATGTCGGCCCCCGACTGCGCAGCCTGCGCAACCTGCGCGGCATTTCCCAACGCGAGCTGGCCAAGCGCTGCGGCGTCACCCACTCCAGCCTGTCGCTGATCGAGCAGGGCAAGGTCAGCCCCTCGGTGAGTTCGTTGAAGAAGATCCTCGACGCCATCCCGATCAGCGTCGGCGACTTCTTCACCTTCGAGCTGGAGAGTCGCGATCAGGTCTTCTACAGCGTCGACGAGCTGCCCAACGTCGCCACCAACGCGGTGATCTACCGCCTGGTCGGCGCCAATCGCGAGCATCGCGCCCTCTCCTTCATGATCGAGACCTATCCGCCCGGCGCCGATACCGGACGCGAGATGATCGCCCACCGCGGCGAGGAGGCCGGCGTGGTGCTGGAGGGGCGGATAGAGATCACCATCGGCGCCCAGGTGCGCGAGCTCTGCCCCGGTGACGCCTACTACTTCGACACCCACGTGCCCCATCGCTTTCGCAACGCCAGCGACGAGCCGTGCAGGCTGGTGAGTTGCTGTACACCTGCGAGCCAGTTCTAGGGAAGCACTGCATAAATGCCTGCGCGAGTGAATCGCTGCGTTGCGCGGTGCTCGAAGACTCGCCTAACCCCATGTTATGTCTCGCGTGACGCGTTGCCTTCGGCAACTTGCCCTGACGGGCCGCCCTACGGGCGTTCTCTACGCGTTGCTTCGAGTCTGTGCTCCGTGCGCCTTGCGCTTCATCCCGCTCGCCGATTTATTCAGCGCTTCTCGAGTCACGAGCCAGACCAAAGTCGTATTCGGCAAAACCGAACGCCCCCGTTTGCAATGCCAGATTCTCGTCGCCGGCGGGAGGCGACATGCTGAGCCCACTCACTCCTCTGGTGCGTGGACCCTCTCATGTCGACAGACCCGCTGGCCCCCTGGCTCGAGCGCCGCGAACAGTGCCGGGATCGCCTCGATAGCGCCCTGGTCGCGCGCCTCGCGGCCACCCTCGGCGCTCCCTGCCCCGCCGATCAAGCTCCGCTGCCGCCGCTGTGGCACTGGGCCTTCTTTCAACTGCCGACACCGCCGGAGGGCATCGGCGCAGACGGCCACCCGACCCGCGGCGGCTTCCTGCCGCCGGCCGAGGGCCGCCAGCGCATGTGGGCCGGCGGCGAGTTCGAGTTTCTCAGGCCCCTGCGGGTGGCCTGCGATGCCGAGCGCCACTCACGCGTGGCATCGATCGAAGAGAAGTCCGGACGCAGCGGTTCGCTGCTGTTCGTCGCGGTCGAGCACGAATACTACCAGGCGGGCAGCGTGGCGATCCGCGAGACTCAGCGGATCGTCTATCGTCAGCCCAGCGCCCCCAAGCTGGCGCTGGAGGAGCCGATGCCGCCAGCGGACTGGTCACAGACCGTTCAGCCCGATCCGGTACTGCTGTTCCGCTACTCCGCGGCCACCTTCAACGGCCACCGCATCCACTACGACTGGCCCTACGCCACCGCCACCGAGGGCTATCCCGGTCTGGTGGTGCACGGCCCGCTGATCGCCACCCTGCTGCTGCACGCCTTCACCCAGGCCCACCCCGAGGCGACACCGCGCCGCCTGCGCTATCGCGGCCTGCGCCCGCTGTTCGCCGACCGCCCCTTCGAAGTCGGCGGCCGGCTCGTCGGCGCCGGCCAGGCCGAGCTGACCGCCGGCAACGCCGACGGCCCGGCCCAGCGCGCCACGCTCGAATTCGACACTCCCGCCGCCCCGGAGGCCGCACGCCCATGATGTCACCCATCGACCACGACGCCCTGGAAGCCATTCGCGACGGCGTGCGCAGCCTGTGCAAGCCCTATGGCGGCGACTACTGGCGCGCCATCGATGCCAGCCAGGGCTTCCCCGAGCAGTTCGTCGACGAGCTGACCCGCGCCGGCTGGCTCGCCGCCATGATCCCCGAAGCCTACGGCGGCTCCGGACTGGGCCTGGCGGAAGCCAGCGTGATTCTGGAAGAGGTCAATCGCTGCGGCGGCAATGCCGGCTTCGTGCACGGCCAGATGTACAACATGGCGACCCTGCTCAAGCACGGCAGCGAGGCGCAGAAGGCGGCGATTCTGCCGCGCCTGGCCAGCGGCGAGCTGCGCCTGCAGTCGATGGGCGTCACCGAGCCGAGCACCGGCACCGACACCACCAAGATCAAGACCACCGCAGTCAAACGCGGCGACCGCTACGTGGTCAACGGCCAGAAGGTGTGGATCTCACGCGTCCAGCACTCCGACCTGATGATTCTGCTGGCGCGTACCACGCCACTCGCCGAGGTCCAACGCAAGGCCGACGGCATGTCGATCTTCCTGGTCGACCTGCACCAGGCGATCGGTCAGGGCATGCGCGTGCAGCCGATCGACAACATGGTGGGCCACGAGACCAACGAGCTGTTCTTCGACGACCTCGAACTGCCCGTCGACACCCTGATCGGTGAAGAGGGCAAGGGCTTTCGCTATATCCTCGACGGGCTCAATGCCGAACGCACCCTGATCGCCGCGGAGTGCATCGGCGATGGCCGCTGGTTCATCGACAAGGCCAGCCGCTACGCCGGCGAGCGGGTCGTGTTCGACCGCCCCATCGGCCAGAACCAGGGGGTGCAGTTCCCCATCGCCGAAGCGCACATCGAGGTCGAGGCCGCCGATCTGATGCGCTGGCAGGCGTGCCAGGCGTTCGATGCCGGCCAGCCCGCCGGCGCCAGCGCCAACATGGCCAAGTACCTGGCGGCCAAGGCGTCGTGGGAGGCGGCCAACGTCTGCCTGCAGACCCACGGCGGTTTCGGCTTCGCCACCGAGTACGACATCGAGCGCAAGTTCCGCGAGACCCGGCTCTATCAGGTCGCGCCGATCTCGACCAATCTGATTCTCTCCTACGTCGCCGAGCACCTGCTGGGGCTACCGCGCTCGTTCTGATGCCGCGGATCGCTTCATCCCACTATCCCGCATCCGCCATCCGCCACCGGAGACCGCCATGACCCAAGCCCCGCGCCCACTCGACGGCATCACCGTGCTGAGTCTGGAACACGCCATCGCCGCGCCCTTCTGCACCCGCCAGCTCGCCGACCAGGGCGCCCGGGTGATCAAGATCGAGCGCCCCGCCGTGGGTGACTTCGCCCGCGGCTACGACACCCGTGTCGCCGGGCTCTCGTCGCACTTCGTGTGGACCAACCGCGGCAAGGAGAGCCTGGCGCTCGACCTCAAGCAAGCCGCAGCACAGCCGATTCTCGATGCCCTGCTGGCCGAGGCCGACGTGCTGGTGCAGAACCTGGCGCCGGGGGCGGCGGCGCGCATGGGGCTCGACTTCGACACCCTGCATACGCGCTACCCGGGGCTGATCGTGTGCGATATCTCCGGCTACGGCGAAGGCGGACCCTACGCCAGCAAGAAGGCCTACGATCTGCTGATCCAGAGCGAGGCGGGGTTTCTCTCGGTGACCGGGGGCCCGGCGCCGGACGCGCTGGCCAAGGCGGGTTGCTCGGTGGCCGACATCGCCGCCGGCATGTACGCCTACACCAGCATTCTCAACGCCCTGCTGCTGCGCGGGCGCAGCGGCGAGGGTTCGCGGATCGAGGTCTCGATGCTCGAGAGCCTGGTCGAGTGGATGGGCTATCCGCTCTACTACGCCTACGACGGCGCCCCGCCGCCGCCCCGGGCCGGCGCTTCCCATTCGACCATCTACCCCTACGGCCCCTTCCCCGCCGGCGATGGCGGCACGGTGATGCTGGGGCTGCAAAACGAGCGCGAGTGGCAACTGTTCTGCGACCAGGTACTGTGCCGCCCCGAGCTGGCCACGGATACGCGCTTCGACGCCAACGCCAGGCGCTCGCAGCACCGCGAGGCGCTGCGCGCGATCATCGAAGCAGTGTTCGCCGAGCTGAGCGCGGCGGAGGTGATCGCACGTCTGGATGCGGCGCAGATCGCCAACGCCCACGTCAACGACATGGCCGGCGTGTGGCAGCATCCTCAGCTCGCCGCCCGCGACGCCTGGCGCGAGGTGCCGAGCCCCAGCGGCCCGCTGCCGGCGCTGCTGCCACCGGGGCGAAACAGCGCCTACACCGCGCGCATGGCGGCGGTTCCGGCGCTGGGCGAACACACCGACGCCATCCTCGCCGGGCTCGGCTACGATGCCGAGACGCTGGCGATGCTGCGCGAACGCGGTACGATCTGAGTTCACGCCATGCCCCGAGGGTGTTTACAAATTCGACGAGCGAAGGCGAGACAAGGCGAAATCGGCCGAAAAGACGGAGTTTGCGTGGTGTAAATGAGTACTTTGAGGTCGATTTCAACGCCGTTTCGTCGAGCGCAGGCATTTTGTAGACACCCTCTGTGGTCTTGGTTCATTACCCTTGCCGGAGACACCGATGTCCTCTCGCCCTGATGCCGACCCACGCCCCCGACCCGGGCTGCGCTCGGCGCTGTTCGTGCCCGCCAATCGCCCGGAGCGCATTCCCAAGGCGCTGGCGAGCGGCGCCGACGCTGTGATCGTCGATCTCGAGGATGCCGTCGCCGGTGCCGCCAAGGCGGACGCGCGCCGCGCTCTGCGCGAGGCGCTGGCGGCGCTGCCCGAGGCGCGCGTATGGGTGCGCGTCAACGCCCCGGAGAGCGCCGAGTTCGCCGCCGACCTGGCGCTGTGTCGCGACCACCCGGGCATCGTCGGACTGGTGATCCCCAAGGCCGAGACCCCCGACTCTCTCGTCCAGGCGGCCAGCCTCGGGCGGCCTCTGATCCCGCTGATCGAGAGCGCGGCGGGTCTGGCGGCACTCGCCGCGCTGAGCCGGGTGGCAGGTGTCGAACGGCTCAGCTTCGGCGCCCTGGATTTGAGCGTCGACCTCGGCAGCGAGCCGGACACCGAAGGCGGCGAGATGCTGCTCGACCAGACCCGCTATCAGCTGGTGCTCCACTCGCGCCTGGCCGGGCTGGCGCCACCGCTGGAGACAGTGCTGCCGGCGTTCGGCGATCCGGCACGCGTCGAGCGGGTCGCCCGCCGCGCCGCGGGCATGGGCTTCGGCGGCATGCTGTGCATTCATCCGGCGCAGATCGCTCCGGTCCATCGCGGTCTGGCGCCGTCGCCGGATACCCTCGACTGGGCACGGCGGGTGATGGCGGCGGCGGCCGAGGGCGACGACGCCGCCCAGGTCGACGGCGCCATGATCGACGCCCCGGTGGTGGAGCGCGCCCGGCGGCTGCTGGCGCGCGCCGCCGAGCACGGCTGACAAGAACGACTGACGAGCACGACTGACAAGAACGGCTGACGAGCAGCGCTTCTGAATAGAGAGAGGGCGATGGCCGAGCGCCTTGGCATCGCCCTCTGGTTGCCGGTGACAGCGCGTTAACTTGTGTCAACGGGCCCAAATCGCCGCCTGTGACTTGCTGCCTCCACACCAGGCACCTTTTCTGGCGACGGCGACCTTTTTCACTCAGTGAATGAGCGCCTCGCCCATCGATCTGCGCGCCCACCATCCGCTCAAATCATTGTATAGACTGAACATTATCTAGATCGGGCGAAAAATGAGCACGGAGCCACCTCTATCATTCGACACTTTTTAAACTTATTAAACCAAAAATAAACTTTCTAAATCGCCCACTTATTTACGTTCTTTTCCACCAAAGATTGATATACGCAGATACAAATCACTGCGCATAATTCACCGGCATCGCCGTCGAGATGCCGGCCCGGCTTCGGCGCAGCGCGACACACAACAATCCAGGAGTGACAAGTGCCATGTCTCTGATCAATCGAAAAACACTCGCAGGCGCCATCGGTTTCGCGATTCTGCTGGGCGGTGCCACCGGCGCCCAGGCCCAGGACCCTATCGTGATCAAGTTCTCCCACGTGGTCGCCAACGACACGCCCAAGGGTGAAGGCGCTCAGCTGCTGCAGAAGCTGGTCCAGGAGCGTCTGGGCGACAAGGTCAAGATCGAGGTCTACCCCAACTCTTCGCTCTACGACGACACCAAGGGCCTCAACGCGCTGCTCACCGGCGACGTCCAGCTGCTCGCCCCCTCCATGGCCAAGCTCGGCGAATACAGCCCCAGCGTCCAGCTGATGGACCTGCCGTTCCTGTTCGACGACATGAATGCAGTCACCCGTTTCGAGCAGGGTCCGGGCGGCAAGAAGATTCTCGAATCGATGCAGGACCACGACATCCTGGGTCTGGCCTACTGGCACAACGGCATGCGCCAGCTGACCGCCGACAAGCCGCTGATCGAACCGCGCGACGCCCGTGGCCTGAAGCTGCGCGTCGAACCCTCCGACGTGCTCGCCGCACAGATCAAGGAGCTCCACGCGATTCCGCGCAAGATGGCCTTCGGTGAGGTTTACCAGGGCATGCAGACCGGCGTCATCGACGGTCAGGGCGGCAACACCTGGTCGAACATCTACACCCAGAAGTGGAACGAAGTGCAGAGCGACATGACCGAGTCCAACAACGGCGTGCTCGACTACATGCTGATCACCAACGCCAAGTTCTGGAACGGCCTGCCCGACGACGTGCGCACCACCCTCGACGAGATCATCGCCGAAGTGACCACCTCGGTGAACGAGAAGGCCGACCAGCTCAACGAAGAGGCCAAGCAGAGCATCGCCAAGAGCGGCACCACCAAGATCCACGAGCTGAGCCCGGAGCAGGTCAAGGCCTGGCGCGAGGCCATGGCACCGGTGATCGACGAGTTCCGCGACGAGATCGGCAGCGACCTGATCGACGCGGCGCAGCAGTCCAACAACGCCAACTGAGCGCCGATTCCCCATGCTCCTACGCATCTGGAATTCACTCGAGGAGGGCCTGGTGGCCCTCCTGCTGGCGGTGATGACCCTGCTGACCTTCTTCTACGTGGTCGTCACCAACCTCTACAACGTCTTCTATGACCTCGGCGACGCCTACCCGGCGCTGGAGACGCCAGCCTTCGCCGTGGGTGACTGGCTGCTGGGCATCGGTCAGGAGATGACCTGGAGCCTGGCGATGACCACTACCATCTTCGCCTGGCTGATTTTCCTGGGCATCGCCTACGGCGTACGCGTCGGCGCGCACATCGGTGTCGATCTGCTGGTGCGCCTGCTGCCCAGGCCCTGGCAGCGCGTCTGCGGTGTGCTCAGCTGTCTGATTTTCATGGCCTACGCCGGCCTGCTGATGGTGTCGAGCGCGCAGTGGGTCGACTCGCTGCAGATCACCGGCATCGGCGCCGAGGATCTGGGCATGTTCGGACTCAAGGAGTGGCACGTGGCGCTGATCGAGCCGCTCGGTTTCGGTCTGATCATCGCGCGGCTGATCGAAGTACTGGTGCGCATCCTGCGCGGCCAGCAACTAGGGCTAGAGCAGAGCAGCGAAGTCAGCGACGCGCTGGCGCTGGCTCAGGAATCCGACGCGGACAGCGACACCCGGAGAACCACGCCGTGACTATCGCCTTTCTGTTCATCTCCCTGTTCGTCTTCATGTTCATCGGCGTGCCGATCGCGGTCTCCCTGGGGCTGTCGAGCGCGCTGACGATCCTGCTGTTCAGCCAGGACTCGCTGCAGTCGCTGGCGATCAAGCTATTCGCCACCGCGGATCACTACACCCTGCTGGCGATCCCGTTCTTCCTGCTCTCCGGGGCCTTCATGACCAGTGGCGGCGTGGCACGGCGGCTGATCGACTTCGCCAATGCCAGCGTCGGCCACCTGCGCGGCGGCCTGCCGATCGCCTCGGTGCTGGCGTGCGTACTGTTCGCCGCCCTCTCCGGCTCCTCTCCCGCCACCGTGGCGGCGGTGGGCTCGATCGTGATCGCGGGCATGGTGCGCTCCGGTTACACCCGCAGCTTCGCCACCGGCATCGTCTGCAACGCTGGCACCCTGGGCATCCTGATCCCACCGTCGATCGTCATGGTGGTCTACGCCGCCGCGACCTCGACCTCGGTGGGCAAGCTGTTCATGGCCGGCGTGGTGCCCGGGCTGCTGCTGGGCTTTCTGCTGATGCTGGCGATCTACATCATCGCGCGGATCAAGAAGATGCCGGCCCAGCCCCGGGTCAGCGTGCGCGAATGGCTGCGTGCCGCGCGCAAGTCGCTGTGGGGCCTGCTGCTGATCGTGGTGATCCTCGGCGGGATCTACTCGGGCATCTTCACCCCGACCGAGGCTGCCGCGGTGGCCGCCGTCTATGCCGCCTTCGTCTCGCTGGTGATCTATCGCGACATCGGCATCCGCGAGTGCCCGCGGGTGATTCTCGACGCCGCGCGCCTGAGCATCGTGCTGATGTTCATCATCGCCAACGCGATGCTGTTCGCCCACGTGCTGACCACCGAGCAGATCCCCCAGACCATCACCCAGTGGGTGGTCGAACAGGGCTTCTCGCCGATCACCTTCCTGCTGGTGCTCAACGTGGTGCTGCTGATCGCCGGCAGCTTCATGGAACCCTCGGCGATCATCCTGATCCTGGCGCCGATCCTGTTCCCGATCGCCATGCAGCTGGGGATAGACCCGATACACCTGGGCGTGATCATGGTGGTCAACATGGAGATCGGCATGCTGACGCCGCCCACCGGGCTCAACCTGTTCGTCGCCTCGGCGGTGACCGGACAGCCGCTGACCACGGTGATTCGCGCCTCGGCGCCGTGGCTGATCCTGCTGGTGTCGTTCCTGTTACTGATCACCTACGTGCCGTTCATCTCCCTGGGCCTACCCAACCTGCTGGGCATGCCGGGCTGACAAGGCAACGACCGACCTAAGCCGGGGATCATATCGCCGGTTGTCACACCCGAGGGCCCCGGCGCATGGCGCGCCGGGGCCCTCTGTCGTCGAGGCGTCCAGCGGTTGTGAAAAGCGTTTTCGGTCGCTATTTCAACAGCTATTTCAACCACCAGGAGAGGATCAGCAGCAGCAGCAGCACCGTGGCGATCGCCTGCCAGACGTTGGCCGGCTCGCGCCACGGCGGGCGCCGGTCGTCGGTCTGGGCGCGCGGTTTGGGCCGCAGACGATAGGCGAACTCGGAAATGCGCCGGAAGCGCAGGGCGCGCAGCGGATCGAGCGAGCGCCGCAGGGCATCGTCAAGATCCTCGCTGATGGCGGGGTTGCTCAAGCGCGCGCGACGGTAGGTCATCTGCTCCAGATCGGTGTGGCTGCGCAGATGATTGGGCAGTTGGGTATAGGGCAGGTGTCCGGTCAGCATCCAGTAGATGGTGGAGGCCAGCGAGTACTGGTCGCTGCGCCGCCCCACCTCGGTGTCGAGGGCATACTCGGGCGCGCTGTGCTCGGTCAGCCCCACCTGGCGCGCCAGCTCCCGCGCCACGCCCTGGCTATCACTGTCGCGCCGATGGCAGGCACCGAAGTCGGTCAGCACCAGGTTGCCGTGGCGATCGATCAGGATATTGTCGGGGTGCAGATGCTGATGCAGCACCTCATGACGATGCAGCGCCTGCACCGCCTTGACCAGTTGGCGCGCGATCTCCAGGCGCTGTGCCAGGCTCGTCTGCGGATGCCGTCGCAGCCACTCGCTGAGCGAGAGCCCCTCGACGTAGGCCATCAGATAGTAGAGATAGCGCCGCGGCCGCTCGGCCTCGACCACCTTGACCACGAACGGCGAGTTGATGCGCTCCACCACCCGCTGCTGCAGCCCGAAGTGCTCGAGATAGACGTTGCGCGGCGACAGCTCCGGGCTCGGCGCCTTCATCACCATCTCGCGCCCGCTGCGCGCGTCGCGCACGTGATAGACCCGGGCGCGTGGGGTGCGCGAGAGCACCGCGACGATCTCCAGGCCGTCGAGGCGGTCCCCGGGGCTCACCTCCGGTGGCACCGGCAGATGGTGGAACAGCCTTGGCGACTCCTCCGTCCCGGCCTCCGGCAGGCGGTCGACCCGCACCAGCTGGAAGCAGAACTGATTGGCGTTGTAGCCGCGCTCGCTGGCGCGCTGGTTGGCCGCTGCGGTCAGCCGCTCGCAGGCCGCATCGAGATCGCTGACGTCGGCACGGATCAGCTGTACGTACTCGGAGGGCACCAGGGTGCCACGCACCGCCTGGGTCATGAACAGGAACAGATCGCCCTGCTTGAGGGTAAAGGTCGAGTAGTCGATATCGACATGGCCATCCATGCCCAGCGCCCGCGAGGGATAGCGATAGCCGCCGAGATCGGTGACGTGGTCGCGGGTCAACTGCTCGAACTCGGCACCGCGGATGCGATACACCAGGGTATCACCCATGTGGAACAGGTGCGCCTGGCGCTGGTGAAAGATCATCGCCGACAGCGAGCAGATATAGCTGCCGCCCTCGATATAGCCGCTCTGGCTGTAACACCAGCTGTTGAGCGCCCGGAGTACCCGGGTCGCCGAGGTCTTGACGTCCCAGTGCTCGGGGGTGGAGTAGTAGTCGGCGAGAAAGCCGCGCACGCTGAGATCGCCAGCCTGCTTGGCGATCGAGTTGCGCCAGGTGGAGTCGCTGATCAGCGCGCAGCCACCCTTGGCCTGCAGCGCTTCGCCCTGAGGGATCTGCACCGACATCGAGCTGCGGTGGCGGTGCAGATCCGGCGCCACGAAGGCCTGACCGTAGGTCAGCGACAACGAGCTATTCGACAACGATCTTCTCCCCACGGATGGTCCGTCACGGCGGCCGCCGCTTCCCGACACGCAAGCGCCGGGGACGGATTGGTAATCGGCCTAGCCTATTCGTATAATCCGTGGGATTTTCGCCCGCTGGTGTTCAACCTGCAAACCGCAAGGACTCGATGATGAGTTTCGATAAGATTCCCGCCGGAAAGGATCTCCCCAACGACGTGTACGTGGCGATCGAGATTCCCGCCAACCACGCGCCGATCAAGTACGAAATCGACAAGGACATGGATGCCCTGGTGGTGGATCGCTTCATGGCCACGCCGATGTTCTATCCGGCCAACTACGGCTTCATTCCCCACACCCTGGCCGACGACGGCGACCCGCTCGACGCCCTGGTGGTCACGCCCTACCCGGTACAGCCCGGCAGCGTGATTCGCGCCCGCCCGGTGGGCGTGCTCAACATGTCGGATGAAGCCGGTGAAGATGCCAAGCTGGTCTGCGTACCGCACCAGAAACTCACCGCGCTCTACGACGACGTCCACGAAGTGACCGACCTGCCCGAGCTGCTGCGCCAGCAAATCGCCCACTTCTTCGAGAACTACAAGGATCTCGAGAAGGGCAAATGGGTCAAGATCGACTCCTGGGACGGCGCCGATGCCGCGCGCAAGGCGATCGAGAAGGCTGTCGCCGCCTACGCCAGCGAGTAAGTCGCGCCATCCCCGGGCGCCGCGATCGCGGCCTGCCCAACCGCAAGCGCCGCCCCCAGGGGCGGCGCTCGTGTTTTCAGAAATGGTATCCGTCAGCACTTGTGCGCTGCGGCCCGGCGATTTATAGCGCGCTGCGAATCTGCCCGATCAACTGCGCCGCCCGCACGGTGTAGTTGGCCATCATCAGCGAGTGGTTGGCGAAGAAGCCGAAACCCGAGCCGTTGAGGATCACCGGGCTCCACACCCGCGCCTGGGACGCCTTGAGCTCGGCGATCAGCTGATCGAAGGCCTCGCCCTGCCCGGCCTGCTCGATCGCCTCGGCGTAGTCGATGCGCGCCGCCTGCACCAGTTGCAGCAGCGCCCAGGTAGTACCGCGGGTCTTGAAGAAGACGTTGTCGATACGGAACCACGGGGTGCTCTCGACCGCCTGGCCGCCGCCCGGCGAGCGCCCGACACTGGCCGCCAGCGCCTGCGTTTGGGTCTCGAGCTGGCTCTGCACCTGGGCCAGCCAGGCCTTCAGGGTGTCGGCGTCGAGCGCGCTGGGAGCCTGGGCCGGCGTCGAGGCTGCCGCGTCCTGGGTCGGCGTACCGGCACCGCTGTTGTCGAGCGCCGAAAAGGCTTCACCGAGATTGTTGCGCGCCGCACGCAGCAGCGTCTCGGACTCGGGCCAGCGCCAGCTGTCGAGATCGCCGGCGAGCGCCTCGTCGGCGGCCTTGAGCGGCGCCTGGCCAACCGCGAGCGCGCTGCCGAGCAAGGCGACCGAGTCCTGCACCTGCTGGGTCACCCCGGCCTCCCAGTTGGGCATGTTATCGAGCCACAGGCCCGGCGGCATGACATCGTTGCGCAGATAGCCGCCAGGCTTGTCGAGCAGGGCGTCGAGCAGTTCGATATTGGTCGCCAGCAACGCCTCGCCGGGCTTGATCGCCGCTTGTTGATTGTCACCAGCACTCTCCGGTACGCCACGCTGCAGCGCCACCGCCTGGCGCGGGTCGACTGGTGACGGCGTCCAGCTCCACCAGATGCCCAGCACGATGCAGATCAGCAGATAGATCGCCACCAGCGCCACCAGCGGTTTCCAGATCCAGCCGTACTGCGGGGTTTCGAGGACCTCGGTGCGCGACAGCGGCGCCTTCTTACGGAACAGAGCCATGGACGATCCTTGTCTTGACGGAGTTGAGGGCGTCGAGAGACGTTCATTGGGAGACGTGCGTCACTTATCCTATCATGCTCCCGGCGGCGCGCAGCCCGCCTTTCGCTGCATACCGAGACGATCCAGCGAGCCACTGCCGAGGCTTCGATCATGGCACTTTTGCCGCCCTGTGCGCTCCAACGGCTGCGGCCTGCATGCCGGCCTGTAACCCCACGGCGGCGCTGCGCTCCGTCAAATCGATCAGGATTCCGTGTCACGCATGTCGTTCTCTTCGCGCTGCTTGCTCATTATCACTTTGTGCCTGCTGACATCGCTGGCGCAGGCCCAGAGCCCGTTCTCCTCACCCCGCGATACCTCGCCCTTCGCCAGCGCCGAAACGGCCGAGTTCCTGCCGGTGACCGAGGCATTCCACGCCTACGCCTGGCACGACGCCGAGCGCCTCTACGTCGGCCTGCGCGCCCGCCCCGGCCACTATCTCTATCGTCAGCGCTTCGCTCTGGCGGACGCCAACGGTGAGGCGCTGACACCGCTGAAGATGCCGCCGGGAACCTTCAAGCAGGACCCCTATCTGGGGCCGGTGCACATCTTTCGCGACACCGTGGTGCTGAGCGCGCCCCTGCCCAAGAGTGCCGATCGGGCAAGCGATACGCCACTGGCACTGACACTGAGTTTCCAGGGCTGCGCCGATGCCGGCCTCTGCTATCCGCCGGAGCACTGGCGCCTCACGGCCCGCGCCGGCGGGGCCCCGGCGGCGTTCACCGATGCCAGCGACGACGCCCAGGCCTCACCGCTGGCCGCCAACGGCGATCGCGATGCCGATCCACGTGCGCTATTCGCTGCGCCGTCTCGGGCCGATTCGCTATCTCGAACCGATCAACGGCCCCAGGCCGATCCACTACCTCAGGCCGATCCGCTACCGCAGGCCAATGCACGCCCCCAGGCCGATCCGGCCCCCGACCAGACACCCGGCAGCGATATCGCACCGTCCGGCCAGCCGACCAATCACACCGCCTCCAACCAGCCCGCCGCCGAGCCGGGCGGCTCCGCCAAAGACATCGGCGACGGCGCGCTGCCACTCAGCGCCGACGCCCGTTTCCAGACGCTGCTCGGTCAGGGGTTGGGGCTGGGCACCCTGGCGCTGTTCTTTCTCGCCGGGGTGGGCCTGACCTTCACCCCCTGTGTGCTGCCGATGCTGCCCATCCTGACCGCCATCATCGTCGGTCAGAACGCCTCGCGACGGCGCGCTCTGGGGCTCTCGCTCAGCTATGTCGCGGGCATGGCTGCCACCTTCACCCTGCTCGGCACCCTGATGGGGCTGTTCGGCGCCTCGCTCAACCTGCAGGCGCGGCTACAGTCGGCCTGGGTACTGGTCCCGCTGGCGCTGCTCTTCGCGGCCTTTGCCGCCGCGCTGTTCGGCGCCTTCGAGCTGCGTCTGCCGAGCCGCCTGCGTCAAGGTGCGGATGCCTGGCAGCAGCGCCTGCAGCGCAGCGGTCCGCTGGGCCTGGCCGCCGCCGGTGCGCTGTCGGTGCTGGTGGTCTCGCCCTGCGTCTCGGCGCCTCTGGCCGGCGCCTTGGTCTTCATCTCCACCACCGGCGATGTCCTCGGCGGCGCCCTCGCCCTGCTCGCCCTGGGGCTGGGCATGGGGCTGCCGCTGGTCGTGGCGGGTACCTTCGGCGCCAGGCTGCTGCCGCGGGCCGGCGCCTGGATGAACGGGGTCAAGGCGCTGTTCGGCGTGCTGCTGCTGGGCCTGGCCATCTGGCTGCTGGCGCGGCTGCTGCCCGGGCCGCTGACGCTGCTGCTGTGGGCACTGCTGGCGCTCGCCTGCGCGCTGGCCCTGGGCGCGCTCGATCTGCGCACGCCGCCCGGCTGGCCGCGGCTGCGTCAGGCGGCGGGCTGGCTGCTGCTGGTGTGGGGCGTGGCGTTGGCGTGGGGGGCGGCCCAGGGCGGCGGCGACCCGCTGCGCCCGCTCGCGCCCGGCGTCGGGAGCCCCACCCAGAGCAGCCCTGCGGCGGCGCAGTTCACGACTGTCACCAATAACGCCCAGCTACAGGCGGCACTGGACGCGGCGCAGCGCGACGGCCGCCCGGTGATGCTCGATGTCAGCGCCGACTGGTGTATCGCCTGTCAGGTGATGGAGCACCAGGTATTCCCCGCCCCCGCGGTGGCCGAGCGCCTGGCCGGGTTTAAGCTGATCCGCGCCGATGTCAGCGCCGATAGCGCGGCGAGCCGAGCGCTGCTGTCGCACTACGGGCTATTCGGCCCGCCGGCACTGCTGTTTTTCGATGCCACTGGCGAAAGACGCGCCGCGCGCATCCAGGGCGAGATCGACGCCGTCGCGCTGGCCAACCACCTCGATGCGCTCATCTCCTCGCGCTCGCGGGGGTGACCCGCATTGCCGGCTCGGGGTAATCCCCCCTATGGATGAGCCTAGCGCGCCCGGGCCAGGGCGGGCGGTTAGCGAACATCGTTCGCGTCCCAGGCTAGACACTCTGGGCTTTTTTCGGCAAACTCCTGCAGCAGCGCAAATGAGTCGCTCATGCTGCCATCTTGCATGAAAGTGACGTCATCTCAGCGAAGTACGACAGGGTTAACAGCGCAAGGACAGGCATGGCTAGACTACTGGTTCTCAACGGCCCCAATCTCAACCTGCTGGGTACCCGCGAGCCCGAGGTCTACGGGACCACGACCCTCGACGATATCCGCGTGACGCTGACCCAGCGCGCGCTGTCCGCCGGGCACCAGCTCGAGTGGCTGCAGTCCAATGCCGAGCACGAGCTGGTCGAGCGCGTTCACCGCGCCCGCGAGGAGCGGATCGATTTCATCCTGCTCAACCCGGCCGCCTTCACGCATACCAGCGTGGCGCTGCGCGACGCCCTCACCGGTGTCGCCATTCCGTTCATCGAGCTGCACCTGTCGAACGTGCACGCGCGCGAGCCGTTCCGCGCTCACTCCTACTTCACCGACGTCGCGCGCGGCGTCATCGCCGGTTTCGGTGCCGACAGCTACAGCCTGGCGCTGGACGCGGCCCTGGCCCAGCTGGCGCGCGATTGAACGCCCCGGCGGCGCGGAAACAGCCTTTTCGCGGTGGCCTCGTGCTGGCCACCACAGACATTCATCAAGACTTCTTCCACCCTCACGGAGCCGAGACATCACCATGGATATCCGCAAAGTCAAGAAACTCATCGAACTGCTCGAAGAGTCCAACATCAGCGAAATCGAGATCCAGGAAGGCGAAGAGTCGGTACGCATCAGCCGTCATCCCCACGGTTTCGGCGCTGCCCAGCAGCCGATGATGATGCCCCAGTCGATGCACTACGCCCCGCAGCACACCGCCGAGCCGAGCGCACCCGCCGCCGACCCGGCCGAGCCGGCGCCGGTCCAGCCGCTGGGCCATGCGGTGACCTCGCCGATGGTCGGCACCTTCTACCGTTCGCCGGCCCCGGGTGCCAAGGCGTTCGTCGAAGTCGGTCAGAGCATCAAGAAAGGCGATACCGTGTGCATCGTCGAAGCGATGAAAATGATGAACCAGATCGAAGCCGACAAAGACGGCGTGGTCGAGGCAATCCTGGTCGAGGATGGCGAGCCGGTCGAGTTCGACCAGCCGATGATCATCATCAACTAAGGCGACACGGGCGAAACCATCATGTTGGACAAGGTACTCATCGCCAACCGAGGCGAGATTGCACTGCGCGTCCTGCGCGCCTGCAAGGAGCTGGGGATCAAGACCGTGGCGGTCCACTCCAAGGCCGACCGCGACCTGATGCACGTGCGACTGGCGGACGAAGCGGTCTGTATCGGCCCGGCGTCATCGGCGCAGTCCTATCTCAATATCCCGGCACTGATCAGCGCCGCCGAAGTCACCGACTCGACCGCGATCCACCCCGGCTACGGCTTTCTCTCGGAGAACGCCAATTTTGCCGAACAGGTCGAGCGCTCGGGCTTCGTGTTCGTCGGCCCGCGCGCCGAGACCATTCGCCTGATGGGCGACAAGGTCAGCGCGATCAACGCCATGAAGGAGGCCGGCGTCCCCACCGTGCCGGGCTCCGATGGCCCGTTGCCGGAAGATGGTGAAGAGATTCGTCGGATCGCCGCGCGTATCGGCTACCCGGTGATCATCAAGGCCGCGGCCGGCGGCGGTGGCCGCGGCATGCGCGTGGTGCGCAACGACGATGAAGTGGCCAAGGCGGTCAGCGTGACCCGCGCCGAGGCGGCTGCGGCGTTCGGCGATGGCACCGTCTACATGGAGAAGTTCCTGGAGAACCCGCGCCACGTGGAAGTCCAGGTGATCGCCGACGGCCAGGGCAACGCCATCCATCTGTATGATCGCGACTGCTCGCTGCAGCGGCGCCACCAGAAGGTGCTGGAGGAGGCCCCCGCGCCGCATCTCGACCCCGAAGCGCGCGCCCAGGTGCTCAAGGCGTGTACCGACGCCTGTATCGAGATCAACTACCGCGGCGCCGGCACCTTCGAGTTCCTCTACGAGAACGGCCAGTTCTTCTTCATCGAGATGAACACGCGCGTCCAGGTCGAGCATCCGGTCACCGAGATGGTCACCGGGGTGGATATCGTCAAGGAGCAGCTGCGCATCGCCAGCGGCCTGCCGCTGTCGATCCGTCAGGAGGATGTCCAGCTCAACGGCCACGCCTTCGAGTGCCGCATCAACGCCGAGGACTCGCGCACCTTCATGCCCTCGCCCGGCAAGATCGACCTCTACCACCCGCCGGGTGGCCTGGGCGTACGCATGGACTCGCACATCTATACCGGCTACACCGTGCCGCCCCACTACGACTCGCTGATCGGCAAGCTGATCACCTGGGGCGCGGATCGCGAGATCGCCCTGGTGCGCATGCGCAATGCGCTCGACGAGCTGCTGGTGGAAGGGATCAAGACCAATACCGACCTGCAGAAGGATCTGGTGCGTGACAGCGCCTTCCAGAAGGGTGGGGTCAACATCCACTACCTCGAGAAGAAGCTCGGCCTGAGCTGATTCGCGGCGCGTCACGACGGGGCGGTCATGCTCTGGGGATCTGTCTCAAGCCCCTCGGGATGACCGCCCCGTCTGCGTTCGCCCCCACCGACGAGATCAAGGAGCGCCGCCATGGCGTGGCTACAACTCAAGGCGCATATCGCCCCCGAACAGGCCGAATGGCTCGAGGAGCTGCTGCTGGCCGAGGGTGCCAGCGCGATCACCCTGCAGGATGCCCACGACGACCCGGTCTTCGAGCCCGACCGCGGCACCACGCCGCTGTGGCAGGAGACGGTCCTGACCGGCCTCTACGACGATCTCGAGGGGGTCGAGGCGATGATCGAGCGGGTCCAGCGCGCCTGGGCCGAACAGGCGCCGGAAGACCCCGCGCCGCAGATCGAGTATGAACTGCTCGCCGACCGTGACTGGGAGCGCGAGTGGATGGACGGCTTCGAGCCGCTGCGTATGGGTGAGCGGCTGTGGATCGTGCCCAGCTGGCACGCCGCCCCGGACCCGCAGGCGGTCAATCTGCTGCTCGACCCGGGGCTTGCCTTCGGCACCGGCACCCACCCCACCACCGCGCTGTGCCTAGGCTGGCTCGACGCCCAGCCGCTCGACGCCGTCCAGGTGCTCGACTACGGCTGCGGCTCGGGCATTCTCGCCATCGCCGCCCTCAAGCTGGGTGCGGATACCGCGGTCGGCGTGGATATCGACCCCCAGGCACTGCAGGCCAGCCGCGACAACGCCGAGCGTAACCAGCTCGATGACAGCCGGCTGCTGCTGGAGTACCCCGAGCGCCTCGGTCAGGGCCGCTTCGAGGTGGTCGTGGCCAATATTCTCGCCGGCCCGCTGATCGAGCTCGCCGCCGAGATCGCCGGCCGCGTCGCGCCCGGCGGGCGCCTGGCGCTCTCCGGCATCCTCGCCGCCCAGGCCGAAAGCGTGCTCGACGCCTATCGCGACCAGGGCCTGCGCATGGCTCCGCCACAGGAGAAAGAGGGCTGGGTGCTGCTGAGCGGCGAGCGTCCCGCCGCCTGAGCCCCACCGTCTGAGCCACGGCGGCGGTGCCCCGGCTCCGCCGCCGACGCTTTTCCGCCGCGTTCGTGCGACCAAACAGCGCTTCAACAAAGCCGGAGCGCCCGGTATCATAGCTTCCCGTTTTCCCCGAGCCTCTGTAACCATGCGTGAAGCCGTGTCCGCGCAGCCCGAGCGTGCGTTGCCCCGCATCGGCCGCCACACACTGCCCAACCGGGTCATTCTGGCGCCCATGGCCGGCGTGACCGATCGCCCCTTCCGCCAGCTCTGTCGCGAGCTCGGTGCAGGTCTGGTGGTGTCGGAAATGGTGACCTCGGACAGCCGGCTCTGGCACACCCGCAAGTCGCGTCAACGCCTGATTCACCGTGGCGAGCCCGGCCCGCGTTCGGTCCAGATCGCCGGCGGCGACCCGCAGATGCTGGCCGAGGCCGCGCGCATGAACGCCGAGGCCGGCGCCGAGATCATCGATATCAACATGGGCTGCCCGGCAAAGAAGGTGTGCAACAAGGCGGCCGGCTCGGCCCTGCTGCGCGACGAGCGCCTGGTCGGCGAGATTCTCGCCGCGGTGGTCGCCGCGGTCGAGATTCCGGTGACGCTCAAGATCCGCACCGGCTGGTGCGAGCAGAGCCGCAATGCGCTGCATGTCGCGCGCCTGGCCGAGAACGCCGGCATCGCCGCCCTGACAGTCCACGGGCGGACCCGCGAGCAGCGCTACAGCGGCAGTGCCGAGTACGACACCATCGCCGCGATCAAGCAGCAGGTATCGATCCCGGTATTCGCCAACGGCGATATCACCACGCCGCAGCGCGCCGCCGAGGTGCTCGCCTATACCGGCGCCGACGCGGTGATGATCGGCCGCGGCGCCCAGGGCAACCCGTGGCTGTTTCGCGAGATCGAGCACTACCTGCGAACAGGTCGCGAGCATGCGCCACCTAGCCTGGCGGAAGTCGAGGGCACCATGCGCCGGCATCTGGCCGCGCTGCACGCCCACTACGGTGATTACCTCGGGGTGCGCGTAGCGCGCAAGCATATCGGCTGGTACCTCGCCGCCCGCGACCCACGGCGCGAGCATCGCGCGCGATTCAACCGGCTCGAGCAGAGCGCGGAGCAGTTCGCTTTTCTTCATGAACTCTTTCGTGGCGACACCGCGATCGACAACGGAATTCACGCAGCATGAACAGTCGGCAGCCTCTGGACCTCGACGGCAATGCGCCGCTGGAGGTCGAATCCCTTCATATGGCCGAGCAGAGCTCCCAAGTCACGCTGCGCGAGTGCGTCGAGCAGGTGATGGAGCGCTACTTCACCCACCTTGAGGGTGAATCGGTATCGCATCTCTACACCATGGTACTGGCCGAGGTAGAGGCGCCGCTGCTCGACGTCGTGATGCGTCATGTCGAAGGTAACCAGACCCGCGCCGCCGAGCTGCTGGGCCTCAATCGAGGCACCCTGCGCAAGAAGCTCAAGCAGTACGACCTGATCTGATTCTCCCCCTCGCCTCGCCCATGCGGGGCACCACCGAACGCCCGCCGCTCGGACTCTCAAGCCCTCCAGCGCGCGTTCGACCGACCGACAAGAGTGGATTGGCATGTCTCAAAACTCCGCATCCTCCTCCCGCCCCGTCAGCCGCGCCCTGCTTAGCGTGTCCGACAAGACCGGCATCGTCGACTTCGCCCGCGAACTCGTCGGCCGCGGCGTCGAGCTGCTCTCCACCGGCGGCACCTACCGCCTGCTGCAGGAGAACGCCATCGCGGTGACCGAAGTCTCCGCGCATACCGGTTTCCCCGAGATCATGGATGGCCGCGTCAAGACGCTGCATCCCAAGATCCACGGCGGCATCCTCGGCCGTCGCGGCGAGGACGATGCGGTGATGGCCGAACACGACATCGCGCCGATCGACCTGGTGGTGGTCAATCTCTATCCGTTCGAGCGCACCGTCGCCAACCCCGACTGCAGCCTCGCCGACGCGGTCGAGAACATCGACATCGGTGGGCCGACCATGGTCCGCGCCTGCGCCAAGAACCATGCCCATACCACCATCGTGGTGGATGCCGACGACTACGCCCGCGTGCTCAAGGACATGGCCAGCCATGACGGCGCCGTGAGTCAGGCGACCCGCTTCGACCTGGCGATCAAGGCGTTCGAGCATACCGCCGCCTACGACGCTGCGATCGCCAACTACTTCGGCCAGCGGGTGGGCAGCGGCGAGCCCGACTTCCCGCGCACTCTGTCGCTGCAGTTCACCAAGAAGCAGGGCATGCGCTACGGCGAGAACCCGCACCAGAAAGCGGCCTTCTATGTCGAGCGGAGCCAGGTCGAGCCGGAGGCCAGTATCGCCACCGCCAACCAGCTCCAGGGCAAGGCGCTGTCGTTCAACAACGTCGCCGACACCGACGCCGCGCTGGAGTGCGTCAAGTCGTTCACCAAGCCCGCCTGCGTGATCGTCAAGCACGCCAATCCGTGCGGCGTGGCGGTGGTGCCAGAGGATGAGGGCGGCATCCGCAAGGCCTACGAACTGGCCTTCGCCACCGACAGCGAATCGGCCTTCGGCGGCATCATCGCCTTCAACCGCGAGCTGGATGGCGAGACCGCCGCGGCGATCGTCGCACGCCAGTTCGTCGAGGTGATCATCGCCCCGGCGATCTCCGCCGCGGCGCGTGACGCAGTCGCCAGCAAGGCCAACGTGCGCCTGCTCGAGTGCGGCGAGCTGCCGGCACGCAGCGGCGAGGGCTGGGACTACAAGCGCGTCAACGGCGGCCTGCTGGTGCAGAGCCGGGATACCGGCATGATCAGCGCCGACGAGCTCAAGGTGGTGACCCGCCGCGCGCCCAGCGAGCGCGAGCTGCATGACCTGGTGTTCGCCTGGAAGGTGGCCAAGTTCGTCAAGTCCAACGCCATCGTCTATGCCCGCGACCGCCAGACCGTGGGCGTCGGCGCCGGCCAGATGAGCCGCGTCAACTCAGCGCGCATCGCCGGCATCAAGGCCGAGCACGCCGGCCTCCAGGTGGCCGGCTCGGTGATGGCCTCCGACGCCTTCTTCCCCTTCCGTGACGGCCTCGACAACGCCGCCGCCGCTGGTATCACCGCGGTCATCCAGCCCGGCGGCTCGATGCGTGACGACGAAGTGATCGCCGCCGCCAACGAAGCGGACATCGCCATGGTGTTCACCGGGATGCGTCACTTCCGCCACTGAGTACGGCTTCCCCGGTCACGCAAAAAAGCCCACGACAGCATCTGTCGCGGGCTTTTTCGATGCCGTGCAGCAGACCTAAGCCGGGCAGCAGACCTAAACCGGGCGGCAGACCTCAGCCGCCCGGGTGAATCATGCCTGCGCCTGACCCAGGTCGATGCACAGATACTTGACCTCGAGATACTCGTCGAGACCGTACTTGGAGCCTTCACGCCCCAGCCCGGACGCCTTGACGCCGCCGAAAGGCGCGCTGGCGTTGGAGATCAGCCCGGTGTTGATGCCGACCATGCCGTACTCGAGCGCTTCCGCCACCCGCCAGACACGCCCCAGATCCCGCGAATAGAAGTACGAGGCCAGCCCGAACTGGGTGTCATTGGCCAGGCGCACCGCTTCCTCTTCGGTCTCGAACGGGAACACCGCCGCCAGCGGACCGAAGGTCTCCTCGCTCGCCACCTTCATCTCCGGCGTCGCATGGCTGATCAGCGTCGGCGAAAAGAAGCGCCCGCCGAGGGAGTGCTCGTGACCGCCGAGCAGCAGCTGGGCGCCCTTGTCGGTGGCGTCCTTGACGTGCTCGCTCACCTTGGCCACCGCATCCTCATCGATCAGCGGCCCGATATTGACGCCGTCCTGGAAGCCATCGCCGACCTTCAGTTCGCTGTTCATCGCCGCGGCGAGCTTCTCGCTGAAGGCGTTGATCACGCTCGACTGGACCAGGAAGCGGTTGGTGCAGACGCAGGTCTGGCCGGCATTGCGGAACTTGGAGGCGATAGCCCCCTCGACCGCAGCATCCAGATCGGCGTCCTCGAACACCAGAAAGGGCGCGTTGCCGCCGAGCTCCAGCGAAATCTTCTGGATGTGCTGGGCGGCGCCGGCCATCAGCGAACTGCCGACCTCGGTGGAGCCGGTGAAGGTGACCTTGCGCACCACCGGGGACTCGGTCATCGCCTTGGCGATCTCGCTGGCCTTGCCCGGCACCACGTTGAACACGCCCCGCGGCACCCCCGCCTGCTCGGCAAGCGCCGCCAGCGCGGTGGCCGAGAACGGCGTCTGGCTGGCCGGCTTGATCACGATGGTGCAGCCCGCGGCGAGCGCCGCCGCGGCCTTGCGCGTGATCATCGAAGAGGGGAAGTTCCACGGCGTGATCGCCCCGACCACACCCACCGGCTGCTTGGTCACCACGATACGCTGCTGGCTGCTGGCGGCCGGGATGGTATCGCCGTAGATACGCCGCGCTTCCTCGGCGAACCAGCGCATGAAGCTCGCGGCGTAGACGATCTCCCCCGCCGCCTCCTTGACCGGCTTGCCCTGCTCGGCGGTCATGATCGCGGCCAGCTCATCCTTGTGCTCGAGCATCAGCTCGTACCACTTCATCAGGATGTCGGCACGCTCCAGCGCGGTATGGTTGCGCCAGCCCGGCAGGGCCGCCTCGGCGGCCTCGATCGCTCGCTCGGTCTCGGCCCGGCCGAGGCGCGGCATGCGCCCCAGGATCTCGCCGCTGGCGGGGTTGTCGACGTCGATCTGTTCGCCGCTGTCGGCGGCCACCCAGTTACCATCGATATAGGCGTAGGGCCTGAACAGCGCGCTCTCTTTGACGGATTGCATGAGTCACTCCTTCCTTGATGTGCCTGCCGTCGACCGCGCCGAAACCGCACGGCCGGCGGTGATTGCCGGCGCGCCGCCAGGACTCGGGCGACGCGTCTGAAACGGGCAAGGTGTCGGGGGAAAGGATGGCGCTTTCGCTGCGTTGGCGCCAGTGACAATCGGTATGACAGCAGCCGAGGCGCCAAACCGTCGCAGCCGGTTACACCACGCCCTGGGACCAGAGCGTCACGCCGACCGCGATCACCAGGGCCAGCGCCGCCACCGCCTGGCCGTTGAAGCGCTGCGGCGCACGATGCACGTGGCGCAGGCCGAGCCAGGCGAGCACCAGCGCGACCACCTCGACCACCGGCGCATAGCGCCCGGCGCCGACACCGGCGCACGCCACCACGAAAGCCGCCAGCGCCCAGTGCGAGAGCTGCTTGCGCTGTACCTTGCCGCTGGCATCACGGGTGCTGCGCGCGGGCTTTTGCGCCTCGGGCCGATTGAACACCCGCACCGCACGCCCCTCGGCCACGTCGAAGCGCACCGCCTGGCCCGCCGCCGGCAGACCGCGCCCGCGCCACTGGCCGAATTCGAAGGCGTAGCGCTGGCCATCCTGTCCCACGATCTCGCCGCGCTGGGTGTCGTCATCGAAGGTGTCGAGTCGGCCATCCATGTATCGCGCTCCTGCCTCAGAGTGTGTTTACAAAATGCCTGTGCTCGGCAATACGGCGTTAAAATCGGCCTCAAAGTGCTCATTTACCCCATGTAAACTCCGCTTTTTCGACCGATTTTGCCTTGTCTTGCCTTCGCTCGCCGAATTTGTAAACACTCTCTCAGCGGCCGTTGACCAGCATCAGGAACTCCTGCCGCGTGGTCTGGTTCTTGCGGAAGCTGCCGAGCATCACCGAGGTCTTCATGCACGAGTTCTGCTTCTCGACCCCGCGCATCATCATGCACATGTGCTGGGCCTCGACCACCACACCCACGCCGCGGGCGCCGGTCACCTGCATCACCGCTTCGGCGATCTCGCGGGTGAGATTCTCCTGAATCTGCAGCCGCCGGGCGTACATGTCGACGATGCGCGCGAACTTGGACAGCCCCAGCACCCGGCCCTGGGGCAGGTAGGCGATATGGCACTTGCCGATGAACGGCAGCACATGGTGCTCGCACATCGAGTACATCTCGATGTCCTTGACCAGCACCATTTCGTCGGTGTCGGAAGCGAACACGGCGCCGTTGACCAGTTCTTCCAGAGACTGATGGTAACCCTGGGTCAGAAACTGCATCGCTTTGGCGGCCCGCTGCGGCGTGTTGCGCAGCCCCTCGCGCTGGGGGTCCTCCCCCAGGTGTTCGAGAATGCCGCGAAAATGGCCTGCCAATTGCTCTGTCATGATGCTGCCTTGATCCTGTCGCTTGCGGGCGCTGACGCCGAATACCGGGCACCGGCACCGCGCTGATGGAAAGAGGAAGACGCAGGCCACGAAAGCCGACGCATGATGAAAAGGGATTCTAGCGAAACTCGCCCCCGCGCTCTATCGCTGGCGCGCGCCGGGCGTGTCCTCACCCGCCGCCCTCAGGCCAGCCAGCGCGGCGAGTCCAGCGCCACCCGCTGCTGCTCCAGAGTGCGGATGTGTTGATCCCAGTAGCCGCTGTCAGCCACGTAGGGGAAAGCGCGTGGGAACGCCGGGTCCTGCCAGCGGTTGGCCAGCCAGGCGCTATGGCGGACCAGACGCAGCGTGCGCAGCGCCTCGATCCACTCGAGCTGGCGCCGGTCGAACTCGAGCGACTCCTCGTAACCTTCGATCACCTCGGAGAGCTGCATCTGCCACTCCTCAGGCGACTGCGCGGTGAGCAGCATCCATAGATCCTGCACCGCCGGTGCCATGGCACAGTCGTCGAAGTCGACCAGGGCAAAGTGCTCATCGCGGCCGAGCATGTTGCCCAGATGGCAGTCGCCGTGCACGCGCTGCAAAGCCTGGTGCGGCCAGGCGTGCTCGGCGAGCAGCCCCAGCAGCGCGTCGGTCACGCGGGTATAGGCGCTCTGCTGCCGCGCGCTCATCCAGGGCGCGGCGAGCACGCGCTCGCGGCTCTCCTCGACCAGCCGCAGCGGCTCGAACACCGGCCTATGCTGGAACGCATGCCGCCGGCCGACGGCATGCACCTGCCCGATCAGCTGGCCAAGGGCGAAAAGATGCGCGGGATTGTCGAGCTCCGGCGCCTGCCCCGGCACATGGGCGAATAGCGCAAAGCGGAAGCCCTCCGCCTCGAACAGCGTCTCACCCTGGGCGTTCTGCCACGGCGCGCCGACCGCGACCTCGGCGGCAGCGAGTTCACCCAGAAAGGCGTGTTCCTCGAGAATCTGCGCCGTGCTCAGGCGCTCAGGGCGGTAGAACTTGGCGACCCAGCGCTGGCGCTCGTCGTCGCTCAAGGCATAGACCCGATTCTCGTAGCTGTTGAGGGCGAACGGTTCGCCCGGCAGCCAGAAGCCCTGGGATTCGACCGCCTCGACAACGCGCTGGGGCGTCAGGGTCTCGAACGGATGCGGCGATGCGGCACTCATGGCGTACCTCGGCAGACGAAGGCTATGGCGGCGCATGCTATCAGATTCGGCCCGGCGGCGTACGCGCCAGCGCCACCACGCCGATACGCCGAGCACCCGCACGGCGGCAGGCCAGGGCCAGCGCCTCCAGGGTGGCCCCGGTGGTCATGACGTCGTCCAGCAGCAGCACCGACTCAGGCAGAGGCCCCTCGATCACGAAGGCATCCTTGACGTTGCGCCGGCGCGCGACGCGATCGAGCCCACGCTGGCTCGACGAGTCGCGCCGGCGTTGCGCCGCCCGCCGCGGTAGCTGCCAGCGCGCGGCGAGCGAGCCGCCCAGCCAGGCGACCGGGTCGAAACCCCGCTCGCGGGTGCGTGCCCATGACCCGGGGACGCCGATCAGCAACTCGCCGCACGGCGCGGTGGTGCCCATAGCATGGATCAACAGCTCCACCAATAGCAGCCCAGCACGTGGGTCAGCGGAGAACTTGAAGCGCTGCACCAGCCGTATCAGTTCCCCTTCGTAACGCAGCGGTACCCAGGCCGCGTCGAATGCCGGTGGTCGCTTCAGGCAGCGCCCGCAGACATCTCCACCACTCCGCGTCGCCATGGTCTCGGCGCAGTAGCGGCAAGCCATGGCATTCCATGGCAGTTCGGCGTCGCAGTCAGAACACCAAGGGAGATCGCCGCTTAGGCGGGCATAGCAGAAGGCACAGTAGCCGGGCAACGCCCGGCGCAACCAGCGCTCGAGCTGCCAGCGTAAACCACCGGCAGCGAGCATTCGGCCCAGGGTGTGACGTCTGATCATGCGCCTCTCCCCTCCTCTCTTGGCGCCCGCTCACCCTCTCTTGGCGCCCGTTCACCCTCTACTGATGGCGCTTTGCCCTCGGTACCCCGGCACGCAGGCACTCCCTCTCCAGAGAGATCGGCAACCGAAGCGGCGGCTTGAAGGCCGTCACGCCGCGCCCGCCAACCTTGGCTACACTGAGGTCGATCCGCCGATACCCTGGCGCGGGAAACCATTCGCAGTCATGGCCCCTCGCCGGCCCGGCCCTGCACCGGATTCGAGGAGTTTCGCGATGTCACTGGGCAGACAGGAAGCTTTACAGCTGCTGGAATCAGGATTGAAACCGTATCGCGTGCGCGCCTCTTTCAAGGAATAGTCATCCCGCTTCAGTATCAGAGTGAGCCATGATCGCGGCGCCTTCGTGCGCACTATCCCCATCGGTATCTGCAGCAATCGTCGCGCGCTGATTCGCCGCATCGACCTGCTGCGCTCCGAAGCAGAGAATCGCTTCGGTGTTCCCTGTGAGAGATGGCGTCTCGGTGATGAAATCAAGGCAGAAAAGCGCATCCAACTATCACGGTGACTTCCCCAATCGCGGTGACTTCCCCAATCGCGATGACCTCCTCTGCAACCAGGAGTTCTCGAGCGGTCTCGCTTTCCTGCGGGACCAAGCACTCGTGTGCAAAGCCTTCAATGATGGGCCCCGGGGGCAGGGCAAAGCGAGGGGCCTTTGCCAGGAACGGTAAAGGTAGTCTCCAGAAAGAGGGTCAAAGCGCCCCCGAAACGCTCTGCCACGGATAAGCCCACGTCCTCCAGCGGTTGTGAAAGGTGTGCTAGCTCCGGGTAAAGGCAGCCTCCCCGATATCCGGCCAGCCTCCCCTCATCCGCCCGTATCGGC
The DNA here is from genome assembly GCF_030284585.1 of Salinicola sp. JS01. Lineage (NCBI taxonomy): Bacteria > Pseudomonadati > Pseudomonadota > Gammaproteobacteria > Oceanospirillales > Halomonadaceae > Salinicola > Salinicola sp. JS01. The sequence goes on along the minus strand of NZ_CP127244.1, from coordinate 1,258,141 downwards.
TTTTTCTGCCCACTTTTCCCTCACACGCCCTTGCTCTATCCCACTGCCCATCTTGATTGATATCTGTCCGATATCAGCACCTCATCGAGATCGGAACTGTCCCAGGCTCCTTGAAGCACTCTCCACCCCGACTGGATGAGTAAAACTTACGTTTTCGCAAACGATATTATCGCCATGACACATAGCAAAAATGACAACAAACAAGATAAATCTAATACAAAAATAAAAAATCCTCCTTCTTTACATTCATGACACACTCACTCTCATGAAAACACTCAACCAGACAAGAATAAAACCCTAAACCCTTTTCAACAAAGGATTTTTTGATAGACACACCACTAGAACCCTGATCACAAAAAGCGCAACTGCAGATATGAACACCAGCACATTTAGAGGAATAAAGCCTTAAACATTAGATTTATCTTATTAAGATATCATCTTTGATAAGCAAAGAAAAATTCATCGATAATCATCACACCGCAAAGGAAGGTCTCGCCGATTGCATGCCCATCAGAGAGCGACAACGGCGGGATCGCTGCGGCTCATCGATGCCATATCACCGTCCATCATTCCTGGGGGCTATACGAACAACATGTCACTCTACGAGCGTTTTCAGAGCCGGATGTCGGCCGTCGACAAGCTTGTGAACATGTACAGAGAGCTGTGCAGCGCGCGCGGTATTCTGCCTCGCGGACGGCTGGACGAGGCGCACAGCGACTTGCTCTGGCTGCCGCGCTCGGCGGTTGCCTTCTCGCTGGCAGCCATGGACGCCTACGTCAACGAAGTCGTTACTGACAAGCTGGGAGATTACCGCGCCTACGTGTCGCTCTACGTGCCGATGAAGAACGTGCTCGAGCAGTCGGACGGAACGCCATGTCCGAGCCTGTGCATGCACCGCCGCCCAACCAGCAAAGAGCATCATGGCGCGCGAATCTGGGTCGACCCCTCCCAGCCCAGCGGCCGTACGTCGCTATCGTTCAAGTCGCCGGAAGAGCTGATTGCCGCCTATCGCCTGCTGGGGCATGCCGATATCATCGAGTCGATCGCCGCCATCTGGCCAGGTCCCGCCTGCACCCCCATCGATATCAAGCAGAAGCTGAACGTATTGATCCAGAGACGTAACCAGATCACCTACGAAGGCGACCGCGACCCTGAAGGGCATATACGCCAGATCCATCCGCACTACGCGACCCGCTGCAAGTCGTTCATCGAGAACGTGGTGATACGCCTGCATCGCGTCGCCTACGAGCCTTAGCTGAAAGCGCCGAGGAGGAGGTTCGGACACGCACTGGCCTCTTCCTGGCCACGGCCATGAGGGAGGGCGCAAGGTCCGCGAAACGTTCAACCGACTCGATGCGGTCAAACGAACGATCAGTGCGTCACACTCGGGTCACACGGCAATTGAGCGGCGCTACTAGAGGGAGTCATTGAAACTACAGGGGGCCATCGAGACTAGAGGGGGTCATAGGGACTGGAGAAAATCATCGAAGCCCGAAAAGCCTCGTGAATCAAACTGGTGCGGATGGGGAGACTCGAACTCCCTAATAATTCATATTAATCAATAGCTTACATATAATTCACAACCAAGGCCAGACCATAGATATAGAAGTGGACATCGGCGAGAAGCGCCGGCGTCCAAGCATAGGCCCACAGTTACACTTCCCGCTTCGATCGCCACGCCCCACTAGTCGACATGAGCCCCCTCCTCATGGATACTGTACGTGCATACAGTATTCTTAGGAGCACGCTGTCATGTCCGCTTCGACCAAACGCCAGCAGTCGTACCAGAGCCTTACCCGCCGCATCCAGCAGCAGATCGCCCACGCTCGTGACCGTGAGCAGTGCGAGGTGACGATCTTCAGAATGGATGATGACGACCCCAGCGCGTGGGAGCGCATTCTCGGCGAGTTCGACGAGCTCGATTACGTCACAGTCACCCGCGGCGGCCCCGCTGAGGCGCTGATCGCCTGGGACCCCACCGAAGCGGAGGCAGCGTCATGACCATCCCCGTGGAGTATCTGGGCAGTCAGCGGCAGAGTACGCAGCCGGTGCTGATCCCGATCGCCGCAAGCGAAGCTCGCGCCGGCTTCCCCTCGCCCGCCGACGACTATATGGAGACCGAGCTCGATCTGATCGCCCACATCGTGCAGCGGCCAAGCTCGACGTTTTATGTCCGCGCCGCGGGTGACAGCATGGAGCGGCACGGCATCTTCGATGGCGACATCCTAGTGGTGGACCGTTCACTAGAGCCAGTAGATGGCGATACGCTCATCATCGCTGTCGATGGCGAGATCACCTGCAAACGCCTCGGAAAGATCGGCCAGCGCCCCTATCTGCTCGCCGGCAATGAGGCGTACAAACCGATCCCGCTGGCGAACGCCGATTGCCACGTCTGGGGTGTGGTCACGCACAACGTGCACTCGCTACGCCGGGGGCGGTGATGATTGGCCTGGTCGACTGCAACAACTTTTACGCCAGCTGTGAACGGGTATTCCGCCCGGATTGGGAGGGCCGTCCGGTCGCCGTGCTGAGCAACAACGACGGCTGCGTAATCGCGCGCAGCAACGAGGCGAAAGAGCTGGTCGAGATGGGGGCACCCGCGTTCAAAATCCCGCCGGCGGCGCGGCGTGAGCTGATCCTGGTCTCGAGCAACTACACGTTATATGGCGACATGAGCCGGCGGGTGACCGCGACGCTCCGCGAGTTCACGCCCGATGTCGAGATCTACAGCATCGACGAGTCGTTCCTAGGGTTTGAGGGTTTCTCGGTCGAGCAGCTCGAGGATCATTGCCAGCGGCTGCGCTACATCGTGCGTCGGAACACCGGCATCCCGGTCAGCGTCGGGCTGTCGACCTCGCGCACGCTCGCGAAAGTGGCCAACAAGCTGGCGAAGAAGATCCCGGCCTATGAGGGTGTGTGCCTGCTCCAGCCGGATACCGATATCACGCGCCAGATACTCGAAGACATACCCGTCACCGACCTGTGGGGTGTCTCAGGCCGTCTCGGCCAGCGGCTAGCGCAGATGGGCATCGTTACCGCCTGGGAGTTGCGAGAGGCAGACCCGAAGCGAATTCGGGCCCGGTTCTCGGTCGTGCAGGAGCGGCTCGTCTACGAACTACGCGGCATCGACTGTATCGACACCGACGACTATGGCGAGCCGAAGAAGAACATCATGACCAGTCGGTCGTTCGGGCGGCTGACGTCAGATCCGCACGAAGTGCGCGCTGCAATCCGCGCCCACGCTGCCCGCGGCGCGGAGAAGCTGCGCAAGCAAAGCAGCGTTGCCCGGGCGATCCAGGTACACCTGAAGACCAATCGGCATCGCGAGGACCTGGCGCAGTATCACCCCGCGCTCGTTGTGCAGCTTCCCCACCTTTCAAACGACACGCGGGTGATTGTTGGCGCCGCCCAGGCCGCGCTGGCGCGTATCTGGCGCGACGACTATCGCTACATGAAGGCCGGCGTGATGATGCTGGATCTCGTCGACCAGGCTACTCAGCAGCACGACATCTTCGATTCACCGGAGAGCGATGCAGAGCGTGAGCGATCGGCCAAGGCCAGTGCGGTGATGGACGAACTGAACCGCAAGATGGGGCGCGGTACCGTGCGGCTGGGCGGAACGAAAGGAAAAGCGGACTGGAAGCTCAAGGCGGAGCTGCTGACGCAGCGATACACCACCCGGTGGGACGAGCTGCCTGTCGCGCACTTGAAATAAAAAACCCGGCCCCACGAGAGGCCGGGTCCCACTCCACTTCACTCACAACACCGACGCGGAGAGAGAGCCGCACCAGCGTAGAGACTATCGGCGATGGGCTGACATGCTTGAGTGAGACATTGCCGCTGCGTTGTGTCCGCGATCGCTTACAGCGGGTTGATCAGCGCCGCGTTATGATCATCACTAGGCTTATTGACGGCGGTACTGACGGCCCAGTGCTGGATAAGGCCGGTGTTGATATGCCGAGTGACGCCGCCGGGCGCCTCACGCTCGGTGAAATGGGGATCGAGCCACGGCTCGAGCGATTCATTGTTGAGTGAGATAAGCCTGGGGGAGTGATCGCCGATAGCACGAGGAGCCAGCTCGGCGAATAGGACATAAATCAACACAGCGCTCATTATCCTCAACCAATTGAAAGAGGCTTATCTATCAAAATCGCTCAAACTTAGCAGACTTTAAACACCATCCACCCATAATCGAGACTAAAAAATGATACCACCAAAACAATCACCAAAAAAACAAAATAAATATACTGTTTATTGCCGCGTGGGCAGCCACTGCATATCTGGTTTTAATTTTAGCACTAATAGCGTTATAGCTATGGTCAACATCATCCAATACAGGCATCAGCGATACAAACAAAGATGATCTAAAAACCGTATTCTCCATAGCATCGAGTGCGGTAGCTGCGGTTTCCCTGTCATTCATCACCACACAAATGCTATTGACTCAGGAAAAAGATTTTTCTGAAAAAATAGAAAAAATATTGGAACTAAACAACCTGTTAGAAATTCCACAATCAGCTATATCTCGCATCGAGAACCCCTTAAGCCATGAAAACTTAGCCATCACAGAAAAAAATGATATTGCAAAAATAGACCAATCCATATTACGAATAAATCAGATGTCAACCAAGCTGAAAATCACGCTCATACTAAGGACAGGAAAAAAGAACTCAGAAATCATCGAAGGAATCATAGAATACCTTGAAAGATATTGTCTTTGTCTGGAGAAGTTAGTTTCAGGAAAAACACTATACCCGGAAGATTTCTGCTACAAAAATGTGTCATCACAAGCTTTAGCTATCAAAAATATCGCCAAGCTTCATATTGGAAGAACCTGTGTCACACCTAGTGAGTTTGTGGTTGAATCCCTACGCAAACGGATAAATTGGCTGTGATCACAGCGGATTGATCAGCGCCGCGTTACGATCATCACCAGGCTTATTGACGGCGGTGCTGACCGGCCAATGTTGAATCAGGTCCGCGGCAATGTGCCGAGTGACGCCACGGATCACCTCGCGCTCGGTGAAATGTGGATCGAGCCAGGGCTCAAGCGAGTCATCGGAGAGCGCCAACGGCATTCGGTCGTGCACCTCTTTCGCACTCCCCCGTGCCGGCTCAGTGATGATCGCCACCCCAGGGGCCAAATCATCGCCCCGGTCGGTCCAGATGCCAGCGAGGTACAGCGTCTGGTCGTCGGAACGGGTGATGTAGTGCGGCTGCTTGCGACCATCGACGGATAGCCACTCGTACCAGCCATCTGCGGGAATGAGGCAACGGTGACGCTTGAAAGATGGCGCGAAGTAGCGGCTGGTCGCGACGGTCTCGGCCTTGGCATTGATCGGTTGGGGCGCTTTAGTGTCAGCCCAAGCAGGCCGATAGCCCCACCAGAGCTGTTCGATCGTGACAAATGCCTCGTCATCAGCGCGACGAGCGACACTGATCAGCGTGCCGGGTGGCACATTGTAGCGGGGCTCAGCGTCGGCGAGCAGGTCGGGCTGCGCCACGGCCTCAGCGAGCGCTGAAAGATCGAGGGAATGGAAAGCGAATCGGCCACACATACTGATAATGTAGACATCATCACATTTTTTAGGAAGGAAAAATATGCAGCTTGCAGCCTCGATTATTGTGGCGCTCGTAACAGCCATCTTGACAGCCAATCTCGCCATCTCAAGATTCAAAAGAGAAAGAGTATGGGAGAGGCAAGCGGAGTCTTACTCAAGGATACTTTATGCCATTGAGACAGCCGCCAAATACAGCGAAAGCTACGTATCAGATTACTACGATATGAACAATCACAACCAGGAATTTACAGACAACAGACAAGACACAGCCTTATTGCTCGAAGATAGAAAGAAGGCTGAAGCGGAACTGAAAGAGCTGCAAGCAAAATATCATTTCTTTTTATCGAAGAGCACTCGCACCACATTGGAGAAATTTCACAGAGGGGTTACTTGGGAAGATTGGGAGGATGGGGTAGACGTTGCGCAAAGAGACCTTGAGCATCTAAAAGCACTTAAAAAAGAGATCGAGACTGAGGCAGAGATAGCTGTAGGTGCATCACCCAGTAACACCTTGACAATATTTCAACTATTGTTTCGCTGGTGCGACTTTAAGTTGTCGCCGCTTGTCAAAACACTTGAGCGTCAATTGCGGATAAAATCGTAGACCTGATAAAAAAGACCACCTCTTAAAAACTGGACGGTGACTAGGAGCGACAAGACCACCGGCATAACCAGCAACGCAGACCTGAAAACCTCGTCGCATCGATCTCATCATCGGCGAAAAAATAGCTACACCTCCTCGAGGTCGTGACGCGATGCTAGTCGATGGGCAAAGCCCAAATCCGACAAATTTGAGGTGATATATGAACCACAGCATCTACACACTCTCGGCCAGCTCACTCAAGGGCCTTATCCAACTGCGCGCCACTTTCGAGAACGGGGATCGCGTGCTTTGCGTGACGCGCGACCTGAACACCTGGCTCCAGTTCGTCGAGCGAGATGGCATCTGCACGGTCCAGCTTCTGAGCAACGCAGGGGCATCTGGTGAGATCCTCTCAGAATTCCCCGAGTAAAGCCCCACTGCGGCGGGTGACCACGGTCACCCGCCCACCAGCCCCTCCCACGTCACCCCGCGGGCCTCTTCGGGTGTCTGGGCATCGGCGATCGCCCACTCTCCGCGCTGCCGGATGCCGGTGAACGTCTGCCAGGCGATGAACGCCTCGGCGCGGGCGAGCACGGCGGCGACGAGCTGCGCCAGCGTCTCGTCGCCGGTGTTGCCGTTGCGGCCATCCAGAATCGCGGCCAGCGCCGGGGTGGCGGGTGCGTCGCCCTCGCTGCCGGCGTCCTGCCAAGCCCGGTACGCCTCGGCCTCGCGCTGCTGCTGGCCCCAGCTCAAACGCTCGATCTCGGGGTATTCGCGCAGCAGCGGCCGCGCCGCGGCGTCGTAGTCAGCATTGAGCCGGGCCAGGGCGTCGGCACGCGCCTGCTCAAGCTGCGCGGCGCGCTCTTCAGCAGTGAATTCGCGCACGCTCCACGCCTGCCGCCATGCCCCGTCCTCGCCCTGCTCGAACCCGGCGGGCTCGACGACATCGCCCTGGGGCGGCTCGCTCTCGACGACGTAGGCGCGTGGCGGCGTAAGCTGGGCAAGCGTCTCGGCAGGCGGGTTGCGCGGCAGGGGGATGCCGGTCGCCTGACTTACTTGGCGCGGGGATTCGATTTCGAGTGTTTCGGTGTTGATTATCATCATAGAGCCTCAAGCGCAAATAATCCGCGAAGGTTGATAGCTAGTATCGATTAGTATGGTTTCGATATACGCCCCTGAGCTATCAAACACGTTAATCGCTCTTTCACTATAATCTGACGTATACACGAATCCGTCATCATCGGTGTCCACGGACGTTATATTTCCAATGCACTCATAGCCGAGAGAGAACAATTTATTTCCGTCTGAATCTATTTTGACAAGCTTACAATTCTCTTGATTTTGCTGAAATGTCGCACCGTAAAGCGCGGTTTCCGTCTTGCTTTTAATTAGCTGCTTTACTTCTCCGTAATCTATCGACCTTTTTGTTTCAAGTATTAGGTTGTTTGGGTCGTAATAATATTTAAACAGGCTTCTATCACTGACGGCATAAGCGAAACCAAACTCAGGAATTACTGATAGCGTTGAAAACGCTTCAATTGTGCTTGCCCTTACAGCTTTTTTAATGCTGCCTAGACCATCGTATCTGGAGATATAGCCGTCGATTCTGGCCGTATAAAAACCGTAGGCGTCGCCAGTTATGCCAACAATACCGTAACCAAAATTAGCACTAAAAATTTCTGACCAATTAGAGACATTAAACTTTAAAAACCTGTCCGAGTAACTGCCCAGGTAAATGTTATTTCCGTATAGTGACAGCCTTGAGTTATATGTATTTTCACTCACACCATTTGAGCCAGCAAAATATACTATTTCACCTGTCTCAGCGTCTATTGACCTGAACCTAAATCTTGATGAAAGAGCGTATATTTTTCCAAGACCTTCGTCATAGACCATATCCGACACGCCTTCGCTGGTTTGACTAAACGCATTAACCGACCACAAAACATCTTGCGAATCGACGTCAATCTTGACAATCCAGCCTGAAAGGCATCCGACAAAGATAACCTTTTTTTTCTTTTTGCCACCCGCCATCAACATCTCAATCATCGCTTCATCCCCACGCCGCCACGCCACGCAGATCCCGACCACCACAGTAGGTATTGCGTCCATGCCGTGCCCGCTTCCGGCACTTCTCCACCGTCCCAATATGTCGCGTCGGGCAGCTGAGAGAAAGACAGCCCCGCCGAGCCGGTGGCGTAGACGATCACCAAAATTGAGCGATCGGCTGGTGGGTTGTTGAGATTGACGGTGCGCAGCGACGAGTTGCCGACGATGACCACCTGAGGGCCGGCTGAAAGATCGATATCAACGGTCGTGGTGTCATCAGCCGAGTAATCGGTATTGACCGACAGGTCGTAGCGCTGCAACGCGGCGGGGTTCGTGCCGGCGCTGGCCCATGCCTCGACGCCGGCCGTCACGTCCTGGGGGACGCTGCCCACCACCACTGCCCCCGTCTCATCGACGGTGACGTAGTCGCCCTGGGATGCCAGGGCGCCGGGCTGGAGCGCGGTGATTGCCACGTCGCCGGCGGCGATCTGCTCGGCCTCATCGCGGGCGGTCTCAGCGCCCTGTCGAGCCGTCTCGGCGAGCTGGCGTTGCTCGACGGTGTCGTCGTAGACGTCGCCGGCGGCGGTCAGCTTGGTGTCCATCTGCTCGAGCAGGCCGTCGGCGGCGGTGCCGAACTCGGTCATCGTCGTGCCGAGCTGCTCGGCGAACGTGATCATGTCTTGCTGGTTGGCGTTGAAATTCGTGATGAAATCAACGGTATCGCCCTCGTTGATCTCGCGACGAACGATCGGATCGGGCAGCGTGATGTTGTAGGGCATGTCAGACCTCGAGGAATTTCAGGGGAGCGGCGTAGTTGCGGTAGCGGTCGTGGGTGTCGCCGTATCCGCCGTCGAGCTGCGCGAAAAAAGCCGCGCGCAACCGGTCGATGCTGCCCCGCTGTGGCAGGCAGTCGAGAAACACCGTGGCCACGCTGCCGCGCTGGGCGAGATCCACGGTCAGCCGGGTCATGTCGCTGGGCGTCAGGTGATCGAGGCGCAGCGCCAACTCGCGCCACACGAACCCGCCGCCCCGGGTGCGCAGCGAACCGCCATAGGTGCGCGTGCGCTTGCCGTTGTCGCGCCAGTTGAGATCGATCCCCCAGCTCGGCCCGTAGACCGTGGAGAACCACTGGCCCGCAGCGATGCGCCAGATCTCGAGCGCGCCGCTGGCGTTGGCCGGGTCGTTGATCGTCAGCCGGTAGCCGCGGGCGGCGGTCAGCGGGGTGTCGATGATCGTCAGCGGCTGGGCGAGCTGGTCGTTGTATGTCGCCATCCATGGGTCGATGCCCGCCCGCCACACCCCGGCCGGGATGTAGTCGGCGGTGATCACCGAACCGCTCGACCACAGGGTATTGCCGTCGGAGTCCAGCAGTTCGAGCACCAGGTCGGCGGCGCCGCTCAGGTTGTGCTGCGCCAGCACCACGGTGTCGAGGTAGCGCGTGCGGTCGAACGTGGCAGTGATCACCTGCTCGCCGGTATCCGCCGAGCGCCAGCGATACTCGCGCTCGTCGCGCTGAGTGGTGTCGATGCCGCACTCGGCCGCCGCGCTGGTCGCGGTAAGCGTCGCCCGGTCGTGCAGGTTGTCGAGTATCAGCCTCACAGCCAGATCCCTATCGTGGCCACGCCCTGCCCGGTGTCGCGGCGGATGCGCAGCACGCGCCCGACGCGCCCCACCAGGGGCGGCACGTTGATGGTGATGGTTTGATGCAGCTCCAGGTCGAGGCGGTACGTCTCGCACTCCCACACCTCGCGGCGCGTGGCGTGGAGCGCCAGCAGCCGGTCGCGCTGCACGACGGCCTCGGCCTCGAGCTGCAGCGCGCTGTCGCGGGTCACCGGCTCGGCGAGCGGGTGACCGGTGAGCGTCTGCGCGGCGACGCTCTCGTTCCATTCACGGCCGAACCGCGCCGCCTGGGCCGGATCGTTGACGAGGATCGTCCCGGCAACGGTGCGCAACGGCGCCTCATTGCGCTGCCAGCGCAGCGTGAGCTTGGGCCAGGCCGCCTCATCGCTGGCCAGCGACAGCGAGCCGTCGGTGATGTCGTCGCGGCCGAGCGTCACATCGGGCGTCGCCCCCGGCTCGACGAGCACCCGGGCGGTCAACTGCCCCAGGGCGTCGACGAACCAGTGCGCACCCAGCCCCTGGCAAAGTCGGTCGAGCAGCTGCGCGCCGCTGGTCTCGGCCTGGCTGTACAGCCCCACTGCCACGTCGGGCAGATCGACCAGCCCCAGCGGCAGCCCGTAGTGGGCGGCGATCCACTGCACGATCGCCGCCGGGGTGTCGTGCGCCTCCACGGCTGCGGCAGTGATCTCGCTGCCCGTGCCCGGGGCGTTGTCGAGCGTGAACCCACCGCCCGCCAGGTCCGCCGTGTGCGGCACGGCATTGCCCAGATCACGCGGCGTGACGCTGGTCAGTGGCAGATAGCTGACGCGGTAGTGCAGCGTCGTCGTGCTGTCGCTGATCGCCGGGACGTTGTAGTTGACGCCCAGCAGCAGCGGCACCGGCCCGGCATCGCCCGGCAGTTGCCCGGTGTCGATCGGCGTGTCGAGCTGGCTCGAGGCGTCCATCACGCCCAGCACGATCTTGTCGCGGTTGACGCTGCGCCGGCCTTCGATGATCGCGGTGGCGATCTGCCGGAACTCACCCCGGGGCCAGTCCGGCGCGCCGAGATACAGCCGCACCGGGTAACCCCGCCACTGATAATCCGCCCAATGCGTGATCGAGCCGTCGTCGAGCAGCTCGATGTCGCCGAACTCGATCATTCCATCGAGCCGCGTCGAGACGTCGACCGCCCGCTCGAGCACCCCTGCATAGCGCGGCCGCGCCAGCCCTTCGGATGCCGGGGCCAGGTAGCCGGCATCCGAGACCTGCTCGGTGCCGGCGGCGTGCTCCAACTCGGCAAGGGTCACGCGCACCGCGCCGGGGTCCCGCAGCCAGGCGCGCCATTGCTCGTCGGTCATGTGGTGCTCCGCTCACGTGTGCGCATCGCGCGGTTTGTGGACTCGGCGGCCTGGGCCGTGCGCTCGGCGGGCTCGATCACCGCCCCGGTGTTGTCGATGACGACCCCGGTGGCGGCGATCAGCGCGTCGAGCTTGCCGCGCAGTTGCGCGTTGTCGTCCGACAGCCGGTTGACCGCCCGGACCAGTGCCGACAGATCCTGACCGCTCCCCGACTGCCCGCCCCCAGTGAATGCCGGCGGCACGATCGCCGGGGGCAGCGCGCGGGAAGCGTCGAGCGACTGCATGCCCGCGCGCACGGTGTCGGCGATGTCGCGGGTCAACACCATCTCGTCGGCGTGCAGCACCGCGCGATAGCCGTCGTACGGCACCCGGTCGAGGCCGTCGCGGTGATAACCGTCGATGCCCTCCTTGGCGCCGTACAGCTGCGAGTGCTCCCACGGTGTCAGACCGGACTCGGCGAACGCGGCCCATACCTCGTCGATTGTCAAGTCGGTCTTGCCCTGGGAGGCCGACTTGTTGAGCTGATCGCGCTTACGGGCGATGTAGAGATCCGGGTCGAATGCCGCGCCGGAGGACTGGTCGTTGCCGTCGTAGCTGGGCGACACGCCCTCGGACGCGCCGATCTGCACGTAGTGCTGATAGATTGACCCGTAATCCTGCATGATGCGCTCGCGCACCTGGTCGATGGTCCAATCGGTGCGGCCGCCCTGGGCGTTGGCGTTCGTCTGCTGGGTCTTGTTGTACAGATACGCGGCGGTATCGAACTGGTCCTCGCTGACCAGGCCGCCCGCGCCACTGCCGATCGAGCCGGGGTCGTAACCCGGCAGGGCCTCGGCGATGGCCTGGGCCAGCGTGGTCGGCAGATCGCCGAGCAGATCGCCGATGTTGCCGAGCGACGTGAGCTGATCGCGCAGCGCCGCGGTCGCGCGCTGCTCCTCGCGCAGTTGCTGCTTTGCGATCGACTCTTGCGAGCCGAGCGTGTCGAGCTGCTCGCCGTAGAGATCTTCCAGCGAGCGATACGTGTCCTCGACGCTGAGCACGCCTTGCGCATACTCGGCACTCGACTGGCCGTAGGCTGCTGCCAGCGCTTCGAGATACGCATCGCCCGATTGCCCGAGATTCGATGCCGCATCCGGGTTGGTCTCGGCGCGCACGGACTGCTCGACCCACTGCCGTTGCGCCTCGTCCAGCCGTTCGAGCGGGTCGAGGATCGAGCGGTCGGAGAGCAGCAGATCGTCGGCCAGTTGCGAGACCGTCCGCACCGCGTCCCGCCACGACTCCATCGCCGCGCGTTGCTCCTGCGCGGCCGCCTGGGCGGCGGACATTGCCGCGTCGTAGCCGGCCAGGGCGTCCTCGACGGCATCGACGGTGCCGGTCGCATAGAGCGAGATGCGGGATTCCAGCGCGGCCTGCTCGCGCTTTCGCTCGAGTTCGGCCTCCTGCTGCGCGACGTCCTTGGCGGTCTCGCCGATGGTGTCGGCGATTTGCGAGAGCGCGTCATCGAGGGACAGTGAGCCGTCCTGGATCTGGTCGATCCAGGTGTTGAGCGCGTCGGTCGTCGGTGCCTCGGCATCGAGATCGCGGTATTGCTCGGTGAGCGCATCGCGGATCGACTGCGTCGATTGCGTGAAGGCCGGCGCCAGCTGCATGAGCTGTAGCTGCAGCTTCTGCCCGGCGTCGCTGTTGAGATCCTGGGCCTCGACCAGGTCGCGCAGCGCGGCCGCGCTGTTGGGCATCTCGACGCCCAGCGTTTCGAACTGCGCCGCGAGGTCCTGATACGAGTTGCTCAGGCGCTCGTTGTCGCTGTAGACGGCCTGGTAGTAGCTCTGGTGGATGGCGGCGAGCTGCTGGATACCGCCGGCCGCCTCGGCAAGATCACCGGCCGCCTGCAACGCGCCCTTGGCCGTGGCATCGAACTGTAGCCCGAGGCGATCAGCCGACTCACCCAATAGCTCGACAGCCTGGGCAGACATCACAATCGACTGTGTCGCTGCCTCGATGTCTGAGCCGTCTGCCAGCGCTTCACGGAACTGAGCATTCATCTCATCGGCGACGGCAGACGCCATGTTTTTGCCGACGCTTTCGACCTGCAGCCCGCCGGCCAGCGCCTGGATCTGCTGCTCTAGATTGCCGCCTAGCTGACTGATCGCATCCTCGAACGCGCTATTGCTCTGATCGACGATGATGTCCATGCGCTTCTGCATGAAATCAGACGCGTCATCACCTTTGTAGTAGAAGCCGTTCAACGCTTCTTTGATGCGACTCGTCTGGCTATCGTCCATGAACTGGGCCAGCGCGTTGTCGGCCTGCTCCAGCGCATCGAGGATCTTGATGAGGTCATCGGGCTCAACGACCTCTTTCGACAGAAAACCGAAGCTGCCGAATGCGGTCGTACGGCCGCGCCCCAAATCGCCGTCGGCATAATCACCGGAGGAATACCAGGGTGTGCCGTCGCCTGGGTCTGTGTCATAGCCGAGATCCTGACCCGTCACATGCGGATTGTCCGACATCTGGCTGAAGCGGAACCCAAACTTGCGCGATCCGCCGAAAAGGCCATCGAGCATCGCGCCGCCAATTGTACCTACAGGCCCGAGCAGCGTGCCGCCCCACTTCGCACCGGCGCCGCTGGTGTCGATGCCGAGCCAGTCATAGACGCCCAGCCCCTCGAGCCCGGCGTTAAGCGCTTGCTGTGCAGCCCACGCGGCAGCCACTTGCGGAACCATGCTGCCAGCCGTCGCCATAAAACCGGTGCCCGCCGCCGAGCTACCTGTAGCGATATTGCCGTAAAGCCCGCCGCTGGCCGCCACATTCCCATATAGCCCACCAGAAGCCGCGGCGCTGCCGCTGGCGATATTGCCGTAGAGCCCGCCCGAGGCGCCGGCGCTGCCGCCGCCGAAGACATTCCACGCCTTGCTTCCCCACTGCGCGTAGTCGCCGAGATCGCCGATTGTTCCCGACACCTGATTGATTCCACCCACGGTGCTCGCACCACTGGTTGCACCGGGAATTCCGAGTCCGCGCTGCATATCGGCGGTGAATCCGACGACTATGGGGCGGAGCAGGGCCTGATATGCGAGCTCGGCGAGAAGGCGCTTGAACCCATCGAGCAGCTGGCCGGCGAAATCATCGAATCCATCGAATGCGCCCGCGAATGCATCAGCGAACGTTTCGTCGATGCGATTAGCCGCTTCTTCCCACGCTCTCGCCATTTCCTGCGCAGCAGGGTCAGATTCGAGCGCGAGCTGGCGCATTTCGTCGCGAACGTTGGCGAGCATACGCTGGTACTGCGCGCCCGTGATATCTCCGCGGCGGTATGCCTCAGTGATGTCTTGCACGGCCAGCTCAAGCTCGCGGGCCTTACGCTCGTGGGCATCGTAAGTGCGCGTCAGATCATCGACGCGCTTGGCCTGCTCTTTCGCGGCATCGCTGCTGTCGATGTAGGTGTTAGCCGCGCGATTCCATAGATCGAGGTACTCATCGAGCGTGAGCGAGCTGTTGAGTAGCCCCTTATTGAGTATTGCCGTGCTCTCGCCGAGCTTCTGCTGGGCGTCGTAGGACGGGTCGAGCGAGCGGCGCAGCTGCTCAAGGGCTTGGGCCTGCTCCTTGGCAGCCTTTTCCGCTTTCCGCCTTTCGGCACTATCGGCTTTCGTTGTCTTTGTCAGCTTATCGATTTGCTGATCGACTTCGGCCAGCATGCGGCGGTATTGCGCGGCGTTCTTCGGATCGGCCGCCATCGCTTGCGAAATGGCTTCTCGGTCCTGGCGAAGCTCGACGAGCTTGGTGTGCTGCTCGTCGTAGGTCTTGATCAGTGATTTGATACTGGATTCTTCGTCACCATTGCCCGCGGCGCCGGCGTTCGCCATCTCCTCACGACGCTGCCGAATCTTTTCCAGGCTGTTCATCAGCTCGACCTGGCGCGCCCACAGGGACGCCATATACTGGTTCTGGCTGCTGATCTCACCCGATAGGCTATCTGACACGCCGCCATGCGACTGGTCGTAGAACCTTTTACGGGCTTCGAGCTCCTGCAGATCAAGCATCGCATTCTGTGCTTCGCGGGATACGGACTCCAGCTCAAGTGACAGTGTCTCGAAGCTGCTGTCGAGTGCCGCTTTGTCGCCGTCTCGAATGGCAGCGGCAAGTCCCCGGATCGACTCGTCAGCGGCCTCGGCGAGCGGGTCGACGAGACCCAACTCTTCGCGGTAGGTGTAGATCGCGCCGGCGGCGAGGATCGCAGCGCCCGCCGGCCCCCCAACCAAGGAAAGCGCCCCGGCCATGGCCCGACCGGCAGCGGCAGTTGCTGCCATACGCCCCTGGGTCACAACAAGGGCCTGGTTCAATCGTCCGGTCGCACCCAGGGCGATAGCCATCCCTTCGGCGATCTGGGTGCCAGCGGCAAGGCCATTCTTGCCGACAGTGAGCAGACCCGGGCCAAGGCGACGCGCCAGATACACGGTGGCCAGCGTGCCCACCGTAGTCATCAGAACGTCTAGGACTTCATCTGCCCCGCCCGCCTGCTCGATCAGTGTCGTGAGGTTGTCGGTCGCGCTTGCCAGGCCTGGGCCCAGGTCGGCGATGAGCGAGTTGCTCAGCCCAGTAGCGACGCCCTGCAGCTGGTTCATTGCCCGGGCAGCTTCTACTGCACGGTCAACATCAACTTGATCCATCGCAACGCCCAGCGACCGCGCTTCGCTGGCGTACTGCTTGAGCGCGGCGGCATTGTTTTCAAGCAATGGCTGGAGGAGCGTGGCATCGTCGCCCAGGGATTCGAGGACGTTCACCTGCGAGTAACGATCCAGCTGCTGCAGCCCTTCGGCAATCTTGAGAATCGTCTGATCGGGGCTCAGCTGGATGAGGTCAGCGGCCTTGAGGTTCAGGGTGTTGAGTGCGTCGATCGCCTCGCCGCCGCCGTTGCGATATGCGTCGCCGATCTTATCTGCGACATCCTTCATGATGTCGCCGATCTTGTCGGCATCCATGCCGACTTCCTGACTGGCGTATTGCCACTCCTGCAGACGCTGCGTGCTGACACCAATCGACTCGGCCAGCGCATCGGTGCGCTGGATCATCTGCGCCTGACCGGCTAGATTGCTGACCGCGAACGCGCCAGCCAGCGCAGCTCCAACGCCGGTCGCGGTATTCTTGAGGAAATCCAGCTCACGGCTGGTGGAATCAATGTCCTTGGCGAACTGCCGTGAACGTTTGCCGCCATCGTCGAGACCGACGGCTCAGCTTTGTCAGTTGATCGTCAGTCGCCTTGATCGCACGGATACCGCCGGTGGCATCGCCCTCGATGATAAGCGCTGTTCGATATTGCTTAGCCATGAGCGATCCTCAAATTTCAGGCATTAAAAAACCCGCCGGAGCGGGTTTTTATGATGTCTCTAAGATTTACTTATAGGGCGCGCAGAACACCCCCCACAGGGCAGAAAAGTCCTCGGACTCGCCTTCAATGCTTACAGATTTTCCTGCCGTAACAAATCTTTTGTATCCAGATTTTCCGCCAAATGAATTCTTGGCGTTAACCTCTCCGCATCCTATGGCGTTACCGCCAGACTGGCCAAAGAACTCGTTCCTAAACTGAGCAGAACTAGGATCTTTTAAACCACTTCTAACCGCGCTTCTGAATATCTCTCTGACCTCATATGTCCTTGATAACTTCCTTGCTTGCTCTGTGTTTTTCTCGTCTGAAAAACACCCCTTGACACCAAAAACAACAAAAAACACCAGAAAGAATACGACTATAAATTGCATTAATTGGACTCCCTTGGTTACGCCACCAAGGGAACTTTAGCGTTTACGGAACCAGCAATCCACCCACGGGTGTGGCGCAGATAGAGGCAATGCCGGCCGAGGGATCGGCCAGCGGTTTGAAGGAGTGGAAGGGTTATCGCGCATTCATCACTTCAAGCGCCCCGACTTCGATGTGGCGCAGCTGCTCGAGGCGTTCGTCCTGCTCGTCGAAGCCCAGCCGGGCGAGGCGCGGGTGGGCGTAGATTGCGCCATAGTCGAGCCCCTGATATTGGGCACCGCCCATGCCGGCGACGATGCGCCACTGGGTCTGCACACCGAGGAACAGCTCTAGGGCCGGCCAGTTTTCGGGCCAGACGGCGCAGTGCTCAGGGGACACGTCGTCGGGTTCGTAGTCGTCCAACCCCCAGGCGGCGGCGTCATTGGCGCGGGTATCCTGGATGCTGCCGCCCGCCCAGTACCGGCCGGCCTCCCTCAGTTTTTTGCGGCGGCCTCGCCTCGGCCCTGCTGGGCGGCGAACCAGGACAGCACCAGCGGCCGGCGGATGTAGGCCTTGCGCATCAGCTGATCGCGGAGGTCATTGGTCAGCTTCAGCGGTTTGCCCTTCTCGTCGCTCATGCCCTCGATGTCGAGCAGGTCTTCCTCGACGAGCTGGTCTTCGGGCAGCTCGCCCTTCTGCATCTGCTCCTGACGTTTCTGGGCGTCGGGCACATCATGCAGGCGCCAGCGTGCCGAGACCTTGACGGTGCTTTCTTCGCCCGGGATCTGGATTGTGACGGGGACGGTGATGTCGGTGACTTCTTTGAGCAGGAATGCCATGTCGGGCTCTCACGATAGACGGAACGAACAACGCCGCCCGGAGGCGGCGCGGTGAAGGGTTGCCGGCAGAGCCGGATCAGGTGAACACGATGGAAACGTCGTCGTCTTCGGCGTCGCTGGGCAGGAAGCGCAGGCCGAGGTCGTAGTGCATGATGCCCTGGTTCTCGCTGGGCGAGATGCTGCTGAGCTGCACCTGCTGACCGCTGATCTCGATGATGTTGCCCTCGGCCGTGCCGTGGGTCAGAACCACCGGCAACAGGGTCTGGCCGGAGTGGCTCTCGACCTTGGCGAAGTAGTCGACCGTGGACAGGTCCGGCGCTTCGATGTTGGTCGACCCGGAGACCTGGCGGTTGGTGACCTCGACCCCCTCGTAACTGACAAGGTTGCGGTACGGGTACTCGATGCCGAGATCCAGCGAGAAGGAGGACATACGCGCCGGGTTGCCATCGATGGTGAACTGGCTGTTCTGCTTGTTGACCGGCAGCTCTTTGGCCTGGGCACTTTTTGTCGCTGCGCTGGCATCGCCGACAGCCGTAGGCCGCTGATAGAGGCCACGTAGCTGGAACTGCGCATACGGCAGGCCCTGGCTGTCAGTGGTGAACGAGACGGTGCCGCGCACGCCGGTCATGTGCTGCTGCTGGGTATCCTCGAGCCACCACATCTCCAGCGACTCGAACCCGGTGCTGACCGGGGCGTAGATCACGCTCTCGCTGCCGGTGGTCGCGTCGATATTCTCGGAGAGTCCACACACCCGCAGCAGCGGCCCGAACCCCGGGGGTTCGCCCTTGGTGCCCGAACCCGACAGCGGCGCGCGCACGGTGCGCTCTACGTAAGGCCCGGTGTTGACCTGCTCGAATCCGCCGAGGCCGTTGCGCATGCGCTCGCGATCGACGGTGTTGCCAGCGTAGGGGTTACCCCCTTCCATGGTCACCAGCTCAAGGATGGTGGCCCCGGTCATGTCTGCACTGCCCTGGCCGTAGGTGGATTCCATCTTCACCGCGACAAGGCGCTTACGCCATTTGATCGGCATCGCCGTTCTCCTTCACGTTGCTGGATTTCGCCTGCGCCATCTGGGCGGCGGGCTCGCTGGCCTTGGCGGGCGCCTTGGCCTGGGGCTTGGGATCGGGCGCGGGCTGGGTGTACTGCACGCGCACGCGCTTGCCGTTGCGGATTTCGTAACGGCCGCCGAGGTTGGCCATGGGTGTCTCCTAAATGGACTGGATCAGGTGGACTGGATCAGGCGCTGGTAGCCGTAGAGCTCGCGCCAGTAGACGTGCCGGCCGGAAATCGCTGCGGGCTGGCCGGCCAGATACACCAGCGGCGACACACCGTCGTCGCCGGTGTCCATGCCCAGCAAGGCAGCGCCGACCGCGCGACGCTGGGCCTCGATGTCGTCCTGGTCGGCGACGATCACCACGGCGATCTGTTCAGTGACGGTCTGGCGCACCGCCCAGGCATCGAGGTCGTTATCCGAGGGTGACGCGCCGACAACGTGCACGAATGCTGCGGGTACGGCCGGCGCCGTCATGGCCAGCGCCGCGGCCTGCAGCTCGAAGTGCGCGCGGTACTGGAGCGGCTCGGGCTCGTAGTCAGTGGCGGCGTCGGTGATCGACCAGCTGACGGTGCTGCGGTGAGCCGCGACGCGGTCGATCAGGTCGTCGGTCATGGTGCGCAGCGGGTCGAACTGCGGCGAGCGCAGACTCAGGACGTAGGTGTCGACGCGCCCCAAGCGGTAGCCATCGACGTCGATCTCGTTCCAGCCAACCAGCTGATACACGCCGTTGGTGGCCGGGGCCTGCTCGGGCAGGTTGAGCGGCCACAGCGCGCTGTCGACGACGGGATCGACGAGCGTGACCAGCCCCGGCACGGTGTCGGTGCGCGCCGGCTCGGCGTCGCTCGAGCGCGCGGCGGTGAAGCCGGCGCCCTGAAGTTGGGTGATGATGGCGTCGATCATGCGCGGTGCTTCTCGAGGTAGCGGGTCAGACCCTGGTAGAAACGGGTGTCCATCTCATCGCCGTGTTGGCTCAGCGCGGGACCTAGGAATGGGGCTGCTTTCTGACCGGGGTGGCGGTAGCTGTAGGTCACCCACTTGCCGTCCCGCTTGCGCGCCCGATGGCTTTTCAGATTGCGGCGCACGGTGCGCGTGCTGGGCTCGACGCCGGTCTCAACTAGCCCGGCGATAAAGTCCTGGGCATAGCCGTTCACCTTGCGCGTCGGGCCGACAACGATAGCGACGCGGTCGTCGGCGATACCCAGCCGTCCACGCGCCGACTTGCTCAGCAGGCGGTGGCCGATCGACTGTCGGAGATCGCCAGTCAGCACAGAAACGTTCTGCTTGGCGGCACGCTTGACGGGCGACACGGCCGAGACCAGCCCGGTGCGAACGGCCTTGGCTTGCATATCAGCGGCGAGGCCTTCGAGATCCTTGTGCACCTCAGCCATCTGCTCGGCGTCGAGCTGGAATTCAAACCCACTCATGACAGCTGATCTCCAGTTCCCGGCGGCGCCCTTCCTTATCCATAGGCCGCCCGTCGACGCGGTAGACCCGACCGTCGTGCACCAGGCGTAGCGTCTCGCCGGTGGCGTTGGCGATTTCCTCGCGCCAGCGCATGCGCACGGTGTGCGTGGTGCTGCTGTTGGCCTCGTTGGCGAGGAACGTCATGCGGGTGCTGAGCGGCAGCACCTCGGCCCAGCGCGCCCGGGCCTCGGCCACCCACTCGGTGGGTGTGGCGCCGGAGGCGGACCGAGCGCCTTCCTGGTACCACTCCAGGGTGACGCGGTGGCGTAGTCGTCCGGCTCTCATAGGCCAATGTCCGTTCGGTAGGGCCAGAGCAGGCGCTCCGCACCCATGGGCATTTCAGTCACGATGTTGCCGACGCTGACCGCTTCACGGTTCTCGTAGAGATGCCCAAGCGTCAGCAAGATCGCGGCTTTGACTGACGCCGGCATGACCAGACCATTGGGGTCTTCCGCGGGCAGTGTTGTGCCCTCGGGGTAGAGCTTACGGCCGAGAAACTGCTCGGCCGCATCCTGGGCGGCGGCCAGATAGACACCGATGATCTCGTCCTCGGCGTCACTGCCATCTGCCCGCAGGTGCTGCTTGGCCAGGGCGAGATCGATCAGGTTCATGACTTACTAGCCTCGCCCTCTTCACCCTGCTCGCCTTCGCCCAGCTCGGGCTGGTCTGGCTCGCCGCCTGCACCTGACGTGTTGCCCCCGTCATCGTCATCGCCGGCGTCGGGATCGGGGTCACCACCTTCGCCTTCCCCGGCACCACCGTCATCGCCGGCCGGTTTCTCGGCTTCGGCGATGCGTTCACGCAGGGTCGCTTCCTTCATGCGGTTGGCGTTGGGGATCTCGAGTTCAGCGGCACGGGCGCGCAACTCGGCGAGCAACGCTTCGTCTTCGCCGAGGCCCTTGGTCTCCGGTTCCATCGGCTTGACCTCATGACGCGAGACCAGGCCGTTGCGCTCTAGCTGCTTGACGTGGAGATCGTCGGTCTCGAAGCGCGTGCCGGCCTTGATCAGGCCCGCTTTCCCGACGAATGTCTTGAGTGCTGTCACTTCCATGGCAATGCGTCAGGGCGGGTTGTCCCCGCCCTGCTCCCTGAAACGATGGGTTGTGGCTCGCGCCGATCAGCCTGAGACGGTGTCGGGGAAGGCGCCGCTCACGAACGACTCCGGCCGATACACGGCCAGCGCCAGGCGCTCCTCCGCGCGGACGGTGACCATGTTCTTGACGAAGTTGTCGCGGTCTTCGGTGGAGACTTCGACGGTGGTCGTCTCGCGGTCGAAGATCTGCGCGCCCATGTTCCAGGCGCCGGTGAGGAACGTGCCCTCGGGGATCGCATCGCTCTCCACCACCGGCAGACCCCACAGCCGCGGCTGCGTGGAGTTAACCGGATTGGCGAACAGGTAGGCGTTGTCGTCGGTCTTGGTCAGCTCGATCTCTTCCCAGTCCGCCGGGTGCAGCACGATGCCGCTGGCGCGGTACTGCGCCAGGCGCACCTGCAGGATGGCGTGACGCAGCACATCCAGGCGGGTGTCACCGGCCTTGGTGCGAGAGGTGTTGTAGTCCGACGCCTGCGGCAGGATGCCGAACAGGTTCTCGCCAGTACCGTCACCCAGCAGCAGCTGCTGGTCTTCGACGTAGGCCAGGCCATAGCGCAGGCGCCCATCGATATAGCTGGCGAGCTGCGGCGCATCGTCGAGGATCTGCTTGGTGGCCTGCACCCAGTGGGCGATGGTGCGAACATTGGCGTTCGCCAGACCAAACTTGATATCGGATTCCGCCTTGAGCGTGGTTTCCGCTGCCGGTGCGGCGTTGTTGGTGAAGCCGGTTTCCTGCACGTACTCGATCGAGCTGGAGTTCGTGCGGCCCGGCATGATCAGACTGCGGACCGTGAGAATCTCATCCGGCGAGGAGATGATGCCCGGCAGGCGCTGCGGGCGAACCAGGTCACCAGCGGAACCACCATCGCCGACACTGGTGATCGCCTTGACGTCGATACGGCCAGAGCTGCCGCGGCGATCCTTGATCAGCGACTTGGTACCTTCAGCCTCGGCGACAGATTCGCCCCAGCTCTTGGCTTTGGACTCCTGCTTGCCACGGCGAGAGCCTTTCTGTTCCAGCTCGGTCAGCCGGTCCTGCAGCTCACTCCCGGTCTTGGCCAGCAGCTCCAGCGAGGCCTTGGTGGCCTCGGCCATCTTGCCGGTCTCCTTGATCTCCTTCTGCGCGTTCTCGCAGAAGGTCTTGATCTCGGCATCGCGGTCATTCAGGGCCTGGATGATCTGCTTCATGCTCATCTCTTCGGGCTTGCTGCCATCGCCGCCGGACTTGCGGCCGAGTTCGAGGATGGTGGGGTGATGCATTCCCATAGGGTCAGTCTCCGAATGTGGGAAGTTTGAAGCCGCTCAGTGCGTCACTGAGGGCCTTGATTTCCGCCGGGTCAGGGTTGCCCGTGTCCCCGGACTCGCTCCGGAGCAGGTGCGACAGTCCACGGTTGGCGATGACCGCGGACTGGGTCTTCGAGAAGCCTGCCTCGCGCAGGAACCGCTCGAAGTCGGGAAGGTTGGGCAGCGTGCCTTGGGCGATGGCGAACTTGACCGCTTCGACACGCGCTTCGTCGTTGGCCGGGAAGGTGACGAGCGAGATCTCCATAAGCTCGAGTTCCTTGAGCCGCCGCACACGCTCGGACTCGTCGAAGCTGTCGTCGATGACGTAGTAGCCAATCGAGAGCCCCGAGACGGCGCCAGCGGCCATCAGCGCGTGCGCCTCAGCCGCCTGACGCACACTGTCTTTCAACAGCCGGCCTTCGACGTACAGCCCGCGCTCGTCTTCCTCGAGCTTGGTATAGATGCCGATCGGTTCGCCCTGGCGGTGCTGCCAAAGCACTGGCACGCGGCGGCCAGTGTCAGCGATAGCGCTCAGGCTCTTGCCAAACGCCCCGCGCTCGACAACTTCGCCGTAGCTGTCGACATTGCCGAAGACGCTGCCGTAGCCACGAAAAAGGCCGTCTTCGTCGACGGCCTTGATAGAGAGGTTGAAGTCTCGAATCTTGAGCGTTGCCTTCTTACGTTTCACGGGGCGCCTCCTCGTCGAGTAGCCAGGCCTTGAGCGCCTGTTTGGCCTTCTGGTCGTCAGTGCTCTGTCCGAGCATGGCCAAGCTGATCAGGTTCGATTGCACCGTGAGCACATCGCCACCCTCAACAGGCGGCAGGTTCTCTCGGGCGCGGATCTCGTTGCGGGTGTTGATGCCGTTCTGGGCGAAGCTCGCGTAGAGCGCAGCACGGCCGGCGCTATCTGCCCGCAGCAGCCCTTCGAGGTTGAACTCGGCGAACAGCGTGCGACGCTCCGTGCGTGTCATGAGCTGGCGCTTCACGGCCTGCTCGATGCGTGTCAGATAGGGCCGTAGCGCATAGGTCAGGAAGGCGATGTTCTGCTGCTCTAGCCCCGTGCCCCAGCTGGTCGTCTTCTCCGTGTGGCCGATCATCCAGGGCGGCACGCGGAACCAGCGGCAGATCTCTTCGATGTTGAAGCCGCGAGACAGCAGCATCTGCGCGTCTTCGGGGTTGAGCGAGAGCGGCTGGTAGGTGAAGCCGCCTTCCAGCAGCATGGTCTTGCCGGCGTTCTGGGATCCGGTGAACTCGTTCAGCGCGGCGTTGAACTTGTCGCGCTGCTCCTTGTTGAGAACTTTGTCGGCCTGGACGAAGCCGGCGGTCTGCATCCCATTGGCGAACGTCTTGCCGGCGGCCTCGTCGGTCGCCATGGCGATACCCATGGAGTTACGCGCAAAGCCGATCACAGACAGCCCCACCCGACCGTTGACGCCAAAGCCTTTGACGTGGAAGACGTCCCGCTCGGTCAAGGTCTCGCCGCCGTTCTCGCCGTTGTAGACGAAGAGCAGGTTGCCCTCGTCATCCGGCTCCGGGTCGTTCATGTGCTCCGGGTTGAGCGGCTCCAGCGCCACGATGATGCCGGCGCCATTGCGATCGATGCGGGAGTAGTGGTTACCCCACAGGGCGATATGCGCAATGACCACTTCCAGCCACTCGACCGATGTCAGGTTCGCGTGGGGCTGGTCATGCAGCAGCGCGTAAAGCGGGTGGTCGCGGCGAGCCTTCTTGCCGCCGGCATTGTCGCGCTCATACACGCCCAGCGGCAGCGTGGCGACCGTCTCGGAAAGCAGCCGAACGCACGACCACACCGCCGAGAGCTGCAGCGCGGTCTGCGCGGTGACGCTCTTGCCGGTCACGCTCTCGCCACCGTAGTAGGACGCCCAGAACGCACCATCGGTCAGCCGGATGGTCTTTCCGATCCAGTTGCGCGTCGCGGATAGCAGTCCCATCAGGCGATCACCATGTTGTTGATGAAGTCGTCGAGGTCTTCTTGCTCCTCGAGCTCGGTCAGTGTCAGCGCGGTCGCCATGACGGCGCCGACAATCCCGTCGACGCGGCCGGTGGACTTGGCCTTGTTGATCTTGCGATTGCCGGCTGGATCTTCCTGATAGACGGCATTGGCGGCGCACCAGGTCAGCACCGGGTGTCCGGTGTGGCGTAGCTCGCCATTGATCAGGCGCCGCTCGAACTCGTCGACGGCGGGCGACATATCCTTGAAGCCCTGGCCGACTGGCACCAGCGGCGGCAGCGTCACGCCCTCGTCGGCGATCAGCGCCTGCAGGTCTTCGATGCGCCAGCGGTCGTAGCCGATGCCCTGCAGGTCATAGCGCGCGGCCACTTCAGAGAGCTGGTGCAGCACGAAGCGCTTGTTGATCGCCCGACCTGGCGTCGTGTCGAGGTGACCATCCTTGCGCCACACCAGGTACGGCACCCGGTCCTGCTCGGCCTTCTTGGCCAGCCCTTCGTCGGGCAGCCAGAACCACGGTTTCATGCGCCACACCGGGTCGGCGTCGGTCGGCTCGAACAGCAGCACCAGGGCCGTGAGATCCTGCGTGCTCGACAGGTCGAGCCCGGCGACGCAGCGGCGCCCTTCGAGCAGCGTCTCGTCGAAGTCCTTGTCTTGGGTCGATAGCCAGGCGTCCCGGCTGATCGCCGGGTTGTCGGCCTGCACCCACTGGCAGAAGTTGAGGCGCCGCACGGTGGCCTCTTTCGAGGGCATGCCGCGCGCCTGGGTCACCTGCTCCCGCAGGTACTTGAGCCCGGGGATGCCATAGGCCAGCGAGGGGTTCGCCTTGTACCAGCACTGCTCGTCGTCGAACGGGTCATCGGTCTCGTCGAGACCGCAAACGAAGCCGAAGAACGCATCGTCCTCGAGCGCGCCGCTGGCGACCTTGTTCGCGTATTCGTGGTAGTCGCCACAGACGGTGAGCTTGTCCGTGCCGCTGTTGGTGATCATGAAGATCAGCGCCTGGTCGCGGCTCTTGGTGCCGGCGCGCATCATCTCGACGACCAGCGCCGTCTTGTGCTCGTGGATCTCGTCCAGCAGCGCAACGTGCGGGCGCGGGCCTGACTGGCCGTCGTCCGCCGCCACCGTGCGGAAGAAGCTCGACGTGCGGTGGAAGGCGAGGTTGTACTCCTTCCCCGCGGCCCCGGACTTCACCACTCGGGCGGCCAGCAGCGGCGACTGATCGACCATCGCCACGGCATCGCGGAACAGGATCTGCGCCTGGTCTTTCTTCGTCGCCGCGGCATAGACCTCGGCGCGGTTCTCGCCGTCTGCGACCAGTCCATAAAGGCCGATGCCGCCGGCCAGCGGGCTTTTGCCCGAGCCCTTGGCAGTCTCGACGTAGGCGACGCGGAACCGACGCCACCCGTCCGGCCCCATCCACCCGAACAGCGACCCGATGATGAACGCCTGCCACGGCAGCACCGTGAAGGGCTCGCCCTCGAACCGGCCACCGTTGAGGCGCAGCACATCTTCGAAGAAGCCGATGGCATGCTGGGCATGCTCCAGGCTCCACGTCAGGCCGCGCTCGGCGCCGGTCTCCAGGTCATTGAGATGGCGCTGACAGGCATGCCGAACCTGCGGCCCGGCGATGATATCGCCCGCGACTACCGCCTGAGCGTAGGCGGTCGCCCGGTCTTCAGAGACCGTACTTGGCGGCTGTCTCCGCTTGCTCATTGGGGAAGAGGTCTCCTTGCTTGACCGTGCCGGTGCCGAGCTTGGCGCGCGCGCTGGGGTTCAAGCCGAAAGAGTTCCCCGCCGCCCGCATGCGGTCCTCGGCGCGGTTGGCGATCTGCATCCAGCCGGACATCTGCTTGTAGCCGCTGGGTGTGGTCATCAGGTGTCCACTCTCGCCTTCGGCCTGGGCCATCTTCTCGCGCGCCTGCTTCCAGTCGGCCCAGGCCTGGCAGTAGACGGCCAGCTCGCCGCGGTCGATCTTGGTCATCAGGCCCAGCGTGACCAGGTCCTGCACGATCCGCTTCCACTCCGCCTTGGCGTCCTTGGTCAGAAAGCTCGGGCACGGCGGCGCCTCGGCGTTCAGCTTCGGCGCCGCGTTGTCGTGCAGGTCGTGCGACGCCTTCTTCGACGGGTTCCCACGCAGCGCGTGGACGTTGGCCGGCAACGAACGCCGGCCGGAGTTCCGGTTGCCAGCCATGTGAAATCCTCGTGTTGATACCCGGGGGCCTAGATACCCCCCCTCCCATTTTTCCCGCTCTGACAAAGAGAGGTAGGCGGGCGGTCTATGGCGGCCAGGCTGTAGACTTTTGACCCACCCCCGCCCAGGCGCGGTCAGGCCCAGTGGTGACCCGGGTCGACCGGCATGCCATCGGTGTCGCAGCCCGGTAGCGAGCCGCCGTTCTCGATCCGCGCCTTCTCGATGTCGTGGCACGGCTTGCACAGCGGCTGCCAGTTAGAGCGCCGCCAGAACAGCTTGAGGTCACCGCGATGCGGCACGATGTGGTCGACGACCGTGGCTGCAGTGACTCGCCCGCGGCGCTGGCAGAACACACAGAGCGGATGCTCCTGCAGGAACTGCTCGCGCGCCTTGCGCCACTTGTGGCCGTAGCCCCGAGCGTTGGCGTTACCGCGCCTCTCATCGCGCATCGATCTCACCTGCCAGCCGCCCGGCCTTCGCCTGCTCCTTTGCCACCTGCCCCTGCTGCCAGGTAGCGATGCCACGCTCGGCGGTCTGGCCGGCGATGTAGCCACCGACGCCAAGGGTCATGAGATCCCACAGCGACTGGGGCAGCGGCAGCGTCAGGCCGACGCCGAACATGGCGCCGAGGTACGGCGCCACCAGGTAATTGTTGGCAACGATGGCCACGATCACCAGCATGAGGATCGGGCGCCAGTTGCGTTGCAGCCAGCTCTCGCCGTTGGCCTCGGACAGCAGCACCTGCATGCGTGCGTCGAGCGTCGATGAGCGCTCGGTGATCAGCAGCTTGGTGATGTCAGCCTTCAGACGGGCGGCCTCATCCTTGTCGGTCACCGCCTTATCGACGATGCCCAGGATTGGCGAGACCACCGCACCAATCGCCTTGTCGACGATGCTCATTGGCTCTTGCCCTCCAGCACCGTGACCCGCTCGCGCAGATTGCGGATGTCGGTGCGCATATTGCCCAGCTCACGCTCGGCGTCCGACTTGGGGTAGTAGGCTGTGCTCAGCTCCTTGAGGCTCGACTGCACGTCAGCGAACTGCTGAGCCAGATTGGTCAGCCGCTCATCCTGACGCGCGAATCCCTCACGCACATCGATCAGGCTGCTACCCGCCCAACCGATGGCGGCGACGATGACCGCGAGCAGCGCGGTCTGGATGTGGCGTTCGATGATCGGGCGCGACCGGACAGGCATGTCCTGTTCCTCACTCATTGCGCGGCCTCGGTGTAGAGAGTGACGGCGCGCTGGGTTGATAGCGGCCCTGCGATTTGTGTTGTCAGACCCACGACTCGGCGAAACCAGCCGTAGGCAAACGCCTCTTGTGTCGGGCGTTTTCGTGTCAGCTCGCGGCAGAACGCGATGCGGCAGCCGTTGATCGCCGCGGCCAGCACGGTGACGCCCTCAGCGCCACGTGCGCGCCGGTACCCTTCCAGGGCGGCCAGCGTCTGGCTGCCGACGGCGCCATCCTCGGCGACATCGGGATAGAGCCGCTGCTGATCGTTGAGCGCGTTGAGCGTCATCTGTAGCTCCAGGCCAGAGCGGCCCGGGCCACTGTTCACGCCGTAGTCGAACAGGTAGCTGGCCAGGGTCTCGCTCACCGGCTGGATGCTGTCGAGCGCCAGGGAATCCCAGTAGTGCCGCTCGTAGATGCGAATCGCCCAGGCCAGCGGGAAGTCGCGCATGTCGCCGGAGTAGCCGTCGGCGCGCGCCACAGCATCGGTGATCCCATAGCGGGTTGGGCCGCCACGGTCGGCCGGGTGATTGACATAGCCGCCCTCACGGTCGATCACCTCGGCGATCAGCCGTTGCTTGAGCGTCGTTGTCATCATCTGGCCTCGATAGGGTGCCCGGCCGGAGCCGGGCGGGGCTGTCCACCACAGACAGGAGCAACTGGTGACCCGAGCGGGCAATAAAAAACCCGGCCGGGGCCGGGTGGAATGCTGAAGACGCTGCGGGCAGTAAAATTTGACGTTGGCCTATTTGTATATGCCGAGTGCCCTGGCATCAACGCCTCGGTAATGCCAGCGCCGCAATATGTAGTGAATGTTGCAGGGTCGCGGCTCAATATGTAAAAGTCACGCAGAGCGGCGACGCTTGGCCTTCTCGGCCAGATGACGCTGCAGCGCCACGTGGAGTGAGTCGATGCGCTTGTAGTAGGCCCGCTTGCCGATCTCCAAGCGCTCGCACTTGGCTTCGCTATACCCTCCGTCGCGGTAGTGCTCGAACGCCATCTGCCGGTGCCGGCCGCCCAGCTCACTTAATGCAACATCGGTGTCCCAAGCCAGATCGGAGAGGTCGTCATTCCAAGGTGTGCTTGAGAACTTGGGTCCATTAGTGCGAGGAGGCAGGCCACCGAACTCAATAGCCTGGGCAAGCATCGACGCTGGTTGGCGTGTATAGGCTGGCCGGTCGAACTCGTCGGCCCAGTGCTGCAGCAGTCGGTCCATCTCGTAGATCATCGGTTTGCTCCTGTGGTGATCGCCGGGCATCTGGTGGTGGCAGGTGCCCAACGCTGCTAGATCTCGTTGCTGACGTCGCGGCCTAGCTGCGCGCCGTGCTGGATGACGCCATTCCATTCGTACTGCGTGAGCCCTACCTTCGCAGCCTCCTTAACCGCCCATACCCCCTCGTCGTCTGTCCAGCGCTCAGCAATCTCGATGTAGCAGCAGCTTGAATTACTGTCGTACCACGCAGACTCGACCAGGTGCTCGACGCCTCGCTCCTTCAGTGCCACGGCAAACGCCAGTAAGTCACGCATTTCCCACGCCAGCCCATGCCGGCTAGATAGGCGAACGCCACATGCCACCAGATCCGAGTGATTCACTGTTCCCGCTTCGTAATCGGCCATCTCAGCTCTCCAATTCCAACCCTAGACAGAAATCACCCAACCCTAGACAGAACCCTAGACAAGTAAAAACCTTATAAATCAGATTATTACTATCAATTGTCTAGGGTTACTAGGGTGTCTAGGGGTACTCGCGCGTATAGGGGAATTTATAACCGCCTGTGAATAACTGCTTATAGCATTGCGCACGTGCGCGCACGCGGGGTAAACGCTAGACACCCTAGACAGGGGCTCATAAATCCATATGAATCAGTGTTTTGCATTGTCTATACCCTAGAAACAGACCCTAGACAGTGCCTAGACACCCTAGACAGGCTGAGCGCTACGCGGCGTCGTTGGCGGCATTACCGCCGTATGGCTTCACCCAGCCCCGGCATTTGTCCCAGCCGAGGGGATTCCACCCAGCTTCCAGCGCGGCATCGCGGAAGCGCTTCACCAGCGCCCCCAGCTTGCGCCCATCGCCGAGATCCACATCCACCGGAGGGTCGGGGAGGTAGAACATTGACCTGACACGTCGCTCATCCATGTCGTACCAGCCCATCTGCTGATCGCTCTTGGGGATCTCGCTGCTCATCAGCAACGAGAACTTGGTCTCGCTCATCGTGTGCTCGCGGTTCTTGCTGCACCACTCGAGGAATAGATCATGCACGTCCTGCGTCCGGGCCACGCCGTAGGGCACACCGAGCAAGCCACTACGCCAGGCCGCCAGGAAATTCTGCCATGCCGCGCGCGACATCTCGACCAGTCTTTGCCTTGCCCGCGTCATTGGCGGGCGCGTGCGCTCATCGAAGTCGCCAACATCGTAATTCAGCAGGTAGTGATAGAACGCCGAGACGCCCTCACCATCGAGCTCCCGCTTCAACGCCTGGGTGGCATCTTTCGGCAGGGTCTCGTTGGGCCAGATCACCAGCATGCGGCGGTCGTTCTCACTGATCGGCCACGGCATCACCTCGTTGGAGAGGAACGCCGCGTTCATGTAGTTGGTCTGCTCCCAGCCGCTGACGAACTTCGCCTCGATGCGCATCGTCTTGCCGGTGATCATGTGCTTGATCTTGCCGACCTGGTTATAGCGCTGGTCGCGGCTTACCACCTCCTCGAACACGCCATAGAGCTTGTTCTCCTGCCACTGGCTCCAGCTCGACTCGAGCTGCACCTGCCCTACCGTGGCCCCGTACTTACCGTAGATCTCGCCCATGATATCGGACATCAACAGGCTCTTGCCCGACCCCTCCATGGTCGAGTGTGCCAGCACCGCCGTATCCAGCTTGGCTCCCACGTTCTGCAGCGGGTACGCCAGCCAGCAGGTCAGCCAGTGCATCGCGGCCTTGTCTCCGTTGCACAGCCAATGGATCAGGTAGACGATCGAGCGGCAGCTTTCCGGGGCGTCCACGGGGGTCAGCGGCAGCCCCTCGAAGGTGTTGATGTACTCGGCCGGGTCCTTGGTCATCCGTGGGTCGAACACCAGCCTATCGTGGGGAATCTGCTTGCGATCCGGCGAGTTCACCCAGAGTGAGAACGCATCGCCCAGCGCCAACTGCACCGCGCCCTTGGGCAAGCGCATGCGCAACTGGCAGTCCCAGATATCCTGGGTGCCATCGAGAAACACGTAGCGCTCCATCGGCACCATACCGACCTTGCCCGCCTCACCCTTCAGCTTGGCGGCGAGCTTGGCATCGTCGGTCTGGCGCTTGGCCTGCTCTGCGTCGATCACCTTCTTCTCGGTGGTATCCAGCCATGCCTTGGCCAGCGCGCGGGTCACCAACGCTTCGAAGGCCGCCCACTTCAGGATACGCCGGCGATGCAGATCGAAGACCTTCTTCTCTCCATCCAGCAGCGCGAACCGCCGATGGATCATCTCTGCCGACCACTCAGGGTCGCCGCCCCCTTCGCCCCCATTGTCAGGAGCCGCGGGCGGTGGCGCTTCTTCAGGCAACGGCGGCAACTCACGCTTGCGATGCTCCATGCCCAGCATCCGCGCGGCATCGCGCACTGCCTGGCGCTGATCGCCGCCGTGCTGCAGCAGGCAGAACGCGTCGAAGGGGTCGACCATATGGCCGTTGTTCAGCGGGTCCGAGGCGTGATGCGAGAACGCCGCGCCGTCGATGATCGAGATACCCGGCAACTTGGTGCTGCTATGGGGATACATCCAGCGCCGGCCACGCTTCACGTACCCATGCGCGGCCAGAACCTGCTCAATATCGTGAGTGCGGTTGAACGCATTGATGACCGACTCACCGTCGGACGCCGGGCGCTCAGGACGGTGGGGCCTGGGGGAGGCTTCCGACTTCGCCCAAGGGCAAACGCTCAGGGCGTCCCGCTTGAAGACGTCCCAGTTGACCCACGCCGCCAGGATCTCATCCGGCAGCAGCGGTACCCACCCCTCCTGCGGCGGCGTGCGCCAGACATAGGGATTGCCGGTCCCCGGATGGATCGAAGGCGGCAACACATCCTGCACCGCCCCCGCACGAAACTCGACCACCGTGAAGCTCCCAGCCTCCTCCCGGTTGGGCCATGACAGCGCGTGCCGGGAAAGCTCGACGCCGGGCGGCACCCGGAACAACAGCCGGCAGCGCTCGGGGTTACCCACCACCGTCGGATAGGCGGCGATCATCTCATCCAGATCCAGCCCCAGCAGCTCGGCCAGCACCTGGCGCGTGGCGGGCACGTCATCGACATCCAGCGAACACAGCCCGGATGTACCCAGCACCACGCCGATATTGTGGTCGCTATACTGCTCCCAGAACGCCTGGGCCATATCGGGCTTAGCCAACTGATTCTCGGGCTGCTGCCAGCCCGGCGTCCGCGGCGCCTTCTGCCCCGGCGGAATCGCCACCAGTGACATCCCCAGCTTCTCGACATAACGGCGTGCCCAAACAGCCCTACCGCACGGTGTACTATCGGCCATTGTTACCCCCCATGCTTTTGGAGGTAGAGATTTGATAATCGATCGTGCTCTGCAAAATCGCTGGCTTACTGAACTCAAGGACCTCTACCCAGAAAGAGTGGACCCAGAACTCCTTGACGAGCTTTACCCTCGAGACTCCGGAGCGCGCGAGCATCGAGACGCGCAGCTTTGGTATCTGTACGAACATGGGTTGATTGATCTGACGCTCTCGCCAGAAATCACGGTAGGCGTTCCCAAGATTCTGAACGTCAAAGCTACGAAAAGTGGTATTGACTTTATCGAAGCGGATGGAGGTTTGACCGCCATCCTCGGCACAGTCACTGTCCGCCTTCACGCAGACACGATCCGCGACCTGATCGAGACGCGAATAGCCGAGAGCGATGCCGCTCCGGCAGAAAAGAAACGGATGATCGATAAGGTCAAAGAGATGCCGGAGGAAGGGCTTAAGCACCTTGCAACGCGCATCATCGACTATGGCCTCTCGAAGGGACCAGGAGTCTGGCAAGCACTCACCAATTTCCTGAGCTAACATCACCGCCGCCCCTCCCGGCGCGTCTGGCACGCCACGCAGCGGGTCGCGTACGGCATCCGCTCACGGCGGGCCGCCGGTATCGTCTCGCCGCAGTCGGCGCACTCGTCGCTCACCGGCACCGTATGCCGGCGTGGACCTTGCCGGGCGGCCAGGGCCTGCGCCATGCGCTCGTCGATCAGGTCGTTGGCGATATCTGCACGGTCAGCCATCACTCGTCCCCCTCGTACTGCTCCGCCGCCTTCTCGACCGCGAGCACCGCACCTAGCAACCGACGAATACGCAGATCGAGCTTTTTGGCCTCGACGATATCGATCACCTGATCGTCCAGGCTGTCACTCAGCGTCTCGACAGTCTCGGCGACCTCACGGTGCAGTTGCTTGAGCGCCCCCAGCATGCCCAGCTCGGGCACCTGCTGAGTGGCTTCCTGCGGGCGAACCCAGATCGCACCGCCCGCGATCTCTCCCAGGCTATCCAGAATGCGATCATCCAGCGTCACCGAGAGCACCGCCTCCAAGTCGTCGATATTGGGCCGGTGCGGCTCGTGGGTGGGGCTCAGCTTGTGCTGCAGCGTGGTCGGGTTGAGGCCGTGCACAGCCGCGACAGCCTTGATGCCGCCCGGGTAGTCGCGCGCGGCATGGTAGAGAGAGAGCGAGAGAGGCAGCACCTCGGTCGCCGCGCGGTCGCGCGACGTCGGCCATTGCTTGCCCATGGCATTACTCCTGTCACTGTGCCATGCGCCGCGGGCTCGAGGTGGTGTATCATCGAGACCGTGGCGCAGGCGGATTTGCATTGGTTTGCCCGTCTGCGTTGCGAGAAAGCCCAGCCCGGCCGATCTGTGGTGGAGACTCCGGCGCTGGCACCCCGCCGGGAGAGGTTGCAGCCTCTCCCGGCAACTTAGGCTGAAGCCTTCGGCGCGAGCTTTCGCTGCGCTCTTAGCTCCCCACCCGTCAAAACCTCGATCTGCCACTGGCGAACACGCGGCACGACCTCAGGCCACATACTGACGGCCTGCGTGGTCAGCTCTAGCGCCTCGGCCGTTGCGGTGACACCACCGAAGTAGGCAATCACCTGGGATTTACGCATGATGCTCACCGGTAGGTAAATTGGTTTACCCACTGTAGCGGAAACCGATTTACCACACAAGGCGTAAGATCATTTACATGAGCGATCAAGCGACCCGAATCAGAAACCGCCGCACCGACCTGAAGCTGACACAGCGCGAGGTGGCCGAACGCGTGGGCGTCACCCGGGAATCGATTTCCCAGTGGGAGAAGAACGCGAACCAGCAACTGGGCTCGCACAACCTTGAGCGCCTGGCGAAGGCGCTACAGACAACGACGACATGGATTCTCACCGGGAAGCGTGAAAAAGTTAAAGATAGCGCTAATGTAGTGCCTATCCATAACAACGCCGGGGGACTCAGCATCATGGAACCGTTGCTCAACTACCCAGCCCGTGACGCCTATCACGCCAGCGACTATCGCATCCCGATCCTGGCTGTTTCAGCCAGCGCCGGGCATGGTGCAGTGGTGCTCTCCGAAGAGACCACGGCCTTTATCGAGATCCCGCGCGACGTCCTCCGCGCGATCGGTATCGAGCCATCGCCCCACCTGCGCATGATCAGCACCCGTGGCGACAGCATGCGCGGCACCCTGGACCATGGCGACTTTGCCATTATCGATGTCTCTTATAACGAGATGGGCGACGACGGCGTCTACATCTTCGAGC
Source organism: Salinicola sp. JS01 (assembly GCF_030284585.1). Taxonomy (NCBI): domain Bacteria; kingdom Pseudomonadati; phylum Pseudomonadota; class Gammaproteobacteria; order Oceanospirillales; family Halomonadaceae; genus Salinicola; species Salinicola sp. JS01. The sequence goes on along the minus strand of NZ_CP127244.1, from coordinate 1,223,351 downwards.
TCGATGGTCACGTGCACATCAAGCGCCTGCAGCGTCTGCCTGATGAGCAAATCCGCGTAATCTCGGACAACCCGGCCTACGACAGCTACACGCTCAACCGCACACATAACTTTCGTATCTGCGCCCGGTTTCTCGGGCGCTGGGCATTTGGCAGGATGTAACGACTATACGCAGCAGAACTAAAAGGCAGGGAACATGGAAATTGTACAAAAGATCGCGGCACTCGCAGGCCGCGCACGGGATCAGCTCGACCACATCACCAACGAAGAAGCGACCAAAAACGCCCTGGTGATGCCGTTTATTCAGGGGCTCGGTTACGACGTATTCAACCCCACCGAAGTCTTGCCTGAGTTCACAGCAGATGTCGGACTGAAGAAGGGCGAGAAAGTCGACTATGCCATCAAGAACGATGGCGCCCTTTCCATACTGATCGAATGCAAGCCGCGGACCACAGACCTGGCCAATGCCCAGTTCAGCCAGCTATACCGCTACTTCAACTGTACAGAAGCCAAATTCGCCATATTGACCAATGGGATAGAGTACCGCTTCTACTCTGACCTGGACGACACCAACAGGCTGGACAACCGCCCGTTCTTCACCTTCCGCCTGACCGATTACAACGAACGAGATATCGAAGAACTCAAGAAGTTCGCCAAACCGGTGTTCGACGTTGACGCGATCCTGAGCACTGCCAACCGGCTGAAGTACACCAACTTGGCCAAGGCGGCCTTCAGTCAACTACTCCGCGAACCTCCTAGGGAGTTCGTGAAGTCATTGGCTCAGGAGTTCTACGAAGGTCGAATGACGCAACAGGTTCTCGATGAGTTTACGCCCATCGTGCGCGATGCCATGTCTCAACACATCAAGGAACTGGTATCTCAAAGGCTTAAGACTGCACTAGCCACCACGACAGGGGATGAACCTCAAATAGAGACGCCGGAACTCTCCACCACCTCAGCCCCTGCTGCTGATTCCACAGATTCCGATATTGAGACCACCCAAGAAGAAATCGATGGCTACAACATCATCCGAGCCATCGTCGCCGCTGAGGTCGATCTCGATCGCGTTCACATGCGCGACGCGAAGAGCTACTGCGCTATCTTGCTGGATGACAACAACCGGAAGCCGATCTGCCGCCTGCACTTCAATGCCAAGACCAAAAAGCGCATCGAGCTGTGGGACGGTGAGGCCCCAGTGAAGCACGATATCGCAGCGATCACGGACATATTTTCTCATCGGGAAGCCATTCTCTCGACAGTCCAAAAGTACCTCTGATACCCCAATGAGCCGGCGCGCGCCGGCTTTTTCATGCCCTTCATAGTAAATCTGCTTACCGGTGTTGACGCTAAAGGTAAATGTGTTTACGTTTGACGCTAAGGCGTCTGCAAACGCCAGCCGTTCCTCCACCACAGGACAGCACCATGCAAACCAATGGCCGCAAGACCCCGGGCCGGGTGTATCTGCACCCGGCCGCGGGCTCCACCCCCGAGAGCATCCAGCGCGTCCAACGCGAAACCGGCATGCTCGTCGTCATCGGCACCCACGCCGCCCGCCTGATCCCCATCGCTGCCGCCGGCAGCCGGGCGGTGATGGCATGATGAACCGCAACCAGGATCGCGCGCTGCGTAAGATCTGCCGCCAAGGCGGCAAGCTTACGCTGCCGACGACCGATGGCCCTCTGACCATTGAGGTCACGCTCAGGCAACGCACCAACCATCCCGACCGCGCCGATGCCAAGATCTCGGAGAGCCCGACGAGCTTCCTGAAGCTCAATGACTGGTCGCCCCGTGAGCTATATGCCGACCTGGCAGAGCGCATCGAGGACCAGTACCAAGTGCTGTCCGAGGCCGACGATGCGCCGGAGGTCCAGTCATGAGCCTGACCGACCTCACCCCACCGGCACCGGTCACGCTGACCAGCGCCGACCGCATTCTGCTCGCGCGCCTGACCGACCTGGCAGTCGATATCACCAATCAGGGCAAGCTGGTCTGTAACGCCGCCTACATGGGTTTTGCCCGCCGCGTGCATGTCTGGTGGCAGCCCGCCACCGGCGGCGAGATGCAGCAGATCGAGATCGCGCTGAGCGCCGAGCCCGAGACCGTGCGCAGCGAGCTGGCGCAGGCAATCCAGACCCTGGAAGCGCTGCTGACGCAGCCGGGAGATGCCGCATGAACCAGCTAGCCCACGTACTACCGCCGCGGGAGGCGCCGCCCCGCTGCCTGATCGTCGGCCTGATGCCGCCGCAACTTCTCGCCGCGAGCCTCACCGGCAACCTGCTGTCGCGCACCCAGTACCCACTGACCGTCGAGCGCGACAGCGAGGTGCTGGCGCGAGGCACCATCGAAGACACCGGCGCGGGCCTCTCGGTGCAACTGAGCAACCGCGAAGGCGCGGCGGTGCTCACGCTGCACAACGCCCTGCCGGCGGACGCCACCTGGGCGCTGGGCAAGCTGGTCCAGCGCTACACCGACTGACGGAGGCTGCCATGCGATTCGATCTGCGAACCACCGCCACCCTGCTCGGCACCGGACGCACCACGCTGTGCCAGCAGCTGCGCGAGCGGCACATCCTCGACGCCCACAACCTGCCTGCCCGCGAACACGTGCGCGCCGGCCGCTTCGTCGTCGAAGCCAAGGCGGTCGCGGTGCCGGGGCTGGGCCGCGAGCGCGCCTACGGCAAGACGCTGGTGACTGAGCGCGGCCTGACCTGGCTCGCGGATCAGCTCGGCGTCACCGTCACCCGCGAGGCCGCCAACGATGCTTGAGCAACCCGCCTGGACCGATGGCGAGCACGGCACCAGCACGGTCGCGCTGCTGTTCGAGCAGTTCGGCGACGTGTTGATCCCGCTCGAGACCGTGCGCGAGCGCTACTTCCGCAACCTCTCCGAGCGCGTGCTGCGCGCAGCAATCCGCGATGGCCGCATCGATCTCCCGATCATCACGCTGGATGCCAGCCAGAAGGCACAGCCGTTCGTCTCTATCTATCACCTGGCGGTGCTGATCGAGCGCCAGGCCCACGACAGCGTGCGCCAGCTACCACCCCGGCATTGGAGCGAGTTCCGCCGCGCCGTGCCGACCACCGAGCACACCCCGGCCGCCCAGGCGGCGGGGAGCACCGGCCCGGGCACCACCCCGGCCACAACCACCACAGCAAACCAATGAGGCACACCATGAGCGATATCCACGGTTCCGATACCAACTTCGCCGAGCTGCTCGACGACCTCGACGGCGGCGTGTTCCACCAGAAACTGGGCCACGCGCTCTCAGCCGTCGCCCTCGGCGTCGTCCAGAACGGCAAGGCGGGCAAGGTCACCATCACGCTGGACGTGAAGCAGATCGCGACCAGCCGGCAGGTGGACGTCAGCCACAAGCTCACATTCACCGAGCCTACCGCCAAGGGCAAACGCAGCGAGGAGAACACCACCTCGACGCCGCTCTACGTCGGCAAGAACGGCAAGCTGACGCTGTTCCCCGAGAACCAGACCAAGTTCGAGTTCGACAGCGAGAAAAGCGGCCAGCGCACCAACGCCTGACCGGGCACTGACCAGCAGCACTGCCGCCGAGCCGGCCACACCCGGCGCCAACCCCAAACCGCGGCAATCACCACAGCAAACCAATGAAGGAAACGATGATGGACGCTGAAGCAATCCAGAAAATCCAGGAACTGACCCATGCCGCCGCGATCGGCAACCCCGGCACCGACGTGCCGTCGATCCTAGTCCCGTCCGGCTTCAAGCTGCAGTCGCTCGAGCCGCTGATGACCAGCCCGACCCGCTTCCGCGGGACGTTCGCGACGACCTCGCTCGAGGACTACGCCGAATACATCAACGCCGAGCATGGCGGCCGCGTCTTCGTCGACACGGAGAGCATGCGGGCGCGCGCGTTCTTCGACCTGGGCGACGTGACCGCGCCCGGGCACGGCGAGCACACCGCAGCGCTGACGCTGGAAAAAACTGCCGCCTACGCCGCGATGCTCGACGCCGACGGCAAGGCGTTCGCCCAGAAAGACCTGGCCCACTGGGTCGAGGACTGGCACGCCAACATCGAGGGCGAGGATAGCAACGGCAACTCGCTGAGCCCGATGCAGCTCGCCGCCGCCGTGCGCCGTATCGAGATCAAGGCCAGCAGCGAGCGCACCCACGAGGAAGGCGACTGGAACAGCAGTCGGTCTGGACTCGATCAGCTCGACGCCCGCAGCGGCGACGCCACCCCGGCGATCATCCGCTTCAGTTGCACGCCCTACGAGGCCCTCAGCCAGCGCACGTTCACGCTGCGCGTCTCGATCCTGACCGACGACAGCAAGCCCCGGCTCAAGCTGCGTGTCAGCGGGCTCGGCGCAGACCAGGAGCTGATCGCCCAGGAGTTCAAGCACGTGCTCGGCCAGCACCTGGCCGACGGTGCCACCCTGCTGCTGGGCACCTTCGCCAAGAGCTAAGGCCCAGCCCAACTGGTAAGAAATTCTTACCTGTTCGCCCGCCGCCGCCACCACCGACGGCGGGTGCCACCACCAGACATGAGAGCAAACCAATGCGACTGATCGAGATCGTCTACAACCACGCGCGGTTCGACGAGCTACCGCCCGAGCGGATCTTTGCCCCTTTGGGCCTCGAAGTGCACACCGAGTGCCACGAGCACCCCGAAGTCAGTCTGAACGATACCAGCCTGGACATCGCCAGCTTTATCAGCAGCCTGCCGTTCACACCGCCCGCGGGATTTGTTGAAGTCGCCCGCTACGACACCGAAGACGCCATCGTCCTGCTCGCGCTCAAGCCGCTGACGGCCCTGGCCGAGCTGCTGCTGGCGCAAGAGGAGACCGGCGAAGCCCTGGCCGCTCTCGCACGCGAACGCCGCCGACAGGTCGAGGCGGAGGGCTGGACGGCTGAGCACGATGACCAGCACGGCGATGGCAGCATGGCCGACGCCGCCGGGTGCTACGCCCTACATGCACACGAAGAGAGTCACCGCTCACCGGCATGGTGGCCGTGGGACGACGCTTGGTGGAAGCCCAGCGCGTGCGCCACCCGCGACCTCGAGAAAGCCGGCGCGCTGACTCTCGCCGAGATGGAACGCCTCGCCCGCGCTGAGCAGCGTGAAGGCGGTGCCGCATGACCATGACCTACGAAGCCTGGCGGGTCTCGTTTCAGGACGCCGAGCAAGCGGCACGCGCGGCATTCCGGCTGGCGCAGGAGCAGGCCGTCAAGATCGCCCGAGCCCAGGCACTTGCCGACGAGCAGCTTGTCGACCACTCAAGCCACACGGATGAAACCGGCACGCCTTGCCAAGCGGGATTGGCGGGCCGGATGACTTGGCAGCAGCCCTGGGCGCGTGACCTTCATCACGCGCTGAACGCCCGCCAGGAGCTATACAGCCGGGGAGGTATCGCATGAGCAAGAAAAATACCATCGTTGTCGCTCTTGCTTCCGCTTTTGGCATGGGCCTCGGCTGGAAAAAACGCAGCCCTCACCCACAACCAGAGGTCAGCGCCGAACCGATCCGGCCCTACCGCGCCGAGCGCCTCACCACAGACGAGCCAGGCCGCAAAGCTGCCGCCGCGAATCGCCGCACCCGACAAAAGGCCAAGCGGGCCGAACAAGCGCGCCGTCAACGGGAGGGCATGGAGCAATGAGCGAGCCATTCATCTACTGTCGCTCGAAATGGTGGTGATCTGATGACTGGCATTACGCGACACAGAATGCCATGCCCCGGGCCCGGCAGCGTGGTAGATACAGGAGGCAATCATGCTCGCGCTTGATCACCTCACGATAGAGAAATTCGCCGAACACTCCGGCTACACGCCCGGCGCCATTCGCTCGAAGATCAGGGCAGGCGTCTGGCGCGAGGGGCACGAGTACAAGAAAGCGCCCGATGGGCGCATCCTCGTTTCGATCCAGGGATATGAACAGTGGGTAAATCGACCGACCACGACGGCGTCCGGGCCGCTTCGTCCAGCACGATCGAGATCGACTTCTACTACCAGGGCACCCGCTGCCGCGAACGAATCAAGCTGCAGCCCACCCCCGCTAACCTGAAAAAGGCGGCGCGCCACCGCGCCGCGATTCTCGACAGCATCGACAGCGGCACCTTCGACTACGCCGTGACGTTCCCCCGCAGCAGGAACACCCGCAGGTTCATCCGCGGCGACCGGCTCGACAATTATCTGCGCACGTGGCTCGATCGTAAGCGGCCCACGCTCAAGGCGTCGTCCATTCAGACTTACAGCAAGATCATCGAGCAGATGGTCGTGCCAGCGCTCGGCAGCCTGATGCTATCCGAGGTCACACGCCCAGTGGTGCGAGACTGGCTGGCCACCCTGAGCTGCGGCAACAAGCGCATGAGCAACATCCTCACTGTGCTGCGCGGCGCGCTGGGCGACGCCGTCTATGACGAGCTGATTCCGACCAACCCCCTTCACGGCTGGCACTATCGCCGCCAGGAGAGGCCGAAGCCCAGCACCGGCCCCGATCCGTTCAACCGCGACGAGCAGGCCCGCATCCTCGCCGCCTGCCGCGATGAACTGCGCCCGCTATTTCAGTTCGCGTTCTGGACTGGACTACGCCCGAGCGAGTACATCGCGCTTGAATGGGGAGATATCGACTGGGACCGGAGAGAGGTGAGCGTCACCAAGTCCAGCACGTTCGCTGCTCGCGGCGAGATCGAGGACACGAAGACGGCAGCGGGGAACCGCACCGTCATGCTGCTGCCACCCGCTATCGAGGCGCTCAAGCAACAGCGGCAGTACACCCAACTGCACCCGTCGGGGCGCGTGTTCCTATGGCCACGGAGCCAGCTACCGTTCAAGGGCGACGCCGACATCCGCGAAAAGCTGTGGCGCCCTGCCGTGCGACGATCCGGCGTGCGCTATCGCACTGTCTACCAGACTCGGCACACCTACGGCTCGATGATGCTGTCGGCCGGTGAGCCGCTCGCCTGGGTCAGTCGCCAGATGGGTCACCGCGATGTCATATTCACAGCGCGCGTCTACGCGCAGTGGATTCCCAACGCGTCGCCAGACCTGGGGCTGAAAGCCGTGGAGATGTTCGCCGGGAAAGCTGACCAGAAAGCTGACCACGCCCAGCCAAAAACAGACCGTATGAGGACAAAAATCTAGGAAGGGATAGCCGTAAGATTTTGATTTAACGGCATATTTTGGTGCGGATGGGGAGACTCGAACTCCCACGCCTTGCGGCACTAGAACCTAAATCTAGCGTGTCTACCAATTCCACCACATCCGCTGGATGAAGAGCGCGCTCATTTTACGGACGAGCGCTCCAAAGTCAATTCGCTGTACGGCCCCTGCCCGCTCGCATCGAGACCCAGTCGGCGACGCCGCTCGGGCGGACACAAAAATAGAGGGTCCGCGTACGAACCCCCTAATCGTGACGGCTTCCTGCCGTTTGCCATGGCGTCCTGCCAAACTTCCCTGTGTCGGTCGCGTCCTGCGACCTCGCTTCCTGACGTCTCCCTGACGACACGCACACTGTGGACCCCTGGGAGATCAGATAATTTGATACAGGTGAAGAAGTGGAAAGGTAATTGTATCTTTATGTATCTATCGACTGACGAGGAGGCAGCGTCACGCCACAAAAAAGCGCCCCGCGGGGCGCTTTTCGAGAGAGGTCGTTCGCCTATCACTGGGACTTTTGAGCCGCAGCGGCGGCGTCGCTCTGACCCTGGGCGTTGATCGAGTCGAGATCCTCGGCATCCTTGATATCGGTCTTGCCGTCGGTCTCTTCCTGCATGGCGTCGATGGCATCATCGGTCGCCGCACTGTGGCCGCTTTCATCCATGCCTTGATGCTCGCTCTCGCCACTCATCATGTCCTGCTGCGACTCGGTCACGCCGTCACCCTTCTTGAGCGGCTCCTGATTGGCCTGCTCGGCGTCCTTCAGCGCAGCACTGTCGGCATAGACCATGCCCGCGCCGCCGAGCAGCATCAGGGCGGTAGCGGTGACGACTGCAATACCTTTTTTCATGGCAAGTCCCTTGTCTCTAGAGTTGACAGACACGCCGCGCCTTGGGCGGATGGCGTTTTATCAGCATAGCGCAAATGGTGATTTTTGCTCGCCTCCGGGTCCACGATGTCGCCCCTTCGACACCCATGGCCGGTATCATCACCGACACGCCAGCGCATCGTCAGACCCAGGCAGCGACGAGGAGATGCCACAAACACGAAAGGCGAGCCCGAGGGCCCGCCTTTCTAAGATCCGCCTGCGCCGAGAACATCATGTTCTCCTGCCGGGCCATCCTGACCCCTGCCGGCGTGCGGTGCTGTGCAATCAAGCCACAAGGTCACTTTCCCGGTGCCATGCAGCCATACGATCATCCATGATCGCAGCCAAGATTCACCTATCGTCCCTGGACTCCATCCTTGAAGCCGGTGAATCGACCAACGAACGCAAAGTTATACAAAACCTTTCTCTAGGTCAAGCACCTGCCGAGCACATCCGATGCTCGATGCCGCAGACAGGCCGCGACAAGTGCGCAATAAACAGAAAGGGAGACGATGGAAGGACATCGACCCCCCGAAAGCAGGATGCGCTCCAGCCCGTCTGCCGGGGCTGCGAGAGCAACGCCGATAGCGCCCAGAACGCGACTCGCTCTCGACTCTCCACGGTACCTGAGCCTATCGGCCCGTTCCCTGGCCATGCCGCTAACCAGCGCAGCGCGCAACTCCCTTGGTCACGTCCCTGCGGCAGCCTTCACGAAGAGAATCGAGCCGATGTTAGATCAATACATTACAAACGACAAAGGCTCGTACAAAATATTCCCCCCGTCAGCCAGGTCTCGACGAGCTGGCCGCCGGCGACGACGCCATAGCCCCAAACAAAATGGCATATCAAATTTTTCTCTTATTCCGACAAAAAAAATTGCGCTATGCTACATCCACTCACGACCGCGCGGTCCGTCCCCCCGCGCTGCCCCTACCGACGAGGAGATCACCCGCATGGCTCGATACGCATATTCTCTGGCTGGCCGCGTGCTGCGCGGCGGCGCTCTGGCACTGGGTCTGGGCTTGGCTTCGATGAGTAGCGTGGCGCACGCCGATACGCTGCGCGTCGGCATGTCCGGCGGCTACTACCCCTTCACCTTCGTCGACCATGACGTGCTCAAGGGCTTCGAGGTCGACCTGATGAACGCCATCGGCGAAGAGACCGGCGATGACATCGATTTCGTGACTGCCAGCTTCTCCGGGCTCGCCGGAATGCTCGACTCCGGACGCATCGACACCATTGCCAACCAGATCACCATCACCCCCGAGCGTGAGAAGAAGTACCTGTTCAGCACGCCCTACGTCTATGACGGTGCCCAGGTCGTGGTGCGCAAGGGGAATGACGCCATTCACGGCGTCGAGGATCTGAAGGGCAAGACCGTCGCGGTCAACCTCGGCTCCAATTACGAGGCGCTGCTCGAGGAGCTGCCCTACGCCGACCAGATCAATATCAAGACCTACGACTCCAACATCGAGCAGGACGTAGCCCTCGGCCGTGCCGACGCCTTCGTCATGGACCGCGTCAGCGCGACCCAGGTGATCAAGGACAAGCCGCTGCCGCTCGAGCTTGCCGGCCAGCCCTTCTCGCAGATCCAGAACGCCTACCCCTTCCGTGACGACGAAGCCGGTGCTGCCCTGCGTGACCGCGTCAACGCCGCACTGGCCAAGCTGCGTGACAGCGGCAAGCTGAAGGCGATCTCCGAGAAGTGGTTCGGTACCGATATCACCCAACCCTGATACTCTGATCCCACGCCGCCCTCGAGTCGTGCCCTGCGTCCTGCACGTAGGACTACGCCGGGGCGACACGGCCCATGACGCTTGCCGGCTTCATGGGCCTTTCTGTTATCCACGGCCGCGCTGCGCGGCGTAGTGATCTCTATGCACGCACTCAATGTCGACTACATGCTGGGCCTGGTGCCCATCCTTCTGAGCTATCTACCGTTGACCCTGGGCATGGCCGCCGCGGGCATGCTGTGCGCCCTGGTCCTGGCTTCGCTGCTGGCGGTGATCCGGGTGACCGAGCTGCCCGGGCTCAACGCCTTTGCCAAGCTGTTCATCTCGTTCTTCCGCGGCACGCCGCTGCTGGTACAGCTGTTCCTGTTCTATTACGGGCTGCCGCAGGTACTCACTTTTCTGGTCTCGATCAACGGTATCACCGCCACCATTCTCGGCCTGACCCTACACTTCTCGGCCTACATGGCGGAGTCGATCCGCGCCGCCATCGTCGGGATCGATCGCAGCCAGACCGAGGCCGCGCTCTCGGTGGGCATGACCCAGGGCCAGTTGATGCGGCGCATCGTGCTGCCGCAGGCGACCCGCGTCGCCACGCCGACGCTGATGAATTACTTCATCGACATGATCAAGTCGACCTCGCTCGCCTTCACCTTGGGTGTCACCGAGCTGATGGGGGCGACTCAGAAGGAAGCCGCCAGCAGCTTTCTCTACTTCGAAGCCTTTCTGGTCGTCGCCGTGATCTACTGGGTCGTGGTGGAAGCCCTGTCATGGGTGCAGAAATGGCTGGAGCAACGACTCAACCGGGCCTATCAGCGATGATCGAACTCAAGGGTATCCGCAAGCAGTTCGGCGACCAGGTGGTCTTCGACGCCATCGACTTGAAACTCGAACGCGGCGAGATCATCGTCGTGGTCGGCCCCTCGGGAACCGGCAAGTCGACCCTGCTGCGCTGCATCAACTTCCTCGAGCGTCCGGATGCCGGCCAGCTCACGGTGGGCGATCTGCAGGTCGATGCCACCCGCGCCACTCAGGCGCAGATTCTCGCCCTGCGCCGGCGCACCGCCTTCGTGTTCCAGAACTACGCCCTGTTCGCCAACAAGACCGCGCTTCAGAACATCGCCGAGGGCATGATCGTGGTCGACGGCCTCTCCAAGCGCGAAGCCCATGCCCGAGCGCGCAAGATCCTCGAGCGCATCGGCCTGGCCGACAAGGCCGATGCCTATCCGGCCTCGCTCTCCGGAGGCCAGCAGCAGCGCGTCGGCATCGGCCGGGCGATGGCGGCCAACGCCGAGGTGATTCTGTTCGACGAGCCGACCTCGGCCCTCGACCCGCAGTGGGTCGAGGAGGTCCTGGGGCTGATGAAACAGCTCGCGGCGGAGCACCAGACCATGATCGTGGTGACCCACGAGATGCAGTTCGCCCGCGAGGTCGCCGACCGCGTGGTGTTCATGGACGAGGGCCGAATCATCGAACAGGCGCCGCCGGCGACGCTGTTCAGCCAGCCCCGCGATGAACGCACCCAGCGCTTCCTGAAGAAGATTCTCACCGCCAACCCGGCCTGACCCCACCCGCGCCAGTCAGGCGCGGGAGCGACCCGGGGCGCTGATAGCGAAGAAGCGCTCGACCACCTCGTCGCGCACCGGCCGCGTCAGCAGCGACACGCCCACGAACAGTGGCAGGTTGACCAGCAGCCCCCAGAAGCCGGCATGCACGCCGAGCGGATTGCGCCAGATCAGGGTGAAGGCGAGGGTCACGCAGAAGCCGGCGACGATGCCGGCGATCACCCCGGGGGTGGAGGCGCGGGTCCACACGAACATGCCGATGAAGGCCGGCAGCACCTGGGTGGCGAAGCCGAGCCCCACCAGCAGGATCATCACCAGGTTGCTGGGTTCGCTGATCGCTACCGGGGCCACGATCAGCGCCATGATCGGAATCAGCAACCGCCGCGCCAGGCGTGCCGTGGCGCTGTCACTGAGCCGCCACAGCGGCTGGGCGATATCCCGCGCATAGGCCATCGCCACCGAATGCAGAAACGGCTCGCACGAGGACATCGCCGCGGCCAGGGTGCCCGCCCCCAGCAGCCCCACCAGCCACACCGGCAGATGGCCAAGGGCATAGCTCAGGGCCACGGTATCGGCGCGCTCGAGCTGCGGCAGCGCGAGAATACCGATAAAGCCCACCACCACCATCGGCAGCACCACGATGTAGTAGGTCGGCAGCCAGGTCGCGCTGCGCCGGATGGTGTCGGCGGAGCGCGCGCTCATCCACTGGCTCCACACCGGCGGCATGAACGAGAGCATCGAGACGATGATCGAGGTGGTCCAGAAGGCGAAGCTCATGTCGCCGCCCGCCCCTGGCAGAGTCAGGAAGTCGGGGCGCTCCGCCTGCAGGCGCGCGAAGATGGCGCCGAATCCCAGTTCGCCGCTGGCGGTGTGGGCCGACCACAGCCCCACGCTCCACGCTACCACCAGCATCAGCACACCCTGGAAAGCGTTGGTCAGGCCGATGGCGTGCTGCCCGCTGACGTAGAGATAGAGCGCCATCGCCGCCAGGATCAGGATCACCCCTGCCCAGACCGGGATACGCCCGCCGCTCATCACCGCCAGAATGTAGGCCGACCCCATGGTCTGCAGCACCGCATAGGCCAGCGAGCCGATCGACATCACCAGCGCCGCCAGGCCACCCAATAGCGGACTCTGATAACGGTCGGCGATGGCCGCGCCCTGGGTGACGTGGCCGAAGCGCCGGCCGAACTCCCACACCCGCGGGCCGCAGTACCACGCCACCAGCGCCAGATAGGAGAGATAGATCACCACGTAGAAGACCGCGACGCCCTTGCTGTAGGCCCAGCCGGGCGCCCCCATGAAGGTGTAGGCGCTGATGCTGCCAGCGGCGATCAGCAGATAGAGCGTGACGCCACCCATGCTGCGCCCGGCCACGCCCCACTCCTCCAGGCTGTCCATGACGCGCCCACGGCGCGCGCGCAGGCCGATCACCAGCGCCACCGCGACATAGCCCAGGGTGATCCACAGCGGGGCCAGGCTGCTCGTCGACAGGCTAGTCATCCCTGTGCGCCCTCCGCGCCAGCCAGCGGTTGCCCAGCAGCATGGCGAGCCAGCAGCCGGCCACGATGGCATAGGCCCACAGCGCCAGCCACGGCAGCCCGAACGCCAGCCGTGCCCGATTGACGCCGGCCACTACCGGCCACAGGCCCATACCGATCAGGCCCAGGAACAGCAGCAACAGCCCCCAGCCCGCCGCCGAGCGCGGGCGTACCACGAAATGCTTCATCGATGTTCCCACAGTGTGTCACGCGTGTTTCATGATTTTTCACCGCACCACCTGGCGGCCGGCGACAGGATAGCCTATCGCATCGGGCATCGGCGCCGAACCCGGCGAGCTGCTAGGCTGCAGGGATCATTCGCGTTCAGGGATCTCCATGCCGCACCGACGCTCTCGACTCCGTGACGGGCTACGCTTCAGCGCGTCCGCCGGCTATACCGCCAAGGGCTTGATCTATGTCGCGGTGGGCTGGCTCGCCCTGCTCACCACCATCGGCCTGGGCGGCAGCGAGAGCGGCACCAGCGAGGTGATCCACAAGATCGCGCTGTGGCCCTTCGGCAGCGTGCTGCTGGTACTGCTCGGCCTGGGTCTGGTCGCCTACGTGGCCTGGCGTCTGGGCCAGGCGATCTGGGACACCGAGCACAAGGGTAACGACTGGAAGGGTTGGCTGCAGCGGCTGGGATTCGCCCTCAGCGCCGGGCTCTACGCCACCCTGGCATGGCAGTGCGCGGCCTTGCTGCTGCACAGCGTGGCGAGTTCATCCCAGGAAGACAACCGCCGCCGCACCGAGTGGCTGCTGGGCATTCCCGGCGGGCGCTGGCTGCTGCTGGCGGTGGGCTTGGGCTTCGTCGCCGTCGGCGTGCATCAGCTGGTGCGCGCCTGGCGGCGTGCCTACCGCAAGAACTGGCATCTCGACCAGCGACCCAATCCGCCGCTGCCGCTGCTCGAGGGCATCGCCAGAGTCGGGCTGGCCGCCCGCGGCGTGACCTTCATCCTGATCGGCGGCCTGCTCGGCCTGGCCGCCTGGCAGCTCTCGCCCAGCCAGACCCAGGGTCTGGGTGGCGCCCTCGATCTGCTGGCCCACCAGCCCTACGGCGACTTCCTGCTGGGCAGCGTCGCCTGCGGCCTGATCGCCTACGGCGGCTACTGTTTCATCAATGCGGGCTATCGCCGCGTGCGTCACCCCCGCTGACCGGCCCACGCTGGCATGAAAAAGGCCGCATGAGCGGCCTGGAAGGATCGGAACAGCGCGCCGGCGCCGCGACCGCAGTCACGGCACCGACCTACCTGCCGAGCCATGCAGCGCCGCCAGGTAATCAAGGTACGCAGCCGATACCGAGCCGGATGCGCGAGAGAGCTGAGGCGGCGGAGCACTCAGCCCAGCATCAGCGCCCCGCCGGCTGCGGCGATGGCGGCACCGATACCGCGCAGCCAGCGGCTGTCACGCTGGGCCAGCCAGGCACCGGCATGGCGCCCGACCAGGGTGATCGCCACGCTGGTGATCACGAAGCCCAGCGCGTAGAGCAGCGCCGAGGCGCCCGGCGCCAGTTCGCTACCGTGAGCATGGCCATGCAGCAGAATGAAGGCGAACACCAGCGTGCCACCCACCGCGCTGGGCAGCTTGACCAGCGTCGCCAACAGCACACCCGCCAGCAGCACGCTGGAGGCGATGCCGAACTCAACGCCCAGCAGCGGCACCCCGGCCCAGGCCAGAGCGGCACCACACACCATGCCCAGGGCGATCAATGCAGGCATCGCCCGGCGCAGCGTGGGCGCCTGACGGCAGCTCCACAGCCCGATCGCCAGCATCGCCAGCAGATGGTCGAGACCGGTCAGCGGGTGCATCAGGCCGGCCAGGAAACTGCCGCCATGGGTATGCGGCAGCTGCCCCGGGTGGGCGTAGGCCGCCGAGGCCAGCAGCAGCGCCAGCGGCGCGCCGAGCCAGGCCAGACGGCGCGCGGTGCGACGAGAGGGTCGAGCTTGCATGGTGTACTCCTTGGATGGTGGAAGGTTGGGTGGTGGATGGTTGGGCGATGGGTAGTGGCTTGAGTGTGAAAGCGTCGATGTCAGGGTGAACAGTACCGATTCACTCGGCGCACAGCAGCGCCTGATCGACCCGCGCCCGCTGCGCCTCGCCGCGGCGCTCCGGCAGCATCCCGCGGTCGAGGATGAAGCGCACGATGGTCTCGACGCCGACCCCGTCATAGAGGTTGGCGAAGACGAAGGGGCGCGGGCCGCGCATCATCTTGGCGTCGCGCTCCATGACTTCGAGCGAGGCGTGGACGCGCTCGGCGATATCGATCTTGTTGATGATCAGCAGATCCGACTTGGTGATCCCCGGCCCGCCCTTGCGCGGAATCTTGTCCCCGGCGGAGACATCGATGACGTAGAGGGTCAGATCGGAGAGCTCGGGGCTGAAGGTGGCGGCGAGGTTGTCGCCACCCGACTCCACCAGCACCAGCTCCAGCGTCGGATGCCGCGCGTGGAGGTCGTCGATCGCCGCCAGATTCATCGAGGCGTCCTCGCGGATGGCGGTGTGCGGGCAGCCGCCGGTCTCGACGCCAATGATGCGGTCGGCATCCAGCGCGTCGTGGCGCAGCAGGAAGTCCGCGTCCTCGCGGGTATAGATGTCGTTGGTGACCACCGCGATATCGTAATGCTCGCGCAGCGCCAAGCAGAGCTGCTTGAGCAGAGCGGTCTTGCCGGACCCGACCGGGCCGCCGACGCCCACTCGCAGACAGTGTTGCATATCCCTCTCTCCTTTGGTCTTCGCGCCGCCCCATCCCGCCACGGCGCGGCGTATCTATTCCAGGTAAAACCGCACATCCCGGATGAAACCTCGGTATGACAGCGGGTAAGCCCCGGAAGGCTTATCCCGATGCCGACATCAGCTGCGAAACAGTCGCGAGTACTGCGTCTCGTGCAGCGCGCTGGCCAGGGCCAGCCCCGGCAGCGCCGGGCCCAGATCCTCGTCGCCGAGCGCGGCGGCACGCGTCACCGCGGCCGCCAGCGCCGGACGCAGCCGCTCCACCAGCCGCTGGGCCGCGGTCTGCCCCAGCGGTAGCGCCTTGCACGCCGCCGCCAGCTGGTTCTCGAGCCAGGCCCAGGCGAATCCCAACTGGGCATCCGCCAGCGCAATGCCGCGTCGCTGCGCCGCCCAGGCGAACAGCGTGACGTAGGTGGGCGTCGGCGGCAGCCAGCCATCTTCCGGCAGCAGCCCCAGGTCGCCGAGCAGGCGCGCCAGCGACTGCCCCAGACGCAGATCCTCTTCGGCCAGCTCATGGGTCTCGCGGTTGGCCAGCAGCCAGTCGTTCCAGTCCGCCAGCGCCGCGCGGTCTCCCCTCTCCCAGGCTTGCCACAGGCGTTCGAGCAGCGGCAGTTCGCAGCGGGTCAGGCCATCCTCGAGCACTCCGTCGAGCCAGGCACCGAGTGTCGCTTCGTCCTTCACCCAGCCGAGTTCAAAGGCGCTTTCCAGCCCCTGCGACCAGGCGAAGGCGCCGATCGGCAGCGCCGGGCTCACCAACTGCAACAGGCCCAGCAGCGCCAGCGGCGAGCGTGTCGACTCTTCTGCCACGCTCAGTGCTCGTGGCCGCGACCGCGCGGCACGAAGTCATAGACCAGGGCACCCCCGGCGACCCCGCGCTCGGACGCGTGATCGTGCGTGTGACCGTGATCATGTCCATGCCCGTGACTGTGAGCGTGACCATGGCCATGCGCGTGGCCTTCGGCATAGGCCCCGGACTCGGGGTCGAAGGGCGCACGGTGGCGCTCCAGGGTCGCCCCCAATCGGGTCGCCAGCGCCTCCAGCACATGGTCGGGAGGAAAGCGCACCCAGCCGCACTCCTCCTCGGCACCCAGCGCCAGCTGCACATGGCGGTTGCCCAGGTGGTAGCAGAGCCGAGCCAACGCCAGCGTGCCCTCGACCCGGGCGGTGACCACCGGCTCGTCGGCGGCGCGCACCGCGATCACCTCACCGCTCTCCGCGCGCAGCAGCGCACCGTGGCGCAGCACCGGGCCGCGGTCGAGAAACAGCCCCAGTTCGCGTCCGCCATCGCTGGTGGCCTTGAGGCGCCCGCGGCAGCGCAGCTCGAAGGGGAGCGTGACGCTGTCGTCGGCGACGATGTCGCAGGCCGCGTCCAGGCGCTCGATCAACTTCAGCATCGTGTCGTCCTTTTCATTCTCATCAGAGCAGATTCCCCAGCAGAACAGACTGGCTGTCAGAACAGACTGGCTGTCAGAACAGATGGTAGCGCTGGGCCAGCGGCAGCGTGACCGCGGGCTCGCAGGTGAGCAGTTCGCCATCGGCGCGCACCTCGTAGGTCTGCGGGTCGACCTCGAGCTGCGGGCAGGCGTCGTTGAGTTTCATGTCACGCTTGCGCACACCGCGCACGTCCTGAACCGCGACCAGCCGGCTGGCCAGACCCAGGCGCTCGCCCACCCCCGCCGCCAGCGCCGCCTGGCTGACGAAACTGACTCGGGTGGCGCTGGCCGCACGCCCGAAGGCGCCGAACATCGGCCGGTAGTGCACCGGCTGCGGCGTCGGGATCGAAGCGTTGGGGTCGCCCATCGGCGCCGCCGCGATCATCCCGCCCTTGAGTATCAGTGCCGGCTTGACGCCGAAGAAGGCCGGGTCCCACAGCACCAGGTCGGCCAGCTTGCCGACCTCCACCGACCCCACCTCGTGGCCCAGGCCGTGGGTCAGCGCCGGGTTGATGGTGTACTTGGCGATATAGCGCCGGGCACGGAAGTTGTCGCAGCCGCGCTCGGCATCCTCCGCCAGTAGCCCGCGCTGCACCTTCATCTTGTGCGCAGTCTGCCAGGTGCGGCAGACCACCTCGCCGACCCGACCCATGGCCTGGGAGTCGGAGGCGATCATCGAGATCACGCCGAGATCGTGGAGGATATCCTCGGCGGCGATGGTCTCGCGGCGGATGCGTGAATCGGCGAAGGCCACGTCCTCGGGGATATTGGGGTCGAGATGGTGGCACACCATCAGCATGTCGAGGTGCTCGTCGACGGTGTTCACGGTATAGGGCCGGGTCGGGTTGGTCGACGACGGCAGCACGTAATCCTTGGAACAGGCGGTGATGATATCCGGCGCATGGCCGCCCCCGGCACCCTCGGTGTGATAGGTGTGGATACCGCGCTCCTTGAACGCGGCCAGGGTGTCCTCGACGAAGCCGGACTCGTTGAGGGTATCGGTATGGATCGCCACCTGGACGTCGTAGCGCTCGGCCACGCTCAGGCAGGTATCGATGGAAGCCGGCGTGGTGCCCCAGTCCTCGTGCAGCTTGAGCCCGATCGCCCCGGCCACGATCTGCGCCTCGAGCGCCTCGGGCTGGCTGGCGTTGCCCTTGCCAAGCAGGCCGATGTTCATCGGCAGGGTGTCGATCGCCTGGAGCATCTTGCCCAGGTGCCACTCCCCCGGAGTACAGGTGGTGGCGTTGGAGCCGGTGGCCGGCCCGGTGCCCCCTCCGAGCATGGTGGTGACCCCGCTCATCAGCGCCTCCTCCACCTGCTGCGGGCAGATGAAATGGATATGCGCGTCGATCGCGCCGGCGGTGAGGATCTTGCCCTCACCGGCGATCACCTCGGTGCCCGGGCCGATCACGATGGTCACCGCCGGCTGCACGTCGGGGTTACCGGCCTTGCCGATGGCGGCGATTCGCCCCGCCTTGAGGCCGACATCGGCCTTGACGATCCCCCACCAGTCGAGGATCAGCGCATTGGTGATCACGGTGTCCATCACCGCCTCGTCGCAGCGCTGGCTCTGGCCCATGCCGTCACGGATCACCTTGCCGCCGCCGAACTTCACCTCGTCGCCGTAGTGGGTATGGTCCTGCTCGACTTCGATCCACAGCTCGGTATCGGCGAGCCGCACCCGATCGCCCACGGTGGGGCCATACATGTCGGCATAGGCCTGACGTGAAATTTTCATGCTTCATCCTCCACGGCATCGTCCAGCCCACCCATGACCTCGCCGCGGAAGCCGTAGACATGCCGCCGGCCGGCGAACGGCACCAGCGTCACCGCCCGGCGCTGACCCGGTT
Source organism: Salinicola sp. JS01 (assembly GCF_030284585.1). Taxonomy (NCBI): domain Bacteria; kingdom Pseudomonadati; phylum Pseudomonadota; class Gammaproteobacteria; order Oceanospirillales; family Halomonadaceae; genus Salinicola; species Salinicola sp. JS01. The sequence continues at coordinate 1,204,515 of NZ_CP127244.1, read as the reverse complement.
CGAAACGGATCGCCGAGCCCGCCGGCACGTCGAGCCGATAACCCCGCGCGGCGCCACGATCGAACTCGAGCGCCGGATTGGTCTCGGCGAAGTGGTAGTGCGAGCCGACCTGGATCGGGCGGTCGCCGCGGTTGCCCACCGTCAGGGTGATCGTGTCGCCCCCTGCGTTGAGCTCGATGTCGCCGTCCTGCAACTGGTATTCACCGGGAATCATGGCCGCCCCTCATACGATGGGTGAATGCACGGTCACCAGCTTGGTGCCGTCGGGAAAGGTCGCCTCCACCTGCACCTCGGGGATCATCTCGGCGACCCCCTCCATCACGTCGTCGCGGGTCAGGATCTCGCGGCCGTAACCCATCAGCTCGGCCACGCTGCGCCCGTCGCGGGCGCCTTCGAGAATCTCGAAGCTGATCAGCGCCACCGCTTCCGGGTAGTTGAGCTTGAGCCCGCGCGCGCGGCGGCGCTCGGCCAACTGGGCGGCGGAGAACAGCAGCAGCTTGTCTTTGTCTCGGGGGTCAGTTCCATCGCCTCGTCTCCTGGGCTTGCGGGCGCCGGGCGCCCTTGGTCGTTGTCTCAGGTGCGCCAGATGCGCGGCTCGCACGCCTCGCGCGCGGCGAGCAGCGGGCGCAGCGTGTGCCAGGCAGCCTGGCAGTAGTCCCAGGCCTGATTGCGCGAATCGCCCAGATAGCGCAGCAGCAGTACGCCAAGACGCTGGGTGACGGCCCACTGCGGGGCCGCCGGCAGCGCCTCGCGCAGCGCCGCTACCGCCACCTCGGGGGCCGCCAGTCCGGCCGCCCACAGGGTTGCCTGGACGCTCGCCCCGCCCTGTCCCCAGCGTCCCTGGAAGCGCGCGTGGTGTGGGTCGAGCGGCTGGCGCTCGAGCCACAGCGGGCGGCCGTCGCGGGTCAGCCGAAAGCGCTGCTCGATGGCACCGCTGACGAACGGCTGCGCGCCCACCGGGCGCCCCAGCGCCATCACCTCCCAGCCCAGACAGCGGGCATCGCCAGTGAGCGCGACCGTGGTGCTCTGCACCCCGCGCGAGCCGTCGAAGGCGATGGTCTCCTGAGGTAGCCACTCGAGCAGCCCGCCGGCGTCGACCTGCAGGTGATTGCGCTGCTGCCAGGTCACGCCCTGGCTGTCGGCGCGGTAGAGCTTGGTCGCCGCCGGCGTGGTCAACAGCGCGTGGGCGTCGGCCTCCACCGCGATCTCCACCGCCAGGGCATCACCGCTGACCAGCCCGCCCGGCGGGTGCAGCAGATAGACGTGGCAGGGCTCGACCAGCGCCGGCCGCAGCGGCTCGGGGTAGAACGGCCGCTGCACCCGCAGCGGCCCGCTGTGGTGCGCCCGGGTCAAACGGGTACGTCCGGCGTGGGCGGTCTCGCGGCGGTCGAAGGCGAGCGCCAGCCGCGCCTCCCAGCGGCGCCCGGCGTCGAAACGGTGGCCGGAGTCCGCGGGTGGCGGTGGGCTTGGCGGTGCGGGGTCTGCGCTCATACCGTGAGATGTCGCCGAATCAGGTCGTCGTCGAGATCGGAGATGTCACCGCTGGCCACGGCCTGGCCCCGATCCATGATCATGAAGCCGTCGGCGTAGCGGCGCGCGAACGGCAGTTTCTGCTCGACCAGCAGCACGGTCAGCCCGGCCTCGCGGTTGAGCCGCCGGATCACCTCGCCGATCTGGGCCACGATATTGGGCTGAATGCCCTCCCCCGGCTCGTCGAGGATCAGCAGCCGCGGGTCGAGCACCAGCGCGCGCCCGATCGCCAGCTGCTGCTGCTGGCCGCCGGAGAGGTCGCCTCCGCGACGATAGCGCATCTCGCGCAGCACCGGGAACAGCTCAAAGATACGCTCGGGAATGCGCCGCTGGCGATCGCGCCGCGCCGGCAGGCCGATACGCAGGTTCTCCTCCACCGTCAGCGTGGCGAAGATCTGCCGACCCTGGGGCACATAGCCGATCCCCAGACCGGCACGCGCCTCGGCGCGCCGCGGCAGCAGCGGCTCACCATCGAAGTGGATGGTGCCGGCGCGGGCACTCACCTCACCCATGATGGTCTTCAACAGCGTGGTCTTGCCGACCCCGTTGCGCCCCATCACGCAGGTGCAGCGCCCGGCCGGCACCGTCAGCGACAGACCGCGCAGGATATGGCTCTCGCCGTAGTACTGATCGAGGTTGTCCACGCTCAGCATGCGTTCGTCTCCTCGTCGCCGCCCAGATAGACCTCCACCACCCGCGGGTCACTGGACACCTGGTCCAGACTGCCCTCGGCCAGCACGCTGCCCTGGTGCAGCACCGTGACCTTGCGTGCGATCTCGCGCACGAAGCCCATATCGTGCTCGACCACCACCACCGACTGCTGCCCCGCCAGCCGCGTCAACAGCTCGGCGGTACGCTGCATCTCCGGCTCGGTCATCCCGGCCACCGGCTCGTCCACCAGCAGCAGACGCGGGCGCTGCATCAGCAGCATGCCGATCTCCAGCCACTGCTTCTGGCCGTGAGAGAGCACGCCGGCGAGCCGGTGCCGCTCGCCGCTCAGCCCGATGGTCTCCAGCACCTCGTCGATGCGCGCCTGGCCGGCACCGTCGAGACGCGCCAGCAGGGTCCGCCACACGCGGCGGTCACCCGCCATCGCCAGCTCCAGGTTCTCGCTCACGTCGAGCGCCTCGAACACCGTCGGCTTCTGGAACTTGCGCCCGATGCCGAGATTAGCGATCCGCGGCTCGTCCAGGGTCAGCAGGTTGTGCCGGCTGCCGAACCACACCTGGCCGCTGTCCGGGCGTGTCTTGCCGGTGATGATATCCATCATGGTGGTCTTGCCGGCGCCGTTGGGGCCGATGATGCAGCGCAGCTCGCCGTCATCGATCGTGAGGTTGAGCCGATCGATGGCGCGGAAACCGTCGAAGCTGACGCTGACATCTTCCAGGTAAAGAATCGGCCCGTGACGGACGTCCACCGGCGACTGCGCCGGCAGCATGAAGTCGAACACCCGGTCGGGGCGCGACAGCTCGCGCAGCTGCTGCACCCGGGTGCGTACGCTCTGGCTCATGTCGCCCCCTCCTGCCGATGCCGCCATGCCAGCACGCCGGCGATCCCCCGCGGCAGCGCCATGGTCACCACCACGAACAGTCCGCCGAGCAGGAACAGCCAGGCGTCTGGCATCGCGCCGGTGAGCACGGTCTTGAGATAGTTGACCACCAGCGCTCCGAGCAGCGCACCGAACAGCGTCGCGCGCCCGCCCAGCGCCACCCACACCACCACCTCGATCGAGAACAGCGGCGCGAGGGTGCTGGGGTTGATGATGCCGACCTGCGGCACGTAGAGCGCCCCGGCGACCCCGGCGAGCATCGCCGAGACCACGAACAGCGACAGCTTGACGTGCTCGACCCGATAGCCGAGAAAGCGTACCCGCGCCTCAGCGTCACGGGTCGCCACGGCAACCCGCCCCAGCCGCGAGACCACGATCGCCCGACACAGCCAGAACGCCAGCAGTACGGCAATGCCGGAGGCCAGGAACAGCGCCACGGTCATGCCGTCACTGGCCAGCCGAAAACCGAGCAGCTCGCTGAAGCGCGTCAGTCCGGTGCTGCCGCCCATCCCCATCTCGTTGCGGTTGAATGCCAGCATCAGGGCAAAGGTCAGCGCCTGGGTGATGATCGAGAAGTAGACCCCGGTCACCCGCGAGCGGAAGGCGAGCCAGCCGAACGCCAGTGCCAATAATCCCGGCGCCAGCACCACCGCCAGCGCCGCCAGCGGGAAGCTCGCCAGCAGCCCTTGCCAGCCGGGCAGTGCCGTTCCTTGGGCATTGAGATAGAGCCCCATGGCATAGCCGCCAAGGGCGAAGAAGGCGCCGTGGCCAAGGCTCAAGATGCCCAGATAGCCCCAGATCAGATCCACCGCCAGCGCCAGCAGCATGTAGGTGAAGTACTTGCCCAGCAGCGCCACCGTGGCGCTGCTCACATGCAACGGATGGGCCGCGGGTAGCGCATGCAGGACCAGCACCAGCGCCATGCCGACGATCAGCAGCGCCGAGGTGATCAGCGTGGCACGGGAGAGAAACACCTGGCGCGAGCGATCCCGCCTCGGCTCGAGGGTTGCGTGGCTCATGACACCCTCCCCTTGGGCGCGAAGATCCCCTGCGGGCGCTTCTGGATGAACAGGATCACCCCGACCAGCACGATGATCTTGGCCAGCACCGCCCCGACCCACGGCTGTAGCACCTGATTGATCACCCCCAGCGACATGCCGGCGACCAGGGTGCCCCATAGATTGCCGACGCCGCCGAACACCACCACCAGGAAGGAGTCGACGATATAGCCCTGGCCCAGGTTCGGCCCCACGTTGGTGAGCTGTGACAGTGCCACCCCGGCAAGCCCCGCGACCCCGGCGCCGAGACCGAAGGTGAGCATGTCGACCCGCGCCGCGCGCACGCCCATCGCCCGCGCCATGGCGCGGTTCTGGGTCACTGCGCGCACCTCCAGACCGAGCCGGGTATAGCGCATCAGTGCCCACAGCGCGGCGAACACCAGCAGGCAGAAGCCGAGCACACCGAGACGATTCAGGGTCAGCGACAGCGCATCGTTGATCTGCCAGGCGCCCTGCAGCCACTCCGGCGACGCCACCCTCCGGTTGAGCGGGGAGAACAGCGTGCGCACCAGCTGCTGCAGGATCAGGCTCAGGCCGAAGGTCGCCAGCAGCGTTTCCAGTGGTCGACCCTTGAGAAAGCGAATCACCGTCCGCTCGATCAGCACGCCGAACGCCCCGGCGACCAGAAAGCCGCCGGGGATCGCCAGCAGCAGCGCCAGCCCCGGCTGGCCCGGCAGCGCCTGCTGGATAAGCCAGGTGGTATAGGCACCGAGCATGATCAGCTCGCCATGGGCCATGTTGATCACCCCCATGACGCCGAAGGTGATCGCCAGACCGATCGCCGCCAGCACCAGGATCGAGCCCGCGCTCAAGCCGAAGAACAGCGTCTGCGCGCGGTCGTACCAGGCACGCTTGCTTTCGATGCCGTCGAGCACCTGCTGCGCCTGACTGGCAAGTTCACCGTCACCCGCGGCGACCGTGGTCAGCGTATTGCGCACACGCGTATCGAGATTGCCCTTCAGGGTCTTGAGCGCGGTAGCGTCACCCTGCTGCACGCGGTAGAGCGCCAGCGCGATATCGAGCCGGTCGCGAACCGTCGCACTCTCTTCCCGCTCGCGGCTCGCGCGCACGCTCTCGACATTGTCGGCGTTCACATCACCAATCAGCCGATCCGCCGCCGCCAGGCGAGACCTCTCGTCACCCTCGGCGAGAGAGAGCGAGGCGATCATGCCCTGGAGCTGGGTGCGCAGATCGTTGTTGATCTTGAAGATATCCACCGTGCGCCGTGAGCCGCTGCCGGCCTCGGCAAAGGTGATCGCATCGATCAGCGGCCACTCACGGCCGCTGTCGTCGGTGACGATATAGAACTGCTCGCCGCGGCGCTCCTTGCCCAGACGGCCATCGAGCAGCGCCTGCAGCCAGCGCGTCTTCTGACTCGCCTGGCTGTCGGCGATCGCCTGGGCGGCCTCGCCCTTGGCCTCGAAACTGCGCGTATCGAGCGCTTGCAACAGCGCTCTGGCCTGGGGCTCGCCGACCGCCGCCGATGCCGTGGTAGCCAATGCCGCGCACAGCAGCAGGCCGAGCAGCAGCGAGTGGCAGATCCGGCGAGCGCACTGGCGGCCTCCGGCGTGGAAATTCATCATCATGATGGAACGCTCATGCTGCGTTACCGTTGGCCCCGCGCCATCCGGTGGACGGCGCGGGCACGTGCTCGGGCGGTGAGCGCCGCGGCATGGCCGCGGCCCGGCACCGCCTCCGATCAGTTGGCCCCTGCACCGTCCTCGCAGACCATGCGCTCGACATCGAGCTTTCCGCAGCGCAGCGGCGCGCGCCAGTCGCTGATCAGGTTCTTCGACGCCGGCAGGTAGTCGGACCAGGCATCACCGGCCACCGTGGTCGGGGTCTGCCACACCACGCTGAACTGACCATCGTCCTGGATCTCGCCGATCATCACCGGCTTGGTGATGTGGTGATTGGGCATCATCGTCGCCGCACCGCCGGAGAGGTTGGGCACGGTCACGCCGATGATCGCGTCCTTGACCGCGTCGACATCGGTGGTACCGGCCGACTCGACCGCCTTGAGCCACATGTTGAAGCCGATGTAATGAGCTTCCATGGGGTCGTTGACCACCGCGTCCTTGTTGCCGGTATAGGCGACCCAGGCGTCGATGAAGTCGTAGTTGGCGTCGCTGTCGACGCTCATGAAGTAGTTCCAGGCGGCCAGATGGCCAACCAGCGGCGCGGTGTCGATGCCGGTCAGCTCCTGCTCGCCGACCGAGAACGCCACGACCGGGATGTCCGAAGCCTTGATCCCCTGATTGGCGAGTTCGTTGTAGAACGGCACGTTGGCATCGCCATTGATGGTCGAGACCACCGCGGTCTTCTTGCCCTGACTGCCGAAATCCTTGACCCGGGAGACGATCGACTGCCAGTCGCTGAAGCCAAACGGGGTGTAGTTGACCATGATGTCGTCGTCTGCGACGCCATGGTCCTTGAGGTAGGCCTCGAGGATCTCGTTGGTGGTGCGCGGATAGACGTAGTCGGTACCCAGCAGCGCCCAGCGCTCGACGCCCTGCCCCATCAGATAGTCGACCGCGGGGATCGCCTGCTGGTTGGGCGCGGCGCCGGTATAGAAGATGTTCTCGGAGGACTCCTGGCCCTCGTACTGCACCGGGTAGAACAGCAGCCCGTCGAGCTCCTCGACCACCGGCAGCACCGCCTTGCGCGAGGCCGAGGTCCAGTTGCCGAAGATGACATCGACGCGCTTGTCACCGGTGAGCATGCTGCGCGCCTGCTCGGCGTAGCGCGACCAGTCGGAGGCCGGGTCCATCACCACCGGCTCCAGTTGGCGCCCGAGCAGCCCGCCGGCCTTGTTCTGCTGATCGATCAGCATCAGCATCTCGTCTTTCAGCGTCGATTCGCTGATCGCCATGGTGCCGGAAAGGGAGTGGAGGATACCGACACGGATCGGGCCATCGTCGGCCGCCAGCAGCGGCGCCGAGAAACCTGCCAGCGTGGTGGTGAACACGGATGTCGCGATCAGTTTGCGTAGGGCTGTTGTTGTCATGAGACGCTCCTGAAGGATCCCTGGTTCGGTGACCGGCGCCGCCGGCGCACCCTGCCCCTACCCTCATGCATTTTCCGTGCCCTTTTTTGCCTCCATGGATTTTTCGTATACAAAAATAGCCTCGAAACGCACCTTCAGCGCGCGCCCGAGCCGCCCGCCCAGCCCCTCATGGCGCTCGACCACTCCCGCTCGTCACACGAATTCCTGAAGCAGGACAGTGTGTTGGCTCCCCCTCAAGACGAGCCGCCAGATGCACCATGATGGAGACAAAAAAAGGCACTCGTATCACGAGCGCCCCAAAAGCGTGCAAACCACTGATCGAAACTCGCTGGCGCCAGCGCGCCAGTTCATCAGAAACGCAGCTCATCCATGGCCATCAACCCCGCCGCCCCTGCTTCGAGCTGGCGTGCGTGGGTCTCGCTGCGCGGCAGCAGGCGCTCGAGGAAGTGCTGCCCCACGATCAGCTTGTCGCGGTAGTCGGCCTCACCCAGCGCACCGCCCTGGTCGAGCCCACGCACCGCCGCGCGAGCCGCCTTCCACCACATCCAGGCGTAGACGCTGAGACCGGTGAGCTGCAGATAGTCGTGGGCCGCCGCGCCGGCCTCGGCCGGATCCTGCGCCGCGCGATCGAGCAGTTGACGGGTCGCCTGTTCCAGCCGCGTTGTGGCAGCCTCGGCAGCGGCATGGAAGGGCCGCAGACGCGTGTCATCGGCGGCGCCGTCCTCCAGGTCAGCGCGCAGGCGCCCCAGCAGACGCTCGACATAGGCGCCGCCGTTACGCACCAGCTTGCGCCCGACCAGGTCCATCGCCTGAATTCCATTGGTGCCTTCATAGATCATGGCGATACGCGCATCGCGCACGAACTGCTCGGCGCCCCACTCGACGCAGTAGCCGCTGCCCCCATAGAGCTGCTGCGCTTCGACCGTGGCTTCGAAACCACGATCGGTCAGGAAGGCCTTGGCTACCGGAGTCAACAGCGCGACCATCTCCTCGGCACCGGCGCGGGTCTCGGCCTCCGGGTGGTAGCGGGCACGGTCGAGCTCGCGGGCAACGAAGGCCGCGAACAGCCGTCCGCCCTCGTTCCAGGCGCGCACGTCCAGCGCCATGCGGCGCACGTCCGGGTGTACCAGGATCGGGTCGGCGGGCTTGTCCGGCGCCGCCGCGCCGCCGGGCGCACGGCTCTGCAGGCGCTCGCGGGCGAAGTCGATCGCGCTCTGATAGGCGATCTCGCCCAGGCCCAGACCCTGCATGCCGATCGACAGCCGCTCGTAGTTCATCATCGTGAACATCGTCGCCAGACCCTGGTGCGGCTCGCCGATCAGCTCCCCCCGCGCCGCCTCGAAGTGCATCACGCAGGTGGCGCTGGCCTTGATCCCCATCTTGTGTTCGAGACCGCCGCAAACCACGCCGTTGGCCTCGCCGACCTGCCCCTCGTCATCGACCACGCGCTTGGGCACCAGAAACAGCGAGATGCCCTTGGCGCCCGGCGGCGCGTCGGGCAGCTTGGCCAGCACCAGGTGAACGATGTTGTCGGTGAGATCGTGCTCGCCGCCGGTGATCCAGATCTTGCTGCCGGTGATGGCGTAGCTGCCGTCATCGTTGGGCGTCGCGCGGGTCTTGATCAGACCCAGATCGGTACCGCAGTGGGGCTCGGTCAAGCACATCGTGCCCAACCATTCGCCGGCGTAGAGCCGCGGCAGATAGCGCGCCCGGGTCGCCGCGTCGGCGTACTGATCGAGCAGCAGCGCGGCGCCGTTGTTGAGCGCCAGATAGAGCGCGAAGCTCGAGTTGCTGGCATAGAGCATCTCGTCGAAGGCCAGCGTGAGCAGCTTGGGCAGGCCCTGACCGCCCAGCGCCGGGTCACCGGCGAGCCCGCACCAGCCGCCCGCGGCGAACTCGGCGAAAGCCTCGCGGAAGCCCGCCGGGGTGGTCACCCGTGAACCGTCGAACTGGCACCCCTCGGCATCGCCGCTGGCATTGAGCGGCAACAGCTCGGCGCTGACCAGCCTTCCGGCCTCTTCCATCACCGCGTCGGCGAGTTCGGCGTTGAGCTCGGCTGTCGCCGGCATCGCCGCCCATTCACGCTCGGCGGCGAAGACCTCTTCGCGCACGAAACGCAGATCGTTCAACGGGGCTCGATAGTGTGCCATGACCTCTCCTGCGGCGAATGTCGAATGCAGCCAGTTTCAAACGTTCGTTTCAATATACGTCGAATAGCGTGCGTACTGCACTCTGACCTTGGTCTAGCAGGCTGCGCGAGCGCCGCTATCCAGACAATCGCGATCTCGTTCCACACGCCCTGCGACCTTGGTATAGACGCTGTGCGGCCCGGCGTCGCGGGCAGATACGTCGCGCGCGCGCCGGGGACGGTTGGAAGCACCGACTTGATTCAGGATAATTACAAAACTTGCACGTTCGTGACGATCCGCCAGACTAGAGGCGCAATGGCGCATCGCCGCGACCGCCAGCGAGTCAATAACGGGACGCGATCTCGCCACGCCCTGAAGGCGTGGCCCGATCCGTCATGTGGTAATCATTAGGGAGACGGCTAGTGGCTCAAGAAGATCCTAACAAGCAGCCGGCCGCGCCGCAGGAAGGCGTACCGGCCCCCGAGGGACCCTCCAATCTGATCGATACCGATTACGTGATCGGTCAGGACAACATCAGGACCAACAAATTCGGCTTCGACGTCGACCTGCACGGCAAGGTCTTCTCGATCTCGTCGCTGCTGATCCTGTTCTTCGTCATCATCACCCTGGCGCTGCCAGAGCAGATGGGGCCGATCTTCAACGGGGCAAGGAGCTTTCTCACCGACAACCTGAGCTGGCTGTTCCTGTTCGCCGCCAACGTCTTCGTGCTGGTCTCGGTGGGGCTGATCTTCACCCCGCTGGGCAAGGTGCGCATCGGCGGCATGCACGCCAAGCCCGACTTCAGCTATGCCGGCTGGTTCGCGATGCTGTTCGCCGCGGGCATGGGCATCGGCCTGATGTTCTACGGCGTCTCCGAGCCGATCACCCACTTCGGCACCTCGCTGGCCGGCGACTCCTGGGCACCGCTGGGCGGCGCCGCGGGTAATGACGCCGCCTCCCAGTCGCTGGCCATGGCCGCGACGATCTTCCACTGGGGCCTGCACCCCTGGGGCATCTACGCGGTGGTCGCGCTGTCGCTGGCGCTGTTCTCCTTCAACAAGGGGCTGCCGCTGACCATGCGCTCGATCTTCTACCCGATCCTGGGTGAGCGCATCTGGGGCTGGCCGGGCCACATCATCGACATCCTGGCGGTCTTCGCCACGCTGTTCGGCCTGGCCACCTCGCTGGGTCTGGGCGCCTCCCAGGCGGCCGCTGGTCTGCACTATCTGTTCGACGTGCCCAACACCAACGTGACCATGGTCCTGCTGATCATCGGCATCACCCTGGTGGCACTGGGTTCGGTCATGCTGGGCGTGGACAAGGGCGTACAGCGGCTGTCGCAGATCAACATGGCGCTGGCCTTCATCCTTCTGGTGTTCGTGATCTTCGTCGGCCCGACCCTGCTGCTCGCCACCGGCTTCGTCGAGAACATCATCTCCTACCTGAAGTATCTGCCGGCACTGTCCAATCCGTTCGGCCGCGAAGACACCAACTTCGTCCACGGCTGGACCGCCTTCTACTGGGCCTGGTGGATCTCCTGGTCGCCGTTCGTCGGCATGTTCATCGCCCGCGTCAGCCGTGGCCGCACCGTGCGCGAGTTCCTGATCGCGGTACTGCTGGTGCCCACGCTGGTCTCGGTGATCTGGATGACCGCCTTCGGCGACACCGCTATCCACCAGCTGGTCGGCGATGGTTTCCAGGGGGTCAAGGATGCGGCGCTGGAGCTGCAGCTCTTCACCATGCTGGGCCAACTGCCGCTGACCGCGATCACCTCGTTCCTGGGTATCGTGCTGGTGATGGTGTTCTTCATCACCTCCTCCGACTCCGGGTCGCTGGTGATCGACTCGATCACCGCCGGCGGCAAGGTCGACGCACCCAAGCCGCAGCGCGTGTTCTGGGCGCTGATCGAAGGCGCCATCGCCATCGCCCTGCTGCTGGGCGGCGGTCTGACCGCACTACAGGCGGCGGTGATCACCACCGGCCTGCCCTTCACCATCGTCTTGCTGGCGGCGTGCTACGCCATCATCCAGGGTCTGCGCTCCGAACCGCGCACCTGAAGCCAGTGCTGTAAACGCAACGAGCGGCCCACGGGCCGCTCGTTGTCGTTCTGATGTCTATCGTTCTGATGTCTATCGTTCTAGCACTCGCCGTTCTGGTACCGATTGCCGTGCCAGAGCCGCGAAAGAACCCACCGCCTCAGCGCACCTGACGCGCTCTCCCCGCTGCCAGCACATCGCCTCATCTCCCCGCTGTCAGCACACCACACGTCAGCGCCAGAGCGCGCCGACCGGGGTTTCCCAGCTGTAGTGATAGAGAATCTGCGCCTGCAGCAGCTCCGCCGTGGCCAGCGAATCGATCAGCGCATGGTGCCCGGTATACGCCGGCAGGTTGTAGCGCTGACGGCTCTCGTGCAGGCGGATCGAGGCCACCGGTCGTCCAGCCCAGCGGCGCAGACGCGCCCACCACGACTGGCGGTGGATGCGCGCCTCCAGCGACATGGTGTCGAGCATCGGAAACAGCAGCCCCTCGCCGAGGCGTTCCCGGATCGCGGCATCGAGGAAGGTGCGCTCGAGCTGACGGTAATGAACCACCACCAGCCGCCCGTGCAGCATCTCCAGCAGCTCGTCGATGATGGCGGAGAAGTCGGGCGCGTTCTCCACTTCGGCGTGGGTGATATGGTGGAAGGTCACCGACTCGTCGCTCAGCCGCCGTCGTGGCGACAGCACCCAGTAGCGCCCTTCGGCGGGCCGGATGCGCGCCAGGGTGAACGGCACCACGCCGACACTGACGATATCGTGACGCCCGGCGTCGAGCCCGGTGGTCTCGAAGTCCATGGCCACCAGCGGCGCCTCGCCGATCGGCATCTCGGGGTCGAGTCCACCGCCGGCGAAAAAGCCTGCCAGGCGCGTGTCCTTGGCCTCTGTGGCGCGCGCGGCAAGATAGCGTGGCCAAGCTTCCAACTGGCGCCGGCGCACCTTGGGCACCCGCCTCACGATGCGGTCTCGCCGCGCTCGGCACCCTGGCTCCGCGATGCCCCCTTGCCGGGCAGGGTATAGCGGAAGGAGAGAAACTTCTGCGCGTGGCTGATCGCTTCGAAGGCGTCCTTGAGGTGGTGGCGCTCGCGACTGCCCACGTGCTCGGGGTCGACGCTGTTGTCCGGCTCCTGCCCGTGCTCGATCGCTTCGGCCTGGTGACGGATTCGCACCATCGACAGGAACTCGAAGGCGTAGCGCAGCCGTTCAGCGACCCCCTGCCCCACCAGCTTGGTAGCGGCGATATCGTCGAGACGGGCGAAGGTGTTCTGGGACTTGGAGCCGCAGGCCAGCGCATGTACGCGCACCAGATCGGTCAGCGGCGCGGTGCCGCGACGCTTCAAGTTGATCGACTTGCGGTGCTCGCCGTCCTGCTCCATCACGAACTGGCGGAAGAAGCCCAGTGGCGGCGTGCGGTTCTTGGCGTTGCGCGCCAGCGCGGCGAGGAACAGCTCGCTGCGCGGCGCCTGCTCGGCGATCAGGTCCTGCAGCGCCTCGACCATCGGTGCTTCGCCGTGGACCGGCGCCAAGTCGAAGAAGATCGAACTGTGCAGCAGACGCTCCGGGTTGGGCTCGCGCATCCACTTCTCGAAATAGCGCTTCCACACCGCCAGCGGCTGGCGCCAGCGCGGATTGGTGGCCATGACGTCGCCCTTGCAGTAGGCGTAGCCGCAGCCGGCGAGACCGTCACAGACGAACTTGGCCAGCGCTTCGAAATAGTCGCCGTGCTGCTCGGGGTCGTAGGCGTCGTCGAGCACCAGGGCGTTGTCCTGGTCAGCGTTGATGGTCGGCTCTTCCCGCGCCATCGATCCCAGGACCATGAAGCAGTATGGCACCGGCGGCGGCCCCAGCTCGGCCTCGGCGAGCTCCAGCAGGCGCTGGGTGAAACCGCGCCCGATGGTCGCCAGGGCGCGGCTGATCATCTCGGAGTTGGCGCCGTCGGCGACCATGCGCACGAAGCCGTTGCGCACCTCGGTGGAGAGCCGGGAGAGCTGGGTCGGGGTGTTCTGGACGAAGATATTGTTGACCAGGAACAGGCTGCTGTGGGTCTCGTGGCGGACGATGTCGGAGAGGTGCAGGATGCCCATGGGCTGGCGGCGGTGCAGCACCGGCAGGTGGTGCACCTGATTGCGCAGCATGCACAGCATCGCCTCGTAGACCGACTCGTCGGACTGGATCACGATCGGCCGCGACGACATCACCTCGCCCACCGGAGTCTGCGGCGACTTGCCCTCGGCCAGCACGCGGGTGCAGAAATCACGATCGGTGAGGATGCCGTTGAGCTTCCAGTGGCGACCGTCGCGGCCGACGAAGGTATAGGGGGATTGCGACTCGGTGAGGTCCACCACCAGCACACAGGTGGTGTTCTCGTCACGCATGCGCTGAGCCGCTGCCTGCAGCGTGGTGTCGGCCTCCACCATCTGCGGCTGGCGCGTGATCAGCTTGCGCACGCGGGTGGTCATGAGACCGCTGTCGTCGCGCTGCTGCTGCACCGTGACCTTGAGCCGCCCACCGGTATCGACGAACTCGGAGAAGTCGTCATCCGCCTCGCAGATCTCGTCGAAGATATCCGCCGGCACGAAGTAGATCAGGGTGTCCTCGATCGCCCGTACCGGATAACGTACCCGGCGCTGATGCAGCAGATCCGAGTAGCCGAAGATATCGCCCTCGCCCAGCCGGTTGAACAGCCGCCCGCTACGCTGGTACATCTCCACCGCGCCGCTGCGGATATACCACAGCGAGTCGATCGGCTGATCCTTGGAGAGCAGCTCGCTACCGGCCTGGAAGTAGCGAATCTCGATCGACCCGGCGATACGGTCGAGCAGATCGTCCGAGAGATGGTCGAAGGGCGCGAACTGTGCCAGATGGCCGCGGATGTCCAACTGCTCGATATTCATGGCGGCCTCCCGGCCCAACAGCGTCGTCTGCCTGCATTCTCGAAGCGCCGGGCGGTGGCGTCAACGCACAGTGGCCGATGTCCCGTGCCAATCGCCCGGTGGCTCAGAGGGTGTTTACAAATTCGTCGAGCGAAGGCAAGACCGGGGCGCGTAGCTAAGGCAAAATCGGTCGAAAAAGCGGAGTTTACATAGAGTAAATGAGTATTTTGACCGGGCTCGCGTACGAGGCCGATTTTAACGCCGTATTGCCGAGCGCAGGCATTTTGTAAACACCCTCTCAGGCGCTGTCCGCGCGGGAGAGCGGTGTCGGATGCTTGCCCTCGACCCAGCCCAGGGCACCGCTGGCGGTGGGCTGGAACCAGGCGAGACGCGACGCCAATGTGACCACGCTGCCGATCACGATCAGCGTCGGCGGGCGCGGCGGGTCGTCGGCAAGACTCGCCGGCAGAGTGTCGAGGGTGCCCAGATGCACGCGCTGGCTGGCGGTGGTGCCCTGCTCGACCAGCGCCAGCGGGGTCTGGGCATCGAGACCGTGGGCAACGAGCTGATGGCGGATCAGATCGAGGGCGCCCAGGCCCATGTAGAACACCAGCGTCTGATCACCGCGGGCCAACGCCGGCCAGTCGAGATCGCAGCTGCCGTTCTTGAGGTGGCCGGTGACGAAGCGCACCGACTGGGCGTGGTCGCGGTGGGTCAACGGAATGCCGGCGTAGGCGGCGCAGCCCGAGGCCGCGGTGATGCCGGGCACCACCTCGAAGTCGATCCCGGCTTCGGCCAGCGTCTCCAGCTCCTCCCCACCGCGGCCGAAGATGAACGGGTCGCCGCCCTTGAGACGCACCACCTCGTGCCCTGCCCGCGCCCACTCGACCAGCGCCTGATTGATCCCCTCCTGGGGTACGCTGTGCCGCGAACGCGCCTTGCCCACATAGAAGCGTCGCGCCTCGGGGTTGGCCAGCGCCAGGATTTCCTGGCTGACCAGACGATCGTGGACGATCACGCTGGCGTGCTGCAGCCGCTTGAGCGCGCGCAGGGTCAGAAGCTCCGGGTCACCCGGCCCCGCCCCCACCAGAGCCACCCGACCACGGCGCCAGGGTGAGTCCGCCTCGCGCTCGGCGACCGCGTCGACATCGATGCGTGGCGGCAGCCTGGCACTGGAGAGCGCCGGCCAGCCACGCACGTGGACCAGCGCACCGGCCGCCCGTGCGGCCTCTGCTAGTTGGCGGTCCTGCTCGTGCTCCCCCGAGGCGATCAGCCACAGCTCTCCCGCCGCTGGTGCCGGCACTGCCGCCGCGTGAGACCATCCCTGCTGCGCGCACAGCGCGGCCAGCGCCGGCATCGGCGCGGCGGAGTGCAGCGTCAAGCCCACACCGCTGCCCGCCACTTGGCGGGCGAGCGCGAGTGCCTCGCTGCCGCCGCCGATCAGGCGCAGCGTCAGTTGGGAGGGGTCTAGCTGGAGCGTCAGAGAGGGCGTCACGAATCACCGTCGGGTCGAGTGGAGCCGGGCCAGGATGGCCGGGGTCGGCGCGACTCCGTGTCAGCCGGCGCCGCAGCGCCTTAGAACCGGATACACCATTTAACCCCAATGCTTATAGCCAAATTCTAGGGGTGCCTCGAAGGATCCCGAAGGAACGCTTTCTTGTAGCGTTATAACCAACTTGCCATATCATCGCCGACGATCCAGGTGGCAAGCGGCGGCCGGTCACCGGCCGCCAGCGGTGCCATTACTCGGCGTTGATTTGGGCGATGCCGCCAAGGTACGGGCGAAGCACCTCGGGCACATCGATGCTGCCGTCGGCGTTCTGGTAGTTCTCCATCACCGCCAACAGGCAGCGCCCCACCGCCAGGCCCGAGCCGTTGAGGGTGTGCACCAGCTGCGGCTTCTTCTGCTGCGGATGGCGGAAGCGCGCCTGCATGCGCCGGGCCTGGAAGTCCTCGCAGTTGGAGACCGAGGAGATCTCGCGGTAAGTCTCCTGGCTCGGCAGCCACACCTCGAGGTCGTAGGTCTTGGTCGCGCCAAAGCCCATGTCACCGGCACACAGGGTGACCACCCGGTAGGGCAGCGCCAGCGCCTGCAGGATCGCCTCGGCATGGCCGCGCATGGTCTCCAGCGCGTCGTAGCTGGTCTCCGGGTCGACCACCTGGACCATCTCGACCTTGTCGAACTGGTGCTGGCGAATCATGCCGCGGGTATCCCGACCATAGGCGCCGGCCTCGCTGCGGAAACAGGGGGTGTGTGCGGTGAGCTTGAGCGGCAGCTGGGCGTGATCGAGAATCTCGTCACGCACGAAGTTGGTCAGCGGCACCTCGGCGGTCGGGATCAGGTGGTAACCGCTCTCCTCGAGACGGAACAGATCCTCGCCGAACTTGGGCAACTGGCCGGTGCCCATCAGCGAGTCGGCGTTGACCATATAGGGCACGTAGCACTCTTCGTAGCCGTGCTCGAGGGTCTGCTTGTCGAGCATGAACTGCGCAAGCGCCCGGTGCAGACGCGCGATCGGCCCGCGCATCACGGCGAAACGCGAGCCCGTGAGCTTGGTCGCCAGCTCGAAGTCGAGATAGCCGAAACGTGCGCCCAGGTCGACGTGATCGCGCACATCGAAATCGAAAGCCCGCGGCGTGCCCCAGCGGTGCAGTTCGACGTTGTCGTCTTCGTCGGCGCCTTCGGGTACGCTAGCGTGCGGCAGGTTGGGTAGCCCCGCGATCAGCGCATCCCACTCGCTCTGCACCTCGGCCAGCTGGGTCTTGGCGCGGTCGAGCTCGTCGCCGAGCTGGCCGACCTCGTCGAGCAGCGGCTGGATATCCTCACCCGCCGCCTTGGCCTTGCCGATTGCCTTGGAGCGCACGTTACGCTCGTTCTGCAGCTGCTCGGTTGCGGTCTGCAGTTCGCGGCGCCGGGACTCGAGCGACTCGAGCGACGCGGTATCGAGCGTGAAGCCGCGCAGGGCCAGACGTTGAGCGACGAACTGCGGATCACTCCGCAACAGCTTGGGATCGAGCATGGTGGCGTTCCGTTGATTGACGTCTTCGAGGGTCAGCGCGACACGTGTGGTCCCCATGGGCACCCGCCTCGCCTGAGCGATCGTTTATTGTAAGGAAAAGCCCCGACCGGCACCATGACCCCTCGCCGCCGCGAGGCCGTGGCGCCCGGGCCATGATGCGACTCGCGCCCGCCAAGGCGCGAATCCCCGAATAGATAGCGTGTGCCGCCCGCCGGCCGCCGTGACAGCTTGATGACCATGATGATCGAACGCCTTGACCCGGCCGGCGACGCCTCGGCCCTGAACGCGCACTACCGCCGCTTCCTCGACGACCTCGAGCACGCTGGCTTCAGCGGCGAGATCGCACCGGAGCTGGCCGACCGCAGCGTGCTGGCCACCGACAACTCGATCTATCAGCGCCTGCCGCAGGCGGTGCTCTACCCCCGCGACGCCGAAGACCTCGAGCGCATCGCGCGGCTGATCGCCCGCGACGAGCACCGCAGCATCGTGCTCGCCCCCCGCGGCGGCGGCACTGGCACCAACGGCCAGTCGCTGACCGACGGCCTGGTGGTGGATCTCTCCCGCCACATGAACCGGATTCTGGAGATCGACGTCGAGCGCCGCCGCGTGCGCGTCCAGGCCGGGGTGGTCAAGGATCAGCTCAACGCCGCGCTCAAGCCTCACGGGCTGTTCTTCGCCCCGGAGCTCTCGACCTCCAACCGCGCCACCATTGGCGGCATGATCTCCACCGACGCCAGCGGCCAGGGTAGCTGCGAGTACGGCAAGACCCGCGATCACGTACTCGAGCTCGACGTCGTGCTGCATGGCGGCACGCGCCTGCACAGCCAGCCGCTGGCGGCAGAGGCGCTCGCCACCGCCTGCGCCCGCGACGACGCGGTCGGCCGCGTCCACCGTGAAGCCCGGGCGGTGGCCACCGAGCAGGCCGAGCTGATCGCAGCCAAGTTCCCGCCGCTCAACCGCTGCCTCACCGGCTACGACCTCGCCCACCTGATCGATGCCGAGGGGCGCTACGACCTCAACAGCCTGCTGTGCGGCGCCGAGGGTACGCTCGCCCTGCTCAACGAGGCGACCCTCAACGTGCTGCCTTTGCCTGCACATTCGACCCTGGTCAACGTGCGCTACGCCGGCTTCATGGACGCCCTGCGCGACGCCAAGGCGCTGATGAACGTGGCGTTGCCCGATCAGCCGCAGCCGCTGCGGCCGACCTCGATCGAGACGGTCGACGACAAGGTGCTGATGCTGGCGATGGACGACTTCGTCTGGGACAGCGTGGCCGAGTTCTTCCCCGCTGATACCCAGGGCACGCCGATCCGCGGCATCAATCTGGTCGAGTTCAACGACGACGACCCCGACCGTCTGGCCGAGCGCGTACAGGCGTTCGTCGACCATCTCGGCGCGGACACCAGCGTCGAGCGTCTCGGCTATACCCTAGCCGAGGGCCGCGCCCAGATCGCGCGGGTCTATGCCATGCGCAAGCGTGCGGTGGGTCTGCTCGGCAATGCCAAGGGCGAGCGCCGCCCGATCCCCTTCGTCGAGGACACCGCAGTGCCGCCGGAACGACTCGCCGACTATATCGCCGAGTTCCGCGCCCTGCTCGACGCCCACGGCCTCGACTACGGCATGTTCGGTCACGTCGACGCCGGCGTGCTCCACGTGCGCCCGGCGATCGACATGAAGGACCCGGCCCAGGCGCACCTGATCCGTGAGCTTTCCGACGCCGTGGCCGAACTGACCCAGCGCTACGGCGGCCTGCTGTGGGGCGAGCACGGCAAGGGCGTGCGTTCGGAGTATTCGCCGCGCTTCTTCGGTGAGCTCTATCCGGCGCTGCAGCGAATCAAGGCCGCCTTCGATCCGTACAACCAGTTCAACCCGGGCAAGATCGCGACGCCGCTGTCTATCCGGCCCGAAGACGCCGGAAACGCAACCCCGTCTGCCAGCCGGCCCCAAGACACCAGCAACGCAACCCCGTCTGCCACCCGGCCCGAAGACGCCGGCAACGCGATTCCGATCCGCGCCGAGGCGGAAGACGCCAGCACACGCGGCCAAACCGGCGAGCGGGCGGCAATCGAGGTCGACCCCGGCCTGCTGACGGTGGATGGCGTACCCACCCGCGGCGAGCTGGACCGCCAGATCGACGAGCGCGTGTGGCAGGAGAATGCCAGCGCGGTCTACTGCAACGGTAACGGCGCCTGCTACAACTACGACCCCGCGGACGCCATGTGCCCGTCGTGGAAGGCGACCCGCGACCGCGTGCACTCGCCCAAGGGGCGCGCCAGCCTGATGCGCGAGTGGCTCAGGCGCCAGGGCAACGCTGGGGTCGACGTGGTCGAGCTCTCCCGGCGCACCCGCCAGGAAGGCATCCTGGCGTGGCTGCGCGACCAGCCCGGCAAGTTGGGGCGGGCGCTGGCCCGCCGCCGCGGCGAGGCGGACTTCTCGCATCAGGTGTATGACGCCATGGCCGGCTGCCTGGCGTGTAAATCGTGCGCCGGCCAGTGTCCGATCAAGGTCGACGTGCCCGATTTCCGCTCGCGCTTTCTGGAGAGCTACCACAGCCGCTATGCGCGGCCGCTGCGCGACTACGTGATCGGCGGTCTCGAGTTCGTGGTGCCACATTTGCCGCGGGTGGCGCCGCTCTACAATGCGCTGCTCGACAACCGCCTGATCGACCGCCTGCTGACCCGCACCCTGGGCATGGTCGACAGCCCGCGTCTCTCGCGCACCCATCTCAAGAAGGTGCTGCGCGCCTGGGGCGTGGTCGAGGCCACGCCCACCAGCCTGGCCCAACTGATGCCAGAGGAGCGTGCCCGCAGCGTGGTGCTGGTGCAGGACGCCTTCACCAGTCACTTCGAGTCGCAGCTGGTGCTCGACATCATCGAGCTGCTCACGCGGCTGGGCCTGCGCGTCTTCGTCGCCCCCTTCCAGCCCAACGGCAAGCCGCTGCACGTGCAGGGCTTCATCGGCCGCTTCCAGCGGGTTGCGGCCAGGCAGGCCGCGCGGCTCAAGACCTTGGCCGAGTTCGGCGTGCCGCTGGTGGGTATCGACCCGGCGATGACCCTGACCTATCGCCAGGAGTACGTGAAGCTGCTGGGGCCGGCGGCGGTGCCCGAGGTACTGCTGCTGCAGGAGTGGCTGCTCGCCCGCGGCCCGGCGCTGCTGCCGGCGCGCTGGCAGGACCGGCAGGCCGATGATGCCGACCCTGGCTACCGCCTGTTGTCACACTGCACCGAGAAGACCAACGCCCCGGGTAGCCCCAAGGCGTGGCAGCAGCTCTTCGCCCACTTCGGGCTCGCCCTGGAAAACGTGGCCAGCGGCTGCTGCGGCATGTCCGGCACCTACGGTCACGAGGCGCGCAATCGCGCCACCTCGGAGGCGATCTACGATCTCTCCTGGCGCGAACCGGTAGAAGACACCGCCGCCGGCCCGCTGCTGGCGACCGGCTACTCCTGCCGCAGCCAGGCCAAGCGTCTGTCGCAGCGCCAGCTGCTGCATCCGCTCCAGGCTCTGCTGCAGGTCGCCCGCCGCCGCGACCAGACGAGCTGAGAAGCGCCACCGCGCAAGATTGCGCCACATGACCTATGCTCTGCGACCCGCAAAAGGCGTCGTCGCAGGCATTGCATCGGCGCCTCCGCGCGGCTAGTCTGCGCGCCTTTTGATCCGCCACTGGAATCGCCTCGGAGAGCCTGGCCATGGAAAACGCTGCCCTTGCCCTGACCGGCATCGGTCTGCTGGCGCTGATCTGTCAGTGGCTGGCCTGGCAGTTGCGCCTGCCCGCCATCCTGCCGCTGCTGCTCGGCGGCGTGCTCGTCGGCCCCATCACCGGCTGGCTGCAGCCGGACGCCGTGTTGGGCGATCTGCTGTTCCCGCTGGTCTCACTGGCGGTAGCGGTGATCCTGTTCGAGGGCAGCCTGACGCTCGACTTCCGCGAACTGCGCGGTCACGGACGCACGGTCAGCCGACTGGTCACCTGGGGCGCACTGATCACCGCGCTGATCGGGATCGCTGCGGCACACCTGGTGCTGGGGCTATCGTGGGAGATGTCCAGCGTGCTCGGCGCGCTGCTGGTGGTCACCGGCCCCACCGTGGTACTGCCGCTGCTGCAGACCCTGCGCGCCCGCGAGCACGTCAGCCAGATCCTGCGCTGGGAGGGGATCCTGATCGACCCGATCGGCGCCATCGGCGCGGTTCTGGTCTATGAGTTCGTGGCGCTGGGCGCCTCCAACGGCGCCGCCACCCACACCTTGATCAGCTTTGCCCAGACCGCGGTGATCGGCTTCGGTCTGGGTATCGCCGGAGGCTATCTCTGGGGCAGCGTGCTGCGCCACCACTGGCTGCCGCAGCGGCTGCACAGCTTCGGCACGCTGATGGTCATGCTCACCCTGTTCACGCTCTCCAACCTGCTTTTCCATGAGTCGGGGCTGCTCACGGTGACGGTGATGGGCGTGTGGATGGCCAACATGCGCGGGGTACCGACCCAGCCGATTCTGGAGTTCAAGGAGACGCTGTCGATCCTCTTGATCTCGGGCCTGTTCATCCTGCTCGCGGCACGCCTGAGTCTGGAACAGCTGGGCCTGCTGTCGTGGGAGGCGTGGGCCTTCCTCGCCATTCTGGTGTGGGTCGCGCGGCCGCTGACGGTGTGGCTGTGCACCCTGGGTAGCTCGCTCAACTGGCGCGAGAAAGCGCTGCTGGCCTGGCTCTCGCCGCGCGGCATCGTCGCCGCGGCGGTGGCCTCGCTGTTCGCCATCCGCCTGGAGTCACTGGAAGTGCCGGGAGCCGAACTGCTGGTGCCGGTGACCTTCCTGGTGATCATCAGCACGGTGGTGGTGCAAAGCCTCTTCTCGCGCCCGCTGGCACGCCTGCTGCGGGTCAGCGAACCGACACCGTCGGGCTTTCTGATCATCGGCGCCAACCCGGTTGCACGCGCCTTCGGCCAGGTGCTTCAGGAAGCCGGCTTCGTGGTCCGCCTGTGCGACCACAACTGGGATGCGGTGCAGGAAGCGCGCATGGCCAACCTACCCACCTACTACGGCAATCCACTGTCGGAGCACGCCGCGCAGCATCTGGAGCTCACCGGGATCGGCCATCTGCTGCCGCTGTCGCCCTACCGCGAGCTGAACAATCTCGCCGCGCTGCACTTCGAGCACATTCTCGGGCATGGCAAGGTGTTCCGCCTGGCAGTGGAGTCCAGCCGCAGCGCCAAGCGCCATCACCAGCAGGCCCTCGCTCATCTGCCGCTGCTGTTCGACGGCAACACCAGCTTCACCCGGCTATCGAGCCTGATCGGCCAGGGTGCGGTGTTGCGCCAGGCCAAGATCAGCGAGAACTTCGACATCGAGGACTATCGGCGCATCCACCAGGATCGCCTGTTGACCCTGTTCACCCTCTCAGCCAACGGGCGTATCCGCACCGCGACCGCGGAGAAGCCGCTGATGCCCAAGGCGGGAGACACCCTGATCAGCCTGATCTTTCCGGATTCGCCAGAGTTCTAAACCAGAGTTCTAAACCAGAGTTCTAAACCAGAGTTCTGACCAGAGCACTGAGCAGCGTTCCGAGACGTCGCGAACACCGACCCTGAACGACGAACATCACCTCAAAACGACGAACACCGCCTCGAGGGCGGTGTTCGTCGTTCAGGGCAAGCGTTACCTGCCAGGAGGGTGCTCGCGCGGCGGGCTCAGAAGAACAGACGGCGCAGCGCGCTGCCCGGTTCGGCTTCACGCATGAACGCCTCGCCGACCAGGAAGGCGTTGACATCGTGCTCGCGCATGCGTTCGACGTCGTCGCGGGTATGAATCCCCGACTCGGTGACCACGGTCACACCCGACGGTATGCGTTTGAGCAGGTCGAAGGTGGTATCCAGCGAGGTGGCGAAGGTGTGCAGGTCGCGGTTGTTGATCCCCACCAGCGGCAGATCGAGCGTCAGCGCCCGCTCCAGCTCGAACACATCGTGGACCTCGACCAGCACGTCCATACCCAGCTCCCGCGCCTGGCGATAGAGATCCTTGAGCTGGACGTCATCCAGCGCCGCGACGATCAGCAGGATGCAGTCGGCACCGATGCCGCGCGCCTCAGCGATTTGGTAGCCATCGATGATGAAATCCTTGCGGATCACCGGCAGCGCGCAGGCTTCGCGTGCCGCGATCAGGTAGGACTCATCACCCTGGAAGTAGTCGGCATCGGTCAGCACCGACAGGCAGCTGGCGCCAGCGGCGGCGTAGTCGGCGGCGATCTCTGCAGGGCGGAAATCCTCGCGGATCACGCCCTTGGAGGGCGACGCCTTCTTGATCTCGGCGATCACCGCCGGGTCGCCCCCCTCGATGCAGCGCTCCAGCGCGGCGACGAAGCCCCGCGGCGCACTCTGCGCCTGGGCGCGCTGCAGCCAGGTCTGCTCGCTGGTGCGCGGGCGGCGCTCGCTGATCTCCTCGCGCTTACGCGCCAGAATCTTGGCCAGAATGGTCGGCAACGCCTTGTCCTGTGATTCACTCATGCGCGGAGCTCTCGGTGTCGGGGTGAAAGGAAATCGAGATGGATGGGCGTCGGTTCAATCAGCGAATACCCGGGTGAAGTCGGCCAACTCCTTGAGCTTCTCCAGCGGCAGCTTGGAGGCCTGGGCATCCTGCGCCATCAGCACCCCCTCCTGCAGCGAATCGGAGACGCCCGAGGCGTAAAGCGCGGCGCCGGCGTTCAACGCCACGATATCACCGGCCGCGCCCTTGCCGACCAGCGCCTCCTTGACCAGTTTGAGGCTGTCCTCGGCGGTCACTACCTTCAATGGCGCCAGTGCCTGGCGCTCGATACCCAGCGACTCGGGAGTCAGCGTGTACTCGCGAATCTCGCCGTCACGCAGCTCCGCCACTCGGGTCGGCGCCGCCAGCGAGATCTCGTCGAGACCATCCTCGGCGTGCACCACCAGCACATGGCGGCTGCCGAGCTTGCGCAGCGACTCCGCCACCAGCGGCACCAGATGCGGCGCATAGACGCCGAGCAGCTGGTTGGGCGCGCCGGCGGGGTTGGTCAGCGGCCCCAGGATATTGAACACCGTGCGCACGCCCATTTCGCGGCGCGGACCGATGGCGTGGCGCATCGCCTGGTGGTGGCGTGGCGCGAACATGAAGCCGACCCCGACCTGTTCGATACAGCGTGCGATGGTGGCGGCATCCAGATCGAGGTAGATGCCGGCAACGTCGAAAAGGTCGGCGCTGCCCGCCGACGACGACACACCGCGATTGCCGTGCTTGGCCACGTGCCCGCCAGCGGCAGCGACGACGAAGCTCGATGCCGTGGAGACATTGAACAGGTTGGCACCATCGCCCCCGGTGCCGACGATGTCGACCACGTTGTCACACTCGAGCGCTACCGGCTGCATCAGCTCACGCATGACCTGCGCCGCCGCGGTGATCTCCTCGGCGGTCTCTCCCTTCATCGCCAACGCGATCAGAAAACCGGCGATCTGGGCATCGGTGGCCTCGCCGGTCATGATCGTCTGCATGATCGCGTGGGTGTCGTCGTAGCTCAGATTCTCGTGGCGCAGCAGCGCACCGATCGCCTCACGCATTTGCATGTGTCTCTCCCCGCGGTTGCGACGCGGTTTGGCGCTTGAGGAAATTGTCCAGCAGCTCATGGCCCTGGCGCGAGAGGATCGACTCGGGGTGGAACTGCACGCCCTCGATGTCCAGGGTGCGGTGCCGGAGCCCCATGATCAGACCCGGCGTGACGTCGCTCTCGTCGGTGTAGGCGGTCACTTCCAGACACTCGGGCAGGGTCGCCGCATCCACCACCAGGGAGTGGTAGCGGGTCACCTCCAGCGGATCCTCGAGACCAGCGAACACGCCCTGGCCGGCGTGACGGATACGCGAAGTCTTCCCATGCATCACCTGTGGCGCACGGATCACCTGACCGCCGTAGACCTGGCCGATCGCCTGATGCCCCAGGCAGACGCCGAGAATCGGGATGCGCCCGGCAAAGTGGCGAATGGCGGCCATCGAGATCCCCGCCTCGTTGGGGGTGCAGGGTCCGGGCGAGACGACCAGATGCGAGGGCGCATGGCGCTCTAGCCCCGCCAGGTCGATCTCGTCATTGCGCAGGGTGACGACATCGGCGCCTAACTCGCCAAGATACTGGACGATATTGAAAGTGAAGCTGTCGTAGTTGTCGATCATGAGGACTGGCACGGCGGTAAGCTCCTGATATTCATACGTGATCGCGTCATGGCTGTGGTTTTTCGTCCTACCGGAGCCGGGTTTGGCCCGGTTCTCTGCCAGCCTCACGGAGCCATCTCTCAGACGAAAAAATGCCGCCCCGTGGGGCGGCATCTTTTACAGACGTCAGCGGGCCGCCCTCGAATCAAAGGCGCCACCACCACTGGATCGGTCTGTAGCTCGGTATCGTCATCATGGCGCCAGTCTGCGTTTGACTGCGAGAGCTGTCAAGCGGGCTGCGCTCAAACATCGAGCAGGGACTCGTCGACATCCCCGACCTCGGCATCGAATAGCGTCTCGATATCGGGAAAGATCACCTCGACAGCGCTCTGCTCCGCCCTGAGCGGTCCCATATGCACACGCAGAAATTGCCACAGCACCAGCCCATACTCCTGCAGATAAACGCCGGCGCGGGGCTGTTCCGGAATCGCCAGCCCCTGCTGCAGGCGCGCGGCCAGGTGCGGCACGATCGCATCGGCGAGCCGGGCGGCAGCGTCGAGGTCGCTCTCACCCAGCGCGCTCAGCCCCGGTAGCGCCGGCGTGAAGGCTTCCCACAGCGCATCACCGGCCCGAGGGCGAATCGCGACATCGAAGATACGCTCGTTCATCGGCATCTGTTTTCTCGTCTAGCACTCGCCATCGTTGGCCCTATCCGCTTCTCTCGGTGTCGCTCGTTTCGCCTCGTAGAGAATGTCCCGTACCTTTCTATGGCAGGAGCATTGTGACTACGGGCCAAGCCACCAAAGGATCGAATAGTCCGACCTGGCAGGGCCATTTGTAGTCATGAGCGGATAGCCATGAACACCTCGCCAAGAGGGCGACAGGCTCATCAAACTTAGTGTAGGGTCGGCGGATTCATGGAAGATACCTCGGCATCGCAAGTCATATGTTGGTCACGAACGATCGCGTGGACAGTGCCAACGATCGTGGAGAACTAAATGAAACTGACCGACCGGGGAAAGCAAACACCCCTGATGAAACGACGCGAGCAGCGGGTGCTGCGCGCCGATAGCCTGAACGCCCTGTCGCGCCAGTCGGGCATTCCCGTGAGCACTCTCAAGACGCGCATCAGAACATTGATGGCGCGGGGCATTACCCGCGAGCGGGCGATCGAGATCGCGCTTAGCCGCCCTCTCGGGCCCCAGGGAAGACCCCGCGCCAATGGCCGCTGAGGTGCGGCCGCACTTACTACGAGCCGGATTCACTGCTCGGGCTTGCCTTGATCGTCGTGGCGACGAGAGAGCTCGCGCTCTATCGTCTCGTCGATGGCGTGGCTGACATAAGCCTCTTCACGCTCCAGTAGCTCCTGCGCGGTAGGCGAGTGCACGTCACGCTTGGCGTCGCATTCCGGGCACCGCTCGACGCCCTCGGCATCGGCCGGCGCCTCGGTTTGATCGTGTCCGCAGCGCGGGCACTGGGTAGTCTCTGCACACATGATCCACTCCTTCTTCTCGGTGACATCGTGTCAAGTTTAGCGGCTGCGTGTCACAACTGCGTAACCCTCGCCGACTACCGATGGTCGGGGTATCTCAATGCCCAGGTTATCGACTAGGCTCTACTGAGGCGGCACCAACGACTAGGTCAGGAGCCCCGCCGAACTGCACGGAGTAGCGCGCGATGACACGTTTTGTGGCTAGACCCCTTACCCCCTCCAACGACGGCGACGCTGCGGAGTGGATCGTGGTAGACACGGCGCCCACTCAGAAAGGCGATGGCGCCCCAGGCATCATCAGTCACCACGCAGGGCAGGAAGCGGCACGCAAGCTGGCGGAAAAGCTCAACCAGCGCCGGCACTGACACCCCACTCGGGCCCGCGTCAGTTCGCATCCAGGCGCGTCTTGTGTGACGTCGCGTAGACCTGCGAGCCGACGATCGTACTCCCAGGCGGCTGCGTCACCAGAAAGAGTGGCACCTCGACGCCGCCTAGCCGCGGCAAGTACTGCCGCGCATGTCCTAGCGAACTCAGCCGCACCGGTTGCCCATCTTCCCCTTCGAGCACCTCGGCACGCTCCCCCATTACTACCCGGTACGAAAACGTCTGCGGCTCGAGCGACTCCACCTGCAGCTCGGTTACATGACCTTCGCCAAGAAGTTGTACAAATTCCGCGTATCGCATGCCGCCTCCCTGGCAAGATGCTCGCTAGACCGCCGAAAAAAAACCTGCATAAAAGCTATACATGTATTTAATATTTGTACAACCAAGTCACCATTGCCATGCGACCTTGGTCGCTGATCAAGCGCATCCTCGATCGCTGGCCGAACTCATCGTCAGGGCGGACCGCAAACCACCCCAGCAAAGGCGCTAACGCGATCAAGATCATCGTACCGGCACGCGAACTGCTCTCACTCCGACATTCGCAGGCAGAAAAGCTCTCGGACATGAAAAAAGCCGCCGACGCAAAGTGCGCCAGGCGGCTTTTTCAAAATAAAGATTGGTGGAGCCTAGCGGGATCGAACCGCTGACCTCAACACTGCCAGTGTTGCGCTCTCCCAGCTGAGCTAAGGCCCCGTACCGTGTTCGCCAAGGAACGCGGCGTAATTTACGGATGAATGCGAAGGCTGTCAACGACTTTTGTCGATTCCGTAAAAAGCCATCTACCTTGCCTGGTCTCCACCTCTCCAAGACGGAACGAGGAGCCAAGGCGGAACGAGGAGCCGACCACGACTCTACTTTCTTCCTCTTCTTCTGTTTCTTTCATCCGCCGACAGTTGTCATTGGCCTGCTGGCTCTGTGCGGCTTGCAGCGGAGAGACTCCGCCTTCATCTCCGTGCCAGCGCCCACCGGCATGCCCCATGCGGGTTTGCCGACAGCAATATTCTTGTCAACTCCGCGAATCGTCTCTGTTAACATGCCGGCGCAATAGGCGTGTGGCGTGGTCGACCGGAGTTCGTCGACGCTCCCGCCATGCGTATATACCGGCAGCACCCAGGCGGTCGCTGAGCCGGCCGATAGATGAGGGCAAAGGGCAGGAGTCGTCTTGATCAAGGTATTACTAGCCGATGATCACCATCTGGTTCGCACTAGTATCGCTCGCGTACTGGACGAGGAGCCCGACATCGAGATCATTGCCGAGGTCGATAGCGGCGAAGCGGCGCTGAGCGCCTGCCGCAACCAGCGCCCCGACCTGGCACTGATGGACATTCGCATGCCCGGTATGGGTGGGCTCGAAGCGATTCTCAAACTCCTGCGCGAACAGCCCCAGATAAGCATCGTGGTGCTGACCGGTCAGGTCGAGGAGACCACGGCACAACGACTGATCGATGCCGGCGTGGCCGGTTTCATCAGCAAGGGCACGCCGCTCGACCAGATGATCGAAGCCGTCAAGCTAGTCGCCGCGGGCGAGCGTTTCATCAGCCCCGATATCGCTCAGCGGGTGGTGCTGGCCCGCCGCGAGGGCGAAGGCAACCCGTTCGACCAGCTCTCTGACCGTGAACTGCAGATCGCACTGATGATCATCAACTGCCGGCGCGTCAGCCTGATCTCGCAGCAGCTCGGGCTCAGCTCCAAGACGGTCAACACCTACCGCTACCGCATCTTCGACAAGCTCAAGGTTCAGTCCGATGTCGAACTCACCCACCTGGGCCTCAAGCACGGCCTGGTCGACGGCTTCGACACGCATTGATGCGCTGCGGCCCTGATCTCAGCGCGACGGCGGGTTTTTGATATACTCGTCGCATGAGCGATAGCCCTAGCGATTCCCCGGCATCCTTCGATGCCAAGCACTTTCTCAAATCCGTCTCCGAGTCGCCCGGCGTGTACCGCATGCTCGACGCTCAGGCCAATGTGCTCTACGTCGGCAAGGCGAAGCGTCTCAAGGCGCGTCTGGCCAGCTACTTCCGCGGTGCGCTGAACACCAAGACCCAGGCGCTGGTGGCACGCATCCAGGACGTTCAGGTGACCATCACCCGCAGCGAGACGGAAGCGCTGCTGCTCGAGCAGACGCTGATCAAGGAGCTGCGTCCGCCCTACAACATCCTGCTGCGTGACGACAAATCCTACCCATACGTCTTCGTTACCGACCGCCACCCCTATCCGGCGCTGGAGTTCAAGCGCGCGCGCCAGAAGCGTGCCGACGGGCGCTATCTGGGCCCCTACCCCAGCGCCACCGCGGTGCGCGAAAGCCTCTCGCTGATGCAGAAGATCTTCCGCATCCGCAACTGCGAGGACAGCGTCTTTGCCCATCGCCAGCGCCCCTGCCTGCAGTATCAGATCAAGCGCTGCAGCGCGCCCTGCGTCGACTTCATCAGCCAGGCGGACTACCAGCGTGACATCGAACACGCCGTGATGTGCCTCGAAGGTCGCAGCGAACAGGTCACCGGGCAGTTGACCGAGGCCATGGAACAGGCCAGCCAAGCACTGGATTTCGAGGAGGCCGCGCGTCTGCGCGATCAGATCCAGCAGCTGCGACGTCTGCAGGAGAAACAGTTCGTCGACAATGCCGAGGGCGACGCCGATGTCTTTGCCCTCGCCCAACAGCCCGGCGGGCTCTGTATCAGCGTGCTGGCGATTCGTCAGGGTCGCATGCTCGGCGCGCGTCACCACCAGCCCCAGAACGGTCTCGACCTGGGCACCGAAGAGCTCATCGGCGAGTTCGTCAGCCAGTTCTACCTGGGGCAGTCGAAAGAGATTCCGCAGGAGGTCATCACCTCCCATCCGCTGGCCGACAGTGAGCTGGTGCAGAGCGCGCTGAGCGAGCGCGCCGGACGCCGCGTGCGCGTTACCGCCCAGGTCCGCGGCCATCGCGCCCAGTGGCAGCGCCTGGCACTGACCAACGCCGAGCAGCACCTGGCGACACAGCTGGCCAACCGCAGCCAGCTCAGCCGACGCTTCGAATCCCTGCGCGAGGCGCTATCGCTGGAGAGTCCGCCGGCCCGGCTGGAGTGCTTCGACATCAGTCACAGCCATGGCGAAGCGACGGTCGCCTCCTGCGTGGTGTTCGACGGCGATGGCCCGGTCAAGTCGGACTATCGCCGCTTCAATATCGAGGGTGTGGCCGCGGGCGACGACTACGCCGCCATGCGCCAGGCGCTCACCCGACGTTTCAAGCGGCTGCAGAAAGGCGAAGGCAAGCTGCCGGACATCCTGATCGTCGACGGCGGCAAGGGGCAGCTCAACATGGCGCGGGAAGTGATCGCCGAGCTCGACGTCATCGGCGTGACCCTGATCGGGGTGGCCAAAGGCACCACTCGCAAGGCCGGGCTGGAGACGCTGTTCATCGAGACCGTCGACCGCACCCTCGATCTCGACACCAGCTCGCCGGCGCTGCACCTGATCCAGCATATTCGGGACGAAGCCCACCGTTTCGCCATCACCGGGCACCGCCAACGCCGAGACAAGCAGCGCCGCACTTCGTCGCTGCAGGACATCCCCGGTGTCGGCCCCAAACGCCGCCGCGAGCTGCTACGCTTCTTCGGCGGTCTGCAGGGGGTGCGCAAGGCCACCCGCGACGACCTGGCCCGCGTGCCGGGAATCAATGAACAGATGGCGACGACCATTCACCAGGCGCTACATGGATGAGCGTTGCCGAGCGGCGTAAAATGCCCCCACCTTCACCTCAAGCAAGGATGCTAGCGGCTCGATGAACATCCCCAACATGCTCACTCTGGCAAGAATCGTGTTCATACCGCTGCTGGTGGTGCTGTTCTACCTGCCCTATAGCTGGAGCTTGCCGGTGACCGCCGGCCTGTTCGGGCTGGCGGCGATCACCGACTGGCTGGATGGCTACCTCGCCCGGCGCTGGGACCAGAGCACACCCTTCGGCGCCTTCCTCGATCCGGTCGCCGACAAGGTGATGGTCGGGGTCGCCCTGGCCCTGTTGATCGAGCGCTACGAAGTGTTCTGGCTGACGCTGCCGGCACTGGTCATCATCGGTCGCGAGATCGTAATCTCGGCGCTGCGCGAGTGGATGGCCGAGATCGGCCAGCGCAAGCGCGTGGCGGTCTCATGGATCGGCAAGTCCAAGACCACGCTACAGATGATCGCGCTGGTACTGCTGCTCGGTTTCCACCCCGGAACCCAGATCGCCGCCCTCGGCGTAGTGCTGCTCTACGCCGCCGCCGTGCTCACGCTGTGGTCGATGATGCAGTATCTGCGTGCGGCCTGGCCCGAGCTGACACGCTCGATGTGAACAAAAAATGCCATAAGCGTTTGACAGTTACGGACTTATCCTTATAATACGTCGGCGAGTTGAGCGGGAATAGCTCAGTGGTAGAGCATCGCCTTGCCAAGGCGAGGGTCGGGAGTTCGAATCTCCTTTCCCGCTCCATAACTCGAAGAGTTGTCAGCAGGATCGAGGGTCGTGAGCCGGAACGCCGGTCCGATCGATCTCCTTTCCCGCTCCATAACTCGAAGAGTTGTCAGCAGGATCGAGGGTCGTGAGCCGGAACGCCGGTCCGATCGGTCTCCTTCCCGCTGCATGACTCGATCTTTCGGAACATTCACATCGCTTCCGAATCTGTAAGGCTGGATGGCAGAGTGGTTATGCAGCGGACTGCAACTCCGTGTACGCCGGTTCGATTCCGACTCCAGCCTCCACTTCCCGAGCTTCAGACCCCATCGGTTTGTTGACCTGCTGGTTCTCCCTACGTCGTCGGCCCGGATGGCGAAATTGGTAGACGCAAGGGACTTAAAATCCCTCGGTGGCAACACCGTGCCGGTTCGAGCCCGGCTCCGGGCACCATATCCCAGTCTGCCTCTCATCCCGAAGCCACGACACATCGCCCTGCCCAGCCCCCCATGGTTGCAGGACGCACGCTCTACCCCCCCTTGCGAATGACCTCGCCCTAGCCGCTCTCACCCAGGCCCTGGCACCGAGAACGTGAACCTTTGTGAACTTAGGTCACAAAGGGCAATACTCGCGATATAACCCGAGGTATACTTAGCGGACCACCCAAGGACGCGGGGGAGTACCACATGAACAAAGAACACTACCTGACCGAACTCGAGGCGCTCCAGGCCATGATCGCCGAAGAGCGTCTGGCGCATCAGCGCACCAAGCGCGTACTGGAGACACGTCTGTCAGCCTCCAACGCCCTGCTAGGTGAAGCGCTCGATAGACAAGACACTGCCGAAGCCCGCCTGTCGGCGCTGGCAGCAGAAAACCGTACGCTCAAGCGTCGGCTCGAACTCGAGCATACGCTGGAGGCGATCATGCCCTGGGCGACCCAGCGCCAGCAAGCAAGCAGCAGCTCGATGCCGCTCTTCTTCTGCTGAAGACCTGTCGCCACACCAGCGCACCAGATGGACCGTCAGCCGGCCCGCCATAGGGCCAGTTCGAGCTGATTCCCCGGCGATCGACATTGACGGACCATCGCAGGCAGGTGCTCATAAGGTCACGAGCTGGGAACCCCACCTGTTCTTCCGTACAATGCGCGCCACTCCCATCGGGCGGGGCCGAGGTGCCCAGCCGAAATCGGGCCCACCAGCCCAACCACTCTGATTCACCCAGCCGATATGCCGACTCAAAGCCCAGCAGACCAAGCTCGCCGTTTTTCCGTGGCGCCCATGATGGATTGGACCACGCGCGACTACCGCGCTTTCGCGCGCTGCCTGACCCGGCGCACGCTGCTCTATACCGAGATGGTCACCACCGGAGCGCTGCTGCACGGCTCGCCGCGCGAGCGCTTCCTGGGCTACAGCGAGTGCGAGCATCCGCTGGCGCTACAGCTCGGCGGCAGCGATCCGGGCGAGCTGGCGGCATGCGCCGAGATCGCCCAGGACTGGGGCTACGACGAGGTCAATCTGAATGTCGGCTGCCCCAGTGACCGGGTGCAGAACAATCTGATCGGCGCCTGCCTGATGGGTCATCCCGAGAAAGTGGCGCGCGCCGTTGCCGCCATGCGCGCGGCGGTCTCGATTCCGGTGACGGTGAAGTGCCGTATCGGTATCGACGATCAGGACGAGGACGCCGATCTCGAGCGCTTCGTCGAGCAGGTCGCGGCGGCGGGCTGCGAGACCTTCGTGATCCACGCCCGCAAGGCCTGGCTGCAGGGTCTCTCGCCCAAGGAGAACCGCGATGTGCCGCCGCTCAACTACTCCCGGGTCTATCGTCTCAAGGCGCAGCACCCCGAGCTGCATATCGGCATCAACGGCGGCATCAAGAGCCTGGAGAGCTGCCAGGCCCATCTCGACGCAGGCGTCGACAGCGTGATGATCGGCCGCGAGGCGTACCAGAATCCGTGGCTGCTGGCGGCGATCGATCAGGCGCTCTATCAGCGCCCCGGGCCGGCTCCCAGCCGCCATGCGGCAGCGCGCGCCTTCCGCCCCTATATCGTCGAACGCCTGGCCGAGGGGGCGCGGCTCAATCATGTCACGCGTCATCTGCTGGGACTTTTCCAGGGCTGCCCCGGCGGGCGGCGCTTCCGCCGTCATCTCTCCGAGCACGCCCATCGCGACGGCGCCGGCATTGCGGTCTACGACGACGCCCTGGGCCTGGTCGACGAACAGCGCCTGGCTGAAATCGCCTGAGTCGCGCTCAGGCGCCGGGGGTATCGAAGCGTGACTGGAAGCTCTCCACCGCGCTCTCGACTTCGTCGATCTCCTCATAGCGCGCCACGTGGAAGAGCGCCTCGCCCTCGTTGGCCAGCGGCAGATTGCTCATCCCGATGACGATACCGTCGGCGCTCGCCACCACCTGCGCTTCGTCGTTGCCGAAAGGATCGGCGACCACCCCGAGCACTTCCCCCTTGGCGACCCGCGCGCCCAGCCGTGCCCGCGGGCGCAGAATGCCGTCGATCGGCGCGCGCGCCCAGCTCGAACCGTTGGCGACCTCGGCCGCTGGCGGCGTGCGCCGCCGCCCCTCGGCCGGCAGCATGCCGATCAGCCGCATCACCCGCCGGATGCCGCGCACCCCGGGAGCGATCGCCCACTCCTCGAAGCGCAGCGCCTCCCCCGCTTCGTAGGTCAGCACCGGCACGCCGCGGTTCTGGGCATACTCACGCAGGCTACCCTCGCGCAGCTCGGCATTGAGAATCACCGGCACACCGAAGGCCTCGGCCATGGCCTGGGTCTCGGCATTGCGACGTAGCTGCGAGCGGATCTGCGGCAGATTGGTGCGGTGGATCGCCCCGGTGTGCAGATCGATGATATGCGTGGCGCGATCGACCACCTCCTCACGCAGCAGCGCAGCGATCCGCGAGCCCAGGGAGCCGCTCTCGCTACCCGGAAAGCAGCGGTTGAGGTCGCGGCGGTCGGGCAGATAGCGCGACTGCTGCACGAAGCCGAAGACATTGACCACGGGGACCGCGATCAGCGTACCGCGCAGACGCGACAGCGCCGGTAGCTTGAGCAGCCGGCGCACGATCTCGACGCCGTTGAGTTCATCGCCGTGGATCGCCCCACACACCAGCAGGGTCGGCCCGGGCTGGCGGCCGTGGACGATCTCCACCGGAATGTGCAGCGGCGCGTGGGTGTAGAGTTTGGCCACCGGCAGATCCACCTGTCGCCGGGTGCCGGGTTCGATACGCTCGCCACCGAGCGAGAAAGCTTCCTGCACCATGTGAAACCTTAGCTAGTTGAGCCTTGCGGGGCCGGTATCGGTTGCAGGGCCGATCCTATAGCGAGTCGCGGGCCAAGGCGAGCCCGATGCCGGCGGAGATGGGGGCTGGATGGGCCGGGAGTCAGAAGACGCTGTCGCTCAATGGTGCTCTCCGCCGCCGCCACAGCCACACCAGATCACGCCCGAAGGAGAGCGCCAGCAGCGCCGCCGCCAGTGCGGTCAACGCCACTGCCCAGGCGGGTGTCACCAGCGGCAGCAGACACACCAGCAGCGTTGCCACCTGCCACACGCAGACCGTCTTGCGCAGATAGCTGACCGGCAGTTCGCGGTGCAGCCAGGGCCAGTAGAGCCCGGCACCGACGAAGGCATAACGCGCCAGACCGATCACCAGCACCCAGCTTCCGACCTTGTCCAGCGCCACCAGCGCCGCACACAGCACGACGATGAAAAAGGCGTCGAGCTCCATGTCGAAGCGCGCGCCGAAGCGGGTCGCCGAGTGCGTATGACGCGCCACCCAGCCGTCGATACCGTCAAGCAGTAACGCCAGAAGCGCCAGTGCGGCGATACCCTCGGCGTGGCGCTGAATGAAGGCGGGATAGGCGATCAGCCCGGCGACCAGCGCGATGAAGACCGCGCGCAGCAGCGTGATGCGATTGGCCCAGCCGATACCCTGGCGCGCCGCCGGCCAGGCCCACAGTACCGCCGTGGCAATGGCGACATAAACCCCGCCGGCGGTGAGGCGCAACCCACCCGGCGCGGAAAAGGCCCAGTGCACCCATTCCACCAGCAGCGCCACCAGCGCCAATCCGGCGCCCAGATCCACCCAGCCCCACCAGCCCTGTCGTCTTTTGGGCGGCAGCGCGCTCATCCGTACCGGTCCATCCGCCATGGTGATTCTCCTTCTTCTTCTCGGCTTCCCTGTCACTGTCTATCCATACGTCGACCGTACAAGTCTGGATGCATGCAGGCCAACCTGCCATCGCTCCGCGCAGACAGCCACCAGGCCTGGCTACGACGCCGCTACAAAGCATCCCCACCGGTGACGCCGCACGGCAAAATTCGATGCGCGACTTACTTTTTGTACAGCTATTGTATAAATGACAAAACGCCACGCTCTGCCATACTCAGCTCATCGGCCCGCCCCACGCAGGCGAGCCTCGGCCTCCGGCCAGCATTAGAAATTATTGAACAGAAAGTTGGCCCAGGCGAATAGCGTGCCCTCAGCCGCAGCGACAGCCGCTACCGATCGGCTCGAGGCCAGCTCAAGAGAGACGTTTATGACAATCCCTTACGCACACGCCTTCTGGTCGCTCGGCGACGGCAGCGGCGAGATCAGCCAGGCCGACCTCAGCGACGCTGGCGAGTTGATGGTGCGCACCTGCTACAGCGCGATCAGCCGCGGTAGCGAGACACTCGTGTTCAACGGTCAGGTGCCGCCCAGCGAGTACGCACGCATGCGCGCACCCTTCCAGAGCGGCGACTTCCCCGGCCCGGTGAAATACGGCTACTCCAACGTCGGCGTGGTCGAACAGGGTGCCCACGACTGGCACGGGCGCCACGTCTACTGCCTCTATCCGCATCAGACCCACTACCGGATCGCCGCCAGCGACGTGGTGCGTCTGCCCGAGGATGTGCCACCGCAGCGCGCCGTGCTCGGCGCCAACATGGAGACCGCGCTCAACGCCATGTGGGATGCCGCGCCCGCCGCCGGCGACCGTATCAGCGTAGTCGGCGCCGGCGTGGTCGGTGCCCTGGTCGCCTGGCTCTGCGCCAAGCTTCCCGGTGCCCAGGTTCAACTCATCGACATCGACGAGCGCAAACGCTTTTTGGGTGGCGCGCTGGGGGTCGAGTTCGTCACCCCGGAAGACGCCGCCGACGAGCGCGACCTGGTGATTCACGCCAGTGCCTCGGACGCCGGCCTGCAAACCGCACTGGCGATCGCCGGCTTCGAGGCGAGCGTGGTCGAACTCAGCTGGTACGGCAGCCGCGAGGTCAATCTCCCGCTGGGCGAGGCCTTCCACGCGCGGCGTCTGACCCTGCGCTCGAGCCAGGTCGGC
Source organism: Salinicola sp. JS01 (assembly GCF_030284585.1). NCBI lineage: Bacteria > Pseudomonadati > Pseudomonadota > Gammaproteobacteria > Oceanospirillales > Halomonadaceae > Salinicola > Salinicola sp. JS01. Next base: position 1,167,564 of record NZ_CP127244.1, on the reverse strand, counting down.
AGCGTCTCGCCCAGCCACCGCGCGCGCTGGGATCACAAGCGGAGGCTGTCGCTGGCGCTGTCGCTGCTCAACGATGAGTGTCTGGACGTGCTGATCAGCGGCGAGAGCCACTTCCGCGATCTGCCGCAGACCCTGGCTAGGCTCAGCCGCAGCGACGACGATACCCTGTGCGAGCGCATCCGCTACGCCTGAACCCGGCGCGACGCTTGCCACACCGCTACCACGCCGCCGAGCCGGCACGAGGAGACAAGGAATGTTCAGCCTGACCGTCCGCGATCACATGATGATCGCCCACAGCTTCAACAGCGAGACCTTCGGCCCGGCGCAGAAACTGCACGGCGCCACCTACGTGGTCGACGTCACCTTCAAGCGCCCGGAGCTGGATCACGACGATCTGGTGGTCGACATCGGGCTCGCCAGTGACACCTTGAAGCGGATTCTGGCCGAGTTCACCCTCACCAATCTCGACGACGTCGACGAGTTCAAGGGCCGCAACACCACCACCGAATTCATGGCCAAGGTGGTCTTCGACCGCCTGGCCCACGCCATCCGCGAAGGCGAGCTGGGTGAAGGCGGCCGGCATCTCACCGCACTCGCGGTCACCCTGCACGAGTCGCACATCGCCTGGGCCAGCTACGAAGGCGGCCTATGAGCGATCTCACGCTGATCGTCGCCGGTGACCCGCAGCAGCTCACCGGCGGCTACCTGTATGACGCGCGTATCGTCGAGGCGCTGCGCCGCCAGGGCTGGGCGGTCAGCGTGGTCGGTCTGGAGGGGCGCTTCCCGGAGCCCGATGCGATCGCCTCGCATGCCCTGGACAGTGCCCTGACCGGGCTGGCCGACGGCGAACGGGTGGTGATCGACGGTCTCGCCATGGGCGGGCTGCCGGCCATCGTCGAGCGTCACGCCGCGCGTCTTTCGATCACCGCCCTGCTCCATCATCCGCTGTGTGACGAGACCGGCCTCGGCGAACCCGAGCGCGCGCGCTTTCGTATCAGCGAGACCCGCGCTCTGGCCGCGGTGGAGCGGGTGATCGTGACCAGCGTCTACACCGCGCGGCGGCTGGCCGATTTCGATGTTCCCGCCAGCAAGATCGCCGTGATCGAGCCCGGGGTGATCCGCGGCGAGCTGGCCCACGGCGATCTCGACCCGCCGCGGTTGCTGTGCGTCGCCACGCTGACCCCCCGCAAGGGCCAGGACGTGCTGGTCGAGGCCCTCGCCGAGCTGACGCACCTGCCCTGGCAGTGCGACCTGATCGGCGCTCTCGACCGCGCCCCGGATTACGCCGCCAAGGTGCAGGCGGCGATCGCCCAGCATGGCCTGCAGGGGCGTATCCGCTTGCTCGGCGCCCAGCCCAGTGCGGCGCTGAGCGAGCACTACCGCAACGCGACCCTGTTCGTGCTGCCCTCGCACTACGAAGGCTACGGCATGGTCATCACCGAGGCCCTGGCCCACGGCCTGCCGGTGGTCACCACCACCGGCGGGGCGCTGGCTCACACCCTGCCCGAGCAAGCCGGCATCAAGGTAGCGCCGGGAGACAGCGCCGCACTGGGGGAAGCCCTGGCCACGCTGCTGGGCGAACCCGAGCACTATCGGCGCTGCCGTGACGGGGCGCGAGCGCTGCGCGACACCCTGGGAGACTGGGACAATGCCGCGCGCGCCTTCGCCGCGGCACTGACACGGGAGACCGCATGAGCACATCATCGTCACGCGCCGCCGATGCCCACTTCAGCGATACCTGGCTGACCCTGCGTGAACCGGTCGACCACCGCGCCCGCGACGCCCAGCTGACCCACGCCGCCGACCACTGGCTGACGCAGCGCGCCAGCGCCTCCCCCTCGGCGACACTGGTCGATCTCGGCTGCGGCAGTGGCTCCAACCTGCGCTATCTGGCGCCGCGCCTGCATGCACCCCAGCGCTGGCGGCTGGTCGACCATGACCCCAGTCTGCTGGAGCACGCGCGCAGCCGCTGCGACACGCTCGCCAGCGCCGCGGGTGAGCCAGTTCAACTAACAGTGCACGAGGCCACGCTGGCGCAGGCGCTGGATGAGGCACTGACAGGCGCCGACCTGGTCACGGCCTCGGCGTTGTTCGATCTGGTCTCGGCCGAGTGGATCGACGCCCTCGCCGCGCGCTGCCGCGAGCTGGGCTGCGCCGTGCTGTTCACGCTCAGCGTGGATGGCGAGATCCACTTCCAGGACAGCGCCGGCAAGACCCTGGAAGATGGCGACGACCGCTTCGTGTTCGACACCCTCGCCGCCCATCAGCAGCGCGACAAGGGCGCCGGTGAGGCGCTCGGCACCCTCGCCCCCACCTATCTCAAGCAGGCGTTCCTGCGCCACGGCTACCATCTGCGCGAAGCGCCCTCACCCTGGCGCCTGGGCCGCGAGACCTGGCCGCTGATCGACGCGCTGATGGCGGGTTGGCGCACGGCGCTGCTGGAGCAGGCACCGGCGCAGGCGACACGCATCGAAAACTGGTACCGGGCGCGTCTGTCGGCGCTCGACGCCGGCCGGCTGATGCTGACCCTGGGTCATCGCGACCTGCTCGCCCTGCCACCGGAATCTCCCCCGGGGATGTCGTTCGACACCTCCTTCGAAACGTCTCAGGATCGGCCAGCGTGAGATCCCGGCATGCCGCGCTGCTGCGCCTGGGGGTCACCCTGGCGCTGCTGGCCACGCTCGCCTGGCAGTTGAACACCGGCGAGATCGTGGCACGGCTCGGCGCGCTGTCGCCCCTGTGGGTCGTCGCAGGCATTGCGCTGAGCCTGCCCCAGGTCATGATTTCCGCTTGGCGCTGGCGTCTCACCGCTCACCACGTGGGTATCGCCCTGCCCTGGCCCCGCGCCCTGCGCGAGTACTACCTGGCGACCTTTCTCAATCAGGTCCTGCCTGGTGGCGTGATGGGTGATGCCACCCGCGCCTGGCGCCACGGCAGCCACACCGATGCCGGCCAGCGCGGCGCGGCGATCCGCGCGGTGGTGATCGAACGCGCCTCGGGGCAGATCGCGCTGGTGCTGGTCGCTCTGGTCACCCTGGCGGCGGCAGCGCCGCTGCGCGAGGCCATCGTCGCCGGCCTGGGTAGCGCACATCTGAGCTGGGCGTGGGCCATCGCCGCCGCGGCGCTATTGGTACTGATCGCGGTGGCCAGCCTCTGGCGTCGGCGCCTGGGCAAGGCGCTGGCGCGGCTGGGGCAGGATCTGCGTCAGGCGCTGCTGGGGTCCCATGTCTGGCCGCGCCAGTTGCTGAGTTCCCTGCTGGTGGTCGCAACCTATGTGGCCGTGTTCGTGTGCGCCGCCCGGGCGCTGGAGCTGCCGCGCTCGCTGGACGTGCTGCTGCCGCTGATTCCGCCGCTGCTGCTGGCGATGGCAATTCCGCTGAGCGTGGCCGGCTGGGGACTGCGGGAAGGCGCCGCGGCGCTGATCTGGCCGCTGTCCGGGCTGCCGGCCCAGGAGGGGGTGACTCTGTCGATCACCTACGGTCTGCTGATCCTGCTCGGCAGTCTGCCCGGCGCCCTGGTGCTGGCCCGCGACCACTGGACCGAGCGTCGCCGCGCCGATGCCACACCGCGGGCCGCCGTGGCCAGCGACCGGGAGATCGGCTGATGGACGTAGCACATTGTCTGCCGGCGTTGGAAACTCGCGGCTCAGCTTGCCGCACCAAGGCGCAGGTCGAAGTCGAACAGCATGTCCTCGCCCAGGCTGAAGTGGCGGCAGGCAGGACGCAGCGCCCGGTCCAGCGTCTCGATCTCGGGCAGCGTCAGCGCCGGGCGCCCGGAGCCGATGATCATCGGCGCCACCACGCTGTGCAGACGATCGAGCCGGCCGGCCTCGAGGAAGCGCGAGATGGTCAGACCGCCACCCTCGACCAGAATGCGTCTGCAGCCACCCTCGGCCAGCAGCGCCACTACCTCGGCCGGATCGGCCCCGCCGGCATCGACACGCAGCGGCTTGACCGTGACGTGGCCAGCGCCCTGGGCGGCCATCCCGGCGGCGGCATGCGCGGCGCGCGCCGCGGCCACCAGATGCCAGGTCGGCGCCGCGTCGCGGGTGAACACCCCCCGCGTGGCGCAGACCCGGGCGCGCGGATCGAGCACAACCCGCAGCGGGTTGTCACCCTCCACGTGGCGCACCGTCAGCTGGGGGTCATCGGCGTCCACCGTGCCGGCACCGACCACCACCGCATCCACCAGCGCGCGCGTGCGGTGAAGATGGACCAGACTGAGGGGGCCGGTGACGTAGTGGGAGGCGCCGCTGACCGTGGCGATGCGCCCATCCAGACTCTGGCCGAGCTGGGCAATGAGCCGCGGGCCCCGGCTGAGATCGGCGACGCACCAGGGCAGCCAGATCGACAGCAGCTGCGCCGCGTCGCTGCTCACCTCGGCTTCGCTGTGCCAGCTACCCTCGGCATCGACCTCGAGGCGCAGACCGTCTCGCTCGACCCTGCCATCGAAACGCTGGCGTCGCGTCGCCGCGGCGATATCACGAATCCAACGCCAGGCGAGCGGCGTATCGATCTTCGTAGCGCTCTCGAAACTGGTGGACATGGGCACTCCTCGGCCAGACTGGGGGGGAAGGACGCAGCGAGCGTCGTTGCGCTACACGGAGATCACGCGTGCAAGGTTAGCAAACCCTACCGCTGGCGGAAGCGCGCGAGCCGACGACCGGCGGTGAAGCAGCAAAGGAAGCGCTGAATAAATTGTCGAACGAGATGAACGGCAAGGCTCACGGAACGCCGCCATTCGCTCGTGCAGGCATGTAGGCAGCGGTTCCCCAACACCGGCTTGAATCATGGAAGATGCGTAAGGAGATATGAGATGCGACAGGTAGAACGAGCGATTTTCGACCTGAGACGCGGCCTGCCGGTACTGGTACGGGCCGAAGGTAGCGATGTCATGGTCCATCCGCTGGAAGGCTGCGACGACGAGGCACTGGCGGCCCTGCAGGCGCTGAGCGGCAGCCAGCCGACCCTGGCCCTGACCCGCCACCGCCTGGCGCGGCTGGGTGTCGAGACCGAGCACGCCGCCGCGCTGCTGCCGATCGACGCCGCCGATACCGCCGAGGAGGTGATCGCCTGGGCCAGCGCCGAGGACAAGCGCCTGCCCGCCGACAGCCGCCCGAGAGCGGCTTCCTCCGGCGCTCAGGCAGCGCTGGAGATGATGCGCATCGGCCTGCTGATCCCGGCGGCGGTGGTGGCCGACGTTGCCGCCGAGCGCCGCGCCCAGGTCGAGGCACTGGTCGCCGAAGGCTCGGTGCTGGCGCTGCCCGCCGAACAGATCGCGGCCTACGCCGAGCACCGTTCGCACTTTCTCAAGCGCACCAGCGAAGCGCAGATCCCGCTCTCCCACGCCGAGGAGAGCCGTTTCGTGATGTTCCGCGAGGCCGACGGCATGCGCGAGCACATCGCCATCCTGATCGGTGACCCGCAGGCCTGGAACGAGGCCGTGCCGGTGCGTCTGCATTCGGCCTGTCTCACCGGCGATCTGTTCGGCAGCCTGCGCTGCGACTGCGGCGAGCAGCTGCGCGAGAGCGTGCGCGCGATCGACGAGCGCGGCGGCGGCGTGCTGCTCTATCTGGCCCAGGAGGGGCGCGGTATCGGCCTGGCCAACAAGCTGCGCGCCTACACCCTGCAGGATGGCGGGCTCGACACCGTGGATGCCGATCAGGTACTCGGCTTCGGTGAGGACGAACGCACCTATGGCGTCGCCCTGGAGATGCTCGAACAGCTTCAGATCCAGCGTATCGAGCTGCTCACCAACAACCCGGAGAAGCTCAACGCCATGGCCCAGGGCGGCATCGAAGTGGTCAATCGGCGCGGCGTCTACGGCAAACTGACGCGGCAGAATCAGCGCTATCTGGATGCCAAGGCCAAGCGTGCCGGCCACTGGCTGGAAGAGGTGCTGGGCCAGGAGAGCGACAGCCGAGTGGCCCCGTTCAAGCGCCCGGTGACCAAGTAAGAGAGAGCGACAACGATCCCCGTCTGCTCCTTTGCAGACGGGGACGAGCAGTCGTGGAAAAAGCTGCGCCCAAGCCTGCGCGCGCGAATCCGTGCGCGATCGGGTATCATGGAAGAGAATCACTCAGAGGCCGATCCATGCCTACGAATGTCAAGTCACGTCGTCCGGCGATTCGCCGCGAAACGCTACTGAAAGCGGTTGCAAGTTCAACGGCAGTAGAGACCGACGACTCGATCAAACAGATCGAATCCCGTCTGAAAGCCCGCCGCGGCCGTTTCAAGACACTATCGCTCTCCTGATATATGTCGCCATCGGCGAGTAATCTCGCCCCATGCCGGCATGAATGGCCGCTATATAGCCTGATTTGTCACCTTGCCAGCTCGTATAGTCGAGCAAGCCAAGTCCAGCTTGGTAAGCCATGGCATCCGCCAATAATCGAGCGATTCGGCCATTGCCTTCGCGGAAGGGATGGATCAGGATCAGCTCGACGTGAACTTCGGCAATCGCCTGAGTGGCCTGCTCAGGCGTCAAGCTACAGCACGGCGTGAGTGTGGATAGCCAGCGTTCATCCAGCTGTTGCAGCAGCCCTGGAATCTGCGCCGCCGCCGCGAACATGAAGTCATCCTTTGCCAGATTGACCTGGCGCTCCTCCCCGGCCCAAGGATATATGGCACCCAACCAGCGATAGTGGCACTGCTTGAGCCAGCGTGAGCTGAGCCGCTGCCGAATACTCAATGTCGCGAAAATGTCCTCGTAGAGCTTGAGCAGCAATTCCGCTTCTGCCTCATCCAGGCTTGCCTGATCGGTCAACCCCAGCTTGTTGGCGAGCACCTGCCCGTTCGAACCTGGTTCCGCCTCGCCCTGCTCTTCCCCCACATGGTACCGATCGGTCATGACGCTCTCCTCGAGAGATGGCGACTACCGCAACGTCGAGAGATCGAACTCGGCAGCGGCCTCGATCACCTCTGCCAGCCGCGCCGCGAAGTGCGCCACCAATCGACGCCCGGTAGCGGCATCGGCCAGCGTGGCATCCCCGGTAACCCCGCTCGGGTGCAGATCCTGAGCCATCCAGGCATAGCCGGCGTCGCCCTCGGGGCCCAGCCGGGCGCCAGCGTCGGCCTGACGCTGGGCCTCGGAAATCGCGTTGGTCAGCGCCTCGCGGCGCACCTTCTCGGGTGCCAGATGCAGCATCATCGCAGTCTCCAGCGCCCCGCCGTGGAGGCCGTGGCGCAGCTCGGCGGCGGGGAGCGCCTCGGGCGGCGGGGCGAAGCGGAAATAGTTGGCCTTGACCACCAGCATGGCGTGGGCCGCGCGCAGCTTGAGCGCGGCCAGATCGATCACCGCCTTGTTGCCGCCGTGGCTGTTGAACAGCACCAGACGGCGGATACCGGCCCGGCTCACCGCCTCCCCCAGCGCCTCGATCACGCCGATCGCCGCCTCCGGCATCAGGCTAAGGGTGCCGCAGAAGGCGGTGTGTTCGAGACTCGCCCCCAGCGCCAGCGGCGGTAGCACCACCACCGTGCCCGAGTTGCGCAGCTCGTGGCTGTCCAGCTCGGACGTGGCGGCGGCCAGCAGGCCCAGGCCGATATCCAGATCGGTGGAGAGCGGCAGATGCGCGCCATGCTGCTCGATCGCCGCCAGCGGCAGTACCGCCACCGTGCGTGCGTCGACCCGCTCGGCCAGCTCCGGGCCGGTCAGATCCTGCCAGTGGAGAACGCGTTGCACGTCGATCATACCCGATTCCTTGTGGGGTGATTGGGAGTCTCTATTTCAGGGCCAGTGACTCAGGGCCTCGGCGCTTCGGGCGCGCGCTCGTCTCTCTCGTGTGCCGGCGCATCGCACAGCAGACGCTCGGCAATCGCGCTCTCGCGCACCACGCGTCGGGCGATCGCCTCGCGTAGCGTGCGGCTCTGCCCCGCCCCCGCCGCCAGCGCCAGGCTCAGGCGTGAACGTGCCCGGGTGACGCCAGTGTAGATCAGCTCACGGGTGACGATCGGGTTGGCCCGCGCCGGCAGCACGAACAGCACATGCTCGAACTCCGAGCCCTGGGACTTGTGCACGGTCATGGCGAAGGCGGTGGCGGCGGCATCCAGGCGCGAAGGCAGCACCTGGCGCACGCCATCCCCCTGCACGAAGCAGACCCGCAGGCGCCCCTCGGCGTCGGCCAGGGTCAGCCCCAGGTCGCCATTGTAGAGCCCCAACTGGGGGTCGTTGTGGGTCACCATCACCGGGCGCCCGGCATACCAGCCGTCGGTGCGCGCGATGAACCCCTGGCGCAGCAGAATCTGGGCGATGCGCGCGTTGAGCCCCTCGACGCCCCACTCCCCCCGACGCAGGGCGCACAGCACCTGGAAACGGCCCTGCAGCGCCAGCAGCTCGGCGGCGGGCGCACCGCGGGCGAGGGCCGTGAACAGCGCCCGGTAGCCGTCCACCACGCGGCGCTCGAAGGCCGCACCCTCGCTGGCGATACGTTCGATATCGGTATAGCCCGCCCCCAGGCAGTCGAGAAAGGCATCGCCATCGCCGGCATTGGCGGCCCGCGCCAGCGCACCGATACCGCTGTCGGCGTGGAAGCGAAAGCTGCGGCGCAGCATTGCCACATGATCGGCCAGCGGGTTGGCGCTCGCCGCCGGCGGCAGCGACTCGCCACCGACCCGGGCCAGATAGGCGCGGGTCGCCTCGGTGTAGCCGACCTCACGCTCTACCCCGGCACCCACGCAGAGATCGCCGAGCACCGAGCCCGCCTCCACCGAGGCGAGCTGGTCCTTGTCGCCGAGCAGGATCAGCCGCGCCTGGGGCGGCAACGCCGCCAGCAGCGCGGCCATCATCTCCAGATCGACCATCGAGGCCTCATCGACCACCAGCAGGTCGAGACTCAGTGGCGTATCGGCGTCGTGGCGGAAATGGCGCGTGTCGGGCCGCGCCCCGAGCAGCCGGTGCAGGGTCTGCGCCTCCTGCGGAATCGCCGCGCGCACGTGTTCCGCCACCGGCAGCTTGGCCACCGCGCCGGCGATCGACTCCGACAGCCGCGCGGCGGCCTTGCCGGTGGGTGCGGCCAGGCGGATCCGCAGCGCCGCCCCGGCGTCCAGCGCCTGCTGCTGCAACAGCGCCAGCAGCCGCGTCACCGTAGTGGTCTTGCCGGTGCCCGGGCCGCCGGAGATGATCGTCAAGCGCTGGCGCAGCGCCAGCGCGCAGGCGACCCGCTGCCAGTCGGGGGCGTGCGTCGCGGGATCAGCGGCCGAATGCGCGTTGCCGGCGAAGAGCTCTGCCAGCGGCGCGGCCATGGCGTCGCTCACCGGGAGCGTGCCGCCCAACCGCTGGCGCAACCGTGCCGCGACCCCGCGCTCCGCCTGCCAGTAGCGGCGCAGATAGAGCCGCTCCCCCTCCAGCACCAGCGGTGTGGCGCTGGTGACGGCGGTCTCGGCGCTGGCCACCAACGGCGAGGCTGCCAGCCGCGCGCACCAGTCGGCGAGATCGAGCCCGGCCAGTAGCTGCTCCGGCAGCGTCACCGGCGTCGCCGGCGGCTCGCCGCCATCCAGCGGCGGCAGCGACAGCGCCGAGTGCGGCGCCGCCAGCGTGCGTGGCAGTGACAAGCAGACATGGCCGCGCCCCGCCTGATGGCTCACCAGCGCCCCCGCCAGCCATACCAGCGGGTCGCCGCCGGTGGTGTGATCGACACCGGCATCGGTACCGGAATCGCCATCGTGGGCGGCGAGAAAGCGCGCGAAGTGGCGGTCGAGCTGACGCAGCCAGCCCAGCTCGACCCACAGCGCCAGGGCCGCGAACAGCCCCTCACGCTGCAGCACCACCGGCGCCGGCGCCGCCAGATCGAGCGCGAACTGCCCACTCTCGCGCGGTTGCGATGTCGCGCCGTGATTCTTGGTCATGTCTCGATCTCCTCGGCCATCGCCAGCAGCGCATTGGCCGGGCCCTCGTCGCCATCGAGCCAGGCATCCAGCGCCTCGATCAGTGCCTGTGACGGACGCCGGAAAAAGACGCCGGGCGCAGGGTCGGGCGGCGTATCGGCAGGCACCTCATGGACAGCCCCCGGCGCGGCGTCGGGCGCCATATTGAAAGGCCCCGGCGCGGGGTCGGGCGGCGTATCGGCAGGCGTCTCATGGACAGCCCCCGGGGCGGCGTCGGGCGGCGTATCGGCAGGCGTCTCATGGACAGCCCCCGGGGCGGCGTCGGGCGGCGTATCGGCAGGCGTCTCATGGACAGCCCCCGGCGCCAGGCCGCGCAGGAACACATAGCAGGCCCCGCCCATGTGGCGGGCGTAGTCATAATCCTCCAGGCGCGCCGCCAGCAGCCGATGCAGCGCCAGCACGTAGAGCACGTACTGCAGGTCGTAACGGTGGGCGACCATCGCCGCCGCCAGCCGCTCGCCCACATAATCGGCGGGGTCATCGCCGAGATGGTTGGATTTCCAGTCGAGCACGTACCAGCGCCCGTGGGCCTCGAACACCAGATCGATGTAACCCTTGAGCATGCCGTTGAGCTTGCGCGGCGCCAGCCGCGGGCGCTGCCCGGGCAGCGGCTCCAGCCGGCTCACCAGGCGATCGAGGGGTGCGCTCCAGGCCGCCGTCGCCGGCAGCCAGAACTCGAGCTCGGTACGCCATGCCGAGAGCGCGGTAAGCCGCACCTCGCCGGCGGCTCCGCGCAGCAGCGGCTGGCACAGACGCTGGGTGAGCCAGTCACCGAGCAGCTCGGCCCAGTCCGCCTCGTAACCGCCCAGGGCCAGGCTGCGCGCTACCTCACGGCGCACCTCCTGGGCGTAGCCCGGCATCGCCAGGCGGTCGAAGTCGAGGCGTTCGAGCAGGCCGTGCAGAAAGGTGCCCGGCCGCGGCCCACGCGGAAAGTCGATCAACGAGCGAATCCGCGGCCGCGGCACCGGGTCACGCTCCTGGCTCACCTCGACATCCAGTGTCGCCGGCAGATCCTCGCCGACGCCCAGCCGAGCATCGGCGATCAGCGCCGTATAGGAGGCGATCCACCAGTCATCGTCGATCGTCCCCCGGAAGCGCCGCGCCGGCTTGGTCGCACCCGCCGTCTGGGCCTGGCGCAGGCGCCAGGCCGGCGGTTCGGGAGGCGCCGAAAGCGCGAGCCAGCCGGCACGCTGGGCGGCCTGCAGGCGTGCCAGCAGCGCCTCGCCGTCATCCTCGGCCTGGCTGCCGAGCAGCCGCCCCAGCGCGGTCTCGTGGAGACAGCCGCCGCGGCTGCGCCCGCGCCCCACGTGGGCAACGCCCAGGCGGCAGGCGTAGATCGCCCGGGTCAGCGCCACGTAGAGCAGGCGTACGTCCTCGTCGAGCCGCGCCAGATCGGCGTCGCGCCGCTGCGTCTCGTCGGCGCCGGCGACCATCACGCTGCCCTCGCCCTCGGGCGGGCGCAGCGCCAGCAGCTGGGTCTGGCGGTCGGGCTCCGCCGGGCGGTGGGAGCAGACGAACGGCAGCAGCACGATGGGATACTCCAACCCCTTGGACTTGTGCACGGTAATCACCTGCACCAGCTCCTCGTCGCTCTCCAGGCGCTGGCTCAGCGCCTGGCTGTCGAGACTCGTCTCGCCCGCCTGCAGCGCCCGGTGCCACCAGCGCAGCAGCGCCTGCTCGCCATCGAGTCGCTGCTGTGCGGCCTGGGCCAGCTCGCCCAGATGCAGCAGGTCGGTCAGCGCGCGCTCGCCGTCGGCGCGGGCGGCCAGCCGCTCGGCGATGCGAAAATCGCGCATCACCGCGCGCAGCATCGGCAGCACCCCGCGCCGCTGCCACAGCCGGTGATAGTCACCGAAGCGCTCGACCTCGCGCTCCCAGGCCAGCTCGTCGGCGAGCAGCGCCTCCAGCGCCGTGGGGCTGTCGTTGAGCAGCCGCGAGGCGAGCGCCGCCTTGAGCCGGGTGTCCTGACGCGGCTGCGCCACCGCTTCGAACAGCTGCAACAGCTCGAACGCCTGCGGGGTATCGAACACGCTGGAGCGCTCGCTAAGATAGACGCTGCGAATGCCGCCCTCGGCCAGCGCCCGGCGCACCTTGAGCGCCTCGGGGCCATTGCGCACCAGAATCGCGATATCGGCGGGCTGGAGCTTGCGCTCGCCGTGCTCGCCGGTAAAGTGCCACGCGCCCTCCAGCAGCCGCTGCACCTCGGCCCGGGTCGCCGTCGCCATGCGCGCCTGATAGTCACCCTGGGCGTAGCGCTCGCTATCCGGCCACCAGGCGCCAAGTGCCGCCACCGGTGCGCCCTCCTGGGTCACCAGATGCGTCGACTTGGCGCTGGCATCCACCGCGACGAAGGGAATCTCGGCGCTGCCGAAGGGTTCCGGATGGCCGGCGAAGAGCGCATTGGTCGCCGCCACCATGGCCTCGGTGGAGCGGAAATTGCGCAGCAGGGTGAAGCGGCTCGGGGTGGCCCGCCGGGCGCGCAGGTAGGTATGGATATCGGCGCCACGGAAGGCGTAGATCGCCTGCTTGGGATCCCCGATCATCAGCAGCGCCGTGGTCGCCGGGTCGCTCTGCGGCGCGCGGTAGAGCCGCGAGAAGATGCGGTACTGTACCGGGTCGGTGTCCTGGAACTCATCGATCAGCGCCACCGGCAGCTCGTGCCGGATGCGCGCCGCCAGGCGCCAGGCGGCGGCCTCGTCGCCGGCTCCCGCCGCCGGGGTCAGTGCCGCATCCAGATCGTTGAGCAGATCGGCGAACTCCCACACGCCCTGGCGGCGCTTCTCCTGGGTAAAGGCCTGGGCCACGCGGTCGCGGGCGTGCACCAGCACCCGGGCGGCGATGGCATCGAACGGGCGCACCTGCTCGGCCAGGCGGTCGAGCGCGGCGAAGAAGGGGTGCGCCGGCGGCGTGGCGCCCTTGCGGGTAGCGCCGTCGAGCTTGGCCTGGCCCAGCCAGAAGCGCCCGCTGCTGTCGCTGATCTCCTCCGCCGCCTCGAACTCGCCGCGGGCGAGCCAGGCGGCGTAGGCCGCCAGACGTGTCTCCAGCTCCTCGGCCTTGTAGCTGCGCTTGTTGAGCGCCCCGGCCTCGAACGCCTGCGCGAGCGTCTCGCGGATTGTCGCCTCGTCCCAACTGGCGGCCACCTCCGCTTCGATCGACTCGCGCGCGCCGAGCGTGCGTTCGGCGCCGGCGAACAGGGTCTCGAGCGAGGGCGGCGCGGTGACTGCCTCGCCGCCGACCCACAGCGGCTGCGGCTGGCCATCCTTGAGCAGCGGCGCCAGCGCCGCGGCCAGTGCCTCCGGGCCACTCCAGTGGGCGCGGATCTGACGCTGCCAGCGCGCGTCGAGCGGGTAGAATTCGCGCCGCCAGTAGTCCTCCACCACCTGCGTCAGCAGCGTGCGACCCTCCTGCAACAGCTCGGCGGAGAAGCGCGCGCCAGCATCGAAGGCGTGGCGGGTGAGCATGCGCTGGCAGAAGCCGTGGATGGTGAAGATCGCCGCCTCGTCCATCAGCCGCGCGGCCTGATCGAGGCGCCGTGCGCCGCTGCGACAGGCCGTCTCACCCGCCGCCACCAAGGGCGCCAGCAGGGTCGCCAACACCCGGTCACGGCGCGCATCCGGGCTCGCCAGCAGCCACTCGCGGGCCTGCTTGAGCCGCGCCCGGATCCGCTCGCGCAGCTCCGCCGTGGCCGCTTCGGTGAAGGTCACCACCAGAATCTCCGGCGGGGTCAGCGGACGCGGAAAGTCCAGCGTCTCGCGCCCGGGCAGCGGCCCGAGCACCAGGCGTACATAGAGCGCGGCCAGGGTGAAGGTCTTGCCGGTGCCGGCGCTGGCCTCGATCAGGTGGCGCCCGGTCAGCGGCAGGGTGTCGAGTTCGAGGGCGACGACGCGCTCGCTCATGAACGCTCTCCGGTGACGTGAATGCGCTGCGTCGCGCGCCGCATGGCGTCGAGCAGTGGCTGATAGTGGCGTACGCTCTCGCCCACCCCGCCGGCGGCGGCAAAGCTGTCGAAGTCGGGCCACAGCTGCCCCAGCGCTTGTTCGCGCCGGATCAGCGCCTCGACCTGGAAGTTGCCTGACTCGAACTCGCCCGCCAGGGTGTCGTGCAGCGCCGGTGCCAACGGCTCGCCGGCGGCCAGCGCCGCCAGGGTATCGCTACCGCACTGGCCCCACAGAGTCCTGGCCAGTTCGCCGGCGGCCGGTAGCGGCGCGCACCAGGCGCGCCACCAGCATGCCAGCCAGGCGGCCAGCGTCTCGCGCGCCAGCGCCCGCTCCAGCGGCGGAAAGCGCAGCACCCGATCCTCGAACAGCGCGCTCCAGGCGGTGGCGTGCTCGCCCCCGGCGTTGGCCAGCAGCCAGCGCAGATAGCCGGCGTGGAGCCGATGCGGCTTGCCCAGTTTCTTCCACGGACCGTCGCCCTCGGGGCGGAAGTGGCCGAAGTGGCTGGTCTCCAGGGTGATCAGCTCGGCCCCCTCGTCGCCCAGGTAGAGCTCATCCAGGCGCGCCTCCAGCGCCAGGGCCGGGGCCGTGCCCGCCGCCGGCGCGGCGAAGTGCACAAGCGTCGGCTCAGCGGCGGTGAGAGTCGCGGTCAGCCCGCGCCAGCTCGCCAGCTGCGCGCTCAGGCGCTTGAGCGGCGGTTCGATCAGCGCCTGGCCGAACCCCGCCGCCGGCAGCCGCCCGGCGAGACGCAAGCGCTCGGCCACCTGCACCAGGGGTTCGCCGCGGCGGCCGGCATCGAGCAGCTCGCGCTTCAGGGTGTGGTCCTCGAGCGCGTCCAGGGTGAACGGCTCGCTATCCTCGTCGGGCACCTCGGCACGCTGGAAGCGCACCCCGAGCCGGCCGAGATAGACACTCCACGGGCGTCGCAGCAGGCGCTGCAGATCGTTCAGCCCGAGCGCCTCTGCCGGCGGCTGGGGCCTCTCCGGCGCCGGCGCGGTGGCGTCGTCGGCGGTGCGCGGGTGTGCCCCGGCCTCGGCTGCCCCTGCCCCTGCCGCTGGCTCGCCGGCCCCGTGCAGCGGCGCCCAGCTGGCGTCATAGGTGAAGCGCGGGTCGTCGGCCAGGAAGTAGCGGCGTGAGAACGGCTGCAGCGGATGGGTCTCGATCAGGCGCTCGGCCAGGCGCCGCTCGGAGTCGTCGCCCTCGGCTGCGTCAGTGGTCGCCGCTGCGGCCGGCTGCCAGCCCTGCTCGAGCATGTCGAGCAGCTCGCCGATCAGCACCGAGGGCGGCCGCGGGGTGTTGTCGCGCTGATCGAAGCCGACCCAGGAGAGGGTCAGCCGGTCGCGGGCGGAGAGCAGCGCCTCGAGCAGCAGATAGCGGTCGTCGTCGCGCCGCGAGCGGTCGCCGGGGCGCGCCCTCCCCGCCATCAGATCGAAATCCTGCGGCTGGCGGGTGCGCGGATAGGCGCCATCGCTCATCCCCAGCAGATAGATATGCCGGAACGGGATAGCACGCATCGGCATCAGGGTAGCGAAGTTGACCTTGCCGGCGAGAAAGCGTTGGGCCAGGCCGCCCTCGTCGAGCTCCGCCTTGAGCGCGTCCCGCACCACGCCGAGCCCGATCGGCTGGGTGAAGGCCGCCAGCTCGCAGCTCGCCTGCCAGCGGCCCAGGGCCTGATCGACCCGCGCCAGCACGTCGTGCTCGTCGAGCCCGGCGGGCTGGAACATCCGCGCCAGCAGCGCCCCCAGGCGCACCCGCCATTCGGCCGGCGTGCCCGGCGCGCAGAGTGCGGCGCGCTGCTCCTCGAGCGCCGCCACCAGCTCCGCCAGGCGCCCGGCGAGATCCGCCTCCAGCCCGCCGACCTCATCGAAGGGCACGATGGCATCGAACTGCCACGCTGCGGACTCCCCCACGCTCGTTCCGCTGGCTCGCGGCGGCAGCGGGCCGCTTGAACGCGGCGGCAGCGGGCCGCTTGAACGCGGCGGCAGCGGGCCGGTCGACTCCGGCGGCAGCGGGCCGGTCGAATACCCCAGCAGCATGCGCTCGAGGCCGAACGCCCAGCTGTTCTCGTGCAGCGCCGGAAAGCCCAGCGCGCGGCGGTGGCTGGCGGAAAGCCCCCAGCGCACGCCGCTCTCCGCCAGCCACTGGCGCAGCCGCGGCAGCTCGCCCTCGTCGATGCCGAAGCGCGCCCGCAGCGCCGGCACGTCGAGGGCATCGAGCAGCTCGCTCACCCCGAGCCGCCGCTCCGGCAGCTCCAGCAGCGCCAGCACCAGCACCATCAACGGATGGGTCTCACTGGCCACCTGGTCGGCGATGGTGAAAGGCACATGGCGCGGATCGTCCGCCGCATACTGCCCGAACACCGCCTCGATGTAGGGCGCGTAGCTGTCGATCTCCGGCACCATCACCAGAATGTCACGCGGGCGCAGCGGCGCCCCCGCCGCACTCGCCTCGTCGAACGCGGCAAGCAGGCGGTCGTGCAGCACCTCGACCTCGCGCAGCGGCGAGTGCACTCGGTAGAAAGACAACGAGGCGTCTTCGGCGGCGATCGTCCGCTTGCGGCCCTGCTCTCGCGCCAGCTCTCCGGGGTGGCGCAGATCGAGCACGTCCTGCTGGATCTGCGCGAGCAGTGAGGGAGCGTCATCCGTGGCCGGGTCCTGGAACAGATCGGTTTCGACGTCGAAGCCGCCATCCTGGCTCTCGAATTCATAGAGTCCGACGATGAAGTCCCGCCCCTGGGCGCCCCAGGCCGCGAGCAGCGGGTTGGCCTGCAGATGCAGCGCCTCCTCGTCGAGCTCGGCGAGCCACGGCGCCTCCGGATGTCGCCCCTGCTGGCGCGCCTGGGCGTCAGCGGAGAGGCGCCCGGCGCGTTTGATCGCCTCGCGGTCGGAGACGATATCGCCCCAGTAGTGGCGGCACGGGTTGGTGATCATCAGAAAGACATCGATCACCCCGGAGAGCGCGTGCAGCGCCTCCAGCAGCTGTGCCGGCAGCGCCGAGATACCGAACACGAACAGCCTGGGCGGCAGCCCCGGTGGGCAGGTGTCGAGCGCCCGCGCGGCGCGCACGAAACGCCCGTGCAGCCGCGCCCGGTGGAACTCGCGCTCGGCCGGATCGGCATCGTCCAGCAGCGCCCGCCACAGCGCCGGCTGCCAGCGCTGGTCGGCGGGCAGATCCATTGGTGCCGTCTCGTCCCGCTCCCACGCCGCCAGCCAGTCGGGTCGATAGTTGAGATACTGGTCGAACAGATCGGCCAGGCGCACCGCGAGCTGCCAGCGCTTGCGCTCGGCCTGCTCGGCGGCGGAACCCGGCGCGTCGGCCGCGTCCGATACCGCCTGCTCACCGGTGTCTATCGACCCCGCGCCATCGTCCCCCTCTGCCCCGGAAGAGAAAGCGCCTGCGGCGGACCCCGCGTCAGCGGATAGAGCGCCTGCGGCGGACCCCGCGTCAGCGGACAAATAGTGCGCCAGCGGCGCGAACACCTCCGGCTCCGCCTCGATCCGGGATTCCAGCAGACGCAGAATGCGCCACGCCAGCGGCCGCTTGTCGAACGGCGAGTGTTGCGGAATCGGCGCGCCTTCACGCTCCAGCACCGCGCGGTAGGCGCGCCAGACGAAGCTCGACGGCAGCGGGAAGTCCACCGAGGCGGCGACGCCATCGGCCTCCGCCAGCGACAGCCGCAGCCACTGCGCCATGCCGTTGGACTGCACCAGGAAGGTCTCGGGGGTGAGGGGTGGCAGCCGCTGACGCTGCATCACCGCCAGCGACAGGTCGCGCAGATCCTCGAGGTGGTTGGCGTGCAGAACACTGAACATTCACGCTCCAAAGAACAGAGATTCGGCCGGGCCGATAGGCCGCCTATCCTACCCCGGCACGGCGCGCCCAGCACACGGGATCGACGCCGCCACCGCGCTGGGGCAGACTATGACAACCCTATGACAGCGCCGGCATCCGCATGCAATGGCCGGGCAGCCGACACCAGGACACGTCGTGACCACACCCATTCTCCTCGCCGTGCTCGCCGGCGCCCTGATGCACGCCAGCTGGAACGCCCTGGTCAAGGTGGGTCTCGACCGCCTGCTCAGCCTGTCACTGATCCAGGTCGCCTGCGCGCTGATCTCGCTGGTCTGTGTCGCCTTCGTGCCACTGCCCAGCGCCGCCGCCTGGCCGTGGCTGATCGCCTCGACCTTCCTGCACATCGGCTACAACGTGTTCCTCGCCCGCGCCTATCGCAGCGGCGACCTGGGCCAGGTCTACCCGATCGCCCGCGGCTGCGCGCCGCTGCTGGTCACCGTGGTCGGGGTCTTCGCCCTCAGCGACTCGCCCACCGCCTTCGGCTACGCCGGCATCGCTCTGCTGGTCCTGGGCATCTTCAGCATGGCGCTGCGTGGCGGCGTCCAGCACCGCCTGTCGCACACGGCCCTGGCCAATGCCCTGATCACCTCGGTGTTCATCGCCGGCTACACGCTCACCGACGGCAGCGGCGCGCGGGTCAACGGCAGTGCCGCCAGTTACGTGGTGTGGCTGTTCCTGCTCGACGGCCTGGGCATGCTGCTGACACTGGTGCTGATGCGCGGGCCGGGCGTGCTGCCGACTCTGATCGGCCACTGGCGGGTCGGGCTGATCGGCGGCGCGCTCTCATTGAGCGCCTACGGCATCACCATCTGGGCCATGACCCAGGCGCCCATCGCCCTGGTCGCGGCGCTGCGCGAGACCAGCGTGCTGTTTGCCATCGCCATTGGCGTAGTCTGGCTCAAGGAGCCACTGCGGCGCGAACGGCTGGTGGCCGGGGGGCTGATCCTGGGCGGCGTGGTGCTCAGCCACTGGGGCTGAAGACGCGATGCGCCCACATGCCTGTCAGCGGATCGCACGCGGGTACCTGTCATCCCGCCGCAGGCCTGCTAGGCTCTGGGTGAACGAGCTGCTCTGATGCCGTCGAATCATCGCCACGACGACCCACCCGTGGCCGCGCCACCGCGTACCGGCAAGGAGTCCGATGTGCCCCTGACAACGCCCCCGCAACCCGACAACCGCGATGGCGCTCCCCGCCGTGTCGGGGTGGAGATCGAGTTCGCCGGCATCGCCCCGCTGGCCGCCGCGCGCCTGGTCGAGGCCACCTTCGGCGGTACGCTCAAGCATGACAGCGCCCATCGCCTGCGGGTCGCCGACACGCCCTGGGGCACCTTCAATATCGAGCTCGACAGCCAGTACGTGCACCCGGATGCTGCGCTGCTGGCACGCGCCCGCTCGCACAACGGCCAGCCGCCGGGGATCGGCGAGCACCTGCGTGCCAGCCTGCACTCGCGCACCCGCGAATGGCTGGGCGACATGGTCGCCGGGCTGGTGCCCACCGAGATCGTCTGCCCGCCGCTGCCATGGCACGCCCTGGCCAAGCTCGACGCGCTGTTCGACGCCCTGCGCAGCCACGGCGCCGAGGGCACCGATGCCAGCCTGATCTACGCTTTCGGCCTGCATCTCAACCCGGAGATTCCGGCGCCCGAGGTGGAGAGCGTGCTCGCCCATCTGCGCGCCTATCTGATCCTGGCCGAGTGGCTGCGCGATCAGATCGAGGTCGACCTCACTCGGGACATGCTGCCGCACACCCGGCCATTCTCCGAGACTTACGCAAGCCTCGTGCTCGACCCCGACTACCAGCCGACGCTGGCGCAGCTGATCGACGACTACCTGGAAGCCAACCCCACCCGCAACCGTGAGCTCGACCTGCTGCCACTGTTCGCCTGGCTGGCCCCGGACCACCCCAGTCCGCTGCTGCAGGAGGGGCTGGTCAAGCCCCGCCCGACCTATCACTACCGGCTGCCCAATGCCTCGCTCTCCGACCCCGACTGGGGCGCCAGCCTGGAGTGGAACCGCTGGGTCGAGGTCGAGCGCCTGGCCGCCGACCCGGCGCGTCTGGCGGAGCGCTGCATGGCCTACCGCGAGCATCTGGCGCAGCCCACCCTGAGCCGCTGGCTCGATTCGCTGCAGCGCTGGATGCGCTCCTGATGGCGGGCGAGAAACCCACCCGGCGGCCGTTGATCGGCATCACCACCTCGGACCACAAGAGCCGCATGGCGTGGTGGTGCGACTGTATTTCGGTATGGCGCGCCGGCGGGCTGCCGCTGCGGGTGTCGCCGGCGCGCCCGCTGCGGCGCGAACTGGATGGCCTGATCATCGGCGGCGGCGACGATATCGGCGCCCACCGCTACGGCGGCGAGATGCAGCTCGACGTGCGCATCGACCCCGCCCGCGACGAGCTGGAACTCGACCTGCTCGCCAGCTGCCTGCCACGCGGGCTGCCGATCCTGGGCATCTGCCGCGGCGCGCAGATGATCAACATTCATCTCGGCGGCAGCCTGATCGGCGATATCCAGTCCACCTACCGGCATATCCGCAACCGGCGCACGGTGCTGCCGCGCAAGCGCGTGGAGATCGATCCCTATAGCCGTCTGGCCGAGATTCTCAACCGCCGCTACTGCCAGGTGAACAGCCTCCACCACCAGGCAGTGGACCGCCCCGGCGAGGGCCTCAAGGTGGTGGCGCGGGATCGCAACGAACTGGTCCAGGCGATCGAGAGCGAGCATCACGCGTTTCTGATCGGGGTTCAGTGGCACCCGGAGATGATGCTCTTCAGCCGCTCTCAGCAGCGCCTGATTCGCGCCCTGGTGCAGGCGGCGGAGAGCACGCGGGAAAACGCTACAGCCAGCGCTGCTCGGCAGTGAAGGCGACGGTGAACCAGCGCTGCTCGGCGGGTACGCTGAGCCCGGCGGCGATCTCCGCGCGAATCTCGTCGCACACGGCGATGCCGCCATCGCGGGCGAACTCGGGGGTGGTCAGGATATGCACCTCGATGGTGTGCACGCGCCCGCTCTTGGCGACGTAGCTGTCGAACGCCAGCAGCCCTTCGCGACGCATCACCGGCGCCATCGCCGCGCGCACCTCGCTGTCGAGCTGCGACGGCGCCACCATCAGTACCTCGCGCATGGCGCGATAGACGATCCGCAGCGGGATCGGCACGAACACCAGGGTCAACAGCATCACCAGGGTGGCGTCGACGTACGGGATCCAGCCGGCATAGCGCGTGCCCTCCATCGCCCAGGCGAGCAAAAAGGCGAGCAGCAGCGCACTGGTGATGAGACCCGCCATCAGCCAGTTCTGCAGATCGATCCGCACGAACTCCGAGCGCGCGCGGCGGTTGAGCCGGCGCTCATAGAAGAACAGCGTGAAGCAGATCAGGCTCACCGCCACGGCGTAGCCCAGCGCCAGCCCCAGCTGCGGCTCGCTGCCGCCCTGGAGCCAGGTGCCGAGAGCGTTGAGAAAGGCGTAGAAGCACAGCAGCACCAGCACCGCGCCGTTGAACGCCGCGGCCATCGGCTCCAGATGCCAGTAGCCGAGCTGGAAGCGCTGGGTCGACTCGCGCATCACCAGCCGCGTCACCGTCAGCGCCAGCATCGACATCGCCGCATCGATCGACGAGAAGACGCCGTCGAACAGGATCGCCTCCGACCCCGAGATCAATCCCAGCGCCACGCCCAGGGCCGAGACCACCAGGGTGGCGGCGATGGAGAGGGTCAGAATGCGCTGTTCCAGGGTCGCGGGCATCGCCCTGCTCCGGCTGACGCGCCCCGGGGAGCGGGGCGCGAAGATCTCAGGAGGGCATCACCGACAGCCGGCGGCCACCTGGCGCCCACAGCAGGAACAGCCCGATCAGCACGCCGAGCAGCGCCAGCGCGGCGATATAGTAGGCCGGCGCCGCCGGGTGCGAGATCATCAGGGTCGAGACCACCACCGGGGTGAAGCCGCCGAAGATGGCGTAGGCGACGTTGTAGGAGAACGACAGCCCCGAGAAACGCACCGCCGCCGGGAACGACTTCACCGCGATGGTCGGGACCACACCGACGATCCCCACGCCGAAGCCGGCCAGGCAGTAGCTCCACAGCAGCTGGCTCGGGTCCTGCGGTACGCTGTGCATCATCACCCAGTAGGCGACGCCCAGCAGCAGGCTCCACAGGATCAGGGTCACCCCGCTGCCCAGACGGTCGGCGCACCAGCCGGCGGCGATGCTACCGAACACGGTGCAGACGATGGCCCAGACGTTGGCATAGGACGCATCGATGGCGTAGAGGCTCTTGAGCATGCTCGGGGTGAGCAGCAGGACCACCACCACCGCACCGGTGAGGATCCAGGTCACGCCCATCGACAGCACCACGCTGTCGAGGTGGCTGGCGAGCACGCGCTTCACCGGCAACCCATCGGAGAGCGCTTTCTTGGCGCGCATCTCGGCGAACACCGGGGTCTCTTCCAGGTAGCGGCGCAGATAGACCGCGAGGAAGCCGAACACCCCACCGATCAGAAACGGCACCCGCCAGCCGTAGGCGCTCATCTCCTCGGCACTGTAGTAGGACTTGAAGAAGGCCGAGATGATCGAGCCGATCAGGATGCCAGCGACCAGCCCCGAGGCCAGGGTACCGCAGGCCAGACCGACGTCCTTGCGCGAGACGTGCTCGGTGACGAAGACCCACGCCCCCGGCACCTCACCGCCCACCGCCGCACCCTGCAGGATGCGCATCAAGACCAGCAGCAGCGGCGCGGCGTAGCCGATCGTCGCATAGGTGGGCAGGCAGCCGATCAGCAGCGTCGGCACCGACATCAGAAAGATCGACAGCGTGAACATCCGCTTGCGCCCCAGCAAATCGCCGAAGTGCGCCATGATGATGCCGCCCAGCGGCCGCGCCAGATAGCCGGCAGCGAAGATGCCGTAGGTCTGCACCATGCGCAGCCACTCCGGCATCTCCGGCGGGAAGAACAGCGCCCCGATGACCGTGGCGAAGTAGACGAAGATGATGAAGTCGTAGAACTCCAGCGCGCCGCCGAGGGCGGACAGCGACAGGACCTTGATGTCTCCGCGAGACAGGGGGCGCGACGGCGCCGCGTCGTACTGAGGAAGAGTGGCCATGGCTATTGTCTTGTGTCGTGGGGCATCCGAATCACGTGTGTCCTGTTCCCTCCCGCGCCCCGGAGGCCGGCGCAGCGTGCCGGGCGGCAGACGCGGAGGTAAGCACGTTAACAGAGTCCACACACGCCGTCATGGCCCAGCGCACGGCACCTGACCGGGTGCGAAAAGCAGCGAGCCGGCCCTGGGGCCGGCTCGCTGTGCTCAGCGTGAGGCGCTTCAGCTCTCGAGCTTGGCGTCCAGCGAGATCTTGGCGTTGAGCAGCTTGGAGATCGGGCAGCCCTCCTTGGCCTTCTGCGCGGCGCTGTCGAAGGTCGCCTGATCGGCACCGGGGATCTTGGCCACGGTCTTCAACTCGACCGCAGTGATGGTGAAGCCGCTGTCGTCCTGCTCCATGATCACGGTGGCTTCGGTCTTGATGCTTTCGGGCTCGATGCCCTCTTCGCCCAGCATCATCGACAGCGCCATCGAGAAGCAGCTGGCGTGGGCGGAAGCGACCAGCTCTTCCGGGTTGGTGCCGGGCTGACCCTCGAAGCGGGTGTTGAAACCGTAAGGGTTCTCCTTGAGAGCACCGCTCTGGGTGGATACCACACCCTTGCCTTTCTTGAGGCTGCCCTTCCACTCGGCGGAACCGGATTTCTTGATCGTCATCATCGTCTCCATGGGTCGTGTGAAGCGTAAGGCGGTCGTCCGCATCCATCCGTGGGGATGGCTCGCCAGTCAGTGTAGACCATCGGTCCGAAGGCTAATCAAACTTAGGGGCTTTTTGATCCTCAACTCTCGAGCGCAGCGATCGCCGCGTCGTAGTCCGGCTCGTGCTTGATCTCGCCGACCAGCTCAGCGTGGATCACCCGATCCTCTTCGTCGAGTACCACCACCGCCCGCGCGCACAGCCCGGCCATGGGGCCGCTGTCCAGCGACACGCCGTAGAGCTGGCGGAATTCGGGATGGCGGAAGCAGGAGAGCGTGCTGACATCGTCGAGCCCTTCCGCCCCGCAGAAGCGCACCTGTGCAAAGGGCAAATCCGCCGACACCACCAGCACCACGGTATTGTCGAGCTGGCTGGCGCGCTCGTTGAACTTGCGTGCCGACATCGCACAGGTCTTGGTGTCGATGCTGGGGATGATGTTGAGCACCTTGCGCTTGCCGGCGTAGTCGTCGAGCTGGACGTCCTTGAGCTCGGCATCGGTCAGCGTGAACGGCGGCGCCTTGTCGCCCTTCTCGAGAAAACGGCCACTCACCTCGACGGGTTCACCGCCACGGGTAACGGTCTGCATGGTATCGCTCCTTGGAGAGCCCCGAAGGGGCCCAGTGACAACATCTGACGGCGGAATACCAGGCTGCTCGGCATCTCCGCTCGGATCAGCCCCAGAATAGCCCCGACACGGCCTGGCAGCCATCGGCACAGGTCACTGCACAGGCGTTGGCCCGCGTCACTCGACGCCGCGCGCGGCCAACCCGGCCGCCAGCGCCGCCGAGCCGGGCTCGCGCAGCCGCGCCATATTGCGCTCGGGGATGCCCTCGGGGTCGGCGTGGTTGGCGATCGCCCGCTCGAGCTCGGCTTCGCGCAGGATATGCAGCATCGGCCAGGGGGAACGGTTGGTCGCATTGGCGGGGTCGTCCGCCGCCACGCCATCGAACACATAGTCCGGGTGGAAGCTGGCCAACTGATAGATGCCGACATAGCCCAGCTCCTCCATCAGCCGCTCGGCCAGTTCGAGCCAGTCCAGATAGGCGTCGAAATCGTCCATGCCCGCGGGTGCGATCAAGAGCGTGGTGGCGATATCGGCGTGGGCATCGAGATGCCGGCACTCGGCCACCAGCTCGTGGAGCAGCCCTTCCAGGTCGCTGGCCTCGGCGAGGACGTAGCGAATGCTGTCCCGGCGCATCTCGCGCCCGGCAAAGGGACAGATATCGTGGGCCACGACGAAGGATTCGACCCAGGCCCGGGTCTGGCGGAGCGAAGAGGGTTCGATGGAAGTTCTCCTGAAAGCAGTAGACGATGGCCGATGCCGGGTTTGCGAAACCCGCGAGTGGCGACCAGCATAACAGCAACGCCTAAACCAAAAGGGAGTCTTGCATGCCTCGGCAGAGACCACGGATCGAATTTCCCGCCAGCGGCGACGCCCCTGCGCTGGCCTTGCCGGCCATCGGCCAGGGAACCTGGTACATGGGCGAGAATCGGGTACCGCGCCGGCAGGAGGTGGCGGCGTTGCAGCACGGCCTGGACCTGGGGCTCGAGCTGATCGACACCGCCGAGATGTATGCTGACGGCGGCGCCGAAGAGGTCGTCGGCGAGGCGCTGCGCGGTCGCCGCGACGACGCCTTCGTGGTCTCCAAGGTCTACCCCTGGAACGCCGGTCGCGACAGCGCCATCGCCGCCTGCGAAGGCAGCCTTGCGCGGCTGGGGATCGAGAGGCTCGATCTCTATCTGCTGCACTGGCCCGGCGGCATTCCGCTGGACGAGACCTTCGAGGCGTTCGAGCGACTGCGCGATCAGGGCAAGATCCGCCGCTTCGGCGTCTCCAACTTCGATGCGGGTAACCTCAGAGCCATGGAAGCGTTTCCTGCCGCCGCCGATTGCGCCACCGACCAGGTGCTCTATCACCTCGGCTCCCGCGGCATCGAGGTCGATGTCCTGCCGTGGATGCAGGACCACCATCTGCCGGTGATGGCCTACTGCCCGCTGGCCCAGGGCGGCCGGCTGCGGGCCAAGCTGCTCTCCTCGACGGTGGTCAACGAGATCGCCGACAAGCATGGCGCCAGCGCCGCCCAGATCCTGCTGGCCTGGGCCATCCGCCCCGCCTGCCCCCAGCACGAGCGGCCGAGACCGGTGATCGCCATTCCCAAGGCGTCGACCCTGGCGCATGTCGACGCCAACGCCGCCGCCCTGGACATCGACCTCGACGCCGACGACCTCACCCGGCTCGACAACGCCTTTCCGGCGCCACGGGAGCCGGTATCTTTGGATATCGTCTAAGCAGCCAGGCAATGCCCAGCGCACAGGCAATACGCCACAGCGCGGCTACAGCGACAGCTGCCCGCTGACCGCCACTTCGCCCTTTCTCGATGCCAGCCGATCCGCCAGCCGGGTCGGCTCCGGCAGCTTGGTGCGACCCAGGCAGCGCACCACCCAGTCGACCGCGGTGGGCAGACAGAGCCGGTGCCCGGGTGAGACGAACAGCGGCTTCACCCCCTCCCGCGAGCGCAGCACCGCACCGATGGTGACCCGGCCGCGCGCATCCACGGCGACGTCGTCGGGGTCCTCGTCACGCCGCCGGTCGGTCAGCGGCGTCCACTCGCCCTTGGCCAACGGCACCTCGCCGAACTGGCCGCACAGCCGGCTCTTGCCCACGCCGATGGTCGGCAGATCGAGCCACAGCCCCAGGTGCGAGGCGATGCCCAGACGCCGCGGATGGGCGATGCCCTGGCCATCGACCATGATCAGATCCGGGCGCTGGGACAGCCGCTCGAAGGCCCCCAGCGCCGCGGGTATCTCGCGAAAGGACAGCAGCCCCGGCACGTAGGGCATGCGCGTCGGCTCGCGGTGCACCACCTGCTCCACCAGGGTGAGCGAGGGCCACTCGAGCAGTACCAGCGCCGCGCGGGTGGTCTCCCCGCCATCTTCGAAGCCGATGTCCATGCCGGCAATCAGGCCCACCTCGCCCAGCGTATCCTCGCGCCTGACGCCGGGTGCCAGCCGCTTCTGCAGGGCGATCGCCGCCTCCGGCGTCAGATCCCAGTCATGTAGTGCCATCGCCGTCTTGCCCTCCCGTGCTGTCGACGCCGCAAAGCCTAGTCGCGCCGACGGCGTCTCTCCAACACAGCATCTCTCCAACACCGAGAACCTGCGTTCGGCTCCAGACCGAGCGGCACGTTACACTTGGCGTCGCTTTTTCCGCTTCACTCTCTCCGACGTCACAAGGCGCCACATCGTGAAACTTTTCCACACTGCCGACTGGCATCTGGGCCAGTCCTTCCATGGCCAGGAGCGCCATGTCGAACAGCGCGCCTTTCTCGACTGGCTGCTGGCGACGCTCGCCGAGCGCCAGCCCGATGCGCTGCTGATCGCCGGTGACATCTTCGATGTGGTCAACCCCTCGCTGCGGGCCCAGGAGCTGCTCTACGACTTCATCGTCGCCGCCCACGCCGCCCTGCCGGCGCTGGAGATCGTGATGATCGCCGGCAATCACGACAGCGGTTCGCGCATCGAACTGCCGGCGCCGCTGATGAAGCGGCTCAAGACCCATGCCCTGGGGCGGGTGCACTGGCTCAAGGATGGCAGCCTCGACAGCGATCACCTGCTGGTACCGCTGCCCGACGCCGCGGGGGAGATTCGCGCCTGGTGCCTGGCGCTGCCCTTCCTGCGCCCGGCGGAGGTCACCGGCGGCGATGTCGACGACTACCGCGAGGGCATCGCCCGCGTCCACCGCGAGCTGGTAGAAGCCGCCGAAGCCCGCCGTGAACCGGGCCAGGCGCTGGTGGCGATGAGCCACGCCCATCTGCAGGGCGCCGCCGTCTCCGAAGCCAGCGAGCGGCCGATCGTGATCGGCGGCGAGGAGGCGATCTCCGCCGCGCTCTTTCCGCCCTCGATCGCCTATGTGGCGCTGGGTCACCTGCACCGACCGCAGCAGGTGGGCGAGCCGCGCATCCGCTACAGCGGTTCGCCGCTGCCGCTCGACTTCAGCGAGAGCCACTACCCCCACCAGGTACTCGAAGTGACCTTGAACGGGGCCGAACTCGACACCGTCGAGAGCCTGCCGATACCCCGCCACGTGGCCCTCGAGAGGGTCGGCCCGGATAGCGTCGAGGCGGTCGAGGCCGAGCTTTTGGCGTGGCAGCCCGAACCCACCACCGGGGAGGCGCTACCGCGCGAGCGCTGGCCGTGGCTGGAGGTACGCGTGGCGCTCGACACGCCGCAGCCCGATCTGCGCGCCCGGATCGAAGCGGCGATCGCCGACAAGCCGCTGCGGCTCTTGCGCATTCACAGCCACTATCCCAATGCCGGGAAAGACCCCGCAGAGCACGTCGCAGTCGATCTCGACAGCCTCACCCCGCAGGAGATCTTCGCCCGCCGCTGGCAGGCGGAGTATGGCGAGACGCCGCCGGAAGCAGTGGCAAGGGATTTCGCCACCCTGGTGCAGGAAGTCCAGGACGCGGAGGGTGAGGCATGAAGATACTCGCCATCCGCCTTGAGAACCTGGCCTCGCTGGCCGGTCGCCACGAGCTCGATTTCACCGCGTCACCCCTCGCCGACCAGGGGCTCTACGCCATCACTGGCCCCACCGGCGCCGGCAAGAGCACTCTACTCGATGCACTCTGCCTGGCGCTCTACGGCAGCACGCCGCGCCTGCGCCAGGCGCCGGTACGCGACTCCCAGATCACCGACGTGGGCCGCGACACCCTGACCACCGCCGATGCCCGCACCCTGCTGCGACGCGGCTGCGCCAGCGGCTTCGCCGAGGTCGACTTCGTCGGCCGCGACGGCCGCCGCTACCGCGCCCGCTGGGGCGTGCGCCGGGCCCGCGACAAGCCCGACGGCAGCCTGCAGAAGATCGAGCAGTCGCTCATCGATCTCGACGCCAACCAGCTGCTGACGGCGCAGAAGCGCGAATTCGACCGCCTGCTGCCGGAGCGCCTGGGGCTCAACTTCGACCAGTTCACCCGCGCCGTGCTGCTCGCCCAGAGCGAGTTCGCCGCCTTTCTCAAGGCCGACGACAACGCCCGCAGCGAGCTGCTGGAGCGGCTCACCGATACCCAGCACTACTCCGCCATCTCGCGCGCCGCCTTCCAGCGCGCACGCACGGCCCGAGGCGCGCTGGAGGCGATCGAAGCCAGGCTCGCCGACGCCCTGCCGGTGGCCGCCGAGGTCCGCGCCGAGCTGGAGCAGGAGGCCACGGCGCAGCAGCAGGCCCTGGATGCCCTGCAGACCCGGCGCGAACGGCTGCAGGCCGAGGGCACCGAACTCGAGCGCCAGGCCCGGCTGAGCGCCGACTGGCAGCAGGCCGAGACGACGCTGCAGGCCGCCGAGGCGGCGATCGCCGCCGCCCAGACCGAGCGCGAGACCCTCGCCCAGCTCGACGCCCTCGCCCCCTGGCGCGAACCGGTCCGCCAGCGCCGCAGCCTGGCCGAGACCTTGGCCCGGCGCGAACAGCAACTGGCCGACGCGCGCGCCGCACTCGAACGCTGCGACGGCGAACGCCGGACCCTCGGCCCCGAGCTGGAAACCGCCAGCGCCGCCCGCGAGCGCACCGCCGCCGCGCTGCGCGACGCCCAACCCGAGCTGGCCCAGGCGCGCGAGCTGGAGAGCGAGCGCGCAAGGCGCCAGCAGCAGCGCGACCAGCAGCGCGCGGAGCAGACGCAGCTCACTGCCACGGCAGCCGAGGAAGCCCAGCGTCAGGCGCAGCTGCAGCAGCAGATGGCAAAGCAGGCGCAGCAGATCGAAGCCCAGCGCCAGCATCTGGCCACGCTGCTGGAGACCGCCACCGCGCAGACCACCGCCGCCGACCTGCGCGCCGCCCTCAACCAGACGCGGGACAAGGCCCAGGCCCGCCTCGATGCCCTGGACGGCCTGACCCAGGCGTGGCGCGAACGCCAACGCCTGGATCACGAGCAGGCGACGCTCCAGCAGCAACTCACGCAGAGCCGCGAGCGGCTGACCCAGCTCGAACAGGCGGGCCAGCAGGCCAAGCGCGATCTCACCGCCGCCGAGCAGCGCCACGCCCAGATCGGCGAACAGATCGAGAACGCCCGCGCCGCGCGCAGCGACGCGGTCGCGCGGCTGCGCCAGCAGCTACGTGAAGAGACGCCGTGCCCGGTATGTGGCGCCACCGACCATCCCTACCGCGAAACGCCGCCGGCGCATCCGGGAGAGGCGCTGGTGGCCAGCATCGAGGCACAGGAGCGCCAGCAGCTCGACCAGGAAGCCCAGCGCGTGGCGGACGCCCGCGAGCAGCATCAGGAGCTGAGCGTCGAGTGGCGCAGCTGCCGCCAAACGCTGCTGGCTGCAGAGCAGCGTCAGCAAGCGTTGGCGCCGGCCCGCGAGGCCGCGGCCAGTACCCTGGACGAGCACCCGCTGAGCGCCGAGTTGAGCGCCGCCGAGCAACCTGGCGAGTGGCTCGAGAACCAGCGCGAGCAGGCGCTGAGTGAGCGCCAGCAGGCCAGTGAGCGGCTGCAGCGGCTCGACACCATCGAGCGCACCCTCGACCCGCTCGAACGTCAGCGCCAGAACCTGGCCCTGGAGCTGGGCAAGCGCGAGACACGCCAGGCGCTCGACCGGGCGCGTCTGGAGACACTCGCCGCCTCGCTGCCGGAGCTTGAGCAGGCGCTGACGCGTACGCATCAGGCGCTCGCCGCGGTGCTGGGCGAGCACGCCTCGGCCCAGGCCTGGCAGACCGCGCTGGAGCAGCAGCGCCAGCAGGCGCAGCAGCAGTGGGAGGCGCGACAGACGCAGTGGCAGACCCTGGAGAACACCCATACACGGCTGACCCAGCAGATCGCCGATCTGGCCCAGCGCCAGCAGGAGGAGCAGACGACCCACGCCGAGCTCGACCACGCCTGGCAGACGTGGCGACGCACCCAGCCCGAGCTCGACGAGGCGCGGCTGGAGACCCTGCTGGGCTACACCGAAGCCGCGCATCGCCAGTTGCGTGAGGCCTGCGAACGGCGCGAGCGCGAGCGCGACGCGGCCCGGGTCGCGCTCGAAGAGCGCCGCCGCGCCCTGATCGAGCAGCGTCGCCTGCTGCTGCCCGATACCCCCGAGGCGCAGTTGCTCGACGCCGAACACGCGCAAACGTTGAGCACGCGCCTGGCTGCCCAGCGCGAGCGCCTGCAGGCGCTGGAGCACGAGTGGCAGGCCCAGCAGCAGCGCCGCGACGACGCCCAGCAGCAGCTCGCCGAAGATGATCGCCGCCGCCGGGTACAGCAGGAGGGGCGCGCCAGCGCGAGGCGGCGGCGCAGGAGGTACAGCGCTGGGAGCGGATCAACGGCCTGATCGGCAGTGCCGATGGCAAGCGCTTCCGGCGTATCGCCCAGGCCTATAACCTCGATCATCTGTTGACCCATGCCAACCAGCATCTGCGCGCGCTGACGCCGCGCTACCGTGTGGCGCGCGGCGGCAGCGAACTGGGCATTCTGGTGATCGACGGCGACATGGCCGACGAGCGGCGCTCGGTGCACTCGCTCTCCGGCGGCGAGACCTTCCTGGTCTCGCTGGCGCTGGCACTGGGGCTGGCCTCGATGGCCTCGCACCAGCTGGCGATCGAGTCGCTGTTCATCGACGAGGGTTTCGGCAGCCTCGACCCGGCGTCACTGGCGCTGGCGATGGATGCCCTCGACGGCCTGCAGGCCCAGGGCCGCCGGGTCGGCGTGATCTCCCATGTGCAGGAGATGCACGAGCGCATACCGCTGCAGATCCGGGTCGAACCCAAGGGCAACGGGGCCAGCGAGGTGCGCGTGCAGCGCAACTGAGCGCGATGCTGACCGCGTTCGGCGCCTACGGTGGTCGGGCGCGGCTCACACCGCGATCGCAGCTCAAATCTCGATCGCGGCGCGTGCCATGACCTGGGCGGCGGCACCGCGGGCGGCGGTGAAGGTGCTGTCCTCGACCACCTTCACCGGTACCCGCTGCGACTGGCGCAGCAGATCGTTCTGGTGGGCATCGAAGTAGGCCAGCGCCGGTGCCACCAGCGGCGCGCCGAGGCGTATCAGCGAGCCGCCGAGAATCAGCATCGAGGGGTTGAGGGTGTGATGCAGATTGAGCATCAAAAGCCCCAGCGCGCGCCCGGCCCGCGCCAACGCCGCGCTGACCTCCGGCTCGTCGAGACGCGCCAGCAGCGACGCGCTCAGGCTGGCATCGGCCGCCACGCCGAGGGATTCGCGCAGCATCCAGCCGCTGACCAGGGTCTCGGCACAGCCGTGATTGCCACAGTGACAGGGCGCCCCGTCCGCCACCAGCACGGTGTGGCCGATCTCCCCCACCAGCCCCTGGTGCCCCCGCGGAATCACCGGAAAGTGCTCGCCGCTGACCACCCCGCAGCCGATACCGCTACCCGCGCTGAGATAGGCGATCGACTCCGGCGGCGTGCCCTCGATGAAGTAGAACTCGCCGAAGGCGGCGGCGTTGGCTTCGTTGTCGAGTAGCCACACCCCCGCCGGAGAGTCGAGCTCGGCGCGCAGCAGCGCCAGGAAGTCGATATCGACCCAGCCCAGGTTGGGTGCCAGACGCAGGATCGGCGCCTGCGGCGCCACCGGCCCCGGCAGCGCCACCCCGAGCCCCAGACAGGGCCGCGCCGCAATCGCCGGATCGCCGAGCAGCGCCTCGATCAGCCGCGCCAGCACCGCCGCGGTCTCTTCCGGCGTGGTGGGCGAGACGTCCAGGCGCTGACTGGCGAGGCCTTCGCCGAGAAGATTGCACGCCACCACGCGCAGCCCCTTCACCCCCACCTCGGCGCCGAGCATCACGTGCTGCTCGCCGTCCAGGTAGAGCGAGCGTCCCGGGCGCCCACCACCGCGCGCGTGCAGCTCGCCCTCGCGCAGCCAGCCGCGCTCGCCGAGCACGTTGACCACGCTACCCACGGTGGCCTTGGTCAGCCCGGTACGCAGGGCAATATCGGCCCGCGACAGCCCCGGATAGCGGCGTACCGTGCTCAGGATCGTGCTGCGATTGAGGCTCTTCAGGTAGTTGAGGTCGCCGGCGGCATGGGGGGTGAAATGATTGGGCGTGAAGTGATCGGGCGTGAAGTGATTAGACATGGACGGCTCGGCACGGAAGGCGATGCAGGGACTATATCAGAGCCATCGAAAGCAGCATCAGCCCCACGGGCAGCGCTCAGCGCCTCCCTCGGCCGCGCCCACCGCCACGCCTGCGGCCTGCTCCCCTCGATCCCCCCTTACCACCAATGGCCAATGGCCAGCCCTCGGCCCCCGGCGCATGCTGAGATTCAGAATTAGTTAACGCTATTTACTAACCCTTCTCGAACTCAATCTTCCTGACAGCGAGCGTGCGATGTCCACAGCGATCTATCCCAGTCTCCAGGGCAAACGTGTCGTCATCACCGGCGGCGGGTCCGGCATCGGCGAAGGGCTGGTGCGCGCCTTCGCCGCCCAGCGCGCCGAGGTGCACTTCCTCGATATCCTGGACGGCGCCGAGGCGCTGGCCGCCGAGCTGGGCGATACGGTGCACTATCACCGCTGCGATCTCACCGATCCGGCGGCGCTGGCCACCACCCTGGAGGCGATCGGCACGGTGGACGTGCTGGTCAACAACGCCGCCAACGACGACCGCCACCGGCTGGAGGACGTCACTCCCGAGTACTGGGACGAGCGCATGAACGTCAATCTGCGCCATCTGGTGCTGGCGGCACGCGCGGTGGCGCCCGCCATGCGCCGCCAGGGCCGGGGGGCGATCGTCAATCTCGGCTCGATCAGTTGGCACCTGGGCCAGCCGGGCATGCTGCTCTACGAGACCGCCAAGGCCGGCATCGAAGGGCTGACCCGAGCGCTGGCGAGCGATCTGGGCGGCGACGGTATCCGCGTCAACTGCGTGATTCCAGGTAACGTCAAGACCCCGCGCCAGTCGCGCTGGTACACCCCCGAGGACGAAGCGCAGATCGTCGCCGAGCAGAAGCTCAAACTGCGCATCCATCCCGAGCACATCGCAGCGATGGTGCTGTTCCTGGCCTCCGACGATGCCGCCGCCTGCACCGCCCACAACTACTGGGTCGATGCCGGCTGGCTGTGAGCGGCCCGGGCTCGCCCCATGACTCACGCCCGTATCCCCTCTTCGAGATGCGCCTGAACACACGTCAACGGAGCTAGACAATGCCAACATCCAGCGCTTCGCAACATCCTTTCGTGGTCATGCTGATCTGCTGCGTCGCCGCCATCGGCGGCTTTTTGTTCGGGTTCGACAGCGGGGTCATCAACGGCACCGTCGACGGCCTGCAGCAGGCGTTCCACTCACAGAGCGTGGGGACCGGCTTCAACGTCGCCTCGATGCTGCTCGGCTGCGCCGTGGGGGCGTTCTTCGCCGGGCGCCTGGCCGACCGTTTCGGCCGGCGCACGCTGCTGATCGTCGCCGCGGTGCTGTTCCTGATCAGCGCCTGGGGCTCGGGTATCGCCGGGGGCTCGCTCGAGTTCGTCATCTACCGCGTGCTGGGCGGCCTGGCGGTGGGCGCCGCCAGCGTGATGTCGCCGGCCTATATCAGCGAGATCGCACCCTCGCATCTGCGCGGCCGGCTGGCGACCATTCAGCAGGTGGCGATCATCGGCGGGCTGTTCTTCTCGTTTCTCAACAACTACGTCCTGGCCAATATCGCCGGCGGCTCCACCGCCCCGCTGTGGTTCGGCTTCGAGGCGTGGCGCTGCATGTTCTGGATGGAGCTGGTACCCGCCGGCATCTTCTTCGTGGCCCTGCTATTCATCCCCGAGAGCCCGCGCTTTCTGGTCAGCGCCGGGCGTGAAGCCAAGGCCGAGCGGGTGCTGCGGCTGGTCTACGATGCCGCCACCACCGAGCGCCGTCTGGGCGAGATTCGCCAGTCACTCTCCACCCGCCACCAGCCGCGCCTGTCCGACCTGATCAACCCCGCCACCGGCAAGCTGCTCAAGCTGGTGTGGGTGGGCATCGGCCTGGCGGTGTTCCAGCAGCTGGTGGGTATCAACGTGGTGTTCTACTACGGCGCCGTGCTGTGGCAGGCGGTGGGGTTCTCCGAGAACGACGCCCTGATGATCAACGTGATCAGCGGCGCGGTGAGTATCGCCGCCTGTCTGGTCACCATCGGCCTGATCGACCGCATCGGACGCAAGCCGCTGCTGTGGGCCGGCTCGCTGGGGATGACGCTGACGCTGGCACTGCTGGTCTACGCCTTCTCCACCGCCGACATGGTCAACGGCAGCCTGGCGCTCTCCAGCGGCAACGGGGTGCTCGCGCTGATCGCCGCCAACATCTACGTGTTCTGCTTCAACGTCTCCTGGGGCCCGGTGATGTGGGTCATGCTGGGTGAGATGTTCCCCAACCAGGTGCGCGGTTCGGGGCTGGCGATCGCCGGGCTGTTCCAGTGGGTGGCCAACTTCGCCATCACCATGACCTTCCCGATCATGCTCGCCTCGATCGGGCTGACCGGCGCCTATGGCTTCTACGCCCTGTGTGCGCTGATCTCGATCTTCTTCGTGGCGCGCTTCGTGCGCGAGACCAAGGGCCTGGAGCTCGAAGAGATGGTCTACGAGTGACCCTAGACAAGCCCGCGCCGTCGCTCACGACGGCGCGGGCTTGCGCATTATGCAGAGGTTGAGAGGGTGTCAGCCGCCCAGCTTGGCCGCCAGCTCGGCGACGTGCTTGCCCTGGAAGCGGGCGATCGCCAGTTCGTTCTCGCTCGGGGTACGGCTGCCGTCGGCCCCCGCCAGGGTCGAAGCGCCATAGGGCGTGCCACCGGTGATCTCGCTCATGTTGGTGAGCTCCTGGCAGGCGTAAGGCACGCCGACCACCACCATGCCGTGGTGCAGCAGCGTGGTGTGGATCGAGGTCAGCGTGGTCTCCTGACCGCCGTGCTGGGTCGCGGTGGAGACGAAGGCGCTGCCGATCTTGCCCACCAGCTTGCCCTGGGCCCACAGGCCGCCGGTCATGTCCCAGAAGTTGCGCATCTGCGAGGCCATGTTGCCGAAACGGGTCGGCGTGCCGACGATGATCGCATCGTAGTCGGCCAGGGCGTCGGGGCTTTCGATCAGCGGCGCATCCTGATCGGTCTTGTAGCCCGACTGTTCGGCCACCTTTTCGGGAACCAGCTCGGACACCCGGCGCACGTCCACCTGGGTGCCGCCGACACCGCCGGCACCTTCGGCGATCGCCTTGGCCAGCGTCTCGACATGGCCATAGCTCGAGTAATAAAGCACCAGTACCTTGCTCATTGCACGCTCCTTGCAGCAGGGGTAACGCCGGCCGCGGCCGGCAAGTCGGGACCAATCCCGGTGAACACTGATGCAAGGCTAGTCCGCCTGCGGCGGCGGCGACACTGGCTTTTTTCGTGCCCGCGCGTCGATGCGGTCGAATCGTCGGCGGTAACGGCACCGGGCTCAGCTATCGAAGAATACCCCGAGCACGTGGTCGAGGTGCGCCGCCATCGCCGCGCGTGCGGCCTCGGCGTCGCGCGCCTCGATCGCAGCGAGGATACGGCTGTGATCCTGCTGCGAGCGGCGCGGCATGTCGGTGGACATGAACAGCGCCTGCAGCCGCCGGAACATCACCCCGTACTGATGCCCGAGCAGGTGCTTGAGCAGCATGGCGTAGGCGGCGTTGCCCGAGGCCTCGGCGATGCGGATATGCATCAACCGATCGCCGACCATGTTATTACCACCGTGGCGGTTGTCTTCGACGTTGCGCTGGTAGGCCGCGCGGATCGCCTCGAGATCGGCGTCGCTGGCGTTGAGCGCCGCCAGTGCCGCGGTCTCCGGCTCGATGAAGCGGCGCGCCTCAAGCAGGGCGAAGGGCGGAATCTCCTGATCCAGATCGAGCTCGATCTCGCTTTCGAATTCGGGGTCGATCGCCCACGGCTCCTGGCGGCTGGCGACGTGCATTACCGGCGCTTCGACCGGCGCCGCGCGCTCCAGCACCAGCACGCCGTGGCCGACCCGTACCTCCACCTGCCCCACCACTTCCAGTGCGATCAGCGCCTCACGCACCGAGGCGCGGCTGACCCCGAGCTGCTGCGCCAGATCGCGCTCCGGCGGTAGCAGCGAGCCCGGCGGGAACTCGCCCTGGCGGATCAGCGCCAGCAGCTGATCGGCAATCTGGCGATAGAGCCGCTGGGCGCGAATGGTCTGAATCGGCATCGCGGGATCTCCTGTGGCAGGCCGCCGCCCGGGAACGGCGTCCTTGTTAGACATTGGTCGAAAACTGGCACGCAATCCCGGGCGCTGGCGCTGCCTATTAGACGTTTGGCGGTTTGCGGTGCCGCCACGCATAGGATAATACTCGGCCCAATGGTCAGGCCTTTAGACATTAGAAGCGAAAGGCCACCGTGCGACAACACTCAGCCAACTTCGACAACGCTCAGGAGCCACGCCATGCGCCTTGCCCACAAGACCGCTCTGATCACTGCTGCCGGCCAGGGCATCGGCCGCGCCACCGTCGAGCGCTTTCTGGCCGAGGGCGCGCGGGTGATCGCCACCGATATCGATGCGGCCAAGCTCGACGGGCTGGAGGCCGCCGAGTGCCACGCGCTGGACGTCACCGACGCCGCCGCGGTGGACCGCCTGATCGGCTCGCTGGGCGCGCTGGACATCGTCTTCAACTGCGCCGGGACGGTGCCCGCCGGTTCGATCCTCGAGTGCGATGACGCCCAGTGGGCACAGGCCCAGCGCCTCAACGTCGACTCGATGTTCTATACCCTGCGCGCCGCCCTGCCGGCGATGCTGGAGAACGGCGGCGGCAGCATCATCAACATGGCCTCGCTCGCCTCCAGCACCAAGGGCGTGGTCAACCGCTTCGCCTACGGCACCACCAAGGCCGCGGTGATCGGGCTGACCAAGTCGATCGCCGCCGACTTCATGACCCGCGGCATCCGCTGCAACGCCATCTGCCCGGGCACCGTGGACTCCCCCTCGCTGCGCGAACGGGTCGCCGAGCAGGCGCGCCAGCAGGGGCGCAGCGCCGAAGAGGTGTTCGCCGACTTCGTCGCGCGCCAGCCCATGGGCCGGCTAGGCAAGGTGGAGGAGATCGCCGCGCTGGCGACCTGGCTGGCCAGTGACGAGGCCGGTTTTATTACCGGGACGGTGCAGATGATCGATGGCGGCTGGTCCAACTAGGCACTGTCTGAAAAGTACTGCGCTCGCCCATGCGGCGTTAAAAATCGGCTCAAAATGCTCATTTACACCCCGTAAACTCCGCGTTTTCGCCGATTTTTGCCTTGCCTGGCCTTCGCTCGTCGACTTTTCAGACAACACCTAGGCTTTTCACGAAAACGACCTGCGCTCGGCACCGCCGGACAGTGATGACGAGCGCACCCATGCATGGACAGAAGGAAAACGCATGAAACTGCTACGCCACGGCCCCAAGGGGCAGGAAAAACCGGGCATCGTCGACGCCGACGGTCGCGTGCGCGATCTCTCCGGCGAGATCGATGACATCGCCGGCGAGGTGCTCAGCGCCGCCGGCCTGGCCAAGCTCGCGGCGCTCGACCTGAGCCGCCTGCCCGAGGTCGCCGCCGATACCCGCCTGGGCCCCTGCGTCGGCCGCGTGGGCAAGTTCATCTGCATCGGCCTCAACTACTCCGATCACGCCGCCGAGACCGGTGCCGAGGTGCCCGCCGAGCCGGTGGTGTTCAACAAGTGGACCAGCGCCATCTGCGGCCCCAACGACGACGTCGAGATCCCTCGCGATTCGACCAAGACCGACTGGGAGGTCGAGCTCGGCGTGGTGATCGGCACCGGCGGGCGCTACATCGACGAAGCCGACGCCATGGATCATGTCGCCGGCTTCTGCGTGATCAACGACGTCTCCGAGCGCGAATTCCAGCTCGAGCGCAGCGGCACCTGGGACAAGGGCAAGGGCTGCGACACCTTCGGCCCGCTCGGCCCCTGGCTGGTGACCCGCGACGAGATCGCCGACCCCCACGATCTGAATCTGTGGCTGGAGGTCGACGGCCAGCGCTACCAGGACGGCTCGACCCGCACCATGGTGTTCCAGATCCCGCATCTGGTCTCTTACCTGAGCCGCTTCATGAGCCTGCAACCAGGCGACGTGATCTCCACCGGCACGCCACCGGGCGTGGGCATGGGTCAGAACCCGAAGGTATTCCTCAAGCCGGGCCAGACCATGCGTCTGGGCATCGAGGGGCTGGGCGAACAGCGCCAGCGCTGTATCGAGAGCTGAGCGCCCGGCGACGCCGCGCCGCCTTCCTGAGCCTGGAAGGCGGCCTGTGCGCCAATTGGCCTGACCTTTAGGCCGAATCCCCTCATTCGCCAGGAGAATCTACATGCAAGTCGTGGTCTGTTCGCGCCCCGGCGAGATGGCGCTGGTCGAGCGCCCGACGCCCCCGCTGGCGCCAGGCGAAGCGCGGGTCGCCATTCGCCGTATCGGTATCTGCGGCACCGATATCCATGCCTTCGGCGGCAATCAGCCCTACTTCGAGTATCCCCGCGTACTCGGCCACGAGCTGGCCGGCGAGGTGGTCGCGGTGGCCGAAGACGTCGACCCGGCGCTGGTCGGCCAGGCGGTCTACGTCATTCCCTATCTGCACTGCGGCGAGTGCCGCGCCTGCCGCCATGGCCGCACCAACTGCTGCCAGGCGCTTCAGGTGATCGGCGTGCACCGCGACGGCGGCATGGCGCAGACGCTCAACGTGCCCGCCAGCCACCTGGTGGCGGTGCCCACGCTTTCGGCCGAGGCGCTGGCGCTGGTCGAGTGCCAGGCCATCGGCGCCCACGCCGTGCGCCGCGCCCAGGTCGCCGCCGATGAGCTGGTGGTGGTGGTCGGCGCCGGGCCGATCGGTATCGGCGTGCTGCAGGTGGCCAAGAGCTGCGGCGCGCGGGTGGCGATGGTCGACACCAACCGCGACCGCCTGGCGCTGTGCCGCGAGGCGCTGGGCGCCGATGCGACCTGGCATGCCGACGATGACGTGGTGGCCAGGATCGAGGCGCTCAACGATGGCGCCCTGGCCGATGTGGTGTTCGACGCCACCGGCAACCCGGCGGCAATGAATCGCGGCTTCGACTTCGCCGGCCACGGCGGACGCTATGTGCTGGTCAGCGTGGTCAAGGCCGAGATCAGCTTCAGCGACCCGGACTTCCACAAGAAGGAGCTGACCCTGCTCGGCAGCCGCAACGCCACGCGGGAGGATTTCGAGCACGTGACCCAGCTGATGGCCGAAGGCCGGCTGCAGACCGCCCCGCTGATCACCCACCGTGCGACGCTGACCGCGCTGCCCGAGCGGATGCCGGCCTGGTGCGCCCCCGGCAGCGGGGTGATCAAGGCGATGGTGACGCTGGACGACACGGAGGCCGAAGCATGAGCAAGACGACCATCGCCAGCGACGCCCCAGCGCGTCAGAACCTGCGTATCCACCCCGGCGACAACGTCGCGGTGGCGCTGACCGACCTGCCCGCCGGACGCGAGGTGATGGTGGCAGAGACGCGCCTCGCCCTGGCCGATACCGTGCGCGCCAAGCACAAGTTCGCGCTCACCGATCTCGCCTCTGGTGATCTCGTCACCATGTACGGCGTCACCGTGGGGCGCGCCACCCGGCCGATCCCCCGCGGCGGCGCGATCACCACCGATAACCTGGCCCACGCCACCGCCGGCGGCGACGCCCGCCCCGGCTCGCGGGACTGGACACCGCCGGATGTCTCGCGCTTCGCCCAGGCCACCTTCGACGGCTTCCACCGCGCCGACGGCAGCGTGGGTACCGCCAACGTCTGGCTGGTGATCCCGCTGGTGTTCTGCGAGAACCGCAACGTCGAGGTGCTGCGTCAGTGTGTCGCCGAGGCCCTGGGCGACGACCCCTACCGTGACTACAAGCGCCTGGCCCGGAGCCTGCTGGAGGGCACCGAGATACCGCCGGTGGGCAGCGAACAGAGCGCCACACCGCGGCGTTTCCCCAATGTCGACGGCGTGCGTTTTCTCACCCATAGCCTGGGTTGCGGCGGCACCGACGACGACGCCGAAGCGCTGTGCCAACTGCTCGCCGGCTACGTCTGCCATCCCAACGTGGCTGGGGCGACGGTGCTCAGCCTGGGCTGCCAGAAGGCGCAGATCCGCATGCTCAAGGCGGCGGTCGCCGCGCGCGATCCGCAGGGAACGAAGCGCGTCGACTACTTCGACCAGCAGGCCTCGCCCAGCGAGGAGCGTCTGATCCGCGACGCCCTGACCTCGATCTTCGATGGCCTCGCCAGCGCCGACCGCGTCACGCGCCAGCCCGCCTCTCTCGACAAGCTGGTATTGGGGCTGGAGTGCGGCGGCTCGGACGGCTTCTCCGGGCTCTCCGCCAATCCGCTGGTGGGCGCGGTGGTCGACCGCCTGGTGGCGCTGGGCGGCAGCGGCATGCTCAGCGAATTCCCCGAACTGTGCGGAGTCGAGCACGAGCTCACCGCGCGCTGCACGAGCGAGGCCGTGGCGGCACGCTTCGCCGAGCTGATGAGCGCCTATCAGCGTCACGCCGCGGCGGTGGGCGCCGACTTCTCGATGAATCCCTCGCCGGGCAATATCCGCGACGGCCTGATCACCGATGCGATGAAGTCCGCCGGCGCGGCCAAGAAAGGCGGCGACGCCCCGGTGGTCGACGTGCTCGACTACACCGAGCCCCACCGCCGCCCGGGTCTGAGCCTGCTGTGCACGCCGGGCAACGACGTCGAGTCGACCACCGCCCTGGCCGCCTCCGGGGCCAATCTGATCCTCTTCACCACCGGCCTCGGCACGCCCACCGGCAACCCGGTCGCCCCGGTGCTCAAGATCGCCAGCAACAGCGCGCTGGCGCAGCGCATGCGGGACATCATCGATTTCGACGCCGGCCCCATCGTCAGCGGCGAGCGCACCATCGACGAACTCGCCGAGGCGCTGTTGGGGCTGTGTCTGGAGGTCGCCTCCGGGCGCCATGTCACCCGGGCCCAGCGCCTCTCCCAGCACGACTTCATTCCCTGGAAGCGCGGGGTGTCACTATGAATCGCAGCGTCATGAGTTCCCCCACGGAGGCTCTCGACAGCGATGCCAGCATCGTCCAGTTCGGCACCGGGCGCT
Organism: Salinicola sp. JS01; assembly: GCF_030284585.1. Lineage (NCBI taxonomy): Bacteria > Pseudomonadati > Pseudomonadota > Gammaproteobacteria > Oceanospirillales > Halomonadaceae > Salinicola > Salinicola sp. JS01. The sequence continues at coordinate 1,126,077 of NZ_CP127244.1, read as the reverse complement.
TTCTGCTCGCCCACGTCGACGCCCTGGTCTCGGAGTCGCTGGCCAGCGGAGCCAGCTCGCGCCGCCTGCTGGTGGTGCAGTCCTCGCCGCGCGAAGAAGGCAAGCGCAAGGCGCGCCTGCTCGCCGCCCAGCAGCGCTATCCGTTGCGCATCCGCGGCCGCCGCGATGGTGTGGAGATCGACCGCGAGCAGACCGTCGACAGCATCGACGCCTGCGTCATCGCCGCCGAGCGGTGGCAGGCACTGACCCGCCATGTCGTCGAGCACGCCGAGATCATCGTCTCCAACACCGCCGACGACGGTTTCGAGGTCGGCGCCGATTCGAGCCTGAACCCGCTGCCAACGAGCTACCCCGGCAAGCTGACCCAACTGCTGCGGGCTCGCTTCGATGCCGGCCGCGACGGACTGACGCTGCTGCCCTGCGAGCTGATCGAGCACAACGCCCAGGAGCTGCTGGCCCGGGTGATCCGGCTGGCGCGACGCGACGGCCACCCCGAGGCCTTCATCGACTGGCTCCAGACCCGCTGCGTCTGGGCCGACACCCTGGTCGACCGCATTGTCTCGGCGCCGCTGGAGCCGCTGGGGGCGATCGCCGAGCCCTATGCGCTGTGGGCCATCGCCCGCCGCCCGGGGCTTGCGCTGCCGTGCGTGCATGCCGACGTCGAGGTGGTCGACGACCTGCGCCCGGCGATGCTGCGCAAGCTGCACATTCTCAACCTCGCCCACAGCGTGCTGGTCCACCACTGGCAGCGGCTGGGGCAACCGGTGGCGACGGTGCGCGAGGCGATGCAGCACGACGCGCTGAGCGAGCCGCTGCGCGCACTGCTCGACGACGAGGTACTGCCGACGCTGGCCGCCGAGCTGCCGCTCGACGAGCTCGAACGCTACCGCGACGTCACCCTGGAGCGCTTCGCCAACCCCTTCCTCGACCACCGCCTGGCGGACATCGCCCAGCACCACGCGACCAAGCTGGAGCGCCGCGTGCGTCCGGTGGTGGAACGCGCCGCGCGCCAAGGGCGTCAGGTGCCGGGGCTCATCGCCGCCCTCGGCGGGGCGAGCTAGCGCCTATCACCTAGTACCTGGCGCCTGGCGGCGGTCCTGACGCCGTCCGTGAATGGAAGAGCACGCCCGAACGGACACTCATAAATGACCACGCACGAACGATCACGACAAGATCCACAACGAACAGCTCAACGACAAAAGGAAACACCCATGACAATGCAGCGCTGGCTCCGTTTCACCGCCTCCCTCTCCCTCGCCGGCCTGAGCGCCCTGGCGCTCACCGGGCCGGCCCAGGCCGCCACCGAGATCCGTGTCGCCTATGGCAACCAGCCGGGCGAGCCGGTCGACGTGGCCGTCAAGGCCTGGGCCAAGGAGGTCGAGAAAGCAAGCCATGGCGAGTTGACGCTGAAGGCGTTCCCCGCCAGCCAGCTCGGCGGCGAGACCGAAGTGATGGAGCAGGCGCGCTTCGGCTCGCCGCTGATCACCATCACCGCCTACTCCAACTTCATGAGCTCGGTGCCCGATCTCTCGGTGCTCGACGCGCCCTATCTGGCCAAGGACTTCGACAGCAAGCTCAAGGTGTTCGACTCCGCGTGGTTCGCCGAGCAGGAGAAGAAGGTCGAGGCCGCCGGCTATCACATCGTGATTCCCAACACGGTCTACGGCGTGCGCCAGCTGCTCTCCCGCGACCCGGTGGCGACCCCGGCGGATCTCTCGGGAGTCAAGATCCGAGTCCAGAACTCGCCGATGTACGTCGCCGCGATCAAGGCGATGGGCGCGGTGCCCACGCCGATGTCGCTGGGCGATGTCTATCCGGCGCTGGCCCAGGGCCTGGTGGATGGCGTCGAGAACCCGCTGCCGGTGCTCTATGGCGGCAAGTTCTATGAAGTGGTCAAGAACCTCAACCTCACCTCGCACATGCACACCGTCGCTCCCTTCGTCACCGGCGAGGCGTTCTGGCAGCAGCTGAGCCCGGAGGACCAGAAGATCCTCACCGAGACCGGTCAGGCGATGGCCGCCAACCTGCGCACCCTGGTCGAGAAAGAGACCGACAAGTCGCTTCAGCAGCTCAAGGATGCCGGCGTAGAGGTCAACGAGGTGGATATCGAACCCTTCCGCGAGCGCGCCCAGGAGGAGATTCCCAAGGCGTTCCCGCAGTGGAGCGAGGGGCTGTATGAGAAGGTCAGCAACATCATCAACGACTAGTATCGATGCCTGCGCGAGCGAATCGCGGCGTTGCGCGGGGCTCGAAGCCCTCGCCTAACACCCCGATCGCGTCGACACCCTGGCATGACAGCGCTCCCGCTCGACATCGCGCGGGAGCGCCATGGAGTTGAACATGCAAACGCTTTTCAAGGCGCTCGACCGCCTGATGCGGCTCGATGAAGTCATCGCCAGCCTGGCGCTGTTCGGGCTGTTCGTGGTCGCCATCGCCAACGTCTTCATGCGCTATCTGTTCTCGTCTCCGCTGGCGTGGAGCGAGGAGATCCTGCAGCTACTGATGGTGTGGGCGACCTTTCTCGGCGCCAGCGCCTTGGTGCGTCGCAACGAGCACGTGCTGATCGGCCTGCTGGGTGACAAGCTGCCGCCCCGCCTGCGCCGCTGGAATACCCGACTCTTCAATGTCGGCATCGTCATGCTGTGTGCCCTGGCGATGCTCTACTGGGGGCTGGAACTGCTGCCCTTCTCGCGCTTTCGCAGCACGCCGATGCTGCAGATCCCCTACACCTGGATCCATGTCGCCATCCCCATCAGCGCCGCCATGATGCTCTACCACGGGCTGGTGCGGCTGATCACCGATGACCGTGGCGTGGCGTCAGCGGATGCCAGCGCCGACGTCTCGAACACCGACGTCTTGCACATCAAGGAGTGATATCGATGGCCGTTGGCATCGCGCTCGTCGCGCTCTTCATCCTGTTCTGCCTGGGCACGCCGGTGGCCTTCGCGCTGTTCGCGTCGAGCCTGACCTACTTCCTGATCGGTGCCGACCAGCCGATGGTGACGCTGATCCAGCGCCTGGCCGGCGGGCTGGAGTCGATCTCGCTGCTGGCGATTCCGTTCTTCATCATGGCCGGGGTGTTCATGAACCACTCCGGCATCACCGAGCGGCTGCTCAAGCTGGCCGAGCTGATGACCCGCCGCCTGCACGGCGGGCTGGCCCAGGCCAACGTGCTGCTGAGCACCTTCATGGGCGGCCTCTCCGGCTCCAACATCGCCGATGCGGCGATGAACGCCAAGCTGCTGGTGCCGAGCATGACCCAGGCCGGCTACCCCAAGGCGTTCTCGAGCGCGGTCACCGCGTCATCGTCGCTGATCACCTCGACCATTCCGCCGGGTATCGCGCTGATCGTCTACGGCTACGTCAACAACGTCTCGATCGGGCGGCTGTTCCTCGCCGGCGTCGTCCCCGGGGTGCTGATGGCGGTCGCCATGATGGTGCTGGTCTCGATCCAGTGCCGGCGTCTCGGCTACCAGAAGCCGCGCCGCGAACGCGTATCGCGTCACGAGTGGATCAGCGTGACCCGCGCCGGGATCATCGCCCTGCTGCTGCCGGTGGTGGTGATCGGCGGTATCCGTATCGGTGTGTTCACGCCCACCGAGGCGGGCGCCATGGCGGTGCTCTACGCGCTGATCGTGGGGCTGTTCGTCTACCGTCAGATGGGCCTGGGTAGCGTCGCCGTGGCCACCCGCGAGTCGCTGATGGCCTCGGTCAACGTGCTCTTCATCATCGCCGTGGCGTCGGGCTTCGCCCGCGTGCTCACCTGGGAGCAGATTCCGCAGCAGATCGCGCTGATGCTCTCTTCGGGGGTCGGCAGCGCGGTCGCCTTCCTGCTGATCGCCAACCTGCTGCTGCTGATCCTGGGCATGTTCCTCGAGGGCAACGCCATCCTGATCGTGCTGTCGCCGCTGCTGGCGCCGGTCGCCGCCCAGTTCGGCATCGACCCGGTGCACTTCGGCATCGTCTTCATCCTCAACGCCTCGATCGGCACGATCACGCCACCGCTGGGGACGGTGATGTTCACCACCTGCTCGATCACCGGCGTCTCGATCGGCGCCTTCATCCGCGCGATCCTGCCCTACTGGCTGCTGCTGGTGGCGCTGCTGCTGGTGGTCACCTTTGTCCCCGCGATCTCGCTGACGCTGCCCAACTGGGTGTTCTAGCTAGGTTTGTGCCCGGCGGGCCCGGGCCAATGCCCCGATATCCTCCGGCCCGGTACGGCAGCAGCCGCCGATGGCGCTGGCGCCGGCGGCCAGCCAACGCGGCAGGCCCTCGGCGAGATCCCGCGGCGCCGGCGCGTGGGCGCAGCCGGCGTGCCAGGTCTTGGTCACCGGGTCGTAGTGCTCGCCGGAGTTGGGGTAGACGATGATCGGCAGCCGGGTAACGCCGCGCAGGCGCATGACCAGACTCTCGATATGGGCCAGCGCCGTGCAGTTGATGCCGATGGCAGCCACGCCGGGTAACGCGTCCAAGGCCTCGCCGCAGCGCTCGATCGGCGTGCCGTCGCTGATATGCCCTTCATCGCGGGCGGAGAAGGTGAACCAGGCCGGCACCGTGGAAAGGTCGGGCAGCAGCCCGGCCACCGCCAGGGCCTCTTCCAGCGAGGGCAGGGTTTCCACCGCCAGCAGATCGGGGCCGGCCTCGAGCAGCGTGCGCAGCCGCGGACGATGGAATTCGGCCAGCGCAGCACGCCCGATGGCATAGTCGCCGCGATACTCACTGCCATCGGCGAGAAAGGCGCCGTAGGGCCCCACCGAAGCCGCCACCAGCGGATAGGGACGCGAGGCCTCGGCGTGCGCCGCCCAGCAGGCGTCGCGCGCCTCCTTCGCCAGCGTCACCGCCCGCTGGATCAGGGCGTCGGCCTCGGCGGCCTCGAGCCCGGCGCGCATGAACCCCTCGCGGGTGGCCTGATAGCTCGCGGTGATGGCGACATCGGCCCCCGCCTCGAAGTAGGTCCGGTGCACGTCACGGATACGTTCGGGCGCCTCGCGCAGCACCCGGGCCGACCACAGCGCATCGTTGAGATCGCAGCCCAGCCGCTCGAGCTCGGTGGCCAGCGCGCCGTCGACGATCATGAAACCGGCCTGGGCGGCGATCGCCGCGATCGGGTTGGCGTCGGTCTGGGTAGCGCTCGGATTGGCAGCACTCATGAGGTGGACTCCTCGGTGACATCAGCGTAGCGGCGGTGCGAATCGTCCGCCGGATCGGCCTGGGTGGCGGGCTGGCGCGGGCGGGTCAGGTAGTAGCAGGCGTAGCAGAGCGCCACGAACGGCACCCCGAAGTAGAGCGCGATACGCTGCTGGGGGTCGAAGGCGATGCCCACGCAGGCGAACAGGCAGAAACCGAAGGCGGCCAGCGGCACCCACGGATAGCCCGGCGTGCGGTAGACCAGATCGCGCGGGTCATTGCCGGCGCGCACGTAGACCCGGCGGAAGCGCCACTGGCTGGCGGCGATCGCCATCCACACCAGCACCACCGCCAGCCCCGAGATCGAGACCAGCGCCAGGTAGACCAAGTCCGGCGCATAGACGCTGGAGAAGAGCGCGCCGAAGCCGCCGAGCATGCTCAGGATCACCGCGTTGAGCGGAATGCCACGGCGGTTGAGCCGGCCCAGCGCGCGCGGCAGCGTACCCTGGCGTGACAGCGTCCAGAGCATGCGCGACGAGGCGTAGAGCCCCGAGTTGGCCGCCGAGATCAGCGCGGTGATGATCACCAGATTGATCACGTCCGCCGCCCCGGGCACCCCGATACGATCGAATACCGCCACGAACGGACTCTCCACCAGCCCGGCCTGCTCCCGCGGCAACAGCGCCGCGATCACCACGATGGTGCCGACGAAGAACAGGATCAGCCGCCACAGGGTGGCGCGAATGGCGCGCGGCACGTTGGTCGCCGGATCGACGGTCTCGCCAGCGGCGATACCGATCAACTCGGTGCCGGAGAAGGCGAACATCACCGCCAGCAGCGTGGTCCCGATGGCCAGGTAGCCGGTGGGGAAAGCGCCCTCGGCCCACAGGTTGGAGAGCCCCGGCGCCGGGGCCCCCGCCGGCGCGTCGGCCAGCGGCACGAAGCCGAGCACCGCCGCGGCGCCCAGCACCACGAAGATCACCACGGTGGCGACCTTGATCAGCGACAGCCAGAACTCGGTCTCGGCGAACAGCCGCGTGGTGAAGGCGTTGGTGGCGAAGACGATGGCGGCGAAGATCGCGCTCCAGTACCAGCCCGGCACCTCGGGGAACCAGCGCCCCATGAACACCGCCGCCGCGGTGAACTCGGAACCCAGCGCCACGGTCCAGGTGAGCCAGTAGAGCCAGGCCACGGTGTAACCCGTGCCGGGGCCGATATAGCGCGTGGCGTGGGCGCTGAAGGCTCCCGCCTCGGGCATGTGCACGGCGAGTTCGCCGAGACACATCATCACCAGCCAGGCGACCAGACCGCCGATGAGATAGGCCAGAATGGCGCCCAGCGGGCCGGCCTGATTGACGGTGTAGCCCGAACTCAGAAAGAGTCCGGTGCCGATGACCCCGCCTAGCGACAGCATCACCAGGTGGCGACTCTGCATGCTGCGCTTGAACGGGCTCTCTTGGCTCTCTTGCATAGCGAATGTCCGGTTGAAAAACGGGGTGAAGACGACAGGCGCGCCATGTTACCCAATCCATCCGGCTTGCGGGTAACCGTGACCCGGGGTCGAAAGATCGATTTGGAACAAGCTGATAGCGGCCGGCCCGGCACACCGGGCATCGCCACTAGCCGCCCGCGGCGGTTAAGATGGGCGCTATCGGTCCTCGCCGCGCGAGCCCCCCAACCCTGGATGCCGAACCATGCCCGAGGTGAAAGCCGCCCGCCGCTCCCCGCCCGCACCGCGCCCCAGCGTCGCCGAAGCGCTGGCCGAGGAGATATTCACTGGCCGCTATCAGCCCGGCGAGTTCGTGCCCAAGGAGATCGATCTCTGCGAGCGCTTCGCGCTCAACCGCTCGGCGGTGCGCAGCGATCTGCGCCAGCTGGTGGATGCCGGCATTATCGAGCGCATCTCCGGCTACGGCTCGCGCGTTCGCGCCTACTCCGAATGGAATATCCTCGACCCTCAGGTCACCGCCTGGATGACCCGCTTCGCCACCCCCAACCCCGGCATCCAGCGCGAGATTCTCGCCTTCCGCTTCGACGTCGAGCCCTACGTGGCAATGACCGCAGCCAAGCGTGCCACCGCCCGCGACCTGGTGGCGATCGAGGAGGCCTTCGACGGCATGGGTCAGCATCTGCGCCAGCCCGGCGATGAGGGCCAGCGCGCGCGGCTGCACAGCGACTGCGACGTGGCCTTCCACGTCGCCATTTTCAAGGCCACCCACAACATCGTCTGGACCCAGCTCTCGCATATCCTGCGTCCGTCGATCCATCTGCTGGTGGAGACCTCCAACGTCAGCGCCAGCGACCCCGAGGAGAGCCTGGAGCGCCACCGGGTGCTGATGGAGAGCATCCGTACCCGGCGCCCTGCCGAGGCTTTCCACGCCTCGCTGGCGGTGCTCCAGGGCACCGCCAGCGCCTTGGGGCTGGCACTGCCGGAGACGCTGCTAGGGGAGAGGCCGCCGCCCGGCGACTGAGAGAGTATCGGCAAAAAAAGCGCCCGAGCGGTGGGCTCGGGCGCAGTCGGCAGGCGAGACGCGGGCCTGTAGAGAAGTCGGCCTGGAGCGAGTCGGCGCCGAAAGAGACAAGCGTCCGGCGTCGCGCTCAGAGGGTGGTTAAAAATTCAACGCGCGCAGGCATTGTGTAAACACCCGCTCAGCCCCCTCTCAGTGGTTGTCGCGCGGCAGATCCCAGGCAATGGCGCGGTACTTGGTGGCCGGTGCCAGCGTCATGCCGCGGTCCAGCGGCTCGACCATGCCGCGCTGGATCTCCTGCCACGGCGTCTGGTGATCGCGGTAAGGATAGCCGCCGCGCGCCTCCAGACTTGCTCGCCGCCGCGCCAGCTCGGCGTCGTCGACCAGCAGATTGGCCTCGCCGCGACGCAGATCGATACGCACCCGGTCGCCGCTCTCGAGCAGCGCCAGCCCGCCTCCCACCGCGGCTTCCGGCGAGGCGTTGAGAATCGAGGGCGAGCCCGAGGTGCCCGACTGGCGCCCGTCGCCCAGACACGGCAGCGACTCGATACCCCGCGCCAGCAGCGCTTGTGGCGGCTGCATGTTGACCACCTCGGCACCCCCGGGATGCCCCACCGGGCCGGCACCGCGCATCACCAGGATGGTGTTCTCGTCGATCCCCAGCGTCGGGTCGTCGATCCGCGCGTGGTAATCCTCGGAACCATCGAATACCGCCACCCGCCCCTCGAAGGCATCGGGGTCGTCGGGATCGGAGAGGAAGCGCCGCCGGAAGTCGTCGGAGATCACGCTGGTCTTCATCAGCGCCGAGTCGAACAGATTGCCCTTGAGGTTGATGAAACCGGCCGCCGCCACCAGCGGGTCGGCGTAGCGGCGGATCACGTCGCTATCCTGGGTCTCGCGCCCCTGGCAGTTGTCGGCGAGGGTGTGGCCATTCACCGTCAGCACCTCGCCGTGAACGCGCCCTGCCCCCAGCAGCTCGTGGATCACCGCCGGCACGCCGCCGGCGCGGAAGAACTCCTCGCCCAGATAGGCACCCGCCGGCATCACGTTGGCCAGCAGCGGCACGTCATGGCCGAGCCGCTGCCAGTCGTCGTTGGTCAGCTCGATACCGGCGTGGCGGGCGATGGCGTTGATATGGATCGGTGCGTTGCTCGACCCGCCCAGCGCCGAGCACACCACGATAGCGTTCTCGAACGCCTCGCGCGTGAGGATACGGCTGGGGCGCAGGTCCTCCCACACCATCTCGACGATGCGCGCACCGGTGGCGTAGGCCACCATGGGGCGCTCCTTGTAGGGCGCCGGGATCATCGCCGAGCCGGGCAGGCTCATGCCCAGCGCCTCGGCCATGGAGTTCATGGTCGAGGCGGTACCCATGGTGTTGCAGTGCCCCACCGAGGGCGCCGAGTCGGCGATCCGGGCGAGGAAGGTGGGATAGTCGATCTCGCCGGTGGTGAGACGCTTGCGCAGCTCCCACACGATGGTGCCGGAGCCGACCCGCTCGGCGCCGCGCCAGCCGTTGAGCATCGGCCCGCCGGAGAGCACGATCGCCGGCAGATCGGCGGTGGCCGCGGCCATCAGGCAGGCCGGCGTGGTCTTGTCGCAGCCGGTGGTGAGTACTACCCCATCCAGCGGATAGCCGTGCAGCACCTCGACCAGGCCGAGATAGGCGAGATTGCGATCCAGCGCCGCGGTGGGCCGGCGCACGTTCTCGTGGATCGGATGCAGCGGGAACTCGAACGGCACCCCGCCGGCGGCGCGGATCCCCGCCTTGGTGCGCTCGACCAGCTCGAGGTGGTGACGGTTGCACGGCGTCAGGTCGGAGCCGGACTGAGCGATGCCGATGATCGGCTTGCCCGCAGCCAGCTCCTCCAGGGTAATGCCGTAGTTCATGTAGCGTTCGAGACACAGCGCCGTGGTGCCGGCGTGGTCGGGGTTGTCGAACCACCAGCGCGAGCGCAGTGACTCGCGACGGCGCGCGGAGGAATCAGACATCGGAAGGCTCCAGAGAGGCACCGCGCGCCGCGCGGCACCGACGTACCAGGGGACCCGGACGGCGCCGGGTCAGAGAACGTGACACCGGGCGGTTCACAGCGGCTTGGCCGCCGCGTAGCCCAGGTCCGTATCGGCTTCCAGGGTGTTGCGCAGCGCCCGGCCGAACGCCGGCAGCTCGATCTCGTAGCGGTCGCCCGGTTCGACCGTCACCTGATCGGCGAAGCTCAGCGTCGCCGTGCCGAAGAAGTGCACGTGGACGTCGCCCGGGCGGCGGAAGTTACGGTACTTGAAGTGGTGGTGCTCCAGATTGGCCAGGCTGTGCGCCATGTTGGCCTCACCGGTCAGAAACGGCTTTTCCCACAGGGTCTTGCCATCGCGCACGATGCGGCTGGTGCCCTCGAGGTGCGGGGGCAGCTCGCCCACCAGCAGCTCCGGGCCGTAGCTGCAGGCGCGCAGCTTGGAGTGGGCCAGCCACAGATAGTTGAAGCGCTCGGTGACGTGATCGGAGAACTCGTTGCCGACGGCGTAGCCGACCCGCCACGGCGTGCCATCGTCGCCGATCACGTAGAGCCCGGCCAGCTCCGGCTCCTCGCCGGCATCCTGGGCGAAGCTCGGCGAGCGCAGTGCCGCCTCGGGCGCCACCACGCAGTCGCCGTCGCCCTTGTAGAACCACTCCGGCTGCGGCCCTACCTCGCCGGCGCCCGGCTTGCCCGCCTCCACGCCCATGCGGAACATGCGCATGGAGTCGGTCAAGGTGCTCTCATCGACTAGGGTCGCGGCGTGCATCGCCGAACGCGTGTCGGCACTGCCGAGGTGGGTCAGCCCGGTGCCGGTGACCAGCCAGTGGGCCGGGTCCGGGTGAGTCAGCGGCGGCAGCAGCTGGCCATTGTCGACCAGCGCGGCGTAGTCTAGCCGGGTGTCGGTCAGCGCCGCCTCGACCACCTCGCTCAGCGGGCGCCCCGCGGCGATCGCCTGCCGCGCCAGACCGTAGACACCCTCCTCCGCGGCCACCACCTGCACGCTCTCGGCGTCGACCACCAGGCCCACCGTCAAGCGCCCCTCGTGGCGACATTGAATCAGGCGCATCGTGTTTGCTCTCCTCGGTATTGGTTGGGTTCGGGCGCGGCAATAGGCACCAATTCGACTATGTTGAACATACTAGAAATAAGTACAACATAGACTTTCGCCGCAAATACCCCACCCGCGAATCACGCTAGGCTGGGCGGCCGACCCGGCAGATGTTTTTACGCACTCACCGGTGGACAGGGTGACAGCTTCTGGCCCCATCGGCAGGTGCACTCGACCAATGTCTAGCCAACACGAATATTGCACTCAATGTTCATTCGTCATAGCTTCGAAGACGAATAGCTTCGAGGACGAATGGCTTCGAGGACGAAAAGCACGACACTTGACGAGCCCAGCCAGGACGTCAGTCGCCCGATACCAGTGCCAGTTTCGACGCGTTTGGCACGATAGGTAAGGCTTGTCAGGCGCCGTGTGCTTCACCCGCTAAAGGCCCGTTGCGTGTCAAGCGGCCAAGCCCACAACCACTCCCTGAGCAAGACGGCGATCGGTACAACGACGCCCCACACAACGATAAACAAGACGATACGTCACTCCGGAGACACCGCCATGATCTCGACGACCGCGAAACGCTTCTGCCTCGGCCTGCTCGGTGCGGCCCTGGTTATGCCACTGCCGGCGCTGGCCGACTACCCCGAAAAGCCGATCACCCTGATCGTGCCCTGGGCGGCGGGAGGCGGCACCGATGCCACCGCGCGCACCATCGCCACGGCGCTGGAAAAAGAGCTCGGCCAGACCGTCAACGTGGTCAACCGCACCGGCGGTAGCGGCGTGGTCGGACACACCGCCATCGCCATGGCCAAGCCCGACGGCTACACCCTCGGCCTGGTCACCGGCGAGATCAACATGATGCACTGGCAGGGCCTGACCCAGCTCACCTACGCCGACTACACCCCGATCGCCCAGATCAACTACGACTACGCCGGGATCCAGGTCGCCGCCGACGGCCCCTTCGACTCCGCCCAGACCCTGCTCGACAAGGTCAAGGACGAGCCCAAGGGCACCTACAACGCCTCCGGCACCGGCCAGGGTGGCGTGTGGCATCTGGCCTTCGCCGGGCTGCTGCTCGACCAGGGCATGGAGGCCGACCGCGTGACCTGGATTCCCAGCCAGGGCGCGGCGCCGGCGATGACCGAGATGGCAGCGGGCAGCATCGATATCGTGCCCAGCTCGGTGCCCGAAGGGCGCGCGATGATCGAGGCGGGCAAGGTCAAGAGTCTGGCGATCATGGCACCGGAGCGCCTCGCCAGCTTCCCCGACGTCCCCACGCTGAAAGAGGCAATCGGCAGCGACTACACCATCGGTGAGTGGCGCGGCATCGCCGGTCCCAAGGGCATGGACCCGGCCGTGGTCAAGACGCTGGAGAAAGCGGTCGAGGCGGCCTACCAGAGCGACACCTACCAGAACTTCATGGCCAAGCAGGGCTTCGGCACCGAGTGGCGCGGCGCCGATGACTTCGGCAAGTTCATGGCCGAGCAGGATCAGCGCTTCAGCGAGATCGTCAAACAGGTCGGCCTGGCCAAGTGAGGGCGTAGCCCGCGGGAGTCGCACGATGAGAGACTTTCTCCTGGGTCTGGTCTTTGCCATCGGCGGCGGCGTGGTGATCGCCGTGGCCCAGACCTACCCCACCATGCCCTCGCTGCAGTACGGGCCATCGCTGTTCCCCTCGCTGATCGGCGCGGGGATGCTGATCGGCGGCGCGCTGCTGGCACTGAGCCAGGTCCGCGTGCTCGCCGCCCGGCGGCACGCGCCCGAGGACCCGGGGCTCTCGCGCTACGACTACCGTGGGCTGGCGCTGTCCCTGGTGCCCTGCGCCCTGATCGTGTTCTACATCCTGGCCGCCGAGACCCTCGGCGCCGGGCTGTGCATGCTGCTCTCGATGTGGCTGCTGATGCTGATGCGTGGCGCGAAATGGTGGCTGGCGCTGGGCGTCGCCCTGGTGGTGTCACTCATCGTCACCCTGCTGTTCTCGCGCTATCTGCTGATTCCGCTGCCGGAGGGCACACTTCTCCCGCAAAGTCTGGCCTGGATCGGGTAATCGCTCATGGAAACCTTCGTGCAAGGCCTGGCCATGGTGTTCAACGCCCAGACGCTGCTGGTGATCGTCGCGGCGGCCGTGTTCGGGCTCTTCGTCGGCGCCATCCCCGGCCTCACCGCCACCATGGCGGTGGCACTGCTGGTGCCGATCACCTTCTACATGGACGCCACGCCGGCGATCGCGGCGATCGTCGCGACCTCGGCCATGGCGATCTTCGCCGGTGACATTCCCGGCACCTATCTCAATATCCCCGGCACCCCCGCCTCCGCCGCCTATGTCGGCGAGTCGTATCGGCTGGCGCGCCAGGGGCGGGCGCGGGAGACCCTGGGCACCAACCTGCTGTGCTCGGTGTTCGGCGGTCTGTTCGGCACTCTGGTGCTGGTGTTCGTCTCCCCCTCGCTGGCCGAGGTGGCGCTCAACTTCAGCTCCTTCGAGTACTTCTGGCTGGCGCTGCTGGGCCTGAGCTGCTCGATCTTCATCGCCATCGGCTCGCGGCTGAAGGCGTTTCTGTCGCTCACCGTGGGCCTGCTGCTCTCCACCGTGGGGCTCGACATGATGAGCGGCGCGCCGCGCTTCACCTTCGGCGTGCCCGATCTGATGGCCGGGGTCAACTTCATTCCGGTGATGATCGGCATGTTCGCGCTCAACGAGATCATGCTGTTCTACGGCTCGCGCAACGAGGCCCGCAGCGTGCCGGCAATGGCCAAGGACAGCGTGTTCCGTCAGGCCCCCGCCACCCTGCGCCGCTACTGGCGCAACATGCTGCGCGGCAGCGCCCTGGGTACGCTGATCGGCGCGCTGCCGGGTGCGGGAGCGGATATCGCCGCCTGGATCGCCTATGCGCTGGGCAAGAGCCGCTCCAAGGAGAAGGAGAAGTACGGCAGCGGCCATATCGAAGGGATCGTCGATGCCAGCTCGGCCAACAACTCCGGCATCAGCGGGGCCTGGGTGCCGGCGCTGGTGTTCGGCATCCCCGGCGACACCATCACCGCTATCGTCATCGGTGTGCTCTACATGAAGGGCATGAACCCGGGCCCGACCATCTTCATGAACGGCGGCAGCCAGGTCTATGCCCTATTCACGGTGTTCTTCGTCGCCAACCTGATGATGCTGCCGCTGGGCTATCTGGCGATCCGCGCCTCCAAGGTCTTCATCCTGACCCCGCGCAAGATGCTGATGCCGGTGATCTTCACCTTCTGCATCGTCGGCGCCTTCGCCATCAACAACTCGGTCACCGATATCTGGATCATGCTGATCATCGGCCTGGTGGCCTTCGTGCTGGCGCGCAACGACTTCCCCATGGCGCCGGCGATCCTGGGGCTGGTGCTCGGCGGCACGCTGGAGAACAGCTTCATGAGCTCGATGCTCAAGTCCGGCGGCGATCTGCTCGCCTTCTTCGAGCGCCCGATCAGCGCCGCCCTCGGCGCGCTGGTGATCCTGATCTGGCTGCTGCCGACGCTGATCAAGCACATCCGCCGGCTGCGCCGCCCCGCAGCCGCCACCGCCGGAGACGAGAGATGACCCGCTATGACGCCGCCACCCTGCGCACCACTCTGAGCGCCCTGTTCCGCGAGGCGGGGGCGCACGAGGAGGTCGCCGAGACCACCGCCAGGATTCTGGTCGAGGGCGATCTGCTCGGCCACCACACCCACGGCGTGAAGCTGGCCGACGGCTACCTCAAGGATCTCGCCGCCGGCAACGCCAGCGGCGACCCCGGGGTGCTAGAGATTCAGGAGAACACGCCGGTGGCGGCGCTGTTCGACGGCCACTACCTGCTCGGACCCTATCTGGTCCAGCGCGCCCTCGACCACTGCCGCGCGGCCGCGGCCACCTTCGGCCTGGGCATGGTCAGCCTCAAGCGCTCGCACCATATCGCCTGCCTGGCGGCCTATCTACAGCCGCTGGTGGAGGCCAATCTGGTGCCGCTGATCCTGAGTTCGGACCCCGCGGTGGCCTCGGTGGCACCGTTCGGCGGTCTCGATCGGGTCTACACCCCCAACCCGCTGGCAGCGGGCATCCCCGGCCGCGAGCAGCCGCTGCTGATCGATGTCAGCATGTCGACCATCACCAACGGCACCGTGGGCAAGACCCACGCCGCCGGCGAGCGTCTGGCGCATCCGGCGATCCTTTCCGGGCACGGTGCGGTGAGCGACGACCCCGCCGACTACTTCGCCGAGCCGGGCGGCAGCATCCTGCCGCTGGGCGAACTCGCCTTCGGCCACAAGGGCTTCGCCCTGGGGCTGATGGTGGAAGCGCTGACCTCGGCCCTGGCCGGGTTCGGGCGCAAGGATGGCCCCACCACCTGGGGCGCCTCGGTGATGGTGATGGTGATCGACCCGGCGCGCTTCGGCGGTACGCAGGCGTTCCTCGACGAGACCGACCATCTCGCCCGGCGCTGCTTCGAGGCGCGCCCGCGCGACGCCGAGCGCCCGGTGCGCCTGCCCGGCCAGTCCGGTCTGGCGCGGCGGCGCGACTATCTCGCCGACGGCATCCCGCTACCCGAAGACGTGGTGGCGGCGATGCGCCAGGCAGTGGCACGCTCATCGCTGGCCGGCACGACGCCCTTCGGCTGAACGCCGGGCACCCCTTTATCCGCGCCGCACTAACGCAGCGGCGCCCAGTCACCCCTGATCATCGAGAGCTGGTTTTCCCATGACGCAAGCCCAAGCACCCGACCGCCTGCCCGAGTCAATCGACTGTCTGCCCGAGGACGCCGATCGCGCCCTGCTGGTGGGCCGCGCCTGGCTGGGCGACGATCCGCAGCGCGGCGGCCCGGCCATCGTCGCCGTGCGCGGCGATGCCCTGGTCGATCTCTCCGCGCATGTCGCCACCATGGCCGACCTGCTCGAGCACCCCGACGCCGCGGGCCTGGTGCGCGACGCCGAGGCACCGCTGATCGCCCCGCTGGCGACGGTGCTGGCCAACAGCGCCGCGGCCGAACCGCTGGCGCCCTATCTGCTCGCGCCCTGCGACGTGCAGGCGATCAAGGCCTGCGGCGTGACCTTCGCGGTCAGCCTGCTGGAGCGGGTGATCGAGGAGCAGGCCGGCGGCGATCTCAACCGCGCCGCCGAGCTGCGCCGCGAGATCCAGACGCTGATCGGCAGCGACCTGTCGCGCATTCAGCCCGGCTCGGAAGAGGCGATGACGCTCAAGCGCGAGCTGCAGGCGCGCGGCGCCTGGTCGCAGTACATGGAAGTGGGGATCGGACCGGATGCCGAGGTTTTCTCCAAGGCGCAGCCGCTCTCCGCGGTGGGCCACGGCGCCCGGGTCGGCCTGCATCCGGCCTCGCAATGGAACAATCCGGAGCCGGAGATCGTGCTCGCGGTGGACGCCCAGGGGCAGGTGCGTGGCGCCAGCCTGGGCAACGACGTCAACCTGCGCGACGTCGAGGGGCGCAGCGCACTGCTGCTGGGCAAGGCCAAGGACAACAACGCCTCCTGCGCCATCGGCCCGTTCATCCGCCTGTTCGACGCCCACTTCGGCATCGACGACGTGCGCCAGGCGCGGGTCTCCCTGCGTATCGAGGGCAGCGACGACGGTTTCGTGCTCGAGGGCGACAGCGACATGCGCGAGATCAGCCGCGACCCGCTCGACCTGGTGAGCCAGACCCAGGGGGCGCACCACCAGTACCCGGATGGTTTCATGCTCTTCCTCGGCACCATGTTCTCGCCGATCCAGGATCGCGACGGCGAAGGCCAGGGTTTTACCCATCACCTGGGCGACCGGGTCGATATCAGCACGCCCAAGCTGGGGCTGCTGAGCAACGTGGTCGCGCGCAGCGACCAGCTGCCGCCATGGACCTTCGGTATTCGCCGCCTGATCGCTCACCTCGCACGTCGTCAAGGCGCGTGAGGTATCACCCCGTGGCGGCCGGCTCAGCCGCCACGGGGTGAGCCAAGCCGCTGTGCGGCCGACGTGCCACAGCGTTCCGATGGGATATTGCGAGGGTCATGCGCGATGACATAGCGGCTCAGTCGGCGAGCTTGTTCTTGGTGGTGCGATAGACGCTGTCGAGATGAACCAGCATCGCCCGCTCGGCGGCGTCGGGATCGCCATTGCTCAGGGCGTCGACGATGTGGCGGTGCTCCTGGTAGCTACGCTCGATGGCCCCGTCCTCGATCATGACCTGGCGCCGGATATTGAGTCCGAAAGCGTAGAGTTCCTCGGCGTAGCGCATCAAAATCTCGTTGCCGGCGTACTCGGAGATTCGCTTGTGGAAGTTCTGGTCGGAGAGCTGGAAGTGAACCGGCGAGTCGAACAACTGGCTCTGTGCCCTGAGAAGACTGTCTAGCTCGTCGATCCCGCAGGCGTCGATGTTGACGGCAGCGCGCCGAGCAATCGCGGCTTCCACTACGATACGACTTTCGAAGACGCTGTTGACATCGTAGCGGTTCATCTCACAGGTGGCGCTTTCCGGGTGGGTGCTACGAAAGCGCGCCAGCGCCTCATCGCCGGCACGGATGCGGGTCTTGCTGCCATGCGAGACGCAGATCAACCCATAGGCGGTGAGCCGCGAAAGGGCACCGCGTACGGTCTCCCGACTGACGCCGAAAAGCTGGGACAGTTCGCGCTCACTGGGCAGCTCATCGGCGTCCCGCAGCAGGCCGGTGAGGATCATGTCGGTCAGCTTGTCGGCCAGAATGTCCTTCTTGGTCTTGTTCTTCAACGCCTTCTCGAAGGCAAATGCCGGATTGTCCATGGCGCGCGTCTCCTGTCACAACTGGTCCGAACGATAAACCAGAGTCTCCCCGAATAGCCAGAAACCCGCCTGATATCGTGCGACAAAGGTCTTGATTCCACGATTCCGACTTGACGTGGTTTCGCGTCGACGCCTAACTTCTCCGCTTACTGGTATGGTTAACCAACCAGTATACCAGTCGGTCTGGTAGCGATGACAACTGCCGAAAATGACAACAAGGGGTGCACCATGCTCAAACTCAAGCAGTTACTCGGCCTATCCGCGCTCTCGCTGGCCCTGGCCTCGGCACAGGCTCAAGCTGACAAGATCGTCTTCGCGATCGGCGGTACACCGCAGAGCCTTCAGGGGCAGACGGCCCAGGAATTCACCCGCCGTCTTCAGGCGCGCCTGGGAGACGAACATCAGGTGGAACTGTACGACAGCGGCCAGCTCGGCAACGAGCAGCAACTGGTCCAGAAGCTGCGCCTAGGGACCATCGACCTGGCCGCCATTTCTTCCATCATGTCGTCCATCGATCCCCAGTTCGCCCTCTTCGACATGCCCTTTCTGGTCAAGGATCGCGCTCACCTCAAGCGCATCGATCAGAACATCATCATGAAAGACCTGGCTGACAGCGCCGAGACCAAAGGGCTGCACATCGTCTCCACCTGGGAGAACGGCTTTCGCCAGATCACTAACAACGTTCGTCCCATCGACAAGCCGGAAGACCTGGACGGCCTGAAGATCCGTACGCCGAAGAGCGAATGGCGCACCAAGATGTTCAAGGCCTGGGGCGCCAATCCCACACCGATGGCCTTCTCCGAGGTCTTCGTGGCACTGCAGACCGGGGTCGTCGACGGTCAGGAGAATCCGCTCAGCAACATCAACGGCGCCAAGTTCCAGGAAGTGCAGGACTATCTGTCGCTCACCAACCACGTCTACTCGCCCATCTGGCTGACGGCCGGCAAGGGCGGCTGGCAAAAGCTCCCCGAGGACGTGCGTACGGCCGTGACCGAGGTCGCCGCCGAGACCCAGGGCTGGGCGTTGGCCAAGGGGGAAGAACTCGACCAGAAGCTGGTTGGCACCATGCGCGATGCCGGCATGCAGATCAACAAGGCCGACCGCGACGCCTTCGTCAAGGCCAGCGCCCCGATCTATCAGGCCTACGCGGAGCGCGTCGATGGCGGTCAGGCACTGGTCGATCGAGCCATGGCGCTGGCCGAGGAGTGAGCCGCCATGCCCACACCGTCGGGCGCCCGCCAGGCGCCCTTCCCCTTCCCCGCTACGGAGACCGCGACCATGCTGCTGCCGCTGGAGCGTTGTCGAATCGGCCTGGAGCGTCTGCTGGAGGCATTCACCGTGTGCCTGCTGCTGGCCTTGACCCTCATCGTGCTGGGCGCGGTGACCTTTCGCATGGTGGGTAGCTCGATCCCCTGGTACGACGAGGTCGCCTCGGTGGGTTTGGCCTGGCTGAGTTTCTATGGCGCCAACCTGGCCGCCCTCAAACGGGCCCACATGGGGTTCCCCGGACTGGTCGCCAAGGCCCCGGTACTGCTGCGCGCGCCCCTGTTCATCGTCTCCGAAATCATCGTGATCGGCTTCTTCGCGGTGATCGCTTTCTATGGCTATCGGGTTCTCGACGTCCTGGCCTGGGACACCCTGGTGGCCCTGCCGGCCATCCACCTCGACGTGACCCAGTCGGTTATTCCCATCAGTGCCGCACTGTTCATTCTTTGCGAGCTGCTCAGCCTGCCCATGGCCTGGCGCAAGATGCGCAGCGGCGTGAACACCGAACAGGAAGAGATAGAGGCCGCCATCCAGCAAGCCGAGAACGACCTCAAGGAGCACCGCGCATGACCCTGCTGATCATCATCGCCGCCCTGTTCGCGCTGGTACTGGTCAACGTGCCGATAGCCGTGGCCATCGGTGTGGTCGGGGTGGTGGGCGTCTATCTGAACATGGGGGCCGAAGCCCTGGTCAATGTACCGCTGACGCTGTTCAACGGGGCCACCAAGTTCCCGCTGATCGCCATTCCCTTGTTCATCTTCGCCGGCGCGTTGATGAACACCTCGGGCATCTCCCTGCGTCTGATCAACCTGGTGACCGCCATGGTCGGCTTCGTGCGTGGCGGATTGGCGATGGTCAACGTCGGTGTCTCGCTGTTCTTCGCCGAGATATCCGGGTCGGCGGTCGCCGACGTGGCGGCCACCGGCTCGATCCTGATCCCCGAGATGAAACGTCGCCAGTACCACCCCGACTTCACAGCCGCGATCACCTCCTCCTCGGCCTCGCTGGCGATCATCATTCCGCCCTCGCTGTCGATGATCCTCTACGGCGCCATCGCCGATACCTCCATCGTCAAGCTGTTCGTGGCGGGCATCGTGCCCGGCCTGATCGGGGCCATGGGTCTCGCCGGCGCCTGCTACTACTACGCGGTCAAGTATGATTTGCCGCGCGAAGCCGCCTTCTCGCTGACCACGCTGCGCAAGGCATTCCGCGAGGCTTTCTGGGCCCTGCTGCTGCCGGTAATCATCCTCGGCGGCATCTTCGGCGGCTTCGTCACCGCCACCGAAGGTGCGGGTATCGCCGTGCTCGCCGCCCTGCTGATCGGCGGCCTGGTCTATCGCGAACTGAACCTCAGGATCCTCTACCGCGCGGTCATCGAGGGGGTCGTCCAGACCGCGGTGGTGATGCTGCTGGTGGCCACCTCGGCAGTGCTCGGGCTGTTCCTCACCGAAATGCAATTGCCCCAGCAACTGGCCCGCGAGATCACCGCCATCACTCAGGATCCGGTGCTGGTGCTGGCCCTGCTCAACATCATGCTGCTGCTGCTCGGCATGTTCCTGCACGGTGCCGCCGCCATCATCCTGGTGGTGCCCATCGTCATGCCACTGGTCCAGCAGATCGGCATCGACCCCATCCACTTCGGCCTCATCCTGACGCTCAACCTGGCCATCGGCCAACAGACGCCACCGGTCGCCTCGGTGCTGGCCACGGCCTGCTCCATCGCCAAGACCGATATGTGGAACACCACCCGCGTCAACCTGCCGATGATTCTGGTGCTGTTCCTGGTGCTGATGCTGGTCACCTACGTGCCGGCCGTGCCCATGACACTCGTCAACCTCTTCTATTGATCCGGAGATCCGCCATGACAGACCCACACCCCGTCATCGCCGTCACGCTGGGCGATCCCGCCGGCATCGGCCCGGAACTGATCGCGCGCCTGTTCGCCGATACAGCACTGTTCAGCGATGTGCACACCGTGCTGGTCGGCGACCCTTGGCTGTGGCAGGACGGTCAAAACGTGGCCGGCATCAGCCACCGACTCCCTGACGTCGATAGCTTTGCCGCCGCCCGCGACCACGACGGCCCGGTCTTCCTGCCGCTGGACAGCGTCGCCGAAGGCGAGGTCGGCTACGCCGAGGAGACCGCCGCCGGGGGAGCCTCGGTGCTCAAGGTTCTCACCCGCTGTCTGGACGCCGCCCAGGCGGGTGAGGTGGACGCCATCTGCTTCGCGCCGCTCAACAAGTTCTCGATGAAAAAGGGTGGCCTGCGCCACGAGGACGAACTGCACTTCTTCGCCGAACAGCTGGGTGTCGAGGGGTACTTCTGCGAGTTCAATACCCTGGGCACGTTGTGGACATCGCGAATCTCCTCGCACATTCCGCTCAAGGATGCCGCCGAGTACGTGACCCGGGAGCGCATCGTCGCCGCCAGCCGACTGATCTACGAATCCCTGAAACTGGCAGGCTTCGACGCCCCGCGGATCGCGGTGGCCGCCTTCAACCCCCACGGCGGCGAAGGCGGTACCTGCGGGCGCGAGGAGATCGAAGTCATCGCGCCCGCCGTCAGGGAGTGCCAGGCACAGGGTTACCCCATCGCCGGCCCCTTCCCCGCCGACACCATCTTCATCAAGGCGCGCGACGGCGAGTACGACGCCATCGTCACCATGTATCACGACCAGGGGCAGATCGCGATCAAGCTGCTGGGCTTCAAGCAGGGCGTCACCGTCCAGGGCGGCCTGCCGATTCCCATCACCACCCCGGCCCATGGCACCGCCTTCGATATCGCCGGCCAGGGCAAGGCCGATGTCGGCCCGACCCGCAACGCCTTTTCCATTGCTTGCCGCATGGGCAAGAGTCTGCGCCTTCAGCGCCTTGCATCCGCCGGCGCTTGAGCCATACACCACATAAGGAAAACATCGTATGAAAATCACCCACGTCCGTGCCCGGGTCTTCGAATGGAAAGGCCACACCGTCCCCCCGACGCCGCATTTCTGTGCCAACGCCATGGACGAGCTGTGGGACAAGAGCGACTCCATGGGCAGCTTTCGCTTCCACGGCTGGACCGTGGTCGAGGTCGAGACCGACACCGGGCTGGTGGGGCTGGGCAATGTGGCGCTCGCGCCGCGTGTCGCCAAGACGATCATCGACCAGTACCTGGCGCCACTGGTCATCGGCCAGGACCCGTTCGATTACGAATATCTGTGGCAGCGCATGTATCGCGCCACCCTGGCCTGGGGCCGCAAGGGGATCGGCATGGCGGCGATCTCAGGCGTCGACATCGCGATCTGGGATCTGATGGGCAAGGCGGCCGGTCAGCCGGTGTTCAAGCTGCTCGGCGGGCGCACCAAGGAAAAGATTCCCTGTTACGCCTCCAAGCTCTACTGCATGGACCTGCCGGCGATGCAGGAAGAGGCGCAGTCGTATCTCGACCAGGGCTTCAAGGCGATGAAGATGCGTGTCGGCTATGGCCCCAAGGATGGACCGGCGGGCATGCGCGCCAACCTCGACCGTGTCGCCGCGGTGCGCGAGGTGATCGGCGACGACATCGACCTGATGATCGACTGCTACATGGGCTGGAACCTCGACTACGCCAAGCGCATGCTACCCAGGCTGGAGCCTTTCCAGCCGCGCTGGGTGGAAGAGCCGGTGATCGCCGATGACATCGACGGCTATGCCGAACTCAATCGGCTGACCAGCATTCCGATCTCCGGTGGTGAACATGAATTCACCCATTACGGCTTCCGCCAGCTGCTCGAGCAACGCGCGGTCTCCGTCATCCAGTACGATACCAACCGGGTCGGCGGCATCACTGCGGCGCGCAAGATCAATGCCATGGCGGAGGCCTTCTGCGTGCCGGTGATCCCCCACGCCGGTCAGATGCACAACTACCATCTGACCATGGCCTCCCTCGCCTCGCCCATGTCCGAATTCTTCCCGGTCCACGATGTCGAGATCGGCAACGAGCTCTTCTACTACCTGTTCGAAGGCGACCCCGAGCCGGTCGATGGCTGCCTCGACCTCGACGATGGCACCCCGGGGCTGGGGCTGTCGCTCAACGAGCGCTACTTCGATCAGTTCCACATCATCGAATGACACCGCCCTGTCGCCGCGTGACACCGTCAACGTGAAGGCGCGAGCCGCTGTCCCGAGCTGAGAGGATAGCGGCCGCGCCGGTCTCGCGATGCGACGCTCAGCCTTCGGAGCGCGTCATCAGCAGTGAGATGAAGGCGTCCACCACCTCGGCGCGCTCCTCGCCCTTGCGCGTCATCACCCCGTAGTAGCCCAGCGGCTCGCCGATGGTCAGCGGCAGCGCGGCGAAGCGCCCGGACGAGATCGCCGTGCGCAGTATCGAGGTGGGCAGCAGCGCGATGGCGTCAGAGGCGCTGACCAGCTGCAGCGTGGTCTGGGTCGAGGTGGTCTCGATCACATTGCGCGGCGAGCGCACCTGAGCCTCGGCCAGGGCCACCTCGAACAGGCCGCGCATGGGGCTGGAGGTGGGGTGCATCACCCACGGCCAGCGCACTACCTCGGCCAGGGTCGGGGTGTGCTGGCACAGCGGGTGGCCGGCGCGTACCACGATCGAGACCGGCTCGGCCTGCAGCGGCAGGAAATCGAACAGATGGTGCTGGGCCGGGTCGGTGAAGCGTCCCAGCACCACATCCAGACGCTTGTACTCGAGATCGGCCAGCAGACGATCGCTGGAATTCTCCTGCACGTTCACCGCCAGCTGCGGGCGCTCGCGCTTGAGCTGGATGATCGCCTGCGGCAGCAGCACCGGTGCCGCACCGGGGACACTGCCGATCACCAGCTTGCCGTGGCCACCTTCGCGCAGCGAGATCAGATCGTCGATCAGGCGGTCGGTGTCGTTGAGAATACTGCGCGCATAGCGCACCAGCATGCGGCCACCGCTGGTCAATGTCATCTGCCGTGGCTGGCGCAGAAACAGCGCCATGCCAAAGAAGTTCTCGATGTCCTTGAGCATCTTGCTGGCCGCAGGTTGGCTCATGTTCATGTGCCGCGCAGTGGCGTGAAGACTACGACTTTCGTCGAGCGTTACCAGCAGCACGAGGTGCTTGATACGCAACCAGCTCTTGATGTGAATTCGACTATCGTGGGACATGTGCATCCCTGCCTTTATTCTTTGGTCAAAGACAATAACCCCGGGTTATTCCAGTTGCAAAAAAAACGATTATTCGGGGCTCTATCGCTCCTTTAGGCTGTTCGGAATCGCCGCCGAGGCCATCGATTGAGGTCTCGAGAATTGGCGTATTCCCCGACAATAGCGCGACCTATTTCGTGCCGTAAGCCATAAGGAAAACCGCGCCCCATGACGACCATTCAGCGCGTCGAAGCCCAGGACATTCGCTTCCCCACCTCGCGTGAGCTCGACGGCTCGGACGCGATGAACGCGGCGCCGGACTATTCGGCCACCTACGTCATCCTGCACACCGATGCGGACGATGGTATCAGCGGTCACGGACTCACCTTCACCATCGGCCGCGGCAACGAGATCTGCGTCGCCGCGGTCAACTCCCTGGCCTCGCGCCTGGAGGGCCGGACGCTCGAGGAGATCACCGCCGACATGGGCGCCTTCTGGCGCGACCTGACCAGCGGCGACAGCCAGCTGCGCTGGCTCGGCCCGGAGAAGGGCGTCATCCATCTGGCCTGCGCGGCGATGGTCAACGCGGTGTGGGACCTGTGGGCCAAGCGCGAGGGCAAGCCGGTGTGGCAGCTGCTCGCCGACATGACCCCGGAGGCACTGGTCAAGTGCCTCGACTTCCGCTTCATCAGCGACGCCCTGACCCCGGAAGAGGCGATCGCGCTGCTGCGCCGCCAGGCGCCGACCAAGGCCGAGCGTGTGGCGCAGCTGCGCGAGCACGGCTACCCCGGCTACACCACCTCGGCGGGCTGGCTGGGCTACTCGGAAGAGAAGATGCGCAAGCTCTGCCGCGAGGCGCTGGACGAGGGTTGGCGCCACTTCAAGCAGAAGGTGGGCGGCGACATCGAGGAGGACCGCGCCCGTGCCCGCATTCTGCGCGAGGAGATCGGCCCCGATTGCACCCTGATGATGGATGCCAACCAGATGTGGGATGTCGACGAAGCGATCGCCAACATGCGCAAGTTAGCCGAGTTCGATCCGCACTGGATCGAGGAGCCGACCAGTCCCGACGACATTCTCGGCCACGCCGAGATCCGCCACCGTCTGGCACCGATCGGCGTCGCCACCGGTGAGCACTGCCACAACCGCGTCATGTTCAAGCAGCTGTTCCAGGCCGAAGCGCTCGACTTCTGCCAGCTCGATGCCGCCCGCCTGGGCGGGCTCAACGAGGTGCTGGTGGTGGTGCTGCTGGCGGCCAAGTACGGCATACCGGTGTGCCCCCACGGCGGTGGCGTGGGCCTGTGCGAGTACACCCAGCACATCTCGATGTTCGACTACATCGCGGTCTCCGGTTCGCTGGAGGGGCGCCTGCTCGAGTACGTCGACCATCTGCACGAACACTTCGAGGCGCCGGTGCAGATCCACCGCGGCCGCTATCAACTACCGGATGCCCCGGGTTACGGGGTGACCATGAAGGCGGCGTCGCTCGCGGCCCACCGCTACCCCGACGGCAGCGCCTGGCACTCCGCCTAGCGCCGTCCCCCGGCAGGCGCGGTCGCCCGCGACAAGCCACAACAAGGTGGCACCGCCCTGCCCCTGACCACCAGCCCACATGCTCTGGAGTCGAAGATGAAAACAACCACACGTACCCCACGTACCCTGCCGCTGCGCCGCTCGCTGATGTCGCTGCTGACCGCCGGCGTGCTCGGCCTGGGCAGCCTGTCGGCAGTGGCCGCCACCGAGATGCCGCCGCTGCCCGAGGTCAAGGGCGATGTCGTTCAAGGCGACGGTAAGGACTACAGCCTCAAGTTCAACATCGGTCTGACCCAGTCCAGCGCCCAGTATCGCGGCCTGGAGTACTTCAAGAAGATCGTCGAGCAGCGCAGCGACGGCCATATCCAGGTGCAGATGTTCCACAGCGCCCAGTTGGGTGACGATCTGCAGTCGGTGAGCGCACTACAGGCCGGCACCCTGGAAATGACCTCGCCCTCGACCTCGCCGATGGTCAACATGTTCCCGCAGTTCGCGGTGTTCGATCTGCCGTTTTTGTTCCCCAAGCCGGAAGTCGCCGACAAGGTGCTCGATGGCGAGATCGGCCAGCGCATGCTGAAGGAAGCCTCGACCAAGGGGCTAGTGGCGATCGGCTGGTCGGAGAACGGCTACCGTCAGCTGACCAACAGCAAGCGCCCGGTCTCCAAGCCGTCGGATCTCGACGGTCTCAAGATCCGCACCATGCAGAACCCGATCCACCTGGATATCTGGCGCACCCTGGGGGCCAACCCGACACCGATGTCGTTCGCCGAGCTGTTCACCGCTCTTGAGCAGCACGTGGTCGACGGCCAGGAGAACCCCTGGATCACCATCAAGTCCTCCAAGTTCAACGAGGTGCAGCAGTACGCCACCGAGACCAACCACGTCTACACGCCCTTCATCACGCTGGTCTCCGAGCGCTTCTGGAACCGTCTGCCGGCCGACTACCAGCAGCTGCTGCGTGACGCTGCCAAGCAGATGGGCGACTACGAGCGCCACGTCAGCCGCAGCATGAACGACCAGATCAAGCAGGAGCTGAAAGACGAAGGCATGCAGATCACCGAGCTGACGCCGGCCCAGGTCAAGGTGTTCCAGGACAAGCTGGAGCCGGTCTACGCCAACTGGCGCGACAAGATCGGCGGTGACCTGATCGACAGCATCCGCCAGGCCGCCGCCTCGGCCCAGTAATCCCGCCCCCGCGGCCGGTCGAGAGACTGGCCGCGTCTCATTGTCGGGGGCGTGCCGGCCTGGCCGTCACGCCCCGCTTGCTCGGAGAGCGCGATGACCGCTTCCTCGTCCACTGCACGCGGCGTGCTGGGGTGGCTCAAGCTGACCCTGGAGATCGCCGTCGGCCTGCTCGTGCTGGGTGTCGTCTTCTGCGTCACCGCCAACGTCTTCGGCCGCTATGTGCTCAACTACTCCTACACCTGGGCCGAGGAGATGTCCCGGGTGCTGTTCATCTGGCTGGTGCTGCTGGGCGCCGGTGTCGGCAGTCTCGGCAACGAGCACGTCGCGGTGACCTTCTTCCGCGACAAGGCGCCGAGCGCGCTCAAGCGCGCCGCCTCGCTGCTCGCCATCGCGGTGATCTATATCGTCTGCATCTGCATCCTGTTCGGCTTCCGCGATCTGATCTCGGGCTACACCAGCGCCACGCCGATGCTGGGCATTCCGCAGACCTTCCTCTACAGCGCCATGCCGGTGATGGCGGTCCTCACGCTGATCGCCAACAGCGTTGCGCTCGTCGCCCTGCTACGAGGAAAAACAGCATGATTCTCTGGAGCATTCTCGTCGGTCTGGCGATCTGTATCGTCATCGGCATGCCGATCTCGTTCGGCCTCGCCGCCATTACCCTGTTCATCTTCTTCGAGTCGGACTATGCGCTGTCGCCGATCGTGGCGCAGGCGGTCAACGGACTCGACTCCTTCCCGCTACTGGCGATCCCGCTGTTCATCCTGGTCGGCGAAGTGATGAGCGAGGGCGGCATCGCCACGCGCCTGGTCCGCCTGGCCAGCGCCCTGGTCGGCTTCGTCGCCGGCGGCCTGGGCCAGGTCGCGGTGCTGACCTCGATGTTCTTCGGCGGTATCAGCGGCTCGGCGGTGGCCGACGCCTCCGCCGTCGGCAGCATGATGATCGAGCCGATGAAGCGCCACCGCTACAGCGGGCCGCTGGCCACGGCGATCGTCGTCGCGGCCTCGGTGGTGGGGATCATCATCCCGCCGTCGATTCCGATGATCCTGTTCGGCGTGGTCACCAACACCTCGATCTCGGCGCTGTTCATGGCGGGTATCGTGCCCGGCATTCTGATCACCCTGGGGCTGGCGGTGACCACCTACGTACAGTCGCGCAAGAACGGCCGCGGCCAGCCGTTCTCGCTGCCGGAGCTGGGCAGCGCGCTGAAGGACGCCGCCCTTGCCCTGCTGCTGCCGGTGATCATCGTCGGCGGTATCCTTTCGGGGGTCTTCACCCCCACCGAGAGCGCGGCGATCGCGCTGGTCTACGCCTTCGTGGTGTCGTTCGTGATCTATCGCAGCCTCAGCCTCAAGCGCTTCTTCCAGCTCTGCATCAACACCGGCAAGCTGACCGGTGTGGTGATGCTGCTGCTCGCCTTCGCCAGCGTGCTGGCGTGGCTGCTGACCGCCAACATGATCCCGCAACAGCTGGTGGTGACGCTCTCGGCGCTGACCGACAACCGCTTCCTGCTGCTGCTGATCCTCGCCGCCTTCCTGCTGGTGGTGGGCTTCTTCATGGATCTGACCCCGGCGATGGTGATCCTGGCGCCGCTGATGACGCCGGTCGTGGTCAAGCTGGGCATCGACCCGGTCTACTTCGGCGTGCTGATGTCCTTCATCCTCGGCATCGGGCTGATCACACCGCCGGTGGGCACGGTGCTCTACGTCGGCTGCGGCGTGGGCAAGGTGGGCATGGAGAGTCTGGTCAAGAGCCTGCTGCCGTTCTATTTCACCCTGCTGGGCCTGCTGGTGCTGTTCCTGGTCTTCCCCGGCATCGTGCTGTGGTATCGCTGAGCATAGGGAGACGACGATGACCCGCGACAACGCCCTGATCGGCGAACTCGAAAAATTGTTGGGCGCGCGCGGCGTGCTCACCCAGGCGGATGACCTGGCCCGCTACCGCACCGACTGGACCGGGCGCCGCGGCGGCATGCCGCTGGCCGTGGTGCGACCGGAGAACACCGCCCAGGTGGCGGATATCGTCGCCTACTGCCATCGCCACGACGTACCGCTGGTGCCCCAGGGCGGGCACAGCGGGCTGGTGTGCGGGGCGATGCCGGACGAGGAGTGCGCCGAGCTGGTGCTCAGCCTGGAGCGCATGAACCAGGTACGCGAACTCGACCCGCTCAACTTCAGTCTGAGCGTGGATGCCGGCTGCGTGCTGCAGACCATCAAGGAGGTGGCCGAGGAGGCGGACTGCTACTTCCCGCTGGCCCTGGGTGCCCAGGGCAGCTGTCAGATCGGCGGCAATATCTCCACCAACGCCGGCGGGCTCAACGTGCTGCGCTACGGCATGACCCGCCAGCTGGTGCTGGGCCTGGAAGTGGTACTGCCCGACGGGCGCATCCTCAGCCACATGCGTGCGCTGCACAAGAACAACACCGGCTACGACCTGAAGCAGCTGTTCATCGGTGCCGAGGGCACGCTGGGGATCGTCACCGGTGCGGTGCTCAAGCTCTTCCCCAAGCCCCGGGTCACCCGTACCGCCCTGCTCGCCTGCGCCGACATCGAAGCGGTGCTGGCACTCTATGCCCTGGCCCGGCGCTGCTGCTGCGATCTGCTCACCGCCTTCGAGCTGATCCCGCGGCACTGCCTGGAGCTGGCCATGCAGGCGGCACCTGACCTGCGCGACCCGCTCGACGCGCCCCACCCCACTTACGTGCTGATGGAGGTGGCGGCGAGCGGCCCCGCCGATCTGGATGCGATGATCGAGGCGTTGTTCGAACAGGGGGCCGAGGCGGAGCTGCTGGTCGACGGCGTGCTCGCCGCCAGCGAGGCCCAGGCCCAGCAGCTATGGCTGATCCGCGAGGCGATGCTGGAGGGCCAGCGGCAGACCGGCGAGCATCTGCGCACCGATATCTCGCTGCCGATCTCGTCGCTGCCGCTGTTCCACGCCCAGGCCAGCCACGCCATCGCGGAGGCCTGCCCGGAGGCGACGGTGATCGCCTACGGCCACATCGGCGACGGCAACCTGCACTTCAATATTCTGCCGCCGGCGGCGCTGACGGAGGCCGAGCGCCTGCCGCTGCTCCACGATCTGGAGCTGCGCCTGTTCGAGATCGTCGAAGCGTTCGACGGCAGCATCAGCGCCGAGCACGGTATCGGACGGCTCAAGCAGGCCGCCTTCCTCGATACCCTGCCGGGGCCGGAGTACGACCTGATGCGCGGTATCAAGCATCTGCTCGACCCGCGCGAGCTGCTCTCGCCGGGGCGTATCCTGCCGCGCAGCGGCGATTGAAGCCGGCGCCGGCGATAAGCCCCGCCCCACGCCGGGCCGCGCGCGGCGCCCTCGGCAAGACGAAGTCAGGTAAGGACAAGGCGAGATGACCACACAAAGACGCGTCGGTGTTCTGGGCACCGGCATCATGGGCGCCCCGATCGCCCGCCGCCTGGCCGCTGCCGGCTATGCCGTCAGCGCCTGGAACCGCAGCCGCGACAAGCTCGCACCGCTGGCCGATCACGCCATCCATCTCGCCGCCACCCCGGCGGAGGCGGCTGATGTCGATACTCTGATCGTGATGCTCAGCTCCGGGCCGATATGCGACGAGGTGCTGCTGGGCGCAGACGGCGCGATCGCCGCGATGCCCGCCGGTAGTCGGCTGATCGTGATGAGCTCGATCCCGGTGGCTACCGCCCGCGCCCAGGCCGAAGCCGCCGCAGCGCGGGGCATCGACTATCTCGACGCGCCGGTCTCCGGCGGCGAGCGCGGCGCCATCGACGGCACCCTGGCGATCATGGTCGGTGGCGAGGCCAACGTTTTCGAGACCAGCCGCGAGCTGCTGAGCCACCTGGGCCGCCCCACCCATGTCGGGCCCGCCGGCTGTGGTGAACTGGCCAAGCTGGCCAATCAGATGATCGTCGCCAACACCCTGGCCACGGTGGCCGAGGCGCTGCTGCTGGTCGAACGTGGTGGGGCCGACCCGGCCCGGGTGCGCGAGGCGCTGCTCGGCGGCTTCGCCGACTCGACCATCCTCACCCAACACGGCGAGCGTATGCTGGCTGGAAACTTCACCCCCGGGGGCCCGGCCAAGTGGCAGCACAAGGACACCCAGACCGCTCTGGCCGAAGCCGCCAGCCTGGGCCTGGAGCTGCCGCTGAGCCAGCGCGCCGATGCCCTGTTCGGCGCCATGCTCGACCATGGCGACGGCGATCTCGACCACAGCGGCATCATTCGTGAGCTGCGCCGCCACAATGGTCTACCGGTCGATGGCTGATGGTTCGATGGCTGACTGGGCGATGGCTGACTGGGCGATGGCCTGAGCGCGCAGCCACCGGATAACGTGATGGCCGCGGCTCAGCAGCGGCTGAGCCAGCGCAAATAGGCGGGAATACGGATATCGCCATCGCGCTGGAAGTTGACCAGCCGCGCCTGAACCAGTGACTCGGAGCAGGCCAGATGGTCGCTCAACGCCTGACTGGCACGTGTCGCCTGCCCCGCCGCCAGCGCTTCGAACACCTGGCGGTGGGCCGCGAAGAAGGGGTCCCCCGAGGGCAGCGCGATCTCGCCCCCCAGCAGGTGCTTGCTGATCAGCAGGATCGGCCGCGTGCGCTGCAGCATCGACAGCAGCTCGTCGTTGGCACCGTGGACCAGGGCGTCATGGTGCAGGTCCTGTTCCAGCGCATCCAGCCGCCCCGGATCGATATCCGGATAGCGCCGTTCGGCCTGGGCCAGCCGCTGCAGATAGCGCTCGACGTCCGGCGCTCCGATACGCGCGCATGCCTTGCCGATCATGAACGGTTCGAGCAGGCGGCGCGCCTCGTAGAGCTGATGCAGCCGGTCACTGTCCAGTGGCACCACGTTCCAGCTCGAATACTTGACCTTGGCCACCACGCCGAGGGACTGCAACTGCAGTAGAATGCGGTGGGTGACGCTGCGACTGACGTCGAGCGTACGCGAGAGCTCCAGCTCGTTGAGTTCCAGCCGCCCCTTCATCGACCCGAGCACCACGTCGTGCTCGACCCGTTCGGCCAGTGCACGCCACGACTCGGTGCGCTTGACCGAGGCGCGCCCGCCGGCGGCACGGAAGTCGGCCGCGGTGAGCGAACGCCGCACCACCTCGCTCGGCTCGCCGCCGACCACGTAGCCACGCCCTTCGAAGCGGCTGATCGCCCCTTCGTCGTACAGCCGCGCCAGGGTCTGGCGCACCGGCGAACGGCTCATGCCGAAGATCTCGGCGATATTGCTCTCCAGCAGCACCAGACCGGGCTCGAGATGGCCGCTGGCCATGCTGCGCAGCAGCGCCTGGTAGAGCTGGTCCTTGAGCGTCTTGACCATATCGTTAACCTTAGCCATCGGGGCACACCGCGTCGGCGCGACACCTGTCTCGATTCAGCGAACAAAAACGATTATTGCACACCATGATCATTGGTCGCTGTCCGACCATGGCCCAAGCCAGTGGCGGCGGACGCGCGGCCCGGGCGGCTACCGCGCAGACTTGCGCGGCGCGCACACAAAAACGCCGCCCCTGAAGATCAGGGGCGGCGTGGGACCAGCAGTGCCTGGGATCAGGCGCGCGAGCGGCGCATCGGCGCATCGCCGTCGTTACGGCGGCGCGGTGCACGTTCCGGTGCGCCCTGATCTTCGGCGATCTCCAGCGAGCGGCCGGCGACCCGAGCGCGTGCCATCTTGGCCAGGATGGTGCTGGGCAGACCGCTGGGCAGCTCGACCACCGAGAAGGCGTTGCGGATGTCGATACGACCGATACGGGCGCCTTCGATACCGCCTTCGTTGGCCAGCGCACCAACCAGCTGGCCGGGCTTGACGCCATCCTTGTGGCCGACCGAGACGCGGTAGCGGGTCATGCCTTCACGCGGGGCGCTGTCGCGGCGACGCGGGCCACGCTCGCGGCCGGCATCGCGGCCACCGTCACGCGGGTTGTCGCGGCGCGCAGGGCCTGCGGTGATACGCCCGATCGGGGCTTCACCGGCGCGTGCCAGGGTCGCCATGGCGGCGGCCAGATCGACGGGGTCGTGACCCTCTGCGACCAGCTTCTCGATCAGCTCACGCTGCTGGCCGGCACCGGCTTCGAGCATCTCGAGCAGACGCGCACTGAAGCGGTCGTCGCGATGGGCGCGGATGGCGCTCTCGTCGGGCAGCGGCATCTCGGTCATCGGCTGGCCGGTGGCCTGCTCGACCCAGCGCACCTTGCGCGTCTCGCGGCCGCCGGCGAAGGTGATCGCCACGCCGTCACGGCCGGCACGGCCGGTACGCCCGATACGGTGGATGTAGGCTTCCGAGTCCTGCGGCAGATCGTAGTTGATCACGTGGGTGATACGCGGCACGTCGAGGCCGCGTGCGGCCACGTCGGTGGCCACCAGCACGTCGACCTTGGCACGCTTGAGCCGAGTGATGGTGCGCTCAC
The DNA here is from genome assembly GCF_030284585.1 of Salinicola sp. JS01. Lineage (NCBI taxonomy): Bacteria > Pseudomonadati > Pseudomonadota > Gammaproteobacteria > Oceanospirillales > Halomonadaceae > Salinicola > Salinicola sp. JS01. The sequence goes on along the minus strand of NZ_CP127244.1, from coordinate 1,093,186 downwards.
GCAGGCTCTGGTCGAGGTCACCGGAGAGGCCGGCGGCGTTGACGCCACGCGCGGTGAGCTGCTCGACCAGCGTGGTGCAGGCGGCACGGGTGCGCACGAAGACGATCGCGGCATCGACCGGCTCGACTTCGAGGATACGCGCCAGCGCTTCGAGCTTGCTTGGGCCTTCGACCCGAACCACACGCTGCTCGATGTTCTCGCCGGTGCTGACCTTGGATTCGATCGCCACCTTGACCGGATCGACCAGATAGCGGTTGACGATACGCTCGATCTCGCTCGGCAGGGTGGCCGAGAAGAACACCCGCTGCGAGTCGCTGGGCGCATCGGCGACCACGCGCTTGACGTCGTCGATGAAGCCCATGCGCAGCATTTCGTCGGCTTCGTCGAGCACCAGGGCGGAGAGCCCTTCCAGCTTGAGGCTGCCACGATCCAGGTGATCGATGATCCGGCCCGGGGTGCCGACCACTACCTGAGCGCCGCGCTTGAGCGCGCTCAGCTGCTCACGGTACTCCTGACCGCCGCACAGGGTGGCGATCTCGAGCCCTTTCAGATTCTGACCGTACTTGGAAAACGAGACGGCCACCTGCTGGGCCAGCTCGCGGGTCGGTGCCAGTACCAGCACCTGAGGTTCACGCCGCTCGAGCTCGAGTCGGCTCAAGAGCGGCAGGGCGAAGGCAGCGGTCTTGCCGGTGCCGGTCTGGGCCTGGCCCAGCACGTCGCGACCGTCCAGCAGTGCAGGGATGGTCTGCGACTGGATCGGGGAGGGTGTTTCGTAGCCCAGGGTATCGAGGGCAGAGAGTACTTCCGGCAATAGCGCCAGATCGCCAAAGCTTGGCGTCGCAACTACAGTCGAGGTCATTTCACACCTTGGAGTGGCCGGTGGAGGTACCGGCGAAAATGTCATGGTGCCGCGGGCTTGTGGCCCGACCGACACCGGTCGCACCTGGCATTGTCACCGAGTCGGCGCGAGTGCCGGAGTCGGAGACGTCTGTGGCGACCTTGCTGCGCCCGATCGTGAGAGTCATCGATCGATAAAAGCGCGCCATCGTTGCATCCGGACGCAGAAGTCGGCTTGCGCCGTGCGTCGTACACGAGATACGTCCGGTAGTGGCATCGACTCACGGGTCGATGGCGTGGATTGCAGACATATCGGCAGGATGGTGGGGTCAACACATGCGAGGAAGCGCAACTATACCATGGGTGAAGCGCCACCTCCACCACGATCGTAAATTTCCTACATCTCCCCTCTCCTCCTCTTCCGCACCCACCACTCCAGCCCTCTTGCGCCCCAACGGGAGGTGAGTACGCGGCCTATCACCGCTAGAATCGCCGCTGCCAGCCACCCGATTCCAGGAGAAGCGCCGATGACCCAAGAGATACCCGAAGCGCGCGCGGACGCGACATCCGCCGTGACCCTGTGGGTCGATGCCGACGCCTGCCCGCGGCCAGCCCGTGAGATCATCCTGCGCGCCGCCGAACGCACCCGCACCCCGACCTGGATGGTCGCCAATCACACCCTGCCGCTGCCGCCCTCGGCCTGGGTCAAGGCGCGTAGTGTGGCCCACGGCTTCGATGCCGCCGACGACCTGATCGCGGCCTCGGTGCGCCCCGGCGATCTGGTGATCACCAGCGACCTGCCGCTGGCCCAGGAGGTGATCGAGCGCGGCGCCGACGTCATGACCACCCGTGGAGAGCCACTGAGCGCTGACAACGTGCGCGCCAAGGTCCAGATGCGCGACTTCCTGGAGACGCTGCGCGCCAGCGGCGAGCAGACCCGCGGGCCCGACGCCTACGGCGACACCGAGCGGCGCGAGTTCGCCAATGCGCTGGACCGCTGGTTGCGGCGCCATACTTGAGACGCCACCGGTGAAACGTCACATCTGACCCGAAATCGCGGTATCAGGCGCGTTCGCGGATACCGTGCCCCTCCAGCCGCTCGCGGTCGTGGGGGCGCTCGAGATCCAGCTGCGGCCCCCGCGGCACGATGCGGGTCGGGTTGATGGTGTCGTGGCTGTAATAGTAGTGGCGCTTGATATGGTCGAAGTCGACCGTCTCGGCGATGCCCGGCCACTGGTAGAGTTCGCGCAGATAGTTGGCGAGCTGCGGGTAGTCCTCGATCCGCCGGCGGTTGCACTTGAAGTGGCCGAAGTAGACCGCGTCGAAGCGGATCAGCGTGGTGAACAGGCGAATGTCCGCCTCGGTCAGCCAGGCGCCGGCCAGATAGCGCTGCTCGGCGAGACGCGCCTCGAGCCGGTCGAGGCAGGCGAACAGCGCCTCGTAGTGTTTCTCGTAGACCGCCTGTTCGGTGGCGAAGCCGGTCTTGTAGACGCCGTTGTTGACGTTGTCGTAGACGTCGGCGTTGACCGCGTCGATCACCTCGCGCAGATCCTCGGGATAGAACTCGAGCCGGTTGCCGGTGAGCCCGTCGAAGGCCGAGTCGAACATGCGCACCAGTTCCGCCGACTCGTTGTTGAGAATCCGGCCCTGCTGCTTGTCCCATAGCGCCGGCACGGTGACCCGCCCGGTATAGCGCGGATCGGTCAGGGTATAGAGCTGATGGTGGTACTCGACCCCATTGACGGCATCGCCGCTGGCCCCTTCGTCGCGGTGATAAGACCAACCCTGGTCGAGCATCAGCGGGCTGGTGTGGGACACCCCGATCAGGCCATCGAGCCCCTTGAGCTTGCGCATGATCAGCGCCCGATGGGCCCAGGGGCAGGCCAGCGAGACATAGAGATGGAAACGCCCGGCCTCGGCGCGCACCCCCGGTTGCCCGTCCGGCCCCGCCTCTCCCTCGGCCGTGACCCAGTCGCGCAGCTTGGCGGATTCGCGCACGAACTCCCCGCCGTGGCTCTGGGTGTCGTACCACTTGTCCTGCCATTCACCGTTGACCAACAGGCCCATGCGTCTCTCCCTGTTCCGATATTCCTGGCGCACCGCGCCCGTCCGATATTCCCAGCGCGCCGCGCCCGCGATTCGCGTTAAGCATCATTCACTTTCAGCATAGAGGGCCAGAATCGAATATCGAGCGGATAAATTCGCTGCCACCGTTCGGCGCAGACGAACCTTAAGACTGTGGCGCGTCAGCCAGTGGGATCTGATGCGCCTGCGCCCCCTCTGGCAACAGCAAAGGCTCGGCATCACGGCAGCTGGTAACGGTCGCCTCGATCAGCGCCTGCGCCAAGGCCTGAGTCGCCGGGCCGGCGCCATCGATATCGCGATGGACGATCTGCAGCGAAGCGTAACGGATACCGCCGACCCGCAGCGGCAGCGCCTTCAGCCGGCCACCGTCGAGCGCCGCCTGGATACGCGTCTGCGGCACCCAGGCAAAGCCCAGCCCGCGCTCGAGCATGTCGATGGAGGTAGAGAGATGCGAGAGTGTCCAGCGCTGCTCGGCCTTCAGCCAGCCGGCATCCAGCCGGTGGCGTACGGCGGAGTCACGCACTACCAGCTGGCGATGGCCTTCCAGGTCACGCAGATCGAGCGCCCGGCCCAGGCCGTGCAACGGATGCTCGGGGTGAGCCACGGCGATGAACGGAATGTCCACCAGCGGCTGCCCCAGAAAGCCCTGCGGGCTGAAGCCCGAGATGATCAGGTCGGCGCGTGACTCGTACAGCATTTCGACAGCGCCGTTGAGTACAGTCTCATGCAGCTGCACGCGCACGTGGGGGTAGGCTGCCGAGAAGCGGGTCAGCGCCTCGGCCAGCGCGCAGCCGGGGAAGATCTGATCCACCGCCAGCGTGATCTCCGCCTCGAGGCCGCCGGCAAGGCGTTCGGCGACATCCTCGAGCAGCGCTGCGTTCTCGATGAGTTGGCGTGCCCGGCGCAGCAGCATCTTCCCGGCTTCGGTCAGCACCACCTGGCGCCCCTTGGGCTCGAACAGCCGTACACCCAGTTGCTCCTCGATCTTGTGAATCGCATGGTTGAGCGTCGAAGGGCTCTTGTGGATCGCCTCTGCCGCCTTGGCGAACCCACCATGGTCGGCCACTGCCGCCAGCATCTGCCACTGCAGCAAGGTCACTCTCGGCATGCGCTCACCTCCGGCTGAAAACGCTCATGGGCCCGGAAAGAAGGGCCGCGCCCTTTTCAGTTTACCGCGTCGCGGGCATCGAGAAACCCGTTGCACGCAGCCATTCGGCCCGTACACTCTGGACGCGGGCACAGGCTTCGGGGGCACCCTTGCAGCGCCTATCGGGCAGCTTTTCTCGGCGTCATCGAAAACTCATACAAGGGTTTTACGGAGCACCATTGGCGCAAAATAGCGACGTTTTTATTGCACCATATTAGTGCGAAGCGCTGCGCGAACCGGGCGATACCGGGCATGAAAAGTTAGGCTGCAAAACATCTGCTTGACACCGGGGCACTCTTCTCCGCACCCCATGGCGTCTGGGATTCGATGCTGTACATTAATACAGACTAGGCAATTAATACCGCCATGGGGTATGGTTCCCGAGCCTTTATATTAGTTTGTCACCTTTTTTACTCGGGCCTTCACCTTCATGCTGCGAATTTTCCATTCGCTACCCCGCACTCATAAAGTGCTGCTGCTTCCGGTCGCCACTATGGTCACCGTGCTGGGTACGCAAAAGATCATCGGCGTCTTCGACCACGCCGACACCGCGCAGACACCGATTTCCGTCGCTTCGACCGCCACACTCTCCCAGTCGATCATCGCCTCGGCTGGCGATCATGCCCCGACCGATGGTCATGACAAGGCGAGTGAGCCTTCGACACTCCAGCGTCTTTCCGACGATATACCTCTGGCGCAGTTGAAGCCGCTGGAAGTCATGGATGTCGATCTGATTCCCCAGGCGCAGGCCAGCGAGGACATTCCCGCGGCCAGTTCTACGACCGCCACCGGCTCGACCAGCGCCCCTGCCACCCCGCTGCTCGCCGCCACGGCACTCAAGTCGGCTCTGGCGCTGGGCGCCAGCGGCCATGACTTCGCCGCCAACAGCGACAGCGACGACGATATCGGCGGCACCTCCTACGAGGACTGGACGTCCGACGGGATGCTCGACCCCAACGGCGATCCCGAGCTCGGCAGCGAGATCGCCTCGCATGAACAGTACGTGCCGGAGTGGCAGAGCTACACCATCCAGCCGGGCGACTCCTTCGCTTTGACCGCCGAGCGCACGCTGGGGCTGGAGTACAGCGATGTGACCCAGATCCTCGGCGCGGTGCCGGACAAGAAGGTACTGACCCGCTGGCGCGTCGGCCGGACCTTCGATTACAAGCTCGACGAGAATGGCCAGCTGCTGGCCCTGCGGGTGATGAAGAATCCCCGCGACGGCTATCTGATCGAGCGCGACAGCGAGACCGCCGAGTTCGCCTACTCGCCGATCGAGAAAGCCGGCGAGGCTACCCAGCGCATGTTCAGCGGTACCGTAAGCGGCTCCTTCGCGCTCTCGGCGCAGTCCACCGGGCTCTCCAGCGCCGAGGTCTCCGAACTGACCCACGTGCTCTCCAAGAAGCTCGATTTCCGCCGCGACGCCCGCGCCGGCGATCACTTCCAGGTGCTGGTCGAGTCCGACATGATCGACGGCCAGTCGCTGGACTCCAAGATTCTCGCCGCCAAGTACGAAGGCCAGCGCATGGATCTGACCGTGGTACGCAACAGTGCCGACGATCACTTCTATACCCCGGACGGCAACGGTCTCGATCCCGCCTTCGACCGCTACCCCTTCCAGGGGCACTACCGCATCAGCTCGCCGTTCAACCTGCGCCGGCACCATCCGGTCACCGGTCGCATCAGCCCGCACAAGGGCACCGACTTCGCCATGCGTAGCGGCACCCCGATCGATGCCCCCGCCGACGGCCGGGTCGAGAAGGTGGTCAACCACCCGCTCGCCGGCAAGTACATCGTGATCCGTCACGACAACGGCTACGTCACCCGCTACCTGCACCTGAGCAAGGCGCTGGTGAAGCCCGGCGAGCGGGTCAAGATGGGCCAGGAGATCGCGCTCTCCGGCAATACCGGACGCACCACCGGGCCACACCTGCACTACGAGATCCTGGTCAACAACCGTCAGGTCGACGCCATGCGCGTGAAGCTGCCGGATTCGCAGAAGCTGACCGGCAAGGCGCTGGCCGCCTTCAAGCGCCAGTCGGAAAATCTGCTGGCCAAGCTCGATCAGGGCAACAGCGACGAACCGGCCATCGCCCAGGTCGACCCGCAGAAGACCCAGCGCGGCGACGACAATATCTGATCGGTCTCATCTGATCGGTCCCTGGCCAGCACAAGATCGATGGCCAGTACTAGACGAGCCCTGCCTTGAAAAAGCCCCGCCCAGTGCGGGGCTTTTTGCTGTCTGCCAGGGGTGAAAATCCATCGGCGCGCTGGCCTACCCCAGGGGCACCGATAATTTCCGTTTGCGGGGGTAGAAGTTTGCGCCACTTAGGCCCATTCTGAGACTGACTCCGTTACGTCAGGGAGGTAACGCCGACACCGTTCTTGCGTCCGACACGACAGTGGCACTGACGGAGTCTCCTGCCCGACATCGACTTGTCACGGCACTCTGTCAGGGTCGAGAAGCCTTGAACTCACAGGAGTGCTTTTGCCGATGGTGCGTATCGACAAGAAAGCGAACAGGCTCTACGTACTGGACACCAATGTCCTGATCCACGACCCCGCAGCCCTCTATCATTTCGAAGAGCATGATGTGGTCATCCCCATGACCGTGCTCGAGGAGCTCGACAAGCACAAGAACGGCATGCGCGAGATCGCTCGCACCGCCCGTCAGATCAGCCGCACCCTTTCCGATCTCACCGCCCACGTCACCCCCGAGGAGATTCAGCAAGGCATTCCCATCCCGCGTGCCAGCGGCGAACCCGCCGGCCGCCTGCGCTTCCTCTGCTATCAGGATCTGGAACCGCTGGAGACCCTGGAGAACTCTCCAGACAATCGCATTCTCGCCGAGACCTGCCGCCTGCGCCGCGACCGCCCGGACGCCTCGGTCATTCTGGTGACCAAGGACATCAATCTGCGGGTCAAGGCCGCCGCGCTCAAGGTGCCGGTGGAGGATTATCTCAGCGACAAGGCCTTCGACGATCTCGACGCCATGATCGAGGGCGCCAAGGTCTACGCCGACGCCGGGCGTGATGGCCACGGCCTGTGGGAGTCGCTGGATGTCGAGGTGATGGTCGAGCGTGCCGAGGGGCACACCCTCTACCATCTGGAAGGCACCATCCCCGAGGATTGGCATGTCGGCATGCTGGTCTCCGACAGCGACAACGGCGCCGACTTCGAGGCGATCGTGCGCAGCCACTCGCCGCGCCGCGCCACCCTGCAGCTGCTCACCAACTACCGCCATCACGACGGTGTCTGGGGCGTCCATGCCCACGACAGCCGCCAGAACTTCGCCCTCAACCTGCTGATGGACCCGGAGATCGACTTCATCACTCTCGCCGGCAGCGCAGGCACCGGCAAGACCTTCATGACCCTGGCAGCGGCTTTCCAGCAGACGCTGGATGCCAAGCAGTTCGAACGCATCGTGTTCACCCGCGCCCCCATCCCCATGGGTGAGGACATCGGTTTTCTGCCCGGCACCGAGGAGGAGAAGATGTCACCGTGGATGGGTGCCTTCCACGACAACATGGACAACCTGCTGCGCGACGAGCGTGAGGGCTCGACCAGCTGGAGCGATGGCGCCACGCGCCAGCTGATCGGCTCGCGGGTGCAGATCCGCTCGCCCACCTTCATGCGCGGGCGCACGCTCAACGATACCTTCCTGATCATCGACGAGGCCCAGAACTTCACCCCCAAGCAGCTCAAGTCCCTGGTCACCCGGGCCGGGCGCAACACCAAGATCGTCTGCCTGGGCAACGTCGGCCAGATCGACACGCCCTACCTCACCGCCAACACCTGCGGCATGGCCGCAGTGGTCGAGCGCTTCCGCAACTGGCCCCATGCCGGACACATCACGCTCAAGAGCGTGGAGCGTTCGCGCCTGGCGCTGGCGGCCGAAGAGCTGCTGTAACCCTGATGTGACCAGACGGCGGGGGCTCGCCCCCGCCGCTCCCGCCACCAAAGACGAATCCCGATAAACGAAGAGCCCCGGCGCCAAGGCCGGGGCTCGGGGGATTGCGTGACGCACCGCCCGCTTATTCGTCGTCGGTAGCGGGCTTCTTGTTATTCATCACATCCTCGATCAACTGCTCGGACTCGCTTCGCGGAGTCTCTTCGAGGATTCGTTCGGCCTTGTCCCAGGCGCATACGTCGGTGTTGCACGACGTGCAGAAGACGCGGTCGTCGGGCTGCTTGGCCTGGGAGACCTTCATCATGTGGCTGCCGCAGTTGGGGCAACCCTTGGGCATCCGGAACTCCACGGAAAAGTCTGACACGGCGTTACTCCTTGTCGGCCGTCGGGAATGAACTTCAGTGTAGTCGAGTCGTGGCGCTCAGGCCTGTGCGGCGCGGCGCCATACCAGACAGAGGTTGTTGGCGGGCATCTCGTGCACCTGCAGCGCCTCCAGTCCGGCCGCGGCGGCCAGCGCTTCCAGCGCCGTCAGATCGCGAATACCCCAGCGCGGATCACGCGCGCGCAGCGCCTCGTCGAAGCGGGCGTTGCTCTCAGCCAGCGGTGTGTCGGCGCGCTTGAACGGCCCGTAGAGCACCAAAAGCCCGCCCGGCGGCAGCTGGCGGCCGGCGCCGGCGAACAGCGCTTCGGCCACCGCCCAGGGCGCGATATGCACCAGATTGAAGGCGCACACCGCGGCCAGCTCCGCGATCTCGGGCCACTCGGCGGTGACATCGAGCGCCAGCGGCGCCAGCAGGTTGGGCGGCGCGGCGGCCTCGCGCCAGGCGGCAATCGAGCGCAGCGCCTCGGGGCTGGTGTCCGAGGGCTGCCAGCGCAGGCCGGGCAGCGCCTCGGCCAGGTAGACGGCATGCTCGCCGCTGCCGCTGGCGATCTCCAGCACGCTGCCACGGGCCGGCAGCACCTGACGCAGGATCTCGCCGATGGGCCCGCGATTGCGCTGCGCCGCCGGGCTCGATAGCCGCGGGTCGTCGGCTGCGCCGCCGATATCGTCCATGCTGTGCATCGCGATACTCGCTCAGCCCAGCCGCGCCTGGAGCCAGGCGGCGATATCGCTGGCCTGCTCGGGGCACAGGCTATGGCCCATGTCGTAGGTGCGATAGTTCACCGGGTAGCCCAGCGCTTCGACCCGCTCGGCACCCTCGCGGCCCAGCGTCTCGGGCACCACCGGGTCGGCGCTGCCGTGATGTACCTCGATCGGCAGTTGGCGATTTTCCTCGGCCAGGGCGATGCTGTCGGCGGTGGCGAAGTAGGTCGAGAGCGCGAGCAGCCCGCCCAGCGGCTGCGAGCACGACAGCGCCGCCTCGTAGGCCACCGCACCACCCTGGGAAAAACCGGCGACGATGATGCGCCGGCTGTCGATGCCGGCAGCGATCTGTGCCTCGATCAGGCCGTGCACCCGCTCGGCAGAGGCGCGCAGCTGAGCGACATCGACCCGCCGCCCCAGATTCATCTCGAGAATGTCGTACCAGGCCGGCATGCTCATGCCGCCGTTGACGGTGACCGGCAACTGCGGCGCATGCGGCAGCACGAAGCGCACCGAAAACGTCGCGTCCAGACCCAGCGCCGGCACCAGCGGCTCGAAGTCGTGACCGTCGGCACCGAGGCCGTGGAGCAGAATGACGCAGGCGTCGGCGGCGCGGCCGTGACTCGGCTCGACGATGAGTTCCTGGGCGGATGGCATGGCGGCTCTCCTGTCGCGTGAATTCGATGGGCGCTAGTCTAACTTGGCTGCCACCACCCTGCCCACGACGATTGCCTGAGCGGCGCGCGCAGCGCCCGAACAATACGCAGTGCTATGCTCGGGCCAAGACTTCCCGCTTACTGGATTCAGGACGAATCATGACGCTTTTCCCCGAGTCGGCCAGCGCCAGGGCCGGCTGGCGCCTGCTGCTGGCGTGGCTGCTGCTCAACGCCCTGCTGCTCACGCCCGAACCCCCCTGGGCGGGCTTCCCGCCGCGCCACTGGCTGGCGCTGGAGGCGCCGCTGCTGCTCGGCCTGCTCCTGCTGATGCCAGCGTCACGCCTGCGCCAATGGGCCTGTGCCGGGGTTGCCCTGATCGGGTTGAGCATAGCCCTGGGCGCGCTCGGCGACGGCCTGATGCAGGCCATGCAGGGGCGCTCGATCAACCTCTATACCGATCTATCGCTGCTGCCGATCCTGATCGAGCTGCTGGTCGCCAATCTGGGCTTGGCGCTGACGCTGGCAGTGACCTGCGCACTGGGGCTGGCGCTGTTCGCGGTGGGCTGGGCGCTGAGCGCACTGCTGGCGGCCAGCCATCGCCCCCGACTCCCGCGCGGGCTGGGGGTAGCGCTGCTGGCCTTCGGTGCCGGCGGCCTGGCGCTGCAGCACGCCGGGCGCCTCGAGGCCACGCGTATCGGCAGCCCGGCGCTGGGCTTCGTGACCTTCGAGTGGCAGCGCGCCATGGAGACACGCCACGCCCTGGCGGCGTTCGGCGGCCAGCTCGAGAACGATCCCGGCGCGCGGGCGCTGCCGGGGCTGGCGGGGGTCGACGTGGTGCTGGGCTTCATCGAGTCCTACGGGGTCGCCGCGATCGAGCGCGAACCGTTCGCCGACGAGATCCGCCCGCGCCTGGCGCGGATGGAGTCCGAGCTGGCCGCGTCGGGGCTCTCGATGGTCACCGGGCGGGTCACCGCCTCGACCCTGGGCGGCCAGTCCTGGCTCAACCATGCCACCCTGCTCAGCGGGCTGCCGATCACCTCGCAGCTGCGCTTCGAGCTGATGCTCAACCGCCACCGCTCGACCCTGGTCGACGACTTCAGCGCCAGCGCCCACCGCACCCTGGCGGTGATGCCGGGGATCATCCGCGACTGGCCCGAAGGCCGCCAGCTCGGCTACGACGAGATCCACACCGCCGACAGCCTCGGCTACCGCGGCCCGCCGATGGGCTGGGCCAGCATGCCCGATCAGTTCACCTGGAAACGTGTCGGCGACTATCTGGATGCGGCCTCGGCAAGCGCCACCGGGGCGTCGTCGCATGCCACCTTCGTCGAGCTGGCCACCCTCTCCAGCCACGCCCCCTGGTCACCGGTGATCACGCTGGTCGACTGGGACAGCGTCGGCGATGGTCAGGTGTTCTCGCGCTGGGCCGGCGCCGGCGACGACTACGCCTCGCTGTGGCAGAACACCGAGGCGATGCGCGCCCACTATGCGCCAGCCATCGACTACGCCCTGCAGGCGGCGGCGGGCTTTGCCGAGCGCCAGGTCGGCGAGCATACGCTGATGCTGATCCTCGGCGACCATCAGGCCGCGCCGAGCATCATCGGCCCGCACCCGGGCCGGGACGTGCCGCTGCACGTGATCAGCGGCGACCCGGCGCTGCTCGCGGGCTTCTTGCATAACGGCTTCCGGCCCGGTGCGTTGCCGCCCGGGCCGGAAGCGGCCATTCCCATGTCGCAGATCCGCGCGCTGCTGCACCGGATCTATGCCGCGCCGCCGGCGCTCAGCCGGCCTGACGCTGCCCGCGGCTCTTGATCAGGCTAGCCACGGTGGTGACCACCAGGGTGCCGACGATGATCGTCATCGACAGCCAGATCGGGATCTCCGGCACCAGGTGCAGCGGCTGGCCGTCGTTGATGAACGCCAGATTGTTGGTGTGCATCGCCTCGATGATCAGCTTGACGCCGATGAACGCCAGGATCAGCGACAGCCCGATGCCCAGATAGACCAGCCGCGACAGCAGCCCGCCGATCAGGAAGTAGAGCTGGAGCAGCCCGAGCAGCGCGAAGGCGTTGGTGGTGAAGACGATATAGGGCTCCTTGGTCAGCCCATAGATCGCCGGGATCGAATCCAGCGCGAACAGCACGTCGGTCATGCCCAAGGCCACGACTACCATGAACAGCGGCGTCACCAGACGCTTGCCGTTGTGCACCGTGATCAGGCGGTCGCGATCATAGGTGTCGGTGGCGGGCAGCCGCTTCTGCACGAAGCGCACGATGGCGTTGGGCTCGTACTCCTCGTTGGCGTCGTGGCCGCCGACGCCCTCGCGCATCAGCTGAAACGCGGTGTAAAGCAGGAACAGCCCGAACAGATAGAACATCCAGCTGAACTGGGCGATCGCCGCCGCCCCCACCGCAATGAAGGCGCCGCGCATGAGCAGCGCGATCACGATGCCGATCAGCAGCGCCTTCTGCTGGTAGGCCGGTGGCACCGCGAACTTGGACATGATGATCAGGAAGACGAACAGATTATCGACCGAGAGGCTCTTCTCGGTGATGAAGCCGGCGAAGTACTCGGCGCCGTGCTGTGGCCCCCAGACCCACCATAGCCCGCCGCCGAAGAGAACGGCGAGGGCGACGAAGAACACCGACCACCAGGCCGCTTCGCGGAAGGTGGGTTCGTGCGGCTTGCGCACGTGGGCGTAGAAATCGAAGACGAACAGTGCAGCGATGCCGGCAATCGTAGCCAGCCAGACCCACAGGGGGACATGCATGAGGAAACCTCCGGTTGACGGTGAACGTCACCGAAAGTCTCTCCCGCTGGCCGCGGCACCCGCTGGGTGCCCGAACAACCGATGATACCGGGGCAATGTGGCCCGTGCTGACGACATCATCGAACCGGCGGCGCAGGCAGCGCCGGCGGTGGGATACTCCCCTTCCGTGCCCGCGCATTGTGGCCCGCTGCGCATTGCGGAGCAAGAAAAAAAGCCCGTGGAAACACGGGCTTTTTCAGCTTTTCGACAGGCGCCGGCTGAGTGCGCCGAGCCGCACTCAGCCGGAGAGCACCACCGTGCGCCCGGCGTGCAGGAAGACGCGCTTCTGCAGGTGATAGCGCACCGCCCGCGCCAGGGTCAGGCACTCGATGTCGCGCCCGCGCGCCACCAGATCTTCCGGGTAGTGGGCGTGGTCGACCGCCTCGACGCCCTGGGCGATGATCGGCCCCTCGTCGAGATCGTCGTTGATGTAGTGGGCAGTGGCACCGACCAGCTTCACACCCTTCTCGTAGGCCTGGTGGTAGGGTTTGGCCCCCTTGAAACCGGGCAGCAGCGAGTGGTGGATATTGATCGCGCGACCGGCGAAGTGGTGGCACAGCTCGGGTGACAGCACCTGCATGTAGCGCGCCAGGATCACCAGCTCCGCCGCACTCTCCTCGACCACCCGACGCACCTCGGCCTCCTGCTCCGCCTTGGTTTCCGGGGTGATCGGCAGATGGTGATAGGGCAGCCCATGCCACGCCGCCAGCGGCTCCAGATCCGGATGGTTGGAGACAATGGCACGCACATCGATCGCCAACTGCCCGGTACGATAGCGATAGAGCAGATCGTTGAGGCAGTGGTCAGTCTTGGAGACCATGATCACCACCGGCAGACGATAGTCCGGCGGGGTCAGCTCGAAGTGCATGTCGAACGCCGACGCCCGCGCTGTGAATTGCTCGCGGAAGTCGTCGCCATTGAAGTCGGTCTGCTCCGGCAGAAAAGCCGCGCGGATGAAGAACTGCCCGCCGCGGTAGTCATCGAAGGAGTGAAGCTCGGTGATATAGCAGCCCTGCTCCTTGAGGAAGCGGGTCACCACGTCCACCGTGCCCAGCCGACTGGGGCACTGGGCGGACAGAATCCAGCTGTTGTTTTCAGAGTGCATGTTGGCTCCCGCTGCGCGCTGTCGAGAAGCCGGACGCTGCTCGACCGGGGCGTCTCGACAGGGCCAGACCCCCGCCACGACGGGGGCGCTCGATGATCAGGGCGACGCGGATTCCACGCGCAGCCCGTACTCGCGTCCGGCATCCCGCAGCCAGCGCACGCAGTAGTCGGCGAAGCTGCGCCGCACCACCAGCTCGAAGCGCTCTTCGCTGGGACGCCGCAGCACCACGCTGGTCTTGGCGAAGACGGTGCCTACCGCCTTGCCCACCGGCAGCCCATGCTCGTGGACATCGTAGGTTACCGACTTCATCAGCAGCTCGCGCGCCTTCTCGCCGGAGAGCTCGAGCAGGGTCTGGCCGCCGCCGACGTTGACGATGGCGAAGTGGGCATCCCCCAGCCGCGCCCGCAGCCGGTTCTCCAGCTCGAACTCTTCGCCAGCGGGCACGATCACCAGCCACTCGTCCGGCGAGACCCACTGCACCGACCGACTGCCCTCGGCATCGAGCACCAGCCCCAGCGGCTTGCCCGGCAGGCTCACCCCGAGTTCGGCGCGCACCGCCTCGTCGAGGGTGATGGCACCGCCACGCAGCACCAGATGACCGAGGAATGGCCGTTCGATCACGCGGATCTGCTCGGCGGCGCCACCTTCCTCGGTGACGCGCCCCTGTACCCGGCTCCACTGCAGCGGCGACTCGGGGGTGACGCCGGCGTCAGCGCCCGGATGCGTATCGAAAGTGGCGGCGTTGCCGCCATGATCTTCAGAACGGGCTTCAGACATTCTGGCGCTCTCCCTTGGGATCGATGAAGACGGTACTCACGACTTCGGCCTGGTGGACACTGCCGTCGGACATCGGCAGATAGACGGTCTCGCCCATCCGGTTGCGTCCGCCCTTGAGCACCGCCAGCGCGAAGCCGCTCTCCAGTACCGGGCTGTAATAGCTCGAGGTGACGTGACCCATCATGGTCATGGGAATCTTCTGCTCGGGGTCGAGCACGATCTGCGCCCCCTCCTCGAGGACCACCTTGGGGTCCTTGGGCTTGAGCCCCACCAGCTGCTTGCGATCCTCGCGGGCGGTGTCCGGACGCGTCAGCGCGCGCTGGCCGATCCACGAGAACGGCTTGTCGTAACCCACCGCCCAGTGCATGCCCAGATCCTCCGGGGTCACCGAGCCGTCGGTATCCTGACCGGCGATGATCAGCCCCTTCTCGGCACGCAGCACGTGCATGGTCTCGGTGCCGTAGGGCGTGAGGTCGTACTTCTCGCCGTGGGCGAACAGCGCCTTCCACACGTGCATGGCGTAATTGGCCTGGACGTTGATCTCGAACGCCAGCTCGCCGGTGAAGGAGATACGGAACACCCGCGCGGGGACACCGGCGACCTTGCCCTCCTTCCAGTCCATGAACTTGAACTGCTCACGGTCGAGGTCGATATCGGTCACTTCCGACATCAGCTTGCGCGCGTCAGGACCGGTCACGGTCATGGTCGCCCAGTGGTCGGTGACCGAGTTGAAGTAGACCTGCAGCTCCGGCCACTCGGTCTGGTGCCACAGCTCCAGCCACTCCAGCACGCCGGCGGCGCCGCCGGTGGTGGTGGTCATCAGGAAGTGGTTTTCGGCCAGGCAGCTGGTGGTACCGTCATCCATCAGCATGCCGTCGTCTTTGCACATCAGGCCGTAGCGCACACGCCCCGGTGCCAGCTTGGCCCACTTGTTGGTGTAGACCCGGCCTAGGAACTCGCGCGCATCCGGCCCCTGGATGTCGATCTTGCCCAGGGTCGAGGCGTCGAGAATACCCACCCCGCGGCGCACCGCGAGGCACTCGCGCGCCACCGCCTCGTGCATCGTCTCGCGCTTGCCGTTGACCCGGCGCGGGAAATACCAGGGGCGCTTCCACTGGCCGACATCCTCGAACTCGGCGCCGTTCTCCACGTGCCACTGGTGCAGCGCGGTATAGCGTTCGGGATCGAACAGATCGCGGCAGTGGCGGCCGACGATGGCTCCGAAGCTGACCGGGGTGTAGTTGGGACGGAAGACCGTGGTCCCCACCTCGGGAATCGAGCGATTGAGGCAGCGCGCAGCGATCGCCATGCCGTTGATGTTGCCCAGTTTGCCCTGGTCGGTGCCGAAGCCCAGCGCGGTGTAGCGCTTGACGTGCTCGATCGACTCAAAGCCCTCGCGGGTCGCCAGCTCCACGGCGGCCGCGGTGACGTCGTTCTGCAGATCGACGAACTGCTTGGGCGCGCGCAGCGGCGGCTTTTCATGGGGAATCTGGTAGAGCGCGCTGGTCGGCGACTCCTGGCGCACCGCGACCTCGGGCACGGCGATCGCCGCGGCCTCCTCGAAGCCCGCCGCACGTGCCGCCTCGGCCCCCACGTCGGCGCCGTCGGTGAGCGTCTCGCCGAGGGCGTAGACCCCATGGGCGCCGCCGGCGACATGCATGCCCTTGACCTCGCCGGGCACGAAGCCGAGCAGGTCATCGCGCCACTGCGGGCGCTTGCCGGTGTGCGAGGCCAGGTGGACCACCGGGCTGTAGCCGCCGGAACTGGCGATGGTATCGCACTGGAGCGTCTCGACCTTGCCGGTCACCACGAAGCGTTCGGTGTCGATCGCTACCACCTTGGCACCGCTGACGCGCTGGCTGCCGGTGGCCTCCATCACGGCGCTGCCGGTGATGACGCGGATGCCGGCGTCGCGGGCCTGCTTGACCAGATCGCCGTCCGGCTCGGCGCGCGAGTCGACCACCGCGACCACTTCGCGGCCGGCCTCCTGCCAGTCCAGCGCCGCGCGGTAGGCATGATCGTTGTTGGTGGAGAGCACCAGACGCTGCCCCGGCACCACGCCATAGCGGCGGATGTAGACGGAGACCGCCCCTGCAACCAGGTTGCCGGGCACGTCGTTGTTGGCGTAGACCAGCGGGCGCTCGTGGCTGCCGCTGGCCAGTACCACGCGGCCGGCACGCACCCGGTGCAGCCGTGCACGCACTTCGCCCTCGCGACCGGCGCCCGCGGCGGTATCGGCGAGGTGCTCGGTGCGCCGCTCGTGCAGGGTGACGAAGTTGTGGTCGTGATAGCCGTTGGCGGTGGTACGCGGCAGCAGCGTGACGTTGGCCAGGCCACCGAGTTCGGCGACCACCTGCTCGGCCCAGGCGCTGGCCGGCGCACCGTCGATCGATTCACGGCTGTCGAGCAGCGAACCACCCATCTCTTCCTGCTCGTCGCACAGGATCACCCGCGCGCCGGCACGGGCGGCGGAAAGCGCGGCGGCAAGCCCGGCGGGGCCGGCACCGATCACCAGCACGTCGCAGTGCTGATTGAAGTGGTCGTAGATATCCGGGTCGGCTTCGGTGGGCGCGCGACCGAGGCCGGCCCCCTTGCGGATGAACTTCTCGTAGGTCATCCACATCGAGGCCGGAGCCATGAACGTCTTGTAGTAGAAGCCCGGGGGCATGAAGCTGCCACCCAGCTTGCCGACCCAGCTCATGACATCGCGCTGCACGTTCGGCCAGCCGTTGGTACCGCGTGCCACCAGACCGTCATACAGCGCCTGCTGAGTGGCGCGCACGTTGGGGACCTGGGCGGCTTCGCTGGCGCCGAGCTGGACGATGGCGTTGGGCTCTTCGGGCCCGGCGGCAGTGATCCCGCGCGGACGCGAATACTTGAAGCTGCGGTTGACGATATCCACGCCGTTGGCCAGCAGCGCGGAGGCCAGGGTGTCCCCGGCGAAGCCGGTGTATTGCTGGCCATTGAAGGTGAACGACAGCCGCCGCGAGCGATCGATACGCCCGCCCTGATTGAGACGGTTGGACTGGGTCATGACGGCGTCTCCTCGTTGAGCCGGCTGTTCTCGGGCTGTGCGCCCACGGTCTGCCAGCCACCGTCGGCGGTCTGCACGCCCTGCTCGCGGCGCACCTCAGCGTTGGCGGCGGTGATGCTCGGCTGCTCGCCCATGCGATAGGTCTCGAGAATCTCGTAGGTCGCGGTGTCGCGGGTGATATTGAAGAACTTGCGACAGCCCAGGCGGTGCACCCACATCTCATGGTGGATACCGCGCGGGTTGTCACGGAAGAACAGGTAGTCGCCCCACTCCTCGTCGCTCACGCTGGCGGGATCGGCCGGCCGGACGAGGTGTGCCTGACCGCTGGGATGAAACTCCTCTTCCTCGCGGTACTCCTGGCAATAGGGACAGAAGATATGAAACATGGTGTGCTCTCCTCAGTGCGCCACGCCGGCGGCGCCGTGTTCATCGATCAAGGCGCCGGTATTGAACCGGTCGATGGAGAACGGCGCCGCGATGGGGTGCATTTCCCCTTTAGCCAGACTGGCTGCAAAAACGTGTCCGGAGCCGGGGGTGGCCTTGAAACCACCGGTGCCCCAGCCGCAGTTGAAATAGAGTCCCTTGACCTTGGTCTTGGACAGAATCGGGCAGGCGTCGGGGCAGGTATCGACGATGCCGCCCCACTGCCGGTTCATGCGCACCCGCGAGAACATCGGGAACATCTCGACGATCGCCTGCAGGGTGTGCTCGATGGTGGGGAAGCTGCCGCGCTGCCCGTAACCCAGGTAGCCGTCGATCCCCGCGCCGATCACCAGATCGCCCTTGTCGGACTGGCTGACGTAGCCGTGCACGTGGTTGGACATGGTGACGGTATTGAGAATCGGCTTGAGCGGCTCGGAAACCAGCGCCTGCAGCGGATGCGACTCCAGCGGCAGCTTGAGCCCGGCCATCTTGGCCAGCACGCCGGAGTTGCCCGCGGCCACGCAGCCCACCGTGTGCGCTTCGATGTCGCCACGGTTGGTGTGCACGCCGTAGACCTGACCATCACGGATCTTGAAGCCGGTCACCTCGGTGTTCTGCAGCAGATCGACGCCCAGCGCGTCGGCGCCACGGGCGAAGCCCCAGGCCACCGCGTCGTGACGCGCGACCCCGGCGCTCTTCTGCCACGAGGCGCCCATGATCGGGTAACGCGCGCTCTTGGAGATATCCAGCGCCGGTTCGATCTCCTTGATCTGCTCGGGGGTCACCACCTCGCTGTCGATGCCGTTGAGACGGTTGGCATTGACCCGGCGCTGCACGTCGCGCATGTCCTGCAGGGTGTGCGCCAGGTTGAGCACGCCGCGCTGCGAGAACATCACGTTGTAGTTGAGATCCTGGGACAGCCCCTTCCACAGATCGAGGGAGTGGTTGTAGAGCCGTGCCGCCTCGTCCCACAGATAGTTGGAGCGCACGATGGTGGTGTTGCGCGCGGTATTGCCGCCGCCCAGCCAGCCCTTCTCGATCACCGCCACATTGGTGACGCCGAACTCCTTGGCGAGGTAGTAGGCCGTCGCCAGACCGTGGCCGCCACCGCCGACGATGATCACGTCGTAGCGCTTCTTGGGCGTGGGGTTGCGCCAATGGCGCTGCCAGTTCTCGTGGTGGCTGAGCGCGTGTTTGACCAGGCTGAAACCGGAATAACGTTGCATGGGGACCCTCTCTACGTCGCTCGTCGCCGTGGCGACACGCGGTCGGCGTGCGGTGATTTTCCGCGATGGTATCGCCCGCCCGGGGGAGCATGATGCTCTGCCACGTCACGCTAGAGTGCGTTTGCGACATGGCCTGACGATTTGCGACAGCGAGGGGCATGGCGGCCTTCCGCGGCGCGGCCCGAAAGGCGGCGTGGCGGCGGCACGGAAGGCGCTGAGAGCCGAGGCCATGGCCTCAGAAGGGTGGCGCGGGCGTGCCGACGATCTCCGGCATGACCTCCAGACACTGCGTCGGGTCCGCCGGCGGCGTGTCGATCCAGTCGAAGAGGCGCGCGATCATCGTGGTCACGTCCTGGCGCATCATGATCAAGCGCGGATGGAAGGCCGCCGCCAGCGGATCCCAGTCGAAACAGCCCATGATGATGTCGTTCATGTCGTGCCCGCCCAGACGCAGCCAGCGAACGATACCTTCCAGCGAGATGGTGGAGTTGACGAACATCGCCGCGGGCAGACGGCCCTCACGCTCGACGTAGGCCTCGAGCGCTGCCTGGGCCTTCTCGGCGGCGTAGTCGCAGGGCACGACATCCGTGGGCGCCGTGGCCAGTCCCCGGCTTTCACGGGCCTGGCGGAAGCCTTCGATACGCTCCCGAGTATTGTGATCCTCGACGCGCCCGCCGATGAACAGCACGCGCGTGGCATCGATCTGCTGCGCCTCCAGGCGATCGAGCAGCGCATCGGTCAAGCGGCGCGCCCCCTCGCGATTGGCGGATATCACCGACGGTGCGGCCGTGCCGGGCAGATCGAGATTGAGGCTGGCGACCCCCGCGGCTCGGCACAGGTCGGCGATGGCATCGGGATTCGTCGCCCCGGTGCAGATCAGATGCTCGACGCGATAGGCCAGCATCATCCTGGCCGCCTCGCGTTCCTGGTCCGGATCGCGGTTGGTGCAGGCCACGATGGTGAAGATACCTCGTCGGCGCGCCTCGGCTTCGAATATCTGGGCGATCGAGCTGAAATAGCGGTTGTCGTACAGCGGCAGGATCATGCCGAGGATGCCGGAGCGGTCGCGCCGCAAGGCGCGCGCCTGCATGTTGGTGGAATAGCCTTCGCGCTCGGCCAGATCGAGGATGTGCTGCGCCAGCTTGCGACTGATCCGGCGACGCTGCCAGGTGCCGTTGAGCACGGCACTGACGGTACTCGGCGACGTGTTCGCCAGCTTGGCGAGATCGTAGATCGTCAGCTTTCTGGATGGTTCGCTCGACACTTGGGCACTCCCTTTCGGTAGATCAAAAGTAGCATTGACCTGAGCGCGACAGAAACCAATAGTTGCACAACCGATTGCGCACCCATCCCTGGCTGCGGCCAGAAGTGCTGAAAAGGGTGATTACGAATTCGACCAGCGCGGTCAAGGCGGCATCGTCCGCAAAAAGGCCTGGCTCGCGTACGAGGTCGATCCCAACGCTGTCTCACCGAGCGCAGGCGCTGTGTAAACACCCGCTGAGCCGGCTGCGCTGTCGGACCATCAACGACGGGGAACCGATCATGAAACGCAACTTGTATCTCGCCGCGAGCCTCATCGCGGGCGTCATCGGCAATGCCGGCATGGCGCAGGCTCAGGACAAACCCACCATCGCGGTCGTGGCCAAGGTCGGCGGGATTCCCTGGTTCAACGCCATGGAGCAAGGCATCGAGGAGATGGGCGACGAGCTCGGCGTCGATGCCTACATGATCGGCCCGACCAGCGCCGATCCCGCGCTGCAGGTGCGTGCCGTGGAAGATCTCATCGCCCGCGGCGTGGATGTCATCGGCGTGGTGCCCAATGATCGCGAAGTGCTGGAGCCAGTCCTCAAGAAAGCCCGCGATCAGGGCATCATCGTCATCACCCATGAAAGCCCAGACTCTCAGAACATCGACTACGACTTCGAGATGATCTCCGCCCAGCAGCTGGGAGAAGAGCATGCCAAGCTGCTCGCCGACACCACCGGCTGCCACGGCTCCTATGCCGTCTATGTCGGTGGACTCAACGTGCCGGCCCACAACGCCTGGGCCGATGCCGCCGTGCATTGGCTCGACCAGCACTGCCCGGACATGAAGCAGGCCGCCGATCGTTTCGGTGTCGCCGAAAGCGTCGACGACAGCCGCAACACCACTCTGGACCTGATCCGCGCCCATCCGGATCTGGCCGGCATCATGTCGTTCGGCAGCCAGGGCACCATCGGCGCCGCCCGAGCAGTCAAGGAGCGCGGCCTGGCCGGAGAGATCAAGGTCATGGGCCTGTTCTCCCCCGGTCAGGGTCGCCGTCTGGTGCATGAAGGGGTCATCACTGGGGGCTTCCAGTGGAGCCCGCTGGAGGCCGGCAAGGCCTTCGTCGCGCTCGGGGACAGGCTCTACGAAGGTGGCGAGATCGCCGATGGCGACGACCTGCCGGTACTCGGCAAAGTCCGTCTCGACGGCCATACCCTGTTCGCCTCCAAGCCGCTGGAACTGAACGAGCAGACGGTCGACGAGCTGGCCGCACTCGGCCTCTGAACCGCGGCGACCGTCACGGCTGCGCGACGTTCGCGCGGCCTGTCTTCATCTTGCCTTCAGGGAGAGAGCGATGGATGACATCGCACTGCGGGCCGAGGGTGTCAGCAAGGTATTCGGCCAGAGCCGGGTGCTCGATGACGTCTCCTTCGAGCTGCGCCGCGGCGAGGTGCTCTGCCTCGCCGGCGAGAACGGCTGCGGCAAGAGCACGCTGATCAAGATACTCAACGGGGTCTATACGCCGGAAGCGGGCGCGACCTTCTCGTTCGGCAACGCCGACAGCGTGAGCCGCATCACCCCCCACGACGCCCGTGCGCTCGGGATCCATGTCATCTGGCAGGACCTGGCCCTGTTCCCGCACCTGAGCGTTGCCGAGAACATCGTCTTCGACGACTACGTGGCCAGCCCCTGGCGCCCGCTCTCCCAGCGTGCCGCCCGCCGCGAGGCGCGTGAGGTGATCGAACGCCTCGGGGTGCCCCTCGACCCCGACACTCGGGTCGAGGATCTCTCCATCGCAAGGCGCCAACTGGTGGCGATCTGCCGGGTGCTGCGCGCCGGCGCACGCATCGTGTTTATGGACGAGCCCACGGCCTCGCTCACGCGCAACGAAGTGCAGACCCTGCTGGAGATCACCCGCTCGCTCTCGGCGCAGGGCATCTCCATCGTCTTCGTCAGCCATCGGCTATCGGAGGTGCTGGCGGTCTGCCAGCGGGTGACCGTGCTGCGCAACGGCGCCCTGGTCGGTACCTACTCGACCGAGGGCATGACCCAGACTCGGCTGTCGCAGTTGATGACAGGCCACGAGCTGGCACTCACGCCGCGTGAGCCCGACGGTGCCGGTGAGCCGGTGCTCGAGCTGCGTAATCTGAGCCGTGCGGGTGAGTTCGAGAACGTCTCGCTGACGCTGCACCGCGGCGAGATACTGGGGCTCACCGGACTGCTGGGCGCGGGACGCACCGAGCTCGCCCATGTGCTGTTCGGCATGACGCGCCCCACCGGCGGACAGCTGCTCAAGAACGGCAAGCCGCTGACACTGCGCTCCAACCGGGACGCGATCCGCCACGGCATCGCCTACGTCTCCGAGGACCGCCTGAACCTGGGTCTGGTTCAGAATCAGTCGATCATCATGAACACCGCCGTGACGGTCCTGAACGAACTGGAGAAACCGCGAGGCTTCCTATCACCCCGACGCCTTCGCGCGCTGACCGCCGAGTGGATCCAGCGTCTCGGCACCAAGGTCAACGACGCCGAACTCGCGGTCTCCTCTCTCTCCGGTGGCAACCAGCAGCGGATCGTGCTGGCCAAGTGGCTGGCGACCAAGCCCGACGTACTGATTCTCGACTGCCCCACGGTGGGCGTCGACGTCGGCGCCAAGGCCGGCATCTTCGACATCATTCGAACCCTCGCCGACCAGGGCATGTCGATCATTCTCATCTCGGACGAAGCCAGCGAAATCTGGATGAATTCAGACCGCGTCGTGGTCCTCAAGGCGGGCCGGATCAGCCGTGAGCTCACGCCGACCACTACTACCGAGGCATCGCTCGAGGAGATCATCAATGCCTAGACTGCACCTCGGCACCGAGGGTGTGCTGGCCGCGATCATCGCCGTGCTGTGCATCGTTCTCGGGCTGACCACGGATACCTTTCTGACCACGCAGAATCTGTTCGACCTGCTCAACAACCAATCCGTGAACATGATCTTCGCCGTGGGGCTGGTGGTGGTGCTGATCGCCGGCGGCATCGATATCTCGTTCGCGGTGGCGGCGTCAGTGGTGCAGTACGTGGTCATGACCCTGCTGATCGATCACCTGGGCGGCGGCAACTGGTTGCTCGGCATCCTCCTGTCGATGGCCGTGGGGAGCCTGCTCGGGCTGGTGAATGCCTTTCTGATCCACCGTTTCCGCATCGTCTCGATCATCGTCACCATCGGCACCTTCAACCTCTATTTCGGGCTGCTGATGGTCTTCACCGGGGGCGTCTCGATCTACGACATCCCTGACTGGCTCTACTACTCGATTCCGCTGATCGATCTGCCCGCCGCACGCGGCAGCGCGACGCTCTATCTCCCCGTCGCGGTGATGGCCGTGATGAGTCTGGCCACCGGATTCATTCTTACCCGGACCGGTTTCGGACGTACCCTCTACGGCTTCGGCTCGAGCCCGGAAGCGGCCCGACGCTCGGGCGTGCGAGTCGGCGTGATCCACGCCTTCGCCTACGGCTGGCTGGGTCTGTGCGCCGGTGTCGCCGGCCTGATGCAGGCCCACATCGTACAGGAGGTGGTTCCCAACGCGCTGATCGGCCAGGAGCTACCGATTCTCGCAGCCGTCGTCCTCGGTGGCGCGACGCTCGGCGGCGGCCGCGGCTCGGTGACCGGGGCGCTGCTCGGCGTGCTGCTGCTGGCCGTGGTGCAGAACGGGCTCAACCTGCTCGGCGTGACTCCCTACGCCTTCCGCATGATCGTCGGTTTCATCATTCTCGTCGCGATCACCTGCAGCAATCTCGACAAACTGCTGCCGCGTCGCGCGATTCCCAAGGAGGCACGCCAATGAGCGCCGTATCCGCCCTCCGCCGTACCTTTCGCCCCGGCGCCGAGTCGCTCGAAATCGGCATCATGGCGCTGCTACTGGTCGTCAGCTTCGCGTTCTTCGCCTTGATGGCTCCCGGGTTCTTGAGCGCGGTCAATGTGCGTTCGATGGCCGTGCAGCTCCCGGAACTCGGCCTGCTCTCGCTGGCCATGCTGGTGCCGATCATCTCCGGCGGTCTCAATCTGGCGGTGACCTTCACCGCCAACATCGCAGGGCTGACCACCGCCTGGCTGGTGCAGAACGCGCTCGGCGATGCTGGCGTGATCGGCATCATCGCAGGTATCGGCGCCGGGCTCGCCGTCGGCAGTGCAGCCGGCTTGCTGATCGGCGTCATCGTGGCAAGGGTCGGCGCTCACCCGATTCTGGTCTCGCTGGGGGCGATGATCTTCCTCCAGGGGCTGGGCGAATTCCTGACTCGCGGCGGCGGCATCTCCGGCATGCCGGCAGGCTTTCAGTGGCTCGGCAGCGGCAGTTTGATCGGCATCCCCGTCCCGATGCTGATCTTTTTGCTCTCCGCCGGCGGGCTCGCCTACTTCATGCAGTTCACCCGTACCGGATTCTCGATCCACATGATCGGCTCCAACCTGCGAGCCACCGAATACTCGGGAATCGACGTGCGCCGCGTGCTGATCGTGCTCTACACCCTCTCCGGGCTGCTGGCCGCGATCGCTGGGATGGTGATGCTGGCACGCTTCAACTCGGTACGTGTGGGCCATGGCGAAAGCTATCTGTTGATCACGGTTCTGGCCTGCTTCCTCGCCGGCGCCAATCCATTCGGCGGTTTCGGGCGTGTGCTGCCACTGGTGCTCGGGTTGATGAGCCTTCAGGTGATCGCCTCGGGCATGAACCTGATGGGCGCCAGCCAGCACCTCGCCACCGCCGTGTGGGGCGCATTCCTGATCGTCGTCATGACACTGCGCATGCCCTTTCTCAAACGCTCTTGAACAGGCCAACCATGACCGAGACACACTATTCACTGGGCGTCGACATCGGCACCGGAAGCGCCCGCGCCGGGGTCTTCGATGATCGCGGCGAGCTGCTGGGCGAGGCGAAGGCGCCGATCGCCATGCATCGCCCGCAAGAGCATCACGTCGAGCAGAGCACCCGCGATATCTGGCGAGCCATCTGCGACGCCACCCGCCGCGCAGTCGACGCGGCGGGTATCGAGCCGGCCCGGGTCAAAAGCCTATCCGTGAGCGCGACCTGCTCGCTGGTGCTGCTCGATCGCCAGCATCGGCCGCTGGCGCTTTCGACCGGCGACGAGGGCTGGAACATCATCGTCTGGATGGATCACCGGGCCACGGCGGAAGCCGAACTCTGCACCGCGACCGGTGCCGCCCCGCTGGCCAATCTCGGCGGCGTGATGTCGCCGGAGATGCAGATCCCCAAGCTGATGTGGCTCAAGCGCAATCGACCAGCGTTGTACGACAGCATCGGCTACGCCGGTGACCTCGGCGACTGGCTGGGCTACCACTGCACCGGCATCGATCGCCGCTCGGTCTGCACCCTGGCCTGCAAGTGGACCTTCGACCCACGGCCGAACCGCGGCTGGGACCGCGACTTCCTCGCCCAGGTCGACATGACGGACGTGCTCGAGCGCGCCGCACTACCCGCCAGCGCCGCCGCCGTGGGCGAGCCGTTGGGGCCGCTGAGCGAGACCGCCGCGGCGGAGCTCGGGCTCACCACCGACTGTCTGTTTGCCGTGGGCATGATCGACGCCTACGCCGGCGCCATGGGCACGCTGGGGCGCAGCCTCGACGCGCATTCGGCACATCGGTTGGCTGTCATCGCTGGCACCTCGACCTGTCATATCGGTGCCCAGCCGGAACGTCGCGAAGTCCCCGGCGTATGGGGCCCCTATCCGGGAGCACTGTGCGACGGATTCGTCGCCAACGAAGGTGGCCAGAGCCTGACCGGCGCCCTGCTTGACCATATCGTCGCCCTGTTCAGCGCGGGTGGCGACTTCGGCGACGATCCCCACGGCGCCCTCTCGGCACTGCTACTGGCGCGCCTGGCAGAGGGCGATCCGGCACCGGAGCTGCATGTTCGCCCGGACTTCATCGGCAATCGTTCACCGCTGGCCGACCCCGAGCTTCGTGGCGCCATCGACGGTCTTACGCTGGAATCGCCGCGAGAAACCTTCATCAAGGTCTACTGGGCCGCGGCGACAGCGCTGGTCTACGGTACACGCGCCATCATCGAGCGCATGAATGCCAACGGCTACGCCATCGACACGCTCCACCTCAGCGGCGGCCACAACCGCTCCCCGCTGCTGCGCAAGCTCTACGCCGATGGCACGGGCTGTCGGGTGGTACTGTCGGAAGCACCAGAACCCGTGCTGCTGGGGGCCGCAATCATCGCCATGGCCGCCCGACGACACGAGAACCCGCTTGCCGTGGCCCGTTCACTCGCACCCGGCGAGGACCTGCTCGAACCCGACGCGGCGGCACGCGACCTGCACGACAAACGCTATGCCGCGTTCCGCCAGCTGTTCGATGGGCGCCTGGACTGAGCGCGACGCGCGCAGCCCACGCCAGGCATCCGACGTTCAGCCCATGGCCGCCACGGGCTTGCGGCGATGGCAAGCCTCGGCGTGGTCGTTGACCATGCCGACGGCCTGCATCCAGGCATAGACGATCACCGGCCCGACGAACTTGAAGCCGCGCTTCTTGAGCGCCTTGGAGATATCGACAGAGAGCGGCGTCTGGGTCGGCACCGAACCGTCGCTGCCGATGGAGTCCTGGATCGGACGGCCGCCGACCATACCCCACAGGAAGTCGGCGAAATCCTCGCCGCTGTCACGCATGGCGAGATAGGCGCGGGCGTTGCCGATGGTCGCCTCGATCTTGGATCGCGAGCGCACGATGCCAGCGTTACCGAGCAGGCGCTCGACGTCGGTTTCGTCGTAGCCGGCGATACGCTCGGGGTCGAAGCCCTCGAACGCCTCGCGGAAGGCGTCGCGCTTCTTGAGGATGGTGAGCCAGGAGAGCCCGGCCTGGAAGCCGTCGAGAATCAGCTTCTCCCACAGCGCCCGGCTGTCGTACTCGGGGACGCCCCACTCGGCATCGTGGTAGGCGGCATTGAGCGGGTGCGTCTGCGCCCAGGCGCAGCGCGGAAGATCGGGGTCGGGTACGGTCATGCTCGGCTCTCTGCGACGGATGGCGGTCGCTCTCGATTCTGCCGCCCGAAGCGGCCAAAACCAAATGCAGAACGCAAAACGGCCGGAAGCGCCCGCAGGCGCTTCCGGCACGTCACACTCGCCCTGGTATCGGGCGGGGTCGGTCAGGCCTCGGGATCAGCCGAGGGTCCCGTGGGGGTCGATCACGAACTTCTTGGCCGCCCCGCCATCGAAGGCGGCGTAGCCCTTGGGCGCGTCGTCGAGCGAGATGGTCTGGACGTTGACCGCCTTGCCGATATGCACGCGCTCGTGAAGGATCGCCTGCATCAGCTGACGCTGATAGCGCATTGCCGGGGTCTGGCCGGTGTGGAACGACATCGCCTTGGCCCAGCCCAGCCCGAACTTCATCGAGATGTTGCCGTGCTTGGCGTCTTCGCTCTCAGCACCCGGGTCTTCGGTCACGTAGAGCCCCGGAATACCCACGGCACCGCCGGCCTGGGTGATCTCCATGGTCGCGTTGAGCACCGTCGCCGGCTGCTCGTGGGCGTGGTTGTGGCCGTGGCAGTTGGCTTCGAAGCCCACCGCATCGACCGCGCAGTCCACCTCCGGCACGCCTAGCACCGACTCGATCAGGTCGGACATGCTGGCGTCCTGCTTGAGGTCGAGCCCTTCACAGCCGAAGCTGCGCGCCTGCTCGAGGCGCTGATCGTTCATGTCGCCGACGATCACGCAGGCCGCGCCCAGCAGCTGCGCCGAGACCGCCGCCGCCAGGCCCACCGGGCCCGCGCCGGCGATATAGACGGTCGAGCCGGGCTTGACGCCAGCGGTGACACAGCCGTGGAAGCCGGTGGGGAAGATGTCGGAGAGCATGGTCAGGTCGAGGATCTTCTCCAGCGCCTGCTCCTTGTCCGGGAACACCAGCAGCTGGAAGTCGGCGTAGGGCACCATCACGTACTCGGCCTGCCCGCCGACCCAGCCGCCCATGTCGACATAGCCGTAGGCGCCGCCGGCGCGGTCGCCGTTGACGTTGAGACAGATATGGGTGTCGCCGCGTTTGCAGTTGCGGCAGCGGCCGCAGGCGACGTTGAAGGGCACCGAAACGACATCGCCGACCTTGATGAACTCGACGTCACGTCCGCACTCGATCACCTCGCCGGTGATCTCGTGACCCAGTACCAGGCCTTCCGGCGCGGTGGTACGGCCGCGGACCATGTGCTGGTCGCTGCCGCAGATATTGGTGGTCAGAACCTTGAGGATGACACCGTGCTGGCACTGACGGCTGCCCAGTGCGAGTTCCGGGAACGCGATGTTCTCGACGGCGACTTTACCGGGGCCGCGATAGACGACGCCGCGATTGGCGGGTGAAGACATGACGTGAACTCCTGTGGCTGGTCTCTGGCTGCCGTCGCGTCCGACCGTCTGGCGGGGCGGATCCGGAACAACAGGCCGCAGTCAGCGTAAGAGTCCCGGCCCCGGGGGAGATGTCTCGTTGCGCCACCGGGTGACGCAACGACGACAGTGGCGATGTCTAAAGGTCTTAGGCCTGGCGTGACGGCTAACCGTCAGGATCTGGCCCCCGGGCATGACGAGACCGGAGGTGGGTGCTGCGCGAGCAGCGATCACCTGGCAGCGATCACCTGGCAGCGATCACCTGGCAGCGATCACCTGGCAAGAAGCGATCCGCCCCGACCTGCAGGCCGGGGCGGGGGCAGCGATCAGTAATCGATGACCACCTTGCCCTTGGGCTTGGAGCAGCAGGAGAGGATGTAACCCTCGGCTTCGTCCTCTTCGGTGATCCCGCCGTTGTGCTCCATCTCCACCTCCCCTTCGAGCTTCATCACCCGACAGGTGCCGCAGATCCCCATACCGCACGCCTTGGGAATGTGCAGCCCCAGCTTGGCGGCGGCGGCGTGGATGGTTTCGCTCTCGCCGATACGGATGCTCTTGCCGCTGCTGGCGAACTCCACCGGCGTCAGATCGGCGACATCGACCTCTTCGGCCTCTGCCTCGGCCTGCTCGGCCAGCTCGATGACATCTTCCTGGACACCCAGCGGCGTGGCCCCGAACGACTCCTGGTGGTAGTGGGACATGTCGAAGCCATCTTCCAGCAGCACCTGACGCACCGCCTGCATGAACGGCGCCGGGCCGCAGCAGAAGATTTCGCGTTCGAGATAGTCCGGCGCCATCAGGCTCAGCATCTGCCGCGACAGATAGCCGCGGAAACCGGCCCAGGCCTGGCTCAGCTCGTCGCTGCGCTCGCACACGATATGCAGGCGGAACTCCGGCAGCCGCGAGAACATGTGCACCAGCTCGCGGTGATAGATGATGTCGTTGGGCGCCTGCGAGCAGTGCACGAACTCCAGATCCACCGCGGCATTGGTATCGAAGAACCAGCGTGTCATCGACATCAGCGGGGTGATGCCGACCCCACCGGAGAGCATCAGCACCTTGTCCGCCGGGTGGTCGATGACGTTGAAGTCGCCCACCGGGCCGTGCACGACCATTTCGTCACCGGCGCTGAGGTTGTCATGCAGCCAGTTGGAGACCTGCCCGCCCGGTAAGCGCTTGACCGTGATCGAGAAGCTGTAGGGGATCGAGGGCGAGCTCGAAATGGTGTAGGAACGCATGACCTGCTTGCCCGCGATTTCAAGCTCCAGGGTGACGAACTGCCCCGGCTTGAAGAAGAACATTACCGGCTGATCGGCCATGAAGCAGAAAGTCTTGACGTTCCACGTTTCCTGGATGACTTTGACGCAGCGAACCTGGTGGCGGCCGTTGGTCCAAGTCTGAGTTGTGACCGGATTGAAAAATTGCATCGTCATGGCACTCGATCAGGGGAAGCGGCCACAGCGCCCACTTCCGGTGGGTTACCTCATGGCGGGATTCTGGGCACGCCGGCCGGGTACGACTTTCCCGTCAACGACACGGGCATGCCAGCCACCCCCAACCCGGTCACTCTTTCGTCGATTTGGCCGCTGTATCGCGCCCCGGGGAAAACGCCACCGGTCGTCCTGGTATCGACGAATGTCGCGGCTGGACAACTTCCAAGCTATCGCCTGAGCGACACTCCGCCGAACGGATCGAATCGCTACAGACTAGCCACGCGCCGCCACACTCAGGTCGATCCCGCCGATGGGCTCGGGAAAGACCCACAATATATCGTTTGATGAGGATGCGACCATGTCACCACTTCCACGCGACAGCCTGGATGACGCTCTCAGTGCGACCCGCAAGGCCGTGGCGGATATGCTGGAACAGCGTAACCCGACCTATTCGTTGCCCCAACCCTTCTACAACGACCCGCGCCTGTTCCAGGTCGATATGGAAGAGATCTTCGAGAAGCAGTGGCTGTTCGCCGGCATGAGCTGCGAGATTCCCGCCAAGGGCAACTACTTCAAGCTCGAAGTGGGCAGCAACTCGATCATCATTCTGCGCGGCGCCGAGAACAAGATTCACGCCTTCCACAACGTCTGCCGTCACCGCGGCTCGCGCCTGTGTCTCAAGGACAAGGGCAAGGTGGCCAAGCTGGTCTGCCCCTACCACCAGTGGACCTACGAACTCGATGGCCGCCTTCTGTTCGCCGGCAGCGATATGGGCGACGACTTCGACATGAGCGCCTTCGGCCTCAAGCCGGTGGCAGTGAAGAGCGCCGGCGGTTTCGTGTTCATCAACCTGAGCGAGAACCCCGAGCCGATCGACGACTTCCTGGTCTCGCTCGAGCACTACCTCTCGCCCTATGACATGGACAACGTCAAGGTCGCGGTGGAGTCCAACATCGTCGAGCGCTGCAACTGGAAACTGGTGATCGAGAACAATCGCGAGTGCTACCACTGCAGCGGTTCTCACCCGGAGCTGCTCAACTCGCTGATCGAGTTCGACGACACCGACGACCCGCGCTCCACCGGCGAGTACCGCGATCTGGTCGCGCGCAAGCAGGCCGACTGGACCGCCTGCGAGGTGCCCTGGCAGCTGGCGCGCTTCGGCAAGCGCAACCGCCTGACGCGCACGCCGCTGCTCGACGGCATCGTCTCGATGACCCTGGATGGCAAGCCCGGCTGCAACAAGCTGATGGGCAACATCCCCAATGCCGACATGGGCTCGCTGCGCATCCTGCATCTGCCCAATTCGTGGAACCACTTCATGGGCGACCACGCGGTGGTCTTCCGTGTCCTGCCGCTGGGCCCTCAGGAGACCCTGGTCACCACCAAGTGGCTGGTGCACAAGGATGCCGTGGAAGGTGTCGACTACGACCCGGCGCGCCTGCGCCAGGTGTGGGATGCCACCAACGAGCAGGATCGCCGTCTGGCGGAAGAGAACCAGCTCGGTATCAACTCGCTGGCCTATCAGCCCGGCCCCTACTCGCAGACCTATGAGTTCGGCGTCATCGACTTCGTCAACTGGTACAGCGAAACCATGCGCGAGAATCTCGGCGTACAAGCCTCGACCCCGCTGCAGGTGGCTTCGCAGTAGCGCCATGGCGCTCAGCGCGACTTACTGACGCCAGGGTCATAAATCCAGGCCCATACAAAAGGCGCCTCCCGAGGGAGGCGCCTTTTCATTGATGGTAACGCTATCCGCGGGCTAGAACTCCACGGTTGCCGACAGCTTGAAAGTACGTGGTTCGCCTTGAATCAGATAGCCGGCGAAGGCAGTGGATGCACCCGCCCAGTAATCCTCGTCGGTGACGTTGTCGATGCCGGCACGCCATACCCAGTCGGCACCACCGATCGGCGTGGTGTAGCGCACACCCAGGTCCAGTCGCGTCCACGGGTCCAGTTCGAGATCGTTGCTGGCATCGGCGTACTGCGTCCCGGTATGAATGACACGACCGGTCGCGGTAAGGCGGTCGACATGCGGGATATCCCACTCGCTGCCCAGCACGACACGGTACTCGGGCACGCCGGTCGCATGATTGCCTTCGGTGCCGTCCTGGGTCTTGGTCAGCTCGGCATCGATCCAGGTCGCGCTGCTGAACAGACGCAGACCCTCCAGGGGTTCACCGTAAAGGCTGAGCTCAAGGCCACGATTGCGCTGCTCGTTATCCAGACTGCCGACACCATCGACCACCGCGGCCGTCGGTAGCTCGATCTGAAACAGGCTGATACCGCCGCCGATGTTGCCATAATCGAACTTGCTGCCCACTTCATACTGCTTGGCGTGGGCGATGCCCAGGTACTCGCCATAGTTCGAGGCGCTGGTATCGCTGACGGTGCCACCATCCTGTAGCGCCTCGACATAGTTGGCATAGAGCGACACGTTGGACGTCGCCTTGAACACGACACCCACTGCAGGCGTGACTCGGCGGTCGGCATAACGGTTGTTACCACCGGCGTTGGGACGCTCGTCGACTTCCAGCTCCTGATAACGCGCCCCCAGGGTCAGCAAGACGCGATCATTCAGGAAACCCAGCGTATCGCTCAGGGTGACACCTTGAGAGCGGGTACGTGTCACACTGCCACCCACAAAAGGATCTCCCTGCGGCCGCGACAGATCCTGCGGGTCGTAGATATTGGTCGTACCCGCCGCCAGGAAGCTCCAGTCGGAATCGAACTTGCGGTAGGCACTGGAGTAGCCAAGAGTCACATCGTGGCTCACCGGGCCGGTGAGGACATAACCGCGGACACCCGCCTGACTGGCGAAGTTATCGATGTGGTTGCCGGTCTCGAAATCGTTGACGCTGGCGTTGCCGTTGTCATCGGTCAATCTCGGGTTCGCCGAGACGATATTCTCGATGGTGCGGTTCCCGCCGACCGCGGCAAAGGCGGTCCAGTCGTCGTTCAGGTCGTACTCCCCGCGCACCATGCCGAAATTGGTTTCGAGCGCGGAGCCACCGAAGGCGGGCGTGTAGTTCGAGGAGGCATCCGGCACCGCAGGCACTTCCGTCGCCGCCCCGGTATAGATGCTGGAGCGCGCGCCCTCCAGCGTCGACTTCTGGTGGCCGACATCGAACAGCACGCGTCCCCGCTCACCGCGATAGTCGAGGCCGACGACGACCGAGGTATCGCGCTGGCTCTCGTCATCGATGGCGGTATCGCCGCGGCCACGCGTGGCACTGACCCGCGCGCCCCACTGCTTCTGGTCACCGAAGCGCCGGCTCGCATCGACCCCCACCTCACCGTAGCTGTCTGAACGATAGCCGCTGGAAAGCTTGAGCATCGGTTCGTCACCGGCGTGCTTGGGTTCGATATTGACGGTACCGCCGATACCACCGTTGCCCCCGATGGGAATACCCGAGGTGAAGGCGCTGGCGCCCTTGAAGACTTCGATACGCTCGGCGATATCGGTGTTGATGAGCTGACGCGGGAGCACGCCGTAGAGCCCGCCGTAGGCCACGTCGTCGCCGGTCAGATTGAAGCCGCGGATCTTGAAGGCTTCGCCGTAGATGCCGTACCCCTGACCCACGCTCACGGAGGCGTCGTTCTGCAGCGTATCGCCCAGAGTTTGCGACTGCTGATTCTCGATCAGCTCGCTGGTATAGCTGGTGACGCTGAAAGGAATGTCCATCGCATCCTTTTCACCCAGCAGGCCGACACGCCCTCCCGCAGCGATCTGGCCGCCGGCAAAAGCCGGCGGCGGCGTATCGCCATAGGTCGGCACCGTGCCAGTGACGGTCACGGTATCCAGCGACGACGCATCCGCCGCGCTCTGCGCCCAGGCCGGTGTCACCAGGGGTGCACTCCCCATGGCAACGATCGTCAGCACATGACGAGCCTGAAGCCGGCTCGCCGAAGGAGAGTTCCCTGATGACATGGTCTAGATCCGTTGTTTTGAGAAATCGTTCTGAGAAATCGTTTTGAGGAATCGTTCTGATGAATCGTTGTGACGAATGGTTCGCAATGATTCGGCGCGTGGCTCGTCGAGCGCCGGAATCGAACGTACGCGCCACGTCCGGCCATTCTAGACCGCTTTACGATGGATGAAAATGCGAATGCTTCTTAGACGTACTCATGACAATCTCCTGTGTAACGATTGATAACGATTGTCATTCGATCTACCATCACTCGCGGTCGCCGGCCCCGGCAGACGGCCCCCAAGACGCCCATGCCGCTACGCGAGGCCGGGCATCCCGCGCTCGAATCCCGCTGTCAGGAATCATCACGTTGCCGCGAGTTCGCCCTTCACGCCCAGCCGTCGTCACCCGAATCGCGCTGCTGGTGGGCGTGTGGCTGCTGCTGACGGCCGCCGCCCAGGCCGCCGCCACGCCGCGCATCGCCGCCGCCAACTGGTCCTCCGCCGAAACGCTGATCGCGCTCGGCGTCACCCCCTACGCGGTGGCTGACATCGCCAACTATCGCAAGTGGGTCAGCGCCCCGGCGATACCGGCAGAGACGATCGACATGGGCCTGCGCAACCAGCCCAATCTCGAACTGCTGGCCCAGCGCCCGCCGGATCTGCTGCTGACCAGTGCCCTGTTCGTACGCGACGGCCAGCGCCTCGCACGGCTGATGCCGGTGGAGATCGTGGACAATTTCTATACCGGCAAGGACTACTTCGCCGGCACCTGCGCCATGACCCGTCGTATCGGCGAACTGGTGGGGCGAGAGACGGCGGCCGAGGCGTTGATCGCACGCACCGAGCTCGAGCTCGCGTCGGCCGCCAAGGCGCTCGCCGATAGCACCCGGCCGGTCTACGTGGTGCAGTTCGCCGATGCCCAGCACGTGCGCGTCTTCGGCGCCGGCAACATGGTCGGCACGCTGTTCGAGCGCACCCCGCTCACCAACGCCTGGCAGGGGCCGACCAACGGCTGGGGCTTCGCCAGCGTGCCGATCACCCGTCTGGCCGAGCACCCCGAGGCGCGCATCGTGGTGATCAAACCCTATCCGCGCAACGTCGCCGCTGAACTCGCCGACAACCGTGTGTGGCAGCTGTTGCCCGCGGTGCGTGCCGGCCGCGTCAGCGAGATCGAGCCGGTATGGACCTTCGGCGGCCTGCCCTCGCTGTCGCGCCTGGCGAGTGAGCTGGTGGCGGCGCTGCAGCCCGCGGCGGCGAAGCAACCATGAACACACATCCCCTGCCAGGCTCGGCCCTGCGCCGCTCGCTGCTGCGCCAATCCCCGCTGGGGCTGGTCACAGCCATGGGCGTGATCGCCGCCGTGCTCGGCTATCTCACCCTGGCGTCACAGTTCGGCGATCTCGCCGGTCACTGGTGGCAGGCAGCGATCTCTCCCGACGACGGGAATATCCGCCAGGTAGTGCTCCACTACACCTTCCTGCCGCGGCTGTGCGTGGCGCTCCTGGGCGGAGCCGGACTGGCGCTGGCGGGCTGTCTGATGCAGCAGGTGCTGCGCAATCCGCTCGCCTCGCCGGCCACCCTGGGGGTGACCAGCGGGGCCCAGCTGGCGCTGGTGATCGCCACCCTGTGGGGGCCGAGCTGGCTGCTGGCGGGGCGTGAGTGGATCGCGCTGGGCGGCGGGGTGCTGGCCACCCTGGTGGTGCTGGCGCTCTCCTGGCGTCGGCGGCTGGCGCCGATGGTGGTGGTGCTCTCCGGCATGGTGGTGAGTCTCTACATCAGCGCTCTCAACAGCGCACTGCTGCTGTTCCATCAGGAGAGTCTGGCCGGGCTGTTCATCTGGGGCTCGGGATCGCTGTCCCAGAACAACTGGGAGGACACCCGCTTCCTGCTCGCGCGCCTGATCGTCGCACTGGGGCTGGCGTGTGTTCTGCTGCGCCCGCTGGCGCTGCTCGATCTCGAAGAAGAAGGCGCCAAGAGCCTGGGGATCTCGCTGCGCAACCTGCGTATCGCCGGGCTCGGGCTGGGTATCTTCATCACCGCCTGCGTGGTCAGTGCGGTCGGCTTGATCGGCTTCGTCGGGCTCGCCGCGCCGGCCATCGCGCGCCTGGCCGGCGCGCGGACCCTGGGCCAGCGGCTGGGCTGGTCAATGGCGATCGGCGCCCTGCTGCTGCTGCTGACCGACCTGGTGGTGCAGCAGCTCTCGCCGTTGACCGCCTCGATGCTGCCCACGGGCGCGATGACCGCAGCCCTCGGCGCGCCGCTGCTGCTATGGCTGCTGCCCCGCCTCAAGCTCGCCGGCACGCGCCCCCAGCCGAGCGCCGGGCTGGTCCTGCCGCGACGCACCGACCCGCACCGCCGGCTGTGGCTGCTGGGCGCGCTGGCGCTCCTCGCTGTGGTGGTGGCACTGGGCTTCGGCTTCCGCCTCGATGCCCACGGTGCCCATCCGGCCTGGGCCGGCTGGGGCCAGCTCGACCTGGTGATCGACTGGCGCCTGCCGCGGGTCGTCACCGCCGCCGCCGCTGGGCTGCTGCTGGCCGCAGCCGGCACCCTGCTGCAGCGCATGACCGGCAACCCCATGGCGAGCCCGGAGGTGTTGGGGATCAGCGCCGGGGTGGCCATCGGGGTCATCGCACTGATGCTGCTGCCGCTGGGGATCGCGCCGCTGAGCGGCGGGGTCACCGGATTCGCCGGCGCGGTGGCCGCGCTGCTGGTGCTGGTGGCGTGCAACCGCCGCAGCGGCTTCGTGCCGGAGCGACTGCTGCTGACCGGGATCGCGATCACCGCCCTGCTGGATGCCCTGCGCGCCATCGTACTGTCGAGCAATGACCCGCGGGCCCAGCAGCTGCTGGCGTGGCTGGGTGGTTCGACCTACTACGCCAGCCTCACCTCGGCGGGGGTGATCGCCGTGGTGGCACTGGTGCTGTTCGCACTCACCCTGCCGCTGGGGCGCTGGCTGACGCTACTTCCGCTAGGCGCCCCCACCGCCAGGGCGCTGGGCGTGGATGTCGATCGCAGCCGGCTGGTGCTGCTGGCGCTGGTGGCGCTGCTCACCGTCGCCGCCACCCTGGTGGTGGGGCCGCTCTCGTTCATCGGCCTGCTGGCACCGCACATGGCGCGGCTGATGGGCCTGCATCGGGCCCGCCATCAGCTGCTCGGGGCGGGACTGCTGGGCATCGTGGTGATGGTGCTGGCGGACTGGCTGGGGCGCAATCTGTTCTTCCCCTACCAGCTACCGGCGGGGTTGATCGCGGCGCTGATCGGGGGGATGTATTTTATGTGGGGCTTGCGCAAGATTTGAGCGGCCGCGGTGCCCGGCACGGGTACCTTGGGGCATGGGCACCGCGGAGAAGGAGGCGGGCTTCTCTTCAGTGCCCGTCGAAGGCGGGCAGCAGGTGCTGATCGATGGCGGTCTTCACCGACGGCAGGAGCATATCGCTCTGCTCGGTCAGCTCGCGGATCGCCGCCGGCAGTTCGGGTACGCGTCCGGCGCGGTAGCAGCCCGCGGCCAGCCGGGCGCAGGTATCCGGACAGGCGGCTTCGGGCACATGGACGCCCAGCGCGACCAGCCGCTGGCGGAAATCCTCGCCGTCGACGAGATTGACGATCATCATGCAACACCTCCTCGGATCTGATCGGACTCATGCCCTGCCGATCTTGGCCCGGGCTCGGCCAGTGTTCGGCATAGCGCTCGCGGCGCGCCAACGCCGCATGAGTCGCGGTTTACGGCACTGATCTCTATTTACTGCACTCGACCACGACGGGTCGATACGCGTATCGTCTGACTGTCGCTCCCGGGACAGTCGACGTCCGCCACGGAAACCTCTGCATGCCCTCTCGCGCTGCCAAGCCCAATCCCTGTCGGCGAGCGATCGCCCTCTCCCTGCTGCTGGGCGCCGCCATCGCCCCGGCGGCCAGTGCCGGCAGCTTCACCTACTGGGACGACCCCAGCGCTTCGGCGGTGACCCTCACGCGCGCCGCGTTCGTGGCCAAGGCCCGGCAACTGCACGGTGAAAAACGGCTGATCTACGTCAACCGCGTGGTCAACAACGCCGCCCGGCAGCAGTTCGAGAAAGTGGATACCTGGAAGGGCTTCGACCGTCTGGTGAGCGACGGCTACGGCGACTGCGAGGACTTCGCCATCGCCAAGTATCAGATCCTGATCCAGGCGGGGACACCGCCCGCGCGGCTGGACTTCCTCGCCGCCGACGACACCCTCACGCCGACCTATCACGCGGTACTGCGCTACCGCCAGGACGACGGCAGCCATCTGATCCTCGACAATCTGACGCTGATGATGCTGCCGGAGTCGAAGCGTACCGACCTGAAACCGCTGGTGACCTTCGACCGCACCCACGCCGCCTACTTCCACGACGGTGCCTTCCAACCAGTGGCGCCGAGCCGTATCGTGCTCGGCGGCCAGCCGCTCTCGGAAAGAATGCCGAAACTGCTCGACTACTGAGGCAAACGCCGCTGGCGAGGCCAGCGGCTGGCCGCACTCAGGCGGAAGACTGCCCCTCGTCCCCCGGCTGTACCGCCGGCAGCACCTTCTCGGCGCGCAGATAGTCGATCAGCTTGTGTGCGGCCTCGTCCGGCGTGAGATCGGTGAGCACCTGCCCTCCGGAAGCGGCCGACTTGGCCGCCGCCGCCTTGAAGCGGTCGCGGGCGTTGGTCGACTTGACCACCTTGAGACGCTTGGGGCGGGCCCGCGCCGGCTGCCACTGCCACGCCGCCTGCAGCGTGTCGGGCTCGGCGGTGACATTCGCCACCGCCTCCACCCGCCCGCGCCGGGAGGGGCCGAAGGCGCTCTGGCGCGGCATGGGTGCCACGCCGTCGACGCACAGCAAACACGGCAGGCGCACTTCGAGCCGCCGTCGCTGGCCCTGGGGCAGCGCCTGCAGCACGGTGACCCGGTCGCCCGCGTAGTGCTCGATCGCGGCGACACCAGTGGCCACCGCCCAGCCCAGCCGCTCGGCCAGCAGATAGGGCAACAGGCCCGAGCCCTCGCCGCACTCGGCGCGCTGCCCGGTCAGCACTAGATTGGCACCATAGGCCTCGAGCCAGCTCGCCAGCAGCGGCACGGCGTCGTCGCCGGCGGCCATCGGCAGCAGCGACAGCTCGCCGGGCCCGCCGGCCCCATCGAGTCCGTGGAACATGCCGAGGTACTCCGGCAGCGCCGCATCCTCGGCGTCACCGGCATGGGCCAGATGCAGGGATGCCCCCGCCAGCGCCAGCCCCATCTCCACCGCACGGGCATCCTCCCGCGCGCGTCCGGCGCGCCCGGAAACCGGGTGCCGGCCGCTGGAGACCAGCGCGACAACCCTGGCCTCACCGGCACTGCTCGAGTTGCGCTCAGGCTGCGTCATGGCGCACCCCCTCATGCCGGCTGTCGCCGCTCTCGGGTTGGGGTTGGCCCAGCTGGGCGCAGACCGCCGCCAGCACCGCGTCGCCATCGCCGATGATTGCGAAGTCGGCACGCTTGACCATGTCGCAGCTCGGGTCGCTGTTGATCGCTACCACCCGCTGACACTTGGTGATGCCCTGCAGGTGCTGCACCGCACCGGAGATCCCCACCGCGACATAGCAGCTGGCGCTGACGAAGGTGCCGGTGGCGCCGACCTGGCGCGCACGCGGCATGTAGCCGTCATCGACGGCCACCCGCGAGGCACCCTCGCTGGCACCCAGCACCTTGGCGGCGTGATGGTAGCCGTCCCAGTCGCTGACACCACGGCCGGCAGAGAGAATGAAGGGCGCCTGGGCCAGCGGAATCTGCTGCGGGTCCACCGCGACCCGGCCGCGGTCGATGACACCCGGCGCCGCTGACGCATCACCCACCGAGGCGTCGAGATCCAGCAGCGTCGCCGCATGGCGGGTGTCGCTGACCGGCTCGGCGCACTCCGGCAGTGCCAGCAGCACCCGCGCCACGTCGCGCTGAATGTCCTGGCGATCACCGGCGCGGGAGAGCGTCTGGCCATCAGCGAACTGCCATACCCGGGTCGCTGCGCGAGCCGAGGCATCGCCGCTCGCGGTCGAGGCGAGCGCCAGCCGCGCGGCCAGGCGCCGGCCGAGATCGCCGCCACCGGGGAAGTCGTCGGCAAAGATCCAGTGCGCCGGGGCGAGCGCGGTTTCCACCGCCGCGAGCGCCGCCAGACGCGCTTCAGGCGCATAGCTGTCGGCGTCGACCCGGGAAGACAGATCGACCCGGCGGTCGGCGCCGGCTTCCTCGAGCCCGGCGACCTCGGCCTGGAAGGCGACCGCCACCACGGCCACCCCCGCCTCGGCACCGCCGCGGGCCTCGGCCAGCTGGCGCGCCAATCCGAGCAGGTCGCGGTCGTGATCGCTCAGGCGCCCTTCCGGCAACTCCGGCACCACCGCGACATACGCCGTGGGCGTGTCGATAGTGATCTGGCGCCGGCTCGGCTCGGCGCTGGCCTGGGGGCCCCCAGCCGCAGCCGCCTCGACGCTGGCGCCGCTGCGGTCGATGCGTTTGATGCCGTTGGGGCCGATCGCGCCCAGGGCGTGAGGATTGATCCGGGTCACGCCGTCGGCGCTGGTCCAGCGCCACGCTGGCCGTGCGAATTCGAGATGTCGCGGGTGCAGCCGATTGCGCCGGGCGCGTTCGGCGTGTGGGTCGAGTCGTCTGACACTCATGCCGGAACCTCCTCAGGGGCTTCGCTGCTGTTACGCGCGGTGGGTGCCGCCGCCGGCTCCACCAGCGCGGCGGCGACCAGTTCGGCGAGATCCTTGACCTGGGGCCGCGGCTCGACCACGCCCTCGAGCATCGCCGTGCACTGGGGGCAGGCCACGGCCACGGTGGTCGCCCCGGTCTCGCGTACGTCCTCCATGCGCATGTCGGGGATACGCGCCTTGCCCGGCACGTCGGAGAGCGCGGCACCGCCGCCGCCGCCACAGCAGCGCGAGCGGTAGCCGGAACGCTCCATCTCGGCGACTTCGACGCCGAGCGCGGCGAGCACCTGGCGCGGTGCGGCGAACTCACCGTTGTAGCGGCCCAGATAGCAGGGGTCGTGATAGGTCACCGTCTCGCCCGGCTCGGCGGCCTTGACGCTGAGCCGGCCGGCGTCGAACAGCTCGGCGATGAAGGTCGAGTGGTGCTTGACCACGTAGTCGCCGCCGAAGGCGCCATACTCGCGGCCCAGCACGTGGAAGCTGTGCGGGTCGGCGGTGACGATGCGCTGGAAGCGATAGCGCGACAGCGTGGCGATATTGCGCTCGGCGAGGCGCTGGAAGGTGGCCTCGTCGCCCAGGCGCCGGGCGACATCGCCACTGTCACGCTCTTCGTCACCCAGCACGGCGAAGTCGACCTCGGCGGCGTGCAGGATCTTGACCAGGGCACGCAGGGTGCGCTGGTTGCGCATGTCGAAGGCGCCGTCGCCCAGCCACAGCAGCACTTCGACTCCTTCCGGGCGCTGCTGGATCCGCGGGATATCGAGGTCCGCCGCCCAGTCCAGGCGCGAGGCGTTGTCGAGCCCGCCGGGGTTGTCGGTGGCGATCAGGTTGTCGATCGCCGCAGCGCCCTTCTCCGGGGTCTCGCCCCGCTCCAGAGTGATGAAGCGGCGCATGTCGACGATGGCATCGACGTGCTCGATCATCATCGGACACTCCTCGACGCAGGCGCGGCAGGTGGTGCACGCCCACAGCGTCTGCGCTTCGACCAGCTGTGGCACGATCGCATCCGAGGGCCCACCATGGTGCTTGCCGACCTCGATGCCGGGATAGCCGGAGCCGGCGTAGCGGGCGTCACTGCCGCCAGCCATGCCCACGACCATGTCCTGGATCAGCTTCTTGGGGTTGAGCGGTTGGCCGGCGGCATAGGCCGGGCAGACGTTCTGGCAACGGCCGCACTGAACGCAGGCATCGAACCCGAGCAGTTGCTCCCACTGGAAATCGGCGGGCTTCTCCACGCCCAGCGTCTTCGCCGTGAGATCGAGCGGGAAGAGCGCGGTGGAGCGGCTGCCACGATGCACATCGTGCGCCACGTCACGGTGCTGATCGTCGAACCGCTCGGGGCGGCGATGGAAAGCCAGATGGAAGGTACCGGCGAAGGCGTGCTTCATCGGCCCGCCCCAGCCCATGCCGATCAGCATCTCGGCCAGGCCCCAGGCGACCAGTACCAGCAGGATCAGCGCCAGCACGCCGCCACCCAGCACGGTCGGCGCCACGCCCACCAGCGGCAGGCTGACCAGGAACATGCCCACCGAGTAGGCCAGCAGGCTCTTCGACAGCCGCTGCCACGGCCCCTTGGAGAGCTTGGCCGGCGGGTCGATACGCCGGCGGTTGACCGCCAGCGCGCCGATGAACATGCACAGGCTCGCCGCCAGCAGCAGCCCGCCGAGAATCGGGTTGCGCCAGCCGAAGCCGTGGACCACCAGCGCCAGCGCCATGGCGGCGACGAAGCCCCCGGCAGTGGCCACGTGGGTGTGCGCGATCGCCTTGTCGCGGGCGACCACATGGTGCAGGTCGTTGAGATAGCGCTTGGGCATCAGCACGAGCCGATGCCAACGCATCGGCGTGCGCCGCCCCTGGCGCCACAGCCGGATGCGGCGCACCGCGCCCGCCGCACCCACCGCCAGCGCGGCAAAGATCAGAATGGGGAGTAGCGTCTGCAGCATCGGACTTCTCCGGAAATCGCACCGACCATGAAAGCGTATCGGATCGGGTTGGCGAGAGGCGGTCGCAAAAGCGCGTAGCGCCCTGTCACCAGGCTAGAGAAAGCGTCATGAGCGACGCTCAGGCGCGGCGAAGGACGGCGAGCCAGCGGAGTGGACGTGTTTGTCCATGAGCATGGCGAGCCGGACTTCAACAATGCCTGAGCGAGCGCAATCGCTTTGCACTAAAAGTGCATGCACAGCCGCAAGGCATCGTAGATCGCCGCATGCGTATTGCGCTGCGCCACGCAGTCACCGATCCGGAACAGCGCGAACTCGCCGCTCTCGGCCAGGGTCGGCTGGGGCGCGATCGCATACAGCGCCTCGACATCGGTCTGGCCGTGGTTGCGCGAACGCGACTTGAGCGCGTAGTAGAGCGACTCGTCCGGACGCACGCCGTTCTCGATCACCACCTGATCGACCACCCGCTCCTCGTGCTCGCCGGTGTACTCGTTCTCGAACAGCGCCACCAGCTTGTCACCTTCGCGGTAGACCTTGTGCAGTCCCAGGTCACCGGTCATCACCACCGACTGCTGATAGAGGCTGCGGTAGTAGGTCGGGAAGGTGGTGCCACCGATCGCCACACCGGGCTTGGTGTCGTCGGTGACGATCTCCACCGTAGCGCCCTTGCTGGCGAGGTAGTCGGCGGTGGACATGCCGCTGAACTCGCACATGGTGTCGTAGACCAGCACGTTCTTGCCCGGCTCGACCTTGCCGCTGAGGATGTCCCAGCTGCTGACCGCCAGGCTCTCCTCGGGATTTTCCGAGTAGCCCCACTCGGGCACCTGTTCGAGGAACGGATGACCGCCGTTGGCCAGCACCACCAGATCGGGCTGCAGGTCGCGCACCATCGAATCGTCGGCGCGGGTGTCGAGCTGGATATCGACGCCGAGGCGCGCAAGCTCCATCTCGTACCAGCGGGTGATACCGGCGATCTGATCGCGCTGCGGCGCGCGGGCGGCGAGGGTGATCTGGCCGCCGAGCTGGGACTGGGCTTCGATCAGGGTCACGTCGTGGCCGCGCTCGGCGCTGACGCGGGCCGCCTCCATGCCGCCGGGGCCACCGCCGACCACCACTACCTTGCGTTTGGGTCCGCTGGTTTTCTCGATGATGTGCGGCAGGCCCATGTACTCGCGCGAGGTCGCTGCGTTCTGGATACACAGCACGTCGAGGCCCTGGTACTGGCGGTCGATGCAGTAGTTGGCGCCCACACACTGACGGATCTGGTCGGTCTGGCCGTTCTTGATCTTGGCGATGATGTGCGGGTCGGCGATGTGCGCCCGGGTCATCCCCACCAGGTCGACGTAGCCGCCCTCAAGGATACGCTCGGCCTGGGTCGGATCCTTGATGTTCTGGGCGTGGATGACCGGGACCGAGACCACTTCCTTGATGCCCGCCGCCAGGTGCAGAAACGGTTCCGGCGGATAGGACATGTTGGGA
Organism: Salinicola sp. JS01; assembly: GCF_030284585.1. Taxonomy (NCBI): domain Bacteria; kingdom Pseudomonadati; phylum Pseudomonadota; class Gammaproteobacteria; order Oceanospirillales; family Halomonadaceae; genus Salinicola; species Salinicola sp. JS01. The sequence goes on along the minus strand of NZ_CP127244.1, from coordinate 1,049,029 downwards.
ATGACGTTGGCCAGGGTGTCGTGGGTATCGCAGCCGGAGCCGATCACGCCGAAGAAGTCGACCATGCCGGTGGCATCGTAGTAGGCGGCGATCTGCTTCATATCGTCGTGGGAGAGACCATCGGGATGGAACTCGTCGCCGCAGATGCGCATGCCGACACAGAAATCGTCACCGACTTCGGCACGCACCGCCTTGAGCACTTCCATGCCGAAGCGCATGCGATTCTCGAAGCTGCCGCCCCACTGGTCGGTACGCTTGTTGACGCGCGGGCTCCAGAACTGGTCGATCAGGTGCTGGTGGACCGCGGAGAGTTCGCAGCCGTCGAGTCCGCCCTCCTTGACCCGGCGTGCGCCCTGGGCGAAATCACCGATGATGCGCCAGATCTCTTCCTCTTCGATGGTCTTGCAGGTGGCGCGGTGAACCGGCTCACGCAGACCCGACGGAGAGACCAGGGTTGACCAGTTGTGCCCGTCCCAGCGCGAACGCCGTCCCATGTGCGTGATCTGGATCATGATCTTGCCGCCATGCTTGTGCACGGCATCGGCAAGATTCTGGAAGTGCGGAATGATGCGATCGGTGGAGACGTTGACCGAGCTCCACCACTGCTGCGGGCTGTCGATGGAGACCGGCGAGGAGCCCCCGCAGATACATAGCCCACAGCCGCCTTTCGACTTCTCTTCGTAGTACTTGACGTAGCGATCGGTGGTCATACCACCGTCGGTGGCATAGACCTCGGCGTGGGCGGTACTGACCACACGGTTGCGGATCGTCAGCTTGCCGATTTGAATCGGCTTGAATAGCGCTTCATGGGCCATGGCCGGTCATCTCCTCGAACTCGCACTGCCCCTGGGTCAGGTGCGGCAACCACGAGTTCTTCAGTACACGGAATTGCTTGAATTATGGGTCGCTGTCGCGGGGCGTGTCGGCGCCGCCGTCAGCGCGGCGCCACTTCGAAGTAGCCAACTTCGCAGCCCGCCTCGGCCCCGCTCTGGGTCTGCTCGGCACGAGTGCGCAGGCTGCTGCCGCGGGCCTCGAGGATCTGGTCCATGGCGCCGGCGAACCAGCCGGTGAACATGTACTCTTCCTTCTTGCCGGTCTTGCCCAGTTGATAGACGAAGCAGGAGTGCTCCAGGCGCACCTTGGCGGTGCCGGCGTCGAGGTCGATCGCCTCGGTGATGAACAGCCCCCAGCCGCGCTGCGACAGGCGCTTCATGTAGTGTTCGAAGACCGCCACGCCCTCGAGTCCGTGCAGCTCGGCTTCCTTCTCGCACCAGTGCCAGGCGGACTTATAGCCGGCGTCGTAGAGAATCTTGGCGTAGGCCTCGGCCCCCAGCGCCTCTTCGATGGCGACGTGGTTGTTGATGAAGAAATGGCGCGGCACGTAGAGCATCGGCAGCGCATCGGTGGTCCAGACACCGGTGTCGCTATCGACGTTGATCGGCAGTTCGGGAGCCATCTGGGTCATGTCGGTTACCTCTGAAGTTGTTCTTGGGCGGCGCTTCCAGCCGGGTCTTTGGCGGCTATTCCAGCCGACGCCTCTATCGCGTTCCAGGAGTCGTCACGAGCGAAGCGGGCGCTAGGCGCGGATTGGGGAGCCAGCGGAGTGAACGTGTTCGTTCATGAGCATGGCGACCCGATGCGCAACAACGCGCCCGCGAGCGCAATAGGCTCGGTGGTTTACTCGCCCCAGACGTCTTTCAACGTCCGCACCCAGTTCTCCCCCATGATCTTGCGCACCACCGGCTCGGAGAGGCCGTGGTCCAGCAGCGCCTGGGTCAGGTTGGGGAACTCGCCGATGGTGCGGATGCCCTTGGGATTGATGATCTCGCCGAAACGGGTCAGGCGGCGGGCGTAGCCCTTGTCGTGGGTCAGCCACTCGAAGAAGGCTTCGTCCTGGCCCTGGGTGAAGTCGGTACCGATACCGATGGCATCCTCGCCGACGATGTTCATGATGTAGACGATCGCCTCGACGTAATCCTCGACGGTGGCGTTGACGCCCGCCTTGAGGAAAGGCGTGAACATGGTCACGCCGACGAAGCCGCCGTGGTCGGCGATGAACTTGAGCTCCGCGTCGGACTTGTTGCGCGGATGCTCCTTGAGCCCGCTGGGCAGGCAGTGGGAGTAGCAGACCGGCTTGCTCGATTCGAGAATGATCTCCTCGGAGGTCTTCGAGCCGACGTGGGAGAGATCGCACATCATGCCGACCCGGTTCATCTCGGCGATCACTTCTCGGCCGTAGCCGGAGAGCCCGCCGTCGCGCTCGTAGCAGCCGGTACCGACCAGGTTCTGGGTGTTGTAGCAGAGCTGGGTGATGCCCACGCCGAGCTTCTTGAAGATCTCGATGTAGCCCAGCTTGTCCTCGAAGGCGTAGGCGTTCTGGAACCCGAGGATGATGCCGGTCTTGCCCTCTTCCTTGGCCCGGGTGATGTCGCGGGTGGTATGCACCGGGCGCACCAGCTCGGCGTTGTCGCGCATCAGCTGGTTGACGGCCACGATGTTATCGACGGTGGCTTCGAAATCCTCCCACACCGACACCGTGCAGTTGGCCGCGGTCAGGCCGCCCTTGCGCATGTCCTCGAACAGGGCGCGGTCCCATTTGGCAATGATCAGGCCGTCGATGATGATGGCATCGTCGTGCACGGATGACGTCGACATGCGGAAATCCTCCTCGGTTGCGCGCTCCCGGTTTGGCATCACGATGATGAAGCGGCGAGAGCGACTGTTCCGCGCAGCATATCCCTGCGCCCTGCCCGCTCGCCGACCGAAAGCGAATCCGAGTGTTCCGATTGCGTCACGCCCAGCGTTCTCTCCACGACGCCCCGCCGCAGGGTTCCCGAGGCCGCTCACGCCCCGATTTCGCGACTCGCTGTCGCGTTTTCCAGCTTCCATGTCTGACAGCTGCGGGCGCAGCGCGCTTGACGCGTCCCTGTTCCTTTTGTAGAACGTTCTTTTAATAGAACAGTGGTCCGCAACGCGATTCCAATCGCGACATGCCGCGACTGTTCTCAGCACCACGGCGTCAGGTCATCACGGCACCGAAACCTCGTAACCTCATAATGCCTCTCAGGAGCCCGCCGCCATGGATTCCGCCTCACGCCACACCCTCGGCCAGCATCTGCAGACACTGCGCCAGGCGCGCGGGCTGTCGCTGTCGCAGCTGGCCGCCGAGGCCAAGGTCGCCAAGTCGAACCTGTCGCGGCTGGAACAGGGCGACGGCAATCCCACCCTCGATACCCTGTGGCGGCTGGCACGCCAGCTCGGCGTGCCCTTCGGCACCCTGGTCGCCCCGCTCGCCGCCGCGATCGATGACGCCGGGGCCAGCGTGCAGTTGATCATGCAGAGCCGCAGCGGCGTGCCGGTGGATGCCTACCTGATGCGCCTCGCCCCGTGCCACCGGCGCGAAGCCGAGGCACATACCGCCGGCACCCGTGAGACGGTGCAGCTAATCGAGGGCAGCCTGACGGTGGGGCCGCCGGAAGAGAGCCGCCAGCTCGACGTCGGCGAGCTCTACACCTTCGCAAGCGATCGTCCTCACGCCTATCTCAGCGGCGACAGCGGTGCCGCGCTGCTGGTCACCATCGTCTATCTCCCGGAGCCGGTCGCCCATGTCTGATCACGACCTCGCCCCCGCCGCCCCTGCCTGGCTGGGGGGCGTGCGCGACTCGCTGCCGCTGCTGAGTGGCTATATCCCGGTCGCCGTCTCGTTCGGGCTGGTCGCCACCCAGGCCGGCTTCAGCAGCCTGGAGACGCTGGCGATCTCGGGGCTGATCTACGCCGGCGCCTCGCAGTTCGTGTTCGTGGGCATGGTCGCCGGCGGTGCACCGCTGTGGCTGGCGGTCGCCATGACCCTGCTGATCAACCTGCGCCACGTCGTCTATGCACCCAACCTCGCCCCCTGGCTACCGCCGAGCCGGTGGTGGCCGTGGCTGATGCATGGCTTGACCGACCAGGTCTTCGCCCTGGCCCTCGCCCGCCTGCCCCAGCTCGCCGAACGCCAGCGGGTCGGCTGGTTCTGCGGCGCGGCGCTGCTCGCCTGGCTGAGCTGGATCGCCGGCTCGCTGCTCGGCGCCCTCGCCGGAGAGTGGCTGATGACACAGTGGCCGCTGCTCGGCGAGGTAATGCCCTTCGCCCTGCCGGCGCTGTTTCTGGTTCTAGTGGCACCGCGCTTCACTTCGCCGCGCTGGGCGCTGGCACTGTGCGTGTGCATCATCGCGGCCCTGGCGTTCACCCTGGGCGGCCTGGCCAACGTCGGTATCCCCCTGGCGGCGGCCCTCGGCGGCCTCTGCTTCTTCACGCTGCGGGCACCACGCCTGCCGGGAGGTCAGCGATGAGTATCGAACTCTGGATCGCTCTGCTCGCCGGCGCCCTCGGCACCTACCTCATTCGGCTGCTACCGCTACTCTGGATGCAGCGCCGCCTGCGCCACTCCCGCGAGCGCGCGGGGACGGAGTCGATGCCGGCGTGGCTGGGCGTGCTCGGGCCAATGATGATCGCCGCGGTGCTCGGGGTGTCGCTGGTGCCCAGGACCCTGGACAGCAGCGGCTGGTACGCCACCGGGTTAGGCCTGCTGGCGACCCTGCTGGTATGGCGGCGCACCCGTTCGCTGGGGCTGCCGGTGGTGGCCGGGGTGGCGAGCTTTGCCGCAGTGATCCTGCTGCTGCGTTGATCCTGCTGCTGCGTTGAGCAGCACGGACAGGCGCCAGGGCAGGCAATCGATGGGAGTCAAAAACAACGCGGCGGCAGTGAGAACACTGCCGCCGCGATCTTTACCCCATGCCGAGAGCCTCGGCGCTAGTTCAGCGTGACGCTGGCGTAGGTAGGCTCACCGCGGGCGTGATTGAGCGCGACGCTGGCGCTGCTGAACTGCATCAGCGCATCCTCTTCCGGCGTGGGCTGGCGCAGGATCGGCTCCAGACGCCGGATCTTCACCGACTCGCCGCGATCCTCCCGCGGCGGCGTACCGAAGTACTCGCGGTAGCACTTGGAGAAATGCGGCGTGGAGACGAAGCCACAGGCGGAGGCGATCTCGATGATCGGCAGCGGGGTCTGCTTGAGCAACTGGCGTGCCCGCGTCAGGCGCAGCTTGAGATAGTAGCGCGACGGCGAACAGTGCAGATGGCGCTGGAACAGGCGCTCGAGCTGGCGACGCGAGACATCGACATAGCTGGCCAGCTCATCGAGCTCGATCGGCTCCTCGATATTGGCTTCCATCAGCGCCACGATCTCCAGCAGCTTGGGCTGGGTGGTGCCGAGTACATGCTTGAGCGGTACCCGCTGCTGATCCTCTTCGCCGCGCACGCGCTCGCAGATGAACATCTCCGAGATCGCCGCCGACAGCTCGCGGCCATGATCGCGCCCGATCAGGTTGAGCATCATGTCCAGCGGCGCAGTGCCGCCGGAGGCGGTGAAGCGGTCGCGGTCGATCGAGAACAGGCGCGTGCTCCAGGCGGTGCGCGGGTATGCCTCCTGCATTGCAGCCAGACACTCCCAGTGGATGCTCGCTTCGTAGCCATCCAGCAGGCCGGCCTGGGCCAGCGCCCAGCTGCCGGTACATACCGAGCCGACGCGTCGCAGCGAGCGCCCGCGACTCTGCAGCCAGTTCAGCAGCGCCGGCGATACCGCGCGCTGCGGCGCCACGCCGCCACACACCACCAGCCAGTCGAGATTCAGGGGGGCCTGGGTGCTGGCATCGGGGGTCACCTGCATGCCGTCGCTGGCACGCACGGGGGCGCCGTCAAGGGTAATGATGTACCAGCGGTAGAGCTCGCGGCCGGCCAGCTGATTGGCCATGCGCAGGGGTTCGATCGCCGACGCCAGGGAGATCAGGGTAAAGTTGTCCAGCAACAGGAAGCCGAGGGTCTGGGGTTCGGATACCCCCAGATCCCGCTCGCGGGAAACGGGAGAGGAAATCGCCATGTCAGGTCACTCCATCACAGTGTCAGGTGGTTATTCTTATCGCGCGTCCCTGGCGTCGGTCGCTCCTGCAGGCGCATCGCGCCGTCTGCCTGGCTCGGCGGTAGCCCTGAGGAGATGCTGCAGCTGGCCGTATCTTTGCACTTCCTGGATCGTTTTTCGGCCTTGAATCGACTCTAAATCGTGTGACAACGCGACGCATGCTTTTTTACCTGTCTGCGACAGCATAACCGTCAATGAGACGAAAAGTGTCGCTTCTGGAACATTTTCTGCGCCATGAGCGATACCGAGGTCGCTCTCGGGCTCCCGATCACGCCATTCGCTTCGCTCTCACGGGCTCTCTCACGGGCTCTCTGGCGGGCGCTATCAAGGCCCTGTCGAAGGCTCCCCGGAGTCCGACATTCACCGCCTCCACCCCAACCGCACTTGCGAAACCGGAAACAAATTGTTACCTAGTAGATTTGAAAACAAGTATCATTCGCGCAACGAAGTGTTTCTCTCTTACCATTCATCCTCTTCTCCCGCGTCAGGTTCGACTCATGCTCATCCCTTTTCTCATCATGCTGCGTGAAGGCCTCGAGGCCGCGCTGGTCGTCGGTATCATTGCTACCTATCTGCATCAGACCCAGCGCCAGGCCTGGATGCCCGCCGTTTGGATCGGCATCTTCCTCGCCGTAGCGCTGGCCCTGCTGGTGGGCGCAGGCCTGCAGTTCGCCAGTGCCGAATTCCCCCAGCGTCAGCAAGAGTTTTTCGAGGCCGTGGTCGGACTGCTCGCGGTGGGCATGCTGACCTGGATGGTACTGTGGATGCGCCGCGCCGCCGCCGGCATGAAGCGCGAGCTGACGTCGGCGCTCGATCAGGCCTTCCGCGGCGGCAGCCACACCTGGGCACTGATCGGCATGGTCTTCCTGGCGGTGGCGCGTGAAGGGCTGGAGTCGATCTTCTTCCTGCTGGCGGTGTTTCAGCAGAGCACCAGCAGCGCCGCCCCATTGGGCGCGCTGCTGGGCATCGCCGTGGCGGTGATCGCCGGCCTGGCGATCTACCGCGGCAGCCTGCGCTTGCCGCTGGGCCACTTCTTCCGTGTCACCGGCGTGTTCATTCTGTTGGTCGCCGCCGGGCTGCTTGCCGGCTCGGTGCGCGCACTGCACGAGGCCGGGCTGTGGAACCACGCCCAGCAGGTGGTGTTCGACCTCAGCAACGTGCTGCCGCTGGATACCCCGCTGGGGTCGCTGTTCGCTGGAATCTTCGGCTATCAGCCTGCGCCCACCCTGAGTGAGGTCGCCGTCTACCTGGGCTATCTGCTGATCGCTCTGTGGCTGCTGCGCCCGCGGCGCCAGACGCACAGCGTGGCCACCGCGGGGAGCCAAGGATGAACGCACCCCACGCCACGCCGAGCCCCGCCCCCCACGCCCCCTCGCCGCGCCTGCTGCGCCTGGGCCTGGTGGCCTCCTTTGTGCTCATGCTGATCGCCCTTGGGGTGTTCGCGCTGTCGCTGCGCGCCGTCGAGAGCGGCAGCGACGACGGCACGCTGATCACGATCAGCGCCAAGGGCTGCCAGCCGGCTCGGGTCGAGGTGCCGGCCGGCGAGCGCACCTTCACCATCGTCAACCACTCGGATCGCGCCATCGAGTGGGAGGTGATCGATGGCGTCATGGTGCTGGCCGAGCGCGAGAACATCGCCCCCGGGCTGCGCCAGCCGCTGCGCGTCGACCTGGCACCCGGCGACTACGCCATGACCTGCGGACTGCTGAGCAATCCCCACGGCGAGCTGCGGGTGACAGCGAGCGGCGATGCCGAGCCGGCCCGGGCGCTGGCGGCGCACGACTTCGTCGGCGCGCTGGCCGAGCTGCGCGTCTACACCACACTGCAGATGCGCAAGCTCGAGCGCACCAGCAAGGCTCTCGAGCAGGCGATCGAGAAAGGCGATCTGTCGGCAGCACGCGTGGCCTATCTCCAGGCCCGCCGTATCGACCAGCGTCTGGCGATGCCGATCGGCCTGTTCGGCGACCTCGACCAGCGCCTCAACGCTCCCGCCGACTACTACGCCGGGCGCGAGCAGGATCCGGATTTCGGCGGCTTTCCGCGGCTGGCCCAGGCACTGTTCGGCGCCGATACCACAACTGCGGATACCACCGCCGAGCTAGCGCCGGTGGCCAAACGGCTGGTGGCGGATCTAGACACTCTCTCCCAGCGCCTCGCCCAGGCGTCGATACCAGCGGCACAGCTGGCCAACGGCAGCGCCCGCGCGCTGCAGAACTGGCACGACCGCGCAGTCGACGACGAGCTGACACCGCTGGCACTCAATGACCTGATCGGCCTCAGCGAAGGCAGCGCCAAGATCGTGTCGCTGATCGATCCGCTGCTAGCCAGTCAGGCACCGTCGAGCCAAAACCAGCTCGACCAGGCCCTGGCCGCGCTGCAGCAAGCGCTGGCCGAGGCCACGCCGCCAAGCGCCGATGGCAGCCCATCCACGGCGGAGTCAGCGGCCTCCGATGCGCCCCAGGCGCTGCTCGCCGCCGGTGCGCTGCCAGAGGCCACCGCGCAGCGTCTGCTCGCAGACAGCGAGGCGCTGGCCAAGGCGCTGGCAGCGATCAATCACGCGCTCGCCCTGAGCGGATGAGTTCATCGTCAATCGTTACCGTATAGGGTCAAACAGCCATGAGTGACACGTCTTCTTCCCGCTGCCCTTTTGGATTCTCTACCGATAGTGACACCCGCCTGGACCGCCGCGGCTTTCTGCGCGGCGCCGGCGCCACCGGGCTCGGCCTGGGGCTCGCCGGACTCTGCCCCGGCCAGACGCTGGCCGCTCCCGCCAGCACAGACACCGCCGGCCATACCGCGCGCAGTGCCGAAGTCACCAGCGCCCCGCTGACCCAGGACGCCGAACTTGCCTACCCCTTCCATGGCGCGCATCAGCAGGGCGTGACCACGCCACGCCAGGCCAGCGGCATGCTGGTCTCCTTCGACGTGCTGGCGCGCGACCGCGAAGGGCTGGATGCACTGCTGCGCACGCTGACCACGCGTATCGCCTTTCTGACCCAGGGCGGCGCCTATCCCCAGCGCGATCCGCGCTTCCCGCCGCCGGACTCCGGCATCCTCGGGCCGCGCATTCCCCCGGACGGCCTGAGCGTGACGCTGGCACTGGGCGCCTCGCTGTTCGACGAGCGCTTCGGCCTCTCCACCGCACGTCCGCGGCATCTCGAGCGCATGCAGGAATTCCCCAATGACGCCCTCGACGCCGCGCGCTGCCACGGCGACCTGGCATTGCAGATCTGCGCCAACACTCTGGATACCGCCTATCACGCGCTGCGCGACATCATCAAGAACACCCCGGGTAGCCTGCTGGTGCGCTGGAAGCAGGAGGGCAGCGTGCCGCTGCTGCCGCCCTCGCCGGGGGACATCGACGGCAGCGCGCGTAACTTTCTCGGCTTCCGCGACGGTACCGCCAACCCCAGCGCCCAGGATCAGGCGCTGATGGACGAACTGATCTGGGTCGACGCACAGCGCGACGAACCCGACTGGGCGGTCGGCGGCAGCTACATGGCGGCGCGCATCATCCGTAACTACGTGGAGCGCTGGGACCGCACCCCGCTGGGCGAGCAGGAGGCGATCTTCGGCCGCGAGAAGATGAGCGGTGCACCGCTCTCCGGTGGGGTCGAGCAGGACGTGCCGGACTACGCCAGCGACCCCGAAGGCAAGATCACCCCGCTCGATTCGCATATCCGCCTGGCCAACCCGCGCACCCCGGCCACCGAGAAGAACCGCATCCTGCGCCGCCCGTTCAACTACTCCAACGGCGTCGAGCCCAACGGCCAGCTCGACATGGGCCTGCTGTTCATCTGCTTCCAGGCGGATCTGAAAGCGGGCTTCATCACGGTGCAGAAGCGCCTGGATGGCGAACCGCTGGAGGAGTACATCAAGCCGGTCGGCGGTGGCTACTTCTTCGTGCTACCCGGCGCGCGGGATGACAAGGACTACCTGGGGCGCGGGCTGATGGCAGCCACTGCCTGAAGGAGCTCGCGCGCTCACAGACCAGCCCCATGAAGACAAGGCCCGTAAAGACAAGGCCCGTAAAGATAAGGCCCGCAAAGACGGGCCCAGACCAGGACCAGAAGACTAGCGACATGGCACCGACCCGACGCTGCCCCAGGTAGTTTGCGACACCTGGCAGTGTCCAACACCAGGCAGTGTCCAATACCAGGCAGTGTTCGACATATCGTCACCACGGATCATCGAAAGGAGCCTCACCATGCAACCATTCTCCCGCTGGATCAGCGTCAGCGCCCTGGCGCTGATGGCGCTCAACGCCCCCGCTCAGGCCGCCGTCCCTGCCGATGCGCTGGTCGGCCCGATCGCCGAGTACAAGCTCTATGTGCTCGACAATCTGGAACAACTGGTCGACCACACCCGCGAGTTCACCCAAGCGATCGAGCAGGGCGACCTGGACAAGGCCAAGGCGTTGTACGCCCCCACCCGCGTCTACTACGAGCGTATCGAGCCGATCGCCGAGCTGTTCGCCGATCTGGATGCCAGCATCGACGCGCGTGAAGATGACTACGAGCACGGCGTCAAGGATCCCGACTTCACCGGTTTCCACCGTCTCGAATACGGCCTCTTCCAGAGCGATAGCACCCAGGGGCTCGCCCCCTTCGCCAAGAAGTTGATGCACGATGTCGACGATCTCGACCAGCGTGTGCAAGGACTCACCTTCCCGCCCTCGACCGTGGTGGGTGGCGCCGCCGCGCTGATGGAAGAGGTCGCGGCGACCAAGGTCTCCGGCGAGGAGGATCGCTACAGCCGCACCGACCTGTGGGACTTCCAGGCCAACGTGAACGGCGCCCAGGAGATCTTCGAGCTGTTCAAGCCGCTGGCCGCCAAGGAGGATGCCGGCTTCGTCAAGCGCGTTCAGGGCAACTTCGATGACGTCGAGGCAATCCTGGCCAAATACCGCGTCGATCCGCAGGATCCCAAGAAGGGCTTCGTCTCCTACGACAAGGTCAGCGACGCCGACCGCCGCGCGCTGACTGGCCCGGTCAATGTGCTGGCGGAGGATCTGTCGACCATGCGGGGGCTGCTCGGTCTCAACTAGCCCCTACCTGAGCCAGGAAATGCCTGAGTCAGAACCTATCTGAGCCAGGACATGCCTGAGCCAGGACATACCTGAACTGCCACGGCCGCGGCGGGCGCCCTCCACCCACCGCGGTCGATATCGTCTGCGCGCGCCCAGCCGCGGGTCAGCCATCAGGGAAGAGCACCCGGCTACAGCAGTGCGCGCACCCGCGCGCGATCCGCCTCCAGCGGCATGGCCTGCTCGCAGCGCGCCACCAGCCGCTGCCTATGCTCACGCGCCAGTCCCTCTATGCGGGCATCCCCCGCCGCGGCCAACGCGCGCAATGCCTTCTGCAGGCGAATGCCGACCTCCACGCTGCCGGCACCATCCCGCCCCACCGGGGTGAAGAAGTCATCGAACAGATCCTGACTCGACAGCGCCTCGACATAGACATGGCGAATCGGCGGCGCGGGTTCGTCGACCCCGCCCTTGGCATGCTCGACCCAGGGCGTCAGCACGCGCACCGTACAGCCGATCGCGTCGATCGCCGTACCGGAGTCGTTGATGCCTGGTGAGAGCGCGCGCGAGGCGACCTCGGCCATCACGATCAGGCCAAAGCGCGGGTCCTGGTCGAAATGCCGCGACGGCCCGATGGTGAAGGCCGCCCGGATCGCGTCCGCGCGCGTCTCGTCGAGGTCGGGGCTGGCGGCCAGCACGCGTTCGCGGTCGACGAAGCTGCCCGGCAGCACCTGCACGTAAATCGCCGCGTCCGCGTCCTCGGCCAGCGTGCCGAGACGCGCGGTGTCGATATGCTGCACGTAGCCCACCTGCTGCGCGCGTACCTCACAAAGCCCAGAGGGCAGGCTGGCGGGCATCGCCTCGCCGCCCAGATAGGGGTTGTCGATCCGCGCCTGAAGGGCAGCGCTGGCGGCCCGCTCGACCTTGCCGATGGTGTCGCGCACGCGGCCCAGCCGGGTGAGATAGCCGGCCCACTTGATCAGCTGATAGACCACCAGCACGATCACCACCAGGGTGGCGGCGAACAGCAGCGTGCGCCCATCGGCATCGTAGACGCCCGCTGCCAGCGCGACGATCCCCACCAGACTGAACAGAAAGGCACCGATGAAGGTGGCCAGGGTATTCTGGGTGATCCGATCCTCGATCAGCAGCAGGGTCGCCCGCGGGCTGACATTACTGGTCGCCGAGCCGTAGGCGGTGACCATGGCGCTGAGCGAGAAAGTGGTCACCGCGAGCATGCTCGAGGCGATGATGTCGAGAATGCTGTCTACCGCCTTGGCGCCGATGGTGAAGACCTCGGGCAGCGTCAGCCACGGCGTCAGCAACCAGGCGACCAGGGCGGTCACCACCCCCGCCAGCGAGTAGAGCGAGGCGCGATACCACAGCGAGCGCTGGAGGCGTCGCCAGATCCATTGAAAACGTCCCATCATGCGCGGCTACTCCTCGCTATCGCCATTCCCAGGGGTCGGGCTGCCAGCCGGTCTGCGGCCAGCCGCGCCATGGACGACCGTTGGCTCTTAGGGTAGCCGAGACATCCAGACGAAGCGCGTTAGACGTAGCGTGCCGGACTGAAGGCACCGCGCAGGGGAGCCTCGCGGCCGCGCCGACGCCGACTATCCTGAAAGCAGTGCGGCGGAGTCATCGACAGGAAGTCGGCGCTAGCCGCCCTGCCCTGCGCTCTCTTCATCGGCAAAAGGAGCTTGCCATGCCCTCTTCGACCCCGCGGCGCGTCACACGCCATCGCTGCGGCAAAGGCTTCACCTATCGCACCCCCGACGGCACCACCCTCAAGGACGAGCGCTGGCGCGAGTGGATCGCCGGGCTCGCCATCCCGCCAGCCTGGCGCGAGGTGGAGGTATTCCTCGACAAGCGCCATCGCATCCACGCCACCGGCCGCGACAGTGCCGGTCGCAAACAGTACGTCTACAACGACGCCTGGCGCGAGCAGCGCGAACTCGAGAAGTTCGACCGCATGGTCGAGTTCGCCGGCCGCCTGACCCGCATGCGCAGGGTCACCGGGCAACATCTGACCCTCGACGGCATGCCCCGGGAGAAGGTGCTGGCGTGCATGGTACGCCTGATCGACAGCGCTTATTTTCGCCCCGGCAGCGAGCGCTACCGCCAAGAGAACGACTCCTACGGGCTCACCACCATGCGCTCGAAACACCTCACCATCGACGGGGATGAACTCATCTTCGACTACCAGGGCAAGAGCGGTCAGCAGCAGCACCGGGTGGTCGAAGACGCGCGCCTGGCGGCGATCGTCGCCGAGCTCGATGACATCCCCGGCTACGAGATCTTCAAGTACTTCGACGATGCCGGTAACAAGACCCGCGTCGACAGCCACGACCTCAACGACTATATCCACGAGGTGATGGGCGAGCGCTTCAGCGCCAAGGATTTTCGCACCTGGGCAGGCACCTCGATCGCCGCGCTGGCGCTCGACGAGCTGGGCCTGGGCGAGGATGACCAGAGCAGCGAGAAGAACGTGCGCGAGGCGGTGACGCGGGTGGCCGAGCGCCTCGGCAACACCCCCAGCATCGCCAAGGCGAGCTATATCGACCCGCGGGTGGTGGAAAGCTATCTCGACGGGCGCACGCTGTCGCACTTCCGCCAGCTGGTGGAGACCGAGATAGAACAGGAGGAGACGCTGACCAGCCCCGACGAGCGTGCCATCCTCGAGCTGCTGCGCAGCCGCCTGAAGCAGGAAGGGGCGTGAACGCCTCGCCCCCGCCGAGTCGCCAATCGACGTCGGGCATGCGCGATGCTAAAACAAGAACCCTTTTGCTTTCCCTTTCACCCATCCGAGGAGCGCGCATGTCGTCACCCGATTTCGACACCGTCGTCTACGTAGCCAACGCCGGCGACGGCACCATCGGCAGCTATCGCCTGCACCGCGAACACGGCCGGCTAGAGCCGTTCGCCACCACGCCGGCTGCGGAAAACGTGATGCCACTGGCGCTCAGCCCGGACCGCCGCTTCATGTATGCCGCCATTCGCAGCCAGCCGCTGCGCGTGCTGAGCTACCGCATCGAGGATGACGGTGCGCTCACGCCGCTGGGCAGCGGTCGCCTCGACGGCAGCATGGCGTATATCGCCACCGACCGCAGCGGGCGCCATCTGCTCGCCGCCTCCTACGGCGACAGCGTGGTCAGCGTCAGCCCGATCGGCGCCGACGGCGTGGCCGGCGACGCCAGCCAGACCTGTCCCACCGGCAGCCGCGCTCACGCCATTCTCGCCACCCCGGACGATCGCCATGTGCTCGCCACCAATCTCGGCGACGACCGCCTGGCGCAGTTCCGCTTCGATGGCCAGCTGACCCCGAACACGCCGGAAGCCGCTGCCACCGACGCCAACGTCGGCCCGCGCCACTTCGTGTTCTCACCCTGTGGTCGCTTCGTCTACGTGCTCGGTGAGTTCGATGCCAGCGTCACCACCTTCGCTCTGGATGCCGACAGCGGCACCTTGAACCGGCTCGACGTGTGCACCGGCCTGCCGCCGGAGAGCGAGCTGGCCCGCGGCATGCCGCGTGAAGAGATCCCGGAGGGCGACGACACCCCGCGCATCTGGGCCGCGGATCTGCATATCAGCCCGGATGGCCGCCACCTCTATCTCTCCGAGCGCACCACCAGCACCCTGAGCACGCTGCGCGCCGATCCCGAGAGCGGCAGCCTGACCTTCGTCACCAACCAGCCCACGGTGGCTCAGCCGCGCGGCTTCGAGATCGACCCCCAGGGCGAGTTCCTGGTGGTGGCCGGCGAGCGCAGCGACCATCTCGCGCTCTATCGAGTGGATGCCGCCAGCGGTGAATTGACCCATGCCAGCGACGCGCCGGCCGGCAACAAGGCCAACTGGATCGAAATCGTCACCCTGCCGCACTGAGGCAGCGCGGGCTGGCCTGGCTGCCACCAGCCGCAGGCCCCGCCCGTGTGAATGCGTCCGTCACCGGGCGCTGTTATACTCTCCCCCGATCCGCCAGGTTGTCGACAACTCCTGCGCGCGCCCTACTCGTCATCCAGGGGCGCCCATCGACAGCCAGGGCCGCCGATTTTGCGCGCGTGGCATCGTCCGTATCGCGATGCCGGGTGCCTCGACGGGCTTTGGATCGCAGCGTAGCCGGCGCCTTTGCCCGCGCTCGACACCCCGTGCCATTGCCAACGTGCATCGCCCACGTGCCATCGCCAAGAAGAGAGGTTAACGAACAGACATGTCCAATACGCCGAAGATCATCTATACCCTGACCGACGAAGCGCCGGCACTGGCCACCTACTCTCTGCTGCCGATCATCGAGGCCTTCACCGGCACCGCCGGCATCACCGTCGAGACCCGCGACATCTCGCTTGCCGGCCGCGTGCTGGCGCAGTTCCCCGACCTGCTCGACGACGACCAGCGCGTCAGCGACGACCTGGCCGAGCTGGGTCAGCTGGCCAAGACGCCGGAAGCCAACATCATCAAGCTGCCCAACATCAGCGCCTCCGGCCCGCAGCTCAAGGCCACCATCAAGGAGCTGAAGAGCCAGGGCTACCCGCTGCCGGACTACCCGGAAGAGCCCAAGAACGACGAAGAGAAAGCGATCAAGGCAGCCTACGACAAGGCCAAGGGCAGCGCGGTCAACCCGGTGCTGCGCGAAGGCAACTCGGACCGTCGCGCACCCAAGTCGGTCAAGAACTACGCCCGCAAGTACCCGCACCGCATGGGCGAGTGGAGCAGTGACTCGCAGTCCCACGTCGCCCACATGAGCGACGGTGACTTCTACGGCAGCGAGCAGTCGGCGATCATCGAGACGGCCGGCAAGCTCAAGATCGAGCTCAAGCAGAAGGATGGCAGCAGCCAGGTGCTCAAGGAAGGCCTCGCGGTCCAGGCCGGCGAAGTGGTCGACGCCGCGGTCATGAGCAGCCGCCAGCTGCGCAACTTCATCGACAGCGAGATCAAGGACGCCAAGAAACGCGGCGTGCTCTTCTCGCTGCACCTCAAGGCGACCATGATGAAGGTCTCCGACCCGATCATGTTCGGCATCGTGGTCGAGGAATTCTACAAGGAAGCGCTGGAGAAGCACGCCGACGCCCTCAAGCTGGCCGGCTTCAACCCCAACAGCGGCATCGGCGACCTCTACAGCGCGATCGAGAAGCTGCCGAGCGAGCAGCAGGACGCGATCAAGGCCGACATCGACGCGCTCTACCAGGAACGCCCGTCGCTGGCGATGGTCAACTCGCACAAGGGCATCACCAACCTGCACGTACCCTCCGATGTGATCATCGACGCCTCGATGCCGGCGATGATCCGCGACTCGGGCAAGATGTGGGGCACCGATGACGCACTGCACGACGCCAAGGCGGTGATCCCGGACCGCTGCTACGCCACCATCTACCAGACCGTGATCGAGGACTGCAAGCAGCACGGCGCCTTCGATCCGACCACCATGGGCAGCGTGCCCAACGTGGGCCTGATGGCGCAGAAGGCCGAGGAGTACGGCTCCCACGACAAGACCTTCCAAATCCCCGCCGACGGTACCGTGGTGGTCACCGACGAGCACGGCCATACCCTGTTCAGCCACGACGTCGAGACCGGCGACATCTGGCGCATGTGCCAGGCCAAGGACGCGCCGATCAAGGACTGGGTCAAGCTCGCGGTCACCCGCGCGCGGGCCAGCGACACCCCGGCGATCTTCTGGCTCGACGCCAACCGCGCCCATGACGCACGCCTGATCGAGAAGGTCGAGACCTACCTCAAGGAGCACGACACCAGCGGTCTGGATATCCGTATCCTCAGCCCGGTCGAGGCGATGAAAGTCTCGCTGGAACGCATCCGCAAGGGCGAAGACACCATCTCCGTCACCGGTAACGTGCTGCGCGACTACCTCACCGACCTGTTCCCGATCATGGAGCTGGGCACCAGCGCCAAGATGCTCTCGGTGGTCCCGCTGATGAACGGCGGCGGCCTGTTCGAGACCGGCGCCGGCGGTTCCGCGCCCAAGCACGTGCAGCAGTTCCTCGAAGAGAACCACCTGCGCTGGGATTCGCTGGGCGAGTTCCTGGCCCTGGCGGCGTCGCTCGAGCATCTCGGCAACACCTTCGACAACGCCCGCGCCAAGGTGCTCTCCGCGACCCTGGACAAGGCCAACGGAGAGTTCCTCGACGCCGACAAGTCGCCCAAGCGCAAGGTCGGCGAGCTCGACAACCGTGGCAGCCACTTCTATCTGGCGCTCTACTGGGCCAAGCAGCTCGCCGCCCAGAGCGAAGACGCCGAGCTGCAGTCGCTGTTCGCCGAGATCGCCAGGACCCTGGAAGAGAGCGAGAAGACCATCGTCGACGAGCTCAATGCGGTCCAGGGGCGTCCGGTCGACATCAAGGGCTACTACAACCCCAGCCGCGAACTGGCGAGCCAGGCCATGCGCCCGAGCCAGACCCTCAACGCTGCGCTGGACAAGCTCTACAAGGCCTCCTGAGGCGCGCGCCGGCAGCCCCGCTGCCGGCTCGCTGTCACCTCCAGACCGAGCCGCGGTTACGCTTATCCAAGCCGGCCTTTCTGGATTCAGCCTTGCCCATAGCAACGGGCCCGTGCCAATGGCACGGGCCCGTTTTTCTGTGTCGCTCGCCTGACGCATGCGCCCGAATCTCTATCGAGCCCCTCGAACGCAGGCAGCAGGCGCGGCCCGGCAGGGCCGCGCCTCGGCTCAGTCGGTCGCCAGCTCGCCGAGCTGACCGTTGGCCTGGCGACGCGGCGTCTCCGGCTCGTCGACGGCGAAGATGCCGCCGCTCAGCCGGCGCACGCGCTTCATGAACAGCGCCACGCAGATCAGCGTACCGATCGCCGCGACCACGTAGCTCACCTGCAGCGTCAGGCCGAAACCGATCGGCGCGTAGGCCAGATAGGTGAAGGTGGCCATGGTCATGAACAGCGCCGGGATCAGCGTGATCAGATACGGCTTGCGCGACAGCACCAGATACATGGTGGCGACCCACAGCGCGATCACCGCGGTGGTCTGGTTGGCCCAGGAGAAGTAGCGCCACAGCAGGGTGAAGTCGATGTGCGTCAGCGCGTAGGAGAGCACGAACAGCGGCGCGGCGATCAGCAGGCGGCGCACCAGCGGACGCTGGTCGACCTTGAGGTAGTCGGCGATGATCATGCGCGCGCTGCGGAAGGCGGTGTCACCGGAGGTGATCGGCAGCACGATGACCCCGAGCACCGCCAGGGTGCCACCGACAGCGCCGAGCATGGTGGTGGAGACCTGGCTGACCACGGCCGCGGGGCCGCCGGCGGCGAGCACGTCGGAGAGCGTCTGGTCACCGTGGAACAGGCTCATGGCGGCGGCGGCCCAGATCATGGCGATGACACCTTCGGTGATCATCATGCCGTAGAAGATCTTGCGCCCGCTGCCCTCGTTCTCGGTGGTACGCGAGATGATCGGGGTCTGGGTGGCATGGAAGCCGGAGAGCGCACCGCAGGAGATGGTCAGGAACAGCAGCGGGAAGATCGGTGCATGCTGCGGATGCATGTTCTCGAACGACAGCTCCGGAATCGGCGCGCCGGTGAAGATCATGCCCAGGCCGATACCCAGGGCGCTGAACAGCAACAGCGCGCCGAAATAGGGGTAGATGCGGCCGATGACCTTGTCGATCGGCAGCAGCGTCGCCAGCAGATAGTAGGCGAAGATCACCATGGTGATCAGGGTGATCGACAGCGGCGTCATGTTGGCCAGCAGCGCCGCCGGCGAGGTGACGAAGACCGTGCCCACCAGCAGCAGCAGCAGGATGGCGAAGCCGTTGACCACGTGCTTCATCGCCTTGCCCAGGAACTTGCCCGCCAGCTGCGGCAGGTGCGCGCCGTGGTTGCGGATCGAGATCATCCCGGTGAGATAGTCGTGGACGGCACCGGCGAAGATGCAGCCGATGACGATCCAGACGAAGGCGACCGGCCCATAGAGCGCGCCCAGGATGGGCCCGAAGATTGGCCCCACCCCGGCAATGTTGAGGAGCTGGATCAGCGAGTTGCGCGTGGTGTTCATCGGCACGTAGTCGATGTTGTCACGCATGGTGAAGGCCGGCGTGCGCCGCTTGCGGTCAGCGACGAAGACCCGCTCCACGAATTTCCCATAGGTGAAGTAGCCCGCTATCAATAGCAGGATCGATGCGATGAATGTGATCATGTATGGCCCCTGGTACGGAAATAACGCCTTGTGGGCGTCAGGCGGGAGACATGCGCAGCCCAATGTAGGCCACAGCCCGGTCGGGGCTCAATGTACTTAGGTAACTAAATGAAAGCAGCTAGACTTTAGTGGCAGCCACCCACGCCGAGGGCGCCGCTGCCGGCTTGTCTCCCCGACGCTTCTCGCGCATGCTGGCGCTTTCCGCGACCGCCCACGCTCCCCGCCGATGAAAATCTCGCTGACCGCCCTGCTGCTGGCGCTGCTGCCCTGTGCCCCCGTCGCCCTCGCGGCGCCGGCGCCCGACCTGCTGGCCCGCACCGCCACCGTGCCTCAGCTCTCTGCCGAGACGCTCGCACGCCTGGCCCCGGATGCCGACCCCGGGGTGCTGGCGCTGGGGCTCGCCACCATGCAGTGCGCCCAGCACCATGGGGTCGCCGAGGACGCCGCGCGGCTGGCGGTGATCGACTACAGCCGCTCGTCTCTCGAGCCACGGCTATGGGTGTTCGATCTGGCCCAGCGGCGCCTGCTCTATCGCGAGGTGGTAGCGCACGGCCAGGGTTCCGGCGGCGATATCCCCGCGCACTTTTCCAACCGCGATGGCTCCCACGCCTCCAGTCTCGGGCTTTTCGTCACCCGCCACACCTATCAGGGCAAGAACGGCTACTCGCTGCGCCTGGACGGGCTCGAACCCGGCTTCAACGACGCCGCCATGAGCCGCGCGATCGTGATGCATGGCGCCAGCTATGTGGACCCGGCACGCGACGCCGCCCAGGGCCGCCTCGGCCGCAGCTGGGGCTGCCCGGCGCTGCGCCCGGCGGTCGCCGGCGGGGTGATCGACGTGCTCAAGGAGGGCCAGTTCGTGTTCGCCTACTATCCCCAGCGCGACTGGCTGCTGCATGCCGCCCTGACCCGCTGCGGCCAGGCCCGGGTGGCCCGCACCGACAGCCGCGAGCGTTTGATCGGTTCACGCTGAGCGGGCACCGCCCCACCCCAGTTGCCAAGCGCGCGCTGACGTACCAGAGTGAAGATGAGGGGCCGATTCATCTTCTGAGAGGTCCTATCGGAAGTCACCCGCCACGGATGTGGAGACGATATGCCAAGGTACCGGAGCGCGGCTGCGCGACCGCGCAGGATTACCGCCGCGCTGCTGGTCGCCCTGCTCGCGCTGCCCCTGCCGAGCCTGGCAGCACCCTTCTGGGGCGAGCGCCAGTCGAGCCCGGTGGATACCCCGCTGGACGACCTGGCGCCGGGCGCCTGGATCTGGGGTGGCGACGACGAGCGTGGCGGGCCCATGGCGGTGGTGGTGAGCCTCACCGAGCAGCGCGCTTACGTCTATCGTAACGGCGTACTGATCGGCGTGAGCACGATCAGCAGCGGCCGCCCCGGCTACGAGACGCCCACCGGCGTGTTCACGGTGCTGCAGAAGGACCGCGACCACCGCTCCAACCTCTACAACGATGCGCCGATGCCCTTCCAGCAGCGGCTGACCTGGGACGGCATCGCATTGCACGCCGGCGGTCTGCCGGGTTACCCGGAGTCCCATGGCTGCGTGCACCTGCCGAGCGCCTTCGCCCGCCACCTTTTCGACGCCTCCAACCTGGGCATGACGGTGGTAGTGGCCAAGGCCGGAGAAGCGCCGGTAGCGCTGGTCCACCCCGGCCCCGCCAGCCCGATCGATCCGCATACCGGCGCCGATATCGACAGCCCGCCGCTGGCCAACGGCCAGCCCTGGGCCTGGGCACTTTCGCCCCCCAGCGAGGGGCCGATCTCGATGATCCTGAGCCGCAGCGACCGACTGCTGGTGGTCTACCGCAACGGCATCGAGATCGGGCGCTCACGGGTCGAGCTGGCACGCCCCGGCGAACACGGCGGCATCCGCGCCTATATCGTCGAAGGCGCCACGACCGCCGTGTCGAACATTACCGCACCCTCGACTGCGACCGCCGCGGACACGACGCCCGCGATGCCGAGCTGGATCGCGATAGGCGTACCCGGCGCCGAGCAGCACGCCGGCCAGCGCGTCCCCGCCAGCGTGGTCAATCAGGTCAGCCTGCCGGACGCCTTCAAGGCGCGCCTGCTGCCACTGCTGGTGCCCGGCAGCGTGCTGGTGGCCACCGATGCGCCGCTCAGTGCACGCGGCAGCGGCGAGCATCTGCGCGTGATCGACAGCGTCGGCCCCCGGAGCTGGCTCGATGAGGTCGACGCAGCCCGTCATCAGGGGGGCTGATCTCCGATCCTGCGACTGACACGGCCTCTTATTGAACTGAGCGCTGGCTGACGTGCCCCGTGGCGCTAAGCGCCGGTCTGCACTCACGGGTGCGACAATCGCACACTGGGCGGGTGCGCCCACCTGGCCTATCGTGGCTTTAGCGGATGCGGTCGCGGCAGCCGATCCACGGCACCGGACTAGCCCCCGCCCGAACCGATCGGGCCTGCCAGGAGGTCGTCATGTTCAAGTCACTGCTGATTCCCATCGATGGATCGCCGGATTCCCATATCGCGCTGAACGTCGCCTGCCAGTTGGCCGCGCCGGTCCAGGGCAAGCTGCATCTGCTCAACGTACGCGAACCTTTCCCACCTCTGCACCACGGGGAACTGATCAGCGTCGAGGCGGCGCTCAAGGCCGCCTCGGTGGAGACCGCGCAGCGCGAGGGGCGCGCGATACTCGACGCCGCTCTCGATACCCTGCCCTCCTTCCCCGGTTATAACGGCGAGTTCGATCTGCTGATCGAACAGGGCTACCCGAGCCGGGTGATCGTCGCCGTGGCCGAGCGCCTGGGCGTCGACGCCATCGTCATGGGCAGCCGCGGCCTCGGCCAGCTACAGGGGCTGATGATGGGCAGCGTCTCGCACAAGGTGACTCACCTCGCCCCCTGCCGCGTGCTCTGTGTGCACGAGCCGCCGCGGGAGCATGCCCGGCCGGCCGGCACCCAGCCGGTCTGATCCCTGCCCTTTGAATCGCCCCGGCCTTGTCGCCGGGGCCATTCGCCGCCATCTTTATGATGAGACGGATCGGCAACGGGCCGGCAAGAGAGCAGCGGGTCTCGAGAGAGGAGCAACACCATGGCCGGAGGCTGGGCACACGACGGCGCGGTACAGGATCAGATCGATAGTACCGTGAACGACGGCATCGACGAGGTACGCAGGCGGCTCGAGCGGCACGGCCCGAGTCTGACTCACTGCGAGGAGTGCGAAGAACCGATCCCCCAGGCGCGACGCGAAGCCGTGCCCGGCGTCAGGCTCTGCGTGGCGTGCCAGGCCGAAGCCGACAAGCGCCACACCCATCAGTCCGGGTACAACCGCCGCGGCAGCAAGGATAGCCAGCTGCGCTGACACCTACCCGCCCGAAATGTCGATACGACCGCCCCCAAGAGGCGGCCGTGAGTTTTTTTGTGTGCCCGACTAAACAAGCATCGATATTCTTTTTTTCTTTCCGTGAAAACACTGTTAGCCTTGCGTCAATAAACGGGGATTTGTGTGTGTTTTTCTCCAATTCGCTCTTTTCATTATTGAGTAAATTGCGATACAAGCGGCACGGCATTCACGGATTACACTTTTGTCGTATTTCGATACGCTCGTAACCGTCGCCCTACCAGGTTCATGGTCGCGATCTCGCGATCTTTCTGCCCGGCTGCAGGCAACTCCTGCTACCGGGCGTTTTTTTATGCTCGCCATCCCTGGCGAGCACCCTACGGGCCGTCGCTACGCGACGTTCAAAATCGCTCCCGGCCATTTTGTATGCTCGCCATCCCTGGCGAGCACCCTACGGGCCGTCGCTGCGCGACGTTCAAAATCGCTCCCGGCTATTTTGTATGCTCGCCATCCCTGGCGAGCACCCTACGGGCCGTCACTGCGCGACGTTCAAAATCGCTCCCGGCCATTTTGTATCCGCGTCAGCCGCTCTCCCTGACGGTGCAGCAAGCAAAAAAAGTTACCCACGCCTCAATTACCGGCGGTCATGGCCGATAAGCTCAGGAAGCCGCAGAGACACACGGCGACCTCGAGGCGCCTCCCCCGTGGAGCACCCATCAGAGGCCGCCACTCGGGGCCGAGAGAGAACTTCGGTCCCACACTTTGGGTTGCTCCCTGCGACCGCCTCGACCCGACTGGTCGCACGGGCAACCCCGTCGCCCTTATCGGGTCTTTTTTGTAGCCGATTCCGTTCGATACGTAGCGCTTACAAAAGTCTTCAATTTAGACCTTACTAATACTCAAGGATTGCGCCATCCTGAGGATGTGACTTGGCCAAGAAGTCACGTGTCTCCTATTTCCCCTCATTCGTGATGGGTAGCAATAGGCCCCTCTTTTACCCGGCTTGGATGCTCATCTTCGGGTCTGCGTCAGCCGGGACTTTTTGTTTACTGCAAGTTTCCTCACACTGCATGCTGCGAGCTATGCGGCTACCAACCGCGTAAAAAAGCCGCGTTTCTGCTCCCCTGCCTTGAGAGAAGAGGCAAAAGAACATGCCCAGATAGCGTCGCGTTCGGCTTAAGCTATGGCATGAATGCTCTTGGCACGACAGGAGATGCCGATGCGCCCAACGCTCACCGAGGCCAGCGATCTGGACAGCCAGGACCCGCTCGCCGACTTCAAGGCTCACTTCGCCCTGCCCGAGGGTGTGCTCTATCTGGACGGCAACTCGCTGGGGGCACAGCCGCGGGCCGCCCGCGACGCGCTGGATACGACACGGGATCAGTGGCGCGATGCGCTGGTCGGCGGCTGGAACCAGGGCTGGTTCGATGCCCCAGAGCGCCTCGGCGACCTGCTGGCACCGCTGATCGGCGCCCACGCGGGAGAGGTGCTGGTCAGCGATAGCATCACCCTCAATCTCTACAAGCTGCTCGGCCATATCACCGAACAACAAGGACGGGTCCGGCCTGTCATTCTCAGCGAACGCGGCAACTTCCCCGCCGACGGCTATATCGCCGAGGGCTTCTGCCATAGCGCCGGTTTCACCCATCGCTTCCTACCCGAGGGCGCGCCGCTGGAGGCGCATCTGGATGATCAGATGGCAGTCGTGGTACTGAGCCAGGTCAACTATCGCACCGGCCAACTGCGTGACATGGCCGAGACCACTCGCCGTGTTCATGCCAGCGGCGCCGAGGTGATCTGGGACTTGGCCCACTCGGCGGGCGCGTTGGCGGTCGATCTCGCCGGCAGCGACGTGCGCTATGCGGTCGGCTGCACCTACAAGTATCTCAACGGCGGCCCGGGGGCACCCGGCTTCCTCTATGTCCGCGGCGATTGCCAGCGGGCGGCATGGCAGCCGCTCTCGGGCTGGCATGGTCATGCCCAACCCTTCGCCTTCGAGACAGACTATGCCCCCGCCGCGGGGATGACGCGTTTTCGCACCGGCACCCATTCGGCGCTGGCCTACGCCCCGCTCGAAGCCTCGCTGAGACTATGGCAGCGGGTGGACATGAGCGCGCTGCGCGCCAAGAGCCTGGCGCTGGGCGACCTCTTCCGCGCCTGCATCGAAGATCTGTTCGCACCTCATGGCATCGATGACATCACCCCACCGCCGGGACAGCGCGGCAGCCAGGTCGGTCTGGTACAGCGCAAGCACGGCTACGCTATCGTCCAGGCGCTGATCGCGCGCGGCGTGATCGGCGACTACCGCGAACCGGGGCTGATGCGCTTCGGCTTTACCCCGCTCTATCTCAGCCATGTCGATGTCTGGCACGCTGCTGAGCAGCTCCGCGAAGTGTTGGAAAGCGCCGAGTACCGCAACCCACGCTTTCAGACCCGTACGGAGGTGACCTGATGCCCGACACACAGAGTCTCGAAGACCGCGAATACGCCCACTCGCCGCGACGCTGGGCGCGGGATGCCGAAGGTACCCTGGCCCATCAGGCCGAGCTGGGCCGCGCGCTGCGTGAAACGCACCCACCGCAAAGACTCGCCTATGGCGACGCCGACCACGCCTGGCTGCATCTGCACCGACCAGAAGGCGATGGCCCCTGGCCGCTGATGATCTTTCTCCATGGCGGCTACTGGAAGGCGCTGGACGCCACCGCTACCGACTTCATGGCAAAGAGCTGGCTGGCGCGCGGCTGGGCCTTCGCTTCGCTGAACTACCCGCTGGCCCCCGCGGCCACGCTGGAGAGACTGATCGCCGAGAGCACCCAGGGCGTGCGCTACCTGCTCGACCATTGCGAAGCGCTCGGCCTGAGCGGCCGCGTTCGCCTCGGCGGCCACAGCGCTGGCGCCCATCTGGCGCTGATGAGCAGCCTCGCCCCCGAGTGTAAGAAAGCGATCGAAGCGCTGTGGCTGATCAGCGGCGTCTACGACCTGCGCCCGCTGCTCGGCACCTCGATCGCCCAGCCGCTCGACCTGGACCAAGCCCGCGCCCACCGCCTGAGCCCGCTGTGCCAGTCACTGACCGGCCTGCCTCACCTGGATCTGGTCCACGGTGAGCAGGACCCGCCGGTATTTCAGCGCCAGGGCGAGGCGCTCGCGGCCCAGGCCGAACGCGACGGTGTCACGGCGACGGTCACCCTGATGCCGGGGTGCGACCATTTCGACATCCTCGAATACGCCGGTGAGGCGCTGGACCTGGGCCAGACAGAGACAAGGGGGTAAACCCTGTGCACGACGAGACTCCGCCCCCACGCGATCCCGGCGCCGTCGACCTGGCCGACGAGCCGCAGGTGCACTGGGACCAGCACATGAGCTACGGCGAGTATCTGGACCTAGCGCCGCTGCTCGCCTGCCAGAATCCGATCAGCGATCAGCACGACGAGATGCTGTTCGTGATCATCCATCAGGTCTCGGAGCTGTGGCTGAAGCAGTGCCTGCACGAGGCGCACGCGGCGGCGCGGGCGATCAGTACCGATGCGCTGCGCCCAGCGTTCAAGATGCTCACCCGGGTGGCACGCATCCAGGCGCAGATGATCAATGCCTGGGAAGTGCTCGCCACCATGACGCCTTCCGACTATCTCGCCTTCCGCGACAGTCTCGGCCAGAGCTCGGGCTTTCAGTCGTATCAGTACCGCGAGCTGGAGTTTCTGCTCGGCAACAAGCACCCGCGCCTGGCCGAAGCCCACCGCCGCCATACCGCGCACTACCAGCGGCTGCATGAGGTGCTCGCCAGCCCCAGCCTCTACGATGTCTGCCTGCAACTGCTGGCACGGCGCGGCTTCGACCTACCCGAGGCGACCCTGCAGCGCGACTGGTCTGCCCCCTATGTCGCCTCTCCCGAGGTCGAAACCGCCTGGTCGAGCATCTATCGTCACCCCGACCGCTACTGGGATCTCTACGAACTCGCCGAGAAGCTGATCGATACCGAATACAACTTCCACAAGTGGCGTTTCAGCCACATGAAGACGGTCGAGCGTATCATCGGCCAACGCAGCGGCACCGGCGGCACATCGGGGGTGGCCTATCTCGAGAAGGCGCTGGCGCTCAAGTTCTTCCCGGAACTATGGGCAGTGAGAGGCGAGCTCTAAGCACACCCTCGAAACCGAGTGAAGCCCACCATCGGAATCGACGCTATAGAACTCGACGCCCATGGACCGCACCTCTGCCGACTCAAGCGCCTCTTTGCTCGACCATCGCGCCGACTCCAGCAGAGGCAGACCGCCTGCCCGGGCCAGACGAGCCGGTCTCCTGTGCGCTAGCCGCGATGAATTCCGGGTAGGCGAGCATTCCGCACTCATGCAGGTCCATGCCTTCCAGCTCTTCCTGCTCGCTGACACGCAGCCCCATCACGACACGGATTAGCCACAATACGGCGAAGCTGGTAGCGAACATCCAGGCGAAGATCACCACGGTGCCGATCAGTTGCACGGAGAGTGTCGCCTCGGGGTTGGAGAACAGCACGGCCAGAATGCCCCAAATGCCCGCCGTGCCATGCACGGAGATGGCGCCCACCGGATCATCGAGCTTCAATCGATCCAGGGTGACCACAGATAGCACCACCAGGGCACCGCCCACGGCGCCGATCAGCATCGCCAGGCCTGCCGACGGCAGCAGCGGCTCGGCGGTGATGGCGACCAGTCCGGCGAGGGCACCATTGATGATCATGGTCATGTCGGTCTTGCCGAACATCGCCCGCGAGACCAGGGCCGCGACGACCATGCCGGCGGCGGCGGCCGTATTGGTATTGACGAAGATGCGAGCGACGCCGTTGGCGGCATCGAGGCTGGCGACCTTCAACATGGAGCCACCATTGAAGCCGAACCAGCCCATCCACAGGATGAACATGCCCAGCATGGCGATCGGCAGGTTGGCACCGGGAATGGCGCGCACCTCGCCCTTCGCCCCGTAGCGTCCCTTGCGCGGCCCGACGAGGATCACCGCCGCCAACGCCGCCGCCGCGCCGGCCATGTGCACCACCACCGAACCGGCGAAGTCCTGAAAGCCCATGGCGTCGAGAAAGCCGCCACCCCACTTCCAGTAACCCTCCATCGGGTAGATCACCGCCACCATGACCACGGCGAAGATCAGGAAGGGCCACAGCTTCATGCGCTCGGCGATCGCGCCGGAGACGATCGACATGGTCGCGGCCGCGAACACCGCCTGAAAGATGAAGTCGGCCATGCCGGAATAGTAGGGGGCGCCCTCGCCGGTCGCGATGTCCGCCAGGGTGTGGTCGCCGCCGAGCATGAACTGCAGCCCCGGGATGACACTGCTGACCGCCTCGGACGGATACATCACGTTGTAGCCGACCACCAGATACACCAGACAGGCAATGGCATACAGCAGGGCATTCTTGGTCAGTATCTCGACCGTATTGCGGGCTCTCACCAAGCCCGACTCGAGCATGGCGAAGCCACAGCCCATGAACATGACCAGGGCCGCACACATCAGGAAGTAGAAGGTATCCAGGGCATAGCCCAGTTCCAGGGTCGCATTTGTCATTGTGGTTGCCTCGTCGTTGTCGTTGTTCGTATCAAGAGTCGACGACCGGCTCGCGGTGGTAACGGGCGAGCCTGTCGCCGACGGTCTTGCGGGCGCCATCACGCGCTATTTTCTAGCGATGGTGTTTCCACTGAAGAGACATCATGTGTTTGCCGACTCTCGATCCCCCCAAGGAAAGAAGATCGCTACGCCTGAGCACCAAAGGCACCTCGGCCCCCGGTGCTTGGCGGTGGTCGTGCGGGGCTATCGGAATCGCCTAGAAACGCTGCCCCGGAATCCAGTCGGTACCGGCCAGCGGCACCCGCGCCATGGCCGCCGCCTCGACGTTCAGCGCCACCAGGTCCTCGGGCTCCAGGTGGTGAAGATGGGATTTGCCGCAGGCCCGAGCCAGAGTCTGAGCTTCCAGGGTCAGCACACGCAGATAGTTGGCCAGGCGCTTGCCGGCGGCCACCGGGTCTAGGCGCTTGCTCAGTTCCGGGTCCTGGGTGGAGATGCCCGCCGGGCACTTGCCTTCCTGGAAGTCATCGTAGAAGCCGGCAGCAGAGCCCATCTCTCGATACTCCGCGTCATACCGCGGATGGTTGTCGCCCAGCGCGATCAGGGCCGCCGTGCCGATGGCAACCGCATCGGCTCCCAGGGCGATGGCCTTGGCCACATCGGCGCCATTGCGGATGCCGCCGGAGACGATCAACTGCACCTCGCGGTGCACGCCCATCTCCTGCAGCGCCTGGGCCGCCTGGGGAATGGCAGCCATGGTCGGGATGCCGACGTGCTCGATGAACACCTCCTGGGTCGCCGCGGTACCGCCCTGCATGCCATCGAGCACCACCACATCGGCCCCGGCCTTCACCGCCAGCTTGACGTCATAGTAGGTACGGGTGGCCCCGACCTTGATGTAGATCGGCACCTGCCAGTCGGTGATCTCGCGCAGCTCGGCGATCTTGATCGCCAGGTCGTCCGGGCCGGTCCAGTCCGGGTGCCGACAGGCGCTGCGCTGGTCGATGCCCTTGGGCAGGGTGCGCATCTGCGCCACGCGATCGGAGATTTTCTGGCCCAGCAGCATGCCGCCGCCGCCGGGCTTGGCGCCCTGGCCCAGCACTACCTCGATGGCATCCGCCTTGCGCAGGTCGTCCGGGTTCATGCCATAGCGCGACGGCAGGTACTGATACACCAGCTTGGTCGACTCGCCGCGCTCCTCGGCGGTCATGCCGCCGTCGCCGGTGGTGGTCGAGGTGCCGACTTCCGAGGCACCGCGGCCCAGCGCTTCCTTGGCCTGGGCGGATAGAGCCCCGAAACTCATGCCGGCGATCGTCACCGGGGTCTCGATGACCAACGGTTTTTTGGCGTAGCGGGTGCCGAGCGTGACCCGGGTGTCGCACTTCTCGCGATAGCCCTCGAGGGGGTAGCGCGACATGCTGGCGCCGAGGAACAGCAGATCGTCGAAATGCGGCACCTTGCGCTTGGCACCCCAGCCGCGAATGTCGTAGATCCCGGTCTCGGCGGCGCGCTGGATCTCGTGAATGACGTCTCGACCGTAGGTGGCCGATTCCCGCAGTACGGGGTTGGAGGTGTAATCGGTCATGGCAGGCTCCTGATCAGTAGGCCGAGGCGTTGTCGACTTTGAAGTGGTAGAGTTCGCGGGCCGATCCGTAGCGCCGAAACTCCGCGGGGTCCGCGTCGATACCGGCCCGTTCGAGCAGCGCGGCCAGTTCCTCGCGATGCTCGGCGCGCATTTCCTTCTCGACGCAGTCGGCGCCGAGCGTACCGACCCGGCCCTTGACGTAGAGACGCGCCTCGTAGAGCGAGTCACCCAGCGCGTCGCCGGCGTCGCCGCATACCACCAGGCGCCCGGCCTGCCCCATGAACGCGCTCATCGGGCCGATGTTGCCCTTGACCACGATGTCCACCCCCTTCATGGAGATGCCGCAGCGCGCCGCGGCATTGCCCTCGATGACCAGCAGGCCACCGTGCGCCGTGGCCCCGGCCGACTGGGAAGCATCGCCAGTGACGCGCACCGTGCCGGACATCATGTTCTCCGCCACGCCGACCCCCACGTTGCCATGCACCGTGACGCTGGCACGCTGGTTCATGCCGGCGCAGTAGTAGCCGGCATGGCCATCGATATCGACACTGATGTCGTCGTTCAGACCGCAGGCGATGTTGTGCGCACCGTCGGTATTGATGACCCGCCATTCGCGGATGTCGCGGAGCATCTCACCATCGTGCAGCGACTGGTTGAGTTCTCGCAGGCTCTGTTCGGCTAGATCAACGGTCTTCATCATCATGCGGCCTCCACCTTGGCACCATCGTGTTCCCAGACATAGATCGTGGCCGGCTCGGGCTCCCAGACCCGCGCCTGCTGAATGCCCGGCAGTCGTGCCAGGGCGCGGTACTCCGACGCCATCGCCACGTAGTCGTCGGTCTCGGCGATCACCGCCGGCTTGCAGGAGATCGGATCGCGAACCACGGCGAAGCCGTCACGGGTGCCGATGGCGAAGGTGAAAAAGCCATCCAGGTCCGCCAGGGCCCCCTTGAGCGCTTGAGTCAGCGAGTCGCCCTTGGCCAGGCGCCAGGTCAGGTACCCCGCCGCCACCTCGGAATCGTTGTCGGTCTCGAAGGCGATACCCTCACGCCGGAGCTTGTCGCGCAGCCGGTTGTGGTTGGAGAGCGAGCCGTTGTGCACCAGGCACAGGTCGAGCCCCGTCGAGAAGGGGTGGCTGCCCTGCAGCGTCACCGCGCTCTCGGTGGCCATGCGGGTATGGCCGATGGCGTGGCTGCCCTGCATGCCCTTGAGGTTGAAGCGCTCGGCGATGCTCGCGGGCAGCCCCACGCCCTTGAGGATCTCGATGCTCTGCCCCGCGCTCAGCACACGGATCTCGGGTGCCTGCTCGGCGAGCCAGGCGCGCAGCTCGGCCTCCGGGGCGGCCAGCTTGAAGACCGCCACGCTGGCGTTGCGATACCAGTCGTCGACGCCGCCGAAAGCCGTACCCAGCCGCTCGGCCAGCCTGGACCAGTCGTAGTCGACGGCATCGCTCTGCAGCGTCAGCTTGATGCCGGCGTCGTATTCGTCGCCGTAGATCGAGAAGCCGGCGCTGTCCGGCCCGCGGTCGGTCATCGCGACCAGCATCGGTTCGAACAGCTCGCCCAGACGGCTTGCCCAGGATGGGTTCTTGAGATAGAGCCCCACGATTCCACACATAGCGTTGTCCTCTCTATCGATCGCCGTTCGCGGCGAGTTCGGGTCAATCGTTGATCAGAAGAATTCGGCGTAGCGCTGGAGCTCCCAGGTCGATACCTGGCGGCTGTAAGCGGCCCACTCCTCGCGCTTGACGGCGATGAACTCATCGACGATGCCGGGCCCCATCACCTCGCGCAGGATGGTGTCCTTGGCCAGGGCGTCGATGGCCTCCTTGAGCGACTGGGGCAGGACGCCAATTCCCTGCTCCTGGCACTGCTCGGCACTCAGCGAATACAGGTTGATGTTGTGCGCCTTGCCGGGATCGAGCTGGCGGTCGATACCGTCCAGGCCGGCGGCGATCAGCGCGGCATGCACCAGATAGGGGTTGCAGCCGGCATCGGGCAGGCGGAACTCCAGGCGGCCATAGGGCACGCGGACCATCGCCGAGCGATTGTTGTCTCCATAGGCGATGAACACCGGTGCCCAGGTCGCACCGCTGTTGGAGCCACCGTTCACCAGCCGCTTGTAGGAGTTGACGGTGGGTGCGGCAAAGGCACACAGCGCCGGCGCGTGATGCAACAGCCCGGCCAGGAAGTGGTAAGCGGTGCGCGACAGCCCCAGCCCTTGCGGGTCGCTGTCGTCGCCGAAGACGTTGTTGCCGTCGCCATCGCTGACCGAGAGATGGAAGTGCATGCCGTTACCGGGCCGATCCGCGTGCGGCTTGGGCATGAAGGAGCAGACCATGCCGAGATCGTTGGCGATCTCGCCGGCCGCCATGCGCACGAAGGTGAAACGGTCCGCCGAGGTCAGCGCATCGCTGTAGGTGTAGTTGATCTCGAACTGGCCATTGGCGTCCTCGTGATCGATCTGGTAGACGTCGAAATCGACCGCCTGGAGCGCTTCCACCAGGCGTTCCAGGAACACGCGGGAACGCGACAGCCCCTTGTAGTCGTAGCAGGGCTTGGCCAGCGTATCGCTCTCGTCGACGGCCAGCAGCTCGCCCGCCGGCCCGCGCTTGAACAGCGAGAACTCCGGCTCCAGCCCGGTGTTCAGCGTCCAGCCCTTTTCTGACAGTCGTTCGAGCTGCTTGAGCAACACCACGCGGCTATCGAATTCATAGGGCTGATCGTTGACATGGCCATTGCAGACCAACCGCGCGTATCCCGGCTGCCAGGGCACTAACGACAGGGTTGCAAGATCGCCCCGAGCCATGAAATCGGGCCCATGGGGCTCCATACCCAGGCCGCTGACCGCGAATCCGGCGAAGCCAGCGCCCTTCTCGACCACGTCCATCAAACAACTGGCCGGCACCGACTTGGTCTTGGCGGCACCGTGAATGTCCACGAACTGCGCGAGCAGGTAGCGGACATCGTGCTCCTCGAGTAGCTGCTTGGCGGCTTCTGGCGTCATGTCAGGTCTCCTTCATGCGGGGCGAGTACCGGGAACGACATGGCGCGCTCTCCTGTGCCACCGGACCTTGCCGATGCGATGCAGGCTACGCCACACACTCAATTCCCATCAAGAAAATTTGTTTCTCTTTAAGAAAGCACCTTGCATGCCAGAAACGCCACGATGCGCGAGAAAATTCCCGGACT
Organism: Salinicola sp. JS01; assembly: GCF_030284585.1. Lineage (NCBI taxonomy): Bacteria > Pseudomonadati > Pseudomonadota > Gammaproteobacteria > Oceanospirillales > Halomonadaceae > Salinicola > Salinicola sp. JS01. Next base: position 1,016,267 of record NZ_CP127244.1, on the reverse strand, counting down.
GGTCGCTAATGAACTGATTTACAGGCGATAAAAAGTTTTGGCCGTGGAATCTGGTCGCCGCCGCCCACCTCGTCAGTCTGTCCTATCCGCCGCCATCGCCCCCAGACGGTGCAAGTAGCGCCTCCGACGCACCGTTTTCGAACAAGACGCGACGCCTTGGATCGTTCCCCGGGCTCGTCCCCTGCCGCCACGCTCGTCGCAGCAAAACTTCAAGCCCTTGTTAAAAAAGGAATAAAACGCTGTATCAGAGCACGGGAAACGAGGTGTCACGGGAAACTGGCAAGCTTGTTGCTTGACTAAAAGGAATGTTTTTTTCTTTTCAGGAAAACATGCTTGACGCATCATCTGCCCCGGTGAGCCTCTCGATACTCACGCGACACGCGAGCGCATCGCCAAGGGCCGAACCCGATATCCACTGCCTGGGCGTCGATACCGACACCCAGGCCACGCCCCGCCTACGCCAAGAGGAACGCACCGCATGGCTTCGACAGACGACAGCTACATCATCAAGATCTCTTGCCCCGCCACCTCCGGCATCGTCGCCGCCGTGACCTGTTTTCTGACCGAGGGCCAGTGCTATATCAGCGAACTCGCCCAATACGATGACGAACAGATCGGCCGCTTCTTCCTGCGCGCCAAGTTCCGCTTCAACGCGGGCGTGAAAGGCGATATCGATACCCTCAAGCGCGACTTCGCAGGCGTCGCCAAGGACTTCGACATGGAGTGGGATTTCCGCCACGACGCCCAGCCCATGCGCGTGCTGCTGATGGTCAGCAAGTACGACCACTGCCTCGGCGACCTGATGTATCGCCGGCGCAAGGGCGAGCTGGACATGGAGATCACCGCCATCGTCTCCAATCATCTCGATCTGCGCCCGATGGCCGAGCGCGAAGGGATCCGCTTCGTCTATCTGCCGGTCACGCCGGAGACCAAGGCGCGCCAGGAAGACGCGCTGATGGAGATCGTCGAGGAGACGGGTACCGAGCTGGTGGTGCTGGCGCGCTACATGCAGATTCTCTCCGACGATCTATGCCAGAAACTCTCTGGCCGCGCGATCAACATCCACCACTCCTTTCTACCCGGCTTCAAGGGCGCCAAACCTTATCACCAGGCCCATGAACGCGGGGTCAAGCTGATCGGCGCCACCGCCCACTACGTGACCTCGGACCTCGACGAGGGCCCGATCATCGAGCAGGAGGTCCAGCGCGTCGATCACACCTATCGTCCCGAGGACCTAGTCGCGGTCGGCCGCAATACCGAGACCGTCGCCCTATCCCAGGCGGTCAAGTACCACCTCGAACATCGTGTCTTCCTCGATCAGAACAAGACGGTGATCTTCCGATGAGCACAGAGACTACCCACACGCTTCCGGCGATGCGTATCGACGGCAAGGCCTGCGCCGAACGGGTGCTCACCGAGGTCGCCGCCGACGTCGCGCGACTCGCCGAGGCCGACATCGTGCCAGCCCTGGCGGTGGTGCTGGTGGGCGAGGATGCCGCCAGCCAGGTGTATGTCCGCAACAAGATCCGCAAGGCGGAAGCGGTCGGCATTCGCTCGCTGGAATACCGCTTCGACGCCACCCTGCCCCAGGCGGAACTGCTCGCGCTGATCGCCCGACTCAACGACGACCCCGAGGTCAACGGCATCCTGGTGCAGTTGCCGCTGCCGGCGCATATCGACGAGGCATCGGTGATCCAGGCCATCCTGCCGGCCAAGGACGTCGACGGCTTCCACCGCCAGAACGCCGGCGGGCTCTGGCAAGGGCTGCCCTCCCTGGCCCCCTGCACGCCCACCGGCTGCCTGCGCCTGCTGAAGGACACCTGCGGCGAGCTGGCCGGCAAGCACGCCGTGGTGATCGGCCGCTCCAACATCGTCGGCAAGCCCATGGCGGCACTGTTGCTCGACGCCGACTGCACGGTGTCGCTGCTGCATTCGAAGAGCCGCGACGCCGCCACGCTATGCCGTCAGGCCGATATCGTCATCGCCGCCGTGGGTCGCCCCGAGATGGTCGATGCCCACTGGCTCAAGCCCGGCGCCGTGGTCATCGACGTGGGCATCAACCGCATCGAGTGCGAGATCGACGGCGAACGCCGCACGCGCCTGGTCGGTGACGTCGACTTCGCCGCCGCCAGCCAGGTGGCCGCCGCCGTCACCCCGGTGCCCGGCGGTGTCGGACCGATGACCATCGCCTACCTGATGCAGAACACCGTCACCGCCACCCGCCAACAGTGCCAGGCAGCCGCTAGCGCGCTGCCAGCCTGAACGACTCTCAGGGGGTCCCATGCCTTTCGCCCTACTCAAGTACGGCCTGTCGTCCGACTATCCCGCCGAACAGGACCTGCCACCGCCCAAGGAACTCGCCGCCAGCTACGACGTGGTGATCATCGGCGGCGGCGGGCACGGCCTCGCCATCGCCTACTATCTGGCCAAGTACCACGGCATCACCAAGGTCGCGGTGCTGGAGAAGGCCTATCTCGGCGGCGGCAACACCGCGCGCAACACCGCGGTGATCCGCTCCAACTATCTGACCTCGGAAGGGGTCCGCTTCTATGCCGCGTCGGTGAAGCTGTTTCAGAACCTCTCCAACGAGTTCGACTTCAACATCATGTATTCCGAGCGCGGCCAGCTCACCCTGGCCCACACCGATGCCACGGTGCGCGCCTTCCGCCAGCGCGCCGAGGTCAACAAGCACTTCGGTGGGCGCACGGAGATGATCGACCGCCAACAGATCGCCGAGCTGGTGCCGACGCTCAACCTCGACCCGGGGCATCTGCCGGTGCTCGAAGGTCTCTGGCACCGGGACGGCGCCACCGCGCGTCACGACGCCGTGGCCTGGGGCTACGCCAAGGAAGCGGCCAAGCGCGGCGTGGAGATCCATCAGTTGACCGAGGTCGAAGACCTGATCATCGAGGGCGGGCGCCTCACCGGGGTCAAGACCAACCGCGGCACGGTGCGCTGCGGCTGCGCGGTGCAGGCCGTGGCCGGCCACAGCTCGGTGCTGGCCGCCAAGGCCGGCTTTCGCCTGCCGATCGTCTCCTACCCGCTGCAGGCCATGGTCACCCAGCCGGTCAAGCCGTTCCTCGACCCGCTGGTCAGCTCCTCGGCGCTGCACTGCTATGTGCAGCAGACCAGCCGTGGCGAAATGGTCTTCGGCGGCGGCTCTGACCCCTATCCGCTCTACGCCACCCGCTCGACGCTGGAGCTGAAAGAGAGCCTGATCGCCAGCGCCATCGAGATGTTCCCCTTCCTGGCCAAGGCCAAGCTGATGCGCCAGTGGGGCGGGATCACCGACATGACCCCGGACTACAGCCCGATCATGGGCGAGAGCCCCGTAGAGAACTACTACCTCGACGCCGGCTGGGGCACCTGGGGTTTCAAGGCCACGCCGATCTGCGGCCAGACCATGGCGGAACTGATCGCCACGGGCGGCAAGGTGCCCGAGCTGATTCGCCCGTTCCATCTGGCGCGTTTCGCCAACTTCCAGCAGGTCAACGAGATGGGCGCCACGGCCGCCAGTCACTGACTCTTCAACGCAGACCGAACGGGGGCAGCACACCATGAAGATCCTCCATTGCCCGCTCAACGGGCCACGCAACATCAGTGAATTCAGCTACGGCGGGGAGTTGAAGACGATGCCCGATCCGGCGACCTGCAGCGATCGCGAGTGGGCCGACTACGTCTTCTATCACGACAACCTGCCCGAGGTGGTCACCGAGTGGTGGTTCCACGGCGCCAGCGGCTACTGGTTCCTGGCCGAGCGCAACCGGCTCACCGACACGGTGCTGAGAACCTTCGATCCCGGCGAGCGGTTTCACCAGCGCGTCGAATTTGCCCACCAGGAGAGCGCCTCATGAGCCGTTACGAACCCCTGGCTGACGCCGCCGAGGCTACCGCGTCACGTCTCCCCGCCCCGCTGGGCAGCCTGATCGACCGCGAACGCCCGGTCCGCTTCACCTTCGAGGGCGAGACCTATCGCGGCTTCGCCGGCGACTCCATCGCCAGCGCGCTGGCCGCTCACGGGCGCCTGGTGCTATCGCGCTCGTTCAAGTATCACCGGCCGCGCGGCGCGCTGACCATGGCTGGCCAGGATGCCAACACCCTCGTGCAACTGCCCGACGAGCCCAACGTGCTGGCCGACGAACGCCGCCTCGAGGATGGCCTGGCGATCGAGGGGCAGAACTACAACGGCAGTCTCGATCACGACCGCGACATGAAGCTCGGCAAGTTCTCCCGCTTCATGCCGGTGGGCTTCTATTACCGCGCCTTCTACAAGCCCAAGGGCGCCTGGAAGCGCTGGGAGCCGTTGATCCGCCGCAAGGCGGGCCTGGGACGTTTCGATCTCGACGCCCGCGGCGGTTATCACGACAAGGCCTATCTGTTCACCGAGGTGATGGTGGTGGGCGGTGGCCCGGCCGGCCTGCGCGCCGCGCTCACCGCGGCCCTTGGCGGAGCCCGGGTGCTGCTGGTCGAACAGCAGCCGCAGCTCGGCGGCTCACTGACCTATGCGCGCTTCGATATCGACGGCAGTCGCGGCGAACGCCTGCGCGACGAGCTGGTCACCGCGGTAACGGATCATCCCAACATCCAGGTCATGTGCGACGCCACTTGCAACGGCTGGTTCACCGATAACTATCTACCGGTGATCCAGGGACGTCGGATGTTCAAGGTGCGAGCGAAAGAGTGCATCATCGCCTCGGGCAGCTTCGATCAGCCCGCGATCTTCCGTAACAACGACCTACCGGGTGTCATGCTGGCCAGCGCCGCCCAGCGCCTCATGCGCCACTATGCGGTCAAGCCAGGCCAGCGCGCGGTGGTGCTGACCGGCAACGACGATGGCTACCTGGCAGCGTTGGACCTTCAAGAGCAGGGGGTCGAGGTGGCCGCCCTGGCCGACATGCGCCCCTCATCCGAGGACCCGGCACTCACTCAGGCCGTCGCGGCGGCGGGCATTCCCCTGCATGCCGGGCATACGGTCTTTGAGGCCCTGCACGACAAGTCACTGCATCGGGTGACCGGCGTCGAACTGCGACGCATCGTCGGCACCGGCGAAGTGGCCGACCAGGGTCAGCGACTCGACTGCGATCTGGTGTGCATGACCGCCGGCTACATGCCGGTCTACCAACTGCTGTGTCAGGCCGGTGGCCAGCTGCGCTACGACGACGAGGTCGCCGAATTCTCGATCAGCAACCTGCCCGCCCATCTGCACATCGCCGGTTCGGTCAACGGGCGGCACGACCTCGACAGTGTCGGCGAGGATGGCGTACGCGCCGCCAGCGAGGCGCTGCGCGCACTGGGCCATGATGCGCCAATGCCGGAGAGCGCTGCGCGAGCCCCGCGGCGGGTCAATCATCCCTGGCCGATCTTCCCGCACCCCAAGGGCAAGGCCTTCGTCGACTTCGACGAAGACCTGCAGGTCGAGGACATCCTCAACGCCACCCGCCACGGCTATCGCGATGTGCAGCTGGTCAAACGCTTCTCGACGGTGGGCATGGGGCCCTCCCAGGGACGCCACTCGGCACTGCCCACCGCCCGACTGGTCGCCCAGGCCACCGACCGCAGCGTCAGCGAGACCGGGGTGACCACCGCCCGGCCGCCGTTCACCGCCGAGACACTCGGCCATCTCGCCGGGCGCGGCTTCGACCCCTTCCGCCTGACGCCGATACACCGTCGCCATGAGGCACTGGGTGCGCGCATGATGCCGGCCGGCCACTGGCGTCGTCCCGCTTACTATCCCGCCACCGACGGCAGCCTGGAGCGGGATCGCTGCATGCAGGAGGAAGCGCGCCACGTGCGCGAGAAGGTCGGCATGATCGACGTCTCGACGCTCGGCGGGCTCGAGATCCGCGGCCCGGATGCCGCCGAGTTCATCAACCGGCTCTACACCTTCGGCTTCCTCAAGCAGCCGGTGGGACGTACTCGCTACGCGGCGATGACCAGCGAACAGGGCGTGGTCATCGACGACGGTGTGTCATGCCGCCTGGCCGAGGATCACTTTTACGTCACCGCCACCACCAGTGGCGTGGCCAACGTCCATCGCAGCATGCTGCAATGGAACGCCCAGTGGCGCCTGGAGGTGGATATCGCCAACGTCACCTCGGCGTTCGCCGCCGTCAACATTGCCGGGCCGCTGTCGCGCCGGGTGCTCGAAAAACTGTGTGATGATGTCGACCTCACCGCCGCGGCCTTCCCCTATTTGGAGCTGCGCACCGGCCATGTCGCCGGTATCCCGGCACGCCTGCTGCGGGTCGGCTTCGTCGGCGAACTGGGCTACGAGATCCATGTGCCCGCGCGCTACGGCGAGGCCCTCTGGGACCGGCTGATGGAAGCCGGCGCCGCGGACGGCCTGCGGCCGTTCGGCGTCGAGGCCCAGCGCCTGCTGCGCCTGGAGAAGGGCCACGTGATCATCGGTCAGGACACCGACGGCATGAGCCATCCGGAAGAGGTCGGCCTGGGCTGGGCGGTCAATCGCAAGAAGCCGTTCTTCGTCGGCCGCCGCGCCGTGGACATCCTCGCCGCTCAACCGCCGAAACGCCGGCTGGTCGGCTTCCGGCTGCCGGCGTCCAGCGCCAAGCCAAGAGAGGGGCAACTGGTGCTGGAGGGCGAGACCATTACCGGCAATATCACCTCCTGCGAATATTCGCCCACTCTCGAGGCGATCATCGGCCTGGCCTACGCCGCGCCGGAGAAAGCCGCGCCCGGCAGCCAGATCACGCTGCGCGTCGACGGCGGTCAGGAGATCGCCGCCGAGGTGGTCGCCCTGCCCTTCTTCGACCCCGACAATACTCGCCAGGAGCTCTGAGATGACCACACAAAACGCGACCGCGAGTCTTTCGCGCCTTCCGCTCAACGCTCTCCACGCCGAGCGGCCCGGAGTCGAGTGGATGCCGCTGGGCGACGCCAGGACGCCGGCGCGCTTCGCCGACACCAGCGACGAAGCTCACCGTCTGGCCCACTGCGGGCTGATCGACCTCTCGGCGCTGCCGCGCTTCGGTCTGCGCGGCCCTCAGGCCGCCGCCGCACTGACCGAACGCGGCTATCGCCTGCCCGAGGCGCCCAATCGCTGTCTGGTTCAGGGTGACGGCACCCGCTTGGCGCGGCTGTCTGCCACCGAGTATCTGCTGCTGGGCAGCCTCGCGGACGCCGGCCGGCACGTGTCCGAGACGGCGCAAGTGTGGACGACACCGGCGCCCGGCTGTTATCCGTTACCGCGTCAGGACAGCCATGCCTGGCTGGCCCTTACCGGCGCGGATGGCGCCGCAGTGATGGCCAAGCTGTGCGGCGTCGATCTCGACGCCGAGGTCTTTCGCCAAGGGCATATCGCCCAGACCTCGGTGGCCCGCACCGATGCCATCGTCATCCGTGACGCGCTGGGGGACACGCCCTGTCTGCACCTGCTGGTGGACAGCGCATCGGCTGCCTATCTATGGCCGGCACTCCTCGATGCCATGCAGGAGTTCGACGGCGGCCCCTTGGGCCTCGATGCGCTGCTCGCCCCGGCCGCTGCCTGAGCGAGGCTCGCTCCGGGTTCATGGCCCAGGGTTCATGGCCCAGGTTTCATGGCCCCGGGCTCATGGCCCAAGGTTCACGGCCAAGGGGCGGTGAGCCGGATGGCGACCGACGCCGACGGCTGGGGTGGCACGTGCCACCGCCAGCCGGACTCTGGCACAATTGGCAACTCTCACGCCGTCGACAAGGCCAGCATCTCCATGAGTGACTCCGTCACCACCGACAAGAACGAAACGCGCCTGCGTCTGGAACAGCACATCGCCCGGGCCTTGAAGCAGAGACGCCTCTCCCAGGGGTACAAGATTTCCGACGTGGCCCGTATCGCCGGGCTCAGTCAGGGCATGATCAGCAAGGTCGAGAACGCCCAGGTCTCGACCAGCCTCGACACTCTCAGTCGACTCTGCAACGCCATCGACCTGCCGATTTCCAAGCTGTTCAGCGACTACGACCAGGTCGGGCGCGGCGCCCAGCTGGTCAAGGCCGGCGAAGGCATGGAAGTGGTACGCACTGGCACCGAGGTCGGCCATACCTACCAGCTGCTGAGCTATCGCCAGGGCCCCAAGAAACGCTATGAGCCCTTCCTGATTACCATGGACGACGCCAGTGAGGTCTTCCCCAACTTCAGCCACGCAGGCCATGAATTCATCTACATGTTGAAAGGTCGCCTGACCTATCGCCACGGCGAGCAGTTCTACGACATGGGCCCCGGCGACAGTTTGGCTTTCGATGCTGCAGTCCCTCATGGGCCGGAAAAACTACACGAAGTGCCACTGCAGCTGCTCTCCATCATCCATTACGACGATGACGAACAAGACTGATCTCCCCGCGAAATCGGCAAGCTTCAGGTGCCACGATATGGGAAGGCACCTGGCCACGTAACCGATGTCTGCCACCTTCGGCATCCACTTCCAGAGACCTGAGCCACACCTCCCGCCTCTGATGACGCCGTAACCGGGGCGCTCTTCCAAGCAGTTCAGATAAACCGCTCGTGCACTGAGCATCACCCGCGCCAAGCGCACCTACCGGCCGTAGAGCGGACGTTGTATCTCGACACCGCATTCCGCCCCATCCGCACAGGCAATGACCGCCTACCACTAGCAGCGTCACTACGACGACACCTCCACTGCTACCGAGCGCGCCCGCCAGAAATCCGGCCAGAAGACCCATCAGGGGACACGCCACCATGGCGTGCACCTTCCGCATGTATTTCAAAAATTATCTTTTGACATGTCAAAACAACGCGTTCAACCTTCCATAAATCAGATGTCACAACAACAAGGAGTCCCGAGGTGTCGCATATCACCCCGTTTCATCCCGAATCCTGGCAAGAGAGCCGCCATCCCGCATTCAGCGGCGAGCGACTCGTTTCCCACTATCTGACCATGCGCGACGGGGTCCGCCTCGCCATCGACATCCACCTGCCAGGTACCGAAGCCACCACCAGTGAGCGCTTTCCGGTGATCGCCTTCTTCACCCCCTACTACCGGCGCATGAAACTCAAGCCCGGGGCTCCCACCGACACCGAGGATTGCCCCAATATCGCCGTGTTCCGCTCGCTATTACTGCCGCGTGGCTATGCACTCGTCGCTGTGGATGTCCGCGGCAGCGGTGCCTCTTTCGGCGCTCGCACCGGGCTACGCTCGCCTAACGAACGCGAAGACTACCTGGAGATCATCGAGTGGATCAGCCGCCAGGCGTGGTGCAGCGGCGCCATCGGCGTCACCGGTATCTCCTATCTCGGTGCCGCGGCCGACTTCACCGCGTCCTGGGCACACCCCGCCGTCAAGGCAATCGTGCCCCACTCGGCGGTCTGGGACACCTGGTCCAACCAGCTCTATCCCGGCGGCGTGATGTGCCGGCGGCTGGTCAAGGAGTACGGCCGGCTGATGGAGGCACTGGACGACGACGAGGCCGAGAATCGCGCTCGTTTTCCCTACTTCCGCGGCGAACATTTCGAGGGCCCGGCCCCGGTGGACGAAGACACCGACGGCACACTGCTGGCCGCGGCGCTGGAGGACCACGTCGCTAATTTCGATATGGCAGATTTCGTCCATCAACTGCCCTATCGCGATAGCGCCCTGAGCAGCGTGCCGGACTTCACCTCAGCGATCATCAGCCCCTATCACTACGCCAATCGCGACGCCGACGCCCAGACGGCCGTCTACACCATCTCGGGCTGGATGGACGGCCATTACTCGCGTGGCGCGGCATTGCGCTTCAACTGGCAACGCAATCCTGCCAAGCGACTGATGCTGGGGGCCTGGGACCACGGCGCACGGACCGGCTCAAGCCCCTTTCGGGAGGAGCCAGCCCCGCAGACCAAGGCGCTGGCAGAGACCCTGCGCTTCTTCGACCAGCATCTGATGGGTCTGGAGACGGGGCTCGACGATGAGCCTCCGGTGCACTACTACACGGTAGGCGAAGAGCGCTGGAAGTCCGCCCACGAATGGCCACCGGCCGAGATGGTCACACACCGGTTCCATTTTCATGCCGACCACCGCCTGGCTCCCGAGGCGCCGCCTAACGACCACGCCACTGACCGCTACGTCGGCGACTACCGCTGCGGTAGTGGCAATCGCTCGCGCTACAACCGGCTGTACGCCCAGAATGTCGAACGCTACTACGCCGACTGGGACGGTCGCGACGCACGCATGCTCTGCTACACCACCGAGCCGTTCGCCGTGCCCATGGAGCTCACCGGCCATCCGCTGGTCAAGCTGTTTCTCAAGAGCGACTGCGAGGATTGCGCGCTGTTCGTCTATCTCGAGGACATCGATGAGCAAGGCCGTGCGACCTACGTCACCGAGGGCATCTTCCGGGCGCTACACCGGCGCCTCTCACCAGGACCCGAGAACATTCCTGCCATCGGCCCGAGCCATAGTTTCAACGAGCGCGATGCGCGCTATCTGACACCCGGCGAATACAGCGAGATCACCTTCGACCTGCTGCCCACCTCGTGGCTGTTCCAGGCCGGCCACAGCCTGCGGGTGGCGATCGCCCTGGCGGATAGCGACCACTTCTCACGCATTCCGGATGGCATCGTTCCCACCATCGAGGTCAGCCGGCACGCCGAACGCGCCTCACACCTCGAACTCCCCATGCTCGCACACACCTGAACCAGCGACGCCCTCATCCGCCACGACGAGCGGCGAGAGCGTTGCCACCAAGGTCCAGACCCTGTTCCGACCGACAAGACACCGTGCAACACGCAGACCCACAACAACCAAAAGGGGATTGTCATGCAGTTTCTCACTCGCCTCTGTCTGAGGTTCGTCCAGACCTGCCTGCCCAATGCCATGCTGCTGGCCATAGCCCTCAGCGCGGTAGTCTTCGTGCTGGGCATGACCGTCGAAGGCCAGAGCGCCTACACCATGTTCGAGGCTTGGGGAGAGGGCTTCTCCAACTTGTATAAATTCGCCATGCAGATGTGTCTGATTCTGCTCACCGGCTTCGTCATCGCCAAGACACCCTCAGTGGCACGCATGATCGATCGCCTGGCCGCCTTTCCCAAGAGTCCGGCACAAGCGGTGGGCATCATTGCGGTGGTGTCGATGGTCACCTTCTACATCAACTGGGGCTTCGGCATGATCGTCGGCGCCTTCCTGGCACGCGAGATGGGGCGGCGGGTAGCGGGACTGCACTTCCCACTGGCGGTGGCCGCGGCCTACTCGGGCGAGATCATTCGCGGCACTACCGCCTCGATACCGCTACTGATGGCGTCGGAAGGTAACTTCATGCAGGACGTGGTGGGGGTGGTGCCGATCACCGAGACGCTCTACTCATGGTGGAACATCGTCCTGAGCCTGGTGCTACTGGGATTGCTCTACATCGTCTTCACCCGGGTCAAGCCGCACGGCGAGATCAAGCCATTCAAGGGTGAAGCACTCGATGACGATAACGCGCCGGTGGACACTCGCGGCATGCCCTGGGCCGAGAAGCTGGAGCATTACCGACTGCCCAACCTCCTGCTGGCGCTGTTGCCTCTGGGCTATCTGGCGATCAACTTCCATCAGCTCGGCTTCACCCTGAGCCTCAACCTAGTCATCCTGATCTTCCTGGCCATCGGTCTGCTGCTGCAACCCAGCCCAGCGAGCTTCGGCAAGGCGGTCAAGGAAGGCGTACTCTCGTGTCGCGGCATCATCATGCAGTTTCCGCTTTACGCGGGGATCGCCGGCATGGTCAAGGTCTCGGGGCTGGCCGACAGCATGGCAGGCTGGTTCGTCGAGATCGCCAATGTCCACACCTTCCCGATCCTGACGTTCATTTCCGCCGGCCTCATCAACATTTTCATCCCCTCCGGCGGCGGGCAATGGGCGATCCAGGGTCCGATCATGCTGAATGCCGCCCAGACGCTCGGTGCTGACATTCCGCAGACCATCATGGCCTTCACCTGGGGCGATGCCTGGACCAACCAGATGCAGCCGTTCTGGGCGCTGCCGCTGCTCGGCGTGGCCGGCCTCTCAGCGCGCGATATCATGGGCTACTGCGTCATGTGGACACTGATCTGCGGTGCCACCATCATGGGGCTCTTCGTCTTGCTCTCCCTGATGTGACCGGAGACATATCATGCAGCGAAGCCGGGCACACCGACGCCGGGCTTCGCAGCGCTTCATTACCGAACCTTCCAATGGCAATGACCAAGAAACCCAGCCTGAACGCACAAGCCTTCGACACGCTGCGCCGCGACATCATCTCCTGCACGCTGAAACCCGGCGCCACCATCACCGAAGCGTGGATAAGCGCACACTACGCAATGGGCAAGGCCGCGATTCGCCACGCCCTGGCGCGTCTCACCCAACAGGGGCTGACGGTCAACCAGGGTCGGCTGGGCTACACCGTGGCACCGATCACCATCCGCAGCATTCGAGACAGCTATCAGATTCGCAAGCTGGTCGAACCGGAACTATGCCGGATTGCCGCAGGCAAGCTCGATACCGAGGCCCTGGAGACGCTGCATCGCTGCAGCCGGGCCAGCTACGACCGCAGCAATACCGCCGAGATGGTGGCCTTCTCCCAGGCCAATCATGAATTTCACTGCACGATCGCACGCGCCGCAGGCAACGCCAGACTCGCCCGCTTGATCGAGGAACTCTCCGACGATCACATGCGCATTGCCTACGTCAGCATGGTCTACGGCCAACCCGGCAGACACTGGAGCCGGGATCACACCGACATCACCGCAGCACTGGAAGCCAATCAGGCCACGACCGCGGCCGAACTGATGAAAGCCCACCTCGTCTCGGGTGAAGAAGCCATCATGCAAGCCGTTCTGGACCGACCGGAAATCGTCGAAGCCCAGTTGAACTCGGGATGATCCTCGACCGGCGATGATTCGATGACAGCATGGGCTTACCCGGGCATTGGTCAGCCCAATCATCACGGAGCGCCTGGGCCATCCCGGGCAGCGGTAATCGGCAGCCATCGTGGAAGAAACCACAGCAGGCCACTGACGAGAAGCGAGGCTACCAGAGCGAGAACAAAGGCAAGTGCAGGGGGCAGTGACTCGGCACTGGCCGCCATCACGGCACTGAAGGCCACCAGACTGAGCATCCCGAGCTGGGTATCGGCCATCGTGGCGCGGGCTACGCCGGGCCCGTGACGCTGGTGAAGTGTCAGGGCGATGGTCAACATGCCGATGGGAAAGCTCAGGGCAACACCGGAGACGGCGGGCGAGATGGAATCGAGTACCACGGTGGCCAGGCAAACGATGACCCCGGCGAGCGAGCCACGCATCAGCAAGTCGCCCCAGCGCGGCGCTTGCGACACCGTGTCGCGCGAAAGCCCCAGGGAGCGCATCAGCCACCGCGCCAATAGCAGGGCGAACAGGAACACCGCCGATCCCAGCGTCACACCTCCCGGCAAGGTGGCAGCCGCGGCGGCCACCGGCAGCCAGATGAGCGCCGCCAGGGCGACGCTCGCCGTCGCACCAGACCTGCCGGCCAACAGCACGTAGCCCAGGCAGAAGGTCAGGGTCGCCAGCATGGCGTGCAGCGATCCCAGGGCCGCCTCGGCGACGAAAGCCGCCGGCTGCTCACGCAACATGAAGAAATAGCCCGGCCCCAGCACGATGGGAGTCCCGGCCAGCACGCCGCCCAGCCTGGGCCCCAGCCGCGCTACGGCCGCGGAAACACCGACCACTACCAACGCGGTGGACAACCACTTGATGAACAACACACCGAGCATCGCTGCTTTCCCGACCGGCTACATCACGTCGCCGCTGTTGGGCCCGAGGGTCTGGCCGACGTAGAGATCCCCGTCCGGCGAAGCGGCCAGCATCAGTGCCGTGGGCGCGACCTCCTCGGCCTTGCCAAAACGGCCCAGGGGCAGTTCGGCCTCCTTGTCGGCGATCCATTGCGGGCTCAGGCCCTGCAGCATCGGCGTCAGGATCGGGCCGGGGGCAATGGCATTGGTCAGCACCCCGAAGGGCGCCAGTTCGTGTGCCATGGCCTTGGTCAGCCCCAGCACACCCGCTTTCGCCGAACAGTAGTGGGCCAGCCCGACACCGCCCTTTAGCGCCAGCTGCGAGGCAATGTTGATGATCCGGCCACGCTTGCGCTCGACCATGTGCGGCGCGACCTGGCGACTGACCAGGAATACGCCCCGCAAGTTGATGCCGATCATGCGATCGAAGGTCTCGGTGGCCATCTCCAGCAAGGGAGTTTCATCCAGGATCCCGGCGCAATTGACCAGCACGTCGATGGCCCCATGGGCCTTCAGGACATCATCGACCATGACCTGCACCGAGGCCTCGTCGGCCACATCCACCGCATGCAGGGTGATACCTGGATCCAGCCTGGGCGCCCATTGGCGACAGGCCTCGAGATTGAAATCGGCCACGGCGACCGTGGCGCCTTCGGCCTGGAAGCACTCGACGATGGCGCGGCCGATGCCACTGGCGCCCCCCACCACGAGGGCGACCTGGCCCTGGAGTTTTTGTGTCATGAGAATATCCCGTCTCTTGAGAGCGGGAGGCGAGACGCCGGCCTCGCCTCCCTCGTCAGGCGATCAGCTCGGCCAGCGCACGGTCAGCCCGCCATCGACGATCAATTGCTGCCCCGTCACGTACGACGCATCGTCGCTGGTCAGAAAGCGCACCGTGCGCGCGACTTCCTCGGCACGCCCCACCCGACCCGCCGGGATCATGTCGCCGGCGGCGGCCAGGCCATCGGGCCCCAGCGAGTTCACCGGATCGAGCGATTGCGGGGTCTCGATCAGGCCGGGTATCAAGGTATTGACGCGTATCCCGCGGGGCGCGAGTTCCACCGCCAGCGACCTCACCAGCCCCAGCAGGCCACTCTTGGCCGCCGCGTAGTGGGCGTGATCGTCCCAGCCATAGACGCCGCCCGCGATCGAGGAGATGGCGACCATCGCGCCGGACCCGGTCATCATCCGGGATGCCCCGCGAAAGACGCGCATCACTCCGGTCAGGTCCACCGACAGCATGTCGTCCCACGCCGCGTCCGAGAGGTCCTCGAGCGATGCCTGACGCAGGATGCCGGCACCCGCCACGGCGATATCCAGGCGGCCGAAGTGGTCGGTGGCCGCCCGCGCGAAGGCCTCGCACTGTTCGCCGTCACGCACGTCCAGCGCCACGGGCAGGCACTCCCCGCCCGCGTCCCTCACCGCCGCGACGGTTTCCGCCACATCGTGAGGATCGCCCGGATAGTAGCCTGCCACCACATTGACGCCGGCACGGGCGTAGCTGACCGCCAGGGCCCGGCCGATCCCGCTGGCCGCGCCGGAAATGATCGCGACCTTGCCCGCCAGGCCGTCATCTCGTCTCAGTGCATTCATGCCACGGCCTCCTCGATCGCATCATGCTGGCGATGGTCCACGTGACGGGTGCCGAACATCAGCAGGCCGCTCAGGAGCAACGGCAGGGAGCCGGCCAGGATGGCCGCCCAGGTCATGGTGACCCCCATCGTCAACAGCAGGGATACCAGCCCCGAGCCCACGATGGCCCCCACCGGCGCCATCACGTGCGCCACGTTGGCCCCGGTACCGCGAACATGGGCCGGGAAGGACTCGCCCATGTAGAAGAGGATGGCGGCGAAGGGGCCCAACAGGAAGAACAGCGTGATGGCATACATCAGATAGACGAAACCGTCGCTGGCCGGGCCGAGCAGCATCAACAGACTGGCCAAGCCGCCGAGCAGGAAGCCCATGAGTACCGTGTTGCGACGCCCGATGCGGTCGCCCACCCATCCGTGGGTCAGGTAACCCACGAAGCCCACCGCGTTGGCCAGGATCAGCACATACAGCGAGCTCTCGAAACTCACACCCTTGGCCTCGACCAGGACCGTCGTGCCCAGCACGGCGAAGACCTGGATCGCCATCCAGCTGAACAGCCAGACCAGCGACAAGGAGATGGTATGGCGACGCAACTCCGGCGCCAGCACGCCTTTCAGGCCCAGATTATTCCCGGTATTGACTACCACGTCGTGCTCGGCGGCCAGTTGCGCCGCCCCCTCGGCATCGCCGGACTTGCGGCGGCGCTCGACTTCCTTCATCGCCGCGAATACCGGCGACTCCGGCAGCTTGAGCGCCATCACGATGACGATGATCGACGCGCAGGCAGCGACGAAGAAACTGCCGCGCCAACCCACCACAGGCAGCAGCAACGAGGTCATCCCGGCCGCGCACAAGGCACCGACCGGCCAGCCGCTCTGTACCAGGCTGTACATGAAGCCGCGCCCCTTGGCCTTCTTGTAGATCTCGTTGAGGTAGACGGCATTGACTACCTCTTCGGAAACCGCGAAGCCGGAAAAGGCCCGGATGATGACCAGCGAGGCCGCCCCGATGGCGACCCCTGACAGACCGGAACTGACCGCTCCGCCGATGACCAGCAGGATCAACGTCTTCTTGCGCCCGAAGTGGTCGAGCATGGTGCCGACCACCAGAGACACGAAAAACACACCGATGGTCGCCCAGGTGTTGACCGCCGTGGCCTTGGCAGGACTCCAGCCGAAATCGTCGGCGATGACGGGCAGCAAGGTGCCGAACAGGGTGTAGTCGTAGACCGACGCCACCCAGGCAATGAAGCAGACCAGCGAGGCATAGCCGATCTGTTTCTTGGTGATGACTCTATTCCAGGGCTCATCGGCACTGTCGCGACGCCCTGGGGAAGAAACACTCGAGGTTGGCTCGGTCATCGACGTCACCCTCATTTTCGATTGTCGTTGTGTGGTGAATCGGAAGTGACTACGGGGTTACTTCCTCGGGTTGCGCTTGGCGAAATCGTCGGCGATCTCGTCGAACGTGCAGAAACGCACGCCCTCATGGCTCTGCATGTGCTCGATGAGACGCTCGAGCATCATGAGCACCTGGGGGCGCCCCGAGACGTCGGGATGGATGGTCATGGTGAAGACCGCGTAGTCGTTTTCGCGGTAGACCCAGTCGAACTGGTCCTGCCACATCTCGCCAAGCTGCCGGGGGCTGACGAAGCCATGGCTGTTGGGGGATTTCTTGATGAACATCATCGGCGGCAGGTCGTCGAGATACCAGTTGGCGGGAATCTCGATCAAGTCGGTTTCCTGTCCCCGGACCAGCGGCTTCATCCACTCCTTGGCGGGCTTGGAGTAATCGATCTTGGTCCAGGAATCACCGACGCGTACGTAGTAGGGATGGAAATCGTCGTGCATCAGGCTGTGGTCATACTTGATGCCACGCTCGAGCAGGAGCTCGTTGGTCACCGGACTGAATTCCCACCAGGGGGCGACGTAACCGGTGGGTCGCTTGCCGGACAGGTTGGTGACCAGCTCGATGTTGTAATCGAGCACGTCGCGTTCCTGTTCACGGGTCATGGCGATGGGGTTTTCGTGGCTATAGCCATGGACACCGACCTCGTGCCCGGCATCGACGACGGCCTTCATCTGCTCCGGAAAGGTCTCGATGCTGTGACCAGGAATGAACCAGGTCGTCTTGAGGTCGTAGCGCTCGAACAGCTTGAGCAGACGCGGCGCACCGACTTCACCGGCGAACAGGCCGCGGGAGATATCGTCGGGCGAATCCTCGCCACCATAGGAACCGAGCCAGCCGGCAACGGCATCGACATCGACGCCAAACGCGCAGAGGATCTCTTTCTTGGCCATCTCGAACACCTCGTTGTTGAGTCTTGGAGGGGGTGTGCTGGTATAGGCGACGACAGCCATTGGGCCGCCGACTTATTGAAGATTGGATACATAGGTCATTCTTGTCAAGGCAGCCCTATCGCACATCTCTTCGCTTTTCTTGCCGGAAGGCCTTTCCTGTTAGATAAAAATGCTGATAGAACTAGATAAATCAGGCTAATTAGCCGAAAAACTGGATAAATACCGAAAAAAACAACAGCAAATAGATCTTTCGCTCCATCTCGACCAGGAACAGGCAGTATCAATTCGCTCTTTGGAAAGTCATTTTCTAGAAAATGAACACAAAGGTCATTTTAATACTTGCGGCAGGCGACAACGACGTAACGCCCCACCGCTCAGGGACGCATAGGAGAGAAACGGAAAAGCAGGGAAAGACTCAGGTGATCTTGAGCAGGTAGGGGGGCAGGTTGGGCTCGGGGAAGACCGACAGCACCTTCAGCCGACGACGGGAACGCTCGGCCGCCGCCTGAAGATGCGACTGCAGACTGGAAGCCGCCGCGTCGAAGGCGCCGAACAGCAGGTGATCGAGGACCAGCTTGTGCTCCATCAGCAGCGGCTCGTCCGGCGGCACGCCCAGCGTCTGAAAGAAGATACGGTTGACGATGACGGGCAGTTGGCTTTGACCGATCATCTCGCGAGCCTTGCGATTGGGATACAGCCGCAGGCAGCGCTGATGCAGATCCTGCTCCAGCCGCGTGATGGCAGCCGCGCTCTGGCGCTCTGGATGGTCGATCAGGCGCTGAACCGCCTCCCGCATCGCCTCCAGCTCGGCGCGATCCAGCAGCGGGCCAGAGACCTTGAGCGCCGCCGGTTCCAGCAACACGCGAATCTCATAATCCTCGGCCACGGCCTGGGCCGTCAGCGGACCGGCCAGCCAGTGCGAATGGCGATCCTTTTCGATCAGCCGCTGATTGCGCAACCGACCCAGCACCTCCCTGGCCACGGTACGACTGACCCCGTGATGTTCGCTCAACACGGTCTCGATGATGCGAAAATGACCGAAGGCCAGGCAGGTCGCCACGGCCTCCTCCACCTGAGGGTAAATGCGATCGGCGGCCGACCGGGTATCCACGACGGGCTGCTCGCCACCCCCCAGCCCCAGCATGTCGGGCGTCAGCGGGTCACGTACCGGCTCCACCGACTCCGGGTCCGACGTCGCCAGAAAGCCCCGCCCCTCGAAACGGCTGATCAGCCCCTGCTGGTGCAACAGCTCCAGCGCCTTGCGCACGGGGCCGCGACTGGTCCCGAAAAGCCGGGCGATGGGGCCCTCGAGCAGAATTTGATTGGACGGCAGGCGCCGCGCCTGGATGGCCTCGCGCAACGTCTCCTGGATCATGACATACCGCGGCGCACGCCCCTCCTGCCGCTTGCTCGAACTGTCTGCAGTGGCCAGCACCCACTCCTCCCTGACGTCATCGACTCGTTCCTCGCGCTCGGCACGTTCGGCGCGAAACGCCCCATCACGGGCGCCGGCCTATTTTGACACTTCCCCCCAGGCCTTTCGAGGTCAAGAAAAACGACCCATGGAACCGATCGTCATTTTTCTCACATCGTAAATTCATGGCCAATCAGAAAACCACCAATAAACAGCCTGTTGACGGCGATCCGAAAGATCTTGAAGCAAAACCTCCTCGCCACCCCTTGGCATAAAATGATCTTTGTATTCATACTGCAATTACTGCACGACACCCGCGACGGCTTACCGTCGACGGGTGCCGGCCTAGAACAAACACACAACATCTCGAGGAACGCTGCAGTGGCCCATCAACAACGCAACCCCGACAGTCGCAGCACCGCCGAGGGCGGCGGCGCCCGGCAACACCTGCTCGAAGCCGCCATCCTGCCGGTCTGGCTCAACCAGCGCACCATCGGCTTCTTCGGCTTCATCTGGCTATGGATCGGCATGGCCGTGATCATCGCGACCTTCCAGCTCGGCGCCGGCGGCGTCGCCGGCCTGCCGCTGCTGCACGTCGTCGCCATCATATTCTTCGCCAATCTGGTGCTCGGCGTCGTCATGAGCCTCACGGCGGATATCGGCACCGAACATGGCCTCTCCTTCGCCGTCTACCTGCGCGCGCCCTTCGGGATCAAGGGCACCCACCTGCCAGCGGTGTCGCGCGGCATCGTCGCCGCCATCTGGTTCGGCGTGCAGACCTACCTCGGCGCGCTGGCCCTCAACGGGATCGTCGAATACCTATGGGGATTCGATAACTGGGCACTGTGGTACACCCTGTTCGCCGTCGTGCAGATCGCCAACACCGCGCTCGGCATTCGCGCCGTGGAGCTGCTGGCCTCCATTGCGGCACCCTGCATCGTGGCCATCTCGGTGTGGATGTATTTCACCCTCGACGTGCTGGCCAAGACCCAGGGCATCAATATCTGGACCTTCGTCGGCGACCAGAATATCGCCGCGCTGGGGCTGTTCTTCGCCAACATGGCGTTCTGGTCGGCGCTGGCGGTGGACATCCCCAACCTAACGCGCTTTCTACGCACCCCCGGCGGTGAGCGCAATTTCTTCACCCGCAACCGCAACGTGTTCGTCGCTCAGTTCCTGGCGCTGCCCGCCACGCAAGCCTGGATCGCCCTGATCGGCGGGGTCTCCTTCATCGCCGCGGGCGACTGGAACCCGGTCACGGTCATTCAGGGCCAAGGCGGCGGCCTGACCCTGATCGCATTGCTGCTGATGGTGATCCTCGCCCAGTGGTCCACCAACAACGCCGCCAACCTGATCCCCGCCGCGCTCACTTTCGTCAACGCCGGGGCACCGCGGGTCAGCTACCCGATTGCCCTGGTCATCGCCGGGGTGATCGGTACCGCCGCCATGCCCTGGCTGATCCTCGATCATCTATTCACCTTTCTGAGTTACTACGGTGCCATCCTCTCGGCCGTCGGCGGCATCATGGTGGCGGACTATTACCTTCTGCGGCGCCGGCGCCTCAACGTGCCCGCGCTCTTCGACACCGAGGGCCAGTTCCGCTTTGCCAACGGCTTCAACCCCGCCGGCATCATCGCCTGGGTGGCGGGCGGCGTCATGGCGCTGGTGTTTCTGGAATACGCCTATGCCGTCGGTTTCGTAACCGCGCTCGTGGTGTATCTGGTACTGATGAAGGGCTGGATCCTGCGCCGCTACCCCCAGCAGGAACTGGTCTCCGATTTCGATGACCGCTTCCTGGCGACATCGGTGGGGCGCAACTGGGTCTATACCGAGCAGGGGCGTTTCGAGCGCCTGAGTACCGACGACATTCCTGCCTCAGCGCTGAAGCGCGAGGATCGCTGAGCATCGGCGGGCGTTACCGGGTGACGCCCGCTCAACCGGGAGACAACCCATGGATTCTCTTCCCCGAACCGCGCTGGCCATCGGCCAGGCCCTCCAGGCCGGCGACATCGACCCGGTGACGTTGACGCAGCACTGTCTGGAGAAGGCCAGGAACAGCGACGCGGTGTTCATCTCGTTGACACCGGATCGCGCCCTGGCGGAAGCCGAGGCTGCCGCTCACCGCCAGCGCCTCGGCATCCCGCTGAGCCCTCTCGACGGGGTCCCGCTGGCTTGGAAGGACCTGTTCGATATCACCGGCACCCTGACCACCGCCGGTAGCCGGGTACTCGCCAAGGCGCCCGCCACTCACGACGCCACGGCGGTCCGCCACGCCACGGGAGGTGGCCTGGTGTGTCTCGGCAAGACCAACCTGACCGAGCTGGCGTACTCCGGCCTGGGCCTGAACCCGCATTACGGCACCCCTCACCATACACCAGCGGGACCGGAGCCCCGGGTGCCCGGCGGCTCGAGCTCGGGCTCGGCGGTCGCCGTGGCCCAGGGTATCGTCCCGGCCGCCATCGGTACCGATACCGCAGGCTCGCTGCGCGTTCCCGCCGCCTTCAACGGCCTGGTGTCCTACCGTCCGTCCCGGGCCCGTCACGATCGCCGGGGTGTCACGCCCCTCGCCGCGAGTCTCGATACCATCGGGGCGATCGCGACGTCGCTGCCGGACTGCCTGGCCATCGACGACCTGCTTCGCGGCCAAGCCGTCGAGCCGCGAGAGCCGGCGGACCCCGCGCAGACGGTGATCGTGCTCGACACGACCTGCCTCGACGACGCACGCCTCGAGCCAGGCGTGCGACAAAACCTGGAAGGTAGCGCCGAGCGACTCGCCCGGGCCGGCTTCCACGTGATCAGGCGGCCCATCGGCAGCGTCGGCGACACACTGGATCTCATCCAGCGTCACGGCTGGTTGGGCGCCGCGGAAGCCTATACCGAGTACCGGGATCTACTGGAGCGCGACGAGGCCGAACGCATGGATCCCCGCGTGCGGCAGCGACTGCTGGCCGCGCGATACATGCCCCCGGATAGCGTCGTGACGCTGTATCGTCAGCGCCGGGCACTCCAGACGCGCCTTCGCCAGGACCTGGCGGGCGCGACGCTACTCACCCCGACCGTGGCCCACGTCGCCCCCCTGCTGGCGCCACTGGAGACGGACCCCGAGCGGTTTGCCGAGATCAACCTGGCCACGCTGCGCCTCAGCATGGTGGCCAGCCTGTTGGACTCCCCGGCGATCGCGATGCCTAGCGGGCGCGACGAACAGGGCCAATACACCAGCATCCAGCTCAGCGCACCCCACGGCGAGGACGAGGCGCTCTTGCGAGCGGCCCTGGCGGTCGACGCGTGCCTGAGCGACACCCCCTAACCCGGCCACGTTTCCACGTTCAAGGAGATCCCATGTGCGGACTTTGTGGTGCCCTCGGCGGTGACGATCACTGGAGCACGCATATCGAAGACCCGGAACGGGCCCATCATGAGCGCCGTCGGGCCCGCGCCTACCGGGCCAGGTTGATCAATCGCGTGCTCGGCCCGAGTCGTCTGGCGGTCGAGGACTTCCAGGCGTCGAGCTTCGTGCTGGCGACCGCCACCGGCAAGCGGGAGATGGTCGAAGACCTGGGCGGCGTCTGGCGCCAGGCCGAGCAACTGAGCGGCCGCGAACTCGATCCCCTGGATGCGGCATTCCTGGCGTCCCTGGGCTGACGCCCGGCGAGGAGACTCTCGATGAGCGACACGACTGCGTTGCTACCGGTGCATGTGATTTCGGGCTTTCTGGGCAGCGGCAAGACCACCCTGCTGAAGTCGGTACTGGCCAGCGAGGCCTTCGGCGACAGCGCCGTGCTGATCAACGAGTTCGGCGACGTGGGCCTCGACGACCGGCTGCTCGGCGAGATCGCCGAGGATGCCGTGCTGCTCTCCAGCGGTTGCGTCTGCTGCACGATTCGCGGCGAACTGTCGGACGCCCTGAGGCGCTTGCTGTCACAGCGGCAGAACGGCGAGATTCCCGCGTTCCGGCGCATCGTGCTGGAAACCACCGGCCTGGCGGATCCCGGCCCGATCGCCTCCACCATTACCGCCGACCCCGTACTGCGCCACCATCTCCGCCCGGGGACCAACCTCACGCTGGTCGATGCCGTCAACGCCATCGACAGCCGCCAGCACCACCCCGTGTGGGAAGCGCAGGTCGCGGTGGCCGACAAGCTGGTCATCAGCAAGACCGATCTGGTCGATACGTCCCGCATCGACCACCTCCACGACCTGCTGGATACCATCAACCCCGCCGCGCAACGACTGGGCCGCGAGGCTCTGGACCAGCCCAGCGACGCGCTGTTCGCCAGTGGTCCCCATCTCGAGCGTTTCACCCGCGCCCGGGTCAGGACTTGGCTCGGCCCCTGGCGCGAATCGGCCAGCCCCGAGAAGCAAAGCCACCTGGGCGATGTCAGCGCCTTCCGTCTGGCCTTCGACGGCGAGCTGGACTGGACCTGCTTCGGCTTGTGGCTGTCGATGCTCCTCAACCGCCACGGCAACGACATCATGCGGGTCAAGGGAGTCCTGCACGTCAGGGACGACCCCCGGCCAGTCATCCTCCACGGCGTACAACACACCATTCATCCCCCCGAGCACGTCGAGACCTGGCCCGACGACGACCGCCGCTCGGAGCTCATCTTCATCACGCGTGGTATCCCGGCCAGCCGCGTGGCAGACTCGTTGCAAGCCTTCATGAGCGCCGTGAGCGACCACCCGTGCCCGGGGATCTCCCATGCCTAACGCCGTACCCTCCGCCGTGCCGGGCGGACCCTACGTTCAACGCGGCCCGGTCAGCCTGCGCGTGCTGGGTACCTCGGTCACGCTGCTGGAAAGCATCCGCCGGCAAGCGCGGGCCGACCTGGGCATTCGCCTGACGTTCGATGTGCTCGACGGCGTCGCCGCGCAACGGGCCGGCGTGCTGGCACCGGACAGCTTCGACATCTACGACCAGTGGTTTCACAACGTGGATTTCGTGTGGCCGGCCAACGCCATCCAACCCATCGATATCGCGCGCATCGACAATTGGGACAAGATCAACGCCCTGCCGAAGACCGGGCGCCTAACGCCACACGCGCCGCTGGGCGCCGGCAGCAATCCGGTCGATCGTCTCTATATCCAGCCCGATGGCAGTTGCGGCTCTCGCCCCAGCGGCCACATCACCATGCTGCCGGTCAGTCATAACGTCGACAGCTTCGGCTACCGCCTGGACATGCTGCCGGACGGATTGAGTCGCGATCAGGAGAGCTGGGCCTGGCTGCTGGACAAGCGCTGGCGCGGCATGGTCAGCCTGCAGAACGACAGCGCCATCGGCGCGATCGACGCAGCGCTGGCCGCCAAGGCGGCAGGCCTGGTCGACTTCAAGGATCTGGGCAATCTCAGCGTGGCTGAGATCGACAACCTCATCGACTGCCTGATCGCACTCAAGCGCCAACAGCACTTCCGAGCGTTCTGGAGCAACCAGGACCAGGCCTCTTCCGACATGGTGCGCGGCCGAGTCGGTATCGAGAGTCTATGGTCGCCGGCCATGACCGACCTCAAGAAACGCCATATCAAGGTGCGCATGGCTTCGCCCGTGGAAGGCTACCGCGCCTGGTACGGCGGCATGTCGATCTCGCGCCATGCCAAGGGCCGCACGCTCGATGCCGCCTATGACTACCTCAACTGGTGGATCTCCGGATGGCCCGGCGCAGTCATGGCCCGCCAGGGCTACTACATATCCACCCCGGAGCTGACCCGCCCCCACCTGTCGCCCGCCGAATGGGACTACTGGTACGCCGGCAAGCCCGCCGCCGAGGACCTGGCCGCCCCATCCGGCGCCAGCGGGCTGATCCACCGGGGCGAGATCCGCGATGGCGGAGATTACCTGACGCGCATGAGCCGTATCGCCGTGTGGAACACGGTCATGGACGAGCACAACTACCTGGTCCGGCGCTGGAACGACTTCATGTCGGCATGAGACGGCAGAACCCGTGGACCCACGGGCAAGGCGATTCCAGGCGGCTTACCCCGCGACCAGCCATTGCGAGCCCGCTGGCGCGTCGACCGGCGAGCTTACGCGGGCACCTGCCAATGAAACATCCCCGCCTTTT
Source organism: Salinicola sp. JS01 (assembly GCF_030284585.1). Taxonomy (NCBI): domain Bacteria; kingdom Pseudomonadati; phylum Pseudomonadota; class Gammaproteobacteria; order Oceanospirillales; family Halomonadaceae; genus Salinicola; species Salinicola sp. JS01. Next base: position 991,200 of record NZ_CP127244.1, on the reverse strand, counting down.
TCCGCAGGATGGTGGCGACAATGGGCGGCTCGCTGGGCCGGCCCGCCAGGCCGTAGCATACCTGCAGCGGCAATAGATGCTCCTCGCGGGGATGGCAGAAGCGGGCATAAGGGGCGCGATCCCAGTGGATCAAGCGCTCGGCGCGCTCGGATTCCGCGAGGCGCGTGTCGGTACAGGTCGCCGCCAGCCAATCCTCGAAAGCCTGGTTGCGCGCCTCGATCTCCGGTGTGAGGGGCGCGAAGAACGCCTCCATGTTGTGGAAGGAGAAACCGGAGCCGATCACCAGCAAGTCGTCGACGTCCAGCGCCCGCAGCGCCCTGCCGATGGCCAGGTGCATCTCGGCATCCAGGCTGTCGACCAGCGACAGCTGCACGCAGGGGATATCCGCCGCCGGGTACATCAGCTTGAGGGGCACGAACACCCCATGGTCGAAGCCCCGATGGTCGTCGAACCGCGCCGCGATCCCGGCCCGCTCCAGCGCCTGATGAACCTGCCGCGCCAGCGCCGGTTCGCCAGGGCAGGGATACTCGATCTGGTAGGACTCGGGCGGGAACCCGTAGTAGTCGTAGATCAAGCCCGGCCGTGCCCCCGAGGTGATGGTCGGCAGCGATGCCTCCCAGTGGGCGCTGATTATCAGGATGGCCGCAGGCTTGCGCAGTTGGCCCGCGATCTCGGTGAGCCGCGCCACCATTTCGCGGTGATCCGGGTCACCCAGCAACGGCAGCGGCCCGCCGCCATGGGAAATGAAAAGCACATCGGTGTTGTTGCTCATGACTACGCGTCCTCCCGTCACGACCCGGCGTCGTGACATCATCGATTGACCTCAGATCACGCCGGGCCCGGCCGGCACGATCCCGTTGGGGTTGAGTGCCTTGATGGAATAGTACCCCGCCTTGATATGGTCGATGCGCACCGTGTCGGCGATACCGTCGATAGCCAGGATTCGCGTCATGTATGCGTGCAGGTTCGGCATGGCGCGCAGCGTGTTGCGGTTGCACTTGAACAGTCCGTGATAGGCGGCGTCGAAGCGTACCAGGGTCACGAACAGGCGCAGATCGGTTTCCGTCAGACGCTCGCCGAACAGATAGGCTCGTCCATCGGCCAGCCGCGCTTCCATTGCATCCAGCGCGGCGAACACTTTCTCGTAGGCTTCCTCGTAGGCCCGCTGAGTGGTAGCGAAGCCGGCCTGATAGACGCCGTTGTTCAGATCCTTATAGAGGTAGGCGTTCAGGGCCTCGATCTCGACGGCCAGCTCGGCCGGGTAGAGATCCGGCCCCCGGTCGACGATGCCGGTGAAGGCGCTGTTCAGCATCCGCACGATATCCGCGGACTCATTGCTGACGATCGTCCCAGTCAGCGTGTCCCAGAGCACCGGCACCGTGGCGCGACCGGAGATTATCGAATCGGCACGGGTATAAAGCTCGTGCAGGTAGCGCGCGCCGTTGAGAGTGTCCTCGTCGGCGCCCGGGTAACCGCCAAACCGCCATCCCTGATCGGTCAGGCACGGATTGACGACCGTGACGCCGATCACCTCCTCGAGCCCTTTCAGCGCGCGAACCATCAGCGTGCGCGAGGCCCAGGGGCAGATGTAGGCGACATACAGATGATAACGACCCTTTTCGGCCCTGAAGCCTCCCTGACCGGTGGGACCCGGTGCCCCGTCCGGCGTGATCCAGTGGCGAAACGGCGAGGTCTGACGGATGAAACGCCCCTGCTCGTCCTGCGCCTGAACCGGCTGCCAATTCTCCTTCCAGACTCCCTCGACCAACATGATCCCGTACTCCCGTAGTGCTCCGTGGCGAGGGCCCTCCCGCTCGACGCGGAGGGCCACTCAAGCTGACGATTAGCCAGATACCGGCCTCAGCGACCTCTGTTAGCGCGCTGTCCGTTTCCGGCATTCACGAAGCGCGCCTCCAGCACGCGATCCAGGGAGAACCGGCCCGCGCCCTGAATCGCCAGTGCCAGCATGACCACGAACAGGCTCAGGGCATACTCGAAGCCGTTGTTGGCGATGAACAGGCCATTGCCGATATGCACGGAGACAATGGCCACCAGCATCGCAAAGGCCACCACCAGGGCCGCCGGACGCGTCAACAGACCCAATACCAGTGCCAGCCCGCCGAAGAACTCGGCACTCCCGGCCATCAACGCCATCAGTTGGCCCGGCTCCAGCCCGATGCTCGCCATCCACTGCCCGGTGCCTTCCAGCCCATAGCCACCGAACCAGCCAAACAGCTTCTGCGATCCGTGGGCGGCCAGGATCAACCCCACCGGGACCCGCAGGACCAGGGCAGCGATACCGGCCTGGGAGTGAAGCAGGGTCCGTACGAATTGCTTGCTCATGAGCATCACCTCGATTCTTGGTCTGTTGTCGTGTTCCAGGGGCCCTGCCCCTGAGTGATGACGCCACTCTACTGTCACCGGAAAACGAAAATAAGATGACGATCATTGGCTCTTTAACAACATCATGTTGATAATATGGCTCTCCCTGCCCCTTGGAGTGAGCGATGGACCGTATCGATACCATGCGCACCTTCGTCACCGTGGTCGCCGAAGGCAGCTTTACCCAAGCCGCAGAGCGCTTGGCGATGTCCCCCCAGCTCGTCAGCAAGTACGTTTCCCGGCTCGAGCAGCACCTCGGGGTACGCCTGCTCAACCGCACCACGCGCAAGATCCACCTGACCGAAGCGGGCAGGCACTATCATCAGCGTGTTCAGCAGGTTCTCAACGACATCGACGACATGGAGCATCAGCTCGGCGACCTGCATACCCAGGCCCGGGGCCTGCTGCGGATCAGCGCCCCGGTGTCTTTCGCCAGCCGCCATCTGGCAGCGCTGCTGAGCGACTTCCAACGCGCACACCCTGGCGTCGGCATCGACCTGCAATTGAACGACCGCAAGGTCGACATCGTCGAAGAGGGCTTCGATATCGCTCTGCGGATCGGCCACCTGAAGAGTTCATCGCTGATCGCCAAGCGAATCGCCCCGGTACGCGTGGTGTTCTGCGCCTCGCCCGAGTATCTGCAACGGCACGGCGTGCCCCGCCATCCGGACGACCTCAAGGCACATCGCTATCTTCACTACAGCTACATGGAACCGGATGCCGGCGAGTCGGCCTTCCGCGGGCTGCCGGGGCGGAGTCAGCACGCTGACGGCGGCCTGATCAGCAACAACGGCGATGTACTGGTCGAAGCGGCCATCGCTGGTGCCGGCATCGTCCTGCAGCCCACCTTCATTTCGGGTGCCGCGATCGGATCGGGAAAACTGCGGATCGTCCTGCCACGACATGAGCCCGAACCGCTGTCCCTCTATGCGGTCTATGCCCATCGCCAGTTGCTGGCGAGCAAGGTGAGCTGCTTCGTCGACTTCCTGGCGGGCTATTTCGGCGATCCCCCGTACTGGGATCAATTTGATCAGGAGAGTGATCTCGAACAGACGTGACTCGAAACGTCATAAAGCATTCGGGTTCGTCTCGATACCCGGCAAGTCGACTGCGAGTGCTGCATCGCACAACCCTCGGGCTCGTGAGTTCGAAGCGCATCAGTTGGCGACGCTAGTGCTTAGGCACAGGCAGCTCAAAGCAGGCACTCGAGCCCTGATATGGTACGGGGTAGACCTGAGAGACGGGAAGCTGTGGTGGGCCCAGTAGGACTTGAACCTACGACTAAGGGATTATGAGTTCGCTTTTAAATCAATATGTTACTGATATTCAAGGAAAAGCAACCGTAATCGAGCGAAAGGTACAGTTCTTTGGAATCAGTAGGTTAGCGAAGGCTGAGGATAGCATACGAAGCTGGTGTGTGTACCGCTAATGTACTGTTTGGGAGGCCCTATCCGTCAACGCAGTTGACATCTAAACGGATTGAGAGGTGATTAACGTGTGTTCCCCCGAAGAGCGTAAGGAATCCATTCTCAAGAAGATGGCAACACCCATGAACATGACCATCTCGGAACTGGCCGCGCAGTAAGGCATCACAGCAAAAACCCCCTACAATTCGCGGAAACAGGCCAGAGCACGAGGACAGGTTTTGCCATCAAGATCCATCAAGCCCGACCAGTGGACCAGCCAGGAGAGGTCCCATACCGTTCTGGAAACGGCCCCGATGATCGAGGCCGAACTCAGCGCTTACTCCCGTAAGCGAACTATTACTTCCCCCCTACCGAGTCTCCGTCTGTCTCCCAGAGGCCACGGAACTGCCTGAGGCCCGCGGGCGCCTTTCGGAAGAAAAGTACACGACTTCGTCTGTTAATTATTTGTTTGCCATCGCCTTGTAATTTCTTCTAACTCACCTATATTAGTTTCATCAGACAACCAGCCTTTTGCAAATTTTATATCATTTGAGTCAGGAAGCTTGCTATTATCAAGCTTTCTTACCCGGATCCTGCTAGGTAAGGCAGCTGCTTCACCAACAAATATTGCTTCACGTCTAGTAAGAGATGAAAGCATCCGAGTCAGTCCATTTAAGCTATCTGGCAGAAACTTGGAAACATGCTCTTGATCACTAGAATTAGATAGTCTAAGAACTATCCATGAGTTGCACTGTGATAGTACAGTGCTTTCTACATCCGACGGCCTTTGAGATATCAACCCAAGTCCAAGGCCATACTTCCGACCTTCTTTTGCAATTCTTCTGATTGCATCCTGAGCCTCACGATACTGAGCTTCCCCATGGTTGGGAACATACCTATGAGCCTCCTCGCAAACAAAAAGCACGGGATCTTTTTCTCTTTCGCTTCTAGTCTGCCAAATTTTATATTGAAACAGTAGCCGAGAGATTAGTGCGGTTAAAGGCCCGGCAACTTCATTTGGCAGACCTGAGATATCTATAATCCTTATGTCTTCATCTGACTCTTCACCGACAAACTGCCGAAGAACATCAGCCAAAGAAGGAGAACTCTCCTGAGCATGCTCTTCAAGCAAGAATTTCAACTGAGGATTACTTGTTAACACTCTTAACTTTTTTAAGATACTGTCAATTTTATCACGAGATGAAGGAGCAAGATCTTCCGTTTTCTGGTTTTTTCTCCCCTGGACTTTATCCACATGCTTTATAAACTGTGCCAACTTAAAAGGGAGAGGTCTATCTCTGTCAAAATTAAGTATTGTGGATTCATCAACCCCATCCTCAGGCACTAGCTCTTGCCCCCCTACGGGATTGTCGCCTACATCTTTAACCAGCCCGCTTTCCAACAGCCTGGCATAAGTAATGGCCTCATAAACAATATTGTTTTGAGAAGTCGCTTCATGCTCAGTTTTTCCAATGATTAGGGATCTTAGCTCATCGCTTGACATTAACCAGTAAGGTGTTTTTAAAAGATGAGAATTTGTTTCCTTGACGTCTTGCTCTTCTTCCGCCTGTGCAGGCACTACGTTATTGTATGCACGAAAAATCTTAGCACGATTTCCGAATGCCTTAGCATATTCCCCATGCGGATCTATCATTACTATTTTTGGCTTTAGGCTGCTATCTCCAACTTTGTGATCTAGCACCGAATGAAGAATCGATGCCACTGTTCCCGATTTCCCAGAACCCGTAGAACCTAATATCGCAAAGTGGTGGCCAAACAGTTTATCAATATTGGCACGACATATTGCATTATTACCCCCAACATAGTTTCCAATTGGAACCATAGGGTTAGCTGCTTCTTCTTGTGCGTTGAATTCAGCTGCCTTGTAGACAGCCTCAAGCTCTTCATTTAAACAGATATAGGAACTCTGGAGGGGTAGTGGATAGGTTTCAACACCCCTGGAAAACTCAAGGCGTTTCTTTCCAGAAGACCATGCCCCTTCTCCAAACAGGTCTGCTTCTAATATACGTGCATCATCCGTAGCGCTAATTGGGGCTGACTGGTCGTCATAATCAATCTCAGAACGCATTCTTAGAGACCTAACAAAAGCAAATAGCAGCTTCCTTCCAAAATGAATTTTTATTATGCTCCCCATTTGGCCGATAGGGTATACTTGTCCGTCGACGGCGCGGATAAGCTCGCTCAAACCTTCGTCAATTTCTATACGCAGGCTGTTTCCTGTAACCTCTATCAACTTCCCAATTTTTAGCTCTTGTCGGGCGATGAACAAATCTTTCATGATAACTCACCTGTCTTTATAAATTCTGTCAGCCCATCAAACCTCCACCAGTTATAACTTTTTCCTTCTTCGCAAACTGGTTTGGTCGATGAATGATAAATCCCACTCTCACCCGCCACATAAATCCTTTGGCAGATTTTGGGGTCGCTCAGCCACCGATCCAGAACCTCATGAACAGCAATGCCTGATTCTTCATCTGGCGATTCTTTTATAAATGCTATTAGCGTTGTATTCTGATTGCTTTTTAACGCGCCTTCTATTTCTGCATTGATATGGTTGTCACCAAAGCTGTACCCGCAAGTTATTAACGTGTTCTGATATGGGTGCATTAGTGTTCTTCTGAGCCCCAAAAACAGGGTCGCGAAGGGGTCCTTTTGAGTTTCAACATATTTTGTTGCTTGTGGGTATATCATTATATCTGTAGGATCAGAGAGATACTTTGTGCCGTACCTGACTCTTAAAAGCCCGTGTTCAGGATCGCGGTGCCAGTCTACTGACCCGTGTAGCTTATAGACATGGAAGGTTGCAGAGTTAGCAATAGGTCTTGAAAACTCCTCCTCCGCGTTCCAAAACCCTAATGCGCCACCAGTGAAGCCATCGCATACAGCCTTTTTGTGCAAACCCAGAGCATCTTCTAACAAAGTATCGTAATTGGTTGTAAAAAACGTGATCCTGGATCTTCGCTCCAAGTTTGCTTGACTCAGCGACAGAGCCTCTATAAAATGAACGTGAGGGTCGATTTCAACAATAGGCTCTTCTGCGGTGCCTACAACCTCTTCTATTTCCGAATCCGGATCTCCCGCTTTATATCCATATCTAACAGTTTCTCCGATCGCCTTAATTATCTCTGAGTAAAGGCTTTTCAAATCCTCTCTACTATAACTCACCCCTCCAATCCCAGACTTCTTTCCTCTGGATCTTTCTGCAATTGCAAGAAGGTCGCCAAGATGACTTAAATAGTGCTCGACATGGCTAGAGTCACTAAGATCTTCTTTGAGCCTGCCAAGGATTTCTTTCTCGTTTTCACCAGATCTTGAGTTTATAATTGACTCAACTCTAGTTGTCAGCGGGTACATCAGAGGGATATTGGAGTCATAGCTAACACCTGCTCCAAAGAGCCAACTCTGATTGCTTTGAGAGCTTAGCAGCTGCTTTAGGCTATCCAGTTTTACCTCGAACTCTTCCATAGGTATATCACTCATCAATCAATTTGTTTAAATATCACTTTCTTATCTCTTTTTGAAAAAACGGGAGACAAAACCTCAATAACCCATAGGTGGATAAATCACCTACTGGATCGCACATTTCCCTCGGTCCTCCCCGCCAGCAGCTTGAGGATCAACAGCGCGAACTGTCTGCCTGTCTCTTCATCCTCCAGCAGCGGCATGCTGAGCTTCTCGTGGTCGCTGAGGGCGTCGAGTACCGCGTCGGTGACCTTCTTCGGGAAGAGGCCGTGCATCACCTGGTCTTCGCTGTGTGCGTGGACCTGGGCCATCACCGCTTCGTCGCGTTCGATGCGGTCGGCGATGCCGTTGGCAAAGTGCAGCTTGTCGTCGTCGCTGACCTCAGCACCGTAGAGGTCGTTGAGCCGGTCGATGATCTCGGCCAGGCGCTGCTTCTCGGGATCGTGGGGCTTGCCTGAGCCCACTTCGCTGACCGGGCTGAGTCCGTAGTCGCCCTCGGCCTCCTCCAGGCGCAGGCGTTTCTCCTCGCGCTTGGTGAAGCGGTAGTGGGACAGTTCCAGCTCGGCGAAATCCTCCACCTCACAGTCGTAGCCGTCGGCTGCTCCGACCTGCCAGCCATGGAGCGTCCTGGCCTCGATGGTGCCCCGTTTGAACTGAGCCTCCCTGCTGCCCGCCATATCATCCCCTGCGCCTGGCGTAATTATGCGTAACAGCCTAGCGCCTCAGGGATATAAGGAGAAGTCTACTTAGGCCGGTACACCGCCGGGGGGTATTAGGGGTCATCTCCGAAGGCTACCCAGCGCCTTCTCCAATAGCTCAAGTGACTGACGGTGCTTGTCGGGCTTCATCTTCTGGATATTGGAGAGCTTCCAGCGCACGGCAGGCAGCCGATCAACGCCCGGCAGCGGAAGCAGCGCCCAGTCAGGCGCCCCCTGCTTGAAGGCCAGAAGGAAGTGAACATCTTCATCCGTCATCAACTGTCCCAGTCGCGTCAGAAGTTCGTGCCGGACGTCCTCTAACTGCTGCAATGGGATATCGGCCCTGGCCATCCCGACAAACTCCTGTCGATAGACGTCGCCTAGTGGTTTCAGCCGTGGGTTGATCACTTCGTTCAAGGGCCTGGGATGCCCCAGCAGATAGACCAGGAAGCCTTCGAATACGCTTCGATCCAGTCCGCCCTGGTTCAGAAGCAGCTTCACATCGAAAAGGTCCCGGGGATGCTGGCGATCCAGCGCGGCGCAGATCTTGCCGCCATATAGATCCGGCAGTGACACCACCTGCACCGCCGCGAAACCGTAATCGTCCTCCACAGCTTCCACGACATCGCGTTCCTGGGGCGGGTGCAGGGTACCGCGTACTACCGGCGATACCTCCACCTTCACCTGGCTGCGACCTCGACGCACCAGGATCCTCAGCTCGTCTCGGCGATTATCCTGAAGCTCGGCGCGCACGCCTGGCAGTCGGGCGCTGAAGGTCTCTGCCAGCCGCTGCAGCGCCTCGCGACAGCGTCGCAGTGCCTCGTCACGGGGCTCCAGCGGCAGGTAGGCCAGGTCGATGTCGACCGATAGACGAGGTAATGGCTGCACGAAGAGGTTGATGGCCGTGCCGCCCTTAAGGGCGAAGCACGGCTCGTCATTGAGAAACGGCAGCAGCGAGACCAGCAGCCGGACCTGTTCGTGGTAGCGAGCTTCAATCGGCATGCAGGAACGCCTCCGGCACCGTCACGTGATATTCCCTGTCCAGCTTGCCGCCCTGGCAGAGCTGCCGCTTGCCTTTGCCGAGGTCCAGTCGGCGTGGTTCCAGACGACCGTACCAGGCATGCCCGGCGTGGCGAGCCAGCACCAGGAAGGCCCGCTTGGTTCTCACCGAACGGCACCCCTCCAGCAATGCTTGCAGCCGGCGAGGACGCAGCGTATTGAGCCCGCCGAAGGTGTCGACCAGCTCACTGCTGAACAGCAGCTCATTCGGCGTCACGGCGACCCACTCCAGGACCGCTCGCTCGGGGGTCGAAACCTGCAAGCTGAAGGCCCTGCCATCCGGCGCGTAGTCCGTGAAGCTACCGGGAAGCTGCACTGGCAGGCCCTTTTCAGAGTGGAGCACCATCCGCCCTGCCCACTCGACGTCACTCAACCACCGGGGCAGCCGAACGGCTTCCTTTCCATACAGGTGCGTTGTGCTCTCCCCCATGGGCAGATAGTGGGCAAAGCCATGCAGTGCCAGGGCCGTCTGGCCACCCGGCCAAAGCGGTGGTAAGCCCGTGTCGTCGCTCGTCTGCAGGGCGAAGACAGCGCTCTCCCAGGTGAGGGGATCCCCCGCCCGGCAATAGGCACCGTGCCCAACGCGCTGCAGCCAGCCACTGCTGGCCAGCTTACGCGCCTGATCCGAGGTGACGCCGTGTGACGCCAGCCAGGCTGTCGTCACCACGGCGCCATACGGGATCTTGTGCAGCAGCTGGTTTATTTTCACGTCCAAAAGCGGCCTTAAATTCCGTCTTCAGAGTGAAGAATAAACCACACCGGTTTATCTTCAAGCACTAAATCGCCATTAATGGCCGCTTTTAGCACAGAATTTAAACCGAAAGCTGAGTCTCCAGCCCTGTTTGAGCCCAAATTTAGTGGGAGGAAGCTTGAGGGACGAGGCCAGGCTGAGAAGGCCGCTACAGGGGGACAAAGCGGCCACACATCACGTCAATCCTGATAGTGCGTGTATTTTTTCGCACTTCCCTTCACTTGGTCGGCGGGATACTTCTCCGCATTCTTCTCTATCTTCGCCCGGCATGCCGCTTCAATATCCACGTCCAGCTTGCCCGCCAGCCGGATCAGGTAGAGCTGAACATCGGCAATTTCATCGCGCACGGCGGCCAGTTGCTGCTCATCCAGTTCCCTGGACTGCGCCTCGGTCAGCCACTGGAAGCACTCCTGCAGTTCAGCTGCCTCCACCGTCAGCGCCATGGCCAGGTTCTTGGGTGAGTGGAACTGGTCCCAGTCGCGCTCGGTGGCGAACTGGTCCATGGAGTCGCGGAGCTGCTTGAACGGGTCTGACATCTGGGGCTCACCTGGTTCTGCGGTATCGGATTGCGGTGAGCATGCCTGCTCTGCCGCTCGCTATCCAGCCGGTATCGGCATAGGCGACCATTCGGCCGCCAGATTGCTCACAGCACGGAAAGAAATTCACCGATGACCTTCAGATCCTCAAGCTCGTCCTCGAGCACGATGTCCTTGTAGCCGAAGGCGTTGGTCTGGGGCTTCAACACGATGCGCTGGTTCACGAACTCGCCGTACTCCTCGACCTTCTCGCTCTGATACTGCTTGATCGTGAAGCTACCGCCGTGGTCCGGGTCCTCGATGGCGCGATGCTGCACCACGACGACCTTGCCTTGTCGTGTGCCACCGGGGTTGGCACGGAACAGGCACCAGGCGCCATTGGGGATGCGCCGGTTCATCGACTCCCCCACTACCCGGCTGACGAACAGGTCGGGGCTCGCACGCATGAAGTCCGGCAGCTCGACCCAGTGCTCGGCGTCTGCGATTTGCATCTCGCTGAACTCGCCGGCGGCGATGCTCAGGTCGTAGACGGGCACATGGCGCTCGAACGGCACTGCCTCATCACGCGTCACGATGGGAAGGTGCAAGCCTTCCAGCGTCTCTGCCTCTTCAGACGGGTTCAGTCGTTCGGCCGCTGCTTGAGAGCGAGCATAGGCCGCGAAGTACTCGCGGGTCTCGGGGTCCGTGGCATAGACGTAACAGCCCTTCTGGCCCCGTGTCATCAGCGTGCGATAGGTGTTCTTGATGATCTGGTCGGCCAGGGCACGGGCATGCTCGGGCTGCTCCTTGAGCATCTTCTTGTAGCCATGCACCGAGCGGTCCTGCCCTGCCCGCTTGGCCGCGTCTGTCACCACGCGGCCGTCCCGAATCACGAAGTCTTCCCCGATGATGACGCCGACGTAGTCGAACTCGAGCCCTTGGCAAGTGTGGATACAGCCGACCTGCTCTGCTGATCCATCGGCGATAGCCCACAGCATGCCGTCGTCATCTAGGTTCCACTGGGCCGCGAAACCATGTTCGGGAAACACGATGTCCATGGCCTGCTTGTCCTTCTTGCTAGCCCAGGGCCAGCAGTAGCCCGCCACCATGCGTGCCTTGTTTGCCTTGCGGTTCTTCTTGAGAATCGAAAGGCGCATGGCACTCGGGTCATCGAACACCTGGAAGTCGTAGTCGATGTCCTCCAGGTCGGTGTTGGCCGTGGTGCGAATCTGAAGGGCGTGATCGAGCCAGGCTAGATAGCCATCCGAGCCGTTGCAGCGAAACTGCGATGCCAGCTCGAGCTCGTGGACATCGGCGCCGCACTCGGCCGCACGCTGCCGGATCTCCTCGACCGTGCCGACGTCTTTCAGCGTCACGCGCTGCGCCTCATCGATGAAGAAGATCGAGAAGCGTGACGCGGCGATCACCTCCTTGATCTGGCTCTCGCCCCGGTTCTGGTACATGCCCGACTTTTCGTTCAGCCGGTGCGCCTCGTCGACGATCAGTGCATGGAAGGTATCCGGCTCGGCGTTGACGTAGCTGCCCGAGCCCTTGAACAGGTTGTCGATGTGGGTCTTCTTGCGCGTGCCGGTCAGCTTCTTCTTGAAGACCTCACGAGGGGCCGAGTTGCGCGAGACGTACTGCGTCATCATCTCGCGCTTCGTCAGCTCAACCAATAGGTTGATGGCCACCACCGACTTGCCGGTACCTGGCCCGCCCTTGACGATCAGGCACTGCTTGCTCCCGCTGGCCGCGCGATGCGCAAGATCGATGGCGGTTTCATAGACCAGCTTCTGGTCGTCGATCATCAGGAACTCGGCGTTACCCTGCATCATCGAGGCCAGGGCATCCGCCAGGTTCTTGCTCGGCTTGATCACACCGTGCTCGATGCGATACATGATGTTGTCGCTATCGCCGTACTTGATGTGCTGGCTGAGAAATGCCGAGAGCTTCAGGGCATCCGGCGAGATGAATACGGGCGCTCGACCGGTGTGGTGGGAGTAGAAGGCATCATTGATGGCGTTTCCCTGCTTCATGTTGTGCAGGTAGGCGCAAGGCATCAGTTGGATCGACTCCGACCGCACCGTCTCGTTGTAGTCTTTGATGAGGTCTGCGTAGGACCACGCTTGATACGAGGGATGATTGGTCTCACGCACTCCTTTGCCCAGGCGAGTCTTGACGATGGCATCCTTCTTCGTCGTCTCGACGGACTCCCACTGCTTCAGCTCGATGATGACAGCAGTATCGGCCCGCTGGGGATTCTTACCGGTGAGAATGAAGTCGACACGCCGATTGGTCAACGGGATGTTGTACTCGATCGCCACACCCGCAGAGGCCGGGATACCTTCATCGAGCAAGGCGCTCATCATGAAGCGCAGCGAGTTTTCCCAGGACAGAATCTCATTACGGGGCGAGTTGCGGTTTAGCCGGCGTGCCACCTCGTTATTGATAGTGTCGGTAATGACATTGGCGCGCACATCATCGATGAACTGCTGCTTGGTGGCGTTGTAGACCAGCATACCCTCAAAAGTTCCCTTTTCGGTCAGTTAGTTATAGGTTTCTCGCATGAATGCATTTGACAATTATGCACGCTAGCGGCTGCAACAGCACGGATCAGAACTAAAAGGCTGAGAAGGCTTGGGTCAGTGCATACGGGCTTCGGTTCCCAGCCTAACTATCTGTTTTTCGCCGTTTCAGCTCTACCCGCGCCCAAGCAGATGCTTCGGCCATGTCCCGCCGCAGTTCATCCAGTTCTTCGGAAGTCAGCCACCGAACCGCCGGCTCCCCGCTTTCTGGGTGCGCCTCGCCGACCTGCTCGACGGTCTTGCCTTCCAGCTCTTTACGCTGTTGTCGGCGTGATTGTTCGCCCATGTCCCCCTCCTTGCGGAAAGGCGGCCATTGGCCGCCTGGGCTATCGCTGGTCAATGACTCCCATAATGTCAGAAGCCAGTATCGGAAAATCCCGCCGCCTCTGAAAACGGGATTCTCCCGGTTCCAGCTCCTACATCGTTGCTAGTATGCGTGCTGCGTGGTGCCTCCTCGCGGCCCGAGTGGGCCGGACGGTTCACGAAAGCGGCAATCTCTGCACCAAAGCTCCTCTCTTCCTCGACCGATAGCTCGACAGCCGGTACGAAAGCGGCTTCTGTGTAGGCCTCCCTCCCTTCATCGAGCATATCCAGGGCTACCATAAAATGACGTTGTTTCATCGTGGGCTCTCCTTAGATGTCCTGCTGGTCACGGTTCACAAAGCTGGCAATCTCGTCATTACGATCCTGTTGACGTTCACTACCACCCAAGCTGTCGCTGTCGAACGAGGGAACAGAATCATCCGCTTCTGCGACCTCACTATCCCCTTCCGGCTTCATGCTCGCGCGGATGGAGGACGCCGTGCGGCCACCAGCGGTTTGATCAACCTTGCCCTGGAACTTCCCAGCCATCTTCGACCCAACCCCTTTAGCTAGCTCGCCAGCCGTTCCCGCGCCCAAGGATGCTGCTCGCTTGAATCCGCTACCGCCACCAGATCGGGAGCCAGAACCAGCGAAACCAGCCGCCTGCGCAAATGGGGTGTCACCGGAGCCAGCTTCATCTCCGGTGGAGCTGCTGCCACTCCCACCACCGCTGCTGTCACCTCCAGTGCCAAAGCTCGGCATGTCAGCTCCAGACCCCGACATATTGGACTGGGCCTTCTCGAAGGCAGCCTTGATGGCTGACCCGCCACCTACTGCATTCGCCGCACCGCCCAACATCGCGTTCCCAGCCATCTTACCCGCCGTGAGGGCCATACCTGCCGCTGATATGGCTGCTCCTACCGCAGCACCGGCACCAAATGATCCGATGCCCATTGCTCCCACGCTGCCACCCGACACCAGGCCGGAAATCATCGGTGGAATCTTGTTAACCAGAAATAGCAGGATCACCGAAACGACCAGCATCACGACCAACTCCTGGGAAGCCATGTTCTCGCTCATCTGCGAGTAGTAGTGAGTAATAAACTCCCTACCGATGGCGACCAGGAGCACCATTGCCATCAACTGAGCCGCTATGCCGAGAATAGCCTTGTAATAGTTGATCGCCATGTCTGATGTCCAACGGGAGCCGCCAAACCCCAGGAAAAACACTCCTGCATAAAGCAGTATCCAACTGGCGGCTAGCAGCAGGAGCAGGTTGACGGAAATGATCGCCAACACCAGCAATACGGCCAAGGCCATACCTTCCATCACCAACGCAGTGGCAAACTGTTTCCAGCTCAACTCTGACGTGGCCTTCACTGTCTGGTCGTACAGTTCAAAACCGATATCGAGGATGCTGGACGGCCCCAAGTTGCCGTTGGAGAGGCCACCGGCTTGTGCCCCAAGGGTTTGCAATGACTGTACGATGGTTCCCGCGATGTTCATGCCCTGAGTCGCGTTCGTCAGCAACCACCAGAAAAAGCCTGTAAAGATGGTGAAACGAACAAGCTCGGCAAAGAACTCACCAATGTCGGCCTTGCGCAGCGCCATCATGCCGAACGTCCACACCATCGAGATCACTACCAGGGTCCAGAACAACCGACTGGCGGCCGCTTCTATGGCAGGCCCCCACGTTGATGCCGCGGAATGAAAGCGATCCAACACATCATCCATGATGTTGCTGCTGGATAGCTCCTGAGCCATTGCGGTATCGGACAGCATGACGACGGCCATCACGCCCAAACCACCAAAAACGAATCGTTTCATGCAACGCCCTCCCTCAATACCTGTCGGGGGAGCTGGGTTCGAATTCCCATTCCCGCATGCGTTGGGCCTTCTCGAACGACCGACAGGCTTCGGTAAAGGCTTTTCGGTTCGATTCTCGGCTCAGCTCGCGGATAGTCTGCTGAAACGCAACTGGCGCACACGTGATCGCACTCGCCTCTGGTACCGTTTCCTGTTCACAACCTACCAAGGCAACAGCTGCCACAAGTGGGATGATCTTCTTCATCGCGGCCTCCTTAATAGCGATCTGTTGCGCTAGGTTGGTAATTCCAGGTACGCATCTGACTTTCCCGCGCTTCCCCTCTGGCGTTTGCATCCAGTTCGGCGGCGAGACGAGCGGCTTCAGCGTTCTGCTGAGCAATCAGCAAGCTGCGGATTTGCAGAAGTTGGTTCGCTTGGTTGCTGGCGAGCTGGTTGGCGTAACCAATGGCGGCAAGCTGGCCATCCGCGCCCTGAGCAGCAGATTGCAAACGTTCAAGCTGTCGAGCATCTGACGCCAAGTTATCTTGTTGCTGATCCAGCCCCCGGAAGAGCGCATCGTTGGCCGCTTTTTGCGATTCAGACGCCAGGCGACGATTTTCATCCATCGCAGCGCGTTCGGCATCCGTGCAACCTCCGCCATTGAAGCAGGGGGAACTCCGGTAATACGCTACGTCCTGGAACTTGCCCAGATAGGCATCGAGGCTGCCGAGCTGATTCTGGTAATGCTGAAGTGTATTGGTTGCTTGGATCAGATCATTAATCGTGGATTGTGTCCTGTCCCAGATATAAGCCGCTGGAGCCATGGTGTTTTGCAACTGGTTTTCATACTGCTGCAACTGAGTCTGATACTGCTCGATCAGCTTAAGGGTCTGGGCCACAGATTCCATTGCAGTCATGATGTTCTGTGACAAGTTGCCACCATCGATGACAGGGATGCCTGCTTGGGCAGGCATGGACGCGGTTAACGCCAAGGACATGACTGCGACAGGAATTTTAGCCGCTAAAATTCTTTCTCTTCTCATGATTGAGTGCTCTTAGCTTCATCGTGACTAAGTTGCACTCACCAACCTGTAGCGGCTCGCTCATGAAGATTGCGAGCCACTACCCCTACCGGAAAACCCGGCGGTGAAGTGTGGACCTCTACAGGGATAGCTCGTCACTTACTATCCCGGCGTCCGACCTGCGCGACACCGTCAAAACGCGCGGCCAATGGTTGTTGAACATCGGTGTCATTGTCCTGGGGTACGGTTAGGCTTCCCAAGGGTTAATCGCATCTACCGTTTGTTGCCGACTTCCAAAGGGAAAGCACTATAGTGAACGTCCCTTTTGCTGTCTTTTTGCCCTCTTGGCGTCCATCTCTGCCCGTAACTTGGCTTTGCGACGCTCCTGCTCGCTCGGCCCCCGTGGGGGCGGTGTCGGCGTGTTGCTCGCTTGTCCCTCAAGGTGAAGTACATCGGTCTGGGATAGCGATTGCAGCCGGTTCCGGCGCACTGGAGGAGGCGGCTGACCGATAGGCGGCACGCCCGCTTGCTTGCTTCGGGTCTTGGCCTGGGCGGTGTTCTCGCCGTTCGCCAGGGCTTGGCGGCGACGTTCCAGCCCGGAGTCCGCAAACCGGATAGGCAACTGTCCATCCGCTGCCGCCTTGATCACCCGCGCTTTGAACTCCGGCGAACCGTTCACGGTGATGCGCTCGCCGTAGCGTTCCATCGCCATCCTTAGCGCGATCTGGATGCCTGTCTGGTCGGACTCCCTGGATACCTGGAGCCGGTCGCCATCGTCGCGTACGGCGCTGGCCCCGGCCCGGTAAATGATGGTGCCCTTCTTGGTGATGCTGTCGATCACCGGCACATGGCCGGGCTTCGCCTGTCCCTCCCCCTTCAAGGTGTTGCCCTTGAGGCCCTGGGCGGCCTCTCTGGCTCGCAACGCGGCCAGGGCCCCGGTATCGCCCTGCAAGGCTTCCCGTTTTAGCCAGTCTGCCCAGGTGCGGCGCCCGTGGGCCTCATGGATCGCCTGGCGTTCCTCACGGTACTGCTTCTGGATCGCGTCAATGTCGGCTTTCAGGGCGCTGCTGGCCTGCGCATACAGCACCTTCTTGGTCAGCCTGCCGCTGGTGAGCTTGATGGCCGCCCGCCGGGCCTTGCCCTTCTTCTTGGCGTTCTCAATCCGGCGGTTTTTCTGCCGCCGGGCTTTGTCCAGGGCCGCCGTCTTGTTGGCTGCCGCGCTCTGCTGTTCTGATTTGAACCGGGCGTAAAGCTCGATGGTGTTTACCCGCAGCCGTACCGGATCTTTGCGGTACTGGCGGCGGGGCTTGCCCTGTTGCGCCTGGTCAGGCTCGAACGGGCCGAAACGGGCCTCCAGCTTCGGCTTGGAGAAATCCCGCCCCAGGGTGCTCGCCTTGACCGCCGCGTCATCACCGGCCACGACAACCAGCCCATTCCCCCGCGCCCGGAGTTCCAAGCCGTTGTCACGCATGACATGGTGTAGCTCAGCCCAGGACCGCGCGGTTTTGATGTCGTCCAGGCACTCGCGCTTGATCCAACCGATCAGGCTTTCAATACCGGCATGACGCTCCATGTCGGCGGCTCGCGACTCGGCCCCGCGTCGGCGCGGCATGTGGTTGTCCTGCTGCAACCCGTAATCCCGTTCCATGACCTCGCACAGCTCGGCCAGCGTCTGGTGTGGGTAGTAGGGTTCGTGGATGATGTTGCGCGTCGGGTGGATCTTGTTAACGGCGATATGGATGTGCAGGTTGTCGGTATCGTTGTGAACGGCACTAATGCGCTGATGCTCTCCAAAGCCCAGCCCCTTGCAAATACGGTCCTCGATGGCCACCAGGGTATCGGCCTCAACCTGTTCCCCGGCCCGGAAGCTGACAATCAAGTGATGGGTTGATCTTACCCAGCAATCGTGAACACCGATCTAAGCGATCATTCGGGCCTCGAAGGCCTCCGGGCTGATCATCCCAATCGCACTGTGCCGACGCTGCCGGTTGTAGTCCATCTCGATATACTCGAACACGTGCCGCCGCATGGCGTCCCGGGTCTCGAATCGCTCGCCATGGATCGCCTCGACCTTGAGGCTATGGAAGAAGCTCTCGGCACAGGCATTGTCGTAGCAGTTGCCCCTGGCACTCATGCTGCACTTCAGGTCGTGTCGGGTCAGCAGCGACTGGTACAGGGTCGAGCAGTACTGGCTACCGCGATCCGAGTGGACGACGACCTTCTTGGGCATCTTACGGCGCCACAACGCCATCTGGAGCGCGCCCCCGGCCAGGTCGGCAGTCATTCGCTCGCTCATCGCCCAGCCGATCACCTTGCGTGAGAACAGATCGATCAGCACCGCCAGATGGAGCCATCCTTCACCGGTCGCCAGATAGGTGATGTCGCCGACCCATTTCTCGTTCGGCGCCATGGAGGTGAAGTCTTGCTCCAGCAGGTTGGGTGCCACTGGCAGCGAGTGTCGCGAGTTCGTCGTCGCCTTGAACTTGCGCGCCGCCTTGGCGCGAAGTCCTTGGCGTCGTAGGCTGGCAGCGACAGTCTTGCGATTCACCGCCAGACCATCGTGAACTAGGTCCGGCACCAATCTGGGGGCGCCTGAGCGCCCCTTCCGGCGCTTGAAGGCCTCGGCCACTCGCTGGTCGAGAACCGCCTGCTGGCGGCATCTCGGGGACGGTTCACCACCACACTGTCGCCAGGCGTAGTAGCCACTGCGAGCCACCCCGAGAACTCCGCACATCCGCTGGATGCTGAATGCCTGACGATGCTGGTGGATGAAGGCGTACTTCACTTGAGGTGTTTGGCGAAGTACGCGGCCGCCTTTTTTGTGATTTCAAGCTCTTCCGACTTCTCGGCCAGTTGCCGCTTGAGCCGGGCATTCTCGTCGGCCAGTGCTTGCTCACGTGCTGAAGCGCTTTGCTGCTGTTGGGCCTTGGCTCGCCATTGGTAGAGCTGGCTGGACTGAAGGCCAAGCTCTCGGGCGGCGGCACTAATGCCAACGCGGTCAGCGAGTGCCAGCGCCTCGGCCTTATAGTCCTGAGAGTAGCGGGTACGGGTCTTCTTCATCGAAGCTGCTTGCCTTGCCATGGGTCACCTCGTCTCAGTGTACTGCCTTAACGGGGTGTACACTGCTGCTGGGCAAGATCATTCACCCCAGGACGTAACCTAAGGACACCTCATACGACTCTCCTTTTATCCCGTCCTACTTCACCAAAACCCGTTAATCCCCTGTGGTGTGGCGGCTCCATCCGCTGATGCTGACCATCATCGTTTCCCAGAATCAGTTGGATCTCTCGACCAACACGTCCTAATCACCGACATAGCGCACAGCGGCCCGAGGGCCGCTTTTATGCTGTTGAGACAGGGGATTCATCGGGCGGCGCCGTCAAACGCCGTACTGGGCGATTCAGGATGGCTGGTGATCGCAGTCTGCCTGCCGTTCCAGTTAGCTCAAGTATCGACGCTACCTGCCGATCTATAAAGCTATTACCAATCCCACCTACACTGGGCGGCTGGAGATGCCGATAGTGTCGATTCTCGCCTGGCCGCTCAGCGTGCCCATGGTGGTCACGGCTTTATTACTGACCAGGGAGGTCACCCATGAGGTCTTCACCCAACAACCGACTCAACGCCATCATGGAGGCCCTGCTGGCCGCCCATAACGACGCCCAACAGCTGTCGCGGTCCTCGCTGCATCGCATGCCAGAGTTCTTCATGGCCATGCGGGTAGCCGACTACTTCGCCGAGCACTTCGACAACTTCGGCTATCGGCTGGAAGCGCAGGTCAAGCGCACCTTCGAGGCCTCGGACATGCAAGTCGACGACATCACCGAACTGCTCCGGGAACCCGACCTGCGTCCCGAGGGGCGTTTCGACCTTGTACTGCACACGGGCAAACGGGGACGCACCGCGCATATCCTGGAGTTCAAGCGGGGCGATGCCATGCGGGGGTTGATCAGCGATATCCGCCGCCTGGCCAAGGTCAGCCGCCATGCCGGGCGACATAGCCTCAAGACCAACTACCTGGTGCTGACTCGCCGTTGTCCACCGAACCGGGATACCTCTGACCGATTAATCGAACGACTCGGCAATAGGCTGCACACTGAGGGCCTAGACGATCTCGACGTGAACCTGATCGCCTCCGAACCACAGCACCCGTTCCTCAATCATGATCACCTACCGATGAGCAATCGCGCGTTCCAGATCGTGATCCTCGAGATCCAGGGGTAACGGGTATCAGTCACACGACCTCAGGGCTGGTTGGCCGCTCGCCAATAGGCCACTGACTGCTCGGACACCACGCCATGGGACGTGCCGATCTCAATCATGGCCCGCTGAAAGGCCGCCGCCAGCTCAGGCTGGTGGCAAAGATGCAGACTGCGGATGATCCGCGAGATGCGCAGGTGGTTGTGGCCACCGCGCTTGAGCCAGATATGCTCGCGCATGTTGAGCTCGGGCAGCGCCTCAATGCATAGCTTCTCACGACTCAGTCCGAAAAACGTCAGCATTACGTCCAGCGAGTGCTGCTGATTCGTCTTCAGCGATTTGTCATTGGCGAACACCTCCCGCGCCTCTTCGTCCAACAGCGGCGCAAAGCCATTGAACCGCCCTGCTTCGGGGATCGGAAACAGCCACTGGATGTAATCGTGAGAGTGTTCCAACCAGAAATGCGAAAGCGACCAGATATCTCCAATAGCTCGGCCATTGTGGTCGGTGCTCTCTCCTTTATAGAAGCGGATCAAAGGGCTGGGCGTTGCCTGCATCGATGACTCCTGCGCAAAAGTGTTAATCCTGACATACCCCCTACGTCACTAATCCACGCCTGCGATCTCCTTAGAATGCCAAGATTGCAGGCCGCATGCGGTGTGGCCTGGCACGAACCATACCGGAACGGTTGAAAGACCCGAGCAGGTAGTACCGATGGAGGGGGCGACTAATGGTACTGTAAGCCTTCCCAACCCATTGAATGGTAAGAAAATCGCATGTCACTCCAAGTCTTTGCCTTCGCCAAGGTCCCGAGCGAAGTGCGTCCCTCCCTCTATAACGCGATACGTGAAGGCAAGTCACGCTTCGGCATGTGGGACCAGGAAGTCTCGCTCCGGGAACAGACACACGGCGCCAACGGCTTTCTCCTCGACATTCGGCCCGGTGACTGGATTGTCCACGTGAACCTGCCGGAATACGGCCGTTGTGTCGCGGTACAGGTCACCGGGGAGTACGGCTTTGACGAAGGCCTCAGCTGCTCATGGGGGCACGACTTATGCAACTATCTGCCCGTCGATCCAAGCACTATCACCGAGTTCTCGCGTAACGACCCCAATGTCCTGCCCTCGGTGAACCTGAAACCCATGCGTCGTGGGCAGCGGGTGCGCAAGGTAGACGACTTTCTGGCCAGCCTGGAAAACCTCAGGCACAGCCGATATGACAGCCATGCCACGGGGGCCAAGGGGGTCATTCACCTCAGGGAGCGCGTGAATCAGGAGATCCTGCCCCGGCTCACACGAGCCATTCAGGAAATGAACAAAGGCAAGGAGTTCGAGAAGTTTCTGCACGAGGTGTTCAGTCAGATGCCACACACCGTGTCAATCAAAAACGGTTTTGGCTGGCGAACCGATCATGGTGCAGACCTGATCGTGGACTTCCAGAATCCTGTCGCAGGCGTAACGTTGAACACGCGCCTAGTAGTGCAGGCCAAGTCCTTCACGGGGGACCACCACGACCTTCATGCCGTCGATCAGATCGTTGAAGGGATGGAAACGTACAAGGCGGACGGCGGGCTCCTCATCACCACGGGCAATGCTACGGAAGCGCTGGAGGCTTACGTCCTCAGTCAAAGCGAAGAAACTGGCAGAACGATCGACCTGATCGCCGGAGTCGAGGTAGGACGGTTCGTCATGCGACACGCTCCTCATCTGCTGATCGGCGAAGCAACACTGTAGCAAGTAACTACCGGGCCAATACCTGCACCCCAAGCTTGGCGCCATAGATTGCTACATGGCCCCTCGTCCTCGTCCATCAGCCCTCACCCAAGTCTCATGACGCCCAACCACGAACTCAAGCACGGCACACATTCGGAGCCACACACTTAGTCTAGACAAGGGGCTAGCCTGCCAATACGATAACGTATAACCCAAAACCTGACTTGGAGCCAGCTGAGCATGAGCGATGAGAGCACGATAGGCACGAGACTCCGCGACCTCATGGAGACTGCTCGGGTGAGTGAGAACGAGCTTGCACGCCGCGCTGACGTTCCTCAACCCACCATCCACCGCATCTTGAAAGGCACCAGCAAGTCGCCGAGGATCTCCAACCTAGAGAAAATCGCTAAAGCCTTGGGCACCACTACTGGCTATCTGGCCTACGGTGATTCCACCCTCCGCCCCCCTCGGGCTGGAGCCACGCTGAGCGCCATGGGCACTCTGCTGGGCCCGATAGGTTCCGTATTGAGCCCAGTAGGCTATGCGATTGATGCGATTAGCGGAGTACAACAAAGGTCGGCGACCCGTGTGTATGACTACCCATGCCTCGAATGGTCACAGACCGGGACGTCAGACGCAGTAGCCGCGGCTGCATCTAACAAAAAAAATTCAATGGAACCAAGCGCCTGCAAGGCCAAAGGCATTGGCTTCTGGCTGCATGTCAAGGGAGATGCCATGTCAGCCCCTCCCGGGGTTTCTCCAAGCCTGCCTGAAGGCATCAAAGTGCTTTTCGATACAGGGCTGGGGAGTGCACCTGGCAAACTGGTGCTCGCGCAACTCGCGAATACGCCGGAGCCCACCTTCCGCAAGCTCATCGAAGATAGCGGCAAGAGTTACCTTCAGCCGCTGAACCCTTCCTATCCTTTGATTTCGCTAGAAAAAAACTGCTCAATCCTGGCTGTCGCTGTCGAAGCCAAGACCCTTCTCTAATCCCTCTCCTGACATGGCATTGGCTAATCACGCCCGACTAATACACAAACGCATTGACCATCCAATTCATTTAGGTATTATCAGTATCAGCTGTTTCACTCAACGGGTGATGGCTGCGTGGGGAGGCAACAGATGGCTGATGGACTTCTTCGTCCGGAGCAGGTCGCGCAAAAGCTCGGCATGAGCCTGAGCTGGGTTTATGGCCACAAGCACGAAATCGGCTTCATCCAGTTCGGCAGCGCAGTGCGTTTTGATCAGGAAGAGGTTGAGGAGTACGCTCAGCAATGCAGGCGCGGTCCTCAGCACAAGGAGGATCGGGTATGGGATTCACAGTTTCACAACGGAAAGACCGAGGCACGTGGGTCGTGCGCACCACAATCAACGGTCGCCGTGCTCAGCGAACTTTTCGCACGGAAGGAGAAGCAAGACAGTATGCGCTGAAAGCCGAGGCCCAGCGGCAGGAGGACGAATTCAACGGCGTCATGGGTCGCAAGCCCAAGCGTACATTTTTGGAGGGATTGCAGCGGATGGTCAGCGAATACGATGTTCGCACCCAGAAGCAGCACATCCTGTTGGTGGCCAGATGGATGGATGAGCATGCCCCTGGCGTCACGATCGGGCAGGAGTTGCTCGACGCAGCTCGCCGGATGCAGAAGGCTCTCAAGGAAAAGGGACTGGCGCAGTCAACCATTAACAACCGCACTCAGGTGGTCAAGCGGGTGCTCTCGCTGTCTTACCGCGAGTGGAACTGGATCGACCTGCCACTGGACGGCAAGCTGCGCAAACCGTCGCCCAAGAACGAGCGCCATGTCTACCCGACCGAGATGGAACTCGCCGAACTGCTTGAAGCAGTCCCGGAACGCTACAAGGTCGAGCGAAAGGTGATCCTGCTGGCGATGCTGACCGGCATGAGGCGTGGGGAGCTGATGGCACTGGAATCAAGGAACGTCTACAACGGCCGCATCGTGCTCAGGACCAACCAGACAAAGAGCGGGAAGCCGAGGGTCATACCCCTGACGGAGGAAGCCCTGCCGTTGGTAGAAGCCTTGCCGTTTGACACGACCGGCGACAGGGTGCGCGGCGCGTTCGAGAAAGCCAGGGAGAAAATTGGTCGCCCTGATTTTCGCTTTCACGATTTGCGGCACTGCTACGCATCATTGCTGGCCAGCAAGGGGGAGGCACTGACGAGCATCCGGGATCTGCTAGGGCATTCGTCGCTGACGGTGACGAGCCGCTATGCGCATGCCGATCCGGCAAGGTGGGAGAGCGTGGTGGCGAAGTTGCCGCGGATCAGCAACCAAACCGCAACCACACATTGATGGAAAGCGAACCTCGGTCACGTAACCACCTGATTTTATTGGTGGGCCCAGTAGGACTTGAACCTACGACCAAGGGATTATGAGTCCCCTGCTCTAACCAACTGAGCTATAGGCCCTGAAACGCGGGAGCCGTATGATACCCAAAGCCGGGGGCGCAGACCAGACGTTGCCCCGCTCGTCTCTGTCCAGGGAGGACACCATGTCATCGAGTACGCTTTTACGCCGCGTCGCCGGCGTCGTCCTGCTGAGCGCCGCCTCGGCCTTCGCCGGTGTGGCGCAGGCCGCGTGGCAGATGGACCCCAACCACTCAAAGGTCACCGCGGAGGTGACCGAGATCACCAGCAGCGGCCAGCGGATCCCCCATCAGCATGCGCTCCAGCGCATGGAGGGCGAGATCAGCGCGGATGGCACGCTGCGCCTGCCGGTGCGGCTCAACCAGACCGATCTGCTGGATCGGCTGGGTCAGCTGCCGCCGTGGATGTCGTCGCTGACCAATTCCACCCTGGTCACGGTGGTGACCCAGCTGCCGCCGGAACGCATCAACTCGCTGCGCGTGGGGCAGTCCACCGTCGAGGTGCTGAAGCTGCGTACCGATGCCAACGGCGAGCAGCGCCAGGAGCGCCTGCCGGTGCGCTTCACCCGCGAGGCCGAGGATCGGGTCCGAGTGCGCAACGCCGAACCGGTGTCGCTGGATGGCAAGCAGCTGATGAAGAACGGCACCGTGCGCACGATCCTCTCGCTGCTGGGTTATCAGCAAATCGGCGACGAGGTGCCGGTCACGCTCGATGCCCTGCTGGTCGACCGCTGATTCATGAGTGGGCCTGCCGGTATGAGCCCGGGGATGGGCGCCGATGCGCCCGTGAGCACGAGCGCCTCCTCCGAGACGCTGCCGCCGGGTTGCCAGGGTGAAAGCACCGCCTGGCCCTGGCCGCAGCCCCTCGCGGGGGTGCAGTGTGCCCGGCTCCACTTTGCTGTCGATGCACTGAGCGCGGCGGATCTCTCGGCATGGCAGGTCGCCCTGCCGGAGCGTCTGGCCAGCGCGGCGGCCAAGCGCCGCGCCGAGTATCTGGCCGGGCGTTTGTGCGCGCGGCAGGCGCTGGGCGCGCTCACCGGCACGCCCACCACGCCGGAGACGGATAGCGAACGCCTGCCGCTGTGGCCCGCGGGCTGCGTGGGCTCGATCACCCATAGCCAGGGGTTGGCAGCGAGCGTGGTGGCGGAACGCTCGTGCCTTGCCGGTATCGGCCTGGATGCCGAGGGCGAACTCGACCCGGCCCGCGCGCTGCGCCTGGCACCGCAGATTCTGGTGGAGAGCGAGCGCGAGTGGCTAACAAGCCTGCCGCCGGCGCAGCAGGCGGCCTTCGTGACCCAGGTGTTCTCGCTCAAGGAGAGCCTGTTCAAGGCGCTCTATCCGCTGGTGCGCCAGCGTTTCTACTTTCCCCACGCTCGGCTGGTCACGTGGCAGCCCGCCGCCGGTGCGGTCACGCTGGAGCTGGGCAAGACGCTATCGCCGCAGTGGCCGGTGGGGCGTAGGCTCAGCGGCCAGGTGGCACGGGTGGATGGCTATCACTTGACCCTGGTCACGATTCCGCGACAATCGTGAGCAGACAAACGGTTTTTCCCTGACACGGTCCCCTGCGATTCTCCCGACACTCGCACCCGGCACCGATCCCTCACACTCTCCCTATGGAAACGGACTCTCCATGATCAAGTGGATACTCATCCTGCTGTTCATCGCCAGCGTGCTCTATACCCACTACCGGGGTCGAGTGCGCCATCGGCCGCTGCGTCAGATCTCCGATCACTCGACCTTCATGGCGCCGATCAATGCGCTGATGACCCTCTTCGGCCGCGACAAGGACCAGCCCTATCACGATCTCGGCAACTACCCGGAGCTGGAGCGTCTGACCGGCAACTGGCAGGAGATTCGCGACGAGGCAATGGCGCTGCAGGACCATATCAAGGCCTCCTCGCGCTACGACGACGCCGGCTTCAACTCCTTCTTCCGCCGCGGCTGGAAGCGCTTCTATCTCAAGTGGTACGGCGAGAGCCACCCCTCCGCGCGCCAGCTCTGCCCGCGTACCACCGAGCTGCTCGCCGGCATTCCCAACGTCAAGGCGGCGATGTTCGCCGAGCTGCCCGCCGGCAGCCATCTGACCCTGCACCGCGACCCCTACGCCGGTTCGCTGCGCTACCACCTGGGTCTGGTGACGCCCAACGACGACCGCTGCTATATCGATGTCGACGGCGAGAAGTACAGCTGGCGCGACGGTGAAGCGGTGATGTTCGACGAGACCTACCTGCACCGCGCGGAGAACGGCTCGGATCAGGACCGCCTGATTCTGTTCTGCGATATCGAGCGGCCGATGAAGTACGGCTGGGCGCGGCGTCTCAACCGCTTCGTCGGACGTACGCTGATGGCCGCCGCCAGCTCGCCCAACGATGACAACGACCGCACCGGCGGCCTCAACCGCGCCTTCAAGTATCTCTACGCGGTACGCCGCCAGGGCAAGGCGCTGAAGAAGCGCAACAAGACCCTCTACTACGCCATCAAGTGGGCACTGTTCGCGCTGGTGGTGATCGCGATCATCGCCTGGTGAGGAAGAAGAGACTGGCAGCAAGTAGCGAATGAAACGTATTATCGTTTAATTGTCATGGCGTTGACGGCACCGCTGTGACGCCACTTTCGCCACTGCATCGCTGCTCGCTGCCAGGTCTCTTCGATGTCCGCTTCCGCTACCCCGGATACCCCGCCCGCCGCTGGCGTGGCGCCCTACCGCGCTCTGAGCGTCGACGATTTCGCCCACTTCGAGCGGCGCTACCATCTGGCCCACCATTTCCCCGACTTCGAGGCCGGCCGCCCCGGCGGCTCGCGCTGCGTGGTCGAGGGGCGGATCGCCGAGTGTCAGCCCTGGCCCGGCTGCCAGTGGGTCAGCTCGGATATCGGCATCGCCCAGACCTACGAAAGCCACGCGCTGCCAGGCGCGCCGGCGCATCTGTCGATCATCGTGGTGCTCGAAGGTGAGGCCGAGCTGGCACTGGGCGGTGAGCGCTGCCGGCTGCTTGCCGGCCAGAGCGCCCTGCTCGACTACGACGTGCCTGACTACGACGCGCCTGACTACGATGTGACCGGCTACAACGTGCCCGACACCTCCCTGCCGCAGCCGCTGAGCGCCCGCCATGTGGCCCAGCCGCGGGTGCGCGCGATCAACCTCACCCTGCTGAAAACGCCGCAGGCACAGGTATCTCATCTCTCGTCTCATTCGTCTCCCCCTCATTCCCCCTGGCTCGAGCGCCTGGCGCTGGGTAACGGTTGTCGCAGGCTTTCCCTCTCCGATGCGCTGCTGCGCAGCCTCGAAGAGTCGTTGCAGTGGCCGGCGGGTGCCCCCGGCACCGAGCTGATGACCGAGGGGCTGGCACTACAGATGCTGGGGCAGGCGCTGCAGCAAGGCGGAGGTGCAGACAGCGGCGAGCACCGCATAGCGGAGACCGCCGGCGCGCTGAGCCCGCGGGACCGCGCGCTGCTGGCCCGGGTGCATGCGGAGCTCGAACGTTATCCGGGCCGGGCGCACTCCCTCGACGCTCTTGCCCGGCTCGCCTGCATGAGCCCCAGCGCCCTACGTCGCAAGTACCGCTGCCACTATGGCCGCTCGCTGTTCGATCAGCTACGCGAGTTCCGCCTGCGCCTGGCCCACCGCCTGCTGCGCGAGGGCCTGCCGGTGCAGGAGGCGGCGCGCTGCGCCGGCTATCGCCATGCGACCAACTTCGCCACCGCCTTCCGCCAGTTCCACGGCGTGGCACCTAGGGAGGTGAGAAGCGAACGCTGAGGGTCGAGTGGTGATGGGCGAGTGGTGATGGGCGAGTGGCGAGGGTCGAACAGTCAGAGGGGCAAAACGCGAGCGTCGATACGGGCGTCCTGGCAGCAGGCATAGCTTTCGTGGCATTTGGCATAGGCAGTGGCCCGGCCTAATCGTGAATAATTCTCGATTACATCCACGCACATTCGATAACAGGGAACACCATGCCGGCCATGCGCTACCGCTCTCCGTTCACCCTCTGCCTGCTGGGCGCCTCGCTGCTACCACTGAGTGCTGCCGCTCAGAGCGCGGCTGACCCGGCGGGCGCCGATCTCGATACCGTCACCGTCACCGCTCCCTCGGCGGCGACCAAGACAGAAACGCCCTTCATCGAGACCCCGCAGAGCGTCTCCAGCGTCGACCGCGAGCAGATGGATATCCGCCACGTGCGCAGCGTGCGCGAAGCGGCCGAGTACACCCCGGGCGTCTATACCAATCAGGTGGGGGCCTCCAACCGCTATGACTATCTGGTGATGCGCGGCTTCTCGGATGGCAGCCTGAGCAACGTCTATCTGGATGGGCTCAAGCTGATGGGGGATACCAACGGCTACAGCTCGATGGTGATCGACCCCTGGTTCCTGGAGAACGTGGAGATCGTCAAGGGGCCGGCCTCGGTGCTCTACGGGCGCTCCTCTCCCGGCGGCCTGGTCGCCCTGACCAGCAAGCAGCCGCTGTTCAGCCCGCGTCACGAACTCCAGTTCAGCAGCGGCGATCACGACCGGCGCAGTGCCGCCTTCGATCTCTCCGGCCCGCTGGGCGAGAGCCGGCGCGTCGCCTATCGCCTGGTCGGCCTCGGCAGCAAGGCCGACACTCAGTTCGGCCCGGTGGAGGACGAACGCTACGCCATCATGCCCTCGCTCACCTGGGATGCCACCGACGACACCACGCTCACCGTGATGGCCTATCTGCAGAAGGACCCGGAGGGCGGCTACCACTCGGGGGTGCCCTATGAGGGGGCGGTCAGCCGGCGCAATGGCCGGCATATCGACAATGACTTCTTCGACGGGCAGGACGACTTCGACAAGTTCGAGCGCTACCAGCGCCTGTTCGGCTATCGCCTGGAGCACCGCTTCAGTGATGCCGTGGTCGCGCGGCAGAAGCTCAGCTATCTCAATGCCGATGTGCGCATGGACCAGGTGGCCCAGCTCGGCTGGATCGATGAGACCAACCAGCTACGTCGCGGCTACTACGGCGCGCGCGAATCGCTGCAGGCGTGGACGCTGGACAACCAGGTCGAGGCCAAGCTGAACGACGGCTTCATCGACCACACCGTGCTGGTGGGGATCGATTACCAGAAGCGCAAGAATGACGTCACCTACGCGAGCGCCGGTTTCTCGCCCATCGACCCGTTCACCCCCCGCCGCGACGGCGGCTTGACCAGCGCGCGCAGCGTCTACGCCGACGAGACCCACCACCTCGACCAGACCGGCATCTATCTGCAGGACCAGATGGCGCTCGGGGGCTGGCGCCTCACCTTCGGCGGTCGCTACGACTGGGTCGATATCGAGAACGACAACCACCTGGCCGGCGGCAGCGACAGCAGCCTGGACGCCACCCAGTTCAGCGGGCGCGCCGGGCTGCTCTACCGGTTCGACAACGGCCTCGCCCCCTACCTGAGCTACAATACCGCCTTTACGCCCACCAGCTTCACCGGTTCCGACGGCGACCTGCTCGAACCGATGGAGGGCCGCCAGTGGGAGACCGGGCTCAAGTATCAGCCGCCGGGCAGCCGCAACCAGTACAGCGTGGCGCTATTCCGCATCAACCAGGAGAACGTCGCCACCAAGGAGCAGCCCGATGATGACTACCGCTCGGTGGGCGAGATCCAGTCCCAGGGGGTCGAGCTCGAGGCGCGTACCTGGCTCTCGGAGGCCTTCTACCTCCAGGCCGGCTACGCCTACACCGATATCACCTACAAGGAGAGCGACGTCCCCGGCGAGAGCGGCAACTACGCCATCTACGCGCCGCGCCACCAGGCCAGCCTGTGGGCCCATTACGATGTCGCGCACGGCGCCCTGGCGGGGCTGGATGCCGGCGTCGGCGCGCGCTACTACGGCGGGATCTATGCCGACCGCCAGAACAGCGAAACCCTGCCCGACTACACCCTGGTCGATGCCACCCTGGGCTACGACCTGAGCGAGATCGGACTCAGCGGCGTGGACGCCCGGCTCAACGTCGGCAACCTGCTCGACAAGTCCTACGTCGCCTCGTGCAACTCGCTGACCTACTGCTACTTCGGCGCCGAGCGCAATGTGACCGCCACGCTCTCTTACCAGTTCTAGGGACTGTCCCTTACCGGTTCTAGGCGCTGCCTGACGTCGTCATCGCCCCGGCTGCACTCAGGCCGGGGCAGGCTTGGGATACCACGCCATGCCGATGGCATGCGGCGCGGTGGGCTCGAAGTCGAACTGGGCATAGAGCCGATGGGCCTCGCCGTCCGCCAGCAGGCTGACGAAGGCATTCTCCGGCGCCTCGCGCAGGATAAAGGCGCGAATCTCGCCCATGATGCGCTTGCCCAGCCCTCGCCCCTGATGCCTGGGATGCACGGCGATATCCACTACCTGATAGAAGCAACCGCCATCACCCACCACCCGCCCCATGGCGATGGTCTCTCCCGCCCGCTGGATCTGTACCGCGAACAGGCTGTTGGGTAGCCCTCGGGCGGCGCCAGCGGCGCTGCGACTGTGCATGCCTGCGGCGGCGCGCAGCGCCATATAGGTCTCGACACTGGGCGGGGCGTAGATCAGTGTCTCCTGCGACTCGTGTATCTCCTCGTGCATGGTAATGCTCTCCTTGTCAGCGGGCAGTGGTATCAGAGACAGTGGTATCAGAGGCCGTGATATCAGGCGACGTGTCGTTCTCGGCGTGGCTAACCGAGGTCTTGCGCACCAGCCAGCGCGGGGTGCGCGAGGTCATCTTCAACAGCGGTACCAGCAGCCAGAGCAGCGGCGCCAGCACCCAGCGGTAGACGAAGCGTGCCACGATCAGCAGCGGCCACAGCACCGCTAGCCAGACCCCGAACTGACCCAGCCACACCGGCCAGCCCAGCCAGCGGGCGGCACTGGCGCCGGCCGCACTGATCAGGCTGGGGTGGCGCACCACCAGATAGGCGCCGCCCGCAACCGCGGCGACCTTGGCCCCGCGCGCGAGCGTGGCGAAACGCCCACCGACCAGCGCGCCACGGGAGGCGGCGCGCGCGCCCTGCCCCTCCACCGCCGCGCCGGCGCGCAGTGCACGCCCCGCCCGCAGTACCTTGACCGCACTGGCCATTACCAGCAGATCGACCCCGGCCCAGCCGACGTCGACGGCATCGATCGACTCGCCGCGCCGCCACTGGCGTTCGAGATCGCGCACGCCGCTGGTGAAGAGATCGCCGATATCGCTGACCAGGCGCTCGCTCTGCACCCGCGTCACCTCGCCGTCCGGCCCGATCACGAACTCGCGCAGCAGATCGTGCCCCTGCGCCGCCAGGGCCGCGATGGCCAGGCGGCCGCGCATCAGCGGCGTGAGTTCGGCGGGGTCGTCAGCCTGGGCGCCGTCCGAAAGATCGCGCCGAGTCTCGTCCTGAGTGTCATTTCCAGCGCCGGCCTGGCGCTCGGTAGCCGTCGGCGTCTCGGCCCCAGCGTCCTGTTCATCCCACCACTGGTCGAAACGGCTGCTGACCTGGCGGTAGCGCTCGCCCAGCCAGTGTTGCAGACGCAGCGTGGCGATATCGTGCTCGCGGTAGTAGATCACTGGCAGCACGCTGTCGGCGCCATAGCGGGCGAGCACCTGCTGGAACGCCGGTTCGAGGCCGTAGTCGACCAGGACATCCCGAGCCGCGTCGCCGTAGTGGCGGATCGCCAGCCGCGCGCTCATCCACAGCGAGGGTCGTCGGCCATGGCCAGGAACACCGCGTTGAGCGCCGGCGACTCCCGCGCCAGCATCTCCGCCTGAGAGGGCAGCGCCCGCTGCGCTTCCAGCGACACCAGGCGCTGATCGAACGCCTGCGGCGAGGCCACCAGCACGATCCCCGCGGCGAACAGCAGCGCGATCAGCGCGCTCTTGAGTATCCAGCGCATCGTTCTTCTCTCTCCTGGCTGCCGGTCGGGCTTGTGATGGCGAACTGACGGCGTCGTGATCTTTTTGATAAGCGTTCGTATTTGAATTAGGATTGCATCTTGTCACGCCCATCCCCTGCGTTGCGAGGTCGTTCCGGCATGTTCGAACTCCAGGCTGCGAGCTTCGAAATCGCGGGCCGCGAGCTGCTCTCCCCGATCGATTTTACCTTCGGCGAAGGGCGCATCTACGGTCTGATCGGCCACAACGGCTCCGGCAAGTCGACCCTGCTCAAGCTGCTCGCCCAGCAGCAGCCGGTGAGCCGCGGCACCATCAGCCTCGACGGCCGCCCGCTGGCCAACTGGAAACCGCGCGAGTTCGCTCGCCATGTCGCCTATCTGCCCCAGCATCTGCCCAGCGCGGAGAACCTCACCTGCCGCGAGCTGATCGGCTTCGGGCGCTACCCGTGGCACGGCCTGTTGGGGCGGCTCAACGCCCACGACCAGCAGCAGATCGAGCGCGCGATCGCGCTGACCCATACCGAGGCCTTCGCCGACCGCCTGGTCGACACCCTCTCCGGCGGCGAGCGACAGCGCGTGTGGCTGGCCATGCTGCTGGCCCAGGGCAGCCGCTACCTGCTGCTCGACGAACCGCTGGCGGCGCTGGATATCGCCCACCAGGTCGAGGTGCTGGCGCTGGTGCGCAAGCTCTGTCGCGAGCTGGGCCTGGGCGTGGTGATCGTACTGCATGACGTCAACATGGCGGCGCGCTACTGCGACCATCTGGTCGCCCTGCACAGCGGCCGCCTGCTCGCCGAGGGCGAGCCGGGCACGCTGATGTGCGACGCCACCCTGGAGGCGATCTACGGTATCCCGATGCGGGTCATGCCGCATCCCGGGGATGAGTGCCCCATCGCGGTGCTGCCCTAGGCACAGTCTGCCCACTCTCTAGGCACAGTCTGCCCACTCTCTAGGCACAGTCTGCCCCTCTCTGAATGCTGTCCGGGCACTGCGCTCGGCTGCCTCCGCCTGGGCGAGACAATCGGCAATCGATGACGCAACGATAGCGAGACAACGCCCGCCAGCGGCAGCGTTCGCTGTTACAAACCGCGTCTTTCCCACTCGCCTATCCTGACACAGCGCGCCGACAGCGCCGCACCCCGGCGGCGTTCATCGCCATGCGCGGCCGGTTTCGTCACACGATCTCACCCTCCCGTCGTACGGCGGTTTCAGTGGATGCGTCATGTCACCATTCTTCAAATACGAATCACTATCATTTTGCTTTTGATTAGTGCTAGCATCCGGGACTCGATTCGACACAAGCGATAACGTTTCGTTACCGGCAAGGGAACATCCATGAAGAAGACAATGACGCTTGGCCTCGCGGTCGTCGTCGGCGCGTCCGCACTGCCGCTGCAGGCCAAGGAGTCCAACGACACCGTGGTGGTGGTGGGCTCGCGCACGCCGACCCAGATCAGCCAGATCCCCGGAACGGTCTGGGTGATCGAGCACGAAGAGCTGCAGCAGCAGCTGGACACCGGCGCCGACCTCAAGAGCGCCCTGGGCAAGCTGGTGCCGGGGCTCGACCTGGCGCCGCAGGGGCGTACCAACTACGGCCAGAACATGCGCGGGCGCAACGTGCAGGTGCTGATCGACGGCGTCTCGATGAACAGCTCGCGCGGGCTGTCGCGCCAGTTCGATTCCATCGATCCGTTCAACATCGACCACGTCGAGGTGATCTCCGGGGCCAACAGCCTCTACGGCGGCAGCGCCACCGGCGGCATCATCAATATCATCACCCGCAAGGGCAAGGCAGGCGCTCCCACCCTGCGTACCCAGGCGGGCGTGACCAGCGGGCTCAACGACGGCGACGACCTCGACTACCATCTCGATCAGTCGGTCAGCGGCGGTAACGAGCACGTCCAGGGCTATCTGGGGGTCGCCTATCGCGACAACGGCCGCCAGTTCGACGGCAGCGGCAACGAGATCTTCCCCGACATCACCCAGACCGACCTGCAGGACAACCGCAGCATCGACCTGATGGGCAATCTCAATATCGTGCTCACCCAAGAGCAGTCATTGAGCATCGGCGCCCAGCTCTACCGCTCCGGCTATGAAGGGCACCGCGGGGTCTACTTCCCCCATCTCGGCGACGCCTCGCCCAACCTCGACGACGCCGAAATCCGCGACGGCTACAGCTCGGACCGCGATCCGGCCACCGATCGCAAGATGATCAACGTGCAGTACCACCACAGCGATCTGCTGGGTCAGGACTTCTATCTGCAAGCGTTCCACCGCGAGGAGGAGGCCAAGTTCAACGCCTTTCCCTATCCCTCGCCGAGTTGGCGCAACCCGGACTACTACGAGTTCCGCGCCTCGCAGCAGAACACCAAGCTGAGCGGCATCAAGGGGCTGTTCGACGCCCAGCTGAGCGACAGTGTCGGCCTCACCTACGGGGTCGATCTGAGCCGCGAGAAGTTCGATGCCGACCAGATCTTCTTCGATCGTGACGTCACCGACGCCAGCGGTGCGCTGACCCAGCGCGAGGCGCGCTCCGAGGATCGCTATCCCGGCTACCGGGTCGATACCGTCGCCGCCTTCGCCCAGGCCGACTGGCAGGTGACCCGCGGGCTCAAGCTCTCGGCGGGCGCGCGCCAGCAGCGCATGAACGTCGACGTCGACGACTTCAAGAACGTTCCCGGCGGCAGCAACCACTACGATGCCACCCTGGTCAACGCCAGCGCGCTCTACGACTACGGTAACGGCCACCAAAACTGGCTGCGCTACAGCCAGGGCTTCGAGCTGCCCGACCCGGCCAAGTACTACGGCAAGAGCCCCGACGTCAGCGTCTCGGCCAACCCGCTGAGCGCGATCAAGACCGATCAGGTCGAACTCGGCTGGCGCTATCAGGGCGGCGGCTGGAGCACCCAGGCGGCGGTCTACTACGCCTGGTCCGACAAGGCGGTAGAGAACGCCGAGGACCTGAGCGTCGAAGTGGTCGACGAGAAGAAGCGCGACTACGGCCTGGAAGGTGCCGTGACCCGCTACTTCGACAACGGCTTCGAGGCCGGCAGCACGCTGAATCTGGTGCGCTCCGAGCAGAAAGACGCCGACGGCGACTGGAACAAGCGCGATGCCCGCTACGCCTCGCTCTCCTCGGCGACCGCCTTCGTCGGCTGGTCGGACTTCGAGCGCTCGGTGCGCCTGCAGGCCAACCACGCCTTCGACCTCGAGGACGACAACGACCGCGAGATCGACGGCTACACTACCCTCGATCTACTGCTGAGCCAGCAGACCGGCTTCGGCAAGCTCAGCCTGGGGGTGGAGAACCTCACCGACAAGCAGTACTCCACCGTATGGGGTCAACGCGCGACCATGTTCTACTCGCCCTACTACGGCCCCGAGTATCTCTACGACTACCAGGGCCGCGGCCGCACCTACAGCCTGACCTGGTCCCACCAGTACTGACAACGCGGGGATCGCCTCCCGCCGAGCCGACGCCCACCCGAGTGGTGGGCGTCGGCCCATCATCCTTGCGTCCACCGTCATGCTTTCCACGTGCGTCGCCCAGACGCCCTGCGCCCTTCTCTCTCTGCAGTCGCCCCCCTCCACGCGCGACGAACCCTCCACGCGCGACGAGACCCATCGCGACGATGCCTTGCGCAGAAACCCTCGATACAAGTCCTCACGCAACGCTGCGTATCGCGCGTTGACACCCATTCTCACTATGATAATAATTCTTATTCTCATACTTTTGGCGAATGCGGCATGCCTTTACCTCCCCTATGGCGCCTTGGTGCCTGCGCTGCCCTGCTGGGCCTGGGTCAGAACGGCCTGCTGGTGATGCTGCCAGTGCTGGTGGCACGATTCGGACTGCCGCTGTCGCAGTGGGCGGGGCTGATTCTGCTCGGATCGATGCTGTTTCTCGTCGGCAGCCCCTTCTGGGGCGGGGTCGCCGACCGCCGCGGCGCGCGGCCGGTGGTAGTACAGGCGCTGCTGGGCTATCTGCTCAGCTTTGCGCTGATCGCGGCCGCGCTGTGGGCCTCGGTGGCGGGGCTACTGGCGCCAATGGCGATGCTGGTGGTGCTGGCCGTGGCCCGGGTGCTCTACGGCCTGACGGTGTCGGGCATGGTGCCGGCCTGCCAGCAGTGGGCGCTGGCGTTGCACCCCGGTGGCGAGCGTCTGCCAGCACTGGCCGCGGTCAGCGCCGGCCTCAGCAGCGGCCGCCTGCTCGGCCCGCTGCTTGCCGCCGCCAGCCTGAGCCTGTCGGTGTATGCGCCGTTCGCGCTGATGCTGGTAGCTGGGCTGCTGGCACTGTTGCTGCTGCCCGGCGTCCCGCTGCCGGCCCGCGACTCGGATACTATCGATACCGCGCATTCCGCCGCACACGACAGCGCCGCGCAGTCACTGCAGGGCATCGCCCACCGCCTGCCCCCGCGCAGCAACCTGGCCTATCTGGCCATGGCGCTGCTGCTGGCGATGTCGGTCTCGCTGATGCAGTTGGGTCTGCCGGCCTCGCTGCAGCAGGCGCTGGCGATCGATGCCACGCGTGCCGGCCACTGGATGGGCGTGCTGCTCTCGCTGGGGGCGGTGGGGGCACTCGCCACCCAGATCGGGGTGGTCCGCGCCCGCCGCCTGGAGAGCCGCGCGCTGCTGGCACTGGGTGCCGCGGGGCTGGCGCTGGGCTATGCCCTGCTCGCCGCCACGGCCACCTTCACACTCACGCCGGGACTCCATATCGGCCTCGGCCTGCTGTTCGCGCTCGGCGTGGTACTGGCGAGCACCGGCGCTGCCCTTGCCGTCCCCGGCTATACCGAGGCGGCTACCCGCCACCAGGCCCAGGGCACCAGCGCCGGCCTGCTGAGCATGGCGCACACCCTGGGCTACGGCCTGGCGGCGCTCTGCGTCAGCCTGATCGACCCTGGCCGCCTGCTGCCCCTGGCACTGATGGCCGCCGTGGCGCTGCTGCTGCTGATCCCGCTGTCACGCCGCGGGCGAAGCGGCGAACGCACCGCCATGGCCCGGCACGGCGGCCACCCCTGAAGTCGGACGTCGCCAGCTAGAAACGCCACGAGCTAGAAACGCAACGACCCAGAAACGCCACGACCCGAGAACACCACACGCCGAAAACCTCACGCGATGACCCTGAATCAACACACTCAATTAACATGAATGATTTTTATTTGCCTTAGCATTCTCAAAAAGATTCTCGGAAAAGGAGTCGTCCCATGCCGAATACCACGCCCTCCGCGGTCTCCTCGCGCGTCGATCTCGCCGCGAGCTGTTTCTTCAATGCGCTGCTGCGCGAGTGCTCGCACTGGCGGCTGGTCAGCGACGCGAGCGGTGAGCGAGCGGTGCTGCCGCTGAGCGACGGCGAGCTGCATCTACGCCTGCGCCACCGCAGTGCCAGCGGCGAGTGCCGCTTCGTGTGGCCGCCACACCAGGTGCGTCACGGCACCTCGCAGGCGCTCGACTTCGCCACGGCGCTGGATCGGGTGCTGGCGACACCGGCGCTGGTCGGCGAACTCGACGCTGAGTCCCGCGCCCGCTTCCGCGAGCGGGTGCTGGAGAGCCGCGCCAACACCCAGGAGAGCCTAGAGGCGCGGGACGATCTGACCCGGCTGCAGCAGGGGCCGCTCGATTTCATCGCCGCCGAGCAGGGCCTGCTCGCTGGCCACGCCTTCCACCCCGCGCCCAAGTCGCGGGCACCCTTCACCGCGCAGGAGGCGCAGCGCTACTGCCCCGAGCACCGCGCCCGGGTCGGTCTCGCCTGGTGGGGCGTCGCCCCCGAGCGCGTGGTCGAGGCTTCCAGCCGCGACCAGAGCGCCGCCGAGCTGGCCGCCGACCTGCTGCCCGCCGAGCTGGCCGTGCGGCTGCCGGAGAGTGCGACCGGGCAGGCGTTCGTCGCCCTGCCCATGCACCCATGGCAGGCCCGGCACCTGCGCGCGCAGCCCGGCGTCCAGGCGCTCGAGGCGGCGGGTGAGCTGGTGTGGCTGGGCGATAGCCAGGCCGAGTGGTACCCCACTTCATCGCATCGTTCGCTCTACGCCAGCGGCGTGCCGTGGATGGTCAAGGGCTCGCTCTCCGCTCGCCTGACCAATTCACTGCGTCTGCTCAGCGTCAAGGAGGTCACCCGCGGGCTGCGTCTGGATGAATGGATGCGCGATCTCGATATCGCCCGGCGCTTCCCCGGCTTCAACGTGATGCAGGAGCCGGCCTGGCTCGGCTGGCGCGATGCCGAGGGCGAGGTGGATGCCGCCAGCCTGGTGCTGCTGCGTGAGAACCCGCTGCAGCACGCGCCCAACGCCGAGGCGGTGGTGCTCGCCACCCTGACCCAGCAGCCGTTGGCGGCAGAGGGCGAATCGCTGCTCGCCGCCCGGGTCCGCGCCGCTGCCGCCCAGCGCGGCGAGCCGCTGGCCGAGGCCACACGCGGCTGGTTCGCCGCCTACTGCGAGCGAGTGCTCACCCCGCTGTTCGGGCTGGTGGTGGAAGAGGGCATCGTGCTGCTGGCGCACCAGCAGAACATCGTGCTGCGCCTCGACCAGGGCTGGCCGGTGGGCATGGACTACCGCGACTGCCAGGGCAGCGGTGTGAGCGACCACTTTCTCGCGCGCCATCCGCAGCTGGCCGCGACGCCGGAAAACCACTGGTCCCGCGATACCCTGCGCCGCTACTTCCTCTACTACCTGCTGATCAACTCCACCTTCGCCGTCACCAGCGCCCTGGCCGCCGACGGCCTGGCCGAGGAAGCACTGCTGCTGGCCGATCTGCGCGCCCATCTCGAGGGCCTGCGCGAACGGCTCGACGGCGATCTCGACTGCCTGGATCACGCCCTGAACGCCGCCGAACTGGAGGTGAAGGGCAACTTCTTCTGCTACCTGAGCGGCGTCAACGAGGCGACCCTGGGCAACCCCGCCCGCCTCTATCTGCCGCTACGCAACCCGTTGACGCAACCTCTGACCCGATCCCTCGACGGCTCGCAGGCAGCGCCGACCGCGACGCCGAACGCCAACCGCCCCACCGGAGCCATCGCATGACTGCTACGTCGCCAGACACGCTGCAAGACACGCCGACAGACGCACTGACGGCCACGCGCGATCACTCGCTCGGCGAGACTCACGTTTCCAGGGCCGACGCAGCCAAGACACGCAGTGCCGAGGACTCGCTTGCCTTCCTCGCCGACCGCGCCGCGCGCCTGAACGCCACCGGCGAGCACGCTCCGCACTCGCTGATCGCCGCCCTCGATGCCGCCTTCGCCCGCCACCCG
Organism: Salinicola sp. JS01; assembly: GCF_030284585.1. NCBI lineage: Bacteria > Pseudomonadati > Pseudomonadota > Gammaproteobacteria > Oceanospirillales > Halomonadaceae > Salinicola > Salinicola sp. JS01. The sequence goes on along the minus strand of NZ_CP127244.1, from coordinate 951,808 downwards.
ACGCTTGCGCTGCTGGTGCTCGAAGACGCGGAGTGGCAGGCCCATCCGGACTGGCCGACGCTCATCGCCACCCTGGGCGGCCCGCGGGTGCTGCGCTCGGTCTTCTATCAGCAGCCGTGGCACTGGCTGGGCCACGCCCCGACCACCCCGGCGCAGACGCCCTTCGCCCCCGAGTTGGGCCACCCCCAACGCCCAGCCAAGCCGAGCGGCGAGGTCTACCGGCGGCTGATGCCCAAGCTAGGCCAGACCTTCAGCCTGCGCGTGATCGAGCGCGAGCGCGACCTCGAACGCTTCGTGCGCTGGATGCATCTGCCGCGGGTGGCCGAGTTCTGGGAGCAGGCGTGGCCCGAGGCGGAGCTGGCCGAGTTCATCGACCAGCGCCTGGCCGACCCGCACACCCTGCCGCTGATCGGGGAGTTCGACGGCCGCGCGTTCGGCTACTTCGAGCTCTACTGGGCCGCTGAGGATCGTCTCGCCCCCCACTACCCCTGGGCACCCTTCGACCGCGGCATTCATCTGCTGGTGGGCGAGGAGGACGTGCGCGGGCCGCAGTTCGTCGATGCCTGGCTGGGCGGGCTCAGCCACTACGCCTATCTCTGCGAGCCGCGCACCACCCGCCTGGTGCTGGAGCCGCGTCACGACAACCAGCGGCTGTTCCGCCATCTGGGGCGCCTCGGGCTGGAGCGTCTGCGCGACTTCGACTTCCCGCACAAGCGTTCGAGCCTGGTGATGGGCCAGCGCGATCACTTCTTCAGCGAGATTCTGTGATGCCCCGACCTTCGATGATGCACGCAGCCCCGGAGATGGCCACGCTGGACGCCTGCCTGGCGCCGCACTGGGGCGCGGCCAACCGCGCGCTGATCGCCAAGATGATCGGCGAGCTGAGCTACGAGCGCATTCTCGCGCCGCTGGGCGACGATGACAGCGGCTACCGCCTCGACCTGAACGAGCACGGCAGTTGGCACTTCAGCGCCCAAACCAATCTCTGGGGCCAGCCGCAGGTCGACCCCGAGAGCCTGAGCCCGCCCCCCGGGGCGAGCCTGGAGGCGGCCGATTTCCTGCTCGCGCTGGCCGCGCCGCTGGGCATGCAGGATAGCCAGGTCGCCGAGCATCTGGAGGATCTGTTCGCCACCCTGCGCGCCGACTGCCAGCTGCGCCAGGCGCGACGCGGGCTCAGCGCCGATGCCGCCATCCGTCTGCCCGAACCGCAGCGCCAGCGGCTGCTCGACGGCCACCCCAAGTTCCTGTTCAACAAAGGGCGCCGCGGCTGGGGGCTGGAAGCGCTGGCGCGCTACGCCCCGGAGCATGGCCACAGCTTCCAGCTGGGCTGGGTGGCGGTGGCCGCGTCCGCGCTCGAGAGCGGCGGCACGGCCATCGACACCCCGGAACTCCTGCGCTCGGCGCTCTGCGATATCGAGCTGGGGCGGCTGCGCCAGGCGCTGGCCGAGCGCGTCGACAACCCCACCGACTACCGCCTGATGCCGGTGCACCCGTGGCAGTGGCAGCGCTGGCTGGCGCCGCTGCACGCCGGCGATATCGCCCACGGCCGGCTGCACTATCTGGGCGAGTTCGGCGACCGCTACGCGCCGCAGCAGTCGCTGCGCACCCTGACCAACGTCAGCCGGCGCGCCAGCCACGATATCAAGCTGCCGCTGACGATCATGAACACCTCCTGCTATCGCGGCATCCCCGGGCGCTATCTGCTCGCCGGCCCGGCGGCCTCGGCGTGGCTCAAGCGCCGCGCCCAGGAGGACGCGGAGTTTGCCCGCGCGGGGCTGGAGATCCTCGCCGAGCCCGCCGGTGCGGTGCTGCCCCACGCCCAGTACGCGCGTCTGGACCAGGCGCCCTACCGCTACGCCGAGCTGTTCGGGGTGATCTGGCGCGAAGCGCTGGCGCCGCGTCTGGCAGCCACCGAGCAGGCGCTGCTGATGGCCGAGCTGATGCAGCGCGACGAGCACGGCCGGCCCTGGCTCGCCGCCTATCTGCGCGCGGCCGGGGCGGAGTCCCCGGCCGCCGCGGAGCGCTGGCTCACACGGCTGTTCGAGGTCACCGTGGTGCCGATGTGGCATCTGATTTGCCGCTACGGCGTCTCACTGATCGCCCACGGCCAGAATCTCACCCTGATCCTGCGCGACGGCTGGCCCGCGCGCCTGGCGCTCAAGGATTTCCAGGGCGATCTGCGCCTGGTCGACGAGGATTTCCCCGAGGCCAGCGACCTGCCGGAGAACCTGACCGCGGTCACCGTGCGCCTGCCGCCGGAGAAGCTGATCCACGATCTGCAGACCGGCCATTTCGTCACCACGCTGCGCTTCATCGCGCCGCTGGCTGCCGCCTGCGGGGTCAGTGAGACACGCTTCTACCAGCTCTGCGGCGACGTGCTCACCGCCTACCGTGAGCGCCACCCGACGCTGGCCGAGCGCTTCGCCCGTTTCGATCTGTTCGCGCCGCGCATCCTGCGTCTGACGCTCAACCGCGCCAAGTTCCTGCACGCCACCGACAACGCCCGCGAGCGCATGCTGGCGGAGATGGATCTGCACGTGGCCAACCCCCTGCACGGCGTGCGCCAAGCCGCGCCACGCGCCGACGTCATCACAACCCCGGAGGTGTCCGATGTCTGAACGCTCTACTCTCGATCTGGCCGGCGTGGGTGCCGGCCCCTTCAATCTGAGCATCGCCGCGCTGGCGGACTCGCGCCTGCCGCAACTCGCCACGCGCTTCTTCGAACGGCGCCAGGCGCTCTCCTGGCACCCCGGCCTGATGCTCCCCGACACCCACCTGCAGACCGGCTTCCTCAAGGATCTGGTCACCGCGGTGGCGCCGGACAGCCGCCACTCCTTCCTCAACTATCTTGTCAGCCACCGGCGCTTCTACCGCTTCCTCAACGCCGAGCTGGGCAGCGTCAGCCGCGCCGAGTTCTCAGACTACCTGCGCTGGGTCGGCGAGCGCCTGGAGAGCGTGACGCTGGGCCAGGGCGTGCGCGAGATCGATCTCGACGCCCACGGTTTCCGCCTGCGCACCGACAGCGGCGACTACCGCGCCCGGCATCTCTGCCTGGGCACCGGCAAGGCGCCGTGGATGCCCGAGTTCGCCACCGCGCTGCGCGGGGCGCACTGCCTGCACGCCTCCGAGATCGCCCATGCCCGACGCGACTTCTCCGACCTGCGCGTGGTGGTGGTGGGCGGCGGCCAGAGCGGTGCCGATGTGTTCCTCAACGCCCTGCGCGGCCACTGGGGTCAGCCGCGTTCATTGGACTGGATCTCGCGGCGGCGCAACTTCGAGCCGCTCGACGAGACCGCGTTCACCAACGAGTACTTCACCCCCGGCTACACCGGCGCCTTCCACGGTCTGCCGCGGGCGGTGCGCGAGCGCGAGGTGGCGGCGCAGAAGCTGGCCAGCGACGGCATCACCCCGGCCGCCCTGCAGACCCTCTACCGCGAGCTCTACCACCGCTTCGACGTGCTCGGCGAGCCGCGCTGGGCGCGCCTGCTGCCGCATCGCAGTGCGGTGGCGCTAGCGCGCCAGGGCGCGGGGATGCGCCTGACCACCGAGCACGGCCTGGGCGGCGAGCGCGAGCGCTTCGACGCCGACGTGGTGATCTTCGCCACCGGCTTCTGCTCGCAGCTGCCGGCGTGCCTGGCGCCGCTGACCGAGCGTCTGGCGCGCGACGCCCAGGGCGATCTGGTGCTCGGCCCGCACTTCGAGGTGGCCTGGGATGGCCCCGCTGCCCACCGGCTCTACGCGGTCAACGCCGGGCGCCACAGCCACGGCATCGCCGAGCCGCAGCTATCGCTGATGGCGTGGCGCTCGGCGACCATTCTCAACCATGTCGCCGGGCGCGAGGTGTTCGATCTCGCCGACAGCGACGGCCCCGTGGCCTGGCATCCGCTGGCGGCCCATCGCGAGGTGGTGGAGCAGCGCTGGGCCCAGGCGATTTAGGCAATCTAGGCAAGGCAAGTCCAGGCACGCCCCGAAAGCGTCGAAAGTCGGGCTGGACGGCGGCAGTAATCGACAGGATGCTAATATTTAGTCATCTGGGGCTCGCGGTGTGACACCGCGGGCCCGCCTGCGCTTTCCGATTCGCCCGCCGACAGCGAGCCCGCCATGCTGCAACCCGTTTCCCGCCAGAGCGATCTGACCCTCGAGCCCGACCAGACGCCGCCGCGCCCGGCGGATGTGAGCACCTTCGCGCCGCTCGGCGTGCCCGCCTTCCGCATGATCTGGATCGCCAACTTGTTCGCCAACCTGGGCGTATGGGCACAGTCGGTGGCGGCGGCCTGGGTGGTCACTTCCAGCGCCGGCGGCGCACTGCTGGTGGCGCTGATCCAGGTGGCGGCGGCGCTGCCGCTGGTGCTGATGTCGATCGTCACCGGGGTGATCGCGGACAACTACGACCGCCGTAAGGTGATGCTGTTCGGGTTGACCATCGAGCTGCTGGGCGGCGCCTTCATCACCGTGATCGCCTTTCTCGGCCTGCTCTCGCCGACCCTGCTGCTCACCTCGATCCTGTGCGTCTCGATCGGTGCGGCGATCACCACCCCGGCCTGGCAGGCGGCGGTCAACGAGCAGGTGCCGCGCAATCTGGTCTCCAGCGCCGTGCTGCTCAACAGCGTCAACTACAACGCCGCGCGTGCCATCGGCCCGGCCATCGGCGGGCTGCTGCTGGCGGCGGTGGGGCCGGCGTGGATCTTCCTGCTCAACGTGCTCTGCTTCTGCGGCCTGCTCGCCGCGCTGTGGCGCTGGAAGCGCGCGGTGCTACCCAAGTCGCTGCCGCCGGAGCGGCTATGGGAGGGGTCAAGGCGGCGCTGCACTTCGTGCAGTACTCCAGCGTCACCCGCCTGGTGATGCTGCGCGCCTTCATCTTCGGCATCTCGGCCAGCGCGATCTGGGCGCTGTTGCCGCTGCTGGCACATCAGCATCCCAGCGGCAGCGCCTCGCTCTACGGCTATATGCTGGGCGGGCTGGGGATCGGCGCGATCGCCGGCAGCACCCTGGTCAACCGGGCACGCCAGCGCCTTGGCAGCAGCCGCCTGATCAGCGTCGCCGCCATACTGCTGGGCGGGGTGATGCTGATCCTCGGCGGGGTCGACAGGCTGTGGCTGCTGTTCCCGGCGCTGGTGATCGGCGGGGGCTGCTGGATCGCCGCGGTCGCCTCCTACAACTCGGCGGTGCAGGTGCTGGTGCCGGACTGGGTCAAGGCCCGCGCGCTGGCGCTCTACCAGACCGCGCTCTACGCCGGGCTGACCCTGGGCTCGCTGCTGTGGGGCCAGCTCACCGAGGGCCTGGGCGTGCACCTGGCGTTGCTGCTGGCCGGCGCGCTGCTGCTGATCTCGGCGCTGCTGCTGTTGCCCTCGCGTCTGCCCGATCTCGATGCCAGCGGCCTGATCGAAGCGCCGGAAGCGCACACCGAGCGCCCGGACTTCGAGTTCGACCCGGCCCGCGGTTCGGTCATGGTGACCATCGAGTACCGCATCGATGCCGAGCATCTACGCGACTTCGCCCGCGCGGTGCGCCCGCTGCGCAAGCTGCGCCTGCGCAACGGCGCCAAGCGCTGGTCGCTCTATCGCGATATCGTCGACCGCGACCTGTGGCAGGAAGTCTTCCTGGTACCCAACTGGCTGCAGCATCTGCGCATGCTCGACCGCATGACCCTGGGCGACCGCGCGATCATCGAACGCGTCACCGCCCTGCATACCGGCAACGAGCCGCCGCGGGCGCGTCACGGGGTCAGCTACCGCTCCTCGCGCCACGCCCAGGCGACGCTGACACCGACCCAGACCCAGCCGCCCGATGAGAAGGCCATGGCCGCCAATCCCAGCGCGGCCCCCTGGCCGCAGCGCGACGTCACCACTCGATAGCCGAGCGGGCACGCCGGCACTTGCCAGCGCGCCTGCCGTGCGCGCCGCTGACACGGCAGCGACCTGCAAGCGTCACCCGGGCGTGCGATACTGCGCCCCCGCAGCGCCGGGCCGGCCGCGCTGCATCGGCCAACCCAGGGAGCCCGACATGACCCCAGAGACCGCTCGCCAGACCCTCAAGCGCGTCTTCGGCTTCGACGATTTCCGCGGTGGCCAGGGCGCGGTGATCGAACGCGTCATCGGCGGCCGTTCGACCGCGGCGATCTTCGCCACCGGCGCCGGCAAGTCGCTGTGCTATCAGCTCCCCGCGCTGCACCTGCCCCACCTCACCCTGGTGGTCTCGCCGCTGCTGGCGCTGATGCAGGACCAGCTCGGTTTTCTCCAGCGCCACGGCGTGGCCGCCGCCAGCATCGACTCCACCCAGGACCGCGACACCGTGCGCGAGATCATGGAGCGGGCGCGGCGCAACGAGCTCAAGATCCTGATGGTCTCGGTGGAGCGGCTCAAGAACGAGCGCTTCCGCCACTTCCTGCGCCAGATCGCGATCTCGCTGCTAGTGGTCGACGAGGCCCACTGCATCTCCGAGTGGGGCCACAACTTCCGCCCGGACTACCTCAAGCTGCCCGACTACCAGCGCGAGTTCGATATCCCTCAGGCGCTGCTGCTCACCGCGACCGCGACCCCGGCGGTGATCGCCGACATGCGCGACAAGTTCGCCATTGCCGCCGAGGACGTGATCACCACCGGCTTCCACCGCCCCAACCTCGAACTGCTGGTCGAGCCGGTGCCGGCCGACGAGCGTCTCGAGGCCCTGGCGGCGTGGCTGGCGCCGCAGCAGCAGCCGGGTGCGGCCGCGCCCACCATCGTCTACGTCACCCTGCAGCACAGCGCCGAACAGGTCGCCCGCGATCTCAGCGCCCGCGGCATCGCCGCGCGGGCCTACCACGCCGGGCTCGACAGCGAGACCCGCGAGGCCATTCAGCAGGGCTTCATGCACGGCGAGCTCGCCTGCATCGTCGCCACCATCGCCTTCGGCATGGGCATCGACAAGGGCGATATACGCAACGTGGTCCACTACGACCTGCCCAAGTCGATCGAGAACTACAGCCAGGAAATCGGCCGCGCCGGACGCGACGGCAAGCCCTCACGTTGCCTCACCCTGGCCGGCCGCGACGGCCTGCGGGTACTGGAGAACTTCGTCTACGGCGATACCCCGGAGCGCGCCGGCATTCGCCACGTGCTCGGCGAGATCGCCGCCGCCGGCGCCGGGCCGGAGCGCCAGTGGCCGGTGCTGCTCAACACCCTCTCGCGCGATAGCAACGTGCGCCTGCTGCCGTTGAAGACGCTGCTGGTGCGCCTGGAGATGCACGGCGTCATCGCCCCGCGCTACGCCTACCTGGCCGAGTACCGACTGCGCTACGTCGAGCCGGCAGAGGCGCTGGTGGCGCGCTTCGAGGGCGAGCGCGCCGACTTCGTGCGGCTGATCGTCGACAACGTGCCGATGGCGCGCACCTGGGGCACGGTGGATTTCGAGCGCCTCTATCAGGCGGGGGCGGCGGCCGGCATCGACGCCTCGCGAGGGCGAGTGATCACGGCGCTGGAGTACTTCCAGGAGAAGGGCTGGGTGGTGCTGGAAGCCAAGCGCATGACCGATGTCTACGAGGTGCTGACGCCCGAGTTCGACATCGACGGCCTGAGCGAGACGCTGCTGGCCGAGTACCAGGCGCGGGAGGCGAGTGAGATCGCCCGGCTGCACGCCATGCTCGACCTGTTCGAATCCACCACCTGCCTGACCTGGCGCCTGGCGGCCTATTTCGGCGAGGCGCCGCCGGCGGGTACTACTGGCTGCGGCCACTCGGTCCAGGCCGCCCGGGGCTGCGGCCATTGTTCGGTATGCCACGGCCATATCGCCCGCCTGCCGCCGGCACCGCCGCTGCCCGAGCCCGATGCGCAGACGCTGCAGCAGGCGCTGGCGCCGTTCATCACCCACCACCGCGACACCCTGGGCGAGGCCCCCGGCCCCCAGCGCATGGCGCACTTTCTGTGCGGGCTGGCGATGCCGCTGTTCACCCCGCTCAAGGCGCGCAAGCTGCCGGGGTACGCGCGCTTCGAGGCCTATCCCTACGCCGAGATCCGCACGCGCTGCGAGGCGCTGGCGGCGGCAGGCGAGACATCGGCCTGATACGCACCGGGCCTATCCGGAGACACGAATACTGTATGCAAAACCACTGTTTTTGAGTACAGTATTTCGAACTAAGCTCCCCGATCGCGGCAGCCATCCTGACAGGGTCGGCCCGCCACCGGGGTTGCCGTCTCCCCTGCTCGAGGTGCGCCATGGAGCTGATCGACAAACTCTCCATCCTGGCCGATGCCGCCAAGTACGACGCCTCCTGCGCCAGCAGCGGCGCGCCCAACCGCAGCTCCCGCGGCAAGGCCGGGCTGGGTGCCTCCAGCGGCATGGGCATCTGTCATAGCTTCACCCCGGACGGCCGCTGCGTCTCGCTGCTCAAGGTGCTGCTGACCAACTTCTGCCTCTACGACTGCCAGTACTGCATCAACCGCCGTTCGAGCAATATTCCGCGCGCCCGCTTCACGCCGGAAGAGGTGGTACGGCTCACGCTCTCCTTCTATCGCCGCAACACCATCAGCGGGCTGTTCCTGAGTTCGGGCATCATCCGCTCCAGCGACTACACCATGGAGCAGTTGATCCAGGTGGCGAAGCTGCTGCGTGAGACGCATCAGTTCCGTGGCTATATCCACCTCAAGGCGATCCCCGAGGCCGACCCCAAACTGCTGGAAGAGGCCGGGCGCTATGCCGACCGCTTGAGCGCCAATATCGAGCTGCCGACGCTCACGAGTCTCAAGACCCTGGCACCGGAAAAGGAGCTGGGTACCATCCACTCGGCGATGGGGCAGATCCGCCAGGGCATCGACGCCGCCAACGACGCGGCCACCCAGGACGCCAGACAGCCACCGCGCAGCGCCAACCCCAAGCGCCTGGCGCCGCGCTACGCCCCGGGCGGTCAGAGCACGCAGATGATCGTCGGCGCCGATGCCACCGACGACCGCACCATCCTGCAGTCCGCCGAGCAGCTCTACCGCGACTTCCGCCTTAAGCGCGTCTACTACTCGGCCTTCAGTCCGATCCCCGAACGCCCCGCTGGTCTGCCCCAGGCGGCGCCACCGCTGCTGCGCGAGCATCGGCTCTACCAGGCCGACTTCCTGATCCGCGGTTACGGCTTCGCCGCCGCGGAGCTGCTCGGCAAGCCGGGCAATCTGGAGCTGGAGATCGACCCCAAGCTGGCCTGGGCGCTGACCCATCGCGATACCTTCCCGGTCGATCTCAACCGCGCCGAGCCGGCGCTGATCGCCCGCGTGCCGGGGATCGGCCTGAGGAGCGTACAGCGGCTGGTCGCGCTGCGCCGCCAGCGCAAGATCCGCTTTCAGGACCTGATCGCACTGCGCTGCCGGGTGGAGACCCTGCGCCCCTTCGTGGTGACTCAGGACTATCGCCCCGCCGATGGCCAGCGCGACAGCGCCCGCCTGCGCCAGCAGCTGACCGCGCCACAGCCGGCGCAGATGGCACTATGGTGAGCCCGCGATGACGCCTGCCCCGTCAGCCAGTGCCATGCCCTGGGTGGTGCCCGCCGCGGACTTCGGCCAGTGGCGCGACGCTGCCCGGCGCCTGCTGCAGGCCGGCGTGCCGCCGGCGGCGGTGGTGTGGGAGGATGCGCGCGAACGCCAGGAAGATCTCTTCGCCGACACCACCGCCGACGCTATCAGGCTGCCCGAGCCGAGCGTGGCGCCAGCGCCGGTGCGCATCGGCCGCGAGGACCTGGCCCTGCTCGAACGCGCCTCACGCTACCGTAGCGGCGGCGGCGAACAGAACCGCTGGGCCCTGCTCTACCGGGTGATATGGCGCCTGCACCACGGCGAGCGCGACGCCACCCACGCCGCCGACAGCGATGGCCGCGCGCTGCATCAGCGCCGCCACGCGGTCAAGCGCGAGGCACACCATATGCACGCCTTCCTGCGCTTTTATCGCGACGCCACGGACGCCGACACGGCGGATACCCGGGGTGCCCAGGACACCCCAGGCGGAGAGGGTTTGCATGGCAGAGAAGATTGCCTCGGCAGGAGGGATGACCGCGACAGAGAGAAGGACCTCAAGGTGGAAGAGTCCCAGGCCAGCTTTATCGCCTGGTTCGAGCCGGCCCACGACGTGCTCGACCTGGGCGCCGAACACTTCGCCGACCGCCTCGGCGGCAACGCCTTCCTGATCGCCACCCCGCGCGGCGGCGTGGCCTGGGACGGCCAGCGGCTGGATTATCGCACGCCCTGCCCCGCGGCCTGGGCCACCCGCGCCCGGGCTGCCCAGGCCGTCGGCGCGGATGATCAGCACGCGCTCTGGCGCACCTACTTCGTCAGCACCTTCAATCCGGCGCGGCTCAATCATCGGGTCATGACCCAGCACATGCCGCAGCGCTTCTGGCGTCATCTCAGCGAAGGCGACCTGATCCCCGCACTCGAAGCCCGCGCCCGCCACGGTGGGCGCCGCCTGGCGCAGGAGGCGAGCGTCGGCGAGCGCAAAGGGAAGACGCTACCGCCAGCTAGGCGCTAGGCGCTAGGCGCTCAAGGAGAGGCGGTATCGATCCGCGCCACCGCATCTCGGCTGGCGAGGTCGCGCGCTTCGCCGGTGAGTTCGAACAGCCGGCCGTCGCGCATCTCAAGCAGGCGATCGGCTTCGGCGAAGTAGTGGTCGTCATGGCTGATGGCGAACACGGTGATGCCGAGTTCGCGGAAGCGCGGCATCAGCTCGCGGTAGAAGACCCGACGGAACTGCGGGTCCTGATCCGCCGCCCACTCGTCGAGCAGCAGGATCTGGCGCTGCTCGACCAGCGCCATCAGCAGTGCCAGGCGTTTGCGCTGCCCCTGGGAGAGTTCGGTATCCAGCACCCGGCCATTCTCGAGCTCGAGCTTGCGCGCCAGCTGCAGCGTCTCCAGCCAGTTGTCGAGCAGCGCCGGATCGGCGGCACCGCCGCGCGGCCCCATCAACCGGTCGAACTGATGGAAGTCGGTATAGACCGCGGCAAAGCGCTGACGATAGCGCGGCCACTCGGCCTCGGTGACCGCCACACCGTCGACCTGGATCTCCCCCGCATGCGGCCGGTAGAGCCCGGTCAGCAGCTTGGCCAGGGTCGACTTGCCGCTGCCGTTGCCGCCGATCAGATAGACCTGCTCGCCACGGACGAGTTCGAGGTCGAGCGGCCCCACCGCGAAGCCCTCGCGCCCGCCACGCTCGGGGTAGCGATAGGTGACCCCGCGCAGTGCCAGCGTCTGCCACTCGCCGTGTTCCTCGACCAGGTCGAAGGAGGGCCGGTAAGGTGCCAGTTCCAGCTCGCGCAGCTTGTCGAACGAGACCTGGGCGGTGATCAGGGTCGGCGTCGCGCCCACCGCCTGGATCAGCGGCGAACGCAGGAACAATAGCGTCAGCGAGAAGGTGGCGGCGACCGCGGTATTGGACCAGCCCAGACCGTTGGCGAGGAAGAACACCACGCCGATGGCACCGAGCATCATGATGTTGGTCCAGTTGCCGGCACTCAGATGGCAGGTATCGGCGCGGATGATGTGGTCGCGGTAGGTGCGGGCGTGGGCGTCATACACCTCTTCTAGTAGATGTCGCGCGCGGTCGCGGTTGAGCGACAGCTCCTTGCGGCCGTGGATCACCGTCTCGTAGTCGCGATAGAGGCGGTCGTCGGTGGTGCGGGTGATATGGATATGATGATAGACCTGAGATACCAGCCACCACCCCACCAGCATGGTGATGGCGATCCATACCGCGGTGACCATCAGCAGCGGCGGCGATAGCCAAAACAGATAGGCCACCGAGGCCAGGGTGATGATCACCCCCTGGACCAGCTCCGGTAGCCGCACGAAGGCGATGGTGATATTGCGGATATCGCTGGACAGGCTGGCCAGCAGATGCGCGCTGCCGAGCTGCTCGAGGCGTTCGATGTCGGTGTCGAGAATGCGCTTGATCAGGCGCCCGCGCAGGCGATAGACGAAGTGATGACCCAGCGTGGTGAGCGCCAGCTGCGAGCCCAGGGTCACCGCCAGCAGCAGCGCCACCAGGCCGATGAACGGTACCAGGGTGGTCAGCACGCGGCTGTCGCCGGCGCCGGCCTCGGTGGCGATCAGCGCATGGTTGATGAAGGCGATCACGCCGATTCCCAGCGCCGCGCTGAGCAGGCTGAGGAGCATGACGCCGACGAACGGCCAGCGGTAGTGACGGAAGACGACGCGCAGTAGTTCCATGCCGATCCTGTGGGTGGCGAAAATGGCTCCGCCCGTGGGACGGCCGGCAAGCGCGAATGATTCTGATCTTCACTCGCAAAGTCAAGCCGCGCCCCGCGTCCCCCTGGAACGCTTTTCACCCCCGCCCTTGGAATGCCACAACCGATAGACGACGTGGGCCCATTCGGCAGCAGGGCGTCGCGCGGGCGCTGTGACCCCCTCCCTGGGCGCTACCTTTGCCATCCCTGGCACTGGACCCGCGCGGTGCCCTGCCCCCAACGCCCATCGTCGGATGGGGGTGGACATGCACGCTCAATCGTCAGCGAACATCATCTGAATCCGCGAGCGCAGCCAGCGCTCGGCGGGGTCGTTGTCGTAGACGCTCTGCCACACCATGCTCAGCGGCGAAGGGTCACGCGCCAGCGGCAGCTCGTCGACGCGCAGCCCGCCCTGGGCGGCGAGCACGTCGGCGGCGTAGTCCGGTACCGTGGCCAGCATGTCGGTCTCCTGCAGCAGCGAGGCGAGGCTGTTGAACTGCGGCACGGCGAGCACGATCCGGCGCTGGCGCCCGTGGGCGGCCAGGAGATCGTCGACATAGCCGTGCAGATCGCCATCGAAGGAGACCAACACGTGGGGTCGCTCGCAGTAGTCGTCTAGGGTCAGCGCACCGGGGCGGCCATCGGCGCGCAGCACCTTGGCCCGGGAGCGGCGCAGGATCTTCTGCTTGGCGTTGGCCGGCAGATCGCGGGCGTAGCCGGCGGCGACGGTGATCTCGCCGGTATTGAGCAGTTGCGGCATGAGGTGGAAGTCGGCCCGGCGCACCACCAGCACGATACCCGGCGCTTCGGTACGCAGGCGCTTGAGCAGCGCCGGCAGTAGCGCGAACTCGATATCGTCGCTGAAGCCGACGCGAAACACCGCTTCGCTGCTGGCGGGGTCGAAGCTGCTGGTGCGGCTGAGCACGCTGGAGATCGCATCCAGCGCCGGCTGCAGCTGATCATAGATCTCCAGCGCCCGCGCCGTAGGCACCATCTGGCGCCCGGTGCGCACCAGCAGCGGGTCGCCGAACACGTCGCGTAACCGCCCCAGCGCGGCGCTGGTCGCCGGCTGGCCCAGGAACAGCCGCTCCGCCGCCCGGGAGACGCTGCGCTCCTGCATCAGGGTTTCGAAGACCACCAGCAGTTTGAAGTCGACACCACGCAGGTCGCTTCGATTCATCACCCACTCCCTTGCCTAGCCCTTCGCATCTCCCAACACACGGCAGCGGATCGCTCGCGCATGGCGCAACCCCCGGCACTTGGGTCCGAGGGTAGTGGCGGCGAACGCCGGCGTCTCATCGCGGTTATCGATACGCTTTATAGCCAGTATCGATGATCGAGCATAGTGTGTCGCGGTCATCATCGATAGAGTCGGACAACAGATTCGGAACGCCCGAGGTGTGCCATGTCACGCACGATACAATTTCAACGATTCGGCGGTGCCGAGGTCCTCGATATCATCGATTCCCCTGAGCGGGAACCCGCTGCCGGAGAAGTCGCGATCGCCACCGAGGCGATCGGGGTCAACTGGCACGATGTGCTCTGGCGGCGCAACATGGGGCCGACCCGCGCCACCCTGCCCGCGGGTCTGGGCACCGAGATGGCCGGGCGCGTGGTCGCCGTCGGGCCCGACGTCGAGGCCTTCCGCCCCGGCGACCGGGTCGCGTCGATCCCCGCCTTCGACCCCAACCGCTACTCAACCTACGCCGAACACACCCTGCTCCCGGTGGAGGCGCTGATCGCCTACCCGAGCCAGCTCTCGGCGACCGAGGCGAGTGTGCACTATCTGCCCTCTCTGGTCAGTTGGCTCGGCTTCCGCGAGGTCGCCGCGCTGGAACCCGGCGAGACCGTGCTGATCACCGGCGCCTGCCATATCGGTGGCCCCTACGCGGTACAGGTGGCCCACGCCCTGGGCGCCCGGGTGATCGCGGCGACGCCCCACGAAGGCGCCATCGACTATCTGAAGTCGCTGGGCGCCGACGCGGTGGTGCATACCGAGACCCAGGACCTGGTCAAGAAGGTGACCAAGCTCACCGACGGCCAGGGCGTCGACGTCGCCCTGGATGCGCTCGGTGGCCCGCAGTTCAACCTGCTGGGCGAGGTGATGGCGCCGCGCGGGCGGCTGATCCTCTACGGCCTGCTCGGCGGCAACGAGACCTCGTTCCCGGCGCAGGCGGCGTTCCGCAAGAACATCCAGTTCCACGTCCACAGCCTTTCCAACTTCAGCGGCAAGCCGGAGCTGGGCATTCCCCAGAACCGCCCGGCGCTGGCGCGGGCGATCGCCGACGTCGAGCGCATGACCCTGGCCGGCGAGCTGCGCCCGCAGATCGACCACTGCTTCGATTTCGGCGAGGTGATCGAAGCGCATCGCTATTTGGAAACCTGCGCCAATCACCACGGGCGCATCGTGCTCGAGATGACGCGGGGCTGACCGCCATCGCGGTGGCGGCGGCCGGGGGCTGCGAATTGACGCCGCCGCGGGATTGACGACAATGGCGCGCCTGGACCCTGCCGGCCTTGTGCCCGGGTCGTATCGTCACCGCTGATGGGGAAACGCCCGCATGCTCGCTCAACTCTTCGCCGTGATGGCGCCGGTGCTGGCCGGCGCGAGCATCGGCTTCGGCTGGATTCGACTCGGCTACAGCTACCCCACCGAATTCGTGACCAAGCTGGTGTTCAACGTCGGTACCCCGGCGCTGGTGCTCGCCTCGCTGGCCAATGCCGATGTCGACCCGGGCGACTTCGGCATGACCCTGCTGGCGACCCTGCTGGTGCTTGCCGGGCTGGCGCTGGCGAGCCTGGGCGTGGCGCGGCTGCTGAACAAGTCGTGGCGGGTGATTCTCTCCCCCATGATGTACCCCAATACCGGCAATATGGGGCTGCCGGTATCGCTCTACGCTTTCGGCCATGCCGGCTTCACCTACGCCATGACCGCCTGGGTCGCCAATGCTCTGATCCAGTTCACCGTCGGCATGATGATGGCGTCACGGGGCAACCCGTGGAAGGCGCTGCTGAAAAATCCCACGCTCTACAGCATCGCCCTCTCCCTGCTGTTTCTGCTCAGCGGCACTCCGCTGCCGGCCTGGCTCGGCAACACCGTGCATCTGCTCTCCGGGCTGACCATTCCGCTGATGCTGATCACCCTGGGGGTTTCGCTGGCCAGCATCCAGGCGCGCAACCTCTCTTCCGGGTTGATCTTCACCCTGTGCCGGGTGCCCATCGCTCTGGGGCTCTCCTTCGGCATTGCCGCCCTGCTCGGCCTGCCGCCGCTCGCCGCCAGCGCCGTGGCGCTGCAGATGAGCATGCCGGTGGCGGTCTACAACTATCTGTTCGCCCAGCGCGCCCGGCGCGAGCCGGAGTATGTCGCCAGCCTGGTGTTCTGCTCGACGCTGCTGGCGTTCGTTTATCTGCCGCTGGAGCTGGCGTTCCTATTGCCGAGCTAAGGAATCACTGCATAAATGCCTGCACGAGCGAATGGCTGCGTTACGCGGTACTCGAAAGCTCGCCTAACCCCATGTTATGTCTCGCTCTCTACGTTCCGGGCGCCTTGCCCTTCATCTCGTTCGGCGATTTATTCAGCGTTTCCCTAAGCTCGCAGGCACCTTGCAAAGGCCCACTCAACGACTATATTACAGTACGTAATCTGGCGGTTTTTCAAAGCATTACCGCAGGTTGCCAAGGATATTGGTTCGTCAATGGAGCCTTCAGGCAAGGAGACGAAGATGCAAAAACTGTCATGGAAGCAGACTCTGGGTGCCGCCGCGCTGGTCGCCGGCTCCGCCGCCATGTCCCAGGCCGCCCTGGCCCAGGACACCGCCAAGCATGACCTGCAGGGCCTCTACTCCGCCGGGGAGCTGATGGACGCCGACGTCTATCTGAAGAGTGCACCCAAGGACGACATCGGCGATGTCGAAGACATCCTGCTGGGCGAAGACATGAGCGTGCAGGCGCTGGTGATCGAAGCCGGTGGCGTGCTCGACATGGGCGATCGGGAATTCGTGGTCCAGAAGGGTGACTTCACCGTCGAAACGGTTCACGCCGACAATCTCGACGACATCGAGTACCGCGTGGTGCTGGATCTCGACCAGGGTGCCCTGAAGCAGCAGCCCGAGTACACCAACGACTGGTGGAAGCAGGCCAAGACCAATGCCGCGCAGGCTTGGGAGCAGACCAAGCAGGGCGCCTCCAGCGCCTGGCAGAGCACCAAGGAGGCCACCTCCAACCTGCTGCGTGATGCCAGCAACGCCATCGACGGCAACAACTGAGCCGTCGTCGCAGCCCATGAGGTGCGATGACATGAGATGACCTCATGGGTTGCCGAAACCAGACCGCCGATCCTGTGATCGGCGGTTTTTTTATGTCCTTCACGGAAGTCCCGGTACGTCGCTGAACCCGACTGCCGGGATCCCACGACGCCAAGCCCCAAAACAGAGCGCCCCGCCCCGGGGAATCCGGGGCGGGGCGCTTCAGGCGCTGGTGAGCGTCGCTTACTGCTTCTTCTGCACCATGCCCTGCACCCGCTGCATCAGCTGCGGGTCCTGCTGGATGGCTTGCCCGATGGCGTTGAACTGCTCGACGCTCATCTCGTTGTCCTTCACGGCCTCGACCATCTCGTCGTTGGCCTGCTGGCGAATTTTCTGCTGCTGGCCTTCGTCGGAGGCATTTTGCAGCTGCTCGGTGTAGTCCTGCGAGATCGAGGCGATCTGCTGCGAGGCATCAGCGAAGTGCTGCAGCTGCTCGTCGGAGAAGTTTTTCGCCGGCGCCTGGGTCTTGGCGGCGCTGTCGGCGGTGTCCTGGGCCATGACCGGGGCGCTGGCCAGACCGGTGGTCATCATGGCTGCCGCGAGAAACGCAGTGATCCGTTGCATTCAATCCTCCAGAAGTCGATTTGCTGCATGTGCCTAATTGGGATGTCACACATGGCCGAGAGTTCCCGTAAGAAGTGTTTCTCTCGGCAATGAAATGTGTCCTGCGCCTCCGATAGGCCGAGAAAACGCTGCGGCCATCGGCCAGCAGCCCCGCTCATGCCGGTGGCGGCAGACACCCTTCTCAGGATAGCCACTCGACGAGGGCGTGGATACCGTCGCGGACCCGGGCCAGGGCCGCCACCTGCAGCGGCGCTTCGAGCCGCGCCGGGTCCTGGCCCAGGAGCTGCTCGCCGTCGAAGTCGACATAGGCCAGCCTGGCAGTCAGCTGCGTGGGCGCACAGCCGAAGGCCGACCCGGGCAGCAGCGCCACGCCGGTCTCCTCGAGCAGGCGGGCGGTGAGCTCGGCGCTGGTATGGATGCCACGTGCCGCAAGCCGGTCACGCTGCGCCTCGAAATCGGGGAACAGATAGAAGCCGCCGTCCGGAGCGTGGACGCGAATGCCCGCGGCGTTGAGTTCGGCACTGCACCACTGGCCGATCAGCGAAAGCCAGGCGCGCTGGCGCTCAAGATAGGCGGCCAGCTGCGGCGTGTGACGATAGGCGACGCAGGCCGCTTCCTGCACCGGGCTGGCCACGCTCGACCAGGTCTCGGAGGCGATGCCCAGCAGTCGCGCCATCAGCTCCTCGCCCAGCGCCGGCGGTACCTGCATCACGCCGAGACGCCAGCCACCGGCGCCACACCACTTGGAGAGACCGCTGGTGGTCACCGTGGCCTCGGGGTAGTCGCGCGCGAACGCCCGATGGGCACCCTGGTGATGCAGCGGGGCGTAGATCTCGTCGGCCAGCACGATGATGCCGTGGCGTCGCGCCACCTCGGCCAGCGCAGCCTGATGCTCGGCATCCGGCGACAGCCCGGTGGGGTTGCCCGGGGCGTTGAGGATCAGCAGGCGGGTACGCGGGCCGCCGGCGCGGCAGTGAGCGTCGAGCTGCTGCGGCGAGATCTGCCAGCGCGAGGCGAAGCTCGCCTCCAGCTTGACCGCGGGCTGCCCCGCCAGGCGCGCCTGTGGCGCATAGGAGACCCAGGCCGGCGCCGGAATCAGGATCTCGGCCGCTGGCAGCGCCTTGATCAGGGCGAACAGCAGTAGCTTGCTGCCGGGGCCGACCAGCACCCGCTCCGCCAGCCACTCGGTGGCGTCGAGCTCGCGATGGAACGCCGCCACCTGCTCACGCAGCGCCGCCAGCCCCTGTACCGGCAGATAGGCCTTGCTGGCGGCATGAGTGGAGAGCGCCTCCACCGCCGCCCCAAAGACCGGGAACGGTGACTGACCGAAACCGAACTTGACGATCCGCTGCCCCTGCGACTCGCGCAGGCGTGACTGTTCGTTGATCAGTAGCGTGTCCGATGCCGGCGTGGCGTTGGCGTCTTGCCGGTAGGCGGCGGCCAGATGCTCGGCGGCGAGCCCGGGAGAAGCGGTCATGCGCGGGTGGCTCCTAGATAGGTGGGTGTAACGGGGTCGGGGGCAACGGGGGCGAATGCAGCCCCAGGGATGCCAGGTAAGGGATGCCAGGTAGCTGCTGCGTGCGACGGTGCGTGGTGGTGGCCGAAAGCCCGACGGCGGCCCCGGCTCACTCCACCTGCCAGCGCGCGATCATGGCCTCGCGACGTCGGATCGAGGCTACCGCATCGGCGCCCATGTCATGCGCCATGCGCGCCAGCAGCGTTTCGATGATGACGAACAGACTGCCCATGGGGTTGAAGAAGAACGGCCCCTGGGACTGGGCTACCAGGGTCAGCCAGGCCATCTCGGCCACGCGTGATGCCGGATGGTTGGTCAACGCCAGCAGCCGCGCCCCCTGCTCCTGCGCCTGCTGGCAGTAATCCACGCTGACCCGGGTCTCGGGGCGGTAGGCGATGCCGACCACCAGATCGCCCTCGCCGAGCTCCCGCGAAAGCTCCAGATTGGTGCCGCCGAGGGAGTCGATCAGGCGCACGTCGCCGCGCAGATAGCCGAGGTAGTAGGCGAGATAGTGGGCCCCGGCGAAGCAGGCACGCTGCCCGACCACATGGATACGCCGCGCCTCGATCAGTGCCTGTACGGCTCGCGCCAGCTGCTTATCGTTCAAGTGCTCCAGCGTCCGCGCCAGGTTGATCGACTCTTCGTCCCACAGCTGCTGCTGTTGCGGACCACGAGCCTCGCTCGCGGCGCTGTGGCTGAGGTCGAGCAGGCGCTCGGCGCGGGTGGAATAGAAGGCACCGCTGGCGGCATCGGCGCGAAACAGCGCCTGCAGCGCCTTGAAGCCGGCGAGCTCCAGGGCGTGCGCCAGACGCGTCAGGCTGGAGGCGTTGACCCCGTTGCGCTCGGCCAGCGCCGAGATACTCAAGCTGGCGGCCTGCTCGGGGGCGCCCAGCAGCTGCTCCAGCAGCTTGAGCGCCCCGGGCGTGAGCTTGGGGGCCTGAGCTTCGCCGCGGCGTGCGGCGATCGCCAGCGCCTGGAGCGCGGCGATGGAGCTGGGGGGCATCTCGAAAGCGGTGGTGGCGGTCATGACCGTCCTCCCTGTGATGAAGTGACGCTAACTCCTGATTTCCATTTTTGCAAATTTATTTGCACGACTTCCCCGGCGCTGGGCGCTCCCCGCCGTGACGGAGACACGTTAGGCTGTATCACAGCACACCATCGTCGGACCGCGAATGCACGCCCGGGCTCTACACACATGGTCCAGGTCGGTGATTCGCGCCACCCGACCTTGATCGAGTCTCGAGCCCGCGGGTCAACGCGAAGGCTCACCCACGAGAGATATCGCCATGAAAGTCTGGAAGATCGCTACCCTCGCGCTGGCCGCGGCCACGCTCATCGGCAACGCCCAGGCGCAGAGCGCGCAAGGTGCCGACCCGGCCAACCCGCTGATCACCGACCGCTGGCAGTTTCGGCCGCTGATCGTGGTCACCCCCGATGCCCAGGCGCCCGCCTACCGCGACCTGCGCCGCCAGCTGGCGGCGAGTCAGGCGCAGTTCGACGAACGCGAGATGCTGCTCTACACGGTGGAGGGCGACCAGGGGACACGCCACGGCGTGGCGATGACGCCGTATGAGACCCGGGCACTGATCGAGGCGCTCGGGGTCGACCCGAGCCGCGGCGTGACCACCATCCTGGTGGGCAAGGATGGCGGCAAGAAAGTGGAGCTGCGGGGCGAGGTCGATCTCCAGCAGATCTACGACACCATCGATCGCATGCCGATGCGCCGCGCAAAGGGCTGAGGCGTGAAAGCGGCGCGCCGGCCATGGCCGGCGCACTGTCGCTTGCTGGGAATCACCGCCCGCGACAAATCACTGCCCGCGCCAGATTACTGCTCGAGTGGGATCACTGCCAGCGGGCGAGCTGGGC
The DNA here is from genome assembly GCF_030284585.1 of Salinicola sp. JS01. Lineage (NCBI taxonomy): Bacteria > Pseudomonadati > Pseudomonadota > Gammaproteobacteria > Oceanospirillales > Halomonadaceae > Salinicola > Salinicola sp. JS01. The sequence continues at coordinate 931,371 of NZ_CP127244.1, read as the reverse complement.
CAGATAGTCGCGTCGCGCCCGCTGCGGCGTGACCGCCGCGAAGCGTATGCCCTCCCCCGGCTGGCACTGGGCCAGCCGCGCGCAGGCGAGTGGCGACAACGCGCCCAGCCGGGGGTAGCCGCCCACCGTCTGACGGTCGTTGAGCAGCACGATCGGCTGCCCGTCGGGCGGTACCTGGACCGCCCCCAGAGGGATGCCCTCCGAGATCATCCCCCCCAGCCGGCAGCGCAGCACCGGCCCGGTGAGTCTCACCCCCATGCGATCGGCGCGACTGTCGACTTGCCATGTCCGATTGAAGGCCTCGAACAGGCTGGCGCCGTCGAAATGCGCGATCTGGGCGCCGGTGACCAGCGCCAGCGGCACGTCGGCGGTGGCCGGGTCCGGCGGCGTGTCGAGCCGGCGCGGCTGGCACTCGGCGTGGCGGGCGACGACTCGGTCGCCCTTGGCCAGCGCGCGGCCCTGGCCGTCGAGACCGCCCAACTGTTCGCGCATTACGCTGGCGAGGCTGCCCATTACCGGCGCGGCGGCGATGCCGCCGGGCAGCGCCAGATATGCCCGCAAGCCGTGGACGGGCCGTTCGAACACCAGCCGCTGGCCGGGCTCGATGACGAAAACGGTGTAGGGCGCGACCGGGGTATCGTCGAGCCGCGCGCCCAGGTCCGCCCCCGCCAGGGCCAGCGTCAGCCGCGACTGGGCCTCCAGCGTCAGCCCGCCGACCGCGATCTCCAGACCCGCGGCGGCGGGTGCATTGCCGAGCAGCCAGTTGGCCCAGCCCAACGATACCCAGTCGAGCGCGCCGCCCTGGGTCACGCCCAGATGGCGCACGCCGAAACGCCCGTGGTCCTGCACCAGCGCCTGGGGGCCGGCTTCGGCCACTACCAGCGCACCGCCCTTCGCTTCCCGCGCCATGTGCGCTCCTGTCTGCTGCCCGGCGGTCGGCTGTGCACTCGTCTGCCGACCGGCGGTGTTGTGCGACCCGGCCATCAGCGCTCCTCCATCGGCGTGACGTCGCCGCCCTGATCGATGAAGGTGGCGCGATCGATCGCTTCGAAACGCACCCGGTCGCCGGGTTGGAACAGGCTGATTTCCTCGCGCTCACGGTCGAACAGCTTGACCGCGGTACGCCCCAGGATGTTCCAGCCCCCCGGCGAGCGCATCGGGTAGATCGCGGTCTGGCGCTCGGCGATACCGACGCTGCCCGCCGGCACGCGCTGGCGCGGCGTCTCGAGCCGCGGCGTGGCCAGCGACTCCTCGACCAGCCCCATGAAGGCGTAGCCCGGCGCGAAGCCCAGAGCGAAGGCGCAGTAGTCCCGCGCACAGTGGCGACGCACCACCTCCTGCGGGGAGATGTCGAGCCGCGCGGCGATGGTCTCGAGTTCCGGGCCGACGCTGGGGTCGTACCACACCGGAATCACGTGCTCGCGTGCTGTGCTCGTCGCCGCCGGGGCGAGACCGTCGAGGGCCGAAAGCGCCAGCTCACGCGCCTCGGCATGGGTGAGCCGAGCGACGTCGTAGTGGATCAGCAGCGTGGTATAGGAGGGCACCAGATCGATCAGCGCGGCGCCGAAACGCGCGCGCAGGGCGCTGTCGGCGGCCAGGGTCCAGGGCATGTTGGCTTCGTCGATGCGCGAGAACAGACGCACCATCAGCGCGTCCATGGCGACGGTCTCGAGGCGCGGCGTGGGTGCCTGGCTCATGCGTCCTCCAGCGCCTGGAATGCCTCGCGGATCGCCTTGACCGCGGCCACCGACTCGGCGTTGTCGCCATGCACGCAGAGGGTATCCGCGGCCAGGGTCAGGGCGCTGCCATCGCTGGCAATGAGCGCCTCGCCCCGGGCCAGGGTCACCGCCTGGGCGACGATGGTCTCGCGCGCATGGTGAACCGCCCCGGGCTGGCGCCGCGAGACCAGATGGCCATCGGCGTCGTAGGCACGGTCGGCGAAGGTCTCGAACCACAGCGTCACGCCCATCTCTGCCGCCAGCGCCCGCGCCGGAGCGGGGTCGGCGGTGGACATTACCAGCAGCGGCAGCTCGCGGTCGTAGCGCACGATGGCACGCATCGCCGCGCGCAGCAGCTCGGGGTCGCGGGCCATGTCGTTGTAGAGCGCGCCGTGCGGCTTGACGTAGCTGACCCGCCCGCCCTCGGCCCGGCACAGCCCTTCCAGGGCGCCGATCTGATAGAGCATCAGGTTCTCCACCTCCGCCGCCGAGCAGGCCAGCGAGCGGCGGCCGAAGCCGACCAGATCGGGATAGCCGGGATGCGCGCCGATACGCACGTCATGGGCGATCGCCAGCGCCACCGTGCGGCGCATGACGTCGGGGTCGGAGGCGTGGAAGCCGCAGGCGATATTGGCACAGTCGACGTAGGGCATCGCCTGTTCGTCGAGCCCCAGGGACCAGTTGCCGAAGCTCTCGCCCATGTCGCAATTGAGCAGGGGGACGCGCATCGAATCACCTCTTGGCTGTCGTCATGACTCGCTGTCGTGACTTGTTGTTATGGATTGTCGTTATGGCTTGTCGTTATGGCTAGCGGTGATGACTTTGCGTTATCACGCTGGGTGGTGCTGCCTGATGGCACTGTAAGAAAGCGCTGACGTCAGGGTCCAATCGTTTTTCGCGATGCGCAGTATCGGCGCAACCTTTCATGCCCGGGCCTAGCGGGTGGTTGACGCGCCGATACCTCTCTCGGTTGACGCCTGCGCCCCGCCGCCCAAGAATCGATCACCTTTTGTGTCTGTTCGAGGGCCCTGCATGTTCGATTTCAAGGAGCTGGAAGCCTTCGTCTGGGTGGTCAGACTGGGCTCCTTTCGCAAGGTCGCCACGCGCCTGCATCTGACCCAACCTTCCATCTCCGACCGCATCACGCGGCTGGAAGCCTCGGTGGGCGAGTCGCTCCTCGACCGTTCGGCGCGGCCGGTACAGCCGACCCTGCGCGGGCGCGAGTTCTACGCCCATGCCGAGCGCCTGCTGGAGAGCCGCGAGGAGGCGCTGCGCCTGTTCCAGAACCAGGAAGACTTCTCCGGTACGCTGCGCCTGGGAGTGATCGAGACCATCGCTCACAGCTGGTTCAACGCTTTCTTGAACCGTCTGGCGGAGCGCCACCCGCAGTTGACCATCGAGCTGACCGTGGACATCTCGCCGTTCCTGCAGCAGCGCCTGGCCGACAACGATCTCGACATGATCTTCGCCATGGATGGCGTGGCGTCCAACCTGGCGGTGGAGCAGCTGCCGCTGGCGACCTACGAGATGGGCCTGTTCGTGGCGCCGCAGCACCGCGCCGCACTGGAGGGCGGTGGTAACGCGGCGCTGTCGCGCTTTCCTTTCGTGTCGTTCAGCAAGCTCGCGCGCCCCTACGGCGAGCTGGTGACCTATCTCGCCGAACAGGGCATCGAGGACCCCAAGATCCACTGCTCGACCACGCTGATGACCATCGTGCGCATGAGCGTCGACGGTGTCGGCATCGGCTCGCTACCGGTCACCACCGTGGCCGACGCCTGCGCCCGCGGCGAACTGCTGCGGCTGGACCTGCCGAGCCCGCTGCCGGCGATGGTCTACGACGCGATTTGGCGCACCAGCAACTACCCCAGCTTCTGCCGCCGGGTATCGCAGCTGGCCCAGGCCTGCGCCGCCGACTACTTCCGGGCGGACGCCGAGCAGCCCCAGACGCCGCTGCCGAGAGTGAAAGTCTGGACCGATACTGCGGATAAGAATTAACGATTTGACGCCATCGGCGGCCTGCTTGAAGAATGATTCGGATGTCGTTCATTCAATAATAATCAGGACTGACCCATGCCCAATCGCGTCTTTTCCCTCTGCATGCTGGCCACCGCCGGCGCCCTGAGCCTGTCAACGCCGGCCTTCGCCGAACAGTGGAACCTTGCCACGCCGTATGGCGATGCCAGCTTCCATACCCAGAACACCAAGGCGTTCGCCGAGGATGTCGCCGCCGCCACCGACGGCAAACTGGCCATCAATGTCCACAGTGGCGGCTCGCTGATCAGCCATGCCGAGATCAAGCCGTCGGTGCGCCGCGGCACGGTACAGGCAGGAGAGGTGTTCCTCTCCATTCTCTCCAACGAGTCGCCGATCTACGAGGTCGATACCCTGCCCGGCCTCGCCACCAGCTATCAGGACGCCTTCGACCTGTGGCAGGCGTCCAAGCCGATCATCACCGAGCTGTTCGCCAAGGAGGGGCTGATGCCGCTCTACGCGGTGCCGTGGCCGGCCCAGGGGATCTATACCGACTTCACCCTGACCGACGCCTCGCAGTTCCAGGGCCTGCGCGTGCGCGCGCCCAACATCAACACCCAGCGCTTCGTCGAGAACCTGGGCGGCATCCCCACCCAGACCGAGGAGGCGGACATCCCCACCGCCTTCAGCACCGGCCGCGTCGACGCCATGATCACCTCGGTCTCCACCGGCAACTCGATGTCGGCGTGGGACTACGTCTCGAACTACAACGACGCCAAGCTGTGGCTGCCCAAGAACATCGTGTTCGTCAACAAGCGCGCCTTCGACCGCCTCGACGCGGATACCCGCCAGGCCGTGCTCGACGCCGCCGCCAAGGCCGAGCAGCGCGGCTGGATGATGAGCAAGGCGGATGCCGCCAAGAGCGCCAAGGCGCTGGAGGCCCACGGCATCACCATCAGCCAGCCCAGTGACAAGCTCCAGCAGGAGCTCAAGGCCGCCGGTCAGCAGCTGTTCGAGGATTGGCAGGCCCGCGCCGGCGATCAGGCCAAGGAGCTGGTGACACGCTACCGCGAGCGCCAGGCCCAGCAGTCCCAGTAAGTCTCCCATAGGGCCGCCTGCGCGGCGGCCCTTGCCGGGCCCATCCGCCGTTGGGCCCTCGTTCCCTACCGCCAATCCGTGAGCTCGCGCGATGACGTTCCGACTCGATCCGCTCTACCGCCTCGGCGCCTGGGGCGCCGCCGCCTGCATGATCTCGATCTGTGCCCTGGTCACCATTCAGGTGCTGCTGCGCTGCCTGGATGCCCTGCTCAACGCCGTCGGTGCCAGCCGCCTGGGCCTGGAGATCAGCGGCGTCTCCGAGATCGCCGCCTACCTGCTGGTCGGCGCGACCTTCCTGAGCCTGGCCTACACCTTCACCCACCACGCCCACATACGCGTCACCCTGCTGATCGGGCGCCTGCCGCCGGCGCTGCGGGTGTGGTTCGAGGCGGCCTGCCTGGCCATCTCGCTGGCGCTGAGCGGCCTGCTGGTGTGGCAACTGATCGGTCTGGTCCGGGAGAGCCTCGACTACGGCGATGTCTCCTCGGGGCTGATGGCGATCCCGCTGTGGATTCCGCAGAGCGTGCTGGTGAGCGGCATCGTGCTGCTGTGCCTGGCGCTGGCCGAAGCGCTGTTGGCGACCCTGCGTCAAGCCGTCACCGCCCCGGCGGCCTACGTGGCACCGGGCGACGACGCCCACGGTGGGGAGTGACACGCGATGCCATTGCTGACTCCCGCCACCGCTTCGTTCGCTGACCCCGAGGGCCTCGCATGCTGACGCTCAGCCTCGCCACACTGTTCACCCTGGCGCTGCTGCTCGGCGGCGGCGTCTGGATCGCCTTCGCCCTGCTCGGTACCGGCTGGCTGGCACTGACCGGCTTCTCCAGCTTCGAGGTCGGGCCGATTCTCGCTTCGGATTTCTGGGGCGCCAGCTACGGCTGGGATCTGACCGCGCTGCCGATGTTCGTGTGGATGGGCGAGATCCTGTTTCGCTCGGGACTCGCCGACAACATGTTCCGCGCGCTGTCGCCCTGGCTCAACCGGCTGCCGGGCCGGCTCTTGCACGCCAATATCATCGGCAGCGGCCTGTTCGCCGCAGTGTGCGGCTCCTCCGCCGCGACCTGCGCCACGGTCGGCAAGATGACCCTGCCGGAGCTCGAGCGCCGCGGCTACAGCGACACCCTGGCAGTGGGCACGCTCGCCAGCGCCTCGACGCTGGGCCTGCTGATCCCGCCCTCGATCATGATGATCGTCTACGGCGTGGTCACCGAGCAGTCGATCTCGCGGCTGTTCATGGCCGGTATCGGCCCGGGGCTACTGCTGCTGGCGCTGTTCATGCTCTATCTGGTGGTGTGGTCGCTCAGCGCCGGTCGCCGCGGCGGTGCCGGCCACGCCGAGCCATCGATGCCGCTGGGCGAGAAGCTGCGCAACAGCTGGCGCCTGCTGCCGCTGCTGGCGCTGATCGGCGGTATTCTCGGCAGCATCTACGGCGGCGTCGCCTCGCCCACCGAGGCCGCGGCGGTGGGCGTGGTGCTGTCGATGCTGATCGCGCGGCTCAACGGCCACTTCGACCGGCGGATCTTCCTCGACTCGATGTTCGCCGGGCTGCGCACCTCGTGCATGATCGCCTTCATCATCGCCGGCGCCTCGTTCCTCTCCTCGGCGATGAGCTTCACCCAGCTGCCTACCCAGCTGGCCACCGCCATCGCCGACATGGGGCTCTCGCCCAACCTGCTGCTGGTGGTGCTGACGCTGTTCCTGCTGGTGCTGGGCTGCTTTCTCGACGGTATCTCGCTGATCCTGCTTGTGACGGCGATCATCATGCCGCTGATCAATGCCGCCGGCATCGACCCGATCTGGTTCGGCATCTATCTGGTGATCGTGGTGGAGATCTCGCAGATCACGCCGCCGGTGGGCTTCAATCTATTCGTGATCCAGGGGCTGACCGGCAAGAACATCTTCACCATCGCCAAGGCGACGCTGCCGTTCTTCCTGCTGATGCTGCTGGCGATTCTGCTGCTGCGGCTGTTCCCGGAGATCGTGCTCTATCTGCCCCAGGCAATGAATCGCTGAGCGCCTAGACGAGCTCAAAAAGCGGCTCACCCGCAAAAAGCAAGACGCCCCCTGCGGCTTGGCCGCAGGGGGCGTCTTTATCATGCGTCCGGCGGCAGGCTATTGCCGCGCCGCCGGGCGAGCTACTCGATGAAATCCTCGACCGAATGGCGATACCCCAGCATCAGGGCATCGGCGACATGGCGGAAGGGGCTGACATCGACATCCGACTGGCCGCGGCCGATCAGCCCGGCGAAGCGCTCGTAGAGCCCGGCGTATTCGGCATCCGGGCCCTCTTCGAGCAGCTCACCGTCGACTCGCATGCGACTGCCGCCGGCCTCGAGGGTGAGGCGGCCGTCATCGGTCTCGACGTGGATCTCCCAGATCGGCGGCGTGCCGACCTGGCGGAAATCGAACTCGGCGTGAATCGGCACCTTGAGCCCGTCGACGAAATCGAGCGAGGCGGCGATCGGTGTCTGGCAGTTGCCCGGCACCTGCAACTGGGCATCGATCAGATGGAACGGCCGCGGCAGAATGGCGGTGGCGATCGACAGCGCATTGATGCCGGGGTCGAACACGCCCATGCCGCCCGGCTGCCAGATCCACGCCTGCCCGGGATGCCACTCGCGCACGTCCTCCTTCCACTCGATATCGACCCGCTGGATCTTGCGCGTCGACAGCCAGCGCCGCGCCGGCGCCACGCAGTGAGCGTGGCGCGAGTGCCAGCTGGCGAACAGGGTGACGCCGCTGCGTGCGGCGTCTTCGCGCAGCGTCTCGATCTCGGCCAGGGTCGCCCCCGGCGGCTTCTCGAGCATCACATGCTTGCCGTGGGACATCGCCAGCCGTGCCTGGGCGGTACGCACGCCGGCCGGCGTACACAGGGCAACGGCGTCGACCGTCGGCCCCTCCTTGAGCAGCGCCTCCAGCGTCTCGAAATGCGCGACGCCGGGTACGGCAGCGTTGCGGCTGGCGACCGCACTCAGCCGATAGGCGGGGTTGGCGTCGATCGCTGGGTGGTGCTGATCGCGGGCGATCTTGCCGTACCCGACAATGGCGAGGCGAATGGTATCCATGGCGTGAAACTCTCCCGCTGACGTGATGCGTGGACGATATCCAGCGCGCCCGACGCCGGCGCGCTGCTTTCCGGACCCGAGGCCCGGACGCTATCTGACATACCAGTGGCCACGCGTCACCTTCGCAACGGCCCGGCGCTGCCGATCATGACATCCTCGGCCACCCGCTCCAATCACCTCTTGGTTGAGATCTTTCGGCCGGGAGCTTTTGATCGAGCGCTTTCGCTTGCGGCCCTGGCAGCAGCGAAACCAAACGATCGCCGCGCTGCCGGTGGCTCACTCGATTCGCTGCAGAAAGGCAGTGCCGCCGAGATTGCGCATCTGGCGCTGAATCCAGGCCGCGCGCTGGAGCACATAGGGCGAGGGCCGTGAGGCGCTCCAGCCGCGCGGGTTGGGCAGAATCGCCGCCAGCCGGCTGGCCTGAGAGACGCTCAGATTGGCCGCGGAGGTGCCGAAGTAGTGTTCGGCGGCGGCTTGCAGGCCGAACACCCCGGTGTCCCATTCGGCGATATTGAGATAGACCTCGAGAATGCGCTGCTTGGGCCACAGCGCCTCGAGCAGCAGCGTGAACCACGCCTCCAGCCCCTTGCGTATCCAACTGCGACCGGTCCACAGGAACAGGTTGCGTGCGGTCTGCTGGCTGATGGTGCTGGCACCACGCAGATCGCCACCATCCGACCACGAGGTGAGCGCGCGGCGTATCTGGTCGGTATCGAAGCCCCAGTGATCGGGAAAGCGCTGATCCTCGCCCGCCATTACCGCCAGCTTGGCGTTGTCGGAGAGCCGCGCCCAGGGTGTCCACTGCTGCCGGATCTCGAGATTGTCGCCGTGCAGCCAGGACCCTACCTTGCGCTCGACCATCACCATCGAGCCGAATACCGGCACGAAGCGGAACACCAGGACGAAGAACACCGACAGGCCGACGAAAGCGGCAATGGCGATCAAGAAGTAGCGCAACAGCTTGCGGGGCCAGCCTGTCTGCATGCGTGTGGCTCACGTCGGTCAAAGGCGCACAGTATAGCAACGTGTGGCTAGCGCAGGGGATGGCGGCGCCTTATCGTGGGGCCGCCCCCCGCCAAGAGGAGTAGCCGCATGTCGATCGACGCCTTCATCCGTCGCCTCGAGCGCCTGGACGCCGAGCCCGACGCTCCGCTCGCCGAGCGCCGCGCGGCCTACGAGCGTGTGCACCGCGAACGGCGGCCGCCCGACCCGGCGGGCCTGCGGGTCGAGGATACGCGAATTGAGGGGGTGGACGTGCGCCGCTTCACGCCCCGCGGCGCGCAGAGCGGCTGTGTCGTTTATCTGCATGGCGGCGGCTGGAATCTGGGGTCGGCGGCGAGCCACCACGGCATCACCGCCGATCTGGCCGTGCGTCTCGGCCGCGAGGTGGTGAGCGTGGATTATCGCCGCGTGCCCGAGGTGAGTTATGCCGAGGCACTGGGCGACTGCGTGGCAGTGACCGATACCTGTGCGCCGCTGGCAGTGGTCGGCGACAGCGCCGGCGGGCGCCTGGCGATCGATGTCGCCCACCGCGGCTGGCAGGGGGTACTGGGGCTGATCTATCCGGTGGTGGGTGCGCCCACCGCAGAGACGCTGGGCGACGACGCCCCGCTGCTGTCGCGCGCGGATATCCTGGCGCTATGGCAGAGCGTGGCCGCCGCGGTGCCGGCGATCCCCGCCGAATGCGCGCCGACGCCCGCCATCGAGGTGCTGGCGGTGGCACGCGACCCGCTCACCCGCCCGCTGGAAGCGGCGGTCGCGGCGTGGCGCCAGGCCGGCGCCGAGGTGGGCTATCGCTGCGCACCCGGCATGGTCCACTCGGCGCTGCACGGTCACGCCGAGCTGCCGGCGATGCGCGCGGCCTGGCAGGCGTTCTGCCAGGCGCTGGCCGCACGCCTCAGCTGAACGCGCATGCCGATCCGTGGAAGAACGCCACTCAGTTCGCGAACTCAGCCCTGACCGCGTTGATCGCCGGCTTGCCGTTCTTGGCGGTGACGCCCTCGAGCCATTTGGCCACGGTCGCCTCGTGGCTCTGGATCCATTCGCTGGCCACCTCGTCCGCGGGGCGCTCTTCGTGGCTGTACTGGTAGACCCAGTCGTTCTGGTCGGCGATGTCGACCCGGTACTGGGAGAAGAAGCGATAGAGATTGGCATCCTGCTGCTCGAGACCGCCCGGGACCAGGGTCCACACCGTGCTGACGATATCGGCGACACCGCTGTCGTCGGCATCCTTCAGGTAGTAGAGGTCGTAGTTGACGTTCATCCAGTGCGGCTCCCAGCCGACGAACGTCACCCACTCGTGGTCGGCGATCTTCTGCCCGGCATAGGCCAGCATCGCCGCGGTGGAACTCTCCTGCAGCTGCCAGTCGCCGAGCCCGGCCTTGTCCTCGGCGATCGCCTTCAAGATGGCGTCGTTGATGCCGGTCCCCGCTTCGATGCCCTGGATCTTGCCACCGAAGCGCTCGCGGTAGCGGTCGAGATCGGCCACGCTGTCGACCCCTGCCTCGTGCACGTAGGCAGGCACCACCAGCCCCGAGTTGGCATTGCTGATATTGGCCGCGGCGTGGGCCAGACGCCCCGACTCGAGCAGCGGCTCGGTCATCTCCTGCTGCACCGGATACCAGTTGCCCAGGTAGGCGTCCAGCTGACCGTTGGCCAATCCGTTGAGGATCACTCCCACCGCCAGCTCCTTCTGCTCGGTGCGGTAGCCCATGGCGTCGAGCAGCTGAGCGGCGATCTCGGTCTTGACCGTGACCCCGGGCCAGGGCGAGACGCCGAAACGCACCTGATCGAGATCGGCATGTGCCGGGCCGGCGGCGAGCAGGCCGAGCGTGGTGAGCGTCAGGCAGTAGTGCGGCAGCGTGAGTCTTCGCATGCGGGCGTTCCTCGGTGTTGTTGTCGGATACCCGCCTACTGTGACGCAATCGAGCGTTACGACTTGACGCCAAGCGACACGGGGTAAGCGCTAACGGACACAGGACGCGCGGTCGAGCGCCTCGACGACGATGGCCAGCCAAGGTCTCTCTCATCACGCTTGATCGCTTCTCATATGCTCCAGCCGAATAAAACACGAAACCGAAAGCCGATATGGTTATGAAGATAATCTATTTATGCGCCTGAAAGACTCGCTCTATCCTCGCGGACATAGACCGCCATCGAGCCCGCCATGAACTTCCAGCAGCTACGCATCGTGCGCGAGACCGTGCGCCAGCGCTTCAACCTGACCGACGCCTCTAACGCACTCTTCACCTCCCAGTCCGGGGCGAGCAAGCATATTCGCGATCTCGAGGAGGAGCTCGGGGTCGAACTGTTCGAGCGACGTGGCAAGCGCATTCTCGGCCTGACCACCGCCGGGGGCACTCTGCTGGAGACGATCGAACGCATCCTGCTCGACGCCGAAAACCTGAAGCGCTCGGCGCAGCAGCTGGCCAATCAGGATCAGGGCCGGCTCGCCATCGCCACCACGCACACCCAGGCGCGCTACTCGCTGCCGCCGATCGTGGCCCAGTTCAAGGAGCGCTTCCCCAAGGTGAACCTGGAACTCCACCAGTGCAGCCCGTCGGAGATCGTCTCGCTGCTCAAGAGCGGGCGCGTGGATATCGGCATCGCCACCGAGGGCGTCAACAATGAGGGTTCGTCGTTCGTGCGCTTCCCTTTCCATCACTGGCATCACGGCATCGTCGTGCCCGTCGGCCACCCGCTGGCGCAGAAGCAGGACCTGCGACTCGAGGATATCGCCGGCTATCCCATCGTCACCTATCACGAGGGTTTCACCGGGCGCACGCGTATCGATCAGGCGTTCCAGGCCGCGGGGCTGGTGCCCAACGTGGTGCTCACGGCACTGGATGCGGATGTGATCAAGACCTACGTCGAGCTCGGCCTGGGCATCGGCGTGATCGCCTCGCTGGCCTACAGCGACGCGCGCGATCGCGGCCTGACCCTGCTCTCGGGGCGGACGCTGTTTCCCCGCAACACCACCTACCTCGCGCTGCGCCGTGGCCACTTTCTGCACGCCTTCGCCTACGCATTTCTACAACTGTGCAGCGATGATCTCGACGAGGATACGGTACAGCGTGCGCTCGGCGGCCGTCGCGACTAGGCAAAAAAAGCGGCCCTCTGGAGGGCCGCTATCGCGCGATACCGCGAGTCGATGCCAGCGCGCTGGCCGATACGCTCAGCGCTTGGCGTGGAGCCGCTCGGCGTGGTAGCGCAGGTGGTCATCGATGAAGCTGGCGATGAAGAAGTAGCTATGATCGTATCCCGGATGACGACGCAGCGTCAGCGGGTGATCATGCTCTTCACACACGGCTTCCAGGCGCTCCGGCTTGAGCTGCTCGTCGAGGAAGTTGTCGGCTTCACCCTGATCGATGAACAGCGGCTGGCGCGACGACCCCTTGGCCACCAGTTCGCAGGCATCGTACTGGGTGCGCAGGCCGACATCCTCGCCGAGATAGTGCTCGAACGCCTTCTGGCCCCAGGGCACCTGCGTCGGGTTGACGATCGGCGCGAACGCCGACACCGCGGCGTAGCGCCCCGGCTGACGCAGCGCCAGGACCAGCGCGCCGTGACCGCCCATGGAGTGGCCGCTGATCGACTCGCGGCCATTGACCGGGAAGTGCAGCCGCACCACCGAGGGCAGCTCCTCGGTGACGTAGTCGTACATGCGATAGTGGCGTGACCACGGCTCGCGCTTGGCGTTGAGATAGAACCCGGCGCCGGAGCCGAAGTCGTAGCTGTCGTGCTCGCCGGGCAGGTCGAGCCCACGCGGGCTGGTGTCCGGGCAGACGATGGCGATACCCAGCTCGGCGGCGGTCTTCTGTGCCCCCGCCTTCTGCATGAAGTTCTCATCGGTGCAGGTGAGCCCGGAGAGCCACCACATCAGCGGCACCCGGCCCTCCTCGGCCTGCGGCGGGAGGTAGATCGCGAAGATCATGTCGCAATCCAGCGCCCGCGAGTAGTGCTTATAGCGCTTGACCCAGCCACCGAAGCTCTTGGTGGCGGAGACCAGCTCCAACTGCTCGCTCATCGACATGGTTTTCTCCTGGCAGCACCGGCGGTTTCACCGCCGGTGGGTTGGGCTTGGTCGCGTGTCACTCGGACAATTCCGGGCGCGTATCACTCGGGCAGTTCCGGGCCCGTGTCACAAGCCTTTCGCGCGGCTTCAGGCGCGTGTCGAACGCCTTGCGCGCAGCTTCGGGCGCGTATCACTCGGGCAGTTTCGGGCCCGTGTCGAAAGCCTTGCGCGCAGCTTCGGGCGCGTATTAAAAGTGCAGCACGGTGCGGATGCTCTTGCCCGCATGCAGCAGCTCGAACGCCTCGTTGATCTGGTCGAAAGCCATGTCATGGGTGACGAACTCGTCGATCTTGATCTCGCCATCCATATAGCGCTGGACATAGCCCGGCAGCTCGCTGCGGCCCTTGACGCCACCGAAGGCGGAGCCCTTCCAGACCCGACCGGTCACCAGTTGGAACGGACGCGTCGAGATCTCCTCGCCGGCCCCGGCGACGCCGATGATGATCGATTCGCCCCAGCCCTTGTGGCAGCACTCCAGCGCCGAGCGCATCACGTTGACGTTACCGATGCACTCGAAGGAGTAGTCGACGCCGCCATCGGTCAGGTCGACGATCACCTGCTGGATCGGATCGCTGTAATCCTTCGGGTTGACGAACTCGGTGGCACCGAACTGGCGCGCCAGCTCGAACTTGTCCGGGTTGACGTCGATGGCGATGATGCGCGACGCCTTGGCCATCTGCGCGCCCTGGATCACCGCCAGGCCGATCGCGCCCAGACCGAACACCGCGACCGTGGCACCCGGCTCGACCTTGGCGGTGTTGAGCACCGCACCGATGCCGGTGGTGACGCCGCAGCCAAGCAGGCAGATCTTGTCCAGCGGCGCTTCCTTGGAGACCTTGGCCAGCGATACCTCGGGCAGCACGGTGTACTCGGAGAAGGTCGAGCAGCCCATGTAGTGATGGATCGGCTTGCCGTCGAGGGAGAAGCGCGAGGTGCCGTCGGGCATCAGGCCCTTGCCCTGGGTGGCGCGTACCGAGCTGCACAGGTTGGTCTTGCCCGAGAGGCAGAACTTGCACTTGCCGCATTCGGCGGTATAGAGCGGGATGACGTGGTCGCCGGGCACCAGGCCGGTCACGCCTTCGCCCACCGCTTCGACGATACCCGCACCCTCGTGGCCCAGCACCGAGGGGAACAGCCCTTCCGGATCCTTGCCCGAGAGCGTGTAGGCGTCGGTATGGCAAACGCTGGTGGCGACCATGCGTACCAGCACTTCACCCGCCTTGGGGTCCTGGACGTCGATCTCTTCGAGGGAGAGGGGTTTGCCCGCTTCCCAGGCTACGGCAGCACGCGATTTCATCTTCTGGTCTCCTTTGAGGGGGGCGAGTCGCTCACCTCGCCAAGGCGAGGTCTGGCGATCATCTTTGATTAGGCTTGCACGCAGTCTAGACGCTCGCCGGCTGGCAATAAATCTGAAGAAATGCACATAATCATTGCTGCACAGCAATAATCGAGGAGTCGTCATGTCGCGCTGGGAGGGGATCGAGGCGTTCGTCGCCGTGGTCAGGCTGGGCACCTTCACCCGTGCCGCGGAGTCGTTGAAGGTCTCCAGCTCGCACGTCAGCCGTCTGGTCAGCCAGCTGGAGCAGAGCCTCGGCGCACCGCTGCTCTACCGCACCACGCGCCAGATCCGTCTGACCGACGGCGGCGCGGTCTACTACGAGCACTGCCGTTCGCTGCTCGACGGCTTCCGTGAAGCCGAGGATGCGCTCAATGCGCTGCAGCCGCTGCCCCAGGGGCGTCTGGCGATCAGCTGCGCCACCACCTTCGGCGAGCGCTACATCGCGCCACTGGTCAACGAGTTCCACTGCCGCCATCCCCAGCTCGATGTCCAGCTCCACTTCACCAATCGCGCCGTGGCGCTGATCGACGAGGGCTTCGATATCGCCATTCGCATGGGGGTGCTCAAGGACTCCAGCCTGCTGGCACGGCGCCTGTGCGAGCGGCGCGAATACGTGGTCGGCTCCCCGGCCTACTTCCAGCGCGTCTCGACCCCGCACAGCCTGTCGGAGCTTTCCCACCACAACTGCCTGAGCGGCTCGCGCGACAGCTGGCTGTTCCAGGTCGACGGTATGCAGCGCGAGATTCGCGTTTCCGGCAACTGGCGCGGCAACTCGGGGCCGGCGCTGCTGGACGCGGCGCGCCGCGGTATCGGCCTGGCCCAGCTGCCGGACTATTACGTCGAGCCGGCGCTGGGGCGCGGCGAGCTGATCTCGGTGCTGGATCGCTACCAGTTCACCGACACCGCCGTGTGGGCGGTCTATCCGCGCCATCGCCAACTGTCATCGAAGATCCGACTGCTGGTCGACTTCCTGGTCGCGCGACTACCGGCGACCATCGCCGGCTGGGCCAGCGGTGATGGAGGAGGTGGTGTTGGAGATGGTGGAGATGGTGGAGATGGTGGAGATGGTGGCGTAGATCGTGACTCGGCCAGGACGGCAGCGCCGTGATGGCCGGTGCCGACCGCCTGTAGGGCAGGCACCAGCTCGCAGTCGGGATCAGTGGTTGAAGAAGTGATCGATGCCGTCGTTGAGATAGGCGTCGCCGAACTCCGCCTCGCGTGCCAGCGCGGCCGGGTCGGGCAGCTCGATGCGCTGGCGCGAGCGCAGTATCAGCCCCTCCTCGCGGAAGGTGGTCAGAGTCCGGCTGACATGCACCGACGAAAGCCCCAGCGCGTCGCCGAGATGCTGCTGCGACAGCGGTAGACGGATACTGTTGCCGTCGCGCGCATTGGTGCGCTCCAGGCGCACGAACATCTCGTAGATCAGATGGGCCAGGCGCTGACGCGCGCTGCGACGGGCCAGATTGACCAGCCGCTCGGTGAGCAGCGCCTGCTGGTGCGACGAGATGGCGAAGAAGATCGCCGACAGGGTCAGCGATTCGCGAAAGACATTGATCAAGCGGCGGTGCGGAAAGTGGCAGATGACGCCATCTTCGAGCATGGCGACGCCGGTCAGACGATCCTTGAAGGCAAACTCGCGCAGGCCGATGATGTCGCCGGGCAGATATATCTCGAGGATCTGACGCGAGCCATCCTCCATATGCCGGAAGGAGTAGGCCCAGCCGCGGCTTAAGGTGCAGAACTCACGTGCGCTGTCGCCCTCCTGCCACAGGATCTGATCGGCCTTGACCTCGCTCGGGCTCTTCTCCAGATCCGCCAGCAGCGCCTCGTCGTTCTCGGAAATTTCACCGTAGTGCTTGAAGTGACGAATGATGCAGCTGTCTTTGCTCATTTCCCTTGGCCTTGTGGTCTAACCCGCAACAGGGTGCGCGCGCTATCCAGCGTGACGACAGCGAGTCATCATCACCGATCGCGCGACGCACACCAGACTGCCCCGAGAAGCCCCAGGCACGGTCTGTGGCCGCGCCGACGCTCTCGCTGCAGGGACTCCTGGATTCAGGGATTTGATAGTGGCACAGCTCTAGCTCAATTTCCTTATCACCGTTGATATCGCCTTCACCGGCATCGCTGTCAGCGTGGCCAAGGGCAGTGTCCGGGCGCTCAGCACTCGATGGTGTTGACCGCCAGGCCGCCGCGCGAGGTCTCCTTGTACTTGTCCTGCATGTCGCGACCGGTGTCGCGCATGGTACGGATCACCTTGTCCAGCGAGACGAAGTGCTCGCCGTCACCGCGCAGCGCCATCTGGGCGGCGTTGATCGCCTTGACCGAGGCGATCGCATTGCGCTCGATGCAGGGTACCTGAACCAGCCCGGCGATCGGGTCGCAGGTCAGCCCGAGATTGTGCTCGAGGCCGATCTCGGCGGCGTTCTCGACCTGCGCCGGCGTCCCGCCGAGCAGCTCGGCCAGCCCCGCCGCGGCCATCGCGCAAGCCGACCCCACCTCGCCCTGACAGCCGACCTCGGCGCCGGAGATCGAAGCATTGGTCTTGCACAGGATGCCGATCGCCGCGGCCGCCAGCAGAAAGCGCACCACATCCTTCTCGCACGCCCCGGGCTGGAACTTCATGTAGTAGTGCAGCACCGCCGGGACGATGCCCGCCGCGCCATTGGTGGGCGCGGTGACCATGCGCCGCCCGGCAGCGTTCTCCTCGTTGACCGCCAGGGCGAAGAGGTTGACCCAGTCCATCGCCGAGAAGGTGCTGGCGATCAGCCCCTTGTCGTCGTCCAGGGCCATCAGGCGTCGGTGCAGATTGGGCGCGCGCCGACGCACGTTGAGACCACCCGGCAGCACGCCCTGCTGATCCAGGCCGCTGTCGACGCAGGCCTTCATCGCTTCCCAGATACGCCACAGCCCGGCGCGGGTCTCGGCCTCGCTGCGCCAGGCGCTCTCGTTGGCGAGCATCACGTCGCTGATCGAGAGCTCTTCGCGGCGACAGATCTCGAGCAGCTCCACGGCATTGCGGAACGGGAACGGCAGGCGCACGCCGCGGGTGGCACTCTCGCCGTGTTCGGCCTGCTCCTCGTCGACCACGAAGCCACCGCCGACCGAGTAGTAGGTGTTGGCGTAGATCGTCGCGCCGCGACGATCGCTGGCCACCAGGCGCAGCGCGTTGGTGTGGTAGTCGAGGATCTCGTCGCACCACTCGACGTCGCGGGCGGGATCGAAGTCGATGGCATGCACGCCAGCCAGCGACAGGCGATGATCGCGCTCGACGGCAGCGAGCTTGAGCGCCAGCTCGTCGGGATCGACGCTCACCGGCTGCTCGCCCATCAGCCCGCCGAGCACCGCGCTGTCGGTGTTGTGGCCCTTGCCGGTGGCGCTGAGCGAGCCATAGAGGGTGACCTGCACACGTTTGACCGGCTGCAGCAGCGCATGCTCGCGCAGCGTGGTGACGAAGGTGTGTGCGGCCTGCATCGGGCCCACGGTGTGTGAGCTGGAGGGCCCGATGCCGATCTTGAACAGGTCAAACACGCTGAAGGTCATGGTCGTCTCCCCTGGGAGCGTCGCACTGGAATCAGAAAGCGTCGTTGCGAGAACCGATGCTTGATGTAGTTTGACTTCAGTGTGCTCGCCGGTTACACCGGTCTCAATCGAATATATCTGCCCAGGGTTTTAGTCAGGCTAAATCATGGCCCAGTCACTCAATGCTCAGACCCACGCCTGGCTGAAGGTCTTCGCCGTCAGCGCCAGGCATCTTTCCTTTACCCGTGCGGCGGAGGAGCTGCACGTGACCACCGGTGCGGTCAGTCAGCAGATCAAGCAGTTGGAAGAGCGCCTGGGATTCCGGCTGTTTCGACGCCTGCCGCGACAGCTGGCGCTCACCGAGGAGGGCGAGCGCCTGGCCGGGGTGGTGTCCCAGGCCTACGATGCGGTGGGGCTGGAGATCGACCGCCTGCGCGGCGGGGTGATGAGCGGCGTGCTGCGTCTGCGCTGCCTGCCCTCGTTCCTGGCCAAGTGGCTGATGCCGCGGCTGCCGCGGCTGCAGGCGCGCTTTCCCGATATCGAGCTGCACCTGAGCGCCGAGGACAGCAACCTGTCGCTGCTCGACGGCGGGTTCGACCTGGCGATCGATCTCAACGATGGCCACTACCCCGGGCTGCAGACCTCGCCGCTGATCGACGAGCGCATCTTCGCGGTCTGCTCGCCGCAGCTGCTGCGCCGGCGCCCGCCGCTGACCCACCCCGATGCGCTGGGCTACTACCCGCTGCTGCACGATGTCACCGCCTGGCGCGGCAGCCACGACTATGCCGAATGGGAGCACTATCTGGCGGCGATCGGCGGCGAGCACGTCAATGTCCGCCGCGGCTATACCTTCAACCGCAACCAGCTCACGGTGGAGGCGGCGATCTCCGGGATGGGCGTGGCGATCGCCCGGCGTACGCTGATCGGCGACGAGCTGGAGAGCGGACGCCTGATCGCGCCCTTTGCCGGCTCGGTCGCCACCGGCAAGCGCTACGGCCTGGTCTATCAGCAGGGCGCCCTCGATGACCGCCGCGTCCGGGCGATCCACGACTGGCTGGTGGAGGAGGCCGAGCGCGGCCGGCTGACGGAGCAGCCGCTAGGCGATGCGGCTGAGGGGCATTAGGCGGGGAAGAGTCGTGGAGAAGGAAGCCACCCAACGCAGAACGCCCGCACGGCACGCACACTCTGTATACGCAGTGTGGGCGAGACGTGCGGGCGTCGCGGGGATTCGGCTGGACCGTAGCCGGTGGCGTGACCTAGTTGTGCGATAGACCAGGTTGTGCCGAGACCTGACTTTCCCTGACTTATTTTTCCCTGACTTATTTTTCCCTGACTCAGTTGTCGGCCACCTTGGGCGGGTCGATCTCGAGCTTCTGCGCGGCGATCACGGCCTGGGTGCGGGAGTGTACGCCGAGCTTGCGCAGAATGGCTGTGACGTGGGCCTTGATGGTGGCTTCGGAGACGTTCAGCTCGTAGGCGATCTGCTTGTTGAGCAGCCCCTCGGTGAGCATGTTGAGCACGCGGAACTGCTGCGGGGTGAGCGAGGCGATCGCTTCGGCGAAGCGGGCGTCTTCCTCGTTGCCCTCGCCCATCGCATCGGCCATCTCGGCGGGCAGCCACACTTCCCCCTTGAGCACTTCACCGATCGCCTCGGCGATGGCGTCGAGCGAGGCCGACTTGGGAATGAAGCCGGAAGCGCCGTAGTCGATGGCGCGACGCACCACGTCGAGCTCTTCGCTGCCCGAGACCACGGTGACCGGGATATCCGGCATCTGACCGCGCAGTTGAATGAGCCCGGAAAAACCGTGCGCCCCCGGCATGTGCAGATCGAGCAGGATGAGATCGGCATCCGGGTGACGCGTCACCACCTCGGTGGTCGCTTCCATGGTATCCGCTTCGACGATTTCCGCCTGGGGCGATACCTGGCGCAGCGCCTGATTGAGCGCCGCCCGGAAGAGTGGGTGGTCATCGGCAACGATGAATTTCTGGGCAAAAGCCATTGAATCTCCTCCGGGACTGTCGAAACGTCGAGCGAGTTCGGGGCATGTGGCTCGTCAACGGACAAAGTGGTTCAACTTTGGATTAATGGCATGTTACCCCATGCAATCGTCGATTCCCAAGCCTCAAATCGAAGCGCTAAAAAACCGCCGACTGACGGCGCTGAGGAGCGCTTCTGCACGCTGAAAACCGGGCGTAAAAAGCCTCTCTCCCGGTCACAAAGAAGGGGGATGACTCGCGCTAGCGACTTAACCCAGGATAATGACGATGCCGCGTCTTTATCCGCAACGCTCGGATTAAAAGCATGGGCATCGACATAGCCACGAACCACTCATTTAGTCATACAGATGAAACCGGGCTTATCGAGTAAGCCCGGTGTCTACACCTTTTCACGACTTGATATGCCTATTCTCGATCAGATCCTCGACCACGCTGGGATCGGCCAGCGTCGAGGTATCGCCGAGACCGTCGCACTCGTTGGCCGCGATCTTGCGCAGGATACGCCGCATGATCTTGCCCGAACGCGTCTTGGGCAGCCCCGGCGCCCACTGGATCACATCCGGCGTGGCGATCGGCCCGATGTCCTTGCGTACCCACTGCTTGAGGGTCTGCTTGAGTTCATCGCTGGGTTCGACATCGTCGTTGAGCGTCACATAGACGTAGATGCCCTGCCCCTTGATATCGTGGGGGTAGCCCACCACCGCGGCCTCGGCCACGTCAGGATGGGCGACCAGCGAGGATTCGATCTCGGCCGTGCCCATGCGGTGGCCGGAGACGTTGAGCACATCGTCGATCCGCCCGGTGATCCAGTAGTCGCCGTCGGCATCGCGACGGCAGCCGTCGCCGGTGAAGTAGACGCCCTCGTAGGTCGAGAAGTAGGTCTGCACGAAGCGTTCGTGATTGTTCCAGATCGAGCGCGCCTGACCCGGCCAGGAGTCCAGAATCACCAGGTTGCCGTCGGTCGCCCCTTCGAGGCGGTTGCCGTCGTTGTCGAGCAGTGCCGGCTGCACGCCGAAAAACGGCTTGGTCGCACAGCCCGGCTTGAGATCGGTGGCGCCGGGCAGCGGCGTGATCATGTGCCCGCCGGTCTCGGTCTGCCACCAAGTATCGACGATCGGGCAGCGCGAGTTGCCCACTACGCGATAGAACCAGTCCCACGCTTCGGGATTGATCGGCTCGCCGACGGTACCCAGCACGCGCAGGGTCTCGCGCCGGCTGTCGTCCATGATGCGCTCGCCGTGGGCCATCAGCGAGCGGATCGCGGTGGGCGAGGTATAGAGGATCGAGACCTCGTGCTTGTCGACGATCTGGCCGATCCGCCCGTGACTCGGGTAGGTCGGCACGCCCTCGAACATCAGCGTGGTGGCGCCGTTGGCCAGTGGCCCGTAGACGATATAGCTGTGGCCGGTGATCCAGCCCACGTCCGCGGCGCACCAGTAGACCTCGCCATCGTGGTAGTCGAAGACGGCACGGTGGGTCAACGCAGCGTAGAGCAGGTAGCCACCGGAGGTGTGCTTGAGCCCTTTCGGCGTGCCGGTGGAACCGGAGGTGTAGAGGATGAACAGCGGGTCCTCGGCGTTCATGGTCTCCGCCGGGCACTCCTCGGACTGCGCGTCGACCTGCTCGTGGAACCACCGGTCGCGGCCTTCATGCCAGGCGATCTCGCCACCGGTGCGCTTGACCACCAGCACATGCTCGACCACATCGGTGCCGTCGCGGGTCAGCGCCGCGTCGACGTTGTCCTTCAGCGGTACCTGCTTGCCACCGCGCACCGACTCGTCGGCGGTGATCACGATGCGTGACTGGGAGTCGACGATACGTCCGGCCAGGGCATCCGGCGAGAAGCCGCCGAACACCACCGAGTGCACCGCGCCAATGCGCGCGCAGGCGAGCATCGCCATCGCCGCCTCCGGCACCATCGGCATATAGAGGGTGACGGTATCGCCCTTGCCAACGCCCATGGCCTTCAGCGCGTTGGCCAGCTGCGAGACCCGGGCATGCAGCTGGCGATAGGTGATCACCTTGTGCTCGTTGGGATCGTCGCTTTCCCAGATGATCGCGGCCTGATCACCACGCGTCTCCAGGTGGCGGTCGAGACAGTTGTAGGCGACGTTGAGTTCGCCATCCTCGAACCAGCGAATATCGACGTTGTCCGAGGCGAAGGAGGTGTTCTTGATGCGGGTCGGCGAGCGGCTCCACTCGAGCGCCTGGGCCTGCTCGCGCCAGAACCCCTCGGGGTCCTCGACCGACTGGCGATAGAGTGTCTCGTAGCGCTCGCGATCGAACCAGGCCTTGTCTGCCAGCGCTTGGTCGACAGGATAGACCCGCTGCTGCTCGCTCATGGCGATCTCCCCTTTTATTCGGATTCGAGACTTTTACTCGGATTCGAGAGCCGGCGCGCCGACTTCCGGCGACCCACACGACCCCCGCTGTCATGGTGAAAGCTCAATCAGCTCAATGCGATAGCGGATCGGCTACGAAGACCGCCAGCATATAACGCTGGCGACGGTCACCCCCTATTAGACCTTCGTCTGGTCTCAACCTAGATCACTGGGCCAGCCGCGGCCAGCGGCGGTCGCCCCGCCCCTTGCGCCATGGCTAGTCGGCTGGGTGGTCGGTATCGTACCCGAGATAGTCCAGCTCTCCGCGGCAGCGGCGGCAGCGGTAGCGAGTGCCGCGCTGGGCGCCAGCGTGGCGCCGCGCACTGAAACGGTGGGGCTGTGTACAGCGGCAGCGATAGAGATAGGGCGTGGGGCTGGCCCGGGCCACGTCGAAACGGTGGGTGACGCTCGGCGCCAACCCGTAGAGACCACGCATCACGCGCTGCCACTCACGCCCATGGGGCCGAGCGCGAAGCCCCTCGTCGAGATGGAACACCAGCCAGTGGGCCATCTCGTGGGGCACGATCTCATCCATGAAGGCGGCCCGATTCTCGTCGAGCAGGGTGGCATTGAAGCGCAGCCCGCCGCGCTGATAGTGCGCCTGCCCGGCGCTGCGGCCGCGCAGGTCGAACCAGATGCGCGGGCGCGGCAACCCGGGGTGGACCTCCCGAGCCAGCTGCCAGGCGCGCTCGGCGCGCGCGACCAGAGCCTGCTGCAGGGCAGTGCGATCCAGCCGCGCCAGGGCGTGCGGATCGGCAGGGGCGAGTGCGGGCGTGCGCGGTGACGGTGAAGGCGAAGTCATGGGGCGGTCGCGTGGCATGGCTGAGTATCGATGACGGCGGTCGCTAGGGTCGATCGCTGCGGGCAGGCGATGATCGGGAAGCCGGTGGTAGAATGCCGCCAACGACGGAAGGCGTCCAGCGCCCCCGCAACGTGATTCTTCACCTCAGTCCAGGAGCCCTCATGTCCGACGACCACGACGACGCCATCGCCAGCCATCCGCCGCTGGACGATAACGGCCTGGCGAGGCTCGACGAGCTCCTCGCCCCCGAGCAGTTGGGCGAGGAAGCCCCCGACGTGGTCAGCGCCCACGGCTTTCTGGTCGCCCTGGCCGTGGCACCCCAGTCGCCGCCCCAGGCGCAGTGGCTGGCGGAGCTGTTCGAGACGGCCCCCGCGTTCGCCGAGCTGGAAGCACGCGACGAAGCGGTCGCCCTGATGGAGACCCTGACACGCCAGGCCGGCGATATTCTCGAGCGCGGCGAGTGGCTCGAGCTGCCGTTCGACAGCGAGCTAGACGACGACGGTGAGATGGCCGCCGCCATCGAGGATTGGTGCGCGGGCTTCATGCAGGCCGTATTTCTCGATGAAGCGACCTGGTTCGCCCAGGACGAATCCCACGTCGCCGCCCTGCTGCTGCCCTTCATGGCGCTCTCGGGGCTGTTCGAGGAGGAGCCGGACATGGCCGAGATGGTCGCCGACGAGGCGCAGTTCAGCGCCCTGGCCGCCCAGTTGCCAGAGCTGACCCTCGATCTCTACCTGCATTTTCGCGTACCGCCGGAGCCACCCAAGCGCGGCCCGGGCAAGTCGGGTGGGAAACAGACAGGCAAGTCCCGCGGCGGTGCGCGCCAGGGCGGCGCCAGGCAGCGCGGCGGCAAGCGCTGAGGCGCCGCTACTTGAGCCGCGTCATCCAGGCGTTGAGGGTGCCGAACGCCCATTCACGCACCCGCTGCCACCAGGGTCGGCGACGCCAGGAGGCGGCGTCGATCCGCTGACTGGCGGCGAAGTTGCGCTGGAACAGCTGGGCGACCTCGGCGGCAAAGGCGCTATCCTCGATCTCCTGATTGGCCTCGAGATTCCACTGCAGGCTCCAGTGGTCGAAGTTGCACGAGCCCAGCGAGACCCAGTCGTCGACGACACAGAACTTGGCGTGGATGAAGTTGGGCTGGAACTCGTAGATCTGCACGCCGGCCTTGAGCAAGCGCCCGTAGAAGCGCTGCCCGGCGTAACGGATACCCGGATGGTCGTGATGCCCACCGGCGAGCAGCAGACGCACGTCGATGCCGCGCCGCGCGGCCTGGGCCAGCTGGCGGCGCAGGCTCAAGGTGGGCACGAAATAGGGCGTGCACAGCCACAGCCGCTGGCGCGCGGTGGAGATGCGCCCGTGGAGCGACAGCCGGATCGCCTGATAGCGATGGCCGCGCCCGGAGATCACCCGCCCGCGGGCGCCCTCTCCCACCACCTCTTGCGGCGCCGGCGGCAGGTGCGGCGAGAGCCTCGCCCGCGAACGCCCGCCCCGGGTCAGCGGTGAGTCCCACACCTGCGCGAACAGGCGCATCCAGTCGTGGACCACCGGCCCCTCGACGCGCACCGCCACCTCGTACCAGGCATCCACGAACTCGTCGACGATGCCGAAACCGCCGGTGAAGGCCACCTCGCCGTCGACCACCACCAGCTTGCGGTGGTCGCGCATCAGGTTGCCGCCCAGGCGAGTGACCGAGAGCGGGTTGAAGAAACGCAGTTCGACCCCGGCGGCGCGCAGGCGCTGGCGGTCGCGCCGCGCCAGCCCCATGCTACCGACGCCGTCGAGCATCATCCGCACCGCCACGCCGCGAGCTACCGCGGCCTCCAGCGTCTGCACGAAGCGTTCGGCCAGCGCCCCGGACTCCATCAGATAGAGTTCGATCCACAGCTGTTCGCGCGCGCCCTCGATCGCCGCTCGCATGGCCGGCCAAAAGCGTTTGCCTTCCGGGAGTAGCTCGAAGCGATTGCCGCCCTTCCATATTGCGCGCATGCCATTTTCCGCCGATCGTATCGGCCCCGATTGACGCACGTTTCGCCGCGCCAGAAAAGAGCCAGCCCCGCCGCTGTCGATGGCAGGCTGCCGCGATACCGTGCGCGCCATCGTCGGCGCCGGCGGATATCGCTATACTCATGAATTTGCGAGGGCTTCAAGCATGCGGTCATTCAGCGGCACGGGGCGACTGTGGCATCGCTTGATGGGCGCCAGCGTGCGCCGCTGGCTCGGCTTCCGTCTGATCGAACCCGACCCGATAGCCCTCGACCCCGAACCGGTCACGCTCTACGTCATTCCGCATCCGGCGCTCAGCGACGAGCTCGCAGTGGCTCAACTGACCCGCAAGCTGGGGCTACCCAACGCCGGCCGTCGGGTCGAGTTGAATGGGCTCACGCTGCCGGCCTGCCTGCCGCTGCCGCGCCTGCGCCGCACCTGGCGCGGCGTCAAGACCCAAGGTACAGAGTCGCTGGGCCCGCTGCTCGCCGTACTCGAACAGAACCCCACGCTGGACGTGCAGCTGGTGCCGGTGAGCGTGTTCTGGAGCCGCGCCCCGGGCAAGGACTTCGGCTTCTGGAAGATGCTCGCCGCCGATGACTGGGCCTGGAGCGGGCGCCTGCGCCGCCTGCTGTCGCTGCTCGTCAACGGCCGCCACCTGGAAGCCCACCTGGGCGAACCGATCCGCCTGCGAGCGCTGCTCGACGATCCGCAGACCCGGCTGACCCAGCGCACCCTGGCGCGCGTGCTGCGAGTCCACTTTCGCCGCGTGCGTGCGAGAGTGCTGGGCCCCGATATCTCCCACCGCCGCACCCTGGTCCGCGGCGTGGTGGGCAGCCCTGCGGTACGGCAGGCGATCGACGAAGCCGCTTCCGCCAATCGCAGCAACACGCTCAAGGAGCGCAAGCGTGCCGAGCGCTATGCGCGCGAGATCGCTTCCAACATGTCCTACCCGGTGCTGCGCTTTCTGTATGAGCTGCTCAAGCGGCTGTGGAACCGGCTCTATGATGGCGTCGACGTTCATGGCCTCGACGCGGTCAAGGCGATCGCCGGCGAGCGCACTCTGGTCTATGTGCCCTGCCATCGTAGCCACGTCGATTACCTGCTGCTCTCCTACGTGCTCTATCGCGAAGGCTTGATGCCCCCGCACATCGCCGCCGGACGCAACCTCGACATGCCGCTGATCGGACCGCTGCTGCGCCGCGGCGGCGCCTTCTTCATGCGCCGCAGCTTCAAGGACAACCGGCTCTACGCCGCGGTATTCAACGAGTACCTGCACCGATTGATCGCCCGCGGCCAGCCGATCGAGTACTTCATCGAGGGCGGGCGCTCGCGCACCGGTCGCATGCTCGACCCGCGCCCCGGCATGCTGGCGATGACGCTGCGCTCGTTCGTGCGCGACGCCACCCGTGACGTCGCCTTCGTGCCGGTCTACATCGGCTACGAGAAGGTGCTCGAGAGCAACGCCTATCTGCGCGAGCTGCGCGGCGGTAGCAAGAAGAAGGAGTCGCCGCTGGATCTGGTGCACGTATTGCGCCATCTGCGCCAGCCCCACGGCCGGGTCGCGGTCAACGTCGGCGAACCGCTGTCGCTGACCGATTTTCTCGATGGCATTGCTCCCGCCTGGCGGGAGGAGCGCAGCCAGCCTCGTCCCGAGTGGCTCAAGCAAGCGGTGCCACAGCTGGGTCGAGCGCTTTCCGAGCGCATCAACGATGGCGCCACGATCAATGCCGTCTCGCTGGTGGCGATGGCGCTGCTGGCGACGCCGCACCACACCATCGAATCCGACCTGCTGGCGCATCAGGTGGCACTGCTGGTGCGGCTGCAGCAGCGTGTGCCGGGCAGCCCGAACTGCCGCCTGCCGGCGGGCGACGCCGCCGCCTGGATCGACCAGGTGGAATCACTCGGCTTCATCCAGCGCCGCCCCCAGGCGCTGGGCGAGCTGATCAGCGCCACGCCCGAGCAGGCCACGCTGCTCACCTGGTATCGCAACAACGTGCTGCACCTGTTCACGCATGTCGGGCTGGTGGCCTTCGCCTTCCGCAACAACGTGGCATTCTGCCTCGATGAACTCGACACCCTGCTGGCACCGGCGTGGCCGCTGATCGCCCGCGAGCTCAACGCCCGCGAGGTGGCGGATCATCGCCAGCACCTGGCCGCCACCCTGGATGCCTTGAGCGCCGAAGGGCTGCTCAAGCAGAGTGGCGGCGAGTGGCGCCGCCAGCCCGGCCACCTGGAAGCCAGCGAGCAATTGCGCCTGCTCGGCCAGCCGATCCAGCCGACGCTCGAACGTACCTACCTGCTACTGGCCTCGCTGCTGCGCTACCCGAGTGGTGAACTGACCCGCGAGACGCTGGAGGAGCACAGCCGTCAGCTGGCCGAACGGCTGACGCTACTGGCCGGGCTCAACGCGCCGGAATTCTTCGACAAGCGGCTCTTCTCGGCCCTGCTGGAAACCCTCGAGGCGCAGGGTTGGCTGCGGGTGGAAGCGGATCGGCTGCACTACGACGAGGCGCTGATGCGCGCGCAGAAGCGCAGCCGCACGCTGTTCGATCCGGAACTGCGCCACCGGCTGGTGCGGCTCACCCGGCAGTGAGCCGGGCCGGTCTGCGTGCTGCTCGTGCGCTCGTTCGGGTAGAGATTGAAGATTCATTCATACCCACTTCTGCCCTCATTTCTGCCTACCCCACGCGCTGTTCAGATGCAGCGAGCATCGGCCGTGGAGATAGGTTCCCTACCACGGTGTCAAAGCGGTTTCAGGGGCAGTAAGCGCTATTCACAATGATCACATGGGCTTCGATGATCTCTGCCGCGCGTCCATCAGCCTGGCGCTGACACTCACCCGGCGATGTAAATAGACGCGAAAAGACGACAAGAAAAGCGGTCCTGCAAGACGTGGTAAAAGGCGTCGTATCTGATACACGACAATGCCGGAAAAACTCGTAACAGCTCAGAAAACGCCCTTTAAACGGACGACGACAACGGTGGTATCAGGCAAGCAGCGGCATCGAGATCGATGCCATCGGCTACGCAGGCCGGCGAGAGAAAATAATCGAGTTCGCTGACAGACAGATACGAAAAAGCCGGCCCAAGGGCCGGCTTCGTTCGAACGAGCGGCCGGAGCCGCTCGTGTCGGGTATCGCTTAGAAGCTGTAGACAGCACCCACAGCGACGCCGTTGCCCACGTCTGCGTCCTGGTCATACATAGCGCCTTCGATGAAGGTGTACATGGCCGGAGACAGGTTGTAGGTGGCGCCCAGAACGACTTCGTTGAAAGAGTCGTCATCGCCTTCGACGATGTAGGAGTTCTGCTCTGCATCGATGTACTGGTAGGCGCCGTACAGATCGCCGTAACCGTAGCCCCAACGCGCGCCCAGCGCGTAGAAGTCGGCATCAGTATCTTTCTCGTCACCGTCGAAACGCTCGACCTTGGCAGCCAGGCGCAGGGTATCGATAGTGTACTGAGCGGTCACACCGTACTGGTCACCGGCGTCGTAATGCTGACCCGCAACCAGACCGGAGTCCGGACCGGCAGACTTGACGGTACCGTCGTAGATGCCGAGGTTGTCATACACAGCAGCGATGGAGAAAGCACCAACCGCGTACTTCAGACCGCCATAGAAAGAGGCATCGTTGTCGCGATCGACACTGTAATTGCTGTTACGCACGGAACCGTTGTCCGGATCGAAGCTGTAGCCGCCGAACGAGGTTTCGTCACCGTCGCCCTTGTACTGGGTGCCGACGGCAAACTGCAGGCCAGCCCAGACCGGAGACATATACTGCAGTTTGTCGCCTTCACGGTCGTTGGAGCCAACCTTGTTGATGCCCGAGTTGGAATCGGAAACATCGAAGTATTCGTTGTTGGAGATCGGATCCTGGATCCAGTCGTCGATCAGCGGATCCCAAGAGCCGAGACGCAGATCACCGAAGTTACCCTTCAGACCCAGGTAAGCCTGGTCACCCTTGTTCAGGCCGCCACGAATTTTCTCTTCGTCGGCGTTGTGCTCGAACTCGGCCTTGAAGTAGCCGGTCAGGCCCGGGTTGATGACGTGCTGACCGGAGAAGCCGACGGTAGAACCGTTGTCGAACAGCTCGTCTTGGGTCTCAGACCCAGTATCGATGGACTTGTAGGCGATCTGGATGTTGCCGTAGATGTCGAGCTGCGTGCCGTCCTGGTTGTAGACAGTCGCCGCCTGAGCCGCAGCGGAGGCGCCCAGGGCACCAGCAATAGCAGTCGCTAAGAGCGTCTTTTTCATCGCGATAGGTTCCTTAACTAGCTTACTGTTCGATCGTGTCTGCAGATGCAGTCGGCTTCGGTGCCTTCAACCAGCTTCGTCACGCGAACGAATGACGGCTGCGGAACTCTGAAGCCTTGTTATTGTCCAATGCTCGCCGAGAAACCATATACTGGACGTGTGGCGAACGCAACAAGAAAAAAACACTGTTTTCGTTGCTCGCCGCGCGGCCCTCAAAGGCCCTGGCGCTCGTACTTTGCGCCATCATCGGCGGCTGAGAGACGTCATCACGCTAGCGTCGAGCGATGTCATTTCAATGACATGGACGCGACACTCGGCGACTGACGCCTCACGCCGGGCGCACCATAGCGCCCGAATCGGCCAGGCAAAATACGACGAAAGTGTTATCTCGTTTGGCGTGACACGGCCGACATGATCGACACCTGTGGCGCTCTTGCCACAGCGCCTACGGCCGATCGCTATCCCGTCTCAGCTTTCGTGACGGCCATGCTTGGCCAGCAGCTCGCCGATCTTGCGGTCGAGCTTATCGGCGCGCTGGCGGGTCTCCTTCACCTGCTTCTTCTTCTGCAACGCTTCCAGCTGGCGCTTGGCGTGCTTGGCCTCTTCGGCACTGACCACGTCGCTGTCGGCGCCCTGAAGATCGACCCGGCGCGCGCCCTCGCGCACCGATTTCAGATAGCGCGGCAGGTGGACATAGCAGGCCAGCGCTCGCCGCACCAGCTTCTCGGGCCAGGGCTCGCAGGCGCAGAGATCGAGATGAATACCGGTCTTGAGCGGGCGGGTATGCCCCTTGAAGAACGCCTTGGGGTAGCGCTTGTACCATTGGGCCAGCAGCGCATGCGGCGAGGGCGCCTCGTGCTCGGCGCCGAATGCCAGCGTGCTCTGGGCAGAGCCCGTATCAGTAGGCTCGGCGCCGCCTGCGCCATTCGCGTCCTCGGCTGGATCGGTACTTGCCCGCGGTAGCGAAGGCGCTGATGAAGCGCTCGCCGAGGCGGATTCCGGGGCATCAATGGCGCCGGAATCCGGCGTTGCCCGCGCCACGGAGGCGGCCGGCGCGGCCGGGGCCTCGGGATCAGTGGAGACCTCGGCTGACGCGGGCGGCGTCGAGGTGAGACGCTGCAGCGGCGAAGGCCCCCGCCGCGAGGCTTCGTCGGCGCCCTCCTCCCGCGGCCGCGAGCGGCGGAAAGCCAGATTGCCCAGGCCACGCACCCGGGTGCCACCGTCGGGATCTTCAGGGTGGGCATGGCCGCCGGCGATCAGGGGATCGAGCTCGGCCAGCGCCAGCAGGCGCTCCTTGAGCGCGCGGTTTTCCGATGCGAGCGTCCTGCTGCGTTCCCGCTCGGCCTCCAGCGCTGCCTGGCTGGCGTCGATCTTGCGCTCGATCTCCGCCAGCAGCGCCTGTGTTCGTTCCGTCAACACGGCCTCACTCCTCCCTCGCTTGTGCGGCGACCCGCGCGTCGGACGCGCGGGCCGTTCAAACTCAGCCAGCGCTTCCCGCCCGGCGGTAGTGGACAAAAGCATAATCCGGTTGGCCCGGCTTGGCAGCCCCGGGCTCGCGCCCGATCTCCTGCCACTCGGCGGCGTCGAACGCGGGAAAGTGCGCATCGCCGTCGAGCGTCACCGCGACCTCGGTGAGATAGAGACGCGATGCCACCGGCAGCGCTTGGGCGTAGATCTCGCCCCCGCCCATCACCATGATCTCGTCGGCACCGTCGATCAACGCCTGCTGATCGGCGAGCGCTAGCGCCGCGGCCAGATCGTGGCACACCCGGACACCCGCGTGGCGATAGCTCGACGAGCGCGTGATCACGATATTCAGCCGACCGGGCAACGCCCGCCCGATCGACTCGAAGGTCTTGCGCCCCATCACCAGCGGCTTGCCCAGTGTCAGCGCCTTGAAGTGCTTGAGATCCTCGGGCAGATACCAGGGCAACTGATTGTCCACGCCGATGACCCGATTCTGCGATAGTGCGGCGATCATCGCCACCGGGGTGTCAAGTTCGGCGCGCAGGGCGCTGTGGGAAGTCGAATCACTCATACAGCGATAGGCGCCTTGATCGCCGGGTGGGCGCGATAGTCTTCGATCGCAATGTCTTCGAAACGGAACGCGAACAGGTCATCGATCTCGGGATTGAGCCGCAGCCTCGGCAGCGCCAGCGGCTCGCGGCTCAACTGTAGCCGGGCCTGATCGAGATGATTGAGATAGAGGTGCGCGTCACCCAGGGTGTGCACGAACTCCCCCGGTTCGAGACCGCAGACCTGCGCCACCATGTGAGTCAGCAGCGCATAGCTGGCGATATTGAACGGTACTCCGAGAAAGATATCGGCGCTGCGCTGATAGAGCTGGCACGACAGCCGCCCCTCGGCGACGTAGAACTGGAACAGCGCATGACACGGCGGCAGCGCCATCTCGTCGACCAGCGCCGGATTCCAGGCCGAGACGATATGCCGGCGGGAGTCCGGGTGACGGCGAATCTGCTCGACCACCTTGGCGATCTGGTCGATCGACTCGCCGTCCGGCGCCGGCCAGCTGCGCCACTGATAGCCGTAGACCGGCCCCAGGTCGCCATTGGCATCCGCCCACTCGTCCCAGATGGTGACATTGTGCTCATGCAGATAGGCGATGTTGGTGTCGCCACGCAGAAACCACAAAAGCTCATGGATGATCGAGCGCAGATGCAGCTTCTTGGTCGTCACCAGCGGAAAACCCTGGCTCAGATCGAAGCGCATCTGATGGCCAAAGACGCTCAGCGTGCCGACACCGGTGCGGTCGGCTTTCTCGATGCCGCTATCCAGCACCCGTTGCATCAGATCGAGATAAGGCCGCATGGGGCTTGCACTCCTTGACTAGCGGCGCCGCGGGCCGATGACGACAGCCGCGCGGCGCTTGAAATCGAATGTCTCGCGCGCCTGGCAACCCGCGCGCTCAGGCATCGCTACGCGCGGGTAACGCCGGACGCGTTCAGTCGGCGGTGCGCTCGGCGCGGGCGTCGTCGACCGCGTTGCGGCGGGACCATACCACCAGTGCCGCACCGGCCAGGATCATCGGTAGCGACAACAGCTGTCCCATGGTCAACCAGCCGAAGGCGATGAAACCGAGCTGCGGATCCGGCTGACGGAAGAACTCCGACAAAAAGCGGAAGCAGCCGTAACAGATCAGGAAAAGCCCGGAGACGAAACCGCGCCTGCGTGGGGTCAGCGAGACCAGCCAGAGAATGGTGAACAGTACCACACCCTCAAGAAAGAACTGATATAGCGACGACGGATGCCGCCCCTGCCCGCCCATGCCGGGGAACACCAGGGCCCAGGGCACGTCGGTGACGCGCCCGGGCAGCTCGTGATTGATGAAGTTGCCGATACGCCCGGCGCCCAGCCCGATCGGCACCAGCGGTGCGACGAAGTCGGTGAGCTGGAAGAACGCCAAGCCATGCTTGCGGGCGAACAGCAGCGAGGCGATCAGCACCCCGATCAGGCCGCCATGGAAGCTCATGCCGCCATCCCAGACCTGGAACACCCACAGCGGGTTTTCGATCAGGCGATCGAAGCCGTAGAACAGCGCATAGCCCAGGCGGCCGCCCAGCACCACGCCCAGCGCGCCGTAGAACAGCATGTCGCCGATATCATCGGGCTTGACTCCTAATCGCGCTGCACGCAGACGCCCCAGCCACCAGGCACCGACGAAGCCGACGACATACATCAGCCCGTACCAGTGAACCTTGAGAGGCCCCAGCGAGACGGCGATGGGATCGATATCGGGGTAGGCCAGCATGCGCGCTCCTTCGGCAGCAGGGGTCGAGATCGTCGGTCAGCCCAGCATCAGCTTGAACCCGACCACGATCAACAGGAGGGCAAAGATACGTCGCAGCACCTTGGCAGGCAATGCGTGGGCGACTTTCACCCCCACTCGGGCCATCGGCACGCTGGTCACCATCAGGCCGAGAAACGCCGGCCACATCACGAAACCGGTCGCCCCGCTCGGCAGCCCGGCCTCGCCCCAGCCCACCACGACATTGGTCACGGTACCGATCAGCGCGATCGGCAGGCCGATGGCAGCGGAGGTACCCACCGCCTCGGTCATGCGCTGGGTGAAGCGCGACAGCCACGGCACCGACATCACCCCGCCGCCGACCCCGAACAGCGTCGAGACGCCGCCAATCCCCGCCCCCGCCGCCGCCATCGGCCAGCGCTTCGGAGTGCGCCCCTGGGTAGCCGGCGGGCGCGACAGCAGCATCTTCAGTGCCATCACCAGAGCAAACGCACCGAACAGCCGCGTCAGCGCCGCCCCCGGCAGCGCGGAGGCCAGCAATACGCCGAGGATACCGCCGACCAGTAGCCCCGGAATCATCATCCGCAGCCAGTCGCGGCGCACGCTGCCCCGGCGCCAGTGCCCCCAGGCAGAAGAGGCGCCGGTAACGACGATGGTCGCCAGCGACGTCCCCACCGCCAGATGCGCAGTCACCGCCGGGTCGACCTGCTGGGCGAGAAAGGCGAAGACCAGCGCTGGCACCATCACGATGCCGCCACCAATACCGAAGACACCCGCCAGCAGCCCGGCGATGGCACCCACCAGCAGGTAGATGAGGACAGCCGTCAGCATCTTTCTACCCCACAGTCAGACATTGAATGAGTTATCTCGCCGGGAAGCGCTGCCAGCGCGGGGTCTGGAGACATGCGGGTGATCCTTGGGTGTGACATCCGGGGGCGGGAAGTAAATAGCCTGCTCATGGTACGCTGCCAGCCTGCCGCTGTCATGGCTGCTGCTGTCGGTCTGCTGCTGTCAGTACAGCCCCTGGCACCTTCCACGCTGCTGGAGCCTCACCATGTGTCTGATCGTCTTCGACTGGCAGCCAGATAGCGATCGGCCGCTGCGTCTTGCCGCCAATCGCGACGAGTTCCACGCCCGGCCCAGCGCCGCCCTGCACCGCTGGCAGGATGCCCCGCTGCTCGGCGGCCGCGATCTCGAGGGCGGCGGCACCTGGCTGGCAGCCACCCGCGGCGGGCGCTTCGCCGCCCTGACCAACGTCCGCGATGCTCATATGGCGACGCCCGCTGATGCACCCAGCCGCGGCGAGCTGGTGACCGCCGCCCTGCAGGCGGCCGAGCCGCAGCGCTGGCTTCAGGACCTGGCGAGCGCTGGCGCGCAGCGCTATGCCGGTTTCAACCTGCTGCTGCGCGAGGGTGATCGGCTCTGGGTGCTCCACCACGGCCGCGACGCAACCACCCTCGACGAAGTCGCGCCCGGCCTGCACGGGCTCTCCAACGCCGCACTGAATACTCCCTGGCCCAAGCTGGTGCGCGCGCGGGAAGCGCTGCGACAGGCCCTCGACGGCGACGACTGGCAAGCCTCGATATGGCAGGCCATGCATGATACCCGCCCCGTTGCCGACGCCGAGCTGCCCGATACCGGCGTCGGCCTGGCGACCGAGCGCCGACTGTCAGCGATCTTCATCGTCGGGGAGACCTACGGCACCCGCGCCACCACGCTGGTGAGCGCGGCGGCGAACGGTGTCATCGAGATCACGGAACGCCGCTACGCTGGCATGGGCGTGCCGGAGGGAGAGTGCGTGAGCGAATCGGTGTCAGCCTAGCCACAGACTCTGGCGCGAAGACTCGTCAATCCTGGGGCGGCAGCAGATGCGCGATCTGCCAGTCGGAGAGCCGCTGGCGCAGGTGGGCGCGCACCGCCGCGGTGGTCGGCAGGCCCAGCGTCTCCTGCACCAGCGCCTTGGCGTCATCGAGTCCGACCCGGCGGATGGCGGCGCGCACCCGCGGCAGGCTCGGCGCGTTCATCGACAGCGCGTCGAAGCCCATGCCCATCAGCAGCAGCGCCCCGGAGGGGTCTCCCGCCAGCTCGCCGCACACCGAAGCCGGCACGCCCAAGGTCTGGCTCTCGGCAGCGAGCCGCGACAGCGCGTTGAGCACCGCCGGGTGGCAGGCATCGTAGAGACTGGCGACGCGCGCATTGTTGCGATCCACCGCCAGCAGGTACTGGGTCAGGTCATTGCTGCCGATGGAGAAGAAATCGACCCGCTCGGCCAGCGCCGCGAGCTGATAGAGCGTCGCCGGCACTTCGATCATCACCCCGACCTTGGGCGAGGCCACCTCGATACCGTCCTCGGCCAGCTCCTGACGCGCCCGCGACAGCAGTCGCAGCGCCGTATCGACCTCGTCGACACTGGTGATCATCGGCAGCAGAATGCGCAGATTGTCGAGCCCGCGCGACGCCATGAGCATGGCGCGCAGCTGCACCATCAGCACCTCGGGGTGGTCCAGCGTCACCCGGATGCCGCGCCAGCCGAGAAAGGGGTTGGCCTCGTTGATCGGGAAGTAGGGAAGATCCTTGTCGCCGCCGATATCGAGGGTGCGCATCACCACCGGTAGTGGCGCGAAGCTCGACAGCTGCTCATGGTAGAGACGCGTCTGCTCCTGCTCGCTGGGAAAGCGCTCGTTCATCATGAACGGCACTTCGGTGCGGTAGAGCCCCACGCCGCTGACCCGCGACTTGAGCTGTGCCACCGCATCCACCGCGAGCCCGGTATTGACCAGCAGCGGCATGGCGTGGCCGTCCGGGGTCTGGCTGGGCAGGTGCTGCTCGTGCTCGAGCACTTCGGCCAGCGCCCGCTCCTCCTTGATCAGCCGCGCATAGCGCTGCGCCAGCTGAGGGTCGGGCCGCACGAAGAGGCGCCCGCGGTGGCCGTCGAGAATCGCCTTGGCCCCGTTGATCCGCGGCAGCGGCAGATCGACCATCCCCAGCACCGTGGGAATGCCCATGGCCCGCGCCAGAATCGCCACGTGGGAATTGCTCGACCCGCGCACCGAAACCAGCGCCGCCAGGCGATCCTTGGGCACCTCGCCCAGGGTCGCGGCGCTGATCTCGTCGCCGACCAGAATGGTGTTCTCGGGATAGGTGGAGGCGGTGCGCTCGCTACCCTCCTGCAGATGCGCGAGCACCCGCCGGCCCAGATCGCGGATATCGGCG
Organism: Salinicola sp. JS01; assembly: GCF_030284585.1. Taxonomy (NCBI): domain Bacteria; kingdom Pseudomonadati; phylum Pseudomonadota; class Gammaproteobacteria; order Oceanospirillales; family Halomonadaceae; genus Salinicola; species Salinicola sp. JS01. The sequence goes on along the minus strand of NZ_CP127244.1, from coordinate 895,182 downwards.
GCACGCTCGCGCAGGTAGCCATCGTCGACCCGCTCGAGATACTGGGTATGGCGCCGGACCACGTCGGCCAGCGCCCCCGGCGCCCACTGCCCCTCGCGGATGCGCTTCTCGACCTCGTTGCCCAACGCGGCGTCGCCCAACATCTGCTGATAGACATCGAACAGCGCCAGCTCCTGAGCCGAGATGCGGCTGGCCAGACGCGCCCCGGCTTCGCGAATCTCCTCGCGCACATGGGCGATCGCCGCCTGCAGATGGGCGACTTCGGCCTCCGGGTCGGTGGGAATCAGATCGGGCACGCTGTCGAGATCGGCCGGCGGCGCGATCACCACGATCTCGCCGATCGCCATGCCCGATGAGCCCGGCGCCCCGGAAAACATCGCCTGCCCATCGGGCTGGGCGCGGCGATTGAGCGCGCCGGAGACCAGCGCATGCGCCAGCACCCCGGCGAGCTGGGCCGCCATGGTCACCAGGAAGGCCTCGTCGCCCTCGTCGAAGCGGCGCTTCTCCTGCTGCTGCACCACCAGCACGCCGAGCATGCGGCGCTGGTGGATGATCGGCACTCCGAGAAAGCTGGAGAAGCGCTCTTCCCCGGTCTCGGCGAAGTAGCGAAAGTGCGGGTGCGCCGGGGCATCCTCGAGGTTGAGCGGCTCCTCGCGCTGCCCCACCAACCCCACCAGCCCCTCGCCCAGGCCAAGCGCCACCACGCCCACCGCCTGGGTTCGCAGACCGATGGTATCCATCAGCACCAGCCGCTCGCGCTCGCGATCGAACAGGTAGACCGAGCAGACGTCGGTGCGCATCGCCTTGCGGATGCGCCGCACCATGGTGGCGAGCGCGGCATCCAGGCTGCGGGCGCCGTTGACTTCCTGAACGATGCGGCGAAGGGTATCGAGCATGGGCCTTTTTCTTGTCTGCGAGGCGATCCTCGTGGTGGCATCGAGACGGCCCGCTGCTGCCGGGCCGCCATGGTGTTCGCTCAGGCGGGGCTCTATACGAAAGCTACCTGCGCTCGGGTCCGCTCGCTGTCAGGTCACCTCCTCCAGCGCCAGACGATGAAAGTCCGGTGCCAGTTCGCGCAGGGCGCGGCGGTAGACCTCGCGCTTGAACGAGACCACCTGCCCCAGAGGATACCAGTAACTGACCCAGCGCCAGCCGTCGAATTCCGGTTTGGGCGTGCTGTCGACGCAGACTCGGCTGTCATGGCAGCGGATCTTCAGCAGAAACCACTTCTGCTTCTGGCCGATGCACAGCGGTTTCGAGTGCGTTCTCACCATGCGCCGTGGGAGTCGGTAACGTAGCCATCCTCGCGTACAGGCCACCACATCGACATCATGGGACTTCAACCCAATCTCCTCCTCCAGCTCGCGGAAGAGTGCCTGTTGCGGTGACTCATGGGCCTTGATACCGCCTTGCGGAAATTGCCATGCTTCCTGACCCGCCCGACGCGCCCAGAGCAGTTGGCCGTCACAGTTGGCGATGATGATGCCAACGTTCGGCCGAAAGCCATCGGCGTCTATCACGGAGTTCACCTTAACTCAATTGTCGTTGAAACCATTCTTCCACAAAGCGAGAAAGCGCATCAATAAGAGGGTGTTTACAAATTCGACGAGCGAAGGCAGGACCGGGGCGCGTAGCTAAGGCGAAATCGGCCGAAGAAAGGACCGGGCTGGCGTTCCAGTTTACAAGGGTAAATGAGTATTTTGACCGGGCTCGCGTACGAGGTCGATTTCAACGCCGTATTGTCGAGCGCAGGCATTTTGTAGACACCCTCTAAGCGTACCGGGCAAAAGCCCTTGCCAGCGTCCTGACGCCGACCGCCACAGATGCGCACGCGCCCGGCCCCGGCATGGGCAAGCGCCGGGGAGTTTGCGATACTGCCCGGCGTCGCCAGCGCGACCCGACCGCCATGTCACCCTCACATCATCGCCACTTACCGGGAGCCAACCTTGAGTCTGGCCATTTTCGATCTCGACAACACCTTGATCAGCTGCGACAGCGACCACGCCTGGGGCGAGTTTCTCATCGAGCAGGGCGCGGTCGACGCTGACGCCTACCGCCAGGCCAACGATAAGTACCTGCGGGACTACCAAGCGGGTCAGCTCGATATCCTGGCCTACCTGGCAATGGCGCTCGAACCGCTGACCCGGCACAGCGAGGAGCAGCTCAACGCCTGGCACCAGCAGTTCATGGCGTGCAAGATCGAGCCCCACGTGCTGCCCCAGGCCGAGGAGCTGCTCGCCTGGCACCGCCAGCGCGGCGACCATCTGCTGATCATCACCGCCACCAACCGCTTCATCACCGGGCCCATCGCGCGACGTCTGGGCGTCGACGATCTGATCGCGATCGAACCCGAACGCGACGGCAAGCGCTACACCGGGCGCGTGGCCGGTATCCCCAGCTATCGCGAGGGCAAGGTGACACGGCTCGAGCAGTGGCTCGAGGAGCAGCCGGCGCTGACCCTGGATGACGCCTGGTTCTACAGCGACTCGATCAACGATCGCTTTCTGCTGGAAAAAGTCCCCAATCCGGTGGCGGTCGACCCCGATGACGCGCTGCGCGATCTGGCCGAGGCGCAAGGCTGGCGGGTGATCACCCTGCGCGACTAAAGGGCAAAAGCCGAGAGGCGACACCGGAAAGATGCAAACAGGTGGTCAATCCAGGGGCGGGAGAAACAAGGGCGGGAACAAAAGGCACGAGCAACAGGGGCGCGAGAACTAGAAAGACGGGGCAACCCAGCATCGACGCGATTCGGCGACCCAACCGCATCGGTCGCCGCGCCCGGCCAGCAGTCGAGGACGGACGCGACCGTAAGACTCAGGAGGAGACGGGATTGGCCTGACGCTGGCCCGTCGACTCGCCGTCCGGTGCGTGCACCGCATGAACCCGGCCGATCAATTGATCTTCGAGGCCGAAACGTTCCACCAGCCCCGCACCCAGGCGCTCGAGCCATGCCGGCAGGCGCGCGGTGTGGTGCTGACAGCGCGTCGGCGTGGCGTAGTCGTTGTCGAAATCGAGCACTAGCTGGGTCGAGTCCTCGACCCGCGCCAGCAGCTCGTCGGCCAGCGCCAGCGCCTCGTGGTCATCGAAGGCCTTCGCCTCCTCGCGCAGCTGCGGGTAGATCTCGAAATGGCCGGCGCTGATGTAGTCCATCAGCGCTTCGCTGAAGGCATCGATACGCGCTTTGGTGACCGCACTGAGATCGCTTTCGCACACCTCGCGCAGGTCGACCAGGGTCACCAGCATGTCGTAGCGCTGCTCGAGCCAGCGATCGATCAGCGAATGGACCCCGCCCCAGCGCTCCTGCGCCGTCTTGCAGTGCTCCAGCATGTATCACCTCCTTAGGAAATCACCGCATAAATGCCTGCACGGACTCGGCGTCCCCAGCGAATGGCTTCGTTACGCGGTACTGGAACGCCAGCCCGGTCGAAAGCTCGCCTAACCACTTGTTATGTCTCGCTTTCTCCGTTCCGGGCGCCTTGCCCTTCATCTCGTTCGGCGATTTATTCAGCGTTTCCTTTCTTGGCAGGCCAGCGTTCAGGCCGCGGTCGCCGGTTGCGTCGCCGCCTTGCCCCGCAGTCGGGTGAGAATCATCGCCAGCGGTATCAGCGCCATGATCGCGAAGCCCAGCAGTGTCCACTGCGGCAGCGTCACGCCCCACAGCGCGCCTTCCACCGCAGCGCACTCGCCCGACCCGGAGAGCACGCGGGACATCACGTCCCACAGCGGCAGCGCGCCGAGCATGTAGTCTAAGCCAGGTCCACAGCTCGGCACACTATCCGGAGGTAGCGTCTGCAGCCAGACGTGGCGCCCGGCGACGATGATGCCGCCGGCCACCGCCAGCAGTGCCAGAACGCCGTAGACGATAGCGCCGCGACGGCGCGGATTGTGCAAAAGGCCAATCAGGAAGACACAGCCGGCAGCGATCACCGCCACGCGCTGGAAGATGCACAGCGGGCAAGGCTCCAGGCCTACGCCATACTGCAGATAGAGCGCGACTGCCATCATCAGGCAGCACATCGCCAGCCCCAGCCCACACCACTGGCGCGCGCTCGCCTGCGCCGCCCACCGCTTGATCTGCATAGTCTCGATGTCCTTGGTATTGATCCTGCTCGCCCCCACCGCTGCCCGACGGACGCGCCAGGCCTTATGGACTCACGCCGCCGGGCGCGGTTCCCGTGCGCGGGCAAAATAGTCGGCGATGAACTGGGCGAACGAGACCTGATCCTCCGCCTCGATATCGTGCTGCTGCTGATGCGAGGTCGCCACCAGCTCGTCGAACAGCGACGCCCTGGCTGCGTCCATCGGCGTGTTACGCCACGCCTCGGCCTGACGCCGGGCCAGATCGGTGATGAAATCGGCCCACTCGCCGCCATGTGCCTCGAGCTCGCGCAGCATGCGCGCCGACGGGGTCTTCTCGGGATCGTCGAGCCGCGTCGCCAGCGACTCCACCGCGGCCAGGTGCAGATCCGAGCCCTCGATGGCATCGAGCAGCGAGGCGACCTGGCGCATCCCGGCGATGATCTCGTGACCCCGCTCGGCCAGCGGTACCTGGCGCTCGCCCACCTGCAGGCGCAGCGCCGGGTCGCGGCCGCGTTCGACCACCAGGCGCCGATTGTCGTCGAGCCGGTCGCACTCCTCGTCGGGGATCCACGGGCTCTCGGAGAGCAGACACCAGAGCAGGAAGGTATCGATGAAGCGCATCTGCGGCTCGTCGATGCCCAGCGGCAGGAAGGGGTTGAGATCGAGACAGCGCACCTCGATGTACTCCACCCCACGGGCTTCCAGCGCCTGGGTCGGCGTTTCGTCGTGACGCGCCACCCGCTTGGGCCGGATATCGCTGTAGTACTCGTTCTCGATCTGCAGGATGCTGGCGCTCAGCTGGTGCCACTCGCCACCCTCCTCGACGCCCATCCGCTGGTAGTCCGGCCACTCGGTGGAGATCGCGTGGCGCAGCGTGCCGACATAGTTGGAGAGTGAGTTGAAGCAGATCTTGAGCTGCGACTGCACCTTGTTCTGGTAGCCCAGATCGGACATGCGCAGGCTGGTGGCATAGGGTGCATAGAGCGTCTCGCCGTCTCCCTGCCACGGCTTCAGCTTGTCGCAGCGCCCGTCCAGGCTGGCGGCGCCGAGGAAGCTGCGATCCAGCGCCGGCGAGGCGCCGAACAGATAGAGCAGCAGCCAGCTATTGCGGCGGAAGTTGCGGATCAGATCGAAGTAGCGCGCCGAGCGGTAACCCTTGGGCGACTCAGCCTCGCGCCCCTCCAGCGATTGCAGCAGCGGCCAGATGTCCTCCGGCAACGAGACGTTGTAGTGAATCCCGGCGATCGACTGCATGATGCGGCCGTAGCGCAGATCCAGCCCCTTGCGGTAGACATGCTTCATGGTGCCGACGTTGGAGGTGCCGTAATCGGCGATCGGCACGCTCTCGTTGCCCAAAAGCCTCGACGGCATGCTCGCCGGCCAGATCCACTCTTCCCCCAGGTGGCGATAGCTGAAGCGCAGCAGATCGCCGAGGAACGCCAGCGCATCCGCCGGCCGGCAGTAGACCGGGGTGATGTACTCGAGCAGCGCTTCCGAATAGTCGGTGGTGATATGCGGATGGGTCAGCTTGGAGCCCAACGCGTAGGGGTGCGGAGTGGGCACGATGCGGCCTTCACCATCGACCCGCAGCCCCTCTTTCTCGATGCCTCGCCGCAGACGACCAAGCAATCCTTTGCGTGCCGGCGTCATCAGCCGGTCGACGTTCGTGGCGAGTTGATCAGACACGCGCAACACCTTCATCCGATGGGGAGAGACGCCTCTCCCGTTGTCCGTGCACCGCTGCCGGCGGCCATCGAGGGCCGCCGGCAGCGATACGTCGCGAGCAAAACCCCATTATGGAGTCGGCGATAGCGCTTTCAAGGCTAACGACTTCGTCAGCGACGCTTCTGCGCTTTCAGCAGCGCCTCGCCCAGCGCGCCCATGTTCGAGTTCTGCCCCTGCCCCTGACCGCCGCCGCGGCCGCTGCGCTGTGGCTTGCCACGCTGACGCTGCTCGCCGCGCCCGCCGCTGGGCTGGCGCTCGCGCTGGGCACCAGGCTCGTCGCCGAGACGCATCGATAGCCCGATCCGCTGACGCGGCAGGTCCACTTCCATCACCTTGACCTTGACGATATCGCCGGCCTTGACCACCTGGCGCGGATCCTCGACGAACTTCTCGGCCAGCGCCGAGATATGCACCAGCCCATCCTGGTGCACGCCGACATCGACGAAGGCGCCGAAGTGGGTAACGTTGGTGACCACGCCCTCGAGCAGCATGCCCGGCTCGAGGTCGGAAAGCTTCTCCACCCCCTCGCGAAAGCTCGCCGCCTTGAACTCGGGCCGCGGGTCGCGCCCCGGTTTGTCGAGCTCCTTGAGGATGTCGATCACCGTCGGCACGCCGAAGTGGTCGTCGACGTAGTCGGCGGGCTTGAGCGACTTGAGATACTGACTGTCGCCGACCAGTCCGGCGAGCTGGCGCCCGTTGCGTTCGGCGATGCGCGCTACCAGCGGGTACGCCTCCGGGTGCACCGCGCTGGCATCCAGCGGGTTGTCGCCATCCATGATGCGCAGGAAGCCGGCGCACTGCTCGAAGGTCTTGGGCCCAAGACGCTCGACCTCGAGCAGCTCGCGCCGGCTGCGGAACGCCCCCTCGCGGTCACGCCGCGCGACGATGTTCTCGGCGAGCATCGGGCTCAAGCCCGAGACCCGCGACAGCAGCGCGCTGGAGGCCATGTTGAGATCCACGCCCACGGCGTTGACGCAGTCCTCGACCACCGCCTCCAGACTGCGCGACAGACGCAGTTGAGAGACATCGTGCTGGTACTGGCCAACCCCGATCGACTTGGGATCGATCTTGACCAGTTCCGCCAGCGGGTCCTGCAGTCGGCGTGCGATCGACACCGCACCGCGGATCGAGACATCCAGCGCCGGGAACTCCTTGGCCGCCAGCTCCGAAGCGGAATAGACCGAAGCCCCCGCTTCGCTGACCATCACCTTGGCCAGCGGCCGCGGCGCCACGCGCTTGACCAGCTCGGCGGCCAGCTTGTCGGTCTCGCGGCTGGCGGTGCCGTTACCGATCGCCACCAGCGCCACGTCGTGGCGCTCGACCAGTTGGGCGAGGGTCGCCAGCGCCGCATCCCACTGCTTCTGCGGCGCGTGTGGATAGACCACCGCATGTTCGAGGAACCGTCCGGTGGCATCCACCACCGCCACCTTGCAGCCGGTGCGCAGACCGGGGTCGAGGGCCAGCGTCGCCTTGGGTCCCGCCGGCGAGGCCAGCAGCAGATCCTTGAGGTTGGCGGCGAACACCTCGATCGCTTCCTGCTCGGCGCCCTCACGCAGACGCCCCATCAGCTCGGTCTCTAGGTGGGTGTAGAGCTTGACCCGCCAGGTCCAGCGCACCACTTCGCGCAGCCAGCGCGAGGCCGGCAGCTCGGCCCCCAGATCGATACCGACATGGCGAGCGATCGCCACCTCCGCCGGATGGATCGGCGCCTCGTCTTCCCCCGGCATCACCAGGGTCAGCGCCAACACGCCCTCGTTGCGCCCGCGGAACATGGCCAGCGCCCGGTGCGATGGCGTCTTGGCCAGCCCCTCGTCGTGCTCGAAGTAGTCGGAGAACTTGGCCCCCTCCTGCTCCTTGCCCTTGACCACCCGCGCGCGCAGTTGCCCCTCCTCCCACAGCCGCTCGCGCAGGCGGCCGACCAGCTCGGCCTCCTCGCTGAAGCGCTCCATCAGAATCTGCTTGGCACCGTCGAGTGCCGCCTTGGCATCCTCGACACCGCGCGACTCATCGGTGGCGCTATCGAGATAGGCCGCCGCCTCGGTTTCCGGGGTCAGGCCGGGGTCGGCCAGCAGGCGCTCTGCCAGCGGCTCGAGCCCCGCTTCGCGGGCGATCTGCGCCTTGGTACGGCGCTTCTTGCGATAGGGGAGGTAGAGGTCTTCCAGACGCTGCTTGGTGGTCGCCGCCATCAGCTCGCCGTGCAGCTCGGGGCTCATCTGGCCCTGCTCCTCGATCGCCTGAACGATGGCGCTGCGGCGCTCCTCCATCTCGCGCAGATAGCGCAGCCGCTCCTCCAGGGTGCGCAGCTGGCCATCGTCGAGGCCGCCGGTGGCCTCCTTGCGATAGCGCGCCACGAACGGCACGGTGGCGCCGCCATCGAGCAGTTCGACGGCCGCGGCGACCTGCTGTGGGCGGACACCGAGTTCTTCGGCGATGGCGGAGACGATTGCAGTTTGCATCTTGGACATGAATCACATCACGGCTGAAAAGATCGCGCCAAGGTAGCACACCGCCGCCAGCCGCTCCTACTGCGCGCCGCTGGGCGGATGCCCTGACACACGAACCCGACACACGAAAGGGATGGCCGTAGCCATCCCTTCATGAGCGTTCACTACCGAGCGCCGCCGGCGTGAGTTCAGATAGCGCGCGGGCCGGCGGCGATGATCGCCGGATCGACACCGTCGAACTTGGCGAAGTTGTGGGTGAACTTGTCGATCAGCGCATTCATCTGGGCCTCGTAGGCGGCCGCATCGGACCACGCCTCGCGGGGATCGAGCAGCTTGGCGTCGACGCCTTCCACCGCTACCGGCACCTCGAGGTTGAGCCCCTCGATGTGACGCGTGTCGACGTCGCGCAGCGCACCGCTCTGGATCGCGCCGATCACCGCCCGAGTGGTGGGAATGCTGAAGCGGCTGCCGCCCTGGCCGTAGGCACCACCGCTCCAGCCGGTGTTGACCAGATAGACACGCGAGCCGAAGGCCTCGATACGCTTGATCAACAGCTCAGCGTACTCATGCGCCGGGCGCGGGAAGAACGGCGCGCCGAAGCAGGTCGAGAAAGTCGCCTCGAGCTGGCTGGTAGAGCCCATCTCGGTGGAACCGACCTTGGCCGTATAGCCGGAGAGGAAGTGGTAGGCCGCGGCTTCCTTGGAGAGCAGCGACACCGGCGGCAGCACGCCGCTCATGTCGCAGGTCAGAAAAACGATGGCGCTGGGCTCGCCGGCACGATTGGCCAGCACCCGCTTGTCGACGAATTCCAGCGGATAGGCCGCGCGCCCGTTCTGGGTCAGGCTGACATCGGCGTAATCGGGGACCCGCGCCGCATCCAGCTTGACGTTCTCGAGCACGCTGCCGAAGCGGATCGCATCCCAGATGATCGGCTCGTTCTGACGCGACAGATCGATGGTCTTGGCGTAGCAGCCGCCTTCGAAGTTGAACACCGTGCCCTCGCCCCAGCCGTGCTCGTCGTCACCGATCAGGTAGCGCTCGGGGTCGGCGGAAAGGGTCGTCTTGCCGGTGCCGGAGAGCCCGAAGAACAGCGTGGTCTCGCCATCTTCACCGACGTTGGCGCTGCAGTGCATCGGCAGCACGTCCTTGGCCGGCAGCAGGAAGTTCTGCACCGAGAACATCGCCTTCTTCATTTCGCCGGCGTAGCGCATGCCCGCCACCAGCACCTTGCGCTGGGCGAAGTCGATCATCACCGTGGACTCGGAACGGGTGCCGTCACGATCCGGCTCGCAGACGAAACCGGGCGCACTCATCAGCGTCCACTCGGGCTTGTCCGCCGCGTGGGTCTCGGCCACGTCGGCCGCGGGGCGCACGAACAGGTTGCGGCAGTAGAGCGCCTGCCAGGCCAGCTCGGTCACCACGCGCACCGGCAGGTAGTGCTGCGGGTCGGCGCCGACATGCAGCGACGAGACGAAGCGCTCGCGCGTCCCCAGATAGCCCTCGACGCGCGCCCACAGGGCCTCGAATACCTCTGCGCCGATCGGGCGGTTGACCGCTCCCCACTCGATCATCGCCGAGGTCGAGGGCTCGTCGACGATAAAGCGGTCGAGGGTCGAGCGCCCCGTACGCGCACCGGTCTCCACGACTAGCGCGCCGTTGTCCGCCAGCACACCCTCACCGCGGGCCAGGGCAAACTCGACCAGCTCGGCTGCACAGAGATCGCTGTATACCTGGGGGGAAGTCGTGTCCTGGGCTGCCTGGCGGGGGGCTTGAGAGGTGATCATCATCCAGTCCTGGGCTCTGAGGCCTTCGTCGTCACGTTTCACGGCAAGAAGCCCGCGATCGCGGTGGACCGTGACGCCGCTCCGGCCTGCCGGATCTGGCATCACACTTCACCACGCTACGTTAACGACGCTGGTCACGGAGATCGGCGACTTCAACGCTCGGCGGGCGCAAAAAAGGTGCGCCATTATGGCAAAAAGCGCCCGGGGCGCAAATCGCCCCGGGCGCTGGTCAATTGGTCTTTGATCGTAGGGTTCAAGTGGCTGTTCAGTGCACGATGGGCGGCGGCGCCTGGGGCGACTCGATGATCGCCTCGACGTCGGCGGCGCTGAAGTGGTAGCGGGTATGACAAAAATGGCACTGGGTTTCCACCGCGCGCTCCTGCTCGAGGATCTCGCGCAGCTCATCGGCGCCCAGGGTGTACAAGGCGTTGGCCACACGCTCGCGCGAGCAGGTGCAGCCGAACGCCAGCGCCTTGGGCGTGAACACCCGGGTCGTCTCCTCGTGGAACAGGCGGTAGAGCACTTCCTGGCGCCCGAGGCCCAGCAGCTCGTCGGCGGTGATGGTCGAGGCCAGATGCACCACGCGGTCCCAGGCGTCTGGATCCTTGTTCGAATGGTCATCAGGCAACTGCTGTAGCAGCAGCCCCGCACTGCGCTCCCCGTCGGCGCTCAACCACAGGCGCGTGGCGAGCTGCTCGGACTGACTGAAATAGGCCTCGAGACAGCCCGCCAGATCGGCGTGCTCGAGCGCCACGATCCCCTGATAGCGCTGGCCCTCCTTGGGATCGAGGGTGATCACGATCTGGCCCTCGCCGACCAGCTCGCGCAGGCTGGCGTCAGTGTCGAACTCGCGTGTCTCGTCGAAACGCGCGATGCCGCGCAGCTCGCCGCCCGGGTTGGACTCCACCATCAATACCTCGACGCCCTGGCGCCCGCGCACCTCGAGACTCACGGTGCCATCGAGCTTGACCGTCTCGGTCAGCAGCGCAACCGCGCTGAGCAGCTCACCCAACTGGCGTGAAATCGCCGCCGGGTAGTCATGGCGTGCCAACACCTCGGCGTAGGCCGCCTGGAGTTGGACGATCTCGCCACGTACATTGGTGTCGTCGAATAAAAACCGCTGAATCTGATCACTCATCGCTGAAATCTCTTGCCGGGGACCGCGACGGGTCCCGCCAGAACGGAAATCGGAACCGAACCGCCGACACTGCGCGGCGCCTTCACAGTCGCACCCACGCAGATCGACATCCGGGAACGCAGAAGCCGGTACTCAAGAAGCTGGAACACAAGAAAGCGGCGGCCAATGAAGAGGCGTTCGCCGCCCCTCTCACTCCTCGGTGCGCTGGCGCTGGAAGCGCTGGATATTGCGCCGCTCGCGCTTGTCGGGGCGCTTGATGGGGGGCTGCATGGCCTGGTTGGCCAGCTTGCGCTGCTGGGCCTCGCGCTCGCGACGCGCCACGCTGGCCTCGGTCTCGCGGTAGAGCTTTTGCGCTTCGGGGGCACCGCGGCGTTGATCCGACAGCGCCTCCACCGTCACTTCGAGAGTGTCCCACCCCTGCGGAACCTCGAGCCGCGCGCCGAGCTCTACCTGTTTGCTGGTCTTGACCCGCTGGCCATCGTAGCGAATCTTGCCGCCCTCGATCGCCTTCTTCGCCAGCTGGCGCGTCTTGAAGAAGCGCGCCGCCCATAGCCACTTGTCGATTCGAACCGTTGACGTCATTACTCTCTCACCTCGGCTGCTTTAGGTGGGGGCTGGCAGGCACCGCTTCAACCCTCGACCTAGCCGCCGGCGACGCGGCCGGTAACGGCTTTTCAAGGCATACCGCGCTGATTATTGTACGCTGAGTCACTGCCCTTTGATCTGGAGGCCGCATGGCGCCCACCGACTTTTCGCCGACACCCCCTGCCAAGCCCAGCGTGCTGGCACGCCGGGAGGTGGCCAGCAGCCAGCTGTTCGCCATCGAGTCGCTCGATCTGCGCTTTTCCAACGGCGCCGAGCGCACCTTCGAACGGCTCAAGGGCAAGGGTCGTGGTGCGGTGATGATCATCGCCATGCCGGACCCGGATCACGTCCTGCTGATTCATGAGTATGCCGCCGGGTTCGACGACTATGCCCTCACCCTGCCCAAGGGTCTGGTCGACCCGGGCGAGGACATCGTGACCGCCGCCAACCGCGAGCTGATGGAGGAGTGCGGTATGGGTGCCAGGCGCATCGAGCCGCTGATCGAGCTGTCGCTGGCGCCCAACTACATGGATCACCGCATGCAGGTGATGCTGGCCAGCGATCTCTATCCCAAGCGTTTGGCCGGCGACGAGCCGGAGCCGCTAACGGTGGAGGCGTTTCCCATCGAGGATATCGCGAGCCTGCTGGCGCGCGAGGACTTTCACGAGGCCCGCGCCATAGCCGCGCTGTTCATCGCCCGCGACAAGCTGCGCAACGAACGCGATGGCGAAAGCTGGTGGTGAAAGCTGGTGGTGAAAGCTGGTGGTGAAACACCAGCGTCAGCCCTGGGGGGCGCCACTCCCTGCCCGCTCAATCTCCTTCGCTGTTCTGCGCACAGGCTCGGTAGCAGTCGATAAAGCGGCTGGCAGCCGGCGACAGCGCACGGTCGCGTCGCCACAGCAGCTCGAACGGCGGGTTCTGGGTCAGCACGCGATAATCGATACGTGCGATCTCTCCCCGCGCCACCGGCTCGCGGGCGATCCCCTCCGGCAGCAGCGCCAGCACGCCGTCATCGCGCCCCAGCATCGCCAGGATGGCATAGGTCGATGAGATCTCGAGCGACTTGACCGGCTGCGCCAGCCCCGCCGCCACGAACTCCTGCTCGAGCAGGCGCGGCATGCTCACCGGATAGACGATCCAGGGCTGCTCAGCCAGCCGGGTGAACTCGGGTTGCACCGCACCGGCCAGCGCATGGCGCGGGCTGGCCACTACCCACAGCGGCTCGGGAAAACTGCCCTGGCGATGATAGTCCGTCGGCTGGCGACCGAAGTGTGCACGACACAGCGCCACGTCCAGGCGCCCTTGATCGAGCAGGCGCAACAGCCCCTCACTGGTGTCCTCGACAATCTCCAGCGACAGCGAGGGCTGCTCGGCACGCACCCGGGCGATGGCATCGACCAGGGTAGCGATCGCGCCCATGGTCCCGCCCACCGCCAGGTGCCCGCCGTAGCCCTGCTGAATGCCGATCATCTCCTCGCGCAGATGCGCGACATCGGTCTGGATCAGCCGCGCGTAACGCACCAGGCAGCGCCCCATATCGGTCGCCTCCAACCCGCGCGCACTGCGTACGAAGAGTGTGGTGCCAAGGGTCGCCTCGATCTCGCTGAGTGCGCGGGTGGCGCCCGGCTGGGAGATCGCCACCCGCTCCGCCGCCTTGTGTATCGAACCGCACTCGTCCAGCGCCATCAGCAGCCTGAGTTGGCGCAGCCGCAGGCGCGACATCAGTTCGTCCAGGGTTGGGGTCACGGGTCGACCTCGAAGGGTGGATGGATTCGTGCGGAGTGCTCCATAAGACGTTGGTCCAATGCGGCCAGATTATCCCACGATCAGCAACTCTCAGTAGCGCTCGATGCCGCTCGGAGATAGGGTCAACCAAGACCGAGACATTCCAAGCAACTGATCATAAAAGCCTTTTAGCCATGAGTCGCATAGACGAAAGTGGCACGATAACGAGGAGAAGACCATGGCTCTGATCGCGCAAGCCAGCGACGCGCCAGCGTCGGTCATCCGCCTGCACGAGCGCGACGACGTCGTCATCGCCCGCCAGCCGCTACCGGCCGGCACCGAGGTGAGCCCGGGCGTGGTGCTGAGCACGGCCGTGCCCGCCGCGCACAAGATCGCCCTGCGTCCTATCGGCGTCGGCGAGACGATCCGCCGCTACGGCCAGATCATCGGCGTCGCCACTGCCGATATCGCCGCTGGCGACCACGTTCATGTGCATAATCTGAGCATCGGCCAACTCGAGGACGGGGGCGAAGGCGCAGCCAAGGACTACGCCATCGGCAGCGAAGTGGTGCCGGTGACACCGGTCGCCGAACCGGCGACCTTCATGGGCATTCCGCGCCCTGACGGGCGGGTGGCGACGCGCAATTACATCGGTATTCTGACCTCGGTCAACTGCTCGGCCACCGTGGCCCACGCGATCGCCGACCACTTCCGCCGTGACGTGCACCCGCAGGCGATGGCGCCCTACCCCAACGTCGACGGCGTGGTCGCGCTGACCCACGGGGTCGGCTGCGCGGTGGCCGCCGACGGCGAAGCGCTGGCCATGCTACAGCGCACCCTCGCCGGCTACGCTCGCCACGTCAATTTCGCCGCCGTGCTGGTGATCGGGCTTGGCTGCGAGACCAATCAGATCGAGGCGCTGATCGAATCCCAGGGGCTACAGCCGGGCCCACGCCTCTACCCCTACACCATCCAGCAGATCGGCGGCACCACACGCGCCATTGCCGAGGGCATCCGCCATATCGAGGGGCTGCTCGCCGAGGCCAACCGGGTCGAGCGCGTGCCCTGCAGCGCCGAGCATCTGCGGGTGGCACTGCAGTGCGGCGGCTCCGACGGCTACTCCGGCATCACCGCCAACCCGGCCCTGGGCGCGGCGGTGGATCGCCTGATCGCCCACGGCGGCAGCGCGGTACTCGCGGAGACCCCCGAGATCTATGGCGCCGAGCACCTGCTCACGCGGCGCGCGATAAGCCCGGCGGTGGCCGACAAGCTGATCGCGCGGATTCACTGGTGGGAAGCCTACTGCCGCGTGCGCGGCGCTTCGCTGGACAACAACCCCTCCGCCGGCAACAAGGCGGGCGGGCTGACCACGATTCTCGAGAAGTCGCTGGGGGCGGTGGCCAAGGCCGGTACGGTACCGCTGGTCGAGGTGCTGGAGTACGCCGAGCCGATGCGCGAGCGCGGGCTGGCGTTCATGGACTCCCCCGGCTTCGATCCGGTCTCGGTGACCGGCCAGGTCGCCTCCGGCTGCAACCTGATCGCCTTCACCACGGGGCGCGGCAGCGCCTTCGGCTGCGCCCCGGTGCCGTCGTTGAAGCTGGCCACCAACAGCACCCTGTGGCAGCGCCAGCGTGACGACATGGACATCAACTGCGGCACCCTGGTGGATGGCGAGACGGATCTCGACACCCTCGGCGAAGAGATCTTCCAGCGGCTGCTCACCCTCGCCTCCGGCGAGCCCAGCCAGAGCGAGCACCACGGCTACGGGCAGCAGGAGTTCGTGCCGTGGCAGATCGGCGTCATTACCTAAGAGCCCATTTCCAAACCCTCTGACGATGGGCGCCGGAGGCAGGGCCAAGCGAGGGTCCTTTGCCAGGGATGGCAAAGGTAGCGCCCAGGGAAGGGTTCACAGCGCCCTCGCGACGCCCTGCCGCCGGATGAGCCCATGTCGTCTGGCGGTTGTGAAAGGCGCTCTAAGAGCGTGCTTACAAAACGCCTGCGCTCGACGAATTTGTAAACACCCTCTCAGCTTCGATCACTGCCTACGCGTGACTCAGGCGCCGCCGATGGCGACCGCCTGACCGCTGCGAGCGCTCTCTACCCCGGCTTCGAGCAGCCGCATCACCTCCAGCGCCGCTTCCGCCGTCACCGGCAGCGGCGCGCGGCCGAGAATGGCGTCACGCACGCCGGTGTAGTAAGCGAGATAGTCCCCCGGCAGCGTCGGCACTTCGTGCAGCTCCGGCTGCCCGCCCTCGCGCACCTGGCCGATGGTGAGCATGCCGTGGCGCCAATCCTCGCCCCAGTGGGGCGTGGGCAGACGGTCGCCGCGCTTGAGCATATCCTCCTGCGGATCGAGACCATGCTTGATATAGCTGGCACGGCTGCCGTGCACGGTGAAACGTGCCCCGGCAGCGGCCACCAGTGCCCCGGCATGCAGCACCACGCGGCGCTGGTCGTAGCGCAGCACGGCGTGAAAGTAATCGTCGACCTGAGCGCCATCACGCTGCTCGGCGAGATCCAGCCAGATCGACTGCGGCCGGCCGAACAGCACCAGCGCCTGATCCAGCAGGTGCGAACCGAGATCGAACCACAACCCGGTTCCGGGCCCCGGCGCCTCGCGCCAGCGCGTGGGAATCTCCGGACGGTAGCGGTCGAAGTGCGACTCGAAGTGCACCACCCGACCCAGCGCCTGGCTGTCGATCAGGTTGCGCACAGTAAGAAAGTCGCCATCCCAGCGGCGGTTGTGAAACACCGAAAGCAACCGCTTGGCCTCGATCGCCTGCAGGCAGAGCTTCTCCGCCTCCGACACGTTGACCGTGAACGGCTTGTCGACCACCACGTGCTTGCCGGCGGCGAGCGCCTGGCTGACCAGCGGATAGTGGGTGGCATTGGGCGTGGGAATCACCACCAGATCGATGTCGTCCCGGGCGTAAAGCGCCTCGGGTGACGCTTCCACCGGCACATCGGGCCAGTCGGCTCGGACCTTGGCGCTGTCGCGACTGGCGATGGCGACCAGCGACAGCCCCTCCTGGGCGGCGATCAGCGGCGCATGGAACCGCTTGCTGGCCATCCCGTAGCCGACCAGCCCTACACGTATGGTTCCCTTCATGCAGCGTTCCTTGACGATGGATTCACGAGCCTGGAAGCGCCCGCGCTGGGCGGGCATCCATGGACCCGAAAACGGCTAGGATAGCGCAACTTGGCGCAGCGCGGTCGGTTGATCGCCACCGCTGGCCCGTGGCTTGGGCTGCCAGGCCGCCGGCAGCCGCCGCTCCAGCCATCCGCGCAGCGGCTTGACCACGTAGCGCTGCATGATCAGCGCCAGCACCACGATCAGCGTCAGATGAATCGCCATTGTCCACAGCGGGATGGCGAACTTCAGCGCCGCGTTGCTGCTCGCCGCGACCCAGCCCTCGTGCCAGCGCAGCAGCAGCCAGCGGGTGGCGCGGGCAAACGGGCCGATCAGCGGCGTGTGCAGAGCGAAAATGCACAGCGCCGCTTCGCCCAGGTGTTGTAGCCGAGCACGATTCGCCGCGCTGGCAGGCGAGGCGAAGGCGGTAGCACTCAGCAGCACCAGCGCCTGGAACGGCAGCAGCAGGCCGTTATGGGTCAGATAGTAGAGATGCAGGCCATCGAGCTTGAGCAGCCATACGCCCACCGGCACTCCGCACAGCCCCAACGCCAGCAACGGATAGCGGAAACGGCGCAGCAGCTCGGCTAGCCCCTGCGTCTGCAGGGCGCGGTAGAGCAGGATGCCAGTCAGGAACTCCGGCAGTCGGAACAGCGGGTTGCGGTGCAGCATA
The DNA here is from genome assembly GCF_030284585.1 of Salinicola sp. JS01. Lineage (NCBI taxonomy): Bacteria > Pseudomonadati > Pseudomonadota > Gammaproteobacteria > Oceanospirillales > Halomonadaceae > Salinicola > Salinicola sp. JS01. The sequence continues at coordinate 877,898 of NZ_CP127244.1, read as the reverse complement.
CCGACGGTGACATAGTCGAAGGCACCGCTCAGGGTCGCTACCAGCGGACCCGCCGCATACAGGCCCCACACCACCAGCAGCGCCAGGCCCCAGCGCTGCAGGCGCATCAACCGCGGTGCCAGCAGCGGAAAGCAGGCGTAGAAGAAGAGCAGTGCGGAGATCGACCACGAGGCGCCGTTGAGCCATAGAAAACGCGGCTCCCAGGCCTGCAGCAGCGTCAGTTGGAGCGCGATGTGGCCGAGCGCGCTGGGCCAGGAGATGCGCCCGGCGAAGGCCGCCCGGGCCTCATCGCTGAGCGGTAGATAAGGGTGGGAATTGAAGTAGACATGCACGCCCTCCGGCCGGATCGGGTACTGGAACAACAGCAACCCCAGCGCCAGCAGCATGGTGATGACGTGGATCGGATAGAGGTTGCACAGCCGCCGCGCCACGAACGCGGGGCCCCCCATCTTCATCCCCCCGGTGTCATCCAGCGCGACATGGGCGAGCAGAAAGCCCGAGAGCATGAAAAAGGTGCTGGTGGCGAAAAAGCCCATACCGATAAAACTGCGCAGCAGGTCCGGCATGTCGCTGTAGATGCCGCCGAAATGGTAGGCGACCATCCACAGCGCCATGAGAAAACGCAACCATTCGAGACCGTGGTAGCGGCGCTTCTTGAGTGCATGCATGAATTCCTCCCCCCTAGGCACTGTCTGAAAAGTACTGCGCTCGCCCATGCGGCGTTAAAAATCGGCTCAAAATGCTCATTTACACCGCGTAAACTCCGCGTTTTCGCCGATTTTTGCCTTGCCTGGACTTCGCTCGTCGACTTTTCACAAAGCACCTAGTTACCGGGTAGCAGGCCGATGAATGTCCCCTTCCTCGGAAAGGGAGCGAAATGCGACACGATGGTCCAAGCGAGCGCCGGAGATGATCGGGTTGAGGTCGGAGTCAGCGATGAACGGACGAGTCTCTGGAGGACTCTTGCCGGAGGCGTCGGTCGGCGTGCGTGCACGGCGGCACGGATTGTGCCCCAGCGAACGCTCAAAGTGTAATCAAACTGCAAATGAACGCGTATATAGCGACCGGGAATCACCGGGTTTTACACAAAGCCAAACGCCTTGTCGTCGATCAGAGACAAGCGCCTGCGCTTTCACCGATCGCCGAGCCCCGCTATCTTGAGGTGATATTTTGAGGTGCTATCCAGCGTCGGCCGCCGCGCCGCCGCCTCATCGTCGATAAGTCGACCGTTCAAGGAGTCAATATGAGCCAACCCCCTGTCGCTTTCATCACCGGCGCCACCTCCGGCTTCGGCCGCGCCTGCGCCGCGCGCTTCGCCGAGGCCGGCTGGGCACTGGTGCTCACCGGCCGTCGCCGCGAGCGGCTCGAGGAGGTGGAGCAGCAACTGGCCGCCAAGGTGCCGGTACATATCGCGACCCTCGACGTACGCGAGCGCGACGCGGTCGCCCAGGTCGTCGACGACCTGCCCGAGGCGTTCAAGGCGGTCAAGGTCCTGGTCAACAACGCCGGCCTGGCGCTGGGTGCCGGCCCCGCCCAGGAAGCCGACCTGGATGACTGGCAGACGGTCATCGACACCAACATCACCGGCCTGGTCAATGTCACGCGCACGCTGTTGCCGACGCTGATCGAAGTCGGCCGCGGTGCCGCGATCATCAACATCAGCTCCACCGCCGCCCTGTGGCCCTACCCCGGCAGCCACGTCTATGGGGCTTCCAAGGCCTTCGTCAATCAGTTCTCCTACAATCTGCGCTGCGATCTCAAGGGCACCGGCGTACGTGTCACCGACGTCGCCCCGGGCATGGCCGAGACCGAATTCACCCTGGTGCGCATGAAGGGCGACCAGAACGCCCATGACAAGCTCTATGGCGGGGTCGAGCCGATCCAGCCGGAGGATGTGGCCGAACAGGTCTTCCACGCCGCGACCCTGCCGGCGCATCTCAACATCAACCGCCTCGAACTGATGCCGGTGTGCCAGTCCTGGGGCGGCCTGACCATCGACCGCGACTGACGCGCAGGGTTAGCCCCTCACGCCGTCCCTTCGCTTAGCCCTTTCGCTTAGCCCTTTCGCTTCACCATCCTCGCGCCGCCCGCTGGCAACACCGCAGGGCGGCGCAGCCTTGTCGTAACTCGGCCTAGGCCGAGAGACACTGAGGCAGAGCGTCATTGACGCCACCCCGGCGGCGACTCACCATCTGACTCTGACGACATTTCTCTCTCTGCGACCCGGTTACACCATGTCCACGCTCGACCAACGCGACACGCTGACGCTGCCTTCAGGCCACGACAAGCTGCTGCTCCACTCCTGCTGCGCGCCCTGCTCCGGCGAGGTGATGGAGGCGCTACAGGTCTCCGGCATCGACTATGCGATCTTCTTCTACAACCCCAATATTCACCCCAAGAAGGAGTATCTGCTGCGCAAGGAGGAGAACATCCGCTTTGCCGAGGAGAACGGCATCACCTTCATCGATGCCGACTACGACACCGACAACTGGTTCGCCCGCGCCAAGGGCATGGAGTACGAACCGGAGCGCGGCATTCGCTGCACCATGTGCTTCGACATGCGCTTCGAGCGCACCGCGCTCTACGCCCATGAGCATGGCTACTCGCTCATTTCCAGCTCCCTGGGCATCTCGCGCTGGAAGAACATGGCGCAGATCAACGACTGCGGCCATCGCGCCGTCGCCCCCTATGAGGGCATGGCCTACTGGGACTACAACTGGCGCAAGAAAGGTGGCTCGCAGCGCATGATCGAGATCAGCAAGCGCGAGCGCTTCTATCAGCAGGAGTACTGCGGCTGCGTCTATTCGCTGCGCGACACCAACCTGCATCGCAAGGCCCAGGGCCGCGAGTTGATCCAGCTCGGCGTGCAGTACTATGGAGATGATGACTAAAACCGCGGGGATGATTAAGAACGGGGGTTGATGAGTCAGAAACGCGGAACGCCGCTCATCGATCCACGAAAAGCGGCGACGCCAAGGCGCCGCCGCTCACATACCTTCTTCTCCTCAGTGCCTCGTCAGCGCCCGAACACCACCTTGGCGACGTCCTGATAGACCTTGGCGAAATGCACCGTCATGCCCGCCTTGAGGTAGTCAGGTAGCTCGTCGTAATCGCGCTGATTGGCATCCGGCAGGATCAGCTCGAATATCTCGCTGCGCCGCGCGGCAATCACCTTCTCACGGATACCGCCCACCGGCAGCACCTGGCCGGTCAGGGTCAGCTCGCCGGTCATCGCCAGCGGCCGGTCGATGCTCTGATTCTTCGCCAGCGACATCAGTGCCGTGGTCATGGTCACGCCGGCCGAGGGGCCATCCTTGGGCGTAGCGCCCTCGGGCACGTGAACATGGATGAAGGCCTCGTTGAAGAAGTCGGCATCGGCGCCGTACTCGCCCAGATGACCCAGGGTGTAGCTGTAGGCGATATTGGCCGACTCCTGCATCACCTCACCGAGCTTGCCGGTGAGCTTGAAGCCGCGCGTCAGCGCATGCACCTTGGTCGCCTCGATCGGCAGCGTGGCGCCGCCCATGGCGGTCCACGCCAGGCCGGTGACCACGCCCACACCCTTGAGCACCTTCTCCTTGCGGAACAGCGGCGCGCCGAGGAACTCCTCGAGGTTGTTGACCGAGACCTTGACCGTCTCCTGATCCTGCTCCAGCAGCTTGACCGCGGCCTTGCGCACGATGCGGTGGAGCTGCTTCTCGAGCTGGCGCACGCCCGCCTCGCGGGCGTAGCCTTCGATCACCTGCTTGAGTGCGGCGTCGGTCAGATTGATGCGCTTCTTGGGAATGCGATCGCGCTTCAACAGTTTCGGCCATAGATGGTGCTTGGCGATCGCCACCTTCTCCTCGGCGATATAGCCGGAGAGGCGGATCTGCTCCATACGGTCGAGCAGCGGCCCGGGAATGGTATCGAGCTGGTTGGCGGTGCATACGAACAGCACCTTGGAGAGATCCAGGCGCACGTCGAGATAGTGATCGAGAAAGTCGACGTTCTGCTCCGGGTCGAGCACCTCCAGCAGCGCCGACGCCGGATCGCCCTGGAACGACTGCCCCATCTTGTCGATCTCGTCGAGCATGATCACCGGGTTCTCGACCTCGACCTCCTTGAGCGCCTGGGCCAGCTTGCCCGGCATGGCGCCTATGTAGGTCCGTCGGTGCCCTTTGATCTCCGCCTCGTCACGCATGCCGCCGACCGAGAAGCGGTAGAACTCGCGCCCCAGGGCATCGGCGATGGAGCGCCCGACCGATGTCTTGCCGACACCCGGCGGGCCCACCAGCAGCACGATCGAGCCGCCTACGTCACCCTTGAACGAGCCCTCGGCGAGGAACTCGATGATGCGTTCCTTGACGTCGGCCAGGCCGTCGTGATCGCGGTCGAGCACCTCACGGGCGCGCTTGAGGTCGAGCTGATCCTCGGAGGTAACGCCCCACGGCAGCGAGGTGAGCCAGTCGAGATAGTTTCGCGTGGTGCCGTACTCCGGCGAGCCGGTCTCGAGCATCGAGAGCTTGTCGAGCTCGTCGTCGATACGCGTCTGCACGCGTTCCGGCACCTGCAGGTTCTCCAGGCGCCCACGGAAGGTGTCGACGTCGCTCTCGCGATCGTCCTTGGAGATGCCCAGTTCTTTCTGGATCACCTTGAGCTGCTCGCGCAGGAAGAATTCGCGCTGGCGCTCCTGCATCTGCGAGTTGACCTGCTCGCTGATCTGATTCTGCAGCTGAGCGACCTCGATCTCCTTGCGCAGCAGCGGCAGCACCCGCTGCATACGATCCATGATCGGCAGCGTCTCCAGCACCTGCTGCAGCTCGCGCCCCTTGGCCGAAGTGATCGCCGCGGCGAAGTCGGTCAGCGGGCCCGGCTCGTGGGGGCTGAAGCGATTGAGATAGCTCTTCAGCTCCTCGCCGTAGAGCGGGTTGATCGGCAGCAGCTCCTTGATGCCGTTGATCAGCGACATGGCGTAGGCGCGCGCCTCTTCCGCCTCGGCATCCACCGGCTCACGGGGATAGGAGACCTCGACCAGGTACGGCGGAGTCTTGGAGAGCCAGCGATGGATGCGGAAACGCCGCATGCCCTGGGCGATGAACTGGATCTGGTGCTCTTCGCTCTGGGTGCGGTGCACCTTCACCGCGGTACCGATCTCGGGGAAGCTGCCGGGGCTCAGCTCCTCCATGCTGACATCGCCGATGAAGGCAACACCGACCATGTGATGCGGGGTGTTGGCGACCCGCTGCATGGTCTCTTCCCAGCGCTGACGCTGGATGATCAGCGGTTGCACCTGGGCCGGGAAGAACGGGCGGTTGTGAATCGGCAGCAGATAGATGCGCTCCGGCAGATAGTCGCCGGACGGCACCACGGCACCGCTGGCCGACTGCCCCTGCTGCGGCGTCTCCTCGCCTTGGGCCGTGTCGCCGCCCACGTCGATATGGCTATCGGCGTTCCAATCGTGTTCGCTCATCGTTGATCCTGTATCCGTCCATGGCCGAAGCGGCCCGATATCTGTGGGATGTGGGCAGGGGTGCGTAAGTTCAAGTGAACCCGCGACCGGCCAGTACCAATACAGGATAGGAGAGCGCCGCCAGCGCGGTGCCATAGGCGGCGAAAACAGGAAGGCCGAGCGGGATGCTCGGCCTTCGCAGGATTATCGACATCGTGCCCCGGGCCGGGGCGCCTGGCGCTCAGGGCTGAGCGGGGGCAGCACCCGGCACCAGCGGTACCTGCTGGTCATTGAGGGTCATCACGCCATCGTCGAGCGCGATGCGCAGCGGGCCACCGCTCATCGGCAGACCCAGCGACATCAACAGGATCGGCGGCGCCCCTTTGAGCTCGAAATGACCGTCGAGACGCTTTAGCACCTCGCGATCGAGCGTCTCGGCGTCCATCGTGTCGAGATTCCAGTCAGCCATTCCGTCGCCGTCGAACTTGAGCTCGCCACTGCCCTGCATGTCCACACCCATCAGCGGGCTCTTCAGCGCCAGCTTGTCCACGGCCCAGCGCGGCGAGCCGGCGAAGATCGCCGCCAGCTGCGGCTTGAGCGGTGCCAGCGCCTGCGCCATCGCATCCTGATCGTCGGAAGCCGCGGCCGCCTGGATCTCGCTGGTGTGCGCTTCGAGCGCCGCCGCCAGGGCGCGATAGGCATCGCCATCGACATGATCCAGGGTCATCGCCAGCTCACCGCTGCCGAGCTGTTGATCGTCCATGGTGGTGTCGCCGAGCCGAGTCTCGAGATGCATGCGCATCTCCTTGTCGTCGAGCTTGGCGTCGAGCGCGTAGCGCGAGTCGTGCGATACCAGCTTGGCGCCATCCGGCGAGACCACGGTGATGGTGGGCAGGGTGAGCGCGAGCGACTGGTCGAAGGCCTGACGGTCGCCCTGGAAAGCGCCCTCGATGGCCACGTTCTCCAGCAGCATGTTGGCGTCGGCGTCCTGCAGCTGCAGTCGCGGCGCCTGGCCATCGAGGGTGACCCGATCCGCGTGCTGGGTGAGGTTCAGTGTCAGACCCGAGAAGTCGACCTGCATCGGCCGCGCCGGGCGGAACTCGCCGCCGACTTCACCCGCTGGTACGGTCCACTGCTGGGAGAAGCCGGGCAGCGCGATCGTGGCCTCCATGCGCTGCTCGCGGGTCAGGAAGCGCCCGTTCCAGGTCAGCGGCCCGTCGCTCTGGAGCAGATCGCCGAACAGGGTCTGGTCGTCGCCGATACGCACCTGCCCCTCGCCGGAGAAGCTGGTCTCGAACAGGCCATGATCGGCCTCGTAGGGCGCCTCGATCACCACCGGCTCGATCTCGTCATCGAGGTAGCGCGCCTCCAAACGGCCGCTGGAGTGGAACCAGCCGCTGTCGACGTCGGTACGTTCGACCTGCCACTGCGGGCTGGCATCCAGGCGTGCCACGAGCTGCGACATCTCCTGCTCGAAGCGATGGCTGGAGTAGGCCTGGGCGCCGAGATAGCCCCCGCCCACGACGATCACGATAGCGGCACCCGCGCCGATCCACTTGCGCATTCCGCGCTCCTTGTCAGAGTTGATTGAGGGAGTCGCTGTAGATCTCGACTCGGCGGCACCTTCTCAGGCCTTGTAAGCAACTCGGGGCGCCGCTCGTTCAGTGCAGCCAGAACCACAGATGCATCACGCTCCAGGCATAGACCGCGGCCAGGATGTCGTCGAACATGATGCCGATCCCCCCGGCCACGCGGCGGTCGACCCAGCGGATCGGCCACGGCTTGATGATGTCGAACACCCGAAACACCACGAAGCCCCACAGCGCCGACTCCCACGAGAACGGCACCGCGGCCATGGTCAGCCAGTAGCCGACGAACTCGTCCCATACGATGCCGGAGTGGTCGTGCACGCCGAGATCCCGCGAGGTCTTGCCGCACAGCCAGATGCCGAGCAGCGTGGCGATGCCCATCACGCCTAGATAGAGGCCCAGCGGCAAACCCGAGAGCAGCCAGTAGAACGGGATCGCCGCCAGGGTGCCGAAGGTGCCGGGTGCAAAGGGCACAGCGCCGCTGCCGAGGCCGAAGGCCAGGAAGTGGGTGGGGCGACGCCAGACGCTCTTGGGGGCCCGGTTCATGCGCGTCTCTCCGCGAAATGATCCCAGCCGTCGAGCCCGGCGAACGCCTCGGGCAACCCACCGATGCCCTCGCCGGCGACGATGCGACCGATCGGCGTGAGTGGCAGATACAACGCCGCCAGCTGCTGCTGTGCACGTTCGAGCTGAGCCGGGGGCAGCGTCACCAGCAGCTCATAGTCGTCGCCACCGGCGAGCACGCGGCGCTGGACCTGATCGGCGTCGAGGGTGGCGCGCAGCGGTGTTGCCAGCGGTAGTGCCGCCAGATCGAGCTGCGCGCCGACGTTTGAAGCGCGCAGTAGATGGCCGAGATCCCCCAGCAACCCGTCGGAGACGTCGATGGCCGCGCTGGCCAGCCCGCGCAGGGCCTCGCCGGCCGCCAGCCGCGGCTGCGGGCGCAGATAGGCATCTAGCAGCGGATGTGCCAGATCGCGCTCGCCCTGCTGCCATCGGGCCAGCCCCTCGGCGGCGCGGCCCGGATAGCCGGTCACCGCGATCCAGTCGCCAACCCGCGCACCCGCACGCGTCAGCGCGCTGCCGGCGGGCAGCTCGCCGTGTACGGTCACGCCGAGACTCAGGGTGCCACGGGTCACGTCACCGCCGATCAGCGCACAGCCGCAGCGCTCGGCGAGGGCATGAAAGCCCTCACCCAGTGCTGCAAGCCAGTCGGGATCGGTCTCCGGCAGGGTCAGCGCCAGGGTGCACCAGCGCGCCCGCGCGCCCATCGCCGCGAGGTCGCTCAGCGCCACCGCCAGCGCGCGATGGCCGATCGCCGCTGGCGGCGCAGCGGCGGGAAAGTGCACGTCCACCACCGAGGTGTCGACGCTGATCGCCAGCTGGTGGCCGGGGGTGGGGGCGATCACCGCGCAGTCGTCGCCGTTGTCGACGACGATATCCGCCCGCCCGCTGGCGGGGCGCGCCAGATAGCGGGAGATCAGCGCGAATTCGCTCAACGCAGCGCTGCTCATGTCAACGCCGGCGAGCAGCGACCTCGGCACTCCGCAGGCGCGAGGCCAGCTTGTCGAGGATGCCGTTGACGTACTTGTGGCCATCGGTGGCGCCGAAGATCTTGGCCAGCTCCACCCCTTCGTTGATCACCACGCGATAGGGGACTTCCGGGCGCCGCGACAGCTCGTAGGCGCCCAGGCGCAGGATCGCCAGCTCGATGCGGTCGAGATCCTCCAGCCGGCGGTCGAGCAGCGGCGCGATGGCGGCATCGAGCTCGCGCTGATGCTGGGCGGCGTTGTGCAGCAGCTCGTGGAACAGAGCAGCGTCGGCAATCTCCATCACCTTGTGCCAGTTCTCGTGATCCTCGAGATCCTCGTCGGCGATCTGGGCGCGAAACTCGGCCTCCACCGCGGTGATCGACTTACCGGTCATCTGCCACTGGTAGAGCCCCTGCACGGCCAGCTCGCGAGCCGCACGGCGCGACTCCTGGGCCTTGCTCGGCTGACGCGACGGTGCGCTCATGCCTCACCTCCCAGACGCTTGAGCAGCGAGACCATCTCCATCGCCGCCATCGCCGCCTCGGTGCCCTTGTTGCCGGCCTTGGTGCCGGCGCGCTCGATCGCCTGATCGATCGAGTTGACCGTCAGCACACCGTTGGCGATGGGCGTGTCGTGAGCCAGCTGCAGCGCGGAGAGCGACGAGTTGCAGTTGCCGGCGACATATTCGAAGTGCGGCGTGCCGCCGCGGATCACCGCCCCCAGGGCAATCACCGCATCCGGGCGCGACACCGTGAGCACGCGCTTGACCGCCAGCGGCAGCTCCCACGCGCCAGGCACATGGATCAGCTCGATGTTCTCTTCACTCACGCCGTGACGCATCAGGCTGTCGACCGCCCCTTCGACGAGACTGTCGACGACATGATGATTGAAACGGCCGACGACGATGGCGTAGCGCCCATCGACATCGGTGAACTGACCTTCCAGTTGCGCGATCGGTTGCATTGTCGGGTTCCGGAGTCACTAGGCCTGAAGCGGATCGGGGGATCCCCTCAGGCACACGCTAAAAAAGAGTGATTGGCCGGCGCCAGAACGAGGCGCTCGGCGCGCGAAGCCGGCCATCTTACCATGTCCCGGCGGGCGCGGGCATGGCTCGACGCCAGCGGGCGACGTGCCCCCCGGGCGGCAGACCGCCAGCCAGGGGCGACAGGCACGACGACATCGGCATGGCCGCCATGGGGTCAGACGTCACCGCTGACCAGCTCGACCACCTCGAGGTCGAACCCGGAGAGCGCCGAGAAGCGCCACGGCGAACTCAACAGGCGCATCTTGCCGACGCCGAGCTGACGCAGGATCTGGGCGCCGGTGCCGATCGACAGAAAGTTGCCACTACCATCGGCGGCGCTGGAGCGCGGCGCTGGGCGATGGCCCAGCAGTACATCGAGCTGGGTCTTGAGGTCGCCGCGCGGGCTGGCATCGTCGAGCAGCACGAAAACCCCGGCCTCGGCCTGACTCACCGCCTCCAGCGCGGTGTAGGCGGTCCAGTGCCCTTCGCCCTTGCACAGCGCCAGCAGGTCACCCAGGGTGTCGCCGGCGTGTACCCGCACCGTGGTCGGCCGCGACGCCTCGGGCTCGCCCTTGACCAGGGCCAGATGGTGGGTGTTCTGAATACGGTCGTGGAAGACGTGCAGTGCCATCTCACCGAAAGCGGTCGTGACGCTCTGGCGTTCGACAGCATCCACCGTGCGCTCGTTGAGCATGCGGTAGTGGATCAGATCGGCGATGGTGCCGATCTTGAGATCGTGCTCGGCGGCGAAGCGCTCGAGCTCGGGCCGCCGCGACATGCTGCCGTCATCGTTCATGATCTCGCAGATCACGCCAGTGGCCTCGAAGCCGGCCATCGCCGCCAGATCGCAGGCCGCCTCGGTATGCCCGGCACGCCGTAGCACCCCGCCCGGTTCCGCCATCAGCGGAAAGATATGGCCCGGCTGGACCAGATCCTCGGGACGCGCGTCACGCGCCGCGGCGGCGCGCACGGTGAGCGCACGGTCAGCGGCGGAGATACCGGTGGAGACGCCCCTGGCGGCCTCGATCGAGAGCGTGAACTTGGTGCCGTAGCCGGAGCCGTTGTCGTCGACCATCAGCGGCAGCTTGAGCTGCTGACAGCGCTCCCGGGTCATCGGCTGACAGATCAGGCCGCGCGCGTGACGTGCCATGAAGTTGATGTGGCTCGCCTCGACGCACTCGGCGGCCATGATGATATCGCCTTCGTTCTCGCGGTCCTCGTCATCCATCAGGATGACCATCTTGCCCTGCCGAATGTCTTCGACGAGCGCCTCGATGCTGGCCAGCCGGCCCGATTCCCCTGTCGTCATAGCTCTATCGCCATCGCCTTGGTCGTGCGCGCCGCGCGCTTGGATTCGATGACGGCACAGACTACCTGTCGGGCGGCGCCGACGCTACTGTCGTCGCATCGCAACGTCGCCGCATCGCAACGCCGTCACCGACCGGCGACGCCAGGGCTCAAGCGTCCACCCGCGGGCGGGCGCGAATCCACCAGTCGTCGCCCACGGCACGGATCTCGTCGATCTCGAGCCGACGCTGCTGGCGCATGCTGTCGATCCCGGGCAGCGCGAACAGCGGGCGCGCATCGCTACCCAGCAGCGTCGGCGCGACGAACAGTTCGAGACGCTCGATCCAGCCGGCATCGAGCAGCGCGCCGGCCAGGGTGGCACCGGTCTCCACCAGCACCTCGTTGCACGCTTCCCGGGTCGCCAGATAGCGCAGCGCTGCCTCGACATCGACCCGCCCGGCGCCATCGTCGGGTAGCGTCACCACCTCCGCCCCGGCGGCTTCGAGGCGCTCACGCCGAGCCGCGTCGGCACCGGCGACGCTGAGCACCAGGGTGCGGCCCGGCTGGCTCAGGCAGGCCGCTGCGAGTGGTAGGCGCAGCTGGCTGTCGAGCACCACCCGCAGCGGCTGGCGGCGTACGATCTCGTCGGCCTCGTCGAGTTCCAGCTGTTCAGCGCGCAGGGTGAGCCGGGCATCGTCGAAGATAATCGACTCGACCCCGGTGAGAATCGCGCTGGCACCGGCGCGCAGACGCTGGACCTGGCGCCGTGCCGCCGGCCCGGTGATCCACTGCGACTCGCCGCTGGCCATGGCGGTGCGCCCATCCAGGCTCATCGCCATCTTCAACGTGACCCGCGGCAGCCCCTGCTGCATACGCCGCACGAAGCCAGGGTTGAGCGCCTGCGCCTGCGCTTCGAGCAGGCCCACCTCCACCGCGATACCGGCCTCACGCAGCTGGGCGAAGCCGCGCCCGGAGACCGCCGGGTTGGGGTCCTCCATCGCCGCCACCACCCGCGCCACGCCGGCGGCGATCAGCGCCTGGCTGCAGGGCCCGGTGCGCCCGGTGTGCGAGCACGGCTCCAGCGTGACGTAAGCGGTGGCACCGCGGGCAGCCTCGCCGGCCGCCGCGAGGGCGTTGATTTCGGCGTGGGCCTCGCCGGCACGACGATGAAAGCCCTCGCCCACTAGCTCGCCGGCGTTGATGATCACGCAGCCGACCCGCGGATTGGGATCGCAGGTGTAGTGGCCACGCTGCGCCAGGCGCAGGGCACGGTTCATCCAGGCCGTGTCCTGAGCCTCCGCACAAGCGGAGGTTTCGGAATCGACGGCAGTACTACCCAGGGGGGCATCGGACATCGGCATCTCTCACACAGTGGCAAGGCCGGCGGCCGGCGCCGGCCAGCAGGGTCGGGGAAGCGCGATCAGCGCTTGGTGTCGCCGGGTATCTTAGGCTCCTGGGCCAGGCGGTCGATCTCGGCACGGAATTCATCGAGATCCTGAAAGCGGCGATAGACCGAGGCAAAGCGGATATAGGCCACGTGGTCGAGGCGCTTGAGCATCTCCATCACCTCCTCGCCGACCTCCCGCGCTTCCACCTCGCGGTCGCCGCGCGCACGCAGGCGCTGACGGATACGCTCCACCGCCGCCTCGAACGACTCGACGCTGACCGGACGCTTTTCCAAAGCCAGCGACATGCCGGCGCGCATCTTCTGCTCGTCGAAACTCTCGCGCGAGCCGTCCGCCTTGATCACCCGGGGCATCACCAGCTCGGCGGTCTCGTAGGTGGTGAAACGCTCGCCGCAGGCAGCACACTGGCGACGCCGACGCACCTGATCCCCCTCGGCGACCAGGCGCGAGTCGGTCACCTTGGTATCGTGGGTACCGCAAAAAGGACAATGCATCGATGGTTCACTCGTCGGCGCGTTATGCGCGCAGTGTAACGGTTTGCACAAGATACCGGAAACACGGCGGTTTCCGCGTTTCGTTCCCTGTTGGCCCGAGTTCTGCAAGGATAACGTCAAGCTCCCCTTTCGCCGCCACGTCAGGAACCGCCCCATGCCCAGCCGCGCTGCCAATTACCCCGCCCTGTCCGAAGACGCCTTTCTCGCCCGCGCCGGCGCCCGGCTCGAAGAAGTCTACGGGCCGCGGCGGGACGAGGTGCTACGGCGGCTGACGACGCTGCTGGCGCACCATGAAGGTGCGCTCGACCGCCAGCCGCGTCCAACCTGGAGCGAACGCGACCAGATTCTGATCACCTATGGCGACAGCCTGATCGACGGCGAGCGCCCGCCGCTGGACGTGCTCGACGATTTTCTCGCTACCCGGCTCAACGGCGTCTTCAGTGGCCTGCACATCCTGCCCTTCTTCCCCTGGAGCAGCGACGACGGTTTCGCGGTGATCCACTACCGCGAGGTCGATCCCAAGCTGGGCGACTGGCAGGACATCCGCCGTCTGGCCGCGCGCAGCGACCTGATGGTGGATCTGGTGATCAACCACGTCTCGCGCGACTCGCTGTGGTTCACCGACTATCTGGCAGGTACCCAACCCGGGCGTGACTACTTCATCGAGATGGACCCGCAGACCGATCTTTCACAGGTCACACGCCCGCGTAACTCGCCGCTGCTGGTACCGGTCTCGACCCGACGCGGCACGCGCCATCTGTGGGCGACCTTCTCCGAGGATCAGATCGATCTCAACTTCGCCAATCCGGACGTGCTGCTCGAATTCATCGGCATCCTGCTGTTCTATGTCCAGCAGGGGGCACGGATCATCCGCCTCGATGCGATCGCCTACCTGTGGAAGGAGGTCGGCACCCGCTGTATCCATCTGCCGCAGACCCACGCCATCGTGCGTCTGCTGCGCGCGATTCTCGATTACGTGGCCCCGGGCACGCTGCTGATCACCGAAACCAACGTGCCCCACGCCGAGAACATGAGCTACTTCGGCCTGGAGAGCACGCCGGCTGAAGCATCGGCCGCCGGGAGCGACGACGCTTCCGCCAACGACACGGCGACGCCCGACGAAGCCCATATGATCTACCAGTTCACGCTGCCGCCGCTGCTGCTGCACACGCTGACCAGCGGCGACGCCACTGCGCTGGCCGAGTGGGCGAGCGCGCTGCCACCGCTGCCCGCCGGCTGCACCTACTTCAACTTCACCGCGAGCCACGATGGGATCGGGGTGCGCGCGCTGGAGGGGCTGCTGCCGCCGCACGAGGTGTCGCTGCTGCTAGAGCTGATGCACCGCTTCGGCGGCTACGTCAGCATGAAGACCAACCCTGACGGCAGCGATTCGCCCTACGAGATCAACATCACCTACTTCGACGCCATGAAAGGCACCCGCCGCGGCGCCGATGCGTGGCAGGTCGAACGCTTCCTGTGCAGCCAGAACCTGATGCTCGCGCTGCAAGGCATTCCCGGGGTCTATCTGCACTCGCTGACGGCGACGCTCAATGACCACGAGGGCGTCGAGCGCAGCGGCCGGCTGCGTTCGATCAACCGCCACCGCTGGGTCAAGGAGGAGCTCGACGAGCTGATCGACAGCCGCAGCACGCCCACCCGCGAAGCCTTCACCTCGCTCAAGCGCCGGCTCAATATCCGCGCCAGCGAGCCCTGCTTCCATCCCGAGGCGCCGCAGCGCGTGCTCGATACCGGGCCGGGGCTGTTCGCCATCGAGCGCGGCCCGCTGGCCAGCGGGCGCCGGCTGCTGGCGATCTACAACATCAGTGACAAACGTCAGCCGTTGGATATCGACGCGCTGACGAACGGCGAGTGGTACGACGTGCTCAAGGATGGCAAGCGCTGGAATCCCCACCCCGAAGAGCGCGAGATCCTGCGACCCTACCGTAGCCTGTGGCTGGTGCAGCCGTGACTTGCCGCGGCCGTCACGGCTGGCTAGAGTGGCAACCGGGAGATGGCATTCCTCCCGCGGCATGGGCCCCGCCGCCCCGGCCGCAAACCGCAGCCCGCTGATGATGCCTGCCAACGCACCCGAGGTGTGTCCTGCGCAGGCGTCATGCTTCAGCCCTTCCCGCCCGCAGGAGACCCCTCGTCTGCCGAGATCGACGAGGAGCGCAATACATGTGGATTTCGATCGCCGCCATCAGCCTCGGCGCCGCCATTGGCGCCAATCTGCGCTGGTGGCTGGGCGCGCACTACAACGGCTATTTCCTGCACATCCCACCGGGCACGCTGATCGCCAACCTGCTGGGGGCGTGGCTGATCGGTATGGCCCTGAGCTTTTTCCAGGACTCGTCGCTCAGCGTCGAGTGGAAACTGTTCGCGGTAACCGGCCTGCTCGGTGCGCTGACCACCTTCTCCACCTTCTCTGCCGAGATGGTCACCGCGATCCAGAGCGGGCGCTGGCTATGGGCCATCACCGGCACCCTGGTGCACGTGCTCGGCTCGTTCGCCATGACCCTACTGGGCATCGCCTGCTACGGCTGGCTACGCCATTGAGTCAGGCTCATCCCTGATCTCACGCGAGCAGCGCCAGCGGCACCACCTGAACGTTGCCGCCTGGCGCCGTGACCACCAGATGCTCGCCGATACGCTCGAGGCTGGCCGCCGCCAGCGCCGGATCGCCCAGCGTCAGGCGCTGACGTTCGCGGCCCTCGAGCGCATCGATCACCACCAGTTCGCCGCGCGCGCTGATGACGTAGAACCGTTCGTTGTCCGCCAGCGGCGCCGCCAGCGCGGGCGGGTGAGACGCGTCGCGCTCCCCCAGCGCGACTTCCCAGACGCGCTCGCCACTGGCTGCATCGAAACCGAACAGGCACAGCGAGATCGGTGCCGCGCCGACATCCTGTACCGCCAGGCTCACCGCCACACGCTCCGCCTCCACCGCCGGACGCGCCGCCAGGCTGGCGGGCACGGCCTCGGGCATCTCGGCCATCCACAGCACCGCACGCGTCAATGGATCGATGCGCAAGAGCCGAGCGGGATCGGTGTCGCCCAGGAACAGCCGCCCCTGATCGTCGAGCAGCGCCGTGGCCAGGTCCACCGGCGCTCCCATGCCAATGCACCCGGTCTGGTGGCCATCGTGCAGCGACAGGGCGTGAATGGCACGATCACCGCCGCCGACATAGACCTCGCCAGCGTGCAGCAGCGGAAACGGCAGACCGCTCCCGGCATAGCGCTGATGCCACAGCGGTTTGCCGCTATGCAGATCGAAAGCGAGCAGACCGCTGGCGGGGGGCGTCTCCCCGCAGCGGGCAGACGAAGCGGTAGAGAGAGATCGTTCGGCATAAGCGACCACGCCGACAGCCGGCGTGGTCGCGATACGGGCATGGGCCCAGTCGGGCACCTCGAGCTGCCACAGCAGCGCACCGGAAGTGGCTTCGCGCCGCTGCAAAGAGCCCCGCGCCGAGGTATCGAAGCGTGGCGAGATCGACGCCCGCGCGCCGTACCAGGGAATCTCGGCCCAGGACGCATAGACGCTGATACGGTCATCGGGGGCTGCCAGCGCGACTGGTGCGACGTGACCGATCTCGAGCGCATTCTCTACCGAAGAGCAGAATGCACCTAAATCGATCCCGGATCGGGCGTGAGGGCCCGCCGACATGAATGACGCGACATCTGTCAGGGCCTCGTCCGCGGGCGTCAGCGCGGGCGGGTCGAAAGCAGCATCAGGCACGGCGAATCTCCTCTCGGGGATAGGACGTGGCCCTGCGTAGGGTCGTTTTTGAGGTTATTTTCGCTAACGTGATTCTCACCGGCCCGAGCGATTCGCGCCGGTGCTAGGTCTACCCTACGCGTAACCGGGCGGCGCCGCCAGCGCTCTGGCGCTCAGGTGACAGAACCCATCAGCGCTTTGACTATCGCCTCAATCCACTTACCTCATTTAACTTAGATTAACTAAAAGCCTATGATGTAACGAAACGACTGCTCCGGATCGGCGGAAGCCCAAAGTCAGGTGATACATGCGGCCATTCTCGAACGCAATGCCAGGACGCAGGCGGCTACTCCCTTGCGTAGCCCGCCATGGGCCCCGCCACCTCCTGCTGGTGCTGGCCTGGCTTGCCCTGTGGCGCCTCTCTGCACTGATGGAGTTCGCTCCGCACGCCAGCCTCTGGTTTCCGCCGTCCGGGCTGAGCTTCGCCGCCCTGCTCGTGCTCGGCTGGCGTGCGCTACCCAGTCTGATCGTGAGTTGCCTGCTGGCCACCCTCTGGGTCGACCAGCTTTACGCCATGCACCAGAGCGCGCGCGAGCTGCTGACGTCCGGACTGGCCTTCGGCCTCGCCCACTGCAGCGCCTATGGCGTCGGCGCCTGGGCGCTCAGAAGCACACTGGGCCGGCAGGCCGAGATCACCACCCTGACGCTGGTGCCACTGTTTCTGGTGACCGCCTGTCTCTCGGCGCTGGCCGCCACCTTCATGGGCATCCTAGCGCTGGAGATGACGGGTCTGCTGGTCTGGACCGAGCTGAGCGCGATCTGGCTGCCCTGGTGGATCGGCGACATGGCCGGCGTGATCGTGCTCGCGCCGCTGTTCCTGGCGGCGCTGAGCTGGCGCTACGCCGCGCTCTCACCCTGGCTCGGCGGGCTCGACTTCCAGCTACCCCACCGTCCGAGCGTGGCCTTCATCGGCAAGCTTTTGCTGTGTCTTGGGCTGCTCAGTGTCGTGACCCTGGGCGATGCCTACACGCAAGATCCCGATGTCGCCTTCGCGATGTTCTTTCTGATCATCCCGTTGATGTGGGTCGTATATACCGAGAGTGCCTTTCGCAGCGCCCTGAGCCTGGCAATGTTCGCCCTGACGACCGCGCTCTGGGTAGCGGGGCTGGGTCTGGTCGAACAGTCGATGACCTATCAGTTCGCGCTCTGCGTGATCGCCACCAGCGGCTATTTCGGCTTCGCCGTCCCGGCGCTGACCGCGCGCAACCGCCAGCTCAGCGAGCTGGCGTCACGCGACCCGCTCACCGGCGTTTTCACCCGACGTGCCTTCTTCGACAAGGCGGTACAGGTGCACGCGGAGGCGCAGCGGCGCGCCAGCCCCCTGGCATTGCTGGTGCTGGATATGGATCACTTCAAGCGGATCAATGACAGCTACGGCCATGATGTCGGCGATCAGACTCTGATCCTGCTGTGCCACACCGTGCTAGGCACGTTGGCACCTGGCCAGCTGTTCGGGCGCTTCGGCGGCGACGAGTTTCTGCTGCTGCTCGATAGCGATCTCGACGCCGCCCAGGAGAGCAGTGATCACTTGCAGCAGCAGATCAGCCGCCTGCGGGTGCCGGGTACCCAGCAGCCGCTCTCGGCTACCATCGGCGTCGCCGAGCTAGGCCCGGAAGACACGCTCGCTCTAGCCTTTCGACGGGCCGACCTGGCCCTGCTACAGGCCAAGCGCGGCAGACGCAAACAGACCGATAATCCACCGGCTGCCGCCAACGGCTGATGCGAAGCGCGCACCACGGGCCTCAGACGTCACCGGCGTTGTCGCGCTCGACGGCTTCGAAGAGCCGGTCCTGGAGGTCGGGAATCGCGGCCTGAACCCGGTTCCAACTGGGAATGAACGGCTTGTCGCGGGGGGATTCGAAAAACGCCGCACCGGCCTGCATGATGTTGTCGGCGAACAGCTCCACCGCCGCCTCCTCGCTATGGCGGTCGAGCTTGAGCCCATTCATCGCCGCATCGTGATCATAGGCCTCGATCAGGTCCAGTGCGGTGCGATAGTAGGTGGCCTTGACGGTGCGGAAGCTCTCGACGCTCATCTCCACCCCCAGGGTCGCCAGCTTGCGGTACATCGCCTTGGCGATGTCCATGCTCATGCGGTTGAGCCCGCCACTCGGGTCCGCCTCGGAGATCGGCTGATGCTTGTGGTCGTAGGCGTCGGCGATATCCACCTGACACAGCCGCTTGGTCGAAAAGTTGCGATGCACCTCCGACAGCACCCCGATCTCCAGCCCCCAGTCGCTGGGGATGCGGATCCCGTCGAGCACATCGGCACGCATCGAGAACTCACCGGAGAGCGGGTAGCGGTAGCTGTCGAGGTAGTCGAGATAGGGCAGCGGGCCGTAGATCATCTTGAAGGCGCGGATCAACGGCGTGACCATCAGCCGCGCGACCCGACCGTTCAGCTTGCCGCCAGCAATACGCGAGTAGTAGCCCTTGCAGAACTCATAGTGGAAGCGCGGATTGGCCACCGGATAGATCAACCGCGCCAGCAGCCCGCGATCGTAGGTAACGATATCGCAGTCGTGCAGCGCCACCGCCTCGGCCTTGCCGGAGGCGCGCACGTAGCCCGAGCAGTACCACACGTTGCAGCCCTTGCCCGGCTCCAGCGGTGCCAGCCCTTCCGCCGCCAGCTCCTGGTGCAGCGCCTGCAGCCGCGGGCCGTCGTTCCATAGAATGCGATGGTGCTGCGGCAGGCGC
Source organism: Salinicola sp. JS01 (assembly GCF_030284585.1). NCBI lineage: Bacteria > Pseudomonadati > Pseudomonadota > Gammaproteobacteria > Oceanospirillales > Halomonadaceae > Salinicola > Salinicola sp. JS01. The sequence continues at coordinate 858,669 of NZ_CP127244.1, read as the reverse complement.
GCGAAGAACTCCCGCGCCTTGAGAAACTGCTCGCGGTCGGCGCGATCGAGCCCGATCACGATCTCGCTGAGATAGGGCACCTTGCACAGCTCATCGACGATATGTGACAGCGCCGGCCCCTCCAGCTCCGAGTAGAGCGACGGCAGGATCAAACCCATCGGGCGCTGGCGCGAAAAGCCCTTGAGGTCGTTCTCCAGCGCCTCCACCGAGCGCCGGGTGAGGTTGTGGAAGTTGGTGATGATACCGTTCTGGTAGAAATCGCTCATGCCACATCCTCGTTGTTATAGAAGCGCGAAATAAAGACGCACTGAGTAAAGACGCGCCGAACCGGCCGCCGGATACGCGTGAACCGTAAATCTCGAGGCACGCCGACCCCATTCCGGCCTGCGCACAAGAGCGACCGAGCGCACTCGGCGGCTCACGCTACGCTGGCCCCTGCCACCAGTGGGCCACCCCTTCGGCCCACCCCTGCGGGCCCGGTGCCTCGGTGCGATAGAGCCGCGCATGGGTCAGCGACATCGGCTGGCCGTGATCCGCACGGATGATCACCGCCATGTCGGTGGCGGCAAGCAGGGTCAGATCGTTGGGCCCGTCGCCGAGCCCCAGGGTCGGCGGGCGATAGCCGCGCAGCGCCTCGAAACGTGCCAGCAGCCAGCGCACCGCGTGGCCCTTGTCGACCGCGCCCATCACATGCCAGAAGCGCCCGCCGCGGGTTAGCTGCAGGCCGTCGCTGTCGAGCGTCTCACGCAGCTGTTGCAGCTGGGTGTCGTCGCCCTCCCACACCAGCGGCTCACTGCCCTCGCGCGCCATCGCCTGGCGTGCGCCCTCGGCGCTGAGCGCAGTCAGCTCGCATACCTCCTCGAGCGTCATCTCGCCCATCCGCCGAAAGCGCAGGTTCAGGCGCTCGCGCACCACGTCCAGACGCCGGCGGATGAAATCGACGTCCAGACTCGGCGTCTTCACCACCAGCCCTTCAGGCGACGCCGGATCGCGATCCAGACGCGCGTGCTGCCAGGCCGGCGGCAGGCCGATGACGGCGCCGTTCTCGGCAATGAAGGGGGTGTGTTCGAGCGCCAGCTCCCGGCGCAGCACCAGCAGCTCCGCCCGGGTCTTGCTGGTGGTGGGGATGACCGGCACCCCGGCCGCCGCCAGGCGCTCCAGCGAGGCCGCGGCGGGCTGCCAGTCGTAACTGTGGTGGTCTAGCAGCGATCCATCGAGATCGGTGAAAACCAGCAGGGGGGCCGCTGCGGCCCGCCAGTCGCGTCACTCATCGCATCCCCCTATCCGCGTTCACGATCGGTCAGCCTCGGTGACCATACCGCTTGAAGGTAGCACGGATCGTGCCAACGCCAGCGCACCGCGGCTATTCGGGCTGGCGCGACGCAAAACGGGGCACTGTCGCGCCCCGTGTCTCAGGGTGATGCACCAAGATGACGCACCGAGATGGTGCAAAGCGGCCTCAGCGCAGCGCGTGGCGCGCCGCAATGGCGAGCACGCCAGCGATAGTGGCGGCGTCGCTGTCGATCGCCACCACCGTCAGCCCCGCCTGCTCCAGCGCCCGGGTATAGCTCTGGCGCAGCGTCTCGGCGCCGACCAGCAGGACCCGATCGAGCCCCGGCCGCGCCGTGCGCATGGCGTGCACCTCCTCGCCGATCAGCACGCCGGAGAGAAAGCTGCCCACCTGCTCCGCGGCCAGGCCGGCATAGAGGTGTCGGCTGCGGCCCTCGAACAGTGCGTGCAGCACGCCACCGGCGTGGCCGGCGCGGGAGAGTCCCAGCTGAAACGCGGCGGCGTCGAACGCCGCCTCGTCGCGGGCGGGCTCCCCCGGTAGGGTATGGAAACGCACCGCATGGTAGAGCTCGCCGGTCATCAGCGTGGTGAAGTCGGTCAGACGCCCAGACTCGAGATGCGCCCACTTGCTGTGGGTACCCGGCAGGCAGCAGTCGGCGCTATCGACACCGGCCAGCGCCAGCGCCCCGAACGCCTGCACCTCCTCTCCCCGCATGACGTCGACATGCGCCGAGGTGACCTGTTTGACCCCCGGCACGATCCAGGTGTGGTCGAGACCGGGCGCCGCGACCACCCGGTCGGCGAGCTCGGCGGCGGTCACCGGCAGCTCGAGCTGCGGCGCTTCGAACCAGCCGCGCTGCGAACCGACCATGCCGGCGAGATAGATCGGCACCGGCTCGCTTCCCTCGCCCGCCTCACCCACGCGCCAGTCGCTCACCTGTGCGGCGCAGTAGTGCGGGAACTCCTCGCGCGCCAGTGCCCGCAGGCCGGAACTCGAACGCCGCGTGTCGAGGATGCGACCGCTGGCAGCGTCGACCAGAAAGGCGCGGAAGTTGCTGGTCCCCCAGTCGACAACGATCAGGCGTGGGCTCATGCGTCGGCCTCGCGCTCCAACGCTTCGGCCTGCTGCGCCACTTCGCGCAGCCGCTGCCACTCGGCGACCAGCGCCCGCGCGATCTCGCCCACTTCGGCAGCGGGTCGGCCAGGCTTGTAGAGATTGCTGCCGAAGCCGAAGCCAGCCACCCCATGGGCATGCCACTCGGCCATGTTGCTCTGCTCGATCCCACCGACCGCGAGCACCGGCAGCCCCTTGGGCAGAATGGCGCGGATATCCTTGAAGTAGGCGGTGCCAAGGCGCGCCGCCGGGAACAGCTTGAGCGCCGTGGCGCCCGCCTTGGCCGCGGCCAATGCCTCCGTGGGGGTCATGCAGCCGATCATCGGCGCCAGGCCGTGGGCGACCCCGGCACGGATCACCTCTGGGTCACTGTTCGGGGTGATCAGCAGCGGCGCGTCCAGGGTGGCGAGACGCTCGGCATCCGCCGGGTCGAGTACCGTCCCGGCACCCACCACCACGTCGGCCGGGCAGCGCTTGCTGATGGCTGCGATGCTATCCCAGGCGCGGGGCGAATTGAGCGGAATCTCGATCAACTTGAACCCCGCCGCGACCAAGGCGTCGAAGACGCCGTCGATCTCCTCCGGCGTGATCCCGCGTAGAATCGCCACCAGTGGGCGCTCGCGCAGCGCCGTCTCGAGCGCGAACTTGCGTGTCTCCTTCATGTGTCTCTCCTGGATGTGGGTCCGTTCTGATGGTAGGCCACCAGCAGAATGCCAAACATCACCACTCGGCGATGGAGCCATCCTCGTGTGTCCACACCGGATTGCGCCAGCGATGTCCGATCTTGGCGCGTTCCTCGACGAAGGCCTCGTCTATCTCCACTCCCAGGCCTGGGCCGTCGGGGATCGCGCAGAAGCCGTCGTGAATCGATAGCGCGGACTTGTCCACCAGGTAGTCGAGGACATCGTTGCCCTGGTTATAGTGAATGCCCATGCTCTGCTCCTGGATGAACGCATTATGGTTGACTGCGTCCACATGCAGCGAGGCGGCCAGGGTCAGCGGCCCCAGCGGGCAGTGCGGGGCCAGGGCGACGTCGAAGCACGAGGCCAGGGTGGCGATCTTCATGCCTTCACTGATCCCGCCGCAGTGGGAGAGATCCGGCTGCACGATATCGACCATGCCCTCGGCGAGCAGATCGCGGAACTGATAGCGGGTGTGCAGACGCTCACCCGTGGCGAGCGGATAGCCCAGGCCGCCAGCGATATGCTTGAGGCTGGGCAGGTGCTCGGGCAGCACCGGCTCTTCGACGAACATCGGATGATAGGGCTCGAGTTCGCGCAGCAGCGCCTTGGCCATGGGCCGATGGACACGCCCATGGAAGTCGATGCCGATGCCCACATCGGGGCCGACGGCATCGCGCGCCTCGGCCACCCTCGCCACCGCCTCATCGACCTTGGCATGCGAATCGACGATCGCCATCTCGGCGGTGCCGTTCATCTTGAACGCGGTGAAACCCTTCTCGACCAGTGCCTTGGCACCGGCGCCGACATCGCTCGGTTTGTCACCGCCGGTCCAGGCGTACATACGCATGCGATCGCGTACCTTGCCACCGAGCAACTGGTGCACGGGCACACCCAGATCACGACCTTTCAGATCCCACAGCGCCTGGTCGATACCGGCGATGGCACTCATCAGAATCGGGCCGCCGCGATAGAACCCGGCGCGATACAGAGTGTTCCACAGGTGCTCGATACGGTGCGGGTCCTGACCGACCAGGTAGTCGGCGAGTTCATGCACCGCCGCCTCGACGGTCGCGGCACGCCCCTCGACCACCGGCTCGCCCCAGCCGTAGCAGCCTTCGTCGGTCTCGATCTTGAGAAACAGCCAGCGCGGCGGCACCTGCCAGGTCTTCAAACGGGTAATCTTCACGGCTCACCTATTTTCTAATTCAATGTCATGCAACTGGGTCAATGTCATGCCAATGGGTCAATGTCATGCCAATGGGTCAATGTCATGCCAATGGGTCAATGTCATGCCAATGGGTCAATGTCATGGGATGTGTGGGCGCGGGACGTCTCCGGCTCTCTCTGCGAGCGTCAGGGCGACGCCTGCGGCAGACCGATCACGCGGGGATGCCGTACCAGCTCCTCCATGCCGAGATCGCGACCGGTGCGCTCGAGTACCGCCCGTGCGGCCTCGACGGCCTCCTCCGGCTGGCGCAGGCGGATCGCCTCCAGCACGCGGGCATGGCGGGCCATGCTGTCGTCGAGCTCGCCGGCACTGTGATTGGAGCGGGCGACGATCATCGCGATGGCGGGCTTGAGCACGTGCGAGATCTGCGCCCAGATGAGATTGTGCGAGGCCGCGAATACCGCTTCATGGAAGGCGACGTCGTAGTCGTCGTGGCTCATCCCCTGCCAGCACAGATCCGGCGCCTCCAGCGCCGCCAGCATGCCCGCGTGCGCGCTTTCGATCGCCAGCAGATCGGCGGCGGTGGCGTAGGTCGCCGCCAGCCCGGTGACGAATGGCTCCACCGCTACGCGGAAAGCGAAGACCTCACGCTGCAGTTGAGGGTTGGGCCGCGCATAGCGCGCCATCCAGTCACTCACCTGCGGGTCGAGCAGATGCCAGGCGGCCAGCTCGCGCACCCGTGTACCCTGACCCGAGATACGCGTGACCAGCCCGGCATTGACCAACTTCTGCAGCGCGCTGCGCACGGTGCTGCGGCTGACTCCGAAGCGCGTGCAGAGATCGATCTCGCGCGGGATCATCTCACCGCTGGCGTACTCACCGCCGAAGATAGAGGCTGCCAGCGCGTCGGCGATGTCGGCACGGGGTTCCCGAGCGGCGGCGGCTCCGGCGGTTTGCACGTCTGTCGGCATGGATGTTCAACTCACTGCACACTATGTCCGACATAGCCTCGGGCATGCCAAAGAATAATGCTCTTAGACCATGGTCATGAACAAGACCAAAGTTGTAGGAAGGAAGCCATCGCCAGCAGCCGATCGACGAGCGTTCTTGCCGCCGCCCGCTGGGCAGCGCACGGTTCCTGAAGCCCGCAAGCGATACGTCGTGCACCCATCGCAGCAAGGCCACAAGGTCGGATTCGAGCCTCGAGAGCCATGATCTCAGTCAGTTCGACTGACTTACCAACAGGTTACCAACACTACGGCCGCGCCACCGAGCTTCACGGCCGGTGACTATGTCGGTCGATGAAATGCGGTTAGTATCGCCGGTTCGACGATTTTTCGAGGATACCTCCCCCCATGAGTCATCGACACATTACGTTTTGGGAGTCTGCTCGAGACTGGCGCTGTCCCCGCAGCCTGTGGGCCGTGGGTTCCGCCTGTCTCTGGGTCTATGCCTCGCTGGGCATTTTGGTCGAGCATGCAGGCAGTCAAGCGGGAACCCTATCAGCGCTGCTGGGACTGATCGCGCTGCTCGTCTACGGCAAGTCGATGCGTCGCTCCGCTGCGCTGTGGTTACTGCTGGCCGCGATCGCGGTGCAAATCCTTTCCTGGGCACTCGGTTACCACCACCACCCCCAGTGGGTAGCCGACAATCCGCAAGTCGATCGCCTGGCCAAGTTGTTCATCTTTATCGCCGTTGCCTGGTGGCTGGGCGGCAGTACGCGTAATACCTTATGGCTCTGGCTGCTCGCCCTGGCCGGCTTTCTCATTGCGACCGTCGTCCTTGGCGGTCCTGGGGAGTGGCTACGAGGCCTCCACGGTGAGCGTGTCGGCTTCGGCATTCGCAACAACCAACACGGCTCGATGCTATTCGGAGTCGCCTTTCTCGGTCTGGTGATTTTCGCCCGCCGCCTGGTGATGCCGGCTGGACGCTGGATACTCTGGCGCAGCGTGGCCTGGTGTCTGGCGCTGGCGATGTGCGCCACCGCCATCGCCATTGGCCAGACCCGCGCGGTGTGGCTGGCGCTGCTCGTCGCCCTCCCCTTCGCCGGCCTCATCATGCTGGCCTGGGCGCGGTGGCGCGGCACCGGCCAGCGCGTGCTGCGACCGATTCTGGCGGGTCTAGCGGTGGGCTGCCTATTGATTGTGATCGCGGTCTGGCTCTTCGGCGGCGTACTGATCGAGCGCATCACCGCCGAATCCTCGGTCATCCACCAGCTTGCCCAGGGCAATCTGGACGCTGTGCCCTACTCGAGCATCGGTATCCGGATCCATAGCTGGATAGCGGCTTCTCAATGGATCGCGGAGCGCCCGCTGGTGGGCTGGGCCGGCGAGGGTCGCAGCCTGGTGATCGACCACACGCCCTGGCTGCCAGAGGTGGTCAAGCAGAACTTCGGTCACCTGCACAACTTCTTCATCGAGGTCTGGGTAGCCTACGGCCTGCTAGGCGTGGCAGTAATCGCTGCCCTGGCGTTCTGGATCGGGCGTGGGACTTGGCTAGCCTGGCGAGGCGGTGCCATGCCCAACGACATCGCGCTGTTCGGCGCGGCCTTCTTCGTCTACTGGATCATCGTCAATCAGTTCGAGTCCTACGACTCGTTCTGGACCGGAGTCTATGTACACAACCTGGTCGTCGGTGGCCTGGTGACCCACTACTGGCGCTGGCGCTACGCCAAACCCGAAGAGAAGGCGTAAAAGCAGCGCGCCGCCGAGATGAAAACCTCGGCGGCGCGCAGAAAAAAGATCGACGCCTTGGGCGGCACCAAAGAGACTTACTTCAACCAGCGAGCGCCCTGATGCAGTGGCTCAGAGCCTCCCGCCATGGGGGCAGGACGACACCGAAAGTCGAGCTTAGCGAAGCGGTGTCCAGTCGCGAATTGTGCGGCCGCGGCGCCGGCTGCGGATAGTCACTGGAAGCGATGGCCTCGGTCGTCGGCCGTCGGGCAGGGTCGAGCAGGCCATGAGCGATGGCTTCCTCGAAGATCGCCTCGGCAAAACCGTGCCAACTGGTCTCACCGCTGGCCGTCAGGTGGTAGATGCCCGCCATCTGCTCGGACCATCCCGCGCGGCGCCAGCCATGCAGCGCCAGCGCGGTGACATCGGCAATGGTGGCGGCCCAGGTCGGTGCCCCGATCTGGTCGGCGATGATGCGCAACTGGTCACGCTCGTTGGCCAGGCGCAGCATGGTCTTGACGAAGTTATGACCATGCGCGGCATAGACCCAACTGGTTCGCAGCACCAGCGCCTTGGCGCCCGACTTCATGATTGCCTGCTCACCCTCACGCTTGGTCCGGCCGTAGACCGATACCGGCGCTGTCGCATCGTCGGGCCGATAAGCCTTATCACCCTCGCCGGCAAAGACATAATCCGTGGAGTAGTGCACCAGCGGGATATCGCGCTCGGCACACACAGCGGCCAGTTCCGCCACGGCTTCGGTATTGATGCGTCTGGCCAGTGCCGGCTCGCTCTCCGCGCGGTCGACCGCGGTATAAGCCGTGGCGTTGATCACCACGCCCGGCGCATGGCGTGACACCGTCGCGGCTACGGCGCCAGGCTCGGCCAAATCGCACTCCTGACGCCCCAGGACGAGCCCACGACCGAAGGGCTGCATGGCCCGCGCCAGTTCGCGCCCGACCTGGCCGTTGGCACCCAGAATCAAATAATCCAGTGCCGCTTCACTCATGCGAAGACCTCCGCCTCGCTCAGTGAAGCGCCGGCTAGATCCTTGTCGGAGAGCGTGAGATCGGCGACGTCAGGCCACTCGATGCCCAGCCCGGGATCGTCGTAGCGAATGCTGCGTTCAGACGCCGGATGGTAATAGTCAGTGGTCTTGTAGAGAAAATCCGCACTCTCGGAGAGCACCACGAAGCCGTGTCCAAAGCCCTCGGGCACCCATAACTGGCGGTGGTTGTCAGCCGAGAGCTCCACGCCAACCCACTGGCCAAAACGCGGCGAAGAGCGGCGTAGATCGACGGCGACGTCGAAAACGCGGCCGTGGGTCACACGCACCAGCTTGCCCTGAGGTTGCTCCAGCTGATAGTGCAGGCCACGCAGCACGCCGCGACGCGAACGGGAGTGGTTGTCCTGCACGAAATCACGCTGACAACCTGTGGCTTTCTCGAAGGCCTCGCGATTGAAGCTCTCCATGAAGAAGCCACGCGCATCGCCGAACACCTTCGGCTCGAGAATCACCACCTCGGGTAGCGCGGTTGCGACGGCCTTCATCGGTAAACTCCCTTTTCCTTGATCACCCGTAGCAGATACTGGCCGTAACCGCTCTTCGCCAAGGGCTCCGCCAGCGACATCAGCTGAGCATCGTCGATCCAGCCGTTACGCCAGGCGATCTCTTCTGGGCAGCAGAGCTTGAGACCCTGGCGGTGCTCGATGGTGGCGACGAAATGTGATGCCTCCATCAACGACTCGTGGGTACCGGTATCGAGCCAGGCGAAGCCACGCCCCATCATCTCGACGTTGAGATCGCCACGCTCAAGATAGAGCCGATTGATATCGGTGATCTCCAGCTCTCCGCGCTCGGAGGGCCGCAGAGACTTGGCCATATCGACCACGTCGCCATCGTAGAAGTAGAGACCAGTGACCGCGAACGGAGACTTCGGCGCGGCGGGCTTCTCCTCGAGAGAAGTGGCCCGCCCCTCGTCATCGAAATCGACCACGCCGTAGCGCTCGGGGTCTTGCACGTGATACGCGAACACGCTGGCGCCCTGCTCTCGCGCCATGGCATTGTCGAGTAGCGGCTTGAGATCGTGACCATGGAAGATGTTGTCGCCGAGCACCAAACAGCTCGGCGCACCGTCGAGAAACTCCTCGGCGATGACGAACGCCTGCGCCAGGCCGTCGGGAGACGGTTGCACCGCGTATTCCAGCTGGATGCCCCAGCGGCTGCCGTCTCCCAGCAACTGCTCGAAACGCGGCGTATCCTGAGGCGTGGAAATGATCAAGATTTCATCGATACCCGCCAGCATCAGCGTTGCCAACGGGTAGTAGATCATCGGCTTGTCGTAAACCGGCAGCAGCTGCTTGGACACCGATATCGTGACCGGATGCAGGCGTGTGCCGGAGCCGCCTGCCAGAATGATACCCTTGCGCTTCATGACGTCTTGTCCTGACTCGTTTCAATCCATTCCATAGTGGTGCGAGGTCCACTCGCGATAGGCACCACTAGTGACGCCTTCCACCCAGTCGTCATTCTCCAGATACCACTGTACCGTCTTGCGCAATCCTGACTCGAACGTCTCGCGCGGGCGCCAACCGAGTTCGCGGGCAATCTTGCCGGCATCGATGGCGTAGCGCAGATCATGGCCCGGACGATCCTTCACGTAGGTGATCAAATCGGCATAGCGCGACACACCGGCCGGATGTTCAGGAGCGAGTTCCTCGAGCAGCGCACAGATCCGTTCGACCACCTCGAGATTGCGATGTTCGTTGTGCCCGCCGATGTTGTAGGTCTCGCCGACCGTGCCTGACTCCAGCACCGTGACCAGTGCCCGGGCATGGTCCTCGACATACAACCAGTCGCGTACCTGACTGCCATCACCATACACGGGAAGCGGCTTGCCCGCGCGGGCGTTGAGGATCATCAACGGCACCAGCTTCTCGGGAAAGTGGTAGGGACCATAGTTGTTAGAACAGTTGGTCACCAGTACCGGCAGGCCAAAGGTACGGTGCCAGGCCCGTACCAGATGATCGGAGCCCGCCTTGCTCGCCGAGTACGGAGAGCTGGGAGCGTAGGGCGTGGCTTCGGTGAACAGCCCCTCCGGGCCTTCGAGATCGCCATACACCTCATCGGTAGAGACATGATGAAAGCGGAACGCTTCACGCCGCGCCTCGCTTAGTGTCTCGACGTAAGCCCTGGCGATTTCGAGCAGCACGCCCGTGCCCACCAGGTTGGTCTGGATGAAGTCGGCGGGACCATGAATCGAGCGGTCGACGTGGGACTCCGCCGCCAGGTGCATGACCGCGTCGGGCTGGTGCCGCGTGAACACCTCGCGTAGGGCATCGGCATCGCAGATATCGACCTGCTCGAAGGCATAGCGTTCGCTATGAGCGGCATCGCCCAACGACGCCAGATTGCCCGCATAGGTCAACTTGTCGACATTGACGACACTATGCTGCGTGTCGTCAATCACATGACGAACCACCGCTGAACCGATGAATCCGGCGCCCCCCGTGACCAGTATCTTCATTGCCTCATCCAATGTAAAAAATCGGCAACAGTCTACGGCCTAACCCACAGCGGGAAAAGGCACCTCATCCAGAGATCGTACAAACGACGGTGCAAAGCGAGCGACGCGCGCTTCAGCGATCCAGCCCGATGCGATAGCCGGACAGCTCACGGTTTATTTTCAGCGCCGTCCGCACCGCCTCGTCTCGCCCCATCGGCGGTTCACCCGCACGCGCACGACGACAGCACTGCAGCGCCATTGCCCTGCCGACCCCAGGGTCCAGAGGCCATCCCTTTATCAATGGTAACAACAGCTTGCGAAGCGCAGTAAACAGTCTGGCATTGATCGGCGCATCGCCGAGCACGTCCTCTGCTGGCCGGAACCCCTCTCGCGCATTGAGTGCCAGCATGTAGTCGCTGGTCGACTGGCACTGAACTAAGCCATCATCGGCCACATAAAGTAACGGAAAGTAGGCCGCCAGCTCGGGTAGTGCATGGTTGGGGAAGAAGCGTCCTTGCCAGTAGCGAGCGGCGACACGCTGAAAATGCCGATAGTCGGCCAGCGGCATCAGTCGCGCGTCGGCAAAAGGCAGAATCTCGACCGGCGGCTTTTGGCGATCCACGGTGTCATTGGAGACGTCGACATAGAGCGTTCCGACCAGCAGGGCGTTCTGGAAATACTCCCCGCGCAGATCGCCCCACACCTGACGGATGCACCCTCCGGCCCTGTGGAAGTTCTGGAGCTCTCTCAGGCCACGTCGAGGCGCCGACGCCAGCTCGGCCGGCGTCAGTGTCGCCAGCCGCCGGATCACTGCCTGCGATATCTCCAGGCACTGACCCAGCGGATACGCCTTGCCGCGCCGTTCCGGGCAGGCGCGCTGCAATGGCTCGTCCACACTGCGACGCAGGCTCAAAAACAACGCTTCGACATCCTGGCGGTGCGCCAGCAAATATCGCTGAGTCAGCGCATGCTGACGCGCCGCGTCGAGAATTCGCGGCTCGTTAGGCAAAAGCGCGCACGCCGCGGGGGTCGCTACTGCCATAAACCGTCATCCGCCGCCACGATCACCCGGCCCTCGTCGTAGCCATAGCGCAGATAGTGGCCCAACGGCTCTACCCCGGCATCAGCGATGTCCTGATTGGCGGCGAGGTAGCGATCCAGATCGAACCACGCCGAAGGATCGCGACCCTCTTTCCAGCCCCAGGAGACATAGTGCTGATAGCCGCTGTCCAGCTCGCCACGCTCGATTGCCGCGTCGACGTCCGGGTTGGCCGTGCGGTAGCCGCGCTCGTCGAACAGCGCATTGGGATCGCGCCCCTCGTGAGCGCCGTAGTTCCGGTAGTGGTCGAGCGCCGTCGTCTCGCCCCGGGCCACCGCTGAAGCGACGTCCGGGTTGGCATCCAGATAGAGACGTTCGTCGAAAGCGAGATCCGCCGGGCCACTGAGGCTAGGCGCTTCGGCCAGCAGCACCTGATCGTCGAAGCGCAGCAGTTCGATACCGGAGAGACTATCCGTACCCCCCTGCGCTGAGGTCACCGTCAGACTGCCGTCATCGGCGTGCACGATGCTCGCCGCCGCCGCGTCGCCACTGAAGCGAACCACATCGACATCGGCGCCACCCACCAGACGATCCGCCCCCGGGCCGGCGACGAAACGGTCACTACCTGCGCCGCCGCTCGCGTGCTCGTTGAGCGTCAAGCCTAGAGCGATGAACTGTGTGTCCTGGCTGTCGTTGAAGTTGTTGTCGGAAACCAGTATCAGGCTCTGACGGCCATCCGCCAGGCGTGGCCCCAGCGACATGCCCTCGACGTTGTCGGGGTCGATACCCAGCTCCCCGAGGTCCGCCACTAGGCGCTTGTCTACCGGTCGCACGCCTGACGTCTCCGCGAGACTCTCGACGCCATCGATATCGGTGGCCGCGCCGAGGTCGATTTCATAGAGTCGAATGGTATTGCCGACACCGGCGAAATAGTTGCGCTCCATGGCCAGCAGATGACCATCGTCCAGTGCCAGCATCTCGACCAGACCGAAATTGCCCGGTTCCGTCGGATAGACATATTGGTGTTCGACCTCACCGCTGCGGACGTCGTACTGCAAGATGCGCGACGGACTGCCACTGTCTATGCCAGGCCCGGGGCCATCCTGAACCAGCGCACTCTCGGTGGCAGTGAACAGCGTCTCGCCGTCCGGCGTCAGTGTCAGGCTTTCCAGCGCCAGATTGTTACGCACGCCAGACTCGCCGCTGCCGTCGGGAATCAACGCTGCGGGCAGCTCGAGCACGGACAGCAGTTGACCGTCGCGGCCGAAATGCCCCACGAACGGCGCAATTCCCTGGTCGCTGTCGCCCTCGGACGAGATGAATAGCGTGCCATCATCGCTATAGGCGATCCCCTCGGGATCGATGGCGCCGCTAGCGAAGGCTTCGCCCCCGGCCTGCCACAGCGTGGTGACATCGGTGAACCGCACGTCGCCATCGTCGAGCCGGCCATCGGCGAGGTCGAGCCGCAGGCTGTAGAAACGCGCCGGCGCCAGGTTGGAGCGGTCGTCGGAAATCGCCAGATAGCCGCCGCTACCATTCTGCGTCAGGCCGGAAAGGCCGCCCAGCGGGGTCTGCTGGAACATCAGGCCATCGGGCAGCGTTGCCAGACCGAGGACATCCACAGCGGCGACGCGCGGCGTCTCATCGGTCAAGACGAGATCGGCATACACCAGCCGATGATCGGAAGCCTCCACCGCGGCACTGCCCGGCTGCCCCGGCTCGGGCCAGAAGACGCCGCCGTCGAGGCGAGTCAGCCCAGCCTGTGACGGCAGCACATAGTCCACGCGCAGATTACCCGGCGCCTGGTCATTGAAATCCGCCGTGTCGTAAGCGGGGTCGCCCTGCTGGTCCTCATTGGCGCCACCCTGAGTATCGCTGGCCGCCACCGCGCCTTCGCTGTAAGGCGCCAGGCCGGCAGCGATGTAGGGATTGTCGAGCAGTTGCTGGGCGCTACCGTCGAGGCTGTCCCCATCCACCGGGTCGACGTTCTGATCGCCCACCACCACGAAGCGAGCATTAGCAGCGAGCCCACCGGCCTGCCCCCGGTCATCGACGATATAATCGCCCTTCCCCGGGCTGACATAGTCGGACCAGAAGCGAATCTCGTCGGCATTGCGCAGGCCGTTGCGATCTTCGGCGCCATCGAAGGTCGGCGGCGTGGGATGTGAAGCCAACAGATGCAGGATCTCGCCATCGACCTGGATCGGCACGTCCCAGTGACTCTTCGACGATAACGGCAGCACGTCGAGCGCCTGCGGCGAGTAGTAATCCCCTGGCGCCGCCGTCTGCGGATCGTCGGGCAGGCGCGCGCCGGGCATATCCTTCCATAGAAAGTCGCGGAAGGTGCGTACCGCCGACTCATCGATGGGATAGCGCGACAGCACCAGCATGCCGTACTGCCCGGGGAACTGGCCGAAGCCCAGGGCATCGTCGGCGTAGCCCTCGGCGCCGGGTTGGGTCACCACTTGGCCATCACCATTCAGATCGACATCCGAGGCGACGCCAGTATTGACCGGCGCGCTGAAGCTATAGGCGTAATCGATCGGCGCCTGGCCGTTCTGGGCGACGCCGAGGTAGTTGGCCTTGAACGCCTCCACCGCCTGCGGCGAATAATCGAACTCGTTGAGCAGCAGAATATCGGGACGGGTGCGCTGGATGACCTCGGCGACGTGCTGCGCCTGGCTGTCATCGGGAGTAGAAAGGTCGGCGAGGAGATCCCCTTCGCCGGCGCGATTCAACGAGGCGTTATAGGTCGCCACGCGGACGGTGTCTGCGCCCGTGATGAGTGAGGCCATAGCCGACATGAGCGAATCTCCTAAGGGTGAAAGCGTGCCAGCCAGACTCTTTCATCGCCACATGACGACCGCGTGTCGAATCGTTCAAGATTGTCGGGCGATTCGGTGACACCGAGCCGGGCGTTCGCCCCGGCGCACACCACCCCACGCGGCCTCGCTGGAAGCTTATCCCCACATCCCGTCATCGGCGGTGGGGATCACCCGGCCCTCGTCGTAGCCGTAGCGCAGGTAATGGCCCACCGGCTCGACGCCGGCCTGGGCGATGTCCGGGTTGGTCTCGAGATAACGATCCAGATCGAACCACGCCGAGGGGTCACGCCCCTCCTTCCAGCCCCAGGCGGCATAGTGCTGATAGCCGCTGTCCAGATCGCCGCGCTGGATCGCCGCATCGACGTCCGGATTGGCCGCGCGATAGCCACGTTCATCGAACAGCGCGTTGGGGTCGCGCCCCTCATGCGCGCCATAGTCGCGATAGTGCGCGAATGCCCCGATATCGCCACGCGCCACCGCGGCGGCGATATCCGGGTTGGCCTCGAGATAAAGGCCGGCGTCGAACGCCGGCCCGCTCGCACTGTCGACCTCGGGGGCCTCGGTCAGCAGAATCCGGTCGTCGAAGCGCAACAGCTCGATGCCACTCAAGGTATCGCGATCACCGCTCGGGGAGACGACGACGAGATCGCCGTCGCCACCGCTGGCCAGGGCCACCTGATCGGCACGCAGATCGAAACGTGCCACATCGACCCCGGCGCCACCCGTCAAGCGGTCATCACCCGCGCCACCGTAGAGACGATCGTTACCGCCGCCGCCATCGAGTTCATCGTCCCCGGCGGCGCCCACGAGCAGATCGCGGCCATCGCCACCGCGCTCGATGACCGCCCGCACGGTGGTGGAAAGCGGCGCGCCCGCGGCCGACAGGGTCGCATCGATCCAGCTCTGGTAGTGGCTGACACGCTGCCACGCCCCCAGTTCACCATAGCTGCTGTCGACCTCATCGGTGGCATCCAGGCGCTGTCCATAAGGCCCCACCAGGGAAGCCGAATAGCTGGCGACCCCGGCCAGCTTGCCATCGATGAAGGCCGGCCCGCCGCTGTCGCCGGGGGCGATCATGCCCTCGGTGTCGCCGAGACCGTAGTCGTAGAGGCCCATCAGTTGGCCCAGGGTATCGTAGCGCAGGCTGCCGCTATCGAAATCGGCCACCAGCTGCGAGCCGGTGGGCGTGTACCAGCTACCGCCGCCCAGGGCACCGTCGACCGCATCCCAGGTGGTCTCCATGCGATTCTGCGCTGTGACCCGCTGCCCGCCGCTCGCGCTATCGTAGCCCTGCGCTCCAGTACCCGTGGCGCCGTAACCGACCAGGGTCGCGACCTGGTTCAGCTCGTCACTGTCGCGATAGAGCGCATAGCGTGGCAGGTAAGCCGGTGCCGGCTGGTCCAGCAGCAGCAGCGCGAGGTCGTCGCGATAGCCGTCGGTGGTATAGCCGGGATTGATCCAGTAATCGGCCACCGTAGCCGAATAGCGGCCCTCGACACCATTGAAGGTGACCCGGATCGGGCCGACGTTGTCCTCCACCACGTGCGCGGCGGTGAGCACGGCGCGACCATTGGCCAGCAGCGTACCGGTGCCCAGGGCGGTCGCGGTGAGCACCTTGCCGACACCATCGAAGCCATCTCCAGGGCGTGAGTAAAAGCTATCGGTGACACGTTTGACGGTGGTCATAAAGGCCTCGGTATGTGTCTGATGAGCCGCACTCGTCGCATTGGCGGCATTCATCTGGATATCGGCGCCGGGCTGAATAGCTGAATAGCTTAATAGCTGAATAGCTGAATAGCTGAATAGCTGAGCGGTGGCGCGGGGAGACCGCGACACCTTTCCGTGGGGAACGCGCCCGCCGCTCTGCGCCAGCCCGCTCGACCCGAACCACGCGGACAGTCTCCGCAGCGAGGGAAGACAATGCCACCGCGGCCGCTCGGCATTTATCTCACCGCACGGTGGCGGTAGACTTGGGCGGCTTTGCCGGTGCTCTCTCCTGCCGGCCCTCACACGGTTCCAAGCCCGCGCCATGCTCAAGCTGTTTTCCCGCTACGCCTCGGTCGGGGTGATCAACACCCTGCTGCACTGGTCGATCTTCGCCCTCGCCTACCACTGGCTGAACAGCCAGTCACTGAGCAATCTGATCGCCTTTGCCGTCGCGGTGACGTTCTCGTTCTTCGCCAATGCCCGCTGGACCTTTCGCTCCGACGCCTCAGCCAGGCGCTATGTCGCCTTCGTCGCCTTCATGGGGCTGTTGAGCTGGCTGGTCGGCAAGCTCGCCGATCTGGCCCAGTCACCGCCGCTGGTGACGCTGATCGGCTTCTCGGCCCTGAGCCTGGTGCTGGGGTTCGTCTATTCCCGCTACTGCGTGTTCCGGAGTCGCCCGTGAATCTCTCGCTCGTCGTGCCGGTCTTCAACGAGGAAGACACCATCGCCCTGTTCTACCGCAGCGTGCGCGCACATCCGGCGCTGGCGGCACACCGCATCGAGATCCTGTTCGTCAATGACGGCAGCCGCGACCGCACCGCCGAGATCATCGCCGCGCTGGCCATCTCCGACCCTCTGGTCACGAGCATCGATTTCTCGCGCAACTTCGGCAAGGAACCCGCACTGTTCGCCGGGCTGGAGCACGCCCGAGGAGACGCGGTGATCCCCATCGACGTGGATCTCCAGGACCCCATCGAGGTGATCCCACGGCTGATCGAGAAATGGCAGGAAGGCTACGACGTGGTGCTGGCCAAGCGCAGCGATCGCAACAGCGACCGCTACCTCAAGCGACGCTCCGCGGAGTGGTTCTACAAGCTCAACAATCGGATCAGCGAGACCACGATCGAAGAGAACGTAGGCGACTTCCGTCTGATGTCGCGGCGTGTGGTCGATGCCATCATCCGCCTGCCGGAACGCAAGCTGTTCATGAAGGGCATTCTCAGCTGGGTGGGTTTCGACACCGCCGTGATCGAATACGCCCGCGTGGCGCGCTCGGCGGGCAAGAGCAAGTTCAACGGCTGGAAGCTCTGGAACCTGGCGCTGGAAGGGATCACCTCGTTTTCCACCGTGCCGCTGCGCGTCTGGACCTATCTGGGCTTCGGCGTCGCCGCCTTCGCCTTCGCCTATGCCGCCTGGCTGATCATCGACAAGCTGGCCTGGGGCAACCCGGTGCCGGGTTACCCCTCGCTGATGACGGCGATCCTCTTCCTGGGCGGCGTCCAGCTCATGGGCATCGGCGTGCTCGGTGAATACATCGGCCGCATCTACATGGAGAGCAAGCAGCGCCCGCGCTACATCGTCAAGCGCCTGACCCGCGGCGGCCAGCGCCACGAGTCCCCGGCTCAGCCATCCGCGCCGTCGAGCGTCAACCAGCAGCCGTAGTAGCTCTCCAACACCAGCATGTTCTGCATCGTCCAGGCATCGCGCCCGTTGAAATAGCGAGCCGGATAGCCTGGCGTCACCGGCTCGATGGTCAAGCCCGGCTTGCTGCCGCATTCGCAGTCACCCGGCATCGAGCCTTGCAACGAGGCCCCGACACGAAGCTCGACTCCCGTGCCTGCCGGAATAGCTTGCCTGGCAAGAAGGCCCCAGCGTCACCATACGCTATGGCCTTACTCGATGCGGCTGCGCTGTTCAGGCGGGTCAGGCTGGAGTTACGAACCGCTCAATATGATTCTGTGCCTTGGACTGGGCTTCGGCCAAGTCATGTGCTGCCTGCATGCGAAGCCAGTGCGCAGCCTCGCCAATACCGCCAAATTCCAGGCGCACGGCAAAATCCGGAGAGATCGCCGCGTGCTCGTTCAGCACGCGGGACACGGAGTTTCGAGACATGCCCAGTTTCTCGGCCAGCTCCGTTACGCTCAGATTCAGGGCAGGTACGATGCGGCGCCTCAGCATCCTGCCCGGATGCGGTGGGTTCTTCATCGCCATAAGAAAGCCTCATGCTTGATTCGATACATGGGTTAGGGACCGGCTCGGTGCCCCGGGACTGTGCATCGCAACACACTCCCGGTGACGCTTTCAGCCTTCTAGCGCTTCACTTTCTTGTCGTGATACTGCTCATAGTTCACCTGATCGGCATCAGCACCATCGAAAGTGAAAGTCACGCACACCTAGCTCCCAGACGGGGCCGCTTTCAGACGGCAGCCATAATAACTGCTGCCAATGGGATCCAGGTTCTGAATAGTCCAGGCGTCACGATTATTGAAATAACGGTACCCATAGTCGAAGCTCAGCGGTGCGATGGCCAACCCCTGCTGGCATGAAGGCGTATTCAGATGCTCGATGATTCGTGCCTCGCGAGCGTCGAAAGCGGTGGAGACATCGTTGTAAATGAGCACGACCCAGCTGCCGAACCCCATCGACGACACCGCCAATACCAGCGCGACCACGGCACGTCTGATCTCTCCCGCCTGCCACAAGCGGTCGAGCGCTTCGGTAACGAAGGCCCACATGATCACCCACGTCAACAGGAAGGCTCGCGGCTCGGTATAAGGGGCAGCGGCCACCGAGCCAACGGTCAGTATCGCCGGCAGCAACAGATACCAGACACGGGGATCATAGCGTGTCAGCGCGCCCCGATGTAGAAAAGCAAGCCATGCCAGTGCCACCAGGGCCGCCAGAATCAATGGCCAGGCCGTGCCGAAAAACGTCATGGTGACATCCCAGGCACGCCCCAGGTAATAGCCGAGATCCGTATCACCCACACCGTAAATATCACGATAGAAAGCCCGACGGTAAGCCGTCGAAGGCATCAGCATCAGGGCCGCCCATCCGGTCAACATGCCCAAGGGGACCCATAACGCCCGAACCTGCTTCCAGCGGTCGGGTAGCGAGCCCCAGGCTACCAACAGATAGATCGCCACGGCGACGGGCATGTTTTCAAAAGAGAACCCCGCCAGAAAGGCGATCACCGTGGACACGACCAATAAACCGGGACGTGCACTCAGGGCGCGAATCCGTGCTGCCGACGTGAAAGCGACGAGGCAGATCAGATTCAGGATCAACGGGTGCAAGTACCCCGCTACCACCGTCTGCCAGAAAAACAGCTCGAGCCCGGGCCACAGGGGAAACACCAATGCCATGGCGATCAACGTCCGGCGCTGCCAGCCGTCACGCCCCCCAGCATGAAGGCACAAAGTACGTTCATGCCGACGAAACAGGCCACAGTGGCAAGCAGGAAAAGGCTCTTGGGCAGGTTCAGCCAGAAGATCGCCAACTGTTCCCCAAGACGGGCGTTCCACTGCGTGAACTGGATGGGCCACTTGTGCAGCATCCAGTCCAGTCTCGGCTGTAGACCCGCATCCACGAAACGCCGGGCGAAGGCATAATCCTCGCCCTGCATCGGCGCAATCCAGAACACATACGCAAAAATGGCAAGCGTGGCACAAGCCAGTATCACCAGCACTCCGTGCCAGACCTTCGCACTCATCGATCCTCTCCTTGTCCTCCCGCCCCGTGGCAATGGATCCTTACTCCTTCACCATGGAGTACCGCCAGGAATGGTCTTGATACAGTGTATGGCGACTACTCTGCCGGTACCAGCTTGCAGCCGTAATAGTTGCCGACGTGCCAAAGCGACCACAGATACCAGTCGTCGCGGTTGTTGAAATAACGGCGGGGATAATCGAAATGGCGCTGACGAATGGCCACGCCGGTCTCGCAGGCCGGGGTACCCAGGCGCTCGACAATGCGCGCCTCGCGGGCATCGAAGCTGCGCGACACGTTCTCGTAGAGCGTCAAAGTCTTGATGGCCAGGCCGGCCGACACCAGCAGCGCCAGGGTGCAGCCAGCCACCGCCCAGCGCCAGCGGCGGCAGGCCACGCTGAGCGCCTCGACGACCAGCGCCAGCATCAGCGCCCAGGCCAGCGAGAAGGCGCGCGGCTCGGTATAGGGCGCGGCGAGCATCGAGCCCACCACCAGCACCGCCGGCAGAATGCTCCACCACATGCGCCGGTCATAGGTGAGCCGGCCACGGCGCTGCTGATGCGCCAGGAACAGTAGCGACACTAGAGTCAGTACAACCAATACTTCGGCGGTATCGAAGAAAGTATCGGTGACCTCCCCGGCCCGCTCCCAATAGTATGCGGGTCCCGTCGCGTGGACATCCTTGGCCTCGAGATAGAAAGCGCGACGAAAGGCAGTCGACGGCATCGCCATCAGCGCCGCCCAGCCGGCCAGCATCGCCGCCACCGGCAGCAGCACCGGCCACGCCACCCGGCGCGCGGGCAGCAGCCACCAGGCCAGGGCCATGTAGAGCGCCAGCGCCACCGGCACGTTCTCGAACGAGTAGCCCGCCCCCGCTGCCACCACGCACAGGCCGAACAGCCGCCACGGGCGCTGCGATAGCGCGAGCACCGCCGCCTCGCTGCGATAGGCCACGATGCACACCAGCGACAGCACGATCGGCTGCAGATAGCCAGCGTTGGCGGTCTTCCAGAAGAAGATCTCCAGCCCCGGCCACAGGCCGAACATCAGGCCCAGGGTCAGCGCCAGCTTGAACGGCAGATCGCGCCGCCCCCAGACCATGGCGATCAAGGCGGCGAAAGCGACGAAGGCCGCCAGCGCCACCAGCCAGAACAGCCACGCCGGCAGATTGAGCCAGACGATCGCCAACTGCTCACCCAGGCGCGCGTTCCAGTCGGCTGTCTGCGCCGGGATCTTGTGGGCGATCCAGGCCAGCCGCTCCCCCCAGCCGTGGGCACCGTAGCCCAGGGGAAAGGCGAAATCCTCCCCCATCAGCGGCATGCGCCAGAAGATCGCCGCATAGACGGCAAGCGAGAAAGCAGCACCCGCGGCGGCGATGCCCCGATAGCGTGTAAAAAGAGGGCTCACAGGCGTTCCAAAAGACCAAGCGAGAATTATGGCGGGGAAGGATACGGGCTGGCCGCCCCCGGCGCCAGTCGATAAATGCCGACGCCGCCCTCTGCCAGCGACGGCTGGCGCTCATGCCCTGTCTCGGTACACTGATGCACGAATACGCCATCCGCTGCTCGCCCGTGTCGCTATCACGATGACGCCAGCCATCCTGCTGGCGACGGCCATCATGAACACAGCGACCTTCGTGAACACAGCGACCTTCGCGAACACAGCGACCTTCATCGTCGCTGCCCTGGACGTCGTACGAGAAGTCGAAACATGACCGGGGGGCATAGCCAGGGCGACAAACCGCGCGGGCGGAGCGGGCTGGCGCCGATAACGACACACGCCATCGAGGGAGACGCCGCATGACGACACGCCACCTGCTGATTGCCGCCCTGCTGGGCATGACGACCACGCCGACCTGGGCCGGTGACATCGAGCCCGGCCAGTGGAAAACGACGACCACCCTCGAGGGCGACAAACTACCGCCGGGCATGCCGCGCGAAAGGATCGATACCCAGTGCTTCACCGCCGAACAGGCCCGAGACCTGGCAGCGGCCATACGTCAGAACTTTACCGATGAAGGCTGCAAGGTCGTGCAGACCTCCCGGGACGGCGCCACCCTCGGCTACCAATTCAGCTGCCAGGGTCAGGGCGGTGCCATGGAGGCCCAGGGCTCGACGACCATTCATGACTCGCGCCACATGAGCGCCAGCATGACCTCCCGCTACGTCGGCAGTGACACCGAGCTGACCATGTCCAGCGAGAGTGAGTGGGTCGGCGAGACCTGCCAGGAGTGACCCCCACACCGGTACCATCGCCACGCCGCGATGGTGCCGGTAGAATTCCTGCCACAACGCCGAGCCCAGCCGCCGCGCCCGGCATCCCCCTTCCCACGAGGCCCAGATGACCCGCGTTGCTTCCCCCCCGGTGGCCGGCCGCCGTCGCTCGGCGAGCCCGGCCGCCTGCTGCTGCTGACCCTCGTGGCCAGCCTGCTCGTCTATGGCTACCCGCTGACCCACTTCAGCCTGCCCATCGACGGCGAATTCGCCGACAACTTCGCCCAGACCATCGCCTTCGGCCGCTGGGGGCACAGCCTGCTGCGCGCCTGGCTGCTGCCCGAGCCCTTCACGCCCTTCTTCACCCTGCTGGTGGCGCTGCTCGCGCTCAGCCTGGCGGCGACCCTGGGCGCACGGCTGCTGCGGCTCTCCGGGGCGGGGGCGCTGCTGTTCACCACGCTGCTGGTCGGCTTCCCCCAGCTCGCCTACCAGTTCGAATTCATCAATCAGGCCGACACCCTGGCCATCGGCTATCTGCTGGGTATCGCCAGCGTCTGGCTCTTCGTCAACGCCCTGGCGCTGCGGGGGGCGCCGCGCTGGGGCGGCCTGCTGCTGGCCACCGGCTGCTACGTCTATGCCATCGGCATCTACCAGAGCCTGGTGGTGATACCGCCGCTGATGCTGCTGGGGCGGCTGGCTTTCATCGAAGCCGGCACCGACGCGAGTGGCGACGACGCACGCCCCCGAATCGCCCCGCGCCAGGGTCTGGCGCAGCTGGCCGGCTTCGCGCTGCTGTCGCTGGTGGCGCTGGCGCTCTACGTGGCGATCACCCGCTGGACCCAGGCCCACTTCGCGATCGCCGGGTCGAGCTACCTGGCCGGCTTCGTCAACCTGGGGCTCGGCCCCTGGGCCTATCTGCACGCGGTCACGGCACAGCTCGCTCAGGGCCTCGGCGGGCGTCAGAACTTCGGCCTGGCCAGTTTCGCACTGGCCAGCGCCGCTGCCGCCCTGCTGCTGGCCACGGCGCTGCTGCGCTGGCGCACCCTGGGCGCCGGGCGCAGCGCCTACCGCTGGCTGTTGACGCTGGGCATGCTGCTGTTGCCGTTCGTGTTCTGCCTGACCAGCCGCTACGCCCTGCCGCCGCGTATTTTCGTCGCCACCAGCCTGAGCCTGGCGCTATTGGTGACGCTGGCGCTTTACCGCCGCGACCCGCGCTGGCTGCTGGGGCTGGCCGCGCTACTGCTGCTGATCCACGGCGCCCGAGTGTCGCAGCTCTTCGCCTCCGACGCCGCCGTACGCCAGGCCGACGTGCTGATGGCCAACCGCATCGCCACGGCGCTCTATCTGCAATACCCAGATTTCGACCCCGCGCGCACCCCGGTCTACTTCCACGGCGGCATCGCCAACGACAGCGTGCACAAACTGCCGCGCTCGGACGTCTTCGGCAGCTCCTTCTTCGCCTGGGACGGCGGCAACAACATTCGCCTGCGGCTGTTCTTCCGCTACTACGGCATCGGCGACTGGCGCAACGCCGACCGCGACGAGACCCGCCGCGCCCTGCACCAGGTCGAGGCCATGCCCATCTGGCCCAACCCCGGCGCGATCCAGCGCCATGACGGCGTCATGATCGTCAAGCTGGGCGCGCATCGCGGCTGGCTGCCGTTCAGCGTGGAGTGACACCGCCCGGCCGGCTCGGCGATTCGCAGGAATCGCCGAGTGTGTGCGGGTATGGATGCCTGTGTTGCAACGATCAGGCGATATTGCCCTCGCCGAAGGCCGGCGCGGGGGTATCGACACCGCCCACCAGTGCCGCACCATCGTTGACCGGCTCGGCAAGCGCCGGGGCGAGGTGCGCCGCCTCTTCTGCCCCGGGCTCGGCGGGAAACACCCAGGTTTCGGTCAACACAGCGGCATCCGGCTCGGCGGGAAACACCCAGGTTTCACCGAAACCGTCCGACTCGGGCGGCCGGACCCCCTCGAACACCCCATAAGAGTTGAAATGCTCGAGTGGCGACAACCCAGCGGCGACGAAGGCAATGGCGACATCCGCGATGTTCTCGTAGGGCTCGCCGTTGGCCTGGGTTTCACCGATCTCCTGGAGCTGATCCAGCTTTGCATCCAGATAGCCGAGCGTGTCGAACCTGGGGCTCGGGTCGATGCCTTCCGCGAAGCCGTAGGTTGCGTAATGCTCCCGGGCGGAAAGACCCGCCTCAGCAAAGGCCTGCTCGACGTCGTCGGTGGTCCAATCGCCGTACTGATCGCGATCCTCCCAACGCAGCTGTTCCAGCTTCTGCTCGAGGTAATAAGGCTCATCGAAATCGATATTTATCGGACTGGTCATATTTCCCGCGCTCCTTGCCCGCCTATTGTGTTGTCTGGCCTGGATGGCATCGAGTCGATGTCATCATCGACCATGCTATCGCAACCGCCGGCAGGACCGCCAAGGCCCCGGCGCGATCCAGCGCCATGACGGCGTCATGATCGTCAAGCTGGGCGCGCATCGCGGCTGGCTGCCGTTCAGCGTGGCGTGAGCGCCCGAGACGCCGAAACCGCCGCCAAGGCCTGAAAAAACCGGCCACGGGGGCCGGTTCGCTGAATTCGCTGGATTCGCCGTGCAGGCTCACTCGGCGCTTTTCTTGCTCCGGCTGGCCGGGGCCTTCTTGGCCGTGGTGCTGCGAGTCGTGCTCTTGGTGGCGCGCTTGGCGGGCGCCTTCTCGGCGGGCAGGGCGCGCTCGAGCAGGTTGGAATAGGTGACACGTGCCGCCTGGGCGATGCTGTACTGACGCTGGATACGCGCGATCTCTTCATCGCAGAGACGCAGGTTGGCCAGCTGCTTGCGCGCTTCCTCGCTGAGCTGGTCCAGCTGGTACTCCTTCCCGTCGATGGAAACGGTCTGGTCGTTATCGGCCATGTTGGGTCTATCCTTGGTCACGGTAAATCGAAATCCCATTCTAGCCGGTGTGGCGCGCGCTTCCTAGGCGAAGCCTTTCCGGCCACACCGGCGGCAGGCGCTCAGTCACCGAAATCGAACGCGAGCTCTTCATCGTCGCCATCGAACAGCCGGGCGACATCCACCGACTCGCCCGCCTGGCTGCGCTCGGCGATCTGCGTCTGCAGCTCGGCCAGCCGGGTCAGCCCGGGCAGGCGGTGCTGGGCGTAGAGCTGGGCATAGGCGATGGCCAGCGCCCCGCTCTGCGCCAGGTCGCTCAAGATCTCGCCCGAGAGCCCGCGAAGCGCGGCCTCGTCGAGACGGTACAACCCATCGACCCGGTGCGGCTCGCCCGCGTCATCGTTGACCGAGAAGCGCCAGGGCACGATCAGGCCGGTTTCCGCCAGGGCGGTGACGGCGTGCCGGGTGGTGCGGCGCTGGTCGTCGTACTGGCGCAGGAAGGTGAGCGTGCGCTCGACCTGCGGGGCCAGCTTGCCCGCGTCGTCGAAGAAGCGGTGCTCTCCCTCGGCGCCCTCCACCCACAGCCCGCTGTCGGCATCGAAACCCAGCACTCGGCGGTCGCCCTGCGGGTCGTGCAGCAGCGCGAAGGGGTAGCCGCGAAACGCCGCCGGCACATAGCCGCCCATCCAGCGCCCATCCGGGTGCACGAACAGATTGTGGCGCGAGTCCAGCGACAGCACCGCGACCAGCGCCCACTGCTCGCCCTCGGGCATGAAGGCCAGCGGCAGCGTGGGTAGCGCGCGGGCGACCTCCTCGGCGACCAGCTCGGCGACCGGGCGCTCGGCGGCATACTCATAACCGCGTTTCTTGAGCCAGCCGTCGCCAAGGTGGCGCTGGGTACTCAGGGGAATAAAGCGTGGCATGACACTCCTCTCGAATGGTTGGCCGGTGCCCATCCTAGCAAAGGAGAATGGGTTGCATGAGTATCATCGGCGGCACCCCGCCACGCGGAGTGCCGCCGAT
This sequence comes from Salinicola sp. JS01, assembly GCF_030284585.1. Lineage (NCBI taxonomy): Bacteria > Pseudomonadati > Pseudomonadota > Gammaproteobacteria > Oceanospirillales > Halomonadaceae > Salinicola > Salinicola sp. JS01. The sequence continues at coordinate 832,831 of NZ_CP127244.1, read as the reverse complement.
GATACCGCTATGAGGGCGTCGGCAAGTGACACCCCTCAACGACGAACCCCCCGGCCCGGGGGCCGAGGGGTTCGTGGAGTCGGGCCGGCGAACCGGCCCTGTTCCGCATCACCAACCGCGTGATGCCGGGGCAAACCCTTACGCCAGGTTGTCGGCGTGCAGGGCGTCCACATTGCTGGTGCCATTGGTGGAACCGAAGTCCATGGTGCCGATCAGCTGGACGCTGCTGAAGTCGCCGGAATCCGCACCCGACTGCAGGTGGAATGCCTTGACTTCACCGGGGTTACCATCGGTACCGGCATTGTTAACCAGCAGGATGTAGTCGGAAGCTTCACTTGCAGCGTCGATGCTGCTGTCGATGCCACCCACACTACCGGAGTCAGCGTTCAGGGCGTTCAGAACGTCAGAGGCACTCAGGTCAGCGAAGGAGACATCGTCAGTACCGGTGAAGTCCAGCGTATAGACGGTGTCGTTGGTCAGCTCGCCGGCAGCATCGTCGACGTCGCCAGTGTTGGCCGCTGCACCGCCCAGGTAGCTGGTGAAGTCCAGGATGTCAGCACCGGTGTTGGTCGCCAGATCACCATCGGTGAAGTTGACGATGGTGTTGTCACCGTTGTTGTAGCCGGTGAAGGCCACGGTGTCGTTGCTGTCGGCGCCAGTGCCCAGAACGATTTCGTCAGTGCCGGTACCGGCATTGATGACGTTGTCGCTTTCGACGGAGCTGTCCGCACCGGTGATGTCGGTGGCGGTAGTGGTGGTGGTGTCGTCTGATGTGTCATCAGGCGTACCGCCGTCGTCGACCGTCGTTACGTCTGCCTTAGCAAACTCGGTGTCGTAGTAGCCAGCGCCGCTGCTGTCTTGAGTCAGCGTGACGTCGGCTTCACCGTCGTTCGCGTTGTTGCTGGTGAAGCTGATGGCAAGATCGTCAGTGGTCATTGCACCGTCGATCTTGGAGTCGACGATCAGCGAGTTGCCGTTGCCGTCTTTGGCCAGCAGCAGCTCCTTGAGGACGTCGTCGCTGTTGATCGCGGACTTGATCGCCTGGTTGATCTGCAGCGCGGTGATGGTGGCATCACCAGATGCATTGATGTTGCTGGCTGCAACGTTGATGTTCACAGTCGCTTCATAGCCCATGAAGTTGACTGCAACACCGAACGTGTTGGAGCTAGCAGTTGCATCGAAGCCAGTCACGGTAAAGCTCTGCGCGTTACCGCTAGCGCCGCTGGACAGACCGTTGTCGCTGTTGGACTCGAGGTCATCGATATCCAGCGACGCGTTGTTGAAGACGAACTGCGCGCGGCCTTCGTTGGTGCCGATACCCTGGTCACCGCTGTTGTCGGCCAGGATCAGGTCGTCGCCAGCGCCGGTGTTGATGGTGGCGTTGCCGGCACCTTCAGTCCAGACGCGGTCGTTGCCAGCACCGGTGTCGATGGAGACGTTGTTGTTCAGCTGCTGGTTGGTCAGCGCAGAACCGGACAGGTCGTTGCTGAAGTGAACGACGTCGTTGCCGGCACCGGTGCTGATGTCGAGTTCGAAATCTTCGCGCTCGAGCACGTCTGCGTCGACGTTCAGGTTGAGCACGTCGTCGCCGGAAGTCAGCTCGTAGCTGTAGACCACGTTGTCTTCAGCCGGGTTGCCGTTGACGTCGACCAGGTTGAGGTCGCGGTCGATGACGGCGTCGGTGATGACGGCGTTGATCGCGGAGCTGCCGTTCAGGCCGGTCAGATCGACGTCCTGGACGTCGGTCAGGCCCTGGTCGCCACCGGTGGTGTCAGCAACGAACGGGCTGACCCAGTTGGCGGTCTGGCCGTTGGCGGTGAAGTATTCACCGGCGGTGTTGCTGTGGCCCCAGCTCGCGCTCTGCTGGCCGACGCGGAAGTAACCGGTACCGCTGACTTCGACCTGCTTGAGGTGGTTGAAATCAGAGTTAGTAGCGGTGTCTTCAGAGGACAGCTCGGTCAGCCAGGCACCGTTCTTGGTGGTGACGACGAACTTCTCGATACCCACGTTGGTGGCAGACTCACCGGCGATGTTGACGCTGCCGCCCTGGGAGCCGTAGCCGATGTTGTCCAGATCGATGGAGGTCTGGATCAGGCCGTCGACACCGTCAGTGATGGTGTCGAACGCACGTGCGTAGGAGTCGACGCCGCCGGTGTCCACGCTGGTGACGTTGGCGGTGAAACCACCGAGGGTACCTTCCTGGGCGCTCAGGACGATCGAGACACCCTGGACCTTCTCACCGGTGAGCTGGTCGGTCTGCTTGTCGTACTGGTCGACGGAGAAGGTGTTGCCCTGACGCACGTTCAGACCGGAGAGTTCCGGGTTCTGCGCTTTCAGCGTGGCGATACCGGTCTGGATGGCTGCCAGCAGATCCGGGTAGCTCTGCGCCTGGGTCAGCGCACCGTTAGTGTTCTCGTCGTTCACCTGGTACTCGGTACCGTTGTAGGTGAACTCGAAGTAGTTGATCTGGGTGTTGTTCAGGGTCTGGGTGGTGTCGTTGGCCGGGGCCAGACGATCGGCGAAGCGCAGATCCAGGACGGAGCCGGCACCGATGCCACCGCTTTCGACCATCAGCGGGCTGAGGAAGGTCGCCTGATAGAGGTCGACGCCGCCGGCACCATCAACATCAGCCTGACCGTAGTTGAGCTGGTTGCTCAGGGTGAACTTGTAGTCGGCGGTGGTGTTGTAGCTTTTATTCTCGTCGTAGTACGCCTTGCCGACGTGCTTGACGGTATCGCCCTGGGCTTCGGATTCCAGAACCATCTTCTGGTTCTCTTCATCCCAGACGATCTTGTTGCCGGCCTTCTCGGAAGCGTCGAAAGCGATGGTGTTGGTCGGGGTCGGCGTGGTGGGGCCATCGCCGCCGCCGGTTTCACCGCTTACCGGCGTCGCGGTCAGACCTTCGTCCTGGCCGTAGAGGTTGTAGTGCTCGAGCGGAGACAGACCGGCCGCCTGGAAGGCGTTGGCGACGTCAGCGATGTTGGCATACGGCTCGCCGTCGGCCTGGGTTGCGCCAGTCGCCTGGAGCTGAGCCAGCTTGTCTTCGAGGTAAGCAGTGCTATCGAACTGGGCGTTCGGGCTCAGATTTTCGATGTAGCCGTACATTTCGTAGTGCTGTTCGGCGGTCAGGCCGGCATCGTCGAACGCCTGCTGGACGTCTGCGGTGGTCCAGTCGCCGTACTCGGCGCTGTCCTGCTTTTGAAGCTGTTCCAGCTTTTGTTCGAGATAGAACTGCGAGTCGAAATTAATCGTTGCCATACTGGCAATCTCCTTGCATATGCGGCTTTTTTTCCATGGGGTGCGGTAAAAACACCGCTATTGGATCCAACATGTTTCCAATTCGGTGCCTCGCGCTGTCGCCTGCGCACCCTTGCACACAGGCAACGGTGGCGCTCAGCACTGCGACATGGGTTTTTCGACGTTATTCGTGCCTTCTTTCCCAGTGCCGGTGAAACCGGTATCCGAAACCGTCGTCCCGAATATCACCGCTTTGCTCATGACGAAGATGAGCCAGAGCTTCACCCTGCCGGATGCTAGAGCCTTCAATAGGGGTTTGCAAGCGTCGGTAATGTCGCAGTCACGCTTCGCAGCCTTGCGTTGTGCGACTTTTGCCGTATGTTAGCTAGCACTTACTACGGATAAAAGTATGACTTTCAGTGAGTTGGCGTAAGAGAACGGCTACCCGCGAGACACGCTTCCCAAGAATAGTGAGGGTTTACTCGCGTAATTCGGGCAATTCAAATCGCTTAGCGCGCAAAGTGGTTTTTTTCTGACCCGTGGGAATTCGCCGTATGCGTAGTCAGTCAGCGCTTACTCTGTCAAATCCGATCTGACAAGTACTCAGTAGACTTTAGTTTTACGTAAAAACGTCATTTCCAGGTCGCTTTTACGTAATTGTCATGTCATCGACGTAAAAACGCCATCCCGTTGGATGGCGTTCCTAAGTTCAATGAAGTTTCGAACGTGACCTTCAACCGATTCGGCTCAGGATCTCCCGCCGCAGGCGACGCGCCAGCGGGCTCCGCCGCGCGATCTGACGCAGCTTGGCCTTGGCCCCGGACCATTGCCGCGGGGCGTACTCGGCGCTGGTGTCGGCCGGCGGCGGGCACGGTGCGGCGTAGGCGTAGCTGTCGTTGACCTGCGGCGCGCGGCTCAGGCGCCCCGGGCCGTCGGTGTCGGTCACGCGGTAGCCGGCGGCGGTCACCGCGCGCGCAAGGATACGCTCTATCGCATGGCCGAGAGCGCCGTCGGTCTGCGCCAGCTCGTGCTCGAAGTCGCCCCAGTGGAGCACGTCCAGCAACGCTGCCAGGGCTTCCGGGCGGCACCAGAACATCGAGCCGGCGAAGAAGTGCATGGTGTCCAGCGGCTCGGCGCTACCCAGGCGTTCGAGCAGGCGATGTACCTGGGCCGGGCTTTCCGGGTGGATGCCCCAGTAGCGCGGGTAGGCGAGCCAGTGGCCGGCGGGGCCGACCAGCCCCAGCTCGGGGTTGTCGGCAAAGGCGCGCTGGATCTCGCCGATGTGGCCGGCGTCGCCGAGCAGCTTGGCGAACATTTCGTCACGCCAGCCTTCACCGTCGGCACGGTGCAGGCTCTTCTTGGCGTGCACCTTGCACACTGCGGTGTAGCCGAGCGGTCGGATCGCGCGCAGCACTTCGAGGAAGGGGGCGATATCGCGGCCGCGATTGGGTACGCGGGCGGTGCGCACGTCGTCGATATCCGCGGCGAGCCGCCGCTCGGTGTCGGCGGGGGCGTCTTCGGCCAGCGTCACGAAAAGGTCATGGCCGTCGGGTATGTGTCGTAGCCAGGGCAGCACCGTCTCCCACATCTCGGGGTAGTACAGATGCAGAATCACCGCGGTGTCGTGGGCACGCGGAGTGGCGGCCATGGCGGCAATGCTCTGGGGCGCGGCGTGTTCCACCGGGTAGTGGGCGAGCACTTCCTGGGTGGCGCGCAGGTAGGCGTAGCCGTGGCGCCGGTCGGGTTCGAGATAGGCGCCTTCGGCCCACTCGTTCCAGGCATTGACGAACACCAGCTGGCCGTCGCCCGCGTTGGCGTCGCTGCGGCGGCAGGCGTCGTCGAGCCAGCGGCGGTAGTCGCCCGGGTTGGCGCCGTGGAAGATGTGCCCGCGGCCGGGCTTGCGCGCTTCGTTGTCCCAGGCCGGGAAGACCGTCGGGTAGAGCCGGTAGTCCGGGCGCGGCTTGGCGATCTGGCTGGCGACCACGTCGCGGTAGTCGTAGACGCGACCGGCGAACTCGGGGTTGAGGAACTCCAGCTCGCCCTCGATCTGGCGCGCCTGCAGCCCGTGCGGGGGAAACTCCACCGCGGCGTCGAAGCCGTAGGGCTCGGGGTCGCCGATACCGAAGCTCTGGGCACACACCAGGTGCAGCTCGCCCAGGCCGCGCTCGCGGCAGTATTCGCGCCAGGTGCGGGCGGTGGCGGCGGCATCGGGGATGATGTCGACCCGGTAGACGATCAGCACCGGCTTGCCGTCGACACGCAGATAGCGCGGGTCCTCGAGCAGAGGCACGATGTCTTCGATGAATTCGAGATCGTCCTGGGGCTCGTGACGCTGCTCCATCAGGATGTCGTTCTCCTGACCGTCCCAGCGCCGCGTCCAGTTCTCGTTGGCCCAGCACAGGCAGAACGGGAAGTCGATGTTGGGGTTGGCGACGTACTGGTCGATCGGCCGCTCGAGCAGACGCTTGCGGCCGCTGAACCAGTAGTAGTGGAAGCAGAAGGCTTCGATGCCGTGCTGGCGCGCCAGTTCGACCTGGCGCTCCTGGACGTCGGGCAGACGCAGGTCGTAGAAGCCGAGTTCGCCGGGCAGGCGCGGCTGCTCGTGGCCGACGAACTGCGGCACCGCCTTGCTGACGTTGGTCCACTCGGTGAAGCCCTTGCCCCACCAGCGGTCGTTCTCGGCGATGGGGTGGAACTGCGGCAGGTAGAAGGCGATGGCGCGGATCCGCGAGTCGCCGTCGAGCCGATGTTCGGTGGGCTCGACATAGCTCTCGCTGGGATTGGCCGCGCCGTCGAACAGCACCGGGAAGAGACGGTCGCCGCTGGCCTTGACGCCGGCGGTCTCGGCGCCCTGCCCCGGCTGGCTGCGCAGGTGGTGCAGCAGCGGGTGCTGGCGGCGCTCGATCAGGCCGGGGTGCTGACGCAGATAGCTGGCGGTGTCGAAGGCCGGCGAGGCGGCACGGCCTTCGTAGCCGCCGTGGCGCTGGTAGTGCGCCAGCGGGTCGAGCCCGCGGCTGTGCACGTCGGGGTTGTGCTGGCGGTACCACTCGGCGTCGAACAGCCCGGATTCGGCGATCAGGCGGCGTTCGTCACGAGCCCGGCGGCGCTCCCCCGGCCACTGGCAGGCGCGCTTGATCAGGCGCTTGAGCAGCCAACCCGGCGATTGCGCCCGCGCCTGGAGGCGGAAGTGATGGCCGTTGAGGTCGAGTAGCTGGGTTTCCAGCGCCTGGCGCTCATCGGCGGCACGCTCGCGCTCGGCCTGCGCCTGGGCGAGCTCCTCGGCGAGCCGGCCGACTTCGTCTTCCAGACGGGCGTGGTCGGCCATCAGCGCGTCGCGCTCGGCGGCCACCCGCTCACGCTCGGCGTCGCGCGTCTCGAGCGCCTGGGTCTGGCCGGCGATGGCGTCGTCCATCTGCGCGATGCGGGCGTCGCGCTCGGCGACCGCGGCCTGGCAGCGTTCCAGCTCGCCTTGCGCGGCCTCGAGCGCACGCTGGCGTTCGAGCACGGCATCGGCGTGCTCGATGCCCTGGCGGTAGCAGCTCGTGGGCAGCGCGGGGAGGTCGGCGTCGCTGGCCAGGGCGATCCAGTACATGGGGTCGCCGAGACCGCTGATACCGGCGGCGCTGGTATGGTCGCTGGATTCACCACCGTAGGTGACCATGGCGGTGGGCTCGCGGCTCTCGGGTACCACCAGCGAGCCGTAGACCACGCGCTGACCGAACAGGGCGTGATGGGCGAAGTACTCCCCGAGCAGGCCATCGAACTCGTCGCGGCTGAGTTCACGTACGTGATAGGGGTTGTCGAAATCCCGCGCCACGCTGTATTCGTGATGGTCGGGGCTGGAGATGATCAATAGCCCGCCGGGGCGCAGCACGCGGCGAATCTCGGCGAGCATCTCGCGGTGGCGGTCGTGGTGCTCGATGGTTTCGAAGCTCACCACCACGTCGACCGAGGCGTCCGCCAGGGGGATCTCGGCGCAGTCGCCGGCGAGAAATTCGAGATTGTCGGCGGGGTAGGCCGCGCGGGCGTGGGCCACGGTGTCGGTGTCGATGTCGACCCCGGTCACGCGGGCGGCACGTTCGGCCAGCAGGTGCGCGCCATAGCCTTCGCCACAGGCGATATCCAGCACGTCTTTGCCTTCCACGAGGCGCTGCGCCAGCCGGTAGCGGTGCTGGTGCTCGGCGACGATGCCGCCGTCGAACTCCGGCAGGAAACGTTCCCCCGTCGTGGGCAAGGCGTTGGGATCACTGGACTTCATGCGGGCTATCTACCTCTAGCGAAATGGCGTGCATGGGAATACCGACGAGACCGTGGCTCTGACTACTGGAGTGCGACTTGAAGAACAGCGCATCGTGAATCCAGTGGTGCTGGACGTGTTCGTCCTGGGTGCCGTCGGCGATGGCGGTGCTGATGCTGTAGTCACCGCGCGGCAGGATCGGCATGCGGAAGGTGAAGGTGGCGTCGAGCGCCTGCCCCGGCGCGGTGCCGACCGGGTCGTCACGGTAGCTCAGGAAGCTGTTGTCACCGAACAGGGTCTGGCCCAGGCGGTCCTTGACGTAGAAGCCGATGATCGGCCGCGCCAGCGGCTCGCCGGCCTGGGCCCGGGCGCGAATGCGCAGGGTCACGCGTTCGCCACCGACGATCCACGATAGCGGGCGCCCTTCGTCGTCGCTCAGCTCGACGTGTTCGATGGTGGCATGCCCCTTGCCGAAGCCGCTGGCGGAGGGGTCGAATTCGAAGATTTCCAGATCGTTGCGATAGGGCGAGGCGTTGATCAGGTCCTGACGCATGTCACGACGTTCCAGCGGTGCCGGCTTGGTGTCACGTAGCCCTCCGCCGCTGCGCGCGACGCTGCCGCGCCCCTGGTTGGCTTCGAAGAACGCCTGCAGGTAGGCGTCGGCGACCTCCTTGGGCTCACCTTCGGCCACCACCTTGCCGGCGTCGAGCCAGATGGCACGCTGACACAGGTTGAGTACGGCGGAGGTGTCGTGGCTGACGAACAGCACGGTGCCGCGCTTCATGAAATCGCGCAGGAAGCGCATGCACTTCTGGACGAAAAAGGCGTCACCCACGGCAAGCGCTTCGTCGATGACCAGAATGTCGGCGTCGACGTGGGCGATGACGGCGAAGGCCAGGCGCACGTACATGCCGCTGGAATAGGTCTTGACCGGCTGGTCGATGAAGTCGCCGATCTCGGAGAAGGCCAGGATGTCGTCGAAGCGCGCGTCGATCTCCGCCTGGCTCAGGCCGAGTACGGTGGCATTCATATAGACGTTTTCACGCCCGCTGAACTCGGGGTCGAAGCCGGCGCCGAGTTCGAGCAGCGCCGCCACCCTGCCCCGCGTGGTGATGTCACCACGGGTCGGCGCCAGGGTGCCGCAGATCATCTGCAGCAGAGTCGACTTACCGGAGCCGTTGCGCCCGATGATGCCGACCGTCTCGCCCCGGGCGATCTCGAAGCTGATGCCGTCCAGGGCGTGGAAGTCGCGGCCGTAGTCACGCCGTGGCCGGCCCAACCAGCGCTGCAGGCGCGGTACCACGAACTGCTTGAGTCGATCACGCGGGGAGGCGTAGACCCGGTAGTACTTGGCCACGTCGGCGACCCGGATGGCGATCTCGCCGGCGGTGGCCACGGCGCCCTGCTCACCCTCGGTGTCGGCCATCGGCGCTGTCGTCTGCTGCACGGGTTCAGAGCACATCGGCGAACCCCTTGCGTGTCTTCTGGAACCAGACGAAGCCGGCCCAGGCGATGATCAGTGCCGCTATGCCGTAGAGCGCCAGCCCCGACCAGTCGGGCATCTGTCCGGCGATCACCACGCGGCGCATCTGTTCGATGATGAAGGTGAGCGGGTTGGCGAGGATGAACGGCCGGAAGGTTTCCGGCAGCGCCGAGAGCGGATAGAACACCGGCGATAGAAATAGCAGCATGGTGGTGACCAGCGACATGGTCTGGCCGATATCGCGCAGGAACACCCCCAGCGAGGCCAGTATCCAACCCAGCCCCAGCGCGAGCAGGCACAGCGGCAACGCGACCAGCGGCGCGAGCACCAGCGTCGGCGCCATGGTGTGGTCGAACGCGATCTGCGCCAGCACCAGCACCACGAGGCTGACCATGGCATGGAACAGCGCCGAGCCGAGCGGGATCAGGGGCAGAATCTCCAACGGAAAGACCACTTTCTTGACGTAGTTCTGGTTGGCCATGATCAGCCCGGGCGCGCGGTTGAGCACTTCGGCGAACAGACCGTGGACGATCAGACCGGCGAACAGCTGCAGGGCGAAGTGGGCCTGCCCGCCTTCGGGGGTGAGCCCCCAGCGCGCCTCGAACACGACCGTGAAGACGAAGGTGTAGACGCCGAGCATGATGATGGGATTGAAGAACGACCAGGCGAGACCCAGCACCGAGCCCTTGTAGCGCCCGATGACGTCCCGCTGGATCATCTGTCGTGTCAGGTTGCGGTAACGCCAGAGGCGTTGGAGCATCGCCGTCAGCGAGACCGATTGGTATGCGTGAGGATTCATCGTCCCTCTTTATCAAAATCGTTGCGAGCCGTGTATCATCGGACATCTTGCCGGTGCCGGCCGTTCGGTCGGGCATCTTACAGCAGTCGCGATAGGTTGAGAATTGTCGCCAATTCGGGACCCTGGGGCGAGAACGCCGCTTGACGCCGGGCATAAAAGCGTTTTCGATCAAACGCCTCGGCTCTGTCTGCAATAACCGACAGCGCCCTCTTCTCTTGCCTTTGCCTGTTGCCTTGACGGCGTGGGGTCTTGGCGACTCGGGCGGCTACTGGCAGCCGCGAGTATTCCGGGCCGCGGGATCCGAGAAGGCAAGGCACCGCCGATGCCCGCTCGAGGGCGTGATCACCGAGGCGTGAGAGCCATGGCTCCGGCACGCTGGCCACGATTGGCGGTGAACCGGCGGTGAGAGGCAACCGTGACGCCCCGGCCGCGGTGGCGGCGAACCATACAAACATACAACGCAGTGCGAGTGCGACGAGGGGTACGAGTTTTGCGCCAAGTGGGTCTTTGTGTACCAACCCTGAATGCAGGGGCCGGCTGGGATGCCTGGCTAGAGGCGACGCGCGAGGCCGCCGAGGGCTATCGCTTTCTGGTGATCGATTCGACGTCCGACGACGCTACCGCCGATCTGGCTCGCGCCGCCGGTTGCGAGCTGCACCGGGTGGCGCGCCGCGACTTCGACCACGGCGGGACGCGCGGCTGGGCACTGGAGCTGCTGGCGGATTGCGACATCGTGATTTTCGTCACCCAGGATGCGCTGGTCTCTTCCCCCGAGACCTTTGCCCGGATCATCCAGACTTTCGACGATCCAAGCATCGGTGCCGCCTACGGGCGTCAGTTGCCCTACTCCTGGGCCACCCCGGTGGCAGCTCACGCGCGGCTGTTCAACTATCCGGCGGACTCGCACACCATGGCCGCCGAGGACGTGGCGCGCTATGGCATTCGCGCGGCTTTTCTGTCCAATTCATTCACCGCGTATCGGCGCGAGGCGCTGATGGAAGTCGGCGGCTTCCCCAATGGCACCATTCTCAGTGAGGACATGATCGCCGGGGCGAGGCTATTGAAGAAAGGGTGGCGGCTGCACTACTGCGCCGAGGCGCAGGTGTATCACTCTCACAACTATTCGTTGTTCCAGGAGTTCCGCCGCTATTTCGATATTGGCGTGCTGCACGCCAACGAACCCTGGCTTCTGGAGATGACTGGCCGCGCCGAAGGCGAGGGGCGCCGCTTCATTCTGTCGGAGGCGCGCTACCTGATGCAGCACGCGCCCTGGCTGCTGCCGCTGGCAACCGTGCGCAATGGCCTCAAGTATCTGGGCTATTCGTTGGGCCGGCGCCATCACCTGCTGCCCAAGCGCTGCAAGCCGGGACTGTCGATGCACGCCGCCTACTGGCGACGCAACGCCTGAGCGCTGCGGGGCGCTCGACTACGGCCACATCCAGAACTGGCCCTCGGTCAAGGCTGAGTGCGAGTCGGTGAAGGGCCCTGGCTCAAGGCTGGGCATTGAAGAAGCCGCGCTTGACAGTGAGCGCGAGAATCTTGACGTCCATGCCCAGCGTCCAGTTGTTGATATAGTAGAGGTCGTGGTCGACCCGCTGTTCCATGTCGACCACATCGCGGGTTTCGCCACGCAGGCCGTAGATCTGCGCCCAGCCGGTAATCCCCGGTTTGACCCGGTGGCGCTGCATGTACTTGACGATCAGATCCTTGTAGAACGCATTGTGATCGAGCGCATGTGGACGCGGCCCGACCAGCGACATGCGCCCCTGGAGCACGTTGTAGAGCTGCGGTAGCTCGTCGAGACTGGTGCGGCGCAGCCAGCGTCCCAGCGGCGTGATGCGCGGGTCGCCGCGGTGCGCCTGACGCGTCCCCTCGCCCACCGGGTGTAAATGCATGGTGCGAAACTTGTAGATCTTGAAACGCTTGCCATCGAGACCGTGGCGATACTGCTTGAACAGCACCGGGCGCCCCGTCGATAGCCATACGCCGAGCGCGATCAGCAGCATGATCGGCAGAAAACCGATGAACAGCAATGTGCCGAGCACGTAGTCCTCGATACTCTTGACGATACGCGCCGGCCCATGGAGCGGGCTGTAGTTGAGGTCGATGGAGAACATGTCAGCGACCTGAGCAACGCGGTGGTTGAGCAGGCGGACATCGGAGAGGTCGGGGAAGTAGCGTACGTTGACCGGCACGCCGATCAGACTGTCGGCGAGCGCCTTGACCGTGTTGCCGCAACTGAGCGGAAAGCTCAGCCAGATCTCGTCGAAATCGCGTTTGAACACCGACTCCTTGGCCAGGCGCACGACGTCTTCCAGCACCTGGTCATCGTGGGTGTAGGGAATGGTCTGGTCGATTCGATAGCCGATATGGGGCATGTCGGCGAGGCGCTGGCGGGTCTGCTCGGCGTTGGCCGCGGGGCCGATGAACAGAATCGATTTGATGTTGCGCCCACGCGCGCGCAGCCGCCGCAGGTAGCCATAGAGCAGCCCGCGCGAGAGCAGGCCGATGGCCAGCACGCTGAGCGCGGAGAGCCCCATCCATAGCCGGGAATAGATGTAGCCGCTCTGGGTGACCACCAGAAAGGCGCTGATCAGCAGCACGGTGCCCAGCCAACTGGCGAAATAGGAGCCGAACATGCTGAAGACGCTGCGCCCCCGCCACGGCTCGTAGAGTCCGAAGATTTCACCGATGGCCGGCAACAGCAGGCCACCGACCACGATCAGTAGTGGATACTCGGTGCCGAAGGTGAACGCGAGATCCGGCAGGTGCCAGAAATAGAGGGTACTGACCAGCATGGCGACAGCGGCATCGAAGCCACGCATCACCATCCGCAGGAAATCGTTGCTGGCGCGTCTGGGGCTCATGCTGTCTGTCACCTCTGGGCTCGAACGCCCGCGTGGGGCGTCAGCCCCTGCCGGCGGTATTCAACGCCGGCAGGGTCGCGCGAGCCAGTCTCATCCGGTCACCTGACGCAGGATCTTCATGGTATCGACCAGATCCTGGGTGTCCAGCGCACCGACCGCCGCCTTGAGGTTGAGCCGGTCGAGCAGATACTGGCGAATCGTCGAGACCAGCTTGATGCGCTGGTCGTAGAGGTCGGCGCGAGCGTCGAGGACATCGACCAGATCGCGCAGACCGAGCTGCTCGCCACGCTCGGCGGCTTCGAGGAACAGATTGCTGGAGTCGATCGAGCGCTTCAGCGCCTCGATCTGACGCGCATCGCCGCGCAGGCTGCGCAGCCGTTTGCGCACTTCCTGCCGCGCCACGTTGAGGGCGTTGACATAGGACGAGCGACTGGACTGCAGCGACAGCTCACCCTGACGAACGCTGGCAGTGGTGTAGCCCCCCTGGTAGATGGGCACGTTGAGGCGCAGCGTGGCCGAGGTGTCCTTGCTCTCGCGATAGGGGTCGTTGGAGTCGCGATGGGAGTAACCCATGCTGAGATCCAGCTCGGGATAGTGCCCCGCGCGGCGCACCCCGGTCTCTGCCTTGGCGACCTCTTCCTGCTGTTTGCCGAGCTGCACTTCGACGTTGTCGCCGACCCGGGTCAGCCACTGCTGTTCGTCACCGTAATCGCCTTGCAGATCGAGCGCGCCGAGGTCGCCCAGACGGCTACCGGTGAAGGTCGGGAGCTGGCCGGTAAAACGCTCGAGTACGCTCAATGCATTGTCCAGCTCGTTCTCGGCCTGCAGCTTGTCGGAAACCGCCTGATCGAGCCGCGAGCGCGATTCGAGCAGGTTGATGCGATCCCCAACACCGAGGTCGTAGGCACGCTGGGCCTGCTTGACCTGCAGTTCCAGCGACTTTTCCTTGGAGTCGAGCAGGCCCAACTTACGCGATGCGAGGAAGGCATCGAGATAGGACTTGGCGACGTCGAGGGCAAGGTCGCGCTCGCCCACCGCCACCTTGAGTTCGGCGACATCGCTCTGGGCCTTGGCCTTGCCCACCTTGCGCCAGCGTTCGAGACTGAACAGCGGCTGGGTGACCTGGACCTGCCAGGTCTTGTCCCGGGTCACCCCCTGATAGCGAGCCTCGTAGTCGTCACCGACGTTGCTCAGTTCGTTGTCCGGGTCGTACTCGGGGTTGTCGGTATAGTAGTTGTCGGACTTCTGGTAGAGATAGCTGGCGCTGGCGCTGACCTGCGGCTTGAGCCCGGCCACGCTCATCGGCACGTTCTGCTGGGTCGCTTCGGCATCATAGCGTTGGCTGGCCAGCTTGGCGTCGTTGCGCAGCGCGAGTTCGAACAGGCGTGGCAGCGACGGCAACGAGTGGGCGTCGTCGCTCGCGCTCGTGTCTTCGCCGAGGCCGCCGCTCAGGCCAATCCCGCCCGCCGGCTGGCCATCCAGCGCCGGCAGCGGGTCGGCCGCGATATCGTCGGCGGCCTCTTGCGCACCCGGTGTGTCAGCGCTCGGGGCGGGTATCGCTGCGCCCCTGCTGGCTTGCGCCGCTGCCGCGGTGTCGCCCTCGACCGCGACCTGATCGGTCCAATGCAGCGGCTCGGATGTCTGCGCCAGTGCCAGCGGTGATGCCAACGGTGTGGAGATCAGCAGCCCCAACAGCGGGAGTCGATGGAATCGCTTGATCATCTTCATTCCTCACGCATGGCGCGTGCCAGCATGTCGGTGATCGGTTTGGCCACGTAGCTGGCAAAGGTACGCTCGCCGGTGCGAATCATGACTTCCGCCGGCATGCCCGCCAGCAGCTGCATGTTTTCGGTCATCTCACGCTTGCCCTTGGGCGTCACCTTGACCCGGGCCTTGTAGTACTCCGCACCGGTGGCCTCGTCTTTGAAGGTATCGGCGCTGACATTGGTAACCTCGCCTTCGATGACGTTGGTCAGGCGCTGGTTGAAGGCGCTGAAACGGATCTCGGCATACTGGCCGGAGTAGATGTTGTCGATGTCCTTGCTGGGAATGCGCGCCTCGACCACAAAATCATCCCCCGAGGGTACGATGTTCATGATCGGCTCGCCCGGCTTGACCACCGCACCGATGGTGTGGATCGTCATTCCGACCACGGTGCCCGCTACTGGCGCGGTCACGGTGGTACGACGGACCTGATCGCTCAGTGCGGTCATGCGCTCCTCGGCGTCGGCGATATTGGCCTGGGCCTGACGCAGCTGCTCGCCAACGTCTTTCTGGAATTCCTGCTGTTTGACCTGCTGCTGGACCTTGTTTTCGCTGATCTGCGATTTGAGCTTGGCAATGTCAGAGCGGTGCTGGGCGATCTCGCCCTTGAACTGAAGTACCTGGCGTTCGAGCTCGCGCAGACGCTGGTTGTCTCCCAGCCCTTCCTTGAACAGCGCGCGATAATCCTTGGCTTCGCCCTCTAACGACGCCATGCGGGACTGATTGACGGCGATCATCTTCTGCAAGCCGTCGATCTGCTCGCGCATCTGGTTGGCCTGCTCGCCGAGTGCTTCGACGGTACCCTGGAGAGAATCGCGGCGCGCCGCGAACAGCGCCCGTTGCACCGCCAGCACTTCCTTGACCCGCGGGGCATCGCTGTCGAGCAGTTCCTTGGGAAACTCGAGCTTGTCGTCCCCTTTCTGCTCGGCCATCAGGCGCACTTCCGCGGCCCGGTTGATCAAATATTGCGAGCGCGCGATCTCGAGCTGCGAGCGTGCCTGGGTGTTGTCGAGCACCATCAGTGTCTGCCCGGCGTCGACATGATCACCGTCGTGGACCAGGATTTCCTTGACGATACCGCCTTCCAGGTGTTGCACGGTCTTCTTGAACGACGCCACCGACACCGAACCCGGCGCCACCACGGCGACGGCGAGATCGGCGGTCGCCGCCCAGCCGCCGAAGCCGCCGAACGCGACCAGCAGGATCAACAGGCCCAGGCGCTTGTAGCCGCGGTCGTTGATCGGCAGCGTTGCCTTGCCGGGAGCGGAGGCAGTCGCTTCACCTTCGATGCTGTCCTGATAGGGGGTGATATCGTGACGTTTGGAGTTGTCGCCTGCCATGCTCAGTTCTGCTCCGAGGATTGCGAGTCGCTGCCCGTTGAGTTGCCACCACCCTGAACGGCGGCGAGACGGCTGCCCGATTTACGCCCAGTGGCCGCGTTGCTACCGGCGAGACTGGAGCGACCGGTACCGGCGGGCTTGGCGAATTGCGCCAGGACCTGATCGCGCGGGCCGAACATGCTGACCTGGCCGTCCTTGAGCACCAATAGCTGGTCGACGTGCTTGAGCACGCTCTGGCGATGGCTGATGACGAACAGCGTGGTGCCTTCTGCCTTGAGCTGGCGAATCGCCTCGCTCAGCGCACGCTCGCCGTTTTCGTCGAGGTTGGAGTTGGGCTCGTCGAGTACGACCAGCACCGGGTTACCGTAGAGCGCGCGCGCCAGCCCGATACGCTGGCGCTGGCCACCGGAGAGCGCACCACCGGCGCCGCTGATGACGGTGTCGTAGCCGTTGGGCAGTTGCAGGATCATCTCGTGCACGCCGGCTTTCTGGGCGGCGGCGACGACTTTCTGGGCATCGACCTCACCGAAACGGGCAATGTTCTCGCTGATGCTACCGTCGAACAGCTCGATGTCCTGGGGCAGATAGCCGATGTAGGGTCCGAGCTCGTCGCGGTTCCAGTGGATGATCTCGGCACCGTCCAGACGCACGCTGCCCACCTGGGTGGGCCACAGCCCCAGCATGACGCGGGCCAGCGTCGACTTACCGGCGGCACTGGGTCCGATGATGCCTACATGCTCACCACTGGGCACCGCGAAGTTGATGCCGCGAATGGTCGCCATGCGCACGCCGGGAGGGGCGGCGGCGACGGTCTCGATGGCGAGATCACCGCGCGGCGCCGGTAACGACATGTGGCGCTCTTCCGCCGGTATCTGATCGAGCAGATCGTTGAGGCGCTTGTAGGCGCTGCGCGACGCCACGAACCCTTTCCAACTGCCGATCATCTGGTCGATCGGTGACAGCGCGCGCCCCATGAGGATCGAACCGGCGATCATCATGCCCGGCGACATATCGCCCTCGAGTACCAAGAACGCCCCCAAACCGAGGATCATCGACTGGAACAGCATGCGCAGCACCTTGGAGGTGTTGGCAAGTGCGCCGGCGCGGTCGCTGGCCTGGGACTGTTTGGCGAGGAACTCATGATGCTTGCTGGCCCAGCGGCCCATGATGCCGGGCAGCATGCCCATGGCGTGCAGCACTTCGGAGTTGCGCAGGTTGGCGTTGGCCAGCTCCTGGGCCTTGATCTGCTCGGCGTTGGCCTCGGAAAGCAGCCCTTTGGTCGCCTTCTCGTTGGCGATCGCCAGGATCAGCAGGACGATACCGGCGCAGGTAGCGAAGACCCCAAGCCAGAAGTGGAAGAGGAACAGTACGCCGAGGTAGATGGGCACCCAAGGGGCATCGAAGAAGGCGAACAAGCCGTTGCCGGTCAGGAACTGGCGCAGATTGGTCATATCGCTCAGCGGCTGCGCTGACTGTTGACCCTGGGTCATCACGCTGCGCCGGAACATGGCACTGTAGAGGCGCTGGTTGACCATGGTATCGAGGCGATTACCGACGCGAATCAAGATGCGCGAGCGCACCAGCTCCAACAGCCCCATGACGAAAAACAGGAAGATCACCACCAGGGTGAGCATGAGCAGAGTATCCGCGCTGCGCGAAGAAATAACGCGGTCGTATACCTGCAACATGTAAAGAGGGGGAACCAGCATTAAAAGATTGATGAACATGCTGAAGAACCCCACCGAGGCGAACGACCCTCGACATGCTTTCAAGGCACGTTGCAGATCGGTGGCTTCTTGACGGCTGGCCATGCGTTCACTCACTGATAGTTGGATAACAAGGTGCGA
Organism: Salinicola sp. JS01; assembly: GCF_030284585.1. Taxonomy (NCBI): domain Bacteria; kingdom Pseudomonadati; phylum Pseudomonadota; class Gammaproteobacteria; order Oceanospirillales; family Halomonadaceae; genus Salinicola; species Salinicola sp. JS01. The sequence goes on along the minus strand of NZ_CP127244.1, from coordinate 815,257 downwards.
CAGGCGCCGGCAAGCCGCGCCTGAGTGTCCGCGCTCATTGCTTTGATGGGCTTCCGGCATTCAGCTGGGACATCCTGTCCCCGAAGCGAGGGGGCAAGGATATCAGAATCATGCCGCCAGCATGAGGGGGCATGGGTAAAATAGAACGAGGCGCCGCAATGCGGCGCCTCGATCAACTTCGACAAATGGCTTCAATTCAGCCATTGCCTGTCGCTGTAAGACTTTACATCAACGATACACCGGCAACCGGCCGCAGACGGCTTCGACCTGGCCCTTGACCGCGTTCTCGGCTTCGCTCGAGTCGCCCTGCTGCATGGCGTCGAGGATATCGCAGATCCAGCCGGCGAGATCGCTGCACTCGGTCTCACCGAAGCCGCGGGTGGTCACTGCCGGGGTGCCGATGCGCAGGCCGGAGGTGACGAACGGGCTCTGCGGGTCGTTGGGCACGGCGTTCTTGTTGACGGTGATGTGCGCACGCCCAAGCGCCGCATCGGCGTCCTTGCCGGTCAGGCCCTGCTTGACCAGCGAGAGCAGGAACAGATGGTCTTCGGTGCCACCGGAGACGACTTCGTAGCCGCGCTCGATGAACACGCCGGCCATCGCCTGGGCGTTCTTGACCACCTGCTGCTGGTAGCTCTTGAACTCGGGGTCCATGGCTTCCTTGAAGCAGACCGCCTTGGCCGCGATGACGTGCATCAGCGGGCCACCCTGGCCACCGGGGAATACCGCAGCCTGCAGCTTCTTCTCGATCTCGGCATCGTTCTCGGCGGAGAGAATCAGGCCGCCACGCGGGCCGCGCAGGGTCTTGTGCGTGGTGGTGGTGACCACGTGGGCGTGCGCCAGCGGGCTGGGGTAGACGCCAGCGGCGACCAGACCGGCGACGTGCGCCATGTCGACCAGCAGGTAGGCACCCACGCTGTCGGCGATCTCGCGGAACTTGGCCCAGTCGATGATCTGGGAGTAGGCCGAGAAGCCGGCGATGATCATCTTCGGCTGATGTTCCTTGGCCAGCTTGGCGACTTCGTCGTAATCGATCCGGCCGCTCTCGTCGATACCGTACTGCACCGCGTTGTAGTGCTTGCCGGAGAAGCTCGGCTTGGCGCCGTGGGTCAGGTGGCCACCGGCGTCGAGGCTCATGCCGAGAATGGTATCGCCCGGCTTGACCAGCGCCTGGAACACGGCGCCGTTGGCCTGGGAGCCGGAGTGCGGCTGAACGTTGGCGTAGCTCGCGCCGAACAGTTCCTTGGCGTAGTCGATCGCCATCTGCTCGATCACGTCGACGTGCTCGCAGCCGCCGTAGTAACGCTTGCCGGGATAGCCTTCCGCGTACTTGTTGGTCAGCTGCGCGCCCTGCGCCTGCATCACGCGCGGGCTGGCGTAGTTCTCGGAAGCGATCAGTTCGATATGCGCTTCCTGGCGCGCGACTTCCTGCTGCATCGCTTTCCACAGGGCATCGTCGAATCCGGCAATCTGCATGTCTCGCGTGAACATCGGCGGGTATCCTCGGCTCGGGGAGGGGACGATCGGACCCGCCCCCGGCGGACTCCGATCATGAAAACGTGGCGCGATGATACCCCAGCGCCGGCGGCCTTTCCTATGAAAGTCCGTCATGCGCGCGCGCATAATTTCTCACCTTGGCTTTAGCCTGGGTAAAACGTCCCCGGATGCGACATCCGCTGTCGGCGCACCGTCTTTCGGGTGCGCCGCGCGGGCCGCTGGCATGCTGGAGTTTGCCTACACCATTCGCGCCCGGCGCCGCCTTGGTGCCAGCGCGCGTCGCACATCGCGGGTGGCCGCTGACGACGCTGCGCCGCCAGCGGAACGCTCGACCGGCGCCGCGCCTCAGGGGGTCAAGGAGATCCAGACGGTCTTGAGGTCGGAGTACTCCTCCAGCGAGTGGTGGGACTTGTCGCGGCCGTTGCCCGACTGCTTGACGCCACCGAAGGGCACAGTCTGATCCATGCCAGCCCAGTTGTTGACGTAGACCTGCCCCGACTGCAGCCGCCGCGAGACGCGCATGATGCGGTCGATATCCTGGCTCCAGACCCCCGCCGCCAGGCCGTAGTCGCTGTCGTTGGCCAGCGCGATCGCCTCCTCTTCGGTGTCGAAGCCGAATACCGACAGCACCGGGCCGAAGATCTCCTCACGGCCGATCGCCATGCTCGGCGAGACGCCGTCAAAAATCGTCGGCGGGATGAACAGCCCCGGCCCCTCCGTGGCACTGCCGCCACTGCGAAGGGTGGCACCCTCTTCGACCCCGCGGCGGATATAGTCGAGCACACGCTGATACTGGGTGCGGTCGACCATCGCGCCCATGAAACTCGCCGGATCGAGCGGGTCGCCAGGCTGCATGTGCTCGGCGGCCGCCAGCAGCTTGTCGACGAAGGTCTCGCGGATGCGATTCTCCACCAGCAGCCGGGAGGCGGCGATGCACACCTCTCCCTGGTTATGGAAGATCGCCTCGGCGGCATGGCGAGCCACGGCGTCGAGATCCTTGCAGTCGGCGAAGACCAGGTTGGGGCTCTTGCCGCCGCACTCCAGATAGACGCGCTTGAGGTTGGATTGCCCAGCGTACTGCATCAACTGTTTGCCCACCGCAGTGGAGCCGGTGAAGGCCAGGCAGTCGACGCCCATCGACAGCGCCAGCGCCTTGCCCACGGTGTGGCCGAAGCCGGGGAGCACCTGGAAGACGCCGCCAGGTAGCCCGGCCTCGCGCGCCAGCGCCGCCAGACGCAGCGCCGACAGCGGCGACTTCTCCGAAGGCTTCAATATCACGCTGTTGCCGGCGGCCAAGGCCGGGGCGATCTTCCACGCGGTCATCATCAGCGGGAAGTTCCACGGCACGATCGAGGCGACCACCCCGAGTGGCTCGCGCAGCACCAGGCCCAGAGCATCGTCGCCGGTGGGCGCGACTTCGCCGTAGAGCTTGTCGATCGACTCGGCGTGATGGCGCAGGCAGCCGATGGCACCGCTCATGTCCCCCAGGGAACTGCCGATCGGCTTGCCCATGTCGAGGGTGTCGAGCAGTGCCAGCTCCGCCTTGTGTGCCTCCATCAGCTCGGCGAGGCGCAGCAGCACCGCCTTGCGCGCCCCGGGCGGGCGCCGCGACCACGCCCCTTCATCGAAGGCACGCCGCGCTCGGGCTACGGCCTTGTCGGCGTCGGCGACATCGCAGCTGGCGACCTCGGCGAGGGTGTCGCCGGTGGCCGGGTTGATGCTGGCGAAGGTCTCGCCGCTCTCCGCGTCGACGAAGGCATCGTCGATGAAGGCGCGGGTCTCGATCGTCAGCTCGCCGGCCAGACGCTGCCAGTCGGCCCGGGTCATCGCATCGGTCTTTGTTTCGGTCATAGCATTGGTCATCGCATCGCTCATTGCATGGCTCATCGCGGGTTTCTCCTCGGACGCTGTCAGCAGAGCATACGCCGGCCGAGGCCTGCGCGGCACCTCGCCGCGGAGCCCCGCGCACGCCCCACCAATTCGCTAATCGCCCTTCCCCAATCACCCTTCTCCTAACAGCCCCAGGCTCTGCACCGGCGCCTGCCGGCGTAGGCCACGCGACAGTAGATGCCCGATCACGCCGATGAGCAGCGCGCCGCCGAACGGCAGCACCAACCATAGCCATAGATGCAGGCGCGGGGCGAGATCGAGCCAGCCGGCGTAGATGCCAAGCGCAGCGCCCTCGGCCAGCAGCGCCGCCATCAGCCCGCTGGTGAAGCCGAGCAGCGCGAACTCGACACCCTGGACCCGCGAGAGCAGGCGCTGCCCGGCGCCGAAGACCCGCAGCAGCCCACTTTCGTGGGCGCGCAGAGTCTGGCTGGCGGTGAGCGCGGCATAGAGCACGCTGATCCCGGCGAGCAGCACGAAGCCCAGCACCAGCTCCACCGCCCGGGTGACCTGGGCCAGCAGCTCGCGCACCCGGGCGAGGATGGCGTCGACATTGAGCAGCGAGACGCCGGGATAGGCCGCGACCAGCCGTCCCAGCACGTCGCCGTGGGCGGCGGCATCGAGGTGGAAGGCGGTGATGTAGCTATGGCCGTAGCGCTCGAGTACGCCGGGCGGGAAGATCACGAAGAAATTGGGGCGAAAGCTGTCCCAGTCGAGGTCGCGCAGGCTGGTGATCTCGCCGGTCACGCTGTCGCTGCCGATGGTAAACGTCAGGCTGTCGCCCAGCCCCACCCCGAGGCGCTCGGCGAGGCCGCGCTCGACCGAGATCGGCACGCTGCCCGCGGCCACCTGGGTGTCGGCGTCGAACCAGCGCCCGGCGACCAGTCGATTGCTCTCCGGCAGCGCCGCGCGCCAGGTGAGGTTGAGTTCGCGCTTGAGCGCATTGTCGTCCCGGTGTGCCGCGGGTACCGCTTCGCGCGCCGGGCGGTCGTCGATGGCCGTCAGACGCCCGCGCACCATCGGGTAGAGCGCACTTCGGGTATCGGCGACCTGATCGAGAATGTCACTGAAGCCCTCACGCTCGCCGGGCTGGATATTGATCGCGAAGTAGTTGGGCGTATCCGCCGGTAGCTGAGTCTGCCAGGCACTCAGCAGATCGCCACGGACCAGAGTGATGATCGCCATCGCCGCGAAGGTGACGGCAAAGGCCAGCAGTTGGCCGAGACTCGCCTGGCGCCGCCGTGCCAGCTGACTCGCGCCCAGGCGCAGGGCGCGGCTGGCCTCGCCGCCACGCGCACCGAAACGGGTGGCCAGGCGAAGCACCAGTGCCAGCAGCAGCCAGCCCAGCCCCCACAGCACCACGAGGACGATCAGCCCGCCCACCAGCAGCGCTGCGGCGAGCCCAGGATCGCCGGAGTAGAGCCACAGCAGCGCGCCGAACACCAGGCTGGCCACCGCCACCACCAGCCACGCCGAAGCGGGCAGCGGATCGAGCTCGCGGCGCAGCACCTTGAGTGCACTGACCCGCTGCAGGCGCAGCAGCGTCGGCCCGGCGAAACCCACCAGCACCGCCAGCGCGGTCAATACCCCCAGCAGCAGCGGCAGCATGCCCGGCGCCGGCAGCGTCAGCGGTAGAAAGCGCGCCAGCAGGGCCAGCAGCGCGGCCTGCCCCACCAACCCCAGCAACGCCCCCACCGCCGAGGCCGCCAGCGCCAGCCAAGCCAACTGCCAGGCGAACAGCTGGGCCAGCTGGCGCTGACTGGCGCCGAAGCAGCGCAGCAGCGCGGCGGTATCCAGATGGCGGTCGACATAGCGCCGGGTGGCCATGGCCACCGCCACCCCGGCGAGCAGCACCGCCGCCAGCCCGGAGAGACTCAGGTACTTCTGCGCCCGGGTCAGGGCGCTGCCGAGCTGCGGCTGGTCGTCGCGTACGTCCTCGACCTCCACGCCCTGCTGGCGCAGCCGCGTGAGCAGATCGCCCACCGCCGCCACCGCCGCGGGGGAGCCCTTGGCCAGCAGTTCGTATTCGATCCGCGAACCTGGACGCACCAGCCCGGTGGCGTCGAGATCGGCCAGACGCATCATCAGCCGCGGGCTGAGACTGGCGAACCCCGCCGACTGATCCGGTTCGCGGTCGATCAGCCCGGACACCGTCAACTCACGCTGACCCACCTGCACCGGTTCGCCGATCGCCACGTCGAGCAGTTGGGCGAGTCGCGGCGCGATCCATACGCTGCCCGGCGCCGGCCCCGCGGCGCGCTCGACAATGCCCTCGCCGAGGTCGACGCGCAGCTTGCCGTAGAGCGGATAGGCGCCGTCGACCACCTTGAGGCTGGCCAGTTGGAAGGCGTCGCCACGGCTGACCATGGAGACGGTATCGACCTGATCGGAGAGGGTCAGCCCGGCAGTGCGCAGCGTGTCACGCAGGTCATCGCCGAAAGGGTCACTCTGTTCGAGCTTGATGTCGCCGCCCATCAGCTGGCCGGCCTGACGGGTCAGGCCACGATCCAGGCGGTCGAGAAAGAAGCCGATCATGGTGGTCGCCGCCACCGCCAGCACCAGGGCGACGAACAGCGCGCGCACGTCTCCGGCGCGCAGATCGCGCCGGAGCCCCTTGAACGACAGCGCCAGCAGCGAACCGGCCGCCCTCATGCCTGCACCTCATCGGGCTCGAGTGCCACCAGTCGGCCGCCGTCGAGACGCAGGCAGCGCTGGCAGCGCCGCGCCAGATGAGGGTCGTGGGTGACCAGCACCAGAGTGGTGCCGGCCTCGCGGTTGAGCGCGAACAGCGACTCGATGATCGCGCTGCCGGTGTCGCGGTCGAGATTGCCGGTAGGCTCGTCGGCGAACACCAGCTCGGGCCGGGTGACGAAGGCGCGCGCCACCGCAACGCGCTGCTGCTCGCCGCCGGAGAGCTGCTTGGGTAGATGATGAAGACGCTCGCCGAGCCCGACCCGGCCGAGCCAGTCACGCGCCCGCTGCTGATGATCGCGGCCGGGCGTCAGCTCCAGCGGCAGCATCACGTTCTCCAGCGCGGTCAGGGTGGGCAGGAGCTGGAAGTTCTGGAACACGAAACCCACGCGACCGGCGCGCAGCGCGGCGCGGCCATCCTCGTCGAGCGCCGGCAGTGCGGTACCGAACAGCGCGAGTTCGCCATGGCTGGGCGTATCCAGCCCCGCCAACAGCGCCAGCAGGGTCGATTTCCCCGCTCCGGAACTGCCCAGGATCGCCACGCTCTCGCCGGGCATGACGCACAGGTCGAGGTCGTCGAGGATGGTCAACTGGCGCTCGCCGCTGGTGACCTGCTTGCCGAGGCCGCGGGCCTCGAGCGTCGGGATCGCGTCGGCCGAGGCGGCACGCGAGTCGCGGGAATCGGACATGAATCGGGGCTTCCTGTGCGGTGGCGCGTCCCGCTGGATGTCGGCGGCATCCCACCGCGCGGCCAGCCGTGGACGCCGATGCTCTCCACTCTGGCACGGATCCCACCGACCGGCCAGGTGCGTCCCGACACCCTGCAGAGCGCATTCGCCATCTCCGTAGCGCCTGTCGGCTCCTGGATCATGATGCCTGAAGGCCAAAGGGGTAGCGACGCCTCATGAAACCATGGTCACGCCGCCTGGCGGAATCGTGGTCGTGACGCTTGCCGGAATCGTGGTTGCAACGGCAACATGGCGATTTCGGCCGCCCACTGTCTATCCGGTTCATGCTCGGCACCCGCTTCCGCCAGGGAAGTCGGGGCCCGAAAGCGCTTATTAGAGTTTGTACGAAAAGTCAGCGAGCGAAGGCAAGACAAGGCAAAAATCGGCGAAAACGCGGAGTTTACGGGGTGTAAATGAGCATTTTGAGCCGATTTTTGACGCCGTATTGCCGAGTGCAGGTAGTTTTCGTACAGAGTCCAGCGTTTTGCCGAGCCCCTGATCGGATAAGATCCGCGTTCGCCGATTATCCCGAGGAGTGAGACATGTTGCCTGGTTCGAGGATGCCCGGTTCGACGATGCCCGGTTCGACGAAGAGGTCGACGACGTCATGGCTGCGCGCCTGCTGGACGCGTGCGCGGGGCCCACTGCTGGCGATGGCCATGGCGCTGACGCTACTGCCCGGCACCGCGCAGGCACACACGCTGTTGGTGATGGGTGACAGTCTCAGTGCCGCCTATGGTATCGACCCTCAGGCGGGCTGGGTCAGCCTGCTCGAACGCAAGCTGGGCAAAGGCTACCCGGTCATCAACGCCAGCATCTCCGGCGAGACCACCTCGGGCGGCGCCGCCCGCCTGCCCGAGCTGCTCAAGCAGCATCACCCGGATATCGTGCTGCTCGAACTCGGCGGTAACGACGGCCTGCGCGGACTCTCGCCCCAACAGATGAAGGTCAATCTGGCCAAGATGGTCGAACGCAGCCGCGCGGAGGGCGCCCGCGTCCTGCTGCTGGGCATCGAGGTGCCACCCAACTACGGCCCCGCCTATACCAACGCCTTTCGTAACGTCTTCACTCAGCTCGCCGACGAGCACGATCTGCCGCTGGTGCCGTTTCTGCTCGAAGACGTCGATCTCGACAGCATGCTGCAGGCGGACGGCATCCATCCGACCGCCGAAGCCCAGCCGATCATCCTGGCCAATGTCTGGGCCAAGCTCGAACCGATGCTCGCCGACGACGTCGACGACCAGCGCTGAGCCGGATGGTAGCGCCTGGCACGCGGTCAACGGCGTGCTAGGCTATGGACGCAAACTGCCTGCAGTCGCCGGCCGAGCCTGCTGACACCGCATGAGCAGGCCATACCGACCAAGTCAGATGCGATTCAAGCCCGAGGAGGCACCGGGCGCCCCACCGAGAGGTCAACAGATGCAGATGGAAGGCGATACGGCGCTGGTTGCCGCCTATGAATTGAACGGCAGCGGCGGCGGCTCATTGCTCAGCGTGAGACAGCTGCGCGAAGCCTGGCAGTCGCCGGAGCGACCGCTGTGGATGCATCTCGATTTCCGCCACACCGACGTGGGCACCTATCTCGAAGATATCGCCGGGCTCGACGAGGCAGCGATCGAGGCGCTGCTCGAGGAGGATACCCGCCCACGCGTGGCCAAGTTCCGCAACGGCGCGGTGAGCACGCTGCGCGGCGTCAATCTCAACCCCGGAGCCGCCCCGGAGGATTTGATCTCGCTGCGCATCTGGATCTCCGCTAACCGCCTGATCACGCTGCGCCGGCGTCCGCTGAAATCGGTCAGCGAAGTGCGCGAGCGCATCGATCGCGGCGAGGGCGCACTGTCGGTACCCGACCTGCTCGCGTGGCTGGCGGAGACCCTGGTCGACAACGTCGGCGACGTGGCTCACCAGCTCGACGACCGCCTGGGCGAGCTGGAAGAGGACCAGTTGAGCGATCGCGAGATCGACCCCGACGATCTATCGCACCTGCGCCGCTCGCTGATCACCCTGCGCCGCTTCATGGGCCCCCAGCGCGACTGCCTCGAACAGATCGCCCACGGGCCCGACAGCTTCGACGAGGATACCCGGGTCTCGGTACGCGAGAGCGCCAACCAGCTATCGCGCTACGTCGAGGACTTTCACGCCATGCAGGAGCGCGCGCTGATCCTGCAGGAGCAATTGCTCAACGAGCACAACGAACGCCTCAACCAGCGCATGTACATGCTGGCGATCGTCACCACGGTGTTCCTGCCGCTGAGCTTTCTGACCGGCCTGCTGGGCATCAACGTCGGGGGTATCCCCGGCGCCGACAGCCACTACGGATTTGCCGTCTTCGTCGCCATCACCGCCGTGGTCGGCGGCGCGGTGATGTGGCTGCTCAAGCGCAAGCACTGGTGGTAGGCGATCCGCGTCGCCCAGCGGCGTCTCAGTCGCCGCGGTCGACGTGGCCCAGGTCGCGCTGCGGGTCGAGCCGGTCGCGCACCCGGCGCTTGAGCTCCTTGATCTCGGGGAAGCCGCCGTCGCGCTTGCGCTCCCATAGGGTCTGCTCGTCGTAGAGCACCTCGAAGTGGCCGCCGTGGCTGGGCGCCAGCGCCACCTGTTCGAGATCCTCACCGAAGGTCTGCAACAGTTCCTGGGCATACCAGCCGGCACGTAGCAGCCACTGGCATTGCGTACAATAATGAATGCGGATGCGGGCCATACGACTCTCCTCGGGGCTCTCCTCGGGGACTTTCCCCGGCGATGATTGCACTGGCGCGCATGATGCGCGGTTCACCGCGCCGGACTCAAGCGCGCGGCCGGCGAGTCGCAGGCTGGACGGCTACGACGACCGCTTATCACCCAACCGAAAACAAGGACGTTTTCCATGACGGCAAGAAGTTCAAGCACTCACGGCGGCGATGACGACAGCCTCACTCGCCTCTTCGAACGCGTCACCGGCGACGACGACAGCCGCATGTGCCGGGATATCTCCGACGCCGCCTGCCAGGAGCAGCCAGGCAACTTTTTTCGCCACCTGGTGGCGGCGCTGGGCAACAAACTCGCCGATGAGCTCTCCAACGCGCGCCTGATCCTGCCCTGGCTGATGGGGGCGATCGGCGCGCCGGTATGGATGGTCGGCCTGCTGGTGCCGATCCGTGAGGCCGGGGCCCTGCTGCCGCAGCTGTTGATCGCGGGCTATATCCGCCTGCGCGAGATTCGCAAATGGGTGTGGGTGGCCGGCGGCGTGGCCCAGGCCGTGGGCGCGGTGCTGCTTGGCCTGCTGGCGCTGTTCGGCCACGGTAGCTGGGGCGGCGCGCTGGTGCTGATCGCGCTGACCGGGCTCTCGCTGGGGCGCGGCCTCTCCTCGGTGGCGACCAAGGACGTGATGGGCAAGACCATCGCCAAGCAGCGGCGTGGCACGCTGATGGGCTGGAGCGCCAGTGCCGCCGGGGCGCTGACGCTGCTCGTGGGCGTCGGGCTGATGCTGATGGGCGACCGCCCCGGCACCTGGGCGCTGGCGGTGCTGCTGTTCGCCGCCGCGCTGGGCTGGGCGCTCAACGCCCTGTGCGCGGCCGCGATCCGCGAAGCGCCGGGCGCCACCGAGGGCGGTGCCAACGCCTGGGACAGCGTCAAGCAGGGGGTCTCGCTGATGCGCCGCGATCGCCGTTTCCTGCACTTCAATCTCTCCCGCGCCCTGCTGCTGTCGAGCGCCCTGGCGCTGCCCTATCTGGCCCTGCTGGGCCAGCAGAACAGCGGCACCGACCTGGCCAGCCTGGGCATTCTGGTACTCACCTCAGGGGTCGCCGGCATGATCGGCGGGCCGATCTGGGGGCGTCTGGCCGATCGCTCCAGTCGGCGCGTCATGCGCAATGCCGCCATCGGCGCCGCCCTGTGCTGTGTCGCCGGCGCCGCCTGCGTGCTGCTGCCGGAGGCCGCGCGCACCAGCGTGTGGCCCTACGCCGTGGTCTATGGCCTGCTGATGATCGCCCACGCGGGCATTCGCCTGGGGCGCAAGACCTACGTGGTGGATCTCTCCGACAGCGACACCCGGGCGCTCTACGTCGCCTTCTCCAATACTTTCACCGGGGTGCTGATGCTGATCGTCGGCCTGCTGCTCGGCGTGCTCGCCCAGTGGCTGGGTAGCGCCCCGCTGTTGCTGCTGCTGGCGCTGCTGGCGCTGGCCGCCGCGGCAAGCTCGCATGCCCTGGCCGAAGTCGAGGCTTGAAGCGTCTTGCCCCGCCCGCGCCGGGCGCTGTCAAAGCGTTGTAATCCAACGGCGCCATGGCATCATGACAGCTTGTATCGTCCCTACAAACCGTCGCATGTCCAGCCTGGAGACACGGATGGCCAGTAACCCCAAGCGTCCCCCCATGATCAGCCCGGCCCTGCTCGAGCGCATCGTCAACGCCTCGGACGATGGGATCGTCGTCGCCGAGCAGGAGGGTGACGAGAATATCCTGATCTACGTCAACGAGGGCTTCGAGCGCCTCACCGGCTACAGCATCGACGAGATTCTCTATCGCGACTGCCGTTTCCTGCAGAATGGCGACCGCGACCAGCCCGCGATCGACCGCGTGCGTACCGCGCTGCGCGAGGGCCGCTCCTGCCGCGAGGTGCTGCGCAACTACCGCAAGGACGGCTCCCAGTTCTGGAACGAGCTGTCGATCACGCCAGTCTACGACGAAGAGGATCAGCTGACCTATTTCGTAGGGGTACAGAAGGACGTGACCGGGTTGGTCGAAGCCTTGCAGGAGCTGGAAGCGCTCAAGGCCGAGCGCGACCCGGCCTGAGCCGCAGCCGACCTGCCACGCGGCCCCGGTCGGCTATCCTGATCCGCTGTCCTGACTGGCTGTCCTGACTGGCTATTCCGATGCAGGGCGTCGATAGATTTTTTCAAACGGCCAAAGGCTTGTCTTGCGGCGCATTCGGCGATATATAGCCCTCGAGCATCATCAGGATGCCGTCACATCGGAGGGCCAAACGATGAGCCGTGAAGATTACGCCGAGGACCAAGAGCTTTACGACGCCGTCAACGACGAGCAATTCGAGCGTCCCCGCAGCAGCAAGGCCGACACCCTGAAGGCGCGCCGCCAGGTCGAGGCGCTGCTGGAAGAGCGCCGCCTGAAACGTGCGATCGAGGACGATTGGTACGCGGATTTCGACGACGAGGACGAGGAGGAGTGAGCGGATCACTCCCCCTTCATAGCCGTAACGACGGGCGCTCAGGCGTCCGTTCGCGTTAGCGGCCAGCGGTCGCAATCGCGTCGCTAGTCATATACCCTGCTTTATCCGTGTCGCCACCCCGCAGGTCGGTGCCGCCGGTCACGCTTTTCCAGGCGCGTGACTCCGCGACGCCCACCGCCCCGGGGCTGCCAGCGACCCTGACCCGATCTCATTGACCGCGATACTCAACCGAACCGGATTCCCATGGCGCAATACGTTTTCACCATGAACCGGGTGGGCAAGGTCGTCCCCCCGAAACGCGAGATCCTCAAGGACATCTCGCTCTCCTTCTTCCCCGGCGCCAAGATCGGCGTGCTCGGTCTCAACGGGGCCGGCAAGTCGACGCTGCTGCGGATCATGGCCGGCGTCGACACCGAGTACAACGGCGAAGCACGGCCGATGCCGGGTATCAATATCGGCTACCTGCCGCAGGAGCCCGAGCTCGACGACACCAAGAGCGTGCGCGAGACGGTCGAAGAGGCCCTGGGCGAGGTCAAGGCCGCACAGGAGAAGCTCGAAGGCGTCTACGCCGCCTACGCCGAGCCGGATGCCGACTTCGACGCTCTGGCCGCCGAGCAGGCGCGCCTGGAGAACATCATCGAGGCCGCCGACGCCCACAACATCGAGCGCAAGCTCGAAGTCGCCGCCGAAGCGCTGCGTCTGCCGCCCTGGGATGCCCGTGTGGGTCATCTCTCCGGCGGTGAGCGCCGCCGTGTGGCGCTGTGCCGGCTGCTGCTGTCGAGCCCGGACATGCTGCTGCTCGACGAGCCGACCAACCACCTCGATGCCGAGTCGGTGGCCTGGCTGGAGCGCTTCCTCCACGACTACCCCGGCACCGTGGTGGCGATCACCCACGACCGCTACTTCCTCGACAACGTCGCCGGCTGGATTCTCGAACTCGACCGTGGCCACGGTATCCCGTTCGAGGGCAACTACTCCCAGTGGCTCGAGTCCAAGGAGAAGCGGCTCGAGCAGGAGGCCAAGGCCGAGGCGGGTCGCCAGCGCGCGATCAAGCAGGAGCTGGAGTGGGTGCGGCAGAACCCCAAGGGGCGTCAGGCCAAGAGCAAGGCGCGCCTCAACCGCTTCGACGAACTGCAGTCCGGCGATTACCAGAAGCGCAACGAGACCAACGAGATCTACATTCCGCCCGGGCCGCGCCTGGGTGACAAGGTCATCGAGTTCCACGACGTCGCCAAGCGTTTCGACGACAAGCTGCTGTTCGACAATCTGTCGTTCCAGATTCCGGCAGGCGCGATCGTGGGGATCGTCGGCGGCAACGGCGCCGGCAAGTCGACCCTGTTCAAGCTGATCGCCGGCAAGGAGCAGCCGGACAGCGGCGAGGTGGTGGTGGGCGAGACCGTCGACATCGCCTACGTCGAGCAGCTGCGCGACCACTTCGACAACACCCAGACCGTGTGGCAGGCCGTCTCCGACGGGCATGACATGCTCAGCATCAACGGCTATGAAGTCTCGTCGCGGGCCTATGTGGGGCGCTTCAACTTCAAGGGCACCGACCAGCAGAAGCGTCTCGGCGAGCTTTCCGGCGGTGAGCGTGGGCGCCTGCAGCTGGCACAGACGCTCAAGCAGGGCGCCAACGTGCTGCTGCTCGACGAACCCTCCAACGATCTCGATATCGAGACCCTGCGCGCCCTCGAGGAGGCCCTGCTCGCCTTCCCCGGCTGCGCCTTGGTGATCTCCCACGACCGCTGGTTCCTCGACCGTATCGCCACCCACATCCTCGCCTACGAGGGCGACTCCAGCGTGGTGTTCTTCGAGGGCAACTACACCGACTACGAAGCCGACCATCAGAAGCGGGTCGGCAACGACACGCCCAAGCGCATGAAGTACAAGCGCATCGACGCCTGAGGCAGGCATCGCCCACCCGCACGGGATGGGCGAATTGCTGCCTCAGCAACGCAAACGCCCGCCTGAAAAGGCGGGCGTTTGCGTCTGGTCACCTTGAATGTCGGTATTGGTGCCTAGCGACCACGGCCGCGTATCAGCGATACGACAAACAGGATCAGGAAGATGACGAATAGCACCTTGGCGATCGTCGCCGCGATCCCGGCGACCCCGCCGAACCCGAGAACGCCGGCGATGATGGCGACGATGAGAAAAATCACGGCATAACTGAGCATGGCTTTACTTCCTGTGCTGGCCTGATAAGTGCCGCGCGACGGCATGCCCCGCGACGCCCTGCCCTCGCAATCCTTGAGGGTACCTTAAGCCTTGTTGGTGAAGCGCTTTTCGTCAAGGTAGGCAGGGTATCGGTTTGCAACCAGCTCAATAGACCGACGGCTCACCCGGTGGGCGCGTCTTGAAGCGTCGATGCAGCCATAGATACTGCTCCGGATGCCGCCGGATCGCCTGTTCGATGAAGGCGTTGACCAGGGTCGCGTCGGCGACCTCGTCGTCGCTGGGGAAGTTCTCGAATGCCGGCAGATACTCCAGGGTGTAGGTGCGATCATCGGGGTTGCGGTGGAACATGAACGGCATGACCGGCGCCCCGGTCATGCGCGCGATCTTGGCGGTGAGCTTGAGCGTTGCCGCCTCGACCCCGAAGAAGGGCGCGAAGACGCTGGCGTCACGACCGAAGTCCTGGTCCGGCGAGTACCACACCACGTGGCCCGACTTGATCCGGCGTACCACGCCGCGCAGATCGTGGCGATCGATCGCGGCGCCGAAGATATCGCGCCGGGCACGGGTCATGAAGTTCTCGAACACCGGATTGTCGTGGGGTCGATAGACCACGTCCGCAGGGAAAAACAGCGAGTGCAGCGCCCCGCCCAGATCGAGGGTCGAGAAATGGATGCCGATCACCAGCACCCCCTTGCCCTGGGCCCGCGCCCGCTCCATGTGCTCGATACCGCGGAAGGCGATGCGCTGGCGCAGGTGCTCGGGATTACGGCACCAGCCGGTGGCGGTCTCGAGGATGCCGATACCGTTGGCGACGAAGGTGCGCTTGACCATCTCCGCACGCTTGTCGTTGTCCCACTCGGGGAAGCACAGCGCCAGATTGGTATCGGTGATGTGCCGGCGCCGCTTGGCCAGACGCCAGCTCAGCAGGCCGATGCCACGGCCCACGGCCAGCTTGAGCCGCCACGGCAGGAAGGCGCTCGCCTTCATCAGCGCGATGGCGAACCAGGTGCCCCAGTAGCGGGGATGGGCATGATTGGCGGGATAGACTTTCTTGGCCATAACGCTTCCAGATTCACAGTGATGACGAGCGGCGCGCCGCCCGCCCGGGCCCTAGGCTCTAGGCTCTAGGCTCTAGGCTCTAGGCTCTAGGCTCTAGGCTCTAGGCTCCAGGCCCTCGCTCAACTCACCGGCGCCGCAGCTGTCGCCGGCAGATAGACCCGCGGCGCCCGCGGCAGCACACCGGTGAGCAGGGTATAGGCGATGGTGTCGCAGTGTCCCGCCACCTCGTCGACGCCGAGCCCGCGCCCCCACAGCACCACCTCGCTGCCGACGTCGGCATCGGCCACCTCGGTGATATCGACGGTAAGCATGTCCATCGACACTCGCCCGGCGATGGCGCAGCGCTGGCCGTTAACCAGCACCGGGGTGCCATCGCGGGCGTGGCGGTCGTAGCCATCGCCGTAGCCGGCGGCGACCACGCCGATACGGCTGCGCCGGCGGGTCCGAAAGCGCCCGCCATAGCCCACCGCCTCGCCCGCTTCCAGCGTGCGCACGGCGATCAGACGCGAGCGCAGCGTCATCACCGGCTCGAGCGTCACCCCTGCGGGCAGCGCACCCTCCAGCGGGTTGCTGCCGTAGAGCATGACCCCCGGTCGATTCCAGGCGCCATGCGCCGGCGTGTGCTGCAGCGTCGCAGGTGAATTGGCCAGACACAGCGGTGCGCCCAGCGCCTCGCCCAGCGCACGAACCTGGGCGTGCTGGGCCTGGAAAGCGCTGTCATCGGCAAGGTCGGCCGTGGAGAAGTGGCTGATCAGATGCAAATCGGTGACTCGCTCAGGCGCCTGGCGCAGACGCGCCCAGTGGCGACGGAGTTCGTCCGCCGAGAATCCCAGGCGGTGCATGCCGGCATCGAACTTGAGCCATACCGGTAGCGGCCGACGCGGCCGATAGGCCAGCACCGCCTCCAGCTGCCACTCGCTATGCACCACCTGCCACAGCGAGAGTGCCTCGACCGTGGCCAGCTCGGCGGCTTCGAAGATGCCCTCGAGCAGCATAATCGGCGTCTCGATACCGCCGTCGCGCAGCGCCACCGCTTCCTCGATCGTCGCCACCGCGAAGGCCGGCGCCAGCCCGGTCAGCGCACGGGCGCAGGCGAGCGCACCATGACCGTAGGCATCCGCCTTGAGCACCGCCATCGACCGGCTCTGCGGCGCCAGGGCGCTCGCCGTGCGATAGTTGCGACACAGCGCCGCGAGGTCGATCTCGGCGCGCAGGGGTCTTGCCATGGTGGCTACGTCCTTCTCCCAAGAGGTGATACGACACCAGCGGCGTGGCGCCGGCGAGCGCCATGTTAACGCGTTTGGCGGCACTACGGGACGCCGGCGGCGTAAACACAGACGCCGCTAACGGGTAGCGGCGTCGGCGGTAGAATCGCAGCGCTCAGGGCGTCGGCGGTGTCGGCCGAGCGCCGATATCGTCGGTCGGCGAGCCGCGGCGCTGGGTATCGGCCAGATCGAGCGAGACCCGCTTGCTGTCGCGCAGCCACTGGTTGGTGCCGCGGATCACATCGAGACTCAGCACCCCGGCCTGCTGGCGCAGCTGGAGCAGATCGGTGACATAGGTGTAGCGCGCGTCGGCGTAGTTGGAGATCGACTCGTAGAGCGACTGCTCGGCGTTGAGCACGTCGACGATATTGCGCGTGCCCACCTCGTAGCCGGCACGGGTCGCTTCCAGCGCGCTGCGGCTGGAGACGATCGCCTCGCGCTGGGCATCGACCGACTCGACGTCATTCACCACCTGCGTGAACAGCGAGCGCACCTGCTGGGTGGTGTAGCGGCGCTGATCCTCGAAGTCGTACTGGGTCGACTCCAGCGAGTAGGTATTCTGCCGCACCGACGCGCTGGTCGAGCCGCCGGAGTAGATCGGCAGATTCGCCTGCACGCCGACCTCGACGTTCTCGTTGTGCCCGCGCAATGCATCGATGTCGTTGTCCGAATAGGCGTAATCGGCGTAGGCGTTCAGGGTCGGCAGATGGCCGGCACGAGCGATGTCCACGCTCGACTTGGCGACGTCGACTCCAGCCTCGGCGTAGCGGATCGACGGGCTGCTGGTCATCGCCAGGTTGACCCAGTCGTCGCGGGTAGCGGGCTTGGGCGAAGCGATGGGCAGATCGTCGGCGAGACCGTCGATGCTGTCGTACTGCTTGCCGGTCAGACGCTCCAGCGCCTCGAAGCTCACCTGCAGGTCACTGCGGGCGGAGATCAGCTGGGCGCGCGCCGAATCGTAGGCGGCCTTGGCTTCATTGACGTCGGTGATCGCCACCAGGCCGACATTGAACTGCTCCTTGGCCTGCTCCAGCTGGCGCCCGATCGCCTTGGACTGCGCTTCGCGGGCGTCGAGCACCTCCTTGGCGCGCAGAATCTCGAAGTAAGCACTGGACACATCATAGAGCAGCTGCTGCTGGTCGATCTCGAGCTGCAGCGCCTGCTGCCCCACCTGCTTCTTGCTCTGCTGGTACTGATACCAGTTGGAGGCATCGAACAGCACCTGGGTCACGTTGACCCCAAGGCTGCTGCCGTTATAGTCCTGCCCCGAGGTGGAGCCACCCGCTCCGGCGCCGGCACCGGCCGACGCACCCGCCGCATGCTGGGTCTCGAGCGAGTCACTGCGGTAGAGGCTGCCGGTGGCGCTGATCTGCGGCAGCAGCGTGCCACGCGACACGTCCTGCCCCGCTTCCGTGCTGCGGAAGGTGGCGCGCGAGGCGTTCAGGCTCGACGAATTGGCCAGGGCATCCTGGGTAATGGTGAGCAGATCGGCCGCCTGCACCGACGGTGCGAACGAAGCGGCCAGCAGCAGCGGCAGCGCATGGCGCAGGGATAAACGGGATGACGACGGAGCAGAGGGCGACATCGAGACGGTTCCTATCGTTGAGCGCTGGCGGGTATCGACGCACGACGGCGGGCACATGGGCCCGGCATCACGCCCCGAGACGGCCCAGACACCCGGTATTGACTGGTGCGAGCCGGTTGCCACCGCACGGCGCGGGCGCGCCGGCGTCAGCAATCGTTCTGACGAACGACGAGGCGCCGGCTATCCTGCCGGCGCCTCGTCGCGAGGTTTACATACAATGCCGCATGTATGCATGGGGATCAAGCATTCGGCCAGAGATGACGCGCTTTTGCGCGTTTCCCGGCCAGCGCGTCACTCGAAGATCGAGTCCATCGACAACCCCTGCTTCTCGAGCATCCGGCGCAGTTTCTTGAGCGCCTCGACCTGGATCTGACGCACCCGCTCACGGGTCAGCCCGATCTCCTCGCCGACCTCTTCGAGGGTTGCCGCTTCGTGCCCGCGCAGCCCGAAGCGACGCACCACGACCTCGCGCTGCTTGTCACTGAGCTCGGCGAGCCACTCGTCGACGTGCGCCTTGACGTCGTCATCGACCAGATTGGACTCCGGACCCACTTCGTTCTCGTCGGCCAGGGTATCGATCAGCGGCTTGTCGCTTTCGCCGCCCATCGGGTAGTCGACGGAAGAGACGCGCTCGTTGAGCCCCAGCATCTTCTTGACCGTGGCCACCGGCTTGTCGAGGAACTCCGCGATCTCCTCTGCAGTGGCCTCGTGGTCGAGCTTCTGAGTCAGCTCGCGCGCGGCGCGCAGATAGATGTTGAGCTCCTTGACCACGTGGATGGGCAGACGAATGGTGCGCGTCTGGTTCATCAGCGCACGCTCGATGGTCTGACGAATCCACCATGTGGCGTAGGTCGAGAAACGGAAGCCGCGCTCCGGGTCGAACTTCTCGACCGCCCGGATCAGGCCCAGATTGCCCTCCTCGATCAGATCGAGCAGCGACAGCCCGCGGTTGAGGTAACGTCTGGCGATCTTCACCACCAGGCGCAGGTTGGATTCGATCATGCGCTGACGGCCGGCCGGATCGCCCTTCTGCGCCAAGCGCCCGAAGTGCACTTCCTCTTCCGGTGTCAGCAGCGGCGAGAACCCGATCTCGTTGAGATAGATCTGGGTCGCATCGAGACTGTGGTGGTAGTTGTTCTCCTCGCGACTGAGCGCCTTCTCGAACGCGCTCTCGTCTTCTTTGCCATCCGTGTCATCGGTATCGACCTGCTGGTCGGCACCGTCGAGCTCAACATCCTGAATATCCCGTTCAAGCATGCTCATGTCACTACCCCCAATCTGGGCTTCCTGAGTACCTTCGCCATGGGGTCTAGCCGCCCCAGGCGACCACGCAATCCTTGCTCTGTTTTACGTCCTTGATTACGACTTCCACTTACTACGTTCACTTACCACGTTGACTTGCCAGGTTGCCGCTCGAGCGGGCTACGTTGCTGCTCGAGCGGGCAACGCTGTCGCCGGCCACCTCGGCGGTGCGCCTTTGCGGCTGACCGCGCCCGTCAGGGCGCAGTCAGCGCGGCGGCGGTGACCGGTAAATCTTCCAGCTTGGTAACGTCGGCCGTTGCAGCGATCTGGCGCGCTGACGACCGGTCAGCGTTTGGGGAGGTATTTGAGCGGGTCTTGAGGCTGGCCGTTGACGCGAACCTCGAAATGTAGCTCGACCTGGTCAGCATCCGTCTGCCCCATGGTGGCTATCGTTTCTCCGGCCTTGACGACATCGTTCTCTTTCACGCGCAACGTGTCGTTATGTGCGTAGGCACTCAAGAAGCGGTCGTTGTGCTTGAGGATGATGAGATTGCCATATCCCCTCACACCATCGCCGGCATACACCACGATCCCTGGCCCGGCTGCCTTCACAGGTTGCCCCTTTTGGCCGGCAATATCAATGCCGGGGGTGATACTGGAGTCATCATCGAAACGACCGATCAGACGTCCTTCGGTAGGCCACTGCCAGGCCACGTTCTCGACCGGCTTGTAAGTCCGGTCCGAGCGGTCCGGCGCGCCGCTGGGCTCCCCCGCCACTTCGGTACCGGCATCGTTACCGGCCGCCGTGCGGGTGTCCTTACGCGTCATGGAAGCAGAAGAAGATGACGAAGCCGTGTCAGCCGCGGCCGCCCCGGACGCAGGCTGACGCGCCGGCGGCGTAGCGGCGCCAGAACCCGAGCTAGAACTAGAACCAGAGCCACTCTGCGACGCCTGGCTCTGGCCGGTATTGGCAGCGACGCTCTGGCCGGCGTTGGCGGCGCGCTGGTCGATCACCGGGCCCGGCGCCGAGGCCTGCTGCCCACTGCTGGTGCCGCCGCCCCCCGGCAGCAGCCAAGAGGGGTTTTCGCCGTCACTCGCAGCACTCGCCGGCGTCTTGCCGCCCAGCGGCGTGACGGTAGCCGCCCCCTGGGAAGAGGCCAGACTCTGGCCCTGGCTGGCATCGACGCTGGCGTTGGGCTTCAGCCGCAGCTGCTGGCCGGGCTGCAGTCGATACGGCGGCGAGATGCCGTTCATCTGCGCCAGATCGCGGAAATCGACCCGATTCTGCCAGGCGATGCCGTAGATGGTATCGCCGGCCTTGACGGTATAGGTGGCGCTGGGCTGGCTGTTGCGGCTGACGGACAGGTCCTGGACCTGAGGGCGCCCGCTCGAGGTGGTGCAACCCACGACCCCGACGGCGACCGCCGGCAGCAGCCCCAGAAGTAGCGCGATGCGACGCTTGTTCATGAAGAAAATCCCTTTTTTCCTGACGAGGCGTGCGGCTCGGACGGCTTGCGCTCTCCCAAGCACATTACCACTACCACACCTACCACGATCAATGCCGAGGCCGCGAGCCACTGGGAGGGCTCACCGGTCACCGCCGTGAAATCGGCGGGCATCAGGTAGCGATAGCTCAGTGCGACCTGCTGGCCATCGGCGGCGAGGCGGTAGCTCATCATCTGGCGCCACGGCCACAGCTGCGGCAGCGAGCCGAGGATGAAGCCGACGATGGTCATCATGGTGATGCCGTGGTAGTGGCGCAGCAGCCAGGAGAGCAGGCGCGAAAAGGTCAGCAAACCGACCAGGCAGCCGGCGCCGAAGATACCGATCAGCCCCAGGTCGAAGCTCTTCACGCCGCTCATCACCGTGCCGTAGAGCCCCATCACCAATAGCAGGAAGCTGCCGGAGACTCCGGGCAGCAGCATCGCACTGATGGCGATGGCACCGGCGCAGAACAGTGTGACATTGCCCGCCTGGCTCATGTCCGGCAGCAGCTGCGGCAGATAGGCGGCGACCACCAGCCCTGCCAGCAGTGGCAGCAGATAGCGCCAGCGCCAACTGCCCGCCTGGCGCATCACCACCCAGGCCGAGGCCAGCACCAGACCGAAGAAGAAGGCATTGAGCAGCAGCGCGTGGTGCGCCATCAGCCAGGTGACCAGATGCGCAATGGTCACCAGACTGATCCCGATACCCAGCACCAGCGGCAGCAGAAAGCGCAGATTGAGATAGCCGATCAGCGCGCCCAGGCCACCTTCGCGCCAGACACCGAACGCCCCAGGGCCGAAGCGCCGGATGGTCTCGATCAGCTCTTCGTAGATGCCTACGATCAGCGCGATGGTACCGCCCGATACGCCGGGCACCGCATCCGCGGCCCCCATCCCCATTCCTTTCAAGACCGTCGTCACGCTGCGTTTCAACGGATGACTCCTTCCAGCAGTGGCACGAAACGCACCTCCTCGAGACGTTGATGATCGAACGCCTGGCCACGCCGGCGTACCCGCGTCAGCCATTGACGCCCTTCGCTATCCGCCAGCGGCGCGATCAGCACGCCGCCATCCTTCAGTTGTTCGAGCAGCGCCTGCGGCAGTTGACCAGCGCAGGCGGTGAGCAGAATGGCATCGAACGGCGCCGCCTGCGGCCAGCCCAGCCCGCCATCGGCATGGCGCAGCCGCACGTTGTGCGCACCGAGCCGCGTCAGGCGCTGGCGCGCCCGGTTCTGCAGCGCGGCGATGCGTTCGACGCTCCACACCCGCGCCACCAGCCGCGAAAGGATCAGCGTCTGATAGCCGGAACCGGTACCGATTTCGAGCACGCGCTCGGGCGCGGCCTGCACGATCAGCTCGCTCATCCGCGCCACCACCCAGGGCTGCGACAGGGTCTGCCCCAGCCCCAGCGGCAGCGAGGTATCCTCGTAGGCGCGGTGGGCCAGGGCCTCGTCGAGAAACAGATGGCGCGGCGCTTCCGCCAGCACTTCGAGCACCTGCGGCTGGCGAATGCCGGCGGCGATCAGACGTTCGACCATGCGATTGCGGGTTCGTTGCGACGTCATGCCCACGCCGCTGAGTTCTTCAGGCGTGTGACAGTCCATCCAGCCAGCCCTGTACATCATCGAGCGTCGCGTGACGCGTGAGATCGGTCTGCAGCGGCGTGATCGAGACGAAACCGCCCTCGATCGCCGCGAAATCGGTATCGGGGCCGTCGTCGGCATTCTCCGAGACCGCCGCGATCCAGTAGCGATCGCGACCGCGCGGGTCCTTCATGTGGATCGGATTGGAGGCCGGTCCGCGATAACCCAGACGCGTGACGCAAAAGCCGCGGATCTCTTCCCACGGCAGATCCGGCACGTTGACGTTGAGCAGGCTGCGCGGCGGCAGCGAGAGTTTCTCCGCGCCACCGACCAGACTCGCCGCGACGCGTCCGGCGGTATCGAAGTGGCGCTGGCCGCAAAGCGAGATGGCGATCGCTGGCATCCCCAGGTTGCGCCCCTCCATGGCCGCGGCGACGGTGCCCGAATAGAGCACGTCGTCGCCCAGGTTGGCGCCGTGGTTGATACCCGAGATGACCAGGTCGGGCTTCTCTTCCCACACCCCGTTGACGCCCAGATAGACACAGTCCGCAGGCGTCCCGTCGACACTGTAAAAGCCGCCGTCGAGCGCCTCGAGCGCCAGTGGCCGCGTCAAGGTCAGCGAGTTGCTGGCACCACTACGGTCGCGGTCCGGCGCCACCACGCGCAGCCGCGCATGATCGCTCAGCGCATCGAAGAGCGCCTTGAGCCCCGGCGCGTGCACGCCATCGTCATTGGATAGCAACAGTCTACGCATCTCGCTCACTCCTCTCGGGTCGGGCTTGTCGAATTCGGCTCGTCGGGGTCGAATCGTGGGCCGTCTGGCGACGATTCAGACGAGGGTCGGATGATGCATCAACTCGCGCAGCACGGCGGTGGCAAAGGCCCCCCGCGGCAGGCTGAACTCGAGCCACACCGAGCTCTCCGTCTCGGCCGCGCACCAGCTCGCTGCCCCCGGCAGCACCCGCAGGGCGCGCCGCTCATGCCGCGCACCGGCGGCGATCAGGCCATCGCGCAGCGCCGCACATGCCGCCGCTTCGCGCTGCTCCAGCGCGGCCACCTCGCCCCGGCTATGCGGCTCCCCCTGCCCCCACAGCGGGCCGGTGGGGTGCAGATCGCCGGCCGCCGCGCGCGCCTCCAGCGCAGGGTCGGCCGTCTCGCTCAAGAAGCGGCTGGCACTGCCTTCCAGATTGAGCACGTCGCCGGCCAGCGGCCGGCACCAGCTGCCGTCGGCCACCCGCGCCGACAGCACCTGATTGAAAAGATAGCTGCGCGCAGTGGAGAGCAGCAGCCCCTGCGGGTCCTCACGCTTGCGCCAGCCGCGGGCGAACAGCGCCAGGGCGCGTTGTAGATTGCGCCCCTCGGGGCCGAAGCGCTGGGGGCCGAAGTAGTTGGGCACACCCTGGGTGACGAGGCGTGTCCAGCGCTCGCGCACCGCGGGGGAACTCGCCGCCGGCCCGTCGATACGCAGGCGGAAACGGTTGGCACGGTGCACGCCGCGCTTGAGCTTGCGCGGATGGCGCTCCGCGCGCAGCACACGAATGCCCCGCTCGGCCAGGGGTGCCTCCCAGCCCGCTGCCAGGGTGCGCCCCGGCAGCGCCAGCGACAGCCACTGCCGGGTCACCGCGTCGCGATCCTTGAGCCCGCTGAAGCCAACGTCGCGCAGCGCGATCTCGGCCTGCCGCGCCAGGCTGCGAGCGGCATCCGGGGTGGTCACGCCGCGCTTCTCGATCCACACCCAGAGATGTTCTCCCTCCCCTTCCGGGGTGAAGTCGAGCACCTCCTCGACCTGGAACGCCTCGGCGCTCTGGCGGTAACTACCCTCGACGCTCGGCGGCGTCTCGGCATGGGCCCAGCGTGGCGGCCAGGCCGGCACATCGGGGCTCACGGCGCCGTCGCCAGCAGCAGGACCACCGCCTCTGCCGCGATCCCCTCGCCACGGCCGGTGAAACCGAGACGCTCGGTGGTGGTCGCCTTGACGTTGACGTTCTCCATCGCGGTCTCCAGGTCGGCGGCGATCGCCGCGCGCATGGGCTCGATCCACGGCGCCATCTTCGGCGCCTGGGCGAGGAGGGTGGCGTCGAGATTGCCCACCCGATAGCCGCGCGCATGGATCAGCGCCACCACCTGGCGCAGCAGCTCGCGGCTGTCGGCGCCCGCCCAGGTCGGGTCGGTGTCGGGGAAGTGATGGCCGATGTCCCCCAACGCGCAGGCACCCAGCAGCGCATCGCTGATCGCGTGCAGCAGCACGTCACCGTCGGAGTGGGCGACGAAACCATGCTCGAAGGGAATACGCACGCCGCCGATCATCAGATGGTCGCCCTCGCCGAAGCGGTGCACATCGAACCCGTGGCCAATTTTGAGCGTCATGCCTCGACTCCCTGTGCGGCGGTGTCAGTCTCGCTCTGCAGCGAGAGAATGCGCGCCGCCAGGATCAGATCCTCTCGGCGCGTGATCTTGAGATTGTCGCGGCTGCCCGGCACCAGCAGCGGCGCCAGCCCCATGGCCTCGATCGCCGAAGCTTCGTCGGTGACCGCGGTGCCGGTCGCCAGGGCCGCATCCAGCGCCTGACGCAGCAGGTCATAGCGAAACGCCTGCGGCGTCAACGCGTGCCACAGACCCTCGCGAGGCTCGGTGTGGCTGACCCGGCCACGCGCGTCGGCGCGCTTCATGGTGTCCGCCACCGGCGCGGCCAGCAGTGCCCCGATGGCCTCCTCCTCCAGCGCGCGGGAGAGCGCGGTGAGATCGGCAAGCTGCACGCAGGGGCGTGCGGCGTCGTGGACCAGCACCCAGTCGTCGGCGGCCGCCTCGGCGGCGATGCTCGAAAGCGCGCGGCGCACGCTATCGACGCGCTCGCGTCCACCGTCGACACGCTGCCACTCACTGAATGGCACGTCGTCCGGATCGAAATAGGCATCATCGGGGTCGAGACACAGGCGCAGCGCCGCCTCGGGAAAGGCCTGGTGCAGCCGCTCCAGCGTGCGTGCCAGCACGCTGCGCCCGTGTAGCGCCAGGTACTGCTTGGGGCGGTCGGCCTGCATGCGAGTGCCGCGGCCGGCGGCGGGAACGATCAACCACAGCGTCATGGGGTGATCACCCCCGTCTCGGCGGCCGGGCCGGGGCTGGCGTCGACGTCAGGCACCCAGAAGAACTGCTCGTCCTTGCGCACCATGCCGATATCGCTGCGGGCGCGTTCCTCGATCGCGTCGAGACCGGTCTTGAGGTCGACCACTTCCGCCGCCAGGCGATCGTTGCGCGCCTTCAGGGTCTGGGTGGTACCTGCGAGCACGTCGGCCCGCGCCTGGATATCATTGAATTCGTGAATGCCGCCCTCGCCGAACCAGAGCCGGTACTGCAACAGCCCGAGCATGACGACCAGGACCAGGATGACCCATTTCCACATTGCAAACGCTTCCCGCTCGACCAGGGTGACATGAACGCAGAGAGACCGCCCGCCAGGGGCGTCACCGACGCGGCGGCCATTATGCCATCATCGCCTCAGGCGGCCCACCTCGCAGGTCGCTGCCAGACACGCAGCGCGGCGGGGAGGGCCCGGGGAACGCGTTCAGGCCGAGCCGAAGAAGCGCTCGCGCTCCTCGAGGCCGATCTGCCCCGAGTGCAGCGGGAAGTGGCCGTCCACGCGATCGCTGAAGAAGTGGCGCAGGGTGCGCTCGATGGTGGGAAAGGCGAGCTCGCCCCAGGGAATCTCGCTCTCCTCGAACAGCGCCACCTCGAGACTTTCGGGTCCCGAGGCGTAGCCGCCGTCGAGCTCACCGCGAAAGATCATGTAGACCTGATCGATGTGCGGCAGACTGATCAGCGTGTAAAGTGAGGGCGCATCGACCACCGCGTTCGCCTCCTCGCGGGTCTCGCGCAACGCGGCCTGCTCGACCGTCTCGCCGTTCTCCATGAATCCGGCCGGCAGGGTCCAGTAGCCCTTGCGCGGAGCGATCGCACGGCGGCACAGCAGCACTCGCGTACCCGACACCGGCAGCGTCCCGGCCACGATACGGGGGTTCTGATAATGGATGGTGCCGCAGGCGTCGCACTGAAAGCGCGGGCGATCGTCACCCTCGGGGATGGCGAAACGCACCGGGTTGCCACACTGACTGCAGTAGTTCATCGACGCCTCGCAATGCATTCATCGAGCCCTGCCCACGCCCGCCAAGCGCCAGTCGCCGCTGCGCGGGCCGAAAGTAAGCCCTGTAGGATCAGCACCGCATGTTAGAGACACTTCGCGAGCGCCTGCAAGCGCACCGTCCCCGCCAACTCGACGCAGCCTTCCCCCAGGCCGCCGTGCTGCTGCCGCTGGTGGCCCGCCGCGAGCCGACGCTGTTGTTCACCCAGCGCACCGACCACCTCTCTTCCCACGCCGGCCAGGTAGCCTTTCCCGGTGGCAAGCGTGAACCCGAGGATCGCGACCTGCTGGCTACGGCCCTGCGCGAAAGCCAGGAAGAGATCGCCCTGGCACCGGCCAACGTGGAGATCGTCGGCCGCCTTGGCGATCTGCTCTCGCTGCACGGGCTGCGGGTCACGCCGTACGTGGGCATCATTCCCCCGGATCTGGCACTGATACCGGAGCCCGGCGAGATCGCGGCGATCTTCGAGGTACCGCTGGCCCACTTCCTCGATGACCGGCGCACCCATACCGACGTGATCCCGGTCGACGATCACGAGTGGTTCGTACCCAGCTATCAGGTCGAGGGTCGCGTCATCTGGGGGCTCTCGGCGATGATGCTGGTCGAGCTGCTGGCGGTGGGCTTCGCCAGCCCGGTCTCGCTGGAACAGCCGCCGGCGGGCGGCGAGCTGCGCTATCATCCGCAGCGCGGGCGCCGTACCACTCGATGACTCATGGCCTGCGCCGGCGCTTGTGCCCGGCCATGCAGTCTCGTCCCGGTATTCTCGACCAAGCATTCTGGACCAAGCATTCTCTACCACGCATCCTCGATCACGCTTTCCCAGCCACGCGCTTTTCCATCGGAGGCCCCGCGATGTCCCACACCCAGACTCACCACGCCTACTGGGACGAACAGCAGCTGACACCGCTGATCGACGCCCTGGTCGCGCGCGGCTGGTACGCCGGGGAGAGGTTTCTGGACGCCGGCCTGTGCCAGGAGCTGCACGCCGAGCTCACCCGGCTCGAGGCGCGCCAGCAGCTGCAGGAGGCCGCCATCGGCCGCGGTGACGAGCGCACCCTGCGCCGCGACATCCGCGGCGACGCCATCCACTGGCTCGATCGCGAGAGTCTCGCCCAGCGCCGCTACCTGGCGCTGATGGCCGAGCTCCAGCAGCAGATCAATATCGCCCTCTATCTGGGGCTGTTCGAGTTCGAGGCGCACTTCGCCCAGTACCCGCCCGGCGCCTTCTATCGCAAGCACTACGACAGCTTCCGTGGACGCGCCAACCGTATCGTCTCCACCGTGCTCTATCTCAACCCGGATTGGCCCGAGGACGGCGGTGGCGAGATGGCGCTCTACGACGAGCACGACAGCGAGCTCGAAGTCGCGCGGGTCATGCCACGCGCCGGCACTTTCGTCTGTTTTCTGGCTGACCGCATCCCGCACGAGGTACTGCCGACCCGCCTACCGCGCACCAGCATCGCCGGCTGGTTCCGGCGCAATGCCTCCCTCGGCGGGCTGGTCGACCCGGCGCGCTGAACTCTCGTCCCCCTGAAGACGCGGATCCGATGCGCTCAGCCGCGCGTCGCAGTCTCCGCGTCGGTTGACGTCTGAGTCGACCCGGCCGCTGCTGCCTCTGGATCCGCGCTTTCTGCCTCGGGGACCGCGGTCTCCACCTCCGGGACGACCTGGGACAGATCCTCCTGCTGTTCGTGTTCGGTCGCCCCCTGCACCAGCGCCGCGGTCACCACCAGCTCGGCCCCCACCACCGACTGCGGCGGATTGGAGGTGAACGGAGCTACCGGTGCCGGCGCCGGACGACGGCTGCGCCGCCAGACGAAGAACACCACCAGACAGCCGCCCAGGCAGAGCAGCGCCACGAACAGCCCGGCATCGCCGACATGCGTCATCAGCGGGGTGATCAGCGGCGGGCTGAGGGTGGCACCGAGGGCGTTGATCAGCAGCAACCCCTGGCTCATGCGCACCAGCGCGCCGGCCGGGGCGCGGTCGGCGGCGTGGCTCACCGCCACCGGATAGAGCGCGAACACCCCGCCGCCGAGCAGAAACAGCGCCACCGCCAGCAGCCAAGGTAGCGGCGGCAGCAGCATCATGCCCAGACACAGTGCGGTCATCGCCACACCGATCAGGATCAGCACGATCTGGCGATCATGGCGATCCGACCAGCGGCCGATGGGATACTGCAGCAGCATGCCGCCCAGAATCAGCACCGCCATCATCTCGCCGATCTTCTGCACATCGAAGCCGCTGCGCTGCAGATAGAGTGGCAGGAGGCTATAGATCGCCGAGATCGCCAGCCCCGAGCCGAAACAGCCCATCACGCCGGTGGGCGTGACCGTGATCAGACGCCACGGCGAAAGCGGCTCGGCGTGCTCGATCAGCGGCGATACCCGCGGAATCATGCCCAGCGGCAGCACCGAGAGTGACGCCAGGATGGCGATGATCATGAACGGCTGGCTGGCACCGGCGCTGTCGGCCACGCCGAGCAGCAGCTGGCCGATCACCCCGGCACCGTAGAGCGAGATCATGTAGAGCGCCAGCAAGCGCCCACGCACGCGGGTATCCGCCGCCGTCAGCAGCCAGCTCTCGATCACCAGATAGACGCCCAGGGTGGCCCAGCCGCCGATCATGCGCAGGGTGAACCACAGCCCCGCATTGAGCCACAGCCCCTGCAGCAGCACGGTCACCGCCACCAGCGAGGCAAAACAGGCGTAGGCGCGAATATGGCCGATGCGCAGCAGCAGGCGGTCGTTGAACAGCGCCCCGATCGCCAGGCCGATGTAGTAGGCCGCCGAGACCCAGCCGATGGTGGTCACCGACTCGCCGGCGGCATCCAGGCGCAGGGTGATCAGCGAGGCCAGAAAGCCATTGCCGATACCCAGGATGAAGAGACCCAGAAGCGGCGCCAGCGCCATGGAAAGCAACTGCGGAGACATCGACGAACCCACCTTGCAACCGGTTCCGGCCCGGCGGCGGGTGACGCTGCCGGCGACCGAAGAAGCCATAGAATGAGACACTCTGTAATGCGAAACCCTGGACTGAGAAGCCCTGAACAGCAGGCGTCCGGGCAGTATTCGGGCGAGCGCACTATACGCCGCGCCCGGCAGCCGAAAAAGCCGAATAGCGGCGAAAAATTCCCGTATGGCGGCGGCTGACATTGACCAGGGTCATTCTCCCCCCACGCCAAGCGAACGTCGGCGCAGGTCGAGAGGAATCTGCGTATACTATTCTGTTAGCGCGCTAGCTAGTAGCTAGATAGCCTCTCCCCGCATCGACCGCCAAGGACACCATGCCCACCGCCGACAGCGCCGCCTCAACCCCCGACGATCCGTCACGCGTCGATCGCCCTGCTACCGATGATGACCACCCGAAGACAAAAGCCGCGGGCGCGGTCTACCGTCAACCCGGTTTTGCCGCCTTTCTGGTCTCGCGCCTGGCGGCGGTGTTCGCCATGCAGATCCAGGCCATCGTGGTGGCCTGGCAGGTCTACGACATCACCCGTGACCCGCTGACGCTGGGCTATGTCGGCCTGGCCCAGTTCCTGCCGATGGTCGTCCTGCTGCTGCCGGCGGGCGACCTGGTCGACCGCTTCGATCGCAAGCGCATCCTGCAGCTCAGCTGGCTGGCCCAGGGCGTGTGCAGCGCCTGTCTGATCGCGCTCTCGCTGCAGCGCCCGGAGAGCGCACTGCCGTTCTACGCCGTACTGGTGCTGTTCGGCGCAGCGCGGGCCTTCACCGGCCCCACCCTGCAGAGCCTGCTGCCGCAGATCGTACCGCGGGCGCAACTGGGCAAGGCGATCGCGCTCAACTCCTCGATCATGAAGATCGGGGTGATCGGCGGCCCGCTGCTCGGCGGGCTGCTCTACACCTTCGGTGCGCCGCTCACCTACAGCGTGGTGCTGGGGTGTTTCATGGTTGCCCTGCTCGGCCTGTTCATGGTGCCGGTACGCTACGCCGTAGAGCGCCAGCCGCGGGATGACACCGCCTGGCAGCGCTTCACCGCCGGCATTCGCTATATCCGCAGCAAGCCGGTGATTCTCGGGGTGATCTCGCTGGACCTGTTCGCGGTGCTGTTCGGCGGCATCGTGGCGCTGCTGCCGGTTTACGCCCACGAGATCCTGCACGTCGGCCCCGAGGGGCTGGGCGCATTGCGCAGCGCCATCGCCATTGGCGCCCTACTGATGGGGCTTTATCTAGGAGTGCGTGCCATCAACCGCCATGCGGGGCTGACGATGTTCGCGGCGGTGGCGGTGTTCGGCCTGGCCAACCTGGTGTTCGCGCTGTCGCACTGGTTCTGGCTCTCGTTCGGCGCTCTGCTGATCGCCGGCGCTGCCGACATGATCAGCGTCTATGTACGCCTGACGCTGCTGCAGCTGGCAACGCCAGACGAGATGCGCGGCCGGGTCAATGCGGTCAACATGCTGTTCATCGGCGCCTCCAACGAGCTGGGCGAGTTCGAGTCCGGGGTCAGCGCGGCCTGGTTCGGCACCGTGCCGGCAGCGGTGATCGGCGCGGTCGGCACCCTGGGGATCGTCGGGCTGTGGATGTGGGCCTTCCCGGTATTGCGCCGCGCTGACCGGCTGGATGATGTCGAGGAGGCCAAAGTGGAGCCGGCCGGAGAAGGATAATGGATGCGAGACGCAGCTTTTTCGGCACGGCCAGCTTGGCGATAGCCGCGAAGCCTACGCCTTGGAGAATGGTACGGTTTCAGGACATGGCGCCACTGAAGTGCGCAGGTGAACGATTAGGTGATTAATTCAAAAAAGAAACAAAAAACACGCCCATAGCGAGTGGAAAATTAGACCAAAGTCGAAACCAGTAAGGCCTTCTAATTTACAGCCTGAAAACTCCAACCTCATGTATTTGAAGGGAAGAAAATTTCACCCGGCAGACGAGTACCAGAAAAATACCAATCGGCAGAACTTTATATTCCTGAAAGCCGGTGCAACAATCCGAAACACAAAAGACCAGCCTTGCACAATAACCAGAATATTTACCGTCTAGGCAACGTACGACAGGGGAATATCATGTCAAACCCAGAAGCCTCGATGCTGATCGTGACCAGCGAAACAGCGCAGTCGACTCTGCTCGCGATGAGTCTCTCTTCGCATACCGGGATGAGCTATCGCCTGGCGGGCCCACAGGAGCCGCACAAGGTCTCTGGCG
The DNA here is from genome assembly GCF_030284585.1 of Salinicola sp. JS01. NCBI lineage: Bacteria > Pseudomonadati > Pseudomonadota > Gammaproteobacteria > Oceanospirillales > Halomonadaceae > Salinicola > Salinicola sp. JS01. The sequence goes on along the minus strand of NZ_CP127244.1, from coordinate 783,597 downwards.
CCAGCTTCGACATCGTTCTGATCGATCTGAGCCTGGTCGACCCCATTCTATTCCAGAAGTGGGAAGAGAGCCTGGCCGGCCAGGGCGAGGGCGAGACTCGGATCTGCGCCTTCAACGCCAAGAACGATACCCATGCGCTGGACGCGGTCTCGCTGTCACATATCCGTGGCGTGTTCTTCCAGCAGGACACACCGGAGCTGATGGCCAAGGGCCTGAAGCAGATCCTGCAGGGTCAGATCTGGCTTTCCCGCAATCTGATGAGCCTGCTGATCGACAAGCTGCGCCGCCAGAGCATGGACGCCTACCGTATGGAAGGATATCTGACCCACCGCGAGCGCCAGGTAGTCGGGCTGGTCGGGCTGGGCGCCACCAACGCGCAGATCGCCGAGAAGCTGTTCCTGAGCGAGCACACTGTCAAGACCCATATCTACAACATCTTCAAGAAGATCGGCGCCCAGAATCGGGTCCAGGTGGTGTGCTGGGCGCGCGACCATCTGGGTGCGCTGCCCAACCTGTCACGCCCGCGAACCAAGCATTGAGCGCGCGTCATGAACGCCTGCCACCAAGCGCCCGGAGCCCGGCTCACGGGGCTGGCTCTCCAGGTGCTCCTGCTGCTCCTGCTGCTCCTGCTGCTGAGCACGGCCTGCCTGGCCCAGGATGGGGTCGAACCGGATGCCGCCAAGGCCCACGGCGCCCCTGCCGTCAGTATCGATGAGAAGAACCCGCAGCGCGCGCTCGACCAGCAGTTCAACCTGCAACGCCCGGAGCTCTCCGGCGTCATCATCGACCGCACCCTGACCATGGCGGGTCGCACCTTCTACCGCAGCTTTTCCCAGGCGGCCATGCGCGACCCCATCGTTTCCGGCGCCGAGCTCACCGTCAGCGAACGCCCGGACCCGCGCTGGGGCAGCCAGCTGTGGATCGCCGAGCGTAACCAGATCTACTTCAGCACCCAGCTGTCGCCACGCATCAGCGAAGCGGATCGCTACGCCGACGAAGCGGTCCGTGTCGTCCAGGAGGCGATACTGCGCCGCCGTATCGCGCAATCGCTTCAACCCAGCCTCGACCTCTCAGATGAGGAGTTGTGACATGCGCAATCTCGTTCCGCTCTCTCTCGCCCTGGCGCTGGGCGCGCTCTCGGTCACCTCGCCGAGCAGTGCTGGCGAGCTGATCTATCGACCGATCAATCCGTCATTCGGCGGCGACCCGTTCAACGGCAGCTATCTACTGGGCAAGGCACAGGCCCAGGATACCCACAAGGACCCTAGCCTGAGCGATTTCGGCGGCCTCTCGGCCACCGACCGCCTGGTGCAGAGCCTGCAGAGCCGGCTGATCTCGCAGTTGCTCTCGGATGTCAGTTCGGGAGATATCGGCACCGGCTCCTATGACAGCAACGACTTCGGGGTCGTGGTCAGCGACGAAGGTGGGCAGCTGGTGATCACGGTCACCGACAAGGCCACCGGGGACATCACCAATATCAACGTGGGCGGGCTGTCGGCTGGCGGCTTCTGAGCCAGCACGACCCACGCAGGGGAACCACAACATGTACAAACTCATTGCTGCGGTCGCGACTGCCGCACTGCTCTCCGGCTGCGCCGGGATGGTCGCCAACGTCGACGGTCTCGAGGGAAAACCGCCCACGCTGACACCCCGCGGAGCGACCTGGCAGGATCTCAAGGCGCTGCCTCGCCCCGCCGGCAAGATTCTCGCCGCGGTCTACGATTTTCGTGATCAGACCGGGCAGTACCGGCCGGCTCCTGCCAGTACCTTCTCCACCGCTGTCACTCAGGGCGCCGCGGCGATGCTGACCGGTGCGCTGGCCGACTCCGGCTGGTTCACGCCGCTGGAGCGGGTCGGTCTGCAGAATCTGCTGACCGAGCGGCGTATCATCCGCGCCGAGCAGGAGCGCTTCAATCGGCCGGACAACCTGCCCTCGCTGCGCTCCGCCTCGGTGCTGCTGGAGGGCGGTATCATCGCCTACGAATCCAACGTGCGCACCGGCGGGCTGGGCGCCGAATACTTCGGCATCGGCGCCTCGGGGCAGTATCAGGTCGACCAGGTGACGATCAATCTGCGCGCGGTCGAGATCTCCAGCGGAGAGGTGCTGGCCAACGTCACCACCACCAAGACCATCTACTCCAAGGAGATCCGCGCCGGCGTCTTCCGCTTCATCGATTTCCGCCGCCTGCTCGAGGCAGAAGCTGGCCTGACTACCAACGAACCGGTACAGATGGCGGTGATGTCAGCAATCGAGTCCGCGGTCATCCATCTGATCGCCGAGGGCGTGCAGGATAGACTCTGGAATCTCGCCGACGGCGTGCCGCTGGAGAAGACCGTACTCGCCGACTACCTGAACGAGAGCGTGCCGATGATGTAAGTCAGGCTCATGGGCTGGCGCGGCTCGTCAAGTCGCGCCGGCCAAGACGATCAGTACGACTGCCCCCTAAAATTGGCCCCTCAACCCAGCCCCTCAATTTAGCTCCCCAACCTGGCCCCAGCGTCGCATCGACGCTCTCGAAATCGCTTCTGATACTCGCTTTTCGTGACACGCTATTGACAGCCGCCATCTGGCGGCTTTTTTATTATCAAGACTCTCGAAAAAACCCCAACCAATGCCCTCCTAGACATCAGAATTATCATACTGAAGAATCCCTCAGCATCCCGATGTTTCGCCTTTAGACTTGCAGCGATATTGCTCTCACGGACTCACGCAACATCGCAGGAAATAGTCAGTCTATCGAGGGCGCCATCATGCGTCATACAGCATTCACCACTCACCCGATTTTAAGCATCTCAACCCTGATGATGCTAGCCGCATTAACGTCTATCTGCATAGCGTCAGAGACAGGTGAAGTCGATGACCACTCCTCGCGCGATCGCTATGAGAAACACATCCTTTCTCAGCCGGATTCGCGTAGTGACACCATTGCCTTACCAGGCGTCAATCGCGCGTCGGTGGTGCAGATCGGTAGCGACAACCACGCTCGCATCGCACAGCAGAATAGCCGCCGCGAAGCGGCCAACGTGGCCAGCATTCGTCAGTCCGGCTACGCCAATGATGCCCTGATCGATCAGCGCGGCAGCTTCAACGAAGGCGCGATCGATCAGACCGGACACTCGCTCGACGCCAAGCTTCTGCAGCAGGGCAGCGGCTACGACGCCAAGATCAGCCAGCGCGGTGCCAACGGTGCCGTGACGATTCAACAGTCGGGAACCGGCCACCGAGCCATCACCGTCGACCAGCTGTCACGGTCGGGTAGCGGCGCAACGGCCACCATCGTGACCTACTGATGGCTGCCTTGGCAGTCATACAGGGGAACGCAAGGCGGTACTCAGAGAACCAGGGGAAAATCATGAAAATCAAAATGTCGGTACTCGCAGCTTCCATCGCCATGGCCATGAGCGCAGCCGTCATGGCAGCGGACGCAACTCAGCAGAGCTCGGGCGGCAATACCAACCCGTCCGATACTTTCCAGTCCTCGCGTGACGCGATCGACGCCATGGCCGGCTTCAACGGTAATGCCAACAACGCCGCCGAGTCGTTCATCGAACAGACCGGCTCCGACCACGATGCCAACGTGGTGCAGAGCGGCAATCAGTGGTCGCGCATCACCCAGCAGGATGCTAACAACATGGCCCGCGTGCGCCAGGAGAGCGGCACCGAGAACGAGTCGATCGTCAATCAACAGGATCGCGGCAACTACGCCGACGTCAACCAGGCCGGCTATCGCAACGATTCGATCGTCGATCAGAAAGGCGGTGGTGGCGGCTACAATAGCCGGCACGGCGGCGGCTATGGCTCTGCCAACAACGATGCTTACGTGCGTCAGAACGGCAGTCTCAATGACAGCTACATCATGCAGAGCGGGCAGGAAAACTACGCCAACGTGAACCAGCAGGGCGACGAGCTGGATAGCGACATCCTGCAGGACGGTAGCTACAACCACGCTGTCGTCAACCAGTACGGCTATGGACACGACTCCTACGTCAGCCAGGATGGTTGGAGCAACAGCGTCAACCACACCCAGTCCGGCGGCTGGCAGAACTTCGCCCAGACCGTACAGAACGGCAACGGCAACGTGGCCAACGTCACCCAGTACTGAGCCCCGCTACCAGAGCGCGCCAGAACAGCCCAGCCGGCAGCCGCCGGCTGGGTTTTTGCGTTGGAGTTCACCCGGCTATTCGCGCCAGGCCCTAGAACCCAGGCGATGCCACAGGCAAAATGCACGGCGACACTCGCCGAGAGATCGACCTTTACCCGGATGAAGAGATCGTTCAACGCCACTGCCATTCATGCGCTATGGCGCCTGCTGTCGGGCTGGCGCCTAGTCACCCTGTGGCGCCTGGCGGGCATTGCCAGCCGCGTGCTCTACGCCGTGTCGCGCCGCGAGCGTCACGTGTCGCGGCGTAATCTGGAGCTCGCCTTTCCCGCGGACACGCTGGCCGGGCGCCGCCAGCGCGTGCAACAGAGCCTGCGCCACTCCGCGGCCACCATGCTCGAACTCGGCTTCGCCTGGATCGGCGACCCGCGACGCGTCGAGGCGGCGATCGTCGAAGTGCATGGGCGCGAGCTGCTCGATGACGCGCGGGCGGAGAACCGCGGTGTGATCGTGCTGGCGCCCCACTTTGGTAACTGGGAGGTGCTCAACTTCTGGCTCTCCAGCCACTTCCCCTTCACCGCCATGTACGAACCGCCCAAGATCGCCGATCTCGATCCAGTGATTCGTCACGGCCGCGAACGCATGGGCGCCGAGCTGGTGCCGACCAATTCACGCGGTGTGGCCGCCCTGCTCAAGGCGCTGAAGCGCGCCGAAGCGATCGGCATTCTGCCGGATCAGGAACCGGACTGGGGCAGCGGCGTCTTCGCCGACTTCTTCGGCCGCCAGGCCTACACCGCCACCCTGCTGCCCAAGCTGGTGGCTCGTACCCAGGCGCGGGTGGTGACCGGGGTCGCGCGCCGGCTGCCCGAAGGGCAAGGCTTCGCGATCCACTTCCTGGCCGCCGATGAGCGCGTCTACGCCAGCGACGAGACCACCTCGGCGACCGGCGTCAACGCCTGCGTCGAGACCGCCATCGCGCTCGACCCGGTGCAGTACCAGTGGGAGTACAAGCGCTGGAAGAAGACACCGGAAGAGGAGCAGAAGATCCCCGACTTCCGGCGTTTTCGGCTCTATCGCTAGGCTTTGTACGAAAACTACCTGCGCTCGGCAATACGGCGTTAAAAATCAGCTCAGAATGCTCATTTACACCCCGTAAACTCCGCGTCTTCGCCGATTTTTGCCTTAGCTACGCGCCCCGGTCTGGCCTTCGCTCGCTGACTTTTCGCACAAACCTAGTCCTGAATCGCCCGTGTCGGCAGAGTAGCGGATAGATAAACACCTAGCGCGCGTCGAGGTTACCGCGCCGCGCCGCGGTCTCGGCCAGTGCCGCCCAGTCCTTGTCGGCATCGCCGTGGGCCATGGCGTCGAGCAGGCTGTCACGCAGTACGCCGGCGAACGGTAGCGGCACCTGGCGCTCCTGCGACGCTGCCAGCGCCAGGCTCACATCCTTGAAGCCCCACGCCATCTTCATCCCCGCTGGCGTATAACGTGCCTCGCGAATCATCTTGCCGTAGCCCTGGTAGGCCGGCGCGGCGAACAGCGTGCTAGTGACGATCTCCAGAAAGGTATCGGCCTCGATGCCGTAGGCACGCGTCAGCGCCGAAGCCTCGCCCATCGATTCGATCGCCGTGGCCAGCATGAAGTTGGCCGCGATCTTGACCACGCAGGCACGCTCCGGCGCCTCGCCTACCGGCCACAGCCGCTGACCCAGCGCCTCCAGCACCGGCGTCACCCGCTCCTGCGCCGTCGCCGCTCCGGCCACGATGATATTGAGCTTACCCGCGGCAGCCACGTCCGGACGACCCAGCACCGGGGCCGCTACGTAGTGCGAACCGAGCCCTTCATGCAGCGCACTCATCGCCCGCGCCAGGCCCGGTGATACCGTGGCCATGTTGATGTGAACGCTGTCCTTGGGCAGCGCCTCGAGCGCCTTGGACGCCACCAGCACCTCGTGCACGCTGTGGTCATCGGGCAGCATGCTGATCAGCACTTCACACTTGGCGGCCAGTGCCCGCGCCGACTTGGCCGCTTTGGCGCCTTCGGTCACCAGCGCCTCTACCGGTGCCGGCGAGCGATTCCACACCGTCACCGTGTGGCCGGCCTTGAGCAGCTGCGCTGCCATTCCCTGGCCCATCGCCCCCAGACCCACGAATCCTACGTTCATTGCTGTCTCCCGATACGCGATTGATACTGAACACTCGCCCGATGCCCGACCTTCGAAGGTGTTTACAAAATGCCTGCGCGACGCGCCCGATGGCGGCGCCATCGCCCCTTGGCCGAGCCCTCACCGGAGCCTAGACAGCCGGCGCGCCATCCGCCATGCCGATCACTCCAGACCGCCGAAGCGCCCAGCCTGGTAGTCATCGATAGCCGCCACGATCTCCTCCCGGGTATTCATCACGAACGGGCCATGGGAGACGACGGGCTCATCGATCACCGCCGCGTGGCCAAAAATCAGCCGTGACTCGGTGGTTGCCGTTAATTCGACGCTATCTCCCTGCGTGTCCAGCTCGATCAGGTGCTGCGCTTTGACGTCGTCGCCGCCGACGCTGGCTTCGCCGTCGATCAGGTAGAGAAACACCTGGCGTCCTGACGGTGCCGGCAGCGTATGCGAAGCCCCCGGCGTTAGCGTCAGCGTCGACATGAACACATCGGTCAGGCTCTCGACAGGCCCGCGTTGCCCCTCGAACTCACCGGCTATCAGGTTGAGCTCACCGCCACCAGCCAGGGCAATCGTCGGAATCGACTCGCGCTGCAGCCCGGTGTAACGCGGCTCGCTCATCTTCAGCCGAGCCGGCAGGTTGATCCACAGCTGCAGAATCTCCAGCGGCCCACCGTCACGCAGGAACTCGGGCGGGGAAATCTCGGCGTGGACGATACCGCTGCCGGCGGTCATCCACTGCACGCCGCCGGTGTGGATCACGCTCTGATGGTCCGCGCTGTCGGCGTGTGCCAGCGAGCCTGCGAGGATGAAGGTCACCGTCTCGAAGCCGCGATGCGGATGCGGGCCGAACGGCAAGCCATGGTTATTGGGCGGATAGACCTGCGGGCCGTGATGATTGAGAAACAGGAACGGATCGAGCTGCGACAGGCGCGGCCCCGGCAGCGGGCGCCGGGTGGTCAGATCACCGATATCGTCGCGGATGGCCGGGTGCTGGGCAATGACACCGCGGGGGTTGAGGGAAGACATGCGAGGCTCCTGAATGGCGTTAGAGAGCAGTCTAGGTCACGGATGCCGCGAAAAAAGCGAATGATTTCAGCCCAACCATTGCATAGGGTCGTCGACAGCGGCGCGCGCAGCCTCGGCCAGCAGCGCCTCCTCGATCAGCGCCACCAGCGCGGACTGTTCCGGTGACAGGCGTGACACCATCACCAGCTCACGGTGGAAGCCACGTTCGCCCAGCGCCAGCTCGCGCACCGGCAGCGGCGACTGCAGGCACCACATCCCAGTGCGCGGAATCAGCGCCACGCCCAGGCCGCAGGCCACCAGACGCGCAATGGCGTCGATCTCGTCGAGCTCGAGGCGAATCTCCGGGCGCAGCCCTTGACGCTCGAGAAAGCGCACCACCTGACGCCCGCCGAACGAACCGCGGTCGTAGAGCACCAGGGGATGGCGCATCAGCAGTGCCTCCAGGGTCGTCTCCTGGCTGTCGGGCGGGGCAATCAGCACGAAGGGTTCGCGGGCGACGACACAGGCGTAGAGGTCCCGCGGTAGCCCGAACGGCGGTTTGACGATCAGCGCCATGTCCAGATCGCCCTTGTCGACCTGGTCGAGCAGCGCCAGTGAAACCCCGGGCACCACCCGCGTCATCACCCCCGGCGCGCGCGCCGCCAGAATCGCCAGAATCGCCGGCAGGCGCCCGCTCTGGACGCTGGCGATGGCGCCGAGATGCCAGTCACCGCTCAGTTCATCGCCGGTGGAGGCACGAATGCGCGCGGCCAGCTTGAGCATGCTCTCGGCCTGTGGCAGCAGGCGCCGACCTGCTGCGTTGAGGCGCACAGCGCGCCCGGTACGTTCGAACAGTGGCTCGCCGATGTCCGCCTCCAGGTTGCGGATCTGCGCGCTCACCGCCGACTGGGTCAGCCCCACCGCTCCGCCGGCGGCCGAGAAGGTCCCGTGGCGCACCACCGCCAGAAAGGTCTTGAGTTCGCGCAGCATGCTGTCGCCCTGAATCCAGTATTTTCGATATCAGACTGCAATATTATCCGCTTTCCATCGATTTTTTTGCCATCAAACTGAGCCCACACACGACACTCGAGGAGCACTCATCATGGCACTCTCCCCCTTCCACCTCGCCATTCCAGTTCACGACCTGCCCGCCGCACGCAAGTTCTACGGTGAGACCTTCGGCCTGAGCGAAGGCCGTTCCAGCGAACAGTGGGTGGATTTCGACTTCTACGGCCACCAGCTGGTGATCCACGAGCACCCGCAGACGCCGTCTCAGCAGGCGGCACACACCAACCCGGTCGACGGCCACGATGTACCGGTGCCGCACTTCGGCATCATCCTGGGCTGGGATGAGTGGGAAGCCCTGGCCGAGCGTCTGAAAGGCTTCGGCACCGAGTTCGTGATCGAGCCCTATGTGCGCTTCAAGGGACAGGTCGGTGAACAGGCCACCATGTTCCTGCTCGACCCCTGCGGCAACGCGCTCGAGTTCAAGGCCTTCAAGGACATGAGCCAGCTGTTCGCCAAGTGAGTCCGGCGGCATCGGCCTCTCCGGTTAGCCTCATCCGGGTGAACGCCCGAACGAGATAGCCAGTCAGAGATAGCCAGTTAGAGATAGCCCGGATGAAATAGCGGGAATGAAACAGCCAGGGGCCGGTCACTGACCGGCCCCTGGCGTTGTTGTTACCTGGGGTGGGTGTCAACCGGCCGCGCCAGGCGCTTCCAGGCGGCGCAGGCAAAGCACACCGATCATCAGCGCCACGAGCAGCAATACCCCGATGAACAGCGCCACGCCGTGCCAGCCGCCCCAGTACCAGAAGGCGCCGCCGAGGGTGCCGGCGACGCTGGAGCCCAGATAGTAGCTGAACAGATAGAGCGAAGACGCCTGCCCCTTGGCCTGCCGGGCACGCTGCCCAACCCAGCCGCTGGCCAGCGAATGGGCGGCGAAGAAGCCGAAGGTAAAGATCAGGATGCCGATCAGAATCAGGCTGATCGGCTTAAGCAGGGTGATCGCCAGCCCCACCAGCATCATCACGATGAACAGCCAGAAGATGCGCGGCCGCCCCAGGCGATCGGCCAGCGAGCCGGCCCAGGCCGAGCTGTAGGTGCCGGAGAGATAGGCGATGGAGAGTAGCCCGACCAGCGCCTGACTGACCTGATAGGGCTCCGCCAGCAGCCGATAGGCGATGTAGTTGTAGAGGGTGACGAAGCCGCCCATCAGCAGGAAGGCTTCGAGAAACAAGAGCGGCAGCCCGCGATCCTTGAAGTGCACCGTGAAGCCGGAGAGCACGCTGCGCGCATTGAACGGCCGCGGCGTGAAGTGCCGCGACGGCGGCAGCCAACGCATGAACAAAAGCGCGGCAAGCAGCGCCACCAGACCGATGATCGCCAGCGTCCAGCGCCACGGCACCCAGTCCACCATCACCCCGCTGATCAGGCGTCCACTCATCCCGCCGATGCTGTTGCCGCTGATGTAGAGCCCCATCGACAGCCCCACGTAGCGCGGATGAATCTCCTCGTTGAGGTAGGTCATCGCCACCGCGCACAGCCCCGACAGTGACAATCCAGCCAGCGCCCGCATCACCAGGACCCCGGACCAGCTCGGCATCACCGCCGCCAGCAGCGTGCAGGTCGAAGCCGCCAGCAGTGCCACCGACATGATCGACTTGCGCCCCACCGCATCCGAGATCGGCCCGGTGATCAGCAGGCCGATCGCCAGCATGCCGGTCGCCACCGAGAGCGACAGACTGCTGGTCGCGGCGTCGATGCCGAAGGCGTCGGAGAGAATGGGCATGATCGGCTGCACGCAGTAGAGCAGCACGAAGGTCGAGAAGGCGCCCAGGAACAGCGCCAGCATGGTGGGTCGATAGCCGCGCCGGCCACGCTCGATGAAGGCGGCCTCGGCGGCCTCGGCTTCGAGACGTTCGGCGGCGTTTTTCAGCGACCGATTGGTGTCACTGACGGCATCGGTCGTGGCATCCAAGGTGTTATCGCGCAGCGGCGCGGGTGTGCGGTGGCGGGGCAAGTCGAGACTCCTGAGGAAAGCGGCCGCGCAGTGGTGGCCGCGCGCCGATCAGGACCTAGCATAAGCCGGCGCAAGCCTTATTTCGAATATATGATTCATAGTTTTTGATATCCTGAATATATCATTCAGGTGGGCGAGACCATGGAACTGCGAACCCTGCGCTACTTCGTCGCCGTGGCCGAGGAGCTGCACTTCAGCCGCGCCGCGGCCCGTCTGGGCATCTCCCAGCCGCCGCTGAGTCAGCAGATCAAGGCGTTGGAGGAGGAGCTGGGCGGGCGGCTGCTGGTGCGCACCAATCGCCGTGTGGCATTGACCGCCGCAGGCGAGCTGTTCCTCGACGAGGCGCGCGAGGTGCTCGCCCGCGCCGAGCGCGCCTCGCGGCTGGTATCTCGCATCGGCCGCGGCGAGAGCGGCCAGCTGCGTATCGGCTTCACCACCTCGGTGCCGCTGACCCCACTGCTGCCGCGCACGCTGACCCACTACCGCCAGCGCTACCCCGACGTCGACCTGCGCATGCACGAGCTCAATAGCCAGCGCCAGATCGCGCCGCTGCTGGAGGGCGATCTGGATATCGGCATCATGCGTCCGGCCACCCTGCCGCCAGAGCTTTCCGCTTTCACTCTGATACGCGAACCGCTGGTGGCGGTGGTCAATGCCCAAAGCGAGCTCGGCGCGAGCGATACCCCGCTGAGTCTGGCCGAGCTGGCCACCCAGCCGTTCGTCTACTTCTCGCCCGCCGCCGGTACCGGTCTGCTCGACCAGTTCAACGTGCTGTTCGCTCAGCGCGGGCTGACACCGCGTCTGGTCCAGGAGGTCGGCGGCCCCAACACCATCATCAGCCTGGTCGCCAGCGGACTGGGTGTCTCGCTGCTGCCCGAGTCGTTCCGCCACATCCATATCGATAACGTGCGCTACCGTCCGATCAGTGATGCCGACGCGCGCTCCGAGGTGTGGCTGACCCATCCGCGCCATCACCTGACGCCCCAGGCGCAGCACTTCATTCAGATCGTGCGCGAGGCCATCGCCGGCTGAACCGCCGCGTGCCGGCTTTGCGCGGCCGCCCGCAGCCGGTAGAGTCTGCGCCAGACCCGCTCGCGCCGAGCCAGCTCATCACGACGTGATCGTCATACCCGCTTCATGCACACAGGAGACGCCACCATGCAATCCGGCTGGAGCCTCGGTCTCATGACCGGCACCGTGCTCGATGGCAACATCGATATCGCCATGCTGCGCAGCGATGGCGACACCATCGACGAGTTCGGCCCCTACGAGCTGGTGCCCTACGCCCAGGATATCCGCCCGCTGCTGGCCGAGGCCCTCGAGGCCGCCCGGGCGTGGAACTTCGAAGGTCCCGAGCCGGCAATCTTCCGCCGCGCCGAGGCCGCGCTGACCGAGGCGCAGTCAACCGCCGTGAGCGAGTTCCTCGCCCGGCACGGCTTCCGTCCCGAACAGCTCAGTGCGGTCGGCTTCCACGGCCAGACCGTGCTCCACCGCCCGCCGGTCGCGGGGCGCCGCGGCGCCACTCGCCAACTGGGCGATGGCCAGCTGATGGCACGCCTGGTGGGCAGCGACGTGGTCTATGATTTCCGCAGTGCGGACGTCGAGCGCGGCGGCCAGGGGGCGCCGCTGTCGGCGGTCTATCACCGCGCGCTGCTCGAGCGCCTGAATGCCGGTGCCGAGAGTCTGGTGCTCAACCTCGGCGGCGTCGCCAATCTCTCCTGGTGGGACGGCGAGCCATCCGACCAGGGGCGCCTGATCGCCTTCGATACCGGCCCCGCCAATGCGCCGATCGATGACTGGGTGCGCCAGCACACCGGCGCGGCGATGGACCGCGACGGCCTCATCGCCGCCCGCGGGCAGGTGGATGAACAGCGGCTTCAGGCACTGCTCGAACACCCCTACCTCGCCGCGCCCTATCCCAAGTCGCTGGATCGCTTCGACTTCCAGGCGGAGATGGCCGCGGGGCTGGAACTCGAAGATGGCGCCGCCACCCTGACCGCCTTCACCGCCGCCGCCGTGGCCCGGGCAATGACCCTGCTGCCGCAGCGGCCCGAGCGGATCGTGGTGTGCGGCGGCGGGCGCCGCAACCCCACGCTGATGCGCGAACTCGCCCACCGCACGGGTGCCGAGGTGCAGCTCGCCGATGCCGTCGGCTGGCGCGGGGACGCGATCGAGGCCGAATGCTTCGCCTACCTGGCCATGCGCTCGCTGCGCGGCCTGCCACTGAGCTTTCCGCTCACCACCGGCGTGGCCGCGCCCCAGACCGGTGGCAGGCTGGCACGGGCCCACGCACCCGCTTGACCCGCTCTCTGCGCTACCCCAGACTGGCCGGGCTGTCTGCGCCCGGCCACTCGCCGTGAGCAGACATCGACGCTTGACGGGGTGCCGGTGGAACCGGCTGAGATCGTCCTGCGCAGCGCCCTCCCGGGCCCGGCGCCACGGCGGATCCCGACGAACCTGATCCGGCTAGTACCGGCGTAGGGATCAAGCGGAGGTCGGTGCGCTCGGTCCAATGCCTCGGTCCGCGCTCACGCCCCACCCAACCTCCCCCCGCCTACGCTGTGCGCCGGCCTGACTTGAGTCATGCACTGGAGCACGCTCGACATGAAATCTCCCCAGTTCCTCTCGGATACGGCCAGGGTCGACAGCGCCGCCATCTCCCCGCTGCCCGCCTCGACCAAGATCTACGTCACCGGCTCACGCCCGGACATTCGCGTGCCGATGCGCGAGATCGCGCTGTCTCCGACACCGACCCGCGACGGCTTCGCACCCAATGCCCCGCTCGCGGTCTATGATACCTCCGGCCCGTATACCGATCCGGAGATCCAGATCGACATTCGCCGCGGGCTGCCGGAGGTACGCCGCGCCTGGATCGACGAACGCCGCGATACCGAGTGGCTCGAGGGCCCCAGCTCCACCTTCGGGCGCCGGCGCGCCGAGGACCCGCGGCTGGCGACCCTGCGCTTTCAGCTCGCACGCACTCCGCGCCGCGCCCGCCCGGGTGCCAACGTGACCCAGCTCCACTACGCCCGTCGCGGCATCATCACCCCGGAGATGGAGTTCATCGCCATTCGCGAGAACCAGCGCCGGCGCGAGTGGCAGGGCGAGGCAGCCGATCCCAGCCTGGATCACCAGCACCCCGGCGAGGCGTTCGGCGCCCATCTGCCCGCGGAGATCACCCCGGAGTTCGTGCGCCAGGAGGTGGCCGCCGGGCGTGCCATCATCCCCGCCAACATCAACCACCCGGAGAGCGAGCCGATGATCATCGGGCGCAACTTCCTGGTGAAGATCAACGGCAATCTGGGCAACTCGGCGGTGACCTCGTCGATCGAGGAGGAGGTCGACAAGATGACCTGGGGCATCCGCTGGGGGGCCGATACCATCATGGATCTCTCCACCGGGCAGAACATCCACGAGACCCGCGAGTGGATCCTGCGCAACTCACCGGTACCGATCGGCACCGTGCCCATCTACCAGGCGCTGGAAAAGGTCGATGGCGTGGCCGAGAACCTGACCTGGGAGATCTTCCGCGACACCCTGATCGAGCAGGCAGAACAGGGAGTGGACTACTTCACCATTCACGCCGGCGTGCGCCTGCATCACGTGCCGCTGACCGCCAGGCGCGTCACCGGTATCGTCTCCCGCGGCGGTTCGATCATGGCCAAGTGGTGCCTGCACCACCATCAGGAGAGCTTTCTCTACACTCACTTCGAAGAGATCTGCGCGATCATGCAGGCGTACGACGTCGCCTTCTCGCTGGGCGACGGTCTACGCCCGGGATCGATCGCCGATGCCAACGATGCCGCCCAGTTCGCCGAGCTGGAGACCCTGGGCGAGCTCACGAAGATCGCCTGGCAGCACGATGTCCAGGTGATGATCGAAGGCCCCGGCCACGTGCCGATGCAGCTGATCAAGGAGAACATGGACAAGCAGCTCGCCTGCTGCGACGAGGCGCCGTTCTACACCCTGGGCCCGCTGACCACCGATATCGCCCCGGGTTACGATCACATCACCTCCGGCATCGGTGCGGCACAGATCGGCTGGTACGGCTGCGCCATGCTCTGCTATGTCACCCCCAAGGAGCACCTGGGCCTGCCCAACAAGGATGACGTCAAGACCGGCATCATCACTTACAAGATCGCCGCCCACGCCGCCGACCTGGCCAAGGGTCATCCCGGAGCCCAGCGCCGTGACAACGCCCTCTCCAAGGCGCGCTTCGAGTTCCGCTGGGAGGATCAGTTCAATCTCGGCCTCGACCCGGACACGGCGCGGGCCTTCCACGACGAGACCCTGCCCAAGGCATCGGCCAAGGTGGCGCATTTCTGCTCCATGTGCGGGCCCAAGTTCTGCTCGATGAAGATCACCCAGGAGGTGCGCGAGCGCTTCGGCGACGCAGCGCCCTCCGGGGATCGCGAGGCTGGCCTGCAGGCTCAGGCGGAACGCTTTCAGCGCGAGGGAGGTGAACTCTACCGCGAGGTATGACGACATCGCTGCTGCCGCGCGCCGAGCAGGAGGTAGCGGCGTGTGGCGGCAGCGGGCGTCATACGCGACTTTGGTCGCAATCGGGTTATAGCGTATCCCGGTTGTGAATGGGCGGATCGCAAACGCCCGCGGGATGGGTAGAATGCGCGCTTTTGCCCCCGGCAATCTGGCCTGCGCAAGGAGCCCGTGAATGACAACGAACAACGCCCGACCCAATCTGTGGCGACGTATCCCGCTGTGGCAGAAGATCATCGCCGGCCTGCTGCTGGGTATCCTCGCCGGCGCCCTGATGGGCAAGGACGCCAGTCTGTTCAAGCCGCTCGGCGATATCTTCATCAACGGCATCAAGATGCTGATCGTGCCGCTGGTGTTCTCCACCCTGGTGGTGGGAATCACCGGCATGCGCGATCCGCAGAAGATGGGCCGCGTGGGGGCCCGTACCATCGCCCTCTATCTGATCACCACCGCTTTCGCCATCGCCATCGGCCTGGTCGCGGCGACGCTGTTCCAGCCGGGGGTCGGCGCCGATGCCTCGATGAGCGCCCCACAGCAGGCGGGCGAGGCGCCCTCGCTGATCGACATCCTGGTCGGCCTGGTACCCAACAACCCGCTGCAAGCGATGATCGAGGGCAATATCCTGCAGATCATCGTCTTCGCCATCGGCCTGGGCATCTCGCTGATGCTGATCGGTGACAAGGGCGAACCGGTGGTGCGGGTGTTCGAGAGCTTCGCCGAGGCGATGTACAAGCTGACCGCGATCGTCATGGCGTTCGCGCCGATCGGCGTGTTCGGCCTGATCGCCAACGTCTCGGGGCAGTACGGGCTGGACGTGCTGCTGCCGCTGGCCAAGGTGATCGGCGTGGTCTATCTGGCCTGCGTGGTGCACGTGCTGGTGGTCTACAGCGGCCTGATCGCGCTGCTCGGCCGGCTCAACCCGAGCCGCTACCTGCGCGGGATCGTCGACGCGCTGGTGGTGGCGTTCTCCTCGGCTTCGTCGTCGGGCACGCTGCCGGTCTCGATTCGCTGCGCGCAGAAGAATCTCGGGGTTTCCGAAGGGGTCTCCAGCTTCGTGCTGCCGGTGGGTGCCACCATCAACATGGACGGCACCGCCATCTATCAGGGGGTCGCGGCGCTGTTCGTCGCCCAGTTGGTGGGCGTCGATCTATCGATGACCGATTACGGCATGATCATCCTCACCGGCACCCTGGCCTCGATCGGCACCGCCGGGGTGCCCGGCGCAGGGCTGATCATGCTCTCGATCGTGCTGGCCCAGATCGGCCTGCCGCTGGAGGCGATCGGTGTGGTCGCCGGGGTCGATCGTATCCTCGACATGGCACGCACCAGCGTCAACGTGGCCGGCGACCTGATGGTCACCACGCTGGTCGGCAAGAGCGAAAAGGAGCTGGACCTGGCCATCTACAACAGCGACAACCGTATTTGATGCGCGGCCTCCCGGCGTCGGCTGTCAGCAACGCCGGTCCCGACCCCCGCGCCTAAACGCAACGGCCCCGACAGATGTCGGGGCCGTGCTGATGACGGGTCGGATCAGTGACGCGGTTTGGCGGCGTCCTTGAGATCGCCCTTGGCGGACTTGAGATGCCCCTTGGACTGCTGGGCCTTGCCCTTGCCCTCCAGCTCGCGATCCTTGGTCGCCTTGCCGGCCACTTCCTTGACCTTGCCGGCGACCTTGTCGATAGCGCCTTCGGCCTTGTCGGCTTTCGAACGTTGAGTCATGACATTCACCTCGCTGACGTGGAACTTCCCTTTCACGCCGCGAGCAGCAACTCGCTCGCTGCCTCGCGCTCTCTGAAGATAGTCCGATCTGGCCGTCGTCAAGATGAAATCCGCGTAACGTTTTGTGCCGCCCCGTCGCCGCCGGGAGACTCACGCCTTCCGGCGGCGTGTGCCCTGATCAGCCGCGCGAGGTGACTTCCAGCAGGTGATAACCGAACTGGGTCTTGACCGGGCCGTGGACTTCGTTGAGGGCGCCGTTGAAGACGACTTCGTCGAACTCCTTGACCATCTGACCCCGGCCGAAGGTCCCCAGCTCGCCACCCTGGCGGCCAGAGGGGCACTTGGAGTGCTGGCGGGCGACCTCGGCGAAATCGCTACCGGCTTCGATCTGCTGCTTGAGCTCGAGACACTGCTGCTCGCTGTCAACGAGAATGTGGCGGGCGCTGGCCTGTGCCATGCGGTCACTCCTGGAACGATGAATGAAGGTCGTACAGTTTACGGAAAGCCGAGCCGCCGCGTCACCGCCCGATTGCGCTCTCAGTGGCCGAAACGCTGCTCGAGATAACGATTGATATCCGCTGACTCGTACATCCACTCGATCCGACCATCCTCGTGAGCGATACGCAGACACGGCACCATGCTGCGACCGCCGCCGGCGATCAGATCGCGTCGGTGGTCGGGATCGCGCTGAATATCGCGCAGCTCGATCGGCAGGTTCAGGCGTTCGATCTGGTGACGCACGCGCACACAGAAGGGGCAACGCTGAAAGTGGTAGAGCGCCAGTCGTGTCGCCGCCTCGTCCACTGCCGCCTGATCTTGTGCCGAGCGTGTCATCGTTGCAGACATGGGTTGCAGCCACCTCCTGATCCATTCGAACATCGTTTTCCCCATCGCTGACAGGCCTCTCACATTAGGCCGTCCTGCAACAGCGTAACCGCTGACAGCCTGCCGGCGACAGTCCCCTCGTGCATCCCCTCATGCATGCCTGCCAAGGCGCCCTATCACATCGCACGGCGAACGGTCCCGGCGTCGGGATCAGTTGGCACTGCCGCTGGCATCGTCATCCATCAATACCGGCACTTCGATAGGCGCGTTGTCCGGCACGCTCATGGTCGCCGGCGTCGGCGCATCGCTCGGCGCCGGATGGTAACGCTCGGACGCTGGCTCAGGCGGCAGGCGGTAACTGTCATCCACCGCCGGCTGAGTGGTGCGCAGATCATTGGGTAACGTCAGCGTCGACTGCACCAGCGGCGAGGCGAACTGGGCCCGGAACTCCTGCCGTGACAGGTGGCCATCACCGTTGAGATCCAGCGTATGCCAGTTGCCGCCGAGACCCAGCGGTTCGACGTCGAGCGGGGTCAGATAGCCCTTGTCATCGTGATCCGCGGCATCGAACAGCTGGTCGGCGCTGACTGCCACCGGCCCCTGTATCGAAGGGCGTTCGACCACCACGTCGTGGCCGACCTGCGGTGACGCGCAGGCGCTCAGCAAGCCCGCAGCGGAGATCAGCGCCAGGCTGGACCAGCACGACCGATTCGTTCCCTTGTTCATCTTCTATTCCTCGAAACATCCGATGGCGTTAGCGCCAGGTGAATGATCACTGCCGCGGATCGCGCAGCGTGCCCTGCTCCAGGCGCTGCTGCCAACTCTGCCACAGGCTCAGGCGGCTGGCGTCGCCGACCTCGCGCCCACCGCCACCGAGTTTGCTGATCCACAGGTGGCTACCGTTGAAGCTGTAGATCGGCAGCAGATCGTTACGTTGCGATGCCGGCTCGATCCGCTTGTCGATATTGTCGAGCACCACCGGAGGCGTGGTCGGTGTGGGTGCCCAGGTCACGACCATGTGGAACTGGTCGTAGGGGATGTACTTGACGTAGTGCAGCCGCAACTGGTCTTCCGGTACTCCCAGCTCGCGCAGCGTCAGGTACTTGGCCATGGCGAAGTCTTCGCAGTCGCCGGCGCCTATGCCCAGGAACTCGAACGGCGTGGCCCAGTAGTCCTTGACGTGCCAGACATCGATATCGTCGAGGAAGCGCAGCTGATTGAAGAAATCGTTGACGCCCTTGAGCTGCACCTCGATCGATCGCCCCTGCAGGCGGTCGATCAGCACCGGCCACTGCTGGATACGCTGCCAGCCGGCCGCGCCGTAGAGCCTGACGACCTCCGACTGCGGCGGCAGACGCGGCAGCGCCTCGACCGTCGCCTGGCCGCCGAGCAGCGCCACCAGGCATACCGATGCCAGCCAGGCGGCCCCAACCACGCCGCCACGGCGTGGGCGAGCGTCGCCTGGGTCGCGCCGCCTGCTGCCAAGGCGACGCCAGGCCGCCATCCACTTTGCGCCCACGCCTCAAGCCAACGTGAGCGGTGCGGTCGGCGCCAGGTACCCCTGATAGCCGTCGGCCCCCACCTCGCTGACCCGCTGACGCTGCTCGTCGGACTCCACGCGGGTCACAATGACCCGCGACTCCACCTGATGCGCCGCCATGCATAGACTGCGCAGAAACTCGGTATCCACCTCGTCGCGCACGAAGAAGCCCTGGTCGATCTTGACGTAGTCCGGGCGCAGCCGCGACAGATAGGCCATCGCCTGCAGGTTGCGTGCGAAGCGGTCGACCCCGCACCGGGCACCCAGCCGGTGAGCCAGGCGGAACAGCTGCTGCACCGCGTCGAGATGCTCCAGGGCGATCTCTTCGCTGACCTCCAGGTCGAGCATCGCGGCGAGCCGGGTATGCGTCTCGAGCCACGCTACCAGGGCACGATACGCCTCGGGCTCAGCCAGCGAATCGGCGGTGAGGTTGACCGCCAGGCGTCCACTAAGCTTACCAGCCAGGCCGTCGAGCGTATCGAGCACGCTGCGATCGAGCCGGGCGCCCAGGCGGAAATGATTGAGCACCGGCAGGAACACATAGGCCGGATGCTGCTTGTCGCCTTCGTTGAGGCGTACGAACACTTCTCGATGCAGTTCGCTGCCATCGGCCAGCAGTACCGGCTGTGCCACCAGGCTCAGGTCGCGCTCGACCAGCGCACGCTCGATCACCTGACGCCACTCCTGACGTCCCCTTGCGGCCAGCGTGTTCTCGGGGCGCACCACCACCCAGCGTTGGCCCAGCTCGATCGCGTCACGCAGGGCGCTGTCGGCGCGGGCCAGCACACTCTCGCGGCTCATGCCGGCATCGCGCAGCACCACTCCCGCACGGGTGTAGTGCTGGCGCGTCTCGGCAAGCGGATTGGCATCGACCAGGTCATCGACCCGGTCGAGCATGTCCGCCAGCCAGCGCTCGCGCACATCGTCATCGCAGTCAGGGAGCACCAGCGCGAACTCCTCGGCGGAGAGGCGTGCCGCCTGCACCTCACGGCCACCCAGTTGGGTGCCCTTGAGTCCGTGGCCGATCGCCCGGATCGCCTGGTCACGCGCCTCGAAACCGTCGCGGCGGTAGAGCTCCTGGAGGTGGTCGATACGCAGAATCACCAGCGCGCCACCCTCGGGAGCCGACAGCCACTCGTCGAGTACCCGGGTCAGATAGGCCCGATTGCCCAGCTGCGAGACCGCATCCTGCTCGGTCATGCGCTGCAGCCGCACCACCTGTTCGGCCTGCTGGTCGAACTGCTGATTGAGACGCTCGCCGAGCCGGTTGACCGCCTCGGTAATACCGCGCAGCTCGTGAATACGGCTGGGTGCCAGCGGCTCGTCGAAGCCGTCGATCTGCATGTCGGAGATACGCCGCGACAGCCGGTTGAGCGGGCCCAGCAGCCGCTTGAAACCAATCACGCAGAGCACCACCACCCCAAACATGCCAATCGCCAGCCAGCCCAACAGCTGCAGCGCCAGCGTCCACAGCTGATCGTAGGCACCGGCGCTTTCGGAGACCACGCGAATACTCCCCAACGCCGACCAGCCGCCGCTGATCTCACGCTCGCTGATGGCATTGGGCAGCGCCACCGCATGCTGGAACCAGGCCGGCGTGCTACTGACCCGCTCGGACGTCATCACCAGCGGCTGATCGCGCCCCACCGCCTCTAGCCGCAGCTCGCGCACCGCGCCGCCATCGGCAGCGGCGCGCATCAGGGTTTCCGCACTGGTCCAGTCACCGATCTCGACGAACGGCACCAGCGACAGACTCAGCGCCTGGGCCAGATTGTCGACGTCGGCCTGCTGGCGCTCGGCCAGCGAAGCACGGGTCTGATGGACTTCGATGGCGAAGATGCCCGCCGAGAACAGCAGCAACAACCCCACCATGATGGCGACCGAGCGCCGAAACAGGCTCATGGCATTCTCTCCTTACTCAATCCTGAGGGACTCAACCCTGAGGCCCGGATGTCACGGTGCTCGGATAGCTTTCTCCGGCATCGGCGATCAGGCCGACGTCTACCTGGAGTGTATCGAGCAACTGGCCGGTGGCGGCGAGCAGGCGATAATTGGCACGACGCAGCGAGAATTCGGCTTCCACTTGGGAGCGCTCGGCATCGTAGAGTTCGGTTTCGCTGTCGAGCATGTCGAGCAGCGTGCGCCGGCCGATGTCGAACTGCTTACGGTAGTTGACCCGGGTCTGCTGGCTGGCCTCGACGTGGCGGCTCAGAAACGGCAGCTGGCTGGTGAGATAGTCGCGGGCGTTCCAGGCCAGGCGCAGCTCGTCGCGAATCTCGCGCAGCGAGCGGTCGCTGTCGTAGCGCACCGCGCGCAGGGCGTCCTCGCGCGAGCGCATCTGGGCCAGATCGATACCACCGCGATAGAGATTCCACGACATCACCAGGTCGGCGTTCCAGTCATCGGCGCTGTCGCCCTCGAAGTCGTAATCGCGGCTGGCCAGGCGGCTCGCCTCGGCACGGAAAGTGGGCAGGAAATCACCGCGCTCGGCGGCAACCTCATGCTGGGCAGCGGCGATCGAGTGGGAAGCGGCGACGACCAGCGGATTCTGCGCCGTGGCCATGGCCATGGCGGCGTCGAACGACTGCGGCACTCGGCTCATGTCGGCCGCCGGTGGCAGGGTCAGGTTGCGCGGCGTCTCCCCCACATAGCGCAGAAACGCCGAGGTCGCGTCGTCGAGGTTGTTGCGCGCGGCGATCAGGCTCGCCTGCGCCTGGGCCATGCGCCCGTCTACCTGGATGGTGTCGGTAGCCGTGCCCGCACCCAGATCGGAGCGGCGGCGAATATCGGCGGCAATACGCTGGTGAGTGTCGACGTTGCGCTGAGCCAGCTCCACCAGACGCTGGCTACGCAATACGTCGAGATAGGCCTGGATCGTGGTCAACCCGACTTGGTTGGCCACCGCCGCCACTTGCCAGCGCTGGTAGTTGCTCTGTTCATCGGCCTGACGAATACGCTCGATGGTGGTGTTGCCATCCCAGATCAACTGCGACAGCGTCAGCTGCGCACGCCGGTAGCTGTGCGGGTCGCTGTCCTGAGAGACACCGCTGGTCTCGCTCTCGTTGGCACCATAACCGACACGCCCTTCGAGGCTCAGCGACGGCAGATAAGCGCCGCGCTGGGCCCGCGCATCGTCGAGGTTCTGCTGGTAGCGCGCCATCTCGGTGCGGGTGGTGGGGTACTGCATGACCGCCTGGGTCACGGCTTCGGTCAGACTCTGTGCCTGCACGCTGCCCGCCAGCGCGGCTACCCCAACGCCTAGGATCCATTGCCTCATGATTGTCATGTCTCTCTGTAGTGATGTTCCCTGCCCGGCGCCTCAGCGTTCGCGCATCGCGCTCTGCTGGGCCCGCAGAATCGGCTTGAGCAGATACTGCAGAATGGTCTGGCGGCCGGTGATGATATCCACCGTGGCCTGCATACCGGGAATGATCGCCAGGTCGTCGCTGTTCTTGCCGAGATGATTGCTGTCGGTGCGTACGGTGACCACGTAGTAGGTATTGCCCTTGTCGTCCTCCTCGGTATCCGGGCTGATGCGCAACACCTTGCCCTTGAGCCCGCCGTAGATGGTGAAGTCGTAGGCCGAGAGCTTGACCGTGGCCGGCTGCCCCGGCTGGATGAAACCGATGTCGCGCGGCGCCACTTTGGCTTCGACCAGCAGGTTGTCCTCGATCGGCACGATCTGCATCAGGCTGGCGCCGGGGTCGATAACCCCACCGATGGTGTTGACGTTGATCGACTGCACCTTGCCACGCACCGGTGAGGTAATCAGGGTGCGATCGACCCGGTCCTGCAGGCTGGCGCGCCCCTGCTGCAGGCTGTCGAGCTTGCCGCGTGCCTCGCTCAGGGCGTCGGCGCTGCGCGAGCGGAACTGCTGGGCCACGTCACGGCGCTTGCTGATCGCCTCCTGCAGCTCCGACTGCTTGGCCGGGATAGAGAGCTGCGCCGACTCCAGTTCACCACGCTGGTCGTTGACCTGGCGCTGCAGATTGAGCAGGTCCACCCGCGATACCACGCCCTCCTTGACCAGCGGCGCGGTGATGCCGAGCTGCTGACGCGAGAGCTGGTAGCTGCGCGACAGCGACTCGGCCTTGGCACGCAACTCCTGCAACTCCTGCTGGCGCTGCTCGATCTGCGCCGCGGCCTGGTCGAGCTGCGAGCGCAGGCCATTGATACGTGCGCTGTAGGCGTTCTCGGCCGCGGTATAGATATCCGGGTTGGTCTTCTGAAAGGTCTCGCTGACCGGCAGCGGTTGGGTCGACACCGTGACCTGGTCACGCCAGCTGTCGGCATCGGGTTTCACCGTCACCGAGGCCATTTCGGCCTGATACTGCGCCACCGTCGCCTGCAGTCCGGCCAGGGTCGACTCGCGCTCGGCGAGATCGGAACTGGCTCGGGTCGGGTCGATGCGCGCCAGCGGCTGGCCAGCATCGACGATATCTCCCTCCTGGACGTAGATATCGCGCACGATACCGCCCTCGAGGTTCTGGATCGTCTGCAGCCGTGACGAGGGCACCACCTGCCCCATGCCGCGGGTGACTACCTCGATACTGGAAAGCCCCGCCCACACCAGAAAGGCGATGAAGAACGCCAGCAGCACCCAGATCAGGATGCGCGAGCGCCAGGGCGTGGCGAGCAGCGTCGCCGCGCTGGCGTCATCCGCCAGCTCCAGCTCCTGGGCCGTCGGGCGCGGCCACTTGAGCACCTTACCCGCCATGGCGCACCTCCGAAGCCCGCGCCGGCGTGGCTTCCGATGGCGCCTGGACGCGACCTTCGTTGAGTGCCTTGAGTACGGTCGGCTTGGGCCCGTCGGCGATCACACGGCCGCTGTCGAGCACGATGATGCGCTCGGCGACCTCGAGCATCGCGCTCTTGTGGGTCACCAGCACCAGAGTCTGGCTGCGCGGCAGCTCCCTCAGCGTGCGCCGCAGCAGCGCCTCAGCGCGGTTGTCCATGTAGGAGCCGGGCTCGTCGAGCAGCAGCAGTGCCGGGTTGCTGAGTATCGCCCGCGCCAGCAGCACCGACTGGCGCTGACCGCTCGACAACAGACGCCCGCCTTCACCGACCTGCCGGTCGAGACCATCCGGATCGCGTCGGGTGAATTCGGAGACCCCGCTGATGTCGGCCGCGCGCTGGATCGCCTCGTCGCCGGCATAGGGCTGGCCGAGAATGATGTTGTCGCGGATCGAGCCGAAGAACAGCGTGCTGTCCTGACCGGCGAAACCGATGTGCCGGCGTACGTCTGCCGGGTGGATCTGATTGATGTCGAGACCATCGATGCGCACGCTGCCCTCGGAGGCGCGATAGAGACCGCTCATCAGCCGCTGCACGGTACTCTTGCCCGCGCCCATGCGGCCGATGATCGCGACCCGCTCCCCCGGCTCGATGGTGAACGAGACATCGCTGAGCACCTCGGGAGAGTCCTCGCCATAGCGAAAGCCGACGTGATCGAACTCGATCCGCATGTTGAGGCGGTCGCGGTGGACATAGTTCTTCTCCGCCTCGACCTCGTCGGGTAGCTGCATGATCTGGTCGATCGCCGCCATGGCGCTGCGGGTCTGGCCGAACCGCGTGATCAGCAGCGCCATCTGCGCCAGCGGCTGCAGGGCACGCCCGGTCAGCATGACACCGGCGATCAGGCCGCCCATCGAGAGCCTGCCTTCCCCGATCAAGTAGACGCCGAGCACCACCAGACACACCGTGGAGAGCTGGTTGACCGTGGTGGTCAGCGACGACACCGAGGTCGAGAGATTGCGGCTCTTGACCCCCCACTTGGCGATCTCGCCGACGGCGCGCTCGTAGCGCCGCTGGGTCTCGCCCTGGGCGTTGGCCAGCTTGATGCTCTCCAGCCCGGCCACGCTTTCGACCAGCCGCGCGTGCTTCTCGGTGGCCAGCCGCGACCCCAGCTCGATCGAGCGCTTCAGCGGCCACTGGATGGCGATCGCATAGCCGATCAGGATGATCAGCGCGACCAGCGGCACCAGTACCAGCGGCCCGCCGATGATCCACACCACCAGCAGGAACAGCAGCGCAAACGGCAGATCCACCAGGGTGGTCATGGTCATCGAGGTGAAGAAGTCGCGCACCGAGTCGAACTCCTGCAGGTGCTTGACGAAAGCCCCGACCGAGACCGGACGCGCATCCATGCGCAGGTTCATCACCTTGGCGAAGATCTTGGCCGACAGCAGCACCTCCGATTTCTTGCCGGCGGTATCCAGAAACCAGGCGCGCACCTGGCGCATCAACAGGTCGAAGCCGACGATGATGCCCATCCCGGTGGCCAGCACCCAGAGGGTGTCGAAGGCCAGGTTGGGCACCACCTTGTCGTAGACGTTCATGGTGAACAGTGGCGCCGCCAGGGCAAACAGGTTGACCAGCAGCGAGGCGATCAGGACGTCGCGATAGATCGGCGTGGAGAGCTTGAGCGTCGACCAGAACCAGTGGCCATCGGCCAGCTTGACCGTCTCTGGCGCGCGCGCATCGAAACGGTGCTCGCGGCGGACGTAGATGATCTGGCCAGTGGCCTGTTCGCACAGCGAGGCCATGTCGACTTCCTGGGTGCCATCCGCTTCGGGCAGATAGACCGTCGCCTGCTGACGCTGGGGATCGCGCTCGAGCAGCACCGCGGCACGACGCCCCTGGAGCACGACGATACACGGCAGCAGGATGTCGGCGACCCGATCGGGTCGCTGGCTGACGAGCTTGGCCGAAAGACCCGCGCGCTGTGCCGCACGCGGTACCAGCGACAGCGTCAGGCGCCCTTCGTCCAGCGGCAATCCATCGCTGATCACATCGCCCGAGCGCGGTACACCGTGAAAGCGCGAGAGGAACACGAGCGACCCCAGCAGCGGGTCGCTCTCCTTCTCGCCCAGCGGGTCGGGACGAAGGGGTGTCGGTTCATCAACCAAACCTCGAGTCTCCTGTGATGCCATGCTCGTGTCGATTCATGCTGGTAAGTCTCAAGTCATCGTCCCTCAACCATCCATGTTCGTCTTCAGGTTACCGTGATCCAGCAGCGTCTTGATGATCTCGGTATCGGAGCCGCCCAGACTGGTCATGTCGACGTTGCTGAAGACGATCTTCTGGGTCACCGCGCCGTTGGGCCCATCGGTCTTGATCTCCAGCGTCGAGCCGCCGCTGGTGGCGGTACCCGGCGCACCGCTGGCTTCCCCTTTGACGAAGTGCAGCTGCTGGGCGGCCAGCGAGGCCAGATCGGCGTTGGAGAGGCTCGAACTGCCGATATCCAGCATGTCGGACAGATCCAGCCGGTCGCCGCCATCACCGCCCTTGAAGTCGGTGATACGGTCGACCGCCGGAGCGCTCGAGGAGCCCTGGTCACCGCGCATCCAGGCGAAAGTATCGCTGCCATCCCCGCCGGTGAGGATGTCGTTGCCCTTGCCGCCCTCGAGGCGATCGGCCCCCGCACCGCCATCGAGGATGTCGTTGCCAGCGCCGCCGCTCAAGGTATCACGACCGGCACCGCCGCTCAGGGTATCGTTGCCTTCGCCGCCGCGCAGGATGTCGTTGCCGTCACCGCCGGTGAGGATGTCATTGCCCTTGCCGCCGATCAGCACGTCGTCGCCCTTGCCACCATTGAGCGTCGTACCGCTGTCGTTGGCCATCAGGGTGTCGTCGCCATCGCTGCCGGTCAGCGTCTGCCCGCGATGATAGTCGACGGTCACCGCTGCCGTATCGGTGCCTCCCTGGCTGTCGGTGAGGGTGTAGGTAGAGGTCACGAGCGGGTTGTCAGGATAGTGAATCTGCATATTCAGATCGTAGTTTTCACTGCCCCACCCCCCTGTTCCCAACCAGCTGGGATCTTGAACATTCTCGACCTTGATGGTGTAGCTCTTGTCGGCGCCGCTCGTATTGGTGAAGGTGCCGCCATCGGCAAGCGCAGTGAAGTCACTATCCCCCGCTCCCTTATAGAGCAGCGCCACGCCGGCCGCGACATTGGTCGCCAGGGTCAAGGATTCGCCGGCGCGCAAAGTCAACGTCATAATATCGCGAGAATTCGCCCCGAAAGAGGGACGGAATAACCCCGTCGCACCCTCCAAGTACCCACGCACCACGGTCGCCGCGGTGTTGGCAGCCTGCCCCACCGTCGAGAACTTGCTCCGATCCAAGGCAAAGGTGTCTTTATCCTGGAAATTCTGCGTCTGCACACTTGAGGCCGTGAAATCGGATGCACGATCCTTCCAGCCGGTGGTCAGTGTCAGCCCGTTGGTGGTCGCCGTGGTCCCCGCCGCGACGGCGTCATTGGCGAGTAGCACGTCGGCACCGATGCTCAGGCTCGGGCTCAGGATATTGGTGATGATGTGATCGTCATGGGCGGCGGTCACACCATTCTTGACGTTGATGTTCATCACCCCGCTGGCGGTATCACCATCGGCATCGCTCAGGGTGTAGCGAATGGCATCGGTGCCGAAGCTGCCCAGCTTCGCCGTGTAGCGATAGCTGCCATCGTCCATGTCCATGATCAGCTTGCCGCCCAGCTCGGTGGTGATACCGAGCTTGTGCGAACTGCTGTCGTAGGTATAGCTGACAGTGCTCGACGAGGCGCTGATCGCGCCGCTGGCCTTGTCGAAGGTGAAGGTCACGCCGTCGACCGCCAGGCTCTTGACGAAACCGCCATCACCGCCCATCAGCGACAGCCCGTGAGCGCTACCGCTCAGCAGGCCGTCCTGCAGCAGCGGCATCTGCACCGTCCCCGAGACAACGTCATCGAGCGCATTGAGATCGCGGATGATCACGGCATTGGTATCGTCTCCGGTGCGGCCATCGTAGGCCACCGGATTGAGGTAGGTCTGACTCACATCACCACCGATCCCCAGCGCCAGGGAATCGATGCCATTCTTGCCGAGAAACGCCTTCCAGGCGGCCTCTTCATTGGCATCGATACCATCGCCCAAGCCCGCATCCGTCACCGAGCCGTCGTTGTAGACGTAGTAACCATTGCCCACCGGCGTGTAATTGCTCGGGTACTGACTGGAGAGCGTCGGAGCGCCATCGGAGAAAAAGTAGGAGACGTTCTGCACGTCGCCGGTCAGCTTGCCACTGCCGTTCCAGGCATTCTGGGCATTGCTCAACGCATAGTCGTAGTTGGTACCGCCATTGGCCTGCAGCGCGTCGACGGCCTTGAGCGCATCGGCGACCGTCATCCACTGCTTGGGCGAGCTGTCGAGCTGATCGGAGAATGGCGCCAGCGCCACCTTGACGTTACCGATGTCGTCGTAGCGGCCGAGCATGTCGCGAATCGACTGCTGCAATACCTGCAGCCGCGTCTGCTCGACACCATCCACCGTGACTCTGTCGTTCATGCTGGCCGACGTATCCACCACCAGCAGTACGTTGGTGTTGATCGCCCCCTGCACGAAGTTGACGTCACGCGTGCTGGCTACCGGCGAGTCGTCCTCGATGGTGACGCCGATACTGCTGATGGCGCTCAGGCTACCATCGCTGACCTTGACCCCGAAATTGAAGCTCAGGGTGTCTTCGCCGCTCTTCGGATGATCGACCCCGGCTTTCAGCGTGACCTGATACTGGCCATTGGCGTCGATGGTGGCGCGAATCACCTCCTTGCCACCGGCCGAGCCGATCAGCGTGCCACTGTCGCTACCGCTCCAGGTGATCGCGGCGCCCCCGGAGGTCAACGCCGTGGTCGGCGCCGTCAGCGTATAGGTCAGCTTGTCGCCATCGACATCGGTGGCGACCACACGGCCACTGGCGGTCGCCGAATCGGTCGTGTCGGACGTGCCCTGGGTGTCCGGCGCGCCACCCGGTAACCCCTCTTCAGAGACAGTGGCGCTGTAGCCCTGCGCCACGATCACCGGCGCATCGTTGACCGCATGCACGGTGACCGGAATGGCCACGCTGGTGGTCGCGCTGTCGCCGTTGCTGCTTTCGGTCGACGTGACCGCGGCGGTCAGGTTGATCGTGCCGTTGTAGTTGGCCGCTGGTTTGAGGGTCAGCGTATTGAGATTCCAGCCGCTCAGATCCACGCTGGTGCTGCCGCTGCCGCCAACGAAAGTATGGCTGCCATCGCTCAACGTCGCGCCTGCCGGAATACCGCTCAGCCGGACGCCGCTGAGCGTCTCAGAACCATCGGTGTCGGTCAGTGCCGCGGCGATCTTGGACAGATGGATCACCGAGTCCTCATCGCCTTCGTTCATGGCATAAAGCTGGTAGTAGCCGTTGCCATGTCCATCACTGCCGAGCAGCCCGGAGTGGTTGACGTTGGCGGCGTCGAGCGCGCTGACATCCTGCATCAACACGTAGTTGGCGGTGTTGAGCGGCACCGCTGCACTGCCGTTGACGCCGACGTTGAGGCTGTAGTTGCCCGCACCGGCCTGGTTGTGATGATAGAGATCCAGCGTGTAGTAGCCGCTCACGCTGGGCTTGAACGAGCCGGCGTAGACACCAGCGGAGCCGCCCCAGGTCGCCTGGGCGACCACGTTGCCACCGACCAGCAGGCGAATACTGTCATCGCCACTCCCGCTGAAGGCATAGGTCTTGCCCGCTTCCAGATACATCAGGCCAGAAAGATGCGTCGCGGTTCCTACGGCGACGTTGCTATTGGCAGCATTGGTGGTATTGCCACTGCTTGCCGGCGTGCCGGCAGCGTCGATCGCAGCCTGCATGGTCTTGGGGTCGGCGCCGTTGCCATCGGAGCCCAATGAGCTGATCGCGAAGGTTTCCTTGAGCAGCCCGCTACCATTGGCGCTGTTACCACTCAGCGTCAGCGAGGGCGCATCGGCCACTGCCGTCACGTTGATCGTGGCCGTTGCCGGCGTGGCGTCCTTGCCTCCCAGGTTGTCGATCGCCGTGTACTTGAGAGAAGAGGTTCCGGACCAGTTGCCATCGGGTTTGAAGTAGACCGTCGCGCCATTGTTGCTGGCTGACAGTGTCGCACCGGCGGCCAACTGCTGGGTGCCCGCAGCATCGCTGTAGAACTTGCCGTTGGCCCCCAGAGCCGTGAGCTGGAAGCTCGCGATCGTGCCATCGGCATCCGTACCCGACAGATTGACCGCGATCAGGGGTGACGGATCTTCGTGTCCCGTGACGCTGACACCGCGTGCTTCCGGCAGCTCGTTGGTACCCGCGATGGTCACCGAAATCGTCTTGGTGGTGCCGTCGAGGGTGGTCACGGTGAAGTTCTCGACCTTGGTCTCGCCCGCCTTCAGATACTGCACGGCACTGTTGGCCACGCTGTAGCTCCAGTTGCCTCCTGCGGTGATGGCGAGTGTGCCCAGGGTACCGGCGGCAGCGCTGGCATTACCCGGCACGAAGGCGCTCTGCGCGTAGTCGGCATCGGTGACCGTCAAGGCCCCGTTGGTCGTCAGATTACCTGCGGCGTTGACGTTGGTATCCTCGGTCACCGAGCCGGTGGCAGCACCGCTGATGACCGGAATGTCGTTAGTGCCGGTCACCGTCACGGTCAGTGTCGAGATGGCGCTGCCGCCCTGACCGTCACTGACGGTATAGCTGACCTGGGTGGTGTCCTGCTGACCCGCGGCCAGGCGATCGAACGCCGTGCCTGGATTGAAGCTGTAGGAACCGTCCGCGTTCAGCGTGAAGGTGCCGCCGTTGGAGCCGGCGATCGCCTGGCCCACGCTACCCGCCACGCCATTCACTGCGCTGACGCTCAGCGTGCCGCCATCGACATCGCTGTCGTTGGCCAGCACGCCCTGAACGGCGGACACATTGAGGATGGTGTTCTCACCGGTGGTACCTGTGTCAGCGCGGGCGACCGGCGCATCGTTGACCGGCGTCACGCGTACGCCGACCGTCGCCGTGTCGGTACCGCCCTGGCCGTCACTCACGGTGTAGGTAAAGCTGGCGTTGCCGTTGTAGTCGGCCGCCGGAGTGAAGGTGATGGTGCCGTCGGCATTGAGCACCACGCTGCCGTTCTGGGCGCCGCTCACACTGGTGATGGTCAGGCTGTCACCATCGACGTCGCGATCGTTGGACAGCAGCGTCGCCGGAGTGATCGTCAGCGCCGTGTCCTCCGTGGTGGTCAGGGCGTCGTTGGCCGCAGTCGGGTCGGCGTTGTCGTCACCCGCCACCGGCGCATCGTTGACCGGCGTCACGCGTACGCCGACCGTCGCCGTGTCGGTACCGCCCTGGCCGTCACTCACGGTGTAGGTAAAGCTGGCGTTGCCGTTGTAATCGGCCGCCGGGGTGAAGGTGATGGTGCCGTCGGCATTGAGCACCACGCTGCCGTTCTGGGCGCCGCTCACACTGGTGATGGTCAGGCTGTCACCATCGACGTCGCGATCGTTGGACAACAGCGTCGCCGGAGTGATCGTCAGCGCCGTGTCCTCCGTGGTGGTCAGGGCGTCGTTGGCCGCAGTCGGGTCGGCGTTGTCGTCACCCGCCACCGGCGCATCGTTGACCGGCGTCACGCGTACGCCGACCGTCGCCGTGTCGGTACCGCCCT
The DNA here is from genome assembly GCF_030284585.1 of Salinicola sp. JS01. Taxonomy (NCBI): domain Bacteria; kingdom Pseudomonadati; phylum Pseudomonadota; class Gammaproteobacteria; order Oceanospirillales; family Halomonadaceae; genus Salinicola; species Salinicola sp. JS01. The sequence continues at coordinate 752,286 of NZ_CP127244.1, read as the reverse complement.
GGCCGTCACTCACGGTGTAGGTAAAGCTGGCGTTGCCGTTGTAGTCGGCCGCCGGAGTGAAGGTGATGGTGCCGTCGGCATTGAGCACCACGCTGCCGTTCTGGGCGCCGCTCACACTGGTGATGGTCAGGCTGTCACCATCGACGTCGCGGTCGTTGGACAGCAGCGTCGCCGGAGTGATCGTCAGCGCCGTGTCCTCCGTGGTGGTCAGGGCGTCGTTGGCCGCAGTCGGGTCGGCGTTGTCGTCACCCGCCACCGGCGCATCGTTGACCGGCGTCACGCGTACGCCGACCGTCGCCGTGTCGGTACCGCCCTGGCCGTCACTCACGGTGTAGGTAAAGCTGGCGTTGCCGTTGTAGTCGGCCGCCGGGGTGAAGGTGATGGTGCCGTCGGCATTGAGCACCACGCTGCCGTTCTGGGCGCCGCTCACACTGGTGATGGTCAGGCTGTCACCATCGACGTCGCGATCGTTGGACAACAGCGTCGCCGGAGTGATCGTCAGCGCCGTGTCCTCCGTGGTGGTCAGGGCGTCGTTGGCCGCAGTCGGGTCGGCGTTGTCGTCACCCGCCACCGGCGCATCGTTGACCGGCGTCACGCGTACGCCGACCGTCGCCGTGTCGGTACCGCCCTGGCCGTCACTCACGGTGTAGGTAAAGCTGGCGTTGCCGTTGTAGTCGGCCGCCGGAGTGAAGGTGATGGTGCCGTCGGCATTGAGCACCACGCTGCCGTTCTGGGCGCCGCTCACACTGGTGATGGTCAGGCTGTCACCATCGACGTCGCGGTCGTTGGACAGCAGCGTCGCCGGAGTGATCGTCAGCGCCGTGTCCTCCGTGGTGGTCAGGGCGTCGTTGGCCGCAGTCGGGTCGGCGTTGTCGTCACCCGCCACCGGCGCATCGTTGACCGGCGTCACGCGTACGCCGACCGTCGCCGTGTCGGTACCGCCCTGGCCGTCACTCACGGTGTAGGTAAAGCTGGCGTTGCCGTTGTAGTCGGCCGCCGGGGTGAAGGTGATGGTGCCGTCGGCATTGAGCACCACGCTGCCGTTCTGGGCGCCGCTCACACTGGTGATGGTCAGGCTGTCACCATCGACGTCGCGATCGTTGGACAGCAGCGTCGCCGGAGTGATCGTCAGCGCCGTGTCCTCCGTGGTGGTCAGGGCGTCGTTGGCCGCAGTCGGGTCGGCGTTGTCGTCACCCGCCACCGGCGCATCGTTGACCGGCGTCACACGTACGCCGACCGTCGCCGTGTCGGTACCGCCCTGGCCGTCACTCACGGTGTAGGTAAAGCTGGCGTTGCCGTTGTAGTCGGCCGCCGGGGTGAAGGTGATGGTGCCGTCGGCATTGAGCACCACGCTGCCGTTCTGGGCGCCGCTCACACTGGTGATGGTCAGGCTGTCACCATCGACGTCGCGATCGTTGGACAGCAGCGTCGCCGGAGTGATCGTCAGCGCCGTGTCCTCCGTGGTGGTCAGGGCGTCGTTGGCCGCAGTCGGGTCGGCGTTGTCGTCACCCGCCACCGGCGCATCGTTGACCGGCGTCACGCGTACGCCGACCGTCGCCGTATCGGTACCGCCCTGGCCGTCACTCACGGTGTAGGTAAAGCTGGCGTTGCCGTTGTAGTCGGCCGCCGGGGTGAAGGTGATGGTGCCGTCGGCATTGAGCACCACGCTGCCGTTCTGGGCGCCGCTCACACTGGTGATGGTCAGGCTGTCACCATCGACGTCGCGGTCGTTGGACAGCAGCGTCGCCGGAGTGATCGTCAGCGCCGTGTCCTCCGTGGTGGTCAGGGCGTCGTTGGCCGCAGTCGGGTCGGCGTTGTCGTCACCCGCCACCGGCGCATCATTGGTGCCAGTGACGGTGATGGTCACCGTCTGCGGTGCGCTGACGCCGCCGTCGTTGTCGGTGGCGGTGTAGGTGAAGGTGACGTCGCGGCTCTGGCCCGGAGCCAGGCTGTCGAAGTCCGCACCCGGGTTGAAGGTGTAGCTGCCGTCGCTATTGAAGCTGAGGCTGCCGTTGCCCTGACCCACGCCGGTCGCGAGCTGGTAGCTCTCGACCGTGCCGTCAACGTCGGTCGCCGCCGGGACACTGCCTTGGAGCACCTGGTTCTCACCGGTGGTCTGAGTATCCGCCTTGGCGACCGGCAAATCGTTGGTGCCGGTGACGGTGATGGTCACCGTCTGCGGTGCACTGACGCCGCCGTCGTTGTCGGTGGCGGTGTAAGTGAAGGTGACGTTGCGGCTCTCACCCGCGGCCAGGCTGTCGAAGTCTGCACCCGGGTTGAAGGTGTAGCTGCCGTCGCTATTGAAGCTGAGGCTTCCGTTACCCTGACCCACGCCGGTCGCCAGCTGATAGCTCTCGACGGTGCCATCGACATCCGTCGCCGCTGGAACCTGGGCGCTCAGCGTGGCGTTCTCACCGGTAGTCTGGGTGTCGGCCTTGGCCACCGGCACATCGTTGGTACCGGTCACGGTGATCGTCACCGTCTGCGGCGCGCTGACGCCGCCGTCGTTGTCGGTGGCGGTGTAGGTGAAGGTGACGTCGCGGCTCTCACCCGCGGCCAGACTGTCGAAGTCAGTACCCGGGTTAAAGGTGTAGCTGCCGTCGCTATTGAAGGTCAGCGCACCGTTGCCCTGACCCACGCCAGTCGCCAGCTGATAGCTCTCGACGGTGCCGTCCACATCGGTCGCCGCCGGCACCTGAGCGCTCAGCGTGGCGTTCTCACCGGTAGTCTGGGTGTCGGCCTTGGCCACCGGCACATCGTTGGTACCGGTCACGGTGATGGTCACCGTCTGCGGCGCACTGACGCCGCCGTCGTTGTCGGTGGCGGTGTAAGTGAAGGTGACGTTGCGGCTCTCACCCGCGGCCAGGCTGTCGAAGTCTGCACCCGGGTTGAAGGTGTAGCTGCCGTCGCTATTGAAGCTGAGGCTTCCGTTACCCTGACCCACGCCAGTCGCCAGCTGATAGCTCTCGACGGTGCCATCGACATCGGTCGCCGCCGGCACCTGAGCGCTCAGCGTGGCGTTCTCACCGGTAGTCTGGGTGTCGGCCTTGGCCACCGGCACGTCGTTGGTGCCGGTCACGGTGATGGTCACCGTTTGCGGCGCGCTGACGCCGCCGTCGTTATCGGTGGCGGTGTAAGTGAAGGTGACGTTGCGGCTCTCACCCGCGGCCAGACTGTCGAAGTCCGTGCCCGGGTTAAAGGTGTAGCTGCCGTCGCTGTTGAAGCTCAGCGAGCCATTGCCCTGACCGACGCCGGTCGCGAGCTGGTAGCTCTCGACCGTGCCGTCGACGTCAGTCGCTGCCGGCACCTGAGCGTTCAGGGTGGTGTTTTCGCCGGTGGTCTGAGTATCCGCCTTGGCGACCGGCAGGTCATTGGTGCCGGTGACGGTGATGGTCACCGTTTGCGGTGCGCTGACGCCGCCGTCGTTGTCGGTGGCGGTGTAGCTGAAGGTGACGTCGCGGCTCTCACCCGCGGCCAGACTGTCGAAGTCAGTACCCGGGTTAAAGGTGTAGCTGCCGTCGCTATTGAAGGTCAGCGCACCGTTGCCCTGACCCACGCCAGTCGCCAGCTGATAGCTCTCGACGGTGCCGTCCACATCGGTCGCCGCCGGCACCTGAGCGCTCAGCGTGGCGTTCTCACCGGTAGTCTGGGTGTCGGCCTTGGCCACCGGCACATCGTTGGTACCGGTCACGGTGATGGTCACCGTCTGCGGCGCACTGACGCCGCCGTCGTTGTCGGTGGCGGTGTAAGTGAAGGTGACGTTGCGGCTCTCACCCGCGGCCAGGCTGTCGAAGTCCGTGCCCGGGTTGAAGGTGTAGCTGCCGTCGCTATTGAAGCTCAGCGAACCATTGCCCTGGCCCACGCCGGTCGCGAGCTGGTAGCTCTCGACCGTGCCGTCGACGTCAGTCGCTGCCGGCACCTGAGCGTTCAGGGTGGTGTTTTCGCCGGTGGTCTGGGTATCGGCAACGGCCACCGGCACGTCGTTGGTGCCGGTGACGGTGATCGTCACCGTCTGCGGTGCACTCACCCCACCGTCGTTGTCGGTGGCGGTGTAGCTGAAGGTGACGTCGCGGCTCTGGCCCGGAGCCAGGCTGTCGAAGTCAGTACCCGGGTTAAAGGTATAGCTGCCGTCGCTGTTAAAGCTCAGCGAACCGTTGTTGTCACCAACACCGTTGACCAGTTGGTAGCTCTCGACCGTGCCGTCGACATCGGTCGCCGCCGGCACCTGAGCGTTCAGGGTGGCATTTTCACCGGTGGTCTGGGTGTCGGCCTTGGCGACAGGCACGTCGTTGGTGCCGGTGACGGTGATGGTCACCGTCTGCGGGGCACTGACGCCGCTGTCGTTGTCGGTGGCGGTGTAGCTGAAGGTGACGTTACGGCTCTCGCCCGCGGCCAGACTGTCGAAGTCGGTGCCCGGGTTGAAGGTGTAGCTGCCATCGCTATTGAAGCTCAGCGAACCATTGCCCTGGCCCACGTCGGTCGCAAGCTGATAGCTCTCGACGGTGCCGTCCACATCGGTCGCCGCCGGCACCTGAGCGCTCAGCGTGGCGTTCTCACCGGTAGTCTGGGTGTCGGCCTTGGCGACCGGGACGTCGTTGGTGCCGGTCACGGTGATGGTCACCGTCTGCGGTGAACTCACGCCGCCATCGTTGTCGGTGGCGGTGTAGGTGAAGGTGACGTCGCGGCTCTGGCCCGCAGCCAGGCTGTCGAAGTCGGTACCCGGGTTGAAGGTGTAGGAACCATCGCTGTTAAAGCTCAGCGAACCGTTGTTGTTACCAACACCGTTGACCAGCTGATAGCTCTCGACGGTGCCATCCACATCGGTGGCCGCTGGCACCTGAGCGTTCAGGGTGGCGTTCTCACCGGTGGTCTGGGTATCCGCCTTGGCCACCGGCACGTCGTTGGTGCCGGTCACGGTGATGGTCACCGTCTGCGGTGCACTGACGCCGCCATCGTTGTCGGTGGCGGTGTAGGTGAAGGTGACGTCGCGGCTCTCACCCGCGGCCAGACTGTCGAAGTCAGTACCCGGGTTAAAGGTGTAGCTGCCGTCGCTATTGAAGGTCAGCGCACCGTTGCCCTGACCCACGCCAGTCGCCAGCTGATAGCTCTCGACGGTGCCGTCCACATCGGTCGCCGCCGGCACCTGAGCGCTCAGCGTGGCGTTCTCACCGGTAGTCTGGGTGTCGGCCTTGGCCACCGGCACATCGTTGGTACCGGTCACGGTGATGGTCACCGTCTGCGGCGCACTGACGCCGCCGTCGTTGTCGGTGGCGGTGTAAGTGAAGGTGACGTTGCGGCTCTCACCCGCGGCCAGGCTGTCGAAGTCTGCACCCGGGTTGAAGGTGTAGCTGCCGTCGCTATTGAAGCTGAGGCTTCCGTTACCCTGACCCACGCCAGTCGCCAGCTGATAGCTCTCGACGGTGCCATCGACATCGGTCGCCGCCGGCACCTGAGCGCTCAGCGTGGCGTTCTCACCGGTAGTCTGGGTGTCGGCCTTGGCCACCGGCACGTCGTTGGTGCCGGTCACGGTGATGGTCACCGTTTGCGGCGCGCTGACGCCGCCGTCGTTATCGGTGGCGGTGTAAGTGAAGGTGACGTTGCGGCTCTCACCCGCGGCCAGACTGTCGAAGTCCGTGCCCGGGTTAAAGGTGTAGCTGCCGTCGCTGTTGAAGCTCAGCGAGCCATTGCCCTGACCGACGCCGGTCGCGAGCTGGTAGCTCTCGACCGTGCCGTCGACGTCAGTCGCTGCCGGCACCTGAGCGTTCAGGGTGGTGTTTTCGCCGGTGGTCTGAGTATCCGCCTTGGCGACCGGCACGTCGTTGGTGCCGGTGACGGTGATGGTCACCGTCTGCGGGGCACTGACGCCGCTGTCGTTGTCGGTGGCGGTGTAGCTGAAGGTGACGTTACGGCTCTCGCCCGCGGCCAGACTGTCGAAGTCGGTGCCCGGGTTGAAGGTGTAGCTGCCATCGCTATTGAAGCTGAGGCTGCCATTGCCCTGGCCCACGTCGGTCGCAAGCTGATAGCTCTCGACGGTGCCATCGACATCGGTAGCCGCCGGCACGCTACCTTCGAGTACCTGGTTCTCACCAGTGGTCTGGGTATCCGCCTTGGCGACCGGTGCGTCATTAGTGCCGGTCACGGTGATGGTCACCGTCTGCGGTGCACTCACCCCACCGTCGTTGTCGGTGGCGGTGTAGCTGAAGGTGACGTTACGGCTCTCGCCCGCGGCCAGACTGTCGAAGTCCGTGCCCGGGTTGAAGGTGTAGCTGCCGTCGCTATTGAAGCTCAGCGAACCATTGCCCTGGCCCACGCCAGTCGCAAGCTGATAGCTCTCGACGGTGCCGTCCACATCGGTCGCCGCCGGCACCTGAGCGCTCAGCGTGGCGTTCTCACCGGTAGTCTGGGTGTCGGCCTTGGCCACCGGCACATCGTTGGTACCGGTCACGGTGATCGTCACCGTCTGCGGGGCACTGACGCCGCCGTCGTTGTCGGTGGCGGTGTAGCTGAAGGTGACGTTACGGCTCTCGCCCGCGGCCAGACTGTCGAAGTCCGTGCCCGGGTTGAAGGTGTAGCTGCCGTCGCTATTGAAGCTCAGCGAACCATTGCCCTGGCCCACGCCGGTCGCGAGCTGGTAGCTCTCGACCGTGCCGTCGACGTCAGTCGCTGCCGGCACCTGAGCGTTCAGGGTGGTGTTTTCGCCGGTGGTCTGGGTATCGGCAACGGCCACCGGCACGTCGTTGGTGCCGGTGACGGTGATCGTCACCGTCTGCGGTGCACTCACCCCACCGTCGTTGTCGGTGGCGGTGTAGCTGAAGGTGACGTCGCGGCTCTGGCCCGGAGCCAGGCTGTCGAAGTCAGTACCCGGGTTAAAGGTATAGCTGCCGTCGCTGTTAAAGCTCAGCGAACCGTTGTTGTCACCAACACCGTTGACCAGTTGGTAGCTCTCGACCGTGCCGTCGACATCGGTCGCCGCCGGCACCTGAGCGTTCAGGGTGGCATTTTCACCGGTGGTCTGGGTGTCGGCCTTGGCGACAGGCACGTCGTTGGTGCCGGTGACGGTGATGGTCACCGTCTGCGGGGCACTGACGCCGCTGTCGTTGTCGGTGGCGGTGTAGCTGAAGGTGACGTTACGGCTCTCGCCCGCGGCCAGACTGTCGAAGTCGGTGCCCGGGTTGAAGGTGTAGCTGCCATCGCTATTGAAGCTGAGGCTGCCATTGCCCTGGCCCACGTCGGTCGCAAGCTGATAGCTCTCGACGGTGCCGTCCACATCGGTCGCCGCCGGCACGCTACCTTCGAGTACCTGGTTCTCACCAGTGGTCTGGGTATCCGCCTTGGCGACCGGCAGGTCATTGGTGCCGGTGACGGTGATGGTCACCGTCTGCGGCGCGCTGACGCCGCCGTTGTTGTCGGTGGCGGTGTAGCTAAAGGTGACGTTACGGCTCTCACCCGCGGCCAGACTGTCGAAGTCCGTGCCCGGATTGAAGGTGTAAGAGCCGTCGCTGTTGAAGCTCAGCGAGCCATTGCCCTGACCGACGCCGGTCGCAAGCTGGTAGCTCTCGACGGTGCCGTCGACGTCAGTCGCTGCCGGCACCTGAGCGTTCAGGGTGGTGTTTTCGCCGGTGGTCTGAGTATCCGCCTTGGCGACCGGCACGTCGTTGGTGCCGGTCACGGTGATCGTCACCGTCTGCGGGGCGCTGACGCCGCCATCGTTGTCGGTAGCGGTGTAGGTGAAGGTGACGTCGCGGCTCTGGCCAGCAGCCAGACCGTCGAAGTCGGTGCCCGGGTTGAAGGTGTAGCTGCCATCGCTATTGAAGCTGAGGCTGCCATTGCCCTGGCCCACTCCGGTCGCCAGCTGATAGCTCTCGACCGTGCCGTCCACATCCGTGGCCGCCGGCACCTGAGCGTTCAGGGTGGCGTTTTCGCCAGTGGTCTGGGTATCCGCCTTGGCGACCGGCAGGTCATTGGTGCCGGTCACGGTGATGGTCACCGTCTGCGGTGCACTCACCCCGCCATCGTTGTCGGTGGCGGTGTAGCTGAAGGTGACATCGCGGCTCTCACCCGCGGCCAGACCGTCGAAGTCAGTGCCCGGGTTAAAGGTGTAGCTGCCGTCGCTATTGAAGGTCAGCGCACCGTTGCCCTGACCGACGTCGGTCGCAAGCTGATAGCTCTCGACGGTGCCGTCCACATCGGTCGCCGCCGGCACCTGAGCGTTCAAGGTGGTGTTTTCGCCGGTGGTCTGAGTATCCGCCTTGGCGACCGGCACGTCGTTGGTGCCGGTGACGGTAATGGTTACCGTCTGCGGTGTACTAACCCCACCGTTGTTGTCGGTGGCGGTGTAGCTGAAGGTGACGTCACGACTCTGGCCAGCAGCCAGACCGTCGAAGTCCGTGCCCGGGTTAAAGGTGTAGCTGCCGTCGCTATTGAAGCTCAGCGAGCCATTGCCCTGACCCACGCCGGTCGCCAGCTGATAGCTCTCGACGGTGCCGTCCACATCGGTCGCCGCCGGCACCTGAGCGTTCAAGGTGGTGTTTTCGCCGGTGGTCTGAGTATCCGCCTTGGCGACCGGCACGTCGTTGGTGCCGGTGACGGTGATGGTCACCGTCTGCGGCGCACTCACCCCACCGTCGTTGTCGGTGGCGGTGTAGCTGAAGGTGACGTCACGACTCTGGCCAGCGGCCAGGCCGTCGAAGTCAGTACCCGGGTTGAAGGTGTAGCTGCCGTCGCTATTGAAGGTCAGCGCACCGTTGCCCTGACCCACGCCGGTCGCCAGCTGATAGCTCTCGACGGTGCCGTCCACATCGGTCGCCGCCGGCACCTGAGCGCTCAGCGTGGCGTTCTCGCCGGTAGTCTGGGTGTCGGCCTTGGCCACCGGCACGTCATTGGTGCCGGTCACGGTGATGGTCACCGTCTGCGGCGCGCTGACGCCGCCATCGTTGTCAGTGGCGGTGTAGCTGAAGGTGACGTTGCGGCTCTCACCCGCGGCCAGACTGTCGAAGTCCGTGCCCGGGTTGAAGGTGTAGCTGCCGTCGCTATTGAAGCTGAGGCTGCCATTGCCCTGACCCACGCCGGTCGCGAGCTGGTAGCTCTCGACGGTGCCGTCGACGTCAGTCGCTGCCGGCACCTGAGCGTTCAGGGTGGTGTTTTCGCCGGTGGTCTGAGTATCCGCCTTGGCGACCGGCACGTCGTTGGTGCCGGTGACGGTGATCGTCACCGTCTGCGGGGCGCTGACGCCGCCGTCGTTGTCGGTGGCGGTGTAGGTGAAGGTGACGTCGCGGCTCTGGCCCGGAGCCAGGCTGTCGAAGTCCGCACCCGGGTTGAAGGTGTAGCTGCCGTCGCTATTGAAGCTGAGGCTGCCGTTGCCCTGACCCACGCCGGTCGCGAGCTGGTAGCTCTCGACCGTGCCGTCAACGTCGGTCGCCGCCGGGACACTGCCTTGGAGCACCTGGTTCTCACCGGTGGTCTGAGTATCCGCCTTGGCGACCGGCAAATCGTTGGTGCCGGTGACGGTGATGGTCACCGTCTGCGGTGCACTGACGCCGCCGTCGTTGTCGGTGGCGGTGTAGCTGAAGGTGACGTTGCGGCTTTCACCCGCGGCCAGACTGTCGAAGTCCGTGCCCGGGTTGAAGGTGTAGCTGCCGTCGCTATTGAAGCTCAGCGAGCCATTGCCCTGACCCACGCCGGTCGCCAGCTGATAGCTCTCGACGGTGCCATCGACATCCGTCGCCGCTGGAACCTGGGCGCTCAACGTGGCGTTTTCGCCCGTGGTCTGAGTATCCGCCTTGGCGACCGGCAGGTCATTGGTGCCGGTCACGGTGATGGTCACCGTTTGCGGTGCGCTGACGCCGCCGTCGTTGTCGGTGGCGGTGTAAGTGAAGGTGACGTCGCGGCTCTCACCCGCGGCCAGACTGTCGAAGTCAGTACCCGGGTTAAAGGTGTAGCTGCCGTCGCTATTGAAGGTCAGCGCACCGTTGCCCTGACCCACGCCAGTCGCCAGCTGATAGCTCTCGACCGTGCCATCGACATCGGTCGCCGCCGGCACCTGAGCGCTCAGCGTGGCGTTCTCGCCGGTAGTCTGGGTGTCGGCCTTGGCCACTGGCACATCGTTGGTACCGGTCACGGTGATCGTCACCGTCTGCGGGGCACTGACGCCGCCGTCGTTGTCGGTGGCGGTGTAGCTGAAGGTGACGTTACGGCTCTGGCCCGCGGCCAGACTGTCGAAGTCGGTGCCCGGGTTGAAGGTGTAGCTGCCGTCGCTATTGAAGCTCAGCGCACCGTTGTTGTTACCAACACCATTGACCAGTTGGTAGCTCTCGACGGTGCCGTCGACGTCAGTCGCCGCCGGCACCTGAGCGCTCAGTGTGGCGTTCTCACCGGTAGTCTGGGTGTCGGCCTTGGCCACCGGCACGTCATTGGTGCCGGTCACGGTGATGGTCACCGTCTGCGGGGCACTCACCCCACCGTCGTTGTCGGTGGCGGTGTAGCTGAAGGTGACGTCACGACTCTGGCCAGCAGCCAGACTGTCGAAGTCCGTGCCCGGGTTGAAGGTGTAGGAGCCGTCGCTATTGAAGCTCAGCGAGCCGTTGCCCTGACCCACGCCGGTCGCCAGCTGATAGCTCTCGACGGTACCGTCGACATCGGTAGCCGCCGGCACCTGAGCGCTCAGCGTGGCGTTCTCACCGGTGGTCTGGGTGTCGGCCTTGGCGACAGGCACGTCGTTGGTGCCGGTGACGGTAATGGTTACCGTCTGCGGTGTACTAACCCCACCGTTGTTGTCGGTGGCGGTGTAGCTGAAGGTGACGTTACGGCTCTCGCCCGCGGCCAGACCGTCGAAGTCCGTGCCCGGGTTGAAGGTGTAGCTGCCGTCGCTATTGAAGCTCAGCGAGCCATTGCCCTGACCCACGCCGGTCGCCAGCTGATAGCTCTCGACGGTGCCATCGACATCCGTCGCCGCTGGAACCTGGGCGCTCAACGTGGCGTTTTCGCCCGTGGTCTGAGTATCCGCCTTGGCCACCGGCAGGTCATTGGTGCCGGTGACGGTGATGGTCACCGTCTGCGGGGCGCTGACGCCGCCATCGTTATCGGTGGCGGTATAGGTAAAGGTGACGTCGCGACTCTGGCCCGGAGCCAGGCTGTCGAAGTCAGTACCCGGGTTGAAGGTGTAGCTGCCGTCGCTATTGAAGCTAAGGCTGCCGTTGCCCTGGCCCACGTCGGTCGCCAGCTGATAGCTCTCGACCGTGCCGTCGACGTCAGTCGCTGCCGGCACTTGGCTAGTCAGCGTGACGTTCTCACCGGTGGTCTGGGTATCCGCTTTGGCCACCGGCACATCGTTGGTACCGGTCACGGTGATGGTCACCGTCTGCGGTGCACTCACCCCGCCGTTATTATCGGTAGCGGTGTAAGTGAAGGTGACGTCGCGGCTCTGGCCCGCGGCCAGACTGTCGAAGTCGGTGCCCGGGTTGAAGATGTAGCTGCCGTCGCTATTGAAGCTCAGCGCACCGTTGTTGTTACCAACACCATTGACCAGTTGGTAGCTCTCGACGGTGCCGTCGACGTCAGTCGCCGCCGGCACCTGAGCGCTCAGTGTGGCGTTCTCACCGGTAGTCTGGGTGTCGGCCTTGGCCACCGGCACGTCATTGGTGCCGGTCACGGTGATGGTCACCGTCTGCGGGGCACTCACCCCACCGTCGTTGTCGGTGGCGGTGTAGCTGAAGGTGACGTCACGACTCTGGCCAGCAGCCAGACTGTCGAAGTCCGTGCCCGGGTTGAAGGTGTAGGAGCCGTCGCTATTGAAGCTCAGCGAGCCGTTGCCCTGACCCACGCCGGTCGCCAGCTGATAGCTCTCGACGGTGCCATCGACATCGGTGGCCGCCGGCACCTGAGCGTTCAGGGTGGCGTTCTCACCCGTGGTCTGGGTATCCGCCTTGGCCACCGGCGCATCATTGGTGCCGGTGACGGTGATGGTCACCGTCTGCGGTGCACTGACGCCGCCGTCGTTGTCGGTGGCGGTGTAGCTGAAGGTGACGTTGCGGCTTTCACCCGCGGCCAGACTGTCGAAGTCCGTGCCCGGGTTGAAGGTGTAGCTGCCGTCGCTATTGAAGCTGAGGCTGCCATTGCCCTGGCCGACGTCGGTCGCGAGCTGATAGCTCTCGACCGTGCCATCGACATCGGTGGCCGCCGGCACCTGAGCGTTCAGCGTGGCGTTCTCACCCGTGGTCTGGGTATCCGCCTTGGCCACCGGCGCATCATTGGTGCCGGTCACGGTGATGGTCACCGTTTGCGGTGCGCTGACGCCGCCGTCGTTGTCGGTGGCGGTGTAGCTGAAGGTGACGTTACGGCTCTCGCCCGCGGCCAGACTGTCGAAGTCCGTGCCCGGGTTGAAGGTGTAGCTGCCGTCGCTATTGAAGCTCAGCGAGCCATAGCCCTGACCCACGCCGGTCGCGAGCTGGTAGCTCTCGACCGTGCCATCGACATCGGTCGCCGCCGGCACCTGAGCGTTCAAGGTGGTGTTTTCGCCGGTGGTCTGAGTATCCGCCTTGGCGACCGGCACGTCGTTGGTGCCGGTGACGGTGATGGTCACCGTTTGCGGTGCGCTGACGCCGCCATCGTTATCGGTGGCGGTATAGGTAAAGGTGACGTCGCGACTCTGGCCCGGAGCCAGGCTGTCGAAGTCAGTACCCGGGTTGAAGGTGTAGCTGCCGTCGCTATTGAAGCTAAGGCTGCCGTTGCCCTGGCCCACGTCGGTCGCCAGCTGATAGCTCTCGACCGTGCCGTCGACGTCAGTCGCTGCCGGCACTTGGCTAGTCAGCGTGACGTTCTCACCGGTGGTCTGGGTATCCGCTTTGGCCACCGGCACATCGTTGGTACCGGTCACGGTGATGGTCACCGTCTGCGGTGCACTCACCCCGCCGTTATTATCGGTAGCGGTGTAAGTGAAGGTGACGTCGCGGCTCTGGCCCGCGGCCAGACTGTCGAAGTCGGTGCCCGGGTTGAAGATGTAGCTGCCGTCGCTATTGAAGCTCAGCGCACCGTTGTTGTTACCAACACCATTGACCAGTTGGTAGCTCTCGACGGTGCCGTCGACGTCAGTCGCCGCCGGCACCTGAGCGCTCAGTGTGGCGTTCTCACCGGTAGTCTGGGTGTCGGCCTTGGCCACCGGCACGTCATTGGTGCCGGTCACGGTGATGGTCACCGTCTGCGGGGCACTCACCCCACCGTCGTTGTCGGTGGCGGTGTAGCTGAAGGTGACGTCACGACTCTGGCCAGCAGCCAGACTGTCGAAGTCCGTGCCCGGGTTGAAGGTGTAGGAGCCGTCGCTATTGAAGCTCAGCGAGCCGTTGCCCTGACCCACGCCGGTCGCCAGCTGATAGCTCTCGACGGTGCCATCGACATCGGTGGCCGCCGGCACCTGAGCGTTCAGGGTGGCGTTCTCACCCGTGGTCTGGGTATCCGCCTTGGCCACCGGCGCATCATTGGTGCCGGTGACGGTGATGGTCACCGTCTGCGGTGCACTGACGCCGCCGTCGTTGTCGGTGGCGGTGTAGCTGAAGGTGACGTCGCGGCTCTGGCCCGCAGCCAGGCTGTCGAAGTCGGTACCCGGGTTGAAGGTGTAGGAACCATCGCTGTTAAAGCTCAGCGAACCGTTGTTGTTACCAACACCGTTGACCAGCTGATAGCTCTCGACCGTGCCGTCGACGTCAGTCGCTGCCGGCACCTGAGCGTTCAGGGTGGCATTTTCACCGGTGGTCTGGGTGTCGGCCTTGGCGACAGGCACGTCGTTGGTGCCGGTGACGGTAATGGTTACCGTCTGCGGTGTACTAACCCCACCGTCGTTGTCGGTGGCGGTGTAGCTGAAGGTGACGTCACGACTCTGGCCAGCAGCCAGACCGTCGAAGTCCGCGCCCGGGTTGAAGGTGTAGCTGCCGTCGCTATTGAAGCTCAGCGAACCATTGCCCTGGCCCACGTCGGTCGCGAGCTGATAGCTCTCGACGGTGCCGTCCACATCGGTCGCCGCCGGCACCTGAGCGCTCAGCGTGGCGTTCTCACCGGTAGTCTGGGTGTCGGCCTTGGCCACCGGCACATCGTTGGTACCGGTCACGGTGATCGTCACCGTTTGCGGTGCGCTGACGCCGCCGTCGTTGTCGGTGGCGGTGTAAGTGAAGGTGACGTCGCGGCTCTCACCCGCGGCCAGACTGTCGAAGTCAGTACCCGGGTTAAAGGTGTAGCTGCCGTCGCTATTGAAGGTCAGCGCACCGTTGCCCTGACCCACGCCAGTCGCCAGCTGATAGCTCTCGACGGTGCCGTCCACATCGGTCGCCGCCGGCACCTGAGCGCTCAGCGTGGCGTTCTCACCGGTAGTCTGGGTGTCGGCCTTGGCCACCGGCACATCGTTGGTACCGGTCACGGTGATCGTCACCGTCTGCGGCGCGCTGACGCCGCCGTCGTTGTCGGTGGCGGTGTAGCTGAAGGTGACGTTACGGCTCTCGCCCGCGGCCAGACTGTCGAAGTCCGTGCCCGGGTTGAAGGTGTAGCTGCCGTCGCTATTGAAGCTCAGCGAGCCATTGCCCTGACCCACGCCGGTCGCGAGCTGGTAGCTCTCGACCGTGCCATCGACATCGGTCGCCGCCGGCACCTGAGCGCTCAGCGTGGCGTTCTCACCGGTAGTCTGGGTATCCGCCTTGGCCACCGGTACGTCATTGGTGCCGGTGACGGTAATCGTCACCGTCTGCGGCGCGCTGACGCCGCCATCGTTGTCGGTGGCGGTGTAGCTGAAGGTGACGTCGCGGCTCTCACCCGCAGCCAGACCGTCGAAGTCGGTACCCGGGTTGAAGGTGTAGCTGCCGTCGCTATTGAAGCTGAGGCTGCCATTGCCCTGACCCACGCCAGTCGCAAGCTGATAGCTCTCGACCGTGCCGTCGACATCGGTGGCCGCCGGCACTTGAGCGTTCAGGGTGGCGTTTTCGCCAGTGGTCTGGGTACCGGCGCTCGCTACCGGATTCTGATTGGTTGCCGCAGCATCGGTTCCTCCGGGGGCATCGGCGGCGGGGGGCGAAAAACTCGCGGGGGTGACCACTTGAGCGCCCGGATCCGCAAAGGCAGCGTTGTAGCTATAGCTGCTGCTCTCCTCGCGGCCCACCCGCGCGATGTCGAACGGGTTGGAGAAACCGCCTTCACCGGAGAGGCTGCCGCCACCGCCACCGGCGTTACCGGCTGCCGGCGCCTGCTGAACGACAGTCGGGTCGACACCGGCCTCAATAGCTGCCTGCAGTGCGGCAATATCGCTATCGGCGCTGCCGGCGTCCGCCACCAGCAGCGTAGGGACGTCATCGACGACCTGGAGAATCAGCGGCTGCCCCGCATCGAGTGGCAGCACCGCACCGTCCGCCAGAATCAGCCGGCCGCCATCCGGCGCCACCAGGGTCGCGCCCTCGAGAATCTCCATGCCAGGGACCAGCAGCTTACGCGGATCCAGCACGAAGACATTGCCATCAACCCGGACCACGGTGAGCAGAGCGGCCATCGAACATCCCCCATTGTAACCAGAAGCGAGCGCGCAACACGCGGTTACGCCATTTTGGCGAAATGTAACCCTTCCGTGCGCACGCGCAAGACTAATTTATTAATCACTTCGCATGTTTTCATTAATCTTAGCCTAGCATTTGTAAAGCGTAGGAAAACCAAATTGTTATAGTTTGTTAGCCGGCAAACTCCCGCGCTGACGGTTAGCCAGCTCGCGACTTCCCCGATATGATCGAGCGAGCAGATGCCACCAGGTGCCCACCCTCATGCCCGACGTGATCCCCGCTGCCCTGCAGCCGTTCAGCTCTTCCCGAGTACGCGACATGCCCGACAACCAGATCGTGACCGTGGCGGACATGGCGCGGCACGACAACAGCGTGGTCCGACTGTGGATCGGCGAAGGCGATCTACCCACGCCCGCTCCCATCCGCGATGCCGCCATCGCGGCGCTCGAGGCGGGCGATACCCGTTATGGCTATTCCCAAGGCACGCCGGGCCTGAGACAGGCACTGTCGGACTATCATCGACGTCACTGGGATGTGGAGGTGGCGCCCAAGCGTTTCTGCGTCTCGATCGGCGGCATGAATGCGGTGGTCATGGCCATGCAGGCCATACTCGACGAGGGCGACGAGGTGATCATGCCCTCGCCTGCCTGGCCCAACGCCAAGCAGGTGGTGGCGATCTGCGGCGGCGTCAATGTCGCGGTCGCCTTCGAGTTCCATACCGATGGCGCCATCACGCTCGATCTCGACACCCTGTTCGCCGCGGTCACCGAGCGCACGCGGGCGATCTTCATCAACTCGCCCTCCAACCCCACCGGCTGGCGCATGCCCCTGGCGGATATGCGGCGGCTACGCGACTTCTGCCGCGAGCGCGGGCTGTGGATCATCGCCGATGAGGTCTACAACCACTTCGTCTACGACGGCCAGGGGCCGGCCCCCTCCTTTCTGCAGTTGTGCGACGACAGCGACCGTCTGCTGGTGACCAACACCTTCTCCAAGAACTGGTGCATGACCGGCTGGCGCGCCGGGTGGGTCGTCTGTCCCAGCGGCATGGAGACTCTCTTCGCCCGCCTGTGTCAGTACAACACCACCGGTGTCGCTCCCTTCGTGCAGCGCGCCTGTCAGGTGGCACTCGAGACCGGGGATGACTTCATCGCCCATCAGATCGCTCGCTGCCAGGCATCGCGGGATATCCTGGTCCAGGGGCTCAAAGCGCTGGACAACGTGACCGTCTTCACCCCCCAGGGCACCTTCTATCTCTTCTTCAAGGTGCACGGGCTGCCGGGCACCAGCCTCGAGCGTGCGGTGCAGCTGCTGCGAGACGCCAAGGTCGGTGTGGCCCCCGGCAGCGCCTTCGGCCCGGAGGGGGAGGACTATCTGCGCATCTGCTTCGCCATCGACCCCGCACTGGCGGAGGAGGCGCTGGCGCGCCTGGTGCCTTATCTGCGCACGCTGCTCGCCGTCGCGCGCTGATTTCCATTCATTCTCTATCAAGGAGCCCGCCCATGCCGGCACTTCGCCCGGACGTCGACCCCGACGGCCTGCTGGAATACTCGGTGGTCTATACCGACCGCTCGCTCAACCATATGTCGCAGAGCTTTCAGCAGGTCATGCGCGAGCTCTCGCGCCTGCTGAAGCGCACCTACAACGCCCACAGCAGCATCATCGTGCCCGGCAGCGGCACCTTCGGCATGGAGGCCGTAGCGCGCCAGTTCGCCACCGATGCCCGCTGTCTGATCGTGCGCAACGGCTGGTTCAGCTACCGCTGGACCCAGATTCTCGACCAGGGCCGTATCGCCGCCGCCACCCAGGTACTCAAGGCCCGGCGCCAGGGCAGCAAGTCTCAGTCCCCGTTCGCCCCAGCCCCGATCGACGAAGTGGTCGCCGCCATTCACGCAGAACGCCCGGCCGTGGTCTTCGCTCCGCACGTCGAAACCTCAGCCGGGGTGTTGCTGCCGGATGACTATCTACGCCAACTGGCCGAGGCGGCGCACGCGGTCGACGGCTTGCTCGTGCTCGACTGCATCGCCTCGGGCACCGCTTGGGTCGATATGCAGGCGACCGGCGTGGACGTGCTGATCAGCGCCCCGCAGAAGGGCTGGAGCGCCTCGCCCTGCTGCGCCATGGTGATGCTCAGCGAACGTGCGCGGGCGCATATCGAACACACCACCAGCAGCAGCTTCGCCGCCGATCTCAAGCGCTGGCTGGGGATCATGGAAACCTACGAAAATGGCGGGCACGCCTACCACGCCACGCTACCGACCGATGGCCTGACGCGGCTCTATCACACCATTCAGGAGATGGAGCAGGACGGCTTCGACACGCTCGAGCAGGCGCAGTGGACACTGGGCCGGCGGATTCGTGCGCTGTTGGCAGAGCGCGGCTATCCCAGCGTCGCCGCGGCAGGGTTCGAGGCGCCAGGCGTGGTGGTCAGCTATACCCGGGAGAGCGATCTGGTCCCGCGCTTCGCCGCCCAGGGCGTGCAGATCGCTGCCGGCGTGCCGCTGATGTGCGATGAAGGGGACGATTTCCAGACCTTCCGTATCGGCCTGTTCGGGCTGGACAAGCTGGAAGACGTCGAGGGCGCGGTGACCCGCTTCGCGCAGGCGCTGGACGCACTCTGAGTCGACCGGGCCGAGGCCAGCGCCACTACGACAAGGACGCGGTATCGATGGCTCGATACCGCGTCCTTTTTTCAGCTGTGCTGACCTAGTGAGACCTGTCAGGCCATCACGTCATCAACAGGCGTCGAGCTGCGCCAGCAGCGCCGCCCGCCGCGCCTCCGGCATGAAGGCTACATCGATGGCATTGCCCGCCAGCTGCTTGAAGGTCTCGCGATCCCAGGCGAAAGCTTCGGCGCAGGCGAGATAGTTCTCCAGCACGCCGCCACCGAAATAGGCCGGATCGTCGGAGTTGAGCGTCACCTTCAGACCCTGTTCGAGCATCTGCGGCAACGGGTGGTCGGTCATCTCCGCCACCACCTTGAGCCGCACGTTGGAGAGCGGGCAGACGGTCAGCGGCATCTGCATCTGGCGCAGTCGTTCGACCAGGGCCGCGTCCTGCAGGCAGGCCACGCCGTGATCGATGCGGCAGACGTCGAGCACATCCAGCGCTTCGCTGATATAGGCCGCCGGGCCCTCTTCACCGGCATGCGCCACCCGCGGGATGCCCAGCGCCTTGGCGCGCTCGAACACCGCGCTGAACTTGGTTGGCGGATTGCCCACTTCGGCGCTGTCCAGGCCCACCGCATCGATCGTCTCGTAGTAGGGCGCCGCCTTCTCCAGCACCGCCATAGCTTCTGGGGCATCGCGATCGCGCAGAAAACTCATGATCAGCGCGCTGGTCATGCCCCAATCACGCTCGGCCTGACGCCGGGCGCGATTGAGCCCCTCGAACGGTACCGCCAGCTCGACGCCACGGTTCAGATGCGCCTGCGGGTCGAAGGAGAGCTCGACGTGCACCACGCCCTCGGCATGGGCCCGCTCGAGATAGGCCATCGCCAGGTCGAAGAAGTCCTGCTCGGTGCGCAGAACTCGCATGCCTTGATAGTAGAGATCGAGAAACGACTGCAGATCGCTGAAGTCGTACGCCTCGCGGACGTCGTCCACCGTGGCGTAGGGCAGGCTCACACCGTTGCGCGCCGCCAGCGAGAACATCAACTCTGGCTCCAGCGACCCCTCGATGTGTAGATGCAGCTCGACCTTGGGTAGATCACGTAGCCAGGTTTTCACGCGCGTTCCTCAGCAGTTGAATGGGTGCGAGCAGGATGCCCAAAACCCCGACGAGAGGCAAAGGCTCGGTGTGGATCGCACTCCTGCGCCGAGCGGGCCCAGGCCAACGGTGAGAGCGGCCAGGATCAGCTCGATACCCGCGTCATCAGCACCTTGAGGCCCAGCGCAATCATCGCCGCGCCGAGCACGCGGTCTATCCAGTGGCTACCCCGCTGGAAGGCGCGCTGAATGCGCGGCGTCGACAGCAATAGCGCCACCGCCGAGAACCAGCCCAGCTGCAGCAACATGATCCAGGCGCCATAGATGGCGATCTGGTAAAGCGGCATCGCCGGCGACAGCACGATGGTGAACAGCGCCACGAAGTAGATCGGCGCCTTGGGGTTGAGCGCATTGCACAGAAACCCGGCACCGACGACGCGCCAGGCCGAACGCGGGAGGGCAGGTACCGAGCCGGCGACCGCGCCGGCCTCGTTAAGCGCCGGGCGCGAGCGCAGCCCCTTGATGCCCAGATAGAGCAGATAGGCGCCGCCGAGGAGCTTGATCGCCCACAGCGCCTCGGCCGAGTTGGCGATCACCGCCGCCAGCCCGAAGGCGGAGTAGACGATATGGATGGAGAGGCCGAGCGCGATGCCCAGGCTGCACAAAAGCCCCACCCGCCGGCCGCGACTCAGCGTCTGCTGGGTGACGAGCACGAAATCCGGCCCCGGCGAGGCCGCCGCCAGCAGATGGACGAAGGTGATCACCACCAGACCGTGTAGCATTTCCATATCGACTCCAACGATGACGTCGCGACAAGCGTGAGGGATTTCCGCCATGATCGAACACTTTCGTCACCAAGCCTACTGCAACCTTTGGTCCAATCACCGCCTGCTCACGGCCAGTCGTAAAAGACACCGTGAGGCAAGCACAAGCAGTTCTCGATCGTGATTTACGCCTGACCCACTAGCTCGCGGTGCGCGTCCGCCAAGGCTGCCATGCTGTCGAAGCGGAAGTCGATCCGCGGCATCTCGCCCGGGTCCATGGTCGCGCCGAAGCCCTGCTGATCGTGGCGGCGGTAGATCCAGCAGTTGGCCAGACCATGCTGGTTGGCTGGCTGATGATCGTGGAACAGACTCTCCGCGGTATGCAGAATACGCGCCTTGTCGATGCCGCGCTGGCCGAGCTTCTCCAGCAGATAGTCGAAATTGCGCGGCGAAGGCTTGTAGGAGCCGATGTCTTCGGCGGTATAGACCGCATCGAACTCGACCTCCAGCTTGCGCTGGCTGTAGGCGAAGCTTTCGTTGTCGACGTTAGAGAGCACCACCAGCTTGTAGTGCTGCTTGAGATAGCCGAGTGCCGCCGCGCTATCGGCAAAGGCCGGCCACTGCTTGACGAAGTCGCCGTAGGCCAGGCACTCATCGTGGGTCACCGTCACGCCCCACTCCTCGGCCAGCCGCTTGTAGACCACCGCCAGCAGCCAGCGATACTGCAGGTGCGGGGTGTAGCGCTGCTGGCTCGACTCGTGGCGCGCATGCGCCTCGAGCACCTGGTCGCGGCTCAGGCTCAGCCCAGTGCGCTCGAGCAGCGGCTGCAGCCCCGCCACCATGCCGCTCTCCCAGTCGATCAGGGTGCCGTAGACATCGAAGGTCAGGGTATCGAAATCGGTCAGTTGCATCGCTCGGCCTCTTGTCGGTAGTCGTCATTGGGCTCGCCGGTATTGGCGAGCGCTCAGTCGTCCTTCAGCGCCCACAGGCGCATCGCCACCTGCAGCTGCAGGCGCACCTCGGTATCGTCGAGATCCATGCCCAGCGCCTCGCGCAGACGCTCCAGGCGATAGCGCAGCGTGCTGATATGGATATCCAGCGCCCGCGCGGTCTGCGCCAGATGAAAGCCGTGGTCGGCCAGTGCCGCGAGGGTCTGACGCAGGCTGGTGCCTCGTTCGCCCGGATCGAGCGCCTCGGTGATCCGCGCCAGAAACAGCCTGCGGGCGTCGTCGTCCCCCTCCAGCACCCGGCTGAACAGCATCGATTCGAAGTCGCGCAGCTCCCCCGGTCGCAGCGTAGCGGTCAACCGCGCCACGTCGTCGGCGCCCTTGGCGGTCTCCGCGGCGCCCCGCACCAGCCGGCTGACCGCCATCGCCGATTCGCCATCGCCCAGCCGCCGCCACAGCGCCGCGGGCGAGACATCGCTACGCAGCAGAAACAGCAGCTGGTTGAGCGAGACCGAAATCAGCGGCGGCTGCTCGATGCCCTGCAGATAGCGGCTCAAGCGGCGCTCCCAGCGCTCGCGCCGGGAGAGCCCCTCGGGGCTGAGCGGCACCGGCTCGTTGAGCAGAATGGCGCACACCTGATACGCCGTCTGGGGCTCCCAACCCTGCAGGGTGGCGCGCTCCAGCGCCGCCGGCGTGGCCTCGAAGCGCCCCTCCAGCAGCGAGTCGACGAAGGCGTAACCTAGCCGCGACTCCTGGGCCTGCAGCGCGCGCTGATGCGAGAGATGCAGCGCCGATATCAGCGCCGCCTGCTCCGCCGCGCGGCGCTCCAGTTCGCTCACCCGGGCGCCGGACTCATCGATCCATAGAAGCGCCGCCCGCGCCTCCTGGATGCGCACCGGGCAGGCAAGCCAGCGCTGCCCGTCACGCCCCGGATCGTCCAGCGAGCACGCCTGGCTGCCCGTCACCGCTTCCGCCGCCTGCTGCGCCGCTGGCGTCGGCAAGGGCCAGGCGTCACGTTCGCTGCTGCCGCCAAGCCACTCGCCCTCGAGCCCGGTGAACAGCACCGCCCGCCCGAGCAGCTCGCTCAGGGCGACAGCGATATCCCCCAGGCTGCCGGCGGTCAGCGCCGAACGGGTAAGATCGCGGTGAATGCGTTCGGCGCGCGCGATCAACTGCCCCTGGCGGGCGATCAGCCAGGCGTGCACCTCCTCGGTGATCTGGCTGAAGGGCACATCCCAGGGTATCTCCAGCAGCGGAAAGTCGAGCGCCTCGGCGACCTCGCGGCTGGTGGCCGGAAACGCCGAGAGAAAACGCGGCACCGCCAGCGCCACGCCGGCCAGCCCCTTCTCCGCCAGCGCCTCGATCAGAGCGCGCTCCGCCGCCGGCTCATCCGGCCAGTGGTAGCCGGTGGTCAGCAGCAGCTGGCCCGGCTGAACCCAGGCGATGATATCCGGGTGATCGACCATGTGGACCCAGCGCAGCGGCCGCGAGAGCGAACGCTCACCGGCCACCACGCGGGCGTGGCGCAACTTGGTCTCGCGCAGCGCCGTGGCCAGATCCAACTCCGCCGGCAGCAGCGAGGGCGCCTCGACCATCAGCTATCCAGGCGTGTGGAGACGAACTTGCAGTCGAGGTACTCGTCGATGCCGTAGTGACCACCTTCGCGCCCGAGACCGCTGTCCTTGACCCCGCCGAAGGGCGCATGCGGTACCGACGGTGCGCCGTCGTTGACGCCGACGATGCCGTAATCGAGCGCCTCGGAAACGCGCGCCGCGCGGCCCAGGCTACGTGTCCACAAATAGGCCGCGAGGCCGAACGGAGTGTCGTTGGCGGCGGCGATCGCCTCCGCCTCGTCATCGAAGGCGATCAACGGTGCCACCGGGCCGAAGGTTTCCTCCTGCATGATGCGCATCTCCGGCGTCACCCCGGCCAGCACCGTCGGCGCGACGTAGAGACCGTCGACATGCGGCGCCGGCGTCAACCGCTGCGCACCCTTGGCCAGGGCATCGTCGATGTGCGCCTGGGCCTTGTCGCGACCCGCCTGACTGACCAGCGGCCCGACCTGGGTCGCCTCGTCCTCGGGATTGCCGATCGTCAGCGACCCGGCCGCGGCGGCCAGACGCTCGGCAAAGGCATCGAAGATACCGCGCTGGACATAGATACGGTTGGTACAGACACAGGTCTGGCCACCGTTGCGGAACTTGCTCGCCATCACTTCGGCCACCGCAGCGTCGATATCGGCATCGTCGAAGACCAGGAAAGGCGCGTGTCCGCCCAGCTCCAGCGACATGCGTTTCATGGTGGCGGCGGACTGGGCGTATAGCCGCTTGCCCACCGGCGTGCTGCCGGTGAAGGTGAGCTTGCGGATACGTGCATCGCTCATCAGCACCTCGCTGATCGCAGCCGGACGCTCGGCGGTGATCACCTGGAACACCTCTGACGGGCCACCCACCTGACGCCACAGCTCGGCCAGCATCAGCGCGGTGATCGGGGTCTGCTCGGCGGGCTTGACGATCACCGAGCAGCCGGCCGCCAGCCCTGGCGCCACCTTGCGCGTGATCATCGCCGCCGGGAAGTTCCACGGCGTGATCGCGAACACCGGCCCCACCGGCTGGCGCAGCACCGACAGGCGCTTGTCCGGATGCGGGCTGGGCAGGATATCGCCATCGATGCGCTTGGCCTGCTCGGCAAACCACTCGATGAAGCCGGCCGCGTAGTCGACCTCGCCGCGGGCTTCGCGTATCGGCTTGCCCATCTCCCGGGCCATGGTCAGCGCCAGGGTCTCCTTGGCCTCGAGCATGGCCGCGTGCCACGCCTTCAGCAGCGCCGCCCGTTCGAACGGCGTGGTCCGGCGCCACTGCTCGAAGCCGCGCTGGGCGTTGTCTGCCGCCACCTGCGCGGCTTCGGCGCCACAGTCGGCGACCTCGGCAATGGGCTCACCGCTGGCTGGCGAGCGCAGCGTATAGCGCTCCCCCGCCTGGCTGTCATGGCCGGCGATGGCAGCGGGATAGAAAGGCGCACTGGCGGAGGGAACGGGCAAAGACATGATAGGGCTCCTGCAGCAGACATCGGGCGGATATTCCGGCGGCACACCGCGGACTATCCGCTCCGAAGACGGTAAGGCAAAACGCTTACCCGGATGGTAAGTGCCCAGCCAGCCAAAATCTTCCTACGAAAAGCAGGAATTATTCACCACGCCATCGCACCAGTCATAGGATAACAGAGGATAACCAGAAGCCCGCTCTCAGGCCACTCAGACCACGCTCACCGCAGGCCCATCCGCCGCGGCGACCCGCGCCTGCCAGGCGCGCCCCGGCTCGCCGCTGGTGATCACCGCATCGAACTCGGCAAGCTCGGCGAAGAACGCCGGACGCATCACCTCGAGCTTGCTCTCGTCGGCGACCAGGATACTGCGCTCGGCGTGTTCGATGGCGGCCTGCTTGGGCGCCACCTCATGGAAGTGGAAGCAGCTCGCGCCCTTGCCGATCTGCACCCCGGCGGCGGAGATGAACGCCTTGTTGATGCCCAGACGTCGGATCGCCGTGGTGACGTCCTGACCGCCGAAGGATTGCGACGCCGGATAGTAGAGCCCGCCCAGCACCACCAGACGCATGTTGGGCAAGTCGAGCTGGCTGAAGGCGTTGGCCACATTGAGCGCGTAGGTGACCACGGTCACGTTCGATTGGCGCGGCAGCTGTGCGCACAGCGACACCAGCGTGGTGCCGCAGTCGATGAACAGCGTATCGCCCTCCTCGACGCGTGCGGCGGCTTCCCGGCACAGCCGCGCCTTGGCCGCGGCGAAGCGATCCTTCTGGGTATCGAGATGGTAGGCGGCGGCGAACTGCGGGTTGTCGGCCATCACCAGATGGCCGCCGAACGAGGCGATGGCACCGCTACTGGCGGCGATATCACGCCGAATGGTCATCTCCGAGACCCCGCACAGCGCCGCCGCCTCGGCGAGTGGCAGGGTGCCGGCACGCTTGAGCGCCTCGCTCAGCCGCTCGAGACGCTGCGCACTGCGTCCGTTCATAGGTTCGCTCTCCCCCAAACAACCGCCATCATCGCTGATCCTCGCTCGGCGTCAGGCCGCTTCCACCCAGACACATCGGGGAGCCCGCAGGCTCCCCGATGACACGACGGATCGACAAGCAGACCGATCAGAACTGCCAGCCGACGCCCAGATAGTAACCCCAGCCGGTGGAGCGCAGTTCGAAACTCTCACCGCTGGCATTGGGGAAGGGCGCGGTGACGCCGTCGTTCCACTGCCCGCCATTATGGAAGTAGCGTGCCACCGCCATGAAGCGCAGGTGAGTGAACTGGTACAGCAGCACGTTGGTGGCCACCGTCGACTCGTTGGTGCGCACCGAGTTGCCTTCGCCCAGGTCCGAGCCGAAGTCGTGATTGGTGAAGCCGACATAGACCAGTGAGGCACCGTTGTCGAAAGTACCCAGCGGATAGGAGTAGTTGAGCTGGGCGCGATAGCCGTCCCAGGAGTTCTCGTTGGCGGCGCCGTAGTTCTCCCACTGGCGACGCTTGTAGAAGTTGAACGAGAGCCCCAGCGGCGAGCCGGTGTCGATATCGGTCCCCAGCCCCGCATAGAGGGTGTTCTGGCGATTCTCGCTGTTGTGGCCCCAATCGAAGATGTAATCGAAGGCGACGAACCACTCTTTGAACGGTCCGAAGCTGAGGTCCTGCCCGGTCATATCATCGATCGACAGCCGCGGCTCGAGCTCCATGAAGACCGGCGAGCCCTTGTCGAAGATGCCGCGATCGGGCCGGTTGCCGATGCCGAAGAACTTGGGGAAGTCGATATAGCCGTAGAGATCCAGCGGCCCCTTGCGGCCGAAGAATTCGTATTCGAGATAGATATCGTCGATCTGCTGCGGGCCGAAGCGAATGTTCTTGCTGCCGATGACGGTCAGGTTCTGGTGGTACCAGTCGGAGAGATAAGGCCCATCCGCGGTCTCATCCACCGCCTGCGGGCCCTCGGCTGGCGTCTCCTGCTCGATCACCGGCGCACTGCCCTGCTCGCTCGCGTCGTCGACCGCCCATGCCGGCGTGACCGCCAGCCCCCACAGCGCCAGCAGGACGCTGGCCTTGCTCATGCCGTTCCCGTTCATGTCTTCTCCCATGCCTCGTTGTTGTCTGTTGTCATGGCGTCATTGCTATCGCGCCAGGATTGCTATCGCGCCAGAATTGTTGTCGCAGCGTCACTGCCGGTGCGCCTCAGCGCCAGGTTCATCTCCGCCCTGCCAGCGCCGAACGCAGGCTGTCCTGCTCGGCGCGCAGCCCGGCCGCCGTGGAGCGGCCAGACAGACAAGGAGTGATGATGCCGCTCACTCTATGGCGTTGTCAGAATAAAAACAATAAGTGACTGGACAAACATAAAAATGTTAAAAAGCGCACACAGAACCGCAATTCCCCCTCTCCGAGACCAACACCAAGGACAACAACATGACACTCATCATGGGTCTGGTCGGCGTCGTCGTTCTGCTGCTGATCGCGCTCGCCTTCTCGAGCAATCGCCGGGCGATCCGCCTGCGCACCGTGGCCGGCGCCTTTCTGATTCAGGCCGGCATCGGCGCCTTCGTGCTCTACGTGCCGGTGGGCAAGAGCGTGCTCGGGGCCATCTCCGGGGCGGTCAGCCAGGTCATCAGCTACGCCAACGACGGCATCGGCTTTCTCTTCGGCAATCTCGCCGATCCCAGCAACATCGGCTTCGTCTTCGCCATCAAGGTGCTGCCGATCATCATCTTCTTCTCCTCGCTGACCGCGGTGCTCTACTACCTGGGCATCATGCAGTGGGTGGTGCGCATCCTCGGCGGGGCACTACAGAAGGTACTCGGCACCTCGCGCACCGAGTCCCTCTCGGCCACCGCCAACGTCTTCGTCGGCCAGACCGAAGCGCCGCTGGTGGTACGTCCATTCCTCGCCAACATGACCAAGTCCGAGCTGTTCGCGGTGATGTGCGGCGGGCTGGCTTCGGTGGCCGGCTCGGTACTCGCCGGGTATGCCGAGCTCGGCATCCCCATGGAGTACCTGATCGCGGCATCGTTCATGGCCGCGCCTGGCGGGCTGCTGTTCGCCAAGATCCTGATGCCCGAGACCGAGACCCCGGACGACCACACCGCCCAGGCCAAGGAGGTGCTCGAGGCCGAGGACAAGCCGGCCAACGTGCTCGACGCCGCGGCCACCGGGGCTTCCTCGGGGCTGATGCTGGCCGCCAACGTCGGCGCCATGCTGCTCGCCTTCATCGGCCTGATCGCGCTGATCGACGGCATTCTCGGCGGTGTCGGTGGCTGGTTCGGCGTCGATTCGCTGAGCCTGTCGATGATCCTCGGCTGGCTCTTCTCACCGCTCGCCTTCCTGCTCGGCATCCCCTGGCACGAAGCCACCCTGGCCGGCTCCTTCATCGGCCAGAAGCTGGTGGTCAACGAGTTCGTCGCCTATATCAATCTGGCGCCCTACATCAGTGGCGACACCCTGGTGGCGGAGACCGGTAAGGCGATGTCGGCGCACACCGCGGCGATCCTGTCGTTCGCCCTGTGCGGCTTCGCCAACCTCTCCTCGATCGCGATCCTGCTCGGCGGCCTCGGCACGCTGGCACCCAATCGCCGCCACGAGATCGCCCGCTACGGGCTCAAGGCGGTGCTCGCCGGCACCCTCTCCAACCTGATGTCGGCGACCCTGGCGGGGATCTTCCTGGCCCTGGCCGGCACCGCCTGAGCCCGCCGGCCTGATACGAGCCGGGGCGGCAGCGACCGACGCCGCCCCGCTCCCACGCTGCCGACCTCTTTTTCTCTCTGTGCGTAGCTCTGTCTGAAAAACCGGCGAGCGATGGCCAGACAAGGCAAAAATTGACGAAAGAGCGGAGTTTGCGAGGTGTAAATGAGCATGTTGAGTCAATTTTTAACGCCTTATGGGCGAGTGCAGGCATTTTTCAGACAAAGCGTAAGGAGATAGCCGGATGAAGACGCTCGAACAGGCCGCCAGCCAGGCGCTGGCGATGATGGATCTGACCTCGCTCAACGCCGACGACGACGCCGCACGCATCGAGGCACTATGTCGGCGCACGGCGACCGAGTTCGGCTCGCCGGCGGCGGTGTGCGTCTACCCTGCCTTCATCGACGCCGCCGATCGCCAGCTGCGCGAACTGGGGCTGCGCGACCGGGTACGGATCGCCACGGTGACCAATTTCCCCGACGGCAGCGTCAACGCCGAGCGCGCCGCGCGCGAGACCCGGGCGGCAGCGGTCGCCGGGGCCGACGAGATCGATGTGGTATTCCCCTACAAGGCGCTGATCAACGGCGACACCGCCTCCGGCCGTGCGCTGGTCAGCGCCTGCCGCGAGGCCTGCGGCGACAAGCTGCTCAAGGTCATCCTCGAGACCGGCGAGCTCGAGCGCCCCGAGCTGATCCGCCAGGCGGCAGAGATCGCCCTCGATGCCGGCGCCGACTTCCTCAAGACCTCCACCGGCAAGGTCGCTACCAACGCCACTCTCGAGGCCGCCGAGATCATGCTCTGTGCGATCCGCGACAGCGGCCGCGACGTGGGCTTCAAGGCCGCCGGCGGTATTCGCACCAGCGAAGACGCCCAGACCTACCTGGCGCTGGCCGAGCGGCTGATGGGCGCGGACTGGCTGACCCCGGCCCACTTCCGTTTCGGCGCCTCCGGGCTGCTCGACGCGCTGCTCGCCACCCTCTCGGGCAAGGCCGCGACGTCGGCGGACAGCGGCTACTGAGTCGAGCGGAAAAAACGAGCGCAGAGAACGAGCAGAAAGGACGAACGGTGACAACGGCCCACGAGGAGCGACGATGCTGATTCAGGAGATCATTCGACGTAAGCGCGACGGCCAGACCCTCGATCGATCGATGCTCGATCTGGTCATGCGCGGGATCGCCGACGGCACCATCGGCGACGCCCAGATCGGCGCCTTCGCCATGGCGGTCTATCTCAATGGCATGCGCGAGGCGGAGACCACCGCGCTGACCGAGGCAGTTCGCGACTCCGGCCAGGTGCTGCGCTGGGACGATCTCGATCTCGCCGGCCCGGTGCTCGACAAGCACTCCACCGGTGGCGTCGGCGACCTCGTGTCGCTGGTCCTGGGACCCTGGATCGCCGCCTGCGGCGGTCATGTGCCGATGATCTCCGGGCGTGGCCTGGGCCATACCGGTGGTACCCTGGACAAGCTGGAGTCGATCCCCGGCTACGATATCGCTCCCAGCGAGGACACCTTCCGCCGCCTGGTGCAGGATGTCGGCGTCGCCATCATCGGCCAGACCCGTGCGCTCGCCCCCGCCGACAAGCGCCTTTACGGCGTGCGCGACGTCACCGCAACGGTGGAGTCGCTGCCATTGATCGTCGCTTCGATCCTGGGCAAGAAGCTCGCCTGCGGCCTGGGCAGCCTGGTGATGGATGTCAAGGTGGGCAGCGGCGCCTTCATGCCGACCCCGGAAGCCGCCCGCGAGCTGGCCGAGGCGATTGTCGCCACCGGCTGCGCCGCCGGCACCCCCACCAGCGTGCTGCTCACCGACATGAATCAGCCGCTGGCCCGCTGCGCCGGCAATGCCCTGGAAGTAGCAGCGGCGCTCGAGGTACTGCGCGGTGACGACTGCCACAGCCGGCTCTATCGAGTGACGCAGGCACTGGCCAGCGAGATGCTGATCCAGTCGGGGCTGGCCGGAGACGCCGAAGACGCCACGCGGCGACTGGCGCAGGCCCTCGACAGCGGCGCCGCGCTGGAGCGTTTCGCACGCATGGTCCATGGCCTCGGCGGACCTGCCGACTTCACCCAGCGCGCCACGCACTATCTACCCTCGGCGCCGGTCGTGCACGAGATCGCCGCCCCCGCCGACGGCGTCGTGCACGCCATCGACACCCGCGCACTGGGGCTCGCCGTGGTCGAGCTGGGCGGCGGGCGGCGCAACCCCGATGACGCCATCGACCCGCGGGTGGGGCTATCGCATATCGCCGAGCTGGGCCAGACGCTCAGCGCCGGTGAGCCGCTGCTGCGGGTTCACGCCGCTGATCGCGAGGCAGCCGAGGCCCTGAGCGCGCGGCTGGTCGACGCCTTTCGTCTAAAGGCGGGCGCAGCCGAGATACCGCCGCTCGTTCACGCCACCCTGCGCCAGGAGGATCTGCCATGAACGCATCCGTCACTCCCCGCCGTGCCGTGCTGCTGGTGCTCGACTCATTCGGGATCGGCAACGCCCCCGACGCCGAGGCCTTCGGTGATGCCGGCGCCGACACCCTGGGGCATATCGCCCGTTATCGCGCCGAAGCCGGACGTCCGCTCGAGCTGCCCAATCTGGCACGGCTGGGCCTCTATCACGCGCATCACCGAGCCACCGGCGGCTGGGCCGCCGGAGTGACGCCACCGGCGGAGCCGACCGGAGGCTGGGCCTGCGCCCGCGAGATCTCCTCGGGCAAGGACACCCCCTCCGGCCACTGGGAGATCGCCGGTGTGCCGGCACTGTTCGAGTGGGGCTATTTCCGCGAGCACGAAGAGAGCTTTCCACCCGAGCTGCTGGCAGCGCTGATCGACCAGGCCGAGCTACCCGGGGTACTCGGCAACTGTCACGCCTCCGGGGTGCCGGTGATCGAGGCCCTCGGCAGCGAACACATCGCCAGCGGCAAGCCGATCGTCTACACCTCGGCGGATTCCGTGTTCCAGATCGCCGCCCATGAGCACCACTTCGGCCTCGAGCGCCTCTATCGGCTGTGCGAAATCGCGCGTGAACTGCTGATGCCCTACAACATCGGCCGCGTCATCGCCCGCCCCTTCGTCGGCGAAACACCGGACACCTTCGAGCGCACCGGCAACCGCCGCGACTACGCCCTCGAACCGCCCACCCCGACGGTGCTGCAAAAGCTCCACCACGGCGGAGGGCAGGTGCTCGGCGTGGGCAAGATCGGCGATATCTACGCCCACTGCGGCATCAGCGAGGTGCGCAAGGCGCACGGCTTCGAGGCGCTGTTCGCAGAGACCCTGACGGCGATAGACGATGCGCGGGCCGCTACCGTGGACACGCTGGTGATGACCAACTTCGTCGACTTCGACACCCTCTACGGCCACCGCCGCGACCCCGAGGGCTACGCCAGCGCGCTGGAAGCCTTCGACCGCCGCCTGCCAGAGCTGCTGGCCAGGCTCAGCGCCGATGACCTGCTGATCCTCACCGCCGACCACGGCAACGACCCGACCTGGCGCGGCACCGACCACACCCGCGAGCAGGTGCCGGTGCTGCTCGCCCGCGGGGGCCCCAGCGGCGACCTCGGCGCCCGCGACACCTACGCCGATATCGGCCAGACCCTGGCCGAATTTTTCGGCCTGGACGCCATGAGCCATGGCACCTCGCTGCTGGCCGCACGACCTTCAGGAGACTGACATGCCAACCCCGCATATCGAAGCC
Source organism: Salinicola sp. JS01 (assembly GCF_030284585.1). Classification (NCBI taxonomy): domain Bacteria; kingdom Pseudomonadati; phylum Pseudomonadota; class Gammaproteobacteria; order Oceanospirillales; family Halomonadaceae; genus Salinicola; species Salinicola sp. JS01. Next base: position 720,938 of record NZ_CP127244.1, on the reverse strand, counting down.
CGCGAGGGCGACTTCGCCGACACCGTGCTGATGCCGGGCGACCCGCTGCGCGCCGAGTTCATCGCCGAGACCTTTCTCGACGATGTCGTCTGCGTCAACCGGGTGCGCAACATGCTCGGCTTCACCGGCACCTATCGCGGCCGCCGCGTCTCGGTGATGGGCAGCGGCATGGGCATCCCCTCGCTCTCCATCTACGCCAAGGAGCTGATCACCGAGTACGGCGTCCAGCGCCTGGTACGCGTGGGCTCCTGCGGCGCGGTACGCGACGATGTCGACGTCAACGATATCGTCATCGGCATGGGTGCCTGCACCGACTCCGGCGTCAACCGCACCCGTTTCGGCGGCCACGATTTCGCCGCCATCGCCGACTTCGCCCTGACCCGCCACACGGTGGACGCCGCCCGCGAGCGCGGCACCCGGGTCAAGGTGGGCAACCTGTTCTCGGCGGATCTGTTTTATACCCCGGATGACGCCTTCTTCCACACCATGCAGCGCCACGGCATCCTCGGGGTGGAGATGGAAGCCGCCGGGCTCTATGGGGTGTGCGCCGAATTCGGTGCCCGCGCGCTGACCGTGTGCACCGTCTCCGACCACATCCTCAAACACCAAGCGCTCGACGCCCAGACCCGTCAGACCGGCTTCGCCGAGATGATGGCGATCACCCTGGAAGGGCTGCTGCGCGACGACCAGGAGCCGAGCCATGACTGACCCCCGCGACATCACGGTGCCCGAAAGCATTCGCCAGGCCGCACTCGCGGTGCGTGCCAACGCCTACGTACCCTACTCCGCCCACCCGGTGGGGGCGGTGCTGATCAGTGCCAGCGGCCAGACCTACGTCGGCTGCAACGTCGAGAGCGCCAACTACAAGGGGCTGTGCGCCGAGGCCAGCGCCATCGCCGCCCTGGTCTCCAACGGCGAGCAGCGTATCCGCGACATCTACGTGATCGGCCCCGGCGAGCACCTGTGCACCCCCTGCGGCGACTGCCGTCAGCGCATCCGGGAATTCGCCACTCCCGAGACCACGATCGTGGTCCTCGACGGCGACGGCCAGCCGCTCAAGCGCTACACCATGGACACACTGCTGCCCGACTCCTTCGGCCCGGAGAATCTCGCCAAGCCCTCGGGCATGCGCTGAGGCGCAGCGTCGATTGGCCGCTGCTTTCGAGGCTGACGTCGAGGGGGGCGATTTGGGTATACTCGGCGACAAACAACAGCTAACCGATGCGCCGCATCGGCTCATGCGGAACGCCCATGGTCGCCACCGGCTTCTCAGCCTTCGAGTCGCTGCTCGTCAAGAGCCCCCATCAGCGTGAGAGCGCCGAGCTCTTGCTGCTGTGCTGGGTGTTTGCCAACAAGCACGTGCCGCTCGATGAAGACCGCCGCTATCTCGAGCGCCTGGCCGCGCGCGCGCATCATCGCCGCGATCTCGAGACGCTGCTGGCGGCGGCCCGGCGACAGGATCTGGGCGACGTTCAGCTCGCCGCCGAGGTGCTGACCAAGGAGCAGTCCGGGCCGATCATCGCCTTTCTACGCCAGGCGGTCGTTGTTGCCACCAGTGACGGCGCGCTGAGTCTGCGCAACCACCATATCCTGCGTTTTCTGGCCGATCTCTGCGACGTTTCGCCGGATACCCTGCGCGCGCTCTACCGCGAGGTCACTGGGCGCACCCTGGCCGCCCCCGAGGATCTCAGCCACCGCAGCCACTGGCAGCCCGCCGAGCCGGAAGCCGAGGACACCGCAGAGGCCGAAGCCGGCGATACCGGCTCGACCCAGGCGCACGCTGGCGAGCCCCGTGCCTCCTGGCGCGACCGGGTCCGACGCTTGGCCGAGAACCAGTGGCGCGAGCACAAGCAGCAGCAACAATGGCGACGCCAGCAGGCGCAACAGGCCCGCGAGCGTGAGCAGCAGCGCGAGGCCGCCGCACAGGCCGAGCGCGAACGCCGCGCCCAGGCCCACGCCAAACGCCAGGCCGAAGCGGAGGCACAGCAGCGTGAGCAGGCGCGGCAACAGGCCCAGGCAGAAACCCTGCGTCGCGAACAGGCCCAGCGCCAACGCGAACAAGCTCAGCGCCAGCGCGAACAAGCCGCACAGCGTCAACGCCAGGAGCAGCAGCAGCGCCAGTACCAGGAACGCCAGCGCCGAGAGCGACAGCGCCAGGAGCAGGAAAGTCAGCACCAAGAGCAACAGCGCCAGTGGCAGCGCGAGCAGAGCCGGCAGCGCCAGCGCGCCGGTTTCGACGCGCCCTCCTACCCCATCCGCCGCGCGCTGATCGAACTGGAGCTGGACACCAGCGCCTCACCGCGGGAGATCAAGCTCGCCTATCGGCGCCTGGCTCAGCGCCACCATCCCGACCGTTTCCATGGACAGAGCGAGTGGCGGATCACCCTCGCCTCGCAGCGCTTCCAGCGCATCAAGAACGCCTACGACCTGTTGATGCAGCATGCGTGATCTCTACCTACGTCTCGGCGTTTCGCCCACCGCCAGCGCGGAAGAGATCGAGCGCGCTATCCGCGGCTGCGCCAATCAGTCGCTCAAGGCGGATGCCCAGGCCGCGCTAGGCTCGCCCGAGCGTCGCGCCGAATACGACGAGATGCACCAACTGCTGGGCGATATCGGTCGCCTGCGTGCCGGCCTGGGGCTGACCCACGCCCCGCACTGGCACGGCGACGCCGCCAACGACTTCTCGCCGCCCGGCGCCTCCTCCACCCGCCAGGCGCTGCTGACGCGCAAGCTCGATGTCGCCCTGCAGCAGTATCAGCACCGCCGGCCCCGCCGCCTGTGGCTTGCCGTGGCCGTCAGCGTGGGGCTGGTGGTGGCCCATCTACTTGGCCGGCTACTGGCTTAACCGCGGCGGCGCAGCGGTTCGAGCAGACCGCTGAGGCCGTTGTGGTCGATCTCGTGCATCAGCGCCAGCAGCTGGCCGATCTCGCCGCGGGGAAAGCCCTCGCGGGCGAACCAGGCCAGATACGGGCCGGGAAGATCGGCGATCAGACGGCCTTCGTACTTGCCGAACGGCATGCGCACGCTCACCAGCTTTTTCAGATCCTCGGGTTCCATCGTCGCTCCTGTGTCGCTCCGTCATTTCGCAGGCGGCCCATCCTACCGGGATCGTCGCGCGGCTGCCTGCCGGCACGGCATGCGCCGGACGCATACCCCCATACCTAGACGCCGCTTGAATGGTGGCCGGTAGCAGCGGTTAGGGTATATCCACATGACGACAGCGCATGCTGCGCGCCTGCCGCCACACGATAACGATAACCGGAGATGGGTATGCAAACCTCGCTGCGGCCACTGGTGTTCTGGCCGACCTTCCTGATCCTGCTGGGCGCCGTGATCGCCAGCTATGTCGATCTCGACGCCTTCCTGGCCACCGCCAGCGCACTCAACGCCGCGGTGCTCGACAACTTCTCGTGGCTGTTCAGCCTGGGCAGTCTCTATCTGCTGATCATGGCGCTGATCGTCTATTTCTCGCCCCTAGGCCACGTGCGCATCGGCGGCGCCGAGGCCACCCCGCTGCTCTCGCCGCTGCGCTGGTTCTCGATCACCCTGTGCACCACCCTGGCGGTGGGGGTCCTGTTCTGGACCACCGCCGAGCCGCTCTATCACTATATGGGGCCACCGGCGTCCTCCGGCATCGAGGCCGGCTCCAGTGACGCCATGCTGTTCGCCATGTCGACCCTGTTCCTGCACTGGTCCTTCACCCCCTATGCGATCTACGCCGTGCCGGCGCTGATCTTTGCCCTGGCCTTCTACAACCTGCGCCTGCGTTTCTCGATCTCGAGCATGCTGGAGCCGCTGTTCGGGCCGCGGGTGAAGCGCTTCTCCGGGCTGATCGATGCGGTGTCGCTGTATGCCCTGGTCGCCGGCATGGCGTCGTCGCTGGGCACCGGCGCGCTGACCCTGGCCGGTGGCGTGGGTCAGTACCTGGGTGGCGAGACCAGCCCGCTGCGCCTGGGCGTGATCATCGCCGTCATCGTGGTCACCTTCGTGCTCTCCGCCGCCAGTGGCCTGCAGAAGGGTATCGCCCGGCTGTCGTCGCTGAATGCGGCGCTGCTGCTGATACTCGGCGCCTTCGTGTTCGTGGTCGGCCCCACGGTCTTCTGTCTGGCCTTGGGGGTGGAGTCGTTCGGCGTCTATCTCGACAACTTCTTCACCAAGAGCCTGTTCACCGGCGCCGCGGGCAACGATCAGTGGCCGCAGTGGTGGTCGATCTTCTACTGGGCGGTTTGGTTCGCCTGGGCGCCGGTGGCGGCGCTGTTCCTGGGCAAGATCTCGCGCGGCTACACGGTGCGCCAGTTCCTGCGCGTGAATCTGCTCTACCCGGCGCTGTTCGCCTGTGTCTGGATCCTGATCTTCTCGGGCACTGCGCTCTACTTCCAGTCTCATCTGGGAGCCGGCGAGAGCGGTGTCGACCTCTACGCCGTGCTCGACCAGCGCGGGGTGGAAAACGTGCTCTACGAGCTCTTCCGCCACCTGCCGCTGTCCCAGGTGTGGGTGCCGCTGCTGCTGTTCATCGCCTATATCTCCTACGTGACTGCCGCCGACTCGCAGACCGACGCCATCGGCAATCTCTGCACCCGCGGCCTGACCGCCGACTCCGATCTCAACGCCGGGGTCGCCATGAAGGTGATCTGGGGCGTGATCGTCGGCATCGTCTCCTGGGTGATGGTCAGTTTCGTCGGGATCGACGGCATCAAGATGCTCTCCAATCTCGGCGGCCTGCCGTCGATGCTGATCGTGCTGCTCGCCTCCGGCTCGCTGTGGATATGGCTCAAGCACCCCGAACGGCTCGGCGCCGTGGCGACACCTACGACTCCTTCCCGCACAGCCAAGGACCCGGCATGAAGATCAAGCAGGACTTTCCCCACCGCGTTCGCGAGATCGAGAATCAGTGGATCACGCTCGCCGACGGCACCCGATTGGCAGCCAGGATCTGGTTACCCAAAAACGCCGAAGCGGCCCCGGTGCCGGCGATTCTCGAGTATCTGCCCTACCGCAAGCGCGACGGCACCGCGGCGCGCGACGAGCTCACCCACCCCTGGCTCGCCGGCCATGGCTACGCCTGCGTGCGCGTCGACATGCGCGGCAACGGCGAGTCCGACGGTTTGATGGAAGACGAGTATGCACCCCAGGAGCAGGCCGATGCGCTGGAAGTGATCGACTGGATCGCGGCACAGCCTTGGTGCAGCGGCAAGCTGGGCATGATGGGTATCTCCTGGGGGGCTTCAACAGCCTGCAACTGGCCGCGCTCAGACCCGAACCGCTCAAGGCGATCATCACCCTGTGCTCCACCGACGACCGCTACGCCGACGATATCCACTACAAGGGCGGCAACATGCTGCTGGAGAATCTGGGCTGGGCGGCGACCATGCTGAGTTTCTCGGCTGCGGTGCCCGATCCGGCGCTGGTCGGCGAGCGCTGGCGCGAGATGTGGAAACACCGCCTCGACAACATGCCGCTGCTGGCCGAGCCCTGGCTGCGTCATCAACAGCGCGACGCCTACTGGCAGCACGGCTCGATCTGCGAGAACTATGCCGACATCGAGGCTGCGGTCTACATGATCAGCGGCTGGGCGGACTCCTACGTCAACACCATTCCGCGGATGATGGAGCACCTCTCCTGCCCGAAAAAGGCGCTGCTCGGGCCCTGGATGCACAAGTACCCCCACTTCGCGATTCCCGACCCGGCCATCGGCTTTCTGCAGGAGGCGCTGCGCTGGTGGGACTACTGGCTCAAGGATATCGACACCGGGATCATGGACGAGCCGCCCTGCACCTTCTACCTGCAGGATGGCCTGCCGCCGGCGCCCAAGTATCTCGAGCGTCCGGGCCAGTGGGTGCAGACCAGCGCCTGGCCCGCCCCGGCCGAGGAGATCACGTGGCAGCCGCTCGTCCTCGGCGATGCCGGCCTGGCACCGGAAGGACGTCTGAGCGCGGCGCGCGCGATCGCCTCACCGCTGACCGCCGGCGCGCTGCAGGGTGAATACATTCCGCTGTGGTTCGGCGCCGACTTCCCGCCGGATCAGCGCCGCGACGACGGCCTGGCGCTGACCTTCGACTCCGCGCCCTACGCCGAGGGGCTCGATCTGCTCGGCCAGCCGCGACTGCGCGTCAGCCTGAGCAGCGCCGAGGACTGTGGCCAGCTGCATGTGCGCCTATGCGATGTGGCTCCCAGCGGCGAGAGCGCGCTGATCAGCTACGCCACCCTCAACCTCGCCCTGCGCGACGACCCCGCCACGCTCACCCCGCCGGTGCCCGGCGAGCGCATGGAGATCGACCTGGCGCTGGATCTGATCGGTTACCGGCTGCCCCCAGGGCACCGTCTGCGCCTGGCGCTTTCCAGCGCCAGCTTCCCGCTGGTGTGGTCGCCGCGGCGGCGCGCCGATCTCATCCTCGAGGCCGGCACGCCGACGCTGTCACTGCCGATCTGCCAGGCGCCCTACGTGCCAATGCCGTTCGAGCCGCCGGAGAGCGCGCCGCCATGCCGGATCGAGACCCTGCGCCCGGGCCACCCGCGACGCACCCTCAGCGAGGATGTCGGCAGCGGCGAAGTGACGGTGACGGTGGAGGACGACATGGGCGATATCCGCTTCGAAGATCACGGCCTGCGCGTCGAGCAGCGCGCGAAAGAGGTCTATTCGAGCCACCCCAGCGACGCCACCCGCACCCGCGCCGATATCGAGTGGATCTATCGCGCCAGTCGTGAGGAGGGCGAGGGCCAGTTCTCGGTGGCGGTGATCAGCCGCTATCATCTGCACTGCGACGAGACCACCTTCTATCTGAGCGCCGAGCAGATCGCCCACGAGGGCGAGACACTGGTCAGCGAGAAGCGCTGGCGTCGCAACATTCCACGTCGCGCCATCTGAGTGCCCCGGCCAAGGGTTTGTACGAAAAGTCAGCGAGCGAAGGCAAGACAAGGCAAAAATCGGCGAAAACGCGGAGTTTACGGAGTGTAAATGAGCATTTTGAGCCGATTTTTAACACCGTATTGCCGAGCGCAGGTAGTTTTCGTACAAAGCCTAGGGCCTCACGCGCCGGCAGTGGCATGAATGACTCATGCTATGCTCCGGAGCCGAGAGACCTCGGTTCCGGACGCCCCATGCCCACTCGCGACGTGCTTCCCCCGCTGGCCTGCCTGCGCGCCTTCGAGGCGGCCGCGCGCCATTCGAGCTTCACCCAGGCCGGCAGCGAGCTCAGCCTGACCCAGAGCGCGGTCAGCCGCCAGATCAAGCGCCTCGAAGCGGATCTCCGCCGACCGCTGTTCGAGCGTCAGCACGACGGCCTGCGCCTGACCCCGGCCGGCGATCACTACTTCCGCGTGGTACAGCGGCTGCTGCGCGAACTGCGCGACGAGACCGCACGCCTGCGCCGGCGCGGCGACGACCGCCAGTTAACGCTGGCCTCGAGCCCGACCATCGCCTCGATCTGGCTGGCGCGGCAGCTGCCCGATTTCCAGCAGGCGCACCCTGAGATCGAGATTCGCGTGCTCACCGTCGAGGACCCCTATCGGCTCGATCTGGCCGAATTCGATCTCGGCATCTACTACCACATCCCCAACGAAGTCGACCCGCCTGGACTCGAGGCCAGCCCGATCTTTGCCGAGGAGCCTGTCGCCGCGGTGTGCAGCCCGGTCTATCTGGCTCGTCACGGCGGGATCACCGACCCCGCCGACCTGCTCGCCCGCCACACCCTGATGGTGGTGGAGGATCACTACCGCGACTGGCTGACCTGGGAGCACTGGTATCGCGCTCTCGGCTTCGTCTGGCAGCCGCCGCTGCACACCCTGCGCGCCAACAGCTTTCAGCTGTTGATGAACGCCACCCTCGCCGGTCAGGGGGTCACCCTCGGCTGGATGCGGCTGCTCGCGGCCGAGCTCGATCAGGGCCATCTGGTCCAGGCGCTGCCCGACACCCTGCCCAGTCGCGGGCGGCTGGCACTGCTGACGCCGACCCACCGCCACCTGACCGAACCCATGCGCGCCTTTCGCGACTGGGTGCTGGCCGATGCCGGCCCGGCTGGCTCGCAGGAATGACGCCGCCACTGCGCCACTACACCACTACACCACTACGTTCCACTCGGGCCGTGACGCAGGCCGAGACAGCGCGAGTGAGACGATGAAACCGTATGAGTGAGACGGCGAGACAGTGGGATAGGAACGCCGAGACAGTGGGATAGCGAGGAAAGGTCAGGAAAGGTAGAGCGGTGAAGCGCGGCCGCGACATGGCTTGAAAGCGCAGCGCCTCGCCGGAGCGTGCAAGCCGCGCCATGACGGCGCGGCCTAGCGTATGCAAACAACTACCGTATGCACTCAATCTGAGCGAGGCGATGTCGTCAGCGCAGTAACGCCATCGAGGAGAGTGCGTGCCTCAGGCGCGCTGACGCGCGGCGTTCGGCATATCGTCAGTGGCACCGACGCGCTCGCGCGCCACCGGCGTGTTCTTGTCGCTGCGGCACAGACGCAGCGCCACGAAGAGCCCAAAGGCGCCGAAACCGAAGGCGATCGCGAAGATGCTGAGAAGAGTCATGACGTGCCCTGCCTGTCGGTTCGTTGCCTGGTGGCCACCGCGCGCCCACGCCGGTGGCGATCGTTACCCTGCGTTATCGTCCGGATACACAAAAACTTGAATCCTGACGCAGCGTAGCAAGTTGGCATCGATTATTTACCTTACACCCCTGCTTTCGCAACACGACTTTGGCCAAATCCCGCGGATCACTCCGTTACCGCACCCTGCTCAGCGCCCTCGCGACGCCCTGCCGCCTGACAAGCCCACATCATCTAGCGGTTGTAAAAGGCGTTCTTAGCACTGGACACACCTTACTGCGGATCGGGCGCCCCGGGATTGGTGATCGCCTCGCGCGGCGAGCCATCGGACGGTGTGTCACCCCGCGCCGCCCGGCTCTCCTCCATCACCACGCTCATGCGCGGCATGCCCAGGTCGAGTCCCTGCTCGTCGAAGCGCTGCTTGAGACGCAGGTTGAACGCCCGCGCCACGTCCCACTGCATGACCGGCGCGGTGCGCATGCGGATGCGCAGAATGGCGGCACCGGCATCGAAGCTTTCGATCCCCTGTACCTCCAGCGGCGACCAGATGTGGTGGCGCATCATCGGGTCGTTGCGCAGCTCGTCGGCGATGCTGCGCATGGTCTCGATCGCGTCGTCGATCTTCATCTGGTGGCCGATGCGGATACGCAGCAGCGCAATGCCGAACTCACGCGAGTAGTTCTGGATGCCCTGGATCTGACTGAACGGAATGATGTGCACGATGCCGTCCAGGTCGCGCAGCTTCACGGTACGGATGCTCAGCGCCTCGACCGTACCCATGTGGCTGCCGAGGTTGACGAAATCGTCGATCGCCAGCGAATCCTCGATCAGGATGAACAGCCCGGTGATCAGATCCTGCACCAGGGTCTGGGCGCCGAAACCCACCGCCAGGCCGATCACCCCGGCCCCCGCCAGCAGCGGCGTGACGTTCACGCCGAGATTGGCCAGGGCGATGATCGCGGCGATCACCGCAATGGTGACGAAGATGGTATTGCGCAGCAGCGGCGTGATCGTCTGCGCCCGGGCACTGGCGTTGGCGCGCCGGCCGTGGCGCCGGCTGCTCTTGCGCAGGGCGTGCTGAACCGCGGTATCGGCCAGGATCCACACCAGCCAGGCGACCAGAAAGGTCAACCCCAGCCCTAGCACGCTGCGGGCGATCTGCTGGCCGATACCGGCACTGCCGCTCACCGCCCACAGCGAGGTTCCCCAGACCCGCATCGCCAGTTCGAGAAAGACCAGCCAGGCCAGCAGATGGGCCAGGGTGAAGCCGAAGCGGATCAGGCGAGCCGAGTACTCCGAGAGGCGCTTGTCCTGGCTCTTCTCGCGCTGACGGTGGATCAGCCCCGAGATCACCAGCGTGGCGATCATCATGCCCGCGGTCACCAGCGCACGGAAGAAGGCGCTGCGCGAGTCCTCGGCCGAGGTCACCATGGCGATCAGCGAGACCACCACCATGACCAGGATGGGAATGTGCCAGATGCGGCTGAACAGGCGCAGAAGCTCGGTGGTGGCGCGGCGCTCCTGACGTTGGGTGTAGGGGCGGTTGCGCATCAGGTGACGGAACGGCCGCCGGAAGACCAGCACGAAGGCCGCCAGCAGCAGCGCTGCGCAGACGTTGGCCAGCAGTGACACGAAGGCCATCAGCCCGCGCCCCAGCGGCTCCACCACGGCGGCCGAGTTGGAGGCGTCGCCCAGTGCCACCAGCGCGCCGAGAGCGAACAGCCAGGGCGCGCCGCGCTGGCGCAGGATACGCAGCGCGGTATGCCGATGCCCGCTGCCGAACAGCGAGAAGACGATCTCGCACACCGCGGCGAACACCGCCCCGCACAGGGTGACATAGGCCATCACCATGGCCAGGGTGACGCCGATGGTATCCGAGGTCGCCTGGTGCACCGCCACCAGCGCCACGCCGAACCCCAGCGCCAGCGGTACCACCCGCCGCGCCAGGTGGCGCACCAGCATCCAGGTGGTGGGTTCCTGCGGCAGCGCCCAGAGCAGCCCCAGGCGCTTGACCAGCGCGCGCCACAGCGCCGACACCACCAGCGTCACCCCGACCCACAGCGCGGTGACCCAGAGCAGATCGAGCAGCGCCATGGGCACGCGCCCGCCGTCACCCCAGAGCCGCTCCAGATCGTTGCCGGCCTGCTCGACCCGATAGCCCCAGTAGTTGATCGGGTTGTCCAGACCGTCATGCTCGAGCACCGAGAACGACTGCGCCAGCGCCCCCAGCAGGCCACCGGCGGCAGGCTCGGCCTGGGCCTCGGCGGCGGTGGCCTGGCGCAGTTGCTTGAGGCTCTCGAGCAGGGCCTGGCGCTGCTCGCTGTTCTCCAGCGTGGCGATGATCTGGTCCAGCGAACTCTCCAACTCCTGGGCGCTGGGCGCCTGCGAGGTCGCCGCACGCTTCTCCTCAGCCCCGACCAGCGAGGCCAGGGACTGCGCCATGACCGGCTGGCTCAGCGCGACCAGCAGCGCCACCAGCACGCCCAGGCCCCCTCGTATCCATGCTCTCACAGTGACTCCTGTCGTCGTCTCTTCCGGATCCCATCATGCTATCCGCACGGCGCACGAACAACGCCGCCGGCGCGGCGCTGCACCACATCGGCGCCCTACCGAAGCACGGCATCGCCGCGCCATCGGCGCAGATGCTCTATCTTCAATCCCAAGTCCTACGATTTCCTCAGGCCTTACGACTTTACCCACGTTGCGGACCGCACCCGGTCCCCACAGCAGGAGCAGCACATGCGTCTCGCAGGCAAGGTAGCACTGGTCACCGGCAGCACTCAGGGCATCGGCCGCGCCATCGCCGAGCGCCTGGCCCAGGAGGGCGCCGATATCGTGGTCAGCGGCAGCCGTCCTTCCGAGCGCGCCGAGGAGACCGCCGAGCGCGTGCGTCGGCACGGGCGCCGCGCCGCCATCGTCACCGGCGATATCTCCCAGGTGGAGACCAACCGCCGGCTGATCGACGAAAGCGTCGAGGCGCTGGGACGGCTCGATATTCTGGTCAACAACGCCGGGCTGGAGATCGATGCGCCCTTCTGGGAGGTGACCGAGGCCGACTACGACAAGGTGCTCGATACCAATCTCAAGGGAGTATTCTTCACCACCCAGGCGTTCGTGCGCTATCTGCGCGGTGTCGGCCGCGGCGGGCGGGTGATCAACTTGAGTTCGGTGCACGAGGATCTGCCCTTCCCTGGCTTTACCAGCTACTGCCTGGCCAAGGGCGGGCTGCGCATGCTCACGCGCAATTTGGCGATCGAGCTGGCACCGCTGGGGATCACCGTCAATGGCGTCGCCCCCGGGGCGATCAAGACACCCATGAACAGCGCCCTCGACGAGGATCCCGAGAAGCTCAGGCATCTACTCGGCAATATCCCGTTAAACCGCCTCGGGCGCTCGGAGGACGTCGCCGGGGTGGTGGCGTTTCTCGCCTCAGAGGATGCCGATTACATGACCGGAACGTCCTTGCCGGTAGACGGGGGCCTACTTTGGCAGTATGAAGAGTAGATTCACTTTTACCGCTGAGCGTGCCGCAGAGGAGCGATGATGCCGACAAGCCTCCAGGCCACCACCGACCGGGACACCTACCACGACGCCGCCGTCACCCCGCATGACCGCTTCGGCGAGCTGTTCGAAGCGGTAGCGCTGGCGCACCTGTTCGAGGACTCCAAAACCTTCGCCGACAGCGTGCCGCGGGTGCCGCCGCAGCAGATCATGCAGGCCTACGAAGCCCAGCGCGACAACCCCGATTTCGATCTGCGCGCCTTCGTCGATGCCCACTTCGAGGAGGACCCGATCGCCTGCAGCGGCTACGAGGCGGACACCAGCGACGACATGGTCACCCACATCGACCGCCTGTGGCCGGCACTCACGCGCAACTCCCGCGAACATCCGCTATGGTCGTCGCTGCTCTCGCTCTCCCACGACTATGTGGTGCCCGGCGGGCGCTTTCGCGAGTTCTACTACTGGGACTCCTACTTCACCATGCTGGGGCTCGCCGCCAGTGGCGAGGATCGGCTGCTGTGCGCGGTGGCCGACAACTGTGCCGATCTGATCGCACGCTACGGCCACATGCCCAACGGCAATCGCAGCTATTATCTCAGCCGCTCGCAGCCGCCGATCTTCTCGATGATGGTGGCGCTGCTCGAACAGCGCGGCCAGCGCCGTGCGGTCGACTACCTGCCGCAGCTCAAGCGCGAGTATGCCTTCTGGATGCATGGCGAGGCCCAGCTCAAGCCTGGCGAGGCCCATCGCCGCTGCGTGCGCCTCGACGACGAGTGCTGGCTCAACCGCCACTGGGACGACCGCGCCACCCCGCGCGAGGAGTCCTATCGCGAGGACTACGAGCTGGCCCAGGCTTCGTCGCGCCCGGCGGAGCAGGTCTACCGCGATCTGCGCGCCGGCGCCGAGAGCGGCTGGGACTTCAGCGGCCGCTGGCTCGACGATACCCGCGAGCTGCACACCATCCGCACCACCGCCTTCATTCCGGTCGAGCTCAACTCGCTGCTCTACCACCTCGAGTATCTGCTCGGGCAGCTGTGCGCCGATGTCGGCGAAGAGTCCGAGGCCGGACACTACCGCGAGCGTGCCGAACGCCGGCGCATGGCGATCGATCGCTATCTGTGGTGCGAGGAGCGCGGCGCCTACTACGACTACGACTGGCAGCGCGGCTGCCGCAGCATCCATCTCACCGCGGCCTGCGTGGTACCGCTCTACCTGCAGCTCGCCTCACCCGGCCAGGCCGAGCGCGTGGTCAACGTGGTGGCGCAGCGCCTGCTCGCCCCCGGCGGGCTGGTCACCACCGAGATCAACGACAGCGGCCAACAGTGGGACCACCCCAACGGCTGGGCGCCGCTGCAGTGGATGGCGATCGAGGGCTTTCGCCACTATGGGTTCCACGACGTGGCGGAGGATCTGGCCGAGCGCTGGCTGGCGCTGGTCTACGATCTCTATCGGCGCGAGCACAAGCTGGTGGAAAAGTACGTGCTCTACCCGGGGGCGGAATTCGCCGGTGGCGGCGAGTACCCGCTGCAGGATGGCTTCGGCTGGACCAACGGAGTCATCCGGGCGCTGCTGGCGCAGCGTGACGGCATGGTCGTCGGCTAGGCTTTACACGAAAACGGCCTGCGCTCGCTGACTTTTCGTACATAACCTAGGATCTATGACGGATCACGGAGCGCGGTAGCGCTCACCCGGGCCGGGGCTCGGCCCGGGCGAACCTCACGCCGGCGGCAGCAGCGCGACCACCGCCAGCGGCGGCAGCGTCAGTACCAGCGACTGCGCCTCGCCGTGGCAGGGCGTCGCTTCACTCTCGAGACCACCGGCGTTACCGATGTTACTGCCGCCATAGTGCTCGGCATCGGAGTTGAAGCGCTCGGCCCAGTGCCCCGCTTCGGGCACGCCGATGCGGTAGCCGGTCAGCGTGCGTGGGGTCATGTTGGCCACCGCCAGCACCCGCTGCCCGTCACCATCCAGACGCCACCAGGCGAACACGCTGTTGACGTTGTCGTCGCCGATCACCCAGCGGAACCCCGCCGCCTCGGTATCACGGGCGTGCAGCGCCGGACGCTCGCGGTAGAAAGCGTTGAGGTCGCGCACCAAGCGCTGGATGCCGGCATGGCTGGGGTACTGCAGCAGCCACCAGTCCAGCTCGCGGTCGTGGCTCCACTCCCGCCCCTGGGCGAACTCGCAGCCCATGAACAGCAGCTTCTTGCCCGGGTGCAGCCACATGAAAGCGAGGTAGGCGCGCAGGTTGGCGAAGCGCTGCCACTCGTCGCCGGGCATCTTGTCGATCAGCGAGCCCTTGCCGTGCACCACCTCGTCGTGCGAGATCGGCAGCACGAAGCGCTCGTTGAAGGCGTAGACCAGCCCGAAGGTGAGCTGATCGTGATGGTAGCGGCGATAGAGCGGGTCGTGGCTCATGTAGCTCAGGCTGTCGTGCATCCAGCCCATGTTCCACTTGTAGCTGAAGCCCAGCCCGTCGTTTGCCACCGGCGCGGTGACCCCGGGCCAGGCGGTCGACTCCTCGGCGATCACCACGGCCCCGGGTACCTCCTCGGCGACCACCTGGTTGAGGTGCTGCAGGAAACCCATCGCCTCCAGGTTCTCCGAACCACCGCGGTGGTTCGGAATCCACTCACCCTCGCGCCGCGAATAGTTGCGATAGAGCATCGAAGCGACCGCGTCCACGCGCAGCCCGTCGATGTGAAAATGCCGCAGCCAGTGCAGGGCCGAGGCGAGCATGAAGCCGTGCACCTCGCGTCGACCCAGATTGTAGATATAGGTGTTCCAGTCCTGGTGATAGCCCTCGAACGGGTGGGCGTACTCGTACAGCGCAGTGCCGTCGAAGCGCGCGAGTCCATGCGGGTCGGAGGGGAAGTGACCGGGTACCCAGTCGAGCAGCACGCCGATGCCGGCCCGGTGACAGGCATCGATGAAGGCGGCGAACTCGGCCGGCGTGCCGAAGCGTCCGCTGGGCGCGAACAGCGACAGCGGCTGATAGCCCCAGGAGCCGCCGAACGGATACTCCATGATCGGCATCAGCTCGATATGGGTAAAGCCCATCTCGACCACGTAGGGGATCAGGGTGTCGATCAGGTCGGGCCAGCGGTAGATCTCGCCCTCGTCACCGCCGTGCTTGCGCCACGAGCTCACATGCAGCTCGTAGATCGAGATCGGGGCGTCTGCCGCCTGACGCTCGCCGCGGCGGGCAAGCCAAGCGTCGTCACCCCAATCGAAGGGCGTGGCGTCCGCCACCACCGAGGCGGTCAGCGGCGGCGCCTCGGTGGAGAGCGCCACCGGGTCGGCCTTGAGCAACGACTCACCGTTGACGTCGATCAGCGCGAACTTGTAGCGCTCGCCGGCACCGAGCGCGGGAATGAAGATCTCCCACACGCCTGCCGGATAGCGGCAGCGCATGCCGTGGCGGCGGGTGTCCCAGCCGTTGAAATCCCCCACCACCGCCACGCGCTGGGCGTTGGGCGCCCACACCGCGAAACGCACTCCGACGACGCCGTCGCAGGTCATCACCTGGGCTCCCAGACACTCGCCCAGGCGCCGATGCGTACCCTCACCGAGCAGATGCAGATCGATGTCGCCAAGCAGCAGCGGAAAGGCGTAGGGGTCGGCGCAGAGCTGTTCACCGTCGGGCCAGCGAATGCGCAGGCGGTAGGCGCTCGGTGCGGCCAGCTCGCCCACGAACAGTCCCTCGATGGGCCCTGCCCGACACGCCCCCAGTGAGCGATCACTATCGCGACAGACCAGGGTTACCGACTCGGCGCCGGGCAAGTAAGCGCGCACTTCGACCTGGCCATCGTCGCGCGCGTGCGGGCCCAGCAGCGCGAACGGATTGGCGAGGGTGCCGCGCGCCAACGCCTCCAGATCGGCGGCCGCGAGGCTCGCGGCATGCGCTGCTCGGGCTGAGCTTGATTCACGGCGGGTCATACCCACTCCTCGTCGATGCATGGCGGCGGCGGGCGTCGCCGGGTATCAGGCTGCGGCATCGTCGCTCTCCTGCAGCTCGAACAGCGACAGGCTGCGCGTGGCGACCCGATACTCGCTGCCGATCTCGCAGCTCACGTCCGCCGCCGCCGGGTCGAAGGTATCGATGCGCCGCACCCAGGCCCTGCCGCCCGGCACCGCCGGCAGCACGAAATCGCAGTCGGCGTCGCTGGCATTGAGCGCCAGCAGCACCGTGATGTCGTTGCCGAGGCGGCAGATACCGGTGGGCTGGGCGTGACCGTTGAGAATCACCCCGATCGCCTTGGCCTCGGCATCGTGCCAGTTGTCGACCGTCATCTCCTCGGCCGCCGGGGTGAGCCAGGTGACGTCCTTGATATCGAGCGTCTCGTTGCGCTTGCCATTCATGAAGCGGCCACGCTGCAGGATCGGGTACTGGCGGCGCAAGCGGATCAATTGCTGGGTGAAGGCGAGCAGCTCGCGCCCCTCGTCGGAGAGATTCCAGTCGACCCAGCCGATCTCGCTATCCTGGCAATAGGCGTTGTTGTTGCCACCTTGGGTGCGCGCGAACTCGTCGCCGGCCAGCAGCATCGGCGTACCCTGGGAAAGAATCAACGTCGCCAGCAGGTTGCGCATCTGACGCATACGCAGCGCGCGGATCTCGGCGTCGTCGGTCTCGCCCTCCACGCCGTGGTTCCACGATACGTTGTCGTCATGCCCGTCGCGGTTATCCTCGCCGTTGGCCTCGTTGTGCTTGTCGTTGTAGCTGACCAGATCGCGCAGGGTGAAGCCGTCGTGGGCGGTGATGAAGTTGATCGACGAGAACGCCTTGCGCCCGCGGTGATCGAACAGATCGGCGGAGGCGGTGAGACGATTGGCGAAGGCCGCCAGACGCCCCTCGTCGCCGCGCCAGAAGGCGCGCATGTCGTCACGGAAACGGTCGTTCCACTCCGCCCAGCCGGGCGGGAACTTGCCCACCTGATAGCCGCCGGGGCCGCAGTCCCAGGGTTCGGCGATCAGCTTGCACTGCGACAGCAGCGGGTCCTGGCGGCAGGCGTCGAGGAACCCGCCGCCCTCGTCGAAACCATCGGCCTCGCGCCCCAGAATGGTCGCCAGGTCGAAACGAAAGCCGTCGACCCGCATCTCCTGGGCCCAGTAGCGCAGCGAGTCGGTGACCATTTGCAGCACCCGTGGGTGCGATAGATTGAGGGTGTTGCCGGTGCCGGTATCGTTGATGTAGTGGCGCCGCTCATCGGGCATCAGGCGGTAGTAGGAGGCGTTGTCGATGCCGCGCAGCGAGAGCGTCGGCCCCATCTCGTTGCCCTCGGCGGTGTGGTTGTAGACCACGTCGAGCAGCACCTCGATGTCGGCGGCGTGGTAGCGCGCCACCATCTGCTTGAACTCGCTGATGTTCTCGGTCGCCATATAGCGCGGGTGCGGGACGAAGAAGGCCAGGGTGTTGTAGCCCCAGTAGTTGTGCAGCCCATTCTCCTGCAGGTGACGGTCGTCGGCAAAGGCGTGGATCGGCATCAGCTCCAGCGACGAGATGCCCAGCGCCTTGAGATAGTCGATCACCTCCGGCACTGCCAGTCCCGAGAAGGTACCGCGCAGCTCCTCGGGTACCGCCGGGTGGCGCATGGTGTAGCCGCGCACATGGGTCTCGTAGATCACGGTGTCGCTCCACGGCACCAGGATCTCGGTCGAGCGGCCCCAGGTGAAGGCAGGGTCGATCACCCGACAGCGCGGCATGAAGGGCGCACTGTCGCGCTCGTCGAAACTCAGGTCGCCCTCCTCGTGACCGATGGTGTAGCCGTAGAGCGCATCGTCCCATACCAGCTCGCCCACCAGCTGCTTGGCATAGGGGTCGATCAGCAGCTTGTTCGGGTTGAAGCGGTGCCCGGCCTGCGGGTCGTACGGGCCGTGCACGCGATAGCCGTAGAGCTGGCCCGGCCGCGCGTCGGGCAGGTAGCCGTGCCACACCTCGTCGGTGTACTCCGGCAGCGAGATACGCTCGACCTCGTGCTCGCCACTTTCATCGAACAGGCATAGCTCGACCCGAGTGGCGCTGGCCGAAAACAGCGCGAAGTTGACGCCCAGGCCGTCCCAGGTCGCGCCCAGCGGATACGGCAGCCCTTCCTGGATACGCGAACTCTGCACCACGCCCCCCTGGATCGCGATGCCGCTGCTCTCTGCCTCTCCGCCGCGCAGGTCGACCTCGAACCGGGCGCCATTGTCGTACTCATTCTGTCTCATGCATGACTCTCCGGGAGAACCTTGGGCGTTGTCTGGATACTGCCTGTACGGGTCGACTCGACGGCCAGCGTCGTGACGATCGGGTGCGTCTCGATCTCGGCCTGAATGTCGTCAGCCTCAGGCGCCGTCGTCGGGCTTGCGTGGCTTGCGCGCGCGCGGCGTCTTGGGCTTGGCCGAGGCATCGGACGCCGGCTTGGCTGCGGGCTTCTTGGCTGCGGGCTTCTTGGCGCTAGGCTTGCGCGGCGCGGGCTTCGCCGGCGACTGGACCGGATGCACCTCGACGCCGGTGTCCTCCTCCTTCAGCGCTTCGGTCTCGGGATCGTCCAGCGGCAGACGCTGCTCGTCGATACCCTGCTCGTCGGCCTCCAGCGGCAGCTCCTCGCCCTCGAAGATGGGCGACTCCTCGTGTGCCGGCTCCCACGTCTGCTCCTCCTCGCGCGCGTTCTCGGCCTCGACGATGCGCTCGGCCATGGCCCAGTGGCGCGCTTCCTGCCCCTCCGGTCGTCCTTCCGACTCCCAGATCCGGTAGGCCAGCATTCTGACTCTTTGCTCACGGTTGCTCATGACGATCTCTCCCTAAACGAATTGACGAAAATGAGGCGATCCCTGCCTCGCGGTGATCATGGGTCGGTGGCCGACCCGCTCTTCAAGCGTAGCGGCTCCAACGCAGGAGGCCGCCCTCATGGCGTCGCGGCTGCCGGCGTGGCGTGCCACAGCCAGGCGCCACAGGGGAAATCGGCCAGGTGGGTCGAAAGCGCCAGACCATCGGCTGGCGCGGAGGTCGCGTTCAGACACGCCACCCCGGTACCTTCGAGCCCCAGCGCGGCGAGTTCGACGCGAGTATCTCCCCACCCCAGCGTCGTGCCATCGGCCGCGCCCAGCAGCGCCCGCGGCAGGCGCGGCACCACCAGCACCAGGGTGGCGTCAGCGCTGCGCCGGGCCAGCGCGATGACATGCTCGGCGCGCTGGCCGGTGACCCCGAGAGGCATATAGTCGCCGTCGAGAAACAGCGCCGGCCACTCGGCGCGCAGTGCCAGCAGGCGACGGATCAGCGTCTGCTTGACCGCGCCATCGCGCCACCGCGCCCAGGCCGCCGTCGGCGTGGCATCAGCCTCGAGCGCCGCACGCCGCGCGGGCATATCCACCGGGCGGCGGTTGTCCGGATCGACCAGCGACTGGTCCCAGAACTCGGTGCCCTGATAGAGATCCGGTACCCCCGGGGCACACAGCTTGAGCGCGGCCTGGGCCAGACCGTTGATCGCCCCGGGCAGGTCGAGCACCGCCGCCAGCGCCGCCAGCTCCAGGGTCAGCTCGCCGCCATCCAGGGCGCGCTGTAGCGCTGCTGCCGCGGCTTCCTCATAGGCCGCATCGGGGGCCAGCCAGTGGCTGTGCAGCTTGGCCTCGCGCAGCGCCTTCTGCTGCCACGCCATCACCCGCTCGGCAAACGCCGCCAGGCCGTCGCGGTCATCGGCCGGAAGATTCAGCGGCCAGGCCGCCAGCAATATCTGCAACAGCATCAGACGATCGCCACCGCTGACGCCCGCCGCGCCCAGGCGCGCATCGTCAGCGAGCTCACGCAGGCGCGGGATCAGATCCTGGCACTCGCTCAGTGCGGCCAGGCGTGCGCGCACGTCCTCCCCACGCTTGTGGTCATGGGTCGCGGTGGCCAGCAGGTTTTGCGGGAAGCGCGCCAGGCGCGCGCGGTTGGCCGCATGCAGCCGGGCCACCGGGTAGGCGAAGTGGGCCCCCTCGCAGCCGACGTCGTTGCGCGACAGGAGCACCGCGCTGCGATAGCCGGCGGTATCTTCCACCGCCTTGGCCGCCAGCGGCGAGGTGAGCTGCTGGAAGGTAGCGATGGCGCGCAGACGCAGCGCCTGCTCGGGCGCCTCGAGCGTCTCCGGGGCGACCCCGCCGAGCCAGTCGTCGAGGGTCGCCAGCCAGACGGCGTCGGCCGCACTGAGCCGGGCGCGGGCGCTCTCGAGAGCGTGGTCGAAATCGGCGGCGTCGGCCTGCGGGCGGCCGTGGCGATCGGCGTAGCTGCGATAGACCGGATAGCCGATCGCCAGCGCGCCGAGCACGCGGCGCAGCGCAGGCTCGCTCAGCTCGCGCGTCGCCGGCAGGTGGCGCGCCAGGGCGCAGAGGGCGGCGATACAGCGCTCGAACTCCGCGCATAGCGGGCCGGCCAGCATCTCGCGACGGGCAGCGGCGACCTCGGCGGCGAAGTCGCCGCTGCGTCCGCTCACCTCGCGCCACAGCGCGGCGAACGGCGCCTCCCCCGCGGGGTCGTGCTGCACGCCGGAGACCACGTCGAGAAACTCGTAGCCGGTGGTGCCATCGACACCCCAGTCGCTGTGCAGCGCTTCGTGGCCGGCGAGAATCTTCTCCACGTAGAGCGGGATGCGCGTCTCATCGCGCTCGGCGGCGATGGCATCCAGACGCTCGCGCAGACGCTGCGCATAGCCGCGTGGATCGACCAGGCCATCGATATGATCGACACGCAGACCGTCTATCCAGCCCCGCGCCACCAGCCCCAGCACGGTGTCGTGGCACAGCGCGAACACGCGTGAATCCTCGACGCGCACCCCGGCCAGCTCGGTGATATCGAAAAAGCGCCGCCAGTTGAGCGCATCGTTGGCGCTGCGCCAGTAGGCCAGCCGATAGGCCTGACGTTCGAGCAGCCCGTGCAGCCGCGCGCGGCCGCTCTCGTGACGGCTGTCGAACGCCGCCAGTGCTGCCTGTACGGCGTCGGGCTCTGCGGCTTCCGACTCGAACGTCTCGACCCCACCCAAGGCGAACAGCGCCGCGCTGTGGGCCGGATCGATGGGGAAGCGGTGCTCGTGATAGCGCACCTCGAAGCGCTGCGCCGCCGCCGACCAGTCAAGCGTCAGCTCGCCCGCGGCGAGCACGTCCACATAGCGCTCGCCCAGCAACGGCAGCAGCAGCTTGCCGTCGAGATCGGCGCGGCCCCAGTCGACGTCGAAGCAGTCGGCGAACTCGCTGGCGCGGCCGCGGGCGAGCATGTCCTGCCACCAGGGATTGTCCGCACCGATCGCCAGATGGTTGGGCACGATGTCGGCGACGATGCCCATGCCGCGGGCGTGCAGCGCCTCGACCAGTGCCGCCAGCTCCGCCTCACCGCCCAGCTCGGGATCGATGCGGGTCGGGTCGACGCCATCGTAGCCGTGGGTCGAGCCGGGCCGCGAGGTCAGAATCGGTGAAAGATAGTAGTGGCTGACGCCGAGCGCGGCGTAGTAGTCGACCTGATCGCGCGCGGCGGCAAAGTCGAACCCGGCGTGCAGCTGTAGCCGCACCGTAGCCCGGATCGGTCTCATGATGACACTCCTTGTCGTGACCCGGCGTGACCGCGCAGGTCGTGTATCTGCGCCAGGCGGCGCCGCAACGCATCCTGAGTCACCAGTTGCGCCATCGGCAGCGGTAGCCGGCGACGCCAGTTGGGGTGTTCATCCACGGTCCCGGGCAGATTGGGCTGCTCGGTCAGTGCCAGCAGATCCTCCAGCGGCAGCAGGGCCAGCGGGGTCGGGGTGGCGGCGATATGGCCGAGCGCGGCATCCACCACCGTGGCCGGCGCGGCCGTCTCGGCGATGCCACAGACCGCGGCAAGCCGCGCCCGGTCACGCTGGCGCTCGGCATCGAGGGCGGCCCGGGTCTCACCCTCGCCGAATAGCCCCAGCCGTTCGCGCCAGTCGAGATCACGCCCCTGCCACCAGCCGGCCACCGTCGGCAGATCATGGGTGGTGGTGGTGGCCAGCACGCCCTGACGCCACGCCGAGGCGGCCAGGAAGTCGTCGCCGTCGCGTTCGAACCAGAGCACGCCGATACCCAGCACCCCGCGGCTGGCGAGCTTGTCGCGCAGCCCCGCCTCCACCGTACCCAGGTCCTCGCCGATCACGATCGCGCGATGGCGCCAGGATTCGAGTGAGACCAGTCGCAGCAGATCGTCGAGGGGGAAGCGCAGATAGGCGCCGTGGTCGGCGGGTTCGCCCTGGGGGATCAGCCACAGCCGCGAGAGCCCCAGAATATGGTCGATACGCAGGCCGCCGGCATGGGCGAAACCGGCGCGCAGCATGGCGATGAAGCCTTGATAGCCGGAGTGCACCAGCCCACTCGGTGAGAACGCCGCCACGCCCCAGTCCTGGCCGCGGGCATTGAACGCATCCGGTGGCGCACCGACGCTGAACTCGGTCAACAGCTCACCGGGGAAACTCCACGCCTGGCTACCACAGGGGTCGACCCCCACCGCCAGATCGGCGATCAGACCGATCGCCATGCCGGCCTCGCATGCGCGCTGCTGCACCCGCTCGAGCCCGGCGGCCATCAGCCACTGCAGAAAGGCGGCAAACCGCACCGCCTCGACATGACTGTCGGCGAAGGCTTCCACCTCGGCGCTACGCGGATCGCGCCACGCCGACGGCCAGTGTCGCCAATCGCGCTCCTGGGCTTCGGCCTGGAGCACCTCGAAGCGACAGTGGCGCTCGAGCGCCTCTCCGCCCTGCTCGCAGAAGGCCTCGAACTGCGCCTGCCAGTGCTGGGTCTCCTCGGCTTCCATCACATGATGGTAAAGGCGCTCGAGCTGCGCCTGCTTGAGCGCGACGCTGGCCGGCCAGTCGATCAGTGCCGCCTGCGAGCGCTGGGCCAGCGCCGCGCGATCCGGCGCTGCCGCCCAGGCCACGGTGGCGGCATCGAAGACGCATTCGGGGGCCGCGTGCCAGACGTTGTAGAACAGCCGGCTGGAGGGGGCGTAGGGGCTGTAGCGCTGGGGGTCGGCCGCGAACAGGGCATGGATCGGGCTGACGGCCACCGCATCCGCGCCCTGCTCGGCAAGCCCGGCGCACAGCTCGTCGAGCGCTTGCAGATCGCCAATCCCGGTATCGCCCTCGCGCCTGAGCGAATAGAGCTGCACCGCCACGCCCCAGAGCCGTGCCGCAGCCCCCTCGGCGCGCACGTCGGCGGGCGTGAAGCAGCGCGCAGGGGCTACCGCCAGGGTCCGCGTGAGCCGCTCGCCGCTACTACCAGATAGGGTCAGGCGGTGGTAGCCGCAGGCGTCGATCGGCGGCAGACAGCCCGCCGCATCGAGCTCACCGCCCAGCGTCTCACCGCTCTCCAGACGCAGGGTGAAGCCGAGCCCTGCGGCCTGGACGAGCGGCAGCGGGAAAGCCACATCGGCATCGGCGATCAGCAGCGACGGCAGCGCAGGCCAGGTGTAGGGCGCGCTCTGCGCGCGCCAGCGGGCGAGGCTCTCGCTCACCTCGACGGCATCTGCCGCTGGCCACCCCAGCCGCGTCAGCATCTCACGCTGGCGCGCGGCATCGAGCGTACAGGTGCTGCCGTCGCTGGCTTCCCACTCGAGAACCAGCCCGACCGCTTCGGCCAGGGTCCGCAGTGAGGCGTCTTCGGTGGCGTGCGCGCTCATGGCGTGCTCTCCCGAGCATCCAGCCACACCGCGCAGCGCCGCGCCGGCAGCTGCCCGGCGCTCAGCGCCGCGCTCACGTCGGCGTGCGAGGCAGCCAGCAGCGGTGCCGAAACGGCGAGACTCACCGCGGCCTGCCCCAGATTGATAGCGATACGCAGGGTACTGCCGTCGCCCAGCTGCCAACAGGCATCCACCGCGGCCTCACCGATCACCTCGCTGCCCTTAGCCCGGGCACCGGCCAGGCGCGGCACCACCCAGGCATGGCGCAATCCCAGCCAGGCGGTGAAGCGCTCGCGCTGAGCGCGATGCTCGGGACGCTCGGCCTCGGCCATGTCGAGACAGGCAGCGGTGAAGGTGCTCTGGGCATTGGGATCGGGGATGCGCTCGCGCTGGGCCGGATCCTCGAAGGCAGCGAACTCGGCGAACTCACGCCGGCGCCCCTCGCGCACCGCATCGGCCAGCGCATCGCGATGGTCGGTGAAGAACAGAAAAGGCCGCCGCGAGCCCCACTCCTCGCCCATGAACAGCAGTGGAATCTTGGGCGACAGCAGCAGCAGCAGCGTGGCGGCGGCGAGGGCGTCGGCATCGGCCAGTTGACTCAGGCGCTCGCCGAGAGCGCGGTTGCCGATCTGGTCATGATTCTGCAGAAAGTCGATGAAGGCTGTCGGCGCCAGCCCGGCGCTTGGCTCACCGCGCGATTCGCCCTTGCGCGTGGCCTGCCCCTGAAAGACGAACCCCTCGCCCATCGCGGTGGCGAGCTTGGTCGTGGCGTCGCCGACGAAATCGGCGTAATAGCCCTGCGACTCGCCGGTCAGCAGCACATGCATCACGTTGTGCCAGTCGTCGGCCCACTGGGCGCTGTAGGCGTCACCGCCGAGCAGGCTCGCCTGGTTGTGCTCGTTCTCCAGCATCAGATGCACGTGACGCGCGCCGCCGGCTCGCGCCCGCAAAGTCGCGGCCATCTCGAGCAGGAAGTCGCGGTCGCCGATGGCGTGCACCGCATCGAAGCGCAGGCCATCGACGCGATAGTCGAGCAGCCACATCAGCGCATTGTCGATGAAGAAACGGCGCACCTGAGGGCGCCGGAAATCGATCGCCGCGCCCCAGGGCGTGCTGACGTCGTCCCGGAAGAACGCCTCGGCATAGTGGGGTAGATAGTTGCCGTCGGGTCCGAAGTGGTTGTAAACGACGTCGACGAACACCATCAGACCATGGGCGTGGATGGTGTCCACCAGCGCCTGGAACGCCTGCGGGGTACCGTAGTAGGAGGCCACGGCGTAGGGCTGCACGCCGTCGTAGCCCCAGTTGCGATTGCCCGGACACTCGGCCAGCGGCATCAGTTCGATCGCCGTGACCCCGAGCTCGACCAGCGCCGGCAGCCGCCGCTCGAGCCCGGCCATGCCGCCGATGGCGCCGAGATGCACCTCGTAGATCACGCTCTCTTCCCAGGGGCGACCGCGCCAGTCCGGCTGCTGCCAGACGTAGGCGCCGGGGTCGACCACCAGCGACCAGCCGTCGACCCCGTCGCGCAGCGCCCGCGACGCAGGGTCGGGCACCGCGAGCCCGGTGTCGTCGTCAGCGACGAAGACGCGGTAGCGGTAAGCGCTGCCCACCGCGCAGTCGAGCCGGGCGACGAACTCGCCTGCCTCGGCCTGTGCCATCGTGACCGGCGCCTGCCCTTCGCACTCCAGCATCACCCGCACGGCACTCGGCGCCCAGAGGCGGAAGCTGACACCGCCCGCCGGGTCGCAGTGGGCGCCGTAGCGCGGCGCGAAGGTCGCGGCAGCGGCGTCCGACGCAGCAGGAACTGATGGCGCACTCATGGGGTGTCTCCATGCCAGACTTCATGGCGTAGAAAGAGCGTGGCCATCGGTGGCACCGTCAGCGTCAGCGACTGCGCCTGGCCATGACTGGGCTCGGGGCAGGCCCTGAGGGTGCGCCCGTTGCCCACGTTGCTACCGGCGTAGAAGACGCTGTCGCTGTTGAAGATCTCGCGCCAGCGCCCGCCCGCCGGGACACCGAAGCGATAGGTCTGATGCACGCAGGCCTGGAAGTTGCTGACGCAGATCAGTGCCGCGTGGCCGCTGTCGGCATGCCGCGCAAATACCACCACGCTGTTGTGGCCATCGTCGGGCACTAGCCATTCGAAGCCGTTGTCGCCGTCGTCGCGGATCTGCAGCGCCGGCTCGTTGACATAGAGCCGGTTGAGATCGGCCACCAGCCGCAGCATCCCGGCGTGGCGGCTCTCGAACAGCAGCGGCCAGTGGATCGCCTCGGGGAAGTGCTCGGCCAGCACCTGGCCCAGCTCGACGCCCATCCCCAGCCACTTCTCGCCGGGCAGCGCCCACATCATGCCGAGTGCCGCCCGCAGATTGGCGAAACGTTGCCAGGCGTCACCGTGCACGCGTTGGCGCCATGTCCCCAGTGACATCCCCGGCGCCGGCATCTGCCCCAGCAGCGCGCGCCCTCTGGGCGCCGGCGTCAGCGCCGCGATCCACTGGGCGTGATGGCGACAGCGCGACAGCGGCGGACGCGCCAGATAGTCGCTCAACGCCGCCTGCCAGGCAGGCCGGAAAGCCAGGATCACATCGGCACGACCGTCATCGACGAATAGCCGGCAGCAGCCGGCCTGGTACTCGTCGGTCGGCGTGTACACGCCGTCGACGTGCAGCCGACGGCAGCGCTCGAGGCGCTGGGCCGTGCCCGTGGGCTGGCTCACCACCACCCCGACACCCGCGATATGACAGGTTTCGACCACACCGCGGATCGTAGCGTCGCCTTCGTCAAGCAGCGCCGCATCGAAGGCGACATGGGTAAAGCCGAGATCCGCCACGTAGGGCACCAGCTCCTGGATCAGGGCGTCCCAGCGCAGCGGCGGCGAGAAGCGCGAGGCGTACCACTCGGCGGCATCGAGGCAGTAGAAGGCGAGCGGCAGATCCCCCTGGTGGCGCGCCCCGCGTACCCGCATCCAGTCGCCGTCGTCCCAGCGCCAGTCGCTGTCGTCGGGTACCCCCGGCGGAGGCGCCATCGACGCCATCAGCCACCAGCGCAGGGCACCGAAATCATAGGCCGCGGCGGTGGCGGTCGCACCGCTGCCGACGCCACTCATCGGACGCCACCGGGGTAGCTGCCGACAGCGGGCGTGGTCTCCGCCAGCAGCTCGGCGTAGAGCCGGCGATAAGGCACCACGGCCTGACGCCAGTGCAGGCGCCCGGCCATGGCGGCACGGCGCATGGCGTAGAACAGGTCGGTGGCGTGGAACAGGTCGAAGGCACGGCGCAGCGTGGCGCGGTACGCCTCCAGGGTCATCTCGTCGAACAGTAGCCCATTGATGCCGTCCTGAATGGTGTCGGCAAGACCGCCGGTACGGTGGGCGATCGGCAGCGAGCCGAAGCGCTGGGCGTAGAGCTGGCTCAGGCCGCAGGGTTCGAAGCGTGACGGCATCAGCAGGAAGTCACTGCCGGCATAGATCTGGCGCGCCTCGCCCTCGTCGAAACCGATATTGACCCCGATCTGGCCGGGATAGCGCGCCGCCAGGGCCACCAGGGACTGCTCGATGGCATATTCACCGCGCCCGATCACCACCAGCTGCCCACCGGCACCGACCAGGGTGTCGGCGATCTCGCAGGTGAGATCGAGCCCCTTCTGGGCCACCAGCCGGGAGACCACCGCAAACAGCGGCCCGCCGCTCGGGTCGAGGCCGAACATGCGCCGCACGCGTTGGGTGTTGGCACGCTTGCCGTGCCAGTCGTTGATGCCGAAATTGGGCGACAGATGGGTATCGTGGCGCGGGTCCCAGCGGTCATCGATACCGTTGAGCAGGCCGCTGAGACGCCCCTCGAGGGCGCGCTTGGCGAGCAGCCCATCCAGCCCGCAGCCGAACTCCGGCGTGGTGATCTCGCGGGCGTAGTTGTTGCTGACGGTGGTGACGTGGGAGGCATAGGAGAGTCCCGTTTTCATGAACGAGAGCTGGCCGTAATACTCGACGCCATCGATGTGGAAGGCGCTCGGCGGGATGCCCAGGGGCTCCAGACGATCGGCCCCGAACACCCCCTGGTAGGCAAGATTGTGGATGGTGTAGACCGAAGGCACGTAGCGCCGCCCGAGCCAGCGGACATAACCGGCAGCGAGCCCGGTGGCCCAGTCGTTGAGATGCAAAAGATCCACCTGCCACCCGAGCAGCGTGGGATCGTTGACGATCTCGGCGGCGGCCAGGGCCAGACGCGCGAAGCGGATGTCGTTATCGGCCCAGCCGACGCCAAAGTCGTCACCGTAGGCGTTGCCATCCCGATCGTAGAGCGACGGGCACAGCACCAGATAGACGATCAGCCCGTCATCGCACACCAGGCGTCCGATCTCACAGGCCGGCAGTGCGTGACTGGCGGGTAGCTGCGCCACCTTTACGATAGGCTTGCCGGCGCTCAGGATCTGCCGGTAGCCGGGCATCAGTACGCGCACATCGTACCCCGGCTTCAGCGCACGCGGCAGCGCCGCGGAGACATCGCCGAGCCCGCCCGCCTTGATGAAATCGGCGATCTCGGTGGTGACGAACAGCACGCGCCGGTCGCGCCCGGGGGCGACCGGCCGCAGTCGCGGCAAGGACGTCTGCGTACTCGACCCGTGCGGCACGGAGTCACGGGAGTGAGGCCGCTCGCTCGGGTCATCGTGTTGGGCTCTTCTTCCCTGAACCGCGGCCTTTACCATGTAAAGCCTCCCGAAAACCTGCGTCAGCCTGCATTGACGACCTGGGCCGCACCCTGATCCTGCGCGCTCGCGCCTGCCACCTGCGATAACCGGTGTTAACCCCTCGAACGCGAGGCGCGAGCCAGACCAATAGCGCATTGACGTGACACCTTGACGATGCCAGCACGATGCGGCCTGTTCTAGGTATACGGCAGCACCCGGGTGAGCGTCAAAACGTCTTTTCGCCTGCCTCATCGGCCTGCGTGGTGCGGGCAAGAAAAAAGGCAACCTCACTGTGAGGTTGCCTCTATTTCAAGGTAGTCGATATGGCGTTCGACGTGATCGCGAATGCGTCATCGTCAGCGCCGCGCGCGTCAATCAACGCGCCGGCGCTGTCTTACACGCGCTGACTCACGTGCGCTGTCTCAAGAGCGCTGTCCGTCGGCATCAGCGTCCTCGTGCTGGCGCTTGAGCTTGGCGCTGAGCCACAGCGTCACGCGCATGATCAGCACATAGGCCGCCGGCACGAACACCGTCGCCAGCAGGGTGATCGAGATCATGCCGCCGACCACCGGTGTGCCGATCTGATGCCGACTCGCCGCACTGGCCCCGGAGGCGAGTGCCAGCGGCAGGGTGCCGCCGATGAACGCCAGCGAGGTCATGACGATGGGGCGGAAACGCTGGCGTGCCGCCACCTTGGCCGCTTCGATCACCGAGAGCCCGGCGTGCTTGCGCTGCTGCTCGGCGAACTCGACGATCAGAATGGCGTTCTTGGCCGCCAGCCCCACCACCACGAGTAGCCCCACCTGCAGGTAGACGCTGGTGCTGAGCCCCGCGAGCTGCACCGCCAGGATGGCACCGATGAAGGCGAACGGCACCGCCGAGACCACCGCCAGCGGCAGCGTCCAGCTCTCGTACTGGGCGGCCAGGATCAAGAACATCATGACCACGCCGAAGGAGAGCGCCAGGGTCGCCGCGGTGCCCACGTTGGCCTGCTGATACGCCTCCCCGGACCAGCCCATGGCGTAGTCGGAGCCCAGCGTCTGTGCCACCACCTCCTGCATCGCCTGGACCGCCTGGCCCGAGCTGTAGCCCGGCGCCGGCCCACCGGCGAACTGGGCCGCCGGGTAGACGTTGTAGCGCTGGAGTACCGTGGGCGCATTTCCGCGGGTCAGCGTGACCAGCTCGGAAAGCGGAATCCGCTGGCCATCGCCACCGCGCACGTAGACCTTGCTGATGTCTTCCGGGTTGCGCCGGAAGTCATCTTCCGACTGCAGATAGACCTGGAAGTTACGGCTGGACCGCGTGAAATAGTTGACGAAGGCGCTACCGAAGGTGCTTGCCAGGGTGGTGTTGAGATCGGAGATATCCACACCCAGACTGCGCACCTTGTCGGTATCCACGGTGGCGCGATAGACCGGCACGTTGACGTCCAGGGTCGAGAACGCCTGGCCGATCTCGGGGCGCTGATTGGCCGCCTGCATGACCTTACCGGCCGCCGCCGCCAGCTGCTGCGGCGAGTCGCCGCCGTAAGACTGCAGGTAGCCGGTGAAGCCGCCGGTGGGCGATAGCCCCTGGATCGGCGGCATGTTGAAGGCCATCGTCTGGCCACCCTGGATCTGGGCCCCGATCTGCATGATCTTGCCGATCAGTTGATCCGCAGTCACGTCGCGCTGCGACCACGGCTTCATGGTGACGAAGACCGTACCCTTGGCGGTGTTGGCCGAGCTCGACAGGATATCGAACCCAGGGATGCCGACCACGTAGTTGATCCCCGGCACCTCTTCACGCAAGCGCGTGCTCAGTTCCTGGATATAGGCGTCGGTGCGCGACATCGAGGAGCCCGCCGGCAGCGACACCGAGGCCAGCGCCACGCCCTGATCCTCGGTGGGCAGCAGGCCGCTGGGCAACTGGGCGTAGATCACCCACGACAGCACGCCGACCCCGACCAGCCCAACCACCACCAGCCACAGCTGATGAATGAGGAAATTGGTGATCGCCATGAACAGGTCGGTGACCTTCTCGAAGCCCTTGTTGAACCACGCGAAGGGCTTCTTGATCGCGCGCACGATCCTGGATTCGCGAATACGCTGATGGTTCTGCAGGAAGATCGCGCTGATCGCCGGCGTGAACGACAGTGCCACCAGCGCCGAGATCGCCACCGAGATGGCGATGGTGATCGCGAACTGCTGATACATCTGCCCGGTCAGACCGCCCATGAAGCCCACCGGCACGAACACCGCGGTCATGATGAACGAAGTCGCGATGACCGCGCCGGAGACCTCTTTCATCGCCTCCAGCGCGGCGCTGAAGGGCGTGGCCTCCTCGTCCTCCTGCATGATGCGTTCGACGTTCTCGATCACCACGATGGCGTCGTCGACCACGATCCCGATCGCCAGGATCATCCCGAACAGCGACAGCAGGTTGATCGAGAAGTCGAGCAGATACATCCCGGCGAAGGTACCCACCACCGAGATCGGCACCACTGACATCGCCACCAGCGTCGAGCGCCAGCTCTGCAGGAACACGAACACGATCACCGCCACCAGCAGCAGCGCCTCGATGAAGGTGTGCTCGACCGAATTCACCGAGGCGTCGATGAACAGCGTGGTGTCGTAGGGGATCTCGTAGTCCAGCCCCGGCGGGAAGCGCTGCTTGAGCGTCGCCATCTCGCTCTTGACCTCACGCGCCACATCGAGGGCATTGGCCCCGGGCTGGAGGTAGATGGCGATGGGTGCGATCGGCTTGTTGTTGACGTAGCCCTGGATGCCGTAGGTGTTCTTGCCCAGCTCGACCCGGGCGACATCGCTCAAGCGCAGCGAAGAGCCGTCGGGATTGGTGCGCAGCAGAATGTTGCGGAACTGATCGACGCTACTGAAGCGCCCTTCCGTGGTGATGGTGTAAGTGTAAGGCGAAGGATCGCTCTGCGGCTCGGCGCCGATCTTGCCCGCGGCCACCACCGCGTTCTGCGCGCGGATCGCCGACGACACCTCGGCTGGCGTCAGGTCGTACTGCGCCAGCTTGTCCGGGTCGAGCCAGATGCGCATGGCGAATTCCTGACTGCCGAGCACCTCGGCTTGCCCCACCCCCGGTAGCTGCTTGAGCGCATCGGTGATGTTGATGTTGGCGTAGTTGGTCAGGTAGAGCGAGTCATAGGCATCGCTGGCCGAGGTGACGGCGACGAACATCAACACGCTGGAGGCGCGCTGCTCCACCGTAACGCCCTGGGACTGGACTTCGCTGGGAAGCTTGGATAGCGCCTGCTGCACCCGGTTGTTGACGTTGATCTGCGCCGTCTGCGGGTTGGTCCCGATCTTGAAGTAGACGCTCATCGACATCTGACCGCTGTCGGAGCTCGACGAGGTCAGATAGATCATGTTCTCGGTGCCGTTGATCTCCTGCGCCAGGGTCGAGGCGACGGTGTCGGAGACCGTCTGCGCGCTGGCGCCAGGATAGGTCGCCGAGACGCTGATCGTCGGTGGCACCACCTGCGGGTACTGCTCGATCGGCAGGGTCCGCATCGCCATCAGACCGATCAGGATGATGATGACCGAGATGACCGTGGCGAAGATCGGGCGCCTGATGAATACGCTGGAGAAATTCATCAGTTGGCTCCGTTCTGGCCGCCATCGGTCTGGCCCTGGGCGCCTTCATTGGCCTGGGCTCCTTCGCCGCCCTCGCCACCCTTGGCGTCGGCCTTCTGCGAGGGGTTCTCGCCGGCCTTGTCCTGGGGCTGCTCTGCGCTGCCGGAGAACGGCTGCGGGTCGATCTTGTCACCGGGCGAGACGCTGCCGATGCCCGAGACCACGACGCGGTCGCCGCTGTCGAGCCCCTGGGTGATGATCTGCCAGTCGCCGGCGACCTCACCCAGCGACACGAAGCGCGCCTCGGCCTTGCCGTCGGCGTTGAGAATGTACACCTGCGGCCCCTTGAGCCCCTCGGTCACCGCCACCGCGGGTACCGCGAAGACGTCATAGCGCTTCACATTGGGCAGCGTGACACGCACGAACTGACCGGGCAGGAACAGACCGTCCTGGTTGCGGAAGGTGGCTTCGGCCTGGACGGTGCTGGTGCTCTCGTCGACCCGCGAGCCGAGGAAGTCGAGCTTACCGGCGAGCTTGAGCGGCTCACGCGTGGCCGAGGCGGTTGACGGCGCGGTGAGCACCGCGGCGTCGGCTTCCTCGGCGTCGTGCTGACGCTGGCGGCGCAGCGCGAAGGCGTCGTCGGCGGGCAGCGAGAAGCGCACCTCGATGGGATTGAGCGGGGTGATCGTCGCCAGCTGCTGAGGCGGCTGCACCAGATTGCCCACGTTGACCTCGCTCAGGCTGATCATGCCGCTGACCGGGGCATTGACCTGGGTGTAACTCAAGTCGATCTGGGCGCTGTCCAGCGCCGCCTTGGCTTGGGCCAGCGACGCCTGGGCGGTGCGCAGATCGGCCTGAGACTGATCGCGCTGCTGCTGGCTGACAGAGTTCTGCTTGTAGAGCCTCGCATAGCGCTCGGCATCGCGCTGCGCGCGATAGAGCTCGGCCTGAGCGCTCTGCACGTCGGCCTGGCGCTGCTCCACGGTCGCCTTGTAGGGGGCGGGTTCGATGGTGAAGAGCTTGTCGCCCTTCTCGACCAGACTGCCTTCCTGGTAGTGACGCGCCTCGAGAATCCCCTCGACGCGCCCCATCACCGTGACCTCCTGATCGCTGCGGATCATGCCCGGATAGGTCTTGGACAGCCCGATATCGCGCGCCTTGACTTCCAGCACCTGGGCTTGTGTCGGCGGCTTCTGCTGCCCCTGCTGCTGGTCACCGGCACTGGATGACTCGTCACCGCCGCAGGCGGACAGTACGAGCGAGAGCAGTATCGCGCCACCGATACCGATGGGGCGATTCATGAGTGTAGGGCGCATGAGTCTCCGTCCTGGAAAGGGTACCTAAGGGAATGTTGCGAGCTTACAGGCATACATACATGAATGTAAACTTGCCGACGAATGGGGTATTCTCGCGCCAGGGACTCGACGCCACCCAGAAATCACCGCGAAAAAGATCGAGCCACACGCCGCCTTCATCAACGCTCATGACGACACCACCATGCCGAAACGTACCAAGGCCGAGGCCGAAGCCACCCGTGAGGCCCTGCTCGACGCCGCCGAGATCGTATTCCTGGAGCGCGGCGTCTCGCGCGCCTCGCTCGAGCAGATCGCGCGCCAGGCCGGCATGACCCGCGGTGCCGTCTACTGGCACTTCAAGAACAAGTCCGACCTGTTCCACGCCATGCTCGACCGGGTCAAGATGCCGCTGCGTCAGCTGCTCGACGATGTCGAGGACCCCGAGCGCCCGCACGCGCCGCTGACCAGCCTGCGCCTGGCCAGCCTGCACGCGCTGGAACGGCTGCAGCGCCCGCGCTCCCAGCGTGTGCACACGATTCTCTTCCACCGCTGCGAATCCTCCGGCGACATCGACATGCTGGGACTGCAGAGCGAACTGGCCCAGGAGTGCTACGACACCATGGTCGAGCGCCTCGAACAGGCCCAGCGCGATGGTGCCCTGGGAGAAGGCATCGACCCGCAGATCGCCTGCCGTATGCTGATGTCGATGTTCGGCGGGCTGATGCTCGACTGGCTACGCGACCCAACCCAGTTCTCCCTGGGCGAGATCGGACCGCGCATGATCGAGACCTTCTTCGCGCGCATCGCCCGCCTGCCCCACGAGCCCTGAGCGCAGCGACGCTATCAGATACGTTCGGCTACTTTAGCCGAACCTGAGCCGATGCGCCCGCCCGAAGACAATGTCATCGGGTTCAGCGAGACGTTGCGCGAGTGTCTGCGTCATCGGTGTCTTCCTCACTGTCGTTGGCGGCGCGTTCTTCGTCGCCGGCCTTGCCGCGGCCGCGGTCGAGCTCCTGCTGAAACAGCGACTTGAACTCCTCCATGGCGGCCTTCTCGGTGGCCATCAGCTGCTCGGTGTCGTTGCGGTGGGTATAGGTGTCCTTGAGCAGCTGATTGTCGAAGTCGCGGAAGGTACGTACCGCGTTGATCGCATTGGAGCTCGGGTAGCCCATGCCCTTGAGCACTTCAACACTCATCTCCATGCTCGAGGCGAAGGTTTCGCGCACCACGCCATCCACGCCCTGCTCCATCAGCTTCCAGGCGTGATGGCGGTTGCGCGCACGGGCGTAGACCTTGAGTTGGGGAAAGTGCGTCTTGGCCAAACGCGCGATGGTCAGCGCGGCATGCTCGTCGTTGACCGCAATCACCAGTAACTGCGCCTTGTCGATGCCCGCCGCGCGCAGCAGGTCCAGGCGCGTGGCGTCGGCGTAGAAGATACGCGAGCCGAAGCGGCGGATGAACTCGACCTGGGTGATGTTGGGGTCGAGCGCGGTGAAGGCGATGCCCTGCATCTTGAGCATGCGCCCCACCATCTGGCCGAAGCGGCCGAGACCGGCGATCACCACCGGCGGGGTCTCGTCACCGAAGTCGGTATCGAAGGGGCGCGTCTCCTTGAGCCGGTCGCCCAGCCTCTCGCCCAGTTGGTACAGAAACGGCGTTGCCGCCATGCTCAGCGTCACCGCGGCGATGCACAGGCTGGCGATGCGCTGGTCGATCACCCCGGCGGCAACGGCAGCAGTGAGCAGCACGAAGTCGAACTCGCCGCCCTGGGCGATCACCGTCGCCAGCCGCGGAATCTCCGTGCGCGGCAGCTTCGCCAGCAGCCCGATCGCCGCCAGCACCAGCATCTTGGCCAGGGTCATCGCCAGTGCCAGGCCGATCACCAGCAGTACGTTGTCGACCACCAGCGCGAGATTCACCGACATCCCTACGGCGATGAAGAACAGCCCCAGCAGCAGCCCCTTGAACGGCTCGATATTGGCCTCGAGCTCGTGGCGATACGGGGTATCCGCCAGCATCACCCCGCCGAGAAAGGCCCCCAGCGCCATCGATAGCCCCGCCCACTCCATCGCCAGCGCCATGCCGAGCACCAGAAACAGCGCAGCGGCGGTGAAGATCTCGTGAATGTCACTGCGCGCGATCAGCGCCAGCACCCGCGGAAACACCAGCCGCCCGAACACGATCGCAGCGATCACGATGGCAACGCTGCGCGCCATGATCCAGATATCGTCCGGCGCGGCATCCACGCGCCCGGCGAGAAATGGCAGCAGCGCCAGCAGCGGAATCACCGCCAGATCCTGGAACAGCAGCATGGCGAAGGCGCTCTGGCCGTGGGGGGTGGCCAGTTGGCGCCGCTCGTTGAGCACCTGCAACGCGAAGGCGGTCGACGACAGCGCCAGCGTCAGGCCGAGAAAGATCGCGATGCTCGGCGGCAATCCCAGCAGCAGGCCAATGGGTGTTAGCAGCGCGGCACAGCCGGCGAGCTGCAGCGACCCCAGACCGAACAGGCGCTTGCGTATCGACCACAAGCGTTTGGGCTCCAGCTCGAGGCCGATGATGAACAGCAGCATCACCACGCCGAACTCGGAGAAGTGCAGCACCGTCTCGGGCTCGGAGATGAAGCCGCTCACCGAGGGGCCGGCGATCAGCCCGATACA
The DNA here is from genome assembly GCF_030284585.1 of Salinicola sp. JS01. Taxonomy (NCBI): domain Bacteria; kingdom Pseudomonadati; phylum Pseudomonadota; class Gammaproteobacteria; order Oceanospirillales; family Halomonadaceae; genus Salinicola; species Salinicola sp. JS01. The sequence continues at coordinate 685,039 of NZ_CP127244.1, read as the reverse complement.
CAGATAGCCCAGGATCGAGCCCAGCCCCAGGCGCTGGAACAGCGGTACCGCGATGATCGCGGCGCCCAGCAGCACGGCGGCTTCAGTGAGAAAATCCATTGCTTGTCGGTCCTCGTCACGGCATGCGCGCCGTCAATCTTCGTTATTCGCCGCGGCGTCATTGCCCGCCGGGGCCTGGCGAAAGGGCAGCCGCCCGCGGCACTGCTCGAGATACGCTTCGACGTAGGCGCGCTCCTCGCGGCAGAACTGTGCCACCGCCTCGCGGAATCCCTCGTGTTCCAGATAGTGCAGCGAACGGCTCAGCGCCGGGGCGAAGCCGCGGGTGAGCTTGTGTTCGCCCTGGGTGCCCGGGTCGAAGCGCGAAAGCCCACGCGCCAGGCAGTGCTCGATACCCTGGTAGTAGCAGGCCTCGAAGTGCAGGAAATCCGCCGCGACCTCGCTACCCCAGTAGCGGCCGTACAGCGCATCATCGCCCTCGAAGCAGAGCGCCGCGGCCACCGCACGGCCATCGATGCTGGCCCTGACCAGCATCATCGCATCGCCCAGGGTGTCGCGCAGCCGGGTGAAGAAATCGAGATTGAGATAGGGATGCTGGCCACGTTCGAGGTAGGTCATGCAGTAGCAGCGATAGAACTGGTCCAGCGCGGCCTCGTCGATCGCCACGCCGCTGAGGCGCTCGAACACGAAGCCCTGCTCCGCCAGACGTCGTCGCTCGCGCCGGATCTCCTTGCGCTTGCGCGAGCTCATGTGGGCGAGAAAGCCCTCGAAATCCCCATAGCCGGCGTCGCGCCAGGTGAACTGTACCGCACAGCGTTCGAGCAGCGGCGCCCCGAAGTCCGCCTGCCATGCCGCCACCTCGGCGTCATCGGCGAACAGCAGATGCCAGCTCTGCATGCCGCTGGCTTGCAGCACCGGCCCCAGCGCCGCAATCACCGCAGCGCGCGACTCATCGGCGACCACGCCCAGGCGCGGCCCACTCGCCGGCGTGAACGGGATCGCCGACAGCGACTTGGGGTAGTAGTCGCCGCCGGCGCGCTCCCAGGCATCCGCCCAGGCCCAGTCGAACACGTACTCGCCGCGTGAGTGCCACTTGGCATAGCGCGGCAGCACCGCCACCAGCCGCGCGCCGCGATAGACCAACAGATGATCCGGCGCCCAGCCGGTCTCGGTGCAGGCGCAGCCGCACGCCTCGAGCGCAGCGAGAAACTCGTGGCGCAGGAACGGGTAGCCCGTACCCACCACCGCGTTCCAGCTGGCCGCCTCCAGCGCCGCCAGGCTGTCGAGCCGCGTCACCCGCAGCGCGTCCTGCGGGGCTTCCTGACGCTCTCCCTGCTGTGCCATATCGACTCCTTCCTCAATATTTGTCGCCCGCGCCACTCGCACCGTCGCGCCGCGCTGACAGCCTAGTCGATAGCCCGCGGGGCGCGGCACCGAAAACGTCGAGAGCCTCCGGCAAGCATGCGATACTCTGGGGCATCGCCAGCGACGCCACGACGATGGATACCATGAACGACCTGTACCCCACCCCGCCGCCAGGCCCCACCAACGTGATGGCGCTGGTCGCCTTCGCGCTCAGCGTGCTCGGCACCCTGGTGCCGCCGGCGGCGCTGGGCGGTGTGGTCTGCGGTCACCTCGCGCGGCGCCAGATCCGCGCGCGCCGGGAGTCCGGCGACAGCTGGGCGCTGGCGGGGCTGATCCTGGGCTATCTGCTGATCCTGCTGTCACTGGCCGGGATTTTGCTGTTCGGCGGCTTCGTCGCGACAATGTTCGGTATCATGGCCTTCATGTAATCGCCGCGAGCGACCCGGAGAGCACCGGCTCAGCGACTCGACCACGCCGTAGACGAGACTTCATGCTAACTTCGCTTCTGGACAACGACTTCTACAAGATCACGATGCAGAACGCCGTGATCAAGCGCTTCCCCTATGCGCAGGCGCGCTACGCCTTCATCAACCGCGGCGAGCACGCCTTCCCCGAGGGCTTCGGCGAGGCCCTGCGCGGTGCGGTCGACGCCATGGCCGAACTCACCCTCGGCGAGGACGAGAAGCGCTATCTCGAGCAGACCTGCCCCTACCTCGACCCCACCTATCTCGATTTCCTCGCCGGCTTTCGCTACAACCCTGACGAGGTCACCATCGTCCAGCACGGCAGCGAGCTGTCGGTGACCATGGAGGGGCTGTGGTATCGCACCATTCTGTGGGAAGTGCCGCTGATGGCGCTGATCAGCGAGCTCTGGTATCGCCTGCGCCAGGTGCCGCGTGACGACGACGCCACGGTCGAGACGCGCACCCGGGGCAAGATCGAGCAGTACCAGCGCCTGGGGCTCAAGATCGCCGAGTTCGGCACCCGGCGACGCTTCTCCTTCGACGTTCAGGATCGTGTGGTAGGTGCCCTGCGCCACCACGGCGGCAGCGCCTTCAGCGGGACCAGCAACGTGATGCTGGCGATGCGCCATGGTGTCAAGCCGATCGGCACCCACGCCCACGAGTGGTTCATGTTCCACGGCGCGCGTTTCGGCTTCAAGATGGCCAACAGCCTGGCGCTGGAGCACTGGGTCGACGTCTATCGCGGCGATCTGGGCATCGCCCTGACCGATACCTTCACCTCGAAGGCGTTCTTCGAGAGCTTCGACAAGAAGTTCGCCAAGCTCTTCGACGGCGTGCGCCACGACAGCGCCGACCCGATCGACTTCGCCTCCCAGACCATCGCCCACTACGAGCGCCTGGGTATCGACCCGCGCAGCAAGACCATCATCTTCTCCGACGCCTTGACCCCGGAGCGGGTCGAGCGGATCCACGCCTTCTGCAAGGACCGCATCGGCATGGCCTTCGGCATCGGCACCAACTTCACCAACGACGTCGGCGCGACACCGATGAACATGGTGATCAAGATGGTCGAGGCGCGTCCGGAGGGGCAGCACTGGCTGCCGGTGGTCAAGCTCTCGGACGTGCCCGACAAGCACACCGGCGACCCGGAGATGATCGCCCTGGCCCAGCGCGTGCTGGCGCTCAATCATCGCACCTGAGCCGAGCCTGCACGTCTTGGGCGCCGCCATTCTTGGACAGCGCCCGCGATCACTCACCGCGGGCGCCGAACGCTACTGGTTGAGCGCCTTGTCCAAGGTCAGCAGCGCCGCCTGCCAGGAGGCCGCGTCCGCCGCCGCGTTGTAGCCCAGCGGCAGGTCGAACTTCTTGGCCAGGGCGTCGGCATCAGGATTGGTAAAGGCGTGGGTCGCCCCCGGGTACTCCACCACGCGCACCTTGGCGCCGTCCTTCTCCAGGGTCGCGGCCATATCGGCCAGCGCCTGCTTGTCGACCAGCGGATCGTCCTGGCCGTTGTAGATTCGCACCAGGCCATCGAACGGCTGCGGCTGGCTCACTGCCTGTGTGGGGCTACCGTGGAAGCTGATCGCGGCGTCGATGGGCATGCCGGCCAGCGCCATGTTCATCACCACGCCGCCGCCGAAGCAGTAGCCCATGGCGGCGATGTGATCGCCATCCACCGCCGGGTGCTGACGCAGCGCTGCCAGCGCCGCGTCGAGCCGCGCCCGCGCCGCCGGCCAGTCCTGCATCACCTGAGCGGAAAACGCCTTGGCATCGTCGGGATGCTGCGCAACCTTGCCATCGCCGTACATATCGACCGCCAGCGCGACGAAGCCCAGCGCCGCGAGCTGATCGGCGCGCTGCTTGATGTAGTCGTTCAGCCCCCACCACTCGTGCACCAGCAGCACCCCGGGGCGCGGCTGGTCGTCACTGGCGTTGTAGGCCAGGTAGCCCTTGTAGGTCTGCCCCCCGGTGGTGTATTCGAAGGTCTCGCCCTGTACATGGGGACCCACGACCTCGTCTGCCCACAGCGGCAGGCTCATCAGGCTGACGAACAAGGCCAGCAGCAGTCGTCCCATCATCGTTCTCCTTGCGTTGACTGCGGGTCGGCAACGCCAGGCGTCGTCATGACGCGCCGCGCCCGATTTCTTTCGTGTTCCGGTTCTTCTCTTATCCTGCTTGTCTTGTCCTGCTTGTCTTGTCCTGCTTGCGGTCGCGATACGCCGTTCACATCACTCCACGACACTCCCCGGCTGCCCAACCGAGCCGATTCGGCAGCTCTCGAGGCTTCCGAGCAGCCAGACTCACGCCGGAAACCGCGCTCAGGGTGCCTGCTGAACGCGGTTACCGCCATGGGTCATCGCCAGCTCGAGCCCGCTGTGGGCACGCGCCAGGAAGGTATTCGACGGCTCGTCCTGACGACGCTCGGCCACACCCAGACTAACCGAAAACGCCAACCAGTGACCATGGAACTCGACCCGCGTGGCACCGAACCGCGCCCGCAGCCGCTCGGCGATGGCAGAGGTTTCCTGCAGCGACTTGCCGCTCAGCAGCAGCGCGAAGCCGCGCGCGTCGAGGCGCCCGAAGCTGAATCGCTCGCGCAGCGTGGCGCGACACATCTCGCCGATGCAGGCGAGGACCAGATCGCCCCCCTCGCGCCCCCAGCGGTCGACGATATCGGCGAAGCCGTCGACCTCGAACACGATCAACGACAGCCGCCCGTGGACGTCGCCCATCGCCACGGCCTGACGCAGGAGACCTAGGAAAGCGCGTTCATTGAGGGCAGAGGTGAGTTCGTCGGTGGCATCATAGGCATCCCACTGCAGCGCCTGACGGCGACGCTCGGTGATATCCCGAGCCACCGCGACCCAGCCGGGAGAAACGCTGGAGACGGCGTCGCAGTCGGCAGCGAAGTGGATCTCACACCAGCGGTAGCTGCCGTCACGGTGGCGCAGACGCAGCTCGAGCAGCGCCGCTCCCGCGATCACCGCCTGCTCGTCGAGGGTCCGCTGCACCCGTGGTGCGTCCTCGGGCGCCATCAGTTCGAACAGCGAGCGGCCGACGAGCCCTTCGGCGCTGACGCCCAGCACCGCCCCCAACGCCCCGGAAGCGGCGCGGCAGGCGAGGTCGGCATCCAGCGCCAGCAGCACATCGGGATTATGTGCGAGCAGCGCCCGCGAAGCATTGTCGTCAGCCCCAGGGGAGGCCACGCGCTCGAGCACGCCGACCAGCGCCACGACTTGCCCCTCGGCATCGCGCTGAATGTTGAGGGTATCGGCGATGCGACATGAGGTGCCATCGACATGGCTCAGCGTGTAGATCAGGGTCACCCGCGTCTCGCCGGCGTCCAGCGCTGCCTGCAGCCGCTCAAGCGCCTGCAGCCGGCCGGCTTCACCGATCGCGCTCAGCCAGCGCTGAGGATGGTCGAGATAATCGGCAGCTTGGTACCCACCCAGGTCGGCGACCGCATCGGCAACGAAGCGGACTTCCCCCAGCCACCAGCCGGGGTCGGTCACGTAGACGGCAGCCGGTATGGCTCTCAGCCACTGCTGCGCCTCGTCGCTCGGCTCGGTCGCGCCGGCCAGGGCATCGGATCGATTCATGCTCCAATCTCATGTTGCCGCAGCGACTGGCGGCGCAGTGGGTAAAGACGGGTCGTCAGCGCAGGCCAGCACGTCGCCGCGGCGCGATCTCGGTGTCCCGAGAGGTGGCGCCCGTCGTCGATACGGCCGCATCGGACGCGAGACCGGACGCGGAGAGCCGCCGCTCGCAGGCGGAGACCAGCTGGCGTAGATCATCGACGCTCAGCTCGATGCGTTGGATGCCCTGCTGGCCCTGCCACAGTACGAATACCACCGGCACGCGACGCGCCTGGTCCACCCCCACGATACGCCCGAGCCGTTCTCGACCGGGTTCGCGAAGCGTCTCGCCAATCAAGCGATGGGCGTTGAGGATCGTCTGTTGCATGGCACTGCCAACCTCGGCGCGGCGTTGAGTGATAATGAATTAGAAAATTAGAGCCGTCTTACCTTAGAGGAGAGAGTCGCGTCAGGCCAAGTCTCATGCACACATCTAAGTATAATTCAATTTCTTGAGATTATCGGCATCTGCTAAAAGAACTTTAATCGATATTGCCCCTACCACCGACCTCAAGAGGCGCGATATAGGGGGCTTCCCACGTGTCGCCGCCATGGTAGCAGTCCCGAGGCCCACTGCCAGCCTCGCCGGATCGCCACATTGATGCGGGTGCCATGAAGGGCCTATCGGCGGCGGCAAGCAAATGATGAGCGCCATCGCCCCGGACATCGCCCCGCCGGCTGCCGGAATATCGGCCCGCTGACCAACAGGCGAAAAAAATGGCGCTCCTGAGAGCGCCATTGGGAACTGCCTTGAGGAACCATCTTGAGGAGCTATCTCGAAGAGCTATCTCGAAGAGCTAGCGCAACGCCGTGGCGTGGTTCGCCGACGCCGTGCGGTGGAGAAAGTTCGGTGGAGAAAGATCAGGCGGTTGCCTGCATCGCCAGCGCAGTGTCCAGCATGCGGTTGGAGAAGCCCCACTCGTTGTCGTACCAGGCCATGACCTTGACCAGACGGCCGTTGACGCGGGTGTGGTTGGCATCGAAGGTCGAAGAATTGGGGTCGTGGTTGAAGTCGATCGAGACCAGCGGCTGAGCGTTGACTGCCAGCACCGGCGAAGCGGCGGCGGCCTTCTCGACGATCTGGTTGATCTCCTCCTTGCTGGTGTCACGGCCCGCCGTGAAGGTCAGGTCGACCAGCGAGACGTTGATCACCGGCACGCGTACCGCCAGACCGTCCAGCTTGCCGTTGAGCTCCGGCAGCACCAGGCCCACAGCGGCGGCGGCACCGGTCTTGGTCGGGATCATCGACTGGGTGGCGCTGCGCGCACGGTACGGGTCGGAGTGGTAGACGTCGGACAGGTTCTGATCGTTGGTGTAGGCGTGCACCGTAGTCATCAGGCCGTTCTCGATACCCACCGCGTCCTGCAGCGCCTGTGCCACCGGTGCCAGGCAGTTGGTGGTGCAGGAGGCATTGGAGACGACGCGATGCTCCGCCTTGAGCACCTGCTCGTTGACGCCGAACACGATGGTGGCGTCGGCATCGGGGCTGGGCGCCGAGATCAGCACGCGGGCGGCGCCGGCTTCGATGTGCTTGGCCGCCGCAGCGCGCTTGGTGAAAAGCCCGGTGCACTCCATTACCAGGTCGACATCGAGGGACTGCCACGGCAGTTGGCCCGGATCGCGCTCGGAGAGGATGCGAATACTGTCACCGTCTACGCTCAGCGTATCGCTGTCGTGATCCACCTCGAAGCCGAAGCGGCCATGCACGCTGTCATGACGCAGCAGATGGGCGTTGAGCGCCGGGTCGCCCAGGTCGTTGATGGCGACGACCTGAATGCGATCACGGTAGCCGTTTTCGTAGAGCGCGCGGAGTACGTTGCGACCGATACGGCCGAATCCGTTGATGGCGACACGCAAAGTCATGGTGCTCTCTCCTCTCAGATGGCGAAACCCCGAACGGGACGGGGCGATCGATGGGTCACGAGGTTGGGGCGCTGCGGCGCCCGGGGCTGCCTCGAAGCCTGAACTGACGATAGTCCGTGACTGCTGACAGTCTAGAACATCGCGCCATGAAAAAATATTACCCCAAAAGACTAATACCAATGGCGCATTCACGGCCACCGGGCAATTTTTTTGGTAAGTTTACCAAACAACCACGATAGCTCGATGAGGCAGACCCTGATGCTCAACTCCACGATCGACCGCGTGACTCGACGTATCGAAGACCGTTCCGCCGACCGTCGTCGTCTCTATGAGGAACGCATGGCGCGCCAGCACCGGCGTGGCGTGCATCGCGGCGAGCTCTCCTGCGGCAACCTGGCCCACGGCTTCGCCGCCTGCGGTGCCGGCGACAAGAACAGTCTCAAGCTGATGAACAGCGCCAACATCGGCATCGTCTCCTCCTACAACGACATGCTTTCGGCGCACCAGCCGCTCGAACACTTCCCCGAGCTGATCAAGCAGGCCGCCCGCGGCATGGGCTGCACCGCGCAGTTCGCAGGTGGCGTGCCGGCGATGTGCGACGGCGTCACCCAGGGCCAACCCGGCATGGAGCTGTCGCTCTTCTCGCGTGACGTGATCGCCATGGCCACCGCGGTGGCGCTGTCGCACAACATGTTCGATGGCGCGCTCTACCTCGGCGTGTGCGACAAGATCGTGCCGGGGCTGTTCATCGGCGCGGCCCGCTTCGGCCACCTGCCGGCGCTGTTCGTCCCCGCCGGCCCCATGCCCAGCGGCCTGCCCAACAACGAGAAATCGCGTATCCGCCAGCTCTATGCCGAGGGCAAGGTCGGCCGCGATGCACTGCTCGAAGCGGAGTCGGAGTCCTATCACAGCCCTGGAACCTGCACCTTCTACGGCACCGCCAACTCCAACCAGCTGATGCTGGAGATGATGGGGCTGCACCTGCCGGGCACGTCCTTCGTCAATCCCGGCACCCCGCTACGCGACGCCATCACCCGCTACGGCACCGAGCAGGTCATTCGCAACAGCGAACAGGGCGGCGATTACCACCCCTTCTATCGCCAGATCACCGCCAAGGCGATCGTCAACGCGATGATCGGCCTGCTCGCCTCAGGCGGTTCGACCAACCACACCCTGCACCTGGTGGCGATGGCGGCGGCGGTCGGCATCACCATTACCTGGGACGACTTCGCCGAGCTGTCGACAGTGATTCCCAGCCTGACCCGGATTTACCCCAACGGTCAGGCCGACGTGAACCACTTCCATGCCGCCGGCGGGGTCAGCCTGCTGGTGCGGGAACTGCTCGGCGCGGGGCTGATGCACGCCGACGTCAAGAGCGCCTTCGGCACCGACATGCACGCCTACACCCAGGAGCCGTTCCTCGACGGCGACCAGCTGGTGTGGCGCGAGGGCACCCGCGAGAGCCTCGACGAGGAAGTGGTGCGGCCGGTGGCCCGTGCCTTCTCGCCCACCGGCGGCCTGGCGGTACTCGACGGCAACCTCGGCCGCGGCGTGATCAAGGTCTCGGCGGTCAAGCCGGAAAGCCGTTACGTCGAGGCGCCGGTGCGTATCTTCGACGACCAGAGCCAGGTCAAGGCGGCGTTCGAGGGCGGCGAACTCGATCGCGACGTGATCGTGGTGGTGCGCTTCCAGGGCCCTCGGGCCAACGGCATGCCCGAGCTGCATCAGTTGACGCCCTTCCTCGGGGTCCTGCAGGATCGCGGCCACCGCGTCGCACTGGTCACCGACGGGCGCATGTCGGGCGCCTCGGGCAAGGTCCCGGCGGCCATCCACGTCACCCCGGAGGCGGTCGACGCTGGCCCGCTGGCCTATCTGCGCGACGGCGACGTGGTCAGACTCGATCCGGACAAGGGTGAACTGCGGGCGCTGGTCGATGCCGACGAGTGGGCCGGTCGCGAACCTGCAATCTGCGACCTGGATCATTATCATCACGGCATGGGCCGCGAACTCTTCGCCGGTTTCAGACAACTGGTCGGCGGCGCCGAGGAAGGGGCCGCCGTCTTCGGCGGCTTCGACGCCGCCGATCTGCCTGGAGGGCATTCATGACCACACTCGCCTTGGTCGGCGATATCGGCGGCACCAACGCCCGCTTCGCTCTGGTCGCACCCGGCAGCGTCGAGCTGCAGGCGATCGAGACTCTGCCCTGCAACCACTACGCGGGGCTGGTCGAAGCGATTCGGGCCTACCTCGAGAAGGTCGGCGCCGAGGCCCCGCGCGAGGCGTGCCTGGCCTTCGCCTGCCCGGTGCACGAAGATTGGGTCAAGATGACCAACAACGACTGGGCGTTCTCCAAGAAGGAGGCCGCCGAGACGCTGGGCCTGGGCACTTTCAAGGTCATCAACGACTTCACCGCCCAGGCCCTGGGCATTCCGCATATCGATGCCAAGGACCTGACTCCGGTGGGTGACGGCGAGGCCGAGCCGCGCCGCCCGCGACTGGTGATCGGCCCCGGAACCGGCCTGGGCATGGCCGGCCTGGTGCCGAGCCAGCGCCACTGGATCCCGCTAACCACCGAGGGCGGCCACGCCACCTTCGCCCCCACCGACGAGCGCGAGCGCCAGATACTCGACTTCTTTCGCGCCCGCTATGGCCGGGTTTCGATCGAGCGCCTGCTGTGCGGTCAGGGGCTGCTCGATCTCTATCTCGCCCACGCCGCGCTGCTCGGTGCCACCCCTGCCTACAACTCCCCCGCCGAGGTCACCGGCGCGGCACGCGCCGGTGACCGGGTCGCGCGCGAGACACTGATGCGCTTTCTCAAGATTCTGGGCAGCGTGTGCGGCGACGCCGCGCTCACGCTGGGCGCGCTGGGCGGGGTCTATCTCTGCGGCGGCATCACCCCGCGCCTGATCGAGTGGCTGCCGCGCAGCGATTTCCGCCGCGCCTTTGCCGACAAGGGCCGCTTGAGCGCTTACACTGCCGGCATCCCCACCTGGGTGGTGACGGCGCCGTGGACCGGCCTGCTGGGCGCGGCGGAAGCTCTGCACAACGAGGAAGTGACATGATTCCCGATACGCTCGCCGATCTGATCGCGGCGACCGACGGCCAGCGCGAGGCGACCTGGGAGGGCCGCCGCGTGCTGCTGATCAATGCCGAGTGGGGCCAGCTCGCGCTCTCGCTGCAGGGCGCGCAGGTCCTGCACTTCTTGCCTTTCGACCGCGAAGCCGCAGGCGGCCGGCCGGCACCCGACCCGCAGGATGGCTGGCTCTGGGTGACGCCTACGCCACAGGCGCTGCCGGGGGCGATCCGCGGCGGTATCCCGCTGTGCTGGCCGTGGTTCGCCGACGAATCGCCTGACGGCCAGGGTCCCATGCATGGCCCGGCACGCACCGCCGAGTGGCGCCTGGACGCGGTCGACGAAGATCTCTCCGGCAACGGGGTCGAGATCCATCTCTCGCCGCAGGAGCGCCTGCACGACGAGCTGACCCCCAACGCGGTGATCCACGCCAATGCGCAAAGACTCAGCGTCGAGCTGTTCACCCGCCATACCGGCACCACGCCGGTCAAGCTGACCGGGGCGCTGCACACCTACTTCGCGGTCGCCGACACCCACCGCTGCCGCGTCGAGGGGCTGGCCGGTGCGCGCTATCTGGACAAGCTCGAGCGCTTCGCCGAGAAGCAGCAGCAGGGCGAGCTGGGTGTGCGCGGGGCGCTGGATCGGATCTACCAGTCCAACCGCCCGGTGGTACTCGACGACGGCCAGCGGCGCCTGCTGATCACCAAGCAGGGCAGCGACTCCACCGTGGTCTGGCATCCGGGCGAAAGCCTGCCGGGAGACACCCCCGCCGACGCCGGTCAGCGTTTCCTCTGTGTCGAGGCCGCCTGCACCCGGGTCGATCCGGTCTGGCTGGTGCCCGACGGGCAGCACCTGCTGGCCACCACCATCGTCAAGGCCCCCGATCATGACTGAGACGCCGGTGTTCGACGTCCCCTTCATCCTGGGCATGATGCGCCTCCACGAGCGCCCCGAATTCGACGCCCCCGACACCCTCGGCGACTGGCTGCAAAGGCGCGTCGATCAGGGGCTCAACTGGTTCGACCATGCCGACATCTACGCCGACCGGCAGTGCGAGCAGCGCTTCGGCGACGCCCTGCGCCGGCGCCCGGCGCTCAGGGCGCAGATCCGCATCGTGACCAAGGGCGGCATCGTGCCGCCCGGGCGCGACCGCTCGCCGTTCGGGGTCAAGCACTATGACACCTCGGCGGACTATCTCAGCGCCAGCATCGACGGCTCCCTCGAGCGCCTGGGGGTCGAACGGCTCGACCACTATCTGCTGCATCGGCCCGATCCACTGATGGACGCCGAGGCTACCGGCCGCGCCCTGGATGCCGCCATCGATGCCGGCAAGGTGGGTACGGTGGGGGTCTCAAACTTTCTGCCCGAGCAGTGGCGGCGCCTGCAGGCGGCGATGCACCACCAGCTGGGGGCGCATCAGTTGAAGCTGTCGCTGGCCCATCCGGATGCGCTGTTCGACGGCTTCTATGACGCCATCGTCGCCGACGGCCTCGCGCCCATGGCGTGGTCGCCGCTGGGCGGCGGCTCGGTGTTCGAGGACGTACTCGGCAGCGCGCTCTCCCAGCTCGCCGAGCGTCTCGACTCGACCACCGCCGGGCTCGCACTGGCCTGGCTGCGGCGCCTGCCGGGGCGGCCGATCCCGGTCATCGGCACCTTGAACGAAAAGCGTATCGAAAGCCTGCTGGCGAACGGTAGTCTCGAACTCGACCGCCCAACCTGGTTCGCGCTGCTCGAGGAAGCACGCAGCTACCGGGTGCCCTGAGCACCGCCGACGCTGCGTGGCCACCCCGGACCTAAGCTCTGTCTGAAAAGTCGGCGAGCGCAGGCATTTTTCAGACACAGCGTAAAGCCATGGAGATCCCCAACACCATGACCCCCATCATCGCCTTCGGCGAAGCCCTCGTCGATATGCTCTCCAGCCGCCTGGGCGACGACACCGGGCCCGAGACCTTCACCCCATACGCCGGCGGTGCCCCCGCCAACGCGGCCGTGGCCTGCGCCCGCCAGGGCCTGCCCAGCGTGTTCCTGGGCATGATCGGCGACGACCGCTTCGGCGACTTCATCGTCGAGGCGCTCGACGCCCACGGTGTGGATACCCAGCATGTGGTGCGCACCCGCGCCGCGCGCACCGCCCTCGCCTTCGTCTCCCGCGATCGCGAGGGCGAGCGCCAGTTCGACTTCTATCGCCCGCCGGCGGCGGATCTGCTCTACCGTCGCGAACACCTGCCCTCTGGCATCTTCGCCGAACCGGCGCTGGTGCACCTGTGCAGCAACAGCCTCACCGACACCGAGATCGCCCGCACCACGCTGGATCTGGCCAGCATCGCTCGCCGCGGCGGCTGCGTGATCAGCGTCGACGCCAACCTGCGTCCGCTGCTGTGGCCCCAGGGCCGGGTCGATGTGGCGCTGGTCGAGCAGCTGCTCGAACGCGCCCACCTGATCAAGCTGTCGCGGGAGGAGCTCGACCAACTGCGCGGCGAACGCAGCGCGGAGGAGTGGATCAGCGCCCGGCTGGCCCGCGGCACGCGCCTGATCGTGATCACCGACGGCCCCGGCCCGGTGGAAGCGTATCTCGCCGAGCGCCGGCTGCAGGTGTCGCCGCCCCAGGTCAAGGCGGTCGACACCACCGCCGCTGGAGACGCCTTCATCGGTGGCCTGCTGGCTTCGCTGTCGCGCGCCGAGGTCACCTGCGAGACGCTCACCGACTGGCTCGCCGATGAAGCCAAGCTCGAAGCGGCACTCGTCTTCGCCGCCCGCTGCGGCGCCTTCACTGCCATGCGCGCCGGCGCTTTCGCCGCGCTGCCGGGCAGCTCAGACCTCGACGACCTCCCCTCCTGAGCCCACCACCAGCGCGTGAAAGGCGCTCGCGGTGGAAGAGAGCTGCTGGTCGGCGCGGGTGACGACGCCGACCGGCCGCTCGATGGTCGGCGCGGAGAGCGCCAGACAGCGCACCCCCAGCGCCTCCATCTGATCGCGACACAGCGCCGGCACCGCGCTCACGCCCAGCCCCTTGCCCACCAGTTGGCCCACCGTCGCCAGTTGGTGGCTCTCGAACGCTACCGGCAGGCTCAGGCCGTGCTGCGCCAGCTGGCGCTCCAGCACCACGCGCACCTGTGACGGCCGCTGCAGGGTGATGAAGGGATACTCGAGCAGTGACGCCCAGGTAACCTCGCCTAGCGCCGCCAGCGCCGAATCCGGTGGCACCGCGGCGACGAAGCGATCGAGGTAGAGCGGCGTGAAGGCCAACGCCTGCTGCGCCGGCGGCGCGAAGGCGATCCCGAACTCGACCCGCTGGGTCAGCACCATCTCCACCACCTGCTCGTTGATCACGTCATGGATGGTCACACCGATGCGCGGATGGCGCTGGCGGAACGCGGCGATCAGCGGCGGCAGGCGGTTGGAGGCGAACGACGGCATGGCGGCGATCGCCAGATGCCCCTGCTGCAGATGGAAACGTCGGCGCATGGCGTCCTCGACGTCGTCCCACTCCGCCAGCAGCCGCCGCGCCAGCGGCAGCAACGTCTCTCCCTCCGGCGTCAGCCGCACCTGGCGCGTGGTGCGCGAGAACAGCGCCCCGCCGAGCTGCGACTCGAGCGACTTCACTGCCAGGCTCAGCGCCGACTGGGTCACATGCAGCCGCTCGCACGCCTGGGCGAAGCTCAGGGTCTGGGCCACCGCGAGAAAGGCTCGGAGCTGCTTGACGGTCATCAAAACGCCTCATTAATGAGAAAACCTCGATAATTATCGGCGAAAATAAATTTAATAACAGCGCGGGGAGCGGTCATAGTCATAGACACCGAGGTCGTCATGACCCGCACAGTACAACGCCAACGCTTACACCGAGGCCCACCATGACCCAAACCGCCGCAACGCAAGAGCGCCGTTCCCGCGGCAAGTGCTACCCCAGCGCGCAGGCCGCGCTCGATGGCCTGATCGAGGATGGCATGACCCTGGCCGTCGGCGGCTTCGGCCTGTGCGGCATTCCCGAAGCGCTGATTCAGGCCCTGCGCGACAGCGGCAAGCGCGACCTGACCGTGGCCAGCAACAACGCCGGCGTCGACGGGTTCGGTCTGGGGCTGCTGCTCGAATCCCGCCAGATCAAGAAGATGCTCTCCTCCTACGTGGGCGAGAACAAGGAGTTCGAGCGCCAGTACCTCTCCGGCGAACTGGAACTCGAGTTCTGCCCCCAAGGCACCCTGGCCGAGCGCCTGCGCGCCGGCGGGGCCGGGATCGCCGCCTTCTACACCCGCACCGGCTATGGCACCAAGATCGCCGAAGGCAAGGAGGTGCGTGAGTTCGACGGCGAACACTACGTGATGGAGCGCGGCCTGCCGGTGGACGTGGCGCTGGTCAAGGCCCAGGTCGCCGACCGCGCCGGCAACCTGCGCTTCAACAAGACCGCGCGTAACTTCAACCCGCTCGCGGCCATGGCTGGCCGGGTATGCGTCGCCGAAGTCGAGGAGATCGTCGAGACCGGCGCCCTCGACCCCGACGATATCCACCTGCCGGGCATCTTCGTCCATCGCCTGGTGCACAACCCGAACCCGGAGAAGCGCATCGAGAAACGCACCCTGAGGGAGGGCAACTGAGATGGCCTGGAACAAGGAAGAGATGGCGCAACGCGCCGCCGGCGAACTGCGCGACGGCTTCTACGTCAATCTGGGAATCGGCCAGCCGACACTGGTGGCCAACTATATCCCCGAGGGCATGGAGGTGTGGCTGCAGTCGGAAAACGGCCTGCTCGGCATCGGCCCCTTCCCCACCGCGGAGACCGTCGACCCGGACCTGATCAACGCCGGCAAGCAGACCGTCACCGCCCTGCCCGGCTCGAGCTACTTCGACAACGCCGAGTCCTTCGCCATGATCCGTGGCGGCAAGATCAATCTGGCGATTCTCGGCGCGATGCAGGTCTCGGCCAAGGGGGACCTGGCCAACTGGATGATCCCGGGCAAGATGGTCAAGGGCATGGGCGGCGCCATGGATCTGGTCGCCGGGGTTCAGCGGGTGGTGGTGCTGATGACCCACACCGCCAAGGGCGAACACAAGATTCTCGATGAGTGCAGCCTGCCGCTGACCGGCGTCGGGGTGGTCGATCGTATCATTACCGATCTCGGCGTGATGGACGTCACCGACCAGGGCCTGGCGCTGGTCGAGCTGGCCCCCGAGGTGACCTTGGAAGAGATTCGCGAGGCCACCGGCTGCGAACTGATCGACAAGCGGGAGACACAGCATGCCTGATACCAACCACGACCGCGATGCGGTCATCGTCGCCGCCACACGCACCCCCATCGGCAGCTTCCAGGGAGCGCTTTCCAGCGTCCCCGCCGTGACCCTGGGCGCCACGGTCATCCGCCGGGTGCTCGACGGCATCGACCCGGCCAGCGTCGACGAAGTGATCATGGGCCACGTGCTGCGCGCCGGCCTGGGCCAGAACACCGCGCGCCAGGCGGCGATCGAAGCCGGTCTGCCCGACGGCGTGCCGGCGATGACCATCGACAAGGTGTGCGGCTCGGGGCTCAAGGCGGTGCACCTGGCGGCCCAGGCGATCCGCTGCGGCGATGCCGAGATCGTCGTCGCCGGCGGTATGGAGAACATGAGCCTGGCGCCCTACGTGCTGCCCAAGGCGCGCACCGGCCTGCGCATGGGCCACGCCGAACTGATCGACAGCCTGATCCAGGACGGCCTGTGGGACGCCTTCAACGACTACCACATGGGCATCACCGCGGAGAACCTGGCCGAACAGTACGCGATCTCGCGCCAGGCCCAGGACGCCTACGCCGCCGAGTCCCAGCGCCGTGCGGTGGCCGCCCGCGACGCCGGACGCTTCGACGCCGAGATCACCCCGGTGGAGGTGCCCCAGCGGCGCGGCGACGCCATCCTGATCGAACGTGACGAGCAGCCGCGCGAAAGCGTCAGCATCGAGTCGCTGGCCCGACTCAAGCCGGCCTTTCGCAAGGAGGGGACGGTCACCGCCGGCAACGCCTCGGCGATCAACGACGGCGCCAGTGCGCTGCTGATCATGAGCACAGCGCGCGCCCGCGAGCTGGGCCTGCCGGTGCTGGCGACCATCCGCGCCTGTGCCAACGCCGCGGTCGACCCCGCCACCATGGGTATCGGCCCGGTACCGGCGACCCGGCGCTGTCTGCAACGTGCCGGCTGGACGCTCGCGCAGCTCGACCTGATCGAGGCCAACGAAGCCTTCGCCGCGCAGACCTTAGCGGTGGCCAAGGAGTTGGGCTGGTCGGCCGACAAGGTCAACGTCAACGGCGGCGCCATTGCGCTGGGCCACCCGATCGGCGCTTCGGGGGCGCGCGTCTTGGTCACCCTGCTCTACGAGATGCAGCGCCGCGACGTCGCGCGCGGGCTGGCCACGCTGTGCATCGGCGGCGGCCAGGGGGTGGCCACCGCGATCGAACGCGGCTGACCCCGGCCCACTGCGGCCCGCGAGGCTCTCGCGCCTAGCGGGCCGTCCATCCTAGATCGATCCCCCAATCCGCCCCGGTCACCGCCGCCGCGCCGTCGGAGACCAGATAAGCCACCAGCTCGGCGACTTCGGCGGGCTCGATCAGCCGCTTGACCGCCGCCCCGGCGAGCATGATCTTCTCCACCACCTCGGCCTCGTCCATGGCGTTCAGACGCGCCTGATCGGCGATCTGCTTCTCCACCAGCGGCGTACGCACATAGGCCGGGCAGATGGCGTTGGCGGTGATGCCATGCTCGCCGCCTTCCAGCGCCGCGGTGCGGGTCAAACCGATCAGGCCGTGCTTGGCGCTGACGTAGGCCGCCTTGCCCGGCGAGGCCACCTTGGCGTGGATCGAGGCGACATTGACGATCCGCCCCCAGCCGCCGCGCTGCATATGGGGCCACGCCGCCTGGGTGAGCAGAAAGGGCGCGGTGAGCATCAGATCGAGGATCTGGCGCCACTTCTCCTCGGGGAAGTGGGCGATATCGGCAACGTGCTGGATACCGGCGTTGTTGACCAGAATATCGACCCCGCCGAATGCCTCGACCGCAGCGTCGATGGCGCCGCGGCACTGGGCGCCATCAGTCAGGTCCGCCTCGAAAAAGCGCGCACCGGCCGCCTCGGCGACTGCCCGACCGTCGGGATTGAAATCCACCGCCAGCACACGCTGGCCGCGGGCGGCCAGCGTCTCCACCACCGCCCGCCCGATACCGCTGGAGCTGCCGGTGACCACCGCCACGCGTGGCGCCTCGGACTGCGACGTAGGACTCATATGCAACCCTCTCTCGATGTTCGATCAACGATGCGTCCAGCGCGTGACGGCAGGCCACCTGGTAAAGCGGAGAGCGCAGTACTTTTCAGCAGCCGTGCGTTTCAGACGAGCCGTCTGTTTCAGACAATGTCTAGCGCGGATAGCGCTGCGTCGCCTCGCGGGTCAGGCGCGTGATCTCTTCCCAATTCTGCTGGTCGATCAGCGCCTTGGGCGCCATCCACGAACCGCCCACACACATCACGTTGGGCAGTGCCAGATAGTCGGCAGCGTTGTCCACGGTCACCCCGCCGGTGGGGCAGAACAGCGCCTCGGGCAGCGGCCCGCCGAACGACTTGAGCGCCTTGGCACCGCCGTTGGCCTCGGCGGGGAAGAACTTGAAGCGACGATAGCCGCGCTCCCAGCCGTTGACCACCTCGGAGACCGTGGCCACCCCGGGCAGCAGCGGTACTTCGCTGGCGATGCCGTGCTCGAACAGCGCCGGCGTGGTGCCCGGGGTGACCACGAAGTCGACGCCGAGCTCCTCGCAGATGCGGTACTGCTCGACGCCGAGCACGGTGCCGGCACCCAGGGTGACTTCCGGCAGGGCTTCACGGATGCGCTGCATGGCCTCCACCGCGCAGTCGGTGCGCAGGGTGATCTCGAGCACGTCGAGACCGCCGTCGACCAGCGCCTGCGCCAGCGGCACGGCGTGGTCGAGACGCTCGATCACCAGCACCGGGATGATCGAGGTGGCGCGACAGATGGCATCGAGACGATCGGTCTGCGCCTGCGGCAGGAGATGGGGGGCGGATGACATGACAAGGTTCCTCGTTGAATGATCGGTGACGGGTGCCCGGTAGTCGGTGAGCCCCGAGCATCGGCGCCCCGTTCAGGGCGCCCAGTAGATCGCCAGCGGGCAGCTCAGAAAGGCCCGGATCGGCAGTTCACGCACGTCGTCCCCCGCGAGCGCCCGCGCCAGCACCGTACGCTTGGCGTCGCCGACGATATGCAGCGCGTGGCGCCGGGCGGCATGCAGACGCGCGGCACTCAGCGTAAGACGGGGATGGCTGGCGCTGGGCGCGCGCACTGCCACCGCCGCTTCGTCGCTGCAAAGGGCCAGCCCCAGCTCGAGACTATCGGGAAACAGCGACGCGGTGTGGCCATCACCGCCCATCCCCAGCACCACCAGACTGGCCGGCCATGGCAGGGTATCGAGACGTGCGGCGACGCTCGCCGCGCCCTCTTCCGGCGTGGCGTGGTCGCTGGTCAGCGGATGCAGGGTCGCCGCGGCCGCGGGCCCGGTCAGCAGCGTTTCGCGCAGCAGGCGCGCATTGCTGTCCGGGTGGTCGGCGTCGACCCAGCGCTCATCGGTCAGGGTGACATCGACCCGCGACCAGTCGAGCGGCTGCGCGGCGAGGTTGCGCAAAAACGGCGTCGGCGTGGTGCCACCGGAGAGCACCAGCAGCACCCGCGGCTGACTGGCGAGATCGCTCGAAAGCGCCGCCGCGGCGGCCTCGGCGAGCTGCGCGCCGAGGCGGTCACGACCGCTGTCAGTAGTCTTCATACCAGGAGCGCCCGTCCTGGGTGATCATGGCGATCGACGCCACCGGCCCCCAGGAGCCCGCCGGATAGCGCCGCGGCGGAATATCGCGCTTCTCCCAACCGTCGATCAGCTGGTCGACCCACTTCCAGGCGTACTCGATCTCGTCACGACGCACGAACAGATACTGCTGCCCCTTCATCACCTCCAGCAGCAGACGCTCGTAGGCGTCGGGAATACGCGCCTTGGGGAAGGCGTGGTTGAAGTCGAGGTGCAGCGGGCCGGGGCGCAGGCGCATGCCTTTGTCGAGCCCGCCATCCTTGGTCAGCACCTGCAGCGCGATGCCCTCTTCCGGCTGCAGCCGGATCACCAGCTTGTTGGCGGCGAGATTGCGCTGGTCGGGATCGAAGATGTAGTGCGGCTGCTGACGAAAGTGGATGACGATCTGCGAGAGCTTCTCCGGCATGCGCTTGCCGGTGCGCAGATAGAACGGCACGCCGGCCCAGCGCCAGTTGGCGACCTCGAGGCGCATGGCGACGAAGGTCTCGGTGGTGCTCGAGGTGTTGGCGTCCTCCTCTTCCAGGTAGCCGGGCACGTTTTCGCCGTTGATGGCACCGGCGACGTACTGGCCGCGCACCACGTGGCGGTTGAGCGCCTCGCCCTCGATCGGCTTGAGCGCCTTGAGCACCTTGACCTTCTCGTCGCGGATGGCGTCGGCGTCGAGGTTGGCCGGCGGGTCCATGGCCAGCATGGTGAGCAGCTGGAGCAGATGGTTCTGGACCATGTCGCGCAGCTGGCCGGCCTTGTCGAAGTAGCCCCAGCGCCCTTCGATACCGACCTGTTCGGCCACGGTGATCTCGACGTGGGAGATCTGGCTCTGGTTCCACTGGTTGCCGAACATCGGGTTGGCGAAGCGCAGCGCGATGAGGTTCTGCACCGTCTCCTTGCCCAGATAGTGGTCGATGCGGTAGATCCGCGACTCGGGGAAGACCGAGCCGATGGCGTCGTTGATCTCGTGGGAGGAGGCGAGGTCGTAGCCGATCGGCTTCTCGACCACCACGCGCGAGGTGTCGTCGAGGCTGCCGCTGCGCTCCAGGTTGGCGCAGATGGCGCCATAGATGCTGGCCGGCACCGCCAGATAGATGGTCAGCGGGCAGTTGTCATCGGCGCTGCGAGCGTGCCAGTCACGGATCTGCTCATAGCCCTCGACGGTGTCGAAATCGAGCTGGCAGTAGTCCAGGCGCGCCAGGAAGCGGTCGATACAGGCCTGATCCTGCTCCTTCGGCTTGACCCGCTTCTTGAGCATTCCCAGCACCGTGTCGCGGAAGCTGTCGGCGTCGTGCTCGCGTCGGGCCAGGCCGAGGATGCGCGTCTGCTCGCCCAGCAGACCATCCCGGTCGAGATGGTAGAGTGCCGGGTAGAGCTTGCGTAGCGCCAGATCGCCCAGCGCCCCGAACAGCGCCAGATCCACATTGGGCGTTGCCTCTCGAGACATTGCCTCCCTCCGCTTGTGTGGTTAATTTACGAATAAAATACGCCATTCCGGGCCGAGTTGACACGCGACTTGCGCATCATGTGCGCGCGAAGGCGGCGGATTCGGTCACTCACTTACCGCTTGCGGTGGCGCGCTCGGCCGGCATCGCTTGGCGCCACCGGCGCCGCGGGCTAGGATGCAGGGTTTGTGTCAAACCGTGATGGCACGCCCCGCTGCCAGGAGACTCACCGCTAGCATGGCCAACCACGATCTCATCGCCCGGATCCGAACGCGGATCGACGAGCTGAACCGATCGGAACGCAAGGTCGCCGACGTGATTCTGCGCGACCCCGATGCCGCGATTGGCATGAGCATAGCCACTCTGGCACAGGCTGCCACGGTGAGCGAACCGACCGTCAACCGATTCTGCCGCAACTTCGACACCAAGGGTTATCCCGACTTCAAGATCCAGCTGGCGCAGAGTCTGGCCGGCGGCACCCCCTATGTCAGCCGCAGCGTGGAGAGCGACGACGACGCCGGCGCCTACACCGACAAGATCATCGGTGCGACCATCGCCGCCCTCGACGAAGCACGGCGCACGGTCGACCCCAAGCGCATCGAACGCGTGGTCGATCATCTTTCGCAGGCGCGGCAGATCAACTTCTTCGCCCTCGGCGCCTCGGCGCCTGCCGCCTTCGACGCCCACAACAAGTTCTTCCGCTTCAATCTGCCGGTCGCGGCGCACAACGACGTGCTGACCCAGCGCATGATCGCCGCCGCCGCCCACACCGGCGACGTCATCGTGGTGATCTCCTACACCGGGCGCACCCGCGAGCTGGTCGAGGTGGCCCAGCTCGCCAGCGAGAGCGGCGCCACGGTGATCGGCATTACCCGCGAGAGCTCGCCGCTGGCCGAGGTGTGCACCGACCTGCTGCCGGTCGACCTGGCCGAGGACACCGAGGTCTACATGCCGATGGCCTCGCGCATGATTCACATGGCGCTGATCGACGTGCTGGCCACCGGCGTCACGCTGCGCCGCGGCAAGTCCTTCCTGCCGCATCTGCGCAAGATCAAGGAGAGCCTGCGCCCGACCAAGTTCCCGCCCGCCAAGGAGTGAAGGGCAGGCCGCGATATCTTAAAGGTCGGCGGCAAAAGCGGTTATCATGAGTGCCGAGGCGCGGTCGCAGGTCATTGACCCGCGACCGCGCCTGCCCAATGACAAGTCTTGTTCGACTCCCCCTATTCGAGGTCACGCCATGCGCTGGTTGTTCGCTCTGGTCCTGATGCTGGTCGGCAGCGTCTCGCAAGCCGACACTTTCCGCTTCACCGCGATTCCGGACGAGGACCAGTCGCGCCTGGTCGAGCGCTTCTCCAAGGTCGCCGACTATCTCTCGGACAAGCTCGGGGTCGAGGTCGAGTACGTGCCGGTGACCTCCTACGGCGCGGCAGTGACCGCCTTCCGCAACGACCAGGTACAGCTGGCCTGGTTCGGTGGCCTCTCAGGGGTTCAGGCGCGCCGCCTGGTACCCGGCTCCCAGGCCATTGCCCAAGGCAAGGAGGACGCCGAGTTCCGCAGCTACTTCATCGCCAACACGCAAGCCGACATCGCCCCTTCCGAGACGGCGCTGCCCGAGGCGGTGCGCGGACACAGCTTCACCTTCGGCGCCAAGACCTCGACCTCGGGGCGACTGATGCCCGAGCACTTCATCCGCCAGCGCTTCGATGCAGCCCCCGACAAGGTCTTTTCGCGGGTCGGCTTCTCCGGCGACCACTCGCGTACCATCGCGCTGGTCGAGTCCGGCACCTATGACGTCGGCGCGGTCAACTTCACCGTATGGCAGGCAGCGGTGGCCGATGGCCGTGTGGATACCGACAAGGTCGCAGTGATCTGGAAGTCGCCCACCTACCCCGACTATCAGTGGACCGTGCGCGGCGACGTCGACGCGCGCTACGGCGAGGGCTTCAGCGCCAAGGTACAGAAGGCGCTGCTCGAGATGACCGACCCCGCCCTGCTCGAGAGCTTCCCGCGCTCCGGCTTCATCCCGGCCAGCAACGCCGACTATGCGCCGATCGAAGAGGTCGGTGAGTCGATCGGCCTGCTGCGCTGAGACCGCGTGCCGCTCCTTCGCTTCGACGGTGACGACCTGGGGCACGCCGACCGGGTCGTGCTGCCGGGGCTGTCGCTGACCCTGGAACACGGCGAGCAGGTGGCGCTGTTGGGCCAGAGCGGTGCCGGCAAGTCGACTCTGCTGAGTGCGATCCGCGCCCGGCTCGAACCGCACGCCGCCTGGTGCCCGCAGAGCCATGGCCTGGTGCCGCTGCTCTCGGTCTACCACAACGTTTACATGGGCCGGCTGGAGCGCCACGGCGCCCTGGCCAACCTGCTCAACCTGTTGCGGCCGAATCGCGATGCCTGGCAGGCGATCGAAGCGCTGTGCGCCGAGCTCGGCCTCGACGGTCTGCTGCGCCGCCCGGTGGAGCGTCTCTCCGGTGGGCAGCGCCAGCGCGTGGCGATCGCCCGCGCGCTCTATCAGCAGCGCGACGTCTTCCTGGGCGACGAGCCGCTGGCCAGCGTCGATCCGCACCAGGCCCTGCGTCTGTTGCAGCGGATCCAGCGCCAGCACGCCACCAGCGTCATCGCGCTGCATCAGCACCGTCTGGCGCTGAGCCACTTCGACCGGGTGATCGGGCTGCGCGACGGCCAGGTTCAGCTGGATGCCGCCAGCCGTGAGCTCACTCTGGCCGATCTCGACGCGCTCTACCCCGACGCCGCGGCCGCCTCGATCAGCGCCGCCACCTCCGCATGAGCGCGGCACCCGGCTGGCTGCGCGGTGACAGCCCCGGCCTCACCCTCGCCCGGCGCTCGCTGGCGCTGGTGGCACTGTGTCTGCTGCTGCTGCCGCTGGCCGACCTCGAGATCACCGCCGCCGACCCCTGGGCGGAGCTTTGGCGCATGGCCCGCGGCCTGGCCTGGCCGGACTGGCTGGCCCTGGAGAACCCGCTCCACGCCATCGCGCTCACCGTCAGCGTGGCGCTGTGGGGTACCTTCCTCGGCGCGCTGCTGGGGTTTCCGCTGGCACTGGTCTTCCCGCGGTCACGCACACTGCGCGCGCTGTGCGCCTTTGTCCGCGCGATCCACGAGCTGTTCTGGGCGCTGCTGTTCCTGCAAGTGTTCGGGCTCTCGGCGGTCACTGCACTGGCCGCGCTGGCGATCCCCTATGCCGGGATCTTCGCCAAGGTCTACGCCGAGATCCTCGAGCTGACCCCGCGCGCGCCCTCGGCTGCACTACCCGCCGGCACCGGCCGCGTGTCACGCTTCATCTATGCCGAACTGCCGCTGGTGTGGGAGCGCTTGGCGAGCTACACCCGCTACCGCTTCGAGTGCGCCATGCGCGCCAGCGTACTGCTCGGCTTCGTCGGCCTGCCGACGCTGGGCTTCTACCTCGAGAGTGCTTTCCGCGAGGGCCGCTTCGGCGAAGCCGGGGCCCTGCTGTGGGTCTTCTATCTGCTGATCGCGACGCTGCACTGGTGGGGGCATCGCCGCCTGCTGCCGCTGCTGCTGATCGCCGGGCTCTACTGGCTCGGGCCATTGCCCGAGGTCGATGGTGCGCTGCTGTGGCGCTTCGTCAGCCACGATCTGTGGCCGGCACCGCTGCTCGCCGGCGATCTGACGGGACTGCTGGCCTGGGTACGCGACATGCCGGATCTGCTGCCGGCAATCGGCAACACCCTGCTGCTGGCGCTGATGGGGATGGTGGGAAGTCTGGTACTGGCATTGCTGCTGTGGCCGCTGGCCAGTCGCCATTTCGGCAACCGGGCCAGCCGTGGGCTGGGCCGCCTGGCACTGGTGATGGTGCGCTCGACCCCGGAGCTGATGCTGGCGTTCGTCTTCCTGCTTCTGCTGGGGCCATCGATGCTGCCGGCGTGGCTGGCACTGGCGCTGCACAACGGCGCGCTGATCGCCTTCCTGGTGGCGCGCCACGCCGATGGCCTCACTCCCGGCATGCCCGGGCTGCCGGCCTCGGGGCGCTACGCCTACGAGCTACTGCCGCGGCTCTATCCCAACCTGCTGGCACTGCTGTGCTACCGCGCCGAAGTGATCCTGCGCGAGACCGCCCTGCTGGGCATGCTCGGCGTCGCCACCTTGGGGTTCTACATCGACTCCAGCTTCGAATACCTGATGTTCGATCAGGCACTCTTTCTGCTGCTGATCACCGCCGGGCTCAACATCGCGGTCGACGCCGCCGCCCGCCGCTTCCGCCCGCGCGAGGTGCCGGTCGACGATCCGTGCAGCCGCTGAGCTGGGACGAAGGACGCGAGTGATTCCCGACGACGACCCCACAAAAAAACAATGCCCAGCGGGAAGCCGGGCATCCAAGAGAACCTATCGGGTCAGAACCCTTCACTCGCCGGCATCGCAACTTGCCGTCTTGCCGCGCTTCCCTGCGGCGGCACGCCATCCTTGGCGTGTGCGCTTCCAGCGCATGAGATCTTCCTGATCTCTAAGTTTACCTAGACGATGGTAGCACCGCGTAAAAACCTTGTACAACATTTTTACGCTCGGGTTGGCAAGCGTCATCCGCATGCGTAGGCTTGGCGGATCGCAGACAACACTAATTTAAGGTTGTCTGTTGACTATGCAGCCGGCCATCGCAGCGGGTGCCGTGGCGGAGAGACAAAGGGATCGTTCGGTTGGCGGCGTGCCGGACCGGCGCCAACCGTTTGTTAACTCAGATCAAGTCGGCACGCGACGACTGAGGGTAGGCTTGCCAGGCCCGCGGAATCGTCCTTCCCGGGCGCGCCGGGCTCAGGCCCGGCGCTTTACGCCCCGCTTGATCCCCGCACGCCGCGCAAATGCATAAACCTTGCACGGAGCCTGACGCATTTTCCGTTATGATGCGTCGATCCGTGACACGGATGTAACACTCGTTTTCACGCTCGTTTTTACGACCAGGACTGTCGATACCGCGCATGACGGAGCTATTCGTTCAGGAGTGGCGAGGCTGGACCCCGCACCGCGAAGCGGCCGGCGAGGCGCGCCTGGAGACCAGCGCCAAGCCCGCCGGCACGGCAATCCCGTCGATGCTGCGCCGCCGCCTCAATCTGATCGGCCGCGCCGTATGCGATATGCTGATCGCGCTCGACCCGGCGGCCGAGCTGGATGTGCTGCACGCCTCGCGTCACGGCGACGGCGAGCGCACGCTGGAGATGCTCTACGCCATCGATGCCGGTGAGCCGTTGTCGCCGGCGCGTTTCGGCCTGTCGGTGCACAACGCCATCATCGGTGTCTACTCGATCGCCAGCGGCAATCGCCGCAGCCAGCAGGCGGTGGCCGCCAGCGGCGCGGAGTGGGCGGCGCTGATGGCCGAGGCGCTGGGGTATCTCAGCGACGGCAGCGAACGCCTGCTGGTGGTGTTCGGCGACCAGCCGGTACCGGCACGCTTCGCCGACTTCGCCCCGCATACGCCAGCGGCGGCGGTGGCCATGGTACTGGGCACGACGCCCAGCCCGGGGGCGCGACGTCTCACGCTCGCGGCGACTCACGACACCGTTGACGATGCGCTGCAGCCGCTCGATGTGATCGACTGGCTGATGCAGCGGCGCGGGCCGCTGAGCTGCCCGCTCGCCGG
This sequence comes from Salinicola sp. JS01, assembly GCF_030284585.1. Classification (NCBI taxonomy): domain Bacteria; kingdom Pseudomonadati; phylum Pseudomonadota; class Gammaproteobacteria; order Oceanospirillales; family Halomonadaceae; genus Salinicola; species Salinicola sp. JS01. Next base: position 658,784 of record NZ_CP127244.1, on the reverse strand, counting down.
GCGCACCTGGACACTCGCGCCGGACGCCTGAAGGCGCCCGGCGCTGTCGTTGAGAGCGGAGAGCTGAGAACGAATGAGCAGTACCACGCGTCGCCCCGACGCGTACAGGCCGGCGTAGAACCGGCCGCAGGGCGGGGGCGCGTGCCACGCGCGGCCCCGCGAAGATGATGGTGGCAAGGACACTGGTGACAAGGAAAGCAAGATCATGACCACGACAGCGCTGGAACAAGAACTCAAAGAGATGATCATCGAGACCCTGGAGCTCGAGGACGTCACCCCCGCGGACATCGATCCCGACGAGCCGCTGTTCGTCGAGGGTCTGGGGCTCGATTCGATCGACGCCCTGGAGCTCGGCCTGGCGCTGCAGAAGCGCTACGGCATCACCCTGGAGTCGGATGCCGAATCTTCACGTCAGCACTTCGCCAACCTGAGGAGCCTGGCCGCGCTGGTCGAAGCGCGCCGCGTCAGCTGAGGCGTCGGCCGTGATCTCCCCTTCCCGCGGCCGCACCGGACCGCAGCGCCTGCTCTGGTGTCTGGCGGCACTGCTAGGTCTGGCCTGGCCCTTCGTGGTGCACGCCCTGCTGCCGCGCCTCGGTGCCTGGCCGCTGCTGCTGGCGCTCGCCGCGCTGGCGTGGTGGCGGCTGCCTGCCGCCCACCGCCGCTGGGGCTTGGGCCTGCTGCCGCTGTTGGCGCTGGTGCTGTTCACCAATAGCGCCGAGCTGGGCCTGCGGCTGTGGCCGTTCGCGCTAAACCTGGCGCTGCTGATGCTGTTTGCCCACGGCCTGCGCCACCCACCACCGCTGATCGAGCGTCTGGCACGCCGCCAGGAGCCGGACCTGCCGCCCCATGCGGTGCGCTATACCCGCCGGGTGACCCAGGCCTGGTGCGTGTTCTTCGCCGTCAATGGGGCACTGGCTCTGGCCACTGCGCTCTACGCCGACATGACACTGTGGACCTGGTACAACGGCGGTATCGCCTATGCCCTGATGCTGGCGATGTTCGCCGGAGAGTGGGTCATCCGCCAGCGGGTCAAGAAACGCCACGCCGAGGAGCCGCATGCGTCATCTTGAACTCCAGGCGCGCCCCTGGCGCGAGCGCGACGCCGAGGCCCGTGTCGCCTGGCACCCGCCCACCGATAGTGCCGCCAGCTGGGTCAGCGTAGGCGCCTGGCGTCAGCGTATCGGCGCCTGGCAGGCACTGCTCGCGAGCCATACCGATGGCAGTGGTGCATGGCTACTGTTCGATCCCGACCCGCTGGAGTTCAGCGCCGCATTGGTAGCGATCTGGGAGCGCGGCGAGCAGGCGATCCTGCCCGCCGATGACCAGCCCGCCACCCTGGCCGCGCTGCGCGACTCGGGCCAGCCGCTGGGCACCCTGGCCGGCGGCGCGCGCGCCGGAGCCGATCGCGACCCGGAGTGGTCGCAACGGCCGCTGCCGGCGATCGCAGTGATACTGTACACCTCGGGCTCCACCGGCGAACCGCAGCGCCTCGACAAGCGCTTCGCCCAGCTCGATGCCGAGCTCGCCACCCAGCACCGGCTATGGCCCTACACCGAAGACCTGGTGATCGGTCAGGTCAGCCACCAGCACATCTACGGCCTGCTGTTCCTTATCCTGCGGCCGCTGGCCGAGGGAGTGCCCTTCGCTACCCGCCCCTGCCCCTACCCGGAAACCCTGCACGCCTGGCTCGCCGCCTGCGCCGAGGCCCAGTTGCAGGCAGCGCTGGTCAGCGCACCGCCAGCGCTCTCGCGGCTACCCGCTACCCTCGACTGGCCCGCAGTGCGCGCCGCTCAAGGGCGCATCTATAGCTCCGGGGCGCCGCTCTCAAGTGCGGCCAGCGACCTCGCCCTGGCGCTACTAGGCAGCCCGGTGCATGAGGTCTATGGCAGCTCCGAGACCGGCGGTATCGCCTGGCGCGTGCAGCAGCAGGGCGATACCTGGCGCGCCTTTCCCGGGCTCGCCATCGAGAGCGACAGCGAGCAGCGCCTATGGCTGCGCTCGCCGCACCTGGCCGAACCGCAGACCTGGCAGCGCCAGGCCGACCGTATCGCCTTCGAGCCGGACGGCGGCTTTCGCCTGCTCGGGCGCGCCGATCGCATCGTCAAGATCGGCGGCAAGCGCCTCTCGCTCACCGCCATGGACCGCGCGCTGGGCGAGCTCGAGGGCGTCCGCCGGGCGCAGACCGTGACCCTGAACCGGCGCGAGCTGCGCCTGGGCGCAATCGTCGAGCTCGAATCACACCACCTCCCACACGATCACGCCAGCCACCGCGTCACCGTCAAGCGCCTGCGCCGCGCGCTGGCGGAGCGTTTCGAGACGCCGGCCCTGCCGCGCTACTGGCGCTTCGTCGAGACCTGGCCGACCAACGCCCAGGGCAAGCTCACCGCCACGCTGCGTGAGCGCCTGTTCGCCGACCTCGACGACCGCTGCGCGCCGCGCTGGCTGGGTGAGCGCGCGCTGGAAGACGGCATCGAGGTGACCCTGGAGGTCCCCGAGCACTGCCGCTATGTCGATGGCCACTTCGACGCCCAGCCGGTGGTACCGGGCGTCACTCTGGTCCACTGGGCGATGCAGCTGGCGCGGCGCCTGTTCGCGCTCGAGGCGGACTTCACAGGGCTCGAGCGGTTGCGCTTCCCCCAGCCACTACTGCCGGGGGACCGCTTTCGCCTGACGCTGGCCCGGCGGCGGATCAAGGAGAGCGAGAGCCTGATGATCACCTGCGAGAGCGCGCGCGGTCAGCACGCCAGCGGCCGCCTCACGCTCACGGAGCGCCACGATGTCGCCTGATGCACACGCCACGCCGGCCCGGATCGGCGTGCTGATTCCGGTCTACAACCACGCCGGCGCGATCGGGGAGACCTTCGCCCGTCTCCAGGCGCTGGGGCTGCCGATCATCCTGGTCGATGACGGCAGCGACGCCGAGTGCGCGGCGCTGCTCGACGAGCTGGCCCGGGCCGAGGCGACCACCCTGGTGCGCCTGCCGCACAACCGCGGCAAGGGCGCCGCGGTACGCGCCGGGCTTGCGCATGCCGAGGCGCTGGGGCTCACCCATGCGCTGCAGGTGGATGCCGACGGCCAGCACGAAGCCGCCGACCTGCCACCCTTCGTCGCCGGTCTCGACGCCGCCGACGAGATTCTGCGCATCGGCTATCCGCGCTTCGATGAAAGCGTGCCCAAGCACCGCTTCTATTCGCGCTATCTCACCCATGTGCTGGTATGGCTGGCGACTCTGTCGCTGACGCTGCGCGACACCATGTGCGGGGTCAAGCTCTACCCGGTCGCGGCGGTCAACCGCCTGGTCGCACGCCACCCCTGCGGCGACCGCATGCAGTTCGACAGCGAGCTGCCGGTGCGCTGGTACTGGCAGGGCGGGCGGGTCGAGAATCTGCCGGTGCGAGTCCGCTATCCGCTGGACGGCGTCTCCCACTTCGCCCTGTGGCGCGACAATCTGCTGCTCGCCGGCATGCACGCGCGCCTGCTGCTGGGCATGCTGATCCGTCTGCCCATCCTGCTTCGCCGCCGCCTGGGAGCCCCCTCATGACCCCCGCCAGCAGCAATCCCAACCACTGGTCACGGATTCGCGAGTCCGGCAGCGCCGCCGGCGTGCGCACCATGGTGTGGATTCGCCGCCACCTCGGCCGGCTGCCGTTCCAGTTCATGCTGGCCCTGGTGATCGCCTACTTCTATGTCGCCCACGGCCTGCACCGGCGCGCCTCGCACACCTATCTGGTCAGGCTCTGGCGCCATCTCCACGGGGCTCCGCCCCGGCGGCTCACCTGGCTCAGCCTGCGCCACTTCCGCAGCTTCGGGCAGAGCCTGATGGACAAGATCGACGCCTGGAGCGGTATTCCGCCCCGGGTCGAATTCGCCGAGGGGGCGCGTCAGCGCTTTCTCGATGCCGTCTCCAGCGGCCGCGGCGGCGTGATGTTCGTCTCTCACGTCGGCAACATGGAAATCTGTACCGCGATGAGCGACATGCGCGAGGATTTCCGCGCCACCCTGCTGATGCATACCCGCAACGCCCAGCAGTTCGACGCCGTGCTGGCGCGTTCGACCCATCGCGAGAATCCCCCCGAGATCATCGAGGTCAGCGAGATCACGCCATCGACGGCGATGCAGCTCGGCCGGCGTATCGCCGAGGGCGGCTTCGTGGTGATCGCCGCCGACCGGGTGCCGATCAGCGACAGCGGGCGGGCGCGCACGCTGTCCTTTCTGGGCCACCCGGCGCGCTTCCCCGAGGGACCGTTCTGGCTCGCCAGCCTGCTGCGCTGCCCGATCTACACCATCGGCTGCTTCCGCCATCGCGACGGTTACCGGGTCGAGTTCGACACCTTCGATGACACCCAGCGGCTCGGCCGCCGCCAGCGCGACGCCTGGATCGGCGACGCCATGCAGCGCTACGTCGCCTGGCTCACGCGCCAGTGCGCGAACACCCCGCTGCAGTGGTTCAACTTCTTCCCGTTCTGGCTCGACTGTGCCGACGCCCAGTCGAACGCCGCGGATGACGCCTCGACCGCCGCCCAGGCCGACGCCCCGCGCGACTGATCTGAGTGAATAACTCTGCGCCCGCCACCGCCTGCCGAAGGAGTGCACCCATGCCCCAGCCAACCCCCGCCCACCGCGCCCGCCGCCTGCTCTCGCTGCTGCTCGCCTGCCTGTGTCTGGGCGCGCCGCTCGGCGCCTACGCCTTCGATCTCGCCTCGCTGCAGCAGCGCCTGGCGGCGACGCCCTCGCTGGCCGGCAAGTTCACCCAGCAGCGCCGCCTGGCGGATCTCGGCACGAGCCTGGATAGCAGCGGCCGCTTCAGCTTCGTGCGCGGCCAGCGCGTGGTGTGGCAGCTCGAACGCCCGGTCGAGGAGCGCATCGAGCTGACCCCGGAGGCGATCGTCAACGGCAGTGGCGACCGCACCCCGCCCGGCGGCGAGCAGGTCGCGCGGCTGTTCCTGCAGCTGCTCGAAGGCGACTGGCAAGCGCTGGCCTCGCGCTTCGAGATCGCCCTCGCCGGCGATGCCGAGGCGTGGCAGGTGACACTGACGCCCAAGGCCGCGGCGCTGCGCGAGCGCATCTCGAGCATCGCCCTCGATGGCGGGCGCTATATCGATCATCTGACCCTGCGCACGCCCGGCGGCGACACCTTGGCGGTGCGCCTGTATGACCAGCACCCGCTGACCGGCGAGGCACCATGAACGCCCCTGGCGAACGCCCGCCGCGGGCCACCGCCTGGCGCTGGCTGGGGTGGCTCTGGCTGGGCGTGCTCACGCTCTGCGCGATATGGCTGGGCTGGATGCTGCGCCACGGCCTGCCGGCGGATACCGACCTCACCGCGCTGCTGCCGGCGGATCGCCAGGTGCCTCTGGTCGAAGCCGCCGACCGCCAGCTGGGCGAGGGCTTCGAGGATCGCTTCCTGATCCTGTTGCGCGCCGACGACCGGGTCGCGGCGACCCAGGCTTTGGGTGATGCGCTGGAGACGCTGGTCGACGATGGGCAGCTGGCGCGGGTCGACTGGCGCGAGCTGGATCTGGCCGATGCCGACCCGCACGACTGGATGGGGCCCTGGCGCTACCGGCTGCTACCCCCTGCCTGGCAGCAGGCGATCGATCGCGACGGTGGCGAATCGCTGGTCGACCCGGCACTGCGCCGGCTGTTCTCGCCGGCGGCGCGTCCCGACCCGGTGGCGGACCCGTTCGGCCTGCTCGATGCGTGGCTGGCGCGTCAGCCGCAGAGCCCGATCGATGCCGCCGACGGTCTGCTGACGCTGGATGCCCAGGGCCAGCACTACAGCGTGCTGATCGGCCGCCTCGCCGGCTCGCCCTACGCGCTGCCCATGCAGCAGGCGCTGCACGCGACCCTCGAACGCTTTCAGCAGGCGCATCCCGAAGCCCAACTGCTGCGCTCCGGGCTGGTGTTCCACGCCGCCGCCGGCGCGCGTCAGGCGCGTCACGAGATGTCCACCATCGGTGCCGCCTCGCTGCTCGGCGTGCTGCTGATCATCGGCTTCGTGTTCCGCTCGCCGCGGGTGCTGGCGCAACTGCTGGTGCCGCTGGTGACCGGCTCGCTGTTCGCGCTGGCACTCACCCTCGGTCTGTTCGGGCGCCTGCATCTGCTGACGCTGGCCTTCGGCGCCAGCCTGATCGGCATCGCGATCGACTACGTGCTGCATCTGCAGTGCGACCGTGCCATCCACGGCCGCGCCTTCCGCCTGCGGCGGCTGCTGCCGAGTCTGACCCTGGGGCTGATCTCGAGCGTGATCGCCTACGTTGCCCAAGCGCTGACACCGATGCCGGGGCTGCGCCAGATGGCCGCCTTCGCGGCCTTCGGGCTGATCGGCGCCTGGCTCACCGTGGTGCTGTGGCTGCCGCGCTTCAAGCTTCACGCCAGCCCCTTCACCGCGCGCCTGGCCGAGCGCTGGTGGCGGCTGTGCCAGCCGCGCCGGCGGCTGCCGCCGTGGCTGGCACTCGGGCTCGCGCTGGGGCTGATCGTGCTGTGCACGCTACGTTTGACCAGTGATGACAGTCTCGCCCTGCTCAACCCCTCGCCGGCCGAGCTGATGCACGACGAGGCCCAGGTCCAGCAGTTGCTCGAGCGCGATACCGGCAGCCGCTACTTCCTGGTCCGCGCAGACGATACCCAGGCGCTGCTGACGCGTCTCGCAGCACTCGATCAGCGCCTCGACCGCGCTATCGCCGACGGCCTGGCGATCGACTATCAGTCGCTGGGGCGCAGCGTGCCCAGCGCCGCCGAGCAGGATGCCAATCTGGCCCGGGTGCGCACCCTCTACGGCGCCCCGCTGGAGACCCTGATCCAGCGCGCCGGGCTGCCGGCGGACCTCGCCCAGGCCGCCCGCGCACGGCTCGACGACGCCCCGCGCCTGACGCTCACCGACTGGCTCGCGACCCCGCTGGGCCAGCTCCAGCAGCGGCTGTGGCTGGGCCAGACGGAATCCGGCGAGGTCGCCGCCAGCGTGGTCGTGAGCGGGGCCCGCAGCGCCGCCATCGCCGAGCGGTTCGCAGCCATCGCCGACGCCCAGCCTGGCGCGATCTATGTCGACCGGGTGGCGCGTATCGGTAGCCTGCTGGGCGAGCTGCGCCGCCACACCGCCGGCTGGATCGCCGCGGCCATGGCGCTGATGACGCTGGCCCTGATCTGGCGCTACCGCGGGCGCGCCTGGCGCGTGGTGGCACCGCCCTTCGGCGCCACCCTGATCGTGCTGGCGGTGTTCGCGCTGACCGGGGTGCCGCTCAATATTTTCAATCAGCTGGGGCTGCTGCTGGTGTTGGGGATCGGCCTGGATGCCGGTATCTTCAACGTGGAGTACGCCAGACAACCCTCCGCCTGGCTGGCGATCACCCTGTCGACCCTGACCAGCCTGCTGGCCTTCGGCATGCTGGCGTTCAGCGCCACTCCGGCACTGCACTACCTGGGCCTGACCTGTCTGATCGGCCTGGCCAGCGTGTGGCTGCTGGTACCCTGGGTACGCCCGCGCGAGCCCGCCAGCGCCTCCAAGGCCCCCAAGGCCCACTCCGAGGAGAACTCGCATGCGTGAGCGCGATCACGATGTCATCGTCATCGGCGCCGGCCCGGCCGGCGCCACCGCCGCGGCCCTGCTGGCCCGGCGCGGCCACCGCGTGCACGTGGTCGAGCGCGCGCACTTCCCGCGCTTCTCCATCGGCGAGAGCCTGCTGCCCCAGTGCATGGGCGACCTCGAAGCGGCCGGGCTGCTGGAGACGGTACTCGCCGCCGACTATCAGCCCAAGAACGGCGCCGCCTTCACCCGCCACGGGCAAGCCACCGCCATCGATTTTCGCGACAAGTACTCGCCCGGCTGGGGCACCACCTTCCAGGTCGAGCGCGCCGATTTCGATCAGCGCCTGATCGAGGCCGCCCGCGGCCATGGCGCCACTCTCGAGTTCGGGGTCAGCGTCGATGCCTTCCACCCCGACCCGCAGCGCCCCGGCGTCACCCTCCGCGACGAGACCGGTGAGGTGCGCGAGCTGCGCGCCGGCTTCGTGCTCGACGCCAGCGGCTACGGCCGCGTGCTGGCACGGCTCGAAGGGCTCTCCCGCGAGCCGCGCCTGGAGCCGCGCATGGCGCTTTACACCCATGTCGACGAGCGCATCGACGCCCCCGACTACGACCGCGAGAAGATCCTGATCGGGGTCCACCCGCGGGACCCTGCGATCTGGTACTGGCTGATTCCGTTTCGCGACCATCGCGCCTCGGTTGGCGTGGTCGGCGATATCGCCAGCCTCAGCGCCTACGGTGACACCCCCGAGGCGCGCTGGCAGGCGCTGATCGCCGAGGAGCCGCGCTTCAGCGCCCTGCTCGACGGTGCCACCCCGCGGCGGGCGGTGGGCGAGCTCAAGGGCTACGCCGCCGATGTCGAGCGCCTGCATGGCCCCGGCTACGCGCTGCTAGGCAACGCCGGCGAGTTTCTCGACCCGGTATTCTCCTCCGGCGTCACCATCGCCCTGCGCTCGGCGAGCCTGGCCGCACCGCTGGTGGCGCGTCAGCTCGACGGCGACACGCCGGACTGGGACGCCGAGTTCGAGCACCCGCTGCGTGAAGGCATCGCCACCTTCCGCGACTTCGTCGACGGCTGGTACGACACCCGCCTGCAGACGATCATCTTCCACGACCAGGCCCCACCCGAGATCCGTGCGCGCATCAGCGCCATCCTCGCCGGCTACGCCTGGGATCGCAGCAATCCTTTCGCCAGCGCCTCGCGCCGGCATCTCGACACGCTCTCGGCGCTATGTCGAATGCAGGCGGCACAGCGCGCCGAGGAGACGTCATGAACGGCTCGCTCCGCCGCCGTCACCCACTCGCGCTGGCGTTGCTCGGCGCGCTGCTGCTCGGCCTCTCCGCCTGCAGTCTGTCGCCACCGGTCTCGCCTTCGCCGCCGCTGGCGGCTGCGGTCACTCCCGAGACCCTGGCCAGCCGCCTGACCTTCACGCCCGATGAGGGCGAAGCGCGTACGCTGATCGCCTTCATCCGCATCACCCCCGAGGCGCTGCGCGCGGTGCTGGTGACCCCCTACGGCCAGCGCCTGACCACCCTGGTACGCGACGCCCAGGGCGCGCGCTTCGAGGCCGGCGATGCCCCGGGCGAGCCGCCGCTGCCGATCCCGCCGGCCTGGCTCGCCTCGCGCCTGGAGTGGAGCCTGTGGCCACGCGCCGCGCTGGAACGCGCCTTCAACGGCAGCGCCTGGCAGGTCACCGAGCATGATGATCAGCGTGATATCCGCTACCACGGCCGGCTCGCCGCCAGCATCACCCCGCGACCCGATCCCGCGCATCCCCAGACCCTGACCCTCGACGACCGCCAGGGCGGCTACCGCCTGACCATCACCCCGCTCGACCAGGAGGGTGACGTATGAGCGCTTCCTTCGCCTGCCGCCTGTCGCGGCCCGGGGTGGTGTGCTCGCTGGGCAGCGACCTCGAGACCATCGCCGCGGCGCTGTTCAGCGGTCAGCGCCAGCTCGCCATCAGCGACGACTTCACCCCCGGGCGGGCGCTGCCGCTGGGTCGCGTGACCCGGCCGCTACCCGATGACAGTGATTGGGAGAGTAACCAGCGCAGCCGCAACAACCGCCTGCTGGCGCTGGCGCTGGACGCGCTGGGTGATGCCCTGGAACCCCTGCTGGCACGGGTGAATCCCGCGCGTATCGGCGTGGTGATCGGCACCAGCACCTCAGGGATTGGCGAAACCGAACGGGCCATCGCCGAGAGCGGCCAGGATGGCCCGCTGCCGGCGAGCTTCGCCTACTCGCGCCAGGAGCTCGGCGCGCCGGCACGCTTCGTCGCCGAGCGCCTCGGTCTGAGCGGGCCCTGCTATGCGCTGTCGACCGCCTGCAGCTCCAGCGCGCGGGCCCTGGCCAGCGCCCGCCGCCTGCTCAAGAGCGGCCAGTGCGACGCGGTGATCGCCGGTGGCGCCGACAGCCTGTGCCGGCTCACCGTCAACGGCTTCGCCAGCCTCGATGCGGTCAGCGACGAACCCTGCCTGCCGTTCTCGCGCCAGCGCCAGGGGATCAATCTGGGTGAGGCCGCAGTCCTGTTCGTGGTCACCCCGGAGCGCGGCGGCATCCAGCTCAGCGGAGTCGGCGAGAGCGCCGATGCCCACCATATCTCGGCGCCGCGCCCCGACGGCAGCGGCGCCGTGGCAGCCATGCAGCAGGCGCTGACGATGGCCGGGCTGGCCCCGGAGGCGATCGATTACCTCAATCTCCACGGCACCGGCACCGCGCTCAACGACCAGATGGAGGCCACCGCGGTCAACGACCTCTTCGCACCGCCGCCGGCGTGCAGCTCGACCAAGGCGCTGACCGGCCACACCCTGGGCGCGGCCGGCGCGCTGGAGGCCGCCTTCTGCTGGCTGGCACTGACCCACGGCCGGTTGCCACGGCACGTCTACGACGGCGACTACGACCCCGAGCTGCCGCCGCTGCCGCTGGTGGGCCACGCGCCCGCGCCGAACGCGCCGCCGCGCCATGCGCTGAGCAACAGCTTCGCCTTCGGCGGCAACAACGCCAGCCTGCTGCTGAGTCGTGACGATGTCTGAGTGCCAATGCCGACGGGCGCTGCCGCGTACCGTATCGACCCACTGCCCGCCTGCGGAGAGTCACCCGTGACAGCGACCACCGCGCATCTGCCCTGCGCCATCGCCCCGCTGGTGCCCCACGCCCGCGGCATGTGCCTGCTGACGCGCCTGCTCGAGGCCGACGCCGAGGGTGCCATTGCCGAGGGCGAAACCCGACCCGACGATCTGTTCGCCGAGGCTGAGGGGCTGCCCACCTGGGTCGGCATCGAGTGGATCGCCCAGAGCGTGGCGGCCTGGGCTGGCTACCACGCCCAGCGCCGCGGCGAGTCGCCAACGCCGGGGCTCTTGCTGGGTAGCCGCCGCTATCGCGCCGTGCAGCCCCACTGGCCGTTCGGCCGGCGTATCCATGTCGCCATCAGCATCGACTTCGTCGCCGACAACGGCGTGACCCAGGTCAATGGCGAACTGCGCTGGGCCGACGGCTCGGCCAGCCTGGCCAGCGGCAGCCTGACGCTCTATCGGCCCGCCGGACTCACCCTGCCCGGCCAGCCGCCGGCCACCTGAACGCCCGCCGGGCCCGACTCGCTTTCGTTTAGACACTCTTTTTCGTCTAGACGCTCTTTTTGTTTCGACACCTTATCGCCTGGAGTGCGCATGGAAAGCCCGAGTATCCCCCAAGAGACCGCTTCTCCCACAGGCGAGCGTGGCGCCGACACCATCCTGGTGACCGGTGCCAACCGCGGCATCGGCGCTGCGATCGCCCGGCGCCTGGCCCAGGACGGCTTCGACCTGGTGCTGCACAGCCGCCGCGACGGCGACGATATCGCCCAGGTAGCGGCGGATGCCCGCGCCGCCGGCGCCCAGGTGCGCCTGCTCCAGTTCGATGTCACCCAGCGCGAGCGGGTCAAGACGCTGCTGGAAGCGGATATCGCCGCCCACGGCTGCTACTACGGGGTGGTGTGCAACGCCGGTATCGCCGTCGACAAGCCCTTCCCGGCACTGGAGGACGAAGACTGGGACAGCGTGCTCAAGACCAATCTGGATGGCTTCTACAACGTGCTGCGCCCGCTGGTGATGCCGATGATCCAGCGCCGTCGTCCGGGGCGTATCGTCACCCTCTCCTCGCTCTCGGGGCTGATCGGCAATCGCGGCCAGGTCAACTATAGTGCAGCCAAGGCAGGCATCATCGGCGCCACCAAGGCGCTCGCGGTGGAGCTGGCCAAGCGCCGCATCACGGTCAACTGCGTCGCCCCGGGCTGGATCGAGACCAGCATGACCGAGGCGCTGTCGCGGGAGGAGATTCGCAAGCTGGTGCCGATGCAGCGCCCCGGCGAACCGCATGAAGTGGCGGCCACGGTCAGCTTTCTGTGCTCCCGCGACGCCGGCTACATCACCCGGCAGGTTATCGCCATCAACGGCGGCATGTGCTGATAGCGCTGAGATAGTGCTGAGACAGGCGGCCAGCGTTCAAGCGCCTGGGCCGCCGGCCGATAACGCTTCGATGGGCCAGCGACCGCTCGCCCATCGAGACCATTCCGCGGAGTCGAGAGTCGAGATGAAAGCCGGCGTTTCCATCGCATTGATCGTCATCGTCATGCTCGCCCTGTGCGGCGCGGGCCTGTACGCCAGCGACCTGCACTGGCCGCTGCCGCACGCCGCGCTGGCGCCGCTGGGACTGTTCCTGCTCAGTTTGGTGCTGGCCGGCTGGCTGTGCCTGACTCTGGTGCTGATGGCGCGCGGCCAGAGCCAGCAGCAGCGGGCCCTGCACGAGAGCCAGCAGGCGGTTCAGCGCCAGCTCGAAGCGGCCGAACTGACCCAGTTGATGAGTCAGTTCAGTCGTCACGCCGAGGCGCTGCTGGACAAGGAGAGTCTCGACCCCAACAAGCGCAGCGTGATGCGCTGTCTGGCGGTGGATGCCCTGCGCGGCAACAGCGGCCGCGGCGATACCACCTACACCCGCCTGGCACGGCTGTTCGAGTGGCTGGATGCAGAGGCCGCTCTGCAGGCGCAGGATCCGCATCGCCAACGGCTGATGGTGCCGACCCTGATGCAGTACGCCGAGATCGCCAGCCAGCTGTGTCGGGTCGGCGAGAGCCGGCCGGAGAAGCTCACCCACTTCCTCACCCACCAGCCGCCCGCCGCCAGCCGCGAGGCGGAGTGAAGGCGGGCGGGGATCACGCCTCGCCGCCCGTCTTCACGCTGCCTGCACGGGGGACGCGAATCGTGCCCCGGGGAAAGACGCGGCTTACTTGATCGCCGCGGTGACGGTGATCTCGACCTTCAGCTCGGGCGCCGGCATCGGCGCGGTGATGCAGGTGCGCGCCGGAGCATGACCCGCCGGCACCCAGGCGTCCCACACCGCATTCATGGCGGCGAAATCCGCGCCATCGGCGAGATAGATCGTCGCCGCGAGCAGGTGCTCGCGGTCGGAGCCGATCTCCGCCAGCAGCGCATCCACCCGCGACAGCATGCTGATCGTCTGGGCGGTGATATCGCCCTCACGGGCCTCCGGGCCGCTGACCTGACCGCACAGATAGGCGGTGCCGTTGTGGATCACGGCACGGCTCATGCGGGTCTGGGTGTCGTGGCGTTGGATGGTCATGGATGTTCTCGCTCCTGTGACTCGCCGCGCGACAGGCGCGGCGTATTGATTGGGTGGCGCGGCAGCTGCCGGGGTCAGCGCAGTATCAGGGTGGCACTGCGCGAATGTCTGAGCATCGCCGTGGTGGTGCTGCCCACCAACAACTGACGGATACGCGAGTGGCCGTAGGCGCCCATGATCATCAGATCGATGCGCTCGCGCTCGGCGTAATGGCCCAGCACCTCGTCGACATCGCCGGCGAGAATCTCGCCCTCGGCCTCGACCTGCCCCTCGCGCAGCCGGGTCAGCGCCCAGTCGAGCTGGGCACGCTGGTCATCGGTACCGGCGCCGACCATTACCACATGGCACACCAGACCGTTGAGCAGCGGGCTCTCGGCGATCATATCGACGCCCTTGCACGTGGTCTGACCGCCATCGAAGGCGAGCAGCAGCCGCTGCGGCGCCTGGAACTCGGGCGGGGTGACCAGGATCGGCGTATGCAGTGCGCGCACCACCCGCTCCAGATTGCTACCCAGGTGATCCCGCGCCTCGGCCACGGACTCGCCGCGCTTGCCCAGCACCACCAGCCGGGTCTGCGCCTCGCGCTCACTCAGCGCCTCCAGCAGGTCGCCGTGGCGCAGCGCAGTGGCCACCGCCGGCGCGCCGGACGCCTCGGCCTGCGCCTTGGCCGCCGCCAGCAGCTCACGCCCGTGCTGCTGGGCGAGCTTGGCACGCTCCTCGTCGAGCCGGGTCAACTGCTCGCGCAGATGCTCGCGGCTGCCCAGGCCGATATGGCCGCTGGTGTCGCGCTCGGCGCCGTTCTGCCCGCGGCTCAGCACGTGCAGCAGTTCGAGCGGCGCGCCGATCCGCGCCGCGGCCCACGCGGCGGCGGCACACACCGCCGGCGCGTGGCTGGAGTCGTCGATACAGCCGAGAACCTGACGTTCACTCATGGCATTCTCCTGTTGCCTGGCACCCGTCACCCGAGACTATCACGCCACCGGGCGGCGGGGTTGTCGTCGCGACGCGCTGGCGTCGCCTGCATCCTGCGGGGCCGCTCAGTGCCCCATGAGTTTCTCCACTGCATCCGGCTTGTCATGCACGGCGAAGCGGTCGACCAGGGTGGCGCTGGCCTCGTTGAGTCCGATCACCTCGACCTCGGTACCCTCGCGGCGGAACTTGATCACCACGTTGTCCAGCGCGCCGACCCCGGTGATGTCCCAGAAGTGGGCGCGGGAGAGATCGATGCGTACCCGCGGCACCGCCTCCTTGAAGTCGAAGCTGTCGGTGAAGCGGGTCGAGGAGGCGAAGAACACCTGACCGATCACCTCGTATTCGCGGGTCTCGCCGTCCGCGTCTATGCGGCTGCCGATATATAGAATCTGCCCCACCTTGTTGGCGAAGAACAGCGATGCCAGCAGTACCCCGACCAGCACGCCGATGGCCAGGTTGTGGGTCGCTACCACCACGATCACCGTGGCCACCATGACGATATTGGTCGACAGCGGATGGCGGCGCAGGTCGCGGATCGACTCCCAGCTGAAGGTACCGATCGAGACCATGATCATCACCGCCACCAGTGCGGCCATGGGGATCTGCGAGACCCAGTCACCCAGGAACACCACCAGGATCAGCAGGAAGACCCCGGCGACCAGGGTCGAGAGGCGGTTGCGGCCGCCGGATTTCACGTTGATCACCGACTGCCCGATCATCGCGCAGCCGGCCATGCCGCCGAGAAAGCCGGTGACGATGTTGGCCAGCCCCTGCCCCTTGCACTCGCGGTTCTTGTCACTGGGCGTATCGGTCAGCTCGTCGACGATGGTCGCGGTCATCATCGATTCGAGCAGGCCGACCACGGCGATCGCCAGCGAATAGGGCAGGATGATCCACAATGTCTCCAGGTTCAGCGGCACGTCCGGCAGCAAAAACACCGGCAGCGAGTCGGGTAGCTGACCCATGTCGCCCACGGTGCGGATATCCATGCCGCTGAACATGTAGACCGCCGTGAGCACCACGATGCAGACCAGCGGCGACGGCAGCGTCTTGCCCACCACCGGCACGTAGGGGAACAGATAGATGATGCCGAGCCCGGCGGCGGTCATGGCGTAGACGTGCCAGGTGACCCCGGTCAGCTCCGGCAGCTGGGCCATGAAGATCAGGATCGCCAGCGCGTTGACGAAGCCGGTGACCACCGAGCGTGAGACGAAGCGCATCAGCGCGCCGAGCTTGAGATAGCCGAACAGGATCTGGATCACCCCGGTCAGCAGGGTCGCGGCGAGCAGGTACTGCAGCCCGTGGTCGCGCACCAGGGTCACCATCAGCAGCGCCGTGGCGCCGGTGGCCGCCGAGATCATGCCCGGGCGGCCGCCGGCGAAGGCGATCACCACCGCCATCGAGAACGAGGCATAGAGGCCGATCTTGGGATCGACGCCGGCGATGATCGAGAATGCGATCGCCTCCGGAATCAGCGCCAGCGCCACCACGGCGCCGGCCAGCACGTCCGCACGGACGTTGGAAAACCAGTGTTGTCTTATCGTGTCGAGCATTGAAGGGTCCACTCAGGGTCATGCCGCGGAAAGGGTGACGGCGCGACGCCGGCCTGCGCACACGGCGGCCGATCTGCCACCCAGGGCACGCGGCTTGGCTTGGGTTCTACACGGTCGAGTGCAAAACGCTTGGGTTCACAACGAGAATCGGTGATACGAACGGAAACGGACCTGCTTGGCCCGGCCGGATGGCGGGTCGCAAGTCGAGCGCGAGCGAGGCTCACGCGGAGGGGGAGTCGACGCTAGGGTGGCGTCATGCGAACGGTGGCGCGTGTCATCGTTGCGTGCCTATCGATACCATGTCTCTGGCGAAGCGCAGAAGATGCCTCGCCTTTCCTGGCGTGCCGCGCCGCCGCGCCGCATGAACGGCGATCGGCAGGGTCGATGACCCGCGGGCGGGGCGACAACGCCGGCGAGTCTAACAGCAAAGTGGTCATCAGCCCAGCCGCGGGCATCAGCGCGAGCCCGTGCGCGACTCCAGAAAGCGCTGCATCGCCTCGACCGTGGCGTCGCTGCAGTGGTGCTCGATCCCCTCGGAATCCGCCTCGGCGACATGCGCCGGGACGCCGAGGGCGAGCAGCGTGGCCAGCACCAGCTGGTGACGCGCCTCGACCTTCTCGGCCAGCGCCCGCCCCTGTTCGGTCAGGAAGACCCCACGATAGGGGCGCGCTTCGGCCAGGCCGTCGCGCTTGAGTCGTGAGATCACCTTGGATACCGCTGCGGCGCTGACGCCGAAACGCTCCGCCAGATCGCTGGCGCGGGCCTCGCCATGGTCACGATGCAGCTGCGCGATCTCCTCCACGTAATCTTCCACCAGCTCCTGCTGATGATCGAGACGGGTGCGCTCGAAGCGGGCGTAACGTGGTCGGGGTGTTCCTGGCATGGTGTTCTCATCGACATCGAATGGGGTGAACGGTCACGCACCGGCGGCACCGCCCGTTCACGGCACGTAGAGAGCCTACAGCAACTCGAAGGCCAACACATAACCATTCAACAGGATGATCACCCCGGCCACCACGCAACCCAGCAGCGTGACCCAGCGCCGGCTGACCAGATTGCCCATCACCCCGCGGCGCGCGGTGAACTGGATCAACGGCACCAGGGCGAAGGGGATGCCGAAGCTGAGCACCACCTGGCTCGCCACCAGCACCTGCTGCTCGGGCAGGCCGAGCATGATCACCGCGATCGCCGGCAGCATGGTCAACAGCCGACGCAACCAGATGGGGATGGTGAAACCGACGAAGCCCTGCATCACCACCTGCCCCGCCATGGTGCCGACGATCGATGACGACAGCCCCGCCAGCAGCAAGGTGAAACCGAACAGCGTGCTCGCCAGCTCGCGGTTCATCAGCGGCGCCAGCAGCTGGTAGCTCTGCTCGATCGAGGCCACGCCGGTGCGTCCGCTGTCGAAGAACACCGCCGCCGCCAGCGCCAGCATCGAGAGATTGATGACCCCGGCCACGCCCATGCCGATGATCACGTCCCAGCGGTAGAAGCGCATCGCACGCTTGCGCTCGTCATCGGTGGTAGCCGGAATGCGCCGCTGGGACAGCGACGAGTGCAGATAGATGACGTGGGGCATCACCGTGGCACCCAGAATCCCCGCGGCCAGGAAGACCGCGTAGCCATCCGGGAACTGTGGCACCAGCATGCCGGTGAGCGCCGGCCCGGCATCGGGCCGCCCCATCAGGATCTGGGCGATGAATCCCGCTGCCACCGCCAGCAGCATGCTGCCGATGATCACCTCGAGTAGGCGGAAACCGTAGCGCTGCATGGTCAACGCCGCGTAGGTGACCGCGCCGGTGAGCAGCGCGCCTTCGAGCATCGAAAGCCCGAACAGCAGATGGAACGCCAGCGCCGCGCCGAGGAACTCGGCCAGATCGGTGGCGATCGCCACCAGCTCGGCCTGGACCCAATAGAACCACACCAGCGGCCGCGGATAGCGCTCGCGGATCATCTCCGCCAGATTGCGCCCGGTGGCCAGCCCCAGGCGCACCGACAGCGTCTGGATCAGCATCGCCATGAGATTGGCCCACAGCACCACCCACAGCAGGGTGTAGCCGTAGCGCGAGCCGGCCTCGATGTTGGTGGCGAAGTTGCCGGGATCGATATAGGCGACCGCGGCGATCAGCGCCGGGCCGAAAAAGGGCAGGAAACGCATCACCAGCGACCGCTGCCGTGCCGGCGCCGACGGGTTTGCGCGTGCCGCGCGGGCGTCACTCAAACTGTTGAACACGCTGACCTCGGGACATCGACGGCCGGGCGAGCCCGCGCCATCAGCGCTTTGTCGCCCGGGTTATCAAGTTAAACCATGGTTGACAAAATATACCCGAGTTATCGAAAGCGCAACGGGGCCGTGCGATGAGTTGTTCCAATGGTAGTGATAAATGGCGGTGATAGGCGCCGGCGCAACGCAAAGGGCGCCGTTACCGGCGCCCTCGCATGCCTCCCCGCTGGCGGGGATTATCGATCGGACGATCAGAACCGCTTCGACAGCTTCAAGAAGCCTCCGTCACTGTCGTAGCCATCGCCGGAAGCGCCACGGTACTCGATACGCGCCTCGAAGCCGCTATCGTTGGCCAGTGACACGCCTGCTCCGTAGCGGCCGAGTGTATCGGGCATCGATACGCTGGAGGTGAAGCCCGACCCCGCCTCGGCGCCTCTGAACTCGGCGCGGCTCTGCCAGTCGTCGGCGTTGGAGAGACTGACCCCGACTTCGCCGAATCCCGACAGCGTCCAGGCTTCACCCAGTGCCAGACCGGCCCCCACTTCCAGCGCCGGCGTCGTGATCAGCGCGGTCTGGCTGTTCTCTTCGACGTCGAGATCGAGAATCCCGGCACCGCTCTCGTCGTAACCAGAGGCCCGCACATGGACCAGATCGAGATCGAGCTTCGGCCTCAGATAGGCGGCCCCGAGCGAGGCGGTATAGGCCGCGCGCAGTCGCGCGCCGACGGTGGTGATATCGGTGGTGCCGCGAGCCGTGGCCACATAGCCGGGAACACGAATGTGGCGCTCGGTATCGTACTCTCCATAGCTCCCGGTCAAGCCGACCGACAACGCCAGGTTACCGATATCACGGGTCAGCGATACGCCCGCGTAGCCCGAGGTGCCATCGGCACTGGAGAGTCCATCCCGCCCCTTCAGATCCGCATCGCCACCGCCCGCGGTCACACCGAGCGTCAACTGTGGCGCGACTCGGAGTTGGGCACCGAAGCCGATACCACTGACGTCACCACGATAGCCGCCGGTCCCCGCCTGGCTGATATTGGCGTCGGCCACACCCGCCCAGTAGCAGTGGTCGCCATCCTGCGACACCACCGCACCAGCGCGCGCACCGCAGCTCATGGCATCATCCAGCCAGCTACTCGTCTGCAGCGTCTGCGCCGCCGCTATCGCCTGCGCGCTACCCATGGACATCGATGCCAGTCCTCGCGCATAGCTGTCACCCCCATCGGCATTCATGGAGAGCGCATTGACCTGCCCCAGCAGCGACGCAAAGCCGTTGCCCGCGCCGTCGACAAACAGCGCGTCCAGCCGCTCGCCTACCGCGCGCTGGTTGGCGTCGAGGTCGGCGAAAGCGGTATCGAAGTGCGTGCGTGCTACCTTAACTCGTGCCCTGCCGCCGACGATTTCACTGCTGAAATCGACTGCCGGGGTATCAGCAGCCTCGAGCGTACCGGTCGTGCCGCCCGAGACGCTGAACACCTCGAGCGCTTGGGTCGGTGCCAGTGTCGCGGCGAGCACCTGCAACTCACCTGCGAGCTTGGCGTTGCCTTGAATCTCAAGGCGGTCGGCAATACCCCGCTCGAAGTCGGCAGCCACACTCACTCGCCCACTCTCGGTCTGCTCGAAATCGCCTTCGAGCGTGGCCGTGTTACCAGCGCTTCCCGCAGAGGAGAGCACACCTACCGTTCCGGCGTTGACCAGGTCCGCCTGCGACACCTTGTCCAGCAACCAGGTTGCCCCGGCTGCGTTGTCGAACTGAATGCTGGGTTCGGGCGGCGCTGCCAGCAGCGCCAGTGAGGTCACCCGGGCAGCGCTGGCCATATTCGTCGACAGCGCGCTCGCCGGCGCCATGTTCATCGACACCGTGCCGCCGCCA
Source organism: Salinicola sp. JS01 (assembly GCF_030284585.1). Taxonomy (NCBI): domain Bacteria; kingdom Pseudomonadati; phylum Pseudomonadota; class Gammaproteobacteria; order Oceanospirillales; family Halomonadaceae; genus Salinicola; species Salinicola sp. JS01. The sequence goes on along the minus strand of NZ_CP127244.1, from coordinate 639,019 downwards.
TCCGTGCTCGGCGTGCCGCCGTAAGCAAGAACGCCACCGTAAATGGCACCCTCATTGTGGATCGCAAGAGTCGGCAGATAGGAGGCCTGGGTAACGAACAGTACTGCCGAACCGCGGACCGTGCCGTCGCTTCCACCGCCAGCGCTGATGCTGCCCCCGGAACCGACATTGAGCACGTTATTCTGACCTTCACTGAACGCGACGCCGGTACCGTTCTTGCTGCCACCCACGACCTGTCCATCGACGTTCACACTGATCCGGCCGTTATAGCGTGACCCCATCGACTGGGCCAAGATGCCATAGGCGTTGGTGCCTAGGGTGGCCAGGGTACCTTTCTGAGTGACGTCCACATTACGCGCGGAGGCCTCGGCATTGCCTGTGGCGCCGGCGTGCAGCACGCCATCCCCACCGCCGTAGAGCCCGCCGCCGCCGCCGACCGACTGCGCAATGATACCGTAGGCCCCAACGCCTGACGTGGCGATGTCACCGTTGACGTCGACCTGGACATGGCCACCGTCACCTTCGGGCCCACTGCCGTCACCGAACCCTGGCCGGCTGGTCGAGATGACATTGCCGGTGATGTTGCCGGCGATGCCGCCGCCGCCGCCCACCGACTGGGCGATGATCGCGTGAGCACCCTCGCCCTGGGTGACGATCTGCCCGCTCGTGAGCGTCACGCCCACGTCCTTCCCGTCACCGCTGGTCCCGTCATTGGCCTTGGTGCCGAGTTGTACGCTCAACAGACTATCTGTATCGGCGGCTCCGCCGGCCCCGCCGCCGCCACCGATGGACTGTGCGACAATCCCGAAAGCGCGCTTGCCGAGGGTCCCGATGCGCGCGCCCGTGTGAAGATCGATACGACCACCATCGCCGGAAGCGCCGCCGCTGCCACCTACGGCCACCTCCAAGTCGAGATCCAGCAGCTTGTCCGACTGACTCGAGCTGCCGCTACCGCCGATGCCGCCGCCCCCGCCGATCGACTGCGCCATGATGGCGTAGGCATCGTCACCTTGCGTGTCCACGCGAAGGAAGCTGCCGTTGCCCACGGTGATCGCCCCACCATCACCGGCTGGTCCGCCGGTGCGACCCAGACTTCCCCCCACGGAGATACGCCCACCGGCCTGCTCGGAGCCCTCGCTGGACTGGCCACCGCCGCCGCCGATCGACTGCAGCAGTACCCCGTGTGCCGCGTAGCCCAAGGTGGTCACATGCGAGCGGCCACCGAGATCGTTGAAGAAGACATTGACACTCCCCCCATCGCCGCCAGAGCCGCCCTGACCGCCCACGGCCATGTCCAAATCCACCATGGCGTTGGCCCCCGCTGCCAGCGCGCTACCGCCGACCCCGCCACCGCCGCCGATCGACTGCGCGACGATGCCGTCGGCCCAATCGCCTCGTGTGGTCACGGTGGCGTTGAAACTCAAGGCCGTATCGCCCCCAATGTCGCCCCCGCGACCACCAGTGCCGCCGCTACCCCCGATGGCCGCCACCACGCTCAGGGTTGCCGGGTCACCTTCGCTGCCATCGTGATCACCGTCGGCGAAGTCGTTACCAGCCGAGCCGGCCAGACCGCCGCCGCCCCCGATCGACTGCAGCAGCACGCCATCGGCATCGCCCCCCTGGGTATCGATGGTGGCATTGATACCGTTCTTGGAGACGATATTGCCGCCAGTGCTGCCGCTGCCGCCCTTGGCGCCCACGCCAAGGCCAAACGCGAGCGAGATCTCCGTTGGGTCCTTATCACTCGAGTCGGTTTCCTCGCTGGTAGACAGGGTCTCGGCGTCTGGCTCGTCGGCTTTGCTACCGCCGACCGAGAAGCCGATACCGAGACTGAGATTACCGCCCTGGCCGGTGCCGCCCCCACCACCGATCGACTGCGCCACCAAGCCTCGCGACCCCGATCCTCGAGTCTGCAGATGCGTGGTCGAGGCCAAAGAGAGTGCGACCTCGCCGCCACGACTGCCGTTACCGCCAGCGCCCCCCAGGCCAATATCGGCATCGACGCTGACACCGCCACCGATCTGCTTGCTTCCCGCGTTGCCGACACCGCCATCACCGCCGCCACCGCCGATCGACTGAGCCAGGACGGCGTTGGCGTTGTCTCCCCAGGTGGCAATCGAGGCGGCGTCGGCCAGCCAGACGTGGACCGACCCACCAATGCCACCACCAGCGCCGGAAGCGCCCAGCGCCGTCGATAGGCTGATGGAGTCGGTATCGGGGATACCGATGGTACCCGCCATGCTCGAAGCGCTACCGCCATCACCGCCGCCACCGCCTACCGACTGCGTCAGCAGGCCATGGGCGCCATCGCCACCGGTCTGCACCAGACTACTGCCGTGAAGTTCGACGCTGACTTCGCCGCCGTCTCCCCCGATATCGCCACGGCCCCCCAGTGCGGTGGCCGCGGAAGCCGCCAGCGAGGCGCCCTCACCGGTGGGCACTGCCACGCTGACTGCGTCTGCCACCGCGCCGCCGCCAGCACCGCCGCCGCCGCCGATCGACTGCACCGTGATACCATGGGCAGAGGCGGCATCGACCCCCAGCGCAGCGCCGTCGGCGCCAAAGCCAGTCTGAATACGACTATCGGTCAACAGCGCCGTCGCCTTGCCACCGTGACCGCCAGCACCGCCGGTACCACCCAAGGCGGTATCCAGCGTCAGTCCCACGGAAACATCGTAGCCGCTCGCCGAGCCGCCGGTTCCGCCGCCGCCGCCGATCGACTGCACCAGCAGAGCGCCCGCATTCGCACCACGCGTGGTGACCACGCTATCGTAGAGGTCGAGCTGGCTGGCACCACCGTCGTTGGCGTCGCTTTCGCCATCGCCATCGATATCGCCATCCTTGGCGCTGCCGCCAATCTGGATCGCGATCGGCGTCCCTGCGTCGACCGACAGGGCGTTGCCGCCATTGCCGCCGCCGCCACCGATCGACTGCACCATGATGCCCTTGGCCTGCTGCCCCGTGGTGGTCAGCGTGAGCTGACGAAAATCGGCGTTAGCCGCGCCCCCGGCGCCGCCGCCATCCCCGCTACCACCGACGGCGACCGTGGCCACGCTGAGCGCCGATGCCCCCGCGACATCCCCACCGTTACCGCCGCCCCCACCGACCGACTGCACGATGACACCGTGCGCAAACGCCCCAGCCGTACTGATCGCACTGCCTCCGGTACTCTGCGGTGCCGCCGAGTCGGGATCGGTCCTATCGCCCCCGGGATTCGATACGCTCGGAAGACCACCGCAGCCCTTATAGCTATTGGTGACGCACGCCGTCCTGCCCTTCCCTCCGCCGCTACCCGAACCGCCGATGCCGACACCGGCACCCACAGAGGGATTGAAGACATTGCCTCCGTTCCCGCCACCGCCGCCGATCGACTGCGCCACGAGGCCGTAGGCGGAATCGCCCCGGGTGGCCACCTCGCCTCCGACATGGAATATCTCTGCCTTGCCGCCATAGCCACCGGCACTGCCGCTCCCGCCGACCACAGCAACGCCCGCGGCGCCGCCGCCGATGCCACCGCCGCCACCGATCGCCTGGGCCACGATACCCGAGGCTGCCTGACCCGACGTTACGATATCGCCACTGTTGGTGACGTAGGCTGTCCTGTCGTTGTTGGCACCACCCCCGGCGCCACCGCCCACTGTGACCGCGCCGCCGGAGCTTCCTCCCGCGCCACCCCCGCCCGAGATCGACTGGGCCAACACGCCGATCGAGTAATCACCGGTCGTGGTGATCTGTCCGGTATTGTTCTGCTCGACATCTGCCGCGCTGCCTCCACCACCTGCATTGCCACCCAGCGCGATCACGGCAACGCCCGTTCCCCCGGTGCCACCAGAACCGCCGATGGCCTGTGCCAAAAAGCCGTAAGCATGATCGCCATGCGTGGTGATATCGGCGCCACTGGTCGTGGTCACCTTCTCGGCATTGCCGCCGTTGCCGCCATTGCCGCCACTACCGAAGAGAACCTTGACGAAATCGTCACCGGTACCGCCGCCACCGCCGACCGAGTGCAGCGTAATACCGGCGGCGTAGTCGCCTTGCGTCTCGATATGTGTACCCGAGGTCGCGTAGACACCGACACTGCCACCGTTGCCGCCCCTGCCAGCCGTTCCTGCATCACTGCCACCGATACCGCCGATCGACTGTGCCAGCAGCCCGTAACCACGGTCACCCGCCGTCTCGACAGCCCCCGCCTCGGTCAGGTTGAGCTGGATTCTGCCACCGTAGCCGCCTTTGCCTCCCGAGGATTGACTATTGCCGTTACCGTTACCGCCATTGCCACCATAGGAGCGTGCGACGATGCCGCTCACGTTGTCTCCGGACACCGCGATCCTGCCGGCGGCATGGCCGACCGTTGTTACGCCGGCAGTATCGTCTGATCCGGCATTGCGCTGAGCGCTACCCGCACCACCTATGCCTCCCGCTTTATCATCGGACGAGCGGCCCCCGTCACCCCCGTGGGACAACGCCAGGATGCCGGCAGACTCGTAGCTACCCAGCGCGGTATTGCCGGTCTTGACCAAGGTGATGTCGCCGCGGTTGTCGATGGTGATCTCCCGACCATCTTCACCCTTACCGCCGGGATCGCTGTTGTCCTCCGAGTTGCTGCCATTACCCCCATTACTGCGTGCGAATATCCCCTGAGCGCCATAGGCGCCATTACCAGTTTCGCGGTAATACAGCGCGAGATCCCCCTGGTTGACCACGCTGATAACACCGCCGGTCCCACCAGCTCCCGCCTGGCCCGTGCCATCCGCACCATCGCCACCCCGCCCCCCGATCGACTCGGCACTGATCACCCGCGCGAGGTCGCTACCCTCGAACGAATCGGCTGACGATCCGATGGTGATGGGCGCCCGGTTGAGAACGGTCACGGTCTTGCTGTCCCCCCCGTTGCCACTCAATTGATCGCCGAACACTGCACTGTTGAAGGGGCCACCGTTACCTGCCTTACTCTGGGCAAATAGCCCCGCGACCATGCCGATACCACCGAAGTCGGCGTTGCCCTCGATAGTGATGGCGGAATAATTATTGATCGTGATGAAACCGCCGTCGCCACCGCGGCCGCCATCGGCACCCTGATCGTCCGGTTCTACCCCGCTGCTGCCATTGCCCTGGGCACGAATGGCGAAGACCTGTTCTGGAAAGTTGTTACTGCCAGAGCGGTCGCCACTGATATGGATAGTGGCGCTATCGTTGATGATATTGCCGTCTTTGTCGGCTACCCCATTGTTGATGGTCAAGATGCCGCCGGAATAGCCAGCGGGATGCTTGTCGCGCGTCGGCGTGCCGCCACCGATGAAGTAATAGAGACCGTATATCGTTTTGTCTGCGCTCAGCCTGCGCGTCTGGGCTACCGTATTGGTGACGGTATAGTCGGTGCCACCGGCGTTCCAGGCAATGACCTGATCGCCGTTCTGGTTCTCATCGAGGGTGCAATGACTTTGTACATTGTAGGGAATGGAGGAGCACTGCTCGGCCCAGGCAGCCGGGCTCGCCACCAGCCAGGTCATCAGCAGACCGACGCCACTGGCCACTCGAGACGTGTTGTTAGCCATCGATACCTTCCGGCTGGCTCCCGATCTCGGGCGAGCGCGGCTTGCCTCCGATGCCGCCTGCCAGGCTTTCTTGTTGTGATTCCAGACGACTCGATAGATTCGATTCATGACCAACAGTCTCCACCACGATTTATGGTTCCCCGCGGCGGAGCGTCACACGTAACGAATAGTGACAGTCAGTCTCGATTCTCTCAGAACTCTCACATGCAGCGTATTTGACGTCGAATATCGGTAAAAACCAGAAATATCATGCCGACTCACTCGCAATCTTGGGTGACTTCAGGAGACTCCTGCCGTGCGTTTCGTTCGCATGAGCGGCCATGGGGGTGCTCTCGAGCGACGCGATCCGCCCCCATGTGCCTGGATGCGAGCGCTAAGGCGTATCGCCGGCGAAAACGATACCGCGACCAAAGATCGTACGGATGGGAATGAGGACATCCTCTCGTCGCGCTTTTTGCCGCAGGCGGCTGAGGATCACGTCAATGCGATGCAGGTCGGACTCCGAGGCATGTTCGAACATCAGATCGTGCAGCGCCTGACGCGTGAACACCTGGTGCGTCGACGTCAACAGAATCGATAGCAGTGCGCTCTCCTGGCGAGAGAGCGACAGTGTCCTGCCACCAGGCCCGAGCAAGCGCTCGCCCGAGGGCGACAGTGACCAGCCCTGTCGGTCGGCCTCGACATCGCGAGACTCGATGGCCCCACCCTGCTTGAGCCGTCGATTCAGCTGTACCAGAGCGTCTGTCAGCTGCGCGAAGTTGATCGGTTTGACCAGAAACAGGTCGGCCCCCAGATTGAGTCCGCGTAGTCGATCCTGCTGATTTCCCCGCGCGGTGATCACGATCGTGCCATAGCCTCCCAGCTCGTTCAGGAATTGGACGATGCTGAACCCATCCTCCCCCGGCAGCCCCAGATCGACGAGCACGATGTCGACCTCATGGCGATGCAGCAGCTTCCAGAAGGACTCCGCGCTGCCCGTTCCCCAGGCTGGGAATCCCTTGTGATTCAGATAGAACAGCAGCTCTTCGCGGAGATCCTCGTTATCCTCCACGACCGCAATTCTGGGTAGCGACTCGATCACGCTCGACCTCCTTTTGTCGCATTCCAGGGTATCGTGAACACGAAGCGACAGCCTGACGTCGTGTTTCTCGCCAGCACCAACTCACCGCCATGAGCACGTGCGATCTGACGGCTGACATGCAGTCCCAAACCAAATCCGCGCCGCGTATCGATGGCGGAATCGACTCTGCGATAGCGTTCGAAGATGATATCGACCCGGTCCGCGGGGACCCCTTCGCCGTGATCCTCCACCGCCAGCGTGAACGAAGTTCCCACGCGCCGGCACTCGACCCGGATGATGCCGCTGGCACTATATTTCACCGCGTTGTCGATGACGTTGGACAGCGCTATGCGCATCAGGGCGGCATCGATCCAGGGTCGCTCATCGTATAGCCCATCCGCCTGCGCTTCGACACGTGCGCTGCGATCGAGATCGAGATCGAGCTGGCAAGCGTGATTATCGGAAAAATGGATGAGTGCCACCGCCGAATGCACGATCTCCAACAGATCGGCCGGCCGGAGGTCGAGGTGCAGGTTTTCCGCGTCGAGACGGGCATCGACGAGACAGTTATCGGTCAACTGAACGAGCCGATCATTGGCTCTTTCGATGCGTGCGTATCGCTGACGTGCCTGCGCCAGATCGGTCGCGTAACGCAAGTTCTCCAGACAGCCGGCAATCACCGCCAGAGGCGTTCGAAATTCATGGGCGACCATCCCCATGAATTGACGCTGATTGAAACTCGCTTCGCGTTCGATTCTCAGATCCCGGGCCAATAGCTTTTTCTCTCTGGCCTCGCGGTATTGTTGACGCACCTGATAAACGGCCACGCCCATGACGAGTAGCATGTTGATCACCAGTGAATATTGCCAGGCACGGTAGAAGACGATCTTGAACGGCACCCAACCTGCCAGCACCAGCAGGCCGTAAAGCGTCAAAGCGGTGACGACGAAGGGCCCGACACTCAGAGCGAAGGAGAGCGTCCTAAACCTCTCCTTGATCCAGACACGCAGGCAGTAAATCAGAAAGAGCAAGCCAATACCGAAGTGGAGCGTGGTCTGAAGACGAATCGCCTGACTGTAGAAACCGAGAGGTATGCTCAGCATCAGCGGCAAGCTCAAGCAGCAGGCGCCGACGAACAGTCGATAGAGCCACGGCACGCGCTCGCGCAGCGCGATCGCCTCGACCGGCATCCACAGCAGGGATGCCGACATGAGCAGCGCCAGCACGCTGATCAGATAGTGCTGAAACAGGATACCCGCCCCGGGCAGCGACCAGGCCACGAATCCCTCTATCGAGGCCATCATGGCATAGGGAATGGCCATGAAGGCCACCGACCAGAGCAGGCGATTGCGCAGCAGGATCGCCAGTACCAACGCCAGCAGCGTCGAGAGACCCGCGAGCCCGAAATAGAAGGCATAGTAGGCCGACGAGCGCGTGGCATGAGCCGTGAAATCCTCTGGCTGCCAGAATCCGATCCGCAGCAGCAGGGAGCTGGTAGTCGCGACTCGCATCACGACCTCATAGCCCAGCGCGCTCGGCGGCGGGGGCATCTTCAGGATGGGAAAGCGATAATCCAGATCGCCCCTGGGCGCCGCAAACGTGTCACCCACACGTCGCTGGCGCCAAGAGCCATCCCCCGACAGCGGACGATAGTAGACACGAATGTCATCGAGGAAGTTGGGCTTGATCTCCAGCCATAGCGGTGCGCCATCGAAAGCGTCCGCCGCGAGGGTAAATCGCAGCCACACGACCTCGCGGGTATAGCCCCGCGATAGCACCTCTCTCGCAAGTGTCCCGTGACGCGCGATCTCGGGCACGGCTTCACGCAGTGAGAGCCGTCCCTTGGGATCGCTCCAGACGCGATAGGGAATATCGCTGCCCAGCCAGAGCGGGGCGGCCACGGCCGACAGTGGCGTGAGGAGGGCGCCCCCCATCAGTGTGCAGAAAAGTAAAGAGCGCCATACGTAGCGCATGGCAAAAAGCGCGTGCCAGGCCCCGCGTCTACCGCGAGTCAATCCTCGCTCCCGAGTTCGCTCACGGTCGCAGGCGTATGCATCAACGCCACTCGAGAATCGGCCAGCCACGCGCTTCGGCGGTGGCCCGCAGGCGGGCGTCAGGCTGGGTGGCGTGGGGATGGTCGACGAACTCGAGCAGCGGCAGGTCGTTGTAGGAGTCGCTGTAGCCCCAGGTTTCCCAACCCTCGGCGAAGCCGGTGTCGTGGGCCTCGAGCCACTCGGCGAAGGCGTCGAGCTTGCCCTGCTGATAGGTATGGATGCCGGTGGGCTCGCCGGTGAAACGCCCCTCGGCATCCAGCTCGGGCAGGGTGGCGAGCGCCCCGTCGGCGCCGACGAAACGCGCGATCGGCTCGACCAGATGATGCATCGAGGCCGAGATCACCAGGGTCGCATGGCCTTGCTCGCGGTGCTCTCGGAGCCGCTCGACCCCGCCCTGCATCAGCCTGGGTGCCACCGCGCGCTGGACGAACGCCTCGACCTGCTCTCGCACCGTGTCGCGCTGGCGACCGATCAGCGGGCCGAGGGTGAAGCGCAGGTGCTCGGTCATGTCCAAAGTGCCGGCGTGATACTGAAGGTCCTGCTCGCGCATGCGCGCCAGCAGCGCCTCGCCCTCCTCGACCCAGCCGCAGGCGATCACCCATTCGAGCCAGAGATGGGTACAGTCGCCGTCGAGCAGCGTGTCGTCGAGATCGAAGATGGCCAGCGCGCTGGGCTGCTGCGCCGAAGAAGCGGATGAAGTGGCCAAGCGGAACTCCCGTAGCGGTCGCGGAAAAGGGCCCGCTCAGCATACACGTTCGCACTCGCAAGCCAACGCCCGCGGGCGCCCGACGCCATCCGTCCAGGGTCTGACGCAGCCTAGCCCTCACGTGCGAACCACCCTGCACACTGAGTCGCCAAGGCGTCGAGATCGGGCGCCATTAGATCCGGCGGGTCGCCCCAGGATTCGAACGCCCGCTGGGGATCACGCTGGAGCCAGGCGGCATGCAGCCCGGCGTAACGCGCGCCGATGATCTCCGCGGGCTCCGCCGAGATCAGCCAGGTGGCCTCCGGGCGCGAGTGGGTACGCGCGCGCAGGTGCGCATAGAGCGCGGCATCCGGCTGGAAGCGCCGTATCTCCTCGGCGCTGACGATATCTTCGAACCGATCCGCAAGACCTGAGTTGTCGAGCAGCAGTTCGATGTCGTAACGGCTGGCGTTGGCGAACGCCACGCAGCGTACGCCCAGCCCGCGCAGGCGAGTCAGCGCGCCGGGGGCATCGGCGAACGCCGGCAGCCGACGGCAGTGCGTCAGCAGCGCCTGCTTGCTCTCCTCCCCCAGGCGCGTGCCGCGTTCGCGGTCCACTGCTTCCAGCGCCTCGCGCTGAATGCGATGGAAATCGGCGTAGGCGCCCATCAAGCCACGCCGATAGGTGAACTCGGACTGCTTCTCGCGAAAGCGTCGGGTAAAGGCGTCAGCCTCGGCCGCGCCCAGGCGCAGCGCCAGCAGCGCCGACAGATCCTGGGTATCGACCAGGGTATCGTGCAGCGAGAAGGCGAAGAGCGGTGTGTCCATGCGGAATCCTTGATAACGTGACGTCCCGTGGCTTGACAATAAAAGACGCACACACCCTTTTTACCTGGAAACGCCACGCGCGGCCCTAACTTCAGGCAAGTTCGTCTCGGCTCGCGTTCGTGCCGTCACGCCTAGTTAGGCGCCACTCTTGTCCGTCAAGACATGGCTGTGGAGACAAACCCGTGGAGAAAAGCCAGACACCGCCCATCACGCTGGGATTCGTGCTGATTCCCCGCTTCTCGATGCTGGCGTTCTTCTCCGCCGTGGAGCCGCTACGCATCGCCAATCGTCTCGCCGGTCGCGCCCTCTACCGCTGGGTCCTGATCAGCGAGGACGGTGGGCCGGTCACCGCCAGCAACGACATGACCCTGCTCACGGACTGCGATCTGAACAGCGCGCCGAGCCTGTCGCGAGTGGCGGTATGCGCCGGCTTCGAGCCCGATCGCGGCCTGACACGACGCTTCTCCCAGTGGCTGCATCGCCGCGCCAGCGAAGGCGTGCTGCTCGGGGGCATCGACACCGGTCCCGTGCTGCTCGCCGAGATGGGACTGCTCGATGGCCATCGGGTGACGCTGCACTGGGAGAGTCTGCCCGCCTTCCGCGAGCGCTTCCCCGCCCTGGAAGCGGTCGAGTCGCTGTACGAACTCGACGCCCGCTGCTTCACCTGCGCCGGCGGCGCCGCGGCCATGGATCTGGCCCTGGAACTGATCGCACGCGACCACGGGCAGGCGCTCGCCGACGATACCGCCGAGCAGTTGATCCATGCGCGTCTGCGCCCGCGGGAGGAGGCCCAGCGGCTGCCCCTGGCCCGCCGCCTGGGCACCCACTGCCGCCCGCTGGTGGACGCCGTGGCACTGATGGAGCGCCATCTCGAACAGCCGCTGGCGATCGCCGCCCTGGCCGCGCGCATCGGGCTCTCGCCGCGCCAGCTACAGCGCCTGTTCGACGCCGAGCTGGGCCAGCGCCCGCGCGACTACTATCTGAACCTGCGCCTGGACCGCGCGCGTCATCTGCTCGAAGAGACCGAGCGCGACATCCTCAGCATCGCCCTCGCCTGCGGCTTCGGTTCCGCCTCCAGCTTCGCGCGCGCCTACCGTCAGCGCTACGGGCATCCACCGCGGGCCGCGCGCCAGCCACGCGCCGACAGCCCCGAGGCCACCACCGCGCCACATCTCAGCCGCGGCGGATAGCGATCCGCCGTCCCGCCGCGCTGGGCCACTCATCCCCAGCCCTGGGCAGCAGCGCAACGGCCGCCGCCACCGCCTCGGGGAAGCCGGCCGGGCGACCACTGGCGACATCGATGCCCATCAGCATCTGCTCGCTGGTCGCCAGGGTGTTGCCCGCGGCGTCATGCAGCGTAAAGAACACGTGCAGCCGCTTGGCATCGCTATCGAGCAGGCTCAGCGCCACCCGCAGCGGCTCGCCCCGATGCGCCTCGCGGCAGTAGCAGAGGTGGGTCTCGAGGGTGTAGAGCGTGTAGGCGTGGCTGGCACGGCCGGCCGCATCGAGACCGATACGATCCATCAGCGCCTCCACCGCCAGCGAAAAGACCCGCGCGTACTCGGCGTCGTTCATATGCCCGTTATAGTCGACCCAAGCGTCCGCCACTCGAGTCTGGTAGAGCGTCTCCGCCTGAGCCGTCATCAGATCCGCCCCTCGAGCCCTTCGGCTTCCGGCCAGTATCTCTGGGTCAGCGCGAGCAGCTCGGTGAGAAACGCATCGCGGCGTGTCTCCAGCTCGGCGACGCTACGCCCGGCAGCCTGATGCTCGCAGCCATCGGCGACTTTATCGATCAGTGATTCCGTCAACTCGGGGGCTTCCAACTTGGTCCACGGCAGCTTCAGCGCCGGGCCGAACTGGTGCAGCATGTGGCGCATGCCGCCCTCGCCGCCGGCGAGATGGAAGGTCAGGAAGGTGCCCATCAGCGACCAGCGCAGGCCGGCGCCGTAGACCACCGCGGCATCGATCTCCTCGGTGGTAGCGACACCGTCATTGACCAGATGCAGTGCCTCGCGCCACAGCGCTTCCATCAGCCGGTCGGCGACGTGACCTTCGATCTCGCGCCGCACCACCAGCGGCCGCATGCCCAGCGCGGCGTACTGCCCCTGGGCGCGTTCGATCACATTGGTCGCGGTGTGCTCGCCCCCCACCAGCTCCACCAGCGGCAGCAGATAGACCGGATTGAACGGGTGCGCCACGATCACGCGGCCGGGCTCGCGGGTGCAGGCGGACTGCAGGTCGCTCGGCTTGATCCCGGAGGTGGAGGAGCCGATGACCACGTCCGGCGCGGCCAGCGCATCGAGCTGGCGCAACACATCGTGCTTGAGCGCCAGCCGCTCGGGTACGTTCTCCTGGATCAGCTCGGCGCCCTCGACGGCGGCGTCGAGGGAGTCGACGAAGGTCAGCGCCGCGGGATCGGCGCCCTCGGCAAGCCCCAGCCGCTCCAGCGCCGGCCAGGCCCGCGCAACGAAAGCGCGAGTGCGCTCGGGTGCGGTGGAATCGGGGTCGAAAGCGGTGACCCGGCAACCGGCCGCCAGCGCCCGGGCGATCCAGCCATTGCCGATGACGCCGGTACCGATCACGGCAACGTGGCGGGGACGTTCGGAAGCGTTCATCAAGACACTCCATGGCGATGCGAAACAGAATTGACGGCGAACGCGCACTCGGGAGATATCTCAGGCGCGTCCACGCATAGCGGAGAGAGTTCGGGCGGAATCAGGGCTTGCGCAGTCCCAGCGACTCGCGGGTCTGTGCCGGCGTCTGCACCTTGCCGCCGAGGTTCTCGGCGAGGGTGGCGGCACGCTCGACCAGTTGGGCGTTGGTGGCGAAGACACCCTTGCTCAGGTAGAGATTGTCTTCCAGGCCGACCCGCATGTGGCCGCCCATGATCATCGACTGCGCCGCCATCGGGAACTGCTGGCGACCGATGCCGAAGGCGGACCAGATGGCGTTTTCCGGCAGCTTGTTGCGCATCGCCAGCATGGTTTCGGGATCGGCCTCGGCGCCCCACGGAATCCCCAGACAGAGCTGGAACAGCGGGTCGCCATCGATCAGCCCTTCCTCGATCAGCTGGCGGGCGAACCAGACATGGCCCAGATCAAAGCACTCGAGCTCCGGCTTGACCCCGGCCTGCTGGATCAGCCGCGCGTGCTCGCGCAGCCAGTCGGCGCTGTTGAGATAGATCATCTCGCCGAAGTTGAGACTGCCGCAGTCCAGCGTGCAAAGTTCCGGCAGCAGCGCGCCCACCGGTTCGTGGCGCTGGGCCGGGGTCTGCAGGTCGGTGCCGGCGCGACCGTGAATGGCGCCATCGCGAATCTCGGGGTAGAGATCGCCACCGCCGCCGGCGGTAATGTTGATCACCGCATCGACGTCGGATTCACGGATGCGCTCGACCACCTCGCGGAAATGATCGGTCGAGTGGCTGACGCCACCGGTCTGCGGGTCGCGCACGTGGAGATGAACGATGCTGGCGCCGGCGCGTGCCGCATCCAGCGCACTATCGGCGATCTGACGCGGGGTGATGGGCAGGTCCGGGTGCTTGCCGGCGGTATCGCCGGCGCCGGTGACGGCGCAGGTCAGAATGACGTCTCGGTTCATGCGGGCTCTCCCTGGCGTGGCTCGGCAGGCTATGGCCGGGCGACGTGTGTTCGAGGGCGCAGCCATGGCGGCCGGCCCTTCAAGAACCCCATTGTGGCGATGACCCGGCGCCCGGAGTTGACACCAGGCGACGCCAGATCGACATCAAACGACGCACGCGTCCCCTCTCGCCACCTACCCCGTCGCCGGGCGCCCGCGCCCTCACCATGGCATGCCACTCACCGCCGCACGTGGCATGACACGGCGGCGCGAAAACCGCACAATGGAGGCTGACACCGCGACTCGAACACGACAGGAAAACGCCATGGCACACAGGGTCTACGTCGATGGACAGGAGGGCACCACAGGGCTGCGCCTGTTCGACTATCTCCAGGCGCGCAGCGACATCGAGCTGCTGCGCATCGATAGCGACAAGCGCAAGGACCCGGCCGAGCGTGCCCGCCTGCTCAACGCCGCCGACGTCGCTTTCCTGTGCCTGCCCGACGCCGCCTCGCGCGAAGCCGCGGCAATGGTCGAGAATCCGGACACCTGCCTGATCGACGCCAGCACCGCCTTCCGCACCGCCGACGACTGGGTCTATGGCCTGCCTGAACTAGCCCCCGGCCAGCGCAAGCGGATCCGCGCCAGCAAGCGCATCGCCAACGTCGGCTGCCACGCCAGCGCCTTCGTACTGCTGGTGCGGCCGCTGATCGACGCCGGCCTGCTGCCGCCGGACTATCCGCTGTCGGCCTTCTCGCTGACCGGCTACAGCGGCGGCGGCAAACAGATGATCGCCGCCTACGAAGCCGATCATGACGGCCGCCTGCAGGCACCGCGCCCCTACGCCATGGCGCAGGGCCACAAGCACCTGCCTGAGATGCAGCTGCACGGCCGGCTGGCCGCACCGCCGGTGTTCTCGCCGATCGTCGGCCCCTTCCTCAAGGGGCTATCGGTGAGCGTGCCGCTACAGCTCGGTGCCCTGCCCGGCATCGACCCCGAGCAGCTGCTCGACGCCTACCGCGCGCACTATGCCGACGAGCCCTTCGTGCGCATCCTGCCATTCGCCGACGAGGCCACGCTCGACGGCGGTGCCTTCGATATCCAGGCCTGCAACGACACCAACCGGGTCGACCTGGGCGTGTTCGGCAACGCCGAGCGGGTGACACTGGTCTCGCGCCTGGACAACCTGGGCAAGGGTGCCGCCGGCTCGGCGGTGCAGAATATGAACGTGCATCTGGGGCTGGAAGACAGCGTCGGTCTCAGCGTCTGACGCCCTGCCAATGAGCCAGCAGCTCCCCGCCGACCGGGTCGGCGGGGGGCAGAGACATGCGCGCGCCGTGATGAACGGCCCCGCCCCAGCGACCAGCGCTACCCGGGCGGGTAGTCGCCCACCATGCACAAGTCGCCCGCCGCCACCGGCTTACATGCCGTGCTTGATTCCGCGATTGATCAGTATCCAGTTGGCCGGATAGGAGGTGGCGAAGCCGATCAGCATGGCGATCTGCATCATGAACCAGAACGGCGCGGTGAAGGCGTCGAGCTCGCCCATCCAACCGTGCAGAGCGATCAGCATCCAGGCGTACATGCCGACCTGAAAGGCCACCAGCGACAAGGTATCGGCCTTGATCGCGTCCTTCAGCGCCTGCGCCGGGCCGGCATCGCTCATCGCCCGAATCGGCAGATACTGAAACAGCACCCCGAACAGATAGGCGCCAACGAAGGCCAGCGCAAAGTGCCCCAGTACCGTCGAGCCGAGCAGGGCGAAGCCGGTGGCCGTGGCGATCGGCGCGGTGACCACGTCGCCCAGGGTGCAGCCGCCGCCGCAGTGGGTCGCGGAGACGAACACGCTCTGCCACTTGGGCTTGTCGCCGTGATGATGGCCGTGGCCATGTTCATGCCCATGCGGGTGCTGATCGGCGTGGGCATGATCGGCCTGGGCGTGATGGTCATGGCCGGTGTGCCCATGCTGCCCTGCATGTTCCTTCGGCGCCGCGCGCCCCATCCTGGCGTAGGCCCACCAGCCGACGAGCGGCATGTACAAACCGGTGATCGGCCAGGTGACGTTCATGATGGACATTGGCTGTGGGCGCCTCGAGACATCGACGGCGATCACGAGCGCAGTGGCGATACCCAGCAGCAGAAAGCCCCAGGACCAGACGGTCAGCATGGCATTGTCCTCCTTTACGGTTCATCGATGCCGGATATTCCCATCCGGGCCATGACATCCAACATGCCCTAGGTATAGAAACGCGCGGCGTCGTCCACAAGCGACATCCTGCACCGAGGTTGCAGGGCAACGCGCGCGACGTCGACACGACGCCCGTCGCAAGCCGTTCGAAGTAGCGACTGCAAAAAGACGTTGAATGACGTAATTCAATGCGCTCGCTTGCCCGTATAGGCATCATGAACACCATCATTGAATAAAGATTACGAAAATACCGATCACGCACCTCGGCGAGCGTCAATACCACCATGGTCCGGCGCATAGATACCGACAAGTTCCTTAACACTCTAATGATGAACGACTACTTTATAAGCCACCTCGCTTAATGCATCATCTCGCGCCAGCAACCGCGCTGACACGACGAGGTCGAGTCGGTAACGCTCATTTCAGGACTTGTCATCACCAGGATTCCGCTCATGGCCGACATGCAACGCCCGAACTATCGCAGCGCGCTGGTCGTCGTCACGACGATCTTCTTCATGTGGGGGTTCATCACCTGTCTCAACGACATTCTGATCCCCCACCTGAAGGCGGTGTTCTCGCTCAACTACACCCAGACCATGCTGATCCAGTTCACCTTCTTCGGCGCCTATTTCATCATGTCGTTGCCGATGGGTAAGGTGCTGGCCAGGATCGGCTACAAGAACGCCATCAGCCTGGGCCTGCTGATCGCCGCCGTGGGCGCGGTGATGTTCTACCCCGCCGCCAGAGCCCCCTCCTATCCCCTGTTTCTGAGCGCCCTGTTCGTGCTCGCCAGCGGGGTGACGATGCTGCAGGTCGCGGCCAACCCTTATGTCAGCCTGCTGGGCCCGGAAGGGTCCGCCTCCAGCCGGCTCAACCTGGCACAGGCGTTCAACTCACTCGGCACCACGCTGGCACCGTACTTCGGCGGCATGCTGATTCTGGGCGCAGCGGTGTTGGGCGCCAGCGAGCTGGCCGCGATGTCCAGCGCCGAGCGGATGGCCTACAAAGTCCAGCAGGCCCAGAGTGTGCAGCTCCCCTATCTGCTGCTGGCGGCGGTGCTCGCCATTCTCGCGATCGTGATCTACCTCTGGAAGCTGCCCAACTTCAAGGACCAGGCCCGCGACGACAGCCCCACCGAAAACGTTACCGCCGCCCAGGCGCTACGCCATCCTCACGTGCTGTTCGGTGTGATCGGCATCTTCGCCTACGTCGGTGCCGAGGTATCCATCGGCAGCTTTCTGATCAACTACATCTCGCTGCCGGAGATCGGCAACATGAGCGAGAGCGATGCCGCCAACTATGTCGTCTACTACTGGGGTGGCGCGATGGTAGGCCGCTTCATCGGCTCGGCCTTGATGCAGAAGATCCGCCCCAGCCTGCTGCTGGGCCTGTTCGCCGTCGTGGCGGCACTGCTCACGCTGACCACCATGCTGGCC
Organism: Salinicola sp. JS01; assembly: GCF_030284585.1. Taxonomy (NCBI): domain Bacteria; kingdom Pseudomonadati; phylum Pseudomonadota; class Gammaproteobacteria; order Oceanospirillales; family Halomonadaceae; genus Salinicola; species Salinicola sp. JS01. Next base: position 621,638 of record NZ_CP127244.1, on the reverse strand, counting down.
TCCGGGCATACCGCCATGTGGAGTATCGTCGCCATCGGTCTGTTCAACTCGATCATGTTCCCGACCATCTTCACGCTGGGCATCGCCAAGCTCGGCCCGCTGACCAGCAAGGCATCGAGCCTGCTGATCATGGCCATCGTCGGCGGCGCCATCTTGCCGGTGGCACAGGGCGCGATCGCCGACACCGTGGGCATCCACCACGCCTTCGTGCTGCCGTTGATCTGCTACCTGTTCATCGCCTTCTACGGTTTCCGTGGCTCTCGGGTGATCACACCGCAGCCGGAACCGGCCACACGCACCTGATACGTGCGACACCGATCTCCATGCCCCCTCACAGCTAAGACGTTGGTCGTGAGTGCCTTGAAAGGGGGGCATGAGACCGGGACAATCCATTAGCCGGCGAAATGTAGACAGGTTATCGATTCGCCGGCTTCTTTTCGTGTTGCGACCGCCCCGCCGCCGGCCTGCCGTATCTCGCTCTCGGTCCACTGCGTCTGGCCTTCGTCATTCGCCGCCTCACGTCCTCGGCTCGGCCGCTCGCTTCCGGTGCGGCCGCTGTCGGCGTTCGCGCGGTCGCCCACCACCAGGGAGCTGCCCGCGATGACGCAGGTCGAGGAGATGTTCGCGCGCTATGGCCCACGCTACCGGCTGTGGGTCACGCTGACGGTGATGCTGGGGCTGGTCGCGCTGGGCATGTCGATCACCATCGTCAACGTGGCGATCCCCTACATCAAGGGCGCCTTCGGCATGAGTGACGCCCAGGTGCAGTGGCTATCGACCGGCTTTCTGGCCTCGACCACGGTGTCGCTGCTGGTCGCCCCCTGGCTGGTGACCGCGGTGGGTCAGCGCGCCACCTTCATCGGCCTGCTGGTCGCCTTCATCGCCGCCTCGATCCTGGGCGGTCTGGGCCAAGGAATGGCGGCGCTGGTGGCGGCCAGAATCATCCAGGGCGGCATGACCGGGCTGATCCGTCCGGTGGCGATGCAGGCGCTGTTCGCCGCCTACCCGCCCGAGGGGCGCGGCATGGCCACCGCCATGTACGGCATGTGTCTGGGTCTACCGCTGACCCTGGCCACGGTGATCGGCGGCTGGCTGGTGGAGCACTTCACCTGGCGCTACGTATTCTTCGTTACCCTGCCGATCTGCCTCGCGGCGATCGCCATGGGCGCGGTCTTCCTGCCGAGACGCGAGCACCAGGGGCCGCCTCCGCCGTTCGACTGGGCCGGCGTGGTACTGCTGTTCGTGGCGGTGTTCGCGCTACTCGCGGCGCTCTCCAACGGCCAGCGTTGGGGGTGGTTCGACCCGCGTGTGCCGAGTCTGGTAGGGCTGGCCGCGGCCTGCGCCATCGCCTTCGTGAGCTGGCAGCGGCGCGTCCCTCATCCTCTGCTCGACCTGGCGATCTTCTCTCACCGGGCGTTCGTCGTCGGCACCCTGGCGATGTGCCTGTTCGGCGGCACCTTCTACGGCATCATGTATCTGCTGCCGCAGTTCGTGCAGTCGGTGCTGCACTACAGCCCGATCAGCGCCGGCCAGATCTTTCTACCGTCGACCCTGGTGCTGGGCGTGCTGGTGCCGCTGGTGGGGTGGCTCAGCGATCGCTATCCGCCGCACTGGATCACGCTGCCCGGGCTCGCCTGCGCGCTGCTCTCGGTGTGGCTGATGGCGGGCATGGACTGGAACACCTCCTTCGCCCACCTGGCGCTGGCGATGGCGATTCTCTCGGTCGGTATGGCCGCCTTTCCGCCACCTACCCTCTCCAACGCCATCGCCAGCCTGCCATCGCGGCTCACGGGTCACGGCTCCGGGGCGATCAATTTCTCGATGCAGCTCGGCGGCGCTCTGGGCACCGCCGGCCTGGTGATCCTGCTCGATCGCCATACCGCAGTGCACGGCCAGTTGCTCAACGCCGGGGTCAACGCCGGCAACGCGCTGTCGCAGCAAGCGCTCGGCGACTACGCCCACCTCGCCGCCCGGCTAGGCATCGCGGCGCCCCAACAGCATGCCGTGGCCGGCTATCTGCTGGGTCGGGTCGAGGCGCTGTGGGCGTCGATCCTGGCCTATCAGGACGGCTTCTGGACCCTGATCGCCAGCCTGCTGGCGGTGGTAGTGCCGTCGCTGCTACTGAGTCGCTGGCGGCGGCCCGCCTGAGACCAGCGTGAGTTTTCCCACTCCTTAGACCGAGGAAGATCCGACACCATGACCGCCGATGCCCCCGCTCGCTCCCCTCGCCTGTCGCGGCGCCTCAAGCTGGCGCTGCTCGCGCTGCTCCTGCTGTTGGGGCTGATCTGGCTGGGGTTGGCGATCGCCCATCGCCTGACCCATGTCAGCGTGCAGGACGCACGGGTGATGGCAGATCAGGTCACCGTCAGCAGCCGCCTCGATGGCTGGGTCACCGACTTCCATCTGACCGAGGGCGATACCCTGCAGCGCGGCGCTGCCGTGGCCACGCTCTACAGCCGGCCGGACCAGCGCAAGCTGGCAGCATTGGCCGCCGGCGTCGGTACCCAGCAGGCACGCCTCGACTACCAGCAGGCTCGCCTCGAGCTGGCCCAGCGCCAGTACCAGGGCGGTCTGGATATCTCGCGCGAGGAGCTCGATGCCAGCAAGGCGGCAGAGCAGGCGTCGCAGGCAAGGCTGACCCAAGCCCAGCGCGACTACCAGCGCTCGGCCAAACTGCTCGAGAAGCACTCGATCTCGCAGCAGCGCCGCGACCAGGACTACTACCGCTACCGCGCGGCCGTCGCCGAGCACGAACAGGCCAAGCAGGAGGTGGCCGTCAATCAGGCCCAGGCCGATAACGCCCGGGTCGGCTTCCTCAACGGCGTGCAGGTACCGCTGCCCAATCCGACGATCCTGCGCCAGCAGAATCCGCATCGCGCGCCAGGAGTTGGCCGAAGCCCAGGCCAAGCTCGACGAGGAGCGCCTGCGCATCGCCGATCTCGAGGTCAAGAGTCCGATCTCAGGCGTCGTCAACAAGACCCTGATCGACCAGGGCGAGTATGTCAGCGCGGGCCAGCCGATCCTGATGATGCACGACCCGTCGAAGCTATGGGTCGAAGCCAACGTCAAGGAGACCGACATTGGCGAGCTGCGCCGTGGACAGCCGGTGGCGATCAGCGTCGACGCCTTCCCCGACCGCCATTTCTCCGGACACGTGGCGATCATCGGTCGCGCCGCCACCAGCCAGTTCGCGCTGCTGCCGGACCCCAACCCCTCGGGCAACTTCACCAAGATCACCCAGCGCCTGCCGGTGCGCATCTATATCGACGACGGCCCGACCGAGCTGATCGGCCCAGGCATGATGGTCGAGGTGGATATCGACGTCGCCCACACGCGGAGCGAGAAGGATGAGCAGAGTAAGACGGGCACGGCCGGCTGAGAGATCAAGATCGTTCAATCCTGACGCGCACTCCCCAGGCTAGCCTGCCGGCGATTCCCCTCGCTCAGGAGTGCCCAGCGTGTCCCTCTCCCTTGCCTTGTCGATGGCGGCCTTCGCTCTGGCCGCTTCGCTGTCGCCCGGCCCGGTCAACCTGGTCGCCTTCCATCTGGGGCTCAATCGCGGCCTGATACCGGCACTGCGCCATGTCAGCGGCGCGACCTGCGGCTTCAGCGCGCTGCTGCTGGCGATCGGCGCCGGCTTGCAGTGGCTGACCCAGTGGGCGGCGCTGATGCACGCGATCCGCCTGGGCGGCGTCGCCTTCCTGCTCTACCTGGCGTGGCGGCTGGCGCGCAGCGACGGTGCGCTGACGCAGAACACCGCCGCACGCTCGCCCTCCTTCGTTGGCGGTGCGCTGATGCAGTGGCTCAACCCCAAGGCGTGGATCGCCTCGAGCGCCGGCATGGCCGCCTATACCGCCGGTGACCCGGCGCGGGTCGCGCCCTTCGCGCTGATCTTCTTCGGCGTCTGCTATCTGAGCGTGGGCAGCTGGGCGCTGCTGGGTGCCGGGCTGCGTCGGCGGCTGCCGAGCCCCGAGCGGGTGCGCTGGCTCAATCGCGGTATGGCACTGGCACTACTGGTGAGTGCGCTGATGCTGGCAATGATGTCACTGCACGGTAGCGATGCGGCGTGATCGCGGTCAGCCGCTTGAAGGCGCGCTGGAAGTGGGCCTGATCGGCGAACCGACACGCCAGCGCCACCTCGGCGATCGGCTCGCCGCGCTTGAGTGCGATCTGCCCCTGACGCACCCGGCAGTCGGTCAGATAGGCATGGGGCGTGATGCCGTAGCTGCGCTTGAAGCGGCGCACCAGATGCGCCGGCGAGACCCCTGCCAGCGCGGCCAGATGCTCGAGCGTCAGCGTCTCGCTGCAGTGAGCACGGATATAGGCGGCCACCTCGGCCAGCGCTGGCGTGTCCGCCGGGGTCTGCTGGCGGAACAGTTCGCCCCGCGCCATCAGTGCGCCGAACAGGCGTTCGCACTCGCCGACCAGGGTGGCGGGGTTCGCCTCCAAGGCGAACAGGCGTCGAGCGAGCACCACCAGCGCCGCGTGCAGCGCAGGGTCACGCCAATGATGCCAGGCCAGCGGTCGAAAGCCACCGGCGAGAGCGTTGACGTGACGGCGCTGCAGCGTGGCAAGCCAGTCCGGATCGAGATAGAACATGACGTAGGACCAGGGCGCGTCGCCGCACGGATTGCAGGCGTGGACCTCACCCGGGTTCATCGCCACCACGTCACCACGCGACACCATCCGCGTGGTGAAGCGCTCCCCCGGCACCTGGTATTCGTAGAGGCTGCGCCCGCCGGTGACCGCCCCCAGCGAGACACTGTCGTGACTGTGGCGGGCATAGCTGACCTCACGCCCGTCACGGGTCTCGCGCAGCTCGAGGAAGCCGAGCGCCGGATGGCGCCAGAAGCGCCGGCTGTCACGCTCGGCCGGGATCGGCTTGGCAGGCATGCTCATCTCCACACTCGCTGCTGTCTGGCGCCAGCATACACCGCCGCGAGACTCGCTGCCGGGCCGAGAGCCCGGTCACCTCAGGGTGTGAGCGCGCGGCAGTGACGCTGCACCGACTCGGCGACCACGCGGTCGGCGTCGAGCAGGATCTCGCGTCCGGCGAAGGCCGAGTAGAGGCTGTCGAACTCGAGCCGGGCGAGACGCTCACCCATGGCCGCGACACAGGTGGCATCCAGCGGCACGTTGTTGGGGTAGGACCACATGAACGAGGCCATCCGGTCCGGGGTCACCAGCAGGGTGTCACCACTCAGCAGCAGGCGGCGCGCCGGCCAGTGCAGCACGCTGGCGCCGGGGAAGTGCCCGCCCAGGCAGTGCACCTCCAACCCCGGCAGCGGCACGATCTGTTCCCCTTCCCAGAAGTGCAGCCGCTCGCTGGGCAGGGTGACCCAGGCACGATCCGCGGCGTGCACGTAGACCGGACAATCGAAGGTCTCGCCCCAAGCGGCCATGGTACTGAAGTAGTGCGGGTGCGAGAGCACGATGGCGTCGACCCCACCGAGCCCGTCGAGAATGTCCCGCGTCGCCTCATCGAGCAGCGAGAGGCAGTCCCACAGCAGATTGCCGTGCGGCGTGCGCAGCAGGAAGGCCCGCTGGCCGATGGCGAAGCGCGGCGTGGTGGTGATCGCCAACAGCCCCTCGGCGAGATAGCGAAAGGTATTGCTGTGCCCCGCCGCCAGGCGCCCTGGCGTGATCCACTGCTGCCCCTCCACCGGCACGAACTGGCGCTCGTCTTCGCAGATGTCACAGTGCGCCGGCGGCGTCTCGCTGGCGGGATACTGAATGCCACAGGTGGCGCACAAGAAACCTTGATGATGCATCGCGACCTCCTCTTCGTCTCCATGAGCGATGACGACATGCTCTTCCCTCAACTGGGGGCCTGTCGAGGCTCCCATCGCGGCCGCGACATAGTGTCATGAGGTGGCAAGACAAGGCGCAGCGAGTGAAGTGTAGTGGTTCTACAGTCGCGAGCTGTAACGCCGTATTGCCACCTCATGGCCCATGGCCCTTCGGGTTGGGCCGCCCGTCGCACCATGCTGCGTTGCTCGCCTGGGCCGTGGCCCACCACGGTCGGCGGCTCGCGCCTTGCCTGGCATGCCGGGCGGCACCAACGCGGCTCGTGCGGGGAGTCTCGACAGGCCCCAGCTTGAGGTCCAGCCCTCGCCAGCTTGGATAGCGATCAGCTCGCGCGCCCGCGCCAGGCCGCGACGAAGGCGTCGCTGGGCAGCGCGCGGAATAGCTCGGTGGAGCGGATCGCGGCCTGGAAGTAGGGATCGCGCTCACGCGCGAAGGTGGGCACGAAGTTCGCCCGCCGTGCCCGTCGGCGCCGCTGCGACCAGCCGGCGCGGGGCGAGAGGTCGCTCATGGCATCCAGCAGCAGCGCCTTATGCTTTTGCATTTCGGTGGACAGCGGCCACGCCAGCGGCGTCGGCGCGGGCGTGAACAAGCGTTCGATGGCGATCTCCGTCGGCGGCATCCAGGCCGGCTGAAACGCCGGCCCCGGGGGAAGGCATCGCGGTAGTGGTTGGCGTAGAGCAGTACCGTGCTCGGCCGGTGGCGGCTGCCGTCGAGCGCCAAGGCAAGGGCCAGCGAAGCGGCACGGTGATCGGGATGCGGATCGAACTCGGGATCGGTCACCAGCAGCGTGACCGGCTGCAGAGTATCGATCAGCTGGCGCAGCGCCGCGACCACGTCGTCGCGCTCGAGCCGCTCGCCGCGGATCGGCGGCAGCGCGAGATGATTGAAGCGTCGCGCCTCACTCAGCGCAATGGCTGGACGCTGACCGATGCCATCATGCACCAGCGCCCACGCGGCCCCATCGGGTACCCCGACCAGGGTCGAGCGCTCGGGCGGGATGCCCGACAGCAGCGGCGTGGCGAACACGTTCCAGCGCCGCCACTCGGCCTTGCGCCGGACCGCATTGTCGAGATCGTCGTCGAGCCCGCTCAGATACTGACGCTTGAGCCCCTTGAGCTGCTCGCCGCAGGAGAGCGTGACCAGATGCACCGACTCGGCATGATCGGTATAGAGACCGCCAGCGGCGATCTCGGCGTCATCCGGGTGCGGGGCGACGATCAGGATCGGCCCCTCGATCGCCGACTGCACATGGCAGCGTGCCTGCGGCGCCCGGGTCAGCCGGGCGCCGGAGAGCGCCAGGCTCAGCGTCACCTCGGTGGTACACGGCGGCAGCCGCCAGGCGATGCGCTGCTCGCGGCGGCGCGCTTCCAGCGAATAGGTGAGCGGCGCTTGCCCCGCGGCGGTCAGCGTCACGCTCGGCAGGCCACGGCGCCAGCGCGAACGCGGCGCCAGTGCCAGCGATATTTCGACCAGCCGGGTCTGCACCGGGTCGGCGGGAAGCCTCAGCGTGGCAGCATGACGCTGCCAGTCGGTGGCCGTGATCGGCTGCTCGTTCGCGGCTTCCTCCGACGCCCCCTGCCCCGCCATTGTCTGACTCGACACGCTCTGACTCGACACGCTCTGACTCGCACTCCCCTGACTCGGAATCACCTGACTCGGAATCGCCTGCCCCGCCCTCGATTGCCGCATCGACCTCTGCCTCCCACGTGATGATCGCGCGTCCTGTCGGCGCGCTCGGGGCATGGTAAGGCAAGCGCACGCGGGGGCAAGCGCTGATCGCGACGCCGTGCCGCTCTCGGCGTCACACGCGAATATCTTCGGGACCGCGGATCTCCGCTTCGATACGGGTGCCGGTGGCACGCTCCTCCACGGAGAAGCCGTCGAAGTTGGAGAGTTCGCCGAAATCGAGCTGGGTCAGGGCCTCGATCCGGGCGATGCTGCGCTGATAGGTGCGGTACTGTCCGAAAAGGAAGCCCGGCCCCAGTTCGTCGAGTTCGTCGACCTGATCGATCATGTAGGCGGTGGCCGAGGGGCGGCCATCCTCGCCGCAAAAGGCGATCACCTTCCAGTAGGCTTCGGGGATACGCACGCCGCGGTAGTCGCGGTCGCTGGCGCGGAAGACCGGCCCGGTGAAGATGCACAGGCGTTGACGATCGGCGCGGGCGTGCTCGAGTAGATAGTCCTCCAGCCCCAGCCAGGTGCGCTGGTTGAACGCCGCCATCTGCGGCGTGCAGTTGGTGAAGTGGAAGGTGTCGGCATTGGCTTGCTCGGCCAGTTCGCCCCAGTTGGCCGAAGTGCGCCGCACCAGATGACCACGATCCAGCGGATTGCGGGCGTAGAGATCTTCCCCTGCCTGTAGCGCCGGGTCGATGCGCGGATCAAAGCGCCAGTTGTCGTTCTCGCGCGGCACCGAGACCAGCCGGCGGCCATCGAGATTGAGCGCGGTGAAGATCGCCAGCCGCCGCGAGCGCGACATCACCAGCGAGAAGTGGGTGTAATCGAGACGCCCGTCATCGCGCCCGGGCACCGGGGTGACGTCCTCGGCGCGCTCGCCCACCGGCGTGGGCAGCGCCACTTCGAAGTCATCCAGAAAATCTTGCACGAATCCCTGGCGGTCGGAGAGATCCTCGCGCGCCGCCGTCACAGCCGTCGAGACCCTCGCGGCCTGGCGTGGCGCCACCAGCGCGCGCATGTCGCGCAGCCCACCGCGTGCGCGCTGGCTCGGTCTGATATCGTCGCTCATCGCTGCCTCCCATCTTAGGCACTGTCTGAAAAGTACTGCGCTAGCCCATGCGGCGTTAAAAATCGGCTGGAACGCCAGCCCGGTCAAAAATGCTCATTTACACACCGTAAACTGGAGCGCCAGCCCGGTCCGTTTTCGCCGATTTTTGCCTTGCCTGGGCTTCGCTCGTCGACTTTTCAGACAGCACCTAGACTCGTCTCTCGGGGCACGGCCACGGCACCTGCCGCAGCCGCGCGCTGGTTCACGCCTTCTCGCTCACTTCCAGAAGTTGTTCTTGACCAGATCGACCACGTCGCTCAGGCGCCCGTTGAGCACCGCCTTACCCGAGTAGAGCGCGGTGGAGGCGACCTGACCCGGCTCGATCTTGGGCGGCATCACCAGCTCCATGCGGTTGATCTTGACGTCGAGCAGCGCCGGGCCATCGTGGGCCAGCCAGGCGGCGATCGCCCCGTCGAGCTCGTGACGCTGTTCGACCCGCTCACCCCACAGCCCCATCGCCTGCGCCATCTTGCCGAAGTCGGGGTTATCGAGCTCGGTATAGCTATCGAGCAGCCCTTCGACCTTCTGCTCGATCTCGACGAAGCCGAGCGAGCCGTTGTTGAACACCAGCACCTTGACCGGCACCCGCTCCTGCTTGAGCGTGAGCAGATCGCCCAGCAGCATGGTCATGCCGCCGTCGCCGCACATCGCGATCACCTGGCGCTCGGGGAACGCCTTCTGAATACCGATCGCCTGGGGGTAGGCGTTGGCCATGGTGCCGTGGACCAGGCTGGAGAGCGTGCGCCGCTCGCCGCGGGCGCGGATATGGCGCAGCATCCACACCATCGGGCTGCCGCCGTCGGCGGTGAAGAAGGCGTCGTCGGCAGCGGCGGCATCCAGCGCCACGGTCAGTTCCTGGGGGTGGATCAGCGCGTCGTCCTGGCTCTCGGGCTCGTCGTGGGCCAGCGCCTTGTGATACTGCGTGCGGCATTTTTCCAGCCAGCGGGTATCGCTCTGGGCATCGACGATCTGTGCCAGCGCCGCGCAGGTATCGCGCACGCTGCCGACCAGACCGATATCGACCGGGTGGCGCTTGCCGATCTGCTGCGGGTCGATGTCGACCTGGATGATGGTCGCCTTCTCCGGATAGAACTGGGTCCAGGCGAAGCTGCAGCCGAGCAGGATCAGAGTGTCGCAGTCGGCTACCGCGTGATAGCCGCCGGCCAGGCCGAAGACGCCGGTCATGCCGACCTCGAAGGGGTTGTCCGGCTCGATGAAATCCTTGGCCCGCGAGGTCCATGCCACCGGCGCGTTGAGCTTGGCCGCCAGTGCCAGCACCTCGGAACGCGCGTGTTCGCAGCCGAAGCCGGCGTAGATCGAGATCTTGCCGCCGGCGTTGATCTGTTTCACCGCCGGTACCAGCTCCTCGGCGTTGGGTCGCACTACTGGATCGAAGCGATGGGCGCGGTAGGGTAGATCCTGGCTCGGCGTCTGGGTGAACAGGTCGCCGTGAACCACCAGCACCGCCACGCCGTTCTTGGCCAGCGCCGTCTGCGCCGCCAGCGCCGCCATGCGGCGCGCCTGATCCGGGTTGACCACGGTCTCGCAGAAGACGCTGTACTGGGCGTAGATCGGCGCGGGATCGACATCCTGGGGAAAACCGACACCACTGTCCCCGGTGGCCACCTGGGAGGCGATCATCACCACCGGAGAGCCGCTGCGGTGCGCCTCGAACAGACCGTTGACGAAGTGCAGCGAGCCAGGGCCGCAGGTGCCGGCACACAGGGTTAGTTCACGGGTCATGTAGGCCTCGCCGCCGGCGGCGAATCCACCGACCTCCTCGTGGCGCACATGTACCCACTCCAGCTCGCTGCGGCGGATGGCATCGGTGAAGTGGTTGATGGTATCCCCGACCACGCCGTAGCAGCGTTTGGCACCGGCCTCGGCCAGGGTTTCGACGATGATTTCAGCGACGTTCTGACTCATGAGATGACTCCTTCGCAACGACGTCGACGGCACTTTTCGCCATGACGCGGAGTAACCCCCGGCGCACCGGGTGATGACGTATCTTTCTCTCGGATGCCACGGTCCCGCAGACGCGACGGCGCGGGGCGATCATGGTGGGTCCCGCGCGACTCGGCCACGCTCGGAGACCGGCCTGCCGGTCTAAGCGTAGTCGCTGGTCGCGCAACGGCTAGCCGTCGGGCTCGGGAGTGACCCCACCAGAGGTCAACGCCTCACGCCTGGATCGCCGGGTCCGGCACCCGTGGAAAGCGCGGCGGATGCGCCTGCAGATAGGCGTGGCAGGCGCGCAGCACACGGGCGTCGTCATGCTTGCCGCCGGCGAGCTGGAAGCCCACCGGCAGCCCCGACTCGGTGAACCCGCACGGTACCGAGGCCGCCGGTTGCTGGCTCAGGTTGAAGGGATAGGAGAACGGTGCCCACTCCTCCCAGTCGCGCATGTCGCTGCCGGGTGGGACTTCGTGATTCACCGCGAACGGCGCGATCGGCACCGTGGGCGTCATCAGCAGGTGGTAGCGCTGGTTGAAGCGCTCCAGGCACTGGGTGAGGCTGGCACGCTCGCGCAGCGCCTGGAACATATCGAGTGCGCTGAAGCGCTCGGCCCGCTGGGCGTTGGCCGCCAGCCCCGGGTCGAGCCGTTCGCGCTGGCGCGCGTCGCATTGGCTCCAGAAATCCAGCGAAGCGGTGAACCAGAGCTTCTGAAAGATCTCGATCGGTGATTCGAACCCCGGATTGAGCTCCTCGACCTCGGCCCCCAGCGCTTCGAGGTTGTGCGCCGCTTCGCGCACCCGGGCAGCGATCTGCGGGTCGACCTCGGCATAGCCCAGCGTCGGCGAGTAGGCGATACGCAGACCGCGCAGATCACCACTCAGCTCGGCGCCCCAGTCATCGGGCTGCCCGCGGGTGGCATAGGGGTCGCGATAATCGTAGCGGCCGATCACGTTGAGCATGCGCACCGCATCCTCGACGCTGCGTGTCAGCGGGCCGATATGCGATAGCGACGGCTCGGTCGCCGGCGGCCACTGAGGGGTCCAGCCATAGGTGGGTTTGAAGCCGAACACCCCGGTGAAGGCGGCCGGAATGCGGATCGAGCCCCCGGAATCGCCGCCCTGGTGCAGTACGCCCATATTGAGCGCAGCGGCGGCCGCAGCACCGCCCGAGGAGCCCCCCGGGGTCAGCCGGGTATCCCAGGGATTGCAGGTAGCGCCGAAGACCCGGTTGTCGGTCACCGCCTTCCAGCCGAACTCCGGCGTATTGGTCTTGCCCAGGATCACCGCCCCGGCCTCACGCAGCATGCGCGCCGGCGGGCAGTCGTGCTCGCAGAGCGCAGTGGAAGTGGTCAGCGAGCCCTCCCGCGCCGGCATGCCGGCAACCTCGGCCAGGTCCTTCATCGACACCGGAATCCCGTCGATCGCGCTCAGCGGCCTGCCCTGCCCCCAGCGCCGTGCCGACGCCTTGGCTGCGGCCTCGGCGCCTTCGTGATCGACATGTACATAGGCGTTGACAGCGTCGTTGAAGCGCTCGATACGCGCCAGCGCCGCCCGGGTCGCCTCCAGCGGCGAGGCTTCGCCGCTCTCGAACAGCCGCTTGAGGCTGCCGGCGTCCATGTTTCCTAAATCGCTGCCCAAATCGCTGCCCGGGCCGCTATCGTGATTCGCGCTGCTCATCCTGAACTCTCCGCTTGCGTCGATGACATCCTGTGACGTTTCAGGCTAGCAGTCAGACGCCAACGGACAATTCGCGATTGCCACGGACAGCGCTTTCGGCGTCAGAAATCGTGCGCGGCTTCCGGCGGCAACTGCGGCGTTTCGCGCAGACGTCGGATATGAACATGGCGCATCAGCCGGATCACCGGTCTGATCAGCATCTCGATACTGCCGATCAGGAACAGCCAGGTGCCGTAGTAGGTCAACGCTTCGTAGAAGAAGAAAAAACTGCCGATCACGAACCAGATGCCGATCAGAATGTCGTTGACGATACTGACGACCTCGTAGCGCTTACGGATCACTAGCTCTTCATGACCGATATGCAGCGTCAATGGCGGCAGAGTTTGCGGGTTGCTCTTATGCTGATAGTGAGTCTGGGCGTCCGGCATATCTCTCTCCTCGGGCCAGTTTGGTCTTGTCGTCGGGCGGCGGATCGTGACGCCTGTCTGGCAGCGGCACCGGTGGCACACCGGTGCAAGGCGCTGACAGCAGCGTAGGTGAATTGTAACGCCGGCGCGTCCGGCACCGAATGGAGACGACTTCCATGGCAGCATCCGCAAAGCGCCAATCCGGCGACACCCCTGTCGCCGACGACACCACGCTGTTCATCTTCGGCGCCAGCGGTGACCTGGTGAAACGCCTGCTGATCCCATCGCTCTACCATCTCGATCGCGACGGTCTGCTCGACGACGCCATGCGTATCGTGGGGGTGGATCTCGCCGAGCACGACGATGAGAGCTTCCGCGAGCATCTCCATACGTTTCTCGCCGACAAGGACGCCGCCAGCCACGCCGAGGGGCGCGCGGCCGATCTCGACCCCGAGACCTGGAACGCATTCGCCCGCCGCCTGCACTACCGCCAGGGCGACTTCACCCAGAGCGACATCTACGCCGAGATCGCCACGCTGATCAAGGCCGGCACCAGCGCCAACGCGGTCTTCTACTGCGCCACCGGCTCGCGCTTTTTCGGCGATATCGCCACCCGCCTGGGCGAAGCGGGGCTGCTCAGCGAACGCGACGGCCAGTACCGACGGCTAGTGGTGGAGAAGCCCTTCGGCCACGATCTCGAGTCGGCACGCACGCTCAACGCCCAGCTGCTGGAGGTGATGCAGGAGCGCCAGATCTATCGGATCGATCACTTCCTGGGCAAGGAGACGGTGCAGAACATTCTGGTCGCGCGCTTCGCCAATGTGCTGTTCGAGCCGTTCTGGAACAATCACTACATCGACCATATCCAGATCACCGCAGCCGAGACCGTCGGCGTCGAGAAGCGCGCCGCCTTCTACGACCGCACCGGTGCCATGCGCGACATGGTGCCCAATCATCTGTTCCAGCTGTTGGCGATGGTCGCTATCGAGCCGCCGGCGGCGTTCGGGGCCGACGCCCTGCGCAACGAGAAATCCAAGGTGCTCGAAGCGATCCGCCCCTGGACCCCGCAAGAGGCCGCCGCCAACTCCGCACGCGGACGCTACGCGGCCGGCAAGCTGGGCGACACCGAGGTACCCGGCTATCTCGATGAGGAGGGCGTCGACCCGGACAGCCAGACCGAGACCTACGTGGCGATGAAGGTGATGGTCGACAACTGGCGCTGGATCGGTGTGCCCTTCTACCTGCGTACCGGCAAGCGCATGAGCGCCCGCGACACCGAGATCGCGATCTGCTTCAAGCCGGCGCCCTATGCTCAGTTCCGCGATACCGAGGTCGAGCGCATGGCGGCCAACTGGCTGATCATCCAGATCCAGCCCAACGAGGGCATGTGGTTCGACTTCCAGGCCAAGCGCCCCGGGCCGGAGCTCGAGATGGACACGGTCAAGATGGGCTTCGCCTACAAGGACTTCTTCGATCTGCCCGCGGTCACCGGCTATGAGACCTTGATCTACGACTGCCTCACCGGCGATCAGATGCTGTTCCAGCGCGCCGACACCATCGAGAACGGCTGGCGCGCGGTGCAGCCGTTCCTCGACGCCTGGGCCGAGAATCCCGAGCTGAGCGACTACGCCGCCGGCGAGGATGGCCCGCAGAGCGCACACGAGCTGATCGAGCGCGACGGCCGTCAGTGGCACCAGGTCGGCTCCCCCACCGGTCCCGGCGTGGCCCCGACGCCCAAAAAGTCCTGAATGCCTCGTCCGGGTTTTGTTCGCACCTGGAGCGCCGTTGCCGCCATGTTCTTTCTCAATGGCGGCCTGTTCGGCACCTGGGCGTCACGCATTCCGCGCGTCACCGAGCTGCACGGTCTCGATGATGCCGGGCTCGGCCTGCTGCTGCTGGGCCTGGGCGTCGGCGCGCTGATCTCGTTTCCGCTGGCCGGGCGCGCGGCCGATCATTTCGGCGCGGCGCGCACCACCCGTGCCCTGGCCATCGCCTGCGTCCTGACGCTGGGCCTGGTCGCCGCGGCGCCCACGGTGTGGTCTCTCGCCCTGGCGCTGGTGCTGTTCGGGGGCGCTCAGGGCGCCATGGACGTGACCATGAACGGCTGGGCCGGCGAGGCCGAGCGCGCCCTCGGCAAACCGGTGATGGCCTCCTTCCATGCCCTATGGAGCCTGGGCGCCGGCGCGGGCGCGGCGCTCGGTTACCTGGCGACGCATCTGGCGCTCCCGCTGCTGTGGCACTTTCTCCTGGCGGGCGGGCTGATCTACGTAGTCACCGCAGTGGTCGCCGCCGTACCCTGGCCCGGCGAGCGCCGCCAACCGCCCGCGGTGAAGCCCCGGCGGCTGCCGCTGCCGCACGGGGCGCTGCTGTGGGTCGGCGTGGTCGCCCTGTGCGCCTCCCTCGGCGAAGGCGCGGTGGCGGACTGGAGCGCACTCTTCCTGCTCGATGCCACCGCGGCCAGCGCGGCCCAGAGCACCCTGGGCTACGCCATCTTCTCCACCGCCATGGTGTTCACACGGCTGATCGGCGCGGGGCTGATCCTGCGTCTCGGTACTACCACGGCGACGCGTCTTGCCGGCCTCTCGGCCACCCTGGGCGTGGCTCTGGCGGTGCTCTGCGGCGAGCTGCATCTCGTCCTGGTCGGCTTCTTCCTGATGGGGATCGGCTATGCCCTGGTGATGCCGCTGGCGTTCTCACGCGCGGCCAACGACCCCGAGCTGCCCCCCGGCGCCGCCATCGCCAGCGTCGCCACCCTGGGCTACGGCGGCATGCTGCTGGGACCACCGCTGATCGGCTTTGCCGCCAGTGTGATCACGCTGCACTACGCCTTTGCCCTGCTCGGCGTGCTGTCGCTGTGCATTGTCCTGCGCGCCAGCGCGCTGGCGCCGCCCGCCGCCGAGCGCTGCGAGACCACCTGAAATAGCGCGGCCGCCGTTGCCGCGCTGGCTACCAGAGCGAACGGTAGAGTTCGATCAGCTCCGCGTGGTTCGGCACCCGCGGGTTGTTGCCGGGCGAGCCGGAGGCCAGGGCCTGCTCGGCCATGGTGTCGAGCAGCGCCTCGAAGCGCGCGGGGTCGATGCCGTAGTCCCGCGGCGTGGGCACCGCCAGCTCCTGATTGAGGGCGACCAGCTCGGCGAGCAGCCGCTCGCCGGCGCGGGCGTCATCGTCGCTGTCGGTGGCCACGCCGATGGCGCGGGCGCAGGTGGCGTAACGTGCCGGCGCGGCGGCCAGCGAGAAGGTCGTGACCGCCGGCAGCAGCATGGCGTTGGACATGCCGTGGGGCACGTGAAACGCAGCACCCAGCGGCCGGCTCATGCCGTGTACCAGTGCCACCGAGGCGCTGGAGAAGGCCAGGCCAGCCAGGCTCGAGCCCAGCATCATCGCCTCGCGCGCCGCGCGATCGTCGCCCTGGTGATAGACCCGGCGCAGATGGGGGCCGATCAGGCGCATCGCGGCCAGCGCGTTGTGATCCGAGAAGGGGTTGGCCTTGCGGCTGACGTAGGCCTCGATGGCGTGGGTGAGCGCGTC
Organism: Salinicola sp. JS01; assembly: GCF_030284585.1. NCBI lineage: Bacteria > Pseudomonadati > Pseudomonadota > Gammaproteobacteria > Oceanospirillales > Halomonadaceae > Salinicola > Salinicola sp. JS01. The sequence continues at coordinate 605,484 of NZ_CP127244.1, read as the reverse complement.
GATGCCGGTGTCGGCGGTGACCCGCGGCGGCACCGAGAGCGTCAGCTCGAAGTCGACGATCGCGGCCGCCGGCATGAAGCCGATGCCCGGGCAGAGCATCTTTTCGCCGGCGACCTCGTCGGTGATGATGGTGAAACGCGTCATCTCCGAGCCGGTGCCGGCGGTGGTGGGGATGGCGACCAGCGGCAGGCCGAGCTGCGACGCCGCGCGCGGAAACTGATAGTCGCGGATCTCACCGCCGAAGTGACCCAGTACGCCGATCGCCTTGGCCGAGTCGATGGGGCTGCCGCCGCCCAGCGCGATCACGCCATCGAACGCGCCCTGTGCGGTGCCCTCGCGCATCAGCGCCACACCGTCGAGGATCGAGGCCAGGGTGGGCTCCGGCACGGTGTCCGCGAACACGCGGTAGTCGAGCCCGGCGGCCTCAAGCAAGGCGTGAAGTCGCGCCACGTAACCGAGTTCGACCATCATCGGATCGGTGACTACCAGCGGCCGCTGCACGCCGAGTGCGGCGAGCACCCCGGCGAGACGCTCGAGCGCGCCGCCACCCACTTCCAGAATCCGCGGCATCAGGATATTGCTGACCATCGCCTTTTCCTCCTGTCGACACCTGGTGCCAGCATGCCACGCCACGACTCGGGCCGTCGTGGACCCGCCACCAAAGTGCAAGCGCGCAGCGGTCTCCCCCTCCGCTCGGGCGACGACGTGATCGCGCTCAGACCGGGCTGGCCAGCGTTCGTGCCATCAGTTTCTCCACCAGCGGCTGTGCGTCGATGGTGAAATCCTGATCGAGCCCCAGATCGCGCAGGCCGCAGCGCTGGTAGAAGCGAATCGCCGGCACATTGTCGGCGAGGACCCACAGCCCCAGGTCGCGGTAGCCCTGATCGAGGCACCACTCCAGCGCCGCCTGCCACAGGGCGTGGCCGACGCCCTGGCGCTGAGCCCGTGGGGCAACGTAGAAGCTGTAGAGTTCGGCCCAGCCGGGGGTGAGTGAGCGCACCTCGGGCCGCGCACTCTCGCTCTGACGAAAAGGGCCAACACTCACCCAGCCAAGCAGCTCACCTGCCCGAGTGTCTGCCTGGGTGTCTGTTCGGATGTCCGCATGCGTACCGACAAAGACCACCGTCCCCGCGTCGAGCTGCGAGCGCCAGGCCGCGGCACGCGCGGCGACATCCAAGCCCGCCAGCGTGGTCTCGGCGATCAAGCCGCGGTAGTTATGTCGCCAGGCGTCGACGTGGATGGTCGCGATCGCCCCGGCGTCGGCTGGGGTGGCACGGCGCACCACCACCGCACCCGCCCGGCTCACGACGTCAGCCGCGACAGCGCAAAGCCGGCGATGGCGGTGTCCTGCACCCCGGTGCCGGTGAGGTCGCAGACGGTGATGGCGCTCGCCTCCCGGCGCGGCGACTGGCCACCGGCGATCACCTGGCCCAGCTCGTGAACCGTGAACGGCGGGCGATGCCCGGCATAGACCTTGAGCTCGCCATTGTGCTCGCTCTGGGCCCGGGTATCGGCGACGAAGACGTCGGCGCGCTCCATCACCGAGGAGTCGAGCTCGCGCTTTTCGGGGCTGTCCGAGCCCATCGCCGTGACATGCACGCCATCGGGCAGATGCGCCCCTGACAGCAAAGGCTCGCGTGATGGCGTGGTGGTGACGATGATATCGGCATGGGTACAGGCCGCCCCGATCTCCTCATGAACCTCGACCGCAAGACCATAGCGCTCGCGCATGCGCACCGCATAGGCGCCGGCCTTCTCGGCATCCCGCGCCCAGACGTCGAGCGTATCGATGTCGCGCACCAGCCTGAGCGCGGCGACCTGCAGCTCCGCCTGCACGCCGGCGCCGAGGACGGTGACGCGCCGGCTGTCACGCCGCGAGAGATGCTTGGCGGCGATGGCGCCGGCCAGCGCGGTACGAATGTCGGTGAGGTAGCCCTCATCGAACAGTACCGCCTCGACCAGACCGGTCTTGGCCGAGAACACGATCATCAGCCCGTTGAGACTCGGCAGCCCCAGCTTGGGATTGTCGAAGAAGCCGGGGCTGACCTTGATCGCGAAGCGCGCATTGCCCTGAATATGCGCGGTCTTGACGTCGACCTCGCCATTGGATTCCGCAATTGCCATCGACAGGATCGGCGGCTGGACGACGTTACCTTCGCCCAGCGCACGGAAACCGGCCTCGACCGCCTCCAGGGCGGCGTGATCCAGCGTGACGACATCCTGAATCTGCTGTCGGTTGTAGAGCTCCATCGGGGTGTCTCCTGCGTCCATTCACGTGAATTCGTATCAGCGCGGCGGATAGTCGAGCAGGGCCTTCGCCCGCATCAGCGTCTCCGCGTCCACGCCGTTGCCCGAGACGATCAGCGCCACCTTCTGGCCGCGGATGTCGAGGGCGTGCTCCTCGATGGCCGCGAGCCCCACCACCGCGGCCCCCTCGACCAGCATTTTCTCCTGCTCGAAGAAGTGCAGCATGGCCCGAGCAATCGCCGGCTCCGACACCCGGTAGTGATCGTCCATCACCTCGCGCACCAGGGCGAAGGTACAGCGGTTGTCGAGCCCGATCCCGCCGCCGAGCGAATCGGCCAGCGAGGCCTGTTCCTCGACCTCCACCGGCTCGCCCGCCGCCAGACTGTCGATCATCGCCGCGCCCTTCTGCATGCTCACCCCGGTCACCTGGACCTGGGGGTTGATGCCTTTGACGGCGCGCCCGATACCGCCGAGCAGCCCGCCGCCGGAGAGCCCGATCAGCACGCGGTCGAGCGCCGGCAGGTCTTCCATCAGTTCGAGCCCGATGGTGCCCTGGCCGGCCGCGATCAGCGGGTCATCGAAGGGTTCGATCAGCGTCATGCCGTCGTCGGCGACCAGACGCCGCGCCTCGACGAAGGCGTCGTCCTGGGAGCGCCCGATCACCCGTGCCTCAGCCCCCAGCGCTTCGATGGCGGCGACCTTGTTGGCCGGCACCAGCTCGGAGAGACAGACCACCGCGCGGGCGCCGAGGCGTTTGGCCGCCCACGCCACCGCGCGGCCGTGATTGCCGGTGGAGGCCGTGGTGACGCCGCGCTCGAGCTGATCCGGCGCCAGCGAGGCGATCTTGTTGAGCGCGCCGCGCAGCTTGAACGCGCCGCTCGGCTGTAGCGTCTCGAGCTTGAGATAGACCTCGGCGTCGAAGCGTATCGAGAGGCTCTGGGAGAGGATCAGCGGCGTGCGCGCCGCCTGCCCGGCGAGTCGCTGGCGGGCCAGGTAGATATCGTGCAGGGTGACGGGGTCGGACATACAGGCTCCCGAATCGAAAGGGCAGGACGCCGGAACGGAAAGGCGGCAGGCTGAATCTCTTCACCCTGCCGCAGGCGCGTGTCGGTATCAATGCGCGACGCGGTGTGCCACCGCGACGCCGGGGTTTCTCTCTTAAGCTCCCCCCTTCGGCTCAGCGCTTGGGTTCGGCTATTTAGTTCACCCCTGCAGATCGCCGCTACGCGTCAGCTCGTCGGTCACCTTGTCGATGGCACGCTTGGCACGGGCGATCACCTCGTCGACCTGGCCGCGATCGATCACCAGCGGCGGGGCGAAGCCAAGAATGTCGCCGTTGGGCATGGCACGGGCGATCAGGTTCTCCTCGAGCGCCGCCGCCGCGACCCGCGGGCCGACCTTGAGCGTCGGGTCGAAGGGGGTATAGGCGCCCTTCTTCGGCGCGAACTCGAGTGCCGCCATCAGCCCCTGGCCGCGCACGTCGCCCACCAGCGGGTGCTCACCGAAGGTCTTGGCCAGCTGGGCGTTGAAGTAGGCGCCGGTCTCGGCGGCGTTACCGACCAGATTCTCGCGCTCGATGATGTCCAGATTGGCCATCGCCGCCGCCGCGCCCAGCGGGTGCCCGGAGTAGGTCCAGCCGTGGCCGATCGGGCCGTACTCACCGGTGCCGTCCTCCAGCGCTTTCCACACGCGTTCGCCGACGATCACCCCGGAGAGCGGCTGATAGGCGCTGGTCAGCCCCTTGGCGATGGTCACCAGATCCGGCTGGATGCCGTAGTGCTGGAAGCCGAAATCGCTGCCCAACCGCCCGAAACCGCTGACGACTTCGTCAGCAATCAGCAGGATGTCGTGGCGCTTGAGCACCGCCTGAATTGCGTCCCAGTAGCCCTCCGGCGGCGGGATGATGCCGCCGGTGCCGAGTACCGGCTCGCCGATGAAGGCGCCCACGGTCTCCGGGCCCTCGCGCTGGATCAGCGCCTCCAGCTGCTCGGCGCAGTAGGCGGAGAACTCGCGTTCGCTCATCTCGCCCCGGGGCCTTCTGTAGTAGTACGGGGCCTCGGTATGCAGCACGCCGTCGATCGGCAGGTCGAAATGCTGATGGAAGGCGGGCAGCCCGGTGAGCGAACCAGCGGCGATGCTGGAACCGTGATAGCCGCGCTGGCGCGAGATGATCTTCTTCTTCTGCGGCCGGCCGGTGACATTGTGGTAGTAGCGCACCAGCTTGATCTGGGTCTCGTTGGCGTCGCTGCCGGAGAGCCCGTAGTAGACCTTGTTCAAGCCGTGACCGGCGAGCTTGGCGATACGCTCGGAGAGCGCGATCAGCGGCTCGTTGGAGTGGCCGACATAGGTGTGGTAGTAGGCGAGTTCCTTGGCCTGGGCGTAGATGGCCTCGGCGATCTCGCTGCGCCCGTAGCCGATGTTGACGCAGTAGAGCCCGGCAAAGGCGTCGATCATCTCACGCCCGTCGCGGTCGACGATGGAAATCCCCTGGCCACCGGTGATGATACGCCCCGGCGCATCGCCATGGGCGTAGTCGCGCAGATGGGTGGAGGCGTGAAAGACGTGGCGGCGATCGTTGTCGATCAGGCTACGCGTATCGGTCATGACGTTTTCCTTACTGAAAGCGGAACCACCACCGCAACTGTCGATGGTGTTTGATGGTGGTTCCCGGCGGGCGCAGCGGTCACCGTGACCCTTGTGTGATACCCGCGTTAATAAAGCCATGCGACGCTCAAAAAGCTATGCGACGCTGATGATACGGCGCGACAGCGCTCGGGCGCCGGCGAGCCGGCGAAGCGCCGTCAGCGATTCAACGTTGGCTCAAGAAGAACTGGCCGAGGGCATATTACCCAGACAGTAATACTTGGTGTCGAGATACTCCTCGAGCCCCTGGGCGCCGCCCTCGCGGCCAAGGCCGGACTGCTTGATGCCGCCGAAGGGGATCGGCGCGCCGGTCATCTTGACGCTGTTGACGCTGACCATGCCGTACTCCAGCCCGCGCATCAGCTTCCAGATGCGTCGCACGTCATGGGTGTAGACATAGGCGGCGAGGCCGTACTCGGTGTCGTTGGCCAGCCGGATCACTTCGTCGTCGCTGTCGAACACGCCGATACCCGCCACCGGCGAGAAGGTCTCCTCGCGGAATACGCGCATCTCGGGGGTGATGTCGGCGAGCAGCGTGGGGACGAAGAAGTTGGCCCCCGGCGCCGAGCGCTCGCCGCCGAGCTTGCGCGCGCCGCGGCGTACCCCATCCTCGACGATACCCTCGGCCATCTCCACCGCACGGCGGTGGATCAACGGGCCGATATCGCACTCATCGAGCCCGTTGCCCACGCTGAGCGCTTCCATGTGCGCGACGAAGCGCTCGATGAAGGCGTCGTAGATGCCGCGCTGGACGAAGATGCGGTTGGCGGCCAGGCAATCCTGCCCGGCGGTCTGGAACTTGGCGGCCACGGCTTCTTTGGCTGCGGCGTCCGGGTCCATGTCGTCGCAGACGATGAAGGGCGCGTTGCCGCCCAGCTCCAGCGACATGCGCTTGACGCTCGACGAACTCTGGCGCATCAGCAGCTTGCCCACCCGGGTCGAGCCGGTGAACGAGATATTGCGGATGCGGTTGTCGCTGCACAGCACCTCGGAGACCGTCGCCGGGTCGCCGGTGACCACGTTGAACACCCCGGCCGGGATGCCCGCGCGCTCGGCGAGTTCGGCCAGCGCCAGCGCCGAGTACGGGGTCTCGTTGGCCGGCTTGACGATCACCGGGCAGCCCGCGGCCAGCGCCGCCCCCGCCTTGCGCGTGATCATCGCCAGCGGGAAGTTCCACGGCGTGAACATCGCCGACACGCCCACCGGCTCCTTGATCGTACCCAGGGCCGCATCGGGGATATGGCTGGGGATGGTCATGCCGTAGGCGCGCTTGGCCTCCTCGGCGAACCACTGGATGAAGCTGGCGCCATAGTCGACCTCACCGCGGGCATCCTTGAGCGGCTTGCCCTGCTCGCGGGTCATCAGATAGGCGAGATCCTCCTTGTGCTCGTGCAGCAGGCGGTACCAGGCGTTGAGCTTCTCGGCGCGCACATTGACGTTGAGCGCCCGCCAGGCGGCGAACGCCTCCTCGGCGGCGGTCACGGTGGCGGTGATCTGGGCGGCTTCCAGCAGTGCACAGTGGCCCAGGGTCTCGCCGGTGGCGGGGTCGACCACCGCCTCCTCGCGACCCTCGCTGCCATGGGTCCACTTGCCGTCGACATAGGCGTACTGACGGAAAAGACGCGGGTCGTTGAGTTTCATGCTGTCGCCTCCTGCGGCGCTGAGGGCGTAACGGTCAGGCGGCGTCAGAGAGAAGTGCTTCCCTCTGGCGCTGCCGAGTGCCCCCAGCATAGGGGCTAGGGCGCGCAGAAACTTTTTGTCCCGCCGCGCTGCCACTTGCGCTTTTTTTCGAAAGCGCCGCGGTAACTTGCGGTTTTTTCGGTGCGATGAGCGTGCGCCACGACGGGGATTCCGACTGTATACACGAACCCCTGACATCTACATCTTTTGGCTAAAAAACGCACAAAATCGTCGCCAAAAAGAGAACTCAGGCGTAAGCATGTATACACGCCGTGCCATTCACCTCCGATTTCCGGACCGGCCACCCGCGCCCTGACCGCCGCGCGAGACGCCGACCGACGCCACGGCGTGAACCCGAGAGGAGATGACCCATGTCCAACCGTGGCTATCCGTTGAACGCCTGGTACGCCGCCGCCTGGGGCCATGAGATACAGCACCGGCTCACGCCGCGCACCCTCTGCGAAACCGATCTGGTGCTCTATCGCAGAAGCGACGGCGAGATCGCCGCGCTGCAGGATGCTTGCTGGCACCGCCTGCTGCCGCTGTCGCTGGGCCGCCTGGATGGCGACAGCGTGGTGTGCGGCTATCACGGCCTGGCCTTCGACCCCCATGGCCGCTGCACCCATATGCCGTCGCAGGAGACGATCAACCCCGCCGCCTGCGTGCGCAGCTTCCCGGTGGCCGAGCGCCACGCCCTGGTGTGGGTGTGGATGGGCCACCCGGCCCGGGCCGACACCGCCACCATCCCCGACTTCCACTGGAACGCCGACCCCGCTCTGGCCGGCCGCGGCGGGACCTTCTACAGCCTGCAGTGCGAATACCGGCTGGTGATCGACAACCTGCTCGACCTCACCCACGAGACCTTCGTCCACGCCGGCAGCATCGGCCACGACTCGATCACCCGCGCCCCCTTCGACGTCACCCACGACGAGCGCAGTGTCACCGTCCAGCGCTGGATGCTCGACGGCGATGCCCCACCCTTCTGGGCCCGCCAGCTGGGGCGCGACGTGCCGGTGGATCGCTGGCACAACATCCACTTCGAGGCGCCCTCGACCATCGTCGGCGATGTCGGCGTAGCCGAAGCCGGCACCGGCGCGCCCCAGGGCGACCGCTCCCACGGCGTGACCGGCTACTTCCTGGCGGCGCTGACGCCGGAGACCGCCACCAGCTGCCACTACTTCTGGAATTTCGTCCGCGATCACCATATCGACGACCCCAACTGGACCGAGTACCTGCACTACGCCCATGTCAACGACGGCCAGGGGGTCTACGACCAGGACAAGGCGGTACTCCAGGCGCAGCAGATTGCGGTCTCGAAGTACGACCGCCCGCCGTTCTACAACCTCAACATCGACGCCGGCGCGATGTGGGCACGACGCATCATCGACCGCCTGATCGCCGCCGAGGAGACGCCGCCTGCCGGTGAGCAGGCGTCGACGCCCAGCGTCTTCGCGCGCCAGGCCTGAGGACGCGATCACCATGCGCCAATCGCTGAAAGCGCTGTTGACCCTGCGCAACTGGATTCTCGACGGCACCCTGAGCGCCGGCGAGCGCCTGTGGGAACCGACCCTGGCGACCCGTCTGGCGGTGTCGCGCACGCCGCTGCGCGAGGCCCTGGTGCGCCTCGAACACGAGGGGCTGGTCGAGACCGCCGAGCGCGGCGGCTATGCGGTGCGCGGCTTCTCGCCCGACTACCTCAAGCAGACGATCGAGATTCGCGGCACGCTCGAAGGGCTCGCTGCGCGCCAGGCGGCGGAGGCGCGCCACCCGGCGTCACGCCTCGAGCCGCTGCACCGGCTGGTCGAGCGCATCGACACCATTGTCTCCCGCGCGCAGCTCGACGAAGAGGCGCTGAATCACTACGTCACGCTCAACGGCGAGTTCCACCAGCATCTGCTCGCCCTCGCCGAGAGCATGGCGCTGAGCGAGGCGCTGGAGCGCATCGGCAATCTGCCCTTCGCCTCGCCCAATGCCTTCGTCATGAGCTACGCCCACTCCGCCTCCGCCCACCGCATCCTGTTCATCGCCAACGATCAGCACCGCTGCCTGGTCGACGCCCTCGCCTCCGGTGAGGGCGCGCGGGCCGAGCAGATCGCCCGCGAGCACGCGCGCATCGCCCAGCGCAATCTGGACAGCGCGCTCGCCCATCCCGCCGGGCTGGATGCCGTCAGCGGCGGTGCGCTGATCCGTCAACCTTGACCCCGCCGCGTGCGGCCAGGAGAGACCCATGAACCCTCGCAGCCTGCCTTCGGTCCACACCCCGCCCCGCTGGGAGTCGGCCACCCTTGCGCGCAGCCACGATCTGGGTAGCGACGTGCGCCTGTTCGAGGTGCGCCCCGACAGCGGCGCGACCGCAGCCTATACCCCGGGGAGCCATCTGCCGCTGCAGCTCGACGTCAGCGGCCACCCCCAGACCCGCCACTACTCGCTGCTCGAGGAGGCCGGCGAGGCCGGCGTCTACCGCTTCGCGGTCAAGCGCCTGGTCCATAGCCGCGGTGGCAGCGAGCACCTGTGGCAGCTCGCCCCCGGCGATCCGCTGACCATCGCGGCACCGGCCAACCACTTCCCGCTGTCGTTCGCCAACCCCGAGTACCTGCTGATCGCCGGCGGTATCGGTATCACCCCGCTCTACGGCATGGCGCTGGCACTCCAGCGCGCCGGCAAGCGCCTGCGTCTGATCTATGTCTCCCGGGACAGTGCCCGCGATCACTTCGCCACGGCGCTCTCTGAACTGGGCGCGGCGCTGGAGGTGTACTCGGATTCGGCCAGCGCGGCACCGGCGATCGCCCGCGCGGTGGCCGCCCTCGACCCGGCCGGAGAGGCCTATCTGTGTGGCCCGGCGGGCCTGCGCAGGCATGTCCGCGCGCTGTGGGAAGCCGAGGCGCGGCCACCCTGGGCGCTGCGCTACGAGACCTTCGCCAACGGTGGCGAGCGCCCGGAGGAGACCTTCGAGGTCAGCGTGCGCAATCTGGGGATCAGCTTCGAGGTACCCCCGCACCGCTCACTGCTGGAGTCGCTGCTCGATCACGACATCGAGGCGCTCTACGACTGCCAGCGCGGCGAGTGCGGCCTGTGTGCGGTCGACGTGGTCAGCCACGAAGGCAGCATCGACCACCGCGACGTCTACTTCAGCGCCCGCCAGCACGCCGCCGACGACAAGCTGTGTACCTGTGTCTCGCGCATCGCCGGCCACGGCCGCGTGGTGATCGACACCAGCCGTCAGGGTATCCGTGACTGACGCACGTCGTTTCACCCCCAGGAGGGAAAGGGCATGACACTGGACACCGCCGCTGACATCGATCCGCGCAAGCTGCTCGACGAGGCCCCGATGGGGCGCGCCCAGGTGCTGGCCGTGGCGACCACGGTCGCACTCAATGCGCTGGATGGCTTCGACGTGCTGGCGATCAGCTTCGCCGCACCGGGTATCGTCGCCGAGTGGGGGATCAACCGCGCCGAGCTCGGCGTGGTGCTGGCCATGGAACTGATCGGCATGGCCCTGGGCTCGATCCTGCTCGGCGGGGTGACCGATCGTTTCGGCCGGCGTCCGGTCAACCTCGGCTGCCTGCTGCTGATGGCGCTGGGCATGCTGATGGCCGCGCGCGCCGACAGCGTGGCTGAGCTGGGTGCCTGGCGCGTGCTCACTGGGGTCGGCATCGGCGGCATGCTCGCCTCGATCAACGCCACCGCCGCCGAATACGCCAACCGCAAGAGCCGCAATCTGTGCGTCTCGCTGATGGCGATCGGCTATCCGCTGGGTGCCATCGTCGGCGGCACCATCGCCGCTCAGCTACTGCGGCTGTTCGACTGGCGCGCGGTGTTCTACTTCGGCGCCCTGGTGACGGTGCTGATGATCCCGCTCACCGCCTGGCTGCTGCGCGAGACCGTGCCCTACTTGTGCCAGCGCCGCCCCGTCGGGGCGCTCGAAAGGATCAACCGCGAACTGCGCCGTCTCGGCCACGCCACAGTGGCACGGCTACCGGCACCGCCAGCCCGCAGCGACGGCGACTCGCCGCTGGCGCTGTTCGGCCCCACGCTGATCCGGGTCACCCTGCTGCTGACGCTGGCCTACTTCATGCACATCGCCACTTTCTACTTCATCCTCAAGTGGGTGCCGGAGATCGTCGTCGGCATGGGGTTCGACCCCGCCAACGCCGCCGGCGTACTGGTCTGGGCCAATATCGGCGGCGCCCTGGGCGGTGCCTTGCTGGGGCTGCTCGGGCGCCATCTGCCGATCCATCGCCTCACCATCGCCGCGCTCTGCCTGTCGGTGATCATGGTGACCCTGTTCGGCCACGGTGCCGACTCGCTGGCCGGCATCTCGCTGCTGGTCGCGGTGACCGGTTTCTGTACCAACGCCGGTGTGGTCGGCCTCTACGCGCTCTTCGCCCAGCGCTTCCCCACCGCCCAGCGCGCCTCCGGCACCGGCTTCGCGATCGGCATCGGCCGCGGCGGTGCGGCGCTCTCACCCATCGTGGTCGGCGTGCTGTTCACCCTCGATCTCGACCTGCAGGCGGTGGCGATCGTCATGGCCCTGGGGGCCGCGATCGCCGCCGTGGCGGTGCTGCTGCTCGGCCCCGAGCCGATTCAAACAGAGCAGCCCCGAGCCCAAGAAGAGAATACCTCCCACGCCCGGCTCACGTCGGATCGCCCGAGCGGCTAGACGGTACCCGCGCCGCTGTCGAACCGGATGCTCTTACTAACGCCCAGACGCAGAAAACCCGGCATATGCCGGGTTTTTCTGATGAGAACGACACACCTGGCAAACAGGTGAGAAGGGGCGGAGCTGGCATTCAAACTCAGGACGCCTTCCCCTCAGCCCTCGGGGTCGGGCAGTGCCGGCGGCCCGTGGCGCTTGACCGTCTTGGTGACGATATAGGTGAAGTAGCGCTCGATGCCGAGATCCGACACCAGCCAGGCGTCGATCAGCCGCTGGTAGGCGTCGATGCTCTCCAGCTCGATCTTGACCAGGTAATCCATGCCGCCGCCGATGGCGAAGCACTCGGCCACGGCGTCGCTCTCTGCGACCAGGCGCTCGAAGCGCGCGAAGCTCTCGGCATTGTGCTGCTTGAGTTCGACCTGGACCCACACCGGGGTCAGCTTGACCAGCACCTCGGTGTCGATCCGCGCGCTGTAGCCACGAATGACGCCCGCCTTCTCGAGCCGCTTGACCCGCTCCCAGCAGGGGCTGACGGAGAGGTTGATCGCCTCCGCCAGGCGCGATTTGGTGATACGCCCGTCGCGGCTCAGGATCGCCAGGATCTTGAGATCGTAGCGGTCGAGTCTCATTCGACCGGCTTCGGGGTCGATAAAGCGCCGACCGGCTTCGGGGTCGAGAACGAATCTCTCTCCAACGACTGCACCACTTCCGCGACCACCGCGATGGTGTCGCCCATGCCGACCTTGGCCGGGAAGCGCCGGGCGATCAGCACGCCATCGCGCTGGGCGCGGTACTCGACCGGGTCGGTACCGGTGCGGGTCATGTCATAGATTCGCGCCAGCACGTCGCCCTGCTTGACCATCTCTCCCAGCGACACCGTAAGCTCCAGCAGCCCGGCGTGCTCGCTCTGCACATAGCAGCTGGCATCGGGCATATCGACGTAGATCATCGGCTCGTCGGCGCTCTCCAGCTCACCGTCGATCAGGCCGTAGTGGATCAGGAAGTTGCGCACGCCGCGCTCGCTGATGGCCAGGCTGGCCGGGGTCGAGGTGCCGCCACCGCCGAGCTCGGTGGTGACGAAGGTCTTGCCCTGGGACTCCACCGCAGTGTCGTAGAGCCGGGTGGCATCGAGCTCGAACATCATCATCGCGTAGGGCGCGCCGAAGGCTACCGCACCGCCCAGGCTGGCGCGCTCCTGCTCCAGATCGTCGAGGCGATGGGCGGCGGCGAAGGGCACGATATCCAGGGTGCGGCCACCGGAGTGCAGGTCGAGGGCGACGTCGCACATCGGCACCAGCACGCGGGTAAAGTAGTCGGCGATCTGGCTGGTCACGCTGCCATCCGGGTCGCCGGGAAAGCTGCGGTTGAGGTTGCCACCGTCCAGCGGCGAGGTGCGCTTGCCGGCTTCAGCCGCCGGCACGTTCATCATCGGCACGATGATCACCCGCCCGCGCACATCACCCGCCTTGAGGCTATTGGAAAGTTTCATCAGTGCGGTGATGCCTTCGTACTCGTCGCCGTGGTTGCCGCCGGTGAGCAGCGCCGTCGGCCCTTCGCCGTTGGCGACCACGGTGATCGGGATCATCACCGCACCCCAGGCGGACTCGTCCACCGAGATTGGCAGCTTGAGAAAACCGTGCTGCACGCCCTGGACGTCGAAGTCGACGCTGGCGCTGATCGGACTGGGACGCTGGGATGCGGACATGCGAAATCTCCTCGCTGAAGCGGATGATATTCATGCAGCGCCACGGCGCGACGACCACTGGACGCAGCATCGAAAAACGACATTCCTTACGGAATCTCGGGCCGCATCGACAGCGGCCCTGATTGACGCACGGCTACCGCCGCAGAGCGGGTCGGCGAACGGCTGGCGCGTCTATTTGACGAACAGCTGCCGGGGAAACTCGCACAGCGGCTCGGCGCCGTGCTCGGTGATCAGGATACTCTCGGTGATCTCCAGGCCCCAGTCGTCCATCCACATGCCCGGCATGAAGTGGAACGTCATCCCCGGCTCGAGAATCGTCTCGTCCGAGGGGCGCAGGCTCATGGTGCGCTCGCCCCAGTCCGGCGGATAGCTGATCCCGATGGGATAGCCACAGCGTGCGCCGCCGCGGTCGAAGCCGTACTTGTCCATCGCCGCACCCAGGGCCAGCGCGATGTCGGCACAGCGATTGCCGGGCTTGGCCACGGCGAGGCCGTTCTCGATGCCTTCGAGCAGCGCCGACTCGCCGCGCAGAAACTCCTTGGGCGGCGTGCCCAGGAAGACCGTGCGCGACAGCGGCGCGTGGTAGCGCTTGTAGCAGCCGGCGATCTCGAAAAACGTCCCCTCACCGCGGCGGAACGGGGTGTCGTCCCAGGTCAGGTGAGGCGCGGCGGCATCGCTGCCGGTGGGCAGCAGCGGCACGATGGCAGGATAGTCGCCGCCATGCACCACGCCGTTGGGGTCGGTCCAGCCCTCGGTGCCGACGCGGTAGATCTCGGAGACCAGCTTGCTCTTGGCCAGGCCCGGCTCGATCATCTCCAGGATGCGCGAGTGCATGCCTTCGACGATGCGCGCCGCCACGCGCATGTAGGCGATCTCCTGCGGCGACTTGATCGCGCGGCACCAGTTGACCAGCGCCGTGGCATCGCTCAACTGGGCGTGGGGCAGCTCCTTGACCAGGCTGGTGTAGGCCCGCGCCGAGAAGTAGTAGTTGTCCATCTCCAGGCCGATGCTGCCGGTATGCCAGCCATACTCCGGCAGTACCGACTGGGCCAGATACTCCATCGGATGCATGTCCGGGTTCTGCACGTAGTAATCCGGGTAGTAGCGTACCCGCTCCTCGTGCATCCAGCAGGTGCGCCAGGCACCGTTGGCATCCTGACGCCGGCCGTACCACACCGGCTCGCCTTCCAGCCCCACCAGCACGCACTGATGGACATAGAACGACCAGCCGTCGTAGCCGGTCAGCCAGGCCATGTTGGAGGGGTCGCTGACGATCAGCACATCGAGGCCACGGTTGGCCATCGACACGCGCACCTTGTGCAAACGGCTGGCGTACTCTTCACGCGAAAAAGGCAGGGAAACCTGGAACATGGAGCCACTCGACTAACGGGACCGAATTATCAGGACGCAGGCTGCCAGCGCGCCTAGCACCGGCCTGTCCTACCGCTTGCCGACCGGATGTGAAATTGTCATGATCGATTCTCGCAAAAATCAGGACAATTAGCGGTCAATGCATCAAGGGCGATAGTAGCATCGTCGCGCGTCCTGGCGTCAAAGGCTTTATTGCATCATGACAATCGACCTCACACCCTATCTATCGACCCAGGGGCCGAAGTATCTGGCGATCGCCCGTGCCCTGGCCGAGGCGCTGCGCCACGGCGCCATTTCGCCGGGTACCCGACTGCCCACCCACCGCGAGCTGGCAGAGACTCTCGGGGTCAGCGTGCAGACCGTATCCCGGGCCTACGAGCAGGCGGAGAAGAGTGGCCTGGTGCAGGCCCGGGTCGGCAGCGGTACCTGGATTCGCGATACCGAGGGCGATACCGAAAACGAGTTCCTGCGCGCGCCGGCCACCCTCGCCGACGACAGCCTGATCGATCTCTCGATCGCCCATCCGGTGTGTCTGCCGTCCCACCATTTGCGCTTTCGTGAAGCCCTGGCAGAGCTTGCGCGTACCGCCCACGCCGACGTAATCGGCGCCTGCCGCCCGATCGCCGGCCTGATCCATCAGCGCGAGCGTGCCGACGCCTGGCTGCGCGAGCGCCTGGGGGTGCCCGGCGAGGTGGAGGAGCGGCTGCTCTGCAACGGTGCCGCCCACGGCCTGATGCTGGCGATCGCCACCGTGGTCCAGCACGGCGACATAGTGCTCACCGAGTCGCTCACCGACCACGGTCTGATCTCGCTGGCGCGCACGCTTGGCTTCCAGCTGCGCGGGGTCGCCATCGACCATCAGGGCGTGCTGCCCGAGGCGCTGGAAGCGGCCATCGTGCGCCACCGCCCGCCGGCGGTGTGCCTCACCCCGACCCAGCTCAACCCCACCGGTGCGACCATGGAGAACGCGCGGCGCGATGCCGTCGCCCGGGTGCTCGAGCGCCACGGCGTGTGGCTGATCGAGGACGACGTCCACGCCCTGCTCGAACCGCCCGGGCTGACCCCGCTCACCGCGCGCCTGCCGCTGCAGAGCTTCCACGTCACCAGCCTGACCAAGGCCACCGTGCCCGGGCTGCGCGCCGGCTATCTCAGCGTGCCCCGCGGGCAGATGCACCACACCCTGCCGCGCCTGCGCGCCACCAGCTGGATGGCGACACCGCTGGTGTTCGAGCTGGCCGACTACTGGCTCGCCAACGGCATGATCGATACGCTGGCGCATGAACAGCGCCAACTGCTCGCCGAGCGCCAATCGCTGACCGCTCGCCGTCTGGCCGGCCACGCCATCGATGCGCGACCCAGCAGCCTGCACGCCTGGATCGCGCTGCCGTCGCCGTGGCGCGCCGAGGAGCTCAAGCAGCAGGCGCGTCAGGAGGGCGTGGCGATCACCACCGCGCAGCCGTTTCTGGTCGCGCAGACGCCGGCGCCGCAGCGCGTGCGTCTCAGCCTGGGCGCCGAGAGCGACCTGGGGCGGCTGGCCCACGCCCTCGACGTGCTCGCCCGGCTGCTCGGCGAGGCACCGCCGCCGATGCTGGAAATCGTCTACTGAAGCGGGCGCGTTCCCGCGCCGGCGCTACGCCCAGGAGGCAACATGCAGGTACTGATCTATCACCAGGACGCCGCGCAGTGGCGCGACGTACTCGCCCAGCGCCTGCCCGAGGCGCAATTCCACCTGGGCGCCGAGCACGGCAACCCCCAGGTCGACTATCTGGTGGCGTGGAAGCCGCCGGCCTCGCTGTTCGAGGAGCAGCGTGGGCTGCGCGGTATCGTCAATCTCGGTGCCGGGGTCGACGCTCTGCTCAACAACCCCGCGCTGCCGCGCGAGATTCCCATCGTCAAGCTGCGCGACGCCGGTATGGGCGAGCTGATCGGCGACTACGTGCGCTACGGCGTGCTCCACTTCCAGCGCGACTTCGACCGCTACCAGCGCCAGCAGCGCACGCAGAGCTGGCGCGAGGTCCCGGTGGTCGACAAGGCCGAGTGGGGTATCGGCGTACTCGGCCTGGGCGCGATCGGTACCCGCGTAGCGCAGATGCTGGCCGCCGGCGGCTATCCCGTGCACGGCTGGAGCCGCTCGCCCAAGCAGCTCGAGGGCATCACCTGCCACCATGGCGATGCCGGTCTCGATGCCTTGCTCGGTCAGGTCATGACGCTGGTGACGCTGTTGCCGGACACCCCGGCCACCCGTCACCTGATCGATCGCGAGACCCTGGCCAAGCTGCCCGCCGGGGCCAGCCTGATCAATCCCGGGCGCGGCACCTTGATCGACGAAACCGCCCTGCTAGACGCCCTCGGCAGCGGCGAGGCCGACGACGACGCGCACCTGCGCGGGGCGCTGCTCGACGCCTTCCCACAGGAGCCGCTGCCGGCCGAGAGCCCGCTATGGCGCCACCCGCGCATTCTGATCACCCCGCACATGGCCGGCCCCACGCCGATCGGCGCCGCCGCCGATCAGGTCGCCGAAGCGCTGGGCCGGCTATCCCGTGGCGAGGCGGTCGAGACCATCGACCCCGATGCCGGCTATTGAACACAGCCATGAACATAGCCACCGACGACACCCGACACTGCGATCGCGCCGCGGCCGAATCCAGCCGCGCCCGCGCACTTCATCCTAGCGCGGGTCTCATCCACACTGCGGTGAGCGCCCCTCGGGCTGGCTGCGGCTGAGCGCCGATGCCCCGGTGCGCCTATCACGTACAGGTCAGATGCCGCCCACGAGCGCCAGAGAGGGGAACGCCATGAGAAATGTCTCCAGCACCAGCTTCGCGGCGTTCGGCGCGGTGCTCATTGCCATCAGCTATGGCGTGGCGCGTTTCGCCTTCGGTCTTTTCGTCCCGCAGATCCGCGACGACCTGGCCCTCACCACCTACACGATCGGGGTGATCGGCGCGCTGCCGCTGGTGAGCTTCCTGCTCTCCACCGGCTTCGCCCCGGTGCTCGCCAACCGCCTGGGCGCCCGCTATGCGGCGATGATCTCGGCCAGCTTCGGCGTCGCCGGGTTGGCGCTCATCAGCCAGGCGGCGAGCGCCATCACCCTGGGTATCGGCGTCTTCTCCTGCGGTATCTGCACCGGGCTGATGATGCCGGCACTGACCACAGGCATGCAGGCCGTGGTCAAGCGCACCCTGCATGCGCGGGTCAGCTCGTTCATGAACGCGGGCACCAGCATCGGCATCATGGTTGCCGTGCCCACGGTGATTTTCATGACCGGCGCCTGGCGCACCGCCTACCTCTCTTTCACCGCACTGGCCATCGCCGGCCTGTGTGCCACATGGTTCTTCCTGCCCGCGGTATCGCGGCTGACGCCCGCCGAGGCCGCCCCACCGCCGCCGCTCGGTGAGCTGCCCTGGTCGCGTCTGATCCGCCTGTCGCTGTTCGCGTTCTTGATGGGCTTCGTCTCGTCGGCATACTGGATCTTCGCCCCCGATCTGGTGATCACCCTCGGCGGCGGCTCGGCAGGCGCCACCGGCTGGCTCTGGTTCGCGGTGGGCGTGGCGGGTCTGGGCGGCGCCGTGGTCGCCGACCTCGCCGACCGCAACAATCCGCCGATCACCCAGGCGCTGATGCTGATGATGCTCGCCGCCAGCATGCTGCTGCTGGCAGCCGCTCCGGCCCAGCCCGGGCTGACGCTCTTTTCGGCGCTGATCTTCGGGCTCTCCTATATGAGCTTGACCGGGCTCTATCTGATGACCGGCATCCGCCTGCTGCCGGGGCGTCTGTCGGCCGGCCCGGTGTTTCCCTTCATGGCCGTGGCGCTGGGCCAGGCGGCGGGCTCGCCGGTAATCGGGCGCTTGATCGATCTGTTCGACTACACCTACGCCTTCTCGTTGATCGCCGCACTGGGCATCGTCGTCGCCATCCTCTCGCCCTTCTATCCCGGCTATATCGCCGAGGCCCAGGAGGAGCCCGAAGAGGAGGCCGGGCTGGAGGGCGCTTACGCCTACCAGCTCCAGGACGAGGCGGGCCAGCCGCTGGAGGATCCGGTGGACGATACCCTGGAGGAGGCCAAGCCCACGGCGTGATCAAGGTAGCCTCGCCGGAAGCGAGCACGCCGCTTATTGCACACCCGCTTGCGGCGCGCGTGAACCTTTGGCCGCAATCGGCATCAACAGAGCCAAGCCTCCAGCCTGAGTTCAGACGATGTCCACCCTCACCTCGATGCTACTCTCACTCGCCCTACTGCTGCTCGGTACGACCACGGCGCTGGCGCAAAGCGCACCGACGCCCTTCGTGGCCCACTACCGCCTGGCCATCAACGGCTGGCCGGATGCCACCATCACCCACCGCCTGAGCCGGCACGGCGAGACCTGGGAGAGCGCGATGCAGGCCAGCATCAAGATCGCCCACGGCGAGGAGCTTGGGCGCTTCGCCGTAAAGGGCGATGACGTGCAGGCCCTCGACTACACCTCGGGCTACTCGCTGCTGGGGATCGGCGATGACTACCACCTGAGCGCCAAGCAGCTGAAACGCCTGCCCGACCGCCAGACCGCGCTGTTCGAGCTCGCGCGCGAGGCCCCCGAGGCGCGCTGTCGCAGCGACCAGGTCTCGCCCTGTCAGTTGACCTATCAGGATCACAAGGGACGCGACAAGACGCTCTACTATCGGGTGACCGGTGAAGAGGAAGTCACCACACCGGCCGGCAAGTTTCCGGGGGTCAGCGTCGATACCTGGGACGCCGACCCGGAAAAGCGCGGCCGTCATCTGTTCCTGACCTTCGACCGCGACGTGCCCGGCCTGCTGCTGGCCAGCCGCTACGTGCGCGACGGTGAGCAGCGCAGTCAGCTCAGCCTGCTCGATGTCAGCTTCCCGCGCGAAGGGAGTTGAATGACGTAGCGTCTCGAATTACAGTTTCGACTCGTCAACGGGCGCCCCAACAGGGCGCCCGTTTTCATTGTTCATGTTGCTGAGGCCGCCATGCTGCTGGGCTTGCTGTGGATACTATTGCCGCTGATCGTCGGCTATCTGATACCGGTCCGACACGCCGGCGTGCGCCGCGGCATCGACCGTGGCGTGAGCGCCTCGGTCTACGTCATCCTGCTGCTGATGGGCATCGGCCTGGGCGGGATGGAGAATCTGCTGGGCCAGCTCTCGACCATCGGCGCCACCGCCACCACCCTGTTCCTGGTGATCTCGCCACTCAATCTGCTCGCCCTGTGGTGGCTGTCTCGGCGGCCGCTGGCGCGGGTCGAGCGCATCGCCGGCGACGATGCGCCGCCGCTGGGCAAGTGGCAGGCGATGAAGGGCTCGGTGCTGCTGTGCGCCGTGGTCGCGCTCGGCGTGCTGCTCGGCGCGGGCATGCGCCTGCTCGGCTGGCATCCGGCGGCCCAGGCCGAGACCCTGGCCACCTGGACCCTCTACGCCCTGCTCGGCCTGATCGGCTGCCAGCTGCGCAATTCAGGGCTCGGACTGCGTCAGATCCTGCTCAACCGGCTGGGGCTGGCGATCGCCGGCGTAGTACTGGTGAGCTCGCTGCTCGCCGGGCTGCTCGCCGCGCCGCTGCTGACGCTGCCCTGGAATCAGGGCATGGCGCTGGCCGCGGGCTTCGGCTGGTACTCGCTGTCGGGCATTCTGATCGGCGACCAGATCGGTCCCGTACTGGGGGGAGCAGCCTTCTTCAACGACCTGGCCCGGGAGCTGCTGGCCTTTCTGCTGGTGCCGCTGTTCATCCGCGGCGCGGTGCCGCTGGCGATCGGCTACAGCGGCGCCACGGCGATGGACTTCACCCTGCCGGTGATCCAGAAGCACGGCGGCATCGCCTGCGTGCCGGTGGCCATCGTCAGCGGCTTTCTGCTCTCACTACTCTCACCGCCGCTGATCCTGCTGCTGCTCTCGTTCAGCTGACCTCGCACCGCCTTTCACCTCTCACCCACCAGCGCTGCCCAGCACGTCTGAAACGCGACACCCCGCCGATCACGATCGGCGGGGTGTCGGGCCACACGGCCCGCCGCTGAGGGCGGGCTCGAGCCAGATCGGCTCTCGGTCTAGAACCACACCTCCATCTGAGTCCCGAAGGTCCACTGCCCGCCGGTGAAGTTGTCTTTGCCCAGGGCATCGTCGCCGGCGAAGTTATTGAGCTCTTTGTCCCAGTCGCTATAGCTGGCGAATACGCGGATCTCCGGACGCTGCCAGAAGCCGCCCACCTGGGGCTTGAAGGTTGGCGCCAGGGTAAAGCGGGTGTAACCGCCCTCCACCGCATTGCGCCCCTTGTAGCCCTTGGGATCGAGGTCCATCCACTGGTAGCTGGCTTCGTACTGCATCTCGAAGTTTTGGGTCAGCTCGTTGGCGAAACGCAGGTTGAAGGTGGCCCAGTCGTAGCTATCGCCGTTGGCGTAGCGATCCTCGCTGGTCTGAGCCAGCACCGCCGGGGCCACGCGCCAGCGCGGCGCCACATAGGTGGTGCCGTAGAGCGCCAGCCGCGTGGTCTTGGCGTCGTCGGTCAGATTGCCGTCGGAACCCAGCGCCTTGACCTCGGCCCCCAGCCCTTCACCGTGGAGCAGCGCGGCGACAGTATTACCCTCGCTGACCCCGAAGAAGCTGTCACCGTGATAGGCGAGCATGCCATGGAAGCCATGGTCGGCCGCCTTGGCGCTGCTGCCGGTATCGCGCTCGTCGTTATCGTTGGCGGAGAGACCGCTGAGCATCCACTGAAACGGGCCGACATAGTTGTTGGTGGAGAGGATCAAGGCATCGGTACTGCCGGTCAGGTCCGGGTCTTCGCTGGTGACCACCGGGAAGTCGCTGAAGCTGCGCCCGTAGAGCGTGAGGTTGGTGCTCCAGTCGTCGTTGACCGCCACGTCGTAGACACCGGCACCGGTACCGGCGAGGAAGATGACATCGCTGTCGAGCCAGTGGATATCGAAGTTGTTGCGATCGAAGCGCTTACCGGCCCAGATCTTGGCGTTCTCGAAGGGGCCGGTGAAGCTGGGCAGATCGCTGAACTCGACGAACGCCTGACGCACGTTGAGCTGCGACTCGTCGGCGGTCCAGTCGTTACTGGTAGTGGTGCCATCCGCCAGCATGATGCGATAGAGCGACTTGGCACCGTTGTCGAAGGTCTGGTTGTAGTTGAGCACGGTCTCGACATAGGTGTCCGGCTCGTTGCCCAGCCGCCCCACCGCTCCACCGCTGGCGCCCGCCGGAGTCAGGTAGGGGCCGCCGGGGGCGCTCTTGCCATCGTCGCCGAGCAGCAGCCCGGAGCGGGCGTAGACGCTCAGCGAGAGACCGTCGTCAGCGTTCTTGGCCGCCTCGGCGCTGCGACTTTCGGCCTGGCTCTCGACCGCGGCGAGTCGCGTATCGAGGGACTGATCCTCGAGTGAATCGAGCTTCTGCTCGGCCAGATTGGCGCGCTGTTCGGCGGTGGCCGCACGCTGCTCGGCCGCGGCCACTCTGGCTTCGAGGGCTGCCAGGCGCGCTTCCAGGCTGGGATTCGACTGCGCCTGCGCCGCGGAGACGGCACCCAATGAGGCCAGTGCCACCCCGATGGCGAGTCCGGTCTTGCGAAACCCCGGTGTTGCCTGGCGCGCCGTGCGCCGGCGTGAACGTTCGATCGAATCGACCGCTGATCTGGACATGACATGCTCCTGTTGTGGTTGTTGTCGTCCCCCTCGCCCGCCGGGCGCTACTCCTCCGACTCGTCCGCCGACTCGGCGGGAGCGCCGCGCCGTCTTTCCCGGGCCCGATTCCGGTCCCCTGCCCTGGCCCAAGAGTGACGGTATTTGCGAGACGTGACGCAAGGCGGAACTTAAACGTTTAAGAGTCGCATGAAAACATCGACAAAAGGCGCTGTGACCAAGGTCTAAAGCGCTCGCGTCAGGGTTATCGACTATCGATCGTGCCTTTCATCTCTCAAGTCTTTACAACCAAAGTCCGGGTTGAGCCGGCGCAAACAAGTGGCATAACTTGGCTGCGAACTTAAACGATTAAGATCGCGTCTGGATTGCCGCAGATCAAGGCGAGCCGCATCCAACCGCGACACTCGGGCGCACGGCGATGACCACCGACGAGATCGCCCACAACAACAACCGGCACTCCCCAGGAGCCCAGGATGAAAACACGTTCTCTGCTAATGCTGGCGACCACCCTGACCGTCGCGGGCCAGGTCCAGGCCGCCGATCTCACCATCTCCTGCGGCGCGGTCGGCGCCGAGCTCACGCTGTGCAAGGAGGGCGTCGCACGCTGGGAGGCACAGAGCGGCCACAGCGTCGAGGTGGTCTCGACACCCAACTCCGCCACCGAGCGGCTCTCGCTCTATCAGCAGATCCTCAACGCGCGCTCCGGTGATATCGACGTGTTCCAGATCGACGTGGTGTGGCCGGGCATGCTGGCGCCGCACCTGATCGACCTCAACGAATACCTGCCCAAGGGCACCACCGATGACTTCTTCGAGGCCATCGTCGACAACAACACCGTCGATGGCCGGCTGGTGGCGATGCCGTGGTTCACCGATGCCGGGGTGCTCTACTACCGCAAGGATCTGCTGGATAAGTACGGCCTTGAGGTGCCCACCACCTGGGAGCAGCTGACCGAGGCGGCACGCACCGTCCAGGCCGGCGAGCGCCAGGCCGGGCACAAGGACTTCTGGGGTTTCGTGTTCCAGGGGCGCGCCTATGAGGGGCTGACGGTGGACGCGCTGGAGTGGATCGCCAGCTATCCCGACGGTGGCACCATCGTCGACGATGCCGGCGATATCACCATCGACAATCCGCAGGCGGCCAAGGCGCTGACCCTGGCAGCGAGCTGGATCGGCGATATCTCGCCCCAGGGGGTGCTCAACTACACCGAGGAGGAGTCGCGCGGGGTATTCCAGTCCGGCAATGCGCTGTTCATGCGCAACTGGCCCTACGCCTGGGATCTGGTGCAGTCCGAGCAGAGCGACATCCGTGACAAGGTCGGCGTGGTGGCACTGCCCGCCGGCGGCGCCGACGGCCACAGTGCGGCGGTGCTCGGCGGCTGGAATCTGGCGGTCTCGCGCTACAGCGAGCACCCGCAGATGGCCGCCGACCTGGTGGCCTTCCTGACCTCTCCGGAAGAGCAGAAGCGCCGCGCCATCGAAGGCTCCTATAACCCGACGCTGCCGGCGCTCTACAAGGACAAGGAAGTGCTCGCCGCGGTGCCCTTCTTCGGCACCCTCTACACCACTTTCACTTCGGCGATTCCGCGCCCCTCGGCGGTGACCGGCGACAAGTATCCGCGGGTCTCCAACGCTTTCTTCAACACCGTGCATGAAGTGCTCTCCGGCAAGGTCGACGCGGCCCAGGGCCTGGCGTCACTGCAGAGCGAACTCGAGCGCATCAAGCGGCGCCGCTGGTAAGCGGCCGGGAGGCAATCCATGGCTAATCGGCAACCCACGATGGCGCAGACGCCGGCCGCCCCTAACCCGGGCGGCACGCTGGAAGCCAACCCGCCGGTACGGCCGCGCCGCGAGCGCGGCACCCGGGTACGAAGGCGCCGGGTGCGCGCGGCCTGGCTGTTCCTGACCCCGATGCTGGTCGGCCTGGCGCTGGTCGCCGGCTGGCCGCTGGCGCGCACCTTCTGGTTCAGCGTCACCGACGCCAGCCTGTCGAGCCTCGAAGGCGCCAACTTCATCGGGCTCGAGAACTACTTGGTCTATGACAACGGCTGGTACGGCATCCTCGCCGACCCGCTGTGGTGGCAGTCGGTGTGGAACACGCTCTACTTCGCGCTGGTGTCGGTATCGCTGGAGGCGGTGCTGGGGGTGATCGTGGCGCTGGTGCTCAACGCCCACTTCCGCGGCCGCACCCTGGTACGCGCGGCGATGCTGATCCCGTGGGCGATCCCCACCGTGGTCTCGGCCAAGATCTGGGCGTGGATGCTCAACGATCAGTTCGGGATCATCAACCACCTGCTGATGACCCTGGGGCTGATCGACGCACCGCTGTCGTGGACCGCCGACGCCAGCCTGTCGATGTGGGCGGTGATCATGGTCGACGTGTGGAAGGCGACCCCGTTCGTCGCCCTGCTGGTCCTCGCGGCGCTGCAGATGCTGCCCTCGGACTGCTACGAGGCGGCCAAGGTCGACGGCATCCATCCGGTCCGGGTGTTCTTCCGCGTCACTCTGCCGCTGATCACCCCGGCCCTGCTGGTGGCGGTGATCTTCCGCGCCCTGGACGCGCTGCGCGTGTTCGACGTCATCTACGTGCTGACCTCCAACGCCGCCTCGACCATGACGATGTCGATCTACGCTCGCCAGCAGTTGGTGGAGTTCCAGGACGTGGGCTACGGCAGCGCCGCCTCGACGCTGTTGTTCATGATCATCGCGCTGGTCACGGTGGTCTATCTCTATCTCGGACGTCGCCAGCTGGGAGGTGGATCATGACGCTGCGCAGACTCAAGGCCATCGCACTGAAAACCGGCTTCTGGCTGCTGGTGGCGGTGCTGGTGCTCTATGCCATCTTCCCCTTCTACTACGCCATCGTGACCTCGCTGAAGCCGTCGAGCCAGCTGTTCGAGGTGAGCTACTGGGTCGATAGCCTGGACTTCTCCAACTACGTCACGGTGCTGTCGCAGCCGACCTTCCTGGCCGCGATCCGCAACTCGGTGGTGGTCGCCATCAGCGTGGTGCTCATCGCCCTGCTGCTGGGTCTGACCGCGGCCTGGGCGCTGGGCCGGGTGCGCTTTCGCGGGCGCACCACGGTGATGATGATCGTGCTGGGGGTGTCGATGTTCCCTCAGGTGGCGGTGCTCTCGGGGCTGTTCGAGGTGATCCGTACGCTCGATCTCTACAACTCACCCGGCGGGCTGATCCTCAGCTACACCATCTTCACCCTGCCGTTCACGGTGTGGATTCTGACCACCTTCATGCGCCAGCTCCCCGACGAGCTCGAGGAGGCAGCGATCGTCGACGGCGCCTCGCCCTGGGTCACTCTGACCAAGGTGTTCATGCCGCTGTTGTGGCCGGCGATGGCCACCACCGGCCTGCTGGCCTTCATCGCGGCGTGGAACGAGTTCCTGTTCGCCCTGACCTTCACCCTGACCGACTCGCAGCGCACGGTACCGGTGGCGATCGCGCTGATCTCCGGCGGCAGCCAGTACGAGCTGCCGTGGGGGCCGATCATGGCCGCCTCGGTGATCGTCACCGTACCGCTGGTGGTGCTGGTGGTGATCTTCCAGCGGCGTATCGTCTCCGGGCTCACCGCCGGTGCCGTCAAGGGCTGAACGCCCGTGATGCTTTCCGCGACTACTGATTTGCGCCACTACCGCTTTCCCCGTTTTCGGGTAGGAGAAACTATGGCTGGTCTGACGCTCGAACGAGTCAACAAGCGCTTCGGCAGCACCCAGGTGATCGACGACGTCTCGATGCAGATCGACAACGGTGAGTTCATCGTCTTCGTCGGCCCCTCGGGCTGCGGCAAGTCGACCCTGCTGCGCCTGATCGCCGGGCTCGAATCGATCACCCACGGCGATCTGATGATCGACGACCAACGGGTCAACAATCTGACGCCGCCTGAGCGCGGCATCGGCATGGTGTTCCAGTCCTATGCGCTCTATCCGCACATGAGCGTCTACGACAACATCGCCTTCGGCCTGAAACTGGCCAAGCAGGACAAGCAGACGGTGGACGAGCGGGTCCGCCAGACGGCCAAGATCCTGCAGCTCGACGAGCTGCTGGAGCGCCTGCCCAAGGCGCTCTCCGGCGGCCAGCGCCAGCGCGTGGCGATCGGCCGCGCGATGGCCCGCGAGCCCAAGATCCTGCTCTTCGACGAGCCGCTCTCCAACCTCGACGCAGCGCTGCGAGTGCAGACCCGCAACGAGATCGCGCGGCTCCACGAGCGCCTGGGCTCGACCATGATCTACGTCACCCACGATCAGGTCGAGGCGATGACCCTGGCCGACCGTATCGTGGTGCTCAACGCCGGCCACGTGGAGCAGATCGGTACCCCGCGGGAGCTCTACGAGCGCCCGGCGTCGCGCTTCGTTGCCGGCTTCATCGGCTCGCCCAAGATGAACTTCATCCAGGTCACCGCCGAGGCCGATGCCGAGCAGGGCTGCCGCGTGGAGATTCCCGCCGTCGGCCAGCGCACGCTGCCGCTGGCCCTGAGCGCCGGTGGCCCCAGCGAGACCACGCTGGGCGTGCGCCCGGAGCATCTGATCCCCACCGCCAGCGAGAGCGGCGAAGGCCTCGAGATCGTCAACGTCGAGTACCTCGGCAGCGAAGCCTACCTCTACCTGGAGCGCGATGACGGCGAGCTGCTGGTGTGCCGTACCCAGGCGCCCAGCCCGTTCCGCCGCGGCCAGCGGGTGACGCTCGATTTCGATCCGACTCACGCCCATCTGTTCGACCGCGACGGGCGCGCGGTGCCCCCGCACGAACGTCGCGAATCCCGTTCCGAGCCGCAGGGAGCCGCCTCATGAACCTCACGCGCTTCACCCGTTCAGTGATCAAGCCGCGCGGCTGGCGTGCCGCTCTGGGCCTGTTGGCCCTGCTGGGAGCAGCCTCGACGGCCCACGCCGCCGAGGTTGCCATTGCCTGCGGTGGCGGCGGCGACGGCGACTACTGCCCCACCGCGGCGCGCGCCTGGGCGGCGCAGAGCGGCAACAGCGTCAAGGTGGTGACTACCCCCAACGCCACCACCGAGAAGCTGGCGCTGTTCCAGCAGTTGCTCAACAGCCACTCCCAGGATGTCGACGTGATGATGGTCGATATCGCCTGGCCGGGGCTTTTGGCACCGCATCTGCTCGACCTCGGCGAGGCCGTGCCGCCGGCCGAGCGCGAGGCCTTCTTCCCGGCGCTGATCGAGGCCAATACCGTCGATGGCCGGCTGGTGGCACTGCCCTGGTACACCGATGCCGGCCTGCTCTACTACCGCCAGGATCTGCTCGACAAGTACCAACGCCCGGTGCCCCGGACCTGGCAAGAGATGGCCGACACCGCGGCCAGCATCCAGCAGGCCGAGCGCGCCGCCGGCGCCGACGAGATGTGGGGCTTCGTGTTCCAGGGGCGCGCCTACGAGGGCCTTACCTGCAACGCGCTGGAGTGGATCGCCGGCTACGGCGGCGGGCGCATCGTCGAAGCCGACGGCACGATCACGCTGGACAACCCCCGGGCCACGGCGGCACTGACCGAGGCGGCGAGCTGGATCGGAACCATCGCCCCGCGTGGGGTACTCAACTACACCGAGGAGGAGGCCCGCGGGGTGTTCCAGAGCGGCAACGCGGTGTTCATGCGCAACTGGCCCTACGTCTGGTCGCTGGCCCAGCGTGAGGGCAGCCGGGTACGTGGCAAGATCGGCGTCGCGCCGCTGCCCCACGGCCCTGATGCCGACTCGGTGAGCACCCTGGGTGGCTGGAACTTCGCCGTCTCGCGCTACACCGACACGCCGGAGGCGGCGATCTCGCTGGCACGCTATATGACCAGCGCCGATGTGCAGCGCCGTCACGCCCTGAACAATGGCATGAACCCGACCCGGATCGCGCTCTACGACGACCCCGAGGTAGTGGCGGCCAACCCCACCATGAGCGTGCTGCGCCCGGTACTGATGAACGCGGTGGCGCGCCCCTCGGCGGTGACCGGCGAGGCCTATGCCCGGGTCTCCAACGCCATCTTCAACGGCGTGCACGCGGTGCTCTCCGGACGCATCCAGCCGGCGGCGGCACTCGCCGACCTCGACCAGACCTTGACCCGACTCAAGCGGCGGCAGTGGTGATCGCCACGCCGGCCCTGACCCCATATTCACCTTGTGACGAGGAGTCTTGCATGACCCAGCACATGACCCAGCAACAGTGGTGGCGCGATGCCGTCATCTATCAGATCTATCCGCGCAGCTTCATGGACGCCAATGGCGACGGCATGGGCGATCTCGCCGGCGTCACCGAACGGCTCGACTATCTCGCCGCGCTGGGCATCGATGCGCTGTGGCTGTCGCCGTTCTACCGCTCGCCCCAGGCCGATGCCGGCTACGATGTCTCCGACTACTGTGATGTCGACCCGCTGTTCGGCACGCTCGAAGACTTCGACCGCCTGCTGGCCGGCGCCCATGAGCGCGGCATGCGGGTGATCGTCGATCTGGTGCCCAATCACAGCTCCAGCGAGCACGTGTGGTTCCAGGAGGCGCTGGCCAGCCCGCCGGGCAGCCCGGCACGCGCGCGCTATCTCTTCCGCGACGGGCGCGGCGAGCACGGCGAATTGCCGCCCAACAACTGGCAGAGCATCTTCGGCGGCGCCGCCTGGACCCGGGTCGACGACGGCCAGTGGTATCTGCACATGTTCGACAGCGCCCAGCCCGACTTCGACTGGACCAACCCCGAAGTGGGCGACGAGTTCGAGCGCGTGCTGCGCTTCTGGCTCGCCCGCGGGGTCGACGGTTTCCGCGTCGACGTCGCCCACGGCATGATCAAGCAGCCGGGCCTGCCCGACTGGGACGGCGAGCAGGTGATGGTCGAGGGCGGCAACCGCGGCCCGATGTGGGATCAGGATGGCGTCCACGACATCTACCGCCGCTGGCATCGCATCCTGGCCGAATACGGCGACGACCGCATGATGGTCGCCGAGGCCTGGCTCAAGCCGGAGCGGGTGGCGCGCTATATTCGCCCCGACGAGATGCAGCAGGCGTTCAACTTCGACTATCTCACCGCCCACTGGGACGCCGCGGAGCTGCGCACCATCATCGACCGCTCGCTGACCATCACCGGTGAGGTCGGCGCCACCACCACCTGGGTGATGTCCAACCACGACGGCGTACGCCACGCCTCGCGTCTGGGACTGTCGAACCCTGGCGCACGCCCGCAGAAGATCGGTATCGGCGACGAGCAGCCCGACGAGGCGCTGGGGCTGCGCCGGGCGCGGGCGATCATCATGCTGACCCTGGCACTGCCCGGCTCCGCCTATCTCTACCAGGGCGAAGAACTGGGCCTGCCGGACCACACCCGCATGCCCGACCGCTACCGCCAGGACCCGGGCTTCCACCGCACCGGCGGCGAGGATGGCGGCCGCGACGGCTGCCGCGTACCCTTGCCGTGGCGTGCCGAGGCCCCCGCCTTCGGCTTCAACGACAGCGGCGAACGTTGGCTGCCGCAGCCGGACAACTACGCCGACTACGCCGTCGATCGTCAGCGCGATCAGCCGGATTCGACGCTCAGCCTATATCAGCGGTTGCTCAAACTGCGCCGCGATCATAACCTTGGCCAGGGCGAACTGACGTGGGCCCCGAGCCCGCGTGAAGACGTGCTGGTGCTGACCAACGGTGACGTTCACGTGGTGCTCAACCTGGGCGACGCCCCGGTCGCGCTGCCGGCGGCACCGCTGCTCGCCCAGAGCCGGCCCGATGCGGTGAGCGACGCGACGCTGGCCGGCAACGCGGCGGTCTGGCTGCGCGCGACCTGACCCTGGAATGACGGCCGGCGCCGCGGCCGTCATCCCCCCTCGACGAGGAGATTCGAGCATGCCCCCGGCCACGGCCCTCTGTGCACGGCGCCAGCCGTACGCGACGCGGCGCTTCGCCTGCGGCTTGCGAGCGTGAGCCCGACCAAGCGCATGACGTTGAAGACGGTGGCCGCGCGTCTCGGCGTCTCCACCGCCACCGTCTCCAACGCCTTCAATCGCCCCGACCAACTCTCCCAGGCCCGGCGCGAGGAGATTCTCGCCGCCGCTGCGGAACTCGGCTACCACGGCCCCGACTCCCGCGGGCGCATGCTGCGCACCGGCCGTTCCGGCATCATCGCCATGCTGCTGGCGGAAAATCTCTTCTACAGCCTGAGCGACAGCGTCGCCAGCGAGCTGATCGCCGGTGTCGCCGCGCAGTTGGATCAGCACGGCCACTCGCTGATGCTGCTGCCCGGACGCCTGGAGCAGACCACCGGCGGCGTCGACATGGCCGACGGCATCATCGTCTATGGCCTGCACGGCGCCTCCTCGCACATCCTCGACCTGATCGCGGGGCGCCCCGCCGTGGCCATCGACATCGATCTGCCGGGTATTGCGGCAGTCAACATCGACAACTATCCGGCCAGCCTCGCCCTGACCCGACACGCCCTGCGCCAGCCGCCCAGGCGGATCGCCATCGTCGGGCTGCGTCTGACCCAGTCGCACGAGGGCCAGATCGGCCTGGATGCGCTGCTGTCGGCCGATCTCACCATCACCCGGCGGCGCCTGGACGGGATCTTCAAGGCGCTGACGGAGGCCGCCATCGACCACGACAGCGTGGCGCTGTGGAATATCGACCAGAACACCTACGACGGCTGCGTGCCAGTGATCGCGACGCTGCTCGATCAGCCCGCGGCGTCACGCCCGGACCTGCTCATCTGCCTCTCCGATCGTATCGCCCTGACCGCCATCGATCTGGCCGAGCGGCGCGGGCTGCGGGTGCCGGAAGATCTGCGCATCACCGGCTTCGACGGCATCGCCGAAGGTCAACAGCGGCGACCCCGGCTGACCACGGTGCGCCAGGACAGCGCGGCCAAGGGTCGACTGGCGGCCGCCATGCTGCTGGATCTCGAACCGCGCCGCTCACGCACCCTGGAGACCGAGCTGCTGATCGGCGATAGCGCCCCCTGAGGCGGGGAGCCTCACACAGCTGATCGGCTACAACCATGGCCGCACAGCCAGTGCCGCGGCGTCATGCTAATCTCCCGGAAGTTACCGCTAACCATCATCACCGGAACCGCCCGGGGCGCGATGTCGTTCATCGCTCACTCGCGTCGGGCGCCGCCGCCGTGCTGGGGAGATCGTCATGCCGCGCCGCACGTCGGGACGCGTCACGCTTCAGGATATCGCCGACCGGGTCGGGGTCACCAAGATCACCGTCTCGCGTGCGCTGCGCGAGCCGCAGCGGGTCTCGCTGGCGCTGCGCCAGCGCATCGAGGCGGCGAGCGCCGAGCTCGGCTATATTCCCAATCACGCCGCCGGCGCGCTGGCCAGCGGCCGCAGCCACAGCGTGGCCCTGCTGATCCCCTCGCTCTCCAACGCGGTGTTCTCGGATATCCAGCGCGGCATCGAGGAGGGCCTGCGCGCTGCCGGCTATCAGCTGCTGATCGGCCATACCGGCTACTCGATCCTCGAGGAGGAGCGCCTGATCGACACCTACCTGGGCTATGGGGTGGATGGCCTGGTGCTCTCGGGAACCCGCCATACCGAACACGCCGAGCGGCTGCTGCGACGCGCCGGGGTGCCGGTGGTGGAGACGCTGGAGCTGACCCCGACGCCGCTGGATATCAACGTGGGGCTCGATCAGACCGCCGCCGGAAGGGCACTGACGGAAACCTTCATCGCCCGCGGTTACCGTCGAATCGGTTTTCTCGGCGCACGCATGGATCACCGCGCCCAGCTGCGCATGGCCGGCTGGGAAGCCGCGCTGCGCGCTGCCGATCTCTCCACCGAGTACTGCCTGACCACGCCGCAGCCGTCGAGCTATCGACTCGGCGGCGAGATGCTGGGGTCGATGCTGCAACGCTGGCCGGCGCTGGAGGCGGCATTCTGCTGTAACGACGACCTGGCCGCCGGCGCGCTGTTCGAATGTCAGCGCCGCCGCCTGGCGGTACCCGAGGCGCTCGCCCTGGCCGGATTCAACGGGCTCGATATCGTGGAGGCGACGACCCCAACCCTGGCCACGGTGGTGACCCCGCGCCGACGCATCGGCGAGGTGATCGCCGAACGCCTGCTGGCGCGTCTCGGCGGCCAGCCCTGCCGGCCGCACAGTGAGGATCTGGGGTTCGAGGTGCGATGCGGCGGCAGTATCGGTTAGGCGGTCAGGTCCTCGAACCGCTCAGGAAGCGGCGCCATCGACTTGAGTGGCGTAGCGCTCGGCCAGCGCCTCGGCGGCACGCGCGACCACGGTTTCGATGCCGGCATCGATATCCACCGTCACCGCCTCGTCGTCGCCCGGCGCTTCCAGCGTGGCGAGCTGGCTGTCGAGCATCGCCTCGCCCTTGAAGAAGTGGTCCTTGCGCGACTGGATGCGCTCGAGCAGCAGCTCGCGGCTGCCGCGCAGATAGACGAAGGTGAGCGCCGGGTCGCCCTGGCGCAGAATGTCGCGATAGCGGCGCTTGAGCGCCGAGCAGCCCACCACAAGGGTCTCGTCCGCCGCCTGCGCCGCGCCCAGGATCTCGCTCAGCCGGGCGAGCCAGCCGGCGCGGTCGTCGTCGGTGAGCGGCTCGCCGCGCGACATCTTGGCCACGCTCGCCTCGGAGTGGTAGTCGTCGCCGTCGAGGAAACGCCCACCCAGATGCGCCGCCAGGCGCTGCCCGATTTCGGTCTTGCCGCAACTCGACACGCCCATGACGACGATGCGATGTCCCTGATTGGTTTTCATGCCTCGGACTCTTTTCGCTGATGAATCGGTCTGCTGATGAACCGGCCTACTGATGAATCGCTCTGCTGGCGGCGCGCGCCGCCGGATGAGCCCAGGTCGTCTAGCGGCTGAGAAAGCTGCTGTTAGGCTTTGTACGAAAACTACCTGCGCTCGCTGACTTTCCGTACGAGCCCTAGGCGTACCCCTCACCTAGCAGCTT
The DNA here is from genome assembly GCF_030284585.1 of Salinicola sp. JS01. Taxonomy (NCBI): domain Bacteria; kingdom Pseudomonadati; phylum Pseudomonadota; class Gammaproteobacteria; order Oceanospirillales; family Halomonadaceae; genus Salinicola; species Salinicola sp. JS01. The sequence goes on along the minus strand of NZ_CP127244.1, from coordinate 572,662 downwards.
GTCTCTACACCTTTAGGCGCATTGTTGTCGCCAACTTGTTACCGGTAACATCCATTCTCGCCAACTCCACACCGGAGCACAACGCCACCAAAGGCGCATAGCGTCCCGCGGGATCTCGCCCCGGCGGGTGCTGGATGCACCACGCCCGCGGCGATATCCGGCGCCGCTTCAGCGGTTAGTCAGTGCTTCGTTAACAAAGGGTTTTCATCCTCATGGACAGTCCCACCTCTCTGATCCTCGCCGCGCTGGGGAGCATCATCGTCCTTCTCTACCTGGTCATGCGTCTGCGCCTGCACGCCTTCGTGGCGCTGCTGGTGGTCAGCGGTGTCGTGGGTCTGGCGACCGGCATGGGCGTCGAGGAGCTGCTCGACACCATCGAGAAAGGCATGGGCGGCACCCTTGGCTTCGTCGCCACCGTGGTCGGTCTGGGGGCGATGTTCGGCAAGATGCTCGAGGTCTCCGGCGGGGTCGATCGTCTGGCCAGCACGCTGCTCGACAAGTTCGGCGAGAACCGCTCGCAGTGGGCGATGGGGGTCACCGGCTTTCTGGTCGCGATTCCGGTCTTCCTCGACGTCGCCTTCATCATTCTGGTGCCGCTGATCTATGCCCTGACCCGGCGCACCGGGCGCTCGCTGCTCTACTACGGCATTCCGCTGCTCGCCGGGCTGGCGGTGACCCACTCGTTCATTCCGCCGACACCGGGTCCGATCGCGGTGGCCAAGCTGATCGGCGCAGACCTCGGCTATGTGATCCTGTTCGGCGCCATCTGCGGCCTGCCCGCCATGATCATCGCCGGGCCGCTGTTCGGGCGCTGGATCGCCAAACGCATCGACGCCCAGATCCCCGACTACATGGAGCTGCCCAAGGAGCCGGGCGACACCCGCGACCTGCCCAGCTTCAAGCTGATCCTGTCGATCATCCTGTTGCCGCTGGCGCTGATCGTGCTCAACACCGTTTCCGGCGTGATCCTGCCGGCGGACAGCCCGGTCCTGGCCGCGCTGACCTTCCTCGGCCACCCCTTCGTGGCGCTGACCCTGGCCACGCTGCTCGCCTTCACCTGCCTGGGCACGCGCCGCGGCATGACCCGCGAACAGGTGATGGAAGTCGCCACCAAGGCGCTCGAACCGGCGGGCATCATCATCCTGGTCACCGGCGCCGGTGGCGTGTTCAAGCAGGTCCTGATCGACTCCGGCGTCGGTGGCGTGATGGGTGACATCATGGCCGAGAGCGCGCTGCCGCCGATTCTGCTGGCGTTCCTGATCTCCACCGCGGTGCGCGTGATCCAGGGCTCCGCCACCGTGGCCATGATCACCGCCGCCGGCCTGATGGCACCGGTCATCTCGACCCTGGGCCTGTCGGGCCCGGTGCTCGGCCTGATCGTGATTGCGATCGCCTCGGGGGCCACCGTGCTGAGCCACGTCAACGACTCCGGGTTCTGGCTGGTCAACCGCTACTTCGGTCTCACCGAAGCGCAGACCCTGAAGAGCTGGACGGTGATGGAGACCATCATCGGCCTGACCGGTCTGGTGATGGCGCTGATCGTGGGCCTGTTCGTCTAGGCTGGCTACGCCAACTGCCTAAGCTCGGCAATACGACGTTAAACGTCGAACGCCCGCGGCGAGTGATCGCCGCGGGCGTTTTCTATCTGCGAGTGGCATGGTCTTCGAGGGAAATGATCTTCGAGGGGAATGATCTTCGAGGGGAGTGGTCTGCGAGGTAAATGCGAGGGTCGCGGCGGCTGGCGCGCGAACGCCTCAGCGCCCTGACGCCATTGTCTACGCCGTCTCCAACGCCTCGCGAATGGTCTGCTCCCGCCGCCGGGCCAGCTCCTGGCCGAGCTGCGGCCCCCGCAGACCCTCGTCGAGCAGGGCCTGGGGCAGGATCTGAGAGGCCAGCCGCCAGGCCAGGGCGAGGTCCTTGGCCAGGGCCGGGTCTTCGTGGGCGATCAGTGCCAGCAACGGGTCGAGGCGCTCCGGCCGGCGCCAGGCGTCGATGCCGTCGAGCCAGGCCATGATATCACCGGCCCCTGCGACCTTGAGCTGGGCACAGCGGCTGCGCAGCTCGCGGGTGAGCGCCGCCTGGCGCATGGCGTCACGGTAGCGGTTGGGCGCCTTGACGGCATCGTTGAGCGCGCCCTGGGCGCCTGCTTCGAGGTGCTCGCCGAGTCGCGCCCAGCGCCACACCGCCGGCTCGTCGAGATCGGTCGGCACGCTGTCCAGCCGCGCCAGGGCCGTCGTAAGGGTGTCGTCGGCCAGCGGCGGCATCAGCACCACCAGCGCACCGCACTCATGCAGGGTCTCGAAATAGGCCGCGGGGTCGGCCTCGGTCAGGGCCTTCTCGGTCTCGGTCCAGACGCGTTCGGCGACCAGATGCGCGATCTCGCCGCCGGCCACGAGCTGACGCATCAGCGCCAGGGTCTCGCCGGCGATGGTGAACCCCAGATGGCGGTAGCGGGCCAGAAAGCGTGCCGCGCGCAGCACTCGCAAGGGGTCTTCGACGAACGCCGGCGACACGTGACGCAGGACCCTGGCGTCGAGATCGGCGCATCCGTCGTAGGGGTCGACCAGCTCGCCGTCGGCGCCTTCGGCCATAGCATTGATGGTGAAATCCCGCCGCGCCAGATCCGCCTCCAGCGTCACCTCGGGGCTGGCGTGGACCTCGAAGCCGGTATAGCCGTGGCCGCGCTTGCGCTCGGTGCGTGCCAGCGCGTACTCCTCATGGGTCTGCGGATGCAGGAACACCGGGAAGTCGCGCCCCACCGGCTGGAAGCCGCGCTGGCGCATCTGCTCGACGCTGGCACCGACCACCACCCAGTCGCGGTCGCCGACCGGCCAGCCCAGGCGGGCATCGCGCACCGCGCCACCGACCAGATAGACCTCGAGACCGGCGAGACAGGGATCGTTGTCAGCGTGCATGGCACCCCCTAGCGGCTGACCCGTTCAGGGTGACGATGCGCCCAGTCGACGAAGCCGCCATCCAGACTGTAGACCTCGCTGAAGCCCTGCCCGGCGAGCCAGGCGGCGGCCTGCTGGCTGGAGTGGCCGTGGTAGCAGACCACCACCAGCGGCTGTGCGGTGGGGGTGTGTTCGACCAGCTCGGCGGCGCTGGAGTTGTCCAGATGACGGCTGCCGGGAATGTGCCCCTGGGCGAAGCTCAGCGGATCGCGGATATCGACCAGGGTCAGGCTGCGTCCTTCGCCAAGCCACTGGATGAGCGTGGCGGCGTCGAGATGTTCGAATTGATGTGGCATGTGCCCCCTCTGAGATGGCGTCAGCGTCGCAGCTGCTGCGACGGTTCGGCGATACGCTCGCCGCTGTCGAGATCCAGCGCCGTGAGCGTGCCGCCCCAGACGCAGCCGGTGTCGAGCGCCTCGGCGTGCACCCGGGCTCCGGGCGTCTGCCCCTCCAGCGCGGCCCAGTGGCCGAACAGCAAGGTGAGCGCTTCCTCACGCGGATGCTGGCGTGGATAGGTGAACCAGGGGGCGAAGCCCGCCGGTGCAGTGTCGAGCCCCTCCTTGGCGCTGAAGTCGAGGGTACCTTCGGCGTCGATGAAACGCATCCGGGTAAAGACGTTGACGATGCTGCGCAAGCGATCCAGCCCCTCCAGCGCCGGCGACCAGCGCGCCGGGCGGTTGCCGTACATCTCGGCGAGAAAGTCATCGACCGCGTCGCCGCCGAGCACCGCCTCGGCTTCCGCCGCCAGCTCGCGAGCCTCGGCCAGCGACCACTGCGGCAGCAGCCCGGCGTGGGTCATCACGCGGTTGCGGGCCGGGTCGGCGACCAGCAACGGCTGGGCGCGCAGCCACCCCATCAGCGCCTCTCGATCCGGCGCGTCGAGTATCTCGGCCAGGGTATCGTTGCGCTTGAGCTTGCCATGACCGCGCGCCACCGCCAGCAGATGCAGGTCGTGGTTGCCCAGCACCGTCTCCACTGCGCCCTCCAGCGCCTTCACCCGACGCAGGCAGGCGAGCGAGCCAGGGCCACGGTTGACCAGATCGCCGGCCAGCCACAGCCGGTCGCGGGAGGGCGAAAAGTCGAGCCGCGCCAGCAGTGCGTCGAATTCAGCGTAGCAGCCCTGCAGGTCGCCGATGGCATACATGGCCATGGTCGTCGTCCTTCTCGATGGTCGGTCTGGGTCGAGGGCTGGGGAGCCCTCCGGGATGAATGGGCCGGCACCCGGCGCAGCTCAGTGCACCTGATTGGGGGTCGCCAACCGGAACGGTGCGATGATGACCTCGAAGGCCCCGCCGCTGGCGAGATCGCTGCAGCCGTAGCTGCCCTGCATCACCCCCACCGGGGAGGCCAGCACCGCGCGGCTGGTATAGCGGAAGCTGTGGCCGGCGGCGATCGCCGGCTGCTTGCCGACCACGCCATTGCCGCGCACCTCCTGTACCTTGCCGTTGCCTTGGGTGATCTTCCAGTAGCGCGACAGCAGTTGAATCTCGCGCGTCGAGCGGTTGTGCACCGTCACCGTATAGCTGAAGACATAGCGCGACTGCTCCGGGTCCGACTCGTCGGCACGGTAGTCGGGCGCGACCTCGACCAGAATCTGGGTGGCCAGCTCGCTCATGCCTCGCGCTCCGTGACCCGATTGGCGATGGCCACCAGCTCCGCCACCGTCAGTGTCTGCGGCCGGCGGCCGGGGTCGATCTCCAGCGCCTCGAGTTCACTGGCCTCGACCAGCCCCTTGAGATTGTTGCGCAGCGTCTTGCGCCGCTGGCCGAAGGCCTCGCGCACGATCTCGGCGAAACGCGCCTCGTCATGCGCCACGGCGGGCAGCTCGGCGTGGGGCGTCAGGCGCACGATGGCGGAGTCGACCTTGGGCCGCGGCACGAAGGCTGCCGGCGGCACCACGAACAGCGACTCCACCTGGCAGTGGTACTGGGTCATCACCGACAGGCGGCCCCAGTCGGGCCCACCGGGCTCGGCGGCGAGACGCTCTACCACCTCCTTTTGCAGCATGAAGTGCATATCGGCGACGGCGCCGCGTGCCGCCAGCAGATGAAAGATCAGCGGCGTGGAGATGTTGTAGGGCAGGTTGCCGACCACCCGCAGCGGCCGGCCATCCGCGGCTGCCAGGGCGGGGAAATCGAACTTGAGCGCATCGCCCTCGTGGATCACGAAATCCGGGTAGGCGAAGAACTGTACCCGCAGGCCGGGGATCAGGTCGCGGTCGAGTTCGATCACTTCGAGCGCGCCGGCGGCCTGGAGCAGCGGCTCGGTCAGGGCGCCCTGCCCCGGGCCGATCTCGACCAGGCGCTCTCCCGGGCGCGGCCCGATGGCACGCACGATGCGCGAGATCACGCCGGCATCGCGCAGAAAGTTCTGACCGAAACGTTTACGCGCTCGCGGTAGCGCGCCACGCGGATAATCGGCTGAGTTAGCCATTGACGACGAATTCCTTCAGAGACTGTTTACAGGAAAGCTGCGCGCAACAGCGGTGTAAACACCCTCTTGGTTAGAGAGATGAATCAGTTGGGTTCCGAGTAGCCATCTCGCAGGCCACTTCCAGCGCCACCCTGAGACTGCCGACATCGGCTTGGCCGCTGCCGGCGAGATCGAGGGCGGTCCCGTGATCGACCGAGGTACGCACGATGCCTAGGCCCAGGGTGATATTGGCCGCCTGGCCGAAACCGGCATACTTGAGTACCGGCAGCCCCTGGTCATGATACATGGCGAGCACGGCGTCGGCGCCATTCAGATGGCGCGGTGTGAACAGCGTATCGGCAGGCAGCGGGCCGACCAGATCGAGCCCCTCGGCGCGCAGCCGCTCGAGGGTCGGAATGATGATGTCGAGCTCCTCGCGGCCCAGATGGCCATCCTCACCCGCATGGGGGTTGAGCCCGCTGACCAGGATGCGCGGCGCGGCGATGCCGAAGCGCCGGGTCAGCTCGGCGGCGAGAATCCGCGTGACGCGGGCCAGGCTCGCGGCATCGAGCGCTTCGGCAACCCGTGACAGCGGCAGATGGGTGGTCGCCAGAGCGACCCGCAGCGGTCGCGGCGTGCCCGGGGTAGCGGTCATCGATGCGCTCGTCGAGGTGATCGTCGTGGCGAGCATCATCACCACCTCTTCGACACCGCAGGCATCGCGCAGATACTCGGTATGCCCGGTGAACCGCGGGTGGCCACCCTCGATGATCGCCCCCTTGTGCAGCGGCGCGGTGACCATGGCCGCGGCGCGCCCGTCGCGACAGGCGGCGATGGCGACATCCAGGGTCTCGAGCACGTAGTCGGCGTTGCCCGGGTCGAGCACGCCGGGCAGCGACGGCCGCCGCAGCGCCACCGGCCACACCGGCAGATGCCCATCCCGCGCGGGCGGCACAGGGGCACCGGGCTCGAGCGGCTCGATCTCCACCGCCCAGCCCAGCGCGGCGGCACGCGCCGCCAGCAGCTGCGGGTCGCCGATGACCACCACCCGCGCGGCCAGCGCCGGCCACCGCCGCGCCAGGGCCAGCGTCAGCTCGGGGCCGATACCCGCGGGCTCACCGCTGGTCAGCGCCAGCAGCGGTGCCGCGGCCTGGTTCGACGCCATCAGACTACCTCGTTACTGCTTGTCGAGACGGTTGTCGACGTAGGCGCTGGCACGAATCTCCTGCGTCCACGCTTCGAGCTCGTCGTTGACCTTGCGCTGGAAGATCGCCTGGCTCGCCTGCTCGCGGGAGATCTGCTTGCCGTCGCCGCCGCGGGTATCGATCAGCTTGACCAGGTGGAAGCCGCTGGGACTGCGGATCGGCTGGCTCACCTCGCCCTTGGCGAGATCGGGAATGACGTCGGCGAAGATGGTCGGGATCTGCGCCGCCGGACGCCAACCCAGATCGCCGCCCTCGAGCGCCTGGGCATCGTCGGACTCGGAGACCGCCAGCTTGCGGAAGTCGGCGCCGCTCTTGAGCTCCTGATAGAGCTTCTCGGCCTTGGCCTGAGCCTGGCGCACCTGATCCGGCGTCGGCGACTGCGGCACCGCGACCAGAATCTGGGCCAGATGATAGGAGACGTTGCTGTTCTGGCCGGCCTGCTCCAGGAAGCGGTCGATCTCACGATCCGACACCGTCACCTTGTTGGCGACCTCGCGCTGCTGGACCTGACGAATCAGCAGCTCGCGGCGCACCTGCTCGCGCACCTCGGCCAGCGACTGCCCCTCTTTCTCCAGGCGATCGGCGAACTGATCCAGGGTCATGCCGTTGTTCTGGGCGATACCGCGCATGGTGGCATTGAGCTGGGTCTCGTCGACGTTCAGCTTGCCCTTCTCGGCCATCTGCAGCTCGATCTGCTCGGTGATCATGCGGTCGAGCACCTGATGCTCGAGGGTCTTCTCCGGCGGCGCGGGGATGTTGCTGGACGCGAGCTGGCTCTTGACCTGGGAGACCCGCTGCTCGAGCTGGCTCTGCATGATGGCGTCGTCGTTGACCACGGCGACGATACGGTCCAGCGGCACCACTTCGGCCATCGCCGACAGCGGCGACAGCAGCATGACCAGCGCCAGGGGAATCCACACTCTAGGACGCATGCCTACCTCTCTTGCTTGATGAAGAACGACTCTTGGGAATCACGGGTCTTGCTCGATCTCGATCGGCAGGCCCGGCATCCGCCGGGCCCGGCTCAGAACGTGGTGGGCTCGTAGCCCGGCACCGCGCTGGCGAAGTAGCTATCGGCGTTCTGCCCCACCCCGCCGAGTCCCTTGAACACGAAGCGCAGGAACAGGCCGCGATCGGTGTAGTCATCGTCGATGGTGTAGGCGGTGTCGTTGTCGTCGACCCACTCGCGCCAGACCACCTGCACCGCGCTGCAGCAGCTGTTGAACTGCACACCGGCCAGCGTCTCCAGATCACGCTTGTTGGTGTTGTCGTAGAGATAGCGGCCGATCAGATCGAGCGACGAGGTCGCCTTGTAGGCGAACGAAACGTCGAAATCCTCGCGGTTGTAGCTCAGTTGGTCATCGGCATCGCTGGCCGGATCGAAACCTTGGAGCTGCCAACGGTAGCCAAGGTTCAATACATGGCCGGCCGGACTCAGATATTGCAGGTAGGCGGAGGCCTTTTCGGTCTGCGAACGCTGATCGTCGTAGAACCACTCGTAGCGCGAGCGCCACTGATCGTTGATGCGCCAGTCGAGCTGGGTGATCACCGGCGAGCGGTCGCGGGTGCGCCGATAGTCGTCGTAGCGCCGCTGCGCGGGCGTGAGATTGTCGCTGTCGTCGAGCAGGGTGACGTTGCGATCTTCGAAGTAGGCACTCTGACCGACCGACAGCGCCAGCCGCTCGCGCCCGGTGTCATCCTCGAGAAAGCGGGTCGAGGCGCCGTAGGAGAGCTTGTTGACGTCACCCACGCGATCGGCGCCGGTGAAGCGGTAGGGCGACCACAGCTGGCTCCATGAGATCGCCTGCTCGTCGGTGTCGAACACCGGATATTCCGACTGGTCGCGCTCGGGAACGTAGGCGTAGTAGAGCCGCGGCTCGAAGGTCTGCTTGAAGCCCTGGTCGAACGCGGTCACGTCACGCTGGAAGATCAGCCCCGAGTCCAGCGAGTAGACCGGCACCGTGCGGGACAGGGTCTCGTCACGCGAGGTGTCACGATTGCCGTAGTCGAGCTCGTAGTTGGTCTGCCACAGCTGGAAGCGCGGCTCGAGGAAGCCCCAGCTCGGCTGGGCGCGCCAGCCGATGGCCGGGGTCAGATTGAGGCGCGAGCCGTTGGCCGATTCACGCAACGGAATGTTGCGGGTGCGGTTCTCGTCCTCGTCGAACCAGTTGCCCTGGGCATCGACGCCGTGCAGGTCACGCCAGAAGTAGGTCGCGTTGGAGTTCCACTCCTGATAGAAGCCGCTCTCCTGCTGCCAGCGCGCATTGGCGGTCAGGCTGGGCAGGCGGTAATAGGGGCGATCGTTCTCGTCGATCGGATACTGCATGCGCTGGTAGCCCTGGGCACGGGCATCCAGATACCAGGTGGTACCCTGATAGGAGAGCCGCGCTAGACGCTCGAGGTATTCGGTGTCCTGCTCGGCGAAATTGCTGCCGAAGTCGTCGAAGTAGCGGCCATCGCTGGCGGCGCCGTAGCGCAGCGCATAGTCCAGGCGATCGGTGAAGTAGCCGTAGTGCTGGTAGTCGACGAACCAGCGGTCCTTGCCGTCGAAGGCGTCCTTGGGATCGTTGGGATTATCGTTGTTGCCGCCATTATCGTTGGCCAGATAGGCGCCATCGATCGTGCCGCGATCGCTGCCGAAGAGATAGCGGAACTCGCCGCCCATCAGCAGGCCATGGTCGGTGATGACCCGGGGCGTGATAGTGGCGTCGTAGTTGGGGGCCAGGTTCAGGTAGTAGGGCTGGCTGTAATCGAGGCCATCGCTGGAGAGCCCCAGGGTCGGCCACAGAAAGCCGCTCTGGCGGCGGTCGTCGACCGGGAAGCGCACCCAGGGCCAGTAGAACACCGGCACGTCGCCCATCTCGAGGCGCGCGTTGGTGGCGGTACCATAGCCCTGGGCGCGGTCGATGGTGACGTCGCTGCCGACGATCCGCCACAGCCGGCTGTCCGGCGCACAGGTGGTGAAGCTGGCTTCGCGCATGCGATAGCGGCCGTCGTCGAGGCGCTGCAGCGCCTGGGCGTCACCGCGCACGCGCTGGTCGTGGATCACGTAGTGAGCGTCGTCGATCCGCGCCGCGTCGCTGTCGAGCGAAACCTGGCCATCGTCGCCGCGCACCAGCAGACCGGGGTAGCGGATGGTCAACGGGCCGTCGGCAAAGGCGGTGTCGCGGGCAGCATTGACCCGCACCTGCGGCGCCTGCAGCTGACTGTCGCCACGCCGCAGCACCACCTCGCCGCCGAGGATCGTCTCGCCGTTGTCACCGTACTCCGCGGTGGCGGAGTTGGAGAGGACCTCTTCCGGCGTGCGCCCTTCGGGCAGCAGATAGCCGGGCTGGACATAGCGTCCGCCGCACAGCGCGCCGGCCGGCGCCTGATCTCCCCAGGGTACCCAGTCCAGCTGATCCGCCGGGAGCGGCGCCGGAGGCGCCGCCTGGGCGGTCGATGAAATCACGCCGGTGAGGGCAGTCCAGACCAGTCGCTTGCCCATGTCCTCTGTGTCCTTGCCGTGTGGAGCCGGTATTATACAGACCTCGACGGCGCTTGCCGCGGGGTCGTTCCCTGTCTGTCTTCTGTCGCGCTCGCCTGACTATGCCTACCTGACTATGCTCGCCTGACTATGCTCGCCTGACTATGCCTACCTGACTACGCCCGCCTGGCGAACCATGAAGAGGCGTGGCGCTCGCAGCGCGATGAGTTGGCGGACTCGACCAAAGGCGGCAAACTGGCGCCGCCAAGGGGGTCTAGCGCCCTCGCCGCCGACAGGTCCGCGTCCCGACGTTATCGACCACGCCATCGGCCAAGCCCACGAGCGGCTTCAGCATGCGGTGCCATCCGCACCCCGTCAACTCGATCCATCCTGGGAGTTTCGATGAGTCTGCGCCTTGCCCAGCTGCGCACCTGGATAGCCCGGCAGCACGCCGTCGCCGCCGATACCTGCCGCTTCGAGCCCGTCGCCGGCGATGCCAGCCTGCGCGGCTACTGCCGGGTGTATCTGCCCGACGGCACCACGCGCATGCTGATGGACGCGCCACCCGAGCTCGAAGATAGCCACGCCTTCGTCGCCATCGGCCGCCACTGGCGCGCGGTGGGCCTGCCGGTGCCGGCGATCCACGCCGTCGACCTCGACCTGGGCTTTCTCGAACTCGACGATCTCGGCGACAACAGTCTGCACCACCATTTCGACGATGCCGAAAGTGCGCGGCGCGGTACGAACCAGGCCATCGACCTGCTGCTGCGCCTGCAGCGGCTGGCCTCACCGGCCGAGCTGCCGCCCTACTCCGCCGCCTTCCTGGAAGAGGAGATGGAGCGCTTCCCCGACTGGGGCCTGGGGCGCTGGCTGGAATTGGAGACACCCGCCTGCTGGGCCGACACCAAGCGTCAACTGCTGGCGCGTATCGCGACGCTGCCCGAAGCCGCGGTGCACCGCGACTTCGATGCCATGAACCTGATGCTCGTCGACGGCGAACTGGCGCTGATCGATTTCCAGGGCGCCCTGGCGGGGCCGCTCGGCTACGACCTGATCTCGCTGCTGCGCGGGCGCTACCAGCGCTGGTCGCGGGCCGAGATGGATCGCTGGATCGCTGACTTTCATCACCGCAGCCAAGCCGATTTCGGCACTCGCCTGCCGGATGCCGCCGCCTTCCGCGCCGCGGTCGAGGCGATCGGCGCCCAGCGTCAGCTCAAGATTCTGGGCCAGTTCTGCCGCCTCTGCCTGCGCGACGGCAAGCCGCGCTATCTCGACTGGCTGCCGCATTTTTACGCCCAGCTCGACGCCGGCCTCGAAGCGCTGCCCGAGCTGGCCGAGTTCCACGCCTGGCTACGCGAAACCTACCACCCGGCGATGCAGGCGCGCCTTGCCCGCCACCACGCCGAGCAGGCGCAGTCGAAGGGAGCCTCGACATGAAAGCGATGATCCTGGCCGCCGGACTCGGCAGCCGCATGCGCCCGCTCACCGACCACTGCCCCAAACCGCTGCTGCCGGTAGCCGGCAAGCCGCTGATCGAGCACCACCTGATGCGCCTCGCGGCGGCCGGCTTCCGCGAGGTGGTGATCAACGTGAGCTACCGCGGCGAGCAGATCGTCGCCGCCCTCGGCGATGGTCAGCGCTTCGGCCTGCGTCTCGCCTTCAGCCATGAGCCCACGCCGCTGGAGACCGCCGGCGGTCTGCGCCACGCCCTGGGGCTGCTGGGCGACGCCCCTTTTCTGCTGCTCAACGGCGATGTCTGGAGTGATATCGATCTGGCCCAGCCGGCGCTAGCCGCGGGGGATCTGGCCAACCTGGCGATGGTCGACACCACCGACTTCCACCGCGGTGGCGACTTTCATCTCGACCCCAACGGACGCCTGCACGCCGAGGGCGAGCCGCGCCTGGTGTATGCCGGGGTCGGCGTGATCCACCCGCAGCTCGTCGCCGATCTCCCCGACGGCGAGGCGGCCAAGCTGGCGCCGCTGCTGGTCGCGGCCATGCGCGCCGGGCGCGTCGCTGGCTGGCACCACCGCGGCGACTGGGTCGATGTCGGCACGCCGCAGCGCCTGGCCGACCTCGAGAGCCGACTGCGCCGGGCGTAACTTCAGCCAGGCGGGAGTGTTATGCTGCCGCCACGTTATCCGAGTGAAGGAATCGATTGCATGAAAGCCACAGTCAAGTGGACCGACGGCCGCCAGTTCGTCACCGAATCCGGCAGCGGCCACAGCGTCGTGATCGACGGCAACCCCGACCACGGTGGGCGCAACACCGGGCCGCGGCCGATGGAGCTGGTGCTGATGGGGCTCGGCGGCTGCACCTCGTTCGACGTGATCCAGATCCTGGAGAAGGCCCGCGCCGACGTCACCGACTGCGTCGCGACCCTGGAAGCCGAACGCTTCGACGGCACGCCCAGCGTGTTCACCAAGATCCATGTGCACTTCGTGGTCACCGGCCGCGGCCTCAAGGAGGCTCAGGTCAAGCGCGCGGTCGACCTCTCCGCCGAGAAGTACTGCAGCGCCTCGCTGATGCTGGCCAAGGGCGGCGTGGAGATTACCCACGACTATGAGATCGTCGAGGCCTGAGCGCCGGCTCGTCCGACGAGCCCCTCTAGCCCCTCAAGCCAACAACACAAGACGCAAAAACCGCGACTCAGGTCGCGGTTTTCGTTTGCCTGCTCGGCGGCTACCCACCGCCCTCGACGAGGCCATGCTCAAAGGCGATAGACGCTCTTGGTCATCACCTTCGACACCAGCCGCATGCCCCACTTCACCGGCAGCGGGAAGCGGCTGCCGCCGGACTCCAGCGCCATCCGCTCGTGCTGCGCCTCATCGATGCGCATCTGTTCGAGTACCGCCCGCGAGCGCTTGTCGTCGATCGGCAGCTTGCGCAGATGCGCCTCCAGATGGCGCCCGACCTGCTCCTCGGTGGCGGCGACGAAGCCCAGGCTGACACGGTCGCCGACCGCCCCGGCCAGGGCACCTAGCCCGAAGGAGGCGGCGTAGAAGGCAGGGTTGAGATAGCTGGTACGGCCATCCAGCTCCTGCAGGCGCTGATCGCACCAGGCCAGATGGTCGATCTCCTCCGCCGCTGCCTCTTCCATCCGCTCGCGGGTATCACCCAGCTTGGCGGTCAGCCCCTGGCCTTGATAGAGCGCCTGGGCGCACACCTCACCGGTGTGATTGATGCGCATCAGCCCGGCCACATGGCGGCGCTGCTCGTCGTCGAGCGCGCCCTCGGGCTGGGCGTGCGCCGGCGAGGGCCGGCGCGGCTGTGCCGCCCCCGGCACCAGCGTGCGCAGCACACTGTCGAACTGATGGATCAGATTGTCGCTACGCGACAGCTGGCGCGCCATGTGAGTCTCCTTACCCGTGTGTGGATCATCCGCGAACGGATGCCCGTGTGCAGCAATGTCCCGGACCTGTCAGCCCGGCGGCCAGGTCAGCTTGCGCCCACCCAGCAGGTGCATGTGGATATGATAGACCGACTGCCCGCCATCTTCGTTGCAGTTCATCACCACGCGGTAGCCGTCCTCGGCGAAACCGAACTGCTTGGCCAGCTTGGCCGCGGTGTACTGCAGCCGCCCGATCAGCGCCAGATCCGCCTCCTCGATGTCATTCAGGGTGGCGATCGGCTTCTTGGGGATGATCAGCACATGGGTGGGTGCCTGGGGGTTGATGTCACGGAAGGCGAGTACGTGCTCGTCCTCGTAGACGATATCGGCCGGAATCTCGCGGTCGATGATCTTGCTGAACAGCGTGGGCTCCATGGGGTCTCCTGCTCGAACATGAAAGGATCCGGCGCCAGCGGCTGACGCCTCGGCACATCAACGAAAACGGCGTTGCGCCAGCAGCTGGCGCACCTTGGGCGCCAGGATCAGATCCATCGCCAGCGACAGCCGCGCCCCCGGCACCACCAGGGTGTTGGGGCGGCTCATGAAGGCGTCATGGATCATGGTCACCAGATAGGGAAAATCCACCGCTTCCGGGTCGCGGAAGCGGATCACCACGAACGACTCGCCGTCGTTGGGCACGTCCTGCAGCTCGAACGGGTTGGAGGTGTCCACCGTCGGCACGCGCTGGAAGTTGATGTGGGTGCGCGAGAGCTGGGGCTGGATATAGCGCACATAGTCGTGCATGCGCCCGAGAATGGTCTCGATCACCGCTTCCTGCGAATAGCCGCGCAGCTTGGTGTCGCGGTCGATCTTCTGCAGCCACTCCAGATTGATGGTCGGTGCCACCCCGATCAGCATGTCGACATGCCGCGCGATGTCCACTTCATGGGTCACCAGCCCGCCGTGGAGCCCTTCGTAGAGCATCAGATCGGTGCCACTGGGGATCGGCTGCCAGTCGGTGAAGGTGCCGACCTGCCAGCCGGCCTCGATCATGCGCTTGTCTTCGGCATGGATATAGTGGCGGTAGGTGCCTTTGCCGCTGTCGCCGTACTCCTGGAACAGCGCATCCAGCCGGTCCAGCAGGTTGGCATTGACCGAGAAGTGCGACAACTCCGCCTTGCGTTCCGGCTCGGTCTGCAGAATCTCGGCCAGCTCCGCCCGCGAGTAGCGGTGGAAGGCGTCGCCGTCGATGAAGGCGGCGTGGACGTCCTCCCGCGCGAACATGCGCTCGAAGGTGCGCTTGACCGTGGTGGTGCCGGCGCCGGAGGAGCCGGTGACGGCGATGATCGGAAACTCACGCGACATGCCGCGCCCCCCTGCCGAGCCCGATGGCCCTCGACACGGCCCGGGCCGCCGCGGGGCGGCAGGTCGCCGCGATGGCGTCGCGATATGGCTGTAGCTGCGGCATGGCGCTGGTTCCCCGATCCCGGTGCAGGTCGTGCCTGCACGCTGGGTTGATTAGCTGCGTGACGCGACGTCCTCGCGCTCACGCGCGATCGCCCGATGGGCGATGTCGCGGCGATACTCGGCCCCTGCCCAGGTGATCTCGGCGACGCCGGCGTAGGCCTGCTCGGCGGCGGCGGCCACGCTGTCACCCAGCGCGGTCACACATAGCACGCGCCCGCCGCTGGTGACGACGCGACCATCGTCGCGCTGCGTCGTGCCGGCATGGAACACCTTGCAGCCGCGCTGCTCGGCGGCTTCGAGGCCGTCGATCGCATCACCCTTGGCGTAGCTGCCGGGATAGCCGCCGGCCGCCATCACCACGCCGACCGCTGCGCGCGGGTCCCAGCTCCCTTCGGCGCGATCCAGACGCTGCGCCAGGGCAGCCTGACACAGTCCCACCAGATCGCCGTTCAGGCGCATCAGGATCGGCTGAGTCTCGGGGTCACCGAAGCGGCAGTTGTACTCGATCACCTTGGGCGCGCCGGTGGCATCGATCATCAGCCCGGCATACAGGAATCCGGTGTAGGGGTGCCCTTCCGCGGCCATGCCGGCGACGGTCGGGGTGATCACCTCGTCCATGATGCGCCGGTAGACCGCCTCGGTGACCACCGGGGCCGGCGAGTAGGCGCCCATGCCGCCGGTGTTGGGGCCGGCATCGCCATCGTAGGCGCGCTTGTGGTCCTGGCTGGTGGCCATCGGCCAGACGTGCTCGCCGTCGACCATGACGATGAAACTCGCCTCCTCGCCGTCGAGGAACTCTTCGATCACGACCCGCGCGCCGGCATCGCCGAAGGCGTTGTCCTCGAGCATGTCGCGGATCGCCGCGGCCGCCTCGTCACGGGTCATCGCCACGACTACGCCCTTGCCGGCAGCGAGGCCATCGGCCTTGATCACGATCGGTGCGCCGTGGCGGTCGAGATAGTCGAGCGCCGGGGCGACCTCGCTGAAGGTCTGGTAGGCCGCCGAGGGGATCGCATGGCGCGCCAGAAAATCCTTGGTGAAGGCCTTGGACCCTTCGAGCTGAGCCGCGCCGGCCGAGGGGCCGAAGATCGAAAGGCCCGCCTGCTGGAAGCGGTCGACCACGCCGGCCACCAGCGGCGCCTCGGGGCCGACGATGGTGAGTTCGACATCGTTGTCGCGGGCGAAGGCGATCAGCGCGTCGAAGTCCATGGCGTCGATCGCCACGTTGGTCAGCCCAGCCTCACGGGCGGTACCGGCGTTGCCGGGAGCCACGAACACCGTGTCGACCTGCGGCGACTGCGCCGCCTTCCACGCCAGGGCGTGCTCGCGCCCGCCGCCTCCTAGGATCAGAACCTTCATCACTCGCCTTTCGTTGCGCTGTCACCGAATATGGAAGAGGCATTATGTCAGAAAGGCCCGGGCCAGAAAGCCCCCGAGCGCATCGTGCCGGCTGCCGGCCGTCTCGCGGCGGGTGCGCAGTTGGCCGCGGTGCCCGCGCCTGAGGCACAATGGGCGCCCTTTCTCATTGCCGAGTGCCCCGCTGCCTGCATGAACCTGATTCTGCTCGAACCCGCCGACTGGATCGACGCCACCCACGCGCGCGTCTGCGATCCGCGTCGTCTGACCCATCTGCGCGAGGTGCATCGCGCCGCCCCCGGCGACAGCCTCACCGTGGGCGCACTCGACGGCGCCATCGGCCGCGGCGAGCTGCAAACGCTGAGCGCCAGCGAGGCAGTGTTCCACGTGCCCGCGCTCGACCGCGAACCGCCAGCGCCGCTGCCGGTGCATCTGCTGCTGGCGCTGCCACGCCCGCGCATGCTGGCGCGCAGCCTCGAACACATCGCGGCGCTGGGCGTGAAGCAGCTGACACTGCTGCACACGCGCCGGGTCGAGAAGAGCTACTGGCAATCGCCGGAGCTGCGCCCGGAGAAGATCCATCAGCATCTGGTGCTGGGGTTGGAGCAGGCGCGCGATACCCGCCTGCCCGAAGTGACCCTGGAGACCCGCTTCAAACCGTTCGTCGAGGATCGACTACCGGCGCTATTGACCGACCGGCGCGGGCTGATCGCCCATCCCGGTATGCCGCGGGCCTGCCCCCGCGGGATCGACGAGCCGACGCTGCTGGCGATCGGCCCCGAGGGCGGCTTCGTCGATTACGAGGTGGCCCGCTTCGAGGAAGCCGGGTGCGAGGGGGTCCATCTGGGTGAGCGCATTCTGCGCGTGGAGACCGCGGTGACCGCGCTGCTGGCGCGGCTGTTCTGATACCGGCGACGCCCCGGCTGAGCGGGAGTGACCAGCCTGAGCGGACGATGACCAGCCGCCTGCCTACAGCGACTGGCACAGCCACCTCAGGCGCGGCGGCGAGAGTTCAGGGCATCAGCCAGCTTGCCGGGTCCTGGCTGAGCTCGACCCCCAGAAAGCGCCGCGCGGCGACGCTCAGGTTGTCCAGCCGTGCCTGGCTGATCGCTGCCGACTCCAGATGCAACAGCGTCGGCAGCGGGCCGACATCCACCGCCATGCGCTTGAGCCAGCGGTAATCCAGGGTCGCGTCCACCGGCCGGCTCTCCACCCACAGCAGCGCATGCCCAGGTGCCGCGCGCGGCGCCTCGGCCAGAGTCACTGGCGCCCAGCGCCGCCCGCTGCGCTCGTTGAGCGAGCTCAGCAGACTCTCCAGCGCGCCGCGTCGCGGCTCACCCAGCACCAGCAGCGGCCAGCTTTCACGCTGGCGCTGCCAGGCGCGCAGCCCGGCGGCCTGATCGCTCACCCCTCGGCGGCCGTCGCCGCCCCGCCTGCGCCCTTGGCGCGGCGCAGGGTTTGGTGGGCGCTCAGCGCATCCATCAGGCCTTCGAGCAGCGCCTTGGGCCGCCGCCCGCAGCGGCGCTGGGCAATGTCCGACAGGCGCGCGCGCACGTCCGTGGCCCAGCCGGCTTCCGCCTGGGCCAGATGCAGCGCCAGCGCCGCCAGCGCGGCCGCGAGCTGCCAGCGGTGGGCGCGCTCCTCGAGCTCCGGGCGGCGCGTCTTGAGCAGCCGTTCGGCCTGCTGGGTCAGGCTGGGCAGGCCTTCCAGCGCCAGCGCCGCAGCCAGCCGCGAACCGCTGTCGAAGCCGGTGCGGGCGCTGCCGATCCAGAAACGCCGTCCCAACTGGCGGCCATCCGCTTCGTCGTGCCAGGTGCCTTCCCAGGCGATCACCGGCAGCCCCTCGCCATCGCCACGGCGCTTGGCCAGGGTGGTCTCGAGACGCTTGAGATCGAGGCGCGCCTGACGCCCGCGATGAAACAGGGTGATCCCCGGCTGCGCTTCACCCAGCGCCAGCGCCTCGTCCAGGCGCAGCCATTCGCCGCTGTGGCGCACCCGGCGGCTGGCGCTGGTGGCGGCGAGCCAGCTGCGTCGCTGCACATCGAGCCCGGCAAGCAGCTCGACATCCGGCAACTGGTTCAGCAGGTGCCACTCGGCACCCAGCGAGTCGGCCCAGGCAAAGCGCGCTTCGTCCCCCGCCGGCAGCTCGTGGCGCGGCCATACCAACGGCTGCGGCATGCCGTGGGCATCCAGCGCCACCAGCGGCATGGCCTGCCCCTGACCGCGCACCGGGGCCGGCTTGGACCACCACAGCGCGCGCGGCGCGCCCTCCCCGCGTAGCCCGGCCTGACGGCTCGCGCTCATCAAGCGCGCCGCAAAGGCGCTGTCGGTGCCGTGGTTGCACGGCCAGGCGTGCTCCAGCCAGGGCATCCCCTGGACCTGCCGACGCAGCGTGGCGAGCATGGTCTCCAAGGCCTCGCCCTGGCGCAGCACGCCCTGGGAGAGCGCCTGCTGACGCGCCTGGGCCGGCGCCGCCGGAGCACTGCCCGCGGCACGCGAGAACGGCGACTCGCCGCCATGGTCGAGCGCTTCACGCAACAGCGCTTCGCGATCCACCGGCTCCAGATCTTCCGGCACCCGCTGCCCGCGCGAGAGATAGCAGAGCTTGAGCCCGTGGCGCATCAGCACGTCCAGCACCGGCCCCAGGCGCGCGGCCTCGTCGAGCTTGGTCAGAATGCAGCCCCACAGCGGCTCGCCAGCCTCCTGCGAGGCGCGCTGCCACGCCTCGACCACCTGTTCCAGGGTATCGCCGTGACGCGCGGCATCGAGCACCAGCAGCCGGCGCACGCTGACCGGTGCGGCGCCGAGGCGGGCGATCTCGCCCATCAGGCGCTGGTCGCGCTGGCTCATGCCGACGGTGTCGATCACCATCATGCGCTTGCCGCCGGAGCGCCCCATCAGCCCGCGGCGGGGTTGGGCCAGACGCCCCAGCAGTGCCCCCAGGTCGCCCTGTTCGTCGAGCGCATGCACTTCCACACCGAGCAGGCGCGCATAGATACGCAGCTGCTCGGCGGCGCCGATACGGTAGCTGTCGGTGGTCACCAGCGCGGCCTCCCGCGGGCCGTGACGCATCACGTAGCGCGCCGCCAGCTTGGCCGTGGTGGTGGTCTTGCCGGCACCGGTGGGGCCGACCAGGGCGAACAGCCCGCCGGCCTCGAACAGCGCTTCTTCGCTGTCCAGCACCTCGAGTCGCGCCGCGAGCTGGCGTTCGAGCCACGCCTGCCAGGCAGGCGTCTCGGCCTCCTCGGCGGACTCGTCGAGCAGCGACGCCGGCAGCGTCTCGAGCAAGGTTTCGCACAGCACGTGGCTGAAACCGGCCTGGCTCAGCTGACGCAGGATGGCATCGCGTACCGCCTGGCCCGGGGCAGGCGCAGGCGCCGCGCTCTCGCGCAGCAACGCCCGCATGTCCTCGAGCATGCGCCGGTTGAAGGCTTCCCAGGCTGCCGGCGACTCGGCCGCGGCGCTCTCGCTCGCCGGCGTGCCGTCGCTCTCGCCTTCGCCCGCGGGCCCGGCCAGCGCCTGGGCATGGGCCTGCTCGGACATGGCGACGATCTCGACGCCACCGTCGACGACGCGGTTGGATAGGATCAGAACGTCCTCACCCAGAGCCTGGCGTATCTGACGCATGGTCTCCCGGGTGTTGGCACCGGTGAATCGCTGCACTCCCATGACTCGCCTCACGGCGCCGCGACGAGCGATGCACGAGGGCATCGCGCCGCGGCGCTCTCAAAACCGATGAAAGCGCCGAGTGTGACACGGGGTGGCGGGTGGCAAACAGTGGAAAAGACGCCGAATCGCGATCCATTCAGCACCCGCCACGCCGACCACGCGGGTCGAGGTGGCAGGTGCCGTCGCCGACGGAACGACCGCCGTCAGGGCGTCTCGAGGCGCTGTATCAGTGCCTGGGTGGGGTAGCCGTCCGGGGTGACACCGATCGAGCGCTGGTAGGCGCGCAGCCCGGCCCGGGTATTGGGGCCGACCCGCCCGTCCGGCGTGCCGACGTCGAAGCCTCGCGCATTGAGCGCCTGCTGCATCTCGCGCACCTGGGTCCGTGACAGCGCCGGCTCCGAACGCGGCCACTGCCCCTGGATGCCAGGCCGCCCGGCGATGCGATCGGCAAGCGTGGCGACCGCCAGGGCATAGCTGGTGGAGGCGTTGTAGCGCATGATCACGCGGAAATTGGGCCCGACCAGAAACGCCGGCCCCTCTGCCCCGGCCGGGGCGATCACCGAGGCCTCGGCGAAATCGGGTAGCGCCCCGCCGCCGACCCGCGCCACCCCCTGGGCCGCCCATGCCTGGCTCGAGTGGCGCACCGAGAGTTCGGTCTGGGCGTAGTCGAACCCGGCCGGCAGGGTCACCTCCGCACCCCAAGGCTGGCCGCGCTGCCAGCCGGATTTGGCCAGATAGTTGGCGGTGGAGGCCATGACATCGGGAATGCTGCCCCAGATATCGCGCCGACCGTCACCGTCGCCATCCACGGCGTAGGCGAGGAAGCTCGAGGGGATGAACTGGGTGTGGCCCATGGCGCCGGCCCAGGAGCCGCGCATGTGATCGCGATCGATATCACCGTTCTGCAGGATCTTGAGCGCCGCCATCAGCTCGCCCCGGGCGAACGCCTGGCGGCGCCCTTCGTAGCCCAGCGTCGAGAGCGCATCGATGGTCTCGAAACTGCCGAAATTGCTGCCGTAGTTACTCTCCACGCCCCAGATCGCGACCACGATGCTGCCGGGTACGCCGTAGCGCTGCTCGATGCGCTCGGCCAGCGCCTGATGGGCCGCCAACTGCGCGCGCCCGTTGGCGACACGCTGATCCGAGACCGCGCTGTCCAGATAGCTCCACACCTGGCGGGTGAACTCGGGCTGGGAGCGGTCGAGCTCGATCACCCGCGGCTGATAGGTGGCGTGGTCGAAGGCCTCGGCAAGGGTCGCCTGATCGATGCCCTCGCTGGCGGCCTGACGGCGGAAGTCGGTGACCCAGGTATCGAAGCCGGCACGCGCCTGCGGCGTGACCTGCTCGGCATCGGTGTCGGCGCGGGGCGTGGTGCTGGCACTCGCCGCGACGCCGGCCTTGTCGTTGGCCTCTGACGTCGGCTCGGACACCTGGGCGGCAGTGTCGGGCGCCTGGCTCGACGCCGGGGTGGCGGCCACGCTCTGACAGCCGACCAGGGCCAAAGAGAGGCAGAGAGAGAGGGGCAGGGACCCTTTGAGGGGAGCAGAACGCGTCACGATGCACTTCCTTTATGCTGGGAATCCTCGCGCCCCGCCTGGCAGGCGTTGGCGTCAGCCCAGTGTAGCGCATCCCGCGCGTTCCCCGCGTGCCCCCCGGCGTCGCGCGTCGGGGGCGGCGAGTGCAGACAGGATCCCCCAATAACTAGTAGCGATCAAACCACGACCCTGAACCACGCCGCGGCGCCGCCGCGGGCGTCGGCTCCCGGTGGCGCGGTGTTTTCTCGCGCAGTGTCTCTTGGCGCAGCACGGTCACGGACCCGGCCGACTGCACATGGGGCGCGCCTTCGGCGCGCAAGAGACCGGGCTCGCTGCCACCGGAAGGGTCGATGCACGCGGGCTGGAAACGGCTGACGTCGGCGCCATAGACCTGCTGGCGGCGCAGATACTCATGCCACAAAAGCTCGTGGCGCAGATCGCGCTGAGGATGCTCGGCCCCGGCCGTGATCTCCATCCGCTCGCACAGCGCGTAAAGCTGACGCGCCGAGACGCAGCCCAGCGCGCGCCAGCGCAGCAGCTCGCGCACATCCTCGGAATCCCATTCGCCCGGCGCGTCACGCAGCTGGCGCAGGCGTGCCTGGGCCGCCGGTTCGCCCCCCGACATCATGCCCGCCAGCGGCTCGACGTCGCCGAGCAGGCTGCCTAGGGGCGGCAACCCGCGTGGGCCATCCTGCGGCCAGGGCGGCAGCGTGAACGGCTGCCCTGGGCTCCTCGGCGCCAGGGCGCTCCTGCCCCGCGAGCGGTCGACGAACTCGCCGAAGGAGAGCTCACGTATCTCGGTGTCGTCATGATGGGCGGGAAACAGTGGCGAATCTGGCAGCACGCAGAGCTGATCCGGCGCCAGCGCCGCCTGCACCCGCCGGGTGGTGGCACACTCATTGGCACCCTCCATGGCGTGGGTGATCACCCGCTGAGCGCCGACTTTCTGGGCCAGCCGCGGCAATAGCTGCGCGGGCTCGCCGACACACACCAGCAGGTCGCTGCCTCGAGTCAGCAACGTGCCGCGCAGATCGATCAGGCTCTGCCACAGGAGTGACCACTGAGGCACGATCTGCGCAGACGCCGTGCCGTCCAGCCAGCTGGGTTCGAGCACGAAGACACACAGCATTGCTTCCGCGTGCGGCTCGACCGCCAGCAGATCGTTGTCGCTCAGGCGCAGATCGCGCCGAAACCAGATCAGATCGCAGGAAGATTCCATGACGCAGCCTCCAGACTCGCGGGCCGTCCGCGCGGCCATCTAGGCGCCCGCCTGCCGCTGCCTCGGTGCTCGATTTCCGCTACTGGCGTTCCCCTTCTGGTAGATAGCGCCAGCCCTCAATATTTGTACAAAAACTATCACCAGGCAGGCAATATGTACAACGAAACTGCCGCAAGCCGCCTATGGCTCCCCCTCGGGCGGCGTGATACAGTCGTTAACGAGTTCCGGCTAAATCAAGCGAATATCCAATACTTTCAAGCGCTTCGGAGCCCAATGCGCAGAATTGCGCGGCCCCGGGACGTTCATGACCGAGCCCAGACCGTGCGCGTGTGTCGTACTCGGGAAATGTTTTGACTCGCGCCGCGTATTCGAGCAGAACACTTCCCTGGCACGACACACAACGAGCTTGACCCGCGTTCCACGAGAGAACGCCGCAGCCCCGGCGACGCCGGGCGCCCCTGCACGAACAGCGCTTTTCGCGACACGCCCATAGAAGTGCGAGCAGAAAAGCGCTCATAGAGAGGAGAGACACCATGCCGGGCCACATGCCTAGCCAGCTGTCGCTGACATGCGCGACCTGCCGTATCGGTGCCCAGACTCCGTCGTCCCACGCAGGCATACTCGCCCTGGAGGGCCGCACCCCGGCGTGGATGCTGGCACCCCGTGGTGCACGCCGCCCTTATCTGACCGATCCGCCCCGCCTGATCTGAGACCGCTTGCGGCCCGTCACCTCGTGGCGGATCGCGTGCGCCAGTCGCCGCCGGCCATCGGCGGAAAGCGTGCCGCTGCGGCGGCCCAGTTCATCCGACCAACGTGTATCTCGAGGTGCGAAGCGCCAGCGCCGAGGCGTGGACGAGTCCCTGGGAGTGGGCGAGATCGCCTACACTAGGACCGCCGGGCGCCGTCACACCGGCCCCTCGACGTACGCAGAGAGTCAGCCCGAGCCACCTGGTCTCGTCGGCTGTCCGTTCGGGTCCTTGAGAAGAGCGACAACTTCATGTCATTGCC
The DNA here is from genome assembly GCF_030284585.1 of Salinicola sp. JS01. NCBI lineage: Bacteria > Pseudomonadati > Pseudomonadota > Gammaproteobacteria > Oceanospirillales > Halomonadaceae > Salinicola > Salinicola sp. JS01. The sequence goes on along the minus strand of NZ_CP127244.1, from coordinate 549,040 downwards.
GCTGATCGTGCTGCTGCCCCTATTGGGCAGCCTCATACCGCTGTTGAGCTCCAATCGACAGCGTAATCTCAATGCGGGGTCGACCGCGATTCTGCCAGCCGTGGCGCTGGCCATCGCGCTCTACCACGCGCCCCGCGTGCTCGCCGGGGAGATCCCCCGCTTCAGCCTCAGTTGGGTGCCACAGCTGGGGCTCGACCTGGCCTTCCGGCTCGACGGGCTGTCGCTGCTGTTCGTGATGCTGATCCTCGGCATCGGCCTGCTGATCATCCTCTACTCGCGCTACTACCTGGCGCCCGAGGACAGCATGCCGCGCTTCTACGCCTACCTGATGCTGTTCATGACCTCGATGCTGGGCATCGTGATGGCCGACAACCTGCTGCTGCTGTGGGTGTTCTGGGAGCTGACCAGCCTCTCCTCGTTCCTGCTGATCGGCTACTGGTACAAGCAGAGCGAGGCGCGCCGCGGCGCGCGCATGGCGCTGACGGTGACCGGCATGGGCGGGCTGGCGATGCTTGCCGGCTTCCTGCTGGTCGGCCATATCGTCGGCACCTTCGATATGCAGACGGTGCTCGACAGCCGCCAGCTGATCCAGGCCGACCCGCGCTACCTGCCAGCGCTGCTGCTGATCCTGCTCGGCGCCTTCACCAAGTCGGCTCAGTTCCCGTTCCACTTCTGGCTGCCGCACGCGATGTCGGCCCCCACGCCGGTCTCCGCCTTCCTGCACTCGGCGACCATGGTCAAGGCCGGCGTGTTCCTGCTTGCGCGTCTGCACCCGGCGCTTGCCGGCTCCCAGCTGTGGCTCTACATCGTCACCCTGACCGGCCTGGTAACGATGATCTACGCCGCCTACTTCGCCCTGCTCAAGTACGATCTCAAGGGCGTGCTGGCGTTCTCCACCGTCAGCCATCTGGGCATGATCACCATGCTGTTCGGGCTCGATAGCAAGCTGGCGGTGATCGCGGGGCTGTTCCACATCATCAACCACGCCACCTTCAAGGCGTCGCTGTTCATGTCCTCGGGGATCATCGATCACGAGACCGGCACCCGTGACATCCGCAAGCTGAGCGGGCTGCGTCACAGCATGCCGATGACCGCGGCACTGGCCGGGCTGGCGGCGGCATCGATGGCCGGCGTGCCGCTGCTCAACGGCTTCCTGTCCAAGGAGATGATGCTGACCGAGGCGCTCGGCAGCGGTATCCTCGGCGGTCTGGCGTGGCTGATTCCGGTGCTGGCGACCCTCGGCAGCGTGCTCTCGGTGGCCTACTCGCTGCGCTACGTGCGTAACGTCTTCTTCGGCCCGGCGGCCACGGATCTGCCCAAGACGCCGCATGAGGCGCCCTTCATGATGCGCCTGCCGATGTTGCTGCTGGTGGCGCTGTGCGTGCTCATCGGTCTGCTGCCGGCACTGATGGTGACCGGTATTCTCGAAGCTGCGGGCCAGGCGACGATTCTCGCGCCGCGCCCGGAACTGCATCTGGCGATCTGGCACGGCTTCAATCTGCCGCTGTTGATGAGCGCCATCGCCCTGGCCGGCGGGGTCGCCATCTACAGCGTGCGCCGCACCCTGTTCAGCTTCCAGCGCCAGTTCCCCCAGCGCAACGCGCTGATGCTGTTCGAATACGCCGTGCGCCAGCTGCTCGGCGCCACCCAGCGCGGCATCGACCGCCTGGAGAACGGCTCGCTGCAGCGCTACATGCTGTGGCTGATCGTGGTGGTACTGTTCCTCACCGGCAGCGGGCTGCTCGATCTCACCCAGCTGAAGGGCGAGCTGCCGCTCAAGCCGCTGGATGGCCTGTTGGTGGTGGGCGCGGCGATCACCATCCTCGCTGGCCTCGGCACTGCCGTGCTGCATCGCCGCCGCCTGGTCTCGCTGATGATGCTCTCGGTGGTGGGGCTGATGGTGTCGCTGGCGTTCGCGCGCTTCTCGGCACCGGACCTGGCGCTGACCCAGCTGGCGGTCGAGGTGGTCACGGTGATCCTGCTGATGCTGGCGCTGTTCTTCCTGCCCCAGCGCACGCCCAAGGAGTCGAGCGGCGGACGCATCGTGCGCGACGTGCTGCTGGCAGCCAGCTTCGGCGGCATCGTCGCCAGCCTCAACTACGCCCTGCTGACACGCTCGCTCGACAGTATCTCGGGCTACTTCCTGGCCAATAGCGTCAGCGGCGGCGGCGGCCACAACGTGGTCAACGTCATCCTGGTCGACTTCCGCGGCTTCGATACCCTGGGCGAGATCACCGTGCTGTGCATCGCCGCCATCGGTATCTACAAGCTGCTCAACCGCCTGCGTCTGTTCATGCCGTCGAGCGATAGCGAGGGCCGGCCGTGGTCGAAGGATCTGCACCCGATGCTGCTGGCCACGGTCTCGCAGAGCCTGCTGCCGCTGGCGCTGCTGGTGTCGGTGTTCATCTTCCTGCGCGGCCACAACGAGCCCGGCGGCGGCTTCATTGCCGGCCTGGTGACCGCGGTGGCGCTGATCCTTCTGTACATCGCCCGCGGCGTCGACTGGGCACAGCAGCGCCTGACCTTCCAGTACCAGCCGATCGCAGTGGTCGGGGTGGTGATCGCCGCCCTCACCGGTCTCGGCAGCTGGCTGTTCGGCCATAACTTCCTGACCTCGGCGTTCGGTCACTTCGCGATTCCCTATATCGGCGAAGTGGAGCTGGCCACTGCCATGCTGTTCGATCTCGGCGTCTATCTCACCGTAGTCGGCGCGACGCTGATGATCCTGGCCAACCTGGGCAAATTGACCACGCGTCACCGGCCCAGCAAAGAGAACGAGAAGGAGACCGTCTGATGGAAGCGCTCTTCGCCACCGTAACCGGCTTTCTGGCGGCCAGCGGTCTCTACCTGGCCCTGCGTGGACGCACCTTCCCCGTGGTCGTGGGGCTGACGCTGCTCTCCTACGCGGTCAACCTGTTCCTGTTCTCCACCGGCGGCCTCACCACCGACGGCGCCGCGGTGATCCAGGATGGCAAGACCCACTATGCCGACCCGCTGCCCCAGGCGCTGGTGCTCACTGCCATCGTGATCGGCTTCGCCATGACCGCGTTCTCGGTGATCCTGGCCATGCGCGTGCGCGGCGACCAGGGCAGCGATCAGGTCAACGACCAGCGCGGCGATGACGCCAGGGAGGAGAAGTCGTGATGCAGCATCTGATCATCCTCCCCATCCTGCTGCCGCTGTTCACCGGGCTCGCGATGCTGATCAAGCGCGACGCCACCATGCAGCCACGGCGCACCATCGGCCTGGTGAGTACCGCCCTGCTGGTGGTGATCAGCGTGGCCCTGGTGGTCGAGAGCAGCAACGGCCAGATCAGCTACTACGCCCTGGGCGATTGGCAGCCACCGTTCGGTATCATCCTGGTGCTCGATCGCCTCTCGGCGCTGATGGTGTGCCTGACCAGCGTGCTCGCCCTCGGCAGCCTGGCCTACGCCTGCGCCGGCGACGACAAGAAGGGCAGCAACTTCCACGGGCTGTTCCAGCTGCAGCTGATGGGGATCAACGGCGCCTTCCTCACCGGCGACATGTTCAACCTGTTCGTGTTCTTCGAAGTGTTGCTGATCGCCTCCTACTCGCTGCTGATGCACGGTGGCGGCAAGGATCGTACCCAGGCGGGCTTCCACTACGTAGCGCTCAACCTGGCCGGCTCGGCGATGTTTCTGATCGCGCTCGGCGTGCTCTACGGCACCACCGGCACGCTCAACATGGCAGACATGGGCCAGCGGGTCGCCCAGCTCGACCCCGAGCGCCTGGGGCTGCTCAAGGCCGGGGCCTTCCTGCTGCTGGTGGTGTTCGGGCTGAAGTCGGCGATACTGCCGCTCTACTTCTGGCTGCCGCGGGCCTATGCCAGCGCGCCGGCGCCGGTGGCGGCGCTGTTCGCGATCATGACCAAGGTGGGGATCTACGCCATTCTGCGCGTCTACACCCTGATTTTCGGCGATAGCGCCGGCGATCTGGCCAACTTCGTGCAACCGTGGCTGTGGTGGTTCGCCCTGGCGACTATCGCCCTGGGCGGGATCGGCGTGCTCTCGGCACGCGACCTGCGCACCCAGGTGGCCTATCTGATCCTGATCTCGGTGGGCACCCTGCTGGCCGGCGTGAGCATGGACCGCGTGGCGTCGCTCTCGGCGCTGCTCTACTACATGCTGCATACCACCCTGGTCAGCGGCGGTCTGTTCCTGCTCGCCGACGCCATCGCCGATCAGCGCGGCAAGGCTGGCGCGCGTATCGTGCCCGGCCGCGGCGTCACCCAGCCGGCGCTGCTGGGGCTGGCCTACTTCGTCGGCGCGATCACCGTGGTCGGCCTGCCGCCGCTGTCCGGGGCGATCGGCAAGGCGCTGCTGCTCGACGCGGCACAGCCGAGCGAGCAGCCGTGGCTGTGGTCGCTGCTGCTGCTGTCGAGCCTCGCCGGGCTGGTAGCGATGGGCCGCAGCGGCTCCACCGTGTTCTGGAAGGCGGGCAAGGCCGACCCCGAGGGGTCGCGGCTCAAGCCGAGCATGCTGGCAGGACTCGCCCTGCTGCTGGGCGCCTCGCCGCTGCTGGCGATCTTCGCCGGCCCGATCACCGAATTCACCCAGGCGAGCGCCGCACAGCTGCTCGACCCCAGCGCCTATACCCAAGCGATCCTCGCCCCGACTTCTGGAGGTGGCTCATGATTCCTCCCGTACGCTGGCTGCCGATGCCGGTGTTGTCGCTGCTGCTGCTGCTGGTATGGCTGCTGCTGCAGCAGAGCGTGGCCCTCGGCCAGTGGCTGCTGGGCGGCGTGCTGGCCGTGGTCATCCCGCTGCTGTGCCGCCCGTTCTGGGAGCGCCAGCCACGCATCAAGCATCCGCTCAAGCTTTTGCACTACGTGGGCCGGGTGCTCAAGGACATCGTGGTGGCCAACCTCGAGGTCTCCAAGCTGATTCTCGACCCGCGCGGGCGCATGCGCCCGGCATTCGTCGAGTATCCGCTGACGCTGACCGAGAACTTCCCCATCACCATTCTCGCCAGCACCATCACGATGACCCCGGGCACCGTGTCGGCCCACCTGCGCCTGGACAATCGCACGCTGCTGATCCACGCCCTCGACGTGGCCGATATCGACGGCCTGATCGCCGAGATTCATCAGCGTTACGAACGCCCGCTCATGGAGATCTTCGAATCATGATCGCTACCGCGCTGTGGATCGCCCTGGCGCTGTTCAGCGCCGCTATCGCGCTCAACTTCTATCGCGCCGTGATCGGCCCCAGCCTGCCCGACCGGGTACTGGCGGTCGACACCATGTACATGAACTCGATCGCGCTGATCGTGCTGTTCGGCATCTGGGTCAACAACAAGGACTACTTCGAGGCGGCACTGCTGATCGCCATGCTCGGCTTCGTCAGCACCATCGCCGTGTGCAAGTACCTGCTGCGCGGCGACATCATCGAATAGCCAGCGCCACCGAATGGCCGGCACCATCGACTAGGAGAGCCAATCATGCTGGACACGCTGCTCGAGGGAGCGATCGCCTTCATGCTGATCGCCGGCGGAATCTTCGCCTTCATCGGCTCGCTGGGCCTGACCCACCTCAAGGACTTCTACATGCGCCTGCACGGGCCGTCGAAGACCACCACCCTGGGAGTGGGCTGTACCCTGATCGGGTCACTGATCTTCTTCAGCCAGGAGAACGGCCCGGTGATCCAGGAGCTTTTGATCACCATCTTCGCCTTCATCACCGCACCGGTATCGGCGCACATGCTGGCCAAGAGCGCGCTGCACCACAAGCTCAAGCCGGACCCGCGGACCCGCGGCAATCCGCAGGAGCTGGAGAGCGACCGGCCCAAGCATACGGTGGAAGAAGCGCCCCAGGGCAACTCGCCGCTGCCCTGACACAAGAACGGCGCGCTGGTGCGCGCCGTCGATGGCCACCTGGCTGCCGCGCGGGATCACCAGCCCGCGGTGTTCTCCGCCACCAGTTGGCTGAGCAGATGGATATGCTCGGGGCGATCGTTGAGCGCGGGGATATAGCGATAGCGCCCGCCTCCAGCCTCCTGGAAGTACTCGCGGTTCTCGGCGTCGATCTCTTCCAGGGTCTCGAGACAGTCGGCGGCGAACGCCGGGCTGATCACGTCGACACACTCGGTCTTGTCGGCCCCCCACTGCTTGAGCGTCTCGTCGGTGTAGGGTTTGAGCCACTCTTCGCGGCCGAAGCGCGACTGATAGCTCTGGAACCAGCTACCCTCCTCGAGCTCCAGCGCCTCGGCGAGCAGTGCGCTGGTGCGCTGGCAGTGGCGCCCGTAGGGGTCGCCGTTGTCGACGTAGCGCTTGGGGATGCCGTGGTAGGACATCAGCAGGCGCCCGCGGTCACCCTGGGTCTCCCAATGCTCGCGCACGCTGGCGGCGAGCGCGGCGATATAGTCCGGGTGGTCGTGGTAGTGATTGACGAAGCGCAGCTGCGGCAGGTGCGGGCAAGGGGCCAGCGCCTTGGCCAGACGCTGGAAAACGGCACCGGTGGTGGTGCGCGAGAACTGCGGATAGAGCGGCAGCACCAGGATCTTGTCGACTCCGGCATCGCGCAGCGCCAGCCCGGCCTGCTCCATGCTCGGCTGACCGTAGGTCATCGCCAGCTCCACCGGGATCGCCTCGCCAGTGCGCTCGGCCAGCGCCGAGGCCAGCGCGCGCTGCTGGCGCCGCCCGATCGCCAGCAGCGGCGAGCCCTCCTCCTGCCAGACCGAAGCATAGGCCTTGGCCACCTTGGGCGGGCGAATGCGCAGAATCACCCCGTGCAGAATCGGCCACCACAGCCAGCGCGGCGCGTCGATCACCCGCGGGTCGCCCAGAAACTCCGCCAGATACTCTCTTACCGCCTTGGCCGTGGGCGCCGCTGGCGTTCCCAGATTGACCAGCATGACTCCGTAACGGGCCGCCATATCCTCTCCTTGTCTGCCGATACCTTCACCTGGCGACAGTCTACCACTCCCGCCTTGCTTAACCGCGATTAACTTATACGATGAATACCATGTGTATAAGTCATGGATAAGATCATGTCGCGCCCCCTGATCCTGATACTCGGCGACCAGCTCAGCGAGACGCTCGACGTCCTCACCCAGGCGCCGGACGATGCCCTCATCGCGCTGTGCGAGGTCCACGCCGAGGGCGAGTACGTGCCGCACCATCCGCAGAAAATCGTGATGCTATTATCGGCGATGCGCCACTTCGCCGACACCCTGCGCGACAAAGGGTATCAGGTGCACTACAGCGCGCTCGACGACGACGACAACCGCCACGACCTGCTCGAAGAGGCGGAGCGCCTGGCCGAGGCCTATGCCTGCGACGAGATCCGCGTCACCCATCCCGGCGAGTGGCGGCTGTTCGAACGCATCCAGCGCCGCGGCACCCGCTGGCGGCTCTACCCGGACAACCGCTTCTACTGTTCGATCGATGCCTTCGGCGAGTGGATGGCAGGGCGCAAGCGCTTTCGCATGGAAGATTTCTACCGTCACATGCGCAAGCAGACCGGGCTCTTGATGCAGGCAGACGAGCCAGCCGGCGGCCAGTGGAACTTCGATCATGACAACCGCGCGCCGATCGATCAGGGTCTCGACTTCCCCACCCCACCGCGTCACCGCATGGACGCCACCACACAGGCGGTGGCCGAGCTGGTAGCGACGCACTTCGGTGAGCATTTCGGTACGCTCGAGGGCTTCAACTGGGCGGTGACCCGGCGCCAGGCGCTGGGTGATCTGCGCCATTTCCTCACGCATGCGCTGGCCGACTTCGGCACCTACCAGGACGCTATCAGCGACCGCGAGCCGCTGCTCTACCACTCGCGTCTCGCCGCGGCGATGAACATCGGCCTGCTCTCGCCACAGGAGGTGTGCGAGGCGGTGGAGACAGCCTGGCAGGAAGGGCGCGCGCCGATCAACGCCGCCGAGGGCTTCATTCGTCAAATCCTCGGCTGGCGCGAGTACGTGCGCGGCATCTACTGGCAGCGTATGCCCGGCTACAAGCAGGAGAACCGGCTCAACGCTCGTCGCGGCCTGCCGGCCTTCTACTGGAGCGGCGACACCGACCTGCGCTGCCTGCAGCGGACGATCGAGATGACCCGCGACAACGCCTATGCGCACCATATCCAGCGGCTGATGGTGACCGGCAATTTCGCCCTGCTGTGCGGCGTCTCTCCCGCCGCCCTGTGCGACTGGTACCTGGCGGTCTATGCCGACGCCTTCGAGTGGGTCGAGCTGCCCAATACCCTCGGCATGACCCTCTATGCCGACGGCGGCTATCTCGGCTCCAAGCCCTACTGTGCCTCGGGAAAGTACATCGACCGCATGTCGGATCACTGCCGTCACTGCCGTTACGACGTCAAGCAGGTGACCGGCGACGACGCCTGCCCGTTCAACAGTCTCTACTGGCACTTTCTGGAGCGCCATCGCGAGCGGCTCAAGGGCAATCAGCGCATGAAGCTGATCTATGGCAGCTGGGACAAGATGGCGCAGTCGCGCCGCGAGGCGATCCTGACGCAGGCGAACGCCTTCCTCGACCGCCTGGATACCGAGCCGCCGTATGGCCGCGGCGAGCATGCCGAGGGTTATCGGCGCCGCTGATACGCGCGCACGCCACCGCTATCGGGCAAGCCCTCGTCGACTTGCCGCGGTGAGTGTGTGAAGCGTTGGATCGATTGGGATCGAGGCGCGGATTTAGCGCCGGAGCGAGCGCTCTGGGAAGCGGTCAGCGAAGCGCTCAGAAGACCAGCGGCATGCGTGATAGCAACGGATCGTGATAGTGCGGCTCGTGGCCGACGATCTCGTCGTTGGCGACCTGCTGGACGAGATAGGCACGGTGGATACCGGCCTGCTTGAGTTCCCCGTAGACATCGTCGAGTGCGCGGAACAGCATCGGCTTGCCGCGCCGTGTCAGCACCTGCGTCGAGCCATCTTCCGGCTCCACCATCACTTGGTAGTAGCGGCTACCGGCGTGGGCGATGACGCGAATCTCGAAGTTGTCGTGATCGCGGGAAAAGCGTGTGAGCTCCTTGAGGTCCATGGTTCCCTCCTGTTCGGGTTGCATGTGCGAATACGGTGTCCAGCCATCCCTGCTGGACACCCGACTGGCGTGGCCTGGCTGGCCTCGCGCATCCTGACCATTAGGTCGGATTCTTGTTAAGACTATATGTCAGCGGCGACATTTGCAGCACAAAAACGTCACCCTAGGATCACCGCTGCGGGTAGCGTTGCTCGCCGCGCAGTCGCACCACCACGCGCCCGTGGGGGGCCCGCTTGGCCGCGCTCTTGAAGCGGCTCCAGAGGTCACCGAAGCTGTCGATGTGGGCGTCAGCCGGCACCTGCAGCGCGGTGATCGACAGCCGCGTATGCGGGAAGAAGCGCAGTTGGTCGAAGCGATCCTTGGCCTCGAAACCGCCGGCGAGGCGCTCGGTCTCCGGCAGCAGCTCGAGGCTCTCGGCGGCGAAATTGTGCTGCAGCCTGGCCAGCCGCCGGTGCAGGCCAGCGGCGCTATCGAGCAGCATGATGAAGTCGTCACCGCCAAGATGGCCGAGAAAATCCTCACGCTCTACGCTTTCGCTCAACACCCGCGCCAGGGTCAGGATCATCTGATCGCCCAGGGCATAGCCGAAGCGGTCGTTGAATGGCTTGAAGTGATCGAGATCGAGATAGCAGGCGACGAAGGGCTTGTTCTGACGCTGATAGTGCTCGAGCGCGGCGCGGATCGGCCGGTTCCCCGGTAGTTGCGTCAGCGGATTGGCCTGCCGCGCCAACTGCACCTGCTGCTCGGTGAACAGCTGCAGCAGGTTGATGACATGCCCGATGCCCAGATAGCGGCCAGCGTCGGTGATGATGAAATCCTCATCGCGCATCGACTCGTCACGGCCGGTCACCTTGCGCGAGACCTGCTCCAGGGGCTCGCCCGCTTCCACACAGAGTGCGCGCCGCTGCATCACCGTTTCGACCGGCTGACGGCCGTGCAGATCGAAGCCGTAGCGCTTGCCCAGCAGCGCCATCAACTGCTGACGCCCGAGTAGACCGAGCGGCTGACGACGCTGGTCGACCACCGCCAGCGCACTGGCATTCGGCAGGCGGCTGAAACACTCCGCCGCCTCGGCTATGCTCGTTCCGGCGCCAAGTGTCGGCAGCGCCACGCAGAGGCGGCGGATTTCGGTCGTCGAGGCACTTTGGCGGCGCGCCGCGGCCAGCGCGGTCAGTTGCGCCTCCAGCTCGGCGCGCTGATCCTGCGGTGCTGGGCTGGGCCGCGCGAACAGCCAGCCCTGATAGAAGTCGGCCCCCAGCTCCACCAGCGCCTGCAGCTCGCCCTCGCGCTCGACCCCTTCAGCGACCACGCGGCTACCCAGACTGTGGGCGATATCGATGATCGAACGCACGAAACGGCGCTTGACCCTGTCGTGGTCCAGGCCGCTGACGAAGTGACGGTCGAGCTTGACGTAATCGGGATTGAGCTGCGACCACAGGCGCAGCCCGGCATAGCCGTCGCCGAGGTCGTCCAGGGCGATGGCGAAACCCATCGTCTGGTAGTGCTGGGCCGCTTCCGCCATCAGCCGCGGCTCGATGCCCGGCGACTGCTCGGTGATCTCGATCACGATCTGCTGCGGGCTCAGACCGTGCGCTGCCAGCAGCGCCACGGTCTGGCCGCCGATATGCGCAGGATCGATCAACACTTCGGGCGTGACATTGAGAAACAGCAGCTCGCTGAGCCCGGTGGCGACCCAGCTCTCGACCGCTCGCTCGCGACAGAGCCGCTCCAGCGGTGCCAATTGGCCGGCCTCGCGGGCGGCGCAGAACAGCGGCAACGGCGAGGCGTAAGGCGACCCCTGGGGGCCGCGTGCCAGCGCTTCATAGCCCAGCACGCGAGCAGTCGGCACGCTGACGATGGGCTGGAAATGCATGCGCAGATCGCGCGCGTCGAGCAGACGCTGAAGCGCGGGAACGGCGGGCACATTGGTGGCAGAGTTCATGTCTGCCAGCGTCGCAGCAGCACATGACAGAAAGATGACAGCAGGCCCGCCAACAGGCCTCGCCGCCGTTCGGCGCGCCCGGCATGAACTCTGCCGGGCGGCGGGTCGGAACTTACTGGTACGCGGAGGGGTCGATCGCCTTGCCCAGGGAGTTGCGGTCGATCCAGCGCCCCGCCTTGGCTTCCTTGTAGCGGAATACCACACGGTCACCCACCACCACCGGCAACTCCGCGTCTTCGGTCTGGTAGCTGTAGAGTTCACCGTCCACGGTCAGCCAGTGCCGATAGAGATCCGGCATGCCCAGCCACTCCTTGAACGGCCCCTCGCGTTCGAGCTTTTCCAGTTGCCCGCGAACCTCGATCTTGGGGACGCGCTGGCGTCGCCCACGCTGAAAACCGCCTGCCATAGGTGTGACTCCTCAAACCGTTGATGCGTTACTCGTAATGCTGGCCATAGCTGTCCGGGGCCAGGTCCTCGAATCGGGTGTACTTGCCGATGAACGCCATGTGTACGGTGCCGATGGGGCCGTTACGCTGCTTGCCGATGATCAGCTCGGCCAGCCCCTTGTTGTCGGGGTTATCGCTATTGTAGACCTCGTCACGGTAGACGAAGGCGATGACGTCGGCGTCCTGCTCGATGGCGCCGGACTCGCGCAGGTCCGACATCACCGGGCGCTTGTTGGGGCGCTGCTCGAGCGAGCGGTTGAGCTGCGACAGCGACACCACCGGGCAGTTGAACTCCTTGGCCACGCCCTTGAGCGAGCGCGAGATCTCGGAGATCTCCGCGGTGCGGTTCTCGGATAGCCCCGGCACCTGCATCAGCTGCAGGTAGTCGATCATCACCAGCCCGATGTTGCCGTGCTCGCGGGCGATACGCCGTACCCGCGAGCGCAGCTCGTTGGGCGACAGCGCCGGGGTATCGTCGATGAACAGCTGCTTGTCCTTGAGCAGGTTGACCGCCGAGGTCAGCCGCGGCCAGTCCTCGTCCTCGAGCTGGCCGGTCCTCACTCGGGTCTGGTCGATCCGCCCCAGCGACGACAGCATACGCAGCATCAGCGACTCTGCCGGCATTTCCATCGAGAACACGATCACCGGCTTGTCGCCGGCAACCACCGCATGCTCGACCAGGTTCATGGCGAAGGTGGTCTTACCCATCGACGGGCGCCCGGCAATGATCACCAGATCCGACGGCTGCAGCCCCGAGGTCATCTCGTCGAGATCGCGGAAGCCGGTCGAGATACCGGTCATCTGGCCCTTCATGTTGAACAGCTCGTCGATCCGATCGACCGCCTTGGTCAACAGCTGACTCATGCCCTGGGGGCCGCCGAACTTGGGCCGCGACTCGCTGATCTGGAACACCAGCCGCTCGGCCTCGTTGACCAGCTCGTCGGAGGCGCGCCCATCCGGGGAGTAGGCGCTGTCGGCGATCTGACGCGAGGCCTGGATCAGCTTACGCAGGGTGGCCCGCTCGCGCACGATATCGGCATAGGCACGAATGTTGCCCGCCGAGGGCGTGTTGCGCGCCAGCTCCGCCAGGTAGGCCAACCCGCCCACGCTCTCGAGCTGATCGCGCCGCTCCAGCGCTTCCGACAGGGTGACCACGTCGAGCGGCTGGGTCGCCTCGGCCAGCTCGGCCATGGCGTTGTAGGTGAGCCGGTGCTCCTGACGGTAGAAGTCGTCCGCCACCAGTCGCTCGGAGACCGTGTCCCAGCTGGAGTTGTCGAGCATCAGCCCGCCCAGCACCGACTGTTCCGCCTCCAGCGAGTGCGGCGGCAGCTTGAGCTTGGCCGTCTCTTGATCGTTATCGACGCGTTCGTTCATGCCTGACCATCACCCTCGACAATCCGCTGGCGGAGCTTGCCGCACATTATTTGGCGCACACGATTTGCCCCAAACGATTTGCCGCACATTCTACCCAGCCGGCGCAGCGGCTCGCCACGCCCAGCGCTGCCTCGTGGCCGTGCCGGCCCCTCGCGACACGCGCTCATGGGAGACACGCGCCCATGAAAAAAGGCACGTGGGGCCTGGGCCCCACGTGCCTTGAGCGTCGCTGCGCGGGGAGACCGATTACTCGGCAACCACCACGACGCGAACGCTGGTGCTGACTTCGGCGTGCAGCTGCAGCGCGATGTCGTATTCGCCGGTCTGGCGAATCGGACCTTCCGGCATGCGCACTTCGCTCTTGGCGACGTCGAGACCGGCCTGGACCAGCGCTTCGGCCAGGTCGCGCGGCCCGATGGAACCGAACAGCTTGCCTTCATCGCCCGCTTTGGCGACCAGCGACAGTTCGATCTCGGACAGCTGTTCGGCACGGCTTTCGGCTTCTGCCTTGCGTGCAGCGGCCTGAGCTTCGAGCTCGGCACGCTGGGATTCGAACGCAGCGACGTTGTCCTTGGTGGCCGGCACGGCGAGGCCGTAAGGCACCAGGTAGTTGCGGCCGTAGCCGGGCTTGACGGTGACCTTGTCACCCAGTTCGCCAAGCTTGCCGATGTTATCGAGCAGAATGACTTCCATTCTCGTGAACCTCTCGTCAATCACTGCGTGTCAGGCGACCGCGAAAATCCGCGAAGGTATCCACCAGTGCCAACAGCAGTACAATCAAAATCGTGGGCCAGGTAGTCAGCAGCAGCGCATAGAAGCCGACCAGCCAGAACCCGCTCATTCCCTTCACACCGATCAAACCATGAACCAGCGCCACGCCGGCCACCAGCAGCGGCACCCAGGCCAGCAGGCTGGCGGCAGGCACCGCCAGCAGCATACCCAGCGCGGTCGCACCGAGTAGCAGCGCCAGCTGACCGCGCGACAGTTTCAAGGCGTGAAACTCCGTGCGGAAACCGCCGGGGTTATAAAGCCCCGCCTGCCAGCTGCGGGCCAGGGCCAGACAGCCAATGCTCACCATCAGTACCACCAGACCGGTGACCCCGCCGATGACCAGCGCGGCCATCTGCTGGGTATCCACGCCCTGGGCCGAGAGCCGGTCCAGCATGCTGGAGACTTCGGTCGAGCTGCGCCGCAGCTCGTCGAGTAGCGGGCCGGCACCGCCGGCGGGCACGAAGATGCCCAGATGGACCAGCACCATACATACCGCAGTGCCGGCGAGCAGCGTATCGGTCCAGCGCATCCGGGCCCGCAGCACGGTGGCCATCAGCGCCACCAGCAGAATGCTCGCCAGCGGCACCGAATCGCCCTCCATCCACCACCAGCCGGCGGGGATGGCGGCAGCGATCAGCACCGGCGCGGCGCTGGTGAGGCCGCGCCGCAGCGTGACCAGCCCGGCGACCGCGGCGCTGAACCAGAACAGCCAGGGCACCAGCGCCGTCAGCGCTGCCACCCCTACCGCCTGCGGCGTACCGCGCATGATCCAACGGGCCAGTCCCAGCATGACGCCTCGCTATGGTTATCCGGGCCGGATTACTGGTGGCTGTCGGAGTACGGCAGCAGTGCCAGATAGCGCGCGCGCTTGATGGCGGTAGACAGCTGACGCTGGTAACGCGCCTGGGTACCGGTAATACGGCTGGGAACGATCTTGCCGGTTTCGGTGACGTAGGCTTTCAGCGTATCGATGTCTTTGTAGTCGATGTACTTCACGCCTTCGGCGGTGAAGCGGCAGAACTTACGACGACGGAAAAAACGTGCCATGTGAGTCTCTCCTCGAGCAGTGATCAGTTGTCTTCGGTAGCGGTTTCGGAACGCTCGGAACGCTCACGGTCGCCACGCTCGGAGGACTTGTCGTCACGACGACGGCTGCCCTTGTCGTCGGCCGGCTTCATCATCGGCGATGCTTCGGTGACGGCTTCCTTGTTGCGCACGATCATGCTGCGGATGATGGCGTCGTTGAAGCGGAAGATGTTCTCGATCTCATCGAGGGTCTCGCCGCTGCACTCGACGTTCATCAGCACGTAGTGCGCCTTGTGGATCTTGTTGATCGGGTAGGCCAGGTGGCGACGACCCCAATCTTCGAGACGATGCACGGTGCCGCCGTTTTCGGTGACGAGGCTGGTGTAGCGCTCGACCATGGCCGGAACCTGCTCGCTCTGGTCCGGGTGGACCATGAACACGATTTCGTAGTGACGCATGTTAGCTCCTTTCGGTTTGGCAGCTTCTGCGGGGTGATCGCGGTTACGCGCACCGCGAGAAGCAAGGAGTCGATTCCGGATCGCGCAAGCCCGCCACGCGCCGGATATTCGGACCTGTGAACGCCTCGCCGCCCCGTTGCCGGAACGCGCGAGCGCGGTTCTGCGAGCAGAGCCTGCCCACAGAACCGCGTAATTGTAGAGATCGAGGCGGCCATGCGCAACCGCCGATGCCGTGACGGCAGCCACGAATGCGGGCCGGGGATCGGGCGGCGCAGAGATGGCGCCGCGACGAAGTGATGCCGCGAGAGGGGCCCTCAGCCGCGCGCGGCGTGGCGCTGGCGCACCACCTCGAACAGGCACACGCCGGCGGCGACGGAGACGTTGAGACTGGTCACCTGCCCCTGCATCGGCAGCTTGACCAGCGCATCGCACGCTTCCCGGGTGAGACGCCGCATGCCCTTACCCTCGGCGCCCATCACCAGCGCACAGGGGCCGCTGAAGTCGGCCTCGAACAGCAGCGTGTCGGCCTCGCCGGCAGTGCCGGTGATCCACACCCCCTGCTGCTTGAGCTTCTCCAGACAGCGCGCCAGATTGGTCACCTGGAACACCGGCACGCTCTCCGCCGCGCCGCAGGCGACCTTGCGCACCGTGGCGTTGAGCGGCGCCGACTTGTCCTTGGGCACGATCACTCCGTGCACCCCGGCGGCATCGGCACTGCGCAGACAGGCGCCGAGATTGTGCGGATCGGTGATGCCATCGAGGATCAGCAGCAGCGGCGGGGTCTCCCCCTGCCACTGCTCCAGCCGCCACCACAGCGCGGTCTCGTTCTCGGCCACCAGCGGCGGGCAGAAACCGACCACCCCCTGATGCGCCGCCGGCCCCGATAGCGCATCGAGCACCTCGCGGGTGACCCGCTTCAGCTCGCAGCCGGCGGCATGCGCCTCGGCCAGCAGATCGTCGAGACGCTGCTCGGCGTGCCCCTGCTGGACCCACAGCACCCGCGGCGGCTGCTCACGCGCGAACAGCGCACGCACCGCATGCACGCCGTAGACCGGCTCCAGGCCGTCGGGGGTGCGCGGGCGCTCGACCGCTGGCCGCGACTTGCGCGCACGCTCGCGCTGAGGCCCCCGCGCCATCAGCGCTTACCGCGCCGCGGACCGCGCGAGCGGCGCTGACCGCCGCTGCTGTCGTCACCGCCGCCCTGGCGCTCACGCTTGCCCGGGCGCTGCTTGCGCTTGCGCGGCGCCTGCTCGCTGGACGCCTCGCTGGCACCGCCGCCATCGGGTTTGCGCGTGCGCGGCGTCTTGCGGTGGCGCGGCGCGGCATCGGCGAGATCGAAATCGATTTTGCGGTCATCGAGATCGACCCGCGCCACGCGCACGGTGACGCCATCGCCCAGACGGTAGGCAACGCCGCTGCGCTCGCCCTTGAGGCGGTGCTTCTCGGCCTCGTAGTGGTAATAGTCGGAGGGCAGCGAGGTGACGTGCACCAGCCCCTCGACGTAGACGTCATCGAGGCGCACGAAGATCCCGAACTGGGTCACCGAGGCGATGGTGCCCTCGTAGGTCTCGCCCACCTTGTCGGAGAGGAACTCGCACTTGAGCCAGTCGGTGACGTCGCGGGTGGCGTCGTCGGCACGCCGCTCGGTCATCGAGCAGTGCTCGCCCAGCTCCACCATCTGCTCGAAGGTGTAGGGACACCAGGTAGTCGGCTTCTCCACCGGCGCGCCCTCGGCGCGCATCACCGTCTGGGTTTGGCGCGGGCCGCGGATCACCGAGCGGATGGCACGGTGCACCAGCAGGTCGGGGTAGCGGCGGATCGGCGAGGTGAAGTGCGCGTAGGCCTGATAGGCGAGACCGAAGTGGCCCTCGTTGTGCGGCGAATAGACCGCCTGGCTCATCGAACGCAGCATCACCGTCTGAATGATGTCGGCGTCGGGACGATCCTTGATCGCCTCCCGCAGCGCCTGATAATCCTTGGGCGAGGGTCGTCACCGCCGCCCAGGGTGAGGCCCAGCTCGCCGAGGAACACCCGCAGATTCTCCAGGCGCTCGCTGGCCGGCGGCTGGTGCACGCGGTAGAGCGCCGGCAGATCGTGCTTGTCGAGGAAGCGCGCGGTGGCCACGTTGGCCGCCAGCATGCACTCCTCGATCAGCTTGTGGGCGTCGTTGCGAGTACGCGGCACGATCTTCTCGATCTTGCGCTCGTCGTTGAAGACGATCTGCGTCTCGGTGGTCTCGAAATCGATCGCCCCGCGCGCCTCGCGGGCCTGACGCAGCACCTTGTAGAGCGCATGCAGGTTCTCCAGCGACGGCACCAGCTCGCGGTAGCGCTCGCGCAGCGCCTGCCCTTCCTCGCTGTCACCCTCGTGCAGCATGGTGCCGACATCGGTGTAGGTGAGGCGAGCATGGGAGCGGATCACCGCTTCGTAGAACTTGTAACGGCTGATATTGCCGCTCTGCGAGATGTTCATCTCGCACACCATGGTCAGGCGATCGACGTGCGGGTTGAGCGAGCAGAGGCCGTTGGAGAGCAGCTCCGGCAGCATCGGCACCACCTGGCCGGGGAAGTAGACCGAGTTGCCGCGCACGTAGGCTTCGTTGTCGAGCGCGCTACCGCCGCGCACATAGTGGGAGACGTCGGCGATGGCGACGATCAGCTTCCAGCTGCCGGACTTGGTCTTCCACGCACACACCGCGTCGTCGAAATCCTTGGCGTCCTCGCCGTCGATGGTGACCAGCGGCGTATCGCGCAGATCGATGCGCGCACGCTTGTCCTCTTCCAGAACTTCGGCGGAGATACCGGCGATCTGCTGATCCACTTCGGGCGGGAACTCTGCCGGGATATCGTGGGTGCGGATGGCGATGTCGATCTCGAGCCCCGGGTCCATGCGCTCACCCAGCACCTCGACCACTTCGCCCACCGGCTGCTGGCGGGTCTCCGGCTGGCGGGTGATGTTGACCGAGACGATCTGACCATCCTTGGCGCCCTGGCTGGCGCTGTGCGGGATGATCACTTCCTGGCTGATGCGCGAATTCTCCGGGATCAGCACTGCGAACTCGGGGGAGTTCTGACGGAAGACACCGACCAGGGTCTGGGTGTTGCGCGCCAGCACCTCGACGATGGTGGCCTCGTCGCGCCCGCGGCGGTCGCGGCCGCTGACCCGCGCCAGCACCACGTCGCCGTCGAACACCCGGCGCATCTGGCGCGGCGGCAGCACCAGGTCGGGTTTCACGCCATCGTGGCGGATCAGAAAGCCCATGCCGTCGCGGTGGCCCTGAACGCGCCCCTTGATCAGGTCGAGCTTGTCGATCAGCGCATAGGCGCCCTTGCGATCGCGCAGAATCTGTCCGTCGCGCTCCATCGCGGCAAGACGACGACGTACCGCTTCCAGCTGGTTGTCGTCCTCGAGCCCGAGCATGGCGCTCATGTTCTCATGGGTAATCGGCTTGCCGTACTCCTCGAGCCGGGCGAGCAGGTACTCGCGGCTGGGTACGGGATTGTCATATTTTTCCGCTTCACGAGCCGCGTGCGGATCGTCGTCCAACGTCCAATGAGTCATGCAGCCATCGTCCTTGCTTCAGGGTGGGAGTCACGCGGCGGGCGGCAATTGCCGTTATTTACTTTATGGGTCATGCGTCAAGTATAGCGGTCACGCCTCTCCGACCCAACCACCGGCGGCGTTGCCAGCGTGGGAAGCCGCAGACGGCATCCAGCCGCCGCCGCGAGTGCAGCCCGAGAAAGGCCATGGCGATAGCGGTTTACGCTACTGAAAGGTGCCGGAAAGAGATCGTGAAAGGTTTATCGACAAGGGCTTGCATTCGATCGCAGAGCCGGTATTATACACCGCGCCTTGGCCCAGATGGCGGAATTGGTAGACGCGCTAGCTTCAGGTGCTAGTGTCCTTACGGACGTGGAGGTTCAAGTCCTCTTCTGGGCACCATCGAGGTCGTCGACATGACGATCATCGAGGTAGACAGGGCCAGGATCGAGCCCGGATGGCGGAATTGGTAGACGCGCTAGCTTCAGGTGCTAGTGTCCTTACGGACGTGGAGGTTCAAGTCCTCTTCCGGGCACCAATCTCGATCCCGCGCAGCAAGCATGACAAGCCCAGGTGGCGGAATTGGTAGACGCGCTAGCTTCAGGTGCTAGTGTCCTTACGGACGTGGAGGTTCAAGTCCTCTCCTGGGCACCACGCTGTCATGCTCCATACGATGTGCGGTTCCTGCCGGACACCCCCTGTCCGCGCTGCAATTTCCTCTATATTGCCCCGCAAATCCTGTACCGAGAACTGTCTGAATCAGGCTTGGTTTGTCTGAATCAGGCTTGGTATAGGCGTTTCTGCATGTCGTCGTAGGCTCTTGCAGGCTGCCTAGTTGTCTTCTTGGGCACTGGTATTGGCTCATGGCCTGCCCGCCCGCTTCGTCTATCCGTTCTGTTCGTTTACCCCCCTCCCTTCGCTACCCGCGCTCGGCTGACTGCGCTCTGTTTTGCCGCGTCTCCCCGGATCGCGCGCTTCGGGGCGCTTGTATTCCCTTACGCGACCGGGTCCAGCAAAGCCCGAGGTCGCGCTTCGCCACCCTCTCGCTCGGCCCACACCTCACTCATCCATCTCACGCATCTGCCGGCGCATCTACGCCAGCGATCCCACCGCCCTTGCGCCCCCACCTTCTAGTTATTAGACGTAATGATTATAGATCATAACTATTTTCTTGCGGATACTCGCCTCGCAAGTCGCTGCTGCGCTGGCGGGAGATGATCGCGGCGGCGAATACGACCGGACCACGCCACAACCGGCCTAGACCCACCATCCGCGCCCTTGCCGGAGAACGACCATGAACAAAACAACAAGTCAAAAAACAACGAAGCCAAGAACCATCAGTCAAAAAACAGTCAGTCAAAAAACAGTCAATCAAAAAGCGACGAGGCAAAAAACTGCCGCGCTGCGCTCCCATCGATCCATCAGCCGCTATCATGGGGAGAACGCTTCGGCCCCCGTGGCGTGTCGCGCTCCGCTCCCGCGCTCCGGGCGGGGCGCACGGCCTGGGGCCGGTACTGTACTGCTCTCTCTATGCCAGGCCCGATCCCGCGCGCATGACTTCCGACGCCCCAGCTTCTCCAGACACACTCGACCAGTCGCGCCTGACGCGCCTGCTCGGGTTTCGCATCACCCGCGCCGAGCTGCGCATACGCCGCCTGTTCCTGGAGTGCATGGCGCGCTTCGAACTCAAGCCGGTGGACTATTCATTGCTGGTCCTGGTGGACGCCAACCCGGGGGTCAATCAGCGCCAGCTGGCCGAAGCGCTGGACGTCTCGCCGCCCAATCTGGCCATCGTGGTGGCGCGACTGATGAAGCGCGAGTTGCTGCGCCAGGTTCGCGGCAAGCAGGATCGGCGCATGCAGCACCTGCACCTGACGACCACGGGCAAGCAGCTGCTCGACGAGACCGAGCTCGCAGTGCAAGAGATGGAGACGCGGGTGCTGGACAGGATCGGCCCGACACAAGGGGACGCGCTGCTGGCAGCGCTGGCGCGGCTCGATCATCTGGACTGAGCCGCGTCGCCCGGTCGCTGCTGGGTCTGGCGCTGAGCCTCACCGCGGGTCTGGTGCTCGTTCCGCAGGCACTCATCCCGCAGGCCGAGGCCCAGTCGATGCCGCAGACGGTGCAGCTACGCGCCGGCATGAACACTGGCGGCACCAGCTTCATGGACGGCTTCGGCCGCCTCGGCCAGGGCTGGACCTATATTCAATACGCGCGCCTGTCCCACCTCGATGCGATCAAGGATGCCAACGGCGACGACTCACCCGCTTTTCGTGACCCGAAGATCGACTCCACCGCACTGATCACCCAGTTCGCCTACACCTCGCCCTACCGTCTGTGGGGCGGCTGGCTCGGCTTCAACACCTTGGTGCCGCTGGTCAATCTGCATGCTTCCTTCGCCGACGACAGCCCTGCCACCCTGCGCGACAACGGCTTCGGGCTGGGCGATATCACCTTCGGCCCCTATCTGCAGATGGCACCGATCATCCGTCAGGGGCGACCGGTCTTTTCACAGCGTTTCGAATTCGACGTGATCGCGCCGGTGGGAAAGTTCGATCGTGACCGCGCGCTCAACCCCGGCGATGGCTACTGGTCGATTCTTCCCAACTGGGCGATAACCGTGCTGCCCACCCCGGCGTGGGAGATCAGCGCTCGCTTCAACTATCTGTATAACTTCGAGACCGACCGCGCCGGGGCTCCGCCGGCCATCCCCGGCTTCGAGTTCGACAACGGCCAAGCCGGGGATGCCGCCTGGGTCAACCTCGCCAGCTCCTACGCCGTCAACGACAAGCTGCGCTTGGGCATCAACGGTTTCTATCTGCGCCAGCTGAGCGACAACCGCACCAACGGTGAGCGCGTGGCCGATTCACGCCAGACCTTGCTCTATCTGGGGCCGGGCGGCGCCTACCGCTTCGATGCCGACAACCTGCTCAACGTCAATCTCTACTTTCCGCTCAAGGTCGAGAACGCCGCCGCCGGCAACAGCCTCAACCTGCAGTTCGTCCACAGTTTCTAAGACGCGATCACGCCATCGCGCAGGAGTCGAGACATGCAACTCTACGGCAAGACACTGCTGGTTACCGGCGTCGCCTCGGGTATCGGCAATGAAGTCGCCCGACTGGCGCGCTTTCACGGCGCCCGGGTCATCGGCGTCGACCGCCATCCGGTCGACATGACACTGGACGCCTTTCACCAGGCCGATCTGAGCGATCCGCAGGCGATCGACGCACTCGTCGCGGCACTGCCCGCACGCCTCGACGGCCTGGCCAATATCGCCGGGGTACCCGGCACCGCCGACCCGGCGCTGGTGGCTCGGGTCAACTATCTGGGTCTGCGCCACCTGAGCCAGGCGCTGCTGCCGCGGCTCAGCGGCGGCAGCGTGGTCAACGTCGCCTCGATCCTCGGCGCCGCCTGGGCCGAGCGCCTGGAGTCTCACCGCGCCCTCGCCGACACCCCCGACTTTGCCGCCGGTGAACAGTGGCTGGCAGCGCATCCGGTGCCCGCCGAAAGCTGCTATCAGTACTTCAAGGAGGCGCTGATCGTGTGGAGCGCACGCGCCTCGCGGCCCTGGTTCGCGAGCCACGACGTGCGCGTCAACTGCGTCGCCCCCGGCCCGGTGTTCACCCCCATCCTCGACGACTTCGTCACCATGCTCGGGCCCGAGCGCGTCGCTGCGGATGCCGAAAAGATGAAGCGCCCGGCGTTCGCCGACGAAGTGGCCGAGGGGATCGTGTTCCTGCTCTCCGACGCCGCGCGCTGGATCAACGGCGCCAATCTACCCATCGACGGCGGCCTGGCAGCCACCGCCCTGTGATCCCTCAAACTCCTGGAGAGACCCCATGAGCGATACCCCGACCCGATTTCCCGACCCCGCGCGCTGGCACGCCAAGCTGTTCGACGGTGACTGGATCGAAACCGACGCCACCCTCGAGGTGATCGAGCCCGGCTCCGGCGCACCGCTACATACCGTGGGCAAGGCCGATGCCGATGCCGTCACCCGGGCCGTCACCCGGGCCAAGGAGGCGCAGCGCGCCTGGGCCGAAACTCCACCCCGCGAACGCGCCGCGGTGTTCCATCGCGCCGCCGCGCTGCTCGAAGCACAGGCGCCCGCCATAGCGAGCCTGATCGCCCGCGAGACGGGGGCGATTCTGCCCAAGGGCGAGCACGAGGTGCGCGAGGCGATCGTGCTGTTGCAGCGTGCCGCCGCCATGCCGCTGCAGGCCACCGGCCAGGTGCTACCGAGCGAACCCGGGCGCATGAGCCTGGCCCGACGCCGGCCACTCGGCGTGGTCGGCGTGATCTCGCCATTCAACTTCCCGCTGGTGCTGTCGCTGCGCTCGGTGGCCCCGGCACTCGCCGTGGGCAACGCGG
Source organism: Salinicola sp. JS01 (assembly GCF_030284585.1). Lineage (NCBI taxonomy): Bacteria > Pseudomonadati > Pseudomonadota > Gammaproteobacteria > Oceanospirillales > Halomonadaceae > Salinicola > Salinicola sp. JS01. The sequence goes on along the minus strand of NZ_CP127244.1, from coordinate 526,103 downwards.
TGGTGGTCAAGCCCGACCCGCGCACGCCTTACGCCGGCGGCTTCGTGATCGCCGAGGTCCTCAGCGCCGCCGGCCTGCCCAAAGGGCTCTTGCACGTGCTGCCGGGGGATGCCGAGGCCGGCCAGGCGCTGGTCGAGGCGCCGGGCGTGCCGATGATCGCCTTCACCGGTTCCACCGCCGCCGGGCGCCGTATCGGCGAGCTGGCGGGGCGCCATCTCAAGAAGGTATCGCTGGAGCTGGGCGGCAAGAACTCGCTGATCGTGCTCGATGATGCCGACCTCGACCAGGCGGTGTCGGCGATCGCCTTCGGCGCCTACTTCCACCAGGGCCAGATCTGCATGGCCACCGGCCGCGTGCTGGTCCAGCGCCGCCTGGCCGCAGAGCTGACCCAGCGTCTGGCAGAGAAAGCGCGCCAGCTGCCGGTGGGCGACCCAGCCAGGGAACAGGTAGCGCTGGGGCCGATCATCGATCAGCGCCAGCTCGACCACGTCAAGGCGATCGTCGATGACAGCGTCGCCGCCGGCGCGGTGCTCGAAGCCGGCGGCACCCACCAGGGGCTGTTCTACGCCGCCACCGTGCTCTCCAACGTAAGCCCGGGCATGCGCGCCTTCGACGAGGAGATCTTCGGCCCGGTGGCCAACGTGATCGTGTTCGACGACGACGACGAGGCGGCGGCGCTGGCCAATGCCACCGACTACGGCCTCTCCGCAGGGATTCTCTCGGCCTCGGTGGGTCGCGCCATGGCACTGGGCGACAAGCTCCATACCGGGCTTTTGCACATCAACGACCAGACCGTCGCCGACGAGGTGGTCAATCCCTTCGGCGGCACCGGCAGCTCGGGCAACGGCACCAGCGTCGGCGGCCCTGCCGACTGGGAGCAGTACACCCACTGGCAGTGGGTCACGCTCAAGCAAACGCCACCGAGCTACCCGTTCTGAACGCGGCCCGCAGCGCCGAAGCGGCGCCGCGGGCCGGGTCTCATCCGTCATCCCGTTTCCGCTGCCCCCGTCGCGCCCTGTTGGCGCCACGCCGCAGCCCACCGCCCCACTCAAGAGGTTTTGTCATGTCAACGTCACATAGCGAAGAAGAGACCGTCACCTACACCATCGAGTCCGGCGTCGCTTGGGTGAAGTTCAACCGCCCGGAAAAACGCAACGCCATGAGTCCGGCCCTCAACCGCCGCATGCTGGAAGTGCTCGATGCCCTCGAGTTCCATCCCGAAGTCGGCGTGCTGGTGCTCAGTGGCGAAGGCAGCGCCTGGACCGCCGGCATGGACCTGCAGCAGTACTTCCGCGATACCGAAGCCCACGGCCTCGCCGGCACCCGCCAGGCCCAGCGCGAGAGCTACGGCTGGTGGCGCCGCCTGCGCTGGTACGAGAAGCCGACCATCGCCATGGTCAACGGCTGGTGCTTCGGCGGCGGCTACGGCCCGCTGTTCGCCTGCGATCTGGCGTTCGCCGCCGAGGAGGCCAAGTTCGGCCTCTCCGAGATCAACTGGGGCATCCTGCCGGGCGGCGGCGCCTCCAAGGTGGCGGTGGAGCTGCTCTCGTTCCGCCGTGCGATGTACCACGCCATGACCGGCGAGCCGATCGACGGCGCCACCGCCGCCGAGTGGGGGCTGGTCAACGAGGCACACCCTCTGGCGCAACTGCAGACGCGGGTCGCCGCGGTCGCCGCAATGCTGCTGGAAAAGAACCCGATCGCCCTCAAGGCGACCAAGGATGCCCTGCGCCGGGTCCGCGAGATGACCTACGACAACGCCGAGGACTATTTGGTGCGCGCCCAGGAGGCCGCCAACAGCCGCGACGACAGCGGCCGCCACGAAGGGCTGCGCCAGTTCCTCGACGAGAAACGCTACAAGCCCGGCCTGGGCGCCTACGACCGCGCGCACTCCCGCGACGCCTGAGGTCTACCCAGAGGAGGCAGCATCATGTCGGACTCATCGCAGCAGGCGTCGAGACGCCTGCCCGAGGGCGCGGTAAGGCGCCTGCTGACACCGCGGTCGATCGCCATCGTCGGCGCCTCAGCCACCCCGGGGGCGCTCGGCGCCTCAGTGCTCGGCAACCTGACCCGCAACGGCTATGCCGGCGAGATTCACCTGATCAACCCCAGGCGCGCGGAGATCGCCGGCCGCCCGTGCCTGGAGCGCATCGCCGCGCTACCCGAAGGGGTCGATGTGGCGCTGCTGGCGATCCCCCAGGCCAGCGTGGTGGACGCGGTGCGCGAACTCGCCGCGCGCCGGGTCGGCGCGGTGGTGATCTTCTCCGCCGGCTTCGCCGAGGCCGGCGAGGCGGGTCTGGCCCAGCAGCGCGAGATCGAACGTATCGCCGCCGACGCCGGCATGCTGGTGCAGGGCCCCAACTGTCTGGGTGGCATCGACTACCGCCAGCGCCTGCCGCTGACCTTCATCGAAGTGGCGATCAGCGAGGACGAGGCCGAGCGCCACCGCAGCCAGCCGGCGATCGGCATTCTCTCCCAGAGCGGCGCCATGATGACGGTGCTCAACACCACTCTGGCAAGCCGTGGGCTGGCGCTCTCCTGCGCCATCTCCACCGGCAACGAGGCGGCCAGCCACCTGGAGGATTATCTCGACTACCTGCTCGACGATCCGGGTACGGCGGTGATCGCGATGATCGCCGAGCAGTTCCGCCAGCCCCGGCGCCTGCTGGCTCTGGCGCAGCGCGCCGAAGCCCGAGGCAAGCGCCTGATTCTGCTGCACCCGGGCAGAAGCAGCGCGGCCCGTGCCGCCGCCGCCACCCACACCGGCGCCCTGGCCGGCGACCATGCGGTAATGCGCACTCTGGTCGAGCGCGCCGGGGTGGTGCTGGCCGAAACCCTGGAAGAGCTCGGCGATATCGCCGAGATCGCTCTGCGCTGCCCGACCCTGCCCGCGGCCGGCACCGCCATCGTCGGGGAGTCCGGCGCCTTCAAGGCGCTCTGCCTCGATCTTTGCGAAGCGCTCGAACTGCCCCTGCCGACGATCGGCAGCGCCGACTCGCCGGCTCTGCGCGAGGCGCTGCCGCCGTTCGTCGAGGTGAGCAACCCCCTCGATCTCACTGCCCAGGGTCTGGTCGACCCGCAGCTCTACCAGCGCACGCTGGAGGCACTGTTCGCGGACTCCCGTTTCGGCACGGTCCTGGTCGGCCTGATCCAGACCGACCCGGTCACCTGCCGGATCAAGCTGCCACCGGTGCTGCAGGCGGTACGCGAACAGCAACCGCAGTTACCCGTCATCTGCGCCGGCCTCGACGAGGGTGCCGAGATTCCCGCGGACTATGTCAGCGAGCTGCGCGCGCTGGGCGTGCCCTACTTCCCCAGCCACGAGCGCGCGCTGCGCGCCATCGCCCGCCTGCGCCCGCTGGCCACCCGCGACAGCGAGCGTGTGCCGCCGGCAGCCCACGGCCTGGCGCTGCCCACGCAGGGCGGCGTGATCCCCGAGTACCGCGCCAAGCAGCTGCTGGCGCCACTCGGCGTGCCCTTCGGCGCGGGAGCGCTGGCGACCTCGCTGGACGAGGCCCAGCGTATCGCCGCCGACCTGGGCGGCGCGGTCGCGCTCAAGGCCCAGGCGGCGGCGCTGAGCCACAAGAGCGACGTCGGCGGAGTCATCCTGGGTATCGAGGGCGAGACGGCGCTGGCCCGGGCCTGGGAACAGCTGCATCGGGATCTGGCGCGCCTGGCCCCGGACACCCCGCTGGATGGCGTACTGGTCGAGAGTATGGGCACCGCCGGCCGCGAGATGATCGTCGGCGCCCGCCAAGACCCTCAGTGGGGGCCGGTGGTGCTGGTCGGTTTCGGCGGCGTCAGCGCCGAGGTGCTGCGCGACGTGCGCCTGCTGCCGGCGGATCTGACGCCATCGGCGGTACGCCGCGAGCTGGACAAGCTCAAGGGCGCGGCGCTGCTCCGCGGCCACCGCGGCAGGCCGGCCTGCGACGTGGCGGCCCTGGCCGAGCTGGTGGCCGCGCTGGGCGCACTGATGCAGGCCGAGCCGCGGCTGGTCGAGATCGACCTCAACCCGGTCATGGTCTACCCGGAGGGCGAGGGTGTGCTCGCCCTGGACGCCCTGATGCTGATCGCCCGACCAGCGGCCACACCGGTGGCCGCCCCTTACCCCTGACAAACAGGAGAGCGCCATGTCGGAACCGTTCGATCTTTCCCGTCTCGACCCCGAGGTCCAGACGGTCCTGGGCAAGATGGCGGCGCAGTCGCTGCCGCCGCTGGAGACCCTGCCGATAGCCCAGATGCGCGAGGTCTACCGTCTGCTGCTGGATCGCCTCGGCGGCGAGGCACCGCCCATGCACGAGGTCACCGATCTCGCCGCCGAGGGGCCGCTGGGGCCGATTCCGCTGCGCCTCTACCGCCCGCGCCCAGCGGACGCATCAGCGGCAGCCGCGACGATCTATCTGCATGGCGGCGGCTGGATCATTGGTGACCTCGATAGCCACGACAAGATCTGCCGGCGCCTCGCCCACGCCTCCGGCGAGGCGCTGATCGCGGTGGACTACCGCCTGGCCCCGGAGCATCCGGCGCCGGACGGGCCCGAGGACGTGCTCGCCGCGATTCGCTGGATCGCCGCCAATGCCAAATCGCTGGGTCTGGACCCCGCGCGCCTGGCGGTGGCCGGCGACAGCGCCGGCGGCGGCCTCGCCGCCATGGCCTGCCAGCAGCTGCGAGAGAGCAGCGTGGCACTGCGCGCCCAGGTGCTGTTCTATCCTGGGCTCGATCTCACCCCCGAGTCCGACGCCCTGCCGTCACGGCAGCGCAACGGTCAGGTACCGCCACTCACCACAGAGCTGATGCGCGCCATGGCCGAGCCCTTCATCGGCGACTTCGACACCCGCGACCTGCGCGTCTCGCCGCTGCTGGCAAGCGATCTGCTGGCGCTGCCGCCAGCGCTGATCGTGACCGCCGAGTTCGACGCCCTGCTCGACGAGGGGCGGATCTACCGTGACAAGCTACAGGCAGCGGGCGTGGCGGTGAGCTATGTGGAGGTGCCGCGCATGATCCACGGCTTCATCGAGATGGCCGGTGCCGTCTCCGCCGCCGTCAGCGTCCTCGATCAGGCCGCAGCATTTTTGCGCCAGCGGCTGGCGTGAACCGAGAGAGCGACATCACGCGCCAGCGACGGAGCCGACCGGGTCGGTTGGCAATGCTGGTTCAGCTTGGCAACGCTGGCTCAGCTGCGAGGAATGAGCAGCGAATCGCCCCGCTCACTGATAGCGGCCAGGGCGTCGGGAGATCGCCGCGAGGCCCCAGCCGGCGGTATCGACATGCCCTTCGAGGCGTTGCTGGACCTGCTTGCTGAGCAGCGGAAAGAAGTCGAGCCCGGTGCGCGCCTCGATCTCGTCGATGGTCACCAGGAAGCGGTCCAGCGGCTCCTTGCCGCTGACCGTCTGCGGCATCAGGAAGGCGATGGCCCGGGGTTTGGTTCCCGGCACCACGATGATCTTGTAGAACGCCTGCGGCACCTGCGAAAAACCGACCCGATGCAGCCACTGGTCGTCGTAGACCGGCCCGGTCAACACCCAGACGCTACCGAAGCGCGGCACGAAGTCGTCCATCACCGCCTCTTCCAGGCGCTGCCACAGCTGGCGATTGAGATGCGGCCGCTGCGGCGTGACGTTGGTCATCAGGAAGCTGTCGAGCTGGGCGCTGCGCCCATGGGCCGCCGCCATGGCGTAGTTGGGCGCCATATGGCCGCGGTCATAGCCGCTGCCGGTGTAATCGCTGCTGGTGATCGGCCACAGGCTGCGCCAGTCGGGCGAGAAGTGGTCGGGCCGCGGCAGGCTGTGGGGGTTGTCCACCCGGGTCAGCGCATAGCCTACCCACAGCGGCCCGGCACGCAGATCCGACCAGCCGAGCAGGAAGCCGTCGTTGCGCAGCACCCGGTTCCAGCTGCGCCAGTCGCTCCACTGCCACTCGGGCACGCCCATCCAGCTGAGCTGATCGCGCACCCCGCTTTCGTGGTAGTACCAGAGCCCGCCGACGACAACGACGAAAACGATGGATATCTTGGACGTGCGCCAGAGCCGCGTCAGCGCTCCGGCGGGTCGACGGCGCCCCACCCCGCGCTCAGAGGCCGACCGAGAACATGGCGTCGAGATCGTGGCGCGAATGCACCTGCATGGCGTTGAGGGTTTCGGTGTCGCGGATGCCCTCGACGCTCATCAGACGCTCGGTGACCAGGGTCGCGAGGGACTCGAAGTCCGGCGTGCGCGCGATGGCGATGAGATCGTAGCGGCCGCAGGTCGAGTAGACTTCGCTGATCCCCTCGAGATCGGCGAGACGTTCGGCGACACCGCGAATCCGGCCCTTTTCGACGTTGATCAGAATGACCGCGTTCTGCATCTCTCTCTCCCACCGGCGGGTGGCCCCGGGCGGGACCACGACAATCAAGAATGAAGGCTCGGACGCGAGTATATCAGCTCTCACCCGGCGGCTGCGCTTGAACGCCGCCAGCGCGGGCCGCCATACTCGAGTCCTGACTCAAGCCCTGGCTGCCGCGTCGCGGTGGCAAGCCGCGCCGCCCGTCTCCAGCGCCTACATTTACGTCGAGGAGCCTTAGCATGTCCATCGATCGCCGCCGTTTTCTGTGCCGTGGCGCCGCGCTCTCCGCCGGCCTGCTGCTGGTGCCCGGCTGGCGCGCCTGGGCGCAGTCAGCCCCGCTGCTCGACCCATCCGCCAGGCAGGCGCGGGCAGTGCGCTACGTCGAGCAGGCCAGCGCTGCCCAGGATGACCCCGCCTACCGCGCCGGGCGGCATTGCGCCAACTGCGACTTCTTCAGCGCCGGCCAGCGCTGCGCGCTGTTTCCCGAGCACCGCGTCTCGCCCGATGGCTGGTGTATGAGCTGGACCTCGGAATAACCCCAAGCGCTTATTTCCAAGCTCTCTGATGATGGCGCCAGGGGCTTCACGCCGACTCGCGCCCGGTCTCGGGGATCGGCCACTGGTAGCGGCGCACCGTATCGCCGTTCTCGATCGACTCCAGTTTGACCGGAAAGCCCCATAGCTGATGCAGATGGCGCAGCACCGGGAACAGGCTCTGCCCCAGCGGCCGGCGCCGGTCCTGCACGTGGCGCAGGGTCAGCGAGCGGTCACCGCGAATATCCGCCTCCCACACCTGGATGTTGGGCTCCCGCGCCGAGAGCGCGTACTGCACGCTGAGCGCTTCGCGAATCCGGCGATAGCCGCGATCGTCGTGGATCGCCTCGATCTGCAGGCTGTCGTCGCGGTCGTCGTCGACCAGGCTGAACAGCTTGAGATCGCGGATCACCTTGGGCGACAGGAACTGCTGGATGAACGACTCGTCCTTGAAGTTGTGCATGGCGAAGTGCAGCGTGTCGAGCCAATCGCTGCCGGCGATCTCGGGGAACCACTCGCGATCCTCGTCGGTCGGCGCCTGACAGATGCGCTGGATGTCGCTGAACATGGCGAAGCCCAGGGCGTAGGGGTTGATCCCGCCGAAATAGGGGCTGTCGTAGTCCGGCTGGCTGACCACCGAGGTGTGCGACTGCAAGAACTCGAGCATCAGCCCCTCGTCGATCAGGCCGTCGTCGTAGAGCCGGTTCATCAGCGTGTAGTGCCAGAAGGTGGCCCAGCCCTCATTCATCACCTGGGTCTGGCGCTGGGGATAGAAGTACTGGGCGAGCTTGCGCACGATGCGCACGATCTCGCGCTGCCACGGTTCGAGCAGCGGCGCATTCTTTTCCAGGAAGTAGAGCAGGTTCTCCTGCGGCTCGCTGGGGTAGCGGCCATGGCGATGCAGGCCGAGCGGATCGTTCTCGCTGTCCGGCAAGAGGTGGTCGGCGAGCGGCGCGGCGCGCTCCGGAATGGTGCTCCACAGGGTGTTGACCTGGGTCTGCAGGTAAGCCTCGCGCTCCTCCTGACGCCGCGCCTCGGCCTCGGCGGAGATCGGCGACGGGCGCTTGTAGCGGTCGACCCCGTAGTTCTGCAGCGCGTGGCAGGCGTCGAGCAGCTGCTCCACCGCCTCGACCCCGTGGCGCTCCTCGCACTGGGCCACGTATTTGCGCGCGAACACCAGATAGTCGACGATCGCCGAGGCATCGGTCCAGGTCTGGAACAGGTAGTTGCCCTTGAAGAAGGAGTTGTGGCCGTAGCAGGCGTGGGCGATCACCAGCACCTGCATCATCAGCGAATTCTCCTCCATCAGGTAGGCGATGCAGGGGTCGGAGTTGATCACCAGCTCGTAGGCCAGCCCCATCTGACCGCGCCGATAGGCCTGCTCCACCGACAGGAACTGCTTGCCGAACGACCAGTGGTGATAGCCCACCGGCATGCCCACGCTGGCGTAGGCGTCCATCATCTGCTCGGAGGTGATGATCTCGATCTGATTGGGGTAGGTGTCGAGGCGGTACTCCCGCGCCAGCTCGGCGATCGCCTGCTCGTAGCGCTCGAGGGTCTCGAAGTTCCAGTCCGAACCGGTGGCAATGGGCTTGCGTCGCGTCATCGATGTCTCCTCGGTGGCCATACCGACCTCAGCTTTCGGCACGCTGACGGAAGAGCTCGCGGAAGACCGGATAGATGTCCTCCGCCTGCACGATCTGCTCCATCGCGAAGCGCTCGGGATAGGCTGTCTTGATCGTGGCGTAGGCGTCCCACAGCGCCTGATGGGCGTGGGGGGTGATCTCGACGTAGGTGAAGTACTGCAGCTTGGCCATCAGCGACTCGTCGAGCAGCTTGAGGCAGGTCGAGGAGTCGTCGTCCCAGTTGTCGCCGTCGCTGGCCTGGGCGACATAGAGGTTCCACTGCTCCGGCGAGTAGCGCGCCTCGATGATGCGATCGACCAGGGTCAGGGCGCTGGAGACGATGGTGCCGCCGGTCTCGCGCGAGTAGAAGAACTCCTCCTCGTCGACCTCCTTGGCCACGGTATGGTGGCGCACGAAGACCAGCTCGACCTTCTCGTAGTTGCGCTCGAGGAACAGATAGAGCAGCAGGAAGAAACGCTTGCCGATGTCCTTGTGCGCCTGGGTCATCGAGCCTGAGACGTCCATCACGCAGAACATCACCGCCTGATTGGAGGGCATCGGCTGGCGGGTGAGGTGGTTGTAGCGCAGATCATAGGTATCGAGAAACGGTATCGAGGCGATGCGCTTCTCGAGCCGCTCGATCTCCGACTTGAGCTCATCGATCCGGGCCGGATTGCGCAGCACCGGGTCCTGACGCTCCTCCGCCGCCAGCGCCTCCTGGGCCTCGCGCAGGGCGCGTTTCAGCGGTGCGCGCATGCCGATGCGCCGGGCCTGGGCCTCGCGCATCGAGCGCACGATGTTGATTCGCGCCGGCACCCCCTCCCGCGAGATACCCGCGCGCACCGGGCGCGTCTCCTCGAGCACGCGTAGCTGCTTGCGCTCGAGATGCGGCAGTGCCAGACCGTCGAAGACGAAGTCGAGAAACTCCTCCCGCGACAGGGTGAACACGAACTCGTCGACCCCCTCGCCCTGGTTCGAGGCCTGCCCCTCGCCGCTGCCGCCACCGCCAGCACCGCCGCTCGGTCGACGCAGGCGATCGCCCTCGGCGAACTGCTTGTTGCCGGGGCTGACGATGGTGCGCCGGCCGCCGGGGCCGTGCTGGAACGAGGGCTCGGAAATGTCGCGGGAGGGGATCGAGACCTTCTCGCCACGCTCCATGTCGGTGATCGAACGCCGATTGACCGACTCCTCCACCGCGCGCTTGATGTGCGCGCGGTAGCGCTTGAGAAACCGCTGGCGGTTGACCGCGCTCTTGTTGCGCGCATTGGGCCGCCGGTCGATGAAATAGCTCATGGCACCTCCCGCAGACTGGCTGCGGCGGCGGCCCGCGGTGGCCGACCGCCGCCCGTAAGGCGCGCGGCGACCCGCCCCGCGCGCCCGCTGACCTCGGCGTCTGCCGCGGTCGACCTACTGCGACTTGCGCACGCGCAGATACCACTCGGAGAGCAGCCGCACCTGCTTCTCGGTATAGCCACGCGTGACCATGCGGTCGACGAAATCCTCGTGCTTGCGCTGGTCGGAGGCCGAGGCCTTGGCGTTGAACGAGATCACCGGCAAGAGCTCCTCGGTGTTGGCGAACATCTTGTGCTCGATCACCCCCTTGAGCTTCTCGTAGGACTGCCAGTTGGGGTTCATGCCGTTGTTGTGGGCCCGCGCCCGCAGCACGAAGTTGACCACCTCGTGGCGGAAATCCTTGGGATTGGAGATCCCCGCCGGCTTCTCGATCTTCTCCAGGTCCTCGTTGAGCGCCTGACGATCGAACAGCTCGCCGGTTTCCGGATCGCGGTACTCCTGATCCTGGATCCAGAAGTCGGCGTAGGTGACGTAGCGGTCGAAGATGTTCTGGCCGTACTCGGTGTAGGACTCCAGATAGGCGGTCTGGATCTCCTTGCCGATGAAGTCGACGTAGCGCGGCGCCAGGTACTCCTTGATGAAGCGCAGATAGCGCTCGTGGGTCTCCTTGGGCAGCTGCTCGCGCTCCAGCGCCTGCTCCAGCACGTAGAGCAGGTGCACCGGGTTGGCGGCGATCTCCTGGGTGTCGAAGTTGAACACCTTGGACAGGATCTTGAAGGCGAAGCGGGTGGAGAGCCCGGTCATGCCCTCGTCGACCCCGGCGGCGTCGCGGTACTCCTGGATCGACTTGGCCTTGGGGTCGGTGTCCTTGAGATTCTCGCCGTCGTAGATGCGCATCTTGGAGTAGATGCTCGAGTTCTCCGGCTCCTTGAGCCTAGAGAGCACCGAGAACTGCGCCAGCATGCGCAGGGTGTCGGGGGCGCAGGGCGCGGCGTCGAGCGAGGAGTGCTCGAGCAGCTTCTGGTAGATCTTGATCTCTTCGGAGACCCGCAGGCAGTAAGGCACCTTGACGATATAGACGCGGTCGAGAAACGCCTCGTTGTTGCGGTTGTTGCGGAACTGCTGCCACTCGCTCTCGTTGGAGTGGGCCATGATGATGCCATCGAAGGGAATCGCCCCCATGCCCTCGGTGGGGTTGTAGTTGCCCTCCTGGGTAGCGGTCAGCAGCGGGTGCAGCACCTTGATCGGCGCCTTGAACATCTCGACGAACTCCATCAGCCCCTGGTTGGCCCGGCACAGACCGCCGGAGAAGCTGTAGGCGTCGGGGTCGTCCTGGGAGTAGAGCTCGAGCTGACGGATATCGACCTTGCCCACCAGCGAGGAGATGTCCTGGTTGTTCTCGTCGCCGGGCTCGGTCTTGGACAGCGCGATCTGATTGAGCCGCGACGGGTAGAGCTTGACCACGCGGAACTTCGACAGGTCGCCGCCGAACTCCTTGAGCCGCTTGGCCGCCCACGGCGACATCGGCCCGTGCAGGTGGCGCGTGGGGATACCGTACTCCTGGGAGAGCAGCTCGCCGTCCTCCTCCGGCGAGAACAGCCCCAGGGGCGATTCGTAGACCGGCGAGTCCTTGATCGCGTAGAACGGCACGCGCTCCATCAAAAGCTTCAGGCGCTCGGCCAGCGACGACTTGCCGCCGCCCACCGGGCCCAGCAGGTAGAGGATCTGCTTGCGCTCCTCGAGCCCCTGGGCGGCATGGCGGAAGTAGGCGACGATCTGCTCGATCGCCTCTTCCATGCCGTAGAACTCGGCGAAGGCGGGATAGCGGCGGATCACCTTGTTGGAGAAGATCCGCGACAGGCGGGGGTCCTTGGCCGTATCGATGGTCTGCGGTTCACCGATGGCGGCGAGCAGGCGTTCGGCGGCGCTGGCGTAGACACTGGGCTCCTTTCGACACAGTTCGAGATACTCCTCAAGGCTCATCTCTTCCTTCTGAACCCGCTCGTAACGGCTCTGGACGTGATCGAAGATACTCATGGAAGCCTCCTGGTCGTGACCCCCAACCGCTCAGGGCACTCACCCTGCCAGCCGGGCTAGCTGACTATCAGCATAGACAGATGCACGGAGCGCCGGGTAGACCCAATGGTCGAGTCACAGCGACGCAGCGTCGACAAGCTCGCTTTAGAACACGCTACCACGATCAGGGTTCGATGCACGGCAATTTGCGCGGAAAAAATGAAGACCCCGACCAAAGTCGGGGCAAGCACTTGAAAGCGCTGAGAAATCACGCACCTGGCGCGATCGGATGGGGCTTCTGACGGCCCGGAGAGCGCCTGCGGCGATAGCGGGAGGCCCCGCGGCGGGTCAGCGCGCGGCGTGATCCAGCGCCGCGCGGGCGTCGGCGAGCAGATCGTCGAGCAGCTCGGTGGTGGTGTTCCACGAGCAGACGAAGCGCGCCCCGCCGGCACCGATGAAGGTGTAGAAGGTCCAGCCCCTGGCCCGCAACGCCTCGATCACCGGCGCCGGCAGGCTGACGAAGACGCTGTTGGCCTGGGTCGGGAACATCGGCCGCACGCCGGGCAGCGCCGCCAGCCCCTCGGCGAGGTAGCGCGCCATGGCGTTGGCGTGATCGGCATTGCGCCGCCAGGCGCCGGTTTCCAGCAGGCCCAGCCAGGGGGCGGCGATGAAGCGCATCTTGGAGGCGAGCTGGCCGGCCTGCTTGCAGCGATAGGCGAAATCCTCGGCCAGGCCCTTGTTGAAGAACAGGATCGCCTCGCCCAGCGGCAGCCCGTTCTTGGTGCCGGAGAAACACAGCACGTCCACCCCGACCTGCCAGGTGAGCTCCGCCGGCGTGGCGTCCAGGGCACTGCAGGCGTTGGCGAAGCGCGCGCCGTCCATATGCACGCGCAGATCGTACTTGTCGGCCATGGTGCGGATCGCCAGCAGCTCCTCGCGCGAATAGACGGTGCCCACCTCGGTGGCCTGGGTGATCGAGACCACCCGCGGCTTGGGGTAGTGGATATCGCTGCGGCGCACCACCAGGCGCTCGATCCCCTCGGGGGTGAGCTTGCCCTCTTCGCCCGGGCAGGTGAGCAGCTTGGAGCCGTTGGAGAAGAACTCCGGGCCGCCGCACTCGTCGGTCTCGATGTGCGCCAGCTCGTGGCAGATCACGCTGTGATAGCTCTGGCCGAGGGCGGCCAGGGTCAGCGAGTTGGCGGCGGTGCCGTTGAATACGAAGAAGACGTCGCAGTCGTAGTCGAACAGCTCGCGAAAGCGGTCGGCGGCGCGGTGGGTCCAGACGTCGTTGCCGTAGGCGAGGTCGTCACTGGCGTTGGCCTGGATCAGGTAGTCGAGGGCTTCCGGGCAGATACCGGAAGTGTTGTCGCTCGCCAGAAAGCGAGGAGTACAGTCAGAGGTCATTGGGCGGGTCCTTGTACGATCCCTCCCCCGCGAGCCAGGCTCGTGCGGAGGCCAGGCATGAGCGCCTGAATCACGCGAAGCGCAAGCCGCGGCGACAGGATCGCCATCGTCGCGGCTTGCGCTTCCTCAACCTCAGCAGTCTAACACCTGTCGGCGACGGCGGAAGCCGCCCGCCACGAGCGGCACGCGCTCGTCGGCCGACGCGCTCAGAGCTGCGCCGCCAGCCGCGTGCCCTGATCGATCGCCCGCTTGGCATCGATCTCGGCGGCGACGTCGGCCCCACCGATCCGGTGGGTGCCGATACCGGCACGGGTGAGATCGTCGAGCAGCGCAAGCTCCGACTCCTGCCCGGCGCACACCACCACGCTATCGACCTCCAGCAGCCGTGGCTCGCCCGCCACGCGCAGGTGCAGGCCTTCGTCGTCGATGCGCACGTAGTCGCACTCGGCCCAGCTCTCCACCCCGCGCGCCTTGAGCGCCGCCCGGTGCACCCAGCCGGTCGTCGCGCCCAGCCCCGCCCCCGGCTTACCGGCCTTGCGCTGCAGCAGCGTGATCTGGCGCGGGGCCGGCGGCGTCTGCCGCGGCTTGAGCCCGCCCGGCGCGCTCACCTCGAGATCCACCCCCCACTCGTCGCACCATGCGTCCCGATCCAGCGCCGGCTGCCCCACGTGGGAGAGCAGCTCGGCGACATCGAAGCCGATCCCGCCGGCGCCGATGATCGCCACCCGCCGCCCGACCCGCTCCGGATGCAGGATCGCCAGCGGATAGGGCACCACGCTGGGGTGGTCGGCGCCCTCCAGCGCCAGCTCCCGCGGTTTGACCCCGGTGGCCAGGACTACCTCGTCGAAGGCCAGCAACTGCTGGGCATCGACCTGCTGGTCAAGGCGCAGATCGACGCCCCAGCGCACCAGCTGGCGCTCGAAGTAGCGCAGCGTCTCGGCGAACTCCTCCTTGCCGGGAATACGCCGCGCGTAGCGGAACTGGCCGCCGATCTCCGGCTCGCGCTCGAACAGGGTGACCCGGTGGCCACGCTCGGCGCAGGCGATCGCCGTGGCCAGCCCCGCCGGCCCGGCGCCGACCACGGCGATCTGCTTAGGCGCGGCGGTCGGCTCGAGCACCAGCTCGGTCTCGTGACAGGCGCGCGGATTGACCAGACAGCTGGTCAGCTTGCCCTGGAAAGTGTGATCGAGGCAGGCCTGGTTGCAGGCGATGCAGGTGTTGATCTCGTCGTCACGCCCCTCGGCGGCCTTCTCGACCCAGCCCGGATCGGCCAGGAACGGACGCGCCAGCGAGACCAGATCGGCGTGCCCCTCGGCCAGCACACGCTCGGCCACCGCCGGCATGTTGATGCGGTTGGTGGCCAGGGTGGGAATGTCGACGGCGGCGCGCACCGCCTGCGAGACACCGACGAACGCCGCCCGCGGCACGCTGGTGACGATGGTCGGTACCCGCGCCTCGTGCCAGCCGATACCGCAGTCCAGCGCATCCACCCCGGCCGCCTCCAGCGCCGTGGCCAGGGCCACGATCTCGGCCTGGGTACTGCCCTCCTCGACCAGATCGATCATCGACAGGCGGAAGATCAGCACGAAGTCCGCCCCGCAGCGGCGGCGAATGCCGCGCACGATCTCCAGCGCGAAGCGCTGACGCCGCGTCGCGTCGCCGCCCCAGGCGTCATCGCGCTGATTGCTGCGCGCGCACAGGAACTGGTTGATCAGATAGCCTTCCGAGCCCATCACCTCGACGCCGTCGTAGCCGGCGCGCTGGGCCAGCTCGGCGCAGCGCACGAAATCGGCGATCTGCTGATGCACCTCGGCATCGCTCAGCGCGTGGGGGGTGAAGCGATTGATCGGCGCGGCGATGGCGGAAGGCGCAACCAGCGCCGGCGAGTAGGCGTAGCGCCCGGCATGCAGGATCTGCAGACAGATCGGCGTCTCTTCGGCGTGTACCGCTGCCACCACCTGGCGGTGCGCCTCGCACTCAGCCTCCTCGCTCAGCTTGGCGGCATGGGCGAAGACCGCGCCTTCGGCATTGGGCGCGATGCCCCCGGTCACGATCAGCCCGACCCCGCGGCGCGCCCGCTCGGCGTAGAAGGCCGCCAGGCGTTCGAAGCCGCCGGGCGCCTCCTCGAGATTGGTATGCATCGAGCCCATCACGACCCGATTGCGCAGGGTCAGCGAGCCCACGCGCAGCGGGCGAAAGAGATTCGGATAAGCGGTCACGGTCGGCTCCACGCAGCGGTATGCGGCTGTTTTCAAACGCACGTATGAACGCCAGTGTAACCCAATCCACGGCGGCGACCATTCCACCAAAGCGGCATCGTCGCAGGCGGGCATATCGGCGGACCCGGGTCTGCCGCTGCGAGCAAGAGACGCCTCTGACAGGCGCAGGGGACGAAAAACAAGGCAGCGTCAGCGGGGAACAACGCAGCGTGAGTAGAGCAAGGGAGAGGAGCAGAGAAAGCGAGAAGAGCAAAGCGCGCGAAGGCCCCAAATCCGACGGCCAGAAACGAAAAAACCAGCTCGAAGGCTGGTTGGTTCGCTCACAGCGGCCGTTTGGGCGCTGCTGGTACTAGGCACTGACTAAACACATTGTCGAGACGTCGATGGCGGACCGGACGGGACTCGAACCCGCGACCTCCGGCGTGACAGGCCGGCATTCTAACCGACTGAACTACCGGTCCGCATATATCGATGACCATCATCCTGAGACGATGGTGGGTGGTACAGGACTCGAACCTGTGACCCCCAGCATGTGAGGCTGGTGCTCTAACCGGCTGAGCTAACCACCCAAAACGTCTGACGCTGCGTGGCACGAAGTGTGGCGGACCGGACGGGACTCGAACCCGCGACCTCCGGCGTGACAGGCCGGCATTCTAACCGACTGAACTACCGGTCCACTCGAAGCATCGGGTCTGAGTCGTGAAACACCTACCTGATACGGCTTACCTGTTACACACTGCGCGACTTGCAAATGACATCCGAAAAACCTGCGCTTCTCGAACATCGCTGGAAATGGCGGACCGGACGGGACTCGAACCCGCGACCTCCGGCGTGACAGGCCGGCATTCTAACCAACTGAACTACCGGTCCCCAGTTTCCAATCACGTGATCCACGGCCCAGCGCTTGCGCGATGGTGGGTGGTACAGGGTTCGAACCTGTGACCCCCAGCTTGTAAGGCTGGTGCTCTCCCAGCTGAGCTAACCACCCGTGGTCACGTGGCGCTGCATTCTACCGGTAGCCGGTTGAAAGTCAACCGCTTTTCCGCAACGTTTTATCCTCGGTGTCGATCGACTGGCGCGAGGCGCCGGCTGATCAGGGCTGCAGCGGTGTCGATCAGTGCCGCCTGGCTCACGCCGAGACGCTTCGGGGGCTGCCAGTCGTGGTCGCCGCCCTCGAGAAAATGGCACTCGAGCTGCGCCGGCAGCGTATAGCTTTCGACCTCGGCGCGGGTCCCGAACGCATCCCGCGTCCCCTGCAGCAACAGCAGCGGACAGGCGAGATCGGGCCAGTGGTCGAGGCGCAGACGCTCCGGCTTGCCCGGCGGATGAAAGGGGTAGCCACATAGCACCAGCCCGGGCGTCGCCTCGCGCGCTGCCAGCAGACTGGCCACCCGCCCGCCCATCGATTTTCCGCCCAGCCAGGCCGGCGCCAGACCGTCTGCGTCGATGGCCCGGCGCCAGGCGCTCAGTTCCGCCACCAGCCCCTCGACCCGCGGCGGCGGCCGGCGGCGTCCCTCACGGCGCATGCGCGCCATGTAGGCGAACTCCACCGCAATCACCTGTACGCCGCCTGCGGCCAGAGCGTGGCGCAGATGGCTCAGGAAGGGCGAGTCGTGCCCTGCCCCGGCGCCGTGGCTCAGCAGCAGCCGCGGCGCCTGCGCCGGCCCGCACACGCGCACACCACCGAGCGCGGTCTCGTGCAGCGTGTCGTCGCCGTGCGCCAGCGCGCTGGCGATCCGCTGATGGTCTTCGGCGTCGAGTGCCGGCTCGGCATCTGTCTGGATACTCATCCTCCCCCCTTCCTCACTTTCCCCTTCCCCACTTCGCTTGCCCGACTTCGTTTTCCCGCATTCGCTTGGCCGGGGTGCTTCGCCGCACGCTTCGCAGCGCCCCAAGGCTATGGCCGTCGCTCGCCTCGAGTGTTGGCGAGGCTGTCCCAGAACGGCCTGGTGGACGCTACCAGGCATTCCCCTGGGGCCCTGTTTCTGCGTAGGATGACAAAAACCTGTTCGATCGGTCAGGCACCTTGAGCGGCGGCGCCATGCCCCCGCTCGCCGGCGATCCCCACGACACGACAATACGCTTGCGAGGATACCCCATGAGCTTGAACGTTCTGGTGATCGGTGCCGGCATGGGCGGGCTGACGGCCGCGCTGGCGCTAGCTCGCCGCGGCCATCGGGTGGCCGTAGTCGACCGGGTCGCCGAGCTGCGTCCGGTGGGCGCTGCCATCTCGGTGTGGTCCAACGGGGTCAAGATCCTCAAGGCGCTCGGCGTAGGCGAGGCGCTGGAGCAGGTCAGCGGCGACATGCAGCGCATGAGCTACTACACCCGCGACGGCGCCAGGCTCACCGACTTCAGCCTGGCGCCGCTGTATGACGAGGTCGGCCAGCGCGCCTGCCCGGTGGCACGCGCCGCGCTGCAGCAACTGCTGCTCGATGCGGTGGGCGCCCAGGCGGTCACCCTGGGCACGGCCTGTACCGGCTATCGCCAGGACGATGCCGGCGTCACCGCCCGCTTCGACGACGGCAGCGAACGCCACGCGGACCTGCTGGTGATCGCCGACGGCACCCACTCACGCCTGCGCGAACAGGCGCTGGGCCGGCCGGTGCCACGACGCTACTGCGGCTACGTCAACTGGAACGTGCGCGTGCCCGCCAGCGAGGATCTGGCCCCGCTGCACGACTGGATACAGTACGTCGGCGATCATCAGCGGGTCTCGCTGATGCCGATGAGCGGCGATCCAGCGAACCCGGAGTTCTACTGCTTCTTCGATGTGCCGCTGCCCGCCGGCAGCGACAACGATCCCGCCCGCTACCGCGACGAGCTGGCGCACCACTTCGCCGGCTGGGCGCCGCCGGTGCAGCGCCTGATCGCGCGCATCGACCCCACCGCCATGGCGCGGGTGGAAATCCACGACATCGAGCCGCTGGAGACACTGGTTGCCCCGCGCGTAGCGATACTCGGCGACGCCGCCCACGGCATGGCTCCGGATCTGGGTCAGGGCGGCTGCCAGGCGATGGAGGACGCCTGGGTACTGGCCGAGGCGCTAGAGGCCAGCGACCACGCCATCGAGGCAGCGCTCGAACGCTACGACGCCGCCAGGGTGTCGCGGGTGGGCGAGATCGTCAGCCGCGCGCGCCAGCGGGCCGAAACCACCCACGGCGCCGACCCCGCCGCCACCCGGGCCTGGTATGCCGAACTCGCCGCCGAGGACGGTCGCCATATCATGGGGGGGATGCGCAGGACGATCCTCGGCGGGCCGTTCGGCTAGGCACTGTCTGATAGGCACTCTCTGAAGAGTACTGCGCTCAGGCCTCGCGGGAGAGCAGGTCGAGCGCGTCGATCCGCGTCTCCTGACGCTGGCGCTGACGCGCCTCGAGCCCGGCGAAGTCGAACAGCTCGCGGTCGGCCAGCTGCGAGGGGGCGACATTGGTCACCGCCTTGAACATCGTCTCCAGGCGCCCCGGATGCTTGGCCTCCCACTCCGCCAGCATCTCCTTGACCACCTGGCGCTGCAGGTTGGGCTGTGAGCCGCACAGATTGCAGGGGATGATCGGGAAGTCCATCAGCCGCGCATACTCGGCGATATCCGCCTCGCGGCAGTAGGCCAGCGGACGAATGACGATGTTCTTGCCGTCGTCGGAGAGCAGCTTGGGCGGCATCGACTTGAGCGTGCCGCCGTAGAACATGTTGAGGAACAGCGTCTCGAGGATGTCCTCGCGGTGATGGCCGAGGGCGATCTTGGTCGCGCCGATCTCCTCGGCGAAGCCGTAGAGCGAGCCCCGGCGCAGACGCGAGCAGAGCGCGCAGGTGGTCTTGCCCTCCGGGGTCTTCTCCTTCACCACCGAGTAGGTGTCGCGCTCGAGGATATGGTAGGCGACGTCCTTGGTGGCGAGATACTCGGGCAGAACGTGCTCGGGAAAACCAGGCTGCTTCTGGTCGAGATTGACCGCCACCAGCTCGAACGCCACCGGGGCGTTGCGTTGCAGGTTGAGCAGGATCTCCAGCATGGTGTAGGAGTCCTTGCCGCCGGAAAGGCACACCATCACCTTGTCGCCTTCATGGATCATGCCGTAGTCGATGATCGCATTGCCGACCTGGCGGCGCAGGCGCTTCTGCAGCTTGTTGAATTCGCGTCTGGCCTTGGCAGACGCATCGGCCTCGGCAGTCTCTGCCTGCCGGCTATCGAGGGGATCGCTGGCTCGTTGCATGCTTCGCTCTTTCGCGCCGCTGCCCGCGACACGGCGAGGGCCGCCGGTCGCCGCTGGACGCGGGTGTCATTCGTGGGGTCGTGGGGCGCCTATGCTAACACCGCCCCGGGCAGCGGCGAAGCGCTGGCATGTCGATCTCCGGCGACCGGCGCGCATGACGGCGGCAGTGATCAAATCACGTGCATCACCCCCAGATAACGCACCGTCACGCCCACGAACAGCACCGCGATACCCACGCGCTGCAGTTTGAACTCGGTCGGCGTGAGCACCATCCGCCGCTGCCAGAACAGCAGCACGCCGCGCAGATCACGGGTGCGCCGCACATAGCGCAGATAGCTCACACTCACGACCAGCAGCCCGAGCAGCAACAGGCCATGCTCCATCCAGTCCATCACTGTTTCCTCACGTCATTCGCATCCTATGTTGACTATCGCCGCCGTCGGCCATCTCGACGCAAGACACCGCCCCGGGTCGCCGGGGCGGTGTGTGGTCCGATCTCGGCTCAGTGGTCGACCGCGGCGCCGGCACCACGGGGCACGCGGATCTCCTCGACGATCTGCTGGATCTCCGCCGGCGGCGGTGCGGTGAAGCGGCACACCACCAGCGAGACCACGAAGTTGAAGATCATGCCCAGCGTACCGATCCCCTCCGGCGAGACGCCGAACCACCAGTGCTCGGGGGTATTCATCTCCGGTGCCACGAACTTGAAGTAGACGATGTAGCTGAAGGTGAAGATCAGCCCCACCAGCATCCCGGCGATCGCCCCTTCCTTGTTCATGCGCTTGTAGAAGATGCCCATCAGGATCACCGGGAAGAAGCTCGACGCCGCCAGCCCGAAGGCGAATGCCACCACCTGGGCGACGAATCCCGGCGGATTGATGCCGAAGTAGCCGGCGATCACGATCGCCACCGCCGCGGCGATACGTGCCGCCAACAGCTCACCCTTCTCGGAGATGTCCGGCTTGAGCTGTTTCTTGAGCAGGTCGTGGGAGATCGCCGACGAGATCACCAGCAGCAGCCCGGCCGCGGTCGACAGCGCCGCCGCCACGCCCCCGGCGGCGACCAGCGCCACCACCCACGCCGGCAGATTGCCGATCTCGGGGTTGGCCAGCACGATGATGTCGCGGTCGATGTAGACCTCGCCGGGGTTGTCGGTGGGGGCGTTGCTCAACAGCCGCTCGCCGTGGCTGCCGCGCTCGCCGGTATAGACCGGAGCGCCCTTGAACGGGTCGCCGGCGGACATCTGCACCTCACCGTCGGCGTTCTTGTCGGTCCACGCGATCAGCCCCGAGTTCTCCCAGTTGCGGAACCACTGGGGCAGCGATTCGTAGGCGGTGTTGTCGACCGTATCGATCAGGTTGACCCGGGCGAAGGCCCCCACCGCCGGCGCGCTGGTGTAGAGGATGGCGATGAAGAACAGCGCCCAGCCGGCGCTGACCCGGGCATCGCGCACCCGCGGCACGGTGAAGAAGCGCACGATCACGTGGGGCAGCCCGGCGGTGCCGCACATCAGCGCCGCGGTGATGAAGAAGACATCGATGGTCGACTTGGTGCCCGAGGTGTAAGCGCTGAAGCCGAGTTCGGTCACCAGCTGGTCGAGCCGCGTAAGCAGATAGACCCCGGTGTCGTTGCCGGCGGCGTCCAGCAGCGTGGCACCGAAGCCGGTCTGCGGCAGGATATGCCCGGTCATCATGATCGAGAGGAAGATCGCCGGCACGGTGAAGGCGAAGATCAGCACGCAGTACTGCGCCACCTGGGTGTAGGTGATGCCCTTCATGCCGCCGAGCACGGCGTAGAAGAATACGATCACCATGCCGATCGCCACGCCGATGTCGACGTCGACCTCAAGGAAGCGGGCAAAGACGATCCCGGTGCCGCGCATCTGCCCCGCCACGTAGGTGAACGAGACGAAGATGACGCAGATCACGGCCACCGTGCGCGCCACGTTGGAGTAGTATCGGTCGCCGATGAAGTCCGGCACCGTGAACTTGCCGAACTTGCGCAGATAAGGCGCCAGGAGCATCGCCAGCAGCACGTAGCCGCCGGTCCAGCCCATCAGGTAGACCGAGGCGTCATAGCCCGAGTAGGCAATGATCCCCGCCATCGAGATGAACGACGCCGCCGACATCCAGTCGGCCGCGGTGGCCGCGCCGTTGGCGATCGGTGAGACGCCACCGCCGGCGACGTAGAACTCCTTGGTGGAGCCCACCCGCGAGGCGATCGCGATCGCGATGTAGAGGACGAAGGAGCCCCCCACGAAGAGATAGGTCAGTAATTGAATATCCATCAGGCCTGTCCTGTGTGTTGGTTATTGTCGGTTGCGATAGATGTCCAGTTACTGCTCTTCGACGTCGTACTCCCGGTCGAGCCGGTTCATCGTCCAGGCGTAGACCACGATCAGCAC
Source organism: Salinicola sp. JS01 (assembly GCF_030284585.1). NCBI lineage: Bacteria > Pseudomonadati > Pseudomonadota > Gammaproteobacteria > Oceanospirillales > Halomonadaceae > Salinicola > Salinicola sp. JS01. Next base: position 504,074 of record NZ_CP127244.1, on the reverse strand, counting down.
CAGGAAGGCGTAGATCGCGCCCTGCTGGGCGAACCAGAAGCCGAGCTTGAAGCCGAAGAATTGGATGGTATTGAGCGGCTCGACCAGCAGCACGCCGAAGCCATAGGAGACGATGAACCAGATCACCAACAGCGTCGCGATCAAGCGTACGTTGGCCTTCCAGTAGTCCTGCCGGCTCTTTCCCTTCATGAGATTCCCCTCTCGCTGCTCGAAAGCGCCCCCCGCCTACCGGGCGCACACGGGTGCGTCCTGCCCGCCCCACCGGGCCGATCCTCGGGCGCACTGCTTAGCGCTCGAAAATCAACGGTTTGTCGGGTCCGGCGACACGAATGCAGCCTATGTCAGAGCAGGCTTGCGGGGGCAGGCTGACTTTAGTCGAGGACTGACACGCGGCTCGGCGCCCTCACGCCTTCTTCTTCAATATCAGTCGCTTGGAATGTTCGTTCAGACATTGAACCTTGGTCTATCAGGCCAAAGCATGAGCGTCCGAGGCGCAGCCGGCGCTCACCTCTGTCACACTAGGCGCCCTGCAGCGCTGCGCTGGCTAGACGCGCCGCGGCAGGCGATCATGGCGAGGGGCGGGCCTAGACCGACTCAAAGGGAATCTCACGGGCGCGGAGGCGCTCGGCGCAAGCGGGGAAACACATGTTCGAAGGCGGCTTACTGATCGTCGTGGCACTGCTCTACGTGGCCACGCTGTTCGCCATTGCCTGGCGCGGCGATCGCCACGCCCGGCGCCACGGCCCGGCCAGCCGGCGGCCGATCGTCTACAGCCTGGCGCTGGCGGTCTACTGCACCTCCTGGACCTTCTACGGCAGCGTCGGCCAGGCCGCCACCTCGGGCTGGTCGTTCGCCAGCGTGTTCATCGGCCCGGTGCTCACCTTCCTGCTGTTCTGGCCGGTGATCACCAAGATGATCCGCGTGGCCAAACGCCAGAACGTCACCTCGATCGCCGACTTCATCGCCTCGCGCTACGGCAAGTCGCAGTCGCTGGCCGCCTTCGCCAGTCTGATCGCGCTGGTCGGCACGCTGCCCTACATCGCGCTGCAGCTCAAGGCGGTCTCCACCGCCTTCCGCGTGATGACCAGCGATGGCCACTCGGTCAAGGCGCCGATCGTCGACGACACCGCCTTCTATATCGCCATCGTAATGGCGGCCTTTGCAATTCTGTTCGGCACCCGCGATACCAACGCCACCGAACACCACGAGGGCCTGATCCAGGCGATCGCCTTCGAGTCGGTGGTCAAGCTGGTGGTGTTCCTGGTGCTCGGGGCCTATGTCACCTGGGGCATGTTCGACGGCCTCGGCGACCTGCTCGGCCGCGCCGACACCTATCTGCGGCTGCAGCAGCAGCTCACCGAGCAGAACTTCGACACCAGCTTCTGGACCCAGACCCTGCTGGCAATGCTGGCGGTGTTCTGCCTGCCGCGCCAGTTCCATATCACCGTGGTCGAGAACACCAACACCGACGACGCCAAGCGCGCACGCTGGTTGTTCCCGCTCTATCTGGTGCTGATCGGGATGTTCGTGCTGCCGCTGGCAGCGGCCGGCCTGTCGCTGTTCCCCGGCGATGATCTCGCTCCCGACAGCTACGTGCTGGCGCTGCCGATCGTCGCCGATCAGCCGTGGCTGGCGATGCTCACCTTCGTCGGCGGGCTCTCGGCGGCCACCGGCATGGTGATCATGGCGGCGGTGGCCAATGCGATCATGATCTCCAACGAGATCGTGCTGCCGGCACTCTTCCGCCTGCGCTGGTTCGAGGAGAAGTCGCGCGACTACGGGCGCCTGGTGCTGCTGGCGCGGCGCATCACCATCGTCGCCATCCTGGCGCTGGCCTATCTGTTCTATCAGTTGGTGGCAGAGTACAGCTCACTGGCCGCCACCGGCCTGCTCTCGCTCTCCGCCGCCGCCCAGTTCGCCCCGGCCCTGCTCGGCGGGCTCTACTGGAAGCGCGGCAACCGTCTCGGTGTGGTCACCGGGCTCAACGTGGGCTTTGCGATCTGGGCCTACACCCTGCTGATGCCGGCGCTGATCCGTGCCGGCCTGCTGCCGGAGGCGTGGCTGGCCGGCGGGCCACTGGGCGTGGCCTGGCTGTCGCCGCTGCATCTGTTCGGGCTCAACGTCACCGACAGCTTCGCCCACGGGGTGATGCTGTCGCTCGGCTTCAACCTCTTTTTCTATATATTCATCTCCCAGCTGACGCCGCAGCGGGTGGTCGAACGCATCCAGGCGTCGCTGTTCGTCGACAGCATCGAGACCCGCCAGACCACGGTCAATCGCCCCTGGACCGGGGCCACCACGGTGGGTGACCTCAAGGTGCTGTGCGAGCGTTTCCTGGGCCAGTCCCAGGTCGAGCGCGCCTTCGACGACTACGGCCGACGCAACGCCAAGCCGCTGGAGAACAATGCCCGCGCCTCGATCGATGTGATCCAGTTCACCGAACGCCTGCTGGCCTCGGTGCTCGGCGCCTCGTCGGCGCGCATCGTGGTCAACTCGGCGCTGCAGGGGCGCGGCATCGGAATCTCGGACGTGATCTCGATCGTCGACGAGGCGTCGCAGGTGCTGGAGTTCAACCGTGCCCTGCTGCAGGCGACCATCGAGAACATCAACCAGGGCATCGGGGTGGTCGACCAGAACCTCAACCTGGTGGTATGGAACCAGCGCTACCTGGAGATCTTCCGCTTCCCCGACAACCTGATCCGTGTCGGCACGCCGATGGAGAAGGTGTTCCGCTACAACGCCCACAACGGCGAGTACGGTCCCGGTGACCCGGAGGAGCATGTCGAGCAGCTGATCGAGAACATCAGAAGCGGCCAGCCCCACCGCTACGAGCGCTACCGCCCCGACGGCAGCGTGCTCGAGGTGCTCGGCAACCCCATGCCGGGCGGCGGCTTCGTCTACACCTACCAGGACATCACCCAGCAGAAGCGCACCGAAGAGGCGCTGATCCGCTCCGAGAGCAACATCCGTATCTACACCGACAACGTGCCGGCGCTGATCGCCTACTTCGACACCGACTGCCGCTACCTCTTCACCAACCGCGCCTACGAGGCGGCGATGGGTATCGACCGCAACGCGGTGATCGGCGAGCGCGTGCAGAACGTCATGCTGGCGGCCGCGGCGCGCCAGCGCGGCCCCTGGATGCGCCGCGCCCTGGACGGCGAACGGGTCAACTTCGAGATCTCGCTGGATGACGGCGACGGCGGCGTGCGCTATATGCTGGTGACCTATACGCCCCACTTCGGCGAAGGCGGGCGCATCCTCGGCTTCTTCGCGCTCTACCAGGACATCACCGAGCGCCGCCTGGCCGAGATCGCCCTGCGCGAGACCAACGAGAATCTCGAAGAGCGCGTGCGCGAGCGTACCCAGGCGCTGTCCAAGGCCAACGCCGCCCTGCGCCAGGAGAACCGGGTGCGCGCCGAGGCGGAGCAGGCCCTGCGTCAAGCCAAGCAGACCGCCGAGGATGCCAACGCCTCCAAGACCCGCTTCCTCGCCGCCGCCAGCCACGATCTGCTGCAGCCGCTCAACGCCGCCCGGCTGTTCACCTCGGCGCTGGGCCAGCAGGTGGCGGACGGCGATCACCGCCGTACCATCGGCCATATCGACAACTCGCTGCAGGCCGCCGAGGAGCTGCTGGGCACCCTGCTCGACATCTCCAAGCTCGACGCCGGGGCGCTGACCCCACGCCGGAGCCAGTTCCCGCTGGCCGACATCCTGCGCCCGCTGCGCGCCGAGTTCGAGGTGATGGCCGACGATCGCGGCCTCGATCTGGACATGGTCGCCACCAGCCTGTGGGTCGACAGCGATGCCCAGATGCTGCGGCGTATCGTCCAGAACTTCCTCTCCAACGCCCTGCGCTATACCCAGCAGGGGCGGGTGCTGCTGGGCTGCCGCCGGCGCCACGACCGGGTGGTGATCGAGGTCTGGGACACCGGGCCGGGTATCCCCGACTCCAAGCTCAGCGAGATCTTCCAGGAGTTCCGGCGCCTCGATCAGGCCTCGCGCCACAAGGAGAGCGAGCGCGGGCTGGGGCTCGGCCTCTCCATCGCCGAGCGCATGAGCCGGGTGCTCGACCATCCGATCCAGGTTCGCTCCAAGGTCGCCGCCGGCACCGTGTTCTCGGTCTCGGTACCGCTGGTGGCCGGCCGCCGCGGCAGCCCCAAGCCAGAGGAGAGCACTCCGCGGCGCAGCGGCAACAAGCTCGTTGGTACGCGCATCCTGTGCATCGACAACGAGCGCCTGATCCTCGAAGGCATGAAGGCGATGCTCGAGGGCTGGGAGTGCGAGGTCTTCACTGCCACCTCCATCGGCGGCGCCAAGTCGGCGATCCGCAACATGGGCGGTGACCCCGACGCCATCCTCGCCGACTACCACCTCGACAACGAGGTGACCGGGGTGATGGCGCTGGAGGCGCTGGAGGAGCTGTGCGAGCAGAGCGTGCCGGGGATCGTGATCACCGCCGACCGCACCGAGGAGGTCGCCGACGAGATCAAGCGCGGCGGCTATCAGCTGCTGCTCAAGCCGGTGCGTCCGGCGGCCCTGCGCGCCCTGCTCACGCGCACACTGCAGGCCTCGCGGGCGACCCGCGCAGCGGGTGACGAGAGCCCCTGAACCAAGCGCAGGCCGAAACGACGACGCGCCGCAGAGCGCGGCGCGTCGAGGAAAATCGGCAGGCTGTGGGTGAATGCGCCGTCGATATGCCGGTTCGCCGGCCCCGGGCCAAGTGCCCGAGGCGCAGCGAGCCAGCGGCGCGGCTTAGAAGCGGTAGGTCGCCTGCACCCCGAACAGGTTGAGCGAGTTGTCGTACTCGGCCTTGTAGGAGGTGCCGTTGGCTTTCTGCTGGTCGACGTCGGCGCGATCTTCCCAGATGTAGCTGTAGGCGGCATCGATGGTCAGGTCGGGGATCGGGGTCCAGCCGGCACCGATCGAGACCAGGTTACGGTTCGCCGTGGGCACGCGCGGGCTGCGATGGGCGTCCTTGACTGGCGACTGGTCGTAGGCGATACCGCCGCGCAGGGTCCAGGCCGGATTGACCTTGTAGGAGAGACCGGCGGCGTACTGCCAGGTGTCGCGATAGTCCTGCTGCTCGTTGATATCCAGCCCCAGGCCGTTGTCGACCACCAACTGGTCGAAACGACTCCAGCGGATGTAGGTTGCCCCGGCCATCACCGTCCAGCGATCGTCGAGCTGGTGGGTGACCGAGAAGTCGATGGTCTCCGGCAGGGTGATATCGAGCGAGCCGTCGCTGCTGGCGTTGAGGAAGATCGGGCCATTGCCGCCCACCCCGCCGAAGACGTTGGAGGCATCGACGTCACCGGTGAGGTGATAATCGACCTTGGAGCGGTAGGTGAGACCCAGGGTGGTGGACTCCACCGGGCGGTAGATCAGACCAATGTTGTAGCCCCAGGCGTCATCGTTGCCCTTGACGTTGACGGTGCCATCACTGGAAGCGGCCGGGTTGAGCGGGTTGGGGGTCTTGCTCTCTAGCTCGCCCTTGATGTGGTTGTAGGTCACGCCGAAGCCGACGGCGAACTTGTCGTTAAAGCGGTACGACAGCGTGGGCTGGGCGGTGATGACCTCCAGGTCACTGTAGTTGCCGAAGTAACGCCCCTTGAAGTCGTCACCGTAGTCGGTGACCAGTCCGAACGGTGCATAGACGCCGAGACCGAAGCTCCAGCGGTCGTTGATCGGCTGCACGTAGTAGCCGAACGGTACCGCCTTGTGCGGAATCATGTCGCCGTCGGTACTACCCTGAGTGCCCACCACACCAGCGAGTGTCGGCTGGGTGCCGCTGTCGTTGCTGATGTCCGAGCTGGCGTCGATGTAGTGGGTACCGGCGGTGACCTGGGCGCGGTCGAGGAACGACATGCCCGCCGGGTTACCGAAGACGATGGAACCGTCCTGAACGTTGGAGGAGCGTCCGGCCCAGGAGGTGCCCTGGCCACTGACGCTCTGTTCCTGGAGTTGAAAGGCCCCGGCCATGGCCTGGCTGGAGGCGGCAGCGCTCACCAGCGCGATGGCCAGCGACAAACGGTTGTAGCGAAAAGACATGGTTCGTTCCCCTCTCCCAGTGGTCGCCCTTGCGCTTGCGCGTCTGGCGATCGTCGCCGAAGGCGCGGCCCCCGCATCCCTTCAGCACTATTTTTCCCATCCCTTTTTCACTCAGCGCCGCGACAGCGTCAATGCGCAAACGGTCGTTTCAATCGCATTTTTGACTTCTCTTTAGTCGTAATACGAATCGCTATGTCGCTTTAGCTGCCATTGGCGCTCGACAGCGCCCTGTCCGCCTTGCCAGCGCCACGCCTACGGTGATAAGGGGCTGGCCTTGACCCATGTGTTAGACCCAGGTTTTACACTGACCTCGACAAGTGCGGAGGAGCTTCACGATGAAAGTCACCGAACTGGCCAGAAGCGCCGGGGTCACCGCCGAGACCGTACGCCACTACACCCGCCAGGGTCTGCTGACGCCGCGGCGCGATCCGGACAACGGCTATCAGCTCTACGACCAGCGCGACCTGGGGCGGCTGCGTTTCATCCAGCGTGCACGCACCCTGGGCTTCAGCCTCAAGGAGATCGCCGAGATTCTCGACCAGGCCGACCAGGGCGATTCGCCGTGCCCGCTGGTACGCGACCTGCTCGCCGCACGCCTGCCGCGTATCCATGCCCAGATCCGCGAGCTGCAGGCGCTGGCCGAACGCATGGAGCACGCCCTCGAGGATTGGGCGCAGATGCCCGACGGGGCCCCCGACGGGCACAGCATCTGTCGCCTGATCGAACACACGTCCGACGGCGCCCACGGCTGCCAGGCCGCGCCGGGGAGGTCCGCGTGAACCACTATCGCTATCGCGTCGACGCCATGCACTGCCAGGGCTGCGTCAAACGCATCCGTGCGGCGGTCGCTGCCGCCGACGCCGAGGCCACCCTCGATGCCGCCCCCGCGCAGCGCGAGCTGGCGGTCACCACCCAGCTAGACGAGGCGAGCCTGCGTCAGCTGCTCGACCACGTCGGCTATCCCGCCGCACCCCTCGACGAGACCAACGCCGAAACACCGCCAACCCCCGAACAGCAGACGCAAGCAGCCACGGACGCGCAGACTCCCTGGGCCGGTGCACATGATGCGACCGGCGCGCACACCGACAGCCCCGCCCTGCGGCGGCTGGCGATCGGCGGCATGACCTGCGCCGGCTGCGTCAATGCGGTGCAGAAGGCGCTCGCGGCCACCCCGGGGGTGACCCACGCCCAGGTCAACTTCGCCAGTGAGACGGCCCAGGTCGGCGGCAGCGCCGAACTCGATGCGCTGATCGCGGCGGTACGCGGCGCCGGCTATACGGCGACACCAATCGCCGATCTGCGCCAGGCCAGCGCCCAGCGCCAGCGCGACAACCGCCGCCAGTGGCGCCGCCATCTGCGTGACGCCGGCCTGAGCCTCGCCCTGGGCATACCGATGATGCTGGCGATGTTCGTCCACCAGCCCCGCCTCGAGGGTGGCGAGCGCTGGCTCTGGCTGGCCCTGGGGCTGGCCACGCTGGGCGTGCTCGCCACTGCCGGGCGACGCTTCTTCGACGGCGCCTGGAAGGCGTTCCGTCACCACCAGGCCAACATGGACACGCTGATCGCCCTGGGTACCGCCGCGGCCTGGCTCTACTCGATGACGGTGGTGCTGTTTCCCGGGCTGATCCCGCCGGCCTCGCGCCATCTCTACTTCGAGGCCTCGCTGATGATCGTGGGGCTGATCGGTATCGGCCAGGCGCTGGAGCTGCGCGCCAAGGGACGCAGCAGCCAGGCGCTGTCGCGTCTGCTCGATCTGCAGAGCCGTACCGCACGGGTGATTCGTCAGGATCAGGAGCACGAAGTCGCGATCGAGAGCGTGCAGGTGGGCGAACGCATCCGGGTGCGCCCCGGCGAGCGCCTGCCAGTGGATGGCGAGGTCGAGAGCGGCGAGAGCCATATCGATGAATCGATGCTGACCGGTGAGCCCGAGGCGGTGCGCAAGGGCCCCGGCGACAGCGTCAGCGCCGGGACCGTCAATGGCCGCGGCAGCCTGGTCTACCGCGCCACCCAGGTGGGTGACGATACCCGCCTCGGGCGTATCGTCGATCAGGTCGCCCAGGCGCAGGAGTCGCGCCCGCCGATCGGCGCCCTGGCCGATCGCGTCGCCGGCATCTTCGTGCCCAGCGTGATGATCATTGCGGTATTCACCGCCCTCGCCTGGCTAAATGTCGGGCCCGCGCCGCAGCTGGTGCACATGCTGGTGGCCGCAACCACGGTATTGATCATCGCCTGCCCCTGCGCGCTGGGGCTGGCGACACCGATCTCGACCATGCTCGGCATCAGCAAGGCCGCCGAGCACGGTGTACTGATCCGCGACGGCGAGGCGCTGCAGACCGCCAGTCGCCTGAGCACCCTGGTGGTCGACAAGACCGGCACCCTCACCGAAGGCCGCCCGAAGGTGACCGCCAGCCACTACTGGCAGACGCAGGCGCACGCCCAGGCCGCCGTGGTCGCCCTCGAACGCGGTTCGGAGCACCCGCTGGCTAGCGCCCTGCTGGCGCACCTGGATGACGCGCCCGAGCCCCCGGCGGTCGACGCCTTCGAGAGCGTCACCGGTCGCGGGCTGGTCGCCAGCCTGGCGGACGGCACCCGGGCGCTGCTCGGCAACGCCGCGCTGATGCACGACCACGCCATCGATATCCAGGCTTCGAAGGAGACCGCCGAAGCCTGGCAGCAGCAGGCCGCGAGCGTGGTCTATCTGGCCCTGGACGGCCAGCTGGCGGCGCTCTTCGCGGTGCGCGACGCCCTGCGTGAGGATAGCCGCGCCGCGGTGGCCCGACTGCGCCGGGCGGGGCTGAAGGTGGTGATGCTGAGCGGCGACAATGCCGCCGCGGCCAACGCCATCGCCCGTGAGGCGGGGATCGACGAGGTCCGCGCCGAGCTGCTGCCGGGTGACAAGCAGGCCGCGGTGGCGGCGCTGCAGCAGCGCGGCGAACGCGTGGGCATGGTCGGCGATGGCATCAACGACGCCCCGGCGCTGGCCCAGGCGGATGTCGGCTTCGCCATCGGCCAGGGCACCGACGTCGCCATCGAGAGCGCCGGTATCACGCTGATGCGCGACTCGCTGCACGGCGTGGCCGATGCCATCGCTATCAGCCGCGCCACGCTGTCCAATATCAAACAGAATCTGTGGGGGGCATTCGGCTACAACGCCCTCGGCATCCCCATCGCCGCCGGCGTGCTCTATCCGTTCACCGGGATGCTGCTGTCGCCGATGCTCGCGGCGCTGGCGATGTCGGCCTCCTCGGTCACGGTGGTCGCCAACGCCAGCCGCCTGCGCCGCTTCAACCCGGGCGGTGGCACGCCCTCCGCCGAGGAGCGACACTGATGCTGATACTGCTCAATATGCTGGGCTTGGCGCTCGTCGTCTTTATCGTGTGGTGGTTCTGGCTCAAAAATTGAACGCCACACCGTTAGACAGGAGGTCTCATGTCCGAACTATCCGCTACTGCCAGCGCTAGCGCGCCGCCGCTCGACGGGATCGTCGAGAGCGTGCTCTATACCGCCGACAAGGCCCGCGCCCGGGCGTTCTTCGAGCGCGTCCTGGGTCTGGAGCCACACCTCGCCGACGAGCGCTTTCTCGCCTACCCGGTGGGCGCCAGCATGCTGCTGGTGTTCCAGCGCGGCGAGACCGACACCACGGTGACGCTACCTGACGGCATGGGCACGATTCCGCCCCACGACGGCACCGGGCGCCAGCACGTGGCGCTGGCGATCAGTGCCGACCGGCTCTCCGCCTGGGAGGCGCATCTCGACGCCGAAGGGGTGATCATCGAGGGGCGCACCCGCTGGCCACGGGGCAGCGAGAGCCTCTACTTCCGCGACCCGGACGGGCATCTGATCGAGCTGGTGACACCGGGGCTGTGGCCCTGCTATTGACGCGTACCGCTCAGCTGCGGCTGACCCCGGTATAGCGCCCCGGGCGGTGGTTGAGGGTGAGAATGCCGCTGAGCACCGCCGCCCCCAGGATCGAGTAGAGCACGTTGCTCACCGGTAGCACGGCGAACGCGGCCAGCATCACCAGACCATCGAGCGCCAGCTGCACCTTGCCCGCGCTCCAGCCATAGCGATCGTGCAGGTGCAGCGCGAGGATATTGAAGCCGCCCAGGCTGCCGCGATGGCGAAACAGCGAGAGCACCCCCAGTCCGATCAGCGCCCCGCCCATCAGCGCCGCGAACAGCGGCGTCACCTTTCCGATCTCGATCCAGTCGGCGATATGCCAGCTGAGCCAGGAGAGCAGCGCAATGGCGGCGAAGGTCTTGAGCGTGAACTGGTGCCCGATCCGCTGCCAGGCGAGCCAGTAGAACGGCAGGTTGACCACGAAGAACACCGGCCCGAAGGGCCAGCCGGTGGCGTAGCTGATCAGCAGCGAGATACCCGCCGTACTGCCGATCAGAATCTCGGCGTGCTGATAGAGCACCACGCCGAGCGCGGCGCAGGCCGACCCGAGCAGAATGGCGAGCACGTCTTCGTGCGTGCGGTGACGGATCTGGGGGCTGTCCATCGAGGGTTCCCTTGGCGTTGTATGACCATCGCCGTGGCGCGGTGGCGCCGCCGGCCTGGCGGAAAGCGCGGCGCTTGTGGCGCCGCTGCGTCGCTCGCGGTGCGCGAGACAGCCAATGATAGCGTCAATTCCGCCAAGGGAGTGGATAGCGTAGCGGCAGCCGGTTCGGGCCTGCACCCGCGCGGATATCAGCCGCTCAGGCGTTCGGCGTGCTCGACCATCAACTGCAGCGACTCGCGCCCTTTCCAGCGGTTGCGCGAGAGCTTGAAGCCACAGCGGACGCGGTCGCCCACGGCGATCGGATGCGGCGCCCCCGGCGCCAGGGCGCGAAACCAGATGGCGCGGGTCACGCTGGCGTCGCGGGAGAGCTCCAGCATCAGGTGGTTGCCCTCCGCCCCCACCGCACGCAGCTGCTCGACGTGGAAGGTGGCCTCGAACAGCGGCGCCTCGAATTCGCGCCCATAGGGTGCCAGCGCCGCCAGCTCGTCGAGGGTGGCCAGCGAGAGCTGCGCCGCCTCCAGCTCGCCGTCGGTCCATACCACCGGATAGAGTTCGCGCCCGCCCAGCTGCTCATCCACCGCCTGCAAAAAGGCGTCGCGGAAACGCTCGAGTTCGCCCAGCGGTACCCCCACGCCGGCGGCACCGCGATGCCCGCCGAAACGCGGCAGACTCTCCGGTGCCAGCTCATGGGCGCGCTGCAGGGCATCACGCAGATGCAGCGCCTCGATCGAGCGCCCCGAGCCGGTGAGCATCTCTGGCGTGGTGGCCGGGGTCAGCACCAGGGTGGGACGTCCATAGCTCTGGACCAGGCGCGAGGCGACGATCCCCTGCACCCCGGCGTGGCCCTGCGGCAGATGGATCACCAGCGCCGGCGGGTCCTCGGCCAGCTGTGCCAGCGCCAGCCCCCGGGCCTGCTCGACCATGTCCGCTTCCAGCGCCTTGCGCGCCTGGTTGTCGTCGTCGAGCACCTGCAGGTGGCGCCGGGCCACAGCATCGTCCGTCGCCAGCATGAAGTGCAGCGCAGCGTAGGGGTCGTCGAGGCGCGAGCGCGCGTTGATGCGCGGGCCCATCTGAAAGGCCAGGGTCTCAGCGTCGAACGGCACGCTGTCGGCCCCCAGGCGCTCCGCCATCACCCGCCAGCACGGCGCCTGCATGCGGTTGATCAGGCGCAGGCCATAGCTCACCACGGCGCGGTTGGCGGCACTGCCACCCAGCGAGACACAGTCAGCCACCGTGCCCAGGGCGACGTAGGAGAGCCAGGGCGCGAGCTTGGGCGTCGACGCGGAAAGCACGCCCTGCTCGATCAGCACCGCCCGGGTGAGCGACATCATCAGCCATGCCACCATGCAGCCGGCGATGGTCTTGTCGGGATAGTCGCAGTCGTCGCGGGTGGGGTTGATGGTGGCGTAGGCCGAGGCCGGCGGCCCCGCCAGCGGCAGCGCGTGGTGATCGGTCACCACCACATCGATACCGGCCTCGCGCAGGCGAGCGATCCGCGGCTCGTCGGAGGAGCCGCAGTCGGCGGTGACCACCAGGCTGGGACGTGGCTTGAGCGCCAGGGTGCGCTCGACCAGCGGTAGACTGATACCGTAACCATCGTTGATACGGTGGCCGATCAGGCTGTGCAGGCGGGTCGCGGGCACGCCGAACAGCTCGGTCAGCGCGCGCAGGATCACCACGTGGGAGGTGATGCCGTCGACGTCGTAATCGGTGAGGATACCGATGTGCTCGCCCTCGCTCACCGCCCGCGCAATGCGCTCGGCCCCGCGGCGCGCATCGGCCAGCCGCTCGGGATGGCTGAGATGGCGCAGGGCCGGATCGGTCAGCGCTGCCAGCGGCCCCGCATAGCCCGCCAGGCGCCCGGCCAGGACCCGCGCCTGCAGCTCGCTCAGGCCCTCGGCCTGGGCGCGCCGGTAGAGCGCCGCGTCGCGCTCGCGCGGCAGCAGGCGCGGACGGATCGCCGCCGGATCGAGGGAGGTCGCGGCGCTTGGGGCCGACGTCGACATCGTGACGCTCACAGCGACCGCCGCCTCAGCGGCGGTTGTCAGCGACGAAGCGCTGAACCGCGGCGAGTTCCGCCGGCAGCACCGTGTAGCGCTCCTCGCGTTCGAGCAGGCCGTCCATGTGCGGCGGCAGCGGCGCCCCGGTGAAACCCGCCTTGACCACCGCCTCGGCGAACTTGGCCGGGTGCGCGGTGGCAAGGGTGATCATCGGCGTAGCGCGGTCGGCGCGCACCCGCTCGACGGCGCGATAGCCGGTGGCGGTATGCGGGTCGAGCAGCTCCTTGGTGCGCTGGTGCGCCTCGCGGATCACCTCGAGAATGGTCTCGTCATCGACGCTGAAGCTCGAGAACTTCTCGCGCAGCCGTGCCAGCGGTGCCTCGGCGAGTGCCGCCGGCTCGCGCTGGAAGCGCTCGAGCAGTTCGCGCACCGCGCTGCCGTCGCGCTCGTAGGCATCGAACAGCAGACGTTCGAAGTTCGACGACACCACGATGTCCATCGACGGCGCCAGGGTGGCGGCGAGTTCACGCTTGGAGAAATCGTTGTCGGCAAGCGTGCGGTGCAGGATGTCGTTGGCGTTGGTGGCGATGATGAACTGCTTCACCGGCAGCCCCATCTGGCTCGCCATGTAACCGGCGAAGAGGTTGCCGAAGTTGGCCGAGGGCACGCAGAAGCTCACCTCGCGATGCGGCGCACCGAGAGCGACCGCCGAGGCCACGTAGTAGACGATCTGGGCCATGATGCGCGCCCAGTTGATCGAGTTGACCGCCACCAGCCGGGTGCCGTCGAGGAACGCCTGATCGGCGAAGCTCGCCTTGACCATCGCCTGGGCATCGTCGAAGTTGCCCTCGATGGCGATATTGAAGACGTTATCGGCGAGCACCGTGGTCATCTGCCGCCGCTGCACCTCGGAGACGCGGTTGTGCGGGTGCAGGATGAAGATATCGAGATGGTCGCAGTGGCGGCAGCCCTCGATCGCCGCCGAGCCGGTATCGCCGGAGGTGGCGCCCATGATCACCGCGCGCTCGCCACGCTTGGCCAGGAAGTGATCGAGGATGCGCCCCAGCAGCTGCAGCGCGACGTCCTTGAACGCCAGCGTGGGGCCGTGGAACAGCTCGAGCAGGAAGTGATTGGCGTCGAGCTGGTTCAGCGGCACCACCGCCTCGTGGCTGAAGGTAGCGTAGGCATCGTGAACCAGGCCGCGGAAGGTGTCGTCATCGATCTCGCCGCCGACGAACGGCTGCATCACCTGGAAGGCGATCTCGGCATACGACAGCCCCGCCATCCCCGCCAGCGTCTCCGCCGACAGCTGGGGCACCGTCTCAGGCACGTAGAGCCCGCCATCGCTGGCCAGACCGGTCAACACCACTTCCTCGAAATTCAGCGCCGGCGCCTGCCCGCGCGTACTGATATAACGCATCTTGGTTTCCACTCGGTCCTGGGCTGCTCGCCCGTGCTGTCAGTCGCGACTTATTCCTGCTCGTCCAGGGACTCGACCCGAATCCGCGTCACCGGACCGGCGATATCGGCCAGCGACTCGAGCTGGCGGATCGCCTCGTTCATGTGCTGCTCGCGGGTGCGGTGAGTCATCAGGATGATCGGCACCAGCTCGCCCTCGGTGGCCTCTTTCTGGATGATCGCTTCGATCGAGATGCCGTGCTCGGAGAGGATGGTGGCGACCCGCGCCAGCACCCCGGGACGATCCACCGCCAGCAGGCGCAGGTAGTAGGCGGTGACGATATCCTCCATCGGCAGGATCGGCAGCGCATTGACCTCGTCGTTGACCCCGCTGAAGGCCAGATAGGGCACCCGGTAGTGGTGCGCGGTGGTGATGTCGCGGGCCACGTCGAGCAGATCCGCGACCACCGCCGAGGCGGTCGGTTCGGCCCCGGCACCGGCGCCGTAGTAGAGCGTCGGGCCGGTGGCGTCGCCCATCACCGCAATGGCGTTCTTGACCCCGTGGACATTGGCCAGCAGGCGCTCCTTGGGGATCAGGGTCGGATGCACGCGCAGCTCGACGCCGCTGTCGCTGCGCCGGGTGATGCCCAGGTGCTTGATGGTGTAGCCGAGGTTGTCGGCCTGCTCGACGTCCTCCGCGGTGATCCGCGCGATGCCCTCGGTGTAGGCGCGATCAAACTGCAGCGGCACGCCATAGGCGATCGAGGCAAGGATGGTCAGCTTGTGGGCGGCGTCGATACCTTCGACGTCGAAGGTCGGGTCGGCCTCGGCGTAGCCCAGCGCCTGGGCCTCGGCGAGCACGTCCTCGAACGCCCGGCCCTCGTCGCGCATATGGGTCAGGATGTAGTTGCCGGTGCCGTTGATGATGCCGGCGAGCCACTGGATACGGTTGGCGCCGAGCCCCTCGCGGAGTGACTTGATCACCGGGATACCGCCGGCCACCGCGGCCTCGAAGGCGACGATCACACCTTTGTCATGGGCGGCGCGGAAGATCTCGTTGCCGTAGACCGCGATCAGCGCCTTGTTGGCGGTGACCACGTGCTTGCCGTGCTCGATGGCGGTCATCACCAGCTCGCGGGCGACGTCATAGCCGCCGACCAGCTCGACCAGCACATCGACATCGGGGTTGCGCGCCACCTCGAAGATGTCGCGGGTGACCTTGATACCGGTGGTGTCGCAGTCGGGGTTGTCGCGGCGCGCGCCGACCTGCTCGATCACGATCGGGCGACCGGCGCGACGCGCGATCTCGTCGGCGTTGCGCGTCAGCACATTGAAGGTGCCACCGCCCACGGTGCCCAAACCGCAGATACCCACTCTCACCGGTTTCAAGATATCACTCCCCTGTCTCGCGGCGCGGCAAGCCTGCCGCGTCGCCTGATTGTCTGAAGGCCCGCTGTCGCAGGTCCTGGGTCCGGGTCGGCCATGCCCTCCGGCCGCCCTTTTCGCGCGCCCCTCGCGCCAGCTGCAACGCCGCGGGGGCGGTCACGGTAGAAAGCCCCGCCACCCTTGTCAAGCGGCGGCAGAGCCCGCTTTCAGCTCTTGGCGTTGGGGTCGATGCCGAGCATCGCCGCCAGGCGCTTGGCCGGCAGATAGCCAGGCACCATCTTGCCATCGGGGAAGATGATCGCGGGGGTACCCTGGATGCCGGACTCGATCCCCAACTGGTACTGCTTGGCGATCGGTGCATCACAGCTCGCCGGGGCGTCCACCGCATCGCCGCGGAAAGCGGCACTCATCGCCTCGGAGCGGTTGTCGGCACACCACACCTTGGCCAGCTGACGCGCGGCGTCGGAGTCCGGCCCCATGCGCGGGAAGGCGAGATAGTCGACCTCGATGCCCATGGCGTTGAGCTGGTTCATCTCGGCATGCAGCTTGTGGCAGTAGGGGCAGGTGGTGTCGGTGAACACCGTGAGCCGAGCCTTGACCTTGCCCGCCGGCTTGTAGACCACCCGCTGGTCCTCCGGCACCTTGTCGATCAGCGCCTGGCGCCGTGCATTGGCCGCCTGCTCGGTCAGGTTGACCATGCCATCCTTGGCGTTCTGATAGAGGTCGCCGACGATCAGGTACTCGCCCTTGGCATCCGCGTAGAGCGTGTTGCCCCCCTTCAGCCGCACCTCGTAGAGCCCCGGCAGCGGCGAGTCGTCAATCGACTCGATCGGCAGCGGCTGGCCGCTGTGGGCATTGAGCTTGGCGGCCAGGTCACTGGGCGGCTTGGCGAAGGCAGCGGGCGTCAGGCAGAGTCCGGCCAGCGCCAGTGCGGCCAGGGTCGAGCGACTTCTCATGTTCAACCTCTCGGATGATGTTGGGCGTGCAGGGCTTCCAGGCGGGCCTGGGCCACATGCGTGTAGATCTGCGTGGTGGATAGATCACTATGCCCCAGCAGTAGCTGTACGACACGCAAATTGGCGCCATGATTCAATAAATGGGTCGCGAAGGCGTGGCGCAGGGTGTGCGGCGACAGCGGCTTGTCGATCGCTGCCAGGCGGGCGTAGTGCTTGATCCGGTACCAGAAGGTCTGGCGTGTCATGCAGGCGTCCGCGCGCCCGGGAAACAGCGCCGGCTGACGGATGTCACGCATCAGCTCGCCACGCCCCTGCCGCAGATAGCGCTCGAGCCAGCTCAGGGCCTCTTCGCCCAGCGGCACCAGCCGCTCCTTGTCGCCCTTGCCGCGCACCAGTACCACGCCCTGACGCAGATTGACCGCCGCGACGCTGAGCCCCACCAGTTCGGAGACGCGCAGACCGCAGGCGTAGAGCAGCTCGAGCATGGCGCGATCGCGCAGGCCCAGCGCCGAGTCGACATCCGGCGCTGCCAGCAGTCGCTCGACGTCGCGCTCGTCGAGGGTCGCCGGCAGCCCGGGGCTGATCTTCGGCGGCTCGATCTCGGCCAGGGGGTCATGGGCGATCAGCCCCTCGCCCAGTGCCCAGCGATAGAAGCGCCGTAGACACGACAGCAGCCGCGCCACCGAGCGCGCATGGTAAGTCTCGCGACGGCCATCGACGAAAGCGTTGACGCTGTTTTCGGCGGGCGCCAGCAGCCGCTCATCACGGCTCTCGAGAAAGCCGATCCAGGTCGACAGGTCGTGGCGATAGGCGCTCAGCGTGTGCTCGCTGACGCCGCGCTCGAGCCACAGCGCATCGAGAAAGGCATCGCGGCGGTCATGATCGTTCATAGGCTCATGGGCTCAGAGGGTGTTTACAAATTCGACGAGCGAAGGCGAGACAAGGCGAAATCGGCCGAAAAGACGGAGTTTACGCGGTGTAAATGAGTACTTTGAGGTCGATTTCAACGCTGTATCGTCGAGCGCAGGCATTTTGTAAACACCCTCTCATGATCATCGGCAGGATTGGCTCGACCCCGCAGCATAACGCAGAAGACCCCGTGCGCCGAACGCGCACGGGGTCTTCTCGGGTGGCGATGCCATCGCCCCGGCCAACAGGTGCCGGGGCATCACCGCACTCAGCCCAGCTTTTCCTTGATACGCGCGGATTTGCCGCTGCGCTCGCGGAGGTAGTAGAGCTTGGCCTGACGCACGTCGCCGCGACGCTTGACTTCGATACCGGCAACCAGCGGGCTGTAGGTCTGGAAGGTACGCTCGACGCCGACACCGTGGGAGATCTTGCGCACGGTGAAGGCGGAGTTCAGACCGCGGCTACGCTTGCCGATGACCACGCCTTCGAAGGCCTGCAGACGCTCGCGGTTACCTTCCACGACCTTGACCTGGACGACCACGGTATCGCCGGGGGCGAAGGCCGGGATGTCCTTGTTCATCTGCTCGTTCTCGAGCGCCTGGATCACCTTGTTCTTGCTGCTCATGTCTTGCTCCTGGTTTGAGAGGAGTGCCCCGGGGGGCGCTCCGTGATCCCGGCGCGAGTTCGCTGAACCAGCGCGGAATCGGACTGTGAGTGACGCATGCAGGCGCCTTGCCTCATGCACCGCCGTCGCGTGCGACGTGTTCCTCGATGAACTCGTCGAGCAGCAGCTGCTGCTCGCGGTCCAACGTTCGGCTCTCCAACAGATCCGGACGCCTGAGCCAGGTGCGTCCGAGAGATTGCTTCAGGCGCCAGCGCCGGATCGCCGCGTGATTGCCGCTGAGCAGTACCTCCGGCACCCGGTGACCATCGATCACCTCGGGGCGGGTGTAGTGCGGGCAGTCGAGCAGACCGCTGGCGAAGGAGTCCTCGCTCGCCGAGTCGCTGTGGCCGAGCACCCCGGGCACCTCACGGGATAGCGCGTCGATCAGCACCATCGCCGGCAGCTCGCCGCCGCTGAGCACGTAGTCACCGATCGACCACTCTTCGTCGATATCGGCGTCGACCACACGCTCGTCGATGCCTTCGTAGCGCCCGGCGACCACGATCAGACTCTCGCGGGCAGCCAGTTCCCTGGCGCCGGCCTGATCCAGCCGCCGACCCTGCGGCGAGAGGTAGATCACCGTCGGGCGCCGGCCCTCGGCGGCGGCGCTGCGGCGGGCCTCATCGAGCGCCGCGCGCAGTGTCGCCACCTTCATCAGCATGCCGGGACCTCCACCGTAGGGGCGATCGTCGACCGTGCGATGTCTGTCCGTGGCGTAGTCCCGAGGATTCCACAAGGCCATCTCGAGCAGGCCTCGCTCCACGGCCCGACCGGTCACGCCGTGCCGGGTAATGGCCTCGAACATCTCCGGGAACAGGGAGACGACACCTATCCACACGGTACGCTTCTCCTCCCCTGCCGCGCTCTTGCCCCCGCCTGCGCGGGAAGCTAGAACGTCGGGTCCCAATCGACCGTCATCTCGCCGGCGGCGAGATCCACCGCGACGATCACGTCGTCGGGCAGAAACGGCAGCAGCCGTTCACGATCGTCCACGCTGTCGGTGCCGGGCTTGACCACCAGCACGTCATTGGCACCGGTCTCGAACAGATGATCGACCCGGCCCAGCCTGACGCCCTCACGGGTCACCACGTCGAGCCCCTCCAGCTGATGCCAGTAGAACTCGCCGTCTTCCAGCGTCGGCAGCGCCGACTTGGCCACCGACACGTCGGCGCCGGCCCATTGCTCGGCCAGCTCGCGGGTGTCGACGCCTTCCAGCCGTACCACCAGTGCCTTGCCTTGCGGGCGCGCCTCGAGCAGCTTACGCGTCTCGCGCTGGCCGTTGAGCGTCAACGTCCACACGGGGTAGTCGAAGATGCCCTCGGCCGGGCTGGTGTACGAATAGACCTTGAGCCAACCCTTGACGCCGTGCGGGCTGGTCAGGCGGCCCAGCAGCACCTGCTGCGGGTCGTCGTCATGCGCCGCTGCCGACATCACGTTCGAACTCAGGCCTGGGCCTTGCGTGCTTCTTTGACCAGCTCAGCGACGCGGTCGGAGACCTGCGCGCCCTGGGACTCCCAGTGAGCGACGCGGTCGAGATCGACGCGCAGACGCTCTTCCTGACCGCGCGCGATCGGGTTGAAGAAACCGACGCGCTCGATGAAGCGGCCGTCGCGGGAAACGCGAGAGTCGCTGACGGTCAGGTGATAGAAGGGACGCTTCTTGGCGCCACCACGTGCCAGACGAATGGTAACCATTGCGTTGATAATCCTTCGGTTAAGTGAATCGTTACGCCACGGAATCGAGTCTTCCCGGGCGTAGGCCCGAGACGAAGACGCAGCATTCTACGGAAAAGCCCGCCATTTGGAAACCTTTTGTTGAGGTTCGCCACCGCCGGACGAGCGCAGGCGGCCGGCTCAGCGCCAGGGGAAACCGCCGCCGCCCATGCCGCCCATGCCCCCCATACCGCCGGGGCCACCCGGGCCGCCACCGCCGCCCATCATGCCCGACATGCCGCGCATCATCTTCTGCATGCCGCCCTTCTGGCCGGCCTTCTTCATCATCTTCTGCATCTGCTTGTGCTGCTTGAGCAGACGGTTGAGATCGGGCACCTGGAGACCGGCACCGGTAGCGATGCGCCGCTTGCGCGAGCCGTTGATGATCTCAGGCTTGCGCCGCTCCTGCGGGGTCATCGAGTTGATCAGCGCCTCGAGCTTGCCGAACTCCTGCTCGGCGCCCTTGTTCTGGGCCATCTCGGCCATCTGCCCCATGCCGGGCAGCTTCGACATCAAGCCGCCCATGCCGCCCATCTTCTTGAGCTGCTGCAGCTGGTCGCGGAAGTCTTCGAGATCGAAGCCCTGGCCCTTCTTGACCTTCTTGGCGAGCTGCTCGGCCTTGCCCTTGTCGACGTTGCGCTCGGCTTCCTCGATCAGCGACAGCACGTCGCCCATGCCGAGAATGCGCGAGGCGACGCGGTCAGGATGGAACGGCTCCAGCGCCTCGACCTTCTCGCCCATGCCCATGAACTTGATCGGCTTGCCGGTGATGTGGCGCACCGAGAGCGCGGCACCGCCACGCGCGTCACCATCGGCCTTGGTCAGGATGACCCCGGTCAGCGGCAGCGCATCGTGGAACGCCTTGGCGGTGTTGGCGGCATCCTGACCGGTCATGGCGTCGACCACGAACAGGGTTTCCTGCGGCTGGATCGCCCGGTGCAGCGCCTGGATCTCGGCCATCATCGCCTCGTCCACCGCCAGGCGGCCGGCGGTGTCGACCAGCACCACGTCATGGAACTGGATCTTGGCGTGCTTGATCGCCGCCTCGGCGATCGCCACCGGCTGCTCGGCGCTGGTCGACGGGAAGAAGTCGACCTCGACCTCCCGCGCCAGGGTCTCGAGCTGGTCGATGGCGGCAGGCCGATAGACGTCGGCGGAGACCACCAGCACCTTCTTCTTCTCGCGTTCGCGCAGGTACTTGGCCAGCTTGGCCACCGAGGTGGTCTTGCCCGCCCCCTGCAGACCCGCCATCAGCACTACCGCCGGCGAGCCCTTGAGGCTCAGCGCCTCGTTGGCCTGGCCCATGATCGCTTCCAGCTCCTGCTGCACGATCTTGACGAACTGCTGGCCCGGGGAGAGGCTCTTGGAGACCTCCTGACCCACCGCGCGCTCGCGCACGCGATCGACGAAATCCTTGACCACCGGCAGCGCGACGTCGGCCTCGAGCAGGGCGCGACGCACTTCGCGCAGGGTGTCCTTGATGTTGTCTTCGGTCAGGCGCGCCTGGCCGGTGATCGACTTCAGCGTCTGCGACAGGCGATTGGAGAGACTTTCGAACATGGAACGCTCCGGGCGGCGATGCCGGGCACCGCAGGGTTCGACCAGGGGATCGCGGCGCCGCTGAAAAAGAATGTGGCCGACCATTATACGCGTGAGCGCCACGTCTCTCCACGTACCGATGCAGGACAGCCGCGCCATCCCCCGGCGGCCGGGGTCACGGCTGGGCGCCGCGACGCCGATTGGGTATAGTAGCGGACGCTATGCACAGGATTGATTTCGATACTCCTTCACCGTTCGGGCGGGCGCCTCGCGGCCGCTCCATGAGGCTTTGACACCGATGCCGGCGCTTCCCTTCGCCCTGGTCGCTATCGTCTGCTATCTCGCCGCCGGACTCTGGCAGAGCCTGAGCCTGGCCCGGCGCGTCGCCGAACGCCCGCGCTGGGTGCGCAGCGCCGGGACGATCGCGCTGCTCTGCCATGGCGTGATCGTCGGCCTGACCCTGCTCGGCCCGCGCGGACTGCACATGGGCCTGACCCAGAGCGCGACCCTGATCGGCTGGGTGGTGGTGGCACTGCTGCTGCTGTTCAGCCTGTTCAAGCCGGTGCTGAATGCCGGCGTGTGCGTCTTCCCGGTGGCCGCCATCACCATCGTCGCCGCCATCGGCATGCCCAGCACCATGACCGAATCGGGGATCTCCCCCGGCCTCTACTTCCATATCCTCAGCTCGGTCGCGGCATTTTCGTTCTTCGCCATCGCCGCGGTACAGGCGGTGCTGCTGGCGTTCCAGCACCATGCGCTGAAGCAGCGCCAGACCCTGGGCATCGTTCAGGTGCTACCGCCGCTCACGCGCATGGAGCAACTGCTGTTCGAACTGATCTGGTGCGGCATGCTGCTGCTGACGGTAGCCATCGTCAGCGGCTTCGTGTTCGTCGACAACCTGTTCGCCCAGCACCTGGCGCACAAGACCATCCTATCGATGCTGGCCTGGTTGATCTTCGCCGCGCTGCTCGCCGGCCATCACTACCTCGGCTGGCGCGGGCCCAGGGCGGTACGCTGGACGCTGGCCGGTGTCGGCGTGCTGGTGCTGGCCTTCTTCGGCACCAAGTTCGTGCTCGAGTACATTTTTCACTACAACGCCTGACGCCAGGATCATGCCGAGCCTTGAACGCTTGGCGGTTGCGCGCGCGCCGCTCTCGGGCCAAGCTCGAACGAGCGAGCGGCTCGCGGCCGTGATATCGGCTCTGTCTCGACGCACCTACCGGCGGCTCGGCAGCGCCGGGGGCGTTTCAACGAACAAGAGGAAAGCGCCGTCTTGAACGACGACATACCCTTGGGCCTGATGCTGGGCCTGCTCTTCGTGCTGGTCTGCCTGTCGGCATTCTTCTCCAGCTCCGAAACCGGCATGATGTCGATCAACCGCTATCGCCTGAACCACCAGGCCAACAGCGGCGGCCGCGCAGCCAAGCGCGTGGTCGAACTGCTAAAGCGCCCCGATCGCCTGCTCGGGGTGATCCTGATCGGCAACAACCTGGTCAACAACCTGGCCGCCTCCATCGCCACCATCGTCGCCATTCACTTCTTCGGCGATGTCTCCGGCCCCGCCATCGCTACCCTGGTGCTGACCATCGTGGTACTGATCTTCGGCGAGGTGACCCCCAAGACCTACGCCGCGATCAAGCCCGATCGCATCGCCCTGCCCGCCTCGCTGGTGCTGGCACCGCTGCTGCGTGTGTTCTATCCGCTGGTGTGGCTGGTCAACGCGATCTCCAACAATCTGCTGCGTCTGCTCGGGGTCAAGCAGCTCGAGGCGGGCAAGGACAATCTCACCCGCGACGAGCTGCGCAGCGTCGTCCACGAAGCCGGATCGCTGATCCCCAGCCGCCACCAGGCCATGCTGCTGTCGATCCTCGATCTCGAGAATGTCACCGTCAACGACATCATGGTGCCGCGTCACGAGGTGGTCGGGCTCGATCTCGATGACGACCTCGACGCCCTGCTTGCCCAGATCCGCCAGAGCCAGCACACCCGCCTGCCGATCTACAAGGGCGATATCAACAACATCGTCGGCATCCTGCACCTGCGCAACGCCTCACGCTTCCTGGCCAAGCCCGATCTCACCAAGGCGGCGATCGTGCAGGAGGCGCGGGAGCCCTACTTCATCCCCGAATCCACCCCGCTGCATACCCAGTTGCTCAACTTCCAGCAGCAGAAGCGGCGTATCGGCGTGGTCGTGGACGAATACGGTGACGTGCAGGGGCTGGCGACGCTGGAGGATATCCTCGAGGAGATCGTCGGCGAGTTCACCACCGACGTAGCCGGAACCTATCGCGATATCCATCCGCAGACCGACGGCGCCTACGTGATCGAAGGCACCGCCAATATCCGCGAACTCAACAAGGCGCTGGGGTGGCAACTGCCTACCGACGGCCCCAAGACCCTCAATGGGCTGATTCTGGAGCAGCTCGAATCCTTCCCCGATGCCGCGGCCTGCCTGCAGATCGGCACCACGCGGCTGGAGATTCTGGAGATCAAGGAGAACCTGATCACCTCGGTACGCTGCTGGCAGTTGGGGGTCAGGCGGCGCAGCGGCGAGTAACACCCGGGGCCGCCGACGGCGCCACCCACGTCGTCGTCGCCCAGCCCGCACTCGCCGGGATCAGATCAGCCCACCGCGACGCCGGGCCAGCTCCTCGTCGGCACGCTGCTTGAGCGCTCGCACCCGGGTCTCAAGCAGCCCCCGGGTCGCCTCGCGGGCGTTGACCGGCTCACCGAAGGCCAGGATCACCCGAGCGCGCACCCGGCGTGGCCATTTGGTCAGCGCCTTGCCGCCGCAGTTGGAGGTCCACGAGCCCCACAGCCCACCCAGCGCCGCCGGCACCACCGGTACCGGGTTGCGCGCCAGCACCAGCTCCAGACCGCGGCGGAAGGCATGCACCTCGCCATCCGGCGTCAACCGCCCCTCGGGGAAGATCATCACCACCTCGTCGTGGCACAGCGCCCGGCTGACCTCGTCGAGGGCGCGACGCACGCCGCCCGGATCGCGCCGGTCGGAGTCCACCGGGATGGCCCCGGCGATACGGAAGAACCAGTTGAGCCAGGGCGACTCGTAGATCGGCCGGTCCATCATGAAGCGCAGTGGCCGCGGACAGGCGCCACCGAGGACCAGCGCATCCATGAAGCTGACGTGGTTGCACACCACCAGTGCCGGGCCGGTGGCGGGAATGTGGTGGCGGTCGCGAAAGCGCAGCCGATAGACCAGACGCACCAGCACGAAGATCAGCAGTCGCAGCGCCGGGCGCGGGTTGCGGATCAGCAGCCCGATGCCCACCAGCAGCGCGGCCCAGCCCAGGCAGTAGAACAGCGTCGCCAGCGACAGCGACAGCAGGCTGAGCACGACGATCCCGAACAGCGCCGAGCCGATCATGAACAGCGCATTGAGGATGTTGTTGGCGGCGATCATGCGCGCCCGCTGCGCTTCGGGGCTGGCCAGCTGCATCAGGGTGTAGAGGGGCACGCTGTAGAGCCCGCCGCCGAGACCGACCAGCGCCAGCAGCGTACTCATGCGCCAGAACTCGGTGCTCCCCAGCAGCGAGACCAGCGGCAACGACGCCTGGGCCGGCACCGCGGTGCCCGCCAGCTCGATCCCCGCGACCCCGATCACCAGCACCCCGAGGGGCACCAGCCCCAGCTCCAGGCGCCCGGCCGAGAGCCGTGCGCAGAGCAGCGCGCCGGCGCCCACCCCGAGCGCGAAGGCACCGAGCAGAAAGCTCACCGCGCCCTCCTCGCCGTGGGCCACATCGCGCACCCAGGCCGGCAGCTGGGTCAGATAGCAGGCGCCCAGGAACCAGAAGAAGCTGATCCCAATCAGCGCCAGGCGCAGGCGGCGCTGGCGCAGCCCGTCGCGCATCACCTCGAGGGTACCCGAAAGCGGACGCCAGGCGACTCGCCCGGTGGCACTGGGCGGCGCCGGCGGCACGCCGAAACTGGCGACCAGCCCGGCCAGCGCCACCGCCACCAGCGCCAGCGCGATCGCCGCGCGGCCCAGGGCGCCATCCAGTGAGGCCAGCACCCCGGCCAGCAGCGTACCAAGCAGAATCGAGACGAAGGTACCCAGGTTGACCCAGGCGTTGCCCTTGACCAGCTCGGTCGCCGCCAGGTGCTGGGGCAGGATGGCGTACTTGACCGGACCGAACAGCGCCGACTGGGTGCCCATCATGAACAGCAGCCCCAGCAGCAGCGCGAACAGCTCGAACCATACCGCCGCGGCCGCGGCGAGCATGGTCACCAGCTCCAGCAGCTTGAGCCGACGCACCAGGCGCTGCTTGTCGAGATGGTCGGCCAGGGTGCCGCCCCAGGCGGAGAACAGGAAGAACGGGAGGATGAACAGCCCCGCCGCCAGATTGGTGAGCAGCCCCGTGTCCCAGCCATAGCGCGGCACGGCGACGAAGGTCAGCAGCAGCAGCAGGACGTTCTTGAACAGGTTGTCATTGAAGGCGCCGAGCGCCTGGGTCCAGAAGAAGGGCGCGAAGCGACGTCGCGCGAGCAGCGCCCGGCTCACGTCGCGTCCGGCAGATGCCGCAGGCCGCGCAGGGTGGTCGAAAGCAACTGGTCGAGCAGCTCGCCGACCTCCATCGGTTGCCCCTGCCAGTAACCGAGACGGTCATTGAGCCCGAGCTGGACCAGACCGTGCACGCTGCCCCACAGGGTACGCGCCATGCGCCGTGCCTCGACCGCGGAGAGCGCCGGCTGATGGCGCCGCAGGGCCGCCTCGACGCGCACGAACAGCGCCTCGATGATATGGTTCTGCCGCTCGTCGAGCTCGCCCTCTTCCGCCAGCGGATACTCGAACAGCATCTGCCAGCGATAGGGCTCGTGCTGGGCGTATTGCCAGTAGGCGGTGGCCAGCGCCTTGAGCTGCGGCTCGGGTTCGGCCTCCTCGAGCCCGGCAACCGCCGCGCCCATACGATCGAGGGTCTCGATGTTGACGTACTGCAGCAGATTGCTGAAGCTGCCGTAGAGCTTGAGCAGCGTGCTCGGTGCGCAGCCCACGTCTCGCGCCAGTGAGCGCAGCGACAGCGTATGCACCGAATTGCCCTGCAACCAGGCATCGCATGCCGCCATCACCTGGGCATGAAGCGCCTCGGGCGCATGCTGTCGGGGTCGAGCCATCGAATTCCTCGCTCGGAAAATCATCAGTCGCTGTCACGCCCCGCCGGATGCGGGAATGTTGTTGTCGATTTAAAATCGAACAGCGTTTCCCAGCATATCGCTAATCTCTGCAAACGCAAGCGTCCATACGGCTAACACATCGATTTCGCGAGGCTTTTGCCCGTAATACCGGCATCGCGGCGAGGCCCCGCCAGGGGCGGCGTGCTAGACTCCCGCAAGCGCCATCGACGCCCTCGACTCACGCCCTTTCGATCCCCCTTTTGAGGAGAGACCATGGCCGGTCGCCTACATATCGACGACTGGACACGCCACCCGTCGCTGGCGGCGCTGGGACAGCGCCAGCAACCCCGCCTGAGCCCCAACGTGGCGCCGCGGCAGTGGGTCTCGATCCTGCGCCGGGATGCCGGCAGCACGCGACTGTGCGAGGCGTTCTGGGGCCTCACGCCCGACTGGCTGGGAGTGCTCGACCATGCCCCGCACTGCGCCCGTGCGGAGTCGCTGGAGAGCCGCCCGATGTTCCGCGAAGCGTTCGCCACCCGGCGCTGCGTGGTTCCGGTGACCGGGGTCTTCGTGTGGCAGCAGAGCGTGCGCGGCAAGCAGCCCTATCTGGTGACCCAGGTCGAGCGCGCGCCGCTGCTGCTGGCCGGCCTGTGGACCCGCTACCGTCAGGACCACGGCCCCGCGCGCGACTCCTTCGCGCTGATCACGGTTCCCACCTCGACCTTCCTCGGCGCGCTCACCGACCGCCTGCCGGCGATCGTGCCGCTGGCGGCCCTGGATACCTGGCTGGCCGAGGAGATCCCGGCGGTAAAGGCGCGCGAGTGGCTGACCCCGGCGCCACCGGAACTTCTGGGGGCGTTTCCGGTCTCCAAGCGAATCAACGATCCGGCGCATCAGGATTGGGCCTGCGCCTACCCCACCGGCCCGATGCAGGTGTGGTCCGCCTAGCCCACACGCGGTCGTTTGGACCCCGTGGCTGTTTGGCACCTTGGTTGTTTGGCACCGTGGTTGTCTGGCACATAGTATTCGACCGGGCTAGCGCACCCGTGCCACGCAACTTAGCGATTCGCTGCGGACGCCGAGTCCGCGCAGGGATTGATGCAGCGTTTACTTAGACATAGCCGACAAGGGAGCATTCATGCCTCAACCGAGGATATCGCGATCGTCCGCCTGCGCCTGGCTGGCCGGACTCGGCCTCATGGCCCTGCTCGGCGTCTGCCAGGCCGCGTCGCTGGCGCCAACGGCCGAGACAG
Organism: Salinicola sp. JS01; assembly: GCF_030284585.1. Classification (NCBI taxonomy): domain Bacteria; kingdom Pseudomonadati; phylum Pseudomonadota; class Gammaproteobacteria; order Oceanospirillales; family Halomonadaceae; genus Salinicola; species Salinicola sp. JS01. The sequence goes on along the minus strand of NZ_CP127244.1, from coordinate 476,572 downwards.
CCGCCGCCGAGGCGCCGCCAGCGACCGGCGACACGCCGATCCAGAGCCCCAACGACAGCCGCGCCTATCGCGCCCTCACCCTCGCCAATGGGCTCGAGGTGCTGCTGATCAGCGACCCCGAGGCCGACAAGGCGGCAGCGGCCATGGACGTCTCGGTGGGCAGCGACAACGACCCCGCCGACATGCCGGGGCTGGCGCACTTCCTCGAACACATGCTGTTCCTGGGCACCGCGGGCTATCCCGATCCGGACGGCTACCAGAGCTTCATCCAGCGCAACGGCGGCTCGCACAATGCGTTCACCGCGGCCCAGGACACCAATTTCTATTTCGATGTCGACCCCCAGGCCTTCCCCGAGGCGCTGGACCGCTTCGCTCAGTTCTTCGTCTCGCCCCAGTTCAACCCGGAGTACGTCGACCGTGAACGCCACGCGGTGAACTCGGAGTACCAGGCACGCCGCGCCGACGACGCCCGCGGTATCGCCGAAGCGCTGGGCAAGGCGCTTAACCCCGAGCACCCGATCAACCACTTCTCGGTCGGCAACCTCGACACCCTCAACAGCGATAAGCGCCCGCTGCGTCAGGCGCTGGTCGACTTCTACCGCGCCCACTACGACGCCAACGTGATGCATCTGGTGGTGCTCGCGCCGCAGCCGCTGGACACGCTGGAGCAGGAGGTGCGCAGCCGCTTCGCGGCGATCGCCGACCACAACCTCTCGCGGCCGCAGATCGACACCCCGCTGGCGCTGCCCGGCCAGCTGCCGGCACGCCTGCGGGTCAAGACCCACGAGAGCCGCCAGCGCGTCGAGTTCCTGTTCCCGATCGCCGACCCCATCGGTGACTATGCCGACAAGCCCGATGCCTACGTCGCCAACCTGCTCGGCCACGAGGGCGAAGGCAGCCTGCTCGCCGCGCTGCGCCGCCAGGGCTGGGCCGACGGGCTCTCCGCCGGCACCCGCGAGGCGGACGGCCGCCACGCCCTGTTCGACGTCTCGATCAGTCTCACTGACGAAGGCGTGGCGCATCTCGACCAGATCCAGGCCAGCCTGTTCGCTCAGATTCAGCGCCTGCGTGACCAGGGTGTGGAGGCGTGGCGCTACCGCGAACAGGCCGACCTGGCCCAGCAGGCGTTCCGCTTCCAGCAGCGCCAGGAGCCGATCCAGACAGTGAGCAGCCTGGCCATGAGCCTCGCCTACTATCCGCTCGCCGACGTGCAGTATGCGCCCTACCGCATGGATCACTTCGACCCCGCGGCCATCGAGGCGCTGCTCGACCGGCTCACCCCGGACAACCTGCTGCGGGTCTACAGCGGCCCCGAGGTCGAGGGCGCGCAGACCACGCCCTACTTCGCCGCCCCCTATACGCTGACCCGGGTGTCCCAGTGGCCCGAGGCGCAACCCCTCGACGGCCTCGGGCTGCCCGCGCCCAACCCCTATATCGCCGACGACCTGAGCGTCGAGACGTTCCCTGCCGCCGAGCCCGAGCGCCTCGTCGACACGCCGAGCGTCGAACTCTGGTACCAGGCGGACAGCGATTTCGGCGCGCCCCGGGTCGAGTGGCGTTTCAGCCTGCAGTCTCCCCAGGCCGCCAGCGATGCGCGCCACGCCGTGCTCACGCGGCTGCTGGCAGGCTGGCTCAACGATGGGCTCAACGAGCGCTTCTACCCGGCCTCGCTGGCCGGCCAGGAGTTCGTCGCCTATGCCCACGGGCGCGGCATTACCCTGGCTTTCTCCGGCTGGCGCGACCACCAGGTGCGCCTGATGCAGACCGTGATCGAACAGCTCCAGCACGGCGAGATCAGTGCCGATAGCCTCGCCCGGGTCAAGCAGGGGCTGGCGCGCAGCTGGCGCAACGCCCCCCAGGATGCGCTCTACCAGCAGATGCAGCGCACCCTCGGCGAGGCGCTGATGCGCCCGCAGATCAGCACCCGCAACATGCTCGCGGCGCTCGATGAGATCGACGTGCAGGACGTGCGTGACTACCGCCGGCACTTCCTCGGCCAGCTCTACCTGCAGGGTATGGCGGTGGGCAACCTGGACGCCGAGCTCGCGCGACGCGAAGGCCTGCTGGTGGCCAACGCGCTCGCGCCGCGGCTGCACGCCGACGACATCCCGCCGCTCAGCGCACTCGAAGTGCCGGCCGATGCCCCGGTGCTGCACCCGAATACCGCCCGCGACGATTCAGCGGTGCTGCGCTATCTCCAGGGCCCCGATCGCTCGCTGGCCAGCCAGGCGCGCCTGGCCGTGCTCGGCCAGCTGATCGGCCCGCCCTTCTTCGCCCAACTGCGCACCGACGAGCAGCTCGGCTATATCGTCAACGCCGGCTACGCGCCGCTGCTGGACGCCCCTGGCCTCAGCCTGCTGGTGCAGTCGCCGAGCGCCGACAGCGCCAAGATCGACGCGCGCATGGATGCCTTCCTGGCCCGCTTCGACCAGCGTATCGACACCCTCGACGCCAGTGAACTCGCGCCCTACCGCGAAGCGGTGCGCCAGCAGCTGTTGACCCGCGACCAGTCGCTGGAGGAGCGCGCCGACCGCCTGTGGCAGAACCTGGCCTATCCGGAGGTCGACTTCGAGCGTCGCCGTCACCTCGCCGCGGCGGTCGCCGAGGTCACGCCACAGGCACTAAAGCAAGCGTGGCAGGCGCTGCGAGCGCACCCGGCGCTGCGTATCACCGCCGACCCGGGCGACGCGGCCAGCGACGTCGATGCGCTGACCCGCGGCTTCACCCCGCTGCCGCGCTGAGCGGCGACACCCACCCTAGAAATGCAGCGCCCCGGCCATGGCCGGGGCGCTTTGCATCGTGCCCTGATGAGTCGTGCTCTGATGAATCGTGCCCTGGGGCATCGTGTCGGGCGGCAGCGTTTGATGCTGCTCGCCCTTGCGCGGGGCGACAGATCGCGGGCGTCGCCATTGGTCGCCGCGACCAGGGATGACCGCACCCGCCACCGGTCAGTAGGCGTCGAAGGCCTGCTCCGGCATGATCGACTCGACGTACATCACCAACTCTTCGAGCACCTGACGCTCGCGCGCGTCGAGGGCGGTCTGGTTGAGCCGCTCGATCTCCCGCGCGAACTCCTTGAGGGTAAAAGCGCCGCTCTGCGGGTCGTTCATGCGTGACCAGCGGTAGGCTTCCCACTGCGCCTTCTCCTCGCTCTCCAGCGTCTCGGGATAGCTACGCGCGCGCATGCGGAACAGCATCTCCTCCAGCCGCGGGTCCTGAAAGGCGAAGCCGGTCTGCCCCAGCGCCTCCGGCGCCGTGGCGTGGACCCGCTCCATCGCCTGACGATCATGCGGCGAGAAGAAGCCGCCGGAGTAGAGCATCAGGTCGGGGTCCCGCGGCGGCTCGGCGGGCCCGTCGGCAAAGGCCGCAGCCGCCTTGCTGGCGGCCTCCGGATTCTGCAGCAGCGTCTGCCAGTGGCGCTCGCACAGGGCGCGATCGATACTCAGGCGCTCGGCCACCGTGGCGTCCACCGCGGCGATCGGCAGCAGCACCGGGCTGCGGTTGAGATGCACCACCTTGAGCGGAATGCGCGATTCGCCTTCGGCCAGCTCGCTCTCGCTGACGAACAGCCGCGCCTTGATCTCCTCCAGCGATAGCGACGCCAGCGGCGTCGGATCGACCGCCAGGTCGTAGACGATCACCCCGTTGGGATTACTGGGATGCTTGGCCAGCGGCACTACCAGCGCGCTGCAGCCGCGGCTCGCGGGATAGCGCCGCGACACGTGCAGCATCGGCTTGCGCGCCTCGACATCGAGCAGCACCGCGACCCGGCGCTTGTCGCGCAGCGACAGCAGATGCTCGAAGAACTTGGGGTTGGCGTCACGCAGCCGTCGCGCCAGGGCGATGGTCGCGCGCACGTCGGCCAGCGCATCGTGGGCCCCGGCGTGCTCGATCCCGTTGGCGGCGGTGAGGTGCTCGAGCTTGAAGCTGGGTGCGCCATCCTCGCGCTGTGGCCACTCGATGCCGTCCGGGCGCAGCGCGTAGAAGGCGCGCACCGCATCGATCAGGTCCCAGCGCGAGTTGCCGTTCTGCCACTCGCGAGCATAGGGATCGAAGAGATTGCGGTAGAACAGATGACGACTCACCTCGTCGTCGAAGCGCAGGCTGTTGTAGCCCAGCGAGCAGGTGCCCGGCACGCTCATCTCGGCCAGGATGCGCGCGGCGAACTCCGCCTCGGGCAGGCCGCGGCGCAGTGCCGCCTGGGGCGTGATGCCGGTGATCAGGCAGGCCTGGGGGTGGGGCAGGTCGTCATCCGCGGGGCGCGCATAGAGGGTCAGCGGCTCGCCGATCGGATTGAAGTCGGCGTCGGTGCGAATGGCCGCGAACTGCGAGGCGCGGTGGCGCCGGGGGTCGGCGCCAAAGGTCTCGTAGTCGTGCCACAGAAAAGTCAGTGCCGCCTTGGCCTTGGCCATACCGCTCTCCGCCTGCGCAAAAGCGCAAGCCTAGCATACGCCCGGGCGCGACTCATGCCCCCGGGGTGCGATTCGATGGCGCCTCAGTCGCGGTTGGGCAGGGTCACGTTGAGTTCGAGCACCGAGCAGTCGTTGTCGCTGTCGAGACTGATGCTGATCGCATCCTGATCGACCTGGACATAGCGCCGGATCACCTCTAGCAGCTCCTGCTCCAGCATCGGCATGTAGTCGGGCTGACCGCGCTGGCCGCGCTGGTGCGCGACGATAATCTGCAAGCGCTCCTTGGCGACCGATGCGGACTTCTTGCGTTCACCCTTGAGAAAGTCGAGTAGTCTCACCGGCGGCCCCCTCCTCCGAACATGCGCGAGATGAGGCCACGCTTCTGCACCGCGTGGAAACGCAGCGGCACTTCCTCACCCATCAGCCGGGCGACCGTGTCCAGATAGGCCTGGCCGGCATCGCTCTTGTCGTCGTGAACCACCGGCACGCCCTGGTTGGAGGCGCGCAGCACCGCCTCCGACTCGGGAATCAGGCCGATCAGCTCGATCGCCAGGATCTCGCGGATATCTTCCAGATTGAGCATGTCGCCGTCATCGACGCGGTTGGCGTTGTAACGGGTGATCAGCAGGTGCTCCTTGACCGGGTCGCGGTTCTGCTCGGCGCGCCGCGATTTCGACGACAGCAGCCCGAGAATACGGTCGGAGTCGCGCACCGAGGAAACCTCGGGGTTGGTCACCACCACCGCCTCGTCGGCGAAGTACATCGCCAGCTGGGCGCCGCGCTCGATCCCCGCAGGGGAGTCGCAGATGATGTAGTCGAAATCTTCGGAAAGATCGTTGAGCACCTTCTCGACGCCCTCGAGCGTCAGCGCATCCTTGTCGCGGGTCTGTGAGGCCGGAAGGATATGCAGGTTCTCGGTGCGCTTGTCGCGGATCAACGCCTGGTTGAGCCCCGCCTCGCCCTGGATGACGTTGACCAGGTCATACACCACGCGCCGCTCGCACCCCATGATCAGATCGAGATTACGCAGACCCACGTCGAAGTCGATGACCACGGTCTTGTTGCCACGCAAGGCCAGTCCCGTGGCAATGGCCGCTGCGCTGGTCGTCTTGCCGACGCCACCCTTACCGGAGGTTACAACGATGATCTTGGCCAAGATGAACTTCCTGTTACCCGATAGATTGTTGATCACACCCGCCCGCAGCGGGGCGACACCTTATCGTCCTCGGCGCCGCTCGGCTTTGCCGGTTCAGGTCAAAGCCGAGATGCGCAGCTGATCTTCCCTGAGCTGCACCTGGACGCTCGCTCCCAGCATGCGCGGGTCGATGTCCTCGAGACGCTTGTAGGTACCCGCCACCGAGAGCAGTTCCGCATGCAGGTCATGGCAGAAGATGCCCGCCTCGCGATCACCATGGATACCTGCCAGGGCACGCCCGCGCAGAGGCCCGTAGACGTGCACGCTGCCGGCGGCGAGCACTTCGGCACCGGGATTGACCGCGCCGATCACCACCAGATCGCCCTCCGGCGCCGACACCTGCTGGCCCGAGCGCACCGTGCCGCGATGGATGCGCCCGCCGGCATGGGCGCCGTCGGTGGCGGCCAGCGGCAGTTCGGTCTCGACCTCCACCACCGGCTCGGCCGGGGTGGCTTCGACCGCCTTGGGGCGGCTCTCCTGCGGCGGGAACCAGCCCAGGCCCAGGGCCCAGGCGGACTGCTTGACGGGGTCGGGGCCTCCGCGCACCGCCACCGGCAGCAGCTTGTGCGCGCGGCATACGGCGCAGATACGCTCCAGCGCCAGATGCGGCTCGTCGAGCCGCTCGACGCTGAGCACCACCGGCGTGTGCTGGAAGAAGGCCGGGGCCTGGCTGACCTTGCCGGCCAGCTGGGCGCGCACACGCTCAGGGTCGCCACTGGTCAACTCCATGACCGTCATGGGCAGCATGCCACCTTTGAACGTGAAGGCAGTCTCTGCCCGATCCCTGTTGAGACTCATGACCGAACTCCGCAGCGGGGAAATAGGGGTTACGCTATGCGAGGGCGTCTGCCGCTGCAACCGATCATAAGGCCAGCTAGACCTTTTGTCAGGTGTCGCCGAGGGCCGACGCCCAAGGCCCTGCACTCTTTTACCGCGGGCCGTCAAATGGTTAGATAGGCGGCTGCCGCCGATGCCACGCCGCCCGCCGCATCGGCCACCGCCAGCCCGTCGTTTTCAGGATGCCAAACCTGCCATGCCAGGACTCTTTCAACGCCTACTGTCTACCCGTCGGCGGCGCCCGCGTTGGGACCACCAGGACCCCAGCGTGCGCGCCCAGGCCGCGCTGCAGCTCGATGCCGGCGACCATGCCGCGCTCGAGACGCTGTCCCGAGACAGCGATGCTGGCGTACGCCAAGCCGCGCTGTCACGCCTGAGCGATCCCGACACGCTGCTCGCGTGGCACCAAGAAGCCGCCTCGCCCGAATCGCTGGCGCGCCTGATCGATGTGATCGGCGGCCGCGAGCAGCCCGCGCTCGACCTCTCCCGGCGTCTTGCGCTGGTAGAGCAACTGAGCGAGCAGGCACTGCTCGATGCGCTGGTCGCACAGGGCGACAACCAGAAGCTACGGCTGACCGCCCTGGCCAGAATCGATGACGAAGCGCGGCTGGTGCATCACGCCAGCGACAACGGGATTGCCGCGGTGCGCCTGGCAGCGGCCGAGCGTGTCTCCAGCCCGGGCGGACTGAGCACGCTAGTCAAGCAGGCCAAGCGCGACAAGCAGGTGGCGCGGCTGGCCCGCGAGCGCCTGGCGCGCCAGCGCGCCGACGCCGAGCAGCAGGCCGCCGCCAGCGCCGAGCGCGAGCGTCTGCTGGAAGCCCTCGAAGCGCACGCGCATCGCCCCTGGGAGCCGCTCTACGAGGCGCGCCTGAAACACTGGATCAAGGCCTGGGAACCTCTCGCCGACGGTGCCGATCAGCCCCAGCACCAGCGTTTCGATATCGCCGTCGCGCGCTGCCGCCAGCGCATCGCCGAACACGAGCACCACCATCGCGAGCTGGAGCGGGTCCAGCGCGAGAAGGCCACTGCCAAGGCCACCCGCGAGGGTATTCTCGAGGCCCTGGAGCAGGCGCTCAATACGGTCAGCGAGAATGAGCCACTGACCGCCGACGCGATGGACGCGCTGGCCTCACGCTGGCAACTGCAGAGCGAGCGCTGGCAGTCGGTCTCCGATGATTACGGCGTCAGTGACGCCTACGCCGCGCGCCATGCCGAGCTCGAACGCCGGGTACAGACGCTGTGGCAGGCGTGGGAGCGTCTGGCCCAGCTGGACCCCGAACTGCGCCAGGCGCTGGAGCAGGGTGACGACACCGCACCGCTTCTGGCCCGCCTCGACTGGCCGCAGGCGCTCCCGCCGACCGCACTGGTCGCCGCGGCGCGCCGCCAGGCGGCGGTGGCCGGTGAGACCCAAGCAGCACGCGACAGCGACGCGCCGGTGTGGGACGACCAGGCGCTCGGCACCCAGCTCGACCAGCTCGAAGCCGAGCTCGACGGTGGCCGCTACCGCCCTGCGGCACAGATTCAGCGCCAACTGCGCCAGCAGCTCGACGCCACTCCGGCCGCTCTGCCCGCGGCGCTCGAGCAGCGCTGGAAGCAGCTCACCGCCAGGCTCGCCGAGCTGCGCGACTGGCGCGGCTTCGTCGCCGCCCCCAAGCGAGAGGAGCTGCTCACGGCGATCGAGGCACTGGCCGAGGCGCGCGAGCAGAGCGATGCCGAGCGTCACCGCCGACATCAGCAGCTGATCCGCGAGTGGCGTCAACTCGGCGATGCCGCCGCCAGCCGCGAGCTGGCGCAGCGCTTTCGCACCGCCTCCGACGCCCTGCATACCCAGCTGGCGGCGTGGGAGAGCGAACTCGCCAACCGCGAGCGTGACAATCTCGAACGCCGCGAAGCGCTCTGCGAACAGTTGGAGACGCTGCTCGACAATCCCGCCGAGGATGCCGACCCCGACGCCCTGCGACGTATCCGCGATGCCGCCCAGGAGCAGTGGGACCAGCACTGGCCGGTGCCCAAGCGCCGTGCTGCTGCCCTGGGCCGGCGCTTCGCGCGGCTGCGCCAGCGCCTGCAGACGCTGATCGACGCCCGCGCCGGGGATATCGCCAGCCACAAGCGCGAACTGGTGGCCGAGGCCCAGCGCCTCGCCGAGCAAGAGGGGCCGGCGCAGCAGCGCGCCGATCAGGCCAAGCAGCTGCAGCAGCGCTGGCGCGAACTGGGACGCGCGCCCAAGGGCGTCGAGCAGACCCTATGGCGGCAGTTTCGCAGCCACTGCGACACCATCTTCGCCGCCCGTGATGCCCTGCGCGGCGAGCAGCAGGCGCGCCAGCAGCAGCGCTTCGACGCCATGCAGGCACTGATCGACAAGCTCGATGCCTGGCAGCCGACCCACGCCGGCGAGCGTGACGTACTGGACGCCGCCCTGGAAGAGGCCCAGCGCCTGTCGCCGCTGCCGCACAGCCGTCGTAGTGAGGGCATGGAGCGGCGCTGGCAGGGCATCGTGCACGCCCGCGAAGTGACCCTGGAACGGCTCGAACTGGTTGCCCAGGCACGTGCCTGGCCCGACTATCGCCGCTGGCTCGAACAGACGATCGCCGGCACCGCGCTCGATCCCGAGCCGCCCGCCGCGCTGCGCAAGCGCCTGCTGCAGCGGCAAAAGCAGACGCCGCTCAGCGCGGACGACGCCGAAGAGGCACTGCAACGCTGCCTGGTGCAGCTGAGCCTGCTCGCCGGTGAGCCGATCCCCGAGGCGCTGGAGCCGCTACGCCTGGAGGTTCAGGTGGCGCGCCTCAACGATGCCCTGGGGCGCCCGCCGACGCCACCGGAGGAGCTCGAGCAGACGCTGCTGCGACTGTTCACCATTACCCCGCTGGAAGCCGAGCTATGGACACGCTACGCCTCCTCGTTCGACGCCCTGCTGGCCCGGCTGAGCAGTGTGGGCCACGAGGGTGTTGACACACGCTAATACTTACGTATAATTCGCCCCAAGTTGATGCGGGGTGGAGCAGTCTGGTAGCTCGTCGGGCTCATAACCCGAAGGTCATCGGTTCAAATCCGGTCCCCGCTACCAAATTATTAGACCGGTGCCTTTCGAGGCACCGGTCTTTTTTTGTCTTCTCTTTTTTTGCGCCACAGTTTTGCGCCCCAGTGCTATTTCCGCGCCCCGGCTCGACCGTGTCCCAGGCCGGGGCTATGCAGTTCAAGGCTATGCAGTTCAAGACTATGCAGTTCGAGGCTATGCGGCGGCGCCCTCTTCCCGGCCCGATTCTCCAACCGCCCTCTCCGAGTGACACCCTCAGCTCAGGCCCGGCACGACGCCGACAACCGCTCGCGGCATCTCACTCATCGCGCCGCGGCGGCTGGGCCATCCCCAGGCGCCCGATGCCGGGCAGCCGCAGGGCCGGCGGGTCGACATCGACACCGACGCCGAGCCCCAGCAGGTTGAACTCGATGCCCTCCTCCCACGCCGCGGTCACGCCCACAAGCCCGCCCAGCGAGAGCTGATAGCCGGTATGCGACGGCGCCCGGGCCAGCGGGCCGTCGAGCAGATAATCCTTGCCGATGGCGTTGGCCGGAAAATCCACCGTCAGCTCCGGCACCCGGCGCACCAACCAGGCGACGAAGGTGTTGCTGTTGGGCCCCGGCCAGATGCGATAGCGCCCGGCCTCGGGATAGGTCGGCACCACCTGCTCGATGGTGGCGATGGCCCGCGCCGCCGGCGCCCCGCGCAGCTGTGCCAGCAGCTCGGGAGGATTGCCGTACCAGGCCCGGTCCGGCTGCGCCACGGTGACCTGCACCGTGGGGCGACGCCAGCTCACTACCTGATAGACGCGGTAGTGCGTGGCGTTCTCGGCCTTGGTCGCGATCCAGGTATGCACGCCGAAGGCCCCGCGCCAGGCGAAGGCGCGCGCGGCATAGACCTGCACCAGCGCCGCCGGCGTGGTCGCGGGATCTGGTGCCAACCCGCTGACGCTGCGCGAGGCGTGCTGCCAGTCGCCGCGCCAGTCGACCTGCTGCGACAGCAGCAGCCAGACCGGCCCGAGCAGCAGACACAGGAGCAGCAACAAACCGCCGCCGAGCAGTTTGAGGATGACGCGCAGGCTGCGGGTGGCTCTCGACATGCGACACTCCCCCGTTCGAAATGGGCCGCCGGGGGTTGAATCACCGGCCGCTGACCCGCATAACACTCGCCAATCCCGTACCGCACAGCAAGGGCACTTCTTCATGGCAATCGTCGATCCCCGCACAGGCCAACCGCTCACCAGCCCCGACGGCCAGGACAGCAACGCCGCAGCGCAAGCCCCGGCGGAGGACGTCATCGTCGACGTCACCCTGGACAACTTCCAGCAGGTGGTACTGGAAGGCTCGATGCAGCGCCCGGTGCTGCTGCAGAGCTGGGCCGACTGGTGCGAGCCGTGCAAGAACCTCAAACCGATCCTGGAAAAGCTGGCACGCGAATACGCCGGCGCCTTCGTGCTCGCCAAGCTCGATATCGAGGCCTATCCGCAGATCGCCTCGCAGTTGGGGGTGCGCTCGGTGCCCGACGTCAAGCTGATCGCCCAGGGCCAGCTCTACGATCAGTTCCAGGGCGCGCTGCCGGAGAAGCAGGTACGCGAGTGGCTGGGCAAGTATATCGAAGCGCCGGCCGACGCCGCCGAGAGCCCCGAGGAGATGGCCCAGGCGGCGCTCGCCAGCGGCGACACCCAGACCGCCCAGGCGATCTACCAGGAGCTGATCCAGCAGTACCCGGATTACCACGACTATCAGGTCGACCTCGCAGGGGTGCTGGTGGCTGCCGGCCAGACTGCGGATGCCAAGCAGATCCTCGACAATCTGCCGCCCGAACACCGTGACTCACCCAAGGCGCGCGGCGTGCGGGCGCGTATCGAATTCGGCGAAGAGGCGCCGAGCGCCGCCGAGATCGAGGCCCTGGGCGAGCGCGAGGATAGCGAGGCGCGCTTCCAGCGCGCGCTGCGTGCGGTCGCCGACGGTGACTACGAGCGTGGCCTGGAGGGGCTGCTGGCGCTGATGAAGGCCGACCGCGCCTACGCCGACGACGCCGCCCGCAAGACCCTGCTGCGGGTCTTCGATGCCCTCGTCGCAGAACACCCGCTGACGGTCAGCTACCGCCGCCGGCTGTTCGCCATGCTCTACTGAGCCATTTCCAGTGGGTCACTCGTAACCGGCCCACTCATAACTGGTCCACTTCCAGCTGGACCACCGTGCTGAACGGCAGCCTGCCTGCGCTCCCCAGCGCCACCGCAACACCCGGCCCCAGCCGGGTGTTGCGCGTCAGCTATCCGCCGCCGGTCAGCCCAGGACACGATCCAGCCGGCCCAAGGCCGCTCCCAATGTTTCGCTCGGGGTACCGAAGTTGAGGCGCACGAAGCCGGGCCAGCCGAAGTCGGCGCCATCGGAGAGCGCCACCCGGGCCTCCTCGAGCAGACGCTGCTGGGGCGAGTCGGCGAAGGCGCTGGCACGCAGATCCAGCCACGCCAGATAGGTCGACTGCGGCGACGATAGCGCCACCCCGGACCAGCCGGCGACATGCCGCTCGAGGCGCGCCAGGTTGTCACGCAGCACCTCGAGTAGCGCTTGGCGCCAGGCTTCGCCGTCAGCGTAGGCGGCCTCGGCGGCGTGCAGCCCGAGCACGTTGACCCCCGGCAGCAGGCCCGTCGCAGCGCGCTGGAAGCGCTGCCGCAGGCTGGCGTCGGCGATCACCGCACAGGCCGCCGAGAGCCCGGCGATATTGAACGTCTTGGAGGGTGCCCAGAGGGTGATCAGGCGCTCGGCCAGGTCGGGGCAGAGTAGGCCCAGCGGCTGGTGCGGCCGTTCTGGGTCGAGGATGAGATCGCAGTGCAGCTCGTCGGAGACCACGATCAGCCCATGGCGCTGCGCCAGCTCGGCCAACCCGCGCAGCTCGTCGACATCCCACACCCGCCCGGTGGGGTTGTGCGGATGGCACCACAGGAGCACCCGGGTAGAGGGCCGGATGGCCGTTTCCAGCGCCTCCAGATCGAGCCGCCAGTCGCCGCCGGGGGTGGTCGGCGGGGCCAGTTCGAAGGTCTGCGCCTCGCGCCCGGTATGACGCGCCACACTCAAGAACGGCGGATAGATCGGGGTCGCCGTGAGCACGCCCTCGCCGGGCTCGCTGAACGCCAGCGCCGCCAAGTGCAGCGCCGGGACCACACCCGGCACCCAGCACTGCCAGGCGGGGTCGATGGACCAGCCGTAATGCCGCTCACTCCAGCGGCAGAGGGTGTCGCGCAGCGCCGGGGTGGCATCGGCATAGCCGAACACGCCGTGGTCGACGCGCCGGTTCAACGCCTCGATCACCGCGGGCGGCGAGCGAAAATCCATGTCGGCGACCCACAGTGGCAACACGTCCTCGGCGTACTGCTGCCATTTCTTGGTCGGATACTGCCGTCGATCGATCGACGTGGCAAAATCGAAACTCACGGTAACGTTCTCATCCGGTTGATGATTGTCGGCCGGCCGGCGCCTTTCCAGGAAGACGCCGACCGGCAGTGAAGGAGCGCCAATGACAGAGACTCTCTGCCGCGGTCGTGCCGCACGTCCGTTCTACAGCCGCGTGGTCGCGGGCAGCTCGGCACTGGTCGGCCACTGGCTGCTGCTGGGGCAGGCCGACCCCGACCGCCTGGCGATGATTCTGGCCGATACCGCGCGCCTGGCCAAACTCGGCGACCCCGACGGCACCCCGGACGGCGCCACCCTGACCGCCTGGAGCGGCGACGCCACGCCGCCGCGCTGGGCCGCGCGCACGGCGCTGTTCCTGCTGGTGCAGATGCCCGCCCGGCCCACCCCGCGAGACGCCGACGAGGCCTGCGCCTGGGCCTACTGCTGGCTGCGCAACCGCGAGTTCCCCTCGCTGGAGGCGGCCCGCGACGCGCTGCCGGCGCATCTGCACACGCCGCTCTACGCGGTGCTGGAGGACGCCTGGCACGATCACCACGGCCAGCGTCTGATCTGAGCGCGGTGGCCGCCATCGCGCTACTCAGCGCTTGGGCACGAAGCCATCCGGCTTGTCCGCCAGCCAGGTGACGAAAGCGCGGATATCGGGATGCGCCATCAGCGCCTCGCGGCTGGCATAGTGGTCCGCCAGCTCACGCTCGCTGAGCATGCGATGGAGATGCGAGTGGCACGGGCGACAGATCCACAGCACGCGGGTCTGCATCTGCTCGCGCCCATAGCGCTTGCGATAGCGCGGCTTGCGGTGCAGCGCGCGGGGAATCAGGTGGTGGCGGGTCAGCGGCGCTCGGCGCCCGCACAGCCCACAGCGGTCATGGCTCATCGGTTGGCGTTCAAGCAGCTCTTCAAAGCAGTCTGCAAGGCGGTCTTCGAGACGACGGCTAGCATCCGGCAGGTGTCATTCCAGCCTAGCGGCGCCATCCAGGGCGCGCCAGCGGCGCGCTGGCCTGTTCCGGTCATGTAGACTGGCGCGCCGCGCCGTACCCATTCTGACAAGGAGTGCTGACATGACACCGGCCGTGCGTCTGCTCGAATCCCGCGGCGTCGACCACCGCGTCACCGCCTACTCGCTCGATGGCGCGTCCGAGAGCTACGGCCTGGACGCCGCCCGCGCCCTGGCACTGCCGCCGGCGACGATCTTCAAGACGCTGCTGGCGCGCACCGACACGGGAAGTCTGGTGGTCGCCATGGTGCCCGTCGACGCCACGCTCGACCTCAAGGCGCTGGCCAAGGCCGCCGGCGCACGCAAGGCGCAGATGGCCACCCCGGCCGAGGCCGAGCGCGCCACCGGTTATCTGGTCGGCGGTATCAGCCCGCTGGGACAAAAGCGCCGGCTGGCGAGCTTCATCGACGACAGCGCCCTCGCCCTCGACGAGATCCACGTCAGCGCCGGCAAGCGCGGGCTGGAGCTGTCGCTGGCTCCTGGCGATCTGATCACGCTGCTGGCGGCGACGCCGGTGGCACTGGCGCGGCGCTGAGAGAGACAGCCGCGCGGGCCGGTCGATTGCCCGGCCCCATCCGGGACGACTATCATGCGCCCTCCCGGCGGTCATGCGCGCTCCCGGCGGCGATGCGCTACCCCAGCACTCGCCCCGGCGATGACGCGCCGCCACCGTTGCCACACGCTCATACGGAATATCCAGCATGGTGATTCGCACCGATCAGACACCGACCGAGGCCCAACTGGCGATCATCGCCGAGCAGCTCGGCCGCCCGCCGCGCGGGCTCGAAGCGGTCGCCGCCACCGATAGTCAGGGTCGTCCGCTGGTCCTGCGCATGGCGCCGATCGTCGACGATGCGCCCTTTCCCACGCTTTACTGGCTCTCCTGCGAACGCCTCAAGGTGGTGCTCTCACGGCTCGAGGCGAGCGGCGTGATCAAGGAGCTGGAGGCACGCCTGCAGCAGGAGCCGGCGTGGCTTGCCAGCTATCACGCCAGCCATGAAGACTATGTCGCCCAGCGCTGGTCCTACATGAGCGACGCTCAGCGCGCGGAGATCGAACGCCGCGGCTTCGCGCCGCTGATGCGCGAGCGTGGCGTCGGCGGGATCACCAACTGGGATCAGGTGCGCTGCCTGCATACCCAGTACGCCCATCACCTGTGTGGCGACAACGCCATCGGACGCTGGCTCGACGCGACCTACGACGTCGCCGCGAGCATCCCCTGACGGCCGCCTCATCCGATCGCTGAAGGAGCGACAACGTGCATATCTGTGTCTATCTGGGTTCCCGCGAGGGCAAGCACCCGCAGTTCGCCGCCGCCACCGAGGCGCTCGGCCAGGCCATCGCCGCACGCGGCTGGGGGCTGGTCTACGGCGGCGCGCGCAACGGTCTGATGGGGCGCCTGGCTAACGCTTGCCTCAATGCCGGCGGAGAGGTGATCGGGGTGATGCCCGAGCATCTGGTCCAGCGCGAGGTGTCGCACCAGGGCCTGACGCGACTGATTCGCGTCGCCAACATGCACGAGCGCAAGGCGACCATGGCCGCCCACGCCGATGCCTTCGTCGCCCTGCCCGGCGGCATCGGTACGCTGGAGGAGCTGTTCGAGATCTGGACCTGGCGCTACCTGCAGTTGCACCACAAACCGGTGGGGGTACTCGATGTGGGCGGCTTCTACAGCGGGCTGCTGAATTTCCTCGATACCACCGTGGAGCACGGATTCCTGGATGCCAGCACCCGCCGCGAGCTGATCGCCGACGCCGATATCGAACGCTTGCTGGACCGGCTGGCGGCGGATCGCGACCCGGCCGCCTGACGCCCGGCTCACTCCGTACTCAGCGCCGGCGCCAGCGTGTCGGCGCCGACATAGCGGCGGCGCTTGTCGGGCTTGAGCCGGGTGACATCGACCACCACCAGGCCATCCACGCAGAAGCCGAAGTCGGTGTCCACGCCGAACCCCAGAAAACGCACCGCCCCGGGTTCGGCGACCTCGCAGTACTGCTTGTAGAGCACCGGTACGCTCACCCCCATCGCCTCCAGCTGCTCGCGCAGGCGACGAAAGTCCTCGTCGCGATCGCTACCGTCGAACAGCCGCTCCGCCTCCAGTCGCCCGGCATCGGAGAGCACGAACGGGGCCCGCGGGCGCACGCCCTCCTCGGGATCGCCGTAGTAGTGACGGTAGTAGCTCACCACCAGTTCACGGGCGCGCAGCGGCAGCGCCGCCGAGAGCGACACCGGTCCGAACAGCCAGCGCACCTGCGGGTGATAGCGTAGATAGGCACCCAGCCCCTGCCACAGATAGTCCAGGCTGCGCCGCCCCCAGTAGCGCGGCTGGACGAAGCTGCGCCCCAGCTCGAGCCCGTGGCGCAGCTGGTCCCAGGGCGCCGTGTCGAGATGAAAGAGGGTCGCGGCATAGAAGCCATCGGGGCCGTGGGCGTCGAGGACCGCCCCCGCGTCGCCCAGGCGGTAGGCCCCGGCGATCTCCAGGTCACGGTCGTCCCACACCAGCAGATGGCGATAGTAGTCGTCGAAGGTATCGAGATCGCGCCGCCGACCGGTGCCTTCGCCGACCCGGCGGAAGGCGATCTCGCGCAGCCGGCCGATCTCGCGCAGCACCACGCCGTGGGGCGGCCCCTCGACCAATAGAATCTGCTTGCCGTCCTTGGTCTCGCCCAGCCTGCGCGCTTCACGCAGCGCTTCGCGCAGTGCCTGCCGGCTCTCCGGGTGGGCGATCGCCGCTTCACCGCGGAACAGCCCCTTGCGCCCCTGCCCCAGCCGGTAGACGTGCTTGCGCAGCAGCTTGAGCGTCGCCTCCGAGCGCAGGCCGCCACGCGCCAGTCGCTCCAGTGGCAGCAGATCGCCTATGCGCACGCGTAGCTGGCGATCGCGCTGGCGGAACATCTCGTGCGGCAGCAGCAGCGTACCGATCTCATCACGCAGCGCCGCCAGGGCGTAGAACAGCCAGGAGTTGCGCCCGCCCACGTGCAGCGGCAGCAGCGGCGCATTGGTACGCCGCGCCAGATGCAGCACACCCGCCTGCCAGCGACGATCGCGAATGCCGCGCGGCCCGGCCCGGGAGACCTCACCGGCGGGGAACACGATCACCGCCTCCTCACGGTCCAGCGCCGCCTCGATCGCGGCCAGGCTGCGGCGATAGCCGCGCCGGTTCAGGTTGTCCAGCGGCAGCAGGCAGGGCTCGAGCGGCTCGATCTGAGCCAGTATCGAGCTCGCCACGATGCGCACGTCGCTGCGCACATCGGCCACCAGGCGCAGTAGCGCCAGGCCGTCGAGGGCACCCAGCGGGTGGTTGGCGACGATCAGCACGCGTCCGAATACCGGGATGTTCTCCCGCTCCCGTGAGGAGACCGCATAGCCGAGGCGGAAGTAGTCGAGCACCTGTTCGACGAAGGCCAGTCCCCGCGTCTCGCGGTGGCGCGCCAGGAAGTCGTTGATCTCGCGCTCGTGGATCAGACTCCGCATCAGCGCCGTGGTGCAGTGCCGCAGCCAGCGAGGCAGGCGGCGAAAACCGCCGAGGTGTCGGTCGAGCAGCGCGCCGGTATCGATCATGGGCCATCCCCTCTACTACGTATACGAATGACGTGGGCGAGTGACACGGATGGCTGACAGCATGGCGCTGACATATGACAACGGCGTGGCCATCGCCGGGCTGCTAGAGTGAGGGGATGCCCTTAGCGAGGAGAGTACATCGATGCACGCGATCGCCGTCGAGTCGCAGCGCCTGGTGTGGCGCGAACATGAGGCACCCGGCCCGGTAGGGGCCACGGAGGTGCGTATCGAGGTGGCCTGGGCCGGGGTCAACCGCGCCGATCTGATGCAGCGCGCCGGCAAGTACCCGCCCCCGCCGGGCGCGCCGGACATTCCCGGGCTGGAGGTCAGCGGTACCATCGCCGAGGTGGGGCCGCGGGTCGAACGCTTCCGCCGCGGCGACGCGGTCTGCGCGCTGCTGGCCGGCGGCGGCTACGCCGAGCAGGTGGTGGTGGACGAGGCCCAGGTGCTGCCGATTCCTGCCAATCTCGGTCTGCGCGAGGCAGCGGCACTGCCCGAGGTATTCGCCACCGCCTGGCTCAATCTCTACATGGAGGGCGCGGCCCAGAGCGGCCAGCGGATCCTGCTGCACGCCGCGGCGAGCGGCGTCGGTACCGCCGCGATCCAGCTCTGCCGCGCCTTCGGCAATCCCTGCTTCGTCACCGCAGGGAGTCAGGAGAAGCTCGACGCCTGCACCCGCCTGGGTGCCGATGCCGGCTGGAATCGCCACGACGGCAGCTTCGTCGAAGCGGTCAAGGCGTGGGGCGGCGCCGACATGATCCTCGACCCGGTCGGCGGTGATTACTTAGAGCAGGATCTGGCGGTGCTGAACGCCGATGGCCGGCTGGTACTGATCGGACTGATGGGCGGCATGGAAGCCAAGCTCGATCTCGGGCGCATGCTGATGAAGCGCCAGCGCGTGATCGGCTCGACCCTGCGCTCACGCTCGGCCAAGGCCAAGGGGGCGATTCTGGATGCGCTACACGCCCAGGTGTGGCCCAAGCTCGCGAGCGGAGAGATCAAGCCCCTGATCGCCGAGACCTGGCCGATCCAGGAAGCGGAGAGCGCGCTTCAGCATCTCGATGACAATGCCAATATCGGCAAGGTGCTGCTGCGGGTCAGTGCCTAAGCCACGGCAGCAGTGAAGCGCTGACACGACTGCGCCGCCGGGGACTCACTCGGCGGCGAGCCGGCGGGTCTCGCTGTAGGTCAACTGCAGCAGTCTGGCATCGTCTCCGGCGCGATGGCGGCGGATGTCATGATCCTGCACCACCCGCTCCTTGGTCTCGCGCCACAGTGTCACCTGCGCCTCGGAGAGCAGCCGGCGCAGCGCTTCCAGGCGAAATCGCGGCAGCATGCCGGCCTGATCGAAGAGCAACGCGAGCCAGGTGTTGTCGTAGCCCCAGCTGTCACTGTAGGCGACCCCGATCTCGGCCAGCTCATCATTGAGCCAGCGCGCCACCTCGACCGCGGGATAGCCTTCACGGATCAGCCGCGCCCGCGAGATGCCGTGCAGCAGTTCGGCCTTGGCGTCCCAGTGGGTCCAGGTGTCGGCGGGTTGAATAAGGAAAGCACAGCGCGTGCCGTCGGCCCGGGCCAGGCCAACCTCGATGGGATAGCTGCCACGGCCAAAGCCCGAAGCTTCGATGTCTAAAAGGACAGGCAGCGACACGGGGTGGACTCCCTCTTCATGATGCCGTCGCATCTGGCGACGCCGGTGTGGCGTCATCATGACAGTGTTGGCGCGGGAGTTCACCCCGACCGCAAGCGGCACCGGCAGGCGCCGCCTGGGATCAGTGCGTCAGCGGTGCGGCCTGCGGCGCTTCGAGCAGGGTCTGGCCAGCGAGATGGTCGGCATACTGCGCCCAGGCTTCGGCCCGAGCCGAATCCTGCGCAAGCCCCAGCTCACCACCGAGATAGGCCTGTGCCAGCCGCTCGGCGGCCTGGCGATGACCGTTCTCGCCGGCCCGGGCATACCAGGTCACCGCGTGGTGCTCGTTGGGCTGGTACTGGTTGCAGCCGTGCTCATAGAGACAGCCGGCCTGGAACTGGGCGTGGCTGTCGCCTTCCTGTGCGGCCTGGAGCACGTAGCGGGCACCAGTGGACTTGTCCTGATGCGAGACACCGCGTGCCAGCAGTACGCGGCCGTAGAGCGAACGCGCCGGCAGATGGCCGGCGTCGGCACAGCGCTTGAACCACTTGAGCATCAGCCGCTGCTTGCTGGGCGAGCGAGTCATCCAGCGCGTGTGGCACAGTCCGGAGGCGAGACGAAACTCGAAGCGCGTCAGGAAAGAGAACGTCTGTGGCATAACTGACAGTGACCTTGAGGACGAAGACCGCTGGCGGTCCGAGAAACCCTGTCGATCTGGACGCATCTTTGTTCTACGACAACACGGTTGTTAACGGCATCGGAATCGACTTGCTGCAGGCTCGCCCGGGGCTGCCGGGCGGCGAAAGGCCGCAAGCATACGCCTCCCCGATGGCCGACTCAACCCCCGCCGTAGGGGCGCTATTTGCCGCCCCCGGAAGGCCCCAGTAACATACGATTTTCAGTCGTCTTTTCGGCCCTCGCCCGAGGGCCCTGATGGGAGCGCAACATGCAACGACGCCCACTCGGCAAGACCGGAATGCAGGTCTCGCGCCTGTGTCTCGGCACCATGACCTTCGGCGAGCAGAACAGCGAGCAGGAGGCCCACCAGCAGCTCGATCGTGCCGTCGACGCCGGAATCAACTTCATCGATACCGCAGAGATGTACCCGGTGCCGCCCAAGGCCGAGACCCAGGGACGCACCGAAGCCTATATCGGCAGCTGGCTCCAGCAGCGCGGTCGTCGCGACGAGCTGATCATCGCCAGCAAGGCCGCCGGTGCCGGCCGCGGCATGACCCATCTGCGCGGCGGCCCGCGCCACACCCGCGAGCAGATCCATCAGGCACTCGATGCCAGCCTGCAACGTCTGCAGACCGACTATCTCGACCTCTATCAGTTGCACTGGCCCGATCGCCACGTCAACTGCTTCGGAGAGCTCGGCTATCTACCGGGTGACGACAGCGAGGCCACCCCGCTCGAGGAGACCCTGGGAGCGCTCAAGGAGGCCCTGGACGCCGGCAAGATTCGTGCCGTGGGGCTCTCCAACGACACCCCCTGGGGCGTGATGCGCTGCCTGCACCTCGCCGACACCCTGGGGCTGCCGCGCGTGGCCAGCGTGCAGAACCCCTACAATCTGCTCAACCGCAGCTTCGAAGTCGGCCTGTCTGAAATCGCACACCGCGAAGCGGTCGGCCTACTGGCCTATTCACCGCTGGCCTTCGGCGTGCTCTCGGGCAAGTACCTGGATGGCCAGCGTCCGGCCGATGGCCGCCTGACGCTGTTCGAGCGCTTCTCGCGCTACACCTCGGACATCGCCCAGGAGGCGACCCGGGCCTACGTCGAGATCGCCCGCCGCCACGACCTCGATCCGGCGCAGATGGCGCTGGCCTTCGTCACCGCGCAACCGTTCGTCACCAGCAATATCATCGGCGCCACCACGCTGACCCAGCTGGAGTCCAACCTCGCCAGTGATCAGTTGACGCTCTCCGCCGAGGTCATGGAGGAGATCGAAGCGGTGCACCGCCGCATCTCCAACCCCTGCCCCTGAACGCCCCGGGGCGCTGACGCGGGCCGCCCTCGGTCGGTGATGCCGTTCATGGCGGCCCGCGTTACCCCGTCATCGCCGCGCAGCTCTGCCGCTCGATAAGGAACCTACGCCATGCTCAGCATCATCTCTCCGGCCAAGACGCTGGATTTCGAGACCCCGGCGACCACCCGCGAGGTCACACGCCCCGACTATCTCGAGCAGAGCCGCGAGCTCATCGAGATCCTGCGCGGCTACTCGCCCCAGCAGCTCTCCGAACTGATGGGCATCAGCGACAAGCTGGCCGGGCTCAACGCGGCACGCTACGCCGAATGGCAGACGCCGTTCACTACCGACAACGCCAAGCCCGCCGCTCAGGCGTTCCAGGGCGATGTCTACGTGGGTCTGGAAGCGACCAGCTTCAGCGCCGCCGACAACGCCTTCGCCCAGTCGCACCTGCGCATCCTCTCCGGGCTCTATGGGCTGCTGCGACCGCTCGACCTGATCCAGCCCTATCGTCTGGAAATGGGCATCCGGCTCGAGAACCCAGCCGGCAAGGATCTCTACGCCTACTGGCGTGAACGGCTGACCCGAGATCTCGACGCGGCGATCGCCGAGAGCGGCAGCAACACTCTGGTCAATCTCGCCTCCAACGAGTACAGCAAGGCGGTCGATCTCAAGCGCCTGACGGCCGATGTCGTCTCGCCGGTGTTCAAGGACGAGAAGAACGGTCAGTTCAAGATCATCAGCTTCTACGCCAAGAAGGCGCGCGGTCTGATGGCCGCCTGGCTGGTTCGCGAACGCGTCGAGTCACCCGCGGCACTCACCGACTTCGACGTCGCCGGCTATCGCTACGCGGCCGGGGAATCCAAGCCAGGCCAGCCGGTCTTCCTGCGTCATGAGCGCGATCGCGATTGAGTCGATGCTCTACGCCGAGCCCAGGCCCCGTTCAGCTCCCATTCATGCAATGTTGAGACAATGGGGGCAGTGACCGGGCCTCTCGCCTTCGGTTTCGACGACACCCGATTTCCCTTCAGGAGATATGCCATGCGCAACCTCTTCGTCATGCTGCTGGTCGGCATGCTCGGCATGACAGCCGCCGTGGAGCACGCCGAGGCCAAGCGCTTCGGCGGCGCCAAGAGCTTCGGCTCCTATTCGCGCTCGGCTCAGCAGCCGGCAGCGGCGCCCGCACGCGGTAGCGCTACGACGCCGCCACGCCAACCGAGCCCGGGTCTGTCGCGCTTCGCAGGCCCGCTGGCCGGCCTGCTCGCCGGCGGCCTGCTCGCCTCGCTGTTCTTCGGCGGCGCCTTCGACGGTATTCGCATGCTCGACCTGCTATTGATCGCCGTGGTGCTGTTCATCGCCTTCCGCTTCCTGGCGGCACGGCGGCGACACGCCCATGCCAATGCCGGTGACGGTCACGCTGCCCAGCGCGAGGAACATGCTGCGCAGCCGATGCCGTTCTCCACCGGTGGTGCCGGCGGTGCGGGTATCGCCAGCGAGCCGGCGTGGTTCGACCGCGAGCGCTTCCTGGCTGGCGCCAAGGAGCACTTCATGACCCTGCAGCGGGCCTGGGACAACAACGACCTGGAACGTATTCAGGAGTACGTGACCCCCGAGCTCTACAACCTGCTCAAGGCAGAGCGCATGGCGCAGCCGGCCAACAACCGTACCGAGATCGTGCGCCTGTTCGTCGAGCTAGGCAGCGTGCAGGAGCTCCAGGGCGAAGCCGAAGCCACAGTGCTGTTTCATGGCGTGCTGGAAGAGAACGGCGAAGAGACCGAGTTCAACGAGACCTGGCACCTCAAGCGCGCATTACGCGACGGCGCCCCCTGGTACGTTCAGGGTATCGAGCAGAACGCCGGCAACTAACTCGCTTTTTGCACGATAAATTCTGCACACATAAAAAACCGGGCCCTGTGTGGGGCCCGGTTTTTTTATTTACCGCTTTTTTGCTCACCACTGTATCAGCGCTTCGTGACAAGCCGGGTTGTTCGCTTGCTTGTCCGTTCAGCGCTGAAGGCTGGCGTCAATTCTTGGCGTCTTCCGCCTTGTCCTGGATGTTGTCGCCGGCGTTTTCCATGGCCTGCCCAGCATCATCCACCGCATTGTCCACTGATTCACCTGCTTTCTCTGCAGGGCCATCGTCGTTGTCGCAGGCTACGACGCCGAACGCCATCATGCCCAGCATCATCGCCATGGCCATCTTCTTCAGTAGATCAGAACGCATATCGACACTCCTTTGGATACGACTCCGTGTATGACCCCCATAACATAGTCGGTAAGATTTGCCTCAGCCAGCGTTCGTGCACGCCTTCCCCATTTTCTCCGCGATAAGCCAGAAGATGCAGATCACTGTCGGCAAATGGCGTCAGTTGCGAGGCCGATGAGCCCTCTATAACTGCGACTCGGCCAGCATCGGCCAACTATCCACAGGCGGTCACTGCGGGCTCTCGATAAAGGGGGTGGGGATAAGTTAAGGGCAGCATGCCTGAGCCGCGTAACGGGGAAAGGTTTCGAAGGATTCGGGTCCCAGAAACGAGTGAACCCCAGTCTCTATCGAGACTGGGGTTCGGTATCGATGCCTGACAGGCTCTCTTATCACGCTCAGGGGCGGCGCTCCGCAACTTGACGCGTCTCATCCTGAGACTTGCCCTTCGGGCCCGCTGAAGCGGTTCCCGTTCGTTCCCGGCGAACGGGTCCAGGGAGAGACCCCTAAACGAATGAACCCCCGGCATGCGCCGGGGGTTCGGTATAGGTGCCTGACGATGACCTACTCTCACATGGGGAGACCCCACACTACCATCGGCGCTAAGCGGTTTCACTTCTGAGTTCGGCATGGAATCAGGTGGTTCCCACTCGCTATGGTCGTCAGGCAAAACTGACGTCGACATGAACCTGTGGCACGCTTTCACGCGCCGGCTTCACATCGACCAATCTGGATCATGCTGATGATACGTCTCTTGCCTATCCGGCCATTGTCGCGATGTGATCGCGCGACCCCTGTCTGGAGTATCCAGACCCCTTGGGGTTATATGGTCAAGCCTCACGGGGCATTAGTACACGTTAGCTCAACGCCTTGCAGCGCTTCCACACCGTGCCTATCAACCAGCTCGTCTTGCTGGACCCTTTAGGAGACTCGAAGTCTCAGGGAGATCTCATCTTGAAGGGGGCTTCCCGCTTAGATGCCTTCAGCGGTTATCCCGTCCGCACATAGCTACCCGGCAGTGCCACTGGCGTGACAACCGGAACACCAGAGGTGCGTCCACTCCGGTCCTCTCGTACTAGGAGCAGCGCTTCTCAAATCTCCAACGCCCACGGCAGATAGGGACCGAACTGTCTCACGACGTTCTAAACCCAGCTCGCGTACCACTTTAAATGGCGAACAGCCATACCCTTGGGACCGACTTCAGCCCCAGGATGTGATGAGCCGACATCGAGGTGCCAAACACCGCCGTCGATGTGAACTCTTGGGCGGTATCAGCCTGTTATCCCCGGAGTACCTTTTATCCGTTGAGCGATGGCCCTTCCATACAGAACCACCGGATCACTAGAACCTACTTTCGTACCTGCTCGACGTGTCTGTCTCGCAGTTAAGCACCCTTATGCTCTTGCACTCAATGCACGATTTCCAACCGTGCTGAGGGTACCTTCGTGCTCCTCCGTTACTCTTTCGGAGGAGACCGCCCCAGTCAAACTACCCACCACACACTGTCCTTACACC
Organism: Salinicola sp. JS01; assembly: GCF_030284585.1. Taxonomy (NCBI): domain Bacteria; kingdom Pseudomonadati; phylum Pseudomonadota; class Gammaproteobacteria; order Oceanospirillales; family Halomonadaceae; genus Salinicola; species Salinicola sp. JS01. The sequence goes on along the minus strand of NZ_CP127244.1, from coordinate 451,827 downwards.
GGATCACGGTGCGAAGTTAGAACGCCAATGATGCCAGGCTGGTATTTCAAGGTTGGCTCCACCGCAACTGGCGTCACGGTTTCCAAGCCTCCCAGCTATCCTACACAAGCAACATCAGCGTCCAGTGTGAAGCTATAGTAAAGGTTCACGGGGTCTTTCCGTCTAGCCGCGGGTACACAGCATCTTCACTGCGATTTCAATTTCACTGAGTCTCGGGTGGAGACAGCGTGGCCATCATTACGCCATTCGTGCAGGTCGGAACTTACCCGACAAGGAATTTCGCTACCTTAGGACCGTTATAGTTACGGCCGCCGTTTACCGGGGCTTCGATCAGGAGCTTCGCTTGCGCTAACACCATCAATTAACCTTCCGGCACCGGGCAGGCGTCACACCCTATACGTCCGCTTACGCGTTAGCAGAGTGCTGTGTTTTTAATAAACAGTTGCAGCCACCTGGTATCTTCGACCGGTTCGCGCTAGGAGAGCGAGTCTCTTCACGCTACGCCGGCGCACCTTCTCCCGAAGTTACGGTGCCATTTTGCCTAGTTCCTTCACCCGAGTTCTCTCAAGCGCCTTGGGATTCTCACCCTGACCACCTGTGTCGGTTTGGGGTACGGTCGCATGTGATCTGAAGCTTAGAGGCTTTTCCTGGAAGCGTGGCATCGATGACTTCCGGACCGTAGTCCGTTCGTCTCGTCTCTCGGCCTTGAGAGCCCGGATTTGCCTAAGCTCTCAGCCTACTGACTTTCACCAGGACAACCAACGCCTGGCTCACCTAGCCTTCTTCGTCCCCCCATCGCAACCACATCCGGTACGGGAATATTGACCCGTTTCCCATCGACTACGCTTTTCAGCCTCGCCTTAGGGGCCGACTCACTCTGCTCCGATTGACGTAGAACAGAAACCCTTGGTCTTCCGGCGGGGGAGGTTTTCACTCCCCTTGTCGTTACTCATGTCAGCATTCGCACTCGTGATACCTCCAGCATGCTTCTCAACACACCTTCGCAGGCTTACACGACGCTCCTCTACCGCTCATCCTGAGGATGAACCCGTAGCTTCGGCATCTGGTTTGAGCCCCGTTACATCTTCCGCGCAGGCCGACTCGACTAGTGAGCTATTACGCTTTCTTTAAAGGATGGCTGCTTCTAAGCCAACCTCCTAGCTGTCTATGCCTTCCCACATCGTTTCCCACTTAACCAGAATTTGGGGGCCTTAGCTGACGGTCTGGGTTGTTTCCCTTTTCACGACGGACGTTAGCACCCGCCGTGTGTCTCCCACGCTCTACTCACCGGTATTCGGAGTTTGCCTCGGGTTGGTAACCCGGGATGGGCCCCTAGCCGAAACAGTGCTCTACCCCCGGCGGTAATACGTGAGGCGCTACCTAAATAGCTTTCGAGGAGAACCAGCTATCTCCGAGCTTGATTAGCCTTTCACTCCGATCCACAGCTCATCCGAATCTTTTTCAACAGATCCCGGTTCGGGCCTCCAGTCAGTGTTACCTGACCTTCACCCTGGCCATGGATAGATCGCCCGGTTTCGGGTCTATATCCAGCGACTGGTCGCCCAGTTAAGACTCGATTTCTCTACGCCTCCCCTATACGGTTAAGCTCGCCACTGAATATAAGTCGCTGACCCATTATACAAAAGGTACGCGGTCACAGAACGAGTCTGCTCCCACTGCTTGTACGCACACGGTTTCAGGATCTATTTCACTCCCCTCTCCGGGGTTCTTTTCGCCTTTCCCTCACGGTACTGGTTCACTATCGGTCAGCCAGGAGTATTTAGCCTTGGAGGATGGTCCCCCCATGTTCAGTCAAGGTTTCACGTGCCCCGACCTACTCGATTTCACAGGATCAGGTTTTCGACTACGGGGCTATCACCCGCTATGGCCGGACTTTCCAGACCGTTCGTCTAACCAGTCACCTGCTTAAGGGCTACTCCCCGTTCGCTCGCCGCTACTGGGGGAATCTCGGTTGATTTCTTTTCCTCGGGGTACTTAGATGTTTCAGTTCCCCCGGTTCGCTTCCCAACACCTATGGATTCAGTGTGGGATACCCAGCTTATGCTGGGTGGGTTTCCCCATTCGGACATGCCCGGGTCACAGGTTGTTTGCCACCTCACCGAGCCTTTTCGCAGGCTACAACGTCCTTCATCGCCTCTGGCTGCCAAGGCATCCACCGTGTGCGCTTAATCGCTTGACCATATAACCCGAAGGAGTCTGGTCGCGCGATCACAACGACAATTGCCGGATACGCTTGAGACGTATCACTTTTCGCTCTTCGCCATTCCAACTACGAATGGTGAAGAACTGTCAGCATGATCCACATTGTTAAAGAGCGTTTAGAGCAGAAGCTCTAAGCGATCGACTCGGTCGCGGTTCGCGACGAAGCGGATGGCTTAGAACTCGGTGACTGTGTGGCGCGAGCCAACGGGGAACGATTTGGTGGAGCCAAGCGGGATCGAAGTCGTGCGCGACCCCGGTCTGACCACCTGACGTGCAAGGCAGGTGCTCTCCCAGCTGAGCTTCTTCAGCACTTTCCGAAAACAGTGGTGGAGCCAAGCGGGATCGAACCGCTGACCTCCTGCGTGCAAGGCAGGCGCTCTCCCAGCTGAGCTATGGCCCCATGACAAGTACAGATTTAAGGGTAACCCTTGAACCTGTTTAAATTCGATTCAGGCGAGGCGAAGAAGCGCGACGTGTAGCCTGCTACACGAGTGTTTCTTCAACGATGCATCAATCGAATTTGGTGGGTCTGGGCAGACTCGAACTGCCGACCTCACCCTTATCAGGGGTGCGCTCTAACCAACTGAGCTACAGACCCGGCTTTACCACTGGGTCCGTGACCCAAACAGTCATTGCTCTTGGTCGATCAGGTAATTGATTGTGAGCGCTTATCTCGCGATCCGCTAATCGTTTAAGGAGGTGATCCAGCCGCAGGTTCCCCTACGGCTACCTTGTTACGACTTCACCCCAGTCATGAACCACACCGTGGTGATCGCTCCCCCGAAGGTTAAGCTAACCACTTCTGGTGCAGTCCACTCCCATGGTGTGACGGGCGGTGTGTACAAGGCCCGGGAACGTATTCACCGTGACATTCTGATTCACGATTACTAGCGATTCCGACTTCACGGAGTCGAGTTGCAGACTCCGATCCGGACTGAGGCCGGCTTTCTGGGATTCGCTCCACCTCGCGGTCTCGCAACCCTTTGTACCGGCCATTGTAGCACGTGTGTAGCCCTACCCGTAAGGGCCATGATGACTTGACGTCGTCCCCACCTTCCTCCGGTTTGTCACCGGCAGTCTCCTTAGAGTTCCCACCATTACGTGCTGGCAAATAAGGACAAGGGTTGCGCTCGTTACGGGACTTAACCCAACATTTCACAACACGAGCTGACGACAGCCATGCAGCACCTGTCTCAGAGTTCCCGAAGGCACCAAGGCATCTCTGCCAAGTTCTCTGGATGTCAAGGGTAGGTAAGGTTCTTCGCGTTGCATCGAATTAAACCACATGCTCCACCGCTTGTGCGGGCCCCCGTCAATTCATTTGAGTTTTAACCTTGCGGCCGTACTCCCCAGGCGGTCGACTTATCGCGTTAACTGCGCCACTAAGTCCTTAAAGGTCCCAACGGCTAGTCGACATCGTTTACGGCGTGGACTACCAGGGTATCTAATCCTGTTTGCTACCCACGCTTTCGCACCTCAGTGTCAGTGTCAGGCCAGAAGGCCGCCTTCGCCACTGGTATTCCTCCCGATCTCTACGCATTTCACCGCTACACCGGGAATTCTACCTTCCTCTCCTGCACTCTAGTCTGGCCGTTCCGGATGCCGTTCCCAGGTTGAGCCCGGGGCTTTCACAACCGGCGTGCCAAACCACCTACGCGCGCTTTACGCCCAGTAATTCCGATTAACGCTCGCACCCTCCGTATTACCGCGGCTGCTGGCACGGAGTTAGCCGGTGCTTCTTCTGCGAGTGATGTCCTTCTTGACGGGTATTAGCCGCCAAGCCTTCTTCCTCGCTGAAAGTGCTTTACAACCCGAGGGCCTTCTTCACACACGCGGCATGGCTGGATCAGGCTTGCGCCCATTGTCCAATATTCCCCACTGCTGCCTCCCGTAGGAGTCTGGGCCGTGTCTCAGTCCCAGTGTGGCTGATCATCCTCTCAGACCAGCTACGGATCGTCGCCTTGGTGAGCCATTACCTCACCAACCAGCTAATCCGACATAGGCTCATCCGATAGCGCAAGGTCCGAAGAGCCCCTGCTTTCTCCCGTAGGACGTATGCGGTATTAGCCTGGGTTTCCCCAGGTTATCCCCCACTACCGGGCAGATTCCTATGCATTACTCACCCGTCCGCCGCTCGCCACCAGGGAGCAAGCTCCCCGTGCTGCCGCTCGACTTGCATGTGTTAGGCCTGCCGCCAGCGTTCAATCTGAGCCATGATCAAACTCTTCAGTTAAAAGTCTGATAGTCCTTACCTCTTCTCTGCCCGAAGACAAAAGAAGCGAAGCGGACCAAACTTGGTTCAAGGTCAAACGAATCTTAGACGAGTCGCTTGCCTTGATATGCTGTGACTGGCGTCACGCAAGACAAGCGCCCACATCAATTACCTGATCGATTGTTAAAGAGCGTCCTTACTTGAAGCCTCGTCTCACGTGGAGTGCCGAGCCTTCTGCCGTGACCCGAAAGTGACTCAAGTGCTTGTCAGCGCTTGCTTTCTGGGTCGCCGTAAGGAGAGGCGTATTTTAAGGATCTTGGCGAAGATGTCAACGTCTTTCTTGTCGATTCTTGCCCGGTTCACGTTGCTGCTTGAGAACCGATCCTGGAAAAGCGAGGGGCGAATTTTGCTGCCTCCGAGGCTAAGTGTCAATCGATTTTTTCAATCTTTTCAACAGCTTAGCTAGCTTTCCTGCTGTCTCCGAGAACCTGTCTCGGCGTCAGCGGATGCGTACTTTACGGATCTCCCTCGGCCTTGGCAAGGGGAAATGTCGAAAAAGTGTCGCCGCGTTCCGGCGCCGGCGCTAGAGGCCGCGTATGGCGGGGGTTACGCTGGCCAGGAGGAGACGTTGATTCACGTCCGAGCCAATGCGCGGCATAGTGGATGACATCGTTGTCACTCGAGGGAGCCGCCCGTGCCGCCATCGCCCCTGCGCCAGCCGCGCCTGGCCGACGTCATCACCCAGCGTCTGGAGACGCTGATTCTGGAAGGCAGCCTCAAGGCGGGCCATCGCCTGCCGTCGGAACGTGAGCTCGCCGAGCGCTTCGGTGTTTCGCGCCCATCGCTGCGCGAAGCGATTCAGAAGCTCGCGGCCCGCGGCTTGCTCACCAGCCGCCAGGGCGGCGGCACCTATGTCAGCGAACGGCTCAGCGACAGCTATGGCGACCCGATCATCGAGATGCTGTCGCGCCATGACGAGTTCTATCTCGATGTGCTCGAGTTCCGCGATGCCATGGAGGGAATCACCGCCTATCACGCGGCGATGCGCGCGACCCCGGCGGACAAGGAGATGCTGCAGCAGCGCTTCCAGGCCCTGCGCGACAGCTACGCCGACCCCGGCCAGCAGGGCGACGCCCTGCGCGAGGCCCGGGCGGATGCCGCATTCCACCTGGCGATCGCCGAGACGGCACACAATGTGCTGATGCTGCACACCATTCGCGGACTGTTCCAGCTCCTGGAGAAGAGCATCGTCGCCAACCTGGCGCGTCTGTTCGAGCGCCCCGACGCGCGCAGCCTGCTGCTGGATCAGCACCGGGCGCTGCTCGAGGCGATTCTGGAGGGTCGCGCCGAAGATGCCCGGCATCTCGCCCATGAGCATCTCGACTACGTCAAGGAGGGGCTGATGGAGATGCAGCGCGCCGAATTCCGTGCTCAGCGCGCCGAGCGCCGCACCCAGCTCCTCAAGGGCACGCCGCTACGCTGATCACTCGCCGCTGAGGTGGCGATCCTTGAGCTTGACGTAGTTGCCCGCGGTATAAGCGAAGAACTCGCGCTCCTCGGGCTTGAGCGGGCGCAGGGGCTTGGCCGGGTTGCCGGCATAGACATGCCCGCTGGCCAGCGTCTTGCCCGGCGGCACCAGGGCGCCGGCGGCGATGATCACCTCGGACTCGACCACCGCGCCGTCGAGTACGATGGCGCCCATGCCGACCAGCACCCGATCGCCCACGCTGCAGCCGTGCAGCGTCGCCTGATGCCCCACGGTCACCTCGTCGCCGATGATCAGCGGATGCCCGCCAGGGTTGTAGTCGCTGGCATGGGTGCAGTGCAGCACGCAGCCGTCCTGCACGCTGGTGCGCGCGCCGATACGGATGCGGTGGACATCACCACGAATCACCGCCATCGGCCACACCGAACTGTCGTCCCCCAGGGCCACATCGCCGAGCACCACACTGGTCTCGTCGACGAAAACCCGCTCACCCAGACTCGGGCTGATGCCCTGATAGCTTCTCATTGCCATGGATCGTACGCCCCTTTTCACTCGACTCGCTCGACGCCGCCCGGCGCCGATGATCATGGATGGTTTCTAGATCAGACTCGACAACAGCACCACCGCCGTCAACGGGATCGAGACATAGCGCACCACGCCGCGCCACAGCCGGAACCCAGCCGCGGGACCGCCCAGCGCCGAGGCGGCGGCTTCGGGCAACATGCGCCAGGCGGCGAAGATCGCGATCAGCAGCCCGCCGATGGGCAGGAAGATATCCGGCGGCACCGTGGATACCAGGGCGAAGAAGTTCATCTCGCCGATCCAGTGCACGTCGGCCAGGGTCGAGAACGACAGCACCGAGAGCAGGCCCACGGCCCACACCAGCGCGCCGATCAGCAGCGCCGCCCGCCCGCGGCGCCAGCCGGCGCCGATCAGCATCGCCACCATCGGCTCGGCCAGATTGATCGATGAGGTCCAGGTCGCCACCAGCAGCAGTAGAAAGAAGGCCCCCAGCCAGATCTGCCCACCCGGGAGCTCGCTGAAGGCGATCGGCAGCGTCACGAACATCAGCCCCGGCCCCTCGGTGGGATCGAGGCCGTGGGTGAATACCACCGAGAAGATGGCGATACCCGAGAGCAGCGCCACTGCGATATCCAGCAGCGCCACCGCGCACACCGCCCGCGGCAGACTCTGCTCTTCGGGCATGTAGGCGCCGTAGGCCATCAGCGCGCAGGCCCCGACGGCGAGGGTGAAGAAGGCGTGCCCCATGGCATTGAGCACCACCTGGAGATCGATCGCCGCCGGATTGGGCGTGAACAGCCACGCCATCGCCGCGCCGAAGCCGGCAGTGGTGACGGCGTAGCCACCGAGCACGATCAGGATCACGTAGAGCAGCGGCATCATCACGTTGTTGAGCTTTTCCAGGCCGTTGCTGACCCCGGCGGCGACCACCGACATGGTCAGCAGCATGAACAGCGTGTGATTGAAGGTCATGCGCAGCGGATCGGCGAGAAAGGCATCGAAAGCCGAGCCGATCTGTGCCGGCGTACGCTCGACGAAGCCTCCGTTGACCGCATCGACCAGATACTCGATCGACCAGCCGGAAACCACCGAGTAGAACGAGAGGATGAAGAAGACGGTGAGCGCGCCGAACAGCCCGATCCAGCGCCAGTGCGGGCTGGCGCCGGCCTCGTTGGCGAGATACGCCAGCGCCTGCATCGGGCTGCGCCGGCCGGCACGCCCGATCAGGATCTCCGCCATCATCATCGGCAGGCCCAGCACCACCACGAACAGGATATAGAGCAGCAGGAAGGCCGAGCCGCCGTTCTCACCGGTCATGTAGGGGAAGCGCCAGATATTGCCCAGCCCCACCGCGGCGCCGGTCACCGCCAGAATGAAAGCACGGCGGGAGTGCCAGCGCTCCAGGGTTTCGTTCATCGTCTCGTCACCTTCTATCTTGGCGGGGCACCGTCGCTACAGGGCCGTCTTCACGCGGCCATCGTCACGGCGAAAGGAAGCGAGCCTATCAGGGCTCATCGTCCCGGCCAATCCTGGTATCGCACGGGCAAGGCCACGGCGATCGGCAGACTGGCCAGCGCGTTGAAAGGCACGGCCATCCCCCCCATATACTGTGGCATCGATTCTTCGTCCGAGGTGATCATGTCGCACAATCCGCTGCTCGACTCCAACACGCTGCCGCCGTTCGAGGCGATTCGCCCCGAGCATGCCGTTCCCGCGGTCGAGCGGATCATCGCCGACAACCGCGCCGAGATCGACACCCTGGCCAATCAGCAAGCGCCTACCTGGGACTCCCTTGCCGCGCCGCTGGAAGCGCTCGATGACCGTCTCTCCCAGGCCTTTTCGCCGGTGTCGCATCTCAACTCGACGATGAACAGCGACGCCCTGCGTGACGCCTATCAGCAGTGTCTGGCGCTGCTCTCGGAGTACAGCACCTGGGTCGGCCAGCACACCGCGCTGTTCCAGGCCTTCGAACGCCTGGCCCAGAGCGAGGATTTCTCTGCGCTTGACGAAGCCCAGCGCAAGGCGGTCGACAACACCCTGCGCAACTTCCGCCTCGCCGGTGTCGACCTGCCGAGCGCGCAGAAGCGCCGCTACGGCGAGATCCAGGCACGCCTTTCCGAGCTGGGCAATACCTTCTCCAACCAGCTGCTCGATGCCACCCAGGCGTGGCACAAGACGCTGCCCGACGCCTCGCGCCTGGCCGGCCTGCCGGAAAGCGCACTGGAGATGCTGACCGCCAACGCCGAGGCCAAGGGCGAAACGGGCTATCGCATCACCCTCGATGTACCCTGCTTTCTGCCGATCATGACCTTCGCCGAGGATCGCGAACTGCGCCAGGAGGTCTACACCGCCTACGTCACCCGCGCCTCCGACCAGGGTCCCAACGCGGGAGACAACGACAATGCCCCGGTGATCGAAGAGATCCTGGCGCTGCGCCATGAGCTGGCTCAGCTACTCGGCTTCGCCACCTACGCCGACTACTCGCTGGAGACCAAGATGGCCGAGTCTCCCGATCAGGTCCTGGGCTTTCTCGACGATCTCGCCGAGCGTGCCCTGCCCCAGGCACGGCGGGATATCGGCGAACTGCAGACCTACGCCCGCGACACCCTCGGCATGGGCGAGCTGGCACCCTGGGACATCGGCTTCGTCAGCGAAAGGCTGCGCCAGGCGCGCTATGACATCTCCCAGGAGCAGCTGCGCCCCTACTTCCCCGCGCCGCGGGCGGTGGACGGCCTGTTCCGCGTGGTCGGCAAGCTCTACGGCATCCGCATGACCGAGAACCCCGATGCTCCGCGCTACCACCCGGACGTGCGCTACTTCGACGTGCTCGACGGCGACACCCCGATCGCCGGCTTCTATCTCGATCTCTACGCTCGGGAAGGCAAGCGCGGCGGCGCCTGGATGGACGTCTGCCGCACCCGGCGCCAGCGCGAGGATGGTTCGCTGCAGCTGCCGGTCGCCTACCTGACCTGCAACTTCACCCCGCCGGTCGGCGGTAAGCCAGCGCTGCTGACCCATGACGAGGTGCTGACACTGTTCCACGAGTTCGGTCACGGCCTGCACCACATGCTGACCCGGCAGACGGTGGCCGACGTCTCCGGCATCAGCGGCGTGGCCTGGGACGCGGTCGAACTGCCCAGCCAGTTCATGGAGAACTTCTGCTGGGAGCGCGAGGGGCTCGACTTGATCGCCGGCCACGTCGACAGCGGCGACAAGCTGCCGGACGCGCTGCTCGACAAACTGCAGGCGGCGCGCAACTTCCAGTCGGCGATGCAGATGATGCGCCAGCTGGAGTTCTCGATGTTCGATCTGCGCCTGCACCACGAGCTCGCCACCCCCAGCGCCGCCGACGTGCAGGCGCTGCTCGATGGCGTGCGCGCCCAGGTCTCGGTGGTCCCCAGCGTCGACTTCAACCGCTTCCAGAACGGCTTCTCGCATATCTTCGCCGGCGGCTACGCTGCGGGTTACTACAGCTACAAGTGGGCCGAAGTGCTCTCGGCGGACGCCTACAGCGCCTTCGAGGAGGCCGGCATCTTCGACGCCGAGACCGGCCAGCGCTTCCGCAGCGAAATCCTCGAACGCGGCGGCTCGCGCGATGCCGCCGAGCTGTTCAAGGCGTTCCGCGGCCGCGAGCCGAGCATCGAGCCGCTGCTGCGCCATACCGGCATCGAACCGCGCGACGCCGCCTGACGGACGGCGCCGACACGCACCCAGGGGCGGGCAGGCGAATCCTGCCCGCCCATCAGCGAGGTCAGCCATGACACACACACCCAAGCGCTTCATCGCCGGCGCCATCTGCCCGCGCTGTGCGGCCATGGATCGCATACGCAGCTGGGAGCAGAACGGTATCCGCTACCGCGACTGCGTCAGCTGCGACTTCTTCGAGCAGCTACCGGTGGAGGACAGCGCGCAGGACGAACTGCCGACCCGGGTCAATCAGCCCCGCGAGACCCAGAAACCCGCGCGCGAAGAGATCAGTACCGTGAAGATCATCGATCCCGGTACCCGCCACTAGTCCCTATCGAATCCAAACCACCTCATCCCGCCGCAACGACCTGGGCCATCAGCTGGCGCAGGTCGTCACCACGCCAGGTGGGTACCTGCTCCAGCGCCGGGTCCATCGCCTTGCCCGGGCGCGCCACGAAGGCGGTACGCATGCCCACCGCCTGGGCACCGATCAGATCCCAGCCGTGGGCCGCCACCATGATCATCGCCTCGGGCGAGATCGCCCAGTGCGCCGCCGCCGCACGATAGGGCTCCGGCGCCGGCTTGTAGCGCGCGACCTGATCGACGCTGAGAATGGCATCGAAATAAGCTGCCAGCCCCGCCTGGGAGAGCTGATGCTGCGCCGCCTCACTGGCGCTGTTGGTCAACGCGGTGAGGGTGTGGCCCTGCTGGCGCAGCCGGGCCAGCGCCTCGACGGCATCGGCGTGCGCCGGCATGGCGAGCACGCCGTCGACCAGCGCCTGCTCGTCGGCGGGGGTGATCGCTACCTCGTGCTTGGCACCCAGTTGGCGCAGCGCACTCCTGGCCAGCTCGGCGAAGGGAACGAAACGGCCGACCAGATTGGCGGTCATCCAGGTTTCCTGCAGGGTCAAAAACCACTCACCGCGGCGCGCCTCGGTGCCGAACCAACGCATGAACAGCGGGTCCAGTGCGGCGGTGTCGAGCAGCGTTTCATTGACGTCGAAGACCAGATGCATGGGGCCTCTCCCTTGGGTGGTTGGCCCCTCAGTGTAGAACGCGATGCTCCAAGGCGCGGGAGCTTAGCGCCCCCAACCCAACCCCCATCCCAGTCCATGCGTCAGCACCTCCCGCAGCACCGCCAGCGGCGGCAGCCAGGCGATCAGATGCACCGAGGTGAGCAGCAGCATCAGCGAGCTGCCGGGAGCCTTCCAGTCGAACGGCTTGAGCGCGGTGCCGAAGGAGCGCTTGAGTCGCGCCCCGGTGAGATCGACGCTGTAGAGTTCGTCCAGCGCCAAATGGATGAGAAAGCCGAGTGTCAGCGCCAGGCCGTGCAGCCAGGCCAGACGCGCCGGCTGGCCGAGCAGGGTGAAACTCGCCGCCGCCGTCGCCAGCCCGCTGAGCGCGGCTGCCAGCAGCGAGTGCCACAGCCCGCGATGCACGGTGAAGCGGGCGAACAGCGCACTGGCCAGATAGCGCACCGCGAGATAGGTCGCGCCACAGGCTGCGAACAGCTGCGCCGGCGTGACGCGGTGCTGCAGCAGCAGCACCGCCACGACGATGGCGATCAGTGCCAGAATCTGGAAGATCAGGCGCACCGCCCGGGAGTTGTCGGCGTCGATGTCGGGCAGAATGCCGCCGAAGGTCACCAGACCGGCGATCGCCGCCGCCTGCCACAGCCCATAGAGCGACGCCTGCCACCCCGCCTGGGAAGCTATCAGCCCGCCCACGCTGGCGACCCCGAAGTGGGTGCGAAAGTTGGCCATCGGTGCCGCCGCTCCAAAACTGGATAAATAGCCAGATTATGCGGCTTGCGACCTATGGAAAACAATAGCTTAGACGGCGTCGTTGCAAACATTGGCGTGCAAACATCGGCGTTATCCCGCACGGATGCCGGCACTACCCTGGCGCCTCGCGCGATACCCCATGACGACACGGCCCCGCCGAAGCGGGGCCGTGTGGAGAGCCGAAGACGCGCGACGCCGCGCTACTCGATCACGCCGCAGGCAACGCGTGCCCCGCCGCCGCCCAGCTTGGGCTGATCGCTGTAGTTGTCGCCGCCAGCGTGGATGACGAAGGCATGACCGGAAAGATCGGCTTCGCTCAGGCGCGGCGCCAGCACCGGGGTGGTGGCATTGCCCTCGGCATCCACCGCCATCACCGGCAGATCACCGAGATGGCCGGCATCACTGTAGGGCCCCTGGTGGGAGTCGGTCTGCTCGGGGTCGAAGTGGCCGCCCGCGGCCCCCGCCGGCGTCACCTTGCCATCGCTCTCGCTGGGGTCGCAGCTGGGGTTGGTGTGCAGGTGGAAACCGTGGATGCCGGGTTCGAGACCGGCAAGCTCCGGGGTCAACAGCAGCCCATAATCGGTATCCCTGGCGGTAATCGTACCGATGGACTCCCCCACCCCCTGGGTGGAGACGCTGTGCATGTCGACCTGCGTATCGGCCTGTGCCAGCCCCGCCAGCGTCAGCAGCATACCGGCGCCCAAGGCAGTCGCTATCGTCCGTTGCATCGTTCACCTCCGTTTCGGCCATGATGTCCGGCACGGGCCAGCCCATGGCTCGCCCATCGCCAACCCGTGGCTCTCACCCTAGTCGAAGTCGTGCAACGGCGCGACGTGAGCGCCTCAGGCCAGATTGTCGAGGATGCGCAGCGACGGGCCGGCCTGATTGAGCGTGTAGAAGTGCAGCCCCGGCGCGCCGCCATCGAGCAGACGCTGGCAGAGCCGCGACACCATGTCGGTGCCGAACGCCTGGATGCTCTGCTGGTCGTCGCCATAGGCTTCGAGCTGCTTGCGCACCCAGCGCGGAATATCGGCGCCGCAGGTTTCTGAGAAGCGTGCCAGCTTGCTGTAGTTGGTGATCGGCATGATGCCGGGCACGATCGGCGCCTCCACGCCCAGCGCGCGGGCCCGGTCGACGAAGTGGAAGTAGGCGTCGGCGTTGAAGAAGTACTGGGTGATGGCGAAGTCGGCGCCGGCCTTCACCTTGCGCGCGAAGTTCTCCAGATCGCGCTCGGCGCTCAGCGCCTGAGGATGCACTTCGGGGTAGGCGGCCACCGCGATATTGAAATGATCGCCGGTCTCGGCGCGCACGAACTCGACCAGCTCGTTGGCGTAACGCAGCTCACCCGCCCCGCCCATGCCCGAGGGCAGATCGCCGCGCAGCGCGACCAGGCTGTCGATGCCCGAGTCGCGGTAGCGTCCGAGCAGCTCGCGTATCGCGGCCTTCTCGCTGCCCACGCAGGAGAGGTGCGGCGCCGTGGCGACGCCGCCCTGGCGCAGCGCCTCGACGGTATCGAGGGTGCGCGCCTGGGTCGACCCCCCGGCACCGTAGGTCACCGAGAAGAAGCGCGGCGAGCGCGCGCTCAGCGCATCCCGTGTGGCGTTGAGCTTTTCCCGCCCGGCCGCGGTATTGGGAGGAAAGAACTCGAAGCTGATGCCCAGGGGAAGATGCGTATTCATGCGCGCTTTCGTCTCGAAATCGGATCGGTAGGGAGAGGCGCTGCCTGGGGCCGTCGGACGCCCGTCGCGCCCCCTGCGTGCCTCTCTACGACATGGGCCCATTGTGCCCGCCGCCTCCAGCTCCGGCCAATGAAACTTTCCGCGCCCGGGTATGAAAGCCGGTCATGCCCCACCGAGGGCATCGCCCTCGATCGTGCAGACGACAGCGGCAGATCGGCTCAGGGATGAACACCCGCGTGGCAGTCGCCACCGGTACGGCAGGCGGCGGTCTCGACCTGGAGGGTGGCATGGTGGATCGCGAAACGCGCCTGCAGCACACCATAGGCGCGCTCGATCACCGCATCGTGCTGGTCGGCCGCGACGATCACCAGATGCGCGCTGAGCAGCGGATCCTGCGGCGTGAGCCCCCAGACGTGCATGTCGTGCAGCCCCTCGACCCCCTCGACCGCCAGCAGCGCCTGACGAATCTGGTCCACGTCGAGGCCCTCCGGGGTACCCTCGAGCAGGGTGTGGGTGGAGCGCCGCAGAATCGTCCAGGCCGCGCGCAGAATCAACCCGGCGGCGAGCATCGAGAGCAGCGGGTCGATCGGCGTCCAGCCGGTGAACAGAATCACGATCGAGGCCACGATCGCCGCCACCGAGCCGAGCAGATCACCCAGCACGTGAAGCAGCGCCCCGCGCAGATTGAGGTTTTCCTGATCGCCGCCATGGAGAATCTTGAATACCACCAGATTGACCACCAACCCGAGCACGGCGATGGTCATCATCGGCCCGGCCAGCACCTCCACCGGCTGGGTGAAACGCTGGATCGCCGCGATGAAGATCCACACCGCGATGCCGAACAGGGTCAGCCCGTTGACGAAGGCGGCGAGCACCTGGAAACGCTGATAGCCGAAGGTGCGCCGGGTATCCGGCGCGCGCCTGCCCATGGCGAAGGCGAACAGCGCCAGGCCGAGCGAGAAGCTGTCGCTGAACATGTGCCCGGCATCGGCCAGCAGTGCCAGCGAGCCCGAAATCCAGCCGCCCACCACCTCCGCCAGCATGAAACCCGCGGTCAGCAGCATCGCCCACTTGACCCGCTTGGCGCTGTCGGCGGTCACCTCGGGCGTATGGTCGTGATGATGATGGTGGCCGCCATGATCGTGATGATGATCATGGTGGTGGGCGTGGTCGTGATGAGCGGGCATGGCGCGCGTCCCTCTAGCGTGTCACGACAGGGTAGCGCACGCACCCCACGCTATTGTATTACACCCCGGCCCGCCGGCGGCATCGCGGAGGGCCTACCCTGTGGGTCGCCTCAGAGGGTGTTTACAAATTCGACGAGCGAAGGCGAGACAAGGCGAAATCGGCCGAAAAGACGGAGTTTACGCGGTGTAAATGAGTACTTTGAGGTCGATTTCAACGCCTTATCGTCGAGCGCAGGCATTTTGTAAACACCCTCTCAGCGCCAGGGGCGCTGGCGCCAGAGATCCCAGGCGATGCCCACCGCGATACCGACCCCGATACCCCAGCCCCACTCGCCGCTGGCGAGCCATACCGCTACGCCGGCGACGATGCCGATGAGAGAGCCTTGCATATGACCTCCGTTGCGCTGAAAGGATCGACGCTTCCGCGACACGGAAAGCTGGCGCATGATGCCATGGGTAGCGCCAGGGAAGACAGCAAGGGCGCCGGCAGGAACACCTTTCGCACAGCGAAGCGCCCCGTCGCGAAGGGCTCCCAGCGCACGGCCACGGTTCGTGCCGATAGCGGCTATCGGGAAGAGGGAGTCAAAAAGAGAAAAAAGAAGCTAGAAGAGCGTAGGTAGATGAACGTAGGTAGATGAACGTAGGTAGATGAACGTAGGTAGATGAACGTAGGTAGATGAACGTAGGTAGATGAACGTAGGTAGATGAACGTAGGTAGATGAACGTAGGTAGATGAACGTAGGTAGATGAACGTAAGTAGCAGAGCGTCATGAGAAAAAGACGAGAAGCACTGGATAGGACCGATCGAAGGAGGACGTGAACCTTGCCCCCTCATCAGTGCTCACCCCGCAGTCCCTTGCGGTCTTGCCGCTTGGCTAAGTGAGCACACTCAGCATGAACCGTTAGCCAGCCGTAACCAAGGCAATTATGGTAATCCTCGCATCACTTTTGCTAATGACAATACTTAAGTTCCCTTAATCATGGGGTTATACCCGAACACTCGTTCAATAACGCTGTGTCATTTTTTGTATCCGCGAAAAAGTTGCGAGAACAGCGACTTGCTTCCCCGGAGAAGGTCCCGCGGTGCTCAGACAGCAGAGGCTGACACGAGCGACTCGCGCGAGATCGCGGAGACGGTAGCAGGTCTGTCAGGAGAGTTGCATGCAGGGTGGTAAAAGCATACAGAATGGCGGGAATAGTGGTAGATGGCAGATGGCAGATGGCAGATGGCAGATGGCAGATGGCAGATGGCAGATGGCAGATGGCGGAAATAGTGGCAGAAGAGAGTGGCGGAAGAGAGTGGGAGTCGAACCCACCAGGGACCGCTGGCAGCCCCTACAGGAGTTGAAGTCCTGGCGTCCCACCGGGGAACGATTCTCTTCCAGGCACGCAAGGTGTCAGACAGCGCCCAAAAGTATCAGGCGGAGCCAAAGCACCAGACGCGACCGACCGCGCAGGCGCGCGGTCAGGTGAACAGCATATCCTGTCGAATCACCTTGTGACCATCGCCGATGCGTCGGGTGAAGCCAATGCGGTCGAAGAACTCGAGAATCGCCACCGCCAGCTTGCGCCCGCAGCCGACCCGATCGCGGAACGCTGCCGCCGTGACCCCCGCCGGCGAGCGCACCGCGAGTTCGCGCACCCAGTCGGCCAGCTGGACCACATGCGGGGTGAGAAAGAAGTGATCGTGGCGCAGCTGGTAGACCTCGCCGAGCAGCGCCGTGCGCCGCAGCAAGGCCCGAGTCTCGCCCTCCTCCAGGCCCAGCGCCATGGCGATATCACGCACCCGCGGCGGTTCGAACGGCGTCTGCGCCAGCAGCGGCCGCACCGCTTGCCAGCGCGCGGCATCGGCCTCGCCCAGCGTCGCCCGGTGGTCGGCCAGGGCGATGAAGGGCCCGTGCTGGACGATCTCTCCCTCGGCCTTCCAGCGCTCCAGCAGCGGGCGGAACAGCGCCGGCGGCAGCGCCGGTGCACTCATCCGCCGCAGCCGGTCGATCTCCGCCCCGCGCATCGCCGGCTCCTCGGCATGGACCTGTGCCAGGCGCGCTACCACCGCAGCGTAGCGCGCGGCCAGATCGTCGACACGAAAGGCGTGGTGCGTGGCCGCATCGGCGGCGATCACCACCCATCCGGCCTGGGTGGCCGCCTCGTCGAGAACCGCCGCGGGTAGGTCGAGATTGGCCGCCAGGGCCACCAGGTCGACACTCTGGCCGCTGGCGAGGTGCGGCCAGAGTGCCGCCAGTTGCACTTCACCATCCGCCCCCGGGAGCATCGCCCTCAGTGCCTGCAGCCAGGTCAGGCGCGCCGGCTGGCGCGCACCACGCCGCGGTGGCGCCACGTCGAGCACGCGTGCACCGGCCAGGGTGCGGCTGGCGCCGTGGTCACGCACGATCAGCGCATCGCCGTGGGTCGCATGCAGTGGCGCTGTCAGCACCAGCTGCGCCAGCATGGTCTGGCCCGGCGCCAGCGTCTCGCCCTCCAGCAGCGAGACATGGCCGGTGACGTGGGCGCTGAGATGGTGCAGATGCACGGGGCTCCAGTGCTTGAGCGGCTCGGCCTCCGGCAGCAGCGTGAGGGAGACGTCGAGGCGCTGACGCCCCTCGACCCTGGAGTCCGCGGCGACCACCCAGTCGCCGCGTGCCAGCGTGCCGCGCTCGACCTCGCTGCCGCTCAGATTGAGCGCGCAGCGCTCGCCGCGTCGGGCCAGCGCAACCTCGCGATTCTGTGCCCGCAGCGCGCGTATCCGCGCGCTGGCCCCGCCCGGCAGCAGGCGCACGCTATCGCCCTGACGCACCTCACCGCTGCGGATAGTGCCGGTGACCACCACTCCCGCGCCCTGCTTGACGAAGGCACGGTCCACCGCCAGCCGGAAGCCGCCGCTCGCAAGACGTGCCGTCTGCGCGCGCGCCGCGGCCCACAGCGCATCGCCCAACGCCGCCTGACCCGCGCCGGACAGATTGGAGACGGCGAACAGCGGCGCACCGGCGAAGCGCGTCTTTGCCAGCCAGGCGGTGATCTCGGCACTCACCTGCTGCACCCGCGCGGCGTCCACGCGGTCGCACTTGGTCAGCGCGACCCAGGCGCGCTCGACCCCAAGCAGCTCCAGAATGCGCAGATGCTCGACGCTCTGCGGCATGATGCCGTCATCTGCCGCCACCACCAGCAGCATGGCGTCGATACCGGCCGCCCCCGCGAGCATGTTGGCGATGAAGCGCTCGTGGCCGGGCACGTCGATGAAGCCGAGTACCGCCCCCTCGCTCCCCGGTGGCGGCGCGGGATAGGCGTACCCCGGCTCGATGGTCAGGCCGCGCGCCTGCTCCTCCTTCAAGCGGTCGGTGGCGATACCGGTGAGCCCGCGGATCAGCGCGGTCTTGCCGTGGTCGACGTGCCCCGCGGTGCCGACGATCATGCCGCCTCCCAGCACGCCGGCAGCGTCGCCAGCTGCGCCAGGAACGCCTGCTCATCGGCGGGCTCGGCGAGACAGCGCAGATCGAGCCATAGCGCACCCTCGTGGGTGCGTCCGATCACCGGTCGCGGCAGTGCCCGCAACGCTCGCTCGAGACGGGCCAGATCGCGCCCGCGCGGCGCCCGCAGCACCAGCGCACGGCTCTCCAGGCGATCTACCGGCAGCGAGCCGCTGCCGAGCTGACTGCGGCAGGCCTCATTCTCCACCGTGGCGATGCCGGCGAGTGCCGCCCGCAGTGGGTTCAGCAGACGCTCGGCCTGCTGTGCGATCTCATCCTCCGCACGGGTCAACAGCCGCAGCGTGGGCAGCTCGCGCGCCGGCGCCTCGCTATCGCGATAGATCCGCAGCGTGGCCTCGAGGGCGGCCAGGGTGAGCTTGTCGCAGCGCAGCGCGCGCTTGAGCGGGTGGCGCTTGAGACGCTCGACCAGCTCGCGCCGGCCGACCACGATCCCCGCCTGCGGCCCACCCAGCAGCTTGTCGCCGCTGAAGGTGACCAGATCGGCCCCGGCGGCGATCGCCTCCGCCGGCTGCGCCTCGTGGGGCAGCCCCAGGGCACGGAAGTCGGTCAGCGCGCCGCTGCCCAGATCGATCATGAAGGGAATACCGTGGGCGTGGGCGATCGCCGCCAGCTCCGCCTCCGGCACGCTACTGGTGAAGCCGGCGATGGCGTAGTTGGAGGTGTGCGCCTTGACGATCAGACCGCTCTGCTCACCCAGCGCCTGGCGAAAGTCGCGCGCATGGGTGCGGTTGGTGGCCCCCACCTCGACCAGCCGGCAGCCGGCGGCGGTCATCACGTCGGGCATGCGGAAAGCGCCGCCGATCTCGATCATCTCGCCACGCGAGATGATCGCCTCGCGGCCTGCCCCCAGGGCGCTCAACGCCAGCAGCACGGCGGCCGCGTTGTTGTTGACCACGGTCGCCGCCTCGGCCCCGGTGAGTTCGATCAGCAGCGCCTCGACCAGGCGATCACGGTCGCCACGCCGCCCACCTTCGAGATCGTACTCCAGCGCCGCCGGGTGGCGTGCCGCCTCGACCATCGCCGCAATCGCCGCCTCGGCCAACGGCGATCGTCCCAGATTGGTGTGGATCACCGTACCGGTGAGATTGAACACCGCGCGCAGGTTGGGCCGGGTCAGCCCGGCAAGACGCTCGTGTATGGCATCGATCAGCGCCTCCTCGTCGAGTGAAGTCGGCGCATCCGGCGCCGCCAGCCGGCGACGCCACTCGGTGAGCGTGTCGCGGATGGCCCGGGTGAGCACGCGCTCACCGTGCTGCACACGGGCAGGCTGCAGTGCGGCATGGGCAAGCAACACGTTGACGGCAGGCAGGTGGCGACGCAGATCGGTGCTCGCGGCAGAGGTCTCGGACATGAACGGCTCGACAGAACGGAGGATGGCCGGGGGCGACACCGGGCGTGCCCCCGATTTAAGCGTCGCCGCCACGCCAACACAAGTGACCCGGCGCCGCACGGCCCGGGTCGAGGGAGCAGCCACGGGTCGCCAGCCCCGCAGCGGCAGGCGAGAGTGGTATATGAGAGTGCTATGTGAGAGGACATGTGAGACTGGCAGGCGAGAGTGGCCGCGAACGTCGACACGCCCGCGCCACTGGCGCCATGAGCCGGTCTCAGCCGGCGTCGGGCGCGCCCAGCACCAGCAGTGGATTGAAGGCCCGCCGCGCCAGCTCGCGGTCGGCGATCAGCATGTCCAGGGCCAGACTGGCGAGGTCATCGGCGAGCGGATCGGCATCGGCCTCCCACTCCTTCTGCACCACCTTGAGATAGCTCGCACAGTGATCGCAGGTCTCCGCCTGTACCGGCAGCACGCGCTGCCCGGCGTCGTCCTCGAGCCCGCAGTAGTCGAGCGTCCGGCTATCGCC
This sequence comes from Salinicola sp. JS01, assembly GCF_030284585.1. NCBI lineage: Bacteria > Pseudomonadati > Pseudomonadota > Gammaproteobacteria > Oceanospirillales > Halomonadaceae > Salinicola > Salinicola sp. JS01. The sequence continues at coordinate 431,706 of NZ_CP127244.1, read as the reverse complement.
GCACTCGACGCAGCGCGCGCGCTCGGCGTACCACTCGGTGGCGCACAGCCCGCAGTGCAGGTAGCGCACCCGCGAGCGCGCCATGCCGATCTGGATCACGCTGGCCACCGCCAGCGCACCGCAGCACGGGCACAGCGCGCGCATGGCCTCGTCGGGGCGCCCCGGTGGCCGGGCCAGGGTGCGCGCCTGACGGGTCCAGGCGACCTGCAGCGCAGCACCCACCAGCGGCGCCAGCGCGGTCTGCTCGGGGTCGAGCGACTCACCGCCGAGCAGACGCGGTACCAGCGCCTCACGGGCCGCGGCCGAAGCACCGCGCAGAGCCTCGAACCACTCGCGCTGCGCCGTCGGCACCTCGCCGTCGAGCTCGGCGATCAGCGCGTCGAGATCCTCGCGCCAGCTCATGTCGCGCCACAGCCCGTCGATCGCCAGCGGCGGCACGCCGTGGGCGATCGCCACCTCGGCACTCGCGGTCACGCTCGCGCGGGGCTGCTGCAGCACCCGGTGCTGGGCGGCGACCACCTGCGCCATGAAGCGCAGGTAGTCGGCCATCGCCGGCACGCGTTCGGCCAGCCGCTGCAGGCGCTCGGCACGTTCGGCGAACAGCTTGCGGCCCGGGAGCACCACCATCGGCGGTGCTCCCGGCGAAGGGGGCGCCTGACCGAAAGCGTGACCGGGGTCACTGCCCGGAGGGCGTTCAGGGTTGCTGCTCACGGCGCTGCTTCTCCTCCTGTTCGCGGGCCCAGAGGCCATGGTGATGACGGGCCCAGGCGCGGGTCACCCAGCCCTGGGTCATCGAGCGGATCGAGCCCTTGACCCAGAGCGCGGCATAGACGTGGACCACGATGGTGACGATGGCAACGAACGCCGCCAGCGCGTGGACCAGACTCGCCAGCCGGATCAGCGGGATCGGGAAGTAGCCGGCGAACCACGGCCGCCACATGATCACGCCGCTGACCAACAGCGCCGCGATCGACACCACCAGCGCCCAGAACACCAGCTTCTGGCCCGGATTGTACTTGCCGATCGGCGGCAGCTTGTCGTCGCGATTGTCGAGCACGTCGCCGATCTGACGCATCCACTGCACGTCGTTCTCACCCAGCAGGTTACGGCTGACGTGGCGTACCGCCATGGCCACGAACAGCAGCACCAGCACCAGGCCGAGGAAGGGGTGCAGAATACGCGCCCACACCGGCCCGCCGAGGCTGTGGCTGAGAAAGAAGAATGCCGGGTGGAAGAACGCCAGCCCCGACAGCGCCAGCAGCACGAACGCGATCACCATGGTCCAGTGATTGGCGCGATCGAGCGGCGAGTAGCGTACGAGACGATCCTGGGAGCGCTTCATCGGTCACCTCCATGCGGGCGGTCGTCCGCGTCGTCGCGCCGGCGCGTGGCGTCGTAGCCGAGCGCGGTCGGGTCGTCGTCGGCGCTCTCCTCCGGCTCCTCCTTCGGCCCCTTGGTCACGTAGTGGATCACCCCGGCGAAGGCGGTGATGCCGATGATCGCCGCCATGAGCGGCTTGGTCACCCCTTTCCAGGCGCCGACCAGCGGCGAGATACGCGGATCCTTGGGCAGCCCGCTGTAGCGGTTGGGATCATTGGCGTGATGCAGCACGTACATCACATGGGTCCCGCCGACCCCGGCCGGGTCGTAGATGCCGGCATCGCGGAAGCCCAGCGCCTTGAGATCGCCGACCCGCTTGGCGGCGCGGTCGAGCATGTCCGCCTTGGTGCCGAACTCGATGCAGTTGGTCGGGCAGGTCTTGACGCAGGCCGGCTCCATGCCGGCGTTGACCCGATCCGAGCACAGCGTGCACTTGTAGGACTTGCTGTCCTTCGGCGAGATGCGCGGAATATCGAACGGGCAGCCGGTGATGCAGTAGCCGCAGCCGATGCAGTGGTTGGAGTCGAAGTCGACGATCCCGTTGGCGTACTGCACGATCGCGCCGGGGGCCGGGCACGCCGTAAGGCAGCCCGGCTCGGCACAGTGCATGCAGCCATCCTTGCGAATCAGCCACTCGAGATTGCCATCGGCCGTCTCGTGCTCGCTGAAGCGCATCACCGTCCACGACTCGGCGGTGAGGTCGGTGGGGTTGTCGTAGGTGCCGTGGCACTCCCCCACCTCGTCACGCAGGTCGTTCCACTCCATGCACGCCACCTGGCACGCCTTGCAGCCGATGCACTTGGAGACATCGATCAGCTTGGCCACTTCCTCGACGTGGCTGCGTGCCTGCGGCGGCGGGGTCGTGGTGGCAGAGCGGGCAATGATGTTTTGCGAATTGATCATGGCGAGCTCCCTAAGCCTTCTCGACGCGGACGGTGAACGACTTGTACTCCGGCGTCTGGGTGTTGGCATCACCGACGAACGGGGTCAGGGCGTTGACCAGATAGCCCTTCTTGGCCACGCCGGTGAAGCCCCAGTGCAGCGGAATGCCCACGTGGTGCACCTGGCGATCGCCGACCGTCATCGGCTTGAGCCGCTTGGTCACCACCGCCACCGCCTTGATGAAGCCGCGCTTGGAGGAGACCTTGACCCAGTCCCCCGCGGCCACGCCGATCTCCTCGGCCAGTTTCTCGCCGATCTCGACGAACTGCTGCGGCTGAACGATGGCGTTGAGCCGGGCGTGCTTGGTCCAGTAGTGGAAATGCTCGGTCAGGCGATAGGTCGTCGCCGCATGCGGGTACTCCTCCGGTGTGCCCAGAGCCGCGCGATCCTCGTCGAAGATGCGTGCCGCCGGGTTGTTGCGCACCTTGGGCTTGCCCGGATGCAGCAGGTTCTGCGGTACCGGCGACTCGAACGGCTCGTAGTGCTCGGGGAAGGGGCCATCGACCATGCTCTGCCCGGCGAACAGGTGTCCCACCCCTTCCGGCTGCATGATGAACGGCATCTGCCCTTCGGACGGCGCCGAGGTCGGCGGGAAGTCGGGCACGTCGGCACCGATCCAGCGCCCCTGCTCAGCGCTCCACCACACGAACGCCTTGTTGGCGCCCCACGGCCGCCCCTGCACGTCGGCACTGGCGCGGTTGTAGAGCACGCGCCGGTTGGCCGGCCAGGCCCAGGCCCAGCCCAGGGTGTTGCCGGTACCATAGGGGTCGGCGTTATCGCGCCGCGCCATCTGATTGCCCGCTTCGGTCCAGCAGCCGGTGAAGATCCAGCAGCCGGCGGTGGTCTTGCCGTCGGCGGTCAGCTCACCGAAACCGGATAGCTGCTCGCCGGCACGGCGCACCACCTGCCCCTGGGCGTCGGTCAGATCCTCCAGCGCATAGCCGTTGAACTCGCGCGCGAGTTCTTCCGACTTGGGCTCTTGGGGGATCTTGTAGTTCCAGGTCAGATTGAGGATCGGCTCGGGGAAGACCCCGCCCTCCGTCTGGTAGAGCTGTTTCAGCCTGAGGAACAGTTCGCCCATGATGCGCGTGTCGGGGCGCGACTCGCCCGGCGGCGGCGCCGCGGCCCAGTGCCACTGCAGCCAGCGCGCGCTGTTGACGATCGAGCCGTCGTCCTCGGCGAAGCAGCAGGTCGGCAGCCGGAACACCTCGGTGTCGATCTGGCTGGGGTCGACGTCGTTGTACTCGCCGTAGGACTTCCAGAACTCGCTGGTCTCGGTGTTGAGCGGATCCATCACCACCAGATACTTCAGCGACGACAGCGCGCGGGTGATCTTGGCCCGGTCGGGGAACGAGGCGAGCGGGTTGAAGCCCTGGCAGAAGTAGCCGGTCAGCTCGCCCTTGGACATGCGCTCGAAGGTATCGAGGATGTCATAGAGCGGCCGTTCGAGCTTGGGCAACCAGTCGAAGCACCAGTCGTTGTCGGCGGTCGCGGCCTGGCCGTACCACGCCTTCATCAGGCTGACGTGGAACTTCTCGTAGTTCTTCCAGTAGGAGACCTGACCCGCCACCGTGGGCTGCTTGGTGCGCTTGTCGATATAGGCGCGGTACCCTTGCTCCTTGGCGTTGGCCAGGGTCATGTAGCCCGGCAGCAGCTGCGACAGCAGCCCCAGATCGGTCAGCCCCTGGATGTTGGAGTGCCCGCGCAGCGCGTTGACCCCGCCCCCCGGCATGCCCATGTTGCCCAGCAGCAGCTGGACCATGGCCGCGGCGCGGATGATCTGCGAGCCGATCGAGTGCTGCGTCCAGCCCAGCGCATAGAGGATGGTCATGGTCTTGTCGGGCACCGCCATCGCCGCGATCTTCTTCCAGATGCGCTGGATGTCGGCCACCGGGATGCCGCTGATGCTCGAGACCATGTCAGGGGTGTAGCGCGCATAGTGCCCGCGCAGCAGCTGGTAGACGCAGCGCGGATCGCTGAGCGAGTCATCCCGGCGCACGAAGCCGTCGTCGCCTTTCTCGTACATCCACGACTGCTTGTCGTAGCTGCGCGTGGCCTCGTCGTAGCCCGAGAACAGACCCTCCTCGAAGCCATAGCCGTCGCGCACGATCAGCGCCGCGTCGGTGTAGTTCAGCACGTACTCGCGCTGGATCTGGTCGGTCTCGATCAGATAGCTGATCAGCCCGCCGAGGAAGGCGATATCGCTACCGGTGCGGATGAAGGCGCGATCCTGCGCCACCGCGCTGGTACGGGTGAAGCGCGGGTCGATCGTGATCAACTCGGCCTTGTTGTGCTCGATGGCCTCGGTGACCCAGCGGAAGCCCACGGGGTGTGCTTCGGCGGAGTTGCCGCCCATCGACAGAATCAGATTGGCATTGCGGATGTCGACCCAGTGATTGGTCATGGCACCGCGACCGAATGTTGGGGCAAGACCTGCCACCGTCGGTCCGTGTCAGACGCGTGCCTGGTTGTCGAACGCCACCATGCCCAGCGTACGCACCACCTTGTGGGTGATGTAGCCGGCTTCGTTGGAGGAGCCGGACGCCGCCAGGAAACCCGTCGTCGTCCAGTGGTTGACCGTCTGCCCCTGGGCGTTGCGCTGCACGAAGTTGGCGTCGCGATCATCCTTCATGTGCCGAGCGATGCGCCCGAGCGCCTCGTCCCAGCTGATCCGCTTCCACTCGTCGCTGCCGGCCTCGCGCACCTGCGGGTAGGCCAGACGGCCATCGCTGTGGACGAAGTCCAGCAGCCCGGCGCCCTTGGGGCACAGCGAGCCGCGGGAGACCGGGTGATCCGGGTCACCCTCGATGTGGAAGACGTTCTGTTCGACGTTCTTCGCCCCATCGCCCTTGCTGTAGATCAGAATGCCGCAGCCCACTGAGCAGTAGGTGCAGGTGTTGCGGGTCTCCTTGGCGTGGGTCAGCTTGAACTGCCGGATCGAGGCTTCGGCGGGTTCCGGGGCGAACCCCATCACCGCCAGGCTCGACGTCGCCAGCCCCGCCCCGCCCAGTTTGAAAAACTGGCGCCGCGTGACGTTAATTGCCATGTGCCATCCTCATCGGATTGTGTCGTTACCACCGCCCTGGCGGTCCTTCCAGGGGAGCCTGCAGCGTCAACCAGCACGCCCGACGTTCAGGGGGTATACGGCGCTTTTGAGCAGCGCCTTAAGTCAACTTTATAGCAGGCTCGGGGCCAGGCGTCTCTCAAGTGCGACGAAAAGCCCAGGCCAGACGCCGACGCCCGCGTGAGCGGGCGCCGGCGTGGCAAGCCCGTGCAGAGCAGGGGCAGAAAGGTATCGACGAAGCCTCGTCAGCCACCGGTCGGGGCAGGCTGCGCCGGCTTGGCCTTGGACAGCAGGAACAGCACCACGGTGATCACCGCCCCCACGATGTCGCTGGCCAGCCCCGGGAAGATCAGCGCCAGCGCGCCGACTGCCGCCAGTATCCGCCAGAAGGGGTTGAGCGGCCGGCGCAGGTAGCCCTCCACCGCCACCGCCAGCAGCAGCACCCCGATCACCCCGGTGACGATCACCCACAGCGTGTTCCACAGGGTGGCGTCGATCATCAGCATGCTGTGCGCGAACACGAACATGTAGGGCACCACGAAACCGGCGATGGCGAGCTTCATCGCCTGGAAGCCGGTGGCATTGGGCGAGCCGCCGCTGATACCGGCGCCGGCATAGGCGGCCAGCGCCACCGGCGGCGTCAGGTTGGCGAACAGACCGAAGTAGAACACGAACATGTGGGCGACGAAGATCGCGGTGTCGTTGCTCCCGGCCAGCTCGCGGAACAGCGGCAGGTTGAGCAGGATCGGCGCCGCCATGGTGCTGGTGATGATATAGGTGGGGATGCTCGGCAGCCCCATACCGAGCACGATCGAGGCGACCATGGTCAGCACCAGGGTGACCAGCAACTGAATCATCGGGATCGGAATCTGCTGGCCCAGCGTGACCACCGCGTCGGCGGCGTCCAGGGCGATGCCGGTCAGCGTGGCGATGCCCACGATGATCCCCACCGCGCCACACGCCACGGCCACCGGAATGGCGTTGCGCACGCCATCGACCATGGCATCGCGGCAATCGTCGACATCCATCTTCTCGGCCACCATGCCGAGCTTGGCCCGCAGCGCGTTGATCGCCACCGGCACCAGGATCACCAGGAACAGCGTCCAGCGGCTGGCCGGGAAGTTGGGCAGCGGGTTCCCGGCGAACAGCGCACGCAGCTGCGGCTCCAGGATCAGCAGCACCAGGATCAGGCCGAGCCCCACAGTGACCCGGCGGGTACCGCAGATCAGCACGGTGGCGGCGATCGACCAGAAGGCGGCGAAGAAAGGCGCGCGGCCGTCGAACAGCAGCCACAGCAGCACCGCCATCGGCACCAGCAGATGCCCGCGCTTGAGCATCACCGTCTTCAGCGGCGTCAGCTGGGAGCGCGGGATGCCCTCGAGACCGTTGCGCATGGCGCGCAGATGGACCTGGAACAGCACCCCGAGATAGTAGAGCAAGGCCGGAATGATGCCGGCCAGGATCACCTGGGTGTAGGGCACCGAGAGCACCTCGGCCATGATGAAGGCTGCCGCGCCCATGATCGGCGGCAGAATCTGACCGCCGACGCTGGCCGCCGCCTCCACCGCCCCGGCGAAGTTGGGCTTGTAGCCGGTCTTCTTCATCAGCGGGATGGTGAAGGCACCGGTGGTGACCACGTTGGCGATCGCCGAGCCGTTGATCGAGCCGAGAAAGCCGCTGGCGATCACCGCTACCTTGGCCGGGCCGCCGCGGGTATGCCCGGCGATCGCCAGCGCCAGATCGTTGAACAGCTGCCCCAACCCGGACTTGCCGAGAAAGGCGCCGAACAGGATGAACAGGATGATGTAGCTCGCCGAAACACCGATCGCAGTACCTAAGAGCCCCTCGGTGATGAACACCAGGTGCGAGACGATCTGGCGGCAGGTGGCGAGAATGATGTTCTCGTTGAGCGCCGGATAGAACGAGAGCTTGGCGTAGAAGCCATAGAGCAGAAACAGCGTGGCCAGGATGGTCAGCCCCCAGCCGGTAACCCGGCGAGTGGCGTCGAGCACCAGCAGGATCGCCACGAAGCCGACGATCATGTCGGTCTGATTGATACGCCCGGCAGAGGCGATCACCCGGTCCGACACCAGCAGCATGTAGACACCGATGGCGAACGCCGCCAGCGCCAGCAACGCATCGCCCCAGGGTACCCGGTCACGCGCGCCCTTGCGCGTCAGCGGGTAGAGGATGAAGGCCAGTCCCAGCAGCGTATACAGGTGGATGCTACGCTGGGCCACGTCCACCAGCGGCCCCGAAAACGACGTATAGAGATGGAACAGCGCCAGCAGCACGCTGACCCCGGTGACGAACTGGAGCACCATTCGCGGCAGCCGGTCGCGCACCAGGCTTTCACGATCGAACTTCTCCAGCGCTTCCTTGACGGACGGGTCCTCGGGACCATCGGCGGACAGCACCACTTTTTGTTCTGACATACTCGATCCCCTAGGGCTGGTTGAGCCAGGGCAGCCACGGCCGCAGCAGCGCCGGGAGTACCTGCCACACAGGCGCTTTTACCACAGAAAAGGTCAGGATGGGGGGCGGATCATGACGGGACAGCGGGATCACGTGGCCGGCGAAGATCATCCGGTAGTGCTCCGCGACCGCCGCCTGGATCGCCAGCGGGTCGACCACCCGATCGATGCCGGTCATCACCACCCAGCCATCGGCGAGATGGGTCTCCTTGCCCGCATGGGCAGGCACGCCGGCACCAAAGGTCTTGAAGCGAGTGCCGGTGATCTCGATAGCGCCATCGGCAGTGATGCGGTACCACTCCTCCCAGTCTTCTTTCTCGACCGAGTGCATCCAGCGGATCTTGAAGGTGGTACCGGCCCAGCCCGGCAGCGCCAGACGCCACTCGGCGCCCTGCTTGACCGCCAGCCAGGGGAGCGGATACGCGACGGTGGCGATCCCGAGCAGGATCGCCACCGTCATCACTAGGCACCAGCACCAGCGCCGGCGGGTCATCCCCCGACCGCTGACGTCACGCCGCACGCGCTATCATCAGGACTGCGGTGCCTTGTCCTCGGCTTTGCCCTGGCCATCGTCGCTAGCCGAGGCTTCGCTGCCGGTGTTGTCGCTGCCCATGCCGTCGCTGGTCGACGCGTCGCTATCACTCTGCGACTTGGCGGCGTCACCGTTGTCGGCCAGGGTGGCGTAGTAGGCTTCGGCGCCCGGATGCAGCGGCACCACCAGGTTCTTGTTCATGCTGGCGGGGTCGAACTGCTTGAGCGCGCCGACGGAGACGTTGCCCGACTCGAGATAGTCGTGGAAGCGCTTGGTCAGATCCTCGGCGACATCGTTGCGCATGTCGCTGCCGACGATCATCACGTTGCGGATCGCCACGGTATCGACCGCACTGCCCAGGTCATAGCGCTCGGGAGCGCCGGCCGGAATCTCGTAGTTCTCGTAGTACGGGTACTTCTCCAGCAGCTTGCTGGCGACGTCGCCGCTCACCGGCACGAAGGTGATGTCGGTACTCTGCATCAGCCCGGTGATGCTGGAGTTGGGTACGCCGGAGGTGAAGAAGGCGGCATCGATGTTGCCGTTGCTCATGCCGGTGACGCTGTCGGCGTAACCGGTGTGGCTGACCTGGGCCAGATCGTCGTAGCTCAGACCGGCCGACTCGAGCACCTTGGACGCGCTTTGCTCGACCCCGGAGCCGACCTTGCCGACGCCGACACGCTTGCCCTTGAGATCGGCGATGCTGTGGATGCCGCTGTCCGCGGTCGCCACCACCTGCACCACGTTGGGGTACATGCCCGCCAGTGCCTTGATGTCGGCAGGGTTACCGTCGAACTGGTTCTGGCCCTTGATCGCATCGTAGGCGACGTCGCTCATGACGATCGCGATCTGGTTGAGGCCGTCGGTGATGTTGTTGATGTTCTGCACCGAAGCGCCGGTGGAGACCACCTGAACATTGCCGACCAGATCACTGGCTTCGAACACGCTCTTGAGCGCGCCACCGATCGGATAGTAGCTGCCGCCGGTACCGCCGGTACCGAAGATCAGGTTGACCGGCTGCGCCTGCGCCGCCGAGGCGGTGTCGCTGGAAGAGGACTGGCTGGTGCTGCCGTTCTCGCCCTGGGCGGGGGTCGACTCGCTCTGCTGAGAGGAAGACGATGTCTGGCTCTCGCTGCTCGCCTTGTCATCGGCATCATCGCCGCAGCCCGCCAGCAGCGCACCGGAAAGACCCAGTGCGGCAAACAGCATCCCTGTACGTAGCCTCATGGTATACCCCGTCTGTTGAGTGTGATCGCCTTGCGTCCGCGCGTGGTGCCGTCACTGGCCCACCCGCGGCGTTCCTCCATGACCCGCAGGCCATGATTCCTGTTCAGGCTCGGTGGCCCGGCCCTGCGCGACAGGCCCCAAGAGTAAGCAAGGCCCGCCCGCGATACCATGCCGGGCCCAGAGACTCCGACCAAAGTCTATATTCCCTACCGCTCCCCAGCCGCCAGTACCCGGCGCACCACCCGGCCGATGGTCAGCCCCTGGGAGACGATCGAGACCAGCACGATCAGATAGGTGACGTTGAGCACCACGTCGCGCGCTTCACTGGGCGGCAGCGACAGCGCCAGCGCCACCGAGATGCCGCCGCGCAGCCCGCCCCAGGCGAGCACCGGAATCGAGCCGCGCCGGAAATGGGTGTGCGCCAACGTCACCGGCACCGCTACCACCAACCAGCGTACCGCCAGCAGCAGCAGGATCAACGGCACCGCGACCCACAGGTAGTCGACCCGGAACGGCAGCGCCAGCAGCTCGAGCCCGATGATCACGAACAGCAGCGCGTTGAGAATCTCGTCGATCAGCTCCCAGAAATCGTTGAGATGCTGGCGCGTCTGCGGCGACATCGCATGGGTCCAGGCGTGGTTGCCCACCACCAGCCCGGCGACCACCATGGCGATGGGGCCGGAGACGTGCAGATGCGTGGCCAGGGTATAGCCCCCCAGCACCATCGCCAGCGACAGCAGCACCTCGACCTGATACTGGTCGACCCGCTTCATCAGCGCGTGCACGCCATAGCCGAGCAGCAGGCCGAACAGCGCGCCGCCGCCGGCCTCCTCGGCGAACAGCCAGATCGCGTGCCAGCCGAACAGCGACTCACCGCTCTCGGCCGCCGCCAGCAACAGCGTGAACAGCACCACCGCGACGCCATCGTTGAACAGCGACTCGCCGACGATGCGCACCTCCATGTCCGCCGGCGCGCCGGCTCCGCGCATGATCCCCAGCACCGCCACCGGATCGGTGGGCGAGATCAGCGCGCCGAACACCAGACACCAGGGCAGCGCCACCGGCGCCCCCAGGGCGGCCAGCAGCCAGTGCGAGGCAAAGCCGATCAGCAGCGTGCTGGCAAGCACCCCCAGGGTCGCCAGCACGCCGATCGAGATCCAGTAGTCGCGCAGCTTGGCGACATCGACGTGGAGCGCGCCGGCGAAGAGTAGAAACGACAGCATGCCGTTCATCAGCAGGCTGTCGAAGTCGAGCGCCTCGACCCAGCCCCGCGCCAACGCCGCGGGGGCCTCCCAGCCCAGCGCTGCCAGGCCCTGCATGGCCAGCGACAGCAGTAGCGCGCTCAGCATCACGCCGATGGTGGCCGGCAGCCGGATGTAGCGTTCGTTGAACCAGGCGAGCCCGGCGGTCACGGTCAGAATGATCGCGGCGAGTTCGAGCACGAGGGTCTCCTAGTCATACGTAAATAGCCATGCGTGAAAAATGATAGCCGCGACGTAAACGGGCCCGCCGAAGCGGGCCCGTGGCTGCGTCACAGGTAGAGAGTGTCAAACGCCCGAGGCTCAGAGCCCGGCGGCGGCGCGCAGCGCCTCGGCGCGGTCGGTCTTCTCCCACGGGAAGGCGGTGAAGGTCTCGGTCTGGCGCTCACCGTTGACGTCGGTCCAGGTATAGCTGGTCTCGAACGGCTCGCGCCCGAAGTGGCCATAGGCCGCGGTGAGGCGATACATCGGGTGCAGCAGGTCGAGCATGCGGGTGATCGCATAGGGGCGTAGATCGAAGTGCTCGCGCACCAGCTCGATGATCTTGGCCTCGGCGATCTTGCCGGTGCCGAAGGTGTTGATCGACACCGAGGTCGGCTCGGCCACGCCGATGGCGTAGGAGACCTGGATCTCGCACTTGTCGGCGAGCCCCGCGGCGACCACGTTCTTGGCCACATAGCGCCCGGCATAGGCGGCGCTGCGGTCGACCTTGGAGGGGTCCTTGCCGGAGAAGGCACCGCCACCGTGACGCGCCATGCCGCCATAGGTATCGACGATGATCTTGCGCCCGGTCAGGCCGCAGTCGCCCACCGGGCCACCGATTACGAACTTGCCGGTGGGGTTGATGTGAAAGCGGGTGCCGGCGTGGATCCAGGCTTCCGGGAGCACGTCGCGGATGATCAGCTCCTCCACCGCCTTGCGCAGCTCCTCCTGGGAGATCTCCGGGTCGTGCTGGGTCGAGAGCACCACCGCCTCGACACCGTTGGGCTTACCGTCATCACCATAGGTGAAGGTGATCTGGCTCTTGGCGTCCGGGCGCAGCCAGCCCAGGGTGCCGTTCTTGCGCAGCTCGGCCTGACGCTCCACCAGTCGGTGCGAGTAGTGAATCGGCGCCGGCATGTAGGAGTCGGTCTCGTTGGTGGCGTAGCCGAACATCAGCCCCTGGTCGCCGGCGCCCTGGTCCTCCGGCTTGCTGCGGTCGACGCCCTGGGCGATGTCCACGCTCTGCTTGCCGATCAGGTTGATCACGCCGCAGGTCTCGCCGTCGAAGCCGACATCCGAGGAGGTGTAACCGATATCCAGAATCACCCGCCGCACCAGCTCTTCCAGGTCGACCCAGGCGGTGGTGGAGATCTCGCCGGCGACGATCGCCACGCCGGTCTTGACCAGCGTCTCGCACGCCACGCGCGCCTGCTTGTCACGGGCAATGATGGCATCGAGCACCGCGTCCGAGATCTGATCGGCGATCTTGTCGGGGTGGCCTTCGGAGACGGATTCGGAAGTAAATAGAGAGTATTCGCTCATGGCGTACAGTGATCCCTTCGTTCTCGGGTTGCGGCTCGTGGGCAAGGCCGCCTGACAACACAGCGGCGCCGTCGCTCGAATGAACGGATGGAAACGACGCACGGCATCCCCGCCCCGGCGCGCCGGGAGAGGGATCGAATGTTTGCACACAGAATAGCGACGCCCCGGGGATAAGCCAAGCGCGCGCCGCGGGGCGGCCATGACGCCGGCGCTACGCGCCGCCATCACGGTCGTGGCCGGCGCCGTGCACCCGGGCCACCAGCGCGCGGATGCCGCGCTCCGGGTCATCGCGCTGCCAGGCGTTACGCCCGAAGATCACTCCGCGGGCACCACCCTCTAGCGCCTGGTCAGTGAAGCGCGCCAGCGCCGCGTCGTCGCCCATCGCCGCCCCGCCCAGGATCAGCACGGGTACCGGGCAGCTCGCCGCGAGCAGGCGCATGTCGGCGATCTCGCCGGTGAACTGCGCCTTGACCAGATCCGCCCCCAGCTCGGCGGCGATCCGCGCCACCCGGGCGATCCGCTGGGGGTCGAGACGGCCACCCTCGCGCTCGCCCCACACCACCGCCTCGACGATCAGCGGCAGTCCCAGCGCCTCGCAGCGGCGCGCGGTCTGCGCTACCCGGGCCAGATTGTCGGCCTCCCGCGCCGGGTCGGCGTAGCCCGAGATCAGGCACATCACCACCGCATCGGCGCCCAGCGCCTGGGCCTCTTCGGGGGTCGCAAGCAGGCGCTGATGCTCCTCGCCGGCAAGGGTGAAGTCGCCCACGCAGGGGTAGTCGATGCGCACCACCGCCGCCGGCGCCTCGCGACAGGCGAACAGCGCCGCATTCTGCTTGAGCAGACCCGGCGACAGCAGCACCGCATCGGGGCCGGCCGCCGTGATCGCCGCACACACGCCGTGCGCATCCCGGGCGTGATCCACCGGCCCCGCCAGCAGGGTGCGATCGAAGGCGACCATGCAGCTGCGCCCGCTGGCGCGGCGGAACAGGCGGCCACAGCGGAGCTGGGCCGCGCTCGGCGTTGCGTTCATCGCGCTTCTCCTCTTTCCGACTCCGCCCCCGTTTCCACCTCCGACCCCGTCTGCGATACGCAAGCCGCAGACTCGGCGGCATCAGGCGAACCCAGATTCACGCCGTGGTGCTCCCAAGCGATGGCGTGGACCCGAGCGATCTCGGCCTCCCGCGCTGCCGCCGACCAGCCCAGCGCCGCGCCGCAGCGTGTCGCCACCTCCGCCACCACCGCGGCCGTCAACCGCGCCGACAGCGCGATGGGCAAGCGCCGGAACAGCACGTCGCCGAGCCGTTCGACACGCTCGAAGCGGCATACGAAGTCGATCTCTCCCGCCCGATAGTCGGGCAGCGAGGCCAGCGGCTCCTGACCCTCGGCGATGGCCTCACAGTGCGCCGCCACCGCTTCGCCACGGCTGCCGTAGCGCTCGAGCAACGTGATCGCGCGGCGCCGGTCGCCGCCGCAGGCCGCCGCCACCCGGCCCAGCCACAGATCGCGGGCGGCCTCGTCCTGGGGATAGCCGTGGCCACCACCGATCGCCAGCTGCTCGGTGCTCAGGTCGCGCCGGCGTCCTAACCGTGCCAGCACGTCGTCGGCCACCTCGGCGGCAAAGCCGCGGAAGGTGGTCCACTTGCCGCCCACCAGCGAGAGCAGCGGCACCTCGCCGAGGCGATCCTCGCGCACGGCGTGATCGCGGCTGATCTGGCCGGGGTCGTCGGCATCGCTGCGCGGCAGCGGGCGGACACCGCTATAGCGGTAGCGCACCCGCTCGGGGCCGATATCCAGATCCGGAAACAGATAGCGCACCGCCTCCAGCATGTAGTCGCGCTCGTCGTCGTCGCATACCGCCTGGTCGGGGTCGTCGCAGCGGATATCGGTCGCCCCCACCAGCACATGCTGCATGAACGGATAGATCAGGCAGATCCGCCCGTCGGGGGTGCCGAAATAGATCATGCGGCCATCGAGCTGACGCCGGATCTCGGGCACATCGACGATCAGATGGCCGCCCTTGGTGCCACCGATATACGCCGTCTCCTGCCCCAGCAGCCGGTTGATCTCATCGATCCAGGCGCCGCCGGCGTTGATCACGATGCGCGGGCGCACCTCGAAGGCCTCACCCGCGGCATCGCTGAAGCGCAGGGTGGCACTCTCGGTACCGCCCTGCCCCGCCAGCCCCGACTGCTGGCCGGCCACGGGCTCGACGTTCTCGGAACTCAGGTTCACGGAGTCCAGGGTCGCGGAGTCCAGGGTCACGGAATCCAAGGCCACATAGTTGAGCGCCAGCGCCCCGCGGTGGGCGCGGCAGCCGTCGTCGATCAGCTCGAAGCCGAGCCGCTCGGCCTGGGTGATCGCCGCGTCGTAGTAGGTGTGCAGCGCCTTGACGTCGCGGCGTACGTCAGGCAACGACTCGCGCATCCGCCGCCCGAAGAGCACCGAGTGGCGCGGCATGCTGCGAAAGTGACGGCCGAAGAAATCATAGAGGGTGAGCCCCACCTCGCTGATCAGCACGCCGCGGTCGTCGATCTTGGCCGGGCGGCGCAGAAAGCGCTTGAGCGAGGGCCAGATACCGCCGAACCAGCTGTGGGTCGGCATCGCCGTGCGCAGCGGGTGGACCACATGGGGGGCATTGCGCAGCAGCAGGTTGCGCTCGCGGGTCGACTGCGCCACCAGCCGGAACTCACCGGTCTCCAGATACTTGAGCCCGCCGTGGATCAGCCGCGACGGCGCGGCGCTGGCGCCGGCGCAGAAGTCCTGCTTGTCGACGATCAGCACGTCGATACCCTGCAGCGCCAGGTCGCGGAACAGCCCGGCGCCGTTGATGCCGGCGCCGATGATCAGCACCTCGACGTTGGGATCGTTCGCCAGGCGCTCCCGCGTGGCCTGGCGCGTATCAGCGTGATGGGGTGTCATGGGTGCTCTCCCGGGGTGAGCGCAGAGGTAGCGGAAAGGGGGGCCGCGCCGTCCGGCGCGTCGGCACGCGTCGCGGCCTGGCTATCGAGCATGCCCCACAGCGGGCGCAGACACTCGACCAGACGCTGATAGCGCTCGAAACGCACCTGGCATGCCTGCTGGCGCTGCGGGTCGGGACGGTAGCACTGCTGCGGCTCGCACAGCGCCGCCGCCGCGGCGATCGAGGGGAATACCCCGGCGCCGACACCGGCACAGATTGCCGCGCCCCAGGCGGCGGCCTCCTGGGTCCGCGCGGTCTCGATCTCGCGACCCAGGATGTCCGCGAACAGCTGCGCCAGACGCGGCGAATGGCTGCCGCCGCCGGTGATCCGCGTGCGTCGGATGGCAAAGCGCGAGGCCAGCGCATCCACGTGGACGCGATGGTTGCAGACCACGCCTTCGAGGATCGCGCGCAGCACATGGCCGCGCTGGTGCCAGCCCTGCAGCCCGAACAGCCCGGCGCTGGCCGGCTCCGCATACGGGGAGCCGTACAGAAAAGGGTGATAGACCAGCCGCGAGTCGCTGGCGAAGGCCTCTTCCAGGGCCTCCTCCATATCGGCCAGAAACGCTGCCGTGCCGCCATCGCCGGGGCGCCCCCACTGTCGATGGAACCACTCGAGATTGCTCGAAGACGCCGGCGAGATCGCCATGTTGAGCCACTGCCCCGGCCGCAGACCGTTGCGCGTGGCCCAGCGCGCGTCGGGACGCGGCACGTCGGAGAACACCTCGTTGATACTGAAGGTGCCGGCGGCGATGGTCAGGCTGTCGCTGTCGACGTTGCCCAGCCCCAGCGCGCTGGCGGTGACATCGTGCAGCCCGGCGGCCACCGGGGTGCCGGCGATAAGCCCGGTCTCGCGTGCCGCCGCCGCAGTGACCCGGCCGACGATCTCCTCCGGCATGCGAATCGGCGGCAGCGCCTCGGTGACCGGCTCGATGCCGAGCAGCGCCAGCCCCTCGCGGCTGTAGCGCTGGGTGTGCACGTCGGTATAGCCGCTGCTCGCCTCGGTGAAATCGGTGGCGATCTCGCCGCACAGCTTGAACCGCAGCCAGTCCTTGCAGGTCAGCACGTGGCCGAGGGCGGCGAAACGCTCGGACTGCTCGGCGCGCATCCACGCCAGCAGCGCCACCGGCGAGAACGCGAACGGCACCTGGCCGAGACACGCCAGCGCCTGCTCGTGCACGCCTGCGTGGCACCAGCGCTCGACCACCCCGGCGGCGCGACTGTCGAGCGAGGTGATACCCTTGCCCAGCGCCTCGCCGTGGCGGTCGACGGGGTAGAGCCCATCGCCGTGGGCGGTCACGCCGACAGCGAGAATCTCGCTGGCGCTCACCCCGGCCTGCGCCAGCGCGTCACGAATGGCCTCGGCCGCGCCGGCCCAGACCGTCTCCATGTCGCGCTCGACCCAGTGCGCCTGGGGATGTTCCAGCGGTGAGGATTGCCGCCCCACGCCCACCACATCACCGGCAAGATCGAAGATCACCGCCTTGGTCGCGCTCGACCCGCCGTCGAGTCCCATCAGATAGCCTTGCGCCACGTCTGCCTCCTGCCCCGTAGAGACGCGTTGAGCACCGGCCGACGATCGACCGACTTCGGCATTTCTAACATCGAACTGTGAAGATAACGCCTTAGACAATGGTGTTAACGCCCGGAGGAAATAAAAATAATTTATTATTTTTCAAATACTTGAAAAAACCCTCACTCCCCTTCTTCGAGGATAGACCAAAGTCATGGCATCCAAAATCACGCCAGAATGTTATGAATGGACGTAGATTTTCAGGGTCGACTTCAAGGAACGACCTCCAGGGCCCCTGCCCGTTCACTCATTCGGGAGAGCCGCATGCCAAGCCCCGCCTCCAGCACTGACGCCCGTCGCGCCGCCCCGCTGCCCGATACCATGCACGCCGTGGTCTGCCACGGCCCGGGGGACTACCGACTCGAGCAGGTGGCCACGCCGCGCCCGGGGCCACGGGAGCTGATCCTCAAGATTCATGCCTGCGGCATCTGCGGCAGCGATCTCAAGTGCCGCGACGGCGCCGCCATGTACTGGGGCGACGGCGAGCGCTTCGACGCTTTCGTCAAGCCGCCGATGATTGTCGGCCACGAATTCGCCGGCGAGATCGTGGCCCTCGGCGAGGGCGCGGCGGAACACTTCGGCGGCGTGACGCTAGGCCAGCGCGTGGTGCCGGAGCAGATCATTCCCTGCCGCCAGTGCTTCTATTGCCAGCGCGGTCACTACTGGATGTGCGAGGTGCACCATATCTTCGGCTTCCAGGGCGGCGTCGCCGATGGCGGCATGGCCGAGTACCTGCGCGTACCCGAGCATGCCGTATTGCACCCGGTCGACCCACGGCTGTCGGTGGAGGATGCCGCCTTTCTGGAACCCCTTGCCTGCGGCATCCATGCGGTGAACCGCGCCGAGATCCAGTTCGACGATACCGTGGTGATCGCCGGCGGCGGCCCGATCGGCCTGGCCATGGTCCAGCTCGCCCGGCTCAAGACGCCCAAGCGGCTGATCCTGGTCGACACCCACGACGACCGCCTCGAGCTGGCTCGGGAGTACGGCGCCGAACATCTCTTCAACCCGCATCGCGATGACATCGCCGGCGAGGTGCGTGCCCTCACCAACGGCTACGGCTGCGACGTCTATATCGACGCCACCGGCTCGCCCAGCGGCGTGATCCAGGGGCTGGAGGCGCTGCGCAAGCTGGGCCGCTTCGTCGAGTTCAGCGTGTTCAAGGAGCCGACCCAGGTCGACTGGTCGACCATCGGCGACCGCAAGGAGCTCGACATTCGCGGCTCGCACCTCTCGCCCCACACCTATCCGGTGGCGATCGACCTGCTCGCCCGCGGCCTGGTGACCACCCGCGGCATCGTCACCCATCGCGTGCCGCTCAGTGATTTCGAGCGCGGTTTCGAGATCGCCGCCCGGCGCGATTCGATCAAGGTGGTGCTGACCCAGGATGCCTGACACCCCCAAACGCCAGCGGGACGCCACCGCGCGCCGCCAGGCACTGCTCGACTATGTGATCCAGACCGGCGCCGCACAGGTCGACGAGCTGGCCACCCGCTTCGGCGTCAGCCGCATGACGGTGCACCGCGATCTCGATGCCCTCGCTGCCCAGGGCATGGTCAACAAGCAGCACGGCGGCGTCACTACCCGCGCCTCGAGCGTGTTCGAGAGCAACTTCGCCCTGCGCACCCAGCTCGCCGCCGGCGAGAAGCGCGCCCTGGCCCGCGCCGCGCTGCAGGAGATCGCCGCCGGCGAGGCGCTGATCCTTGACGACTCCACCACCTGCGCCGCGCTCGCCGCGCTGCTGCCGGAGCGCGCACCGCTGACCGTGATCACCAACGGTCTGTCGAGCATCGAGCAGCTCAAGGCGACCAGTGACATCCGCCTGATCACCCTGGGCGGCGACTACCAGCCGCGCTTCAACGCCACCTTCGGCCTGCTCTGCGAGCAGACACTGGCCAACCTACGCGCCAATGTGGCGGTACTCTCGGCGTCGGCGATCCTCGGCACCACCGCCTATGTGCAGGACCCGGCGGTGACCCAGATCAAACGCGCCCAGATGGCCGCCGCCGAGCGCCGCATACTGCTGGTGCACAGCGCCAAGTTCGGCCACAGCGCGCTGCACCGGCTGGCCGATCTCAGCGAATTCGACCTGGTGCTGATCGACGCAGGTCTGGCAGCGCCACAGCGCGAGGCGCTGGACGAGGCGGGTATCCGCTATCGCCTGATTCGACGCTAGCCCTCCCCCAGCCTATCGGGTCGCAATCAGACATCCATTCCCCAGCCAGCCTTTCACGCGCCAACGCCAACGAACTCGCCGCGGGGGGATACCCGCGGCGAGAAGAGGTCACGACCGGCGGCCGGGCCGCCGGATAGTTACTGCTTGATGGTTACTGCTTGATGGTTACTGCTTGATAGTTACTGCTTGAGCACGAAGGGCGAGACGTACTTGTCGACGTTGTCCGGGGTGATCAGGATGCAGTCGAACAGGTGCTTTTCCCCTTTCAGGCCAGTGCTGCCGGTCTGGATGTACTTGTCGGCCATCTGCACCGCGGCCCGGGAGAAGATCGCCACCGGCTGCAGCACGGTATAGGCCAGCTCGCCGGACTTGATCGCATCCACCGCGTCGGGGGAGCCGTCGAAACCACCGACCACGACGTCCTTCAGCTTGCCCGCCTCCTTGAGCGCGGCGATCGCGCCGAGGGCCATCTCGTCGTTGCCGCTGATCACCCCCTGGATGTCGGGGTGCGCCTGCAGCAGGCTCTGCATCTTGTTGTAGCCCTGGGTGCGGTCCCAGTTGGCGACGTCTTCACCCACCTTCTGCAGGTCCGGATACTGGCTCAGCACGGTGCGGTAGCCGTTGGAGCGAGTCGCGGCGTTGTTGTCCGAGGGGGCACCCTTGAGCTCGACGTACTTGGCCGAATCGCCCACCGCCTGGACCCACTGCTGGGCACCCACTGCCGCTCCCTGGGCGTTGTTGGAGACCAGCTGCGCCTTGGCCAGACCCTGCTGGTTGATCTCGGCGTTGACCAGGAATACCGGGATGCCGGCGTCGACCGCCTTGCGCACCGCGCCCACCGAGCCATCGGCATTGGCCGGGTCGAGAATGATCGCCTTGGCCTTGTTGGTGATCGCGGTGTCGATCTGGCGGCTCTCGGTGTTGGTATCGCCCTTGTGGGCGCTGACGTTGGCCGAGTAGCCGAGCTCCTCGGCGGTCTGCTGAGCGATCTTGCCCTCGGTCAGCCAGTAGGGGTTGGAGGGGTCGTTGACGATGATCGAGATCAGCCCCTTGTCCTGCGCCAGTGCGCTACCGGCGAGCAGCGGCGCACTCAGGGCGAGGGCTGCGATCAGCAGGCGTTTTCCTGTCTTGAGCATGATGGTCACCCTTCTTTTGCGGTTGTCTGTCGTTGTACGAGTCGTTGTCTGAGTCAGTGGCGTCGAGGGGTGCGGCTTGGGCACCACCTCAATGCTGGGTTGCCGGCTTGGCGGCTGGGCTTTTCCCGTCGCCCGGGGCCTGCCCCGAAGACGCAGCGGGAGAAGAGGGCGTCGCGGACGTCTGCGCGGCTGTCTTGCGCCGTCCGCCGTACTGAATGCTGTTGAGCAGCACCGCCAGCACGATCACCGCGCCGGTGAACACGGTCTGCCAGTAGGAGGAGACCCCGATGATGACCAGGCCGTCGGACAGAAAGCCGATGACGAAGGCCCCCAGCAGCGTGCCGCGCACGCCGCCGCGACCACCGGTCAGCGCCGCACCGCCGATCACCACCCCGGCGATCGCGGTCAGCTCGTAGGTGGTGCCCGCGGTGGGGCCAGCGGAGGTGAGCTGCGATGACAGCACCAGCCCGGCGATCGCCGCACAGATACCCGAGAGCACATAGACCGAGACCTGGACGCGCTTGACCGGCACCCCGGAGAGCTCCGCGGCGCGGGCGTTGCCGCCGGTGGAGTAGACCCAGCGTCCGAACGGCGTGCGCGCCAGCGCCAGCAGGGTGACCACCGCCACGATCGCCAGCACCCAGACCCCCACCGGCACGCCGAACAGGCGATTGAAACCGAGCCAGTCGAAGCCGGTGTTGCCGAGTGCCGGATCGCCGCCGAGGTTGTTATAGGTCAGGCCGTCGGTCATCAGCAGGGCGACCCCGCGGGCGACGTAGAGCAGCCCCAGGGTGGCGACGAACGCCGGCACCTTGAAGTAGGCGATCAGCACGCCGTTGATGGCGCCGATGAAGGCCCCCACCGCACAGGTCAGAATCACCACCACCCACACCGGCGGATACAGCGTGACGCCGAACGCATCCAGCGTCACACCCTGCATCAGAAAGCCCGCGACCACGCCGCACAGGCCCAGGGTCGACCCCACCGAGAGGTCGATACCGCCGGTCAGGATCACCAGCAGCATGCCGATGGAGAGCAGCCCGAAGATCGCCACGTGGGACGACATGGTCAGGAAATTGCCGGTCGAGAAGTAGACCGGCGACAGCAGCGAGAAGATCACGATGATCGCGATCAGGGCGAAGAAGGCGCGCCCTTCGAGCAGCATGCGCCCCAGATCGAAGCCTCCGCCCTGACGCCGCGCTGTGTGACTGTGATTGGACATAAACGACTCCTTCATGAAATCCACAACGTCTGTCGGCGCGACCCGGCGCGTAACGCGCTCAGGCGGCCCTCGAGCGATCATCCGTTCAGGCGACCACCGACTCCCCGGAGGCGGCCATGATCTGCTCCTTGGAAACATCGGCGCCAAACTCGGCGGCGATGCGTCCCCGGCTCATCACCACGATGCGGTGGGCGATACTCAGGCACTCGCCGACTTCGGAAGTGGAGAAGATCACCGCCAGCCCCTGCCGGGCCGCGCCCTCGGCCAGCAGCTTGAACACCTCGGCCTTGGCCCCGATGTCGATGCCGCGGCTGGGCTCGTCGAGCAGCACCACCCTCGGGTGGGTCGCCAGCATCTTGCCGATCACCACCTTCTGCTGGTTGCCGCCGGAGAGCGAACCGATGTCGGCGCGCGGCCCATCGGTCTTGATGTGCACGCTGGCAATCGACTCGTCGATGACCCCGCGCTCGCGGCTGCCGGAGGTCAGAAGCCCCTTGGTGAACGCCTTGATGCTCGCCAGCGACAGGTTCTCGCCCACCGACATGGTCTGCACCAGGCCGTCGCGCTGGCGATCCTCGGGGACCAGCACCAGGCCGTTGTCGATGCGCTCGGCGATGCTCAGGCGGGAGACGTCGACGCCCTCCAGCAGCACTCGTCCGCCGCTCAGTGGCACGCGCCCGGCGATGCACTCCAGAAGCTCGGTGCGCCCCGCGCCCATCAGCCCGTAGATGCAGACGATCTCGCCGGCGCGCACCGTGAGAGACAGGCGGTCGACCACCGAGCGCTCGGGCACGTTGACGTCGGCCACGCTGACCTCCTCGATCGCCAGCGCCACCTCGCCGATGGTATGTCCGGTGGGCGGCGAGCCAAGGTCGAAGTTGTCGCCCACCATGTTGCGCACGATCCACTCAAGATCGATGTCGGCACGCTTGGCGTAGGCGGTCATCACCCCGTCGCGCAGCACCACGGCGTGATCGGTGATGGTCAGCGCCTCTTCCAGATGGTGGGAGATATAGACGATCGACACGCCGCGACTCTTGAGATCGCGAATGACCCGGAATAGCACCTCGACCTCGGAGGCCGACAGCGCCGAGGTCGGCTCATCCATGATCAGAATGCGCGAGTTGACCGACAGCGCGCGGGCGATCTCGACGATCTGCTGCTGGCCGAGACGCAGATCCTCCACCGGCGTGAGTGGATCGATCGGCTCGTCCAGCGCCTCCATCAGCGCCCGCGTCTGGCGCGCCTCCTCGGCGAAGTCGATCCCCGTCGGGCCCTTGATCTCGCGGCCCATGAAGATGTTGTCGCGCACGCTCAGATTGGGCGCCAGGCTCAGCTCCTGGTGGATGATCGAGATGCCCAGCCGGGTGGCATCGGTGGTCGAGGCGAAGCGCACCGGTTCACCGTCGAGCACGATCTCGCCGGAGGTCGGCTGGATCACCCCGGAAAGCACCTTCATCAGGGTCGACTTGCCCGCCCCGTTCTCGCCGAACAGGGTGGTCACCTGGCCGCGGAAGACATCGAAATTGACCGTCTTCAGCGCCTGCACGCTGCCGAAGGACTTGGCCACGTTGCGGGCCGAAAGCACCACTTCGTCGTCGCGCCGGGCGTCGCCGGTGGCAGCCGCGGTGCTGTCTAGGTGACTCATTCGACGTCCATCCTCACCGGCGTCACCAGCCAGTTCTTGGGGTTGATCAGCTTGAACACGCCGGTCACCGTCACCGTCTTGCCACTCAGGTCGGCGGTGTCGATGTCCGCCAGCACGGCGGCCTTCATGGCATCGTTGATCGAGGAGCCGGCGTTCTGGTACTCGATCTGGTTGGTGAACTCGCCGAAGCTGATCTCGCCGGTGGCATCGCGCAGGTCGGTGCCGTTGATCGCCGGGCCGGTCTGCACGCGAATGGTGATCGCCGCCGGCACACCCTCGACCGCCACCGTATAGATGCCCGAGCGCGCCTCGCCCACCACGCCGGTGAAGGTCACCGGCACCACCGGGCCGAAGCTGTCGCCGACGCCGTACTTCTGCCCGGCGGCGCTAGCATCCGCGAGCACCGCGGTGGCCAGCTCAGCGGCCGGCACCGCGCGCTGCTCCACGCTCTTCTGGATCGCCGGGAAATGCTCGCTGCCGTAGGTGGCGGCGGAGAAGCCGCCGGCCAGCTCCGCCTCGTGGCCGATCTCCACCACCGTGGTATCCCACGCCATGGCGGCGATGACCGCCACCACCACGGCCCCCAGGATCACCCGTCGGCGTGTCTTGCCGGGCCTGCGCGGCCGGGCTGCAACGGTTGCACTCATGACCAGAGCCCTCCTGTCAGGCGCTGTGCGCCGCCGCCCGCCGAGCCGGTGGGCGACGGTTCAGGTTCAAGGGATCAGCACGATCTTCAGCGACTTGGCCCCGCTCTTCATCAGCTCGAAGCCCTCTTCGTACTTCTCCAGCGGCAGCTTGTGAGTGACCACGCCTTCGGTGGGGAAGTCACCGTTGCGGATGCCCTCGATCACCAGCGGATAGCAGTAAGGGCCCAGGTGGGAGCCGAGCACATCGAGCTCCTTGCGGTCGGAGATGATGCTCCAGTCGACGCTGACGGGGTCCTTGAACACGCTGAACTCGACGAAGCGCCCCAGCTTGCGGATCATCGATAGCCCCTGCTCCACCGACTTGGGATGCCCGGTCGCCTCGATGTAGACGTCGCAGCCGTAGCCGCCGGTCATCTCCTTGATGATCGAGACCACGTCGTCGCGCTTGGGGTTGAGGGTGAGATCGGCACCGAAGCGCTTGGCCAGCTCCAGACGCTCGTCGAACAGATCGAGCACGATCAACTTCTCGGCGCCGGCCTTCTTGGCCGCCCCGACCATGCCCAACCCCAGGGTGCCGGCACCCGAGAGCACCACCACGTCGCCCAGCTCGATTCGGGCGCGCTGCACCGCATGCAGCGAGCAGGCGTAGGGCTCGATGAGGATCGCCTTCTCCAGCGGCAGCTCCTCGGGCACGTGGTAGTTGATCGCCTCCTTGGTGAACTTCATGTACTCGGCCATGCCGCCGTTGACATTGTTCTGGAAGCCGTAGAGGTCGTGCTTCTCGCACATCCAGTACTGGCCGCGGTTGCAGAAGCGGCAGTTCCAGCACGGCACGATCTGCTCCGAGATCACCCGATCGCCGGGCTGGTAGCCCTCGACCTGGGCACCGACCTTGACCACCCGGCCAATGAACTCGTGGCCCGGGATCATCGGCGCCTTGATGTAGGCGGGCTGGGTCTCGTCGCCCCAGAAGCTGGGCGCCCCGTCGTAGGACTTGATGTCACCGGCACAGATACCGCACCCCTCGACCTTGACCAGAATTTCCTTGTCATCAATCTCGGGGACCGGCACCTCTTCATAGCGATAGTCGCCGGGGGCGTAGGCCACCACGGCTTTCATGGTCTTGGGAATCTCGCTGGCAGTCGCCTGCTGCGGGGAGGTGGTGGTGGATTCGGACATGATCGCCTCCGGGGCTTAAACACATGATCAATATTTGGTCATATGTTTTTAGCGCAATCGACGAAACCACATCAACGCGGAAGACCACCACAGCGCCTAAGACTTTAGGCAAACAAAAAATAAGCTCATGTTATTCATAGATTTAAAATGCACTTACCGAATCGCACGAGACTAAAGTTGAAGCATGCAGCTCAGGGGCTTTCGCCAACCTGAACCGCCCTTTTTGCCTGATCAGAGCGACACCACATAGATCATATGTTCACGCTGACTCTCAAATACTCGCTTCACCAGAAAGCAGAAGCGCCCGGACCGCATACGCCAGACACGCAACCAGAGTACATCGCACCCACCCGCCCCCCCACACACAACGAGAGCGCCCACAACGACAGCGCCCACAACGACAGCGCCCGCGACTCAGGAAGAGTCGCGGGCGCTGAATCATCGCGGGCACAGAGGCAAGGTGGCGCTGATCAGTGCCTCAGCGCCGCTCGCGCTCGTAGGCATCGATGCGGTCGATCTTGGGCTGCGAGCGTCCACCCGGCTCGTACTCGCTGGAGAGAAAGGTCGTGGCTATCACCTTGGCCAGCTCGACCCCGATCACCCGCGCCCCCATTGTCACGATCTGGGCATCGTTGCTCTTGCGCGCGCGCTCGGCCGAGTAGGTGTCGTGGGCCTGGGCCGCGCGAATGCCCGCCACCTTGTTGGCCGAGATCGCCACGCCGATGCCGGTGCCACACATCAGCACGCCGCGATCGAAACGCCCCTCGGCGATTGCCTGGGCGATCTCGAAGGCGACATCCGGGTAGAGGATCGGCTTACCGTCGTGGGTGCCGAAATCCTCGACCTCGTGGCCGAGCCCACGCACGTGATCGATCATCGCCTGTTTCATCTCATAGGCGGCTTCGTCACAGCCCACCGCCACTCGCCACTGCTCTGCCATCGCTCACCTCCGGTTGCCGTCTCTGACGTCGGTTGTCGACGGCGACATCATAGACCGATCATGCTCATATGAACAAATAGACTTCATATGATCGAATCTATCCGACAAAAACGCACCTAGCACGTCGGCCAGGCGAGTGAAATCAGCCCACCAGGCGCTACGTAGGCGCCACGAGAGGCTGTGTGGAATCGCGCGAGATGGCGCAAAATCACCACCAAAGTCGCATATCCGCTGCCCCTGTCGCCGCTATGATGAGGCTGACATTGCGCGCAAAACCATATGCGCAGCCAAAGAACAAAATATCACCCTTGGTTCCGCGGTCATTCCGGCCCGGCCAGCCGCACCGTTATCCACTTATCCAACCCGGGAGCGTCGGTCATGACACGCCTCTACAACGATCCAGTGAACTTCGTCGACGAAGCCACCGCGGGCTTCGTCGCCGCGCATGCGCAGCGGGTCTGTCAGGTACCTGGCGGGGTCATCCGCAGCACTCGTAGCGAGCCGGGCACCGTCGCCGTGGTCATTGGCGGCGGCTCCGGGCACTACCCGGCGTTCGCCGGCCTGGTGGGCCAGGGCCTGGCACACGGTGCGGTGATGGGCAATCTGTTCGCCTCGCCCTCGGCGCAGCAGGTCTACAACGTGTGCAAGGCGGCCAACAACGGCGGTGGCGTGCTGCTGAGCTTCGGCAACTATGCCGGCGACGTGCTGCACTTCGGTCAGGCCCGCGAGCGGCTGATCCGTGAGGGCATCCCCTGCGAGATCGTCGCGGTGATCGACGACATCTCCAGTGCCGATCGCGAGGAGTTGCACAAACGCCGCGGCATCGCCGGCGACCTGACCGTGTTCAAGGTGGCCGCTGCGGCGGCCGAGGCGGGCTACTCGCTGGAAGAGGTGGTGCGCATCTCGCGCAGCGCCAATCTGCGCACCCGCTCCATGGGCGTGGCGTTCGATGGCTGTACGCTGCCTGGCGCCGACGACGCGCTGTTCCACGTGCCTGCGGGCAAGATGGCGGTGGGCCTGGGCATCCACGGCGAACCGGGCATCAGCGAGCAGGACGTGCCCAGCGCGGACGCCCTGGCGGAGCTGCTGGTCTCGCACCTGTTAGAGGAGGTGCCCGACGGTGTCGAATCGGTGCGCGGCGCCCGTGCTGCGGTACTACTCAATGGGCTCGGTTCGATCAAGTACGAAGAGCTGTTCGTGGTCTATCGCCGGGTCCACGCTCTGCTGGGGGAAGCCGGCATCGAGATCGTCGAGCCCGAGGTCGGCGAACTGGTCACCAGTCTCGACATGGCCGGCGCCTCGCTGACCCTGTTCTGGCTCGACGACGAGCTCGAACGGCTGTGGCGGGCGCCCGCCGATACTCCGGCCTATCGCAAGGGCAGCCTCAACCCGGCGCCGCCGATCGACACCGCGGCGCTCGACATCCCCGATGCCGATGAGATCCCCGCCGCCAGCCAGGCCTCCCAGGACGCGGCGCGCTGCGTCGCACAGGCGCTGCGCGCCACCCGCGAAGTGATCAATGCCAACGTCGACAAGCTGGGCAAGCTGGACGCCATCGCCGGCGACGGCGACCACGGCATCGGCATGCAGCGTGGCGCGGTGGCCGCCGCCGAGGCGGCGGAACAGGCGCTGGCCCGCGGTGCCGGGGCAGGCACCCTGCTGCGGCTGGCCGCCGAGGCGTGGTCGGACCGCGCCGGCGGTACCTCCGGCGCGATCTGGGGCGTCATGCTCAATGCCCTGAGCCTGACCCTGGGCGACGAGGCGGCACCGCAGGCCGAGCACTACGCCCGCGGGGTGGCCAAGGCCAAGCAGGACGTGATGGAATTCGGTAAGGCCCAGCTCGGTGACAAGACGCTGGTCGATGCGCTGGTGCCGTTCAGCGACGCCTTGAACCAGCGCATCGCCGCCGGTGACGATCTGGCCAGCGCCTGGGGCGCTGCCACCCAGGCCGCCCACACCGCCGCCGAGGAGACCCAGGCGTTGAAGCCCCGGCTCGGCCGCGCCCGGCCGCTGGCGGAGAAGAGCGTGGGTACGCCCGACCCGGGCGCCATTTCCCTGGCGATGATCCTCGATGCCGTACATCGGGTCATCGCCACCGCCAACTGAGAACACAGCATGAGCGCACCGACGATCACCCTGGGCATCAGCTTCAAGATGTACTTCGGCTACGCCCAGACCCTCGCCTGGTGCCGACAAGTCGCGGACTGCCTGCCGCGCTACCCGGCCGTCGCCGACGGTCGGGTAGCACTGTTCGTGCTGCCCAGCTTCCCGGCCATCGCCCCGGTACTGGAGATCTTCGCCGACACCCCGGTCAGCGTCGGCGGGCAAAACCTGTATCCAGCGCCAAACGGTGCTTATACTGGCGAAGTGAGCGGGGCCATGCTGGCCGAGATGGGCTGTCGCCATGTCGAGATCGGCCACGCCGAGCGCCAGCGCCTGTTCGGTGAGGATGCCGCGAGCATCGCTGCCAAGATGCAGGTGGCGCTCGACCACGCGCTGACGCCGGTCCTGTGCGTCGGCGAGGCCGAACGCGGCGCGCCGCAGGCCGCGGTCGAGGCGTGCAGAGCGCAGATCATGCAGGCGCTCCACCTGGCCACGCCGGCACAGCGCCAGCAGCCGCTGGTGATCGCCTATGAGCCACACTGGGCAATCGGTGCCGCCGAACCGGCGCCGCTTTCGCATATTGCAGCGGTGTGCCAGGGTCTGCGCGAGCAGCTCGCCACCCATCCGGCGGCCAGCGTGATCTACGGCGGCAGCGCCGGCCCGGAGCTGCTGACGCGGCTCGCCGGGCGGGTCGATGGCCTCTTTCTGGGGCGCTTCGCCCACGACCCGGCCGCCTTCGAGGCCGTCGTCGGCGAAGCCTGCTCGCTGGTGGCAGCCCGCTGAATTCATCGCGCCACCATCCATTTACGATCTAGGGGATTCGATAGCCAATGCCATCTCGCCGTCAGCTAGCCAACGCCATCCGCGCGCTCTCCATGGACGCCGTGCAGCAGGCCAATTCCGGCCACCCCGGCATGCCGATGGGCATGGCCGACATCGCCGAAGTGCTGTGGAACGACCACCTGAAGCACAACCCCGCCAATCCCGACTGGGCCGACCGTGACCGCTTCATCCTCTCCAACGGCCACGGCTCCATGCTCCACTATTCTCTGCTTCACCTGACCGGCTACGACCTGCCGCTGGAAGAGCTCAAGAACTTCCGCCAGCTCGGCTCGAAGACGCCGGGCCACCCGGAGCACGGCCTCACCCCCGGCATCGAGACCACCACCGGGCCGCTGGGTCAGGGTCTGGCCAACGGTATCGGCATGGCGATCGCCGAGCGCACCCTGGCAGCGCAGTTCAACCGCGACGGCCATGAGATCGTCAATCACCGGGTGTGGGTGTTCGCCGGCGACGGCTGTCTGATGGAGGGCATCAGCCACGAAGCGTGCTCGCTGGCGGGCACGCTGGGCCTGGGCAATCTCACCGTGTTCTATGACGACAACGGCATCTCCATCGATGGCGAGGTCAAAGGCTGGTTCACCGACGACACCGCCCAGCGCTTCGAGGCCTACGACTGGCACGTGGTGCGTGACGTCGACGGCCACGACGCCGAGCAGATCAACCGCGCCATCGAAGAGGCCAAGTCGGTCAGCGACAAGCCGACCCTGATCATCTGCAAGACCGTGATCGGCTTCGGCTCGCCCAACAAGGCGGGCAAGGAAGAGAGCCACGGCGCCGCGCTGGGCGAGGACGAAGTCGCACTGGCACGCAAGGAGCTGGGCTGGGAGTCGCCGGCGTTCGAGATCCCGGAAGAGTACTACCAGGCGTGGGATGCGCGTGAACGCGGCGCCAAGCTGGAAGCCGACTACGACGCCAAGCTGGCCGCCTACGAGCAGGCGCACCCGGCACTCGCCAAGGAGCTCAAGCGGCGCTACAGCGGTGCGCTGCCCGAGGGCTTCGACGGCGATGCGCTGGTCAAGCGAGCCCAGGAGAAATCCGAGAAGCTCGCCTCGCGCAAGGCCTCGCTCGGCGTGCTCAACGAGCTCGGCCCGGACCTGCCGGAGCTGTTCGGCGGCAGTGCCGACCTCGCCCCGTCCAACCTGACGCTGTGGAAAGGCGCCAAGGCGATCAGCAAGGACGACTTCGACGGCGGCTACCTGCACTACGGCGTACGCGAGTTCGGCATGGGCGCGATCGCCAACGGCATCGCCACCCACGGCGGCTTCATCCCCTACGACGCCACCTTCCTGGTGTTCATGGAGTACATGCACAACGCCGTGCGCATGTCGGCGCTGTCGCACACTCGAATCATCCACGTCTTCACCCATGACTCCATCGGGGTCGGCGAGGATGGCCCTACCCACCAGCCGATCGAGCAGCTCGCCGATCTGCGCAACCTGCCGGGCCTGGCCACCTGGCGCCCGTGCGACGCCACCGAGACGGCGGCGGCCTGGGTCGAGGGGCTCAAGCGCGAAAAAGGCCCCACTGCGCTGATCTTCTCGCGTCAGGACCTACCGGCGCAGTCGCGTGACGACGCGCAGCTCAAGCAGATTCGCCGCGGCGGCTACGTGCTCAAGGAGGCCGAAGGCGGCCAGCCGGAGCTGATCCTGATCGCCACCGGCTCCGAAGTCGGCCTGGCGATGGACGCCGCCGCCGAACTCGAAGGCAAGGGCAAGCGCGTGCGCGTGGTGTCGATGCCCTGCACCACCGAGTTCGACGCCCAGGACGCCGCCTACCGTGAGTCGGTACTGCCGAGCGACGTGCGCAAGCGTCTGGCGATCGAGGCTGCCATCCCCTCCACCTGGTACAAGTACGTGGGCCTCGACGGCGACGTCATGGGCATGACCACCTACGGCGAATCCGGCAAGGGCGGGGATCTGTTCAAGCACTTCGGCTTCAGTGTCGATAACGTCGTCGCCCGCGCCGAGAAGCTGCTCGCCAACGCCTGAGCCCTCTGGCTCTCCCGTGCGGGGCGTCACCTCGCGCAAAGCGGGAAACGCCAGCGCAAACGCCCGGCCAAGGCCGGGCGTTTGCGTGTGTGGAAGGCCGAGATGAAAGCGGCATCAAGGCAGAGTTCGTCATAACCGGCAGGGATGATCAACCCTCATCGAAGGCCGCCACCACCTGCTGCGCCAGCACCTCGTCAACGTCGCCACCGTTGACGCGACGCACCAGCGCCACTTGATACTCGCCTAGCGGCGGCAGGTCGCGCTCGCCGATTCGCTGCAGCGGCGGGCGCACCAGACTGCGCGGAAACGGCAACACCGCCAGGTCCGCGACCGCGGCGGCCTGCTGTCCGGCGCATAGATCGCAGGAGTAGGCCACGCGATAGTCGATCCCGGCGCGGTCGAGCGCACTCAGCGCCATCGCCCGCCACGGGCAACCCTGCTGCGCCAGCGCCAGCGGCAACGGCGAGCGCTGCACGGCGAGCCCCCCTTCGCGCCCCGCCCATACCAACGCTTCGCGGTGAACGATCTCGCCCCGCGCCTCGGTGCCGGGATTGCCGGCCACGACCAGCACGATATCGAGGTCGCCCGCATCGAGGCGCCCCAGCAGCTCGACACTACGCGCAACCGACACCTCCACCTGCACGGCGGGGAACTCGCGCGCAAAGCGCGGCAGCACTCGGGAAAGGGTTCTTTCGAGCACATCATCGGTAACGCCGAGGCACACCCGCCCCTCGAGACCGGGCGACAGAAACTGGGTCACCGCCTCGGCGTTGAGCTTCAGCAGACGCCGCCCGTAGCCGAGCAGCAGCTCGCCCTCTGCGGTCAATCCGACATGCCGTGCCTCGCGCACGAATAGCGTCTGCCCCAGCGTCTCCTCCAGACGTTTGATCTGCATGCTGAGGGCGGAAGGCGTGCGGAACAGCTGTCTGGCGGCGCGGGTGAAGCTTCCGCTCTCAGCGATGGTCACGAAGCTGCGTATCACTTCACTGTCGAGCAGGGGGAGCTTGTCCGGTAGCGCCGGAGCAGTGACCGCTTTCATCGCCGCGCACCTTTCAGAAAAAATGAAATCACAATGTAATTCTTTTCGATTTCCTGATCAAACCCTACCCGCCATACTGCGTTTCGAGGTCGCGACCCTCTCATCACATGCCGCCACCAACGGCGCCACAAGCCCGTCGGAAAGAGACCAAGACGAGCGCCCGCGGGTGCTCGCCGGGAGGAGTAGCGCGATGCAACCGCATGACTCGAGAAGTGCACGTCAGGCCATAGACGCCGCCAACCGTTTATCACCCCCTATCAAGCCGGCCCCCCCAAGATCTATATGCCGGCGATGCCGCCGCTGGGGTGGATCCACGCCCTGGAGATGCAGTGGTGGCACTATCGCCGGCGCCGACTGTTCCAGCGCCACGTGCTGCCCATCGCGGCCTGCGACGATACCCTGCTGGCCGATCTCGGCTATCGTCGCGAGCAGATCTTGTGGGCCGCAGGGCTACCACTAAAGCGCGATGCGCTCAGCGAACTGGAACGTTTGCGCGCCGCCTCGCCAAGCAACGAATCCCAGCGCCGAGCCCAGCGCGCCAACGCTCGCGCTTGCTGCGCGGATTAGCGCTCGCCAACGACTGATCCTTAAGGCCCACCCCGCCCTGGGGTGGGCCTCTCCCAGCGGGCGGCCGCCATGCGACCGCCCGCTCGTCTTGCTTTCCCGCTTCGCTTTCGATCATTCTAAAACCGCTGTCGTCTCTGCCGATAAGCACATTGCCCTTAGCATCGGCACCGACACCTATACCAACAACAACACTCAACGTGGCAACCCTGGCCCCCTGCCAGATGCCACCCTAGCGAGAGCGATCGCATGACCTTTCACTATGGGCTCGATGACTTTCGTCACATCGTCACCGGCGCCGCGCTGATGGCCAGCGGAGGTGGCGGCAGTTACCACGACGCCATGCGGGTACTGGACCAACTCCAGGAAAGTGGCTGGTCCGGCAGTGTGGAGGTCAAGGACTACGACGGCGCCACCGAGGCCTGCGTGCTGGCCATGATGGGCTCACCCGACGCCGCCGAAGACCTCTCTCTCGCGGCGATCCAACGCTCGATGAACAACACCGTCGATGCCTTCCAGGCACTCTGCGGCACGCCACCGGTATGCGTGATTCCTGTCGAAATCGGGCCAATCAACTCGCTCGTGCCGCTGATCGCGGCCCTCGGCGACAACTCGGTCAAGTGGGTCATCAACGGCGATGGCAGCGGGCGGGCGGTGCCGGAACTGCCGCAAACGCTCTACAGCGGGGCAGCGAATCTCTCCGCCAGCCCTTGCATCCTGGCCGATAGTGCCGAGGATGCCGCGGCCACCCGCTCGGTGCGCCTGCAAGCCACCACGGCCGCCGATGTCGAGTCCCTGGCAGGCAGTGTCGTCGCCGCGTTCGGCAGCTACGCCGGCATCATGCTATGGCCTTCCACGGCGGCCAATGACTTCGCACTGGCTAATCACTATCTGCCCGGCACGCTCGAGCAGGTCAGACGGCTGGGTGACTATATGGATAGTGTCGACGGTCCGCGCACCACCGCCGAGGTCGCCGCCGAACTCGAGTCGCTCACCGGTCGAGACACCACGTGCGCCATCACCAACGGCTATATCACCGAGGTCACGCAGTCGACGAACGGCGCCTCTCTCGATGTCGGCATCATTCGCGTCGACGACACCCCCGATCCACGCAACAGCCGCCTCACGCACTATATCTACAACATGAATGAAAACCTGATCCTGTACGCTGCCCAAGATGGCGCCCCCGTGATCATCGCCCCGGACTCCATCTGCTACTACTCGGAACACACCGGCCGCGGCTTTTCCAATGCCTTCGACGACCTAGCGCCTTACCATGATCGGCAAACCGGCAAGAGCACCGGCGTGCCGATCAGCGTCATCGGTATCCGCGCCGCCAAGGCCTTCCGCGAGGCCGCCGGCGTTCGCGACTCCTTCGCCGGTCTGCTGCGACGCATCGGTTACGCTGGCGGGTCAATCAACGGCCCAGAATGAGCGATTTTCCTGTGGACGAACAGGATCTCTACAAGAAACGCCTGCAATTGACGCTCGAGGCCAGCGGTCTCGACCTGTGGGAGAACAACCTCTCCACGGGAGAAGTCGTCTTCGGGCTGACCAAGATCTTCGCCGACCTCGGCTATGGCAAGGACGAGCAGGCCGGCGAGATCAGCGATATCTTCACACTCATGCATGCCGACGACGTGGCGATGGTGGAAAAGGCCATCACCGATCACATCGACGGCCTCACCGAGCGCTACTACAGCGAATTCCGCATCCGCGCCAGGTCCGGCCAGTGGGTGTGGTATGCCAACTACGGCAAGATCATCGACGACGCGGTCTTTGGTAGTCGCTTCATCGGGGTCAGCTTCAGTCTCGCCGACAAGAAGCGCCAGGAGGAGGAGCTACTGGCGCTGAACACCCGCCTCTCAGAACAGAACGCCCAGCTCGAACGCCTCAACGCCGAGCTCCATACCCTGGCCACCCGCGACCCGCTGACCGGCATCTACAACCGCCGCCATCTACTGGAGGTCGGCGAGCGCGAATATCAGCGCTCGCGGCGCTTCGCGCATCCGCTGACGCTGCTGATCGTCGATATCGACTTCTTCAAGCGCATCAACGATACCTGGGGTCATGTCACCGGCGACCTGGTCATCCGCGCCGTCGCCGAGTGCTGCGTGAACGAGGCACGCGAGGCCATCGACACGGTGGGCCGGATCGGCGGTGAGGAATTCGTCGTCTTGCTGCCAGAGACCCCGCTCGCGGCGGGGCTGGCGTGCGCCGAGCGGCTACGTCAGTGCGTCGCCGAGATGCGCGTCACGACCCATGATGGCATTGACGAGGCAGCGGTCACCCTGAGTATCGGTGTCGCCGAGCTCACCGCCAACTGCCGCGACTTTCGCGACCTGGTTGCGCTCACCGATCACGCCCTGTATCGCGCCAAGCGCGGCGGACGCAACCGAACACAAGGTCACGGCGCCTCATCCTCGGCGTCTTAGGCTCTGTACGAAAACTACCTGCGCTCGGCAATACGGCGTTAAAAATCGGCTCAAAATGCTCATTTACACCCCGTAAACTCCGCGTTTTCGCCGATTTTTGCCTTGTCTTGCCTTCGCTCGCTGACTTTTCGTACAAACCCTAGCAGGTCGCGAGCTGACGCCGGGTAGCGCGTAAGCGCGGGCGGCTGCGGTAAGGCTCAGCCTTCGCCATCATCGACCCGTGTCGCCTCGTCCAGACGCAGGATGGTGTGGGCGTTGGTGACGCTGGTGGCCAGGGTGTCGATCACCCCGGTGCGCAACGCGCCGAGGATACCGGCGGCCTTGGTGTTCTCGGCAGCGATGGCGATGACATCGGGAATCCGCGCCAGATCGGTGATGGTCAGGCCGATCACGCGGCCCTGCATCGGCGTCATCGACGGGCGTCCATAGATGTCGATGAAGTCGTAACCCATCATGTCGCCGACGGTACCCGAGAGGCGCGCCTCGGCGGTCTCCTGGGGCGAGAACCAGCCCATGCGCACCATGTTGCTGTTCTCGCTCAAGTCACCGATGCCGATCAGGGCGAAATCGGCACGTCGCGCGCGGTCGAGGGTCTGGCGGATGGTGGGGTTGTCGTACATGGCATCGCGCAGCTCGAGGTTCTGCACCAGCGCCGGGGCGTAGAGGGTTTCGCTGTCGCCGCCGAACTTCATCGCCAGGCGCCGGCAGATATGGTCCGGGTTCATGTACTCGCCGGCGCGCACCGAACCGCCGATGGCGCAGACGAAGGAGCAGTTGCGCTGGCCCTGCTCGAAGGCGTTGTCCGCCACCGCGCCGACGTTGCGCCCCATGCCCACGGCGACGATGGCACCTTCGCTCAAGCTACGCGAGAGATGGTCGGCGACCAGGCTGGCGACATTGCCGCGCTGCACCTCGGGGTCGGCATGGTCGAGGGCGACCAGCGCGCGCTTGATGCCGAAGCGGCGGATCAGCGCCTGCTCGATCTCGGCGCTCACCGCCGGATGCTGGCGCACGCGCACGTCGACGATCCCCTCGCCCTGGGCGCGCTTGAGCAGGCGCCCGGCCTTGACCCGCGAGATGCCCAGGCGATTGGCAATCGCCTCCTGGGTCTCGCCCTCGATGTAATAGAGGGTAGCGATCTCGGTCATCAGCGCGATCTCGGCGGTGTCGTTGCGCTCGCTCATGCGGTCTCGGTCCGGGTGGCAGAAATAGGGAAAAGGGTCGGCTGGCCAGCGTCGCGTCGCGCACCGCCAAAGATCTAGCGCACGCGCGGTGGACGCCGCCACACGATACCACAGCAGCCCCCGGCGCCGGCCTTCCGTGCTCCGGGTGAAGGGCGTAGACTATGGGCGAATGTCGGCGGGTGTGTCTGCCGGCATCGGTTCTCAGGGCGGGGTGGAAGTCCCCACCGGCGGTGATGGCGGCGCGCTGGCGCGCAGCCCAAGCCCGCGAGCGCCGAGCAGCGCCACACTGGCTGCCCGGGTCAGCAGATTCGGTGCGATTCCGAAGCCGACGGTCATAGTCCGGATGAAAGAGAACGGTGTCACTTGTCCATGTCGATTCGGTCCACCGACCGCCCCCGGCCAACCCGCCGAGTGCCGCGGTGCCTGCCGTCTTTCGCGTACGCCAAGCGCGCCGCAGCCCTGATTCTGGTTACCTCGACCATCACAGGAAACGACCATGAATCAGTCCACCTCCCCGCAGCTCTCCGCGCATACCCGCGCTCAGCGCATCGCCTTCATCCGTGCCGACTGGCATGGCGATATCGTCGGCAACTGCCACTCCGCCTTCGTCGAGCGCCTCAGTGAGCGCGGTTTCGATACCGCCCAGTTGGAGACCTTCAGCGTTCCCGGCGTGTTCGAGATTCCGCTGCAAGCCAAACTGCTGGCCAAGAGCGGCCGCTACGCGGCGATCGTCGCCTCGGGCTTCGTCGTCGACGGCGGCATCTATCGCCACGACTTCGTCTCCACCGCGGTCATCGACGCCCTGATGGCGCTGCAGATGGAACAGGAAGTTCCGGTGATCTCCGCGGTGCTGACCCCGCACCACTTCCATGAGCACGAAGCGCATACCAGCTTCTTCCGCGAGCACTTCCTGACCAAGGGCGCAGAGGCCGCCGAGGCGTGCCTGGCAACGCTGGAAAACCTCCATCAGGTGCGCAAGCTCTGCGTCGACTGAGCCCCGCCCGGCGACACGCGCCAGTGTCCCAGGCTCCGGCGCTTTGCCCCCGGGCAAGCCACAAAAAAGCCCACGCCATCGGCGTGGGCTTTGTCGTTCGTGGGCTTTATCGTTCATGACTTTGTCGTCGTACGGCGGGGTAGTCGACCCGCTCACTCGACCAGACTGCTCGCCCCGCGGCGCCGGTTGCGCACGCGCAGATAGATCGCAAAGGCCACCGAGACCGCGATCAGCACCCACAGGAAAGCGGCGATCGGGCTCTTGGTGAAGAAGATCGTCAAGTTGCCATAGGACTCGATGCTCTTGACGAAGTAGACCTCCGCCGACTTGCCGAGAATGAAGCCGATGATCAGCGGCACCACCTCCAGACCGATCTTCTGCGCCACGTAGCCGAACACGCCGAAGATCAGCAGCGTCCAGACGTCGAACATGATCCCGTAGTTGATGGCATAGGCACCGACCACGCACATCATCACGATCAGCGGGTAGAGGATGTACTTGGGCACCTCGATCACCTTGGCGATATGGCGGATGGCGAAGTACATGATGCCGAACATCAGCACGTTGGCCGCCACCAGGGCGATGATCATCAGATACCAGGTGTCCATGTTGTTGCCGATGAACAGCGGGCCGACCTGAATGCCCTGCAGGGTGAAGGCACCGATCAGGATCGCGGTGGTCGAGTCACCCGGAATCCCCAGCGACAAAAGCGGCACCAGTGCACCGCCGGTGAGCGCATTGTTGGACGACTCCGAAGCGACGATGCCCTGGGGCGCGCCCTTGCCCATCTGTGACGAATCGCGGGAGAAGTTCTTCTCCTGGCTGTAAGCAAGCACCGAGGCGGCGCTACCGCCGACCCCGGGGAGCATGCCGACGAAGGTGCCGATCCCGGAAGAGCGGATCAGATTGACCAGTTGCCCTTTGAAGATGGAGAACGAGAAGCGTGCGCCGCCCTTGAGCTTGATCCGACCCTGGCCGGGGGCGTCGGCGAAGCCGTTCTCGGCGTCGAGCAGGATGGTGCTCAGCCCGAAGATACCAATCAGCACCGGCAGCAGCGAGAAGCCGTCGATCAGGTAGTACTGCATGAAGTCGAACATCAGCCGCGGCTCGCCGTTGCCCCCCTCGGTGATCGAATAGGTGCCGATCAGGCTCAGCCAGACACCGAGCACCCCGCTGAAGATACCCATCAGCATGTTCGAGCAGAGCGAGGCGATCACCGTCAGCGCCAGCAGGATGATCAGGAATTTCTCCACGTAGGAGAACTTGATCGCGAAATCCGCCAGCACCGGGGCGAAGAAGAACAGTACCGCGGCACTGAACAGCCCGCCGAAGATCGACGCCACGATCCCGGTCTTGAGCGCCCGCTCGCCCTCCCCGCGCTGGGCCATGGGATAGCCATCGAAGGTGGTGGTGATCGACGACGGTGTACCGGGAATATTGAGCAGTACCGCGGGCACCATGCCCCCCGAGATACCGCCGACATAGAGCCCGAGCAGCAGCGCGATGCCGTTGACCAGGCCGAAGGCGTAGGTCAGCGGTAGACACACCGCCACCGCCATGGTCGCGGTCATGCCGGGAATCGCGCCGAAGATGATGCCAATCAGCGTGCCGGCCGCGATCAGCGTGAAGAACATCGGTGTGAGGTGGGACAGAATGTCCATGGGTCGGATCTCCGGGTCAGGGCAGCGTGATACGGAACAGCTGCGCCAGCACGTACCAGGCGATGGCCGGGGCGATCAGCGCATTGAGCGTGATGATCAGCAGAATCCGGCGGGAGAGGCGCTCGGCATAGAGCAGCGAGAGCGAGAACACGAACAGCACCGACATGATCAGAAAGCTGTAGCCGGTGTTGGGGAAGACGTCGCTCAGCACCCCCATGAGATAGAAATAGAGCGTCACCAGCACCAGGGTGCCGAAGAAGCGCTTGCGGTCGAAGTTGCCCTCGCGCCCGCCCACCACGCGCCCGGCGTGCCGCAGCGCCGGCACGATGCGGCGATAGCGGGTCACCAGGATCATCGCCAGCAGGATACCCAGCAGCGTGGTCACGATACGCGGAAAGAAGAGATGGGATTGGCTGAAGTCGATGGTGACATCGAACAGCGATAGCCAGTGGCTGTCCATGGGAAGTGGCTCCTGGGCCGGGTCGTGCGCCGGCGACATCCAGCGTGAGATCGACAAGAGATCCAAGGCGCCGGCCGAGCCCGGCCGGCGCCGCAGAGCGAGCCTAACCCTTCAGGTCGTCGATGATGGTGCGATACTCCTCGCTCTTCTTCTCGAGGTAGGTCGCCGCCTGCGCAGACGGCTTGAAGTCGGGAATGAAGAAAGAGCGCTTCTGCTGCTTCTGGATCTCGCCCTGGTCATAGATGTCGGCCAGCGCGATATCGATGCACTTGACCGCGGCCGGGTCCATGTCCTTGTTGTAGAGGAAGAAGAACTCCTTATCGAAGGTGAAGTCCTGGCCGTCGCCCATCGGCACCTTGACGTTGGGCGTCACGTACTGGAGTAGCTGCTCGCGGGAGGTATCGCCCATGCCTGCGGCTTCGGTCTGGGCAACGGTGTCGTGGCGGGCGGTGATCCAGACGAAGCGCATCGCCTTCTGATCGTCCGCCGGCAGCTGGGTGTACTGCTCGTTGGCCTGCACCGATCCGTTGATCACGTCGGCGGCACCGTCGAACAGCAGCTGGTTCTTGTCCGCCTGGGACCCGGTATTGACCGCGACGATGTTACCCTCCTTGCCCGGATACTTCAGGCGCACCGCATTCTTGAGCGCCGAGAAGCCGATTTCGGAGACGCCGCCGGGCTGAATCGCCACCCGGATCTGCTTGCCGTTACCGGCCGCGGCCATGATGTCGTCGAGGGTCTGGTAGGGCGAATCCTTGGGCACCAGGTAGGCGTTGCCCGGGTTGATGGCGATGGTCGGCCCGATGATGTACTTGTCGAAGATGTCGCGGTAGCCGTTGACCCCGTAGAGATTCCCCAGATAGGCGCCATCGTGGAAGATCATGATGGTATTGCCGTGGCGGCTGCGCTCGAGCGCCTGAAAGGCCGGCATCACGCCGACGGCATCGACCTTGGCGTTGATGTCGAGCTTCTTGGCCAATTGGTCGACCACGATGCTCGAGTTCTGATAGGTGTCACCCCCGGTCGAGGTCGAGCCGATCACCACACGCAGATTGCCCGGTAGCGGGCAGTCGTCGGCGGCTTGGGCCGAGGTCGTCAGGCCGATGGCGGCGCTGGCCAGCAGCGCCAGGCAGGCTTTGCTCCAGATCGGTGTCATGCTGCGTCTCCCCTTTCCCCGGCCGACTCTCGCGGCGAAGCACCAGGCTGGGCGTCTCGCCAGCGGCGGGATATGAAAATGATAGCGTTATCATTCAACGCGACAACCAAGGTAAAAGAGAGCGCCTTTGTCATACAATTGAACTTAGGTCGGCAGACCAAAGTCGATAAAGCCGCGCAGATGTCCCGCGCCAGAACGCAAAAAGCCCGACCTGTCGGCCGGGCTCATGCATCTGACGGCGCCGTGAAGGCGCCGTGTCGGCTCAGGCGATGCTGACATCCTTGGACAAATAGACGTCCTGGATGGCGTTGAGCAGCTCGATGCCCTCCTTGAGCGGCTTCTGGAACGCCTTGCGCCCGGAGATCAGGCCCATGCCGCCGGCACGCTTGTTGATGACCGCGGTGCGCACCGCTTCGCCCAGGTCGGACTGGCCCTTGGAGCCGCCGCCGGAGTTGATCAGCCCGGCACGCCCCATGAAGGCGTTGGCGACCTGGAAGCGCGCCAGGTCGATCGGATGATCGCTGGTCAGCTCGCTGTAGACCTTCTCATGGGTATGGCCAAAGCCGATCGCCTTGTAGCCGCCGTTGTTCTCGGGCAGCTTCTGCTTGACGATATCGGCCTTGATCGTCGCTGCCAGGTGCACCGCCTGGCTGGTGAGGTCGGAAGCGACGTGGTAGTCGACCCCATCCTTCTTGAATTCCGGGTTGCGCAGGTAGGACCACAGCACGGTGACCATGCCCAGCTCGTGGGCGCGCTCGAACGCTTCGCTGATCTCCTGGATCTGACGGCGGCAGTCCGGCGAGCCGAAGTAGACGGTCGCGCCGACCGCGATGCAGCCCATGTCATGGGCCTGCTCGACCTGGGCGAACAGGGTCTGGTCGTACATCGCCGGCAGGGTCAGGCTCTCGTTGTGGTTGAGCTTGAGCATCAGCGGGATCTTGTGCGCGTAGCGCCGCGCCACCGAGGAGAGCACGCCCAGGGTCGAACAGGCGCAGTTGCAGCCGCCCTGCAGCGCCAGCTCGAGGATGTTCTTGGGATCGAAGTAGGCCGGGTTGGGCGCGAATGAGGCGCCGGCGGAGTGCTCGATACCCTGGTCGACCGGGAGGATGCTGACGTAGCCGGTGCCGCCGAGACGGCCATGGTTGAACAGCGTCTGCAGGTTGCGCATCACGTGCGGGCTGCGGTCGCTGTCGGCGAAGACACGGTCGACGAAGTCCGGGCCGGGCAGGTACAGGTCCTCTTTCTTGAACCCGCTACAGGTGTAGCTCAGCAGGCTTTCGGCCTCGTCGCCCAGCAGCTTGGCAATATCGGTCATGATGCGTTTCCTCTGTCCTCAGATGGTACGTCGGTGAGTCTCGACGGGTACGGCTTCCCTGCCGCTGCCCCGGGGCAACGGCTCGCAAGACGATGCTGGCGACGCCGGGCTGCCGGGCCCCTCGCCCCGCCGGGTGCGTCCACCGCGCGGTCGAACGGGCCCCAGAATAAGCGACAACGCCGCTCAGTTCACGCCTTGCGCGCGAGTCTGTCGTGCCTTACTCACGAGTTGTCCCGGCTGTCGCCATTCGCTGACGCCCAGAAGGGGTTCGGCGGCCACGGCCACACAGCGTGTCACGAGTCGCACAGCGGCGCGGGCTGAAAATCGTCATGGGAAAGTGGGATCACGACGCGATCTGCTACGCTAGCGGCTTTTCCGCCTTCTCGGAGATCTGCCATGTCCGTGCTGCGGGGCTTTCTGTGGCTGCTCGTGTTTCTGCTGCTGGGCCAGGCCATCGTGCTGTGGCTACCCATCGCCCTGCCCGCAGGGGTGATCGGCATGCTGCTGCTGACGCTGTGGTTCTGCCAGCGCGGCGGCATGAACGCCGATGTGGTCGCCGTCAGCCAGCCGCTGATCGCCATGCTCGCGCTGCTGATCATGCCCGGGGTGGTCGAGATCTTCTTCGTCGCCGGGCGCTTCGCCGATCAGGCCGGGGCCATTCTCACCGCGCTGCTGCTGGGCACCCTGGCCAGCGTCGCCTCCAGCCTGTGGCTGATGCGCCGCTGCCTGCCACCG
Organism: Salinicola sp. JS01; assembly: GCF_030284585.1. Classification (NCBI taxonomy): domain Bacteria; kingdom Pseudomonadati; phylum Pseudomonadota; class Gammaproteobacteria; order Oceanospirillales; family Halomonadaceae; genus Salinicola; species Salinicola sp. JS01. The sequence goes on along the minus strand of NZ_CP127244.1, from coordinate 389,350 downwards.
GAGACCCCGCATGAGTGAGCTGGGCGCGACCCTGGCGGCCGTGCCGCAGACGTGGTTCGCCACCCCGATCGGCGCCATCGGGCTGACCCTGGCCGCCTACTTCCTCGGCGTGCGTCTGTTCAAGCTGATGCGCCACCCCAGCTGGTGCCCGCCGGTGATCATCGCCGCGCTGCTGATCGCTGCGGTGATCGCGCTGCTGCCGATCGGCATCGATGATTACAACCGCGGGGCCGCCTGGCTGATGCTGCTGCTCGGGCCGGCCACGGTGGCGCTGGCGGTGCCGCTCTACCAGCAACTGGGGCAGATCCGCGCGCTGTGGAAGCCGATCGTGCTGACGCTGCCGCTTTCGGCCACCCTGGCCGCCTGCTACGCGGTGCTGATCGCCTGGCTGCTCGGCGCCCCGCCCGAGGTGCTCGCCTCACTGGCGCCGAAGTCGGTGACCTCACCGATCGCGCTGAGCCTGACTCAGGAACTGGGTGGCTCCACGGCGCTGCTGATGGGCGCGCTGATGACTACCGGGATCACCGCGATCTTCGGCGTCGAGTGGCTGAGCCGCTGGATGCGCATCCGTGACCCGCGCCTGATCGGCCTCGCCCTGGGCATCAACGGCCACGCCCTGGGCACCGTGCGCGCGTTCGAGATCAGCCACCAGGCCGGCGCCTTTGCCTCGCTGGGCATGAGCCTGACCGGCGCCTTCACCGCCATCGTGCTGCCGTTGGTATGGCATCTGTGGGCGTGAGCCGGTGCCGGCGCTGACATAGCGGCTAGTTGAAGATGACAGACGCCGTCGAGATGACGGACGGCACTGAGGTGAGAGACTACGCCGAGGTGAGAGACTACGCTGGAGTGACACCCATGGCATGGAGGCCAGACGATGACGCTCTCGAGCGATAGCGGGCAGGGGCGCCCGACCCTCGTGCTGATGCACTTCTTCGGCAGCTCTCACCGCGAGTGGCGCGAGGTGATCGGCCACCTCGACCCGGCTTCGCGCGTCGCCACCCTGGATATGCCGGGCTTCGGCGACGCCCGCGACCGCCCCGGTTACGACGTCGCCGCCATGACCCGCCACGTGATCACCGAAGTGGAGGCCGCGGGGCTCGACGAGGTGGTGCTGGTCGGCCACTCCTTCTCCGGGCGCATCGCGATGACCGTCGCCGCCGAGCGCCCGGCCTGGCTGCGCGCACTGGTGCTGATCGCGCCGTCGCCGCCTGGCCCGCAGACGATCAGTGCCGAGGAGCACCGCTTCCAGCTCGATTTCGACTTCAGCGAGGCCCAGGCACGGGCGTTCATCGACGGCGCCAGCGCGGTGGCGCTCGACCCGGCGACCTACCAGCGCGCGGTGGAGGATGCGATCAACGCCACCCCGGCGGCGTGGCGCGCCTGGCCCGAGCACACCTACGCCGAGGACTGGCGCGAGCGCGTCGGGGTGCTCGACCTGCCCGCCTGGGTGCTGGTGGGTGATCGCGACCCCTCGCTGCCGCCGGCGGTGCAGCGCGAGTCGGTGATGCCGCACCTGAGCGCCGGCGAACTCAAAATCTTCCCCGGCTATGGCCACCTGCTGCCGATGGAGATGCCCGCCGCCCTGGCCGCGCGTCTCGATGCCATCGCTGCCGGTTGCCGCTGAGGCCGGGAGCAGGGCTCGGCCCCTGCGGCGGCGCAGTGAATGCGCTAACATGCCTGCCTTCGTGAATCTCTCGAACGGGCCCCGGCATGACGTATCGCATCGCCATCAACGGCTACGGGCGGATCGGCCAGAGCGTGCTGCGCGCCCTGGTGGAACGCCCCGAGCTGCCGTTCCAGGTGGTCGCCATCAACGAGCTCTCCGAGCTGGAAACGCTGGCCTATCTGACCCGCTACGACACCACCCACGGCCGCTTTCCCGGGCGCGTCGAAACGCATGGCGACGAACTGGTGGTCAACGGCCAGGCGATCGCCATCCGCCGCGCCGCTGACCCCGAAGCGCTGGATTGGGGCGCCCTGGGGGTGGATCTGGTGCTCGAGTGCTCCGGCAGCTTCAAGGATCGCGCCACCGCCGAACGCCACCTGCAGGCCGGTGCCGCGCGGCTGCTGTTCTCCCAGCCCGCCGAGGCGGACGTCGACGCCACCGTGGTCTTCGGCGTCAACCAGTCGATGCTGACGGCGGATATGCGCGTGGTCTCCGCCGCCTCCTGTACCACCAACTGCCTGGTGCCGATCCTGCACGTGCTCGACCGCCACTTCGGGGTCGAGCACGGCGTCACCACCACCATCCACTCGGCGATGAACGACCAGCCGGTGATCGACGCCTACCACAATAGCGACCTGCGCCTGACGCGCTCGGCGATGCAGTCGATCGTACCGGTGGACTCCGGCCTCGCCCGCGGCATCGGGCGTTTGATGCCGCACCTGGCGGAGCGCTTCGAGTGCCTGCACGTGCGCGTGCCGACGATCAACGTCTCGGCCATGGACATGGCGATCTCGCTCGCCCGCGAGACCGACGCCGCGGCGGTCAACGCCTGCCTGCGCGACGCCAGCCTCGGCTGCTATCAGGGCCTGCTCGGCTACACTGACGAGCCCATGGCCTCGGTCGACTTCAACCACGACCCGCGCTCGGGTATCGTGGACGCCACCCAGACCCGCGTCGCCGGGGGCCGCCTGCTCAAGGCGCTATGCTGGTTCGACAACGAGTGGGGCTTCGCCAATCGCATGCTCGACGTTGCCCACCACTGGCTCGAGTGCCCATCCGCCGCTACCGCCTCTCCCCGCTAGGTTCTGTACGAAAAGTCGACGAGCGAAGGCAAGACAAGGCAAAAAGTGGCGAAAGAGCGGAGTTTATGGGCATAAATGAGCATCTTGAGCCAATTTCTAACGCGGTATTGCCGAGCGTAGGCAGTTTTCGTCCAAAACCTAAGGAAGGAACGCATGAACGTGCATAAGATGACTGAGCTGGATCTCTCGGGTAAGCGCGTCCTGATCCGCGAGGATCTCAACGTGCCGGTCAAGGACGGCAAGGTCACCAGCGACGCCCGCATCCGCGCCAGCCTGCCGACCATCCGTGCCGCTCTCGACGCCGGCGCCCGCGTGCTGCTGATGAGCCACCTGGGTCGCCCCACCGAAGGCGAGCCGGCCGACGAGTTCAGCCTCGCTCCGGTCGCCCGGCATCTCGGCGAGCTGCTGGGTCAGCCGGTGCGCCTGGAGAAGGACTATCTCGACGGCGAGGTCGAGATCGGCGACGGCGAAGTGGTCATGCTGGAGAACGTGCGCTACAACCCGGGCGAGAAAAAGGACGACGAGGCGTTGTCCAAGGCCTACGCCGCGCTCTGCGACGTCTACGTGATGGATGCCTTCGGCACCGCCCACCGCGCCCAGGCCTCGACCCACGGCGTCGCCCGTTTCGCCCCCCAGGCCTGCGCCGGCCCGCTGCTGGCGAGCGAGCTGGAAGCGCTGGAGCAGGCCCTCAGCGCGCCCAAGCGGCCGATGGCGGCGATCGTCGGCGGCTCCAAGGTCTCGACCAAGCTCGAAGTGCTCTACGCCCTGGCCGAGAAGTGCGACCAGCTGATCGTGGGTGGTGGCATTGCCAACACCTTCATCGCCGCGGCCGGCCACAACGTCGGCAAGTCGCTCTACGAAGCCGACCTGATCGACAAGGCCAAGGCGCTGATGGCCAAGGTCGAGATTCCGCTGCCGAGCGACGTGGTGGTGGCCACCGAGTTCTCCGAATCCGCCACCGCGACGGTCAAGCCGGTGGATCAGGTCGGTGACGACGAGATGATCCTGGATATCGGCCCGGAGACTGCCGAGCGTCTGGCGGCGCTGCTCGGCAACGCCGGCACCATCCTCTGGAACGGCCCGGTGGGGGTGTTCGAGATCGACCAGTTCGGCAAGGGCACCGAGACCCTCTCCCACGCCATCGCCGAAAGCCCGGCGTTCTCGATTGCCGGCGGCGGTGACACTCTGGCCGCCATCGACAAGTACGGCATCGCCGAGCGTGTCTCCTACATCTCCACCGGCGGCGGCGCCTTTCTCGAGTACGTCGAGGGCAAGACCCTGCCTGCCGTCGCCGCACTCGAAGCCGCCGCGCGCTGAGCGCGAATGGCTAGCCCGGAAACGTTCGCGCCGAACCCTGCGGCCGCCAGACGCACGCGTCTGGCGGCCGCAGGCATTCTATTCGCCGGCGCGCTGTGGGGGCTCTACTGGATTCCCATCCGCCGCCTCGAGGCGCTGGCTCTGGGCGGCGTCTGGGGCTCACTGATCGTCGCCCTCGTCACCTGCTGCCTGCTCGCGCCCTGGGCGCTGGCCGGGCGCGCCCGGCTGCGCCGCTGTCATCCGCTGGGGATACTCGCGGTGCTGCTCGGCGGAGCGGCGTTCATGTGCTACTCGGTGGGTCTGGTCCAGGGCCAGGTCGCGGTGGTCATACTGCTGTTCTATCTCACCCCGGTGTGGAGCTCGCTGATCGAGCGGCTGTGGTGGCGCTGGCCGCTCACCGGCCGGCGACTGGCCGTGATCGCGCTGGGGCTGGGTGGCCTGACGCTGGTGCTGGGCGCGGCCGGCTCGCCGCTGCCGCGCACCCTGGGCGACTGGCTGGGGCTGGTCTCCGGCGTGCTGTGGGCGATCGCCTCCAGCGGCATGCGCGCGCGCAGCACTCTCGGCCCGGGCGAAGGCAGCTTCGTGTTCGCCCTGGGCGCCGTGCTCGGTGCGCTGGCACTGACACCGCTGCTCGGCCCCTGGCCCGGGCTGCCACCGATGCCGGCGCTGGGTCAGGCCGTGGCCTGGATCGCCGTCTCCGCCACCCTGTGGTGGGCCATATCGCTGGCGATCGTGGTATGGGCGGCCAGCGTGCTGGCACCGGCGCGGCTGGGGATTCTGATGATGAGCGAAGTGCTGGTGGGCGTGCTCTCGGCGGCGCTGTTCGCCGGCGAGCCGCTCAGCGCGCTTCAGCTCGGCGGCGCGCTGCTGGTGATCGCCGCCGCGGTGCTGGAGGTGGCGCCGCTGCCCGGCCGTCGTCCCGCGAGCAGAATCCGGTAACGGCACCCCACTCTCGGACGTGAAGGACGCCCACAAAAAAGCCGGCTACATTAAGCCGGCTTTTTGCTGTTCGTGGCGGAGAGGGAGGGATTTGAACCCTCGATACCCGCGAAGGTATGCCGCATTTCGAGTGCGGTGCATTCGACCACTCTGCCACCTCTCCTGACGCAAAGGCCAACAACGTCCCAACAGCACGCAGAGGGTGCCACCAGACGTTCCCGGCGTTTCGCGGTGACGAAGCATAACAGAAAACACCCGCACCGTGTGAAGCCCCTGCGGCATTTTTCGGGGCAAAAACCGCCACCTGCGTGACCTACCCCCACTCAGGGGGCGACCTCCGCATCACCCTGCCCGCTCTCGCTCAGCGCACGCTGGACCATGCCCTCGTGCTTCATCCGCGCCAGGAACGCCTCGACGTAGTCGGCGACCTCGGCCTGGGCGCGGGGCAGCGCCATGCACTGCTCGATCGCGGTGAAGCGCCCCGGCAGCACCCGATAGCCGCCATGGGCCTCGGCGTAGCGGGTCAGCGGCTGGCGCACCCCGGCGGCAGCGTCGAGCCCCTGCTCGACGAACAGCTCGATCGCCGCGGCCGAAGTGGGCGCGCGCACCAGCTCGGCGTGCTGGAGGGTGCGCGAGAGATAGAGGTCGTAGGCCGCGCCCTCGCCTACCGCGATGCGCACCCCGTCACGGTCGAGCGCCTCGACCTCGGCGAACGGCGCCGCCTCGGGCACCAGGTAGGTGCCTTCGATCAGCACATAGGGCGAGGTGAAGTGGATCGTCTCGGCACGCTTGGGGTCACGGGCCAGAAACGCCAGCCGCCAGTCGGCGTGTTCGAGATCGGCGACCACTGCCCCGGCGGCGTCATAGGTGACGAACCCCACCGCCACATCCAGCTCCGCCGCCAGCGCCCGGGCCAGCGCCGCGGAGACGCCGCCCGGCTCGCCATCCTCACGGCGCTGGGCCAGCACCGGATTGCCGTAGTTGATCGCCACCTTGAGCCGCCCTTCCGGCGCCAGCATGGCCCGCACCCGACACTTCGATGTCTGCATGATCACTCCCGGTGGCCGAGGCTCGGCGCGCTGTGGAAGATGGGCAGACAATAGCCCCCTCGCGGCATCAAGTCATCTTCGACATGAGTTCCACGAAAAAGCCCCGCCGAAGCGGGGCCAGAGGATCAGCGCAGTGGCGGCGCGCCGGCAAGTGCACCTCAAGCGGACCGGGCGGGCATGAACTTGGCCTTGAGCCTGCCCGCGAACAGCGGGATGAACGCCACCGCAGCAGCGGCGATCCATAGCCCGATCGAGAGCCCGGACTGCCACAGGATGGCGAGGTCGCCACCGCTGATCGACAGCGCCCGGCGCAGGTTCTCCTCCATCAGCCCGCCGAGCACGAAGCCCAGCACCACCGGCGCCAGCGAGAAGCCGAACTTGCGCAGCAGATAGCCGAACACGCCGATGGCCAGCATCAGATAGATCGCCATCAGATCGGAGTGCAGCTGATAGACGCCGACGAAGGCGAGAATCGCCACGCTGGGCACCAGCAGCCAGCGCGGTACCTGCAGCACGCGGGCGAAGACCCCGGCCAGCGGCAGGTTGAGCAGCAGCAGCATGACGTTGCCGATATAGAGCGACGCGATCAGCCCGCCCACCACCATCGGCTGTTCGCGGAACATCATCGGCCCCGGGTTGATGTTGTAGAGCATCAGCGCGCCGAGCAGGATCGCGGTGGTACCGGAACCGGGGATGCCGAGGGTCAGCATGGGCACGAAGGAGCCCGCGGCGGAGGCGTTGTTGGCCGCTTCCGGCGCCGCCAGGCCACGCATGTTGCCGGTGCCGAAGCTGTTGTCGTGGTCACTGATGCGCTTCTCGGTGGTGTAGGCCACGGCGCTGGCGACGGAGGCGCCGGTGCCCGGCAGCACGCCGATGACGAAGCCGATCACGCTGGAGCGCAGGATCGCCCACTTGCAGTAGAGCACCTCACTCATCTTGACCATGACACGGCCGATCGGCGCCATCTCGCCATCCTGGTCGTGACGGAAGGCGTGTTCGAGCATCAGCAGGATCTCGCTGACCGCGAACAGCCCGATGATCATGACCACGAAATCGATGCCGTCGTAGAGCTCGGGCATGTCGAAGGTGAAGCGCAGCACGCCGGTGCCGGAGTCGACCCCGACGGTGGAGATCAGCACGCCGAGCACAGCGCCGATCAGCGTCTTGAGCGGGTCCTTACCCATCATCGCCGACATCGAGGCGAAGGCGAAGATCATCAGTGCGAAGAACTCGGCGGGGCCGAACTTGACCGCGACGATCGCCAGCAGCGGCGCGAACAGGGTCAGCCCCAGGATCGCCACCGTGGCGCCGATGAACGAGCTCACCGCGGAGAGCCCCAGCGCCGGGCCAGCGAGGCCCTTCTTGGCCAGCGGGTGCCCATCCAGCGTGGTCATCACCGCGCCGGCGTCACCGGGCACGTTGAGCAGGATGCTCGACATGCGCCCGCCGTATTCGGAGCCGGTGTAGATACCCGCGAGCAGAATCAGCGACGACTCCGCCGGCAGGCCGAGGGTATAGGCCAGCGGCATCAGAATGGCGATGCCGTTGATCGGGCCGATGCCCGGCAGCGCGCCGAACAGCGTGCCCAGCAGCGCGCCGAGGAAGGCGAGCCCGAGATTGAGCGGCGTCAGCGCGACGCCGAAGCCCTGGATCAGGAAATCGAACATCAGTTGGCTCCCAGCAGCGGTTCGATCCAGCTACCGGTGGGTAGCGAGATGCCCAACGCGTAGGTGAACAGCAGATAGCTGCCGAGGGCGAGTAGCACTCCGCCGACCAGGGCCTTGAGCGGCGAGGCGCCGAACAGCCAGGCAATCGCCACGCTGATCAACGCGGTGATCAGCAGGTAGCCGGCCTCGATGAACAGCGCGGCGTACACCACCAGCAGCCCCATCACCACCAGCAGGCGCAGCAGCAGCGCACCGCTGGGCCATTCGCCGCTGGGCCCCGGGCGCACGAACAACACCACCGCGAGCAGCGCCAGCAGCCCCGCCAGCAGCAGCGGGAAGGCTTTCGGCCCCACCGGGTCGTAGCTGAACGGCACCTCGAGATGCCAGGCCTGGACGGCGATGAACGCCGCCAGACCGAGCAACAGCAAACTCAGGATTCGGTCGGCGGCGTATCTCATCGGGTCAGACCCACTTCCTTGGCCAGGTCCGAGAAGCTGGCGACCTGCTGCTTGACGTACTGGTCGAAGTCATCGCCGAACTTGCTCATCGGGAACAGCCCGCGACCTTCACGCAGCTTGGCGAAGCTCTCGGTCTGGCTCAGCTCGCGCAGACGCTCGACCCACGCCTGATAGGCTTCGTCGCTGACCTTCGGGCCCATGTAGTAGCCGCGCCAGATCGGCCACTCGACGTCGTAGCCCTGCTCCTTGGCGGTGGGGATATCGGCATAGGGGCCGGCCTGGCGCTCTTCGGCGAGTGCCGCGAGGATGCGCACTTCACCGCTGTCGAGCTGCGGCTTGAGTTCGGCCAGATCGCCGGTGAACACCTGGATGTGCTCGCCCAGCAGCGCCGCCAGCGCCTCGCCGCCGCCCTCGAAGGAGACGTAGCGCAGCTTGCGCGGATCGATGTTGGCGGATTTCGCCATCAGCGCCGCCTTCATCCAGTCCTGGCTGCCGACCGTACCGCCGGCGCCGATCACCACGCTGGAGGGGTTCTTCTTCAGCGCCTGCATCAGCTCGTCGAGGTTCTGCCACGGGGCGTCGTTACGCACCACCACCGCGCCGTAGTCGACCCCCAGCGCGCCCAGCCAGCGCACATCGTCGACCGACTGCTTGGCACCGAACTTCTTCAGCGCCAGATTGAGCGCAGCACCGGTACTCGCGGCGACGATCAGGTTGGGGTCGTCGTTGCGCACGCCGGTGACGTGGTTATAGGCGACCGCGCCGATACCGCCCGGCATGTAGGTGACCAGCATCGGCTCGTCGATCAGCTTGGCTTCCTGCAGGCCGTTGGCGGCCAGGCGGCAGGTGAGATCGTAGCCACCGCCGGGCTTGGCCGGGGCGATACACTCGGGGGGCTTGGCCTGGGCCTGAACGGCACCGGCCAGCAGCGCGCCACCGGCCACGGCGGCGGCCAGCCAACGACGAAGGGAGGATGATTTCGGCATGCTCAGCGTCTCCTGGATTGTTATGCTCGCTATCCGCTCGGACTCTGATCGGGATCGGCCCGCAAGCGAGGGTTCATACAGCACCTGGGCGATGCTAGGCCGCCAACCTTTCATCAACCTGTCATCTAGACCTTTGGTCTAATTAAGACATTAGTCTTATACGGACTGATCGCACCGCCGAGTCGGCGCGCTCCGAGTGCGAACGGTCGATCTCATGCGGTCGGTCTCATCCTGGCCATTTCACCCTGACGACACACTGGCGCGGAGAGCCGTCATGCACCTGCTGGTCATCGAAGACGATCCTCTGCTGTCGCGCTCGCTGGGCGAGGCGATGGCTCGTGCCGGCTATCGCATCGACGCGCTGAGCCGGGTCGAAGATGCCTGGCAGGCGCTGCGCCAGCGCCGTTTCGATCTGATCCTGCTCGATCTTGGGCTGCCCGACGCCAGCGGGCTCGAGCTGCTGGCACGCCTGCGCGACGCCGGCGACGCCACCCCGGTGATGATCCTCACCGCGCGTGACGGGCTCGAGGATCGCGTGCGCGGGCTCGACCTGGGCGCCGACGACTACCTGGCCAAGCCGTTCTCGATCAGCGAGCTGGAGGCGCGCGTGCGCGCCCTGCTGCGACGCAGCCAGCAGCGTCTCGACGACCGCCTGCACTTCGCCGGGCTGACCCTGGACACCCACGCCGCCAGCGTGTGGCTGGCGGGCGAGCCGCTGGATCTGCCGCGGCGCGAGTTCCGCCTGCTCGAAGCGCTGATGCTCAACGCCGGGCGCATCGTGCCCCGGGAGACGCTGGAGGATCGCCTGTTCGGCTTCGAAGCGGTGGGCGCCAACGCCCTCGAGGTCTACGTCAGCCGGCTGCGCAAGCGGCTCCAGGACGCCCCGCTGGCGATCCGCACCCTGCGCGGGCTGGGCTATCGCCTGGAGGAGCGCCGCGAGTGAACGCCCGCCCGGTGTCGCTCAAGCGCCGTCTGGCGCTGTGGCTGACCGCGATCGTCGCCGGGCTCGGCACGCTGCTGCTGATCGAGGCCTACACCAGCGCCCACAAGGCCGCCGACCGTGCCCTCGACGGCCAGCTCGCGGCCGCCAGCCTGACCATGGCCGAATCGCTGCAGTGGCCCGACGGCCAGCCCACCCTGGAGATGCCCGCCTCGGCGCTGCAGATTCTCGCCACCCAGTGGCAGGAGCGGGTGTTCTACTGGTTCCAGGCCGATAACGGCCGCCTCATCACGCGCAACGCCGAACTGCCGATCAGCGCCGCCATGCGCGACGCCGCCAGCCACCACCCGGTGTTCTACGACGCCGACCTGGACGGCGTACCGATCCGCCTCCATGGCCGTGAGATCGACTCCGCCGGCTGGGACACCCAGGAGCCGGTACAGCTGTGGGTCGGCCACACCCGGCGCGGGCGCGACCTGCTCGCCGGCGAGCTGTTCGAGAAGAGCGCCTCGCGATTCGCCGCCATGGTGCTGATCACCGCGGCGCTGCTGATGATTGCCGTGCGCGCCCTGCTGGCACCGCTGGAGCGCCTGCGCCGGGCGCTGCGTGACCGCCACCCGGACGACGTCGAGCCGCTCACCCTGGAGGTGCCGCGGGAGATGCGCGAGTGGGTGGATACCCTGAACCGCCTGCTCGCCGATCAGCGCGACCGCCGCGCCACCCTGCTGCGCTTTATCGCCGACGCCTCGCATCAGTTGAAGACTCCGCTGGCGGGGCTGCAGAGCACCTCGGAGCTGGCCCTGGCCAGCCCCGATCCGGAAGCCTGGCGGCGCGCCCTGAACGAGGTCCACGACAGCGCCAGCCGCACCAGCCGGCTGGCCGGCCAGATGCTCAGCCTGACCCGGCTGCGTCATCTGGGCCCCGACCAGGAGCGCCAGCCGCTGGCGCTGGACGCACTGCTGCGCGCGATGGTGATGGAGTGGGCCGACCGCCAGGAGAGCCGCGACCACGATCTCGGCCTGGCGCTCGAGTGCGCGCTGCCCGCCTGGGTCGCCGGCGAACCCTGGGCGCTGCACGAGCTGCTCAACAATCTGATCGACAACGCCTGCCGCTATACTCCGCACGGCAGCCAGATCACGGTGGCGCTGCGCGACCTGAGCCCGGACCGGCTGGAGCTGTCGATCGAGGATGACGGCCCCGGGGTGGAGGCGGCGGCGCGCGAGCGCCTGACGCGCCCCTTCGAGCGTGGCCAGCGTCAGGATACCGAGGGCTCGGGGCTGGGTCTGGCGATCGTCGACTCCATCGCCCGGCGTCACGGCAGCCCGCTGGAGCTGAGTGCGGTGAACCCGCATGGTCTGCGCCTGTCGCTGACGCTGGTGCGCCTGGCCCCGCCCGAAGCGGATTCCGATAGGCACACCCCAGATTCTGGAGAACGCGCATGAGCCGCCGATATCGCAAGCTCGCGGTCACACTTGTGCGAGTCTGTCTCTGCCTGGGAATGGGATTCGGGATGGGCCTGGGAGCCTCCACCGCCGTGGCCGAGCCGCTGATCGTCGAAGCCGCCCTGGATCGCCCGGTGTTCCAGCCGGTGCTCGACGCCTTCAGCGCCGAGTATCCGCAGATCACGCTGGACTACCGCGATAGCTCTTCGCTCAGGGTCGACCGCCGCGCACGCGACACCGAGGACCCGCCGGACGTGGTGATCAGCTCGGCGATGCCGTGGCAGCTGGCGCTGAGCAACGAAGGCCGGGCGCAGGCGCTCGACAGCGTCGAGGCGCAGCAATGGCCGGCCTGGGCCAAATGGCGCAATGAAGTGTTCGGCTTCACCTTCGAACCGGTGGTAATGGCCTACCGCCTGGAGCTCGCCTCGCATATGCCGCCGCCGACCACCCATCGCGACCTGCTCGATCTACTGACCGACTATCGCGACTGGCTGCGCGGGCGTGTGGTCACCTACTCGCCCCGCGACAGCGGCGTCGGCTACACCCTGCTGCAGCAGGATGCCCGCTACACGCCGCGCATCTGGGATCTGGTCGCGGCGATGGGCGCCGCCGACGTCGACCTGGCCCAGGATACCCAGGCGATGCTCGAGGGCCTGAGCGACGGCCGCTACTGGCTCGGCTACAACCTGCTCGGTTCCTACGCCATGGTCTGGGCGCAGAGCCACCCCGACATCATCGTGCAGGTGCCCAACGACTACTCGCTGGTGCTGATGCGCATGGCCTTCGTCCACCGCGACGCACCGCACCCGCAAGCCGCGCGGCGCTTCGTCGACTTCCTGCTCAGCCGGCGCGGCCAGCGTATCCTGGCCGGCAGCACGCCGCTGTTCAGCGTGCGCGACGACGTCATCGGCCCCTACACCGCCCAGCGCCTGCGCGACCAGGTCGGCGACCACCTCTATCCGATTCCGATCAACGCCACCCTGCTCGCCTTCGTCGATCCGCTGCGGCGCCAGGCCTTTCTGCGCCGCTGGGACCGCGAGCTAAATATTCTCAGCGAGTGAGCCGCGCCCTAGGCACTGTCTGAAAAGTCGATAAGCTCAGGCGCGCGGCGGCGCGTCATCGTCGATCCGACACTGGCCGCTGTCACAGGGCGCGCAGCGCTGGCGCCCGGTCAGCCAGCCGGAAAGCAGGTAGCGGCGCGGTGCGAACCAGCGATAGACGCGATCCGCCAGCGGCTTGACCAGCGGCCAGCGCAGCGGCGCGGTGAGCCAGCCACGCCCCACCAGCGACCAGGCGCGATGGGTGACATCGAGCCCGCGCAGGCGCTCCCCACGGTAGTACCCGAGCAGGATCGCGCTCGCGTCCGCCGGGTCGACGTCGGGCCAGCGCTGGCTGAAATCGGCGGCGTGGATATCCTCGAAGCGAATGCGCCGGTGGCGGTCCAGCCGCCGCAGATGGGTGATCTCGTGGACACATAGGGGGCAGGCGCCATCATAGAACAGCGTCAGCTCGGCCATGGGGCTCTCCTTGTCGAAACGTTCTCGCTGCCGATCAGCGTAGCGGAAGCCGCACGGCCTGACTCGCCTCCCACCGTCGCGACCCTCCACCAAGGTCGCATGCGTTCGCCCGACGCGAAGTCTCGCTTTGCCGAACGTCAATAGCCAGGGCGCGAGCGCGCTGGCTATAGTCCACGGTCGACTTAGTCCACGGTCGAATTCGTCGTGCGCCGACGCACGCGCCATCGGGGGAACACATGAAAAAACGAATTACCGAACCGGTCAAAAAGCCCGCCGTCTGGATCGGCTTCGGCGTGCTTTTCACCCTGGTCACGCCCTGGTACTTCCCGGCCGGGTCCTGGTCGCCGCTGTTCTGGGGCATTCCCTACTGGGCCCTGATCATCATCGCGGTGTCGCTGGCGCTGTCGCTGTTCATCACCTGGGTCGTGCTCTATCAGTGGGATACCGGGGCCGACGAGACGGAGGATGAGCGATGAGCATGGACCTCGCGTTCGGCGGCTGGTCGGGGATTCTGGTCCTGGGACTCTACGGCGGCCTGATGCTGGCGGTAGGGCTCTTCGCCTTTCTGCGCCACCGCGGCGTGCGCGAGAGTCTCGACGAGTACTATCTGGGCGGGCGCGGCCTCGGCGCCATGGTGCTGTTCTTCACCTTCTTCGCCACCCAGTACAGCGGCAACACCGTGGTCGGCTATCCGCCGACGGCCTACCGCCTGGGCTATCAGTACCTGGTGTCGGTGCCATTCTTCATCATGATCATCATGGTGTATCTGTTCTTCGCCCCCCGGCTCTACTCGCTGGGCCGGCGCTTCAGTCTGCTCACGCCGGTGGACTGGATCGACCTGCGCTTCCGTTCCAAACGGGTCAGCGTGCTCGCCGCCATCCTCATGCTCTACGGTCTCGGCAACTATCTGCTGGAGCAGTTCGTGGCCATCGGCCAGGGGGTGTCGGGGCTCACCGGCGGCACCATTCCGTATCAGATCGGGGTGATCTTCTTCATCGTGATCATGGTCGCCTATAGCTGGCTCGGCGGCATGCGCTCGGTGGCCTATACCGACACCATCCAGGGGCTGGCACTGCTGTTCGGGGTGTTCACGCTGCTGATCGGCTCGCTGATCTACATCGGCGGGCTGCCCAGCGCCGCCGAGACCATGGCCGCCAACGCGCCCCAGAAGCTGGGGGCACCCACGGGCAAGGCGTTGACCACCTGGTTCTGTCTTCTGGTGCTGGTGGGGATCGGCGCGGCGATCTACCCGCACGCCTTCCAGCGCATCTTCTCCGCGCGCAGCGAGCGCACCCTCAAGCGCTCGTTCATCCGCATGGCCTACATGCCGTTTCTGACCGCGGGCGTGGTGTTCATGGTCGGGATCATCGGTATCAGCGCCTTCCCCGATCTCACCACGGCGCAGTCGGAGCAGCTGGTGGGCATGCTCGCCAACGCCCTGGCCAACCAGAACACCTTCTTCTACTGGGCCATGGTGCTGCTGTTCGGCGGGGTGATCGCGGCGATCGTCTCCACCGCGGACTCGGTGCTGTTGACCTTCTCCTCGATCGTCTCCCACGACCTCTACGGCCGCTATATCGCCCCCGGCGCCAGCGAGTACCGCAAGATCCTGGTGGGCAAGCTGGTGGGGGTCGCCGCGGTGGTGGTGCTGGTGCTGATCGCCTGGTACCCGCCGGGCACGCTCTATCAGATCTTCGTGCTCAAGTTCGAAGTGCTGATCCAGACCGCGCCGGCGCTGATTCTGGGCCTCTACTGGCGGCGCCTGAACGCCCAGGCGGTATTCGTGGGCATGCTCGCCGGCACCGTGCTGGCCGCCGCCTTCACCTTCGCCGGCTACCGCCCGCTGGGCGTGTTCAGCGGCCTCTGGGGGCTGTTGCTCAACCTGGTACTTTGCGTCGGCGGTTCGCTGCTGGTTGGCGCTTCCCCGGCCCAGCGCGAGCGCGCCGAGGAGATCATCGCCTTCCCACCGCGGACTTCAGCAGTCCGCACGGGCTGAGCGCCAGGCGCGCTCCCTTCCGAGCGCCGCAACCGCTGCACACGCCTTCGCCAGTGGCGAAGGCGTGTGCATTTCTGCGCTATCTCATTCCAGCGAATCATAAGGCAGGCCGACGTAGTTCTCGGCGATCGTGGTCAGACCGGCCCGGGAGTCGAGGCTGTAGTCGAACTCGGCCTGGCGCAGGCGCTCGTCGAAGTCGAGCGTCTGGCCGAAGTCGTGCAGATGGCGCGTCATCCACCAGGAGAAGCGTTCGGCCTTCCACACCCGGCGCAGGCAGGTGGGCGAGTAGCGTGGGATCAGATCGGTGCGCCCTTGGTGATAGATGGCGGCGAATAGTCGATGCAACACACCCACGTCGCCGGCGGCCAGATTGAGCCCCTTGGCACCGGTAGGCGGGACGATGTGCGCGGCATCGCCTGCCAGGAACAGCCGCCCGTGCTGCATCGGCTCGGCGACGAAGCTGTGCAGTGGTGCGATGCTCTTCTCCAGCGACGGCCCGGTGACCAGATTCGCGGCCACCTCCCGCGGTATCCGGCGCGACAGCTCGTCCCAGAAGCGGTCGTCCGACCACGCCTCGACCCGCTCGCCGGCGGGCACCTGCAGGTAGTAGCGGCTGCGCTCGGCGGAGCGCATGCTGCACAGCGCAAAGCCGCGTTCGTGACGCGAATAGATCAGTTCGTGATGCACCGGCGGGGTATCGGCGAGCAGCCCCAGCCAGCCGAACGGATAGTCGCGCTCGAAGGTGGTGAGCGTGGTCGTGGGGATGGATTGACGCGAAACGCCGTGGAAACCGTCACAGCCGGCGATATAGTCGCAGTCGAGGCGCATCGACTCGCCGTTGTAGCGGCATTCGAGATAGGGCGACTCGCTCTCGATGGCGTGCAGCGATACCTCTTCGGCTTGGTAGAGCGTGGTCAGTCCGGCCTCGCGTCGGGCGGCCATCAGATCGCGGGTGACCTCGGTCTGGCCGTAGACGGTGACCCGCTTGCCGCCGGTCAGCGCGGCCAGATCGATGCGCACCCGACGCTCGCCCAGGCCCATCTCGAAACCGTCGTGGGGAATGCCCTCGGCGTCCACCCGCGCGCCGACCCCGGCCTTGTGCAGTAGATCGACCATCCCCTGTTCGAGCACCCCGGCGCGGATGCGCCCCAGGACGTAATCCGCCGAGCGGCGCTCGACGATGACGTTGTCGATGCCGTGGCGATGCAGCAGCTGCCCCAGCAGCAGGCCGGCTGGGCCAGCGCCGACGATCGCGACTTGCGTGCGCATGATGCCTCTCCTCCAATGGCGGGCCAGGACCCGAAATGGCACTTTTCACCACCATTGTTCGCCATCGATCACCACTGGATAAGGCAAGATTCCTAGCCAAAATGATCATTTCCAAGGATAGGCGCCTGACTTTAGTCTGATCCCAGCCCCCTACGACGCGAGAGCCATGCGCATGGTGACGCCCACGCCCGTTCCCACCTATCAGCTCTATGGCGAGACCCGCCACTGGCCCACCCCGGACCTGCTCCACTGCGAGACCATCGCCGAACGCAGCCGGCTCTACGCCTGGCATATCCGAGCGCACCGCCATGCCGACCTGATGCACCTGCTGCTGCTACGCGAAGGCCAGGTCGAACTACGGCTGGGCGATCTGGAGACCGCCATCGATACGCCGGCCATGATCTGCGTGCCGGCCACCGTGATTCATGGCTTTCGCTTCTCGCCCCAGACCCAGGGGCATATCGTCACCCTGGCGCAGCCGCTGGTGGCAGATCTCCACGCGCGCCTGCCCCAGGCCGAAGTGCTCGACGCCGCCATGCACTATCCGCTGGCAGCGCAGCCGGAGGCGGCGCCGCTGGCACAGCTGATCGCGCTGCTGGACGGCGAGTATCGGCGCGCACCGGGCGGCGCGCAGGAGGATCGCGAGGCGATGCTGACGACGCTGATCGACGCGGTGACGCTACAGCTATGGCGCCGCGCGAGACGCCGCCAGCGCCTGCCCAGATCGGGTCAGGCGCGCGGCGAACGCCATCTCGAGCGCTATCGGCAGTTGATCGAAACCCGCTTCGCCGAACAGCCCCCGATTCCCGACCTGGCGGCCGAGCTGGGTATTGGCGACGCCCATCTCAACGCGCTCTGCCGGCGGCTCACCGGTCACAGTGCGCTGCAGCTGCTGCACGCGCGGCTGCTGCTGGAGGCCAAGCGTCAGCTCACCTATACCCAGCAGAGCATCGCCCAGGTCGGCGAGCGGCTGGGCTTCGCCGAACCCACCTATTTCACCCGCTTCTTCAAGCGCGGCACCGGCATGACGCCGCGCGCCTTTCGTCAGCGCGGCGCCGGGCTGAACGCTTAGTCTCGACCAGTGGCCCGCGTATCACCGTGCGCAGCGAGCCCTGCCCTCGAATGGCGCAGGCATGAACCAGAACGGGGCATGAACCCTCTCTGACACCCAGTCGGGGCCGCCTCACCGCGGGCCAATCCTGCAGATGGCATGCTTTCTCGACCCGTCAGCGCTCGAAAACCGACAATCGCGCGGCGTCTTTTGGCATTCGGCGGAGAGTGGAACGCGCCTTGCTACAGGGTAGAGGTAGAGGGGAAATCCCCCTGGTTCAGGCCAACGTCATGCGGAGAACGCCATGGAAACCTCGGATTACCCACTGAGCGAAGTGCCCCCCAGCGAACGCAAGGGGCTGCTCTCCACCTCGGCCGTGCTACTCGGCTTCACCTTCTTCACCGCGACCATGTGGGCGGGCGGCTCCCTCGGCAGCGCCTTCTCGTTCGGCCAGCTGCTATGGGTGATCCTCATCGGCAACCTGCTGCTGGGCGCCTACGCGGCGGCCCTGGCCTATATCGCTTGCAAGAGCGGCCTCAACTCGGTGCTGATGGGGCGCTTCTGCTTCGGCGAGGTGGGCAGCAAGCTCTCCGACGCCCTCCTCGGCTTCACCCAGATCGGCTGGTACGCCTGGGGTACCGCTACCATCGCCGTGGTGCTGGTCAAGACGCTGGGCCTGTCGGCGGCGCTCGAGACGCCGCTGATGGTGCTGTTCGGCCTGGCCTTCTGCATCACCGCGATGATCGGCTTTCGCGGGCTCGACCTGCTGTCCCGGGTCGCCGTGCCGGCGATGCTGCTGTTCATCCTGATCAGCCTCTACACCGGTATGGTGGACGTGGGCGGGCTCTCCGGCCTGGCGGGCCAGACGCCCAGCGAACACATGAGCGTCGCCGCGGCCATCACCGTGGTGATCGGCACCTTCATCAGCGGCGGCACCCAGGCCACCAACTGGAGCCGTTTCGCGCGTACCCCTAGGATCGCCGTGATCGCGACGCTCGGCGCCTTCTTCATCGGCAATGGCCTGATGGTGCTGACCGGGGCGCTGGGCGCGATGATCTACCAGCAGGCGGATATCGTCGATGTGCTGCTGGCCCAGGGCTTCGTGACGCTGGCCGTGCTGATGCTGTTCCTCAACATCTGGACCACCCAGGACAACACCATCTACAACTTCGCCGTGGCCGGCTGCAACCTGCTGCGTACCGACAAGCGCCGCGTGGTCACCGTAGCCGGCGCCGCCATCGGCACCGTGCTGGCCGTGGGCGGCATGTACGATCTGCTGATTCCGTTTCTGGTGCTGCTCGGCACCTTCATCCCGCCGATCGGCGGCGTGATCATGGCGGACTTCTGGCTCAAGCATAAGGGCCGCTACCCGGCGCTGGCCGAGGTGCGCCTGCCCGCCTTCAACGGGACCGGACTGGCCGCCTACGTGATCGCCTCGGCAGCGGCTTACCTCTCCCCTGTGCTACCGCCGCTGGTGGGTGTCATCGTGGCGGCGGCGAGCTACGCCGTGCTGTTGAAACTGCCCCGCGTCGCCCCGCTGCCGGGCGCGGCCAGGGAGTGACCTGGCGCTCATCCGCACCCAGATGCCGCAGGAGGCCAGGCAGACAACATGACCGGGCGGCGGGGATGCCGCCCGGGGCTCAGAAATCGAAGAACACCGTCTCATCCTCGCCCTGCAGGCGGATATCGAAGCGGTAGCAGGTACGTCTCTCGCGCGTCTCCCGGGTCGCGATCAGGGTCTGGCGCCGGGTCGGCGATTCGATCGCGTTGAGGATCGGGCAGGCGGCGTTGGCGTCCGTCTCGTCGTCGAAGTAGAGCCGGGTCTGGAGCTGGATGTTGATGCCGCGGGCGAAGATCGCCAGGTTGACGTGCGGTGCCATGCGCCGCCCGTCCGCCAGCGCCACCGCGCCGGGCTTGATGGTCGTGAAGCGCCACTCGCCGTCGTTGTGCGCGGTGGCGGCACTGCGCCCGAAACTGTTGAAGGGTGCGGCGAGATCGAACTGGCACTGATATTCACCGTCGGCATCGGCCTGCCAGGCTTCGAGCAGCGCATCGCGCACGGTGTCACCATTACCGTCGATGACCCGGCCGACGAGCTCGATGGGCTCGCCCTGGGCGGCGTCGCCGGCGAGCTGCGGGCCGATCTCCTCATCGCGCGGCGGCAGGCCGGCGAGTTCCAGGGCCAGGCCGATATGCACGTAGGGGCCAGCGGTCTGCGAGGCGGTCTCCTTGAGCAGCGTGTCGGCGAGCGGGCGCGAGTTGGGCTGATGCATGACGGTCTCCTTACCCCTGATTCTCGAAATAGGTCTGCACCGCGCCGCGCACCACCAGATCGAAGCGGTAGGCGAGGCAGTCCATGCTGCGGCTGCGCGCCATGTCGAGGCGCCCGGTCATGGTGGCGACCGCTTCCGGATCGCGCAGGGTGTTGACGATCGGACATAGCGGAATCAGCGGATCGCCCTCGAAGTACATCTGCGTAATCAGCCGAGTGGAGATCGAGGGCCCCATCACCGAGACGTGGATATGCGCCGGGCGCCAGCTGTTGACGTCGTTGGGCCAGGGATAGGGGCCGGGCTTGATGGTGCGGAAACGGTACCAGCCCTCGGCGTCGGTCAGGCAGCGGCCGACACCGCCGAAGTTGGGGTCGAGCGGGGCCAGATAGCGATCCTTCTGATGGCGGTAGCGGCCGCCGGCATTGGCCTGCCACATCTCCACCAGGGTCTGCGGCACCGGCTTGCCGAACTGATCCACCACGCGGCCGAACAGCAGGATACGCTCACCGATCGGCAAGCCCGCCGCGCCGCCCAGGGCTGGGTCTTCACGAAAGTTGAGCAGCAGATCGTTGTCGTGGGGACCCAGGCGCAGGCGGGTGAACTCGGGGCCGGCGAGTTCCGAGCGCGTCGGCGCGACCAGGCTGACCAGCGCCTGACGCGGCGAGCGTGCCACGCTGGTCTTGTAGCCCGGGGCGTAGGCCGGGGGGTGCCACTCGCGGTCGCGGGGCACGAAGCGCGTGTCGTCGTTGTAGGGCATGGGGCCTCTCCAGCTCGTCTATGGCTCCATTCTCCCCCACCGCCGCCACCTGCCAAGTGAAAGCCTCGCGCCTGGGCATAACCGGGGGGCTATATCGGTCTAAGGTCGAAGATCGGTCAAAGCTCGAAGTTCGCTCAAAGATCGAACGGCACCTGGCCATCGACGCTCACTCAAGCCTCGTCGACGTCAGCGCCGCTCACCTCATCAGCGATCTCTCGCAGGCACGCCTGCAGCCGCTCGGCGCCGGCGCTCAACGGCAGCGACAGATTGGTACACAGCCCGAGCGCCCCGCCGTGAGCTTCCAGCGCCACCGGCAAGCGTGCCAGCACGCCGGCGGCGAGATCCTCGCGCACGGCGTCCAGTGGAGCCACCCACACCGCTTCGGTGGCCAGCACGTAGCGCCGGCTGAGTGACAGCGAGAGCGTCTCCAGCGCGATCGGCGGGCACCAGCCGCCCTGCTCGACCCAGAAGCGCTCGACCTGCTCGCGCAGCGCGGTGGCCGCGGGCGGAATCACCCAGGCGGCCGCGGCCAGCGCCGCGGCATCGGCATCCCCCGCCGCCAGCGCATGGCCGGCGCGGGCGACCAGCACCAGCGGCTCGTGGTAGAGCGGCTCGAAGTGCAGCCCGCGAATCTCGCGCGCCTCACTCATCCGTCCCACCACCATCTCCAGCTCGCCGAGCCCCAGCCGCGAGAGCAGATAGGCGCTGGAACCGGTGGTCACCTGCACCCGTACCCCGGGTAGCGTCTGGGCCAGCCGCACCAGCGCGCGCGGCAGCAGCCCCTGCTCGACGCTGGAAAGCGCACCGAGACGCACCACCGCCTGGGCGCTGGTCTGGTGCACCGCGCGAAAGCCGGCATCCAGGCTGCGCAGCGCCGGGCCGGCGTGGCGCAGCAGCGTCGCGCCCGCCGCGGTCAGCGTGACCCCCGAAGGGCTGCGCTCGAAAAGCGTCGCGCCGACGATCTCCTCGAGTTCGCGGATGGTCTTCGACATCGCCGGCTGGGTGATCGAGAGGGTCTGCGCCGCCCGCGCCATGCTGTTGAGCCGGGCCACCTCCTGGAAGGCCATCAGATGGCGCAGCTTGACTCGGGCATTGAGCATCACGGCACTCCTGAGGCGAGTTTCACGCAGGCCACAGCGGGCCCGGATGGCGATCGACCCCGATGAGAGCCCAGTCGCGCGGGGGCGTCAACCGCCCCAGCCGTGCTGCTTGGCCAGGGCGAAGGCGTGGTTGGCCGCCGGCACTCCGGCGTAGACCGCCACGTGCATCAATACCTGGCGCAGCTCGGCTTCGCTCAGGCCGATCCGTCTGGCGGTCTTGAGATGCAGCGTCAGCTCCTCGCGCCCCAGCGCGGCGAGAATCGCGGTGGTGATCATGCTGCGCTCGCGATGGTCGAGATCCGGGTCGCTCCACAGCTCGCCCCAGGCCAGCCGGGTGATCATCTGCTGGAACGGCCGGTCCAGCGAGGACGCTTGCTGGGTGGCACGGGCGACATGGTCGGCGCCGAGCACCGCTCGGCGGGTTTCCATTCCGGTGGCAAGATCGACGCCCTGCTCCCTGGAGGCGGCCGGTGACAGCCGTGCCAGCAGCAGTTCCACCAGGCGTGCCGGGGCTTCCAGCGACGGCACGTGGCCCACGCCATCGAAGATCGTCGGTGCCTCGGCACCACACTCATCGGCCAGCGCGGCGAGGGTCGCCGGCGGCGTGGCGCCGTCTTCGCTGCCGCCGATCAGCGTGAGCGGCACCGCTTGCGTCGCCGCGCCGGCATTGGCGCCCAGCCGCCCGACGAAGGTGTGGCGGCCGAGCATCTCGCACAGCAGCGCGTAGGACTCGGCCTCGTTGCGCGCCATCGCCAGCCGCCAGCCGGCGGCCAGGGCGGGGTCGGCCTCGACGCTCGCCGGCGCGAACCAGCGCGGGACGATCTCCGCGCTCATCGCAGCCAGCCCCTCACTGCGTACCCGCTCGGCACGGGTCTGCCACATCTCGGCACTGCCGATCACCGCGCCGGTATTGGTCAGTGTCGCCGAGTAGAGCCGCTCGGGATGCGCGCTCAGCAGTTGCTGGCCGATCACGCCGCCGATCGAGGTGCCGGCGAAATGGAAACGCTCGGCCCCGGCGAGATCGGCCAGGGCGAGAGCCTCGGCGGCCAGCGCCGCCGGGGTGATCTCGCCGCGCGCACGGTCCCAGCCGGCGCTGGCGCCGTGGCCCGGCAGGTCCCAGGTGAGCACGCGAAAGCGTCGAGTCAGTGGTGTGACGACGCTGTCCCACACCGCCTGGCTCATCCCCAGCGGATGGGCTAGCAGCAGCAGCGGCTGAGTGTCGCCGCCGAGCAGACGATAGGCGACGGTGCGGCCGTCGAGTGTGACGAAAGGCATGACCAGGCTCCTTGGTTAGATTGCGCGGGTCAGAGGGTGTTTACAAAATGCCTGCGCTTGACAATACGGCGTTGAAATCGACCTCAAAATACTCATTTACCCCCATGTAAACTCCGCTTTTTCGTTCGATTTCGCCTTGTCTTGTCTTCGCTCGTCGAATTTGTAAACACCCTCGCAGGTGGCGTAAAAGCCTAGGCGAAAGCCGCCAGGGCGACGAAAGTCCCCGCAATGGCAACACCCGAGATCACCAGCCAGATCAACAGATAGCCCATGATGTCGCGGGCCGACAGGCCGGCCACCCCGAGCAGCGGCAGCGCCCAGAACGGCTGAATCTGGTTGGTCCAGCCATCGCCCCAGGTGAACGCCATGATGGTGCGCGCAGGGTCGGCGCCGAGGGCGTAGGCCGCCTTCATCATGATCGGCCCCTGGATCGCCCACTGGCCACCCCCGGAGGGGATGAAGAAGTTGACCGCCCCGGCGGAGAGAAAGGTCCACAACGGGAAGGTCTCGCGGGAGGCCACCGAGATGATCGCTTCGGAGAACTGGGTGACCAGATCGGCGTGGGTCATCATCCCGGCGATGCCGGCGTAGAGCGGGAACTGCACGATGATCCCGCGGGCGGCGCCCACCGCCTTCTCTACCGCGCCCAGATAGGCCGCCGCACTGCGGTGCAACAGCAGCCCCAGGGTGAAGAAGATCAGGATGACCGTATTGAGATTGATGCTGAAGTCACCCTTGGCCACCTCACCGAGCAGATAGGCGGCGGCGAGCAGTCCCAGGAACAGCGTCGGCAACCGGCTGTGTTCGAGCCAGTCGGAGAAACTGCCGGCGCCGCGCTGCGCCGATGTGTCCGCCGCGAGGTCGTCGGCCGCCTCCAGGCGCACGATCTGCTCGGGCTGTTTCTGCAGCATGAAGAAGGCCACCAGCAGCGCCAGCAGGGCCAGAGTCAGGGCGATGTTCCAGCTGGCGTAGAGGGTCTCGGAGACCGGTACGATGCCGATCGCATCCTCCATGAAGTGGCCCGGCGTGGCGATCACCAGCGGGATCGAGGTCGAGGGCCCACGCACCAGCTCACCCCCGTAGGCGGCGGCCACGATCAGCGGAAAGTGCACCGCCACCCGGCGTCCCATCTCGCGCGCCAGGATCGCCCCGGCGACCATGCCGAAGCCCCAGTTGAGGTAGTAGCAGACGAAGCTCACCACGATGGTGATCGCCAGCGCCTGACGCGGGGTCGAGGCCTGCCGGGTCAGCGCCCCGAGGAGCCGCTGCATCACCGGCGTCAGCGCCAGCACATAGCCGGTCAGCAGCACCAGCACCATCTGCATGCCGAACTTGAACAGCGAAGAGAAACCCTCGCCCCAGTACTGCGCCATGTCCAGCGGGGTGCGCTCACCCAGCACGATACCGAGGACGAAGACGATGGCGGTGAGAATCACCGCCAGCACGAAGGCGCTGGGCAGATAGCGCTGCACCAGCCGCACGGAGAATTGCGTCACCGCTTGCATCGAGGTTCCCTCTAGCGATTTGTCGTTATGAATTGCTGCCGGCGGGCGTCACACCCGCTCGATCACCGTGGCGATGCCCTGGCCCACGCCGATGCACATGGTGCACAGCGCGAAGCGCTTGTGGCTGCGCGCCAGCTCGTAGGCCGCCGAGCTGATGATGCGCGCCCCCGACATGCCCAGCGGATGGCCCAGGGCGATGGCACCGCCGTTGGGGTTGAGCCGGGGGTCGTCGTCGGCCACACCGAGTTCGCGGGCACACGCCAGCACCTGGGCGGCGAAAGCTTCGTTGAGTTCGAGCACGTCCATCTGGTCGAGGCTCATGCCCAGCTTGTCTAGCAGCTTGCGCGTGGCCGGCACCGGGCCGATACCCATGATGCGCGGTTCGACCCCGGCAGTGGCCATGCCGTGAATGCGCGCGATGGGTTCGAGCCCGAAGCGCGTGAGCGCCGCTTCGCTCGCCACCAGCATCGCCGCCGCGCCGTCGTTGACCCCGGAGGCGTTGCCGGCGGTGACACTGCCATTCTCGCGGAACGGCGTGGGCAGCTTGGCCAGCGCCTCCAGCGTGGTTTCCGGGCGCGGATGCTCGTCGCGATCGAAGATCAGCGGCGCCTGCTTGCGCCGCGCAATCTCGATCGGCACGATCCCCTCGCCCAGCCGCCCGGCCTCCTGTGCCGCCTGGGTCAGCTGCTGCGAGCGATAGGCGTAGCGATCCTGGTCCTGGCGCGAGATCTTGAACTGCTCGGCGACGTTCTCGGCAGTCTCGGGCATCGAGTCGACCCCGTAGCGCTTCTCCATCAGCGGATTGACGAAGCGCCAGCCGATGGTGGTGTCCTCCATCTGCTGGTTGCGCGCATAGGGCGAGCCGGCCTTGCCGATCACGTAGGGCGCGCGCGACATCGACTCGACGCCGCCGGTGAGGATCAGCTCGGCCTCGCCGGCGCGGATCGCCCTCGCCGCGGTGCCGATGGCATCCATGCTCGAGCCGCACAGGCGGTTGATGGTGGAACCCGGCACGCTGGTGGGCAGCCCCGCCAGCAGCGCCGCCATGCGCGCCACGCTGCGGTTGTCCTCGCCGGCCTGGTTGGCGCAGCCCATGATCACGTCATCGATCGCCGCCGGGTCGAGCTGTGGATGCTGCGCCAGCACCGCCTCGAACAGCCGCGCCGCCAGATCGTCGGGGCGCACGCTGGCCAGCGCGCCACCGAAACGGCCCACCGCGGAGCGCAGCGGCCGGCACAGATAGACGTCGTTCATGCGTTCTCTCCCGTCTCGTTGCCGGCATGGTGGCGTGCGGTGCGCGCCTTGAGCTCGCGCAGCACCTCCAGCTCCCTGGCGCCGGGTTCGGGGGTGGTCTCGAGCCGCTCGGCGAAGCGGATCGCCCAGCCGGTGGCCTCGCGCACCTGTTCGGCGGTCACCCCCGGATGCAGCGAGACCACCACCAGCTCCTTGGTCTCGGGGTCGGGTTTCATCACGCACAGGTCGGTGATCACCCGGGTCGGGCCGCGGCCGATGTGGGGCACGCCGTCGCGGGCGGTGCCGTCGCGGCCGAAGCCGACCGTGGTGACGAAGTCCACCGCCTCGACGAAGGTGCGTTTGGAGTGCTTGACGGTGATGAACACCTCACCGGCGTTGGTGGCGATCTCGGGGGCGCCACCGCCGCCCGGCAGCCGCACCTTGGGCTCGCGGTAGTCACCGATCAGCGTGGTATTGAGATTGCAGTAGCGGTCGATCTGCGCGGTGCCCAGAAAGCCGACGTCGACATGCCCGCCCTGCAGCCAGTAGCGGAACATCTCCGGCACCGAGACGGTGCTCAGCGCGGTCTCGCACAGCTCGCCGTCGCCGATCGACAGCGGCAGCACATTGGGTTTGGTCTGCAGGGTGCCGGACTCATAGATCAGCACCACGTCCGGGGCATGGGTCAGGCGTGCCAGGTTGGCCGCCTCGGAGGGCAGGCCGATCCCGACGAAACAGGTGGTGCCGTTCTCCAGCGCCCGGGCGGCGGTGACGGTCATCATTTCCGCAGCGGTGTAGTCGAGGCTCATCAGGCGGCTCCTCCGGCGTGGTAGACATGTTCCTCGAGCCAGGCGGCAAAGGTCTCGCGGTCGCGGGCGATCGCATCCCAGGCCTTGTAGAAGGCGTTGTCCCGCGGGTAGTAACCGTGGGCGTAGGAGGGGTAAGCGCCCTGCTCGGCCACGGCGATGGCATCGATCGCCCAAGCGGGAATGACGCAGGCGTTGGGCCCCGCCGCCAGCTCGTCGACCACCTCCTCGACGGTGACGATGCTGTGGCGCGCCGCCAGCACCACCTCCTTCTGCACGCCGATGATTCCCTCCACCAGCACGTTGCCGGCGCGGTCCGCCTTCTGCGCATGGACGATACCCACGTCCGGGCGCACCGCCGGCACCGCGGCCAGGCGCTCGCCGGTGAACGGGCACTCGATGAACTTGATCTGCGGATTGACCTTGGGCAGATCGCTGCCCACGTAGCCGCGCAGTACCGCCAGCGGCAGACCGGCGGCGCCGGCCTCGAAGGCGCAGGCCATGGCGGCGTGGCTGTGCTCGAAGATCTCCAGCGGCCGCGGATACCCCTTCTCCACGGCGTCGCGCAGGCGGTGTAGCGAGCCCACGCCGGGGTTGCCGCCCCAGGAGAAGATCAGGCGGCGGGCGCAGCCGGCGCCGATCATCTGATCGAATATCAGATCCGGGGTCATACGGATCAGGGTCAGCTCGCGCCGCCCCTGGCGAATGATCTCGTGCCCGGCGGCAAACGGAATGAGGTGGGTGAACCCTTCCATGGCGAGGGTTGCCCCATCCTCGACGTAACGCGCCACGGCGTCGTGGAGCGAGAGGAATTCGGCCATCGTGCGCGACTCCCTGTTAGGTGGTGGGCTATTGGGTGATGGGCTGTCATATGACGGGAAACCGGCGACCGCCAGCGCGGCCGCTGGGGTCTCGATCTTCCCGGTGCCATCATCATTTGTTCGCTTTGCGAACACTAGTTTGCATCACGAACACGCTACCGCCACCATCGCCCGCGGTCAATCGCACAACGCGACGAGGCCTCCGTGGAGGCCTCGTCGAGATTGCTGCCGAATCGCTGAAGTGCGTCGGTGATGTCTTGTAGAACAAAACGTTAGGAGGGATCGAGACGCGCCAGCACGCGCGTGACCTGCGCCTCGCTACTACCAATGTATAAGTCGATCGCCAGCGCCGACCGTAGCGCCGCGGGGTCGATCGTCGCCGCCTCTACCGCCGCCGCCACCTCGGGCTGTGCCAGCACCACCTCGGCATAGTCACGCTGCTCGCGGCGCGCCGTCTCGCCGGCCTCGCGGGCGATCCGCTGCGCCGCCGCGCTGGGTAGCGCTTCCGCCAGCAGGCGCGCCGCCGGTTCCGCCAGCACCGCCCCGCCGCTCAGGCGCAGGTTGCGCGCCATCGCCTCGACGTGGACCTCCAGCCCCGCCAGCAGCGGCACCAGTGACCCCAGCGCGCCCTCCACCAGCAGCACGCCATCCAGCAGTGGCGCCCACTCCGCGTGCCACTCGCCGAGGCCGCGCTCCAGCGGCTGGGCCCCGGCGTTGATCACGGTGGCGTGGGCCGCGTGCACCTGGCGCGCGGCGGCGCGGATACGCGCGCAGGCAACCGGGTTGCGCTTGTGCGGCATCGACGACGAGCCGCCCACCCCTTCGGCGGCCGGCTCGCTGAGCTCGGCGACCTCGCTCTGGCACAGCAGGGCGATATCCAGCGCCACCTTCTCCGCCGCCACCGCGGCGGCGTCGAGCGCCCCCATCAGCGCCAGCAGCGGCTGGCGGTCGGTGTGCCACGGCAGCAGCGGCGCCGCCAGCCCGAGCCGCGCGGCGAGCCCGGCCATGATCTCGAGCCCCTGGGCATCGAGGCCCGAATGCACCCCCACCGCACCGCCGAACTGCACGTAGAGCCCGCCATCTATCACCGCCGCCAGACGCGCGTCGGCGCTCTCAAGCCCCCAGGCCCACTGTGCCACTTTGGCACCGAAGGTGATCGGCAGCGCCTGCTGCATCAGGGTGCGTCCGATCATCGGCGTCGCGCGGTGGTCGCGCATCAGCGCGCAGGCGGCACGTCGCGTGCGTGCCAGGTGCTCGCGGATGGCTACCAGCCGCGGGCGCAGCAGCAGCATCAGCGCCGAGTCGACGATATCCTGGCTGGTGGCGCCACGGTGGAAATGGCGCCGCAGCGACTCCGGCAGCCACGCCTTGGCCTGCTTGACGAAGGGAATGGCGGCATTGCCGCCGTTCTCGACCTCGGCGGCCAGCGCCGCCAGGTCGAACGCCTCCAGCGGCAGCGCCGCGGTGAGCGCAGCCGCCGTGCCCGCCGGCAGCACGCCGCAGGCCTCCTGCTCCGCCGCCAGCGCCAGCTCCACCTCGCGCATCGCCGCGACGACCTCCCTGGCCTCGAGGGCGGCGAGGCCGGCGGCACTCATGAAAGGGTGGCGAAACAGGGTGTCGTACATGGAGGGATCTCCCGGCGCGCATCGCGTGGCGAACGAATGTTCGTGATACGCACCCATGCTAGGTCGACGCGCGATGCCAGGGCAAGCGCGGCGGTCATGGTGTATCCGATCCCGCCTCCGTTGTAATCGCCAGCCCCCGAATGAACCGAGCCAAGCGTTCGATGGCCGGCTCGGCACGGACGATACCGAGATGACCGACCCCATCCAGAATCTCCACCGCAACGCCGAACGGGTCAGCGACGACCTTCCCGTAGGCGTCAGGGCGCATGCTCTCGTCCTCTGCGCCCACCAGCAGCAGCGCCGGCACCTCGATGGCCGCCAGATCGCGGCGCCAGTCGCGTGGCGCCATCGCCTGCTGCATGCGATAGGAATACGCGGGGGTCGAGTACTCGTCGCGGTGCGACTCGGGAATATTGAAGCGCACGACCTTGCAGCCGGCGGCGGAGTCGACCCCGAAGCGACTAAGGATCTCTATCAGCACGATTCGACCGACATTCGCCTGGGCCCAGCCACCGGAGCCGGCGCGCGAGGTCGGCGCCGCATGGCCGAGATACGGCGCCAGCAGGACATAGCCGTCGATGAGATCGGCGAAACGCCCGCCGGCCATGCGTACCGCCAGCCCCCCACCGGAGGAGTGACCGATCAGCACGACCCGGTCGATCGGCCACTGCCCACGCAGGTGCTCGATCAGATCGACCAGATCACGCTGCGGCTGCTCGACATCGTCGACATCGCCACGGCGGATCGGCGCGCGCCCGTGCCCGCGGATATCGGGCGTCACGACCTGCGCCACGCCCTGTTCGGCCAAATCGCGGGCCATTGGTGCCAGGTACCGGCTGTCGGCGCCGGAGCCGTGCAGCACAATGGCGAGCGTCCGGGCGGCATCGGCGGGATACGCGCGATAAGCGAGTTCGCTACCGTCGCGAGCAGTGAAGTGCGAGATTGGCGCCGGCGCCAGGTCATGCGCCAGGCCGGCGTAATCGAGCCCGCCGTCGATCACACGTGCCGGCCAAGACCAAAGCCAGGCCACCCCAGCAGCGGCCGCGAGCGAGACGACAACACCACAGACGATGGTGGCGGGCGTATTCATGCGCTCTCCCAAGTTCATTGGCGCCGATACCGCCGCCTAAGCGCCGGATCAGCGATATTTCTACTGGTGGCGTCATGGTGACAGTACCGCCACCGCGGCTCACTCCATGTGGCTGCCCAGCAGCTGCTGATGATAGTGCCGGTAGAGCGCCGGCGTCTGAGCGTCGACCTCGGCCGCCCGCGCCGGTTCGCCCCAGAACAGCTTGAAGGCGTCGACGCCCTGGTACACGAACAGGCTGACACCGCTGATCACCGCAGCGCCGGCGGCCTCGGCCTGGGCGATGAACTCGGTGCGCGCGGGCACGTAGACGGCATCGAAGATCCACTGATCGGCGCGGATCAGCGCCCCGGGCAGCGGGCAGCCGGGGCTCTTCTCGTGGCCGATCGGGGTGCAGTTGACCAGCCCGTCGCACTCGCCGGCCAGCGCAGCGAGGGCCTCGGGCGCCACCGCGCGTGCCGCGAATCCGGCGGCTGTGAGCTGCGCCGCCAGGGTGTCGGCCTTGGCACGGTCGAGATCCAGCAGCAGAATCTCCTCGGCGCCGAGCTGCCCCAGGCCGAAGGCCACCGCCTTGCCCACGCCACCGCTGCCGAGCATCAGCACCCGCCCAGGTGCGCGCGCGCCCAGGGTGGCGCGATAGCCGGCCACGAAGCCGGTGAAGTCGGTATTCTCGGCGTGGACCCCGGTGGCGCCAAAGATCAGGGTGT
Organism: Salinicola sp. JS01; assembly: GCF_030284585.1. Classification (NCBI taxonomy): domain Bacteria; kingdom Pseudomonadati; phylum Pseudomonadota; class Gammaproteobacteria; order Oceanospirillales; family Halomonadaceae; genus Salinicola; species Salinicola sp. JS01. The sequence continues at coordinate 358,782 of NZ_CP127244.1, read as the reverse complement.
TGGCGGCCCTCACCAGCCGGGCGCCGTCACCGGCGCTATCGGCCAGCGTCAGCGCCTGCTCCTTGTAGGGATAGGTGACATTGACCCCGCGCAGGCCCTGAGCACGCAGCTCGGCCACCTGTGCCGGGATCGAGACCGGCGGCGCGATCAACGCATCGAACAGCGTGTAGTCGACCGACATGCCGAGCAGCCGGCCGAGACGCCGGTGCAGGTCGGGCGCGCTGGAGTGTTGGATCGCCTGGCCGATCAAGCCTAACTGCATGTAAGAGTCTCCTTCGCCGAGAAGTGGTAGACGAAGGATCATGATAACCCGGCCACCCGAAAGCCGCGGCTTTCAGGCATAATCGCCCCCCGGCGGGTCCACCGAGCACCGCACTCGCTTCGTACAACCCCTAACGAACCACCGTACGCTGACACACCCAAGACAATATCCAAAAGGCTTCTTCCATGCTCAAGCACACCCTCACGGCGCTGGCCCTGGCCACTGGACTGACGGCAACCTCGCTGGCCGCGGCGGACTACCCCGAGCACAACATCCAGGGCATCATCCAGTGGGGCGCCGGCGGCGCCACGGACAACGTGGCCCGCAGCCTGACCCCGCACGTGGAAGAGGTGCTGGGCACCAAGATCATCCTCAACAACCGCCCCGGCGGTACCGGCGTGATCGGCATGAACGAGGTGATGCACAAACGCCCCGACGGCTACACCGTGCTCTACGGCGCCGAGAACCCGCAGCTCTATCCGATCATGGGCCTGGCCGACTTCACCTACGCCGACATGCAGCCGATCAACGTCATCGCCCAGGGCCTGGTGGTGATCGCGGCTCCCGCCGACAGCCCGTTCGACAGTTTCCAGGACCTGCTCGACTACGCCCATCAGCATCCGGACGAGCTGCGCATGGGTGACACCGGAGCCGGCGGCCTGCCCAGCACGCTGCTGGCGATGATCAATGCGGTCGACAGCCTCGAGGTGCGCAGCGTCACCTTCGGCGGCGACGGCCCCGGCATCACCGCCATGCTCGGCGATCATATCGACTTCATGCCGCTGAGCCTCGCTGCGGCCAAGGAGCAGATCAAGGCCGGCCGGCTCAAGGGGCTGGCGGTGTTCACCCGCGAGCCGGTCGAGAGCCTGCCTAACATCCCGCCGATCACCCAGGCGCTGCCCGACATCGCCTCCTATCTGCCGTGGGGGCCGTTCTGGGCGGTGGCGGTGCGCAAGGATACGCCCGACGCGATCGTCGATACCCTGAGCGACGCCTACGCCAAGGGGGTGGCCAACGAGCAGTTCCAGCGCTTCCTCTCCGACAACAGCGCCAAGTCGCTCAACCTGCGCGGTGAAGAGGCCGAGCAGTTCCTGAAACGCTGGCAGTCGGTGACCGCCTGGGCGCTGGAGAAGGCCGGCTCGGCCAAGGTCTCGCCGGAGAGCGTGGGCATTCCCAAGCCCTGACACGCCGCGCGTTTCCATGCACCACGCGCGCCGCGCCGTCCGGTCCGCCACCGGCACGGCGCGGCCTCCCGTTGATCCCCGGCGGCGCCAGGCGCCGCCGCCCCGGAGTGTCGCATGTCTCATCCCCCTTCACTGAAGGCCGGCGAGCGCGCCTTCAACCTGTTGCTGCTACTGCTCAGTGGCGGCGTGTTCTACGAGGCCTACCGCATCTCGGGCTTCGAGCTGCCCAACTCGGCGGGCGCCTTTCCGCTGCTGCTGGGGGCGATCATGATCGTCACCATGCTCTCGATACTGCTCGGCCAGCGCCACCACTCGCGCCCCGCGGCCGGCGGTGCCTTCGGCGAGCTGCGTCAGTTCCTCGCCACCCACTTCCCGCTGCCGGTGGTGCTGTTCTCGCTGCTCGCCGTGGGCTATCTGCTGGCGCTGCCGGCGCTGGGCTTCATCACCGCCACGGCGCTGTTCCTGCTCATCGCCCAGCTCTGCCTGCGGCGCGGCCACTGGATTAGCGCCGTGCTCGTCACCGTGCTGATCACCGCGGTGATCTATGCGCTGTTCACATTGCTATTCCAGGTCTATCTCCCCTGAGCCGCCAGCGTTTCGCCAACGAGGTTTCCCATGGGTGACACCCTCTCCTTCTTCCTGATGTCGTGGCTCGACCCGTCGCTGCTGATGCTGACCGCGGCGGGCACCCTGGCCGGTATCTACGTCGGCGCCATTCCCGGTCTCTCGGTCACCATGGCGACGTCGATTTTGATCTCCTTCACCTTTTCCTGGGACGTCAACGACGCCCTGGCGCTGATCGTCGGCATCTACACCGGCGGCGTCTACGGCGGTTCGCGTACCGCAATTCTGCTCAACATTCCCGGGGCGCCCTCGTCGGTGGCCACCGCCTTCGACGGCTACCCGCTGGCCCAGCAGGGCGAAGCCGGGCGCGCCATCGGCCTGAGCACGGTGATGTCGGTGATCGGCGGGTTGCTCGGCACCCTGGTGCTGGCCAGCGTCGCCCCCTTTCTCGCCGACATGGCCCTCGAGTTCGCCCCGCGCGACTACTTCCTGATCGCTGCGTTGGGCCTGCTGCTGGTCGGCAGCCTGGCAGCCGAATCGCTCTCCCGCGGGATCTTCGCCGCCGCCCTGGGCGCGGTGATCGGCCTGGTCGGGCTCGACCCGGTGACCGCCGACCCGCGCTTCACCCTGGGCAGCATGCAGCTGATGGGCGGTATCCACTACGTGGTGGTGATGATCGGCATGTTCGGGGTCGCCGAGGCGTTCTTCCAGCTGCACCAGCTCGACGCCACGCCGGTGCGCCAGAAGGTGGACAAGATCCTGCCGTCGCTGAGTCTGGTGCTGAAGTTTCTGCCGCTGTCGATCCGCACCTCGCTGATCGGGGTGATCGTCGGCGCCCTGCCCGGCACCGGCGGCGATATCGCCTCGCTGTTCGCCTACGACCACGCCAAGCGCACGGTGAAGAAGCCGAGCAAGCCGTTCGGCGAGGGTGCCTACGAGGGACTGGTGGCCCCGGAGACCGCCAACAATGCCGCCGTGGGCGGGGCCTATGTCCCCATGCTGACGCTGGGCATGCCCGGCGACGCGGTGACCGCCATCATCATCGGGGCGCTGACCATCCACGGTCTCAACCCCGGCCCGATGCTGATGATCGAGACGCCTTACATCTTCTGGTTCACCGTGGGCAATCTGGTGCTGGCCAATCTGTTCCTGCTGCTGTTCGGGCTCACCGGCATCAAGCTCTTCGCCAAGGTGGTGGAGCTGCCCAAGGCGATCCTGATCCCGCTGATCCTGGTGCTCTGCGTGGTCGGCACCTACTCGCTCAACGGCAGCATGACCGAGGTCTACTGGATGCTCGGCTTCGGCCTGCTGGGCTACTTCATGAAGGTGTACCGCTTCCAGATGGGGCCGGTGATCCTGGGCGTGATCCTGGGTCCGCTGATGGACACCTCCTATCGCCAGGCGATGGCCTCGGTGGGCAACAACAGCGCCGCCTTCGTCAGCGGGCTGTTCACCCACCCGCTGTCACTGGTGCTGACCCTGGCGGTGCTCTTTCTGCTGCTCGGCCACTCGCCGCTCAAGCGTTTGCTGCGCCGAGAGAAGACCGCCTGACGAGACGCGACAGGTTAGAGGAGAAAGGTGTCAGCGTGCTGAACGGATGTTCGCCAACCGAACCTTGCGTAAGATGGGGTCGTGGACACCGCCTCGCGAATAAAGGAAGAGATCGGCATGGACTCCAAGGACGAGACGCTCACCCCTGAGGATCGCGACTTCGTGACCGCCCTGGCCAGCGGGCTCGAGGTGATTCTCGCCTTCGACCAGCGCACCCCGCGCATGACGCTGAGCGAGGTCGCCGCCAAGACCGGCATGAACCGCGCCCGCGCACGGCGCTTTCTGCTCACGCTCCACGCGCTGGGCTATGTGCGCAAGCAGCAGCGTACCTTCGAGCTGGCGCCCAAGGCACTGCAGCTGGGCTACGCCTTTCTCTCCTCCAACGGCTATCGCACGGTGATCCAGCAGCATCTGGAGGCGATCACCGAGGCCACCGGCGAGTCGTCGTCGATGGGCGTGCTCGATGGTGACGACGTGACCTACGTGGCGCGCTCGGCGGCGCCGCACCGGCTGATGTCGATCTCACTGGCGGTGGGTACGCGGCTGCCGGCGGCCTACACCTCGATGGGGCGGGTGCTGCTGGCCCAGTTGCCGGCGGCAGAGCGCGACGCCTTCCTGGCGCGGGTCGATCTCCAGCGCCATACCGAGCACAGCCTGACCGACACCGCGGCGCTGCGCGATTGCCTGGCGCAGGTCCGCGAGCAGGGCTACTGCGTGGTCGACCAGGAGCTGGACTCCGGCCTGCGCTCGCTGGCAATCCCCGCCTTCGACGCCCACGGCGAACTGATCGGCGCACTCAACGTCAGCACCAACGCGGCGCGCGTCGAGCTCGCCACGCTCACCGAGCGCTTTCTGCCGCTGCTGCGGGAGAAGGCGGCGCAGATCGCATCGCAGGTCAACTGACCCCGGCGCCGATCACACTTGCCCCCGACGCCGCGCCGGATCATGCTATTAGACCTAAGTCTAAAATGTGATCCACTCTCCATGACCGAGTCCTCGCCTTGAGCACCATCTTCGGCGCCATCGTGCCCATCTTCATCCTGCTCGCGATCGGCTATCTGGCCGTGCTCAAGCGGGTCGTCGACAAGGCACATATCCAGGGCATGGGCCGCTACGTGATCAACATCGCGCTGCCCGCGCTGGTGATCCAGGCGCTGCTGCAGCGCCCGCTGGGCGAGGTCTTCAACGTTCCCTATCTGCTCGTCTACGGACTGGGCTCGGGGCTCGCCTTCGCCCTCACCTTCGCCCTGGTGACACTGCGCGGCAACGCGCCGCTGGCGCGCCGGGCGATGTACGCACTCGGCACCTCGGCCTCCAACAGCGGCTTCATCGGCTATCCGGTGGCGGTGCTGGTGGTCGGCCCCAGCGCGGGTATCGCCCTGGCGCTGAACATGCTGATCGAGAACCTGCTGGTGATCCCTACCGCGCTGGTGCTGGCGGAATTTGCGAGCCAGAATCGGGGCAGCCTGTGGGCGACCGTCCGCCCGGTGGCCCTGCGCGTTCTGCGCCATCCGCTGATTCTGGCCATCGCCGCCGGCAGCCTGCTCGCGGCGCTCGATCTGCACCCGCCGGCACCGTTGGCGCGGGTGCTGGAGATGCTCGCGGCGTCATCGTCGCCGGTGGCGCTGTTCGTGATCGGTGGCACCCTCTGCGGGCTGCGCGTGCGCGGCATGGTCAAGCGGGTGACGCGTCTCGCCCTGGCCAAGCTGACCCTGCACCCGCTGTGCGTGGTGCTGATGGTGCTGCTGATACCGGGGCTCGATCCAGTGCTGGCCACCGCCGCGATCGTCTTCGCCTGCGCGCCGATGCTGTCGATGTATCCATTGCTGGGGCAGCGCTACGGCTTTGCCGAGATGGGCACCGCAGCGATGGTGATGGCCACGCTGCTCTCCGCCCTGACCCTGGCGCTGGGCATCTGGCTGTCGCATCAGTGGCTACTCGGCACGGCCTGAAACGTACCGCTCGCAATGTAACGATACCGACTGCACTCAGCCGGCTGCCTGCAGCGCACGGTCGAGCCGCTCCCAGCCGGCCAGCGCGGTCATCCCGGTGGGCATCACCCCGAGCACGTCACTGAACACCTCCAGCGAGATCGGCCCGGCATAGCCGGTGCGCGCCAGCGCGGCGATGAAACGCTCCACCTCGAGCTCACCCTCCCCGGGGAAGGCGCGCCGGTGGCGGCTCACCGTCTGCAGGTCCTCGCGCAGCGGCGCCGGCGCGTCGGCCAGCTGCACCAGCCCGATCCGCGATGCCGGCAGCTCGGCCAGGGTCTCCAGCGCCAGCCCCGGGGCCAGCACGTGGTAGCTGTCGAGCACCAGCGCCAGCGCCGGATGATCGGCCAGTTTCACCACCTCCCACGCCTGGCGGTAGTCGTTGACATGTCGCCCCCAGCACAGCGCCTCGTAGGCGACGTTCATGCCGCGGGTGGCCGCCCGTTCGGCCAGATCGCCCAGGCTATCGGCCGCCGCCGTCAGCTCGGGGCGCGCCTCGGCCAGGGTGGTGCTGGCCGCCAGCAGCTGCGTGCCACCCAGGTCGGCAAGCGTGTCGAAGTGGCGCTCGGCGCGTTCGAGCATGCGCCGGTGCGCCTCTCCGCTGAGCCCTTCGGCGTCGCGGAACGGCTGCAGGGCGACCACCGTGAGCCCGAGATCGCGGCAGTGCTCGCCGATCCGCCGCGCGCTGTGGGTGTCGCGCTGCAGATCGTCGACGAAGATCTCGACGCCGCCGAAACCCGCCCGAGCGATCGCCTCCAGCCGATTCATCAGCTCGCCGCTCAGACACAGCGTGGCCATGGCGCGCATGCACTCTCCTCCCGTGACAGCGATTTCCAGTATTACGCAGGGCCTCCAACAGTGACACCGCCGGCACCCAGGCTATCAGCGTAGCCGCTAGCGCGGAGGTGGGCGCAAGAGTGGGCGCGGAGGTGGGCGCAGAGGCAAGCGCGGAGGTCGGCGCAAGAGTGGGCGCGGAAGTTGGCGTGGAGGTGAGCACGGTTCATACGCTGGGGGCTGATATACTGCCCGCCGCCTCGTGTCCGTACTGCCCAGGAGCCCCGCATGTCCCCTGCTCGTCCGTCGCTGGCGTGGCGTCACGCCGTCGCCGCACTCGCCGTTGTCGCCATCTTCGCGCTGCTGCTGGGCGCGGGGCTGGCGCCGCTGACCCGGGCGGCCATGGTGGTGGGCTTGGGGATCGGCCTGTGGGCCACCGGCTGGCTGCCGCAGTGGCTCACCGCGCTGGTGTTCTTCACCCTGTGCATGGCGGCCAAGGTCGCCCCCGCGGCGGTGGCCTTCTCCGGTTTCGAGTCGGCGGCGACCTGGCTGGTGTTCTCGGGCATGGTGATCGGTGCGGCGATCAATCACACCGGGCTGGGCGAGCGCGCGGCCCTGCGGCTCGGCCCCTATCTGGCTTCGGGCTATCCGCAGGCGGTGTTCGGTATCGGTCTCGCCGCACTGCTGGCGTCGTTCGTGATGCCCTCCTCGATGGGGCGCATCCTGCTGCTGACGCCGATCATGCTGACCCTGGTCGAGCGCCTGGGCTATGCGCCCGGTGATCCGGCACGCAGCGGCTTTCTGCTCAGCGGCATCATGTCGAGCTTTCTACCCGCCTTCGCCATCCTCCCGGCCAATGTGCCCAACAACGTGCTGATGGGCACCAGCGAGGCGGTACTCGGCTTCTCGCCCAGCTACGGGCACTACTTCCTGCTCCACTTCCCGGTGCTGGGCCTGCTCAAGTGGCTACTGCTGATGGGATTGATCCTGCGCCTGTTCCCCGCCGCCGCACCGGGCCCGCATCAGGCGTCATCGGCACCCGCGACAGCCCCCGAGGGGCGCCCCAATCTGATCATGATGGGGCTGCTGGCGTTCGCCGTGGTGATGTGGATGACCGACGCCTGGCACGGTATCTCGCCGGCCTGGATCGGCATGCTGGTAGCGCTGGTATGCCTCTACCCCGGTAGCGGCCTGCTGCCACCCAAGCCGCTGGCGCAGATGAACCTGGAACCGTTTCTGTATGTCGCCGGGATCGTCAGTCTCGGCGCCCTGGCCCACGCCAGCGGCGTCGGCGCCGCGCTCGCCGGCTACCTGCTGGACGTGCTGCCGCTGGCTCCCGGCGCGGATGCCGGCAACTTCGGCTGGCTTGCCGGTCTCACCACGCTGCTGGGGATGCTGGCGACGCTGCCGGGCATTCCCGCGGTGATGACCCCGCTGACACCGCAGCTGGCCGAGGTCACCGGCTGGTCGCCCCAGGCGGCGGTGATGATCCAGGTACTCGGCTTCTCGACCATCGTGCTGCCGTATCAGTCGCCGCCGCTGATCGTCGGTCTGCTCGCCGCCCGGGTGAATCTGCGCCACGCCATCCGCGTCACGCTGCCGCTGGCGCTGATCACCGTCGTGCTGCTGTGGCCGCTGGACTATCTTTGGTGGCGGTGGCTGGGCGCTTTCTGACGGCACTGACCCAACTGCACGCGGCTGCATCCAGGCGCCGCCAGCCTGCGTAAGCGCTTTCGAGGCTCGGCGAACGGCCGGCCAGCGCGAGTGATGCGCCAGAACAGGGAGAACCCGCGATGCTGATCAAGATTACCCGCCCCGGCGACCTGCGCGAGTCGGACGTCACCCCCGAGTCGGTCTACCTGTCGCGCAGGCGCTTTCTCGGCGGCCTGGCCGGGGTCGGCGCGGGCCTGGCGCTCTCTGGGCGCGCGCTGGCCGCGCCCGCGGACTACGCCGACGTGCCTGCCGGTGACCCGCCCGCCTGGCTCGCCAGCGAGATCGAGCGCGCCAAATGGGATGCGGTGGTGCCCCAGGACCCCAAGCTGGACAAGCTCACGCCCTACCAGGACGCCTCGACCTACAACAACTTCTACGAGTTCGGCACCGGCAAGGGCGACCCGTCGAAGCGCGCCGGCTCGCTCACCACTCAGCCGTGGAGCGTGGTGATCGACGGCGAGGTCGACAACGGCGGGCGCGTGGCGCTGGAGGACCTGATCACCCCGTCGCGACTCGAAGAGCGCATCTATCGCCTGCGCTGCGTCGAGGCGTGGTCGATGGTGATCCCGTGGCTGGGAATTCCGCTGGGCGACGTGATCGCCCGCGCCAAGCCCACCGCCAAGGCCAAGTACGTGCGCTTCGAGACCCTGGTGCGGCCCCAGGAGATGCCGGGGCAGGACTCCGCCTTCGCGCTGATCGACTGGCCCTACACCGAGGGGCTGCGTCTGGACGAGGCGATGCATCCGCTGACGCTGCTCGGTGTCGGTATGTACGGTCGCGAGCTGCCCAACCAGAACGGCGCCCCGCTGCGCCTGGTGGTGCCCTGGAAGTACGGCTTCAAGAGCATCAAGTCGATCGTGCGCATCTCACTGGTGAGCGAGCAGCCGGTCAACTCGTGGCAGGCGATCGCCCCCGACGAGTACGGCTTCTATGCCAACGTCAATCCCCAGGTCGACCACCCGCGCTGGAGCCAGGCCACCGAACGGCGCCTGCCCAATAGCCTGTTCAACCCCAACATCATCGATACCCGGATGTTCAACGGCTACGCCGATCAGGTGGCGAGTCTGTATAGCGGCATGGACCTGAGGAAGCAGTTCTGATGGCCTCATCGCGCTCTACGCTGACGCTGTGGCGCGTCGCAGTCTTCTGCCTGGCCCTGGCGCCGCTGCTCTACTGGAGCTATCAGGTCGCGCTCAATGCCGCCGGCCCCGAGCCCGGGCGCTACCTGCTGCTCAATATCGGCCAGGGCACGCTGTGGATGCTGTTCGCCACCCTGAGCCTGACCCCGCTCGGCAAGCTCACCCGCTGGAAGGGCTTTACCCTGATCCGGCGCCAGCTGGGGCTGTGGACCCTGGCCTACGCGGTGGCTCACCTGCTCTGCTATGCGCTGTTCATTCTCGGCCTCGACCTCAGCCGGCTGGGCAGCGAGATCGTCCGCCGCCCCTATATCATCGTCGGTATGCTGGCGCTGCTTGGCCTGGTGGCGATGGGGGTGACCTCCAACCGCGCCTCGATGCGCAGGCTCGGCAAGCGCTGGAAGACACTGCACAAGGTCGTCTACTTGGTGCTGGCGCTGGGCCTGCTGCACTTCTTCTGGGTGGTGCGTGCCGATCTTGGCGAGTGGAGTCTGTACGCCGCGATCGGCGCCGGCCTGATGCTGCTGCGCCTGCCGCCGGTGGCGCGCCAGCTGCCCAGGCTGCGCCAGCAGGTGAAGCGCAAGCATCGCCAGCCTGGCTGAGCCACCGTCCGCCGGCACGGCATTGCCCGGCGGCCGCGCTTGAGGCACGCTGCGTCCTGGCCGCTCGTCAGATCCCCGGACACCCCATGCCCAGCGTCGATATCACGCTCTCTCTCAGCCTCGATCAGTGCCGAAGCTACTACGCCGGCGCGGTGGAGAGCATCCAGACCTACACCCTCGACGGGCGGCGGGTGCGCTTTCCTGCCCGCGCCCTGCATCGCCTGGTGAGCCACGACGGCGTGCACGGCCACTTTCGACTGTATTTCGATGGCCATGGGCGTTTCACCACCATCGTGCCGCTCTAATCGTACCGCTCTCGCACTGGCGGGCTCCGGTCGCCGAATGAAGCGCACAAAAAAGCCGGCCTGCCCTGAGGGCAAGCCGGCTTTTTCGCGTCGAGCGCGACGCGGGCGTGTGGGTTAGCCCACCCACACCCGCGCATTGCGGAACAGCCGCATCCAGGCGCCGTCCTGGGTCCACTCGGCCGGCCGCCAGGAGTTGGTGACCGCACGCGCGACCCGCTCCGGGTGGGGCATCATGATGGTGACGCGCCCGTCCGGCGTGGTCAGCCCGGTCACCCCGGAGGGCGAGCCGTTGGGGTTGGCCGGGTAGCGGGTGGTCACCTGGCCGTCGTTGTCGACGTAGCGCAGCGCGATCTGACCGCTGCCCTGCATGCCGCGCAGATGGCTGCTGTCGGCGAACAGCGCCCGGCCTTCGCCGTGGGCCACCGCCACCGGCAGGGTCGACCCGGCCATGCCGGCGAACAGGATCGAGGGGGTCTGCTCGACCTTGACCATCGACACCCGCGCCTCGAACTGCTCGGAGTGATTGCGCACGAAGCGCGGCCAGCGCTCGGCCCCGGGGATCAGCTCCTTGAGCTGCGAGAACATCTGGCAGCCGTTGCACACGCCGAGCCCGAAGGTGTCCTCGCGGGCGAAGAAGGCGGCGAACTGATCATGCGCCCGCGGGTTGTAGAGCGCCGACTTGGCCCAGCCGCCGCCGGCGCCGAGCACGTCGCCGTAGGAGAAGCCGCCACAGCCGACCAGCCCCTTCATCTCGTCGAGGGTAATGCGCCCGGCGAGGATGTCGCTCATGTGCACGTCGACCGCCTCGAAGCCGGCGCGGTCGAAGGCCGCCGCCATCTCGACGTGGCCGTTGACCCCCTGTTCGCGCAGGATGGCGACCCGCGGGCGCACGCCCTGGTTGATGAAGGGCGCGGCGACATCGTCGTCGACGTCGAAGGTGGGGTTGGCGGAGAGCCCCGGATCGCGCAGGTTGAGCAGGCCGTCGAACTCGCTCTTGGCGCTCTCCGGGTTGTCGCGCAGCGCCTGCAGGCGGTAGCTGGTCTCCGCCCAGGTACGCTGGGCCATGGCCCGGGTGGTCTCGAGCAGCGGCTCTTCGAACAGCGTGATACGCACCTGATCGTCGTAGCGCGGGCGCGCGATCACGCCGCAGGTGTCGATACCCGCAGCGGCGAACTGCGCCAGCACGAACTCGGTATCGCGGCGATTGACCTGGATCACCGCCCCCAGCTCCTCGGCGAACAGCGCATCCACCGCGCCCACCGCGTCGTCGGTGAGCCAGTCGAGCTTGATCTCCAGCCCGCCGTGGCCGGCGAAGGCCATCTCCAGCAGGGTCACGATCAGCCCGCCGTCGCTGCGGTCGTGATAGGCCAGCAGCTTGCCGTCGGCGTTGAGGCCCTGGATGACGTTGAAGAACGCCACCAGATCCTCGGCCTCGTCGAGATCCGGGCAGACGTTGCCGACCTGGCCGTAGACCTGGGCCAGCGCCGAGCCGCCGAGGCGGTTCTGGCCACGCCCCAGATCGATCAGGATCAGATCGCTCTCGTCCTGATCGAGCCGCAGCTGCGGGGTCAGCGTCGCCAGCGCATCGGTGACCGGGGCGAAACCGGTGATATCCAGCGTCAGCGGCGCGGTGACGCTCTTGTCTTCGTCATCGGCCTGCCAGGCGGTGCGCATCGACATCGAGTCCTTGCCCACCGGCACGGCGATGCCCAGGGCCGGGCACAGCTCCATACCCACGGCATGCACGGCATCGTAGAGCGCCTGGTTCTCGCCGACATGGTCGGCGGCGCTCATCCAGTTGGCCGAGAGCTTGACGTCGGAGAGCGCAGCGATCGGCGCCGCCGCCAGGTTGGTGATGGTCTCGGCCACCGCCAGACGGGCGCTCGCCGCCGGATCGATCAGCGCCACCGGCGGGCGCTCGCCGGTGGCCATCGCCTCACCCGCGTGGGTGTCGAAGCTGGCGGTGGTGACCGCGCAGTCGGCCACCGGCACCTGCCACGGCCCGACCATCTGGTCGCGCGCCACCAGGCCGGTGATCGAGCGATCGCCGATGGTGATCAGAAAGCTCTTCGAGGCCACCGTGGGCAGCCGCAGCACCCGGTCCAGCGCTTCGCGCAGGTCGAGATTGTCTAGCCCCAGGCCGGGCAGGTTGAGCGTGTGACGCTCGAAGCTGCGCTGCATCTTGGGCGGCTTGCCGAACAGCACGCTCATCGGCAGATCCACCGGGTCGGCCTCGAACTGGCCGTCGCGCACGCTCAGATGGTGCGCCTCGATGGCCTCGCCGACCACCGCGTAGGGGCAGCGCTCACGCTGGCAGATGGCATCGAACACCGCGAGCTGCTCCGGCGTCACCGCCAGCACATAGCGCTCCTGGGCTTCGTTGCACCAGATCTCCAGCGGGCTCATGCCTGGCTCGGCGTTGGGCACCGCGCGCAGATCGAACAGCCCGCCGCGGCCGCCATCCTTGACCAGCTCCGGCAGCGCATTGGAGAGCCCGCCGGCGCCGACGTCGTGGATGAAGGCGATGGGGTTGGCATCATCCAGCGCCCAGCAGCGGTCGATCACTTCCTGGGCGCGGCGCTCGATCTCGGGGTTGTCGCGCTGCACCGAGGCGAAGTCGAGATCCTCGCTGGAAGACCCCGAGGCCATCGACGACGCCGCACCGCCGCCGAGGCCGATCAGCATCGCCGGCCCGCCCATCACGATCAGCTTGGCACCGACAGGGATCTCGCCCTTGAGCACGTGGGCGTCACGCACGTTGCCGTAGCCGCCGGCCAGCATCACCGGCTTGTGGTAGCCGCGGCGTTCGATACCCGCCGCACCCACGGCGTCGAGCTCGAAGGTACGGAAGAAGCCGTTGAGGTTGGGGCGGCCGAACTCGTTGTTGAACGCCGCGCCGCCGATCGGCCCCTCGAGCATGATGTCGAGCGCCGATTGGATGCGCTCGGGCTTGCCGTAGTCGAAGGCTTCCCACGGCTGCACGAACTCGGGGATACGCAAGTTGGAGACGGTGAAGCCGGTCAGCCCCGCCTTGGGCTTGCCGCCGCGGCCGGTGGCGCCCTCGTCGCGGATCTCGCCGCCGGCACCGGTGGCCGCGCCCGGGTGCGGGGCGATCGCGGTGGGGTGATTGTGGGTCTCCACCTTCATCAGAATGTGGATCGGCTCCTGGGTCGCGGCGTAGACCTGGGTCTCGGGCGCGGGGAAGAAGCGCCCGGCGCGGCTGCCCTCGATGATGGCGGCATTGTCGCTGTAGGCCGAGAGCACCTTGTCGCTGGACTGCTCGAAGGTGTTCTTGATCATCTTGAACAGCGAGTGGCTCTGCGCCTCGCCGTCGATCACCCAGTCGGCGTTGAAGATCTTGTGGCGGCAGTGCTCGGAGTTGGCCTGGGCGAACATCATCAGTTCGACGTCAGTCGGGTTGCGCCCGAGCTCGCCGAAGGCCGTGACCAGATAGTCGATCTCGTCGTCGGCCAGGGCCAGCCCCAGCTCGCCGTTGGCGGCGGCCAGCGCCGGGCGCCCGCCGCCGATCACGTCGACCGTGGCCAGCGGCACCGGTGCCTGCTGCGAGAACAGCTTGGCGGCATCGCTGGCATCCTGCAGCACGCTCTCGGTCATGCGGTCGTGCAGACACGCCACCAGAGCGGCAAAGGCCTCGGCCTGGGGCGCCTGGCGGAAGGTCACGCGATAGTCGATACCCCGCTCGAGACGGGCGACCTGGGTCAGACCGCAGTTGTGCGCGATATCGGTAGCCTTGGACGACCACGGCGAGATGGTGCCGATCCGCGGCACCACCAGGAAGCGATGGCCGTGGGCCGCGGCGTCGTTGCCCGCCGGCGTGGCGCGATCCGTCAGCGTGTCATGGCCATAGTCGAGCAGCCGCTCGAGGGTCTCGCGGGCGGCGGCGTCGAGATCGCCGCGATGGTCGACGAAGTGGACGTAGTGGGCTTCGAGGGTCTCGACTTCGGGCACCGCATCGCGCAGGTCGGCGAGCAGCTTGGCGTGACGGAATGCAGATAGCGCGGGAGCGCCTTGCAATTCGAGCATGGCGAGGAAAGCCTCCAGGACGGTCAGGGATCGCGTGGCTGTCTGAGCGCGGATCGATCGGGCGAATCGGGGCAGCGCGGCCGAATCAGGGCGCCATGATACTGGAAAGCGGCGCCGCTCGCTAAGCCCGCGCCGCGGGCGACGCCCAAAGCGCACACAGCGTGGCAAGCCTCTTGATTAGCGCCCGCCGAAGTCTCCGCCAGGAGATGACATCGACGCCGCAGGCGGCTATGGTGTGGCGTCACGCCGTGACCGATCCCTCCGCATGCTCCATCTCTCGAAGCGCCTGCTCTCAAAGCGCCCGCGCGCTGCGTTGACGGTACTGCTGGCACTGGCCACTCTCTTGTGTCCCGCCGAGCCGCTGCCACGCCTGGGTGACGGACTCGATCCGATCCGCCAGCGCGACTTCCTGCAGGTCGCCACCCGCAATGGGCCGATCACCTTTTATCAGGGCGGCCACGGCCCCACTGGCTTCGAGTACGAGCTGGTACGGCGCTTCGCCCATTCGCTGGGTGTCAGCCTGGCGGTCAAGAACGATAGCCGCATCAGTGATGTGCTCGACGATGTACGCCGGGGCGAGGCCGATCTCGGCGCAGCCGCGCTGACCCTCGATCAGCATCGCAGCGGGCTGCGTTACAGCCAGCCGATACTGACCCTGCAGCCACTGGTGGTCTATCGCCGCGGGCTGCCGCCGGTGCGCACCCTCGATGACCTGCTCGATCTGCGGATCGGGGTGATCGCCGGCTCCGGCAACGCCGCGGCGCTGCGCGCCCAGCAGCAGAATCTGCCCGGTCTGGGTTGGCGCGAGGCCGACGACCTGGCCATCGCCGACCTGCTGGAGATGGTCGAGCGCGACGACCTCGACGCCGCGGTGGTCTATACCCATCAGTTCAAGCTCAACCGGCTGTTCTTCCCCAACGTCGAGCGGGGCTTCGCCCTGGGCAAGCCGCTGACGCTGGCCTGGGCGTTCTCCGCCAGCCAGCCGCTGGCGCTGCAGCAAGCGGCCAACCGCTTCATCGCCGCACAGCGCCGTAGCGGCGAGCTCGACGAGCTGATCGGACGCTACTTCGGCCACGACGACTATCTCGAATACGTCGGCGCACGCCTGTTCATTCGCCATGTCCGCAACCGCCTGCCGCGTTTCGTGCCCTACTTCAAGGAGGCCGCGCGGGACACCGGTTTCGACTGGCGCCTGCTCGCCGCACTCGGCTACCAGGAGTCGCACTGGCGGCCGGAAGCCACTTCGCCCACCGGGGTCCGTGGCCTGATGATGCTGACTCGCCCCACCGCCGACGAAATCGGCATCGACAACCGTCTCGACCCGCGTCAGAGCGTCGACGGCGGCGCGCGCTACCTGCGCCACGTGCGCGACCGGCTGGACGCGTCTATCCCCGAGCCCGACCGCACCTGGATGGCGCTGGCGGCCTACAACGTGGGGCTTGGCCACCTCTTCGATGCCCGTGACATCGCCGCCCAGCGCGGCGGCGATCCCGACCGCTGGATCGACGTACGCGAGGCACTGCCGCTGCTGCAACAGCGCGAGTGGTATTCGCAAGCCAACCATGGGTATGCTCGGGGCGGGGAGCCGGTGATCTACGTGCGTAACGTGCGCCGCTATTACGAGATATTGAAGTACGTCAATCGCAGTCAGCAGCAATTCGACCAGTTGGGTCAACGCACCCTGGACAGCGACACCATGACGCCGCTGGAGATCGTCGCGCCGCTGATGTAACGCTTGGCAGGACCGGTCACTCGCGCTGGCCGCGTCTCTAGGAGTCGTTGATCGCCTATGCCCTTGGTGTCCCGTCTGATGCTCTATCTGAGCCTACCGCTTATCGCCTGGGCACTCTGGTCGGGGGGCGATCCCGCCCAACACTGGATACTGGCACCGCTGCTGGGTCTACTGGCGCTGGGCCAGTGGCTCACTTGGCGCAGCGGGCTCGTGCTCAGCCGCTGGCTGCTGATCCCCACCGCGCTGGTGACCCTCGGCATTATCGCCAGCTTCATGCTCAGCGAGAGCTGGATCGCCACCGCCACCTGGCAGAGCTGGCTCGACCGCCTACCGGGGAACTGGCCGCTCTATCAGATGCGCCCCTCGCCGCTGGCGCTGGCCGCGCTGTTCACGCTGATGCTCAACCTGCTGCTGCTCAGCCGGCTGGGGCTGGGTTCGCCGGCCCTGCTACTGCTCGTCGCCGGCTGCACGGCACTGTTGAGCGCGCGTTCGCTGCTGCCCGCCCCGCCCCACGCGAGCGCGCTGATCGGGGCGCCGCCTGAACTACTGGCGGCACTGTGGCTGCTCTGGGGCGGCCAGCTGGCGCGCCTGGTAGCACCGTTGCTGCGCTACTGGCAGCGTATCCTGCCACCGCTGGCGATCGCTGGCACGATCATGCTGGTCGTGCTGTTCGGCTGGCAGCAGCAGCGCCAGAACGACAATGACCGGCTGTTCGCCCAAGTCGCCAACGACGGTGATCGCATCGCCACCCTGCTGGCCACGGAAACCGAGGCCCACCTCAAGGCGATGCGCCGTTTCGCCAGCTTCTGGGACATGCTCGGGAAGATTCCCACAAGCGACGAGTGGGCGCGCCAGGCCAAGCTTTACTACGAGGATTTCGGTTACTTTCGCAACATCGCCTTCATCGATCGCGACGGCAAGGTGCTGCGCATCTATCCGCTGCGCGGCAATCTGTCGCTGATCGGGCTCAATCTTTACCGCCACCAGCTCGAGACCAATGCGGTACTCGACCGGCCGCTGGTCTACGGCATCGAGGGGCAGACCGGGATCATCGACTTCCTGCAGGGCGGGCGCGGTGTGATCAGCTATCTGCCGGTTCGCGATAGCGCCGATGGCGAGCTGCTGGGGGCGGTGGGTATGGTGGTCAGTGTCGACAACCTGCTCAGGTCGCTGCTGCGCCAGACCCACAGCCGCGACCGCGCGATCATGCTGCTCGACCACCAGCAGGTCTACTTCCACGGCGGCCCGCTGGCCAACCTCTCGGACTGGCGCTACCAGCGCCCGGTGCGGATCGGCGCCGACACCCTGACGCTCAGCGTACAGCCCGATCTCGATCTGCTGCTGCGCCAGCGCGATCGAGTGCCGGAGATCACGCTGGTATTCGGCCTGGTGCTCGCCTATCTGGTCTACATGGTGCTCTACGTCTATCGCCGGCTGGCCCAGCAGCATCGCCTCGCCAGCCAGGCCAACGACTCGCTGCGCCACGAAATCGCCCAGCGCGAGCGACTGCAGGGCGAGATCGAATGGCTGGCGCGCCACGACGAGCTGACCCAACTGCCCAACCGCCGCCAGTTGATGAACTGGCTGGAAGAGCACCAGCAGGCACTGCCGCTGGCGCTGATGATCTGCGACCTGGATCACTTCAAGCGTATCAACGATCATTTCGGCCACCTCACCGGGGACCGCTACCTGGCCACCCTGGCCGAGAGCTGCCGCGCAACGATCGAGGCCGCCGGGGGGATCTTCGCGCGCTACGGCGGCGAGGAGTTCGTCGCCTGCGTGCCCCACTGCGACCGTCAGCAGGCCAAGCGTCTGGCCGAGACTCTGCGTCAGGCGCTGGCCGCGAGTGAACTGGTGCAGCCCGACGGCCAGCCGGTGACCCTGAGCATCGGCGTCAGCGTGACGAGCGGCGGCCCGCTGCAGCGCGAGGCGCTGTTCCAGGCCGCCGACGAGTCGCTCTATCGGGCCAAGCAGAATGGCCGCGACCGGGTGGAGATGGACGGACTGGTACTCTGAATTGGCACTATGAGTCGCCCGTCCGACGGGCCTGGAAGAAGCCCTTGAGCAGGCGCCGCGAGGGCGCCGCCAGCACCCCGCCGCGCACCTCGATACGGTGGTTGAACCAGGGCTGGGCGAACAGGTTGGCGCGGGACTCGGCCATGCCGCCCTTGGGCTCGGCGGCGGCATAGACCAGACGCGCCAGGCGCGCATGAATCATCGCGCCGGTACACATCAGGCAAGGCTCCAGGGTGACGAACAGGCTGCAGCCGTCGAGGCGGTAGTTGCCCTGTGTGAGACTGGCGTCGCGCAGGGCCTGGACCTCGGCGTGGGCGGTGGGGTCGTGGCTGGCGATGGGGCGATTGTAGCCGCGCCCGATCACCTCGCCGGCGGCATCGACCACCACCGCGCCGATCGGCACCTCGCCCGCCGCCAGTGCCAGTTGCGCCTGCTCCAGCGCCCGATGCATGTAGAATTCGTCACTCTGGGTCATGCGCTGCCCGCTCGTTGGATCGTCCTGGCCGCGCGCCCGGGCGGGCACGTCAGCCGTCATTTACTGCACGCAAGGATACGCGAATGAGCCAAGCGTTGGATGATCTCGTCGCCCTGCTGGGTCTCGAGGCTCTCGAAGAGAATCTGTTCCGTGGCCAGAGCCAGGATCTGGGCCTGCCACAGCTGTTCGGTGGTCAGGCGCTGGGGCAGTCGGCCGCCGCCGCCACCCGCACCGTGCCCGAGGATCGTTACCTGCACTCGCTGCACGGCTACTTCCTGCGCCGCGGCGACGCCGCCTTGCCGGTGGTCTACTCGGTCGACCGCGTGCGTGACGGCGGCAGTTTCACCACCCGCCGCGTCACCGCGATCCAGAAAGGCCAGCCGATCTTCTTCTGCAGCGCCTCGTTCCAGGGGCGTGAGGAGGGCATCCACCATCAGCCGAGCGCCCCCGAGGTCGAGCATCCCGAGGCGCTGCTGGCGCGTGGCGAAGCGGTGCATCAGCGCTTTCGCAACCATCCGGTGGAGTTCATCACCGTCGAGGAGCGCCATGATTGCCCGCCGTCGCGGATGATCTGGTTCCGTCTCGCCGGTGGGCAACTGCCCGCCGACCCGGCCCTGCACCGCTATCTGCTCGCCTACGGCTCGGACTTCAATCTGCTGCTGACCAGCCTGCTGCCCCATGACGTGACCCTCGGCGACCCGCGGCTGCGCATCGCCAGCCTCGATCACGCGCTGTGGATCCACGAGGACCCCAAGCTCGACGACTGGCTGCTCTATGTGATGGAGAGCCCCTGGGCAGGCGGGGCACGCGGTTTTGCCCGCGGCAGTTTCTACGACACCCAGGGGCGTCTGATCGCCTCCACCGCGCAAGAGGGCATGGTGCGGGTCGGCGGAGACTGAAGCTCGGCTTGACTGAAACGCAAAAGCGCGCGACCCGAAGGCCGCGCGCTTGGCACGCTCACGCTATCCGAGTACGGGTCGCGTGGCGGCTCTGGCCTAAGGCCAGAGCCAGGACTAGAGCCAGGCGATCAGGCCGCCTCGGCATCCTTGAGCGAGGCCATGTCGATGACGAAGCGGTACTTGACGTCACCTTTCTGCATGCGCTCCCACGCCTCGTTGATCTGATCGATATTGATCATCTCGACGTCGCAGGTGATGCCGTGCTCGGCGCAGAAGTCGAGCACTTCCTGGGTTTCCGGCATGCCACCGATCAGCGAGCCCGCGAGCACACGGCGACGGAACACCAGGTTGGCACCGGAGACCGCCGGGTCGATCGGCTCCAGCAGCCCCACCAGGATATGCGTGCCGTCCGGCTTGAGCGCTTCCAGGTAGGGGTTGATGTCGTGCTGTACCGGCACCGTATCGAGCATGAAGTCGAAGGTCTCGGCGACCGCCTGCATCTCTTCGTCGTTGGTGGAGATTACCACGTGGTCGGCGCCCTGCTTCTTGGCCTCGGACTTCTTCGACTCGGAGCGGGTGAACAGAGTCACCTCGGCACCCAGCGCCTTGGCCAGCTTGACGCCCATGTGGCCCAGACCACCCATGCCGATCACGCCGACCTTGTCACCCGGCTTGACGCCATAGTGCTTGAGCGGCGAGTAGGTGGTGATGCCGGCGCACAGGATCGGCGCCGCGGACTTCAGGTCGAGGCCTTCGGGCATGCGCACCACGAAACGCTCGCTGACCACCACCTTGTCCGAATAGCCGCCCTGGGTCAGGGTGCCGTCGTGCTTGTCGGGGCTGCCGTAGGTCATCACGAAACCTTCGGCGCAGTAGTTCTCCAGGCCGTCCTGGCACGCCTTGCACTCGCGGCAGGAGTCGACCATGCAGCCGACGCCGACCAGATCACCGACCTGGTACTGGCTGACATCGTCGCCGACGGCGGTGACGCGACCCACGATCTCGTGGCCCGGAATCACCGGATAGGAGGCCATGCCCCAGTCGTCGCGGGCGAAGTGCAGATCGCTGTGGCAGACGCCGCAGTAGAGGATCTCGATGGAGACATCGTCGGGACGCGGAGCGCGGCGCTCGAAGTTCCAAAGCTGCAGCGGCGCGCTGTCGGAGTGTGCGGCATAGCCTTTGGCCGGGGTCTTCTCGCTCATGGGAAAGCTCCTTTTCCGGGGTCGCTCTCGACCCGTGAATGACGGCGCAGAGTGTGGTCCATCGCGCGCCACGCTGCCATGCTCGATTCTGCCGAAGGTCTGCCGGATTCTGCTTAGGGGAAGTCGATTTCGGCACGTCATTCGTAACATTCGTGCACAATACCCTGAAAGCTAACTACACTTAACCTCCCGGACGACCATCATTCGGCCCGCCGGGCCAGCAGATACCGCAGCGCAGGGGACTTGCCGATGCTAGACACACGCTCACCACTGCTCGATCGCGCGCCCACCGCGCCGGCCGGCGCCACGCCAAGCGCAGCGGTCTCCGCGCGCCGGCTGGCCGAAGCGATCACACCGCTGGTCAACGACGAGGGGTTCATCGACACCGCGGTGGAGGGAGTACGCCTGATCGCCTCACGCTGTAGCTATCCGCGTACGCCGCTGATCTACGAACCGGGCATTTTCGTCATCGCCCAGGGCGACAAGATCGGCTATCTGGGCGAACGCGTGATCCACTACGGGCCGGGCAACTATCTGGTCCAGGCGCTGCCGATGCCGTTCGAGTGCGAGACGCGCACCCCCGAGAACGCGCCGATGCTGGGGATCAATATCGCCTTCGATCCGCTCACCCTCAGCGAGCTGGTGCAGCAGCTTCCCGCCCCGGGGCGCGAACTCGGCGATCCGGCACCGATGGCCGCAGTGGCGCTGGATGCGACCATGGAAGCGTGCGTGCTGCGCCTGATCGACTGCCTCGGCGATGCCACCGAGAGCCGGGTGCTCGGCACGGGGCGCGTCAGGGAGGTGCTGTTCGCCGCGCTGCGCGGGCCTCAGGGCGCCTCGCTACGTCAGCTGGTGCAGCGCCAGGGTCAGTACGCACGGATCATCGACGCCCTGACCTATCTACACCGCCACTTCGCCAGCCCGCTGACGGTGGAGGCTTTGGCCGCCCAGGCCAACATGAGCACCTCGCACTTTCACCATCACTTCAAGCGCACCACGCAGCAGTCGCCGCTGCAGTACCTCAAGCGCCTGCGTCTGCTCAAGGCACGGGCGCTGCTCGGCCAGCAGCGCATGAACGTGGCCCGCGCCGCCAGCGAGGTGGGCTATCGCAGCACCTCCCAGTTCAGCCGCGAGTACAAGCGCTACTTCGGCGTCAGCCCCTCCCGCGGATGAGCCGCGGGGCCGGGGTCAGAGGCCGGCCAGGCCACGCACCAGGTAGTAGCCGCCGACCACGGTGACGATCCAGCGCGTCCAGGTACGAAAGCCGCCGTCGCTCAAGCGGTTGAGGATCAGATTGCCGCTGCGCGTCCCCAAAAGGCGAGCGGCAGCCCCAGCAGCACCCAGCCCCACTCTTGCGCGCCCATGGCCGCCGCGGCCTGCCAGTAGAAGACGATCTTCAGCGAGTGCGCGATCACCTGGATCGACGCCTTGCTCGCGACCACCGTGCGGCGGTCGAGATGGGTACGGATGAAGCCGATATCGATGGTCGGCCCCGACACCCCCACGGCGATGGTCAGGCCGCCGGAGACCACGCCGCAGAGCACCGCGTGCCCGGGGCGCGAGACATCCAGATGGAACCAGCGCTTGGGGATCCACACCAGCACCGGCATCAGCCCGAGCACGATCAGCACCACCGTCTCGCTGGGGTGATAGCGCACCAGCGCCAGTGCCACTGCGGCAATTACCACCCCGACGGCGATACCGCCGACGATGCGCCAGTCGATGAAGTGCCGCGACAGCCATGCTCGCGAGGCGTTGGCGGAGAGCTGGATCACCCCGTGTACGGCGATTGCCGTGGCCGCCGGCAGCCAGGCGAGCAGAAAGCCGAGCAGGATCAGCCCGCCGGCCATACCGAACACACCGGAGAGCACCGAAGTAGCGAAGACCACGCCCAGGAACAGCAGAGAAATAGGTAGGGTCATGAAGGGTCTATACTCCAAAAATAGTCCTGCCCCGGCCCGGCCTCGCGCGCCGACAGGCCCTAGGGTTTAAGCCTAGCCCCGACAGTCGTTCACTGAAGGATGATCCGCATGCCCTGCCCCACCCGCACGCAGCACCCGCTTTGCCGCTTCTCGCAGGCTTCCCTGGCCATCGCCGTGACGGCGTCGCTGGCCCTCACCTCACTCTCCGCCCAGGCCTCGAGCCCCGCGTCCTGGGAGGACCAGACCCGCGATGTGATCGCCCAGTGCACCGACGCCAGCCAGTTCTCGGACGCTGAGCCGGCGGGCGCGCCGGTGCTGTTCGACGACGAGGCCGGCACCACCGCTCTGCTGCTTAAGGGCCACTACCCGCAGCAGCACATGAACGGACGTGAGGGGCAGGAGCTCTGCCTCTACCTGCGCGCCAGTCAGGAGGTCTTCATCGCTCCGGCCGACAAGCTTACTGCGGGCCCGGATGCTCTGCCCGACGCGCCGACGGACACCACTGACGACTCCGGCAAGAGCGGTGGCGCCGGGGGCAACGACACGGCAACCGACGATGCCGCGACCGCACCCACAGACAGCAATGAGAAGGCGCCCTGAGAGGCCCGCACAGAGTCGCTAAGCATCCCCCAGCAGGCGCTGGTAGAACGCCAGATCCAGCCAGCGCTCGAACTTGTAGCCGACCTCGCGCACGGTGCCGGTGTGGCTGAAGCCGAGGCGCTCGTGCAGCGCGATGCTGGCCGCGTTGGTGGCGTCGATGCCGCCGATCATGCTGTGGTAGCCCTGCGCCTCGGCGCGCGCGATCAGCGCCTCCATCAGGCAGCGCGCCACGCCGCGTCCGCGATAGTCGCGATCGACGTAGACCGAGTGCTCGACGCAGTAGCGGAAGGCGGCGTGGGGCCGGAACGGGCCGTAGCTGGCAAAGCCCATCAGCCGGCCGCTGGCATCGTCGCACACGCCGAGGATCGGCAAGTCACCCTCATGCTTGGTGCGGAACCACTGCTCGATGAAATCCAGCGTGCGCGGCTGATACTCGTAGAGCGCGGTGGTATTGAGAATGGCATCGTTGAAGATCGTCATCACGGCGTCGCCGTGGGCATCGAACTGACACTCGATCGGGGTCATGCGGACACTCGTTCCCATCATCGTTATTGGATAGACGCGCCACCGGCGTCAGTAGAGTGCCGTCGCCTGCAGCGTGGCCAGCGGGCGTTCGCGGCTATCTTCCAGCACCAGTCGATCACCACTGCGCGCCAGATGTCGGGTGCGCGAGAGCACATCGAGCCAGTCCTGCTCCTGGGCCTGCAGCGGGCCGCTACAGGCGCGCCGGGTGGTGCCCAGGGCCGAGAAGCTCAAAGCGTCGTCGGTGTGCTGATAACGCCCCATCAACCGATTGCAGCCGGTCGAGCCGCGCACGTGGCCGGCAGCGTTGAACACCAGATGCGCCTCGCGCTGCTGGTCACCCACCACCGCCGCCTCGCCGCCCAGGCTATCCAGACGCCAGTAGGTGCCCACCAGCGGCTCGCTGGGCGCCGGCGCGGTGCGCCCGGCGCAAGCGCTGAGCAGACCGGTGAGCCCAACGACGGCGAATACCGCCAGGGCGAGACGCAGGGACTGGGGCAGCATGAGCATGGCGAGAGACCTCCGGCGACGAAAGGGGCGGTGCGCCGCCTCGACGACGCACCGTTAGAAAGGCCATCTTCGCCCGATTCGGCCAATGTCGACAACTCGCGCCCCGCACCGGGTCACCTCAGTGGCGCTCGATCATCGCGGTCAGGTCCTCGGCGATCAGCGGCAGGCTTTCGCGCCAGGAGAGATAGGGGGTGGAAGCAGTGCCGTTGATCAGCACCGCGAAGCTGCCCCAGCGCCCCTCGCGGGTGCGGAAGTAGCCAGCGACGGCGCGCACCGTGACCGGCTCGTTGAGGGTGCCGGTCTTGAGCATCACGTGATCCTGGAACACCTCACTGCCACGACGGATGAAGTGCATCGGCCCGTTGGTGGGCACCTGCATGCCAGCGACGAAGGTGGGGAACAGCGAAGCGTTGGCGTACATCGCCGCCAGCAGCGCATCCACGCTGCGCGCCGAGACGCGGTTCTCCGGAGTCAGGCCGCTGCCGCTCTTCAGCGTCGCCGCACCGTGCCCGGGCAGGCCGGCGGCAAAGCGCTGGAGCATCGCCCCGGCGTCAGCCAGCTGCTGCTGAGAACCAACGGTGAGATCCATCGCCAGGGTGTCGGCCATGAAGTTGTTGGAGTAGTTGAGCGTGCGCAGCAACAGCTCCTGCAGCGGCTTGCCCTCGACCGCGGCGAGCTGAACGGCGGTCACCGGCGGCGGTTGCTGGCTCACCGCATAGCCACGGCTCACCGCCACCCCGGACTGCTGCAGCAGTGCCAGCAGCGTCTGGCCGGTCTGGTCGGCGGGGTCGGAGCTGGCCTTGTAGATCGCCTGAGGGAAGCTGCCGGCCGGGATCTTACCGCTGACCTTGAGCGTATCGCCCTGGCTGTCGGTGACCCGCGCGGCGGAGAGGCTCAGCGAGCCATTGGCAGCGACCGTACGCACCTGGTTGTCGACCCGCAGGGTCGGCGTCACCGTATCGCAGCTGGTGATCCGCGCCGGCTGTCCCACCGCGCCCGGTGCCACCGTGGCGCACCAGCTGCCGTAGTTGATCGCCGCCGACGACAGCAGCGCGCTGTAGGCATTGGTGCCGCGGGTCTGCGTCTTGCAGCGGTCGGTGGTGGTGCAGCGAACCGGGCCGAAGCGCCACTGGCTGATCACCAGCTGGCCGTCGACCCGCTTGACGCCGCTCTCGCGCAGCTTCTGGATCAGCCGCCACAGCTCCTCGGAGGTGAGCGCCGGGTCGCCGCCGCCCTCGAGCACCAGATCGCCATGCAGAGTGCCGCTGGGGTCGACACTGCCGACCGAGACGAAACGCGTGGTGAAGCGGTGCTGCGGGCCCCAGCGGTCGAGCGCCGCCGCCGCGGTATAGAGTTTGGTCACCGAGGCCGGAGACAGCGCGCGGTCGGGGTCGAGCGCCCCGAGCACCTCGCCGCTGCCCAGCAGACGCGCCTGGGCGCTGATCGCAAAGCCCTTGTCGGCGAGCTGGGCAACGTGATCGAAACCCGCCGCCTGCGCGGCCAAGGAGAGCGTGGAGAGCGACACCAGACATGACGCCAGAAAACCGCGATACAACGCTTGCCGCATGATGAGAACGTCCGCACTGAGTGAAAGAGAAAGTAGGCAAAGCATCAGCCAAAACCGATGCACCGAGACTAGTCGAGATCGACCGCGTAGCGCCACAGCGTCTGGCCACTCTCGGCGTACTTGCGCTCGAACGGGGTCAAAAACGTCTCCTCCGGTTGGAACGCGCCCCACTCACCACGCCGGTCGCACAGCGCCTCTACCGCCAGCGCGAACTCCTCGACGTAGATCGCCCAGTTGGAGCGCAGCTCCAGGCACCCGCCCAGCGCGACCAGGGTGGGGAAGACCGGATGGCCGTGCCAGCGCTTCTTGAGCTGGGCGCTCTTGGGGTAGGGGTTCGGGTAGAGCAGATAGTGGCGCGCCGGGCGCCAGCCGGCCTCGTGGGCCAGACGCCAGAAGTCGACCAGGTCGGCGCGTACCAGCAGCGCATTGCCCGGCAGTTCGCCGTGATCGCGGGAGAGCCGCTGCTCGCTGCGGTCGACGCCGATCACCGCGTGATCGGGGTGGGCCAGCGCCAGGCGCCGGGTGGAGAGCCCCACCCCGCAGCCGGCATCGAGGATCAGCGGCTTGCCACTGGCAGCGAGCCAGGCCGCGGCGCGCTCGAAGGCGTCGCGGGTGTGCTGGGCCGGCGGGCGCTGCCAGACGCTGGCGCGCGCGCGGGCAACGCGCCGCGCGAGGTCGCGATGGGGGCCACTCTGGTTACTGACGATGGCGCGCGAAGACGATTGCATGGCGGAAACACTGACAAACGGAAAGACCCGCCAGTCTACCAGCCCTGAAGCCTGCGATCTCGCCACACCAACCCGCCACTCACCGTGGCCGCGGCATGACGCCACGCACGCGCGGGTGTATCATCCCAGCCCACATTCAGCCAATCTTGGCAATACGCCCTTCGAAGGCAGGCGCGGTTCACCACGTTTCGTCGATTCCCGCGATCGGCACGCGCCCTGTCGGGAGACGCCCTTTCTCGTCGCTGCGTCACTCCCTGCCTCGAAGAGCCCGATTGCCCCCAACGCTCACGAGGGACGTGGCTTGTCACATTTACCGGTGATCGTCGGCATGGGCGGCATCAATGCCGCGGGAAGGACCTCCGGGCACCACGCCTACCGCCGCACGATTCTCGAAGCCCTGCCGCAGACGGCACAGACCCAGACCCTGGTGGCCCTGGCAGCACTCATGCGCCTGGTCACCCGCAGCGCGGACGGCGGCTGGGAGAGCGCCGAGGGTGAAGCCCTCGACGCCTCCCAGATCGTCGCCCGCTATCGCGAGCACATCCTCGCCCACACCCTGATCCGGCGCATCGAGGACGACGCCTTCGGCGCCGTGGGCATTCCCGGCAACCGCGAACTGGCGATGACCTTCGCCGAGCCGGTGCGTTTCACCACCTCGCGCCGGCAGCTACCGCAGCCGCTGCCGGCGGGCTGGGAAGTGCGCGAGATCGACCGTCACACGGTCGAGGTCGCGGTGCCCGCGGGGGCGCTGCAGGCGCTGCTGCCGGAGCGCCGCCAGGCCGCCGTGCGCGCCGCCGGCCAGCTGCCGCTGGGCTTTGCCCCGGACACCTTCTATCGCAGCGTGCACCATCCGCGCGGGCTGTCGATGGCGATCTTCGGCGTCAGCGACTGTCTCGGCCAGAGCGGGCTCGACTGGGAGCGCGTGCGCGGCCAGCTCGACCCCGATGCCATAGCGGTCTACGCCGGCAACTCCATCGGCCAGCTCGACGACGCCGGCTGGGGCGGCATGCTCAAGAGCTTCGTCACCGGTAGCCGCACCACCTCGAAGCAGATGCCGCTGGGCTACGGCCAGATGCCGGCCGACTTCCTCAACGCCTACGTGCTCGGCAGCGTGGGCGCCACCGGTGCGATCCAGGGCGCCTGCGCGACCTTCCTCTATAACCTGCGTCTCGGGGTCGAGGATATCCGCCAGGGCCGCCGCCGCATGGTGATGGTGGGCACCAGCGACGCCCCGGTGACGCCCGAGATCATCGAGGGCTTCCGCGCCATGAGCGCGCTGGCAGACGATCAGAGCCTGATGGCGCTGGATGCGCTGGAGCTGCTCACCGACGCCGACTACCAGCGCGCCTGTCGGCCGTTCGCGCGCAACTGCGGCTTCACCATCGCCGAGGCGTCGCAGTTCGTGCTGCTGATGGACGACTCTCTGGCGCTGGAGACCGGCGCCCAGATCCTCGGCGCGGTGCCGGAAGTGCACGTCAACGCCGACGGCTGGAAGCGCTCGATCTCGGCCCCGGGCATCGGCAACTACATCACCCTGGGCAAGTCGGTCGCGCTGGCGCGTTCGATCCTCGGTGACGACAGCGTGCGCCAGCGCACCTATCTGCACGCCCACGGCACCAGCACGCCCAAGAACCGCACCACCGAGTCGCACATCTTCGATCAGGTGGCGCGCGCCAACGATATCGAGAACTGGCCGGTGGCGGCGATCAAGGCGTTCATCGGCCACTCCCAGGGCAGCGCCGCGGGGGACCAGATCGCCAGTGCCCTGGGGACGTTCGCCCACGGCTACATCCCGGGCATCCCGACCCTGGATGCGGTGGCCGACGATGTCTTCGCCGAGCGCCTGCGCTTCTTCCGCGAGCCGCTGGCGTTCGAGGCCGATGCCAGCTTCATCAACGCCAAGGGTTTCGGCGGCAACAATGCCACCGGGCTGCTACTCTCGCCGGCAGTGACCGAGCGTCTGCTGGTCAAGCGTCACGGCCAGCGCGCGGTGGACGCCTGGCGCGGGCGCCGCGAGCAGGCGCTGGCCGCGTCGGAGCAGTATCGTGAAGCCGCCGACAGCGGCCGTTTCGAGGTGATCTATCGCTTCGGCGAGGGCGTGCTCGAAGGCCCCGAGCTGGAAGTGGGGGCCGAGGCCATCCGCATCCCCGGCTATGCCCAGCCGGTATCGCTCAAGGCCGACAATCCCTTCGGCTCGCTCGAATGACGCTATCGAGTAACGCTATCGAGTGGCGCAGCCGAGCGATAAGGCGGCAACCGGCAGGAGAGTGAGTGCATGAACACCGTGGTCTATCCCGGCACCTTCGACCCCATCACCAACGGCCATCGTGACCTGATCCAGCGCGCCGCGCGAATCTTCGACAAGGTGGTGATCGCGGTCGCCGCCAGCCCGCGCAAGCAGCCGGCCCTGGCGCTGGCCGAACGCGAGGCGCTGGCGCGCGAGGTGGCCGCGGGCTGGCCCAATGTCGAGGTGGTGGGTTTCGACGGCCTGCTCACCGAGCTCCTGACCCGGCTCGACGCGCGCATTCTGCTACGCGGGGTGCGCGGCGCCACGGATTTCGAGTACGAGCTGCAGCTGGCCAACATGAACCGTGCCCAGTCGCCGGACGTGGAGACGCTGTTTCTGACCCCGGAGATCCAGAACTCCTATCTCTCCTCGACCCTGGTGCGCGAGATCGCGCGCCTCGGCGGGGACGTTTCCCAACACGTATCGCCGTGCGTGGTCGACGCACTTCGCCGGCGCTTCGCGACTGACGGCGCCTGAGCGCCGCGAGGAGAGCCACATGGCCCTGATGATCACCGACGAATGCATCAACTGTGACGTCTGCGAGCCGGAGTGTCCCAACGACGCCATCTCGCCCGGCGAGGAGATCTACGTCATCGACCCCGCGCGCTGCACCGAGTGCGTCGGCCACTTCGACGAGCCCCAGTGCCAACAGGTCTGCCCGGTCGACTGCATTCCGCTCGACCCCGAGCGCCCGGAGACGCGTGAGCAGTTGATGGAGAAGTACGAGATCATCACCGCCGCCTGAGCGGGTCGTGGTAGCCGCTGCGCCAGCGTTCTCATTTCCCTCGCCTGCAAGGATGCCCGTGGCCAGCCAGGACACTCCCCGCTACTCCACCCGTCATGTCTGGACGCTGGCGTGGCCGATCATTCTCTCCAATATCACCGTGCCCCTGCTGGGGCTGGTGGATACCGCGGTGGTCGGCCACCTGCCGGATTCGCGCTATCTCGCCGCGGTGACCCTGGGCGCCACGCTGTTCAGTTTCCTCTACTGGGGCTTCGGCTTCCTGCGCATGGGCACCACCGGCCTGACCTCGCAGGCGGTGGGCCGCGAAAACGACAGCGACGTACGCCTGCTGCTGGCCCAGTCGCTGGTGATGGCAACGGTGATCGGGGTGGCGCTGATTCTCTTCTCGCGTCCGCTGATCGCCGGCGGGCTGTGGCTACTCGACGGCAGCGAGGCGGCCATGCAGCTGGCCGCCGACTACGCCCATATCCGCATCTTCTCGGCCCCGGCGGTGCTCGCCAACTACGCCATCCTGGGCTGGTTCATCGGTCAGCAGAAGACCCGTATCACCCTGGCGATCCTGCTGCTGACCAACGGCGTCAACATCGTGCTCGACCTGCTGTTCGTGGTCGGCTTCGGACTGGCCAGCGATGGTGTCGCCTGGGCCTCACTACTCGCCGACTACGCCGCCCTGGCGTTCGGCCTGTGGCGGGTCGCGGTGCACTGCCGCCAGCTCGGCGGCTCGCTGTCGCGCCAGGCACTGCGGGTTTGGGCGCACTACGCCGCGCTGATCCGGGTCAACCAGCACCTCTTCGTGCGCACTCTGGGGCTGCTGTTCGCGCAGGCGTTCTTCACCGCTCAGGGTGCCAACTTCGGCGATACCACCCTGGCCGCTAACGCGGTGCTGTTGCAGTTCATCATGCTCACCTCCTTCGCCCTGGACGGCTTCGCCAACGCCGCCGAGGCACTCACCGGGCGCTCGGTGGGCCGGCGCGCCTGGGACGACTTCGGCGACGCGGTGCGCGCCGCGGGCAAGCTCTCGCTACTGGTGGCGGGGGCGGCGATGGCGCTGTTCGCCGTCGGCGGCGACTGGCTGGTCGCACAGCTCACCGACCTGCCGGAGGTACGCGCCACCGCAAGCGACTACCTGCCGTGGATGATCGCCATGCCGCTGCTGGCGGTGTGGAGCTATCTGCTCGATGGAGTCTTCATCGGCGCTACCGAGAGCCGGGCCATGCGCAACTCGGTATGGCTGGGGCTGGCCGTCTACCTGCCGACGTGGTGGCTGACCCAGGGCTTCGGCAACCATGGCCTGTGGTTTGCGTTCCTGGTGTTCACGCTGGTGCGCTCGGCCACCCTCGGCGCCTGCTACGTGCACTACCGGCGCACGCGCTGGTGCAGTGCCGCTACCCACACGCCCACAGGCGCTGAAAGCAGCGAAAGTGCCGAGGAATCAGTCAGCTAGTCGTCGACCAAGGTTGACTAATCGCGACAGGGGGAATGCGCTAGGCTGCGCTTAAAACAACAGCGAGCCTCGCCACCATGCTGCAGAAACTCTCCCGCCCCGCGGTCAAACTGGTCGAACGCTACCTGCCCGACCCCTATATCTTCGTACTGCTGCTGACGCTGGTCGCCGCGCTGGCGGCGATGCTGTTCGAGCAGCAATCGCCGCTGGCGGTGATGCGCTACTGGGGTGACGGCTTCTGGGGGCTGCTGGCGTTCTCGATGCAGATGCTGCTGGTGCTGGTCACCGGCTTCATGCTGGCCAGTTCGCCACCGGTCAAGCGCCTGCTCGACGCCCTCGCCGGCCTGGCCCGCTCCCCGGGCGGTGCGATCGTTCTGGTGACTCTGGTCTCGCTCGCCGCGAGCTGGATCAACTGGGGCTTCGGGCTGGTGATCGGGGCGCTGTTCGCCAAGGCGCTGGCGCGCCGGATACGCGTCGACTACCGCCTGCTGATCGCCAGCGCCTACTCCGGCTTCGTCGTCTGGCACGGCGGTCTGGCGGGCTCGATTCCGCTCACCATCGCCACCCCAGGCCACTTCAGCGAGGCCCAGATCGGTATCATCCCCACCTCGCAGACGATCTTCTCGCTCTACAACCTGCTGATCGTCGGGATCCTGTTCGTGGTCATGCCGCTGATCAACCGCTGGATGCTGCCGGACGAGCAAGAGAGCGTCTATGTCGAGCCATCCCAGCTCGCCGAGCCCGACAGCGCCCGGCCGACGGACACCACGCGCCCCGCCGATCGGCTCGAGAACAGCACCCTGCTGTCGTGGCTGGTGGGCATCCCGGGGCTGGCCTATCTCTTCCACTACTTCGTCTTCGCCGGCGGCGGGCTCAACCTCAACAGCGTCAACTTCCTGTTCCTGTCGCTGGCGATCGTGCTGCACCGCACCCCGCGCAGTCTGCTGACGAGTCTCCAGGAGGCGATCAAGGGCGGTGCCGGCATCGTCATCCAGTTCCCCTTCTACGCCGGCATCATGGGCATCATGATGGGCTCGGGGCTGGCGCAGTCGCTCTCCGAGCTGTTCGTGGCCATTGCCAGCGCCGATACCCTGCCCTTCTGGTCGTTCATCAGCGCCGGCGTGGTCAACCTGTTCGTGCCCTCCGGCGGTGGCCAGTGGGCGGTGCAGGCGCCGGTGATGCTGCCTGCGGCCCAGGCGCTGGGCGCCGACGTGGCGCGGGTGGCGATGGGCGTGGCTTGGGGCGACGCCTGGACCAACCTGCTGCAGCCGTTCTGGGCCCTGCCGGTGCTCGCCATCGCCGGGCTCAACGCCAAGGACATCATGGGCTTCTGTCTGATCCAGCTGGTGGTGACCGGGGTTATCATCGGGTTGGGTCTGACCTTCTTCTAGACCCCGTTCGAAAAGGACTACGCTCGGCAATACGGCGTTAAAAATCGGCTCAAGATGCTCATTTACACCCTGTAAACTCCGCTCTTTCGCCGATTTTTGCCTTGTCTTGCCTTCGCTCGTCAGCTTTTCAAATAAAACTCATGCCCATAGGTATCGTGTCTGAACGCACCGCAATACAGGCAGTCACCCCGGATCTGTGGTACATCTGGCCCACGACAATAGTGGGTCAGACAACGCCGAGGACACCGTGACGCCCGACGATTTTCCGCGACAGCACGAGCTGTCGATGACCGTGCTGATGACCCCCGACATGGCCAACTTCAGTGGCAAGGTGCATGGCGGGGCGATCCTCAAGAAGCTCGACGAAGTCGCCTACGCCTGCGCCAGCCGCTACTCAGGTAGCTATGTGGTGACACTGTCGGTGGATCAGGTGCTGTTCAAGCAACCGATCCATGTCGGCGAGCTGGTCACCTTCCTCGCCATGGTCAACCATGTCGGACGCTCGTCGATGGAGATCGGCATCAAGGTGCTGGCCGAGTCGATCCAGGAGCATGTGATACGCCACACCAACAGCTGCTACCTGACCATGGTGGCGGTGGACAGCGCCGGGCATCCGGTCGAGGTGCCGCCGCTGGCGTTGAAGACCCCGTTGCAGAAGCTACGCTTCGAGAAGGCCGCGATGCGCAAGAAGCTGCGCAAGCAGGAAGCCGAAGAAGAGCGCAACGCCATGACCGCCTACCGCCAGGGCCATCACGACGTGTGAGCCCGGCGGCGGCACCGACAAGGAAGTCCGATGCCCGCAAGCGCGCCCCACGCCGCCCCCACCAAGCGCCCGATCAGCCGCTTCAGCGAACGCCTGCTGCTGGTCTGGGACATCGCTGTGGTGCTGCTGGTGGCCATCAACCTGGCCCTGCTGCTGTTCGACAGCCTCTATCTGATCCCGCCGCTCAATAAGGCTTTCGAGGCGCTGGCGCCGGGGCTCCATCACGCCTATCAGGTCAATGTGCGCGAGCACTTCTTCCGTATCGATCTGTGCTTCGTGGCGATCTTCATCCTCGATGTGCTGCTGGGCTGGGCCATCGCCATCGCCCAGCGACGCTACGCACGCTGGTTCTTCTACCCTTTCGTGCACTGGTACGACGTGCTCGGCTGTATCCCGCTCGCCGGTTTCCGCTTGCTGCGCGTGCTACGCGTGGTCTCGCTGCTGATCCGACTACAGCGGCTGGGGGTGGTCGACGTGACCCGCTGGCCGCTCTACCGCTTCTATCGCACCTACTACGGGGTGGTGATGGAGGAGCTCTCCGACCGCGTGGCGATCAAGCTGCTGGGGGATATCCAGCACGAGATCGCCCAGAGCGAACACCTCACCCGGCGCGTCTCCGAGGAGGTGATCCAGCCACGCAAGGCGGCCCTGGTGAGCGAGATCGCGGCGCGCCTGGAACGCACCATCGACAAGAGCTACGCCGAGAACCATCGTCAGGTCCATCGCTACGTCTCGGCGCTGGTCGCGCGCACCCTGGAAGAGAACGCCGAGCTGCGCCGGCTCAAGCGTCTGCCCATGGGCGATGCCGTGGCCGAGGGTCTCGAGCGCAGCCTCGACGATATCGCCAACCGGGTGGTCCACGAGGCGATCGACGGCCTGCGCTCGCCGCACTTCCACTCGCTGCTGGCGGATCTGGTCGGCAGCGGTATCGATGCCTGGCTGCGCGTCGACAAGACCACCGATCAGGTCACCCAACAGGTGCTGATCGACGTGCTCGAGCTGCTCAAGCAGCAGGTAGCGGTGCAGCGCTGGAAACTCGAGATGGACCCGGAGCGCACCATCCGCGAGCGCGACGCCGCACGCAAGACTGTCGGCGAGCAGCGCTAGGCACGCCGGCAGACAACGTCGGCGAGATCGGGTAACACGGGGGGCAAAGGGCCGCTGTCCAGGGCGCACGCGGCGCCCTGGACAGTGGAGGAGACAGTGAAGGAAGAGTCGGGCTATTGGCGGATGAGGCGGCTTATTGCGGGCCGCCGGGGCGCCCGACCATGCGCTTCAGGGTATCGTCGCGACGCCCGAAATGGTGATGCATCGCCATCGCCACATGCCCCAGGATCATCAGCGTGATCAGCCAGGCGATCGGCTCGTGGACCACACCCAGCGCTGCTGCCCAGGGTACGTCGGCGCCCGGCGCCAGTACGCTTCCGAAGGCGTGTACGCCGTAACCGGAGCCCCAGGTCATGAGCACGCCAGAGAGCGGCATCATGATCAACAGTGCATACATCAGCACATGCGCCCACACTGCCAGCCGCTGCAGGCTGCCTTCATGCACCGGGCGATGGCCGAGCTGGGACAGCGCCCACAGCGTGCGAATCGCCATCAGTGCGAGCACGCTGACCCCGATACTGGTGTGCCAGGGCAGGATCAGTCGACTGAAGGCATTGCCGTCCCACACTTCGTGCAGGAACACGCTGGTGAGCTGAACGATCACCAGTGCGGCCACGACCCAGTGCAGAAAGCGGGTCGCCGAGCCGTAAACCTGAGGAGAGTCCTGCAGCATGGCGAAGGTTCCTTATCGGGTTATCTCGTCTTGTGAAGGCGCGGATCATACCTCTGAACGCACACGAACCGCCCTTCACACGTTGACGTCTCGGTGGGATACCGCCTCAACCGCAGGCGAGGGAGAGAATCCGGCGCTTATCGTCGACCCGGATATCCAACCGCCCGGGGCGATGATCCATGGTGACCTGCTCGTCCGGCTGGATCACGCGGATCTCGTCGGCCCGCGAGCGATCCTCGATCCAGCGCCGGGTAGTCTCGTCGAGAATCTGGCCGTTCATGCTGCCGACCGCCTGCGCCCCACAGCTGTCCGCGGGCAGCGGTTCCATCATCGGCGGCGGGGGCGGTGCCTCGTCAGGCGCCGGCGCGGTGCTGCAACCGCCCAGAAGCAGGCTGCCGAGCAGCAGGGTGGTGGCGGGGATCTTCATCGATATCTCCTTGTAGGGGTAAGCATCCTTGATGAGCTTCAGATTAGCACCTGCGACGCGGGAGAACAGCGGTTGGTCGCTCGGCGGTCGGCCCGCTAGACTCTGCTGAGGCATGGCGCGGTGTGCACCGCGTCCATCGACAACGATATCGATGACGATCACGATATCGGCGACATCGACAACGACGACAACATCGGCGTGCCGCCACGGCCGCCCAGCCAGGGATGACATCATGCGCAAGCTACTCGCCATCGGCCTCGCCGCCGCCACCCTCACGGCCGCTACCGGCGTCGCCCAGGCCGCCGACGCGCCGATCCGCGTC
Source organism: Salinicola sp. JS01 (assembly GCF_030284585.1). Lineage (NCBI taxonomy): Bacteria > Pseudomonadati > Pseudomonadota > Gammaproteobacteria > Oceanospirillales > Halomonadaceae > Salinicola > Salinicola sp. JS01. The sequence goes on along the minus strand of NZ_CP127244.1, from coordinate 323,324 downwards.
GCCTCCAAGATCGATACCGAGGGCTCGCTGCTCGGCAACATGATCGTCGAGGTGCTCGAGCACGCCAACCTGCCGGTAGAGAGCCGCCTGCAGCTGGGGCCGACCAATATCGTGCGCCAGGCGCTGATCTCCGGCGATATCGATCTCTACCCCGAGTACACCGGCAACGGCGCCTTCTTCACCGATACCACCGATGATCCGGCGTGGAAGAACGCCGCCGATGGCTACGCCAAGATCCGCAAGATAGACCTCGAGCAGCACCAGCTGGCATGGCTGACCCCGGCCCCCGCCAACAACACCTGGGCGATCGCGGTGCGCCAGAACGTCGCCGATGCCAACGACCTCAGCAGCATGGCCGACTTCGGGCGCTGGGTGGACAACGGCGGCGAGGTCAAGCTCGCCGCCTCGGCGGAGTTCGTCGAGAGCGACGCGGCGCTACCCAGCTTCCAGCGCGCCTATGACTTCACCCTCGACGAAGATCAGCTGCTGGTGCTCTCCGGCGGCAATACCGCGGCGACCATCCGCGCCGCCGCCGAGGGCACCAGCGGCACCAATGCCGCCATGGTCTACGGCACCGATGGCGCGATCGACGCCGCCCAGCTCAAGGTGATGGACGACCCCAAGGGCGTGCAGATGGTCTACGCCCCGGCGCCGGTGGTGCGCGAAGCAGTGCTCGAGGCGCATCCGCAGATCGCCGAGCTGCTCGAGCCGGTGTTCGAGTCCCTCGATCGCGAGACCCTGCAGCGCCTCAACGGCAAGATCCAGGTCGACGGACTGCCGGCCAAGCAGGTGGCGCATGACTACCTGACTCAGCAGGGCCTGCTGGATTGACCACGGCATGCCGCATGAGCAAGCCCCGCGGATGATCGGCAACCGGGTCCTGCTGACCCTGTGGCTGGCCGCGGCCATTGGCGTGGCGCTGCTGCCGTTCGCCACGCTCTCGCCCAACCGGCTGGTCTCGGGCCAGCCGGTGATGCTATGGCAGGCGCTGCCCGGCTGGCAGCTCGGTGCACTGGGCCTGATCGCGGCCGGGCTGCTGCTGGCCGCGCTGGCGCGGGGGCTGGCGTCGCGTACCGCCTGCTGGTTGGGGCTGGCGCTGACGCTGCCGCTGCTGGGGCTGACTCTGTTCGCCCTCGGCGACTATGCCCAGCGCGCCCTGGCCGAAGCCTCCCCCGCCGCCCGAGTCTCCCAGGGCGGCGCCTTCTGGCTGCTGCTGTTGGCGGCAGCGCTGATCGCCGTGGATGCGCTGCAGCGCCTGCGCCTGGCGCTGTTGGCGCGGGCACTGTTTGCGCTGCTGGCGCTGGGCCTGATCGGCGCCTGCCTGGCGAGCGACCTGCTCGCACCGCTGTCGCTGATGCGCGAGTTCGCCAATCAGCGTGACATCTTCGTCGCCCAGGGCCTGCGCCATCTCGCCCTGGTCGGCGGCGCGCTGTTACCGGCGCTAGTGCTGGGGCTGCCGCTGGGGCTCGTGGCAACCCGCAGCCGACGCTGGCGCGATGGCCTGTTCAGCGTGCTCAACGTGTTCCAGACGCTGCCCTCGATCGCGGTGTTCGGGCTGCTGATCGCGCCCCTGGCGGCGCTCGCCCAAGCGGTGCCGTGGCTAGGGAAGCTGGGGATCAGCGGCATCGGGGTGGCGCCGGCGATCATCGCGCTGGTGCTCTACTCGCTGCTGCCGGTGGTGCGCAACACCTACGCCGGCCTCGCCGGGGTGCCGGCGACAACGCTGGAGGCGGCCCGCGGCATGGGCATGACCTCGCGCCAGATCCTGTGGCGGGTGGAGCTGCCGCTGGCGCTGCCGGTGATTCTCTCGGGGCTGCGTATCGTCACCGTGCAGGCGATCGGGCTCACCGTGGTGGCGGCGCTGATCGGCGCCGGCGGCTTTGGGGCCTTCATCTTCCAGGGCCTGGGGCAGTACGCCATCGACCTGGTCCTGCTCGGCGCCATCCCAACCATCGTATTGGCGGTAATCGCCGATTTCCTTCTGCAACTGCTGGTGGCCGCGAGCCGCCCGCCCGGCACCCGTTGACCCGGGGGAACCCCATGATCGAACTGCAAGGGCTGACCAAGACCTACGCCGGCAAGCGGGTGGTCGACGACGTCTCGCTGACGCTCGAGAGCGGCGAATTCGGCGTGCTGATCGGGCCTTCGGGCTGTGGCAAGTCGACCACGCTGAAGATGATCAACCGCCTGATTCCGCTGAGCGAGGGGCGCATCCTGATCAACGGCGACGACGTCACCCAGCTGCCCGTGGAGCAGCTGCGGCGGCGGATCGGCTACGCCATCCAGTCCACCGGGCTGTTCCCGCACTGGAGCGTGGCGCGCAACGTGGCCACCGTGCCGCAGCTGCTCAAATGGCCCAAGGCGCGCATCGATGACCGTGTCGACGAGCTGCTGACACTGTTTCAACTCGACCCGACCGAGTTCCGCGACAAGTACCCGCACCAGCTCTCCGGCGGCCAGGCGCAGCGGGTCGGGGTGGCCCGGGCGCTCGCTGCCGACCCCGAAGTGCTGTTGATGGACGAGCCGTTCGGCGCGGTCGATCCGCTCACCCGCGAGACGCTGCAGGCGGAGATGAAGCGCGTCCACGCCCAGACCGGCAAGACCATCGTCTTCGTCACCCATGACATGGACGAGGCGCTGACCCTGGCCACACGCGTCGCCCTGCTCAACGGCGGTCGCCTGGTGCAGTACGAGCGCCCCATCGAGATGCTGGTCGAGCCCGCCGACGACTTCGTGCGCGAGTTCATCGGCCAGGCCGATCTGGGTCTCAAGCTGCTGTCGCGACGCTTTGTGCATCAGTATCAGCGCCGCGCCCGGCTGGCGCCGGAGACCGGGTTGGAGCGTCTCGACGAGCATGCCTGGCTGGTCGACGCCGGGGGCCGCCCGAGCGCCCTGGCCGGCGCGCGGCTGGATGACGCCGACGCCATCACCCGGGTCAAACCCGAGTGGATCGCCACCCCGGAGATGAGCATGAAGGAGGCGCTGTCGCGCATGGTGTGGTACCGGGTGACCGCACTCCCGGTGGTGGACCGCGACGGGCGTCTGATCGCCGAAGTGGGCATGCCCGGGGTGATGGGCATCGAGGGCGACGACGCCCGCGAGGCCGCATCATGAGTGTTGCCGCCGCGCGCAGGGGGCTGCGTCGCGCCGCCGCCGGCAACCTCACGCTGGTGCTGCTCACCCTGCTGCTGGTGGGGCTGACGCTGGGCATGAGCCAGTTGGAACCGCTGTTCCGGGCGCTGTTTCCCGATCTCAGCCAGCCGCTCTACAGCCGCGACAGCTTTCTCAACCTGATGCTGGCGCACATCGGCCTGGTGCTGGTGTCGTCGCTGATCTCGGTGAGCGTCGGCGTGGCCGCCGGGCTCTTCGTCACCCGCCCTGCCGGGCGCGAGTTCGAACCCATGGTGTCGTCGCTGGCCGCCATCGGGCAGACCTTCCCGCCCGCGGCGGTGCTCGCCATCGCCGTGCCGCTGGCCGGGTTCGGCTTCACCCCGACGATCATCGCACTGTCGCTCTACGGCCTGCTGCCGGTGATCCAAAACACCATCGCCGGGCTCGGCACGGTTCCCGCGAGCACTCGGGAAGCGGCGCGCGGCAACGGCATGAGCGCGTGGCAGATCCTGTGGCGGGTGGAGCTGCCGCTGGCGATGCGGGTGATCATCGCCGGGGTTCGGGTGTCGGTGATCATCAACATCGGCACCGCCACCATCGGCTCCACCGTCGGCGCCAAGAGCCTGGGCACGCCGCTGATCGCCGGGCTGGTGGGCAACAACCTGGCCTACGTGATCCAGGGTGCGCTGCTGGTGGGGCTGCTGGCGATCGTCACCGACCTGGCGTTCGAACGTATGGAGCGGCGATATTCGTTCGGGGGATAGAAGCCCTACTTAAGTATATGGAAAATCATTGGAAGAGCGATGATCTAGCGTCAAGTATTTGGACCGCCGATGTTGAATCTTCGCCTCAATTATCTGTCTCTTTTCAGCGATAGATCATTAATGCGTTAGATGACACCTGAGGTACAGCTCAACACGTCCTGAAATGCTGCTTTTCTCAAGCGATCGAGACGCATACAGCTCTCGGAGCCCGAGGATTCACCATTACACCCCGTGCTGATCCACTTCACGATAAATCGTTTTTGGACCTCATCCTCGACAGTGCATGCCTCTCGTTGACCACGACCTTCTCCATCAGCGACCACCGACTGCCAGTCCTCCCTGCTATACCAAGGACTGAATTCGACCCGCGGCTCTATCGACACATGGCTGACCAATGTAGCCAGATCGGCGGGTAGCGCGTTCAGCAGTGCCGCACGGAGCCCAGGGGTCGCCCATCGCACGAGCGCGCGGCCACAATCGGGGGTGGTCGTCGGGTCGAGATTATCGGGGCGCATGAGAATGCGCCCGGTTAGATAGCGTCTGGTATTCGAAGAATTGGCTTCGATATGACCGCCCGAGAACCCAACAACTTTCAGCGGCTGACTGGCAAAGAGATCGCCAGCGTCACTTCGAAGCATAGCGCCGTTGAGAGCACCGGATCTCAACGTACGGCCAAAAAGCAAGTCCCAAACGGCATCGAGATCGATCCGCATCTCCATACTGAATGAACAAGTCTCCCCTCCGAGCCGATCCGTGAGAAAGCCGCCCCATGCCGCGTCGTTAGTGTTGATCACAATGGAAGGCGGCAGCAGCACGACATCAAGAGTCTTATCATGAAGTTCGAGCCGCGCCCGCAGCGTGCTCGGCACCTGAGTCCCGACTGCCTCCAGTGCGGCCTGAGTCATGTAAAGCGAAGCGCCTGGCAGAACACCGCCCATGACGATTTCCATTTTCCCTGGATCGAAACGATAGAAGCTAGGCACCTCATCACGGTCCAGGTGGGAGCCATAACGGCTCTTTATTTGATATTGTATTTCCCGCACTCCGATGCGCATCAATGGGGTCAGCAGTTCCACTAACGCCACCCGTGCCTCCGGCGTATCTTCTCGTAATGTCAGTGTTATGCGAGTCGTGTTGTAACCACCAAGCTTGTCCATTATATGACGAAGTTCGGAAACGCTAGGCGTGAAAAAGACGACCCAAACCAGAGACCCTAGCGTAGCGGCAGTCAACAGCCACCCCCATCCCGGGGGCTGCTTAGATTTTTTATTCTTTCGCAACCCAATTTTCTTAGCGACTCTATTTACAAGCAACCCCATGAGCGCCAGGAAAAACAGCGTTGCAAGAGGAATAATAAACGCCGCGACGACAGAGAATATGATCTGAAGCATGCCCATACGCTTAAGTCCTCTCTCTGACGCCACATAATCAGAAGCAAAATTACCAGAGCTTGAATATGAACTGAAGCGCCGGAGGTTTTCTACGGAAAGCGGCTGCCTCCGTGTGCGATCACCTGATGCATAAAGCCGCGCCTATCGGGCCATGTGCAGTCTGCGCCGGCTCGATCTCAGCGCACGGCTGGGTGTAATCCGCTGCCCCACTCTGGTGGTGCATGGCGAGCGCGACCCGGCGCAGGGATACCTCCTGGCTAGCCGAAATACTGGGCGCCATTGATATCGACGATACTCCCCGAGACGAAGGCGGCACCGTCACTGGCCAGCCACAGCGCGGCCGAGGCGACGTCCTCGGGCACGCCGGCGCGTCCGGCGGGAATGCCGGCAACGGTGTCGCGCTTGGACGCTTCGCTGGTGAAGGTGGCATGGAACGGGGTCGCCTCGATGAACCCCGGCGCCAGCGCGTTGACGGTGATGCCGCGTGCGGCGACCTCCTTGGCCAGCCCGCGGGTGAAGCCGAACAGCGCGGCCTTGGCGGTGGCGTAGGCGGTGGCGCCAGGGTGTCCACCGTTGCGCCCGGCCAGCGACGACAGCGTGATGATGCGCCCGCCCTCGGCGCCGAACAGCGGCAGCAGATAGTGGGTCACCAGAAACACCGAGTCGACGTTGAGCGTCTGCACCTGGCGCCACAGGGTATAGGGCATCTCATCGATGCTCGAGCGCTGCACCAGACCGCCGGCGTTGTTGATCAGAATGTCGACCCGGCCGTATTCGGCCCGCAACCAGTCGGCGAACTCGGCCACCGCCGCCTCGTCGGTGACGTCGAGCGCCCGTGCCAGCGCCGGCTCACCCCCGCTGGCGCTGAGCGCCTCGAGTGCCGCGGCGTCAGGCTGATGGGAGCGATAGGTGACGACCACGCGGGCGCCGGCCGCCGCCAGTGCTCGGGCAATGGCGTAGCCGATACCCACGCCGCCACCGGTGATGACAGCGATACGGCCCTGCAGCTGTGATTCAGACATCGGTTCCTCCGGATGAAGCGCGAGTGATGGGCGCCGATACGCTCGCGCGAGCGCATCGGCGCCATAAGCTCAGGATAGCGCCAGATGGGAGTTGCGACGTCAGAGCGTGCGGGGCGTTTGGGTGTCAGGCTTCGACGTCGGCGAGCAGTCGCAGCCCCAGTGCCGGGCTGGCGCCACCGCGGGCCTGGGTGGCGATCCAGCCGGCGGCTTCGAGCTCGGCGGCGGCGCGACGCACCAGGGCATGCTCGATGCCCAGGTGACGCGACAGCTGCGCGCTGGAGAGCGACGGCTCGGCGACGTCATGCAGCGCGGCCAGTAGCAGCGCCGCCAGCGGGTCGAGTTCGGGGTGCGCCGCCTGGAGCGCCGTGAAGCGGCGCTCGAGGGCGACGACATCGAGCTCCGATGGCCCACGCTCAGGCAAGGCGGGCGCTCGCTGCCAGGCGCACGGCCACCGACTTCGATGCCGGGGTGTGGCTCTGCTCGCCCTTGTGGTCGAGCGGGATCAGCGGGTTGGTTTCCGGGTAGTAGGCGGCGGCGCAGCCGGCGGGCGTATCGTAGGCGACGATCTTGAAGCCATCGGCACGGCGCGTCACGCCGTCGTCCGACTCGCCGATCAGATCGACCCACTGCCCCACGGCAAACCCCAGCCGGTCGATATCCTCGGGATTGAGAAAGATCACCCGACGGCCGTTCTCGATGCCGCGATAACGGTCATCGTAGCCGTAGACCGTGGTGTTGTACTGGTCGTGCGAGCGCATCGTCTGCAGCGTGATCCAGCCCTCCCGGGCGGCGAGCCGCTGATGCATCACCTCGCCCGGCAGGGCGTCGTCGGAGAATTCCGCCTGGCCGCTGGCCGTCGGGAACTCACGGCGTGCCACCGGATTGGCCAGCCAGAAGCCCCGCGGCGCGCGCACCCGGGTGTTGAAGTCGTCGAACCCGGGAATCACCGCGGCGATGTGCTCGCGAATGCAGTCGTAATCCTCGCGCAGCGCCGCCCACTCAACGCTGTCGTCGTCACCGAACAGGCGCTCGGCGATACCGGTGAGGATCGCCACTTCCGAGCGCAGCGCCTTGTCCGCCGGGCGGTTGATGCCCGCCGAGCCGTGCACCATGCTCATCGAGTCCTCGACCGTGATCAGCTGCGCCTTGCCTGCCGCGTTGCGGTCGATCTCGCTGCGCCCCAGGCACGGCAGGATCAGCGCCTCGCGCCCGGTGATCAGATGGCTACGGTTGAGCTTGGTGCTGATGAAGGCGGTCAGCGCGCAGCTGGCCATCGCCTGCTCGGTGACACCGCTGTCGGAGATGGCGCGGGTGAAGTTGCCGGCCAGGCCGACGAACACCTTGCCCGGCTGGTCGCGCATCGCCTTGACCGCGGCCACCGAGTCGACCCCGTGATGGCGCGGCATGGGGCGCTGATAGTAGGCCTCCAGCGCGTCGAGCAGCGCATCCGCGGGCTTCTCGAAGATCCCCATGGTGCGGTCGCCCTGGACGTTGGAGTGGCCGCGCACCGGCGAGGTGCCGGCGCCGGGCTTGCCCAGGTTGCCGCCCAGCATCAGCAGATTGACGATCTCGCGTACGGTGGCCACCGAGTGCACGTGCTGGGTGATGCCCATGGCCCAGCAGGCGATGGTGGCACGCGAGCGGGCGTAGAGATCCGCGGCCTCGCGCATTTCACGCTCAGACAGCCCCGATTGGGCCTCGAGCTCGGCCCAATCGGTAGCCTCGACCCTCACCCGATAAGCCTCGAGATGCGCGGTGTGCGCGGCCAGGAAGGCGTGGTCGAGCACCGCCTCACCGGCGGCATCGCGCTCGAACAGCGCCTTGGCCATGCCGCGTACGGCGGCCATGTCACCGCCCAGCTTGGGACGGAAGTAAAAGGTGCTGATGCGATGGCTACCGTTGTGCAGCATCTCCAACGGCTTCTGCGGGTCGGCGAACTTCTCCAGTCCGCGCTCCTTGAGCGGGTTGAAGGAGACGATGGTGGCGCCGCGCTCGGCCGCTTCGCGCAGCACGCCGAGCATGCGCGGATGGTTGGTGCCGGGGTTCTGGCCGAACACGAAGATCGCCTCGGCGCGTTCGAAATCCTCCAGCCGCACACTGCCCTTGCCGGTACCAAGAGCCGCGTTGAGCGCCACACCGCTGGCCTCGTGGCACATGTTGGAGCAGTCCGGCAGGTTGTTGGTGCCGAAGCGCCGCGCCAGCAGCTGGAACACGTAGGCCGACTCGTTACCGGCCTTGCCCGAGGTATAGAAGATGGCGTCGTCGGGGGTCGGCAGCGCCTTGAGTTCCTGGGCTACCAGTGCGATTGCGTCCTCCCACGCGATCGGCTCGTAGTGATCGGTCTCGGCGTTGTAGCGCATCGGCTCCACCAGCCGCCCCTGGTCCTCGAGCTGGTAGTCGTCCCAGGTCTTGAGTTCGCTGACGCTGTGGCGGGCGAAGAACTCCCGCGTGACGCGCTTGGCGGTGGCTTCCCAGGTCACCGCCTTGACCCCGTTCTCGCAGAACTCGAACGACGAGCCGTGCTCCGGGTCGCCCCAGGCGCAGCCGGGGCAGTCGAAACCGTCGGGCTGGTTGAGCTTGAACAGCGAGCGCGCGTTGAGCGCCGGCGAGCGGCTGTGCCACAGATGCTTGCCCACCGACTTGAGCGCGCCCCAGCCGCCGGCCGGGTTGCGGTAGGAGAAGACCTTGGGATCGCGGGCAAGGCCCGCCTGCGGCGGCTCGTGGGAGGCCGGAGACTCAGGGGCTTGGCGAGACTGGGACATGGGGTTCCTTGCTGCGTGAAGGCGTGCGCTCGGCCGGATCATCAGCGCTCGCGCGGGGCACGCGCTGACGGGAGATCGCCTCGATGGAAGGGGCGAGACCGGCTGGCAATCGGGCCACGCGGGCGGGCGGTGCGGGATCGCGCCGGCGCCCAGGCACCGATTCATACCAAAGCCTAAGGTTAATACCAAAGTATAATACGAAAGCATAGTACGCCCGCTAACTAGTGGCTGTCGATACAGCCACCATTGAAGGCGTCAAGGCATGACTTATCGGCCCCGCGGCGGCGCGCTTGAGGGCGGCCGCCCGGGTCGACGGATCGGCATGGAGGAACGGCGTGGAGCCAGCGGGTCAGACCAGCGGGTCGAACGGATCAGCGGTCGCCTCGGCTCAACAGTTCGAGCCGGCGTCCACGGTGGCAGTTGATCAGGGTGAGATTGCAGGCGCGCGCCACTTCCACCGCCAGCCGCGAGGGGTAGGAAAGCGTCGCCAGGGTCGCGATACCCGCGCGCACGCTCTTCTGCACCAGTTCCAGGCTGCAGCGGCTCGAGGTCATCGCCCAGGCGGCCTGACGGCCCTGGCGCAATCCCTCGCCGATCACCTTGTCGAGCGCATTGTGACGCCCGATATCGCGCCCTGCGGCGATCAATTCGCCGTCGGCGGCGAAACTCAGGGCCAGGTGCATACCGCTCTCGGCGCGGTCTTGGAGCGCTGCAAGCCCGCTGCGCAGCGCCGCCGGCGCCGGTGGGTTGGCCGGTGCCAGTCGCGTCAGCCCGAACAGCAGCTGCGACTCCTCCTGCACGCCGCAGGCCCCGCAACCGCTGGTGGTAGTGGTGGCCCGCGCCTGCCCCGCCGCGCGCCGCTCGATCCGCGCCGCCACGTTCAGGCGCACGCGATGGCCATGGCGGCTGCTCTCGCAGGCGAGCGACGCGATATCGGCATAGCGGTCGATCACCCCTTCGCTGAAGGCGAACCCCACGGCCAGCGCTTCGAGCTGATCCGGCGTCGCCAGCACGGTGGCGTAGGCGGTGTCGTTGAAGAGAATCGAAACCGGGCGCTCCTGCGGCCCCGGCAGTTCCCCGAGATCGGTCTCGCTGCTGTCGAGGTAAGCGTCGGTAGCGCCACTGCCCTCGGGCGATGGATCGGTATGGGGCGTGGCGTGAGGTGAATCTGGCATCATCGGCTGTCGCAGCTCTCCACGGTAAACACGGATCGAACCGCGCAAAATTCGGTGGGTGATTGGGGGGTGTGCGCAGAGATCGAGCGTAGCGGAGAAGTCGACCGGAGGGATAGCCCCAAGGCGCGCTGTGCCCAGCGTATCCTCGGCACGGCAAGGAAGGCGACGACGCGCGCACAGCCAGAGCGTCCGGCGGCTCGCCGCCGGACGCCTCTCACCTCAGTTGGCGGCGTCCTGTACCGCTTCGCCACCCTCTTCGATGTCCTGGCCCGCACCGCTGACGGTGTTGCAGCCGGACAGGATACCGGCGCCCAGCAGGGCGAGCAGAGACAGCGCAATCAGTCGTTTCATCGTTGTCGTCCTCCATAACGTTTGTTGGCGAGTGGCCCGAGATGCCACCGAGGCCGGATTCTGGCCGACCCACTGTCAACATAGCAGAGGCGACCCCGCTGCGCGCTGTCTACCCGCCAACGCCCCGCCGTGGCCGCGACGCTCGGCGTCACGGCGCTCGACGTCGCGGCGTAGCCGCCCGTAGAGTAGGCGCTTTCTGCCGCCGATCCCCGGAGCCGACATGCCGACCTTCACCCTCGACCCGCGCCTCGAACAGGACAGCCTGCACGTCATCGACCTGACGCTGTGCCAACTGCGCCTGAGCCGCGACGCCCGCTACCCCTGGGCGATCCTGATTCCGCGCCGCTCCGAGGTGGTCGAGCTCTACCACCTCGATAGCGAGGCGCAGGCCCAGCTCTGGCACGAAGGCACGCGCCTGGGCGAGGCGATGATGGGCCACTACGGCGGTGACAAGCTCAATGTGGCGACGCTGGGTAACATGGTGCCGCAGCTGCATCTGCACGTAATCGTGCGCACCCGCGGAGACGACGCCTGGCCGGGGCCGGTGTGGGGCCAGGGCGAGCCGCGCGCCTATACCGAAGCCGCCCTAGAAAGCCGACGCAACGAGCTCGAACAGCTGGCTCTCGGAGCCGGCCTCCTCGATTGAACTCAGGAGGCGTCGCGCGCGCCCGGCAATAGAGGCGAACCCGCGGCCGCCCCCGGTGTGCCCAGGAAGGGCGCGCCGGGGGGCGGGCCCTGCTGCCACTGGGCCAGGGTGAGCGAGAGCCCCAGCGCCAGGATCACAGCGCCACCGGCAAAGCCGACCCAGGCGCCCCACGGCCGTCGCCCGGAGAGCGGCGCCAGCCGCCGTTGGGTCCACTCCCGCGCCAGCACGCTCGCCAGCGCCAGCGACGACACTGTCAGCGCCGTGCCCAGCGACATCGCCAGCACCGCCACCACACCCTTGCCGAATTGATCCAGCAGCGCCGAGGCGCCCAGCAGCAGTACCGCGCCGCTGCAGGGGCGAATGCCGATGGAGAGCACCGTCAGCGCCGCCGTGCCCCAGGTCTGGGCGCGCTGGGGTGAAACGTGATGGTCATGGCCACAGCCGCAGCCTGCACCGTGATCATGACCCGATTCATGGGCGTCATGGTGGCCATGAGCGTGAGCGGACGCCGCTCCAGGGGCGGCATGCCAGCGCCACAGCCGACGCAGCGAGCGCCAGCACAGCCACAGCCCGACCAGCGCCACCATCACGAAGCTCGCCAGTTCCGCCTGATCGACGCTGGCCATCGCCTCACGAGTCAGCCAACCGAGCCCGAACACCAGCACCGCGACCAGGGCGATCGCCACCAGCCCCTGCAGCAGCGAGGCGAGCGCGGAGAGCACGATGGCGCGCCGCCAGGCCCCACCCTGGGAGGCGAGATAGGTGCTCAGCACCACCTTGCCGTGACCCGGCCCGGCGGCGTGGAAAACGCCGTAGCCGAAGCTGACGCCGAGCAGCACGCTCCAGGTGGTAAGCCCCGGGGCGCGGTCGATGGCGGTGATCGCCTCGGTCAGGGCGTGATAGAGATCGCGCTGCCACAGCACCACCTGCACCGCTGCCTGCTGCCACCAGCCGAGCCAATAGATCGTTGCGGCGGCGAGTAGCACGCCGCCCAGGGCCAGCGCCACGCTGCGCCAGGGGCTCAGCCGGGACATCGAATCTCTCCGGTTTCGGCGAAGAAGCGCCCCAGGTTGGGCTCGCCGGTGTCGCTCTTGTCGAGCATCGCCGCTTCCATCACCTTCTGCGGATCGGGTTTGGCCTTGACGACACGCGTGGTGCAACCGGGCGGTGCGCGATCCAGGGTGAGCGCCTCGGGTAAAGGCTGGGAACCGTCGGCGTTGGCCTCGTGGACCATCTCGATATAGTAGGTAGGGTCGAAGACGCGGTAGCGCAGCAGATGCCCGCCCAGCGCCACCGGCTGGGCCAGCGGCAGCACGAACTCGAACACCAGCCGCTCGCCGTCGATCTCGGTGTTGGTGTCGACCACCTCGCCCTGGGCCAGCTCGCGGCCGTCGAAATCGATCCAGGTCAGGTTGTGCTGGGTGGCGAGGTTGTTGCGGATCTCGCCGCCCAGGGCATCCAGCCGCACCGCCATGCTGCTGTCGTCATCGACGCTGGCCAGCTCCTCCATCACCACCTGGCTATAGAAGGGGTCCATGCGCCACTGCTGGCGCAGCGCCTCCAGTCGCCCTTGGGCATCGAACTCACCGCGCACGCTGATATCGACCCAGCCGTGAGGATGAGCCGAAGCCAGCGGCGCCCAGCCCAGCATGCTCAGCCCCAGGCCGATGCCCAGGCTCAGGCGCCAGCCCCGTTGCAGGCTCTGACCCAACAAACCCTGGCTCGACCCCAGTCGAGCCCGATGACGCTGATCTGCGTACGACTCGCGGTTCACGGCAGCAGCCCCAGGCGGCGCTGCACGTCGATGAACAGCGGATCGAGCGACACGGCGTCCAGCGGCTGGCCGCCGCGGCGACCGCTCAGGGTGAGATAGGTATCCCCGTTCTGCAGCACCAGCCCCGGCGGGCGCTGGCTGCCGCCGGTCACCTCGGCGTGTATCTCGTAGCCGCTGCGCGAGGCGAGCACCGCATCGATCTGGCGCAGGTCGCCGTCGGCCTGACGAATCACGAAGCCGCGCTCGGCGAGCATCGCCAGCGTCGCGCGCAGAGTGGCATCCTCGCTGGCGGTGACAGCGATACTGCGCGGCTGTGCCGGCGGGTTCACCGCGCAGCCGGCGAGCCCCAGCAGTAAAATCAGCGTCAGCGAAAGCCCACGGCGCGGGATACTAGGTAAGCGGGGACTCATGGGCTTGCTCCTGGCGCGGCCGAGGCCGCCAGCTGGGACTCGATCGACTGGCGCAGCTGGGCGCAGAAGCCGGGCTGATTGTAGCTGCGGGCATCGATCAGATAGCCGTTGTGGTCGACCACCACCGAATCGCGATCGACGTAGGTGGTCGCCTCGGGCGTGACCACCGAGACCCGCTCGATCTGCACCGGGTCGGTGTTGTAGCCACCGCCGAAACCCTGGAACACCCCCAGCGAGTAGCCGTGGCTACCGCCGAGACCGAAGCCGCCCCAGAACCCGGTACGCCCGAAGGGGCTGTCGACCGCCCCCAGCCCGGGCTGGGCGGTACGCCGCTCGGCGCTGACCAGGCCCAGCTTGGCGTCGGTATCGAGCACTTGATAGCCCTGCTGCTCCAGCGCCTGACGGGTAGCGCGCAGACGCGCCAGGGTTTCCCCGGTGGCCGACCACTGACAGGCGGCGGGCAGTGAATCCGAGCGCGTGGCGGCGAGCGGCTCCGGCGCGGCCAGCGACTGACAGCCGCTGGTCAGCGCCACCACCGCGCCGACCACGAACCAGCCAGAGGGCCTGGGGCGCGTCGCGTGGGACAGCCGGTGACGCCAGGATGATGGTTTCATGGCACTCTCCTCGAGAGGCAACGGCGAACAGCGTGAGCATGACAGTTGGTCTGTCGTCGGTCCATGTCCATTAGGCTTTGTACGAAAACTGTCTGCGCTCGACAATACGGCGTCAAAAATCGTCTCACTGAACAACGTTCAGAACGTCCGTAGGACGGCCCGAAGGGCGAGCGGAGCGAGTCACATGCTCATTTACACCCAGTAAACTCCGCTTTTCGCCAATTTTTTCCTTGCCTTGTCTTCGCTCGCCGACTTTTCGTGCAAGGCCTGGGCGTTTCTGAAAACGGTCTTCGCCCCGCCGCGGGCGGGGCCGTCGCCGCGGGCGGCGAACGGCGCTATGCTGGTCGCGCCGCCCTACCACGCCCAGGCCTGCACCCACGTCCGCACCCACGCCGTCAGCCATAGCCGAGGATTCGATGAAGATCGTCATTGCTCCCGACAGTTACAAGGACGCGCTCAGCGCCCGCGAGGCCGCTGCCGCCGTGGCCCGCGGTATCGCCCGCGAGTGGCCCGAAGCGAACCTGCACGAGTGCCCAATGGGCGATGGCGGCGAAGGCACGCTGGATGCGCTGCTCGCGGCCACCGGCGCCGAGCGCCGCCGCGCGCGGGTGCAGGATGCCCTGGGGCGCCCGGCGGAGGCGAGCTGGGGCTGGCTCGCCGAGTCGCGCACCGCCTTCATCGAACTGGCAGAAGCGAGCGGACTGCAGGCCCTGACCCGGGATGAACGCACCGCCCTGCACAGCACCACCTACGGGGTCGGCGAGCTGATCCTGGCCGCGCTGGACGCCGGCGCCCGTCACCTGGTGCTGACCCTGGGCGGCAGCGCCACCAACGACGCCGGTGCCGGCATGCTGGTGGCCCTCGGCGCCCGCCTGCTGGACGAAGACGGCCAACCGCTGCCAGCGGGCGGCGCGGCACTGGCGGCACTGGCGACACTCGATCTCGCGGGCCTCGACCCGCGGCTCGCCCAATTGACGGTTCAGACCGCCGTCGACGTCGATAACCCGCTGCTCGGCCCGCGCGGCGCCAGCGCCATCTTCGGCCCACAGAAAGGCGCCAGCGACGCCGACGTCGAAAGCTTGGACGCCGCACTCGCCCACTTCGCCGACCACGCCGCCCGCGTCCTCGGCGAAGACCACCGCGA
This sequence comes from Salinicola sp. JS01, assembly GCF_030284585.1. Classification (NCBI taxonomy): domain Bacteria; kingdom Pseudomonadati; phylum Pseudomonadota; class Gammaproteobacteria; order Oceanospirillales; family Halomonadaceae; genus Salinicola; species Salinicola sp. JS01. Next base: position 308,160 of record NZ_CP127244.1, on the reverse strand, counting down.
GCTGCCCGGTGCTGGCGCCGCCGGCGGCATGGGCTTCGCCGCCCGCGCCTTTCTGGGTGCGGAACTGCGCCCCGGGATCGAGCTGGTCATGGCGCAGGTGGGGTTCGACGCGCTGCTCGCCGACGCCGACTGGGTGATCACCGGCGAGGGCCAGCTCGACGGCCAGAGCCTCTCCGGCAAGACGCCGATCGGCATCGCCCGGCGCGCGCAGCAGCACGGGGTACCCAGCGTGGTGCTAGCCGGGCGTCTGGGCGAAGGCTGGCAGGCGGCCTTCGACCACGGCGTCACCGCCGCCTTCGCCCTCGCCGACGGCCCGCTCAGCCTCGACGCCGCGCTGAGCCGCTGCGCCGCCCTGCTGGAGGACAACGCCCGCAGCCTGGCCCGGGTGTGGCGCGCAGAGCGCGAGCGTACCTGAGAGGGTGTCACCTTCCCCGAGACGGCTCGGATAGTCGCCGCCTATGCCGGCCATACCCAGGCTTGGCTGGGCAGCGGCGGCATAGCGGCATACACTTTGGTCGCGCTCATCTCTTTTAAGGAGGAATGTCATGTCGGATACCAATGCCATCGGCCTGCACGCATCCGCAGCCGAACAGCTCGCCGAGAAGCTCAACGCGCTGCTGGCCAACTATCAGATCTTCTATATGAACGTTCGCGGCTACCACTGGAACGTCAAGGGTGAGCAGTTCTTCGAGCTGCACGCCAAGTTCGAGGAGATCTACACCGACCTGCTGACCAAGGTCGACGAGGTCGCCGAGCGTATCCTGACCCTGGGCTATCAGCCGCTGCACGCCTACAGCGACTACTTCGCGGTATCGAAGATCCAGGAAGACACCAAGGTCTCCGACGGCAAGCAGTGCGTGCGCGGTCTGGTGACGGGTCTGCAGGTGCTGATCGAGCTTCAGCGCGACCTCCTCTCGCAGGCCAGCGACGCCGACGATGAAGGCACCGCCTCACTGGCCAGCGACTATATCCGCGAGCAGGAGAAGACGGTCTGGATGCTCAACGCCTATCTCGGCTGACGCGTTCACGCTCTCTTGCGCTGCTGCCATCGATGCCGCCCTACGGGGCGGCATCGTCTTTTGGGCCCGGTTTATCTCGCCGATAGCCGAGTTTAATTAAACTTCGCCCTTGCCCCGCCGATGTTATGCGGTACCCACCATGAGCTTTGCCGAGCGGCAGGCTCGCGGCCCTCATCCCGCTCCGCGGAGGCACTGCATGTCCCTGGAAACTTCTGCTTCTGGCACCGACTCGATCACCGCGCCGCCGCTGGAGGCGCTGTGGCAGGCGGTCAACCGCTCCCAGGCCGTGATCGAGTTCGATCTCGATGGCCACGTGCTCGACGCCAATGCGCGCTTTCTCGAGGCCATGGGCTATCGCCGCGACGAGGTCATCGGCCAGCATCACCGCCTGTTCTGCGACGAGCGCCATGCCCAGAGCCGCGCTTATCAGGAGTTCTGGGGGCGCCTGGGGCGCGGCGAGTTCGTCAGCGGCGAGTTCAAGCGCCTCAACCGCCAGGGCGAAGAGGTCTGGCTGCAGGCGACCTACAACCCGGTGCTCGATGGCGAGGGCAAGCCGCACAAGGTGATCAAGCTGGCCACGGACATCACCCTGCAGAAGCGCGCGGTCGCCGAGTACGAGGGCAAGGTCAAGGCGATCGATCGCGCCCAGGCGGTGATCGAGTTCGATCTCGACGGTCATGTGCTCACCGCCAACCAGCACTTTCTCGATACCGTGGGCTACACCCTGGAGGAGATCGAGGGTCGCCACCACGCGCTGTTCTGTCAGCCGGAGTACGCCAAGAGCGACGAATACCGTCAGTTCTGGGCGCGCCTGCGCCAGGGCGAGTTCTACAGCGGCGAGTTCCGCCGTCTCGACAAGCATGGCCGTGACATCTGGCTGCAGGCCACCTACAACCCGATCCTCGACGCCGGCGGACGCCCCTACAAGGTGGTCAAGTTCGCCCACGACGTCACCGCCGAGCGCCAGCGCAACGCCGAGTTCAAAGGCCGGATCAACGCCATCGACCGCGCCCAGGCGGTGATCGAGTTCGATCTCAAGGGCAATATTCTCGCCGCCAACCAGAACTTCCTCGACACGTTGGGCTATCACGCCGACGAGATCGAGGGCCAGCATCACCGCATGTTCTGTGCCCCCGACCATGTGGTCAGCCGCGAGTATCGCGACTTCTGGCTGGCGCTGAGTCGCGGTGAGCTGTTCGACGGCCGCTTCATGCGCCTGGGCAAGCATGGCCGCCGGGTCTGGATCCAGGCGACCTACAACCCGATCTTCGATGCCGACGGCAAGCCCTACAAGGTGATCAAGTTCGCCACCGACATCACCGCCGAGGTCGAGCTGGAAGAACACATCCAGGCCCAGACCGAGGCCATGAGCCAGTCGATCCATGCGCTTAACGCCTCCATCGCCTCGATCGCCGAGAACACCCAGCTGACCCGTTCGCTGGCCCGCGAGACCCAGCAGGAGGCCAATCGCGGCACCCAGTCGCTGAACGACTCGCGCGAGGCGATGGCGGCGATCCAGAAGTCTTCCGAGGATATCGATGCGATCGTCAAAGTGATCGGCGAGATCGCCTCCCAGACCAACCTGCTGGCGTTCAACGCCGCCATCGAGGCCGCCCGCGCCGGTGAGCACGGCCTGGGCTTCTCGGTGGTCGCCGACGAGGTGCGCAAGCTGGCCGAGAAGTCCGCCGACGCCACGCGCCAGATCAACCGTCTGCTGGGCGAGTCGCTCAAGCGCATCGACAGCGGCAACAGCGTGACCCAGCGCGCCACCGACTCCTTCGCACGCATCGTCGAGGGCGTGGCCCAGACCACCGACTCGATCGAGGAGATCGCCACCACCGCCAGCGCCCAGCTCGAGACCGCCAACCGGGTCGACGGCGCGATTCGTGAACTGGCGCGGGCGACCCGCGGCGAGGAGCGGGCCAGATTATGAGCGGGCAAATCTTCGGCATCCTGCGCGTCGGGGCCGCGGATGTCGCCCTCGATGCCCACGTGCTGCGCGAGGTGGTACGCCTGGAGCGCTTGCCGCCACCGCGCCCGCGAGCGCCGGCCTGGTCGCGGGGCACGCTGTCGCTGCGCGGCCAGCCGCTACCGCTGGTCGATCTAGCGCGGCTGCTGCAGCTCGATCATGATTCGCCTCTCGAGCCCCTGCGCGAGGGACGGCATGATCCCCAGGCCAGCTTCGTCGCCGTGGTGGCGCATCGCGGCGCGCGGTTCGGGCTGTGCGTGACTCAGATCGTCGACGTGATCGAGGTGGGGCCGCATCAGCAGCATGCGGTGAGCCAGGGCGACGGCAGCACGCTGGCGCTGACGCCTTCGCTGATCGATCACCCGAGCCTGGCACACCCGGCTTACCGGCTCGACCTGGATGCGCTGTTCGCGTTGGAAGAGATGGTCGCGGTGACACCGGCGGCGGCACGGACCGAGCACCAGTCGTCCGAGGCCTCGGGGTTGCCGACAGTCACCAGTGACGCCACGCCGACGCTAATCAACGCTCGGCGCTGGCTGATCGTGGAGAGCGGCGGCCAGGCGCTGGCACTGGATACCGCGATCGTCGGCGAGGTCGCCAACTGCCCCGAGATCGAACCGCCGCCGATCGAGCTCGACGCCTACCTCGGCAACGTCACCCTGCGCGGTGCGCGGCTGCCGCTGTTCGACCCCGGCGAGTTGATCGGCCGCGCGCCCCAATGGGCGCGCCCCAGCTACATGGTAGTGCTCGATGGGCCCGAGGGGCGTCTGGCACTGGCCCTGGAGCACGTCGCCGCGCTCAGCGCCGACGCCACCCTGTCACCGGCCGGCCCGGGCCAGGCAGCGGCAGTGGCCGGTCTGGTCGTCGCGCCCTCGGGACGCGATGCGCTGGCGCTCGATCACCGGGTGCTGCTGTCGGCGCTCAATCTGAGAGCCCTGGCGCGCCTGCACGCGCGGCTCGACGGTGCCCAGGCAGGCAGCTCGGCCGCCGAGCATCGACCCCGGCAGCGCTTCGCGCTGGTGCGCTTCAACTGCGCGGGCGACTACACCACCCTGCTCGACCAGCTCGATGCCGTCGATACGGCCCCCACCGACTATCTCGCCAGCGGTGGCGACCCGCGCTTCGTTGGCGTGTGGCGCCGTCAGGGGCGCAGCGTGGCCCTGGTCGACCTGCGTCGTCTGCTGGGCCGCGACGCCTCGCGCCCGCCCCAGCACGTGCTGATCGCCGATAGCGGCCAGGGGCTGATCGGCTTTCTCACCGACGCGGTGCAGCGCATCGATTACGTCGAGGCGGCCGAGGAGAGCCTGGTGGTGCGCTGGCGCGGCGACATCGACCCCGAGGCCCCGGCGATCGAGCGCGCCAAGCGGCTGATCGCCCTCGGCAGCGGCGCGCACCACCAGGTGATGGCGATGATCTGTCTGCAGGGACTGGCGATCGACCTGGCAGCGAGCAGCGCGGCGCCGACGAACGCCACCGAGTCCGTCTAGTCCGGCCCGCTTGCGTCCGAGCGGCCCGACATGCGGGCCGCGGCGGTGCTATCGGCGTCGCCGGTGCGCGTTGCGTCTTCGGCGCGCTCGCCGTGCTTATCCACGCGATCCGCAAAAGCGCTGGCATCGGCCCCGCCGGGCGCGGTGCGATCGAGCGCCGCCTCGTCGGCATCCGCTCCGGCCTCCCGGGTCAGATGGTCGGGCAGCGCGCGCTTCATGCGCACACCGAGCTTCTCCAGCGCCAGCGCCTGACCGACCAGGCTGCCCTGGCCGGTGGCGAGCCGCCCCATGGCCTGATCGTAGCTGCCCCGGGCACGGCCCAGATGACGCCCGACATCCTCGAGGCTCGAGACGAACCCCTGGAACTTGTCGAGCAGCTTGCCGGCACGCTCGGCGATATGGCGCGCGTTTTCGTTCTGGCGTTCCAGATTCCACAGGCTCGCCACGGTACGCAGACTGGCCAGCAGCGTGGTCGGGGTGACCACCACGATGTCGCGCGAGAAGGCGTCCTGAAACAGCGTGTCATCGAACTGGAAGGCGACCGCAAAGGCCGGCTCGATGGGCATGAACAGAAACACGAAATCCGGCGAGCGCAGCCCCGGCAGACGCGGGTAGTCGCGCCCCGCCAGGCCGTCGATATGCGCGCGGATCGCCTGCACGTGGGCGCGCAGCGCCTGCTCGCGCTCGGCATCGTCCTCGGCGTTGACGTAGCGCACATAGGCGTTGAGCGAGACCTTGGCGTCGACGATCAGATGCTTGTCGTCGGGCAGATAGATCACCGCGTCGGGGCGCTGACGGCCCTGCTCGCCCTCGATCGAGACCTCGCGGCGATACTCGATGTCGCGGCGCAGCCCGGAGCGTTCGAGCACCGACTCCAGCATCACCTCGCCCCAGTTGCCCTGCATCTTCTTGTCGCCCTTGAGCGCCCGGGTCAGGTTGGCGGCCTCTTCGGTGATCTGGCGGTTGAGAGTGGCGAGCTGGTCGATCTGCACCTTGAGCGTGGTGCGCTCGCGCACCTCCTCACCATGGATCTCCTCGAGCCGCTGGCGAAAGCCGCTGACCTGCTCGCGGAAGGGCTTGAGCAGCGCTTCGAGGCTATCGCGGCTCTGGGCGCTGTAGGCACGCTGGCGCTCGTCGAAGATCCGCCCCGCCAGCGCCTCGAATTCCTGTGCCAGACGCGCCTTGGTCTGCTCCAGAAGCTCCAGGCGCTCGGCGTGCTGGCGCTGCTGCTGCTCGTTCAAGGTCTCGAGCCGGCCGTAGCGCTCGCGCAGATCCGCCAGACGCGCATTGAGGCTCTCCACCTGCTGATCGCGCTGGGCCAACTGGCGCTTGAGCTCGGCCTCGCGCTCGCGCAGCTCGTCCTGCTGGGCATCGCTCTGGGCCAGCTCCTGTTCCAGGCGTTGGCGCTGGCTCTCCGCCTCGCGCAGCCGTGCACCGAGCCCCTCTGCCCTCGTCCGCGTCTGGCGCCATTGCCACAGCGCCATACCGCCAGCCAGCGCCAGCACACCGACCAGCCCCCAGACGAGCGTCAGCGTGTGCGTGTTCATCGCGCTCTCCCTCCGCTCATGTGTTGCATGATTTTACCGCCGCCCGCCAGGACCGGCTTGCACTCTCGCCCTCATGTTCCACACTGAGGGGCGGGCAACACGTGGACCGGGATGGCCCACGTGCCCACACACTCCATGACACATCACGACCAGGAGGTCACGATGGCTCAGCAACTCAACGGTAAACGCGTCGCCATTCTCGCCGCCGACGGCTTCGAGGAGTCCGAACTTGCCTCGCCCCGCGCCGCACTGCAAGGCCAGGGCGTGGAAACGCACGTCATCACCCCGGACGGCAAGGGCATTCGCGCGTGGGCCGAGACCGAGTGGGGTGACACCTACGAGGCCGACAAGGCACTCGATGCCGCCGACCCCAGCGACTACCACGCGCTGGTGTTGCCGGGCGGTCTGTTCAACCCGGACACCCTGCGCATCAACGACAAGGCGCTGGCCTTCGTCAAGGCGTTCTTCGAGGCCGGCAAGCCGGTCGCGGCGATCTGCCATGCGCCCTGGATCCTGATCAACGCCGGTGTGGTCGAAGGGCGCAAGCTCACCTCGGTGCCCTCGGTCGCGCAGGATCTCAAGAACGCCGGTGCCCACTGGGTGGACGAATCGGTGGTGGTCGACAGCGGCTTCGTCACCAGCCGCACGCCGAAGGATCTCGATGCCTTCAACGCCAAGCTGCTCGAGGAACTGGCCGAAGGCCGGCACAGCCAGCAGCACGCCTGAGCGTCATCCCGCACGAGACCGAACGCCCGCCGCCAGGCGGGCGTTTTCGTGTGCTTTGCGGGATCGCCCGAGGCTTCCCATACTCAAGGCACTCGATTCAGGAACTGCCAACCCGTGACTCACTCCACCTCTTCGCGCCGCCTGCCGCGCCTGTTCGTCAGCAAGCTGGCCCACTTCGCCAAGAAACTGGTGCGCCTGTTCACGCGCCCTGTGCGCCGCGACAGCGGCCGCGGCGGGGTCGTGGTGCACCCGTTCCGCGGCTACGGCTCGCAGCGCGAAGCCTTCATCATGGGGCGCGTGTTCCGCCAGCCGGGGCGCCTGCTGGCGTGGCAGGAGGGCGGCATGATGCAGGATCTGGTCGATATCGCCCGCCGCGTTGTGCGCCGCGGCATCGCCGAGGCGCAGGTCGACATTCGGCTCGGCGCCACCCACGCCTCGGTGACCACCGACCGTGACGGCTACTTCTACGCGCATATCGACATCACCCACAGCCTGCCCGGCGATGCGATCTGGCACACCGCCAAGCTGCAGGTACTCTCCGAGGCGGATGCGATCAGCACCGAGACCGAAGTCTATATCCCGCCGACCAGCACCGACCTGATCGTGATCAGCGACATCGACGACACCGTGATGTACACCGGGGTCGCCAACAAGCTCAAGATGCTCTATCGGCTGTTCGTCGAGAAGGCCGACCAGCGTACCGCCTTCCCCGGCGTCGCCGCGCTCTACCGCGCGCTCTACGGCGGTATCGAGGGCAATCGCAAGCGCCCCATGCTCTACGTCTCGCGCGGGCCCTGGAGTATCTACGAGATGCTCGAAGCGTTCTTCAACATGAACCGCATCCCGGTCGGGCCGATCCTGTTCCTGCGCGAGTGGGGCATGACCCTCAAGCGCCCGTGGCCGCGCAAGGCCGAGGAGCACAAGTCGAATGTGATCCGCAACATGCTGGCACTCTACGATGACCTGCCCTTCGTGCTGATCGGCGACAGCGGCCAGCACGACCCGGAGGTCTACACCGAGATCGTCAAGGCGCACCCGGAGCGGGTCCGCGCGATCTACATCCGCAAGGTAGACGACGACCCGGCGCGCGACGCCGCGATCGCTGCCCTGGCCGAGGAGCTGCGTCAGGCCGGCTGCGAGCTGGTGCTCGCCCGCGACAGCGTGGGCATGGCCGAACACGCCCACGCCAAGGGGCTGATTTCGGAGGAAGGATTGGACGCCGTGCGCGCCGATACCCGCGCCCAGCAGCAGCGCGAGTGAACCGCTGCGGCGACGCGTTGACACCGCCACCGAGTCGATTCGTCAGGTGTGGGGCGAGCAGGCCACCAGCGCGTCGATATCGCCCGCGACGATGTGCTCCAGATGTTGCGTGATCTTCTCGATGGGCCAGTCCCACCAGGCCAGCGCCTCGAGCCTGGCCACGTCTTCCGGCGCGAAGCGCTGCTTGATGGGTTTGGCCGGGTTGCCACCGACGATGGTGTAGGCCGGCACATCGGAGACCACCACGGCGCGCGAGGAGACGATGGCGCCATTGCCGATGGTGACCCCGGGCATGATCAGTGCGTCGTAACCGATCCAGACATCGTTGCCGATGACGGTGTCGCCCTTGAACGGCAGATCCCCCGCTTCGGGCATGACCTTTTCCCAGCCATTACCAAAGATCTGGAAGGGATACGTGGAGATACCCGAAAGCTTGTGATTGGCCCCATTCATGATGAATGTCGCACCGCGCGCGATGGCGCAGAACTTGCCGATGACCAGCTTGTCGCCGATGAACGGGAAGTGATAGAGGACGTTGCGCTCAAAATCCTCCGGCGCTTGCGGGTCATCGTAGTAGGTATAGTCGCCGACGATGATATTCGGATTCCGCACGGTATTCTTGATGAAGCAAACCTGCGGAAACCCCTCCATGGGGTGCCTGGTGTCGGGATTCGGACCGTTCAAGGTTTCTCCAACGAGTTTTTCCAGCGCGTTGCTCCAACGCGTTTCCCCAACCCTAGGGGAGCAGCCTCAGCCTGCCGCGGAGCGTCGAAGCGCGCTGTCGTTGTCGGGCCGGCGTCGCACCGCCGGCCCAAGGGCCCCTGCCCGGCAGCGGCTGATCAGGCCGCGCGGCCCGAGCCGATATCCGCCACCAGCGCCTTGAGCACCTGCCAGAACTCCTCGACCGAGGCGATTTCGGTGCGCTCGGTGGGCGAGTGGGCGCCGCGGATCACCGGGCCGAAGGAGATCATCTCCAGCTGCGGGTACTTGCTGCCGATGATGCCGCACTCGAGCCCGGCGTGGATCACCTTGACCGCCGGTTCCTGACCCAGTGTCTCCTGATGCAGGCGCTTGAAGCGCGCCAGCAACGCGCTGTCGGCACTCGGCGTCCAGCCAGGGTAGCCGTTCTCGACCCGAGTGCGCGCGCCGATCAGCCCGAACAGCGCGGTGAAGCGGTCAGCCAGATTTTGCGTGGCGCTATCGCGCAGCGAGCGCACCAGCGCGCAGAGGTGGAAACGCCCGTTCTCCAGCGTCACCACGCCGAGGTTGTTGGAGGTCTCGACCACGCCCGGCACTTCCACGCTCATGCGCTCGATGCCGTAGGGCGCGGCGTGCAGCGCCGCCACCAGCAGGTCGGTGGCGGTGTCGGTCAGCGCCTCGGCGTCGTCGCAGGAGAGCTCGCCCGGCGAGAGCGTCAGGCTGACGCCGTCGTCAACGCCGGCCAGCTCGTCGCGGTAGAGCGCCTGCAGCTCGGCCAGGGTCGCTTCCAGTGCCGGCAGATGGCTCTCGTTGACCACGATGGTGGCGAAGGCTTCCCGCGGCAGGGCGTTGCGCAGGGTGCCGCCATGGTAGTCGACCAGACGGATGTCGTACGCCTCCAGCGCCCGCAGCGCGCGCACCAGCAGTCGGTTGGCGTTGCCGCGCTCCTTGTGGATATCGACCCCGGAGTGGCCGCCGACCAGGCCGGTGAGCGCCAGACGCCGCATCACCTCTTCCTCGTCGCAGCCGCGCATCGGCAGGTCGGCGTCGATCACCACGTCGGCGCCGCCGGCGCAGCCGATATAGACCTCGCCGCGATCCTCGGAGTCCAGGTTGAGCAGATAGCGCCCTTCGAGCCAGCCCTCCTCGAGGCCGAGCGCGCCCTTCATCGAGGTCTCTTCTTCCAGCGTGAACAGCGCCTCGATCGGACCGTGGGCGATGTCGTCGGTTTCCAGGATCGCCAGCGCAGCGGCCACGCCGAGACCATTGTCGGCGCCCAGGGTGGTGCCGCGGGCGTGCAGCCAGCCATCTTCGACGTAGGTGTCGAGCGGGTCGTTGAGAAAGTCATGGGGGCGGTCGGCGTTGGCCTGGGTGACCATGTCCAGATGCCCCTGGAGGATGATCCCCGGGACCGACTCGCAGCCAGGCGTGGCCGGCTTGCGGATGCGCAGGTTACCGCTGCTGTCGCGATCGTGAGCGAGCCCCTGGGCATCGGCCCACTGCTCCAGCGTTTCCACCAGCCGGGCTTCGTGCCCCGAGGGCCGCGGCGTGTTGCACAGGGTACGGAAATGCCGCCAGACGGGTTCGGGAGAGAGCGTTAACAGATGATCGTTCATGTCGATTCCGGCCTCGCCGACACCCGCAGGCGGCGGCAGGCTTGCAACGGTGATGGAAGAGAAAGGCCCGGCCCGCAGCGCGGCGGGCGGCCTGTTTCAGTGTGCCAACACCTTACTCGCCCGGCGCCGGCTTGACCATATCGCCGCCTTCACCGGCCGCCGCGAGCAGGCCGCGGGCAAGCGCCCGGGCGCGCGCCTGGCGCCCGCGCCGGCCATCGTCCGAGAGGCGTTCGTCATGGCCCTGGAACAGCGCCGCCACCGCGCTGGCAATGGCTGCCGGCGTGCCCAGCGCGGCGGCGACATCACTGCCCTGCACGCTTTCCTCCGGGGTATCCGCCAGCGCCGACTCACCACCCGGGTCAGGCTGGTGACGCCACCAATCGAGCCACGCCTGACGCAGCCAGGGCCGCACCAGGGCCAGCTCGCCCCCACCCTCCGCGAACCAGACCAACCGCGCCCTGAGGGCGTTGGAGGTCGGCCCGGGCTCGCCTTCCCAGAGCAGTGACGCCGCCACCTCGGGGTCGAGATCCCGCGCCGCCTGGCTGAGCAGATCCGGCAGCAGCAGACGGAAATCCGCCGCCATGGCGGCCAGCGTAGCCCGCGCCGCAGGCGTCAGCCCCCGCCCCAGCATCAGCGCCGGCTCGCCGCTGGCCGCCTCGCGGGTCAACCCCAGGCGCAGGGTCACGAATCCGGCGCGGCGCCAGAAGGCGATCAGCCCCGGCTCGGCGCCGAAGCTCACACCGAGGCGTTCGATGCCTGCCGCCGTGGCAGCTTCTTCCACCGCGGCGAGCAGCTGGCTGCCCACCCCGCGGCGGCGCAAGGCCGGATGCACGGCGATACGCATGAGCCGCCACCAGCGCGCGCGCGCGGCATCAAGATGGCCGCCATGAAAGGCCAGCGACTGCGCCATCAGGTGCCCTCGCGGGCGGCGTCTGCCGTGGTGGATCTCCGCGGCCAGGGCAGCGTCGAAGCCCCCCTCCGGCTGGACTACGGCGATCGCCACCAGCGTCTCGCCCAGCATGACGGCCGGCAGCGCGACCTCGGGGCCGTCGAGCAGATGGCGCAGATCGCTGGGCGCCGTGCGGTAGTGGGCCTGGACCAGTAGCCCGAACGCCTGGGTCAGCAGTGCGGCATTCGACGCCAGCGCCTCGCGGTCGAGCCAGACCACGCGCGGCGCGTGGTGCTCGGCGCTGGCCGCCACCGTCTCGGCGCTCGCGGCCTCGGCATCGAGACACAGCAGATCCCGGGTCAGCGCCTCCAGCGGGTCGCCCTCGGCCCAGCGCACCGGCTCGCTCAGGCGCAGCCGCCGCCAGCCCGGCGTCAGTTGGTCGAGACGCTCGCGCAGGCGCACCTCGAAACCGCGCCCGGTGCCTTCGTAGCCGTGCACCGTGGTGGCAAAGGCAAGCCGCGGAAAGCGTTCGAGCCAGCGGATCAGGCGGGCAGCGGGGATCGCCGCCGCTTCGTCCACCAGCAGGGTCGGCGGCGCGTGCGGGTCGATCTCTGCACCCTCGAGCGCGGGTAGCACCCGCTCCGGCGCCAGCCAGGTGACCTGCGCCGGCCGCCCCGCCAGGGTCAGGGTGAAGCCCGTCTCATCCACGCGGCCTTCTGGCAGCAGCGCCGCGAGGCGCGCGAACAGCGGCGCCACCGCCTCGCGGGTGGGAGCGCTCACCCATAGCTGCCGCTCGCCCTGCTGCAGCCGGCGCGCCGCGGCGATCCCCAGGGCGGCGCTCTTGCCGCGTCCGCGGTCGGCGACTAGCACCAGCGGCCGGCGCCGACGCAGCCGGGTCAGCCGCGCCACCGCCTCGGCCTGATCGGCGGTGAGACAGTCGGCGTCTCTGCTCGCCGGTGTCGATGTCTGCGCCTGTGCCGGGTTGCCCGCCGATGGCGTCGGCGCGCCCGCCCGCGGTAGTGCCGCGTCGGGCTTCCACACCGCCATCGATTCCGCGGCCAGCAGCCCGCGCGCCACCCGGCGCAGATAGCGCGCCTTCAGTGTTTCCGCCGCGTGGGGCCACTGGGTCAGGCGGCGGTAGTCGGCGTCCCCCCGCCACGGCCCCGCCTCGGGCGTGAGCCAGTGTGCCGGGGTCAGCAGCACCAGCCAGCCGCCGGCGAGGACGGTGCCGCTGAGCGCGCCGAAGGCGTCGGGATCGAAACCGCCCTGGGGCGAGACGGCATCGATGACCACCAGGTCGTGCTCCTGGCCCAGCCGCGAGCGCGCCTTGGCCGCCGCGAGCCGGGGGATGCCGGGCGCGTTCTCGTTGACCGGACCCAGCCACAGCGGCGCGCGCCAGTCGCCGGCGGCGATCCACTCGCCGGCTCGCGCCAGCGCCGATTCAGGATCGGCGGCGATCCACAGCACTCCGCGCACCCGGCGGGCACGCAGCGCCTCACGCTGCTCTCGTAGCCACTCGGCCAGCGGGCTCACGTCTTTCTCCAAAGAGATCGCCTATCCAAAGAGATCCCCTATCCAAAGAGATCGCCGAGGTCGGGTTTGAGCGTGGGGCAGAAGCGCGCCAGCACCAGCGCCAGGGCCACGCCGCCCAGGGTCAGCAGTATCGGCAGCCAGCTGAAGGCCACCCCGGAGGAGACATAGAGGTAGAGAAAGAACAGCGACATCACGCCGCCGCCGAGCAGCCGCCCGGCACGGACGCCGGCCAGGTAGACGCTGACCAGCACGCCGAGGCAGGGGATCAGCACGCTGCACAGGTTGATCACGAACTCGCGCCCGGACGCGGCGACACCGGGCAGCAGCAGGCGCGCGGCCAGCTCCCACACCACCAGATAGATCAATACCGGTGCGGCGAAGGCGCCGATCAGGCGCGACACGGTACGAACGGGCTCGTCGGCGCCCGGCTTGGGCGGTTGCGGGGTCTGCATCATCGGCTTCCAGAACGGGTTGGCAAAGGCGGCGCGGCCATCGCGGTCACGCCACCGACAGAACTGGCGCTATTGAAGCATCCACGCCGCGCGCCTGCATCTCCCCCGCCCTGCCTCAGTGCTCGATGCGCTTGAGCAGCAGCACCAGCGGCACGCTGATCAGGTAAAGACAGCCCATCCACAGGAAGATGTCGTTGTAGGCGAGCACCTGGGTCTGCACGCCGATCCGCTGGCCGAGCATCGCCACGGCGCTGTGGTAGGGGTCGGCGACATGGCCCATCAGCATCGACTGATAGTTGGCGATCTGCTGCTGGACCACGACCCGCCCCTGGTCGAGCGCCGGGATCAACTGGTTCCAATGGTAGTCCTCACGCCAGTCGCGCACGGTATCGAGCATGGCGAGCCCGACCGCACCACCCAGGTTGCGCATCACGCTAAAAAGCCCCGCGGCATTGCCCAGCTCCGCCGGCCCCAGGGTGCCCAGGGCGATACGCGAGGCGGGGATGATGCACATGATCATGCCGGTGCCGCGCACGATCTGCGGCCAGAAGAACTGCCAGAAGCCCGACTCGCTGGTGAGATTCGAGTTCATCGCGGTGCCGATGCCCACCAGCAGCAGGCCGAAGAAGAGCAGCACGCGCAGATCGACCGAGTTGGTCAGCCGCCCCACCACCGGGGCGGTGAAGAACATCGCCACCCCGGTGACGAACATCACCTCACCGATCTGCAGGCTCGAGTAGCCGCGCACGCCGCCCAGAAACAGCGGCATCAGATAGACCAGCCCGTACATGGCGATGCCGACGACGAACACCAGCCCGGTGCCGACCGAGAAGTTAAGGTTCTTGAACGCGCGCAGATCGACGATCGGATGCTCACAGGTGAGCACCCGCCAGAAAAAGCCGATGCAGGAGGCCACGCAGAGCAGCGTCATCCACACGATCAGCTCGCTCGAGAACCAGTCGTCGCCGGGGCCCTCTTCGAGCACGAACTCGAGGCTGCCGAGGAACAGCGCGATCAGGATCAAGCCGGTGAAGTCGAGCCGCTTGGCGACGCTGGCATCGCCTTCGTCGACGTCGAGAAAACGCCACACCGCCAGCGTCACGAAGATGCCGGGAATCACGTTGACCAGGAACAGCCAGTGCCAGCTGAAGATCTCGGTGAGATAGCCGCCCACGGTGGGACCAATCGACGGCGCCAGCGTCACCACCATGCCGATGATGCCCTGCACCGTGCCCATCGCCCGGCGCGGGAACAGCGAAAAGCTGACCGCCTGGGTCAGCGGGATCATCGCCCCGCCCATGAAGCCCTGGATCGCACGCAGCACGATCAGCTGATCGATGCTGGTGGCCAGCGCGCAGCCGAGGCTGGCCAGGGTGAAACCGGCGCACGAGATGACGAAGGCGACCCGGGTCGAGAGCCAGCGCATCAGTACCCCGGAGAGCGGGATCATGATGATCTCGGCGATCAGGTAGGAGGTCTGGATCCACGAGATCTCGTCGCTGGAGGCGGAAACGCCGGCCTGGATCTCGTTGAGCGAGCTGGCCACGATCTGGATGTCGAGGATCGCCATGAACATCCCGAACACCGCCGCGACGAAACCGAAGCGGTGGTGCCAGGAGGGCATCTCCTGCGGGCCGCCGTTGGCGGGTGGCGCGACCTCACTCATGCCGCGTCACTCCTCACGGGGCGCTGTCTTCGAGCGCGGGGCCCGGATCGAAGTAGATCGCCTGGCCGTCGACCTGGCGCGTATCCACCGAGGGCACCACCGAGAGCCCCGCCTGCAGCCGCCACAGCTGATCCTTGGGGCCGGTGATACGGATCTTGACCGGCACCCGCTGCACGATCTTGTTGAAGTTGCCGGTGGCGTTGTCCTGCGGCAGCAGACTGAACTGGGTGCCGGTGGCCGGCGCCACGCTGTCGACCTTGCCGGTGTAGGCGATATCCGGGTAGGCATCGACCTCCAGAGAGACCGGCTGGCCCACGCGCATGCGCTCGATATCGGTCTCCTTGAAATTGGCCACCACGTAAGCGCTGGAGACCGGCACCAGCTGCATCAGGGTCAGCGACGGCTGGGCCAGGTCGCCGGCCTCCACCGTGCGGTTGCCGACCACCCCGGTGCGCGGGGCGACGATGCGGGTCTTGGCGAGCTGGTTCTGGTAGTAGTCGATATCGGCCTGGGCGGCATCGCGCTGGGCCTGGGCGCTCTCCACCGCGGCCTGGTCGGCGCTCAGCCGGCGCTTGGCCGACTCGACGCTGGCCCGGCGCGCGGACAGGGTGGCCTGGGCCACGCGCAGCGAGGCGCGGTCGTCGTCGAGCTGCTGACGCGAGGCGTAGTTCTTCGACGCCAGCGACTGCGAGCGTTCGAGATGCTGGCGCGCCTGGGCGACGTCGGATTCCGCCGCGCTCACCTGCGCCTGGGCTTCATCGATACTGGCGCGGTCGAGTTCGATCTGGCGCTGGGCCTGGGTCACACCGGCGGCGTTAACCGCGAGCTGAGCCTGGGCCTGGGCCAGTTGGCTGCGGGTGTCGCGATCATCGAGCTGGACCAGCAGCTGGCCCGCCTCGACGCGCTGGTTGTCGGTCACCGCCACCCGCGCCACCTTGGCCGTGAGTTCGGCGCGCACCGCCACGCTGTCGGTGTGTACGTAGGCGTTGTCGGTGCTGACGAAGAAGCGCCCGGTGTGCCACCAGTGCCACGCGAACACCAGCGCGACGACCGCCAGCACCAGGATCGCCGCCGCCGTATAGAGCTTTTTCTTGATCTTCATGCGTTGATCTTCATGCCTTTGACTGGGAGCCGGAGACACGGCTATTTGCCGGAGACACAGGCGCGACTAAAGTGTAGTGTATGCTACACTATCTTTCGTAAAACGCCACCGTGATCGCGTTACGGCTGGCAACTCACTCGATGCCTTCACCGCTCATCCAACGAGGCCTCCGCCAGCGCCATGCCGTCATCCGATGCTCCCCGCACGCTCACGCCCACCACCGAGCGCGGTCTCAAACGCCGCGACGCACTGATGGACGCAGCCCAGAAGCTGTTCCTCGAGCGCGGCTACGGTCAGGTCAGCGTCAACGACATCGTCGCCGAGGCGGGCGGTTCACTCTCGACCCTCTATCGCCACTTCGGCAGCAAGGAGGGGCTGTTCCAGGCGATGATCGAGCGCCGCTCCCACCACCTCTACGAAGCGCTCTCCGCCGAGGGTGTCGACGGGCTCGCGGTCGAGGAGGCGCTACAGCGCCTGGGCGTCACCCTGCTGACCAAGGTCACCGACTGCGAGACCCTGGGCATCTACCGTGAAGTGGTGGCGGAGAGCCCGCGGCAACCCGAGCTCGGCCAGCTGTTCTACGCCGCCGGGCCGGGCCGCGTGCGTCAGGCGCTGGCCGCCTATCTCGCACGCCAGATGCGCGCCGGACGCCTGCCCCAGGGCGACGCCGCCGAACTCGCCGGCATCTTCCTCGGCTCGGTGCTCGGCGAGCTGCATCTGACCCAGCTGCTGCAACTGGAATCGCCGCCTTCGCAGGCGGCGATCGAGCAGCGCGTGGCGCGCTGCGTCTCCCTTTTCGTCGGCGGGTTGCGCTACCCCGAAGCGTGATCGGCAAGCAGCGCTTCGATGGTCACCGGCAGGTCGCGGTAACGCTTGCCGGTGGCGTGATAGAGCGCATTGGAGATCGCCGGCGCAATGCCGGTGAGACCGATCTCGCCCACCCCGCGGGCGCCGAACTCGTTGAACTTGAAGTCCGGGTAGTCGAGCAGCTCGACGTCGATCTCGGGGATGTCGGCGTGTACCGGCACGATATAGTCGGCCACGTTGGCGTTGATCAGCCGGGCGTCGCGCGGGTCGTAGTCGAGCTTCTCGAACAGCCCCATGCCGATCCCCATGACGATGCCCCCTTCGACCTGGTTGCGCGCCGTGGGCGGATTGATCGCGCGGCCGATATCCATGCTCGATACCACCCGTGCCACCCGCACCCGCGAGATGCCCGGATCGACGCGCACCTCGACGAAGTGGGCACCGAAAGAGCGGAAGCTGTACTGCTTCTTCTCCTCCCCCGGGGCGCTGCTGCCCTGACCGTTGACGCTGGACAGACGCATGCCCTTGAGCACCTCGGCAAAGCTGTGGCTGCGTTGGCCGTCACTCAGCGCGCCCTCGGCCACCGTCAGGCTGTCGGCATCGACCCCGGCAAACACCCCACCGTGGCCGGTCGCCACCTCCTTGAGCGCGCTCAAGGCATCGCGGACCGCCGCCGCCACCGCCGGCAGCGTGGTTGCAGTGGCCATCGAGCCCCCGGAGAGCGGCCCTGTCGGCAGGCTGGTCTCGCCCAGTTTGACCTCGATGTCAGCCACGGCGACGCCGGTCAGCTCGGCCACCGTCTGGGCCACGATGGTGTAGGTGCCGGTGCCGATGTCCTGGGTGCCACAGGCCGCGAACAGGGTGCCATCGGCGCGCAGCTCGACCCGCGCCTGACACGGCTGGCGCCCGGCGAACCAGGTGCACGCGGCCATGCCGTAGCCGATGATCTCGTCGCCGTCGCGCATCGCCCCGATGCCCGGGTCGCGCTGGGCCCAGCCGAAGCGTTCGGCGGCGCTGTGCAGGCACTTGTCGAGCTGCTTGCTCGACCACGGCAGGCCGCTCTCAGGGTCTTCGTGGGCGTAGTTGCGCAGACGCAGCTCGACCGGGTCCATCTCGAGCGCCACCGCCAGCTCGTCCATCGCGGTCTCCAAAGCGAAGATGCCGGAGACCTCGCCGGGCGCGCGCATCGGGCAGGGCGTGCCGTGGTTGAGCGCCAGGATGCGCTGGCTGACCGCCAGGTTGTCGCAGGCGTAGAAGCTCGGCGTGGCGCTGCCGCAGGCGTCGACGTAACGATCCACCAGCGAGGTCTCGGTGGTGGAGTCATGGATCACCGCGTTCAGGCGGCCGTCGCGATCCGCCCCCAGCCGCAGGCGCTGGCGCGAGGCGGGACGGTTGCCGCCGCCGGTCATGTCCTGGGCCCGCGGCAGTACCAGCTTGAGCGGACGTCCGAGCTCGCGCGCGGCACCGGCAGCGGCCACCGCGTGGGGCCACATGAACAGCTTGTTGCCGAAGCCGGAGCCGATGTAGTGGGAGATGACCTCGATGTTCTCCTGCGCCAGATCGAAGATCCGAGCCATGGCGTTGCGCTGGTAGAACACCCCCTGACTCGACTCGTGCACCACCAGCCGGCTGCCGTCATCGCGCCACTCGGCCAGGGTGGCGTGCATCTCCATCTGCAGGTGGCTCTCGGCGGCGATGTGATAGACCGCATCGATCTGCACCTCAGCGCCGGCGAACGCGGCTTCCGGATCGCCGCGGGTGGTTCCTGAGTCTTCCAGCAGCTCGCCTTCGGTGTGGCTGTCGTGGGCACCATCGAGCAGGCTGGATATCGCCCCGGTCTCCTGGCGGTAGCGGGCCACCACGCGCTGAGCGGCGGCACGGGCCTGGGCGAAACTCTCCGCCACCACCAGCGCGACGTACTGGCCGTGATAGTAGATGCGCTCGTCCTCGAACGGCAGGCGCACCTCGCTCACCTGATCGCCATGCCCCATGCTGTTGGGCGAGCGGTGCAGGCGGGGGAAGTTGGCGTGGTGGAAGATATCGACCACCCCGGGCATCGCCAGCGCCTCGTCGAGGTCGAGGCGCTCCAGGGTGCCGTGGGCGATGGTCGCGCCGACCGGATAGCCGTAGAGCATGCCTTCGACGCTGAGTTCGCCGGTGTAGCCGGCACGGCCGGTGAGCTTGAACTCGCCGTCGATACGCGGCGTGCGCTGGCCGACGACCTTGGGCTGGGCGAGTGTCGACTGGGTCAGATCGTTCATGCCTGGCTCTCCTGGGTGTCGGTGCCGCCCTGGCGGGCGGCGCGGGTGGCATCGCGCAGGGCGCGTACGATCGCCTGCTTGGCCAGGTCGACCTTGAAGGCGTTGTGGGCGAGCGGCCGGGCGTCGCGCAGGGCGATCTCGGCGGCGCGTTCGAAGCTCGCCAGCACGGCCGGCTGGCCGGCCAGGGCGGCCTCGGCCTCGCTGGCTCGCCACGGTTTGGTGGCGACGCCACCGAGGGCGAGCCGGGCCTCGGTGATGCGCTCGCCATCCAGCTTGAGCTGCACCGCCGCCGAGGCCAGCGCGAACTCGTAGGAGGCGCGGTCACGCAGCTTCAGATAGTGCGACCCCGCTGGCGCCAGCGGCGCATCGAGAGTCAGCGGCGCGTCTAGGGTCAGCGCGGTGATCAGCTCGTCCGCGGCGAGGTCGTGCTCGATGTGCGGGGTATCGCCGGGCAGCCGATGGAAATCGGCGAACGCCACTTCGCGCTCGCCCGCCGGCCCTTCGAGGGTCAGGGTGGCGCCGATGGCGGCCAGCGCCACGCACATGTCCGACGGGTGCACGGCGATACAGTCGGCACTGCCACCGAGCAGCGCGTGCATGCGGTTGATACCGTCACGGGCATCGCAGCCGCTGCCCGGCTGGCGCTTGTTGCAGGCGCTGCCGACATCGCGGAAGTAGGGGCAGCGAGTGCGCTGCATGAGGTTGCCGGCGGTGGTCGCCATGTTGCGCAGCTGGGTCGAGGCGCCCGCCAGCAGTGCCTGGGAGAGCAGCGGGTAGTCTCGCGTCACCTCCGGGTGATGGGCGAGATCGGTATTGGTCACCAGCGCCCCGATCCTGAGTCGGCCATCCGCCAGCCGCTCGACCGTCTTCAACGGCAGCGCGTTGATATCCACCACCGCCGCCGGGCGCATGACGTCGAGCTTGACCAGATCGAGCAGGGTGGTGCCGCCGGCGACGAAGGCGGTCTCGGCGTTGCCGTGCTGCGCGGCGTTGCTGACGCTCTCGGCGCGGGAGAAGTCGAAGGCTCTCATGGGGTCCCCTCCCTGCCCGGCTCGTGGCGTCGTGGGCCAAGGTCGCACGCGCCTGCTGGATCGCTGTCAGAATGTTCTTGTAGGCGCCGCAGCGGCAGATATTGCCGCTCATCGCCTCTTTCACCGCGGCGTCGTCGCTGCCGATGCGTGGATCATTGAGCAGCGCCGTCGCCGACATCATCTGCCCCGGGGTGCAGTAACCGCACTGGAAGGCATCACAGGCGAGGAAGCTCTGCTGCACCGGGTGCAGTTCGCCTTCCCGCGAAAGCCCCTCCACCGTGGTGACGTGCTGGCCTTCACACATGACCGCCAGCCGCAGGCAGGCGTTCATCGCCTGGCCGTCGACGTGCACGGTGCAGGCGCCGCACTGGCCTTGGTCGCAGCCCTTCTTGGTACCACCGAGGCCGAGCTGCTCACGCAGTACGTCGAGCAGTACCGCGTTGGGGGCGACCTCTAGCGAGATCGGCTGCTGGTTGAGGGTGAAGTTGACGTTCAGGGTCGGCGCGGGGGGCCCGCGCCGGGTCGGGGAATGCACGGAATCGTCCATCTTGCCGGCTCCTCATCGGTGATCGAGGCGCGGCCACAGTGCGCGTCACTGCGCGCGGCCACGCCCCGCGGTCTGGGGCGACTCACGTGAACGCCACGGCTTGGGCCAGGCGGCACCGCCGCCGCGCTGGCGGGCGCCGGGCACACTGCGGCCGGGAACCAATGGGTGTCACGGGAATCCATGCAGGGCGGGGCGCTGTCAGGACGCCGTCGCCGTGTCGACTGATCAGCATAGACACCCGAGCGCCACCCCGCCCGGAGATGAGCGTAAATGTCTCCGCCGGCCTTTCCCGCGCTTTGACTTCGGTTAAGCTTGGCCGCTCGCGCCACCCGACCCACCCGGCAAGGAAGATCCACGACCACCATGAATACGCTGATCCTGGTCCTGATTCTGCTGCTGGTGGCTTCGGCCACCGGTGTCATCGCACGCTTCGTGCCAGCGCTGCCGACGCCGCTGGTGCAGATCATCCTGGGCGCCCTGCTGGCCTGGCCGGCGGCCGGTCTACATGTCGAGCTGGAGCCGGAGATCTTCCTGCTGCTGTTCATCGCCCCATTGCTGTTCGCCGATGCCCGACGCTTCCCCCAGCGTGAGTTCATGAGCCTGCGCGGGCCCATTCTGGCCCTGGCGCTGGGGCTGGTGCTGTTCACCGTGGTCGGCGTGGGCTACTTCATCCACCTGCTGTTCCCGGCGCTGCCGCTGGCGGTGAGCTTCGCCCTGGCGGCGATCCTCTCGCCCACCGACGCGGTGGCGGTGTCATCGATCTCCGGCCGGCTACCGGTGCCGCCACGGCTGATGCGCGTGCTCGAGGGCGAATCGCTGATGAACGATGCCTCCGGCCTGGTGGCGTTCAAGTTCGCCGTCGCCGCCGCGCTCACCGGCACCTTCTCGCTGGTCGATGCCACCTTCAGCTTCTTCATCATCGCGGTGGGTGGGCTGGTGGTGGGGGCACTGCTGGCCATGGGCTTCAACCTGCTGCGCACCCGCCTGATCGAGCGCCATCTGGGCGAGGCGACCACGGTCCAGGTCATCCTGCTGGTGCTGCTGCTGCCGTTCGCCGCCTATCTGCTCGCCGAGCACCTGGGGCTCTCCGGCATTCTCTCCGCGGTGGCCGCCGGCATGGTGATGAACCGCGCCGACCTCAAGCGGGTCGGCCAGCTGAATGCGCGCATGCAGACCCAGAGCGTGTGGGAGATGCTGGAGTTCGTGCTCAACGCCCTGGTGTTCCTGCTGCTCGGCTTTCAGCTACCGGCGATCATCAACGGTGCCCTCGACCACTCGCTGCACGACATCGGCGACTACGAGTTCCTGCGCCTGCTCGGCTACGTGGCGATCATCTCGCTGGCGCTGCTGCTGTCGCGCTTCCTGTGGATCTGGCTGGCCAGCGAGGTCGGGCTGGCGCTGACCCGGCTGCGCGGCCTGATCCATGGCCGCCCGCGGCTGCCGACGCCGGACGGCAATGGCCGCCTGTCCCTGCGCCTGATGCTGGCGGCGACTCTGGCGGGTATCCGCGGCACCATCACGCTGGCCGCAGCGCTGTCGCTGCCGCACCTGATGGAGAACGGCACCCCCTTCCCCAACCGTGAGCTGCTGATTTTCCTCGCCACTGGGGTGATCCTGTTCACCCTGATCACCGGCAGCATCGGCCTGCCACTGGTGCTGCGCAATCTGAAGCTGCCCCGCGATACCCGCGAGTTCGACGAGGAGCGCCGCGCGCGCATTGCCGGCGCCGAGGCGGCGATCTACCGTATCGAACGCTTCCACCACGACCGTACCGGCGAATTCGCCCGCGCCAAGACCCACGACGAGACGATAATCGCCTTCAACGACATCAGCTCACAGCTGATGGCCTACTATCGCGAGCGCATGGCGCTGCACTCCACCGAGACCGCCACCCCGCAGCTCGCCACCAGCCGTGAGCTGGAGCGCGAAACGCGGCTGGAAGCGCTGCGTGCCGAGCGCCGTGAGTACTACAAGCTTCGCCAGCGCCACCGAATCAACGACAATGTGCTCAGAAAGCTGGTGCGCGAGGTCGACCTCGCCGAGGCCGCGCTGACCAGCGACCAGGGCCAGCCGGCTCACTGAACCGCGGCATGGGGCCGCACCCGCCTTGCAACGCCTGGGCGGCCGGCCCCAGATCGACGGCAACCATGGCCAACGGCCGTTCACGCGCGCCGTTCATGATCACGACTCATCCATGCGCGTGCCGAGCACGCTCGCCGACCCGGTCGGCAGCGCCATCCCGGCACGCGCGTGGAGACTGTATGTTCGTCACTGACAGGAGAGAGGGATGAAACGACCGATGTCACGCTGGATCACCGCCGCGAGCCTGGCGCTCGCGAGCCTTGCCACCGTCACCGCCGCCAGCGCCCAGGAGACGCAGGCAGCCGCGACGGTGCCGGGCTTGGTCGCCACCCCGGTCGAGGGCAGCGTGCACCAGGTGGCCGGCCGCTTCGCCGACAACGTGCGCACCAGCGGCATGACCATCTTCGCGCGCATCGACCATCGCCAGGGCGCGATGTCCCGCGACATGGCCATGCTGCCCAACGAAGTGATCGTGTTCGGCAACCCCAAGACCTCGACGCCCCTGATGCAGTGCGCCGCCACCGCCGGCATCGATCTGCCGATGAAGGCGCTGATCTGGCAGGACAGCGACGGCCAGACCTGGCTCGGCTACGACGACCCGCAGTGGATCGCCACCCGCCACGGCGTCGGCGACTGCCCCGCGGTCGCCCCGCTCAGCCGCGAAATGCAGGCGCTGGTCGAGGCGACCAAGTCGTGATGGCAGCGGGCGTCAGGCACGCAGCCCGGCGCTGCTGAAGCCACCGTCCACCGCGAGAACCTGGCCGGTCACGTAGGAGGCCTCGTCGGAGAGCAGGAAGGCGACCACGCTGGCGACCTCAGCGGGCTGGCCGTAGCGCCGGAGCGACACCCGCTCGTGCCACTGCGCGCGTACCGCATCGGTATGAATGGCGCGCGCCAGCGGCGTATCGATCGGCCCGGGCGCCACCGCATTGACCCGGATCCCCTGGGCGCCCAGCTCGCAGGCCATGACCCGCGTCAGCGCATCCTGCCCCGCCTTGGAGGCGCCGTAGGCGCTGCGCCCCTTGTTGCCGCAGCTGCCGGAGATCGACGAGATATTGACCACACACCCCGGCAACCCGCGCTCGAGCCAGTAGCGCGCCAGCGTCCGCGAAACCACGAAGGAGCCGACCACGTTGACCTCGAGGATACGGCGGAACTCCGCCACCTCGGTGTCGATGGTGGCCTTGTCGATGCCGATCCCGGCACTGTTGACCAGCGCGGTAAGCCGATAATGCGCGGCCAGGGCGTCGACCGCCGCCGATACCGCGTCTTCGTCGGCCACGTCGCAGGCGCAGACGGCGTGGTCGGGCAGGTCGAGTTCGGCGCACGCCCTGGCCAGCCCCTCGGCCGAGCGATCCAGCAGGCAGACATCCCACCCGCGCGCCTTGAGCAGCGACGCGATCGCCAGGCCGATGCCCGATGCGCCACCGGTGATCACTGCCGCCCCGCCGGTCGCGGCCTGCGCTGGAGAGTTTACGGCACTCGTCGAGTTCATCTTACGCTCTTGGCTCATGCCGCTGTCTCCGCATCCGGCAACCACTCTTCCAGCGTCACCTCGAAGGTCACGCAGACCGGGTTCCAGCCCGCCAGAAAGGGGCCACCGTAGACATTGCCCTGCGTGTCGGCGACGATCCCTGCCAGCGCTGCTACCGGCGCGCCGTCCGGTCCCGAGCGGACCTCACCGGCAATACTCACCACCTCAACGGCGGGCCCGGAGACCTGCTGGTAACCACCGTCGCGTAGTCCGAGGCTGGCATCTATCAGACTCCCAAGGCCTCCGCGCACGAAGGCGTGGCGGAACCCCTCGGCGAGGCAGAGCTTCTCCACTCCCTGTACCAAATCCTCGTTGGGCGCGATGCGCGCGTAGGCGACCCGCCCCATGCGGCCGGTCTCGGTGGTCGCAATCCGTGTCGTATCTGCGTTGGCCATCTCAGGACTCCTTGAAGGGCTTCAACAGAGGGATATTGGTCTCGTCGTCGAGGGCCTGGCGCAGCTCGAAGCCCTCCAGCGCGGTCACCAGCACCGGAATCGGCTGTGCGCCGACGATCGAGGCCTGCGGCACGATGTGCCCACCCTTGACCTCGCCGCTCGCGACGCGCACCGACGCATGACAGTGCACGAGGGCCTTGCCCTGCATGTCTTTGCCCAGGGTGGCGTTGCCGAACACCAGATAGGCCGCCCCCGCGTCGATCGGCGGGGAGTAGGCGATGACCGCATGGCCGCTGGGATCAGGGGGTGCCACACAGTACTCGAGGCGCGCGAACTGGCCGCCGAGGATGGTGGTCGAGGCGCTGGTCACGCCGATATCCGCCAGCGGCCGCACCAAGGCGTCGTAGAGCGACAGCCCCGGCGTCAGCAGCAGCCGTATGTGGCGACCGCTCTGGTGATGCATGCTGTGAATGCGCACCGGGCTGAAACGCCCGACATGACGCAGCATGCGCGGGCGGTGATAGCCGGCGTGACGCGACTGGGTCATGGGGTTGCCTCCCGGCGCTCTAACGCCTGCCGCACGAGCTGCTTGGTGATCTTGCCGTAACTGGACTTGGGCAGGCTGTCGAACAGGTGATAGCGCCGCGGCACCTTGTAACTCGCCACGTGCGCCTTGACCCAGCCTTCGAGCGCCGCGAGATCGAGCTCGGCCCCCTCCCGAGGGACCACCGCCGCCACGCCGATCTCGCCCCAGCGCGGGTCCGGCATGCCCACCACTGCGACCTCGCGGATATCCGGATGGGTGAGCATTTTCTCCTCGATCTCGCGCGGGTAGATATTGGAGCCGCCGGAGATGTACATGTCCGACGCCCGCCCGGTGATGTAGAGAAAGCCTTCGTCGTCGAGATGGCCCAGGTCCCCGGTCCGGAACCAGCCGTTGCGGAACGACTTGGCGTTGGCCTCCGGGTTGGCATAGTAGCCGGCGAAAACGCCGAGGCCGCAGACACAGATCTCGCCGCTCTCATGCGGCGGCAGTTCACGGCCGGTCTCGTCCTGGATAGAGACCTGCATCGCGGTACGGTCATAGCCACAGGTGCCCACCTTGAAGCAGGCGTCATCGGCGCTGTGCAGCTGCGGTGGCAGCACGGTGATATTGCCGGTTACTTCGCCCAGCCCGTAGTACTGCACCAGCACCGGCCCCAGGCGCGCCAGCGCACGCTGCTGATCGGCGCGGTACATCGGCGCACCAGCGTAGATCACGTAGCGCAGTGAAGCCGCCGAGTAACGCTCGGCCGCGGGGTCCTCCACCAGCAGCTTGACGATGGTGGGCACGGTGAACAGGTTGGTGATGCGATGGGCATCGATCAGCGCGAAGATCTCCTCGGCATCGAACCCCGACGCGCTCGGCAGCACGGTCTTCACGCCCCGCGCCAGCTGGGTCAGATAGTGGATCCCCGAGCCGTGGGAGAGCGGCGCCACCACCAGGCTGGCGTCACTCGCCTGATCGGTGCCCGGCATCAGATCGCACAGGTGGTTGGTGACGATGAAGCCCATCTGGCCGTGGGTGAGCACCGCCGCCTTGGACTTGCCGGTAGTGCCGGAGGTGAAGAAGAACCAGCACGGGTCGTCGTGCTCGACGTCGATGTTGGCGCAGGCCTGCCCCAGATATGCTGCCACCAGGGCCTCGTAGTCGAGGTCGCCGCCCTCTGGCGTTTCACCGAGACAGAGGGTCAGACGCAGCGCCGGGTCGGCTGCCGCCATGGCCTGCCGATGGGGCTCGAACTCTGGCCCCACCACCAGCATCTTCGCCTGGGTCAGTTCGGCGAGCCAGGCCGCCTCTTCCGGCGCGATACGGAAGTTGGCCGGCGCCCAGATCGCCCCCAGCCGAAAAGCGGCGAGCTGCGTCTCGATCATCTCGAAGCCGTTGCGGCTCTGCACCAGCAGGCGATCACCCTTTTCCAGCCCGTGTGCCCGCAGCCCCAGCGCCAAGGCGCTGACGCGTTGATCCAGCGCCCGCCAGGAGAGCGTCCTGTCACCCATCACCAGCGCCGGTGCCTCGGGGTAGCGCCGCGCCGCCTGGGTGAGAAAGTGCGCCAGATTCATCACCCGCCGGCTCACCGGCGCGAGACCGCCCAAGGGATGCTGCCGGGTATCGCTCATCGCACGCGCTCCAGGATGCTGACGTAGTTGGCCACCGCGGCGCCGCCCATGTTGAACACGCCGGCGAGGCCGGCCCCGGGAATCTGCATGTCAGCGGCCTCGTGCATCAGTTGCATGCAAGCCAGCACGTGCATCGACACGCCGGTCGCCCCTACCGGATGCCCCTTGGCCTTGAGCCCGCCGG
Source organism: Salinicola sp. JS01 (assembly GCF_030284585.1). NCBI lineage: Bacteria > Pseudomonadati > Pseudomonadota > Gammaproteobacteria > Oceanospirillales > Halomonadaceae > Salinicola > Salinicola sp. JS01. Next base: position 281,194 of record NZ_CP127244.1, on the reverse strand, counting down.
AAGGATTGACCGGCAGGCGCCCATCCTTGTGGGTCCAGCCCTCGCGGATCGCACGATACCCTTCGCCCCGCGGCGTCAGCCCCATGGCCTCGTACTCGATCAGCTCGGCGATGGTGAAGCAGTCGTGGGTCTCGACCAGATCGAGATCATTCAGGCCGAGTCCGGCCTGATCCAGCGCCCCCCGCCAGGCCCGCGCCGCCCCCTCGAAGGCGGTCGAATCGCGACGACTCAGCGCCAACACGTCGTTGGCCTGCACCCGAGCGCGAAAGCCGATCGCCCGGTGCAGCGCCTGCGCGGTCTGTGGGTCCGCCAGCACCAGCGCGGCGGCGCCATCGGAGATCATCGAGCAGTCGGTACGCCGTAGCGGATCGGCCACCAGCGGATTGCCCTCATCGGCCCGGTTGCAACGTTCGAAGCCGAGATCGCGGCGCACATGGGCCAGCGGATTGGCGACGCCGTTGGCGTGATTCTTGGCCGCGATCATGGCCATCTCCTCGCGGCGGTCGCCGTAGCGTGCGAAGTAGTCGCTGGCGATGCGCGCGAAAACGCCGGGAAAGCCCCCCGGGGCCTGCTCCTCACGGCGGTAGCTGGCCCCCAGCAGGATCTCGCCTACCGCGGCCGAGGGCAGCGCCGTCATCTTTTCCGCACCGATCACCAGCGCGATCCTGCCACGGCCGGACTCGATAAAGTCCATGCCCGCATGAATCGCCGCGGAACCGGTGGCGCAGGCGTTCTCAAGCCGCGTGGCCGGGGTCGAGGCCAGTGCCGGCTCGCCCATGCCGACCAGCGCAGCCTGAAAATCCTGGGGAGAAAAACCGTTGTTCATGACGCCTACGAAAATGGCATCGACGGCCTCCGGGGTGATCCCGGCGTGCGCCAGGGCCTGGGGGGTAACCTGCGCCATCATGGCTTCGGTATCGGCCTCGGGGCGCTTGCCGAACGGCAGATGAGCCCAGCCGACAATCGTGGCTTGCGTTGACATACTTTCTCCACATTCCATAAAATGGAACAATAAATGGCGATATAAATTACGCTATTCGCTGACTAGAGGGCATTCAACCGAAAGATGGCCGTTATATACCAAATAATTAGGCCACATTATGGAACGATAGGAGCCAACCATGAACTCAGGCCATATCCAGGGTGCGCAGTCCACCTATCGCACCCTGCAGGTCCTGCGTGCCATTGCCGGAGAGCTGGGCAGCGGCGTGTCGCTGGCCTACATCACCCAGCGCACAGGACTCTCCAAGCCCACGGTTCACCGATTGCTACAGGCGCTCATGGCAGAGGGCATGGTCGAGAAGAGCGATGAAGAGGGTTATTTCCTGGGGCCGGAGTGTTACGCCCTGGGGGTGATCGCCAACCAGCGCTATGGCCTGAGGGAGATCGCGGCGACGCCGGTCGCGCGCATTGCCGCCGACACCGGCGATAGCGCCTTTTTCTGCCTGCGCAGCGAGTGGCACTCGCTCTGCCTCATCCGGGAAGATGGCAGTTACCCGATCAAGACCCACGTACTGCAGCCCGGCACGCGCCTGCCACTGGGCGTGGGTGGCGCCGGCATCGCGATGCTGGCCGCGATGAGCGACGACGAGGTGGAGCAGTGTCTGGCCGCCAATGCCGAGGAGTGCGCAGCACACTTCCCCAACGATCAGCGCGCGGATCACCTGCCGCGGATCGCCGAGTGCCGCGCCCTGGGCTACGGCATCAATCGTGGCTCGGTGGTTGCGGGCTCCTGGGGCATCGGCGCCGCCGTGCGCGACCGCCACGGGCGTGTGCTCGGCGCGCTCTCGGTGGCGGCGATCGAGAGTCGCCTGCAGCCCCAGCGCCAGCGCGAGCTCGGCCCGCGCCTGGTCGAGGCCGCCAGAACGCTGGAAGCCAAGATCCATCGCGCTCAGCGCATGCGCTGAGCGCGGGCTTCACCTGCCCTCTCGGCATTGGCAACCGCTCAGCCCGTGGCGGCACGCAGCGACAGTCCGCCATCCACGCGCAGGCTCACCCCGGTGATGTAGCGAGCCATGTCAGAGGCCAGAAACAGCGACGCATTGGCCACGTCCCAGGCATCTCCCATGAACCCCGTGGGACACTGGCGATGGCGCGCTTCGAGCATCGCCGCGGTGTCGCCACCATAGGCCGCGGTGAGTGGCGCGTGGATCATCGGCGTATCCATCAGCCCGGGTAGAATGCAGTTGGCGCGAATGCCATCGGCCGCACACTGGGCCGCCAGATTCTCAGTGAAGGCGATAATCGCTGCCTTGGACGCGGTGTAGGCCGAGTAGGCGAAACCGATCCAGCGCACCGCCGCGATCGAGGAGATATTGACGATGCACCCGCCGCCCTGGCGCCGCATGATCGGCAGCACGTGCTTGCAGCTGAGGAAGACACTGGTCTGATTGATCCGCAGCATCTGCTCCCATGCCGCCTCGGAGGTCTCCTCCGGCCCACCGGTGATGGCCATACCGACATTGTTGTGCAGCACATCGATCCCGCCGAGGGCAGCGGCGGCGCGCTCGATCATCGCCGCCACCTCCGCCGCCTGGCCCACGTCCGCCTCCAGCGCCTCGCACTCACCGCCCGATTCGCGAATCAGGGCCTGGGTCTCACGCGCCGCCGACAGATCGCGGTCCACCGCCACGACCCGCGCCCCCTGGCGGGCATAGGCGACCGCTGCGGCCTTGCCGTTGCCCCAGCCGTCACCGCAGGCACCCGCCCCCACCACGACCACGCGCCGGCCGGCCAGCAAGCCGCCGGCACCGAGCGCCCCTGCATGGCGCGGTGCGCCGCCCAGCGTCTCATTCGGCATGTCGCACCTCCTCGATCGCCTGCTGGAAGGTGTCGACCAGTGCCGGCCCCACCTTCTGTGACCAGCTGTCGAAGGTCTGGCGCGTCGCCTGCTGGAAGTCGCCGAGCTGGGCGTCGTCCAACTGCGTGATCTCCATGCCATGCTCGGCCAGGGTGGCGTAGCCCGACTGCGTCTGCTCGCGGGTGAGTGATTTCTGATAATCCATCGCCTCCTGGGCCGCCTGACGCATCGTCTGCTGCATCTCGGGGCTCCAGGCGTTCCACTTCTCCTCGCTCACGGCGAGAAAGGCGGGGTCATAGGAGTAGTGCCAGGCGGTCAGATACTTCTGCACCTCGTAGATGCGCTGCGGCACGATGACCGCCCCGACGGGGTTTTCCTGGCCATCGACCACGCCCTGCTGCAGCGCGGCAAAGGTCTCGGTCCACTGGATCTGCTGTGGATTGGCTCCCAGCTCGTCCATGACATCGATGAACATCGGGCCGGCCACGCGGATCTTCATACCGCGCAGGTCGGCAGGGGAGGAGACCGGCTTGACGCTGTTGGTCAACTCGCGGAAACCGCTCTCCCCCCAGCCCAGCACGACGAGACCGTGCTCAGCCATGATCTGCTCCATCCGCCGTGCCGGCTCTCCCTGGAGCGTGGCGTCGACCTCCGCATAGTTGCGATACAGGTAGGGCAGCGAGAACACCGCCATCTCGGGAATCAGCGGAGTGACCGAGATCGCCGTGGAGAGCACGAAGTCGATATCGCCACGCCCCACCATTTCGGCTTGTCGCAACTGATCGCCGCCAGCAAGCACCGCATTGGCGAACACCTTGACCTGCGTCTGCCCCTGGGTCGCGGTATCGACGAGCTGCGCGAAACGCGCCGCTCCCATGTTGCGACTCGTGGCGTCGCTGGTCTCACTGGATAGCCGCAGTGTCTCTGCCGCCACGCCGGTGGAGACCAGCAACAGCAGGCTCCCCACGACAGCGCCACTTGCCCTCAACACGCCGATCTTCACGTTACAAAACAACGCCATAACACCCTCCGATTCGTGTGAAAGCGCCACCGCAAAGACGCCGGCGCCCCCCGAGAATCGGGAAAGCACTTGCCGCCCGGCAATACGACCTACTGACTAAATTTCATATTATGGAATTTTTTAAAAACCAACATGCCAATAAAAATCGGAAGAATACGAAGAAAGGACTATGTGATAGAAAAGCTATTACTATAATAATCAATAAATTAGAATAAAAAAGACTCACAGCTGCCCGGGTGTTTACAACCATCGTCCAATTCCACGCCACGGCCGGCTCGTCCACCCTGCCATCGACACGCAAAAATAATTCCATTCTACGGAACGCGAGAACCCCCATGATCAAGCGCACGTTGATTCCGCTGGCCGTTGCCGCATGCACCATCCTGCTCTCGCTCTCGGCGCATGCCGAGACCTATCGCCTGACCCACAACACCTCCGACGCTACCTCCTGGCAGAAGGGCGCCGAGAAGTTCAACGAACTGCTCAAGCAGGCGTCCGACGGCGATATCGGCGTGCGTATCTTCCCCAATGCCGTACTCTCCGGCGGTGATCAGATGAAGCAGGCGGAGATGGTGGGCCGTGGCGATATCGACTTCGTGATCACCTCGGCGATCAACGTCACCCCGCTGATTCCCGAGATGGCGGTGTTCTCGCTGCCCTATCTGTTCTCCAACTATGCCCAGGTGGACAACGCCATTCAGGGCGCCCCGGGGGACGCGGTGAAGGAGATCGCCCGCGACAATGGCATCGAGATCCTCGCCTGGGGCGAGAACGGCTTTCGCGAGCTGACCAATAGCGTCAAGCCGGTCTCCTCGCCCGCAGACCTGCGTGGCATGAAGATCCGCGTGGCCGGTCCGATGTACATCGATGTGTTCGATGCCCTCGGTGCCAACCCGCAGCAGATCCAGTGGACCGAGACTTTCTCGGCACTACAGCAGGGCGTGGTCGATGGCCAGGAGAATCCGGTGGGCTCGATCATCGTGCCGCAGCGGCTCTATGAAGTGCAGAAGTATCTGACCGAGTGGCACTACTCCTACGACCCGATTTTCATCGGGGTCAGCGAGAAACGCTGGAACGGTTGGGACGCCAAGACTCAGGCGCTGGTGACCAAGGCCGCGCAGGAGGCCATGGCCTATCAGCGCGGCCTGGCGCGCGACCAAACCCGCAGCGGTGTCGAGACGCTCAAGCAGCACGGCATGACCATCACTACGCTCGACGCTGAACAACTGGCGGCATTCAAGCAGGCCACCAGCAAGGTTTATGACCAGTGGGCGGCACGTGTCGGCGAGGATCTGGTCACGCAGTTCGAACAAGCGGTCAACGATACCCCCAGCCAGTAACTCGACGATCAACACGGGAGCAAGACGCTGATGCGATCGGCCTGGCAGCATTTCGAGGAAGTGATCTGCGGCTGCGTGTTTCTCGGCATGACGCTGTTGGGCTTCGTCAATGTCGTGGTGCGCAATCTCACCAACTACTCGCTGGCGTCGACCCAGGAGCTGATCATCAACGGCATGGTGCTGCTGACGGTATTCGGCGCGGCGATCGCGGCCAAGCGCGGCCAGCATCTGGCGGTGACGGTGCTCTACGATATCGCCCCCGCCCGCTTCAAGCGCGTGCTGGTGGTGGTCTCGACCCTGCTGGTGCTGGTGACGCTGGTGCTGTGCACGCTCTTTACCGTGACCCTGCTCGATCACCAGTACACCAGCGGGGTGGTTTCCAGCGCCCTGCAGGTGCCCCAGTGGTACTACACGCTGATTCTACCGCTGGGCTTCGTCATGCTGATGATTCGCCAGCTGGAGCTGGCGATCGCCGAGCTGCGCCGTCCGGGAGGTGTCGCATGCTAGACCTCTCCGCCGGTACCCAGATGATCATCCTGTTCTTCGTGCTGGTCCTGATCCGTGTGCCGGTGGCTTTCAGCCTGGCACTGTCAGCCATGGCGGCGATGTACGTCATGGGCTTCGGGCTCGACATGGTGGGCGACCTGATCGTTTCCGGCATCGCCAAGTACTCGCTGCTGGCGATTCCGTTCTTCATCCTCGCCGGCAATATCATGGGGATCACCGGTATCGCCGAGAAGATGATCAATTTCTTCCGTACCCTCGTCGGCGGGCTGCCCGGTGGCATGGGGTTGGTCGGCACCGTGGTGTGCCTGTTCTGGGGCGCGGTGAGCGGTTCGGGGCCGGCCTCGGTGGCGGCGATCGGGCCGTTGATCATCCGCGGCATGGTCGCCGACGGCTACTCCCGCGCCTTTGCCGCAGGCCTGGTCTGCACCGGCGCGGCGCTGTCGCTGATCATTCCGCCCTCGATCGGCCTGGTGATCTACGGCATCCTCGCCGGCACCTCGATCTCGGATCTGTTCCTGGCCGCGATCCTGCCGGGCCTGATGCTCGGAGTGCTGATGCTGTGCGCACTGCCGTTCGCGCGACTGAGTGCCACCCCACCCTCGGCGAGCGAGAGTGCCAGCGCGGATGCCGCCTTCTTGCACGCAGTGGGCGAAGACGCCGGCCAGCCCTATGCCACGCGCTTGCTGCGCGCCTTCCGCGAGGCGTTCTGGGGTCTGCTGACACCGGTGGTCATTCTGGGCGGCATCTATGGCGGTCTGTTCACCCCCACCGAAGCGGCGATCGTGGCCACCGTCTTCGCCATGTTCGTGGGTTTCTTCATCTACCGCACGCTCAGCCCGCGGGCGCTGTTCGCCTGCGTGGCGGCCTCGGCGGGGTCCTCCGCGGTGGTCATGCTGGTGGTGGCGTTCGCCAGTCTGTTCGGCTGGGTGGTGGTGGTCGACGGGCTGGTCGGCGACTACTCGGATGCGCTGCTGGGCATTAGCCAGAGCCCCTGGGTGATCGTGCTGATGATGCTGGTCATCCTGCTGCTGGCAGGGATGTTTATGGACGCCATCACCATCATGTTCATCACCCTGCCGATCTTCATGCCCGTGGTGCAGCAGTTGGGCCTCGACCCGACCTGGTTCGGGGTGGCCTTGATGACGGCGCTCTCCATCGGCCTGATCACCCCGCCGGTGGGCATCAATCTGTTCGTCGCCGCCAATATCACCGGGCTGCCGCTGGGCCAGATCGCGCGCGGTGTGGTGCCCTTCCTGATCGTGTCATTGATCGGACTACTGATCGTGGCCTATGTGCCGGCGATCTCGCTGATCGCGCTCTAGCCACACCGCACCTAGCGCGACGGCACCGAGACCGACGACGACAGATATCAAGACCAAGACAAAGACGCCGGCCCTGGGGCCGGCGTCGATGCGTTGTGGGCCAGACGCTTTGGACTGGCGCGGATGACTCAGGCCGTACGCGCCTCGGGCACGTCATCCATCAGCTTTTCGAGGGTGATCGGCAGCTCGCGGATCCGCTTGCCGGTGGCGTGGTGCACCGCGTTGGCCACGGCGGCGGCAAGCCCGGTGATGCCGATCTCGCCGATGCCGCGGGCGCCGTATTCGTTGAACCGAGTGTCGGGGTAGTCGAGCAGAATGACATCGACCTCGGGCTGGTCGGCGTGGACCGGCACCACGTACTCGGCATAGTCGTTGTTGACCGGACGGCCATTGCGGGCATCGTACTCGGTCGCCTCGAACAGCCCCATGCCGATACCCATGACGATCGCGCCTTCGACCTGATTGCGCGCAGTGGTTTCGTTGATCACCCGGCCGACATCGATGGCGCTGACCACGCGGGCCACGCGCAGATGCGAGATGCCAGGGTCCCAGCGCACCTCGACGAAGTGCGCGCCGAAGGAGCGGTAGGAGTACTGTGCATCAGCCCCCTCGGTGTGGGCTTCACCGTCGGCGCTGCCGTAGCGCGCAGCGCCAAGGATGTCGGCAAAGCTCATCTGCTTGCCATCGGCGTTGCGCAGGCCGCCCTCGGCGACCTCGAGAGCGTCGCTGGCGACACCGGCGAAGGCACCATTGGCGCCGGTGGCGTAGCGCTTCATCTCATCCAGAGCGACCCGCGTGGCCTTGGCGATCGCCGGCAGCGTGGTCGCGGTGGCCCAGGAGCCACCGGAGACCGGGCCATCCGGGTAGGAGGAGTCCCCCAGTTCGACCGTGATCCGCTCCAGCGGCAGGCCGGTGAGATCGCTCACCGCCTGGGCGACGATGGTGTAGGTGCCGGTGCCGATGTCCTGGGTGGCGCAGGAGGCAAACGCCGTCCCGTCGGCACGCAGCGAGACCCGCGCGTCGCACGGGCGCTTGAGCGCCTCCCAGTTGCATGCCGCCATGCCGTAGCCGACGATCTCGCGCCCCTGGCGCATGCTGCCGATCTCGGGGTTGCGCGCGGCCCAGCCAAAGCGCTCGGCGGCGCGCTGGGTCGCCTCGACGATATGGTTGCTGGAGAAGTCGAGGTCTTTGCTCTCGTCACGCTCGGCGTAGTTGGCGAGGCGAAAATCGAGCGGGTCGACGCCAGCCGCGGCGGCCATTTCGTCTACCGCCGACTCCAGCGCGAACAGCCCCGGGGCGGCACCTGGGGCGCGCATCGAGGTGGGCGTGCCGCGATTCACCTGGGTCGTTGCATGACTGACCGTGAGATTGGGGCAGCTGTAGAGACTCTTGGTCACGCTGCCGCAGGTCTCGACGTACTGGTCGGTGAACGAGGTGGTGTTGATCGATTCGTGACGCAGCGAAACCAGCTTGCCGCTGCCATCGGTGGCCAGGCGCAGGCGCTGGCGCGTCTCCGGGCGATGGCCGGTGGTGGTAAACATCTGCGCCCGCGGCACCATCAGCTGTACCGGGCGCCCCAGCTCACGCGCCGCGGCGGCGGTGGCCACGGCGTGGGGCCAGGTCCACAGCTTGCTGCCGAAACCGGAGCCGATATAGGGCGCGTGCACGGTGACCCGCTCCGGCGGGATGGCGAAGATCTTGGAGAGCGCGTTACGCGCCATCACCACGCCCTGGGAGGCATCGAAAATGGTGAGATGGTCGCGCTCCCACCACGCCGTGGAGGCGTGCATCTCCATCGGGTTGTGGGTCTCCACCGGGGTGCGGTAGGTCACGTCGATGTGCCGGGCAGCGCTGTCGAAGGCTGCCGCGGCATCGCCGCGCGAGTGATTGCCGCTGCCGCTTTGGGTGCCGTGGGCCGCGACGCCCTGTTCGAGATTGGCGAGTGCCGCGTCTTCGGCATAGCTGACGTCGACCTCACGCGCCGCCGCGCGGGCGTTCTCGAAGGTATCCGCCACCACCAGCGCCACGAACTGGCCGGCGTAGTAGATGCGCTCGTCCTCGAACGGCAGACGCGTCTCCTCGACCTTGTTGCCCTGGGCAAAGCTCGACGGCGAGCGGTAGAGCTTGGGGAAGTGCCCGTGGTGGAAGACCTCGATCACGCCGGGCATCCGACGCGCGCGTTCCACGCTCAGTTGGGTCACCTTGCCGCTGGCGATGGTGCTGAACACCCCGTAGCCGTAGGTGAGACCGGCGGGCAGTTGATCGGCGGCGTAGTGGGCGCGCCCCGAGAGCTTGTCGGGGCCGTCGATACGCGGCACGCCGGCACCGATGATCTTACTGAAGTGCGGGTCGCTGGGCTTGTCGTCACTCATCTGGATCTCTCCTCGCCGCGGCTCAGGCAGTGGTCAGGTCGGTCAGGTTGCGCACGATCGCCTGCTGGCCGAGGGGAATCTTGTAGGCGTTATGGGCGTAGGCGGTGGCATGCGCGAACGCGCGCTTGGCGGCATCGGCAAAGCGCTGCTCGCTCACCGGCTGGCCCTTGAGCGCAGCCTCGACCTCCGGCACCCGCCACGGCTTGGTGCCGACGCCACCCAACGCCACCCGTGCTTCACCAATGGTGTCGCCGTCGAGCGTCACGATCACTGCGCTGGAGGCGAGCGCGAACTGATACGACTGGCGGTCGCGCAGCTTGAGATAAGCCGAGCGGCTGCCGGCGAGCGGCGCGTCGAGCACCACGTGGGTGATCAGCTCGCCGGGTGCCAGCGCATGTTCGCGCTGCGGCGTGTCGCCGGGCAGCAGATGGAAGTCGGCGAAGTCGATCTCGCGCCGGCCCTCCGGGCCCTCGACCTGCACCTTGGCGCCGATCGCCGCCATCGCCACGCACATGTCCGACGGATGCGCGGCGATGCAGCTGTCGCTGGTACCGAGCACCGCATGGACCGAGCGGTTGACGCCACCGATGGCGGCACAGCCGCTGCCCGGCTCGCGCTTGTTGCAGGCCGAGACGCCGTCGCGGAAATAGGGGCAGCGCACCCGCTGCATCAGGTTGCCGCCGGTGGTGGCCTTGTTGCGCAGCTGGGTCGAGGCGCCCGCCAGCAGCGCCTGAGACAGCACGGCATAGTCCGCGACGACGCGCTGGTCGCGGGCCAGCGCGGTGTTTGTCACCATGGCGCCGATGCGCAGACGGCCGTCGTCCAGACGCTCGATGCGGTCCAGCGCCACACCATTGATATCGACCAGCTTGCGCGGCTGCATCACGTCCAGCTTGACCAGATCGAGCAGCGTGGTGCCGCCGGCCAGAAAGGCCGCCTGGTCATCGCTGCCGTGGGCCGCGATCGCGGCCGCCGGGCTCTCCGCCCGGGCATAATCGAAGGCTCTCATGCCGGATCTCCTGCGAGCTTGCCACGCGCCGACTGGATCGCCGCGACGATGTTCTTGTAGGCGCCACAGCGGCAGATGTTGCCGCTCATCGCCTCGCGCACCTCGGCATCGCTGGTGCCGATCGCCGGGTCGTTGAGAATCGCCACCGCGCTCATCATCTGACCCGCGGTGCAGTAGCCACACTGATAGGCATCGTGCTCAAGAAAGGCTTGCTGGATCGGGTGGCGCTGGCCGTTCTTCTCCAGCCCTTCGACCGTGGTGATCTCGTCGCCGTCGTGGCTGACCGCCAGGCTCAGACAGGCGTTGATCGCGGTGCCGTTGACCAGCAGCGTGCAGGCACCGCACTGGCCATGATCGCAGCCCTTCTTGGTGCCGGTGAGTCCCAGCCCGTGGCGCAGGGCGTCGAGCAGGATGACGTTGGGCGTCACGTCGAGCCGATGCGTCTGGCCGTTGACGCTCAGCGTGATGCGCTGCTTGCCCTCTGCAGGCGGGGCATCGGTCTGGGTCTGCGGCTGGTCCGGCGACCCGGCATAGCTGACCTGAGACAGCGCCGGTGCCGCCGCAATAGCGAGACCGGAGGCCCCCGCAGACTGCAGGAACCGCCGCCGCGCGGGAGAGCGAGGCTGGGTGTCGCCGCGGGGGTCGAAATGATCGACGCCCGGCGCGGTGCGCTCGTTGTCATCCATGTCTGAGATCCTCATCAAGGCTGTGCCGCTACCGGCATCTTTGTCTTTTCAGCGTGGCGTTCTGGATGGTCGTACCAACGTTTCTTGCCGCCACCGCCAGCCTGGCTTGACGCTGTCGGAGGCGACGGGGCTGCACCGGGCGTGTCAGGCACCGCAGCACAGCTGGTGTTGGTCGCATCGTCGGGAAAGCGGCAGGTAAAGGAGGCGTAGTGCTTCACTGAACTTAGGAAAAGTGCGGCAACAATGCCAAATCATTGGCGTAATTCGCGCGATTCGCGCAGAAATGGGCATCTTCCGCAGGCCCGCGACGCATCTGGCCTTTTGCTCGGGCCTGCCGTATGTTTTCGCCCAACTGCATCGTCACAGGGATCAGAGAGATGAGTGCTTCACTTCATGGTGTCCGTCTACTGGCGCTCGCCGTCGGCCTTTCCACCGCCGCCGCGGCCAGCGCGGCCCAGCCGACCTGGGAAGGCAGCGTCGGCGCCGGGGCGATCTATGCCCCGGACTATCTGGGTAGCGACGACTACGAGTGGAACGCCTGGCCGTCGCTGGATGCGACCTACGGCGATACCTTCTTCGTCAGCGTGACCGACGGCATCGGCTGGAATCTGGTACGCGAGGGCAAGTGGCGGGTCGCGCCTTTCATCGGCTACACCTTCGGCCGCGACGACACCGGCGACATCCGCGCCCTGGATCAGGTCGACGGCGGCGCCACCGCCGGCCTGCGCGCCAGCTATCTCGACGACACCTGGCGCTACAGCGCCGCCGCCGAAACGCCCTTCACCGGTGATATCGACGGCTATCGGGTCAAGTTCGCGGCGACCCACGTCGCCCGCCTCGGCGAGCGCGCCGCCTTCACCGTCGGCCCGCGCTTCAGCTACACCAGCGCGGCCTGGACCGAAGATCTGTTCGGCGTCTCGACGGGCGAAAGCGCGCGCTCGGGGATTCGTGCCTACGACCCGAACGATGGCTACTTCACCCTCGGCGCCGATGCCACTCTAAGCTACTACCTTACCCGCCAGTGGTCGATCACCGGCCTGGTCGGCGTGGCGCGCCTCACCGGCGACGCCGAGGACAGCCCGATCGTCGACGACCTCGGCGACGCCACCCAGTGGCGCGCGGGGGCTTTCATCAACTATCACTTCTAACGCCTAGCACGGGTGACAGAAAGTACTGGTGACAGAAAGCACGGGTGACACCGAGCACCGGTGACATCGCCAGGGGCGAGCCACGCCGCCCCATCGGCAAAAACGCCCGCCCCGGGGTAACCGGGGCGGGCGTTTTCGTCTTTCCAGTGACAGCGCTGGGGTTGATGCCAAAAGTCGGCGAGCGAAGTGCGTTCTCTTACCCAGCCTAACGGCGCTTCAACTCGGCACCGAACTCGAGCATCCGATTCAGCGGGATCAGCGCCTGGCGTGCGATCTCGGGATCGACATGGATCTCCTGACCGCAGCCGTTGGCGTCTGCCAGCACCGCCAGGGTGTTCTCGAGACCGTTCATCGCCATCCACGGGCAGTTGGCGCAGCTTCTGCAGGTGGCGCCATTACCCGCGGTGGGGGCGGCCATGAAGGTCTTGTCCGGCATCAGCTGCTGCATCTTGTAGAAGATGCCGCGATCGGTGGCGACGATGAAGCTGGGGTTGTCGAGCTTCTGGGCCGCGCTGATCAGCTGCGAGGTGGAACCGACCACATCGGCGATCTCCACCACCGAGGCCGGTGACTCCGGGTGCACGAGCACCGCAGCCTGCGGGTGCAGCGCCTTGAGATCGAGAATCCCCTTGGCCTTGAACTCGTCATGGACGATGCACTCGCCCTCCCAGCAGAGCACGTCGGCCCCGGTTCGCTCGCGCACATAGTGTCCCAGATGGCGATCCGGCGCCCACAGAATCTTTTCGCCCTGGCGGTCGAGGTGATCGATCAGCTCCACCGCGATCGACGAGGTCACTACCCAGTCGGCACGCGCCTTCACCGCCGCCGAAGTATTGGCGTAGACCACCACGGTGCGCTCCGGATGCTGATCGCAGAAGGCGGAGAAGGTATCCGCCGGACAGCCGATGTCCAGCGAGCAGGTCGCCTCCAGCGTGGGCATGAACACCCGCTTCTCGGGGCTCAGGATCTTGGCGGTCTCGCCCATGAAGCGCACTCCGGCGACGATCAGCGTGGTCGCCGGATGATCCTTGCCGAAGCGCGCCATCTCCAGCGAATCGGCGACGCAGCCACCGGTCGCTTCCGCCAGCGCCTGGATCTCGGGATCGGTGTAGTAGTGCGCGACCAGCACCGCGTTACGCGCCTTCAACTGCGCCGCGATACGCGCCCGATAGTGCGCTCTGGCCTCTTCATCGAGCGCCGGCTGCGCCTGGCCCGCCAGATGCTCGCGAACGCGTTCCCGCTCCCGCTCCGCCATCGCTTCGTCTCCGTCAGTCCTGCAACCACTCGGTATGGAAGGTCCCTTCGCGATCGACACGCTTGTAGGTGTGGGCGCCGAAAAAGTCGCGCTGGGCCTGGATCAGATTGGCCGGCAGTTTCTCGCTGCGATAGCTGTCGTAGTAGGCGATCGCCGAGGAGAAGGTCGGCACCGGGATGCCGTTCTGGACGGCATGAGCGATCACGTCGCGCAGCGCCTGCTGGTAGTTGCCGGCGATTTCACCGAAGTACGGCGCCATCAGCAGGTTGTTGAGCTCGGGGTTCTCCTGGTAGGCATCGGTGATCTTCTGCAGGAAGCGCGCACGGATGATGCAACCGGCACGGAACAGCTTGGCCACTTCACCGTAGTTCAGGTCCCAACCATGATCTTCGGAGGCGGCGCGCATCTGAGCGAAGCCCTGGGCGTAGGAGGCGATCTTGCTGAAGAAGAGCGCCTTTCGCACCTTCTCGATGAACTCGGCCTTGTCACCCTCAAAGGTCTTCTGCGCCGGGCCCTTGAGCACCTTGGACGCTGCGACACGCTCGTCCTTCAGCGCGGAGATGAAGCGCGCGAAGACCGACTCGGTGATCAGCGGCAGCGGCACGCCGAGATCCAGCGCGCTCTTGCTGGTCCACTTGCCGGTGCCCTTCTGCCCCGCCGAGTCGAGGATGATATCGACCACGTCGTGATCGCTCTGGTCATCCTGCTTGGTGAAGATCTTGGCGGTGATATCGATCAGGTAGCTGTCGAGTTCGCCTTCGTTCCACTCACTGAACACGTCGGCCAGCTCGGCATTGGAGAGCCCCAGCGAGCCCTTGAGGATCGCGTAGGCTTCGGCGATTAGCTGCATGTCGCCGTACTCGATGCCGTTATGGACCATCTTGACGTAGTGGCCGGCACCGTCCGGGCCGACATAGGCCACGCAGGGCTCGCCGTCGTCGGCACGCGCGGCGATCTTCTCGAGGATCGGCGCCACCATGTCGTAGGCTTCCTTCTGCCCCCCGGCATGATCGACGGCCCTTTCAGCGCGCCCTCCTCGCCACCGGAGACGCCGGTGCCGATGAAGTTGAAGCCCGCTTCGGAGAGCTCCTTGTTGCGGCGGATGGTGTCCTCGAACGGGGTATTGCCGCCGTCGATCAGGATGTCGCCCTGGTCGAGATGCGGCTTGAGCGACTCGATCGTCTTGTCGGTGGCATCGCCGGCCTTGACCATCAGCAGAATGCGTCGCGGGGTCTCCAGCGACGCCACGAACTCCTCGACGCTGTAGAACGGTTTGAGCTTGCTGTCGCCGTTCTCGGCCATCACCTCGTCGGTCTTCTCCGCCGAGCGATTGTAGATCGACACCGTATAGCCGCGACTCTCGATGTTGAGCGCCAGATTGCGCCCCATGACGGCCATGCCGACCACGCCGATTTGCTGTTTGGCCATGGAATTGATGCTCCTTGCAAAAATGAAGCCGCCACGCGGCGATGAACGTCACCCGCTGACGGATGCTCCCTATTGTAAGGCAGAGCGGGCGTTCCGCCGAATCGCCCGCTGCCCCGCCCGGCACCGCCGGCTGGAGACTAACCCGCCGGGGCTCAGTGCGCCTCGTCCCAATTGGCGCCGCTATTGGCGTCGACGATCAGCGGCACCTTGAGCTCGGCGGCGCGCTGCATGCGCTGGCGCACCGCGGCGATGAAGTCGTCGCTCTGCGCCTCGGCGACCTCGAAGACCAGTTCGTCGTGCACCTGCATCACCATCCAGGCGTCGAATTCGGCCTGACCCTTGGCGGGGTTGAGCCAGTGGTGCACGTCGATCATGGCGAGCTTGATGATGTCCGCCGCGGTGCCCTGCATCGGCGCGTTGATCGCGGTGCGTTCGGCGGCCTGGCGCCGGGCGTGATTCTGCGCCTTGATCTCCGGCAGATAGAGCCGGCGCCCGAACACCGTCTCCACGAACCCATCTTCCGCCGCCTGGGCGCGAATCCTGTCCATGAAGGTGGCGACGTTGGGGTAGCGGTCGAAGTAGCGGTCGATATAGGTCTGCGCCTGACCGCGTTCGATGTGCAGCTGCTTGCCCAGGCCCCAGGCGCTCATGCCATAGATCAGCCCGAAGTTGATCGCCTTGGCACTGCGTCGCTGATCCACGGTGACCTTCTCCAGCGCCACGCCGAAGACCTCGGCGGCAGTGGCGGCGTGGATGTCCTGATCGTTGGCGAAGGCGTCGAGCAGGCCCTTGTCATCGGAGAGGTGAGCCATGATGCGCAGCTCGATCTGCGAGTAGTCGGCGGCGACGATACGGTAGCCGTCGCGGGCGACGAACGCCTGGCGGATCTTGCGCCCCTCTTCGGTGCGAATGGGGATGTTCTGCAGATTGGGGTCGGAGGAGGACAGCCGCCCGGTGGCGGTGACCGCCTGGTGATAGCTGGTGTGCAGCCGCCCGGTGGCCGGGTTGACCAGCCGCGGCAGTTTGTCGGTGTAGGTCGACTTGAGCTTGGTCATGCCGCGGTGGGCCATGATCAGCTTGGGCAGCGGGTAGTCCAGTGCCAGTTCCTCGAGCACCGCTTCGGCGGTACTCGGCGCGCCCTTGGGCGTCTTCTTGATCACCGGGATCTTCTGCTCGTCGAACAGGATCTCGGCGAGCTGCTTGGGCGAGCCGAGGTTGAACTCCCGGCCCGCCAGCTCGAAGGCTTCGCTCTCGAGCTCGCGAATGCGGGTTTCCAGCGCCTGACTCTGGGCGTGCAGGCGCGCCGGGTCGAGGGCCACGCCGCCGCGCTCCATATGCGACAGCACCGGAATCAGCGGCCGTTCGATGCGATCGAGCACCTCGGCCAGGCGCCCTTCCGCCTCGAGCTTGGGCCGCAGTTCGCGATGCAGGCGCAGGGTGATATCGACGTCCTCGCAGGCGTAGGGAACCGCCTCCTCGAGCCCGATCTGATCGAAGGTGAGCTGCTTGGCGCCCTTGCCGGCGATCTCTTCGAAGCTGATCGTCTTCTCACCGAGGTACTTGAGCGCCAGCGAATCCATGTCGTGTCGCGTCGCGGTGGAGTTCAAGACGTAGGACTCGAGCATGGTGTCGATCAGCTCGCCGGCGACCCGGATGTCGTAGCGCGCCAGTACCGAGATGTCGTACTTGAGGTTCTGCCCGATCTTGGCGATGTCAGGGTTTTCGAGCAGCGGCTTGAGCGCCGCCAGCACTGCGTCGCGGTCGAGCTGATCGGGGGCATCCAGGTAGGCGTGTGCCACCGGAATGTAGGCGGCCTCGTGCGGCTCGAGCGACAGCCCGATGCCGACGATATCGGCCTCCATGTAGTTGAGGCTGGTGGTCTCGAGATCGAAGCAGAATGCCTCGCTCGCCGCCAGGCGCTCGACCCAGGCGTCGAACTCCGCTTGGGTGAGCAGGGTGTGGTCTTCGCGCGTGGCGCTGGCCAGCGCCGGATCCTCGTCGACATCATCGCTCGCCACCGCACTGCCCGAGGCGACGTCGTCCACGCCCTCGTCCTTGCCGTCGAGCAGTTCATTGAGCCAGTTCTTGAATTCGAGCCGGGTGTACAGCGCCTTCAGGGCCTCGCGGTCCGGCTCGGCCAGGTGCAGCTCGTCGAGCCCCACCGGCAGCTCACAGTCGGTCTTGATCGTGGCCAGGCGATAGGAGAGAAAGGCCTGCTCGCGGTTGGCTTCGAGCTTCTTGGGCAGCGTCTTGGCACCGCGGAAATCGAGCGTGGTGACGCGCTCGAGATCGGCGTAGATGGTGTCGAGGCCGCCGCCCATGCCCTGGAGCAGGCCGAGCGCGGTCTTCTCGCCGACCCCGGGGACGCCGGGGATGTTGTCGACCTTGTCACCCATCAGCGCCAGGTAGTCGATGATCAGCTCGGGCGGTATGCCGAACTTCGCCTCCACCCCGGCCACGTCGAGGGTTTCGTCCTTCATCGTGTTGACCAGGGTGATATGGGCGTTGACCAGTTGGGCCATGTCCTTATCGCCGGTGGAAATCACCGCATCGCGCCCGGATTCGGTAGCAAGCCGGGCCAGCGTGCCGATGACGTCGTCCGCCTCGACCCCCTCGATGCACAAAAGCGGCAGACCGAGCGCTCTGACACAGTCGTGCAGCGGCTCGACCTGGGGCCGCAGATCGTCCGGCATCGGCGGCCGGTGGGCCTTGTACTCGGCGTAGATCTCGTCGCGAAAGGTCTTGCCCTTGGCGTCGAACACCACCGCCATCGGGCTCAGCGGATACTGCTTGATCAGGCTCTTGAGCATCGCCAGCACCCCACGCACTGCACCGGTCGGCTGACCGTCGGAGGTCGACAGCGGCGGCAGGGCGTGAAAGGCGCGATAGAGATAGGAGGAACCGTCGACGAGGACGATGGGGGCATCTGCCATGAGCTGGGGCATCCGTGACTGGCTTTCGATGGTCTCATGATACGCAAGGCGCCGCTCGGCGTCAGGGCGCACCGCCGGCAATCGGGAATCCCCACCCGTACAGGTGGTCGAAGCAGATGCGAAGAGCCGCGATCCAGCGCTAGACTGGGCCGCGCAGGCACCTGCTGCCTCTAGTGAGACTTTCGCCACCCGGGGCAGCCGCGCTATCGGAGGTCATTGCCATGCCCAAGACGACACTGCACACGCTGCTTCAGGCGCTGCGCCACCCGCTGCCGGGCGCGCTGCTGGCCGCCATGCTGGTCGCGACCACACTGGCCACGACCGCGCTGACACCCATGGCGCTGGCGCAGAACACGCCGACGCCCCAGGTCACCACCCATAGTGATGCCCAGCAGACGGTCTCGGAGTATCGGCTCAACGGCAAGCTCTACGCCATTCGCGTCGAGCCCAAGTCGGGGCAGGCCTATTTCCTCTACGACGCCGACGGCGATGGCAACTACCAGCGCCGCGATGCCGATAGCGTGCCGGTGCCCGAGTGGGTGCAGCGCGAGTGACACGTGCAAGGCGCAGCCGCGTCGCAGCGACGTAAATGAAGGCGGCGACAGGAATGAAGGCGTCGACGTAAACGGTCGCAGCGACGCACACGAGGTAGGAGCGCGCCGCCGCAACCGCTACAATGCGCGGTTTCCGCTCCCAGATCCGATATTGCCATGGCCGTATTCACTCCCCTCGACGACGCCCAGGTCGCTGACTTCCTCACGCGCTACACCGTCGGCGACTTTGTCGCGCTGAAAGGCGTCCCCCAGGGCACCGAGAACAGCACTTTCTTCGTGACCACCGATCAGGGCGAGTGGGTGCTGACACTGTTCGAACAGGGCGAGTTCGAGGATCTGCCGTTCTTCGTCGATCTGCTCGACTATCTGGACGCCCAGGGCCTGCCAGTGCCGGGGCCGGTCCACGACCGCCAAGGGGTCGCCCTGCAGCGCCTCGCCGGCCGCCCGGCGCTGCTGTTTCCGCGCATGCCCGGCAGCCACCCCAGCGCCCCCAACCTGGCCCAGTGTGCCGCGCTCGGCGATGCGTTGGGGCGCATGCATCAGGTGTCGCAGCGCTTCACCGGCCAGCGCGACAATCCGCGCAACCTGGCCTGGCTGGAGCGCCGCCATCGCGAAGTGCTGCCCCACCTCGATAGCCGCGACCAAGCGCTGATGCGCGAAGAGATCACCGCCTACGCTGCAGCCTTCACCGATGCCGAGCTGCCGCGCGGCGCCATCCATGGCGACCTGTTCCGCGACAACACCCTCTACGACGGTGACCGCCTAGGCGGCATCATCGACTTCTACAACGGCTGCACCGGCGAGCTACTGTTCGATCTGGCGATTGTGATCAACGACTGGACCAGCGATGCCGCGGGCGAGATCGACCGCGCGCGTTACGACGCCATCCTCGGCGCCTATCTGGCTCACCGCCCACTGAGCGCTGCCGAACGCGCGCTGTGGCCGCTGATGCTGCGCATGACCGCGCTGCGCTACTGGCTGTCGCGCCTGCTGGTGATCCACGTCGACCCGCCGGCGCACGACATCACCCCCCACGATCCGGCGCGCTTCCGCACCCTGCTGATGCGGCGGCTCGAGGGCGAAGTCCCACCGCTGCCGGCGTGAGCGCCGGATGCGTTTTCGACTAGGCTAGTGTGGCGCCGTACCCGCGGCTCAGGCTGTGACGCGGCGCCGAATCCGCGCGGCCGCGCCGTGGCTTTTTTCCTGAAATTCATGGTTCCCGACACAGTGCAACGGCATAATGCGCGCCATCGTCGCCCGGCGCGCTAGCTGTCTTGTCGTCGGGATTTCACCGCCGGTCCACCGGAGAGCGTCATGCCGAATCCTTCTCCCGCCGCACAGGCCCGCCGCACCTACAATATCGATCAGTGGGGCAGTGGCTATTTCGACGTCGACGACCAGGGCCGCACGCTGGTCAGGCCGCTGGGCAGCGAAGTGCCCGGCCCCAGCATGGTGCTCGATACTCTGGTCGACAAGCTGCGCGACGCCGGCCTGCGCCTGCCAGTGCTGGTGCGTTTCATAGACATCCTGCACGACCGGGTCGAACAGCTGTGCATGGCGTTCGATCAGGCGATGCAGGAAGAGCGCTACCAGGGCGGCTATACCGCGGTCTATCCGATCAAGGTCAACCAGCAGCGCCGCGTGGTCGAGGAGATCCTGGCCACCCAGGAGCGCGGTCACGGTCGGGTCGGTCTGGAAGCCGGCAGCAAGCCGGAGCTGATGGCGGTGCTGGCACTCTCCGGCGACGGCCCTTCGGTGATCATCTGCAACGGCTACAAGGATCGCGAATACATCCGCCTGGCGCTGATGGGCGAGAAGCTCGGCCACAAGGTCTACCTGGTGGTGGAGAAGTACTCCGAGCTGAGCCTGATCCTGGAAGAGGCGGAGAAGCTCCAGGTGCGGCCGCGTATCGGCGTGCGCGCGCGCCTCTCCTCGGTGGGCAAGGGCAAGTGGCAGGACACCGGCGGCGAGAAGTCGAAATTCGGTCTCACCGCGACCCAGATCCTGACCATCACCGAGCGCCTGCGCGACGCCGGTGCCCTCGCTAGCCTGCAACTGGTGCACTTCCACCTGGGCTCGCAGATCGCCAATATCCGCGACATCCAGCGCGGCCTGCGCGAGTGCGCGCGCTTCTACCACAGCCTGCGCGAACTCGGCGCGCCGATCGATACCGTCGACGTCGGCGGCGGGCTGGGCGTGGATTACGAAGGCACACGTTCGCGCAGTTTCTGCTCGATCAACTACTCCATGCGCGAGTACGCCAGCAACGTGGTGTGGGCCTTCAGCCAGATCTGCAACACCCACGAGCTGCCGCATCCGCAGATCATCTCCGAGTCCGGTCGCGCCCTGACTGCCCACCATGCGGTGCTGGTGACCAATGTCATCGGCGAAGAGCGCATGGGCCACATCGAACCGGAGCGCCGGGTTGGAGAGGACCCGCACGTCGACGAGCTGTGGCGGGTCTATGACCGGCTCGAAGGCATGCGCGAGCCGCGCGATCTGGTCGAGGCCTACCACGACGTGGTGCAGGCAGTGGGCGAGCTGCAGGATCGCTTCGTCATGGGGCTGGCCGATATCCAGGCCCGCGCCGAGGGCGAGTCGGTCTACTTCGCGGCCTGCCAGCGCCTGCGCGACCGGCTCGACGGCCGCAACCGTGCCCATCGCGACATCGCCGACGAGCTGGCCGAGAAGCTCGCCGACAAGCTGTTCGTCAACTTCTCGCTGTTCCAGTCGCTGCCGGACGTCTGGGGTATCGACCAGGTCTTCCCGGTGCTGCCGCTGACCGGACTCGACCATACCCCGACCCGGCGCGGGGTGATCCAGGACATCACCTGCGACTCCGACGGGCGGATCGACCTCTACGTCGACGGCCAGGGGCTCGAGAGCACACTGCCGCTGCCCGAGTGGGACGATGACGACGACAAGCTGCTGGGTCTGTTCCTGGTCGGCGCCTATCAGGAGATCCTGGGCGATCTGCACAATCTGTTCGGCGATACCGACTCGGTCGACGTGGCGCTGGATGACAATGGGGAGTGGCGCCTCTCTCACGTGCAGCAGGGCGATACCGTGGCCGCGGTGCTGGGCTACGTCAACTTCGACGCCGAGGCGCTCAAGCAGCAGCTCACCGAGCAGTTGATCGCCAGCCCGCTGAGCGTCGAGGAGCGCGAGCAGTTCGTCGAAGAACTCTCCGCCGGCCTGAGCGGCTACACCTATCTGGAGTGAGACGCCGAGCCAGCCTCATGACAGATGCAAAAAACCGCGACGAGATCGCGGTTTTTTGTGCCCGGCAGTCTGTCTTGCCCGGCGGCTATTGCGTCTGGCGTCAGTGCCCCGGCACCGGCAGACGCCTCAGCGGGTACGCGTGCCGATATCCAGCCCCAGCGACAACGACAGGCCGAGCACCGCTTCCCGCGGCAGCTTGCCGACGCCGGCCGGGGTGCCGGTCAGCACCACATCGCCGGGCTCGAGGGTGAAGGTGCGGGTCATCTCTTCGAGCAGCGCGGGGACCGTGAACAGCATGTCGCTGAGCTTGCCACTCTGCTGGCGCTGGCCGTTGATATCCAGATGGAAAGAGACACTGGCCCAATCGGTATCGGCATCCACCGGCACGAAGCGCGACAGCGGACAGGCACCATCGAAAGCCTTGGCGCGCTCCCACGGGTGGCCTTTCTCCTTGAGCGCCGACTGCACGTCGCGCAGGGTGAGGTCCAGCGCCAGGCCGGCCCCGGCGATGCCGGCGAGCGCTTCCGCCGCACTCGCCGCGCTCAGACGCTCGCCGATCAGCAGCGCCAGTTCGGTCTCGAAGTGCACCTCACCATGGGTGAACTGCTGGGCGATCGGCGATTCAAGCTCCACCGCGCTGGTCGCCGGCTTCATGAACAGCAGCGGTGAACTGGGAACCGGGTTGTTGAGCTCGGCGGCGTGCTCGGCGTAATTGCGCCCCACGCACAGAATCTTGCCCAGTGGATACCCAGTTTCGCTGCCGTCGACGAAGCGCGTGGTGAAAGCCATGCTCTACTCCCCTGCCAGTGGTGGAACCGCTAGAAGTGCGCCGAAGGCCCCACGAAAAACCGCCGTCGACGCAGACTCGACGAGTCTAGCCTCAACGGCGGCCAATGGCATCACGCCTGCCGGCGAGCCTGGCTCTCTATGCTATCTATCGAAGAGCATAGCCAGGCCGCGGCGCACTATCGAAGAGCAGACCCAGCGCGCGGCGCGTCGTCAGTGGGTCGCGCCCTGGGGTGTCCACACCTCATCCGGCGCATGGGCCAGAAACGCCGGACGCGGCTGCTTCGCCCCGAACGGGCGCACGCAGGCATTGTCGCGACGGTTGAAGACGAAGAAGGCGTTGCTGCGCGGGTCCGGCGACATATTGGCGTTGGAGCCATGCAGGGTGTTGCAGTCGAACAGCAGCAGCCCGCCGGCAGCGCCGGTCGGCGCCTGAATGCCATTGGCTTCTATCAGCTCGCGCAGGGCGTTCTGGCTCGGCACGCCGAACTCCTGCTGCTTGAGCGAGCGCTTGTGGTTGTCGTCCGGCGTCTCACCCAGGCAGTGCACGAACACCTTGTGCGAGCCCGGCACCAGCATCAACGGGCCGTTGAAGTGATGATTGTCGGTGAGCACGATCGAGGCGCTGACGGCGTGCATCTCGGGCATGCCGTCCTCGGCGTGCCAGGTCTCGAAGTCCGAGTGCCAGTTGAAGCCCTTGCCGTGAAAGCCAGGCTTGTAGTTGATCCGCGACTGATGCACGTAGACGTCGCCGCCCACGATCTGACGTGCTCGCCCGGTCAGGCGCGGGTCCGCCGCCAGCTGCGCGAAGCGCTGCGACAGAAAATGCACAGCGAACAGTGAGCGGATCTCCTGGCTGTCCGGCTCGGTAATGGCAAAGTCGCGGTCGCGAAAATCATCCCGCGCCAGCAGCGCGGCGAGCTCCTCGCACAGCGCAGCGACTTCGTCGTGGCCCAGGAAGTTGGGCTCGAACAGGAAGCCATCGCGCTCGAAGGCGTCCAGTTGGGTGGCGTCGAGTGGCCCGTCCAGATGGCGGCCCTTGACGACTGCTTCCTGACGCTCACGCCAGAGCGCTTCCTGCGATCGGCGCAAACGTGTCGGATAGCGATCCTGCTTCGTCCACGTGTCCTGCTTACGGGGGGATGCGGTCTGTACTGACATCCAATCACCTCCAAGTTTGTGATCAGGTTTCAGATCCAGTCCTCGGCAGTCGTGCCGATAGGTGGGTCGAGTGGAATTTCCTCTGACATCAAAAGGAACTCAAGCCTAGAAAAGTCGGCCAGAATTGCAACCGCCTGCCCGGGTCAGCCCCGGGCCGCTATCGGCGCTGCGCTTCTGCGACCGTTCCGGCAAGGCCACCGTGGCAGGCCCACCCTGGACCCGCGATAACGTAAAGCAAGAAAATGTCAGCTGGGTGCCCCGCGATCTGACGCAGGAACCGATAGATGGGGGCGGGGTCGTGCTCGACGTCATCAAGCTTTCATCCGGGGCAGCCACACTCCGCCCTGCCGTTTTCCGGGGGAGGTAAGCCATGATCTGCGTCACACTCGATATGCAGTGCTCGCTGTGCGGCAGCGACCGTTTCCACCTGCCGACGCAGCCCGGGGAAAGCCCCCATGTGCGCTGCGCCAACTGTACCGCCGTGAAGTGCCAGACGCTGGCGCTGGAGTCGACCTTGATGGCGTCTCGCCGCGAACAGACGCCGCCGCGTCATCGCGCAGCATGACAAATCTTTCAGCGTGCCAATGGCCCAGCCATCACTGCACATCCACGGCAAGACTGACGACCTGGCTGCCCACGGCGCCAGCGAGTTGTTACGGCACCGAATCACTCGACGACGGCGCCGCTTCGCGCTCGGGTGACTTCCCCCTCTCCCCGACGGTGCTGCCGTGCCCGGAAGCGCTCTCCCTCGACATCTCCCCAGCCCCGAGATCGCGATAGGGTCGCATGGGCCGCGGCGTAGGCTGACCATAGAAGACGTGAAAGGGCTCCGCGATCAGCGGCGCGGGCGGACGCGGTACGTCCCCATAACGGCAGCGGAACTCGGCACAGTCATCGGCCAGCGCAGCTGCACTCTGCCCCACACAGCCGAGCACCAAGAGAACGGCAAGCGTCTTCATTCCACCTCCTGATTCGCGTTCATGGCCCACCTAGACGCGAGCGAGTATAGGCACGTCGGCTCCCTCACGAAGGACGATAAACCTGCGACTCGGCGGCCGATCTCCCTCCCATACCGCCCCGCCACGAGCGGATTTCTCGCCTAGAAGCGGCAAGACCTACTGATTACAAGACAACGCCACTATCGATAGAAAACAAAAGCTTATCTTCTCCCCGACTACGCATATCCCGTCGCTGTCGCGCGCTGGCGCGGGGAGTACGGGGGAAGTGTTCGTCATCTTTCCGGCCCACCTGGGCGCTGTTCCTCCACCTTGGTTTTCCGCTCGTGATCGCGCTCCGCCCACCGCGTGGCACGCCGCTTTCGCTTGACTGGGTTGTCGCCGGGCGGTGGACGTTCGCGCTGGATTGAGGCCGGCGGGCGGGCGTCGCACTCTCGGGGGATCGTGAGGTGCCGGGGTGCCCGCGCCGCTCATCGGCACGGGTCCCGGGCGAGTCGAGTGCCAAGCCGGGAGTACGCATGCCGCGAACCGTGTCGAGTCTTCAAGGCGATACCGTCGATCGCCTGTGTCAGCGCCATTACGGGCGTACCGATCTGGTGGTGCAGGTGCTGACGCACAATCCCGGGCTGTGCGCGCTGGGCCCGCGGCTGCCGAGCGCCACGCCGGTGGTGCTGCCGGATATCGCTTCGCCGTCACCCACGCCGCGGGTGATCGAGCTGTGGCGCTGAGCCCGGCTCGATCAGCGCTTCTTTCATCCCGTCGCGGGCCGGTGTGAGCGTCATACCGCCCGCGTCGACGCAGGAATCGGCATGGCCCATCAGTCGAATATCACCACCGAAGCGATCAAGACCACGCCGCCTGCGCTCGTCTCGCTGCTGCATGCCGGCGGCATGACGCCGTCGGATTGGGTCACGGTGCTGACCTTGGCCTATCTGGCGCTGCAGATCGGGCTGATCGTGCCCAAGTATCTCGGCAATCTGCGCGAGTGGTGGGCGCGCATCCGGCGGAGGCGTTCATGAACCACTGGAAACGCTGGCTCGGCGGCGCGGGTATCGGCGGCGCCTGCGGCCTGGCGCTGTCGCTCTCGATCAATGTGGTCAAGCACTACGAGGGCACCGAGCTGCAGGCGTATCCCGACCCTGTCGGCATCCCGACGATCTGCACCGGCCACACCGGGCCGACGGTCGCGCTGAACCAGACCCGAACCACCCAGGAGTGCGAGGCGCTGCTGGCCGGCGACCTGGGCGCGGCGTTCGCGGCCATCGACCGCCACGTCGCCCCCGAAATCAATGCCACGCTGCCGCCGACCCGCCGGGCGGCGTTGGCTTCGTTCATTTTCAACGTCGGCGAGGGGGCGTTTCGCGACTCGACCCTGCTGGCCAGGCTGAACGCCGGCGACACGCGCGCCGCCTGCGAGCAGCTTTCGCGCTGGGTCTACGCCGGTGGCCGCAAGCTGCCGGGGCTGGTCGAGCGCCGTGCGGCGGAGCGCGAGCTGTGTCTGGCGGGGCTGGAGTGACGGCGCGCACGCTCGTCATGCTCGCCGTGCTGGCCATCGCCGCAGGCACAGGCTGGTTCAGCCGCGGCTGGTTCGAGGATGCCCAGCGTCTCACCGCGCTCGAGGCCGCCCAGGCGGCCACCCGCCAGGCGCTGGCGCGGGAGTCCGTCATCGCCGGGGTGGTGGAAGCGCGGCTCGCGACCCTGGACGCCAACCAACGGGTCATCGACCGCGGAGTGATTCGTGAGATCCAGAAACCGATTTACCGCCGCGTCTGCCTTGAGCCTGACGCTGTGCGCCTGCTCAACGCTGCCGCCGCCGGCCGCGCCCCCGATCCAGCAGACGCTGCTGACCCGCTGCCCGACCACGCTGCCGCCGTTGAGTGACGGCAGCGGTGCCAGCGTGGTGCTGACGCTGCGCGACTGGGCGGCGCAGTACCACGCCTGCGCGATTCGACATAACGGACTGGTGACCACCCTGGAGGAGACCCGACATGCAACTGCTGAACGCCCTGATTGAACATCTGCGGCGCACCGTGCCGGCGCTGCAGGAGATGCCGAACCGGCTCTCGGCGCAGGTGGACGAGGGGCGCATCCGGTTCGCCCCGGGGGCGTCGCTCTCCCACGGCTATGCGGTGACCGCTGAACTGACGCTGCACGCCTATGACGACTCCCTGGACACGGTGATGCTGCCGCTGCTGGCGTGGCTGGCGCGCTATCAACCCGAGCTGGGGCCGGAACCGGGGCTGCGCTTCTCCTGGATCTTCGCCGGGGAGACACCCGCCGACCTGCGCTTGTGGGTGCCGCTCGAGGAGCGCGTGGTGGCGACTCATGACTGCGCCAGCGGCGAGATCACCCTCGACCATCGCCAGCCCGCCTTCGCGCACGAGACCTGCCCCGCCGAGCACTGGCAGCTGCTGCTGCGCGACGACAGCGCGGGTGACGAGGGGTATCGGTTAGTGGCCGAGTGGGATGGCCCGCTGGCCTAGGCAATGTCTGACGCCCAGCCCCGTGGGCGATAGAAAGCCTGATGCCCAGCCCCGTGGGCGATAGAAAGCACACGCCCAGCGTCGGGGGCGATAAAAAGCCTGACGCCCGGATTCGGGGGCGATAGACAGCTCCCGCGTCGAACCCCCGCCGACAACGCCCGCGGCTCGCCAGCCCGCCCCGCGCCGCGGACCATGAGCGCATGCCGTCTCCCGCCACCGGTGCGCCATGAACTCCGTCGAACTTGCCCGTCTGCTCCACAATCTGATCCGTGTCGGCCGTGTCGCCGCGATCGACCACGCCGCGGTGCGCGTGCGCGTCCAGAGCGGTGCGCTGCTCACCGACTGGCTGCCGTGGCTGACCGCCCGCGCCGGCCACACCCGAACCTGGAACCCACCTACCCTGGGCGAGCAGGTGCTGCTGCTGGCCCCCGGCGGCGAGCTGCGCGGCGCTCTGGTGCTGCCGGCGCTGAACTCGGATGCCGTACCCGCACCGAGCCATGATGCCAACGTGACCCAGCTCGAACTGCCCGACGGCGCGCGGCTCCGCTACGACCACGCTGCCAGCCACCTGAGCGCCATCCTGCCCGGCTCGGCCAGCCTCGACGCCCAGGGCGCGGTGAGCGTCACCACCGCCGCCGCCCTCACCGCCACCGCCGCCGGCGGCGCCACCCTCAACGCCGACACCGTGATCAACGGCAATCTCACCTTGAACGGCAACTTCAGCCAGCCAAGCGGCCAGACCGCGACGATGGCCGGCGACGTCCAGTTCACCGGCGCGGTGACCAGCAACGGCCGCGACATCAGCGCCAGCCACACCCACGGCGGCGTGCAGCGCGGCGGCGCCCAGACGGAGGGGGTGAGCTGATGGCCGGCATGGATCGCACCAGCGGCGCGGCGCTGGCGGGCATCGCGCATATTCGCCAGTCCGTCACCGACATTCTCACCACGCCCATCGGCTCACGGGTGATGCGCCGCGACTACGGCTCGCTGCTGCCGGAGCTGATCGACCAGCCGCTGGATGGCGCCACCGCCCTGCGCGCCTACTCGGCCACGGTGGTGGCACTGATGCGCTGGGAGCCGCGGATTCGCGTCAAGCAGATCACGCGCCACGTCTCTACCACGCGCCCCGGGCGGCTGACGCTCAGCGTGCACGCCGAACGGGTCGACGGCGCCGCCGACCTCACCTTCGATATCCCCCTGGGACAGGAGACCTAAACCATGGCCGGAGGCTTCACCGCCGTCGATCTCTCGCGGCTGCCCGCGCCGGATATCGTCGAGCCGCTCGACTTCGAGACGATCTTCGCCGCCCTGCTCGCCGACCTGCGCGCGCGGGCCCCGGCGTTCGATGTCAGCGTCGAGTCCGACCCCGCCTACAAGATCCTGCAGGCCGCCGCCTACCGCGAGCTGCTGCTGCGCCAGCGGATCAACGAAGCCGCCCAGGGGGTGATGCTCGCCTACGCCCGCGGCGCCGATCTCGACCACCTCGGCGCGCTCTTCGGCGTCGCCCGCCAGACCCTGGACGCCGGCGACCCGGCCGCGGTGCCGCCGGTGCCGGCCACCTACGAGACGGACGCCGACTTTCGCCGGCGCATCCAGCTCTCGCTGGAGGGCTTCTCCACCGCCGGCCCCGAGGGCGCCTACGTCTTCCACGCGCTCTCCGCCGACGGCCAGGTGCTGGATGCCAGCGCCACCAGCCCGGCGCCCGGAGAGGTGGTGGTCACCGTGCTCGCCCGCGACGGCGACGGCAGCGCCCCGGCCGACCTGCTCGCGCGCGTCGACGCCACGCTGTCCGCCGAGGATGTGCGCCCGCTCACCGACCACGTCAGCGTGCGCAGCGCCGAGATCGTCGACTACCGTATCGCCGCCACCCTCTACTTCTACGCTGGCCCCGACCGCGAAGTGGTGATGCGCGAAGCGCGCGCTGCCGCCGCCGTCTATGCCGAGCAGCAGCACCGTCTGGGCCTCGATGTCACCCTCTCCGGGCTCTACGCCGCGCTGCACCAGCCCGGCGTGCAGCGGGTCGAACTCACCGAGCCCGCGGCGAGCCTGGTGATCGACCGCACCCAGGCGACCCACTGCAGCGAGATCGCGCTGCGCGACGGAGGTCTCGATGAGTGAGCCGCGCCCCCGCGCCAGCCTGCTGCCGCCCAATGCCAGCCCCCTGGAGCACGCCCTGGAGACCACCGCCGCCGGTGCCAGCGAGCTGCCGGTGCCGCTGCGCGTGCTGTGGAACCCGGACACCTGCCCCGCCGAGCTGCTGCCGTGGCTCGCCTGGGCGCTCTCGCTGGATGCCTGGCAGCCCTACTGGCCCGAGCGCATCAAGCGCCAGCGCCTACGCAACGCGATCGAGATCCAGCGTCGTAAAGGCACCGCCAAGAGCGTGCGCGACGTGGTCCGCTCGTTCGGCTCCAGTCTGGCGCTGCGCGAGTGGTGGCAGAAAGCCGAGCCGGGCTCGCCGCACACCTTCGACGTGGTGCTGACCCTGGGCGCGGAGGTGCCCAACAGCGCCGCCTTCCAGCAGGACATCGTCGACGAGATCACCCGCACCAAGCCGGTCCGCTCGCACTTCACCTTCACCGCCGGGCTCAGCGCCACGGGCGGTGTCGGCGTCGCCGGCGGCGCCCGAGCCTACGTCTACCGCCGCCTGGCGGCCACCGCCCACTAGAGGACCCCCGATGGCCATCGTCTTCACCATCACCGATGCCGGCCGCGCCGCGCTGATCGACGCCGACCACGACGGCACCACGGCCCTGACCCTCAGCGAGATCGGCTTCGGCCGCGGCCGCTACACCCCCAGCGCCGACCAGACCGCCCTGCGCGAACCGATCAAGCGCCTGGCCAGCATGGCCGGCCAGGCGGTCGCCGCCGACACCCTGCACGTCAGCGTGCAGGACGAGAGCAGCGACACCTACGCCGTCGGCGAGATCGGCCTGTTCACCGACACCGGCGTGCTCTTCGCGGTCTATTCGCAGAGCGAGTGGATCATCGAGAAGGCCGCGCCCTCGACCCTGCTGCTGGCCACCGACCTGGTGGTCGAGTCCCTCGACGTCTCCTCGATCACCTTCGGCGACGCCGCCTTTCTCAACCCGCCGGCCACCACCGAGGTCGCCGGGGTGCTCGAGCTCGCCACCCAGGCCGAGGTCGACGCCGGCAGCGACGCCCGCCGCGGGGTCGTCCCGCGCACGCTCAAGGCGTTCATCGACAAGGTGCTCGCCGCCTACGCCACGCTGAAGCAGCTCAACGACCACGCCGCCAGCCGCAACCACCCGGCAGCGACCACCAACGCCCAGGGCATGGTCGAGCTGGCCACCTACGCCGAGACCAAGGAGGGCAGCGACAACGCCCGCGCGGTGACGCCGGCGGCCAACAAGTCGGCGCTGGACGCCCACCGCAGCGAAGGCGGCGCCCACGCCGCAACGCGGATCTCCGTCGAGAACCTGGCCAAGCTGGGCAACCCGACTACGGTGCAGAACGCCCTGGGCGCGCTGGGTACCGCGGCCCGGCGCGACGAAGGCCCCGGCAAGGGGCTGGATGCGGACAAACTCGACGGCTTGCATGCAGCGGATTTCGTGCGGGACGTCAACGGCAATGCCTCGCTCGAGGGCACCCAGCCGACACTGCTTTTCAAGACCAACGGCGGCAATGACCAGGGCGGGGTTCGCTTCAACAACCCCACCGGCAACGACGGCGAGCTGGAGTTCTTTACCTCCGACGACTATGCCGAGCCCTTTGTCTTTCGCGCCTATGATCGTAACGATCAATACGCCGCGTCCGACGCTCGTCGGGAATGGGCCCGCATCGACAACGCCGGGATCGCCACCGACGCCACACTGAGAATCCAAGGCAAGGAGGTCTACCACCCCGGCAACGCCAGCGATCTCGCCACCATCGCCGGCACCAACGACCTACGCGGTGTTCAGCTATTCCGCAGCATCACCAAGTGGGCGGTCGACCCCAGCAGCGCTGCCGTACAGCGTGCCGACGCCCGCGGCGATGGCACCCAGGCGCGTCTGCACTGGTACGGCGAGGATCAGGACGGCAAGACCGCCAACTTCCGCCATGCCTGGTATGACGGCAGCAAGTACATCAATGTGACTGCTGAATCGGGCCATTTGGAGTTCGAAGGCATCCGCCCCTGGATCACGCTTCAATCTCCCAACTCGGGTGACAATGCTTTGAGTCAGGGGGCAGGCATTTCCGTTGGTGAGGGCGGCCGTTCAGCAGGAAGTGGGGCCGCCATTCATATGACTTATGTCGGCGATGGCAGTGGCCATATCGGCATGGGCGCCGTGGGGGATGACGGCATTCCCGCCAACGCGGCGATGCGCCTTTACTACCGCTCCAAGGATGTCACCTTCAACGGCAAGATCAGCGGCAACGGTGCAGGCCTTTCCAGTGTCGACGCTGACCGACTACAAGGGCTACAAGCCAGCCAATTCCTGCGCTCGGATACCGGCAACAGCAGAGTCCCGATGGGCTCGACGAGCTCGACCAACTGGGACGGTCTGGTCTACGACGACAGTGCCAATACGCTGGCCTTCTTCGCCGATCAAGATACCTCTGCCGACACACCGCGCGTACTGCTTGGCCCCGGCTGGGTGGAGGCCGGCGGCAGACGGCTTGCCTTCGAACAGAATGTCATGCCCAAAAACCCCAAGCGAACCACGATCTTCAATGGTTCCGTGGGCTCCGGCACCATCCAGCTCTCGCAGAACTGGGACAACTTCGACGCATTAATTTTCTATATCTCCAACGACGATGGCATCAACGGTGCCGTCAGCGTGGAATATCGGGTATCGGACCTTATTGCCTCCGCCAAACTGTCCGGAAATAGAGGTCACATTCAGTGCGGCGGCTATGACTGGATATTCGATATCAACAATCGTTCGGTGATCACCGACATCTATGAAGACTGCATCATGAAAAGAATCATCGGAGTCAACTACTCATGAGCACAATCCCCGTCTATATCCCCAAGGACCGCCTGCAAGATTACGTCGTGACACCTGCGCCCTCGGCCGAGCAGATGGACCGCTACCACGTCGTTCAGCTTGAGGAATCCCTGCTAGAAAATCTCGGCCCGGATCATGTATTCGATCCCGAGCAGAGCACCTTCGTCACGGGCGTCTTCCGCCTCGCCAACCGCCAGCGCGCGGCAATCGAGACAGCCCTGGCAACCGCCCTGCGCGCCGGCATGCCCTACACTCTGCCGGACGGTAACGAGGACGTGATCCAGACCCGCCCGGACGAAGACGAAGCCAACCTGCTCGGGCTGGCGATCGAGGCCCGCGACCGCCGCGCCGCCGGCGACACCGACGCCAGCATGGCGCTGCGCGCTCGCTCGAACACGGTCTATTCGCTCACGCCCGAGCAGATGATCGCGCTGACCGATGCCGCCAAGGCGTTCAAGCAGGGGTTGCTGGCCAAGTCATGGCAGCTCAAAGACGCCATCACCGCCGCCGAGGCCGCCGGCGACCGCGAGGCGATCCAGGCGGTGGTGTGGGAGGCCTCGGCCAGCGCGGCCTAGCCCTGTCTTTTCCCGTCGCGCCTGATTAAGATGGGGACATCTGCCACACCCGACTCAGTCCCCACCCGCCCTGCGGGCGGGGCTTTTCATGGCAGAGGGGAGGACGTATGGCATCACTCACAGGTATTGGGCTCTACAGCCCCAAGCAAGCGGCGGCGCTGACTGGCATCGATTCCCGCACGCTCCGGCGCTGGTTGCTGTGTGATGACCACACCCACACACCACTCTGGCATCCCGAGCCGGAAGCCGAGGGGGCCACGGACGCCTTGAGCTTTCGAGATCTGCTCGAAGCCAAGGCGGTGTGGGCGCTCAAGCGGCAAGGCGTGTCGCTGCCCACGATCCGACGTGCGCTGGAGAACCTGAAGAGCCACTATCGGGTCGACTACCCCTTGACCAACCCACGTCTGGCAACCGACGGCAAGGATGTCTTCATCCAGACCCTCGATGCCAGCGGTGAGGAGTGGCTATCCGACCTCGCCAAGCGTCAGAAAGTTATCGCCGAGTTCGTGAATCCGTCTCTCCTGGCCAGCATCTCCTTCGATGACAGCCAGACCCCGGTCGCGTGGCGGCCGGATCCAGCGGATCCGCAGATCCAGCTCGACCCGAAGCGCGGATTCGGCAAGCCATATGTGCTACCCAGCTACCTACCCACCCGTACGCTGGCCAAGGCCTACGCCGCCGAGGGAGATGACGCCGAGGCCGTCGCTCGGTACTTCGAGATCACCGAGGATGAAGTCACTCGCGCCGCGAACTTTGAAAAAAGGATGGCTGCGGGTGCACATCTTCATTGACGAAAACCTCAGCCGACACCTCGCCATCGCTCTGCATCATCTGCAGAGTCTTCTACCTGAAAACCACACCATCCAACATGTCAGCGACAAGTTCGGCGGGCCCGGCACACTTGACGAGGTATGGCTGCCAACGCTGATCGACGAAGGCAACTGGGTCATTCTCTCCAAGGACAAGTTCGACAAGAACGATCCGGAAATACAGGCCTTTCGAAATGCCGGGCTGACGGTATTTCATCTCGATAAGCAGTGGTCGAAACACCGCGGTTGGGAAGAGGCCATGCGTCTTCTCAAGTGGTGGCCCGATATTTCACGGTTAGCCACAACAACCATCCACCCAACATGGTACGACGTACCCTGGGCCTATACCCCAAGACTCAAGGGGCGCCGTTTGCATCCATAATCTTTCTCCGACTGCCTTCCGCTGTCTTCCCCCACTCCACACCGCCCCCCGCTCGCTCCAGACTACCATCCCCCACACCATGAGCCCCTGACAGCCCCGTTACCCTGATCAGGAACCCCTCATGGCACTCGACCAATACCATCACGGCGTGCGCGTCTCGGAAGTCAACGACGGCACGCGCACCCTGCGCACGATCTCCACCGCGGTGATCGGCATCGTCGCCACCGCCGCCGACGCCGACGCGACCGCCTTCCCCCTCGACCGCCCGGCGCTGGTCACCGATATCACCACCGCCATCGGCCAGGCCGGCAGCAGCGGCACCTTGAAAGGCGCGCTCAGCGCCATCGCCGAACAGGCGCGCCCGATCGTGGTCGTGGTGCGCGTCGCCGAGGGTGCGGACGCCACCGAAACCAGCGCCAACGTGATCGGCACCACCACCGACAGCGGCCAGCGCACCGGCCTGCAGGCGCTGATGACAGCCAAGCAGAAGCTCGGCGTGACCCCGCGCCTGATCGGCTGCCCGGCACTCGACACCCCGGAAGTGACCACCGCCCTGGTGCCGCTGCTGCAGTCGCTGCGCGCCTTCGGCTACGCCTACGCCCACGGCTGCGAGACGCTGGCCGACGCCACCGCCTACCGCGACCAGTTCGGCGCCCGCGAGCTGATGCTGATCTGGCCGCAGTTCGAAGCCTTCGATGCCGACACCGCCGCCACCGCCCCGCGTAGCCCGGTGGCCGTGGCGCTGGGCCTGCGCGCCAAGCTCGACCAGGAGATCGGCTGGCACAAGACGCTCTCCAACGTGGTCGTCAACGGCGTCACCGGGATCGACCGCGACGTCTTCTGGGACCTGCAGTCCGCCGCCACCGACGCCGGCCTGCTCAACGCCGCCGACGTCACCACCCTGGTCAACCAGGGCGGCTTCCGCTTCTGGGGCTCGCGCACCTGCGCCGGGCCGCAGTCGCTGTTCCCGTTCGAGAACTACACCCGCACCGCGCAGATCCTCGCCGACACCATCGCCGAGGCCCACCTGTGGGCGGTGGACAAGCCGCTGCACGCCTCGCTGGCCCGCGACATCATCGAAGGCATCAACGCCAAGTTCGCCGAGCTCAAGGCGCTGGGCCTGATCATCGACGGCCGCGCCTGGCTCAACGAGTCGCTCAACACCCGCGAGAGCCTCAAGGCCGGCAAGCTGCGCATCGACTACGACTACACCCCGGTGCCGCCGCTCGAGGACCTCGGCTTCCAGCAGCGCATCACCGACACCTATCTCGCCGACTTCGCCACCCGTGTCGCCGCGAGCGCCTGAGCGCCGGTTCGGCCCCGAGACCCTTTAGGAGCATTGATCGATGGCACTTCCCAAGAAACTCAAAGCGCTGAACCTGTTCGGCAACGGCGACAGCTACCAGGGCCAGATCCAGTCGGTCACCCTGCCCACCCTCACGCGCAAGATCGAGGAGTGGCGCGGCGGCGGCATGGACGGCAGCGTCGGCATCGACATGGGCATGGACGGCCTGATGACCTGCCAGTGGACCGTGGGCGGACTGGTCGAGTCGATCTTCGACAACTTCGGCGCCTCGCGCCTCGACGCCGACCTGCTGCGCATGACCGGCAGCTACGAGCGTGACGACACCGACGAGGTGGTCGCGGTCGAGGTGGTGATGCGCGGCCGCCACACCGAGATCGACTTCGGCGACGCCCAGGACGGCGAGAACACCGAGCACAAGATCACCAGCACCCTGAGCTACTACAAGCTGGTGATCGGTGGCGTGACCAAGATCGAGATCGACCTGCCCAACTACGTGTTCAAGGTCAACGGCGACGACCGCCTGGCGCGCCGCCGCCAGGCGCTGGGCATCTAAGCCGCGCCCCGTCAGCGGTGGCCTCCCCGCCGCTGACGCCGCCCGACGCCCCCCTCACCCCACGATCACCAGCGAGAGACACCCATGAGCCAAGCCCAGAACGCGACTACCGCCGCTGACAAAACCGCTGATATCGACGCTGACAAGACCGTCGCCGACGGCACCCGCGCCACCATCGCCCTCGACACGCCGATCGTGCGCGGCGAGCAGCGTATCGACGAGATCGTGCTGCGCAAGCCGAGCGCCGGCGAGCTGCGCGGGGTCAACCTGGCCGACGTGCTGCAGATGCAGACCGACGCCCTGATCAAGCTGATCCCGCGGCTCTCCCAGCCCAGCCTGACCGAGCACGAAGCGCGCCAGATGGACCCGGCCGACCTGGTCCAGTGCGGCAGCGACATCGCCGGTTTTTTGCTCTCGAAGCGGGCGCGGGGCGAGACCGCCTGACGCGGCGCGGCGCGGCCGAGATCGCGCTGCCGGCCCAGGTTGAAGACGCGATGGCCGACCTGGCCATCGTCTTCCACTGGACCCCCACGGACTGCGCGGACTTCAGCCTGCGCGAACTGATGGAGTGGCGCGAGCGCGCCCGCCAACGCTCATCTGCAGAGGAATCCCATGGCGCGCAACCTCCCCCTCCCGGCGCTGCTCGCCGGCGTCGCTAAGCTCACCGCCCCGCTGACGCGCCTGCGTCGCGAAGCGCCGCGTGTTGTCCGTCCGGCGGCATCCGCCGGCGTATCGCCGGACGCTACCACCGTTGCTGACAGCGCCCGCCTGCGCGACGCCCTCGATCAGCTGCGCCAGACGATGGTGCGCCAGCAGCGTCTGCTGCCGGCCCCCGCCGCCGCCCCAGCACTGCCGCCGCCGGCGGCCCGGGTCGCCCAGGCCAGACGCGCGCTACCGGCGCCGTCTCTCGAGGCGACGACGGCTACGACAACCGCTACGACGACCACGGCACGGGCCCGCCCGCGACCGCAACCCGTCGAACTCCCCAGCGGCGGGCTGGGGTTCGGCAGTCTGATCCAGGGCGCCAAGACCCTGCTCGGCCCCGCCCTGGCGTTCCAGCGCGAGCAGCGCCACGTGCGCCGCGCCGGCGGCTTCACCCGCGACGCCCCGCGTGCCCAGGCGCTGGCCCAGCAGGCCCGCGAGCTCGGCACCCAATCCGGCTTCGGCGCCACCCAGATCGCCGCGGCCCAGGCTGCCCTGCTCCAGCGCCAGGTCAGCCCGGCGGCGATCCAGGCCTCCCTCGGCGACATGGTGCTGCTCGCCCAGGCCAACGGTGACGAGCTGGTCGCGAGCGTCTCCCGCACCAGCGCGCTGGCCCGCAACGCCGGGGTCGACCTCGCCGCCGACGGCGCCATGGCCCGCTTCGCCGACGCCCTCATCGCCGAGCGGCTCAGCGCCGCCCGTCAGGCCAGCGTCCCGGCACGCGCCGCCGTGCTCCCCACCGCGACGAGCGCGACACGCCCGGCCCCGGCGGCCATCATCAACTCAGCAGCCATCACCAACTCAACGGCCAACGCCGCTCCGGCCGCCGTCGTGCCCGATCTCAGCGGCACCAACCTGCGCGCCGCGCGCCGCGAGGTGGACGACCTGAGCGGCGACCTCGACGCCCTGCAGGCGGCCTGGGAAGAGACCAGCATCGCCTTCGCTGCGGCCAACGACGGCGCCCTGCGCGACCTGATCAAGGGCATCGCCGAGATCACCCGCGGCATCGCCGGCTGGATCGACGACAACCCCGAGCTGACCACGCTGCTGGCCCAGTTCCTCGGCGTGCTCGGCGGCATCCTCGCCACCGTGGGGCTGCTCGCCAGCGGCATCGGCGCCGTGCTCGCCCCGCTCACCGCGCTCAGCGGCGTGCTCACGCTGCTCGGGTTCAACCCGGCCACGCTGACGATCCTCGCCATCGTCGCCGCGGTCGCCGCCCTCGGCGTCGCCGCCTACCAGATCTACCGCCACTGGGGCGCGATCAGCGAGTGGTTCAGCCAGCGCTGGCAGCAGGTCAAGGACGCCTTCGCAGGCGGCATCGGCAGCGTCATGCAGCTGCTCGCCAACTGGTCACCGCTGGGGCTGATCTACCAGGGCATCGTCGCCACCCTCGACAAGCTCGGCATCGAAGTGCCGGCCAGCATGAGCACCCTTTCGGACGCCATCGTCAACGGCCTCAAGAGCGCCTGGAAAGGCATCACCGAGCTCTGGAACTGGTTCGAGACGGCCCCCGGCCGCGCCATCGACGCGGTCGTCGAACTGGTCACCGACTGGGACCTGATGGGTCAGCTCAAGGAGAAGTGGGACGCCGCCATCGGCTATCTCAAGTCGCTGCCCAACCGCATGCTCGACGCGGGCAAGAATGTCGCCACTAGCCTTGGCGATGGCATCAAGAATGCGGCCTCTGCGGTCAAAGATCGCGCCAGCAACATGGCCCAGACTGTCATCCAGGGTGTCAGCGATAGGCTCGACATCAATTCACCCTCGAAGGTGTTTCGCGCGATCGGCGGCTCGACCGTCGAGGGATTCAATCAGGGTATCGATCGCCAGCGTCATGAGCCCGTTCGGCGGATGGTCGAGATCGCCAAACAGGTGACGCAGGCCGGTGCCGGGCTCACCCTGGCCGCCGCCGCCGTGCCGGCCAGCGCGCAGCCGCCGTTCGCCATCGACTTCGCCCTACCCGGCGTGGCCCCGATCACCCTCGATACCCGCGCCCCGCTGGCCGCCAGTGCCCCGCCCGCGGTCAGCGACAACCGCGTCCAGATCGGCGATATCCATATCCACGCCGCCCCCGGCATGGACGAAAACGCCCTGGCGCGCCAGGTCGCCCAGGAAGTGCAGCGCGCCCTCGAGCAGGCGCAGCGCGAGCGGGCCGCGTATCACCGTTCGTCGATGTGGGATCGAGAATAAGCGGCCCCACCGGATCACAGGAGAGCACCATGCTCATGGCCCTCGGTATGTTCGTATTCGAAACGCGCTCGGTGCCCTACCAGCAGCTCCAGCGCACCAGCGCCTGGCGCCATGCCGCCCAGTCCCGGGTCGGCGCGCGCCCGGCCTATCAATATCTCGGCCCGGGCAGCGACACCTTGACCCTCAGCGGCACCCTGCTGCCGGAATTCACCGGCGGCCGCCTCGAGCTCGACGCCCTGCGCCAGATGGCCAGCCAGGGCGACGCCTGGCCGCTGATCGAAGGCACCGGGCGCCAGTACGGGCTGTGGGTAATCACCCAGGTCGACGAGACCGCCAGCCAGTTCCACCGCGACGGCGCCGCCGGCAGGCTCGACTTCAGCCTCAGCCTGGAACGGGTCGACGACACTCGCCTCGACCTGCTCGGCAGCCTCACCGCCGAGAGCCTCTCGCGCCTCAACGGAGCCTACGCATGAGCACCACGGTCAGCGGCGCCGCGCGCCCCGACTACCGTCTCAGCCTGGGTGGCGAAGACATCACCCCGCGGGTCAATGGCCGGCTAATCGCCCTGCGCCTCACCCGCCAGCGCGGCGGCGAAGCGGATCAGCTCACCCTCACCCTCGCCGACCACGACGGTCGCCTGGCGCTGCCGCCGCATGGCGCCACCCTCGAACTCGCCCTCGGCTGGCACGACAGCGGCCTGGCCAGCCGCGGCACCTTCATCGTCGACGAAGTCGAACACAGCGGCGCACCGGACCGCCTCCAGCTGCGCGCCCGCGCCGCCAACCTGCGCCAGCAGCTCCCCGGCAAGCGCTCGCAATCCTGGCACGACCTCACCCTGGCCCAGCTGATCGAGACCCTCGCCACGCGCCACGATCTCACCCCGGTGGTCGGCGACACCCTCGCCGGCATCCGCCTCGAACACATCGACCAGACCGACGAATCCGACCTCAACTTCCTCACCCGGCT
Source organism: Salinicola sp. JS01 (assembly GCF_030284585.1). NCBI lineage: Bacteria > Pseudomonadati > Pseudomonadota > Gammaproteobacteria > Oceanospirillales > Halomonadaceae > Salinicola > Salinicola sp. JS01. Next base: position 241,776 of record NZ_CP127244.1, on the reverse strand, counting down.
CGGCCAGCGCTTCGACGCCATCGCCACGATCAAGGCCGGCCACCTGCTCTTCACCCGCGCCGGCGAAGGGCTCAGCGCCAGCGGCCTGGCCCTGCCCGGCGTGGTGCTCACCCGCCGCGACGGCGACCGCCACCGCTTCACCCAGAGCGACCGCGACGACCACACCGGGGTGATCGCGCACTGGAACGACACCGCCGGCGCCGAGCGTCAGGCGGTCCAGGTCGGCATTGAGGCCAAGCCCAAGACCCTGCGCGACACCTACGCCAGCGCCGCCGACGCCCGCCACGCCGCCGAAGCCGAATGGCGCCGCCTGCAGCGCGGCCAGGCCAGCCTCGACCTCACCCTGGCCCGCGGCCGCGCCGACATCAATCCCGAGACCCCGCTCACCCTGCGCGGCTTCAAGGCCGGGATCGACGAACGCGCCTGGCTGGTCACCCAGACCACCGAAAGCCTCGACGACAACGGCTACCTCACCCAGCTCAGCTGCGAACTGCGGGGTGGGTGAGGAGGCACGCGGGTAACACAGGATGACGCCACCGCTTTTTCGGAGTTACTATAACCCCGAGCCCAATGATCAGGGGTGCTGAGTGTGGATAGCAGGGCCCTCATTCGGGAGCTTGAGCGTGATGGCTGGGCGCTAGTCAGAGTCAACGGCAGCCACCACCACTTCAGGCACCCTATCAAGCCCGGCACGGTCACGGTGCCCCACCCCAAGAAGGATCTGAAAACGGGGCTGGTCAAAGGCATCAGGAAAAGCGCAGGCCTCGACTGAGGCCCGTGAGGAGAGACGCCATGTTGTTTCCCATTGCCATCGAGCGCGGCGACGCACAGCACGCCTACGGTGTCGCCGTTCCCGACCTGCCTGGCTGCTTCTCGGCGGGTGACACCCTCGAGGAAGCCCTGGCCAACGTGCATGAAGCCATCGCCGGGTGGCTCGAGACGGCGGTCGACGTCGGCGACCCGATTCCGCAGGCGACGAGTCTCGAGCACCACCTCGACAACCCGGACTTCGCCGGCTGGATCTGGGCCGTGGTCGATATCGACGTGACGCCCTACCTGGGCAAGAGCCACAAGATCAACGTCACCCTGCCCGACCTGCTGGTCAAACGCATCGACGAATTCGTCGCCACCCACGATGGCGACAAGACCCGTTCCGGCTTCCTCGCCCGCATCGCCCTACAGGAACTGACCAGAGCCCGTAAGGACGTCTGAGCGCGTGAGGCCGATCCCCGAGAGAGGCGCCACAAAACGCGAGATGACACCGCCAACTAGACGTTCTTCCTGTCGGCTTCATCCAGTAACGCCCCTGCCGCCGTTCTCGGCATCGCGGTTTATGCCCTTCGCGCCGAGCGCCGCTGCAGCGCCAGCCCCACCAGCTCCGCCTGAAAGGCATACCGCGTCGCCAGCCAGCGCTGCGCCATGGCGCCGAGGGAGAGCCCCAGCAGCAGGCAGACGGCGACCAGCGCGGCAAGCTGGAGCGCGCCCGCGCGGCTCCACGCGATGCCGGCCGGTGAGAGCGCCGAGAGCACGCCGAATCCGCCCAGCGCCTCGATCGCGCTGGAGGCAAGCAGAAACAGCGAGACGCCCGCGGTGGGCGAGCCGAAGAAAAGCATCACCCGCCGGTCCAGCCGCCGCACCTTGATCTCCAGCCACGGCTGCACCTCGGCCAGCGCCGCGGTGGAGAAGCCGGCGAGCCGATCGACCGCCGCCCGGTCGTGGCGAAACTCGCGAATCAGATCCTCCCGCGCGATCCGCCGCCAGCACACCAGCAGCCGCCCGGCGAGCAGGATCGGCACACACAGCGGCACCAGCGACACCAGCTGCGCCAGCAGCCCCAGCCCGAGCGCCACCCAGCGGAACGCCGCGGGCAGCGGGCCGAGGGTCAGATGCACGAGCACCAGCCCCCCGAGCAGCGCGAGCAGTACACCCCCGGCCACCAGCGCCCAGGTCGCCCCGCGATTCACGCGGCGCTCGAACGGCGCCTGATGCCCCGCCGGCCGATACTGCGCCAGCCGGTCCAACACCGTGAGCAGCTTGACTGCCTCCCCCATGCCACCTCCGTCGTCTCGAGCCTATCCCCGCTCCGGCATCCCTTTTTCTGGCATACCGCTTTCCGGCATGCCTCTTTCCGGCCTGAATCGCCCTCGGCATGCATCGCCGCGGCCGGGCCTCTACAATGCGCGCCTGCTAAATCAAAGGATTCTAATCAAGCATGCGCGCTGTTTCCGCACTCTGTCTGTCGCCCATACGCGGCCTCTCCCTCGCCCTGGTCGCGCTCTGCCTTTTGACCCCGCTGGCCACCCCGCCGGCGCAGGCCGCGCCGCCCAGCTCCTTCTCCGCCGCCAAGCGCCTGGCGGAAAGCGAGGTCTACGTCGACCAGGACCGCACCTTCTACTGCGACTGCGCCTTCGACTTCGACACAGGCCCGGATCTCGCCAGCTGCGGCTACCAGATTCGCAAGCAGCCCAAGCGCGCCGCGCGCATCGAGTGGGAACACGTCATGCCCGCCTACGACTTCGGCCGGCAGCGCCAGTGCTGGCAGGAAGGCGGCCGCCGCCACTGCCGCGCCAACGATCCGGTGTTTCGTCAGGCCGAGGCCGATCTGGTCAACCTGGTGCCCTCGGTGGGCGAAGTGAACGGCGACCGCTCCAACATGCGCTACGGCATGGCCACCAGCGCCGACGCCTACCAATACGGCCAGTGCCCGGCCAAGGTCGACTTCCCCGAGCGCACCTTCGAACCGCCGGCGGCGGTACGCGGCGACATCGCCCGCACCTACTGGTACATGCGCGACACCTACGGCATCCAGATCGGGCGGCAACAGCAGCAGCTCTTCCAGGCCTGGGCCAAGGCCGACCCGGTGAGCGCCTGGGAGCGTGAACGCAACCGCCGCATCGCCAGGATCCAAGGCAGCGGCAACCCCTATGTCGAGAGCGACACACCGGGCGAGAAGGCCCAAGGGAATAGCCAAGAGAAGAGCGGAGAGAAGACAGAGAAAAGCAGCAGCACCGAGGCGCCGGCCTGGACGAAAACCCGCGGCAACAGCTCGCTCGAGCCCGAACGCGCAGCGGCCGCCGCCTTCAGCTGCACCCCACGCAAGACCTGCGGCAAGATGCGCTCCTGCGAAGAAGCGCGCTACCACCTGACCCAGTGCGGCAACACCCGCCTGGATGGCGACGGCGACGGCACGCCCTGCGAAGCGCTCTGCGGCTGAGAGGGTGTTTACAAAATGCCTGCGCTCGACAATACGGCGTTAAAATCGGCCTCAAAATGCTCATTTACCCCGTGTAAACTCCGCTTTTTCGACCGATTTTGCCTTGTCTTACCTTCGCTCGCCGAATTTGTAAACACCCTCTGAGAGCGCATTGACCCGGCGCCGAAATTTGCGCAAAAATACACAACATGAAAAGCGCGGACGTGATCAAACGGTTGGAAGCCGAAGGCTGGCATCACGTCGGCGGCAAAGGCGATCATATGAAATTCAAACACCCTGACAAGCCGGTTCACGTCGTTGTCCCGCACCCGCGCAAGGATCTCGCCACCGGCACGCTGCGCAACATCTATCGTCAAGCCGGCTGGATCTGGAGGTAACGGATGCTCTACCCCGCCTACATTCACAAGGATCGCGACAGCGCCTACGGCGTGACCTTTCCCGACTTCCCCGGCTGCTTCTCGGCCGCGGACGAACTCTCAGAGCTACCGCGTCTGGCTCAAGAAGCGGTCGAGGTCTACTTCGACGGCGAAGACATGGCCATCCCGCCCCCGTCGACGCCGGAAACCTGGGCGGACCATGCGGATTTTCAGGATGGCTACTGGATGCTGATCGATATCGATCTGTCCAAGCTCAGTCACCGCGCCGTGCGCGTCAATATCAGCCTGCCCGAGTCGCTGGTGGCCAAGATCGATCACGCAGCCAAAGCGCGCCACCTCAGCCGCTCCGCCTTTCTGGCCATGGCGGCTCAGCATGAGATGAGCGAGCCGCGCTGAACACGCCCGCTCAACACACATAGCGCCGCGCCTGGCTCACCACCACCCCGCGCAGCACCTCACCGCTCACGAACAGCGACTCATGGCCCTGCAGCGGGATCAGCCGCACCCGGCCGCCGATCCGCCACACCCGGCCCAGCAGGTGCTCCCCCTCCAGCTTGGCCACGATCAGATCCTCATGGGTCGGCAGGCGATCCTCATCGACGATCAGCACATCCCCCTCGATCAGCGGCCCCTCGCAGCCCGCCGCCGGGCCCAGCTCCACCGCATAGCAGCTCGGCGGAAAGCTATTGAGGTCATATCCCGTCAGCGCCGGATGGCCCAGCCCCAGCATCAGCGGCCCCAGATATTGCACCTGCATCGCGTCATCCACCTCGACCCAGTCATCGTTGTGCCATCGCGCTCGCCACGCACTCGCCCGGCGGCCGACCGCTTGTTCTTCCAGATACTGTATACGCATACAGCACAACAAGAAAAGCCGCCCGCAACGCAACGACGCGAAAAGAGATGCCCAAGCGCCAGACGGCGGGCACGTACAGGCAAAGACGGGCAGACGCGGGCAAACAGACGACAGCACAAACAGGGGTAGCAAACCCGAGCAGGACAGACGGGCAGAGAACCCCCGGGGAGAACAGACCAGAAAGGAAAAACGGAAAAGGGAAAACGGGAAAGAGAAAGCGGGAAACAGAAGACGAGAAAACCGGCGCAGCGATGGCCCGGCCAATAAAAGAGGGCCAAAGCGCAAGCGCGAGGGCCCCCAGTCAGCACTGCCGGAAGGTGCTGCCTCCTACGGCCCTCGCGCACCGTACATCCTTGGCATCGGAACGTCCGTGTTCAGGTTCCTAGCGAGCGTCCTTCACTGGACGCCTGCAGCATAGACCCTAATCATGATTAGCGATACTGATGTATGGAAATCCGTAAAAAGGATTTGTTACCAAAAGTAACGGCCGACTGTTGCCAGTCGGCACATCCACGGCGAGCGTCATAAGTATCCCTACTTATCGTCCCGACTGCCCGCCACCTGTGGACAGCGCCACATCCCTGAAGCGGTGGCGATTTTAGGGCCTGCGCCGGCAGTTTCCAGTATTAAATTCGCTTATTAGGAAATTCAATATGTAGTGCCAAAACGGCGGCGTCGCGTGATGCTGCGTAACCCCGCTCCGGCAGCCCGGCCCTGACCGCGAGGCCGCCGCGCGCTGACGCCACCCCAAACTGCAGACGAAAAAAAAGCCCGCGGGGGACACGCGGGCGAGAGAACCCAATCCAGGACGCCAACAAGCCAGCGGGACGCGCTTGAAGACTGTCTCAAACTATAATTCGCACCTCGGCATAACGCCACATACCGTAGCGGATTTTTTCCAAGCTGATTAAAGTAAGCCGGCCGCGCCGAGACGGCACCACTCCAAGAGGACATCCATGGCACGCACAGCAGCAGCACTCACGGCACTGGCCCTTCTCTGCCTCGCCCCCAGCGCCGGGGCCGCCACTGCCCCCTATGGCAACGCCTGCCATCTGCTCGGACACTGCGACGCGCCGGAGACCGCGTGGGGCGAGAGCCTGCACCTGGGCATGCCGATGGCCAGTGCGCGCACCACCTATCAGGCGTTCCTGCAAGACTACCGCGAGTCGCACGGCCACGGGGCCACGCTGTACGAGACCCCGTCGCAGGCAGCCGCCTCAGACGCGCCGGCAGCGCTGAGCTACAGCCTCTACGCCACCCCGTTGACACCGGAAGAAGAGGCGGACCCCAGCCTGCGCCGGCAACGCCATCCGCTATATAAGGCCAACCTCTTGGGTAACGCCGACGGCGACATGATCGAACTCAGTATCACCCGCCGCTATGGCGATCCAAAGGCCGGTAGCATGGCTGCCCTCGCCGAAGCGCCGCTGCTGGAAGCCGCTCGGCAAGATGACGCAGAGCAGTTCGGCCCGCCAACCTGTCAGACCGACACCCTGCAGCTCTGGCTGTTCGACAAGAACGCCGCCCCAATCCCGGCAGCGCAGGCAGCCTCGGCCGACTGCAAGCGGCTCAGCACCCTGGCGCTGGTGCCCTATATGCCCAGCGATGAGACCACCGCCGTCATGACGGATGTCGGGGCTTTCATCACAGCTATCTACTACCCCGCCCCAGACGATGCGGGCCACTTCCGCCTCTCCAGCGACTCGCTGATCGTCGGCGACTACGCCGCCTTGAAGCAGAAGGCGGGGCGACGGTAGGGGGGCACTCGCTATGGCCTGATCGCGGGGCGAGCGTGGCGGCAACGGGCTCTGCCTTGGCGCTTGACCGCGGGATCAAGCCACCGCTCCCGCTGCCGATGATGGCAAGGTTCACCCGACACAGGACTCCCGATGAGCAGCGTCAACGGCATCGCGCTAGCGTCGAAGAAATCGCCCCTCACCCACTGGGTCGTGGTCTGCGAGGAGTGGTGCGCTCTGGACGAGCGCTACTCCCGCGTGCTCGGCGGCCAAGAGCATATCTTCAACTGCACCGAGCGCCCCCACTTGGGCGTGTTCAGCGCCGCCGCCTGGCGCGCCGGCTCGGTGATAATTGCCACCTCCAGCTTGCTATCGGCGCGCTCGGTCTAGATGCCCGCAAAGAAAAGCGGCTAACAGCCGGCCCGGCATAGGAAGTGCGGCTGCTGAAATGCCTCTTGATAGAAGCGCGAGCCGGCCCGCTTCCACCTGGGCATTGATCGGCGTCGGCGCAGTCTCCCCCGCCCACTTCGACTTGTAGCCCCACCACACACTATCGAAGGTCAGCTGCGGGTCGTCCGCCTGCCGTCGGATCGGCGAGATCCATGTCCCCGGCGGATCGTCGATGCGAAGCTCACCGATGCGGTGAGCGAATCGCGGATAGGTGCTGTGGAGGGAGAAGCGGCTACACTTAGTGTGCCTTATTTGGGTCCTTTACCAACCATTCTAGCCATTACATCAGTAAACAGCTCCTGTAGTGGATGCTGTTTCTCACCAGCCACTTTATCAAGAACCTCGGAAGAGTCTCGGCTTATAGACAAAAGATTTATCGTCATAAGTCGTATCAAATCTTCCTTGCCCCGCTCATCATCAGGTAGTTTTTCAATCTCCTCACGATAACCCTCAAAAGACTCGGCTAGGGCTTGCTTTTGGGCGTAAAACTCTTCCAGTCGGGACATCGCCGCTGATTTTTTTGCAACGAAAACACCTAGCCAAACAAACAGAGCAAGTATGGGGAAATGCGTCACCACTTTGGCAATTGACTGATCGGGAGTGAGATTGTCACCAAAATAATCAACAAAAAAACTAATCGCAAAACCTATCGCGACACATACACTAAATAGAAAGGCGACATCATAAACCCATTTGAGAGTCGAGGCCTCTCTCTTTCTCTTAACAAATGCTTGAGCAAGTCCCGCTGAAACTGAACGCCCTAATACCGCGTTGGCTTTCTCAAGAGTAGAATCCGCAGTCCCAAGCGCTTTTTCTGACTTGGTGTTCAATACTGAAATTTTGGAAACTTCATCTTCGAAATTTTGCCTAGCCGTCGATGCTTGATTTTTTTCATCTGTAAGAAGTTTGAGCAGAGAAGATGCATCAGAACCCAACTTTTCGGCATGAGAGGTAACTTCAGAAAACTTCTGGACTGACAACTTGTGAGAGGCTATTAATTTCTCAACCTCTGACAACTTTGACGACTGTTCATTAAGTCTCTCATACAACCTATTATTACTTTCCTGGAGAGATTTGTAGCTATCCTCAAGCGCCTTTCTTTCCTCAAAAATGGAAGAGAAAAATACATTCGAATCGAACGGTGCCCCCTCACCTTTTAAGACCACGTTATACTTCTGCCTCAGCTTGTCACTGGGGCCATATTCGGTCCACACTCCTCCGCCGAGATAGGCTTCCTCAGAGATTAGGTTGTATTCAAATTCGAACCTAATACTCACATCACCTTCAAAGAAATCACCTTCAATGCGATGTCTGTAGTCGTTGCTGTCCGGGTCGTCTTTCTCATTAGGCTTGTAGACTGCGGAGCCATCTTTCAATTTGCCAGATACAGAGACCCCACCAACCTTGTATTGAGAGCCGCCTTTGGCTTCAAAGACAAAATAGCTAGTCTCCTTCGAGGAATGAGTGGGTTGACTCAAAGTATACCGTAACTCACAAAAAAAGCGCGATTGCATAAATACCCCAGCGTAGGTTTTTATTTTCTTAAATAAAATTTCTCAAAACACCCGCCCCACCTTCCTCCAGCACTGGCCGATGATCTCCACCGAGGCGAGGTCATCAGGCTTGATCAGTTCGCGCTCGTAGGCCGGGTTGTCGCTGATCAGTATCCAGGCGCCGCCGGCGACGCGCTGCACCCGTTTGAGGCGTAGCTCGTCATCCATGCGCAGCAGGAAGACGCCATCCGGCGTGCGCTGGGCGCGGTTGACCAGCACCTGCTCGCGGTCGCGGATGGTGTCGCCCATGGAGTCGCCGCGGGCGGTGACGCCGACCACCTGGGCGGGGTCGACACCGTCGGCCTCGAACAGCGCGGCGGGCAGGTAGAAGGTCGCTTCGATGCGCTCGGCGTCGAAGATGCGCCCCGCGCCGGCGGCGGCTTCGATGTCGTACATCGGCACCGGCAGCGTGCCGTTGGGGTGAAGGTCAGCGCCGCTCGAAGCGCGGTCGCCGCTCAGATAGTGCATCCCCGCCTCGCGCACGCCGTCCTGTGCCGCGGGGGGATTAGCCGCCCAGGCGGCATCCCCCGCCGCGCTCTGGCTCTGGCCCGCCAAGACGATACCCGTCAAGACAAAGTGCACATCCACGCCGGCGCCGGCGGCGGCTTCTAGGTACTCCGCTCGCGGGCTGCGCTCGCCACTCTCGTAGCTCGCCTGGGCGCGCTTGGAGACGCCGCACAGCCGCGCCAGCTCTTCCTGCGACAGGGAAAGCCGGTGTCTCTCCTGCTTGAGGCGGTCAGAAACGTGCACTTTTCTCCCTCTCACCCTTTGACAATTGCACGTTCGCGCAATAGCCTCTCCCATTAGATGCACAAACGTGCACTCAGCACCGCCCCGGACCTACCGGCGCCGACGTGCTCAAGATTCCACAAGGGAGAATATCACATGACGTCTCAGTCGCCCGTTAACCGCTCGCCCAACGGCTGCCGCTGCCAGGTGATGACCCAGCTCACCCCGGCGGAGCGCGACCGCTTCAAGGCGCTCGCCGCCGAGGAGGGGCGTTCGCTCTCGGCCACCGTGCGCCTGCTCGCGCTGCGCGGTCTGGCCCAGCAGGAAGCGGCACCGCTGGCAGCCCCCGGTGCCCGCCACGCCGACACCGCCGGTGCGTCCTAGGGCACGGGCCGAATGCGCGAACGTGCCAGTGGGTGAACGTGCCGGTGGGTGAACGTGCCATTGGGTGAACGCGCCGACGCCCGTCGATCTCCCGGTGCCGCTTTTCTTCTCTCTTCTTCTCTCTTGGTGAGGTGAGCGCCGATGCGCAATCTCTGGACCTGCCCTGAATGCGGCGCGCCGAGCCGGCTGCGCCACTCCCGGCATCTGCCGGGCGGGCCCGATACGAGCTACCAGCAGTGCACCGAGCCGGCCTGCGGCTGGTGCGGTCAGGCGCAGCACAGCGTGCGCAAGACCACCACGCCCTCGGCGCTCACCCCGGCGGCCCAGCAGGCCCGCCAGCAGGTGGTGGCGGCCACGGATACCGACGAGACCCGCCCGCAGTGGCGCTGCCCGGCGTGCCACTCGCGCTGCCGGGTGCGCTCTTCCAAGCAGCTGCTGCCGGACTACCGGATGGCCTATCTGCACTGCACCTTCGGCCCCTGCGGCTGGATCGGCCAGGGCGATTACGTGGTGCTGGAGACGGTGAGCCCCAGCGGCATCCCCAACCCGGGCTATGCCCGCCGTCTGGCGGCGCATCTGCCCTACCGCCCGGCCCCGACCGCCGCGCCGCTGCCGACCCGTGAGGCTGAGGTCGTCGAGCCCGCCACCGAAACCGACGCCGCCACGCCCCGGCATCCGTGAGGTCCGCCATGCGCGCTCCCCAACGCCTCTCGTCTCCCGCTCAGCCGCCCGCCGACGACCTCCAGCCGGATGGCCGCGCCGGCTTCGGCGCCCTGCGCGCCGAGCTGCACGCGCGCTGTGCCGATGAGGATCTGGCCGCGCTGTGGGCCGGGCTGAAGCTGGGCGAGCGCAAGACGATCGCCGCCAGCGCCGGGCTGCATCCGCGGGATGCCGAGGCCGCCATTGCCGCGCTGAGCCAAGTGGAGCGCGACGCGATCCGCGCGGCTATCGGCCGCATGAGCCGCTATGCCCAGGCGCTGCACGCCTGCCTGGGTAGCCAGCCGAACGCCCGCCAGCCGCACCCCAGCCGGGCGCTGGCCGCCAATGCTCGCCGCGCGCTGGATCGCGGCGATACCCCCGGCGCCCGCCACTGGCTGGGGCTGATCGAACGAGGTGAGCCGTGAGCGCGATAGAGACGTCTCATACCTTCGGCACCCCCGAGTGCCGGCAGTGGCGTCAGGGCTTCTTCGAGCGCCTGCCGTCGCTGGCCGAGGCGCTGGCCGCCGGCTTCGTCGCCGTGGCCACTCGCCACGGTAACGCCGCCGGCAACCGTTGGCTGGCACGTCGGGCCGCTGGGCTGATCGAGCCGGAGCGGGTGTGCCGGCGCTTTCCGCCCCTGGCCGCCGACCTGCGCCGCGCCTTCGCGGAGCTACGCCGCCAGGCCGAGACGCCGCTCGATGGCATCGCCGCCGGCTGCGCCTGGCTGGAGACGGTCGAGCGCCGCCTGACCCTGGGCGCCTTCAACGCCAGCCACGACGATGACGCCCTGATCGACTACGCCCGCGCCCAGGCCCGGGGCGTGGAGGACGTGCGCCATCAGCTCGTCGCCAATATCGCCAACCACAACCGCCGCCAGCGCCTGGGCCTGCTGCCGCCGCCGCGCCGCCTGCCGCGGCTGCCGGGGTCGAGCCTCTCCGCCCAGGCCCGGGCCCGCGCCGGGCTGATCGCCCGTGGCCCCAACCCGCTGACCCCGCCGCGCCCCGGCGTGCCGGCGCTTTCTCTCTTCACTTGGCAGCGCGCTCCGCTGATGACCCTGGCCGTGGCCGACAACCTGGCGCTGGAACGCGCCCGGACCCGCGCCCGCCACCACGGCATCGCCCCGCCCAGCCTGCGGCTCAAGCCGGCGGCCCAGCTCGCCCGCTTGAGCTGTGAGCGCTGGTGGCGGCGCCAGTTGCGGCGTCTCGCCGGGCGGCGCCTGGAGCAGGTGCTGCGCGAAGCGCGCCGGGTGCACAAACGTGCAGGGATCTACTGCAGCGAGCTGACGCTCACCCGCCGCCGCGCCCAGAAGGTGCGCAACCGTGCGCTGCTGGAGACGCTGGAGGCGATCAACCAGGCGGGCCAGACCTACACCCTGGCCGAGCTGGCCGAGCTGGGGCTGGCCAACCCGGACCACCGCCGCGCCGAGCTGATGCTGCGCATCCGCGATACCGAGGTCGAAGCGCGGCGCCTGGGCCATGTCGGGCTCTTCTTCACCCTGACCGCGCCCAGCCGCTTTCACCCGGTGCTCGCCGCCAGCGCCCAGCGCAACCCGAAGTACGACGGCAGCACCCCGCGCGAGGCGCAGCAGCACCTGCAGGCGCTGTGGGCCAAGGCGCGCGCCTCGCTGGCCCGGGAGGGCCTGGGCATCTACGGCATCCGCGTGGTCGAACCGCACCACGACGGCACCCCCCACTGGCACCTGCTGGTATGGACCAAGCCAGAACACGCCGCGGCGGTGACGGCGACCCTGCGCGGCTACGCCGAGGCGGAGTCGCCGGAAGAGCTCTACGACCGCGTCGGCAATAAGACAGATGCGCGCTTCAAGGCCGAGACCATCGACCCAGCCCGCGGCACCGCCGCCGGCTACGTGGCCAAGTACATCTCCAAGAACCTCAACGGCGAGCAGTTCGCCCGTGCCGGGGTCGAGGGCGACCACCTCGACCGCTACGGCCAGGCGCTGACCGACGCCGCCCCGCGCATCGAGGCGTGGGCGGCGACCTGGGGCATCCGCCAGTTCCAGTTCCTGGGCCTGCCCAGCGTCACCGTATGGCGCGAAGTAAGACGCCTGACCGAACGCCAGGCGGACGCCCTGGACCAGTGGGAAGCCGCCACCCGCCCGCGCCCCAGCATCGCCCGGGTGCTGCGCCGGGTGCGCGCCGCCGCCCTGGCCGGCCAGTGGGACCGCTATCTGCGGCTGATGGGCGGGCCCAACGCGCCGCGCAAGTGCCAGCCGATCAAGCCGTGGTCGATCCCCGCCTTCCGCCGTTCCCAGACGGGCGAAGACGCCTTCAGCCACGCCAGCGGCGAGGTCGACCCGGGGCGAATCGAACGCGGCCGCTACGGCGATGAGATCCGCGTGCCCAAGGGGCTGGTGGTCAGCGACCGCCGGGGCCACACCGCCGAGTACCTCACCCGCCTCTACCGCTGGGAGGTGCGCCCCAAGCGCGGCCTGGCCATGGGCGGCGTGGGTGGATTTTCGGGAGGCGGCGCAGCCGCCGACCCTTGGACTTGTGTCACTAACTGTACGGACCCCGCTTCTCATAAGACCACGACGCGGCCGAGCGGTACGGCCCCCGCTTCCCAAACCAACACGCGGCCGAGCCCGGTGCCGCGCCATCTGCTCACCCCGCGTGAGCCGAGCCCAGAAGCGCTGGCCGAGCAGCTCTCCCGTTACCACGAATGGCGCGCCAGCGAAGCCGCCCGCGCCGAGGTGGAAAACGCCGACCACGAGCAGCGCCTGATCCGTGCCCTCGCTCGGCGCCACACATCACGCCCACCGGCGCCCACCGCCGGCCGCTTTGCCGGGCCGAGCGCCGGTGACGGCGTGCCCGCGACCCGCTGACCCGGAGAGCCCCATGCCACCGAACCCGACAACGAACCCGACAACGAACCCGAACAGGAGTCCGAATATGACCACGACCCACCCCGCCAGCGGCGCCGAGAAGATCGCCCGCGGCACCCTGCAGGAAGCCGGCGAGCTGGCCGTACTCAGCGACATGAGCGGCGCCACCCGCCACCGCTACGCCCTGGTGATCGCCTTCGACAGTGAAGAAGCGCTACGCCAGGCCGTGACCCACCACCGCTGCGCCTACCGCGATGGCCAGCACGTTCAGGAGCTGACCCATGGCTGATCTGGCCGACAACGCCGGCGCTGTGATCGAGCGCCATCTCGCCCAGTCGCTGGCCCGCCACCGGCTGCCCGAGACCCAGACCGGCGCCCCCGAGTGCGCCGACTGCGGCGAGGAGATTCCCGCCGCCCGGCGCGCCGCCGCGCCCTGGACCGACACCTGCATCGACTGCCAGTCGCTGCGTGAACGGAGGCTTCGCCATGTGCGCTGATCGAGCCTTGAGGGATGCCGACACCGGCCCGCATGCCGGCGTGCTCGGCTGCGAGGCGCTGCGCCAGATCACCGGCTACCAGCGCCCGGCGGATATCGCCCGCTGCCTGCGCGAGCAGGGCGTGCGGGTGTTCCACGGCCGCCGCGGGCCCTGGACCACCCTCGACCTGATCAATCAGGCCGGTGGGCTCGGCGGCCACGCCGCCAACGACACCCTCGACCCGCGCCAGGTGCTGTGACCTGGCGCGTCACGCGACCCGAACCAGACCCGAACCAGACCCAAGCCAGACCTGAACCAGAACAAGGAAGCCACCATGCCCGCTGCTCTCTATACCGCCCAAAGCCGCGGTGAAGCGCGCCATACCGCCCGACGCCGCGGTGAAGCTGATAACGCCGCCCGACACCGCGGCGAAGCTGATCACGCCGCGCGATCGTCAGCCGCCCCGCCCCGCGGTGAGAGCGGCCGCCGGCGCTATCACCCGGCGATCCCCGCGCATATCGACCAGACGCGGCTGCCGCCGGGGATCTACTTCGATGCCCGGGGGCGCGGGCGCTGGTACCTGCAGTTCCGCGACGAAGCCAACCGCCTGCGCCGGCGCAACGTCGCCGACGCCCAGGCGACCCTGGACGAGCTGCGCCAGATCGCCGCCGAGCGCGACGGGCTGGCGCGCGACTCGCTGGCCTATCTCGCCGCCGCCTTCCACGCCGCCGAGCAGTTCCAGCAGCTCGCCCCGCGCACCCAGCAGGACTACGCCTGGTGCCGCAAGCTGCTGATCGAGATGCCGACCAAGCTGGGCAAGCCCCTGGGCGAGCTGCCCACGCGCCAGTTCCAGCCGGCGCTGGTCCAGCGTCTGGTCGACCGCATCGCCAGCGACGGCACCCCGGCCAAGGCCAACCACCTGCTGCGCTACCTGCGCCGGCTGTTCCGCTGGGGCATCAACCGCGGCTACTGCGACACCAACCCGGCGCGTGGCGTCGAAGCCGCCCGCGAGCGCCGCCGCCGGCGGCTGCCCGAGCTGGAGACCATCGACGCGCTGACCGCCTTCGCCCGCGAACGCGGCCAGCGCCGCCGGGGCGAGGCCGGCGCCTGCGCCCCCTATCTCTGGATCGTGATGGAGCTGGCCTATATCTGCCGCCTGCGCGGGATCGAAGTGGTCACCCTCACCGATGCCCACCACACCCCGGCGGGCGTGCACACCAACCGCCGCAAGGGCAGCCGCGACAGCGTGATCCGCTGGTACCCGCGCCTGCGCCACGCCTGGGACGCCGCCACCCGCCACCGCGACGCCCTGTGGCGCGCCCGTGCCCTGCCGGTACCCAAGGAGGCCGCCGCGCGCCCGCTGATCGTCGCCGCCGACGGCGCCGCGCTGCAGAAATCGAGCCTCGACAGCGCCTGGCAGCGCTTCATCCGGCTCGCCATCGCCGAGCGTGTGATCCGCCCCGAGCAGCGCTTCGGCCTGCACGACCTCAAGCGCCGCGGCATCACCGACACCGCCGGCACCCGCCACGACAAGCTCGAAGCCAGCGGCCACCGCTCGGCGGCGATGATGGATGTCTACGACCTGAGCGTCCCCCTGGTGCCCTGGCCCGGCTATCGCGCCGAGGCTGTCTGAGACGTGGTGAACAGCGGCGCGGTGACCCGAGGTGCGGAGACAAGAGACGACACCCGCCGACACGACAACCCCCGATCGAACACCCCGGCGCCGGGCCCAGCCCGCGCGCCCCGGAGGCGAGAGCGATGACCGAGACCTTCGAGCTGTTCCCGGCGATCCCCGACGACGCCACGGCCGCCCCCAACGACCCGGCGCTGCTGGCCAAGTGGCCCAGCGGGCTCATGGAGCTGATCCACACCCTCGAGCGCACCTTCGGCGACGCCGGCGCCGAGCCGGCCCAGGCGCGCCACTGGGCCTTCACCACGGTGCGCGCGCTGGCCGCCCACCACGGCGGCCACTCCTTCTATCTGCCCCGGGGCCAGCGGCTGGAGACCGCGCTGCGCGACCGCGAGATGTTCGAAACCTTCGACGGCACCCGCGCCAGCATCACCGCCCTGGCCGCGCATCACCAGCTCAGCGAGATCCATGTCTACGCCATCATCGCCCGGCAACGGCGGCTGGCGCGGGAACGGCGCCAGCGCGCCCTGCTCTAGGCGGCCGGGCGCCAGAAAGATCAGCGACACGACGTCGGTCGGGCCGGGGCAGCGCTGAAGCCAGGGTCTGACGCCAGGGATGGCGGAAGTCACGCCCAGGGAAGGGTTCACAGCGCCCTGGCGCGGCGCTGCCCCAGCCCGGCCACACACACCCCACCTTTCGTAAACCGCCTTAACTGGGTCGCCCCCGCCGCGGCCGGCATCCTGAGCCCTGTCCGACCAGCAACCGGCCATCCGTGCCCCGCGCCGGAGCCAACGTTCCATCAGCCGCCGACCGGCGGGGAGACTTGACGTGAGCAACCAGAAAACCAACCGCCGCGTGATTCGCTTCGGGCTCGAAGCGAGCTACAACGCCGAGGCCATGCCCGCCGAGATGGCGGCGATCCAGCCCACCTCGATCGAGGTGACGCCGCTCTCCGGCGACGACATCCAGCGCAGCGTGATCCGCCCCTACTACGGCAACACCCCCAGCCTGCCCGGCGAGAAGCACATGCAGGTGCAGCTCGCGGTCGAGATGGTGCCGCCGCAGAGCGCCGGCAGCGCGCCGCCGTGGGGCAGCCTGCTGCGCGCCTGCGGCTTCGCCGAGACCCTGATCGCCGCCGACGGCGACACCCCGGCCCAGGTCGTCTACACCCCGGTGTCGGACAACGAAGCCTCCGGGCGCCTCTACTGCCATGTCGACAAGACCCTGCACGAAGGCCGCGGCGCCCGCGGCACGGTGCAGTTCGCGCTCAACGCCCAGAGCGTGCCGACCATGACCGTCACCTTCATGGCGCTGCTACGCCCGATCGTCGACGCCGCGCTTCCGACGGTGGACCTCGACGCCTGGCAGGCGCCGCTGGCGATCAACAGCACCAACACCGACCTCAGCGTGTTCGGCCGCGAGTCGACCCCGTTCAGCCAGTTCAGCCTCGACATGGCGGTCCAGACCCGCCACCGCACCGTGGTCGACGCCAACGACGTCGCCATCACCGGGCGCGCCCCCACCGGCTCGATGCAGATCGACGACCCGGGCGTCGGCGAGATCAACTTCTTCCAGCGTGCCCTCGCCCGCGAACCGGGCCCGATCGTCTTCGCCCACGGCACCGAAGCCGGCAAGACGCTGCAACTCAACCTGCCGCGGGTCACCATCCAGGCGCCGAGCTACGCCGACGACGAAGGCGACCAGATGCTGACGATTCCCTACACCCCGGAACCGATCGTCGGCGACGACGAAGTGCGCATCGTCTGCCGCTGACGCCGGCAGCGCCAGCCCCGGGGGCGCTGTTTAGCCGGCCGCTGTTTAGCCGGCCCGAAGACGCCGTCGCCGTCAGCGCCGGTCCCGGGGCGACTTTCTAGCCGGCCGCTGTTTAGCCGGCCCGAAGCCGCCGGCGACGCCGGCAGCGCCAGGAAAGCCTCTTTCATATCGTTGATCCACAGGAGTGCCACCCATGTTCACACTCAATCCCAAGCGCACCTACCAGCAGCCGGTCGTCGTCACCCTCTACGACGAACAGGGCAAGGAGCAGACCGGGCGCTTCACCGCCACCTTCAAGGTGCTGCCCCACGACGAGGCCCAGCACCTGCCGGAAGAGACCAAGCTGCTCGACGCGGTGCTGGTCGGGGTCAGTGACATCGAAGTGCCGGGCGAGCACGGCGAGCCGCTGGTCGGCGAAGCGCTGTGCGAGGCGGTCAAGAACGACCCGGCAGCGAGTGTCGCCCTGATCAGCGCCTACCACGACAGCATCACAAAAAAGAACCGGCCCAGAACCTGATCGACGCCGGCGCCTTCTGGGCCCGGGGCGCCCGGCGCCCGCCGGCACGCAGCGCGGCCGAATTCCGCCGCGAGTGCGCCGAGCTGGGCATCCGGGTGCCCGAGACGCTGAGTCTCGACGACACCCCCGAGACCTTCGCGGTGCTGCCGGAGAACTGGGAGGCGCTGGCGCTCTTCCTCGACTGCGCGACCCAATGGAAACAGACGCCGATGGGCGGCGTCAGCGGGCTCGACTACGCCGCCCTCAAGGTGGTGATGGAGCTCTCCGGTGTCACCCCCGGGCAGGCCCAGGCGCGCTTTCAGCAGGTTCGAAGGCTTGAGCGCGGGGCGCTGGAGGCGATGCGGGAGACCTAACTGAAAAGGGCTGCAGGAGCACACTTTCGATGGCCAATGATTCCCCTCTCCAGGTCACCCTGACCGCCGACGCCCGGCCGCTGACCGGCGTCCTGCGTGACAGCGCCCAGGCGCTGGGGGCCTTCGCCGACGACGCCGAACGCAGCGGCCAGCGCTTCGCCGCGGCGATGGCACAGAGCGCCCGGCCGCTGGAGACGGTCAATGGCCATCTCCAGCGCCTGGAGGCCCTTGGCCGGGTCGCCATGGGTACGCTCAGTGAGCTCGGCGCCAGTGCCAGCGGCGGCGCGCCTGGGGTGGGCGAGTTGAACCAGCGCCTGGAGGACATGATCTCCGCCTATGGCCGTGTCAGCGCCCCGCTCACCGAATTCGCCGATGCCCTCCCGACCCAGAATGCACGTGCCGAGACGCTCTCCAACACGCTTCGCGCCGTCGGTGGAGCGGCAGGCGGTACGGCCGTCCTGCTCGAAGGCTACCGGGTCGCCACGCTGTCGGCCTCGGCCGCCACGACGATCTTCAACGCGGTCGTGCGGGCCAACCCCTTGGTACGCATCGCGACCCTCGGCGCCGCAGCCGCTGGTGCACTCTACTCACTGCGTGATGCCACCGTCGAGGTCAATGGCGAAACGCTGAGCCTGGGCGATCTGGCGACGCCGGTCATGCATGATCTCGCCAATGGCGCAATCACCGTCGCCAACACCCTGGCCCGCCATCTGGGGCCAGGCGTCGAGAAAATCGCCGATGACATCGGCGCGCTTGATTTCAACACGGTCGTGACGCAATCCGCCGCGGCGATCGACGAAGCCCTGCGTCTCTGGGGCGGTTTTACCGAAGCCCTCTCTACTGCCTGGGACAAGTTCGTCATCACACTGGGGCCCAGGATGGTCGAGCAGCTCAATCCCGTGCTGGCACAGATGAGCGATCTGGCCAACTGGAAGCCATTCTGGCTCAAGGGCGTGCTGCCGGACTGGGATTTCGATTTCACCCTCAAGATGCCGGACGAGGTGGAGACGGCCAATGCCGGGCGCACGCTCGGCGAAGCGTTCATGACCGGTTACAACATGACCGCGGCCTTCGGCCCCAGCGCGACGGACTACATCAGCAAAGTGGTCGGTGACGCCGCGACCAACCGGCAGCTCAAGCAGTTTCAGGGAGTCGTCGAGGCGATCTTCTCTCCGGCGGAGAAAGGCGCGGATCAGCTCGACGCCTTGGGCAATGGTGTGCGTCATGCCGGCGCCGCAGCCGCTACGGCGAGCCGCCAGATTCAGGACCAGGCCAATGCCCTGCAGGCGCTAGAGGATCGGCTCGATCCCGTTGCCGCCTCCCAGCGCGCGTTTCAGACCGACACGCAGACGCTCAACCGGTCGGTCGCCATGGGCGCAATCACCTTCGACCGCTACTTCGATCTGGTCGATAAACTCCAGCACGCCTATCAGAACTCAGGCGATGCCGCCCAGATCTATGGTTTCGACGCCAGTCAGGCGGCCAAGACCGCGACGCGCGAGACCAGCGTGCTCTCGCGCACCCTGGATCAGATGGTCGCCGGGCTCGACGACACCTTCCAGGGCTTCTGGACGCGCATGCTGGGCGGCGCCAAGGTCTCGTTCGAGGGCCTCAAGAGCCAGGCGATCTCGACCCTGGCCGAGATCATCCACGCCTACACCACCAAGCGCATCGTCGCCTCGCTGGGGCTGCCGCTGGCCGGTACCGGCTCTGCTGCCGCGGGCGGTATCGATGGCGGTGGCGGCGGGCTGCCAGACCTTTCCAGCTTGGGCAGCACGATCTACAGCGGAGGTGCACAACTCGCGGGCAATGCGTGGAGAGCATTCCAGGGTACGGGGTCAACGTATGCCGGCACTTTCGGCAGTGAGCTAGTGGCAACTGGTAATGGCGGATTTATATCCGGGCTCAACTCCATCGCGAATTCCAGCATGTTTGCCAATGCTGCACTCGGTATCGGAGGCGGTATCGCCGGTGGCTACGTCGGCACCAAGGCAGGAGAGTCGCTGTTCGGTAAGCAAGCCAACAGCAACTACGGCGCGCTTATTGGCGCGGGGTTGGGGCAAGCTTTCATTCCCATTCCTGGCCTGGGCGCGGCGCTAGGTGGTCTTGCAGGCGGCATGGTCGATTCGATATTCGGCAGTTCGCGCAAATATACCGCGGGGTTCGAATCCTTTGCCGAGACGCCGGATCGCGACTTCGGCGCTGGCGGCACCCCCTACTACTCCAGCGGCTACTACCGCGACGGCGATCTCGGCCGTGGCCGCGAGACGGCCTTCGGTTCGTTCGGCTTCACCGACAAGACCAAGTTCGAGCCGAGCGACATGATCGACATGCTCGATGCCATGGCCGCCCTCGATCAGACCCTGGCCAGCGCGGCAAACGAGACCCAGATCGAGAGCGTCAAAAACGCGCTGGATGGCTGGCAGACCCGGCTCAAGAACGACTCCCTGGGCGAGCTGGTGGCCAGGCGCTACGCCGTCGTCAGCGAAACGCTGGAAAACGAGGCATCGGAGGCCACCGCCAAGCTGATCGAGCGTGTCGGCGAGATCACAGCAGATAGTGCAGAGCGCACTATTCCCCAGCTCGCCCAGGCGCTACAGCTCGGCAACCTGATCGATGGCCTCTCGGGCAATGTCAAAACGTACGCCGAGAAGGTGGTCGACGACACCAGCACCTCGCTCGAGGACGCGTTCTCCCAGATCACCGCGGGCGTGGCCGCCCATGCTGCGGTCTCCGGCATCGCTGACGAGCTGAACCTCACGTTCGACGACATGGGCGAGCGCGCCGTCGAGGCCGCCCTGAATCTGCAGGAACTCGCCGGCGGACTCGACGCCCTGCAGAGCCAGGCGCAGACCTACTACGCCAACTTCTTCAGCGCCGAGGAGCAGCGCCAGCGCGCCATCGACCAGATCGCACCGACGCTGGAAGCGGCAGGCCTCTCGGCGGAATCGACCCGTGCGCAATTCCGCGCCGTGGTCGAATCGCTCGATTTGAATACCGAGAGCGACCGCCAGACCTACAGCGAGCTGATGAGCGTGGCCGGCGCCTTCGCCCAGCTCAGCGAGAGCGCCGCCGACGCCGCCAAGCGGGCCGAGGAGATCGAGCGGCAGCGCTGGTCGTTGCAGAACGACTTGCTCCGCGCCCAGGGTAATGGCGAGGCTGCACTGGCGCGCGAGCGTCAACGCCAACTCGAACAAATGCCAGAGACCCTGCGCGCGTTGCAGCAGGAGATCTGGGCGATCGATGAGCGCAACAAGGCGGCCGAGCAGCAGGCGCTGCTGCAACGCACCGCGCTCTATCGCGACGGCACCGTGGGCGCGGTCGACGGCCTCATCGATCGCTATCAGCGTGCGATGGAGGTCGCGCAAACCGCCGCCGACGAGCGCCAGCGTCAGTTGGAAAACGAGAAGCGCGCGCTGGCGACGATCGGCGACATGCTCGACGCGATGCGCCTCTCCGATCAGTCGATCCTCAGCCCCGCCGAACGCCTGGCGGAATCCCGGCGTCAGTTCGCCGCACTGCAGGTGCGCGCCGAGGCCGGCGACACCGACGCCCTGAGCCAGCTCGGGCAGGCGAAGACCACCTATCTCACCGCCGCCGGCGACTACTACGGCCAGGCCTCCGCGCCCTATGCGGCCATCTACACCGAGGTCGAGTCCGCACTATCCGGGCTCGAGGACCAGTACGGCGAATCTCTGGAGGCGCAGGGCTCGCTCGAGAACGTCCAGCGCCAGGTGCTCGAGGCGCAGCGCCAGGCGCGCAATACCCTGCTCTCGTCGCTCGAGCAGCAGGTCCAGCAGTCGACCCGGCTCCAATCCATCGCCGATCTGGTGTCACTGCTGCCACCGTCGCTGGCCGACTCACTCTCGGCGATCTTCCCGGAGTACGCCACTGATGTCGGCTCGTCGTTCGATGCCGCCGCGTACCTGGCAAACAAGACCGCCCAGGTCAACGCCATCGGTTACGCAGGGCGCTCCGACTGGACCGTCGAGCAAGTGTTGGCGGCGATCGAGCAGGCGGGCATGACGCCGTATGAGCACTACCAGCGGTACGGGCGTGACGAGGGCGTGTCGCCCACCTACCAGCCCGGTGAGGACACCGTCAGCCAGCAGATCCGGCGCTTCGACGAGGACACCTACGTCGCCAACCAGGTCGCTTATCTCAACGACCGCGATCGCGGGGAACGCACCTGGTCGGGCCTGCAGTTCTACATGGCGCTGAACGACGCCAACCTCAGTGCCTACGAGCACTGGCTGCGCTATGGCCGGGCCGAAGGCGTATCGGCCTATGCCCGCGACAGCGCCGCGCCGTCGGTGTCACGCGCCGAGGCGCGGCCGGTCGTGGCGACCTACTCAGCCCGTCGTGTCTCGACCGACGACGGCCTGCGCACCGTATCCGAGCCACCGCTGTGGGAAAGCACCGCCCGCGCCGGCGTCGATGTCGCTCCGGTCGTCGCCGAGCTGCGCGCCCTGCGCCGTGACAATGCCGAGCTGCGTGCGCGGCTCGATGCGCTGGTCGATGCCAGCAGCGATACCGCCGCCCACACCCGCGCCGCCGCCGCGCATAGCCAGCGCACGGCCGACGGTATCGCCGAAAACAATCGCCGTTCGCGGACCTCACAGAGGATGCCAGCATGAACGACCAGTACTACCGGCGGTGGCTCGACCAGCCCAACGAGCAGCGCGTCATGCTGCTCGAACTCGAGCACGCCGCCGGCGTCCTCCAGGTGGCCGATCAGCCGTATATCGCACCGATCGCCGACCATCTCGACGATCCGGTCTACGACGACGTGCTGATCGAGGCCGTGGGCATCTCGACCCGCATCGATGGCCTGATCGAATTCGGCGATATCCGCCTACGCGACGACGGAGGTATCACTCACTGGCTCGACTACCAGTTCCGGGGCTATCCGGTGCGCGCCTACCTGGGCGGCATGCACTGGTCGCGGGCGGACTTCCGGCTGATCGCGGTGGCCACCAACGAGGGCATCCGTTCTTGGGAGCGCGGCGAGCTGGTCTGCGCGGTCACGGACACCAGCAGCAAGCTGGACACGCCGATCGATACCGGCAGCCTCGAACTCGGCGGCAATCCGGTGCCGTTGGTCCTCGGCCGCTGCTTCAACGTGCCGGCCTACCGCATCTCGACGCAGGCCGACACCTATCGCGTCAGCTATCTGCCGCTGTCCAGCGTACAGCCCCGGGACAACGGCAACGCCGCTCCCCATGCCAAGGATCTCGCCAACGGCGCGTTCACGCTGGACAACCACCCGGGCAACGCCAGCACCATCACGGCGGCAGCCCACGAACCCCACGACACCCCGATGACCATGGTCGCGTGGATCGCCGCCCACTATGGGCTCGAGGTCTCGCCGGCCACCGCACTGCCCGAGGTCACCGTGGGCATCCAGTCCTCGAGTGCGATCAGCGGCGCGCAGATCCTCGAGCAGTTGCGCGACACCCTCGGGGCCGGATGGATGATCGACGCCCTGAACCGGCTCGACGTGCGTGTGCTCACGGCGCCCACTGGTGAGCCCGACATCACCCTGGCCCCCGATGACATCATCGACGGCACCCTCGAGCTGGATACCGTCGAGCCGCCCTGGTCGGCACTGACCCTGCGCTGGGGCCGCAACGACGCCGAGCTGCGTGGGGTCGCCGCCACCATCAACGATACCGACCCGTCACTCGCTGCGCGCTACCAGCGAACCTGGAGCGAATCGACCGTCTCCCAGACCCTGGACGGCCACCCGCTGGCGACGCCGGTGACGCACGACACGCTGCTGCAGATCGAAAGCGACGTCGTCGCCGAGCGCGACCGGCGCCTGGCCTATCACGCCGAGCGTCGCGAACGCTGGCGGGTCACCACCTATGTCCCCACCGTCACCGTCTACCAGTCGATCCGCGTCGACCTGGCGCCGATTGCCGAGCGAATCGGTCGCGTGACTGCCGTGCGGCCGCAGGTGGGTGGCAAGGCCGAACTGGAGATTCTGCTATGAGCCGCGCCCTACGCCTGGTGCTCGACAACATCCACGATCGCGCCGCATTGAACGCGACCAGCGAGGCCCCGGGCCTGTCGATCGGCAACACACAGCGCAATGAGCGTAACCGCGTCTGGCGCAGCACCGACACCAGCACCCAGGTCATCACGGGAACGCTCGCCGCCGGTGCCTACGTCGATGACATCGTTATCCTCGGCCACAACCTCACGTCCGCCGGCACCCTGCGCGTCGAGCTGCTCAGCGGCTCGACCGTCATCCGCGACAGCGGCGAGGTCTCCACCGGCGAGGTCATCCCGGCAGGGATCTGGCGGGCCGGCATCGACCCCTACATGGCCACCTACAACGACAAGCTCGAGGTGCCCACCAAACGGCTCACCGTCACCCCGGCGGCGATCACCGGCTATCGCCTCACGCTCGATGATCCGAGCAATCCCGCCGGCGCGCTGGAAGTCGCCCGGGTCGTGCTTGGCCTGGCCTTCGAGCCCACCACCAACATGAGCTATGGCGTCCAGACGACCTGGGTAGACCCGGCCACTCATGAGCGCAGCGCCGGCCAGACTCTGCGCACCATCGGCGGTGGCCACCCACGCAAGCAGGTCCGCTTCAGTCTCGACTGGCTCACCCCGGGGGATCGCGAGCGCCTGATCGAGGAGATCGCCGAGATCGGCATGATCCGCGACGTCTTCGTCGATCTGTACCCCGACAGCACCGGCCTCGAGCGGCTCTCCGGCCAGTTCGTCGGGCGCCTGACCGAAGGCTACGGCGACACCCACAACCACTACCGTAACTACACATCGACGATCACCATCACGGAGGTATGACCGTGCCCTTCACCCTTGTGAAACCCACCCCCATGGACTGGTCCGGCAAGCGCATCGTCGCCGGCGACCAGGTTCCATTCATCACCAAGTTCGAAGCGACCCAGGACATGATCGCCGCGTTCGTCGACGAATGCCGGCAGATGGTCGACTCGATCCAGGCCGGCTACGACGGCATGATCGCGCAGATGAACGCGACCCAGGCCGCCGCCGAGCAGGCGGCCGAGGACGTCGAGCAGACCGGGCTCGATCGGCAGGCCACGGCGGCCGACCGGGAGCAGACCGGCGAGGACCGGGCAGCGGTCGCGGCTGACCGACAGCAGACGGGGCTGGATGCCCAGGCCACGGCCTCCGACCGGCAGCAGACCGGGCTGAATGCCCAGGCCACGGCCTCCGACCGGCAGCAGACCGGCGAGGACGTCACGGCGACGCAGCAAGCGCGGCAGGCTGCTGAGGATCTCTACGGCGATATGCAGGCGATCAAAACCGCGCGCGACCAATCGACCGCCGCCGCGCAGTCCGCGAGCGAGGACGCCGGCCGAGCCGAAACCGCCGCCGGTCAGGCCGAAGGCGCGGTAGCAGATCACGAAGCCGAGGCCGACCCTCATTCGCAATATGTTCTAAAGAAAGGCCAAAACTATGGTGCCCGGATGACTGCCGGACGCCTCATGTTCATGGGAGGGTTTTGAGATGCCAGCAATTACTCAGGTTTTTTCTCAGAGAGGAGACTCATACACAGTTCCGGATGGCATGCGGGCAATCGTGAAGCTGCAAATGTTTGATTTGTCTACCGATAACGGAAAAATAGGCTTGTTGCTACAGGGGCAAAGTATTTATGAAGTCTCAAGCGGAAACAGTCTAAACGCAGAAATAAACCTGGTTTTAGCGGCTGGCTCAACTATCAGAATGTGGTTTAGTTTCAGCAACTCGCATCAAGAGGGAGTTGTTGTCTTAAGCGGATTCATCGAGGAAGACACATGAAGATCAAAGTCACTCAGAAGCTGAGCCCGGCAGAAGCCGCATTGCAGCGCATCAACGCTGCATCTGAGGCAGCTCTCGCTGAGCTGCGGCGTCAGTACCCCCAATACGAGATCGACACCTGGCCCCAGCAGGAAGCCGAGGCCCGCGCCTGGCAGACCGACAACAACGCCCACACGCCGACCCTCGACGGTATCGCCGCGCGGCGCGGCATCGCATTCGATGAGCTGGTGCGGCGCGTGATCGCCAACGCCGAGGCATACCGCCCGATCGTCACAGACGTCATCGGCAAGCGTCAGCGTCTCGAGGACCAGATCAGGGCGGCGGTCGACGCCGGTGATGCCGAAGCGATCCGAGCAATATCGTGGCCTGAGGAGGTGAGCTGAGTACGTCGTGATGACAGGCTCAGTGTGTCCTCAACCAGGAGAAACCACCATGAGTTACACGACCAGCGACGACATCATCGAGAGCACGATTGCCGCACTCTTCGACTGGGATAACCCTCTTACACAGCAGTCGGCTGAAAACACCCTTGATCGTTGGCTGCAACAAGGCGGCCTCACAAGCCAGCAGATCGAAAGCGTCGAAGCCGCCTTGGATAAGTACCGAAACCGATAGAAGAGGAGCGATCGCCGGCGGTGGTGCAACACCGACGGCGATCCCAACCTGCAGCCATAGCCTGCAAGCCGGCAAAGCTCCCCGCCCCTGCAGAGGCGAGGCAAGTCTGGCAGGGCGACAGGAGCGAGCCCTCTCGCCGGCCTCGCCACGTGCCCTATCCTGCGACCGATATCATTAGGCGACATCCCTCATGCCTCCAGACGAGAGGCAACTTTCCTACACGGCTGTAGGATTTATCTTACACAAGTTGTCGCTGATGTATGATTGAAAAGCCCGAGCCCCCTCTCTACACTGCCGTCCGTCATATAACGCTAGGGTTTTTACGAAAAGTCGGCGAGCGATGGCAAGACAAGGCAAAAATCGACGAAAGCGGACCGAGCTGGCGCTACAGTTCACGGGGTGTAAATGAGCATATTACTCGCTCCGCTCGCCCTTCGGGCCGTCCTACGGACGTTCTGAACGTTGTTCAGTGAGTCTGATTTTTAACGCCGTATTGCCGAGCGCAGACAGTTTTCGCACAGACCCTAAACATAATAATCGACCGCTTAAAACCGATAACCGACGCCTTCTGAGTATCCGCGCCAGCGAAGACATCAGGACATTCTCCGGCGCCATCGACAAGAAACGGTTTTCCCGATCTCGACTCCAAGCCACGCACCGTTGCGCTCCCGCGCACACGGCCGGCATCCGCACGCCGTCGTGACGACACGCGCTCAGCAAGCGACAGGAAAATCATGGATACGATCACTCAATGGGGTTATGAGATTCTCCCTCTCGGTCCGCATATGGCGGGAGAAGTACGCGGCCTGCAAGTGCGCGATATCGATGCCCGACTGGCGGCGCAATTGAAAGACGAGCTGCTGCACTACAAGGTTCTGATTCTCAGAAACCAACGCTTTTCCCATGACGACTATCTCACCCTGGCGCGCCAGTTCGGCAATATCGCCAAATACCCCTTCGCCTCGGGGATCGAGGATTATCCCGAGATCGTGCAGATCGTCAAAACGCCAAAGCAACGGCAGAACTTCAGCGGTAAATGGCACGTGGACTCAACTTACCTGGAGACACCACCGGACTATACCTTCCTGACCGCGCGAGAAACGCCGCCCCGCGGCGGAGATACCGTATTCAGCAACGCCGAGGCGGTCTTTCACTCGCTCTCCGACGGCATGCAGGCCCTGCTGGAAAATCAGGAGGTCGAGTTCGCTTCCGATGTTCACGCCACCCAACGGGGCCAGCACCTGACCAACTTCAGCGGTAGCGAGGCGGACACCTATCGCGCGGTGCATCCCGCGATCATGCGCCACCCGCGAGGCGGCAAACGCGCGCTCTATGTCAACGAAGAGCACGCCTTGGCCTTCAAGGGGATGACCCGGGAAGAGAGCCTGCCGCTCATCCGCTATCTCACCGAGCGCATCGCCCAGTCGGAGTTCACCTTCCGGCTCACCTGGGAAAAGGACATGGTGGCGCTGTGGGACAACCGTCTCGTCCATCACCATGCGGTCAACGACTACCACGGCGCGCTGCGGGTCATGGACCGGATCACCGTCAACGACCGGGAGCTCGAGGCATGACCGTCTTCACCTTTCTGAGCGAACACCTGCTGATCACGCTGTTCGTGGTCGCCATCTTCGCCGGCTTCATCGACGCCATCAGCGGCGGCGGCGGGCTCATCTCCCTGCCCGCCATGCTGCTGCTGGGCATTCCACCCTCGCTCGCGCTGGGGACCAACCGGCTGCAGGCCAGCATCGGCGAAGCGACCTCCTTCGCCACCTACCTGCGCCACGGTCAGCTCGACCGGGAGCTGGTGATCGGCGGCATGCTGTTCACCGCGCTCGGCGCCCTGGCCGGCACCGGCGTCGCGCTGATCGCCTCCCACGCGCTGCTCGATACCCTGATCCCGTTCCTGATGCTGGCGATCCTGCTCTACACCCTGTTCTCGAAGCAGCTACGCCAGGACCTGCCGGCCAGGAAAGTCATGCCGACGCCGGTCTACCTGGTCGCCTTCGGCCTGCTCATCGGCTTCTACAACGGCTTCTTCGGCCCCGGCACCGGCGCCCTGTGGGTCTTCTCGCTGCTCATCCTGCAGGGCATGAGCATCAAGCACGCCTCGATGACCTCGAAACCGCTCAACCTGACCGGCAACGTCGTCTCGCTGGCCTTCTTCATGGCCGCGGGCAGCGTCAACTACGCCATCGGGCTCGCCATGGGCGCCGGGCAGATCCTCGGCGCCTACCTCGGCAGCCACCTGGTCATGCGCAACGGCTCGTCGATCGTCAGGCCGCTGTTCATCGTCGTCACCGGCATCATGACAGCGCGGATGTTCTACCAGAACCTGTGACCGCGCGCCGGCTCGGCTCAGACACGCACACTCGCCCGATCGGCGCGGCCGCTTTCAAAGACCGGGTCGGGTCGGGTCGGGTCGGGTCGGGTCGGGTCGGGTCGGGTCGGGTCGGGTCGGGTCGGGTCGGGTCGGGTCGGGTCGGGTCGGGTCGGGTCGGGTCGGGTCGGGTCGGGTCGGGTCGGGTCGGGTCGGGTCGGCAATACGGTAGGACGTCTGCTACGCGGGGCTGATACGCAGACACAAAAAAACCGCCATTTAGGCGGTTATCTTCAAGGCTAAAAAGCCTTATCAATCAATCTCTAAGCTCTGGTGCCGACACCAGGAGTCGAACCCGGGACCTACTGATTACAAGTCAGTTGCGGGCTCTCTGTCGGCTGAAATAGCGCAGTCGCTACGCGCTACGAAATACATCAATACCCATGCGTGCGAGGAGGCTTAAATCTGCCATCGCTCTACTGCACTACATTGGCGCTTAAAAGCATGGCTGTCGGCCCAGCAGATGTCAACTCTCTCATAATACATCCGCTTCCCTCACGCTTGGCAGGGGCTATTGCCCCTGCCAAGAGCATCACATCAGACGGGAGGCCTCGCATTCAGAGCGCGGCGCATTGCCTCGACGTCAGGATGGACGTACTCCATCGTGGTCCGAATGTCGGTGTGATTGAGGATGTTCTGGGTGAGATGAATGTTTCGCTCGGGGCTATCCATGAGGCTGGTCCCGAGGAAGTGCCGGAAGCGGTGAGGAGACATTTTGTATCCGGACAGCTCGGACAATGACTGGAAGAAACGCTCTATCTGCCATGTATCCGTGGTAGTCCGCTTATGCCTTTGGCTGAAGCGGTTGACGTTGAACAGTTGGTCTCTACGTTTAAAGCCAGCATTGTGTGCGGCAACTATCAGCTCGTACAGGTGAGGATAAAGGCCGTCAGGTATTGGCAGGATTGTTTCGGTATGAGTTTTAGAGCCCACAGCAGAAGCTCTAAACACCCGCTTTCTCAAGTTTATGTCACCCGCCTCTATATGGAGGAGCTGATTCAGGCGAATTCCCGTATAAAAAAAGGTTTCCATCAGCGCCTGCCAGAACCAAGCCGGGTGAATTTTAGAACACTCGTCGTAACAAGATTCATAGCGCCTGCATACGCTCAGCACTTCCCGAGCATATCGTATTTGAATTGGCTGGAGTGATTTTTTTGGCTGCTTCGGCTGTGTTACCGAAACTTCGCTGAAGGGGTTCTGCTCACACGCCAAGAGCCCATGTTTTATTCCAAAACTATAGAGGGCCTTGAGGTGCCTTGCATAATTATTCCAGCTCGACTCGGCAATACCACCTGGCTTTTCCTGTGTGCGGATAATTGATACCCGCCACGAAATGACCATTTCACGAGTCACCATGCTCGGGTACGTCTGGTGCCCCAAATAACGCCGAAACAATCGTACTACACCGGAATAAGTGCTCACGCTTTTGGGACGCAGGTGCTTGTCTGCTGAATACCGGCTTACCAGCTCCATGAATGACACATCATTCATTCGTTCCGTCCTTCTTTTCTTGGGGTTTTAAAAGAGTCAATACCCAATTGTCAGGAGGTATCCGTTGACTCACTTCTCGCGGATCCTTGATCAAGTACCCCTTCAGCTGTCGGGTCTTGTTCGGCCCCTCGACGGAAACGTTATGAATGTTTTGCCCTTGAGTTCTGATGTGCAACCCCAGCTTCTGAAAGCGTTTTTGAACTGCTTTCCATTGATCTTCCTCGCCAAGCACCTTGGTGCTAAAACGTTTGAATATACCGGGGCTGACCAAGAAATAGGTTCCTTCCACTGTATGGATAGGCGCCTTAGTGTCATTGATGACGATAGAGTGATCCGCAACTCCCATCTTCAACCACTGCCAGAACTGCTTACCGAGATCCGAATTATTGTTAACTTCTTGAGTGCTCGACTTTAGTCGAGAGTCGTCATTTTTAGCAGATACAGAGGAATCTGGCTCGGATGAGTTGGCTGGTTCAGGCGTACCAGCAATTTGAACCTCTGGGAAAAGCGCCATAATGTCGTCGTCCAGCGTGTCACTGCTTGGGCTGACCTGAGATAGCACTTTCGCCGATGCTTCAGCCTCATTAGAGGTGGTCGACAGCTCTTCAGGCTGCATCTTCGGCTCAGACGCTGATTCTTCTGGCTCCCCGAGTGCTGGTTCTTGATTGGTTGGCTTGTCCTCGGCGGGCGCTTCCTCCCCCTTGATAGTCAGCTTGCCCCTGAATGATCCCGGCCTACCCTCCACGTCCCAGATGAGAGTTGGTGACACCTTGATCATGTTGAATGATTGTCTCCACTCTCCATCAAGGATTTCGCACTTCCAAACCGATTTCCCTTCACTGGCCTCCTCGATCAACCCATGAGCCTGTAGCTCGCCATAGAGCCTGTTGAGATCTGCCGGGATGCTTTTGACACCCAGAGCGTACAGATGGGTCTTGAGTTCATTGACAGCTTTCGGCGACACCAGCCACAGAGCCTCGTCCGTCAGCCAGGCAGTTCCTCCTTTCTGGTTGAGCTTGAACTGCTCCCTGACCAAATACCGCAGTCCCTCGGCCAGCTTCCGCTGAATGGACTCTACGGGCGCTGACAGGGCCTGTACCGGGTCACCGCCCAACGCCTTAGCGACGCTCACACGATCCGCCTGATGGATCAGCTCTGCGACGATCCCTCCTCGCTCGGTGTGCCCCGTAATGGTGTACATGAACAGTGAAAAGAGCTTGGGTTGGGTCATCATCCAGTCGAGAACCCTTGCTCCAAGGATTCGCTCGCATAGCAATGGGTTAACTGCAGTGTGCAGGTGATACTCCCGTCCAGATCGATAGCGAACTCGGTAAGGAGCCGGGATCGCGCCGTGCCATAGCCGCCACTCGTTCCCATCCTCAAGATGAATCTCGACGTCAACCAGCGTCTTGGCGACATCGTGCATGAGCGCCCCGTAGATAACGGCAGCACTCCACAACTCGCCAGCAGAGCTTTGGTCTTCAGGCTTTGCGCCGGAAGGGAGTAGGTGGCGCTGCCTCAGTCTCAATCCGTAGCAAGCCATCTCGAGGGCGTGATCGAGCATGCCGCCCGGGTAGGCATGGTGATGGGACTCTGACGCTGGAAGGAGCTGCACCAGCTCGGCGTAACGACGGATCGGTGCGAGCAGGTACTCATTGAAAACGCTATGGGTCAATGAGGTCGTATCCCAGAGTATTTTGACCATCTGCTGGCGCCGCGGTAATGAGAGTAACTCACTGGCTGTCTGAGGGTCTTGAAAGCTTTCCCTGCCTTGGGCCGAAGGGCGGGGTCGTATGAATAGGTGCCGTAGCATCATTTGTCCCTGGTTGCGTTGGGCAGGAAAATAGATGTGACAGGAATTTGCGGCCGGCCGAACAAGAAACGTTAAATTAAGAGAGGAGGCTTTCGATAATGCCGGTCAAACGTAGGTACAACAAACGCATTAGGCTCAATGATTGGTCGCGCGGGGTTTATCATCTTGATTGGGTCAAACCAACTGAGGGAACTGATCAGACAGCGCCACCTTGAGTGCCTCACCCTGAGATTAGGACTTTCGTGCTAGAATGACGTCAATCCAAATCTGGCCCCACCCACGCACCCATTCTTCGTACCCGATGACTCCACCCTAATAGCTCGACTCTGCCAAGGACACCACGCTGACGAAAGGCGAGCCTACCCTCGTGCGTCAGACGACACCAATCCGGAAACGGGAAGAGCATGGGTTATCGCAGCATACTGAAGCATCACAAAGACATTCTGATCATCGGGTTCCTCGCCGTCTTTTCCGGCAACCTGGGCCAGACGTTCCTCGTCGGCTTTTTCCAGCCGGCCATTTCGGAAAGCTTTGCTCTCACCAGCGGTGAGTTCGGCATGGCCTACTCCGGAGTCACGCTGCTATCCGGCTTTCTGATCCTGTTCGTGGGTCCGCTGGTGGACTGGTGGCCAGCCAAGCGCTTCGCGACCTGGGTGGTATGCGGGATGACGCTCGGCATACTGCTACTGACGCTCTCGCCGTGGGCGGCATTGGCACTGATCGGTTTCGGGTTGATTCGTTTCTGCGGACAGGGATTGTTCACGCATCTGGGCACGACGACGGTCGCGCGAGCCATTAGCCAGGCCCGGGGTAGCGCATTGGCGCTGGTTACGCTCGCAATTCCACTCGGCGAGGCGGTTCTACCGGGCGCGGTGGCACTCGGCATGACGTTCTTCAGTTGGCGAATGGTGTGGTGGATCTTGCTGATTGCGCTGCTGGTAGTATGGATTCCGGCACTGCTGCGATTTTCGCATTGGCCTCCTGCCAGCCGCGCCAAGCATGACCACCCGGCCGACGAAGCGCCCGTTAAAAGCCCCCAGCCGCTGAAGGAACCACTGTACTGGCGCTTGAGCCTGATGATGCTCTCCGCGCCTATCGTCAATACCGGGGTCTTCGTGTTCCAAGCCGATCTCACTCGCGAATTTCAGGCTCCGGCATCGACATTCGCCGTCGGGTTCGTGCTGGCAGCGATCGGTCGACTGATCGGTTCCCTCTACGCCGGCAGGCTGGTCGATCGAATCGGCGCGGCGAAGATGGCCAGACTCTATCTGCTGCCTCTGGTGCTCGGCCTCGCGGCCGCCGTCGCATTGCAGAATGCATGGGGCATCATGATCTTCATGTTCTGTGCCGGCGCGGTCACCGGCATGCAGGAGCCCACGGTCACCAGCCTGCTGATGCAGATCTGGGGAAGCGAGCATCTCGGCAAGCTCCGCTCGACGATGGTTTCCTGCATGATCTTCTCGACCGGCGTCGCCCCGGTGTCATTCGGTCTGTTGCTGGACTCGGGTGTCAGCTTCAAGACCATCCTGGAACTCTTGATCGCCATGGTTGCAGTCGGCATCGTGCTTGCCTGGGCGCCGTTGGGCAATACGATCCGGATAGCAAAGAGCGCCCGCTAAACCCAGTGACGCTTCGCTTACCTGACATTGAAAGATGACGGTTCCTGCAAAATACTGCTATGAGCGAGGACCAGCGATAGGGAAATGAATTTAATACGGCCGACCAAGCTTGGGTGTGGCGATTGAGAGCGGTCGCCAGAACAGGCGTTCCACACTCGGCGAAGCTCCAAAAATAAGCGCTGCATCAAGAGGATGAATTGATCCATCAACATCGATCAAATGCAGTGAGACACGATGGTAGCCGGAGACATGAGCGCCCGCGACTCGAGCATCATATTCCACCCATTGCCCCAGATGAGGCCGATAGTGTCGGGTGCTGAAGAAGCCCATGGCATGGTTGCGACACTGCCAGCGAACGTCATCCATGTTCATGAAAGCTTTGAAAGCATCGGTCATCCAAGTATCTCCAGGCTTTCACACATCGAATATGGGAACGTTTCCCAAGCTCAAAAACACTCCCTGACAGAACCTCGCCGCAACAACTCCAGCTCGCGCTCGATCATCATAGAGAACGCTATATGTTGCCTCTGACGGCCATGGCAAGCACTGACTGGGCGGAACCACGAAGGCAGCAGGCGTCTACGAGAACCCAAGGGAGAAAAGCTGACAGCCATGCTGCTGCGTTATTTTGCGAAAAACATTAAAGGACTAAACATGATGCGCTGCTTCCGAGTGCGTTTCGATGTGGTTTCTAAGGCTAATTTGAACGTCGGCATTTTGTGCGATCAAGATAACCTTTTTTAGACAGCGAACATTGGCCACTGCATTGTTCAACCCCTCGAAAATATCCTCAAAAAATTGCCGCTTGTCGACACTAAGACGAGAATAGTCACACAATGAGATCGCTAAAGCATGATACTCATTTCTATCAGCAACGATAACGCACTTTGTGATGGATGATTCGAGGGCTTTCTCGAACCTGGAAAAGCCCTTGTAGGGAGGCATATACCGAATGAGCCCGCAGCTTTCATCTCTATAGCGGGAGACGGTCCAGACTTCACCCAGTGCAACCGTTCCTAGCTTCGACAGTTGTTCTTCGGTACCGGGTACTCCAATGACATCGTACTCATCACCAGTTAGCAGACCTGCAGTTGTCACATCAACTGTGATATTGCTTAATTTCATATTCATACACCTTTACAAAATTATTAACATCATGCTTGCCATTAATCGCCGACTCACTAATGCTTTTAAGGTACAACTCGCTTAAGCTAAAGGCACTCTATGATGGCTTGGGTGAATTCCTGCGTATTTCCCTTTCCTCCTAAATCGGGTGTAGCCGATTCACGCCGAGTCGATAAAATAGTCCTGATAGCAGTGCGAATACGCGTACCAGCCATAGGCATGTCAAGATAATCGAGCATCTCGGCGCTAGCTAATAGCAATGCGCACGGATTTGCGATACCTAAGCCTGCGATATCCGGTGCAGATCCATGCACGGCCTCGAAAATGGCTACGTCCTGGCCAATATTGGCTCCCGGCGCCAGCCCCAGTCCTCCGATAAGCCCAGCACACAAATCAGAAATGATGTCACCGAAGAGATTGGTTGTAACAATGACATCAAACTGTTCGGGATCCATTACTAATTGCATGCAAGCGTTATCTACAATCATTTCCTCGAACTGTATATCCGGATAAGACTCAGCCACCTCTCGGGCAGTATTCAAAAATAGACCGGAAGCCGTCTTGATGATGTTGGCTTTATGCACCGCCGTTACTTTGTACCGCCCTTGCTTGCGAGCCAGATCAAAGGCAAATTGCACGACCCTTTGTGAACCTTGCCGAGTAACTTTAATATTTGAAGTTGCGACAGAGCCATCGCTGGATAGCGTTTGCCCATCTGATAGATAGGCGCCCTCGGTATTTTCTCTGACGGTGATAATGTCAATATCATTATAACGAGATCGCGTACCAGGAAGACTTATGGCCGGCCTGACATTAGCATAAAGATCGAACTTTCGGCGCAGTTGGACATTGACAGATGAAAACCCTTCTCCCACCGGCGTAGTTAAAGGTCCTTTCAAGGCTACGCGATATTTCTCAATTCCTTTTAAAGTATCTATAGGAATCAAGTCTCCGCACCGATCGAGGGCAGTGAGGCCTGCATCATAAAATTCGTAACTCAAGCCGCAGTCTAACTCACCCAAAACTTGTAGCGTAGCATCTGTTATTTCCGGACCAATCCCGTCACCTTTTAAAACTGCAATCGTTCTTTCCATCGTTAACTCCTTGTATTCGAATGAGACTCGTTATATCTCTCGTGTTTCGCTAAAGATGATTTCGTCCCATTTATCCATGGTCACTTGAAGGATAGCCTTCGTCGGCGCCAGAAAAGCAAGCGCGCCGGAAGCATCTCTCGCTAACCGATTCCGGTTGGCGTTTTCAAAGTGCTCGAGCTCGTTGATGTCTTCGGCCGAAACCCACAACGCCTTATGGACCTGGAACTTGTCGAAACCGACGTGGATGTCGTATTCGGACTGCAACCGATGCGCCACGGTCTCGAACTGCAATTGCCCCACGGCACCCAGTACCAGTCCCGTTCTTTCCAGAGGGTGGAAGACCTGAATCGCGCCCTCTTCGCCCAGCTCCTGGAGAGCCTTGTTCAACTGCTTGATTCGCAGCGGATCCTCAAGGCGGACGCTACGAAAGAGTTCCGGCGAGAAGTGAGGAATGCCATCCACATCGAGGTGTTCGCCTTCGGTGAGCACATCGCCGATTCTCAATCTGCCGTGATTGGGGATGCCGATGATGTCGCCCGCACAGGCGGCCATGAGATGTGAACGCTCCTGCGCCATGAAGGTGATGGCGTGATCGAGTCGCAAGGTCTTGTGAGTGCGCACATGGACGGCCTTCAATCCCGGCCGATAACGACCGGAACAGATGCGAAGAAAGGCAATTCGGTCCCGGTGATGAGGATCCATATTGGCCTGTATCTTGAAAACGATACCGGTGAACGTGGCAGAATCCGGCGCTATCGAACGCTGCCTGGCCTCCCTGGGCCGGGGAGAGGGCGCCCAGTCGACCAGTGCCTGAAGAATATCCTGCACGCCATAGTTGTTGATCGCCGAACCGAAGAACACGGGAGACAGTGCTCCGGCCAGAAACCGGGTCATGTCGAAGGGAGGCATGACCTCACGCACGACCTCTAGCTCCTCCTTGAAGACGGCGTGCACGAGCGAGAATTTTTCGGCCAGGTAGGGATGCTCCTCACCCTGGATCATTTCGCTCTCGATCTCGATACGATCTTGTCCCGGAGTGAACTTGAGCATCTGATCGCGCGCAATATCGAATACGCCCGCAAACTGCTTTCCCATGCCAATCGGCCAGGTAATCGGAGCACAGTCGATACTGAGGATATGTTCGATCTCGTCGATCAGTTCCAGCGGCTCTCTGACTTCCCGGTCCATCTTGTTGATGAACGTGATGACAGGCGTCCGGTGCAGCCGGCAGACCTCCAGCAGCTTGATGGTCTGGGCCTCCACGCCTTTTGCCGCGTCGATCACCATCAACGCCGCGTCGACCGCTGTCAGCACGCGATAGGTATCTTCCGAAAAATCCTGGTGTCCCGGCGTGTCGAGCAGGTTGATCACGCAGTCCTGAAATTCGAACTGCATGACCGAGCTGGCAACGGAAATGCCGCGCTGCTTTTCGACTTCCATCCAGTCCGATTTGGCATACTGATGACTCTTGCGCGCCTTCACCGTTCCCGAGGAACGAATGGCACCGCCGTACATCAATAATTTTTCCGTCAGCGTCGTCTTGCCGGCGTCCGGGTGAGAGATGATGGCGAAAGTCCGTCGTCTTTTGACCTGCTCATCAAGGGAACTATCGGGTTTCGTGACATTTTGAAGAGGCATGCGTACGTCCATTGCGTCCAAGGAAATTCGATCGAGAGAAAGACTTTCTCAATCGTGATATTTCCAGACGCGCACGCCTCTGACCGGCGCGCGATTGGTCGTACTGATGAAACGTCCTTGCTCGCAGTAGGCAGACGTGGCACCGCCGCCATGGATGTCTTGATAGACCACCTGAAGTGTCGCTTTTGGCTCGAGGGGAAGGTATCGATGGACGCTGTTCCAACCATCTGCATCGGACAGTTCTTGAATCCGAGGCAAAAAAGCACTTTGACCCTGCATGCACTATCTCCCGTACAACTCGAATGGCAATCGATTCCAGTGAAATCGAAGAGGTTGAACGACAGCGCAACAAGAGGCACTGGCAACAGGCGATACTCGTTACCATTGCGCTTGCTGCGCAAAAGATGCCGAATCTCAGGGTGGACTGAAAAAAGCGTCGTGTAGTAACTGTGTCATCGGTAGAACCTTTGTCAGTTACCAGCGACCTTCAGGAAGGTATCTGGGAATTAATCTGTTGGGATATCCGCAAGAACAGCGGTGTAAAAAGATCGCTCGTAAAGCCTAGCAACAGCCGGCATGAGCATCAAGCTCGCGACCGGCTTTCGGAAACCCATCAACTCGCACAGTTGATACATTTCAGAATGGCGGGATCCCACTGCAGTCGCTTGAGCGAAATCCACTCGTCGCAGTCGATGCATTGGCCGTACTCGCCTCGCTCCAGCCGCATCAGTGCCGCATCGATGCGCCTGATCTGTAGCTTTCGCCGATCCTCTTCGGCATTGGCCATCGCCTGCCCCTGAAGGGCGTCCATGCGAGACAGGCGACCGACCGACTGCTGGTCGAGCTGGACCGTCTCCCGACTCTCCTTGCTCATTTCGCTCTGTTCGAGCAATCGAGCACGTTCATCATTCAGACGTTTTGCCATCTCTGCCGTATCGATATCGGGGTGATTCATGGCATCTCTCTATAGCTGACAGGTCAAGAATATGAAGTGCTCGACGCTCGTTCCTTTGACTCAAGTATTCAGCGCTCGAGCGAGAAGTTCCGCCCTATCCGTCTTCTCCCAGGGGAAGGCGGTAAAGGTCTCGGTCTGCGTTTCGCCGTTGACGTCGGTCCAGGTGTAGCTGGATTCGAACGGATCGCGCCCGAAGTGGCCGTAGGCGGCGGTCAGCTGATACATCGGGTGGAGCAGATCGAGCATGCGGGTGATCGCATGGGGACGTAGATCGAAGTGCTCGCGCACCAGTTCGATGATCTTCACTTCGCTGATTTTGGCGGTACCGAAGGTATTGATCGAGACAGAGGTCGGTTCGGCGACACCGATGGCGTAGGAAACCTGAATCTCGCACTTGTCGGCGAGACCGGCGGCGACGATGTTCTTGGCCACGTAGCGCCCGGCATAAGCGGCGCTGCGGTCGACCTTGGACGGATCCTTGCCGGAGAACGCCCCACCGCCATGGCGGGCCATGCCGCCATAGGTATCGACGATGATCTTGCGTCCGGTCAGGCCGCAATCACCGACCGGCCCGCCGATCACGAACTTGCCGGTCGGGTTGATGTGAAAGCGGGTCTTGTCGTGAATCCACTTCGCCGGGAGGACATCACGGATGATCAGCTCTTCCACCGCCTTGCGCAGATCCTCCTGGGAAATATCCGGATCATGCTGGGTCGACAGCACCACGGCATCGACGCCGTTGGGCTTGCCGTCTTCATCGTAGGTGAAGGTAATCTGGCTTTTGGCATCCGGACGCAACCACGAAAGTGTACCGTTCTTGCGCAGCTCCGCCTGACGCTCGACCAGACGATGCGAGTAGTGGATCGGCGCCGGCATCAGCGATTCGGTCTCGTTGGTGGCATAGCCGAACATTAGGCCCTGATCTCCCGCACCCTGATCCTCGGGCTTGCTGCGGTCGACGCCCTGGGCGATATCGACACTCTGCTTGCCGATCAGATTGATCACGCCACAGGTTTCACCATCGAAGCCGACCTCCGACGAGGTATAGCCGATATCCATGATCACCTTGCGCACCAGATCTTCCAGATCGACCCAGGCGGTGGTGGATATCTCACCGGCAACAATGGCGACACCGGTCTTGACCAGTGTCTCGCAGGCCACGCGGGCCTGTTTGTCGCGCGCGATGATGGCGTCCAGGACGGCATCGGAGATCTGATCGGCGATCTTGTCCGGGTGACCTTCGGACACGGATTCGGAGGTAAACAGAGAGTATTCGCTCATCATTGCTTCCAGGCTTGATGTAAGTTAGACGTCGTTAAACTTAGCTGACTCTGTGGTAACCCCCGAGAACGCCCTGTTTGCTGAGCACCCACTGCCAGAGCTGGATATCTCTGGCTCGAAATGAGCCGGCACAGCTCAAAAGATAATAGCGCCACATACGATAGAAACGTTCACCATAGGACTCGGAGAATCGATGCCAGTTAGCTTCGAAATTCCTGTGCCAAGCCATCAGGGTCTTGTCATAGTCCGCGCCGAAGTTATGCAGGTCTTCGAC
Source organism: Salinicola sp. JS01 (assembly GCF_030284585.1). Taxonomy (NCBI): domain Bacteria; kingdom Pseudomonadati; phylum Pseudomonadota; class Gammaproteobacteria; order Oceanospirillales; family Halomonadaceae; genus Salinicola; species Salinicola sp. JS01. Next base: position 202,105 of record NZ_CP127244.1, on the reverse strand, counting down.
AATGAAGCGTTCTTCCACCGCATCTGCGATGTGACCAAGAGCCGGGAGCTCACCATTGGGGAAAATGTAGCGATCTATCCAAGGATCTGGTGTCGACGATCTGACATTTTTCCCAATGGTGTGCAATAGGAACAGCCCATCGTCCTTCAAGCATCGAGTCGCGACATCCATGAATTCGCGGTAATTTTTGTGTCCGACATGTTCGAACATACCGATACTGACGATACGATCGAATTGCTCCGTCTCTTCACGGTAGTCCTTCAAGCGAAATTCAACCGGTAACCCTTGGGTCATCAGTCGCTTGCCATACTCGGTCTGCTCACGAGAGATCGTCAAACCTACGCATTCGACGCCATAATTTTCGGCAGCGTAGGCCATGAAGCTGCCCCAGCCGCAGCCGATATCGAGAACCCTCATACCAGGTTCTAAGCCTAGCTTGCGACATACAAGATCGAGCTTAGCCTCCTGGGCCGCATCGAGAGTCGTGGCATCTTTCCAGTAGCCGCAGGTATAAGTCATTCGGGAATCGAGCATTGCGGCGTAGAAGTCGTTACCAAGGTCGTAGTGCTTTTCGCCGACCTGAAACGCTCTCTTCGCCGTCTGGAGATTGACCAAACGAGATCTGACATGATGAAAAAGCAACTTGTGCGGCTTGATTTCGTCAGTGACACCCGACCGAAGCAACCGAAAGAAGAAGTCGTCGAGATGCTGTGCATCCCATGCACCGCTCATATACGCCTCGCCCAAGCCCAGATTGCCTTTGGCTAACGCCTGCTCAATGACACCGTGAGCGTTGAACTGTATATCCCAGGGCCGGCTACCATTGATGGCAATATTAGCTTTACTTAAAAGGTCGGCCACGAACCGCTGTGAAGACGAACTTTCGTCATAGAAAGGGGATCTGTGAAAATTTAACTCTGGCGCGCCCACTCTTCGTTCCTTTTTCAGCGTTATCGATTTTGAAAACCACCTCGGTTTCTTGAAATCGGTCGCTTAGGGCGGAGTTGATATCATAACGAACCTCTGTACTGAATGGGCCGCACCAAGATGGGCTGCGGCCAACTGTGTCCTCAGCGAAGTATCAGCAGCGGGATATCCGCTTTTCTCAGCATCTCGCTTGTCGTGCTACCCACGAGAAGATGTCTTATCCGCGAGTGGCCATAGGCCCCCATGACCAGCAAATCGATATCATGCTTCCGCTGGTAGTCGTGAAGCGTTGCCTCGACTTCCCCCGCTCTGATCGTACCTTCGGCCGAGTGTCCAGCCTCTCTGAGCAACCCGAGCGCCCAGTCCAGCTGATAACGGTTGTCTCCCGTATCGGAGCCGACGATGACGACATGGACAGCCGTGCCTGCAAAAAGCGGGCTTTTCGCAAGTACCTCGATACCCTTTCGGGTCGTCTTGCTACCATCGAAGGCAACCAGAATTTTCTTGGGAGTAGTGAAGGTTGCTGGCACCATCAAAACAGGATGATGTAGTGACCTCACTACGCGTTCGAGATTGGAACCCAGGTGCTCACTATCATGATGCTCATTGGCACCTCGCTTGCCGATCACAAGCAATCGCGTTTCGCCCTGCATTTCTTCAAGAGTTTCGACCAGTGTGCCATTGCGCTGTCGAGTCGAGGCATTCGAGGCTCCGGCTGTTTCTGCCCGTTCCTTTGCAGCCTTGAGTATGACTCTTCCACTCTCCTGAGCGATTTTTGCCCGTTTCTCATCCAATCCTGATAATTCTTCAAGAAGATGCTCTCTCGAGCCCAATCCGATATTACCGGTAAGATCGGCTTCCGCCGCTTGAGGATGGTTATCCACGACGTGCAGGAATACCAAGGGAGAACCGAGCTTTTGGCTGGCCCAAATCGCGCAGTCACATACGCTGTGCGCAAATTTAGAAGCATCAATGGCTGCAATCACGTTATCTGTCATGGCTAGCGTGCTCACTTTTGGAAAGTCGTCGTGCAAACGCCGTAGTTACCAAATTGGCAATTCGCACCCCTTTTTTAAGTATGTCAGTGTCCGCCCATGAGCTTCTCTACTGCTTTAGGATCATCGTGGATCGCATATTTATCGACGACGGTTGCACTGGCCTCATTGAGCCCCACGAGATCAACTTGCGTACCTTCCCGTCTAAATTTGATAACCACCCTATCCAATGCCTGCACGGCGGTAATATCCCAGAAATGTGCCAACGACAGATCAATAGTGACCTTTTCCACGCTTTCCTTGAAATCAAACGACTCGCCAAAGCGTTCAGAAGAAGCGAAAAACACTTGACCTACTACCTTGTAGATTCGCCGATTTCCTTCATCAGTACTTTCGCTGCCGACATAAAGAATATTGCCGACCTTTCTGGCAAAGAAGAGAGCCGCCAAGAGCACACCAACGAAGACACCGATAGCCAGATTATGCGTACCGACCGTAACGGCAACGGTTGCCAACATGACAAAGTTAGTGCTCATCGGGTGTTTTTTCAGATCTCGAATAGATTCCCAGCTGAAGGTACCGATAGAGACCATGATCATGACTGCTACCAAGGCTGCCATTGGAATCTGAGAAACCCAATCCGCCAGGAACACCACCATCAGCAACAGAGCCACACCTGCAATAAGAGCGGATAAACGGCGTCGCCCACCCGATTTGATATTGATCACCGACTGCCCGATCATTGCGCACCCAGCCATGCCGCCGATCAATCCTGCGCCAATGTTGGCGATACCTTGACCTTTACACTCCCGGTTTTTATTACTCTTGGTATCAGTGAGATCATCAATGATCGTAGATGTCATCATCGATTCCAGCAGGCCGACGACAGTCAGCATGACGGAATAGGGTAAAATAATGAGAAGAGTATCGAGATTCAGCGGAACGTCCGGCCATAAGAACACTGGAAGGCTGTCGGGAAGTTCGCCCATGTCGCCTACACTTCTTATCTCCATTCCCGTTGCCATATAGACGATGGTTAGCAGCACGATGCAAACCAGAGGAGAAGGAACCGTTTTGCCGATAACCGGCAGATAAGGAAAGCCGTAAATAATGACCAAACCGGCGGCAGTCATGGCGTAGACATGCCAGGTGACATCGGTGAGTTCTGGTAATTGGGCCATGAATATGAGGATTGCTAACGCATTGACGAAACCGGTGACAACAGAGCGCGATACGAAGCGCATGAGGTTCGCCAGTTTCAAGTATCCAGCCAGAATTTGCAGAACCCCGGTTAACAGGGTGGCCGCCAACAAATACTCTAGGCCATGATCCTTGACCAGGGTTACCATGAGTAGCGCCATGGCACCGGTCGCTCCAGAAATCATTCCTGAACGACCACCGGTGAAGGCAATGATGGTACAGATAGCGAATGAAGCGTACAGACCTACCTTAGGATCGACCCCAGCAATGATGGAAAATGCGATGGCTTCGGGAATGAGCGCCAGCGCAACAACGAGTCCGGCCAACGTGTCCCCTTTTAAGTTGGAAAGCCAACTTAACTTTATTTTTTCTAACATGTTAAACCTAATTCAATTAACGAGATATTTATTTGGCGCACACGAAAACAATAGTGAAACGCACTATCGAGGGTACTTTTAAGGGGATGGCGCAGCGCAAAACAACACCTAGCAAAAGCATGTAGCGGACGCCACTTGCCTAGCTATGGTAGATATGCCCTGCTGGGGAGGGATTCAGGGTGGAGTCGTCAACCCAAGAAGATGATGTGCCATTACTGTCGCTCCTGTACTACTGACCGCTTGGCGGTCACGGTCCAACGGACGCGAGAATTTGATCATTAGTCTAATACAATTTTTCGTTAGTTGCATCCTTGGCTTTAGCCAGCCTCAGTCGAGGTGTGCTATACCTTCGTGGAGCAAGCTACCGATCGATCATGACCCCCTTCTAGAGGTCTGCAGGCGGTGCCCATGATCTTGCCAGCAGTTGATTAGGCTCCCGAAACGCAGCAGAGCCGGGCTGAAGAACACGGCGCGCATCGCTGGGCCCAAATACGGTCTGCTGTGGACTGTCAGCGCTTCGGTCCATGATCACGCACGTTGGCCTGCAGGCTCTCGACGAGCTTGAAGCCAGCTGCCCTCACTCGAACTACCCTTCGAAGGTAAGCACTTTTCGCTGCGTTAAGCTCTTCCCACTCGATGATCGGATGCTAGGGCTTCTCGCGGCCCTTTGGATTCATCGAGATTAGAAGTTGCGCGTCGTAACGACTCAACATGTTCGTTTCATGCAGGAGTATGATGTGAATGAATTCCAACGAAATATGCCTTTCCGGACAGCAGAAGAGTTCTTGAGCTACCTGAGCCCGGTGAGCAATGCGATTTGGCGTGAGCGGAATCATGTGTTCCGGGGCCAAATGGATATGTCGCTGCCGCTAACCCCATCGGCCCATCGTATGGGCACAGATGTATCTGTCTCGACGTTTTACGGAGAGCATGATGTCACGATCGGTGAACAGGTAGCTTTCGAGAAGGCCGTTTTGCTCAGATTTTTGGAAGCATGCGACCACGCTGGCTTGCAGGTACCCGATGATTCCGAGGCACTCAGGCGTTCCTTAAAGCAATTCGATAGGAGTCGATCAGGCAATTACAACTGGCCAACAGCAGAATTTCATCGGGTACTTGCCTTCGCTCAGCACCATGGAGTACCCACTTGCCTGCTAGATTGGTCACGTAATCCTTTCGTAGCTTCATACTTTGCAGCCTCCTCGGTTTTAACCTGGAAATTAACGGAAGCCAATTGCTCTGCAAGGATGGCAGTATGGGTACTTGATACTCGTTGTCAGGCAATCAACGTTATCGAAGCACCTGGAGGAACCAGCCCCTACCTTGCTGCTCAATCCGGTCTTTTTACTGTATCAATGATAAAAAATGAATCAGAGACATTGGAAAGCTTTTATGAAACTAGACTGGACGAAGACCTTTCTCCCGGCCATACCGATCCCGAACCGTTACAATGCGTAAGCTTGCCGGCAAGCGAAGCCAGTGAAGTACTACACATATTGAGTCTTATGGGGATCACCGGCGCAAAGCTATTCCCTGGTTATGAAGGAGTGTCGAGAGACGTCAAAGATTGGGCAAGAGCTCGCAGACTATCCGCTGGGCCAGTTGAAAATTCACACCGGTACGAGATAAACCAATTTATTTGAGAACCCCGCAAGTAAGAAATAGATCCCATCGATACGTTTTCTAGGTCCACTAAATGTAGGGAAGGATAAAAAGCACTCAATCACTAACGCTATTCTTTCCTCCATACAAAAAAAACCCTCCGAAGAGGGGTTGGGGTTGAAGTGAATGAAACATCAAGTGACCAGCTGACGGGCCAGTTCCATCTCGACCGACTCGCCATCGCTGTTAAGCGCATCCAGGCCCGACTCGGGTATGTCCCCGGACGTGCTCTGCGCCACGGCGATCTTGCTGGCCATCAGTCGCAGACAGGCGATCTGCGAGGTCTCGGCGTAGCCGAAGAACACCACACGCACTGCCCGGTGCTGACCGATACGCCAGGAGCGTCGTGCTGCCTGCTGCAGCGTGTAGACGTTCCAGCCCGTCTGCATAAACGCGATCGTCGGGAAGTTGAGAAGATCCAGCCCCGTTTTGACCAGCTCCGGTTTGAGGTCGTCCAGGATTCTGTCCATAATACAATAATACGATGGGTCGACCTTCAAGCTAAAAGAGCTTCTTGGATAAAGCATAAGATGGCTCTTTTAAGGTTAAAGCGTGCCAAGTTGATAGAGATGATTTTGAGCGTCCATCGAGACATTGAAGAGATAGTGTCAAAAAATAATGATACTGCTAGCTCGATAGTTGATTTGAATGGACAGGATCTTTTGATTCTGGCTTCGCACGGTGATGCGAGAACGAAAAAAGCGGATAGCGAGCTGGGCAGTCATGAAGAAATTTGAAGGCGGTTTTAGTTTTTTTCCTCATTGTTTTTTTCAAGACTTGGGGATCAAGTGCTTTTATTTATATTCCCCTTGGCTGCGTATAAAATAAGCGGTGATGCCAGTTGGTCAGGAATCGCTTTCTTTTTAGAGTCGTTGCCGCGATTCTTGATGTTTCCTATCGCTGGCATACTATGCGACAAAATGTCCTGTCTGACTTTGCTGAGGTTTAGTCAAATAGCTCGCTTAATCGCGGCGTTGCTATTCTCTATAATTTTAATAGCTTTTCCATCTTTGTGGCTATTAGCCATATTCTCCATTGTGTGTGGCGTTCTATCAACCCAAGGATTTATATCTCGAGATATTCTACTGCCATACGTGTTTAAGGATGCTCCACTCGAGCATAGTATTGCAAGAGCTCAACTGGCCGATCAAGTGGGTATGGTAAGTGGGCCTCTTTTGGCAGGATTGTTGCTTACTTTGGTCGACTGGGTTTATGTCGCTGCTTTTATTTCTCTGTTTTTTTTGATTTCTGACGCCTTTTTAAGGAGGTGGTTGTTAAAAAGCAATTTCAAAGATGATCGAGATACCGATAGAAGTATAAGTTTTAGTAGATCTTTTACAATTGCTTTAGGCGTTATCAATAGTTCCACAACTCTAAAAAAACTCATCGGAGTGACCTTCCTTAGTAATTTAATGCTGGGAATTGCTTTAGCGTCTTCTGCTGTTGTTGTAACTGGCGCTCTAGGCCTGCCTGATTTCTATTATGGCTTTCTTCAATCAATCGGTGCCCTTGCGACAATTATAATCCTCATGTTCATCGGCCTGTCGTCTATCAATCCTCATTGGTTTGGTTTTGTCGGGTTTGTGTTTATGGTGTGCGGTTTTACACTGACAGGATTGATTGGAAATGCTTTTATATATTTCTTCGGATTCGTTGTTTTAATTGGCTTCGATAAAATGTTTAGCGTGTTCGTGCGCTATACCAGACAACAAGTTGTCGAAAGAAAAGACCTCGGTAAGGCATCGGGTTTTATAGTTCTTTTCAACAACATCTCCCAACCTATTGGAGGGCTTATATTTGGTTTCGTATCATTGGGCGGGCTGAGTTACGTAGCCTGGCTGGTTTCTCTGATTTCGATTATGGTTTTTGTGGTTTTTTGGCCCTCATTAAAATCCATTCAAGTTCCTTGAGAGCTTTATAATATAAATTTGATCAAGCGTGAGTGCCGTTTGTTACACAGATGCATCCTTGAAAATCACTTTTCAACGACATCTCGATTTTTAACAATTCGGGGCGATTCTTCATTTGAAGTCTACGTTCGTTCCACCTTCTACCGCGACGACCCGTAATTGACTCATAGAATCGTCCTGCAAGGTGGATGGCAAGCCGATCCGACGCCGGCGTCCGCCCCGAAATCATCCTGGGTTAAGGGAAGCACGAGGTAGAGGTATCGATCAGCACTGAGTACGGGCTGGGTGTCAGCCATAGCACCGATCTTGAGGTCTAGCCGAACGCCTCGCCGACCAGTCAGCTGGCTCTGTCTGAAAAATCATAGTTGCTACGCTATTCCTGTTCATGCAACAGGAGGGGCCATGACAGGCCGTTACGAGCTTTCCGACCAGCGCTGGCAGATGATCGAGGATATCGTTTCTCCCCGGCAGACCATGGGACGCCCGCGACGAGATGACCGGCAGATGCTCAACGGTATTCTGTGGATTCTCTGCTCCGGCGTACAGTGGCGTGACCTGCCCGAGCGTTATGGGTTCTGGAAGACCGTCTACCAGCGCTTTCGTCAATGGCGATGACCGACAACGCAATGTGGTAGAGCGCCTGTTCGGCTGGCTGAAGGAAAAGCGTCGGCTGAATACCCGTTATGACAAGCTGGCCGCCAGCTCTAGGGCCATGGTGACGCTGGCCTGTATCGAACGCTGTACGCGCGCCGACTTTTCAGTCAGAACCGCAGGTGGCGGCTACCGGCCCAGCTTTCATCTGAACTATTTGTCGCAAAACTTGAAACTGCCGCAACAGCCCTGTGCCGCTCAAAACAACAGCTTGTTGAACCCGTTGGAGAGAGCATCCCTCCCAGCGCCCCCAATTATCGTACCAATATGAGTATGCATCTTTCGCCACGAGCAATCAGATTCGGAACCGTAGCGAATAAGATGAAAAAATACTCTAACTGCTATCCTCTGTTGTCGCTAAACCAAATTGATACGCAGGAACAAAAACCCCTCCGGAGAGGGGTTGGATTTGATGTGCATGAAGCATCAAGCGACCAGCTGACGGGCCAGCTCCATCTCGACCGACTCGCCATCGCTGTTAAGCGCATCCAGCCCAGACTCGGGGATGTCCCCGGACGTGCTCTGTGCCACGGCGATCTTGCTGGCCATCAGCCGCAGACAGGCGATCTGTGACGTCTCGGCGTAGCCGAAGAACAGCACACGCACCGCCCGGTGCTGACCGATACGCCAGGAGCGCCGTGCCGCCTGCTGCAGCGTGTAGACGTTCCAGCCCGTCTGCATGAACGCGATCGTCGGAAAGTCGAGAAGATCCAAGCCGGTCTTTACCAGCTCCGGGTTGGTGATCAGCACATCGATCCCCTTCTCGACCTGATCCGCGATCCAGTCCTCGCGCCGACTGGTGTCGACGCTCGAGCGCAGCACGGCCACCTTCAGCCCCTCCTGCTCGAGCACCCGCTTCAGGCGACTCGTCGTGTCGCGCTTGCCGGTGTAGGTGGAGTAAACCAGCACCTTGCGGCCCTGGGCTTTCTCCGACCGGCATAGTTCGACCAGCTCGTCCTCCTTGGGCATCGTCGATGTCTCGTCGAAGATCGACTTCGCGAAGCTGATCAGCTCCCGCGAACGCGGATGCTTGACCGCCTCGGGTCGAAAACAGCAGTCAGGCCAGGCCAGCAGCACATTGAGCACCACACCCAGCAGTGTGGTGTCCTTGCGTGCCAGCGCTTCCCGCAGTGCCTGTGTCAGCTCTCTGGAGAGCCGTTCATAGGCACTGGCCTGATCAGACGACATCGGCACTTCCACAAACTCCTCGTCATACGGTGGCAGTACATCCCCACCGATGTCCTTGAGCTTGAGAAAGACGGTGAAGGGCAACACGTAGCGCAGTATGCCCTTGGGGCCGAAGCCTGGTGCTTTCACCGTGCGCACCGAGGTTTTCCGCCCCTTCGCCGTCTTGTGTCCAGCGCCCTCGCGCTCCGAGTAGATGTCTTTGAGAACACCGTGCTCGCGCATGAAGGCCATGGACGCCGCTCCCAGAGAATTGCGCTGGGGACGGTAGCCGTCTTCGATCATCACCGGCGTCAGGATCCGGAAGAGCAGGTAGAACAGATCGTCCGCGTAGCCGCCCATCAGCGTGCCGGTCAGCAAAAGCGTCTTGCGTGCCTTCGCTGCCAGAACTCCCATGGCCTGGCCCTGGGCCGATCCTGCGTTCTTGTACTCATGCCCCTCGTCGACGATCAGCAGGTCGAAGAACTGATCGGGCAGGTAGCGCTTCACGAATTCGCTCGGCTGGAAACCGCCCTCACCGAAACCGAACTCGATGTTGGCCATGGCCCGCTCCATTCTCGTCGCCTGTCGATCGTTGAACACCAGGTCGCCGTTCTCGTCCATCAGGTTGATGAACTCGTGCACGTTGTCGGCCAGCATCGACGAGAGAAACCCCTCGCCGAACTGGTCGATCAGTTTCTCCGATGTCACCTTGCCGATCGTCGGAATGCGCTGCAGCGCCTTGAGCACCGAACGACGGCGGGCATCCCCTCCGGGCTGCCGCTGTCGTATGAGTGTCCAGAGCTGGCCACCGCATCCCGCACACGACTGCTGACGCTCGGTCTGCTGAAACAACTCGAACCGGACCGGTTCATTGTCGTTGTCGAGGATCATGCGACCGCAGTCCGGACACGCCGCAAGGCGTCCGGAGACGGTGCGCTTCGGGGTGGTCACCGGTACCCAGTGGAACCCCATCCGCATACGGACACGACCCAGCACGAAGAACTCCGGCCGGCCATCGTCTGACTGCCCCAGCTGCTCGCGCAGCTTGAGCAATTTGGCCAGCGTATCCGGCCCGTTGAGTACCCATACCCGAGCTTCGGGCACCGTCTCGAGGATCTCGCGCCGCCACTTGTAGACTAGGTGCGGCGGAGACACGATCAACGATCGACGATAGCCCTCGTTCGCCATCACGGCGGCGACGGCGATCGCCATCATCGTCTTGCCGGTCCCCATCTCGGCGTTGATCACGCCGGCGCGCTCGTTCTGATCCAGCAGCAGCGCGCAAATCGCGTGAACGACATCCGCCTGTGCCGGGAACGGCTGGCGTGCCAGCGCGTTCATCACCGCCTGTCGGGGTGGATTGCCCCGACCGTCGTAGACCGGGGGATGGGTGTGGTTGAGCGTATCCAGAAGCCCGTCACCGAACTCGTCGATGAAATCGTTGAGCGCGATGATGTTGTCCGGTGCTGTGCATGGCATGTTCATGTCCATCTCCAATGAAAACGGACAGAACACGCCCCTACGGGCGGTGGTCTGCCCGTAGGGGTTGGCTCGCCCCGTGGGGCGAGCATGGTTGGTTATGCCGTCTCGGCGTCCGAGTCGGTAGGTTCAGATTGCGACGGAGCATCCTGCGCCGGCGTCGAGGTGATCGTGAACAATCGACCCTTGTCGGGAGAACCCAGCGTTACGTCCCAGGCCATGATGGCCGGCACGAAACGATCGGTCAGGATCCGACGCTCGCTGATGTTGCCATCGGCGTCTTCGTCGAACTCGACCTTCGAGGACTTCTCCTTGAACGTGTCGCCCTTCACGACCAGCTGACGCCCCGACCGCGAGGTCACGATGCCCGATATGCCTCCCGCTGCCAGCGACAGCGCGAGGTGCCAGCTCGAAAGCCGGCGCAGCGGACGTCGCTGTGTGACCCCATTGGTCCAGAACGCGAGGTTGAAGTCGGGCCATAGCCCGCCCAGCTGATCGATCTCCTGCTCCAGCTGCTCGGGTTCCAGCGACACGCGGTAGCAGTGTGGCGGGCTACCGATCGCCGGCGGCACATCATAGAGACCATCACACCAGATCGAAGGCAGCGGCTCGGGCTTGAACTCTCCCAGCCCGATTTGCTGCAACATCTTCCTGATCGTTTTGGCCCTATCGTTTGCCAGTAGTGCATTGCGCTTCGTGCGAACGCCAAAGACGACGACCTGCTTGAAGGTATCGACCGCGGCCTCGAACGCAGTGACGCGATCGAAGTGTTGGCTGACCCAGCTCGACAGCTCATCGTCGAAGACGTAGTACGGCACGATCATCACCATGATCCCGCCGTACTGCAGCAGGTGGACACAGCGCTGGTAGAACAGCTTTTCCAGCCGCTGCCGGCCCTTGCCGGCATACCTCTTGCTGCCGCCGGTCTCGCTGACGAGATCGCCGTAGGGTGGGTTGAAGAACATCATGCCGAACGAGCGCGGCGAGATGACGGTGTCCATCAGATCCGACTGGATGCCGACATCGACGACGCTCTGCATGTGCCGTGCTCGCTCGAGATCGAACTCGATGCCGTAGGCATCGGTTCGTTCCCGGCCCAGTCGGTGAGCGCTTTCCAGAATCGCGTGCCCTTCGCCGGCGCACGGATCCAGAATGCGCACCCGCTGGTCATGCGAGGTGCCCAGTGCCTGGAGGGCACGTTCGATCGTGTCCTCGTCGGTTGGGTAGTAGCCGTTCTTGGCGAAGTTGCGCGCCAGGCGTGGAAACATCAGAGCCATGATGGCCTCCTTGAATTCATTGCGTGGCGAGATCGCCGGAGTGAATGAGTTGACCGATAGCGTCCTGGACGCTGGCCAGCGAGAGATCGATCCAGACGCCTGACAGGCGCTCGGACGTCTGATCGAGCATGCGTATCGCCCCGTGCTCGAGGAGCAGTTGTACGACCGTGGGTCGCCAGTGATCCAGCAGCGGAAACGCAGCGAGATCTCGCAGACGTGACCAGAGCATCGCGCTCTTGTCCTGACGTGAATCGCGCTCGTTGAAGATGGCATAGCACTGACGGTTGGCCCGATCGGGATCCTGACAGCGCTGATCAAACAGCCAGAGATTCAGCAGGCTGCCGAACCGCGTCTGCCGATAGGTCCGCGTCGTGCGTTTCGCCAGGCGATCACGATCCAGTTGCAGGGCGACCGTCTGATCGTCCCGCAAAAGCGTGATCCCATTCCAGCCGCCTTCGGCGATGGGCAGGGTCAGCTTGGCCATCAGTTCGTGAATGGCGGTATCCCGCCCCCACAGGGACAGAAAGACCGCCCGGTCGCCATCGGCGACATAGCTGTCCAGAAAAAGCTCTGGCGCCTCCTTGAGACGCCAGAGCGTGGTTGAAGTCGACATGCTGCCTCCATCATTGATGCATTGATGGGGCGAACGGCACCCACCGGGGCTGTTCGCCCTTGTGGGTGAGTGAAAGTTATTGTCAGACCTGAACGAATTGCCGTTTGTGCGGGTTGTAGCGACGTGCCTGGCTACCCGCACGAATCGGCGTCAATCCTGCTTGATAGATCTCCCTCAGGTATTGCCCTCGGAAGCCAATGGCAGCCTCCGCGATCCCCTCCGGTATGCCCTCGCCTACAAAGAACGCGACCAGTTCCTCATCGGTCGCGATCTCATTGTTCGAAAGCAGATCCTCAATGGTTTGAAGCTGTGAATCCGTGAGTTCTACGAACCGGGGATCCATGTGTAGTCGATCGTTCATTTCAATCTCCTTGGAGAATCAATGACGAGCGCTCCTTCCCCGGCGGAAAGGAGTCCGCCCGTCGGGGAAGGTGGATTACGCAGCAACAGTCGCTGCGTAATTCCAGGTTTGAGTTGATGCATCGAACACGTAGCCCATCTGCTTCAGGCGAGTGACCTGGGCACGGAAAGTGCCCCGATCGACCGTGGGATCCAGCTTGACGCTATCGCCCAGCGGCCATTGGTGCCCGAACAGCTCGATGTCCTGATCGTCAGCCTGCGGTCGGCGCTTCGATGTGGCCTTGGCGCTCTCCTCTTGCGGTTGATCCGTCGATGCCGGCGTGCGGTTTTCCTCGTGCGTCTGCTTGAGGAATTCCGCTGCCAGACGTGCCGCGCCAGTGGCGCGAAAGATGGCTTTCTTGTCTGCCTGCAGCACGCTGATCCAGCTGGCGATGTAGGCGGCGTCGAAGGCCTCGTTGCGAATACCGAAGTGTCCGCACAGAAAGGCAGAGCCCAGCTGCGCGACCAGCTCCTCTAGCGCGTAGCGGTCGGAGCCGAACGGCTCGGGATCGGTGATCCCGATGCGTGCCAGGCGCGATTCGTGCCCAGTCGCATGAGTCAGTTCATGCAGTGCGACGCTGTAGTAACTATCCGCGTCGTGGAACCGCTCCTTCGCTGGCATCAACACCCTGTCCTGCCGGGGGTAATAACCTGCGATCTTGCGATCCAGTGAGTGCGTGACCTTGATGCCACAGCCGTCGATGAAGTCGTCCAGCGCATCTACGCTGTCGAATCCCTCGACCGACGTCGCCGGCGGATTCGTGACCTCCTCGGGCAGCCCGTCACACTGGTCCACATTGAAGAGATTGAAGCCCCGCAGGATGGCGAAATGCTTCTCCCTGGGGTTGCCCTCCTCGTCCAGCACGGGTTCGCCGGCGTCATCGACAATCTCGCGCTTCATGGGTTTGTAGAAGCACGCGAGCGTGCTCTTCTCTCCCTTGCGTACCGTGCCCCCGGCCTCTTTCGCCTGGCGAAAGGTGAGCCAGCGGTCCTGTGAAAATCCTCGCTTGTCGGCCATATCCCAGAGCAGCGGCACATTGATGCCGTTGTACTGGCGACCAGAGACGGCGTTACAGGGTATGAGAGGAGTTCGCCTGGACGGATCCCAGGGCTGCCCGATGCCGGGCAGATGCCCCTGCTCGAGACTGTCCAGAATCCGATCGGTGATCGCCTGATAGATGTCGGCCATCGTGGAAACCTCGTGAGGATGACCGGGACGCCCCCACCGGGAGCTAATCCCGGTCGGGGTGGAATAGGAAAAGCCCGGCGTACCGGGCTGAGTGGAGTGCAATATCGCGTGTTCAGGCAGCCAGACGGTCACGTCCGGGCAGCGAGAACACCAGCGTCTGCTTGCCAAGCTGATGCTCCAGCTCGACATGGACACCGACGAACAGCGGAAGCAGTAACGCTCCGGTGCGATGCGGTGCCGCTATGTCGAAATCGAGCGATCGACTGCCTGCAGGTGCTTTCGACAGCTCCTCTCGAGCCTGCTCCAGGAATGCATCGAGGCGTTCGACCCAGTGCAGTTCCTCAAGAGCCGAGTGCGATGTGCCAGCCGTTTCGAAGAGCGCAACCACCTCGTTGATGAGGGGCTGCTCCATCTGCACCATCACATCGCGACGATTGGGGCAGAGCCCGAGACGTTGCGCCTTGAGGGTGAGATCGATACGGACGTTGGCGTTGTGGGTGTTGCGATTCATGGGTGCTTCTCCTTAAGAACGAAAAAAGGGGAAACACCTCGCCCCAGGGGGGAAGGAAACTTCCCCATAGGGTGGATACCGCTTGGTTTATGCCGGCAGAACGTGTGCCTTCCAGGTATGGCGGTGCGTGTTTACCTGACGGTGATCCACGACCTTGCCCTGTTCATTGCGAACCGGCTCCTTGACGACGACCGCTTCGCGCCCGAGAAACTCGAGTGCCACGGTATCGCCAACAGCCAGCGGGGTCTCTTGCGCCACGCGCTTGAGATCGATCCCCCACACGGTCTTATCGTCACCACGCTCGGACCGCAGCGTGATGTAGTAGCTGAGGCGGTTGGCCTCGTCGAACTGATAGGGCGCGCTGCCATGGGCAACGATCTCTCCCTGGTGTGTCGCGCCAGGCCGATGAGAGACCGATCCCGTTTTCACGGAATCCGACGTTTCATCGTCATTGCCAGAGGCGCTGCCACCGAAGCCGAAGCTGATGAAGCCAAGGCGCTTGAGGACCGCGAGCGCAACAAGCGTCAGCCAGATCCACCGAAGCGGCTCGGGCATGACATCAGGCAGCATGATCGGAATCAGTACGGAGAACAGCAGGGCTCGAGAGCCTTGGAAAGGATTCATGGTGCAGCTCCAGTGGATCGGGTCCAGGAGACACACCATCCCCATCGGGGAAAGTGTTCCCCCGGATGGGTGGTTCGGCGCAAGGCCGAGAAATCGGAAGTGGCATCCAGCTCAGGTGAGCGCCGTCTCTCGGGATGCGTTAACGGCTTCGGGAATTGCCCGTAGGCAAAGGGCGCTGCTATTGCCGTCAGCAGCTAACGTGGTGCAGATTAAGTATGAAATGGTCGTTAAAGCTGTGCAAGAGCTTCGACGTCAGTCTGTGCTCTCGATTTATAGGTGCTTTATGTTCAAGGTGTTACCCGTAACCGACTCAGCGGTGGATTCCATCACACCGGAAGTTTTTACGCTGATCGTTCAGCCCGAATCTGAACGAGAGCGAGAAACTGTTCTTTTGGTCAACCGCGAAGAGCACCACGTCATTCGCGAAGGCGTTCTACTACGTGCGCATGTCACATTTCACTACCAGGTGATCAGCCCGCGATCGATAGGGAGTAACAACCAAGGCGGCGAGTTTTCGGCCGCCTATGATTGCGGGTTCGTTCATAACGATCCATGGGTCCGCCTAACTAGCACTTCGGTCAATACGGGCGGGTACTGTGTCGTCGATCCTGGCTGGCTGGCCGGTCGTGGGGTTGGCACGTACTTCATGAATCTGATCGTTCAGTGGGTCCAGCAATGGCCAGATGCTGGCGTAATGCCTATCCGACTGCTGGCTTCGGATGCATCAGGGACAAACCGGAAGCGTCGCAACCAGTTTTACGAGCAGTTCGGCATCTGCTTCAACTACGACTGCGAGGGCAAGAAATCCGGTAGCTCGCGACCAATGAAAGCCAGTGATCTATCACCGCTGTCGGAAGAGAAACTGGAGACTCTATCCAGCAAGGTAATTCAAAAGCCCCTTGATGCTCAGATGAGCGAGAAGGCGCAAGAGATCCAACTTCTCGAGATGGAAGTATGGGGACTGAAGAACCAAGTGAAGCAGGGCTATGCCGAGATGGAGCGTGCATCGAGAGCACCGTTCCTTTGGGCTGCGGCCACTCATTGGACGAAATTCTGGAGAGGCTACTGAGGCAGAGCACCCTTTGGCCCTTTCCCTCGTCCAGCCCTTTGGGGTTGGGGTGAACAATGGATAACCCCCTTTCCCTTACCCCACCCTTCCCTTACCGTCCTTTTGCCAGTGGCCTTTTCCCTTTCCCTCGTTGGGGAGCACAGGAGAGGGGCGCTCGCTGTCATGATAAGCTGCCTCCAGCCACATTGGAGGTGTCATGAATAACCAGCATGACCTCAGCTATAAGCTGCTGTTCAGCGAGCCAAGGGTCGTCCGTGATCTGCTGACAGGCTTCGTGAAGGAAGAATGGATTGATCGTCTGGACCTCGATTCGCTGGAGAAGGTCAGCAGCACCTTCGTCACCGATGACCTACGCGATCGCGAAGGCGATGTGATCTGGCGAGTGCGCTTTGGCGACGAGTGGGTATACGTCTACCTGCTGATCGAGTTCCAGAGTACTGTCGACCCGTTCATGGCGCTGCGCATCATGACCTACGTGGGGTTGCTGTATCAGGAACTGGTCAAACAGAAGAAGCTGACCCAGGACGGCAAACTGCCTCCCGTGCTACCTATCGTGCTGTACAACGGCGAAAAACGTTGGAGTGCGGCACTCAACGTGGCTGATCTTGTCCAACCTGAGCACTACCGGCCTGACCTCCCATATCTGCTGCTGGACGAAGGCGCTATCGTGACCAGCGAGCAGTGGTCGGAAGAGACCCGAAACGTGGTGTCGGCCATCTTCCGTCTGGAGAATCACCGGAATCCGCAGGACGCCATTGATCTGATCGGATTACTGGTACAATGGTTACAAGCGCCGGAGTAGACCCAGCTACGCCGGCACTTCGCCCTCTGGATCCGACGCGTGCTGCTGCCTAGCTGGGTACCCGAGAACGAAGGGGCTGATTGGCAGTCGCTCAACGACTTGAATGAGGTGCACAATATGCTGGCTGAACGTGCAAAACAGTGGCCCGAGCAGTGGAAACAGGAAGGTCGACTGGAGACGGCTCGCAATATGCTCGTGCGGACATCCATGGATGACCAAATGATCTCTGAGCTGACCGGGGTAGACGTCGAGCGCGTCCGTAAGCTGAGAGAAGAGCTGAAGCACTGAACCAGCTCGAATTGCACTGGTCTGGCTTGCGAGCTACTCTTGATCTATGTGTATCCCATTTCTGGGGGTGTCCCATGGGCCTCAAAAAGCTCCTGTGGAACGACAACGCAACAGAGCTGTTCAGTCATCGCCGTGACCAGGACGAGCACGTTGCGTCCGCTCGTCCTGAAGAGGGTACCGCCTCCCATCGTAGCCACACCGCCCGCAAGGTTCTCAAAGGCTCTGCAGCATTCACCTCCGCCCTACTGTTTGGTACCAACGAGTCTCAGGGGCTGGTTCGAACCCTGAGTGAAGCGTCGGCTGAGGCTGGGAAGAGCGTCCTCGATGCTATGGCACAAGACAACGAAGAATCGTCTTGCCCGATAACACGGGGAGGATACCGTGAAGGCCCTGAAGGCTATGGGTACTACAGCCCCGGGAGTACTACTAAGCTCCACGACTAAAGCTGGAGAAGAAGCAGAGGAGTCGGCTAAACCGGCTCCTCTTCTCGTAATGTCTACTTGGTTGCAGCATTTTGAGCCTTCTCAGCTGCTTGGCCACCTGCAGACTTTGGCTGTTCTCCAGCTTTTGCAATACCAGAGGAAATAGCATTCCCTGCACCAGCTCCAGCCCATCCCATAACGCCGATCCAAACGCTGGGCAGAACGATGAACATCATCCCATTGACGAGTCCCATCACCAATTTGTCGTTGGTATTCTCAACGCCGGCCAGCCAGCTCATTTTGGCGGCATCACTGTCGTACAACAGGTCGACCAGGTGCGAGTCCAACCATCGGGCCAGTTCCCACCAGAACGTCAGAAAGAACAACCCAAACAGTCCGAACATCGCAAGTCCCGCGACTTTCACCGAGTAGCCCGAGGCCACCGAGACGAACGGCAGGCAGATGATGATCGCCATCAGCATGATCCCTTGAATCATCGGCAGGGACTGCTTGAGGCTGTCCATGCCTGCCCGGAATGGCACCGTGGCCAAGGCGTTGCCTGCCATGCCTGCAACGGCAACGACTGCATCATCGACTCCACCATCCAGATCGCGATAGCCGATCGACGCCTGGTCGGTGTTGCCATTGGCCGCGCCCGAGCGAGGGCTCACCATACGACGGATCATGTATTCCTCTGCAGACGATCCCGTCGGGAAGAAACTCTGCATGCGCGACCAGAGCGTGGTGTCAACCTGGTCGGCAAGCCGTGCGGCAATCCCCTCAGAGTTATCGCTCCACCATTCCCGGCAACTAGGATAGCCAGACTGCCCAGGGCCGGTGCTCGGTCGCGCTTCGTCCCGACTCGCCTGGTAGGGAAAGCCTGGCATCGGTCGGGGTGCGTAGAAGCTGTCGTAATATCCGGCGGTGTCGAGGAAATAGTCCGAGCCGATCCAGTCGACGTCCTCGCTTGCAGCTTGATCCAGGCTCGTCCCGCTCTGGAACAGCTTGTTGCGTGCCGGGCCGAAGCACGCCAGTTGGAATTCGCCTACTTCACGCTTTAGCCCGGGGTCGGAGATCGAGGTCAGATCGAGGGCCGTGCGCACGGACTGGTAATCCGTCGAGCAGGGGATCTTCGAGACCGCGACATTGGTAATCCCCTTGGAGATCGAGTGCGTCAGCGCCCACCACATGGGCACCCTCGCCTGCTGGCCGTCGATCGACGTCATGGTTGACTCGCCCCATTGCCCGGACGACATCATGACCGTGCCGCACTGATCGGCATGCTCCTGGTTCACGTTCACCGGATCCACGTTGAGCGTGAACACGGGCACGCAGGTGAAAGCCAGCACCAGTAGCATGACGTAGAGGCGAGACTCGATCCGGTTGAGCGAGAGCACGCCCTTGTTTCCCTCGTCGTCACCCTCCTGGCGTGCCCGGAACCATTCGCCGGCGACGAGCGCGATGAACGGCACCACCGCGATGCCGGTTGAGGTCAGGGCATCCCAAATGCCGTTGTTCACCACCCACCCCAGGGTGAGCATGGTGCCTTCCATGTAGTCATTGATCGCAAACGTCGCCATGTCAGGCTTCCCACCAGGTGAACAGGTTGTATCCCTCGATTAGCACGACGACGATCAGGATCATGCGCTCGAGCTTGCGTAGGAGCAGCCTGGCTTGCTCACCGCCGTCACGGTTTTCAGCCACGCGCTCGAGCAGACGCCGGCGTCCAAAGCGGATCCAGAGAAATACGAGCGAGCCATAGAAGCCCAGGCGCCAGACCAGCAGCCAGTAGCGATACTCGCCCAGCGCTATCTGGAACTCCTGAATGCCGCCGTAGAGCCGCATGCCCACGGAAACGACGACACCACCGGCGATAAAGGCAGCCGCCAATCCGATCAGGCCCAGCAGGAGCGGATGGCGTTTGAGCATCGACATCATCAGGTCAGACTCCGTTACTCGATGTCGACGGGCGCGCCGCGACCGTCCAGCTGGCTACGTGGCGCGCTGTACTCGTCCTGCACCGAGCCGCTTGCCCGATTGGAGGCTCGGCGGAGTGCCGACATCGCGGCGCTGCTGGCCAGCGATTTGCGGATCTCCATCTCGCTCTGCAGCAGTTCGATGTCGCGGTTGAAGGCGTCAACCTTACGATCGAGCGCGGTCATGCCTTCGGGATTGTTTTCGATGCCAGGATCGCTGGACCCGGCGATCAGCGCGCGCCGCGCCCACATCGCCTTGGTCAGAGTCCGGGCCAGCGCCATCTCGCTGGACAAACGCTGAGCCAGCAGCGGTCCCTGCGGGTCGGTACGCAGGGACTCGATCACGCCACGCGACACGGCCAGGCCGTTGCCAGCAGAGACATCGTTGAGCTTCGACTGGGTGATCTCACCACCATTGATCATCCCGACCAGGGTCTCGTGGATGTCGCTCTGCTCCTCCTCGAGTTCACGGATCAACCCGGTGCCCGCGATGGTCTCCGATTTCTCGCAGCCATCACAGGAACGCAGCTCGGTGTCGCCGACGATCTTCTTGGTCCACTCGGCGGCATCACTCGGTGAACCCCAAACGGTACACATGCCGCCCTGACAGTCGTTGCCGCTGCTGCTTGAACCGCCGTTGCCGCCGGCGATACCGCCGCCGCCGACCCAATCCCCGCTCGAGGTCGCGACTGATCCCCAACCATCGCCACCACCGGATACCGACTCGTCGCTCGTGGGGTCGGTGCGGCCGTAAAGCAGGTTGTACCCCGCCTTGGCCGTGTCCTCGACCACGCGCATCGGCTGCTGGCCACTGCCGCCGCGTTTCTGTCCCCCCACCCAGGTCCGGCCAGCGTTGCCGGCCTGCGCCTCGGCTTCCTCCTGGGCTGCGACGGCATCGGTGTTCCCGGCCGCGATATCCTGCCAGTTCTCGGCCATCGCGCCCTGCTGCATCTGGCCGCCGACCGTGGCATCGGCCAGTTGCTCTGACATGCGCTGGCAGGAGAGCTTCGACTTGTCGAAATCGAGCCGTCCCTGCATGACACCATTGGTCAACAGATCGTAGAGCGCGGGGTTGGAGCGCTGGATGATCATCGCCGGCAGGCTGGCCACCGCGCCGGTGGCGTTGGAGACCACGCTGCCCATCATGTTCTGGAATCCGTTGGTGACACCGTTGAGCTGGTTGCTCACCGTCGACCCCACGTCGAAGTTGCCGCAGGTCGCGTTGACATCCCAGCTGACGCCCATGCCGGTCATGCGCGGACTGTGGCTGAGCCCCGCCGAGGCGCCAAAGGGGGCAGCACCACCAATGTCGTAGTAGAGGCTGTCCGCCGATTGCGCCTGAGCCAGCATCGGTGTCGCCAGGGCCACCGAGAGGGTCAGCGGAAGTAGGGTTCGTTTCATGGCTTACTCTCCGGTGAAGTACAGCAGTTCCTGGCCCCGTTTCTTACAACAGCGATAGGGTCGCCACAGTGCCCAGGCATAGTCGCCCGGATCCTGCAACTGATCGTTCTCACCACCATCGGGGAAGGTCGAGCAGGACATGCGCATGTTGGGAGCCAATTCCTGCCATTCGTGGGTCTCGGGATCGCCTTCCTTGACGGGATCCGGCCCCCAGATGCCGCTGCTGGGAGAATTGCGTGCGACGAGTGGCTGGTAGACGTGGGGCTGACCGCTGCGCGTCACAACATCGGCGGCACGCTGCGCCGCCGATGCCGCGACCTTGTAATCGTGGGTCTGGGAGACGAAGCCGCTACGGGGGTAGATCGGGCTCCACAGATCGCCGACGTCACCCATCTCGCGCATGCCTGGGGTCAGCGCCTCGGGGTAGGCCATCTCCGGCACGCCAGAACGCCAGGCCAGCGCATCGAGCGTGGAGATGAAGTACGGCATGAGCGGCTGCGAGTCGCTTTCACAGAACCAGCCAAAGCCGCTGGCGAACTGATAAAAAAGCTCCGAAGGGTGCCCGATCGCATCCACGTTCTTGAAATGCGTATTCGAGTGCTGCTGCGCGACGGACTCGCGCGCGGATCCACCGCCCAGGGCATCGCCCGTGGGTGGTGAGAGCATCGCGACCTCGGTCCAAGGGTTATCGCCGGTGTTTTCGTAGGCGCTCACGACCAGCTCAGGAATGTAGTGCTTCACGCGAACCGAGGTTCGTACCGTGCAACCCCAAGCCGAGCAGTAGAGCCAGGCACACATACCGATGACCTGGTAGTCGAGGCACTGGGTGCTCATCGATGACTGGAGGATCTCGGGCGTCGTGATCGCCTGCGCTCGGGGGGCATTCGTCATGCTGGCCAGCCCGACTAGCAGCGCGAAGGCAACCGTCACCGGAAGCGTGGTGAGGAAACGCATCATCGTTGATCCCCCCTCGCCTGCTCGATCTCCTCGAGCGCGCGTCCGACGTCCGGCTCGCCGTAAACCACGTACTGGCTGTCGACGACAACCGCCGGCACTTTCTCGATGCCTAGCATCCAGGCGCGGGCCACGCCCTGATAGAGCCGTCCATAGTCCTGAATCGTCCGCTGCCACTCGGGGTCGCTCATGCGCGATTGCAGTGCCTGCTTCGCGCGGGACGGATCAGCGGGAAGATCCTGCGAGATCCGGGCATCGAGTCGGGCCGGTGCATCCAGCTCGACCACAGCGGCGGATGTCGGGACGTTCTGGACCGGCTCGCCGGCGGTGGTGAACACCTCGACGCTGGCGAAGGCAGCATGGTTCCAGGCCAGAAGGAAGAGTGGTAACAGCACGGCACCTGGCCGAAGCTGACGAGGGATGGACATGGATTGGCTCCCACGGCGGTATCAGCGGATAGGTGTACCGGGTGGGAGTCTGGGAAGCAGTAGAGAATGTTAAGCCGATCGGATAGGGTTTCAGCGGAAACTCGTCTTCCCAATACAATTCAGTCTTAAATACGAGGAAATATCAATGACAAAAAAATCTACTTGACCACTTTGATCGCGAAGGACTTACCCGCTCCTTGCTCCCTTTCTTGAACAACTTTCTCACAACCTCAGTCATGCTGGCGTTATCTCTAATCGCAGTCACGAGGCCCTTTCATTTCATAGTGACCACCCCCGCTGCAATTTTTCTATTTGTGGTTTTTTTCGCGATGATGCTGAATCATTGGCAATTTCTCAACAGCGTCATCCGGAACCCTGTGCCAGACTCCATTACACCCTTTCATAACGCGAGAGGGCCAAGATCTTTAACGTGGCTCGGTGACTTCTTTAAGGCTCTTTCAAAAGAAAGACGCTATATACTGCTAGGTACTTTGGTCTTTTTCTTATCTCAAACAGCGATGCTTGTAAACCTCGTAATGACAGTCACAAATCTAAA
This sequence comes from Salinicola sp. JS01, assembly GCF_030284585.1. Taxonomy (NCBI): domain Bacteria; kingdom Pseudomonadati; phylum Pseudomonadota; class Gammaproteobacteria; order Oceanospirillales; family Halomonadaceae; genus Salinicola; species Salinicola sp. JS01. Next base: position 179,228 of record NZ_CP127244.1, on the reverse strand, counting down.
AACACTATTATGATTTCTATTATTCCCATGAATCAGTGAACTAAATTGCAGCTTTGACCGGGAGGGGGCTCGAGTGGCTCGCCATAAAACGCACGCGTCACGAAATTAATAGGCGGTTGGAAACAGAGCACTTGGGCCAGCTGAGTAGCTGATGCAGAGCGGGTGAAAACCGATCATTCAAGCTATAAAATAGTACGCCAATCACCCGCTTTCAAGAACTTTAACTTACAAAAAACATCCCAAAGCTGCGTTGAACTTAGCTAGATGTTTATATCCAAACGTCAACCGAACTCATTATAAGATTTACCTATGAAAGACAAAATGGTTTTAATTGTTCTCGCTTTAATTCTTGGAGGGTGTGCATCTTCTTGGGAAAAGCCGGGAGCTACTACAGAGCAACTAGATAGGGATTACAACGCCTGCACAGATACTCATGGCATTGCCCAAATTACGAGCCCAACCTCTTTTAACGCTTGCATGAAAGTCAGGGGCTGGAGAAAAGGGTAAGAAAACGGCGACCTACGAGTCGCCCAGTTGTGCTGAGGCCACTCATGCGCGATTGCAGTACCCGCTTGGCCTGGGCAGGATCGGCGGGCAGATCCTGCGAGATTAGGGCGTCCAGCCGCGCCGACGCATCAAGCTCGACCATGGCAGCGGGACGTTGATGACCGCCTCCCTAGCGACGGGGAATACTTCCATGCTAGCAACGGCGTAACTGCTCCAGCTCCAGGCCGCAAGCAAAGGGGAAACAGCGGGGCTCGTAGCCACAGCGAATGGAAAACGTGGCTTGGCTCCTACCGCGATGACAGTTGACAGATATACCGGAAAGTTGTCTTGGAGCAGCAGAGAATGTTAAGTGGATCGAATAGGGATTGCAGACGAGGATTTCGCTAGACACCACTATCTTCTAGAAGGGGGCTTTCAATCAGACCAGTCATGTGGCAACTGATACAAGAATGAGTATCGACTGGTAGTTTCGCCAGACGTTCATATCCTGGGGGCACAGGCGCGGCGTTGCCGCCCATCGAAGGCATAGGACGCATGTTCGGGTTTTATACCACCGAATCGACCAAAGTCGTGCTTGCCAATTTTACGGTCTCTCGGATACTGTATAAATGCACAGCATCAATGATACTGGTATTCCAATTCTCATTTCTCAACCATGCACAAAGAAATTGTTGTCAGAAATCTCATCCAGAGAGGAAATTAGTCCATGAAACTTGTTCTAAGCTACGACGCGTCTCACCTTACCAGCGACTATCTGGAGCAAGCGCTCAATAAATCCGCAGTTAACACATCCTTTAACATTTCCACTACACAATATTTTAGTCAAGATCGAGTAAAAAAAGTTTTCAACGCGGCTCAAAAATCGGGTTCCCTATCAGCAGATTTTAACGGGGCTCAACTCGATTCTAGTGAACTGGGAAATGCGGTAAAGTCAGCCGGAACTAAAGTCAGCATTAGTGTAAATACTGCTCAAAGCACCCCTATCAGCACGCTGCTGAATGCGTTAGAACTCGCGGGAGACACCAAAACCTTCAGCGCCGAATTCAATGGTGCACAGCTTACTGGAGACAATCTAGAAAAGGCTATTTCGGCTGCCGGAAACAAGTCATCAATCAGTCTTAATACGGCGCAAAACTTAAGCTCGAGCCACTTGGAAAAAGTGCTATCTGTTGCTGGATCATCTAAAAATATCTCTTTAGATTTTAACGGAGCCCAACTTGACCCACAAGAGACAATAGAGGCTGTCAAAAAAGCAGGGGAGAAGACGAGCATCAGTGTTAATACAGCGCAAAGCCTGAGCAAGCAAACGCTGCTTGACCTTTTGAAGGCGGCAGCCAATAGCAAAATATTGAGTGCTGATTTCAATGGTGCCCAGTTAACGATCAGCACTTTCACAGAGGCTTTGAAAGCCGCTGGTTCAAAAACAGCCTTGAGTATTAATACCGCTCAAAGCATTTCGAAAAGCAACCTTCTTAATTTGGCGTCTCTGGCGGGCACGACAAAAACACTTGCTATGGAGTTCAACGGTAGTCAGACCAATGTAGCCGACTTGATTGATGTGATCAAAAAGTCTGGCACGAAAACATCCATCAGAGTTAATACGGCACAAAACTTAAACTCTGATGATCTTGTTGACGTCATCAATGCAGCAGGATCAAGTAAAAACCTATCGCTAACATTTGATGGATCAAGACTTACAGGAAATAACTTGCAACGCGCAGTGAGCGCAGCAGGATCTAAAACCACTGTCATCGTTACTAACGCCTATAGAACACCAATAAATGTCATTCTCAATATTGTGGATACGGCCGGTTGAGTTCATAGGCCAATTTTGATGTCTTCATCAACGAGCTTGCCGTCGATGAAGCGCAAATAATAATAGGCACCGTTCATCGGTCCATAGATCCAACGCTCTATGGTAACGGCGCCTTTAATAATTTGGTCTCCTCTCGTTTGTGGGAGTTCTAATTCTCTCGAAGCCGGAGGACCACATTTCGCAATCACCTCTGACTTAAGTTCGCCGTTTTGCACTAAGCCGTTTTGACATCTCAATGCATAAGACGGGGTGCTTGCTCCTATAACCAACAGACAGGTCCAAATCAACAAATAACGCTTTAGTCGCACTTTGATTGCCTCGTTTGTAAATAGATAACATTCCAGACTATCATCGTAGCTGATCAGAGACACTTCAACGCTTGGTAATACCTGCGCTGGAACCGCGTGGTCCGGCCACTCTTTCTCCAGGCCCTCCAGCCACCCTCATGCTACGCTCTCAAAAAGATGGCCGGACCGTCATCCTAGATCGCAAACTGCTTGGCCCCAACGAAAATTTCCTGCTATCGCAGTTTGTTCATAAATTGGCCCTCTTGATCGCCTGAATCAACTGCTGCGCGGGCACGTATCCCTCACCCATCTCGCCATCGGGCAGCACGATGGAGGGTGTGCCCTGCACCCCAAACCGCTGTCCCAGCGCAAATCCATCGTCGACGACTTTCTGGCAGCTCTGTGATGGGTTTGATATAGGCGCCTGTCCATGGAACGCCCGTGTCATGGCATCGGTAGATGATTCTGAACAAAGCACCTGAGCCAGCTGATTAGCCGCTGGAGAGTGGCTGCCGGCGCGTGGGTATGGCACATAGCGCACGGCGACACCGGCCTGTGTCAGCTGATCGATGTCCTGATGCAGCCTCTGGCAATAGGGACAGGTCGTATCGGTGAAGACGGTGATGCGCCCGATCTCTTCACCCTGGGCGGGATAGTCCACGGTACTGCCTTCCGGAATGGCATCCAGTTGGTCCAGCCGATCCTGACGGTCATGCTGTTCGGTGACATTGACGAGCCCGTCGGGAGCGTTGTCGTAAAGGCTACCCACGACCATGTGACGCCCCTGGGCATCACTGTAGAAGGTGTCGCCGTTGCGCAGTCGCACCTCGTAGATTGGCCCCTCGAGGTCGACCCGACGGATCGACTCCGGGCTAACGGCCTGACCGTTGATCGCCAATTCCTGCAGCGCCGCCGGAGGAGCCGTATCCGATACGTCAGGGGCCGGGATGTCGGTGGCCAGTGCCGGTACCGCCGACACCAGGTTCAGCCCAACGGCACATGCCAGGGTGATAGGTTTCATCGCAGCGCCTCCAGGCAGTCGGATACGGCGTCTCCGCCATAGGTGTCGATGGTCCAGCAGTCATTCAGGGTGATCGCCGGTAGTGAGAGCGATTCTTGGATGTCGAGGTAACGACACCCGTCCCGCAGCGCCTCGCTGACATGCGCACGCCGGGTCGGCGAAATCCCCTGCCGCTTGAGTCGCGAGAACCGATTGCGCCCGATCTCTGGCGTGGTATGTCCCTCGGTGGCGAACTCGCTGTGACACCACCAGTTGGCGACATCCATCGACCAGGTGCGGCCCTCCCCTTCGTCGAACGCCAGGTCGAGTCGATGCGTGATCTGAAAATGTCCGGGGGGCAACGCCGATACATCCACCGTCCAGTGGAAGGTGACTTCACCAGCCTGCTGCCCGTCCGGCAGCGTGATGAAGTGACCCAAATGACAGTCATCGGATCCTCCAACGAAGTAGAGCCGGTTGGGGTAAGGCTGACGGAGGGTCCAGCCTGTCTGGGGGACAATGGGCTCCTCGAGCCAGCTCACCGATACCGATAGCGCAATGTCCTCGAGCGCGACGCCATCAAAAGGGTCGATCTGCAGGACCGGGAGCAGGTGCAGTGTTCGCTCTCGCGCGTCAAGGCTCATCGCGTTGTCGATCTGGAGTTGGGGCATATAACCGATCCTTCTTCCGAGGTCGTGAGGTAAGGCGCCAGGCGTTCATGAATCTCGCGAGCATCGTAGCGGCCGCTGGCCGCGAAACGCAGAAGCGGCACCCCCGCCGAGGCAAAGGCCCGGTCCACGAAACGGTCGCGACGCTTGCGATCGCCACGGCGATGACTGCGATCGTCGAGTTCGATCGCGACGAGGATGCGTCCGCCGCGTGGCGCGCATAGCACGAGATCGACGTGCTTGGCGCTGATCAGACGGAAGTAACGCCACCATCGCTGATCGTGACCGTGACGCTTGCGAAAGCGCACCTGGAGTACGTCGGCAATGCGGACCTTGCAGGCGATCAGCGACGTCGAACCCACGGCGCGCTGAACGGCACCCAGGAATGCCTGCTCGGCGGGTGTGTTGAGGGAGGTTTGCACTACATAGGGGAGCGAGCGACCACGCCGGCCGGACAGTACCGTGAGAACCGCGCCGATGACCCCGAGTGCCAGTAGCCCCACCACGACCACGCCGACCAGGCTCATCACTTCGTTGATGCCGCTATGGCTCATACCGCGACGCCCTCGTCCCGCTGAGGCAGGCCACCGGACTCGAACGCGGCTTCGTCGATGAAGCCGCGTTTGGCATCCATCTCCTTGGCGATATGAATCGCCGCATCCAGCTCGGAGCAACGCTTCTCGATCATGATGCTGCGCCGCGCCTTCTTCTCGTCGCCTTCTGTCCCGGACAACGCGAGATACAAGCTCGGCTGCACGACCCGGAACAACGACTCCACCGCCGAGGCGAGCACCACGCCCTCGGTGTACTTCTTGGAGATCTTCGAGGCCGACAGCAGCAGTTCCTCCTGCGCCGGCGACAGCGACTTGAAGCGCTTGATCTTCTGAACCTCGTCGGGCGGCATCACCAGACAGATCCAGAACTCGATCATGTTGAGCAGCTTCTCGGCGGCGTCCGGGAAATCCTCCACGTTCTGAGTGGCGAACCACAGCCAGTACATGAGTTTGCGCCCCATCTTGCCGACCTTGACGAAGAACGGGCTCAGCAGGGGATTGACCGTCACGACGTGGCTCTCGTCGATGATCTGGACGATGTGGCGGCCGTCGTACTGGGTTCGCTCGGCCAGGTTGGTGATCATGTTGGTGATCGAGATCACCGACAGCGCCAACTGGGCGCCATAGCCTTCCCGGGCGTAGGTCGCCAGGTCGACCAGCGTCACGTCGCACTCCGGCCAGGGATCGCCCGAGGAATTGAACACCTCGCCATCGAAGCCATCGCAGAACAGCCCAATGTTCATGCCCATCTCGTTGGCGCGACGACGAGTTTCCTCATGGACGTCGGGATCGCGGGAGATCGCGAAGAACGCTTCTCGCACGTCTTCGGTCTTGCAGGGCCGCCCCTCCTCGAAGGTCAGGCGCGCAGCGCGCATGATGGCATCGCGCACCATGCGGCGATCCGCTCGCCGAAAGCGGCGCTCCTCCTCTTCCTCGCCGCCGGTGATCATCAGCCGCGCAGTGATCTCCATCTCGCCAAGCAGGTCGCGCTTGTCCTCGTCGAGGCTCTCCTCCTCGTCGTCGTCCTCGATCGGTGCTGGCAACGCGTCGTCGACGCTTTCTCCTCGAGCGCGCGCCTCGGCATCCTCGGCAGCGCGACGCCGGGCGTGTTCGTCCTCGAGCAGTCGATGGGCTTCCAGGAACGGCGCCAGTGACACCCCGGATCCGGGCGACAGCTTGACCTTGTTGACGCTCAGTCCATTGCGCTCGAAGTAGTCGGCAAGCAGCCCGAAGCTGTTGCCGACCTCAAGAATGAACAGGCGCGGCCGGCGTACCGCCATGAGCTGGGCGCACATGGCGGTAAGTGACGCCGACTTGCCCGCTCCGGTCGGCCCGCTAATGAACGCGTGGGCGTTCTTCTCGCGATCGGCCAGATGGAAGGGATCGAAGGAAAGGGTTTCCCCGCCCCGGTTGAACATCGTCAGCCCCGGCCGGCCGGTACCCCGGGCACGCCCGAAGAACGGGCTCAGGTTGGCCAGGTGCTGGACGTAGTTGTAGGCCGTATACCAGCGGTTGCGGGCGTCCTTGTCGGGATCGAACGCCATCGGCATCCAGCGCAGATAGGTGTTGAGCGAAGCGATCTCGTCTTCCGGCTCCACCGGTTTCAGGCTCGACTGATACAGTTTGGTGTTCAGCGCCTGGCACTTCTGTCGCAGATCCGTCTCGTCGTCGCCACGCACGTAAAACACCAGCGACGATTGATACAGGTAATGGCGCTCGGCCATGAACTCCTTGGCCTTCTCACAATCGCGACGCACGCTGACGGCGAGCACGCTATCGCCGTGCGCCTTATCCTTGAGCCGGTTGATGTGATCCTCGAGCGGCTCCTGCGGTGACGCGACGATGGTCAACACCATCACCGTTCCCTCGGGAAGCACGTCCATCAACGCGTTCGAGACCTTGGATTTGCTCCCCTGGCGCTTGACCTCACCGGTGATATGCCCGATGTCGGGACGCCGGCGCAGCTCGTCGACCACCAGGCAGCGATGCGGCAGGCCGTCGAAGTACCAGAGGCCCTTGTCCGCGTCGGACTCGGGGGCGTTGAACAGCACGTCACCGCCCAGGTCGTAGTCATACGGCAGGTTATCGTCGCCGGGATACTCCACCAGGTCGTAGAACGCCTGCGGATCCTCGGGCGACATTGCCGGTCGGGGATTGAGCCACACGACCATCCAACGATGGAAATCGCGTCCGTCGTAGCGGCGCAACGTGAGGCCCACACCTTCCAGCGCCGAGGCCAGCCGGTCGTAGACCATGTTGGCCTCCTCCTCCGGCGTCAGCGGTTGCCCGCGCCCGGACTGGGCCTGCTTGTTGAGACGACGATAGAGCACCAGCCGCGTGCGACGTGTCTGGCCCTTCCAATGGGTCTGTGTCACGACGTCGTCGTGGAAGACGCCGCCCTCCTGGGAGATCGACTTTAGATGGCGCTCGAACTGTCCCAGCCACTCCTGGGTGTACGCCGTCTCCAACAGGCCGCTGGATGTCCGGGTCGACTCCGGGTCCGGGCAGTCGATATAGGCTTTCAGGCGCTCCATGATGTCGCGGTAGTCGACCTCATCCTGGGCATAGATCTGCGCCACCCAGGGCGAGTTGTCGTGCTGAGGAAGCGCGTCCTGGAACGCCCCCTCGATCAGGTCGCGCTTGGCGGTTAACCACTCCTCGGAGCGCCCTTCCGTCGCCAGCGGCACGATCTCTGCCACGATCCCCACCGAGCGGCAGTCATCCATCAGAAAGCTCTGCGACGACGGCAGGTATTCGATGAATGGCAAATAGTTGGCGAACGACGGTGCGCGCTCGTAGAGCTTGTCGACGTCACGTTCGGTGATCGGCTTGCCGCGCGGCACCGATGTCGGTCGCCCGCTGCGTGGAGCGTCTGAATCATCCCCTACCGCCTCGGAGTCGGACTGGCCGACATTGCCGAACCAGCGGTTCATGAGCGCATTGAACGACATCAGCGCGTCCTCCCTGCCGGTCGCGCGCCCTCGCCGGGCATGGCGTACTGCGGCTTGTTGTAGAGGGGGAACACCGTCGAGTAACCCGGGACCGGCACCGACTCGCCGCCGGCGAGATGGGGATAGACGAACATCACCAGGTCGGGATTGGGCAGGCGCGAGAACTGGTTGTAGATCTCGTTGGCCGCGTCCCGCGTGTAACGCGTCTGCTCGGCTCGCATCTCGCCGTCCCCGATCGGGCGTCGAAGCACGCCACGTGCGTCATCCACCGCACGCTGCCCCGGGCTACCGGTGCGGTGGCTATAACCACCGGTCGTGGAACCCTGCTCCCAGAGTTCCTCCATAGTCATGCCGTTGGTCGGCATCAGCTCGTCCTTGGAGGTCGCGCAGCCCGACAGCAGCGCGAGGCTGATCAATCCCAGCATGGCGATTGCGACTCGTGGCATCGTGCGTCGCTCAGTCGAGCCCGACTGTGGTTGCAGTTGACGTGTCATAGCGCACCTTCCTCCCTTCGGTCTCGTAATCGATCGGCAGCTGCTTATTGATGTGGATGGCCACGTTCTGGCCCGGAGGGACATAGACCGCTGCGAACGCTTCGCCGTAGAGCTTGTTGACCCACTCGCTCATGTCGTTGACGCCCTGGCTCAGGATCTGGCCCACGGCCTGGTTGCCGCTCATGGCCTGGGAGATCGAGCCGTCGCTGCCGAACGAAGTGATCGAGGTCGAGTCGTCGTCGGAGAGCATCGTTGCCGCGCCAGCGCCGGCGGCCGTCAGCAGCCCCTGAGTGCCGAGATACTGCTGGGCGTTGCTGCGGCGCATGCCGCTGATGCAGGGAAGACCCGCCTGGTCGCTGATCCAGCCGATGGAGTCCCCGCCACCGATGGTCTGGTTCTGGTTGCTGCGGTTGTCGTTGCCGCCACCGCCCTGGTTGACGTCTACTGGCGACGGCACGGTACGGATCGTGCCGTCCTCGAACACGAAGGTGAGACTGGTGATGTTTCCGCGCACGCAGGAGAGCGTCCAGTCGCCCGTTGCCGTGCCACTGGCGACGGCGGCCCGCACTTCGGGCAGCTCGATGCCGTTGGCCGTCAGGTTGTCCTTGCCGATCATCACCTTGAACGGATAGGGATCGTTGACCGTGCCATCGACCGGGACACGGCCCAATAGCGCCGTCATCGCCAGCGACCCCATCAGGGTCGAGTTCTCGGGGATGGTGTAGACCGGCTCGACTGTGGCCTCGTCCGGCTGGCCGGTAGCGCTCGCCTTGATCGCGCTATTGGCACGGGAGGCCGCGTCACCGACATCGCTCGCCGCCGCCTTGAAAGAGGTCGGGAATGCCGGTCCCTCGTCGCGGCGCGAGCCGCCACGCCCGGACTCCTGACGCTGATCCATCGGCTCGACCCACGCCAGATTGCCGCCCCCGCCATAGCTGCCGGTAGGGCCACCGCCGCCCTCGAGACCGAGCCCGATCGGCATGTCGTCGTCACCGCTATCCCCACCGTCGCCGGTAAATCCCTCCTTGAGATTACGGATCTGGCCCTGGAGGTTGTTGAGCAGGCTCTGATTCTCACGCTGGTTCTGTCGACGCTCCCGCGTGAAGTCCTGCTGCTGGTCGCGCAGGGCACTGCGGATGCGCCCATCCACGTTATCGTTACGCTCGGCCAGTTCCTGATTCTGTTCGCGCAGCTTGTCGTTGGCATCGAGAATCCGGTTCATGTCCTCGCGCATCGCCCGCGTCTGGCCCACCAGGGTGGCCACGGTGTCCTCCGGCGTGTCCCCCTCGATGCCCAGCGCTTTGAGTTCGTCCTGACTGAGCGTCAGCGAAGGATCCTTCTTGTCGAGCGAGCCCTGTTGTGTCTGCTGATGATCCGAATCCGAACTCGGCCACATCACGACGATGGCCAACGCCAGCGCCAGAAACAGCGGCACGAGCACCTTCAACAGGCCGTTGCCTTGCAGCTTCATGAGTCACCTCCTACCCGGATGCCGTCCTCGAAGGACGCGGACACGCCGCCGTCTGCCGAATCGGAGAGCGGCAGGGCCTGCGCCAAAGGCTGCCCACGCGTCACGATGAACGCGGTCGTGGTATCCCTGACGCTGCCACGCTGTCCTAGCGTCGGGTGCATGAAGGTGGCGCTATAGAGATCGCCCTGCAGCCAGCGGGGATCGAGTTCGAAGGCACGCGAGGGGTCGCGATTCGAGAGCCGCACTGCCGTCACCACCCAGCCGTTGAGCTTCCACGCGGCAATGGGCGTGGCCGTGACCGGCAGCGACGGCAGCAGCGACGGCATACTTTCGGGCAAGCGCATTGCCACGCGATTGATGCCCTGGACGGGCTCGAGGGTTCGGGTCGGGGCGTAAAGCGACTGTGCCGCGTAGCGGGTCAGCACGACCGGCACCGGCGTGTGAGCCTGCGCCGCCTCGCCGGCCTGCCGATCGGCCTTGCCGGACGACGAGGAGGCGGCAGAGGCCCTATCGCTGGCGTCGGCGGATTCGCCATCCGGGAAGACCACCTGGATCTCCTCGTCGCTGGCTCCGCTCTCCTTGGCGGTCAGATCGAACAGGACCACCTCATTGGTTTCGACGTCCTGAATGCGCACTCGCTGCGTATCGAACGGCTTGTTGGCCTTGAGATAGATCGCGCCGCCGGCACTCTGCACGCGCAGCGTATCGGCACTGGCGATCTCAGGCGGCAGCCCGACGCGGACATTGCGATCGAGCACGATGACGCGCTCGTTGCCCACGGGCAGGTCGACGGGAAGTGGCTTGCGATCCCAGTGCAGGATCTCGACAGCCTGCGCCTGGCTCGCCACGAGAAGCGCCAACAGGACGATGCCGTGGCGAATGATCGACAGTGGGTTCATGGCTGGGCTACCTCGCTGGTTGAATCGGCGTCGCTATCGTCGTCGGCATATCCCAGTCGCTGAGGCACGCCGGCGAAACAGCCTTCACTGGAACCAATCTGCAGCCCCCACGGATTGCTGTCGGGATCGTTGTCCAAACGACTCACGTAGACGGGATAGCGGACGTAGGCGTCCCTGACGGACGTGCCGGCATAGGACTCGCTGACGCCCATATCGAGGGTGGCGATCCAGTGATCGCGATCAATCACCCGCACACCGCCGGGTCCGTTGGGCGATGCGTTCTGGAAACCGCGACCGGGGATCTCGTAGATGCCCCTGACGCGCCCCTTGAGTTCGCCACGGGAACGGCGCTGCTCGTACTCGTTTTGGAGATAGTTCTTGCAGGCCGGTGTCAGGAAGGTGCTGTAGGCGTTGATGTTGCGCTTGTAGTCGGCCTCGCCGTTTGCCGGCCAGCGGTTGAGGGTCTGCCAAACGTAGACGGCGAAGGTGTAAATGTTGGGCTCGGGGACTTTCCACCACTCGCGCGTGCTGCCCGTGCGCAGATCGGGGGGCGTGTAGACCGTCAGCCGGTCCGGCGCGGTCTTCCAGCCCCAAAAAAGCCCGGCGCAGATCAAAACGAGAATGCCGATCGCGACGCGCAGCGACGTAATGTGCGCATCGCGCGCCGACAAGGCATGGCGCTTACGACTCATGATGGCTCCCCTGATGACGCTGGCGACGACGGGGCTTCTTCACCACCGGGCGTCGCACCGGATCGCGGCGAATTCGCCAGCGAATCGATTTCTGGATCAACTCACTGCCCCCGGGTACCGGAATCCCGAATGCCTCGAGCTGCCACTGGATGCGGCGGTAGACCCAGGAGGTGGGACGGCCCCGTCGCAGGCGGCGCATGAAAGTGCCGCCGAACCACAGGAACAGGGCCGCGCCCAGGAACATGCAGGTCGGAACCATGGCCCCCATGCCCACGATCGCCCAGCCGACGATCCCGACGGGGATGAAGAACACCAACCCCGACGCGGCACAGATCACCAGTTCCTTGCCAGTCATGCCGCGAAAGACCACGGGCGTGGCGTTCAGACGAGAGGGAATGAACTCGATGGTCATGGTCCGACGTCTCCCTCAGCCGCCCATGATCGGGTCGCCGTAGTTCGCCAGCCAGATGACGACCACGATCATGAGGACGCCGAAGCCGAGCACGGCCCCGAGCACACTCCACTCGCCGCGTTTCTTGGACTCGTTGAAGGCCCAGATGAGGCCCACGATGTAGACGAGGATGGCGAACGCCGCCAGGGCAATGAAGCCCAGACTGAAGCCTTCCCGCCCCACCCCCTGGATGGTGCCGAAGAGATCGCCGTCCGCTCCCTCGGTAATGCTCTCCTGCTGCGGTAGCGCAGCCATGGCCACCGAGGGCAGCGCCATGAGGGCAGCAGAGGATGTCGCTAACGCGCCTCGGGCGCGGCGGAAGAGGTTCATGATGGATGTCATCGCTCGATTCTCCTTGGGTCACTTGCTGGGGTTGCTTGCCAACCGGCCTCCAAGGCGTGGGTGGCCGGCGTTGCCCCGGGTGGGGCGTTCTGCTGCGTCCGCTACCGCAGAAGCAGCCAGAAAAGGATCACCACGACCATCACGCCCCGGATGAAGCTCCAGGTCATGATCCACTCGCCGAAGCGGCCGCCCGTCCAGCCGCGCCAGGCGCTGATAGTCAGCCAGGTGAGCCATAGAATGGCGAGCGCGCAGCCGACGCTGGCGATCAGTAGGTAGACGGTATCGGGGCTTGCCCCCGCGCCGGCTTCGAAGGCGGAACTGGTCGAAACGGCCATTACTGCCCCCGGTCCTCGAGGTAGTCACCATCGAGCGCTTGGGGCTGGCGTGGCAGCAGACGGTCGGGGGCGAGATAGGAATCGATGCCGCTGCTGATGGACTGAAGGTCATCGCGCAAACGGGGGATATCGAAGTAGACCCGCGTGGTCTCGGGGTCCGCGTTCTGCTGCCTGGCATCGATGCGGTCGACCACGACCTTGATCTGCTCGATCTGGGTCTGGATGAGCGCCAGGTCGCGGCGCTGAATCTCGTCGATGTCATCGGCCTGGACAGGGGCCGACAGGCCGCTGGATAGCACGAGGCTCGTGAACAGAGAGAAGAGGGAAAAGCGTTGGCGCACCGTCATGGTTGAGTCCCGTCGTGAGTGGTGACGACATGGCCTCATGGTCGAGGCAACTCACCCAGGGATCAGCCGGAAACGTTAAGCGGAACAGCGGGGTATTCTTGGCAGGTTTTGACGAACCCGGCCCCGGCTATACGGGACCGGGAGTCTAGCCACTGGAACGCTGGCTCAGAGGTACTTCTTGAACGACGATGTGGCGATCGCAATCATCAGCCCGAACAGCAGCGCGCACGGCAGCAGAAACAGATTCGGATGGATCGAGAACGGCAATGACAGGTAGATCAGCCAGCCGGTCAAGAAGATCGGTGTCACCATCCGCTTGGCGTGATGGTAGATGAATGCCGACTCACGCCCCGCGCCGAAACGACGCAGATCCCGGCTCACCAGCCCGTCGGTGAAGCCGACCAGGGCGGCCAGTATGAACAGCGGTGAGGTCAGGATCAGGATGACGCAGCGTGTGAGCGTCATCAGGGTGACGTACATGCCCGCCTGCAGATAGGTCTTGATCACGTCGACCCCGCCTTCCGAACCGCTACCCGACTCGGCCCAGCCCGCAATACCCGACTTGACGAACAGCCACTGGTAGCACGTATCCACGATTCGATTAGCAAACTCCATGGGTGCCGAGACCAGCAGCGAGCGGGTGAACTGACTGTCCAGATAGCCCATCTCGGAGACCATGGTCTGATAGGCATGGTCCGATCCCGTCTGACTGAACCAGTCGAAGTAGATTCCCACCCACTCGATCAGGATCGAGCAGAAGATCGAGACCACGACGATGGCCATGAGCGTGAACGGCAACTTCAGCAGCGTGCCGATGAGGCCACTACGTTTTTTCTCGGCGCGCTGCGCCGGCGCGTCATCCCTCGCCATCGTTCACCTCCCCGGCCTCGCCATGAGACGTGCTGCCACCGCCGTGGCGATCGGGTGCCTCCTGACGGCTCGCCGGCACGCTGAAATCCACATGGATCGGCGGCGGCATGACTCCCTCCCACCACTGATCACCGGTGGCGTACTTCGCTCGCATTCGCGCGGCGATGTCCGCCACGTCCTTCGGAACGTCCTCGGTCTTGTCCGGCAACGGCAGCGGCATGCGAATCTTCCACAGCTGCCCGCCTTCGAGCAGCGCGAAGGCTTGGCCCTTGGGCAGGTTGATCACGTCGTTGGGGGTCAGCATTTCCACCGACTCGGTACCGATACGATCGCCGGCTGATGAGCTGAAGTCCTGATCGGAATTGACGTCAGCGTTATCGCTGGCCATCGAGACCATCAGCCGGGTAGCCACGTTGACCTTGGCGAGCTGATCGGTGAGAAGGCGCGCGGTGCGCTCCTCGCGTACGCGCAGCATGATCAGGTTGTTGAAGTTGCCCACCACCTGACCCGCCTTGGCCGTGGAGCCGATACGCGCTTCGATGTCCGAGAGCGTCTGGGTGTAGGCCGTTACCTGGATGCCGGCACCGCCACCCTTGTTGATCAGCGGGATGAACTCGTCGCCCATCAGTTCGTTGAACTCGTCACAATGCAGGTTGATGGGCTGTTTATGGCTCCCGCCCTGCCCCGGCAACCCATCCTCGGAGCCAAACTTGTAGATGTGACCGGCCACCGACACGATGTCGGCGAACATCGAGTTACCCACCGCCTGGGCGACCTCGAAATCGGAGAGCGCGTCGAGACCGATGTAGACCACCCCCTTCTTGCGAATAATCTGCTGCCAGTCGATGATCGGGCGCTCGTCCTCGATATCGTTGTAGTCCGGTGACAGCAGCTCCGCGATCTTGCCGCTGGTTAGCTTCTCGAGCAGCGGCAACAGCGAGGCCACGATCTTGTCAAAGTAGGTCTTGTCGTAACGTACCGCCGACAGCAGACCATCGAGTACAGGATCGGTCAGTGTCTCGATGACTTCGGGCTGTTGCAGGTACTGGACGATCGCCACAACCCGCTTGTGACGCCCCACCATATTGCGCGGCATATTGCGGTCATTGAGCTTGCCCTCGATCTCCGTGATCTGTTGGTTCGAGCCTGGCATCTGCTGTTCCAGCATCTGCTGAACGTACTGCATCAGCAGCGCATCGATGTTCACCACGTCGGCCAGGATCTGGCCGTAGCTGGGCCGCTCGCCCAGGGCGTGGCGCGCGCGAGCGACGATGTTGACGAAGCGCCAGGCGAACTGCCGAAACGCAGCAGAGTTGCCTTCGCCGGAGAGTTGGCCTGTCACGCGTGTCGATACCTCGGAGAGCCGCGAGAAACGCCCCACAGCGTTATAGCGGCACGACACGTCCGGCCAGCCAAGGTGGAAGATGTAGAACTCGTCCCCGCGCCCGGCCTTCTGCGCCTCGGCATACATGCGCATCATCAGATCCGCATCGCCCTTAGGGTCGAAACAGATGGTGATGTCGCCACGTCGAATGTCCTGGGTGATCAGGATCTCGGCCAGCCGCGTCTTGCCCACGCGCGTCGTCCCCTCGACCAGCGTATGGCCCACGCGCTCACCCAGCGGCATCCAGACATCGTGCTCTTTCCACTCGACGGCGTGCAGCGCGGGACGTCCGCCCACCGGCGGCAGCGGCCGCACCGGGTTCAGGAACGAGTCCCACCGCAGCAACGCCGCGATATGCTGACCGATAGCGCCCCCTTCCATCGACTGTTCCAGACGGCGCGCTCGCTGATACCAGGGGCTCGGCATGACGTAGCTCTTGGCCCCGGGCTGCGCCGCTTCATGCAGGCGCTGGGTATGCTGGGCATCCCATTTGAAGCCTTTACCCAACCAAAGGCTGCGTCGACTCAACGGCACCTTGCGTGCCGGCAGCGCGAAGCGCGGCAGACGCCGCATGTTGCGACGATAGCGCAGCACGGTCCATGCCTGGCGAAAGCGCCAGGCACCAAAGGCGGCAAAACCGCCCGCCGTAGTAATGCCCACGCTGGGCGCCAGTGCCAGCGACCAGGGCGCCCAAATACACAAGACCGTGCACCCGGCGCAGATCCAGACGGTGTAAAGCTCGACAGCGGGCCGCAGGAGGGATTCGAGGGGATGGTTGTTGCTCATGCAGCTTTCTCCCTCAGAGACTGATTGAGTGCCACGACGACATGATCGGCGAACGCTCGCACGTCCCTGGAGACAGGTTGATTGCAATAGCTATAGAGCTGGTTGAGCAGGAAACCTCCTGCCCCGAGATAAACCCCCAGCGTGGCGCGGTCCGTCTTTGCGGCGTCGGCGGCAGTGGGGACGATCGAAAAAACGAGATAGCCGCCATAATGGCAATTCTCGTCATAGACGCTGACGCAGTGGTGCATTACCTCCCCCTCGACACGCAGCGCTTCGCTATCGGTTAGCGGCGTCGCAACGAAACGATCCGTCTGAATGGCGTCGATGGGTGACGACCAGGCGAGATCTTTCGGTATCGGTGCATCCCCCAGCCCGTGCCGCTGCTGCTCCTCTCGCCGTCTGCGAGTTTCCGCCTGCACCCGCTCATGCCAGGTATGGGAATGCCGCTCAATGGCGGCCCAGATCATGTTGCGGTCCGGGTAGCGACAGTCCTGGGACAGGCACCAATCGCTGGCCTGCTGAAGTCTGGCCTCGTCCCTCGACTTGGATCGCATCAGCTCGCGATACCCCTGGTCCTGCCAGACAGTCAGTCGCTCGGCGACCCAGGCGCGCCCCAGCCGCATGACGGCGGGTTGTTTCAATTTGTCGATCGCCGCGTCGCACCGGGCAAGGTAGTGCTGCATCAAAATCAACCCGGCCCTGATGGCCAGCATTCGGGCGGCGGGACGACGGTCGGCAGACGGCGCAAGCGCCTGCAGAAAGGTGAGCCATTCGTCGATGTGGCCATGGGCGCTGCCATAACGTTCCGACAGCTTCATCCACCCCAACACGACCATGGCCACACCGGCCTGCGAAGTCTCATTGAGGAACCGGAAACTGCCGGTCCGCTCCAGGCTACAAAGCCTCCGATCGCAACGAAACGATCGCCGATCGACGGGCGCCTCCGATCCGCCCTGACGGACCCAAAGCTTGCGCGAGAACAAGTCGGAGCGATCCCAGTGACGGGGATGAATCCTGGACAGCATGGGCAACCATTGCGGTCTTTCGCTGGCGATACGTTCCACTGCGCCAAGATTGGCCTGAACACGCAGCACCTCCCTCAGGTAAAGACACGCGCGCGTCCCCTCGATTCGTGACGCCAGGGAGACCGCAGGTCGATCCAGCGCGTCGCGCCACAGGCCGGTCATCAAAGCCTTGACGCGATAACCGCCCAGCGTCTTGAGCTGGGCATAGGAGCGCCCTCCGCCCAGGTTCAAGGCCCGAATGTCGCCAAACTGCGCTTTTACAGTGGCCAGCCGTTTCATCACCGTGCGTTCGTAATCTGCCTTGCGACTCTCGTTCTCGGCGCATTCATGGCAGTGCTCGGCCCCTCTCGGCTCAACGTCAAGACCTTCTAATTGGAAAGCGCCCTGCTCATCCCACCACCGATCGCAGCTTTCGCAGTGATCGACTTCCATGGGGTAACGGACATCCGACAGTATTTCCTGCTCCAACGACTGATCGTTGGCGAGTATCAAACACGCCTTCGATAGATCACGGCGATCCCAACGAATCACCAGCTCGCGATTGAGGTGGTTGTACCCGGATGCCGGCAACTTGAGTGCCTTTGACGCTTGATGGAAGACTTCATCGAAAGCGTCTCCCACCAGGCTTTCCCAGGTGAAAGCCAGCACCCCTTCTGCTGTAACAGGCAACAGTTTCAGCTCTGGCCAGCGATCCAGACTTCGGTCCCGTCGCCAGCGGCCACTCGCCAGATCGAGCCGATAGGTGCGCGTCTCTCCCGATGTCGTGTGCCGGATCTTCCATAGCCCCAGGAGAATGTGGTCGACCTCTCCACGGCGTGTAGTTTCCCGCCGGATCAGTCGAGTCACGTTGGCCTCGACCAGCCAGGTCGCCATCAGCTGCGTGACGTGCGACCACATTAGATCAACCGCTTTCTCGCGCCGCGTGGCACTGCGCTTGTAGCGCCGAAAGCACCGATCGACTGATGCCATCATCGAATCCTTGTCGGGCAATGGAGATGTCATCACTCCCCTCCGCTTATTGCTCGATGCCGTTGGCACTGATCATCACCGGGTAATGCTGTAGTCCCAACCGCTCGGCGAGACCATCGCCAGACACAGGACGCAGCTCCAGGCCCGCAGCCTCGGCGCGAAGCGCCTGCAGGGATGTCTCATCGGATACCTGCACGACCAGCCCTACCGCATTCATCTCGCGCAGGATGTCGCCACGCTGAGCGAGCCACTGCCGAGACAGATCGTCGTCACCGATCAAAAAGATCGGCGTAAATCCGCCGGGTAGATCCAACTGACGCGGCGTCACGGTGCCGGGGGTCAGCTGCTCGCTCTCGAGCGGCAGCATGTCCCGCTCCCCGTACGGGCGGGACGGACGTGGTGTTCCGCCTAACTGGGTCGAGTAGCCCTCTTCCTCGTCGACCCCCGCGCCCTTGATGGCCACGTAATAGGGTCGCGCGGATTCACCACCGTGGTCGGCAACCACGGTTAGTTGAGGCAGCCCCGGCGGGCGCTCGGCCGGGGCCTGTGCCTGAGCGAGTGACGCCATGAGCGTCACCGCACATCCCGACAGCAGGCTGAAGCAGAGATGTCTTTTCATAGTGGTCTCCTAACGGATTGCGACTTCGGCCATCCAAGGCCGCTGCTCTGGCGTTACCCAGGTGACGTCAGTATCAGGAGTGCGTGGGCCAGGGGTCACCCAGGTCAGCTCCTCATCCGTCGCGGAAGGGCTGCCACTCTCCACTGACGCTAGCGCAGGTCGATGTGGTCGCTTCGAAGCGGATGTCTGGCGTGCTGCCATCCGCGCCGGCGAGCCCATCTCAAGAGTGGGGGATGTGCCGAGCCGGGCCAGCTCCTCGCTGACCACGGATCGGTAGCGCTCGGCGGGACGTCCGCCTGCCGGACGGTGATAGCGGCCGGCTGCAATCAGCCAATCGCCGGTGTCATCGAAGTGGCGACGAATCAGCGCCGCCGCCTCATCCAGATTGGCGTAAGGATCGAGCCCCTCGCAGGGATCCGAGAAACGCTGCCCAGCGCCGAATAACTGCGGCTGCCAGCGCACGTTCAGTTGCGCAATCCCCACGTCAACGATCTGCGTCGTCTCGAGCGCGTCGGTCAGCGCCCGACACGCTGAGTCTCGATCTCCGAAGCGCATCGATTCTCCAGCGACGTTCAACGTCCAGGGCCAGGGGCGACGCCCCGCATCGAGGCTGACCACCGACTCCGCGCTGGCCACGGCGTAAAGCACCGCCGGGGGTACACCATGATCCTCGGCGGCGACCACGTATGCCGATGGGATATCCACCCTGTCAGAGGCGAAAGCAGGCGTTGTGCCTAGCAATTCCATAGCAAGAATGACCAGAGAAAAAAATGCGATGCACCTGCTGCTGTTGCGGGATACAAGGGGTGAAAATGAAATTACGCTATACGTCGTGCCAACTCTGGTGAGTCGAACACAATGAATATGCTTCGTGAGAAACAGCTGGAGATACTCGAAAAATTGGCAGCCAGTTACCCGTCCAGCGTTAATCCGCACGAGCTTGTCGAAGAGGAGCAACATTGGCTCCTGTATTACCTGAAAGAGCACGGTCTGATCGATGTAGAGACAACCCATCCGTTTCCGGGTGTACAGGTAGTGCGATATGGGCTGGTCCGTATCACGGCCCGTGGTCTGGACTTTCTCAGTGACGACGGTGGGTTGAGCGCCACCCTTGGGATAGTCACGGTCAAGTTCCATGAGGAAACCCTCCGCTCTCTTCTTCTGAGCCGGACAGAGGAGTCGAAGACGCTTTCTCAGGAAATGAAGAAGAGAATGCTTGAAGCGATTTCTGCGCTTCCCTCGAACGATATAAAACAGCCGTCAACGGAATGACTGGGCCGGGGCATTGAGCATCTGCCGGTAATACTCTCGTCAGTGCGTGCAGCATGGGGGACGTAACGTTAGCTCCCTCGTGGCAGACGAACTGATACTCGGCATAACCAATAATCCGCCTTGAGGGCCATCCATGAAGCTCGACATAGAACTTATCGAACGCCTCATCCAGATAGAGGAAGTGTTCAGTCGATGACTCGCTACACCTTGCACCCATGTAAACCGATGTGAGATTGCTCCTGGTCCCCATCTTCGTCACCCCCTCGGCGCGACACTCGGCAGCTCACTGCTATCGACGTTTAGCGAGCCGCCATGGTTGAGCGTGATCGTGCCGGCACGCACTCTCGCCGGTGAGATACCGACCTGAGCCGCCCAGCTGCGAATGCGATCATCGTCGCCGTTGGAGTCCACTACCCAGATGTCCATCGCCGCACCGGTACTCAGCAGTCGCTTCACGGTGGCCTCGCACTGACTACAGCCCTCGGTGGCTACCACCACGTTCAGGCGCTGGCTGGACGCTGACGGGTTACTGCCGAATACCGATTGCGTCGCGTCCTCGCCCCCTTTCGTGGTGAACGAGTTGACTGGCATGTCGTTGGGATAGAGCCGCTGCCAGGCGGCGTCGTAGGCGCGCTGGAATGCGAGTTCCGCTTCGACGCGGGCGCGTTCGGTCTCGACCAGCTTCTCGGCGTACTTCAGGCGCTCGGCCTGGCTACGCGCTTCCAGGCCCAGCGCGGTCAGCGGATCCAGATTGGGAGACCAGGTGCCGCGCGGCCCCTCCATGATCGACTCGTAGCGCCGATATTCCTGCTGGTTCAGCCCCCATGCCTCGGCAGCCCGCTGGCTGCTCTGCTCGACTTGTGTCTGATCGACCTGAGTCGACTCGCTCTCCTGCCCCTCTTGTGCCCAGACTGGTAAGGCAGCGAACAACAGGAGCGCGATGCCCAAGCGTCGGTCACGAATCATCGTCATGGGACTCTCCTCAATGAACCGGAACGACCACGGTCTGGCCGTCGATGGTGAACGCTGCCGAGTGGCCATCGATCGATGACAGATGCCAAGACCCGATGTTCTGCCCCTCGCCAACCAGACGCAGATCGCTCAAGCGACCCGCGTTGCCGGACGCCACTGCGAGATAACTCTGCCCACCGCGCAACTCAACGCCCGACACCGAAAATGGCGGTGACGGCGGTGACGGCGGCTCGGGCGCGCGACGGGTCTGGCGTTGACGGCTGGGCTGACTTTGCTGGGCGGCAGTCTTTTGACTCGCGCGGAGCTTGCGCACCTCCTCGATTGACGCCTCGAGCGACTGCTCCTTCTCCTGCGCGGTACTGAATCGCACGTCCACGGAGCTGGACAGCTGATCGACCCGATCGGAAAGCGCCTGAACACGCTCGGGCAGCGCCTGCAGCGGCGAATCCTGTCGGCGCGCCTCGAGATCGTCGAGGCGTGAGGTAATTTCGCCGAGGCGGTTGCTGGTGCCCTCGGCCCGATTGCGACGCTCGTCCTGCCCGCTCTGCAACTCCTCGATGCGCACACGCAGCTGATCGATGACCTGCTGCTGTGACTGCAGGCGGGATTCCACAGTCGGCCCCTCCGGCTCGCTGTCGGCAAAGACGAGGAGATAGACAACGGCCAAGATGATGACAGCACCCAGCATCAGCAATGCCAGACGCAACGGGCTCCATCGTCTGCGCCGCTCCACATAGGGCGTGTAGCCTGGCTCCTCGTCAATGGCACCCTCGCGATGGGCGTCCCCGGGATCCTGCCCACCGACATCATTGCGATGGGACACGTAGGGCTCCCGACGCTCGGCGTCCGATTCAGCAGGCGTCGCCAGGTTGGACTCCTGCTCCGACTCATTGGATTCCTCGGAGGTGTGGCGCTCATCCGTCATGACTGATCTCCTCGATCAGACGCTGGTCGCGCACCTGGTAGCAGATGGTCCGCGCGATGGGGTCGGCCTGGACCTCGAAAGCACTGCCGGCGAGCACCTGAAGCGCCTCGCGAAGCGGCATCGGACCCAGGCGAAAATGCGCCGCCGGCAATGGACGGCTGTAGAGCAGTTCCTGGGGCTTGCCTTGGGGAGCGCAGAGGCTGTATCCGGTGTGCTGCAGGGTGTAGCGCAATCCATCCTCGACCGAAGGATCCATGGAGGCGGGGATCGAGATGTTGATGGTCTGCTCGAGGAGGTTGCGCTGTTGCAACGTGGCATTGGCCGTGACCAGTGCGTAGCGCCCGCCCCGCATTACTTCGACCCGTGACGCATCGCGATCGCGGTAGACGTCCGGCTCGACTTCGTGCGTGGCCTGATCCAGACCGGTGGCCACCACGCGGGGGCCTGATTCATCGCTTCGCGCGATGGTCATCGTCTCGGCGTCGGGATAGGCGGCAGCCAGGCGCTCGCTCTCGCTCGGCTGCGGTGGCTGTTGCTGATGGGCGCACCCAGCGGTGAGCGCAATCAGGAATGCTAAGGGAATGACACGGGTTTTCTGGTAGGGATACATCGAGCTTGGCCTCGCGCGCGGGGAACCTGAATGATCGTGATCGGGTTCACCGTGCCGAAGGCCGATCGCACTCGCGACGGGAAATGTTAATTGCGCTCGTGACGCTTTTACTGGCCCTAGGGCTGTTAATGTTTCACATGATTAACTAGAGGAATTCACATGCCATGGCCACCACAATACTCTCGTAATTGCGCTTCAGCTTGTCATAGCGGAACGCCACTGCGGGGAGTGCTGGTAGTAGCCATGCAAAGGCATTCTCGGCCAGATCCCGATAGCGGTACAGCCTCTTGTCCAGGTCGGCATTACCCTCGGGAGAGTTACGTTTCTTCGGGATCACCGGACGGGCGCCCTGATCCTCGATCTGCTCACGGATGCGTTCACTGTCATAGCCTCGTCAGCCACAATCGCTTCGCCAGAAGGCAATTGAGATATCAGACCAAGGACTTCGGTACTGTCGTTAATGTTGCCTCCCGTCAGTCTGACAGCGAATACCGCCGCGGTGCTGGGTACGGTACTTGGCATCTCCGCCAACTTGAGTAACAGCATTATCCAGTTCAACTTCGGGCTCGATTAGATGTACGGAATAAAGATTTTTACTATGCAAAGTTATAGACAACCTGCTCAAAGCTGTCGGTCGGAAATGTAAATACGAAGCGAAGCGGCACAGCACCAACATTGATAGTTTTATGCCATGCCCTTGGGGAATGAAAACCGACTGACCAGCATACAATGGAAAAGTGACACCCTCGATTTCCATTTGCCCTTCGCCACTGAGGATATGGTATATCTCAGCAGGATCATGCTGATGCAACGGGAGTATGCCTTCAGGAGCAATTTCAGCCAGCCCCATACTCATCCCGCCCGTTGAAGTCCTTTCAGCTGAAAATATAAGCTTCCAACGAACCTTTGTTTTAGCTGCAAATTCGGGATCTTCCCATGTTTCCCATGGATCATTGCTGACATCAACGCTTTCTGGTTTCACTGCATTTTCCTCTCTAGATTATTTACCGGGAATATAGGTGGCTTGGCAAACCGACGAGCAAACCAAGGCCTTTTAACGATTAACATTGACTACGACTCGACCACGAACCCTGCCCTCAAGAAGGTCGCCCGCAGCATCAATAACCTCTGTCAGGCCCACCTCTCGCGTCGTCTTCTCAAGCATGCTGATATCAACTTCTTCAGCCAGCCGGTGCCAGGCTTCGTCACGCTCGGCCGACGGGCGAGTAACGCTATTGATGCCCAATAATGAAACGCCTCTCAGTATAAAGGGCGCTACGGTGCCTGGCAGATCCATTCCCTGAGCTAGACCACAGGCAGCTACCACACCATCTTCTTGTGTGTGCGCACAGGCATTGACCAGCGTGTGGCTCCCTACAGCATCGATAACCCCAGCCCACCTAGGCTTACCAAGTGGTCGCCCGGGTTGAGCTAACTCATCCCTGTGCAAGACTTCACTAACCCCAAGTTGCTCAAGGTAGCTGCTTTCCTCCATCCGACCAGTAGAAGCGATAACTCGATAACCACGTCGGGCCAACAACATCGTCGCGAAGCTGCCTACCCCGCCGCTGGCACCGGTCACCAGCACACTGCCGTGCTCCGGCTTCAGTCCCTGTTTCTCAAGTGCCATCAGGCTTAGCATCGCCGTATAACCCGCAGTTCCGATCGACATAGCCTGCCTTGCATCAAGGCCGGTCGGCAAAAGCGTCAGCCATTTCGATGACATGCGTGCGCGCTGAGCCAGGCCACCCCAATGTGTTTCTCCTATGCCCCAACCATTGATTAACACGGTGTCGCCCGGCTTCCAGTCCCCGTTATCGCTATGCTCGATCACTCCGGCCAGATCAATGCCCGGCACCATGGGAAACTTACGAACGACAGGTCCTTTGCCTGTAATAGCTAGCGCATCTTTGTAATTGAGCGTACTCCACGCGACACGAATGGTTACGTCACCATCGGGTAGTGAAGACTCACTCAGCGGCGTCAACGCTGCAGAAGTCTTGCTTTCGTTTTGCGTAAGCAAAATTGCATTGAACATGTGAACTCCTTAATTTAGACCGATCGTCTCAAAATAAATAAAAAAATTACTCTGTTAATCGTGCCATAAACTCTTTTCTGAAAATTTCCAGTGGCGCGGAGCTTTGCGTTATTCGTGCACGCTGTACCGCCCCCTCCCAGCCTATCCAAAAAAAAGCTGCCAAGCTTTCACAGTCAGCTTCTTTCGAAATATCTCCTGCGCTGCGAGCCAGGCTCAGACAAGCTGCCATACGCTGCTCCCAGCCTTCCAGAATCGAAGTTAATTTCTGTCTAAAGCCTGCTGGCAAAATAGTGACCTCCTGACACAGGTTGCCAATCAGGCAGCCACGCTTAAAATCAAAGCGCTCCATACTTTCCGTGGCATCTCTCATGAAGCCAACGACTCTATCCAGAGGCGGCATATCGGAAACCAACAGCCAGCGATCAAGCTTTTTCGTGAAATAGGCATCGTAGCGCGCCATAACAGCTTCACCAAAGGCCTCTTTACTATCGAAATAGTGATAAAAAGACCCCTTGGGCACTCCGACTCTTTTGAGCACGCTATCTATACCAGTCGAGACAAATCCCTGTTCGGTTAAAATCTCCACGCCGCAACGAATCAGCACATCACGGGTATCCGGGTTATCCCGCGCACACCTTGGAGGGCGGCCTCTACGCTTCGCTTTTTCAATACTCATAAACCTAATTTAGACTAGTCGTCTCTGATAACGCAAACACAGGCAATGAAAAAATCTTACCCATAAGGGTCTGTGGATGCTTAGCTGATGCCAAAGGGCAACTGGTGCTAATCAGCACGCCAGAAAAGGCGCAAGTGCCTGTTGGCAAATCCTGCAACGTGGCATGGCGCCATTTGCCGTGCAACCCGAGGGGCCGAGCCTGTTTTACACGGTGCGGCGTTTTTATGAAACAATCAAATCACTCTCCTCCTTTGAAGCCTTCGTGCAAGCGGCTGCTACGAGTTACGGTACTCGCGAGGGGATCGAACTACCCGGAGGGTTGAATCGCGTAGGCCAAACCAGGCATTGACGAAGAGCGTCAACAGAATCACATCCACGCCGTGCGGGTCAGTTGACAGCTCAGATAATCTATGGGCTCGCTCCTCGGTTTATCGATTGGAAAGGAGCCCCCTCGAGGCGTGGCTCCGATTGGGTGAGCTGGTTCAGAAAATGCTTAGGTCACTGTGACGCGCATCATTGGACGACTGGCGAATGCCTCGAGCGCCGCCTCCGGTGAATCACCGGAGAAGGGCCGCTGCAGCCTGTCGAACACGATCCAGGGACCGCGCCCCTGGCTGCGTTCGATATCGTAGGCAGGACGTAAATAGCCCACCGAGATTGCAGGCCAGGCCGGATTGCCCTCGTAGACACTGTGAGAGTCACCGGAGGGCTCCGGTTTCAGGCAGTACGGTTTCATGTCGATGACTCCTTGAATGAATGGAGCCATCCCACCGGGAAATGGCCCCGGGTGGGAGAAGAAACGTTAAGTCCGTCAGGCGACGTGACTGTCGTGGCGTGCTTTCGGTGGATCGATGACCACGCTGGTCCAGCGATAGCGCCAGAGCTGCCCCGCTTCATCACGACCGATGAAGAAGGTTGGCGAGTGAGGTCGCACAAACTCGATCGTGACGACGACATCCCCCTCCTGGTTGCAACCCAGACGGTAGTGAAGTCGATCACCCGATCGGCAGCACCTGGCCAGCTGCCGACGCTCGGCTTGAACCTGTCGCTCGAACCGACACGCCTCACGCCAGGCGACAGCCATGGGACATTGAACGTCCGACTGCCTGAGCAAGCGCTCTGGACAGCCCTTGACGATCGGCCCCATCGACTCGTCCAGATCTTTGTAGCCCCAGGCATGATCTCCCGCGCGGCGCGCGGCAGGAGACGGCCCCTGCAGCAGGAACACGGCGATGAACCGATAGGCTTGCGGTCGGTTGTGAAAAACGACGTAGAGCACGTTGCCCCGTCGTGAGTGATCCAAGATCTCGCAGCGGTCTGGCTCGTGCTGATGCTCGAGAAGCCAGTTGACCAGCTCGTCGCGGGAATCGGTTTGGTAGGGAACGGTGAAGCCCATGGGAGAGTCTCCAATTAATCGGGAGAATCCCCCTGCCGGAAAATTTCTCCCGGTGGGAAACGAAAACTGCCTCCAGGAGGAGGCAGTTCATGACGTGTACGGATCAGCCTGTGTCAGCGTTTTCGTCGCGCTTCCAGCTTGCGATGAATGGCATAGGCGTAGCCACCGGCAATCGCCAGGGATACGGAGAGCACTCCGAAGATAGTACCCAACAGCAGGTTTGCAGAATCCATCAGGCATCACCTCTCATCAGTGGTGTCGATGCTTCTGGCGTTTTTGCAAATCCTTCAGTACCAGCCAGGCGTAACCCAGCCCACCGACCGAGAGGATGAGGAAGGGAGCCATTACAGCTGCAAACCGCAGGAAATCATCGTTCATTGGCCATCAGCCTCCTTGGCTGCGTCAATGGATTGATTGATTCTAACCCTCAACACGACAGCGACCAACACCACGACAGTCGCAATGCCACCGCCCAACACCGCATATGCGAGTTGAATCTGGTGGGCAATGACACCGCCAAGTATGCAGGCCGCTACGATAGTTGAAGCGATGCGCTCTATTGCCTCAGCGATAGCAAGTCCTAGCGCATGGTTTTTCTGCTTCATAGGCATATCCCCAAGGTATCGCGCAGAGATACACCGCCCGGTTGGGAAGTGAATCCCCAAGCGGGTTGAATGGAAACCGACACTGACGGGAAGCGAACTTCCCGGTCAGTGCGGCGAGTGAGGTGGAATCAGACGACCGCTTCGGCGGCACCGACCGATCCGCTGACGGCGGGTCGGGCAGGCACATCGGTTTCCTGAGAAGCTGTACCGCCATCCCGGGCACTGGTATCGATTGACGGGGTTTCGTCACGCCGTGGCGCTTCGTAAACCTTGTCGCCATCCACCTTGGCCCAGTTGATGAACAGTAGACGTGCCTTGAGGCTCACGGCTGTTTCACCAGCGCGCTCGCCCTTGGTTCGCGTGAACAGATCGGGATAGAGATCGCCGAGTTTGAAACCGACCAGGATCTTGGGCTCGTTGGCCCCTTTCTCCTGGCGATCGGCCACGGTTGCGGCGAACTTCTTGACCAGTTTCTCCGCTTCGGCGCCGCTGACGCGGCAGTCGAAGCGGCGATACTCCACATCGTCGGCAGGACCATTCAACGCGGATATGTCGCAAGCCCAGAAGGGATTGCCACGCTTGGGCGTGACCTTGCGTATCCGATTGACGTAGCCCACCCCAGTGACGTGGAGATCGAAGAACTGGTTATCAGTCGAATTGGACATGGTGTTACTCCTTGGATCGAGTCGTAGGACTCCAGGAGATACACCATCCCCATCGGGGAAAGTGTTCCCCCGGATGGGTGGTTCGGCGCAAGGCCGAGAAATCGGAAGTGGCATCCAGCTCAGGTGAGCGCCGTCTCTCGGGATGCGTTAACGGCTTCGGGAATTGCCCGAAGGCAAAGGGCGTCACTGATGACCGTCAGTGACCAGCGGCTTACATCGACAGGATTGCGCCACTTTTTCACGGCGTCAACCCCTAACCTCGATCGTCAATCGCAAGGCGAGGCAGTGAACACATCGCCGTCTCGCCTTGGGATTGATGACCAGCACTGCGCGTCCAGTCGGCTACCGATACCGGTTCGGGTAGCAAGTATGAAATCAGCCATCATGCCGGCCATCGGCCATGCCCCTCGTAGTCATGGTTCGATTGCCACTGCATCCGGTCCCGAATCATGGCGTTGGACCGATACGATTGTGCGCGGATCCCCGCACAAAGGGAGCCCAGGGGTCAGGCGGTGGGCGCCGCCACAGTGAAACAAAGTCCAACCGGCCAACGAGTCATCCTTCGAAAAGATGACTCGCTGGCCGGTCGAGATGGGCTTAAAGAAGGGGTCGACGACCGGTCGACCTGAAACATAGGGAACCTGGAACCCGCATACACGCCAATGTAGTGCAAGAGAGCCTTGCGAAGGGGTGCGCATTCTCACCAGGTGTTTGCGCTTTGGGTTCGGACCCAAGGAGAGTCCAAAGGGACCAACTGATGACCGTCAGTTGGCAACGGGGTGCAGGAGCAATTATCGAGGAGTGTCGCCAATCTGGCAAGCTGGAAGGGGTTTATCCACCCTGGCCTTGAACCAGCACCCCTCTCGCGAGTGCGCGGGTATCGTGTATCGTCGCTACCCAGCGCCCAGACTGATTTTCAGGCTTGCGCCTGCTACGCTCTTTAACCTTGCTACCGCCGCGTTTTACTTGACTGCACTCCCGAATAAGTTTTGGGGCGTGCACTGATTTCTGCTGGTTCAAGTTGTAACTCGGTAGCCAAAGCTAAAGAAGAAGTGTGAAACGCGGATTGTGCCGTGCGAGGGCGCAAGGGCGGCATCCCGTTCGTGCTCGGTATCGAAGTCTGCATGGTCAAAGAGTTCGGAAGGTTGTATATACGCACAACCTGTGGCCGTCTTACGCAAGCGCAGTGCGGTCGCCAAAGCGTCCTGCTCCAGCGCTAATCTAATTGGAGGTACGACCTCGGGCTCTGGATCAAGCAAAACCCCCACCATTGCTGCGGCCACCTGCCCGCGACTGTAAATTCCGGTAACAAAGCGTCTAAGCCCTTGGTCCTGCAGGTAGTGGTCACGATGCCTTTTTTGGCGTCCCAAGCGCTTAAACTCGAAGACGAGCTTCATGCTTCGAGCCGAGTCGTTCCAGCCGTAGACTATATCGGTGCGTCGTTCTTCGATCATCTCTCCGGTGACGGGATCGACGTCCCCAATGATGTCCTCGGCAGCCCACATGCCAAGGAGACCACGCTGACGGGCCACGTGGTTCTCCACATAGACCTTTAGACGTTTGGTTAATGCATCTTCTTTCGTCTTGTGGTTGAAGTCCGGTCGTGGCCGCTGTGCCAACTCCATCCATCCCTCTCGTAGCGCTTCCACAGCTTCCTTAGCAGGTTGGACCGGAAAAGCGGCCAGCCAATCAGGCGGAGCAGCCGACGCTGGGTTTCCTATTGACGTCATGAAATCTCCGCTTTTTGCTGGCTATGCGGCTGCATCTGAACGCTGCGCACAATATACTCGGCATCCCGGTGAGCCTGCCTTCGCGTCCAATTGCGACGAGCGAGGGGGCGCACGAGATACAGGCATTCACCAATCCACAGGTGCACATCGGGCACCAATGTCAGAAAGTCCCCAAACGGAACCGCCTGAAGGCCGATGCGGCGAAACTCTGCGAGCGTGGTGAGAACTAGATCATCGTTGACTATTGTGTTGACCTTTGCAGCGCTGGTGGGGTGCTGCTGGTAGGAAATTCGCACAATGCCACATGGTCCGGCGCGGCGAGGATCGCTTGCCAAAACATCTACCCGGAATCGTCCCTCGCCATGCGTTTTAGTTCGCCAGGTCGTCAACGCCTCGGCGAGCGCGCGGGCGTAGATGTCGAAATCTCTAGTTTCGACACGATGCTGTGCAGGGGTGTCCAGGCTCTTGAAACTTCGGGGGCGCACCGAAGGCATCAGGATGCTTACGGTCTCACGCACAAGCATTTGTTCTTCGCTCGTAAGACCGAAATAGCCAAAGATCGCATCGTCGAGTTCATCGCGCAACGTCTCATAACGCGGAGTTTGCTCCAAACAAGTCAGAGAGGTCAGCGCGGTCATATGCTTCTCCACTCGAGCCAGCGCGGCTCGTGCAGCCTCTGGATCGGGAGCGTCATCCGGTGGGAAGAAAGGAAAAGCTTCAACGTCGCTCAGATGCACGCCGTTGCGTTCGCACAGCATCTTCCAACCGCGCATCATTAGAAAGTAGCGAGCCAAAGTCGAGCGCAAATAGACCGCGACGAACTGTAGCAAAGCTGAGTCTTCTTTCGGTCCGGCGATCACGCCAACGCTGTGCGTGAACGAGGCAAAACCGTCGTAGTAGACGGCACGCACGTTCTGCTCGCCCCTAGAAAAACCATCCGGGAACAAGACCCTCGGCCCCTCGAACACCTTCAGAACACTGGGTCCCAAGCCGACGACAGTTGCTTGATTTGTGGGCCAATCGGTCACTAGTTCCGGGTGCAGCACTGGCGAGCCCGAGCGCAGAGCAGCGACCGGTACATGAGGCTTCTTGCGGAGCACATCGGCGTCGACAGCTTGGCGGCTCTTGTCGTGGAGATGTATACCCTTGCGGTATGTCCAGCGCCGAAATTCTTTAGGTCCGCGCCAGAAATCGGCGAAAGTGCCACGCAGGGTCAGCCGAGTCCAAATGGACAGATCGCTCGCATCCCCCCACATCATAGTGACCAATAACTGTGGATCCTCAGCCACTGCACGAGTCTGCAATGTATGCCGGTCGGCAGATTGCATCGTCAATCGGCCCAGGGCCAGACTTAAGTCTGCCTTGGGAACTAGATAGTCGAACGTCTCGTCGAAGGGAACCAGCCTACGATCACCATCGCGGCGCTCACCGAGAAAAACGTGGCAAGTGTTCTCTGCCGTCGGGAAAAGTAGGCCCTGCAGATCACCGAAATTGATCAGTCGCAGTGGCTGGTAGCTGCTCAAGGTGTGCGCGACAAAACTCGCACTCGAAGCGGAAGCGCCGAGAAACTGGCCGATTGGCAGGATGAAGCATGCCCGGCCACCATCCGACAGAAACTCTAATGCGCGCAGCGCATACGCGCCGGCAATCTGACGCCGAGCGAACGGCACGCGTGCGCGTTCTGCCCAGTCGTCCGTCGACGTACGAGTCTCGCCCTCAGGTTCCGCCCATGGCGGGTTGGAGATGATCAGCGAGAAGCGACGGCCATGGAAAGCGTGCGAATCCCGGAAAAAATCTCCTTTTACCTTGCCGTAGGCTAGGTTGGTATCCCTTAAGGACGGCAGCTTGGTGCCGTCACGTTCTTGGGCCGCGAGAATATCCGCTGGATCGAGGCCTTCAAGCAATGACAGGTACAGGCTAAAGGCCGTGACGCGGCAGGCCATGAAGTTGATATCGGCACCGAAGATGCTTCGTGTCAGTAGTTGGCCCCGCTGGGCGAAACCAAGCTGCTCACCCTCTCTTGCCTCTGACAACGCGATGAGTCGGCGATATGCGGTCGTAAGAAGGATACCCGACCCGCAGGCGCCGTCGAAAATTGTCTCAGTCAAAGGATCTCGGGATGCCATGAGCGCCTGCTCAACTGTAAGCATAGCCAGGTTACGTGGCGTATAGTACGCACCTTCTTTGGCCTGCTGCTCGGGCGTGAGGAACTTTTCGTATAAACCTGACAATAACTCTACCGGGATGTAGCTAAAATCGTAGTTCCAGAAATCCCTTTGCCCATTTTCCAGGTCGGTTCGACTTAGAAATTGGTTCAGCAGTTCGAAGCCCGTTGATGCAAGCGCTGTCCAGGGATCGTGCCGATCGTCCCCCAAAAAGTCACCGTTGAAGTCTCCCCGTAACCAATCGACCAGAGACCGCAAGCCCTCACGGTCCCTGCACGCAACCAACTCGTGCAGCGGAGTTACGCCGCGACGCTCGCGGTAGGTCGATCCGACGATCTCTCGATGCTCCAGGTACGAGATGAACAGCACCTGCCCCATGAGAAGTTCCGCCAAATGCCTGCGCGTGATGAGAGGAACGTTTTCACTTAGCCCTTCGTAGGCCAGCTTGTTTACCGTAATCGACAGATTGTCCAGCAGCTTGCGATCGACCCGTGCCCTGACGTCGAACCATTTCGGCAGTCTGCGCGATAGATTAGCTGTTGCGATATCGAGTGCGGAAAAAGGCCCATCAGGTCTGGCGTCGTCTAGATTTAGCCGTTGCTCGTCTTGAAGCTTCCGCGCAGGCAAGGCGACCGCCTCTGCTCCCTTCACTTCAATAACGACAGTCGCAAGATTCTGGTTCCAGATACGCTTTCGCACTTCATCGAGTGCCGGCGATGTCAGAGGCCCTTCCTCACCCACGAATACCACAGTCGGCATGCCCTCAACGTCGTACACTGCCTGCGCTCGGACAGCTCCACTCGGTTTTAGGAGGCCAGTAATCTCCAAGGCATACGGGTGCGTGGCAGGGACCTCTGTTCCGCGCACATGCAGCGACACGGGGTCGGCCGAATAGCCAAGCTTGTCTAGCCACTGCTGCACAAAAACATCAGCCATGGCTATACCTCCAGAGAAACAACTTTAGACGCTAACGTTCTGCGCCCGATATGCCCGTCATTCATGCTGAGCGCCTTCCATCACGGCCGCTCGCAGTTTTCAGTGGCCGCGTCACCGTATGCATGGAAGGAAGCGAGAACATGTCAAGCTGTCCGGCCACAGTCGGGGCATTAGGCAAAGCGAATCCGTCCCTAATGATCGATAAATGTGGATCAAGAGCAATAAGAATTGCATCGCCCGTTAGAAGGGGAATCTGCTCGTCAAGTAGTGACAATTCACCCTGCGAGTTCAAGGCCAAGCGTCGCCCCCATAGCGCGATGAAGGAGGTCGATCGCAGCTCCTGGCGCAGCTTCGCAAAGTTCTTTTTGTGGAACTGAAGCTCCACACCGAAGCGATCTCGCAGAAGCACTGCCACGCGCAGGATCAAAATGGTTTGCCAACTGAATTGAGCAGGCGAACCCTTCCGCTGGGGCCGCATATCTGCTGGCACGAGTGCACGGCGACTGGTCCACTCACGCAATCTTTCAGTCGAAAGACCGGTGAGCCGCGATGCTATCGGGGTCGGCACCAAACTCATGATCCGCTCCTTTCGACATGCTTTCAGGTCGGGTATTGTACCCGATCAATGTGAACCGGAGATAGGGTAGCATACCCGACCTCGAAAGTTGCGCCTGCACCTGGTTACTCGACAACCCCGGAAGAGAATCTCCGGCCACGATCAAGTCGTCCCAGCTTGGTGGCGAGCCACAGGCACCTCTTGGTTGGGGGCCCTTACACCTCGATGGAAAAATGCCATTCTGTGTCACAGACGAAGGATGGCCGCTTGCTGCGCTCGCCGTCACTTACCTTCTTGGTTCGAGCGACCGCGTCGTGTAGGCAGAAGCTTGACAAAAGCCACTTCCAAATACCTAGCGTGAGTAGAGTTCCAATCATCTCCGAGCCCCCAGCCCTCCCTGAGCTGGCTGACGATTCGACCGGCGGCTGCCCTTGGGCTTGCCCTTCTTGCCGATCGACTTGGTGCCGTCACAGTTGGGGTAGCGGGAGCACGACCAGAAGGGGCCGTTGCTGCTCTTGCGCTTGCGCATCTTCGCCTGACACTTGGGACAGGTTTCGCTGGGTGCCTCCGGGAGATTCAACTGAGGCTGCTGGAGCGCGATCTCGATGAGCTTGTCGAGCAGCACGCTCTGTCGCTCCATGAAATCGTCCAGGGTCATCGCCCCCTCGGCTACCTGGTCCAGCGCCTGCTCCCACAAAGCGGTCATCCCCGGGTTGCTGATTTGCGGCGGTAGCGCCGCGATCAGCCCCTGCCCCACCGGGGTCGAAACGATCGCGCGCCCCTTCTTGCGAAGGAACCCTCGCTTGAGCAGTGTCTCGATGATGCCGGCGCGAGTCGCCTCGGTGCCGATGCCGGCGCTCTCGCGCAGCCGCGCGCGCAAACGCTCGTCAGTGACGAATCGGGCCGCGTTCTTCATCGCCGAGATCAACGTGCCCTCGGCGAATGGCTTCGGCGGCTGGGTCTGGCGATCCTTCACCAGGAGATCCCGAACTGAACAGTTTTCCCCCTGACGGAGAGGCGGGAGCGCCTGCACGCCGGAAACTTCCTGCTCCTCGTCGTCACCGTCCTGCCCTTTGTCCTTCCCTCGGGGGAATAACGCTTTCCAGCCCTCGACCCGTACCTGTCTACCCGAGGCCACGAACGTCTCGCCAGCGAGGTCCAGGCGCACATCGGTCTGATCGTACTCATGGGCGGGCAGAAACTGTGCCAGATAATGGCGACGGATGAGATCGTAGACGCGGAATTCGTCTTCGCTCATTCGCTCGATCCGGCAGGGTGCCGTGGTGGGAATGATCCCGTGGTGGGCCGTGATCCTGCTGTCGTTCCAGACGCGGCTCTGGAGGTTCTGATCCAGACGTTCGATAACCGGCGCGAGCTTCTGATCCGAATGCAGGAGCGCCTTCACGACCATCCCAACCTCGGACAGCATCGACGTGGGCAGGTAGCGACAATCGGTACGCGGATAGGATGTCGCCTTGTGTGTCTCGTAGAGCGACTGGGCGATGTCGAGCACCTGCTGGGCCCCGAAGCCGAAGCGCTTCGAGCACGCCTGCTGCAAGGTGCCCAGGTCCATCACCAGCGGCGCGCCCTCACATTTGCGCGATGTCTCGACGGACGCCACCGTCGCCTTGCCGCTCTGGCACCGGGCCGCGATCGTCCGCGCCGCCTCCTGGTTGATGCACCGGCCTTCCTCGTCGAGCCAGCCATCGTTGCCCGGTAGCCATTTGGCCTGGAACTGACCACCCTGCGCCTGCAAGTTGGCCACGACGTCCCAGAACGGCTTGGGTACGAAGCTCGCGATCTCCTGGTCACGACGCACGACCAGGGCCAACGTCGGTGTCTGAACCCGGCCCACCGAAAGCACGCCCTCGTGCCCTTGCTGCTGAGCCAGCACCGAAAACGCACGGGTCAGGTTCATGCCGACCAGCCAGTCCGCGCGAGAGCGGCCCAACCCCGCCTGGTACAACGGCCAGGTCGACTCTCCGGGGCGGATGTTGCTCAGGGCCTTGCGAATCGACGCCTCATCCAGCGCCGACAGCCAGAGGCGGGAGACACGGCCCTGGTAACGACAAGCGTCGAGGATCTCGCGGCCGATGGTCTCGCCCTCCCGATCGGCGTCGGTGGAGACGACCACCTCGCTGCACTGCTTGAGCAGTCCCTGAATCACCTTGAACTGCTTGCCGGCATCCTTGCGCACCGTGTTCTTCCACTGCGTCGGCCGGATCGGCAGCGTGTCCAATGACCAGCGCTTCAGCGCCGGATCGTAGGCTTCGGGAGGGGCCTGCTCGAGGAGATGACCGAAGGCCCAGGTGACGACAATGCCGTCGCCCTGCAGACAGCCTTCGGCTTTACGCGTCGCGCCCAGAACCACGCCAATATCGCGAGCCTGGGAGGGTTTTTCGCAAAGGAACAATCGAGACATGACACCGGGCCTTACAGAATGTGTATGGCCTCAGCATGACGGGCTGGATCAGCAGAATCAGTGGGGAATGTTAATCGGGCTGAAGCAGGTAATGCGCCTCGTCGATGATCCAGGCTTCCGCATTGCCATGGGCCGCACCGCGCGTGTTGTCCTCGGCCACACAGGCGATCCCAGCATGCTGTGTCAGGATCAGGGCCAATCGCCGAGCCTGCGATCCGTTGAAGGGAATGTCGGCATCGAGCCAGAACCATTGCGCCGTGGAGGCGTTATCGATGGTAATGACCTCGCCGCTGAGCCAGCGCATCGGGATCAGGTAACGCCCTTTTCCGGGTTTGAGTATCGTCGGTTTGAGCAACGCGCCATCGGGCGCGGGACGATGGATAACGGCGCCACCAATGACAGTCTGAATGTCCGCCTCGATCAGCGAGCGCTGTCCCGGACGCGGGCGAATGAAAAACCGTTGGTAGGCTGTGAAGTCACGATTGTCCATCCGCCACGATCCCCTGTTCGATCCATGCGACGACGTCTCGTCGCTAATGCCGTACTCCTGCATCAGCGCCTTGAGCCGAATACGAAACTCGACGACACGGCCAGTCGACTGCGTGTCGTCGAGTCCCTGGAGCATGTTGCCCAGCTGTTCATCAACCATCCTTGATGGTAAAGAAGTTGGGCATTTCCGATCAGTCTAACGCGGCCCTGAGACGCTGAGTCAGCGCAGACTCCATGGCATCACCATCATAGAGTGTTCGCTTGTCGGCAGGCGCCCAGCTGTAGTGGATACGCGAGCCGGCCCCACTCTTCTCGATCTGGACTCGCTGCAGGATGGAGTAGCGCATTCCGCCGATGGACTGCCTGCCGTAATCGCCGAGATTGTAGTAGGCCCCCGGGGTGCGGTCGTGCTTCCAGGCTACATCGCCCATCTGCATTTTTGCATTGGTGCTTTCCGGACTCTCGAAGTCATTGGGGGATCGGAACCCCATCGCCGACTTGATCCGAGCGTAAGCGGTATCGACGTCGACACGGGAATCGATGTCGACCGATCCGCTCTGGCTACCCAGACTTGTGGCATCGACCGTTTCCCCCTCGGCATTGGTTGCCACTTTCTGCGGCGTTTCGTTGGGATCGTAGTTCAGTGGCTCGCCGGTCACGGGATTGTTGAAACAGGTCACGCAGACGCCGTTCGAGTAATAATGATCCTGCGCCGCGCAGCCCGTCAGTGCCACCATCCCCATTGCCACCACCCAGTGCTTCATCCCAGCACTCCTTATCCGTTTGATGATAGAGCCTTCCTTCAAGCCAGCGAGCCCGCTCATTCCGAATAGCTCGGATCAGACCCCGCCGGGTTGTCCCACTCACCTTCTGGTCCAGCAGCTTTAGGATAAGCTCCCTGTTGCGGAGCCTGGGACGATGAAGGCTGCCGTGGCGTTTGCAGGCCCTGTGCCGGCTCGAGCTGAACCTGGGCGACGCGGAAAGGTAGGACACCGATGCGTACGGCCTGCACCTTGAACTGGGACCGGTTATTACCTTCGCCGTCCTGCCATTCGTCCAGCACCATTCGGCCCGACACCATGACGCGCATGCCCTTCTGATACAGCCGAGCCCACTGCTCGACATCGCGATGCCATATCTCGACGTTTGCCCAGAACCCACCCTTGTCAACGTTGCCGGTATCGGTCGGCACCGGATTATCGAATCGGACGTTCAGCCGCATGACGCCTCGTGGCGGCTGATTGCCGTTGGGGGAAAACATTTTCACTTCCGGATCCGAACCGATGTTCCCCTCGCCCATAAAATGCGTGCTCATCTGAATCTCCTGGATCGAATGTATGCCCAACTACAGTGGCCGCGAGCGGCGAAGGACGTCAGCAGGAAACGTTAAACCGGCGGCGAACTATTCCGGACCGTTGCAGGTGTCAGACCATGGCCTCGATCTCGTCGAGGTCTTTCAGCAGTCGATTTAGGCGATCGACCTGTCGAGTCGCCGCCGCGACTTTGGCATTGAAGATCACGCGCTCGGTCTCGATCTTGACCAGCTGATGCTTCATGCCCACCGAAATATCGCCGTATTGGAGCACGGCCTCGAGCAGACGTCGCCCCATCTGGGTCTGGGCCTTGTCACGCCACTGCACTGCGCGCACACGCCCCCCGCTGTTGTTATGCGGTTTCAGCCAGAGCCCTGCCTGGACCACGGTTCGGTTGTAGCGGTTGGCGAAGTCCGCTGCCTCTTGCCACATCCGCCGACACTCCTCGTCCAGCTCGTCCCGAAACCGGATCATCTCCCCCTTACCCTTAAAGGGTTTTAAAAGGCCCTTTGCGTACTGATTCAGTGCAAAGTCCTGACGCTGTTCCAGTGCAAACATTGCGTTCACGGTCCCCATCCTGTATTCGTCGCAGATACTGGTTGCCCCAACACCCGCCTGGTCCTTGGTTGAATGATTACAGTGGAATCACCTGACCTTCTCTCGGTGGAGTGATTACAGTGGAATCACCCTGGCCTGCTCTCGGTGGAGTGATTCCGGGGGAATCACCCTGACCTGCTCTCGGTGGAGTGATTCCGGGGGAATCACCCTGACCGGCTCTTGGTTGAGTGATTACAGTGGAATCACCCTGACCGGCTCTTGGTTGAGTGATTACAGTGGAATCACCCTGACCTTCTCTCGGTGGAGTGATTACAGTGGAATCACCCTGGCCTGCTCTCGGTGGAGTGATTCCGGGGGAATCACCCTGACCGGCTCTTGGTTGAGTGATTACAGTGGAATCACCCTGACCGGCTCTTGGTGGAGTGATTACAGTGGAATCACCCTGACCTTCTCTCGGTGGAGTGTTCCGGGGGAAACACCCGGCAGAGTCAATCCCCGTCATCCCCGGACTGGGGCAGCATCTGATCGTCAGCCAGGTCCGCGCCTTCGAGCTTGGGATTCTGCTCACTGCCGGCCAGCTCGGCTCCCTCGCGTCGGATCGTCGGCGCGAACTCGCTGCGGCGCGTCCCTTCAAGGATGTCCTGCGGCAGCTCGCCGTACTTCTCGAGGGCGTTTCGGGCCTTGGCGTTGTTGGCTGCGAAATCATCACGCGTCGCCCCGCTGAACCCGGGAAACTTGACCGGCGCGTAACATAGCGATCGCAGGGCGTGGCCGCCCTGGTCGCGAATCATCGCGCCACGCTGCTTGTTGCCCAGCAGTCCAATGTGATGGGCCAGCAGCACATCGCGAACGATGCTGTCGTACTGCATCAGCAGCATGACCGCCTGCCAGCCCATCTGCCCGCCGGTGAACACAGGCGTCACGAACGGTTGTTGACTGACGTTGCGACTGACATCGAGCCCCTCCGGGATCTGCTTCAGAACCTGGCTCACTCGCTTTTCCAATTGATGGAGCGATTGTCGGGTCTCGCCGACCTTCTCCTCGAGCATGAGCAGCCAGCTGTCGGCGTAGGGATCGTCCCGGCCTGCTGCCTGATGGACACGTCCGGCGAGCGACAGAAACTGTTTGAGACCGACCACCTGTGGCTTGCCGCTTTCGACACCGCGTCCGTGCCAGGCAAGCACTGCCGGATAGGTATGCAGAGTCATCTCGATCTTGCTGCGTAGCTGCCCTACACGGGGCTCAGCGCTGGCCATAATCACTCCTGAATCGTCGATGCACTGAATGGGATGCCAGCATCAAGGCTCGACGAGCGTCGCCCTATCGAAAACGTTAAACGCGATCGCAAGGGTTTCTAGCGCCGCAGCCCCAGTCGCTTGAACATCTGCTCCCGCGCCTGTTCGGTTTCCGCTGAGATTGGCTGCGGTTCTGCCTCGTCCGACGGTGCCAGCGTTCGAATCGGCACCACCGGTGTGGCGGCAATACGGTTCTCTTCGACACTGATTCCCGCATTGCCACGCCGTTTGTCGGCAATGCCGCGTCCGTAGTGTGTCAACTGGAAACTGTCCGAGGCGGCGCGCTTCGCCAGAGTGTGCAGGAACCCCAAGGTGTTCTTCACCTTGCCGGCATCGACCCGACCCGCGGCTTCGTCGATCACCGCCTGCTGCATGTCGGTCGACAACCCCGTCAGCAGGAACGTGACCGATTCACGCTCGTCGGCAGTCAGTTCAAGCGGCCAGCTCCAGATCAGCGAGGCGGCGTCCGGCTCGCGCGCGGTGGTTTTACACACACTGTTTGTATAACTACGTACTGTAGGCACGATTGCATCGGAAACTGTGTCGTAAGTCGCTGATTTACGCATGAGTTTCCGCTGGAAACTGGGATCATCAGCCTCGGGAAACTGCCCAAGTTTCCGCTGGAAACCGGGTGAATTGCCCTGAGTTTCCGCCGGAAACTGGGCGGGCGTCGACTGAGTTTCCGCTGGAAACTCGGCACGGCTCTGCCGCTGGGCACGCTGATCGATAACCTCCAATCGAGACGGAATCTCGAGCACGCCGCTTTCGGCCAGTTCGTCTCGCACGAGCTCAGCCACCTCGGCGACGTCGCGGTTGTGGTGACGAGTACAGCGGATGACGTACTCGATGTATTCGGCATCGAGCGACAACGACTCGGCGGGTGCCAGCGGTTCGTCATGCAGCACATAGACGTTGCCGATCATGCGGCCGTTGTCGGTGTTGCGTGCTTTCATGCCCAGCGTCATCCAGCGGGTCAGTCTGAGGATCGCGATGACCCGCGCCACGGTCTTGCGTGACGCCTTGCGATTTGCGCCGGAGCGCAGCAATGGCTCCAGTTCGTCGTAAGTAGGGAATGCCGTGGTGCGATCGGCATTCGACAGTAGCCGGATCATCTGCCAGCCCAGCACGTCGACCGCGCCCAGGCGCTGATCGAGCAGCAGCGCTCGAGGGACGGTTTCATGGGGATTGCCCATGAACAGCAGGCCATCGAGCGCGTCATCCTGAACGCCCGACGCCGAGGCGGCTTGGCCTCGGCGTTGGGTCAGGGATGACGCCGCGCGCCCGATGAGCGCGTCAAAATGTTTCATCACGCCACCCCTTCACGCACCGCGCCCTCGTCCTCGGCAGGCAGGCTCTGCTGACGTGCCTGCTCGGGTAGGGTCCACTGTTTGATCAGCGTCCAGATCACGGCCAGGGGCAGCTGGACCTCCTCGGCTAGCACCAGCATGCCGCGAATGTCTTCCACGGCACCGGGGCTGGCCGGATCGTCTGAGATGGTCTGCCAGCGATGATAGGCTTCGTGTTCGACCTTCTCCTCCGGCATGGGCAGTCGCCCCTGTCGGCTCGGCACGCCAAGCAGGGTACGTCGCGCCGAGCAGTCGTTCGGGGTCAGGCCGAAGAAGGTGGCCAGCATCTGCACGCTAGCCCCGTGACGAATACAGTGATCGACCAGCCCGTCGCGATCCTGGTCGCGATCGACACGGCGCAATGCCGCCTTGAACGTGTCGTGATCCAGCTCGAACCGGGCCACGCCCGGAAACTCATTGATCAGGGATTCGATCTCGCTGGCTCGCAGACGACTGAGGCACTGCAGCTCGTCATCGCGAAAACCCAGCGCCCGGGCGCGACGCATATCACCCTCACGGATCAGAACCAGCGCCTGGTTGAACAGCGCATGATTGAGTTGTGGTGTTGCCATCACGAATCCCCCTCTGCATCGAGACCGTCACGCAAGACCCGAATCAGCCGGGTCAGCCAGAACACACGAACGAAAAGACCATCGGGCAGGCGCACGTCAGTGTCGTCACCATGACTGCCCACCAGTTCACCCAGTAGCGAGATGTCACTCGGCATCACCGGGTCGATGTTGCCCTCGAGGCCGGCGAGCAGCTGCCAGACGAGCTGGGCGCGACGGCTGGGGGCACCCTCGAGGGGACCAAGTTCATAGCCGAGACCGTCGCGGGCGTTGAGGCGGATGACCTCGCTGTTACCGCTCGCTTCGATTCCGGCCCAACTGGCCAACAGCTGAACCACCTCGCCGATCTGCATACGCAGATCCTGGGCGTTGCGGCGCCAGGTCGGGACGTGCCAGAGATCGGTGATCGGCGCAATGCGGCCGCCGTCCTGTAGCGGCACGCTCTTGAGCGCCGCCGCTTCGAAGTCGATCGCTTCCTCGCCGTGCTCTTTCGCCTGCCAGTGACGCAGCTGGCGATGCCCCTCGGTTTCATGGTGAGGCGAGAGCGTCAGGTCGGCAGCGATCGTGGCCTGCTCCTCGGGAGAGCGAGTGGGCTGAGGCGTGTGTTCCTGTAAAAGGCCGTCGGTATCCAGCAGTCCGCCGAGGCCATCGTTGTCTTCGTCACCGGCGCCAAACCCTTGCGGTGCCACCGGCGTCCGATGAGTCTGGGCCTCGAGTTCGGCATTGCGCTGTTCGAGCTGCTCGAGCTGTGCGCGCATCTGCTTCATGGCAACGGACTCACCCGCGCCGCCGGATTCCGGCACGCCGCGCTCACTGGGCGACTGTGCCGGCGAGTTGTCGAGATCGGTCCGGCCATCGCCGAACATCAGATCATCGGCGTCGCCACTACCGCCGCCTGACTGATGGAGCTCGCCCGACGCATTGGACGTAGATGGCAGCGAAGACGATCCCGACGTTTTGCCCGGTGAAGATGCGCCATTGGAGGCCTCCGGCTTGGGCGGATAGAGGTGGCGCTCCTGGGGGTGACGCAGGCGTTCCAGTTCACTGTCGACCGTGGTCCAGATGTCGGCACGTTCCTCTTCCGTTGCCGCTCGGGCGTACTTGCGCACGGTGAACCAGTTTTTCCACGCCATGTCGATGGGGTTGAAGTGCAGCCCGGTGTGCTCGTTGAGCATACCCTTCAGGCGATCCTCGACGATGTTCCAACGAAACTCGGTCTGCCCCTCGTGATCGAGCTGGGCCATCTCCTCGTGCCAGGCCAGGGCGAAGTCGCCCTCGACGACGTTGTTGGCCCACTGTTCGCCCTCGCCCAGGTCGTCGGCGTGCCCGATCCAGAAGTCCGCACAGCGGGTCCAGCACTCGTCGCAGAACTGGCGATAGGAGATCAGCTTCTCGATCTGCCCCTTGCCCATCCCAGCGTCGAGGGTCAGCGGCAGGGTCGGCAGAAAATGCTCGATGGTGTAGAGCATTTTAGAGATGTGACTCTGATTGACCGTATAGCCCAGCATGCGCAGGCGTTTGGTCAGCTCGCGCTGGGAGATGGTCTCGCCGGCCTCTTCCTCGATCATGCGCTTGGCCTCGTGGATGCCTCGCGCGCGCTCGATCCAGCTGAGCTGGCCCCGGTTATCGTTCTCGGCCAGGTGGCCGGCGAGCACATTGATCTCGCCCTGCCAGGGGATGAAGTGGCAATCCTGGTGGTAGAACTGCTTATCGCCGGTTTCCTGATACAGCTCATTGAGGATCGTCAGGCGGGTATTGCCGCCGTCGGAGATCATGTAGCGATCATCGCCCGGTCGTTGAGTGACGGTCAGTTTCTGCTTGAGTCCAACTGCCCGGATCGACTCCTTGATCTCCTCGTACTTCGGATTGTGGTGGGTACGCGGGTTGCGGTCGTAGGGGCGCAGCTGATCCAGCGTCAGCGACATCGCCTGTTCGCGGGTCGGCGCCGGCAGCCGGTCGGTGGGCTGACTCCTGAGCGCCGGTCCCGGCTGGTTCAGCTTGGCCGTGATCTGGTCGGGGGTGACGGATGGTTTACTCATGAGGTCCACTCCGGCTGCCGCGATGCGCAGCCATCATCGAAGAAATGGTTCAACTGCTGGCTCAAGCGACCGATGCTTTGCGTGAGCCCGTGGAGGCTCAGATCGCTGCGGGTCTGCGGCGGGTGCTGCTGGCATAGCGCCTGCAGGCCACGGCGCAGATCGAGCAGGTTGTCGTTGACGA
Source organism: Salinicola sp. JS01 (assembly GCF_030284585.1). Classification (NCBI taxonomy): domain Bacteria; kingdom Pseudomonadati; phylum Pseudomonadota; class Gammaproteobacteria; order Oceanospirillales; family Halomonadaceae; genus Salinicola; species Salinicola sp. JS01. Next base: position 136,003 of record NZ_CP127244.1, on the reverse strand, counting down.
TCACCAGCAGCTCGAAATCGCTGAGGTCGAAATACTGAAGCTGCGCCCAGCGCAGGCTGTGATGTGGCTGCATCTCCAGTCGGCTCGCCTCATCACAGGCCATGTGGAACACCAGCCAGGTATCGGCGAGCAACGAGCGCAGCGCGTCGTTGCGCTTGTTGTGTGCCTGGGGATGACACGCGAACCAAGTGTCCAGCGTTTCGACCCACCCGGCGAACGGATCGAGCAGACCCAGGGCCAGACACTCTCGCCCCTGCAGACACCGCTCCATGCCCTGGCCAGTGGCCTCACGCGCCGGAAAGGAATAGATCTCAGCCATGGGGCAGCTCCTTGTGTTGATCACGATCGACGCCGCCATGCAGGCGAGCATTGCGGCCGGCGACATAACCTCTGGCCATCGCCCGCTGATCATCCCGGTGCTGCCCTCGATCGATGGCATTCATCGCCTCGAGCTGGGGATAGAAGCGCTGCTGGAAATGCTCGATCGCCGCGATGGCCTCCTCGGTCTTCTCCACCGGCACGATGTGTTCGAACGCGCCCGCCACCCATGCCAGGGCATAGGCATCGGCCCGGCGAACCTTGGTGATGCGTTTCGCACGCTTGTTCATGCCGTTCAGGAAGGCCTTGCGATCGCTGATCAGCTGACGCTGCAATACCTCGAACGCATAGGCCGCGATGCGCACCTGACTCGCCTCGCCCAGGAAGGCGAAGTAGCCCTGCCAGCCTTCGAACGTCGGACGGGGCTCGTAAACGGTGGCGGTGCCGAAGGCGGCGTTGACTAGCGTGGCCAGCCGATCGAGCCAGCGCGGTGGCTTGCGTCCGGTCGGCGACTTCACAGCCACCCGATCGACGGTCGACGCCGCGACGTCGATCTCGCTGACGCCGTACTCGTCCATGAGATGCTGCGCCTGACGCAACGCCGTGCCGGCCTCGTGCTCATTGGCCGAGCGTGACAGCGCCAGGCAGCGCTCGATCTTACGAAGGATGCGATCAGGAATCATGCCTCGCCCTCCTCTTGTCGCTGCACCCGGCGCAGCCGTGCCAGGACGTTCTTCTCGGCACGGGCGTCGCTGGGTGAAAATCCGGTGAACACGGGCGGACAGCCCGGCTTGATGAAGCGCACGTGGCCGCCACGGGTGCGTTCGACAATCCAGCCGTGGTCAACGGCGTAACGCACCACGCGCTTCAGGGCACGCGTCGAGCAGCGAATCGGCAGTGCGTCAGGCATGGGCCACCTCCTGGTAGGGAAGGTTGAGTTCCATCTGACCGGCCCATTCCGCCGCACGCGGATTGAGCCACAGACACTCGGTACGCTGCCCAGAACCACGCTGACCCGACGCCTGCACATGACGGCGAGCCATGCGCCAATCCCGAAGCTCATCGCGATAGAGGTCGGCGTCGTAGCCAGAGAGGATCACGTAGCCCTGGGCATCCCGAAGGCGCTCGAGCAGTTCGACGTGATGCTGGTCGCTCAACTCATGGGTGTAGACGCGCCGCTGCCCATTCTGGCGGGTCTCTTCGAGATAAGGCGGATCGACGTAATGAAGCGTGCGCGGTGAGTCATGTTGGGCAATGACGGTTATGGCATCACGGTTCTCGATCAGCACGCCCGACAAACGTTCGGCCACAACACCAATCACCGCGGGTAGGCGCTGCCAGTGATGCTGCGTCGTGCCATGGGCACGTCGGGTGTCTGTACGGAAGCCGGAATTGCCACGGGTCGCACCGGCGGAGCCGAAGCCCATGTGGGCACGGATCAGCAGCCGTCGAGCGCGCTCTACCGGATCCGGGGTGTCGTCCCAGGCACGCTCGAACTCGCCACGCGCATAGGGGGTTAGCGCGATCTGCTCGATGAGACCCTGCCGCTGCTCGGGCCTACGCAGCACCTCGAACAGATTGACGACATCGCCATCCAGATCGTTGTAGACCTCGGCGTAGCTGCGTGGCTTCTGCAGGAGGACACCGGCAGCGCCACCAAAGGACTCGACGTAGACATCGAAGGCGGAGATTGGAGGAAAGTGCGCCATGATCCACGGCGCCAGACGGAACTTGCCGCCGTGGTAGCGCATCAGGGGAATAGTCACTGTCATGACGCGACCCTCCTGAACTCCACCTCTGCCTCTCGCTGAGAAGCTAGATATTCATAACGCGCCATCCATTGCCCGAAGGCATGATCCATCGACCAGGGCTGGATGCGCATTGGCAGAGGTATCACCCCTTCCAGGCAATCCCAGGATTCTCCTTCGCACAGCAAGTCCCGGCGTTCCGTTGCGAGCAGGATCAGGTCGATATTCTTAATGCAGGGATCCATGGCACCGGGGAGCCCGAAACGCTCTGCAATCGCTGCCCAAAACCGACCTTCGATACGCTTGAACTCCGGCATCAGCGCTTTCAGCGGCGACACCATGTCCCCGACATAGGCTTCGGTGGCGTCGTGCATCAAGGCCGTAAGCTGATGTTCGGCAGGCACGAATTGGCTCGCGAGCACACAGTGCTGCGCAACGCTGTAATGCTGACGGGTATGCCCGCCGAATCGGCAGATGCGGCTCAGTGAACGTCCGATGTCACCAGCATCGATCATCTGTGGCGTGGGGTTCGCCAAGTGAACCGAGAGACCGGAATATGTGGTGATGAAGGTCATGACTCACCTCCCTGACAGGACTCGGTCTCCCAGAAGCGATTCATCAAGTGGTCACCGTTCTCCAGATACTCGTGCAACTCACGGCCTGAGTAGGCGGACCACTCAATGAGGATGATGGCGCCACGCTGCAGGTCACGGTCCAGACAACGGAGGCGGGTTAGCTCGAGTGGCCACTTGGATCCGTTGTAAACGGCGAGAAGGATCCGTCGACAGTGATGACTTTGGCCGCTATGCCCCTCGGCAACCTCGATCAGGCGCTTCAAAGCGATTGGGCCACACAGTTCCAAGGTGCTGAGACGTTTCTCAACTGAGGCCTCTTCAGCGGCGTGCTGCTCAAGACGGTCATGGATACGTTCACTGAGTAGCTCTGGTGCCATTGGCTTGCGAGATTCTGTGCTCATGACAAACCCTCCTGTACCTGCTTCCACGCCAGCGGTTCGAAGCGCGTGCTTGAGCTCACAAAGGTCAGATGCACGGTGCCGGTGGGACCGTTGCGCTGCTTGCCGATGATCAGCTCCGCAAGCCCCTTGTTGTCGGGGTTATCCGTGTTGTAGACCTCATCGCGGTAAACGAAGCCGATGACGTCGGCATCTTGCTCGATCGCGCCGGAGTCGCGCAGGTCAGCCATGCATGGCCTTTTGTTGGGACGGTTCTCAAGCGTGCGGTTGAGCTGCGAGAGCGCTACCACCGGACAGTTGAGATCTTTGGCGGTGGCCTTGAGGATCCGAGAGATCGCGGAGATCTCGTTGTTGCGGTTCTCGCAGCCCGGCTCCACGAGCAGTTGCAGATAGTCAATGAGGATCAGGGCAGGTTTGCCGTGGCGTCGCATCAACCGACGGGCACGCGACTTGAGAGAGGTCGCGGAGATGCCGCTGGAGTCATCGACGAATAGACGTTCCTCGAAGCCGAGTATGCGGTTCGTGGCCGAGGTCAACTTTTCCCAGCCACCGTCATCGAGCTGGCCCGAGCGCAGCTTGCTCAGATCCAGACGCCCCATGCTTGCCATGAGACGCAGCATCAGCTGCTCCTCGGGCATCTCGAGCGAGAAGACGAAGATCGGCGCAGTGGCCAGCTCGGAGCGACCGGCCGTGGCGACCAGCGCATTCTCGACGAGGTTCATGCCCAGCGTGGTCTTGCCCATCGAGGGGCGACCGGCGATGACGATCAGGTCGGAGTCCTGCCAGCCGCAGGTGAGTTCGTCGAGATCCTTGTAGCCAGTCGGCGTGCCGGTGATGCCGTCCTTGGCATTGAAGGCCCGGTCGATGGTATCGATCGCCGCCGTCAAGGCGTGACGTATGCCGGTCTCCTTGCCTTGCCGGTTCTCGGCCAACTCGAACAGCTGGTGTTCAGTGGCCTCGATCAATGCCTGACTGAGTTGCTGCCCATCCAGCGCCCGCTGGCAGAGGTCGCGGCCCATGTTGGCCAACTGACGACGGCGCTGATGCTCTCGTACGATACCTGCATAGGCGACAACATTCGTCGCTGAAGGCGTGTTGCGAGCCAGCTCGGCCAGATAGGACAGGCCCCCACAGGTCTCGATATGACCATCGCGCTCGAGCAGCTCGGAGAGCGTCACGACATCGAGCGGTTTCTCATCGTGGGACAACTCCTCCATCGCCTTGAAGATCAGCCGATGCGGATAGTGATAGAACGCTGACGCGTCGACGATCTCGTAGATGTCGTCCCACCTCGTGTTATCGAGCATCAACGCGCCCAGCGTGGACTGCTCACCCTCGATGCTGTGCGGCGGAAGAAGCCCCATGGCTTCTGCCTCGACGGGTGCAGGAGATTGGAAATTAATGGACATGGCCCACCCCCGATTTCCCCGTGCCGGATTTACCGTTGGAGGTGACAGCGCCTACCGCGCGGATGGCGTCGGCCCACTCGGGGTAAAGATCGACCGCCACGGCCTTGAGCTGGTCGGCGCAGGCCGGCGCCTTGCGGCTATATGGCTTACGCGGCTCGACCCGGTGGACGGGCAGCCCTTGGAGCGCCGCCGAGCGGTAGGCGGAAAGGTTGACTAGAGACGCCTCCAGCACGCTGATGCCTTGGTCCTCGACCTCGGCATACATGGTGCGAATGCTGTCGGCGATGTCCCGGGCATCGCGAAGCTGGTCGGTCATCTTGTTGAGCAGGATGGAGACCGGCGGCACCTCGAAGCGGGTATAGCGTGCCAGCTCGCGCAGCTCGTTGAGCATGCCCTGGGTACCGCGCACGAATTCGCGGGCAGTGAGCAGTTCGGGAACGATGGGAGAGACCAGCCGATCAGCGGCCATCACGGCCATTTCGAGGACGACGGAGCGCGCGCCCTGGGTATCGATGAGGATGGCGTCGTAACGATCGGCGAAGCGATCAAGGAGATCGATCAGGCGGAAGCGACCATTCGGCGCGTTGAGCAAAAGCTGCTGCAACTGATTCCGATAGTCGTTAGAGACGATGATGTCGAGATTGGGAATAGCGGTATGAGAGATGATCTGGTCGAGGTCGACCAGCTCTGTCGCGAGTAGCTCGTACACACCGCCGGGAGCCGGCTGTGACAGCTCGTAGTAGGAAGAGAGGGTTGGCTGGGAATCCAAGTCTATGAGGAGAACCCGCAGACCGGCATCTGCCAGGAAACCGCCGAGGTTGGCTGTCGTGGTCGTCTTGCCGACCCCGCCCTTGGAGCAAACCGTTGCTGAAACACGCATAACTGCACCTCATCCAGTGGTAAGCGGAATGAGTGCAATAGATGCTGGGCAGGAGGAATTTCGAAGCTACACGACGCATGTGCTTTGGATGGTGCTGGCACCAGGAGTCGAACCCGGGACCTGCTGATTACAAGTCAGCTGCTCTACCATCTGAGCTATGCCAGCTTTTCCAAAGGTCGCCGCGCTTGATTACAAGTCAGTTGCTCTACCAACTGAGCTATGTCGGCGAGCATAGAGACGTTAGCAAATGGCTGGGGTACCAGGATTCGAACCTGGGAATGCCGATACCAAAAACCGGTGCCTTACCACTTGGCGATACCCCAGCAGCGTGGTGGCCAGAGACGGAATCGAACCGCCGACACGGGGATTTTCAATCCCCTGCTCTACCAACTGAGCTATCTGGCCCTTGCCAACGGGGACGAATTAAACCAGTAAGCCTTTCACGGGTCAAGCCTTTTATTTCAAAAAGATGGAATCGCTTTCGCCCGCGCTGAAATCACTGGCTCGGCGGCACGTAGCCTTCGGCGTGATCGGTCTCCTGGTTGTCGAAGAAGCGCTCCATCTGCGCCATCAGGTAGGCGCGCGCGTCGGGGTCGAGCATGTTGAGATGCTTCTCGTTGATCAGCCGGGTCTGCTGGGCCTGCCACTCTTCCCAGGCGCGCTTGGAGACGTTCTGTTGAATCTCCTGGCCCTTGGCGCCGGGCAGCGGTGGGAACGGCAGAGCTTCGAGTTCCTGCTGGTACTTGCGGCAGAATACGGTACGAGCCATGGGTCACTCCTGTGTCAGTCGGTGGTCGTGGGTGTCTGGGCCAGCTTGTCGAGCAGGGTCTTCACCGGCGCGGCCAGGCCGATATCGCCGGGGTCCGCAGGATCCACCCAGCGCTCATCGGCGCCTTCGGCGATGCGGGTCGCCAGCGTGGCATCGCTGGCCGTGGCTGGGCAAGGCGTGATATCGAGGCGGAAGTGAGTGAAGACGTGGGTAAACGGTTGCCAGGCGCGAGCCAGATGCACACCGGGGTAGCGCGCCAGCCAGTCGCGCAGCGCCTCACCATCGTCGAACTGGGGAAAGCACCAGAGACCGCCCCATAGCCCCGTCGGCGGGCGCTGACGCAGCAGAACCCGGCCGCTGGAGTCCTGCAGCATGAGCATCTGGGTGCTGCGCGTGGGGATCTCACGCTTGGGCTTGGACCCGGGATAGTCGCGCTCACGCCCCTGCGCATGCGCTACGCAGACGTCTTCGAACGGGCACAGCAGGCAGCTGGGTTTCCCCCGGGTACAGATCATCGCTCCCAGATCCATCATCGCCTGGGTGTAGTCAGGCAGTCGCTCGTGGGGCGTATAGCGCTCGGCCAGCGTCCACAGCCGTGCCAGCACGTCGCTGCGCCCGGGCCAGCCCTCCACCGCATGCAGCCGCGCGAGGACACGCTTGACGTTACCGTCGAGAATCGCCGCGCGCCGACCGCTGGTAATACTGATGATCGCACCGGCGGTGGAGCGGCCGATCCCGGGCAACGCGGTCATCGCATCAAGGTCATGGGTCGGAAATTCGCCAGCGTAGTCCTCGACCACCTGCCGCGCGGCCTTGTGCAGGTTACGCGCACGGGCATAGTAGCCAAGCCCGGTCCACAGGTGCAGTACGTCGTCCTGTGGCGCCTCGGCGAGCGTCTGAACGTTGGGGAAGCGCGCCATGAAGCGCTCAAAGTAGGGTACTACGGTGGCGACCTGGGTCTGCTGCAGCATGATCTCGGAGACCCAGACCCGGTAGGCGGTCTTGTTCTGCTGCCACGGCAGCGTCTTGCGCCCATGCAGATCGAACCAGTCGAACACGCGGCGCTGGAACGCCTCGGTCGATAACGCAAACTCAGCCAAACGGCACCTCGGATCAGCGGATGGCGACAGGGGATGATCGCAAAGCGCCGACGAGACGTCGGCGCAGGAATTGGTCAGCAGTGGCGGTCACTTGAACAGGCCACGGATCTTGTCGCCGAGTTCCTGGGAGGCACCATCGCCCAGGGCGTCGTCGATCTTGCGCCGGGTCTTGTCATCGAGCTTGTCATCGAGCACTTCATCGACTCGCTTGCCGGCCTTGCGCTTGGCTTCGTCCTCGGCGAGCGCCCCCAGCGAACGCTGGAACGCCTCGCGGTCGAAGCTGCACCAGCTGGCCGGCGCGTCTGTCAGGCTGCCCTGGCAGCGGATCGGGAAGTCGATTCGCGCCAGGCGCGGGTTGACGCTGCAGGCGGCCTGATCGGCGGTATCCTGCAGGCGGGCCGCGGCGCGATAGTCGAGCCGGTCGGTGACCAGATTGACCTCACCTTTGCCACTAAGGCTCACCCCGGGGATAGCGATATCGAGATCGTCGTTGTGCGCCACGCCATCTTTCACCACTACGGTGGCTTGTAGCCGATCGAAGGCGGTGTCCGGGCTCCACTCGCGCTCGGACTGCTTGCCCTCCAGCGTGGCAACGGCCGTACACAGCTGCTTCGGCACGTTGACGTCGAGCATGGCGCCGTCATCGATGCGCAGTGCCGCCTGGCCATTGAGGTTCTGCTGGATCCCAGCAATGGTGTTGGTGCGCGAGTCGAAATCGCCCTGCAGGCTGAGCGTGCCGCGCAGCGGCGAGGCCTTGCCACTCACATCCTGGTACAGCGGCGCCAGTTGAACACCCTGCAGACGCTCGGTGAAGGAGAGTTGAATGGGCGACTGACGCAGATCGAGCGCGCTGGAGGCCTTGACGCTACCGTCGTAGAGGTTGGCACTCAGCGAATCGATCCGCTGGCGCCCATCGCTGCCGCTGGTGGCCAATGCAACGTCGCTGAGCTTGGCGCCCTTGAGCGTGAGCGCGTCGAGCGTCAGATGCCCTTCCTGTTTCAGATGGGCGAGCCAGTCCACGGGCAGCAGCCCAGCCTCTTCGCCGGCCGCCAGCGCCGGCGCAATGCCGAGGCTACCGAGCCAAGCGGTGGCCTTGTCGGACGCCTTCGCGTCATTCTGCCCCGGTGCGCCGCTGCTCGCCGCCGCCGGCGGCAGGTAGGCATCGAGATCGAGTTTGTCGCCCTCGAGATCGAAGTTCAGCGCGCTGCCGTCATAGGCCGCGCCGAGCGAGCCGCGCAGCTGGGTCTGATCGAGCGTGAGCTGGAGATCGGAGAGGTCGATGCGCCGCGCATCACCGGAGAAGGGGCCACTCAGCGAGAACGAGGTCAGAGCCTTGTCATCAGCGCTGCGCACGTCGACACCGAAGCGAGTGAGCCAGTCGCGCAGCGAGAGTGCGGATAGGTTAAGCCGCCCTTGATAGCGCGGGTCACTATCCAGCCCGGTGACCTTGGCGTTGCCACTGAGGTCGAGATTGTCGTCCCCGGTCAATGCCAAGTTGCTCAGCTCGGCAGTAGCGGCACCGAGGTCGGCACTGGCATCGAGCTTGAGATCGAGCGACAGCGGCGACTCACGCAGTGCCGGCGAATAGAGTGATGCCCCCAGTTGAACGCCTTCGGCGCGGTACTGGCGCTGGCGCGTATCGGCCACCAGGCTGGCGATCTTCAGATTGCCACTCTGGGCCTGTTCGGCGATATCTGGCAGCTGCGCCTTGCCGTTGAGCGTGACCTTGTCGAAGGTGTAACGCCCGGCGCTCAGATCCATACGCATCTGGCTCTTCAACTGCACGTTGCCGTTCATCCTGGGCTGCTCGCCCGAGAGATCGAAAGAGAGTTGCAGCGGGAACGAAGATTGCGGACTGACGTTACTGCTGGTCAGCGACAGATTGGAGAGCGTGACATCCAGCGGGCGCCGCGGGTCGACGTAATGCACCCGGCTGTTGGAGACCTGGACGTTGGCGATATCGAACGCCACCGGCTGGCTGTCGCCACCGGCCTGACCACCGCTATCACTCTTAGCACTGCTCTCAGCTTTACCACCGTTCGTGGACTCGGCGCTACCGGCATTTTTGCCCGTGGCGTCGGCGGCAGCGTCACGCTGGGCAAGACGGTCGAGCAGCGTCTGCCAGTTGCCCCGGCCCTGGGCGTCGCGCACCAGGTTGAGACGCATGCCATCGAGAATCAGGCCATCCACCGAGACATCGCCGCTCAGCAGCGGCGCGAAGGCGACACTCACCTCGGCCTGGTCGAAGGCGACGAAGGGCTCGTCGTCGTGGGACTGACGCGGAAGCCAGGCCTCGGCGTCGGCCACGCTGACCCCGATGCGCGGGTAGAAGCTCCATGACAGCGGACCATCCAGGCGCAGCTCGAGCCCACTCTGATCGCGTACCGCCTCGATCAGCCGCGGCTTGAGATCATTGGGATCGAAGAAGGTGGTGATATAGACCACCGCAGCCACCACCACGATGCCCAGCACGCCGACGGCCGCGAGCAGCGCTCTAATCAATCCTTTCATGCGCGCCGGACCTCCTTGACAGCGTAGCCCGCTCGCAGGGCCAGGAATGGTGGGCGGGTATCTTGACGACACCCCACTAGGGTATCGCTGGTTCGCGCGGCTTCCGGCATGCCTCCTGTCTCTCCCTGTCAACGCGGCGGCCCGGCCGAGGCCGCTCTGTGATCCCCGCATTGTAGCGGATGCCCGGGGCGATTCTCTATAATGGCCGATTCTCGCCACACCTACCGGGAGACTCCCCACGCATGTCCCAGCGCATCGCCACGGTGTCACGCCAGACTCAAGAGACCCAGATCACGGTCACCGTGAATCTCGACGGCAGTGGCCGTCTCGAGAGCCGGACCGGGGTCCCCTTCCTCGACCACATGCTCGATCAGGTCGCCCGCCACGGCATGCTCGACCTCACCATCGAGGCCGACGGCGATCTCGAGATCGACGACCACCATACCGTCGAGGATCTGGGCATCACCTTGGGTCAGGCATTCGCCCGGGCGATCGGCGACAAGCGCGGGATTCGCCGCTACGGCCACGCCTATGTCCCGCTGGACGAAGCGCTGTCACGGGTGGTGATCGACTTCTCCGGCCGTTCGGGCCTGTTCATGGACGTCGAGTTCACGCGCGCCAGCATCGGCCGCTTCGATACCCAGCTGTGCTGGGAGTTCTTCCAGGGCTTCGTCAACCACGCCCAGGTGACTCTGCACATCGACAACCTCAAGGGTTTCAACGCCCACCACCAGGCGGAGACCATCTTCAAGGCCTTTGGCCGCGCGGTCCGCGCCGCGGTGGAAGAGGACCCGCGCATGGCCGGCCAGCTGCCGTCGACCAAGGGCAGCCTGTGAGGGCGCCCGCCGCCCGTCCGGCGGCTGTCACCGATTCTACGAGGAGCGCACGATGACGATTGCGGTAATCGACTACGGCATGGGCAACCTGCACTCCGTGGCCAAGGCGCTCGAGCACGTCACCCACGAGAACGTGGTGGTGACCAGCGACCCGCGCGCGATTCGCGGCGCCTCGCGGCTGGTGCTGCCGGGCCAGGGCGCGATCCGCGACTGTATGGGCGAACTCGAACGCAGCGAGCTGCGCGGGCTGGTCGGCGAGCTGCTCGACGCCCAGCAGAAGCCACTCCTGGGGATCTGCGTCGGCCAGCAGATGCTGTTCGAACACAGCGACGAGAATGGCGGCATCGACTGTCTCGGCTTCCTGCCCGGGCGCGTGCGCCACTTCGGCCAGCAGTTGAAGGGACCGGACGGCGAGCGCTTGAAGGTACCGCACATGGGCTGGAACCGAGTCGTCCAGCACCACGCCCACCCGCTGTGGCAGGGCATCGACGATGGCGCGCGTTTCTACTTCGTGCACAGCTACTATGTCGATGCCGCCAACTCGGACGACGTCTTCGGCGCGACCCACTACGCCGGTGTCGAAGCCCACGTGGCCACCGGTCGTGGCTGCGTCTTCGCGGTGCAGTTCCACCCCGAGAAGAGCGCCCGCGACGGCCTGCAGCTGCTGGAAAACTTCGTCAACTGGGCGCCCTGAGCGCGCCGCGCCCGGGGCGCCGCCAGTACGGCGCCGCCCCATCGATCATGTGCCAGCCGCGCTCGCGCTGGCCGACACGCAGAGGATTCGACGACATGCTGGTGATTCCCGCCATCGATCTCAAGGACGGCCAATGCGTGCGTCTCAAGCAGGGCCGCATGGACGACGCCACCGCCTACGGTGACGATCCGGTGGCCATGGCCGCACGCTGGGTGGAAGCCGGCGCCCGCCGCCTGCACCTGGTCGACCTCAACGGCGCCTTCGAAGGCAAGCCGGTCAACGGCGAAGCGGTCACCGCCATCGCCCGCGCCTATCCGGACCTGCCGATCCAGATCGGCGGTGGTATCCGCAGTGCCGAGACCATCGAACACTACCTCGCCGCCGGCGTGAGCTACGTCATCATCGGCACCAAGGCAGTCAAGGAGCCGGACTTCGTCGGCGAGATGTGCCGGCAGTTCCCCGGGCATGTGATCGTCGGGCTCGATGCTCACGACGGTTTCGTCGCCACCGACGGCTGGGCCGAAGTCTCCACGCTCAAGGCGGTCGATCTGGCCAAGCGTTTCGCCGACGACGGCGTGACCTCGATCGTCTACACCGACATCGCCCGCGACGGCATGATGCAGGGCGTCAACGTCGAGGCAACCGCCCAGCTTGCCCGCGACGGCGGCCTGCCGGTGATCGCATCCGGCGGCGTCACCGACCTGGCGGATATCCGCGCCCTGGCCGAAGTCGCCGACGACGGCATCATCGGCGCCATCACCGGCCGCGCCATCTATGAGGGCTCGCTCGACGTGGCCCAGGCCCAGACGCTGAGCGACGAGATCCGTGGCGCTGCCCGGGGAGGCCGCGCGTGACTCTCGCCAAGCGCATCATCCCGTGTCTCGACGTCGATGCCGGCCGCGTGGTCAAGGGCGTCAACTTCGTCGGCATCCGCGACGCCGGCGATCCGGTGGAGATCGCCAAGCGCTACAACCAGCAGGGCGCGGACGAGATCACCTTCCTCGATATCACCGCCAGCCACGAGGATCGCGGCACGACGGTGGAGATGGTCGAGCGCATCGCCGGTGAGGTATTCATCCCGCTCACCGTGGGCGGCGGCATCCGCCGCTGCGAAGACATTCGCACCATGCTCAACGCCGGCGCCGACAAGATCTCGATCAATACCGCCGCAGTGACCCACCCGGACTTCGTGCGCGAGGCCGCCGAGCGCTTCGGCAGCCAGTGCATCGTGGTGGCGATCGATGCCAAGCGGGTCAGCGCCGAGGGCGAACCGCCGCGCTGGGAGATCTTCACCCATGGCGGGCGCCGCCCCACCGGCCTGGATGCCGTCGAGTGGGCGCGCAAGATGGTCGACTACGGCGCCGGCGAACTCCTGCTGACCAGCATGGATCGCGATGGCACCAAGGTCGGTTTCGATCTCGGCGTCACCCGCGCGATCAGCGATGCGGTGGAGGTGCCGGTGATCGCCTCCGGCGGTGTCGGCAACCTCGACCACCTGGTGGCCGGGGTGAAGGAAGGCGGCGCCGATGCGGTGCTGGCCGCCAGCATCTTCCACTTCGGTGAGTACACCATCCCCGATGCCAAACGCTACATGGCCGAGCACGGTATCGAAATGCGCCTCTGAGCGCGCCAATATCTGCGCCGAAGCCGCTAGCACGGAGTGACGAATAGCGAAGTGAAGCACAGCACAGCGCCGCGACCCGATCAGGGTCGCGGCGCTTGCGTTGATGGGGTGTGCTTGAGCGCGGTGTGCTTCCGTGCGGTGTGCTTCAGCACGGTGCGGTACACGACTCAGGGCAGATAGCGCGGGCGCAGGATCCCCTCGAGATCGGCGTAGGGGATGGTCAGCACCGGCTGGCCCACGGCATAGGGCGCCAGGTCGTAGACCTGATACTTGACCGCCAGGGCGTCCTTCAGCGGCGCCACGTTCTCGGAGATGACGAACGGCCACTGCTCGGCGGAGAGCCCACTGGCCTGATCCGTCTGCAGCCAACGCTGATGGGCACGCGCCAACGCCGCCTCGTAGGCCGCACGCTGGCCGGGCTCGAGCATCTCTGCCAGCGAGACCGGCGCGCGGGTGTCGCGGTCGATGACCAGATACTGCGTCAGCGGCAGACCGTGGGCGCCGCCGCTGTAAAGATAGCCGTCCAGCTCGATGACCAGCAGGTCGTCGTGGTCCGCGATCACCTTGGCGTCGAGATCGGCGGCGTAGCCCGGCAGCTCCGGCACCTTGCGGCGCGCCTCCTTGGCGGCGGCGAAGACCTGATCGGCGAAGTCATCGAAAGACGTGGCGCGGCCGATCGCGCTGCCGTTGGGATCGTCGCTGAGGCCGCTGGCCAGCGCAAAGAGCCGCTTCTGCAGCAGCGCCGACAGCTCGGGCGATTCCGGGAAGCGCAGATAGTCGGCCTCGACCACGGCGCAGGCATCGCCCTCGCAGCCCGGCTCGTGGGCCGTCTTCGTGACCGCCTCGGTTCGCAGCGGGTCCTGGTGCCAGCCCGAAAGGCTCTGACAGCCGCTCAGCACCAGGGTCGCCAGCATGAGGGCGCCGAGCGCCACACGATGAGACATGCAGTTCCTCCTTGAACGTCTGGCCATGCACGGCCGTCGTTGTCGCTTGTCGCGGGCACGCTCCGCACCCGAATCGCCTGTTAGCTCCTAATGTAGCGCCTTTTCAAACGCGTTTCGCGCCAATGCCTGCCCGGCGTCAGTCCAGGCTCAGTCCCAGGTTGCTGATCCCCTGATTACGCCCCAGCGTGCGCAGCTCGCGAAGTGCCTCGATGTCCGGGTCGGCCTCTACCGCTTCCAGCACCGCATCCTGGTAGTCGCGCTCGTCCTGCATCAACTCGTGCTCGCGGAACAGCGCGTTGAGCCGCTCCGAATCCTCGCTGCCATCGACCATCTCGATATAGGCGCGCACGCCATTGCGCGACACCTGGCTCACCTCCAGCACCGCCTCCGGCGCCTCGCTGCGCAGCGCGTCCAGCAGTGTAGTCAAGGCCATGATGCTCTCGGTGGCACGCCGCGCACCGAAGCTGTCGTCCGCTTCCGGCGGCTCTACCGCCGCCAGCTTCTCGGCCTGCTTGTCGAAATCGATCTTGGCACTCTTGACCTGCAGCCGCTCCCACACCAGGTCAAGCACGTTGTAGAGCACATTGGGATCGCCCACGTGACTCATGCCGGCATAGAGGGTGTAGTTGGGCGTGAGACGCTCGCACAGTGCCGCCATGAAGGCGATACGCTGACGCGGATTGAGCGCGCGCAGGCGCTGGTTGAAACTGGCAGCGGGTTGGGACATCGGAACTCCAGAATGACAGCGGCGACGTATCGCGCGGTAAATAGTAGAAGCTAGATGAGTGAACCTAAACGAATGAACTGCCACGAGGCGGCGTAGTCGAGTGAACATGAAGGCCGGCCGCGCGCTCGCCGGACGCGGCTAGTCCGGCCACAGCAGCCGCGCCGGCACGCGACCGGCGGCATCGAACACCACGCCCTCTTCACGTAGCAGGCGCTGCTGCTCACTGGCGCCGCCGTGATCAGCAACCCGCCTGGTGGCGTTGATCACCCGATGCCAGGGCAGGCCGTGGCCAGCAGGGAGTTGGCGCATGGCAGTGCCCACCAGACGCGCGGTGGCGCCCTCGGTCATCCCGGCAATGCGTCCATAGGTGGTCACGCGGCCGGCCGGGACCTGCGCCACCACGGTATATATCTGCTCCAGCAGCGAAGCGCGTATCGCCATGATCGATCGATCTTTTTCCGCTTGTGAAGGGCGCCTCACGCCCGCATCATGACCTTATCATGCATATCTACTTTCTCCAGCACAGCTCGCTTTTCGCCCCCGGCCGCCTGGCCGACTGGCTTCAGGGCATGGGCCATAGCCACAACCGCTGCCGGCTCGACGAAGGCGAACTGCCGCCGCCCTGGGACCACTTCGACGGCCTGATCCTGCTGGATGCGCTCGGCCCGCTCGATCCTCAGCTGCTCAAGCGCGAGCGCAAGCTGCTGGATCGCGCGCTGAAGAGCGGCAAACCGGTGCTGGGGATCGGCTTTGGCGCCGCCCTGATCGCCGAGGCGCTGGGCTCGATCGTCTCACCGGCGGTCGAGCCCGAGCGCGGCTGGCGCACACTGACCCTGGACCCGGCCAGCCCGCTGGACCTTCCCGAGACCTTCGAGACACTGTTGTGGCATGGCGACATCTTCGGCCTGCCCGACGATGCCCTGCCGCTGGGCCGCACCGCCGCCGGGCCGGTACAGGGCTTCGTCTGGGACCGCGGCCGCGTGATCGCCATGCAGTGCCACCTGGAGCTGACCGCCAACGAAGCCCAGGCGCTCTGCGCCCAGGAAGGAGCGATGGTAGACTGCGGCGATCTACTCGCCGACCCCAGACGCTTCGACCGTCAGGCTGCGCTGTTGGATCGCCTCATGAGCCAATGGCTCGACTAGCCCCGGCGCCGCGCCTCAGCGCCGGTGTTCCGCGCTCCAGGCGCGGGCCGCTTGCAGACACTCGTCCCAACTGCCGACGAACAGGGTCTGGCGCTGCTGGCTTTCGAGCTGCTGGCGATACATGGGGTCGTAATACTCCTGCAGCAGCGGGGCCAGCCAGGCGTCGTGGGCCTGGGGCTCACCGGCGGCCCCGAAGGCACGCTGCTGGGCTTCGAGCAGGCGCCCCAGGCGCTCGCTGCCGAGCCGCTTGCCGAGTCGCTTGAGAGCGCCGGAGAGCTGCTTGCGAAACAGCGCCTCGCCCAGCAGCGGCCCGTAATCGCGATGGTAGAGCGCGCTCAAGTCTTCGATATAGTCCTTGCGAATCTGCTCCAGGCGCCAGTCGAGGGGCATCTCCACGCGCACACAGGGGGCGTTTTTCATCGTCTGCCAGAAGGTCGCCGGAATCGCCAGCCGCCCGATCCGCTGGGATTCGTCCTCCACCACCCGCGCCTGCGGCCGGCGCCACAGGTCGAGCGCCAGGCCATGTTCGAAATCGATCTGCGAGGGGCCGACCCGCGGATGCTGGCCAAAGGCGGAGCCCTTGTGACGCGCCAACCCTTCGAGGTCGATCCCACTGTCGAGCGCGCCCACCAGCGCGGTCTTGGCGCACCCGGTGAGCCCGGCCACCAGCAGCAGCGGACCGCTGCTCTGCTGCTCCAGCAGGCCGAGCAGGGCGTTACGCATCGCCTTCCAGCCGCCGCGAATCCGCGGTACCGGGCGCCCTCGCTGGCGCAGCCACTGCTGGCTGATCTTGGAGCGCATGCCGCCCCGAAAGCAGTAGATGATGCTCTCGGGCGCCGCGTCGAGCGCCGCCTCCCAGGCGGCCAGCCGCCGCTCGCGCAGATCGCCGGTCACCAGTTCGTTGCCCAGCGCCACCGCGGCTTCCTGCCCCGAGAGCTTGTAGCGAATGCCGACCTCGCGGCGCTCGTCGTCATCCATCAGCGGCAGGTTGAGAGCCCCGGGCAGCGCGCCGGCGGCGAACTCGATGGGGGCGCGGACATCGATCAGCGGTCGCCCGAGCAGCGCTAAATCGGCCTCGACGAATTCACTGCCGCTCAACCCCGCACCTCGATCAGTCGGGCACCACCAGCGGGGCTGACGCACTCGCCGAAGGCCTCCAGCGCCAGCCGTTGCTCACGCCCGATGCGCTCGACGTCGTCGGCCCAGGCGGGATCGACCGCCAGCAGCAGGCCACCCGAGGTCTGCGGGTCGCACAGCCACTGCCAGTGCGCCTCGTCCATCTCGCCCAGGGCCGTGCCTATCGCATCGCGGTTGCGCCGCGTGCCGCCGGGTACCGCGCCCTGACGCCGATACGCCTCGGCCTCGGCCAGACGCGGCAACTTGGCGAAGTCGATACGCGCCTCGACCCCGCTCGCCGCGCACACTTCACTCAGATGCCCGGCCAGGCCGAAGCCGGTGACGTCGGTCATGGCGTGAACCCCTTCGATACGGGCCAGCGCCGTGCCGATGGCGTTGGCGGCGAGCATCGTCTCCCGCGCCAGCCCCTGGTGCCCCGGCTTCAGCAGACCCTGCTTCTCGGCCGTGGTCAGCATGCCCACCCCGAGCGGCTTGGTCAGATAGAGCAGGTCACCGGGCTTGGCGCCGCTGTTGAGCTTGAGATGAGCGAGATCGACCAGACCGTTGACCGCCAGCCCGAAGATCGGCTCGGGGGCGTCGATCGAGTGACCACCGGCCAGCGCCATACCCAGCTCGCGGCAGACGGCCTGAGCGCCGGCCACGACATCGCCGGCCACCTCGCCGGGCAGCTTGTCCAGCGGCCAGCCGAGAATGCCCAGCGCCATGATCGGCGAGCCGCCCATGGCGAAGACATCGCTGATGGCATTGGTCGCGGCGATACGCCCGAAATCGAACGGATCGTCGACGATCGGCATGAAAAAATCGGTGGTAGAGATCAGCCCACGGCCATCGCCGAGGTCGTAGACCGCCGCGTCTTCGCGCCCCTGGTTACCCACGATCAGCTTGTCGCTGCTGGCCCCGGGCCCCGCCTTGGCGAGAATCCGATCGAGCACGTCGGGCGCGATCTTGCAGCCGCAGCCGGCGCCGTGGCTGTACTGGGTCAGACGGATGGCACTCATGGTCGCACTCCTCACGCGGTCCCGATGGTTGTTCAAGGTGCAGTGTAACCGACGGCGGCGGTGAACGATGCCCTCGCCGCGCCCGTGGGTAGCGCCGCCGGCGCGGAATCAGAGCGCTTCCAGCGCCTCCGAGAGCTTGTCCACCGCCACTACCTGCATACCGGCAGGCGCCTGCCGCGGGGCATTGCCACGCGGCACGATGGCGCGGGTGAAACCGTGCTTGGCGGCCTCGACGATGCGCTCCTGGCCGCTCGGCACCGGACGGATCTCACCGGAGAGCCCGACCTCACCGAACACCACCAGCTCGCGCGGCAGCGGCCGGTTCTGCAGGCTGGAGACCACCGCCAGCAGCACCGCCAGATCGGCGCTGGTCTCCAGCACCTTGACCCCGCCGACGACGTTGAGAAACACATCCTGATCGCCGGTGAACAGACCGCCGTGCTTGTGCAGCACGGCGAGCAGCATCGCCAGACGGTTGTGGTCGAGCCCAACCGCTACCCGGCGCGGGTTACCCAGCGCCGACTCGTCGAGCAACGCCTGCACCTCGACCAGGATCGGCCGGGTGCCCTCCCACACCACCATCACCAGGCTACCGGAGGCCTGCTCTTCACTGCGCGAGAGAAAGATCGCGCTGGGATTCTTGACCTCCTTCAAGCCCAGTTCGACCATCGCGAACACGCCCAGCTCGTTGACCGCGCCGAAGCGGTTCTTCTGCCCGCGCAGGGTGCGAAAGCGCGAGTCGCTCCCGCCCTCGAGCAGCAGCGAGGCGTCGATCATATGCTCGAGCACCTTGGGCCCGGCCAGGGTGCCATCCTTGGTCACGTGGCCCACCAGCAGCAGCACGGTGTTGCTCTGCTTGGCAAAGCGTGTCAGCGCCGCCGCGGATTCACGCACCTGCGCCACCCCGCCCGGCGCCGAGCCGATGTCTTCCAGGTGCATGGTCTGGATGGAGTCGATGATCAGCACTTCGGGGCGTTCGCGCTCGACCACGGCGAGCAGCGTCTCGACGCTGGTCTCGGCGAGCATCTTGAGCCCCTGGGTGGGCAGCTGCAGCCGGTGGGCGCGCATCGCCACCTGCGACAGCGACTCTTCGCCGGTCACATAGAGCACCCGCTTGCTCTGGGCCAGGCGGCAGGCGGTCTGCAGCAGCAGCGTCGACTTGCCGGCGCCGGGATGGCCCCCCAGCAGCACCGCCGAGCCGGGCACCAGGCCGCCGCCGAGCACGCGGTCGAACTCTTCGAAGGTAGAGCTGAAACGCGGCACCTCGGTGAGATCGACGCCGGAGAGATCGACCACCTCCTTGGTCAACGCGCCGGCATAACCGCCGCGCCCGGCACTGCCCGAAGCCGCCGCGGCGCCGGGGCGCGCGCTGGTCAGCCGGATCTCGCTCAAGGTGTTCCATTCGCGGCAGTTGCTGCACTGCCCCTGCCACTTGCTGTACTCCGCACCGCACTCGGTACAGACAAAGGCACTCTTCGCTTTGGCCACGCGCGGGAATCTCCGTCATCGCGATGAAAATCGTCGCACCCATGGTGCCACAGCGGCCCCGGATCGCAGAGCCGAGGTGCTCTGCTCTGCTCTGCTCTGCTTTGCTCTGCCCTGCTTTGCTCGAAACAATCACAGCCGCGGTGTCAGCCACTGAGGGAGCGAGCGGACACAAAAAAGGCGGCCCGCAGGCCGCCTTGGCGATCGGCGCGAGGCGCTTACTGCTTGGTCAGGCGCAGCATCTGGCCGTTTTCGAACTGACGGCGCTGCGGGTCGATCAGCTCGAGAGTGTTGGGATCGATCTTCTGGAAGTAGTAGATCTGCCCCTCACCGTTCGGCGTCAGCTCGTAGACCGTGGCCTTGGGATCGGTGGCGGTCCCGGTCATCACGTCCCACTGACCCTGATACTGCTCCGGGCCCGGGTTCTGCGGATGGTTGATGTAGTCGGCCTCGAGCGTGAAGGTGCGCTCCGGCGCCGGCGACGACTCACTGCCGCTGAGGTTGACGGTCAGGTCGATACCGTCGCAACTACGGCAGGGCAGCGTGCCTTCGTAGGTCGTGGTGGTGGCGGAAGCGCCGGTGTCGGCCGTGCCAGACTGGGTCTGCGAGCCACCGCTGGCGCAACCTGCCAGCAAGGCTACCGTGGCGGCGCTGGCCAGCAACGTCCTGATCTGCATTTGGGTTCTCCTTACACTTCTGGGCCAAGCGGACCGCAGGGGCGGCCGCGTCACTACAGCGTGGTTGCTCTAACGTCGTCGCTACACCATAGCGGCTAGACGGCGATCACTAAAGCGTAGCGGCCACCGCGTCGCCGCTATCGGCGTATCGCCTAAGAATAGCGGCAAGCGCGCCGTGTGGCATCCCATCGGCACCACACGGCCCCGCGTCAGTCGAGCGTGGGATAATCGGTATAGCCCTCGGCACCGCCCCCATAGAAGGTATTCGGGTCGGGCTCGTTGAGCGCGGCATCGCGCTGGAAGCGCTCGACCAGATCCGGGTTGGCGATATAGGGCCGCCCATAGGCCGCGGCATCACCCAGGCCAGCGTCGATCAGCGCCTCGGCACGCTCGGCGGTGTAGTGGCCGCAGTAGATCAGGGTGCCGCTGAAGCGCTCGCGCAGGTCGCGGCGGAAAGCGTCACTCAACTGAGGGCCTTCGCCGGTCCAGTCCGGCTCGTTGATATGCAGATAGGCAATGCGACGCCGGCCCAGCTCGTCAGCGAGGTAACGCATCATCGCCTCCGGCTCGTCGTCGGAGAGCCCGAAGATCTCGATGAACGGCGACAGCCGCACGCCGACACGCCCGGCGCCCAGCTCTGCGCTCACCGCGTCGACCACTTCGAGCAGCAGTCGTGCGCGGTTGACCACATTGCCGCCGTAGCGGTCGCTGCGCTGATTGCTGCCGCTGGCGAGGAACTGCTGCAGCAGATAGGCATTGGCGGCATGCACTTCGACCATGTCGAAACCGGCACGTTTGGCGCGCTTGGCGGCCTGGCGATAATCCTCGATCAGCCCAGGGATCTCGCCTGTCTCCAAGGCCCGGGGGGTACTGGTCGGATGCTGGCCGGAGCTGCCGTCGGCGAACTCGACGAAGCAGTTGGCACCCTCGGCACGCAGTGCGCTCGGCGCCACCGGCTGCTGGCCTTCCGGCTGCACCATCTCGTGGGAGACGCGCCCCACGTGCCACAGCTGCAGGGCCATCTTGCCGCCTGCGCTGTGCACGGCATCGACCACCTGGCGCCAGCCCGCCTCCTGGGCGTCGGTCCAGATGCCCGGGGTGTAGACATAGCCACGCGCAGTGGGCGAGATATTGGTCGCTTCGCTGATGATCAAACCGGCGCCGGCGCGCTGGGCGTAGTACTCCGCCTGCAGGCGGCCGGGAATGCTGTCCGGGGTGCGGGCGCGTGTCAGCGGTGCCATCAGCACCCGATTGGCGAGTTCGATATCTCCGATCTGGAGCGGAGAGAGCAGTTTTTCGTAGGGCATGTTGATCCTTATCACTCGATGCGAGTTCTCTGAGGAGATGAGGTCATTAGAGGACTAATCAACCCCTCGTGATGCTGCTGCCCCAGACTTGCGCCGTCCTGCGACAGCGGTCACTATGACAGGCGCCGCAGCGCCGAGTGCGCCAATGCCGGGCGCCCCGGAACCGCTCCACCCCCCTATCGCCAACCACTTCCCGACACCGCCCAGACCCATCGCGAGAGATCATGAGCCAACTCTGGAGTCCTGCCGTCCGCGCCCTGACCCCCTACGTACCCGGCGAGCAGCCGCGGGAGAAACTGGTCAAGCTCAATACCAACGAGAACCCCTATCCGCCGTCGCCTGCGGTGGCCCAGGTGCTGCGCGATATCGACACCGAGCAGCTGCGCCGCTATCCCGACCCCGACTCCCGCGCACTGCGCGAAGCGCTGGCCGAAATCCATGGTGTGGCGCCGGAGCAGGTGTTCGTCGGCAACGGTTCGGACGAAGTGCTCGCGTTCGCCTTCCAGGCTTTCTTCTGTCAGCCCCAGCCGCTGCTGATGCCGGCGATCAGCTACAGCTTCTATCCGGTCTACTGCAAGCTCTATGACATCGCCTATCGCACCGTGGCGCTGGATGACCGCTGGGAGATCGCCCTCGACGCCTTCGACGGCGACAACGGCGGCGTGGTCTTCGCCAACCCCAACGCCCCCACGGGGCACGGCCATCCTCGTGCCGAGATCGCGCGGCTGCTGTCGCGCATCCAGGACAGCGTGGTGCTGGTCGACGAAGCCTACGTCGACTTCGGCGGCGAGAGCGCGGTGCCGCTGGTCGCGGATCACCCCAACCTGCTGATCACCGGCACGCTCTCCAAATCACGCAGCCTGGCGGGGCTGCGGCTGGGCTATGCGATCGGCTCACGCGAACTGATCGAGGGGCTGGAGCGGGTGAAGAACTCATTCAACTCCTATCCGGTCGATATGCTCGCCAGCGCGGTGGCGATCGCGGCGCTCAACGACCGTGAACACTTCAAGCGTTGCTGCCAGCAGGTGATGGCCACCCGCGAAGAGACACGTCGCTCGCTGGTCGAACTCGGCTTCGAGGTGCTGCCGTCGCAGACCAACTTCCTGTTCACCCGGCACCCGCGCTTCAATGGCGAGACACTGTTTGCCGGGCTGCGTGAACGCGGGATTCTGGTACGTCACTTCAATCGCGATGGCCTCAGCGATTTCCTGCGCATCTCCATCGGCACCGATGAAGAGATGCGAGGGCTGATCGGCGCGCTCGAAGCGCTGATCTAGGGAAACGCTTTCACCACGGCACAGGCTTGCCTGCCCAATCCCAGAAGGTGCCGCTCTCCTCGGGGCGGCGCTCACTGATCACCGTCAGCAGGCGCTCGGCGACGTACTCGGGGCTGAACAGTTTGCCCTCGGGCACGCGCCGCTGGAACGGTTGGGAGAGCGCGGTATCCGTCGTACCCGGATGCAGGCAGAGCACGATCGCCCGCTTGTTGTAGCGCGCCAGCTCGATGGCCGCCGTCCGCAGCAGCATGTTGTGTGCCGCCTTGCTCGCCCGATAGCCGTACCAGCCGCCGAAGCCGTTGTCCTCGATCGAACCGACCCGTGCCGACAGACTCGCCACCAGCGTCGGATGCTGCCCCTTCAGTGACCCCAGTACCGCCTTGAGCAGCAGCGCCGGGGTGATCGCATTGACATGGAACAGCGTCGCCAGGGTATCGGCATCGAGCTCCTCGAGACGCTTCTCGGGGGCAATGTCGCGCGCTGAGTCGTGCAGCATGCCCAGCGTATTGAACAGCAAATGCAGCGGCGCCCCGGCGAGTCGCTCGCCCAGACGCGCCAGGCCCGCTTCCTGAGTGAGATCGGCTTCCAATGTCTCGACCCGGTCATCGCCGAAGGCTGGCGGCTGACGCGACACTGCCACGATGCGCCCCACCCGCGATGTCTCCAAGAGACAGCGCACGACGGCCTGACCAATCCCACCACTGGCCCCGGTCACCACCGCAGTAAAATCGTCGGGTAATCGCTCCAGCATACCGCCGCCTCCCCTTATGATCGCAGGCTCGGCACTCAAGCCTTCCCGTCTCGACAGACTAGTTCAGCGACAGGCCTGGCGCTCTCTACACCCACACACAAAAAGCCCCGGCGCGGGGGCGGGCCGGGGAAGTGGAGGTGTAGGGTCTGGCGCTCGCGATTCCGGGTGTACGGAGCGTGGCGCCTTGTTTGCGAGATGACTTTTGGGAGAGGCACGAGCGCGACTCGTGCCGGGGCTCAGCGGTCCTCAGTCGAGGCTGGCGAAGCTCACCTCGACGTCGCCTTGGTGGGCAGCGTTGACGTTCTGCAGCGCCTGGGCGGCAGCCACGCTCTGCCCTTGGCCGACCAGGTCGGCGTCACCGGCACGCAGGTGGGTACCGCGCTGGGTCTGCTCGGCGACCTGCACCAGGGCCTGATTGGCCGCAGTGCTATGGCCACCGCTGACCGTATCGACGCTGTAGCGGGTCGGCAGCGCCTTGTAGTCGCTGACCACTTGGGTGTTCAGCGGCTGTTGCAGCGAGGCGAAGGCGGCTTTCTCGGCAGCGCTATTGGCCTGGGCTACGGCCGGCAGAGCGACGATCAGGGCGATGGCGGTAAGAAGACGGGTTTTCATGGTGAACCTCCAATGACTGTCGGGTCTATCGATTCGGGGGTTGGGTCTTGGCCTCAACCGTTGATGACAGTATGGGGGCGCCACTGTTAGCGGGCTAATCGAATACGCTGAAGGCGACTATCACGCGCATCGATGCAAGAACCAAGCCCGTAAAACGGCAACTATCCACAGGCGGTCCTCCCTGGAGCTCGATAAAGGGGATGGGGATAAGTTAAAGGCAGCATGCCTGAGCCGCGTAGCGGGGAAAGGTTTCGAAGGATTCAGGTCCCAGAAACGAGTGAACCCCAGTCTCTGACGAGACTGGGGTTCGGTATAGGTGCCTGACGATGTCCTACTCTCACATGGGGAGACCCCACACTACCATCGGCGCTAAGCGGTTTCACTTCTGAGTTCGGCATGGAATCAGGTGGTTCCCACTCGCTATGGTCGTCAGGCAAAACTGACGTCGACATGAACCTGTGACACGCTTTCACGCGCCAGCTTCACATCGACCAATCTGGATCATGCTGATGATACGTCTCTTGCCTATCCGGCCATTGTCGCGATGTGATCGCGCGACCCCTGTCTGGAGTATCCAGACCCCTTGGGGTTATATGGTCAAGCCTCACGGGGCATTAGTACACGTTAGCTCAACGCCTTGCAGCGCTTCCACACCGTGCCTATCAACCAGCTCGTCTTGCTGGACCCTTTAGGAGACTCGAAGTCTCAGGGAGATCTCATCTTGAAGGGGGCTTCCCGCTTAGATGCCTTCAGCGGTTATCCCGTCCGCACATAGCTACCCGGCAGTGCCACTGGCGTGACAACCGGAACACCAGAGGTGCGTCCACTCCGGTCCTCTCGTACTAGGAGCAGCGCTTCTCAAATCTCCAACGCCCACGGCAGATAGGGACCGAACTGTCTCACGACGTTCTAAACCCAGCTCGCGTACCACTTTAAATGGCGAACAGCCATACCCTTGGGACCGACTTCAGCCCCAGGATGTGATGAGCCGACATCGAGGTGCCAAACACCGCCGTCGATGTGAACTCTTGGGCGGTATCAGCCTGTTATCCCCGGAGTACCTTTTATCCGTTGAGCGATGGCCCTTCCATACAGAACCACCGGATCACTAGAACCTACTTTCGTACCTGCTCGACGTGTCTGTCTCGCAGTTAAGCACCCTTATGCTCTTGCACTCAATGCACGATTTCCAACCGTGCTGAGGGTACCTTCGTGCTCCTCCGTTACTCTTTCGGAGGAGACCGCCCCAGTCAAACTACCCACCACACACTGTCCTTACACCGGATCACGGTGCGAAGTTAGAACGCCAATGATGCCAGGCTGGTATTTCAAGGTTGGCTCCACCGCAACTGGCGTCACGGTTTCCAAGCCTCCCAGCTATCCTACACAAGCAACATCAGCGTCCAGTGTGAAGCTATAGTAAAGGTTCACGGGGTCTTTCCGTCTAGCCGCGGGTACACAGCATCTTCACTGCGATTTCAATTTCACTGAGTCTCGGGTGGAGACAGCGTGGCCATCATTACGCCATTCGTGCAGGTCGGAACTTACCCGACAAGGAATTTCGCTACCTTAGGACCGTTATAGTTACGGCCGCCGTTTACCGGGGCTTCGATCAGGAGCTTCGCTTGCGCTAACACCATCAATTAACCTTCCGGCACCGGGCAGGCGTCACACCCTATACGTCCGCTTACGCGTTAGCAGAGTGCTGTGTTTTTAATAAACAGTTGCAGCCACCTGGTATCTTCGACCGGTTCGCGCTAGGAGAGCGAGTCTCTTCACGCTACGCCGGCGCACCTTCTCCCGAAGTTACGGTGCCATTTTGCCTAGTTCCTTCACCCGAGTTCTCTCAAGCGCCTTGGGATTCTCACCCTGACCACCTGTGTCGGTTTGGGGTACGGTCGCATGTGATCTGAAGCTTAGAGGCTTTTCCTGGAAGCGTGGCATCGATGACTTCCGGACCGTAGTCCGTTCGTCTCGTCTCTCGGCCTTGAGAGCCCGGATTTGCCTAAGCTCTCAGCCTACTGACTTTCACCAGGACAACCAACGCCTGGCTCACCTAGCCTTCTTCGTCCCCCCATCGCAACCACATCCGGTACGGGAATATTGACCCGTTTCCCATCGACTACGCTTTTCAGCCTCGCCTTAGGGGCCGACTCACTCTGCTCCGATTGACGTAGAACAGAAACCCTTGGTCTTCCGGCGGGGGAGGTTTTCACTCCCCTTGTCGTTACTCATGTCAGCATTCGCACTCGTGATACCTCCAGCATGCTTCTCAACACACCTTCGCAGGCTTACACGACGCTCCTCTACCGCTCATCCTGAGGATGAACCCGTAGCTTCGGCATCTGGTTTGAGCCCCGTTACATCTTCCGCGCAGGCCGACTCGACTAGTGAGCTATTACGCTTTCTTTAAAGGATGGCTGCTTCTAAGCCAACCTCCTAGCTGTCTATGCCTTCCCACATCGTTTCCCACTTAACCAGAATTTGGGGGCCTTAGCTGACGGTCTGGGTTGTTTCCCTTTTCACGACGGACGTTAGCACCCGCCGTGTGTCTCCCACGCTCTACTCACCGGTATTCGGAGTTTGCCTCGGGTTGGTAACCCGGGATGGGCCCCTAGCCGAAACAGTGCTCTACCCCCGGCGGTAATACGTGAGGCGCTACCTAAATAGCTTTCGAGGAGAACCAGCTATCTCCGAGCTTGATTAGCCTTTCACTCCGATCCACAGCTCATCCGAATCTTTTTCAACAGATCCCGGTTCGGGCCTCCAGTCAGTGTTACCTGACCTTCACCCTGGCCATGGATAGATCGCCCGGTTTCGGGTCTATATCCAGCGACTGGTCGCCCAGTTAAGACTCGATTTCTCTACGCCTCCCCTATACGGTTAAGCTCGCCACTGAATATAAGTCGCTGACCCATTATACAAAAGGTACGCGGTCACAGAACGAGTCTGCTCCCACTGCTTGTACGCACACGGTTTCAGGATCTATTTCACTCCCCTCTCCGGGGTTCTTTTCGCCTTTCCCTCACGGTACTGGTTCACTATCGGTCAGCCAGGAGTATTTAGCCTTGGAGGATGGTCCCCCCATGTTCAGTCAAGGTTTCACGTGCCCCGACCTACTCGATTTCACAGGATCAGGTTTTCGACTACGGGGCTATCACCCGCTATGGCCGGACTTTCCAGACCGTTCGTCTAACCAGTCACCTGCTTAAGGGCTACTCCCCGTTCGCTCGCCGCTACTGGGGGAATCTCGGTTGATTTCTTTTCCTCGGGGTACTTAGATGTTTCAGTTCCCCCGGTTCGCTTCCCAACACCTATGGATTCAGTGTGGGATACCCAGCTTATGCTGGGTGGGTTTCCCCATTCGGACATGCCCGGGTCACAGGTTGTTTGCCACCTCACCGAGCCTTTTCGCAGGCTACAACGTCCTTCATCGCCTCTGGCTGCCAAGGCATCCACCGTGTGCGCTTAATCGCTTGACCATATAACCCGAAGGAGTCTGGTCGCGCGATCACAACGACAATTGCCGGATACGCTTGAGACGTATCACTTTTCGCTCTTCGCCATTCCAACTACGAATGGTGAAGAACTGTCAGCATGATCCACATTGTTAAAGAGCGTTTAGAGCAGAAGCTCTAAGCGATCGACTCGGTCGCGGTGAGCGACGAAGCGGATGGCTTAGAACTCGGTGACTGTGTGGCGCGAGCCAACGGGGAACGATTTGGTGGAGCCAAGCGGGATCGAACCGCTGACCTCCTGCGTGCAAGGCAGGCGCTCTCCCAGCTGAGCTATGGCCCCAGATAATCCAGCTATCTGGATAATTTTCGTCATGACAAGGCGTTTCACGGTGACGCATAGCCTGCTATGCGAGCCGGGAAACAACGCGGTCATGGCGTAAATTTGGTGGGTCTGGGCCGATTTGAACGGCCGACCTCACCCTTATCAGGGGTGCGCTCTAACCAACTGAGCTACAGACCCGGCTTTACCACTGGGTCCGTGACCCAAACAGTCATTGCTCTTGGTCGATCAGGTAATTGATTGTGAGCGCTTATCTCGCGATCCGCTAATCGTTTAAGGAGGTGATCCAGCCGCAGGTTCCCCTACGGCTACCTTGTTACGACTTCACCCCAGTCATGAACCACACCGTGGTGATCGCTCCCCCGAAGGTTAAGCTAACCACTTCTGGTGCAGTCCACTCCCATGGTGTGACGGGCGGTGTGTACAAGGCCCGGGAACGTATTCACCGTGACATTCTGATTCACGATTACTAGCGATTCCGACTTCACGGAGTCGAGTTGCAGACTCCGATCCGGACTGAGGCCGGCTTTCTGGGATTCGCTCCACCTCGCGGTCTCGCAACCCTTTGTACCGGCCATTGTAGCACGTGTGTAGCCCTACCCGTAAGGGCCATGATGACTTGACGTCGTCCCCACCTTCCTCCGGTTT
Organism: Salinicola sp. JS01; assembly: GCF_030284585.1. Lineage (NCBI taxonomy): Bacteria > Pseudomonadati > Pseudomonadota > Gammaproteobacteria > Oceanospirillales > Halomonadaceae > Salinicola > Salinicola sp. JS01. Next base: position 107,635 of record NZ_CP127244.1, on the reverse strand, counting down.
GTCACCGGCAGTCTCCTTAGAGTTCCCACCATTACGTGCTGGCAAATAAGGACAAGGGTTGCGCTCGTTACGGGACTTAACCCAACATTTCACAACACGAGCTGACGACAGCCATGCAGCACCTGTCTCAGAGTTCCCGAAGGCACCAAGGCATCTCTGCCAAGTTCTCTGGATGTCAAGGGTAGGTAAGGTTCTTCGCGTTGCATCGAATTAAACCACATGCTCCACCGCTTGTGCGGGCCCCCGTCAATTCATTTGAGTTTTAACCTTGCGGCCGTACTCCCCAGGCGGTCGACTTATCGCGTTAACTGCGCCACTAAGTCCTTAAAGGTCCCAACGGCTAGTCGACATCGTTTACGGCGTGGACTACCAGGGTATCTAATCCTGTTTGCTACCCACGCTTTCGCACCTCAGTGTCAGTGTCAGGCCAGAAGGCCGCCTTCGCCACTGGTATTCCTCCCGATCTCTACGCATTTCACCGCTACACCGGGAATTCTACCTTCCTCTCCTGCACTCTAGTCTGGCCGTTCCGGATGCCGTTCCCAGGTTGAGCCCGGGGCTTTCACAACCGGCGTGCCAAACCACCTACGCGCGCTTTACGCCCAGTAATTCCGATTAACGCTCGCACCCTCCGTATTACCGCGGCTGCTGGCACGGAGTTAGCCGGTGCTTCTTCTGCGAGTGATGTCCTTCTTGACGGGTATTAGCCGCCAAGCCTTCTTCCTCGCTGAAAGTGCTTTACAACCCGAGGGCCTTCTTCACACACGCGGCATGGCTGGATCAGGCTTGCGCCCATTGTCCAATATTCCCCACTGCTGCCTCCCGTAGGAGTCTGGGCCGTGTCTCAGTCCCAGTGTGGCTGATCATCCTCTCAGACCAGCTACGGATCGTCGCCTTGGTGAGCCATTACCTCACCAACCAGCTAATCCGACATAGGCTCATCCGATAGCGCAAGGTCCGAAGAGCCCCTGCTTTCTCCCGTAGGACGTATGCGGTATTAGCCTGGGTTTCCCCAGGTTATCCCCCACTACCGGGCAGATTCCTATGCATTACTCACCCGTCCGCCGCTCGCCACCAGGGAGCAAGCTCCCCGTGCTGCCGCTCGACTTGCATGTGTTAGGCCTGCCGCCAGCGTTCAATCTGAGCCATGATCAAACTCTTCAGTTAAAAGTCTGATAGTCCTTACCTCTTCCCTGCCCGAAGACAAAAGAAGTGAAGCGGACCAAACTTGGTTCAAGGTCAAACGAATCTTAGACGAGTCGCTTGCCTTGATATGCTGTGACTGGCGTCACGCAAGACAAGCGCCCACATCAATTACCTGATCGATTGTTAAAGAGCGTCCTTACTTGAAGTCTCGTCTCACGTGGACGTGCCGAGCCTTCTGCCGTGACCCTAAAGTGACTCAAGTGCTTGTCAGCGCTTGCTTTCTGGGTCGCCGTAAGGAGAGGCGTATTCTAAGGATCTTGGCGAAGATGTCAACGTCTTTCTTGTCGATTCTTGCCCGGCTCACGTTGCTGCCTGAGAACCGATCCTGGAAAAGCGAGGGGCGCATTTTGCTACCCCCGAGGCTAAGTGTCAATCGATTTTTTCAATCTTTTCAACAGCTTAGCTAGCCTTTCCACCAACCCCGAGAACCTGTCTCGGCGTCAGCGGATGCGTACTTTACGGATCTACCCCCGCCTTGGCAAGGGGAAATGTCGAAAAAGTGTCGCCGCGTTCCGGCGCCGGCGCTAGAGGCCGCGTATGGCGTGACTTCTGAAGGAAAATCCATCCGGCCAGAGACGCCGACGCCCGCACGAGGCGGGCGTCGGTAGACGTCGATGGCAGTCCTGCGTCAGTCGTCCTGGGCCTGCTGGTCACCAGAGGCACTGCGGCGCTTGTCCCGGCGTGCCTTGTTGAGCCGCCCCAGCGCAAACAGCGGCCCCGACACCACGTAGCAGCCAAAGAGCGCCAGCAGCATCACCGAGGGTTCGATCGAGATCAGCACGAACAGCAGCACGATCACCAGCAGGAAGACGAAGGGGACGGGGCCCTTGAAGTCGATCTCCTTGAAGCTGTGGTAGCGCACGTTGCTCACCATCAGTACGCCGGCGGCGGCGACGACGACCGTCATCAGTACCTTGAAGCCGATGGACTCGGCATCGAAGGTATGGAAGACCCAGACGCAGCCGGCGACCACTGCGGCGGCCGAGGGGCTGGGCAGGCCGACGAACCACTTCTTGTCGGTACTGCCGATCTGCACGTTGAAGCGTGCCAGCCGCAGCGCCGCCCCGGAGACGAAGATGAAGGCAGCGATCCAGCCGATCTTGCCGATATCCTGGAGAATCCAGGTGAAGGCAACCAGCGCCGGCGCCATGCCGAACGAGACCATGTCGGCGAGGCTGTCGAATTCGGCGCCGAAGGCGCTCTGGGTGTTGGTCAGGCGCGCCACCCGGCCATCCAGACCGTCGAGCACCATGGCGATGAAGATCGCGATCGCCGCCTTGGCGTAGTCACCGTTGATCGCCGCGACGATCGAGTAGAAGCCGGCGAACAGCGCCGAGAGGGTGAACAGATTGGGCAGCAGATAGATGCCGCGACGGCGGATGCGCTTGCCGTTCTCCACCGTTTCCTCGATCACCTCGTCCTCGTCGTCGAACAGCGGCGAGGTCGCGCCGATGGTGATGGTTTCGGGCTCCTGCTCGTGGTGGCGTTCTTCCTGCGTCATGGCGGCGAGTCCTTTGATATCGAGAGCGTTCCGGTATGCAAGCCGGGCAATTCTACCCACAGCCTAGCGGCAATCGCGACACATACCCTACCCGCGCACGCAAACTTTCACCCGGGCAGATAAGCGGACATACACGCAAAAGGGGCGCGACCTCGGTCGCGCCCCTAGTTGCCTACCGCGTTCGATGCAGCTCAGTTCTTGCTCTTGTCGACCAGCTGGTTGGCGGTGATCCACGGCATCATGCCACGCAGCTTCTCACCCACCTGCTCGATCGGGTGCTCGGCGGTCTGGCGCCGGCGGGCGTTGAGCGAGGCGTAGTTGCAGGCGCCTTCGGCGATGAACATCTTGGCGTATTCGCCATCCTGGATGCGCTTGAGTGCCTTGCGCATCGCTTCTTTCGAGCTCTCGTTGATGATCTCGCGGCCGGTCACGTATTCACCGTACTCGGCGTTGTTGGAGATCGAGTAGTTCATGTTGGCGATGCCGCCTTCGTACATCAGGTCGACGATCAGCTTGAGTTCGTGGAGACACTCGAAGTAGGCCATCTCGGGGGCGTAGCCCGCTTCGGTCAGGGTCTCGAAACCCGCCTTGACCAGCTCGACCGCGCCGCCGCAGAGGACCGCCTGCTCGCCGAACAGGTCGGTTTCGGTCTCGTCCTTGAAGGTGGTCTCGATGATCCCGCTGCGGCCACCGCCGATCGCCGCGGCGTAGGAGAGTGCGATCTCCTTGGCCTGGCCGGAGGCGTTCTGGTGGATCGCGATCAGGTCGGGGATACCACCGCCACGCACGAACTCGGAACGTACGGTGTGGCCCGGCGCCTTGGGCGCGACCATGATCACGTCGAGATCGGCGCGCGGCTGGACCTGGCTGTAGTGGATGTTGAAGCCGTGGGCGAAGGCAACGGTGGCACCCTCTTTCAGGTTCGGCTCGATCTCCTGCTCGTAGATCACCTTCTGGTTCTCGTCCGGCGCCAGGATCATGACCACATCGGCGCTCTTGCACGCCTCGGCGACGCTGGCCACCTTGAGGCCGGCACCTTCGGCCTTGGCGGCGGAAGAGGAACCCTTGCGCAGTGCCACGGTCACGTCGACACCGGACTCCTTGAGGTTATTGGCGTGGGCGTGGCCCTGGGAGCCATAACCCACGATGGTGACCTGCTTGGATTGGATCAGCGCGAGGTCACAGTCCTTGTCGTAATACACGTGCATGGCAAACTCCGATATCGATGCGAGCAGTCTGAAAAGTGTCGGGTCGGTATAGCGATCGCGCCGGCCGCCAGAGCGGGCGGTGATCGTCGAACCGTGATGCCACGATAAGGCAAGCGCCTCGTTGCGTAAAACGCTATATTTGCAATGCGACATTTCACGTTAAGCAACGAGCACGCTCCATGGACTACCGCCCGCTCACCCACTTTCTGGCCCTGGCCGACCATCTCCACTTCGGCCGCGCCAGTGACGCCTGCCATATCAGCCCCTCGACCCTGAGCCGCTCTCTGCGCCAGCTCGAGGAGAGCCTGGGCGTGACCCTGTTCGAGCGCGACAATCGCCATGTCGAGCTGACCCGGGAGGGGCAGCTTTTCCACACCTATGCGCGGGAGACGCTGGAGCAGTGGCAGACGCTGCAGCGCGAGCTGATGGCAGAGACTCGGGAGCTTGCCGGCGAACTCAGCATCTACTGTTCGGTCACCGCCAGCTACAGCTTCCTCTACCGCCTGCTGAGCGAATTCCGCCAGCGCCATCCGCGCATCGAGATCAAGCTGCACACCGGCGACCCGGCGGATGCGATTGCCCGGGTCCAGGCCGAGCAGGAGGAGATGGCGATCACCGCGCGCCCGCGCAGCCTGCCGGACGCGGTGGCGTTCAAGCCGCTGGCGACGTCGCCGCTGGTGTTCATCGCCCCGCGTGACGGTGCCGCCTGGCTGCCGGCGACCCCGGAGGTGCCAACGCCTGCCCAGTGGCGCGACGTGCCGATGATCCTGTCTGAGTCGGGGCTTTCCCGCGATCATGCCGACACCTGGTTCCGCGCGCTCGGGGTACGCCCGCGCATCTACGCCCAGGTCGCCGGCAACGAAGCGATCGTCAGCATGGTCGGGCTCGGCTTCGGCGTGGGCATCGTGCCGCGCATCGTGCTCGACAACAGCCCGCTGCTCGACCGTATCGCCATTCTGCCGGTCAAGCCCGAGCTGCCTCACTACGACGTCGGCCTGTGCGTGCTCAAGCGCCGTCTCAAGAGCGCCCTGATCGAAGCGCTCTGGACGCAATTGCCGGGCTGAGTCAGGTGCGACCGTGCCACCCCGGCGCGCCCCGCGAGTCCCCATGCCATGAGATTCCATCCCGAGGACACATAGCAAAACGCCCGGCGGAATCGCTTCCGCCGGGCGTCATGCCGTTGCCGTCGACGCAGCTACAGCGACAGCAGCTTGTCACCGCGGGCGATACCGGAAACCCCGGTCCGCGCCACTTCGAGAATGCCGATCGGCGCCATTGCCTGAACGAAGGCGTCGAGCTTGCCGGCATCCCCGGTGATCTGCACGGTGTAGACGCTCGGCGTCACGTCCACGATCTGCGCCCGGAAGATGTCCGCGGTGCGCTTGACCTCGTCACGGCTGGCGCCCAGCGCCTTGACCTTGACCAGCATCAGCTCGCGCTCGATATGGTTGCCCTCGGTCAGGTCGACCAGCTTGACCACGTCGATCAGCTTGTTGAGGTGCTTGGTGATCTGCTCGATCACCCGGTCGTCGCCCACCGTGGTGACGGTCAGCCGCGACAGCGAGGGATCTTCCGTCGGCGCCACGTTCAGCGTTTCGATGTTGAAGTTGCGCTGGGAGAACAGTCCCACCACGCGGGACAGGGCGCCGGGTTCGTTTTCCAGCAGAATCGAGATGATATGGCGCATCAGGTCCGCTCCGTCTTCGACAGCAACATGTCACGCATGGAGCCCAGCGGCACCTGCATCGGATAGACGTGTTCGAAAGGATCGACGTAGATATCGAGGAACACGAGCTCATTGGTGTCGGCGAAGGCACGCTCCAGCGCCGGCTCCAGCTCAGCGAAGGTCGTCACCTTGATCGCGGTGAAGCCGTAGGCCTCGATCAACTTGGCGAAGTCCGGCAGCGACTCCATGTAGGAGTGGGCGTGGCGGGACTTGTAGTTGAGATCCTGCCACTGGCGCACCATGCCCAGCGACTGGTTGTTGAGGTTGACGATCTTGACCCCGACATCGAACTGCTTACACGTCGACAGCTCCTGCATCATCATCTGGAAGCTGCCTTCACCGGTGAAGCAGACCACGTCGTCCTGCGGGAAATTGAGCTTGACGCCCATCGCCGCCGGGAAGCCGAAGCCCATGGTGCCGAGGCCGCCGGAGGTGATGAACCGGTTGGGCTTGGCGAACTTGTAGTACTGGGCCGCGAACATCTGGTGCTGCCCCACGTCGGTAGTGACGAAGGCTTCGCCGCGGGTGGCGCGGTAGACCGCCTCGATCACCTCCTGCGGCTTGAGTGCCTCGCCCGGCTTCGACGGCTCGTAGAGCTTGCCTTCGCGCTCGGCGCGCCAGCCGTCGATGGTTTTCCACCACTCGGTGAGTGCATCGGGGCTGGCCGGCTCGCGGTCCTGCAGCAGGCTGATCATCTCGTCGATCACGCTGCCTGCGGCACCGACGATGGGCACGTCCGCGCGCACCGTCTTGGAGATCGAGCTGGGGTCGATATCGACATGCACGATCTTGGCCGTGGGGCAGAACTTCGAGGTGTTGTTGGTGACGCGGTCATCGAAGCGCGCGCCGATGGCGATGATCAGATCGGCGTGGTGCATCGCCATGTTGGCTTCATAGCTGCCGTGCATGCCGAGCCAGCCGAGGGAGCAGCGGTCACCCTGGGGAAGCCGCCGATCCCCATCAGCGTGGTGGTGATCGGAAAGCCCAGACGCTGCACCAGATCGGTCAGCGCTTCGGAGGCGCGCCCGGTGATGATGCCACCGCCGGTATAGAACACCGGACGCCGCGCCTTGAGCATCATGTCGACCGCTTTTTTGATCTGGCCGGTATGCCCGCGCGTGACCGGGTTGTAGGAGCGAATCTTGACCTTCTTCGGATAGACGTACTCGTAGCGCTCGGTGGGCGACGTCATGTCCTTGGGAATGTCCACCAGCACCGGGCCGGGGCGTCCGGTGGCGGCGAGGTAGAACGCCTTCTTCAGCACCTCGGGGATCTCGCTCGGGTGCTTGATCGAGAAGCTGTGCTTCACCACCGGGCGCGTCACGCCGACGATATCGGTCTCCTGGAAGGCGTCTTCGCCGATCAGGTGGCTCATCACCTGGCCGCACAGCACCACCATGGGAATCGAGTCCATGTAGGCGGTGGCGATGCCGGTGACGGCATTGGTGGCGCCGGGACCGGAGGTGACCAGCACCACGCCGGGCTTGCCGGTGGCACGGGCATAGCCGTCGGCGGCGTGGGTCGCGGCCTGTTCGTGGCGAACGAGAATGTGCTTGACGCTATCCTGGCGAAAGAGGGCATCGTAGATGTGCAATGCCGCACCGCCCGGGTAGCCGTAGATATGCTCCACCCCTTCGTCTTTCAGGAAGCGGGCGATCATATCGGCGCCGGAAAGTAATTCCACTGGTGAGTCTCCCCTGGAGGTTCGAGTGCCACTGCGCGATTTCCGCGATCGCGTAGCGTTAATGCGGCGGTACGCCGCTACCGACATGCCGTCGGCGCCTGATGCCATAATCCTGGCTATGGGCCCTGGGTGGGGACCCGCACTCATGGAAACCGTCGTGACCGGCAGGTCGACGCGGCTCCCGGCACGGCAGATCGCCGTGTGGGGTTGGCGGGGACGAGCGGGTGGCCCGTTCCCCTCTTTCCTGAGAAAGAGTTCCTTCGACAGGCGGGTAGAGGTCACGCAGAACCTACCCTTCACGCAGCGGCCAGGGGTCGCCCGACAATGGCTGCGCCCGCAATCAGGAGTCGCCTAGATTCTCCCAGCGCTCCCGGAGTGTCAACCTTGGCGGGCACCCGGCGCCAGCACCGGCCATCGGCGCCCGACACGCGCACCCCTCCGTTTACCGAAGCGCGACGAAAGTCTACCGACGAACGCTCGCATCTGCGTCGATCCCTTGCTGTAATGCGCAAGCTGAATCGATTCATCTCATGCATACCGCGTCGTTCGACCCGGAGAAGGAGGAGTTCCATGTCGCGTATCGTCCAGTGGTCGATCACGGTAGCCCTGGCCGGGTTTCTATTCGGCTTCGATACCGCGGTCATCTCCGGCGCCGACAAGCCCATCCAGGCGCTGTGGGGGCTGAGCGACCTGCAGCACGGTCTGCTGGTGATGTCGATGGCGCTGTGGGGCACGGTGATCGGCGCCATCTGGGGCAACTACCCCACCGACCGCCTGGGCCGGCGCGCCACCCTGCTGCTGATCGGCGGGCTCTATCTGGTCTCGGCGGTGGGCTCGGCACTGGCCAGCGATCCTTACTGGTTCTCGTTCTTCCGCCTAATAGGCGGTATCGGTGTGGGCGTCTCCTCGGTGGCGGCTCCCACCTATATTTCCGAGATCGCGCCGAGCGAGCGCCGTGGCCTGCTGGTGGGGCTCTATCAGTTCAACGTGGTATTCGGCATCCTGATGGCGTTCGTCTCCAACTATGTGATCGGCGCGCTGGTCGACGGCCAGGCGTGGCGCTGGATGCTCGGCGTCGAGGCGCTGCCGGCGCTGATCTACACCCTGATGGTGCTGCGCATTCCGCGCAGCCCGCGCTGGCTGATCCTGCACCGCAACGACACCGAGGGCGCCGCCGCGGTGCTGCGTCAGCTCGACCCGCAGGCCGACGTCGACGCCCAGGTCACCGCCATTCGCGCCGCCGACGACAGCGACGGGCAGCAGGCGCGACCGGCGTTCTTCTCCGGCCGCTATCGCCTGCCGATCCTGCTGGCGTTCCTGATTGCCTTCTTCAATCAGCTCTCCGGCATCAACTTCATCATCTACTACGCCCCCCGGGTACTCGAAGCGGCCCAGCTCGGCAGCAGCGCGGCCCTGCTCTCGACCGTGGGCATCGGGGTGATCAACCTGCTGTTCACCATGCTCGGCATGGCACTGATCGACCGCCTGGGGCGGCGCACCCTGCTCTATATCGGCTCGGTGGGGTATATCGTCTCGCTGGTGCTGATCTCGCGCGCCTTCTTCTCGAATGATCTGGGCGGTCTCGACGTGCCCCTGCTGCTGTGTCTGTTCATCGCCGCCCACGCCATCAGCCAGGGGGCGATCATCTGGGTCTTCATCGCCGAAATCTTCCCCAATCAGGTACGCGCCCGCGGCCAGTCATTCGGCAGCTCGGTGCACTGGATCTGCGCTGCCTGCATTGCGCTAGTGATGCCCACGGTGCTGGGGCACTTCAACGGCGGGCCGGTATTCGCCTTCTTCGCCGTGATGATGGTGCTGCAGGTGCTGTTCGTGATGTTCCTGATGCCCGAGACCAAGGGCGTCTCGCTGGAGGCGCTGCAGCGCCGCCTGGTGCGCGGCGCGAGCGACCCGACGGCGCCCCGGCGCCAGCCCGCCCGCGCCTGAGCGACCCGGGTTCCCGGCAAGCCCCGCCCCAGAAAAGACAAGAGCCCCGCCTGTCGGCGGGGCTCTGTCATGGTTATGCGTCGTGCAGCGATATCAGGTCGAGAACACCAGATGATCGTCCTCGGCGCGGACCCGGATGGTGTCGCCCGGAGCAAAGCGCCCGGCCAGTAGATCCTGCGCCAGCGGGTTCTCGATCCGGTTCTGGATCGCACGCTTGAGCGGGCGCGCCCCGTAGACGGGGTCGAAGCCCACCACCGCCAGCTGGGCCATGGCGTCGCTGCTGACCTCGAGCCCGAGATCGCGCTCGGCGAGCCGCCGGCGCAGACGCTCGAGCTGGATCGAGGCGATCGCCTGGATCTGCTCCTGGCCAAGGGCGTGGAACACCACCACCTCGTCGATACGGTTGATCAGCTCGGGGCGGAAGTGGTTGCCCACCACTGCCATCACCGCGTCGCGCATCGCCGCGTAGTCGGACTCCTCGCCGCCCATGCGCTGGATCACATCGGAGCCCAGGTTGGAGGTCATCACGATCACGGTGTTGCGGAAATCCACCGTGCGCCCCTGGCCATCGGTCAGGCGCCCATCCTCGAGTACCTGCAGCAGGATGTTGAAGACATCCGGATGCGCCTTCTCGACCTCGTCGAGCAGCAGTACCGAGTAGGGCTTGCGCCGCACGGCTTCGGTCAGGTAGCCGCCCTCTTCGTAGCCGACATAGCCCGGCGGCGCCCCGATCAGCCGCGCCACCGAGTGCTTCTCCATGAACTCGGACATGTCGATGCGCACCATCGCCTCTTCGGTGTCGAAGAGGAAACTGGCCAGCGACTTGCACAGCTCGGTCTTGCCCACCCCGGTGGGACCGAGGAACAGGAACGAGCCGTTGGGCCGGTTGGGGTCGGAGAGCCCGGCCCGCGAACGGCGCACGGCGTTGGCCACCGCGGTGACCGCTTCGTCCTGACCGATCACCCGCTTGTGCAGCGCCTCTTCCATGCGCAGCAGCTTGTCACGCTCCCCCTCGAGCATCTTGGCCACCGGAATCCCGGTCCAGCGCGACACCACTTCGGCAATCTCCTCCTCGGTCACGTTGGAGCGCAGGAGCTGGTGCTCCGCCGCGCCGCTGGCCTCGCTCTCGCTGCTCTCGGCGATCTGCTGCTCGAGCTTGGGGATGACCCCGTACTGCAGCTCGGACATGCGTCCGAGATCGCCCTGGCGCCGCGCCGCTTCGAGGTCGATACGCGCCTGTTCGAGATCGGCCTTGTACTGGGCCGCCCCCTGGATGCTGGCCTTCTCCGCCTTCCACACCTGCTCGAGGTCGGCGTATTCGCGCTCGAGTTCATCGATCAGGCTTTCGAGATTCTCCAGGCGCTTGCGCGAGGCCTCGTCGGTCTCCTTCTTCAGCGCCTCACGCTCCATCTTGAGCTGGATCAGACGCCGTTCGAGACGATCCATCTCCTCCGGCTTGGAGTCGAGCTCCATGCGGATGCGCGAGGCCGCCTCGTCGATCAGGTCGATCGCCTTGTCGGGCAGCTGGCGGTCGGTGATATAGCGGGTCGAAAGCTTGGCTGCGGCGATGATCGCGCCGTCGGTGATGTCGACCCCGTGGTGGACCTCGTAGCGCTCCTTGAGCCCGCGCAGGATGGCGACGGTGTCCTCTTCGCTAGGCTCGTCCACCAGCACCTTCTGGAAGCGCCGCTCCAGCGCCGCATCCTTCTCGATGTACTGGCGGTACTCATCGAGAGTGGTCGCCCCCACGCAGTGCAGCTCACCGCGGGCCAGCGCCGGCTTGAGCATGTTGCCGGCATCCATCGAGCCCTCGGCCTTGCCCGCGCCGACCATGGTGTGCAGCTCGTCGATGAACAGGATCACCCGCCCCTCTTCCTTGGCCAGCTCGTTGAGCACCGCCTTGAGCCGCTCCTCGAAGTCGCCGCGGAACTTGGCCCCGGCCAGCAGTGCGCCCATGTCCAGCGACAGCACGCGCTTCTCCTTGAGCCCCTCCGGCACCTCGCCGTTGACGATGCGCTGGGCCAGCCCTTCGACGATCGCGGTCTTGCCCACGCCCGGCTCGCCGATCAGCACCGGGTTGTTCTTGGTCCGCCGCTGCAGCACCTGGATAGTGCGGCGAATCTCGTCGTCGCGCCCGATCACCGGATCGAGCTTGCCGTCGCTGGCGCGGGCGGTCAGGTCGAGGGTGTACTTTTCCAGCGCCTCGCGCTTCTCTTCGGCGTTGGCGTCGTCGACCTGAGCGCCGCCGCGCACCTCGCTGATCGCCGTGGCCAGACGCTTGCGCTCCAGCCCGGCCTGGGTCAGCACCTTGGCCACGCCGCCCTTGAGATCGAGCGCGGCGAGCAGCACCAGCTCGATCGCAATGTAGTGGTCGCCGCGGCTCTGGGCCTCGCGGTCGGCCAGATTGAACAGCCGCCCCAGGTCCTGGCTCATGCTGACGTTGCCGTCGAACTGGCCGACTTCGGGCAGCTTGTCGAGATAGCTCGTCAGCCCCTCGCGCAGACGGCTGACGTCGCCGCCCACCTTCTGCACCAGGCCCTTGACGCCGCTGTCGCGCATCTCCAGCAGCGCCATCAGCAGGTGGCCCGGGTCGAGCTGATTGTGGCCGCGGCCAACCGCCAGCGATTGCGCCTCGGCCAGGGCGTTCTGCAACTTCGTGGTCATGCGATCCATACGCATCGGATTCCCTCCAGAGCCGGCCGACCGGGTCGGCGGCGAATCAGTTCATCAGTTGACAGCTAGATGGAGGTATGTTTGCACAATTCAAGCGCTGCGCATGAAAAATTCGCCTGCGCCAAATGGACGCAGACGAATCTCATTCATGTGAGAGTCGGATACTGGGGGAGCAGGAAAGCGCGCCTCAGCGCAGCCAGATCACGCTGGCCATATGCCCGGTGCGGCCCTGATCACGGCGGTAGGAGTAGAAGCGCGTCTCGTCGCAGGCGGTGCAGAAGTGGCCGCCGCTGATCGAGTGGATGCCCAGGCGTTCGAGGCGCAGACGCGCCAGCTTGTAGAGATCGGCCATGTGGTGGCCGAGCCGGTAGGGGCTGCGGTCGAAGGCGCTCTCGGCCTCCGGCTGGACCGCGACGAAGGCTTCGAACACTTCCGGGCCGACCTCGAACTGGGCATTCGAGATCGCCGGCCCGAACCACACCAGGATCTCGCTCGGGTCGACGCCCAGCGCGGCCACGCTGGCCTCCAGCACGCCACCGGCGAGCCCGCGCCAGCCGGCGTGGGCCACGCCCACTCGGGTCCCCGCACGATCGCAGAAGAACACCGGCAGGCAGTCGGCGGTGAGCACCACGCAGGCGTAGTCACGCCCGCTGGTGACCGCCGCATCGGCCTCGGGCGGCGTCTCGCGGTACTCGGGCTGATAGCTCTGCATCACCCGCGCCCCATGGACCTGCTTGAGCCAGAACAGCGGGCGCCCGTCGCCCACCTCCAGCGACAGCAGCTCACGGCAGCGCGCCACCGTCCGCGGGTCGTCGCCCTTGAAGCCCTGCGGATTGAAGGCGGCGAAGTGGCCGCGGCTGGGGCCTGTCTGACGCGTGGTGACGAAGGCGCCGACGGTGCTCGGCGCCGCCCAGTCAGGCAGGATCAGCGTCGGCGCATCGCTGGCCGGCGGGGCCATGCCGGGCAGTCCGGAAGCGTCACTCAGACTCATGCCTCGCCCTCCCGGTCCTGACGCAGCGCATCCAGCAGCAGGAACATGTCATCGGGCAGCGGCGCGCGACACTCCACCGGCTCGCCGCTGACGGGATGCGTGAAGCGCAGCTTGTGCGCATGCAGCGCCTGGCGCGGGAAATCGCGCAGCAGCGTCTTGAGCGACTCGCCGGCGCCGGCGGGCAGCTTGAGCCGCCCGCCATAGACCGGATCCCCGACCAGCGGATAGCGCACATGGGCCAGATGCACGCGGATCTGGTGGGTGCGCCCGGTCTCCAGACGACAGCGCACGTGGGTGTGCCCACGGAAGCGCTCCTGGACCCGGTAGTGGGTCACCGCCGGCTTGCCACCATTGATGACCGCCTGACGCTGACGATCCTTGGGATGGCGCCCGATCGGCGCATCCACGGTACCGCCGGCGGTCATGGTGCCGACCACGATGGCGTCGTACTCCCGCGACACGCTACGCGCCTGCAACTGCTCGACCAGTGCGGTCTGGGCCTCCAGCGTCTTGGCCACCATCATCAGCCCGGTGGTGTCCTTGTCGAGACGGTGCACGATGCCGGCACGGGGGATACCGGCCAGCGCCGGGAAATGGTGCAGCAGGGCGTTGAGCAGGGTGCCGTCGGGGTTGCCGGCGGCGGGATGCACCACCAGCCCGGCGGGCTTATCGATGACCACCACCGCGTCGTCTTCGTGGACGATGGTCAGCGGGATATCCTGCGCCTCCCAGCGGGTCTCGGCTTCCAGCTGCGCGTCGAGCGCCAGCCGTTCACCGCCGAACACCTTGTCCTTGGGTCGCGCCGTGCGCCCGTCGAGGCTCAGCTCGCCCTGCTGGATCCAGCTCTTGAGCCGCTCACGGGAGAACTCGGGGAACATTTCGGCCGCCGCCTGGTCCAGACGTCGTCCGGCCAAATGCTCGGGTATGCGCTCGTCACGCTTGAGGATGTCGGCCATACGTCGGGAAGGGTTCCGTTTCGCCGGTACATTTCGCCGCTACCGGGGTTTGCTTTATAGTGAGCGGATTCGGCGGATTCTATCACGGCCGCCAGGGATTGGTTGATACGAGGATGACGATGCGATTTTCAGCGCGATTTCCCGCACTGGGCGCCCTGCTGATGTCGGGCGCGCTGCTCGCCGGGTGCGCCAGTAACGAGCCCGCCCCCGATCTGCAGGAGCAGGAGCTCTACCAGCAGGCCCAGAGCTCGCTCGATGCCGGCCGTTTCTCTACCGCGGTGACCCAGCTGGAAGCGCTCGATACCCGTTTCCCCTTCGGTCGCTACGCCGAGCAGGCGCAATTGGAGCAGATCTACGCCTACTACAAGGTGGAGAACTGGGAGCAGGCGCGTGCCGCCGCCAGCCGCTTCATTCGCCTGCACCCGGATCATCCGCAGGTCGACTACGCCTACTACATGCGTGGGCTGGCCGCCTATCAGGCGGGCCGCTTCAGCCTCGAAGGCCTGGAGCTGATCGACATCTCCAAGCGCGACCTGGGCGCCTCGCGTGACGCCTATGTCGACTTCGGCGAGCTGGTGCGGCGCTTCCCCGACAGCGCCTACGCCCCGGACGCGCGCCAGCGCATCATCTATCTGCGCAACGTGATGGCGCGCCACGAGCTGCAGGTAGCCGACTTCTACCTGCGCAAGGGCGCCTATGTCGCCGCGATCGAGCGCGGACGCTGGGTGATCGAGCACTACCCCAAGTCCACCGCGACCCGAGATGCCCTGGCGGTGATGGTCGAAGGCTATCTGGGTCTGGACATGCGCGGTCGCGCCCAGAGCGTGCTCAAGACGCTGATCGCCAACGATCCCGACAACGCCCAGCTCGATGGCAACACTTTCGAGCCCAAGCACGTCAAGGTGAACCCGCCGCTCACCGCCAACGGCTGAGCAGCCGGAACCCAAAAAAACCGCGACCCAGTCGCGGTTTTTTTATGCCTCGAATTAGCCTAGCGAGTCACTAGTTACCGGGCTGCCACCCATTGACGATCGGATAGCGCCGGTCGCGGCCGAAGCCACGCAGCGTCACCCGCACGCCCACCGGCGCCTGGCGCCGCTTGTACTCGTTGCGGTCGACCAGCTTGACCACCTTGTAGACATCGTCGCGATCATAGCCGGCGGCGATGATCGCCTCGGCGCTCATGTCGCCTTCGATATAGCGTTCGAGAATGGCGTCGAGCACGTCATAGCCCGGCAGCGAGTCGCTGTCCTGCTGGTCGGGGGCCAGCTCGGCGGAGGGCGGCCGGGTGATCACCCGCTCGGGGATCGCCGGGGACTGGGCATTACGCCACTTGGCCAGCCGGTAGACCCAGGTCTTGTAGACATCCTTGAGCGCGTTGTAGCCGCCGACCATGTCACCGTAGAGCGTGGCGTAGCCCACCGCCATCTCGCTCTTGTTGCCGGTGGTCTGGACCATCAGCCCCTTCTTGTTGGAGATCGCCATCAGCAGCACACCGCGCACCCGCGACTGCAGGTTCTCCTCGGTGGTATCCGCCCCCAGGCCGCTGAAGCTCTCGGCCAGGGTGGCGGTGAACGCCTCGACCATCGGCGCGATCGGCATCACCTCGTAGCCGACGCCGAGCAGTCGGGCCTGTTCGGCGGCGTCGGCGCGGGAGATCTCGGCGGTGTAGTGATACGGCATCATCACCGCATGGACCCGTTCGGGGCCGAGCGCATCGACGGCGATCGCCAGCGACAGCGCCGAGTCGATGCCCCCGGAGAGCCCCATCACCACGCCCTGGAAACCACTCTTGTTGACATAGTCGCGCAGCCCGGTGACCAGCGCGCAGTAGAGATTCTCCTCGCTCTCCGGCAGCGCCTCGCGCTCGCCCGGCTCGGGGTGCCAGCCGGCGTCCGCGGCGACGAAGCGCACCGGCATCAGCCCGGCCTGCCAGAACGGCGCGCGTACCGCGACCTTACCCCGAGCATCCAGCACCAGCGAGCCGCCGTCGAATACCAGCTCATCCTGGCCGCCGATGGCGTTGACGTAGACCACCGGCCGGCCCGCCTCGCGGGCGCGGGTGGCGAACAGCCGCTCGCGCTCGGCGGGCTTGTCGAGATGGAACGGCGAGGCGTTGAGCGTGACCAGGATATCGGCGCCGGCCTGCGCCGACTGCCGGACCGGGGAACCGTCCCACAGATCCTCGCAGATCAGGATGCCGAGCCGCGCGCCAGCGTGCTCGATCACCAGCGGCTGGGTGCCGGGCTCGAAGTAACGGTCCTCGTCGAACACCTGGTAGTTGGGCAGCGCCTGCTTGGCGTACTCGCCGAGCCACTCGCCCCCCAGCAGCACGCCGGCGAGGTTGTAGCGCTTGCCGTCGCGCAGGCCGGGATACCCCATCACCACAAGGGTCTGCGGCGCGAACTTGGCGATCTTCTGCGCCATCTCCGCCAGCGCCTCGGCCAGGCGCGGCTCCATCGCCTCGCGCAGCAGCAAATCTTCGGGCGGGTAGCCGGTGAGATAGAGCTCGCTGAACACCACCACGTCGGCGTCGTGCTCGAGCTTCGCCTCGCGCACGGCCTCGATCGCCGCTGCGGTATTGCCGGCGATATCGCCGACCAGCGGGTCGAGCTGTGCCATTACCAGGGTCAGGTCTTGCATGGGTCCACTCTTCTCCAGACAGCTACGACAGGGTTGGCTGGCGCCCCGAAAGCGGCCTCGGCGACGTCACGATCATTTTCGCCCATGGCCGCGGCCAGGGCAAAATCCATACTCAGCGCGGCAGGTAAGGGGTCGGGTCGACGATCGGCGCACAGCCGATCAGCTGATCCACCAGCAGCCGGGTCGAGGCGGGTGCCAGCACCAGGCCGTTGCGGTAGTGACCGGCATTGATATGTAGCCCGTCGAACCCCGGCACCGCACCGATGGTCGGGATGCCCTCGGGCGAGCCGGGGCGCAGCCCGGCCCAGTGGTGCTCGACCTCGCACTCGGCCAGCGCCGGCACGATGCTGCAGGCGCTGGCGTGCAGCGAGTCGAACGCCGCGGCCGTGGTCTGCTTGTCGAAGCCGACCTCTTCGAGGGTCGAGCCGGCCAGCACGCGGCCATCGGCGCGCGGAATGACATAGCGGCCATCCTTGAGCACCACCCGCTCGACCAGCCCCGGTGGCGCCTTGAACAGAATCATCTGCCCGCGCACCGGGCGCACCGCCAGGGTGACCCCGACCGACGCCAGCAGCGCGCTCGACCAGGCCCCGGTGCAGACCACGGTGTGACCGGCGTGCAGCGCGCCGGTGTCGGTCTCGACCCCGCGGATGGCCGTGCCCTGGCGGATCAGCGCGCGCACCTCACGCCCCTCGTGCAGCGTCACCCCGGGGCTGGCGGCGAGGCGCGCGCGTAGCGCCTGGCCCAGGCGCGGGTTGCGAATGCTGCCCAGGGTCGGCATCCACAGCGCACCGTCGAATCCGGGTGCCGCCTGCGGCTCCTTGGCATACAGGGTCGCGGCATCGATGCGCGACAGCGGCTTGGCCACCTCGCGCGCCCAGTCGAGGGCGGCGGCGACATCCTCGACGCGCAGGTAGAGCAGCCCCTTCTGACGGAACTCGGGGTCGATGCCGGTCTCTTCGAGCAGCCGCCCGGCGAGCTCCGGGTAGCGCCCCTCGGACCAGCTCGACAGCGCCGAGATCGGCCGCGAATAGCGCCAGGGGTAAAGCGGCGAGACGATGCCCCCGCCGGCCCAGGAGGCCTCGCGCCCGCAGCGCCCGCGCTCCACCAGCGCCACCGAGTGCCCGGCATCGGCCAGCTGCAGCGCCGTCAGCATGCCGATGACGCCTCCCCCCACGATCAAGAAATCCTGCTGCATGTCGATATCCCGACAAAAGCCTGAGTTTACCACTCGCGCCGTCGCGCGTGCCCGACCTCGCCCGAGGAGATACCACCATCGCCCCGCCTACCGCTCACCGCCCGCCGTGTGCGCCCACCGCCTCGTCCCGATCGCCCCGACGCCGCCAGCGCGGCTTCACCCTGATCGAGCTGCTGGTCACCCTGGTGATCATCGGCATACTCGCCGGTATCGCGGTCTCCACCAGCGGCTGGCTGGAGCGCCGCCGCCTGGCCAGCGAGACCGAGGCGCTGCACCAGCGCCTGGAAGCGCTGCAGCAGCTCGCCGTGGCCACGCGCCAGCCGTGGCAGCTCTGCGCCCTCGGCGCCAACGGCCAGTGCGGCAAGAACTGGAGTCAGGGCTATCTATGGGATCGGGTCGACGGCAACGGTGGACGCCTGGCAGGCGAGCATAGGCTGACTGGCGTCACTCTGAGCTGGAATAAAGGGAGTCGACTGACTTTCAACAGCACGCCGTGGCACTTCAATACGTCACTCGGCAGCTTCTGGGTCTGCACGGCCAGTGACGGCAACAAGCTGACCCTCAACGATGCCGGCCGGGTGACGCTGACCCAGGGTGATCGCAGCGGCTGTCCTCCCTGAGGCCACCCGGACACGGCTCAGCGCGGCGTGCTGCGCTCCGCGGCACGCGCCTGGGCACTGGAGAAGATCTGCCGCGCGCCGATGCAGCGCTCGACCTGACGCCCCTCGCCGGGCGCTTCCTGGTCGAGGAAGCGCTGCAGCGCACGCTGAGCCTCGCGCACCTCGTCGATCTCGATCCAGCGAATGCGCAGGGTGCCGTCGGCCTGACGCACCGCACACTTGGCCATCTCGCGCTCATCCGCCAGCGCAGGTGACAGCAGGCCGAGTAGACAGAGCCCGAGCCCCGCCAGCCCCGCGACCGGTTTCATTGTCTGCATGCCCCTGACTCGCATCACCATGCCCCCTGCTCGGTGCCATTCAGCCGCCGCCCGGTATTGCCCTGAGAATCGATCCACAGCACGCCATCGCCCTGCTGCGGACTGCCAGCCTGGGGCGTCGCGGTCATGCGCACATACTGGCCCGCCGGCGGCGTCTGGCCCGAGCCCCCGCCGGAGCAACCCGCCTGACTGCCGCAGACCGCCAGCTGATAGTCGCTGTTGCCCAGGGTGCCGCCCCCGGTGAGGGTCGCCACATCGGGGGCGTATTGCAGAAACTGGCCGTAGTAGCTCTCCTGGCGCGCCATCGCGCTCTGCAGCAGCGCCTGGCCGTCGCTGCGCCGGGAGCGCTCGACATACTGCTGATAGCTGGGAATGGCGATCGCGGCGAGAATGCCGACGATCGCCACCACGATCATCAGCTCGATCAGGGTGAAACCACGCTGGCGCTGAGTCATGAAGGCTCCGTTCGCGGACTGTCAGGAAAAAGAGAGCGCCGTCGCGATCGAAGGCGATTCGGGACCAACGCCGGCGGGATCATGGAACCGGTTCATACCAGTAGGTGCGGCGCACGCGGTAAGGCAGTTGCATACCCCCGCCGGCCGCTTCGGCACCCGCCTTGATCAATCCTTCCAGAGAGGCGGCACCGATCCCCTGCAGGTAGAGTTCGTCGCCACGCACCAGTACCGCCGGCCGCCCCAGCAGATATTCGCCCGCCGCGACCGCACGCGCGCCCTTCTTCAGCTCAGCGTCGTCTCCACTGGCGCCACCGATACCCAGACCGGTGAGCAGGTCGATACCGAACAGATAGCTGCGCCCCACCACGGGTACACAGATCGAGTCGGGCTTGTCGGGCACGTAGGCGGAGAAGTAGACGCCACCATCGAGGGTGACACTCGGCGAGAGCACCTTGGCCCCGGTCAGCGGCAGGCTGTAGCCGCGGTCGAGATAGAGCACCCAACCCGACCCCGACTGCCAGGCCGGCAGGCAGGCCCGCGCCGCCGTGTCCGCGCCATCATTGCCCGCCTCGGCGCTGTCGGCCTGGGGATCGCAGAAGCGCTGGTCGCTGATATCGGTCAACCGATCGAGGCTGACCGGCTCGATCTTGCCCCCCTCCGCCGCCGCCACGCTGACCGGATCACGCACGGCGAAGAAGGCATCATGCACCGCCGGCGCCTGGCTGCCCTCCCCGCCCGCCTTGGGATTGGCGCGGTCACCGCTGCCCAGCAGCAGCAGTTCCTGGCGGCGACCGTCGACGTCGATTCCGACAAAATCCACGCTGGTGAAGAAACGCCGATTGTCCTGACCCGTGCCACCGAGTGCCGCGATCTTGCGCACCCGCCAGTCGCCGGGGTCGCCACCGGCGAGGTCGAGTCGCCACAGATTGCCGCCCACGTCAGCCAGATAGATACGGTCGGCGACGCCGTCGTTATCGCTGTCGACCACCCGCGGCGCGGCGGGCAGCGCCTGGCGAAACGTCTCGCCGTCAACGAAATGCTTGGGCGTGCTGGGGTCGGCGCGGTAGACGAGCTCGCCGGTCAGGGCGTCGACGATATACAGCGCGCGCCCCTGGCCATCCGCCTGAGTGGCATCGCGCTCGGGGTCGTCACGCCCGGGGTCGTAGCCACCGCTGATCACGAATACCGGATTGGCATGGCCTGGCACCCGCGCCGGGGTCGGCGCCGCCCAGCTCTGACCGAGTTCGGCGAAGGCGTCGCTGGCGCTCAGTTGCCAGGCCAGCGCCGGCTTCGCCGGGTCGGTGACATCGAGCGCGTAGTAGTCGCGCCCGCCGCGGCGCAGCCCGAAGGCCAGCAGCATGCGGTCATCGCCGTTGGGAGTGATACGCCCGTCACGATCGGCATCGATGCGCACGAAGGCGGCCGGCCCATCCACGCCATAGGGGTGGCGCGGTTCGTCATCCGCCGCCTCCTGATTGTCACGCAGCGTTGGCTGTAGCGGTGCCAGCGCCCGTGGCATGAAGGCCCACTGCTCCTGGCCGCTGTCACCGTCGACGAAATGCAGAAAGCCGGCGTTGGTGCCGAAGGCGAGATAGAGCTTCTCCCGGGTGTCACCACGGTCGGCGTCGTCGAGGCGCCCGTAGTTCAGCGCAATGGGGTCGCTGTGCAGGATGTCGCCGAGAATCCATGGTCGCGCCTGGTTGCGCACCCCATCGCCATTCTCGTCGTCCACGTCTACCCCACGCGCCCAGGCGATCAGCCGGGCGATCTCGGTTTTCGAAGTCTGCGCAGGCAGCCCCCAATTGGCGGGATCGTCCAACCAACTGGATTGAGACGACAGCGCCAGCGGACGCAGCGCCCCCTGCGCCTGGGTAAGGACCTGGCGCCCGTCGTTGCCCGTGTCCTCGGCGAGCGAACGCCCCACGGCCTGACGCAGCAGCGCTCCCACACCGCCGGCCTCGACCGTGTTGCCGTCCGGCGCATCGAGGTCGAGGCCATCACTGCCAGACCACCAGGTGTAAGCGCTCTTGAGAATATCGCCGGTCTGGGCATCGAACGCCTGATTGCCGCGCACGTCCTCCCAGTGCTGCTGCGAAGCGAAGCGGAGCCGCTTGACGTTGCCGCTCCAGCGCGGCGTGTTGTGGGGCAGAAAGCGTGGCAGGTAGAGCCGGTCCAGGCTCTGGGTGTTGTTGGTGAAGGCAGCGGAGACCGCCGGTGCCGAAAAGGTGGTACTGCGCGAGAGCACATCGTCGATGGCGCCCTGGAAGGCAGCGTAGAGCTGGTCCGCGTTGGTGGCGGTGAAATAGCCCACGCAAGCGTTTTTGCCATGATAGTAAGTATCTTGACGCGGCGTGGGGCAGGTCTTGCCCGGCGCCAGGTTGAGCGGGCTGGCGCTATCGACCAGCAATCGCTGATCGGTATTGAAGCCGATGGTATAGGTGGTCACCGGCCCCCGCGGTGTATCGCCCTGGGTGAAGGTTTCCAACTGCTGCATGTAGTAAGCCAGCTCCGGCAGGCAGTTGATTTCACCGCCCCATGACTGCGCGGCGGGGTAGCGGCGACATGACAAGCCACTGGCCTGCGCGCTCAGCAGCGCCTGAATCCTAGCGTTGGCATCGGTATCGAGGTAAGGCTCGCCGTCGGTCATGTAAACCAGATAGAGTGGCTCACACGGCCGCAGCGGCGAAACGTAGCTCCCATCCGAGACCGAGTCCCGGCTGTACGCGGGATTGGTATCACCGTTGGTGCGATCCATCGTCCCGTTCCAAGGTCTTTCGCCACTGAGATAGCGAAACACCTCGTAGTAGGTCTCGCACAGCGGCGTGGTGGTGACAGGTTTAAGTTTTTCCACCATGTCGAGTAGGGCTTGACGTCGCGTGCCGCTGTCGTTGTCGCGTTGCCGAACTCCCCGCATGCCCGGCAGGGCAGAAATGATGCGGCCACCGTTGGGTTGGTAGTAATAGTTGCCATTGAATATCGTCAGCCCGAAATCGACCTGGGGATTGTCCGCAACCAGCCTGGTGATAACCGACTTGGCGATCTCGATCTTGGACTCGGTGGTCGCACCGACAATCACGTCACGCATGCTGACCGAGGTATCGAACAGGATCATCACCTGCGGCTTGGCCCCGCGCGACTCGATATCGTAGAGACTGCGATAGATATCGGTATCGTCGGCCCCTGCCGGCAGCGCCAGGCATAGCGTGACCAGCATGACCCAGCCCAGGACCAGCCGCGCCAGCACCGCCGCACCGGGTCCACTGCAGGTGGTACGCTCAGAAGATACCAGCACGGCCATCCCCTCCCGATGTCACATCCACCGTCTCGATCCGCAGCCCCAGCACCTGACGGGCATTGACCGCGGAGGCGCCACGGTTGCCGCTGGCGTCGAGCTCCAGCGGCAAGCAGCTACCGCTGGAGTAGCCGGGTACCAGGCAGGTATGGGCGGCACGCAGGAGTTCGACCCCGAGCTGACTTCCCGTGGGTAGAACCGGGCTGCTGGGTTGCCACGCCTGCGGCGTGCCCGGCTGGGCCTGCTGCACCTGCGCGCGTAGCGCTGCCTGCTCGTAGCTGGCCGCGTCGAGCACGCCGTGTAGCGACTGGAACAACGTGCGCGCCTGCTGATGCGCCACGCCGAGACGGTTCTGGGTCGCCAGGGTTTCGGCCAGCGCCGCGGCCACGATCGCCAGCAGCAGCAAGAAGATCAGACTCATGAGCAGCGCCACGCCGCGCTGGGCATGGGGCCCGCGACACTCAACCATTGCCGCCTCCCGGCCGATGCATCTCCAGCGGTACCACGAAGGCGAGTTCCCGATAGAGCCGGCCGCCTACCGGCGCGACCTGCGTACCGTCACTCAACGCGTACTGACGCGGATCCTGATAGGTCGCGCGAGTCGCCACCGAGACCACCGCTTCGATCTGTGCCGCCTGGATGCGTGGCGCCATCGCCGCGCTCAGATTGGCGCTGCTCTGCCAACTGCCGCCGCCACCGCCGGCGTTGGCCACGTACCAGCGGTAGGCCAGCGCCTCGACCCCCTCCAGCACCTCCTGGTTAAGTAAGCGTGAGCCAGAGAGTCGCAGCCGCCGCAGCGCGGTGTCTCCATTTTGCCGACTGAGGTAGTAGAGGCTGCCGCCATAGCGCCACAGATCATGGGTATCGGCACGCGCAGGCTCAGCGGGCGGGGTGCCATCGAAGAAGCTCGCGAAGGGGTAGAAGCTCTTCAGCGCCGGACCACCGCAGCCAGCGGCCGCACACGGCTCGGCGGCGTAGCGGATGACCACATAAGTCTGATTGGCCAGCGGACTCTGCAGCGAGCACGCCTTGGGCTGCGTGGTCGACGCCCATACCCCCAGGGGCCGATCGGAGGCCGCCTGGGCGCTGCGCCCGAAGGCGAAGTCGCCATCACAGTCGCCGCCCAGGGTGAGCGTACCCCGGCGCTCGGCGTCGGCGGGCACGCGGCCCCAGAAGTCGGCACGACGGAACTCACTGTCGAAGCGCTCCTGGAGCAGGCGCGCCTTGTCCATCAGGCGCGCCTGCGCGGTGGCATCAGCGGCACTTTCGGCGCTGGCGAGATAGACCCGCGTCAGCGCCAGGATCATCACCAGACCGATCGCCATCGCGATCATCAGCTCGATCAGCGTCGCCCCGGCCTGCCGACGGGGGACGCCGGCCCGGCGCGGGTCGCATCCACCGCCCGACCAGCGCATCATGCCCCCACCCAGGCCACGAGTGTCACCCAGCGCTGATGGTTGGCGCTCCCCCGGGCGCTGACGCACGCCGGCAGCTGTGACGGCGCGGTCAGTGCGATGCGCGAGTACCACACCAGGGTGACGGCGACGTCGCCGGCGGCACCCGCCGTGGGCGCGCTGACACACACCCGCGGATCGGGCAGCGCGGCGCGCGGCATCCAGGCCGACATCCAGGACTGGAGGCCGGCGGGCACCGCGTTCTGCTGAGGAGTAGCGCCGGCGTTGCCCGGCTCGTAGCTTCCGGCGAAGCGCTGGTTTCGGCCCGGGTCGAGTTTGGCACGTTCGAGCAGGTCCTCCGCCATGATCGTCGCCATGGCGCGGTGGCTGGACGCCTGCCCCAGCCGCTGCTGCTGTGCCAACAGCTGCGCGGTCCCCAGCAGGCCGATGCTGAAGACCAGCATGGCGACGAGGACTTCGATGAGCGAGAGGCCGCGCTGTTGGCGCAAGCCGTGAGGACACTGGGGCACACCCGGCTCCGCGGAGAGCCGTCGGACAAGCGACGGCCGAAAGGGTAACGACCACCGGCACCGCCGGTGGTTACATTTGTTTACCTTGTATCGGCCAGAAAGAGAGAGAGTTTAGGGTGGGATCACGCTTCGCTGACGATGACCTGCTCGCGCAGCTCGCGCGGCATGGAGAAAGTGATGGTCTCGGCGCGCCCGTCGAGCTCCTCGGGCGGTGCGGCACCCAGCTCGGTGAGGCGTTCGATCACGCCTTTCACCAGCACCTCGGGGGCGCTGGCACCGGCGGTGATGCCGATACTGGCCACGCCCTCGAGCCAGGCGGCATCGATCTGGCTGGCGTCGTCGATCAGATGCGCCGGGGTACCCATGCGCTCGGCCAGCTCGCGCAGGCGATTGGAGTTGGAGCTGTTGACGCTGCCCACCACCAGCACCAGTTCACTGCCCTGGGCCAGTTCGCGCACCGCGTCCTGGCGGTTCTGGGTGGCGTAGCAGATGTCATCCTTGCGCGGCCCCTGGATCTCGGGAAAGCGCTCGCGCAGGGCATCGATCACCTTGGCGGTATCGTCCATCGACAGCGTGGTCTGGGTGACGAAGGCCAGCCGCGAGGGGTCGCGCACCGGCAGCTCGCGCACGTCCTGCTCGTCCTCGACCAGATAGATGGCGCCGCCGTAGCGGGTGTCATAGCGCCCCATGGTGCCCTCGACCTCGGGGTGACCGGCGTGGCCGATCAGAATGCACTCCTGACCGCGCTTGGCGTAGCGCAGCACTTCCATGTGCACCTTGGTCACCAGCGGGCAGGTGGCATCGAACACCTTGAGCCCGCGCTGCTCGGCTTCCTGCTGCACCGCCTGTGATACCCCGTGGGCGGAGAAGATCACGATCACGTCGTCGGGCACCTCATGCAGCTCCTCGACGAACACCGCCCCGCGCTCGCGCAGGCTGTCGACCACGAAGCGGTTGTGAACCACCTCATGGCGCACGTAGATCGGCGGTCCGAACACGTCGAGCGCGCGATTGACGATGTCGATGGCGCGGTCGACCCCGGCGCAGAACCCGCGGGGATTGGCCAGCTTGATCTGCAGCGGGGGGCGCGCCGATGGCTGGGTAGTGGGCTGATCCTGTGTCATGGAAACCTCGCGCCGGAGCGCTGACTCGGGGCTGACGCCGGCCGCCCGCGGGCGGGCGTGCCGGGCTGCCTCAATGGGTGGTGGCCGGACGCACGTCGAGAATCTCGACGTCGAAGGTCAGGGTACGCCCCGCCAGCGGATGATTGAAGTCCACCTCGACATGGCGCTCGTCGACGCTGGCGATCACGCCCGGCAGCTCGCCGCCGGCGGGATCGGCGAAGGACATCACCATGCCTGGCTCGACCGCCTCCTCGAAGCTGTCGCGGGCCAGACGCTGGACGTTCTGCGGGTTGTGCTGGCCGAAGGCGTGCTCCGGCGAGACCGTATAGCTGCCGCGCTCGCCCGCCGCCAGCCCGCTCATCGGCGCCTCGAAGCCCGGCGGCAGGTTGCCGTCGCCGACCTGGAAGGTCGCCGGCTGCTTGTCACGGGTGGAGTCGACCACCTGGCCATCCTCGAGCTTCACCGTGAAGTGCAGGGTCACTTCCATGCCCTCGCCGACCCGGTAACGGCCATCGGCCGGCTGATCATCGCGTGTCATCGGGTGTTCTCCTCGTCGGTCCCCGCCGCGCTCGCTCTGGCCCCGCGCCGGGACTCGAACAGCGACTGCAGGATCAGGCCGATGGCGCCGAGGGTGATGGCGCTGTCGGCCAGATTGAAAGCCGGAAAATAGTAGCCGCCCCAGTGGAACGACAGATAGTCGACCACGTAGCCGTGGACCAGGCGGTCGTAGAGGTTGCCGATGGCACCGCCGATCACCAGCGCCAGCGAGATCGCGGTGAGCGTCTCGTCACGCTTGAGCCGGTAAAGCCACAGCGTCAGCCCGACGCTGGCACCGATCGCGATCAGCGCGAACAGCCAGCGCTGCCAGCCGGCGTGCTCGGCGAGAAAGCTGAAGGCGGCGCCGGTGTTGTGCAGCAGCGTCAGGTTGAACACCGGCAGCACCTCGAGTGGCCGGCCGTAGTCGAGGTGCGCCGTGGCCAGCGCCTTGATGCCCAGATCAAGCACGATGACCAGCAGCGACAGCCACAGCCAGCGCAGCGGACGCCGCATGCGCGCGGCGTCGGCGCGATGACCGGAACGGGAGGTAGCGTTGACGTCAGGCAAAACGGCGTACCTCACCCGGGCCACCCGGCAGGTTGGCGATGGAGCGTGCCGAGAGCGTCGGGTGCGCAGGATCGGCGCCCACGTCGGCACGCCGCTCCCAGCTGCGCTCGTCCTTGTCGTAAGGGCTC
The DNA here is from genome assembly GCF_030284585.1 of Salinicola sp. JS01. Lineage (NCBI taxonomy): Bacteria > Pseudomonadati > Pseudomonadota > Gammaproteobacteria > Oceanospirillales > Halomonadaceae > Salinicola > Salinicola sp. JS01. Next base: position 80,941 of record NZ_CP127244.1, on the reverse strand, counting down.
AGACGCACCGCCAGCTTGAGCCCGTCGAGCTCGGTCGGCTGGGCATCGCCACCTTCGGCCAGCGGCGCCAGGGTCGCCTCGGAGGTGATCAGCACGAAACGCAGCTCGTCCTCGAAGCGCGACAGCAGCGCATGTAGCGCGTCATCGACGTAGAGCGTCACCTCGCTGTCCAGAGCGCCCTTGATCACGCCCTCGTTGCGCGCCGCTTCGAGCTGCTTGTTGACCGCCTGCTTGACCTGGATCACCCGCTCCCAGAAGTCGCGGTCCATCCCCGCCTGCTCGGACGGCAGATTGGCGGCGTCCGCCGGCAGCGTGAACAGGCCACCGTAGTAGGTCTCCAGATGCACGCTCTCGCCGCGTGCGCCGGGGATGTTCTCGTAGATCTCCTCGGCGGTGAAGGCGAGGATCGGCGCAATCCAGCGCGCCAGCGCCTCGACGATATGGTAGAGCGCGGTCTGGCAGCTTCGGCGCGCCAGCGAGTCGGGCTGGGTGGTGTACTGGCGATCCTTGATGATGTCGAGATAGAAGCCGCCCATGTCACGCGCACAGAAGTCGTGCACCTGCTGGTAGACGTCGCGGAAACGGTACTCGGCATAGGCGCGCTCGATGCGCGCCTGCAGCACCGCGGCGCGGTCCACCGCCCAGCGGTCGAGCGCCAGCATGGCGTCGCTTTCGACCGCGTGTTCCGCCGGGTCGAAGCCGTTCAAGTTGGCCAGCAGGAAGCGTGAGGTATTGCGGATACGCCGGTAGACGTCGGCGGTGCGCTTGAGGATCTCGTCGGAGACCGCCATCTCGCCGGAGTAGTCGGTGGAGGCGACCCACAGGCGCAGGATGTCGGCGCCCAGCTTGTCCATCACCTGCTGCGGCGCGACCACGTTGCCCAGCGACTTGGACATCTTGCGGCCCTTCTCGTCGACGGTGAAGCCGTGGGTCAGCAGCGCCTTGTAGGGGGCGTGGCCGTCGATGGCGCTGCCGGTGAGCAGCGACGAGTGGAACCAGCCGCGGTGCTGGTCCGAGCCTTCGAGATAGAGATCCGCCCGCGGCCCGATGTCGTGACCAAGTGAGTCGTGGCCGAGCGGGTGCGAGCCGCGCAGCACGTGCCAGTGGGTGGTACCGGAGTCGAACCACACGTCGAGCGTATCGGTGACCTTGTCGTAGTCGGCGGCCTCGTCACCCAGCAGCTCACTGGGGTCGAGCTTGAACCAGGCATCGATCCCCTCGACCTCGACACGGCTTGCCACCGCCTCCATCAGTTCGACGGTGCGCGGGTGCAGCTCACCGCTGGCCTTGTGCAGGAAGAACGGGATCGGCACGCCCCAGTTGCGCTGGCGCGAGATGCACCAGTCGGGGCGGTTGGCGATCATGCTGTGTAGCCGCGCCTTGCCCCAGGCGGGGATGAAGTCGGTCGCCTCGACGCCCGCCAGCGCCGTTTCGCGCAGCGTGCGGCCGTCAGGCCCCTGGCGATCCATGCCGACGAACCACTGCGCCGTGGCGCGGTAGATCACCGGCGTCTTGTGGCGCCAGCAGTGCATGTAGCTATGGGTGATCCGGTCATGTGCCAGCAGCACTCCGGCACCTTCCAGCGCGGCGACGATCTGCGGATTGGCCTTCCAGATCATCTGCCCGCCGAACAGCGCGAGATCGTCGACATAGACGCCATTGCTCTGCACCGGATTGAGGATCTCGTCGAAGCTCATGCCGTAGCGGCGGCAGGAGTGGAAGTCATCCTCGCCGTAGGCCGGCGCCGAGTGCACGATGCCGGTGCCCGCGCCGAGCTCGACGTAGTCGGCCAGGTAGAGCGGCGAGCGCCGCGCATAGCCTGCGTCGACCGCGGCCAGCGGATGCTCGAAAGCGATGTGTTCCAGGCTCGCCCCGGATGCGGTGGCGAGCGTCTCGCCCGCGAGCCCATAGCGCGCGAGACAGCTCTCCACCAGCTCCTCGGCCAGCAGCAGCAGGCGTTCGCCGGTATCGACCAGGGCGTAGGTGAACTCCGGGTGCACGTTCAGCGCCTGGTTGGCCGGGATGGTCCAGGGGGTGGTGGTCCAGATCACCGCGCTGGCCGGCTTGGGCAGCGCGTCGAGGCCGAAGGCCGCGGCCAGCGCCTCGGGCTGGGCGCAGGGGAAGGCGACGTCGATCGCATCGGACTGCTTGTCCTGATACTCGACCTCCGCCTCGGCCAGCGCCGAGCCGCAATCGAAGCACCAGTTGACCGGCTTGAGCCCCTTGAACACATAGCCACCCTTGACCATCTCGGCCAGGGCCCGGATCTCGCCGGCCTCGTTGGCGAAGTTCATGGTCAGGTAGGGGTGGTCCCAGTCGCCCTGGACACCCAGGCGCACGAAGCCCTCTTTCTGCACCTCGACCTGTGCCGCGGCATACTCGCGGCACAGCGCGCGGGCCTGGTCGGCGGGCAGATGCTTGCCGTGGGTGGTCTCGACCTTGTGCTCGATGGGCAGGCCGTGGCAGTCCCAGCCGGGCACGTAGGGGGCATCGAAACCGGCCAGGTTCTTCGACCTGACGATGAAATCCTTGAGCAGCTTGTTGACCGCATGACCGATATGAATGCTGCCGTTGGCGTAGGGAGGGCCATCGTGGAGAACGAAGCGCTCGCGGCCGCGGCGCGTCTCACGCAGCTTGGCGTAGAGGCGCAGATCGTTCCACTGCGCGATGCGGGCCGGCTCGCGGGCCGGCAGATTGCCGCGCATGGGGAAATCGGTCGAGGGCAGATTCAGCGTGTGCTTGTAGTCGCTCATGGTGTTTTCGGTTCGCTCAGGGCTGTGTGCGTGTCGCTCGGGCTGTTTTCATACCGCTCAAGGCTGTGTCTATACCGCTCAAGATCGTCGTCGTACCGCCGGGTGACGAGGCGTTCACTCATCCGTGCGCGTATCGCGGCTCGGGCCCGGGGGTGAATCGGCCGCCGCGGTTTCATGGGGCAGCGGCGCCGAGGCCAGTGGGAAGCGCGCCGGCGGCGGAGCCAGACTGGCCAGACCGCCGCTGACGCTTACCCTATCGCCCGGGTTTTCCGTCGTCGCCGTCTGCAGCGCATCCGGCGCGGCGGGCGCCTGGATAGCTGGCGCGGTTTGGGGCGCCTGATCGCTAGCTGGCGCGGCATCGGGCGCCTGAAAATAGCGCCGCGCCTGATCCAGGTCATGATGGATCTGCGTCACCAGCGTGTCGAAGTCGGCGAACTTGGTCTCGCCGCGTAGCCGCGCGCAGGGCACCACGCTGAGCGATTCGCCGTAGAGATCGAGCTGGCGGTCGAGCACGTGGACCTCGAGCATCGGCTGATGCGCGCCGACGGTCGGCCGCCAGCCGATATTGGCCACACTCGGCGCCCAGCTGCCGTCGGGCAGCCGGGTGGCGCAGGCGAACACCCCGCGCAGCGCCAGCGGCCACCGGGTCAGCGGGATGTTGGCGGTGGGCACGCCGATGGTGCGGCCGAGCTGGCGGTCACGCACCACCCGCCCCTGAAAGGCAAAGGGACGCCCCAGCATGCGCGCCGCCTGGCAGAAGTTGCCGCTGGCCAACAGGGTGCGCACGCGGGTGCTCGAGACGCGCTCGTCGTCGAGGGTGAAGGTGCGGGTATGCTCGACGGCAAAGCCGCGCTCGCGCCCGACCGCTTCGAGCAGGGCGAAATCACCGGCCCGGTCGCAGCCGAAGCGGAAGTCATCCCCCACCACCAGGTGACGCACGCGCAGCCCATCGATCAGCACGCGTTCGATGAACTGACGCGCGGTGAGGCTGCGCAGGGCGTCGTTGAACGGCAGACAGAGGATGCGATCGGCGCCGTGGGCGGCCAGCAGCTCGACCTTGTCGCGCAGCCGGGTCAGCCGCGGCGGCGCCTGGTCACCGGCGAAGTACTCCCGCGGCTGGGGCTCGAAGATCACCACCGTGACCGGCAGCCCGGCACTGCGCGACAGCGACTTCAACTGCTCGAGAATCGCCTGGTGGCCGCGGTGCACGCCATCGAAGTTGCCGATGGTGGCGACACACTCGCGCGGCGCCCCGCTGCGGGTGGCGCCACCGGCGGGCAGATTGTGCAAGCCTCGAATCAGTTCCATAGAGTCCGTTCCCGTGTCAACGCGGGCCGCGCGGCGGCGGTATGCGACAGCGCGCCAGCCGCCGACGCCTGGCGCTTCATTATACCCGCCCCGCGCCGGCCCATCAGCCGCGCAGCCGGAAGTGTCTCAGGCGCACGCCGGTCAGCGCCAGCCACACGAAGTAGAGCGTCGCGCCGCCACCCACCAGGGCCAGCAGACAGCCCACGCGACGCGGCGCATGCCAGGCGGTCCACTGGTGCCAATCGGGGGTCAGCCACCATAGCCCGAGCGCCATCAGCGTGCAGCCACCGACCACCTGGAACGCGTAGCGCCCCCAGCCCGGCTGGAAGCGCAGCACGCCCTGGCGGTGCAGACCACGCCCCAGCAGCCCGGCGTTGAGAAACGCCGACAGCGCCGTGGCCAGCGCCAGCCCGGCATGCGCCAGCGGCACGATCAGGGCCAGGTTCATCACCATGTTGGCGACCATCGCCACGATCCCGATCTTGACCGGGGTCTTGGTATCCTGGCGGGCAAAGTAGCCCGGCGCGAGCACCTTGATCAGCATGAACGCGAGCAGCCCCAGGGCGTAGGCGCGCAGGCTGCGCGCCGCCATCACCACGTCGTGGTCGGTCATCGCCCCGTAGTGGAACAGGCTCACCAGCAGCGGCTCGGCCAGCAGCACCAGCGCCAGCGCCGCCGGCAACCCGATCAGCAGCACCATGCGCAGCGCCCAGTCGAGCATGCGCGCGAAGTGCTCGCGCGACTGCTCGGCGTGGCGCTTGGAGAGCGCCGGCAGGATCACCGTGGCGATGGCGATACCGAACACCCCCAGCGGCAGCTCCACCAGACGGTCGGAGTAGTAGAGCCAGGAGACGCTGCCGGAGACCAGGAAGGAGGCCAGCACGGTATCCAGCAGCAGGTTGATCTGCGACACCGAGACCCCGAACAGCGCCGGTGTCATCAGCCGCAGGATGCGCCGGACCCCGGGGTGGCGAAAGCCCAGTCGCGGCCGCGGCATCAGCCCCAGCCGGAACAGGAACGGCAGCTGGAACAGCAGCTGCGCGGCGCCGGCGATCAGCACCCCCCAGGCCAGCCCCAGCGCCGGGTCGCTCATCCATGGCGTCAACCACAGCGCGGCGCCGATCAGGCACAGGTTGAGCAGCACCGGGGTGAAGGCGGGGATCGCGAAGCGCTCCCAGGTGTTGAGCACGCTACCGGCGAAGGCGGTCAGCGAGATCAGCAGCAGATAGGGGAAGGTCAGCCGCAGCATCTCGGCGGTGAGCGCGAGCTTGCCCGGGTCGGCCTTGAAGCCCGGCGCGAACAGCCACACCAGCCAGGGCGCGGCGGCGATCGCCAGGGCGGTGATCAGCGCCAGCACCACGCTCAGGCTGCCGGAGACCGCATCCAGCAGCTCGCGCACCTCTGCCCGGGTACGCTGGGTGGCGTACTCCGAGAGCACCGGCACGAAGGCCTGGTTGAAGGCGCCCTCGGCGAACAGCCGGCGCATGAAGTTGGGGATCTTGAAGGCGACGAAGAACGCATCCGCCCCGCTACCGGCCCCCAGCAGCGTGGCGATCACCACGTCGCGCACCAGCCCCAGCACCCGGGAGAGCAGCGTCATCACGCTCACCACCATCCCCGAGCGCAGCAGACCACCGCGGGTGACCGGCGTCGCCGTGCCGGTGGTCGCCGCTTCCGCCAGCGCCTCGGATTCACGCTTGCGCGTCTGTTTACTCATGCCGCCTCGTCATGCGCTCGCGCCCGTGATATTCACCCTATCCAGCCACCGCGACGGCCCGCAGGGTGACCGCCAGGGATGGCCGGTCACAAAAAAACCGGCCGAAGCCGGTTTTTTCATCAAGCGCGTCCGGCTCAGGCAGCCAGCGCCTTAATTCGCTTGTTCAAGCGGCTCTTGATGCGCGCAGCCTTCTTCTTGGAGAAGGCGTCCTTGTCGGCGATGCGGTCGATGACCGGCTGAGCGGCCTTGAACTCGCTGTTGGCCTGGGCCTGGTCGCCGGCCTGGATCGCCTTGATCACGCGCTTGATGTAAGTGCGGACCATGGAACGCTGACTGGCGTTGTGCTTGCGGCGGTCTTCCGCCTGACGTGCGCGCTTGCGCGCTTGCTTGGTATTCGCCACCGTCGACTCCTTGGAGATGTTGACAGTCAATTCTGTAAGTAGATCACCCAGGACAGCCTCGAAACCGCTTCAGGCAATCCTGAATGAGTCGGCCGAATCTTGCTGCTGCGCTTCGTGAGAAGCGAAGCCGACCGTCGTTTCCGACAGTCTTTCACGGGCCATGTCTGAGAGGATGCGGGATTCTATCACAACGACTTTGCGCGACACCAGCCTCACAGCACCACGAGATTGTCGCGATGAATCAGCTCCGGGGCCTCGACATAGCCCAGAATCTCGCCGATGCGCTGGCTCGGCTGACCCACCAGACGCTGGGCGTCGTCGCTTGCGTAGTTGACCAGGCCCTTGGCCACCCGCGTGCCCTGCTCGTCGACGCAGACCACCATGTCACCGCGCCGGAACTGACCCTCGACCCGCTTCACCCCCACCGGCAACAGGCTCGAGCCGTGGCTGCGCAGCACCTTGACCGCCCCGGCATCGAGGGTCAGCGTGCCGCGCACCTGCAGCTGCCCGGCGAGCCAGCGCTTGCGCGCCGCCAGCGGCGCATGCAGCGGCTTGAGCAGCGTGCCCAGCGCTTCGCCCTCGAGCAGCCGGGTCAGCACCTGCGGCTGACGCCCGCTGGCGATGGCGGTCACCGCGCCGGAGCGTGCTGCCAGGCGCGCCGCACGCAGCTTGGTCGCCATGCCGCCGCGCCCCAGCACGCCGCCACCGCCAGCCACCGCATCGAGCGCGGCGTCGTCGGCCTCGGCCTCGGCGATCAATCGGGCTGACGGATCGTGACGCGGGTCGGCATCGTAGAGCCCTTCCTGGTCGGTCAGGATCAAGAGCGCATCGGCCTCGAGCAGATTGGCGACCAGCGCCCCCAGGGTGTCGTTGTCACCGAAGCGGATCTCGTCGGTGACCACGGTGTCGTTCTCGTTGATCACAGGGACCACGTCGAGCGCCACCAGGGTGCGCAGCGCCGAGCGCGCGTTGAGATAGCGCTTGCGGTTGGAGAGGTCGTCGTGGGTCAACAGCACCTGGGCGCTGCGCAGGCCGTGGCGGGCGAAGTGGTTCTCGTAGCACTGCGACAGCCCGCTCTGCCCCACCGCGGCGGCGGCCTGCAGCTCGTGCACCGCGCTCGGGCGGGTATGCCAGCCCAGCCGCACCATGCCCTCGGCGATCGAGCCCGAAGAGACCAGCACCACCTCGACCCCACGCTGGTGCAGCGTAGCCATCTGGTCGACCCAGCCACCGATGGCGGCATCGTCGAGGCCACGCCCATCGTTGGTCAGCAGGGCGCTGCCGATCTTGACCACGACCCGCCGCGCCGTCGCCAACGATGCTCGCCCCAGTTCCCGCTCCGCCGTCATCACTTCGCCCTCCGACTCTCGTTGGCAACGCGCCGCATGCCCGCTCAGCGGGTGTATTCGACCTCGACGTCATAGTCGTCATCGTCGAAGTCGTCGTCCTCGGCCGCGACTTCGCCGCGCTTGACCCGCAGCCGCGCCTGGTGCGCCTCGACCCGCGCCACCGACTCCGCTTCCATACGCGCGCGCATCTCGCGTTCGCGCTCGGCGACCGCTTCGTCCTCGTGCTCCAGCTGGCGCTGCTCGGTGAGCCAGCGGTGGGCCGCCTGCACCAGCGCATCGGTGCCTTCACCGGCGATCGCCGCGATGCGGTAGACCGGCCCCTGCCACGCCAGTCGCGCGAGAATATCGTCGACGCGCGCCTCACGCTCGGCCTCGGGCAGCAGATCGAGCTTGTTGATCACCAGCCAGCGCGGCAGCTCCGACAGGGCCGGCGAGAAACGTTCGAGCTCCTCGGCGATCGCCGTCACCGCCGCTACCGGATCGGACTCGTCGAACGGCGCCGCATCCACCACGTGCAGCAGCAGCCGCGTGCGAGTGAGGTGCTTGAGAAAGCGCAGGCCCAGCCCGGCACCGTCCGAGGCGCCCTCGATCAGGCCCGGCACGTCGGCCATCACGAAATGCTCGTGGGTCCCCAGCTTGACCACCCCCAGGTTGGGCACCAGGGTGGTGAAGGGGTAGTCGGCGACCTTGGGCTTGGCCGCCGAGACCGAGCGGATCAGGGTCGACTTGCCGGCATTGGGCATGCCCAGCAGGCCGACGTCGGCCATCACCTTCATTTCCAGGCGCAGCTTGCGCCGCTCGCCATCGGTGCCCGGCGTGGTGCGCCGCGGGGCGCGGTTGGTGGAGGACTTGAAGTGGATATTGCCAAGCCCGCGCCGGCCGCCCTGGGCGACCAGTACCACCTGCCCCTCGGCGGTCACATCGGCGATCACCTCGAGGGTATCCTCGTCGATCACCGTGGTCCCCACCGGCACCTTGACGTGCAGATCCTCGCCCGCCTTGCCGCTCATCTGGCGGCCCTGACCGGGCTGGCCGTTCTGCGCCTTGTAGAAGCGCTGGAACTTGAAGTCGATCAGGGTGTTGAGCGACTCGTCGCCGATCAGGTAGACGCTGCCACCGTGACCGCCATCGCCGCCGTCGGGGCCACCCTTGGGCACGAACTTCTCACGCCGGAAACTGAGGCAGCCGTTGCCCCCCTTGCCAGCCTCGACGGTGATCGATGTCTCGTCGACGAATTGCATGATTCTCTCCCGGCGACGACCTGCCGCCTCTTATGTCCCGGACGCCCTTGCCACTACGAACACCCGTGTCGCTGCCAATACCGAGAACCCTCGACGCCATCGACCACACGACCGGTGCCGCCATTGCAGGCGGGGATACAAAAAAGCCCCGCCTGAGCGGGGCTTTTTCAGCAGCGTTCGTGAGGTCTCAGGCGGAGACTACGCTCACGAACTTGCGGTTCTTCGGGCCTTTCTGTTCGAACTTGATCACACCATCGGTGAGCGCGAACAGGGTGTGGTCCTTACCGATGCCCACACCGGTACCGGCGTGGAACTTGGTGCCGCGCTGGCGCACGATGATGTTGCCGGGGGTGGCTTTCTGCCCGCCGAACAGCTTGACGCCCAGGCGTTTCGATTCTGAATCGCGACCGTTACGCGTACTACCAGCGGCCTTTTTATGTGCCATGGTGAATACCTCTCTCTGGGGGAACGATCCGCTTAGGCGGAGATTCCGGTGATCTTGACTTCAGTGAACCACTGACGGTGGCCCTGACGCTTCATGTGGTGCTTGCGGCGACGGAACTTGATGATGTGAACCTTCTCACCGCGGCCGTGGGAGACGATCTCCGCGGCCACCTTGGCACCCTCGACCAGCGGCGCGCCGACCTTGACGTCGTCGCCGTCGGCGACCAGCAGAACCTGGTCGAACTCCAGGGTCTCGCCAGTTGCGATCTCGAGCTTCTCGAGCTTCAGCGTCTGGCCTTCCTGGACACGGTATTGCTTACCGCCACTCTTGATTACAGCGTACATGGAATCTCTCCGGGCCCGCATCGGGCTATGAGCGCAGTCGGGCTACAAACTTCGGTCTGGCCCCAACCGTTGGGCCAAGTGCGTCGACTCGTCGAAGACAGTCGTGTCGCCATGTCTTCACTGGCTGGGTCTTCACTGGCCGGGTCTTCACCAGCGGCTCATCGCGGACGCGCGCCTGAACCATGCCGTGTGCTCTTCGAGACCTGCGTCGAGTGGTGCCCCTTCCGGCAACCATCTAACAGGGAGCGTGACGAGTCGGGTCGCGGATTATAGCGATTGCCCGTGCCCGGAGCAAGCACCCGCCCGGGCGCGGCTTGACGCACTTCGGGGCGCCACCTAGCATAGCCGCTCACGTCGCCTCTCGGCCCCGGGGCTTCGAGCGGCCCACCCGAATCCCCCTGTGACAAGCCGATCATGCAATCCAACGCTGCATCCATTCATGCGGCGGTGGCTGAGGACTTCGCCGCCGTCAACCGCACGATCCTCAGCCAGCTGGCGTCGCGCATCCCACTGGTCGAAACCATCGGCCAGTACATCATCGAGAGCGGTGGCAAACGCCTGCGCCCGCTGCTGGTGCTGCTCGCGGCACGCGCCCTCGACTACCGCGGCGACCGCCACATCACCCTGGCCACGCTGATCGAGTTCATGCACACCTCGACCCTGCTGCATGACGACGTCGTCGATGAGTCGAGCCGGCGGCGCGGCAAAGCCACCGCCAACGAGACCTGGGGCAACGCGCCTTCGGTGCTGGTCGGCGACTTCCTCTATTCGCGCTCGTTCCAGATGATGGTGGAAGTCGGTTCGATGCGCATCATGCAGGTGCTCTCCGGGGCGACCTGCGTGATCGCCGAGGGCGAAGTCCAGCAGCTCACCAATATCGGCAATGCCGATATCGAGGAGTCGGACTACTTCGATACCATTCAGGGCAAGACCGCCATGCTGTTCGAGGCGGCCTCCCACAGCGGCGCGATCCTGGCCGAGGCGGACCCCGACGCCGAGCGCGCGCTCAAGCTCTACGGCCGCTATCTCGGGCTGGCTTTTCAACTGATCGACGATCTGCTCGACTACCAGGGTGATGCCGAGACCATGGGCAAGAACGTCGGCGACGACCTCGCCGAGGGCAAGCCGACGCTGCCGCTGATCCACGCCATGCGCCAGGGCACCCCGGCACAGGCGGCACTGATTCGTCAGGCGATCACCGATGGCGGCCTCGAGCGGCTCGACGAGGTGTTGGCGATCGTGCGCGAGACCGGCGCGCTCGAATACACCCAGCGCCGTGCCGAAGAGATGGCCGCCAAGGCCCGCGACCAGCTCGCGCTGCTCGCGCCCAGCCCCTACCGCGAGAGCATGGAGACGCTGACCCGCATCGCCGTCGAACGCCAGGTGTGACGCGCCCGCTTCGAGGGAGCGTGACCCGCCGCTGCGGCGGACGTTGGCACCCGTTCGAGGCGCCCCGAGGGGCGCAGGAAGCGCTAGCGGTGAACGCCGCGGTCTTCCAAGAGAGAGTTGCAAAAGAAGGGGTTGCGCGCGCCTCAGGGATGCGTATAATTCAGCTCCGTCGAGTTTGGCTCGGCGCAAAAGTCGGAGTGTAGCTCAGCTTGGTAGAGCGCTGCCTTCGGGAGGCAGAGGTCGTAGGTTCGAATCCTGTCACTCCGACCATCGTATTGAAAAATGCCCGCTTCGGCCTCGCCGAAGCGGGCATTTTGCTTGTCGGGCTGCTGCCGGGCAGGCAAAAGGCCAATGGGCAGGGCTTTCAGGTAACGCTACAGTGACAGAGCGCCGCGCGCTCATCTCGCGCTGCCCGCCCCGCCTTCGCCAGGAGACCCGCCATGCCACGTTATACCTGTCTCGCTGCGCTCGGTTTCGGTCTGCTGCTGCTGGCCGGCGGCGCCCGCGCCAACGATCCCCCCGCACCGCCCCCGTGGTCGAATCAAGAGGTCGCCAACGCCCAGGGACAGTGTCGTGCCAACCTCACCGCCACCGGCATCGAAGGCCCCAAGGTGGCGCGCTACTGCGAGTGCGTGACCACCGCACTGCAGGCGCGCTTCAGCGCCGCCGAAGTGCGCCGCATGAAACGCGCCCATGATCCCGGCGCCGATGGCGACAACCGCCCGCCGGCCTTGGCCAAGACGCTGGAGCAGTGCTCACCGGTGCTCGAGTCCCCCTGAGCCCCCACTGCACGCCGCGGTCGTGCACTCAACCACCACGGGCAGAACGCGCATCCTGTGCCATGCTGAGGAGAATCGCCCCAGCCCAAGGCATGAGCCAGGGCCAGCACGCCCCAAGGCGAGCCTTCGAAGGAGATCGCGCATGCCCAATACGCTCTCGCCCCCGGCTTCGGCAACCCGCGGCCGCCGGCGCCATCCGTTACCGGTCAGGCTCTGGCACTGGGTCAATCTAGGGTGCCTGGTGGTGATGTTGATGAGCGGCCTGCAGATCTTCAACGCCCATCCCGCGCTCTACTGGGGCAGCGCTTCCGACTTCGACGATCCCTGGCTGGAGCTCTACGCCATCCGCGCCCCGGACGGTGACATTCGCGGCCAGACCGCCCTCGGCCCCTGGGTCTTCGATACCACCGGGGTACTCGGCTATTCCGCGGCCAACGGCCAGGAACAGGTGCGCGGCTTCCCCGCCTGGAGCACCCTGCCCAGCTATCAGTACCTCAGCATGGGCCGGCTGTGGCACTTCTTCTTCGCCTGGCTGTTCGCAGGCGCGGGGGCGCTGTTCGTGCTCTACGCCCTGCTCAGCGGCCATCTGCGACGAGATCTGTGGCTCTCCGGCGCCCAGTGGCGCGGGCTGGGCCGCGACCTGCTGGACCACCTGCGCTTGCGCTTCCACGGCCCCCGCGGCGGCTACAACGGTCTGCAGAAGCTCAGCTACCTGGGCGTACTGCTGGTGGCGCTGCCGCTGATGATCGTCACCGGCCTGTGCATGTCACCCACCTTCAACGCCGCCGCGCCCTGGCTATTGGAGCTGTTCGGCGGGCGCCAGAGCGCACGCTCGATCCACTTCATCGTCGCCGCCGCGCTGGTGCTGTTCTTCCTGGTGCATATCGCCATGGTGCTGCTGAGTGGCCCGTGGCGTCAGCTCAAGGGGATGCTCACCGGCGGGCCGCGGGTCACCGAGAAGCCCGCTGCGACGACCACCACGTCCACCACGCCATCCAGCCACAGCGGGAGAGACCAGCATGACGCGTCGTGATTCCGGCCGCCGCGACGCCTCGCGGCGGCGCTTCCTCCAGCGCTCGGCGCTGGGTGCCGCCGCGCTCGGTCTTACCGGCTGCGATCGTCTGTCGCAGAGCGAGCAGGTCGCCGACACCCTGAATCTGGCCCAGCGCCTCAACCTGCGCGTGCAGCGCTTCCTCGCCGGCGAGCGCGGGCTGGCGCCGGAGTACCCGGCATCGATGATCGACCCGGTGTTCCGCCCCAACGGCTCCACCGACCCGCAGGCAGCGCGCTACCGGGAGCTGGCGGCCAACGGCTTCGCCGACTGGCGGCTGACCCTGGATGGCCTGGTGGAGACACCGCTGTCACTGTCGCTCGACGAGATCCGTGCGCTTCCGGCGCGCACCCAGATCACGCGCCACGACTGCGTCGAGGGCTGGAGCGCGATCGGCCAGTGGACGGGGCCGGTGCTCGGGGACCTGCTGGCACGCGCCGGGGTCAAGCCACAGGCGCGCTACGTGGTGTTCCACTGCATGGATCAGTTGAATGGCAAGGACTTCTACTACGAGAGCCTCGACCTGGTGGAGGCGCGCCACCCGCAGACGATTCTTGCCCACTCGCTCAACGGCGCCCCGCTACCCACCGCCAACGGCGCGCCACTGCGCCTGCGCGCCGAGCGCCAGCTGGGTTACAAGATGGCCAAGTATCTCTCGGGCATCACGCTGGTCACCGACTTCGACGACCTCGGCGGCGGCAAGGGCGGCTACTGGGAGGACCGCGGCTACACCTGGTACGCCGGTATCTGAACCCGGGCGATGAAGCGCGCCGCCCGGCAATGCGCGGGCGCGCCAGCGGTCGCCGACTTGACAATCCGGCGCCATGAGCTGCACTCAGAGGGTGTTTACCAATTAGGCGAGCGAAGGCAAGACAAGGCGAAATCGGCCGAAGAAGCGGAGTTTACACGGGGTAAATGAGCATTTTGAGGTCGATTTCAACGCCGTATTGTCGAGCGCAGACATTTTGTAAACATCCTCTCAGATCCACGCCGTGACGCATCGATACACACCATGACACATCGATACTGGCCATGGCGCGAGCACACTCAACCTCGATACGGAAGGATTCGTTCATGGCTATCCCCCGCTCCACCCTCACTGCCCTGCGTCGCACCCTCGCCGGGCTGGCACTCGGCTGTGTCGCCGCCACCGCCCTGGCGGCCCAGAACGGTGATGCGTCCCAGCATCTGCGCGGTACCATCACCGAGGTCGGCGATCACGCCTTCAGCGTCGAGTCGCACCCGGACGGCAAGGTCCATAAGGTCACCTTCGACGACGCCACACGCCTCGCCGCGGTCGACCGCAGCAGCCTCGATCAGATCGAAGAGGGCACCTTCATCGGCACCGCCAACGTGCCCGGCGCCGACGGCAAGCCGTCACAGGCGCTGGAGGTGGTGGTCTTTCCCGACTCGATGCGTGGCACCGGCGAGGGCGACTACCCCTGGGATACTCCGCGCGGGGCCATGTCGGAGAGCTCGGCCGACGCCAAGGCGGGCAGTGAAAAACTGGGCGGCGCCAGCAGCGGCTCGACCATGACCAATGGCACCGTCTCCAGCACCAGCGGCCAAGCGATGGGCGCCGGCGAGAAGCTCGGCGGCGCCGCCAGCGGCTCGACCATGACCAACGGCACGGTCGACAGCTCCCAGGCCCAGGATGGCACCCTGACTCTGACGGTGGACTACGGCAACGGTAGCAAGCAGATCCAGGTACCCAGCGACGTGCCGGTGGTCAAGGTGCGCAAAGGGCAGATGGACGATCTGAAAAACGGCGCGGCGGTGTTCGTCGCCGGTGACATGAACCAGGACCCGATCCCGGCCAAGGTGGTGATCGTGGGTATCGATGGCACCGTGCCGCCGATGTGAGGCGCTAGCGCCGGCCCAGTATCGGACGACGACGGGTGCGCGAGCGCTCGCCGTCGTTCTCTATCGGGCGCACGCCCGGAAAGCGCGCTTCCGTAATACGACATCAAACGACATCAAGCGCCCTCAGACGTCGTCGCGGGCGGCATCGCGCCGGCGCCGCTCGCGGTTGCGCCGATAGCGCCGCGCTAGCGCCAGCCAACCGGCGGCCAGCAGCATCAGCACCAGGGTCAGCCCCTGCCACGGGCGCGCCGCATCGCCGAGCCAGGTCTCGAGGGCGATGATCGCGACGAAGCCTACCGCCTGTGAGGCGATCGCCATGCGTCGCAGACCGTCGCGCTGTATCGTCGTCGCCATCCTGCCTCCCGCTGCCTCTGAATCGATCATCGCGCCCGTGTCACCTGACCGCGGACGACTGCCGCACGCCGCGGCAGTGTAGCATCGCCACCCGTCGAGATGCGCAGCGCTTAAGACTGCCTCGCCTTTACGCTAGAATGCGTCGCCCACTCCCCCCGCAGCTGAGCATACCGAGGCATCATGAGCGACTTCACCCCCGGCCAGCGCTGGATCAGCGACGGCGAAACCGAGCTGGGACTAGGTACCATTCTCAGCGTCGACGCCCGCAGCGTGACCGTGCTCTTCACCGCCAGCCAGGAGACGCGCACCTACAGCGCGCGCCAGGCGCCGCTGACCCGGGTCATCTTCGCCGCGGGGGATCGCATCGTCGATGCCGAGGGCCATACCCTCACGGTCGACGACGTCGAGATCGACGCCGGCTGTATCGTCTACCACGGCCACGACGAGCAGGGCGCCCCGGCGACCCTGCCCGAGGCGCGCCTCTCCGACAGCATGCGCTTTCATCAGGCCCAGGATCGCCTGCTCACCGGCCAGGTCGACCGCAACGACTGGTTCGAGCTGCGCTACCGCTCGCTGCACCACCATCAGCGCCTCTCGCGCAGCCCGGCGCTGGGTCTGGCCGGCCCGCGCATCGACCTGATCGCGCACCAGCTCTACATCGCCGACGAGGTCTCCCGGCGCCACGCCCCGCGCGTGCTGCTGGCCGACGAGGTGGGCCTGGGCAAGACCATCGAGGCCGGCCTGATCCTGCACCGGCTGCTGCTCACCGGGCGCGCCAGCCGTGCTCTGATCCTGGTGCCGCCGAGCCTCACCCACCAGTGGCTGATCGAGCTGCTGCGCCGCTTCTCGATCTCGGTGACCCTGCTCGACGAGGCGCAGAGCGAGGCGTGGGGCGACGACAACCCGTTCGACAGCGGTCAGTGCATTCTCGCCAGCCAGGCGTGGCTGTTCGCCAATCCGCAGCGCCAGCGCCAGGCCGAGGAGAGCCAGTGGGACCTGATGATCGTCGACGAGGCGCACCACCTGGACTGGACACCCCAGGCCGAGGGCCCGGGCTACGCCTGCGTGGCGCGCCTCGCCGCGCGTATTCCGGGGCTGCTGCTGCTCACCGCGACACCGGAGCAGATGGGCCTGGAGAGCCACTTCGCACGACTGCGCCTGCTCGATCCGGACCGCTACCAGGATCTCGAGCGCTTCAGCGCCGAAGAGGCCGGCTACGCCGCGGTGGCTGACGCCATCGACGCCCTCGAGCGGCTGCCGGGCGAGGCGGCGGCGCGGGACGCGGTCAGCGCGGTTATCGGTGCGGGCGACGGCGACAGCCAGGCGCTGCTCGCCACCCTCGCCGATGCCGAAAGCGACGACACCCAGCGCGCCAGCGCCCGCCGCCAGCTGCGCGAGCAGTTGCTCGACCGCCACGGCACCGGGCGGGTGATGTTCCGCAACAGCCGGCGCCATGTCGGCGGCTTCCCCGAGCGCCACCTGCACAGCGCCGAGCTCGATATGCCGGCAGCCTATCAGGCCCAGCTCGACGAGCTCGTCGCCGGCAACGACCATGTCGCCGCGCAGCTGAACGCCGCCGAACTCGGCCAGCGGGAGGCGCGCCTCTACCCCGAGGCGGCCTACCGCGCCGTGCAGGAGGCCGCACACCAGGCCGACACGCCGTGGTGGCAACAGGACCCCAGGGTCACCTGGCTGCTCGGCCTGCTGGAATCACTCGGCCGCCAGACCAAGGTGCTGCTGATCGTCCACTACCGCCAGAGCGCCATCGATCTGGCCGAGGCGCTGCGCGTGCGTGCCGGCATTCAGGCGCCGGTATTCCACGAGGAGATGAGCCTGGTCGAGCGCGACCGCGCCGCCGCCGCCTTCGCTGACGATGAGGCCGGCTGCCAGCTGCTGATCTGCTCGGAGATCGGCTCCGAGGGGCGCAACTTCCAGTTCTGTCACCATCTGGTGATGTTCGACCTGCCGTGGCACCCCGATCTGCTCGAGCAGCGTATCGGACGCCTCGACCGTATCGGCCAGCTTCACCCCATCGATATCCACGTGCCGGTGATCGCCCACAGCCCCACCGCCACCCTGCTGCGCTGGTATCGCGAAGGGCTCGACGCCTTCACCGCGCCGCACGCCGCCGGCGGCGACGTGCTCGACGCCTTCGGCGAAGCGCTGCGCGAGAGCCTCGACGACGAGAGCGGCGTTGGCACCCTGATCGAAGAGACCCGCACCTTCAACGCCGACCGCCTGGCCCAGCGCGAGGCCGGGCGCAACCGCCTGCTGGAGTGGAATGCCTGCCGCCCCGAGCGCGCCGAGTCGGTGATCGCCGCCGTACTCGAGCAGGACAACGATCCCGCGCTGCCGCGCTATGTCGATCAGGCGCTGGATATCTTCGGCGTCGACAGCCGTGAACTGGGCAACGCCCTGACCCATCTGGCCCCCGGCTCGCACATGCTCGACAGCCTGCCCGGGCTCACCCAGGGCGACGAGGGCTTCACCGTCACCTACTCGCGCACCCAGGCGCTGGCGCGGGACGACGTTCAACGCCTCTCCTGGGAGCATCCGCTGGTCACCGCGATGCTCGAGCGCGTGCTCGACTCGAGCCTTGGCAATACCGCCCTGGCGCTGCTCAAGCATCCCAGCATTCCCGGTGGCCGGCTGATGCTGGAGCTGGTCTACCGCACCCACTGCCCCGCGCCCAAGCAGCTTCAATTGGGCCGCTTCCTGCCCGACACCGGCATTCGCGTGCTGCTCGACGAGAGCGGCGCCAACCTCTCGGACAAGGTCAGCTTCAGCGGCCTGTCGCGCAATCTACAGCGGGTCAAGAAAGGGGTCGCGCGGGAGCTTTTGAAGTCGCGCCACGAACAGCTGCGCGCGCTGCTGAAGAGCGGCGAGCAGGAGGCACTGCGCGAGCTGCCGACGCTGATCGAACGCGCCCAGACCGAGATGCGCGCGACTCTCGATGGCGAGCTGGCCCGGCTCAAGGCGCTGGCCCGGCGCAGCGGTGCGATCCGTGCCGACGAGCAGGCCGCCCTGAGCCAGGAGCGCGCGGATCTGGATGCGGCGATCGAAAGTGCCGCCCTGCGTCTCGACGCGGTGCGGGTCATCGTGACCGTGGACAACGAGCAGCGCTAGCCACTGCCTGAAAGGTACTGCGCTGGCCAGCTCTTCAGTAGCACCTGGTCAGCAGCACCTGGGCCGCGGCGCGAGCCTCACGCCGCTAGACCTCAGCGCGGCAGAATCGCCGCCAGCGCAGTGTCGAGCGTGGGATAGGTAAAGCGGAACCCCGCCGCTTCGAGCCGCGCCGGGCGCATGCAGGCGCCGGTCAGCAGCAGCCGCGACATCTCCCCCAGCCCCAGTTTGAGCAGCGTGGCCGGCACCCGGAAGGGGGTCGGCCGCTTGAGCTGGTGGCCCAGCGCGCGGGTGAATTCGGCATTGGTCACCGGCGTCGGCGCCGAGGCGTTGAACGGCCCCGCGAGCGATGGTTCGGCGAGCAGGAACTCGATCGCCGCAACCAGATCCTCACGATGAATCCACGGCATATACTGGCGGCCATCACCCAGACGGCCGCCGAGCCCCAGCTTGAACACCGGCAGCAGTCGCGCCAGGGTGCCGCCATCCGCATCGAGCACCAGCCCGATGCGCACGCAGGCGACCCGGGTGCCGACCTCGGTGGCCTTGTTGGCCTCGCGCTCCCACTCTTCGCACAGCCGATGGGCGAATTCATCGTGCGGCGGCGTCGACTCGGTGACGTCGCGCTCGCCCTGATCGCCGTAGAACCCCATTGCCGACCCCGAGACCAGCACCTCGGGGGCGTCGCCGCTCTGCGCCAGCTGCTCGCACAGCTCCACGATCTCGCGGGTGATATGCCGGCGCGACTCGATCAGTCGCGTCTTCTGGGAGTCGCTCCAGCGCTTGTCGGCGATCGGCTCGCCGGCCAGATTGACGATGCCTTGAGGGCGCTGGTCGGCGAACGCCGCCACCGAGTCGCCCACCGCGACGGCTGCAGGCAGCTTTCGCCGCGCACGTTGTGGCTGGCGCGAGACCACCATGACCCGGTGGCCGCCCGCCAGGGCGCGCTCGACCAGACGCTGGCCGACGAAACCGGTACCGCCGGTAATCAGAAGTCGCATGGCTCTGACCTCAGTTATACGAATGTTGTACAATGCACCCAGCATAGCAGCGCCAGCGACGCGCTGCGTCATCCAGCAAATGCCTCGGCACCGATCCAGTTGGGGCGACAGCGCTCCGCGCCGGGTGGCTTTGCGAACATCGCCCCCAATGAATAGCTTGCCCCATGAACACCGCCTTGCCCACACCGGTCGACCGTCGCCGTATCACCGCAGCGCCGGATATCCGCGCGCGCCGACGGGTGCACAACGCTTTCGTATTACATTAAAATTGTACAAATCGCTTGAAGCGTACAATGTATTCACCCATGCTTGAGCCATGGACATCAATGCCGTCTCGCCGGAGCCGATGAACTCGAGAGATCACGTCCCTCGCCTCACCAAGAGGGAAAGACGAGAGACCATGACCGATTCGTCGGCAAACCCAGGTGACGTCGCCGGAGCAGCAGGGCAGAATTGGTAAACCGTGTTTAAGCAATCAATTAGCGTAAGTGGACCCGAAGCTCCGTGGTGACGACCTGCAGTATCGATAAGCGTTCGATTCGACGAGATGGCGCACGCAGAGACCTCGCAGGAGGACTTGCATGAGTTACAAGGCTATGGAATCCAACGCCGCGCCGCTCTACCCCATTCGCGAAGTGTCGCGCCTCACTGGCGTCAACTCCGTGACGCTGCGCGCCTGGGAGCGTCGCTACGGCTTGATTCGGCCCCAGCGCACGCCCAAGGGCCACCGCCTTTATGCCCGCGACGACATCGAGCGCGTCGAGCGTATTCTGCAGTGGCTCAACCGCGGCGTCCCCGTCAGTCAGGTGCGCGAGCTTCTCGACCAGCCCGAAACGGTCGAGACCCCGGCACCGCAGATGGGTGACTGGTCGAGCCAGCGCCAGCACGTGATCCACGCGGTCGACGCCCTCGATATGGCGCGCCTTGAGACACTGTTCAATCAGAGCCTGGCGCTCTACCCGGTGGGGCTGTGTATCGCCGAACTGTGGCAACCCACCATCCAGCAGCTGGAAGAGCGCTGGGGAGACCAGTTCGGTGCCACCCTGCAGCGGCGCCTGCTCGAGACCTTTCTGCGCACGCGCATCGGTACCCGTCTCTACCATGCCAACCAGACCAACAGCGGCGGTGAGCTGCTGATCGCACGGCTGCCCGACGATACCAGCGGCTTCTGGGCCATGCTGATGGCCCTGGCGGCCTCGGCGGCGGGTTACCGCATTCAATTGATCGACGGCGAGGTGGCGCTGAGCGAACTGCCGATGGCAGTCGACCGTCTCGGTATCAAGGCGGTGCTGCTCGCCAGCGGCCAGGCCGAGCGCAGCGACCTGGTGCGCCGCCAGCTGCCGCGACTGGCCGAACAGAGCGACGTGCCAGTATGTCTGGTAGGGCCGGTGGCGCGCATTCGCGTCAGCGACTTCGAGAACACCGAGGTCGCGGTGCTGGGCGAAGACACCACCCAGGCACTCAGCCGACTGCGCTCGATCGTCGACAACGAAGACTGAGCGCGGTCTCTCCGGCGACCGCTCCCTCGAGATGGCCACAAGGAAGTGCCCATGTCCGATCTGCAGCTGGTGTGGTTCCGTAACGATCTGCGCACCCTGGACAACACCGCGCTGAGCGCCGCCGCCCAGCGCGGCCCGGTGATCGGTGTGTTTCTCGCCAGCCGTGATCAGTGGCGCCGCCACCAGCACGGCGCCAACAAGATCGAATTCATCCATCGCGGTGTGCGCGCCCTGAGCGACGCCCTGGATGCGCTCAATATCCCGCTGCTATACCGTGATATCGGCGACTTCTCCCAGGCGCCCAAGGTGCTCGAAGAGATCGTGCGTGAACACGATATTGCCACCCTGCACTTCAATCGCGAATACCCCCTAGACGAGCGCCAGCGCGACGCTGCCGTGAGCGAGCGCTTACATCAGGCCGGTATCGTGGTCCACGACTACACCGACCATATCGCCTTCGAGCCGGGTGAGCTGCTGACCGGCCAGGGCGACTACTACAAGGTGTTCACGCCGTTCGCCAAGGCCTGGCATCAACGGGTCACCGCCGAACAGCTGGCCCTGCGCGAGACCCCAACGCGCCAGCGCGCGCTCTCGCTGACCCGCAACGCCATCCCGGCACTCCCCGAGGCGGACCGCTCCGCCGTGGTCGATGCGCATACCTGGGTCGCCGGGCAGGACGCCGCGGCGGACAAGCTGGAGCGATTTCTCGACGCGCGTGCTCGCCGCTACGCCACCGACCGCGACTTTCCCGCCCTCGCCGGCACCAGTGAGCTCTCGGCCTACCTCGCCACCGGCATGATCTCGCATCGCCAGTGCCTGCAGGCAGTGATGGCCAACAATGGCGGCCATCTGGCCGACGGCGACGCCGGTCTCAAGAGCTGGACAAGCGAACTGATCTGGCGCGAGTTCTACCAGCACGTGGCGGTGGGCTTCCCCTACATCTGCCTGCATCAGCCGTTCCAGACCCATACCGCCAAGCTCAAGTGGCGCCACAGCGACGCCGACTTCGAGGCATGGTGCGAGGGCAGGACCGGTTTCCCGCTGGTCGACGCTGCGATGCGTCAGCTAGTGGCCACCGGCTGGATGCACAACCGTCTGCGCATGCTCACGGCGATGTTCCTGAGCAAGCATCTGCTGCTCGACTGGCGCCGCGGCGAGGCGTTCTTCATGGCGCACTTGGTCGACGGCGACTTCGCCTCCAACAACGGCGGCTGGCAGTGGGCGGCCTCCACCGGCACCGACGCCGCGCCCTATTTCCGCATCTTCAACCCGATCACCCAGTCCCAGCGTTTCGATCCGGAGGGCGAGTTCATCGCCCACTGGGTGCCGGAGCTGGCCGAGTTGCCGGTCAAGTCGCGCCACCAGCCCAGCGCCAACGAGCGCCGCGATACCGGCTATCCCCAGGCCATCGTCGATCACAAGCGTGCCCGCCAGCGCGCCCTGGACGCGTTCAAGGAGCTCGACTGAGCGCCCTTCGGCGGCACCCGGCGCGCCTGTGGCCGGCGCGGCCACCCACCGGGAGCGTGCCATGACCGCAACACCTGCTGGCGCCAGCGCCGAAGCGATCGCTCACTTTCGCAGCCTGTTCCAACCGCTGACTCAGGAGAGCCTGACGGCACTCGCCGAGTGCTACAGCGACGACGTGGACTTCACCGACCCTCTGCATCACCACGTCGGGCGGCGCGCAGTCATGGCCTACTACCGCGAACTGATGGCCGAGGTCAGCCACTGTCACTTCGACTTTCACCAGCAGCACGTGCTGGACCAGCGCTGCTTTCTCGAGTGGACGATGCACTATGCGCATCCAAGCGTGCGCGGCGGACGTACCTTGAGCGTGGCCGGGTGTTCACACCTCACCTGGCGCGATCAGCGGGTCTGCCGCCACCGTGACTACTACGACGTCGGCGAGATGCTCTACGAGCAGCTGCCGCTGATCGGCTGGGTCGTGCGCCGGATCAAGCAGCGCCTCTAGACTCGCGGGTACGAGGCGAGAGCGTCGCACCGGTGCCACATCGACGATTGAAGAGAGCAGGGAGAGACCATGGCCAGCCTACCCGGAACCCAACGCATCTGGTTGACCGGCGCCACCTCCGGTATCGGCGAGGCGCTGGCCAAGCGCCTGCTCGCCGACGGCCACCGGGTGGCGCTCACCGCGCGCCGTAAAGAGGCGCTCCAGGCGCTGGCCGAGGGTTATCCCAATGCCCTGGTGGTGCCCGCCGATCTCACCGACCGCGCCGCGACCCGGCGCGCCGGTGCGGCGATCGAGGAGGCCTTCGGTGGGCTCGACATCGCCCTGCTCAACGCCGGCACCTGCGAGTATGTCGATGTGCGCGAGTTCGACGTCGAGCTGGTCGAGCGCGTCTTCACCACCAACTTCCAGGGCACCCTCTACGCCATCGACGCCGCACTGCCGCTGCTGCGGCGTGCCGAGGGGCGCACCCAGGCGCCGCTGCTCGCCGCGGTCTCCAGCGCTTCCGCCTATCTGCCGCTGCCGCGCGCCGAGGCCTATGGCGCCTCCAAGGCGGCGATCTCGCACTTCCTGGAGTCGCTGCGTCTCGATCTGGCGGCGGAACGCATCGACGTCAGCGTGATCCACCCGGGCTTCGTCGAGACGCCGCTGACCGCGCGCAACGACTTCTCGATGCCGATGCAGATCAGCGCCGAACGCGCCGCCGAGTACATCGTCGAGGGGTTGGCCAAGCGGCGCCTAGACATTCACTTCCCGCGCCGCTTCACCTATCTGGTCAAGGCGCTGGGTGTGCTGCCGCCGGCCCTGCGGCGCCGTTTCGGCCTGCGTATCGCCGGCCGCGAGCGTGACGGAGGCGAAGCATGAGCGAGCTGGATACCCCTCTCACGTCGCCTGGCCCGGCGGGGCAGCGTATCGCCGTGATCGGTGGTGGAATCGCCGGCATGGCCGCGGCCCACTATCTATCGCGGCGCCACCAGGTGACGCTCTACGAAGCCGGTGAGCGCCTGGGCGGCCACACCGCCACCGTCGACGTCGAGCACGCCGGGCGCGAATACGCCATCGACACCGGGTTCATCGTCTTCAACGATCGCACCTACCCCCACTTCCAGGCTCTGCTGGCCTCGCTCGGCGTGGCCGCCCAGCCCACCGAGATGAGCTTTTCGGTGCACGAGAGCGGGCGCGACTTCGAATACAACGGTCACACCCTGGCCACCCTGTTCGCCCAGCGGCGCAACCTGCTGCGCCCGCGCTTTCATCGCATGCTGGCGGACATTCTGCGCTTCAATCGGCGTGCTATCCGCGATTTCGAGCAGGACCGCCTGCCCCCCGAGCTGAGCCTGGACGAGTACCTCGAGACCGGCGGCTACGGCGAGGACTTCCGCCGCCGCTATCTGCTGCCCATGGGCGGGGCGATCTGGTCCGCCAGCGAGGCCGGCATGCGCGCCTTTCCCGCGCGCTTCTTCATTCGCTTCTTTCATCACCACGGCCTGCTGTCGGTCAACGACCGCCCGCAGTGGTACACAGTCAGCGGCGGCTCGCGGCGCTATATCGAACCGCTGGTCGCGCCCTACCGCGAGCGGGTCCATCTGCGAAGCCCGGTGACCGCGCTGCACCGCGATGCCGACGGCGTGACGCTGACCAGTCCCCATGGCGAGGCGCGCTTCGATCAGGTGGTACTCGCCTGCCACAGCGATCAAGCGCTGGCGATGCTGGGCGAGACGGCCACCGCCGCCGAACGCGAGATCCTCGGTGCCATCGGCTACGCCAGCAACCGCGTGGTGCTGCATACCGACACCCGTCTGCTGCCACGCCGGCGCCGCGCCTGGGCGAGCTGGAACTACCGCCTCGACGGGCGCGATGCCGAGGCCTGCGTGCCGGTGACCTACAACATGAACATCCTCCAGCGGCTGGAGAGCGACACCACCTTCTGCGTCACCCTCAACGACGAGGCGCGGATCGATCCGGCGCAGATCCTGGCGCGCTTCGACTACGCTCACCCGCAGTTCACCCTGACCGCCCAGCACGCCCAGACACGCTTCGCCGAGATCTCCCAGACGGCGCGCCGGACCCACTTCTGCGGCGCCTACTGGCGTAACGGCTTCCACGAGGATGGGGTGTGGAGCGCCTGGCGTGTGGCCCAGGCGATCGACGGTGCCGCCGCCGCACCGACGCCGCGCGCCGCCCGTCCTGCTGGCAGTGAGGTGGCTTGATGGCGTCCGCCCCGCGCCGCTGGCACAGCCGGCTCGCCACCGGGCAGCTGCGCCACCGCCGTTTCGTCCCCACCCAGCACCGTTTCGACTACCGGGTGTGGATGCTGTGGCTCGATCTCGACGAACTGCCGGCACTGCTGGCCCGTACTCCCGGCTTCGGTACCCGACGCTACGCCCCGGCACGCTTTCGCCGCGAGGACTACCTGGCGCCGCACGCACTGCCGCTGGCGGCGGCCGTGCGCCAGCGGCTACGCGAAGAACTGGGCGAAGAACTGGGCAAAGAGATGGGCGAAGAGATGGGCGAAGAGCTGGATGAGATCACGGACGGCCCGATTCGCATGCTGACCCAGCTGCGTCTGTTCGGGGTGCTGTTCAATCCGCTGACGCTCTATTACGTCTACGATCGCCACGAGCGCCTGCGTGCGGTGCTCGGCGAGGTCACCAACACGCCCTGGGGCGAGCGTCAGGTCTACGCCTGCCGGGTCGACGATACACGCCACCTGTGCCAGGCGCAGTTCGCCAAGCGCCTGCACGTATCGCCGTTCAACCCGATGGCGATGACCTATCGCTGGCGCTTCAACCGCCCCGATGAGCGCCTGCTGATGCACATGGAGACCTGGGCCGAAGAGGCCCGGCATTTCGACGCCACCCTGACCCTGAGCCTGGCACCGGCGACCCGCCGCGCACTGGTCGGCGAGCTGCTGCGCCATCCGCTGATGACGCTGAAGACCATCGCCGCGATCCACTGGCAGGCGCTCAGGCTGTGGCTCAAGCGTACCCCCATCCACGATCACCCAGGACGAGAGCAGAATTCACCATGACCACCGCCCCCTCCTCGACCGTCGACCGGCGCCGCGACGCGCCGCGTCTGTCGCGCTGGCTGCGGCCGCGCATCCTGAAGGCGCTGGACGCGCTCGACGGCGGCGTGATCACGCTCCACGAAGGCGGCCAGCGACACCGCCTGGGGCGCGGTGATCCCGCCGCGGCCGACACCCTGACGCTCTGCGTGCGCGTGCACAGCGCCGCAGTGTGGCGACGTTTCGCCCTCGGTGGCACCGTCGGCGTGGCCGAGTCCTACATGGACGGCGAGTGGGAGGTCGACGACCTGGTGGGGCTGGTGCGCCTGTTCGCGCGCAATGTCGAACGCGTCAACGCCGGCATGGAGAACGGCACCGCACGTTTCAGCCGCTGGGCGCTGGCCGCGCTCTACGCCCTGCAGCGCAACACCAGTACGCGCGCGCGGCGGCATATCGCCGCGCATTACGATCTCGGCAACGAGCTGTTCGCGACTTTCCTCGACCGCGACCACTGGATGTACTCCAGCGCCGTCTTTCCGCATCCGGCGGCGACTCTGGAGGAGGCCTCGACCCACAAGCTCGACCTCATTCTCGACAAGCTCGCGGTCGAACCCCACCACCACCTGCTCGAGATCGGCACCGGCTGGGGCGGCCTGGCGATCCATGCCGCGCGCACCCGCGGCTGCCGGGTGACCACCACCACCATCTCCGAGGCCCAGTACGCCTACACCGCCGAGCGCGTGCGCGAGGCCGGGCTGGAGGGACAGATCACCCTGCTGCGCGAGGATTACCGCGCACTCACCGGGCGCTACGACCGCCTGGTCTCGGTGGAGATGGTCGAGGCGGTGGGGCATCAGTATCTCGATACCTATCTCGGCTGCGTCGACCGTCTGCTCACCGACGATGGCCTGGCCCTGCTGCAGTGCATCACCATCCGCGATCAGCGCTTCGAAGCGGCCAAGCGCGAGATGGACTTCATCAAGCGCTACATCTTCCCCGGCGGCTTTCTGCCCTCGCATACCGCCATCCTCAGCGCGCTGAGCCGCCACACTCAGCTCAACCTGCTAGACCTGGACGAGATCGGCCTGCACTACGCCCGCACCCTGCGCGAGTGGCGCCAGCGCTTCGAGGCAAGCCTCGAACGGGTGCGCGAACTGGGCTACGACGAACGCTTCATCCGCATGTGGCGCTACTACCTGTGCTACTGCGAGGGCGGCTTCGTCGAGCGCGCCATCGGCACCTGCCACCTGCTGCTGGCCAAGCCCGGCGCACGCCGGGCGCCACTCAGCGGGCAGCCGTGAGTCGCCCGTCGGTAGCACGGCCATGAGCCAGCGCCGCCCACTCGCTCTGGTGCTCAACGCGCTGGCCTTTCAGGTCGGCTGGTTCGTCTGCGTGCTGGGCGGCTCGCTGCCGGCACTGCTCGCCCTGGGTCTGATTGTGAGCGCCCACTGGCGCTGGCTGGCGCGCCCCGGCGAATGGCGCTGGTGGCTGGGCTTTGCGCTACTCGGGGTAGTGGTGGACGGCAGCCTGGTGGCCCTGGGCGGCATCCGCCTGACCACGGGCTGGCCACTGTGGCTATGGGCGCTGTGGCCGCTGTTCGCCACCACGCTGCACCACTGTCTGGCGTGGCTGTGGCCGCATCGCTGGCTGGCGCTCGTGTGCGGTGCCGTGGGCGGGCCACTGAGCTATCTCTCTGGGGCAGCGCTGGCCGGAGCAGAGATCGCCACCTGGGCACTGATCGTGGAAGCGTTGGTGTGGGCGGGGCTGTGCGTCGCGGTCAGCTGGCGGTTGGGCGGTACAGGCCCGGCTCAGGCGTAGGTCGCACTGGCCGGCTTCAAGCGCTGGGCTACAGCACCGGCTGGCTGCGGGCGGGCATAGAGGAAGCCCTGGACGTGACGGCAGCCACGCGCCATCAGGAAGCTGCGCTGGGCCTCGGTCTCCACGCCCTCGGCGATCACGTCGAGGTTGAGCCCCTGGGCCATCGCCAGCACCGCCGAGGTGATCGCCGCATCGGCGTGGTCATGCGGCAGCGCGCGGATGAACTCGCGGTCGAGCTTGAGCTTGTCGATCGGTAGCCGCTTGAGATAGGCCATCGAGGAGTAGCCGGTGCCGAAATCGTCGATCGCGATCTGCAGCCCTTCGCGCCGCAGCGCTTCGAGCCGCGGCGAGATATCACCGGCGCGCTCGTCGAGCAGCACCGACTCGGTGAGCTCGAGACCGAGATAACTCGGCGCCACCCGATACTGACTCAAGGTCGAGATCAGGCGCGACTCGAGATCGCCCTGGATCAGCTGCAGCGCGGAGATGTTGACCCACACCGGCACCACCGTCAGCCCCTGGTCGCGCCAGTTGGCGAGCTGCGCCACCGCCTGGTCGATGACCCAGGCCCCCAGCGCCGGCATCAACCCATGACGCTCCGCCAGCGGAATGAAGTCGCCGGGGGGAATCATGCCCTCCTGGGGATGATGCCAGCGCAGCAGCGCTTCCATGCCGATCAGCTCACCATCGTCGAGACGATGCTGGGTCTGGTAATAGACCTCCAACTGTTCGTTCTGCGCCAGCGCCTGACGCAGCTCGTTGATGATCGCCAGTTGGCGGTCACCCTCGACCTCGAGCGACGGGCGAAAGCGGCGATCGTGGTTGCGGCCATGGCGCTTGGCGCTATAGAGCGCCGATTCCAGTCGCTGGAACAGCACCCCCGCCTCCTTGCCATCCTCCGGCGCGCGGCAGCTGCCGATGGTCAACCCCAGGCGCAGGGTGTTGTCGTCGATCTCGAACGGCTCGCTGAGGTGGTGGCGCAACCCCGCCACCCACTTTTCATGATCGTCGAAGGTGGTGGTCCGGATCACCATGAACTCGTCACCGCCGAGCCGCCCCACGATGCCCCCGGCGACCTGCGCCGCCAGCCGCTGGCCGAAGCGCGCCAGCAGACGATCACCGCTGTCCACGCCGAGGCCGTCGTTGATCGCCTTGAAGCCGTCGATATCGATCAGCGCCAGGTCCAGCCCCTCACCGGCGCGCAGATGACGCAGCCGGGAGGCGAGCAGATCGTGCAGCCGCCGGCGGTTGGGCAGCCCGGTCAGCGGGTCTTCGAAGCCGATCCGGCGCAAATCCTGTTCGCGCGCCTTGTGTCGGCTGATGTCGGTGAACAGACCGACGTAGTGCGACACCCGGCCCTTGCTGTCGTGGCAGGCGCGCACACGCAACCACTCGGGGTACTGGTCGCCGTGCTTGCGCTGGTTCCAGATTTCGCCCTCCCAGCGCCCGGTGGCAGCGAGGGTCTGCCAGTAGCGCTCGTAGAAGGCCTTGTCATGGCGCCCGGAGGAGAGCGCAGAGGGGTCGAGCCCCTCGATCTCGTCGAGGGTATAGCCGGTGATCTGGGTGAAGGCGGGATTGATGGTGATCAGACGATTGGCGGCATTGGTGATCATGATGCCATCCTGGGAGAGTTCGAGCGCCTGCTCGCTGAGCCGGCGGCGCTGATGCTCGAGACGGATCTGGCGCCAGCCATCGGCCAAGCCGATCACGACCAGCGCCAGCGCCGCGAGGCGAAGCATCAGAAAAGGCAACAGGCTGGCAGCGGCCAGCGCCGCGAGTCCCAGCCAGACCAGCGGTCGATTCAGCGAAAAAGAAGGCCACATAGATCTTCGGTTATGGTCGTTATACGAATCGACTCAGGTCGATACTCACCCAATCGCTCCCGCCTCGCATCATGCCCCCTCGGCGCGCGCCAGGGCAAGCGCGGCTAGCGCCCCCCTTCGCGCGGGGCGCCTGGCAGGCCGCAATTGCACGTAAAAGCGCACAAGACTAGCCTTTGGGCCACGTGCATTCGCTGCCCACAGCCATTAGACTGGCCCCGCCTCGCAACCCATGGGGCAAACTCTTTTTCGATTCTCGGAACGATCTAGTGACCAGACAGCACTCTTTCAGCCACGACGATCTGCTGAAATGCAGCCGGGGGGAACTGTTCGGCCCCGGCAACGCCCAGCTCCCCGCCCCCAACATGCTGATGCTCGATCGCATCACGCAGATCAACGAGGATGGCGGCAAGTACCACAAGGGCGAGATCATCGCCGAGTTGGATATCCACCCCGACCTGTGGTTCTTCCAGTGCCATTTCCCCGGTGATCCGGTGATGCCGGGCTGCCTCGGACTCGACGCCATGTGGCAGCTGGTCGGCTTTCACCTCGGCTGGCTGGGCAATCCGGGTCGCGGTCGGGCACTGGGTTGCGGCGAGGTCAAGTTCTCGGGCCAGATCCTGCCCGACGCCGGCAAGGTCTCCTATCACATCGAGATCAAGCGCGTGATCACGCGTCGCCTGGTCCTGGGTATCGCCGACGGCACCCTGGCGGTGGACGGCAAGGACATCTACCAGGCCAAGGATCTGCGCGTCGGCCTTTTCACCAACACTGAGACTTTCTGAGCGGGAGGCTTCCATGAAACGAGTGGTAGTCACCGGACTGGGTATCGTGTCCTGTCTGGGCAATGACGCCCGGCAGGTACTGGATGCTCTGCGCCAGGGACGCTCCGGCATTCGCTACAAGCCGGAATACGCCGAGCTCGGTTTCCGCAGTCAGGTGGCGGGGAGCGTGGAGATCGACATCGACGCGCTCGTCGACCGTAAGCAGCTGCGCTTCATGGGCGACGCCGCGGCCTATGCCTATATCGCCATGCAGCAGGCGATCGACGACTCGGGCCTGGCCGCCGATGCCATCTCGAATCCGCGCACCGGCTTGATCGCCGGCTCCGGCGGCGCCTCCAGCGCCAACCAGGTCGAAGCGGCGGACATCATGCGCCAGAAGGGCCTGCGTCGCGTCGGCCCCTATCGTGTCACCCGGACCATGGGCAGCACCGTCTCGGCATGCCTGGCGACGCCGTTCCAGATCAAGGGGATCAACTACTCGATCTCCTCGGCCTGCGCCACTTCCGCGCACTGCATCGGCAGCGCGGTGGAGCAGATCCAGCTGGGCAAGCAGGACGTGGTCTTCGCCGGTGGCGGCGAGGAGGAGCACTGGACGCTGTCGTGCCTGTTCGACGCCATGGGTGCGCTGAGCACCGGCTACAACGACACGCCGGAAAAAGCCTCGCGCCCCTACGACACCGACCGCGACGGCTTCATCATCGCCGGCGGTGGCGGCATGCTGGTGGTCGAGGAGCTGGAGCACGCCAAGGCCCGCGGCGCCAAGATCTACGCCGAGATCACCGGCTACGGTGCCACCTCCGACGGCCACGACATGGTCGCCCCCTCGGGTGAAGGCGCGGCGCGCTGCATGCGCCAGGCGCTCGCCGGCCTCGACGGCAGCGTCGACTACATCAACACCCACGGCACCTCGACGCCGGTGGGCGATGTCGCCGAGCTCAAGGCGATCCGTGACGTGTTCGGGGACACCACGCCGGCGATGAGTTCGACCAAGTCGCTCACCGGCCACTCGCTGGGTGCCACCGGGGTCCAGGAAGCGATCTACTCGCTGCTGATGATGGAAAACCGCTTCCTGTGCGCCTCGGCCAACATCGACAATCTCGATGAGCAGGCCAGCGGTTTCGATATCGTGCGCCAGCGCCGCGACGACGTCGACATCAAGCGCGTGCTCTCCAACAGCTTCGGCTTCGGCGGCACCAATGCTTGCCTGGTGTTCGACCGCTACGACGGCTGAACCCAAGGCCGCTGTGAGCTCGAACGCAAAAAGGCGCCCCGCGGGGCGCCTTTTTCGTGGCCGGTACTCTCATAACAGGCCTCTCTCATAACAGGCCTCTCTCATGACAGGCCTCTCTCATAGCCGGCCTCTCGCGTAGCCGCGGCTCTGCCCTACCCCATCTGCCGTCAGGCCGGCTGGCGCGGGAGACGCGCTCAGGAGGGTAGCTTGGTGGGCGCCTCCTGCACCCCCTGCGGTGGCCGCGGCACCTCGGAGATCTCGCCCAGCCGCGCTTCGATCCACTGCTCCACATCCGCCAGCACGGCATCCGGTGTGCGCCCTTCGGTGGCGATCGGCTCGCCCACCACCACCCGCAGCTCACCAGGCTGCTTGACCCAGTGACGCCCCCAGCGCTCGCCGGCATTGTGCGCCACCGGCAGCACCGGCACCCCGGCGCGGCAGGCGATCACCGCACCACTCTTGTTGAAACGCCGCCGCTGCCCCGGTGCTACCCGCGTGCCCTCGGGGAAGATCAGCACCGAAAGCCCCTCGTCCAGCCGCTGCTTGCCGTGGGAGAGCACCTGACGCATGGCGGTGGACGGTTTGGAACGATCCAGCGGAATCGGCTTGAGCAGGCGTACGCCCCAGCCGAACAGCGGAATGCTCAGCAGCTCCTTCTTGAGCACCGTGCAGATCGGTGTCTTGAGTAGCTGCAGATAAACCGTCTCCCACTCGCTCTGGTGGTTGGCCAGCACCACGCAGGGCCCCTCGGGCACGCGTTCGCGCCCTTCGATGCGATAGCGCACGCCGCAGGTCAGCGACAGCCAGCGCATGATGAAGCGATTGTGGCAGTTGAACAGGCGAAAGCGGCCACGCAGCGGCAGCATCAGCCCCAGCGGCAGCATCAATAGCCCCGAGACCAGAATCGCCAGAAAATAGCCGGCGTAGAAGAGCAGACTGCGTATCACGTTCATGTCTCGGCCACCGCTTCTTGGCTTCCGTAGTGCTGCTGACACCAGCTATCCAGCATCAGCCCGAGTTCTACCCGCCACGCCTTCTGGTGGATGCCGAACACGTCGAGCAAGCGGCGGCAGTCGAGCACCCGCCGCAGCGGCGTATCGTGGTGCTGATTGAGCGCCTTGAGCTCGCCCAGCGCGGCGGTCTGGCCGACGCCTTCCAGGCGGGTCGCCAGCTGCATCTTGACCACCGAGACGAAGGTATAGCGGCTGATCGGCTCGACCCCGCAGAGGTGATAGGTGCCCCAGGCGCCGGCGCCGCTGTCGAGCTGCAGCAGGATGCCGCACAGCGCCCGCGCCACCGCGCTGACCGAGGTCGGGCAGACGATCAGGTCCTGGGCCGAGCGGATCGTCTCGCCGCCCTGGAGTGCCGCGATCAGCGGGCCGAGCCAGCTATCCTCGCCGTCGAGCCCGAACAGCGGCCCCAGGCGCAGTACCAGGTGGCGCGGATGACGGCGCAGCCGCTCACCGGCGGTGACCAGCCGGCGCAGGGTCTCGTCGCGTGGCGCGGGCATCGCGGTCTCGTCGATCGGGGTGTCGGCGCCATCCTCGAACAGCGTATCCGAGACGCACCAGATCAACGCGATCTGCTGCTGTCGGCACAGATCGATCAGCGCCTCGAGATGATCGCAGTGGGCGTAGACCTCGGCCGGTTCGGCCTGCCCCGGGTCCGACAGCGGCGGCACGATCACCGCCGCCGGCGCCAGCGCGGCGAGCGTGGCCGCATCCGGCAGCCGCTCGAGCGGGGCGAAGGTGATGTCGCTGCGGCTCTCGGCGAGACGCGTCAGCGCCACGCCGAGGCAGTGGCGGGGATGGGCGATCAGGCACTTCACGCTGCCACCTCGATGGCTCGTGACTGGATAACTCGTGACGCGATGACGTGCGCCTCGATGGTGCCCATCTGGATAGCTTCCACGCTGTTCTCTCCTTGATCTGTGTCGGCTCGCCGCGCGGAAATCCGCGGCGCCCCCAGGGTCGACTCGGGCTATGCTGGAGGCCACCGCCCCATCGACAGGAGAACCCCATGTCCCGAGACGCCACCGCACTGTGGGAAGTCAACGCCCAGCTGGGCGAAGGTCCCGTCTGGTCGCCGGCCCACGGCGCGCTGCTGTTCGTCGATATTCTCGGCGCCCGCCTCCACGCCTGGCGCCCGGCGGACGACACCCGGCGCAGCTGGACGCTCGACGAGGCGTGCTGCTGGCTGCTGCCGCGCGATACCGGCGGTTTCGTCGCCGGGCTGCGCTCCGGCGTGGTCGAGCTCGACTTCGATCTCGAGCAGGGGCCGCGCCCGGGCAAGCGGCTGACGCCGATCGAGTGGCTGCCGGAGGGGGATCGCCTCAACGATGCCAAGAGCGATGGCCACGGCAGGCTCTGGTTCGGCTCGATGGACAATGCCGAAGTCCACGCCGGCGGCTATCTCTATCGCCTCGATGGCCGCGGCGTGGTCGAGATGGACCGCGACTACCACATCACCAACGGCCCGGCGATCTCACCCGACGGGGCCACACTCTATCATAACGACAGCGCCCGCCAGACCGTCTTCGCCTTCGATCTGAGCGACTCGGGCGAGCTCTCGCGCAAGCGTGAGCACATTCGTCTCGCCCCCGGCAGCGGCTACCCCGACGGCATGACCTGCGACCGCGAGGGCGGCCTGTGGCTGGCGCTCTGGGATGGCCGGCGCGTGGCCCGCTATCACCCCGACGGCAGCCTCGACCGCGAGGTCGCGCTGCCGGTATCGCGGCCCACCTCCTGCGCCTTCGGCGGCGAGGCGTTCGACCGCTTGTTCGTCACCTCGGCGGCGGTGGGCTGTGCCGACGAGCCGCTCGCCGGAGCGCTATTCGAGATCCCGGTCGAGATCGGCGGTAGCACGCCGACGCCGCTCTCACTGCCGATATGACCCGCCCCGGGCGCCACCCTCAGGCGCCCAGCGGACGCAGCACGCGGCGATAGAAGCCGAGGCAGACCACGACGAAGACCGCCAAACCCAGCCACTGGGCGGTGCCGGCGAACCCGGCACCGACCAGTGCCAGCGGTGCCGGCGAGCCGCTCAGCCCGATCACCCCGGCCAGCAGGACACCGACCAGACTCTCGCCGACGATCAGCCCCGAGGCGAGCAGCACCGCGCGCCGGCGTGGGCGCTCGGCATAGACCGCCAGCTCGACGCCCTTGGCCCGGGCGCGAGCACGCAGGCGCCGTTCGATCAGCCAGCCGAGCACGGCACCGATCACCAGCGGCATGATGATGCTCGGCGGCAGGTAGATGCCGATCCCCACCGCCAGCACCGGCAGCCGTGCGCTGCCGCCGCGCCGGCGCAGCAGCTCGTCGATGCCGATCAGCGCCGCCCCCAGGACCAGGCCGATGCCGAGCATGCCCCACTCGAGATCGTGGTCGAAGACACCGCGCACGATCGCGGTCATCAAGGAGGCCTGCGGCGCCCCCAGCGCCTGGGACGGATCCATGCCAGGCCGCGGCATGGCACCGGCGAAGCCGTAGGCGTGGTAGAGCAGCGAGAGCACCGGCGGGATCACCAGCGCACCGACCACGCAGCCGATGATCAGCGCCACCTGCTGGCGCCACGGCGTGGCCCCGACCAGATAGCCGGTCTTGAGATCCTGCAGATTGTCATTGGCGATCGCCGCCACCGCCAGGATCACCGAGGTGACGAACAGTGCCAGCGCCGTCGGCAGGCGCTGGGCGACCGCCGGATCGAGGCTGGCGAGGGCATCGCTGACGGCGTCGAAGCCCAGCAGCATCAGCGAGACGAGGATCACCGCGACGATACCGATGCCCGAGATCGGGCTGCTCGACGACCCCACCAGGCCCGCCATGTAGCCGCAGGCGGCGGCGATCAGAAAACCGAACACGCCGGCGAACAGCACGCAGCCCAGCGTCAGCGTCCATAGCGGTGCCGCCGCCAGCGTCGGTGCCGCCTGATGCAGAAAGTGCGCGAACACCAGCGTCAACAGCACCAGCAGCACGGCGGTCAGCCCCAGCAGCAGGCCGGCGGGCAGGTCGCGCTCGGTGCGCGGCGGGCGCGCCTGGCTGCCACCATGCATCGCCCCGAAGGAGGCGCGGATGCCCTGGAGCATCGGCTTGAACAGCGTCGCCAGGGTCCACAGCGCGGCGATGCCGATGGTCCCGGCGCCGATGAAGCGCACCTTCTCCGACCATAGCGCCATCCCCGCCGCCGCCAGGCCCTGCCCCGCCGCCGGCGTGATCGCGGTGAGCCAGGGGACGGCCACACCCCAGGCGATCAGTGTCCCGATCAGCATCGCAATGCCGCCGACGATCCCCACCAGATAGCCGGCCCCGACCAGCGCCAGCGAGAAGCCGGTGGCGAGCTGGACGGCACTGCGCCCCACCGCGAACCACACGCTGATGCTCTCCGCCAGCAGCCGCAGGCCGCCGCTGGCAAAGGCAAACGCCGCCGCCACGCCGGCGCCGAGGGCGATCTCGCCGGCCCCCGTCTTCTCGTGCCGAGTGCTATCCGACGCCGCTGCGTCACGCTGGGTCGCCTGGCTGCCGACCTCGAGGATTTCGGCCGCGGCGATTCCCTCGGGATAGGGCAGATCGCTCTGCACCACCATCACCCGGCGCAGCGGGATGGTGTAGAGCACCCCCAGGATGCCGCCGATGGCGCAGATCGCCGAGGTCTGCCAGAACGGAAAGCCCTGCCAGTAGCCGATCATCAACAGACCCGGCAACACGAAGATGATCGCCGAGAGGGTGCCCGCCGCCGAGGCCTGGGTCTGCACCATGTTGTTCTCGAGCTTGTTGGCGCCGGGCAGGCGGCAGAGCACCGCCATCGAGATCACCGCCGCGGGAATCGCCGAGGCGAAGGTGAGGCCCACCTTGAGCCCCAGATAGACGTTGGAGGCGGTGAACAGCAGGGTGATGGCAGCACCCAGCAGGACGCCACGCAGCGTCAGTTCGGGCAGCCTGACGGCGTCGGGTATCCGGTGTGACATGACAAGAGACTCTCGAGCTGGAAGCGGGACCCGCCGGGCCCCAGCCTGGCGGCGACACGGGCATCGGCACCGGGATGATCATTAGAAGGCTATCGAACCCACCATTCTAATCCGCTGCCCGAAAGGCGTCGAGTCACGCCCTCCTGGAAAGACAAGGGTGGCCGCCAGGGACGGCGGCCACAAAAAACCCCGCCGAGGCGGGGTCATTGCGTGCCGCGCGGGCGGATCAGAACGGGATTTCGTCGTCGAAATCGTCGAAGCTGCCCGGGTTCGGCGCGCCGTAGTTAGCGTTCTGCTGGTTGGGCTGCGGCGCCGGCTGGTTCTGCGGCGGACGCTGGGGCTGGTTACCGTAGCCGCCCTGCTGAGCCGGTGCCGGCTGCTGCTGGCCATAGCCGCCGCCCTGCTGGGCCGGCGCAGGCTGCTGCTGACCATAACCACCCTGGGGCTGCTGCGGCGCACCGCCATACTGGTTCTGGTTGTAGTCACCACCACCTTGGCCGCTGCGCGAGTCGAGCATCTGCATATCGTTGCCGACGATCTCGGTGGAGTAGCGGTCCTGGCCATCCTGCCCCTGCCACTTACGGGTCTGCAGGCGTCCTTCGATATAGATCCGCGAGCCCTTCTTGACGTACTGCTGGGCGATCTCCGCCAGCTTGTTGAACAGCACCACACTGTGCCACTCGGTACGCTCCTGACGCTGGCCGCTCTGACGGTCGGTCCAGGTATCGGTGGTCGCGATGCGCAGGTTGCACACCGGATTGCCCGACGGCAGGAAGCGGACTTCCGGATCCTGTCCCAGGTTGCCGATCAGGATGACTTTGTTCACACCTCGGGCCATCGTTGTCTCCTTGCCTTACCTGCGTTTACGACGCCCTCAGGCGTCGGTTCGTTGCCATTGATTGCCGGTGATACGGGCCAGCGCCTCGGCGTCCAGGCGCTGGCGATCGACCTTGAGATAAGCGACACGCTCTTCGGGCACGACCATCACGTCCTCGACCCCGGCGACCGAGGCGAAACGCTCAAGCAGTGTATCGAGCATGCCCATGGATTGCGCGTCCAGCGCTACGATTTCGCTCGACAGGTGGCGCGGCGCGGGCATCCTCCATACCACCGCCAGCCAGATCGCGCCCACCACGGCGGCGCCGAGGAACACGCTGTGGATCCCCAACCCCTGGGATAGCGCGCCGCCCAGGGTGCCGCCCAGGAAGGCGCCGAGGAACTGACTGGTGGAGTAGACCCCCATGGCGGTGCCCTTGGCCCCGGCCGGCGCCAGCTTGCTGATCATCGAGGGCAGAGTTGCCTCGAGCAGATTGAAGACCACGAAGAAGCCCCACAGTAGCGCCAGCAGCGCGACGCGATCGCCCCCCAGCTCGCTGAAGCCGAGCAGGATCAGGGTCATCGCCGCCACCGCGCCGACGAACACCGGCTTCATCTTGCGATACTTCTCGGCCACGATCACCAGCGGCACCATGGCCACGAAGGCCAGCGCCATCACCGGCAGATAGACCCAGCCGTGGTGTGCCGGGGCGAAGCCCAGGGCTTCGAGCTGGAACGGCAGCGCGACGAAACAGGCGGTCAGGATCAGATGCAGAGCGAAGATCGAGAAATCGAGCCGCAGCAGATCGCCCTGCATCAGGGTGGCACGCAGCTGGCGGCGGTCGAGCCCGACATCGCGGTGGGTCATGCGGCGTGGTGCCTTGGGCACCAGCTTCCACAGGATCAGCAGGCCGCAGGCGGAGAGCGCCGCGGTGAACCAGAACACGCCGGCCAGACCGCCGACATCGGCGACCAGCGGCCCCACCACCATGGCCACGCCGAAGGCGACACCGATCGACAGCCCGATGGTGGCCATCGCCGCGGTGCGAATCTCCTCGCGGGTCTGGTCGGCGAGCAGCGCCATGATGGCGCCGGCGACCGCGCCGCTGCCCTGCAGGCAACGCCCGATGATGACGCCATAGATCGAGGTAGCACTGGCCGCCACCACGCTGCCGAGAATGAACAGCAGCAGGCCGCCGGCGATCACCGCCTTGCGCCCGAGCCGGTCGGAGAGCAGGCCGAAGGGGATCTGCAGGATCGCCTGGGTCAGGCCGTAGCCGCCCAGGGCCAGGCCAACGAGAAAGGGGGTGGCGCCATCGAGATGGTCGGCGTAGAGCGCCAGGATCGGCAGGACCATGAACAGCCCCAGCATGCGCGAGGCATAGAGGCTGGCCAGTCCCACGATCGAGCGCCGTTCGGTAACGAGAAAACGAGATGTCATGGCAGTCACGGCTGGTGAACTCGGCAGAAGCGAGGATGAATGAGGGAACCGCCCATTTTACGCCTCGCCCGGGGCGAGTGAAAGCGCCGGGCGGCGCCAGACGTGGCGTCAGCATCGGCTCACCGTCTCCGGGTCGACCGCAGTGACCGGTCGTGGCCGACAGACTGCTATACTGGGCGTTTCCCGCTTCGCTGCACGAGGTAGTCATGGACAGCATTCTGGTCAGGGGTGCGCGTACCCATAACCTGAAGGATATCGATGTCGAACTGCCACGTGACAAACTGATCGTGGTCACCGGCCTGTCCGGGTCGGGCAAGTCGTCACTGGCCTTCGACACCCTCTATGCCGAGGGCCAGCGCCGCTACGTGGAGTCACTCTCCACCTATGCGCGGCAATTCCTGTCGATGATGGAGAAACCCGACGTCGACCATATCGAGGGGCTGTCGCCGGCGATCTCGATCGAGCAGAAGTCGACCTCGCACAACCCGCGCTCCACCGTCGGCACCATTACCGAGATCTACGACTACCTGCGCCTGCTGTTCGCCCGCGCCGGCACCCCGCGCTGCCCTGACCACGGCGAGGAGCTGGAGGCGCAGACGGTCTCGCAGATGGTCGACCAGGTGCTGGCGCTGCCCGAGGGCAGCCGCCTGATGTTGCTGGCGCCGGTGATCAAGGGGCGCAAGGGCGAGCATCAGCAGCTGCTCGGCGAGCTGCGCGCCCAGGGCTTCGTGCGCGCGGTGGTCGACGGCGAGACCGTCGAACTCGACGATCTGCCGACCCTGGACAAGAAGCGCAAGCACGATATCAGCGTGGTGGTCGATCGCATCAAGGTGCGCGCGGATCTGCAGCAGCGCCTGGCGGAGTCTTTCGAAACCGCGCTCAACCTGGCCGACGGTACCGCGATCATCCACTTCATGGATGGTGAGCAGGAGGACCTGGCGTTCTCCTCGCGTTTCGCCTGCCCCATCTGCGGCTACTCGCTGGCCGAGCTCGAGCCGCGGCTGTTCTCGTTCAACAACCCGGCCGGCGCCTGCCCCACCTGCGATGGCCTCGGCGTGCGCCAGTACTTCGATCCGGACAAGCTGATCAGCCATCCGGAGCTGTCGCTGGCCGAAGGGGCGATCAAGGGCTGGGATCGGCGCAGCATCTACTACTTCAGCCAGCTGCAGGCGGTCGCCGAGCACTACCGCTTCACCCTCGACACCCCGTGGGAGGCGCTGGCACGCCACGAGCGCGAGATCGTGCTTCACGGCAGCGGCAAGGACGACATCGCCTTCAGCTACGTCAACGACCGCGGGCGCAAGGTGACCCGTGAACACCCGTTCGAGGGCGTGCTACCCAATCTGGAGCGGCGCTACCGCGAGACCGAGTCGTCGATGGTCCGCGATGACCTGGCCAAGTACTTGGCGGTACGCCCCTGCCCCAGCTGCGACGGCAGCCGCCTCAAGCGCGAGGCGCGTCACGTCTTCGTCGACGATCACAATCTGCCGCAGATCACCCAGCTACCGGTGGGCGAGGCCTGGAACTACTTCCGCGAGCTGACGCTGCCCGGACGCAAGGGCGAGATCGCGACCAAGATCGTCCACGAGATCCACGCCCGCCTGGAGTTTCTGGTCAATGTCGGCCTCGACTACCTGACCCTGGAGCGCAGCGCCGACACTCTCTCCGGGGGCGAGGCCCAGCGTATCCGCTTGGCGAGCCAGATCGGCGCCGGCCTGGTGGGGGTGATGTACATCCTCGACGAGCCTTCGATCGGCCTGCACCAGCGCGACAACGACCGCCTGCTGCGCACCCTCACCCGGCTGCGCGACCTGGGCAATACGGTGATCGTGGTCGAGCACGACGAGGATGCCATCCGCGCCGCCGACCACGTGCTCGATATCGGCCCAGGCGCCGGCGTACATGGCGGCACCATCGTCGCCCAGGGCACGCCCAAGCAGATCGAGGCCGCTTCGCACTCGCTGACCGGGCAGTATCTCTCGGGCAAGCGCCGGATCGAGGTGCCGCCGCATCGGATCCCGGGCAATCCAGAGAAGCAGCTGCGGCTCACCGGGGCCAGTGGCAACAACCTGCACGACGTCGACCTGACGCTGCCGCTGGGGCTGTTCGTCTGCGTCACCGGAGTCTCCGGCTCGGGCAAGTCGACGCTGATCAACTCGACCCTGATGCCGATCGCGGCGCGCGAGCTCAATCGCGCCACCACGCTGTCGCCGGCGCCCTACCGCAGCATCGAGGGGCTCGACCAGCTCGACAAGATCATCGACATCGATCAGAGCCCGATCGGGCGCACGCCGCGCTCCAACCCGGCCACCTACACCGGGATCTTCACCCCCATCCGCGAGCTCTTCTCGGGCACGCAGGAGGCCCGCGCCCGGGGCTACAAGCCGGGGCGCTTCAGCTTCAACGTCAAGGGCGGGCGCTGCGAGGCGTGCCAGGGCGAGGGCATGATCAAGGTGGAGATGCACTTTCTGCCGGACATCTACGTGCCCTGCGACGTGTGCAAGGGCAAGCGCTACAACCGCGAGACGCTGGAGATCCAGTACAAGGGCAAGAACATCCACGAAGTGCTGGAGATGACGATCGAGGAGGCGCTGGAGTTCTTCAGCCCGGTACCCGCGATCGCCCGTCGGCTACAGACGCTGATGGACGTGGGGCTCTCCTACGTGCGCCTGGGGCAGAGCGCCACCACCCTCTCCGGCGGCGAGGCGCAGCGGGTCAAGCTGGCCCGGGAGCTGGCCAAGCGCGACACCGGCCAGACGCTCTATATCCTCGACGAGCCCACCACCGGGCTGCACTTCGAGGATATCCGCCAGTTGCTCGGCGTGCTCCACCGCCTGCGCGACCACGGCAACACCGTGGTGGTGATTGAGCACAACCTGGATGTGATCAAGACCGCCGACTGGCTGATCGACCTCGGCCCCGAGGGCGGCTCCGGCGGCGGGCGGATCATCGCCGAAGGAACGCCGGAGCAGGTCGCGGCCCAGGCCCACTCCCACACCGGGCGCTTCCTGGCGCCGCTGCTGCCCTCACCCAAGGCGGCGAGCAAGGGCAAGGCCAAGCGCGC
The DNA here is from genome assembly GCF_030284585.1 of Salinicola sp. JS01. Taxonomy (NCBI): domain Bacteria; kingdom Pseudomonadati; phylum Pseudomonadota; class Gammaproteobacteria; order Oceanospirillales; family Halomonadaceae; genus Salinicola; species Salinicola sp. JS01. The sequence goes on along the minus strand of NZ_CP127244.1, from coordinate 39,410 downwards.
CTGAGCCCACCGGAGGCGCCTGCGGGCGCCTCCGCCCCCTTCCCGACTATCACTTCCACGGCTGCCCCATGTCACTACGGCTGCGCGTCGGACGATCGGATACCGGAGCGTGAGATCCGCTGCCCTCGGTACCACGCCTGCAGCGCAAGATATCCGGGCAAGCCTACCGCGTCCGACCTCCGAACAAAAAGCGAGGGCAAAAAGAGAGCCCAAAAGAAAGCCGGCTGCCCGATCACTCGGACAGCCGGCTTTGGTGCCGTTCGGCGGAAACGCAGGGCGACTTACTCGTCGCCAGCAGCTTCCTGAACGGCCGGACGATCGACCAGCTCGACGTAGGCCATCGGCGCGTTGTCGCCAGCGCGGAAACCGCACTTGAGCACGCGGACGTAACCGCCCGGGCGAGTGGCGTAACGCGGGCCAAGCTCGTTGAAGAGCTTGCCGACGGCTTCCTTGGAGCGAGTGCGGCTGAACGCCAGACGGCGATTCGCCACGCTGTCCTGCTTGGCCAGGGTGATCAGCGGCTCGATATGACGACGCAGCTCCTTGGCCTTGGGCAGGGTAGTCTTGATCACTTCATGCTCGACCAGCGAGATGCACATGTTCTTGAACATGGCGTGCCGATGCGAGCTGGTCCGATTCAGATGACGACCACTCTTACGATGACGCATGATTGCTATTCCTTACCAAACTGGTGATTCGAGTCGGCACTCCGGCACCGCCGAGGGCGCGCCTCAGGCGGAGGCCTTGTCGTCCTTCAAACTCGCCGGCGGCCAGTTTTCCAGCCGCATGCCGAGGGAAAGACCGCGCGAAGCCAACACGTCCTTGATTTCGTTCAAGGACTTCTTGCCAAGGTTCGGCGTCTTGAGCAGCTCGACTTCCGTGCGCTGAATCAAATCGCCAATGTAGTAAATATTCTCGGCCTTCAAGCAGTTGGCGCTACGAACCGTGAGTTCGAGATCGTCCACGGGGCGCAGCAGGATCGGATCGATCTGATCCTCTTCCTCTTCGACTTCCTGCTCTCGGTCAGCTTCGAGATCGACGAAGGCGGCCAGCTGTTCCTGAAGGATGGTCGCACTACGACGAATCGCTTCTTCGGGGTCCAAGGTGCCGTCAGTTTCGAGATCGATGACCAGCTTATCGAGGTCGGTGCGCTGTTCGACACGCGCCGCTTCGACCGCGTAGGACACGCGACGAACCGGGCTGAAGGTCGCATCCAGCTGCAGACGACCGATGGCACGGGATTCGTCCTCGTCGGAGAGCCGCACGTCGGCGGGCTCGTAACCGCGGCCCCGCACGACTTTCAGCTGCATCTTGAGCTCGCTGCCGTCGTTGAGGTGCGCGATCACATGATCCGGATTGACGATCTCGACGTCGTGGTCGACGGCGATATCGCCTGCGGTCATGATGCCCGGGCCCTGCTTGTTCAGGGTGAGGAGCGCCTCGTCGCGGCCGTGCATCTTGATGGCCACGTCCTTGAGATTCAGAAGAATCTCGATGACGTCTTCCTGAACACCTTCGATGGCGCTGTATTCATGCAGCACGCCGTCGATTTCCGCTTCGACCACGGCACAGCCGGGCATCGAAGAGAGCAGGATGCGACGCAGCGCATTCCCCAGGGTATGGCCGAAACCACGCTCGAAGGGTTCCAGCACGATCTTGGCGTGATTCGCACTGACTTCTTCGACCTTGATGTCGCGGGGACGGAGAAACTCTGTCACTGAACGCTGCATATGAACACCTTCTCAGGCTGCCTAACGAATATCGGTACTCCAGCCGGTTCGGACCGCCGTGGCGGTCCGAACTCAGGCCTCACTTGGAGTACAGCTCGACGATCAGGTTTTCGTTGATGTCGGCAGACAGGTCGCCGCGTTCCGGGACAGCCTTGAAAGTGCCTTCCATCTTCTTCGCGTCGACGTCGATCCAGTTCACGTCGCCACGGTTGGCGGCGATGGACAGCGCCTGCTGGATACGGGCCTGGTTCTTGGCCTTCTCACGCACAGACACGACGTCGCCAGGACGCACCTGATAGGAAGCCACGTTGACGGTACGGCCGTTGACCGAGATCGCCTTGTGGCTCACCAGCTGACGCGATTCACTGCGCGTGGAGCCGAAGCCCATGCGGTAAACCACGTTGTCCAGCCGGGATTCCAGCAGCTGCAACAACACTTCACCAGTCGCCCCTTTCTGGCGCGCGGCTTCTTTGTAGTAGTTGCGGAACTGGTTTTCGAGCACGCCGTAGATACGACGCACTTTCTGCTTCTCACGAAGCTGCAAGCCGTAGTCGGAAAGACGCTGACGGCGCTGGCCGTGCACACCCGGGATCTGCTCGGATTTGCACTTCTTCTCGAAGGGGGTGACACCGCTCTTGAGGAAGAGGTCGGTACCCTCACGACGAGACAGTTTGCACTTGGGTCCTAGATAACGAGCCATGAGTCGTTCTCCTTAAACGCGGCGTTTCTTCGGCGGACGGCACCCGTTATGCGGGATGGGCGTCGCGTCAGTAATGCTCTGCACACGGAAGCCGGCGGCATTGAGTGCACGCACGGCAGACTCACGGCCCGGGCCGGGGCCCTTGACCAGCACGTCGACGTTTTTCACACCATACTCGGCTGCAGCGGTCGCTGCACGTTCACTCGCTACTTGAGCTGCGGAACGGGGTGCTCTTGCGAGAACCACGAAAACCCGAACCACCGGCAGTCGCCCAAGAAAGCGCGTTGCCCTGGCGGTCTGTGATCGTCACGATCGTATTGTTAAAAGAGGCGTGGATGTGCGCGACGGCGTCCACGACCTGCTTTTTAACCTTTTTACGGTTACTACGCGGGTTAGCCATGTTGATGTTTCCTGATAGTTAACGTCGAAACGTTAATTATTTACGAATCGGTTTACGCGGTCCCTTACGGGTACGCGCATTGGTCTTGGTACGCTGACCACGCAGCGGAAGACCACGACGATGGCGCAGACCACGATAGCAACCCAGATCCATGAGACGCTTGATGTTCAGCGTCACGTCACGGCGAAGGTCGCCTTCTACGGTGTACTTACCGACTTCGGTACGCAGGATGTCGAGCTCTTCGCCAGACAGTTCCTGAATCTTGGTCGTCGGTGCAATACCGGCCGCGGCACAGATCGCCTGTGCGCGAGTGCGGCCAATCCCGAAGATGTAGGTCAGCGAGATCGCCGCATGCTTGTTGTCCGGGATATTGACGCCTGCAATACGGGCCATCAGCTTACTCCGAATGTTGAGCGGCTTGCTCGTTTAGTCGTCCACAAAGGGCGCAATAGCATACCCCTTTGCCTCTCTCGAGGCAAGGGGCATGCCATGGCCCGCTTTCGTGCAGCTAGGGAATCAACCCTGACGCTGCTTGTGACGCGGTTCCGTGCAGATGACACGGACCGCGCCGTTGCGCCGAATGATCTTGCAGTTACGGCACATTTTCTTTACAGAAGCTCGAACTTTCATCGTTCTCTCCAAATGCTCTCTCGCGGAGGCTCAGCGCATCACGCCGCCGCTACCGTAGCCCTTCAGGTTCGATTTCTTCATCACCGACTCGTACTGGTGCGACATCAGGTGCGATTGAACCTGGGCCATGAAGTCCATGATCACCACGACCACGATCAGCAACGACGTGCCGCCGAAGTAGAACGGCACCTGCCAGGCCACCACCAGGAACTGCGGCATCAGCGAGACCAGAGTGATGTAGAGCGCCCCGAACAGGGTCAGCCGAGTCATCACCTTGTCGACGTAGCGCGCAGTCTGCTCACCCGGACGGATCCCCGGCAGGAAGGCGCCCGACTTCTTGAGGTTGTCGGCGACATCCTTGGGGTTGAACACCAACGCCGTATAGAAGAAGCAGAAGAACAGCACTGCCGCCGCAAACAGGATGATGTACAGAGGCGCGCCCGGGGAGAGCTGCTGCGATGCCACCTGCAGCCACTCGAAACCGTCGCTCTGACCCAGCCACTGACCGATGGAGCCCGGGAACAGCAGGATACTGGACGCGAAGATCGGCGGAATCACACCCGCCATGTTGACCTTCAGCGGCAGATAGCTGCTCTGACCGGCATACATCTTGTTGCCGACCTGACGCCGCGGATAGTTCACCGTGATGCGGCGCTGGCCGCGTTCGATGAACACCACGAACGCTACGGTCGCAATGGCCAGCAGCGACAGCGCGAGCAGCGGCAGCACGTTCCAGGCGCCATCGTTGCGCGCCAGCTCGAACGACTGACCGATCGCACTGGGCAGCCCAGCCACGATCCCGGCGAAGATGATCAGCGAGATACCGTTGCCGATCCCCTTTTCGGTGATCTGCTCGCCCAGCCACATCAGGAACACGGCCCCAGCCACGAAAGTGACGACGGCGGTGAAGTAGAAACTGATGCCGCCGGTGTAGGCGACGCCCTGACTGACCAGACCAACTGACATGCCGCTCGCCTGGATCAAGGCCAGTAGCACCGTGCCGTAGCGGGTGTACTGGTTGATCTTCCGGCGCCCGGCCTCGCCTTCCTTCTTCAGCGCTTCGAGCTGAGGCGATACCGCGGTCAGAAGCTGCATGATGATCGACGCGGAGATGTACGGCATGATCCCCAGCGCGAAGATACTCATGCGCTGCAGCGCACCACCCGAGAACATGTTGAACATGCCGAGGATGGTGCCCTGGTTCTCCCGAAACAGGGCAGCCAGCTGGTCAGGATCGATGCCGGGTACGGGAATGTGGGCACCGATGCGGTACACCACGATCGCGATGAAGACGAAACGCAGGCGCGCCCACAGCTCGCTGAGGCCACTACCCATGTTCGCCGGCACGTTTCCTGACTTAGCCATTTAGTCCTCTACCTTGCCACCGGCCGCTTCGATCGCAGCGCGTGCACCTTTGGTGACCTTGAGGCCACGCACGGTAATCGCCTTGTTCAGCTCGCCGGAGAGGATGACCTTGGCGTACTCGGTTGCGTTCTTGAGCACGTTGGCCTTCTTCAGGCTGGCGAGATCGGCGACGTCGCCTTCGACCTTGGCCAGTTCGCCGAGGCGAACTTCTTCGGACACCAGCGACTTGGCCGAGGTGAAGCCGAACTTCGGCAGACGGCGCTGCAGCGGCATCTGGCCGCCTTCGAAACCGGGCTTGACCGAGCCGCCGGAACGCGACTTCAGACCTTTGTGGCCACGGCCACCGGTCTTGCCCAGACCGGAGCCGATGCCGCGCCCGACGCGCTTCTCAGCGTGCTTGGAACCCGGAGCCGGGCTTAAGCTGTTGAGTTTCATGGATTACTCTCCCTCGATTCGAACAAGGTAACGAACCTTGTTGATCATGCCGCGAACGGCGGGGGTGTCTTCCAGCTCGACCGAGTGCCCGATGCGACGCAGGCCGAGGCCCGTCATGGTCGCTTTGTGCTTCTTCAGGACACCGATAGTGCTGCGGGTCTGAGTGATTTTGATCGTCTCTGCCATGGTCGCTTACCCCGCCAGTTCTTCGACAGACAGGCCACGCTTGGCGGCGATGTCTTCCGGAGACTGCATGGATGCGAGCCCCTTGATGGTGGCACGCACGACGTTCACCGGATTGGTGGAGCCGTAGCACTTGGCCAGGACGTCATGGACACCGGCCAGCTCGAGGACGGAGCGCATGGCGCCGCCGGCGATGATGCCGGTACCTTCGGAAGCCGGCTGCATGAAGACCTTGGACGCACCGTGACGGGCGCGAACCGGGTACTGCAGCGTGCTGCCGCTGAGGCTGACCTTGACCATGTTGCGACGTGCCTGGTCCATGGCTTTCTGGATCGCGACCGGCACTTCACGCGCCTTGCCACGACCGAAACCGACCCGGCCGTTGCCATCGCCAACGACGGTCAGCGCGGTGAAGCCGAAGATACGACCACCTTTGACCACCTTGGCGACGCGGTTGACCTGCACCAACTTCTCTTGCAGATCACCGCCCTTCTGTTCGTTATTCGCCATCGTAAAACCCTTTAGAATTGCAGACCGCCTTCGCGTGCGGCATCCGCCAACGCCTTGACACGCCCGTGGTATTTGAAACCAGCGCGGTCGAAGGCAACCTGAGAGATGCCGGCATCCTTGGCGCGCTCAGCGATGAGAGCACCCACTTTGGCAGCCGCATCGGCGTTACCGGTCGTACCTTCGCGCAGGCTCTTGTCGAGCGTGGACGCGCTGGCCAGCACTTTGCCGCCGTCCGGCGAGATAATCTGCGCATAGATGTGACGCGGGGTGCGGTTGACGCACAGACGGTTCACACCCAGATCGCGGATCTTGGCGCGCGCGCGGCGGGCACGACGGAGACGAGATTCTTTCTTCGCGTTCATAACCCTGCCTTACTTCTTCTTGGCTTCTTTGCGGCGGACTTGTTCGTCGCTGTACCGAACCCCTTTGCCCTTGTAGGGCTCCGGCGGACGGAAGGCGCGAATTTCCGCAGCCACCTGGCCGAGCTTCTGCTTGTCCGCGCTTTTCAGCACGATGATGGTGTTCTTCGGCGTTTCGGCCGTGACACCTTCAGGCAGCGTGTAGTCGATCGGGTGGGAGAAACCGAGTGTCAGATTCAGCGTCTTGCCACTTGCCTGGGCACGATAGCCGACGCCATTGATTTCCAGCGACCGAGTGAAACCCTCGGAGGCGCCGGTGACCATGTTCTGGACCAGGGCACGAGTCGTGCCGACCATGGCCCAGCTCTTGGCCTGCTCACTGGGAGCAAAGGTCAGTTGACCGTCTTCCTGAGCGACTTTCACGTCGGGATGGACGGTCAGTTCTAGCGTGCCCTGGCCGCCCTTGACGGACAGCTGGTCGCCGTCGAACTTGACCTCGACGCCGCTGGGCAGTTTAACCGGATACTTGGCTACGCGAGACATTTCTCACTCCTAGAATACGGTGCAGATGACTTCACCACCGACACCCGCCTGGCGTGCGGCGCGATCGGTCATGACACCCTGAGAGGTGGTGACGATCGCGATGCCCAGACCGTCTGCGACCTTGGGCATGGCGCTCTTGCCCTTGTAGATCCGCAGCGACGGCTTGGATACACGCTGGAGGTGCTCGATGACCGGCTTGCCCTCGAAGTACTTGAGGGTCACGGTCAGCTCGGGCTTGGCGCCCTCGGAGACCGCGAAGTCGGTAATGTAGCCTTCCTGCTTGAGTACGCGGGCCACTTCCGTCTTGAGCTTGGAAGACGGCATGGTGACCGTCTCCTTGGTGGCCATCTGCGCATTGCGGATACGGGTACACATATCCGCCAGAGTATCTTGCATGCTCATTTACATTGCGCTCCTGAATTCCTCGACGTGGCTTACCAGCTGGACTTCTTCAGTCCAGGGACATCGCCACGCATGGCCGCTTCGCGCAGCTTGTTACGGGCCAGACCGAACTTGTTGTAGTAACCGTGCGGACGACCGGTAATGCGGCAGCGGTTGCGGGCACGGACCTTGCTGGAGTCGCGCGGCAGCTGCTGCAGCTTCAGCTGAGCGTCGAAGCGCTCTTCGTCAGAAGCGTTGACGTCGTAGATCACGCTCTTGAGCGCGGCACGCTTGGCGGCGTATTTGTCGACCAGCTTCGCGCGCTTGAGCTCACGCTCAATCATGCTTTTCTTTGCCATGAATCCACCCTTATTGCTTGAACGGGAAGTTCAGCGCGCTGAGCAGCGCACGACCTTCTTCGTCGGTGTTGGCGCTGGTCGTGATGGTTACGTCCAGACCACGGATCCGGTCGATCTTATCATATTCGATCTCCGGGAAGATGATCTGCTCACGGACGCCCATCGAGTAGTTGCCGCGGCCGTCGAAGGACTTCGGGTTGAGACCACGGAAGTCACGCACGCGGGGGATCGCGATGTTGACCAGGCGATCCAGGAAGTCCCACATCCGCTCGCGGCGCAGGGTCACCTTGACGCCGATCGGCCAACCTTCGCGGACCTTGAAGCCAGCGATGGACTTGCGCGCTTTGGTCACCATCGGCTTCTGACCGGAGAGCTTCTCCAGGTCGCCGATGGCGTTTTCGATCAGCTTTTTATCGCTGGTCGCTTCGCCGATGCCCATGTTCAGGGTCACTTTGGTGATCCGGGGCACCTGCATCACGTTGGCATAGCTGAACTGCTCCTGCAGTTTAGCCATGACCTCGCTTTGATAACGTTCTTTCAAGTTCGCCATTTTGCTACCCGACTCGCGTTAGGCGTCGATCTGCTTCTGCGTCGACTTGTAGATACGTACCTTGGTACCGTCTTCCTGCACCTGGAAGCCGACGCGATCCGCCTTGCCGGTCTCCGCGTTGAAGATGGCCACGTTGGACGCATGGATCGGAGCCTCACGCTCGACGATACCCCCGGGTTGCCAGCCATCGGATTGGGCTTGGTGTGGCGCTTGATCATGTTGACGCCCGAGACGACATAACGGTCGTTCTCGAGGACGCGCTTGATCGTGCCACGCTTGCCCTTGTCCTTGCCGGCGATGACGATGACTTCGTCGTCACGTTTGATCTTGTGCATATCCGCCTCGCTCCTTACAGCACTTCGGGCGCCAAGGAAATGATCTTCATGAACTTCTCGTTACGAAGTTCACGAGTAACCGGCCCGAAGATACGGGTACCGATCGGCTGTTCGTTGGTGTTGTTCAACAGAACCGCCGCATTTCCATCGAAGCGAATCAGCGAGCCGTCGTTACGACGAACACCGCTGCGCGTACGCACCACGACGGCCTTGAGGACCTGGCCTTTCTTGACCTTGCCCCGCGGAATCGCTTCCTTGACCGTCACTTTGATGACATCACCCACGCGAGCGTAACGGCGGTGTGAACCGCCAAGCACCTTGATGCACTGCACCCGGCGCGCGCCGCTGTTGTCGGCGACATCCAGCATTGTCTGAGTCTGAATCATTGGTTTTCTCCAAACCTAATCTGACTGCACTGGTTCAGAAGGCGCTGTCGGGCTCAGCCCTTGGCCTGCTCGACCACCTCGACCAACGTCCAGGCTTTCTTCTTGGACAGCGGACGGCATTCCTGAATGGAAACCGTATCGCCAGTCCGTGCCTGATTCGCCTCGTCATGGGCGTGCAGCTTGGTGGAGCGCTTCATGTACTTGCCGTAGATCGGATGACGCTCGCGGCGCTCGATCAATACGACAATCGATTTTTCCATCTTGTCGCTCACGACCTTACCGGTGAGCGTACGGGCTTTATTCGCTTCAGCCATTATTGGTCACCTGCCTTCTGGTTGAGCACAGTCTTGACGCGAGCGATGTCGCGACGAACCTGCTTGAGCAGGTGCGTCTGGCTCAGCTGGCCGGTGGCCTTCTGCATGCGCAGGTTGAACTGCTCCTTGAGCAGTTCGAAGAGCTGCTCCTGCAGCGCATCGACTGATTTTTCACGCATTTCGTTGGCTTTCATCACATCACCGTCCGTTTCACAAAGGTGGTGGAGATGGGCATCTTCTGGGCCGCCAGGGAGAACGCTTCACGCGCCAGCTCCTCGGAGACGCCTTCGATTTCGTAGAGCACCTTGCCCGGCTGGATCTGGGCCACCCAGTACTCGACGGAACCCTTACCTTTACCCATACGAACCTCGAGAGGCTTGTTGGTGATCGGCTTGTCCGGGAATACGCGGATCCAGATCTTGCCACCACGCTTGACGTGACGGGTGATGGCACGACGACCAGCTTCGATCTGACGTGCGGTGATACGACCGCGATCGGTGGCCTTGAGACCGAAGTCTCCGAAGCTCACCTTGCTGCCGCGATGCGCCAGGCCACGGTTACGACCTTTCTGCACCTTGCGGAACTTTGTACGCTTGGGTTGCAACATCGATCAGTCTCCCCTTACCTGGAACCTTTCTTCTTCGGTGCAGGTGCCTGAGCCTGTTGCTTCTGCTTGGCACGCACCTCTTCGATGCCCCCGAGGATCTCGCCCTTGAAGACCCACACCTTGACGCCGATGACGCCGTAGGTGGTGTGTGCTTCATAGGTGGCGTAATCGATGTCGGCACGCAGGGTGTGAAGCGGCACGCGACCTTCGCGGTACCATTCGGTACGTGCGATCTCGGCGCCACCGAGACGACCGGAGAGCTGTACCTTGATACCGCCGGCACCCAGACGCATGGCGTTCTGGACGGAGCGCTTCATGGCACGGCGGAACATCACGCGACGCTCGAGCTGACCGGCGATGTTCTGCGCGACCAGGGCGGCGTCGAGTTCCGGCTTGCGGACTTCTTCGATGTTGACGTGCACCGGCACACCCATCATGCGGGTGACATCCTGGCGCAGACGATCGACGTCCTCACCCTTCTTGCCGATCACGATGCCCGGACGGGCAGTGTGAATGGTGATACGGGCGTTGTTGGCCGGACGTTCGATGGTAATGCGGCTCACGGAGGCGTTCTTCAGACGCTCTTCGAGGAAGCGACGCACTTCCAGATCGTTGTTCAGCTTGTCGGCATAGGCACCGCGCTCTGCGTACCAGACCGACGAGTGATCTTTCACGATGCCGAGACGAATCCCGACTGGATTGACTTTCTGACCCATCTGGTCGACTCCTACTTCTCGGCTACCTTGACGGTGATGTGGCAGGTGCGCTTCAGAATGCGATCCGCCCGGCCTTTTGCGCGCGGCTGAATGCGCTTGAGCGTCATGCCCTCATCGACACAGATGGTCGAGACACGCAGCTCGTCGATGTCCATGCCGTTGTTTTCTTCCGCATTGGCAATCGCGGACTGCAGCACCTTCTTGACCAGCTTGGCAGCCTTCTTGGGGGAGAAGGTCAGCACGTCGAGCGCTTCGGCGACCGGCTTACCGCGCACCTGGTCAGCCACCAAACGGGCCTTCTGGGCGGACAAGCTAGCGCCACGCAACTTAGCAGCGACTTCCATCTCTTAATCCTCTTGGCTCAGCGTTTGGCTTTCTTGTCCGCCGCATGACCGCGATAGGTGCGGGTAGCAGCGAACTCGCCCAACTTGTGGCCGACCATTTCCTCGGAGACATGCACCGGGACGTGCTGGCGACCGTTATGTACCGCGATGGTGAGCCCGACCATGTTCGGCAGGATCATCGAACGACGCGACCAGGTCTTGATCGGTTTGCGATCGTTCTTTTCCGCGGCGACTTCGACCTTCTTCAACAGATGAAGGTCGATAAAGGGACCTTTCTTCAGTGAACGTGGCACAGCCGTTACCTCTTAATGTCTGTTACTTGGACTTGCGGCGACGAACGATGAGCTTGTCGGTACGCTTGTTCTTGCGGGTCTTGTGGCCCTTGGTGGGGATACCCCACGGGCTGACCGGATGACGACCACCGCTGGTGCGGCCTTCACCACCACCGTGCGGGTGATCCACCGGGTTCATCGCGACACCGCGAACGGTCGGGCGCACCCCTCTCCACCGTTTCGCACCGGCCTTGCCCAGTTGACGCAGGCTGTGCTCAGAGTTGCCGACTTCACCCAGCGTGGCGCGGCACTCGGACAGTACACGACGCATCTCGCCGGAGCGCAGACGCAGGGTCGCGTAGTTGCCTTCACGGGCGACCAGCTGAGCGCTGGCGCCGGCGCTGCGTGCAATCTGCGCACCCTTGCCCGGCTTCAGCTCGATGCAGTGCACCGTGGAACCGACCGGGATGTTGCGCAGCGGCAGCGCGTTGCCACGCTTGATGGAAGCGTTGACGCCGGACTCCACCACGTCCCCGGCCACCAGGCCCTTGGGTGCGATGATGTAACGACGCTCGCCGTCCATGTACTTCAGCAGCGCGATGTTGGCGCTACGGTTCGGGTCGTACTCGATGCGCTCGACGACGGCGTTGATGCCATCCTTGGTGCGCTTGAAGTCGACCAGACGATAATGCTGACGATGGCCACCACCGACGTGACGCGTGGTGATGCGGCCATTGTTGTTACGACCACCGGACTTCGACTGCTTCTCGGTCAGCGCCGCGAACGGACGGCCCTTGTAGAGCTCGCCATTGACGACTTTGACGACGTGACGACGACCGGCGGAAGTGGGTTTTGTCTTGACTACTGCCATGATCCGTACTCCTGCCTTACTCGGCGCCAGAGAAGTCTTCGAGCGTTTCGCCCGCAGCCAGAGTCACGTACGCCTTGCGGTAACCCTTGCGCAGACCCGTGCCGAAGCGCGTGCGTTTGGTCTTGCCCTTGACGTTGAGCACGGAAACACCGGCGACTTTCTTGCCGAACAGCGCTTCGACGGCCTTCTTGATCTCGGGCTTGGTCGCGTCCTGGGCCACTTTGAACACGTACTGATTGTTCTCGGCGGCGCGCGCGGCCTTCTCGGTCATGTGAGGTCCGAGCAGAACCTTGTATACGCGTTCCTGGTTCATCCCAGCTTCTCCTCGAATTTACGCAGAGCGGAGACGGTCATCAGCACCTTGTCGAAGGCGATCAGGCTGACCGGATCGGCGGCCGCAGCATCGACGACATCGACGTTGGGGATGTTGCGCGCGGCCAGGTAGAGCTTCTCGTCGAGCTCTTCGGTGACGATCAGCGCTTTCTCCAGATCCAGCTCCTTGAGCTTGCTGGCCAGCTGCTTGGTCTTCGGCGCGTCGACGGCGAACTCGTTGACCAGCACCAGACGCTCCTGACGCACCAGCTCGGACAGGATCGAACGCATCGCCGCACGGTACATCTTGCGGTTGACCTTCTGCGTGTAGTCCTGCGGACGGGCAGCGAAGGTCACACCGCCGCTACGCCACAGCGGCGAGCGGATGGTGCCGGCGCGAGCGCGGCCGGTGCCCTTCTGGCGCCACGGCTTCTTGCCGCCGCCACGCACGTCGGAGCGGTTCTTCTGGGCACGGGTGCCCTGACGGCCCGCCGCCAGATAGGCGGTGACGACCTGGTGCACCAACGCTTCGTTGAATTCTTTGCCAAAGGTCTCTGCGGACACTTCGACGGTGCCAGCGGCACCTGCGAGATTCAGATTCATCGGTCTCAGTCCCCTCAGCGAGCTTTCACGGCGCTGCGCACGACGACATCGCAGCCCGGAGCACCAGGCACGGCGCCTTTGATCAACAGCAGATTGCGCTCGGCATCGACACGCACCACTTCCAGGCTCTGGACGGTGACGCGCTCATTGCCCATCTGGCCGGCCATCTTCTTGCCTTTGAAGACGCGACCCGGGGTCTGGCACTGACCGATGGAACCCGGCGCACGGTGAGACAGCGAGTTACCGTGGCTGTTGTCCTGGGTACGGAAATTCCAGCGCTTGACAGCGCCCTGGAAGCCCTTGCCCTTGGAGGTACCGGTCACATCGACTTTCTGACCAGCTTCGAAGAGGGATACGGTGAAGGAACCGCCCACTTCCGGTGCTTCGTCGCTCTCGGCGAGACGAAACTCCATCAGGGAACGGCCAGCCTCAACCCCGGCCTTGGCGTATTGACCAGCAATCGCCTTGGTGAGGTGCTTGGCTTTGCGGGAGCCGGTTGTGACCTGCACCGCACGATAGCCGTCGGACTCGATGGTCTTGACAGCAGCGATGCGGTTGGGCTCAACCTCGATCACGGTTACGGGCACGGATGCGCCATCTTCGGTGAAAACACGGGTCATGCCCGCCTTTTTACCGACCAAACCGATAGTCATGTTCAGTCTCCTATAGTGTACGGGGCTATCACCCGCTATGGCTGCCCTTTCCAGAGCATTCCACTAGCACATTGTGTGGCGTCTCACGACGCGGCGGTCGCTGCGAACTCAGCTCCCGCTAGTGTCTAGTGTTGGTTAGTCGAGTTTGATCTGCACGTCCACGCCGGCGGCGAGGTCGAGCTTCATCAGCGCGTCGACGGTCTTCTCCGTCGGCTCGACGATGTCGAGAACGCGCTTGTGCGTGCGAATCTCATACTGGTCGCGCGCGTCCTTGTTGACGTGCGGCGAGATCAGGATGGTGTAACGCTCGCGATTGGTCGGCAGCGGGATCGGACCACGCACCTGAGCGCCAGTGCGCTTGGCAGTGTCCACGATCTCCTGGGCCGACTGATCGATCAGGCGATGGTCAAACGCTTTCAGCCGGATGCGAATCTTTTGGTTCTGCATTGACGTTCTGCTCCAATGGATACTGACGGCGCGAGCCGTCGACCCACGCGTTCAAAGGACGCGCATTATAGGGGAGGCCCATTTTGGTGTCAAACACACCCCCTCCCGACAGCGACAGAAAAAGGGGCGCCGGAGCGCCCCTTTTCTATCCGATCAGCGAGACTTACTCGATGATCTTGGCGACCACGCCGGCGCCGACGGTACGACCGCCTTCGCGGATGGCGAAGCGCAGGCCGTCTTCCATGGCGATCGGAGCGATCAGGGTCACGACCATCTGGACGTTGTCGCCCGGCATGACCATCTCGACGCCTTCCGGCAGTTCACAGGTACCGGTCACGTCAGTGGTACGGAAGTAGAACTGCGGACGGTAGCCCTTGAAGAACGGGGTGTGACGACCACCTTCTTCCTTGGACAGCACGTAGACTTCGGCTTCGAACTTGGTGTGCGGGGTGATGGTGCCCGGCTTGGCCAGAACCTGACCACGCTCGACGTCGTCACGCTTGGTACCACGCAGCAGCGCACCGATGTTCTCGCCAGCGCGACCTTCGTCGAGCAGCTTGCGGAACATTTCGACACCGGTAACGGTGGTCTTGGTGGTGTCGTGGATACCGACGATCTCGACTTCTTCGCCGGACTTGACCAGACCACGCTCGACACGACCGGTCACGACGGTACCGCGGCCGGAGATCGAGAACACGTCTTCGATCGGCATCAGGAACGGCTGGTCGATGGCACGCTCCGGCTCCGGGATGTAGTCGTCGAGCGACTTGATCAGGTTGGCAACGGCGGTGGTACCCATGCCGTTGTCGTCCTTGCCTTCCAGTGCCATCAGCGCGGAGCCGATGATGATCGGGGTGTCGTCGCCCGGGAAGTCGTACTCGTTGAGGAGTTCACGCACTTCCATCTCGACCAGCTCGAGCAGCTCTTCGTCGTCGACCATGTCGGCCTTGTTCAGGAACACGACGATGTACGGAACGCCGACCTGACGCGACAGCAGGATGTGCTCGCGAGTCTGCGGCATCGGGCCGTCAGCAGCGGAACAGACCAGGATAGCGCCGTCCATCTGGGCAGCACCGGTGATCATGTTCTTGACGTAGTCAGCGTGTCCCGGGCAGTCGACGTGCGCGTAGTGACGCACTTCGGACTGGTACTCGACATGAGCGGTCGCGATGGTGATACCGCGCTCGCGCTCTTCCGGAGCGTTGTCGATGGTGTCGAACTGACGCCATTCGCCGCCGAAGACTTCAGCGGAAACACGGGTCAGAGCCGCCGTCAGAGTCGTCTTGCCGTGGTCGACGTGACCGATGGTGCCGACGTTGACGTGCGGTTTGGAGCGTTCAAATTTTTCCTTAGCCACTGCTATAACCTCTTTACGTTAGCTAACGGTTAACCGTTCTGATTGATGACGGCATCAACGACGCTGGAGGGCGCCTCTTCGTAATTCGCAAACTCCATGGTGTAGCTTGCGCGTCCCTGGGTCTGAGAACGCAGATCGGTCGCGTAACCGAACATCTCAGCCAACGGAACCGTGGCGCGAATGACTTTGCCGGAGGAGGAGTCATCCATGCCCTGGACAAGGCCACGGCGGCGGTTAAGGTCGCCCATGACGTCACCCATGAAGTCCTCCGGGGTCACGACCTCGACCTTCATCACCGGCTCGAGCAGCACGGCCTTAGCCTTGCGAGCACCTTCCTTGATCGCCATGGATGAGGCGACCTTGAACGCGGTCTCGTTAGAGTCCACGTCGTGGTAGGAGCCGTCGAACAGCGTCACTTTGACGTCGATCATCGGGTAGCCCGCGATGACACCGTTCTTGAGCTGCTCGTAGGCCCCTTTCTCGACGGCCGGCACGTACTCTTTGGGTACGACACCGCCGACGATCTCGGACGCGAACTTGAAGTGGACTTCTTCTTCGTCCTCGCCCTTGTCAGCGTCGGTCAGCGGCTCGATGCGCAGCCAAACGTGACCGTACTGACCGCGACCACCCGACTGCCGCACGAACTTGCCTTCCTGCTCGACCGACTGACGAATGGTCTCGCGGTAGGCCACCTGCGGCTTGCCGATGTTGGCCTCGACCTTGAACTCGCGACGCATGCGGTCAACGATGATGTCGAGGTGCAGCTCGCCCATCCCGGAGATGATGGTCTGGCCGGTCTCTTCGTCAGTCTGCACGCGGAAGGAGGGATCCTCCTGCGCCAGCTTGCCGAGGGCGACGCCCATCTTCTCCTGGTCGGCCTTGGACTTCGGCTCCACGGCGACCGAGATGACCGGCTCCGGGAACTCCATGCGCTCGAGGATGATCTTGGCATCCAGGTCGCACAGGGTGTCACCGGTGGTCACGTCCTTGAGGCCGATACAGGCGGCGATGTCGCCGGCGTAGACCTCTTTGATCTCTTCGCGCGAGTTGGCGTGCATCTGAACGATACGGCCGACACGCTCTTTCTTCGACTTGACCGAGTTGAAGACGCTGTCGCCCGACTTCAGAACGCCCGAGTAGACGCGCATGAAGGTCAGGGTACCGACGAACGGGTCGGTGGCGATCTTGAACGCCAGCGCCGCGAACGGGGCGTTGTCGTCAGCCTCACGCGTGGCGACGGTGCCGTCCTTGTCGTCGAGCTCACCTTCGATCGCCTTGACCTCGGTCGGCGACGGCAGGTATTCGATGACGCCGTCGAGCACGGCCTGAACGCCCTTGTTCTTGAACGCGGAGCCGCAGGTCACGAGGACGATCTCGTTGGCGAGCGTGCGCGCACGCAGACCGGCCTTGATCTCCTCGATGGACAGGTCGCCCTCTTCGAGGTACTTGTCCATCAGCTCTTCGTTGGCTTCTGCGGCGGCTTCGACCATCTGCTCACGATAGGTCTCGGCGGTCTCCTGCAGATCGGCCGGGATGTCGACCAACTCGTAGTTCATGCCGAAGTTGTCTTCGTCCCACAGGATCGCCTTCATCTGCAGCAGATCGATGACGCCCTTGAACTCTTCCTCGGCACCCCAGTTGATCTGGATCGGCACGACGTTGGCGCCCAGACGATTCTTGAGCTGATCGACGACCATGAAGAAGTCGGCACCGGCGCGGTCCATCTTGTTGACGAACACCATGCGCGGTACTTCGTACTTGTTGGCCTGACGCCAGACGGTCTCGGTCTGCGGCTGCACACCGGAGGAGCCGCACAGCACGACGACCGCGCCATCGAGAACACGCAGGGAACGCTCGACTTCGATGGTGAAGTCAACGTGTCCCGGGGTGTCGATGATGTTGATGCGGTGCTCGTCGAACTGCTTGTTCATCCCCTGCCAGAAACAGGTGGTAGCAGCGGAGGTGATCGTGATGCCACGCTCCTGCTCCTGCTCCATCCAGTCCATGACGGCGGCGCCCTCATGAACCTCACCCACCTTGTGGGACAGACCGGTGTAGAACAGGACACGCTCGGTAGTGGTGGTCTTGCCGGCGTCGACGTGGGCAACGATACCGATATTGCGATAACGCTTGAGTGGTGTCTTGCGTGCCACGATGGAAGTCCCCGTTGGTTAGAAGCGGTAGTGAGAGAAGGCCTTGTTGGCATCTGCCATGCGATGCACGTCTTCACGCTTCTTCACGGCAGCGCCCTTGCCTTCGGCGGCGTCGAGCATTTCGCCGGCAAGACGTTGAACCATGGTCTTTTCACCGCGGTTGCGTGCGGCGTCCACCAGCCAGCGCATGGCCAGCGCCTGACGACGGGACGGACGCACTTCGACGGGCACCTGATAGGTGGCACCGCCGACACGACGGGATTTGACCTCGACCATCGGCTGGATCGCTTCCAGCGCCTTGTCGAAGATGTCCAGCGGCGCTTCTTTACCACGCTCGGCAACCCTGTCCAGCGCACCGTAAACGATACGCTCAGCTACGGACTTCTTGCCGCTGATCATCAGATGGTTCATGAACTTGGCCAGGCGCTCACTTCCGAACTTGGGATCGGGAAGGATCTCGCGCTTAGCGGCAACTCTTCTTCTAGGCATGATAAGCCCTCAATTGAAGGGTCGTTCAGGTAAACCCGGCACGCCGAGACGCTGTGACAGCGGCTCCGGCCGACCTTACTCTTATCTGACCGATAAAAATGTTGGGAGACGTCCGGGCATCAAGCCTTGGGACGCTTGGTGCCGTACTTGGAACGGCCCTGCTTACGGTTCTGGACACCGGAGGTGTCAAGGGCACCGCGCACGGTGTGATAACGCACACCCGGCAAGTCCTTGACGCGGCCGCCACGGATCAGGACCACGGAGTGCTCCTGCAGGTTGTGGCCTTCACCGCCGATATAGGAACTGACTTCGAAACCGTTGGTCAGGCGCACGCGGCACACCTTACGCAGAGCCGAGTTCGGCTTCTTGGGCGTGGTGGTGTAGACGCGGGTGCAGACCCCACGGCGTTGCGGGCAGGCCTGCAGCGCCGGCACGTCGCTAGTCTCGACGGGGCGCTTGCGCGGCTTGCGCACGAGCTGGTTGATCGTTGCCATAGTGTTTTAGCTGACTCCAATGGGTTGCCTTGCCTTACATGCGGGCAGGTTGCACCGCCCCACACATAAAGGCTGCGCATTCTAATCAGTTGTCGCGAGAGCCGTCAAGGCCACCCGCCCCGTGCGGGGCGGGCGGCAGGCTGACGACTTAGAGGTCGTCGTCGTCGGCATCGAGCGCGGTGAGCTGGGCACCCAGCTCCTGCTCGACGTCGAACGCCGACGGTTGCAGCGTGCGCTCGGACTCTTCGCGCTTGCGACGCCGCTCTTCGTGGTGGGCGAGACCGGTCCCGGCCGGGATCAGACGACCGACCACCACGTTTTCCTTCAGGCCGCGCAGGTAGTCGCGCTTGCCGGTGACCGCGGCTTCGGTGAGCACGCGGGTGGTCTCCTGGAACGAGGCCGCAGAGATGAACGACTCGGTAGCCAGCGAGGCTTTGGTGATACCCAGCAGCAGACGCTCGTACTTGGCCGGGAACTTCTCCTCCTGCTCGAGGCGCGCGTTCTCTTCCAGCACCCGTACCAGCTCGACCTGGTCACCCGGGATGAAGGAGGAGTCACCGGCGTCGCTGATCTCGACCTTGCGCAGCATCTGACGCACGATCACTTCGATGTGCTTGTCGTTGATGCTCACGCCCTGCAGGCGGTAGACGTCCTGGATCTCGACCGTGATGTACTTGGCCAGCTCCGCCACGCCGAGCAGACGCAGGATGTCGTGCGGGTTGCTCGGGCCGTCGGAGATCACCTCGCCCTTCTCGACCGTCTCCCCTTCGAAGACGCCGATCTGACGCCATTTCGGGATCAGCATCTCGAGCGGATCGCCCTCTTTCGGGGTGATCGTCAGGCGCCGCTTGCCCTTGGTCTCCTTGCCGAACGAGATCGTACCGGTGATCTCGGCCAGGATCGAAGGCTCTTTCGGCTTACGCGCCTCGAACAGGTCGGCGACGCGCGGCAGACCCCCGGTGATGTCCTTGTTACCGGACGCCTCCAGCGGGATACGCGCGATGACTTCACCCACGCCGATCTCGGCACCGTTCTCCACCGAGACGATGGCACGGCCCGGCAGCAGATACTGCACCGGGGTGTTGGAGCCCGGCAGCGTGACGTGCTTGCCGGCGTCGTCGGCGAGCATGATCATCGGGCGCTTGTCGCGGCCGGAGGCCGGACGGTTGGCGCTCTCGATCACTTCGATCGAGGACAGACCGGTCATCTCGTCGACGTTGCGCGTGATGGTCAGGCCTTCGGTCATGTCGGTGAACTGGGCCTTACCCTTGACCTCGGCCACGACCGGGTGGGTGTGCGGGTCCCACTTGGCCACGACCCGGCCACCTTCGACGTGGTCGCCGTCCTTGACCGACAGCTCGGCGCCGTAGGGCAGCTTGTAGTACTCGCGCTCGCGGCCGTGGTCGTCGGCGACGGCCAGGGCGCTGGAGCGGGAGACCACCACCAGCTTGCCGTCTTCGCGCTCGACCGACTTGATGTTGTGCAGACGCACGATACCGCCGTGCTTGACCTGCACGCTGTCGACCGCGGAGGCCCGCGATGCCGCCCCACCGATGTGGAACGTACGCATGGTCAGCTGGGTACCCGGCTCACCGATCGACTGGGCGGCGATGACGCCCACCGCTTCGCCGATGTTGACCTGATGCCCGCGGGCCAGGTCACGGCCGTAGCACGAGGAGCAGACGCCGTGCGCGGTCTCACAGGCGATGGCGCTGCGCACTACGATCTCGTCGACACCCATGGTGTCGAGACGCTCGCACCAGGCTTCGTCGAGCAGGGTGCCGCGCGGGATCAGCACGTCGTCGGTCTGCGGATCGATCACGTCCTGGGCGACCACACGGCCGAGTACACGCTGGGCCAGCGAGACGATGACGTCGCCGCCCTCGATCACCGGATGCAGGGTCAGGCCATGCTCGGTGCCGCAATCGTGCTCGGTGATGACCAGATCCTGGGCCACGTCGACCAGACGCCGGGTCAGATAACCGGAGTTGGCGGTCTTGAGTGCCGTATCCGCCAGACCCTTACGCGCACCGTGGGTCGAGATGAAGTACTGGAGTACGTTCAGACCTTCACGGAAGTTGGCGGTGATCGGGGTCTCGATGATCGAGCCGTCCGGCTTGGCCATCAGGCCACGCATCCCCGCCAGCTGACGGATCTGGGCGGCACTACCACGGGCACCGGAGTCGGCCATGATGAAGACGCTGTTGAACGAGTCCTGCTCGACCTGGTTGCCGTCACGGTCGGTGACGGTTTCCTTCGAGATACCCGCCATCATCGCCTTGGCCACCTTGTCGTTGGCCTTGGACCAGATATCGATGACCTTGTTGTACTTCTCGCCCGCGGTCACCAGACCGGAGGAGAACTGGTCTTCGATCTCTTTGACCTCGTCCTCGGCCGCATCGACGATCGCCTTCTTGTCATCGGGGATGACGAAGTCGTTGACGCCGATCGAGGCACCGGACCAGGTCGCCAGACGGAAGCCGGTGTACATCAGCTGGTCGGCGAAGATGACCGCGTCCTTGAGGCCGGCACGCCGGTAGACCTCGTTGATCAGGCCGGAGATCGCCTTCTTCTTCATCGGCTTGTCGACCAGCTCGAACGGCATCCCCTTGGGCAGGATGCGGAACAGCAGCGCACGGCCGACGGTGGTCTCCTTGATCGAGACGGTCTCGGTCAGCTCGGTGATCTCGCCATCCTTCTCGTCGGACAGCCACTCGGTCAGGCGAACCTTGACCCGGGCGTGCAGCGACACGTTCTGGGTCGCGAAGGCGCGGTCCAGCTCGTTGAGGTTGGCGAACGCCTTGCCTTCACCCTTGGCGCCGATACGTTCGCGGGTCATGTAGTAGAGACCCAGCACCACGTCCTGCGACGGCACGATGATCGGCTCGCCGTTGGCCGGCGACAGCACGTTGTTGGTCGACATCATCAGCGCGCGCGCTTCGAGCTGGGACTCCAGCGTCAGCGGCACGTGGACGGCCATCTGGTCACCGTCGAAGTCGGCGTTGTAGGCGGCACACACCAGCGGGTGCAGCTGGATCGCCTTGCCTTCGATCAGCAGCGGCTCGAACGCCTGGATACCCAGACGGTGCAGCGTCGGCGCACGGTTGAGCAGAACCGGGTGCTCGCGGATGACGTCAGCGAGGATGTCCCACACTTCCGGCAGCTCGCGCTCGACCATCTTCTTGGCGGCCTTGATCGTGGACGCCTGCCCGCTGCCTTGCAGCTTGGAGTAG
Source organism: Salinicola sp. JS01 (assembly GCF_030284585.1). Lineage (NCBI taxonomy): Bacteria > Pseudomonadati > Pseudomonadota > Gammaproteobacteria > Oceanospirillales > Halomonadaceae > Salinicola > Salinicola sp. JS01. The sequence continues at coordinate 17,679 of NZ_CP127244.1, read as the reverse complement.
ATGAACGGCTTGAACAGCTCCAGCGCCATCTTCTTGGGCAGACCGCACTGGTGCAGACGCAGGGTCGGACCCACGGTGATGACCGAACGGCCGGAGTAGTCGACACGCTTGCCCAGCAGGTTCTGACGGAAACGCCCCTGCTTACCCTTGATCATGTCGGCCAGGGATTTCAGCGGGCGCTTGTTGGAACCGGTGATGGCACGACCGCGGCGACCGTTATCGAGCAGCGCATCGACCGACTCCTGCAGCATGCGCTTCTCGTTGCGCACGATGATGTCCGGCGCATTGAGGTCGAGCAGCCGCTTGAGGCGGTTGTTGCGGTTGATCACACGACGATAGAGGTCGTTGAGATCGGAGGTGGCGAAGCGGCCACCGTCCAGCGGCACCAGCGGACGCAGGTCCGGCGGCAGCACCGGCAGCACTTCCATGACCATCCACGCCGGCGCGTTGCCGGACTTGTAGAAGGCTTCCAGCAGCTTGAGGCGCTTGGAGAGCTTCTTGATCTTGGTCTCGGAGTTGGTCTGCGGAATCTCCTCACGCAGACGCTCGATCTCCTCTTCCAGATCGATGTCCTTGAGCAGTGCCTGGATCGCCTCGGCGCCCATGCGCGCATCGAAGTCGTCGCCGAACTCTTCCAGCGCTTCGAAGTACTGCTCGTCGTTGAGCAGCTGGCCACGCTCGAGGGTGGTCATGCCCGGGTCGATCACCACGAACGACTCGAAGTAGAGCACGCGCTCGATGTCACGCAGGGTCATGTCGAGGAACATGCCGATGCGCGACGGCAGCGACTTCAGAAACCAGATGTGGGCGACCGGCGAGGCCAGCTCGATGTGGCCCATGCGCTCGCGGCGCACCGCGGCCTTGGTCACTTCGACGCCGCACTTCTCGCAGATGATGCCGCGATGCTTCATGCGCTTGTACTTGCCGCACAAGCACTCGTAATCCTTGACCGGCCCGAAGATCTTGGCGCAGAACAGACCGTCACGCTCAGGCTTGAACGTACGGTAGTTGATGGTCTCCGGCTTCTTGACCTCGCCGTAAGACCAGGAGCGAATCATCTCCGGCGACGCGAGCGTGATCTTGATCGCGTCGAACTCGTCAGATTGCGCCTGTGACTTTAGGACTTTCACCAAATCTTTCATGGGATCGCTCCGTTGCGGAGTTGTCATGAGCGGGGCCGCGACTCTCTCGCCGGCCCCGCAACCCGTCGCTATCGATCGACTGTGCCGGTCTTAACTTTCCAATTCGATGTCGATACCCAGCGAGCGGATCTCCTTCACCAGCACGTTGAAGGATTCCGGCATACCGGCCTGCATGGTGTGGTCGCCATCCACGATGCTCTTGTACATCTTGGTACGACCCTCGACGTCATCCGACTTGACGGTGAGCATCTCCTGCAGGGTGTAGGCGGCACCGTAGGCCTCGAGTGCCCACACCTCCATCTCACCGAAGCGCTGACCGCCGAACTGCGCCTTGCCGCCCAGCGGCTGCTGGGTGACCAGCGAGTAGGAGCCGGTGGAACGCGCGTGCATCTTGTCGTCGACCAGGTGGTTGAGCTTGAGCATGTACATGTAGCCCACGGTCACCGGACGGTCGAAGGACTCACCGGTACGCCCGTCGTAGAGCGTCATCTGACCGGAGTCCGGCAGATCGGCGAGACGCAGCAGATGCTTGATCTCGTGCTCCTTGGCACCGTCGAACACCGGGGTGGCGATGGGCACGCCGCCGCGCAGGTTCTTGGCCAGAGTGATGATCTCCTCGTCGTTCAACGAGTCGATATCTTCCTGCCGCGTCTCCTGGGTGTTGTAGACCTGCTTGAGGAACTCGCGGATCTCGCCCACCTGCTGCTCGCGGGCGTCACGCAGCATGCGCTCGATCTTGACCCCGAGGCCACGCGCGGCCATACCCAGGTGGGTCTCGAGAATCTGACCCACGTTCATGCGCGAGGGTACGCCCAGCGGGTTGAGCACCACGTCGACCGGCTCGCCGTTGTCGTCGAACGGCATGTCCTCGATCGGCATGATCGCGGAAATGACACCCTTGTTACCGTGACGACCGGCCATCTTGTCGCCCGGCTGGATGCGACGCTTGACCGCCAGGTAGACCTTGACGATCTTGAGCACGCCCGGGGCCAGATCGTCGCCCTGGGTGAGCTTGCGCTTCTTGTCTTCGAAACGCTCGTCCATCTCCTTGCGACGGTTCTCGAGCTGTTCGTCGGCCTGGGCGAGGAGCTCGTTGAGCGCTTCGTCCTGCAGACGCAGCTTGAACCACTGCTGACGCGGCAGTTCGTCGAGATAGTCGGTGCTGAGGACGTCGCCCTTCTTCAGCTTGGGCCCGCCGTTGACTGCCTGACCGTCGAGGGTACGCTTGAGACGCTCGAAGGTGGCGTCCTCGGCGATACGGTAGGTCTCCTGCAGGTCACGCCGCACTTCGTCGAGCTGCATCTGCTCGATGGAGAGCGCGCGCGAGTCCTTCTCGACGCCGTCGCGGGTGAACACCTGAACGTCGATGACGGTACCGCGCATGCCGGTCGGCGCGCGCAGCGAGGTGTCCTTCACGTCGGAGGCCTTCTCACCGAAGATCGCGCGCAGCAGCTTCTCTTCCGGCGTCAGCTGGGTTTCGCCCTTGGGCGTCACCTTGCCGACCAGGATGTCGCCGGCGCCGACTTCGGCACCGATGTAGACCACGCCCGCTTCGTCCAGCTTGGCCAGCGCCGACTCACCGACGTTGGGGATGTCCGAGGTGATCTCCTCGGCACCCAGCTTGGTGTCGCGGGAGACGCAGGTCAGTTCCTGGATGTGGATGGTGGTGAAGCGATCGTCTTCGACCACGCGCTCGGAGACGAGGATGGAATCCTCGAAGTTGTAGCCGTTCCACGGCATGAACGCGAGACGCATGTTCTGCCCCAGGGCCAGGTCACCCATGTCGACGGACGGACCGTCGGCGAGGATGTCGCCGCGCGCGACGATGTCGCCCGGACGCACGATCGGGCGCTGGTTCTGGCAGGTGTTCTGGTTCGAACGCACGTACTTGGTCAGGTTGTAGATGTCGACCCCGGCTTCGCCGCCGATGATCTCGTCTTCGTTGATCCGGACCACGATACGCTTGGCATCCACCGAGTCGATCACGCCGCCGCGACGGGCCACGGCGCAGACGCCGGAGTCACGCGCCACGAAGCGCTCCATCCCGGTACCCACCAGCGGCTTGTCGGCGCGCAGGGTCGGCACCGCCTGACGCTGCATGTTCGCCCCCATCAGGGCGCGGTTGGCGTCGTCGTGCTCAAGGAACGGGATCAGCGCCGCCGCCACGGAGACGACCTGACGCGGCGACACGTCCATCAGGGTCACCTTGTCCGGTGCCATGAAGGTGGTCTCACCCTTGTGACGCACCTGAACCAGGTCGTCGATCAGCTTGCCCGACTCGTCAACGGTCGCCGAGGCCTGGGCGATGATGAAGTCACCCTCCTCGATCGCCGACAGGTGCACCACGTCGTCGGTGACCTGGCTGTCCACGACCTTACGATACGGCGTCTCGAGGAAGCCGTAGCTGTTGGTCTTGGAGTAGGTCGCCAGCGAGTTGATCAGACCGATGTTCGGACCTTCAGGGGTCTCGATCGGACACAAACGGCCGTAGTGCGTGGCGTGAACGTCACGCACCTCGAAGCCGGCACGCTCACGGGTCAGACCGCCCGGGCCGAGTGCGGAGACACGGCGCTTGTGGGTGACCTCGGAGAGCGGGTTGTTCTGGTCCATGAACTGGGACAGCTGCGAGGAGCCGAAGAACTCCTTGACCGCGGCCGCCACCGGCTTGGCGTTGATCAGATCCTGCGGCATCAGGCCTTCGCTCTCCGCCATGGAGAGGCGCTCCTTGACCGCACGCTCGACGCGCACCAGACCGACGCGGAACTGGTTCTCCGCCATCTCGCCGACGCAGCGGATGCGGCGGTTGCCCAGGTGGTCGATATCGTCGACTTCGCCGAAGCCGTTACGAATGTTGATCAGCTCTTTGAGGACATCGAGGATGTCCTGATTGTCGAGCACGCCGGAGCCGGTGTCGGACTCGCGACGCAGACGACGGTTGAACTTCATCCGGCCGACGCCCGACAGGTCGTAGCGGTCTTCGGTGAAGAACAGGTTGTGGAACAGCGTCTCCGCTGCTTCCTTGGTCGGCGGCTCGCCCGGACGCATCATGCGGTAGATCTCGACCAGCGACTCGAGGGCCGAGCGCGTGGTGTCGATCTTGAGCGTATCGGAGATGAACGAACCGGCGTCCAGATCGTTGGTGTAGAGCGTCTCGAGCTGCGTCACGCCGCCCTGCCCCAGCTTCTCGACCAGCTCGGGGGTCAGTTCGGTGTTGCACTCGCAGATCAACTCGCCGGTCTTGGCGTCTATCTGATCCTTGGCCAGCGTCTTGCCGAACAGGTAGTCCATCGGCACCTGCAGGCGCTCGAGCCCGGCACTCTCCATCTGACGGATGTGCTTCTGGGTGATGCGGCGACCTTCCTCGACGATGACGTTGCCGTCGCTGTCCTTGATGTCGAAGGTCGCGGTGTCACCGCGCAGGCGCGACGGCACCAGCTCCACATAGATGCCATCCGGCTCGATGTGGAAGGTGCTGGTGTCGAAGAAGGTCTCGAGGATCTCCTCGGCGCTCATGCCCAGCGCGCGCAGCAGCACGGTCGCCGGCAGCTTGCGGCGACGGTCGATACGCACGAAGACGTTGTCCTTCGGGTCGAACTCGAAATCCAGCCAGGAGCCGCGGTAAGGAATGATGCGCGCGGAATAAAGCAGCTTCCCGGAGGAGTGGCTCTTGCCCTTGTCGTGATCGAAGAACACGCCCGGCGAACGGTGGAGCTGGGAGACGATGACGCGCTCGGTACCGTTGACGACGAAGGTCCCGTTCTCGGTCATCAGGGGGATCTCCCCCATGTAGACTTCCTGCTCCTTGATGTCCTTGATGGCCTTGTTCGAGGACTCTTTGTCGTAGATGATCAGGCGAACCTTGACCCGCAGCGGTGCCGAATAGGTCACGCCGCGCAGCTGGCACTCCTTGACGTCGAACGCCGGGGTGCCGAAGCGGTAGCTTACGTACTCGAGCGCCGCGTTGCCCGAGAAGCTCTCGATCGGAAAGACGGACTGGAAGGCCGCGTGGAGACCGGTGTCGAGACGCTCTTCCGGCGCCCGGTCCTGCTGGAGGAAGTCGTAATAGGAATCAAGCTGGATGGCCAGCAGGTAGGGCACATCCATTACTTGAGGCAGTTTGCCGAAATCCTTGCGGATGCGTTTTTTCTCAGTGTATGAGTAAGCCATCTGTATTCCCCAGCTTGTTCACCATGGGTGACCGGTGCGTGGTCGGCGCTCCCCAACGGGGGTGACCCCGTTAGGCGCTGACGGCAAGCTGCCCGGAGGGAGCTCGCCGTCGGAATTCGTCTAGTGGCTTTAACCCTGATTCGGGGGGATCCCAAGCCAGGTGGTCTAACGCCAGGCTAGCAACAACAGAAAAAGGCCGGCAGCGGGGAGGCCCGCCACCAGCCGTGGCGCTTACGCAGCGCGTGGAGCCGTGAACACAGAGTTACTTGAGCTCCACGGAGGCGCCAGCTTCTTCCAGCTTCTTCTTGGCTTCTTCGGCGTCGTCCTTGGACAGGCCTTCTTTCAGGGTAGCCGGAGCACCGTCGACGGCGCCTTTGGCTTCCTTCAGACCCAGACCGGTGATTTCGCGGACGACCTTGATGACGTTGACTTTCTTGTCACCGGCAGCGGTCAGAACCAGCGCGAACTCGGTCTGCTCTTCTTCAGCAGCGGCATCACCGCCACCAGGACCAGCGACGACGGCTGCAGCGGCAGACACGCCGAACTTCTCTTCCATTGCAGAGACCAGTTCCGCAACTTCCATCACGGACATTTCAGCAACGGCGTTGATGATGTCTTCTTGAGTCAGTGCCATGTTACCTATTCCTAACTTTGCGGAGCGGCGGCCATGTGGCCTGCCCACTCGATGAGATTCAGTTCAACCTGGCGCAGGCGAATCGGCAGAAGTGTCGGCTCAGGCCGCCTCTTCTTCCTTCTTCGCGCGCAGGGCTGCGAGGGTACGAACCAGCTTGCCGGCAGAAGCTTCCTTCATGACGGACATCAGCTTGGCCAGTGCTTCCTCGTAAGTCGGCAGCGTTGCCAGACGGTCGATATCGGCCGCCGGGATCATCTCGCCTTCGTAGGCCAGCGCTTTGACTTCGAACTCCTTCTGCGTCTTGCCGAACTCCTTGAACAGCCGCGCGGCAGCGCCGGGGTGCTCGTAGGAGAAGGCCAGAAGCGTCGGACCTGCGAAAGTCTCGTTCAGGCACTCCCAGGAAGTGCCTGCCAAAGCGCGGCGTGCCAGGGTGTTGCGGACAACACGAATCTGGACGCCATTCTCGCGAGCCTGTTTGCGCAGATCGGTCATTGCGCTAACGGTCACACCGCGAGAGTCGGCAACTACGACGGAAAGAGCGTCCTTAGCGGCTTCACTGACCTCGGCAACAATCGCTTTCTTGCCTTCGAGTGCTAGTGGCACAGTGGTTACTCCTTCGTGCCGGGGCGACGATGTCGCGACCCGGTGGTTACCATCTCTTCCGCTTCGACTGCGGCGGAAGTCTTGGATGATGGCTGCACACCTGATTCGGCGAGCCACACCATCTGCGCAGGTTTCCATCCGGCAATGCCGGGTGCGGACATTAAGTCGGCAGCTGGCCGACACCTGCGGTCTTTGACGGTGCCCCGCCCCTTTCCGCCTCTCGCGAGACGGCGCACGGGGACCGCAAAGTTACTGCTCGGTGATCGATCACACGTAAGCGCTGTGATCGACGGTCAGACCCGGCCCCATGGTGCTGGAGAGGGTCAGCTTCTTGAGGTAGATACCCTTGGAGGTGCTCGGCTTCAGACGCTTGAGGTCGTTGACCAGCGCTTCCAGGTTGCCCTTGAGCGCGTCGGCGGAGAAGTCGACCTTACCGATAGAGGCATGGATGATGCCGTTCTTGTCGGTACGGAAACGCACCTGACCCGCCTTGGCGTTCTTGACCGCGGTGGCGACGTCCGGCGTCACGGTGCCGACCTTGGGGTTCGGCATCAGGCCGCGCGGACCGAGGATCTGACCCAGCTGGCCGACCACACGCATGGCGTCGGGAGCGGCGATGACGACGTCGAAGTTCAGGTTACCCTTCTTCACGTCCTCGGCCAGATCGTCCATGCCGACGATATCGGCACCGGCTTCCTTGGCGGCGTCAGCGGCGTTGCCCTGGGCGAACACGGCAACGCGCACGTCACGACCGGTACCGTTGGGCAGCACGGTGGCGCCACGCACGACCTGGTCGGATTTACGCGGATCGACGCCCAGATTGATGGCGACTTCCACCGCTTCCTTGAACTTGACGGTCGACAGATCGGACAGCAGGGAGACGGCTTCCTCGAGGGAGTAGACCTTGCCCGGCTCGACCTTCTCGCGAATCATCTGTGCGCGCTTGGAAAGCTTTGCCATGATCAGAGGCCCTCCACGTTGAGGCCCATGCTACGGGCGCTGCCAGCAATGGTACGAACGGCGGCGTCGAGATCGGCAGCCGTCAGATCCGGCTCCTTGGTCTTGGCGATCTCTTCGAGCTGCTCGCGGGTCACGGTGCCGACCTTGGTCTTGTTCGGCACGCCAGAACCGGATTTGATGCCTGCGGCTTTCTTCAGCAGCACGGCAGCCGGCGGCGTCTTGGTGACGAAGGTGAAGCTACGGTCGGAGTAGACCGTGATCACGACCGGCGTCGGCAGGCCCGGCTCGACATCCTGGGTCGCAGCGTTGAACGCCTTGCAGAACTCCATGATGTTGACACCGTGCTGACCCAGCGCGGGACCGACGGGCGGACTCGGGTTGGCCTTGCCAGCTGCGACCTGCAGCTTGATATAGGCCTGGACTTTCTTAGCCATGTGGAACTCCTGTTGGGTATTAGCGCCTTGCGGCTCCCCGGTTTGGCCGGCGCATCACCGGCAACGACAACGCGACGCTTGAATAGCGCCGCGATGAAAAAACGTGTCGACCCAGCCTTCGGCTCAGTCCTTGACCACCTGCACGAACTCGAGCTCGACCGGCGTGGAGCGACCGAAGATCAGCACGCTGACCTGCAGCCGACTCTTCTCGTAATTGACCTCTTCGACCACACCGTTGAAGTCGGCGAACGGGCCATCGACCACACGCACGGTCTCGCCCGGCTCGAACAGCGTCTTGGGACGCGGCTTGTCGGTGCCGTCCTGGACCCGACGCAGGATCGCCTCGGCTTCCTTCGGCGTGATCGGCGCCGGCTTCTCCGGCGTACCGCCGATGAAGCCCATGACGCGCGGCGTCTCGTTGACCAGGTGCCAGGTCTGCTCGTTCATTTCCATCTCGACCAGCACATAGCCGGGATAGAACTTGCGCTCACTCTTGCGGCGCTTGCCGTCGCGCATTTCGACGACCTCTTCGGTCGGCACCAGGATCTCGCCGAACTGATCCTCGACCTCATACAGCTTCACGCGCTCGATGAGCGAGCGCATGACCTGCTTCTCGAACCCGGAATAAGCGTGAACGACGTACCAACGCTTGGACATGAAAACTCCTAGCCAATGATTCCGGACATCGCCCAGCCGAGGACGGTATCGATGAGCCACAGCAGCAGACCGACCACGAGCACTGCAGCGAGGACGATCAGGGTCGTCTGCACGGTTTCCTGACGGGTCGGCCAGACCACGCGCTGAATCTCGCGCTTGGAGCCCTTGGCCAGATCCATCAGCGCCTGCCCCTTGGCGGTGGTGAGCCCCACGGCAGCGGCAGCGGCACACAGAACGACGACACCCAGGACACGATAGAGCAGCGCTTGATCGGCGAACCAGGCATTGCCGCCCACCGCGATGGCAAGCAGCAGCACGACAACGGCCCACTTGAGCGTGTCGTAGCGGGAGACTTGCACCTCGGCGTTGTGCTTCATGAAAACTCCTCAACTCAAGGCGCGATAACCGAACATGACAAGGTATCAAATATGAGCCAGCCTGGGGAAGACTGGCAGGCCAGGAGGGAATCGAACCCCCAACCTGCGGTTTTGGAGACCGCTGCTCTGCCAATTGAGCTACTGGCCTGTATCAAAATATCCGAGAAGCACCCGGAAATTTGGAGGGCGCTATGATAGCGAAGAGAGGAGGGCAAAAGCAACCCCGGGATCTTTTTCTCTCGCCACCAAAAAAGCGAGCCTTCAGCTCGCCTTTCACAGCGTTCGACATCGAGCAATGGAGCTCATGGACGGATTTGAACCGTCGACCTCACCCTTACCAAGGGTGTGCTCTACCCCTGAGCTACATGAGCACTACACCACCACAACCTCGAACTGGAGCGGGTAGCGGGAATCGAACCCGCACCATCAGCTTGGAAGGCTGAGGTTCTACCATTGAACTATACCCGCCTACCCGCTCTGACTCCGATTTGCCGAAGCAGACCGGTTTTACTACCACTTCTTGCTGCCAACAACGCAGCGGCACTGCTAAATCTGGTGGAGGGGGAAGGATTCGAACCTTCGAAGCTTTCGCGGCAGATTTACAGTCTGCTCCCTTTGGCCACTCGGGAACCCCTCCTAGCTGGCGACACATTCTAACCTGTCGCTGATCGATGTCAAGCCTCTGTTTTTACTCGACTAACAGAGCCGAAACCCGATCACCTTGTCTCCAAGGCGGGGCGCATTGTGTCAAAGCGATGGGGTGATTGCAAGCGCGGAACGCATTTTTTGTCAGCGCCCGGGGCGAATACTGATCTCGCCCCCCATCAGCGTGTGATCCCCCTCCGCCGTGGTCACGACCAGATTGCCGCTGGCGTCCACTGCCTTGGCCGTTGCGGGATAGGTCTCCCGCGCCTGAATGACCTTGATCGGCTGGCCGGCAAAGGCGTGGCGCTGATTCCAGCCCGCCTGCCAGGCCGCGAAGCCGCGCTGCTCGAACTGCGGCAACAGCAGCAGCAGCGCATCGATGATGGCGGCAGCGAGACGATTGCGCGAAGGCGCCGGCAGCCTGTCGGCCAGCGCACCGGCGGGCTGACCGGCGGCCTCGCGCCCGGCGGCGCTCAGCGACACGTTTAGCCCGATGCCGATCACCACCTCGCATGGCCCCTCCACGTCGCCGGTCACCTCGAGCAGAATGCCGGCGAGCTTGCGCCACTCTCCGTCGACCGCAATCAGGATGTCGTTGGGCCACTTCAGCGCGATCTCCGCCCCTGCCGCCTCGAGCACCTCTGCCACAGCCACACCGACCGCCAGGCTCAGCCCCTCGAGTGCCCCCACCCCGGCATCGAAACGCCAGCCCAGGGAGAGAATCAGGCTACGCCCCCAACTGGTACTCCACGCCTTGCCACGCCGCCCCCGCCCTGCCGTCTGACTCTCGGCGAGACACACCTCGCCGTGCCCGGCGCCCTGCCGGAAGCGCTCGCGCAGGTAAGTATTGGTGGAGTCGAGCACGTCCTCGACGAACAGTCGCTTGAGATGACGCCGCGGCTCGGCGCTCAGCTGCGCCACGATCGACTTGCCATCCAGCGACTCGATGGCGTCGACAAGCCGATAGCCGCGCCCCTTGACCGCCTCCAGGGGCAGATCCATCGCCTCCAACTTCTTCAGTTGCTTCCAGACCGCGGTGCGCGAGACGCCCAAGCGCTCGCCCAGCTGCTGCCCCGAGTGGAAATCACCATCCCCCAGCAGGCGTATCAGTTCACCGATGCTCATACCGATCGTCCAGCGTAAAAGAGAGCATTCTAACGAAATCGCTCGGCCACCGTTAACGGGCCTTGCTGCCACAGTCTGCCCACCGCCATCCGCCCTACCGCTCCCTTGCACACAAAAAGCCCCGGCGCGGGGGCGGGCCGGGGAAGTGGAGGTGTAGGGCATGGCGCTCGCGTCTGTGGGTATTTTGCGAGAAGCGCCTCTTGAGAGGGGCGTCTTCTGTCCGTGGCGCCTTGTTTGCGAGATGTCTTTCGAGCAAGGCACGAGCGCGACTCGTGCCGGGGCTCAGCGGTCCTCAGTCGAGGCTGGCGAAGCTCACCTCGACGTCGCCTTGGTGGGCAGCGTTGACGTTCTGCAGCGCCTGGGCGGCAGCCACGCTCTGCCCTTGGCCGACCAGGTCGGCGTCACCGGCACGCAGGTGGGTACCGCGCTGGGTCTGCTCGGCGACCTGCACCAGGGCCTGATTGGCCGCAGTGCTATGGCCACCGCTGACCGTATCGACGCTGTAGCGGGTCGGCAGCGCCTTGTAGTCGCTGACCACTTGGGTGTTCAGCGGCTGTTGCAGCGAGGCGAAGGCGGCTTTCTCGGCAGCGCTATTGGCCTGGGCTACGGCCGGCAGAGCGACGATCAGGGCGATGGCGGTAAGAAGACGGGTTTTCATGGTGAACCTCCAATGACTGTCGGGTCTATCGATTCGGGGGTTGGGTCTTGGCCTCAACCGTTGATGACAGTATGGGGGCGCCACTGTTAGCGGGCTAATCGAATACGCTGAAGGCGACTATCACGCGCATCGATGCAAGAACCAAGCCCGTAAAACGGCAACTATCCACAGGCGGTCCTCCCTGGAGCTCGATAAAGGGGATGGGGATAAGTTAAAGGCAGCATGCCTGAGCCGCGTAGCGGGGAAAGGTTTCGAAGGATTCAGGTCCCAGAAACGAGTGAACCCCAGTCTCTGACGAGACTGGGGTTCGGTATAGGTGCCTGACGATGTCCTACTCTCACATGGGGAGACCCCACACTACCATCGGCGCTAAGCGGTTTCACTTCTGAGTTCGGCATGGAATCAGGTGGTTCCCACTCGCTATGGTCGTCAGGCAAAACTGACGTCGACATGAACCTGTGACACGCTTTCACGCGCCAGCTTCACATCGACCAATCTGGATCATGCTGATGATACGTCTCTTGCCTATCCGGCCATTGTCGCGATGTGATCGCGCGACCCCTGTCTGGAGTATCCAGACCCCTTGGGGTTATATGGTCAAGCCTCACGGGGCATTAGTACACGTTAGCTCAACGCCTTGCAGCGCTTCCACACCGTGCCTATCAACCAGCTCGTCTTGCTGGACCCTTTAGGAGACTCGAAGTCTCAGGGAGATCTCATCTTGAAGGGGGCTTCCCGCTTAGATGCCTTCAGCGGTTATCCCGTCCGCACATAGCTACCCGGCAGTGCCACTGGCGTGACAACCGGAACACCAGAGGTGCGTCCACTCCGGTCCTCTCGTACTAGGAGCAGCGCTTCTCAAATCTCCAACGCCCACGGCAGATAGGGACCGAACTGTCTCACGACGTTCTAAACCCAGCTCGCGTACCACTTTAAATGGCGAACAGCCATACCCTTGGGACCGACTTCAGCCCCAGGATGTGATGAGCCGACATCGAGGTGCCAAACACCGCCGTCGATGTGAACTCTTGGGCGGTATCAGCCTGTTATCCCCGGAGTACCTTTTATCCGTTGAGCGATGGCCCTTCCATACAGAACCACCGGATCACTAGAACCTACTTTCGTACCTGCTCGACGTGTCTGTCTCGCAGTTAAGCACCCTTATGCTCTTGCACTCAATGCACGATTTCCAACCGTGCTGAGGGTACCTTCGTGCTCCTCCGTTACTCTTTCGGAGGAGACCGCCCCAGTCAAACTACCCACCACACACTGTCCTTACACCGGATCACGGTGCGAAGTTAGAACGCCAATGATGCCAGGCTGGTATTTCAAGGTTGGCTCCACCGCAACTGGCGTCACGGTTTCCAAGCCTCCCAGCTATCCTACACAAGCAACATCAGCGTCCAGTGTGAAGCTATAGTAAAGGTTCACGGGGTCTTTCCGTCTAGCCGCGGGTACACAGCATCTTCACTGCGATTTCAATTTCACTGAGTCTCGGGTGGAGACAGCGTGGCCATCATTACGCCATTCGTGCAGGTCGGAACTTACCCGACAAGGAATTTCGCTACCTTAGGACCGTTATAGTTACGGCCGCCGTTTACCGGGGCTTCGATCAGGAGCTTCGCTTGCGCTAACACCATCAATTAACCTTCCGGCACCGGGCAGGCGTCACACCCTATACGTCCGCTTACGCGTTAGCAGAGTGCTGTGTTTTTAATAAACAGTTGCAGCCACCTGGTATCTTCGACCGGTTCGCGCTAGGAGAGCGAGTCTCTTCACGCTACGCCGGCGCACCTTCTCCCGAAGTTACGGTGCCATTTTGCCTAGTTCCTTCACCCGAGTTCTCTCAAGCGCCTTGGGATTCTCACCCTGACCACCTGTGTCGGTTTGGGGTACGGTCGCATGTGATCTGAAGCTTAGAGGCTTTTCCTGGAAGCGTGGCATCGATGACTTCCGGACCGTAGTCCGTTCGTCTCGTCTCTCGGCCTTGAGAGCCCGGATTTGCCTAAGCTCTCAGCCTACTGACTTTCACCAGGACAACCAACGCCTGGCTCACCTAGCCTTCTTCGTCCCCCCATCGCAACCACATCCGGTACGGGAATATTGACCCGTTTCCCATCGACTACGCTTTTCAGCCTCGCCTTAGGGGCCGACTCACTCTGCTCCGATTGACGTAGAACAGAAACCCTTGGTCTTCCGGCGGGGGAGGTTTTCACTCCCCTTGTCGTTACTCATGTCAGCATTCGCACTCGTGATACCTCCAGCATGCTTCTCAACACACCTTCGCAGGCTTACACGACGCTCCTCTACCGCTCATCCAGAGGATGAACCCGTAGCTTCGGCATCTGGTTTGAGCCCCGTTACATCTTCCGCGCAGGCCGACTCGACTAGTGAGCTATTACGCTTTCTTTAAAGGATGGCTGCTTCTAAGCCAACCTCCTAGCTGTCTATGCCTTCCCACATCGTTTCCCACTTAACCAGAATTTGGGGGCCTTAGCTGACGGTCTGGGTTGTTTCCCTTTTCACGACGGACGTTAGCACCCGCCGTGTGTCTCCCACGCTCTACTCACCGGTATTCGGAGTTTGCCTCGGGTTGGTAACCCGGGATGGGCCCCTAGCCGAAACAGTGCTCTACCCCCGGCGGTAATACGTGAGGCGCTACCTAAATAGCTTTCGAGGAGAACCAGCTATCTCCGAGCTTGATTAGCCTTTCACTCCGATCCACAGCTCATCCGAATCTTTTTCAACAGATCCCGGTTCGGGCCTCCAGTCAGTGTTACCTGACCTTCACCCTGGCCATGGATAGATCGCCCGGTTTCGGGTCTATATCCAGCGACTGGTCGCCCAGTTAAGACTCGATTTCTCTACGCCTCCCCTATACGGTTAAGCTCGCCACTGAATATAAGTCGCTGACCCATTATACAAAAGGTACGCGGTCACAGAACGAGTCTGCTCCCACTGCTTGTACGCACACGGTTTCAGGATCTATTTCACTCCCCTCTCCGGGGTTCTTTTCGCCTTTCCCTCACGGTACTGGTTCACTATCGGTCAGCCAGGAGTATTTAGCCTTGGAGGATGGTCCCCCCATGTTCAGTCAAGGTTTCACGTGCCCCGACCTACTCGATTTCACAGGATCAGGTTTTCGACTACGGGGCTATCACCCGCTATGGCCGGACTTTCCAGACCGTTCGTCTAACCAGTCACCTGCTTAAGGGCTACTCCCCGTTCGCTCGCCGCTACTGGGGGAATCTCGGTTGATTTCTTTTCCTCGGGGTACTTAGATGTTTCAGTTCCCCCGGTTCGCTTCCCAACACCTATGGATTCAGTGTGGGATACCCAGCTTATGCTGGGTGGGTTTCCCCATTCGGACATGCCCGGGTCACAGGTTGTTTGCCACCTCACCGAGCCTTTTCGCAGGCTACAACGTCCTTCATCGCCTCTGGCTGCCAAGGCATCCACCGTGTGCGCTTAATCGCTTGACCATATAACCCGAAGGAGTCTGGTCGCGCGATCACAACGACAATTGCCGGATACGCTTGAGACGTATCACTTTTCGCTCTTCGCCATTCCAACTACGAATGGTGAAGAACTGTCAGCATGATCCACATTGTTAAAGAGCGTTTAGAGCAGAAGCTCTAAGCGATCGACTCGGTCGCGGTTCGCGACGAAGCGGATGGCTTAGAACTCGGTGACTGTGTGGCGCGAGCCAACGGGGAACGATTTGGTGGAGCCAAGCGGGATCGAAGTCGTGCGCGACCCCGGTCTGACCACCTGACGTGCAAGGCAGGTGCTCTCCCAGCTGAGCTTCTTCAGCACTTTCCGAAAACAGTGGTGGAGCCAAGCGGGATCGAACCGCTGACCTCCTGCGTGCAAGGCAGGCGCTCTCCCAGCTGAGCTATGGCCCCATGACAAGTACAGATTTAAGGGTAACCCTTGAACCTGTTTAAATTCGATTCAGGCGAGGCGAAGAAGCGCGACGTGTAGCCTGCTACACGAGTGTTTCTTCAACGATGCATCAATCGAATTTGGTGGGTCTGGGCAGACTCGAACTGCCGACCTCACCCTTATCAGGGGTGCGCTCTAACCAACTGAGCTACAGACCCGGCTTTACCACTGGGTCCGTGACCCAAACAGTCATTGCTCTTGGTCGATCAGGTAATTGATTGTGAGCGCTTATCTCGCGATCCGCTAATCGTTTAAGGAGGTGATCCAGCCGCAGGTTCCCCTACGGCTACCTTGTTACGACTTCACCCCAGTCATGAACCACACCGTGGTGATCGCTCCCCCGAAGGTTAAGCTAACCACTTCTGGTGCAGTCCACTCCCATGGTGTGACGGGCGGTGTGTACAAGGCCCGGGAACGTATTCACCGTGACATTCTGATTCACGATTACTAGCGATTCCGACTTCACGGAGTCGAGTTGCAGACTCCGATCCGGACTGAGGCCGGCTTTCTGGGATTCGCTCCACCTCGCGGTCTCGCAACCCTTTGTACCGGCCATTGTAGCACGTGTGTAGCCCTACCCGTAAGGGCCATGATGACTTGACGTCGTCCCCACCTTCCTCCGGTTTGTCACCGGCAGTCTCCTTAGAGTTCCCACCATTACGTGCTGGCAAATAAGGACAAGGGTTGCGCTCGTTACGGGACTTAACCCAACATTTCACAACACGAGCTGACGACAGCCATGCAGCACCTGTCTCAGAGTTCCCGAAGGCACCAAGGCATCTCTGCCAAGTTCTCTGGATGTCAAGGGTAGGTAAGGTTCTTCGCGTTGCATCGAATTAAACCACATGCTCCACCGCTTGTGCGGGCCCCCGTCAATTCATTTGAGTTTTAACCTTGCGGCCGTACTCCCCAGGCGGTCGACTTATCGCGTTAACTGCGCCACTAAGTCCTTAAAGGTCCCAACGGCTAGTCGACATCGTTTACGGCGTGGACTACCAGGGTATCTAATCCTGTTTGCTACCCACGCTTTCGCACCTCAGTGTCAGTGTCAGGCCAGAAGGCCGCCTTCGCCACTGGTATTCCTCCCGATCTCTACGCATTTCACCGCTACACCGGGAATTCTACCTTCCTCTCCTGCACTCTAGTCTGGCCGTTCCGGATGCCGTTCCCAGGTTGAGCCCGGGGCTTTCACAACCGGCGTGCCAAACCACCTACGCGCGCTTTACGCCCAGTAATTCCGATTAACGCTCGCACCCTCCGTATTACCGCGGCTGCTGGCACGGAGTTAGCCGGTGCTTCTTCTGCGAGTGATGTCCTTCTTGACGGGTATTAGCCGCCAAGCCTTCTTCCTCGCTGAAAGTGCTTTACAACCCGAGGGCCTTCTTCACACACGCGGCATGGCTGGATCAGGCTTGCGCCCATTGTCCAATATTCCCCACTGCTGCCTCCCGTAGGAGTCTGGGCCGTGTCTCAGTCCCAGTGTGGCTGATCATCCTCTCAGACCAGCTACGGATCGTCGCCTTGGTGAGCCATTACCTCACCAACCAGCTAATCCGACATAGGCTCATCCGATAGCGCAAGGTCCGAAGAGCCCCTGCTTTCTCCCGTAGGACGTATGCGGTATTAGCCTGGGTTTCCCCAGGTTATCCCCCACTACCGGGCAGATTCCTATGCATTACTCACCCGTCCGCCGCTCGCCACCAGGGAGCAAGCTCCCCGTGCTGCCGCTCGACTTGCATGTGTTAGGCCTGCCGCCAGCGTTCAATCTGAGCCATGATCAAACTCTTCAGTTAAAAGTCTGATAGTCCTTACCTCTTCTCTGCCCGAAGACAGAAGAAGCGAAGCGGACCAAACTTGGTTCAAGGTCAAACGAATCTTAGACGAGTCGCTTGCCTTGATATGCTGTGACTGGCGTCACGCAAGACAAGCGCCCACATCAATTACCTGATCGATTGTTAAAGAGCGTCCTTACTTGAAGTCTCGTCTCACGTAGAGTGCCGAGCCTTCTGCCGTGACCCGAAAGTCACTCAAGTGCTTGTCAGCGCTTGCTTTCTGGGTCGCCGTAAGGAGAGGCGTATTTTAAGGATCTTGGCGAAGATGTCAACGTCTTTCTTGTCGATTCTTGCCCGGTTCACGTTGCTGCCTGAGAACCGATCCTGGAAAAGCGAGGGGCGTATTCTGCTGCCCCCGAGGCTAAGTGTCAATCGATTTTTTCAATCTTTTCAACAGCTTAGCTAGCTTTCCTGCTGCCTCCGAGAACCTGTCTCGGCGTCAGCGGATGCGTACTTTACGGATCTCCCCCGGCATTGGCAAGGGGAAATGTCGAAAAAGT